>NZ_JBPUKX010000001.1:0-4800000 GCF_054729195.1 Streptomyces sp. YIM S03343
GGCTGAGAGGTCAAGGGTTTCGGCCATTACGTCGCTCCCGTGCCTTTTCCGGTCATCATTCTCTGGACGCTCGGGAACTGCCGTGAATGGATGCCGGGGGTTCGACTGCTGAAGGCGAGACTCCAGCCGATAGAGTACGGCGCGCGCTGCTCGCGATGGCGGTCGGTACGGTCGGCGGTGGGGGACGCATCGTGGTTGAGCTGCAGAAACACGCAGCCCAGGGTCGTCCTCCCGTGAACGCACGTTTGTTTTTCCTGACCTACGACGTTTACAAATCGACCACAATATCTTCATGCGATCATCGCTGAGTGGCCCGCAACCAGCGGCGGGCCCTTTTCGTTTTTTTCCGTGGTGTTTGGGGCTGGCGTCCTCGCCCAGGACCCCCGAAGTGGACGTGCAGCGAAAAGCGGGCGCTATTTCCAGGACAAGAGAAGTGTGGGGTGTGATGCCGTGAACCGAGTCGGCAGAGACTCGCGCCGGACGGCCGGGGGGCCGCTGGCGCGCATCGGGTTGTCTGTTCTTCTAATGGCAGGCGGCGCCACGGGAGCGACGGCTGGACCGGCTGCCGCTTCGATCGACGACGGCACGCTGACGGTTGAGGTGCTGCGCGACTTCCTCGGCACCGGCGTGATCAACGCGACCATGGATGTGCCGCAGCGCGGCATGAAGGTGGAGATCTCCGACCCGGCGGGGAGCCATGTCACCGGCGTCACGGATGCCACGGGAAAGATCGTGGTGTCGCGGTCGAGCGTGCTGAGCGGCGGCCGGTACCGGGTCGACGTCAGCATCCCGGCGCCGTACAGCGATTACCTGCAAGCGGCGCCGGCTTCGACCGTGGCGAACCACTTCGACAGCTTCACCACGTTCGTGGACGTGTCGGGCGGCAAGGACGCCTCGGTGGTGACGGGAGTGTGGGATCCGGCCGACTACACGCTGCCGGACTCGCGCTATTTCGTGCCCGTCCAGAATGGCGCCACCGGAACCGACACTCGGGCGTTGGTGGCGTTCGGGACGAAAACCCGGGGCACGTGTCCTACAGGTGTGTCGTGCCCGGCCACGCTGGACACTCAGGACCAGGTGGGCACGACGTTCGGGTTGGCGTACGACAAGTACCGGAGCCGGTTGTTCCAGAGCGCGTTCGCCCGGCGGTACGCCCCGTACGGGCCGGAGGGCGCCGATGCGATCTACACCGTGCCAGTCAGCGGCGGGGGTGCGGCGAAACTGTTCGCGAAGGTGCCGGGCGCCGCGGTGACGCCGCACGACGCGGCGCAGATGAACAAGGACCCCGGGTTCACCAACGCGCCGGGCAAGGAAAGCATCGGTGGCCTGACCCTGTCGGAGGACGGCTCCACGCTGTACGCGGTGAACCTGCTGACCCGCAGCCTGGTGAGCTTTGATGCGACAGGAGCCACCGCGTCGGTGCCCGAGGCAACGGTGCCGATCCCGGACCCGGGCTGCGCGGCGCCGACCGACTGGCGTCCGTTCGGGCTGGCCACGCACGACAACAAGCTCTACGTCGGCGGCATGTGCAACGCAGAGAGCACGCAGCAGCGCGCGGACTTGGAAGCCGTCGTCTACGCCTACGACGGCAAGCGGTTCACCACGGTGCTGACCCACGCCCTCACCGACAAGCGCGGCACCGTCTTCACCGGCGCCGGCGACATCGCCCAGGCCACCCATTGGAACCCGTGGAACACCTCCCTGGCCACGTGGGACCAGCGGAAGGCGGGCGGTGCTTTCATCGATCCGCAGCCGGAGCTCGCCTCCATGGCCTTCGCCCGTGACGGTTCGATGATCCTGGGTTTCCGCGACCGGTTCATGGACGTTCTCAGTGCGAAGGGGCTGGACCCTCGCCCGGGGAACAACACGCCGGAACTCGGCATGTCCGGTGGTGACATCAACATGGCCTGCGCCGACCCAGCCGGTGGTTACGCGTGGGAAGGCACCGGAAACTGCCCCAACCACGCCACCCCCGCCAACGACCACGGCGAGGACAACGGTGTCGTCGAGTACTTCCCCGGCGATTTCTTCGGCGGCGGGCACCAGGAGACCGCGCTGGGGTCGGTGGCCTATATCCCGCAGCAGCAGTGGGTCGTCAGCACGGAGTTCGACCCGACCGTCAACATCGAGACCAGCGGGACCGGTTACTACGACATCACGACCGGTCAGGGCCCGGGCAACGCTCCGAACGCCAACGCGTACCAGTTCGTCGGCCAGGAACAGAACGGGTTCGGCAAGGCCGGCGGGCTCGGCGACGTCGCGTACGCGGCGGCGAACGCGCCGATTCAGATCGGTAACCTGGTGTGGTTCGACGGCGACCACAACGGGATCCAGGACCCGGCGGAAGTGCTACTGCCGGGTGCGACGATCAACCTGCTGGATTCGGGCGGTAAGCAGGTCGCCACGACCAAGACCGATGCTGCCGGTGAGTACTACTTCGGTGGTGTTGGCGCCGCTGACCGGCTCACGCCGGGTGCGAAATACACGGTGCAGTTCGACGTGTGCACCGCGGACACGAGTAAGGTGCCCAGCCAGCCTCCGGCGAGCGAGCTGCGGTTCACGCGTCCGCGGGCCGGTAGCAACCGGACGCATGACTCGAATGTGACGCCGCCGACCACCGGGCAGTTGTGCAACGGCTACGCGCCGGTCACGGCGCCGGACAAGCCGGGAGGGGTCGATCACACGATCGACGCCGGGGTGTACATCCCGAAGGCAACCCCGACGCCGACGCCGACCTCAACCGCGACGCCGACCTCGCCGCGGACGTCGTCCGTGCCGCCGTCGCCCGCGCCGCCTGCCAACAACCCGGCCCCGGCCGGTGGAGACTCAGGTTCGTTGGCGCACACCGGTATGTCCGGGCTGCCAGGGGTGATCGCCCTCGTCGGTCTGCTGGTCGGTGCGGGCCTGGCCATCGCGTTCGTGAGCCGGAAGCGTCGCGCCCAGAAACACTGAACGAACCGAACAACAGTGATCTGCCTGCTCGCGATCCGGATGGCGCGGTCAGGCAGATCACGTCTCGGCCGGTCCATGAGGGCCGGCCTTCGCGTCGTCTGTCACCGGACTGCCGAGTGCCGCCGCGTCCGCACGGCAGCCGAGCAGTGTGGTGTTCGAGAGGGTGAATCAGAAGAGTGTCAGCGTCGAGCCGCGTGCGGAGCGTGGGAATCCAGCAAGCTCTGCCAGGCCGTGCGGCCGGTCGGCGCCGATGGCTGCGGCCCCGCTGGGCGGCAGCCGTCATCGGCGCAGCGGCTGTTGCGGTGGCCGCGTGCCTGGTCGTCGGCGGCGGCTCTGGCCCGAGCGGTCCGCGTGCACTGACTTCGGATGAGGCGAACCGGCTGGCCATCACGCGGTTCCGTAACTACGAGGCGAAGGGCCGCGCGGTGACGATCACTGTGCCGGGCACCGCCGGTGCGCTGACCGTCACCGGGTCCGTCGACTACCGAGGCAAGCTCGGTTACGGCGTGGTGCACGGCACCCGGCGCGACACAGCCAGCGACGGGCTGATCAAGTGGACGGCCGCCTCGTTGTTCGTCCACCCGATGGCGAACGCCCCGGCGTACGCACCCGCATCGCCGCCCCGCTCGGGCTGGTACAGCCGTCCGCTGCAGCGGTCCGGCAGTTCCCTGGACAGTTCGCTGGCCATCGCGCTCAGTCTCGGCAGCGATCGGCCGGACAACGCCGAACTGCTGCCGCAGAACGGCGCCGCTTGGTGGGGACGAGACGAGGTGGACGGGCATCGGGCGGACGTCATGACCGGGCCGTCCTCCCGTGACCGCTCTGGCACGGCGGGCAACGTGCGCTACTGGATCAGCCCGGACGGCACCATGTACAGGGTCCGCGTCAAGGTGGCATCCGAGCCGCAGCCGGTGGTCATCGATTTCGACACCCAGAAGTACGTTCCGGTCGAGCCGCCCCCCGGAGTCACCCCCACCCGGTAGCAGCCGCTCAGGACGCTCACGACGTCTGCACCCGCGCGCCCGCGGCGAGCAGGGACGCCGACGGCAATGGGATCCTCGCCGCGTCTGGCATGGCCGGGACGGCAGGGACAGCGGTCGCGCCCGTGGTGGTGGCATCCGGGAACTGCGGCTGCGGGCCGGGCCTCGCCACCTCGGTGAACGGGATGCCGCCGGGTGCCGTCGGTGCCGCCCACTTGCCGTTCGGCGAGGGCGACCGGGCCGGAAGCGAGCAGGACGCGGTCGTCGCGAGCCGGGCGGGCACGGTCGTTCGAAGGTCATTGCCGCGCAGGCAGTTGCCCCGCCCCCGCGTGGCTGTGGGAAACGTCCAGCCGACGTCAACTCCATTGGCGGCGAAGGTGTTGTCCAGGATGCGGTTGCCGTTCGTCGGGATGTCGGCCGTCGCGGTGATCACCAGCCCGGCGTTGCTGTTGCCGGCGATTCGGTTGCGGATGAATTGGTTGTTGCTGCCACCGTCAATGCCCATGCCGATGCCCCACCCACCGTCGGCCTGTTCGGGGGTCGGCTTCTGCTGGTTGGCAGCGATCAGGTTGCCCGCTACGACGGCACCCTGCTGCGGAAGCAGCTTCTCCTGGTGGTCGGAGTCGGTGGTGAGGCCGACCCGGTTGCCGACCAGGCGGTTGCCGACCACGTACATGTCCCCACTGGCGTTGGTGCCTTCGTAACCGACCGCGTTGAGTTCGGCGACGTTGTCCCGCACCACGACGTGACAGGGCTTGCACTGTCCCACATAGATCCCCGAGTCCGCCCCGCCCGAGGCGTACGAGTGCTCGATGACACCGTTCTGCGCAGAGAACGCGTAGATGCCGTACAGACCGTTGCGGGTCGCGGTCACGTACGAGACCAGGAACGACTTCAGGAAGGTCACCGGCTCATCGCCGGTGTCGTAGCCGCCGCTTTGCCCCGACAGCCCGGCGGCCGCCTTCGCCGAACCGGTGACCAAAACCCCGTTCTGCGTGTTGTTCTCCACGGTCAGGTTCTCCACGGCCACCCCGGGCGCGGTAACAACGATGCCGTTCGGCTGCTGTAACCGCCCATCGATGACGACCTTGTCACGGGTCTCACCACGAAGAGTGACGCGAGGCGTGGAGATCTTCACCGACTCGTGGTACACGCCCGGCGAAACCAACACCAGATCACCGGAACGAGCGAGAGACACCGCATCCGAGATCGTCGGGGCGTCAGCTGGCACTTTGATCGTCACATGCTGACCGGACGGTCGCCGGCCGTGGCTCGATCCGCCATCGCCGAACCCGCAGCCCGCCAGTACACATGTCAGTGTGATCAATAACGCGAGCATCACGCGAAGATGGGGACGGAGCATGGCCTCATCCTGGCATGAAGTCCCCCTGACACGGAGTCCGGTCTACTCGTCGCCGACGAAACGGATATGGCATTCTTCAGGCCGTGAGCCGAACCGATTCCCGTCCGTCACGCCGCGCGTTCATCGGTGCCACCGGAGCCGTGGCGGCCACCGGGCTCACCGCCGGGTGCGAATCGCATGCAGCTCAGCCAAACCAGCCTCCTTCCCCCACGCCGACGCACCCGGTGGCGCCAACCGGCCGACATCAGGCAGGCATCACACTCCCGCATCCGGCCCAGCCGAACCTGCTGGCGGTGGTGGCCGACCTCGCCGACGCCGTGGCTGCCGGCCCGCTGCTGGCCGACCTCGGCAACGCCATCCGCACGCTCACCGCGGGAACCGATCCCCGGCTGCTGGGGCTGCCCCCAGGCGATCTCACCGTGACGATCGGGGTGGGCCCCCGCCTGGTGCGCATGGCCGATCCCTCCCTGCCCGGCGCGACGGACCTTCCCCGCTTCTCCCGCGAGCAGATCGCCCCGAAGGCGCGCGGCGGCGACCTGTTGATACAGATCTGCGCCAGCGACCCCCTGCTGTTACCGGTTGTCGCTGCCGCGCTTCTGGCGCAGGCCGGTGACCGGATACACGTACGCTGGCGACAGTCCGGGCGCCGCGGTCCGAACACCCCCGTCAGTCAGGGCCTTTCGGCGCCACGCAACCCGCTCGGTTTCATCGACGGCATCGTGGGCCCGCACACGACGGCCGAACAGCAACGCCACCTGTGGCTGACCGGTTCTGCTCCCGTCGCCGGCGGCACCCTTGCCGTACTACGGCGCATGGAGCTCGACCTGCCGCGATTCGCCGCGCTCTCCGTCGCCCACCAGGAAGCGGTCTTCGGCCGACGCAGAGCCACCGGCGTGCCCCTCTCGGGCGGCACCATAGCCTCAGACCCGAACCTCGGCGCCAAGACACCGGACGGACGCTACCTCATCCCGGCAAACGCCCACATCCGCCGGGCCAACCCCAACGTGGTCGGCGTCGGCCTCATGCTCCGCCGCTCCTACAACACCGACGAACCCGCCCCCGGCCTGCTCTTCATCAGCTTCCAGAACGACATACGCACCTTCAACAACACCCTCACCCATATGGATGACTCCGACGCGCTGCTGCGATTCACCACCACCACCGCCAGTGCGGCCTTCCTGATCCTTCCCGGCTTCGACCAACAACACCCACTCGGCGCCCGGATGTTCCACTGACACGGCAGCTGTAAGTCTTGATCGTTGAGGCGTCCGTGCAGGTCAGGGTGGGGGCGGCCGCGGACACGGGAACGGCCACCGTGATCATTGACGTGTGTGAAGACGATCAAGAACCAGGTGGCCGTGGAGGCCACGATAGCCGAGCGGGTCTGGACGGCGGCGTTCGGGTCGCTGATGGCGGCGGTGGCCGTCTGCTTCCCGCGCGGGGACTCGCGGATGCTGGGCCGGGCGATGACGCAGGGCATGCTGATGGAGCTGGAGCGGCGCAACTGCTGGACCCTCGCCGAGGCGCTCGGGCACGACGGGCCGCACCGCCTCCAGCACTTCCTCTCCCGCGGCGCCTGGAACCATGACCTGGCCCGCGACCGTCTCGCCGCCTGGGTCGCGGCCGAACTCGCCGACAACGAAGCCGTGTTGATCGTCGACGAGACGGGTGACGAGAAGTCCTCCACCGACTGCGTGGGGGCCTCCCACCAGTACTCCGGCGCTCTTGGCGGGGTGGGTCTGTGCCAGGTCGCCGTCCATCTCGCCTATGCCTCGCCGCGCGGTCACGCCCTGATCGACCGCGAGCTCTATCTGCCCGCTGCCTGGGCCGAAGACGAGGAGCGCAGGCTGCTGCGGCACGTGCCCGACGAGGTCACCTTCGCCACCAAGCCTCAGCTGGCCGCCGCCATGCTGCACCGCGCCTGTTCGCCGCCGCCGTCCTCGCCGTCACCCACGCTGCCACCCGCACCGTCGACGGAACCGAACACGGCCTTCAACTCGCCCCGGCCAGCGGCCGCGAACTCCTGGCCGTCCTGCGGATCACCGCACTCCCCACGCCCCAAGTCCGGTGCCGGTCATCGCGGCGAGCAGGTGGACCTGGGTGCCGTCGGTGCGGCGGGCGCCGCGCACGGTCTTGCCGTCCACGGCCAGCGAGTGGCGTGGTTGCCGGGCTCGGTCCTGACCGGGTCGCGGGCGGCCGGGGTCGCGCGCAGCGAGCCAGGTGCCGATTGCCGTGTCGAGGGCGTCGCCGTCCACGCGCTGCAGGACCCGGCGCACGGTGGCCTCGGCCGGAGGGGTGGGACCGGACGGTTCGCGATCCGGGCCGCCGAGAGCGGTGAGTACGGCGGGTGATGCGTCGGCGGCCCACTCCGTGATCGCGGCGAGGGATTTCGCACCGGCCAGAACCGCGCATGCGGCGAGCGCGAGGATGAAGGCGAGGGGATGGCGCCGCCCCTCCGCCCGTCGGGGATCCGGCACCGCTGCGAGGCAGACCAGCAGACCCGGGTGGTCCTCGGGCTCGGCGGGCCGGACAACGGCGAGTTGGCTCAGGCCGGCGGGGATGGGCGATGATGAGCGGGCAGGCACGGTCTTCCGTTGTGGTGATCAGGGACTCGACACCTCATGATCACCCCGAGGCCGTGCCTGCCTCGCCTCCGGCCCCCGCGAACTCCGCAGCCGTGTCCGTCACCTGAACCAGCATCAAGTCGGACAGATCCGCTGAACGACGCCGCCCTGGGTGGCCGCCCTGCTCATCCGAGTTCAAAGGTGTGTTGCAACGCGGACCAGGTCAGCAACTGCACGAAGGCGGCTGTGCGGCGGCCAGGCGATCACCGTTGTCACAGGCGGAGCGTCCAGGACCGGCACCGCGGCGAGGTCCCGGCGCAGGTCGGTGCTGGCTGACTCGGGAATGACCACGGTGGTACGGCCGAGCGCGATCAGCTGGAAGAGCTGTGTCAGGTTCCGTATCTCCGCGCCCGGTCCTTCCGGGTAGCTGCCGCCGGGACCGGGCCAGCGGGCCATCGGGAGCTCCGGCAGTGTGGTGATGTCGGCCATCCGGATCTGGGAGCGGATGGCGAGCGGGTGTGAGGTCGGCAGGATCGCGACCTGTCCTTCGGTGTACAGGGTTTCGGTGTCGAGCCCGGCTGCTGAGTCGAAGGGCAGGTGCAGCAGAGCCACGTCGGCTTGCCCCTCCTGCAGCAGCTGCCGGTGCTGGTGTGCCTCGCAGAGCAGCAGATCGACGGTGGCTGCGCCGGGTTCCGTGGCGTAGGCGTCGAGCAGTTTCGTCAGCAGCTCGCCACCGGTGCCGGATTTGACGGCGAGGACGAGGCTGGGGTGTGCCGTGGCGGCCCGTTGGGTACGCCGCTCAGCCGCGGTCACTGCGCTGAGGATCTCGCGTCCTTCGGCCAGCAGCACGGTTCCGGCCTCGGTGAGCGTGACCTTGCGGCTATTGCGTTCCAGCAGTGCGGTTCCGAGCCGCCGCTCGAGCTGGGTGATCGCGCGGGACAGTGGCGGCTGGGCTATCCCAAGGCGCTGGGCAGCCTTGCCGAAGTGCAACTCCTCGGCGACGGCGACGAAGTACCGCAGCTCGCGTATTTCCATGAGCCCAGGCTAAGACGGCAGACGGCTGAGATCGATACCGCTCGGGTATCGCTGCACTACCGAGGTGGTGTTGGTGCCCGGCTGCAGCGCAGGCATGCTCGTTTTCATGAGCGAGAAGACGATCGCGCTGGTCACTGGCGCGAACAAGGGAATCGGGTATGAGATCGCGGCCGGGCTGGGTGCGCGGGGCTGGAGTGTCGGTGTCGGCGCCCGGGACGAGCAGCGCCGGAAGGACGCTGTGGCGACGTTGCGTGCGGCCGGTGCTGACGCGTTCGGCGTGCCCTTGGACGTGACGGACGCCGGGAGCGTGGCCGCCGCAGTCCAACTGATCGAGGAGCGGGCAGGACGGCTGGACGTACTGGTCAACAACGCCGGCGTTGCCGGCGGCTGGCCGGAGGAACCGACGACCATCGACCTGGAGACCGTGCGGCGACTGCTGGAGACCAACGTCCTCGGCGTCATCAGGGTCACCAACGCGATGCTGCCCCTGCTGCTCCGTTCGGCGCACCCGCGGATCGTCAACCAGTCCAGCCACGTCGGCTCCCTGACACTGCAGACCACGCCCGGCGTGGACCTCGGGGGGATCAGCGGGGCGTACACGCCGACGAAGACCTACCTCAACGCCGTCACCATCCAGTACGCCAAGGAGCTGAGCGGCACCAACGTCCTGATCAACAACGCCTGCCCCGGTTACGTGGCCACCGACCTCAACGGATTCAGCGGCACACAGACCCCCGAGCAGGGCGCGGCGATCGCCATCCGGCTGGCGACCTTGCCGGACGACGGCCCGACCGGCCAGCTGCTCGACGACAGCGGCGTCGTACCCTGGTGACCTGACCTTGGATGCGTTCCTCGTCGGTCAGGCCGTGGCCGCCCGTCCGCCCACGTGCATCAGGCAAAGATCGCTGTCGCTGGGCATTGTCACGCAGCCTTGGCCGGGTAATCGGTCCACTGGCGGATCGGTGACTCGGGCGCGAAGCGAGTCTTTGGTTCGGCGTGGGCGTTGCGACAGCGGATGTAGGCGGCGATGGCGGCGTTCCGTTCGGCGTGGGTGCGGTGGTCGGTGCCGTTGAGGGCGAAGTAGCGCAGGGCGGCGAACTCGGACTCGATCCAGTTCAGCCAGGAGCCGTAGGTCGGCAGGAAGACCAGTTCGACGTCGTGGTCGGCGGCCCAGGTGCGGACTTCGGCGTGCCTGTGCGGGGAGAAGTTGTCCAGCACGACGTACAGCTTCTCCCCGGGCCAGCGTTGCCGCAGGGTCGTGAGTAGGCCGAGAAACTCGCGCCACCGTTTGCGTGTGCGGATCCTGTAGGAGATCTTGCCGGTGGCCAGGTCGAGGGCGGTCGGCATGTGCATCACGCCGCCGTAGCGGTTGTAGGTGGCCCGCAGCCGACGGGGTCTGCCGGCCGGACGCCAGGCCTTGCCCTTGCGTGGCATCAGGTTGAGTGGGCCGAACTCGTCGACGCAGATCACCTGCCCGTCGGCCGGCGGGGTGTCGTATAACGCCAGGATCCGGTGCATCTTGGTGATGAAGTCCGGGTCGGTGGAGGCCTTCCAGGTGGTCGTGGTCTGCCAGGAGACCTTGCCCTCGCGCAGGATGCGCCGCAGGGTCTCCCGGCTGATCCGCGGCACGATGTGCCGGCCGACGAGGTGGTCGGCGAGCTTGGTCAGGCTCCAGGTGGCGAAGCCGGTGATGCCCCAGTCGGCGGGGGACGTCCGGGCGATCAGGCGGATGTGCTCACGCACCCGCTCACTGATCGCCGGTCGGCGTCCCCCGCTCCATTTTGGGTCCAGAGCATCGAACCCGCGCTCGTTAAAGGCGTGGATCACGTCGCGGACGTAGTCCTCGCCGACCTGCATCAGCGAAGTGATGTCCTTGACCGTCTGGCCCACCCGGGGAGATCCAACCGGGACTCGAGTTGCTGATCGAGAGGGAGTCGGCTGATCATCAGCCTGCCTACCACAGCTCGTGCGCCGGAGGGGCCAGAGCTGCCTCAAGCACCCCCGCATTCGGGAGGTATTCCGGGAGTTCCAAATACCCGACTCCACCATTAGCGATCTACCCGGCCGAGGCCATCGAGGCCCACCGCGCGTTCATCGCCCGCCGCCGCTCCCTGCGCCCCAGTGAGGAATACCGCACCCCCGCCGCGGAGGAGTGGGATGCCTTCCTCGGCCACTTTGGTCAGGCCGCCCCGGGACCGTCCGAGGCCCGGGCTCCGGAGCCCCCTTTTCGGGCTCCGGCCGCATGCTGGTGGGCCCGGACGACGGCCGAGTCGACCGACACCGTCCAGTCGATGTCCCCGGCGGCGTCGGCCCGCGCCTGGGCGGCCCGGAGCATCCGTTCGAAGGTGCCGTCCAGGGCCCACCGGCGGAACCGGGTGGGAACGTGGCCCACGGACCGTACCGCTCGGGCACGTCCCGCCAGGCCGTTCCGGTGCGGAACTTCCACACGATCCCGTTGAGGACCTGCCGGTCGTCCAGCCGCTTGCGTCCCCGCAGCGAAACGGGCAGCAGCGGCCGGACGAACTCCCACTCCGCATCGGACAGTTCATGACGGCGTATCACCAGACCATGATCCACCACCAAAGATCATTTGAAGACACGCCCTAGGCGGCAGCCATCGTGACCACTCCGGTTCGAAGGTTCTTGCGACTCCGTCCGCTCCCGGCACCCGCAACCGAGCCGTTGCCAGGGAAAAGGGTGAAGAAGGCTCACGGTCCGGTGTGCACGTAGGCCGCCCAAAGCAGGGGGTCGTCGTCCTGTTGCTTGATCTCGCGCACGGCCGTGTGGAGAGCGAATGCGGTACGGGCGGGCTCGGGGCGGCCATCGCGGCACAGTTCTGTGTAGAAGCGCTGGGCGAGTTTCCGGGCGGTGTCGTCGTGAGCAATCCACTGGGTCGCAACGACGTTTGTGAATCCGGCTAGTTGGAGCGCCCCGGCCAGGTGGACCGGCTCGTCCGGGAGGCGTTCCGTGCCGCGTGCCGTTTCGCAGGCGGAGAGAAAAGCTAGGGCGGCGTGGTCCAGGCGGAGGCGGCTGATGTCTTCCACGGTCAGCAGTCCGCCGTGGCAGTGCAGTCCGCCGTGGGCAGGGTGGGCCGGGTCGTGGCGGGCGTGGCCTGCGAAGTGCAGACAGGCATGGCGGGGCAGCGCTTTCCTCAGAGCCGGTGGGGTGACCATCGAGCCGGTGAGCAGGGTCCGGTCTGTGAGGCGGGTGACCAGTTCCAGGGCCTCCTTGCGGGCGGCAGGCAGCCGGGGCAGAGCTGGGACTTCGGCTTGTTCGACGATGAGGACGGCGCCGGGGCCGTCGTACGACTGCTGCGTGCGTGCCTGAGCGAGGGAGCGGAGCGTGGTGGTGTACGAGCAGACGTAGCGGTCGGGGAGGGGATCTGCGGCGTGTAGCGGGAGGAGAGTCAGAGGGCCGGTGGGGCACCACCACAGGCGGGAGACAAGGGGCGGGACGTTCTTGAGTACCGGCCCCACTACAGTGTGTTCGAGTCGGCTCAGGGTTTCTTCGAGGGCCTGGCGCGCCGTGTCGGGGGAGGCGAGGGCGGCGAGCAGGCATTCCGCCTGTTCCTTGACCCATGCCAGTTCCAGGTCGGGCAGCGGGATGGTGCGAATGGCATCCCGGGTGACGATCAGGGCGTCGCTGCGCAGGAAACTCGTATTGACGACGATCACGGCGCCGTCGGCAGCAGCCTGCTTGAGCTCCTCGGGGGATGGGAGCTTGAGTAGGCTTTCCAGGCCGAGGAGCCTGTAAGCCTGTTCCGTCAGCGTGTCCAGCTCGGCAGTGAGTTCCCGGCGACGCCGGGCGTCGGCATTGATAAGTGGGGAGTCCGGGGCGTGCAGGGCAGCGCGGATCTCCTCGATCCGGCCGACGAGTCCGGCGTCGTGCTCCGCCAGCGCCGTCAGGTCGAAGCGTGAGTCGATCGCCTGTGCCAGCAGCACGCCCCGGCCCTGCTCCAGCATTTGCAGCGCGGTGTCGGGGCGGCCGAGTTGTAGGGCCGCTGCCGCGGCATCAGACGCAATGCTGTCCCAGATGGACAGAGCGCTGATGCGATCCTCCAGCTCCAGGCCGTGCCAGGCCAACGCGGGGAGATGAGTGAAGGCCGCCCGGTAGGCGGTCAGCGCCTCCGGCCAGTCCGCGAGCATCGTGGCGCACATCGCCCAGTTGGCGGCGGCGGAGAAGCGGACGTTCACCGGGACACCGGGCACGGCCGCGGCCTCCCGGTAGGCGGCAACCGCCGCGCGGAGCGCCGGTCGGCCGGGCTCGTCCGAACCGGCGCCGAGCCGCGCCATGACGGAGGCTTTCACAGACTCGGTCAGGAGGGGCCGTCCTGAGGCGGGCTCGTGCCCGAGCGCGTGCAGGGCCTCGGAGATGTGCACCTCACCCAGGAGGCCCAGTGAGCCCACCTGGCGCCAATCACCGTCCGGCAGCAGTTCCAGCGCCCGCCGCACCGCATCGGCCGCCTCCAGCAGATCGGTGGTGTTGCCCGTCACCTCGCACCTGGACAGGAACGCTCTGGCGAGGCTGGCCAGGTGCCGGCACCGGTCCGGATGGCCGTACGCAACGGCGCTGACGGCCTCGCGACCGTATCGGACCGCCTCGTCCGCGTCGCCCCGCCGCCCCAGCAAGCGGCCACGGAGCATCAGCGCTGACGCCAGGTTCGTCAGTGCCGCGGCCCGCTTCACGTGCCTGGCCGGATATACCTGCGTGGCGAGCCGGCCTGCGTCGACCGCCTCGTCCAGGTCGGCGGGGACGCCTGTTCGGCCGCACAGGTCGGAGAGTGCGAGACACAGATTGGCCGCCGCATCCCCGACGTCTGCGCCACCGTCCGCCGCGTCGACGGCCCGGCGCAGGGCGTCGATCGCCTCGATGAGGTCGGCGAGCGCATGGGAGCGCTCGTACGTGCGGCGTAGATACATGCCCAGGTTGTTCCACGCCACAGAGCGTTCGTGCGAGGACCACTTCGGCGTCTCGGCCGCGACGGCTTCCCGGCCTCTTTGGACAGCCTCCGAAAGGTCCTCCTGCGTCATCAGCCGGTCGTACCGGACAGCCAGCGCTTTTGCCAGATTTGTCAACACCCCCGCCCGGTCCGTATGCCCCTCCGGCGCTGCGACCGCCGCCTGCCTGCTGAGCTCTACCGCGCGGTGCAGATCCGCCAGGTCGCCGTGGCGGTCGGCCCGCTTGAGCAGCACCAACGCGAGCGAGGAGAGCGTCCTGGCGTACTCGGTGTGCCCCGCCCCGGTCATCTCAAGGGCCGCCTCGAAGGAACGAAGTGACTCGTCGAGAAGGGTGGGGTCGCCACTCCGTTCGTACGACAGGGCAAGGGCGCTGCCGAGGTTGAAGAGGGCAGTCAAGCCTCTTCCCTGGCGTAAGACGGTGATGGCGCGTTCCAGGTACGAAGCGTTGCTGTGGCCGTCCCCGGCGTGTGGTGCCCGCATGGCCTGCTTCAGCAGAAGTGACCCCAGCTCAGTCGCGTACTTGGCGTGGCGCGGGCTGTGATGGGGCATCTGGGAGAGATTCGTCTCCAGAACGGCGACTCTCTCGTCCGGACCCTCGTCCGCGAGGCGGGATCGCAGGAGGGAGCAGAGGATCTCCTGGATCTGCTCGTCCTCGCCTGGCCCACACAGCCCGATGGCCTGGTGGCAGAGCCGGATGGCTTCGTCGATGTCCCCCGGGACGTGTGTCAGGCCGAAGCGTGTGTAGAGTGCGACCGCCAGGGCCTGAATCCGTTCGGCCCGAAAGGGATCTGGGGCAACGTTCAGCGCCTGGCGAAGGGTGCCGATCAGATCCTCCAGGTCAGCAATCTCGTCTGAGCGTTGCGCCTGGGTCGCTTGGACCTGAGCGTGAATGGTCAAGTAATAGAAGAATGCTTGGTCGGACTGGGGCCCGAGCAGCACAGCTTGCCTGGTGTGATCCAGTGCGGCTTCGAGGTCGGCAGGATCGTCCTGGTGAGAGAATCGTGCGAGCAGGGCGAGACCAAGATGAGCTTGGTGCATCGGCGCCCGCGGCTCTTTACGGACTGCCTGGCCGAAGGCATCGACGGCGTCATTCAGATCTGTGGCCAAGTCCTGCGGGTTTTCGGGGTCCAGTGTGGCTCGCGCGAGGAGGGCCTGGCCCAGGTGGAAGTGGAACACCGCAGGGCACGGCAGGGGAGCAGTCGCTTCCCTGCCACAGCAGACGGCCTCGTCCAGGACCGCGCGTGACCGGTCGGGCAGGGCAATCAGCGCCCCGCTGAGGCTTGCGTGATACATCCAGCGGTTCGGATCCTCAGCCTGCGCCTCGGCGACGGCGGTACGGCCGGCCTCGATCGCCTCCTCCAAGTCCTCGGCGGCCCCGCGCAGTACGTACCGGTCCCGTAGCGCACCGCACAGGTTCGACAGCGCCATCACTACGGTGGGATGTCCTTCCGGTACGACGGCTCGGTAATCCCGCAGGACGCTGACCGCCGCATCCAGTTGTTCGGAGTCCAACGTGGTGCTCCACCGTCCGTACAACGCCAGCGCCCGGTCGCCCAGCATGGTGAGCTCCACGACTTCGAGCGCATGCACGGCGTCGACCCGCTCGCGCAGCCGTGCGGGCACTACGGCCGGGTCGGCCTTTCCCAACAGTGCGAACAGGTCTACGGCCAAGGCGAGTTCGTCCTCTCCGTCGGGATCGTGCTCGCCGAGGACGATGCTGCGCGCGTGGTGCAGGGACGCGACGATCAGCAGGAAAGGACCGTCGATGACGCACCGTCGGCCCTGGCTGTACATGGCGCAGGATCGCAGTTTCTCCGCTTTCGGCAAGGCATCGGGGGCCATGACGCCCGAGAAGTCGCCGTTCAGGAAGGTGACCATGCGGCTGGCGAGGTCGACGGCTAGGTGGTGGATGGGATGCCAGTCAGGCACGGCGGGTTGGGCCATGGGACAATAATCGAGAAGTGGGACGGGTGCGGCTCTGTCTGAGTGAGTTCCCGCGTCAGGCTTGAAGTGCGTATATGTGCTGGTCGGGTAAGGGATGGAGCCGTTCGTGCTCTTTCCGCGCGTGGAAGATCCAGTAGTCGGGGAAGTCGCCGTTGCTGATGATGGTGCGGAGGGTGAGGACGGCTTCGGCGCCGGGGACGGTCCACCTGCTGCCGGTGATGTCGAGTCTGTCGGCGACCAGATGGCGGGCTGCTCCTTCGACGGCGCCGCTGGCGATCGGCCAGCCCGCTGCCAGGGCCTGGTCGTAGTGGACGAAGTCGGCGTTGTTCTCGAGGTATCGGCACGCTTTGTCAGCGGCGGCGCGCTGGTCGTCGCTGAGGTGGCGGTCGGCTTCGGTGCGGATGTCACGGGCGGCGCCGGGGGCGTCGCCGGCCAGGATCCGAGCGGCCTTGATGCCGACCCAGTCCTCGGCCGCGGGATCGGTGGCGGTGTGGAAACACCGCGAGGCCGCCCACAGCTTCTCGATCACGTGGACGATGTCGAGGACGATGTGGATCGTGACGCCGCGCCGGGCGGCCTCGGCCTGGATCAACTCCAGCTGGTGGGCGGCGCCGTCGACCAGCACCACCCAGGTCCGGTGGTGTTCGGGGTCGCGGGCCTCGGCCTGGTCGAACGCGGCGGCGATGACCGTTTCGGCGTCCTCGCGGACGGAGGCGGTGAGCCATTTCGCCCGCGCGATGGGTCCTTTGCGGACGGTGCGGTGTCCGGTGCGGCCGCCGGGCGGGGCGATGATGTCGTGCGGGCGGCGGATCGCGGGCTCGGCGTCGTGGACGACGGCGAGGGTGGCCATCCTTTTGCGGCAGGACTTCTCCCCGGTCGACAGCCGGGTGCGGAAGGTGTGCCGGGCCTTGGCGGCGGCTTTCGCGGTGGCCTCGCGCAGGTGGCCCGGGCGCATCACGATTCCCTTCTGGTCGACACTGATCACCAGCAGCGTCCCGGCCGGGGCCGGGTGGGGAGTGCGGGCCGTATAGAACGCGGCCACGTCCACGGCCGCGGCCCGCACCAGATCCTCCACCTGGCGTTTGCCCACCACCCGGCCCCCGCAGCCGCGGTCGATCGCTTCCAGCGCGGTGTCGTAGGAACCGCGGGCCGCTTCGAGGACCGCGAGCCGGCGTAGTCCCAGACTGTGCCGCCCGTGGGGCAGGCCCAGCATGGCGTCGGCGGGGTAGAGGTTGGTCATGCCCTCGCCGCGCAGAGCGCATCGGGTCACGGTCACCGGCCCCAGCACGGTGGCTAGTTGCCGATGATGCCCCTTCTCCAGCCGCCTCCGGCCGCCGGCGAGCGCAGCCCGCTCCTGCGGACCGAGGGCGGACAGGTGGTCCTCCTCATGGCGGGCCCGCCACTCGAGATGGGCCTGCAGGAACAGTCGTCCCAGCTCCCGGGAGCCCGCTTCGACATCGGCCTCAGCCTGTTCATGCGTCGCGGTGAGTGCTTCGGGGCTGGAGAGGCGGGTGGCCAGGGAAGTGAGGGAAGAAAACACGCGGGCAAAGGGGTCAGCCGCCGCGGCCGTTTCATACGCTGCGTTCATCGGGCTCTCGTCTTCGGACAGTGGCGATCTGGTTGGCACCATCGACGCTAGGGACGAGAGCCCGGCCCCACACCGGCGCGACGCCGCCCGCCGGCCGCGGCTTCCCGCTCCGGCGCACCCGCGTCCGCCCGCCGCGCACCGCCCCACGCGAACAGGCCCGGCTCGTCCTCGGCCAGCCAGCCCCGTTCCACCAGCCGTTTCAGCTTCGAACGGAACCCCTCCACCTTGTTCTTGTCCGTCGACAACCCCAGCGCGGCGCACAGATGATGCGCCCGCATCGGATGCACCGCGTCCTGCAACACCTCGACGACGTCCCGGTACGAGCGCGGCAGCACATCCGCCTCAATCCCCGGCTCCCACTGCGGCACCAGCCGCACCCCGACCGGAGATCCCGCCTGGCTCCGGTCCACAGGCAGCGGGACTTCCTCCGCGGCCACGTCCACGGACACCGTCACCGCCCCCTCGCCGGACAGGATCTCGGTCATCGTCTCCCGTGTGATCTCCAGCCGGGACAGCACAGCCTCCCGCTCGGCAAGACGACCAGCCAACTCCTCCATCTGCGAGCGAAGTTCACTGATCTCGGCCCGGGCAGCCGCCTCCCGCCGCTCGATCTCCTCTAGCCACGACACCATCGCCGCCTCCAAGACCACGTCTCAGGACACGACGATCCGCCGTCCGCGCACGCACGGCAACGGCGCACGGCATCACCAGCTCACTGAGGAAGAGCCGCACCCAAGTGGGACATGCTATGAGGCCAATTGACGGAACACGTCCTGAGGTGCTCAGCTTCTGCCGGTTGCGAGCAGGAACAGTACTGCTCCCACGACGACGACCAGCGACCCCAGAAGCGTCTGCACCCGTGCGCGCCGCAAGGCGGTGCGCACCTGCCATGCGTGAACCAGTTCGACAAGGTGCCGACGACGTGCGGTGGACCGTCTGACATTGGCCTGAGCTGCGGCAAGGGCGCAGGTGAGGGCCTCTCGCTGCCCTTCATCGCTGGTGCGGCCGAGCAGTTCGGTCAACCTCACGGCCACAGTCGCATGCGTCCGGCAGGATGCCTCGAGTTCGACGGCCGTCTTCCCGAACGGTCCGAAGAACGCCTCGGGGGCTGCGGCGATCTCCGCACGCAGGTCGGCCAAGGCCCGGCTGTCGAGCAAGCGGAGGCTGGTGAAGCGGGGGGTGAGTACCTCGCTGGTCCACCAGATCGCCCAGAACACCCCGGCAATCCCCAGTCCCAGCCCGCCCATGGCAAGCAGCAGGTCACCCCTGCCGCGAATCTTGCCGACAGCGGCCAGGGGAAATCCGGCGAGCAGCAGCCCACCGACAGCGGCAACCGCCATGAGCGTCCAGCGGGCCACGGCGCGCATGTCAGCAACAGCCGTGCCGACATCGGCGCCAGCCAGCTGCCCCGCCGACTCCCGGACTTGTGGTTCCGCAGGCGTGGGGAGAGTCATGCCCCCTCAATACCATCCTGCCCGTTGTCCAACCGAAACACAGTCCCTGATCCCTCGCCGGAGTCGGGCTCTTCCCCGTAGGGCCGCCACGCCGAGCCGTCGTAGTACTCCACCTGCAGATCGGCCCGGACTCGCACAGCACCGACCTCCGGCCCCTCTTCGCCCTCCATAAGACTGCACCCTCCCTCGGAATCACGCGTATCGGAGGATAGCGTCGATATACCTGAAAAGGTTCACGATCCCTCTCAGTTCCTCAAGCCCTCCCTTCCGACCGAGTGGGACGACACAACCGAGGTGCTGCGCCATCACGGCAAGACATGACCCAGCCGCCGGCTATACCCGAACTCACCTGATCTCCATACCGATCACGAGGACGAAAGATCGCAAGAGATCGTGCGGGGCTTGTGCGGCGGCGGTGTTCTCCGACCATGCCCCCGCTCCCCCACTGTCGATGCCGTGTCTTCCCCCGCCCTCGATGCGGCGCCTGCGGCGCCTGTTCCCCGTGCCAGCACCGCGGCGCCAGTCGCAGCATCCAGCGGGCGAAGCGGCGGAGGAAGATCGCGCAGCGGATCGTGCCGCACGACCTCAAACCCGACACCCTCCGGGTGGAGCTCATCGAACTGGGCGACGCCTTCCGCTCCTGTCAGCAGCGCACCGAACCTGACCTCGCCCTCCTCGCCGAACTCCACGAACGCAAGGCACGCAACGTGGGCCGACGCCATCGGCGACAGATCCCTGCGCCACGAGGCGCAGCGCCGGGAAGGCTGCACACACCACCGGCCGAGGCCAGCAGCATCATCGCGGGCCGGTATCACACCGAGTTCGTGCTGCCCCGGCGCACGATCTGGTGCAGCTTCTGCTCCTCCTGGTCGGTCAGTCTGCGCACAAGGACAGGCTCGGCCACCGTGCCTCCAGCGGTCGGATCGGACGTCACCGCACCTCCAACCGACACGACCACCGACCTGGCGAACCTAACTCCTTGTCAACGGTGGCCCGAGGAGCTGTGGGCGACCGGCTCGGGATCGGCGTCGAGCGCGTCGAGCACTGCGCTGACGCCGTTGTAGAACTCCAGTGAGGCGCCCAGCGACACCTGGCTGGTGTAGTACCCGCCGAACCGGGCGAAGAAGTCGGCGAAGACCGGCAGGTTCTGCGGCGTCACGGTGTCCGGCAGCTTGCCGACCGCCTCGCTGAAGTCCGCGGTCAGGAACGTGGTGTCCGGGTTGAGCTGCAGGTGGCCCAGCCGGGTGTAGAAGTTCTTGAACGTGTAGTAGTACTCGCTGCTGCGTGCGTAGTCGGTGGCGAACGCCGCCTTCAGCTCCCCGCTGAACTCGCCGTACTTGCCCTCGACCCCGGCGAACACGGCGACCTTGTTCTGGAAGCCCTCACGCGAGGTGAAGGTGCCGCTGTTGTACGTGGACGAGGTGTCCTGCACACCGCGGACGACGGACGGGATCTGGTAGTCCTTGCCCAGGAACGTGAAGACGGTGGTGGGAGTGTCGTCGAGGTCGAAGATCGGCCGCAGCAGGCTCTCGGCGCCGTAGACGCCGTAGACGTCGAACCCCTGCCCCAGGGCGTTCGCCTGGGACAGGAACGGCAGATCCTGGACGATCGGGTCAGTGGTCATGTGTTCCCCCGGTGACGAGACGCGCGGGCGGCACGGGATCTGCCCGCACCGGCCCTGGTCGCGCGGCGGCTTGCCTGCCGCCAAGGGGAAGGAGCAGCCCTCCGGGCCGCTGATACACCCGCCGCCGAAAGATTCCGCTGTCCGCCCAGCGCCCCGCAGGGAGGCACGGCAGGGCAGCAAGTAGGGCTCCCACCTCGGGAGATGCATGGTTCAACGAGCGCCAGGGTGCGGCAGCCTTGCGGATCTCGGTGGCCGCCTGCCGGGATCGGCTGCCACGATGTGGCCGGCGAAGCCGCCTGCAAACGGTGCGGCAGCCCGAGAGGTCGATCGTGCGCTGTCTTCGTCAACGTCGCGGTTTCGGTCGGGTACGGAGG
The DNA here is from genome assembly GCF_054729195.1 of Streptomyces sp. YIM S03343. NCBI lineage: Bacteria > Bacillati > Actinomycetota > Actinomycetes > Kitasatosporales > Streptomycetaceae > Streptomyces > Streptomyces sp. YIM S03343. Next base: position 20,837 of record NZ_JBPUKX010000001.1, read on the forward strand.
TGGTTTGCGTCGGTCTTGGCATGTCGGGGTTGTCGGCTTGGGTGGCGGGATAGGGCTGGGGCAGCGGGGACTGTACCTGTGGGGGGTGAGCGCCCGCGTAGCCAACAGGGGGTTCAAGCGGTGGCTGACCTGAACTACGAGATCCTCACCGACCCGGCTCCGCTCCAGATATCCGGGACGGGATCGGGTGAGGAGTCCACGGGCGCGGTGTACATCGTCATCTCCAACGCACTCCCGAAGAAAGTGGAGTGGTATTCCATCCAGGTGGAGGTGCCTTGCGGGCCTGCGGACGGTGATCTGACGGCCGACGGGCACAAGATCACAGCCCAGATCGAGAAGCCCTATACGGTGAGGTTCGGGGGGACCCCGGTATCCACGTGGGACCCCGGAAGCGGTGTGCTGGAGGTGACCGCACCCTCACCCGTGCTCTCGAACGGCGTGTTTCCCGAGGACGACACCATGGTCCTGCGACTGGACGGCTTTCCTGTCTCCAGCAAGACGGGGCTGGTCCGGCTGGTCGTCAGGGAGGACTCGCTGACCGGCACCTATCCCGTGACGCTGAGCCTGTTGAAGCAGGCGCCGAAGGTGCCGCGCAGCTTCCGGGCGGAGAAGCCCTTGCTGGACAGGGACGCGGGCGAACAGCTCACGCTGCTGTGGGACGGACCCACCAATCTCAACTACGAGATCCGTGACCAGAAGGGCAACCCGGTCCACAAGGAGTCGGCGACGTCGGGACCGGCTGCTTACAAGCCGTTCCGCCATCAGTTCCCGTTCGCTCCCCAGCGCGGCACCACCTACACCCTGGTGGCCACACCTCATGGTGTCGCTGGTCACCAGGGGTACTTTCTCACCACCACGGTCCACGCGGTCATCCCCGAGTTCGAAAGCGGGACACGCACACAGTGGATCGAGGGGACGAAGAACAAGGGCCGCGCCTTCTTCACTGCGGACGGCGTGGACGTCCTGGACCACAGGCACGACCCCAATAACCTGGGCAGGGTGCGCGCCAAAGTCGCCGACGTGGACTCGGTGGTCACGAGGCTGGTTCAGGGGCGCAGCGACGCGGACGGCTGGATCACCTTCCCGGAGCGCGGCGTCAACGTGTACCACGGCCATAACCCCACGCCAGGCGTCATCACGGCCGCGCGGGCCGACGTGGACGGCGTCAACACCACCTGGGTGGGCAGCCGCGACGCCGGTCAGGGCTGGATCGAGTTCTCCCAGCCTGGGGCCACCGTCCACAAGGACGGCGGCCAGGACCGGGGCACCCTCAGCGCCGAAAAGATCGACGTCAACGGCCTCAACACGAAATGGGTCGGCGACCAGGACGGCGGCAACGGCTGGATCGACTTCCCGCAGTACGGCATCGAGGTCCACCAGGACGGCTCTTCCGACCAGGGGACCCTGCGCGCCGACTCGGCCGCCATCACCAACGGCGTCAACACCCCATGGGTCGGAGACCGCGCCCACGACAAGGGCTGGATCGGGTTCCCTCAGTTGGGTATCGACGTCCGCAAGGACGGAGGCCAGGCGTGGGGCACCGTCTCGGCCGACACGGCGGACCTGAACAGCGTGACCGCACAGTGGGTCGAGGGACCCAACAGTATGAAGAGCCGCCTTGCCTTCACCGACACGGGGGTGAAGATCACCGACGCCGACGGCCACAGGGGCACCATCGTGGCGGGCGAGACCAACGTTCGCAGCGTCGTCACCCCCTGGGTATCAGGGCCTATGCCCGGCGCGGGATGGATCGCCTTCCGGGTGGAGGGGGTGGACGTGATGCGGGACAGCAAGGTCTCCTTCGGCACGATCCGAGCCGCCGTGTACGAGGAGAAGAAGGGCGGGACCGGACGCGCCCTGCACCGAAGGCTGGACCCGTACGACTGGCCGCCGAAGTCGGACAAGTAGACACCTTCCACCTTCAGCAGCCTGCGCGACGATCCGGAGTGCCTGCGACGAGGAGAGCTGCTCTGTAGCTGGTGGCGGTCTTGTCATAGCGAATGGCAAGGCCGCGCCACTGCTTGAGCTTGTTCGTGCACCGCTCACGCCCTCCGCAGCGTGAGGAGGTCCCGCCGACGGATCAACACCGCCATGGGATCTGATTCCGCTCCTGGGACCGCGCTACACACAAGTTCTTGTCGCTCCCCCTCGGATATTTCTACCGAAAGAGGCGGGCTCGAGCACCATGAGATCTTGACCTGAACGGTGTGCACGCCCGGGGAGACCGCCCTCTGACAGGTTTCGCCAGGCTGTAGGTCTCCCACACGTTCGCCATCCACGTACACCTTGTAGCGGCGCAGTTGCGCGTAGCTGTCCGCCTTGTCACGGCGTACCGAAATCTCTGTCATATCGCCTGTCACCCTGGGAATGGACGTGGAAACCGTATGGTGTCGACGATCAGGCAATTCGGCTCTGTCGGCGATCTTGTGATGCTCCGTGGCTTCCTCTTGGATCAGGTTCTAGGGTCGCCACTCTGCCCGGTAGTCGGGGTGCTCGGCGTACGACTGCGCGAGCACGCGGAGGGCATAGCGAAGGCCGGCCAGGCGGGTGTCGGAGGGATCCATCGCCTCGTACTCCCGAGCCAGCATGTCGACCAGGTCGAGCATCGGCAGGTGGCTGTCGAGGAGTGCGTCACCCCCGTAGCGGTAGGCCACCTCGGCATAGGCATGGTTGTCCGCCTCGTAGCGGACGTGAAGAAACCTCAGGAGCTCGTCCACGAGACGATTCTCGGCGATCTCCAGCGGCGTTGGCGGAGGTTCCAGCTCGCCTCAAGTCCGGAGGAGGATGCGTTTGCGGAGCAGATCGAGGTTGTCCCGTCCGTAGCCCATGCGCTTGAGGAGCTTGGCTCTGGTCACCTGCCCCTCGACCTGGCCGGAGCTCCATGGCGTGGACAGGCCGGAGGTGACCGCGTCCAGGTCCCGTTTCATGCCGTTGACCAGGGAGTGCAGGGCGGGCAGGTCGTCGGCGAGGACGCGGTCCATCCATGAGGGCAGATCCTCTCCTCGCAGATTGCGCATCATGTCGGCGAATTCGCGGACGTGGCGTGCGGTGGCGTCGAGGTGGGGGCAGGCGGCAAGGATCTCTTTGAGCTCGGCCGCGTCGGTGGCGTCGAGGTGTCCGGGGTCGGTCATGATCCAGCGGACGACGCGCCGGGGTTTCGGGGCGGGCCGCAGCTCGGGAGCGGGTGCAGGCGGGTTCTTCGGCTTGGGGCTGTGCGGCTTCTTGAAGGGGCGGAAGTAGCGGCGGACGCACTGCATGTCTCCGGTGAAGCCGCGTGCGCGCAGTTCGCGGTGCAGCTGCGGGATGTCGTGGCAGCCCTCGCGCCAGCGCCTGTGCAGGTAGGGCTTGTGTTCGTCCAGGATGGATGCCCGGTTGGTGGCTTTGACCAGCAGTTCGTCGAGGCTCTGGGCGCGGGCGAAGCGCCGTACGGTCGAGTGGTCCAGCCGCAACTGGCGGCCGATCGCGGCCAGGGACCTGCCCTCGGACAGCAGCTGCTGCACCGCCGTGTACCGCTCGGTGGTGCGTGCCACCAGCCGCCTCGGGCGTCCGAGGACGTCCAGGGTGCCGTCCGGCGGAACGAACGGCTCCCCCTCCACGGGCGGCTTGGCCGTCCCGCCGGGGACCGTGGCGGGCTCCGTGACGGCCGGGGACGTCGTGAACGCCCTGCGGATGCACTGGTGATGGGCACCGACCGTCTTCTCCACCGCTTCGGCGAGGTTGCGCAGCAGGTGCCAGGCGTCCGCCACCTGCCGGGCCTGCGGAGCCCCGCTGCGGGCACCTTCGGCATAGGCGCCGGCCCGGTCACGGCAGATCACCTCGATCTCGGGATGGGCGCGCAGCCAGTCGGCCAGCGGCTCGGCGTCCCGGCCCGGCAGCACATCGAGCGGGCGCCGTCCTTCCAGGTCCACCAGGATGGTGGTGTACGAGTCGCCCTTGCGCAGTGCGAAGTCGTCGACTCCCAGGACACGCACCCTGGCCTGTGGTGCCTCCGGTAATCCGCGGAGGAGTTCGGGGAGCTTGTCCTTGGCGACGCGGATGCTCAGCACGGCCGCGAGCCGCGCACCCGGCCGACCCGCCAGACACGCGGCGATCGAGGTGAGCAGTGTGCGCAGCAGCGGCGTGTACCGGGCGTACGGGCTGGTCAGCCCGTCGATCTGCTCGGCGAATGTCACCGCCGGACATTGCGGATTGAGGCATTTGAACCGGCGCACCACGAGTTCGATCACTGCAGCCGCTCCGCCGACGGGGGCGTCAGCGAGTCGGCGCGCGTACCGGCCGTGCACACGCCACGACACCACCCCGCATCCTGGGCACCTCGCTGTCGGTATCGCGGAGTGAGCGCAGAACGTGACCGTTCCGGCCGCACGCTCGATCGACTCGACTACCACACCAGCTAAATGCGGCAGCAACCGTCCCAAAGCCCCTGAAACGCACACCTGTTAGATACCCAGGTCGGACCGGTGACGTCACAAGATCCCCGCCAGAGTCGAATAACGCGAACGTCCACAGGCCCCCGGGATCTGCGACGCCCACCCGTACTCGACCCGCGTCAGGTACGAGGCCGCGTCATAGGCGCGGGCCTGGTCCGTGGAGATCACCGAGCGGTAGTGGTTCTGCTGCTTCTCGTAGAAGTACGAGGTCTCCACCTCGTTGGCGTCCACGACCCGGTCGAGGTTCCACCGGTAGGCCTGGGTGCACGGCTCCGGGTACTGCGAGAAGCACGGCTCGCCGGAGTTGTTGCCCACCACCGGCACCGTCAGCACCGAGTGCGTGTACTTGTCCCAGTTCGCGTCCAGGTCCGTGCGCTCGGAGCGGCCCCAGCCGAAGTAGTACCGGGTGCCGTCCTGGGCGGAGATCACCCAGTACTCGTCGTCCGCGCCGTGCCCGCCGGTCAGATGCTGCACCCCCCAGCCCGGATCGTCCTGCACGTGGTACGAACCCGTGCCGGTACCGTCCTGCACCAGCTCCGAGTTCACCCCATCGAGCTGTGTTTCACCCCGACCTACGCCTCCTGGGCCAACCCGATCGAGGCGCACTTCGGACCGCTGCGGCAGTTCACCATCGCCAACTCGAACTATCCCAACCACACCGTGCAGACCCGGGCCCTGCACGCCTACCTGCGCTGGCGCAACGCCAACGCCCGCCACCGCGACGTCCTGGCCGCCGAACGTCGAGAACGCGCCCGCATCCGCAGTGAGAAACGCATCCGATGGGGCGGACGTCCTCTCAAGACCGCAGCATGAGCCAACTGACGACCCAATGAGGTCACAGCATCAGCAGTCGAGCGGGGACGAGGAAGGGACGGACAGGTGGTCCTGGTGCCTCAACGCCGCGTGTGGCGGATCTTCAACCGCCCGAACCCCATGGTCCCGGAGATCCGGATCCTCGGCCCGCCGGGGCGGGAGCGCTGCTGGGTCTTGTAGAGCGTGTCTTTCCACCCGGTGTGCAGATCCTCGACGTCGACGATCGCGTCGCGAGGCACCGTGATCTTTGCCCTGCCGGTGCCGAGTTGCAACTCGATGTCGACTACCGGATGCTCGATGACCGCCCGGGACAGGTCCAGGTGCACCCTTCCAAACGCGGACTCGACCTTGAGTATCCGCGGTACCCGCCATGCGCCGCGCCGCCGGATCCGTCCGCCGGCGGCGGCGATCGTGGACGTGGTGCCCGCATGCTCCTCCGGGAGCGAGGCCAGGACCGACACGAGCTCCCTGCGTGTCTTGGCGGTGAGTACCTGGTGGAGGAGTTCGTCCAACTCCTCGTGGGAGATGTGGCCTTCGGCGTACGCCTCCTGTAGGCGCTGCACGGCCCCGTCGCGAGCGTCTTCGCTGATCAGCGACGGCGGGTCTTCCGGCAGAGACGTCACCGTCTCACTCTAATGCCATGCCGACGATGCGAACACGCCAAGGTCCGTATCGGGCAAGGCAATTGATGGGAAGACCAACCGCTCGTCATCATGGCCTGCGGCGCCCAACCCGGCGGACCTATGCGGTCACAGCACTAGCCAACTGAGACACTCAGGCGAGGCGGAGGATTTCTCAGACGATCGCGTGGGTGATCCACGGCCGGCTCGAAGTGCTAGTGCTCGATTCCGCTTTCGGTGGGTATAGCTGCTGGTAGCGGGGTGGTTTCGGGTGCTCGGGGGCGGGTGCTGGGTCATGGTGCTGAGGGCACGGCCGGGCCGTGACGAGGGCGAGCAAGCGGTGGTCCACCGCCTGGCGGCTGCCAGGAAGGCGCCGACGGTTCTGGTGGAGCGGTGCCGGATGGTCGAGCTGAGCTGGGACGGCTGGCTGGTCCCGCAGATAGCTGACGAGGTGAGGTGCAGTCAGAAGACGGTGCGCCGCTGGCTGCACCGCTTCAACCGCTCGGGGCTTGAGGGCCTGGAGGATCTGGGCGGGCAGGGCCGCAAGCGAAGGATCACCGAGGCCGAACGCTCCCGGATCATCGCGATGGTCAAGCAGACCCCGCCCGGTCGGCTGGAGGTGCAGCCCTCGAACGAGATGTGGGCCGCGGACGAGTCGGGGCCCTCGGCGTGGACCTTGGACACACTGGCTGCCGCGACCCGGGACCTGGGCATCGAGGTCAGCCGCTCCCAGGTGCGCCGGATCCTGCTGGCCGAGGGCGTGCGCTGGCGGCGCACGCGCTCGTGGACACGCTCGAGAGATGCGGACTTCGAGGGAAAAGGACGCGGATCGTCGAGCTCTACACCAGCCCGCCCGCCGGCGCGACGGTCGTCTGTGCCGACGAGCTCGGCCCGGTGATCCCCCGCACCTTCCCGCCGGCACCGGGCTGGTCACCGGACGGGCATCGCATCAAGAACGAGATCGACTACTCCCGCGGACCGGAGAAGACCTGGGTCTACGGCGGCTTACGGGTCCGCGACGGCCAGGAGCTCACGATGACCGCCACCTCCCGCAACAGCGCCTTCTACCAGCAGTTCCTTCAGCTGGTCGAGGACGCCAACCCCGTCGGGGACATCTATGTGATCACCGACAATCTGTCCTCGCACAACAGCGTGCCCACCCGGACCTGGCTCGAGGACCATCCCCGCATCAGGCACGTGTTCATCCCGGTCGGCGCCTGCTGGCTCAACCTCCAAGAGGGCTGGTGGCGCATCTTCCGCAAGACCGCCCTGGCCGGACGCTCCTTCGGCGACCGCAACCACATCACCCATGCCACCGAAGTGGCCACAACCCAGCTCAACGCCCGCGCCCGACCCTGGATCTGGGGCAGACCCGCACCGCCCACCCGGCGTTTACGCCGCCGCTATGTGTACTTCCTTTGAGGAACGCAGCACTAGTAGTGCTTGGTCAGGTTGGTATCGCCGTGGGTATGTCGCGGTGGCAGGTGGGGCAGGCGCCGGTCCAGAGGGCGAGGAGTGTCTGCAGCTCGCGGACGACTTGGTAGAGGCTCAGGCCGGCGCCGTGTCTTTTGGGGATCGGTTCAGCCGCTGCAGGGTGCAGAAGGCGTGCGCGACGGAGACGAGGGTGACGTGGTGGTGCCAGCCGTTCCAGGTCCGGCCCTCGAAGTGGGCCAGGCCCAGGGCCTGCTTCATCTCGCGGTAGTCGTGCTCGATGCGCCAGCGCAGTTTGGCGAGCCGGACCAGCGTGGTGAGCGGGGTGTCGGCGGGCAGGTCGGACAGCCAGAACTGCACCGGCTCCGGTTCGGTGGCGGGCCATTCGGCCAGCAGCCAGGACTCGGGCAGTTCCGGGCCGTCGGTGGCCTGCCGGATCTCGCGCCCGGCAGGCCGGATCCGCAGGGCCACGAAACGGGAGTACATGCGCCTGCGGCCGGAGCGGCCGGTGCCGGGACGGGATCCCTCCCGCCACTGCACCGGCCGTGCGGCCTTCCGGCCCGCGGCGAGGACCAGCTCTTTCACCGACCGGGCCGGGTCGGGGTACTTCGCAACCGGCGGGCGTCCGTGCCCCGAGTACGGCTCGCACACCGGGACCGCGTCGTCGGGTTGCGCCGACATGGTGGTGGAGATCCCCACCACGTAGCGAAGACCCCGGGCCTGCAGGCCGAGCCGGAAGGCCGCGGCGTCGCCGTATCCAGCGTCCGCGACGGCCAGCGGCACCTCGATCCCCCAGGAGCGGACCTCGTCGAGCATGTCCAGGGCCAGCTGCCACTTCTCCACGTGCCCGACGTCCGGCGGGATGCCGCAGGCGGTGCGGCGGGCGATCTTGCACGGGTCGGCCTTCGGTGAGGCCGGGTCCCAGGTCTCGGGCAGGAACAGCCGCCAGTCGACCGCAGCCGAGGCATGGTCGGAGGCGAGGTGGAGCGAGACGCCCACCTGGCAGTTGGTGACCTTGCCCGCAGTGCCGGTGTACTGCCGCGACACACACGCCGAGGCACTCCCGTCCTTCAGGAACCCGGTGTCGTCGAAGACCAGGGCCCTGGGCTTGATCGCCGCCTCCATCCGCCAGGCGAGCCGGGCCCGGACGTGAGCCGGGTTCCAGGGGCTGGTGGTGATGAAGTTGGCGAGAGCCTGACGGTTGCCGTCAGCCCCGAGCCGGGCGGCCATCGGCTCGATGGACTTGCGTTTGCCGTCGGTCAGCAGTCCCCGAAGGTAGACCTGCCCCCACCGGCGCTGGTCCTTGCGCGCGAACGGCTCGAACACCTCCTCCGCGAACGCCTCCAGCTCACCACGCACCACAGCAATCTCGTCCGGAGTCACACCCCCTCAACACCACACCGGACCCGAAGGACACGCACCAGCCCCATCAACCTGACCAAGCACTACTAGGTCCTGTCTGGAGTTCGGATCACGACTGCGGTGCGATGCTGCGGAGCCAGAGCATCGCACCGCACAGATGCAGTCCGGCCTCGTAGCTCTCCGGGGTCTTGTCGAAGCGGAACGCGATGCCTCGCCAGTTCCGCAGCCGGTTGATGCACCGCTCCACGGTGTTGCGCTCGATGTACAAGGCCGCGTCGTGGCTGACCGGGCGACCGCCCTTCGAACCGCGCTTCTTCCGGTTGGCGGCCTGGTCCACCTTCTCCGGGATCACCGCCCGGATTCCACGACGCCGCAGGTAGCGGCGGTTACGGCGGCTGGAGTAAGCCTTGTCCGCGGCCACTGCGTCCGGTCGGGTCCGGGGACGCCCGACCGGCCCGCGCACCTTCACCCGCTCCAGGACCGGGACGAACTGCGGGCTGTCGCCGGCCTGTCCGGGGGTGAGCACAAACGCCAGCGGACGGCAGCGCCGGTCGGCCGCCAGGTGAATCTTGCTGGTCAGCCCTCCCCGGGAACGCCCCAGTTGTGCGGCCTTCAGACGGGCCCGGTGCCGTCGGCGGGCCCGTCGCCGCTCAGCGCCCGCGTCGTCCTCGCACTGTCCGTCCTGCGGCTGTTGTCCCTCCACGGCGCCCCCTTTTCGGACTCGGCGGCCGCTTCCAGGGCCGCCAACTGCTCGGGTTCCAGTGCCATCCCGGCGGCGTGGTGGTGCGCCCGTGCTGTCGCCGAGTCCACGCTGACCAGGCCCAGGTCCGCCTGGCCCCGGTCAGCGGCCTCGGCGATCACCGCCTCCATCAGGTGCTGGAAGACGCCCTGCGTCGCCCAGATCCGGAAGCGGTCGTACGCGCTCTGCCAGGGCCCGAACTCGCTGGGCAGGTCGCGCCAGGGACTGCCCGTGCGGAACCGCCACATCACCGCGTTGAAGTGTTTCCGCAGGTCGGGGATGGGCCCGACTGCGGCGATCGGAAGGTGGGGCTCGATCAGGGCCCACTGCTCGTCGGTGAGATCGCCTCGCGCCATGGCCGATGGCCTATCAAGGAGGGACCCCATGACGCAGGCGATCTACCGAACTCGTGATCCGGACTCCAGACAGGACCTAGGAGTTCATTTCAAGCTGTGCGGTCAGGGGTTGCGGGGCCGAGCCCGGCCACCGTGAGCGGAACCCTGGCGGGCGGGCTCCCGTTGGAGCCGATCCGCGAGTCGGCGGGCTTCCTGGCCCACGGCTCGCGGAGTTGCGCCCGCCACCGCTGCCGGACCGGCCGCCGGGCCGGTGCTCTCCTGCACGGCGGCCAAAGCCGCGTAATGCCCGCCCGGGTCAGAGACGGCGCACGGTGCGCACGCTGAGGGCGTACGTCCCGTCGCCGTCGAGCAACGAGGCACCCGAAAGGTCGCCCATCGTGGGGCCGTTGCAGCTCTTGCGGCTGGAGACGAACCGGCGCCGGCCCTCGGCGTCAAGGCCGAGGTAGATGCCGACGTGGTCCACGGCGTACTTCTCGACCGGCTCGTCCGGGCCGCTCGGCTCGTTCGCGTCGAAGAGGAGCAGGTCCCCCGGCTGGAGCGCGGTCTCCGCTGGAAGGGCCCTGTTGTCGTCCGGCTTGGTCGCGACCTGCACTCCGGGGGCGTGGTCGACCATGGCACCCGATGTGCGGGGCAGCGCCTGCCTATCCGGGTCCACGCCGTAGTACAGCGGAAGGCCCATGTGGTAGCCGTAGACCATCCGCACGTAGCCGGAGCAGTCGAGGTTCCCGGCCTGCCCCGACTCCGGCGGCCTCGGCTGCGTCAGGTCGGGGAAGGGCCAGGGCCGATCCATGTAGTCGTGGAAGTCCGCGCCAACCGGGCGCAGGCCCTGCGCGTCGGTTTTGCCGTATCCGGCCTCGCCGAGCACCCGCGCGCCGACCGGTTCCTGCCGGCCGCTCGCCACCTGCGGCGCTCCCGGCAGGAACATGGCCGCGTACGCGAGGACGTCCGGGGCGAGCGAGCCGGACCAGCCGCGTACGACGTCCTCCACTGCGGGGGTCCAGGTGCCGTCGTAGGGTGCGTCGAGGAGGCGGACCCAACGGGAGTGGGTGACGGTCGGGGGCTTCTCCCAGGCGGCCTCCGTGACCTCGACGCGGCTCACGCTCAGCGTGACCGTGCTCGTGCAGCCGTCCGAGGCCATGCCGCGCACGCCGACCGCGCCCTTGGCGTAACGGGAATCGCTGTCCGTGAACTCCATCGTCCACCCGGACGGCTCGGCGGCCGCCGTGCGCCAGGCCTTGATCTGGACGTGGGCGCCTTCGCGGCGGACTCGGATCGTCCAGTCGGTGTTGGCGGGTACGCCGGTGGCGAGCGAGATAGGGGTAACCCCCGCGGGGGTGCTGGCGTTCGCGCCGATGAGCTTCTCGGCGCGGAGCTGGACCTCGCCCTGGGTGGTGAAGGACAGGCGCGCCCGGTAATGGGTGCTGCTCTCCGCTCCGTTGCTGCGGTAGGCGAAGACCAACGCGAAGGAGCAGGCGTTGCCCGCGGGGACCTTGTCGAACCGGGCGGTGCACCGGACGTCGACGTCGGTGATCTCCTCATCGCGCAGGAGCGCGTACCGGCCGGTGGTCGTGTCGCTGATTTCCGCACGGGCGGCGCCGCGCTGCTGGAGGTTGAACTGCACGTACACGGGATCCTCGCCGGGGCCCGGTACTTCTGTTCCGCCGAACACCGACCAGCGCCCGCCGGCCGGGGAGTTCCCCCAGCTGCCCTCGCCGGCCAGGGTGCGGTCGAAGAGATCCTCGAACGGCCGCTTGTTCTCCGTGAACGTCCGCTCGGGTCCGGTCATCAGCACCGTCCGAGAGCCCGTGGTCAGCACGGCCAGCGTCTGGCCGCCGCTGCGGATCTCGGTCCGCGCGGGGGTCCCGGGCAGAACGGTCGCGGTCAGGGCGCCTACGGAGGCCCGGGTGAGGGCGGCTATGTCGTGCGGGGGGCCGGTGAGAGCGACCGAGGAGCGGGGGCCGGTCATGGCGGAGGACGCCAGGGCGGTGGTCATGGGGGCGGCCGGGGCCGCGGGCGCCGCGGCGGCCGGAGAGGCGGTTAAGCCCGCGAGCGGGGCGGCGGCCGAGGCCGTGAAGGCGGCGAGCAGGGTACGGCGGGAAGTGTTGATCACAGGCCGCATTATCGTCCGGGGCGGCAGCCCGATCATGGTCGCGGACCCGCTTCCCGGCCGGCCGGCCGAGCCGTGGTGGCCGCACACCGCGCGGCCACTGGAGGAGACGCTGGGGCGGCTGACAGCGCCGCCGTTTCTCCCGGCGGTCAACGGCACCCGAGCCGATCGTCGACGCGGGGTGACCGAAAGACACCAAAGACAAGGCCAGCTCCTCCAAGACCAGTAAGAAGACGACCGGGAAGAAGCCTGCCGCGTAGAAGCGCGCCACCAGCTCATCCGGAACCCCACGTTCCCGGTCGCTTCGGTCGCTGACCAAGGCAGAACCGTACGAGAAGGCGAACAAGGCCGGCATCCGCGGCCGCTCCAGCATGAGCCACGACCAACTCGCCGATGCTCTCGCAAGCGACAGCAGCTGACCGCCGACCGGGTCACCTGTGCCAGCCCCTGGAAGGCTGCCGGCAAGACGGTCTTTGGAGGAGATACGCCCTTCGGGCGTATCTCCTCCAAAGACCAAGGACCTGTTGTTGGGGCACACCCCTCGGCTAGTGAATACGCAGAGTGATGACCGAGAAGGGGGACGCTTCTCTTACCCGCTGCCATCTATGCCGGTTTCGGACTGACCGGCACATGGAGGGCGGCGGCGGATGACGAGGGATGGCTGTTCGCCCCCGTCCACCGGTTGCGGTCATGTTCTAATCGCCGGATGACGAAGATCGAATCAGGGCTGATACGACGTTGGCTGAACGGCTGGACCGTGGCTCGCTCCCTGCCCGAGGCCGAGCCGGTCGAGTCCGCTGGGGACGGCCTGCGGTCCACGTGCGACCAACCCGGCCGTGAGGTCGAGGTGTTCGCGCTGCGTGCGGATGAGAAGCCCGAGTCCTTGGCAAGGCTGGCGGCAGCCGTCGCCGGCGCGAGTCAGACCACCTGGCTCACGGTACCTACGCTGCGCCCGGGCACCGTCGAAGCCGTCGTCAGCGCCGCCGGACTGGAGTTGCTCCACCGGTCCGAGTGGTTCATGACGACCGATCTGACCGAGCACCCGCAGCACGCGCCCACCGCGCCGTACGAGCGCGAGGTCCGCGCAGAGGGACCAGTCACGGTCGTCTCCCTCCATGACCCCTCCGGAGAGGTGGCGGCGCGCGGCGCCATCGCCGTGGTCGGCGCCGACGCGATCGCCGATCGCATCGAGACGGACCCGGCGCACCGCCGACGCGGCCTGGGCCGCGCCATGATGAGCGCTCTGGCGGAAGCCGCCGTGGCCCAGGGCGCCCGTACCGGTCTTCTCATCGCCAGTGCGGAAGGCCAGCGCCTCTACTCCTCCCTCGGCTGGCACCACGAAGCCGACGTCCTGATCGCCCGGGGGCCGGTGGTTCCCTCCAACAGTTAGGACTGGCTCACGCCGACCGATCCACCATTACGCACGGCGTACTCCTGTGGATCCCGCCGAGCGAAGATACCCGGATTTGCTGTAATTGCTCGTTCTGGCCTTATTTCGGTTGGCCGCCAATCTCGGCCGCCCCCCTGTCAGAGACCACCCACAGGAAGGCGAAGCGCGCGCTGTCATACGGGCCGGGCGGGATGTGGAGGTGGCGGTGTCGTAGTCGCCGAAGCGCAGCACGTTGTCCCTGCGGTGCGGGCTGAGCGCGGCGATGTCGTCGGGGTTCACCTCCCCGGCCTTGGGCGGCCATCTGGCACAGTGTGTCGGTCATGTCGACGGTGGTGGAGAAGATGATGCTGTTGGCCATCAGGTCGAGGAACTTGACGGCCTTCTCCTGGAGTTCGGAATCGCGGGAGCGCAGGTAGCCGTCCCCGCCGAAGTGCAGCCATTTCGTGTACTGCGCGTGCTCGACCGCACCGCCACCCGCCACCTGTTCACCATCTGCCCCCGCACAACGCCCTGAAGGACCAAGTGCGCCCCCGCCGCAAGACGTTGGCGCATCAACCCACACCGCCGACCACACGCGCCCTCACCAGCGCCACCGGCGGATCTACCCGGACCGCATCGGACACCACCAGGACGACGCCCGGCGGATCACTGGCCCCATCTACCCCGGCGTGTCCGCACCCACTTGATCCGCATGCTGTCGCGCCATGGCCCATCGAACCGACCCCGCTCGGCGACGCCATCGCCTGCTGCCGCCCTCTCCCCGGCGGTGCGCGAGCACGTCGAGGGCGGCGACCGGCTCGCCGACACGGAGATCGCGGACCACACCCGCGTCGAGGAACTGCTCAAGCAAATGGAGTGGACGGACGCCGACGATTCCCGGATGCGCCCGCTCGACGGCCACCTGCTGAGCCTGGAGGCACAACCGATCCAGGGTGGGGTGACAGCGCATGACCGACATGGAGGCGAGACGTACGCACGCCCCCAGAGCCCCTGCCGTGGTTGAGGGCGACAGCCCCGCCGGTGTCGCTCGCGCTCCGTGACGTCGCCCGCGCCTTCGTCGAAGGCGCGGATCCCGCCTCCGGCCTCCGAGACGGCGGAAACCCTCGCTCTCGTGGTTTCCGAACTCGCCACCAACGCCCTGCGCCACGGCGGCGGCCGCTACACCCTCCAACTGGGCGCCACCGCCGACGCGGTGCACGTCGCCGTCACCGAACTCAACCCGTCACCCCCGCGGGAACGCGCCTCCGACCTCAACGGTGGCCGCGGCGGGTTCGGATGGCCCATGGTCCGCCACCTCACCAGCGAGGCGACCATTCACTCCCGGTCCCGGGCGGGGCAAGACCATCCATGCCCGCCTGCCACGCTGACAGCGCCGCCAAGGGGCAACCCTGGCTGACTGAAGTTGATCTCATGAAGAGCGGCAGGCTCCGGCCGGTCGGCCGGAGCCTGCCGCGTGAGTTCCGACGTCGCACACGGAGCTCTACATCGGTCAGTCGGGGGCGGCATCTGTGGCTCTGGCGGAGTCCGCAAGGGCGTCGAGTCGGGCGGCGAGGCCGGGGTGGGTGGTGGTCAGGTGGGGGCGGGTGGCACCCAGGGGGCGGATGAGGGCGGCGGGGTCGTCGTCGGCGAGGGCCGCGTGGAGTTGCCTGAGCGGGGAACGCGCGGCGGCCGGAAGGTCGGTGAGGGCGGTGATCTGGCCGGCGATGCGGCGCAGGTCGGCTGCGTTGCGGCGGGCCCATGTGGCGGCACTGCGTTCGGCGGCGCGGTGTTCGCGGGTGGCCTGGACGCGTTGTTCGCCGGTGGTGCCGACGGGTCCGGGCCGACCCCGCAGGTAGCGGCGTTCGGCGGCCTGGCGGCTGGCGACGCCGAGGGGGTGGGCGAGGTCGGCCCAGCTGGCGCCTGCGTGGCGGGCGGTTTCGATCAGGCCGGTCTCCCATCCGGCGAGCTGCTCGCGCACCTGTCGCAGCAGCAGCAGGGAGGCCAGGGCCTGCTCAGGGCCGGCGTCGGGGACATCGGGGGAGCCGGGGGCTTCGTGCCGGGCGGCGCGCAGGGCGTCGTCTATGGCGTGCAGGGCCGCCGCGGCGGCGAGAAAGGATGCCGGGCTCTGAGCGCCGGCGCTGGAAGGGGTCGGCTGGTCGGGTGCTGTCACGGGCACCTCCCTCGGGCTGTCATCTTTCCGACGACGCTCTTGTTTGTCATCCATTGGATGACATGTTACAACGGTTTCAGTGAGGCGCATTGGCAGCAACTGCCCGAATCTTCTGGAGGTGTTTTCGATGTTGATGCGCACCGACCCCTTCCGTGAGCTCGACCGGCTGGCCCAGCAGCTGATGGGCCCGGGCACCTGGTCGCGGCCGTCCGCGATGGCGATGGACGCCTACCGCGAGGGTCACGAGTACGTGGTGGCCTTCGACCTCCCCGGTGTCAGCGCGGACGCGATCGACATCGACGTCGAACGCAACATGCTGACCGTCAAGGCTGAACGCCGGCCCGTGGCCAAGGGCGACGACGTGCAGATGGAACTCTCCGAGCGGCCGCTGGGCGTCTTCTCCCGCCAGATCGTGCTCGCGGACACGCTGGACACCGAGCAGATCAAGGCCGACTACGACGCCGGGGTGCTCACCCTGCGCATCCCGATCGCCGAGCGCGCCAAGCCCCGCAAGATCTCCATCGGCTCGGGATCTGACCGCAAGGAGATCTCCGGCTGAGCCGGACGATGCGGGCCGAACGGCGGCGGAGGACGGGAACCTGATCTCCCCCTCACCCCGTCCTCCGCACCCGACGGGACGGACTCGAAGAAGGGCGGCGATGGACGTGACCCTGCGACGGGAAGCGTTCCTGGAACATGTGAGGGAACGCGGCGAGTACGACAGCCTGCCAGAAGCAGAACGCGCGGCCCGCGTGGTGCTCGCCCTGCTCGGCGCACACCTGGCCGGCGAGGTACGCGCCGAGCTGGCGGCGCGCCTGCCGGAAGACTTCGCCCTGATCCTCCTCAACGCCACGCCGCAGCGGTGCGGGACCCGGCGATCCGCGTGCCCGATGGCGGCAGAACATCATTGTCCGCCCGGTAACGGTTTACACGGAACATTTCTGGCAAATCGGATCAGGTGATCGTCGTCGGAGTGATCGAGGCCTGCGGGGCTTGTGCCGCCAGGGACCCCGGGCGGGTAAGGAGAGCGTCATGACCGGTCACGGGCAGCCGGACCCGGCGCAGGTGCTGCGTCGGGCGCGCGACCAGTTCGCCGAGCTCACCGGCCTGGCGGCCGAGGCCGTCTCATCCTTCGAAGCGGAGGACGGCTGGTCCCTGGAGCTCGAGGTCCTCGAACTCGCCCAGTTCCCGACACGATGAGCCTGATGGCGAGCTATCGCATCGACGTCGATCCCGAGGGCCGTCTCACCGGCTACCGCCCCGCCCGCAGTTACGAACGCGGGCGGGCCGACAGCGACCGGTCCGGTCGATAGATCGCTGTCCGGGCAGTCTGCCGACGCAAACAGGCAAGGAGGTCCCGTCGTCATGACCGTTGTTCCAGCACAGCAGCCCGGCGGAGCCAGCAGCGGCAGCCTCTACGACGTGCTCGAAACTCGTCCTCGACCGAGGACTCGTGATCGACGCGTTCATCAGGTCTCCCCGGTCGGCATCGAAATCCTCAAGATCGACGTGCGGGTCGTCGTGGGCGTCCCAGGCCCTGTCCCGGCCCTGGGGCGGAGTCTCGCCGGGGGCGGGCACGTACGGCGGATTGGTGACCACCAGGTCGTAACGACGGCCGGGCACGGTGGACGTTAGGTCACCGTGGCGGACGCGCACGGTCCGCCGTTCAGCAGGGTGTTGCACCAAGCGTGCACGGCAGCCGGGTTCCCCGCTTTCGCAGCCTGACACGCGCATCGCAGCCGGGTCGCGTGCGCCCGGTCCGGGATTCCGAGGGGGCGGGGGCTTCGCCGCTCTCTGTGGGGTACCCGGTTGCCGGAAGCAGCCGAATGAGGAGGCACTCATGAGTACAGTCACGGAAGCCGTCGAGGTCGAGGTTCCGCTCCGGGTCGCGTATGGGCAGTGGACGCAGTTCGAGGAGTTCCCCCACTTCATGGAAGGCGTCGAGGAAGTCACGCAGCTCGACGACCGGCACAACCACTGGACCACCAGCATCGGCGGGGTACGGCGCGAGTTCGACACGGAGATCGTCGACCAGATGCCGGACACCCGCATCACCTGGCGGTCGACAGCCGGGGACACCCAACAACGCGGATCGGTCCGCTTCGAGCCGATCGACGACACCCATACGCGCGTGGAACTGACGATGGACCTCGAACCCACCGGCATGGTGGAGAAGGGCGCGGACGCCCTCGGCATGATCGACCGCCGGGTGAAGGGCGACCTGCGCCGCTTCAAGGACTACGTCGAAGGCACCGGCGGCGAGGAAGGCGGCTGGCGCGGCCGCATCCGGCCTGTGGACCCTGGCTCACACGGCTGAGCACATGTCCATGGACGTCTCTGACACGGGCAGGTCGATCGGCCGCCTCGGAGCAGTCGGCCTCCTGAACAGCAAGTGAGGCATCCGATGTCCAACCCCCCAGTAGCCCGAGCAGCGGCGCCACAAGACGCAAGGCACGGCAGATCCAGACCAAGGGTGCACATGCCCATGGCAGGGACAAGGGAACGACTGCGAGTGCGTCGGCTACCAGGCCCACGACCCGAGCGGCCAGGAGGACGCCGCCCGCACCCTCAACGGGCTGATCGACAGCGTCCGCTTCACCGGCTCCCTCAGCGTGGTCGGAGTGTTCGTGCCCGAGGACCCGGGCGGTGTCGAGGCCCAGGGCAAGATCCGTTCGACTACGGTCTGATGTGGTTCAAGGGCCAGCGCATGGGCACCGGCCAAGCCCCGGTGAAGCGGTACAACCGCGCCCTGCGCGATCTGATCGCCGGTGGCAGGGCGGAGCCGAGCTTCGTCGTCTCGCACGAACTGAGCCTGGCCGAGGCTCCGTCGGCCTACGAACACTTCGACAACCGCGACGAGGGCTGGCCCAAGGTGGTCCTGCACCCCGACGGCCACAGCTGAGACAGACGGGTCGGACGGCTCCTTTCGGGGGCCTGGCCGGTCGGACGCTCGGCCGGGATGTCCACCGTGGCAGGGGCCGGTCGCCGCCCCCTACTCGTGCGAAGCCGCCCACGCGGGCGGAGAGAAGCGAGGACACACAATGACGACACCGATGGCGGGCAGCCGCCCGCAGATCCGCAGGATCCGCACGGACCTCCTCGGGATCTACCTCAACGACCATCTGGCAGGTTCCACTGTCGGAGCCGGACGTTCCGAGTTCATGGCCCGATCGCATCGTGACCCGCCCTTCGCGGAACCGCTGCGGCACCTCGCGGGCGAGATCTCCGAGGACCGTAGGACCCTGCTACGTATCATGCGGAGCCTGGACGTCCCGAGGCGCCGCTACAAGGTCGCAGCATCCGGCGCGGTGGAGCGACTGGGGCGTCTCAAGAGCAACGGGCGCCTCTACAGGCGTTCACCTCTGACGCTGGTGATCGAACTTGAGTTCCTCCGGTTGGGGGTGAAGGGCAAGGAACTCGGCTGGCGCACGCTGCGCGCCCTGGCCGAGGAGGACGATCGCCTCGACGAGCAGGAGCTCGACGGACTGATCACACGGGCCGAACGGCAGATGAACACGCTGGAGGAACTGCGCGTCAGAGCCGTGCGGGACGTGTTGCTCACTGGCTGACGTGGAGCAGGTCGAGTGGGGCTCGGGCAACGTCGCCGACGCGATGCGCCGCGCCGTCAATCACTATCAGGAATCCGGAGCTGCAGACCCCTCCTTCATCGTGACCCAGGTCGGTGATGAGCCCTGGGACAAGGCAGAGGTCCGCTCCATGCTCCAGAACACCGCCTCGCTGGGAATCTTCTGGCTCTTTGTGGGATTCGGCCGCGGCAAGCTCGCCTTGCCTCTGAAGCCACTTGCCCAGATCATCGCCGTCCATGAGGACGCCGGGTGCGATGTCGGGGATCCGGCCGCCTGGTTCGTCGGCGGCGACGGCGAGTGGCTTCGAACGAGTCCGCTGCTGTGGACCCGCCTCGACCACCCGAAAGTCCGGAAGATCTGGGCAGACCAGGGCTTCGCCGGCTGCCTGGTCGACTGGGCCGCGCAGACCCTCAGCCGCGAGGTGGAGATCGACCGCAAGGACCCAGATCAGCGCGGATTCCAGGTCCAAAAACTGATCGAGGCAGAGGTCAGAGTGAGTCTGACGTCGCTCAGTCATCCCGGGTACAGGGTTTCCGGGACTTCGGATCGGCAGGGAGCAGATCCACCTCGCCGCGGGTGAGTTCCCGGTCGCCGATGATGTTGCACAGCTCGCGGTACCACCGACCTGGCGCCAGTTGGAGAGGTCCGCCGGTGCCGTCGGGGCCGACGTGGAGCACGGTGCTGCCGTCCGCCGAGGCGGCCAGGAACGAGTGCTGCCCGTCGAGTGCGCTGTCGCGCGGGCCGGTGAACGAGTAGAACGACTCGTAACCGGGCTCGCCGATCTGGTAGACGCGTACGGTGTTGTTCGCGGCGACGAGGTAGCGGCCCTCGCCCTCCAGGAATTCGACGGCGAACGGCGTGCCCGCCGACTCGGCGAGGCTGCGCAGGGGGCCGATCTCCTTGTGCGGCGGGTCGCCACGCCGCCACAGTTCCAACACCGAGCCCCTGCGCAGGATCGCGAAGTACTCGCCCTTGGCGTCGAACTGGGTGGCGAGGATGTCGTCGCCGGTCTTCACCGTCTCGGTGATGCGCCCGGTGGTGATGTCGACGACATGGATGCCGGGCCGGTCCAGGACGATGACGGCGACCCGGTTCGCCACTGGGTAGGGGCCGATCATCACCTCCGCGTCCTTGGCCCCTCCGGCTCGGGAGCGGACCGTCGCGGCGTCGAAGCGCGCGAGTCGCCGGCCGGTGCGCGGATCCCATTGCTCGACGATGTTTCCCGAAGCCGTGATCAGTTTCCCGCCGCGGTCGAAGAAGTAGCCGAAATCGTAGTTCGGGTGCTTGCTGCTGCCCTTGTCGTCGTCGATCTCGATGTCCCCGATCGACGGGGTGGAGTCGTCGAGTCGGGGAGGTTCGGCGGTGGTGACGGTGGTGGTGCGGCGCAGCGTGGTGGCGTCGCGAACGGTGACGATGTTCGCGCCCTCGCGGTCGGCGACGAGCCGTCCGGTGCGGTCGAGGGCGAGGGGTTCGGAGGCTTCGGGTACCCAGTAGGGCTTGCGGCGCGGTACGTCGGCGAGCACGCGGGCGCTGTCCTCGCGCGCGTGGTGCCGTTGCATGCGCGAGCCGTCCGCAAGGACGGTGATCGTGTACTTGCCGTCGTGCGTGAGGAGTTCCTGGGCGACCTCGACGAACCAGTTTCCGGGGCGCAGTTGGACGAAACCGATCATCGACTCGTTGTGGCGGACGTAGTAGAGCCTGCCGCCGGACTCCGCGAGCCATGGGCTGCTCTTGGCGAGCAAGGAGGTCGAGTGGGGCAGGCCGTTGCGGGAGAGGACCTTGCCGTCGCGCATGTCGACGACGGTGAGGCCCTTGAGGGAGCTGAGAGCGACACGGAGGCCGGAGCTGTCGAGGGACTGCACGGAGCAGATGGTGGATGCGAAGTCCTTGTTCTTCTCCCTGTAGGCGTAGCCCTCTCGCGAGCCGTCGCGGACCCGGTGGACGGTGACCTCGGTGGTCTCGCCCCGCACGTGGCAAAGGACGGCTCGGGTCCGGTCGCCGGAGATGCGGATCTGGTCGGCGTCGGCGCGTACCACGAGCCGGCTCCTGCCGGTCTTGAGGTCGAGGGCGAGCAGGCTGCCCTTCTCGCCCTGCCCGAAGTCGCGGAACCGCTTGTAGACGGGGACCAGCAACGTCCGGTCGTCGGGGGCTGGCCACATCTTGAACTCGAGGCCCTTGGGCGCCGGAAGGTTCCCGGCGAGGATGCCGTGCGGGCCGCTGTCCAGGTTCCACCAGATAATGCGTTTGCGCACGTGGGCGACCATGATCGTGCCGTCGAGGGACATCGCGGGGGTTACGGTGTCGCTCCAATTCGTACCGATGCCGGGGGCGTCGGGGAGCCGGTGCAGCGGCCCGACGGGCTGCTTCGCGTCGGGGCGCACCTCGAACCACACGGCCTTGCCGTCGTACTGGACGTAGGCGGCGCGTCTCCCGTCGGCGGACACCATGACGTACTGGACCTTATCGGTGGATGGCACCCGCACGGTGCGCAGCGGTCCGGTCAGGGAGTGTACGAACAGGGTGGCGCCGGAGCGCTTGGCCGCCCCGAGGACCACGTCGCCGTCACGGCTCTTGTCGAAGACGGTGTCGCCGAGCTCGCCGGAGAGCACCCGGTCGTAGTCCTTGTACTGAAGGTACTGGCGCAGCAGTTCGTTCTTGGCCTCCTGTGTGGGGGACGTGTCGTAGGCGGCGAGGGAGAGCAACGCGGCGCGGGCCGGGTCGGTGACCGTCGACTCCGGCGCGGCCTGGGCGAGGGCACGGGAGGCACCGAGGGCGGCGCGTTCCTGGCTGCTGCGGCGTTCGACGACATAGAGCATGCCGAGCACCAGAGCGAACGCCAGGGCTGCGGCCAGACCGGAGAACAGGGCCCGCCGCCGACGGGCGCGGGCACGGCGGTGGGTCCGGCCGGCCCTCAGGTAGTCCCGCTCAGCCTCGCTCAGGACCGCGGCACGCTCCGGGAGCCACTGTTCGGCGCCGGCCACCGCCGCGGAGGTCGGCAGGTGGTCGGGGGAACGGTCCGCCTCCTGCCAGCGCTCCATTTCGTGCTGCACGGCCTCCCGCCAGCCGAGGAAGGACCTGTCCTCGGCCACCCACGCGGCGAGCTTGTCCCACTCACCGATCAGCGCCTCGTGCGTGAGCTCCACGGTCTCGGTGCCTTCGGCGCTGCGGTCGGTGACGAGCAGCCGGGTGTGCGCGGCGAGGCGCTGGGCGATGCGCCACTGGTCCTCGCCGAGGTCGCCGCGCCGAGCGAGGCGCCGGGTGGCCGCAGCGGCACCGAGCGGCAACCGGACGAGCTGGGTGAACAGCCGACGGGCGGTTGCCTCGTCGTCCGGCGGCACATGTTCGGCCCAGACCCGGTCGGCGTGGTTGCCGAGCGCGCCGGTGACACCGCCGAGTTCGTCGTACGCGCGGTGGGTGAGCACGCCGTCCTCCTGCCCCTGCCACAGCAGGTCGAGGGTGAGGGCGAGGAGCGGCAGCGCGCCTGGTTCGGTGCCGGTGTCGGCGAGGATGCGTTCGGCGAGGTGGGGCTCGTAGGAGACGCCGGGGAGGCGTTCGACGGGGGTGGTGACAATGTCGCGCAGGCCGTCCTCGCCGAGCGGCCCGAGGGCGTGCAGGTGCCGACCGGTGACGGGTCCGAGGTGTGTGTGACCGAGGACGGGTTCGAGGAAGTCGGCGCGCAGGGTGGCGAGTACGCGGGCGGCGGGCGGCAGGGCGTCGGCGGCGAACAACACGTCGGCCAGTTCGCGCACCGCGTCCGGGGGCTGCGACAGCAGCTCCTCCAACTGGTCGACGATCACGAGTAGTCGACTGCCACCCTGGACCTCGAGCAGGCGTTCGGTCGTGTCCGCGAGGCCGTGGTGGCGCAGTTGGTCGGACAGTCCGGGCAGGCGTGCCAGTCGTCGGGTCTCGGGCAGGTCGGGTTCCAGCAGCGGCAGCAGTGCGGAGGCGAGGGCCGCGAGGGGGCTGCTCCCGGACGCGGGCCGCAGGACGACGACGCAGGCGTCACGCGCTCGCAGCCGTGGCGCCACACCGGCGAGCGCCAGCGACGACTTGCCGGAACCCGATGGGCCCACGACGGTGACCCATTGCCGGTCGTCGAGTGCCCGGGCGATCGCGTCGCTCTCGTTCCGCCTGCCGTGGAAGACCGCCGCGTCGGCCTCCTCGAAGGCGGCGAGCCCGCGGAACGGCGCGGGAGGCCGCACGAGTGGGCCCAGTCCGGGCCAGGCGGCCACCAGACCGCTGGTGGGAATCAGATAGCTGACGGGCGGCTGACCGGACTCCGCCACCGTGACCATGCCGACCACGCCCGACAGACCGTCGTCCCACACCGGCCCACCGCTGAAGCCCCGCGACACCGGGTAACCGTCACCGGCGAGATCGGCCTGCATCCAGCCGTCGGCCTGCCGCCCCCGCAGCACCCCCGCGTGCCATACCCCGCCGGGGCGCCCGGCCGGCAGTCCGAAGGCCCGCACCCGATGCCCCCAGAGCTCGTCCGCGGCATCGTCGACGGTTGCGTCGGCCGGCTCGTCCGCGTCGACCAACCGCACGGGTCCCGCACCGGGCAGCGGAGCCGCGAACCGCAACACGGCGACATCGGCGGGACCGGATGCCGCACCGCCCGGCCCCCGCGGCGGCACCCACAGTTCGACGGTCGCGTCCGCATGCGACACGGTGGGCACGAGAGGCAGGTCGACCGATAGGCGCGCGCCGGGTTCCGGTGGTGCGTCGGCCGACGTGCCGAGGGCGGCGGAGACCACGTGCGCGCAGGTCAGGGCGACCGTGTCGGACACCAGGAAGCCCACGCCGACGGGTTGCCGGCGTGCGTCCAGGATGCGTAGCAGCGCTCTGTCCAGGACTTTCGGGCCGATTGCCGCCGACTGGCGTTCCGGTCCCCGCGCCGACATCATCGCGCCGCCCGGTCCGACGGACGACGCCAGGTCTGGGGCACCGTGAAGCCGGGCTGCGCGGTGGTCCGGGAGATCCCCAAGTCTGCGCCAGCGGCGAGGGTCAGGTCGCGCGGAGCGGCACCCCCGGCGCCACCGGGCGCGGACACGGGTGGTTCGACCGGATACGCCATGCGTCCCCCTCGCTCGGACCTCGTCGTCCATGCTCGCCGGACAACAACCGGCGCTACGGGCACAGTTGCCATGTCTTCGCCTCCGCCGGGAGGCCGTCGCGTTCGTCCGCCGTGAACGCGCGGTCTCCGACGATGCGGCACAACTCCCGCTTCCACAGCTCCGGGTCGAGGACGAGGGCGCTGGCGGTCTTGTCAGAGGCGGCGTGGAGCACGGTCCTGCCGTCCTCGGACACATCCGGGAACGAGTAGTCCCCCGTCCTGAGGGTCGAATCGGCGAACAGGTACGTGTCGCCGTAGCTCCGCTCGCCGATCCGGTAGGTGCGTACGGCGTTGTCCGCGGCGATCAGGAAGCGGCCGTCGTCGAGGAAGACGGCGCGGTACGCGTCGGTGCTGCTCTCGCCGACGGTGCTCAGCGGGCCGATCACCTTGCGTCCGGGGTCACCGCGCTGCCACACCTCGAGTCCCGTCTCACGGCGCATGACTGCGAAGTACCGTCCGTCGGAGCTGAATTCGGCGGAGAGGACATCCCCCTCGGTGGGCACGCGGGCTGTGACGCGTCCGTCCGTGATGTCGACGACGCGGATGCCGCGCTGCCCCCGCACGATCACGGAGACCTGGTTGCGGTCCGGATACGGGGCGATCGTCACGAGCGCGTCCGGGTCATCGCCGGGGCGCAGCGCGCCGGCGTCGAAGCGGGCGGTCTGCCGACCCGTTCGCGGATCCCACTGCTGGACGACGGTGCCGGAGACCGTCAGCAGGCGGCCGGTGTGGTCGAAGAAGTAGCGGAACTCGTACTGCTGGAAGTGCCAGCTGAGCGCCCCACTGACGTCCAGGTCCCGGACCCAATGGGTGCCGGGCCGGGTCTTCGGCGGCCGGACGGCGGTCACGGTGGCCACATTCCGCAGCGTCGACGCGTCCCGGACGACCACCGTGTCGGCGGACTCGCGGTCGGCGACGAGCCTGCCGGTGCCGTCGAAGACGGGCAGGTCGGGCTGGTCGGGCACCCAGTACGGCTTCGCCCGGGACGCCTCCGCGAGGACCTGTCCTCTCCGCCTCGGGTCGGCCGGGCGCAGTTCCATGCGGGATCCGTCCTCCAGGACGGTGATCGTCCGCTTCCCGTCGGCGGTGAGACGCTGCTGAGCGACCTCGGGCAGTCGTCTGCCCGGTGTCAGTCCCAGGAAGGTGATCATCGACTCCTGTTGGCTCACGTAGTAGAGCCTGCCGTGCGACTCCGCAAGGAGGTTCGCGGGTATGGGCTGTGCGCCGGATCGCGGCAGCGGCAACCAGGAGATCGTCTCGCTCCTGTTCAGGTCCACGACGCGCAGTCCTTCACCCCAGGGGAGCGAGACGCGCCGCCCGGTCGCGTCGACGGCGTCCACCGTACATATGTCAGTGACATACGCCTTGTCCCGCTCGCGGTAGGGGCGGCCGATCCCGGCGCCGTCGGAGGTCCGGTGACGGCTGACGACGGTGTGCTTGCCCTCCGCTCGGCACACGACCGCGGTGCGGCGGTCACCGGACACGAGGATCTCCTTGGCCTCGGAGAGGAGTTGCGTGACGCGGCCGGTGCCCATGTCCACGGACTTCAGTGCCTGCGCGCCCGACGCCGTGTAGACCTTCGTCAGCAGCGTCCGCCCGTCCGGGCCGAGCCACAGGGCGGTGTTCATGTCGTGGGGTGCGGGCACCTCACCGGCGAGGGTGCCACGGTCCAGGTTCCACCACACCAGGCGGCCCCGGACGCGCGCAGCGAGGACACGGCCGTCCGCCGACATCGCGGGGCGCACCGAGGATTCCCAGCTGACGTCGGTGCCGCCCGGCGCGTCGGGCAGCCGGTGCATCGGGCCGAGCAGGCCTGCGGCGCCGGTGTCCACCTCGAACCACACGGCCCTGCCGTCCGCCTGGACGTAGGCGCCGCGCCTGCCGTCCGCGGACACCGCGACTCCCTGGACCTGCCCGGTCGAGGGCACCTGGGCGCTGCGCACCGGACCGGAGGTGGCGCCGACGTACAGGACGGCCCGGCCCAGTTTCGAGGTGGCCAGCACGACGTCGCCGGTCGCACTGGTGGTGACCTCCCAGACCGTGCCCAGCACACCGGACAGCACCCGGTCGTAGTCCTTGAAGCGCAGGTACTGCCGCAGGAGCGCGTTGCGGGCCTCCGGCGTCGGCGCCGTGCGGTAGGCGGCAAGTGCCTTCAGCACGCTCAGGGCGGGTTCCGTGCGTACGTCGTCCTCCGCAGCCACCGCGAGAGCGCGGGAGGCGGCTTCCGCCGCGCGTCCCCGGCTCTCCTCCCGCGTGGCGTAGAGCGACGACAGTGCCACCAGGACCAGTGCCACGACGAGACCGACGGCCGAGAGCACCGTCCGCCGCCGACGGACCCTCGCGCGGCGGTGGGCACGGCCGGCGTCCAGGTAGCGCCGTTCGGTATCCGTCAGTTCTTCGCCGCGCTCGCTCAGCCACTGTTCGGACCGGGCGAGCTGCAGGGGCGTCGGAAGCAACTGCGAGGGACGCTCGGCGTGCTCCCAGCGGTCCATGTCCTGCTGCAGAGCGGCCCGCCACTCCAGGAAGGCACGGTCCCCGGTGGTCCAGTCGGCCAGTTTGCCCCAGTCGCTGATCAGCGTCTCGTGCGCGAGTTCCACGGTCTCGGTGCCCTCGACGTCGCGGCCGGTCACCAACAGCCTCGTCCCCGCGAGCCGTTGCGCGACCATCCACTCCTCGGCGCGCAGTTCGGTGCGCAACGCCATCCGCCGGATGGGCGCGGGCGTGCCGACCGGGACCCGGACGAGCCGGGTGAACAGCCGCCTGGCCGCCTCTTCGTCCCCGGGCGGCACGCACGCTTCCCAGACCCGGTCGGCGTGTTCGCCCAACGCGCCGGTCACACCGCCGAGCTCCTCGTACGCCCGGTGTGTCAGCAGGCCGCTCTGCTGCCGCTGCCACAGCAGGTCGAGGGTGAGGCCGAGGAGCGGCAGCCGACCCGGCCCCGGGTCGGTGTCGGCGAGGATGCGCTCGGAGAGATGGGGTTCGTAGGACACTCCGGGGAAGGCCTCCACGGGCACGGTCACGATCTCGCGCAGGCATTCCGGGGTCGGCGGGGCGAGCGCGTGCAGGTGTCCGCCGATCTCCGGGCCGAACCGCGGATGGGCCAGCACCGGCTCCAGGAAGTCGGCGCGCAAGGTGATCAGTACGCGGACGGTGCCGGGCAGCGTGTCGCCCGTGAGCAGGTCGGCCAGCTCGTCGACAGCGTCCGGTTCCAGGCCGAGGACATCCTCGAACTGGTCGACCACGAGGAGCAGTCGGCTGCCGCGCCTCAGCTGGAGCAGCCGGGCCACGAGGTCCGCCGGGCCGTGGCGGCGCAGCACTTCGACGAGTTCCGTGATCCGCTGGGGGCGCTCGGCCTCGGGCAAGCCGGGCTCCAGCAGCGGCAGCACCGCCGCCGCGAAGGCGGTGAGCGGGCTGCTGCCGGGAGTCGGCCTCACTACCGCCACCTGGGCGCCTTCCGCGCGCAGCCGGGGCGCCACGCCGGCCAGGGCCAGCGACGATTTACCGGATCCCGACGGCCCCACGACGGTGACCAGGCGCTCGGCGGCCAGTGCCCGCGCCACGTCGTCGCTTTCGGCCCGCCTGCCGTGGAAGATCGCCGCGTCCGTTTCCTGGAATGCCGAGAGAGCCCGGAACGGCGACGGCGGCAGCGTGACCGCGCGCAGCTCGGGCCGGGCGGCCAACAGTCCGCCGGTGGGTATCAAGTAACTGACGGGCGGTTGTCCGGACTCGGCCACCGTGACCATGCCGACGACACCTGACAGCCGGTCGTCCCACACGGGGCCGCCGCTGAAGCCCCGGGACACCGGATACCCGTTGCCGGCGAGATCGGCCTGCACCCAGCCGTCGGCCTGCCGACCCCGCAACACCCCCGCGTGCCAGACCCCGCCGGGACGGCCGACGGGCAGCCCGAATGCCCGCATCGGGTGGCCCCACAACTCGTCCGCGTGCACCAAACGCACCGGTGCCGCTCCCGGAAGCGGCGTCTGCAGCCGAAGCACGGCCACGTCGGCGGGCTCGACGACATCGTCGCGCGTGGTGGGCATGGAGGACTCGGCGCGCGCGGGTGCCGCCGCGGACCCCCCGTCGGGTGTCCGCGGCGGCACCCAGTGCTCGACACCGGCCGTCGTCGCAGGCGTGCCGCCGTCGGGCTGCGGGGCGGGCACGAGGGGAAGGTCGACCTGGACCCGGGCGGAAGCGGGAGGCGCCGCGTCCCCCGTCGTGCCCAGGGCCGCATGAACCACGTGCGCGCAGGTCAGGGCGAGCGTGTCGGAGACCAGGAAGGCGACGCCGACGGGCTGCCCACGGCCGTCGAGGACACGCAGTACGGCCGCGTCCAGGGACTGCGGGCCCGTACCCACCGTACGCTCGGGCGGTAACGCGGGCACCGTCATCCCGCGGCGTCCGCTGCCGGTTCGCTGGACGACTCATTGCGCCAGGTCAGGGTGACCTTGAAGTTAGCCTGTCCGGTCGTCCGGGAGATCACCACGTCCGCCTCGGCCGACAGGGACAGGCCGAACTCGACGCCGATCTCGTCGGGTTGCCGTTCCATGTCGCGGAATCCGTCGACGAAGTTCTCCGCGACCGGCCGGATCCCGGCGAGCATGTCGTTCAGCGACCGGGTCGCCCGCGCCACGACCTGCCCGGGACGGGCGACCTGCACCAGCCCCTCCGCGACTTCGTCGATCTGGACCTTGATGATGCCGGTCGCATCCGACGGAGCGGATCCCGCCCCCTCGCCACCCGCTCCCGCGCCGCCCGCCCCGGAAACGGGCAACTCGACCAGGTACGCCATGCTTCCCCCTTCGCGACACCTGCCACGCCGGGTTCGTACCCTACCGATTCGACGGCCTGTCGGGACCGGACCGTCTCGAACTCTCCACACGCGCTACGTATTTGACGGGTCAGTGGGAACTGAAATCTCGCCCCGTCAATTCGGACGAGCGCAGAACCTCACCCCGCAGGACCAGAGACCAGCCCCGCGCTCCAACATCCAGCAGGCGTGCTCATGCCCATTCGATGCCCAGTTTCCGTAGTGCGGGCCTGTCCAGGATCGGTTTTTGTGATCAGTTCACAGGCGTCTGAGCTGGGCTGATCAGTTCGGGCGTGCGGCTGTGTTTGTGGAGTGTTGGGTGGGAGGCGATCGCTGGTGGCTGGGTTGTTGGTTGCGGTCCGCGGTGTGAGCTGTGGGTTTGTCAACTATCAAACTCGGTGATCAGTTGTAGCCATCTTCTTCTGAGCGCTGATCACTTTCGCTGATCATGGGTATGTGCCGGGCCGCGTAGTCGGGTGTCGGAGAGATGCCCGGTGTAGGACGGAGCGAGGTTCCCGCATCCGGCGTGATCCTTCCGTGGCAGGGGCATGAGGAAGGGGCCTCCTGAACAGCTCGTGGGCGTCGAATCCAGAGAGCAACAGGAGGCCCCGGTGCCGCAGTCTTCCGTGTCGATGGTCGGGCAGTCCAACCCGGCCGCTCCAACGTGTGATTGTCTCGTGCACGTGTACGGCAACGCGGCTGACCGGCCTGAGCGGCAGCGCCGCTACCCGTCGGACATGACGGACACGGAGTGGGCCGAGGTCCGGCCGTTGCTGCCGGTCCCGGGCTGGATGCGCGGGCGGGGAGGCCGACCGGAAGGGTACTGCCACCGCGCGCTGCTGGACGCGGTCCGGTATCTCGTGGACAACGGGATCAAGTGGCGGGCGATGCCCGCCGACTTCCCGCCCTGGGACCGGGTGTATGCCTTCTTCCGCCGCTGGCGCAACCACGCCCTGGTCGACGAGTTCCACGACCGGCTGCGCGGCCACGTCCGCATCCGGCTGGGCCGGGACACGGAGTCGACGGCCAGCGTGATCGACTCGCAGTCCGTCAAGGCCGACGCCGTGGTCGGCGCCGACAGCCGCGGCTTCGACGGCGGCAAACTGATCAACGGGCGCAAGCGGCACGTCGTGGTCGACACCCTCGGCCTGCTGCTGGGCGTCATGGTCACGAGCGCGGACGTCGGCGACCGCGCCGTCGCCCGGGTCCTGCTGCACCAGGTTGCCGACGCCCACCACCTGCTGGCCCTGGTCTGGGCCGACGGAGGCTACACCGGCAGTATCGTCGAGTACTGCCTGGCCAGGTTCGCCCTGGTCCTGACGATCGTCAGACGCAGCGACGACCAGAAGGGGTTCGTGGTGCTGCCCAAACGGTGGATCGTCGAGCGCTTCTTCGCCCACCTCATGCGCACCCGCCGCCTCGCACGCGACTACGAACGCCGCACCACCAGCGCCGAGGCGATGATCTACTGGTCGATGACCCTGCTCATGACCCGCCGCCTGGCCCGCTCACCCCGCGGGCGGGCGTGAACCGGCCCGGCGCCGGCTCGGCCAGCCACCCGCGCGCGACCAGACGTTTCGCCTTCGACCTCAGCGCCTCCACCCGCGCCGGAACCACGTCCATACCGAACACAGCAGCCATCTCCTGACAGGTCATCGGCCCCTGCCCGAGCTGGACCCGGTTCGCGAGCACGGTGAGGATGCGCTGGTAGTCCACCGGCAACACCGACCACGCAAGCCCTTCACACCACACCGGCACCTGCCACTTCGCCTTCACCGCATCCGGCGTCGCCGGTGCCTTCCCGGCCTGCCCGTCGGCCGTCGGTGCTGTCCCGTCCGCCGGGGCCAGCACCTCGCCCACCCGCGAACGAGCGATGGCCCATTCCTTCCAGTCCCGCTCGGCCGCGGCCAACTCGGCCTGGACGCGGTCAGCCTCCTCCCGCAGCTCCTCCACTCGACGACGAGCGACAAGCTCACGCTGTTCCAGCAGCCCCACGACCGACGGCATCCATGACCTCCACAGCAGCGTCGACACGACACACCACCACTCCCAAGGATCACCGGCCCCACGCCCGACCAGCGAAAACGCCATCCTCAACCCCGGAAAGACAACAGCTTCCTACGGCCCGGCCGCCCCGCCTTCGGGCGGCGTACCTGCACCTCGGTACCGTCGATCCGCAGCGTGATCCCCTCGGCCTGGGCATAGGCGAACACGTCCGCGAGGGTCCTGAGCCTGATCCCGGACCGATCCGGCACCGCGAAGCCGCGAGCGGCCAGCAGCGGGCGCACCTCGCCGACCGCCCGGTCGATCGTGGAGGGCGAAACTCCGAACAGCGCCGCGAGCGCCCTGTGTGACAGCACCCAGCGCAACACCACCGGCCAACTCGGTGATCAGTGCACCCAGGTGTTCCTTCGAGATCCCGCACAGGGCAGAATCAGAGCAGGCCGCGCGGGCCCAACTTGACTTCACACTCCAGATGATCCCGCGCGGCGCTTCGCCTTCCGGCACCAGGGCGGCTGCGGGAGCCTGACCGCCGATACCCCGATCACTCGGGCCCGGGCCGGTGCGCCCATTCCTGGTCGAGGATGCTGAAGACTTCGGAGTCACGCCAGCCGTCCCGGATCCGCGCGGTGTGCCGGTGTCGGCCCTCGTGCGTCATGCCGAGCTTGCCCAGCACCCGGGCCGATGCGACGTTGCGAGGATCGCAGGTCGCATAGATCCGGTGCAGTCCTATCAGCCCAAACCCTCTGCCGAGAAGTTCGCCGCCGATGGCTGTACCCACGCCTCGACCCCACACCCGAGGATGGACGAGATAGGAGATCTCGCCCTGGCGGTGGGCCAGGGTACGGACCTTCAGCTCGCCGATACCGACGAGTTCACTGTCGAGGCAGGCCGCATACACGAATCTCGTCTGCAGGGACTGCAACCGGGCATCCACCGCGCCTTGGACGAAGTCCCGCGTCTGTTCCTCGGTGTTCGGCCCCCACGCCTGGTAGCGGCAAGCCTCCGGCAGGCTGGCGAAGGCATGTACAGCGTGGCAGTCACCGACAACGAGCTCGCGCATAGTCACCGAGGTTTTGATCACGAGCCGATCCTGTCAGGCCAGCATCGCCAAATACCAACACTCAAGTCGCGGGGCTCCTACACGATCAAGATCGCGTCATTACCGCGCGGCTACTCGTTACTCACTCGCACCTCCTCGTTCCGCACAGCGTGCCGTCGGCCCGAGGAAAACCCGCCGTCATCTCCGTAAAACAGCGACCGCACACAGCGCGCACATCTCAATCAGTAGCCTGAGCGCCCCGGAGAGCCGGACGGCCACTCCTCGGAAGCCGCTGAAGACAAGGCCCGATAAGCCACATCCGGCCCTCCCGGGCCACCTACCGGAAACAACTCACGGAGACCCGATGAGCGCCGCTCACTGCCTTCCTGAGCCGTGGGCGGCGCCCTTCCCATATAGGTCGATCAGTTGGGACTGCTGGCGTGGGTCAGCGTCTCCCAGGCGAGGAAGTAGTTCGCACCACTCGGGCGCTGCTTGGTCTCGATGAGCTTCTTGGTCTTGGGAAGGCTGATCCCCTCCCGGTTGGCATAGTGGTTGTAGGCGACCTCCAGTACCGAGCCGATGCCGCGGTTGACCGAGCCTCCGCAGAGCCAGGACGGCACCGTCGCGCCCAGCTCATAGTTGGCGTGGAACTCCAGTGCCTTGGTCATTCGGCTCTCGATCTCGGAGTAGAGATCCAGACCCTGGATACGGGCGGTCTCGGCGACGTGAGCGGCGGCGTCGAAGCCCCAGCCGGTGTGCCCGAAGTCGCGGCAGGTCTCCTGTGCCAGGCCGTCGACGAACGTGGACTGGCCCTGCCAGTAGTCGATCAGTTCCGCCTTGGTGTCCTTGCTGCTGCCCGCTGCGGTCTTCGGCAGCGCCCCGTCGCTCGTGAGGTAGATATATGCGGGCACCCGCTTGCGCCAGATGGCGACGGCCTTGTTGAAGGACGTCTCGTCATCGAGGAAGACCGAGATCCCGGTGGCGGCATCCATCATGATCAGTTCCCAGTTGCCGTTGGAGTCCGGCCGTCCTTTGATCACCACCGGTAGGTACACGGTACGCAGCATGGTGGCGAAGCGGGTCTGCCCGGCACTCGACCAGTCGGTGTAGGTGTGCTTCATCAGCTCGCCGGCGCGGGCGAAGGAGGCGCCGGACCAGCCGGTCTGGAGGGGTGCGTTGTGGTTGGTGTGCTCCTTGATCTCAGCGGACCAGGCATCCATGATCTTGATGGATTCGGTGGCGTAACGCTCATCCCCGGTGAGGTTCCACAGCAGGGCATGGGTGTACGCCGCAAGCGCGTCCTCGCGCTCATCGGTGCACCCGTGATTGGGGTTGGACTGGGAACCACACTCCACCGTCGCCCGCGGCTTCGGGGTCCAGGACAGTGAGGCGTACCTGCTCTTGAGCATGGCGTTGTAGGCGGACTTCCACGGCTCCGCCCCGGCCTTCACCTTCGCCTTCACAAAGGCAAGCTGCGGCTTGCTGACGAGTACGCCGGGGTGCTTGAAGACACGGGTCGCCGCCGCCGACGGGGAGGCCTGGGAACCGGCCGCTTCGGCGTCGCCCGACACCAGGGAAGGAAGCGTCAGGGCGCCGAGCGCAAAGGCCAGGAAGACCGACAGGATGGTTGCTGCAAGCCCGCGGCGCTTGATGTGTCTGCCGTGAGTCCCTCCCGCGGTACCGTCAGTTCCATGCCGAGCGCGAATCATCAAGCGCCTCCGTGAAGCGGTCAATTCTGATACGGGTACCTGACGGCACATGGGACAGGCAAGCTGCGGCGGACCAGTCTTCGAGGCGGCGCACGCCTCGGAGCGGTGCCTGCGGGCTCCCTCATCACCGAGGTTCCGCCATGGACACGTAACGCACCCTGACCTGACCAATATCCGGCGTCAAGTCGATGGGCTGGCCTTATGCCTCGCTTAAGGGAGGGAAAAGGAAGCCACCATGAGCCGTGCCGGGCATCATGGAAGTCCAGGCCGCGGTGGTTGAATCAGGCGTGGTGAACCAGACGAACCAGTTGCGGTAGTTGTCAAGTCAAATGAGCCCATCGGATCACCTGCGGTGACGCCCTCTCCGAGGTGAAAATGGGGACGGTTGCTGCCTGTTGAGGCCGTTACGTCTGTGATCTGCGAGGTCGTAAATGAGCCGGGCACGGGGAGCCAGCCAATGGGCGCCTTCAGTGTGGCCTCGAGCACGCGGATGAGATTCCTCCAGCAGCCCTTTGGCTCCCAACAGGCAGCAGCCGCCCGGGAGCAAGGGGAGGCGCGGATGCTCACAGAGACGCAGGACACCGAGGAAATCATCGAACGGGTGGCGGCACTGGACATCGGCAAGGCCGAGGTGGTGTGCTGCACCCGCGTGCCGCGGGAGGGATCGCCGGGGCGGCGCATGCAGGAGGTCGGCTCCTGGCCGACCGTGACCCGGTCGCTGCTGGAGCTGTCGGACCACCTGCGGTGCCTGGAGGTGACCCGGGTGGTCATGGAGGCCACCTCCGACTACTGGCGGCCCGCCTTCTACGTCCTGGAGGCCGCGGGGTTCGAGGTGTGGCTGGTCAACGCGCGCGACGTCAAGCACCTGCCGGGCCGGCCCAAGACCGACCGGCTGGATGCGGTCTGGCTCGCCAAAGTGGCCGAGCGGCAGATGATCCGCCCGAGCTTCGTACCGCCCCGTGAGATCCGCGCGCTGCGGGACCTGACCCGCTACCGCACCGACCTGGTGAACGCACGCACCAGCGAGAAGCAGCGCGTGGAGAAGCTGCTGGAGGATGCCCAGATCAAGGTCAGCGCGGTGGCAACCGACATCTTCGGCCCTTCTGGCCGCGACATGCTGGCCGCGCTCATCGCCGGTGAGCGTGACCCCAAGGCGCTGGCCCAGTACGCCCGCCGTCGGCTGCGTGCCAAACTCGCTCAGCTGGAGGAGGCGTTCACCGGCCACTTCACCGACCATCACGCCTTCCTACTCTCGAAGATGCTCGGCCGCATCGATGCCATCGACGCCGACATCGCCGCGCTGGACGCCAGGATCGGCGCCGACGTCGCCCCATATGCCGAGGCGATCGCGCGGCTGAGTGAGATCCCCGGCGTCAACCCCGTCTCCGCCCGTGTGATCATCGCGGAGATCGGGCTCGACATGTCCCGCTTCCCCACCGCCGCCCATCTCGCCTCCTGGGCGAAGTTCGCCCCCGGCGTCAAGGAGTCCGCCGGGAAGAAGAAGGGCCGGGGCACCACCGGACACGGAAACGCCTACCTGGCCCGGGTCCTGGGCAACTGCGCCACCGCGACCGGCAAGACCGACACCTTCCTGGGCGAACGCTACCGGCGCATCGCCCGCCGCCGCGGCAAGAAGAAAGCGCTGGTCGCAGTCGGCCGCTCGCTGCTGGTGGTGATCTGGCACCTGCTGTCCGACCCGGACACCGAATTCCGCGATCTCGGCGCCGACTTCTACGACACCCGCATCGACCCCGAACGCAGGAAACGCAATCACCTCCGCCAGCTCGAGGCCCTGGGCTTCAAGGTCACCCTCGAACCCGCCGCATAGCCAGGACATGCCCCGCCCGCCGGCACCCGCCCGCGGGCCGATGGCGGACGCCTTCCGCACGATCAATTTTCGGATGAGACGTTTACGTCGCTATGAGCTTTGTGGTTCGGGTTGCGTTCGTTTGGCGGGGTCGTTTATCCGGACCTGGCCGGGTATCTCGGGTGGTTTCGGCCGTCGGGCGAAGCGTTCGGGATGGCGTTCGTAGGCCTCGGCGAGGGCGACGGACCGCTGATCCCTCACCTCGTGGGCGGTGCCGAAGTGGACGGATGCGGGGGTATGTAGGCCGATCCCGGAGTGGCGGTGCTCGTGGTTGTAATAGCTGATGAACGCGTCCGTCCATTCCCTGGCGTGCGCCAGGGAGTCGAAGCGTTCGGGATAGTCGGGTGCGTACTTGGTGGTGCGGAACTGGCTTTCGCTGAAGGGGTTGTCGTTGCTCACCCTGGGGCGGGAATGGCTCCCGGTGACGCCGAGGTCGATCAGCAGTTGGGACCTTCTTGCTGGTCATGGAGGTGCCGCGGTCCGCGTGGACGGTGTGGGGCACGATGCCGTTGCGTTCGATGGCCTCGCGGATCAACTCCTCCGCACGCTCGGCCGTTTCGGCGAGTTCGACGGTGTGCCCGACGATGTAGCGGCTGAAGATGTCGATGATCACGTAGGCGTGGAACCAGATGCCCTTGGCCGGGCCGGGCAGTCGGGTGATGTCCCAGGTGAAAACCTGCGAGGGTCCGGTCGCGACGAGTTCGGGGATCGTCCTGGGCGGGTGGGTGGCCTGGCGGCGGCGTTCGCCGTTCTGTCCGGCGGCGGACAGGATCCGGTACATCGTCCGCTGCGAACACCAGTAGTTCCCCGCGTCCAGCTCACGTGCCCAGACCTGGGCGGGTGGCAGGTCGGCGTACTCCGGCCGGTTCAGCAGTGCCAGGACCTGGCCCCGCTCGGCCGGTGAGAGGGCCGAGGCGGGCGTGGGTCTTGGGGACGGCGCGGGCTTCGGCTTCGGGCTGATGTGACGGTAGTGGGTAGCGCGTGAGCGTCCGGTCAGCCGGCAGGCCGCCGTGGTCCCCAACTGCCCCTGGACACCGGCAAAAGCTTCGTCGATCACCGGTGCGGCGGCGTGCTTCAGTCCGCGCTCTCGGAGAGCAGTTCCAAGAGCGCGTTGGCTTTTCCCATGACTTCGAGGGCCGCGTCCCGGCGGGCCAGGTCCTTCTCCAGCCGGGCGACCTTCTTGCGCAGCCGTTCCAGCTCGGCCTGCTCGGCCGCAATCTTCGGCCGGACCGCAGAGGTCCGCTGGTCGGTCAGGGCATCCAGGGCGCCGGCGTCGCGGGCCTGGCGCCACTCGATCACGTGCGAGTGGTAGAGCCGCTCACGCCGCAGGATCGCCCCCTTCTCCCCGGTCGGGGCGGCGTCGTACTCGGCAACGATCCGCAGCTTGTACTCCGCGGAGAACGTCCGCCGCTTCGGACGGGGCGCCGGATCCGATCCGGAGCTACGGGGGGTGGTGCTGGCCATGCCGGGGTGTACTCCTGTCTCGCCCTTCCAGCCTAACCCGGCAAAGCGGGCGTCTCAGCCAAGGCTGTCAGAGAGGGGTTGTGGGCATACATCCAGGCATGGCGGCGGCATGATGTGGCCGGGGTGCTGGCCACACTGACGGATGACTGCGTGGTGGTGGAGTCCTACGGTCCGGTGTACCGGGGCCACGATCGCGTTGAGCAATGGATGCGCAGGTGGTTTGCGGAGGGTGGTTCCGTAACCGACTGGAACATCGTCTCCGAGACGGTGACCGGCGATGTTCTCGTGATGGAGTGGGTCTTCTCCTGCATCTGGCAGAGCGAGGCTCACACCTTCGAGCGCGCGACCATCGCCAGGCTTCGGGGAGAACGGATCGCCCGCCTGCGTGAATACGCGACCACCGCACCCCTCTATGAGTGGACGGGTGAATGGCGTACCTGACCCCGGACGGGCGCCGGTTCGGGTCCGACGCCAGCGAGCGTCACCGGTTCGTCACCCGGCGGGCGGGCGCTGGACCCGAGCTGCTGGTGAGTGGCGTCCAGAAGTACCGTCTTCGGTTCCAGGAAGGCCCGCAGTCCCTCGGCTCCGCCTTCGCGTCCGATGCCTGACTGCTTGAAGCCGCCGAAGGTGATCGTCCCGTCGGTGCGGGGGCCGTTGTGACCCACCGTTCCCGAGTGCAGCCCGCGGGCGACGGAGTAGGCGCGTTCCACGTCGTTGGTGTGCACCGAGGCGTTGAGGCCGTAGACGGTGTCGTTCGCCTCGGCGATGGCGTCGTCCTCGCCGTCTTCGGCGATGACGATGAGCACCGGCCCGAAGATCTCCTCCTGCGCGATCACCGACCGGTTGTCGACGTCGGCGAATACGGTCGGCTCGATGAAGGAAGCCTCGGTCGAGGTGGGCCGGGCGGCCGCCTCCGGTGGCCAGTCGGGCACCGTCCGCCCGGCCCTTGGCCAGGTAGCCTTCGATCCGGTCGCGCTGACGTGCGGAGATGACGGGACCCATTTCGGTGGCGGGGTCGAGCGGGTCGCCGACCCTGGTCGAGCCGAAGGCGTCGGCGAGCGCCTCGACGAAAGCGTCGTGTCGGCGGCGGTCCACGATCAGCCGGGCGGTGGCGTAGCAGACCTGGCCGCTCAGGTGGCGGGTTGCGACGGCGAGGGTGTGGGCTGCCTTTTCCAGATCGTAGTCGTCGAGGATCAGCCCGGCCGACTTCCCGCCGAGTTCGAGGGTCACGCGGGCCAGAAGGGAGGCGCAGGCGGCGGCGATGCCGAGGCCGGTGGCGTTCGAACCGGTGAAGCTCACCTTGTCGACGCGCGGGTCCCGGACGAGGACGGCGGACGTGTCGCGGTCCGCGCTCACGACGTTGAGCACGCCGGCCGGCAGGCCCACCTCCTCGGCGACCTCCGCGATCAGGGGGCATCTTCAGGACGACGGTGCATCCGGCCAGCAGCCCCGGGCCCGTCTTGTAGGCGCCGATGAGCGAGGGGCCGTTCCACGGAACGATCGCGGCGACCACGCCGACCGGCTCTTGGACGAGCAGTCCGGCACCGCCGCCGCCCGTCGGGCCCGGGACGTGATGCTCGACGAAGGGAAAGGTCTCCGCCATGTCCGCGAAGGACCGGAAGACCGGGTAGAGCATCGAGGCCAGTCCCCCGAACACGGCGGTCCTCGGCGTTGGGGGCACCTCCGCCGGCCTGGCGCTCGCTTGTCTACGAGGCATGCCAAGGCGGATCATGGCTGGCAATGCCGTCGCCACCGGGAGCTTCGCCAACGGCGCCCGTCATCACCTTGCGATGGCGCTCAGAGCAGGATCCACAACCCCAGGCCGCTGGTGGTGGCCCGTTTCGATCCGCGGCTGATCCGGGTGCGGCCATGACCCAACTGGCGCCGCTCGCCGAAGAACTGGACTTGGACGGCCATCCCGGGCTGGTGGGCACCCCGTTCACCGGCGCACGGCCGTCGAGCGTGGTGTGATCGGCTTGCCGACGGCTCCCGGCCTCGGCGCCATCACGGCCCAACCCCGGCTACGGAGACAACTGACATGCGAATCCGCTGTGCCGTTCTCGACGACTTCCAGAACGCCGCCCTGCACTCGGCCGACTGGAGCCCGGTCGAGGACCGCGTCGAAGTCGTCACCTTCAGCGAGCACATCGCCGACGAGGACGACCTCACCGCCCGACTTGCCGACTTCGACATCGTCGTAACCCTGCGCGAGCGGGTGCCGTTCCCCGACAGGCTGCTGGACCGCCTGCCCCGGCTCAAGCTGGTCATCGCCTCAGGCATGCGCAACTCGGTCATCGACTACGCGGCCGCCGAACGCAACGGGGTCACGGTATGCGGCACCGCCAGCTCCTCCACCCCGCCGGTCGAGCTGACCTGGGCCCTGCTGCTCGGGCTGGCCCGCAACCTCGTCACCGAGAACAACGCGCTGCGCCAGGGCGGACCCTGGCAGTCCACCGTCGGCACCGACATGCACGGCCGCCGGCTCGGTCTGCTGGGTCTGGGCAAGATCGGCAGCCGGGTGGCGCAGGTGGGCCTGGCTTTCGGAATGCGGGTGAGCGCCTGGAGCCAGAACCTCACCAAGGAGCGCACCGACGAAATCGGCGTCGAACTGGATCGCACCCGCGGCCTGCTCGGCCCCGCCGAACTCGCCCTCCTGAAGCCCACCGCTTACCTCGTCAACACCTCCCGCGCTGCCATCGTCGACCAGGACGCGCTGCTGGCCGCACTGCACGAGGGCCGGATCGCCGGCGCCGGCGTCGACGTCTTCGACATGGAGCCGCTGCCCGCCGGTCACCCGGTGCGCACCGCATCCCGGCTGCTCGCCACCCCGCACCTCGGTTACGTCTCGCAGGCCAACTACGCGACGTACTACAGCCACGCCGTCGAGGACATCCAGGCGTTCCTCGCTTTGAGCTGGTCGATGACGTGCTGAAACGCACCGGCGGCACTCAGCTGAGACTGCGGCTGCTGCCGTCGAGGGTGGGTGTGTACTTCATCCTGGCGCTGGCTCTCTTTCCGCAACTGGGGTACATGGCGTGTGTGGGACAAACTGGCCACCGGGCTGCACGGACTCCTTCCACAGCATCCGTCGGAGAAGGCGCTGCGAGAGGTGCGCCGGCGGCTGGGTGTCGCGCCGCTGCGATTGCTCTTCGAGACGCTGGCCGGCCCCGTGGCGCAGCCGGTCACACCCGGGGTGCGCTACCGGTGCTGGCGCACGGTCGCCTTCGACGGATGCGCATCCCTGAACTGCCCGGACTCCGAGCGCAACCGCGCCTGGCTCGGCCGCGCGGCAACCGGCCGCGGGGGGTTCCACGGCTACCCGCACCTGCAGTTGATGACCCTGGCGGAGACCGGCACCCGCGCTCTGCTCGGCGCTGTGTTCGGGCCGCGCAGCACCGGAGAGATCACCTATGCCGCGCGCCTGGTGGACCGACTCGACCCGCGGGCGGGTACGGCCGGGGCGTCGCTGCCCTCGTTGTTCATGGCGGCGCGGAGTTCCACGCGGGCGCGGGCGAGTTCGGTCTCCAGGGCGGCGACCTTGGCTTTGGCGTGTTCGATGGCGGTGGCGTTGCCGCGGAGCTCGGCGAGGCCGGCCAGAGCGGCGCGGGCCTGAGCGGCCAGGTGCTGGCTGCGGTCGTCGCACTGCTCCGCCCAGTCCAGGAGTTCCTCGATCCCGTCTGCGGCCGGGGCCTGCCGGGGGTCGTCGGGAAGGTCGTTCACCGCCTGGCCGTCGACGTCGGCAAGGTCGGGGTGCTGTTCATCGGCGGCGGCCTCGGTGCCGGGGTCCCCGCCGCCTTCAGCTCCGCGAAGCACTTCGACCCGATGTACTCCAAGAGCCAACGCACAGGGCACCGGCGATCGAAGAACGAGTGCGTCACCGCCGACACGGGCCCCGCTGCCAGGTCCTCTCTTTCGGATCTTCCTGGGCGCACGACGTTGGGCGCCCGGCAAGATCCGAAAGAGAGGATCTGGGCCTCAGCCGACCCGGTCGAGGACAGACGCCAGTGCGGCGCGCAGCTGTTCGTCCTCGTGGATCATCGCGTGGTCGGACCCGGAGACGACCAGGCGGCGGTCCCCGGTGGCGAGCGCGGCCAGCCGGTCGTGCTGCTCCGGCGTCAGGGCGGCGGAGCCGAGCGCCCGCAGGGCGTCGCAGGCGCCCTTGAGGTCAGCGTGGGTCTCGGCCGAGTGCAGCGCCGCCTCGGCGAGCCGGGCGCGGTCGAGGTCAGCCGGATCGGCGACGGCGAGCAGCCCGAGGACGGCCGAGGGTGCTTGGGCCGGGTCGTCGAGGAGAGCTTGGAGCCGGGCGGTCAGCGGGCGCCCGGCCGGGCCGAGCACGGCAATCTCGCGGGCGGCGCGGGCGGCCGTCCAGTGGAACCACTGCCGGCCCTCGCTTCTGTCGAACACCGAGGCCAGCACCGGAACGACTTCGGCCGCCTCACCGGCGATCCGCCACAGGGCAAGCGCCAGGGCGAGGTCGGTGTCCACCTCCGGCGTGGTGTCGCGGTCGATGGTGCGGCCGAGCACCGTCCGCAGGGCCGGGGTGAGGCGGGCGGCCGCCGGGCCGAGGTCGGCCAAGGCGCGGGCGCCCTCGACGCCGCCGCGCACACCGGTGGCGAGCGCCGCCTCGGCGGCGGCGAACAGCGGCCCGGTCTCGCCGGTCAGCTCGTGCAGTGCCTGCGCCACGAACAGCTTCCGGGCGCCGGCCCGCAGGGCGGTGGCGGCCTGCTCACGCTGCTCCGGCCCGATGCCGGCGGCGACGGCGGTGATTGCGGTGGCGGCGTACTGGAACCGGGGCAGGACGGCGCACAGTTCGGGCAGCGCCTCGACGGCCAGTGGGCCCCATTGCCGCAGCAGGTG
The DNA here is from genome assembly GCF_054729195.1 of Streptomyces sp. YIM S03343. Taxonomy (NCBI): domain Bacteria; kingdom Bacillati; phylum Actinomycetota; class Actinomycetes; order Kitasatosporales; family Streptomycetaceae; genus Streptomyces; species Streptomyces sp. YIM S03343. The sequence continues at coordinate 62,687 of NZ_JBPUKX010000001.1, forward strand.
GACCAGCCCGGCGGTGTCGTTGTGGTCCTCGGTCGTCGAGCAACCGCACTCCTTGCACCCCTCGGGACGCTCCAGCGCCTTGGCGGCCAGGCGAGCGCGGACCGCGGCGAACAGTTCCGGGTCGAACGGGAAGGGCGCATCGGCCGGGGCGTGGGACCCGGCGGCGCGCTGCATGGCGCGCGGGCGCCGGCCGAGGGCCCGGGCCAGCAGCGGGGCGGCGGCCTGCGGCGCCACCAGGACGAGCGCGGCAAGGGCCTGGTCGGCCGCCTCGTCATCCGGCTGCGCGGCGAGTTCGGCGAGGACGGGAGCGGCCTCGGCGGCGGCCGGGCCGATCTTGCCCAGCAGCTGGGCGGCCGCCCATTCGGCGGCGAGCGGGGCGATCGCGGGGATCAGCCGCTGCGGGGCGCTGCGGGACAGGGTGCAGGCGCGGTCGGCCGCCCACAAAGCCTCGGCCCGCACCTCGGGGCGCTCGTCACGCAGCGCGGCATCGAGCAGCGCGAGGGCACTCTCGCGGTCGGCGTCGGTGTCCCGCCCCAGCAGGATCCCGACGATAGTGCCCAGCGGCTCCCGGTGCTCATCCGCGTAGCCGGACCTGGCCGTCTCGCGCGCGGGCAATAGGCCGAGGACGGCGTCGCGGTGCGCGGCGAGCCACGGCTCCTCGGCGTCCAACGCGGCGAACACGGCGGCCAGGCGCAGCGGCGCGGGCGTGTCCGGGCCGAGCAGGGCGCGGGCCTCGGCGACGGCGCCCGCGCGGTCCAACCGTCCGTACGCGGTGAGGAGTTCGGCCCGGACGGTGGGCTCGATCTCGGCGGCCGGGCGGGCCCGGACGGCGGGCAGGGCGGTGCAGGTGTCCCGGGTGTGACCGACCGTCCAGCCGGCCGCCTGCCGGACGGCAGGGTCCTCATCGCCCAGCAGCGTTATGAGCAGCGGCAGTTGGGCGGTTACGGCGGCCCGGACGGCGCCCGGCTCGACGTCGTACTCGTCCTCGCTCTCGGCGAGGCAGCCGAGCAGCCGGAGCGCGTCGACGGTCTGCCGGCCGGAGGCGGCGATTCGGGCAAGGTACGGGGCGGCGTCGACGCTGGCCGCGTACACGGTGCCCTGGTGCACGATCGAGCCATACAGCTCGTCCAGTGCCTCCTCGGCGTCCTCACCGCCCTCGGCGAAGGCGCGCAACAACCCGGGCAGGTCCTCGGCGGGGCCGTAGGCGTGGTTGACGGTGGACCAGGGGTGGGCGTCGAGCCCGGCGAGGGCGGTGAGGAGCTCCATGGCCGTGATCTTCGCAGGGACCTCCGACATCCGCTCAGACCAGGTCCCGCAGGTAGGCCTCGGGCCGTTCGAGGAAGCGGCGCCAGTGGTCGACGAGTTCGAGGTACTGCCAGGTGGTACTGGGCTACGTGTCCCAGGCACGCGCCCCAGCCCCGCAGCGGGCTGAAGCCGTCGGCGACCTCGGCCGCCGACAGCGCCGCCTTGCCCGCAGCCTGGTGGTCGGTCTGGCCGTTCTGTGGTCCGCGAGGTTGTGCCCGGCGGACAGCACGGCCCACACCGAGCCGAACGTCGCCAAGGTCGCGACCTGATCGATGGCAGTCACCGGCGCGGGCGGCGGGCGGCGGGCGGCGGGTGCCGGACGGCAGCGTCCGGACCGAAGGCGCAGGTCGAGTCAGTGACCGGATCGGTTCGCCTGAGGTGACCGAATTTCTGCTTCTCCGGGTGGGACGTAAACCTGCGGCCACAGCGTCTTCAGAGTGTGGACGACGAACAGGATCTCGGATGAAGCGCCGGTACGAAGAGGAATTCATGGCGTTCGCCGCTGCGCGATCCGCACCTCTGTTCGGCTCTGCGTGTCTGCTCACCAGCGGTGATGTGCACCTCGCAGAGGACCTGGTGCAGGACAGGCTGGGCCGGATGTACGCCAACTGGCGCAAGATCGCGCAGATAGACGACCCAGCGGCCTACACCCACACCGTCCTCGTACGGACCTACCTGTCCCGCCATCCCTTGTGCGGGGGTGGCCTGCAGGGAACCGAATAGGGTGGGTGGGCGTCCTGAAGGCCATGATCAACGGTGCGAGGATGGCGGCGCACGGGTGGAGACGCGGGGTGGCGGCTTCAGTAGTCGTGGTTGCGGCAGTCGTGGTTCTGGCTGGATGCGGGAGCAGCACGCCGCAGCCGGTCGGGGATCCTGATCCGGGCGGACGGTTGCTTGCGGCGATCAAGCCGGTGCTTGCCGTCGCTCCGGCGGGGGCGCATATCTCTTCGAGGCACGCGGCCAAGCCGATGTGGGACTCCTGTGATGGGATTGAGTCCACTTACGGCTGGGACGAGCCGACGGTGAACCTGGAGTTCACCGGCGGGGGCACGGACGCGCAGGTCATCGCGCATCTGAAGTCAGCCCTGCGAAAGTTGGGCTGGACCTTCGATACCGCGAACTCCGCCCCTACCGGGCCTTGGTACTGGCACAAGACCGTGGCCAGGAACGTCCAGGGCACCGTGCAACTGCTGGGCGGTTCGGCCTTCAACCCCTCCGACTGGGACCTCCAGGCCACCACTCCCCCAGCCACCCACCCGGTCACCGGCTGTTGAACTGTTCCCGCCTCCTACAACCGCTTGCCGGCGAGTGCAGGAGAACTGAGCACTGCCCACCCAATCAAGATCATTCACGCAGTACGCCGAAGCCACCACACTCTGCGCCAGGCCGACGTGCCCATCGACCCGCAGCAGCACACCTTCCTCGAGACCGTGGCCGTCGCCATGGCGTAGCCGGGTCGCGGGCTAGGTGGATGTGGATCGAGGCGGGCCTGGAAGAACTCGCCGCCCCCGCCATGGGTGCGGCTCAAGTGGGCGGGTTCGCCCGGGCGTGGGCCGTACAGCGCCACCCGCCGGGCCCGAAGCCCGAGTTCGGTCTGGAAGGAAACGCCGGTGTCGATCTCGTCCTGCGTCCAGCCGGTGATGTCCAAGCGGTCCGTCCGGCGGGCCCCCGACCAGTCGGCGTACGCGCGGCCGGGACGGGGGAATCCCCCTTCGCTCACCCGCCTGTGGAGGCCCCGCCCGCCACCGCCAGCCGCTGTAGACCCGCCGTTCCGGCGACTACCAACGCGAAGACCTACGGCGCCAAGTTCCCCAAGGCCGTCGCGAAGATCGCCGACCACCAGGAGGGGCTCCTGGCGTTCTACGACTTCCGGCCGAGCACTGGATCCACCTGCGGACCACGAACCCCATCGAGTCGACTTTTCTCCACCGTCAAGCTCCGCACCAAGGTCACCCGCGGCGCCGGCAGCCCAGCCGCGGCCCTTGCGATGGTGTTCAAGCTCGTCGAATCCGCCCAGTCCCGCTGGCGCGCGGTCACCGGCGCCCACCTCGTCGCCCTGGTCCGCGCGGGCGCCAAGTTCGAGAACAGTGTCCTGATCGAGCGGCAGGAGCATGCCGCATGACCTGGGCGAAGGCCGTGATGCAGCCCTCTCCCGGTGGCAGACTCCGCGTCATGACGTACTCTGATGGCGATATTTGGATTTCCCCACCCAGTGCTCAGGGATGGGGCAAACCTGCTCTGTCGATTTACCCACCTTTCGTGTGATCCCGTTGGGCGCTTTGTGTAATCTTGGCCGGCGTGTCGGGGTGGGGACGGTGCGTCCGGAAAGCCTGCGTGAGCTACGAGTTCGGCCTGTTCGGGGGCCTGGATGCTCAGCAGGGAGGAAGACGTGGATGCTCATGCGCTGCGTCGGCAGGGCTGGACGATCTCGGCCATCGCTCGGCACTTGGGCCGGGACCGCAAGACGATCCGTGCCTATCTGAATGGTGAGCGGGTCGCTGGGTATCGGCGTCAACCCCCGGACGCGTTCGTGCCGTTGCTGGACTACTGCCGCCAACGGCTGGCGGACGACCCGCACCTGTGTCCGGTCGTTCTCCGCTCCAGCGGACGCAGCCACAGAGGCAGCGCCGGGCTTGAAACGCTGCCGCCATAGCATGCGGAGTGATCGACTCCGATCGCCGGACTCGAGGCGTTCACCTTTTCGGACATGACGGGTGCCCGAGTCCACCGGGTGCGCACCGATCCGCGGGGACGCCCGCCGGGGCGGTGCCGAACCGCCGCTGCGGCCCCGGTGCACCATCAGCGGTTCATCCGGCGGCCACCACGACAAGCCCGTTCCAACCTGACCCACCGGTCCGGCGGCTGGACTGAAGACGTGGCGAAGTGCCTGGCAGACGGGTTTTCGACCAAGAGAACCGTCTCCACCAGAGGCTTCGTGTGCCTGTCCGCCCGTCGGGCGTCGATGTGTCCTGCCCTCCGCTTTATCTCGCAGAGGTTGCGTCGGCACCGCCGTTCGATCGGCTCCCGTCGGTGGCGTCCGAGCGCCGGCCGCCAGGCTCCGCTCACTCGCCCGCCTCCGAGTGGGGCACACTTGCGCCCAGCCCGCAGCCAGGTCCGGCGTACGCACCACGACGGCCTACCGTTACGTCACCGATCCTGTCCAACTCCTTGCCGCTCTCGCTCCTCCCCTGGCCCGACGCGGTGCGGACCGCTTCGGCAGAGGCGTATCCGGTCCTGGACGGCACGCTCCTGCCGTCGACCGCATCGCTCAATCTGCCGAAAATTCTGCTGCCGCAACGCCGGAACGCCGAAGAAAAGACGGCCAAAAAAGCCGATCTCCTTTTGACTCCTGATCGACCGTTCGGCGAAGGTCGTTCACATGCCCGTCATATTCCGTGCCGTGGCCGGCAGCCCGTTGCGCATGCCCGACTTCAGGTTGTTACTCGCCGGAGCCGCGGCCGCCCAGTTCGGTGCCCACGTCACCTTGGTGGCCCTGCCGCTCGTTGCCGTGCTGGAACTCGACGCGTCCGCCCTCCAGGTCGGTTTCCTCACGGCCGCCGAAACCGCCGCGTTCCTGGTGATCGGGCTGCCCGCCGGGGCCTGGGTCGACCGCATGCGCAAGCTGCCGCTGATGATCCGGGCGGACGCCGTACGGGCCATGGCCATGGCGAGTGTCCCGGTGGCGGGCGCGGCCGGTTTCCTGACGATGACCCAGTTGTATGCGGTCGCGCTCGTCACCGGCGCCGCCACCGTCTTCTTCGACGTCGCCCACCAGAGTTTCCTCCCCCATCTGCTGCCACGGGACCAACTGGTCAAGGGCAACGGGGCCCTGGAGACCGTACGGTCGTCCGCGCAGGTGACGGGCCCGGGGCTCGGCGGCGGCCTGGTCCAGCTCCTCGGCGCCCACCTGGCCGTCGTCGCCGACGCCGTCGGCTACTCCCTCTCCGCACTCTGCCTGTGGCGGATCAAACGGCAGGAGCCCCGTCCCGAAGCCGTCCCCGGCGCGTCACTGCGCGCGGACATCGGTGAAGGACTGCGCTTCGTACTGGGCCAGCCACTGCTGCGGGTGATCGCCGCCGCCACCGGGCTCGGCAACTTCTTCGCCGCCCTGTTGACGGCCACTCAGACGGTGTTCCTGGTCCGCGTCCTGGGTCTCGAGCCCGGAGCTGTCGGTCTCGTGCTGTCCGCCGCGGCCGTCGGCGGGCTGGTGGGCGCGCTGACCGCGGGCGCGCTGGCCGCCGGGCTGGGACAAGCCCGCGTCATCTGGCTCTCCACACTGGTCACCGGGCCGTTCGCACTGCTGTGGCCGATGTCGGAACGGGCGGGGGGTGCCGCGCTGTTCGCGCTCGGTTCGGGCGTCGTCTTCTTCGGCGCCGTGGTCTACAACGTCGCCCAGGTGAGCTTCCGGCAGGCGCTGTGCCCGCCGCACCTGCTGGGCCGGATGAACGCCACCCTGCGCTTCCTGATGTGGGGCACACTGCCGCTCGGGGCGCTGACCGGCGGGGCGCTCGCCGACGGCTTCGGTGCCCGTGCCGCGCTGCTGTGCTGCGCGGCCGGTTTTCTCACCGTTCCGCTGCCACTGCTGCTCTCTCCGCTGCGCCGGATACGGGACCTGCCCGCCGGGCCCGAGGCGGAACGCCCCGCCGCCCCGGACACCGGCACGGCCGACTCCACCGGCACCGGGAACGACAAACCTGACAGGACGGCGCCGCTCGACTGACCCGGCCTGCCGGGACGCCGTGGACGACGACAGGGAGGATCACGTGCTCAACATCACGGGCCAGTACCTGACCCGCTACCGGGGACTCCCCACGGGTACCGGGGACCCTGTCCTGTTGCCCGTCACCGGAGCCCAGCGGCGCTTCGCACTGGTGCGCGCGCTGGATCCCGCCGGGCGACCGGACCTCGTTCCGATGTGCTTCGCCTTCCCGCGCGGCACGGTGGACCCGGTACGCCTCGCCGTCGCGGCGAAGCGTCTCGCCTCACTGCACCCCGTGCTCCGTGGCCGCCCCGCCGTGGTGCGCGGCACTCCCGTGCTGCGCATGGCGGAGTCGGAGGTTCCGCTCGTACGCGTGCCCCGGGCGTCCGGCGAGGACACCGTCACGGCTCTGCGTCGGGCACTGGGCGCGTGGGTGCCCGACGGCCCGCCCATGCGGCTGTTCCTCACCGACGACGCGACGGACGGTGACCGGGACCACGCCTCCTTTCCGCACGGCGGCGGACCGTCGGAGGTGCTCGCGGTGGTCCTCGACCACGCCGCGTGCGACGGCCGGACCCTGGCCCGGATCGTCGGGGAACTCGGCGCCGCCTACGCCGAGGGGCAGCAGGCCGGGCTGCCGGCACCCGGGCAGGTCATGACCGAACTGGCCGCCTACCGCGAGGCCGTACTGCTCCAGCTCGGTGCCGAGGCGCGTGCGGAGTCACCCGAGGCGCTGGCGTACTGGCGTGAACGGCTGCGGGCCGTCCACGACCGGGCCCCCCAGCCGCAGCCCGGCGGCCCGGCGGCCGGAGAACTACCCAGCGGTTCGGCTTCGGTGCGGCTGCCCGGGTGCGCCGCGGGTGTGCCGTTCCCCGAACTGCTGGACGCCTGCCAGTCCGCCGTACGCGCCCTGTACGGTCCCGGCCGCACGGTGCCGCTCGGCTATCCGTGGGGCGGCCGTCCGCCCGGCGCGGAGGGGGTGCTCGGCTGCTTCCTCAACACGGTGGTCTTCCCGGCCGGGACGGGGGCGGACCGGGCCGACGCCGGGGCCACGGCCGATGCCTGGTGGGAGGACCTGGATCGGGCCGATGTGCCCTTCGACGCGGTCGTGCAGGCCGCCCGGAGGGCCGGGTCCGGCTGGTCCGGCCGCCTCGGCGGGCTGCTGACCGTCGACGACACCGCACAGCGGCCCTCACTCCGTCTGGCGGGCGTCGAGGGCCGGGAGATCCACATCGACGGCAGACCGGTCCGCGGACCGTTCGCCGTCTCCGTGACCCACGGGCGCGAACTCCACCTGCGCATGGTGTGGGACCGCGCCGTGACGGCCGACCGCACCGCCCTCGGCGCCTTCGAGGCGCTCACCGGAGCACTCCGTAAAGGGGTCCCGGCGGCACCGGCCGTCGGCTGACCGGCACCCGCACGGCGCCCTTTGCCGTCTTCCGCACCGCTTCCGTACCACCCGCGAAGGGACCCGTCCGCGCGATCCGCGGCCGGTTCCCGCACCACGCCCGGGCGCCACCGCGCCCAGCCGGCCCTCATCCGACCCGACAACCCCAGGGATCGCCCATGCTTCCGCTCTCCTCCTCGCAGGAGATCGTCTGGCTCCACGAACAGGTGCAACCGGGCAGCCGTGCCTACAACTTCACCGCGGCACTCGACCTGTGGGGACCGCTCCGCACCGACGCCCTCCGCCGCGGCCTCGCCGCCGCACTCGACCGGCACGCGGGCCTCCGCCTGGAACTGGTCGCCGTCACCGGCGCGGTACCCGGCCAGCGGCTCGCCGAGACGTGCACGCCCCGGCTGCGGACAGTCGACCTGGGCACGGACGCCGACCCGGAAGCCGCGTTCCGGGAGCTCCTGCGCGCCGAGGCGGAAACCCCGCTCGACACCTACGAGGCGCCTCTGCTGCGCTGGACACTCGTACGGCTCGGGGACGAGCACCACCGGCTCATCCACGTCGAGCACCACCTGATCCACGACGGCCACTCGTTCGCGATCCTGCTCGATGACGTGTTCACCGTCTACCGGGCCCATGTCCTGGGCGAGCAGGCCGTACTGCCGCCCGCGCCCTCGTACGCCGACCACGTCGAGGCACAGGTCCGCGGCAGGGAGGCCGGGACGCACCGCGCCGGACTGGACTTCTGGACCTCCGAACTGCGCGGTCTCTCCTACGACATGCCGCTGCCAGGCCTCACCCGTCCCGGTGCCCGGCGCCGCCACCACGGTGGTCAGCTGCGGCAGCCGATCGGCGCGGACCTGGCGGAACGCCTGCGTGACCACACACGGCTGCGCGGCCTGACCCCGTTCTCCACCCTGCTCGGTCTCTTCGCCGAACTGCTGCGGCGCCACAGCGGCCGCTCGGAGCTGGTCGTCGGCACCGCGGTGGGCAACCGTCCCCGCGGACACGAGAAGACCGTCGGCATGTTCGTCAACACCATCCCCCTGCCGTTGCGGCCGGACCCGGCCGCTCCGGCCGAGGAGACGATGGACGAGGTGACCGACGTCCTCATACGCGCGCTGCCGTACCAGGACGTGCCGGTCCAGGAGCTGACCCGTGCGCTCGGCCTGCGCACCTCGGGCGCGGACAATCCGCTGTTCGACGTGATGTTCAGCGCCCATGACGCCCCGCTGCCCGAGATCGACGTCCCCGGTCTGGACATCACGCTGTTCGAGGGATTCAACACGGGCACCACCAGGTTCGACCTGGACGTGGTGCTGCTGCCGGACGACCGGCGCGAGGTCGGTCCCCGGCACGGCGGCGCCGGAATGACCCTGGTCTGGGACTACGACGCCGACCTGTTCGGCGAGGACGTGGTCGAACTACTCGCCGGCCGGTTCCTGGACCTGCTGCGGGCCTACCTCGACGCCCCGGGCACCGCCCTGGCGGACCTGGCCCCGTCCGGATCCGCCGGCACCCCCGCCGCGGCCGCCGCCCGGAGGGCGACGCCCCCGGGCACCCCCGCCCCGGCCCCCCGTGTGGACCCGCTCGATCCCTGCACCGCCCACGACGCGCCCCTGCCCGCGCTGCTCGACGGCGCCCGCCATCTGACCTACGGCGACCTCGACGCCCTGGTCACCGCCCTCGCGGAACGTCTGCTGGCCTCCGGGGTGAGAGCCGGTCAGCCGGTGGCCTCCGTACTGCCGTGCGGCGCCGAGGCGGTCGTGGCGCTGCTCGCCTGCCTGCGCACCGGGGCGGTCCACTGCCCGCTGTCCCCGTCGGATCCGCCCGCCCGTCTGGAGCTGCTGCTGAACCGTCTGGCTCCCGCTCTCGTCCTCACCTCGGCCGACCGCCCCGTCACGCTGCCCGGCGGCCTGCCGACCGCCACGGTGGACGCGCCACAGATGCCGAAGGCGAACGCGGCGCCCGTGGTCCCGGGCGCCGCATACATCATCCACACCTCCGGATCGACCGGCGTCCCCAAGGCCGTCGCAGTCGGGCGCGCGGCGCTCGAGAACCATCTGACGGGGGCGGCCGAGCGGTTCGGGCTGCGGCACGGCGACCGGGTCCTGCTGTTCGCCCAGCCGGCGTTCGACGTGGCCCTGGAGGAAGTGCTGCCTTCCCTGTACGCGGGGGCGTGCCTCGTCGTCCCCGAACATGAGGTGCCCACCGGCTCCGAGCTGGCCGAGCTGCTGTCCGACGCGCGCATCACCGTAGCCAACCTGCCCACCAGTTACTTCCTCGCCGTGCGGGAGGAACTGCGGCCCGCCCTGCGCGACCGCCGCTGGACGCCGCGCCTGCTCGTGCTCGGCGGCGAACGCCTTCCGGCCGACGCGCTGCGCACCTTCCTGGCGGACACCGACGCGACGGTGCTCAACGCCTACGGCGTCACCGAGGCAGCCATCACCACCACCGTCCACCGCATCGCACCGGAAGCTCTGGCCGACGGGGCGGAGGTCCCGCTCGGGACCGAGCTGCCCGGCGAACGCGTCCACGTCCTGGACGAGCACCACCGTCCCCTGCCGGACGGCGCGGTGGGCGAGCTGGCGATCGCCGGCGCCGGACTCGCCGAGGGGTACGTGGACGACCCTGAGGCCACGGCCGCCCGGTTCGTGCGTCTCGACGCGCTCGGCGGCGAACGGGTCTACCTGACCGGTGACCTCGGCTACCGGGGCCTGGACAGGCTGCTCCGCTTCCTCGGCCGCCGGGACAACCAGATCAAGCTGCGCGGATACCGGATCGAACTGGAGGAGATCGAGGCGGCCGCATCGGCCGCGCTGGGCGGCCGGTCCTGTGCCGTCGTACTGGACCGCGAGACCGTCGGCGGACCCCGGCTGGTCGGCTTCGCGGAGTGCCCCGACGCGAGGGGCGCATGGGACGAGCGGGCACTGCACGCGCAGCTCGGGCTGCGGCTGCCGTCCGCCCTGATACCAGGACGGTGGGTGCGTCTCGGCACGATGCCCACGCTGGCCGGCGGCAAGCCGGACCGTACGCTGCTCGCCCGGAGGGCCGCGGAGCTCGGCACGGCCGACGGCGCGGGTTCGGGGGGTGCGGCACGGACGGCGGGCGAGCCCGGTCCGGGCGGTGCCGCGGGTTCCTCGGGCACGGCCGTGCGGGGCGGCGGGGACCATACCGGGACGGTGCCGGCCGACCCGGTGACCGCGCTGCTCACCGAAGGCTGGCGCGCAGTCCTGGGGCACGACGACTTCGACGGGTGCACCGACTTCTTCCTGGCCGGCGGCCACTCACTGCGCGCCGCGCAACTGGCGGCCTGGCTGGAGCCCCGGCTCGGACACCGTCCGCCGATGCGGCTGTTCTTCCGCCATCCGGTGCTCGCCGACCAGGCCGGTGCGCTCGCCGCCGCCCTCCCCGCTGTCACCGCCACCTCGACGGAGTCGTGATGACCCACCCGACAGCTTCTCCCCGCCCCCGGCCGACCGCCCCGGCGACGGTCCCCCCGCAGGCGTCCGTCGGCGCGTCCACCCCGAGCGGTGCGGGCGGCGGCACGCTCAGCGTCGCGCACGGCGCCGCGCCCCGCGCGGGCGCCACGGCCGGGGTGCTCGCCCGGTTCGAGGACTGGGCACGCCGCACCCCCGACACCCCCGCCGTGATCGACGGCGGCCGCACCTGGACGTACCGGCAGATCGGCGACGCCGCCGACGAGGCCGTGGCCGTGCTGCGCGACCGGGTCGGGGCGGGTGACCTCGTCGGTGTCTGCCTGGACCGCTCCGCGGCACTGGTCGTGACGGCCGTGGCGATCGCCAGGCTCGGCGCGGTGTACCTGCCGCTGGGGCCGCGCCCCGGCGAGCGGCGCGTCAACGCCGTCACCGACGACCTGGACGTCACCTGCCTGATCGGTGACCTCACCGTGCTCCCCGGCCGGCACCGGACGGCCGAGCACATCGCTCTGGCCCTGCCGGGCGACGGTGCGAACGCGACCGGCGCGGTGGTGGCGGCGTTCGCCCCGCCCCGCCCCGGTGCGCTCCGCGCGCCTCGCGAGGCGTTCTACGCGGTGCTGACGTCCGGCTCAACCGGCCGCCCCAAGGCCGTCGTCGTCGCCGAGCCAGCCCTCGGCACGCTGCTCGACTGGTACCGCGCGGAGACCGGTCTCGCGCCCGGCGACCGGCAGTCCCTGCTAATCGGTGTGGCGTTCGACCCGCACCTGCTGGAGCTGTGGGCAGGACTGACGTCGGGCGCCGCGCTCGTGCCCGCACCCGACGATGTCCGCTGGGACACCGGGGCGCTCGTCTCATGGTGGCGCGAGGCCGCCGTGTCCGTGGCGGTGGCCGCCACTCCCATGGCCGAGCCGCTGCTGGAGCAGCCCTGGCCGCACGGCCTCGTACTGCGTCATCTGGTCGTCGGCGGCGACCGGATGCGCCGCCGCCCGGGCGCCGACGTGACCGCCACCGTCCACAACGCCTACGGTCCCGCGGAAGCCACCATTGTCACCACCACCTACGCCATGCGCGCCGCGGACGCCGAGGCGGAGGGTCCGGGGGCGCCGCCGATCGGCACTCCTGTGCCGGGCGTGACGGTCGTCGTCACCGACTCCGACGGCCGCCCCGTGGCTCGGGGTCAGGAGGGCGAACTCCGCATCGGCGGCAGAGGCCTGGCCCTCGGATACGTGGACCCCGAGCTCAGCGCGCGCCGCTTCACCGCCCCCGCGCCCGACGTGGGGCTCGAGGGAGTGGACCGGTTCTACAGCACCGGCGACCGGGTGCGGATGCGGCAGGACGGGGTGCTGGAGTTCCTGGGCCGGCTCGACAATCAGGTGAAGATCAGCGGTGTGCGGATCGAGCCCGCCGAGGTCGAGGCCGCGCTGGAGAAGGACCCGGCCGTGCTCGGCGCCGTGGTCACCGCCTCCCGCGGCCCCGACGGATCCACCCGCCTGGTGGCCCACGTCCGTCCCACGCCCGGTGCCCCCGCCTCCGGACAGGCAATGCTGACGGCGGTACGGGCATGGCTTCCCGAGCAGGCCGTGCCCTCGGCCGTCCGGATCGTCGACGCCTTCCCGCTGGACGCCAACGGCAAGGTCGACCGGGCAGCGCTGACGCACGAGTCGGTCACGCCAGACACCTGCCGCGCCGATGCGGCGGACGGCGGCACACCGGGCGAGCGGATCGTCCTCGGCGCCGTACGCGATCTCCTCGCCAGGCCCGCGACGGCACTGACCGACAACTTCACGCTGATCGGCGGCACTTCGATCGTCGCCGCCCGGCTGCTGACCGCCATCGAGCGGCAGAGCGGCGTCCGCCTGCGTGCGCCGGAATTCCTGCGCCAGCCGGACCTGCACGCCGTGGCCGCACTCGTCGATCGCCGCCGCGAGGCCGCTCGCGAGCCGGGGGCCTGAGATGGCCGCCCGCACCGACCGTACCGACACCGCCTTCGGGGAAGGACCCATGCCCATCCGACACACGCCGGCCGCCTCCGGCGGCTCCCGGCCCGCGCCCGCCTCCGGGCTGCCCGCCCTCGTGGCACTGCACGCCGGGAGAACACCGGACGCCCTCGCCGTGGTCGACGGCGACACCACCCTCACCTACGCCCGGCTCGTCTCCTCGGCCCGGGCCCTCGCCGCCCACCTGCACGCGCACGGTGTCCGGCCGGGCGACCCCGTGGCACTGCTGATGCCGCGCTCGGCGCGCACCGTCGTCGCGCAGCTCGCCCTGTGGTGGGCCGGTGCCGCCTGTGTACCGCTCGACCCGGCGCATCCGCGTCCCCGCTCGGAGGGGATGGCCGCCGATGCGGGGGTCACGACGACCGTCGGCGACGGCAAACTCCTCGAAGCGGCGGCCCCCACCGGCCGGGTCCTCCCGCTGCCGGAAGAGGCGCCGCTGTCCGACTCCTTCGCGCCCTTGCCCGAACTCGGTGCCGATGCCACCGCGTTCATCATGTTCACCTCCGGATCGACCGGACGTCCCAAGGGCGTCTCGGTACCGCACCGTGCCGTGGCCGAGCTGGTGACCGAACCCGCCTACGTCACCCTCACCCCCCGTGACCGGGTGCTCTTCCACTCCCCCACGATCTTCGACGCGTCGACGTTCGAGGTGTGGGGCGCTCTCGCCAACGGCGCCGCCGTGGTGGTGTGCACCGTCGACCGGCCCTCGCTGGAAGACCTGGCCCGGCACGTGGAGCAGCACGGCGTCACCGTCGCGTTCTTCACGACGGCACTCTTCCACCAGCTCGTCACCCGGCGGTCCCGGGTGTTCTCGGTGCTCCGCACGGTCGTGGTGGGCGGGGAGGCGCTGTCCGCGCGGCACGCCGGGCAGGTGCTGGGGGCGTTTCCGTGGCTGGAACTGGTCAACGCGTACGGGCCCACGGAGACCACCACGTTCGCCACCGCGCACCGGGTCACCGCCGCGGACTGCGACGGGCCGGTGCCGATCGGCCGGCCCGTCGCGGGCGCGACCGTGCACGTCCTGGACGGCACAGGCAGGCCCGTCACGGACGGCGCACGAGGTGAGCTGTGGGTCGGCGGCAGCCGACTCGCGCACGGTTACGCCGGGCGTCCCGACCTGACCGCCGAACGCTTCGTCGACCACGCGGAGCTGGGGCGTCTGTACCGCACCGGGGACCTCGTCTCCGCCCGCCCGGACGGTGTCCTGGACTTCCACGGGCGGACCGACGACCAGGTGAAGGTACGCGGCTTCCGCATCGAACCGGGCGAGGTCGAGCACATCCTGCGCCTGCAGCCCGACGTGGACGACGCGGCCGTCACCGTGCGTCGGCCCGGTCCGGACGACGCCCGCCTCGTCGCGTTCGTAGTGGCGGCGCCGGGCCCCGTGCCCCGGCCCGGCGCACTGCGCGAGCGCCTCGCCGCGGTCCTGCCCGCCCACCTCGTGCCCGACGAGGTGACGATCGTCGGCGCTCTTCCGCTGACGCCGTCCGGAAAGGTCGACCGCCATGCCCTCGCGGAATGCGATACGGGACCGGAGGCGGCCGTCCCGGCCGCGCCGCTGACGCCGCTGGAGCAGGCGGTCGCCGGGATATGGAGCCGCGCCCTGGGCTGCGAGGTCACCCGGCCGGACACCGACTTCCTCGAACAGGGCGGGCACTCGCTGCTCGCTCTGGCCGTCACCGACGATCTGCGTGAGGAACTCGGTGTCGACATGGCGCTCGCCGACTTCTTCGCCGCCCCCACGGTGGCCGCCCAGGCCGCCCTGGTCGAGCAGGCCCTGCTCGCCGCCCACGATGATCCGCGCCCCGGCGCCGAGGAGCACCGCGATGGCCACTGAGAGCCCGAGGGCCACGACCCCGGCCTTCCAGGAGGAACTGCTGCGCCGGGCCCGCGAACGTGCCGCGAGCCGTGCCCGCGGGGACGGCGGGACCACCGGCGCGACCGGTGCCACCGGGGGCCCCGTCACCGCCGGTGCCGCCGGGGACGGTCACCGGGGCCCTGCGCCGCTGTCCCGCGCCCAGCACCGTATGTGGCTCATGGACCGGCTCGGCCGCAGCGGAGCCTCCTACAGCGTGCCCTTCGCCACCCGGTTGCGCGGTCCGCTGGACCTTGACGCGCTGCGCACCGCGCTGACCGTTCTCGTACACCGCCACGAGATCCTGCGCACCCGGTACGGGCACCAGGGCGGCGAACCTTTCCAGGAGGTTCTCGCAGTGCCGCGGGCGGTCGACATGCGTGTCGTGGAGGCGACCCCGGAGCGCGTTCCCGGTCTGCTGGCCGAGGAGGCGCGCCGGCCGTTCGACCTGTCTGCGGCGCCCCTGCCGCGGGTCCTGGTACTGCGGCACGGCACGGAGGACCACACGGTCCTGCTGACGTTCCACCACATCACGGTCGACGGCGCCTCGCTGGAAATCATCGCCCGGGAAGTGACCGAGCTCTACACCGCCGCCACCGGCCGTGCCGAGGGAGCCTCCGACGCTCCGCGTCCGCGGCCGGTCGGGCAGCCGCTCCGGTACGTGGACTTCGCTCGTCGTGAACGCGCGGCGGCCGACCGGTTCGAGGAAGGGCTGTCCCACTGGACCGGTCGCCTCGACGGAGCCGCGCCACCCCCACTGCCCCGCCCCGTACGCCCGCCCGCCGACATCGGCACCCGGCCCGCCGGGGTACGTGCCGTGCCACTCGGGCCCCGGGTGCTGAAGGACCTGCGGGCACTCGGCGCGGCGCATCGGGCCACCCTGTTCACCGCGGCCCTCGCCGCGGCCTTCGCCGCCCTGCACCGTTTCACCGCTGAGAACGACCTGCTCATCGGCGTCGCGAGCACGAACCGCAAGGGGGCGGACATGCGCACTCTGGTCGGCCTGTGCGTCAACACCCTTCCGGTGCGCCTCGACACGTCCGGCGATCCGGCCTTCACGGTCCTGGTGGAGCGGGCGCGGGAGGCGCTGCTGGATGCCCAGCGCCACCGCGACGTGCCGTTCGACCTCATCGTGGAGCGCCTCGGCGTCGCCGCCCGTGCTGCCGACGGGACGGCGTTGGTCCGGGTGACGGCCGACGTCGTGGCGGAGCCCACGGTGCTGCGGCTGCCCGGCACGGAGGGCGAGTACGTGGACGTCGGCGTCGGCGGGGCCAAGTTCGACCTGTCGTTCGCTCTGCTCGACACGGACAGCCCCGCCGCCCTCGTCCAGTACGACCGTGCGGCGCTGGACGAGGCGGCGGCAGCGTCGCTGGCCGACGGCTTCGCCGCGCTGCTCACCGCGGTCGCCTCCGACCCCGGGCTGCGGCTGTCCCAGCTCCCCGTACAGCCCCACTCCCGGTCCCCGGCCCCTCGCTCCCCGGCCCCTGCCCCGGCGCGCCGCCCCGGCCGGCCGGCCGCGACCGGCCACGTGTCCGTCAGGAACGGGCATCCGGCCGAGGCGCTGCTGCTCGCGCATCCTCAGGTGGCGGAGGCCGTCGTGGTCGAGTGCGACGGCGGGCCGCTGCTGGCGTACGCCGTGCTCCGCGGTGTCTCGGGCCCCTCACGTGCGGACCTGCGCTCGGCCCTACGGGCGGCGCTCGCCCCGGAGTCGGTGCCCGTGACCGTGACGTTGCTGGACGCCATGCCGTGGACGGCCGACGGCGAGGTCGACACGTCGCGGCTGCCGGGGGTGCCGTCCGCCCCTGACCTGGCGGGGCCGCTCGCACAGGCCGTGACGGAGGCGTTCGGGGCGTTGCTGGACTGCCCGGCACCGGAGCCCGACGACGACTTCTTCGCCCTCGGCGGCCACTCGCTGGTCGCGGTCCGGCTGGCCGAGCAGCTGCGGAGCACGCTGAAGCTCCCGCTGACGGGCCTGGACATCCACCAGGCCCGTACGCCTCGGGCGCTGACCAGCCTGCTGGAGAAACGGGCCTCGGAGCAGGCCGCGGCCACGCCCACCCGCCCGGCGGGTTCCCGCAGCTCGCGCGCGGGGACAGTCCTGGTCACCGGCGCGACCGGTGGCGTCGGGGCCTTCGTCCTGCGGGAACTGGCCGCGCAGGGACGTCCCGTGCTCGCCCTGGCCCGCCCCGAATCCGCACATCTGGTGGCCGGGCAGGGGGTGTACGTCGTCGAGGGCGACCTCGCCGACCTGGACGGTCTGCGCGCGGCGGTCTCGAGCGCCGACGCGGTGATCCACGCGGCGTGCACCTTCACCCGGCCCGAGGTGGACGTGGCGGCCATGAGGGCGATGGCTGAAGCCTGGCGGCGTGGCCCGTTCGTCTTCGTCAGCAGCGTCGACGCCTACGGGCATCCCGCCGAGGACCTGGTGACGGAGGAGTCCCCGTCACGGCAGCCGCTCAGCCCGTACGGCCGGGCCAAGCTGGACTGCGAGCGGATACTGCTGGACGCGGCCGGCACCGGGGACCGGGGCGGCGCGAGCGCCGTGCGTTCCCCCCTGGTGTGGGGTCCGCACGAGCGACTGCGCGACCAGCTGCGCTGGGGTGCCACCGGTGTGCTCTACCAGGCCATGAGGGAGGGGCGGCCGGTCGGTCTGCCGAGGCCGGGGACCCACGGCCATGCCTGGTACGGCGCGTCCTGGGTACACGCGGCGGCCCTGGCACGGGCCGTGACCTCGTGCCTCGGCACGCCCGTGGGCGGGATGGCGAACGCCGTCAGCGGCCACGTGTCCTGGCGTGACCTCACGGCACGGCTGGCCGGGCTGCTGCACCCGGACGGTTCCGGAGCCGGGGACGGTGCCGTCCGATCGGTCCGTGAGACGGACGACGTGCATCCGGACCTCGACCACCACTGGCGTTACCGGGCCGACCGGCTGGCTCCGTTCCTGCGGGGGCGGCCCGGCGAGGACTGGCACACCGTACTGGCGGAGATGGCAGACACATCCGGCGCCTGACATCACGCGTGCGGTCCGCGCGCCCCACCGGGCGCCCGGGCCGTGCGGCGTCCGCCCCGTCGCGGCGCCCGGCACGCTCTTCCGCCCCTTCGAGGGCGCGGGAGGAGTCCCACTCGCCGCGCGCACCGGGCACCGCGCCCCGGGATGACCGTGCACCCGGCGCGTGTGCGCCGGGTGCACGGTCATCTCCCGACCCGTCATCGGGCCACGGAATCAGCTGTTGGGAACGGTGTCCTCGAACGTGGTGCCCGCGTTGCGATACGCCGTCACCCTGGCGGCGACCTGCGTCGGCGTGAGGACCTTGTCCTTGACGTGCAGGACGTAGTCGACCTGCTGGTCGTAGGCGCGCGGTGTGGTCGAGGTCTGACCGTCGAGGTCGATCAGCCACTGGTTGAAGTCGATCGACATCGGGCGCTCGGGCAGGTACTTGGCATCGTGGGTGCCGAAGAGCTGCCCGTCGATGTAGTACTTGATGTTGCTGTTGTCGATGGTGACGACGACGTCGTGCCAGCCGGCGTAGCTCTGCCGAGCTTCGGTGTGCTGGTTGACGACCTGCCAGGGATCGGGGTTGTACGTCTCCCACGACGTCGTGTAGAGGATGTTGCCGGACTCGCCCCAGCCGCCGTTGGGCAAGTACTCGAAGTCGTACTCCGAGTAGTCGTCGGCCATCGGTGCCTTGAGGTCGTTGATGGTGAAGAACGCCTGCACCAGGTGGTCGCCGTCCGGTCCGTACTTGGGCGCGTTCGCGAACTTGATCCGGGCCGCGTAGGTACCGTTCTTGAACTTCGTCGCCTTGGTGAGGATCTCGGCCTGCTTGGTGCTCGCCCCGGTGCCGGCGCTCGAGGTCTCCAGGTTCATGACCGAATTGCCGCTGGTGGTGGAGAAGGTGACGTTCTCGGGCGCCCAGGCGACGCCGGACACGCCGGGCCGCCGGAGTTGGAGCGCACGCTCCAGCCGTTGGCCGAGATCTTCGGGTCGCTGTGACTGCTGTAGTTGAAGTCGTCGAACAGCGTGGCGCCGTCGGCCAGCGGGGCGGTGGGCAGGTCGGTGGGCCGGTCCGTCAGTCCGTTGCCCGCGGGGTCCTGTCCCCACACGATGGTGCCGGCCAGCTGTGCCGTGACCTTGGACCAGTCGCCGTACGACGTCTGGGAGGCGCCGAAGGAGTAGTCGTCACTCTGGTTCACCGACGCCCACGTCGACTGGTTGAAGCGCAGTTGCAGGTCGCCGGTGTCGGCGCCCGGGGCGAGCGAGCCGGCGCCGGGGGCAAAGCCGATCTCGAGGTAGCGATCGGCCGTGGCAGTCGGGTTTGCGAGAGTCCCGAAGGTGCCCGTGACGTTGGAGCAGCCCTTGGCGGCCCAGGAACAGGCGAAGCGGTAGGTCGCGCTCGCCGAGTCGGCGTTGAAGTAGTAGCGGACCTTGACATCGCTCAACTGCACGCTTGAGGTCCCGGTGTTCGTCGCCTTGAACCAGGGTTCGACCTGATCGGCGCTGGCTCCGGTGGCGCTCGTACGGCACTGGACACTCAGCCCGTCACCGGCCGCGCTGGCGGGGGCCGGGAGTACGGTGAGCACCGCGGCGCCCGCCCATGGCCACCGCGACGGTGGCGGATACTGCGACGCTCAGCCAGCCGCCCGCATCGAGCAGAAGGCCCAGACCTGGAAGGACAAATACGCCCTCCGTTCGGGCATCGAGGGGACGATCAACCAGGCCCTCGACGTCACCGGCATCCGCCGGGCCCGCTACCGCAGCCCGCCCAAGGTCCGTCTCCAGCACGCCTTCTCCGCGACCGCGATCAACGTCATCCGCCTCGACGCCCACTGGCGCGAACACCCCCTCGGCAGCCCCCGGACCAGCCGCCTCACCCGCCTCAGCTACCACCTCACCGCATAACCAACGGGAATTGCGCAGCAGAGTCGGCTGCTTCGACGCCCGCCTTCTTGCCGATCCCACCCCACTCCTGGATCCGCGCCTGGACCTTGATGTCCGGGTGAGCGGTCGCGAATCGCTTCACAAATCCCTTCTGGAACTCGGCCAAGACGCTGTGGCGCGTCCGCCGGACATCGGTGGTGGTGTTCCCGTCCGAGCTGTCGTCAAAGTCACCGGAGGAGCTACTGCACGCGCTCAGCCCGCAGGTCACCACAAGCACGGACACGCCGGCGAACAAGCGGAGGTTCACGATTCACCTCTTGAGAACATGACCTGACCACCTGACCAGTTACCGGTAGTTCGTTAGACGCCATCCGCTTTCCGAACGTGATCGTTTGGTTCGGGCTGGTTGGGCATGAACTCCGGCTGGCGGCGGCAGAGATGGGCTTGGTTTGTCCGTTCGTCTCGCTTGCGGAGGTGGCTGGTGCCGTCGGTGCTCGGTCTGCTGGAGGCCCGGGAGAAGAAGGTCCGGGAAGAGGTGGCACGTTTGCGGGAGGAGGCAGAGCGGGTGCAGGCCGCCCTCGGCGAGGCAGAACGCGCACTTCAGCGCCTTGCAGATGCCCGCGTGACGGTGGCCGAGGTGCTGGCCGAGCCGCCGTGTGCGGTCGTGGAGCCGGTGGCGGGGGCGGTGGTGCCCAGACGGACCGAGAGGATGACCGCGGCGGTCCTGCCTGCCGACTACCAGCGGATCATGTCCGTGCTGAAGTCGGATGCGGCCCGGGAGGGAATGCGGTGTCAGCAGCTGGCCGTGGCCCTGGGCCTTCAGGCGGTCCCGGCGAAGGTCGAGTGGCTGCGGTCGAAAGCGAAACGTCTGGTGGAGCGGGGTGGGCGCTCCAGACGCAGCCGGGGGTGTTCACTGCGCTCGGGGCACCGGTCGGCTGAAGGCGCCAGAGCGGCGTCCGGCCAGGCGGCTGCTCATGAGCATGGTCATGGACCACAGCACCATGGCCTCGTGCATGGCGGGCAAGGTCTCGTAGTCGCGCACCAGGCGACGCGAGCGCATCAGCCAGCTCAGGGTGCGTTCCACGACCCACCTGCGCGGCAGCACCACGAACCCCGTGGTGCCGTCGGTGCGTTTGACGATCTCAAGAGCGACCCGGCACGTCTCGGCCGCCCAGTCGACGAGCCGGCCCGCATAGCCGCCGTCCGCCCAGACCAGACGGATGGAGAAGTACATGGTGCGCAGCCGCTCCAGCAAGGGCATTGCGGCGTCACGGTCGTGCACGCTCGCCGCGGTCACGGCGACAGCCAGGACCAGGCCGAGGCAGTCCACCACCAGGTGCCGCTTGCGTCCGCCCACCTTCTTCCCGCCGTCCCACCCGGACGTCGAGCGCGGAATGTTCGCCGCTGCCCGCAGTGACTGCGAGTCCACGATGGCGGCCGTCGGGTCCGGCGAGCGGCCTTCTTGCTGACGCACCTTGTCACGCAGCCGGTCGTGGAGCTCGGCAAGCAGACCTGTCACCTGCCAGCGGCGGGCGAACGCGTGCACCCGCCGGTAGGGCGGGAAATCCCCAGGCGGGTTGACCCACTTCACGCCGTTGTCGACGACGTAGCGGACCGCGTCAAGCATCACGCGGTGGCAATAACCCTCCGGCCGCCCGCCCCGCCCCTGCAGCCACGCGGGGACCGGCAGCAGCGGCCGGATGACCCGCCACTCCGCATCCGTCAGATCTGAGCCGTAACACCGAACACGGTCCGGCCCGTCCGCCGCGTTGCCGAACCTGTGCGCGAGACAGTCACACGCCGGAGACAGTGCGTTGGACTCCAGGGACGCGAGCACGAAAGACTGCGGCAACAGGGCCTCCTGGAACTGCTCGGGCGGGATCGCACCCCCGAACTACTCAAGAGGCCCTGCCTTCATGCGCCGCCCCTGCCGCGATCACCCATCTCCTCCACGGTGCCCAGGTCGCGCATCGGGCCAGGCCCGCGGATCCATCCGCTGGGCGAATCCGGGCGCAACTCACCTCTCGAGGTGCCGTTGTGTCCAGTCGACCATGTAGGGCAGCACTTCGTCGAGGTAGTTGGTGCAGACGTGTTCCCCGTCCGGGTAGAACTTCAGTTCCTTCTCTCCGCATGCCCAGTTCATGAACTTCTCGGCCTGCTGCCGCCCGCCGGTGACGACCTGGTCCTGCCCGGCGTGGAGCACGAGCAGCGGGCGGTCCAGGCGCGGCGAGTCTGCGATGTCGTAGCCGAGCTTGTCGACGGCCTGCTGCAAGGTGTCGGTTCCGGCCGCGTGCGGGAATCCCTTGATGAGGATCGGATTGGCTCTTCTGACGGGGAGCAAGAAGCGCAGGTCGGCGGGTCCGCAGTTGCCGACGACGCAGGTGATCCTGGGATCGTGGGCGGCGGCGCTGGGGGCGAAGTATCCGCCCATGCTGAAGCCGATGGCGCCGATCCGGCTGGTGTCGATGTGGTCGCCGTGGTGCTTGTCCGTCCAGTCGATGACCGCGCTCACCGCCGTGTGGTAATCGGGGATCGCCTTCATGGACGCCCACATCTCGCCCTGGCCGGGGCCGTCGAAGGCGATCGTGTTCAGGCCGGCATCGTAGAACATCTGCCCTACCGCATGCTGTTCGACCTCTTTCAGGTTGTCCAGCCCGTTCACTTGGACCACCAGCGGTCGGCCGGGAGTGGGCTGCAAGCGCAGATAGGCGGGGATGGTCGTGCCGCGGAACGGGATGTCGGCCCGCAGCGGTCGGCCCTGCCCGTTGTGCAGGGTGAGCGCCTTGGGGTAGACCGACCAGATCTTCTCCAGGCACCTTTGCTTGATGTCGTCGTCGAGGTAGAAGAAATGCTGGCCGACATGGAAGCAGCCGATCGCCTCGTGCATCCATCTGCGGGCGCATTCACGGTTCCCGTGGGCGAGGGCGTCTTCAGCCATGAGTTCCAGCCGGGAGCCCTCCTCGTACCATTCCCGGCACCAGTCGTGCCAGCGGTGCACGCGCCCGACGACACGGCGGGTTCGTTCCAGGTCGACACCGGAGAGCAGAAACCGCGTGTACCAGTGCCGGTAGACGCGGGCCTCATTGCAGACGAGACGGTAGAAGATCTTCTCTTTGAGGGTCAGCCCTGACATGGAGCACCTCCTGGTGGGGTCGAGGCCGTGCTTGGGGAGTGCGGCGTTGACGTCACGCCATGGCGTGTGGCCGGTGTTTGCCGGACCACCTACTCTCCAAGTGGAGAGTAGCACTATGCTCTCCACATGGAGAACCCTGCGCGCCTCACATCCGACTCCGCCCGCGACGACCTGCTGGACGCCGCGCAAGGCATCTTCGCCGTCCGCGGCTTCGACGCAGCCAGCCTCCGGGACGTCACCGAACGGGCCGGTGTAGCGCACGGGATGGTGCGCCACCACTTCCGGTCCAAGGAGGGGCTGTGGCAGGCGGTGGTCGACCGAGCGGTCGGCCGGTACCGCGACGCTCTCGCGCCACATGCCGAGCGGGCCGCCGCCGGCGATCCGCCCGGCACGCGGGCAGCCTCCCGCGCCGCGGTACGCAGCTTTCTTCAGGTGAACGCGCTCCATCCGGACCTGCTGCGGCTGACCCTGTACGAAGGTGTTCGCGGCGGCTGCCGCCTGGAATACCTGCTGCAGCGCTACGCACCTGTCGCCGCGCTGATGGAGCCGCTGTTCAAACAGGCACAGCAAGCCGGGTTCCTGCGCCAGTTCGACCAGCGGGCGTTCTTGATGTTCCTGCTCACCGCGGGGGCGATGCCGTTCGCTCTGCCGGGCCTGTCCACCGGCCTGCTCGGTTCGCCCCTCGAACCCGGCACCAACCACACCGAACGCCACATCAACCGGATCCTGGACACCCTCTACGGCCCTGAGACCGTTCCGCTGCCGGGCGAAGGAGCTGACCGCGGTTGACAGCGTGGTTGTCAGTGGTCGCCGTAGTGTTCCGCTGTGATTTCGCGGCTTGTAGTTGGTGTGGTGGGGGTGGCTTGAGCTGAAGATGGTCCCCGTGACGCGTCGGCACCCGCTCACGAGGCAAACAACCACGTCGGCTGTCGGCACCGATACGGTCTTCGCAGCACACGCGGGGGTGCTGGTCTGATGAGAAACGGCCGCCGCGGTCGGCGGGCCGGTAACCCGGACACGAGGGCCGAGATCCTCGCCGTAGCGCGTCGGCAACTGCTCACCGACGGCTACCACGGGCTTCGCATGCGGGCCGTCGCGGCCGAGGCGGGGGTGGACGTGGCCCTCGTCAGCTACTACTTCGGTTCGAAGAAAGGACTGTTCGGCGCGGCGCTGTCACTTTCGGTCAGTCCCCCGGATGCGTTGCAGGCGGCGATCGCCGGCGACCCTGCCACCCTGCCGGAACGGGTGCTGCGCACGCTGGTCGCCGCCTGGGACGACCCTGTGCAGGGTGAGCAACTGCGTCTTATGGTCAACGCCGCCATGCACGAACCGGACGTGGCACGCCTGCTGCGTGACGTGCTGCAGACGGAAATGGTCCACCAACTCGCCGACCGGATCGGTGGCGTCGACGCCACCGCCCGAGCCGCCGCGTTCGGCGCCCAGCTGGCCGGGCTGATCCTGGTCCGCTACGTGCTCGCCATCAACCCCATCGCATCGATGCCGGTGGACGAACTGGTGCACTTCGCTACCCCCGGCCTGCGCGCGGCGATGCGGGGACCGACCGGTCGGCGCAGACCGGTCGCCCCGGCCGACGACAGCCCGTGACGGCCGGTCACGCGCCGAGCGGCCATCCCAGCGATCAGGCAAGGCCCTCGCCAAACCGACGAGGTCGGCTACGACGGCGTCGGCGGTGTCCGCACGCAGCGGGTGCGGCTGCTCCTGGCGCGCGTCGTGGTGTACTTCGTGCTGGCCCTCGCCTTCTTCGAGCGATCTGCGGTCTTCGGACCCGACGACGTCGGCGAACTCGCCTACGCGCGCCGTCTGCTGGGACATCTGGACGCGTCGATGCTCCTGCTGGCCGACGCCTACTACGACGCGTTCGACTTCCTTCAGGCCGTGCAGGACACCGGGGCCCGTTTCGTGCTGCGCTCGACCCGCAAGCGGCGCCCGACTGTGCGCCGCCCCCTGCCCGACGGCTCCTACCTCACCGCAGTCCTGCCGCGCCGCCACCGTGCCAGGGCGAGCGGGCAGCAGGTGGAGGCGCGGGTGGTCGAGGCGTGGCTCACCGTCGTCCTCGCCGACGGCACACAGCGCACGGAGCTGTGGCGGCTGCTCACCAATCTTCTGGAAGCCACCCGGCAAACGAGACTTGCTGCGGCTCTACCACCGGCGCTGGCAGGCGGAGACCTGCTATTTCTCGCTGAAGTCCACGATCTTGGACGGGCGAGTTCTGCGTTCACGCAGTGTCCCCGGTCTTGAGCGGGAGTTTTCCGCACTGCTGACGGTCTACCAGGCGCTGATCCGCATGGCCGGCGATGTCACGACGGCCAGGCCGGGACTATCCGTCCAGCTGATGAGCTTCACCGTTCTGTTCCAGGCCGCGGCGGACCAGATCATCGTCGTCCCGGGGCCAGCCCGGGGCAGTACGACGTCGTTGATCGGGGATATCGGCCGGGCCGCGCTGGCCAACCTCCTCCCCGAACAGCGCCGCCAGCGGCTGAAGGCCCGCTACCGCAAGAGACGCGGGTGCAGGCGGGCGCCTTCCGGAAGAGGAGCAGGCCATCAGTATAGAGCCGCAGCCAAAACCGGAGAGTGGTGCAATGACTAAGGCCCTGAACCCGCAGCGTCGCCTCGTCGGTGGCCGCGCCGTGGTGAACCGCGACTGGATCCGCGAGCTCACCGGCGCCAGCGTCGGGACCGCAGCCCGCTGGTACAAGGTGCGCGACGAGCAGCCCGAGGAGCACCGTCACCCGGAGAAGGAGCGGGTCGACGGGAAGGACTTCTACGACGAGCAGCAGTTCCGCGACTTCTACACCTGGTTCCAGGAGCAGAAGGCGAGCAAGGTCCTCAAGGCCGACCCCGAGCTGTACGAGCTCGACGCGGAGACCGTCGTCTCCATCAACCTGGCCGCCGAGCTGCTGGGCTTCGCCGGGGCCTCGACGATCCGCAAGTACCAGCAGGCGAACCCCGGCTACTTCCCGGACTCCGTCGGCGAGGTCGAGGGTCCCACCGGCCGCATGATCCAGGCCTTCCGCGTCGGCGACCTGCAGGACTTCGACCGGGGGCGCACCGGGGACAAGCTCGGCAAGGCCGGCCGCCGCCCGGGACCGCAGCCCGAGGCGCCCGTCGGCAGGCCTTCGGCCCTCGAGGAGGTCCTCGCGGCCGAGCTGAGCGCCCATGCCGGCGGCGAGCCGCTCACCGCCACGCAGCTCGCCGAGCGGTTCGCCGGCGAGGCGATCGATCGCGACGGCTACAGTCCGGGGCTGGCCGCGGAGCTCAGCGTGCAGTACGGGGGGCCGCAGAGGTCCTGGGAGTGGGTCGTGCGCAACGCCCTCGAGCACCGCCCCGCGGCCGCGCCGACCCGCACGGAAGCAGACCGGCGGGCAACCGTCGCCCTGGCCGCCCTGCGCGAGCGGGGCGATGTCCGGGGGCTTGCCGCCTCCCTCGCCCGCGAGCACGGCGGCAGCCCCGACGTCTGGTCGCGCGCGGTGACCGCGGCCCGCCGACTCACCGATCCCACCACCTGAACGCTCCTACCAGCCGGAGGACGATCTGCCATGCCCAGCTATCAGCTCCGCGACACCGCCACCCGCCGACTCCTCGCCCGCGGTCTGGCCGACTACGCCGCGGCCGAGGCCGCGGCGGACCGCCTCGACGACGAACTGGAACACGGCCTCGCGGCCAACGGCGAGGGCGCCGGGCGCATCCGGCTGCGCCTCGACGTCGAGAAGGTCACCGCCGGCAGCACCGAGACCGTCGGACACCACGTACTCCTCCTGGGCGTCGACGACCCCGCCGACCCCCTGCCCGCGCTGTAAGCGACTCCGCCCGGATCCTTGCTCTCGCCCGCGGATCGGGCGACGACGGTGACGACCCAGCGCCTCACGATGGAGCTCCGGTGCCCCAAGCCGATCAAGTCCTTCACGCACTGATCGATCCGCTCGTGCCTGCCGAGGACGCCGAACTCATCGCCGGCGTCCCGCGCGCCGCCGCACTTGACGGCCAACCTTGATTTGCCGAGTCGGTCTCGATGAGCCGTCCGGCCCGTCGCTGTCCGAGACCGCGGGGGTGGTTCTAATGGATGCCGGGAGCGTTTTCAGCGCACCAGGAGACTGATAGCGACCGCCAGCCGTTCGAGGTAGAACTCCCGGGATGCGGCCTGGTGCTTGAGGCCGATCGATGCGCTGATCATCGTCTGTGCGACAGGGAGGGCCGCCTCTCGTCCTGACTCGACGGCGATCGCGTCTGTGATCAGTTCCTCGAAACGTCGCGGCGTGGTCTGGACGATCTCTCCGAGGAGGTCGGGATTGTCCTCGATAACTGTCGCGACCTCGCGCGTCAGCGGGCCGATGTAGCGGCCCGCCCACTGGTCGAACGCTTCGAGGAGGCGCTCCGAAAGGGGGCGGCTGCTGTCGGCCAAGACCTGCTCGGCAGCGGTGATGTCGCGATCCAAGGCCTGGGTGGCCGCGGCGCGGAACAGAGTCTCCTTCGAGGAAAAGAGGAAGTAGAGCCCGGGCCGGGAGATGTGCGCCGCCCGCGCCACCTCCTGCATCGAGGTCTTCCGGTAACCGAATCGCGCGAACGTGGCCATGGCGGACTCCAGAACCATGGTTCGACGGCCGGTATCAGCGACTGTCGACGGCGGGTGGCCAGCGTCGGGACTGCTCATGGAACGAGCATACGAGCGAGAAACGAACTATACAAATCAAGTCTAGTGCGTACAGTTGCCGCCATGAACACTGGCAGACTCATCTGCACGCCCTTCACCTCCTCCAACACCGCGGACGAGGTGCTGCGGGACATCGACCTCACCGGCGTCCGCGCGATCGTGACGGGAGCTTCCTCCGGACTCGGGATCGAGACAGCTCGTGCGCTGACCGCTGCCGGGGCGGAAGTGACGCTCGCCGTCCGGAACACGACTGCGGGTGACGCCGTCGCCGAGACGATCGGAAAGTCGACCGGAGGGATCCGGCCCCGCGTCGTCCGGCTCGACCTCGCCGACAGGGCCACCATTACACGGTTTGTCGAGGCGTGGGGCGGCCCGCTTCACCTGCTGATCAACAACGCCGGCGTGGTCACCGGTGGCCTCGAACGGACGCAGGAGGGCTGGGAGCTGCAATTCGCGACGAACCATCTCGGCCACTTCGCGCTGGCCACCGGCCTTCACCACGCCCTGGCCCGGGGAGCGGCCGACCGCGACGGAGCACGGATCGTCTCCGTCAGTTCGACGGCGCACATGCGGTCCGGCATCGACTTCGACGACCTCCACTTCGCGCGCCGCAGCTACGACCCGCAGATCGCCTACGCCCAGTCGAAAACGGCGAATTCCCTCTTCGCCGTCGAGGCGACCCACCTATGGGCGTCCGACGGTATCGTCGCCAACGCGGTGAATCCCGGCGGTATCGCAACGGGACTGCAACGGAACTTCACGCCGGAACAGAAGGCGTCGCTCGACGCGGCCGAGGCCGCCGGAGTCTTCATGTACAAAACGGTTGAGCAGGGGGCCGCAACCAGCATCGTCGCGGCCGTCGCCCCCGAGTTCGCCCATTCCGGCGGCCACTACCTCGATGATGCACAAGAGGCCTACACCGTGCCGAACGACGCCGACCTCGCACAGCACCCGCACGGTGTCAAGGAATGGGCGCTCGACCCCGCCACCGCCAAGCGCCTCTGGAGCATCTCGACCGACCTGCTCCACGTCTGACCTCTCGACACCACAGCAAGCTGCACCGAGGCAACCTATCGCACGCCCGCGAGAGCGATCCGACAGAGAAGACCTAGCAACCCGTCACAAAGCGTGACGACCCTTGGAGGTATTCGACACGCCTGAGTATTGCTCGCCGCCAGCAGGCGACCTTCCGTACGGTGCAGGCCAACAGCGCGCGTCGTCGACGAGTGGCCCGTCAAGGACCCCGGCGCAGGCGGACACGGACGACGAGCAGTCATCTTCAGCCCCAGCAAGGCAGTTGACTCCTACCACCGGCCTACGACCAGCCCGACCAGCCGTCAACCCACGCCACCACCGGATTTGACGAACTACCGGTAATCGACTGTCGCCGATTATCGAAACCCGCAGCGCCTGGAGATCGCCTCGAGGGACAGGTCGGTGGTCTCCAGCAGCTTGTATACGCACCAACCTGGACATGATCATTCATGCTGGCTCAGTCGTCCCAGTGGGCCAGAACGCGTTGGCGGATGTCGGCCGGGTATGCTTGGGCGAAGGAGCTGTGCGGCATGCGGCCCGCGCCGGGGGCCGGTTGCAGGCCATCGTGGACGACGACCGAGCCGTGGCCGATGTGCCGTTCGACAGAGGTGTAGGACATCATCAGCGGCATGATCGGACCGAACCAGGGTTCGGCCCGATGGGGCGCGTGGATACGGGTGGCCACTGCCCACAACAGGTCGTCGTCGTTGGCCGGTTCGATGTCGTCGTCCAGGACGAAGATTGTGGGGGTCATCCGACCGGAGCGGGTGCGGCTGAGGACCTTGCCGATGCGGTGGGTGAACTCCTGGGTGTCCAAGCCCGGGAGGGCGTCGCGCCAGTCGGCGGGCACCGTGATCACGGTCCAGTGTGCGGCAGCCCGCGGCGGGCACCACACGGTTGTCACGGGCAGCGCGGCGCTACGCAGCGCGGCGAGGATCTCGGCGGCGTAGCCGGTGCCGGTGACGGTGTGCAATTCGTCGACCGGTCGGCCCTCGGGCACGATCGGCCAGATCGGGTCGCTGCGGTGGGTGATGGCCTCGACGGTGTAGACCGGCTCCATGCCGGTCTCGTCGGGCACGTATCCGGCGAACTCGCCGAACGGGCCTTCAACGCCGCTTCGTTCCACTGACAGGTGGCCCTCGATGACGATCTCCGCGCTCGCAGGGACGAGCAGGTCGGACAACTCGGCCTTGACCACCTCGATAGGCTCGCCGTACAGCGCGCCGATGAAGCCTGCCTCGTCGGCCCCGGCCGGGATCGCCATGCCGCCGATGACGGGGACTGCCGGGTCGCCGCCCTGCACCAGGGCGTAGGGCATGGGCTTGCCGAGGGTGGCCCACTGCTGCCAGACCTTTCCGATGTGCTGGTGCACGGAGACCATGCCGGTCATGTGCTTGCCGTCGATCATCATGATCCGGGCGATGGACCAGTTGGTCCAGGCGCCGTCCGGGGTCTGGGCGATGATGACGCCCCAGGTGTTGGCATACCGCCCGCCATCCTGCTCGTGCACCCGCGGCACTGGGAAGCGGTCCAGGGTGGCGGCGTCGCCGGTGAGCACGTGCTGCTTGCAGGCGGCGTCCGCTCGGGCGATCTCCTTGGGCGGTACGGGGGGCAGGTCCCGGACGCGGGCCAGGCGGTCCACCAGTTCGGCGGCGGTGGCCTCGGCGGGCATGCCGAGCGAGAGCGCCATCCTGGCCAGCGGCTTGCCGGGCGCCGCACTGAAGGCGGCGGGTGCGCCGAAGAGCCGGAAGCCGGGTTCGGCGCCGGCGACGTTCTCGAAGAGCGGCGCAGGGGTCTGTCGCTCGTAAGACAGGCGAGTGATGGCAGCGGCTTCCAGGTCCGCGCTCACCTCGCGGTCGATGCGCTTGAGGTCGCCGAGGGATTCCAGGGCGGCGATGAGTTCACGCAGGTCGGTCAGATGAGCCATGTCAGGCAGTCTCCTGTTCGGATTCCTCGCTGGGTCGGCTGGGGCGGCCCATCCCTTGCCAGCGCCTGACCTTGCCGGACTCGATGCCGAACTGGTCCAGTACGCGGGCCACGATGTGGTCGACGATGTCGTCCACCGAGGCCGGATGGTTGTAGAAGGCGGGCATAGGCGGCACGATCGAGACGCCCATCCGGGCCAGCGCGAGCATGTTCTCCAAGTGGATCTCGCCGAGCGGTGTCTCGCGGGGCACCAGGACGAGCCGCCGCCGCTCTTTGAGCGTCACGTCTGCGGCCCGCGCCACCAGTCCGTCCGCGTAGCCGGCCCGGATCCCGCTCAGCGTCTTCATACTGCACGGGATGATCACCATGCCGTCGGTGCGGTACGAACCGGACGAGATCGTCGCGCCCTGGTTGTCGGGGGCATGATGGACGTCCGCCAGCGCGACGACCTGCCGGGCGCTCAGCCCAGTCTCCAACTCCGCCGCGGCACGGGCCCAGCAGCTCATCACCAGGTGGGTCTCGACATCGTCGTGCCCACGCAGTTCCTGGAGGAGGCGCACACCGAGCACCGCGCCGGTGGCACCCGTCATCCCAACGACCAACCGCATGCTCAGCTCCACATTCAGTATACGGAATGTCCGTCCACTGAATATACTCAGGCCATGACGGACCACGCAATCACCACGCCCCCCGGACCCCAGATCCGCCCCGGTCTACGGGACTCACTTCCCCACCAGCTGCGACGCGCGACCCAGGCCTGGACCGCGCTCTCGCAGCGACTGGCCCCCGACCTGACCAACCCTCAGTTCGCCGTACTCGCCGTACTCTCCGAGGACGGCAGCCTCGACCAGTCAGCGCTGGGCGCCCGCGCCGCGATCGACCGCTCGACCCTCACTCCCCTGCTGGACCGGATGCACGCCCGCGGACTGGTGATCAAGAACACCGACCCCGACAACCGCCGCCGCCGCGTCATCACCCTCACCCCAGCCGGACGGCGCCTCCTCGAGGAGACCTACACCCAGCTCGCCACCATGTACCAGCAGCTCACCGACCGCTTCGGCCAGCGCGGTCTGGAGGAGTTCGTGGAACTGCTGCGCGCCCTCGCCGACACTCTGGAACAGACCCCGTTGCCCGGCTCCACGAACGCCACCCCTTGACCACCGGACGTGCCGTTTCAGGTGTGGGGCGAAGTGTCCAGGAACCGCTGCCCGAACGGCGCCCCCTCGTTCGGGTGAGGTGTGACGGGAACGGCCGCGATCCGTCCCCGCGTCAGGGGAGTGCGGGCCACGGTCTCCTTCTCCCAGTCCTCGAACAGGCCAGGGGCTTCGGGTCACGGCCTGCGTCCTGATACCAGCGGACGAAGGCGCCAGCGGCTGGGCGGTCGGCGTCGCAGGCCGGGCACATGTCCGGCTGAACGGCGTGTTGTTGTGACCTCGTGGTGGCGGGGCGAGGTCGAGACGGCCGCGGTCGAGGAGGAACCGCATGAGTTTCCTGAGTCAACCTCTATGCCGCCAGAGGCGTGTCGGCGGTCGTGCTGATCTTGTTGTTGGCTTGGTGGATGGCGGGGTCGTAGCAGGTTCCGGTGCGCCAGCAGGCCCACATCACGCGGAGCCAGGCACGGGCCAGGATGCGGATGGCGTGGGGGTGGCGCTTCTTGCGGGCCCGGGCGTCGTTGTAGATCTTGGCCGCCCAGTCGCTGGCGTGCCGGCTGTTGTCGGCGAACGTGGTCAGCGCCACGCGGGCTCTCCGGTTCGTCGCGAAGCGGAAGGCGACTGTGCGCGACTTGCTCGAGGCGCGCGTGACCGGGACGACACCCCTTCAGCGATGAGCTGCTCGCAGGTCTGGGCGCGTTCCAGGATCGGACCGATCTCGCCGATGACCTGGCCGAGGCTGACCTTGCCGACGCGCGGCATAGTGGCGAACAGCGGCGCGTAGGCTCGCCGTCGGCAAGAAGATCTCGGCTGAGGACCGTAGTATGACCTGCCGGCGGAGTCCACCGAAGCGGATGAGATCGCCACGTTCCTCACGGCGCACCTCGGTTGGAGCCTGCTGCCCGAGGAAGCGCCACCACCAACCACAGCACCGTCTCCGGACGACCACGGGCACCCTGGCCGACGAGCAGGACGGCTGCGCTGACATTCTTACCGTCCAGTCGTCCGCGAAAGCCATGTCGTCTGAGAACGCCGCGAGGCAACGTTCTCAGACGACATGGCACGCCAGCAGGTCAGCAGCCCTCTACCCGCCAGATGAACTGCGACAGGACAACTCCCCTCTGATTGTTCACTTGTCGAGGTGATGATCCCGGTCTCGATCTGTGTAGCTGCTTTCTTCGAACGTGGAGACGTCGCAGCTGATCGCGACCGCCATTTCTGCTGCCCGTTCCTGCTGCCCGGTGCGGCATATGTCGCGTGTGATGGGCCTGGCATGGAGGGCGGAGATATCTGCTGCGGATCGGACGGCGTGTCTATGAGGCGTCACGGGTGAAGCGCCAGGCCCCGCAGGCGAGGGCGAGTGCGAGGTAGAGGGCAGGGTCGAAGAGGGCGAAGGAGAGGGAGGGGGCGCGTTCCGGGTAGAGGGGGTGTGGGTGGAGCTGGCCGAGGGTGTCAGCGGCGTTGCTCAGCATGAGCTTGCTGGGCAGGTGGGACCAGCCTTCCACCGCCTTTGCCGCGCCGTAGCCGAGGTAGACCAGGGCGAAGAGCGCGGCGATGGCTCCGGCGGTGTGCCGAATGACGGTCCCGAGGCCGTAGCCCACGATGGTGACGACGAACAGGTACAACCCGGCACAGGACACGGCGCGCAGCACGCCTGGCGTGCCCAGGCCGACGTCTAGGTGCTGCCTGGCCAGGACGGCCTGTCCGATGAAGAAGCTGGTGAACGCGGTCAGCTCGCCGAGCAGCAAGGCGAATCCGCCGATGACGAGGGTCTTGGCGGTGTAGGCGAGTGCCCGCCGGGGTGTCGCGGTCAGCGTCGAGTGGATCAGTCCGGTGGTGTACTCACTGCTGACGCCCAGCACGCCGAGGACGCCGAAGGCGAGGACGGCAAAGGCGAAGCCGGAGAGTGAGTCGCCCACCGGGTCGAACTGGGCCCGATCGGCCTTTGCCATGTGCGGCCAGGCGCTCGCGGTGTGGGCGACGTCCATGAGGCTCAGCGCCAGGCCGAATGCCACGGCTATGAGAGCGGTGATCCAGGTCGAGCGGAGGGAACGCAGCTTGATGACCTCGCCGGCCATGGCACCTGTCAGTGCGGTGGGCATCAGTGTCCCGTTCCTTCGGTCCGGTATTCCACGGCGGATTCGGTGAGGTTGAGGTAGGCGTCCTCCAGTGAGGCGCCGACCGGAACGAAGTCCGTGATCGGGACATCGGCGAGCAGACGTCCTCGTCCGATGACGAGAAGATGCTCGACGCTGAGGGCCATCTCGCTCATGAGGTGGCTGGAGACCAAGACGGTGCGCCCTTCGGCGGCCAGCGACCGCATCAGGGTCCGGATCCACCTGATGCCTTCCGGGTCCAGGCCGTTGGCGGGTTCGTCGAAGATGAGGACCGGGGGGTCTCCGAGCAGTGCGGCAGCGATGCCCAGCCGCTGCTTCATGCCGAGCGAGTAGGTGCCGATCCTGCGGTGGGCGACATCGACGAGGCCGGTGAGCGCGAGTACCTCCTCGACCCGGCTACGCCGGATGTGGTTGGTGGCCGCGAGTGCGGCCAGATGCACACGCGCCGCACGGCCCCGGTGGACGGCTCCGGCGTCGAGGAGCGCGCCGACGCGGCGCAGCGGCTGCTCGGCCTGGCGGTAGGTCACGCCGTCCACCAGGGCGCGGCCAGCGTCCGGGGTATCCAGGCCGAGGACGGCGCGGATGGTGGGTTGGTCGAGGACGGCGGAGGGCGGTGCCGCCGCGCGCCTCGAAGCCGTAGCCGGCCGGACCGCCGGTGCCGGTGACGACGTGGCGGGCGAAAGTCCACGATGCTGCAGTGCCGGATCTGGCGGACCAGCAGTTCGGTGAGGAAAGCGTTGCGGCCGTCCGACCCCGTACCCGACTCACTGGAGACGACGTGAATACCCCTACCGCCATCCGGCTGAAGGCCGCGGACGCGAGCGTGACCGTCCTGAGCAACACCGCCTTCGTCACAGACTGGTCCCGCCGCTACTTCGGACCGTGGTGGAACGCCTTCGAGGTCCCCGCCGGCAGCGTCTGCGCCGGGCCCCTGGTCACCGCCGACGTCGACACCAAGGCGTACACCGACCTGGCCGCGCGGCTGGCGTACGTGCCGCACCACGCGGCCACCTACGCCAAGGCCCCCGCCTGCTGCTGGCCCGCGACAGCACCGGCACCATCACCGCCGTCTCCCCGGACGAACAGCTCGCCCACCGCTCCGAGCAGTTCGGCGGACACGTCGCCGTCTGCGGGCACGCTCCCGAACCCGTGGCGCTGGCCGCTGCCCGCATCGCCCGCGAGATGATCCGCGCGACCCTGCTGCGGGACGGCTGGACGCTCCTGCACGCCTCCGCCGCTGTCCGCGACGGCCGGGCCCTGCCCGCCTTCGGCGACAAGGGCGCCGGGAAGACCACCACGGCTCTGCTGATGGCCCTGCGCGGCGCCCAGCTCCTCGCCAACGACCGGGTGTTCATCAAGCGCATCGACACCGAACTGCGCGTACTGCCCTGGCCCTCCGCAGCGGCCATCGGGCTGGGACTGCTGGACGCCCTCGGCCTGTACGACACGGTCCGCGACCGGCTCCAGGCCGGGGAGCACCTCCACCCCACCCAGCACCAGGACGTCACCGACGCTCTCCTCGCTGGAAACCGCGAACCGCTGTGGGAGCCCGGCGGCAAGCGGGAACGCAAGGTCCAGGTCTTCCCCGACCAGTTCGCCGACTGGTTCGGCATTCAACTGGCAACCAGCGGCCGCGCCGCCGCGCTGCTGTTCCCCCGCATCGACCCCACCGCCACCCCGGCTCTGACCGAGGGCGAACGCAGCCTTCGTGAGGGCGACTTCATGAGCGGTGCCACCGAAGACCGCTACCCCGACCACTTCGGCCTCGCCCAGGGCATCGACGGCGGCGGCAGCGACCTGGCCCGCGCAGACGTCGCCGACCGCCTCGCCGCACTCCCGCACCACCAGGTCGTCCTCGGCCACGACGCGGGCGCCAACGCCGACTTCCTCACCAAACTCTCCGACAGCCTCTGACCTGCGACCCCGAGCCCCGATCGGCCTGCACCTCACCCGCAGCCGGCCGGGGCTCCTTTACACCTGCCCGGGCGCCGTTGACGGCTGGAGTGCCTCGCCGCAGCACCTTCCCGGATGCGGCGGGAGCCGCAGTCTCCGACGCTGGAGGCGTGAGGGCCTCAGCGCTCCCGGGCGGGCGAGCCGGGCCGGGCTCACCCGTCGGGCACGTGCGGGCATGTGTCGCGCTGCTGGTAGCGGCCCGGCACGCCGGTGCCCGCAGCCGCCCAGAAGGGCCGGGAGTCGTGGAAGTGGCTGCCCAGGGTGTGCCAGGACAGGCCGGGGTTCTCATGGCGCAGAGCTTCCAGGCCCGCAGCACGCCGGATCAGCGGCGGCGGCGACTCAGCCCAGTCCCGGAGCGGAGGGCTGGCCCCCATCGGCTTGCCGACGTCCTCTGCGGCCGGAGGGACGGCTGGCGTGTCCCGCTTCGGGGGCTAAGCCGGTGATCCCGAGGTCGGTGTCGGGTCGGCAGTGTGTGCAGGCGCCGGTGCCGTCGGCGAGGAGCCGGCGCGCCTCTTCTTGTCCCACGGGGCGGCGCCGTTTGCCCGCCAGGTGGCAGGTGCCCCGGTGGACCTGCGTGGGCGGTCGGCCGACACCGATCCCGAGCTCCACGATCCACTCGGGCGTCTGCGGCCTTGTCCGCCGACCGTGTTCCTGCTCGGCCTGCCGCTGCAGGAGCCGTTCGATCCTGCGGTCGATGCGTGCCAGCCACAGGGCGTGCTACACCCGCATTCTGCGGAATCAGGGCCTGTCAAGCAGCTCGGCATGCGGTGCGGGGCTGCGCTACGGTCGGAAGCCGGCCTGTCTGGGTGGCGCCGACGGGATGGTCGGGGGTGCGCCACATGCTCCCGCGGTGCCGGCCAGCAGGCTTCCCGAGGCACGAACGGGACTGATCATCATGGCCCTGCCGACGGGCAGGGCCACCTCTAACTGGCCGTGACGCTGACGCCGTCACCTGGACGACGGACGGGCGGCTCCGGAACGTGTCGACATGACGGCCGGGAGTTTCTCGTCCCGGCCCACCCAGCGGGCAAACGGGCGGCCCCGGACCGCACGTCGGCGCGGGTCCGGGGCCAGCGATACCTGTCGCGCCGCGTCACTGGTTCGACGCCTTTTCGGTGCGCAGGGTTGTCGCGTCGGTTGGCTACGAGGCGGTCGATGTCCCGATGCCGTGGGCGAGGAGGCTCTCGGCGGTGTCCGCGATGGTGTCGTCGATGGGACGCGCTCGCCACCCGAGGAGTTTCTCCGCCTTGGTGCTTGTGGCGTCGAGATCCCGGCCGAGCTGGTGCTTGAGCAGGCGCAGTTCCGGGTTCACGATGCCCAGTGTGCGGGCGACCCACACGGGCAGTTCACGGGTCGGGGCCTTCGCGGCCCTTTCACCGAGGCGGTCGTGCAGGATGCGTGCGATGTCGATGACGCGCAGGCTGTGCCCGGCGATGGCCAGGAAGCGTTCGCCGGCGGCTGCCGGATCGGTCATCGCGCGCAGGTGCAGATCCGCGACGTCGCGCACGTCGACGAAGCCCATCCCGAAGGGAGGGCACGCGGGAACCTGTCCTTCGAGCATCCTGCGGACCAGACGCAGAGATGGCGGGTCGTCCAGGCCGAGCAGGGGTCCAAGGACCCCCACGGGATGAACCGCCGCCAGTTCCAGGCCACCGCCTTGGTCCTGGATGAACTGCCAGGCGGCGCGTTCGGCGAGTGTTTTGGACCGCTGGTAGGGCGGGATGTCGCTGTCGACGTCTGTCCAGTCCTTCTCGGTGAACGGGGTCGAGCGCGGGGGGTGCCCGATCCCGATGGCGCCGAAGGCGCTGGTCAGGACGACCCGGCGCACACCGGCGTTGCGGGCTGCGCGCAGCACCCGCAGGACGCCCTCGCGTGCGGGGACCACCAGGTCGTCGTTGTTGGTCGGCGTGTGGCGCAGGGTTGGCGAGGCGACGTGGAGGACGAAGTCGCAGTCGGCGACGGCAGCGTCCCAGCCCTTGGGGTGTTCGAGGTCGGCGCGTACGACGGTGAGTCGGTCGTCGTCGAACGGTGTGGCCGCGTGCAGCCAGGAGCGCAGTGCCGGCTCGCGGTGCAGGTCGCGGACTGTGGTGCGGACGGTGTGCCCGGCGTCGAGCAGGGCCTGGATGCACCAGCTCCCGATGAATCCGGTTCCTCCGGTGACCAGTACTCGTGTCATCTGTCTCTCCTTCAGCTCTCGGCTCGTGCGGTAAGGGGTGCCGGCGGGTGCGTCGCACGGTGGCGCTGGGTGGCGGCCACGCTGCTTCCGAGGCCGATCATGATCGGGTAGATGACAGCGCGTTCGAACAGGCCGATGTTCCACATCCAGCCGGTGAATACGTCGGTGATGAAGAGGGGGAACGCGATCAGTCCGGCGGTGCCGAGCGCGGTGCTCGCGATCGACAGGCCCCTGGTGAGACCGATGCGGGTTCCGCCGGTTCCGACGGCGATCGCCATGATGTTGCCGGTGAGCATGACGCCCTGCGCGCCGACGGTGTGGAAGGCGATCAGGCCGTTGTCGACGTTGGCGTTGGAGCCCTGGACGATGCCGACGAGCGAGACTCCGACACCGGCGAGGACGGCGAGGCTCACGATGATGATCGGGCGGGCGCCCTTGCGAGGGTCGAACACGAGGACACGCTGATGATCAGGAGGGTGCCGTAGATGACCCAGCCGGTGTCCATGACGGCGCCGAGGGGGGAGTTGGCGACCTGTCCGAACGCGGTCTGCAGCGGGCCGGTGAGGCCGAGGTGGCTGACCCAGTTGTATAGGGGCGAGTACGGCGGGTCCTGCCATGCGGCGGCGGTGATGAACTCGGCGACCCAGGATACGAGAGGCCCGAGAAGGATGAGGAGGGCTCCGGCGCGGGCAGCGGCGCCGGAGCGGACGATGGGGTTCATGAGAGAGCCATTCCGGGAACGCGCTGGCGGATGGCCTCCATCTCGGCCTCGTCCGAGACGCCTTGCCAGTCGTACCGGGGGGTGTACGGGGCTTCCAGGGCGCGCACCTCGTCGTCGGTGAGCTCGATGTCGAGGGAGGCCACGGCCTCGTCGATCTGCCGGACCGAGCCGGCGCCGACCAGCGGCGCGGTGACGACCGGCTGGCGGCGCAGCCAGGCGAGGGCGACCTGTGCGCGGCTGACGCCGTGGGCGGCGGCGACCTGCCCGACCGCGTCGATGATCGCGTGGTTGGATGCCTCCTCGGCCGGCGAGTAGAGCGTGTCCGCGTAGGCGCCGTCCGTCTCGGCGCGCACTGTCGAGCGGGCGTCGTCCCAGGCGCGGGTGAGGCGGCCGCGGGCCAGCGGCGACCAGATGATCGTGCCGACGCCCTCGTCCAGGCACAGCGGGAT
The DNA here is from genome assembly GCF_054729195.1 of Streptomyces sp. YIM S03343. Classification (NCBI taxonomy): domain Bacteria; kingdom Bacillati; phylum Actinomycetota; class Actinomycetes; order Kitasatosporales; family Streptomycetaceae; genus Streptomyces; species Streptomyces sp. YIM S03343. Next base: position 101,588 of record NZ_JBPUKX010000001.1, read on the forward strand.
CATCTCGCGCTCCTCCTCACGGGCGAGGAGGTTGTAGTGGTTCTGCATCGACACGAACCGCGCCCAGTTGTTCTCCTTCTGCAGGCGCAGCGCCTTGGCGAACTCCCATGCGTGCATGGACGAGGCGCCGAGGTAGCGGACCTTGCCGGCCTTGACGAGGTCGCTGAGGGCTTCGAGGGTCTCCTCCCAGGGGGTGGAGTGGTCGTTGCGGTGGATCTGGTAGAGGTCGATGTAGTCGGTGCCCAGGCGGCGCAGCGAGTGGTCGACCTCGGTCATGATCGCCTTGCGTGACAGGCCGCGTCCGTTGGGTCCCAGCCGCATCGGGTGGCGCAGCTTGGTCGCGATCACCACTTCGTCGCGGTCGGCGAAGTCCTTCAGGGCGCGGCCGAGGATCTCCTCGCTGGAACCGTTGGAGTACATGTTCGCGGTGTCGAACAAGTTGATCCCCGCTTCCAGCGCATGCTTGATGAGCGGGCGTGCGTCCTGTTCGCCCTTGGACCAGACGGGGTGCCCGCGGTCGGACTCGCCGTAGGTCATAGCGCCTATCGCGATCGGGGATACGTCGAGGCCGGTCGTGCCGAGCTTGATGTAATACATGACGCTCCTTAGAGTATGCGGAGAACTCTCCAGATAACGTAGTGGAGAGCTCTCCACTTAGCAAGGTGAGGTCCTGTGGTCCGCTCAGACGCCCGTGAGAACAGGGCGCGCATCCTCGCCGCCGCACGCGAAGCACTCGCGGCGGACGGCGGCACGTCGATGAACCAGATCTCCCAGCGCGCGGGAGTCGGCGCGGGCACCCTGTACCGCAACTTCCCCACCCGCGAATCACTGGTCCTGGCCGTCTACCAGGACGAGGTGACACGCATCGTCGGCACCGTGCCCGATCTACTGGCCCGGATGCCTCCGCTGGAGGCGCTCCGCAACTGGACGATCGACCTCGTCGAGGGCATGCGCAAAAAACACGGCCTCGGCGAGGCCCTGGGCCCGGGCGCACACCAGGCGATCAGCGAGCAGAGCTACGGGCCGGTCATCGCCGCCATCACCCAGCTCCTCGACGCAGGCAAGAGGGACGGCAGTATCCGCCCGGACGCCGACCCGGGAGACTTCCTCCAGCTCACCGGCGCCTTGTGGCGCGCCGCATCCAGCCCCGAGGACCGGGCACCCCACATGCTCGCGCTCATCCTCGACGGACTCCGCCCCCACCGGTGAACGACGCGCACGCGACAGGGCCCGTCAGACGAACGACTCTGTGGAAGAAGATTTGTCAAGCTTGCGTTGCTTTGCCCTGTCGGACGCCGGGAGTGTCAGCCTCGACCAGGCACGCGAATCCCGCCTCGCTGCGGAACAGGTCATGACCGGATCCGTGACAAGTACGGCCCCGGTTCCATCGGCCCGGCCACCGCCAAGGCCCGCTGCGCATGACCGGCATCGGCGGCCGCTACCACCTGCTGCTCGTATCGGGTGGACGGCCGGTGCAGCACGGCTGGTGGGGCCGCGAGGATGTGGCGCGGGACAAGTTCCGCCGCTGGGTCGGCGCCTACGGGAGCATGCCCGCCGCCCGTACCACGCTCACGGACGAGGAGACCGGTGATCTGCCGGCCGGCTGGCCCCAGGAGCGGTAGACCGCCACCGGCTACTCGACGGCCGGGTCCTCTTCGGCGTGCCGCACGGCCTTCTTCACGGCCTGCTCCACCTCGAACCGGCCGGCCCCGGTGGCCGCGGCATGCGCGGTGACAGCCGCCTGCACCGCCTCGGCAGCCTCACGCCAGCACGGCACGGATCCTAGACAGCCCGCTGGGTGCTCCGGCGATCGGACCTGACGCCCGATCGGGTAGAGCCGCTGCCGGCGGCTGGTCTCACGGCGCCCGACCGCGGCCGCCACAGCCATAGCGGGCCCCTGCGCCACCCCAAGGCGCACACTTCGGGTCCGTGGCGCCAGCCTCACGGCGAACAGGCTCGTGGGGCGAGGGCGAAGTGCCAGCCGTCGAAGCCGTGCACCGCACTGTCCCTGGTGGTGCCCGTGCCGGTGCTGCGGCGTGGTGGTGGTCTGGCAGGCTTCGGCCCGGGGTGGTGTCCGTTACTCACTTTCGGATGATGGCAAGAGGTGCGCCGGGGTGCGTGGCGGGCGGCGGTTGGGTGCCAGGGACCGGTGTGCGGCGTCCGACGGGGACCGCGCCGGCGGCTGCTACCTGTCGCTCCGCCTGAACCGCCTGTTCTCGTGGCGATGCTGGGTCGGAGGCGAACTGGGTACGCAACGTCTGCGCGGCAGACGGAAGGGCGGTGCTGCGGCACGGCCGCCGCGAGAGAGTGCGCCTCGAGGAGGTCGAGTCGGCCCCGCGCACCGATCCTGCAACGCTACCTGGCCGTCGCGCCGGGAGCCCGGCCCACCTGCCGGTAGGCCGGGAGGCCCCGCTGGAGGACTTCGAACGCATCGCGGCACAGATCACCGTCTTCCGGATCACCGTCGGTGAGCCGGAGCCGGGTGCGGCCGGCATGTAGGCCGGGCGCGGCAGGCGCGGACGGGGTACGTGGCCCTGTGCGACAACCAGGGCAGCCAGTCAACGTTCGGAACGTTTCCCTTGCCGTGCCGATGTTCCGGATACCCGCGTCCGGTCATCTCGCCAGCGGTTTACACGGGACAGGCAGCGGACTAACATACAACCAAATGGTTGTAGATGAAGCTGCTGACGGAAGCCTGGACCGGCTCTTCCACGCCCTGGCGGACACGACGCGCCGGGACATACTCCGCCGCTGTGTCCACGGCGAATTGTCGGTGTCACGCCTGGCCGCTGCCTATCCGATGAGCTTCGCCGCAGTGCAGAAGCACGTGACGGTGCTGGAGCGAGCCGGACTGGTCACCAAGCAGCGCCGCGGACGGGAGCAGCTCGTCCTCACCGAGCCCGAGGCCGTGGCCCGGGCACAGCAGGCCCTCGACGAACTGGAAGCTGTGTGGCGCAGCCGGGTGGAGCGGATGTCCTCTCTGCTCGCGCAGGCCCCCCGTGCGGCAGAGCACAATCCGCAGGAAGGACAGGACAGATGAGTGTGACCAGTGTGGACAAGGATTTCGACAGCCTCACCCTCTCTCTGATCGCAGACTTCGCAGTGCCGGTCGAAAGGGTGTGGCAGCTGTGGGCAGACCCCCGTCAACTGGAGCGCTGGTGGGGACCGCCGGCCTACCCGGCCACCGTCGAGAACCATGACCTGACCCCGGGCGGCGACGTCACCTACTTCATGACCGGCCCCGAGGGTGACAAGCACCGCGGCTGGTGGCGCGTCACGTCGGTCACCCCGCCTACATCCCTGGAGTTCACCGACGGCTTCGCCGACCAGGAGGGAAGCCCGAGCCTCACCATGCCGACCACCACCGTGCGCGTACAGCTGACCCAGCACGGAGACGGCACCCGGATGGAGATCCGGTCCGCCTTCGACACTCGGGAACAGATGGAACAACTGATGACCATGGGCATGGAAGAAGGCCTCAAGCAGGCGGTCGGCCAAATGGACGACCTCCTCACCGACTGAACGGACTGGGCGACTGCGGCAACCAGCAAGTCGATGTCATTGCGAGCCGAACGACGAGCCGGGCAACCCCGGCGGCGCGGCTTCGAGCGGTTGCGCCAGTGGTTCGTCGCCCCGGCCGGGGAGCTCTTCCGTCGTCGGGGCCGGCTGGGGTACTGGTGGACGAATTCAACGCGACGGGGGCGGGGGTTTCCCCTGGGAAGGCCCGACGGCCGTACTGGCACCCGGTCTTCAACGTCACGGACTGCGACACCGCGGTCGGCAAGGTCACCGAGAACGGCGGCAGCGTGCAGATGGGACCGGAGGACGTGGAGGGCATCGGCAGGCTGGCCATCTGCCTCGACCCGTCGAACGCGGACTTCGCCGCATTCACCCCGGCCCGGAGCTGAGCCCCGGCAGGCCGGGCCGTAGGAACTGTCGTACCAGGCAGTCAGCCTCCGCAAGGTGCACAAGCACCGACGGAGGAGGGCCAGACATATCGCTCGAACCGCCCGGGGCTGGGCGCTCCGCGACTCGGAGGGCGCTGAGCAGCATGCCAGACGGCGAACCGTCCTCTGCAGACTCATCCCGGCGCCGGGGGAGGGGACACGCCGAGCGGGCGGCCTCGACGCCCCGACCGCAGCCGCCCCGTAGCCTCGGCCCTGTGACGCTGACAGACGGAACGTACCGGCTCGGGCCGCCGACCGGCCGGCTCCTGCTCAGGACCGGCCGCGCCGGGCTGGGCCGCAGGGCGGGACACGACCTCACCATCGAGGCCACCCGCTGGTTCGGGGAGGCCGTGGTGGCCGTCGGGGACGCGGACAGGTCATCGGTCAGCGTGACGGTCGAGACCGGTTCACTGGAGGTCAGGGAGGGAACCGGCGGGATCAAGGCACTCACCGACGCCGACCGGGCTGAGATCAAACGGACGCTGGCCGACAAGGCCCTGCTGCACACCGCGGAGCATCCCAGGATCACGTTCCGATCCACCCGCATCACCGGAACACCGCAGTCCTTCGAGATCACCGGAAACCTCACCATCAAGGGTCGGACCCACCCCGTGAACGTGCATGCGGAGGGCAACGGCGACGAGTTGCTGCGCGGCTGGGCGACCGTCACCCAGTCCACCTGGGGCATCAAGCCCTACACCGCGTTCCTGGGCGCGTTGCGCTTGGCCGACGAAGTCCGCGTGGAATTCGAGGTAACGACCGCACCAGCCTGAGCAGCCCCCGTGGTCAGCTGCTCGTCGCGCATCAACCCCGGATATCCACGCCCTGAGGACGACACCAGGCAGAAGACGCGACTGCCAGCCTGCAGTACGGAGCCCGGATATCGGTATCCTCGCTGCTCCGTGACTGGGGATGCAGCGGGGTACGGGATCCAGCAGGCGGGGTGCCGCATCCTGGGCCGCGGACCGAGGCGCCGTACGACATCGACACCGAGGGCGGGCTGCCATCCGCCGTGCACTCAGCGGCTCTTCGCAGTGCGGCCGCGACGGGGACGAACCCGCCCACGAGTGCGGCCCTCACGAGGACGATCGCCAGGACCCCGTCGGCCGCCCAACCGGTCCACCGCCAGTTCGCCAGGAGAGCACCGCCCAGCCCCAAGAGCAGGACGAGCCTCCTGCTTCCGGCCCCTCGACATCGCGTCGAGGGGGCGGAGTTGGTAGCGGGGGCGGGATGTGGACGACGGCGACCTGTGGGTTATGAGCCCAGCGAGCTACCGAGCTGCTCCACCCCGCGTTGGTGTGACCACCGTACGCGTAGGCCGCGGCAGCGATTCCTGGTCTGGCAAGGACGTGCGCCAGACGCCGCCCGCACGGACTCGCGGTCCCAGGACGGCCGGGGCGCTCCCGAGGTCGGGAACGCCCCCGTGGTCCCGGCTCGGTCAGCCGTAGTCGTTGCGGTTGATCTTCAGCGAGCGGGTCTGGTCGTTGAGGTAGGTGGCGCAGCTGGCCGCGCATGGCGTCGGGGTCGGCGGTGCGGAAACGCAGTAGACAGCCCGCACCGAGGCGCGGCCGCCGAGCTTGTCGGCCAGGCGTTCCAGCAGGGTGACCGAGGCGTGCGCGGCCGGCAGGTCCGTGTCCGGCAGAGACACGGGCGCGCTCTCGTGGTCGTCGGCGGTCATGACGTGCCTCCTGACTGGGGATGCTCGGCGGCGTCGAGGATGTGGGTGGCGCCGGGTGAGAGGAAGCCGAGAACGCGGATCGATCCACCGAGACGATAGTGGACCCGGCGGCGTGGGCGCCGCGACCGGTGCGGCGGCCACTCATCGGCGGGGGCCGGGCGATGGCGTCGACGGCGTGCGTCCGCCGCCCGCGGGGACGCGGTGGAGTTCGGACACGTATGTGGTCCGGCCTCTGCGCCGAACAGGTTCTCGTCCCCCTGGCTGCGCGGGTATGGCCTATTCGGTCCTGGCGCAGCCGGTACCGTGGACGTAGTCGGTGCGTAGCCCGTCGGTGTCCGCGGCGGGTCGTCTGCCGTAGTCGGCAGTCGGCGGCAACGCGCTCGGTGCGCTGCATCTCCCGAGGTGGGAGCCCTACTTGCTGCCCTGCCGTGCCTCCCTGCGGGGCGCTGGGCGGACAGCGGAATCTTTCGGCGGCGGGTGTATCAGCGGCCCGGAGGGCTGCTCCTTCCCCTTGGCGGCAGGCAAGCCGCCGCGCGACCAGGGCCGGTGCGGGCAGATCCCGTGCCGCCCGCGCGTCTCGTCACCGGGGGAACACATGACCACTGACCCGATCGTCCAGGATCTGCCGTTCCTGTCCCAGGCGAACGCCCTGGGGCAGGGGTTCGACGTCTACGGCGTCTACGGCGCCGAGAGCCTGCTGCGGCCGATCTTCGACCTCGACGACACTCCCACCACCGTCTTCACGTTCCTGGGCAAGGACTACCAGATCCCGTCCGTCGTCCGCGGTGTGCAGGACACCTCGTCCACGTACAACAGCGGCACCTTCACCTCGCGTGAGGGCTTCCAGAACAAGGTCGCCGTGTTCGCCGGGGTCGAGGGCAAGTACGGCGAGTTCAGCGGGGAGCTGAAGGCGGCGTTCGCCACCGACTACGCACGCAGCAGCGAGTACTACTACACGTTCAAGAACTTCTACACCCGGCTGGGCCACCTGCAGCTCAACCCGGACACCACGTTCCTGACCGCGGACTTCAGCGAGGCGGTCGGCAAGCTGCCGGACACCGTGACGCCGCAGAACCTGCCGGTCTTCGCCGACTTCTTCGCCCGGTTCGGCGGGTACTACACCAGCCAGGTGTCGCTGGGCGCCTCACTGGAGTTCTACAACGGCGTCAGCAAGGTCACCACCGACACGGTCACCCAGATCAGCGCGATGCTGGAGGCGCACTACACCGGCCTGTTCAGCAGCGGCAGCATCTCGGCCGGCATCCTGGCCAGCCAGGAGTGGAAGACCTACGCGGAGAACTCGACCCTGTCGATCGCGACCACGGGCGGCGACGCCATCGGTGCCGCGCACCTCCAGTCCATCGACGCCCGCAACCCCAGTGACAAGACGGTGGACGCCTTCAACGGCTGGCTGGAGACGATCAGCGACAACCCGGCGGTGTCCGAGTACAAGCTCAGCGGCATCTGGCACGTGTGCGGCACCAAGAAGCCGGTGGTGCAGCAGGCGTGGGTGCTGTTCGGCAAGACCATGCACCCCCGGATCACCATCGAGGCGACCAGCCCGGCCACCCAGGCCCCGACGATCACCCTCGGCTACCAGATCAAGCCGTCCACACCGCCGGACACGCTGTCCGGCTGGCAGATCGCGATCCTGGACCGGCGCGACGTGAGCACGCCCTCGAAGGTGGTGTTCGACCGCTACTACACCTTCGACAAGGACTGGGTGACCACGTTCCAGAAGGTCTACCAGACCATGGCCCGCGACATCCGCGAGTCCGGGTGCGCCGACGAGAACCACATCCTCGTGGCGTGCGGCTTCGGCCTGAAGTACAACTGCTCGCCGAACAGCGACTTCTACGGCCTGCTGCGCTCGGCGGGCGGCGGCGAGATGCTGCAGCGCTGGGTGCAGAACGCCAACCCGGGCAGCAGCAACGTCAACAACACCGGCTACGCGCTCATCGGCGTGTTCGACGACGGCGCCGACAGCGGGCTGGAGGCGTTCACCTCCGTCTGGGACCGCTCGGCACGGCTCGACCTGGACGCCTATTTCTACCGGCTGGCCTACGACGCCCCGTACACGTTCGGACCGGCGCCCCTGCCCACCGAGACGTCGCCCACCTGGACACCGGCCAGTGACGGGTCCAAGACCGAGCCGGCCCCTGGCGAGCCTGCCGAGGCCTGAGGTGCCCGCGTCGCGTCGGCCACGCCCACGGCTGCTGGTGGTCGGGGAGTCCCAGCGGCACACGGGATACGCGCGGCACGCCGCGGGCCTGCTGGGCGCCCTGGCCGACCGGTGGGACATCCACCAGTTCGAGGTCCGCGACGCCGGGCAGCGCGTCCCGCGACCGTGGCAGGTGCATCGCAGCCAGGTGGACGGCGACAGCTACGGACTGGCCCAGCTCCCGCGGCTGGCCGACCGCCTGGCGCCGGACGCGCTGTTGTTCCTGCACGACGCCGTTCTGCCCGGCCTGCACGCGGGGTGGCTGGCCGGTCGGGGCGACCGGCCGGCCGCGGCGGCGATACCGGTCGAGCGGACGGCGGACGCGGCGGAGATCGCGCCCTGGCTGGACGGCCTGGACCTGGTCGTCGTCCCCCACGAGCCTGCTCGCGCCGCGCTCGCCGCGGCGCGCGGACCCGCCCCGGCCGTGCATGTGGTGCCGCACGGCCTGTCCGCGGCCGATTTCCGGGCCGCGGACGCGAGGCAGATCCGGGCCCGGGCCAGGGCCCGGCTGTGGCCCGGCCGTCCCGACCTCGCCTCGGCCTTCATCGTGCTCAACGCCAACCGCAACACCGGGCGCAAACGGATCGACCGTACGCTCGCCGGGTTCGCCGGGCTTGTCCGCGCCGGCCACGAACATGCCCGGCTCGTGCTGCACATGGGCCGACGGGACTTCGGGATCGACGTGGTCGCCACCGCCCGGCGGCTCGGCGTGGCCGACCAGGTCATCTGCACCGCGGCTGGCGACGGCCACCCCGACACCGACGAAGCCACGCTTCGACGGCTGTACGCCGCAGCCGACGTCGGGGTCAACACCGCCGACGGTGAGAGCTGGGGCTTCGTCGCCTTCGAACACGCCTGCACGGGAGCCGCGCAGATCGTGTCCGGCCACGACGGGCAACGGGCGATCTGGGGCGAGGCGGCAATTCTGCTGCCCACCGGCGAGGACACCATGCCGGCCGCGCTCACCGCGGCGCTGATCCGGCTAGCCACAGAGCCGGACACACTGCGCGAGTACGGCCGCAGGGCCCGAGCCCGGGCCCTCGACCCCGCGCTGGCCTGGCCTGCCGTCGCCGCAGCCTGGGACCGGCTGCTCCAAGGAGCGACGGCACGGCCCGGCATATCGAGATGAAGCCGATGTGATCACGCCAGGCACCTGCGCCTGCCGGTCCAGCCGCCCGCAGGCCCAGGACCCACAGTGCTCACGGTGTTCACAGGCACCACCACGAACGCTCACGACACCAGACCTGTCGGAAGGAAGATGTGCCTTGTCCATGACATACACACAGCGCGCGCACCACGAGCGCTGGCTGGAGATCAACGAGTACTGGACGCCCGAGCGGATGGCTGCGGCCGTGCCCGAAGACGCCCTTGCCGAAGCCGCGGAGATCCCGGCGCCGCGGGCCGAACTGCCCGGTGCCTTCAAGACGACCCTGGTGCAGAACCCGGCCGACAGCCCCTACTACCGGCGGGCCGGCGTCCTGTTCTACGTCCGCGACGGAGTGGACCTCCAGGGCAGCGCATCGGCCATCACCCACAACGGCATCCTCACCGCCGCTCACTGCCTGTACGGGAGCACGGTGCGGAAATACATCACCAAGGGCGCCTACGTGCCCGGTTACAAGGACCTCCGGGAACCGCTGGGCAGGTGGCCCCTGTTCGGTCAGCCCGTCGTCCCGGACGCGTGGAAGGCAGACGTCAACCGTGCCTGGGACTACGGGTTCTGCAAGGTCGGCCTGGGCGGGGACAACGGCTACAAGGTGCTGGGCAACGTGACGGGATACTTCGGTCTCCTCGTCGAACGGCCCGAGGTCCGTGAGTGGGACGTCCTCGCCTACCCGGCGGTCGCCATACCGGGCTACCTGTTCGACGGGCACCGGATGTGGAGTTGCCAGGGCGGTTTCACCCGCCAGCCCAGCTTCCACACCATCGGGAAGGAAGGGAATCTGACGGCCGGCTCCAGCGGCGGACCCTGGCTGATTCCCGGGCACCCGTACGCCAACGGGGTGCAGAGTTACGGCTCTGACACCTTCCCGGGAGAGGACTTCTCGCCCTACTTCGACGCTGATGTGCTGAAGCTGTACAACAAGGCGTTTCAGCCAGGACGACAGTGAGTTGTCCAGGAGGCATCGTGGGTGACATCGGATGACGCACTCCTGCCGCCCGGACCTGGGCCGTCGCCAGATCGTGAGGCGGCAGGAATTCGCATCATTCCGGAGGACTGCCGGATTCTGCCGCAAGACGCGTCCGGCATTCCTCGCGATGACAACGGCGAACCGAATACCGGCGGTCGGCTCACCGGTCGGTCTCAGCGCTCCCACAGATCCGGCCCGCCGCCCCGCCACTCGATCTGTGCCGCCGAAGCGGCGGGAACGCAGACACTGGTGCGCCAGCCGTGTGGCTACGCATCAGTCCGGCGACCTGTGGCGGATCACCCCTTCGTTCTCCTTGACGCCTTTACGGGCACGAGCCCGGGTCGGGGCCTTGGCCGTAGTGGTCCGGTGTGCGCGAGTTCTTCAGCGGTGAACGGGGGGACAGCGGGAACGCGGTGCGGGGAGCCGCGCAGGATCGCGGGCAGGACGGCAGGGCGGAGGATGGTGCGGGTGGAGACCGAGAGGGAGATCCGCGACAGCCTCCAAGCTTGACTCTGTCCGCGTCGCTGCGGCTCCAGCTGTGACCGGATCGGTCCGTACCAGGACCTGATGAGGCCTGTCGCCACTCCGGCTGCGCCGGTCAGGCTTGGGGGCATGACCCGAGCACTGATCGTCATCGATGTCCAGGAATCCTTCCGCGCCCGCCCACTGTGGGAGACCATCTCCAACCCGAAGATCGCCGACCAGGTGGACCGACTGGTCCGGCTCGCCCGCCAGGCCGGGGACCTGGTGGTGTGGGTGCTGCATTCCGAGCCCGGCAGCGGCGATGTCTTCGACCCCGCCCTCGGCCATGTCCGGCTGATGGAGGAATTGGAGCGCCGGGACACGGAACACCTGATCCACAAGACCTCGCACAACGCTTTCACCACTACCAACCTGCAGCAACTCCTCACAGAGCGTGGTATCCACGAGCTCACTGTCTGCGGCATCCGCACCGAGCAGTGTGTGGAGACCACCACCCGCGTCGCGAGCGACTTCGGCTATCTGGTCACCTTCGTCATCGACGCCACCGCGACCAACCCCATCCCGCACCGTGACGCTGCCGCCGACCAGAGCATCGCCGAACTGCTGTCGGACCCCCGCACCCTGAGCGCCGAGGAGATCATCAGACGCACCGAGTACGCCCTTGCCGGACGCTTTGCCGCCATCGCCACTGTCGGGCAACTGGAGGCTGCAGCCGGGCCTCGGGCATGATGACCGGATCGTGAGCCACATCGCCTTCCTCCTGGTGCCCGGACTCCATCTGCTGGACCTGGCAGGCCCCGCGCAGGTCTTTTCCGCAGCCGCCGACTTCGGGCACCCCTACACACTCAGCTACATCGCCGAGCAGCCGCTGATTCCCACGTCTCAGGGCCTGCCCCTGGTGGCCCGGCTCGACTGGCCCGAACTCGGCCCCGAAGACCTGATCCTGGTGCCCGGCTGGCGGGCGCTCGCCCTGGCCGACAGTCCTGTCATCAGCACCCCCTCCCTGCAGTCCCTCCGGGACCACCACGCCAGGGGCGGCACCGTTGCCAGCGTCTGCGCCGGAGCCGACGCGCTCGGCCGAGCCGGCCTGCTCGACGGCCGCCGCTGCACCACCCACCACGATCTGCAGGACGAGCTCGCACGCCGCTACCCCAGGGCGGTGGTCATCCGCGATGTCCTGTACACCGCCGACGACCGGGTGGTCACCTCGGCCGGCATCGCCAGCGGCATCGACCTGGCCCTTCACCTGATCGCCACCCGGCACGGCCCTGCCGTCGCCGCCCAGGTGGCCCGGGACATGGTCGTCTACGCGCGGCGCAACGGTCACGAACCGCAGGCCAGCGCCATGCTCCGGCACCGATCCCATCTCGACGACACCGTGCACCGCGCCCAGGACCTTCTCGACGCGCGCTTCGACCAGCCGTTGCCCCTGCCAGCCCTGGCCGCGGCCGTGGGCGTGAGCGAACGCACCCTCACCCGACTCTTCACCCGTGCCACCGGCGGCCTCACCCCGCTGCGCTATCAGCAAACCCTCCGCCGAGAACGCGCCGAGCACCTCATCAGCCACGGCGCCACGGTCGATGCCGCCGCCCGCGCGGTCGGCTTCGAGGACCCCCGCATGCTGCGCCGCCTGCGAGCCCGCGAGATCTGACCGCGAGCCGCGTCGATGTCGTGCCGTCGACGCCTTGATCTCTTATTTCAATGAGGGACGCTCCATTGCTACCGAAACGGTCATGAGGTCAGCGGTTGCCGTCCGTGGAGCCAGCGGAGGTGGGGCCGAGGACTGTGGGACTGACGGTGGTGTGCGTGGTGAGGTCTTCACCGTCCTGGGTCGCTTAGCGGGCTCCTGCAGGGGCACGGAGCTGTTCGGCCAGCCGCTCGAGTTCGGCCACCGTGGCAGGCGAGCGGTCGCTGAGTCCGCTGTGCACGGCCGTCGGGCTCTTCAGGAAGCGCCGGAGCACGGCCACGAGGAGCCCTTGCGGCAGAGCCCGCAACGCGGCGAACGCGCGAGGTACCGGCGGCGTCTCCATCGCGGCGAGGTTCTGCCGCATGAGGTGGAGCATGCCGCGTACCGCGTCCGGGGCGTCGGCCAGCGCTACCGGGCCGCCCGCCGCGTGTACTGCCTGACCGAGCGGGACCTCGAACGCGGCGTGCGTCCTGAGCCAGGCATCCATCTGCGGCTCGGCCTTGGCGTTGATCCCGGCAGTACGGAACGTCTCCACGATCCGTACCAGTCGCGGGGTGGTACGGCCGTCGGGCTCACCGATCGGCATCGCGACCCGGCGGGTGATGAAATTGGTCTTGCGGTAGCGGACCACGTCGCCGTCCATCGTGCCGCCAGTCGCGGGGAAGCCGAGCAGCACCCGCTCGTGGCCGATCACCGCACCCAGCGTCTCCGGGCTGGCTGCCCAGTTGAGCAGGAACAGCACGTCACCTTGGACACCAGCGAGTGATTCCAGCACTGCATCCACCTGGTGGGTGCGGACGAAGACGGTGATCAGGTCGTACCCGCCGTCCGGCTGCTCTATCACCGGTACCGGCACCCGCCTGACAGGGCCGTCTTCCTCGGCCAGCTGCACTCCCTGCCGGCGCAGGGCGGTCAGGCGTTCGCCCCGGGCGAGGAGCGAGACGTCGTGGCCAGCCTCGTGCATGCGGGCGGCGAACAGACTGCCGCAAACCCCGGCGCCGTACACGAGCAGCTTCATGACAGTCCTCTTTCATACGTTCGTTTGATTCATACGTTCGTTTCATTCAAACATATGTAGAGTCCCTCGTGTGGCGACCCCAGACACCCGCACTCAGATCCTCGACGCGGCCGAGCACCTCTTCGCCGAGCACGGATACCGCGGCACTTCGGTCCGCGCGATCACCAAACTCGCCGGAGCGAACCTGGCCGCCGTCGGCTACCACTTCGGCTCGAAGGCGGAGCTGATGGCGGCAGTCGCCCGCCGCGTGGTCGAGCCCATCACCGCTGCCCAGTGCGCCGGGCTCGACAAATTGCTCGCCCGGACCCCCGACCCACCGGTCGGCGAACTGGTGGAGGCATTCGCGGGGCCGCTGTTCGACGAGATGCCGGCCGGCGACGAGGGCGGCGCCCGGACGTCCCGACTGATCGTGACGATCCTCAGCGACCCGGCCGAGGAGGCACGCAGCTGGACCGGCACGGCCGAGGACTCGGTCCGTGAGCGCTACTTCGCAGCCTTCGCGCGCGTACTGCCCGGCCTTTCCCCGGAGGAGCTGTGGTTCCGGATGCGGGGGATCTTTGCCGTGACGGCCGTCGACCGCCTCCAGGTCCACCAGCAGCCCTCCCCTGGCTGCGTGTCCCCGGTAGCGGGCGAGGCGGCCCGGCGATGGGCGATCACGTTCCTGACGGCAGCGATGAGTGCGCCACCGATCCGGCCCTGACGACCCAAGACAGACGCTGACGGCGCGGGTCATGCGGCGTTCGCCCTGTGGACGAGGGCTGAGGCGCTTGTCGGCGGCGTTCTTGTTCCGCCAGATGATGTATCGGCGGATCATACTGCCCTGGGCCTTGTGGGTCGGGTGGTCGGTGCCGTCGAGGGCGAAGTAGCGAAGGGCGGTGAACTGGGCCTCGATCCTGTTCAGCCAGGAGCTGTTGGTCGGGGTGTAGACGATCTCGGCGTTATTGGCAGCCGCCCACGCGCCGACCCGCTGGCAGCGCTTGGTCGTCAAGTGCGGCGATTAGTTGTCACAGACGATCGCGATGCGTACGTCCGCCGGGTGCAGCGAGCGCAGGTGGCAGCAGAATTCCAGGAACTTGCTTCGGTTCTTGGTCTTCTTGATGTGGCCGTAGAGCTGGTCTTTGCCCAGGTCGCAGGCTGCGAATAGGTGGCGCACACCGTGCGGGCGGGTGTATGTGGCCCGGCGGCGCGGCCGGGTCCTTGCCCTGGCCACCGTGTTCACCCACTGGCGTCCGGGATGGGGCTGGAGGTTGAGTGGACCGAACTCGTCCATGCACAGGATGACTTCGGGCTCACCGGGTTCAGGTATCACCTCGCCGTCGGCGCAGGCCTCGGCGGGGCGTTGTCACGTTGTTGGGTGTGGGGTGTCTGACGGTGCGTCGGGGTGTGGTGAAGCCCGGTTCCGGGCGTTGCTCAGGCCTTGGTGGGCAGGCCGACGACTCCGGTGACCTGCTCCCAGATCATGAAGCGGACGGTCAGTCATTTCGGCTCGGTAGTTGTGTGCGGTCATCCGGTGGCGGTGGGGCCGGAAGTGGGGTGAGATGCCGCTGAGGGCGGACAGGAACCGCGAGCGGTGCTCCACCGAGGGCATGACCTCACGGTGGGCGGCGCCGTAGGAGCGGAGCTTGTCGGTGACGATCACTCTCGGCACCGCACCGGTCTTCTTCAGCAGCCTGCGGAAGAAGCGCCTGGCCGCGGCGGTGTCCCGGCGGGACTGCACGAGGACGTCCAGCACGTTGCCCTCCTGGTCGACGACCCGCCACAGGTACTTCCGCTCCCCGTTGACCTTGATGAAGACCTCGTCCAGGTGCCATTTGTCCCCGGGCCGGGGGCGGCAACGCCGCAGCACGTTCACATAGGCCTGGGGATGTTGGTCGCGGTGACGCAGTAGCGCCAGCCGGTCTTCTTCTCGAACGCGGTCAGCTTCTTCAGGTGCCGCCGGGTCGGACGCACCCGGCGGCACGATCAGCCGCATTCCCTCCGGCCAGCCCTCGCAGGTGTTCAGCCCGGTCAGCTCCGCCACGAAGCAGCCCTCCTGGATGCTGCCGTCCTGGTGCACGGAGGTCTCCCAGGCGGCCTCGGGCAGGCGGGCGATGGCCCGCTCGTCGTCCTCGGTGATCTTCCAGCCGACGGTGTAACGGACCGTGCGCCGCGTGGTGTTCAACGCTTCGAGGTGCTCCAGCAGTGCGTGGGTGGCCCCGGCCCCGTCCACCCGGATGAGGAGCTTCGCGGCCGATGAGCCGGGAATCTGGGCGAGGGCATCGGTCAGCACACGCACGTGGTCAGACGCCGTGTTCGCTCCTGAATTCCCCGGCCGCAGGAGCATGGCCAGGGACTCGGTGGTGTTCGCGCACCACGCGGCCAGCGGATGAAACCCGAACGTCTTCTTGAAGGTGACCGCAGCCCCGGCCTTCTTCGACGCTGCGGTGATGACGGTGGCGTCGAGGTCGATGACGATCCAGCCGGCCAGCCGCTTGCCCGCCGCCGTCAGCCACGGAAAGCCACCCGGCCGCAGATGCAGCAGACTCCACACGTGCCGACGCACCCGCGCCCGTACCCTTGCGATTTTCACCAGGGTCGTCTCGTCGAGCGCGGCCAGCGTGCGGCGAGCGGTGGAATCCGAGGCCGCGAACCCGAACAACGGCCGGTGATGCAACTGGAGTTGCTCGGCCTCCGACAGGTTCTCGGCCCCGAGTACTATCGCGACCGCCAGGTGAACCAGCACTGCCGCACGGTCCCGCCAGCCGGCCACCGTACTGGACGGCAGCACCCTCGCCAGCGCGTCCGTCAGCCCCGTCCGGTCCGCACACCGACGCAGCAGCACCGCCCCCGCATGCCCAATCAGCCCCTTCCCGTCAGCCACCACCGACAGCCGACCGTCCCACCCTGTACGCTCAACCACCAGAAAGGTGCCTTGCTCCCGCAGCGGATACGACCTAGACACTCGCATCCTCGCAGGTCAACGGCACCTTTCTGCTATCGGAGCGTCAGATCAACCAATTCCGCTGAATAGCCAGGGCTAAAGCCAATACCGGTAACTTAGGGGCAATCTGGTCGTTGTTGTTGGTGTGGCAAGAGCGGGTCAACTGAAGTCATCTGGTGAGCGGTTGTCGGATCGGGTCGCGATCGGGGTGCTGACACAGGCGTTTCCTCAGTCGCTTGTGGACGAGGTGTTGGCGCAGACGGGTCGGGTCCAGCAGCGGAACCGGCTGTTGCCGGCCCGGCTGGTGGTCTACTTCGTGTTGGCGATGTGCCTGTTCTCCGGGCAGAGCTATGAGGAGGTCGCCCGTCTGCTGACCGCGGGTCTGCAGGGCGCGCGGCGTTGGCGTACGTCATGGGTGGTACCGAGTACGGCGGCGATCTGGAAAGCCAGGTCCCGGCTGGGGGTGGCGCCGGTGCGGCAGTTGTTCGCGAGGGTGTGTCGTCCGGTTGCCACACCGGACACTCAGGGCGCCTTCTACCGCGAATGGCGGCTGACCGCGATCGACGGTACGACGTTCGACCTGCCCGACACGAAGGCGAACGTGGAGGCGTTCGGCCGTCCGCCCCGCTCCGGGCGCGGTGAACAGGACGTCGGCTACCCGCAGTTGCGCATGGTCGGCCTGGTGGAGTGCGGCACCCACGCCGTCTTCGATGCTGCGACCGGAGCTCTTCGCACCGGAGAGCAGACTCTGGCCCGGGCGGTCCTGGGGTCCCTGCAGCCCGGGATACTGCTGCTGGCCGACCGCGGCTTCTACAGCGTGGACCTGTGGCGCACAGCCGCGGCCACGGGGGCGGACCTGCTGTGGCGAGTACGCAAAGACCTCGTGCTGCCCGTGCTCGAGCAACTGCCGGACGGCTCCTACCTCACCGAGATCTTCGACCGCAGCGACATCCACCACACCCGCCGTGGGGTGCCGGCGCGTGCGGTGGAGTACACCATCGCCGGCCATGACGGCGTCTACCGGCTCCTCACCACGATCATCGACGCGCAGACGGCCCCGGCCGCGGAACTGGCCGCCCTCTATGCCCAGCGATGGGAGTTCGAGTCCACCCTCGACGAGATCAAGACCCACCTCGGCGGGCCACACCTGGTACTGCGCTCGCAGCACCCTGACGGTGCCGAGCAGGAACTCTACGGCTTCCTGCTCGTCCACCACGCCATCCGGCACCTGATGCACCAGGCCGCACAACAAGCCGACCAGGACCCCGACCGAATCTCCTTCACCCGCTCACTGCGCGTCGCCCGCCGCCAGGTCACCGACCAGGCGGCATTTTCCCCCCGGCAGACTCCTCCGCGCGGTCAAAGCCACCCACACTGAACTCCTGGAACGCCTCCTGCCACGGCGACGCCGCCGGGCCAACCCCCGTGTCATCAAGCGCAAAGTCGCCGGCTGGCCCCTCAAACGCGCCGCCCACCGGGCCGCAGACCGCTCACCCACCGCGGCCATCACCCTCGTCGGCGCCACCAAACCCAAACGGGTCAAACGAACACCAAAGCCCTAAGTTACCGGTATTGGGGCTAAAGCGGGAACTGCTGCACCGACGGCGCTGGACATCGAAGGCCCAGGCACGCCTGGAACTGTTCCGCTGGATGTCGTACTACAA
Source organism: Streptomyces sp. YIM S03343 (assembly GCF_054729195.1). Taxonomy (NCBI): domain Bacteria; kingdom Bacillati; phylum Actinomycetota; class Actinomycetes; order Kitasatosporales; family Streptomycetaceae; genus Streptomyces; species Streptomyces sp. YIM S03343. The sequence goes on from NZ_JBPUKX010000001.1 coordinate 119,338, forward strand.
CTGACACCGCCGGCACTCCGCGCTCGACTACCTCACACCGGTCAAGTTCGAACAGCGCGTGATCACGTCACGTACTCTGTCACTCGCCGCATGAAACCCGGGAGTCCGTGGAGAGCCCGGTACTCGGAGACGGGTGCGCCGGGTTCGGCGATCGGCACGGAGAAACGGACCGGTGGCAACACCGGCACGCGCTCCGTGCCGACTCAACAGGCACCCCGCGGCAACCGCACTGCATCCAGACCGTCCGGGGTTTCGGCTACCGGTTTCACAGTCCCCCGGTGACGGTGCGGTTGTCCCCGCGTACATCCTTGCCGCGCCGGTGGCCGCCCAGAGCTCGGCTCGGCCAGGCCCCGCCGACGACGGCCGCCCGCGTGCTGACAGGCGGTCACTGGTCGCGTCGAACGCGTCGTGTCCTCAGGAGCTGTGTGTGACCGGCATGGTGTCCCAGAGCGAGCACTGGTGTTCTGCGGAGAACTGGTCGTCGTCGATCAGGAAACTCCTGCCCCCCGCCCGCAGCGAAAGCGTCAACCCCTTGCCGCTGTTGTGTGCGGGCCAGGCGGCCTGCCGGGCGACATGCGGTCGGCCGGTCCTCGTGAAGGCGCCCCAGTACTGCGTCATCTCGCGGGCGAGCCTGCGCTCGTCGGCGTTGAACAGCGGGGCGATCGGCGTGCCGTTGTCGAAGCTGGGCCAGATGTAAGCGAGTTCCGCGGCATGGCCGGCTCCCCAGACGTAACCGGGTATCTGCGTCAGGCCGGGCCCGGTCCGGTGGTCGAACTCGTACGAATAGGCGGGGGTGTACCGCTCGAAGGTCTGCACGAGCGAGCGTTGCCCGCACCCGCCGATCCCGCTGATCATCCCCGAGTCGGTCATGATCGCGCCGACGAGGTACGCCGCGGTGTACGCGTCGGACGCCTCGGGCCAGGGGTAGCGGGCGAGGACCTCGTCGGCACGGTCCCCGGCGATGCCCTGGACGAAGGCGAGGTAGGCCTCCTTGCCCGCCCTTATGTAGCCCTGGGCGAAGGTGCGGCCCTCGTCGCGGGTGGCGCCGACGACCAGGGGCACGCGGGCGAACCGCCCGCTGCCCACCGCCTCGCGTACGTTGACCGGGAACGTGGGGGTCCCGTCGACGAAGTGGGGCGAGAAGGTCCGGCTCGCGTCGAGGAGGGAGCCCGCCGAGGCCGATCGCAGACAGCCGAGGACGGCCGTCTGGTCGGTGCCGTCGCAGCCCGCCTGCCGGGCGAACGCCTCTCCGGTGGTTTCGGCCCGGTCCTGCGGCTCGCTGGGGCAGGAGCCGCTCTGGATCATGGCACGGTCGAACAGACCGCGCGAGCCGGGCGACACCAGATGTCCGCAGACGGACCAGCCGCCCGCGGACTCGCCGTCGATGGTGACCGCGGCGGGGTTCCCGCCGAAGGCCGCGATGTTGTGCTGCACCCAGCGCAGCGCGGCCTGCTGGTCCATGAAGCCGTAGTTGCCGGACTCGCCGCCCTCCTTGGTGAGGGCCGGCAGTCCGAGGAAGCCGAAGACGCCGAGCCGGTAGTTGAGCGAGACGCCGATGACACCCGTCTCCCGTACGAGCTTCGACTCGTCGTTCTGTGCGCCGCTGCCGTTGGTCAGGCCACCGCCGTGGATGAACACGTGCACGGGAAGACGGGCGCCGGCCCGCACTCCCGCCGGCCTCCACACGTTGATGTCGAGACAGTCCTCGGTCTCGCTGCGCGGGCCGTTGCCGCTGGGCAGTACGGGGCAGGGATTGCCGAAGGCGGTGGCCTCCCGAACGCCGGTCCAGCGCGCCGCGGGCTGCGGCGGTTTCCAGCGCAGGGAGCCGGTGGGGGCCGCGGCGTAGGGGATGCCGACGAACCGCTCGACGCCCTGGGAGACGGCGCCGCGCACGGCGCCCTTGTCGGTGGGCACCGCGGTCGGCGCACTCGCGGACGCCGTCGCGGACGCCGTCGCGGGCAGCAGCCCGACGGCGGTCATGGACAGGATCAGCGCGCCGCCCAGGGCAGTACGGATTCTGCTGGCAGTCATGGGAACCTCTCTGGCGGGATGCCGGCCGCAGCGGTGCGGCCGGCACGCGTGGTGGTGGGGGGAGCAACCGGGCGGTCAGCGGGTGACGCTGACGCTGTCGTGCAGGGGGAGCGTCCTCGACGAGGAGCCGACCCACACGTCCCTTTTCCCGGTGCCGAGCACCCAGGCGTGGGAGGAGGTGTTCCAGTACTTCAGCTGCTGCATGTCGACCCGGATGCGTACGGTCTTCGACTGACCCGCGCGCAGATGCACCTTCTGGTAGCCGCCGAGCGAGCGCACCGCCTGCGGCGCGGTGGTCCCCGGGCTTGCGCCGACGTAGACCTGGGCGACCTCGGCACCGTCGCGGGTGCCGGTGTTCTTCAGGGTGAACGAGACGGTCAACGCGCCGTGACTCTGCCGTACCGCGAGGTGGCGGTAGGCGAAGGAGGTGTACGACAGTCCGTAGCCGAAGGGGAAGAGCAGGGCGGCCTGCTCCTTGTCGTACCAGCGGTAGCCCACGTAGACGCCCTCGGAGTAGTTCTCCTGGTCGTCCACTCCCGGGTACCTGAGCGGGTCGCCGGCCACCGGTGTGGCGGACTCGCTCGCGGGGAACGTCTGGGTGAGCTTGCCCGAGGGGTTCACGTCGCCGTAGAGCAGCCCGGCGGTGGCCTCGGCCCCGTTCTCCCCGGGGTAGTACATGTCGAGCACCGCCTTGACCTTGGACAGCCACGGCATGGTGATCGACGACCCGGTGTTGAGGACGACGATCGTGTTCGGGTTGGCGTCGGCGACGGCGGAGATGAGCCCGTCCTGGTCGGCCGGCAGGGAGAGGTTCTTGCGGTCGAAGCCCTCGGTGCCGTCGTCGTAGGCGAAGACGACGGGGGTCTTCACCTGGCGGGCCAGGGCCACCGCCTGCTCCCGCGCGGTCTGCGCGGCTTGCGGGGTGACCCAGTTCAGCCGGACCTTCGTCGGTCCGCTCTGGACCGCGAGGGCGCCGGCCGCGAGGCTGTGCGCTCCCGCCGTGAGGTGCACCGTGGCGCTGCTGGAGCCCAGGAAGCCGGTGATGACGCTGTTCCCGTCGATCTTCAGCAGGCCGTACGCGGCGGGAAGGTCGAAGACGAAGGAGTAGTCGCCGTCGGTCGGCACGGTGAGGGTGCCGCTGTAGTCGAAGGAGGCGTCCGGTGTGACGGGGATCGTGCCGTCCGCGTCGACCGGCAGGGCGGGGCTGAGGGCCGACGCGGGGATGGGGACGCCTGTGTTGTCGCCGCCGGCCGCGTAGCGCACAGTGGTGTGCCGGCCGGCCCGCTCGGTGATGGTGTCCAGCGGCGAGGCCGCTGAGTCCGGTACGACGTTGGAGCTGCCGCCGCCGGTGACCTTCGGTGTCCTCGCGGTCGGACCGATGAGTCCTATGCTGGTGTCCTTGCCGGTCAGCGGAAGCGCTTTGCCGGTGTTCTTCAGCAGGACCGCGCCGGATTCGGCCACCTTCTGGGCAACTTTCGCGCCGCTTTTCGGATCGCGTGCGGGCCGCTGGGCCGCCGCACCGTCGAGGAGACCGAATTTCGTCATCTGCTGCAGAATGCGCGCGACCGAATCATTCAGCTCCGAGACCGGAATGGTGCCGTCGATTATCGCGGTCTTCAGTTCCTCGCCCAGGTGGACGCCGTTCGGCATCTCCTGGTCGAGTCCGTTCACGATGTCGGTCGTCGCGTGAGCCGCGCCCCAGTCCGACATGACCCAGCCCTGGAAGCCCCACTGCTCCTTGAGGATCGAGTCGAGCAGTTCGTCGCTGCCGCAGCCGTGGCTGCCGTTCACCGAGTTGTAAGAGCACATCACCGCCCCGGCGCCGGCTTTGACGGCGGCCTCGAAGGCGGGCAGTTCGATCTGACGCAGGGTCTGCTCGTCGACGTTGACGTTCACCCCCATGCGGTTGTCTTCCTGGTTGTTCTCCGCGTAGTGCTTGACGGTGGCGATCAGACCCTGGCTCTGGACGCCCTCGACCTCGCGGGCCACCATGCGGGAGCTGAGCAGCGGGTCCTCGCTGAACGTCTCGAAGTTCCGCCCCGCGTACGGCACCCGGATGGTGTTCGTCATGGGTGCGAGCAGAACGTCTTGGCCGAGCGCACGGCCGTCGCGGCCGATGGTCCGGCCGAACTCACGGGCCAGCCGGTCGTCGAAGGATGAGGCCAGGGCGACCGGTGCCGGCATCGCGGTGGCGCGCTCGTTGACCCGGACGCCCGCCGGGCCGTCGGTGAGCCGCAGTTCGGGGATGCCGAGGCGGGGCACCCCCGGGATGTATCCGGCCTGCCCGAGCGCCCGGGGATCGGTGCCGCCATGGACGAAGGACAACTTCTCGTCCAGCGTCATCCGGGCGATGAGGGCGGCGACGCGGGAGGACACATTCACAGTCACGCCCGCGCTGCCCGCGCCCAAGGCGCCGGGAGCCACGGCCGTGCTCACGGCCAGCAGCGCCGCGCTCACTCCCGCGATCGGCGCTGTACGGCGTAAACGGCTGCAGCGGCGTCGTACCGATCTCCGATCGAGCTCCATGCGGACTCCTCACCACTGAAGTGCTCGACGTTTTATGTCTCTGCTGGACAGAATTCGAGTCAAAGCAGGTGGCTCTATTGATCAGAAACTCATGGGGTTCTCGTCCAGGTGTAGCGGACGTGTAGGCCGCCGAAGTAGCCGCGGACGATGTGCGGCTGACGTCGGCGTCTGCGGAAGAAGCGGCGGTCTCGGCGGCGAGTTCGGCCTGATTCCGGGCTCGGTGCTGTCTGGGCAGGCTGTGCTTGAGGTCGGCGTTGACCGGTTCGTCGGGGTTGAGTTCGGGTGAGTACGGGGGCAGGAAGTGCAGTTCGACGTTGTCGGGGTGGGCGGTGAGCCAGTCGCGGACCTTCCTGGAGCGGTGGGCGGAGTGTCCGTCGACCACGAGGTGGATCTTGTGGTCGAAGTGGCCGTCGAGGCGGTCCAGGAGCCAGGTCTCCTCGTGCCACCGCCGAACGGCCTGCGGGTCCTGCTCGACGGCCCGCTTGTCCGGCCGCTGGAAGGACAGTCCCCACCGCTTGAGGTACTTGCCCACCCCGGGTTCGGTCAGCCGCACCCGGTACAGCTTCGCGATCTGCTCGCCCACCAGCCGACGCGTCCACAACTGCCCACCCAGCCCCACCTCACAGGGCCGGTGATCGAGGACCGCCTGACGCGCGGCGGCCTGCTCGGCCTCGTCCAGCATCTGATGCACCCCGACCGGCTTGCCGCGGGGCCGCATGACCAGCGCCTCCCGACCGCCGGCCTGCCACTTCGCCCACCAGCCGTCCACCGCCTTCAACGACACCCCGAACACTGCCGCGACGTCCTCACGGTCCCGCCCCGCCACCAACGCGGCCACCGCCCGCAACCGCAGGGCCTCCTGCGCCGACGGCGACAGATGCCGCGCGTCCCCCACCAGATCGCTCACACCCCACCAACGACCCAGAACCCGAACCGTTTCGGATCAATAAAGGAGTTCCGGCTACGGCGAGCGCCGTGGGTGCGGGAACTGTCACGTTCGCCCCAGGTTTCACGTTCCCCCTCCTCCTGGCATCAGGGGAAACGCGTTTGTGGTGCTCCATTGCAACGCTTCCCGTGCCGGTTGGACCGATCCGGCAATGAGTCGGGTCGGCCGGTCGTATTGCGCTGAGCTGTGGATCACCGTAGGTACCAGGCATCCCGAACACCAACCACCACACAGCCACACAACACCGAACCGGACACCACAAGATCCGCCGGAATCCCGCGCCGCCGACCGCCTCAACTGTGAGATTTCTGTGAAGCGGAGCCTCGGTGACGGAAAACGCTTTCTGCAAGTTGGCTGATACCTGACCGCGATGTGTCCTGCAGGCGCCTGGTGGTCCGGGTGCGGGCTTCCGGGCAGGTCGGCCGACGAACCCAGGTACCCACGATGTCATGGGGCCGGCGCGTTACCGAGGGCCGCCCGCATCGGATCGGATTCGGACACGGCAGCTGTAGTTCCGGTTGTGGTCGGTCCTGGCGAGCATAGGGGCCGGGGCCGGACGCCCTCTGCGACTGGGCGGGGCCAGCGCCTGCCCGACCCCAGACCGGATGGAACTGCGGCCCGGGTGCAGGCGGCCGGACCGCGGCTGGCCCACGACGGCTGCATCGCCCGCTTCCTGCACACAGAGATCTGCAAGAGCGGCCTCACCTCTGCACAGGCCGCCCTCGAACTCGTCCTCGTCTTCCACCATGCCGTCCCCGGCAACGGCACCCACGGAAATCGTCACCCGCGCCCCCGGGACCAGGGGATTCACCCCGATACCGAAGCGGTGGACGGTCGAGCGGACCTACGGCCGGCTGATGCTGCACCGCCGCCCGACCCGCGACTACGAGACCCTCCCGACCCGCTCAGAAGCCATGATCCACCTGGCCATGACCGACCTCATGGCCCGCCGCCTCACCGGCGAAGCCACCATCTCCTGGCGCGACCCGACATCACCGGAACAAAATCCGCATCACGGGATGAAACGGCGGGAGAAGACGAGCTCTGAGTCGCCGGGACGGGGCGTGCCGCTGCGTTCGACCGTGTCTTCTCAAAGTGACCCAAACGCCACGGTCGGCCCTGCGCGCCCCGGCGGCGTCTCTCGCCGACGTCAGGCGGCGGGCAGCGACGGCAGGGGCCGGGTGGCGATCTCCTGCGCTTCGGCGCGCGTCATGCCGAACATGCGCAGCAGACGGAAGGCCAGTTGGTCGGTGACGCGTACGGCATCGAGGTCGGGGCTGGTCTCCAGGAGGTGAAGCACGCCGAGCAGGGCGCCGCCGGTCATGGCTACGGCGGTCCGGGCGTCGTCGATGTCCAGCCGCCCGTGGTCGGCGGCGGCCTGCAGGTCCCGCATGGCTTGCGGGGCCAGGCCGGTGTCGGAGGTCACGTAGGACATGCCGGTGTGTACGAGGATTCTTGCGATCTGCGGGTGGGTGCGCTGCAGGCGGCCGGTCAGGCGGACGCTGGCGGCGAAGATCTCGGCAGGGTCCTTCAGGCCTCCCACGACGGAGTCCAGAAGTGTGCCGTGTTGCTCCAGGGTGAGGGCGAGGGCGGCGTCGAACAGCTCGTCCTTGCTGGTGAAGTGGTTGTAGAAGGAGCCGAAGCCGACGTCCGCCGCCTCGGTGATCTCCTGGATGCTCACGTCGGCCCGCCCCTGGTCGGCGAGAAACCGCTGGGCGGCGGCGACCAGCGCGGCTCGTGTGCGGGCCTTGCGCCGGTCCAGCCGATTGGGCGCGGAGCGCGGCGTCCGAGTGTTGCCCATGGCCTGTCGGTCGGTGCTCATCGCTCCATCATACGCAAAGGATCAGTGCTGATTGAGGCATCAGTACCGATGAAGTCTTGACGAGGAAGCCATCTGTACTGATGCTTTCATCACTAACGACTGAAGTCGCTCGTCAGAGCGCTCCGGTCGACACCTGTCCCAGGACTCGGGAGAGCCGATGAGTATCCAGGTCGTCCGCACCAAAGACGGCTGGTGGGTGGAGAGCGGTACAGGACGGCTGCAGCACGTCGACACCGCTGCGCACACCACCGCCGGACTGCTCGCCGACCGCTCCGCCGTCCGGCGGGCGGCCGCCCGTGCAGCGGCCGACCCAGACACCGGGCTTTCCGCTGGAGAAACGGAGCTGCTGTCGCCCGTCACGACGCCCTGCCGGGTAGTGGCGCAGATGGTCAACTATCGTTCCCACGCGACAGACTCCGGATTCGACCCGGACACCGTCCCGCCCGCGTTTTTCCGGAAGGCGTCCGGGTCCGTCAGCGGGCCCTACCAGACGATCGTCCGCCCGCCGCACGTGCGCTTCCTGGACTACGAGGTGGAACTCGGACTGGTGATGGGCGCGGACCTCCCGCTCGGCGCCGAGGTCACCGACGCCACCCTGGCCGGGTATGTCACCGCGCTGGTCGTCGCCGACGATGTCAGCGCTCGCGATCTGCAACTGCCCAAGACCCAGTTCTACGAGTCCAAGTCGTACCCCACGTTCACCCCGTTGGGCCCCCGCCTGATTCTGGTGGACGCCGACGACCTGGCACGCCTGCCGGACCTGCGGCTCACGCTGAAGGTCAACGGGACCACCCGGCAGGACCGCACCGCCGCGGACATGATCGTCCGGCCCGCACGCGCTCTGAGCCTGCTGGCCCGCTTCCAGACCCTGCAGCCGGGTGACGTCCTGCTCACCGGGACACCCGGCGGCACCGCCCTGAAGTCCCCCGGCAGGCTGCCGGCCACGCTCGGCGCCCTGCTGCCCCCGCACAGGCGCTGGCAGAAGTTCTTCGCCCGCCAGCAGAACAACCCCGACTACCTCCAGGACGGCGACGTCGTCACGGCCCGGATCGCGACCGACGACGGCGTACTCGACCTCGGCGAGCAGCGCACGCTGGTGCGCGCCCGCTGACGAGTCCCGGGACCCCCGCCCGGGACCTTGCCGGCCCGGCTCCCCGTACCGGGCCGGCACTCGACCCCATCCCTCACCTGCAAAGGCGCACCGGTGACACTCACACCCACCGACCTGCTGTGGCCCGCCCACGACAGACTCACGGACCTGTCCGCGATCGAGGCCGTCCCGCTGCGCAACCGCGGCCTGCCCGCCACCACCTACGACACCCTGCTCCGCGCGGCCCGGCTGTGGCCCGACCGCCCGGCCCTTACCGTGCTGCCCGACGCCGCGCGCTACCTGGCCCCCGTCACCACGACCTTCGCGCAGCTGCGCGACCAGGTGCACCGCACGGCCAACCTGCTGCGCTCCGTGGGCGTCACCCGCCGGGCAGCCGTGGGCCTGCTCGCGCCGAACACCGCGGAGCTGCCCGCCGCTCTACTGGCCGCACAGGCCGCGGGTATCGCCGTCCCGGTCAACCCCGGCCTGGCCGCTGACCATGTGGAGCAGTTGCTGCGGCGCGGCGGGGTGCGGGTGCTCATCGCCGCCGGTCCGCAACTGGACGAACCGGTGTGGGCCACGGCCCGGCAGGTCGCCGCCGCCCTGCGCCTGGACGCGCTGCTGGCCCTGGCGCCCACCACGGCCGACGGCCCGGCCCCGGCTCTGGAGCCCCTCGAAGGCGTCCGGGTGGGCTACCTCGCGGAGCTGGCAGCGTCCCGACGTGCCGACAACCTCGTGGACATCGAGCCCCCGGACACCGACGACCTGGCCGCCTGCTTCCATACCGGCGGCACCACCGGCACCCCCAAGCTCGCCGCGCACACGCACGCCAACGAAGTCGTCGATGCCTGGACGGTGGCCGCGAGCATCGCTCTGGACGAGGACACGGCCATGTTCGCGGCGCTGCCGTTGTTCCACGTGAACGCTCTGATCGTGACTCTGCTCGGTCCGCTGCTGCGCGGTCAGCAGGTGGTGTGGGCCGGACCGATGGGCTACCGCGATCCCGAGCTGTACCCGGTGTTCTGGAAGCTGGTGGACCATTACCGCATCGCCGCCCTGTCGGGCGTGCCCACCGTGTACTCCGTCCTCGCCCGCGTCCCCGTCGACGCGGACATCTCCAGCATGCGGTTCGCCGCCGTCGGTGCCTCCCCGCTGCCGCCCGCCGTACGGGACGCCTTCGAGGAGCACACCGGCATCCCGCTGTGCGAGGGTTACGGGCTGACCGAGGCCACCTGTGCCTCCGCTCTCGGCCTGCCCGGCCGCACCCGGCCCGGCACCGTCGGACGGCGCCTGCCCTACCAGCAGGTCAAGACCGTGCGGATCGACCCGGACACCGGCGAGTGGCACGACCTGCCTCCGGGAGCCACCGGGGTGCTCGTCATCAAGGGCCCTGTGGTCTTCGCCGGGTATGTCGCCGGGCACACCGCCGGCGGGCCCCGCCTGGAGACGGCGGGGAAAATCCGCGACGGCTGGCTGGACACCGGCGACCTGGCCCGGATCGACGCCGACGGCTTCATCACGCTCGCCGGCCGTGCCAAGGATCTGATCATCCGCGGGGGCCACAACATCGACCCCGCCGGGATCGAGGACGCCCTCCTGGCCCACCCCGACGTCACCGCCGCCGCGGCGGTCGGCCGTCCCGACCCGCACGCCGGCGAGGTGCCCGTCGCCTACGTCACCCTCGCCCCCGGCGCCCGCGCGGACCCCGCCGACCTGCTCGACTGGGCCACCGCACGGGCCCCCGAGCGCGCCGCCGCTCCGCGGGAGGTGCGCGTGATCGACGCCATCCCGCTCACCGCCGTGGGCAAGCCCTACAAGCTCGCTCTGCGCCTGGACGCCACCCGCCGCGTGGTCCACGCCGAACTGGCCGCCCAGGGCGCGGACGTCGACCTGGAACGGATCGAGTGCCGGGCGCACGACGGCGTGGTCCGCGTCGTGGTGCCCGCCCCCGCGGACGAGGCGGTACGGCGCGGAGTCACCACAGCGCTCGACCGGTACGCCCTGCACTGGCAGTACGACCCCCAGCACGTCACCTGAGAGAGAACCCATGAGCACCACCACCCTCGTCACCACCGTGCTCCTCGCCGGGATCTTCCTCCTGGCGGGGTCGGCCAAGCTCGCCGCTGTTCCCGCGATGCGCCGGGCCGCGCACCACGTCGGCATGACAACCACTCACTACCGCCTGCTGGGCGCGCTGGAGGTGGCCGCGGCGACCGGGCTGCTGGTCGGCCTGCGGTTCACCGTGCTCGGCGAGGCCGCATCCACGGGCCTGATCCTCCTCATGGCGGGAGCCGTGGCCGTACACCTGCGCAGCGGTGACCCCGCCGCCCGCTGCCTGCCGGCCGCCGTCGTGTGCGGCCTGGCCGCCGTCCATCTCTTCCTGCTGGCCGGTGGCTAGCAGGTCCCCCGCCCGTGGCCCGCGCCGTCAGCCGGCGCGACCGTGACCGCCCCGCCGCTGCCTGGGCACCGGGAGGAGCATCACCGTGAGCCGCATCGACGTCCACCAGCATCGGCTGCCCCCGGACTACACCCGGTGGCTGAGGTCGAAGGGCATCCACGCTCCGCGGCGGCCGCGAACTGCCACGGTGGAGCCCGCGACACGCCATCGCCCTGATGGACACCTACGACATCGAGACCGGAGTGCTGTCCCTGTCCACCCCCGGCAGCTGGGCGACGGCGCCGAGGCGGCCGCGATGGCCCGGCACGTCAACGAGTTCGGCGCGGAACTCGCCAAGGACCGTCCCGACCGGTTCGGCCACTTCGCCACGGTGCCGCTGCCCGACCTGGACACCGCCGTGGGCGCCGCCACCCACGCCCTGGACGAACTGGGCGCCGACGGGGTCGTGCTGCTCGCCAACACCGACGGTGTCCACCTGGGCCACCCCGCCCACGATCCGCTCCTGACCGAACTGGACCGGCGCTCCGCCCTCGTGTTCGTCCACCCCTCGGAACTGCCCGCACCGCCCGCCCCCGGACTCCCGCCGTTCGCCGCCGACTTCCTCCTCGACACCACCCGCGCATCAGCCAACCTCGTCCTGCACGGCGTCCCGCGCCGCTACCCCAACCTGAAGATCATCCTGTCCCACGCGGGCGGTTTCCTCCCCCTACGCCGCCCACCGGATCACCGCCGCCCTGGTCGCCGAGACCGGCCGCGGCTACGAGGAGACACACGAGAACCTGCGCGGCTTCTGGTTCGACACCACCCTCTCCGGCAGCCCCTCGACGCTGCCCAGCCTGCTGACCTTCGCCCATCCCGACCGGGTGCTCTTCGGAACCGACTGGCCCTTCGCACCCGAGACCGCCGTCGCCCACTTCACCGGCGCCTACGACCGCTACCCCGCCCTCGACACCGCGGGCCACCACGCCATCGACCGGGACAACGCCCACGCGCTGTTCCCTCGCCTCTCCTGAGCTGTCCCCCTGCCACCGGCCGCTGAGCCGCGACACCCCATGGAGTACCCATGAACATCATCGACGTCCCCGTCCTCGTCGTCGGCGGAGGCGGCGCGGGGCTCACCGCCTCCATGCTGCTCAGCCGCATCGGCGTCGACTCCCTGCTGGTCACCGCCTGGCCCAGCACCTCCGTCCTGCCCAAGGCCCATGTCCTCAACCAGCGCGCCATGGAGGTCATGCGCGACGTCGACGTTGCCGACACCATCTACGCCGCCTCCACCCCGGCCGAACAGATGTCCCACACCGCCTGGTACGTCGGCCTGGCCGGCGACCACGCGGACTTCGGCCGACGCGTCGCCAGGCTGGAGGCATGGGGAGCCGGCGGCCACTCACCCGAGTGGCTCGCGGCCAGCCCCGAACGACAGGCCAACCTGCCGCAGATCCGCCTGGAGCCGGTCCTGCGCGCCCGAGCCGACGAACTCGCGCCCGGCCGGGTCCGCTTCCACCACGAGCTGACCGGACTCGCCCAGGACGACGACGGCGTCACCGCCACCGTCACCGACCGCGACAGCGGCGAGACCTACCAGGTGCGGGCCCGCTACCTGCTGGGCTGCGACGGCGGCCGCACCGTCGGACCCGCCGTGGGCATCGTCCAGGAGGGCGTGCGCGACCTCGCCCGCGTGGTCTCGTTCCACATCTCCGCCGACCTGTCCCGCTGGGCGCGCGACCCGGAGGTGCTGATCCGCTGGCTGTGGCTGCCCGGCCTCGGCATCCCTGGGGTCCTGGTGCCCATGGGCCCCGACCACTGGGGCCCCGAGTCCGAGGAGTGGGTCTTCCACCTCAACTACGGGCCCGAGGACGGCCGCGCGCTGGACGACGGATCGGTCCTGGCCGACCTGCGCACGGCGCTGGGCCTGAGCCAGGAAGGCCTGACCGTCCACATGATCTCCCGCTGGTCCCTGGAGGGCGTGGTCGCCGACCGCTACCGCGTCGGCCGTGTCCTGATCGCCGGCGACGCCGCCCACCGCCACCCGCCCACCGGGGGCCTCGGCCTGACCTCCGCCATGCACGACGTGCAGAACCTCACTTGGAAGCTCGCCGCCGTCCTGAACGGCCATGCCGGTGATGCCCTCCTGGACACCTACGAGGCCGAGCGGCGCCCGGCGGACGCCACCAACGTCCGGCGCTCGCTGGAGAACGCCATGAACCACATCGCGATCAACGCCCTCTTCGGCGGTGGGCCACAGGCCGGCGATGACGGGAACTGGCGGCAGGCCCGCCGGCTGTGGAGCGAGGACCCCGCCGACACCGACTTCCGCCGCACCTTCCTGGCCGCTGTGGCAGCCCAGTCCATGGAGTTCGACGAACTGGGCATCGAGTTCGGCTACACCTACGACGACTCCCCCGCGATCGTCCCCGACGGCACTCCCGCACCCGGGAACCCGGACCCCGTCCGCATCTACCAGCCCGCCGCCCGCCCCGGACACCCTCTGCCCCACGCCTGGCTGGAAGACCTCGACGGCCACCGCACGGCCCTGGCCGGCCTGGTCCGCCCCGGCCGCTTCCTGCTGATCGCCGGAGAGGACGGCCAGGCCTGGTGCGAGGCCGCCGGAAAGATCACCGCCGAGAGCGGGCTGCCCCTGGACATGATCCGGGTCGGCCACATAGAGGGCGACTACCGCGACCCGCGCTCCACCTGGACCGCCACACGTGGGCACACCCCGCAAGGCGCCGTACTGGTGCGCCCTGACCGATTCATCGGCTGGCGCGCCCACGGCGCGGCCCCCGATCCGGTCGCCGAACTCAGCGCCGCGCTCGACGTCCTGCTCGCACGGTAGGGACCGCTCACCTGCCGTTCCGCCCGGCCCGCCGATCGCCGCCGCAGTCGGCGGGCCAGCCCCGCCCCCCGCCTCCAGACACCGCGGCACCTGCCCCGCCCTCACTGCAGATCGCGGGACCCACAGGAAGGGAATCTCCCCGTGAACGACCCGGCATCCATCCCCGTCCCCACCACCGACGCCCACCAGGGCTTGCACAGCCAACAAGGCGCCCTGCGCGGCGAGCACCCCGGCCGCGCGGCCCAGCCCGTCATCAAGGTGGTGGACCTGGCCTGGCTGGAGTTCACCAAGCCCGACCTGGACCGCGCCGAGACCTTCGCCCACGACTTCGGCCTGACCATCGCCGCCCGCAGCGACGACGCCCTGTATCTGCGCGGCGCTCTCGCCGGCTCCCACTGCCTGGTGATCCGCCGCGGCCCTACCTCCCGGTTCACCGGCCCCGCCTTCCGAGCCGCCGACGCCGCCGACCTCGACCGGCTGGCCCGCGTCACCGGCCGCCAGGTCCGGACCCGCACCGAGTACGGCGGAGGCCGTGCCGTGGACCTCGTCGACGCCTCCGGCATCCCGGTCCGCGTCGTGCACGGCGTCACGGAGGAGCCCGCGCAGCCGCTGCGGCAGCCCCTCGTCCTCAACACAGGCACGCCCGGCGCGGCCGCCCGTGTCAACGCCACCCAGCGCCCGCCCCGCGCACCGGCCCAGGTGCAGCGCCTGGGCCACGTGGTGCTGTCCACCCGGGTCTTCCGGCGCGCCCTGGACTGGTATCTGCACCATCTCGGCCTGATCGTCAGCGACTTCCTCTATCTGGACGGCCAGCGCGACCGCGGCCCCACCATGGCCTTCATCCGCTGCGACCGCGGCAGCGAACCCGCCGACCACCACACCCTGGCCATGCACCTGGGCCCCGACACGGGCTATGTCCACTCCGCCTATCAGGTCGCCGACCTCGACGCGCTGGCCACCGGCGGCGAGTACCTGCGCGAGCGCGGCCACCACCACTCCTGGGGCATCGGGCGGCACATCCAGGGCAGCCAGATCTTCGACTACTGGCGTGACCCCGACCGCTTCATGCTGGAGCACTACGCCGACGGCGACGTCTTCGACGACACGCTGGAACCGGGCTGGGCCGCCATGTCGGCCTCCGGCCTGGCCCAGTGGGGCCCGCCGGCCACCCGGGACTTCCTCGGCACCACGCCCACACCGCGGGCGCTGCTGCAGGCGATCTCCGCGCTGCGCGAGGACAACGAGATCGACCGCGCCCGTCTCCTGGGCCTGATGAAAGCCCTGAGCAGGTGACCGCCGTGATACCGCGGCGGGTGCGCGCCGCGGTGATCGGTGCCGGGCCGACCGGGCTCACCGCCGCCACCCTCCTCGCCCGCCATGGCGTGCCCGTCCTGGTCATGGAGCGTCACCGCGCCCCGTACCCGCTGCCCCGGGCTGTCCATCTGGACGACGAGGTGCACCGCATCCTCCAGGCCATGGGCATCCATGAGAGGTTCAGCGCGATCAGCCGCCCCGCCCGCGGCATGCGGCTGCTGGACGGCTCCCACCGGGTGCTGGCCGAGTTCCTCCGCGACAGCCCCCGCGGTCGGCACGGGTTTCCCCAGGCCAACATGTTCGACCAGCCCGAACTCGAGCATCTCCTCCGGGACAACCTCGACCAGCACCCCTCGGTGACACTGCGCGGAGGCATCGAGGTCACCTCCGTGACCCCGCCCGCGCACCGTGGCGCTCCGGTGGAGGTCTCCTTCCGGGACGAGGACACCGGCGTCTCCCGCACGGTCCTGGCCGACGCCGTGCTGGGGTGCGACGGCGCCAACAGCCTGGTGCGCGCTTCCATCGGCTCCCGGATGCGGAACCTCGCCGACGCCCAGCAGTGGCTGGTCGTCGACATCCGCTGCCGCCTGCCGCTGCCCGCCTGGGACGGCGTCCACCAGATCTGCGACCCCCACCGGGCGGCCACCTACATGCGTGTCGGCGATGACCGCTACCGCTGGGAGTTCCGTCTGCGGAGCGGCGAGCGGCCGGAGCAGCTCACCGACCGGGGTCGTCTGCTCGCACTGATCGCCCCCTGGACACCGGGCATCCCCCAGGGCGAACTCCACGTCCTGCGCACCGCCACCTACACCTTCCGGGCCCAGGTCGCCGACCGCTGGCGCGAGGGCCGCGTCTTCCTGCTCGGTGACGCCGCCCACCTCACACCGCCCTTCATCGGACAAGGGATGTGCGCGGGCCTGCGCGACGCCCACAACCTCGCCTGGAAGCTCGCCCGCGTCCTCACCGGCCGAGCGAGCGAGGCCCTGCTCGACACCTACCAGACCGAGCGCCACCACCACGCACGACAGCTGATCCGCACCGCCGTGGCCGTCGGCGCCCTCATGACCGGCGGCGGAAACGGCACCGCACTCGCCCGCAAGGCCGTCCTGCCCGCCGTCTCCCGCCTGCCGGGCGTCTCCCGGCTCGTACTGTCCGCCGTCAGCCCGCCCCTGAGGCCGGGCACCCTGATCGGCTCACGCCGCCTCGGCCACCCGCGCCCCGGCACACTGTGCCCCCAGCCACTGGTCCATGATGCGTACGGCACTCCCCACCCGCTGGACGACCTGCTCGGCGAGGACTTCGCGCTCCTTGCCACCGCGCCGCTCAGTCCCGCCCTGCGCGCGCTGGTGCGGGCGCTGGACGCCCGCGTCATCCACCTGCACGACCCCAGGTGTCAACAACCCGACACGGGCAGCGCCGCGCGCCGCGGCGATCCGGGCACCGGCGCCCTGGTGCGCTGGATGGGCGGCGCGGGTGCCGTCCTGATCCGCCCCGACCGCGTCGTCCTCGCCACCGCCGCCCGGCCACGCCCCGGCGGCACATGCGGAGACGACCTCGCGACCGCCGCCGCGGCCTGGGCGCCCACTCTGCGCGGCGGCGGCCACGCCGTGACGGGCGCGGCGACAGCGGCCACGGAACCGGCCTGACGACCGGTCCGCATCGCTCAGGAGCCCCGGCCCGATGCCGGGGCATCCCTGTCAGCCGTCCGGCCAGGAATCGGGCAGAGCTGCCCCAATGCTGGGGGTGCGGCTGAGTGGGAGATGCCTCGCGGAGTTCGCTCCGCGAGGCGAAGAATGCCGGTGGCCCCGCGCTGAGGCCCAGGGTGCTGGAGATGTCCGAGGTCAGAGACACGTGATCGAGGCGGCTGAGGTACTCGGTGGTGAAGCCGCGGGCGCCGAGGATCCGCACCCTGCCGGCTTCCGGTACGAACAGCGCCAACGCCTCGGTGCCGAACGCGAGGGGGAACTGGTCGGTCACCAGGTCGACGAGGTCGCGTACGTCCACGGCTTCGTTCAGGACGCCGGCCAGGTGCATCAGGTGGTAGATCGCGCCCAGCCGGGTGGGTCCGGCCGGTGGTCCGGGATCGGGTGGGCTCTGGGGACGGTGCTCGGCTCCGGTGTCGGTGACGCGCACGCTGGTGCCGGTGGGGTCCGGGTAGAGCTGGACGAGCAGGCACCGGTCGGGGGGCCGGACGGCGGTGAAGGAGGTCGGCCGCTGGCTGAGCACCGCGTCCCGGTACCGGTGCTCGTAGTCCGGCTCGTCCAGCCAGGGCAGGGCCTCCCACGGCCGGACGCCCGGCAGACGCGGGATGCTGTCGCCCAAGAGGTCGGCCGCGGTGCGGTCGATGAAGACGACCCGTCCGCCCGGCCGGGTCCAGTGCGCATCGGCCCTCGGGGAGACGGGAGACGAAGCCCCTGCCGCGCGGGCCTCCGCTGGGCCCTTGGAATCACTGCGCCTTCGGGCCTTGTAGCGGGGCACGGGCGGAGGCACGAGGCGATGCCCGGCTTCGGCGGCACCTTCGATCAGCCTGGCCAGGCGGTCACCGGAAGCGCTGATCACCTCGCGCTCCGCGGGACTGAGCTCGGGAGGTCTCCCCTGGGGCCAGACCAGGACCATGACACCCCACACGACGGTACGGGCGGTGAGGGGAGCGAAAGCCGCAGCGAGCGGGTGCGGGACCGCCATGAGGACCTGCGGATAGCGGCGTGCGAACTCCTCGCCCGAACCGATCCATGTGACCAGCAGGGGGAGAGGCAGGAGGATGCGGCGTCGCTCGCGGAGGTACGCGGTCCAGGAGGTGGTACGGGTTCTTCGGACCGGGGGCGACGGCACCGTATCGGGGTTCCCGCGGGCGAGGAAGAGGGACGTGCCACTCACCCTGGACGGCATTCGCAAGCGCACGTGCTCGTCAGCGAGCCGGCCGGCGCCGTGCTTGGTGCGGGGCGCCCCATGACCGCCCTGGCGCCGGCCCAGAATCCGGCAGTCGCCGGTATCCGGCTAGCGATTGACGGCTCGCATCCCTGCCTCGTCATACCGCTCACCCGCCTCTCGGGCAGCTCGGCATCAATGCGGGTCAGGTCGTCCTCGGTCAGCGCGATGCCGACCGCGGCGGCGTTCTGTTCCAGGTAGGTGCGGCGCTTGGTGCCCGGGATCGGCACCAGATCCTCGCCCTGGGCCAGCACCCAGGCGATGGCCAGCTGGGCTGGCGTGACATCCTTCTCGGCGGCGATCTCCTTCACTTTTGCCGCCAGCCGCAGGTTCGCTTCCAGGTTGGCGTCCTGGAAACGCGGGTTCTCGCGGCGCCAGTCGTTCGCGTCCAGCTCGTCCGGCGAGGTGAAGCGCCCGGCGAGGAACCCACGGCCGAGCGGCGAATACGGCACGAAGCCGATGCCCAGCTCCCGGCAGGCGGGCAACACCTCGGCCTCCACGTCCCGTGACCACAGCGAGTACTCGCTCTGCACCGCGGTGATCGGGTGCACGGCGTGGGCGCGCCGGATGGTCTCCGCACTCGCCTCGCTCAGGCCGATGTAGCGCACCTTGCCCTCGGCGACCAGCTCGCCCAGCGCGCCGACCGTCTCCTCGATGGGCACGTTCGGGTCGACCCGGTGCTGGTAATACAGGTCGATGTGGTCGGTCCCCAGACGCTTCAGGGAGCCGTGGACCGAGATCCGGACGTGCCCGGCCGAGCCGTCCTGCGGGCCGACCGTGCTGATGTCACCGGGTACGGCGTCGTCCATCCGGTAGTTGAACTTCGTCGCGATCACGTACTCGTCGCGATGCCCCCGGATCGCCTCGCCGACGAGCGACTCGTTGGTGAGCGGCCCGTACATCTGCGCGGTGTCGAGGAAGTTCACCCCAAGGTCGAGGGCGCGCCGGACGGTCGCGATCCCCTCCTCCTGATCGGCGGATCCGTAGAAGGCGGACATGCCCATGCACCCCAGGCCGATGGCCGATACCTGAAGATCCCGCAGATTACGCTTCTGCATGTCGAGTCCCAGCCTTCCCCTGCACACTCGTTCGTTCGAAGGACACAAAGCCCTTCATCCATCTGGCGACGGATTCCACCGCCCGGCATCCCGTGGGGGCGCCCGGGCGACACGGGCTTCGTGCGCCGCACTGACTGCGACGCTACGACCTGGAGCGCACTCCAGCGCAAGTCAACCGTTCAGCCGGACCGGCGGCTCGGACAGGTCGTTCGGCGTGACCGCCGGCTGGTTACGCAGCTCCGATGCGGGCACCGCCGCATCCAGGCCGGGGAAAGGGGACATCGCCGGCAGCGCGGCCGCCGCCTGCAGGGGCGCGGCCCGCCCTGCCCTCGACTGCACTCTGCCTCACTCAGTGCAGCCCGTCAGGCCACGCAGCCAGATGCGCTCACAGCGACCACCTCGACCCTCGCCTCGCATAAAGCCGTCTCAATAGCAATGCACCAGGTCGAGTGCGGTGTCTTCGGTTGCATCAGGGGCCGCAACCCAACCTGGCAGGCCGTGGGGAACAGGTTCGGACAGGGTCGGAGCAGGCCGGTCCGGCGTGGTCCGGGTGGCGAGGGAGGGCGGGGGCTACTTCTGCCGGTAGTTCTGCATGGTCCTCTCCCGCATGCCCGTGATCGACTTGTCAGGAGCGTTGGGGGCGCTGTCTCTTCCCTTCCCCCGACACGACCACGCCACCTGGCAAAGGAGCATGGACATGTACAAATTCAAGAGTGCCCTCACAGCGGTTGCGGCGCTGGCCGCCCTCGCGGGGGTGGGTGTCGCGGCGGCGCCGGCACAGGCGGCGACCTACTGTACGCACAAGGGCCAGAAGTACTTCTGCGAGTACGGCGTCTCGTCCACGAAACTCGACAACGGGACGACGGAGGAGTTCGTCGTCGGTGCCGATCACGCGGTGTGGACGAACTGGAGCTACCCTGACGGCTCCTGGAACGGATGGGTGACCCTGGGCGGGTGGGTGAAGAGCCGGATCCTCATCAGCCATCTGCAAGACAGCCTCTCGAACTTCGCCATCGCGGCCATCGGCAGCGACGGCAACTACTGGTTCCGGGAACGCTCCTTCAGCGGCGCGTGGACCGCCTGGCAGGTGAGCTGCACCGTCAAGGACGGTCCCGGCTGCCCGTGACCACCATGGGCGCCCTGACGGCATGCAGCCGACGGGGCGTCACCGGCAGGGCGTCACCGGGGCCGATCACGCGGCCAAAGAGAACGCGCCCGGCCTCCAGACCGTCACGCCCCGTCGGCTCCTTGGATGTGTGCCGCAGCCGACGACCCGCCCGATCGGGACATGAGGATTCTTGCCTCCTGGGGTATGAGCTGACCCGTCAGTGGCGCGCTTCAAGTGATCGGCCAGCGATGGTTCTGCTCACGAGAACCAGGTTCTGGCACAGATCTTGGGCTCTGTGCTCATCTGGTGGTGGGTGACGATCACAAGCAGGTGGGCATCACCTGTGTGTGGTGGATGTAGTTCGCGTCGCTGACCTTCTACTTCAGGGGGTTGGGGTAGCGGTAGAAGAAGTGGTTCTCGGGGACACTGAGGTCCGTCTCGCTGTGCGCTCCCTCGGCAGGATCGGCGGCCTGCCCGGAATGCGGATGGAGATCCTCGCGTGTGCACTGCTACTACCGGCGGTGTCTGACGGACCGTCCCGTAGCCGGCCGCCGGGTGCGACTCGATCTGCGGGCACGTCGTCTCCTGTGCGAGAACGACAGCTGCGGGCATCGGACGTTTGCCGAGCAGATCCCGGACCTGACACGTCGACACGCACGCCGCACGAATACCCTCACCGCCCAGCTCACGGACATCGCCCTGGTCCTGGGCGGACTCCCGGAGCCAGTCGGTGCGGACACATAGCCGTCGCCGCCGGCAAGGACACGCTGCTCCGCCTCCTTCGGGCACTGCCCCTCCCGCCGCCGGCTTCCGTCCCGTGTCTGGGCGTGGACGAGTTCGCCGTGCGTCGCGGCCGTACTTACGCAACGGTCCTCGTCGACATGCACACCCGCCGTCCCGTCGACGTCCTCGTGGACCGCACTGCACACACCTTCGCCGCCCGGCTGCGCGAACACCCCGAGGTGAGGGTCGTCTGCCAAGACCGTACCGGCTCCTTCCGCGACGGCGCCCACGCCGGTGCACCACAGGCCCGGCAAGTTGCCGATGCCCGGCACCTGCTGCACAACCTCGCCGAGGCCGTCGAACGCGTCGTCGGACGACACCGCGCCGACCGGCGCGAACCTCTCACCGTCCAGGCCGGCCAGGACGACGTCCGCCCCACTACCCAGGGCGCACTCGACGTGCACGGACGTCAGCGCCCGCTGGTCGCCCGCACCCGCGAACTCCACCAGCAGATCCACGCCGGCTTCTTCACGCTCTGGGCCGGCTCGGGGCACACCGAGCGGCGGGGAAGCCGACGGCTGCTGGGCGGGATTCCGCAGGTGGCACGGGGCGGGGCTTGTGCGGCGGCGATGTTCTGCGACCACGGCCCCTCCCCCACTGTTGATGCCGTGTCTTCTCCGGCCATTGAGCCGGTGTCGGTGCCCCGTGGCCGCACCGTGTCGTCAGCCGCAGCGTCCCGGCGGGCGAAGGGGTGGGGGAAGATCGCGTAGCGGATCGTGCTGCACGACCCGCCTTCATTCCTGGATACGGAAACGCGCGGTCAGTTGTCGCTCGTGCCGTGAGCTGGGGCCGACACGGAGTTCGAACTCGCCGGATTCGACGATCCGGCGGTTGTCGGCCGTCACGAGTGAGCAGTGCGAGGCGGGGATACGGATGTCGACGTCGACAGCCTCACCCGGGGGGATCTCAAACTGGAGGAACGCCTTCAGCTCCTGCTCGGCCCAGGTGACGCTGGTGGTGAGATCGCTGATGTAGGCCTGAACGGTTTCCAGGGCGGGGCGGCCGCCAGCGTTCGTGAGGCGCACTGTCGCGTGGACTGTGCCGTCTGCGGGTACGCTCTGGTCCCGCACGACAAGGTTGGAGTAGGTGACGTTTGTGTAGCTGAGGCCCTCGCCGAACGCGAACAACGGGTCCTGGCTGAGATCCGCGTAGCGGTCTCCGTGCTGGCCTCGCACTTGGTTGTAGAAAACGGGCTGCTGCCCGACGTGCCGTGCGAAGGAGATCGGCAGCCTGCCGGTGGGCTCGATGAGTCCGACGAGGAGTTCGGCGATGGCGCGGCCACCGCGCATGCCCGGGTTGAACGCCTCGACGAGTGCCGCCGCGTTCAGCGCGGAGTCCGGGAGAGTGCTCGGTTTGGACTGGATCAGCACCACGATCGTGGGTGTGCCAGTGGCGGCGATCGCGTCGAGCAAGGCGATCTGGCCGCCCTGAAGATCCAGCGTGGCCGTGGAGCACCCCTCGCCGGTGAGGGCGATGGTGTCGCCTACGACCACCACGGCGTAGTCGGCGGCCGCCGCGGTGGCGGTGGCCTGCCGGAGTTGTTCCTGATCGACCGGGGCGGGGCTGAGGACGGGTGGCCGTGGCTGGCCGTCGGGCCAGAACGGCCCCCGGGGATCGGGCACGAGAACCTCGATGTCGGCTCCGCGCGTGTGGGTCACCGTCCAGTCGGCGGGCGCGACAGCACGCAGTCCGTCGAGCACGGTCTCCACCAGCTCGCGCGGCTGACCGTCCGGCATCCAGTCGACCTGGCCGGAGGCGCCGGCCCAGTCGCCGAGCATGGCCTGTGGGCTGTCGGCGTTCGGGCCGACGACGGCGATCGTGCGCGGTGGGCCATGGCTGACGGCGCGGCCGAGCCCGTCGCCGGTCAGCCCCCCTTCGAGGGGCAGACTTCCGTCGTTGCGCAGAAGTACCAGAGAGCGGCGCGCGATCTGGAGGTTGAGCTCGGTGTGTTCCCGGCAGCCGATCACCGCCTTCTGCCGCTCGGGGTCTGGGGCGCGGGGGTCTTCGAAGAGGCCCAGCTCGAACTTGAGGCGCAGGACCCGTCGAACGGCGTCGTCGATCTGCCTCTCGTCGGCCAAGCCGCGCGCGACCGCCGTCTTGGCGGCCTGGAAGAACCCGGGCGTGGTCATGATGAGGTTGTTGCCGGAGTTGATGGCGAGGGCCGCTGCCTCGACGTCGTCGGCGCAGACCTTCTGCTCCCAGACCATCCGGCCGACGTTGTCCCAGTCGGTCACCAGCGTTCCGGAGAAGCCCCATTCGCCCTTGAGCACGTCGTTGAGCAGCCACCGGTTCGCGGTGATCGGCACCCCGTCCATCGACTGGTAGCCGAGCATGAAGGTGCGGCATCCGGCGCGGGCCGCCCGTTCGAACGGCGGAAGGAACCAGGAGCGCAACTTGCGTGGGGTCAGATCGGCCTCGCTCGCGTCCCGCCCGCCTTGGGTCTCGGAGTACCCGGCGAAGTGCTTCGCGCACGCCAGGACGGCGGTCGGGTCGCCGAGGCCCTCGCCCTGGTAGCCGCGCACCATCGCGGCCCCCAGCTCGCCGATCAGGAAGGGGTCCTCCCCGAATGTCTCGTTGACGCGACCCCAGCGCAGGTCCCGGGTGATGCACAGCACCGGGGAGAACGTCCAGTGGATTCCCGTAGCCGAGATCTCGGTGGCGGCGGCGCGGGCGGCTCGCTGGAGCAGCGCGGGATCCCAGGTGCAGGCCATGGCAAGCTGGGTCGGGAAGATCGTCGCCCCGGGCCAGAACGAGTGACCGTGGATGCAGTCGTCAGCGGTCAGCAGCGGAATGCCGAGCCGGGTCCGCCGGGCCAGTGCGCTGGCCTCCCGCATCCGCGTGGGGGACGCGTGCAGGACCGACCCGGCCAGCTTGGCCGCCACGATGTCCACCAGATCCTGACGGGCGTCGAGCTGCAGCAACTGCCCGACCTTCTCCGGCAGGGTCATCCGCGCCAGCAGGTCACGTGTCCTCGCCTCCACGGACGCGTCGGGATCGAGATACAGGGCAGAGCGGGGCGAGTGTTCCAACACGAGCTCCAAGAACTATTCCGGTACCTGCCAGGTGTGCGGGGTCGAGGAAGACCTCGGCTGACGGCTCGGAGGGCGCGGGGCGCGGTCTTCCGACCGCGCGGATCACCTTGCGGAACGCATGTCCGGGGTCTCACCGTCGACCATCGCCAACTCCTCGAGGGCCCAGCGCTGCGGGCGCGAACAGTCAGTCCGGGAGGCGGTCCACGAGCCACCAGGCAGCGCTGTTGGCCGCGAGCTTTCCGTCGTCGCAAGGGAGGCTGGACAGCAGCGGTCTGCCGGGTACGGGCGCCGCAACTGGTGCGTCGGTGAAGTTCACGGCACACACGAGGCCTGGCCCCCGGCCGAAGACCAGTGTGTCGGGAGGACCGGGCAGCCAGCGCAGCGTGGTGTCGCAGAGCGAGGTGAGGTTGCGCCGCAGCTGCAGGGCGTCGCGGTAGAGGTGCCAGCTGGACTCGTCGTCACCGCGCTGGCGCTGCATGGAGTAGCGGGCGAACCAGTGCGGCTGCGGCAGCCACGACCGGTGCGGTGGGCAGTCGGAGAAGCCGAACGGCGCCTGCTCCCCGGTCCAGGGAAGCGGTACGCGGCAGCCGTCCCGGCTTTTGGCCGGCTCGCCGGTCGCGGCCACGATGGGGTCGGTCAGGGCTTCCGGCGGCAGGTCGGTGACCTCGGGCAGGCCGAGCTCCTCGCCCTGGTAGAGGTAGACACTGCCCGGCAGTGCCAGCATCAGCAGTGCCGCAGCGCGGGCCCTGGCCGCACCGCGCTCCGGATCCGGTTCCTCGCCGGGCTGTACCCCGCGGCTGTAGCGGGTGGGAGTGCGTTGCTGGTCGTGGTTGTTCAGAACCCAGGTGACCGGTGCACCTGTGGACGCGATGTCTTTCAGGGCTGCGTCTATACGGGCGCCGAACGCCGCGGCGTCCCAGGGGGCGTGCAGCAGGTCGAAGTAGAAGGCCTGGTGGAGTTCGTCGGGGCGCAGATAGACGGCCTGGTGCGCGGGGGTGGGAACGGCCACCTCTCCGACGAGGGTGCGCTCCATGCCGTCCCGCGCGGTGTAGGTGTCGCAGATCGCCCGCCAGCGGCGCCAGACCTCGTGTACCTCGGGCTGGTTCCAGGCCTGCGGGTTGACGGCGTCGCGGGCGTCCTCGTCGGCGGTGGGGTCCGGCGAGTCGGGCAGGTCCGGGTGCTTGTAGAGGCCGACCGCGACATCGATGCGGAAGCCGTCCACCCCCCGGTCCAGCCAGTAGCACAGCACGTCGTCGAAGGAGACCGCGACCTCCGGGTGGCGCCAGTTGAAGTCGGGCTGGTGCGGGGTGAACAGGTGCAGGTACCACTGTCCGGGACGGCCGTCGGCTTCCTGAATACGGGTCCAGGCGGGTCCGCCGAACATGGCGCGCCAGTTGTTGGGCGGCAGTTCCCCGTGTTCGCCGCGCCCGTCGGCGAAGTGGAACCGGGCGCGGGCGGCGCTTGCAGGTCCGGCCTCCAGCGCCTCGCGGAACCACGGGTGCTCACGGGAGCAGTGGTTGGGGACGACGTCGAGGATGACCTTGAGTCCCAGGCTGTGTGCGTCGGCGACCAGCCGGTCGAATTCGGCGAGGTCGCCGAAGAGCGGATCGATCGCGCGGTAGTCCGAAACGTCGTAGCCGTGGTCGTACTGCGGGGACGGGAAGCAGGGGCTGAGCCACAACCCGTCGACGCCGAGCATGGCGAGGTAAGGCAGTCCGGCCCTGGCGCCACGCAGGTCGCCCACACCGTCGCCGTTTCCGTCGCGGAAACTGCGCAGATAGATCTGGTACATCACGGCGCTGCGCCACCACGGCACACCGGGGATCGCCATCGGACAGTGACCTTTCAGACAGCCGGCACCGGCCGGCGGACGTCGGAGCCTGTAGGGCTCCGGAAGGGGAGAGGGTTCTGGCTGCGAGCGAGCGTGAGGCCAATGCCCGCTCCCAGCCTCGGTGCGTGTAGAGCCGCAGTCGGAACCGGTGGCCCCGGGGGCGCCCGGACAGCGGGGGCTGGGTCCGGGCGCCCTCGAAGCCACCGGCGCAAGGACGTTACTGACGGGTGATGTCGAGGGCGAGCCGGCCGGAGTTGGCGACCTCGCCGAGCCAGTGGGCGCTGGGCTTGGGGGTACGGGCGAAGGTCTGGCGGTCGACGGCGATGAGCCCGAAGGTGGGGCGGAAGCTGCCCCACTCGTAGTTGTCCAGGGCCGACCAGTACAGGTAGCCCTGCACGTTGATGCCGTCGGTCATGGCCTGGTGGACGGCGGTCAGGGCGCCCGTGGTGTAGGCGATGCGGACGCGGTCGTCGTCGGTGGCGATGCCGTTCTCGGTGACGATGACGGGGACGCCGTCGGTGAGTTTCCAGGCGTTGCGGATGCCGTCGCCGACGGCGGGCGGGTAGTACTCCCAGCCCATGAGGGTCTTCTCGGCGTCTTCGCGGGGCGGTTTGGGGCCGTCGGGGCCGATAATGGTGCGGGTGTATGCCTGGACGCCGACGAAGTCGTCGCCGCGGGCGGCTTCGAGGAAGAAGTCCTCCCGCGGGTAGCCGTAGGTATGGGCGATCTGCTCGCAGCCGGGCTCGGACTGGAACGCCTGGGTGGCGACCGTCCAGCCGGACTTGACCCCGGCGAGGGTGGAGAGCACGGCGCGGCTCTTGCGGTGCGCAAGGACCAGGGTCTGAGAGACTTCCGGATCGGGCAGGCCATAGACGTGGTTGGGCAGGCCCTCGTCGGTCTGGCCGGCGTCGTGCGCGACACCGTTGGGCTCGTTGATCGTGCACACCCATTCCACCCCGTCGGCCAGAATGGGCAGGACGGCCTCGGTGAAGCGGGCGAACAGGTCAGCTGCGTCGGGCGCCTGCCAGCCCCCGCGTTGGGCGAACCAGCGGGGGACGGTGAAGTGGTGCAAGGTCACCATCGGCGTGAGGCCCTCCTGGTGGCAGGCGGCCACCATACGCCGGTAGTGGTCGAGGGCGGCACGGGAGACGAAGCCCTGCTCCGGTTCGATACGGGCCCACTCCAGGCTGAAGCGGTAGGTGTTGAATCCGAGGTCCGCCAGGAGGGTGATGTCCTCGCCGTAACGGTGGTAGCTGTCGCAGGCGTCGCCGCTGGGCTCGTGGATGCTGGTGCCGGGGGCGTGTTCGCGGGCCCACCAGTCGCTGTTGACATTGTTGCCCTCGGTCTGGTGGGCCGCGGTGGCCGAGCCCCAGAGGAAGTCGGCGGGGAAGGTCAGGTGGTTCGGTGGCATGGAAATCCTTGGATCGGGTTATGAGAAGTCGGGCCGTGCGGGGACGGTTACTTGATGCCGGTAGTGGCGACGCCTTGGACGAAGAACCGCTGAAGAGCCATGAACAGGGCGACCATGGGCGCGATGACCAGGACCGAGCCGGCAAGCAGCAGTGCGTAGTTGGTCGCGTTCTGACCCTGGGAGTACAGGGCGAGGGCGACCGGGAGGGTGTACTTGTCCTGACTCTGGGCGACGACCAGCGGCCACAGAAAGTTGTTCCACGAGCCGAGGAACGTCAGGATCGTCAAGGTGGCCAGGGGCGGCCCGCACATCGGAAGCACGATCCTGAAGAAGATGCGCATCTGCCCGGCGCCGTCGATCTTGGCGGCTTCAAGGAGCGAGTCGGGGATGCCGAGCATGAACTGGCGCATGAGGAACACCCCGAGCGGCGAGGCCAGGTAGGGCAGGATCAGCGCCGGGTAGCTGTTGACCAGGTGCAGCTTGGCGACCATGACGAACAGGGGCACGAAGGTCACCACGCCCGGGACCATGAGCGTGATCATCACCAGGGCGAACAGTGCGCGCTTGCCGGGAAAGTCCAGCTTGGCCAGTGCGTAGCCGATCATGGAGCAGAACAGCAGGTTGCCCAGCACGGTGAAGACCGCGACGACCGCGCTGTTGAGGAAGTAGTGGCCGATCCGCAGTTGGCCGAGCCAGGTGGCGTAGTTGTTCCAGGTGGGCGATGTCGGCAGCCAGCCGCTCGGGTCGCGCAGCAGCTCGCCCTGGGTCTTGAAGGAAGCCAGCAGCATCCAGAGGAAGGGCAGGATCGTCGCCGCGAGGGCCACGATCAGGACCAGGTGGGTCAGGACGCGGGCGCGCCGGGAGGCTGCGGTCGGGCCGGTACCGGCAGGGATGGTGTGGTGGGTCATGGTGGGGCCGCCTCAATCCTTGGACCGCAGCAGACGGAACTGGATCATGCTCAGCGCGGCGATCACGGTGAACAGCACATAGCTTGCGGCGGAGGCGTAGCCGTACTTGCCGAAGCCGAACTGGTTGTAGGTGAAGTAGCTCACCGACAGCGTCGAGTCCAGCGGGCCGCCTTGCGTCATCACGAAGGACTCCTCGAAGAACTGCAGGTAGGCGACCGACAGCAGGACCGCACCGAGGAGCAGAGTCGGGCGCAGCAGCGGCACGGTGATGCGGCGGAACCGCTGCCAGGCGTCGGCGCCGTCCATGATGGCCGCCTCGTGTACTTCCGGCGGAACGTTCTGGAGTCCGGCCAGAAAGATGACCATGAGGGTGCCCATGTTGCGCCAGGCCGTCATCACGATCAGCGAGGGCAGCGCCCACGTGGTGCTGTGCAGCCAGTCCGGGCCGCTGATGCCGACCCAGTCGAGCATGGTGTTGAGCAGCCCGTCGGGCTGCAGGATGAACCGCCACACCACGGCGACGGCGACGATGCTGGTCACCACGGGGGTGTAGAAGCCGACGCGGTAGGCGGTGCGGAAGCGGGTGATGCCGCTGTTGAGGGCCACGGCCAGTGCCAGGGCGATCGCCATGGTCAGTGGGATGCCCACCACGACGACCATCGCGGTGTTGAGCATCGCCTTGCGGAACTGCGCGTCGCCGAACAGGTCCCCGTACTGGCTCAGTCCGACGAAGTTCACCGAGAACGGGCTCTGCACGTCGGTGGCGCGGAAGTCGGTGAACGACATCAGAAAGGAGGAGACGAGCGGGACAAGCATGAAGAACCCGAAAACCAGCAGGAACGGCAGCGCGAACAGCCACGCCGCCAGCCCCTGCCGCCGCCGTTCACTCAGGGCGCGCCTCCTGCCAGGATGGCGGTGTCCGGCAGCCCGGCCGGCCTTGCGGCGGCCGACCGGGGCGCTGGTGTTGCTTTGTGCCATCGGTCAGTTCCCTGTTCCGATCGACTCAGCGCTCTTCTGCAGGGACTTCAGCGCCGAGGAGGGATCGGTCCCCTTCACGATCCGCTCGACCTGGCTGTCGCCGACGGTGCTGACCTGCGTCCACGCGGTGTTCGCGGGCGGCGCCTGCACAGAGCCCAGCTGCTGCTTGAACACCTTGAGCTTCGGGTCCGTGCTCAGGGACGTGACGTTCCAGGCCGATTGAACGGCCGGCAGGTCGCCGGTGGCCTTGTACCAACTCGCCTGAACACTGGCCTTCGTCAGGTACTGCACCAGCTTCCACGCCGCGGCGGCACGCGGGGAGTTGCGGAAGACCACCAGGTCGGAGCCGCCCACGAACGAGGTTGAGGACACCTTCGCAGGGAACGGCATCACGGCGTACTTGCTCGCAAAACCGGCGCCGCCGGCCTGGTTCAGCCCGCTGATGGCCGCGCCGCCACTGATGAGCATCGGCGTACTGCCGTTGACGAACCCGGACTCCTGCGCACCGGGCGCGGTGGTCAGGTTGGGGTTGGCGATGTCCTCGGTGAAGAAGCTCTGGTAGTACTTCATCGCGCCGACCATCTGCGGGCTGTCCAGTGTCCACTTGCTGCCAGCACTGTTCATCAGCGAGGCCCCGCCCGAGAACGCGAACGGCAGGATGGACTCGAAGGTGCCACCGCCGCCGGGCGGCAGCGCGATCCCCCACTTCGCGCCGGCCTTGGTCTGCATCGCCTTCGCCATGGCCTTGAACTCGTCCCAGGTCTTCGGCGGACTGCTGTAGCCGGCCTTCTTCGCCAGGTCGGTGCGGTAGTAGATCACCCGGGTGTCCAGATACCAGGGCACCCCCACCGCGGTGCCCTTCACCACCGCCGGAGCCTTCGCATCCGGGAAGATGTCGCTCGTGTCGATTGCGCTCCCCACCGACTGGAAGGAGTCGGCGAAGTCCGCCATCCACGTCGTGCCCATCTGCGCGACGTCCGGCGTCGTGCCGCCCGCGATCGCCGCCTGGTACTTGGCATGCGCATCCCCCCACGGGATCGCGGTGACCTTCACCTTCACCCCGGGGTTCTCCGCCTCGAAGCCCTTGAGCAGCTCCGGCAGCTTCTCCCCCTCGGTGCCCTGCGCCCACAGGGTGACCGTGCCGGTCACCTTGCCGGAGGGCACGGTGGCCGACGGCGCCGACGACCCGCTGTCCTCACCCCGCCCACACGCCGCCAGCACCAACACGACAGCTGTACTCACCGCGGCCGCGGAAGTCCTTCTCAGCATGGTCGCCGCTCCTCTCCTGGCTGGAAACCATCCTGACCGGATGGCTCGCAAATGAACTCAATCCAGCTCATCTAAGCGCTTAGATTCAGTGCATGACGAGAATCTAAGCGCTTAGAGTCAGGTTGTAAAGGGGCGTCGCTGGTTATGTTTCAGACGTGATACGCCGGTAAAGATCAGCAGCTGAGCGGCCGCGGGCGCGCCCGCCAGCCGCATTCAGGCATGACCAGCGCATGTGGCGTTGCCGCAGGGAGGCTCATGCCTGCGTGCAGCCGCAGCTCTCCCTCAGCACCACCTGCACCGGTAGCCTGCGCGCGATCGGCGGACCAGCGGGATCAGCGATGCGCTCCACGAGGATGTCGACCACCGCCCTGCCCATCGCCTGCATCGGCTGCCGCACGGTCGTCAGCGCCGGACGCACCACCCGTCCCGCCACGATCCCGTCGAAGCCGGTGACCGCCACCTGATCCGGCACCCGCACACCCAGCTCGGCCAGCACCGACAACAGGTTCAGCGCCGCCAGGTCGGTGACACACACGAACGCCTCCGGCAGAGCCCCGTCCGCCAGCACTCCGCCGATCACGCCGCGCACCTCGTCCTCATGCACGGCCAGTCCAGCCAGCGGCTTGCGCGGCACCCGCAATCCCGCCGCCCGCAGCGCCCCCTGGAACCCGGCGAACCGCTCCCGCGCATCGAACGTGCCGATGTCGCCGACGAACAGCAGATCCCGCAGCCCGTGCTCGACGATCAAGTGTTCCGTGACCGCCCGCATTCCGCCGCGGTTGTTCACCGAGACTGTATTGAGTCCCTCGTGCTGGGGCCCCTCCGACAGTTCGACCACCGGTATCCGCTGCGAGATCCGCTCCAGCACGTCGGCCGGCACCGTGTTCGGGAAAACCGCAAGCCCGTCCACCCGCCCCACGATGTCGGTCACCACCGTCGCACTGTCCGACCGGCCGCCCCCACCGATCAACAGGGCATAACCACGCTGCCAGCACTCCAGCTCGACACCGCGCTGCACCTCGTCCACATACAACGGAAACCGCAGATGATCGTCGCCCGCGTCACCCCGAACCACCGTAACCCCGCCCGCGGAAGGCTTCTTTCCCATCGGGTGCAGCTCCGCGA
This sequence comes from Streptomyces sp. YIM S03343, assembly GCF_054729195.1. NCBI lineage: Bacteria > Bacillati > Actinomycetota > Actinomycetes > Kitasatosporales > Streptomycetaceae > Streptomyces > Streptomyces sp. YIM S03343. The sequence continues at coordinate 150,729 of NZ_JBPUKX010000001.1, forward strand.
AATCCCTCGCCAATTCCGGGCGGAAGTAGTCAAATGAGTACACGCCCAATGCCCCGGTGCGCCCTCGCGCCAGCCCACGCGCACTCGCGCTCGGCACGTAGTTCAGCGCCTGTGCGGCAGCCAGGACGATCTGCCGCGTCTCCTCCCTCACCTTGTGCGGACGACGGAAGGTCATCGACACAGTCGCGATCGACACACCGGCACGCTGCGCCACCTCGTAGACCGTCGCCGTCTTCGCCACGTTCTTCACCTTTCGCCGCCTGTGTCGTCAGCAATGTTAAGCGCTTAGAAGCGGGGTCCCGGTGCCTGCGTCTACAGGGCGAACGTCGCAGCGCTGCAGCAATTGAGCGAGAAGGTCAGTCTGCCCTTCGCCACCCAGGCGCCCAGGCAGGTCCGGAGCTGGTGCGGTGTCGTCGAGGCTGGAACCAGCATCGTCGCGCGGCGTTGCTGCTGCTCGGCCGCCCCTATGGCGAGGGCCAGGGCGCCACGGGTCCGGACGCCCGGGCGGCCGACGGCCGGGCGGTCGGGCAGCGTCCGGCCACGGGACAGGGCGATGGTCAGCCGGGGAAGGTCGACACCGGCGTGGGCGGCGTTGCCGGGTTCGACGGTACGCGGGGTGCACTCGATGAACTCCGGCTGTCCGTCGACGTGGAAGTAGTCGAGGGTCAGCCCGCCGTGCCAGCGCAGATGTGCGCCCACTCTGGTCGCGTAGTCGAGGGCCGCCGGGTGATCGACGCTCAGCCGTGCCGCCGCAGACCCGCCGGTACCGGCACCGATCCGGACGCTGGTGTGCGCGGCCACCAGCCATCCGTGCTCGAACAGGGCCTGCACCTGGCCGTATTCGCCAACAGCAGGGGCCTGGCCCCTGACCGGGCCTCCGGTCCCCAACAGTTCCCGAACCGCATGACGCTCCTACTCCGCCGTCTCGACCCGGCACACGGCCCGCCCAGCCGTCCCGTAGGACGCCTTCACCCGGTGCGGGTACGGCACCTGCGCCGACCGCTCGTCGCACCACCACCATCGCGGCTGGGGAATGTCGAGTTCGTCGCAGAGTGTCGCGAACTCCGCCTTGCCCGCGATCCTGTCGAACGCCTCGATCGGCGCGACGGCGATCGAGGCATCGAGCGGGAGCAGATGCCGTCTCGCTGCGAACAGCCATGCCTGTTCGTGAGTGGCCGGCACGGCCTCGTACTCGCCTGTCGAACACAGCCCCGACACTCGGGACAGAGAGCCGAGTGGATCGGTGCCCGGCGACGGAGCCGGGATCAGATGGCATCGCCAGCGACTGAACCGCCCGATCGACGACCCACCCGCAGTGAGCGCGTCAGCCCGGACACCGCCCGAACCGAGCACCGTCAAGGTCTCCCGCGCAGTAAGGCTCGCGCTCTCCGACAACAACACGACCACGGCCGACCCTATCCCCGGCTGTCGGCGCGGCCTGACGCCGGGACGATCGGCCGACCGGACCCTTTGGAATTGATCGTCCAGGCGGAAGTGATCTTTCCGAGTGCGGGAGTGCGCCTGTGCGGCACCCTCCTCACGACTACTCGGGAAGGGGCGGGTCGTCGATCACGTTCTGCATCACGAGTGTGGAAGTCAGACGTTGGACCCGAGACCGCGAGCGTCCGCCTCACCGCGGCCGACGGCGACGTGCCCTGAGCTCCGGTCCGTTCGTCACCAGGCAGCCTGACCCCCTCGGCACACCGGGACATGAGTCAGGTCAGATGGCTCCTGCCGAATCCGGCCCGTTGTGGTGGTTGTGGACGAGGGGCAGGAAGAGCTCGTCGATGATCGACCGGATGCGTGTGGGCTTCAGGGGTTTGAGGTCCATGAGCAGGTCGTGGCGCACCAGGTCGAACGGCATGGCGAGTACCGCGGACGGGATCCGTTCCAGGTCGATCTCGCCTCGGTCATGGGCGCGCTGATAGATGGCCTGAACGCGCGAGAGCCGTTGGTCGCCCATGATCCGGTCGCGCACCTGGGCGGGGGTGAGCCCTGTGCCGGCCAGTAGCCCCGAGAAGGCGGTGGCCGCAGCGACGGCGAAGAACGGGGCGCGGGCCTCGCCCATGCCGGTCAGTGCGGCGAGGAGGTCGCCGCGCAGGGTACCGGTGTCGGGGATCTCGACCAAGTGGCTGTTCCGGTAGTGCTCGAGCGCGGCGAGCACGAGCTCGTCCTTGTTGGCCCAGCGGCGGTACAGCACGGCAATTCCGGTGCTGGCGCGGGAGGCGACGGACTCCATGGTCAGCTTCGCGAAGCCGAACTCGACCAACTCGTCCCAGGCTGCGTCCAGCAGCGCTGCCTCGAGTTCGGGGCCACGTCGGCGTTGGCGGGAGGGTGCGGCGGCGGATGTGGTCACGGCTCCACTATAAGGAAGGTTTGCATTCCGTAGTGAAGCACCCTAGCCTCACAAGAGAGGGATTCCACTCTTATATTGGGGGCGAGACGATGACAGAGACCACCGAGGCGAAGCTGTCGCCGCAGGTGAAGAACGCGCTGCTGGCGCTGGTGGTGGGCGGGATCGCGGCGATCCTCGACTCGACGATGGTGACGCTGGCGATCCACACGCTGGTGGTGAAGCTGCACTCGACCACCGACACGATGCAGTGGGTCACCACCGGCTTCCTGCTGGCGATGGCCGTCGCGATCCCGGTCACGGGATGGGCAGAGCGGCGCTGGGGCGGAAAACGGGTCTGGCTGGCCGCGCTGCTGCTGTTCGTCCTCGCCTCGGTGCTGTGCGCGGTGGCGTGGAACGACGTCAGCCTGATCGGCTTCCGGGCCCTGCAGGGCTTCGGTGCCGGGCTGATCTTCCCGCTGATGCAGACGCTCGCAGTGAGAGCCGCGGGCGGACGTGTCAGCGGCAGGCTGATGGCGGCCGTCAGCCTGCCGATCGCGCTCGGCCCGATCCTCGGTCCGGTGATCGGCGGCGTGATCCTGAACTGGCTGAGCTGGCGCTGGCTGTTCCTCGTCAACGTACCGCTCATCGCCGCCGGACTCCTGCTGGCCTGGCGGTTCCTGCCCGCCGACCACCCCGACACCTCGGCCGGGCGCGGGCGCCTGGACTGGATCGGCCTGGTGCTGCTCGCGCCGGCACTGGCCGGCATCCTGCTCGGCCTCTCGCAGCTGTCCGAGGACGGCGGGATCAGCCACGCCGGGGTGCTGCTGCCGCTGCTCGCCGGGGGCGTCCTACTCGCCGCGTTCATCGCCTGGGCGTGGCGGCTTGGCGAGCGCGAGCCGATCGTCGACGTCCGGCTGCTGCGCGTGCGCTCGCTGGGCAGCGCCTCCGCGGTCCTGTTCGCCGCCGGCGCGGCGATGTACGCCGGCATGTTCCTGCTGCCGCTGTACTACCAGCAACTGCGAGGCGACAGCGTGCTGGGGGCTGGGCTGCTGATGATCCCGCAGGGTGTGGGGGCGCTCGCCTCGCGCTTCGTGGTCGGCAAGCTGGTCGAACGGTTCGGAGCGCGCACCGTGACGATCGCCAGCTTCCTACTCGCCGCCTCCGCTACCGTCCCGTTCGCGCTCGCCGGGCCGGGCACGAGCCTGTGGTGGCTGGGAGCCGTGCTGCTGGTTCGCGGTCTGGGGATCGGGGCGATGCTGATCCCCCCGATGTCCGTCGCCTACCAGGGCATCCAACCGTCAGGCATCCCGCACGCCACCATGAACACCCGCATCGCCCAGCAAGTGGGGGCCTCGTTCGGCACCGCGATCGCCGCCGTCGCCCTCCAGTCGCTCCTCGGCCACGACGCCACCGGTGCCTTCCGGGGGGCGTTCTGGTGGGCGATCGGCATCACCATCGCCGCAGTCATCCCCAGCATCGCCCTCCCGGCCAACAAGGCGACGAGCCCCCGACCGGCGGCAAAGCCCGCGCACAACGACGGGACCCCTGGCAGCCGAGCGGCTACGCAGGAAGAGACAGCGTGAGCCCAGCCGTTCCTCCCACCAGGGAGACCGGGCAACTCGTCACCGGGGCCGTGCACGCCGCGCCGGCTGCGGTCGGAGCCCTGCCGGTGCGGTCCGCCTCCTCCAGGGGAGCGGGCTCGACATCGCTCAGGCCCTGGAGCGGATTCCCGAACGCCTTGACATGAGAGTTGGTCCATACCAATCTGATGTGGGCGTCCATCCTGTACGCGCTCGTCCCTCCCGAGGAGCACACCACGCTGGTCGCGCTCGCCGACGCCCGGACCTTTGCCGAACCCGGACGACCGCCAGCCGTCGTCGACCTGTACGACACCCCGGGGCGGCAGGCCGTCCTTCCGTGCCGCGAGGTCGGATCGATGGCGTGCAACCTGGAGATCGCCAACATGGACTTCTACGAGTTCGTCGCCGAGGAGGGCATGAAGCCGTGGCGGGAAGGCTCCTGACAAAGCATTCCGTCCCTCCTCGAGTTACCCAGAAGCCTCTGGGCCCATCGCGCGACCTCATGGTGGGCAGGCCCGCGGAAGGGCACTGCCGGCGTCGACACGAGAGCGCGGAGGGCTTCCCGGGCGGTCTCGCCTGACCGTGGGTCCTGTCCGGGGCCCCGCGTCGAGGCAGCCATCGCAGAGCGGGCGTTGAGTATACGAACCCAGGACATGTGAGTACCGCGCCCGATCACGGTAGCTCGCCGGGACGGTTGGCTGGGCTCATGGACGCGACCTGGGCAACCACGCATCAGCAGGACACTGACCGCGGGCTCCGAAGGTGGTCCGGCTGGGGACTCGGACTGCTCCTGCCGATGGTCGCCCTAAGCTGCGTCCCCGTTCTCGCCAGCGGGCGCGGCAGCCGGTGTATCACCTACGGTGACGAGTGCTCTGAGGTCCCCGGCGCACTCCTCTACGGATGCTTCTGGACGGCCGTCGTCGCCGGCTTGACGGCGCTGTTGTGGCCCCGTGCCCGCTGGACGGGCGCCAGAGTCGGGAGCGTCGTGGTCCAGTGGACGGCTCAGGTCGTGCTGACCTGCCTGATCATCAGCTACGCCTGAGCTTGTCTCCTCAAGGGTTTGAGCCGGTCGGGTTCGGGCGTAGACCGGTGAACTTCCAAGTGATGGAGTGCACCCACGATGTGCCGGCATCGGCCGCAGCGGAAGGACCTGCCACGAATCAGAATGGACGAACCAGTCGCTGTATCCGTCCGGATGGCCGCCGACGAGCACGAACTCCCTTACTCGGCGAGGAGAAGTGACCAGATCCTGGGGTGGGTGCGGGCGTGGCCGCGCGGATACGGGCGCGGTACCTGCACGCAGGCTGAGGGCCGCCCGGCGGCCGCTGCACGCGAACGGGTCGTGCGCTTCCCGCCCGGCCCCGCTTCTCCTCCCACCGGCCGGAAGGCCGGCCACAAGGCGGACACCGTACCTGGGCCGGGCTTCCGTAGCGTCCGCCGGGTGAAGGCAGGATCCTCCAACCGGTCGGAAGGCGGCCCGCGGGGATGAAGCGCGTTGTTCGGGCTACTCCTAGTAGTGCTTGGTCAGGTTGGTATCGCCGTGGGTATGTCGCGGTGGCAGGTGGGGCAGGCGCCGGTCCAGAGGGCGAGGAGTGTCTGCAGCTCGCGGACGACTTGGTAGAGGCTCAGGCCGGCGCCGTGTCTTTTGGGGATCGGTTCAGCCGCTGCAGGGTGCAGAAGGCGTGCGCGACGGAGACGAGGGTGACGTGGTGGTGCCAGCCGTTCCAGGTCCGGCCCTCGAAGTGGGCCAGGCCCAGGGCCTGCTTCATCTCGCGGTAGTCGTGCTCGATGCGCCAGCGCAGTTTGGCGAGCCGGACCAGCGTGGTGAGCGGGGTGTCGGCGGGCAGGTCGGACAGCCAGAACTGCACCGGCTCCGGTTCGGTGGCGGGCCATTCGGCCAGCAGCCAGGACTCGGGCAGTTCCGGGCCGTCGGTGGCCTGCCGGATCTCGCGCCCGGCAGGCCGGATCCGCAGGGCCACGAAACGGGAGTACATGCGCCTGCGGCCGGAGCGGCCGGTGCCGGGACGGGATCCCTCCCGCCACTGCACCGGCCGTGCGGCCTTCCGGCCCGCGGCGAGGACCAGCTCTTTCACCGACCGGGCCGGGTCGGGGTACTTCGCAACCGGCGGGCGTCCGTGCCCCGAGTACGGCTCGCACACCGGGACCGCGTCGTCGGGTTGCGCCGACATGGTGGTGGAGATCCCCACCACGTAGCGAAGACCCCGGGCCTGCAGGCCGAGCCGGAAGGCCGCGGCGTCGCCGTATCCAGCGTCCGCGACGGCCAGCGGCACCTCGATCCCCCAGGAGCGGACCTCGTCGAGCATGTCCAGGGCCAGCTGCCACTTCTCCACGTGCCCGACGTCCGGCGGGATGCCGCAGGCGGTGCGGCGGGCGATCTTGCACGGGTCGGCCTTCGGTGAGGCCGGGTCCCAGGTCTCGGGCAGGAACAGCCGCCAGTCGACCGCAGCCGAGGCATGGTCGGAGGCGAGGTGGAGCGAGACGCCCACCTGGCAGTTGGTGACCTTGCCCGCAGTGCCGGTGTACTGCCGCGACACACACGCCGAGGCACTCCCGTCCTTCAGGAACCCGGTGTCGTCGAAGACCAGGGCCCTGGGCTTGATCGCCGCCTCCATCCGCCAGGCGAGCCGGGCCCGGACGTGAGCCGGGTTCCAGGGGCTGGTGGTGATGAAGTTGGCGAGAGCCTGACGGTTGCCGTCAGCCCCGAGCCGGGCGGCCATCGGCTCGATGGACTTGCGTTTGCCGTCGGTCAGCAGTCCCCGAAGGTAGACCTGCCCCCACCGGCGCTGGTCCTTGCGCGCGAACGGCTCGAACACCTCCTCCGCGAACGCCTCCAGCTCACCACGCACCACAGCAATCTCGTCCGGAGTCACACCCCCTCAACACCACACCGGACCCGAAGGACACGCACCAGCCCCATCAACCTGACCAAGCACTACTAGCGTCGGCCGTATGAAAGCTGACCAGATGCGGGCCGGAAGCGAACCGTCCCGATTCGTTCGCGAGTTCGTCCGCGATCCGCTCAGAGTCGGTGCGGTGGCGCCGAGTTCGCCGCGCCTGGCGGAGCGAGTGGTGGCTCCCGTGCCGGAGACCGGGGATCCGGTCATCGTCGAGTTGGGGCCGGGCACCGGGGTGTTCACCGCCGCGATCCAGCGGCGGCTGGCCGGGCGCGGCAGGCACCTCGCCGTGGAGATCAACCCGCGGTTCGCGGACCGGTTGCGGGAGCGCTTCCCCGGTGTCGATGTCGTGGCGGGTGACGCCGCCCGGCTGCCGGACATACTCACGACGCGCGGGCTGGACAGGGCCGACGCCGTCATCAGCGGGCTGCCGTGGACCGCTTTCCTGCCGGATGCGGAACGGGGCCTGGTGGCAGCGGTGACGGCCGGTCTGGTCCCGGACGGTGCCTTCACCACGTTCACCTACGTGTTCGGCAGATGGGCGCCGCCGGCCGTGCGGCTGCGACGGCTGCTGTGCGCGGCGTTCGAGGAGCTGGTGCCGAGCCGTACGGTCTGGGCCAACCTTCCGCCCGCGCTTGTCTACCACGCGCGCCGGCCCCGGATCCACCACCGCCTTCACGGCACGGACCCGGCCTACGAGCCGGTCAACCCGGTGTGACGCCGGTCTGGACCGCCAGCACCGCGAGCCGGATCCGGTTGGCGGTGGCGGTCTTGGCCATCAGACTGGAGACATGTGTCTTGACGGTGGTGACCCCGATGTGCAGCCGCTCGGCGATCTCACCGTTGGACAGCCCGGCCCCGACCAGTGACAGCACCTCACGCTCGCGCTGAGTGAGTCCGGCGGGCGGGCCGGGCTGCCGCTCGGGCTCGCCACCCCGCGCCCGTACCGCCTGCCCGACCAGACGGCGCAGTACGGAGGTGCTGAACGGGTCGTCCCCGCCGACGGCCCGCCGAATGCCGTCCAACAGCTCGGCCGGTGCGGCGTCCTTGACAAGGAAGCCGCACGCGCCGGCGGCGAGCGCCGGGTAGAGGTGGTCGTCGTCGTCGAAGGTAGTCAGCACGACGATACGGGTGGCGGGACGGGCAGCGAGGATACGGCCGGTCGCGGTGATGCCGTCGACGCCGGGCATGCGCAGATCCATGAGGATCACATCGGGCAGCAGTTCCTCGGCGAGGCGTTCCGCTTGCCGTCCATTCGGGGCCTCACCGACGACCCGTACATCACAGGCGGCCTCGCACAGCATCCGCAGTCCGGCACGGACCAACTGCTGATCGTCCACGAGCAGTACGCGGATCACTGGCGCTCCCCGTCCCCGTACCCGCCGTCCGTGCCCTCTTCGCCCGGGGCGTCGTCGCACGCGCGTGCCGGATGGGCCGGGAGCATGGCCGAGAGCTGCCAGCCGCCGCCGTCGTCGGACGGACCCACCGACAGTTCCCCGCCGAGCAGTTCTACGCGCTCCCGCATTCCGACCAGTCCGAGCCCCGGCCTGGACCCGACGGGCCCTGTCCGATCGTCACCGCGCACCGCCCCATTGTCACAGATGCGCAGGCGAACAGCGCCCGTCTCGGTCATCCCCACCGCCACCCTGGCGTGCGCCGAGGTCCCAACGTGCTTGGCGACGTTGGCCAGGCCCTCCTGGACCAGCCGCAGTACGGCGAGCCCGCGGACCGCGTCGAGGTCCCGGACCTCCGGATCTGTCGTCTCCTCGACGTCAAGCCCGATCCGCCGGCCCTGCTCGACCACCGCACCCAGGGCCGCGGGCAGCCCCTCGGGGGCCACCAACGGTGCCGCGGCGTCGCCCTCCGGAAGCTGCTCCGGATCGCGCAGGACGGTCACCAGGCGGCGCAGGTCGGTCAGGGCCGCTGTGCCGGTGGTGTGCAGATCGTCGAGGACTTCGGTCACCCGCTCGTCAGCGACGGGCAGCACGTGCCTGGCCACACCCACCCGCAGCACCATCGGTGAGACATGATGGGCCACCAGATCGTGCAACTCCCGGGCGATCGCGGTGCGCTCGGCGACCCGCGCCGCACGAATCCGCAGCTCCTGGCTGCGCTTCTCCTCTTCCGCCTGCTGCCGGGTGTGCCAGGCGAGCTGACGGGTGGTCCGGACATAGGCGCCCAGCAGTACCGGGCCGCCCACCGTCACCGCCACGCGATAGAACAGCGCCGGCAACTCCTTCGGCATGTCGTCACTGACATGGATGACGTACACCGCGCTCAGAGCGCCGGCCCCGATCATCGCTTTCGACCATGGCCTGCGGATCGCCAGCTCCAGCAGAGAGATGCCGGCCAGGTACTTCACCAGGGCCGCAGGGCCGTGCTCGTAGGTCCCGTACGCGTCTGCGGCAAGCAACAGGGCCGCCTGGCAGAGCGCGGTGGCCAGCGGCCGGACGGCGCCGAACAGGCCGAACGCGACTGCCGCGAAGGCGAAAACCCAGTCGGCCCATGGCGTCCGGCTGCCGTTCTGCAGCAGCGTGAGGTCTCCCACGGCGACCAGCAGCAGGATGATGAGGCGCGGTATCACGGTCGGCTTGTCAAGAACGCCTTCTGGCCACGAGATCGGCACGTCTCGATCGTCGCACAGCGCGCCGACGCCGATCCACCTGCCGGAACGGTACGCGCAGCTGAGCAGGGCCTGTTCCCCGAGATCGGCTACCGGCCGGTCTGGGACAAGCTCACCGGCGGTCCGGCCGGGATGCCGGTGGCCTCGCCGAGCGCGAAGGCACTGCGGGACCTTCGCCGGAGACCTTCGCCGGAGACTGGGGCCGCGCCGGTGAGGTCTCTGTTCGAGACCCTCGCCGGGCCGCCGGCCCGCCCGACGACGCCAGAAGTGTGCTTCGGTGCTTACCGGACGGTGTCCTTCGACGGCTACTCGCTGCGAGTGCCCGGTTCCCCACGCAATCGCGCCTGGCTCGCGCGGACACCTCACCACGGCAGCCGGGCAACTGACCGGGATGACCGCGATCGTCCTGCACGACCTGGAGCCGTCGCGAAGGCCGCTCGTGGTTCGCCACCGCCGCCAGGGCCGCCGCTGAATCCGGCGACGAACAGCTGCACGCGTGGGTCCTCACCCGGGAGGCCATGGTCCCGCTCGACTACGGCACCCCGGCAGGCGATCCCGGTTGGCGCCGGTCAGGGTGGCGGCGCGGCATCCGGACCGGCACCTCGTGGGACACGACCTCCGACGTCGCAGACGCCGGCCCGGGGACACGTCTCCGCTCCGACCGGCCCGCAGTGAAGTCACTAGCGAGGCTCGAACTGGCAGTCGACAGACGGAAAGCACGTCTACCGCAACAGCCCCGGCGCGGGACGCGCGACGGGGGCGACACACCGCGCACGCCGCGGGGGCACCATGCCCCACCCGGCCGCACCGAAGGCGGCGCGGAGCATCCCACGACGGGCACAACGGAGTTGTAACGGGTCACAACGGTAAGGGAGTTGTCGTTGTCTACCCAGCATGAGAATTTCCTTCCTACTGCACAACGCCTACGGGATCGGAGGCACGATCAGCACCACCTTCAACCTGGCCCAAGCGCTGGCCGACCGGCACGAGGTGGAGATCGTCTCCGTCCTGCGGCACCGGGAACAGCCGGCCCTCGTCCTGGACCCGCGAGTGTCGCTCCGGCCCCTGGTGGACCTCAGGGACGAGCAGAACCATCCGCTGCACGGGAGACCCGCGACAGTGTTCCCGCGCGCCGAGTACCGCTACGGGCAGTACAGCGAGCTGACCGACCGGCGGATCGGCGCGTGCCTCGACACGATCGACGCCGATGTCGTCGTCGGCACCCGGCCGGGACTCAATGTGCATCTGGCACTCCAGGCACCCGGGCACATCGCCCGCGTCGGTCAGGAGCACCTCACCCTGGACCACCACTCGCCGCGGCTGCGCACCGCGCTGCGCCGGGCCTACCGCCGGCTCGACGCACTCACCACCGTGACCCGGGCGGACGCCGCCGCCTACCGGCGCGGGATGAGGCTGCCCGGCGTAAAGGTGGAGACCCTCCCCAACAGTATCCCGGCTCCCCTGCTGCCGACCGCGGACGGCACCGCGAAGGTGATCGTCGCCGCCGGGCGGCTGGTCCGGCTCAAACGCTACGACCTGCTCCTCGAGTCCTTCGCCAGGGTCGCCGCCACGTATCCGGACTGGCAGTTGCGCATCTACGGCAGGGGCGAACAGGAGAAGCGGCTGCGCGAACTCATCACGGACCTCGGCCTGTGGAACAACGTCTTCCTGATGGGCGCGGCCGCCCCGATGGAGGCGGAGTGGGTCAAGGGCTCGATCGCCGCGGTGACCTCCGACTTCGAGGCGTTCGGCATGACCATCGTCGAGGCAATGCGCTGCGGTCTGCCGGTGGTGAGCACCGACTGCCCCTATGGTCCCGGTGAGATCATCGAGGACGGGGTCGACGGCCGACTGGTGCCGGTCGGCGACCATGAGGCGTTCGGGGCGGCCCTGTTGGAGCTGGTCGGCGACGACGAGCGCCGCCTCCGCAGCGGTCGTGCCGCTGCGGCGAACGCCCGGCGGTTCGCCCCGGGCTCGGTGGTCGGACAAGCCGAGCGGCTGTTCGCCGAGGCGGTCTCGGCGCGGCGGGCCGGGCGCCGGGTCGTAGTCGAACGTGCGCGCGTGCGCCACGTTCTGGCCGCCGAGTGCTCCGCCGCCCGCGATGCCGCGCTGTGCGCGGCCGGCGGTGCGCTGCGTTTCGTGCGGAGGGGGCGGCGATGAGCACCGGACCGGACCACGAAGCACACCGGCGCGTCGACTGCGTGATGGACGCAGACGGCCGGATCACCTTCGAGCTGCCGCCGCGAGTACCCGGCGGACGGCAGTTGCTGCTGCGGTTGCGCCCGAAGAAGGGACAGCCCGAGACGGTCCTGCACCGCCTCGAACTGCACACCGCCGACGACGGTCGGCAACGCGCCGTCCTCGGTCCGCGACCCGTTCTCGATGAGGGCCGGTGGGACCTGTACCTGCTCCGTGAGGAGGAACCCCGGCAGCAGCGTCTGCGCGCGGGCCTGCGCGATCTGCGCGTCCTCGTCGACGGACATCTCCGCGACCGGCCGTCCCCCCAGGCCGTCCGAATTCCCTATGTCACCAAGGACGGCTTCCTCGCGGTGCGCGCCTGGCTGCGCACCGCCCACGCGGAGGTCGGTGACATAGCCGTCTCGGCCGGCTCGGTGACGGTCCGCGCTCGCCTGCACGGTGCCGTCCTGGGGGCGGAAGCCGCCGTCCATCTGAGTCTGCGGGGCACCGGCACCGTCGTACGTGTCCCGAAGCCGCGGGCCACGGACGACGGCCGGGGTTTCTCCTTCGCCGTCGGCCTCACGGAGCTGGCCGCCCGGGCGGACACCGGGAAGGGTGTCTGGGACGCCTTCGTGGAGCCCTCGGCCCAAGAACCTCTCATCCGTCTCGCGCGACTGCTCGACGACGTGGCCGACCGCAAGGAGGTGTTCGTCTACCCACCGGTCACCGTCGGCACGGCCGTACTGCGCCCCTACTACACGGTCGACAACGACTTCTCGGTGAAGGTGACGGAGACAGAGACAACGTAGACGACGGCAACGGCGTAAGCGAGGACAGGGGCGGGGCGCGGGCGGACCGGTCGGCTCAGCCGGAGTCGGGGCGGGCGAGGCCGAGGCCGCAGGCGGGTGAGGTCGAGCGTGGCCTCACGGTCCAGCCGCCGCCGGGCGCGGGACCCGTGGTGACGGTTCCGCCACGCAGGGCGGCTCATTCGCGCACGCCCACCAGGTCGTGTCCTCCTACTCCGGCGGTGGTCCGGTCCGGCCGGGCGCGCCGGTGTCCAGGCCCCGGACGCTCAGCCGGGTGTCCCTGGCAGCGATCGACAGGGGGACACGGCTGCGGGCGCCGGCGTACTTCAGGATGTTGGTAAGGCAAATGAAGCCGGATCATGCCGGTCCAGTACTCCCCCGCCGTGACCAGCACGCTGAGTCCACCGTGCGCTACGAGTCGATGGACACCATCGGTTGTCCGGTCATGTCCGGTGTCCCCATCTGACCCTGACTCAGGGCCGGTAGACCATACCGGGCTGGGGCTTGGCCGGGGCGAGCAGCTGCGACACCGTGACGATCGTGTAGCCGCGCTGCTTGAGCGCCCTGAGGATCCCAGGGACCGCGGGCACGGTGCCCTTGTGCAGGTCGTGCAGCAGGATGATGCCGTCGCGGTGGGTCTGGTCCAACACCCGCTCGGTGATCAGGGCCGAGTCGGTCGTCTCGTAGTCCTTGGCCGTGACGCTCCACAGCACTTGTGCCAAACCCAACTCTCGGCAGATCTTGGCCACTTTGCGGTTGGTGCGGCCTTGCGGCGGGCGCATCAGAGCGGGCCTGGTGCCGGTGATCCTCTCGATGGCGCTCTGTGTGCGCGTCAGTTCCTGACGCGCCTCGTCCTGATCGATCTGCGTAAGGATCTTGTGACTCCAGGTGTGGTTGCCGATTTCATGCCCCTCGTCCGAGATACGACGCAGAATCTCGGGGTACTTCCCGATGTGGCCGGCGCCCTGTACGAAGAACGTCGCGTGCAGATGCTCCCGCTTCAGGATGTCCAGCAGCCCGGGGGTCGTCGGGCTGGGGCCACCGTCGAAGGTGAGGGCCACGCACTTCGCCTTACGGCAGTCGACGGGTCCGGCCACGGATCCGGATGCCTTGTCCCGGGCGGCACGCGGCGACGTGTGATCGTACGTCGTGACCGTCAGGGCAATGATCACCGCGACAGTCAGGACGACGGTCACTGCTGCCACGAGCACGATGAGTATGCGCGACCGTCGTATTCGCACGAATGGAGGCACGGGAGACCTTTCCCTGGATCGGATGATGCCCGACGTGCTGATTGACGGCCTTTCCAGTCCTTGGGTTCGTCCGCGCGAGTGTGTTCCTTTGGCTGTCGCGCGAAAAACGGGAAGCGGGCGGGCCGGGCCTGCTCCCCCTCGCGCTGCGACGTCCTCCATCCCGTACGGTGATGACGCCATGGCCGAGGAATCGGCCTGGCCGACGATGGAAGGCATCACGGGGGTGGCCGCAGCGCAAGTGGGTGGTGGAGAACGCCAATGGGCTCGGCCCGCCACCTGGCCCAGTGGCTCGTCGCCCGCGGCGAGAGCGTCGTCGATGTACCTGCCTCGGCGACCAGCCGCGTCCGTCAACTCGCCCGTGGCGGTGGCCGCAAGAACGACCGGATCGACGCTGCCGCCGCGGCCACGGCCCACATTCACGGAGACGAGCGTGAGGTGGACGCGGACGACCACACCACCGCCCTTCCGCTCGAAGTCCTGCTGCACAGGCTCAACCCTGTGTTGCGGGGCTGGTGTCTCTACTTCCAGCCGGGAGTTTCGAGCGCCACCTTCCGGTTCCTGCGTGCTTTCACTTGGCGCAGGGTCATCGGATGGTTGCGACGAAAGCGCCCCCGGGCGAACTGGAAGCAGTTGCGCCGCCGCTATTGCCAAAGCCAGTGGTGGCCGAAGAACGGCGAGACGGCGCTGTTTGGTCCGGGACGATTCGGAACGACTCGATACCGCTACCGGGGAGCAGCAATTCCCACTCCGTGGGCGAGCAGGGCCTGATCCGACGGTCACCCAACGGGGCTTGTGGAGCACCCGGTGCCCGGAGACGGGTATGCCGGGTGCGGGAGGCGGTCCGGGGAAACCCACCAGCAGCAATGCTGACAGGGCGCCCCGGGCCGACCTCACAGCCTCGTGCACGACCCTGCCACGCTGAAAGTTGCGTGGTGGAGCGTCGAGGCCAACCGCGGCGCTCGTACTGCAGGCTCGGACGGGCTGACGCCCGGCCGGATCGAAGCAGAGATCGGGGTGTCGCGGTTCCTGGACGACCTGCGCTCGGCAATCAAGTCGGGTCAGTTCCGCGGACGTTGACTTCCAGCAGCTGGTCGACGACCTCGCGGCAGGCGCCGCCGGTCTCGGACGCCTGGCTGCGGCACCAGACCGGCGTCCGCATCTGGTAGGCGATCTTCTCCGGCAGGTAGTCGCTCATGTCGGTGCGTTTGCCCTGGTCGAGGGCCGTGTGGGTCTTGACGAGCTGGCCGTCGTGGAAGACCTGGAGCATCGTGGCAGTGGAGCGGACGTCGACCTTGCGGCCGATCAGCTTCCACGGCACCGAGTAGAGGGTGCGGCCGACCTTTATGTGGATGTCCGGGCCGCCCGTGGCAGTCGACCAGCGCATCAGCACGAACGGCGTCGGCGGCAAGGGCAGCAGTTCTGCTGCCTCCAGTGCCTCGAACACGGTCATCGGAGGGGTCCCGCCCAGCGGCCGGCACTTCCGCCGGCCGGCAACCTGCTGACTCCAGGTCACGGCCTCGACCTGCATGTGCTCGATCGAGGTGAACTCCCGTCCCCGCCAGAACGAGTCGCGGACACAGGGCATCGGCCGCTCAACCCGTATTGCGTGGCGAGTTCGGCCTACGCCTTGTTGATCTCCGGGTCGTAGAGATCGGGCTCGTCGACGCCGGTCTTCAGGTCGTCCGGGACGAGCCGCCGCGGGACGCCACCGAAATAGGCAGTGCATCAGAAGCGCCAGGCCGGCCGATCGTCTCAGCCAAGAGCGATTGTCACCGTTCCGTCACAGCCCGCGATCGGCGAAACCCCTACCTTCGGTCCGGTATCTCCCTTGGCGTAAGCAGATCTTCGTAGAAGAGGATGTTCATGAACCACCGTTACGTCTCCGGTGCCGTCGTCTTCGCCTCCGCCGCCGCGCTTCTTGCCATCGCGGGCGGGCCTTCCAACGCCAGCCCGAACGCGGCGGCAAGCACCACGGCCGTATCCACCAAGGCCAGTTCGGCCAGGACCACGGGGGCTACGGCGTGGCGGCCGTGCTACCTGCCGGCGGGGTACGACCACTTCTTGAAGCTGGACTCCGCCAAGAACGTCCGGGGCAAGACCGTCGTGCGCGTCACTCCGGAAACGTGCAAGGTGAACACACACAACGACGAGAACGTCGTCTACACCCCGAGTGGACCGGCCCGGTCGTTGGGCTTCGCGTCAGGCGCCTCCGTCAAGGTCCTCCGCGACAGCACGACCGTGAAGGTCACCCCGAAGTGGCTGGTGAACCACAAGCTCACCAACACCCCGTACTTCTACTACCGCGTCAACCGCCACAGCCAGATCACCGCCGCGCAGGAGATCTTCCATCCGTAGAGGAGCAAGTCTGTATTTCAAGCGCCGCCGTTGTCTGCCCCGGCGTGAGGATCACCCGCACGAAGGTGCCCCTGCTGCACAGGAAAGTGCAGCAGGGGCACCTTCGTCTGCCCGATCGGCGAGCACCAGGGCGTACGGGAGTGGCCTGGTCATGGCCTGGGCATGGCGCTGCTGCCACAGAACAACCTGGGCAAGTGGCTGGAGCGGCACAAGCAGCCGGGCACCCGGACGCAGCTGTCCACCGAGCAGCAGGAGCGGCTTCCCCAGCTGGGTGTGCGGCCATTTGAGGCACCTCCTCCCATCCGGCGGCCACGCCTCCGACGGAGGGCCCGAGCAAGGCGCGCAACAGGCGTTCCAGCACGGCCTGTCCGCCCTCGCACAGTGGGTCGAGCGGGAAGGCGCGAACCGACAGGCTGAGCATCCCCGACCCCAGCGTCACCGTGGCGTACGCCCGCAGCCGCTCCCCCGCCCGGGTCCACCGCGCCCGTCGCCGCCTCCGCGAAACGGAGGCAGCATGGTGAAGTGGGCCAGCCGCTCCGGGCGTTGGTGGACCTCTCTGAGGGCTGTGGGGTACCCGGTTGAGGGGTCTGGCGGACCTTGCCGGCTGTGCCAGTTCCGGGGGAGTCGTTTCGACGCGGCTTCGGAAGCCGTTTCGCAGCGATCGGCGGGCCTCAATGTCGGCGGCTCTTGATGTCGCGTGGGCGCGGGTGGCGGGTTCCTTTGCCGGTGGATCTGCTGAGTCCCAGGAGTGGTGAGGTCAGCAGGAACAGGGCGGCGGCGAGTGCCGCGACGGCGGTCATGGCCCCCCGCAGTCCGGTGGCAGCGGCCCACGAACCGACGTAGACGGGGCCGAGGAGGAAGCCGAGGTAGGAAATGGTGGTGATGACGGATGTCGCGCGGCCCTGGTGGGACTCTTCGACGTTGCAGCCGCCCGGGACGATGCCGACGCAGTACAGCCGGTGCGCGAGGACGACCAGCAGGCGCACCACCCGCAGAAGCCCGGAACGCACCGCGGCCGGGAGACCGGCCACTGACTGCACCCCATACCGCGCACCCGATGCTGCGGTGCGCACCGACGACGCCCGGGCATCCACTTCACCGAGACTCCCGCGCCGCGGACCGCACCGGCGAGCATCGCCCACCGAGTGGATGCACAACGGCAGGCGAGTGTGCGGACCGTGCTGCACACCGGATGGACGATGCGCACCGGGTGCGGGGTGATCGCGCACTTCGTCGGCCAGGTCCTCGCCGACGCACCGAAGGACGTCGTCCAGAATCTGCAGGCATTGCGCGACGAGCAGCTTGAACGGACCCGTGCGGTGGTGGACACCGTGGTGGCTCTACACCGATAGCCGCACCACCGGGCGGGTGGGTGCGCACCTGGTGCGTTGGAGCGGCTCGCGAGTCCTGCCGTCAGGGCCGTGGTCGTCGAAGCCGAGATACGGCCACAGATCAACGGTTTCCGAAGCACCCCATCGTCCCGTGAACATGACAGCCAGGGCGGCAAGGTCGGCTTCCAGGTCCCGTTCGGCAGCCTCGACGATCACTGTGCTCCGGTCCTCCCAGAAGTCCCGGCTCTCCCGGATCACGGCCAGGTGAAACCCGGGTCCACTCCACCGACCGTCCGCTCCGGGCCTTCCCTCTTCTCCGGGGAAAGGCAGCGTGCTCAAACCGTCGATGATCGACAACTGCTCGAGCGCGGAGCACACGTACTGGTGCTGGGGCATTGCAGAAGCCTAGCTTCCCGGGTCCAACCCGCGTGACCAGGTTCCGGCTGATGCGGCA
Organism: Streptomyces sp. YIM S03343; assembly: GCF_054729195.1. Classification (NCBI taxonomy): domain Bacteria; kingdom Bacillati; phylum Actinomycetota; class Actinomycetes; order Kitasatosporales; family Streptomycetaceae; genus Streptomyces; species Streptomyces sp. YIM S03343. The sequence goes on from NZ_JBPUKX010000001.1 coordinate 168,559, forward strand.
CGGCTCAACGCCGCTCTCGTGACCGTCTCGGCGTTTCCGCCGACAACCGTGCACATCCGCCGACTTGAACCGTTCCGGGTTCGGCAGTGAGGATGTGCCCCGGCGTCGCGGCTGGCCGACTGCCGTGGCCGAAGCAGGCATTGGCACTCCTCGGCCACCGGAATCCCTTGAGCCCCTTCCGGCGCGGCGTTCACCCTGATCGCGGCTTCCGCTCACAGGCGGAGGCGTTATCCGTGCTCAGGGGAGGACGTCCATACCATGCGAAGACTCCACGCCGTCTGGGCTGTGGCGGGAGCGGCCGGGCTGCTCGCGGGCGCGATGTCGCCCGCGGCGGCCGGCCCCGGATTCCTGTTCACCGGCCCGGACGCCACGAGCGTCCCGGCCGGGGCAGCGGCAGCCGCACCCGCGACGCAGACCGTCACCCTCATCACCGGCGACACGGTGTCCCTGTCCACCGGCCCGGACGGCAAGCAGGCCGTCGAGGTCCGGCGCGGCGCGGGCCGTGAGTCCGCCACCTTTCTGTCGAGCGAACGCGGCGGCGAGGTCAGCGTGCTGCCGGCGGACGCGATCCCGCTGATCCAGGCGGGCCGCCTCGACCCGGCCCTGTTCAACGTCAGCCAGTTGGTGAAGCAGGGCTACACCGACGCCAGGACCGGCACCACCCCCGTGATCGCCACCTATGAGAAGGGCAGCAAGACCCCCGACGGCACGCGCCGCACGCTCGCGCTCCCCGGGATCGACGGGGCCGCGCTGAGCGCCCGGAAGTCGACCGCATTCTGGGCGGACGTCGCCCCCGCACTCGGCACCGAGCCCACCACTGCGTCCGCGCGACGGCTCGGCGACGGTATCGGCAAGATCTGGCTCGACGCGCAGGTCAAGGCGTCGCTCGACGTGAGCGTTCCGCAGATCGGCGCGCCAGAGGTGTGGCAGTCGGGTTATGACGGCACGGGCGTCAAGGTGGCGGTCCTGGACACGGGGGTGGACGCCGGGCATCCGGATCTCGCCGGGAGGATCGCCGAGTCCAGGAGCTTCGTGCCGGACGAGTCCGTGCAGGACGGTCACGGTCACGGCACCCACGTGGCGTCCACGATCGTCGGCTCGGGCGCGGCGTCGGACGGCAGACGCAAGGGCGTGGCGCCGGGTGCCGAGCTGCTGGTCGGCAAGGTGCTGGACAACGCCGGCGAGGGCCAGACGTCGTGGATCATTGCTGGCATGGAGTGGGCCGCGGCCTCCGGCGCGAAGATCGTGTCGATGTCGCTGGGCGGCACCGCTTCGGGCTCCTCCGACGTGCTGAGCGAGACTTTGGACGAGCTGTCCGCGTCCACCGGTGCCCTCTTCGTGGTCGCGGCGGGCAACACGGGCCCATCCGGGCAGACCATCGGCACCCCGGGCATCGCGGACTCGGCGCTCACGGTGGGCGCCGTCGACAGGTCCGACCAGCTGGCCTCGTTCTCCAGCCGCGGACCGCGCCTGGACGACTCGGCGGTCAAGCCGGAGATCACCGCACCGGGTGTCGGCATCACGGCGGCCCGCGCCGCGGGGACCACCATGGGCACGCCCGTCGACGGCTACTACACCGCAGCGAGCGGTACGTCGATGGCGACCCCGCATGTCTCGGGTGTGGCGGCGCTGGTCGCCCAGGCTCATCCGGACTGGACGGGCGAGCAGATCAAGGAGGCCCTGGCGACCACCGCGAAGACCGCTCCCGGCAGCTCCGCGTTCGAGCAGGGCGACGGCCGGGTCGACGCCGTCCGGGCGGTGCGGCAGGGTGTCTTCGCGACGCCGACGCTGAGCTTCGGCCAATATACGGACGGCGCCTCCGAAGCCGGCAGCAAGGACATCACCTACACCAACACCACTGACGAACCTGTGGAGTTGCAGCTGTCGTCCGATGTTGCCGAGGCCGTACCCAGTGCGGACGCGGTGACCGTGCCCGCCAAGGGCAGCGCCACGGTCGCGGTCACCGTCGACCCGGCCGGGCTGGCGAAGGGACGGTACACGGGCCACATCACGGCGAGCGCCGGCGGAGTCCGGGTCACCACGGGCGTCGGCTTCGAGAAACTGGCGAAGACCTACGACCTGAAGGTGACGGTGAAGGGCCGTGACGGCAACCCGTCCGCCGGGGCCTCGCTCTTCATGCTGCAGGAGCTGAACGGCGCATTCCCGGACACGTACGGTTTCATCGGCAAGGACGAGACCTTCCAGGTACCGGCCGGAACATACTCGACGGCGGCCTGGATCCCGGACCTGGACTCGGCCAGGTTGGCCGTCGGCACCTCGGTCGTCGGTGACCCGGAGATCGAGGTCACCGGGAACACCGAGGTCGTCCTCGACGCCCGCAAGGCGGTCGAGATCAAGCCGAGGACCAAGGAGGACTCCGAGTTCCAGGGCTTCAGCACCAGCTGGCACCGGGAAGGCCCGGGAAGCTCCTTGGGGCTGACGTACAGCCAGGGCTACTGGACCGACCACATCTATGTGGCTCCGACCGAGCACGTCACCAAGGGCACATTCGAGTTCTCCTCCAGGTTCCGGCTGTACGCGAAGGAGCTGAAGGCAGCCGTGGTCAGCCCCGGGAAGTACGCGCTGCCCCTGTCCTACGCGCAGACCTTCACCGGCCTCCCGGTGAAGATCAACGGCAGCCGGACGGTGCGGGCGGTGGACGCCGGCACCGGCACCGCGGCCGACTTCGAGGGACTCGACGTCAAGGGCAAGGTGGCGGTCGTCCGGGTGGCCGCCGGGCAGACGGCGGACGAGGCGCTGGCCAACGCGGCGGCGGCCGGGGCCGGTTACGTCATCGCCTACCACGAGGCACCCGGGTTCTGGATCGCCTCTGTGAAGAGCGCAGCCATTCCCCTGATGATCGCCGCCGGCGAGGACGGCGCGAAGCTGGGGGCCCTGCTGAAGAGCGGGCGGAAGGTCACGCTGAAGCTGGACGGCACCGCGGTCAGCCCGTACGTGTACAACGTGCAGTTCCCGCAGGCCGGTGCTGTCTCAAACGATCAGACCTACGAGCTGAACAGCTCCAACACTGCCCGGCAGAAGGTCCGTTACCACGCGGCTGCCGCCGGTGCGGTCGGCATGGACAGCGTGTACCGGTACCGCCCCGGTCAGTTGATCGACATCTCGACCACCGACACCCTGCGGCTCGGCACGGAGCGCACCGAGTACTACAACGTCTCCGACAGCCGGATCTGGCACGCGGTCTATCCGGACTACCGGGCGAACAGCCCGCAGTGGGGTTCGCTGCAGGTCTTCGACACGGCGGGCAGACGGCCCGCCGAGGACTGGCTGCGGCAGGTCCTCCGCCCGGCAACCAGGGCAAACGGTGTCTCCGAGCGCACCGGTGACCGGCTCACCCTGAAGATCGCGGAGTTGAGCGACGCCACGCCGGGCCACTACGCATCCGTGGACGGCGTCCAGGACACAGCGAAGGGCACGCTGTACGCGGACGGCCAACTGGTCGGCGACACCACCCGCGGTGGACTGGGCACCTTCGACGTCCCGGCGGCGAAGACGTCCTACCGCCTCGTGCTCGACGCGCAACGTACGGCCGACTGGGCCGTGTACTCCACCCGCAGCCACACCGAATGGTCCTTCATCTCGGCGCACACGGACCAGCGGGCGGCGCTGCCGCTGCTCTCGGTCGACTACGACCTGCCGGGGCTCGACCTCCTCAACCGCACCGACGGCGACCGGACGTCGAGTCTCGGGCTCTCCCTCCGGAACCAGGCGGGCAAGGTCACGGCCATCGGTCTGAAGGCCTGGGTCTCCTACGACGGCGGCACCTCCTGGAAGGAGGCGAAGGTGCGGCATGGCAAGGCGGAGCTCAGGCACCCCGAGGGCGCCCGGTTCGTGTCGCTGCGGGTAAAGGCCGCCGACCCCGATGGCAACACGATCGACCAGACGGTCATACAGGCGTTCGGCCTGAAGTAACGGGGTGCGGCAGTCTTAACAAAGGTCCTCTACCGTGCCGGGCCATGGGGAACAAGGCGTACGACACGGTAGGACCGAGCACGGCGACAGCCGGACCGGCTGCGGGACGAACCCCTGCCGCGAGCCCCTGGGCCGCGGTGGGGGTCTCCGTCTTCGAGGAGCTGGTCTACCAGGCGATCCTCCATCAGCCCGACGCGGGAGCGGCCGGCTGGGCACTGCTCACCGGCGCCGGCTCCCCGGCCCAGGTGCGCGAGGCCTGCAACCGGTTACTCGCGCTCGGGCTGCTCCAGCCGCCGGACTCCATGGGCGGGATGCGTGCCGTCGACCCGCGGGTGGCGGTCCGGGCCCTGATCCGGCGGCGTGAGACGGAGTCCGAGCTGCTCGCCGCGACCGCCGAGGAGCTGACGACCGTATACGAGGCGGGGCTGCTGCGTGAGGATCCGGCCCGGCTGGTGGAGGTGGTCTCCGGTGAGGGGGCCATCGCGGCTCGGCTCCAGGAGCTGTACGCCCGGGCCGAGCACGAGGTGTGTCTCTTCGACACTCCCCCATATCTCGCGCCGGTCGCTCCGCAGCAGGACCTCCAGGCCGAATTGCTGCGCCGTGGGATCGTCTCCCGGGGGATCTACGCGGTAACCGCCCTGGAGGACCCGAAGGTCCTGGCCCAGGCTCTACGGATGGCCGAACTCGGCGAACGTGCACGGGCGTTGCCGTCAGTTCCGGTCAAGTTGCTGATCGTGGACGGGTGTCGGGTGCTGATGCCGCTGACCGCGTCGGCGGCGGGCGGCTACTGCTGTGTCGTGGTGCGGCACTCGGCGGTGACCGAGGCCCTGCAGAAGCTGTTCGACATGTCCTGGCAGCAGGCGACACCGCTCGGCCGCCTCGACGACGACTGTGAACTCTCCGAGGAGGAGCGGTCGTTGACGCGGCTCCTGGCGGCGGGGATGAAGGACGAGGCGGTGGCCCGGCATATGGGAGTGAGCCTGCGGACGCTGCGGCGACGGGTGAGCGAGCTGCAGGAACGGCTGGGGGCGGCGAGCCGGTTCCAGCTGGGGGTGCGGGCGGCGCAGCGCGGCTGGCTGTGAGGTCGTCCCATGGTGCAGGGCCGCACCCCGTCACCGCAGACTCGGCCGGCAGCGCTGCGTGCTCCTCCGGGTGTTTGAGGTTCTCGGTGTTGTGTCGTACCACCCGCCCCAGGCGTGGCCCCGCGCCTCGGAAGCACTGCCTGACTGTGGCCGGATTAGCCGGCTGACGGATGTTCGGTCTCGGCGATACTCGGGGCTGGGCGAACCGTCCCGAATTCCCATGTCCGGAGGCCGCTGATGCCGCAGATCAGTCTTCACACCGCCGTGCTCGACGCCTGGCTGTCAGGTGCCGAGAGCGCGTACGGACAGGTCAACCCCGCGGGGCCGCTCTACGTCGGTGGCACCGCCGCCGAAGCCGCGCTCACCGACCCGAGCGACTCCCTCTACGGTTTCTGTTCCAGCCCGAGCGGGTCGCACGGCAGTTGGTGCTGCTGATCGCCTGAGTCACTCGTGCGGCCTTCGTCGGAGGGCTCGTTCGTGCAACGCCTTCTCCGTGTCGCGTACATCGGCCGTTGTCCGCGGCTGGGCGTCGAGGCGGACGCCCGCCCGCGCGGAGTGAGGCGGAACAACGGGAGCGGGGCGACGGCGCCGTAGCGAAACCCGCACCGTCCCCAGGGACGGGCAGGGTTGTCCCGGGCCGGCCGCGCAGTCCCCCGCTCCTCTTCCTGGCGCATCGGCAGGCGAGCGCACACGCGCGGTGGAACAGGGATGGTGGATGGTGGACGGATCGGCTCCGGTGAAGTCGGCGGACAGGGACGAGACGGAATGGTTCGCGCACCCAGTGCGTACCCTGGGCCGCCCCTGGCGGGAAGAACTCGCCCGCCGGCTGGCGGAGGTGGACGGCCTCAGTGTCCAGGAACGGGACGTGGTGCTGGAGGCCGGTCACTCCGCCCTGCTCAGGTCCCTGCACGCGAAGCTGTCCCGTCTGTTTCTGATCGAACTGCACGCGCTGCGTATCGCGAGGGACGGTGCGCGGGCCGGTCACGGGGAGGACGACGGCTCCGACACGGCAACATGGGCCGCGTTCATCGAAGAGGCCGCCGAGGAGGGCTATCTCGACCGGTTGGCCGGCCGCTACCCCGTCGCCGGTCGGCGGATCGCGTCGGTCGCACGGCGTTCGGTGGCCGCGACAGCCGGTTTCGCCGGGCGGTTCGCCGCAGACCGGAAGCTCCTGCTGCCGCTGTGCGGAGCATCCGCGGGACGGCTGCGGGCCGTCACATTCGGGGCGGGTGACACCCACCGGGGCGGACTGACCGTCAGCCGGGTCGACTTCGGCGACGCGAGCATCATGTACAAGCCACGCTCGTCCCGCATCGACGTGGCGCTGGGTGCCCTGCTGAAGGAGCTGTTCGCGGACTTCGCCGATGCCCCGGCGCCGCACGAGCGCATCCGGGTGCCGAGGACGCTGGCCCGCGAGGGCTACGGCTGGGCCGAGTTCGTCCGTCACCGGTACTGCGCCGACGACGCCGAACTCGCCGCCTTCTATCGCAACGTCGGACACTGGCTGGCCGTCCTGCGTCTGACGGGCGGCACCGACATGCACGCCGAGAACATGATCGCGGCCGGCCCGGTGCCGGTCGTCGTCGACGCCGAGACCCTCTTCGACTCCCCCGCGCCATTCCCGCCCAGCGGACGCGGCGACGCGGTGGACGTGGCCGCGGCAGCGATCCGCCGCACGGTGTTGCGCACCGGACTGCTGCCGGTACGCGGCACCGGTTTCGCACTCGGCGGGGTCGACATCTCCGGAGTCGGCGCGCTGCCCGGCCAGCAGCCGCTGATCCCCCACCCCGTGATCGCGCAGGGCGGCACCGGTGCCGCCCGCTTCGAGGTCGACCTGGTGGCCATGCCCACCGCGGGCAACCACCCCAGCCCCGCCCCGGTGCTGAGCGCGTACTGGGACCGGATCCTTGCCGGGTTCCGCGAGATGACCGCGCACTTGCGGCGCCCCGGCATGGACTGTCACCGGCTGCTGCTCCGTTTCGAAGGCGCCGAGGCCCGGCGGATCCTGCGGCCCACGCAGGCCTACGTCGACATCGGCCGGATGCTGTGGCATCCGGCGTCGCTGCACGACGAGCCCGCGGCCGTCGAACGGGCACGTGACATCCTGCGTCGCAACGCCGAGGTGCTCCCCGGCGCGCCCACCGACCGCGAGGCCATCGACGGCGAGATTTCGGACCTCCTCGCCGGGGACGTACCGATGTACACCTTCACCGTGGACACCACCGCGATCGATGCCACAGTCCGGGACTGGCTCACGGCCGACCTGCCGCTGGAGGAATCGGTGATCCAGGACGCCTTGGTCGGCGCCTACCTCAACGAGCGTTCGCTGCCCGGGCGGGTGCAGGCCACCGCCCGCCACCCGCATGCCCGGGACCGGGAACGGCGCCGTCGTGACCTGGCCGCGCAGACGGTACGGCGACTGTGTGACGGGGCGGTGCGCGGCGCGGACGGCACGGTCACCTGGATCAGTCCCGTCTTCACGCCCGCGGGATGGTCCATCAGGGTGCTGCCCGCCGATCTCTACACGGGGCAGGGCGGCGTCGCGCTGGCGCTCGCGGAGTATCTGACCGAGGTGCGGGCCGGACGGGCCGACGAGGTGCCCGGCGTCGCCGACACCTTCAACGGGGCACTACGGGTCCTGATCGGCACCGAGGACCAGACACCCACGCCGCCCTCAGCGGGAGCCTTCAGCGGCGCTGCCTCCCAGGTGTGGACCTGGCTGGCGCTGCACCACGTGCTCGGCGAGGACTGGCTGCTGCGGAGAGCCGGCCTACGGGCTCTCCCCCTGGCGCAGGGCCCGCTCGTCGCCAACGACGTCGAGGTCGACCTCCTCAACGGCGCCGCCGGGGCCGTCGTCCCGCTGCTCGGTCTCGCCACCGCGACCGGACAGGGCCGCTGGCTGGCCGCCGCCGCCCGCATCGGCCACCGCCTGAGCCGACTGGCCGTCCTCGACGGCACCGGCGCCCGCTGGAGCACCAGGCTCAACCCCGAGGGCATCGGCGGCTTCGCCCACGGAGCCACCGGTATCGGCTGGGCTCTGGCCCGTCTCTCCCTCAGCGGCGCGGGCACCGCCCCTGAACGAGACGGCTGGGGGCACCTCGCCGAACAGGCCTTCGCCTACCAGGAATCCCTCTGGGAACCCCACCAGGGCAACTGGCTCGACGCCCGCATCGGCGCCGAGGAGGACTTCTTCACCAGTTGGTGCCACGGCAGCGCGGGAATCGGCATCGCCATGCTCGACCTCCACCGGCGCACGGGCGATCCGGCCCGCCTCGACATGGCACAACGCGCCGCCCAAGCCTGCACCGCCGAAGGCTTCGGCTGGAGCCACACCCTCTGCCACGGCGACCTCGGTCTCTGGGAACTCCTCACCGCTCTCGACCCCGCCCGCGCCACCGATCTCGACGCGGAGATCCTCACCAGCCTGGAACAACGCGGCCCCATCGGCGGCCTGGCCCGCGAAGCCTTCTCCCCCAGTCTCATGGCCGGCCTCGCCGGAGTCGTCCACACCCTCCTGCGCATGAACCCAGCCGCATCTCTCCCCGACCCCCTCCTCCTCGACCACGCCCCCGGCCCAGATCACCGAGCCCGATGACAGACTCAGCCACCCCCGATCCCGTCGCCATGATGAGGATCTCTGAGCTTGACTCTGGTCCGAAACACCGAGTGCATGGTCAGGCCGTCGCGGTGATGGATTCGAAACGTACGGTCAGGCCGGGACGGTTGGCTTCCTTGGTCATCCGGCCATGGCAGACAGCTGGAAGGAGTTCGCCGCGCATGTCACCGAGACGCGTGCCTCCGACAGCGTCAATGTGGTCACGGACGTGGCCACCACCTCAGCCGCCGCCAAGGCCCTGCCCGCCATCCACGCCCGCCCGGCGCGTCGCGGGCTGCTGCCCGCCGAGCACCCCGCCGACGGCGGCCACACCTCCCCCGCTCATTTCGAACGAGCTGAGCGCGAACACCACGTCACCTTCAGCGGGCCGCTGCCGGGCAACCCAACCCGCTGGCACCGCCGAAACGAAGGCTTCGACCGGGACGACTTCCGCATCGAATCCGATCGCCGACAGCTCACCTGCCCCCGGTGCCAGGTCGGCCAGGGCTGGCACGGCCCCTACTGGACGTCCTCGCCCACCGCGGCACCCCTGATCGTCGTCGCCTCGTCACTCACCCGGCCAGGAAATCTGGCAGGCGTCCGAACGCTGTGGCATTTGCTGATCGTCATGGGCGGAGGATCCTTGCGGTCAGCCCGAGGAACACCTCCCAAGGCGATGGTGCCCGCAGCCATACCTCGTTGGCGCGCGCGATCCCGATGGACATGGCCGATCTTTGCCGGTTAGCCTCAACGCGGAGTTCCGGTCTGTGAGATCGGTACGCGGCTGTGTTGATCCCGGCAGGTCCGGCGGATCCGGCAGATGACCCGGCGGACCCGGCCCCCTTGCGCCGGGCCGTAACGATGTTGACGGGAGCATGCAGCATGGAGCTGATGGACGCGGTGAGGGCGCGGCGGTCGGTCCGCCGGTTTGAGGCGCGAGAGATTCCAGACGAGATCCTGGCGGACATCCTGGACGCGGGACGGCAGGCACCATCCTCCGGCGGGATCGAGTGCTGTGTGTTCGGCGTAATCAAGGACGGTCCGACCAAGGCGGCGCTGGCCAAGGCGGCGGGCGGTCAGGAATGGGTGGCCGGCGCACCGGTGGTGATCGCGCATTGCGCGTGGCTGGGCGCCGATCTCGCGACGGCCGGCGAGGACGACTTCCGCGTAGCGGTCAACAAAGACCGGTTCGGCACCGACCTGGTCTCATATCTCAACGCCTACCACGACCGCGACGCCATGCGCGTGCTCCTGGAGAACTCCTCACCACTCATTCCCGGAGAGCATGTAGTCCTCGCCGCGGCCAGCCACGGCTTGGGCTCATGCTGGGTCGGCCACCTCGACACACGTGCCGCGAGCCGGATCCTCGGCCTGCCCGACGGGCTGGTGTGCCTGTTCCTGACGCCGATCGGCTACCCGGCCGAGGAGCCCGGCCCGAAGTCGGTGCGCCCTGCTGAGGACTGCGTCTTCTACGACCACTGGGAGTGAGGCCGCGGCCTGGTCAGTGGGCCGGCCACGCGCCTTTGGACACACTCGTCCGCTTTCGCAGGCGATGGGGCTGCGGTGTCCGAGGCGGGAGTGGCGTCGGACGGTGTTGTAGCGGTGGAGTCGGCGTAAGGGATCCAGGCGGACCTCGCGCTCGTTGTTCCAGGCCCTGCGGCCCTGGAGGGTCTCGCGTTTTGCAGGTCGCGTTGAACGACTCCGCCGGGGCGTTGTCCGCCGAACTGCCGATGGCGCTCATGGGCTGAGCCACGTCGGCCCAGCGGCAGGCGTCGGCGAAGGCCGGGCTGCAGTACTGGGCCCCGTGATCGGTGTGCATCACGGCGCTGGCGAGACTGCCGCGGGTCCGCCCGGCAGCTTTCAGGGCGTCGACAACGAGGTCGGCGCGCAGGTGGCCGGCGATCGCCCACCCGGCCAGGCGCCGTGAGCAGAGATCGATCACGGTCGCGAGACAGCGGAATTCCACGTCGGCCGGCGGCAGGTACAAGATGTCGCCGACGTACTTGGTGCCCACCGCGCTCGCTCGCCGGTGGTGCTGGTGGGCTTGGGCTCCGCGGGGGCAAGATCGATGGCCGCGTCAGCAAAGTAGGCGGCGGGGGTCCATGGCGGCGGGTGCTCACCTTTCAGCGGCCGCCGATGAGGTTGGCGATGCGTGCATGTCGTGCTCGCCCCCACGGTCAACCTCCACCGCTCCCCGCTGGGCGGGCGGTCCCTCATTGAGGCCGCCGTAGAGAGCCCCGTGCCCGCGGCGGTGTTCCGGGGCGAGCGCCAGGTCGACGGGCGTCCGCACCGACCCGTCCGTGCACAACAGGGCATCGCACAACTCGAACAACGCGTCGCTTCGCGTGGTCAGACACACGTACAACTCCGTCCGGAAGCGTGACCGTTCCGCGAACACATCCCGCAGGACACCCTGACGCTCCACGCTCGCAACCACGGCCTTTGTACCGGTTCTTCTGACTCTGTGGCGAAGCACAGGATCATACGAAGGCCGCCCTCACGTCCGCTGAACTGCGAAAACCCCGACCAAGTTCGAGCCGCGTTCGACGCCGGACCTCAATTGACAAGGTTATGACTACGGCTACGCGACGAGCGTTCTCGAAGGACCTCTTACCTACCGTGCAGGCCTCACGCGGCTGGTGGCGGTGTTCTGCACGGTCCTCCCTGCCATCGCCGTTCCCGTCGACTTCGTCGGAGGCGTCCGCAGCCGCTCCAACTCCGAGACGCGTTGGCACGCAGCCCAAGCCCGTACGTACACCGCCCGAGGACCCGCTCGCCCGCGAAGAGATCGACCTGCGCGAACGGCTCCAGGCCCAGCCCCACCCGAACGCCACAGGCACCCCCGTGGATGACGTTGAGACCGTGCGCGCAGGAGTAGGCGAAATGTGTGACAAACTCCTCGTGCCAGGAATCCCCCGGAAAGGCCCCGACACTGAACGCCCCAGTCGCAGAAGCACTGTCCGTCGTCCTGCTCCTGGCGGTGCTGGCCTGCGCGGTGATCCGGCCGTGGGGCTGGCCGGAGGCGGTCGTGGCCCTCCCCGCCGCCGGGGTGGTCATCGCCACCGGCGCGATCTCGCTCGACCATGCGGCGTCCGAGGCCGCCCGGCTGGGCCCGGTGATCGGCTTCCTCGCGGCCGTCCTGGTCCTGGCCCAGCTGTGCGACGACGAGGGCCTGTTCCATGCCTGCGGCGCCTGGATGGCCCGCCGGGCGGCCGGCCGCCCCCGCCGACTGCTGGTCCTTGTCTTCGTGACGGCCTCGCTGATCACCGCTGTGCTCAGCCTGGACGCCACGGTGGTGCTGCTGACCCCGGTGGTCTTCGCCACCGCCGCCCGGCTGGGCGCTCGCGCAAAGCCACACGTCTACGCCTGCACCCACCTGTCGAACACCGCCTCGCTCCTGCTGCCGGTCTCCAACCTCACCAACCTGCTGGCCTTCGCCGCCAGCGGCCTGGCCTTCACCCGCTTCGCCGCATTGATGGCGCTGCCCTGGCTGGTCGCCATCGGGGCCGAGTACGTGGTGATTCGCCGCTTCTTCGCCACCGACCTGGACGCGGGCGCCGAGGCCCCGCCCGCCGCCGAGCCCCGCGAACTGCCGCTGTTCGCCCTGCTCACGGTGGCCGGTACTCTGGCAGGCTTCGTGCTGACCTCGGCGCTCGGCATCAACCCCGCTTGGGCCGCGGCCGCGGGCGCGGCCACCCTGGCGGCACGTGCCCTGGCCCAGCGCCGCACAACCCCTACGGCAATCGCGCGGGCCGCAGCCCTGCCGTTCTGCGCCTTCGTCCTGGCGCTGGGCATCGTGGTCCGCGCGGTCGTCGACAACGGCCTCGCGGGCGCGCTCGGCCACGTGGTTCCTGCCGACACCGGCCTGGCGGCCCTCCTCGCCATCGCGGCACTGGCAGCCGTCCTGGCGAACGTCATCAACAACCTGCCCGCCGTCCTGGTGCTGCTGCCGCTGACCGCACCCACCGGCCCCGGCGCCGTCCTGGCCGTGCTCCTCGGCGTGAACATCGGCCCCAACCTCACCTACGCCGGTTCCCTGGCCACCCTGCTGTGGCGGCGCATCGTGCGCGAACACGACACCGACGTGGAGCTGGGCGAGTTCACCCGGCTCGGTCTGTTCGCAGTGCCCACCGCGCTGCTCCTCTCGGTGGTGGCACTGTGGGTGTCACTCCAAGTGATCGGAGGCTGAACACGATGACCGTCATCGTCTGGGTCGTGGAGGGCACCTGGCCCGCCTGCGTCGACGCTGCGCGCACCCACACGCCCAAGGGCGCCGACGTGGTACTGCTGCACGTCACCGGCCCCGAGGTGCCGGGTGCCGCGCACGGCGCCTACGCCGGGCTGCTGGGCCGCGCACGTCCCGACCGCGACCCCGGCACGCGGGTGGAGCACCTGGCCGCCGCAGCGGGCGAACGGCTCCTGGCCAGTGCGGCCGAGCGTCTGGGACGCCCATGCGCCCGGCGAGAACGTTCGGGCCGCGTCGAACGGGAAGTCGTGGCCGCCGCCGAAGGTGCCGACCTGCTCATCCTCGCCCGCGACGGCGACCGTACCCACCTCGGACCCCACAGCCTCGGCCCCGCCAGCCGATTCATCGTCGACCACGCCCCCTGCCCCGTTCTGCTGGTCTGGCCGGAGACCGCACCCAGCACGGCCACCATCCCCCCACCGCCACCCCACCCGCCGCACCACCGCTAGATGATCTATTCCAAGGCGGGCTCGGGCGAGCTGATCGCGGAGCGGCTCCAGCCCAACGACGAGGACACCGCCGGGGCCATCCGGCTCTGTGACAGAGCCGTCTAGTCCCTCCCTGCGAGAAGCTGCACGCTTGCAGTGTCAACGATGACATATCACGCACGCCATCGAGCCCGCTCGGGGGCTGATTGGCAGGAGAACCGCAAGAGGTGATCCGTCATTTCTGCATCGCGACGTCGTCGTAACCCTGGACCGCCGCAGGGGCCCGGACACTACTCGCCCGACGGGCAGCAGTGGTTCGACGAGGCAGGAAAGCGGTGGCTCCCCGTCCGTGACGAGCAGGACACGCTGGTCATCGAGCTCGAAGACGTCAATGCCGCGTCGTGGTGGGCAAGCATCATCGCTACTTTGGCCTCGCCGTCCGGCCAGGCCTACAGCAGGTTCGTCGGCCACGCCACCGGTACCCATCCCCGTTGGACCAAATACACGGTTCCGGGACCCGTATTCCCCCGTGTCCGCGGTATCCCCGACACCATGACACCGCAGGAATCGTGGGCGCCGGGGATGAACGAGGCCCTGCAGCAGCTGCGCCGCCGCCTACAGGCCGAGGGATGGCACGAGGTGGACCACGGCGGCAAGCCATGGGCTTACATATACGCGCGCCCACGCCTTCTGTGGCCACCCGACTGACCACATCGACCGCCGTGCCGCAGCCGTCCGTGGCCGACTGGCCCGGCCACGGACGGGGGGATCCAGGCGGGGCAGCTCTCGACGATCGGCCCTACCGCCGCGGATGGTGCCCCGCTGTGTGCAACAGCTTGCTCTCCCGCCGTTTCATCCTGTGATGCAGATTTGATCCGGTGATGTCGGATCGCGCCAGGAGATGGTGGCTTTGCCGGAGAGGGGGCGGGCCATCAGGTCGGTCATGTATGTCTGCTCACTCACGTCCAGGCGGCCGATCAGGTCACGTCCGTATTGGACCAGCTCGTCCTGGCGGGTCTGGCGACGGGCAAAGCGGTCCTGGTAGGTGGCTGCGGCTCGGCCTCGGACAGGTAGACGATGCCCACCCCGTTCCGTCGGGGGTGGCGCAGGCCCTGGTGGACCAGGACCCCGTACGGGGCGGAGGGGCTCCGGGGCACCGCGATCATCAGGAAGCCGTGACCGGGCTTGGCGGGATCCTCGATCTGCAGGACGTCGAAGTGGGCAACGGGTTGACCAGGTCAGCGACATTGCTGCGGATGCGCAGCACCTCGCTGTCGCTTAGCGCGACCCCGTCAACTCCGGCCGCGCGGGCCTGGTCGTCCTCGGACACCCGAGCAGCAGGACCCCGCCGTCGGTGTTGGCCAGGGCGATGAGGGCCGTTCGCCGTGTTGCGCTCGCTAGGCCGATCCGGCCGCGAGTACGGCCTTCCGTCGGCTGAGCCGGCGCTGCCGGTGGGAGTGCGCCACTGTGTTCTCCTGGAAATCGGCTCTCCGCGGCCCTCGTGCGAGAGCGTACGGGTGAGAGCGGCGGCCGCGGTGAGCCGCCCGAATCTCATCCCAGCAGGTGACAGGCGGCAATGACTCTGATCAAGGTTGGCTTGAGGAACTGTTAAGGCTCCTTACAGGTAACAGGCGTGCCGGTGTCTCAGGAGTGGCCGGACCACCCGCCACCACCTGGCTGCTCGCCATCGCGTTCACCGGGATGATGTTCCTTATCCCGCTCTCCTTCCGACTGCTTCCCCATGCCGCCCCCCTGACAGCGGCCAGACCGGCGCCGCACGTGCTGCGGCCGTCCGTCGGCAGGGGCGCTGTCGGCGGCGTGGGCCGCAGCAACCGGGTCGGGGTCTGACTGCGCGAGAACGTCCCACGGGAACATGGTGACGGGGTCGCTAGGTGCAGCACAGGCCGGGACGGCGTACGCGGCCGTCAGCGAAGGGCAGCGCGTGGTGGCGCGGGGCGTGGGCCTGCACGACCTCGAAGAGCGGCTGGACAAGCAGCTGGCGGAGGTGCGCGCCAGGCGCGACGAACTCGCGGTCGCCGAGCGGGTCCTGCGCCGGATGGACAAGCAGTCGGCCGCGAGCGGGCGGCCGGCGCCGCATCGGCGACGGCCCAAGTCGCTGGCCGTGGGGTGCTGCTGGTCCCCAGCCGAGGCCCTGGTGCGGAGGAGGACGCCCTGCCGTCGGAGTACCCGTTCCACAACCGACTCGATGCCGTCCACGCCGGTGAGACCCGGGAGCCACGAAGTGTCATCGGCCGACGGAGCATCGTACTTTCGCTCTGTCTCACGCTTCGACTGAGTCATACCCTTCCGGGTACACGCCGCAGTGCAACTCACACACGTCTGAGGCCACATCTCAGCGGACAGCTGCGCATGGTGCCCGATGGGGCAGCCTGGCACCCACGGCATCGGCGTTGGGCGTCTTCCCCGCGGATCTTTCGAATACGGCCAGCCGTCGTCGTGGTCATCCGCTACTGCGCCCGCCGTGCCTTCGACACCGGCGGTGGCTGGCTGTGCTTCCCGTGGTCCGGCAGGCGACAGTCCTCCGGACCACGCAAACGTGGCCGTCCGCATCAGCGATGGAACGAGCCCTGCTCCAGGGGCATCCAGTGGACGGGCGTCGTCGCGGAGAGCCATGTTACCAGCTGACGACGCGCATGATCGTCGCGTCCTTGCCGTCCCTCCGCAGACGGCAGCGCCCCTTCTGTGCGAGTCCTGTGAAACGCGGCAACCTTCTGCCCGTCAGCGACCACTGAAGAGCGACACCGGCCTGATCTTCCAGAACGGATGAGTTATGAGAGAGCAGCAGGGCCCGCAGCACCGCCGACGCAGGCTTCGGCTGGCCGTATGCGCGCCGCTGGCGCTCTTCGCCGCGGGCGTTCTCACCTACGGCACGATTTTCGGGACGTTCGGCGACGACGCCAGGGCTGACACGACAGCAGCGCCGGCCCCGGTTCCCGCCGATGCGATGGCGGGCGTGGCCGCGATGCAGCCGGGCTGGAACCTGGGCGGTGGGGCGAGAGCCGGGCTGCCCGGCGCGGCCGAGGCGGTGGAGTGAGCGGAGGCCGTCACCGACGCGGTGACCGACAGCGCGGCTGCTGCGAGGAGGCGGAGCTGTCGTCCGCCAGGTCGTCTGGGCAACAGAGGCTCCTTTGGCTGAAGGGTCGCAATGGGCTGGTCACCTGTCACCTCTGTGGCGTTGCACAGAGGCATGATGTCGTTCGAAATTTCGGTTCTAATTCGGAAACCCTGGGTGTCACGGACATCAGACAGGTGCCCGAACATGGCAACACCACCCACCGAACCTGCCCCGACCGCGCGGTTCACGAAGATCAACAAGGTGGCACGTCTGCGCCGTCCCGGGCTGAGCTGCGACACTCACCGCTTCCCAAGACTCCGAATGTTTCGAAACATGAACCGAATAATGCGATAGGGGTTGACGGCATCCTCAGGCTCCCTATCATCCTTGGTGCTCGCTAGTCGAACTATGTTCGGCAAGGCGAACGCAGTGGAGCCGCTCCGTATGAACGAAGCAAGGCACCTCCGGGCAACGCCTCACCGCAACGGCCGTGCCGTACAAGGAGAACGCCACCCATGGATCTGTCATGCACCGATCACCTCTCTTCTCGTCGCCGGGCGCCGGCGGCCGCAGCGGAGTGCACAAACCCGGTGATCTGGCAGGACTTCACGGGCATGGACGTCTCCACGTCGGCGACACCTACTACGCCTCGGCTTCGACATCGACTCGCCCGGACGTACACGCCACGCAGGCACTCGGCGGCGCGGTCCGCGTCGCACGGTTCGAGCTGTCCACGCCCTGAACCGGTTCATCGATCGCACACCCCAACCCCCCACCCACCCCTGCGAGGGAGAACCATGAACTGGCTGAAACGGCTCGGCGGTCGCCGAGCATCGGTCCTGGGCCTGCTGGCCGCAACCGTCATGATGACGCAAGGGACCGCGACCGGCTTACCCGACGCCGTCCAGGCGTCCACTCTGGGCGCCCAGGCGGCCCAGTCCGGACGGTACTTCGGAACCGCCGTGGCCGCCGGCAGGCTCGGCGACGGCACGTACACCACCGTCCTGGACCGCGAGTTCAACGCGGTCACACCCGAGAACGAGATGAAGTGGGACACGACCGAGCGGTCCCGCGGCTCGTTCGACTTCGGCCCCGCGGACCAGATCGTCAACCGGGCGGCATCCCGCGGTCAGCGCGTACGCGGCCACACCCTCGTCTGGCACTCCCAACTGCCCGGCTGGGTCAAGTCCATCACCGACGCCAACACGCTGCGCAGCGTGATGAGCAACCACATCACCACCGTGATGAACCACTACAAGGGCCGGATCTACGCCTGGGACGTGGTCAACGAGGCCTTCGCCGACGGTGGCAGTGGCCAGCACCGCCCCTCGGTGTTCCAGGACCTGCTGGGCGACGGCTTCATCGAGCAGGCGTTCCGCACGGCTCGGACGGCCGATCCGTCGGCCAAGCTCTGCTACAACGACTACAGCATCGAGGACTGGAACGCCGCGAAGACCCAGGGCGTCTACCGCATGGTGCGCGACTTCAAGTCGAGGGGTGTGCCCATCGACTGCGTCGGCTTCCAGGCCCACTTCGGCACCGGCGGCCCGCCCGCCAGTCTCCAGACGACGCTGTCGAACTTCGCCGCTCTCGGCGTGGACGTCCAGATCACCGAGCTGGACATCGCGCAGGCATCGCCGACCGCGTACGCGAACACGGTCAGGGCATGCATGAACGTCGCGCGCTGCACCGGCATCACCGTCTGGGGCATCCGTGACAGCGACTCCTGGCGCAGCGGCGAGAACCCTCTGCTGTTCGACCGCAACGGCAACAAGAAACCGGCCTACCAGACGGCACTCACCGCGCTGGGCGGCGCCGTCGCGACGCAGCGGGCCAACGCCCCTTCCGCCGCCGCGCTGCCCTCGCGCTTCTCCTGGAGCTCCAGCGGCGCGCTGATCTCACCGAAGCCGGACGCCACCCACAACATCGCCGGAATCAAGGACCCGTCGGTCGTCTACTACAACGGCAAGTACCACGTGTTCGCCAGCGTTGCGAGTTCCTCCGGCTACAACCTGGTGTACCTGAGCTTCAGCGACTGGTCCCAGGCGGGCTCGGCCACGCACCACTATCTGGACCGCACAGCCATCGGCAGCGGCTACCGGGCCGCGCCCCAGGTGTTCTACTACGCGCCTCAGAAACTGTGGTACCTCGTCTACCAGACCGGCAACGCCTCGTACTCCACCAACCCCGACATCAGCAACCCCAACGGGTGGAGCGCGCCGCACAACTTCTACGCGTCGATGCCGGACGTCATCCGGCAGAACATCGGCAACGGCTACTGGGTCGACATGTGGGTGATCTGCGACAGCGCCGACTGCTACCTGTTCTCCTCCGACGACAACGGGCACCTGTACCGCTCCCGGACGACCGTCGGCCAGTTCCCCAACGGCTTCACGAACACCGTCATCGCGGCCCAGGACTCCAACAGGTACGCCCTGTTCGAAGCGAGCAACGTCTACAAGGTGCAGGGCAGCAACCAGTATCTGCTTCTCGTCGAGGCCGTCGGATCGGACGGCCGGCGATACTTCCGCTCCTGGACGTCAGGCAGCCTGGCCGGTTCCTGGACGCCGCTGGCCGCGTCAGAGAACACCCCGTTCGCACGGGCCGGGAACGTCACCTTCCCCTCCAGTGCCTGGACCAGGGACATCAGTCACGGCGAGATGATCCGGGCCGGCTACGACCAGACGCTCACCATTCCCGCCTGCCGACTCCAGTACCTCTACCAGGGCGTGGACCCCAACGCGGGCGGCGACTACAACCTCCTCCCGTGGCGGCTCGGCCTCCTCACCCAGACCAACTCGACCTGCTGACCGACTCCGGGCCCCCGGCACGGTCCGGGGGCCCGGCCCTCCCCGTCGGCGATTCGAACAGTCGGCGACAACGCCGGAGAGTTCGTCGGTGTTCTGGGCGCACATCACGGACGGGCCTCTCGGACCCGAACGTCCGCGCCGTGACGATAAGCAGGGTAAGGGCGGTCGCGCCGCGGATCCCTGACTCCCGGTCTGATCCAGGTCACCGCAGGGCGCCGGCACCTACGTCTCCAGCCCGAAGTCTTTCGGCGCCGATGCCTTCAAAGGCGGACCACTTGCTACTGCTCCGACCGCAGACTGCACCCGTTGCGGGCGCCGGACAGACAGGCCCCCGCGACGTATCGTCCGCCCGCTCGGCGGCCGGCCCGCCTGGCTTCCCACCTCACGGTGAACGCACTCGTCAGAACCTTTCGCGAATCCGCGAAGCGAAGGTGTGATCTGGACTGTTGTACGGGGCGGTCCGGGCGGCGGGAGATCGCGGCGCGGCAACGGGACCTGGTTCTAGCGTGAGGGCTCTCTACTTCCTCAACACGCGTGAACCGAGGTCCCGTTGGTGCGCGCCAGTACATCCGAGTCGGTCGCATCGGGCAAGTCGGCTGGTCATGGCTGTGACTGCATGCCGCATCGCGCGGGGAACGCGGCCCACGGCACGCGACGGGAAGCGTGCTATTCGTCGGATCTGAACCGGCGGCAGTGGCGCGTGGTGCGGAGGCTGATTCCGGTGCCGGCGTGGATGGCAGGGCGGGGCGGGCGGCCGGAGGGCTACTGCCACCGCGTCATGATCGACGCAGTCCTCTACCTGGTGAACAACGGGATCAAGTGGACCGAGATGCCGGCCGACTTCCCGCCGTGGAAAGCGGTCTACCGCTTCTTCCGCCGCTGGCAGATGTCCGGGTTCCTCGACACCCTGCACGACGCCCTGCGAGAGCTGGCCCGGCGGGCGGCGGGGAAGAAGGCACAGCCGACGGCCGCGGTCGTGGACTCGCAGAGCGTGAAGGCGTCCTGGCACGTCGCGGCGGAGACCCGCGGCTTCGATGGCGGGAAGAAGGTCACGGGCCGTAAACGGCACCTGGTGGTGGACACCCTCGGCCTGCTCCTCGTGGTCACCGTGACCACGGCCGGCCTGCAGGACCGCGACGTGGCCCTGCCCCTCCTCACACGCCTGCGTCGCGGCTTCGCCACGGTGAAGAAGGTGTGGGCCGACGGCGGATACACCGGCTCGCTGACCGAATGGGCCCGCACCACGCTGGGACTGGACGTCGAGATCGTCCGCCGACCCGACGAGGCGAAGGGGTTCGTTCTGCTCAAGCGCAGGTGGGTCGTGGAGCGCACGCTGGCGTGGCTGGTCAACTCCCGTCGTCTGGCCCGGGATTACGAGTATCTGCCCGTCGTGCACGAGGCGATGGTGAAGTGGGCGATGATCCGCATCATGGCCCGCCGCGTCGCGGCCTCCGGGCCTCAGGCCGAAGAGGTTTCGGCCCAGGCATAGACACCGCGGCTCATCAGCCGCAGCCAGCCCTTCTGCGTCAGGCGCTGCAGCCGGTTACGCACGTTCTGCCGCGAGCCGTCGGTGTCCGGCCGTCCCAGCCGACGGTGCACCTCCACCGCCCGGATCCCCTCCGGCCCTGCCTCCCGCACGATCATCGCGATCTTCGGGTAGTCCCGTGGCAGCAGTGACGGATCGGCCCCGGGGCGCCACTTCGCAATCGCTTCCGGCTGCCCTGCCTGCGATGTCCCGGCGTCCTCCGGCACCTGGCCGGCCCGTTCCCGCACCACCGCGTCGGCCTCCGCCGCGATCTCCCGCGCGGCCCGCAGACGCAACAGCCGACCCTGCACCTCCTCAAGCTCCCGACGGGCCGCCTCGACAACCTGCTCGGCGACCTGCACTGCCAACTCGGCCTCGGCCAACCACTCCTGGACGACCTTGTCCCGGGTCACCTGCGACACGAACCGATCTCCCCGCCAGACGACAACACCAACGACGCCCAACCTGGACCGCCCGGACACCCACAGGCAAAACGATCAACGAATCACTTCACAATCATCGGATTCGCGAAGGGTTCTCAGCGGCAAGCAGGAGGAGGCCCACGGCGCCGCAGCAGCAGGTGATCGCCCCAGCGAGGCACACGTGGGCGACCCCTGGAACACCAGGGCGCACGTCGCCATTCCTCTGACAGTGTGTCAGCGTGCGTCGGTGGTCTGGGGCACGGCCGTCATGCGCTGGAGCGGGTGACCAGGCGTGTGGGAAGGATGAGCGGGGTGGGGTCCTGTCCGTTGATGAGCGCGACGAGCATGCGCGCCATCTCCCGTCCGAAAGCCGTGATGGGCTGATGGACGGTGGTGAGCGGCGGATCGGCGATCTGGGCCACGGCCAGATCGTCGAAGCCGACCACAGCGACGTCGGCGGGGACCAGTCGACCCGCCTCGCGCAACGTGCGCAGCGCGCCCGCCGCCATGTTGTCGTTGGCGGCGAACACCCCGTCCAGGTCGGGGTGCTTCGCCAGCAGCGTGGCCATGGCGGCGACTCCGCTGGGCTCGGTGAAGTCGCCCTCCTGCGGCGGCAACGGGTCGAGCCCGGCCGCCAGCATGGCGTCCCGGTAACCGCGGTACCGGGCGCGCCCGGCCTCGGTGTCCAGACGCCCGCAGATCGCTGCCACGCGAGTCCGGCCGCGCGAGACCAGGTACTCGGTCGCCTCGCGCGCTCCGCCGACGTTGTCGACATCCACGTACCACCTGGGAAGCGAACCGACCGGACGTCCGCCGAACACGACGGGCATCTCCGCCTCCTCGGCCACACGGGCCAGCGGATCGTCCGCACGCAGTGCCATCAGCATGACGCCGTCGGCGCCCCTGGACCGAAGGAGTTCCTCCACCCGCCTGCGGCCCCGGTCGGAAGCGGCCAGGCACAGCATCAGATACAGGTCGGCCTCCTCCAGAGCGGCCGACGCCCCCACGATCACCTGGGCGAAGAACGGATCCGCGAAGATCGGCGGATCCTCTCCGGAGACGACCAGGGCGGCCGCTCCTGTCTGGCGGGTGGCCAGAGCGCGGGCGGTCGGATTGGGTACGTAACCGAGTTGCCGGACAGCCCGCTCGACCGCCTGGCGTTTGGCGCGGCTGACGTGCGGCGCGTTGTTGAGGGCGCGGGAGGCCACGGAGCGGGACACGCCGGCGAGCTCGGCCACCTCGTCGAGCGTCGGCTGCCGACGCGGCGCAGCTTCTGCCATGAACATGAGCCCTTCCCTCGCGGCCGGACGGGAAGCGTCTCATCCCGGCCTTGCCGCTGCCACCCGGCTGGCTGGGGACGTGGGAGAGGCAAGGAGTCCTCAGGGACCCGATGTTCTGGGACCGCTTCCAGTTCCGGGACTGCAGAGCCTTGTTTCTCGCCATGTAAAGGGCGATCGTACATCGGCACTTGACAGCTTTATCAGCCCGCAACACCATACCGACCACACCCCAAAGGCCTTCGGTGCCTTTGGGACCGCTTCCAGTGGGAGCGCTCCCAAAGCTCACCGCCGACCCTTTGGGTGTGTCGTCCCCGCCGAAGAGCCCGCCGGCACAAAGGGACGTCGTACCACCGCACTTCCTCAGCGCGCCGCATGCTCGGGACGAGAGCGTGCGACGCACCACTGCCAGGAAACGAGGTACAGTCATGCGCCGCAGACTCCGCGCCCTCGCGGCAGCGCTCTTCGCTCTGCCGCTGGCGCTCGCCGTCGCACCGTCCGCCCACGCGGCCGACCCGACGACCATGACCAACGGTTTCTACGTGGACCCCGACTCCAGCGCGAAGCGGTGGGCCGCCGCCAACCCCGGCGACGGCCGGACGCCCGCGATCAACGCCTCCATCTCCAGCACGCCGATGGCCCGCTGGTTCGGCTCGTGGAGCGGCACCATCGGCACCGCCACGGGTGCGTATGCGGGGGCGGCGGACTCCTCGGACAAACTGCCCGTCCTTGTCGCCTACGACATCTACAACCGCGACTACTGCGGCGGGCACTCCGCGGGCGGGGCCGCTTCGCCGTCCGCCTACGCGACCTGGATCGCACAGTTCGCCGGGGGCATCGCCAACCGCCCGGCCGTCGTACTCCTCGAACCGGATTCTCTCGGGGACTACGGCTGCATGACGCGGGCTCAGATCGCCGAACGGCAGGGCATGCTCACCGGGGCCCTCGCCCAGTTCAACCGCCAGGCCCCCAACACCTGGGTCTACCTCGACGCCGGCAACCCCGGCTGGGCCAGCCCGGCGACCATGGCCCAGCGCCTCCACGAGGCCGGCCTCCGTCAGGCCCACGGCTTCTCGCTCAACATCTCCAACTACTTCACCACAGCGGAGAACACCGCCTACGGCAATGCCGTCAACAGCGAACTGAACGCCCGCTATGGCTACACCAAGCCGTTCGTCGTGGACAGCAGCCGCAACGGCAACGGCTCCAACGGCCAGTGGTGCAACCCCTCCGGCCGCCGTACCGGCACCCCCACCCGGCTGGGCGGAGGCGCCGAGATGCTCTTGTGGATCAAGGCCCCGGGCGAGTCCGACGGCAACTGCGGCGTCGGAGCCGGCTCCTCGGCCGGTCAGTTCCTCCCCGAGGTCGCCTACAAGATGATCTACGGCTACTGATCCCGGACTCCCGTGGCCCGGTATCCACGCCCCGCGACCGGGTCACGGGCACCGTCCGCCACACCCCGCCGGGCCGCCGCTCAGCGCGGTGCGCAAGGCGGTCGACAGCCCGCCGGTCGGCGCGGGCGCTCTCTCATCCATTCATCGAACAGGAGCAGCCATGCAACCACGCAGCCTACGGCGCCGCGCGGCCGCCGTCATCGCGGCGCTCACCGCCTGCGCCGCCCTCACCACGACGCAGGCGCAGGCCACACCCACACAGGACGTGATCACTCCGGCCACGAAGTTCTACGTGGACCCGAACAGCAAGGCCGCGAATCAGGCCCTCGTGGACTTCAGGAACGGCGACCTCGAGAACGCCGTGAACATGGCCAGACTCGCGAGCTGGCCGCAGGCCGAGTGGTTCACCAAGGGCACGCCCGGCGAGGTGCGCGTCAAGGTGAAGAAGCTCGTCCACCGGGCCAGAACCGTCCACCGGACCCCCGTCCTGGTCGCGTACGACGTCCCGGGCCGGGACTGTTCGCAGTACTCCAGCGGCGGAGCCGCATCCTCCGACGTCTACCGGCAGTGGATCGACGCCTTCGCCGCCGGCATCGGCGACAACAGGGCGTTGGTCGTCGTCGAACCCGACGGCCTGGCCCTGCTTCCCAAGGACTGCGGGCCCACCACCGACCCGACAGGCGAACTCACGGCCGCCCGTATCGCCGACCTCGAATACGCCGTCAAGACCCTGAAGGCCAGGCCGCGCACCGCGGTCTACCTGGACGCGGGCAACGTCCAGTGGCATGCCGTCGGCGAAATGGCACAGCGGCTGCTGGACGCCGGCGTCCGCTACAGCGACGGCTTCGCCCTGAACGTGTCCAACACCCACCCCACCGACCACAGCGCCCGGTACGGCACCTGGATAGCCAAGTGCATGTGGTACGCCACCGAGGGGCCCGGTCAGGCACGCGGCCACACCGACTGGTGCGCCAGCCAGTACTACTCGTCCGCCGCACCCAACGACGGCGCTCCCGGCAACTCCGTCTCCTCGGCCGACCCCACTACCTGGCGGTGGACCGACGCGTGGTTCGACCAGAACACAGGCACCCCGCCGACCGATGAGCTGCATCACTTCGTGATCGATACAAGTCGTGACGGTCTGGGCGCGTGGACCCCGGAACCGGGCAAGTACAGCGGGGACCCGGAGATCTGGTGCAACGCGCCCGGCCGTGGTCTCGGTCCGCGTCCCGCCGCCGACACGGGCGTCCCGCTCGTCGACGCCTACCTGTGGGTGAAGATCCCCGGTGAGTCCGACGGCAGTTGCACGCGCAACACCGGTGGCACGATCGACCCCGAGTACGGCATCGTCGACCCGCCCGCCGGCACCTGGTGGCCCGAGCAGGCCCACGCACTGGCCCGCAACGCGGCACCGCGTCTGACGTTCAACCGCTGAGCCCGGTCGGACTCCCCGCAGGCCGAAGGCTTCGTCAACCTCGCCCCGCCACTGCCGCCCTGCGGTGGATGCCGACGAACAGTACGCTCTCGGGCCCGTCAGGCAGTCGAGCGGTCGCCACGGCTCGCTCAGCACGTGGTCGACCACGATGTCGTTGCCCGCCTCAGCCATAGCCGCAATTGAGCGGTGGAAGCCCAGACGGCTGGAGCGGCGCGTGTCAGAGTGAAGACCCCGTGGCACGCCGCCTTGCCTTGATCCGGAATCGCCCGGCTGCACGGAGCAGCCGGGCGAACAGCTCGCAGGCTGACTCAATGACGAGCGAGCACGGAGCGAAACTCCTCTGCAGTGGTCAGCAGGGCGTCCCCGGCGAAGCGAAGCGCGGCCAGCGAACGCTCGGCGGCATCCGTGTCGGCGCCGCCGCAGGCATCCGTCACGACAACCGGGACATAGCCCAGGTCCGCCGCATGACGGACCGTGGGCTCGATGCCGACCTCCATGGCGACACCGATGACGGCGACGGTAATGACCCCACAGTCGCGCAGCACGATGTCGAGCCATGTGCCCTCGAACGCCGACATGGTGATCTTGTCCACCACGGCCTCGCGGTCAGTGGGTTGCAACTCGGGGACAAGCTGCGTCTGCGCGGCACCCGGCGGGAAGGGCGAGACCACATCGGCGGCTCGCTCGGCCCGCTGCCAGCCGCGCCACATACGCAATTGGGAGACACCCATCAGCTCACAGGGAAGCGTCACGTGGCGCAGGAAGAACGTGCGGAGCCCAGCGGCCCGGGCGGCCTCCACCACGTCGACGGCCCGGCGGACGACACGATCACGCTCGCGGATCTGGTCCAGGATGCCTGCCTGCATGTCGTAGACCAGCAACGCCATGCGTCGCGGATCGCACGCTTCCTCCAGCGAACGCGGAACAGCAAGCCCATATCGCTCGTCCACGGGCATGACGCTACCCCCGCTCCCCCGCCACGAACGCATCCACACGCCGAACGGCACGGGGGCAGCTTCACCGCTCTTGGCGGAGCGATCCGTGCCTTCCTGGTCTCCAGCCGCGCGGCGGCCATCGACCTCTCGGGTGGATCTGGTCCGGCCGCCGCGTTCGGCTTCGCGGCTGCCCGCAGGACACCGAGCTGTCCGCGCCGACCAGCATCACGACGCGTGTTCTGCTGCACATGGGCGCCACCGGCCTGCTCCTACAACGGCGGCGACACCGAGCGTGGCTGCCACCGCGCCGTTGCCGCCCTCACCGCGCTGCCGGACGGTTACCGCGCCGGACGTCCCGCGCCGCGCCCTGGAACTGTACAAGGCCATCCCAACCGGCATCACCACGAGCGCGCCGCATCACCGGCCGCGGTTCCGGGAGTGCTCGCTTCCCCGGCGTACGGCTTCTCCATGGCTCCCTGTCCCCGTTATGTTTTGTGATGCCATAGAAGCGCTGTAGTCGAAGGCGCGTTCCAAGGCCCGGAAGTACTCGAGCATCTGGGCCCGCATCCGGTTGATCGCCCAGGTGCGGTCCGCAGCGAGGCCGTAGCGGCGGACTGTGAGGATCCGCGGGTCAACCGCGATTTCGTTGCCGGCCGCCAGCGGCTCCGAGCCACGGCGCATACACACCTGGTCAGCGATCACATACGCGTCCTTGGCGCCGGTCTTTCCGCCGCCGCGGTAGGAGGCGGAGGCGTGGTGCGGCAGCCGGCCCTCGCCGGTCGGCTGCAGGCCCGGTCGATCAGCATCGCGACAAGTTGCCCGTCCGACGCCGCCGACCTGGCCGACACGCCGCGGGCAGTTGTCCGGCGATGCCCTCCGCGGTCCCGCAGACTCCGACAACCCTTGGCCGTGACTGTCGTGCGCTCGTAGCTGTGCGGAGCCTGGCTTCCTCACCGCCGTGCGTGCGCGCGGCGGCACCGGCGTCCGCACACGCGGCACACCGCGGCCGTGTCTGATTTTGTCTGATTCGCCGGAACAGACATCCAACCGCCCATTTGATTCGTATCTTCCATGACCGGCCCATGAGAAGCGTCCTGAGGAAGGAAGCAGGAACCATGGCGATCTTCAGTCATATGAATCCCGCCAAACACAAGAAACACCACAAGACCACGACCGACACCACGAAGGGCACGACACACAGCGTCAGCCGCCGCCGTCGGCATCGCCGGCACAGCCACGCGACCTCGCGGGGCTGACCTGACCGCACTCGAACGGGCCAACGGGCCGGGGACACCTCCGGCCCTCCGGCCCCGGATCATCTCGGATGGGTGCGATGCCTGACACACGGCGGCGCATGACGGCCGCGGTGCGTCGGCTGCTGTCCGTGACGGAGGATCCCGACGCCGTGGTCGCGGCCGCGCCGCCGGTGCCGTTGCGGGAGGTGTTCCGTCGCTTCTGGCCCTATACGAAGGGCGGCCGGCGCTGGCTGTGGCTGATCCTGGCGTTCAGCATGGCGGGACCGCTGATCGACGGTGCGGAGATCTGGCTGTTCAAGCTGGTCGTGGACAAGGTACTGGTACCCCGCGACCTCGGTCCGTTCGGGCCGATCGCTCTGGCGTATGCGGGACTGTTTCTGGTGTCCGGCGTGCTGGCCTTCTCCGACGACGTGACGTCGACCTGGGTCAGCGAGCGTTTTCTGCTCTCCCTGCGATCGGACTTGTTCCGGCATGTGCAGGGCCTGTCGCTCGGTTTCTTCGAACGGCGAAGGCTGGGTGACGTGCTGTCGCGGGTG
Organism: Streptomyces sp. YIM S03343; assembly: GCF_054729195.1. NCBI lineage: Bacteria > Bacillati > Actinomycetota > Actinomycetes > Kitasatosporales > Streptomycetaceae > Streptomyces > Streptomyces sp. YIM S03343. The sequence continues at coordinate 196,509 of NZ_JBPUKX010000001.1, forward strand.
ACGGGGGATGTGGACGCGGTCGAGACATTCCTGCTCTCCGGCGTCGCCAACACCGTGTGGTACATGATGCGCCTCGGCGTCTTCCTCGGTCTGCTGTTCTATCTGAGCTGGGATCTGACCCTCCTCGCGCTCGTCATCGCACCGCTGTTCTGGTTCGCCGCGCGCCGCTTCTCCCGCCTGATCAAGGCCGCCTCGCGCGAACGGCGCCGCCGCAGCGGCTCGATCAGCGCGATCACCGAGGAAGTGCTGGGCAACGTCGCCCTCGTCCAGGCCTACAACCGCCAGGACTGGGAGCATGGCCGCTTCCAGCGCGAGAACCTGGGACGTTTCCGGGCCGCCATGGCCTCGACCCGGATCAAGGCGCTGTTCGGGCCGATGGTGGATCTGATCGAACTGGCCGGCGCGCTGACCGTGATCGGGCTGGGCACCTGGGAGCTGGCACACGGCCGGATCACGCTGGGCGGGCTGCTGGTCTTCCTCGGTCTGCTCAGTCAGCTCTACAGCCCGATCCGCGGCCTGTCCCGGCTCAACAACACCTTCTACTCGGCGTCTGCCTCCGCCGAGCGGATCATCGAGCTCCTCGACCAACGCCCTCAGGTCATTGATGCCACCGACCGCCGGCCGCTACGGCGGGCTCGCGGCGACGTCGGGTTCCACCACGTCTGCTTCAGCTATCCGCAGAGCCCCCGCCCCGCGCTGACGGATGTGTCCTTCCAGGTCACGCCCGGCGAGACCCTGGCACTGGTCGGGGCGAGCGGCGCCGGCAAGTCGACCGTCGCCAAGCTGCTGCTGCGCTTCTACGACCCGGACCCGGGCTCCGGATCCGTACGCCTGGACGGGATCGATCTGCGTGATCTGTGCCTGGGCGATCTGCGGGACAGCATCGCGGTGGTGCTCCAGGAGACACTGGTCCTGCACGGCACCGTACGGGAGAACATCGCCTACGGACGGCCGGGAGCCACCGACGCCGAGATCGTCGCCGCAGCCCGGGCGGCCGACGCGGACGAGTTCGTCGGGCGGCTGCCGGAAGGGTACGACACCCTGGTCGGCCAGCGTGGCCGGCTGCTGTCGGGCGGGCAACGCCAGCGGCTGGCCATCGCTCGGGCCATGGTCAGGGACGCTCCGGTGCTGATCCTCGACGAGCCGACCACCGGCCTGGACGCCGAGTCGGGCCGACGGATCCTGGAACCGCTGCACCGCCTGATGGCCGGCCGCACCACGATCATCATCTCCCACAATCTTCTCACCGTCCGCGACGCCGACCGCATCGTCGTCCTCGACCACGGCCGGATCGTCGAGTCCGGTACGCACGATGACCTCCTATTGCGCGGCGCGGTGTACGCCCGCCTGCACAAGCTGCACGGCTCCTCACTCCGGGCGGTCTTATGAGCGTCCACACCACCGAAGCACCACCGCCGCCTCCCCTGGCGACCCCCGGACCGGCCCCCGCCCCCGGCTACGAACTGCTGGCCCATCTCTCCCGCACCGGCTGGCTGGACGTCTACGACGCCTGGAGCCGGGAGCGCGAGTGCCGCTGCGTGGTCAAGCTGCTGCGCCCGGACCGGCGGCACGAGCCCCGGCTGCGGGACCGGCTGCTGCGGGAAGGCCGCTGGCTCCAGGAGTTCACCCACCCCCACCTGGTCCGCGCGTACGACACCATCGAGGAACCGGAGCCGCTCGTCGTCCTGGAGACCCTGACCGGAGAGACACTGTCGTTCCTGATCCACCGGCTGCGGCACCGTCCGGCCGCCACCGACCTCGCCTTCCTGGGTCTACATCTGTGCTCGGCACTGCACTATCTGCACGGCCGGGGGCTGCTGCACCTGGACATCAAGCCGGCGAACGTGGTGGTCGAATGCCACCGCGCCAAGGTCCTCGACCTGAGCGTCGCCCATGCCCCCGGGCCGGTACCGGCCGGGATGGGGACCTTCGGGTATCTCGCGCCCGAGCAGGCGCGCGGCGGCACGGTCACGGCGGCCGCCGATGTGTGGGGTGCGGGCATCACGCTGTACGAGGCTGCCTCCGGCGCGGTGCCCTTCGACTGCGGTGAGACAGCTTCCTCCACGAACGTGTCCGGGGACGACGACTGGTATCCCCAGCTGGAGGGGCGTGCCCCACCGGTCAGGTCCCGGCGTCGGCTGCCGCCCACGCTCGCCCAGGCGATCGACCGCTGTCTGGAGCCGGAACCCCTGGCCCGGCCCACGGTCACCGAACTCGCGGAAATCCTCGACACGCTGCTGCCCCAGAGCCGACGCAATCCCTCCTTGGAGGTGTTACGTAATAGGGATATGCGACATATGGGCGTTCCCTTGGAGCACCTGCCCGACGACGCGCTGCTGGAGGGCCTGACCACCGGGGATCCCAGGCTCGCGGTGTCGTTCGTGCGGAGGTTCCAGCACCGGATCTTCGGCGTGGCCGTCACCGTGACCGGGGATGCCCAACTCGCCGAGGACGTCGCCCAGCAGACCTTCGAGCGGGCGTGGCGGCATGCCCAGATGTACGATCCGCGGCGCGGCTCCGTACGCAGCTGGCTCACCACCATCGCCCGCAACCTGGCCATCGACGCCACCCGCACTCGCCGGGCCGTCCCCGTCGACCCTGACGAGCTGTCCCTGCTCCTGGACGAGGTCAACCGCACGCCCGAGCGGCAGGCCCTCGCCGACGAGACCTCCGCCGAACTGCGCAGCGCCGTCGCCCGCCTGCCCCGTGAGCAGGCTCGGGCACTGGTCATGGCGGGGATCTACGGCATGACCGCCCAGCAGGTCGCGGACGCCGAGCATGTCCCGCTCGGCACCGCCAAGACCCGCATCAGGGCGGGCATGGGCAAGCTCCGGAACGCCCTGGCCTCGCAGGATGCCCAGAATGGAGGTGAGCCATGACCGGAGGTAGCAGCGACGGTCGGCTGACCTGCGCCCAGTTGCACGACTGCAGCGCGGAGCTGGCGCTCGATGTGCTGCCCGGACGCGAGCGCGCCACCGCCGTGGCGCACCTCCAGCACTGCGCGGAGTGCCGGGCCTATGTCCGTGATCTGGCGCCCATGGCCGACGGTCTCCTCGATCTGGTTCCGGCCGCCGAACCGCCGCCGGGTTTCGAGTCACGCGTCCTGCGGCGTATGGGGCTGCCCGCCCGGCCGCCCTGGCGCCGACGGCACCGGCTCGGCCGTGTCCTGGCCGCCGCCGCGGCAGCCGCTGCCCTGGCCCTGGGCGGCTGGGCCGTCGGCAGCGCCTCGGCCCCCACGACACACTCGGCACTGCGCATCGCCGTGCTCACCGCCCAGGGACGGCACATCGGCGAGGCGTACGCCTACACCGGCCCGTCGCCCTGGCTCTACATGAACCTCGACGCCGGCAAGGTCACCGACGACCCCACCGTACGCTGCCAGGTGGTGCGCGCCGACGGCTCGATCAGTACCGTAGGCACCTTCCGCCTGGACGACGGGTACGCCCACTGGGGCGGTCCGTTCCCCGCTCGCTCCTCCCCCGTCACGGCCGTGCGGCTGCTCACACCGGACGGCTCGGTCCTGGCGACCGCCTCCGTCTTCCACGACACCGTCGCGTCCGCACAGGGTCCAGCCGAGTGATCGGTACGGTCCATGAGTCACAGCCGCGGATCGATCATCCAGGGCCGGGAGCACGACGTGCCGAACGCGGCCACCGACCGTGTAGAAGAAATGAGAAATGAGTGATCACGAGGCCCGTCGTGGCTTCGCCGGGCAGGACTGGTTCGTACGTGCTCACGTCCGTATCCGCGGCTCACATCGGTCCGCCTCGGTGGACCCCTCGGTGCTCAGGATCTTCCACCCCGGTGAGGAGCTGGAGATGATGCAGTGGGGCCAGTCGGGACAGCAGCCAGACACGTGCGCATGGTGGACCGATAAGGATCTCGATGCAGCACACTCCGTTCCGGGCCAAGAGGTGGAGATCCTGGAGGTGCTCGAAGGGCAGTTGCCAGTGACCTACCTCTAGACAGACGAGGCAGTCACCGAGTCCCGGAACGCCTCCCGCTGACAGGCGGACGAACCCGGCGTGCATCTCCAGCGAGCCGGCATGCAGCTGACCCGAGGGGCCGAGGTGGTTCTCCCCGATCCGCGGATCACCGTGGCGGCCGCAAGGCCGTCACGGTGCCGACTGGATGTCGCCGCGTGTGGAGGACGTGATGGTGTCGCGGTGCGCGAAGTCGCCCGGGGGGATGCCGGGGTGGTGTCCGGCTCGGGCCGACGGCACCGAGGCCGAGGGGCCGAGAGTAAGCCGGGACACGATGCGGTAGCGGTCGCCCCGGTAGATCGAGTGGACATATTCGACGGGCCGGCCCGTGGTATCCGAGGTGAGCCGCTCGAAGAGCAGCGCCGGCGACAGCTCGGGCACGTCGAGCAGTTCGGCCTCGGCCGGGGTGACGACGGTCGGTTCGATCGCCTGGACGGCTTCCTGGACGTGCACGTCGTGCTGTTCGCGCAGGTGCTCGTACAGGTCGCCGGCCTCCAGCTCCAGTGCGGACAGTGTGGGGACCAGGTCGGCCCTGATGTGCAGGTGCTCGATGGCCATCGGGGCTCCATCCACGAGGCGCAGCCGTGCCACGTACACGATCTCAGCGGCGGGCGAGATACGCAGTTTGCGGCCCACGCGCGCGCCCGCCGGGATGGTGGTGAACTCCAGCAGACGACTCGACCAGGTCCCAGAAGCCTGAGGCGCGGTCATGGCCTGCTGTCCGGAGACGAGTTCCTGGGTGATCTTCTCGGGTGCAACGAACATGCCGCGCCCGTGTTCCCGTACCAACAGACCCGCAGCGACCAATTCGTCGGCCGCCGCGCGCAGGGTCGGACGGGACACTCCCAGGCGGGCGCAGAGGGCACGCTCGGAGGGGATCGCGTCCCCCGTGCTGTGCGACTCGACGAGACCGAGGAGAAAGTCACGAACCCGCTCACGTTTGAGCACCGCACCTGGTGCGTCGGCCTTCATATGGTGCTCCTTTTTGCGAGGAATACCCGGTCACTCACTTGACCAGTTGACCAGTCGGCAGGTGCAACGGCCCTCTTGACTGGGGAAGTGTAACCACCGTCAAGCAACGGCCACTCGGATCCTGGCCGACCTACGACTCAAATCGCGTCCCTACACGGGCGGTTGACGCTTCAATTGGTCTATGCCACCTTCTTCCCCACATCAAGAGGTGAGCTGTCCAGTGAACCTCACTGGTCAGGTGGCCAGGTCACGTCCTACAGAGGTGAACCGTGAAGCTCCGCCTCATTGCCGGTGCGGCAGCGTCTCGCCCAGTCCCACTCGTACCGGAGGACGCGGACGCCGACGTGGCGGCGCGGGTGCTCGGTACACAGGCCCGGTTGTGGGCCGAGTTCGTCACGACGCCCGCCCACATCGAACACCTCACCCGCCCGCGGCTGTGCGCCCTCGCGGACCACGGCTGGAGCGGCCCGACCGAGTGGGCCGGCTTCCATGCCCGCCTCGACGAGCACACCGACCGGCCGGACGCGCTCGACACCAATCACCCCCTGATCCTGTCCCCTTCCCGGAAACCCCCACCTTCTGGAGAGGAACAACGATGAGATCCGCGAACAAGCCGCTACGCGCCACCGCGTCCGCCGCCCTCGCGCTCGCCCTCGGCGTCGCCGCGCTCACCGCGCGCCCCGCCACCGCGGCCGGCGACGGGCTGAGCGTCCAGTACCGGACGAGCGCGACCGGAGCCAATGTCAAGGACCAAGTCCTCACTCCAGCGCAGGTCGCCGCCAAGGTGACGGCGTACCGAGGCGCGGGCACCACGTTCGAGGACACCGTCCCCAGCAGCTGATCCTGCCGGCCCAGTCCAGGACCGCTGCATCGGCGGCCGTGTCGATGCAGCGGTCCTGCCCCGAGTTCGTGACCCGGATCGGCGGACTGCTGGTGTCCGGAGAACTCATGAACCACACGCCTTCAACGACAACTACGACGTGCACGACACGGCCCGGTGACGGGGAGGCCCCCGTGGTCGCCGCGATCACAGCCTTGTGACCATCCGCAACGGCGAGGGTGTGCGCCTTGGTGTGCTCACGGCAGCCGTACGACAGTGGCGCGCATGCCGCCGTCGGCACGATCGCCCAGGACTGGCACGGCAGTTGACTGTCTCGGGCCTGTGCCATGGCAGGAACTGCCCATTGCTTGAGGACACGGCCCGGTGATCACTCGAAAGGCGGGCCGGAGGGGGGGACGGAACGCGCGCACAGAGGCGCGCGCTCTGTGTCCCCTCCGGCCCGACGGCGGGAGTGTGTTTCGGGCCGGGCATCGAAGACTCCTGGATGGCGGCAGGGCCCAGCAGGGGCGGGGCACCCGTGCGGCGCCCCGCCCCCGGACCGGAGGGCCAGAAGGCCGGGGGCCGGTGGGTCAGACAGTGGCGGTCAGCGGCTCGGAAGCTGGCGGCGCCGCCAGCCGACCGGTGCGATGCACGCCATACAGCGCGGCGGCACACGCCAGGCCGAGCGCGGACAGCGTGATCCACGGCAGCGCGGGCAGCCCGGCCGCGCGGGCAGCGTCGAGCGCTGCACCCGTGCCCAGGTTCCCGATGGTGATGCCGATGCCGCAGATCGTGTTGTAGAGCCCGTAGTGCGTGGCGACCAGGCGGTCACCGGAAAGGCGGACAATAGTGTCCATCTCGAACGGGTATCCGATCATCGTGCCGACGGCCAGCAGCAGCGCGGCAAGCGTCGGCGGCACTGCCGCGAGCAGCCACAGTCCGATCCCGGACTTCGGTACGGGCAGGGCGGTGGCCAGCAGCAGAGGCACGAAGGCCAGGCCCATGACGGCCAGCCCCCGCACGAGCGCCTGCCCGGGCTCGTAGCGCGCCTTGCACCAAGCGGTCACTCGCGTCTGGCCGAGGATCGTGCTCAGTCCGGAGACCGCGAAGAGCACCGCGACCGCCGCCGTGCCGGACTCCCCGTCGCCGCCGAGCCGACGTACTTCCAGCGGCAGCGCCAGATAGACCTGGAAGGACAGGACGTACGACCCGATCATGGCGAGGGAGAAAAGCAGGAACGGCCGGTTGGCGATGATGCCGCGCCACTGGGCAAGCACGTCCTGGCCGAAGCCCTCCTGCCGCTCGGCGTCCTCGGCCCGCCGGGCGGGCAGCGCGTGGATCTGCACGACGCTCAGCAGCGCGAAGATGCCGGCCGAGACGAGACAGGTGATGCGGAAGTCCACGCCGGTCAGCACCATGCCCGCCAGCGGGCCCAACAGGATGCCGGCCTGGTAGAACACGTTGAACAGGGCGAACGCCTCGACCCTGCGTTCCCCCGCGTCGGCCGCGAGGTAGGCCCGTACGGCCGGGTTGAACAGTGCCCCGGCCAGCCCCGTGGCCGCGGACGCGGCGAGCAGCGCAGGCAAGGAATCCACCAGTCCGAGTGTCGCGAAGCCGAGGGTGCGCAGCACACATCCGGCGACGATCATCGGCTTGTAGCCGAGCCGGTCGGCGAGCGTGCCGCCGACCAGGAACATGCCCTGCTGGCTGAAGTTCCGTACGCCGAGGACGAGTCCCACCGTCCAGCCGGCCATCCCGAGGGTGCCGGAGAGGTGGGCGGCCAAGTAGGGCATCAGCATGTAGAAGCCGAGGTTGATGGTGAACTGGTTGACCATCAACAGTTGGACGCTGCGTTCGTAGGACCGAACCTGGGTGAGGAGCCCCTTCATCAGTCCTCCTCCGCGGGGTCGGTCCCGACGCCTGGAGAGTCCTCGGTGACGCCTTGGTTCCCGCCTCGCAGGGTGAGGGGATCGACCACGGTGGTACACCGGGTCCAGCAGGTGACTTCCTTCTCGTCCAGGCGCCCGATCAGCTCCGGTTCTGGGCGCCGGGGGTGAGTCCAGCAGACCGTGGGCGGTGCAGTAGTCGTCGTCGTAGACCGTCCCCAGGTAGCGTTGAGGGCCATCGGGGAAGATCGCGACGATGCGTGCGTCGACGGGCATAGTCCGGGCCAGCCAGCCGGCCACCAGCGCGACCGCGCCGACGCTCCACCCGCCGGTGGCGTAGTGGGACGCGGCCAGTTGGCGGCTCGTCCATACGGCCTCATGCGGGGCGACCCAGTGCACCTCGGAGAAGTTCTCGTAGGCGACGTTGCGGGGGTAGATGCTGGAGCCGAGGCCTCGCATCAGCCGGGGCCGGGCGGGCTGGCCGAAGATCGTTGAGCCGGTCGTGTCCACGCCGACGACGGTCAGCTCCGGGTAGAGCTGGCGCAGGACGCGCGAGACGCCCGCCGAGTGGCCGCCGGTGCCGACGCTGCACACCAGCACGTCGATGTGGCCCATCTCCGAGGCCAGTTCGAGAGCCAGGGGGGTGTAGGCGGCGACGTTGTCCGGGTTGTTGTACTGGTCCGGGCACCACGAGTCCGGATGCTGCTCCAGCAGTCGCTGCACGCGTTCGCGGCGGGCCTGCTGCCAGCCGCCCGTGGGATGCAGCTCCGAGACGACGTTGACCTGAGCGCCATACGCCGCCAGCAGCCGGGTCATGGACAACTCCAGTCCCGGATCGGTGACCAGAGTCACCGGGTGGCCGTACACCATGCCGGCCAGCGCCAGCCCCAGGCCGAGCGTGCCGCTGGTGGACTCGATGATCCGTCCGCCGGGCCTCAGGTCGCCACGGGCGCGGGCCCGCTCGACCATGTGCAGCCCCGGACGGTCCTTGATCCCGCCGGGGTTGAAGCCCTCGAGCTTGGCCCAGAAGCCGCGCCCGGCCGGTGTCAACGGCTCCGACACCCTCAGCATCGGGGTGTTGCCCACCAGACCGGACAGGGCGGACCGGCCCGGGTCGACCGCGGCCTTGGTCAATGACTGCATGTCTGTGTTGTCACTCTCGCTCGATGAATGCAGATGAATGCACGTGCGGGTTCATCGCGCGCCCCATGGCGCAGTGGCGGACCGTGGTTCGGCGTTCTTGGCATGGGGGCGCGGCAGCCGGTGAGGTCGGTCGGCTGCGAGCAAGTGGCCTAGATTCGCCACCGCGAAGTACGGGCGAGCGCAACGCGGCCGCTGCGGGTCCTGCGGCGTCTGGGGGATTGATGGCGTACGAGGGGGCTTGCCGTCGCCACGGATACGGCGACGAGTACGGCCACAGCCAGCGGGGCGAGGGGAAGATCCTCCGTCGACTGGGCCACGGTACGGACGATGGCGTCCGCCTCACAGTCCTCGGCCTCGTGGTGCTTGTGGGGCTCATGCGGCTCCCCGCCGGTGGCTGTCACCGACGACGCGGCAGGCACGGACACCGAGGCGTGCGTCTCATCGGGCACACCGTGCATGACGGCGCACAGCACGAGCGCCATCACGAGCACGGCGGGGATCGCCGATACGAATCGGCGCCACGACGATGAGCCGCATGAGCTCCATGAGGCACGCGCGGGCATACGGGGTTGTGTCGGCACAGGTCCTCCGCACTGCTGCCCCGCCTCCGGCAAGACCGGAGTGAGGCGCAGACATGGGTGGGGGCAGGACGGCTTCGACGGACGTGACGCCCCATCATGAGCATGGGGGTACAGGGCTTGTCGCGTGGTATCGGCCGAATTGGTGACACCTGACAGGCCGGTTGGAGGATTCCGAACCGCTAGACCTGCTGCACCACCGAGGCTGCTCTCAGAGCCACTGTTGACGCCCCGTCGACGGGTGGACCGACGGCAGACATCCGCAGGGCCGAGGCATCAGCATCAGCTGATTCGCGAACCGATGGCGCAATGCGCGGCGATGCCAGGACAGAACCCTGCTTGGGCTGCCCTGATGCGCACTGCCCGACAGAATGTGACGAACCATGCCCGCCGGGGTGATCGTCGGGTTCCGCGGCGAAGAGCGGTACGGACTCCGCAGCTGCATGGTGAGTGCTCTCGTCCCACGCTGCGGCGGGAGTCGTCGCGCTGGTGGAGAAGTGTCCCTGGACGCTCTCCACATGCATGCCGTGTGTCACCAGGACGCCGAACAGGAGCACGGCCATGGCCAGCACGCGCAGCAACGGACCCGCGTCGGGGCGGGTCCCGTCTATGCGCCAGGGCAACCAAGCCGTAACCATGCCGTGATCCTAGCGGCTCGTCGGCGGTGATCGACCTTCAGTGCGGAAACACCGGGTTGACTCGCCAGATGATGGCTTGTTTGCAGCGGCGAGTGTGCAGGTGGCTCCTGGAGGCGGCGTCGGCGCGCGCTGGCAATGTCAGCACGACGGTGTCGGCACGGAACCCCCAGCCTTCCTCGACACGATCGGGCCGCAGCAGAACGGGACGCGGCCTCACCGGAGCCTGTGGGGATGGCCCGCCCCATGTACTGCTGCCATAGGCGACACGGTCGGTGCTGACGGCCGACACCTTCTCGTCCCGGCAAGGTCGTGCCACCAGGAGTCCGGCGGTTGGCCTCGTGCTGGAGAACCGGGGCAGCGGACAGTACCGGCTCATCAACCGCACCGAGAGTTCGCCCTGGTAGGCGGTTGCCGTCGTCCACGACGCCGTGAACGGCAGGAGGGCGGGCCGGTGCCCGTCGCGGGCACCGAAGTCGTGCTGGGCGTCCAAGGCGCCGTCATCAGAAAGCCGTGACCGGGCCTGGCGGGATCCTCGATCTGCAGGACGTCGAAGTGGGCAACGGGTGGACCAGGTCAGCGACGATGCTGCGGATGCGCAGCATCGTCGCTGTGCTTGAGCGCGACCCCGTCGGCTCCGGCCGCGCGGGTCTGGTCGTCCTCGGACACCCGAGCAGCAGGACCCCGCCGTCGGTGTTGGCCAGGGCGATGAGGGCCGTTCGCCGTGTTGCGCTCGCTACTGCTGCTGGTAGGCCTTGACGTCTTTGATGAGCAGGTAGGTGTCGCGCAGGTTGGCATGGTCTTTCAGGGAGCGGTAGATGCCCCACTTGGGGCGCGCCCGCTCGGGGCCGAGCCAGGTGTCCAGGCCGCTTGCGGAGGCGTTGGCGACGGTGGTGGAGCCGTCGTTGACCGTCCAGTCGATCTTGCCGCCGGTGCCGTCCTTGAAAGTGATGTCCAGCTGGGTGCTGATCCACTTGTCCTGGAGCGGGGTGAGAGGGGTACGGCCGACGATTTTCCCGCTCAGAGCCGAGTTGAGTTCGATGGTGGGCTTGCCGCCGCTTTGGCGCAGCGACATGACGATGATCGGCGATGTGCCGCCGCCAGGCTCCTTGAACTGCATGATGTGGGTGAAGCTGGTCGTGGCGTGCAGCGAGCTCGGGATGTACATGGAGTAGGTGAAGCGCCAGGTCTGGCCCCGGAGGATCTTCAGGTCCTGGCCGGCTGCAGACATCCCCTTGACCTCGTTGCGCTGACGGTCCGAACCGTCGCGGTCCTTGAGGTGCATGTCGAAGCGGTACGCCCCGTCCTTGACATAGATGTGCTTGACACCGGGGTGCGAGCCGGACCGGTCGTCCTCGACGCCTTCGAAGGCGCCCAGCCCGTCCTTGGCCGCGTCCGGGTGCCACATCAGCTTCCAGCTCCCCGCCTTGGCCGTCGCGTTGCCGGCGGCAACCGAGCCGGTGGCGGTGCTGGCGCCGCCGGTGCTCGCCATGGCGTGGGTGCCGACGACGGCGAGCGTACCGGCCACTACGGCCGATCCGGCCGCGAGCACGGCCTTCCGTCGGCTGAGCCGGCGTGCCGCCGCGGTGTGTGTCCGCGATGTGTGATGGGCGGGGTGCGAGGTGTGTGCGGTGTTCTTGGCGCTCAGCTGTAGTAGGCGATCTTCTCGTCAAGGACCGCCACGGCCCGACGCAGCGCCGCCACCCGCTGCTCCGGGACTGCACGGCGCTCGCGGAGGAAGGCGACCCGGTCCTGCGGAGGGTGTTCGGCGCGCAGGATGGCGACGAGTCCGCGCAGGTCCGCGATACCGAGGTCGGCCTCGCGGAAGCACGTGACCAGGCCGATCCAGAAGAACTCGTCCTCGGTGTACTGCCTGCGCCCGCCAGAGACGGCCGACTGCGCACCCTCAGCCTTCCAAGCGGCCGCCCGCGCAGAGGCCCCCAGCTCCGGGATCGCGGAGCCAGCAGATCGTCATCAATGCCACACCGGGCGCCGACTCGCTGGAACGGCTCCTCGCTCTGCGTGAGGAACTGGACGGCAAAATCCTCGTCAGACATATCCAACGCCACCGTCACGGACCGGACGGACTACCCGCTCGCCCCCGCACCTTCCCGCCTGCACCGGGCTGGTCACCGGACGGACACCACGTCAAGAACGAGATCGACTACCTCCGGCGGATCGGAGAAGACCCGGGTCCACGGCGGCTTACTCGTCCGCGACGGCCAGGAGCTCACGATGACCGCCACCTCCCCCAACAGCGCCTTCTACCAGCAGTTCCTTCAGCTGGTCGAGGACGCCAACCCCGTCGGGGACATCTATGTGATCACCGACAATCTGTCCTCGCACAACAGCGTGCCCACCCGGACCTGGCTCGAGGACCATCCCCGCATCAGGCACGTGTTCATCCCGGTCGGCGCCTGCTGGCTCAACCTCCAAGAGGGCTGGTGGCGCATCTTCCGCAAGACCGCCCTGGCCGGACGTTCCTTCGGCGACCGCAACCACATCACCCATGCCACCGAAGTGGCCACAACCCAGCTCAACTCCCGCGCCCGACCCTGGATCTGGGGCAGACCCGCACCGCCCACCCGGCGTTTACGCCGCCGCTATGTGTACTTCCTTTGAGGAATCCAGGACTAGGGAGAGACTCCAAGCAGCGCTCCCCGGTATACGCGTCGTCAAGACGCTCAACACCATGCTCTACATGGTGATGACCGCGCCTACCGCACTCGCCCAGCCGCCCACCGCCTTCCTCCCGCATGAGGACTCGGGAACCAAGCAGGTCGTCCACGGGCTTCTCGAAGACCTCGGATGGCGCCGGGAGTGGATCACGGACCTCGGCGGGATCGAGACCGCGCAGGCTGTCGAGGCCGCAGTCCTGCGAGCGGGGAGCGGGGAGTATGTGGGCACTCTCCCCCGTGAATGGTCCACGCGGTGCCCGAGAGGCGATACTGCGGAGCATGTCCATGCCTTCCGCTTCCTCGTCGCCGAGCACTTTCGAGCTGCTGTGCGAACAGCACGCTTCGCGGCTTCCGCGTCATTGGAGGAGCTCGCCGGTCCAGCGGCCGGCACGGTGAATCTGCCTTCGCACGTCGTCCGGTCCGGGCGCGGCTCGTACGGGCTCACGCAGGATCGCTCGCGGATGAGTCTCCACCGCACTGTCCTGGCCGAAGGACTGCCGGTGGGCCGGTCCAGTCGTGGCCGAAACCGGCCGTGTCGGTCGGTGAGCGTGATGCGGGGATCGAAGTCGGGGCGCCGAGGCCCGCTGGCCGACCCGGGGGCTCCCTCCTGGTCGGCAAGGCCACCGCCTGTGCAAGCAGCGTGCCCGAACAACCTACTCCTCAAGGACGAAATCAGAACCATGCGTGTGCTCCTGGTCGAGGACGAAGAAGACCTGCGGTATGTGATCTCGGCGGGCCTGAGGGACGCCGGGTACGCCGTCGACGCCGTGTCCGACTGGCCCGATGCGGACGTCATGCTCGACTACGTGCCCTACAGCTGTGTGGTGCTCGACCGCCTCGTGCCGTCCGGAGACACTCTCTACCCGCTCCAGGAGCGCCGCCGCCGCGGCTGGACCACGCCGGTCCTGTGCCTCACGGCCCTGAACGAGGTCCCGGACCGTGTGGACGGCTTCCGTTCCGGAGCGGACGACTACCTGGCGAAACCGTTCGCCATGGTGGAACTGGTGCTGCGCGTCGGCAGTCTCGTTCGCCGGGCGCCGGAACGACTGCCCGTACATCTGCGCCACGCTGACGTCGAGCTGGACGAGGCCCGACGCGAGGTGCGCCGCGCCGGTGTTGTGCTGTATCTGACCCCCAAGGAGTACGCGGTCCTGCGCCAGCTCCTGCTGCACCGGGATGAGGTGGTCACCCGTACCGCGCTGATCGATCACTGCTGGGACGAGATGGCCGACCCCGTCTCGAACGTCGTCGACGCGGTCATGGCGGGCCTGCGGCGCAAGCTCGGCGGGCCCGCCATGATCCAGACCGTACGCGGTCATGGGTTCCGGCTCACGGACGGCGCGGAGCCGTCATGACGGACGGCCATGACGGGGAGCGGCCCGCAGGACGTCCGCATCGCGCACCACTGCGGCTTCGACGGCAGCTGGTGAAGATAAGGGTCACCCGGACCGTCGGGGCCGCGCAGAACGTGCGTCCGTCCCCGGCCCGCAGGCGCCTGAGCCGTCTCCAGCGGCGGCTGACCCTGGCATACACGCTGATCACACTGGCCGGGGTGGGGGCGCTGTGCTGGCTTGTGATCCGCACCGACGCACGGTCCTGGCAGGCCACCCAGTACGAGGAGATGCGCCGCCGGGCGGCGGTGACCGCCTCGCTGATCTACTACACCGACGCCGGGATCCAGCTCGACGGCCTGTACGACGACGAGGCGACCAGCGGCCGTCCCCAAGTGCTCGTGCTCCAGGCTCGCAGCGACGGGCTGCGACGCGTGTTCATCTCACGCGGCCCTGCGGCGGACGTCGAGGCGGGTGCGGTCGCCCACGTGGCACGTAAGGCGATGGCTCAGGACGACACCGTGCGCGCGGAGGGCCGCACCGGTGCGGGACAGCCGGTGTACCTGCTGGCGCTGCCGTTCTACCACGACCGGACGCAGCAGACGTCGGGTGCCGTGGTCGTGGTCGGCGACCCCGCGAAGGGGCAGGCGGAACACCATCGGCTGGTGGTATCGGTGCTGTCCGGCTCCGGTCTCCTGGTGCTGTTGGCGGCCGGGACCGGCCACGTACTGTCCGGGCGGAGTCTGCGCCCCGCAGCGGAGGCGCTCGACGCTCAGGAGCGGCTGCTCGCGGACGCGGCACACGAACTGCGCACACCGGTGGCCGTGATGCGCGGCTCGGTGGACCTCGCGGACGCCGACCCGGGTCGGCTTCACGCACATCTGCCGCGCTTGCGGCGAGCCACGGACCGCATGACGGACGTCGTCGACAACATCCTCACCCGCGGTCGGCTTCAGGCCGGGAACACGTTCCGTCCCGTGCCACTGCGTCTGGATCAGCTCGTCGAGCAGGTCTGCGAGGAACTGCCGCCCGCTCGGCACACGGTGACGCCGTACCTCGAGCCGTCGGTGGTGACCGCCGATCCGGAACTGGTGCGGACAGCGGTGCGCAACCTGCTCGCCAACGCGCTGCGGCACGGACGGACCCCCGGCGACCCGCAGGACCGGGCCGAGGTGGACATCACTGTCAGCGGCACCGCGGTCACCGTGGCCGACCGGGGCGTCGGGGTGGACCCGGACGTCCTGCCCGGTCTGCTCGTCCGGTTCCGCTCCCCCGGCGGCGGCACTGGCATCGGGCTGTCACTGGTGCGGGAGGTCGCCGCCGCGCACGGCGGAGAGGTGACAGTACGGCAGCGGCCCGGCGGCGGATCGGCCTTTGTGCTCACGCTGGGACCGGCGCAGCGGCCGACGGGGCACCGCCGGGCACCGCTAGGTTCCCCGGGCCGGAATCGCGCCTCATGAATTCCTCACGGTTCTCCGCTCAGGATGTGCACATCAGTACGTACGTTGCACAGGAGTCCGTGTGTCGAACCACGCAGCTGTACCTTTCCTCCGCCGCAAAAGCACCGTCGCCGCCGGGGCCGTCGGCGCCGTGGTCGCCCTGGGGGCCGGTGTGACACTGTCCGCCGTCTTCGCGGCCACTCCGGCCGGAAAGACGGCGCCGAAGGTGATACTCCCCACGGCCAACGCCACGTTCGACTATCAGATCGGCGGCGGGTACACCCCTGCGAAGGGGGTGACCGCCGTGTCGCGTGACCGGTCCGCCAAACCCGTGAAGGGTCTCTACAACATCTGCTACGTCAACGCGTTCCAGGCACAGCCGGACGCACTGAGCTGGTGGCAGAAGAACCACCCCGACCTGATCCTGCGCGACAAGGACAAGCGTCCGGTGGTCGACAAGGACTGGAACGAGGCGCTTCTGGACACGTCGACGGCGGACAAGCGCACCCGGCTGGCCCAAGTGGTCGGTGAGTGGGTGGACGGCTGCGCCAAGAGCGGCTTCCAGGCCGTGGAGCCGGACAACCTCGACTCCTACGAGCGCTCGGGCGGCCGCCTGAGCAAGGCGCACAACGCGGCCTTCGCCAAGCTCCTGGCCGCCCGGGCGCACGCCGCAGGGCTCGCCGCCGGGCAGAAGAACACCGTCGACATGCTGCCGGACCGCACGAAGATCGGCTTCGACTTCGCGGTGGCCGAGGAGTGCGGTGAGTACAACGAGTGCGGCGACTACGCCAAGGCGTACGCGAACCGTGTCTTCGTGATCGAGTACCAGAACGGCGGCTTCAGCCGGGCCTGCGCGGGCTTCGGTGCCAAGCTCGGCATCGTCCAGCGCGATCTCGACGTCGCCCCCCGCGGGTCCGGTGATTACATCTTCCGGACCTGCTGAGGCGGGCAGACCGACCGGACGTCGCATCAGCGCCCCACCTACGCGCTCTCCGCCGGCCGCAGCGGCTGTCCGACCGTGGATGCGCGGGACGCGGTGATCGCGGTGGCGGAAGTCGGGCCATCGTCCTCGCCGCGACCACCGACCGCCTTCCAGTCTCCCCGGACCAGTCCGAGATCCCCCGGTCAAAGTCCTGGCGAGCCCCGGGCAGTTGACCTCAGCCGTCAAGATCCGAGCATGCCCTGGCGCTAGGGGTCGTCGAACTCCTCGGCGGCGACCGGGCGTTCGCCCTCGTAGAAGAAGCTGCTCGGCTCCCGGAGGAAGGCCAGACGCCGCCGGAGGACAGCGGCCTGCTGGTCGGGGGCGTCCAGCGACGCATGAACAGGCTGAGGCCGACGTCGAAGCGGGCTCCCGGGAGCTGGGGCGAATGCTCCTGCAGGCCCATCTCAAGTGGCGGGCCCGCCATGAGGAGGAGGGGCCGGTGACCGTGACCCGATGCGCCCTGCGCGACGCGGGCATGACCAACCTCTACCCCGCCGACGCCATGCTGGGCCTGCCCCGTGGCCGGCACAGTCTGGGACTGCGCCGGCTCGCGGTCCTCGAAGCGGCCCGCGGTTCGTACGACACCGCGCTGGAAGCGATCGACGCAGCTGCGGGGGTCGTGTGGTGGGCAAACGCCAGGTGGAGGATCTGGTGCGGGCCGCGGCCGTGGGCGTCACCGCGTTCTATACGGCCCGCACTCCCCACCCGGCCCCGGCCGGGACGCTGCTGGTGATCAGTGTCGACGGGAAGGGAATCGTGATGCGCCCGGGCCACCTGCGCGAGGCCACCGCGAAGGCCGCCGCCAAGGCCCGACACACCTTCCGCACCCGGCTGTGGACCGGGGAGAAGTCCTGCCGGAAACGGATGGCCACCCTTGCCGTCGTCCACGACGCCGAGCCCGCGATCCGCCGCCCGCACGACATCATCGCCGCCGCGTTCGACCAGGCCGAGGCGCGTGACCCCGAACACCACCAGAAGTGGGTAGTACTGATTGACGGCGCCACCCACCAGCGGGAGTTGATCCAGGTCGAGGCCGCCCGCCGCGATGTCACGGTCCACGTCGTCCTCGACATCGTTCACGTGATCGAGAAGTTGTGGGCAGCCGCCCGCTGTTTCCACACCGCCACCGATCCCGCCGCCGAGGACCGGGTCGGTGCGAAGGCCGCCCGGATCCTGGCCGGCGACGCCCCCGGCGCGGCCCACGACATCCGCGCCGAAGCCGACCGCCGTCACCTCACCGACGACCAGCGCACCGCCGCCGACGAAGCGTGCCGCTACCTCGAGAACAACGCCGACTTCGTCCACTACGACCAGGCCCTGGAAGCGGGCTGGCCGATCGCCAGCGGCGCCGTCGAAGGAGCAGCACGCCACTTGATCGCCGACAGACTTGACATCACCGGCAGCGGGTGGACCGTCCCCGGCGCCGAAGCCGTCCTCACCCTCCGCGCTGTCATCAGCAACGGCGACTTCCGCGACTACTGGATCTTCCACGCGAGGAAAGAGCGCGAGCGACTCCATCCCCTGCCGACCAGCACATCTACGCACTTCAAGCCCGACGCGGGAGCTCACTCAGACAGAGCCGCACACCCGTATCAGATCGCGTTGATCCCCGCATCTTCCCAACAAGGTAGTACCTGGACAGCCTGCTGACGGCAAACCCGCCGTGCTTCACGGCGGGTTTGGCGTGCCGAGGTCTGTGGGGCCAGGCCCGAACGGTGCCGTGCTTGGCCCCGGCGTTTCAGCTCTCCAGGCGCCAGTGCTGGTTCGCACCGCCCGTGCAACTCCATAGCTGGACTTTCGTCCCGTTGGCGCTCCCCTGGCCGTTGGCGTCCAGGCAGAGCCCCGACTGCACCGCTGTGATCATGCCGTCGGGATTGATGTTCCATTGCTGGTCTGCCTGTCCGCTGCAGTCCCAGATCGCCGCCGGGGTGCCGTTGCCCGCTGCCTGGCCGACGCCCAGGCATTTGTTGCCGTAGACAACCAGCTGCTTTCCAGCAGTGTAGGTCCACCGTTGGTTGGAGCCGCCGTTGCAGTCCCACAGTTGCGCCTGCGTGCCGTTGGCCGTGGTGGAGTTGTTGATGTCGAGGCAGCGCCCCGACTGCTGGCCGACGATCTCCTGGTTACCGGAGGACGGTGGCGGTGACGGATTCGAGCCGAACTGTGTGAAGAACTGCCACACCGCCGCCGATGTCCAGGTGCGCCAGCCGTCACCGGTGGAGCCGTCTATGGGACCGGGGTCGTGGCCCGCTCCGTCGAACGCGGCCCAGACGACGGGGTATCCGGACCTGCATCCGGAGTAGGTGGTGATGATGTGCGTCAGACTTCCGTAGGCCGGCTCGGGCGGGTTCTGCGGGGTGCAGCCGTTGTTCCGGACGAAGGTGTCGCGCAGTTCCCGTCCCAGCGAGATGGGAAGCACGTTGTCCCTGATGCCGTGCAGACCCATGTAGGCGATGGGCTGAGTGCCGCCGTTGCACCCGCTGAGGTTCGCGCCGGAGTAGACCGCGACCGCACGGAAGACCGTCGCACGGGAGCAGGCCAGGGCGTACGACATCGCGCCGCCGTAGCTGAAACCGGCGGAGAACAACTGGGTAGTGTCGACGCACAGACCTGTTTCGATCTGACTGACCATCGCGTCGACGAAGGCCACGTCCTGGCCGCCGGAGTTGGCCCAGCCGTTGCCGATGCCCTGGGGGGCAGCGAAGATCGTACCGTTGTTCGCGTTGTCCGCCAGGCGCCTAAGGCCGTAGTAGGACCAGTTGTACCCGTCCGTTCCGCCCGAGTCGACGTCGTTGGCCGTGCCACCCCGCCAGTGGAAGCCGAAGATCAGCCGGTAGGGGTGGTTGCTGTCGTAGCCGGCAGGAACCCGCAGTATGTAACTGCGCGTCTGGCCGCCGCTCTGAATCGTGTGTGTACCACTCGTCAGCGTTGGGGCCTTGCCGCAGCCGGCAGTCGCCCGAACGGCGCCGGCCGTCGTGGCAGACGTGGGCGCGCCAAGGCCACTGCTGAACGAGGAGCCCGCAGCTGCCAGGACGAGAAGTACCGCAGCCGCGATGGACACTAAGAACTGTTTGCGTTTCATACACTCCTTCTTCCGTAGTCGAGGGATGGTCAGGGAGCGTCGGGTCGGCTGGAAACGGGCTCCGTGTGCGGCGGTGACACCACAACGAATGACAAGAGCCTGAGCTCGAAGCCTCCGACCGCGGTGGGTCGTCGCACTTCTGCGCCGGTGCAGGGTCGTCGAAGTACACAGGCCATGACCGCCTTGGCCACCCATCCGCCTCGAACCGATTCGGTGATGTGGTTCCAAGCGCTGTTCGCTGGGGCGGTTCAGACGCCGGTGATGGTCCATTCGTTGTTCGTGCTGGAGTTCGGCGTCCACATCACTGTGGTGGAGCCGACCGTGGTGCTGCCGCTGCCGTCAAGGGCGGTGCCGGTGCCCCGATTGACGATCTGGTAGCGGTTGCCACCGAGGCTGTTGAGCGACCACTGCTGGTTGTTGCCGCCGTTCCACGCCTCCTGGCGGGCGGGAGCGCCGTTGGCGGAGTTGCCCCAGCTGTCGGCGGCCATGCCGTTGGTGCGGTTCATGATGCGGTAGTGGCCGTTGCCGAGGTCGATCAGCTGCCACTGCAGGTTGGTGCTCCCGTCGTAGTTCCACTGCTTGAGGTTGGAGCCGGAGGCTACGTTGCCCCCGCCGTCGAGCACCAGTCCGCTGGTCACGTTGGCGATCTTCACCCAGGTTGTGGAGCCGCCCGGCGCGCCCAGGACGGGGATCTCACCGGAGAAGGTGAGCTTGACCGTGTACGCCAGGGCGCTGAACGGCGGGTTGGACGAGGGCATGGTCAGGTGCAGGCCGGAAGCATCCTGGGTCGGCGCGGGCAGGTTGATGTGGGTGCCGGCGGCGTTGTTCAGCAGGTGCGCGCCCGTCAGGCTGCTGAGGTTGATCTGGCTCGAGTTCAGCGTCGTGATGGTCATGGTGCCGCCCTGCCAGCCCAGCGCGGTGGCGTAGAGCACCTTGTTGTCCTGGCTGCGGGTGAACCGGATGTCCTTCGGTGTGCCGGCCACCGGTCCGCTGAACGAGCCTCCGCCCATCTGGGTGGGGCCCTCGCCGTAACTGGCCCACGAGCGGGTGCCGTAGACCGCCTCTCCGAAGCGGCCGAGCCAGTCACCCATTCCGAGCAGGATCGACTGCTGCCCGGAGGGGATGGTGCCGTCGGCCATCGGGGCGATGTTCAGCAGCATGCTGCCGCCCTTGCTGACCCGGTCGATCAGCGAGTGGAGCAGCGCCTGCGTCGAGTAGTAGCCGATGCCCACCGTGTAGCACCAGCTGGAGGAGGAGATGCTGTCGTCGGTCAGCCAGTAGGGGCTGAGCAGCCCTGCCGGGCCGCCGCGCTCGAAGTCGAAGACCTCGCCCTTGTTGTCCAGGCCGTCCTTGTAGGTCGCGACCACGTCCTTGTTCCACGAGACCGCCTGGTTGTAGTAGTGCGCGAGGAACTGGAGGCGATAGGACTCCTGCACCAGGCCCAGGTCGAAGTCCTGCCAGACCAGATCCGGCTGGTAGCCGTCGATGACCTCGCTCAGCTTGTCGTACCAGAGCTTGTTCTCCGCGGCCGAGCCCTGCTGACCGAAGAGGATGCGCAACGTCGGATCCGACTGGGACGGCACGTGGTCGTAGTAGCCGTTGAAGTGGTAGGCGTGGTGCAGCGAGGCCATGAACTTCAGCCCCTGCCCGCGGATGGCCTGCGCCTGCAGACCCACGAGGTCGAGTCCGGGGCCGTGCTGGACCGAGTTCCACGGGTTGGAGCGGCTGTTCCACATGGAGAAGCCGTCGTGGTGCTCGGCGACCGGGCCCGCGAACTTTGCACCGGCGGCCTTGAACAGCCGCGCCCAGACATCGGGGTCCCAGTTGCCGCCCTGGGAGACCAGTCTGGGGGCGAACTGCACGTGGTTGCCGGCCGTGTCCCGGGCACCGTCGATGAAGTTGTTGTACGGCCACACCGAGGGGTCGCCGTAGGTGGCGATGTGGTGCCGGTTCTCGGCCGAGCCGCCGATGTACATGTTGCGCGGATACCACTCGTTCCCGAACGCGGGAACGCTGAAGACGCCCCAGTGGTAGTAGATGCCGAACTTGGCGTCCTGGAACCAGGCCGGGGCCGGGGGGTGCTGGTCCACGGACGACCAGCTCGCGGTGTAGCTTCCGGGGCCGTCGGTCGCGGCGGCCTCGGGTGCGAACCGCAGCAGGCCGAAGGCCGTGGCCGCGCCGGCCGCTGCCAGCAGACGGCGCCGGCTGATCGGGAGGGAGGAGGAAGTCATGCGGGCCCTCTCAGAGGGATTGACGGGGGTGGCTCAGGAGGATCGTGAGCCGGTCACCTGATCAACTGCGCGTCCACTTCTGGTTGCTGCTGCCGTTGCAGGTCCACAGCTCCAGCAAGGTGCCGTTGGCCGTTCCCGCGCCCGTGGCATCCAGGCACAGGCCGGACTGGGCACCGGTGATCGTGCCGTCGGCGTTGATCGTCCACTTCTGGTTGCTGCCGCCGTTGCAGGTCCAGATGTCCACCTTGGTGCCGGGGCTGGTGCCCTGGCCCGCGGCGTCCAGGCAGTCGCCGCCGTAGACCCGCAGCTCACCAGCCGGGGTGCTGGTCCACTGCTGGTTGCTGCCGCCGTTGCAGTCCCACAACTCCACCTGGGTGCCCGACGTCTGCGACTGGTTCGGCACGTCCACGCACCTGCCGGAGCCGACTCCGACGATCGCTGCGGTCGTGCCGCCGCCGGTTCCGCCGCTGCCGGGGGTGATGGACAGGTTGTCGAACTGTGCCGTCTCGCTCTGGCTGGTCGCGTAGCCGACCTGGCCGCCGGCCCAGGTGTAGTCGTTCACGGAACCGACCGTGGAACCGTCGATGACGGCGGTGACGGTGTTGCCGGAGAAGGTGAGGGCCAGGGTGTGCCACCGGTCGGTGCCCGGCGCCGTGGTGGTGCCGTGGGCGAGGGTGGAGACGTTTCCGTTGGTGTTCGAGTTCAGGATCGACCAGGCTCCGGTGTCGCTCACCCGCAGGTGGTAGGCGTTCAGCCCTCCGGTGCTGCCGTAGTCCTGTGCGTTGGCACGGCCGATCAGCTCGGCGTATCCCGGCTGTTCGAGCATCACGTCGGATGAGACGGTGTAGTTGCTCCAGCTCACGTCACCGAGCAGGGCGTGCGGATCGGACAGCGCGTCCCAGGTGATCGGTTTCTGCGGGCTCATCTGGCGCACGCACTTGCCGCTGCGGCCGCCGCCACAGCCCACCGCCTCGAAGGCGCCCTGCCAGTCCATGAGGTACTTCGCCTCGGTGCCGGTGGCGTAGCTGTCGAAGGAGTCGCTGTACGGCAGGCTCATCGTGCCCTGGGCAGGACTGGTGGCGGTGCCTTTGCCCTGTCCGGTCGTGGTGGTCAGGGTGTAGACGCGATGGGGCTGCACGGTCAGGTTGAAACCGCCGCCGGACGGGGTGACGTCCGTGGTGTGCACGAGGTAGTCGGCCGGGTTGTCGGAGTTGACGTCCGTCGACCAGACATGGACGGTTTTGGTGGACAGCCCGCCGGTGACGTTGAAGTTCAGCGTCTGGGCGCTGCCGGCGTCCATCGTCTCGATGACCGTGGAGTAGTCGACGTTGTTCGTGGACTTCAACGAGACGTAGCTGCCGTTGTTCCGGTTGCCGCCGATGTAGCCACTGGAGGCGTCGAGGTACTGCCACCCCGGGGTGGTGAACTGGCTGGTCTGCGCCATCACCCAGGCGTTCTTGCCGATCGCGTAGTGGCCCGACCACGGCTGCGAGGCCAGCGCGAGACCCATGGTGGGATATGGCAGGTTCGGCGTGATCGCGGCGACCACCGGCCAGTTGAGGTACGCGGTCATCCGGCCGTCGATGTAACCGCGGTTGATGCCGCGGGCCATGGCCGGCGCGCCCGCGTTGTAGTCGTCGGAGCCGTTCTCGCTCGCCCACAGCGTCTTGCCGGACGACGTGGCGGCCGACGGCACCGAGCAGTTGGACTGGGACGACCGGTAGCCGCAGGGGTAGTGGGTGCCGATGACGTTCACCGCGGCGGCGAACGCCGGGTTGGAGTCGATGTCGTTCGCCACGGACCAGTCGGAGTCGGCTGCGACGATCTTGACGTTGCCGTAGCCGTTGTTGTCGAGCGCGCCGCGCAGCTGCTCGTACCAGGAGATGTTGTAGCCTCTCTCGTTCCAGCCGCCGAGGTAGTCGATGCTCAAACTGTGCTGTTTGGCGCAGCCCAGCCACGAGAGCAGGTAGTTGATCATGTCGGTGGACCAGAAGTTCCCGCCGCCGATCCAGCCGGGCGCGCCCCAGGCGAGCCCGTACAGCTTGAGGTCCGGGTTGCGCGCTTTGGCCTGCTCCATCAGCCACCACTCGTAGCCCCGGTCGCAGTTCAGGTCGGACCGGGTGTGCTGGTGACTCGGTTCGGCCCCGGAAGTGGAGTTGGTGTCACCGCCGATCTCGGTCTTGAGGACCTGCAGGGAGGCGCCGTAGCCGGGCCGGAACAGGTAGTCCAGGATCTGGCCGCGCTCGGGCTCGGGGTAGTCGGTCAGGAGTCTGCTGTTGCCGCCCCCGCCGCTGATCGCGCCGACGCCGTCGAGGGTCCGGCCGCCGGACGCCCCGTTGATCGTGATGGAGGTGGCGGCATGGGCCGGCACGGCGGCCGTGCCCACGAGGCCGCCGGCGGTCAGGAGGAGGCCCGCGAGCACGGCCGTCGAGGCGCGCAGGCGCCGGAACAACCGGCTGAATGCTGACACGGTGGGTTCCTTTCGCAGGTCGATCAGCGGAGGATGAAGTCCTGCTTCGTGCCGGGCGTCTTCTTGCACTGCCACTGGTCCAGTTGCTGTCCCGGGTTACTGCCGGCGCCGTAGACGTCCAGGCACAGACCGCTGTTCTTGTTCTGGAACCCGTAGGAGCCGTCGGACTGCCGCACGGGCAGCCACAGGCTGTCGGCCGCTGTACCGGGCGCCTGCTGGACGATGTCCGGGGTGCCCGCCGCGGTGGAGCTGCCGGCCACCGCCACGTCCAGGCCGGAGTTCTGGGCCCGCAGTTCGCCGTAGCCGCCCGAGGCCGGCACGAACTGGAACTGCTGGTTGCTCTGCCCGTTGCACGTCCACTGGTCGATCGCGGCGCCCGCGCTGCCGGAGTTGCCGTACACGTCCACGCACAGGCTGTTGTCGGCGACCACGAGCTGGTGATAGCCGTTCGGGAAGCCGCCGCCGGACGAGGCCGGTGTCAGATAGACGGCGAACGCGTCGTGCGAGCCCTGGAACGTGAACGGCACCGTGATCGAGCCGCCGGAGGCGCTCACGTTCTGGTCGTACATGATCTGTGGGGCGCCGAGCGGTGCCTGGTCCGGGATGCGGTGCACGGTGACGTGCACGCTGCCGGCGTTCGCCGGCCAGGGCAGGGACGACAGCCCGTCGAAGATCACGGACGCGGCGCCGGTGTACCCGTCAAAGTCGCCGATGACCGCCACCGCACGCTTGCCGGCGGAGTCCTCGGAGGCGGAGATCGCCGTCGAGCCGACCTGGCCGGAGGTGTCGACGAGAGTACCGGTCATGTCGGCGTAGTCCCGAAGCGCCCACCAGTTGCCGGTGGGCTGCCGGCTGCCCCCGCTCTGGGCCAGGACGCCGGTCAGGTTCGGGGTGAGGCAACACACCCAGTTGCCGCGCATCGCGTTGGTGTACCCGGACTGCGCGAACCGCGCCAGGTACCAGGCTGTCACCCCGGCGGTCTGCCGGTCGGCCGGCTGGTACTCGTTCGAGGACAGCGGCAGCGGACCGATGCCCGCCGAGCTCAGGGCGTTGCGGAGGCCCTGTGCGACGGTGACCGAGTCGTCGACATCGCCCTCGTTGTGATTGGTGATCATGTCCGGAACCGTCCCGGCCGCCTTCACATGCGCGAGCCAGGCCTGCCATTCACCAGGGCTGCGCTGCGGGGTGAACGCGAGGGACGGCCCCACGATCTGCGCCCCGGGGGCGATGCGCCGGATCTCCCGGTAGGCGGTGTCCCACATCTGGAAGTACTGCGCACCGTTGACACCCCGGGTCCAGAAGACGGAGATGTCCGGCTCGTTCCAGATGTCGTAGGAGAGCGTCAGCCCCGAAGCCTGCAGCGCTCCCACCGCGGAGTCGATGAAGCTGATCCAGTTGGAGCAGTCGCCGTTGTCGCACGGGTACGTCGTGTTCGACGGCTGGCCGCCGTTCGCGCCGTAGATGTCGCTCACAAGCACCTGGTACTGGGCGTGGTACGGCGGCCGGTTGAGCCGTTTCGCCTGACCGATGATCGAGTCGACGTCGGCCCGGGTGGCCGAACCGTACTGGTAGCCGTCCCTGATCCAGCCACCGGAGAACCATCCGCCGCCGCGGAGTGCGTTCAGTCCCAGCGGCTGAAGGAACTGGTCCGCCGGCTGGCTGCCGTCTTCACTGATGCCGTAGAGGAACCCCTCCCCCACTCCGGTCGACGGCCCGCGGATCGAGGCGAGTTTCACGCTCAGCGACTTGCCCGAGGCGGCCTGGCCCGCGGCCGTCGACAGCAGCGGCAGCACGAGCGTCAGGACGATGCCGGACACCAGTGCCAGACGACCGGGTCTCGCTCTCGTCCTCATCCGATCCTCCTGCGGTTGGGCGCCGCTGCGCTGCGGCACTGGGCGAGGTGGCGCGGTGACACGCCGGGGCGGCCGTCGGGTGCCGCCCCGGCGTCGGGTGCGTTCGCTCACGGGGTCAGCTCAGCGACCATTGCTGGTTGGATCCGCCGTTGCAGGTCCACAGCTCCACGGGGGTACCGTTGGCGGTGGCGGCGCCCGTCACGTCCAGGCACAGAGCGGACTGGGCGCTGGTGATGGTGCCGTTGGCGTTGAGGTTCCACTGCTGGTTGGTCTGGCCGTTGCAGGGCCAGGTGATGACCTTGGTGCCGGGGCTGGTGCCCTGGTTCGAGGCGTCCAGGCACAACCGGCTGCCGCCGGAGTACACGGAGAGCTCGTGGGAGGCGGTCTGGGACCAGGTCTGGTTCGCCCCGCCCGAGCAATCCCGGATCTGTGTCTGCGTCCCCGGCGTCGTGGACCCCCCCGGCACCTCAAGACACCTGCCCGCACCTACCGCGTGCAGCGCGCCCGGTGTGCCACCACCGCCACTTCCCGCCCCGTAGCCGGCGGCGGTGATGCCGGCCTGGACGGCGTTCTCGGTGGCGTCGAAGGGGTAGCCCGCCGTCATCGCGCCTTCGAAGAACTCGCCGACGCCCGAGGGGCTGTTGTCGCCACCGGTGCCGAGCAGGACGGAGCTGTCGACCTTCATCGGCGAGTAGCCGTTGGGCAGGGGGCCGGAGAAGGTAGTGGTCAGACCTCCGCTCGTGCCGTTGCCGTACTTGAGGGTGAAGTTGCTGGTGCCGTTGTTCTTCAGCCACGCGCTGACGAACGGATAGTGCACGCCCTGGTTGTTCGGGTCTTTGTTGGAGCCGGTGTCGGTGTGGAACATGCCGTTCTCCAGGTCGGCCTCGACCCAGGGGCCGCTGCCGGTGCAGCCGCCGAACCAGCAGGCGTTGCCCCAGTAGATGGCGTTCATGGTGGCGTTGCCGGTGTCGGTGTGGGAGTTCTCGCCACTGCCGTAGTCGAAGCAGCACCACTGGTTCGTGTAGTTCGACGACGTCACCATGTAGATGCCTTCGGGCTGGGATCCGGTGGCCACGCCGCTCGCGTGGTCGATCCGGTAGCCGACGCCGGGGGTGACCTTGACGCCGAAGACCTGGTGGCCGGCCGCGGTCACGGGCAGGGCCATGGCGTCGGCCCCCACGTCGGATCCGTTCGGGCCGGGGCCCTTCCAGTAGCCGCCCCAGGAGATCGGTAGGTCGTTGTGCCTGGCGGTCTGGTCGTAGATCTTCGTGATCGTGCACGACGTGCCCGCGCAGAACGACACCTGGGACGCCCCGTCGGCGTAGCCGCCCGCGCTGAGCACTCCGATGTCGCGGTAACTTTGATCGGAGGCCCGCTGGATCTGGTACAGCGGCCCGTTGTACGACGCGAAAAGCGCCCTGGTCGTGGCGTGCGCCGTCACACACGGCGTACCGCCCGCGGCATAGATGTCGCACGGAAGCGACGCGTCAGCCGCGGAGGCTTTCGCCGACAGGGCCGCCGGGTGCACGGCGGCGGCTGTACCGGTCCGTGAGGATGTGGCAAACGCCGGTGTGCCCAACGCGGCCACGGCCATCGCCAGGACGATCAGGAGCACGGCCGGGAATCGCCTTCGCCGGTGATCGGTTGCTGATCCGAGCAAGGAGACCTCCTCTGTGGCGGTGCCGCCGCACGGCGGCACCGAAGCTGCCGGTGGCCGAGGGGAGGGGGACTCATCCCAGCTTCCACTGCTGGCCGCTGCTGCCGTTGCAGGTCCCCAGTTCGGCGAGGGCTCCGTCAGCCGTGGCCCCTCCGTTGACGTCCAGGCACAGGCCGGACTGGACTCCGGTGATCGTGCCGTTGGCATTCAGCGTCCATTGCTGGTTGGTCTGGCCGTTGCACCGCCAGATCTCGACCTTCGTCCCGGGGGTGGTCTGGTTGTTGTACGCGTCCAGGCACATCTGGGCGCTGCCGGAGTAGACGGTGAGCTGGTTGGAGGTGGAATGCGTCCATGTCTGGTTGGCCCCGCCGTTGCAGCTCCAGATCTCCACCTGGGTGCCTGCGGTCGTGGTCGAGTCCGGTACGTCCAGGCACTTGTCCGCCCCCACCGCGTGCAGCTCACCGGTCACGCTGGTGCCGCCGCCGCTGCTGGTGCCGCCCGCGACCCGGTACATCACCGTGCCGTGCGCAGGAACCGAGGCGCTGACGGTGCCCGAGGTGGTCGAGGACGCCCCCGACCACAGGTCGGTCAGGGTATAAGTGGACGCCCCGGTCTTCCCGATCGCGGCCGCCGTGGTGGTGATGGTCGCCCTCGAGCCCGTCTCGTTGAACAGCGCCACCGACACGTCTCCGTTGGCCAGTGGCTTGGCCAGCACGTCCAGGCCGCCCGAGGACGACACCATGGTGCCTTGCTTGCCCAGGGGGTCCTGGTCGACCGCGATCACCCGGGAGTTGGTCAGGATGGACAAGGTGTCCGCACTGGCCGAGGGGATGTTGGTGCCCGCGATCAGGGGCGCGGCCATCTCCGCCCACAGACTGAACTCGCTGCGGTTCTCGGTGGCCGTCAGCGAGCCGTTGCCGATCTCCAGCATGTCCGGGTCGTTCCAGTGGCCGGGGCCGGCGTAGGAGGCCAGTCCCACGTTGCTGTGGAAGATCGACAGCATGCTGGAGTAGTTGGCGGTGATGTCCCCGGTGGTGCGCCAGCTGTTGCCCACGCCCGCGCCCCAGGTCCACACGTTCTCCTGACCCCAGTTGCACAGGCTGAACAGGATGGGCCGGCCGGTGGCCGCCAGGGCGTCCCGCATCGCGGTGTACCGGGTCCGCGCCGGCACGCCGGTGTTGTTGCAGTTGTCGTACTTCAGGTAGTCCACACCCCAGGACGCGAACGACTGTGCGTCCGTTGTCTCATGCCCCAGGCTGCCCGGGTATCCCGCGCAGGTCGCGGTGCCCGCATCCTCGTAGATCCCCAGCTTCAGCCCGAGCGAGTGCACGTAGTCCGCGGTGCCCTTGATGCCGTCGGGGAACTTGGCCGGGTCCGGCACCAGGTGGCCGCCGGAATCGCGGCTGTGGGTCATCCAGCAGTCGTCGATGTTGACGTACGAGTAGCCCGCCGCCTGCATGCCGTTGGCGTGCATGGCCTGCGCGGTGGACTTGATCAGCGACTCGGAGACATTGCAGCCGTACGCGTTCCAGTCGTTGAATCCCATCTGCGGGGTCAGCGCGAGCCCGTTGCCGAGCGCGGCGGCGGGTTGCGCCGTGCTCAGGGAAAGGAGGGGGACGGCCGCGGTGAGCAGCAGGGGCGAGAAGATGAGCGCCAGGGTTCTGCGCAGGGACAGCAGCGTGGACAGCGGCCGAAGGCCCCTGGCTCTCGCAGTGGTCGTGGGCATAAGTCATCGACTCCTGGTCTGTGTTGGGGAGCTGAGAGGAGTTCAGCGATATCCGGCGGCGGTGATATTGGCCTGCACCGCGTTGTCGGTCGCGTCGGAGGGGTAGCCGGCGACGATCGCCCCTTCGTAGAAGGTGCCGGCGCTCAGGTTGGCGCCGCCGCCTGGCTTGCAGCAGTCGCCGCCGCTGCCCAGGACGATGGCTCCCTGTTTCTTCATGGGGCTGTATCCACCCGGAAGCCCGCCGTCCCACAGGGTGCTCAGGCCGCCGGACTGCGCGTTGGCGCCCTTGAGGGCGAACCGAGACGTCCCGTTGTTCTTCAGCATCGCCGTGACGAACTTGCTGGGAAAGGCACGCTGGTTGGTGTTCCAGGACTGGCTGCCGCCGGAGTACAGGCCCCACTCGAGATCGGCCTGCACCCAGGGGCCGCTGCCGACGCAGCCGCCGAACCAGCACTCGGTAGCGAAGTTGATCGCGTCCATCGCCCCGGCGGCGTCGGCCTTCCTGGTCGTCTCGCTGTTGCCGTAGTCGAAGCAGCAGCCACTGTTGACGTGGGTGCCACTGGTGACCATGTACGCCCCTTCGGGTGCGGCGCCGGTCGGCACGCCCGTCAGGTGACCGTCCCGCCAGTAGCTGTTCCCGGGATTGATGTACAACGAGTACGCCTTGGTGCCCCCGGCGGTCAGCGACTCGGAGGTCGCCTTCGCGGGGCTGCTCTGGCTCGATCCCGGGACCTGGGCCGAGCCCTGGTACCACAGGTCGTTGCCGTGTCCGGACTGGTCGCGGACGACCGTGATCACACACGAGGTACCCGCGCAGAACGAGTCCTGCGCCGCCGCGTCGGCGAAGCCGCCGGGCGCCAGCACACCGATGTCCCTGGTCGCGTTGTCCGAGGAACGCCTGACCTGGTACAGGGCGCCGTTGTACGAACCGTAGAGCGCCCGCACCGTGCTGTGCGCGGCCACGCACGGCGTACCGCCCGCGGAGTAGATGTCGCACGGGCCCGATCCGCTGGGCGGAGGTGTCGGGGTGCTCCACTTCTGGTTGCTCTGGCCGTTGCAGGTCCACAGGACGACGGCGGTGCCGTTGGCCGTTCCCGCCCCGTTGACGTCCAGGCAGAATCCGGACGCCACACCGGTGACGGACCCGTCGGAGTTCTGTCGCCACACCTGGGTCGGCCGCCCGTCGCACGACCGGATGACCACCGGGGCTCCGGGAGCCGTCCGGTTGTCGTAGGCGTCCACGCACCGGGTGCCGCTCATCGTCCTCAGCTCACCCGCCGACGTGAACTCGAATGCCTGATTGACCTGGCCGTTGCAGTCCCAGATCTCCAACGCCGTTCCCGGCGTGTCGGCGTTGCCCTTGACGTCCAGGCACCGCCCCGACGCCGAGCTCACCAGGGGAGCCGCGGTTGCCGATGCCGACCATGTCGGCGCGGTCGCCAGCAAGACGGTGAGCAGTGCCATCACGCATACGGCGGCGGTTGCCGATAAGCGTGGTCCATGAACGGGGCTCCGGGGTGAAACGGATGAAGGCTGCATTCTGTTCCTCGAATATGTGAGGGAAGGGGGCAGAGAGTGCCGTGCCTGTCCGAGGGAATCCAGTCGAGGGGTCCGTCGACCGCTCCCGTCAGCGGGCCCGAATGTACTCACAGAGAACACTCAGACATCCCATGTTCCATAGTGATCCCACACACCTGACACAGAGTCAATGCACGCATCTCGCCGAATCAGAGCTCGATCCATCCCATGTTTGCCCTAGTCAGCTCGCAATGACGGCATGCAGGAACCCGCGTCCGGCAACGGCCACCGCGCCGGACGCGGCGGAGGGGCGCGGTACTCCGAAACGGACCGCGGGCAGGAGCGCGCGCTTGGCGCCGATCACCTCACCTGAAGTTCCAGTGCTGGTTGGCGCCGCCGGTGGAGTCCCAGATCTGGACGGGGGCCCCGTTGGCAGTCTGCCCGCCGGGAATCTCCAGCGCCCGGCCGGAAGCGACGTTGATCAGGGTGTACGAACCGTCGCTGTTCCGGCTCGCCCGCCAGTGCTGGTTCGCACCGCCATCGGCATCCCAGAGCTCCATCCGCGTGCCGTTGCCGGTCTGGCCACCCGGCTCGTCCAGAACCCGCCCACTGCCGATATTCGTCAGCGTATACGAACCATCACCGTTCTGATTCGCCCGCCACTGCTGGTTCGCGGCCGTGCCGTTGCCGTCCCAGACCTGCAACGGCGTGCCGTTCGCCGTCTGCCCGCTCGGCACGTCCAGCACTCGCCCCGCGGCGACCTCGCTCAGCGCGTACACCTGGCCCGAGACGATGCCCCCCGAGTTCCCCGTACCGCCGCCCAGCGCGGACAGGACCGCGTCGTAGGCCGGCTTCTTGCTGCCGTTGCCGCTGAACAGCAGCGGGTTCTCACCCGACCGCCACGAGTCGCTGTCCCTGATCCCCCACATGGTGATGCCGGTGCAGCGGGGGACGTTCATGCACGCCTGCACCGTGCTGGCGTAGGCGGTCGGCGACGCCTGGGCGATGTCGAGTTCGGTGATCTGGACGTCGACGCCGAGGGCCGCGAAGTCGGCCAGGGTGGTCTGGAAGCTCGACGGCGGCCCGCCGGTGCCGAAGTGGCTCTGGAGGCCGACGCAGTCGATGGGCACGCCGCGGGACTTGAAGTCGCGCACCATGTTGTAGACGCCCTGGGTCTTGGCGTCCGACCAGTTCTCGATGTTGTAGTCGTTGTAGCAGAGCTTGGCCGAGGGGTCGGCGGCCCGGGCGGTGCGGAACGCCTCCTCGATGAAGCCGTTGCCGAGCACGTCCTGGAACACCGAGCTGCGGTGCTGGGTGGAGCCGTCGGCGAAGGCTTCGTTGACCACGTCCCAGGCGTAGATCTTGCCCTTGTAGTGGTTCATCACCGTGGTGATGTGGTTGTTCATCACGCTGCGCAGGGTGTTCGCGTCCCTCGTGCCACTGACCCAGCCGGGCAGCTGCGAGTGCCACACCAGGGTGTGGCCGCGCATCCGCTGCCCGTGCGCGGAGGCGTGGCCGACGATCTGGTCGGCCGGGCCGAAGTTGAAGTTGCCGCGTGACGGTTCGGTGGTGTCCCACTTCATCTCGTTCTCCGGGGTGATCATGTTGAACTCCCGGTCGAGAATCGTGGAGTACGTCGAGTCGCCGAGCCTCCCGGCAGCCACGGCCGTGCCGAAATAGCGGCCGCTGCCGGCCGCGGCCGCGCCCGGCGTGCCGGAAGCAGCATGGGCAGCGGGGGATGCTGTCCCGGTCAGGGCCAGTACCGTCCCGGCTGTCAGTCCGGTGGCCAAGGCCAGGGCCCTGCGGAGGCGGAGTTGCTCGTTGCGCCAGGGCATGAAGGATCATCCTCCTTGTGTGGGGGGTGGGACACCGATCACAGGACGCTGCTGCGGTGGAGTCGGGTCACGGAGCTCATGAGACCGGCAGAGCGGTCCATTGCTGGTTGACGCCGCCGTTGCAGTCCCAGAGGATCAGTTGCGTACCGTCGGTGGTGGACGCGTTGGGATCGTCGAGGCAGCGGCCCGAGACCGGGTTGCGGTAACCGCCGTTGTACGGCTGCCATTGCTGGTTGGTGCCGCCGTTGCAGTCCCAGATCTCGATCTTGGTGCCGTTGGCGGTACCGCGGCCAGTGGCGTCGAGGCACTTGCCGAGCGCCCGTAAGGTGCCGTCGGAGCG
The DNA here is from genome assembly GCF_054729195.1 of Streptomyces sp. YIM S03343. NCBI lineage: Bacteria > Bacillati > Actinomycetota > Actinomycetes > Kitasatosporales > Streptomycetaceae > Streptomyces > Streptomyces sp. YIM S03343. The sequence goes on from NZ_JBPUKX010000001.1 coordinate 229,665, forward strand.
CGCGGACCACCACTGCGCGTCGGAGCCGTTGCAGGACCAGATCTCCGCGGCGGTCCCGTTGGCGCTGTTGCCACCATTGGCGTCCAGGCACTTCCCCGCGACCCCGGAGCGCACCTGCCCGCCCACGGACACCGGCGGCTTGATCCAGCCCGCCGCGTCCGCGGCCTGGACCCCGGCGTTGAAGGCGTCCGCCATCTTGCTGTAGCCGTTGTCGTTGGGGTGCAGGGAGTCGGCCAGGTCCGCTGTGGTCAGAGCGCTCATGTCCACCAGGCGTACGTGTTTGCCGGCGGCCTGCTCGGCCTGGACAATTCCGGGGAGCTTGGCGTTGAACGCGGGCCGGTTGGCCTCCTCGGTGCCACTGGTGGAGATGATCAGGGTGCCGACGAGGACGGTCGCGTCGGGGGCATCACTGGTGATCTGGTCGATGAGCGCACGGAGCCGGTCGGTGGCGGTCGGGACCTGGTAGTTGCCGTTCAGGTCGTTGGCACCGATCTCCAGGGTGACCACGTTCGGCCGGTAACGGGCCAGCAAGCTGTCCGCGATGCCGGCTATCTGGTCGATCCGCCAGCCGGAGTGGCCTTCGTTGTCCGGGTCGGACATGGTGCCGTTGCGGCCCGACCCGACGAAGTCCAGGGCGTGTCCCTCGGCCGACAGCTGGTTCCACAAAGAGCCCCGGTAGCCGTTCCCGGACGGACTGCCGACGCCCCAGGTGATCGAGTCGCCCAACGGCATCAGCCGCAAGGGGGCGGGCGCGGCGGCCCGCACGGCGGAGGGCGGCGCCTCGGTGCCGGTGGCGGCCGCCGCGGGCACTGCGCAGCCCATGCCGAGCGCGGCCGTCAGCGCCGCGGCCAAGGGTGCCGAGTACTTCTTCATCAGCGTTCCTCACTGGTGCGGGACAGTGGGTGGGGTGAAAGGGCCGACGAGCCGGTCAGCGGGTGGTGAAGTCCTGGTTGCTGCCGACCGTGTTCCTGCAGAGCCTTTGGTCGAGCTGCCGGCCGAGGTTGCTGCCGCCGTAGACGTCCGGGCACAGGCCGCCGTGCTTGTTCTGGAAGGTGCCTACGTTGACCGACCAGATACCCTTGCGTCTAATCGTGTACCTGCCAATCTGTTGGGACAGCGGGTGGGCGCCACCAGCCAGGTAGACCACGACGTCCGAATCGGCGGAGAGCCGGTGCGCCGGCTGCTGCGCCCGGTCGATGGTGGCGAGCCCCTGCTCGGCGGTGCCGTTCCCGCCGGGATCCGCATCCGGCGCCACGTACAGGACGGCGGCCGTTTGACTCTCGGCCGGTACGGCACTTGCGGCCCCAGCCGTGGTCACGCTTCCAGCCAGTAAGACGAGCGCAGCCACCGGGGGCGGCCCGGAGGCCGCGGAGCGCTCTGGCTGTGGACATCGTCATCCTCCAGTGGTGGCGCGTGTGCCCGGTGGTCTCGGGGCGGTGTGGCGTGCTTCGCCGTCGAAGCCGCCCGCATGACGCGTCCGCCCGGGGTCAGGGTGAGCGGGACGGGCGATGCGGCCGAACGGTCGGAAGATCCCGGAGGTGCCCGTCGGGCGCCGGGCATGCGGAGACCTGCTCCGGGGCAGTGGCCCGTGGCCGACCGTGAGCCGACCACGGGCCGGAGCCGTTCAGGTCAGTTGAGGCTCCATTGCTGGTTGGATCCACCGTTGCACGGCCAGAGTTCGGCCAGCGCGCCGTTGGCCGTGGAGGCGCCGGTGACGTCGAGGCAGAGCCCGGACTGGGTGCCGGTGACGGTGCCGTCGGAGTTCAGCTGCCACTGCTGGTTGGCGCCACCGTTGCACGGCCAGGTCTCCACCTTGGTGCCGGCGGAGGTCTGGTTGTTGTACGCATCCAGGCACATCTGACTGCTGCCGCTGTAGACGGTCAGCTGGTTGGAGGACGTGCGGGTCCAGGTCTGGTCGGCCCCGCCGCTGCAGTCCCAGATCTGCAGCTGTGTGCCGGCCGTGGTGGATGAGTTCGGCACGTCCAGGCACTTGCCAGCGCCCACCGCGTGCAACGCACCGGCGCTCGTCCCACCGGAGAAATTGCTGTATCCGGCCGCGGTGATGTTGGCCTGAACGGCGTTCTCCGTGGCGTCCGACGGATAGCCCGAGGTCATCACGCCTTCGTAGAAGGTGCCTTGGGCGCCCTTGCTGTTGTCACCTCCGATGCCCAGGATGATGGCACCCTGTTTCCGCATCGGGTTGTAGCCCGGGACGTTGGGACGCGGCCCGTCGTAGAAGGTGGACAGGCCTCCGGACTGGGCGTTGCCGCCACGGATCGCCCAGTGGTTCGGCCCGCCCTTGACGATGGCGGTCGTGTACCGGTAGTTGATGGTCGGATCGTTGGCGTTGTAGTGCTGGTTGACTCCGGAGAACAGGCCGTTCTCCAGGTCGGCCATGATCCACGGACCGTTGCCCGAACCATAGCCCCAGACCTTGATGTTGCCGAAGTAGATGGCCTCCATGGTGCCGTTGCCGTCGTCGTTGCTGTCCGTCTCGGCATTGCCGTAGTCGAAGCAGCAGCCTCCGTTGTAGTGCGTGCCGTCGAAGATCGCGTACATGCCCTCGGGGTTGTCCCCGGTCGCGATGCCGTTGGTGTGGTTGTTGCGGTAACCCGTGCCGGGCGCCACGAAGACGCCGTAGGCCTTGTGACCGCCCACCATGGTGGGCGCGGCGGTCGCGTTCGCGAGGTTGTCGGGGCCGCCCGCCGCACCGCCCGCGGGCGCCTGGGTGAGGTTGTTGCCGCGGCCGGACTGGTCGTAGATGATCGTGATCAGGCAGGTCGTCCCCGAGCAGAACGAGTCTTGGGCGGCGGCGTCGGCGTACCCGCCCGCGCTCAGGACGCCGATGTTCCGCGTGGTGTTGTCCGAGGCACGCCGGACCTGGTAGAGCGGCCCGTTGTACGCGGCGTACAACGCTCGCGTCGTGCTGTGCGCCGCCACGCAGGGCGTACCGCCTGCCGCGTAGATGTCGCACGGCCCGGACGTGGCAGCCCGAGCCGTACCGGCCGTGGCGCCGACCAGTGCCCCGGCGAGGAGTGCGGCTGCGGCCCCCGCCCGGGCGAACGTTTTCGACCGAGAGCGGGGCGAGCGCTCCGGCGGCGGAACGTGCGCCTGGTCCAGCACTCTGTGCGGCCTGCCACGGTGCCGTACCGCCGCGAGTAACCGCCGGACGCCACCGCGCCCGGACGGCAGGTGGCGTCCTGTTCGTATGGCTCTCATCCGATCTCCCTACCGTGCCGACGCAATCGCGGTCCCGACGCCGCATCCGTGCGTTCGGTATGGTGCGCGGTGGGCCAGACGGCCAAAAGAGTTCCGGCTACGGCGAGCGCCGTGAGCGCGGGAACTGTCACCTTCGCCCCAGGTTTCACGTTCCCCTCCTCCTGGCATCAGGGGAAACGCGTTTGTGGTGCTCCATTGCAACGCTTCCCGCCGGTTGGACCGATCCGGCAATGAGTCGGGTCGGCCGGTCGTATTGCGCTGAGCCGTGGATCACCGTAGGTACCAGGCATCCCGAACACCAGATACCACACAGCCGCACAACACCGAACCGGACACCACAAGATCCGCCGGAATCCCGCGCCGCCGCCGCCTCAACTGTGAGATTCCTGTGAAGCGGAGCCTCGGTGACGGAAAACGCTTTCTGTAAGTTGGCTGATACCTGACCGCGATGTGTCTTGGGCCAGGTCGGGGCGACCTGCTGCCAGGTCGCGGCGCGGGCGTAGCGCCGCACGGCGTTGCGGTCGAGGTCCAGGTGGCGGGCGATGGCGCGTAGCGCCATCCCCTCGTCCAGCAGGCGGTGCACGGCGGCGCGGAGGCGGCGCGTGCGCGCGGCGGTCAGGCCGCCCGGCACCGCGGCCGCAGTCGCATCCGGCCCGGGCTCGGGGAGGCAGCCGCGGTGGGCCGCGACGACCTCGTAGACCTTGCGCCCGAGCCCCTGCCACAAGTGGAAACGGTCGCTGACCTGGATCGCCTCGGGCGCCCCCGCGCTGATCGCGGCGCGGTAGGTCTGCGAACCGTCCCGGCAGACCGCCTCGATCCCCGCGTGTGCGCGTAACCAGGTGGCCAGCGGTTCGGCGTCACGGGTGTCCCACACGTCGACCGGCAGCCGACTCTCCGCGTCGACCACGAGTGTCCCGTAGCGGCGGGAGCGCCGCATTGCGAAGTCGTCAACCGCGAGCACGCTCAGCCTGGGCAGCGGCGGATCGGGCACCCTCATCACGCAGTTGAGCAGCGTGGCCCAGCTGAGCACCTGGTGCAGGCAGACCAGCAGGCGGGCGCCGGCCGTTCCCCCGAGGGCGACGGCAATCGGTCACCGTGGCCTGCAGGGCGGTGGTACGCCGCTGGTAACGCACCGTCAACCCGGTGATCTGCTCGGCGAAGGTGCCCTTCGGACAGCCGGGGTTCTCGCAGTACAGGCGACGCACCGACAGATCGATGACGACCGGCCGGCCGCCCACCGCCTCGTCCGCGACATGCCGTACGTACCGGGAGTGCACCCAATCCGACTCCGTCCCGCACCCCGGGCAGACCGCCGGGATGCCATCCCGGGTCCGGGCTGCGATCCGCAGCAGATCGCCACTGGCCTCCACCCTCTCGACCCGTACCGCGGCCAAATGCGGCAACAGGTCCTCCAACCTGACCTCACACACCACCAGGGTGACGCCGTCAACCAGTCGATACCACAGGCCAGTTGGCCCCGATCACCGACTACGAAAATCTTGTATTCGCCACGAGCCGCACCCATCCGCGTATCTCACACAGCACGTGGTACGGCCACCACCCCAGACTCATCAGGGACTTCGCCAAAGTTCACCCTGACGAGCCGAAGTCAGTAGTGTGCGTGAGCGCCGCTATGCACAACTGTCATCCTTGCAGCGACCGGCGGGCACCGACTTCGCTGGGGTATTCGCGGACAGTGAGGTAGGCGACGAACCAGCCGATGATGTAGCCGAAGAAGGCTGGCATGATGGGAGCCGCGATCAGTACGAGGCCGCGGCTGGCGAAGGTCAACGCCACGTTGCGGCCGGCCTGTTCGCGCTTTCGTCTGCGGAACTCGCCTGGGGTGGGCGGGTCCAGGAGGCTCTTGCGGTGGTCCCGGCGCTGCCTCAGCCACCCCAGGACCAGGGCCACGGGGGACGCGGCCACCTGCGCCCAGTCCGACACGGTGCGCACGGTCGGCGGCAGCACAGTGCGGAATCCCTGGTAGATGCCGAGCGCGAAGGTGTAGTACAACAAGGCCAGCAGGGCGAGCCAGAGGATGGCCGTGAGGGTGCGGCGTATCCAGTAGGCCGCGCCGCGCTTGTACCAGGTGGTGCCGAGCCCCGGCAGCGACGGGATCTTGTCGGGGGCTCCGGGTGCGGGGGCCTCAGAAGATGCTCGTGACGCCATGCCACACGTCCTTCGCCAGTCGTACGCCGTCGTCCTTCGTCTCTGACAGGACATCGCCGGTGCCCGTCAGCACACCGCCGACCACGCCGTGGTCGTGGATGTCCTCGCTCCAGTGCTCGTGGAGGGAGTGGTCGATGAGGCTGGTCGAGATGACCGCTGCCCCGACGCCGACCACGGCCACCGCAGCCGCGGGTGCCGCTTCGGGCATCAGAGCGACCACACCTGCGCCGATGGCCAGGCCGCCGAGATTGGCACCCTCGTCGACGGTGACGGAGTGCTGCCACGACCAGCCTTTGTCGTGGTCCTCGGAGGCTTCGAGGAGACCGCAGGCGCCCGCCGCGGCGACATCCAGGACCGGGATCTCCTTGAGGAACTCGGGCACCTTCTCAAGGCCCTTGCCGAGGCGCATCGCGTCCGCGGCGTCGGACAGCTTGAAGTTGAGGACCCGGTCGTAGGGCAGCTTGCTGCTGTAGTCGGCGCGGGCGATGTCCTCCTCCAGCGAGTCGACCTTGGCGACGGCGTCGCGGTAGGCGCTGTTGGCGGGATGGTCGTCGGCCATGCGGCGGCCCTGCTGCTGGAAGGTCTTACGCTCCTGTTTGAGTTCCTGCTTGGCAGCCTTCGCTTCGGCCTTGGCGGAATCGAGATTGGCGCGGGCCTTCTTGCCGCCCGCACGGGCGTCCTCGGCGTCGTAGGCGTACAGGCCGCGCAGAACATCGGCAAGGGTGATCTTGTCGGACGGAGTCACCTTGCTGACCTGCTCGTACAACCCACGCAGTTTGTCGGCCGCGACCAGCCGGGCGTGCTGGGCGGTGTGGAGGACGTCGTTGCGCGCCGCCTCGTACTCGCCCATCGCTTTGATCGTCTTCTGGTCGTCGGCGCTGGGCGGAGTGGCGGTGGCGAGTTCCAGGGGGACGCCCTTGTCGCTCATCAGCACACCCTTGCGCGTGGCGATGTGCGCGGCGTTCTGTAGGCACGTCTCGCACGTGGTAAGCGCGCCGACGAGTTTGTCGAGGATGTCGCCCGCTTCGTACACGAGGTGGGCGAAGGCTCCGGCCGTCAGCGCGTCCTCGCTCCAGTGGGCACGGAATTTCTCGGCCGACTCGCCCTTCCAGCTTGCATCGCTCACCAGTGTTTCGACGGCGGTGCTGATCGGACGAAGCGGCTCCTCGAGCTTCTTCTTCGCGTTCTTGTACGTGTCGGCCATCGTGCCCAGTGCGCCGATGTCGACGCCGACCCAGCTGTCGCTCATCAGTCCTCGCCCACCATCAGGTCCTCGAACACACCATGCACGTCCGCGTCGTGCCGGTGGAAGGAGTCGCGGGCGTACTTGACCTTGTCGCCGTGCTCGTCCAGCCGGTCGGCGAAGCCGATGTGGAGGCCGACGATCAGGTCGGCGACCTCCTTGATAGCGTGGTCGAGGCCGCCGTCGCCGCCGCTGGCCACGGGCGGGCTGACGTCGGCGCTCAGCTTCCGGTAGTTGGTGGCCTCGTCGTGGAAAGTCTTCGACATCGCGGTGAGGTCACTCAGAACCGCTTTGAAGTCCGCCGGCATCAGCGCATCTCCTCTGCGTAGGTGGCCAGGTCGGCCGACTGCCAGTTGTGGTGTCCGGGGGCGACCCGCGGGTCGAGGAGGACGATGGCGCCGTGCTCGGCCACGCCCTCGGCGAGTGGTCCGAGTGAGGTGGCCACCCACGGCTGGGCGTCGCCGAGCGCGGTCACCAGCTTGTCCGGTGTGGTGAAGGCGAAGGCCACGGTGCCGTTGGTGGGGTGCTCGTAGAGCTCGTAGGCGATGTAGGGCATCCGCACGGGGTGGCCCTCCGCGTTCATGGCTTCGACGTACCGCGGATGAGCCGGTACGAACACGGCCGTGTGGTACGGCGGCACGCCGAGCTTGGGCCCAGGCCGCTGATTGTCCGCCAGCCGTGCCGCCGGCGCCGCCTCCACAAAGTCGAGTAGGCGCGAACGGCGGGGCTCCGGCGCCAGTGGCTGGCCCACAAACGCCCGTGCGGGCGGCTCATTCTCGACAAAGTCGAGAAGGCGCGACCGTATCGGCTCCCCCACCGCTGTCTCCTCCGGACCATGGACGCTTGAGACGCCACAGTAGCCAACGTGCGCTAGTGCAAATCAGGCTATGTCAGGTCTATGGGTCGGGTGCACGCCGAAGCCATACGGCCGCTTGGCCGCGGCCTGGTCATCCGTTGACCACTGGTTGACCCAGCCGATGCCTCAGCCCGTCAGATCCACCCGCATCATCAGCAACCGCGTCCTCAGGACCCGGACCACCGGGCTGTTGGGGCGCGACAGAGCCTTCAGGCGGGCCCATGCGGGCAGTCCTCGCGCCCCGAGCAGTGCGGCGCGCCTACACAGCGGCCGAGGCGGTGGAGAAGAACACCAGGGTGCGGCCGCTCTCGCGGCACAGTTGCGCGGTGTCGTGGACCAGGCGGGCCTCGCGCGCGAAGGCCGCCGGGTCGTCGAGCCCGGCGTCGGACACCCCTGCGGCGAGGACGACGACGTGCGGATGGCGTTCGGAAACGGCTTCGAGTCGGCGGGCCAGGAACCCGCGGCCGATGATCTCCATGGTCTGAGGGCCCGTCGGCTCATACCGCCGCGACGCCAGCGGTGTCCCGTGCGATGATCGGCTCCCACCAGTCCCGGTTGGCGCGGTACCAGGCGACGGTCTCGGCCAGGCCCTCCGTGAAGGAGCGGCGCGGCCGGTAGTCGATCCGCGCGATCTTCGAGCAGTCCACCGAGTGGCGCCGGTCGTGCCCCTTGCTGTCGGCCACATGCCGCACCATGTCCCAGCCCGCCCCGCATGCTTGGAGCAGCAAATGCGTCAGCTCTTGCTTGCTCAGCTCGGTCCCCCCGCCGATGTTGTAGACCTCGCCGGTACGGCCCCGGGTGCTGACCAACTCGATGCCCTGGACGCGGTCATCGATGTGCAGCCAGTCGCGCGCATGCGAGCCGTCGCCGTACAGCGGCACGGGACGGCCGTCGAGCAGGTTGGTGATGAACCGAGGGATGGCCTTCTCCGGGTGGTATTGCCCGTAGTTGTTGGAACAAGCGGGTGATGCGGATGTCCAGGCCGTACGTGCGGTGGTAGGCCAGGGCGAGCAGGTCGGCGGCCGCATTGGTCGCGGCGTAGGGAGAGTCGGGGCGCGATGTTCCTCTCATGAAAACCATCTGCCCCTCTGTCACCATCCACCGCATCTCGGGGGAACCTCAGGGCGGCAACCAGGTGTGCTCACCTGCAAAGCGGGTGTCGCAGGTTCGAATCCTGCCGGGGAACAGTGTCTGATCAGCGCGTTCACCTCACCGAGGTGAACGCGCTGATCTTCGTGGCCACGGCATTGGCCACGAATAGGTTCCGTTGTCAAAGATCCCGGCCTGCGGGAACTACGCGGTACCGCCGGGTCAGGTCTTCCTGTTCCTCCGGCGGCGCACGGCGGTGTAGCCGGCGGCAGCGAGGGCTATCGCGCCGCCGCCGACGACCGCGACAACGGTGCCGGTGCGGCTGAAGGAACCTGCCGCCTGCTCGCAGTAGTGGTCGTTGTCGTCCTTGACCGTGATGGTCAGGTGACCCCGCTTGCCGATCGCTGCGGACTTCTCGTGCTGCCCGGCGATGTCGACCGGGTAGCTACCCGGCCCGATGTCGCAGCTGATGGTGCCGTAGCCCTCCCCGAAGCTGTTCTTCCGCATCTCCATGGTCACGTCCTCGGTGAACGCCGGAGACTTCACGGTGAAGCTGCCGTTGCCGTCCACGGCCAGGGAGGTCAGGTCGACGTCGGACGTGACCACGACGGGCACACCCTGCTGAAGCGGGCCGTCCGCGGTGCTGTCGCTGTCGCTTTCGCGGATGCTGATGCTCAGGCCCGGACCGTCCGCCGCCGAAGCTGTGTGAGAGCCCGTGAGGGCGATGATGGTCGCGGTGAGAGCGGTCGCTGCAGTGCGCAGGTACATCGCGCGTACCTCGCCTTCCTGAGAGGGGGGTTCAGTCCGCTTTGGGCGGCACGAGCATGTGTTCACGGCAGAGGGTGTGGAGGTGTCGGTGTAGAGGGTGGTCTCACCGTCCGACCAACGCACCAGCAGGTCGTCGGGCTCGCCCGGCGTGTAGGCGCCCGCGGTCATGACGGAGGCGTGGGTCCACAGCTGGTTAGAGGACAGCATCCGGACTTCCGTTCCCACACCGGAAGGGCCCGCGTCGCGGTAGGGCGAGAGCTCGCCGTCCGACCAGCGCACGATCACGTCCCAGTTGGAGCCGCCGGTGAAGTTGCCGGCGGTGAGGATCGTGGCGTGTTTCCAGGTGTCGTTGGGGTCCTTGAGTTTGTGCTCGTGGAGGAGGCCCCGGCCGTCGACGTCGGTATAGAGGGAGAGTTCCCCGTCGACCCAGCGGACCATGAGGTCGTCGGTCCATTTGTTGTCGCTGTAGCGTCCGGCCGTGATCTGGATGGCGTTCCGCCAGGTGTCGTTGGGCGAGTCCCACCAGTGCCTGCACGCGCTCGTACAGGATCCGGTCGGCCTACTCTGCCGTCCCTGATCTTTGAAAACGGCTCTGGCCGCAATTCAGTGAAATCGCAGGTCAACTACGGTGAGACATCATCCTTCCCTCGGTATCCGTACCGTCGCGATCAATGTGCTCAGGGACGAAGGGACAGTGGTCGGCCATCTTGTGATGATCGACGACTCGGCCGGTTCACGCCTGGAACTCGGTGAGATCGATGGCGTGAACACGCAGCGGGTAGCCGTACACCAGATGTGCCGTCTCCCGCTCGGGCACCATGCCGAGCTTGCGGGCGACGTTCTCGGAGGCGTTGTCCCCCACCCGGTTGATGCTGATGATGCGGTCCAGGCCGCGGTCCTGGAGCGCGAACTCCAGTGTGGCGTGCGCGGCTTCGGACGCGTATCCCTGGCCCCAGAACTGTGAGCCGAGCCGCCAGCTGATCGCCACGGCGGGCATCACCTCCGGCAGGAACTCGGGCACGGACAGTCCCGTGAAGCCGATCAGTTCGCCCGAGGCCAGCAGTTCGACGGCGAAGAGTCCGAAGCCCTCCTCGTCCCACTCCTCCTCCCACCGCTCGATGGCCCCGGCCGTGTGGTCCAGATCGCGCACCGAACCGTCATCGACCCAGCGCATGACCCGTGGGTCCGCGTTGATGTCCGCCATCGGTGTGAGGTCGTCGTCGTGCCAGTTACGGAGGAGGAGACGGGGTGTGCGGATCTCGGTCATGTGCCCATCCTGCCGAAGACAAGCACCTCATCTCGGCAATCCGGCACTCGCCCGCGCTGCCGCTCCGGAACCACAAGGCATCAAGCCGCCTGCACCGCACACCGTGACGGGGGAACCGATGGCTTCAGCCCCGGAACGTGTTCGGTGGTGGGTCTCAGCCCTACCGTCGAGCACGACCACCTCAACGCAGCAATGGTGGGCCAGGCCGGCATGCTGGCGCAGCCGGCCGACCCGTTCCGATCTGGACCTGCGGGCAGAAACGCAGCCGCAACCGACTCCCTTTCAAGATCAGCTGTATGAGCCGCTGAGCAACGATCACGCCCCTGACCGGGACTTATTGCGAGGCACGCACAGCGGCTTGTGGGGCAGTTGGTGGGGCTTCGATGGGGCAGGTGCAGAGTGCCATCGGAATGACGTCCCCTCCGTGCGGCCCTGTGCGCGGGCGAGGACCGCGGTGATCCGCCCCGGTCGTCCGGCCCACAGGGGGCGGCTCAGAGGTCTTGGACGGCGCGCAGCGCCTGGTCCACGCGGGTCATCGCCGCAGGGGCAATGGGGCCCAGGAGCTTTGCTCCCTCGAACCGGTTGAGCCGCATTTGTGTGATGTTGACGGCGACCGCGGTGCACGGGAGCGGGTCGCCGATCACCACCGACATGGCCGTGTCCGGGAACCTGCCGCTTTCGTGCAGCACGATCACGAGGAGGGCGCCGTACGTCTCTTCCAGGCCGGTCAGGCTGATGATCAGGACGTTGCGGCCGTCGGGGAGTGCCCAGATTTCACCGCGCTTCACAGGGTGTCGCCCTCGCCCGCCAGCTCGTCGCCGAGGCCGAGCGCTGCGAGCTGCTGCGCGGCGTCGAGGGTGGCGGCGCGGCGGGCGGCACGCACTACGTACGCGTTCACGCTCATGCCGGCCTCGGAAGCGGCCGCCCTGATCGAGGGGGCGAGTTCATCGGGGATGCGCAGGGTCATGGTGGTGACAGACATGGTTGCAGGATAGCCACCGGTTCGCGGTGGCGTAAGACGGTTGCGGCCGGGACGGTGCAGGCCTGCATCCGAGGCGGCAAGATCCTCCTCTGAACACCAACGCGCCGCCACCTCGGAACGGGACCGAGCACCACCGGGAGCACGCGTAATCGTACGGGGGCGGGTTTGTAGGGTCTCGTGGTTGGTGTCGGAGACCGCCCTCGTGACCTGCTGCTCCTTCCGTTGCCTCACGGCATGTCGGACATCGGAGCCTCAGCTTTGTGTCGCTTCCTCGGCGGTCTGTCCTGATCGGAGCAAACCGCCGGGCTTGTGACCTGAGCTGTCGCGCACCTTCCGAGCACCGAGTCGGGTCGGCAGTGCGGGCCTGGGCGTGGGCTGCCGGAGCAAAACCCGCGTGGACAAGCCTCCGGATGTGTGACGCCCTCGAAAGCGTCGTGCGGCCGATGCGCTTCCCGGGCCCGGGCCGGACGGGCGGATCAGCGTAGTCCGGCAAAGAGATCGTTCTCGGGTACGGCCGCGCCGGTGGCGTCTTGGACGCGTACGAAGGTCTCCATGCCCATCAACTCGCCGAACCTCTCTTTGCCCATCCTGAGGAAGAAGATGTTCTCGCCCTGACTGGCGTGCGCGGCCAGCGCGTCGAACTTCTGACCGCTGAACGCGGTGGTGTCCACCCACGTGGTGATCTCATCGTCGGGGAGGCCGATCTCGGCCATCGCGGCGGCCTCAGCAGGATCCGGCTCCGGCATGTCCTCATGAAACTCGCGCATGATCTCGCCGAACCGCTGCATCATCGAGCGGGGCATCGTGGTCCAGTACACCTTCGGTGTCAGCATGGTCATCTCCAGCGCCGCCATCGTGATGCGGTGGGCCTGAATGTGGTCGGGGTGGCCGTAGAAACCGTTCTCGTCGTAGGTGACGACCACATCAGGCCGGTAGTGCCGCATGAGTTCCGCGAGTCGGGCCGCGCCCTCCTGCACAGGGGTCTGCCAGAAGGATCCGGGGGCGTCGTTGCTCGGCCAACCCATCATCCCGGAGTCGGCATAGTCCAGCATCTTCAGATCGCTGACCTTCAGGACGTCACAGCTCGCCTGGAGTTCTTGACGGCGCATCAAGGCAACCGCCGCCGGTTCATGCCCGGGGTCGCCCGGCTTGACGCCCCCCGGTCCGTCACCGCAACCGCCGTCGGTACACGTCACGAGAACCGTGCGGATGCCTTCCGCCGCGTACCGCGCCAGCACCCCTCCGGTTCCGGTGGCCTCGTCGTCGGGGTGCGCATGTACTGCCATGAGCGTCAAGGGCCGGTCAGTCATGAAACAGTCCTCCTGCAGAAATACGTCTTGGTCCAAGTAGCGCGGCGGGCGTACCGCGATCCTGGGGCCCGGATCCTGATTGGACGGACGACCTCGTTGTCTCCGTGTTCCCCGCCCGTGCGGCGCCGGTCCCTCGGTCGATACAACCGCGCCGGCCGGACCGGCTGTTCCCAGCCCGGCCGCATGGCCTTCCAGGCGTCGGCGACTTCAACACGAACGAGGTAGAGGCGCAAGGCTCGTCCTTCGGCCCGGTAAGCGTGTAGTCGCCGACGCCCCCGCAGGGCGTCGGCAACTACACGCTCAGAAGCACTCCGAACAGCAAAAAACCCTGCCCCGCACAACGCAGGACAGGGTCTTCACAGAGCGCCGGGCAGGCCTTGCACCTGCATCTCCCCGCAGGAAGCGGGACGTCTTTCCTTGGACCACCAACGCATCGCGGACCAGCGGGACTTCCGCCGACCAGCTCAAGATCAATCGTAGCAGAACGTGCCCGGCCCGTTGACCGGCCTGGCCTGCTGCCACCTCTCTGCTCCCTCACCACTACGAGCCAAATCACAGATGCGCCCGGACCCAGCCCAGCACGGCCGGTCAGTGGAGATCCGAGACAATCTCCCGGACCTGATCGCCGAGGCCGAGCGAGAGGGCCAGCTCGGCGAGATCGAGAGCCCCGCGTCAGCCCGGCCAGCGCCGAATCCAAGATCGGCCACATCGAAGCGTCGGCGCGGGCGGGCCAGTCCTGCTGGGGCTGCCGACGCCCCGCCCGCCACGACAGGGGCGATCAGGCGGCGGGCGGGGAAGGGGGCCAAGGAGCACGACACCGCAGGTCAAGGTGGTGATCAACCATGGCCAGACCCGTATGGACGGGAATCGTCGCTTCGGGCTCATCTCGCTGCCGGTCGCGCTGTACACCGCAACCGACACTCACACGATCCGCTTCCACCAGCTCCAGCGCGGCACCGCAGACCGGATCCGCAACCGGCGCGCCAACGAGCGCACCGGCGACGAGGTGGACCTTCAGGAGATCGTCAAGGGCTACGACACCGGCAGCGAGTACGTGATCGTCGAACCCGAGGAACTCGACGACATCGCGCCGGGCGGTCCAGGGCCCTGGAGGTGTCCGGGTTCATCGATCTGGACAGGGTGGACCCGATCTTCTTCGACAAGACGTACTGCCTCGGGCCCGGGGCGAGCAGTACGGCAAGGTGTACGCCTTGCTGCAGCGGGCTCTGGCAGAGTCGAACAAGGCGGGCATCGCGACGCTCGTGATGCGCGGGCGCGAATACCTCGTCGCGCTGAAGGCCGAGGACGGCCTGCTGACCCTGCACACCCTGCACTGGGCGGACGAGATCCACGACCCCCACCGGGAAGTCCCCGACCTGCCGGGCGGGGCGGAGCCGACCGCAGCGCAGGTGAAGATGGCCCACCAGTTCGTCGACGCCCTCACCACCGACTGGGAAGCCAGTCCCGTGCACTATTGATCAGAAACTCATAGGGTTCTCGTCCAGGGTAGCGGACGTGTGGGCCGCCGAAGTATCGGACGGGGACATCACCCTTACCTCCCGTGCGTTCACCGACCGGCCCGTCCTGCGCGGCGACAAAGCCGTCCTGACCGCCACCACCGCTCTCAAGTGCGATGCCGCGCACGGGCTCTACGTCGTCTACCGGCACGACGTGGACCAGTCCGGCCCTGACAAGGCCTGGGCCCGGCTGCGCATCGCCTCCGCCGCACGAGCGGCCGCATGCTCCACGGAGGCGTGCGGCGCACCCCTCCGGGACATCCCGTACTACCATGGTGGCCTGGACCGCGGGCGGCGTACTCCTCGCCTCAGCAGCGGGCGAGGCGCTTCTCCTGCGAGCCCGGTCCCGCTGCCTGAAGTCCACCTGAGCAGGTGCTCTGCGCCACGACGCTGGACGACGACGCGGAGACCGTCACCCGAGCCGCTGATGCGATCAACGTTGTGGGTCGCTCGTTTGTGTCAGAAGCCGGGGGTGCGGTAGAGTCGATCTTGATCGTGGAACCCAAATTCGGGTGAGGCGTGATGCGTTGGTGGTCCAAGGAAAGACGTCCCGCTTCCTGCGGGAAAATGCAGGTGCAAGGCCTGCCCGGCGCTCCAAAGGAACCTCGTCCCTGAACAGTCAGGGACGGGGTTTTCGTGTGTGCGCCTCGGGCGGAGCCGTCAGCCGTGTGGCCGGGGCGAGGCGTGCGGGGTGAGGCGGCGGCCCAGTAACTCCAAGGCGGCCTTGACTTCCTTCATGTGCTTGGGGTCCATCTCTTCGCCCAGGGCCGAGGTAAGGACGTCGTCGATGCTGCTGGCCCGGGCGCCGGTCCGTCCTCGGCTCCTCGGCATGAGGGCCGGCAGAGTCGTTCCGCTGCGGCCCCGGCCCACTCTAGAAGGGTTCGGCGGCCCGCAGGAGATCTTGCGGAAGGTAGGGGGATTCGACGCGGATGGCCCAGCCGCGGCGGCGGGCGTGGCAGGCCAGGGCGAGGATGTCGAGGTCGAGGGAAGCGTCCGGATCGTCGGCGCGGTCGGCAACCTGGTAGTAGTCGCGGTGGGCTTCGAGCGCGTCGGCCAGGGCCAGGTTGAAGCTCTCCTCGTCGCCCTCCACGAGTTGTGACAGCAGCACGACCGGCGGCATGGCGAAGCCCCAGTCCTTGGCCTTCTCGGCCTGCTGCAGCGCCCGCTGCGCGGCCGGTTCGGGATCAGCCCCCTTCAGGTAGGCATGGAGGGCTTCGCGGTACGCGCTGAAAGCGGAGTCGTCCGGGTGGGCGAAGGTGGGGCCGGTGAGAACCAGCGGGGCGAGGTCCTCGCGTGCGCCGGTGATGAGGGCGAAGGCGGTGGCCTTCTGCCACGTGCCGGCGCCAGCCTCCTCGTCCCGCTCGGCCGGGTAACGCAGCGCGCGGCCGTCGATGGTCACCTCGGCCTCGGTACCCGGTTCCGCGAGGGCGATACGGAAGAGGGCCGCCCCCATCTGGGAGGCCAGCCGAAGGTTCGCGAGCTGGGCGTCCGTGACCCTCAAGTTCCCCGCACTCCGTTTGAAAAGGCGTTCCTGATCGCCCATGACGCTGTCGAGCCGCCAGACGTCGAGGGGTTCACCGTCGACGGCGGTGAACGCTTCCCGGGCCTCTTCCTCGTACATGGCTTCGATCTGCGGGTCCACCGTCCGCTCGCAGGCGGGCCGTTCCACCACCAGCGGGCCCGCGGCGAGCGCGGCGACCGCGTCCGGGCACCGGTTGCGGCCGAACCCTCCGACCCGGGGGCCCCGGGTCTCGAAGCCGGTGATCAGCGCGTGCGGGAGGTAGTCGGTGCGGACGGCCGGGGCCCAGCCCAGGGTCCGGTACGCGAGAGCGGCGAGGGCGATGGGAACCAGCGGGAGGAGAGTGCTCGGGGAGGCCGCGGGGCCGTGCAGGGTGGCGTGCCTGGCCAGGAGGTCGGCGAGCGCGGCATCGAAGGCTTCCCGGTCCTCGGCGGCCAGGGCGCGCAGCGTGAGCAGCGCTGCGCTGTCCGGCCGGTCCGGGAGAGGCTCGCCGGTCTCCTCGGCGCGGGTTCGGATCCGGTCCAGGGCCGCGTCGATGGCAGCGAGCTTGGCCTCCGCGCTCGGCGGATACTCCTCGTCGTCGCCGGTGTCGTCCAGGACCACGGCCGTCAGTCCGGTGGCGAGCTCGCCGATGGGCGTTCCCTGCGCCGTCTCGGCGAACTTCTGCCGGGCGAAGTGGAAGGCCTCGCCGTGCCACTTGGCCCTGTCCCTGAGCGCTGTCAGGCAGAGCGCGTCGATCCACTCCCCTGGCATGACGCTCTCCTCGGGTTCATCGTCACCGGGGTCGTAGCTCATGCACAGCCGTAGGCCCCGCTGTCAGCGATGGCTTCTAGATTTCTCCTATGACGGCGTCACTTCCGGAATCCCTGCCACCAGGCAGAATCATCGAGTCATACCGCCAAGACGGCCGCCTCGTGTGGATGAGCAACCGCAAGTTGCTGGACGCAGACGCGTGGTGGCGACGCCTCTACGCCGACCGGTCCGCGACAGGGCTGTATCCGGTCCTGCTCGAATACTCGGAAGATATGCACGACCACAAGGTCAGGGGACACGGCCCGGTCGACGCCGCCGCGTACTTCCGCAACACATGGGAGCCACGCGCCTGGCCGACCTTCCCGGCCTGGGCGGGCCTGGCGAATCCGGCTGCAGCGGAAGCTGAACTCGACGCCCTGGCGGCTGAGGCGGCCGCCACCGTCGTACGCGAGGACCGGGCCCGTTGCCTGGCACTGGTCCAGGCCGAGCGAGGCTCCGACGCACTGGTCGCGCTCAACTGGCCCGGCATGGCCGACCATATGAGCACGCACGAACTGTCAGGGGTACTGCGCTCCTGGGAGGACCGCTTCGGCGCCCGCCTCGTGGGTCTCGGCCACGCCGACCTGTACCTCTCGGCTGCCATCCCTCCGCGAGACCTGTGCCAGGCCCACGTGCTGGCCGCCGAGCACTACCTCTCCTGCCCTGACGTGTTCCACAACGACTTCGACCTCGACTGGGACGCGTACCCGGGCCAGCTCATGACCCGCCGGGAGTGGCACTTCTGGTGGGACTGAGCCCGCGGCTCACAGGGCGCCAGCCTCCGCCGGGATGTAGCGGACGTTCGGATCGGCGGGGTCATACCTGGGCACCCCCCGGGGGGAGGACCGGGGCCAGTGCTCGGAAGACCCTGCGAAGGGCGTCGTCGGTGACGTCGGTGAGCCTCTCAGTCGTCTGAAGCACCACAACACCCGCCGCGCCAGCGGAACAACGCGCGAGAAGTCCCGCTCGCGGCGAGCGCGGAGGAGCCGCCCAGGCGCCGAGCGTCGAGGCGACGAGACTCGAACCGAGATCCTCACAGCGCCCTTGTCTCATGGGACATAGCGAAGTATCGAAGCTGCGCAGCATCCGGTGCGCGCTCTGGCATCAGCCAGGCAGGTCCTGGGGCACACCTGATCACGTGCCTGCTGCTGGGACACGAGCCGGTCCAGGATCTTCAGCGTACTGGGCGTGAAAAACAGGTCAACCATGTGACTGGGCTGGCGTGCTGACCCGACGTCACCCCAGCAGACCAAGGAGAATTGGCAGGGTGGTGTCGATGGGGGGTCTTCTTCTCACTCCCAACGGGCCAAGGAACCGCCGATCTGGCCGGCCAGGCTGAGTGGGCACGGGCACACCGGCCGGGTTTCAGTCGTGAGGTGCCCGGGCCTGCCTCCGGGGCGGTCTGAGGGCCAAGCCCCGGGTCCGACTCAGGTACCCCGATCGGCGGGTGCACGGCCAGTAGGACACGGGCGTGTGCGGCCACCGGTCGGTGCGGGCTCACCGGAGCATGACGGCAGGTCACCGGCCCCTTGTCGGAGCTGCGTTGTAGTGGTGGGAGATACGTTCGAGGTCTTGGAACCGCTGTTGCACAACAGGAGTGGACGATGACCGAGAGCAGTGTGCTGCCCGCGCTCAGGGTGGTACTGACGGACGTCAACGAGCGTGTGGTGGAGGCGTGGCGCGCCGCGTTCGCCGACACCCCCGGCATCGAGATCCGCAAGGGCTCGATCCTCGACGAGGACGTCGACGCCTGGGTCACCCCCACGAACTCCCGGGGCCGGATGGACGGCGGGGTCGACGCCGTCATCAAGCGGTACCTGGGGTCCGGCATCCAGGTGCGCGTCCAGCGGGCGATCCGCGACCGGTTCGCCGGACCCATGCCGGTGGGCAGCGCGGTCTGCATCCCTTCCGGCGCGACCGTCCCCCGGTACCTGATATCGACGCCGACGATGGTGCGGTCCTCGCAGGACGTGAGTGCCACGTTGAACGTGGCGCTGGCGTGCGCGGCCGCTTTCCAGGCCGTCCACCGGCAGAACCGGAAGAAGCCGGGCAGCATCCGGTCCGTGGCGCTGGTCGGGATGGGGGCGCAGACCGGGCAGGTGCCGGCCCGGGTGTGCGCCAATCTGATGTGGACCGGCTACACGCTCTTCCACGACCACTGGTTCGAGGACGACGACGAGCTGCGGTCCACGATCATCTCCCAGCTCCACGGGATCGAGAACGCGCCCGTCGACCAGCGGGTGCGCATCGTGCCGCCGGCGGCCGTCACGCCCGTCGCCCCCGCGTCGGCGCCCGAATCTGCCGTTCCCGCTCCCTCCGCCGCCCACTGCTCTCCTTCTGCCACGACGAGCGAAAGCGCCTCCGCCATGACCGGATCGAAGACCGGCGTCCCGGCTCCGGACCAGCCGCCGCAGCCCCAGCCCGATGCGAACGACCCCCTCGCCCTGACCGAGCTCTTCGACGGCGGCGGGGAGGCCTGGCTCCCGCTGCTGAAGCCGGTCATCGAGGCGCAGCCGGACGCCGCACGGTTCATCGGGAAGGGCCGCAGCCACGAGGTGGTCCCGGTCCGCGAGCTGACGTTCCAGGCGCTCAAGCCGAACCCGCCGCACAAGTGGAAGGTCGTGGTCTTCGGTCAGAACCCGTACCCGCGGCCGGAGAGCGCCACCGGCATAGCCATGTTCGACAACACCTTCAGCGACTGGAAGGACAGCCAGTTCGGCCGCGTCGTCAGCATCCGGTGTCTCATCAAGGCGGCGGCGATGTGGAAGTACGGCATCGCCAAGAAGACGCCGATCGCCGACGTGCGGGCGCTGCTGAAGGAGCGGGACACGGTCCAGCCGCCGGAGTGGTTCCAGGCGATGCTGACGCAGGGTGTGCTCCTGCTGAACGCGTCGCTGACCGCGAGCGGCGACGGGGCGATGGGTGCCGACCAGCACACGGCGTTCTGGCGGCCGGTCGCCGAGCGGATCGTCGAGGAGATCCTCAAGGCCAAGCAGGACGCGACCGAGGAGGACCGCGGGGTCGTGTTCGCGTGGTGGGGGGCGCACGCCCGCAGCCTGAAGCGGGTCGTCCTGCGGCTCCAGCAGAAGTACCCGGACGTCGAGGTCCGGCACCTGGACCACGCGAACCCGGCGGCACAGGGCGACATCTTCTGCGAGGGCGACCATTTCGCCCTGGTCAACGACGCCCTGACCTCGCTGGGCGCCGACCGCATCGACTGGCTGCCGAGCAAGGGGTGGAACGGGTCGGCGGCCGGCGCGGGCGGTGCGGACGGGGGTGTCGCGGCGCGCATGGGCGCCTTCATCGAGTCGACCATGAACCTGCACCAGCTGTACCTGGAGCGCCTCACCGGCGTCAAGGACGAGGGCCTGGTCCTGCCCGCGATCACCGGCGTCTTCGACACCCCGCTGATGGACTTCCAGGACGCCGTCACCCCGGTCTCCACGGCGCTGTCCGGGCTCGCCGGGCACATCCGGCGTTCCCGCGACTTCGGCAAGCATCGTGTGGACCAGGCGGCCGGCGGCCTGTCCGCCGACGCGATCGCCGCGCTCCACCTCTACACCTGTGAGTCAGCCTTCTACCGCGAGATCAACAGCGTTCTGCGCTCCCCCGACCGCACCAGGGTCACGCCCTACCTGCCGTACCTGCGGCTGCTGTTCTCGGCAGTCTCGGAGCTGCCCGCCTACACGCAGCCGTTGTGGCGCGGGGTGTCGCTGGACCTTCGGGCGCAGTACCCGGTGGGCCGGACGGTGACCTGGTGGGGCGTCTCCTCGTGTACCTCCGAGCTGAAGGTGGCCAGGGCGTTCTTGGGCAGTCGCGGCAAGCGAACCCTCTTCGAGGTGACGCCGGCCCGGGCGGTCGGGATCAAGAGCTTCTCCGCCTTCACCGGCGAGGAGGAATACATCCTGACTCCGGGTACCCAGCTCAAGGTGACGGAGGTAAAGAGCGAGCCCCGCGGGCTGTGCACCGTCCGGCTGAGCGAGGTCACGGACGCCGCTCCCGTGGTGTCCTGAACCACCCCCCGTTCCACAGCGGCCACGGTCGTGGTTGCCGAACGCTCGCGCCCGGCAGCCACGTCGTAGAGGCCGATACACCGGGCCCGCCGCTGCCCCTGCTGCAACCTAGGGTTCCGTGTCCTGAGCGAGCGGCAGGCGTGTGCGGGTGCCCCGAGGGCATCGTCTGCCTTCACGGCGGTGACGCGTCTGCTGCTGGCCCAGCGTCACCAATGGGCGCGGGTACGGGACCATCCCCGCGGGCGCGGGGGCGACGAGTACTCCTTCTCGGATATACCCGACTCTCGGGGACCGGACCGTCCCCGCGCTCGCGGGCACGGGGACGACGGCGCCCCCAGGTCATGCCGATACACCGGGGTATCCCCGCGGGCGCGAGGCCGACGTCCTCCTGCGCGACAAAGGCAGGCTCGGGACGTGGACGCGCACGCGCTGCGTCGCCAGGGCTGGACGATCTCCGTGATCGCCAGACACCTGGGACGCGACCGCAAGACGATCCGCTCCTGCCTGAAAGGCGAACGCGTCCCACAGCAGCGCCGCCAGGCTCCAGACGCGTTCGCTCCTTTCCTGGCTACTGCCGTCAACCGTCAACGTCTGGCGGACGACCCGCACTTGTTGGCATCCACCTGTTCGACGAGGTCGTCCGACTCGGCTATCGCGGCGCCTAATCGACGTTCACCGAGGCGCTTCGCCACTACGAGGCCAGCCGCACTGCGAGCCGGGACGTTGTTGGCTACTCAGCTCGGTCTGGGAGTGCGTTCACGCTCACTCCCAGACCGAGCTGATTCACGACCGTCACGCCGGATTAGCCTGCCTCACTCCTCGATCGGGACGCTCGAGGCAGGGTCGCGCCGTTCACGTCGGCCGGAGGACGATCGTGCAGAGCCGCTTGGTCGCCCTGGTGAGGCCCACGTACAGGTCCCGTTCCCCACCGGGGCGGGCTGTGATGATCTCCTCGGGGCCGACGACGACAGCGGCATCGAATTCCAGGCCGCGTGCCTGGGACGCCGGTACCAGGTGCGCCCATTGCGTGATCCCGGCGGACTCCAGTTTGTCGGTCCGCACGTCGGCGCAGATCACTCCGAGCAGTTCGCCGGGGTACTTCGCGTTCTGAGCCCTGAGTTCTGCGGCCAGAGTGTCGGTGAGCGTGTCCGGGCGCGCGGTGAGGGTGCGAGGGGCATCACCGTGGCGGATCGAGCGGCTGGGCGTCTGGCCGGGAGCTATCCGGGCGAGCAGATCGCGGGTGGTCTCCAGGATTTCCTCCGTGGTGCGGTAGCTGACGGTGAGGGTATGCAGGTTGAACTGCCGGCCGAGATGCGGGGCCAGCGCCTCGGACCAGTCACGTGCATTCGATGCCGGGCCCGCCTGGGCGAAGTCCCCCACCAGCGTCATCGACCGGCCGGGGCACCGGCGGACAATCATCCGCCACTGCATGGCGGTGAGTTCCTGGGCCTCGTCGATGACGACGTGGCCGTACGTCCGCTGCGGCGGGCCGCCCACCAGACTTGCCGCTTCGTCCAACAGCGGCATGTCCGCGTCGGTCCACGGTGTGTCGGGTGCGCGCAGGAGCAGAGCCCGTTCCTCACCGGTCAGCTGCGGGAGATACTCGGCCAGCTCGTGGGGATTGGCCAGCAGCACCCGTACGACATCTTCGGGTACGAGCCGCGGCCAGAGGGATTCAACAGCGCGGTCGACGTGGTCATCGTCCAGGAGGCTGGTCCGGACGGCATCTGCGTCGAACTCATCCGCCGGTGTGACGGCCGGTGCGTCGTCGAAGCCGAGATTGCGCAGGTCGGCCGCCGCGACACGGTCGAGGTCCATGCCGGTGGCCTCCGCGACCTCGGCATCGATGCGCTCCAGAGTCTCCAGGGCGCCGCGTTCCAGTACGTCGGTGACCTCATCGACCAGGAGCTCCTTGAAGACCTGCCGAGCGCGATTGTGTCCCAGGCCGGTTGCCACGGCGGCGTCCCGCGCCGTGGCAACGTCCCGCTCCCGCAGACGGACCCATTCTTGTCCCAACCGCACGGCGAAGTCTCCGGCCGCCGCCTGCCGGGCACGCACCAGGTTCGCCAGCGCATCCGCCAGTACCGAACTCCCTTTCAGCAGCGCGGCTTCCAACGGTTCCACCGCATCGGGCACGGCCCCGGCCAGTTCCTCGCACGTTGCGAGGACGACGTCGTTCTCCCCGAGCGAGGGCAGCACCTGGGAGACGTAGTCGAGGAAGCGCGTATTCGGCCCGAGCACCAGCACACCCTGTTCGGCGGCCCGCGCGAACGCGTACAGCACGTACGCCGCCCGGTGCAGCGCAACCACCGTCTTACCGGTGCCAGGTCCGCCCTGCACCACGGTCACCCCTCGGTGCGGCGAGCGGACGATCGCGTTCTGTTCCGCCTGCAGCGTCGCGACCGCCGCGCTCATCCGACCGGTTCGCCGTGCTTGCAGTACCTCCACCAAGGGGTCGTCACCCACGATGTCGTCGGTCGTGACGTCGGAGCCGTCCAGCAGTTCGTCGCTCACCGAGCGGACCGTGCGGTCCTCCAGACGCAGGTGACGGCGTCGCCGCAGCCCCATCGGGTAGCCGGTCGTCGCCTCATAGAAGGGCCGCGCTGCCTCCGCCCGCCAGTCGACGAGCAGCGGCAGGTCACGGTCCTCCGTGTGCAGACCAAGCCGCCCGATGTGCAAGGCGATCCCATCCACACCGTCGATCCGGCCGAAGACCAGCCCGGCCTCGGCCGCCTCCAACCGGCAGACCTCCCTCGTCAGACGGTCGGCGGCGACATCACGCTCATACATCTCTCTCGCGCTGCCGGCGGGTGACCTGAGAGCTACCGTCAGCTGCGCCCGCGCATCCGCCAAACGCTCCTCGAACAGTCCATATATGGCCGACACGTGAGCCTGCTCCGCCCTCACCTGACGCCCGGCACCGTCGCTCAACTGCGACAACAGTGGGCCTCCTCTCGATACGGCCCACCACTATGCGCTCGGATTTCCGCAAAAGTAAGTCTTGACTTACTACCGCAGTTTGCGACCACGCTGCCCTCCCACGACCGCGATGGACAACGCCCCGGACTTCCTCCGCGCCGAGCGCCGGCACGAGCCCAGCCCTCGCACCCGCAATCTCACCCTTCGCAGCACTCCGCCCAGCCGGATGAGGTCGAGCGGGGCGGAACCGGGACTGTCCGAGCGGCCCCGCCGCTCCAGCACCGGGCTGACAGGCTGGCTGCGGTCGATCGCGATCGAGCTCGGCGGCCGTCCGGCCGTCCGGCCGCGCGGTTGTGACGCCACCTGCGACTGGTCGCGGCTGGACCCGGCTGCTCAGACTGTTGACGGCGCCGCGGGTGTCGGACCGTGTGCTGCGGGTGCTGGGAGTGGACGAGTTCGCCTTCCGCAGGGGCTGCACCTACGGCACCGTACTGGTCGACGTCGAGGCCGGCCGGAAAAGTACGGCAACTGGCGGGGCGTCTACAACCCGGCTGCGGATGTGGGCCGTCGACGGCACCGGGGAGCGGGGGTTCACCGCGCTGATGGCCTAGAAGGCTGCTGAAAATCTTGTTGTTGGGGCTGTCCGGCTGTAGGCCCGGCGGCCCTTTTCGCTATGCGGTGGTCGGGGTGAGGTGCCAGGTGGTGCCGGTTCGGGTGAGTCCGAGGTTGATCAGGCGGCGGAGGTTGAGGGCGGCGGCGCGGTGGTGGAGCCAGAGATTGTTGGCGATGACGCCGCGGTGCGGGACGCGGCGGTTGCCCCTGGCGACCAGCCAGGCGATGGCGCGTTCGACCGGGGGCCGCCATCTGCGGTATTCGGCCTGCCAGGCCGGGCCGGCAGCCTCTCGGCGGGCGGCGGTCAGCAGTTCGCGCTGGGGATGGACGTTGAGGGTGCGTCCGGTCTAGGAGGTGGTGCAGCGCTCGCGCAGCGGGCAGTCGGAGCAGAGGCGTTTGAACTGGGCGGTGCGGGTCCCGTCGGCTTTGGCCCGGCCGAGGTTGGCGGTGCGTCCGGCCGGGCAGGTCGCGGTACCGGCGACCGGGTCGACGCGGAAGTCGTCGATGGTCAAGCCGCCGGGGACCACCTGCCGCAGCGGCGGGGGCTTGATGACCAGGATGTGACCCGCGGCCTGCAACTGTTCGCGCAGCTCCCCGGTGCCGTAGGCGGAGTCGCCGAGCACGGTCAACCCGCCGTCCTCCCCGTCCAGCAGATCACGGGCAACGGCCGCTTCGTGGTTGCCGGGACCGTAGCCGCCGGTGACAGCGACGGCGGTGAACAGCCCGCTCTCCGGCTCGAAACAGACGTGTCCTTTGAATCCGTCCTGGTGGCGGGTGCGGTTCTTGTGGATGTGCCGGGCGTCGGGATCGACGGTGGACACCGTCCGGTCGGGCGCGGTGCGCCGGGCGATGCGCCAGCGGCCGTCGCGTCCGTCGGAGTCCTGGGCCGGTTCCACGTCCTGCCCGGCGACCAGCGCCAGCAGGCCCACGGCGTTCGCGGCCTTCTCGCCCAGCTCGCGCTCGGGCAGGTGCCCGAGCAGGTCGAGGGCGTCGGTAACCAGCGCATCGACCAGCGCGGCGCGCGCCTGCTCGTCGTTCCAGGCGATCTTCGGTTTGCCCGGGTCGGTGTAGTCGTGCGCGCGGCAGTGCTCCGCGGCAACCTCCCGGGCTTCGGGGACATCGCGGATCACCCGGCGGATCGCGGAGATGATCTGGGTGACTGTGTCCTGGGTGGCCACCGCGTCATCGAGGACGGTGGAGTCCAAAGCGCGCCGCTGCCTGCCCCTGAGCACCCTGGTCGCGGCCACGACCTCCTTGACCTTGGTGAAGATCCGCATCGGATCGGCCAAGCGGCGCAGCCGGCGCCTGAAGTACGTCAGCAGCGACGGATCGAATGCCATGTCGTACAAGCCCAGCCCGCAGGCTGCTTTCCACCGCAGATCACACCGCAGTTCCTGGACCGTCTCGAAGTCCGACAGCCCCTGCAGGTTCTGCAGCACCACGGTGGCGGCCAGGACCTGCGGCGGCAGACTCGGACGGCCGTTGGACGAGGGATACATGTCGGCGAACATCGACGGCGGGAACAGTGCCTCCCGGTGCTCGGCCAAAAACGCGAACACGCTCCCGGCCGGGATCAACTCCCGGCAGGTCTCCCACACATCCGGCCCGGCCATCTCCCCGGCCCATTCCCCCTGCATGCCTACAGACTGGCCCCGGCCCTGCCGGGCCGGGGCCAGAACCCGCAACATTTTCAGTGATCTTCTAGTAGTGCTTGGTCAGGTTGGTATCGCCGTGGGTATGTCGCGGTGGCAGGTGGGGCAGGCGCCGGTCCAGAGGGCGAGGAGTGTCTGCAGCTCGCGGACGACTTGGTAGAGGCTCAGGCCGGCGCCGTGTCTTTTGGGGATCGGTTCAGCCGCTGCAGGGTGCAGAAGGCGTGCGCGACGGAGACGAGGGTGACGTGGTGGTGCCAGCCGTTCCAGGTCCGGCCCTCGAAGTGGGCCAGGCCCAGGGCCTGCTTCATCTCGCGGTAGTCGTGCTCGATGCGCCAGCGCAGTTTGGCGAGCCGGACCAGCGTGGTGAGCGGGGTGTCGGCGGGCAGGTCGGACAGCCAGAACTGCACCGGCTCCGGTTCGGTGGCGGGCCATTCGGCCAGCAGCCAGGACTCGGGCAGTTCCGGGCCGTCGGTGGCCTGCCGGATCTCGCGCCCGGCAGGCCGGATCCGCAGGGCCACGAAACGGGAGTACATGCGCCTGCGGCCGGAGCGGCCGGTGCCGGGACGGGATCCCTCCCGCCACTGCACCGGCCGTGCGGCCTTCCGGCCCGCGGCGAGGACCAGCTCTTTCACCGACCGGGCCGGGTCGGGGTACTTCGCAACCGGCGGGCGTCCGTGCCCCGAGTACGGCTCGCACACCGGGACCGCGTCGTCGGGTTGCGCCGACATGGTGGTGGAGATCCCCACCACGTAGCGAAGACCCCGGGCCTGCAGGCCGAGCCGGAAGGCCGCGGCGTCGCCGTATCCAGCGTCCGCGACGGCCAGCGGCACCTCGATCCCCCAGGAGCGGACCTCGTCGAGCATGTCCAGGGCCAGCTGCCACTTCTCCACGTGCCCGACGTCCGGCGGGATGCCGCAGGCGGTGCGGCGGGCGATCTTGCACGGGTCGGCCTTCGGTGAGGCCGGGTCCCAGGTCTCGGGCAGGAACAGCCGCCAGTCGACCGCAGCCGAGGCATGGTCGGAGGCGAGGTGGAGCGAGACGCCCACCTGGCAGTTGGTGACCTTGCCCGCAGTGCCGGTGTACTGCCGCGACACACACGCCGAGGCACTCCCGTCCTTCAGGAACCCGGTGTCGTCGAAGACCAGGGCCCTGGGCTTGATCGCCGCCTCCATCCGCCAGGCGAGCCGGGCCCGGACGTGAGCCGGGTTCCAGGGGCTGGTGGTGATGAAGTTGGCGAGAGCCTGACGGTTGCCGTCAGCCCCGAGCCGGGCGGCCATCGGCTCGATGGACTTGCGTTTGCCGTCGGTCAGCAGTCCCCGAAGGTAGACCTGCCCCCACCGGCGCTGGTCCTTGCGCGCGAACGGCTCGAACACCTCCTCCGCGAACGCCTCCAGCTCACCACGCACCACAGCAATCTCGTCCGGAGTCACACCCCCTCAACACCACACCGGACCCGAAGGACACGCACCAGCCCCATCAACCTGACCAAGCACTACTAGGCCGACGCCGACGAGAACCTCAGCGGACCAGCGAGGCCACCGACTGCGACGGGGCAGCCAGGGATGCAGACCGCCCGCCTTCGACCACGAGAACTACAAGCAGCGCAACACCGTTGAGAGAAGCAAGCCACAGTGCTGTCATACCTGCGGCTTGGATCCATCGCCGTCGGCTCCTTCCTCTCGTGCCTCTTCGTTTCCGGTGTTCATGCTGGCGGCCTGATTCTTCAGCCAGGGGCGCCGGTTGTGCTGGCCGCGGGGCACCTCGTGCAGGGTGCGCAGGCGTTCGACCTCTGCCGGGTCGGCGTGGATGACCGTCAGTCGGGCCTGGGGGTGCAGGTATCCAGTGGCCCAGCCTCGCCGCACCCAGGAGTCGAGGGTGATCTCGGACATGCCCAGGTGCTCGGCGAGGTCGCGGAGCCACCACTCGTGTTCGTCCAGGTCGGGGCGTCGGCGGTTGGGTGTGCGGAAGCGCTGGATGCCCAGGGCTCGCAGCAGGTCGTTGACCGCGTTCCTGGTGAACGTCTCACACCGCTTGGGCGGGCGGAAGCCCTCGGCGTTGAGGTGCTCGGCGATCTGCTCGGTGGTGCAGCCAGCCTCAACCAGCTCGGCGGCGCGGGCGCGGAGCCGGGGGTAGTAGCTGAGCTGGGTCAGGCAGGCCACCGGCCGTGCCACCTGCGCCTCGGTGTGGTGCCCGCCCGCCCAGCGGACAGCCACGTTCACCAGCTCGCTGGTGCCCACCACCTCGACGCGCACCTGCTCGACCAGCTGACGGATCAGCTGCTTGCGGTCCGCGTCGGTGGTGGTGGGCGCGTGCCAAATACCCGGGACGTCAGCGGCCAGAGCCCGGATCTGTGCCCGTTCCTCGGCGCTGAGGGTGCGCGGGCGCACAGCGAGGAAGCGGTCGTACTCCTCGCCGAGCGCCTGCCGCTGTTCCATCGCGGTCTCCCAGTCCCTCTCCAACTGCCGTACCACCAGCCGGTTCTCGGGCTCGGCAAGCTGGTACTGGCGCCGGGCGCGGTCCACGGTGTAGTCGGCGCGCTCCAGGCGCTGCCGCCAGATCCGGTCCACCTGGGCGCGCTGGGCCTCGACCTGCTCGGCCGCCGCGAGGGAGACCTCCACCGCGGCCGGGGACATCGCCTGCAGCAGCAGGGCGGTGACGTGCTCGTCGACGCAGCCGCCGGCCAGCTGCTGGCACTGCCCCTGGTCGTAGTCGCTCTTGGCTCGGGCGCAGACATACGCCGGGTGCAGCTTCCCACCCGCACCGCGCTGATAGCGCACCGTCATCTTCGCGTCGCAGCGCCCGCAGACCACCAGCCCGGCCAGCAGCGCCGGGCCGTCGCGCACCACGCCGATACTCTCGGACCGGGCCCGGTTGGCGTCCATCCGCTCAAGGTTCCGCTCATGCTGTTCGACACTGATATAGGCAGGCAGCAGACCCGGAAGGTGAACGAACCAGTCCTCGCGACCGGTACGCACCCGGCCGGTGCACGGCCGCCCCGCCTGCCGCCGCCGCGGGTCGAGCCGACTGCGGCCGTAGACGTAGATTCCAGCGTAGGCCGGATTGCGGAGCATGTTCTGCACCGCGGCCCGACTGGGGCGACGCCACTCCAACTCCCCGCGCTCGGGGCCCTCGCGCAGCCGTACTCCGACCTGGATGTGGTTGTCGACCAGGTAACACAGCACCGCGTTGACGGTCCCGAACCGCTCGAACAACTCGAAGACCAGATACACCACCGAGCGCACCTGCTCGTCGGGGTCGAGGACGGCTTCACCGGAGGGACGGCGCACGAAGCCGGTCGGCAGCGGCACCACCAGTTCCCCGCGCCGGGCCTTGGCCAGACGCCCGGACCACATCCGCTGCTTGATCAGGTGCAGTTCCGCCTCACTGATCGTCCCCTTCAGGCCCAGCAGTAACCGGTCGTTGTGATCGCTGGGGTCATAGACGCCGTCCGGATCCCCCAGCAAAGCCCCCGCCAGGGCGCACAGTTCAAGGAGCTGATGCCATTCACGGCCACTGCGCGCCAGCCGGGACATCTCGATCCCCAGAACGATCCCCACGTGATCCAGGCCGACCTCGGAGACCAGACGCTGGAAGCCGGGCCGGGCATCGATCCCGGACGCGGAATGCCCCAGGTCCTCATCGATCACCAGCACCCGCGACGGCGGCCACCCCAGCGCGACCGCCCGCTCCACCAGCGCGTACTGCAATCGCGTGGACTCCTGATGATCCCTGACCTGCCCAGCCGTCGACTGGCGCACATATACAGCCGCGAGCCGGTCACGATGCCAGGGTTGGACCTTGCCCTCCAGCCGTTCCCAGGGCAGTCCGACCACCGTCATTGTCCACACCCCCGTCCGCGTTCCTGGGCGGTGCCGCCGTCGCCATCCGCTCCACCAGCAGTCCCAGTAATCGCTGGACCACCACCCGGTTCACCTCCGGGAAGGATTCCCACCTCGGTGCACCCGCTGTCGCGGGCCCGGACTGGGGGGCGCAGCCGCGTCTCCTCCAGCCATCGCGACCCACCCCCCTCGCCTGCCTCGACCTGCCCCTCGCGCAACCTGCGGACTGTTCCGACCAGCGCCAACAGGGCATCAATCCCTATGACCGGGGCATTCCCTGTCCTGGTCTCGTCTATGTCAGCACTGCGGCTTGCTCCTTGAGCGGTGCATCAACCGCCTGAAACAGTGGCGCGGGATCGCCAATCGCAACGAGACGACCGCAACCATCTACCTGGCCCGAGTTCCCTTTCATATTCACCCTTGTGACAGCGGAAGCGGGGCGGCACTACGGCGTGGTCTGCACCGGGTTGACCTGGAAGACTCCGCATACCTTCAGGTGGAAGGGAATCAACACGGACCGGAAGCTGGACGGTGGAAAGACCCGGATGAATGTCGAGGTCGGCCGGCAGGTCGGCACCACGCTCGGGTTGTTGGTACGGATGGTGGCGAATGCCGAGCGGTGTGGGCGGACGAACACGGTGGACACCGGGTGGGGGTTACGGGTCGCCGGCGCGCCGATCTGGTGATGGTGACTGTTCAGAAGGCTGACACCCGGGTAGCCGCGCAGGGCGCAGGTGTGGTGGGAAATGTTGGTGAACCGGATCGGGTAGAAAAGCGAACCCGCGCCACCGGTCACCATGCCGATGGAGAGGTGCAGGTCGGAGACGTGGCAGGTGGGGGTCCTCGGTGCGGCCTGAGCCGGGGCGACAGTGCCGATCGAGACGCCGGTGGCGGCGAGGAGAGCGGCGGATACCAGGGCCATCGCGCGCCCGGAGATGGTGATCATAATCTACACCTTTGCGGCAGTGAAGGACGTCGGACCCGCGTCCGGCGGGACACGACCGGGGGGAGCCGCTGTACAGCTCCGCGTGTGCCGTTGACGTGGCACAGATCCGCGCCCGCTCGGGGGTGCGGACCGGTCGGACGGCATGGGTACCGCTGTGGTTCTGCGGCCTTCAGGGCCAGACATCATTTTACTACCTGGCGCCCTCACCAACACCTTTGGCCGCAGGTGACTGCCCCGACCGGCCCGGTGCCCAGCGGCAGGCAGTCGGCTCGGCCGCCTACCGCCTGCCTGCGAGCGCCAAGTCGCGGTCGCGCTTGAGGTCGTCCAGCAGGTTGAAGACGGAGATGCCCAGCGGGGACACCGGTTCGTCGGTCAGGAGCACGCTGGGCGCATCGCAAGCGCCCGGGCCATGTCGATGCGCTGCCGCTGGCCGCTGGCCGCTGGCCGCTGGACAGTTCGTGCGGGCGTTTGCCGGCCTGGCGATGGCGCTTGAAGTTCTTGCCGCCGTTGAAGCCTCTTGAGGTGGCCGAGACGGATGCAGTTGCTTTGACCGACTGCCAGTCGATGATCGTGGCCGTAGGCTCGGTGCCCCAGCCCTCGTCCTAGCGCACCCGGCCGCACACCGAAGCAGTCCGGTACCGTCACCGCCGCCAACGACCCCACGCGCAACAGGGCAGGTGAGCCAAGCTGCTATCGAGCATGATGCGGTCGACGGTCTCGTGCGGGGCGCGGTCGGCGCCGCTGATGGTCTCGATGCCGCCGGGCAACAGATCGCGCGGCCGGGACCAGTCACGTAGCTGATGCTCGCTGACGTCATCGCGGCTTGGTGGCATGCCGGACGAGGGTTTCACCGAACGGCACGTCCAGGTAGTAGCCGTGGGTCGGACCTCGGTGGTCGGCAGGCAGCGCCGCGAGCATGTCGCCGTAGCGGTCGGCGTAGAGGAAGCCTTCGACCACGACGTGGAATCCGGCGTCCGGGGCGTGGCGGGCAGTCAGGTCGTTCAGGCCGATGTTCGTGGCGTCGGGCCGGTCGCGCTCTCGAAGCACGATGCGGCGGAGGTTGTGCTGACCGGCCAGGGCGAGGCCGCGGCCGAACCTCTCCCGGAGGCCGACCGCGACGGTCGACTTCCGCGAGGCGCTGTTGCCGCGCAGCACGACCGGCCGCGTTTGTTCGCTGCCCACCATCCCAGCCATCACGCTGCCGACGACCCGTGACTGCGCCCGGAGCATGTTCAGGCACCGTTACGGGTCGTCGGCACCCCGGCGGGTTGCCCTCAGCACTGACAGCAGCCCGACGTGGCCGCCCCGCCGATGCGCAACCTGGACGAACGTGCCCCGCTCCCTAGGGTGTCAACGCAGCCCGTGCCACTCACGACCTGTTGCTTTCGTGAGCCAGTGCGTCGGGGACGACGGAGCCAGGCACGGGGCGAGGACAGGTCGCAGCCGATGTAGCCGTGGCGCGGGCGCGCTGGGCGAGCCACACGAGTGCGGCGATGGCGGCACCGACGAAGTAGGTGTCGGCTGCCAGGGGTTCGCCCAGGAGCGCGGCGGAGGCGATGAGGGTGAGGATCGGTTGCAGTTGCTGGATCTGGCCGACGCGGGCGATGCCGCCGCGGGCCAGGCCGCCGTACCAGGCGAAGAACCCGAGCAGTTGGGAGACGACGGCGATGTAGCCCATCGCGGCGACCACCGGGGGCTTGAGGTCGTAGGTGCCGGTCAGGGAAGCGACCGACGTGGCGGGGAGCGAGAGCGGCAGCAGGAGGACCAGCGTCCAGGAGATGCTGCGGGCGCCGCCGATGTTCTTGGCCTCCCCGGCTCCGACCGCGTACCCGAAGCCGGAGCACACGGTGGCTCCCAGCATGGCGAGGTCGCCCCAGCCGAACCCGGTGGCCGCCGCACCGGGCCTGGACGCCAGCAGATATGTGGTGAGTACGGCGATCCCGGCCAGGGACGCCGCCCAGAAGCCGGCCGGTAGCCGTTCTCCTCCGATCAGTTGGGCGGACATCGCGGTGATGGCCGGCAGCAGTCCGAGGATGACGGCTGCTCGTCCCGAGTCGATCGACTCCAGTGCCAGAGAGGACAGCAACGGGAACCCCACGACGACACCGAGACCGGACACCGCCAAGCGCGCTGCGGCAGCCCCGCGCGGAACAGGGGCCCGTACCGCCATCAGGTAGGCACCGGCCAGTACACCGGCGATCGCCGCCCGCCACACCGTGATCCCGACCGCGTCGAATCCCGTGACAGCGATCTTGTTCGCGGGCAGTGACAGGCTGAACGCCAGCACCCCCAGCCCGCCCAGCACCCATGCTGTCGCAGCGGCACGCGGCGAACTGTTACTCGAAGTCGCCGTATCTACAGTTGCGTTACTCTCATCTCTCATGAATGACGATAGCAGTCGAGCATTGCTACTCTCGGCGCTGCGTGAGCTGGCCGCACGCGAGCCGACGGGGACACGCATGCCGACGGTGCGTGCGCTGCAACGGGAGTACCGGGTGTCGCCGGCCACAGTGCAGGCCGTGACCCGGGAGCTGGCTGCCGCGGGACTTGTGGAGGTCCGCCCGGCCGCGGGCACGTTCGTCGCCGCTCGCCCCTTCCCGCCACCGCGGGACACCGCCTGGCAGCAGGCCGTGCTCGGCGGGCGCACCCCCGACGCAGCCGTGCGCGCACTGGATCTGGTGACCGAACCTCCCGCGGGCACGATCCGGCTGTCCGGCGGCTACCTGGACGAGGAGACCATCCCCACCCGGGCGCTGGGCGCCTCACTCGCCCGCGCAGGACGCCGCCCGGGTGTGTGGGGGCGCTCACCCGTGGACGGCGAGGAGGCGTTGCGGCGGTGGTTCGCCCGCGCGATCGGCGGCGTCGCCCACGACGAGGTCGTCGTCACCGCCGGCGGGCAGAGCGCCCTCTCCATCGCCATCCGCGCCCTGACCCGCCCCGGCCAGCCCGTCCTCATGGAAAGCCCCGGCTATCTCGGCGCGATCTCGATCGCCCGCACCTACGGCCTCGAGACCGTGCCCGTCCCCACCGACGCTCACGGAATGCGCACCGATCTCCTCGACGACGCCCTCACCCGCACCGGGGCCCACCTCGTCGTCGTCCAGCCCCTGTTCGCCAACCCGACCGGAACCACCCTGCCCCCCGAACGCCGCGCCCAGCTCCTGGACACCGCGACACAGCACTCCGCGTTCGTCGTCGAGGACGACTACGCCCGGGACCTGGTCATCGACACCCCCGTGCCCCCGACGCTGATGTCCGCCGACCGGACCGGGCACGTCGTGCACATACGTTCCCTCACCAAGGCCGTCGCCCCCGGCCTACGCGTCGCCGCGCTCGCAGCCCGAGGACCGGCCCTCGCCCGACTGCGTGCGGCCAAAGCCCTCGACGACCTCTACGTCTCCGGCCCCCTCCAGGCCGCCGCGCTCGACTTCCTCACCTCGAGCGCGTTGCCTCGCCACCAGCGCGCGGTGTCCCGCCAACTCGCCCACCGCCGCGACGCCCTCCTGCGGGCCCTCGCCACCCACCTGCCCGAAGCGAACGTCACGTGCGTGCCCCGCGGCGGCATGCATGTGTGGGTCAGGCTGCCGGACGGCACCGACCCCGACGTCCTCGCCGCACGCGCCCTGGCCGCCGGGGTCCTCATCTCCGCAGGCACCCCCTGGTTCCCCGCTGAACCCGACGGCCCCTACCTCCGCCTGACCTACGGACAGGTCTCCGCCGACCAGATCGGCGAAGGCGTCCGTCGTCTCTCCCACGCGATGTGACACACAGCGGCAGGTACTCGGACAGCGTCCGGCGTGCGTCGTCGAAGCCGCCCGCCCGGGCATCTCTTCAACTCATATCTGAATGCCCGCTTCACCGAAGCACAAGGCCAGGTCAGCGTGGTAGGCAAGGCGGATGCTTGGCCGACTTCCTCTCATTGAGCAACTCGACGGCTTGCGATCCGTGCTCTCCCAGAACGGGATCTTGACCGACGTGATGACCAGGGCGGCAACACTGGAGTTGCCCGACTGGTACGTGACGGCGGGCTGCCTGTTCCAGACGGTGTGGAACGTGACTACCGGCAGGCCCCCGACCAACGGCATCAAGGACTACGACGTCTTCTACTTCGACGGCAGCGACCTCTCCTGGGAAGCGGAGGATGCCGTGATCAAGGCGGGTCAGGAGGCGTTCGCCGACCTGCCCGCCGAGGTGGAGATCCGCAACGAAGCCCGCGTACATCTTTGGTTTGAGCAGAAGTTCGGGGTGCCGTGTCCGCCGCACGAATCCACTGAGTCCGCGATCGACGGTTTCGCGGCGACGACGTGCTGCCTGGGCGTCCGGCTGGAACCCGACGGAGGATGGCGCGTCTATGCGCCTCACGGACTCTCCGACGTGTTCAACCTTGTCGTTCGACCCAACCCGGTCCTTGCCCCGCGGGAGGTCTATGAGACCAAGGCGGCCCGTTGGAAGAACGAATGGCCGGAGCTCACGGTCCTGCCGTGGCCAAACTGATGGCCTTCACGGAACTGCGGACAAAGCCGAATTCAAAGAGTCATCATCCTGCTCCGGATTCGTAGATGGCCAGCGTCGTATGGTGCCTGAGAGCCTTCAAGGAGCACGTGCTCGGCCTCCCCCCGGATCGCCCGGAGCATTGGCGGCTGGAGCTGCTCGACCGTCCTGACGCCGGCCAGAAAGTGGAACCCTGACATGACGCAGATCGCCGTCCGCCCTGGCCTCGTCGCGTCGCGCGGGCGACGCCGGGCGGACGGCGAGCGCCCACGCGGTCTGGTCAAGCGCACCTGTGAACTGCAGGCCGCACTCGCTCTGCCGGTGCGCATGAAGATGATCAAGGTGCTCGGCTCGCACCAGGAGGCACCGCTGTCGGTCACCGAGGTCGCGCACACGCTGCGCATCAGCCAACCCACCGCGACGAAGCACCTGCGGATCCTCCACGAGGCCGGCTTCGTCGACCGTCAGCAGGTCGCCGCACGTGTCTACTAGGTCCTGTCTGGAGTCCGGATCACGAGTTCGGTAGATCGCCTGCGTCATGGGGTCCCTCCTTGATAGGCCATCGGCCATGGCGCGAGGCGATCTCACCGACGAGCAGTGGGCCCTGATCGAGCCCCACCTTCCGATCGCCGCAGTCGGGCCCATCCCCGACCTGCGGAAACACTTCAACGCGGTGATGTGGCGGTTCCGCACGGGCAGTCCCTGGCGCGACCTGCCCAGCGAGTTCGGGCCCTGGCAGAGCGCGTACGACCGCTTCCGGATCTGGGCGACGCAGGGCGTCTTCCAGCACCTGATGGAGGCGGTGATCGCCGAGGCCGCTGACCGGGGTCAGGCGGACCTGGGCCTGGTCAGCGTGGACTCGGCGACAGCACGGGCGCACCACCACGCCGCCGGGATGGCACTGGAACCCGAGCAGTTGGCGGCCCTGGAAGCGGCCGCCGAGTCCGAAAAGGGGGCGCCGTGGAGGGACAACAGCCGCAGGACGGACAGTGCGAGGACGACGCGGGCGCTGAGCGGCGACGGGCCCGCCGACGGCACCGGGCCCGTCTGAAGGCCGCACAACTGGGGCGTTCCCGGGGAGGGCTGACCAGCAAGATTCACCTGGCGGCCGACCGGCGCTGCCGTCCGCTGGCGTTTGTGCTCACCCCCGGACAGGCCGGCGACAGCCCGCAGTTCGTCCCGGTCCTGGAGCGGGTGAAGGTGCGCGGGCCGGTCGGGCGTCCCCGGACCCGACCGGACGCAGTGGCCGCGGACAAGGCTTACTCCAGCCGCCGTAACCGCCGCTACCTGCGGCGTCGTGGAATCCGGGCGGTGATCCCGGAGAAGGTGGACCAGGCCGCCAACCGGAAGAAGCGCGGTTCGAAGGGCGGTCGCCCGGTCAGCCACGACGCGGCCTTGTACACCGAGCGCAACACCGTGGAGCGGTGCATCAACCGGCTGCGGAACTGGCGAGGCATCGCGTTCCGCTTCGACAAGACCCCGGAGAGCTACGAGGCCGGACTGCATCTGTGCGGTGCGATGCTCTGGCTCCGCAGCATCGCACCGCAGTCGTGATCCGAACTCCAGACAGGACCTACACCCTGAACGTCGACACCGTCACCGAGTACCGGCGGTTGATGGACCTGGCATTCGCCCACGCAGTGACGCCGTGCGTCAACGAATTCGACTGCGACACCTGCCCCTACGCCGCCACCTGCGTCTAGCACCCGCGCCCGGGCTCCGGCCGGTACGCCCTCGGCGGCCCCGACCGGGCAGGTGTCACTCTGCTGATGACCACCGGCGCGGAGGGGGCCTGATCCGTCGGAGGCGGCCGATCAGATGCGCGGCGCCGGGTTCGGGCGTCCCCTGCGCGTCCAAGCCGACATCCGCACCCACGGCCCAGATTACGTGCGCGACCTGCCGCTGATCAGCGTGGAGGAACTGCACGCGACCTGCGGTTGATCCCGCGACGGCAGATCACGTCCCACAGCAGGTCAGGCATCACGCGTGCGTGCGGCTACCTGCCCGGAGCGCCACTCCGAACAGCAAAGGACCCCGCCCCGCACAACACCGGACAGGGTCTTCGCGGAGCGCCGGGCGGGCCTTGCACCTGCAGCGCCTCACGCTGTTCCATCAACCCCAGCACCGACGGCATCGCACCCTCCTCGATCAACAACAAGCCGTCCGCTGCCTGCCCCCACCCCGTCGCGATCATGCCCCCCACACGAAGAGGCCCCTGCTCATCGAACAGGGACTCCCTTTCCACCACGCACTAAGGGTGTCGAGGATGGGCCGCTGGCTCCGTCCTCGGTATACCAGTGGCCTCAAAGGGCCGCGCAACGCAGAGGGAGAACCGTCATGACGCTTCAGCGGATGGACAACGTCGGCATCGTCGTCGAAGACCTGGACGCCGCCGTCGCCTTCTTCACCGAACTGGGCATGGTCGTGGAAGGCAAGGCGCAGATCGAGGGCCTCTTCGCGGATCAGGCCGTCGGACTCGACGGAGTCCGCAGCGACATCGCGATGATGCGGACCCCAGACGGCCACGGCAAGCTGGAGCTCGCGCAGTACCACACCCCCGCGGCGATCGGTGACGGATCGTACAACCCCCCGCCGAACACGCTGGGCCTGCACCGGGTCATGTTCGCCGTCGACGACATGGACGACACCATCGCCCGTCTGCGCCCCCATGGCGCCGAACTAATCGGCGAGGTAGCGCAGTACAAGGACATCTACCGCCTCTGCTACCTCCGCGGCCCCTCAGGCATCATCCTCGCCCTGGCCGAACAGATCAGGTAACGGCCCTTCGCGGCCGACTTACGAGCACTCAGAACAATCCGCCCCCGGCGTGCGACGAACGCCTTGAGCGCGGCCGCCGGGTGGCCGGGTGGCTTGTGGAGCGGTCCTGTCGGCGGGGTGCCTGGTGCAGCTGTTCCCGATCACGGTGTGGGCGGCGCTGAGCGAGCGTGAGCAGGCGATGGCCGACTGGCACTGCACCCCGTGCGGCCAGGAGACCGAGCAGGAGCGCGCGGAAGCGCAGCGGCTGGCTGACCGGGCCCGGTGGGGCGACCTCGGGCCCGCCATCGCATGGGCTCAGATGATCCTCGCCGATCCGGACGCGTGCGCGATCCTTATCCGAACTGCCGCAGCGATGGCCTCTCAACCAAGATCACGATCACATCAGGGAGACCTCGAAAGCTCTAGCAGCCCTGTCCCACAGCTCAAGCAGCGCGAAGACCGTCGTTCGGTGACGCCCGCTCAGCCGAAGAACCGCCTCACGGGAGGGAAAGCTGCACCCTTTGAGGGGTCTGGTGGAGTGAGAAGGAGGCGCAGGAGATCATCTACTCTCAGGCGTGTCAGGTCGTCGGGCGGCGTGCCCGAGCGCACGGGCTCGAGGGGTTGCGGGGGGGAAGGACGATGAGAATCTGCTTCTTGGTGGAGGAGCAATACCGTCATGACGGTATGCCCGTCGAGGTGATACGCCGACTCATCTCCTGGGGAAACAAGGTCGACATCCTGCGCCCCGGCAGCTCGCTGGTGCCTGTGTCCGAGGCGGTGCGCAAAGGCAGTCATGACGCATGGGTGCTCAAGACGGTCTCGGGCGGCCCCGGACTCACCCTGCTGGAGGCGGCCGCAGCCGTCGGACTCACCACCGTCAACGATGCCCGCGCCATCAGAGGCGTCCGGGACAAGGCGCTGGCCGCTGCGATCGGCCGCAACCATGGTTTGCCCGTCCCGATGACCTACGCGGTGACCCACTGGGAGACCCTGGCCGAAGTACCCGAGGCGGACTATCCGTTGGTCGTCAAGCCGGCCAACGGCAGCTCGGGGCGCGGCGTACACCTCGTGTCGTCGCCGATCAGGCTGAAGGAGACGGGTGCGAAACTGGCAGGTGAGGGAGTCCTGATCGCCCAGCCGTACGTGCCCAACTCCGGAACCGACCTCAAGGTCTACTGCGTCGGCGGCGAGTTGTGGGCGACCGAGCGCTGTTCACCGCTCCACCCGAGACGCACGGTCCCCGAACGGCGCGTCGAACTCAGCAGGGAGGTGGCGCGGATCGCGGCCGAGGTCGGCCAGGTCTACGGGCTCGACCTGTACGGAGTGGACGTGCTCCTGGGCCCTGAGGGTCCGATGGTCGTGGATGTCAATGACTTCCCGAGCTTCCGCCAGGTCCCCGACGCGCCGGCCCGGGTGGCGAGGGCCATTCTGAGACTGGCACGCGGCGGAAACGCACCGCCGCCACCGGCCACAGCCGTGACGTCTCTGCACTCCGCTCGGACTCCGGCGCAGATTCCGGTGGCCGTCGGGGAGGGCATATGAGGGTTGGTCTCATCACACCGCGGCCCGACCATCCGCTGTTGGCCGCCACAGCGGCTCTTCTGGCGCCCCGGCACAGAGTCGACTGGCTCAACCCTGGTGAGGCCGGAGGTCCGCGCGTTCCCGACACACCGGCAGACGTCTACCTCCTCAAGGCGCGCACGACGCCCGCCCTCGCCCTGGCCAGAGCGCTGGAAGAGCGCGGCGCACCCGTTGTGAACTCGTCATCTGCTACGGCGTTGTGCCAGGACAGGACCCTCATGGCGGAACTGGCGGTGTTCGGAGGGCTGCCGTTCGTTGACAACTGGACCGTCGCGAGACTCCGACACCTCGCTGCCGAGCCCGAACTTCCCTACCCGCTGGTGGTGAAGAGCCGCCACAGCAGACGTGGTGACCTGGTCGCACGGGTCGACGGCCCTGGGCGGCTCAGTGACCTGTGCGATCAGTGGGCCGACGAGCCGGTGGTCGTACAGCCGTACACGGCCAACGACGGCTGGGACCGCAAACTCTGGGTGATAGACGGTCAGGTGTTCGCGGCGCTGCGACGCTCCGAACTGGCCGGCGACCCGGTTGCCGGGCGCAAGACCGTGTCGCTTCCGCTTCATGAGCTCCCGGAGCAATGGCTGGAAACAGCGAGACAGGTCGGACCTCTCTTCGGGCTCGAGGTGTACGGGGTCGACCTGATCGACGCCGGCGGCAACACACCGCAGATCGTGGACGTCAACGCCTTTCCCGGAGTCCGCGGCCAGGCGGGTGCTCCCGAGGCGCTGACGGCACTCGCGCTGCGCACCGGGAGCTGAGGGGGAAGACGCGCCGGGACCCCGGGTCGACCATGCCGGGCGCTTCGCCACCGGGCAGCGGCGAGGACACCATCACCCACAGCCCCGCACCGGCAGCGGTAGCGGCAGCGGCCCGGAACGGGCCACGGCCATGAAAGGCCTGCTACGTGTACGTCCGGGTCGTGGACGGCGCGGGCAACCCGTCAGATCCCGCCTCTATTCGGCCGGTTCCGTTTCCGGAGAAAGGCGGATCAGAGTTTGGCGCCGAAGTCCTGTGTCCACCAGGGGCCGCCGGACCCTCGGTGCACACCCACGCCGATGTCCTTGAACGAGCAGTTGAGAATGTTGGCACGGTGGCCGGAGCTGTTCATCCAAGCGTCCATCACCTCCTGCGGCGTCTGCTGGCCCTCGGCGATGTTCTCGCCGTACGTGGACCAGCGGTAGCCGGCGGCGGTGATGCGCTGCCCGGGGTCCGCGCCGTCCGGGTTGGTGTGCTCGAAGAAGTTCCGGGCGGCCATGTCGTCGGAGTGGGCCTGGGCGGCCTGCTCCAGTTGCGCGTTCTCCGTGAGCGGTCCGCAACCGGCGGCCGCCCGCTCCTTGTTGACCAGCGCGACCACCTGCGCCACGGTGCCCGTGGGAGCCGGCTGCGCCTTCGGTGCAGTGGGCGCGGTCTGCGGGGGCCGAGTCGAGCGTGCGGGAGCCGACGCGCTCTTCTTCGCGGGGCGAGGGGTCTTCTTGGCACCGCCCGCCTTCTTCGACGGCGAGGCGGACGGTGTCACCGAGGCCGAGGCCGACGGCGACGGCTGGACGGGACGGCTGGCGGACAGGCCGACGGCGGGCACGTCTTCGGTCTGCGTGGCGGTCGCTGCTTCGTGCCCCGTGCCGGAGTCCGTACCGAAGTACCAGATACCGCTGCCCGCAACGCAGGCCGCGACGACGGCGCCGCCGACGGCCCGGCGCCGGAACCGCCGACGTCTGCGGGCCTCGGCCCGGGAGGCCGTGCCGCGGTGCGGAGCGCGGTGCCCGGCCGCCGACCCCGCCACAGCAGGGGCCTCGGACGGGTCCGGACGGGACGCCGAACCGGCCACCGCCGCCCTGCCCGCGCCCTGCCCGAGCTGTGCGAGCGGTGTGGAAGACACCGCGACCAGCGCCAGTCCGGCCAGCAGCCCCTCGGCGGGCATCAGCCCGCTCCACAGGCCGGAGCAGCGTGCACAGCCACGGGCGTGCCGGGCTATGCGCTTGCGCCACAGCGCCGAGGGCCGACCGTCCCAGGTGACCAGCACGCCGCGCAGTTCCTCGCACGGCGGCTGGGCGTCGAGCGCCCGGACCACCACGCGGGCCGCCTCCAGTTGCGCCTTCATCCGCTGCACCCGGACCGCCGTGTGCTGCGGCGACAGCTCAAGGGCCGCCGCGACCTCGCCACGGGTCAGTTCACCGGCGCACTCCAGCCACCAGAGCGACAGCAGTCCTCGGTCGTCCGGCTCCAGCCAACGGGTGGCGAGCGCCGTCTCCTGGCGCTGGCCGGTCAACTGGAGCTGTACCAGCGTCAGGTCGACGAAGTCTGCGCCCGGATCCGCGAGATCCTCGGCCTCCTCGACGGCGCCCGGCGCGATCTGCCGGTCCTGCCAATGCGCACGGACCTGGTTCATCGCGATCGCCACGAGCCAGGAGCGGAAGCACTCGGGCGTGCGCAGACCACCCAGCGCGTCCAGGGCACGAAGCATGGTCTCCTGCACCACGTCGTCGACATCGACCGAGCCGTTCAGAGCACGCCCCACGATGTTGTAGACGAGGGGG
Organism: Streptomyces sp. YIM S03343; assembly: GCF_054729195.1. Lineage (NCBI taxonomy): Bacteria > Bacillati > Actinomycetota > Actinomycetes > Kitasatosporales > Streptomycetaceae > Streptomyces > Streptomyces sp. YIM S03343. The sequence goes on from NZ_JBPUKX010000001.1 coordinate 271,740, forward strand.
AGGTACGCGCTGACCAGGTCGTCCTGGGCCTGCGGGTCGCCCCCACGGGCAGCGATCACCGACGCCGCAGTCTCCACCGTGTGCTGTGTACTCATCATCGCTTCCCCTGTCCTGGATGCCGAGCGGTGCTGTCCGACACCTGGGAGACCGTCCGGTGAGCCTCCGATAACAGTTCCTCGGAGATTTGTTCGAGGAGAGGGTGATCGCATCGGCCCGACGACCGCAATGGCGCATGTCACAGGAGGGCACCAAAAGGGTGCGGGCCCAGCCTGACGGTCGCAGGCCTGGGCATCGCCGCCGGGCGGACCGCTGACCGGTGGAGCGCCGACGGGTCGGAGCTCTGCTGTGGAGCGCCACGGGCATCGCCACGGCCGCCTGCACCCTGGTCCGCTCCTACGCCGGTTCCCTCGTCACGGCGATCGCAGTCGTCCGTCTCGTCATGGTCGTCCTGGAGCGGAAAGAGCGGAAAGAGTCGGGCAAGCAGCTCGTCCGTGACCGGGAAGCCGTCAAGCGGCCAACTGCTTGCCCGCACTGCCGGGCTCGGCGTTCAGCGTTCCGCCCAGTGCGTGCGCCGTTGCGTCATGCCCGCGATCCCGCTGCCGTCCCCGCAGGGCAGGCTGACAAGCAACACAGGCGTCAGCACACTGAGCGCAAGCAATATGAGGAGAAGGCGAAGATCGCCGTCGTGAGAGCCCTTGTCCCGGTGGCCATCCTCATCGCCTCACCGGTGCTGCTGATCGCCGGAGCGCCGATCCGCCACCGATACCTCCGCTACATCTACCGGGATGAGGCCCCGCTGATCCTGGAAAAGAAGCGCGGCCGGGTCAGCGTCCACTGGTTCGTGGTCACCAGCCCTCTTCTCGATTGGCTCTGCCGGCCCACGGAGTCACTCGCCCGTCTCGTCTCACGCCGAGGTCAAAGGGCGAGGTAACGCAGGGCCGATGCTCGGGACATACGACATGGAAGGGCTGTCCGTCCTTGTCGGCGACTACGATCCCGGTCTTTCCGTAGTCGGCAGCCAGGCGCCGCGCCCGCCACGTCGTGCGCGGGGCGAGCACCCACCGCAGCAGCGCGAACCGGGCCCGGCCGGGGCTGGCAACGGTCCAGACGCTCCATCAGGGGAGTCGTCGGCAGGAGCGGCCGCGCGGCTTCACGAGAAGGCAGTCGGCTTGCGGGGCGGCGGGACGGCGCGGAGCAGCTCCCACAGGGGGCGTGAACCGGAGGCCCATACTCCGAGAGTGTGGCGGTCGATCACGTGGAGGCGCTGCTGCTTGGCGAAGGCCACGGCGGGTGCGGTGACCCGCCCGTTGGTCACGATGACCGCGACGTCGGCGCCGTGGACCTGGCGGGCAGTGCCGTTGAGGACCTGGAGATCCGGCGTGCCCACCGCGGAACCGGCCAGGCCGTTGCGCCGGTGTTTGCACTGGATGACCCACCGCCTCCCGTAAGGGTCGGTGGCTTTCACGTCGGCGCCCAGGTCACCACCGCCCCCGACGCGGACCGCGTCGTGGCAGCCGTCACGCCGCATCAGGTCCCGCACCGCATCCTCGAACCGGGAGTGGTGGAGGGCGTCCAACTGGGACAGGCCGTACCGCAGGCCCTGCGTGCGGACCGCTTCCCACCGAGCCTGCTGCTGCCTGTGATAGAGCCAACCGCCGCCGGCAAGCACTGCGATTACGCCGATGACAACCATGACCCACCAGTGGGCCAGCAACCAGTTGACGACGGCCACCACCAGCGCGACGGCCAGGACCGCTGCCACCAGGAGGCCGATCAGCCGGTCGTCCGCGCGCTGCCGTGGTTTGCGGGAACGCCGCCGCGTCGGCGGGCGCCTGGTCCTCGCCCGCCCTTTACCTGTACGGGGGCTCATCGGCTGGCCCGCGTGACGCCGCTCGCGAGCTGCCCCAGGACGTTCAGGATTCCCTGGCCTGCCGGGGTGGGTGCGATCAGAACGCCCAGGGCCAGGACGATGACGACGGTCATCTTCTCGTCCGAGCGGCTCCGGGCCTCCGTACGCCGCCGCAACCGCCATACGACGATGACTGCCAGCAGCACCGCCACATCGATCGTCAGCAACCGTCCGACCTCCCCACCGACCGGCTACCACTCCGGGGACAGCAGGACGCCACCCCCGGCTCTCTTGTTTAGCGGCGCCTCAGTGAGGTTGGAGGCGAGTTGCCGACGAATGGCACAAAGCCATCGGACCTGGCTGAATACCGCGCAGGCACACGCAATGTGCGCAGTTCATGGGCAAGATGCTGTACGAGGCCGGCCTCGGGATCGACCGGCCACTCGGGACGCCCCATGCGTCAGATCCCTTCACCCTGATCGTCGGGATGGAAGGATCCCACGGTGCGTCGGGCGGAGCAGCAGGTTCTGGTCCGTCCCACCGTGGTCCGGCGGGACGGTGTTGAGTTTCACGGCCCGCGAGTTGTTCAGCCATCCCTTCCGTCACCTGAACAACACCGCGCGGTCCACGCGTCCGTGGACGTGGCGGCGCGTCCGCTCGGGCGGAGCGGTGTTCGTGACACTCGACCCGAACGCGGGACAGGATGCCCAACGCGAGACCTGTGGCCGCGTCGCCAGGGAGACTCATGGGCAGCGGCCGTTCTCTCCTGCTTCGTTACTCGACATCTCGAAGCGTTGAGAACGGCCGCCTCCGCCTGTGCCGGGAAGAACCGCAGTCCAGCAGGTCGGGTGACCTGCGAGGCCCAACGTCAGACTCAGTGGTCTTCCAGGTCCTTCTCGACCAGAGCCGCAATGGTCTCCACAGCGCCCGCCTCCCCGCTGGTGAGTTCTACGGTGGCGCCGTTCCCGGCGCCGAGGGTCATGATCATGAGAGCGGAGCTGGCGTCGACGGGCGTCTGGCCGGGACGGCCGATGAAGACATCGACCCCCAGCCCGGCCACCGCGTCGGCGATGATCTGGGCAGGGCGGGCATGCAGGCCGACGGCTGATCCGACGACGGCGGTCCGGGTGGGCACGTTTTTCTCCTTGGGGGGCTGGTTCGGGCGTGTGGTCAGTCGGCGTCGGGGTTGCCGAGGACGCCCCGTACAGCGGCGCGCGCCGCCATGGGGTCTCGCTCGGCGAGTGCAACTGTGGCGGCCTCGATGCAGGTGTTCATGGTGATCGTGCCCAGGAGGGCCCCGACGGGTCGTACGGCGGCCGCGGCCATGGAGAGCGAGGTGACTCCGAGCCCGGCGAGGACAGCTGCGAGCAACGGGTCAGCGGCGGCCTCGCCAGTGAGTGATCTTCATCGGGTCCTTGTGCGTTCTGGTTCGTTGCGAGGGTCGACCCTCGAGCGACGTGCCGACAGAGCTCAGTGCCTCGCATGCCTCGGCCGCGCAGGCCTCGGCCGCGCGGGCAGCGATGCCGGACTCGGCGAGCGTCGAACGGCTTGGAGCCGGCCCGGCAGGCCGAGTTTCTCGACGGCGGCGTCCTGGGCCTGGCGCAGGCCCTCCGGTTGGAGGTTGACATTGCCGGGCCGGTAGACGCCGTGCACGTTGTCGGAGTTGAGCTACCACGGTAGTGGTGAGGGCGCCCTCGGGGTGCTGTGGATGTTTTCGTCAGTCCCGCCGACGATGCTGTCCTCCTCGCCGCGGACGACACCGACCTCGGTCTCGAGGACGACGTGGGCGGCCGCGGCGAGGTCCAGCGACTCGCGGGCGATCTGGAGGTTCCCGGCCATGGGCACGGCCGAGCCCTCATGTGTGATGGGAAGGCTGTCTGCCGCGCTTGACCCGCTCGGTCGACAGTCCCGGCAGCGGGCGTACGAAGACTCGGGCTTGCCGGCGGTCGGGGCTAGACCGCGACGGCCGAGCCTGCGGCTGCGTACCAGCGCAGGAGGCGCTCGACCTCGGCTCCGGAGGCGGCCAGCGCCGGGGCGAGGTACTTCCGGGTGTCGACAACGTCTGGGTTCGCCGCGAGGAAGTCGCGTACAGCTCCCGAGAAGAGGACGTTGAGATGGGTGGAGACGTTGACCTTTGTGATGCCGACGCGGATCGCATCGCGCATGCCCTCGTCGCTGACCCCCGAACTGCCGTGGAGAACCAATGGCACGGGGACTGCGTCGGCGAGTCGGCGGATGAGGTCGGTGTCCAGAGTCGCCTCTCGGCTGGTCATCGCGTGGGATGAGCCGACCGCGACGGCGAGGACGTCGACGCCGGTGCGTTCGACGAACGTCGCCGCCTCATCGGGGTCGGTCCGGACACCGGGGGCATGCGCCCCGTCCTTCCCACCGACTTCGCCGAGTTCGGCCTCAACCGTTACACCCATGGCGTGGGCGCGCCCGACCACATCGGCAGTGGTCGCGAGGTTTTCCTCGAAGGGCAGCTTCGATCCGTCGTACATGACCGAGGTCATGCCGAGCTCGATGGCCTCATCGATGAGGCTCACGGTCTCCGCGTGGTCGAGGTGAACCACCACGGGCACGGCGGCGGCGCGCGCCACAGCGAGCGTGCCGCTCGCGAGAGGTTCCAGTCGGCGGTGATAGCGCACAGCGTTCTCGCTGATCTGCAGCACGATCGGCTGTCCGCACCTTTCGGCGGCTTCTACGAACGTCTCGGCATGCTCGAGATGAATGGCGTTGAAGGCCCCGAGTCCGAGATGGTGAGCCGCGCGATCCGCGGCCAGGTCACGCAGGTTGGTGAGGGGCATGGTTCTCCTCAACGAAGATCATCTTGTGGAACGACTCGCAGGCGTCGATGTCGACGACGCCTGCGACGGGGGCCAGTACTGCGGCACCCGACAGGGCGACGGCCCTCCGGAGGCTCCCGACCAGTGACTGCTGGACCTCGGCACCGCCCGCGACTTCACGGAGGCCCGCGGCGAAAGCGGCAACTGCGGCATCACCGGCACCGGTTGGATTGCCCTCGACAACGGCGGCAGGAGATGCGTGCCAGGAGGACCGGCTGTTCCTGACGAACAGGTCCATGCCGTCGACTCCTGCGGACACCGCGACCGCCGCCGCTCCACGCTCGAGGAGGTTTCGCGCTGCAGCGTCGGTGTCGCTCATCCCGGTGGCGTCGAGGAGTTCTTCGCGATTGGGCTTGAGCAGGTCGGCGTGAGGTGCCGCAGTGAGCAACAGTGCGCCGGAGGTGTCGACCACGGTCATCGCCCCGACCCGACGTGCGGCGATCAGCAGTTCACCGAGGTCCGTCTCGGTGGTGCCGGGCGGGCACGACCCGGATACGACGAGCACGTCTCCTTCGTCCAGGCCGGCTGCCGATGAAGCTGTAGCTGCGGCACAAGGCGGGACGACCGGCGGCGCAGGCCGTGCAGTCATGGCACGGGACGAGTGGTGCCACCGCGACGTGCCGGCCCGGGGCCACCTGGTCGACGCCCTCGCCGACCTCGACGACGACGCCGGAGAACTCGTGCCCCAGGGTCTGCGGCACCTGATGAACCGCGCCGTCGAAGTAGCGGGGGAAGTCCGAGCCGCAGATGCCGCAATAGGCGACCTCGACCACGACCACCGCTTCCGACTGTGGAGACCGTGACCGGCGGGGCAGTTGGGGTCGTGGCGCCCAAGAAGCGCCTCTACGATGCGGAGTTCCGCGAGGGCGCGAGGGGGGTATCCACCCGGGCACCTTGCACAGTTGGGTATCGCAGGCGAGGCGTAACGGGTCGCCGTCGCCCCGCACGGCCGGATCGCCATCGCTCAGCGGTCCGCCTGCTCCAGGGCAGGCGTCCGAGCGGCAGAAGCTCCGTCCGATTCTTCAGGCACAGGCAGCGGCTGCCGCCAACGCGTGGATGTGTCGGCGTTCGGTGCACACCGGCCGAGCTTCCCTGCTGTCACCCTGCCCTCCTCATCTCCCCGCGCGGAGACAGCGAGAAGGCGGAAGGAGGCGGACGGGTACAGTTCGACGCACACCACGGGCCTGCCCGACCTCACCACGACGAAGTCCTTCCCGCCCTGATGGCCGCGCCTGCCGAGACACAGGGCGCCGGAGATGCAGATGCCCTGCTCCTGGCTGCCGCGCAACGCCCGCCACCAGTCCAGTTCGAGGGTCACCCGGCGCACCGCCGCCAGCGGCACGCGCAGGTCACGGCGGCGCACGACCGCCTTCTCCCACCAGGCCAGCCGTACGACCAGGTCCTCATCCTCGATGAGCATCCGCGCCACGGTTGTGTGCCTCCTCGGTTGTGTGCCTCCTCGAACAGGGCTGGGGGACTACGAGCAGGTCGAGTAGCACAAGGGGCCTCACCGGGAAGTGTGCAAACGCCATGCAACACGGTCCCCGCCGGGAAGAGTCAACGGAAATATGCCCAGCAGTGGAGCATTTAGTCAGTTACCCGAATGGACAATCATATTTCGGCTTATTACGGGCGGTCTGGTGAACGGCGCAGCGCAGCAGCAGACCGGCCGGGGTGAACGTCGGTGAGTTCATGACGCCTGCGCCGAGCAGGGCCAGCCGCAGCCATCGGTCATGGCGCGTGTCCCGGCGGAGGCGGTACGAGGGTGAGGGCGCCGTCGGGCTCCAGCGTGATGCGTACGCCGCGGCTGATCCGGTCGAGGGTGTGGCGCAGCCAGCTGCGATCCTCGGCCGGGGCCGGTTCCAGTCGCAGGCGCCTGACCCGGAACGGCACCATCCGCAGCCCGAGGAGCCGGCCCGTGTCCGCCTCCAGCGTCGCGAAGTGGGCGAGGCGGAGGTCGTCGCGGTACTTCTCGTAGCCGGTGATGCCCTCGTAATCGTCGATGAAGTCGCCGCAGCCGTGCAGGATCAGCCGGTCCCGGTACAGCTCGACGGGGCGGGAGTGGTGAGAGGAGTGCCCGTGGACGACGTCGACACCACCATCCACAAGAGCGTGCGCGAAGCTGATCTGGTCCCGGGGGACGAGGTAGCCCCAATTGGAGCCCCAATGCACGGACACGACCACGAGATCGCCGGTACGCCGCGCCCTGCGCACGGCCCTGACCGTGGCGTCCGCCGCCGAGGCCGACAGTTCGGGAACGTAGGCGACGCCCGACCGGTTGTCGGCCGCAGCCCAGTCGGGCGGGATGCCGCTGGACCACTCCCCCAGGGCGAACACCAGTACCCGGCCGCCTTCGCGAAGGGTGACCACAGCGGGTTTGTACGCCTCCGAGGCCTTCCGTCCTGCCCCCGCCGTTCGCAGCCCGACACGGGCCAGCGAGTCGAGCGTCTCCGTCAGGCCCGAGCGGCCGAAGTCGAGCACGTGGTTGTTGGCCAGGACGCAGACGTCGGGCAGGGCCACTGCGAGCGCCGGGAGGTTGTCCGGGTGCATGCGGTAGTGGACCGCCTTCCCCGGAGCGAACTCGTCGCTGCGCGTGACCGACGTCTCCAGATTCAGGATCCGCACGTCCGGCGCGGCCTCCTCCATCATCCGCAACGCCTCGCCCCACGGCCAGGACGGGGCGACGGGAGCCGGGATCGGGCCGCCGGCCGACTCCGCCAGACGGACATAGGAGCGGGCATCCTCGACGTAGTCCTCCCGCAGCGCCGGATCACCGGGCCGGGCCAGGATCTGGTCTATGCCGCGCCCGAGCATCACATCCCCGCACAGGCACAGCGTCACCGTGCCGTCGCTCATACCTCCACGCTACGCAGGCCAAGACCTGCATGGTCTGAGCAAGGGATTTCGATCGCGGTCGGCATGGTCCTCACGATCAGCTGTACTGCGCCGTGGTCGTGTCCCCCGTCCCGAACGTCCGTAGCCTCCTGTGACGGCGGTGTGTCACCCCCGTCGTGGCCAGGACCACGCCCGGGCAGAAGATGAGGGCCGGCGCCAGTCCCGGGGAGAAGGACGCCTCACCCTGCTCCGCGGCCGCCGGATACTCATCCTGGGCTTCGCTGTCCCGGCGACGTCGCATTCCACGCAGGCGCACCGGCCGGCGCCCCGGACCTCCACAAGCGCCCGAGCGTGCCACTCACCCGGCGGGCTCGTCAGCCCACCTCGGCGAGGGCGAACCCCTCCCGGTCGGGGCCCGCGTCGGCGATCCGCTCGCCGTCCGGGCCCCACGCACCGCTGCGACCCACGCACAGTCCCACCTCGCTCTGGCCGACGAGGTCGGCCAGCACCACGTACAGCCCGAAGTCCGTGGCCCGTACCGGATACACCTTCTCGAACGAGTCGTTGTCGGCGTCCAGAGCCGAGCTCGCCAGATAGACCGCACAGCCGTCCGCGGCGGCCCGCTCGGCGATGTCCGGGAAGCGGTTGTCGTAGCAGGTGGCGAGCGCGAAACGGACGCCGTCGAGGGTGAAGCGCCCGTCTGCGGTGCCCGGGGCGAAGACCTCGGCCTCAAGGCCGTACAGATGCATCTTGTCGTAGCGGGTGAGGAGAGCGCCGTCCGGGCCGATGACCAGCGAGGTGATGCCCGGCCTGCCCTCCGCCCCGGCCATGAGCACCGGCCCGTTGACGACGGCCGCCGCCCCCGCCGCGCGGCATGCCTCACGCACCGGATCGAGCCGGGCGTCACCCTCGGCGAGACAGACCGCCGGGATCGCGCGGATGAGGGTCGGTTCGTAACCGGTGAGGGCCAGCTCGGGGAAGACGACGACCCGCGCGCCCTCGGCACCGGCCCGGCGGATCAGGCCGGCCGCCGTACGGACGTTGCCCTCGACTTCCCCGGCGACCGGGGCGAACTGCACAGCTGCGACGATCATGCCCGCCATCATCCCGCCTGCCCGCCGCGGGCGGAACCCCGTGCACTGCCGGCGGCAGCCCGGTGCGCTCGCCGGTTGAGTCCCTGCGCAGCGCGGCAAGGTGCTGCCCGGCACGGCCGAAGTAGCCGAGTTGTTCGGCGGTCAGTCCCAGGGCCTCCAGGTCGGCGCGCAGGTCCGCGTGGCCGACGACCGGGTGGGCTGTGGGGCGCTGCTTCTGGGTGATGAGGAGCAGTTGCTCAGAGCCCGTCGGCTGGTGCGCGGCCGCGCACCAGAGGGGCGGCCCGTGCGCCGCGCGGTAGTCCAGCGGCGTCCATCAGCCGGTAGGCGGCGGTACGTAAATCGCCCTCTGCACCCCCGACTGCGGTTCTCCGCAGTCGGGGCTTTGCTCATGCTGTCAGGGGAACCTGGTGGATCTCGTCAGCCTTGTGACCAGTGCGTTCGTGGATGCGCTGGACCGCTTCGGCCGTGGGCGCCTCGGAGAGGCAGTAGACCGTGCCGGACTCGGGGTCCGCCCAGGCCTTCTCGAAGTGGACTCCTTCTTCCTTCTCGATGGCGAGGTCGGCTCCGTGGGCCTGCCTCAACTGCTCGGCAGTAATGCCCTCCATCCCGTGGTGGACATCCATGAACTGGGGCATGGCGTCGCGCCTCCTTCCGGCTGTCGCGTCTGGCGTTGGAGATTTCGGAGTTGCCGAGTGGCCCTGGCAAGCTCCGTCACCTCCATCCTGTGCCCGTACGTCCATATCGGCGACCGAACAGCCGGTGACCAGCAGGTTCCCAGCCCAGGGACAGCTGTCGGCCGTCAGGGCCGAGGAACATCGGCCACTGCGAACCTGAACTGCCCACCTCGCCCCTCGTACTGAGCGGGAAACCGCGGAAGGTCACGCCCCCTGTGGTGGTCTAGCGATCAATCGTCCGTAGCGTTCGGGGTGTTGCGGAGTGCATGCCCGCCCGAGCCCTTCAGATGGCGGAGACCATCACCGACACTTCACCGCCTTCATCAACAAAGCCCGAGCGCACCAGGCCAGACGCCCCGTCAGGCTCTGCGCCCGACCTGGCGCTGCCCCGTGTCGCAGCAATCTGGCCCCCAAGACAAGACGCGCTCTTCATGACGAACTGCGCACCCTAGTGGTCCGTCCGGGTCCGGACGCGGAAAATCGGTCGCGTCCATGTCAGCGCTGGCGAGTAGAGTCCCGTTCACAACCGACACACAGCTTGTTTCATTTGGGGTGGGTACATGAAACTGCGGCACACCGCGGCCTGGGCGGGGTTCACGGCCGCGGCACTGCTGGCAACCTCCGCGTGCGGCGCCGACGGGGCGACGACGGCGGCCAAGGCGGTCAGCAACGCCGACAAGATAATGGCGGCGCTCGCCCGCGCGACGAACCGGACAGAGTCCCTGGGGTCCGCCGAGATCAGGACCACGACCGACCTGGGCAACGGCACCCCTATCGCCATGGAGGGCACGTTCTCCTGGGGCGACGGGGCCGCGTACGACGCCGAGATGGACACCAAGTCCGTGAACATGCAGTCCGTGCAGGACTCCCCGACGATCCACTGCCTGCTGGTCGACGGCGCCTACTACTACAACGTCGACCCCCAGCCCACCGGGCCTCTCAAGGGCAAGGAATGGATGAAGGTCGACGTGTCCGCCGTACTCGGTGAGCAGGCCGCAAAGAGCCTCAGCAACGGCGTCGGCGTCGATCCCACGGCGTCCCTGAAGGGCCTGAAGTACGCCAGCAACGTCGACGACCTCGGCGCACAGACGGTGAACGGGCAGCGCACCACCCACTACCGCGCCGTGATCGACAAGGCACACATGGGCGTGTACCAGCACGCCTACGGCGACAAGGACACCCTCGTCGGCTCGATGACCGGAGGCGCGAACTCCCTCACCATGGACATCTGGGTCGGCGCCAAGGACCTCCCGGTCCGGATCCGGCAGGAAGCAGGATCCCTGAAGATCACCATGGACTTCGAGAAGTTCGGCAAGACAGTCACGGTGAAGGCACCGCCCGCCGCGAAGACCGCCGACTTCACCGAGCGTTTGAAGAACGCCACGAAGACCCACTGAACACGAACCCTGCACCGGGCCCCTGACAGCCGCGTCCCGCTGTCTGGGGCGGTGCAGCCCTGGGGCCGCCGAGAGGGAGGGCCTCGGTGCGCAGCGGACGGGCATCACGTTGACCGACAGCGGCCCAGAGCGCCGAGTGAGTTCGTCCTCGACGGTCGGCTGTGCGTCGGTCCGGTCGTTGTGGCCGGACACCCAGGTGCAGAGCGCGTCCAGGAGCGCCGCGGTACTTCCGGAGACGATTTCGTGCATCGTCATCGTCGACGAGGACCTGTCGCAGGTAGTTGCGGTACATCTGCCCGCGGGTGTAACGGTTCGAGCTGACCGCCCCTCCGAATCTCAAGGGCCTGGTCCAGGCGGTGTGGCAGGGCCGCCTTGTGGCGCTGCTGGTGCTATCCCTCCCCACTCGGCGGCCCCGGTAGCCCCGGGCCAAGCGCCCGGCGCGGAATGGCTCCGACACGACACGACCCCAGGGCGTATACTGTGCGTGATGATCAAGCACGTAAAGTGACAGCCCTATGGGAGCCGCCATGCCTATGCTGCTCATCAAAGGCTCATTCAAGGTGTCGGAGAAGGCCATGCCGGACGGCGACACCGTCGGGTTCGTCCCGGACAACGTGGCCGACTGGAAGCTCGTACCCGGGTGCAAACGGATCCTGCCCGCGGCCGACGGCCACGCCAACATCCGGCTCGAAGGCATCGACGCGCTGGAGACCCACTACGAGGGCCACTACGGACCGAGACAGCACCAGCCGATCGACCTCGCCCACGAGGCCGCGGACGAGCTGTTGAGGTGGCTCGGCTTCACCAACATCGTCCGCAAGCCGGACGAGACCGTCACCCTCACCCCCGCCAGTGTGCCCGGCTACATCCTCACCCAGGGCACCGACGTCTTCGGCCGCTGTGTGGCCCTTGTCGGCAAAGGCATCCTGCCCGGGTGCACCGGCTACGAGATCGACGTCGACGACGCCCTGCTGAAGAAGACCGCCAACTACCACCTGCTCTCGCTCGGCCTGGCCTACCCGACCTTCTACAAGGGCTTTCCCGTCTCCCTGCGCAACGTCCTCGCCGCCGCCGCCAAGCAGGCGCGGGAGTCCACACCCCCGCTGGGTGTGTGGGCCAGGGACGTGACGCAGTCCGGCGTGAAGATCACCGGGATGGCCTCGCTCACGGCCGACGACGGGGCGGTCATCCTCCCGAAGCTGTTCCGCCGGCTGAAGGAGTACCTGGACCTCAACCCCACCAACCCGTCACTGGCCTGCTTCCCCTCCTACCTGGGCGGAGGCGCGGACCAGTTCCACATCCCGCCGGCCACGAAGCAGATCACCGGGCTGCAGCACGTGATCGAGATCACCAACGGCAACACCGTGAAGATGACCCACCAGCCCGAAGAGATCATCTTCGACGAGAAGTGAACGGGCCGGGAGCCAAACGACCATGGCCCGTGCCGCCGAGTTCCTCGCCCTGTCCCAACCCCTCACCGCCGAACCGGCCCTGGACCCCGCAATCGCCGACGCCTACCGCGCGCGGCTCACCGGCGCATTCCCCACCGACCTCCTCCGCCTCCTCGACGCGTACGTCCAGGCCGACGGCCCCTCTGGTCCGACACCGAGTCAGCCTGCCACGGCGCCCCACACACCCGTCCCGACAAGCAGTACGCACCGGGATCCGACACCTGGCTCCGCTGCTTGGCCGGGGCAGCCGGTCGTCTCACCGCCCTGATCGAACGAACGCCATCCGGGCCGGAACATCCTGATCGCCGCCCAAGGCGAGACCATTCAGGCGACCTGCCGCCTGCTGCTCGAAATCCCGCTGCAGGCCACGAAGCCGTCGCCGCGGCGTATGCGGGCGAGGTTGTGCCGCTTGCGCCGAAGACATTGGTCGCGAATTCCGCTTCCAGATCCTCCAGCGGGGTACGGCTCGGAGTGGGCCACGGCTTGCCGACGCCAGCCGCGTTGACCAGGACATCCAGGCGCCCGCTCTCCTACTCGATGTGCGTTGCCGCCAGGCTCACGACCGCCTGGTCGGTCACATCCAGTTGTGCGAACCGGTGGAAGTGCTCTCGCCCCCGGCAGTGCGCGACGACCTCGCCCGCATCAACGGACGTCTCCGCGCTCTACAAGGGCGACCACTCCGGCCGGCTGTAGCCCGCGACCGGTCCGCCCTGCGCCGGTGTCACGGGCGGCGTCGGCACTGCCCGTCACCCGAAGGCACTCGCCGTACGGCTGCCCGACGGACGTATCACCCTGTACCAGCGGCTGACCACGGCGCTCGCCTCCCCCATTGGGGGGTCAGGTGTGCGGGGTCCGTAGGGCGAGGATGGTGATGTCGTCGTGGCCGTCGCCGGGGTGTTGGTCGGCCAGTGTCTGTACGAGGTCGTGCAGGGGCAGGGCGGCGTGGGCGGTGGCGAGGTCAGCGAGGTGTTCCAGGCTCTCTTCGACCGGGTGCTGGTGGTGTTCGACGAGCCCGTCCGTGAAGAGGATCACGGTGGCCCCGGCCGGCAGGGGGTGAGTGTGGTCGTGGCGGGCGAAGGCTGTGTCGACGCCGAGGGGCAGGTCGGGGCTGACGCGCAGGTAGCGGGCCCGGTGGCCGGGCGTGGCAAGCAGTGGCGGGAGATGACCTGCGGTGCTCCAGCGCAAGGTCCAGCCGGCCGGTTGCCCGGGTTCGATGCGAGCGAGGCATGCGGTGGTGATGGGGTTGTCGGTGATGGCGTGGAGGGTGCGGTCGAGCTCGGCGAGGATGGCGCTGAGCGGGATGCGTCTGTTGTAGAGGATGGCGCGCAGCATGTTGCGGGTCTGTGCCATGGCGGCCGCGGCCTTCAGATCATGTCCCAGGACGTCGCCGATGACGGCGGCGCAGGCTTGGTCGGAGACCATCTGCACGTCGAACCAGTCTCCGCCGACGTGACCGGCGGTGTTGGCGGGGCGGTACGCGGTGGCAGCGTCGAACGGCTCGAGGCTGTCGGGGAGCCGCGGTCGCAGGAGTTGCTGGAAGCGTTCGGCATCGCGGCGGGTCTGCTCATACAGATGGGCGTCGTCGATGGCCAGGCCTGCGGCACCGGCCAGCGCCACGACCAGGGCTTCGTCGAGAGCGTCGAAGGGCCGCCCGTCGAGCCGCTCGGAGACATACAGATCTCCGTAGATCTTCCCACGGATGTCGATCGGGGCTCCCAGCAAGGTGCGCATGGGCGGGTGGCCGGGCGGGAAGCCCGCCGATTCCGGGTGGGCGGAGATGTCATCGACGCGCAGCGGCTGGGGGTGGGTGATCAGATGCCCGAGCAGGCCGCGCCCGCGGGGCAGCTCCACGTCGGCCAGGTCGGCTCTCTCCTGCTCCGAAAGGCCCACGGGAAGAAACAATGAGAGCTTGTCGCCCTCCTCATCGAGCACGCCCAGCGCGCCGTAACGGGCCCCGACCAGGTCCATCGCCGTGGACACGATCGAACCCAGCACGGCGGGCAGCTCCACCTCCCGGCTCAGCACGGCCCGATACAGGTGATTCAGCTCGTCCTGGGCCCGGGCCAGCGACCTGAGCTGCTCGGCGATCCGCTCCAGCTCACCGCTCAGACGCAGACGCGGCCTGGGCTGCTGGGGCTCTTCGCGATCAGTCATTACAGCCGCCTGGTTCTCTACGTTCCGCTTCGCTGGCCTTCAGCCGGTTGGAGCCCAGTTCCGGTCTGGATCAGCGTGTCTTCGAACCGCCCCACTCATGGAACGGAACATCCGAGGCCACCGCGGTGGCCTCGTGTTCCTCTCGCCCGGTCAAGGATCCGGGACCGCAGGCACGCCCCTATTGCCCAGATTTTAGGCGAAAAGCCTAACCCGTCCGGGGTTCTCCTCTCCCTCGGGGGCGGCAACAGCGGTCGGCTTCCGGGCCGAGTTGTGTCCGATGCCGGCGCGTCCGCGCGCCCGGAGCAGGCCGAAAACAGCTATACGCGCGCTGATCACGGTCTATGTGTCGGCGTCGGGTGAATCGCGACCCACTTTGGGCGCCGTGGAATATGACCCGGTTGGTGTCGATGGGTGGTGGTTCGGTCGTTGTCCGATGTGTCGGCGGGGACGCGTCCGAGCTCGCGTCCTCGCATGCGGTAGGAGTCGCCCTTGAGGGAGTGGACCTCGGCGTGGTGGAACAGGCGGTCGATCATGGCGGCGGCCACAGTCTCGTCCCCGAAAACCTTTTCCCAGCGTCCGAAGGGCTTGTTGCTGGTGACGATCACGGACGCGCGTTCGTAGCTGTTCGAGATGAGCTGGAAAAAACAGGTTCACGGCCTCCGCTTCGAAGGGGATGCAGCCGAAGCCAGGCCGATCGCCAGGTGCGTCTTTATGCGGCTGTCGCGGCCCTGCCCGGTGTGGACGCGGGCGGTGGAACGGGCGTCCAGGCGGACGCGGCGGAACGGCACACCGGAGCGTCGGCGAGCGGACCGAAAACCGCTCACCACCCGGTGTCCGCCTCCGCCAACTGCCGTAGCTGCTCAGCTGCTTCAACATGCCGGGGACTGTTCAACGCGGTGAGGGAGCGCTCGGCGGCAAGCAGAACCTCAAACGCCTCCTGATGGCGGGACCGTCGGCGCAGGACGATGCCGAGGTCGAGGCGGGCGGGTTCGCTCCAAGCGGTCATCCGCACGGCTTCGAAGTGGGCCAGGGCCTGCCGCAGCGCGACCTCCGCCTCGTCGAGCCGGCCCAGCGCGGCAAGGTCGTTGCCGATCTGCTGACAGGCGCTCGCGTGGTACGCCGCGATGAGGTCAGGCCGCTGTCCCGGTATCCCGGCGCCGCAGACCGCCTCGATGCGCCGGTGGATGGTGAGGGCATCCTCGGCGTGCCCGTGGTGGCGGAGATTGTGGCCGAGGGCGTTGAGGATCGTGAGTTCGGCGAGGCGGGCTTGTGGTGAGGTCTGGCTGCGCAGGCAGGACGCCGCCTCGCGGAAACGGTCCAACGACTCGGTGGTCCGGCCGAGCCTGTGCAGTGCCGCCGCACCATGTCCCAGGGCCCAGCCGGTCTGGAGCCCGTCGCCGATCATGCGGGCTACGTCGAGGGCGGCATCGGCGGCGTCAAGAGCGGCGCGATGGTCGTGGCGGCACAGGTTGTGTGCCCAGGCCAGGTAGTTGAGCTGCACGGCGAGGTCCTGCCGCGAGCCGAGGGCGCGGGCGGAGTCGACGGCAAGCTGGAACACCTCGGCCCACTGCTCCCAGTGCTGATTGAGGTCGGAGAACCAGTGCATGGCCTCGGCCGTGTCGATGACCTGCCGGTGGTGTCCGGCCGTCGCAGCCCGGCGCAGGGCCGCGAGCCATTCGTCCCGTTCGGCCTCCAGCCAGGCACGCGCTCCGGCCTGGTCCGCGGGGGCGGTCGCGGGATCGGGGTCCGCGTCCGGTGAGTCCTGATGGCGGTCGGCATCGAAGCGCAGCGCTGCCGCGGCGGCCCGGCGCAGCATCCATCCACCGGTGCGCTCCAGAGCCGCCTCGCGCGTGCCCAGGTCGTCCTCCGCGGCCAGGCACTCGGCGGCGAACAGTCTCAGCAAGTCGTGGAACCGGTAGCGTTCTGCTGCCGTGTCGGGCTGGAGCAACCCCCTCTCCACCAGTTCCTCCGCGCACGCGGCGGCCCGCTGGGCCGGCAGCCCGGCCAGCAGTCCCGCGGTCTCGGGGCCGAAGTCGGCAGACGCCGTCAGCGCGGCACGGCGGAAGAGTCTCCTCGTGTCAGGGGCCAGCCGCCCGTACGACAGCGCATAGACCGCCCGAAGGCGCAGATCGCCCGCCTGGAGGGTGTCCAGTCTGCGGCCCTCGGCGGCCAGCTGGGTGGCGAGCTTGCCCAGTCGTTCACCTGGCCGGGCGGCCAGACGCTGCCCGGTGATCCGGACGGCCAGCGGCAGATGCCCGCAGAGGTCCGCGAGGTCACGTGCGGCCTGCGCCTCTCGCTCCACCCGTTCGGGGCCGAGGATCCGCGTCAGCAGTTCCACAGTCTCCTCCCGCCGTAAGAGCTGAAGGTGGATGCGATGGACCGCGGCCAGACCCGCCAGGGTACGACGGCTGGTGATGAGGGTCAGTGAACGCCCGGTGGCCGGAAGCAGAGGCCGCACTTGCGCCTCGTTCGCCGCATTGTCCAGAAGGAGCAGCAGACGACGGTCACCGGCCAGTGACCGCAACAACCCCGACCGGTCGTCCGTCCCGGTCGGGACGGCCCGGTCAGACACTCCGAGCGCGCCGAGCAGCCGCGCGAGCGCCTCCCGGACGCTGACCGGCTCCGGGTCCGTCCCCCGCAGGTCGAGAGCGAACTGCCCGTCAGGAAAGTACGGCACCAGACGGTGGGCCGCGTGGACGGCGAACGACGTCTTGCCCAGCCCGGGCTGCCCCGCAACGACACTGACCGGCGGACAGGCCGACTCGGTGTCCCGCCCCAGGGCCAGCAGTTCCTCAAGTGCCGTACCACGAGCGGTGAAGTCCCCGATGTCACGCGGGAGAGCCAGCGCACCACGCGCCGGACATGCCGGCGCTGCGGTGCGGGGGCGCGGACGTCCAGGGCGGGCCGCCGCTTCCAGTGCCTCGGTGCCGGCGGCGTCCAGCCCCAGTCCTTTGGCCAGGGCCTGTACGGTGCGGCGCTGAGGGCCGCGGGTCCGCCGACGCTCCAGGTCCGCGATGGCGCGGACGCTCACGCCCGAGGCTTGCGACAACTCCTCCTGGCTGAGCCCGGCCCGCGTACGCAGTTCCAGAAGCCGCTGCCCGAAGGCTTCTGTGCCCGGTGTGCCCGTGGCCATGATCAGTTTCCCCTCGCTCGGCTGGCAGGCCGGTGACCGCCGATCCGTGCCCGGCCTCTCGCCCGGGGTGATGTCCCGTGCCGGCAGAGCCGTTGGCCGTCCGGCAGAAATATGCTGCTTGTCACTTCTGCCGGTGGAACGGCATGGTCCAGGAGCGGCCGGCATGGTCGACTCGGTCCCGGCAGGACGGCGCTCCGGGGCGGGGGTCCCCGGTGGTCCACCGTCCACCGGATGCGCATGCCCGGTGGACCTGCACACGCGCGCCGTCGCACCCCATGCCGGCCATCACAGCCCGCAGTGCTGCACCTGACGACCGCCACACGACCACCCGAAGGGGAACACACGTGAGCAACCACGAGGACCGCACCGCCTCGGCGCCGGGCGGCACGCCGGACCGACCGGCGAGCGGCATGTCGAGGCGTCAGGCTCTGAGGGCCGCAGCCCTCACCACCGCCGCGGTGGCGCAGAGCTCCCTGTGGACGCCCAAGGCATCCGCCGCACCCAGCAACCCGGCCATCTTCTACTCACCCCATCAGGACGACGAGGCGATCGGACTCGCCGGGTCGATCCTGGAGCACAAGGCGGCCGGCCGCCCCGTCTATCTGGTCCTGGTGAGCAAGGGGGAGAACAACGGGCTGGCCGGGTACATGAACGAAGGGGCGTGCCACCTGGGTTCCCGGTGCGCGGCCCCCGGCCACCAGCACAGCCTCGGCTGGCCGACGGACGGCACCAGCAAGGTCGTGGCCGCGCGGACAGCCGAATTCATGGCGTCGGCCAAGGCGATCGGCGTCAACAAGGTCATCAACCTCAAGCTCCCCGACAACTGTGACACCGACGCTTCCTATCCCAAGTTCGTCGACGCGGTCACCGCGAAGATCAAGGCCCTCGCCGGCCAGTACCCCGGAGCCTCGCACAAGTTCGCCGCCGGCTGGCTGGACGGGAAAACGGAAACCCACAAGGCGTGCAGCGACGCGGCCTACCGGCTCATGAACGACGGCGTCCTCACCGACGTACGGTTCAACCACATCTACGCCTACATCCTCCCGTACGAGAAGCGAGGAAGGGGGGCGTCGTACGTGCTCAACATCCCTTCCTCCCACATGGCGATCAAGCGAAACGCGATCTACGCCTACAACACCTGGGATCCCGACCGCAACTTCTACGCCCTCGGCTACCACAGCGTCCCGGAGTGGATGGAGGGCGCGCACGGTGACCCGCGCGAGTTCGTGTACACCCTGCCGTCGGACTACCGGCCGGGGAAGCCCAGCTGACGTGATCCTCCCCGTGTGACGTCGTCCGCGCGTCGTAGTCGATCACTCAGTTCGGCAACCGCCCTACCTGTGGATCTTTCGCCCCCGAGCATGTGCTCGGGGGCGAAAACGTGTTCATCAAGCTCCCGGAGCTCAAGTCAGGTCGAAGACCACGTCACGCGATCAAGCTCCTCAAGCGAAAGGGTCGGCTCCAGAGCCAGCGGATCACGAGAAGTGGCCGGTCACGCGGACACGCGAGCGCCATAGAGCGGTTCAGCGATACGAAGTAGCCCCGGCCACTCGGCACCACAACGGCATGACTCGATGACGGGACGTCACTGTCGGCGCTGACAACACCATTAGGCATCCTCCGGTTGTTTTCCGACAATGTCCCGCCGGACCTGAGAGCCCGTCCCGCAAGTGTCCTCCTGCCGCGCCCGAACGAGCCCCCGGCCGGGGTGCCTTGTGCTGCGCGTGCCGGGTTCCCCGGGGCGTGCGCGGGAAGTTGTCCGGTTCCGGTCCTCGCCCGACGTCGGTTGTCAGTGGGGCCCGTCAGAGTTCTTCCCCTCACCCGGATCGTGATCTCGACAGAGGACGGGGGACGGACAATGCACTCGCCGCCGTACGCCACGCAATCGCCCGTTCGGGTGCGGTCGGCCCCTCCCCCCTCTGACGAGTGAATTCGAACTGACACGGGTCGGGCCACAAGGCCGATATCCCTTGGCCGACCGATATGACCTCGAACTCACTGTCGAAGCGTCGCCCCCGGATACCCGTGACGGCTGCACAAGCAGGCACGTTGTCCGGTTGTTCCGCACCGCACCCCTACCGAGGAGAACTCGTGAATCCCATGCCCGCACTCGCCGCCCTTCGCGCCGCCTTCGAACATCTCCAGTTGCCCGCCGGCCTGGGACGGCCCGCCGTGCTGCGGCGCCCTGTTGACGTCCGCCGCGCCTTCGCATCCGCAGCACGCCTGTCATCGAGGTGGGACGCATGACCCACTCCACGACCGTCCCCGCCCCACTGCGGTCCTGGGCCGAACAGCAGGTCGGCCCGATCACAGCCGTGCAGAACCTGTCGCACCCGCTCGCCCGCTCCCGCGTCTGGCACCTGGAACTCGAGGGCCGCCCCGGCGTCGTACTGAAAGCAGCGCGCGGGCCGCTGGCCTACCAGCGGGAGTGCTTCGCCCACCGGCACGCGGTGCCGTCCCTCGGTTCGGGCGCCGCGCCCCAGCTGATCGAATCGAGCCCGCAGCACCTCGGACTCCTGCTCACCCGCCTGCCCGGCCGTCCCCTCGCCGAGCAGGACATGACCCGGGCGGAGCGAGGCGAGGCCTACCGGCAGGCCGGAGCCCTGCTCAGCCGGCTGCACACGGCCGGCGACCTGCGCGGCGAACACGCCGCGGAGGCCGAGCAGGCACTGCAGCGGGCCGCGCACAGCGCGAGGTCGCACCTGGCGGCCGCCGGTGACCGGGTGAGCCCGGCCGAGCACCGGCTCGTACAAGGCCTCGCCAGTGACCTCCTGCGGCTCGGACCGCTGCCGCTGGGATTCCTCCACGGCGACGCCTGGGGCCACAACCTCATCTGGTCCGGCGGCCGGGCGGCCTGGACCGGCTTCGAGCGGGCCCGCTTCGGCGCCGTCGTCCAGGACTTCGCCCCGCTGTACGGCGAGGCCTGGACCGACGATCCCCGACAGCGCACGGCCGTTCTTCGCGGATACGGACGCGAACTGAGCCCGCAGGAGGAGTACGCCCTGGTGTGTCTGTCGGCCCTGGACGCCGTGAGCTGCCTGGTGCGGGACCCCGAGCAGGGTGACCGCGAGGTCACCGCCCGCGGCCACCGGATCCTGGACCGGCTGATGACGGAGGTGCACGCATGACGCAGCCGCTGACCGGTGAGCCTCCAACGCCTGCACCAGGCGACACCTGCCCGTGGAACCGCGAGGTTGATGGCCAGTCAGCCGGCCAGATCGGATCAGTCGTTTCTCGCTTGTTCCGAACAGGCCGTGCCATTCCGGGATTCAGCGCGTCTCCGGAGCACCACGACCTGCCCGGTTCCCAGACGGAGGACACCATGCATTCCGTACCTGCCCACGCACATCGGTGCGTCGGATTCGAAAAGCGAGAGCTCACGGCGAACCTTCCCGCCTCCCCCGTGCAGCTCGTCGGCGTCAGCGCCCGTTGCGGGGCGCAACCGGTCGGGAGGTGGGCGGCGTGAGCGAGACCACGGAGACAGACCGCTCGGAAGGCAATGTTCCAGCCCCGAGGCCAGTCCCGCTCTCCCTGCCCCCGGCCGATATGCCGGCGGGGCCGCAGGACGGTGATGTGACCGGCGAGTTGGAGGAGGCGTACTGGTCCGTCCACGACGGCGCCGCCGCCAGCGCCGGCGTTCGGCAGGTCCTCGCCCAGCTGCCCAAGATCACCCGCCTGATCGGACAGTTCGCATGGCAGGCCGACCGGGCAGCGACCACTGCCGTCATCGGCTGCCAGCTCGCCTCGGCCGCCATGGCTGCCTTCGGACTGCTTGCGTCAGTCGCGGTCCTGCAGCACCTGTTCGCCCAAGGCCCGACCCCCGACCGCGTGCGCGCCGCCGTCCCGCAGATCCTCGTCGTGGTCGGCTTTCTGGCCGCCCGCGCGCTGCTCGACGCGGCAGTCGCCGTCGCGCAGGCCCGGGTCACGCCCAAAATCCGCACGGCACTTGAGTCCGAATTCCTCCGGCTCACCGCACACGTACGTCTCGAGGCCGTCGAAGACTCGAAGTGGCACGACGAAGTCCACCGCGCCAACGACCGCGGCCTGTTCTACGCACGCCAGATCGTCGGGCAGGTCGTCTCCCTCGCCTCGGCCGCCCTCCAGCTCACCGGTACTGCCAGTGTTCTCAGCATCCTGCACCCGGCGCTTCTGCCCCTGCTTCTGCTGTCCGTCCTCCCGGTGGGTGCAGCCGCAGTCCGCAGCGCCCGGGCCCGCTTCCACTCCTTCAAGCGGTGGAACGCGCTGCAGCGGCGGGTGAGGGTCTTCTCCTGGCTCCTGATCGACGTGGACTCGGCCCCCGAACTTCGCGTGGACACCGCCCAGGGCGCTCTGCTGGACGAGCACCACCGGCTGACGACCAAGATCGCGGCGGAGGACACCCGTCTGGGTGTGCACGCTGCGCTGCTCAATCTGGCCGGCCGGGCGTTCGGCGGCATCGGCACCGGCGTCACCTACACCGTGCTGGCCGCCATGCTGATCGCCGGATGGCTGCCCCTGGAGGCCGGGGCCGGTGCCGTGCTGGCGATCCAGGCCGGACAGGCCGCGCTGACCCGGCTCGTCGACGTCGCCCACCTCGTCTACGAGCACGCTCTGTGGGTCGACGACCTCCTCGCCGTGCAGGAGCATTCCCGCAACCTCCTGCAGCGCCGAACAGGACAACCGGCACCACGGCAGGTGAAGACGATCAACGCGCAGGACGTGCACTTCACCTACCCGGGCAAGACCGCACCAGCACTCAACGGGATCTCCCTGACCCTCCGCGCCGGCCAGACAGCGGCATTCGTCGGCCTCAACGGCTCCGGCAAGAGCACCCTCGCCAAACTCCTGGCCGGCCTCTACGAGGCGGAGCAGGGCAGCGTGTGCTGGGACGGCGTCGACGTGCGCGAAATGGACGCCCAGTCGCTGCATCGCCAGGTCGCCTGCGTGCTCCAGGACCCCGTGCGCTTCCCCTTCAGCGCCCTGTCCAACATCACCATCTCCACCGGGACTCTCACCCAGGCCGACCCGCAACGCGCCATGGACGCCGCCTGCGCCTCCGGCGCCGACCAGGTCATCGCCGCTCTGCCCGGACAGTGGCGGACACTCCTGTCGAAGCGGTTCAAGGGCGGTCACCAGCCTTCCGGCGGCCAGTGGGCGAAACTCGCTGTGGGACGCGGCCTGTACAAAATGGCCCCGCTGCTGATCCTTGACGAGCCGACCGCAAGCATGGACCCACCGTCCGAGCACGCCGTCTACGAGGCCGTGCTGCGCGGTCGACTGCGCGACGACCAGATCACCATCCTGATCTCCCACCGGCTGGCAAGCGTCGTCGACTGCGACCGCATCTACGTCTTCGACGAGGGCCGCATCATCGAGTCCGGTACTCACGACCAACTCATGGCCCAAGACGGCACCTACGCCGCCATGTTCACCCTCCAGGCCTCGGGCTACAGGCCCCGCACCGCCCCTTAGGAGGTACGGCCCGTCTCCGCTCACCCGCCGGGCCCCTGGCGGGGCGGGTGAGCGGAGACGGGCCAACGGGCCAACGGGCCAACCCCAGTGGCACGGCCGCCGCTGCCCTCAGGCCAGAACGGCCGGCCTGAGCACCTCTTCGCACCACTGGCGGAACCCGGTGGGGGAAGGCTGCGCGGAGTGGTGCTCGGCGTCGTACGCGCCGTCGTTCTGGGCCGCGGCCATGTCGACCAGGCCCTGTGCCCAGGCCTCGTCGGCCCCGTGGCTCAGAGCCGTCTCCTTGTACGCGTCGAGGGGGACCTGTTGGCAGCGGACAGGCCGTTCCAGCACCTCAGACATGATCTGAGCCATGTCGTCGGGGGTAATACGGTCGGGGCTGACCAGCGGGACGCCGTCCTGCCCGCTCCAGGAGTCGTCGAGCAGCAGACGCGCGGCCGTCGCGGCGATGTCGCGGGTGGCGATCATCGCGAGCACCCGGTCCGCCACGGACGGAAGGAAGAAAGTGCCTTGGTTCCTGATCGCCTCGGCCTGCCGGAGCAGGTTCTCCATGAAGGCCGCCGCCCGCAGCGCCCGGAAACTCACGCCGGTGGACCTGATCAGCTCGTCCTTGGCCACGGAGGCCGTCAGATGCCCGGCGTTCTTCTCGATCCCGGTGCCCATGGTCGATACGGCGACGATGCGCTTGACGCCGTGACGGGTGATCGCCTCGCACGCGGGACGGGTCCAGTTCAGGTAGTGGTCTTCGACGCTGTCCGTCCGGGAGTCCGGCGGCACCAGCCAGAACACGCTGTCCGCGCCCGCGAACGCCTCCATGACGACATCGAGGTCGCCGTGTGAGCCGTGGACGACGTCGACCCGCTCGCGCGCCCGGGCGGGAAGCCGGGAAGGGTCACGGGCTATGACACGGACCGGCTGCTCGCCGTCGAGCAGGGCGTCGAGGACCTGTCGGCCGATCTGGCCGGTGGGAGTGGTGATGACAATCATGGAAGAAGCATCTGATCGGGTCCGGCAGGACGGAAGGATCGCGGGGATCCCGCTTGTTACCCTCAGGGACATACCAAACGGAGGTGCCAGGCCGTGGAGTCCCGCCCGCTGCGCTATTTCGTCGCCGTCGCCGAAGAACTCAACTTCGCCCGCGCGGCGGAACGGCTCGGCATCTCCGCCCCGCCTCTGTCTCGCGCCATCCGCAACCTCGAGGCGGAACTGGGTGTCACCCTCTTCGAACGCACCACGCACAGCGTCACGCTGACCCCGGCCGGCACCGTACTGCTCGCGGAGGCGCGGCCCGCGCTGGACGCTCTTCAGGCGGCCGGGCGCCGGGCACAACGCGCGGCCGAGCCGAAGCTGGTTCTCGCCGTGAAGGCCGACGGCGACGGCGGCCTGCTGGAGTCCATCCTCGCCCGGTACGCCGCCGAACCCGCGGCCGAGCCGGTCACGATCCGCCTCTCCGGCTGGCGCGACCAACCCAGCCTGCTGCGCCGGGGCGAAGCCGACGCGGCCCTCATCTACGAACCGTTCGACCGCGTCGGCCTCGACACGGAGCCGGTGACCGTCGAACGCCGCCTGGCCGCCCTCCCGGCCGACCACCCGCTGGCCGCCAGGGACCGCATCGCTCTCGCCGACCTCGGTCTCCCGCGCACCGAGCACGACGCTCAGGGATGCCTGGCCCGCCACCTCGACACGATCGTCGACCGGTATGCGATCCAGGATCTCGCCCAACTGCTCAAGCTCGTCGAACTCGGAGACGTCGTCACCCTGCTCCCGGTATCCGTGTGCACCCGGTACCCGCGCCCGGGCATCGCATACCGCGAGGTGCCCGACGCGCCCCCGGCCACCTTGTCGATCGCCTGGCCCCAGCAGTCCCGCTCCAGGGCGACTGCGGCGCTGGTCCGCACAGCGACCTCGGTGGGCGGAGCGCACGGATAGTGGTGCACCCCGCCAAGGTACGCTCGTGCTGTGGGCAGCACCGATCCCGTGACCTTCCTCGCCGAACTGGTGCGGATCAACGACGTCCTCAACTGGTCGTGTGACCGCTCGGAGACGCTGGTGGACGCTGCCGCCAGGATCCGTACGTTCGTCGGTGCAAAGCTCGCGCCGATGTTCCTGCTGGACCCGACCGGGACGCAGTTGGTGCTGGTCACCGACGACAAGCAACGCCGCATGCTGGAGGACGGCTTCGAGACGATGCCCGCGGTCGTGCACCTGCGATCGCCGTGGATCAACGCGGAGGAGTGGCCCGTCTCGGCGGCCGATCACCTCGACCACGAGTCGTGGGCGATCCTGCCCGACGATTTCAAGGCGTGGTTCGGCACCTCGGGCATCGTCGTCCCGATCCACGCCGACGGCAGGCACCTGGGAGCGGTCCTCCTGGCCTTCGACGGCGACTACCGCCTCGAGGACGACATGCGCGCCTTCCTCGCGGTCGCCGGACGCATCCTGGGCAACGCCCTCTATCGCTGGCAGGCCAGCGAGCGGGAGCAGGAGCTGGGTGCGCTGCAGGAGCGCAGGCGCCTCGGTGAGGAGCTCCATGTCGACCTCGCACAGCAGACCGCGGCGCTGGGGCTCCAGGTGGAGTCCGTGCGCCTCGACGCCGAGAGCGGATCGCCTACCCTCCACGAGGGGATCGACACGCTCTGCCGTTCGGTCGACAACCTCCAGAAGAACCTGCGCCACCAGATGCTCGGCCTGCGGGCGGACGCCGGGCTCGTCGGCGGTCATCTCATCGGCACGGTCCGCGAGCATCTCGAGAATTTCCGCACGCAGCTCGGTGTCCGGGTGCACTTCGTGTGCCGTGACGAGGCCCTCGTCGACGACGTGCCCATGGCGGTGTCGGCCCAGCTGATCCGTGTGCTCCAGGAGTCCTTGTCGAACTGTCACCTGCACGCCGCCGCCACGGCGGTGACGGTGCGGCTGTCCGCCTCGCGCACCCAGGTGCAGATGGAGATCCAGGACAACGGGACCGGGTTCGACCCGCTCAGCATCCCGGACTCCCGCCTCGGCCTGAGCATCATGCGCCAGCGCATGGAGCAGGTCGACGGCACCCTCGTCATCGAGTCCCTGCCCGGACGCGGCACCCTCGTCACGGCGAAGGCCCCGCTCAGTCCGGCAGGACATGCCGTCGGGGGACTCGGCATGACCGCGCTGGAGAGGATCTGAACCGATGGAGCGCACCAGCGTGCTCGTGGTCGACGACCACGCCCTGTTCCTCGACGGGCTCGTGTCGCTCATCGGCAAATGGCCAGAGTTCGAGGTCGTCGGCACCGCATCGGGCGGCGAGAGCGCCATCCGTCTGGCGAGCACACTGAAGCCCCAGCTCGTCCTGATGGACGTCCGTATGGAGCCGATGGGCGGTGTCGAGGCCACCACCCGGATCTGTGCCGACGATCCTTCCGTCAAGGTCGTCATGCTCACCATGTCCAAGCTCGGCGAGGACGTCTACCAGGCGCTGCGCAGCGGCGCGGACGGCTACGTGATCAAGGACGAGCCCGCCCACCGGCTGCGCGACTACCTCGCGGCGGTGATGCGCGGTGAGACCGCGCTGTCGAGCGCCCTGGCGGCCCAGGTGCTGGCCGAGTTCACCGGCGGCCCCGTCGGCCACCACTCCCCCGGGGCCCGCGCCGCCGAGACGCTGACGACCCGTGAACTCGATGTGCTCAGGCTGCTCGTGGACGGGTTGTCCAACGAGGAGATCGCCCGTGATCTGCACCTCGGCGAGACGACGGTGAAGAAGCACCTCGGCCGCGTCATGGACAAGCTGCACATGAAGAACCGGGTACAGGTCGCGGTCTACAGCGTCCGCAAGGGACTCGTCCCCTAGCCCGAAACCACGACTGGTCCGAAACCACTACAGCCGCGTCGGCGGCTCGGCCCCGCCACGACGCCTGCACCATACCCCCAGGGGGTAAACCGATCGGTCGCCCCGCCGGGCCCGATCGGTGCTAGTGAACGTTTTCACAAATGGCGAGGGTGGACTCCATGACCGGGGCCGGACAGTCCGTCCGGCCGGTCGCTCCCACGGTCGTTCCGCGCGCCCACCGGCGCTTGGCGGACACCACGAACGAAGGGGTTCGCCATGAAAGTCGTGATCGTCTACAAGTGGGCGCGAGATACCGGCGCCGCAACCCTCCGAGCGGACGGCTCGGTCGACTGGCGCAACGCGAAGATGGCTGCAGGCGAGGACGACCCCGCCGCGCTCGCCGCCGCCCAGCAGATCGCGGAAGAGACAGGCGCCGAGCTGGTCGGGCTGACGATAGGCGACGGCGACGCGAGCTGGGTCCTGGCCCGCGGCGTCGAGACGACCTACTCGGTCGCCGACGTTCCGGCGCTTGCCGACAACGCCGCCACCGCCGCCGTCGTCGCGGCGGCCGTCCGCCGGATCGGCGGGGTGGACATCGTCGTCATCGGCGACTCCAAGCAGGACCCGGGGGTGTGCGTCTCCGTCGCCGGACAGCTCGGCTGGCCCGCGTTGGCAGGGGTCGGATCCGCCGGTGCGGCGAACGGGCAGATCTCCGCGACCCGGCGCGTCAAGGAGGGCACCCGGACGATCGCGGTGGCCACACCCGTCGTCCTGGGGATCGCCGCCGAGTCCGATGTCGATCGCGCTCCGGGGATGAAGGAGCTGCTGGCAGCGCGCAAGCGGCCGGTGAACAGGCTGACGACGGCCGAGCTCGGCGTCAGCACCGGGGATGTCGAAAGCCGTGGCACCCGGATGCCCGAGGTCACACCGGCACGCGTCTTCGAGGGGGCGCCGTCGGACGTCGCCAAGCAGCTCGTCGGAGCTCTGCGCGCGGAGGGGGTCCTGTGAGCATCGCATCGCAGGGGTCCGTGATCAGGTCCGTGATCGGGAAGGACGGCAAGGCCGATGGCTGACATCTGGGTCTTCGTGACCGACGAGAAGTGGAATGCCGCACTCGGCGCCGCCGGCCGTACCGGAGGGTCGGTCACCGTCGCCGTCGTCGGTCCTCAGGCACTCGCCGACCGTGTCGCGACGTCCGGAGCACAGGTCGTGTGGGTGGAGCCCGCCCCCGACACGCCTGCCGAGGCGTATGCGGCCGGCCTGGCCGAGCAGGTGGCGGCCGCCCACCCGACGCTGCTGGTGAGCACGGCCGATCCGGCGGCGCGGGTACTGCTCGGCGCCGCCGCCGCGACGATCGGGGCCACCGTCGTTCCCGGGGTCGTCGAGGTTCTCGACGGCGACCCGTGGACGGTACGGCGCGCGGTACTCGGCGGGGAGGCCGTCGAGACCCTCGTCGGAAGCAATCCGCTCGCGGTGATCCTGGCGGGCGACGACACCGACGACGACATGGCTGCGGACGCGGACCCCGGAGCCGTACGCAAGACCGCCGCAGATGCCTCCGCCATGACCGTGGCCGGTACCGAACCGGCCGAGGCGGCGGGCGGGATCGGCGACGCGCGGATCGTCGTGTCGTTCGGACGTGGCGTGCGGCAGAAGGCCGACGTCACGCTCGTCGAGCAGCTGGCCGCCGCACTGGGCGCCGAGGTCGCCTGCTCGATGCCGGTCGCCGACGACCTCGGCTGGCTCGCCAAGAACCGGTACGTCGGACGGTCCGGTCAGCACATCTCCCCACGGCTGTACCTCGCCGTGGGCATCTCCGGCGCACCCCAGCACATGGAAGGCGTGCGCGGCGCCAAGGTCGTCGTCGCCGTCAACAACGACCCCGAGGCGCGGATCTTCCGCTCCGCCGACTACGGCGTCGTAGGCGATCTGTACGACGTGGTGCCCGAGCTGATCGCGGAACTGCAGCGGTGAAACCCCCGACGGGGAACCCGGGCAGGGGAAACCCCCGCAACGAGCAAGGAGAACGTCATGAGTGAGCAGTTCGACTCCAGTTACGACGTCGTCGTCATCGGCGGCGGGGCATCGGGGCTGTCGTGTGTCGTACAGGCGGCCAAGAACGGTCTGACCTGTGCGCTGCTCGAGAAGGAGGCCCGTACGGGCGGCAGTTCGGCGTTCGCCGAGGGGCATGCCGCGTTCGAGTCCGACGAGCAGGCCAAGCGCGGCATCACCGTCACCAAGCGGCAGGCGTTCGACACCTACCTCGACTACTCCCACTGGCGCGCGGACCCGTCGATCGTCAGCCGGTACGTCGAGAACGCCGCCACGACGATCGTCAAGATGCGCGACGAGGTCGGCGCCGTCTACGAGGACGTCACCGTCACCGCGCTCGACCAGCCGGGCGAGCTCGTCACCTGGCACCTGCCGGAAGGCGAGGTGGCTCGCGTCATCGAGCTGCTGGAGGCCGACGCGCGCAACCGCGGCGTCGACATCTTCCTGAGCACCGCCGCGACCGGCATCCTGAAGGACGAGACCGGCAGGATCGTCGGCGTGCTCGCCAGGGACTCCGACGGCGAGGAGGTACGCCTCGGGGCCAAGGCCGTGGTCATCGGCACCGGCGGCTATGCCTGTGACCCGGACCTGATCGACAAGTACACCCGCTACGACGGCATCGGCGACAAGCTCATCAACGTCGGCGGCCCGGGCAACTCCGGCGACGGCCTGCGGATGGTCCTGGAGGCCGGCGGCATCGAGCACCCGTCGATCGGCACGTTGCTGCTGTTCCCTGTGATGCGGGACAAGACCATCACCAGTCACACCAACGCCGCCGGATTCCAGCCCTACTTCTGGGTCGACCTCCACGGCAGGCGGTTCACCGACGAGGTGGTCAGCCTCGCCTTCGGCAACGCCGGCGACGTGGTCGCCGGGCTTCCCGGGGCGATGTTCTGGTCCGTGCTCGACACCGGTGCGATCCGCCACCTGGTCGAGGAGGGCAACGAGATCGGGCTCGGCATCTACGTCCGCAACCGCGAGAAGCTGGTGAACCTGCCGGCCGAGATCGAGGCGGACGCCGCCGAGGAGGCCCGCACCAACGTCCACAAGGCCGAGACCATCGAGGACCTCGCCGCCAGGATGGGCGTCGAACCCGCCGTCCTGCGCGCCGAGGTGGACGCCTACAACGCCGCCTGCCACAAGGGAGAGGACGACCGGTTCCACAAGCCGGCCAAGTACCTGCTGCCCGTCGAGAACGGCCCGTTCTACGCGATCAAGATGGAGACCGGGATCATGATCACGATGGGCGCCATCAGGATCGACGACCATATGCGCTGCCTCGACAAGCAGGGCACCCCCATCCCCGGCCTGTACTCGGTCGGCTGCGACGCCGGCGGCCTGTACGGCGAGTCGTACGCGCTGCCCGTCCCCGGCTCGGCCAACGGGTTCGCCCTGACGTCCGGCTGGCTGACCGCGGACGACATCGCCGAACGGATCGGAGCGGGCGTTCTGTAGGACACGCCGTCGCGACCGGTCGTGGCCCGGGCAACGGTCCTTCTTGCCACGACCGGTCGCGCAGCACAGGAAGACCAGGAGCAAGTGAATGAGTGAGGCCGACGTCGACTTCGACGTCATCGTGGTGGGCGCCGGAGTCGCCGGGTGCGTCTGCGCCTACCAACTGGCCCGGGCGGGCCATCAGGTCGTACTCCTCGAACGGGGCGTCGAGCCCGGAGCGAAGAACCTGTCCGGCGGAGTGTTCTACTGCCGGGTGATGGAGCAGGTCTTCCCCGGCTTTACCGAACAGGCGCCGGTCGAACGCCGGATCACACGCAATGTGCTGAGCTTCCTCAACCCGACGTCGCACGTGAACATCGACTACTGGGACGACCGGCTGGCCGACCCGGTCAACGCCGTCACGGTATTGCGGGCCCGGCTCGACCCGTGGCTGGCGGGCCGGTGCGAGGAAGCCGGCGTCATGGTGATGCCCGGCCTACGCGTCGACAGCCTCCTCCACGACGGCCCCCAAGTGGTCGGCGTACGGGCGGGCGACGACGAACTGCGCGCGCATGTCGTCATCGTCGCGGAAGGCGTCAACTCTTTCCTCGCGCGGGACGCAGGTGTGCGCGCCAAGGAACCGCCCAAGCATCTGGCGGTCGGTGTGAAGTCCGTCATCGGACTGCCGCGCACCACGATCGAGGACCGCTTCCGGGTCACCGGCGACGACGGCGCGGCCTACGCCGTCGTCGGCGACTGCACCGACGCCGTCGCCGGCGGAGGCTTCCTCTACACGAACGCCGAGTCGGTCTCCGTCGGGGTCGTGCTGCGCCTGGACGACCTCGCCGCACAGGGCAAGTCGCCGTCGGACATCCACGACCGGTTCCTGGCCCACCCGGTGATCGCACCGCTGCTCGCCGGCGGCGAACCGCTGGAGTACGGCTGCCATCTGACGATCGAGGACGGCCCGCAGATGGTCTCGCACGACCTGACGCGCCCCGGCCTGCTCCTGATCGGCGACGCCGCCGGTTTCACACTCAACACAGGACTGACGATCCGCGGCATGGACCTGGCCGCCGGCTCGGCCATCGCGGCCGCGGAGACCGCCACCCGTGCGCTCGCCGACGGCGACTTCTCCCAGTCCGCCATGGACCACTACCGCACCCGGCTGGCCGCGGGATTCGTCCACGCGGACATGACGACGTACGCCAAGGCGCCGTCGTTCCTGGAGAACCCGCGCATGTACCGCGACTACGGCCTGCTGCTCGCCGACGTCCTCCACGGGGTCTACGACCTGAACCTCACCCCGCGAAAGCATCTGCTGCCCACCGCGTACGCCGCCTTCAAGCGGACGGACCTGAGGCTGACGCGGCTGGTGCGTGACGGCTGGGCCGCGGTGAGAGCGCTGTGAAGGGACGAACGATGATCGAACTGGGCGGCGTGCACGAACGCCTGGCCCGCAACTCCCACCACCTCGACGAGGAGCAGAACCACATCGAGGTGCACCAGGACGAAGCCCGCCGCACCGGCACCGGCAGGCTCCTGGTCCGCGTCTGCCCCGCGCACGTCTACTCCGAGGAACCCGACGGCACGATCTCCGTCGCCTACGCGGCCTGCCTGGAGTGCGGGACATGCCTGGCCGTCGCCGCGCCGGGGACCTTGTCGTGGCACTACCCGCGCGGGGGCTACGGGATCACCTTTCAAGAAGGCTGACAGATCGCCCGTAGGACATCCGCGATCAGGCCCGCAGCTCGGTCAGGAGGCTGAGGACCGCCGTGGTGACGACTTCGGCCGAGCCACGCGCGTATCGGGAGTTCATCGCCTCGTAGGTGATCCTTTCGTAACTGCGGGCGTCGGCCATGTACTTGGCGGCGCCGTCGACGACCGTCGCGACCACCGTCCGCTCGAACGGCGACTGTGCCTCGATCTCCAGACCGGTCGAACTGCACAGCTCCGCCTGCACGCCCACCACGACGACGTCCCCGATCTGCAGCACGGTGATCGGTACGTCGGCCTTCCCCGCGGGCCGGAATGTGTAGGCGGTCGTCGGCCGGATGTCCGGGGTCCGCTCCGGCGCGACCTGCGCATCCACGCTGACGACGGTGTGCAGCCATGGGGAGTATGCGAGCCGCACGGTCACCGAACCCGGCTCCGGCATCCATACGATGAGGTATGCGTCCGTCGCGCTCACGACCTCTGCGGGCGCCGGCACGAGCGGCACCGCGTGCCGTACCCGGTACAGGTGCCAGTGCGCATCGCTCCACACCGGCTCCAGCCAGGCGGGCAGGCGGCGTATCAGGCGAGCCTCCGCCTCCCCGTAGCGGTCGGGCTCGGCGTCGGACAGCACCACGAAGCCGACGGCCCAGCGGTTCAGCCAGGCCCGGTAGGCCGCCTCCGAGAAGGTGCGTCGTAGAAGAACCGGCCGCGCTCCATGTCCAGCTGGGTGTTCCAGCCGCGCGCCAAGTTGACGTGAGGGGACAGCACAGCGGCCTCGCGGTGATCGCCGGCCGGGACGACCTCGACCCGGGCGCGGCCCGCGTCGAGTCGGCCGAGCTCGTGCACGAGACCGCGGGTGTCGGCAGCCCACGCCGGCACCTCCTTCGAGCCCTTCAGGAAGGAGACCGGCGTCCCCGACCCCAGCCAGAACAAGGACCCTGCGAGCACCACGGCCAGGGCCCCTCGCTGGAAACGGGCATGCCTCTGCGTCGCGATCCAGGCGGCCAGCAGCACGGCGGGAGCGAACAGCAGAGCCAGACGCTCGACGTTCGAGCCGATCGGGGAGGGGACGAAATAGGTGAGGACGACACCCACCGCGTACACGGCGCCGCCGAGCCGCACCACCGGCCAGCCGCGAGGTGCGAACACCGCCACGGCGAGACCGAGCAGGGCAGGCCACCATGTCCGCCCTGTCGCCATCGGCTCCTCGCCGTGGAACGGGAACAGCACAGTGGTCACTCCGACGACCACGAACGACGGAACCGCGAGCGCGGCTGCCCGCCGCCAGTCGCGGAGCAGGCCGTACGCCGCGCCCGCGACGACGAGGAACAGCCCGGCCACCGGACTGCCCATCGTCGCGAGCATCGCGTAGCCGGCGGCCAGGACCACGCGCCGTTCACTCACCAGCAGCACACACGCGGCGAGGGCGAAGGCGACGCCCAGCGCGAACGTCACCCGTCCCGCCGCCACGTTGACCCACAGTCCGAACGCAGCCATCAGCGCGGGCGGCAGCGGGCGGCGGACCCCGGATCGCACGAACAGGACGGCGGCCAGCCAGCCCGCGACCAGCCCGGAGGCAACGGCGATCGTGCGCACACCGAAGAAGCCCATCAGATACGGGGACAGCAGGCTGTAGTTCGCCGTGTGCAGCCCGCCGAACCAGAACAGCCCGTACGCCGATTCACCGTGCTCGGCGGCAACGCGCGCCCACGTCTGCTGGGCCGCCAGGTCACCGCCGCCGTTGGCACGGAAGAACGCCCACACGAGATACAGCGGGAGCATCGTCACGGTGGCGAGCAGCGGCACACGACGGTGGTGGAAGAGATCGGTCAGCCGTCGGTGGCTTCTCCGCTGCGTCGGGAGGGCGCCCTGCACAGGGCTCGCGACCGTGTCGGCAACTGTCATGAGGGTGACGTCTCCGTTCGGGGTGGGACAGCCTGACGCCACCGCGCAGAGGTGCGGGCCAGGCATGGGCCGAGGGACAGCTGGAGAGTTGTCTCGGCGCGGATGGACAGCACGGATACGTGCTCGGCCGGGTCACGGGCGTATGACCGGCTGTCATCTGAATTCTTGACCGCGGCCGCCGCCTCGGGCATCGGCCTTTCGGCCGAGCCGTCCGCACCAAGATCCTCGAGAACCGGCTCTTCGGCCGAGGCGCCGACCGCTCCGTGTGCTGCCAGTGCCAGGCACCCAGCATCTCAACTACCGATCGGCCAACCACAGCTGACGGCTTGCAGGTGGCCGACACGGTGCCGGTGGGCTGTCGCGGGGTGGCGCGGGCCGGTCCCTCGGGACCCTCGGTACCACGCGTCCGTAGCCGCGCGGGCACCCCAGGTGTCCAGAGCGTCCACATGGTGGGCAGCCCCGTCACGCGAACGGGTGTGCTACCCAGAATTGGGTTCCTTTACCCCCTCTTGAGCAACGAGCCGCGCCATGCCCAGCACCACCACGGAGACGCACCCGAGCGGTGTCGCCCTCTCCCACGGCCTCAAGCAGCGCCACCTGTCGATGATCGCCCTGGGGGGTGTCATCGGCGCCGGCCTCTTCGTAGGTTCCGGGGCGGGCATCGCCGCCGCCGGCCCGTCGATCGTCATCGCCTACGCCCTTTCCGGCCTCCTCGTGATGCTGGTGATGCGGATGCTGGGCGAGATGTCCGCCGCCTACCCCTCGTCCGGATCCTTCTCGGCGCACGCGGAGCGGGCGATCGGCCCCTGGGCGGGCTTCACCGCGGGCTGGTCCTTCTGGGTCCTGCTGTGCACGGCTGTCGGCCTGGAGGGCATCGGCGCCGCGAATATCGTCACCGGCTGGCTGCCCGGCACGTCCCAGTGGGCCTGGGTAGCGCTGTTCATGCTGGTGTTCTGCGGGGCGAACCTGGCCGCCGTGAAGAACTTCGGCGAGTTCGAGTTCTGGTTCGCGGCGCTGAAGGTCGGCGCGATCAGCCTCTTCCTGATCCTGGGCACCCTGGCGATCGCCGGCGTCCTGCCCGGCACCGACTCGCCCGGCACCACCAACCTGACCGACTTCCTCCCCCACGGCGCCAACGGCCTCCTCGTCGGCCTCCTCGCCTCCGTCTTCGCCTACGGCGGCCTGGAAACCGTCACCATCGCCGCCGCCGAGTCCGAGAACCCCGTACGGGGCGTGGCGAGCGCGGTCCGTACGGCGATGTGGCGCATCGCACTGTTCTACATCGGCTCCATGGCCGTCATCGTCACCGTTGTGCCGTGGGACTCCCCGAAGGTCGTCGAGAAGGGCCCCTACGTCGCCGCCCTCGACGCCCTCGGCATTCCGGGAGCGGGCCAGCTGATGAACGTGGTCGTCCTGGTCGCCCTGCTGAGCGCGATGAACGCCAACATCTACGGCTCCTCGCGCATCGCCTACTCCCTGGTGGAGCGGGGCCAGGGCCCGAAGGCGCTGAGCCGGGTGTCGGGCGGCGTGCCGCGGACCGCGGTCCTCGTCTCCTCGATGTTCGGCTTCGGCTGCGTACTGCTCAGCTACTGGCGGCCCGACGACGTGTTCCCCTGGCTGCTGAACGTGATCGGCGCGGTCATCCTGGTCGTCTGGATCTTCATCGCGGTCTCACAGCTGCGGCTGCGCACGCGGCTGGAACGCGAGGCGCCGGAGAAGCTGACCGTACGGATGTGGGCGTTCCCGGTGCTGACGTGGGTGGCACTGGCCGGCATGGCAGCGATCTTCGTCCTGATGGCGCGCGAGCCGGGCACCCGGGTCCAGCTGTACTCGACCGGCGCGATGACAGTGTTCCTGGCCCTGGTCGGCTACGCCCGCCAGCGGGCCCGCGCCTAGAAGAACGCTGAATGGCCACCCGGCTCGCCCGAGATTGCCGGTAAATGTCAATCGCCATAAAGCGGTGCACACCGGGCGTGATTCCAAGATCTTCAGGACACTCCTAGGCCGCCTGACACCAGCCTCCGGGACAGCATGACCTCAGGCCCCTCACGTGACCACCCGCACGTGAGGGCCTTCCGGTCGCCCGTAAGGCACTTCTTGCAGCCGAGGTGGGGGGCGCGGTGTTCGCGCCACTGACATCGAGGCCGCGCTGCCAGCCCGGGCGCGAAAGCGGCACTTCTGGCCTGGGGCACGGCGCTCGGCGACAGCGCGGCCGCCGGTGAAGACGCGTGGCGCGCCGACCGCTTCCTTGCGAGGGGGTCTGTGCGAAGCCGGACCCGCGCCGACGCCCGCAGGGACTCACGGCCGACACCCGCGGCGGCTCACTGTGGCCTTCGGTCGGTTACCGAAGGCCGGCGGAGTCCGGCGGCAAGGCCGGGCCGGGTGTGCTGAGCCCGGACACCACGGCCGCTGCGCGGTCGGACGGCATCCCCGCGGCCACGAGGACGGCGGTGGCTGCTGCCGCGCCGGTGGGGTCGCGCCAGACGCCTGTGTTGACGCTCTCCAGCAGGGAGAGGCAGACGGCTTCGAGAGCCGGGCCGAGCGCCTCTGCCGGCAGGAGATCACTGAAGACGTCGTCGCACTGGCCCTGGGCAATGATCTCGACCATGTGCTGCCGGCCTGGTCGCAGCAGGTCTGCGAAGCGTTCGTCGCCGAGGTGCCGGCGGGCCAGCGCGAGCAGCATGCGGTACCGGTCGCCCAGGGGCCAGATCGTGAGCATGAAGCGGGCGAGTGCCGTGCCGGGCGGGTCCGCGGCGGGGCGGATCCCGTCGAGGACGGTCTCCAACGCGGCGGAGGCCTCCTCCGTCAGGGCGTCCAGGAGGGCGTCACGGCCGGGGAAGTGCCCGTACAGCGTGCGGCGAACCACGCCGGCGGCCCGCGCGATGTCATCCATCGACACATCGGCGTTGATGCTGAGTTCCCGACGGGCCACGGACAGGATGTGCGCCCGGTTGTACTCCAGGCGGCTGCCCTGTCGCCGAGAGGTGACGGCTCGCTCCATCGGTGGTTCCTCCTTGGGCCCAGCAGGCCGTACCGCCCGGCTTCCGGACGGAGGCACCGCTGGGGCGGCACGGGTCCGGGCCTGGCGGTCGATCTGACACCATCTTACATTTGCACATCGATGAGCAAGAAGCTAATCTGCACATGAATGAGCAAATGAGCAGGTGAGCCCTGCTTGGCCTCTCACGGAGGTAGAGTCATGCCCCTAATCGCCGCCACTCCCGCCGAAGAACTGGAAGGGCGCTACGCCCGCCGATGGTGGGGGCTGGGCGTGCTGTGTCTCAGCCTGCTCCTCGTGCTGATGGCGAACACCTCGCTGGTCGTCGCTGCCGCGGACATGGTCCGTTCTCTCGGTCTCGACAACAGCGACCTGCAATGGGTGATCGACGGGTACACCGTCCCGTGCGCCGCCCTGCTGCTCGTGTTCGGCGCACTCGGCGACAAGTACAGCCGACGCGGGGCCCTCAACGTCGGTCTGCTGATCTTTGCCGCCGGATCGGTGATGGGCAGCATGGTCGACAGCGTCTCCATGGTCATCACCTCGCGTGCCGTCATGGGTGTCGGCGGAGCCGTGATCATGCCCGCCACGCTGTCCCTGCTGGTTGCCATGTTCCCGGCCGACGAGCGCAAGCGGGCCATCACGGTCTGGACCGCCACCTCGGGTCTGGCCGTGGTGCTCGGCCCGCTGCTGGCGGGCTTGCTGCTGGAACGCCACTCCTGGAGCTCGACGTTCCTGATCAACGTCCCACTGGCACTGGTCGCCCTGGTCGCCACGCTTCTGCTCGTGCCTCCGTCGAAGGCGCACGGCATGGGACGTCTGGACCTGGTGGGCGGCCTGCTGTCGATCGTGACTCTGGGCAGCCTGGTGTACATGATCATCCAGGGGCCGAACTTCGGCTGGGGCGTCAAGGCCATCACCGCCGCCGTCGTCGCTGCTGTGGGACTGGCCGCGTTCGTCTACTGGGAGCTGAGCCACCCCAACCCGGTTCTGAACCTGTCCAGGTTCCGGAACCGGGAGTTCACCGGGGCCACGTTGGTCGTCGTGCTGTTCTTCCTCGGTGTCTTCGGCACCGCCTACTACACCCTTCAGCACCTTCAGTTCGTCCTGGGCTACAGCCCGTTGGACACCGGCATCCGGCTGCTGCCCCTGGCCGGCGCGGTCTTCGTGGGCGCGGGCATCACCAGCTGGCTGGCCCCGAGGATCGGGATGAAGGCCACCGCGATCCTGGGCATGCTGCTCGGCGCAGCCGGCGTGTTCTCCCTGGTGCCGGTCGACAGCGGCTCCACCTACCGC
The DNA here is from genome assembly GCF_054729195.1 of Streptomyces sp. YIM S03343. Classification (NCBI taxonomy): domain Bacteria; kingdom Bacillati; phylum Actinomycetota; class Actinomycetes; order Kitasatosporales; family Streptomycetaceae; genus Streptomyces; species Streptomyces sp. YIM S03343. Next base: position 309,821 of record NZ_JBPUKX010000001.1, read on the forward strand.
GATTTCGTGCCCATGCTGATCATCCTGGGGCTGGCGGTCGGACTGAGCCTGTCCCCGTGCGTCGACGCCATCATGGGCGCCTTCCCGGAGAACGAACTGGGCGTCGGCGGCGGTGTGAACGACACCTGCGTGGAGCTGGGCGGCACGCTCGGCGTCGCGATCCTGGGCTCTCTGCTGGCCACCTCCTACAAGGACAATCTCACCGACGCGGTCGGCGGCAGGCTTCCGGCCGCCGCGCTGGACGCGGCGAAGGACTCCATCGGCACGGTCCCGGCGGTCGCCCAGCAGGTCGCGCAGAGCCCGCGCGGCGGCGCTCAGGCGGCCCAGTCCCTGCTGGACGCGGCCAACGGCGCCTTCTCCGATGCGGTGTCGTACACGAGCGTGGTCAGCGGCATCATCCTGACCGTCGGCGCCGTCATCATCGCACTCGTCCTGCCCGGCCGTCGCTCCCGTGTGCACGAACTCCCCAGCGCGCCCCTCGAAGAGGCTCAGCCGGCCCACGGCAGCCAGTGACCTGCCTGGCCGCCACCGCCGGGCTGCCGGCAGGGACGGCAGGCGGAGGCCGGGACGGTGTCCCGGCCTCCGCCGCTTGGTCGTCGCGGTGACAGCGTCCCGTTGGGCCGCTGCCGGAGCGGACCTGGGTGAAGAGGACGAACCCGAGCGGCCAGCCGACGAGCACGGCTATCGCCGGGACGGGCGCGGGCTTACCCCGCACCGGTTTCGACGGCCTCGCCGGGCTACTTCTGCGACCGCGTCGACAAGTTCCTGGCCACCGGTCCCACAGGCACCAGCAGTCGCAGCACGCACCTGCACCAGCGACGACCCGGAGCGCCTGCACAGCGAGTACCTGTGGCAACTCTGCGACGCCGAAAGCGAACTGGCCGATTCCAGCCCGGAGAGCACTCGCGGTCGTTGAACAAGTCTTGGACCGCCTTGCGCTTAGCCGACGACGGAACGGGGGTAGTCTCCCCGAGCCACCGGCACGTGCCCTCTCCGGCTCGCCCCCGGTGTCGGCCCGTGCCACCCGACCATCCCTGGGAGGAGGTGCAGTGATGAAGCTTCTCTTCGCCATCCGCAACAAGGTCGCGGCCGCCAAGAGCCTCAAGGCGAACGCCTGGTACCTCTGGTACTGAGCACCTGCCGCTGCAACGCACCCGAGGTGACAGCGTTGTCCGGCGCCCTGAACCGAGGCGGCGCCGGACAACGCACAGCCGCGCAGCCCTCCCGAGCCCCTCACGTCTACCGCTCCGGAGCCGCCTTGTCTCCGTCATCCGCAGCGCTCCCCCGTGTCACCGTGTTCGCCCCGCGCCTCGCCGCCCTCATCCGCGACCATGTGGGCGAGGACGTCTTCCGGCTGGAACCCGACACGATCGGAGTATCGGGACCGGAGGTCTCCGACCGCATCCTGGCCGCTCGCCGTGCCACGGAAACAGAGCGCCCCACCTTCAAACCGCTGCACGGACGCTCCATTTCGCGCAGCGAGGCGTCCGGCATCACCCGCACGATCGGCAACGACGTGCGCGAAGCACTGAGCAGGCCCCTGCCGGACGACGTGGACCTCTCGGGTCCCTGGCCGCTGACCGGTCACATGTTCCTTCGGGACCTCGTCCTGGGGCAGGACCCCTACCGCCTGCGCATGCTCATGAGCCGCAACCTCGAACTGACCCCCAAGCTCACCTGGTCGGTCATCGCGGTCGGCGCCGCTCTGCCCGGCTGGCCCCGGCCGAGCGAGCGGCTCACCGGACTCGCGGGGCGAGCGGCGCGGGCCACCGGCTACCAGGAGCGCCGTTATGCGATGGGCATGTACCGCAGAGCGGCCGCCCCGGTGTGCTTCACCGTCTCCACGCTCGTCGCCAACGCCCTCTGGCTGGGATCGCCCTTCGACGACGGCACACCCGACCGTCACATCGTCCACGAGTCGTTGCGGCTGCTGCCGCCCTCCTGGAACATCCTGCGCAACGCCTCGCCCGAATACCCGGCAATCGACGAGCGGATCGGCGAGCAGGACGACGTCCTGCTGCTGCCTCTGCTGTCCCACCGTGACCCGGCTCTGTGGGACGACCCGGACGGCTTCCGTCCTGAACGCTGGAAGGACCTCGACCCGGACACCGCTCCCGGCTACCTGCCCTTCGGGCACTCCTCGGAACGCTGCTGGGGGCGGCACATGGTGATGCCACTCGCCGAACTGCTGCTGGGCCTGATCCGGGATTCCGGGCTGGTGGTCGATCCCGACCAGCGGGTCGCCAAGGTCCCCCTCCTGGGTCTGCTGGGCGTGGACGAGGTACGGCTGACACGCCCGGCCTGACAATCGGCGGGACGACGAGCCGACCGGGCCGCGCCGACCGCAGCGGCGAGCAGCCCCGCGCTGCTCGGCGTCGCCCGGCGGCCTCCTCGATCGTCCGTGCCCGAGGACCCGGCGGGACATGTCTGCGGCGCGGTGTTCCGGCCGTCGGGGTCCGGTGGCCGGGACGGGCCGGCGGCCCCGGTGGAGGCATCTCCACCGGGGCCGTCCGGGTCGTGCTACTTGATCTCGTCCTCCTCCTGACCGCCGTTCAGCCGGGGCCGGATGACCTTGCCCTTCTTCTCGGCGGCCTTGACCAGCTCCGCCTCCTCGTGCGCCCACTCCCAGTAGCTCACCTCGTGCGGCGAGTGCTCCGTCGCGGTCACATACATCTCCGCCGCGAACGAGTTGCGCAGCTCGTTGGAAATGTCTTCCTTCCACGCCTTGCGCAGCTGCTGCGTGGTGATTCGACGGGTCACCCGGGTCCCGGTGTGCATGATCAGTTCGGCGATCTCCCGGGCACGGGCGTAGGCCGCCTCGGTGTCGTCGCAGATCTCGTTGACCATGCCCAGCTGCAGCGCCTTGCGGGCGGTGATGATCTCACCCGTCAGCTCCGCGTACGCGTACCGCTTACGGCCCATCAGCTCACGCCAGGCGATCCCGATACCGTCGCCGGGAACCATGTTCACCCGGAAGTGCATCTCCGTGGTCCAGGCGTCCTCGGTCGCCAGCGTGATGTCGGAGAACAGCACCAGATCCGTGTGGAAGGCCGCACCGTTCCACACACCGATCGTCGGCACCTCGACGTCGAAGACCTGGCCCTCGATGTCGTTCGTCCCGTCGTAGTACTGGTAGTCGTACATCCGCCAGGCGTGCTCGGGGTCGGAGGCGAACTCGTACGACGGCTGCCAGTTCCCCTCCTTGTCGACCCGGCCGATCCCCTTCATGAAGTCCTTGCCCGTGCCACCGAGGATGATCACCTCGTTGTCGGGGTCACGACCAGCCCAATTGAAGAAGTAGTGCAGACCCTGGTGCGCCGCCGCGCCCCACTGCAGCGAGTCGCCGTTGGTGTGCAGACGCGCCTCGAGGATGCCGTTCGTCCGCGTCATCGTGAAGCAGTGTTTCAGACGCTCGGAGTACTCCTCGAACTTCATCGGGGGAATCGTCCCCAGTTCCTCGTGGGAGAGCTCCTTCCGCTTGTCGTGGTCCGACTCGTAATTGCCACGGATCATGGCAGGTCTTCCTCTCGGGTGATCAGACGTATCAGACGTTCACACGACACCGAACCAGCTCACAGCCCGCTCCTCGTCATTGCGAACACACACAGTGGCGACACCCCGCCCGACACAGGGCCGGCCCAGGTCACACCCCCGGGCAACATCCCGGACGCTTCAACCACGACGCCAGCCTCCGACCTGGGACGCGGATCGAGAAATGCAGATCTCTCATCAGTCCGCCCCGCGAACACCACAGACACGAACACCGAACGGGCCTGCACCACCGAACCCCGCACCCTGCGCAGACAGTCACACCCGCCAACACTCACAGGCGAGGCGGAAAGTGAGGTCGACCCTCGACGCGGGAGAGAACACGCCTGCGTCCGGTGCCCGTCCTCATCGTCTCCCCCGTAGAGCGACCACACCTGGCCGGGATCCGCGACAACCTCACCGACCGGATCGACACAGCCCCGCGCGAGGGCCGGCTGGGCGACGTCGAAGGACAGCGACCACCGGCGACCTGTGGCTGAGCCGGAGGTGCCGGAGACCTCCAGCTCCCGGTGGCGAGCACGGAACCCTCCTGCAGGGGCATGGAGGTGGTGGTCCGTCAGGTGCCGAAGAAGATGGGATCCCTGGACCCGTGGGATCCGGGTCGAAGCCCGGTACGTCGACAGGGACGTCGGCTGCACGGGCAGCGGACCCTGGCCGGAAGTCGTCTACGTATTCGTCGACCCCGACGGCGTCCGCCGGGAGCACGCGCTGCGCCTGTCGGCACGCTTCGCCAGACCGCGTCCGACTCGCACGATCTGGTGCGTCCCGGGCAACGGGACCAGCCGCACTCTGGGCGCCCCCTTCGCCTCCCTGTTCATCACCGTCGTGACGGGCGGCATGATCCTCGCCCTCGGCGGAATCGCCCTGTTTCTCATGCCCGGCCTGCTCATCGACGCACTCGGCTGACGCGTAATCCGTCCTCGTTCGGTTCCGTCCGTGCGGGCCCCTCCTCCGGTCACGATTGGGTTTCGGCCAGTCCTACCCCTTGCTTTGATCTCATGTAATCGATTCCAATCCTCCCACACGTCGATGTAATCGATTCCACGAGGAGGTGGAGCGGCGATGGCGAGCATCAAGGACGTCGCTGCCGAGGCGGGAGTGTCCGTCGCCACGGTGTCGCGCGTCCTGAACGACCATCCGTCGGTCAGCGAGGACGCACGCACACGCGTGCTGGCCGCCGTCGAGGGGCTGGGCTACCGCCCGAACGCCGTCGCCCGTTCGCTGCGCACCGACCAGACCCACACCCTCGGGCTGGTCATCAGCGACGTACTCAACCCGTACTTCACCGAACTGGCCCGCTCCGTCGAGGAGGAGGCCCGGGCGCTCGGCTACAGCGTGATCATCGGCAATGCCGACGAGCGGCCCGACCTCCAGGACCACCACGTGCGGACCCTGCTGGACCGCCGTATCGACGGCCTGCTGGTCTCCCCCACCGACGGCGGCTCGCCGCTGATGCTGGAGGCCGCGCGGGCGGGGACGCCGATGGTGTTCGTCGACCGGTGGATCCCGGGCGTCGACGTGCCGGTCGTACGGGCGGACGGACGGGCCGCCGTACGGGACCTCGTGGCGCATCTGCACGGGCTCGGGCACCGGCGGCTCGCGATCATCGCGGGTCCGGCGGCGACCACGACCGGCCGGGAGCGCGTGGGGGCCTTCAGGGAGGCCCTGCACGCGTACGGCATCGAACTGCCGGACTCCTACATCGGTCAGGGCGACTTCCAGGCCGACAGCGGACGTCGGGTCACCGAGGAGTTCCTCCGGCTGCCCGAGCCGCCCGACGTCGTCTTCGCCGCGGACAACCTGATGGCGCTCGGTGCGCTGGACGCGTTCCGCGCGCAGGGGATGCGGGTTCCCCAGGACATCGCCCTCGCGGCTTTCGACGACATCCCGTGGTTCGTGCACACCGATCCGCCGATCACCGCGGTCGCCCAGCCGACGGGCGAACTGGGCCGGGCTGCCGTACACGCCCTGGTCGACCGCATCGAGGGGCGGCCCCCCAAGTCCGTCACCCTCCCCGCCCGTCTCGTCGTACGCCGCTCGTGCGGCGAGCCCTCCCCCACCCGAAGGAGCACACCGTGAGCAACCCGGACGAGTTGCTGCGTATCGAAGGCCTGGGGAAGACCTTCCCCGGTGTGGTCGCGCTCGACGGCGTCGACTTCGACCTGCGCCGCGGCGAGGTGCATGTGCTGCTCGGCGAGAACGGTGCCGGCAAGAGCACCCTGATCAAGATGCTTTCCGGTGCTTACCGCCCGGACTCCGGCCGTATCTTCGCCGGGCGGCAGGAGGTCCGCATCCACGGCGCCCGGGACGCCGAACGCCTCGGTATCGCCACGATCTACCAGGAGTTCAATCTCGTCCCGGACCTCACCGTCGCCGAGAACATCTTCCTCGGCCGCCAGCCGCGCCGCTTCGGGATGATCGACCGAAAGCGGATGGAGGCGGATGCGTCCCGGCTTCTCGACCGGGTCGGCGTCCGCGTCTCCCCGAGAGCCAAGGTGCGTGAACTGGGCATCGCCCGGCTCCAGATGGTGGAGATCGCCAAGGCGCTGAACCTGGACGCCCGCGTCCTGATCATGGACGAGCCGACCGCCGTGCTCACCTCCGAGGAGGTGGAGAAGCTCTTCCAGATCGTGCGCAGGCTGCGCGAGGACGGCGTCGGCATCATCTTCATCACCCACCACCTGGAGGAGATCGCCGCCCTCGGCGACCGGGTGACCGTACTGCGCGACGGCAGGAGCGTCGGCCAGGTACCCGCCTCCACCCCGCAGGACGAACTCGTACGGCTCATGGTGGGCCGGTCCATCGAGCAGCAGTACCCGCGCGAGGCGGCCGACCCCGGAGCGCCCCTGCTCTCGGTTTCCGGCCTGACCCGCGACGGCGTCTTCCACGACGTCGGCTTCGATGTGCGGGCCGGTGAGGTCGTCGGCGTCGCGGGCCTGGTCGGCGCGGGCCGCACGGAGGTGGCCCGGGCGATCTTCGGCGCCGATCCCTACAACTCGGGGACGGTCGAGGTCGCCGGCCGCCGCCTGCCCCGCCATGACGTGGGCGCCGCCATGGCGGCCGGCGTCGGCCTGGTGCCCGAGGACCGCAAGGGCCAGGGGCTGGTCCTCGACGCCTCCGTGCAGGAGAACCTCGGTCTGGTCACGCTGCGCGCGGCCAGCCGCGTCGGCTGGGTGGACCGCCGGGCTCAACGCACCGCCGCCGCCCGGATCGCCGAGCAGCTCGGCGTGCGGATGGCGGGCCTCGGTCAGCATGTACGCACCCTGTCCGGCGGCAACCAGCAGAAGGTCGTCATCGGCAAGTGGCTCCTCGCCGACACCAAGGTGCTGATCCTCGACGAACCGACCCGGGGCATCGACGTGGGCGCCAAGGTCGAGATCTACCAGCTCATCAACGAACTGACCGCCGCGGGCCACGCGGTGCTGATGATCTCCAGCGATCTGCCGGAGGTACTCGGCATGAGCGACCGGGTCCTGGTCATGAACCAGGGCCGGATCGCGGGCGAACTCCCCGCGCACGAGGCGACCCAGGACACGGTCATGGCGCTCGCCGTCGCCGCATCACCAGTGAAGGAAGACATGAAGGAAGAAGTGGAGGCCGGCCGTGACGACTGACACGCTCAAGCCCAGCCGCGGCGCCGGGAGCGCCACCGCGGTCCGTCGCGTCCTGCTCGACAACGGCGCGCTCAGCGCCCTCATTGTGCTGGCCGTGGCGATGTCGCTGCTCTCGGGCGACTTCCTGACCACCCAGAACCTGCTCAACGTCGGTGTGCAGGCCGCCGTGACCGCGATCCTGGCCTTCGGCGTGACCTTCGTCATCGTCTCCGCCGGTATCGATCTGTCGGTCGGCTCGGTGGCCGCACTGGCCGCGACCGTCCTCGCCTGGACGGCGACCTCCCAGGGGCTGCCCGTGTGGCTGGCCGTGTTCCTGGCCATAGGCACCGGCGTCGGGTGCGGGCTCGTCAGCGGCGCGCTGGTCTCGTACGGCAAGCTGCCACCGTTCATCGCCACGCTCGCGATGCTCTCGGTGGGCCGCGGCCTGTCGCTGGTCATCTCGCAGGGCAGCCCGATCGCCTTCCCCGATTCGGTGTCCGCGCTCGGCAACACCCTCGGCGGCTGGCTGCCGGTGCCCGTACTGGTCATGGTGGCGATGGGCCTGATCACCGCTGTGATCCTGTCCCGTACGTACATCGGGCGCTCGATGTACGCCATCGGCGGCAACGAAGAGGCGGCGCGGCTGTCCGGGCTACGGGTGAAGAAGCAGAAACTCGCCATCTACGCGCTGTCCGGCGGTTTCGCCGCCGTCGCGGGCATCCTGCTCGCCTCCCGCCTGGTCTCCGCACAGCCGCAGGCCGCCCTCGGGTACGAGCTGGACGCCATCGCCGCAGTCGTCATCGGCGGTGCCAGCCTCTCCGGCGGCATCGGCAAGGCCTCCGGCACCTTCATCGGTGCCCTGATCCTGGCCGTACTGCGCAACGGCCTCAACCTGCTGTCCGTGTCCGCCTTCTGGCAGCAGGTCGTCATCGGTGTGGTCATCGCGCTCGCCGTCCTGCTGGACACGCTGCGCCACCGCGCCTCCTGAACCCCACCCCCCGATTCCCTCACCCATTCCCTCATCCTCGGTCGCCAGACTCCCTCACCCACCTCTCTCCCGCACCCCCTGTCCCCACCCCGCTCACTGCAAGGAAGCAGCCATGCGTACGAAGAAGATCGCCGTCATCGCCACCGCCGTCGCATCCCTCGCTCTCACCGCCACCGCCTGCAACTCGGCCTCCGGAGGCAGCGGTTCCGGCGACACCAAGATCGGCATGTCGCTCTCGACGCTCAACAACCCGTTCTTCGTGCAGCTCAAGAAGGGCGCCGAGGCGGAGGCCAAGGCCGAGGGTGTCAGCCTGACCGTGACCGACGCGCAGAACGACGCGTCGCAGCAGGCCAACCAGCTGCAGAACTTCACCGGCCAGAACGTGAAGTCGATCATCATCAACCCCGTGGACTCGGACGCCGCGGCACCCTCGGTGAAGGCGGCCGACAAGGCGGGCATACCGGTTGTCGCCGCCGACCGCACGGTCAACGGCGCCGACCTCGCCGCCACCGTCGCCTCCGACAACGTCGAGGGAGGACGGCTCGCCGCGAAGTCCCTGGCCGAGAAGCTGGGCGGCAAGGGGAAGATCGTCATCCTGCAGGGCACCGCGGGAACCTCCGCCAGCCGTGAGCGCGGCCAGGGCTTCGCCGAGGGCCTCAAGGCCTACCCGGACATCAAGGTCCTCGCCAAGCAGCCCGCGGACTTCGACAGAACCAAGGGCCTGGACGTCATGACCAACCTCCTCCAGGCGCACTCGGACGTGACCGGCGTCTTCGCCGAGAACGACGAGATGGCGCTCGGCGCGATCAAGGCGCTGGGCAGCAAGGCCGGCAAGTCGGTGACGGTGATCGGCTTCGACGGCACGCCGGACGGCCTCACCGCGGTCAAGGGCGGCACCCTGTACGCGTCCGTCGCACAGCAGCCGTCGGAACTCGGCAAGCTCGCGGTGCAGAACGCGGTCAAGGCCGCGAAGGGCGAGAAGGTCGAGAAGACGGTCAAGGTGCCGGTGAAGGTGGTCACGTCCGAGAACGTGAACGGGTTCAGCGGCTGACACGGCACGGTGGCCGGGCGGGACACCGCCCGGCCACCCCGGTATGACCCGCACACGGTGCGACCGGCCGACGTGCGGCTCCAACTCACCTGTACAGGGAGACAGTTTCATGTACGACTACGAGCTGCTGGTCGTGGGCTCGGCCAACGCCGACCTGGTGATCGGCGTCGAGCGCAGACCGGCGGCCGGTGAGACGGTGCTGGGCTCCGACCTGGCCGTCCACCCCGGCGGCAAGGGCGCGAACCAGGCCGTCGCGGCCGCCCGCCTCGGCGCGCGAACGGCCCTGCTGGCCCGGGTCGGCGACGACGCGCACGGCCGGCTGCTGCTCGACTCACAGCGGGCGGCCGGGGTCGACACGGTGGGTGTGCTGGTGGGCGGGGCGCCGACCGGCGTCGCGCTGATCACCGTGGACCCGTCCGGCGACAACAGCATCGTGGTGTCGCCGGGCGCCAACGGCCGGCTGACGCCTGAGGACATCCGGGCGGCGGCCGGCCTCTTCCATGCCTCCCGGGTGGTGTCGGCGCAGCTGGAGATCCCGCTGGAGACGGTCGTGGAGGTCGTACGGAGTCTGGCGCCCGGCAGCCGCTTCGTCCTGAACCCGTCCCCGCCCCGTCCTCTCCCCGCCGAGATCCTCGCAGCCTGTGATCCGCTGATCGTCAACGAGCACGAGGCGAAGGTGATCCTGGGCGAGACGTGCACCGGCGAGGAACCGAAGGACTGGGCCAGGATGCTGCTGGCGACGGGGCCGAAGTCGGTGGTCGTGACGCTGGGTTCGCAGGGCGCGCTGGTGGCGTCCTCCTCAGGTGCCGAACGGGTTCCGTCGGTGAAGGTCGAGGCCGTGGACACGACAGGTGCCGGTGACTCCTTCACGGCCGCCCTGGCCTGGAAGCTGGGCGCGGGTGCGACCTTGGCGGAGGCTGCGGCATACGCGGCGCGTGTCGGGGCGGCGGCCGTGACGAAGCAGGGCGCGCAGGAGTCGTTCCCGACGGCGGACGAGGTGGCGGCGCTGTGAAGAAGTCAGGGATTCTCAACCGCCATCTCTCCGGGGCCCTGGCCGAGCTGGGGCACACCGACGCTGTGCTGGTCTGCGACGTGGGCATGCCGATACCCGACGGCCCGCGGGTCGTGGACCTCGCCTTCCGGGCCGGGGTGCCGTCCTTCGCCGAGGTGCTGGACGGGCTCCTGTCCGAGCTGGTCGTCGAGGGCGCAACGGCGGCGACGGAGGTGCAGGACGCCAATCCGGCGGCTTCAGCACTGCTCACCGGGCACTTTCCCGAGCTGGCCCTCGTTCCGCACGAGAAGCTGAAGGAACTGTCGGCGAGCGCCCGCCTCGTCGTACGGACGGGCGAGGCACAGCCGTACGCAAATGTGCTGCTGCGGTGCGGGGTCTTCTTCTGACTCGTACCGCGCCGAGTGAGGCCGCTTCGCCGGTGGGCGGGCAGCCGTGGCCCAAGTGTCCGCCTTCAGGCGCCGCTAGGCTCTGGGGAGATTTCGCTCATCTTCATGAGTCGCTCCAGCACCTCGTCCGGGATCGGCCGCGAGAGGAACCCCGCGAACTGACGCATCGCCATGGATGACAGCAGGTGCAGTGCGTCGGCATTCTCCTCCATGACCGCGTCGGCCTGTTCCTCGGTGAGCCCGGACGTCATCGCCGCCGTCAGGGCGGGACCGACCGTCGGGTGACCGAACCACTCGCTGACCGCAGAGTCGAGGGCGAGGGGCTGCGGCACGTTGTCACCCGCCAGGTCAAGGGTGGCGGTGGCGACGACGTCGTGGGCGTTGTCGGCGAGCTGGACCTGGTACTGCCCCGCCGCGACGGCCCAGCCGTCGCGGGTGACGTCCCAGTAGGCGAAGGCACGGCGGTCGAGGCCGATCTCGACGGTGCCGCTCTCGCCCGGGGCGAGTGCCACCTTGGTGAAGCCGCGCAGTTCCCGGGCCGGGCTGCTGACCGGGCGGTCGGGAGAGGCGACGTAGACCTGCACCACATGCTTGCCCGAGCGGTCGCCCGTGTTGGTGACCGTGACGCTCACCGTGGCGGTGTCCGGGCCGGTGGGGGTGACACGGAAGCCGGTCTGCTCGAAGGAGGTGTAGCTCAGGCCGTGTCCGAACGGGTAGCGGACCGGGACCTCGGCGGTCTCGTAGTAGCGGTAGCCGACCATGACGCCCTCGCCGTAACGGACGTGGCCCTGCTCGCCGGGGAAGTTCAGGAAGCACGGCGTGTCATTGAGCCGGAACGGGATGGTCTCGGCGAGCCGCCCTGACGGGTTGACCCGGCCGGTCAGCACGTCGGCGATCGCGCCGCCGCCCGCCTGCCCGGGCAGCCACGCCTCCACCAGGGCGTCCACCTCGTCGTGCCAGCCGTTCAGGCTCACCACGCCACCGTTGAGGAGCACGACGACCGTACGGTGTGCCACCTGAGCCACCGCTCGCACCAGATCGACTTGATCAGAGGGCAGTTGGATGTGTTCGCGATCGCGGCCCTCGGACTCGTCGGCCTCGCGCAGGCCGATCACCAGTACGGCCGTGTCGGCCCCGTCCGCGAGCGCGACCGCCTCCTCGCCAAGCCGCCCGGCGTCCGCGTCACGCCGGGTGCCGTAACCAGGCGCGAAGTCGACCCGGGCCTCGGGCAGCAGGGCGCGCAGTTCCTCCAGCGGGCTGTCGGTGCGGGTGGCGTTGACGTGGGAGCTGCCGCCGCCCTGGTGACGCGGGGCCGCGGCGAACTCGCCGATGACGGCGATGCGGCCGGTGGGAGCGAGCGGCAGAGCCCGGTCGTGGTTCTTCAGCAGCACCAGGCAGTCGGCGGCGACCTCGCGGGCCAGCCGGTGGTGCGCGTCGAAGTCCACCGCCACGGGTTCTGTCCGGGCACGGACCCGTTCGGCCAGAGCGCGCAGCCGTGCGACGGCGGTGTCGACGACGGTCTCGTCGAGCTCGCCGGAGCGGACGGCAGCCGCGACCTCGGCGTCGGTGCCGCGATGAGTGCCGGGCATTTCCAGGTCGGTGCCGGCCAGCAGCGCGGCGACACGGTTGCTGACGGCGCCCCAGTCGGAGACGACCAGGCCGTCGAAGCCCCACTCCTCGCGGAGCACCTGGGTCAGCAGCCGGCGGCTTTCGGAGGCGTAGGTGCCGTTGACCTTGTTGTAGGCGCACATGACGGTCGCAGGGCGGGTCTGGACCACGATCCGCTCGAATGCCGGGAGGTAGATCTCACGCAGGGTGCGCTCGTCCACGTCGGCGCTGACCCGCATCCGCCCGGATTCCTGGTTGTTGGCCGCGAAGTGCTTCACCGAGGCTCCCACACCCAGGCTCTGCACTCCGGCCACGTGTGCCGCGCCCAGGACGCCGGTGAGCAACGGGTCCTCGGAGAAGTACTCGAAGTTGCGGCCGCACAGCGGGGTGCGCTTGATGTTGACGCCGGGGCCCAGCAGTACGTCCACACCGAGCGCCCGGGCCTCGCGGCCGAGCGCCTCTCCCATACGGCCGATCAGTTCCGGGTCCCAGCTGGAGGCCAGGGCAACGGCGGGCGGGAAACAGGTCGCCGGATGACTGTCGTAGAGGTCGAGCCCGGAGTCCAGGTTCTGACGCCGGACGCCGTGCGGACCGTCGCTCAGTACGAGTGAGGGTATCCCCACCCGTTCGGCGGGCTTGCTGGTCCACATGTCCCGCCCTGACAGCAGTGCGGTCTTCTCGTCGAGGTCCAGCTCGGCAGCGCCGCGATCGTGGCTGGTCTGGCTGGTCTGGCTGGTCTGGCTGGTCTGGCTGGTCTGGCTGGTCTGGCTGGTCTGGCTGGTCTGGCTGGTCTGGCTGGTCTGGCTGGTCGCCATGGTGCGGGTCCTTGGGTGCGTGAGGGGTGAAGGCATGCGGCCACCGCGGACCGGACGGGTGCTCGGCCGTTCCGGTCCGCGGTGCCACGGTGATGTTCAGCTACTGGTGCCGGGATGCAGGACCAGGCGGTGGCTTCCGGACCCGAGCCGATCGGTGGCCTGTGCAGGGCGCCAGCCCTGGGGTGCGCTGAACCGTCCGGTCGTGGCGGGTGGCAGTACGGCGTCCACCGTGAGGGTGCTGCCGCTGATCGACCAGGCGACGGCCGCCGTGCCGTACGGAGTGGCGATCGAGGCGCCGGCGGAGGTGAGCGTGCCTCCGGGGCGGGGAGCGATCTCGATGGTGCGGTAGCCGGAAGTGGCTGGTCGGAGTCCGGCGACCGACCGATAGAGCCATGCGGCGACGGCACCGTAGGCGTAGTGGTTGAACGACAGCATCGTGCCGGCCTTCTCGACATCGATGGTTCCGTCGGGACGTATCGCGTCCCACCGCTCCCACATGGTGGTGGCGCCGCGGGCGACCTGGTAGAGCCACCCCGGGCACTCGGTGTTGAGCAGGAGCCGGTACGCCTCGTCCGTGTGGCCGGTGCCGGTGAGGGCGGGCAGCACGAAGGGTGTGCCGAGGAAGCCGGTGGCGATGCGCCCGTCGTTGGCGCGTACCAGGGCTGCGAGGGCCTCGCCCACCGCGGCGCGTTCGGCGGCGGGCGTGATGCCGAACTGGAGCGCGAGCGCGCAGCCGGTCTGGGTGGTCCGGGCGTGGTCGCCCCACTTGTGCCAGGCGGCCCGGGCGGTACGCCGGTGCAGTGCCGCGTAGCGGTCGGCGTCGTCGGCGTGGCCCAGTTCGCGGGCCGCGTCGGCGAGCAGCCGGGCGCTGTGCGCGACGAAGGTGGTGGCGACATAGGCGGAGTCGGTGGTGGCGCGCGCCGGATCCTCCGGTGGGGCGGCCGGGTCGAGCCAGTCCCCGAGTTGCGCGTTGCCGCTCCAGGTCCCGTCGTCGTCCAGGTGATCGGCAGTGAACTCGACCCAGGCGCGCATCGCGGTGTAGTGGCGGTCCAGCAGGCTGCGTTCGCCGTAGGCGTCGAAGAGCGCCATGGGCACGACAGTGGCGGCGTCGCCCCAGCCCGCGGCGGTGCCGACGAACGGCAGGTCGCTGGGCGGCAGTTCACCGAGCGGCACATCGGGGACGACCATCGGGACCGCGCCGTCGGCTCGCTGCTCGATGCGCAGGTCGGTGAGCCAGTTGTCGAGGAAGGCGCGGCTGTCGAAGGTGGCGCACGCCGTCGGGGCGAACGCCATGATGTCTCCGGTCCACCCGAGCCGCTCGTCGCGTTGCGGGCAGTCGGTGGGTACGGCGATGAAGTTGCCGCGCTGGGAGCGTACGACGTTGTCGTACAGCGTGTTCACGCGCTCGTCGGAGCAGTGGAACTCGCCGGTGCGGCGCAGGTCGCTGGAGACGACGTCCACTTCGACGGCCTCGACAGTGACGCCCGGGGAGGTGTCGATCTCGGCGTAACGGAAGCCGTGGAAGGTGAATTCCGGCTGCAGTTCGGCCGTGCCGCCGCGCAGGGTGTACCGGTCCGTGGCCCGGGCGCCGCGCAGGATGCTGGTCAGCAGGCGTCCGTCGTCGTCGAGGACCTCGGCGTGGCGGACGGCGACGGTGCCTCCTGCCGGGCCGTCGACGCGGAGCCTGAGATGGCCGGTGATGTTCTTCTCCGCGTCGACGGCGATGGTGCCGTCGGGCAGTGTCCGTTGCTGGGGCCGGATGACGTCTACGACGCGTACGGGCGGGTGGGCCCGCTGGGTCAGCCCGGCGGGCAGCGGGAGTGCGGCGGCCTGCTCCCAGTCTCGGTCGTCGAAGCCCGGCAGTCGCCAGCCGTGGGGCTCGAGGCGCAGGTCGCGCTCGCAGCCGTCGTACAGGTCGGCCGCCAGCAGGTCGCCGTAGCCGCCCCGCCAGTGGTCGTCGGTGCCGACCGTGACGGTGGTGCCGTCGGTCAGGGTGACTTCGAGTTGGGCGAGCAGGGCCGAGGTGTCGCCGTAGACGTTGCGGTTCTTGTGCCAGGTGAGGTGGCCGCGGTACCAGCCGTCGCCGACCGCGGCGGAGAGGGCGTTGCGGCCGGGGACGAGCAGGCCGGTGACGTCGTAGGTGGCGTAGAGCAGCCGGTCGGGGTAGCTGGTCCAGCCGGGTTCCAGCAGGTCGCCGGAGACGGGTCGCCCGTTGATCGCTGTGCGGTGGATGCCCAGCGAGGTGACGTACAGCCGGGCGGAGACCGGATCCGCCGGGAGGTCGAACTCCCGGCGGAGCAGCGGCACCGGGCCGGGGGTGGTACGTCCCTGGTCGCTGGGGAGGTGGACGGGGCGGGCCTTCCAGTCCGTGGCGTGCAGGAGCGAGGCCTCCACGCGGGCGGGATCGCTCCACTTCGTCCACCCGAGGTCGGTGCGGACGCGGACGCGCCAGTACTGGGCCTCGCGGCTGCGCAGCGGTTCGGCCCCCGGCCATGGGTGGTCGGCCACCGTGTCGGAGCGGACCTCTCCGCTGGATGCCGCGACCACGCTGAAGGACCGGTCGGCGGAGACGTGGATCTCATAGGCGTGCTGCAGGACGCCCGGCCGTTCGCTCGCCAGCGACCACGACAGACGGGGTTGCGGGTACGGGGTGGCGACGAGTCCGGAGTCGTCTGCGGTGCGCAGCCCGATGACCGTCGTCGTGGTGTCCACCGTGTGAAACGCCTGGAAACTCGACGTCGTCATGACTGGAGGTGCCTTCCGAGGAATTGCAGAGTGGACCGGTGCAGCGCGGTGCGGTGCGGGACGGATCCCCAGGCGTGGTCCGCGCCTTCGACGATCTCCAGTTCGGCGTTGCCGTTGTAGTGGTCGAGGTAGCGGCGCGCGTATTCGAGGGGCGCGATGCCGTCATTGTCGCCGTGCAGGATGCGGACCGGGCCGGTGTACGCGCCGGACCGCCCGTAGACGTCGAGACCGGCGATGTCCTCGACGAGCGCGGGGCTCATCCGGTGTCCGTCGGCGTCGACGTAGCCCTTCTCCTCGATCTCGGCGGCGATGCTGCGGCCCTTGAGGTGGCCGCCGCCGATCTCGAACGGGGCGACGGCGGCCGGGGACCACAGGCACAGCGCGCCGATCCCGGGCTCCTCGGCGGCCGTGATGCCGGCGACCACACCGCCCATGCTCATCCCGACCAGACCGATCCGGTCGGGGTCGACGAAGCCGAGCGTGCGGACAGCCCGCAGGACCGCACGGGTCTCGGCGATCTCGCCGGTGATGGTCACATCGAAGAAGTCGCCGTCGCTCTCGCCGTGGCCCGACAGGTCGAACCGGACGGAGGCCATGCCGTGAGCCTCCAGCAGCCGGGACATGGCGACGAAGTTCGGCAGTTCGAGCCGGTTGGAGGTGAAGCCGTGGACGAACACCACGGTAGGCCAACGGGTTCCGTCCGGACCTTCGGGGATGTGCAGCGTGGAGCGCAGTGTCAGGCCGTTGTAGTGGAAGTCGTGAGGGTGGATCACAGGGCTGCCTTACCGGTCGTGTCCTGGGTGAAAGCGTCGTTGAGGTCGGCGGGTTCTTCGGGCTGGGCGGCCTTGGGCAGTCGCGGCACCCAGGCCAGACCGATGGCCGCCGCGACGACCACGAAGCCGAGGACCAGACCGAAGAACAGCCGGGTGTGGCCCAGGGCGAAGGCGGGGGTGCCCAGTGCGACCAGTCCGGCAATGGCCCGGGTGAAGGCCATGGTCACGCCGCTGGCGGTGGCCCGCAGCAGGGTGGGGAAGAGTTCCTGGGCCCAGACCTTGTAGATGGACTCGCCCGCGAAGGAGTTGCCGAGGCCGGAGATGAGCATGACGGCGACCAGGGTGAACTTGCTCGGGCCCAGCAGGGCGGGCAGTGCCCAGGCGATGACGATCAGGGCCGAGCCCGTGGCGAACCACACATGTCTGGCCGGCTTGTCGACCGCCCTCATGAACAGCAGGCCGGTGAGGAAGCCGACCGGCAGTCCGATGAGGGAGAGCTGGGAGTACTGTGCGACTTCTCCCTTGGCCAGAGTGGTCCACATGAAGGTGCCGAACTGGCCGAGGGTGTTCGCACCGAGGTTCCAGGAGGCGTAGTACAGGCCGGTCGCGAGCAGGGCGTAGAGAGTCGGTGCCCGGAAGAGATCCCTGACCTGGCTGAGCTCGATGGTCTCGGAGGCCTCGGCCGCATGCGCGTCGGCGGCCTGGCGTGCGGCTGCCCACTCGGCCGACTCCCGCATGGTGAGGCGCAGGAGCAGCACGACGACCGCGACGACCAGCAGGTGGGCGAAGAGGATCCGGCCGCCGAGCATGCCGCCGACTCCCATGAAGGAACTCAGCACCAGTACGGCGATGATGCCGGCGAGCCAGAGCATGCCGGAGAACACCACCATGGTGCCCTTCTTGCCGGGAGGTGCCTCCTCGTTGATGAGCGCCAGCGAGACAGGCAGGTCCGCGCCGATGGCCAGACCGCTGGCCACGATGCCGGCGTAGAGCAGAGCGGGGCCCGTCGCCACGAGGAGCAGCAGGATGCCGGCCGCGTAGAGCACGAGGGAGAAACTGAAGATCTTCCGGCGGCCGAACCGGTCGCCGAGCCGGCCGCCGAACAGCGCACCGACCGCGAACGCCAGCGTCTGCAGCCCCAGCACGGATCCGATGGTCCCGGCGCTGAGGTGGAGCGGGGCGGCGTAGTAGCCGCCGATGGCGATTCCCGAGGTCACCAGGGCTGCGGCGTCCAGGTAGGAGGCCATGCCGGCGAGGATCGCGGTCTTCCAGGGGCTTGTCGTGGTGCTTTTCAGGTCAGACATGGGTCCTCTTCGTTGAGTACCAGGATGAGGGACGTAAGGGCACATGAGGGGCACGTGAGAGGCACGTGACGAGCACGGATGGGGCGGCGCCAGGCGGGAGCCGACAGCTATGCCGTCACAAAGTGTTACTTAAACGCGCCACTTAAACGTGTAGGTTGACTGTGCGAGTAAGGTAGCTGCAGCAATGGGATCTGGCAAGAGGCTCGTTCAAAGGGTGGGGTGTATGGCCGGGGCGTCCAGCGTCAGGCGTGTGACCAGCGGGGATGTCGCGCGGGAGGCCGGAGTCTCCCGCGCGACGGTGAGCTACGTCCTCAACGACAACCCTCACCAGAAGATCCCCGAAGCGACGCGCCGCAGGGTGTGGGACGCGGCAGACCGGCTCGGCTATGCACCGTCGGCCGCGGCACGCGCGTTGCGGACCGGGCGCTCGGACGTCGTGCTCGGCCTGCTGCCGGACTGGCCGATCGAGCATGTCCTCGGACGGCTCATCCAGCAGCTGACCAACGCCTTCGCCGAACACGAGCTCACCTTCCTCGTGCACTCGTCGGCTCCCCCGGCCCGGCCCCTGCGGGAGATCTGGAAGGCCATGACCCCTGCGGCCGTGCTGGCCCTGGACGAGTTCCCCCAGTCCGAGGTCGACGCCATGCGGACGGCGGGCATCGAGGTCGTCATGGCGCTGCACGGCTCGGTACGGGGGGAGCTTCGGCCTCCCCTGCTGTCCGAGGAACCGATCGGCGCGCTGCAGGCCCGCCACCTCGCCGCCGCGCACCACCGGCTCGGCTATGCCTACCCGGACCTCACGAGACTCGATGTCCTGGCCCGGCCGCGGCTGGACGGGGTCCGCAAGGTCTGCGCCGAACTCGGCCTTCCGGAACCGGATGCCCGAACCGTCCCCCTGGAGCCCAACGGTGCCGCAGAAGCGGTGAAGACGTGGCTCACCGCCGACCCGCCGGTGACGGGCATCTGCGCGTACAACGACGAGGTCGCGATCGCCGTGCTGGCCGCCCTGCACTCCCTCGGGCTGCGTGCCCCGCAGGACCTCGCCGTGATCGGCGTCGACGATATCCCGGGTGCCGCTCTGGCCCAGCCGCCGCTGACCACGGTCGTCCGCGACACCGGAATCATCGCGCGGGGCCTGGCCCGGCGCCTCGTCGACACCCTGGACGGGAAGCAGGTCACCGCCGACCCCGTCCAGGACCCGCTTCGGATCCAGGTCCGGGCATCCGCCTGACCCCGCGACCGGGCCCGTCTGTCGCATCAGCCGACCGATGGCAGCCGGGCTGCAGCGGATACCGTTGCACGGTGAACGTGGGGCGCTCCACGGGTATCTGACGATACGTCAGCCATGGACTCGGTGGCGCTGCCGGAGCGTCTGGACGAAGCCCGTGAGGGTGAGTCTGGCGACGTGCCCGCGCTGCGGCAGGGCCCAAATTGGCTTGCCTCACGGAAACTGGCGGTCTTACGGTCAGATCACTTCGATGAGACGTTCCCCCGGAAGTACGCCGCAGAGCGGGAGCGTTCCACCTCGCTGAGGTGCCGGAGAGGCGGCAGCCTTTGTCGACCCTTCCGTTCGGAGGTCTCTTTCATGAACATCGGTATCGGCCTGCCCATCGGCGCCCCTGCCGCTCTGCTCACCTGGGCTCAGCGTGCCGACGCCGGGCCCTTCAGCACGCTCGGCCTGCTCGACCGGCTCGTCTACCACAACCCGGAGCCCCTGGTGGCCCTCGCCGTCCTCGCGGGCGCGACCTCCCGCATCCGGGTCCAGACCGAGGTGCTGCTTGCCCCGCTGCGCGACACCACCCTCCTGGCCAAGCAGGCCACCACCTTGGATCGGATGACCGACGGCCGCCTGGTTCTCGGCCTGGGCATCGGCGGCCGGGACGACGACTACCAGGCCGCGGGCATCGACAAGCGCAGCCGAGGCCGGCGCCTGGATGAGCAACTGGCGGTGATGCGCCGCCTGTGGGCCGGCGAGCCGTACGGCGACGGGGTCGGCCCGATCGGCCCCGCACCCGCCCGGCCCGGCGGCCCCGAGGTGCTGTTCGGCGGCTTTCAGCCCGCCGCGCTGGAACGCCTCGCACGCTGGGGTGATGGGTTCCTCGCCGCTGCGGCACCCTCCTGGGCAGGCAGTCTGTTCGAGACCGTCCGGATGTTCTGGAAGGAGTACGGCCGCGAGGGCGAGCCGCGCATCGTCGCGCAAGTCAACGTCGCGCTCGGCCCTCAAGAGGTGATCGACGACGCCCGGGCCAACATGCACGCCTATTACACCTTCACCGGAGTCGCCGACCGGATGGTGGCCGGACTGCTCACCACGCCCTCCGCGATCCGCGATGCGATCGCCCGCTTCACCGACCTCGGTGCCGACGAGGTCATGCTGTACTGCCACGGCCTCGACCCGAACCAAGTGGACCGCCTCGCCGATGTCCAATGACGGCAACGCCGGTTTCCTCGGCCGGCCGGCTGAGGGTGGCGCCGACACGCCACAGGCCGCTGGAGCATCGAGAGAACCGAAAACGGCCACCGCATGATCAAGCGGTGGCCGCTCCTTTGCCCAGCAGGTCCCTCAGAGCGGAGAGCTAGGTCCTGTCTGGAGTTCGGATCACGACTGCGGTGCGATGCTGCGGAGCCAGAGCATCGCACCGCACAGATGCAGTCCGGCCTCGTAGCTCTCCGGGGTCTTGTCGAAGCGGAACGCGATGCCTCGCCAGTTCCGCAGCCGGTTGATGCACCGCTCCACGGTGTTGCGCTCGGTGTACAAGGCCGCGTCGTGGCTGACCGGGCGACCGCCCTTCGAACCGCGCTTCTTCCGGTTGGCGGCCTGGTCCACCTTCTCCGGGATCACCGCCCGGATTCCACGACGCCGCAGGTAGCGGCGGTTACGGCGGCTGGAGTAAGCCTTGTCCGCGGCCACTGCGTCCGGTCGGGTCCGGGGACGCCCGACCGGCCCGCGCACCTTCACCCGCTCCAGGACCGGGACGAACTGCGGGCTGTCGCCGGCCTGTCCGGGGGTGAGCACAAACGCCAGCGGACGGCAGCGCCGGTCGGCCGCCAGGTGAATCTTGCTGGTCAGCCCTCCCCGGGAACGCCCCAGTTGTGCGGCCTTCAGACGGGCCCGGTGCCGTCGGCGGGCCCGTCGCCGCTCAGCGCCCGCGTCGTCCTCGCACTGTCCGTCCTGCGGCTGTTGTCCCTCCACGGCGCCCCCTTTTCGGACTCGGCGGCCGCTTCCAGGGCCGCCAACTGCTCGGGTTCCAGTGCCATCCCGGCGGCGTGGTGGTGCGCCCGTGCTGTCGCCGAGTCCACGCTGACCAGGCCCAGGTCCGCCTGACCCCGGTCAGCGGCCTCGGCGATCACCGCCTCCATCAGGTGCTGGAAGACGCCCTGCGTCGCCCAGATCCGGAAGCGGTCGTACGCGCTCTGCCAGGGCCCGAACTCGCTGGGCAGGTCGCGCCAGGGACTGCCCGTGCGGAACCGCCACATCACCGCGTTGAAGTGTTTCCGCAGGTCGGGGATGGGCCCGACTGCGGCGATCGGAAGGTGGGGCTCGATCAGGGCCCACTGCTCGTCGGTGAGATCGCCTCGCGCCATGGCCGATGGCCTATCAAGGAGGGACCCCATGACGCAGGCGATCTACCGAACTCGTGATCCGGACTCCAGACAGGACCTAGTAGTGCTTGGTCAGGTTGGTATCGCCGTGGGTATGTCGCGGTGGCAGGTGGGGCAGGCGCCGGTCCAGAGGGCGAGGAGTGTCTGCAGCTCGCGGACGACTTGGTAGAGGCTCAGGCCGGCGCCGTGTCTTTTGGGGATCGGTTCAGCCGCTGCAGGGTGCAGAAGGCGTGCGCGACGGAGACGAGGGTGACGTGGTGGTGCCAGCCGTTCCAGGTCCGGCCCTCGAAGTGGGCCAGGCCCAGGGCCTGCTTCATCTCGCGGTAGTCGTGCTCGATGCGCCAGCGCAGTTTGGCGAGCCGGACCAGCGTGGTGAGCGGGGTGTCGGCGGGCAGGTCGGACAGCCAGAACTGCACCGGCTCCGGTTCGGTGGCGGGCCATTCGGCCAGCAGCCAGGACTCGGGCAGTTCCGGGCCGTCGGTGGCCTGCCGGATCTCGCGCCCGGCAGGCCGGATCCGCAGGGCCACGAAACGGGAGTACATGCGCCTGCGGCCGGAGCGGCCGGTGCCGGGACGGGATCCCTCCCGCCACTGCACCGGCCGTGCGGCCTTCCGGCCCGCGGCGAGGACCAGCTCTTTCACCGACCGGGCCGGGTCGGGGTACTTCGCAACCGGCGGGCGTCCGTGCCCCGAGTACGGCTCGCACACCGGGACCGCGTCGTCGGGTTGCGCCGACATGGTGGTGGAGATCCCCACCACGTAGCGAAGACCCCGGGCCTGCAGGCCGAGCCGGAAGGCCGCGGCGTCGCCGTATCCAGCGTCCGCGACGGCCAGCGGCACCTCGATCCCCCAGGAGCGGACCTCGTCGAGCATGTCCAGGGCCAGCTGCCACTTCTCCACGTGCCCGACGTCCGGCGGGATGCCGCAGGCGGTGCGGCGGGCGATCTTGCACGGGTCGGCCTTCGGTGAGGCCGGGTCCCAGGTCTCGGGCAGGAACAGCCGCCAGTCGACCGCAGCCGAGGCATGGTCGGAGGCGAGGTGGAGCGAGACGCCCACCTGGCAGTTGGTGACCTTGCCCGCAGTGCCGGTGTACTGCCGCGACACACACGCCGAGGCACTCCCGTCCTTCAGGAACCCGGTGTCGTCGAAGACCAGGGCCCTGGGCTTGATCGCCGCCTCCATCCGCCAGGCGAGCCGGGCCCGGACGTGAGCCGGGTTCCAGGGGCTGGTGGTGATGAAGTTGGCGAGAGCCTGACGGTTGCCGTCAGCCCCGAGCCGGGCGGCCATCGGCTCGATGGACTTGCGTTTGCCGTCGGTCAGCAGTCCCCGAAGGTAGACCTGCCCCCACCGGCGCTGGTCCTTGCGCGCGAACGGCTCGAACACCTCCTCCGCGAACGCCTCCAGCTCACCACGCACCACAGCAATCTCGTCCGGAGTCACACCCCCTCAACACCACACCGGACCCGAAGGACACGCACCAGCCCCATCAACCTGACCAAGCACTACTAGTGCCGTGGCAGGCAACGTTTGCCCGTGAAGGAGCGGCGTCCGGTGCGTGCTCTCGGCGTGCCGGCCGGAGGCCCTCGTACTGGACGTACTTGGGTCTTCGGCCGGTGCGGCGAGAGTGCGTGCCGGACGTCGCGACGGGGCGAACGTTGCCTGTCGGGGCACTAGCCGAGATGGACGGCGGCGACGCCTTCGGCGGGCAGGGTGAGGGTGAAGCTGCCGACTCCGGTGCCGCGGTCGGTCTTGAGGGTGAGGTGCCGGTCGTCGAGTTCACTGGCGCGTTCGAGCTCGCGGAGCCGGCGCCGGCCGGGGTACTCCGGCGATCCCATCTCGACCCACTCGCGGTACGGGTTGGTGTGATCCTCGTCGATCAGCCGGACGCGCGCCCGGGCTCCCGCAGGCAGGCCGCGCAGGGTGACGGTGAGCGCCGTCGGCTGCGCGGAGACGGGGTCGCTGCCATCGCCGGTGGCGAGAGCGTGGTTGTAGAGCAGCACGTCGACTCCGCCGCCCGCGCCACCGGTGACCGCGACCCCGCCGACCGTCTCCGGCGCCCCGGACAGGGTGAGCGGGACCCGGTGCTCCCCCACTTCGTGGAGGATCTGCAGCAGCCGGTACGACGGCTTCTTGATGCCGTGGATCGTCTGCAGGCCGAACCCGCCGTGGAACGGTTTGTCCGCCTGGCCGGCCTCCTCGAAGATGTCGCTGAAAGACCAGTAGGACAAGGCATCGACGACGCCCGCGGTCTCGACGATCGTGCGCAGGAAACTCCCGGCAGCGTCGGAGCGGTCCAGCCCGGGATCGCCGAGGTCCGCGGACACGTTCGTCTCGGAGATGTACAACGGCACCCCGGAAGGCGTGTCCTCCCGGTTCTGCCGGAAGAACGAGGCCGCGCCCTGCGGCCCGGCGCCGTCGTCGGTCTCGTAGCCGTGCGCGGAGCCGAAGTCCACGGGGACATCGTTGTCCGTGGCCCACTGCATGAACTCGCGGTAGTACTTCGCTCCTGGAGAGCGCGGAGGGCCGAAGCTCATCTGCCCGGCCGAGGTCGCCGGCCCGCCCACCTGCAGGCTCGCGTCGACGTTCTTGATCGCCTCTGCCGCGTACCGGTAGAGCTTGAAGTAGGCCTGCTGGTCGCCGTTGAAGAACACGAACAGGTTCGGCTCGTTCCACACCTCGAACGGCCACCGGCGAACCTCGCGAAGGCCGTACCGGTCCACCATGTGCCGGGCGAAGTCGCCGACGACCTTGCCCCACAGCGCGTAGTCCTTGGGCTCCATCTGGTTGAAGTCGTAGAGGAACACGCCGAAGGCCGGCGCGGCCGACTGCAGGGCCGCGGGCATGCTGCTGAGCTCGACGAAGGGATGCATCCCGTGGTCGACGAGGGCGTCGTAGACCTGGTCGACGTTGAAGAACGAGTAGTCGTCGTCCGAGAACGCCGCATTGCGCGGCCGGCCGTTCACCGTCGGGAAGTACGTGCTCATCGACGCGTTCAGTACGCCGTGGAAGCGCAGCGACGTGATGCCGAGCTGGTCATGACAGGCGAACAGCTGGTCCTGGTAGTCGCGGCGCAGGGCCTGCTTGGCCCAGTCGCCGCCGACGACGCGTTCCCACACGTGCGGGAACGGTGACTTCGGCTTCGTCAGATCGACGAGCGCTTGCGCGCCGACCGTGGCGGCCCCGTCTGCCCAGGCCGCGCCCTGGCCCGCCAGTCCCGATGTGAGGGCCGCTGCGGCGGCCGTGGTGCCGCCCAGGACGATCTGGCGGCGTGTCAGAGGGCCTGCGGTCTGTGGCTGCTGGTTCATCGGAAACTCCTTGCCTGGAAGCCCCCGGCTTCAGTCGGCTGGCCGGTCCGGCCGGTCCGGCCGGTCCGGCCAAGGCGACGTGCGGGGAGGTAACGCTGGTGTGGAGCAGGAGCAAGCCGGACGACCCGTCGGACCGGCATGCCTGAGGACCGTCGGCGGCCGGGGGCCCGAGGCGGCGACGCGAGCGGCGCGGTCTGAGCATGACGGCCTCCGGGGAGTGCGAACAGGCACGTCCGACCGCTCACGAGCGGGCGGGCCGAGCCCAATCACTAACACCTGTTCGAGATTCGAGGCGAAACGTATCGTCAAAAGTCGAACGAGGGTTAGACTTTGATCGCCCGCGTTACCAACTCGTGATAGGAGTTCTGCCAGTGGACCGGCCGGAGAAGCGGGGCCCGTACGCGAAGACCGCCGCCCGTCGCGCGGAGATCCTGCGTGCCGCCCGGGCCAGCTTCGCCGAGCGTGGCTACGAAGGGTCTACGCTGCGTGACATCGCCGCCCGGGCCGGCATCAGCGCCGTGGGCATGCTGCACCACTTCAGCAGCAAGGAAGAACTACTCACAGCCGTACTGGCACAACGCGACGCGGACGAGCAGAAGCGCGGCACCAGCCTCACCGACCCGGTCGGCCCACGCATGTCGGCCGCGGCCTTCCTCGCGGGCGTGCTGCGCGAGCACCAGAAGGCCCCCGAGCTCATGCGCCTGTGGACGGAGCTCGCGGTGGCGGCGTCACGCCCCGGCCATCCCGAACACGCCTACTTCGTCGAGCGCTACGCGGAAGCACGCGCGACGATCGTCGCCGATCTGGACAAGCGCCAGGCCGGAGGCAATCTGCCCCCTCAGCTCGACCCCGACTCGACCGCCGCGCTGCTCCTCGCCGTCCTGGACGGGCTGCAGACCCAGTGGCTACTCGACCCCGACCTCGACATCGTCGGCCTTCTTCAACGCTTTCTCGACCTGATCGACCGAACCGATTCCTGACGCGGACGCAGCGCGATGTTGACGCGGCCATGATGCACCCGGTCGGCCGCACCAGTTCATGGGCCAGGAGGGCAGGAACAGGGGCAGGTTGTACAGCAGGCGGCGGGCGGTGCGGTGGGGGCGATGGAGGGGCAGCGCGGCAGGGTGGTGTGCGGAGGCTGCCTCCCACCAGGATTTTCCGTCCTGAAGGAAAGTCAATTTGCCGCAATTGAGGGTCACTTCGCCGGAAACAGGCCCGACTGGCATGGCTGATGAACCGCAGTACGATCTTCGCACCCCCATCGATTCAGATTCCACGTCATCACCAGAAGGAACGAACTCGTGCGTAAATTAACGTCTACTGTCGTTGCCGGCCTGATGGCATCCGCCGGATTGGCCGGAATGACGAGCACACCCGCCCAGGCCGCGGGGGAGCTGGAATACGTGAGCCTCGGGGATTCGTACACATCCGGGGTCGGTGCGGGCTATTACGACAGTTCCAGCGGCGACTGCAAGCGCAGCACGCTCAGCTTCCCGGCCCAGTGGGCGGCCGCGCACTCGGACTTCGCACTGAAGGACGTCTCCTGCAGTGGCGCGACCATCGCGGATGTGCGCAACAACCAACTGTCCGCCCTGAACGACGAAACCGACTTCGTCACTCTCACCGTGGGCGGCAACGACGCCCAGTTCGCCAGCGTCGCCGAGGCGTGTCTCACCCAGAGCGACAGCTACTGCAAGACGGCCACCGACTGGATGTCGTACTACGCGAAGAACCAGATGGTGACGGAACTCGCCGGCCTGTACAAGGACATCAAGACCAAGGCTCCGGGCGCCGCGATCATCGTCCTCGGCTATCCGGAGACGATCTCCTCGACCGGCACCTGTCCGGTGATCGACCTCAGTGCTGCCAAGCGCACCGCCATGAACGGCCTGGCCGACGCGCTGGCCGAGGGCACCAAGGCCGCGGCGGCCGAGGAGTCGGTCTCCTTCGTCGACATGCGCGAGCCGTTCAAGAACCACGGGGCGTGCGGCTCCGATCCGTGGATCAACGACCTGACCAACGCGTCCTCGGTTTTCCATCCCAACCTGATGGGCTACATGGCGGGTTATGCCGCGAGGCTCAACGAGACCACGGGCTGACTTCTCGGGGCACAATCGCCGATCCGCGCACGTCGGATCAGTCGAAAATGAAAGGGTGCGGTGACAGCATGCTTGAGGTGCAGTCGATCCTGACCCCGTAGATGTCCATGGTCAGCGAGCCACCGGAGGCGCTCAGACTGTCACCCGAGTACACCGTGCCGGGCAGCGGGCCGACGGTGAGCCAATCCCCTGCCCGCAAATCCGGGTTGGCGTACCCCTCGAAGGTCCTGGTGGTGTAAGCGTCTGTGTCGGCAAGTACCAGCCTGGAATGAATGGAGGACCACGGGATCGAGACCGGCGCGGTGATCTGGTAGAAGACAACCGTGATCATTCCCAACGAGCCGCTCTGGTCCGCGGTGAGCTGAGCGACCGACCTGCCATAGATCCCGCAGTCGTACACAGCCGTGGCGGTATCGGGAGTCACGGCGGCCGCTGCCGGTGCCAGCGCCACAGCCCCGGCGAGCAGTACCGCACAGACGCCGGCCGTCGTTGTGGCCCGCAACTTTCTGATCGCTGCTCTCATCGGTCACCTCTTCTGCGGCCATTCATCATTCTCTGACGAGACGTCAGATAGTCAGTCATTGACGCGCAACGATCGATAAAAGGCAAGCACGCGGCCGGAATCACCCGCGACACAGCACCGGCGGGGGGGGGGCCGCCACAGCCTGGCTGTGGCGGCCCCCCGCGCCCACCCGCCGGTGGGCGTCGAGGCACCCCGGTGTGCGATGGACGATCCGCACCGGGCTTCATTTTCAAGGCACTCAGTACCCGTAACGGTTCTTCAGGTGACGCCAGAAGTCACGCAGCATCCACTTGTCGAAGGTGGTGATCTCGGTGGCGCTTCCGGCGTTCATGATGAAGCCGGAGACACCGGTCGGCGTCCAGTCGTAGAAGTCGTCCAGGCCGAAGGTGTGTCCCACTTCGTGCAGGTAGATATGGATGTTGTCCTGGCCGAGGGCGTTGACGAAGTACTCCTGGCCGACACGCTGGCCCCAGTCTCCCCCGGCGCCGCCCGAGAAGCCCTTGGTGAGCCAGAGCGACTGGTCGTAGTGGGCCTCTTCCTTGCCCGGGCACTGCGAATAGTCGCCGTCCTGGTGGAAGAAGCGACCGCAGCCGGGTGCGCACTGGGGTGCCCCGTCACTGTCGAGGTTGGTGTAGATGGGCACGGAGTTGTCGCTCCACTGGAGCGTGGAACGGTTCTTGACCGCCCAGCCGACGATGTTGACCTTCACACTGGTGTAGGGCCACTCGTTGTAGCCCTTGCCGTTCTCGACGAGGGAGTCCATCCACTTCGCGTACTGCGTCTTGATGGCGGAGTGGATCTTGTCCCGGGTGGCGGCCGTCACCGTCGTGTCGGAGTCCCAGCGGACGCAGTAGTTGACGGTGCCCTTATTGGCGATCACCTGGTCCCAGCCGTAGTTCTTGAAACCGTACAGGTCCGAGTACGTGGACTCGACGTGGTTCCAGACCTCGTTCAAAGGCTTGACCAGGGCGGACGGCGGGTTCCACTCATCACCGGACGACGCGGCGGAGGTCGTCGTGGCTGCCGCGGTCGGCGTGGCGCTGGCACTGGCAGTGGCACTGGCGCCGGTGCTGGCACTCGCGCTGGGCGACGCGGTGGCACTCGGCTTGGTGGTGGCGCCGGCCGTGGGGCTGCTGGATTCGCTGAAGGTCGGCGCTGCTGTGCTGGAGGCGGTCGGGCTCGCCGAGCCGGTCTCACATTTCACGCCGTTCAGCTTGAACGTCGAGGGCGACGGATTGGACCCGGACCGCGACGCGACGAAGCCCGTGCTCACCGATGCCCCGGCGGCCACGCTGCCGTTCCAGTCGGCGTTCTTGACGGTCACGGTGGTGCCGGACTGCTTCCAGGTGCCGTTCCAGCCCTGCGCGACCTTCTGACCGCCGGTGAAGTCGAAGGTCAGCTTCCAACTGGTGAGCTTTTTGCTCTTGTTGTTGGTGATGGAGACGGCGCCCTGGAAACCATTGTCCCACTGCCCGGAGACCTTGTAGGACACACTGCACGCGGACTCCGCACCGTTCGCCATCATCGGTACGGCGACCACGGCCCCCGCCACCAGGACGGAAGCGACAGCAATCGGGACGGGACGCATGATCCGCCTGCGAAGGCGGTGATCGTTGGGGGACCTCATGAGGCGACTCCTGAGCTGTTGTGGATCTCATGAGGTAGTAGCCGCCCGAAGCCATTTGGTTGCCGCGAGAAGAGGGATGAGTTTCCTGTCCGCAGGACGACGGGTCCGGACCGCATGATCTGCCGTGCGGCAGCACAGCGTTGACGGACCGTACGACCCGGTGGAGACGCCTCACACCTGCTTGGGCACCCTGCCGTTCCGGCCGAACAAGAAGCACATCAGCCTGTGTGCAGGATCGGCGGTGGGGCCGAACATCAGCGGACAGCCGCCGTCGATCACCGTGATCCCATGGCTGCGCCCGTACTGCGCCGCCGTCGGGGAGACACTGCCGTCTCCGAAGACAGGGCTGTGCATCCATACCCACTGGATGCCGAGTTCGGCACACTCCCGCATGGTGCCCTCGGCGTGTTCCGGGCTGGTGGCGATCACCACAGCCTCGACACCGCCGGGGACCGACTTCACCGTGGGATACGACGTGACGCCTTCGATCTCGTCCGTGTTCGGGTTGACCGCGAAGACGTCGTAGCCGCGGTCCCGCAGCCGTCGGAACACCACGTTGGCGCCGTGCCCCTGCGGCTTCCGGGACACCCCCGTCACCGCTATCCGCTTCTTGGCCAGGAACTGAGATGCGGCCTCTTTTGTCGTCGGCATGGTGACTCCCTCGTACTCTGCCGGAATGGCCCAGCATCCCCTGGGCCCGAGCACTCTCCTCCCCACGCTGCGCCGCTGTCCGCCGCCCCGGCTAGTGCCGCTTGCCACCGAGATCGGTGACCCCCAGCCCTCCCACGCCAGGAAAGCGCGTCGTAGGCTGTCGCTCCTCATGGCTGACGGACTCCAGCACCTCCCCGATGACGGCCACCAGGCGCTGCTCCCCCAGTCCCCGCACCCCGCCGTCCCCGTGCCGCGCGACTGGCGGACGGACCGGATCGGCAGCGCGCTTCGGGGTGGGAATCCCACGGTGCTCCGAAGGCTGGAGGCGGGGTTCGCAGTGATCGGCGACGTCCAGTTCCTCCCGGGATACTCGGTCCTCCTCGTCGATGATCCTTCGGTGCAGCGGCTGTCGGAGCTCCCGAAGAGCAAGCGGCTGGCGTTCCTGTCCGACATGGACAAGCTGGGTGAGGCCGTCGAACGCGCCTGCAAGCGGTTGGATCCGGCTTTCCGGCGAGTCAATCTGGAGATCCTCGGAAACACCGATCCGTTCCTGCATGCGCATGTGTGGCCGAGGTTCGGCTGGGAGCCGGCCGATCGTGTGGGCGGGCCGGTGTGGCGGTATCCGCGCGAGCGGTGGAACGACGAGCGTCATGCGCTCGGCCCGCGGCACGACGTGCTGCGCGAGGTCATCGGTGAGGAGCTGGACCGTCTGGCATCCTGACCGACACCGACACCGGCACCGGCACCGGCACGGGTGGGGCGAGCGTGGGCCACAACTGGTCGACGAATCGCTCCGGCCAGCCCGGCGGGAACGTCCCGAAACGGGCGTAGGTGACGCTGACCGACCCCATGATCATGCCGATGGCGATGTCGACGTCGAGGTCCTCCCGCACGGAGCCCGCCTTCATCCATTCGGTGAGCAGCGACGTCAGCGCCTCGATGCGCGGCTCCACCACCCGGCTCCGGACGATCGCCGCCGCCGGGTCGGGATTACCGGCGAGCACCGTGGCGATCGCCAGGCCGACGCAGTGCTCGATGGTCTGCGACACCGCGGTCACCGCTGCGGTGAGGGTCCGGCGCGGATCGGTCCGGTCATGCTCCTCGAAGACCGGCAGATAGTGGTTGAGCGCCGCCCGAAGCATCTCGTTGCGGTCGGCGTAGCGGCGGTAGATCGTGGTCTTCGCGACCCCCGAGCGGGCGGCCACCGCCTCGATCGTGACGGCCCGCGTGCCCTCGGCGCGCAGCAGCTCGACCGTGGCGCGGAAGACCTTGTCGTCGGTGACCGACTTCCGGTCGCGTGGTTCGTCTGCGGGTCCCACTGTGCTTCGCGCCTCCCTGTGTCGCCCGGCCGTCGGCGCGACAGCGTCGGCTGCCACCAATATAGGACGTTCACCGCGCGCTACGCTACGCGTAGCGCAGTGCGCAGCGCGCGGTGCCACGCGCGCAGGGAGCGGGAGAGGGGTGACTCCGATGGCAGCCCTCCACATGGGCCTGGATGTCGGATCGACGACGATCAAGCTCGTCCTCATGGACGACGGCGTCCCGGTCTTCGAGGACTACCGCCGGCACAACGCCGATGTCCAGGTCGAGCTTGCCCGGCTGTTCAAGCAGGCCGAAGCGGCCTTCCCCGGCAGACACATCGCCGCCGCCGTCACCGGCTCGGCGGGCCTCGGCATCGCCGACCGGCTCGGGCTGCCCTTCGTCCAGGAGGTGATCGCCGGCACCGAGGCGATCCGGCGCACCATTCCGCAGGCCGATGTCGTCATCGAGCTCGGCGGCGAGGACGCCAAGATCACCTACCTCAAACCGGCCCCGGAACAGCGGATGAACGGCTCCTGCGCGGGCGGCACCGGCGCCTTCATCGACCAGATGGCCACACTCCTGCACACCGACGCCCTCGGCCTGGACGAGCTCGCCTCCCGCCACCGGAACCTGTATCAGATCGCGTCCAGGTGCGGCGTGTTCGCCAAGAGCGACCTGCAGCCCCTGATCAACGAGGGCGCGCCCAGTGAGGATCTGGCGGCCTCGATCTTCCAGGCCGTCGCCACCCAGACCATCGCCGGTCTGGCCTGCGGCCGCCCCATCCGGGGCACCGTCGTCTTCCTGGGCGGACCGCTGCACTTCCTCCCGCGGCTGCGCGAGGCCTTCCAGCGTTTGCTGGCCGGCAGCGCCGACGCGTTCATCACTCCTCCCGACGCGCAGTTGTACGTGGCCAGGGGCGCCGCCTACCTCGCCGAGGGCGAGCCCCTTGCGCTGGCCGCCCTCGCCGAGCGGCTACGCACTCGCCGCAGCGCCGACACCTCCAGCGCCCGTATGCCGGCCCTCTTCGCCGACGACGCGGAGCGCGAGGCCTTCGACGCCCGCCACGCCACTGCCCGGGTGCCGCAACTGGACATCTCGCAGGCCAGTGGGCCCTGTTTCCTCGGGATCGACGCCGGGTCGACGACGATCAAGGCCGTCGTGATCGACGACCGGCGCCGGATCGTGTTCTCCCACTACGCCACCAACGGCGGCGACCCCGTGCGTGCGGCCGTGGACATCGTGCGCACCGTACGCCGCTCCCTGCCCGGCACGGCCGTGCTGGCCCGCTCGTGCGCCACCGGCTACGGCGAGAGCCTGATCAAGGCGGCCCTGCACGTCGACGACGGCGAGATCGAGACGATGGCCCACTATCGCGCGGCGGAGTATGTGTGCCCCGGGGTCAGCTGCGTGATCGACATCGGCGGCCAGGACATGAAGTTCCTGCGGGTCCGCGACGGCGTCATCGACTCGATCTCGGTCAACGAAGCCTGCTCGTCGGGGTGCGGGTCGTTCCTGCAGACCTTCGCCGAGACCATGGGCCTGGACATCGAGTCCTTCACCGCCGCCGCCCTGGCCTCCTTCAGCCCCGTCGACCTGGGGTCGCGGTGCACCGTGTTCATGAACTCCTCGGTCAAGCAGGCGCAGAAGGAAGGCGCCAGCGTCGGCGACATCTCGGCCGGACTCTCCTACGCGGTCGTGCGCAACGCGCTCTACAAGGTGATCAAACTCAGGGACCCGGCCCAACTCGGCGAGAAGGTCGTCGTCCAGGGAGGAACGTTCCTCAACGACGCGGTGCTGCGCGCCTTCGAGCTGCTCACCGGCCGTCAGGTGGTGCGCCCCGACATCTCCGGGCTGATGGGCGCCTTCGGCGCGGCGCTCATCGCCCGGTCCAACTTCGTGCCCGGACACCCCGGACGTCTGCTGTCCGCCGCGTCACTCGGCTCGCTCCGTGTGCAGACGTCCGCCAAGACGTGCTCGATGTGCCAGAACCACTGCCAGTGCACCGTCTCCACCTTCAACGACGGCCGGCAGCATGTCTCCGGCAACCGGTGCGAACGCGGCGCCGACGAGTCCGCCCCGAAGAGCCCCCTGCCCAACCTCTTCGACTACACCTACAAACGGCTCTTCGGCTACCGGCGGCTCACCGCGGCCAAGGCCCACCGCGGCGACATCGGCATTCCGCGCGTGCTCAACCTGTACGAGAACTACCCGCTGTGGTTCACCACTCTGACCGCTCTCGGATTCAGGGTGATCGTCTCGGGCCGGTCCAGCCACGAGGTGTTCGAGAAGGGCATGGAGTCGATCGCCTCCGAGAACGTGTGCTACCCCGCCAAGCTCGCCCACGGGCACATCCTCAGCCTGCTCGAACGCGGTGTCCGTACCGTCTTCTACCCCTCCGTCTTCTACGAGCAGGAACTCACCGAGGGCGCCGACAACCACTTCAACTGCCCCGTCGTCACCTCGTATCCGCAGGTCATCGCCAACAACATCGAACAACTGCGGGCCGACGGCGTCCGCTTCCTCAACCCCTTCCTCAACCTCGCCAACCGGCCCGTACTCGCCCGACGGCTCGCCGAGGTGTTCGCCGAGGAGGGCGTGACCGAGCAGGAGGCCGCCCAGGCGCTCGACCTCGGGTTCGCCGAGGACGCAAAGGCCAGGGCCGACATCAGGGCCGAGGGCGCCCGTGCGCTGGACTACATGGCGGCCACCGGCACCCGGGGCATCGTTCTGGCAGGGCGTCCCTACCATGTGGACCCCGAGGTGCACCATGGCATCCCCGAACTCATCACCGGCCTCGGCATGGCTGTACTGACCGAGGACAGCGTGCTGGGCCTGGCCTCCCTCGAACGCCCGCTGCGCGTCCGGGACCAATGGGCGTACCACTCGCGCCTCTACGAGGCCGCGGCCATGGTCGCCGGCCGCGAGGACCTCCAGCTCGTCCAGCTCAACTCCTTCGGCTGCGGACTGGACGCCATCACCTCCGACCAGGTCGCCGAGATCCTCGAAGCGCAAAGCGACGTCTACACCACCCTGAAGATCGACGAGGTGTCCAGCCTCGGCGCAGCCCGCATCAGGCTCCGCTCCCTCGCCGCGGCGACCCGCGAGCGGACCTCCCGCGCCAGAGAGGCCGAGCACACCGCACGGGTGGAGGCGGCGCAGGTGAACGGCGTGCGGGCGAACGGCGTGCGGGCGAACGGCCTGCGGGTGGACGGCACATCGGCAGACGGCGTATCGGCGGGCAGCCCGGGAGCGAACCCCTCCCCCGCGCACAGCCACGTCCTGGCCCGGGTCCCGTTCACCCGCCGGATGCGACGCGAGCACACCATCATCGCCCCGCAGATGTCACCCATCCACTTCCGGCTGCTGCAGGCTGCCCTGAGGCGCTGCGGCTACCGGATCGAGATCCTGGAGACCGCATCGCCCCAGGACATCGACGCCGGCCTCGGCCACGTCAACAACGACGCGTGCTACCCGGCCGTCCTCGTCGTCGGCCAGCTCGTCAACGCCTTCGCCACCGGCCGGTACGATCCCGAGACCACCTCGGTGATGATCAGTCAGACCGGTGGGATGTGCCGCGCCACCAACTACACCGGTCTGCTGCGCAAGGGACTCGAGGACGCCGGCTACGGACATGTCCCCGTCCTGGCGGTCTCCACCGGCGGCATCGAGAAGAACCCCGGATTCTCCCTCTCCCTCCCCCTGATCCACCGCGCCCTCCAGGCCGTCGTCCTGGGCGACCTGCTGCAGCACTGTCTGCTGCGCGTACGCCCCTACGAGGCGGTCCCCGGCAGCGCCGCGGCACTGTACGAGCGGTGGAACGCCATCGTCTGCGACCACCTCGAACACCGGCGCCCGGCGGCACGGGGACGCCGGCGGGGATACGCGAGGCTGATCGAATCCCTCGTCGACGAGTTCGACCGGCTGCCTCTGCTCGACGGACCCCGCAAGCCGCGCATCGGCATCGTCGGGGAGATCCTGGTGAAGTTCCATCCGGACGCCAACAACCACCTGATAGACACCATCGAGTCCGAGGGCTGCGAGGCGGTACTTCCGGGGCTGGCGGAGTTCGTCTTCAACGACCTGTACGTCACCGAGTGGAACCACGCCAACCTGGGCACGGACACGTACTCGCGCTGGGCGAAGAAGGCCCTGCGACGCCTCGCCGAGGTCTACCGGCGTCCCGTACGCCGGGCCTTGAGCGCGACCGGCGGCAAGTTCCCCGTCCCGGGCGACCTCGCCCTGATGGCGCAGCACGCCTCCGCCATCGCCTCACTCGGCAACCAGGCCGGTGAGGGCTGGCTCCTCACCGCGGAGATCCTCCATCTCCTCGCAGACGGCGTCCCGAACGTCATCTGCGCCCAGCCCTTCGCCTGCCTGCCCAACCACGTCACCGGCAAGGGGATGTTCCAGGAGATCCGGCGCCGCCACCCGCACGCCAACATCACGGCGATCGACTACGACCCCGGAGCCAGCGAGGTCAACCAGCTCAACCGGATCAAGCTCGTGATCGCCTCCGCCCGGCTCCAGGCGACCGCCCCGGACCCACTCCTGCCGACCGGTTCCCCTCTCCCAGGACACACGGAGGCCCCCTCGGGCGCCGCAGGCCGCTGAGAGCGTGGTCTAGTCCAAAATTAGCACCTGGTCTAGGCCAATCTATTGACGCGGTCCCGTCAGAGCGATCAAGCTGAACTCCCTCCCCCCACTTCTCTGGAGGAATCAGTGAGACCTCTTCGCGCAGGCCTGGGCGCGGCGGCCGCCGTCGCCCTCGCCGCCGCCGGAACGACCGCGCTCGTCGCGGGTCACGCCTCGGGCGCGACCACCGCGCTGAACAACCGTTGGTACGCCGCCGCCCCCTACCTGATGCCGCTGGACAACGACCCGCCGGACCCGGCCGCCATCATGGACGCCACCGGTCTCAAGGCCTTCCAGCTGGCGTTCGTCCTGGCCCCCAACGGCGGTGGCTGCACGCCCACCTGGGGCGGTACGGCGGCCGTCTCCTCCGACACCGCCGTCCAGTCGGTGATCAACACGATCCGCGCCAAGGGCGGCGACGTCTCCATCTCGATCGGCGGCTACGGCGGCACCAAGCTGGGCCAGACCTGCGCCGACGCGGCCTCCACCGCGGCCGCGTACCAGCAGGTCATCACCAAGTACGGGCTGCACGCGATCGACTTCGACCTGGAGGAGCCGGAGTACGAGAACACCGCGGCGATCAAGAACGAGATCGGCGCCGCCAAGATCCTCCAGCAGAACAACCCGGGCCTGTACGTCTCGGTCACCACGGCCGGCACGGCGGACGGGACCGGCTGGTTCGGCAAGCAGATGCTGCTGGAGGCGAAGTCGCAGGGCTTCACGCCGAACAACTTCTCCATCATGCCGTTCGACGGCGGCTTCAACGGGGCGGCCTCACAGACCAGCGCGCTCACCAACTTCAACGCGATCCTGCAGTCCACGTTCGGCTGGGACCAGGCGACCGCCTACGCCCACGAGGGCTTCTCCGGGATGAACGGCCGCAGCGACACCGGTGAGTACTTCACCCAGGCCGACTTCAAGACGGTGCTCGACTACGCCACGAGCCACAACATGGACCGCTTCACCTTCTGGTCCCTGAACCGCGACCGCCAGTGCACTCCGGCCGACAACGGCGGCCGTACGTCCGGAACCTGTTCCAGTGTGGCGCAGAACTCCTGGGACTTCGCCAAGTACTCGGTGCAGTTCGCCGGCGTCACCCCGCCGTCCTCGACTCCCACAGCCACCCCGACGTCCACCCCCACGGTTCCGTCCACCGGCTGCAAGGCGGCGTGGAAGTCGGCCTCGGTCTATGTCGCGGGCGACGAGGTCTCGTACAACAGCCACAATTGGAAGGCCAAGTGGTGGACCCAGAACGAGGTGCCCAGCGCCTCGGAGTGGGGCCCCTGGCAGGACGAAGGCGCCTGCTGACGAACTGACAGCCGTAGCCGGTCCGGCGGGGACAGACCCCGCCGGACCGGCTATGCGTGTGTCCAGGCGCCGTGACCCACTGGACCGGAACCACCGCCGACCCACTCGCTACTTGACATTGCCGAGTACCGGCAACAGTCTAGATGCTGTGACTTCCAGCCATGACCCGCAATTGCTCAAAGGTGTCCTCTCGCTGCTGCTGCTGCACCTCCTTGCCGAACGGGAGTCCTACGGATACGAGGTGGCCCAGCGCCTGCAGGCCGTCGGCTTCACCGACGTCCTCGAGGGCACGGTGTATCCGGCGCTGGCCCGGCTCGAACGAGAGGGGCGGCTGGCCACCCGGCTCGTCGCCTCCTCCAGCGGTCCCGCACGCAAGTACTACCGGCTGACCGATGCCGGGCGCGATGCCCTGACGGCTGGTGCCACCGCCTGGGCCCGGCACGTCCACAGTGTCGACTCCGTCCTGTCCCGTCCCCTGCCCACCGCACCGCAGAAGGGTTCCTGACATGCTGCACACCGTCACCTGGCTCGACCGGCTCCGCATCGAGCGCCTCGTCTGGTCGCTCGACCAACGCCTGTACGACCTCCCCTCCCGCAGCCGGGTCGCCCACCGCCGCGAGGTCCGCGCCAACCTGCTGGCAGCCGCCGCCGAGGTCGGCGCCGCGGAAGCGGTACGCCGTCTCGGTGACAGTCGCGAACTCGCGGAGGAGTACCTGACCGCCGAACTCGGCGAAGGGCCACGGCACTCCTGGATCGCCGCCACCCTTTTCCTCCTCACCACGCCGCTGTTGCTCAACTTCTTCCTGGACGAGGCGGCGAACGCCTACCAGCAGGCGATCACGGCCACGGGCGCGCACACTGACGGCACGTTCACCTGGAGCGGCGTCGTCTGGCTGCAGAGCTCCGTCACCTTCGTCGTCCACGGGGGCCATGCCAGCCGCACCGGTGGCGCGTGGACGCCGCTGGTCTACGTGCTGCTGATCGTCGGTGCCGTCGCCTGCGGCCGTCTCTGGCGGGCGCTGCCGCACCGCCGCAACCGTCAGGCCGACTGACGGCCCGGACAACGGACATCCCGCCCCGAAGGGGCCGGCCCGAAGCTCGCCCCGTAAGCATGAGAAGGGGTCAACTATCCGCTCAGGGCCTGGTCGCAGTCGGGGCAGGCCCATCTGCTCAGGATGCTCGGGTACCAGTGATCGCTGGGGCTGCGCGGTGTGTATGCCAGGCGTTCCATACCTGACGTCGGTTTGCCGCAGAAGGTCTCCTCGGCCGGATCTTCAGGTAGTGCGGGATCAGCTGGTGCGGCATGAACATGCTTGATGTACGGCTCTGCACCGCCCTCACCGAAGTCGGTGGACAGCTGCGTTCCCATTTCCTGCAGGACGATGATGCTCATGGCTTCACTGTCTGGCCGGGCGTGATCGTCCGCGCGCCCAGTGCTCGTCCCTGCACCCGTTCGGATGATGGCCGGCCGCTTGAACGGGACCTCTGGAATCCGGGCTCAGTCTGCGTCGTAGGCCTGCAAGGCCGAGGGAAGACAGGTGATCGCGCCGTGGCCGCCCGGCTGCAGGGAGAGCAGGATGGCGCTGATCACTTCCTCCCTGGTAGCCCCGTGCTGCTTGGCCAGACCCACATGAAACGGGATCCCGCTCTCCATGCGCAGCGCGGCGAGCACGGCAAGGTAGGCGAGGTGCTTCGTCTTCGCATCCAGGGCACAGGCCTCGCCGAGCGCGCTGGTGGCATTCATCCACGCCCCCGCGTGCGCTGCGGCCTCCGTTCCGAAGACCTCGAAGGCCTGGCTCACTCCGCCGGGCATCCGTTGCGCCGCCATCGTCATCACATCCGTTCCTGGCACGACGGACCAAGAGCTGGTCGTTCATCAGCACGCTACCGACGGAGCAACGGCACCCGCAGGGCCGAAAGCCCCCCACGGGCAGGGTCGGCCCGCCCGCCCCGGCATCGCCCGGAAGTGTGAACGCCGTCAGGCGAACTGCGGGGTGAAGGGGCGTAGTTCGTCCGCACCCGGCTGCACGACACCGTAGCTGCCCTCAGGAACCTCGTTCCACGCACCGGGCAGATCGCCCAGGGGTTCGGAGACGACGAGTCGGGTCTCGTCGGACGCGTCCCGCAGGAAGGCCGCGTCGGGATGGAGTGCCCGAAGTGTCTCCACCTGTGTGCTGTGGAAGAGCGAGCGGGAGGCTCCCTGGCTGGAGTAGCGGAAGGCCCACAGACGATGACCGTCGGTCACGGCGACGGTCATCTGCAGCGGGAATTCCACACCGTACCGGTGACCGGTCTGTTCCACGAGGCCCGCCATCCGCTCGACGGCGCCCGGTGGGTCCTGTTCCAGGCCGAATGTGAGTGCCAGGAAGAACATCATCTCCGAGTCCGTCGACCCCTCGATGTCGAGGAAAAGATTCGGGTCGACGGCCAGGGCCAGGTCCCGCCGCATCCGGTGGAAGCCGGTGATCGCCCCGTTGTGCATCCACAGCCAGCGGCCGAAGCGGAACGGGTGGCAGTTGGTCTGCTGCACCGCCGTGCCGGTGGTGGCCCGTATGTGCGCGAAGAAGAGGGGAGAACTCACGTGATCGGCTATTTCCCGCAGGTTGCGGTTGTTCCATGCAGGTCCGGTGTCCCGGACGATTGCGGGAGTGTCGAGGCCCGGCGTGTACCAGCCGACCCCGAACCCGTCGCCGTTGGTCGTCTCGACGCCCAGGCGGGCATGCAGACTCTGGTCGATCAGTGAGTGCGCGGGGCGGTAGAGGATGGTGTCGAGCAGGACGGGTGTGCCCGAGTAGGCAAGCCAGCGGCACATCGGCTTCCGATCTCCTCGTGTCGTGGGATGACCGACCCCAGCGTCCCGTGCCGCCGTCGGCCGCCGGGTCACCCACGGGGGGTGATTCGTCTCCGGGGCCGGGTCCCGGCGCTGCCCGTGCAGGCCCACTCGGCATGTTGGTACCGCAGGAGAGACAGCAGTCACAGGTGCGTGGCGTCAGTCGGTGTCCAGACCGTCGATCAGGCGGTTGAGGAACCGGGTGAAGGTGGCGTCGGGGGTGAGGGGACGTCCGGGGGCGGAAAGGGCTTCGGCAAGTTCCGGGTGGCAGCCGTCGGCGGCGACAGCGGCCAGGTAGCGGCCCTCGGCTGCGGCCCGGTCCGGTGACCGTGAGGCCGCGGCCTGCGCGATCTCATGGCCGACGTGCCCGGCCACGAATGCGGTGAGCTGGGCGAAGACCTCCAGCCTCGCCGCACCGTCCAGCCCGGTGGGCCGTAGAACGGCGAGCGCGTGTTCCAGGAAGGCCAGGGTGTTGGGGCCCGGAACGCGACGGGTGGACAAGGCGGCGGGCAGCCAGGGGTGGCGCAGCATGTGGGCGCGCTGCAGGTGGGCCACGGCCTTCAGATCGGTCCGCCAGTCGCCGCTGGGCGGGTCCGTGACCGTGAGTTCGCCGCTGACCTGGTCGACCATCAGTTCCAGCAGCGTCTCCTTGTCAGGGGCGTAGCTGTACAGCGACATGACACCCGCGCCGACCTCGGCGGCCACGCGCCGCATGGTGACCGCTTCGAGTCCTTCCGCGTCCGCCAGAGCGACGGCTGCCGCGATGATCGCCTCCCGGCTGAAGGAGGGCCTGCGGCCCCTGCGGGGCTCGGCGGGACGCAGCCAGAGCTGTTCGGGATCGACGCCCGTGGCGCCGGACTTTCCGTCACCGGACACAGCCTCGCACTCCTTCCCGTGGACCGTGGTTGCTGAGGCGGCTCTTGCGAAGGTCATCCAAGCATGGTCTATTCTCGTACAGCGTACGAGAATAGAGGAGGGAACGATGCCATCACGCACGCCCGACGCCGTGGCCGGACCGGCCTGGGTGCCACCCGCCGGCAAGCCGCCGCTGTCCTCACGGATGATGAGGGCGACCTGGCGAGGTCTTCCGGCGAGACGGCACAAGGCCGGATGGGAGCCGGGGCTGGTGGTGCCGGCCGCCGACGGCAGCCCGTTGATCACCGACCACTACTTCCCCCGTGCGGAGGGCGATTTCCCGACCCTCCTGGTCCGCTCGCCCTACGGCCGCGGCGTGCCGTGGTCTCCCATGTACGGCCTGCTCTTCGCGGAACAGGGCTTTCACGTGGTCCTGCAGAGCTGCCGCGGCACCGGCGGTTCGGGCGGTGCGTTCGACCTGTGGCGCAACGAGGCCGCCGACGGGAGGGCCACGGTGTCCTGGCTGCGCGAACAACCCTGGTTCAACGGAACGCTGGGGACCGTCGGCCCCAGTTACCTGGGTTACGTGCAATGGGCCCTCGCCTCGGACCCGCCGCCGGAACTGAAGGCAATGGTGGTGCAGGTAGGGCTGCACGATCCCTACGCCCTGTTCCACGCAGACGGTGCGCTCCGCCTGGAGAACGCCCTCGCCGTCGGCGTGGGCATGATCTACCAGCATCAGGGCATGGCACCGTTTCTCAGGGCGACGCTGCGCCTGCAGCGCCGACTGCGCCACGTCACCACCGCGCAGCCCATGCGTGGAGCGTACGCGTCAGCCCTCGGGTGCGAACTGCCGTGGCTGGACGACGTGATGACACACCCGGACGCCAAGGACGCCTACTGGAGCGACGCGTCGCCGGCGGAGCCGGCGGAGCGGCACCGGGTGCCCACGGCTCTGATCACCGGATGGCACGACGTACTGGCCGACCAGACCTTCGAGCAGTACGACCGGCTGCGCCGGGCCGAATGTGAGACCGCCCTGCTCGTCGGTCCCTGGACCCACACCTCGGCCCTGCAGCAAGGATGGCCCGAGGTCTTCACCGAGAGCCTCACGTGGCTGCGCGCCCACCTGTACCCCGATCCCTCCGGCCTGCGTCCC
Source organism: Streptomyces sp. YIM S03343 (assembly GCF_054729195.1). Classification (NCBI taxonomy): domain Bacteria; kingdom Bacillati; phylum Actinomycetota; class Actinomycetes; order Kitasatosporales; family Streptomycetaceae; genus Streptomyces; species Streptomyces sp. YIM S03343. The sequence goes on from NZ_JBPUKX010000001.1 coordinate 351,538, forward strand.
ACCGCGGTACGTGCACACATCGGCGGCGCAGACATCTGGCGGGACCTCGACGACTGGCCACCGGTCGCGGCGGCCACCTCGTGGTACCCCGTACCCGGCGGACATCTCACCCGGCAGGCCCCCACGGACTCCGCACCCCTGACGGCGTTCCGCTACGACCCGGCCGACCCCACCCCTTCCCTGGGCGGCCCGCTTCTCTCCCGCACCGCCGGTCCCCGGGACAACGGCCCCCTGGAGGCCCGGGACGACGTCCTGACATTCACCGGCCCACCGCTGACCGAGCCCATGGACATCCTGGGCCCGGTCTCAGCACGGCTGGGCATCTCCACGGACACCGGACACGCCGATGTCTTCACCCGCCTGTGCGACGTGGACCCACAAGGCCGCTCCGTCAACATCTGTGACGGGTTCGGCCGACTCCGGACGGCCGGACAAGCGCCCTCGCAGGTCACCGTGCCGATGAGTTCCACCGCCCACCGCTTCCCCGTCGGCCACCGCATACGCTGGCAGATCAGCGGGGGTGCCCACCCACGCTACGCCCGCAATCCCGGCACCGGTGAGTCGCCCGTGAACGCCACCACCTTCACACTGGTGCACATCACGCTCCACGCGGACTCGGCACTGGTACTTCCCCGGAGCCCCGGGCTCACGTGATGCGTCACCCGCAAGGCTGCGGGTCGGAACTGCGGGGCGCGGGCGCGGTGAAGCGGTTGAGGCTCAGTCCGGAGTGGTGGAACGGCCCGGGGGCAGGTCGGCGAGGATCGAGTTGACGACCAGTTCCGTGGAAGCCGCCATATCGACGGCCTCCGGGTCGAGCAGCCACTGCACCTGGAGTCCGTCCATGACGGCGATGATCGCGTTGGCGGCGTGCCCGGCTCGCGCCGTGTCCGCCGCGTCGAGTCCGCAGGCCTCGGTGATGGCGTCGGTGACGAAGGCCCGCAGACCGGTGTAGCGGTCACGGAAGTAGCTCTGCGCCGGGTGGTCGTCGGTGACGGACTCGGCCGACAGGACGGCGTAGAGCCGGACGATGCCCTCGCGCTCGGCATTACGACGCGCGGTGTCGACGAGGTGCCGCAGAAACTCCAGCCCCCGCGGGCGCTCGGTGCCGAGTTGTTCGATGTCCGTCTCGTCGCGCAGTGCGAGCACGCTGGTGAGCAGCAGCGACTTGGAGCGGAAATAGTGCAGGACGCCGGCCTGGGACAGCCCCGCCCGGTCGGCGATCTCGGCCAGGGAGGCGTTGTTGTACCCGCGCGCCGCGAAGGTGTCCATGGCGATGTGCAGGATGTCCTGCTGGCGCCGCTGGGCTTCGGGACTGCGGGGGACGCGGGGCCCGCCGCGCGCGCCCCGGGCCGGTCTGCCTACTGACTGGTCGGTCACCTCTTCACCTTACGTCGCCTCCACCACCCCCTCGGACGTTCTCACCGACTTCCCCCTTCACTGTGATGGGAACCACTTACTAAGTACTCAGTAGGTGATCTATCATGATGCCGTCGTTCCGCTGGAAGCCGCCGTCGAGCCCCTTGGGAACCCGCATGTCATCGCTGTCGTCAGCAGCCGTCGCCACGGGCGGAGAACCGCCCGGCGCACTCGCTGACGTCCGATCCGTTCCTCCCCCCATGACCGAGTCCACGAGCGGCGGCCGCTGCCTCACCACCGCAAGTAGGCAATGTGTCCCGCACCGGGTGCGGTGGCGCCCCACCGCTGCCGCACCCGGCCATTCCGCCGACCGGTGGCCCGCGCAGTAGCCCGCCGGCCCCGAGCAGGGCCGCGGCCCTGCCACTCCGGTCCGGCGGGCCGAGCGCACCACACCCCTTCGACCCCGGCCGGCTCGCTGTCCTCCCCGCTGCGGCGAGCCGGCCGGTGCATCCCCCCACGTTGTACCGACCGAAGGAGACCCCCCACTGTGTCAGCACACAACAGATTCCGTACGCCGAGGGCAGGGGCCGGTGCCGCCGCCCTGACCTTGGCTCTTGTCGTCACCGGTCTCGGTTTCACGTACGGCGGAACGGCGCAGGCAGCCGATCCCGTCGCCCAGGTATGGGTCACCACGCCGGACGGCTCCCGCAAGCTGACCTCCGACGGCAGCCTGGCCTTCAGCAGTTCCCCGCAGAGCATCGACCTGCGGATCGACAGCAGCCAGAAGGGACAGCGGTACACCGGCGCGGGCGCCTCGGTCACCGGCGCCTCCGCGCACCTCATACAGGGGCTCTCGCAGGACCGGCGCGACGAGCTGATGCGGTCGCTGTTCTCCACCTCGGGCGACGGCATCGGCCTGTCCTATCTGCGCCAGCCGCTCGGCAGCAGCGACTTCGACGCCACCTCCGGACCGCACTCGTACGAGGACACGCGCGGGCAGTTCTCCATCGACCGCGACAAGCAGGAGATCGTCCCGGTCGTCAAGCAGGCCCTCGGCGTCAACCCGTCCATTCGTCTGATGGGCACGCCCTGGTCGCCGCCCGCCTGGATGAAGACGAACAACTCGCTGAACGGCGGCAGCCTGCGAAGCGCGAACTACGGCGACTACGCCGACTACCTGGTCAAGGCGATCAAGGCATACGGCCAGGAGGGGATCACCCTCTCCGACCTAACGGTGCAGAACGAGCCCGAGAACCCGACGAGTTACCCCTCGATGTCGATGACCTCGGCGGAGCAGGCCGACTTCATCAAGGTGCTCGACCCGAAGCTGACGGCAGCCGGCCTGCCGACGAACATCCTGGCCTTCGACCACAACTGGGACCACCCCAACTACCCGCTCGACGTCTTCTCCCGTACGAGTGGGACCAGCCGGGTGATCGGCGCCGCCTTCCACTGCTACATGGGCGACCCATCCGCCGAGCAGCAGGTGGCAGGCACCGGCAAGCGGGTCTTCTTCACCGAGTGTTCCGGCACCGACAGCGACAACAAGGCCAGCACGTTCGGCGACAGTCTGCGCTGGCAGGCGCAGAATCTCGTCGTGCAGAACATGCGCAACGGCGGCGAGACCGTCCTGACCTGGAACCTCGCCCTCGACCAGAACGGCGGCCCGCACCAGGGCCTCTGCGGCACCCGGTGCAACGGCGTGGTGGAGATCGCGAACGGCAGCGTCAACCGGGGCGCGGAGTACTACTCGCTCGGCCACATCAGCAAGTTCGTCAAGGTCGGCGCCACCCGGATCGGCTCCACCAGCCAGGGCAGCGGCGGTGTGCAGGATGTCGCCTTCCAGAACCCGGACGGCACCCGCGTCGCCTATGTGGTGAACACCTCCGGCGGCTCGCAGCGCTTCTCCATCACCGACAACGGCCGTTCCCTCGCCTACACCCTGCCGGCCGGCGCGGTGGCCACCTTCGTGTGGAACCCGAACGGCGACACCGGCGGCGGCTCCACCGGACCGATCGACTCCTCCGCCTGGTACCAGGTGGCGAACACGGGCAGCGGGGCCTGCCTGGACGACAGCGACTGGGGCACCGCGAACGGCACCGCCCTCCAGCAGTGGGCCTGCGGCGGCGGCGCCAACCAGAAGTGGCAGTTCCGCTCGACCGGTGACGGCTACTACCAGGTCGTCAACCAGTACAGCACCAAGTCCTTGGACGTCGAAGGCGGTTCCGGCGCCACCGCCGACGGGACCAGGGTCCAACTGTGGGACTACGCGGGCGGCACCAACCAGCAGTGGCGTGCAGAGTCCGTCGCGTCGGGGCAGTACCGCTTCGTGGCCCGGCACAGCGGCAAGTGCCTGGCCGTGGACGGCGGCTCCACCGACAACGGGGCGAAGCTGTCCCAGCAGTCCTGCTCCGGCGCGGCCGCTCAGTCCTTCCGCCTGACCGGCTGACCTGACCCGCCCGGGTCGCTCCGGGTCACCCAGGGCCCCGGCGGCGGGACCCGGCCCACCGGCCGGACCCCGTCGCCGAACCGTTTTGCGGGCAGCAGCATCGGCAGGGCCGGCACCATCGAGCCTCAGCGACCGGCGCTCATGTCAGGTGGTCGGGGGCGAGGTTGTAGGCCAAGCTGTCCGGCATGAAACGGCCCTCGATGTATGGGAACGGGCCCTCGGGCAGGTCGTAGACGGCCATGGCGGGACCGGGCACCGGCCGCCGTCCCGGAGCGGTCTCCCACCGTGACACCGGTGTCCGCCAGCGCGCCAGGGCCAGGCCGTCCGGCAGCGTGGCGTACCGGTCGGTGTGGAAGTCGACGGGTGCGCCACGCTCGTCGAGGAACACCCGTGCGGTCACGGTGTGGCCGGCGTCGGTCAGGGTGACGTCGAAGGAGTGGTCGTCGACTTCCGCCCATGTCGCGGCCGGGTCCAGGAGCATCGAGGGGGCCAGGAGGACGGCGTCGTTGAGGTAGGTGATCAGTTCGCTGATGTCGTACTCTTCCCCGTGGCCGTCGGCGACCTGGAGGGCGTCCAGCAGCTTGATGCGCAGTCGCCCGCGGCCGCGGGCGTAGGTGTCGTGGCCGTACACGGGAACCAGGTGGGCGAAGCGGATCCGCAGGGCGAAGATGCGGGCGACGTCGACGGCGGAGTTGTACTGCCATGCCTCCGCCGCCGCCCAGCGGGAGCCCGGGCGCATGCGGAACCGGCCGGTGAACCGGGCTCTGAACGACCGGTCGCGGGGTCTGCCGACCACTCCCATGAATCCCATGTAGCGCTGTACGGTGTCCGGCAGTCCGGCCAGGTCGGCGTCGGTCACCGGCGCTGCGGAACGATGGTCGGAGCGCAGCCCCGCAGCCGCGACGTCCTTCGTCAGAGCGCGGTACAGCCGGCCGCCCGGCCGCACCTGGCCCTCCGCGAGGCCGTCACGGCCCCCGCCCCCAGCACCTGGGCCACTCATCGGACACCACCCTTCCGCACGACACCGCGGCCTCGCCGCTTCGCCCCCATTCGATGCCCCGGCAGACCGCGGCAGCCAGGGCCACACGTCCCTGCCTGCCGCACCCGCAGCACCTCCGCAGCACAGGAAGGTTGCTGAACCCGCGCCCGGCTTGACCCCTTCGGTGGGCCGGTCCAGGAAGGCCAGGCACACCCGGAATCGGGGCGAACGTCATGCCTACTACAGCCAACTGCCCCGCGCTGCACTGACGCGCATCACTGCAGCGCGGTGCATGCTGAGGACAGGGAGGAGTGTGGAGGGTTCACTGCGCGTCCGGGTACGAGCCGGCGATCCGGATACTTTCAGGCAACTGTTCGACGAGCATGCTTCGGTGGTCCATCGGCACGCCGTTCGACTGACCGGCAGCTGGGTTCTGGCAGACGATCTCGTGTCGCTCACCTTCCTGGAGGCATGGCGGCTGCGTGAGAGGGTGCTTCCGGGCGACGACAGCCTGCGTCCATGGCTGCTGGGGATAGCGACGAACGTCGCACGCAACACGGTGCGGGCGGCGGGGCGACATCGGGCCGCGCTCGCCAAAGTCCCACCTCCCGACCTGCACGTCTGGTGGCCGCGCTCGACGCCCATCTGGGCCGCTACGTCGGCACACATCTCAACGAGAGTGTCGACGCACTGCTGGAGCACGGCGCAGCACAGCTCGACACCATGTACGACGACTACCGGGCCGCCTTCCTCGACGTACTCACCGAGGCCATCGCCGTCTCCGGCCGGCCCTCAGGAAACGTCACACCCCGGCAGATCGCCGAGGTCCTGGCCGCCGCCGGCGAGGGATGGAAGCACCGCGTCGCCGACCGTCCGGAATTCATCGGCAAGCTGACCATGGCCGTCGACGTCGCGTTGCGGCCGTAGATCCTGCTGCCTGCTGCCTGCCGCGCGCCTACGGCAGCAACGAGCCAGGCCGCCGCCACCGGCGCCGGTACGTGATCCGGCGGGTAACTATCTGGATAGTTACCCGGACGTAGACCGCGCCACGGCCTTGTCAATAACCAGATAGTTACTTGCTAGGGTGGCCAGATGACACGGGACTCCAGCCTCACCAAGGCGCGCCTGCTCGATGCCGCCTTCTCCGAATTCGCCGCCCACGGCATCGCCGGTGCCCGGGTGGACCGGATCGCCGAGAGCGCAGGAGTGAACAAGCGGCTCATCTATGTCTACTTCGGCAACAAGGAGCAGCTCTTCGACGAGGTGCTCCAGCGGGCCATGGCCGCGGGGGCCGAGTCCGTGCCGTTCGACGTCGACGACCTGCCCGGCTACGCCGGCTCGATCTTCGACCACTTGATCAAGCGGCCGGATCTGGTACGCCTGCGCCTGTGGAAGCAACTGGAGCGGCCGACCGCCACGTCACTGGAACCTGAGGCGTTCCGCCAGAAGAGTGCCCAGGTGGGCGCCGCGCAGCAACGCGGTGACGTGGCCCGGGAGATGGCGCCCGACGACCTGCTCACCATGGTGCTCGCAGTGGCCCAGGCATGGTTCCTGGCCGCCGAGGGTGACGGCGCCGGCACAGGCGGCGGGCAGGCATGGCCGGCGGAACGACTGGCTCTGCACCGTGCGGCGGTCGTCGAGGCCGCGCGCCGCATCAGCACGCCGAAGGGCACTGCGGCGTAGAAGAGCCTTCTGGTCCGACCGGATGCGGTCGGACCAGAAGGCGGAACTCGTGCGTCAGGCCTGGGCCGCGTCCTCCGGTGCCAGCAGGATGGCCGTACGGCTGGTGTGTGCCACGGCGTCGCTGATCCGCGGGTTGAACAGCGCTTCGAGGGTGCCTCGGTGATGCGGGCTCAGGACGATGAGGTCGGCGCCGAACTCCTCGGCCGTCTCGGAGATGGTGGCGGCTATCTGGGTCGTCAGTGCGCTGACCAGCGTTCCGTCCGCCTTGATCCCCCTGTCCCGCAGTGCAGCCACGGCCTCGTCCAGGACGGCCTGCGCCTGGGCGTCGTTCTCGAGCGGAACCACGGCGGCAAGGTTCACGGCGGATGCCGAGACATGCAGGACTCGTACGTCGGCGCCCGTCATCTGGGCCATCTCGCCGGCCAGTCGGACGGCGGAATGCCGGGCGGGGCTGGGATCGACGGCCACCAGAATGCGCTGGAACATGAATGCTTCTTCCCCTTCGAGACGGCCCGAAGGCCGTCATGCTGATCGGTGACGCCGGCAGGCAGCGTCGCCGACATCAACATCGGGAACCGCCGATCACTTCCCGGCCGCAGTGCTCTCCATCACCCCCCGCTTCGCATCCAGTGGGCGAACGGCCCGTGGACACAGGGCCGATGACGGCTCCGGTTCGTGTCCGGCCGCCCGCTCAGGCTCAGGCTCGTCGGGACAGCGCGGCCGAACGGGCCGACCGGTTGCACCGGCTCGGTCGCCACGGGCTGCGCGGGCCGGAACGGCGTCCTCGACGGGCGCCAGTGACCACGGCGGGGCTGATTCCAGGGGGCGTCCTCGTCCACCACGCCGCCGGTGTCGCCGTAGACCCAGGTTGATGGGGCCCTGCCGCAGGGCCTCTGCGGCAGGGCAGTGACCGCCGATGCATCCCGAACGGCCCAGGGAACCCGGGCCGAGGGGCCCGTCGGCTCAGGACCATCTCGTGTTAGGGGACGTGGGGACGCCACATAGCCTCATCAGCGTGCCAATGACAATTCCTGCCGCTATCGCCGAATCTGCCGATCTGGCCGTCAAGAAGTCACGGTTGGTCCGCTCGCCGGCCCGTTATCTGGTCTCCGCGATGCTCGCCGGCATCTACATCGGCCTCGGCGAGGTCCTGATGCTCAGCGTGGCGGGACCGCTCGAGGCGGGGCATTCGGGCGCCGTCAAGCTGATCGAGGGCGCGGTGTTCCCCGTCGCCCTGCTCATGGTGCTGTTCGCCGGTGCCGACCTGTTCACCAGTCAGTGTCTGACCATGACGTTCGGTGTGCTCAGCCGCCGGACCACCTGGATGGACATGACGCGGATCTGGGTGATGTCCCTGGTCGGCAACCTTATGGGCGCCGTGTTCTTCGCGCTGGTCATGGACATGGCCGGGACCTTCAAGTCCGGCCCCGGCTCCAGCCTGCTGGGCACCCTGGTGGCCGCGAAGAACGCCGAGTCGGGCGGACAGCTGTTCGCGCGGGCCGTGCTCTGCAACATGCTGGTGTGCCTGGCCGTGTGGATGTTCACCCGGGCACAGGGAGACGGGGCCAAGGCCGCCATGGTGTGGTGGCCGGTGTTCGCCTTCGTCTCCAGCGGTTTCGAGCACAGCATCGCCAACATGTCGCTGTTCTCCCTCGCCATAGTCAACGGCCAGGCGGACGTCGCCGACCTCGCCCGTAACCTCGCCTTCACCGTCCCGGGCAACATCGTGGGCGGAGCGGTGCTGGTCGCCGCGGCGTGCTGGTTCGCGAACGACGGCGGTCGTACGGCCGCCGGCAAGTCCCCCGCCGAGCCGTCCCTCCCGGCCCCGGACACCGCCCCCCAGACCCCGGCGAAGGTCTGATCACCAGCCTCTGAACGGCGCCGACGACATCACTGTCTCGGTGCCGTTTCTTCATGTGCGCCGGATACTGTCGGCCACAGCGTGCTCGTGCTTCAGCCCGCCCTCTGGCAGACGCGCGTAGAGCTCTGGCACCATCTCATGGCACCACCTGCACAGCCGCCCCATAGGAAGCACGGCCATTCGCAGGAGGCTCCCATGAAGGTCCGGTCCGCACTGACCGCTCTCGCCCTCGTCGTCGCCCCCGGTGTCGCGGTCGTCGGCACGGCCACCGACGCGTTCGCCGTCACCAAGATCAGTCATGCCACCGCCACTCAGATGTTCAGCCAGGTGGGCATCACCTGGTCCTCGTCCGGCAACTGCTCCGACCGCAACACCTCGACCTGTACGTCCTTCGAGCAACTCAACCTCGCCACCGCTCAGGGCGCCCAGACCCTCAGGCGAGCCAGCGGCTGCGCCCTGAACATCACCGGCGGCACCGAGACCGGGCACGCCTCCGGCACGTACTCCCACTGGAACGGCTACAAGCTCGACTACAGCAAGTACACCTGCATCGGGAACTACATCAAGAACAACTTCAGCTACTCCGGCCTGCGAGGCGACGGCTACCCGATGTGGACGTCGGGTTCCGGCAACGTCTACACCGACGAGGGAAGCCACTGGGACGTCCTGTACTACAACTGCGGCGGCTGCTGAGCAGACTGTGACCCGGGCGCCCTCCCCCAGGTCCTCTGCCTGGCACAGGCCGGGCCACGGCCGTCGGTATCACTTCGCCACCAGGTCGGACGCGATCGGGGTCTCCTCGCGGTAGAAGGCCACGCGGCGGTATTTGAGGAAGGTGTAGGCAAAGGCGGAGATGAACAGGGCCGCGATGATCAGGAACCCGACGGTGATGTCACCGGGGATGCCGTGCGCCAGGAGATAGGTGATGGGGCTACCGCCCTGATCAAGCGATCCGACATGCTTGGCACCGCCGAGCATGTCGGTCTTCCGGGCGAGTTCGGTCTGCAGGTCGACCATCCGGGTCGAGATCCAAAGGGTGATCGCCATGATCACGCTGCCGGATATCAGGGTGCGGAAGATATTGCCCGCGTGGACGCCGACGGCGATCGCGATGAAGAACCCGATGGTGGCGAGGTCACCGAACGGCAGGACCTTGTTGCCCGGTATGAGCACGGCGATCAGGAGGGTGAGCGGGACGAACAGCAGACCGGCGGCGATGACCTGGGTGTCGCCCAGCAGCAGCGCCGGGTCCAGACCGATCCGGTAGTCGGCGTTCTTGAAGCGCTTCTGCAGCACGGACCGCGCCGATTCCGCGATGGGCAGCAGGCCCTGCATGATGAGCTTCACGACCATCGGCATCAGCAGGATGACCGCGCCCATCTTCACCGCGAGCTGCAACGACTTCCCGACCGGGTAACCGGCGAGCAGCCCGATGACCAGACCCAGGGCGGAGCCGATCACGATGGGCTGCCCCAGGACACCCATCCTCTGGGAGAGCTTCTCGATCGTGATGTTGATGCGCCGTACGCCCGGGATCTTCTCGATGAGGTCGTCGATCGGGGCGGCGAAGACCCCCATGTAGGCGGAGGTCCCGTGAGGGATCGCGACACCCTCGAGGCCGAAGTACTTCTCCGTGACAGGGCTGAACATGTCGCCGAGCTTGTAGGCGATGGCCGCGTGCACCACGACGCCCACCACGCCCCATGCGAAGCTGCCGGTGGCCAGCTGCACGATGATGCCGGTGAAGGCCATGTGCCAGATGTTCCAGATGTCCACGTTCACGACCCGTGTCATGCGGGTCAGCAGCATCACGACGTTCACCAGGATGGCGATGGGGATGGCCACCAGGCCCATCGACGACGCCCATGCCATCGGCGCCGTTCCCGGCCAGCCGACGTCCACCACGGAGAGCCCCATGTCGAACCGGTCGGCCATCGACTGGGCCGCCGGTCCCAGGCTGTCGGTGAGCAGACCGATCACCATGCCGATGCCGACGAAGCAGCGATCTCTCTACGTTCAGCTGCAGTCCGGCACGCGCACGGTGACGACAGAGGTCGACGGGGGCCGCGATATGAAGGGACCCGAACGCCATGCCCACTTCATTTGGCGTACGCCAAGTTCCCATGGCAAGGCCGTCCGCCTCGACTCACGGGCGCCGACACGTTCCATCAACTCCCGCTCCCACGACGTGAGAACAGGAGGTGTCGTGGAGCACCCACCGGGATACTGAGGGCATGGCATTCCTCGTCTTCATGACCTTGCCCGGACTGGTCATCCTGCTGACCGCGCTGGCCTTCCTTGATCAGCTTCTGCTGCGGATGGGCAGGGCCGGTCTCCTGCCGTGGCGGAACATGGCACGCCAGGGCCAGATATCGGCGACCGGGTTCGAGCAGTTGCACGCAAGCCTTTCGCCGGGCAAGCAGACCGAGCTCAAGGAGCGCCAGTCGGCGCTCCTGCTGCGTGACGACGATGAGGACGGAGCACCGCCGAACCGCACTACGGTCGATCTTGACGGGGGGACCGCGGTCGTCCGGATGCCACCTGCCCACCAGCGGTAGCCCTGTTCAAACCGGCGCACGGCACACGGCACACGGCGCAGGGCTCAAGATTCGCTTTCACAGAGTGGCGGGAGAAGCGAAGGACCTACGGCTGGTCCGGCGCCGCTGCCCCGCGGCCGGCTGGTGCTGCGCTCAGCCCTTGACGGCGGAGCTGGCGACGCCTTGGACGAACCAGCGCTGGAAGAAGGCGAAGACGATCAGGACGGGCAGGACGAGGAGGACGCCGAAGGCGAGGATCTGGCCCCAGTCCGGGGGCTGCATGCTCTGGAAGACGCTCATCTCCAGGGGCAGGGGGCGCACGGCGGGGTCGGAGACCATCAGGACCGGCCACAGGAAGGAGCCCCACTGGGTGAGGAAGGTGAGGATGGCGACGGAGGCGAACACCGGTTTGGACATGGGGACGATGATCGCGAAGAAGGTGCGCCAGGGGCCGGCGCCGTCGAGGCGGGCGGCTTCCTCGATGCTGGGCGGGATCTTCCGGAAGAAGATCTGGAACTGGTAGATCGAGAAGGCGTTGGCGATGAAGGGGACGGCCTGGATGTAGAGGGTGTCGCGCTGGTTGTTGAACATGTAGAACAGCGGCACGGCCACCGACTCGAACGGCACGAGCATGAGCAGCAGGACGAGGGTGAAGACGGCTTGCTGGCCGCGCCATTTCAGGCGTGACATGCCGTAGGCGGCCATCGAGTTGACGAAGAGGCCGCCGGTGACGACGAGGAACGCGACGAGCAGTGAGACGCCCATGAAGCGCCAGAAGTGGCCGGTGCTGTCGGAGTTGAGGGCGTTCAGGACGTGGCGGTAGTTGTCGAGGGTGAGGTGGGTGGGCAGGAAGCCGGTCAGGCCGTTCAGGACTTCGTCGGAGGGCTTGAGGCTGCCCAGGAGGAGGTAGAGGACGGGCAGGACGAAGACGAAGGCGAGGACGGTGAGGACGGTGTAGTCGGTCAGGCGGCGCAGCCGGCGGCGGGTCGCGCGGGTGGTGTGGGGTGGGTGGGTGGTGGCCATGGTGGTGTCAGTCCTCGTTGTCGGGCCGGACGACGCGGCGCTGGATGAGGGTGAGGGCGACGACGATCAGGAAGAAGACGACGGTGATGGCGGAGGCCTGCCCGATGTTGTTCTGGTCGAAGGCGGTGGTGACGGCCTGGTACATGACGGTGCGGGTGGCGTCCTCGTCGAGTCCGCCGCCGTGGATGAGGACGTAGACCTGGTCGAAGATGCGGAAGGAGAGGACGGAGGTGAGCATGGCGACGAAGACGAGGGTGGGGCGGATGCCGGGCAGGGTGATGTGGCGGAACTGCTGCCAGCGGGTGGCGCGGTCGAGCTGGGCGGCTTCGTAGAGTTCGCCGGGGATCTGCTGGAGGCCGGCCAGCAGGATGACCATCTGGAAGCCGACGCCCTGCCAGACGGACAGGACGATGATCGAGGCCATCGCGGTGAGCCCGTTGCCGAGCCAGTCGAAGGCCCCCCAGTTGCCGAGGCTGAGGGCGTGGAGGGCGGAGTTGAGCAGGCCCTGGTCGCTGCGGGCGAGGATGAGCCGCCAGATGACCGCGACCAGCGTCATGGGGAAGACCACCGGCATGAAGAACAGCGACCGGAACAGGCCGATCGCCTTCAGCTTGCGGTTCAGCAGGATCGCCAACCCGAGGGCGAGGGCGGTCTGGAGGGGGACGACGACCACGGCGAAGGTCAGGTTGTTGAGCAGGGCCCGCAGGAAGGGGCCGGACAGGTCGGGGTCGGTGAACAGCCGCCGGTACTGCTCCAGGCCGAAGAAGGTGGGCGCGAGGGGGGAGCCGAGGCGCACGTTGTAGAAGGAGAGGACGACGGCGTAGCCGAAGGGGATGCCGACGAACGCGATGAGCCCGGCCACGGCGGGCGCGGACATGAGCAGCCCGTGCAGCCACTCACGGCTTTTGCGTCTGGGCGGCGACGGGTGTCTGGGCCGTACCGGCTGCGCTGTGGTCACGGTGTGGGCGCTTTCCACGGTTGTCACGGGGTGGTCCTGGTCCTGTTCCCGGCCGGGGCGGGGTGGCTGCTCGCCGTGCCCGCCCCGGCCGAAGCGTCCTACGGGATCTTGTAGCCGTTGTTGTCGGAGAAGTCGCGGTCGATGGCGCGGGCGGCCTTCTCGAGGGCGGTCTTGGGGTCGGCGCCGCCGTAGATGGAGGAGAGGGCGCTGCTGAACTTGGCGGTGATGGTGGGGTATCCGGCGGTGACGGGGCGGGTGACGGCGATGCAGGAGGTGTCGATCTGGCTGTCGCCGCAGGGCTTGCTCAGTTGGTCGGCGTAGAGCTGGAGCGGGCCGCCCTGCTTGTACAGCGCGCTCTTGGCGAGCGCGGTCCTGGTGGCGGGCGGGGCGCCGTTGGCGGTGGTCATCGCGCCGATGTTGGTGTCGTTGAGGAGGTAGTCGAGGAAGGCGCCGGCGGCCTTGCCGCTCTTGGAGCCGGCGCCGATGCCCCAGGCCCAGGAGCCCTGGCCGGTCTTGGGGCCGTTGCCGAAGTCGGGCAGCGGCAGCACGACCAGGTCGTCGCCGAGCGCCTTGCTGTAGGCGGGGTACATCCAGTGCCCGACCCAGCTCAGGGCGACGCGGCCCTTGGCGAAGGCGTTGGAGTCGGTGTTGGGGTCGGTGTAGGTCTTCCAGGACTGGAAGGTCTTCATCGCCTTCACCACCGCTGGAGTGTCCAGCGCGCCGGCGGCTTTGCCGTTCTTGAGCAGGGAGCCGCCCGCCGACCAGACGATCGGGGCGAAGCCGTAGGTGCCCCACTCGTTGGCGTAACCGGAGTTCTCCTGCAGGTCCAGGACCTTGCCGTCGGAGTCCTTCGCCTTCAGCGCCGTGAGCGCCTTGGTGAACTCGGTGGCGGTCCAGGTGTCGGACAGGCCGGTGGGGTACTTCACGCCGGCGGCGGTCAGGAGCTTCTTGCTGCCGTAGATGCCGAGGCCGGAGTCGTACATGCCCAGGCCGTAGTGCTTGCCGTTGATCTCGCCCTGCGCCTTGCTGGCGTCGGTGGCGTTGGCGAGGGTCTTGACGGAGACGTAGTCGTCGATCGGGGCGAGCTTCTTGTTGTAGACGAAGTTCGCCATCGTCGGCCCGTCGAACTCCATCACATCCGGCAGCTTCGAAGCATCGGTCGCGGTGATGGTCTTGGTGTAGTCGTTGCCCGGGATCAGCTTCAGCTCGACCTTGACCTTGTTCTGGGAGGAGTTGAACGACTTCACCGCGTTCTGCAGGGCGGTGTCCTCACTGGTCTGGCCCTGGTGCGCCCAGACGCTGATGGTGCCCTTGCCGCTGCCCGCCTCGGCGGAACTGTCACCGCTGCCGCTGCCGCCGCAGGCGGCCAGCGCGGCAAGCGGCAGGACGAGGGCCAGACCTGTACAGGCCGAGCGGCGGAACCTTCTGTGGGACATTCTGCTGGTCGAGCTCATGGGGTTCGTGCCTCCGTGCGGTACGAGAGTGCGGTACTGCGGGTGCGGTGGTGCGGTGTGGTGCGGTGGTGCTTTCCGGCGTGGGGGGAGCTCTGAGGCCTCGCGGCCTGACGGCCTGACGGCCTGACGGCCGCGGAGGGTTGCCGTAGAGGGGTTACTGGGGTCCGCGGGGGCGGGGCGGGGCGGTGGTCTCGCGCAGGACGAGCTGGATCGGCATCCGCACATGCCCCGGCGGTTCGGTGTCCGGTTCGTCGAGCTGCTGGAGCAGCAGCCGGGCGGCCGCGGCGCCCTGGTCGGCGACCGGCTGGGCGACGGTGGTCAGCCCGATCACATCGGCGAGCTCGTGGTCGTCGAAGCCGACGACGGACACATCGCCCGGCACCGTCAGCCGGTGCCGGCGCAGGGCGCGCAGCGCGCCCATCGCCATCTCGTCGGACTGGGCGAACACGGCGGTCGGCGGCCGTGGGGCGGCGAGGAGTTCGGTCATGGCCCGCTCGCCGCCCTCGACGGTGTACTCGCCGTCCGCCTCCAGGGCCGGATCATGGGCGATGCCGGCATCGGCCAGCACGTCCAGATACGCCTGCCGCCGCTCGACCGGGGTGGTCCAGTGCTGCGGCTCGCTCGACCCGCTGATCATGCCGATCCGGCGGTGCCCGAGATTCACCAGATGCCGCACCGCACTCTGCGCGCCGGCCCGGTCGTCGATCCCGACCACCGTGAACCCGGGACGCGAAACGCCGACCGTGCTGGCCAGCGGGATGCCGAGGGAGCGCAGCGCCGCCGACTCCTCCTCGTCGGGGATCAGCAGCGACAGCACCGCGTCCACCCGCTTGCGCACCGGCATCTTCGCGAAGAACCGCTTGCGCGACTCCGGCGAACCCAGGTTGTAGAGCAGGACGTCGTACCCGGCGGCACTGAACACGTGCTCGGCAGCGTCCACCACGGTCCCGAAGAACCAGCGGCCCACATGCGGGACCACCACCCCGACGGTGAAGGTACGCCCGCTGGCCAGACTGGACGCCGAACGCGACGCCGTATAACCCAGCTCGGCAGCCACGGCAGTGATCTGAAGGCGGACCTCGTCGGACACGCCCGGCCGGCCCCGCAGCGCGCGGGACACGGTGGACGCCGAAACTCCGGCCGCGCGGGCGACATCGGTAATGCTCATGGTCACAGCGCATTTCTCCCGTCGGTTTCACGTCGGTGTGATCTGTGGGTGACGTGACCGTAAACCCGCCCATCTTGTTGCGCAAGCGTTTGCGTTCATATTTACTTGGCTCGATTCCAAAGTGAGTCCGATTTGATGGATGGTCAGCGCACGCGTTTGGGCGCTGTGAGCCGACAGGAACTGCGCATGCGATACGCCCCGCCCGGTCTCTGCGTGAACGACTTCGCCCTGCTCCGCGACGACGACGGCACCTACGCCGTGCTGCACCTGCAGGGGCCGTGGACGGCCGAGTTCGACCATCTGCAGATGGAGACCTCCTACGGCCGGGCCACCTCCACCGACCTGGTTTCCTGGCGGACCGAGGGCACCGCGTTCGGCAACGGCCTGCCCGGCCGCTTCGACCAGCAGGCCGTCTGGACCATGCATCCCGTCCGGCACGGGGGCGGAAGGGCGATGTTCTACACCGGTGTGTCCGGGCTCACTCCCGACGGCTGGCCGCTGCAGTCGGTCGGGCTGGCGTACTCCGACCGCACCGACGGCACGGGCTGGCGGCGGCACGGCACCGGACCGGTCGTAGAGGCGGACGCACGCTGGTACCGCACCGGTGAACGCATGGGCTGGCGCGATCCGTTCGTCGTACCCGACGACGAGTCGGGCGGCTGGGTCATGGCCGTCTGCGCCGCGGACGCCTCCCTCCCCGTCGAGGTCAGCGGCTGCGTCGCCTGGGCCACCTCCGACGACCTGGAGCACTGGACCGTGCACCCGCCCCTGATCTCACCGGGCGACGTCGACGAACTGGAATGCCCCGTCCTCGAACGCCTCGACGACGGAAGCTGGCTGCTGCTCGGCTCCATAGGAGCCACCCGCGGCTTCGAGGCGTGGACCGCGCCCCGCCTGCGCGGCCCCTGGACCCGCCGCGGCCCGCTCGGCCCGAGGGGCTCCTACGCCCCCCGCGTCACCGCCGCCCCCGACGGCTCCCGTGTCGTCCTGCACACCACACCCCGCCGCGTCGGCCTCACCGACTCCGGCGACCGCTGCCGCGGCATGCTCGCCCAGCCCAAGCGCCTTGTCGTACAGGAAGGTTCGCCCCGCCTGGAATGGTGGCCCGGGCTGAACTCCTGGCTGGGCGAGGAGACCGAGCGGCCCGCTCTGCACGCGGTCGGCGACGTCAGCGTCACCGGCCGCACCGAGGTCACCCTGCGCGCGGACGCACCCGGGAGCGACCGGCCCGCCCTCACCGTCGGCTGCGACGGCAAGAACCTCTGGATCACCGGCGCCGACGGCAATCTGCTCGGCGAGACCGTGCTGACCGAGCCCGCCTCGGCCCTGCGCATCCTCACCGTCGGCGAGTACGTCGAGGTCTACGCCGACGGCGTCTTCGTGCTGACGTCCCTGTGCTACTCGGGACACCCCACCCGGTGGACGGCGGCCTCGGAGGGCCGCACCCGCACGATCCCCGTCCGCCCGGTCCGCCTGCCGGACCCCGACCGCGACGACGCCTCGGCGGTGTGGCCGGGACCGCATCGAGCTGAGGTGTAACCCGGATCACACGGGTGGAGTGCATAGTGCAGCAGGGTCCACCGTCTTTCCCTCGGTGTAAGGGGTTGGCAGGACGGGGACGGTGAGGATGGAACAGGGTCGGGCCGAGGGGTTCGACGAGTTCGTGGCGGCTCGTTGGTCGGCGTTGTTCCATTTCTCCCGTCTTCTCGTGGGGGGCGATCGGCATCGGGCCGAGGATCTGCTGCAGGAGGCCCTGGTCAAGCTGTGGTTCGTCTGGCCCAAGATCGCGGAGGAGGCGCCGGAGGCGTATCTGCGCAAGGTGCTGGCGCGAGCGGCGGCGCGCTCGGCGCGACGGCGCTGGTGGGGTGAGCGGCCGGTCGAGCGACTGCCCGACCGGGCGGAGACGGGAGACGTCTCCGCCTCCGTGGCGGAGCGCTCGCGCCTGGAGGCCGCGCTGGCCCAACTGCCGCCCCGGCAGCGAGCCGCAGTAGTGCTGCGCTACTACCAGGACCTGCCCGAGAAACAGGTCGCGGAGGCGCTGGGGTGCCCGGTGGGCACGGCACGCTCCCATGCGTCGCGTGGTGTCGCACGGCTGCGCCGGATCCTGTCCGATGTCATCGAGCCGGTGGGGTGAAGGGGAGTTGATGGATCACTTCGAGCAGGAGTTGGCGCGGATGATGCGCGACTCCCAGGAACACACTCCCTTCGAGCCGCAGCACCGAAGCCGCCTGCGGGCAGGTGTCCAGGCCCGACGCCGTGCCCGCGCGGTGCACAGGACCGTCGGCTCCGTCCTGGCCGTCGCCGGACTCGGCATCGGCTTCCTCCTGCTGCCCCACGACCGGGCCGACGACCGACCGCAGACCCCCCTTCCGCGGCCCGACACGAGTCAGACGGGTCCGGCGTTCCCGACCACGACTCCGACAGGGACACCGGCCCCGTCTCCCAGCGACACTCCCTCCGCGACCTCCACCGGGACCGATCCGGCAACCTCCGCCCCGCCCACCACGCCGCCCGCGACCGGGAGTTCGGCCACGGTGCCCTCGACCCCGACCGGAACCGGGAGCCACACGGCGCCGCCCTCCGCCACCGGAACAGCGGACGCGCCCAACACACCGACGGCTCCGACCACCACGACGGCGTCGACGACGAGGCCCACGGCGACCGCGGACTCGTCAGCACTGGTCGGCTCGGCCGAGCCCGGGTAACCCAGTCCGGAGGCTACGCCGTCTTTCCGACCGCTCATCCGTAAACCCTGATCGCACCGACTCCGGGGCGCGGCTCCGGCATGCCCTGCTAACGACGACATACAGCAACAGACATGGACAGAACGTGTCAATTCCCTTGGACCAACTGCCGCTGCACACATCGGTGTCGGCACACCGGCAGGAGCCCGTCCTGAACGTGGTCGTCCCGGTGTTCAACGAGGAGACGGACCTGGAGCGGGGCGTGCGCCGGCTCCACACATACCTGCGCGAGACCTTCCCCTACCCGTTCCGCATCACCGTCGCGGACAACGGCAGCACGGACGGGACCCCGCGGATCGCGGGTCGCCTGGCCGCCGAACTGCCGGAGGTGGAGTGGCTGCGGCTGGCCGAGAAGGGACGGGGCCGGGCGCTGCAGGCCGCATGGTCGGCATCACCGGCGCCTGTGCTCGCGTACGTGGACGTGGATCTGTCCACCGATCTGACGGCACTGCTGCCCCTGGTCGCTCCGCTGATCTCCGGCCACTCCGACATCGCCATCGGTACCCGCCTGGCGCGCGGCTCCAGGGTGGTGCGCGGCCCCAAACGCGAGGTCATCTCCCGCTGCTACAACGCCCTGTTGCGCTCCACCCTCGCCGTCGGTTTCTCGGACGCGCAGTGCGGTTTCAAAGCCGTGCGACGCGATGTCGCCGAACGGCTGCTGCCCCTGGTGAAGGACCCGGGATGGTTCTTCGACACCGAACTGCTGGTGATCGCCGAGCGTGCCGGGCTACGGATACACGAGGTGCCGGTCGACTGGGTGGACGATCCCGACAGCCGGGTCGACATCCTCTCCACGGTGCTGGCCGACCTGCGCGGTATCGCCAGGATCGGCCGGGCGCTGGCCCGCGGCACGCTCCCGATCGGCGGGCTGCGACGGAGCGCCGGGGGCGATCCGCCACCACGCCCCGGTGCGCTGCGCTTCGCCGCCGCAGGAGTTCTGGGCACCACCGTACATGCGCTGTTGTACGTCGCCCTGCACCCGGTGGCACGCCCTCAGGCCGCCAATGCGCTGGCCCTGCTGATCTGCGCGGTCATCGCCGCCGCCGCAATCCGACGGCTCACCTTAGGACCGCTGGTCAGCCTGGTCCTCACCAGCGGATCTCTCGCCGCGCTGCATCACCTGGCGCCCCGCGCCACGCGCCCCACCGAGGTCGGAATCCTCGTCACCGCCGACCTGGCGGCCCTCCTTCTGCGGTTCCTGGTCCTCCGGTCTCGAGCCTGCTCAGCCCGCCGCCCCGGGACCGGAGCCGCAGCGGCATGAACCACACGATGACACCGACTGCCGACCCCGGCACCGACGCCCCCGAATCCCGCGTCCGTCCCCGTCTCCGCCTCCACCCCCGTATCCCGAACGTCGCAGGTCTGTACCGCGGTCACGGGCCCCGCCTGCGCCGGGCGGCCCGCCGGTACGGACCCGTACTCGCCCTGTACGGCGTGCTGAAGCTCATCGGCTTCTGCGTCTTCATGTATCTGCTCGACTCCTCCGGTGACTTCCGGAAGAAGGACCCGCGCTTCGGCGGCGGCGCACACGCCTGGGACGTACTGGCCTCCTGGGACGGCTGGTGGTACCAGCAGATCGCCGCACACGGCTACCACCCCGCGCTGGTCCATGTCCCCGGGGCCACCGGGCTGATCACCCTCGAAGGCAACTCCGCGGCGTTCTTCCCTCTTTACCCCGCGACCATGCGGCTGGTCTCCAACGGCACGGGCCTCGGTCTGTACGGCGCCGGCATGTTGGTCTCGGTCGTCGCCTCGTTCGTCGCTGCCGTCGGCGTGTACGCCGTCACCGCCCGGTACGGCGGCCGGCGCGCCGGGCTGGCCGCGGCCGGCCTCTGGGCCGTATGGCCCGGCTCCGGCATGGAATGGTCGGCGTACTCCGAGTCCCTCTACATCGCCCTGGCCGTCTGGACCTGCTACGCCGTCATGACCGACCGCTGGCTGACCGCGGGCATCCTCGCTTTCACCGCGGGCCTCAACCGGCCCACCGCCGCCGCACTCGTCGCCGCTCTCACCGTCGCCGGACTCCTGACACTCCATCGCCGCCGGGAGGACCTCGCACGCCCCTGGACCGCGATACTGATCGCCCCGCTCGGGCTCCTGGGCTATCTGCTCTGGGTCGGCAATCAGATGGGCGACCTGGGCGGCTACTTCAAACTGCAGAAGGGAGCCTGGGCCCACACCTTCGACTACGGCCGGCAGACCCTCGACGTCCTCACCTCTGTGGCGGTGGGCCGCTTCGATTATCTCTTCGCCTACCCCTTCGAGGACTTCATCGGGGTGCTGGTCGTCCTGCTGGGCCTGCTCCTGATCCCCCTCCTCTTCCACCTCCGTCTCCCTACCGTCCTGACCGTCTACACGGTCCTGACGTTCCTTCTGGTCCTGGGCAGCCAGCAGATATTCGGGAACGTCTCCCGCTATCTGCTCCCCGCCTTCCCCCTGTTCATCCCCGTCGCCCTCCAACTGCGCACGCTCCGCCTGCCCATGCTGTGCGCCCTGCTCGGCATCGCAGCGGTCGCGTCCGGCTCCTACGCGGGGTACGCGCTCTTCGAACTGGGTGTCCCGTGAGGAGACGGCCCGCAGCATCACCCCTTTCTTGCGCCCGTAGCAGCAAACCGCCCTTCGAGTCGACGTGCCGATGCGCCGGCCGGGGGAAAAGCACTCCCCCGGCCGGCGCCGGTTGCTAGCCGTGGATCAGGGTTCCGCTGCTGCCGGTCATGGCCAGCGGCGCCTTCTCCAGCGAGCAGATCACCGCACGGCGGCCGGGACTGCTGCGGGCGAACTCCACCGCGGCCTGCACCTTGGGCAGCATCGAGCCGGCACCGAAGTGGCCCTCGTCGATGTAGCGCTGGGCCGTGGCCACATCGAGGTCGTCGAGGTCCGTCTGGTCCGGCCGGCCCCAGTTGACGGCCACCTTGTCCACGGCGGTCAGGATGAACAGGTAGTCCGCCCCCACGGTCTGGGCGAGCCGGGCCGAGGCGAAGTCCTTGTCGATCACGGCCGGCACACCGCGGAAGTCGCCGTGCTCGTCGCGGACCACCGGCACCCCGCCCCCACCGCAGGCGATCACGATGAATTCGTGGTCGAGCAGGTTGAGGATGGAGTCACGCTCGACGATGTCGACCGGCCGCGGGGAGGCCACCATGCGCCGCCAGCCGCGCCCGGAGTCCTCGGCCATGACGATGGCGGGATCCTTCGCCATGAGGTCCCGGGCCGTCTCCTCGTCGTAGAAGCTGCCGATCGGCTTGGTGGGGGTGTCGAAGGCGGGGTCGTCCGCGGCGACCTCGACCTGGGTGACGACGGTGGCCACGTGCCAGGGCATCTTCTGGGCACTGAGTTCCTTGTTGATGCCCTGTTGCAGGTGGTAGCCGATGTACCCCTGGCTCATGGCCGTGCACTCCGGCAGGTCCATCGCCGGGACCCGCTCGTTGTGCTGGGAGGCGGTGTCGAAGGCGAGGCTGATGGCCCCGACCTGCGGTCCGTTCCCGTGGGAGAGGATGATCTCGTGGCCCAGGGAGATCAGCCCGACGAGTGCGGGGGTCGACGCGGCGATCCGTTCCCGCTGTTCCTGCGGGTTGTTGCCCAGCGCGTTGCCGCCGAGCGCAATGACGATGCGTGACATGTCGCGACCTCAGAGAATCGTGGCGAGGTGAGCCTCGAGGTCGGCCTTGGCCGCGGCGACCTTGATGGGGTTCGGGATCTCGGGGCGCAGGAAGTAGACGAGCAGGGCCCGCTGGGCGGTCAGCCGGTTGCCGGCCTCGTCGAAGGCGACGGAGCTGTCCGAGTCCAGCACCTCGTCGGTCACTTCCTCCCCGCGGGTCGCGGGCAGGCAGTGCATGAACTTGGCGTCCGGGGCGGCCTTGGCCATCAGCTCCGCGTTCACCTGGTACTTGGGCATGAAGACCGCGAGGCGCTCCTCTTCGGAGAGCTCGGCCTCGTACAGGCCGTACCAGACGTCGGTGTAGACGAAGTCGGCACCGGCCATGGCCTTGTCGGCGTCGTCGGTGACCAGCAGGCTGCCGCCGGACTCGGCGCAGTTGCGCTCACCGATGGCCTGGAAGTGCTCATTGAGCTGGAATCCCTCGGGGCCGAAGTGGACGAAGTCCATGCCCATCTTGGTGGTGATCATCATCAGGGAGGCGCAGACCTGGGTGGCGTCCCCGACGAAGACCACCTTGCAGTCCTCGATGCGCTTGCCCGCGGGCAGGTTCTCCACCATGGTGATCAGGTCGCCGATCTCCTGGGTGGGGTGGTTGTAGTCCGACATCCCGTTGAGCACCGGGACGGAGGCGCAACGGGCCAGGTCCACAACGGTCTTGTGCCGCTCGACACGCGCCATGAGGATGTCCACGAGCTTGGACAACACCCGGCCGGTGTCCTCGATGCTCTCGTGGCCGCCGAGCTGGATCTGGCCGGGAGCCAGGTACTGCGCGTGGCCGCCGAGCTGGGTCATCGCCGTTTCGAAAGAGACCCTGGTGCGGGTGGAGGACTGCTCGAAGATCATGCCGAGCGTACGGTCCTTCAGCAGCGGCGGGTAGTAGCCGGCGTCGATGCAGCGCTTGAGCTTGATGCCCAGGTGCACGATGTCCAGGAGTTCCTGCTTGGTGAAGTCCTGGGTGTCGATGAAGTCCATCGCAGTCGTCATGGGATCTTTCTTTCTGTGAGTAGCACCGGCTCGCGGTGAGGCGGGCGGGGTGGATCTGTGGTGCCGCGCCCGTTCGCGGGCAGGACGGAGCAGCCGAGGCGCGCCGGGACCGAGCTGCGGGCCCGGCGCGGGTCGACGAGAAAAGGGGAAGGTGAGCGTCGGCCGCGGGTGGGGTGGGGGGAGCGAAGTGCCGCCGGCGGCCGGGCGGGGAGCTAGCGGCCGGAGGGCTGCTGCTGGGTGATGCAGTGGACGTTGCCGCCGCCGAGAAGGATCTCGCGGCCGGGCACCGTGATGACGCGACGCGGAGCGAAGATCTCGGTGTACGTCGCCACCGCGGCCTCGTCGTGGGCGTCGTCGAAGACCGGGAGCACCACGACATCGTTGCCGATGTAGGAGTTCACGTAGGAGCCGGCGAGGCGGTCGCCGGTCTGGCGGGGCAGGGTGCCCTCGATGGCGTCGACGCCGTTCGACTCCTCCTCGGTGATGAAGATCGGGCCGGGCTGGTGGATCTTGACGACCTCGAACGTCCTCCCGCGTGCGTCGACCTCCTTCTGCAGCACCTCGAGCGCGGCCTGCGACCGGTCGTACTGCGGGTCGTCGACGTCATCGGTCCAGGTCAGCATGACCTTGCCGGGTGCGACGAAGCGGCAGAAGTTGTCCACGTGGCCGTTGGTCTCGTCCAGGTACACGCCGTCGGGCAGCCAGACGACTTTCTCGGCTCCCAGGTAGTCGCGCAGCCGCTGGTCGATCTCGTCCTTCGTCAGGCCGGGGTTCCTGCCCTCGGACAGCAGGCACTCCTCGGTGACCAGGACCGTCCCCTCGCCGTCGACGTCGATCGATCCGCCTTCGAGCACGAAGTCCGCCTTGTAGCGGGCCACTTCCTCGATCTCCATGACCTTGCGGGCCACAGCGTCGTCGTCCGCCCAGGGGAAGTACAGTCCGTCGACCAGGCCGCCCCAGGCGTTGAAGTCCCAGTCCACGCCGCGGACATCGCCGTTGTCGTCGACCACGAAGGTGGGGCCGATGTCCCGCATCCAGGAGTCGTCGGTGGACATCTCCACGACGCGGATCTCGTCGGGAAGCCGGCTGCGCGCGTTGTCGAACTGCGCGGCCGAGACGACCATCGTCACTTTCTCGGTCTGCGCGATGGCCTTGGCGACCTCGGCGAACACCTGCTGCGCGGGCTTGCCGCCCAGCCGCCAGTTGTCGGGCCGCTCGGGCCATACCAGCCAGCAGCCGCTGTGGTGCGCCCACTCGGCCGGCATGCGGTAGCCGTCGGCGGCCGGGGTGGAGTCAAGCGTCGATCCCATGATGGATCAGCCCTTCTGAACTGGGACGGTGTCGGAGAACTGGACGACGGAGTCGGGGTCCTCGCCGCGCTCGAGGGCCCGCTGCCGGGTCCATTCGGGCGACTTCTTGCAGAAGATCTCCTGGATCACGAAGGTGACCACGAGGCCGATGACGATCGACCCGGTGACTTCGGCGTTGAAGTCGAAGGGGTTCCACACGAAGAACACGGATGCGGCGATCAGCAGGACGGTGGGAACCCAGACCACGAACCACTCCACGGCAGGCCCGCCGGGAACCCGGTAGGGGCGCGGGCGGCCGGGGTCTATACGGCGCAGCTTGCGGAAGGCCAGCATCATGACGATGTAGGGCAGCAGGAAGATCACCGAGGAGAAGGCGAACAGGTTCCAGAAGAGGTCGTCGACGGCACCGTCGGTCAGCGAGAACAGAACGGCGTAGCCGACGGTGAACACGGTGCCGACGATCGAGCACAGCATGGCCGCGCCGGTCGGTGTGCCGCGCTCGGGGTGGGTCTTGGCGAACACCTTGGGCAGGTCGCCCTGCTGAGCGGACTCCGAGGCCGCGATGTTCGCACCGATCGTCCAGGGGATGAGGCAGGCGAAGAAGCAGTACAGCGAACCGATGCCGAGCAGGGTTACCAGGACGCCGCCGCCCGGCATGCCGTCCAGACCCTTGGTGAGGGTGTCGATGAGACCGGTCGTCTCGGAGATCTTGTCCGCGGGGAGCAGCAGTTGCATGCCCACGGTGGCGAGCAGGTAGAAGCCACCGATCATGGCGCCGGCGATGGCGATCGTCTTGGGCACGTCCCGCTTGGGGTTCGCCATCTGGGTCGACGCGGACGACATCAGCTCGAAGCCCAGGAAGTTGTAGATGATGACGGGCAGAGCAAGGGTCACGGCCGAGAATCCGTCATGGGGAAGGACGGCATTCAGTGTCCAGTGCGTCGCGGAACCGTGGGCGGAAGCGTAGAACCCTCCGGCGACAGCCACGCACACAATCACCAGGACGGTGATTCCCGCGCCGATGTTCGAGACCCAAGTCCCGATGTCCAGACTGCGTGCGTTGACCAGGTAGTTGAGCCAGATCAGCACCACGGTGATCGCGACCTGCACCCAGAATTCGAGTTTTCCGTCGAAGAAGATCGAGGACAGGACACCGGAGAACATCAGATAGACGCTGGGGACCCAGAGTGCGACGTTCGCCCAGTACCACCAGGAAACGCGGCTCCCCCAGCGATTGCCGAAGGCTCTTACCACCCAGGCGTAGATACCGCCGGCGTCCGGATAGGTGGAACCGAGTTCGCTGGTGACCAGTCCGTAGGGGAGGAAGAAAATTACGATCATGACCACGGTCCAGAAGATGGCACTGGGTCCTACGGACGCCGTGACCGTCAACTGGGAGAGCAGAAGCATGGCGCACACGGAGAAAAGCACCATGTCGAACATCCGGAAACTCGGATGATTCGCGCCACCCTCGACGGTGGGTGGTTTGTCAGATTGCGCGGTCATGGCTGCTCCTTCGCTACGCATACCGCTGAATTGGCCGATGCCGTTTCCCTCCGGGGCCCGTCGAAAGGCCGGCCGAGGGGAAAGACGGAGGCTTGGTGAACCCGATTGGCCACAGCGGTCCCCTACACGCGGCCTATTGCTCTGCCGCACACAGGAAAACAGTTCCAGTGGGTGTCTCGCGATCCACTGTGTACAAATGTACGAGGTTCAGAATCGGCCACAAGGCCTGTTGGGCTCACATACCCGGGCTGTTCGGCCCCTTGGCCCGCGTCGAGGCAGGCCACTCACGCACCGCGGGCGGGGAGGGAGGGCGGTCAGGCGCGAGGAGGCATGAGTCGAAGCCCCTCGGCCTAAGTGGCGAAGGGGCCGGTCAAAGGGGTTGCGTAGGCAGCGCGAGCGGCTCGTGCGGCGGCTCACGCAGGCAGGGGGCACCGGCCGGAAACCGACGCCGACTGACAAGCCTCAGCTCGCGCAGCGGCAACAGCGTGGTGATGACGCCCGCGCGCCGCGCGTCAGGTTGCCGCAGGCCGTCAGGGCGTGCACAGCCGGGCGATGACGATCCGCAGGCGATCGGACAGATTCTCCAGGCCGAGTGTCTGGTTGGAAGCCTCTTCCAGCATCAGTCCGTCGATCAGCGTGGCCACGATCTGGACGGCGGTCTCTCGGGGAACCGTCGGATCGGTGGGCGGCAGCACACGGTCTGTCAGTACGGCGATCATCCGAGACCACGCCTGGGTCAGGTCGCGGACCGCGTGATTACGTGTAGCTTCCAAGAACATCTCGAACAGCGCCAGATCGTACAGCGGATCCGCGACGGTCTTGTCGAAGAACATCTCGGTCAGAAGGTCGACCGAGGTGTCGACCGTGAGCTCGCCGTCGAAGTCCTCCACGATCGCGGCCAGTCGTTCGGCCTCGATCTCGACCGCGTGCTCCATGGTCTTGCGCATCAGGTCGACGCGGTCCTTGAAGTAGTACGTCGTCGAGCCCAACGGAACCCCGGCGATGTCGGCCACGGCCCGATGGGTGAGCGCGCTCAACCCGCCGTTGCCGACGACCTGCACGGCCGCGTCGAGAATCTGCCGCATCCTGCGTTCACCACTGGCTCGGCGCCCACGCTCACTGCCGTGAGGTTGGGAGGAGCGCAGACCCGCCGTCGACACCTTGAGGTTGCCCCCTGACTATCAGCGATCCGGCACGCTGCCGTACTCATCAGCAAGCACTGTACTCCTCGCGACTGTGGCGACAGAGGAGCCAGGGGTCCATGACCGGGCGGGAGCGGCGCAGCAGTTACACTGTGTGACCGATCCTCCGTGTCAGTGGCCGACAGGGCGTCGCGGTAGCCACGCCGACCCTCTGACCGCTCCCGTCGCGGGCACCTGCGGCTGCTGACCGTCTGCGCACAGTGTCCGGCGCGCGCTCCGTTCACGCCGGATCGCCGTCCGGCGACCGCCGCGTCCGCGTCACCCAGTCCTCCACCGTCATGACCTCGGCCTGCTGGGGGAAGACCTTCTCCATCAGCACCCGGTGGACCTCCGGATCGGCGTCCGCACAGGCGTCCGCCAGCACGGTCAGGCCGTAGTCGAGATCGGCCGCCTGACGCAGGGTGGAGAGCACCACGCCGCTGGTCGCTATACCGGCCAGGACAAGGTGTTCGATGCCCCCTGAGCGCAGCACCATGTCCAGGTCGCTGCCGGCGAAACCGCTCACACGACGCTTGACGACCACGGGTTCCAGCGACAGAGGGGCCACCTCGGGATGAAGGGCGTTGGCGCGCTCCTCCTGGGGCGGAGCGGCGCTCCGGGCGAGGGCGCCGAACATCTTGTTGCGCGGGTTGACCTCGGCGCGGCCCGGCCGGAAGCCGACCATGACATGGACAACCGCGTGTTCCGACGCCCTCGCGGCCTCGATCGCTTTCCGCACTCGGTGAGCACCCGGTGCTGATGCTGCTGAACGATCCGGGTGACACCGAGCTGGCGGACATGCGACGCGCCGCACTTGAGGATTTCGTGCGCCTCATTCTCGCCGCCGCCTCTGCCTCTGCCTCTGCCTCCAGCGCACCGCCCAAGACCGATGCCACGAAGCAGCAGTTGCGTGCCCAGATGGTCGTCGCCCTGGGCGTCGGCATGGCGGTGCTCCGCTCCGCCGTCGCCGTCCAGCCCCTCGGTGACGCGGGGCCGGAAGACCTGGCCCCGCTGCTCCGGCTCGTACTGACGGCACTGCTGGAGGAACCACGGGACGGCTCCGGGTAGGCAACCGGCCCCCGAGACAGGTGAGTTGCCTCGTCGTTGACAGACTTGGCTAACGGGATTAGCTTTTAGCTAACAGGGTTAGCCAGACAGGGGGATGTCATGACCGACTGTCTTGCCGTCGACGGCGGCACGATCGCTTACGAGGTGACGGGGTCCGGACCGCTGATCGTTCTCGCGCACGGCATGGGCGACAGCCGCGCCGCGTACCGTGCCGTGATCCCTCAGCTGGTGGCGGCGGGATATCGGGTCGCCGCCGTCGATCTGCGAGGTTGCGGCGACTCCAGCGTCGGCTGGCCGGAATGGAGCCGCACCGCCATCGCCGGCGACCTGCTCGCCCTGGTCCGTCATCTGGGCGGCCCGGCCGTGCTCGTGGGCCACTCGGTCTCCGGCGGCGCCGCCACCATCGCCGCGGCGCGGGAGCCCTCGCTGATCACCGCGGTCGTCGAGCTGGCGCCGTTCACCCGCAAGCAGTCGATCCGCCTCGGCGACCTGCGGGTGCGGCGCTTCCGGCAGGGCATGCTGCGGCTGCTCGGGACGGGCGTGTTCGGCAGCGTGGCGCTGTGGCGCTCGTACCTCGACGTGGCGTACCCGCGGGTGAAGCCCGCCGACTGGGCCGAGCGGCTCGGCCGTATCGACTCCCTGATGCACGAGCCGGGGCGGATGAAAGCCATGCAGGGCATGGGCCACAGCGCCCCGGCCGATGCCGGCGCGCAACTCGCCCGCGTCCGCTGCCCGGTCCTGGTCGTGATGGGCACGCTCGACCCCGACTGGGCCGACCCGCACGCCGAGGGTGCGGCCGTCGTCGATGCCCTGCCGTCCGGCCTCGGCCGACTGGAGATGATCGAGGGCGCCGGGCACTACCCGCACGACCAGTTCCCCGACCAGGTGGTCTCGCTGATGCTCGGCTTTCTTCGCTCGGAGGCCGTCCGTGCCTAGGGCCGGTCTGGATCCGGCGGCCGTGGTCGCGGCCGGAGCCGCCCTCGCCGACGAGGTGGGCATCGCCCGTCTGACGATGGGTCTGCTGGCCGAGCGGGTGGGCGTGCGTACCCCGTCCCTGTACAAGCACGTGGGCGGCCAGGAAGACCTCAACCGGCGTATCGCCGCTCTGGCGTTGAGCGAGGCCGCCGACGCCGTCGGCGGCGCGGTCCGGGGCCGTGCGGGCCGCGACGCCCTGGCGGCCGCGGCGCGCGCGTTCCGCGCCTTCGTCCTGGAGCACCCCGGCCGCTACGCCGCGACGATCGGCGTGGAACCGACCGGCCCGGACGATCCGGTGGCCACCGCGGGTCAGCGGTTGCTCGACGCGTTCATGACGGTCCTGCACGGCTACGAGATCGAGGAGTCCGACGTCGACCACGCCCTGCGCATGCTCCGCAGCCTCTGCCACGGCTTCGCCACGCTCCAGGCGGCCAACGGCTTCCAGTGGAGCGCGGACATCGACGAGAGCTTCGAGTGGCTGATCGCTTTCACCGACCGGGGCCTGCGCGCCATGTGAGCAGGCCCCGGTCGGGGCGTCCGGGACACGCGGAACCCGGACACCCGGAATCCAGGTGCCCGGGCCGCGCCTGTCGTGCCGTCAGCGGGCGGCGAGGAGTTCGAGCGTGTCGACCACCCGGTTCGAGAAGCCCCACTCGTTGTCGTACCAGGCGACGACCTTGATGTGGCGGCCGTCCACCCGGGTCAGGGCGGAGTCGAAGACGGACGAGACCGGGCTGCCGGTGATGTCGGAGGACACCAGCGGGTCGTCCGAGTATTCGAGGATGCCGGCTAGCGGCCCGTCGGCCGCGGCGCGGTAGGCCGCCAGCACCTCGTCGCGGGTCACGTCGCGGGCGACGGTCGTGTTGAGCTCGACCACCGAACCCACGGGCACCGGCACACGGATCGAGTCACCCGACAGCTTGCCGTCGAGGTTCGGCAGCACCAGGCCGATCGCCTTGGCGGCGCCCGTGGTGGTCGGCACGATGTTGACGGCGGCGGCACGGGCCCGGCGGGGGTCGCGGTGCGGGCCGTCCTGGAGGTTCTGCTCCTGGGTGTAGGCGTGCACCGTGGTCATGAAGCCGTGCTCGATGCCGGCGAGGTCGTCGAGCACCGAGGCCAGCGGTGCGAGCGCGTTGGTCGTGCACGAGGCGTTCGAGACGATCGTGTGCCGCGCCGGGTCGTACGCCTCGGTGTTGACCCCGTACGCGAGGGTGACATCGGCCCCGTCGGAGGGCGCGCTGACGAGAACCTTCCGCGCGCCCGCGTCGAGGTGGGCGCGCGCCGCCTTCGCCGAGGTGAACCGGCCCGTCGCCTCAAGGGCGATCTCCACGCCGAGTTCGGCCCAGGGCAGCTGCGCGGGATCGCGCTCGGCGAGCACCTTGACGCGGTGGCCGTCCACGATCAGGTCGTCCCCGTCGACGCTCACCGGGCGGCCGAGCCGACCGGCCGTGGTGTCGAAGGCGAGCAGCCGCGCGAGCGCTGCGGGGTCGGTGAGGTCGTTCACGGCGACGACCTCCAGGCCGCTGTCACGTTCCAGAAGGGCGCGCAGAACGTTGCGTCCGATCCGGCCAAATCCGTTGATGGCTATGCGAGTCATGTGTGGTGTCCCTTCCTCTCACCACCAGCCTCCCGCTCGGCCCCTGCCGGTGACACCGGCGTGATCGCCACGGTCCGCAAGGATCGTGCCAGCCGCCTTCACGGCTACTCGCCGCGGGCGAAAGTGCGCCGGTACTCGCTCGGCGTGGTGCCCAGGACCCGCTGGAAATGCAGGCGCATGTTCGCACCGGTGCCGAGTCCGACGTCGGCCGCGATCTGCTCGACACTGCGCTCGGAACGCTCCAGCAGCTCACGCGCCCTGTCGATACGGGCGCGCATGACCCACTCCATCGGCGTGTACCCGGTGTCCTCGACGAACCGCCGCGAGAACGTACGCGCAGACACCGCCGCATGCCGGGCCAGCACCGTGAGCGTGAGCGGTTCCCCCAGCCGCCGCAGTGCCCACTCACGGGTGGCGGCGAACCGCTCACCGAGCGGCTCGGGTACGCTGCGCGGCACGTACTGCGCCTGGCCGCCGCTGCGGTAGGGCGCGGCGACCAGGCGGCGGGCGGCGTGGTTCGACGCGGCGACGCCGAGGTCGGCGCGGAGGATGTGCAGGCAGAGGTCGATGCCGGAGGCCGCGCCGGCCGAGGTGAGCACACGGCCCTCGTCGACGAACAGGACATTCTGGTCCACGCGAACGAGCGGATATTTCACCGCGAGCGCGTCCGTGTAGTGCCAGTGCGTCGTGGCACGCCTGCCGTCGAGCAGACCCGTCGCGGCGAGCGTGAAGGCACCCGTCGAGATGGCCGCGAGCCGCGCGCCCCGGTCGTGGGCCGCTGTCAGTGCGTCGAGGACGGCCTGCGCCGGGTCGTCGCGGCCGGGAAACCGGCAGCCGGGGATGAAGACGATGTCGGCCCACGCGATCGCCTCGAGGCCGTGCTCGACGTGGTACGACAGCCCGTCACCGCCCGACACGGGCCCCGGCGCCGCACCGCACACCCGCACCTCGTACGGCATGCTCGCCCGGGTCGAGAACACCTGCGCGGGGATACCGACGTCGAGGGGTTTGGCACCGTCGAGCACGAGAACGGCGACACGGCGCAGACGGGAAGGCGGCACGGGGCCACGGTACGCTCCGCTGGAAGTGCCGCGATGTGCCGCCTGTCGACTGTCGTCTGCGGCACCATCGTGGCTGGTCGCGCAGTTCCCCGCGCCCCTTTGGGGCGCTGTCGAACCGCAACGGACGCCTCGACCACGACGCGCTGCCCCCACCGGTGCAGCGGTGCCGTCGTGAGGAACCTGCCCGCCATCTCCGACTGCTTCCAGACCAGACCGGGCTCCGGCTCCCCTGCCACGGTCGCTTTCCCGTCGAGGCGCACCAGGCTCGCACCGGCCTCGGCACCATGTCGATACGGCAAATGAGTGATCTACGTGCGGCGTTGCGGCTAAGACTTGGCGGCGGTCCCTGGCCAGTGCGCGCAGAACACCAGGACTCCGATGACCGGGCCGCACCCGAATTCACACCCTCCCCGGCCGAACGGACCTGCGCGGTCTCCACTCCGGCGCAGGCGACAGGGTTTGTGCAATCGTCCAAATGCGTGAGCCGTCGAGCAGACGGTGACGGGGATCACCGGTCGCACGGCCGGACCAGGCCGCCGGGGCTTCGACCGTCGCGGCTCTAACCCGTCTGACCTGCGAAAACATGGGCCTCAAGCGAGTGTGCGGAGGTAGGCGCGAGCGGCGGGCGGGTGGGTGTACAGGCAAAGGCGGGCAGTCGAACCGGGCCTGAGCGGCCGCTCGCCTTCCGCTTCACGTCAGAATGGCTCGGATATACGTACGTACGAACGAAAGCGAAGCCGCACCATGGATCTTGGCGTCCGCTGGAAACTGCACGGCGACGGACGCACCCCCGCGCCCGGCGCGGTGGTCCGCCCCGACGAGCGCCTCTCCTGGCCTCGCACGGCTGGGCTCGGCGCGCAGCACGTGGTGGCGATGTTCGGGGCGAGTTTTGTCGCACCGGTCCTGATGGGCCTGGACCCGAACCTGGCGATCATGATGTCGGGTGTCGCGACCGTCATCTTCCTCCTCGCGACCCGCGGCCGGGTGCCCAGCTATCTCGGCTGCTCGCTCTCCTTCGTGGGCGTCGCCGCGGTCATCCGCGCGCAGGGCGGCACGAGCGCCACGGTCACCGGCGCGGTGCTCGTCGTCGGCGTCGCGCTGTTCCTGGTGGGTCTGGCCGTGCAGCGTTTCGGCGCCAGGATCATCCACATCGCGATGCCGCCGATCGTGACCGGCGCGGTCGTGATGCTGATCGGCTTCAATCTCGCCCCGGTCACCGCCGCCACCTACTGGCCGCAGGACCAGTGGACGGCCCTGCTGGTCATGCTGTTCACCGGCCTGGCGGTGGTCTGCCTGCGCGGTTTCTGGTCCCGTATCGCCATCTTCCTGGGACTGGTCTTCGGCTACGGCATCTCCTGGGCGTTCGACCTCGTCTTCGGCAAGATCCACTCGGCGGACGCCAGCGGCAAGATCACCGACCACTGGCGGCTGGACCTCTCCGGTGTCGGCCACGCCGACTGGATCGGGCTGCCGTCCTTCCACGGCCCCTCCTTCCAGTGGTCGGCGATCCTGGTCGCGCTGCCCGTCGTGATCGCCCTGGTCGCCGAGAATGCCGGACACGTCAAGGCGGTCGGCGAGATGACCGGCGACCCGCTGGACGACCAGCTGGGCACGGCGATCTCCGCCGACGGCCTCGGCTCGATCCTGTCCACGGCGGTGGGCGGTCCGCCCAACACCACCTACTCCGAGAACATCGGTGTGATGGCCGCGACCCGCGTCTACTCCACCGCCGCCTACTGGGCCGCCGCCTGCTTCGCCCTGCTGTTCGGCCTGTGCCCCAAGTTCGGCGCGGTCGTGGCGGCCATCCCGGGCGGTGTCCTCGGCGGTATCACCGTCATCCTCTACGGCATGATCGGCCTGCTCGGCGCCCAGATCTGGCTCAACGCCGACGTCGACCTGCGCAACCCGCTGAATCTGGTCCCGGCAGCCGCCGGCATCATCATCGGCGTCGGGAACGTCACGATGAAGTTCACCGACACCTTCTCCCTCAGCGGCATCGCACTCGGCACCCTGGTCGTGATCATCTGCTATCACGGCCTGCGCGCCTTCGCCCCCGCCCATCTCAAGACACAGGAGCCCCTGCTGGACGAGGGCACCAGCTCCTACGACGACACCGTCCGGCACGCCGAGTCGTAGCCGTCCGGCGGGAGGCATCCCCTCTCACCGGCACGGGGGCCACCGCCCGGATGAAGGGGAGAAACGTTCCCTTGGCCGGATCCGGCGCTGCAGGGCGGTGGCCTCCGGGGCTCATCCGGCGACGGAGACGCCTGCGTCGCCGCCGTGTCACGGGGCCGCGCCCCTCCCCTTCTCCCGCCGACAGGCGGTTGCCCGGGGGGATTCAGGTTCCCGGTTCGGTGGTCAGGCGGACGGCGCGGGCCAGGAAATGGTGCGCGGCGTCCTCGTAGCGGACCAGATCCCAGCCCGCCGCATGCAGCGCGGGCCGCAGGTTGTCCTCGGCCAGTGGGTCGTCCGGGTCGAGGGGGCGGCCGTGGCGGGCGGCACGTTCGGCGCGGCCGGAGGGGTGGAAGAGCAGCAGGACGCCGCCGGGAGCGGTCACCCTGGCCCATTCGCGCAGCGCCGTCGGCGGGTCGGGGACGTGGTTGATCAGGCCGGCGCTGAAGATGCCGTCCATGGTGCCGGAGGGCAGGGGCAGCCGGCAGGCGTCGGCCACCAGCAGCCCTGCGAGACCGGCGCGTCCTTCACTCACCGCGGCCGTCAGCATCGCCGGGGTGAGATCCGCACCGAGTACGACGCCCTCCTCGCCCACCTCGGCACGCAGCGCCGGCAGGGCGCGGCCGCTGCCGCAGCCGACGTCCAGGGCCCGCTGGCCCCGGCGCAGTCCCATTGCGGAGACGGCCGCCGCGTACACCGGGTTGTCGTCGGCGAAGCGCTGCTCCCAGGTGGCGGCGCGGGGTGTGAAGAAGGTACGGGTCATCGTCGTCGCGGCCCGTTCGGCGACCAGGGCGGCGAAGCGCGCGAAGACTCCGTCGCGGTACGGGGCCAGGGCGGCCAGCTCGGCGGAGGCGGAGGCGGCGATGTCGGGCGCCTCGTCCGGGAAGGCCGCGGCGAGGGCGTCGACGGCCGACTTGTCCACTTCCAGATGGAACCGGAGACCCCAGGCCGAGCCGCCGATCCGGAAGGCCTGGACGGGGTCCCGGTCGCAGGAAGCCAGCGGCGTGGCGCCGTGGGGCAGCTCCATGGAGTCGGTGTGCCCGTGGAAAACGCGGAGTCGCCCGGGTACATCGGTGAAGAGCGGGTCGCGGCGCGCAACCGGGGACAGGTCCACGGCACCCCAGCCGGTCTCTGCACCGCCTCCGCGATGCCCCTCCGCACCCGCCGCCACCGCGAGCAGCCGCGCACCCAGGCACACCCCGAGCACCGGCACCTCGGCCGCCAGCGCGGCCCGCAGCAGGGCGAGTTCCGCCGCGCGGCCGGGAAAGTCCTCGTGTCCGAGACAGACTGCCGTCGCCCCGCCCAGCACGACCAGGGCAGCCGTGCCGTCCAGCGTGTCCGGCACCGGGTCCCCTGCCCAGACTCGGCACGTGCGCAGCGTCAGGCCGGCTGCCTCCAGCGCGGTGCCGATGGCGTACGGGCCGTCGTACGGCGCGTTCTCCAGGACCAGGACGTCCGCCCTCGGGTCGTGGGCCGTACCGGCGGCTGTTTGGAACTGACTCACGGACCACCACCTCCTGGGTGACCGTACCCAGACACCCAGCTTCTGAAAACGCACATGCCAAGCGTGCCGAACGAAATAGCCGCTCATACGATGGCACAGACGATGTTTACCTAGCAATTGCGGTGCCACCGTGTTACTGCTGCTCAGACCGTGCGCCAAGCATCCGCCGCCGTCCCGTCGCACGGAGGAGCCTCGGCGAGCCCGGCAAGTGCAGCGGGGCCGAAGGCGCTGAACTCTCCGTCGGATTACCGCCAGCACCTCGTGCCGCGCCGCGTCACCCTCGATGGCATGAGCAATGTCTTCGAGCCACGTCCCATCACCCCCGCCGTTCTGGCGGAACTCCGCGTCCGTGACGACGCCGGGCAGCCGGCGAGCCCGTATCCGGACGAGGAGGGCGGAGCCCCGCTGCGCTGCTGCCTGAGGCGCAGCAGCGTGGGCGAGCGGATCGCCCTGGTGTCGTACGCCCCGTTGCGCCGCTGGGCGGCGGAGACGGGTGCCGAGCCGGGCGCGTACGACGAGCAGGGCCCCGTGTTCATCCACGCCGAGGACTGCGGCGGACCGGCCCCGGACCGGACCGGCTACCCCGGGGCCCGTCCCGGCACCCTGCGCGTCTTCCGGCGTTACGACGAGCGGGGGCACATCACGGGCGGCCAGGTGGTGGAGTTCCCCGAGGACGCCGACGCGGCCTTCGAGCGTGCCCTCACCGAGGCCTTCGCGCACCCGGACACCGTCCAGGTCCATGTGCGCGCCGCCGAGTACGGCTGCTATCTCTTCCGTGTGGACCGGGCCTGACGGGCCGCCGTCCGCCAGGTCCGCGGGCTTCGGCGTTCCGGGCGTGTCCCCCGCATGCAGTGGCCTCTACGTCAGCGCGGCCAGCGCGGTGCGGAGTTCGGCGAACGTCTGGCGGGTGAGATCGGTCAGGGCGTGGTCGTCGGACGGGTCGGACCACTCGTCGTACGCCTGATAGAAGGCGCGGACGCCCAGTTCGGCGGCGAGGCTCGCTGCCGGTTCGGTCACCCCGTGCTTCTGGAGCCCCTCCGCCACGGCTGCCGCCAGTCCGGCGCGCTTCAGGGCCGCTCGCTCCTGGAGTTCCCGGTGGCCCGCTATGACAGGGCGCAGTCTGGCGCTGAACTCTCGGCGGTCGTCGGTGAAGGTGTCCGCCAGAGCGTCCAGGGCCGCTCCGACCGTATCGAGCGGGGTGGCTGCATCAGGTACCGCGTCGATCGCTTCGATGATGAGCCGGGTGTGCAACTCCTGCCCCGCGAACAGCACTTCGCGCTTGTCCGGGAAGTGCCGGAAGAACGTGGTCCTGGTCAGCCCTGCCCGATCGGCTATCTGGCTGACCGTGGTGGCGTCGTAGCCCTGTTCCACGAACAGGTCGAGTGCGGCGCGCACCAGCCGTATCCGCGCGTTCGGTTCCCATCGAGCCATGAGGACAGCATAGGTGATGTGACTCAGTACCGTCACTTGGACTATAGTGACGGTACTGAGTCACATCACTCCGCCCGTGCGGAGCCTCTCATCTCAGGGAGCTACTGATGCGTGTATTCGTCACCGGCGCCGGCGGCCACATCGGATCCGCCCTGGTGCCCGAACTCATCGGGGCCGGACACAAGGTCACCGGTCTGGCGCGGTCCGACGCCTCGGCCGCCGCCGTGCAGAGCCTCGGCGCCGAGGTCGCCCGGGGCACCCTCGCCGACCTGGACATGCTGCGCGCCGCCGCAGCGGACGCGGACGCCGTCGTCCATCTCGCGTTCGACCATGCCTCCATAGCCGCCGGAGCCTTCGCCGAGGCGGCGGCCGCCGATCTGACCGTGGTGCGGGCGCTGGGCGAGACCCTCGCCGGCACCGGCAAGGCCCTCGTCGGTGTCGGCATGACCCGGACCGGCGACCCGCGGCGCGACGCCGCCATCGACGCCAACCCCCGCTCCGCCGTCTGGCAGACGCTCGCCGGATTCACCGGACACGGGGTACGGACCGTCCTCGTCGGCGTCCCGTCGGTCACGCACAGCGCGCGCGACACGGCCGGCTTCGTCCCGCGGCTGATCCGGATCGCCCGCGCCACGGGAGTGTCCGGCTACGTCGACGACGGCGCCAACCGCTGGCCCGCCGGCCATACCCTGGACGTGGCGCGCCTCTTCCGGCTGGCCCTGGAGAAGGGTCCGGCCGGATCACAGCTGTTCGCCGCGGCCGAAGAGGGCATCCCGGTACGGGAGATCGCCGAGACCATCGGCCGCCATCTCGGCGTTCCGGCCGTGAGTGTCCCGACCGGGCGGGCCGCCGAGCACTTCGAGGGCTTCCCGTTCATCACGCTGGACATCACGATGCCCGACGCGGGAACCCGGGAACTGCTGGGCTGGGAACCGGTCCACCCCGGGCTGATCGCCGACCTCGACGAGGGGCACTACTTCGCCGCCGGGTGACCTCCAGCCGGCCCGACCATGGAATCCCCGTGCGCTCCCTGTGCGAATGATCTAATGTCGCGCTGGTCCAAAAAGGAGGGGTGGATTCGGTGAGGCGTGGGGGGCGTGTCGCTGTGGTGTGCGCAGCGGCGGTTCTGGGGCTTGTGGCGTGCGGTCGACAGTATTCCGGGTATTCCGGTGCGCGGGCAGATGGCCCCTACGAAAGCGTGGAGGAACTGCCGGAGCGGCTCGCTGCCGACGGGACGACCATCACGGTCGGCGATCCGCACGCGACCATGACCGTGCATCTGTACGAGGATCCACGGTGCCCGGTCTGCAAGGAGTTCGAGTCCACCGGTGCCCCCGCGCTGGAGGACGCGAACCTGCGGCGGGACACCAGGACGGAGTACACCATGGCCTCCTTCCTCGACGACCGGCTCGGCGGCAGCGGGTCCCGGAAGGCGGTCAACGCACTGCGTGCGGCGCTGAAGGAAGGGAAGTTCACCGAGTACCACGCCGTGCTGTACGCGCACCAGCCCGAGGAGAGCGAGGACGGCTTCACCGACACCTACCTGCTGAAGCTCGCCGGCCAGGTCAAGGGGTTGCGCGGCCCGGACTTCGACGCGGCCGTGAAGTCCATGAAGTACCGCGACTTCGTGTCCACCTCCGAGCAGGCCTACGAGCGTGCCGGAGGAAGCGCGGCCCCGCACGGCTGGGGCACCCCGACCGCCGTGATCAACGGCAAACGCATACCCGTCGACTACAGCGGCATACTCTACGACCGGAAGCGCTTCGACGCGATATTGAGGGGGGTCCACGAAGACCCGGAGACGTGGAAAGACATGCAACTGCCCACCGCGCCGGAACAGTGACGTAACCGGTTATTCGGTTGCCGCGAGGACGGTGGGCGCGGCGAGAATGCGGCCATGGACAGTGCAATGGGCAGTGCAATGGGCAGTGCATCGGATGCAGTGCGGCAGGCGATCGCCGGTGAGTTGCAGCTCATGGACCCCGACGTCCGTCGATCTCGGGAGCGGGCCGCCCGGCTTCTGGATCCGGAGTTCGTGGAGGTGGGTGCGTCGGGGAGACGGTGGACCCGTGAGGAGATGCTCGACGAACTGTTCGGCCATGCAGGCAGTTCGGAGGACGGGCCTCACTACGAGCCCCCAGAGATCTCCGGGGTGCTGCTCGCGCCGGGGCTGGTGCACCTGACCTTCGAGGTCCGGCGCGGCGAGCATCGGACGAGGCGCAGCTCGATCTGGCGCAAGGGCGACGCGGACACGGGCTGGCGGATGTACTACCACCAGGGCACGGTGGTGCCGCCCGGCATGGCGTAGGACCCGCCCACGTCAGCGCGGAGTACGTCTCCTCCGGATGATCAAGGGTTCAGTTCCCTGGGCTCGTCGTGGAGCCGTCGCTCCGTCGTCGCTCTTCGCTCACCTCAGGTGGGGTGGCCGGTGGGTGTGCGGTCGTCGCCCGTTCGTGGTGCAGCGTGGTGATGATCCCGCGTGCCTGCAGCGGGTCCGCGGGCAGGACGTGCGAGGCGAACCAGCGGGCAGGCGCGGGGTCCGGGGACGGTTCCACGAACTCCGCTCCCGCGTAGTCGTCGAGCGGCGGATCGTAGACGTAGCCGCAGACCACTCCGTAGCGGACCAGCCGGTTCACGAGGGTGTCGCGGTCCTCCACGAGGAGCGGGACACGGAAGAGGGGCAGGGGGCCCTCGTGGGCCGTACGGTCCCGAACCGGTGGGGGCGCCCACTTGGTGGCCGACAGCAGGGACACTCCTGGCCTGCGGCGAGCAAGGTCGTAGTCGAGACCGGACATGCGCAACGACAACTGGGCGCGGAACAGGGCGCCTTGGCTACGGCGGTAGTCGTGCAGGTCAACTCGGACCCAGGGGTTGTACGCCGTCAGGTCCGGGGCCCTGCGCGAACAGGCCGACAGCCTGGGTGCGTTCAGCGGCATCCGGTACGCCTCGCGCTCCAGCAGGCCCAGTTGCCGCATCGTGCGCCACACCGGTCGTACGAGATGGAGGGTGCGGACCGAGGAGCGGGCCAACGGCTTCAGAGCGGCGGCCAGTTCGCCGCGCAGTCGGCGTGGGGCCAGGAGGTCGTCGCGCAGCCGTTCCAGCTCCCTTCTGGTGCGGGGGTTCTCGACGGCGAGGAACCCGCCGGACATCGCGGCCACGTGCTTGGAGAGACTGAACACCGCCGCCGTTCCGAAACTGCCGACCGGCTGTCCGGACACATGCGAGCCGATGGCGTGCGCCGCGTCCTCGATCAGCGGGATCCCCAACTGGTCGCAACGGGAGGCCAGTTCCTCCATCCGGTCCGGATTTCCGTACAGGTTCGAGGTCAGTACGGCGTCCACGCCGCGCCAGTCGGCCTCGGGAACGGCTGACGGATCGATGTTGCCGTCCCACACGCTCACCGGAGCCATGACCGGGCGCAGTCCCGCGGCGAGGACGACGAAGAGGATCACGTCGTCGGTCACCGGTGACATCAGCAGCCGTGCGCCGGGGCGGCACCAGCGCCGTAACGCCAGATAGAGGGCCAGGCGGGCCGACGGAGTGTAGACGCACTCGCGGCCCAGCCGCCGTGCCATGGTCGCCGCCAGACGTGAGCCGTAGGGCATGGTCGCCTTCCTCCTGCGGAGTGCTGCGGAGTGCTGCGAAGTCCAGGGAGCGAAGTCCAGAGAGCGGAGTCCAGGGAGCGGCGCCCCCTGCGTCAGCGGTCGCGAGGGCCGCGGCCCGGGCCCGTCGGGCCGGAGGTACGGAGCCGTCCGGCGGTCTTCAGCAGGCGGTCGGCCGGCTCGCGCAGCCGGGGATGCGCGAGGACCGTCGTCCGCACGCCGCGTGCCGAACCGCGCCACAGCCGGTACGCCGCCGCCACCGGGCGGGGCCGGGTCACGAACCCTTCGCCCACCCGCAGTTCACGGGTCTTGAGCCAGTCCTTGTACTCCATGTCCCCGCGCCCCAGGTCGACATGGCGCACCCCGGCCCGGCCGGCCGCCTGCGCCATCCGCAGATGCATGATCAACCCCGGAGAATAGCGCCTGAATTCGGGGTCGTACGCCGGGAACCAGGCCGCGAGCACGGTGCGCGACCTCGGCCCGAAGTGCGCGGCGACCGGCCGGTCCCCCGCGTACAGGACGGACAGCACCCCGGTGAAGTGCTCGTCCCGGGTGCGGAACAGGTCGTCGACCAGGTCCACGATCCACGGCCGCGCGAACCGGTCCATCCGTCCCGTCCTGCGGTACTGGTCCGACTTCCACCGCATGAGCCGGCGCAGCATCCGTGGGTCCCGCTCGTCGAACACGAACCGGACCTCGCCCACCTCGCGGCCCAGCCGACGCTCCTTCGCCAGGGTGGTCCTGGTCCGCCGCGGGGCCATCTCGCGCAGCCGCTCCAGATACCCGTTCCCGAGGTCATCCGGCTCCCCGAAGTCGCCCAGGTCGATCACCGGCGAGGCGAACCACCCCCGGGCGTACCGGTCGAACGGCTTCTGCTGCTCCACCAGATGGTCGAACTCGAACACCGACAGACCGCAGGCCCGCAGCAGATCACCGGCCTCCCAGGTCACCCCGGGCAGATGCACCAGCGCCTGGCAGTCGGACAGGCCGAGACCGATGGCGCGGCCCACGCCGAGCGCATGACGGCGGTAGGGGAGGAAGCCGACGGGCTCCCCGTCCTCGCGCAGGACCGCGACCCGCGAACCGCTGCGGCAGCGGGCGACGGCCGTCGCGAACTGCGGTGCCAGAAAAGGGTTCGCGTACTCGGGTGACTCGTCCGTGGTGCGGTGCCACGCCGTGCGCAGCGACGGGCTCAGCCCGTCGAGTCCGTGCACCGTGATGTCCATCCCGGTTTCCCCCGCCCTCCCGTGGTCTCGGTGCGGACGCGCCGGCCGGCAAGGCCAACGCCAGCATGCTGACGCCGCGGACCGGTCCGCCTGGGCCGAACAGGCCCCTCGCCCGGGCCCTTTGGCCCTCCCCCCGGCGTCCGCCCGGTGGGCCGGTCGAGTGACGGAGGGGGCGGCTGCCTCGGTGAGCTTCCGCCATACGGAGGACCGGGCGAGTGGTGCGCGTCCGGGCAGCGGCCGGTGTGCTGATGATGGTCGCGTCTTCGCGCCGTCCGCAGTTCCCCAGCCCGGGTCAGCCGGGTTGCTGCGCCATGCGCGGATTCGGAAGGAGACGGCCTTGTCCGATCAGCAGGACGAGAAGGCGGAGCACAGTGTCGGGGCGTTCACGCTCGCCGACCCGCTGAGCGCCGCTCGCCCGGCCCAGCCCTCCTATCAGGCTCCGGAACCGGACGAGCGGTGGCAGCTGCCGAACGGTTTCGCCCAGGTGTACTACGGCGAGAGCAACCGGGGGATCCTCCGTCCGGTGATCATGGCGGACGGCTTCAACCTCGGCCGCAGCGATCTGGACTGGCTCTACGC
This sequence comes from Streptomyces sp. YIM S03343, assembly GCF_054729195.1. Lineage (NCBI taxonomy): Bacteria > Bacillati > Actinomycetota > Actinomycetes > Kitasatosporales > Streptomycetaceae > Streptomyces > Streptomyces sp. YIM S03343. The sequence goes on from NZ_JBPUKX010000001.1 coordinate 393,604, forward strand.
CGGTCTGGACGGCGACTACCCGTTCCTCAGCGAAATGCGCCGCCGGGGCCGTGATGTGATCCTGGTGGGCTTCGAGGAGCGCACCGCGTCCGTCATCGACAACGCCCAGACCGTGATGGCCGCCGTCATGCGCACCATCGCCGAGCAACTCGGCGATGCGGGACTGACAGTGGGCGGTTTCAGCATGGGCGGCCTGATCGCCCGCTATGCGCTGGCGCGGATGGAAATGCAGCGCATGGATCACCGCGTCCGCGTGTACTTCTCGTACGACAGCCCGCACCGCGGCGCCGTCGTGCCGGTGGGCCTTCAGGCGTTCTCGCACTTCATCCCGGTGCCGAACGACTTCGCCCGGCAGATGGACAGCCAAGCGGCCCGCCAGATGCTCTGGCGGCACTACGACCCCGCGAGCGGCGAGATCGGCATCGCGCCCGAGCGCACGGAGTTCCTCCGGAGGCTGGCCGAGGTCGGCAACTGGCCGCGTATTCCGCGCATTCTCGCGCTCGCCAACGGCCGCGGCGACGGCACGGGCCTGTCCCTCCCGCCCGGCGAGACGGCGCTCAAGGTCCAGCGGATCTACCCCGGCACCGTCTTCTCCGTCCAGGCCCAGGGCAACGATGTCGTCGTCGCCGAGCTGAAGCGGAGGTTCCCGGCGGCCGAGAAGACCATCCGGACCTCCGGCTTCCCCGAACTGGACGGCGCCCCGGGCGGCAGCCTGCGCTCCTACGGGATCCTCGCCGACATGCTGAAGAAGTTCGGCGCCCAGGTCGAACTGCGCCACGAGGACGTCTGTTTCGTGCCCTCGGTCAGCGCCGTGGCGATCCGCGACCTCGACCAGCAGAAGGACCTGTACGCGGACATCGACGCGCTGGACCCGTCGGAGAGCGAGGTCGACGACTTCGTCTGCTCCTCCGCCACGACCGCGCACACCGCGATCACCGAGGAGTTGTGCGGCTGGCTGCTGGACCGGCTGCTGGACTGACCCCTGGGCCGGACCGCAGACCCGACGGGCGGGCCGTCATGCCCCCGCCGTCGTACCCCATGCTGTCGTGCGGCGGCGGGGGTACGGCGGCCCGCCCCGGCCCGTTCGGTCCATGGACGCCCGCGGGTCCGGGACGACGGAGAGAAACCGGCCGGTCTCGCGGGAAGCGGCGCAAGCGGACGGACCCTTTTGCGTGAACTTACGAGGCCGTAGGTTACGATGCCGTAGGTTACGGCAGTGAAGGTACGGATCCGAGGCTCCCCTCCCCGGTCCGGCTGCGACGTTTTTGTGAGGACCTCATGAGTGCAACCCGGGCGGCGGCCGAACTGCCGTGGCTGATCCAGGGCGGGATGGGTGTCGGCGTGTCCGGCTGGCGGCTGGCCAGGGCCGTCGCCTCCGCCGGGCAGCTGGGGGTCGTCTCCGGCACCGCCGTCGACACCCTGCTGATCCGCACGCTCCAGAACGGCGACCCGGACGGCCACGTCCGGCGGGCGCTCGCCGCCTTCCCGGTGCGCGAGCTCGCCGACGCGGTGCAGGAGAAGTACTACGTGCCCGGAGGCGTGGCCCCCGGTGAGCGCTACGCCGCGACGCCCATGATGACCGTCGAGGCGGACTGCCCCGCCCGCGCCCTGACCGTCGTCGCCAACTTCGTCGAGGTCTGGCTGGCCAAGGAGGGGCACGACGGGCCGGTCGGCATCAACTACCTGGCGAAGATCCAGCTGGCCACGGTCCCGGCCATGTTCGGCGCGATCCTCGCGGGCGTGGACTACGTCCTGGTCGGCGCCGGCATCCCCACGCAGATCCCCAGGACGGCCACCGGCCTCACCCGTCTGGAGCCGGTCACCGCCCAGGTGGACGTGACCGGCGACGACCAGCCCCTGGACGTGACCTTCGACCCCGCCTCGATCCTGGGCGAGGCCGGCGCCGGCGCCGTGGGCACCCTGCGCCGCCCCGACGTCCTCGCGATCGTCTCGCTCCCGGCCCTGGCCGCGTATCTGAACCGCGACGCGGAGACCCGCCCCGACGGCTTCGTCATCGAGGGCCACCGCGCGGGCGGCCACAGCGCCCCGCCGCGCGGCCCGATGCGCCACGACGAGGACGGCGACCCGATCTACGGCCCCCGGGACGTCCCGGACTTCGCGAAGATGACCGGTCTCGGCCTGCCGTTCTGGATCGCCGGCGGCCAGAGCGGCCCGGAGCAGGTCCGCGCGGCCCGTGAGATGGGTGCCGCCGGTGTCCAGGTGGGCAGCGTCTTCGCGCTGTGCGAGGAGTCCGGCATGGACGCGGAGCTGCGGCGGCAGCTGATCGAGCGCGAGCTGGGCGGTGACCTCAAGGTCCGCAACAACCCGGCCGCCTCCCCCACCGCGTTCCCCTTCAAGGTCGCCGACCTGCCCGGCACGGTCGCCGACCCCGAGGTCGAAGCGGCCCGCACCCGCGTCTGCGACCTCGGCTACCTGCGCACCCCGTTCCGCACCGCCAAGGGCACCATCGACTACCGCTGCCCCGCCGAGCCGCGTGTGGCGTACGTCCGCAAGGGCGGCGACATCGAGGCCACCGACGGCCGCCAGTGCCTGTGCAACGGTCTCCTGGCCACCATAGGCCTCGGCCAGCGCCGCCCCCGCGGCACGGTGGAGCCCCCCGTCGTCACCATCGGCCAGGACCTCGACTTCCTCCCCCGCATCACCCCGAACGGCGCCCCGTACACCGCTGCGGAGGTGGTCCAGTGGCTGTCCGCGGGGGTCGAGGTCGAGTCAGAGGCAGCGGCGGAGGCCGAGCGGCCTGTCGCCGTCGCGGTGTGAGACGTACGCCCGCATGAACCGCTGAGGGCCCCCGGAGCCGACCGGCTCCGGGGGCTTTGGTCGGTCAGGAGCAATTGGCCACGGTGGCCCGGGACGCGTCCGCGATGAGGGACTGCTGGGCTGCCTTCAGGCGGCTCACATCCGGCTTGACGACCTTGCGGTCGTAGGTCAGGAGGCCGTTGAGTTCTCCCTCCACGTCCGTGATCTGGGTGTAGACCGCGCCGTTGCCGCCTCTGCAGGCGAGCGCGTGGACCTCGGACAGTTTGGTGAGGTAGTCGTCCGTGTAGGTCGACGGGTCGACGTCGACGTACGACTGCTGCACCGGCCAGGCGTGGCCGGGCACCGCGAGGCCGAGGCCGCCGTACTCGCCGCTGACCAGGGCGCGGGTGCCGTCCGGGTGCGGGGGCAGTGCGGGGCTCGGGTAGCCGTGCTCGTCGAGGATGTCGCCGGTGCCGCCGTCGGCACCCAGGTTGATGCCCGACATGCTGTTGACCAGCCGGGTCGGGTCCCAGGACTTGGCCTGGTCGGCGATGCGGGCCATGTCGTACTGGCCCCAGCCCTCGTTGAAGGTCACCCACATGACGACCGACGGGCTGCTGTAGTGCTCGTCGATCATCTGCTTCATCTCGCGCTCGTACTCCGCGCGGGCCGCGGCGGACGGGTTGACGCCCGCGGTCATGGCCGGCATGTCCTGCCACACCAGCAGGCCGAGCTTGTCCGCCCAGTAGAACCAGCGGTCCGGTTCCACCTTGATGTGCTTGCGGACGGAGTTGAAGCCCATCGCCTTGTGCATCTTCAGGTCGTAGGCCAGTGCCTGGTCGCTCGGAGCCGTGTAGAGGCCGTCGGGCCAGAAGCCCTGGTCCAGGGTGGCCATCATGAAGACCGGCTTGCCGTTCAGGACCGTGCGCGGGGTGCCGTTGATCTTCTGCACGGCTATCGAGCGCATCCCGAAGTAGCTGCCCACCCGGTCCGCGCCGACCTGCACCTCGAGGTGGTAGAGGTACGGGTCGTCCGGGGACCACAGATGTGCCTTCGGGATCTTCAGGGTGAGGGCTGTGCCGGTGCGGCCGGTGACCGTGGCCACCCGCTTCGTGCCCACGTACGCCGTCGCCGTGACCTTCATGCCGTCGCGCACGCCCTGTGGCTCGACCGTCAGGGTGCCCGCGCTCACGTCCGGGGTGAGCTTGAGCGAGTCGACGTGGTCGGCCGCGACCGGCTCCATCCACACCGTCTGCCAGATGCCGGAGGTCGGTGTGTACCAGATGCCGCTCGGGTCCAGGCGCTGCTTGCCGACCGGCGGGTTCTCACCGCTCGCGGCATCCGTCGGGTCGTAGACGCCGACGATCAGTTCCTGGGTGCGGCCGGGCTTCAGCGCGTCGGTGATGTCGGCGCTGAACTTGTCGTAGCCGCCCTGGTGTTCGGCGACCTCGGTGCCGTTGACGTACACCACGGTGCGCCAGTCGACCGCGCCGAAGTTCAGCCGGAGGTGCTTTCCGGAGCCGATCCGCCAGTCGGCGGGGACGGTGAAGGTGCGCCGGTACCACATCCGGTCCTCGTGCCGTTCGATGCCCGAGAGCTGGGACTCGACGGGGTAGGGGACAAGGATCTTCTCGGCGAGGTTCCTGCCGACCGGCGGCTGCTCGTCCGCCGTGGCGGCGGCGAACTGCCAGGTGCCGTTGAGGTTCTTCCAGTCGCTCCGGGTCAGCTGGGGCCGCGGGTACTCGCGGTGGGCGTCGGCCGGGGTGACCTTGTCGGCCCACTTGGTGCGCAGCTCGTACGTCGACTTGTTGGAGCCGCTGCTCCAGAACGCCCTGACAACGTTGTCGTCCGCCGCGGTGAGGCCTCCCTGGCCGTCGTAGCGGACATCGGCGGTGCCGGGCGCGGTGCCGGCCTTGTTGCCGACGACGGGCTCGGTGAGCGTGACGAGGAGTGCCTTGGAGTCGGACCTGTCCAGGGTGACCTCGCCGAGCGGCCAGGTGGCGCCGCCGATCACGGCCTTGAGGTGGCCGGTGAGACCGGCCGGGGGCGCGGTCAGCTGCTGAGCGAAGTCGAGCTTGAGGGTCCTGCCGTCCTTCTGGACGGTGGCGGCGACGGCGCCGTCGTAGTCGTAGCCCTCGGGGAGCAGGAACGCGGACTGCGGGACGGCCGCCTTGGTGCCGCCGGGCGGGGTCCAGCGGAGGTGGAGGTTGGAGCCTCCGTAGTGCTCGAAGTACTCGACCTTGATGTCGTAGGCCGTGCCCGCGACCAGGTCGACGGGCTGACCGGTCTGCTCGCGGTCCCAGTCGTCGACCCAGTGGTCGATGACGAGCCGACCGCCGACCCAGAGGCGGAAGCCGTTGTCACCGATGATCGAGAAGGTGGTGGGGCCGGACTTCTCCGGGACGATCCGGCCGGTCCAGCGGACGCTGACGTCGTCCGACTGACCGGTCGCCGCGCTCAGTCTCGGCTCCAGGTTGCCGAAGTCGAGCTGCGGGTCGAACGTGGTGGCCTTCAACTCGTGGAAGTCGAAGGCTCCGGGGGCGGACTGGCTGTAGTACTCGCCCTTGAGTCCGTGTACCTCGGTCGCTGCGACGGCCGCTGTCGCGGGGGCGGCGGCCAGTCCGGCGGCTCCCAGGACCACCGCGACGAGGAGGGCGAGCCGGTGTCTGAACTGCCGTAACGGGGTGAGTGGGTTGAACGGGCTGAACTGTCTGATGCGCACGAATCCTCCTTGGCTGAGGAAGGGTGGCGACTCGATGCTTCAGTCTGTACAACGTTGGAAACAGTGGCAGTTGGCATGAGAGCACGCCTCCCGGCCGCTGTCCAGATCAACGACACATGCTCTGGCTCCGGAGCACCCGTCCACGCCGAGGAGATCCCTTGCCGGTCAGCCTGAAGGACGTGGCCGAACGGGCCGGCGTCTCGATCAAGACGGTTTCCAATGTGGTGAACAACTATCCGCACGTCACACCGGGGATGCGGGCCCGGGTCCAGGAGGCGATCGACGAGCTCGGCTACCGCCCGAACCTCACCGCGCGGCATCTGCGCAAGGGCCGCACCGGCATCATCGCCCTCGCCGTCCCCGAGCTCGGCAATCCGTACTTCGCCGAGCTGGCCGGTGCCGTGATCGACGCGGCCGCCGAGCACGAGTTCACGGTGCTGCTCGACCACACCCGCGGCAGACGCGAGCAGGAACTGCTGGTCAGCCAGGGTTTCAGCGGCCGGGTGATCGACGGCCTGATCCTCAGCCCGCTGGAGCTGGAGGCGGAGGACCTGCGGGGCCGCACCGACGACGTGCCGCTGGTGCTGCTCGGCGAGCGGGAGTACGACCTGCCCTTCGACCACATCGCCATCGACAACGTGGCCGCCGCCCGCGCCGCGGTGCGCCATCTGCTGGGCCGTGGCCGCACCCGCATCGCCTACCTCGGCGCCCGCACCGACTCCGCGAACCGCCCCGCCCATCTGCGCCTGGACGGCTGGCGCGCGGAGCTGACCGCCGCCGGGCTGCCCGCGCCGGACGACCTCGTGGTGCCGGTCGGCGGCTGGGACCGGGACGACGGCGCATGCGCCATGGCCCGGTTGCTGGACTCCGGGATGCGCCCCGACGCACTGTTCGCGTTCAACGATCTCATCGCGATCGGCGCCATGCGGGTGCTGCACGAGCGGGGGCTCAGGGTGCCGTGGGACATCGCCGTGGTGGGCTTCGACGACATCGCCGAGGGCCGTTTCGGAGCCGTCTCGCTGACCACCGTATCGCCGGACAAGCAGGCCATCGCACGGCTCGCGGTGGCCTCGCTGCTGCGCTCGCTGTCCGGGCGTGAGGTAGCGGGCGGGCGTGAAATCACCGCGGAATACCGGCTGGTGGAGCGAGAGAGCACCCTGGGGAGACGCTGAGTGCGGTACCGGCGGGGGGTGGGGGTGAGAGGGCCTACGCAGTGTGCGCGCAGGCCCCCTTGGGCATCTTCCATGGTTGACGGTAAAGGTCCGGTGGCCGTCACCCGCGGTGACGGCTATCGGTAGGTGACCGTGACCCCCTTGCGGATGCTGCGGGCGGGCAGGGTCACTTGGAGCGTGTGGCTGTCGGCTTCGTAGTGCCAAGCGGAGGCCGCCAGCCGGGTGCCGTCCGCGCTCACGCGGTGCGGCGGCTGGGCGGTGCCGAGGAACGAGACCGTCCAGGTGCGGCGGGCGGTCTGGCCCTTGAAGGAGCCCTTGGTGGGGCCGATCCTCAACTGGCCGGTGCCGTCGGCACGTTCGCTGTAGCGGAGCTGCGTGGTGGCCGACCGCGCGGACACCGGGCTGACGCCGTCGTCCTCGTAGAGGGAGAAGGCGCCGGATGCTCCGGTGGCGACCGTGGCGGTGACCTTGTCGAGGTGGCTCTGCGCGTCACTGGTCACCTTGTCGGTGCGGGTGGCCACGACGCCGCCCGCGCGGACGAACACCGGCATGGTGTCGAGGGTGGTCGTCACGTCGTGCGTGGCGCCGCCGGCCGGTGCGGTGTAGGTGGTGCCGGTGAACCAGTCGGTCCACTGTCCCGGCGGGAACCATACGGAGGTGGTGGTGCTGGTGCCGGAGGTGGTGACCGGGGCGACGAGGAGGTCGGGGCCGTAGAGGTACTCGCTGTTCGCCCTGCTGTAGGCGGCGTCCTCCTCCGGGTACTGGAGGTACAGCGGCCTGACGATCGGGACGCCTGTGGTGCTCGCCCGCTGGGCCAGGGTGTAGGTGTACGGCACCAGCGCCTCACGCAGGTCGAGGAACCTCGCCGCCGACTTCGCGGCTTGAGTGCCGTATTGCCAGGGGAGCCGGTCGCTGTGGTTGCTGTGCAGCCGGTCGACGGGCTGGAACGTGCCGAACTGCACCCAGCGGGCGTAGAGGTCGTCGGGGAGTCTGGTCGTGCGGTGGGTCTGGCCGCCCGAGGTGTAGGTCTCGGCGCCGGGGATGCCCCAGCCGTCGTTGTGGCCACCGATGTCGTGGCTGACGGCGCTCATGCCGGTGGCGGCGGACTCGCCCGGGGTGTAGCCCACTTCGGCGCGCAGGGTGGCCCAGTTTGACGTGGTGTCGCCGGTGAAGTGGAGGGTGGTGCGCTTGTCGGCCCAGGGCCCGGTGGGCAGGCCCACTCCCCCGCTGTAGCCACCGGCCTGGAGGGAGCCGTAGGCGCGGGAGAGGACGAAGCTGCGGTCGCTGGTCTCGGCGGTGAGGTCGGCGTACTTCTGGTTGATCCAGGCGTCCGGGGTGACACCGGATTGCGAGGAGCGCGAGGCGTCGCAGCACCAGTCAAGCCACCAGAAGTCGTTGCCCGCCCTGTCCATCGGCCGGTGCAGATCAAGATAGGCCTTGAGCTGGTCGGGGTCACCGAAGTCGAAGGTGTAGCAGTCGGCGCCCGCCGAGCAACTGCCCATGCGCAGCTTGCCGCCCGCGGTGGCCTGCGCGGCCGCGAACTGCGGGTCGGAGCCCAGGATGCTGGGGTGGACGTTCAGGGTATTGTGCAGGCCCTGGGCGGCCGACCAGTCGAAGAACCCCTTCGGATCGGGGAACTTGGCCGCGTCGAAGTTCCATCCGCTCCAGGTGTTGGGGGACTTGAAGTCGGTGTCCGTGACGAGGACGTCCAGGGGGACGTTCGCGGCGCGGAACGCGGGCAGGATGGTGTTCTCGTAGGCGGCGGCGGTGCGGTCGATGTACTCGGAGTACCAGACGCCGTAGGCCCAGCGGGGCAGCAGCTGCGGCGGACCGGTGAGGGTGGCGAGGTCGGTGAGGGCCTGTTGGTAGTCGTGGCCGAAACCGAACAGGTAGCCGTCCTGGTAGGGGCCGGTGCCGTGGGCGGGCCGGGACGAGGCGCCGTGGGTCGCCGCGTCGTAGACCGCGGAGGGCGTGTCGTCGAGGAGGTACCAGCCGTCACGGTGCAGCAGACCGGGGGTGGTCCAGGGGGCGGGGTCGTTGTCGCCGTTGAGTCCGTCGAGGCTGCGGCGGTAACCGCCGAGGGCGAGATGCGGCGCTGGGGCCGGGTCGTCCGTGCGGCTCAGGGCGAGGGTGTCGAGGTTGACGTGGCAGCTCGCCGTGTCCGGGCAGGAGAGGGTGAGCTGGTCGGTGCCCGCCTTCAGGTCGACAGGGACGGTGGCGGACTGCCAGGTGTCCCAGTTGTCGGTGGGCGGGAGGGAGAGGGTGCGGTGGGTGCCGCCGCCGGTGGCGATGTCGACGGTACGGGCCTGGTGGAAGCCGTCACCGCCGGTGCCGTTGGCGTAGCGCAGGCTCAACTGGTAGGTGCCGTCCGCGGGTACGCCTACGACGCGCTGCGCGACGCCCGCGCCCTTGTTGAGTTCGGCGGTGAAGCCGTACCCGGCGTAGCTCTTGTGGTCGGTGGCGATGACGCCGGTGCCGGAGAGGAGACCGTCCTCGGCCTCGCAACTTGTGCCGAACCGGCAGCCCGGCAGCGAAGTCGCGGCCCTGGACGGGTAGTCGGCGCGCGGGTCCAGCAGGGCGACGCTGTCGATGTTGACGTTCCCGGAGTCGCCAGCGGCGTGGTGCAGCCGAAGGGCGTGGTGACCGGCGCCGAGTCGCAGGGACACCCTGGCGACCTTCCAGGTGTTCCAGTCGGCCGTCTCCGGCAGGCTGAACGTCTGGTCGGTGCCGCCGTCCACACCGAGGCTCAGGGTGCGGGTGACGTGACGGCCGTCGCCGCCGGTGCCGTTGGCATACCGCACGGCTAACTCGTAGGTTCCGTCCTTCGGTGCGCGCACGTCCGCGGTGAGGGAATTGTTGTCGGTCTCGAACCCGGCCAGGAAGCCCTTACCGGTGAACCCGGAGTGGTCCGCGGCGAGTCCGGGGCCGTCGTAGGTCTGGTCCTCGGTCTCGCACAGCACGCCCGCCGAGCAGTCACGGTGCTGCCAGGGCGCCGCGAGCACCTGGCTCCGGCCCGCCCTGAGCGACACGCTCAGGTTCTCCGCGCCGAAGGGACCGGAGCCCACCACATAACGCAGTGTCAGGGCGCTGGTGGTGATGGTCAGTACGCCGTCCTTGACGGACGACGTGTAGGGCGGCGGGGTGAAGGAGTTCCGGCCGATCGCGTTGAAGGTCGGCTGGTTCTCGAACGTGCCGTCCCCCGCGTACTCGGTACGGATCAGGGTCGGGGACAGCACCTCGAACCGGGCGTTCGCCACCGTCACCGCGGCGGGGCGGCCCGGACGGTGGGCGGGGTCAGCGCGGCTGCCCGCGGCGGCGATGTCTGCGCCGACGAGGCTCAGCGCCATCGAGGTGCAGGCCAGAAGGCCGCTGATCAGACGGGTCCGGTGGCCGGACCGGGATCCGGAAGACCTGGAAGACCTGGGGGATCTGTGGGATCTGTGGGATCTCTGGGATCTGGAACTCGGATTCGGTGGTCGCACGGCACGCTCCATCATGGGTACGGACATGCGGGTGAGGAGAGACGGTTCAGGGCATACGCAGCTCGTCCGCATTACCTGCCGACGAGTCGGCTGCTACAACGTTGTAAATGCGGACCCTCTGGCATGACACCACGCCGCCCCCTCAGTGTCCACACAGGTAACAGACATCGTTGTCACAGAAGTTGGGCCCGCCCGGGTACGGCAAGCAGGCAAAGTAGGAACCTGACAAGGCCCGTTGCCCAGGGGCCCGGTCCCCGTCAAGGGATGGGGTCAACTCCCGTGCATCCACGCGCGGGTGCCGAACGAGGCGCACGCGCTGGAGGCAACCTCTACCGCTCCCCGCAGGGCCTCCGCGAAGCCCTCCGAGGTCAACGGGCCCCGGACGGCGAGGTCATGGGTGAGGGCGCCGTGCAGGACATCGCCCGCGCCCAGTGTGTCCACCACCCGCGTGCGGGGCACCTCCACCGTGCCGCCGCCGTCCGGTCCCTCCCACACCAGCGGGTCGGCTCCCCGGCTGACCGCCGCCCACACCACCCCGTGCTCCCGCAGGAACCGCAGGGTGCCTGCGGCTGTCGTCACGCCCGGCGGGCGGAAGTCGGCGGAGCAGACAGCGACATCGACGTACGGCAGCAGGTCCGGCGTGCCGTCCTTCCAACTGCCGCCGTCGAACACCGTCGTACGGCCGAGGGCACGCGCCGCCCGGCCCGCCGCGACGGCCAGGTCCATGTGGTGGCCGTCGAACTCGACGACGTCGCACTCCTCTACCCAACCGGTCAGTTCGCCGGGCGGGGCGAGACGGTGACCGGCGGCGTTGGTGGAGGTGACGGCGCGCTGTCCGGTCGACACCGTGACCAGGACGGAGGACACGGCGGGCGGGGCGGTCGAGCGGGCGGCCAGATCGGTGACCGTCACGCCGAGCCGGGTCAGGTCCACGGTGACGCCCAGGCCCAGCGGGTGGGTGCCGATCGCGGTGAGCAGCCGGGCGGCCCCGCCCAGATGACTGAAGACGGCGGCCGCGTTGGCCGCGGGGCCGCCGGCGGCGGCGAGCTGGTCGCGGGCGGTCTGCTTCTCGTCGGGGCCGGGGACATGGTCCACGAGCTGGACGACGTCCAGGGTGCACAGACCGACGAACAGTCCGTTCGGACACGGCCGCGCCGCGGGTCGCATCTGCCGTGCTTCCTCCGGTCCGGGCACCTGGCCAGTCTACGGACCTGTGCCGAGCCGGGCGGGAAGCCCGCGAAGCGCGTCGCTGAGACCTTGGGCGAGTGTCAGCCTGACGGACGCCGTGTCACGCTCGGTGCCGCGTCGGAGGAGAAGCGCAGGAGTCTCCTGTGACGCGGTGCGCGCGGACGCCTTGTCCGGTGGCTTACGGCTGACCGCTGACCGCCAGCCGCTGATCGCCGGCCCAAGGCCGCGTCCCTGCACCGCCCGGCGGTGAGGCCGAACACGTCGAGATCCACGAGGAGTTGGGGCAGATCGATCCCGGGGTGACGGGCGACATTGGTGTTCCAGTAGGAGGCTGCGTCAGGTCGGGTCATCAGCTCACCATAAGGAATCGGCCTTCCTTTCAGCACTGATCGCCGGAGGCGCCGCCCACCAGGGCCTGTCGATATTCGCCTGCGCGATCGTGATCTGCGACGTAGCCTGACCCCCGCCTGTCGACGAGGGGAAAGGGACGCATGGGAATCCGGAGTCTGACTCGTGAGGAGGCACGGCAGCGGTCTGCACTGCTGTCGGTCGAGCGGTACGACGTGGACATCGACTTCACCGGCCTGGCCGACGGGCCGGAGGTGCGGTGTGTGTCCACCGTGGCCTTCAGCTGCCGCGAGCCTGGGGCCGAGAGCTTCGTGGACTGTGCGGCGCGGGTGCTGACCGCCACGCTCAACGGGGTCCCCCTCGCACCCGGTGACGACGGGCGTATCCCGCTGTCCGGTCTCGCCGCGCGCAATGTGCTGCGGGTGGAGAGTGTGCAGGCCGAGACCACCGCCGGTGAGGGCGTGCACAAGGCGGTCGACCCCGCTGACGGCGAGGTCTACGTATGGACGAGCTTCGAACCGGACGAGGCCCGGTTCGTGTGGGCGTGTTTCGACCAGCCCGATCTCAAGGCTCCGCACGCCTTCACGGTCACGGCGCCGGCCGCTTGGACCGTCACCAGCAACTCCGGGGAGGCACGGGTCGAGGAGCTGGGCGCCGTCCGGCGCTGGGTCTTTCCCGATACTCCGGCCCTTTCGGTCTACAACACCGTCGTCAACGCCGGCCCCTTCCATGAGATCCGCCGCGAGGCCGACGGCTACGACCTCGGCCTGTATGCCCGCCGTTCGCTCACCGAGGTGCTCGAGCGCGACGCCGACGAGATCTTCACCCTCACCCGCCAGGGTCTCGCGTTCTACGGCGAGGCCTTCGCGATGCCGTTCCCGCAGCGTCGCTACGACCAGGTGTTCATGCCCGAGTTCGGCGGGGCGATGGAGAACTTCGGTTGTGTGACCTGGTCGGACGTGTTCCTGCGGCGTGCCGTGCCGACGCCCGCGGAGCGCGAGTTGCTGGCCAAGGTGCTGCTGCACGAGATGGCGCACATGTGGTTCGGCAACATCGTCACCATGCGCTGGTGGGACGACCTGTGGCTCAACGAGGCGTTCGCGGATTTCGCCTGCCACTGGGCAGCCGAGCGCGCTACCCGTTACACCGATGCGTGGGCGAACCAGTTGGCGGACGAGAAGCTCAGGGCGTACCTCGCCGACCAGGGGCCTGCCTCCCATCCCATCCACCAGCCCATCGCCGACGTCGCCCAGGCCGCGTCGATCTTCGACAGCATCACCTATCCCAAGGGCGCCGCCGTACTGCACCAGCTCATGGTGTATGTCGGTGAGGAGCACTTCAGGGCCGGTATGGCCGCCTACTTCGCACGCCATGCCTGGGGTACGACCACGCTCCAGGACCTCGTCCACGCCCTCGGCGAGGCCAGCGGGCGCGATCTGGACGCCTGGCGCGCCGCGTGGCTGCAGACGGGGGGCACCGACCGATTCACCCTCGAAGACAGCCGCGGTGACCGCGGCTCCGTCGTTCTGGTGGCCGACGGCCCGCCGCGTCCGCAGGTGCTGGCCATCGGCGCGTACGGCGGTGACGGCAGCGGCTCCGGTCCTCTCGAACGCCGGGCGCTGGTCCGCGTCGAGGTGACCGGGAGCCGTACCGAGGTGACCGGGCTCCCGTCCGAGGCCGAGGTCTTGCTGGTCAACGACGGCGACCTCACCTTCGCCAACGCCCGCCCCGCGCCCGGGACCGAGAAGTCCTTCGTCCTGGCTGCAGCCCGGCTGCCCACGGCCGTCTCCCGGGGTGTCGCGGTGGCCACCGTCTGGGACATGCTCATCAACGGCGATGCCACCGCCGTAGAGGCCGGCCGGTGTGTCACGGCGGTCCTGGCGGCCGAGACGTGCGACTCGGTGATCGAGCCGTATCTGACGCTCGCCGCCGACATCGCCGAGTTGTGGGCGCCGCCCGCCGAACGCGCCGGTCTGACCGCGGCATTGGCCGAGGTCTGCCGGGGTCTCGCCGAGCATCCCGACCGGCGCCGGGTGGCGCTGCGCGGCCTGGCCCGCACGGCGACGGAGCCGGACGACCTCGCCTGGCTTCGCGCGCAGGCCGAGGGCGACGTGGATCTCCAGTGGCGGGTGCTGGCGCGCGAGGCTGAACTGGGCGCCGACACCGCCTCCCGCGCAGCCGCCCTGCTGGAGCGCGACCCCGATCCCGACGCCTGGGCGCGTGCCCTGGCCGTACGGGCCGCCGAGCCGGACGCCGACGCCAAGGCGGAGATCTGGCGCAAGGTCGTCGTGGACCGCGAGGTACCGGTCCACGCGGTCCGGCAGTTCACCGACTCCTTCTGGCGCCCGGGCCAGGACGCGGTGCTCGCGCCCTACGCCGAGCTGTATCTGGAGGCGCTCCCGACCCTGCACCACGGCGGGATGATCCCGGCGATGGGGCTCACCAGCCGGTTCTTCCCGCAGTACGGCATCGACACCGCGTACATCGACAAGGCGCAGCAGGCGGCCCAGGACGCGGTGCCGGTGGTCCGTGCCACGCTGCTGGAGCGCTCGGACAAGGTGCGCCGCATGCTGCACGCCCGCAGCCGGACGGCATAGGCGGAAACGGCCTTCTCAGCCCGCGGTGGTACGCACCTTCTCGTAGGGCGCGCACCGCCGCGGGCTCGTGCGCCGCAGACGGCGGGCAGGACAAGTCGGCGGGACGAGTCGGCGGGGTAAGAACGCGGCGAGGACAAGGCGAACAGCAGGGCAACGGTCGGGGCGGTTCGGTGGTCGTAGGGAGTGACACAGTGCCGTGTCGCGGTGCTGTCATTCCTTGGAGGACCCATGAGCTTCACTCCTCGTTCCGGCAGATCTGCCGGCCGCATGGCGGCGAGCCGCGGCGCCGTGGCGGTGGCCGCCGCCGCGCTCGTGGCGGGCGTCGCCACCCCGGCGGGCGCCTCGCCGAGCACCGCGTCCGGCGACCCGGTGGTCACCGGTGCCGTGGTCAACAACGGGCACGACGTCATCGTGGGCACCACCAAGAACGTGACGTTCCCGGTCACGATCACCGGTTCCGACGACTCCGGGCTGGCCTTCGCCGACGCGGACCTCGTCGGCCCGCACTACGGCTTCTACAGCAACGACACGGCCTGCCAGACGCCGACGTCGTGCACGATGTCGTTCACCGTCAACGCCCATCTCGCCCCCGGCAGCGACGACCCGGTGGATCTGGCCAATGTCAACGCGGGTGTCTGGAAGGTCGACACCATCGTCGATGCCGTCGACGAGGGCTCGGCCTTCGCCTCCGGCGTGGCCACGTTCAGCCTCAAGCGCGCGGCGCAGCTCACGGTGAACGCCTCGCCGGAACCGGTGGCCAAGGGTGCCAAGATAACCGTCACCGGGAAGCTGGCGCGGGCCAACTGGGACACGTACAAGTACGCCGGATACGCGGGCCAGTCGGTGAAGCTCCAGTTCCGGCCCAAGAACAGCAGCACCTACACCACGGTCGCCACGGTGCGCACCAGCAGCACCGGCACCCTGCGCACCACGGTCAAGGCCGTCAAGGACGGTTACTGGCGCTGGAACTTCGCCGGCACCACGACCACCGGCCCGGCCAAGGCCGCCGGCGACTACGTCGACGTACGCCCCTGACAGATCCCGTCAACCAGTCCTCTCCCTAGGGCAGATCGCGAGACCTGACAGGCCCGGGCGCGGGCCCGGACGTACAGGACCGGCGCGCCTGGGCCGGCGCCCTGGAGGCGCTCACCGCGGTGGGGTGAGCACCGGAGCGGAGGACGGCCGGTCTGCGACCCGGGTCGCAGACCGGCCGTCACAGGACCGGCACGCTGTCCTAGGGGGCATCATCGGCGCCGGGATTCGAGGACGGGCTGCGGCGGGCCTCCTTCGCCTCCCGGGAGACGGTCCACGGGTCTGCCACCGGGCCGACGTGGTGAGTTTGTCGGGGTTGAGGACGGTGCGGATCGTCTGGATGCGGCCGTCGAGGATGTCCAGGGTCCAGGTGCCGATGATCTTGCCGTCGCGGTCGTGGAAGACGGCGCCCGGCTGGCCGTTGATCTCGTGCGGTGTGCACACCACGCCGATGCCGACGAGCGGCGGGGCGAGTGCGGCGAGGACGCGGGACACGTTCCCGGCGCCCACGACGCCCCGGGGCCAGCGCGGGGCCTTGCCGCCGCTGTCGCCGGTCAACTGCACATCGGCGGCGAGCAGTTCGCGCAGGCTGTCGACGTCGCCTTCTCGGAAGGCGTCGAGGAAGTGTCCGGCGAGTTCCTCGCGTTCCCTGCGGTCCGCCTCGAAGCGGGGGCGGCCGGCGTCCATGTGGCGGCGTGCCCGTACCGCGAGCTGACGGCAGGCCGGCTCCGAGCGGCCGACCGCGGACGCGATCTGCGGGAAATCGAAGCCGAACACCTCCCGCAGCACGAACACCGCCCGCTCCAGCGGGGTCAGCCGTTCCAGGAGGAGCAGGGCGGCCATCGAGAGGGAGTCGGCGAGTTCCGCCGAGCGTTCCGGGTCCTCGTACGGGTCGGTCAGGAGGGGCTCGGGGAACCAGGGGCCTACGTACGCCTCCCGCCGTACCCGGGCCGAACGCAGTACGTCGATCGAGATGCGGGTGACCACCGCCGAGAGGTACGCCCTGACGGACCTGGGCTCTGCCGCCGCTGTCTCCCAGCGCAGCCAGGTCTCCTGCACGGCGTCCTCGGCCTCGCTCACGCTGCCCAGGATCCGGTAGGCGATCGCGAACAGCAGCGGCCGCAGTTCCTCGAACTCCTCGGTCCGCGTCACGCCAGTTCCTCCTCGAAGCCCTGGCGCCACGAGGGGTGTCGAAGTTCCCAGCCCAGCAGCCGCTTGGCCTTGGCGTTGGAGAAACCGCGGCCCTCCGTCATCATCGTCACCGCCACGTCGCCGGCCAGCACCCGCGCCAGCCACACGGGAACCCTCAGCGGCGGTTTCGCACCCACGCAGGCCGCCAGGTGCGGCAGCCACTCGGCGGCCGGTGCAGCGACTTCATGGCCTTGGACGAGGCAGGGCGGCCGGATGTGACATCCGGAGGTGATCGGGGTGCCGGGTGAGCCGGCCGGGGGTGTCAGCTCACTGCGGGGCCGGCGTCGGCTCCGGCTCGGTGTCCTCCGCCGCCGGCGGCTCCTCCTCCGGTGCAGGGAGCTCCTCCGCCGTGACCCCGGTGTCGCCCTCTGCGGTCCCCGGCGGGTACGGCGCGTCGTCACCCGGGCGGGGTCCGCGGGACACGATCAGATAGGCGAGGGCGCCCAGGAAGAGGATCAGCGACACGTAGTCGTTCAGGCGCAGGCCCAGGAAGTGGTTGGCGTGGTCGATGCGCAGGGCCTCGATCCAGGCGCGGCCGACCGTGTAGGCGAGGACGTACGTCGCGAACAGGCGGGCGCGCCTGAGGCGCTGGTGGCCCCGGGCGTCGAGCCAGAGGAGCAGGGCCATGACGCCGAGGTCCCAGAGGGACTCGTAGAGGAACGTCGGGTGGTAGAGCGCGGTGGAGAGGCTGTCCACGGGGCGGTGGTCGAGGTCGATGCGCAGCGCCCAGGGCAGGTCGGTGGGGCGGCCGTACAGCTCCTGGTTGAACCAGTTGCCCCACCGGCCGACCGCCTGGGCGAGGACCAGGCCAGGCGCGACCGCGTCGGCGAAGTCGGCGAGCCGGACGCCTTTGCGGCGGCAGCCGAGCCAGGCGCCGAACGCGCCAAGTGCCACCGCGCCGGGGATGCCGAGCCCGCCGTCCCAGATGTAGAGGGCGTGCAGGGGCTGCTTCCCGGCGGCGAAGTACAGCTCGGGGTCGGTGACGACGTGGTAGAGACGGCCGCCGAGAACACCGAACGGTACGGCCCAGATCGCGATGTCCTCGATGTCCTGGCGGTGTCCGCCCCGGGCGGCCCAGCGGCGGCCCGTGAGCCATACGGCGACGAAGATGCCGGCCAGGATGCACAGGGCGTACGCCCGGATCGGCACCGGCCCCAGATGCCAGACGCCTTGCGACGGGCTGGGCAGGTACGCCAGTTTCATGGGCTCGACCGTTCTGTGCACATGCGGGACCGGTGCGCCGACCGGCGAGGACCCGCACGACACTACCGCGCGGCTACGGCTTCTTCTTCGCGGGCAGCGTGCTCTCGCCTCCGTCCAGGGTGACGGCCAGGCCGGTGCGGGTGACGTCGGTCTTCGTGACGCGCAGGCCCAGGGGATAGCGGGCCTCGGTGCGGTCGGTGAGGCGGGTTTCGAGGCGGTTCACGATCTTCTCCGGCGCGGGTTGCCCGAAGATCCGCACTTTGGTCAGGTGCATCGTCAGGCGGCCGTCCTCGATGTGCGGCTCCAGCACGGCCTGGCCAAGGCCGCCCTGGAGATCGAGGGTGAGGGTGTCGGCCTCGTCGTCGAGCCGTACGCCGGTGATGCGGAGGCGGCTGCCGGGGCCGTTCGCCAGGTCCTTCAGGGAGTCGGCGGGGATCTCGACATCGGCGTGGGTGTGGGCGACGGTGCCGGAATGTTTGCCGGTCATGCGGATGTCGACGAGGCGGGCGTGGAGGGACACGTCGGGGACACGGTCCACGGTGGCGTCATCGCTGCTGATGTCCACGGCGTCGAGGTGGCGGTCGAGCACGTCGAGCAGGGCCGGGCCGCCCTCGATCTCGATATCGCTGTCCTTGCCGAGGGTCCGCCCGGCCGCGGCGGCCAGGCGGTCGTGGAGCAGGGTCCGGGCGGCGAACTCGGCAATCGCGGTGGTCAGCAGCAGGGCGGCCAGCACGACGGCCGTGACGGAGACGGCGCGGTGCCGCCGGAAGGCGGATCGGATCACGGGCCGGATCGTCGTCATGGCTGGTCCCCCGAGGTGATCGGTTGTGTGGCCGTGCGGTGGCGTACGCACTCTCCGTCGTACCCTCGGCGCGCGCCGTGCTCTCCTGCTGCACCGCATCGGGCCACCACAGCCGCCGCCCCCTCCGCCCCCCCTCCGTTCCTTCCGTTCCTTCCGGGACGGCCGGGCGACCGGAGCTGATTCCCCGTCACGGCACCTTACTGGTACCGGACTTGCCGAATCACCTGGTCACCCGGAGGCAAGGGGCCTCAGGCCCGCTCTGTGGCCGCCCGCCCCTATGGTTCTCCCATGACTCCGGAAATGCTGGACAGGCTGGGTCCGTTCCGTGACGAGGCGCTGAAGCGGGGGGTGCCTGCGGACGATGTGGAGCGGTGGATACGTCTCGCCCGTCCGTGCGCGACGCTGGCTGCAGACCGGGACGGGCAGGGGCCTGTCGTGGGCCGCTTCGGAGGTCCGGTGCTGCTGCCCGCCGACGAACCGGACCCGTGGTTCCCCCTGGTCGCCTCCATCGACTGCGCGGCGCTGCCCGAGGGCGCGACGGACCTCCCGCTGCCGCGCGACGGGCATCTGCTGCTGTTCGCGTTCCTCGAATTGCCGTACGACTGCTGGAGTTCCGTGGGTGAGGTGGTGTACGTCCCGGCGGGCGCGGACGTCACGGAGCGCCCGAAGAACCCGCGCTTCTACGCCGAGCACCCGGACATCACGGAGATCAGCGAGGCCTATCCGCAGGGCCCGCTACGTATGACGGCCGATGTGTCCCTGCCGTACCACGCGTGGGTGGACATGGCCGAACCCCCTTACGCCGCGCCGCTTCCCGGGCACCCGCGCTCCGAGGAACTCGTAGAGGTGTGGTCGGACACCTGCGGCGCCGTGGCCTCCGACGGACCGTTCCAGGTGGGCGGGTACGCCGGCGAGGAGTGCACGGAGACCGATCCCGTCGTGACGGCGGCGCAGTTCGCGGCGGAGGCGGAGCGCAGGGGCGGCCGCCCCGGGCCCGGCACGGATCCGGGCGACGCCGCGGACTGGGTGCTGCTGGCCGACTGGCACCCCGGGATCGACGGCAGGGAGGGCGCCACGATCCACTGGGCGATCCGCCGAGACGACCTGGCGGCCCGCCGCTTCGACCGGGCTCACGCGACGTTCTTCTGGAATCCCTGACCAGGCCGTGCCAGCCGGGCGGCGGGGTGCCTATCCGGCGGCAAGCAATTCCCTTGCCAGCGCCCGGAGTTCGTAGTCCGGGTGGCCGTCCCTGCGGCCCAGCTGCTCGGTGAGCTTGCGGAGCGGGGAGAAGGAGAAGGCGCGGAGGGTGGGGCGCAGGTCGTCGGGGGTGTGACCGATGGCGGCCAGGGCCTTGAGGGCACGGAGTCCACAGGGCTGGGGCTCACCAGTTCGGTGAGGACGGGGACGGCGCGGTCCGTGGAACCGGTGATCCAGTGGTGGGCCTCGGCAGCCGCCAGCCGGCTCCAGGCGGCTCAGATCGATCAGCACTGACAGCGATGCCTTCCTCCGGCGCCGTCAGCGCACGTCAGTGCACGCCCGCCGCGTCCAGCAGTGTCCCGGCCATCGGGATGAGCAGGTCCTGGAGGCTTTCCGCGCCGATGCCGGCCCGGGCGCTGGCCCCGTCGAAGAGGAGGGTCAGCTGGCGGGCCAGGAGGGTGGGGTCGGTGGCGCCGGCTCGGGTGGCCTGCTCGTGGAAGTAGTCGGTGAGGGTTTGTTTGGCCTTGCGGGCGACCCGGCTGGCGGGGTGGTCCGGGTTCTTGAGTTCGATCTGTACGGCCAGATACGGGCAGCCGTGGAACTCCGGTTCCGTGGACTGCGACTGGAGTTGTTCGAAGACGTACAGGATGTGCTCGCGCGGCGAGGCCTGGTCCCCGGGGGTGGGGACGAGCCTCGCCGCGTAGGCGGCGGCGCGGCGGTCCAGGCTTGCCGCGAGCAGGTCGTCCTTGCTCTCGAAGAGCTGGTACATCGAGCGCTTGGACACGCCCGCCGCCTTGCACAGCGCCTCGACACCGATGCCTACGCCCTCGGTATAGGCGAGGTCGGCGGCCGCCTCCAGCAGCCGGTCGCGGGAACTGGGCTTCGGGTCCGTGGTCATGGTGGGAGGCTAGCTTCCTTCCGGCCGACGTGGAGAACGATCGGTTTACGTTGGTTGCTGTCGGTTCACATCGGGCCGCATTGGGTTACATCGGGTTACGGGGCGGTCATTGCGGCCAGCTGCTGGTAGAGGGCGGTCAGGTCTGCCGACAGGGCGTTCTTGACCTGGCGGGTGATGTCGTCGGCCAGGACCTCGTGCGCGCCCGACTCGACGCCGTCCAGCGCCGCCGCGGCGATGTCCCGCGGGCTGGACTTCGGGGCGTCGATGCCCGCCGTCATGTCGGTGTCGACGAACGCCATGTGCAGTCCCGTCACAGCGATGCCGCGCGGGCGCAGCTCCAGTCGCAGGGCGTTCGTCTGGGCCCAGAATGCGGACTTGGAGGCGCTGTAGCTGCTGCCGTCGGCCAGCCAGGACAGCACGGAGTGCACATTGAGGATGTGGCCGCCGCCGTTGGCCTCGATGACCGGCACGAACGCGCGGGTCAGCAGGAGCGGTCCGTAGAAGTTGGTCTCGAACTCACGGCGCATGTCGTCGAGCGGGGATGTCAGGAAGCGCGCTCCGGTGGCGAGGCCCGCGTTGTTGATCAGGACGGTTACGTCCTGCGCCTGCGCGGCAGCCGCGGCCACCGAGCCGGGGTCCGTCACCTCCAGCGCGAGCGGGACAGCGTCCGGGTGGGTCACGGTGCGCGGGTCGCGGGCGGTCGCGTAGACCTTGCGAGCGCCACGTTCGTACGCCTCCTCGACCAGCGCCTTTCCTATCCCACGGCTTCCGCCGGTGACAAGGACGACGGAGTTCTTGATCGCGGTCATGGTCATGGTCATCTCCAGAGTTCCAGATGCACGGAGGGGCGACACCGCCCAGGAAACCGATCGGTTTCCACTTAGAGTAAACCGATCGGTTTCCATCTGCCAAGCAGGGATGTCCGGAGACGGCGGGATCAGAGATCGCTCAGAATGCGAAGCCCTCCTGGAACGGGTCGGTCGGGTCAAGGAGGTACTGAGCCGTCGCGGTCACCCAGGCCCGGCCGGTGATCGTGGGGATCACCGCGGGAAGGCCGGCCACCGTGGTCTCCTCGACCAGGCGGCCGATGAAGCGGGTGCCGATGAAGGACTCGTTCACGAAGTCCTGGTCCAGGGGCAGTTCACCGCGCGCCCACAGTTCCGCCATTCGCGCCGAGGTGCCCGTGCCGCACGGGGAGCGGTCGAACCAGCCCGGGTGGATGGCCATGGCGTGCCGGGAGTGGCGGGCGTCGGAGCCGGGGGCGATGAACTCGACGTGGTGGCAGTGGTCCACGCCCTCGATCTCCGGGTGCTTCGGCGGCGCCTGCTCGTTGACCGCCCGCATGATCGCCAGGCCCGCGTGCAGGATGTCGTCCTTGCGGGCGCGGTCGAAGGGCAGGTGTACGGCGTCCAGGTCGACCATCGCGTAGAAGTTGCCGCCGAAGGCCAGCGAGTACGGCACACGGCCGAGTCCGGGCACGTCCACCTGCTCGTCGAGCCGTACGCAGTACGACGGCACGTTCTCCAGCGTCACCGCCTCCGCGTGCCCGTCACTGACCCGGACGCGGGCCGTGACCAGCCCGGCGGGCGTGTCCAGCCGGATCGTGGTCACCGGCTCCGCCACCTCGACCATGCCCGTCTCGACGAGGACCGTGGCCACGCCGATCGTGCCGTGCCCGCACATCGGCAGACAGCCGGAGACCTCGATGAACAGCACCCCGACATCGGCGTCCGGACGGGTCGGGGGCTGGAGGATCGCACCGCTCATGGCGGCGTGCCCGCGCGGTTCGTTCACCAGCAACCGGCGGACATGGTCCAGGTGTCGGATGAAGTACAGCCGCTTCTCGTTCATCGTGGCGCCCGGGACGACGCCCAGGCCGCCGGTGACGACCCGGGTGGGCATGCCCTCGGTGTGCGAGTCGACCGCCGAATAGAGACGTGCGCTGCGCATCGCGGGTCACCCGTCCTTCGGCTCGCGGGCCGACAGTGCGTCCATCGCCTGCCGCATCTGGGCGCGGATCGTCTTCTCGTGGTCGGGGGTGAGCGGTCCGCGGGGCGGGCGGCACGGGCCGCCGTAGCGTCCGGCGATGTCCATGCACAGTTTGATGGCCTGCACGAACTCGGTGCGCGAGTCCCAGCGGAAGAGCGCGACGAGGCGTCGGTAGAGGTCGCGGGCCTCGGCGTGGCGGCCGGTCGTCAACAGGTCGTAGAGTTCGGCCGATTCGGCCGGGAACGCGTTCGGGAAACCCGCGAACCACCCCACGGCGCCGTCCAGCATCAGCTCCATCATCACGTCGTCGGCGCCCGCGATCACACCGATGTCGCACAACTCCGCGATCTCGAAGGCCCGTCGCACATCACCGCTGAACTCCTTGACCGCCACCACCCCTTCGATCGCGGCCAGTTCGGCGACGAGCGGCGGGGTGAGGTCGACCTTGGTGTCGACCGGGTTGTTGTACGCCATCACCGGCAGGCCCGCCGCGGCGATCTGCGTGTAGTGCTCGACGAGTTGGGAGGTGGTCGCGCGGTACATCGTCGGAGGCAGGGCGAGAACGCCGTACGCGCCGTCCTCCGCCGCCAACTCCGCCCAGCGGCGCGCCTGGTGCCAGCCGGGGGCATGCACCCCGGCGACCACGACGCCCCGGTCGCCCACGGCCTCGACGGCGACCTGCACCACCTTGCGGCGCTCGGCGTCGGTGAGGGAGGAGTACTCGCCGAGCGAGCCGTTCGGGCCGACCCCGCGACAGCCGTTGGAGATCAGCCAGTCGCAGTGCTCGGCGTAACGGTCGTAGTCGACGGCCAGTCCGGCGGGGGCGGCGGGGTCCTCACGGTACGGAAGGGCGGTGGCGACGATCACGCCACGGAGGTTGCGGACGGGGGCGGTCATGGTGGGGCGGGTCCTTTCGGGGCGACGGGGAATGTGCGCGGGCGGACCGGGGGGCTCAGGGCTGGATGTGGGCGGGCCTTGGCCAAGGTGGCATCACACCGGGGGCGTGGCTGGGCTGGACGGGTCGGGCGAACTGGCCGGGTCGGGCGGACCGGGTGGGACGGGCGGACCAGGTGGGACGGGCGGACCAGGTGGGACGGGCGGACCGGGTGGGACGGGCGGACCGGGTGGGACGGCAGAGTTGGTCTCCTCGGCCCCCTCGGCCGATTCCGGCGCCGACGCCGCTCCCGCCAACTCCCCCAGCCGCACCGGCATCACGATCGGCCGTCGGTCGGTCGTCGTGTCGCCCAGCAGCGCACCGCCCGGAGCATGGTGGGCCAGCAACTGTTCCACCGTGCGCCCGCACATCCTCCCCTGGCAGATGCCCAGCCCGGCACGGGTGCTGAGCTTCAGCGCGCGCAGCCCCTGCGAGGCCGTTGCCCCGGTGACCGCTCTCAGCGTGCCCACGGTGACTTCCTCGCAGCGGCACACCACCGTGCTGTCCTCCAGCCACCCCGTCCAGCCGGGCCGGATGCCGTGCGCCGCCTCGATGCGGGCGGCGAAGGCGGTGAGCCGCCGTCTCCGGGAACGGGCGCCACGTACGGCCGGGTCGGCCGGGTCGCCCCCGGCCGCGCAGTGGCCGGCCAGCGCGCCCTCGGCCAGGGCGAGGTCCGCACCGCCGATCCCGGTGATCTCCCCCGCCGCCCAGACGCCGGGCACCGACGTACGCCCGCCCTCGTCCACGGCGACCACCCGGTCCGCGGTGAGCGCGCAGCCCGCCGCCAGCGCCAGTTCGAGGCGCGGGGTGAAGCCGTGGGTGACGCACACCGCGTCCACGGCGAGACGCCGCTCGGTGCCCGGCAGCGGAGCCCACTCCTCGTCCACGCGGGCCACGGTGACCGCGGTGACCCGGTCCTTCCCGTGGGCCGCGGTCACGGCCCAGCCGGTCCGGTACGGGATGCGGTGCCGCACCAACCCGCCGACGTATCCGGCGAGTTCGGCGGCCTTGCCCGCGGCGCCGAGCAGCCGCCAGGGCCTCGGCAGCCAGCCGCGTGCCAGTCGCGCGGGCCCTGCGGCCTCCAGTACGGCGACCACCGCCGCCCCCGTCTGCGTCAGCGACGCCGCGACCGGCAACAGGAACGGACCGGCCCCGGCCACCAGCACCCGTCGCCCCACCGCGACCCGCTCCCCCTTGACGAGGGCCTGCGCGGCACCGGCAGTGAACACCCCGGGCAGATCCCAGCCCGGGAAGGGCAGAGTCCGGTCGTGCGCCCCGGTGGCCAGCACCAGCGCGTCCGGCGTGAACGTCTCCGCCGTACGCCGCACCCCGTCGGCCGGGCCGCTCAGCACATGCACCGTCGCCGCACCGGTCGTACCACCCCGCTCCAGCGCCCACACCTGCGCACCGGTCAGCACCCGGCAGCCAGGGTCGGCGGTCAGCCGCTGCCGCAGCCGCTCGAAGCGGTGCCATCCGTGGTGCAGCACCTCCTCCCGGGCGGCCGGGCGCCCGGGAGGCAGGTGGCGCCAGTACTGACCGCCCATGTCGTCCTCGGCGTCGAGCAGCACCACCCGCACGCCCGCGGCCCGGGCCTGCACGGCGGCGGCGAGACCCGCGGGACCCGCGCCCACGACCAGCACCTCACGCACGTCATGCACCTCACCTGCCTCACCCACCATCCCTGTCCTCCTCCCTGTCCACCGGCACGGGCAGGGCGTCGTGCTGGACGGTGACCACGTCGCCCTGCTCCGCCCGCCGCCGGCAGGCCCGCACATCGCGGACGCCGTTGACGGTGACCAGGCAGTCGAAGCACACCCCGATCCCGCAGAACACCCCACGCGGACGGCCCTCGCGCGAGGTACGCCGCCATGCGGTGATCCCTGCGGCCAGGGCGATGCAGGCGATGGTCTGCCCGGCGATCCCGGTCAGCGGACGGCCGTCGAAGGTGATCTCCACCAGGCCGGAGTGCCCGGTGGGCTGCGCCGGATCCCGGTCCGGGGGTACGGCGAAGGACGTCATCGCCCCACCTCCGCGCTCGGGTTCAGAGCGAACCTGCCCGGGGCGTACGGCGCGGGGTCCAGGGCGGGTGGGCGGCCGAGCAGCAGCGCGGCGAGCAACTCCCCGGTGGCCGGGGCAAGTCCGATGCCGGCGCCTTCGTGCCCGGTCGCGTGCCACAGGCCGGGCAGCCGGGGGTCGGGGCCGATCACCGGCAGATGGTCCGGCAGATAGGGGCGGAACCCGCCGTACGTCCGCATGACCGCCGCCGAGGCCAGGAAGGGGAACAACGCGACGGCCTTGGCGGCCAGTTGGCGCAGGACGTCCACACGCAGCCGGTCGTCGAAGCCGACCCGCTCGCGGGAGGATCCGATCAGGACGGTCCCTGCGGCGGTGCTCTCGACGACGCTGGACGTGCGCAGTCCCGCATCGCCCGCCTCGACGGCACCCACGTAGTCCGCGTCGTAGACCTTGTGGCGGACGCGGTGCGGCATCCGGGTGGTGACCAGGACCATGCCCCGGCGGGGCTGGATGGGCAGGTTCACACCCAGCCGGGCGGCCACCTCCCCGGACCAGGGTCCGGCCGCCACGACCACCTGTCCGGCGGGCACCGGTCCGGCGTCGGTGAGCACTCCGGTGAGGCGTCCGCCCGCCGTCAGCGGGCCGGTGACCTCGGCTCCGATACGTACGACCGCGCCGTGCCGACGGGCGGAGGCGAGCAGCGCCTCGGCGGCGGCGACAGGCTGTACCTGGGCGTCCTGCGGATAGTGGACGGCCGCCGCGATCGCGGGGTTGAGGTGGGGTTCGAGGCCGAGGGCCTGCCGTGGGGTCAGTTCTACGGCGGTGACGCCCGCGTCGCGCTGGGCGGCGGCGAAGGCCAGCAGCCCGTCGGCGTCGGCCGCTGTGGCCGCGGCGACGATACCGCCCTTGGGCTCGTACTCAGGGGACGGGAAGCCTGCTCCGAGTTCGTCGGCCAGCTCGGTGGCCAGGTTCCGCCAGAGGTGCAGGGAGCGCTGGGCCAGGATCAGTTCAGGGCCCGGGGCCTTGTCGGAGAGCAGGAGGTTGCCCTCGCCGCTCGCCGTGGTGCCCGTGTTCGCGGGGCCCCGGTCCAGCACGGTGACCCGGGCACCGGCCACGGCCAGCGCCAGGGCGACGGCGGCACCGATGATGCCCGCCCCTACGACCACCACATCGGGAGTGCTGTTCAAGGGGTCTCACCTCCGCCGCCACAGAGCCGATCCGTCAGTAAAATGTCACACCTCACTGGGCATCACAAGAGTGCCCCGCAGCGCACCCGGTGCCCGCCGGAGGTCGGCAACAGGCTCGCTACCGCTCCGGCCGCCCCGCCCACCAGCCGAGGACATGGCCGATGTGCCGTGCGGTCAGCGCCTCGGCCGCCGCCCCGTCACCGGCGCACAGCAGGTCGAGCAGCGCGTGGTGCTCCTCGGCCGACTCGATGAGCTCCCGGGTGCCGACCAGCTCGGCCAGCCCGGTCAGCCGGGTCTGGGAGCGCAGCTCGGCCGCGATCCGCGTCAGCCGGGTGTTGCCGTGCATCTCCAGCAGGGCCAGATGGAACGCCGTGTCGGCCGCCAGATACGCGCCCAGCTCGCCGCGCCGCGCACCGTCGACGATGGCGTCGGCGAGGCCGCGCAGGGCCGGTGTCCGGGCGCCGTCGAAGCGGCTCGCGAGGTCACGCAACGCGGGCGGCTCCAGCATGCAGCGCACCTCGACGATCTCCCGCAGCTCGCGCTCGCTGACGCCGGTCACCCGGAACCCCTTGTTCCGTACGGTCTCGACGAAGCCGCGCTTCTCCAGGTTGAGCATCGCCTCGCGCACCGGGGTCGCCGACACCTCGAACCGGGCGGCCAGCGTGGGCGCCGAGTACAGCTGTCCCGGCGGCATCTCGCCGGAGACGATCGCGGCGGCTATCGCCTGCTCCACCCTCTCCCGCAGACTGGCCGCGGGTTTCATCGGCCTGACCGCGTCGATCGGGACCTCCGCCATCGGTTCCTCCCCAAGGTGTGCGGCAGGCGCCCCGCACGTACGAACGGCGGTACGGCGGGCACGGCACGCCACGGCGTCCGGCGTCACGGCGCCATGTCACATATTCTTCCAAACCCGTGACCGCGACCGTGGAGGAGCGAGCACCGTGACCGCGACGGCGAGGGAACGAGCCCGGTGACCGCGACCGCGCAGGGTGCCGGTGCCCCCGGCCCGGCCGACGTGGCCGAGGCCCTCCGCCGGGGCGGCTGCGGGGAGGTCGCGGGCGACGCGGGGCGCAGGGCGCAGTACGCCGCCGACGCCTCGAACTACCGGCAGGTCCCCCTCGCCGTGGTCTTCCCCCGTGAACGACGGCATGTGCTCGGCGCGCTCGCCGTGTGCCGTCGGCTGGGCGTGCCGGTCACCTCGCGCGGGGCGGGCACCAGCACCTCGGGGCAGGCGGTCGGCGCGGGTGTCGTGCTCGACTTCTCCCGGTACTTCAACCGGCTGCTCGCCCTGGACCCCGAGGCCCGTACGGCGACGGTGGAACCGGGCATCGTCCTGGACGACCTCCAGTCGGCGGCGGCCGCGCACGGTCTGGTGTTCGGGGCGGATCCCTCCACCCACAGCCGCTGCACGCTGGGCGGCATGATCGGCAACAACGCGTGCGGGACGCATTCGCTGGCCTGGGGACGGACAGCGGACAATGTCGAAGAACTGGAGGTCGTCACCTACCGCGGGACGGTGCTGCGTCTGGGCGCGATGACGCGGGACGAGATCGACGCGGCCGTCGCCGAGGGCGGTGAGCGGGGCCGGATCATCGGCGCGCTGCACCGACTCGCGGAGGATCATCTGGCGCTGATCCGCACGGAGTTGGGGCGGTTCCCGCGTCAGGTGTCCGGCTACGGTCTCGAACATCTGCTGCCCGAGCGCCGGTTCGATCTGGCGCGGGCATTCGTCGGCGGCGAGGGCACGCTGGGCGTCGTCCTGTCGGCGACGGTACGGCTCGTGCCGCCCCCGCCCGCACGGGTGTTGGTGGTCCTCGGGTTCCGTGACGCGGGGGCCGCCGCCGACGCCGTACCCGCACTGCTGGCGCACCGGCCGCTTGCCCTGGAGGGGCTGGACCAGGCACTGACGGACATCGTCACCCGGCCCGAGACCCGCGCGGCCATCGACACCCTGCCCGCCGCCCGGGCCTGGCTGTTCGCGGAATTGGGTGGAGACGACGGTGAACCCCCTGAGCAGGCCCGGGCGTTGGTGAGTGCGGCCGGACGCGCCGCCGGGTTCACCGGGGGCGAGATCGTCGGCGATCCGGCGCGGGCACGGCAGTTGTGGCGGGTCCGGGAGGACGGGGCGGGTCTCGCGACACGGCTCCCCGACGACAGCGAGGCATGGCCGGGGTGGGAGGACTCGGCGGTGCCGCCCGCGCGACTGGGGTCGTATCTGCGCCGGTTCACAGCTCTGCTCGAACGGTACGGGCTGCACGGCGCCGTATACGGTCATTTCGGCGAGGGCTGCCTCCACGTACGCATCGACTTCGGCTTCGGTACGGCCGAAGGCACCGCCGCCTTCCGTGCGTTCGTCACCGACGCCGCCCGGCTGGTCGCCGAGCACGGCGGATCGCTGTCCGGTGAACACGGCGACGGACAGGCCCGCTCCGAGCTGCTGCCGCTGATGTACGGGCCCGAAGTCATCGCCTTGTTCGAGGAGTTCAAGTCGGTCTGGGACCCCGACAACGGTCTCAACCCGGGGATGATCGTGCACCCGCTGCCGGTCGACGCCAACCTGCGCGTCACCCCGGACCGCGCGCCCCTCCCCCTCGCCACGGTCTTCCCCTACGCCGAGGACGGCGGCGACTTCGCCAAGGCCACCCGCCGCTGCGTCGGCGTCGGCAAGTGCCGTAGCGCCGCGCACCGGGGCGATGTGATGTGCCCCAGCTACCGGGTCACCCTCGACGAGAAGGACTCCACCCGGGGCCGCGCCCGGCTGCTGTACGAGATGACACGGGGCGGGCTGATCACCGGCGGCTGGCGGTCCGAAGAGGTCCGCGAGGTGCTGGACCTGTGTCTGTCCTGCAAGGGCTGCTCCGTGGACTGCCCGGTCGGCGTGGACGTGGCGACGTACAAGTCGGAGTTCCTGCACCACCACTACAAGGGACGGATCCGTCCCGCCTCGCACTACAGCATGGGCTGGCTGCCGCTGCTGTCGCGTGTCGCCGCCCGTGCGCCGCGCGCCGTGAACGCGGTCACCGCTTCGCCGCTCGCACCGCTGCTCAAGCGGCTGGGCGGGATCGCTCCCGAGCGTGATGTGCCGCGGTTCGCGCGGCGGACCTTCCTCGACTGGTTCCGCTCCCGTGCTCCCGAGGGGGACGGGGTGCGCGGGCCGGTGGTGCTGTGGGTGGACTCGTTCGGCAACCACTTCGCCCCGGAGGTCCTGCGGGCCGGAGTACGGGTCCTGGAGCACGCCGGGTACCGCGTCCAGGTGCCCGACGGCACCCAGTGCTGCGGGCTGACCTGGATCACCACCGGCCAGCTCGGCGTGGCCCGGCGTGTCGCGCGCCGCACGGTGACGGCCCTCGGCCCTGCCGTCCGGGCAGGCATCCCTGTCGTCGGCCTGGAGCCCAGTTGCACCGCGGCGCTCCGCACCGATGTGCCCGCCCTCCTGCACGCCGACACCGGCACCGGCACCGACGCCCGGGCGCTCACCGACGCCACCCTCACCCTCGCCGAGCTGCTGCTGACCCGCACCCCCGGCTGGCAGCCCCCTCAGGTCGGCGGGCGCAGCATCAGCCAGACCCACTGCCACCAGCACGCCACCGCGGGCTTCGGCGCGGACCGTACGCTGCTGGCGGCCATGGGCGTCGACAACGACAGCCTGGACTCGGGCTGCTGCGGGCTCGCAGGAAACTTCGGCTTCGAGCGGGGCCACTACGACGTGTCGGTCGCCGCCGGTGAGCAGGTGCTGCTCCCCGCCGTACGGGACGCGGCCCCCGACACGGTCGTCCTCGCCGACGGCTTCAGCTGCCGTACGCAGATCGCCCAGCTCACCGACCGGCGTGCGGTGCATCTCGCCGAGCTGATCGCGGGGGCGCTGGACGACCGGTGAGCGGGGCGGTCACAGACCGATCAGTATTCGAGAAGCGCTCGCCGCCGGTCCGCGGCTAGCGTGACCGCCGTGGACACCCTTTCGCACCGGACGCCCCCGGCCCACCGCGGGCCGCGCTGATGGCCGCCGCCCGCTCCCGCGCCCGGCGGCGCCAGGACACCGAGCACCGGCTCGGCCATGACATCGACCTCTGGGTCGCCAGCGCCTCCGCGGACGGCGCACCGTATCTCGTACGCTGTCCTTCGACTGGGACGGCGAGACACTGCTGATGGCCACCCCGGCCACCAGCCCCACCGGCCGCAATCTGGCGGCGGGCCGGACGGTCCGGCTGGGACTCGGCCCCACCCGTGACGTGACGCTGATCGAGGGCGACGTCGAGGTGCTGGAGCTGGACGCGCTGGCGCCGGAGCGCGCCGGGCGGTTCGCGGAGCGCACCGGCTTCGATCCGCGTGACTCGGCCACGACGTACCGTTGGTTCCGCGTCTCCCCGCGCCGTGTCCTGGCCTGGCGCGAGGAGAACGAGCTGTCCGGCCGCGAACTGATGCGTGACGGCCGCTGGCTGGTGTGACACCCCGGCGCGCCGCGCTGTCCCCTGAGGGAGGCCGTGCCGCCGTGGGCCGCGCGGGCGGCACCCGACGAGAATTCCGGCCCCCCGGGCCCGCAGTGCCCGGACCTGTCCGAACCCGAACATATGGAGAGACCATGACCAAGGCCACGCGGGCGGGCAGCCCGTCCATCGCCCCGCATGTCGCCGACAGCCACGATCTGATCCGTGTGCACGGGGCACGCGAGAACAATCTCAAGGACGTCAGCATCGAGATCCCCAAGCGCAGGCTGACGGTGTTCACCGGCGTGTCGGGCTCGGGCAAGAGCTCGCTGGTGTTCGACACGATCGCCGCGGAGTCGCAGCGACTGATCAACGAGACATACAGCGCGTTCATCCAGGGCTTCATGCCGACGCTGGCCCGGCCCGACGTCGATGTGCTCGACGGGCTGACCACCGCGATCATCGTCGACCAGCAGCGGATGGGCACCGATCCGCGCTCCACCGTCGGCACCGCCACCGACGCCAACGCGATGCTGCGCATCCTCTTCAGCCGGCTCGGCAAGCCGTACATCGGCTCGCCCAAGGCGTTCTCCTTCAACGTCGCCTCGATCAGCGGGGCGGGGGCGGTCACCGTCGAGCGGGCGGGGCGGACGGTCAAGGAGCGGCGCAGCTTCAGCATCACCGGCGGTATGTGCCCGCGCTGCGAGGGCCGGGGCACGGTCACCGACTTCGACCTGACCCAGCTCTACGACGACAGCAAGTCGCTGAACGAGGGCGCGCTGACCATCCCCGGGTACAGCATGGACGGCTGGTACGGCCGGATCTACCGGGGCTGCGGCTTCTTCGACCCGGACAAGCCGATCCGCAAGTTCACCAAGCGGGAGCTGCACGACCTGCTCCACAAGGAGCCGACCAAGATCAAGGTCGAGGGCATCAATCTGACGTACGAGGGACTGATCCCGAAGATCCGCAAGTCGATGCTCTCCAAGGACATCGACGCGCTCCAGCCGCACATCAGGGCGTTCGTGGAGCGGGCGATGGCGTTCAGTGTCTGCCCGGAGTGCGGTGGGACCCGGCTGAGTGAAGCGGCCCGGTCCTCGAAGATCGACGGGGTCAGCATCGCCGACGCCTGCGCAATGCAGATCAGCGACCTGGCGGAATGGGTGCGCGGGCTCGACGAGCCGTCGGTCGGGCCGCTGCTGACGGCGCTCGGGGAGACCCTGGACTCGTTCGTGGAGATCGGCCTCGGCTATCTCTCGCTCGACCGGTCCTCGGGCACGCTGTCCGGCGGGGAGGCGCAGCGCACCAAGATGATCCGCCATCTCGGCTCCTCGCTCACCGACACCACGTACGTCTTCGACGAGCCGACCATCGGTCTGCACCCGCACGACATCCAGCGGATGAACGGCCTGCTGCGGCGGCTGCGGGACAAGGGGAACACGGTGCTCGTCGTGGAGCACAAGCCGGAGACGATCACGATCGCCGACCATGTGGTCGATCTCGGTCCCGGCGCGGGCACGGCGGGCGGGTCCGTGTGCTTCGAGGGCACGGTGGAGGCGCTGCGGACCAGCGGCACCGTCACCGGGAGGCACTTCGACGACCGCGCTGCCGTCAAGGAGTCGGTGCGCAAGCCCACCGGGGCGCTGGAGATCCGCGCCGCGGCCACCAACAATCTGCGCGAGGTCGACGTGGACATCCCGCTCGGGGTGCTCACCGTGATCACCGGGGTGGCCGGATCCGGGAAGAGCTCGCTGGTGCACGGGTCCATCCCGGCGGGCGCCGGAGTGGTGTCGGTGGACCAGGGTGCCATCCGCGGCTCGCGGCGCAGCAATCCGGCGACGTACACCGGGCTGCTCGACCCGATCCGCAAGGCGTTCGCCAAGGCCAACGGGGTGAAGCCGGCGCTGTTCAGCGCCAACTCCGAGGGCGCCTGCCCCAACTGCAACGGCGCGGGCGTCGTCTACACCGACCTCGCGATGATGGCCGGGGTCGCCACCACCTGCGAGGTGTGCGAGGGCAAGCGGTTCGACGCGTCGGTGCTGGAGCACCGGTTCGGCGGGCGGGACATCACCGAGGTGCTGGGGATGTCGGTGACCGACGCCGGGGAGTTCTTCGCCGCCGGTGAGGCGCATGTGCCGGCCGCGCACCGCATCCTGGGGCGGCTGGCCGACGTGGGGCTCGGCTACCTCAGCCTCGGGCAGCCGCTCACCACGCTGTCCGGGGGTGAGCAGCAGCGGCTGAAGCTGGCGACGCACATGGCGGAGAAGGGGGGCGTGTACGTCCTCGACGAGCCGACGGTCGGTCTCCATCTCGCGGATGTCGAGCAACTGCTCGGGCTGCTGGACCGGCTGGTCGACTCGGGGAAGTCGGTGATCGTGATCGAGCATCACCAGGCCGTGATGGCTCACGCGGACTGGATCATCGACCTCGGGCCGGGGGCGGGGCATGACGGGGGGCGGGTGGTGTTCGAGGGGACGCCGGCGGAGCTTGTCGCTTCGCGCTCGACGTTGACGGGGGAGCACCTGGCGACTTACGTCGGGTAGAGGCCCTGGGAGCGGCGGGCGGTCGTCGTTTGTCCTCGGGTGCGTTGTGGCTGATCGCGCAGTTCCCCGCGCCCCTTAGGGCGTGTTTCGAAAGTAGCGCCGGCCGCCCGAAGGGCGGGCCCTGCGGCGTCTGGTGCGTGCGATCGCAAGGCGGAGGGTCGCCCTCGTACTGGGCGTACGTGGGCGATCCCGACAACACAGCCGGGGGCACCCCCTGCTCGTCAGAGCTTGGGGGAGTGCGTGCCAGGCGTCGCAGGGCAGGCGGGACTTTCGAAACACGCCCTAGGAGTTGTCCTGCCCGGCGACACCGAGTCATCCGGGGCGGGTGGTTTCTGTCTGCGGGTGCGTTGTGGCTTGTCGCGCAGTTCCCCGCGCCCCTGGGGAGTTGTTCTGTCGGCGATGCCAAGGCACCCGGGACGGGTGGCCTTCTGGCTGCGGGTGCGTTGTGGGCTGATCCAGCCCGGCGATGCCAGGGCACCCAGGGCGCCTGGTTCAGTGGACTTGGTCGTAGCGGCCCAGGTAGTGGTACGTGTTGTTCTTGACCTGGTAGAGGAAGCTCGTCTTCGGGGGGTTCAGTAGGTGGGTGCCGTCCTGGGCGAAGGTCAGGGGTTTGGCCACGCCGTTGTAACTCGTGCGGAAGAGGCGTTCCGTCAGCCGGCCGGGGGTGACGGTGGTGGCTGGGCCAATGGCGGTGATGGTGCGGGCTATCAGGCCCACGGCGTCGTATGCCTCGGCGGACCAGCGGGCGGGTGGGGTGCCGTAGCGGGCTCGGTGGGCGGCGGTGAACGCCTTGGCGGCCTTGGTCGTCGCCGACTGCGGCTCGGTGAAGGGGGCGCCGAAGACCCAGCCCTCGGCGGCCTGTCCGGCCGCGGTGAGGAAGGCGGGGGTCATCACGGGGTCGATCGTGGCCTTGGCTCCGGTGAAGCGGGCGGCGGCCAGTGCTCGGGCGCAGGCCGCCGCGCGGGCCGGTGAGGTGCCTGCGTAGACGACCGCCTGCGGGTGAGTGGCCAGGGCCTGGGCTACGGCCGGGGCGAAGTCGGCCGTCCCCGCGGCGGTCCGGTGGACGGTGACGGTGCCCGCATGGGGCGGCACACCGCTCAGTTCCCGACTGACGCTGCGGGACGCGGCGCCCGCCGCCTCGTCCTCGACGACCGCCGTGCGGGGGCTGGGGTGGTTCACGGTGAGGTAGGAGACGAGGGGCAGGGTCCGTGCGTCGTCGGACGCCCGTGTCACGCACAGCGAGCGCAGCCGGCTGATGGACAGGCCCGCCGCCCCGTTGTCGACCGACACCAGCACCACCGGCAGGGACGCGGCGCAGTAGAGCGGTACGGCGGCAGCGGCGCCGGTGATCGTGGTGGGGCCGACGACCGCCAGGACGGACGGCTGCGCCAGCAGCCGACGGGCCGTGGCGCGGGCGCGGTCGGCGTCGCCCCGGTCGTCGTGGACGGAGAGGGTGAGACGGAAGGGGGCGTTCTCGCGGGCGTTGTGGGCGGCAACGGCGAGTTGCGCGCCGTGCTCCTGCGCCTGGCCCACCGTCTTCTGGGCGCCTGTCAGGTCCGCATGCAGGGCCAGGGTGTGTGTCGGTGTGCCACTCCGGGCGCCGCCCGTCGTGGCGTTGCGCCGGTTCAGCAGGACGGCGGTCGCGCCGCCGGACACGGCCAGTACGGCGGCCGCGGAGCCGCCCGCCGCGAGGAGGCGACGGCGTGACGGGCGGCGTGGGTCGTCCGTCCCGGGCCGCTCGGGCGGCTCGGTGCGGGGCGGCGGGTCGAGGGCGCGGGCGGAGCGTTCGGCGACGAGTCGGAGCACGGCGGGCGGCAGCCAGTCGGCGGAGGCGGGATCCGGGAGGCTGCCGTCACAGCCCTCGTCCCGGTGTTCCGGGCCGATGGCAGTGGTCAGCGCACGGTGGAGGTCGGTCGCCGTGGGGCGGTGCTCGGGGGTCTTCGCAAGGCAGGCGGTGATCAGCTCCTGCAGGGGCTGCGGGAGCCGGTCGAGGCCGGTGAGGTCGGGGGGTTCGTGGACGGTGCGGTACAGCACGGCGGCCGGTTCGCCGGTGCCGAAGGGGCGGCGCCCGGTGGCGGCGTGGACCAGGACACAGCCCAGCGAGAACATGTCGCTCGCCGGTCCGGGCTCGCCGCCGTGGGTGCGAGCCTGCTCGGGGGCCAGATAGCCGGGGGTGCCGACGACCGCGTCCTGCGCGGTGAGCGCGGTCACCCCGGCGTCCTTGGCGATGCCGAAGTCGATGAGCCGGGGCCCGTCGGGGGCGAGGAGGATGTTGCCGGGTTTGACGTCCCGGTGCACGAGTCCCACCGCGTGCAGTTCGCCCAGAGCCTCGGCCAGCCGGGCGCCGAGGGCGACGACGGTGCCGACGGGCAGCGGGCCGAGCGCGTCCACCGCCTCGGCCAGCGACGGCCCCGGTACGAACGCGGTGGCCAGCCACGGCTCGCGGGCCTCGGGGTCCGCGGCGGTCACCGCGACCACCCAGCGGCCAGTGAGCCCGGTCGCCAGCCGTACCTCGCGCCGGAACCGGGCGCGGAAGGCGGGGTCGGCCGCGAACCCTGCGCGGATCACCTTCAGCGCGACCGGTGTGCCCTCGGCCGTACGGGCCAGATAGACCGTGCCCATGCCGCCCGCGCCGAGCCGGGCGAGCAGCCGGTGCCCGCCCAGGCTCTCGGGGTCCTCGGCCCGCAGTGCCCGCATCCCGCCGCTCCCGTTCCACCGCCCGTGTCCTGCCCCTGTCCTGCTGTGTCCTGTCCTGCCCTGTCCCGTGCCCGTCAGGAGCCGGACAGGTCGACCGGGCCGACGTGGACGAAGCGGCCGTTCTCGACCCGGTAGAGCTGCACCAGCCGGGTGACGAGCTTCTTGTCCTTGTCGAAGACGTACATGGTGACCAGCCCCTGGTACCTGGACTTGGCGAGGGCGTCGGTGAGCTGGGCCCGGCTGGGGCGGCCGCCGTTCTTCGCGAGCGCGGTGAGCCGGTCGGCGACCAGGCCGGCGACGTCGTAGGCCTCGGCCGCCCAGGTGCCGGGGGCGGTGCCGTAGCGCTTGCGGTAGGCCGTGCTGAAGGGGCGCAGACGTGCGTCGGCCGGGTCGAGGTACGGGGCCAGGGCCTGCCAGCCGTCGGCGGCGGTGCCCGCGGCGGAAAGGAACGCGGGGGTGGCCGACGGGGTGTCGAGGAACCGGGGTCCCTTGAAGCCCCGTGCGGCCAGGGTGCGGGCGAGCCCGGCGGCACGCTCGGGGGTGCCGCTGTAGTAGAGGCCGTCGACGCCGTGGCCGAGCATGTCGGGTACGACGGCGGACACATCGGGCGCGAGGGCGGGTACGACCCGGGAGTACAGGCCGGCGGAGCTGTTGCCGGCCACGCTGTGGGTGATGTTGACGAATTCCATGCCGGTGATCCCGCCCGCCCGGTCGACCAGCAATCCCAGGCGCCGGCTGCCCTGCGCCTTGAGGGAGATCACAGTCGCGAGGGCGGCGTACGCGGCGAGCGGCGCGGCCCTGAAGTAGTACTTCGGCTGGGCGAGCAGCGCCGACTGCACGGCGGAGACGGAGAGTTCGGACACGGTGAGCAGCGGCATCCCTGCGCTCTCGTAGACCTCCAGGGCACCCTGTGCGGAGGTGTAGCCGGTGGGGCCGAGGACGGCGAGCACATCGGGGTCGGCGACCATCTGCCGGGCGACGGTGCGGGCCCGGGCGGAGTCGCCGTGGTCGTCCATCACGCGCAGGGTGAGGGTGAACGGCTTGTCCTCGCGCGCGTTGAACCGGTCGACCGCGAGCCGCACGGCCCGCTCCTGCGTGGTACCGGAGTCCTTGAGGGGGCCGCTGAGGTCGGCCTGGACGCCGACGGCCCACGTGCGGCCCGTGGCCGTCTTCCCCGGCTTGCCGTCGTCGCGCAGCACCGCCCACAGGGCCGTGCCACCGCCCGCGGCGAGCAGGGCCGCGCCGCCGGCGGACAGGGCGAGCATCCGGCGGCGGCCGGGCCCGGCGTCACCGTCCGGAGTCCCGGAGACCTCGGTCGGTTCGATGCCTGGCAGGGCGAGCATCTGCGCGGAGCGGTCGGCGACCATGCGGACGACCGGGTCCGGGAGCCAGTCGATGGATCCGGCGGGGGTGTCCTCCACCAGTTCGGCGTCGAGCGCGGCGAGGGCGGGCCGTTCCTCCGGGTCCTTGGCGAGGCACCGCTCCAACAGGTCCCGGAGTTCGTCGTCGGCGACCCCGGCGAGGTCGGGCCGGTCGTGGACGGTGCGGTAGAGCAGCGCCTCGGCGGCACCGGTGCCGAACGGCGGGCGTCCGGTGGCCGCGTAGGCCAGTACGCAGCCGAGCGAGAACACGTCGCTCGCCGGGCCGACCGGCAACGCCCGTGCCTGTTCCGGGGCGAGGAAGCCGGGGGTGCCCACAACCACACTGTCGGAGGTGAGTTCGGTCTCGTCGGCGGCGATCGGCCGGGCGACGCCGAAGTCGATCAGCCGGGGTCCGTCCAGCGCGAGGAGGACGTTGCCGGGTTTGACGTCCCGGTGCACCAGTCCGGTCCCGTGTACGGCCTCCAGGGCCCGCGAGAGGATCTTGCCCAGCACCCGTACGACCCGCGGCGGGAGCGGCCCGCACTCCAGGACGGCCTCGGCAAGCGACGGGCCCGGTACGAACGCAGTGGCCAGCCAGGGCGCGGGGGCCTCGGTGTCGGCGTCCAGGACCCGCACCACCCACGGGCTGTCCACACCGCGTGCGGAGGCAGCCTCGCGGTTGAACCGGGCGCGGAACTCGGGCTGTTCGGCGAACTCGGGCTGGATCACCTTGACGGCGGCGAGTTCCCCGGCCGCGGAACGGGCCAGGTACACCACTCCCATACCGCCCGCGCCGAGCCGCCCGAGCAGCCGGTGGCCGCCGAGGCGGGAGGGGTCGGTGGGAAGCAGGCGCTCCATCACGAACCCTCCTTCGTGCTCGGTGAGTCCTTCGCGCCGGGCTCGGTGGCCGCCGTGCCGGAGGCACCGGGCGACGCGCTCGTTCGTTTGCCGCCGGTGTCGTGCGGCAGCCCGAGCTCGTTCTCCACCCGCAGCAGCATCGTGGGCAGCACATCGTCGAACAGGGCGCTCAACTCCGCCTCGGTCCAGCCCCGGCCGCCGCACACCGAGGTGCCGCTCACCACCGGGCCCTGGAGCGCCTGCTGCCACCAGTACGGGTAGGGACCGCCGTTGGTGTCGCTGACGCACTCACCGCTCTCCAGCAGCATGTCGTCGGCGCTGACGTTGTTGCCCTCGCCGCGGGCGAGCGACAGGGAGACCAGCCCTGTGAGACGTTCACCCTGCCGCTGGGTCTGCTCGTCGCAGGCGAGGGCCTCCTGGAGCATTCCGGCCTGCTGCCAGGACGCGTCGAGCGCGCTGCGGTGCACGGTGACCGTCGCCGTCAGGCGCACCGGGCCCTTCTTCGCGGAGGCGGGCACCTCGAAGCGGCGGGTCCGCGTGGCCAGTACGTCCGCGGGCCGCCGCTCAAGACGCCACAGGCAGTCCTCCCCCAGGACCGCCATCTGCGCGGGATCGCGTTCGTACGGGTTCGCCTTGCGCACCCCGGTGCCGAACAGGTCTGGGCCCGCCATGACCTTGCCGATCAGTGCCTCGGCCTGCGCGGCGGTCCTCGGCTGCTTCGCCGGGTCGCCGGAGCCGGAGCCTGAGCCGGAGGCTGAGGCCGAGGCTGAGCCGGAGGCCGGAGCCGAGGTGCTCCCGCCGGCGGAGGGTGCCACCGACCCGGCCGCCGTGGCCCTGCCGCCGCGCCCGCCGTCCGAGCCGTCCGTGCACCCCAGCAGCAGGGTCCCGCACGCCGCCAGCATGCCGCTCACCCGCAGTGCTCTCGCATACGTCACGACACCGCCCGCCCCCTCTTCCCCCTGGATGGCCCTGCGTTCCGGCCGCTGCCGCAGTGTCCGCCCATGGTCCGAGGGCGGTCGGCCACGCGGCCGCCTCATGCCCGTACCGATGCGCCCGGGGCACCGGACGGTTCCCGGCATCCGGAACGGACACCGGGTTCACCAGTACCTCACAGGAACGCGCCGATCCTACCGCCGACTTCGCCAACTTCCCCCAGCCATAGGGAAGTTCGCCCGTCGTTCACTCCAGTTCGGCCGCCGCGGCGATATGGGCCGCGGCACTGTCGATCTGCGCACGGGTCGTCCAGCGGCCGAGCGACAGCCGCAGCGCGCCGAGACCCCGGGCGTCATCAAGGCCCATGGCGCGCAGCACGGGTGAGGGCGTGTGGTTCCCGCTGTGGCAGGCGGAGCCGGTGGAGGCGGCGATCTGCGGGACGGCGGCGACAAGTTCATGGCCGACGGTGCCGTCGATGCTGATGTTGAGCGTGTTCGGCAGCCGGTCGTGCACCGGCCCGTTGAGGTGGACGCGGCCGGGCAGGGCACCGGCGAGGGTGTCGTGGAGGTGGTCGCGCAGTGCGGCGAGTCGCCGGTCACCCGCCGAGCCCGCAGGGCACGACCGACGGACGCCGAGGAGGACCGGCGGCTCGGGCTGCGCGCCAATCTGGCCCAGTTCAGTCTGCTCGTCGCCGTCAACGCCCTGGTGGGCGGCATGCTCGGCCAGGAACGCGTCGTCCTGCCGCTGCTGGCCGACCGGGTCTTCCATCTCTCCGCCTACACGGCGGCACTGACCTACATCGTCGCGTTCGGCGCCACCAAGGCGGTCACCAACTTCTTCGCGGGCACCCTCTCCGACCGCCACGGCCGCAAGCCGGTCCCGGTCGCGGGCGGGCTGTTCGCGCTGCCCGTACCGCTGCTGCTGATCTGGGCGCCCGCCTGGGGCTGGGTCGTCGCCGCCAATGTGCTGCTCGGCATCAACCAGGGCCTGACCTGGTCCACCACGGTCATCATGAAGGTCGACCTGGTCGGCCCGGACCGCCGGGGCCTGGCGATGGGCTTCAACGAGGCCGCGGGCTATGTCGCCCTCGCCGCCACCGCGATGGCCACCGGCGCCATCGCCTCGCACGCCGGTCTGCGCCCCGAGCCGTTCCTCCTCGGCATCGCCTACGCCGCCCTGGGTCTCGGCGTCTCCGGCCTGGTCGTCCGCGAGACCCGCGGCCACGCCCGTCTGGAGGCCGCCGCCCACGCGCCCGCTTCCCACCCCGACCACCACCGGAACCTCAGCACG
Source organism: Streptomyces sp. YIM S03343 (assembly GCF_054729195.1). Taxonomy (NCBI): domain Bacteria; kingdom Bacillati; phylum Actinomycetota; class Actinomycetes; order Kitasatosporales; family Streptomycetaceae; genus Streptomyces; species Streptomyces sp. YIM S03343. The sequence continues at coordinate 434,425 of NZ_JBPUKX010000001.1, forward strand.
GGACAGGTCGCCTGGATCACCAGCGTCCGCGACCGCGCGCTGTCCGCCGCGAGCCAGGCCGGTCTGGTCAACAATCTCAACGACGCCCTCGCCTGGGGCGTCTTCCCGTTGCTTTTCGCCTCGCACGGCCTGTCCGTCGCCCGTATCGGCATCCTCGGTGCCCTCTACCCGGCGGTGTGGGGTTTCGGCCAGCTGCTCACCGCGTCGGCCGCAAGCACCTCATCACCGCCGGGATGGTCCTCCAGGCTCTGGCCATCGCCGTGGTCGCGGCGGGCGGCTCCTTCGCCGTCTGGGCGGTCGCCATGGTCCTGCTGGGCGTCGGCACCGCCCTCGTCTACCCGACCCTGCTCGCCGTCGTCGGCGACGTGGCCCACCCGGTCTGGCGGCCCCGCGCGGTCGGCGTCTACCGGCTGTGGCGCGACGGCGGCTTCGCCGTGGGCGCCGTCCTCGCCGGTGTCCTGGCCGACGCGTACGGCCTGACCACCGCCGTCCTGGCGGTCGCCGCCCTCACCGCAGCCTCGGGTGTGGTGGTGGCGGTCCGGATGTACGAGACCCTTCCGCGGCCGGTCGCGACGGGCTGAACCGTGCGGCTCCCGCTGACCAGGGTGCGGTTCCCTGCGGATCCACGGCCCCCCGCCGCGTCCTCCCGCCGCACCCCTCCGTCCTCGGTCACATCGTCCAGCCCACCTCCGGCCAGGTCACGCCCGCGCCCTCCGACGCGCCCTGGTCCTCGATGTCCTCCTCCGCCGTGGCGAGCAGCCGGCGGGCGAGGTCGTGCATGGCGCGGCCCGCCGCCAGCTCGTCGCCGATCTCCGGGACGTCGGTGTCGGCGGGGTTGCGGCGGGCGGTGCCGTGGCCGGCCAGGGAGGCGGTCGCGGTGTGCAGAACGACGTGTGCCCTCGTGGTGCCCTCGTCCTCGGTGAGGTAGAGGTGGATCTCCCACTCCTTGGCTTGAGGGATGTCGACGGCATGGGTGGCATGCGGGGCATGGGGTGTCGGGGACATCGTGTCCTCCTCTGACCGTGTGCGGCGGCCGTCGTCGTACTCCACCAGTCTGCAAGCCGGACCCAGGCATGGCGCGTCGGCGTGTCGGCACATCTGCGCGTCGGCACCTCAGCCGGCACGCCGTCCTTCGGGCGGGCTTCGGGCGGGCTCAGTGGCGGGTGAGGCGGTCGACGACCTCGGCGACGTCCGGGATCTCCGCCACCGCCTCCGTCAGCCGTGCGACGAGGTCCGCGGCGAGCGCGCCGGTGAGGGTGACCACGCCGTTGCGCACGTCCACGTCCACGAGACCGGGGTCGATGCCGAGCGCGTCGATGACGACCCGGGTGACGACCTCCGCCTTGATCACGTCGTCGTCGCGTACCAGGGCATGCAGCAGTTCGCTGCGGCTGACGACGCCCACCAGCCTGTCCTTGTGGTCGGTCACGTAGATCTGCCGGACACGGGAGTGGGAGGCCGTGCGCGCGGCGTCGAGCACTCTGGTCCAGGGGTGGACGGTCACCGCCGGCGCGGTCATCAGCGTGCTCGCCGTGCCGCCCGCCGTCTCGTCCCGGTGCCGTCTGCCGAACAGTTTCCCGAGAGTGCCGGGCCGCTCGTCCGCGGCGAGGTCCGCGGCCCGGGCGAGCAGATCGGACTCCGCGATCACGCCTACGACGCGCTCGTCCTCGTCCACCACGGGCGCGGCACCGACCTGGTCACGGGCCAGCATCCGGGCGATGTCGACGAACGGCGTGTCGGCGGAGATCCCGGTCGCGGTGCGCCGCATCACGTACCGCACCTGGAGTTCGGGAACGGGAGTCACGGGGACGGCGGCGGTCCACCCGCCCTTGCCGGCCTCGGCGTCCTCCTTGCGGGCGGCCGCCTCCGCCGAGTGGGAGGCCACGGCCTGGAGATAGCGCACCATCAGATCCTGGCGGAACTCGTCCGCCGGTTTCGGGACGGCGCCCGACGCCGCCCCACGGGCCTGCATCCAGGCCGCTCCGGCTTCCCGTGCGTTCTGGTCGGCCATGGCAACCTCCGTCGATGAGCGAGAGAAGTCCCCACCGCTACCGTCCCGCTCCCTACCGGGCCGCGCACGGGGCCGCACGTCCCGTGACGCAGGTCACCTGGCCCAAACACTCCGCGGAGCCGCATATCGGTACAGCCCCGCGCACCTTCAGGGCGCGGGCGGGCCCGCGGCCCTGCCCACGCGGCGTCGTGGGCCCCCATTGAGCCGTGGTGTGGAGCGGGTGGAGCGGGTGGGGCGGGTACTGCGTATTCTGTGCGGTCAGCGGTCGATGATGACCGCGGTCGGAACAGGTGGTTGCCTTCGGAAAATTCTGCCGTCCTCCCGTCGTACCAGAAATTCATCCGTCCATGACAACTCCGTCCGGAAATCCCGCCGTCATGGGCCCGTACCCGGGAAAAGCGGGGACTCGGGGGCGTCCGGGGGTATGCACGGGGGCCGGGGCAGCGTCGAAGGCTCCCGGCGCATCGGGCATCCTGAACAATGATTGATGCATGTCGGTGAGGGGAGCTGTGGTGAACGAGGGTGCGCAGGGCCAGGGTGACGCCGTGGCGCCGGGAGTCTCGCCCCAGCTGAAGCTGGACGAGCTGCTGGACGGGCTGCAGGAGCAGGTGCAGCAGGCGCAGGCTGCCCGGGACCGGACCCGCACTCTGCTGGACGCGGTGCTCGCCGTCGGCTCCGACCTGCACCTCGACATCGTGCTGCGCCGCATCGTGGAGTCGGCCGCCACGCTGGTCGACGCGCGGTACGGGGCGCTCGGGGTGCTGGGCGACGAGGGCGCGATCCGGCAGTTCCTGACGGTCGGCGTCGACGAGGAGACCACCGCCCGGATCGGTCACTATCCGCGCGGCGAGGGCATCCTGGGCCTGCTCATCCGCAATCCCGAGCCGCTGCGCCTGGCGAATCTGGCCGACCATCCGTCGTCCGCGGGCTTCCCGCCCGGGCATCCCCCGATGAAGAGCTTCCTCGGCGCCCCGATCCGGGTGCGCGACGAGGTGTTCGGCAATCTGTATCTCACGGACAAGCGGGACGGCGCGGACTTCGACGCGGACGACGAGGCGGTGTTGCGCACCCTGGCCGCGGCGGCCGGCGTGGCGATCGACAACGCCCGGCTGTACGACGAGTCGCGGCGCAAGCAGCGGCGCCTCGCGGCGACCAACGAGCTGACCCGCAGCCTGCTGTCGGGCCGCGACCCCGCCGAGGTCCTGAAGTCGGTCGTCGAGACCGTGCGGAACATGTCCGGCGCGGACCTGGTCACCCTGGCGGTGCCGGTCGGCGACAGCGGTGAGCTGGTCGTCGAGGTGGCGTCCGGTTCGGCGGCGGACGAGGTACGGGGTCTGGTGCTGCCGGCGACAGCGCTCGCGGCGAAGGTGTTCGCCACCGGGGAGACGGTGACCAGCGAGTCCGCGAGCACCGATCCGCGCACCGCGGGAGGCACCTCCGAGGTGGTCGACCTGGGCCCGGCGTTCTACGTCCCGCTGGGCGGCGGCGAGCATCTGCGCGGGGTGCTGCTGGTGGCCAATCTGCCCGGTGCGCGCCCGTTCCCCGACGCGGTCGTCGACATGGTCACCGGCTTCGGCAACCAGGCCGCGCTGGCCCTGGAGGTCGCCGAGCACCGCCGTGACTCGGAGCAGATGATGGTGCTCAGCGACCGTGACCGGATCGCCCGCGATCTGCACGACCTGGTGATCCAGCGGCTGTTCGCCGGTGCCCTGACGCTCCAGTCGACGCTCTCGCACGTCGACGGGCGCCCCAAGGAGCGGATCCAGCGTGTCGTGGACGATCTGGACGACACCATCAAGGTCATCCGGTCCACCATCTACGGGCTGCGCGAGAGCGACCGCAGTCTTGCGGGCGGGCTGCGGGCCAAGCTGGTCGCGGCGGCGGACCGGGCCGCCGGTGCGCTCGGTTTCGCCCCGGCGCTGCGGATGACCGGGCTGCTGGACACCGATGTGCCCGGGGAGTACGCGGAGCATCTGCTGGCGGTGCTCGGGGAGGCGCTGTCCAACGCGGCGCGGCACTCCGGGGCGACAGCGGTCGACGTCACCGTGGAGGTCACCGGGCGGACGCTGAGGCTGAAGGTGGCGGACAACGGACGGGGCATCGACCCCACCGTCACCCGCCGTAGCGGCCTGGCCAATCTGCGCAAACGCGCCGAGGTGCTGTCGGGGACCTTCGAGGTCGCCGCGGGCAAGGAGCGCGGCACGGTACTCGTCTGGACCGTGCCGCTGCCGCGCGGCGACGCGTGAGCGCTCCGCTGGAAGTTTCGCGATGTGCCGTCTGTCGTCTGTCGTCTGTCGTCTGCAGCACCATCGTGGCTGGTCGCGCAGTTCCCCGCGCCCCCTGGGGTGCCGGGCCGCTCAGAACCCTCAGAACCAGCCCGCCTGCGGCGACGGCGTGAGCGCCGCCGCGCTCACACCCCGGTGCGTTCCCAGCCGCGGCGCGGGGCGCGGGCGCCCAGTTGCCTGTCGCGGCTGCGGTAGACGACGTAGGGGCGGGTGAGATAGCCGAGCGGCGCGGTGAGCATGTGGACGAGCCGGGTGAACGGCCAGGCCGCGAAGAGCAGCATGGCGCTGATCGCGTGGAGCTTGAACAGCACCGGCGCACCGCTCATCAGGCCCGGGTCGGGATTGAAGTAGAAGATCGATCGGAACCAGGGCGAGATGGTCTCGCGGTAGTCGTATCCGCCGCCGATCACGTTCGAGGCGACCGTCGCGGACAGGCCGAGCGCGATCGTCAGCGTGAGGGAGACGTACATCGCCTTGTCGTTGCGGGTGGTGGCGGAGAACACCGGGCCGACGGTGCGGCGGCGGTAGATCAGGATGGCCAGGCCGCCGAGCGTGGCGACGCCCGCGAGGGTGCCGAGGACGATCGCACCGGCGTGGTACATGTCCTCGCTGATCCCCAGGGTCTCCGTCCAGCTCTTGGGGATGACCAGGCCGCCGATGTGGCCGAGGAGCACGACGAGGATGCCGAAGTGGAACAGGGGGCTGCCGATCCTCAGCAGCCGCCGCTCGTAGAGCTGGGAGGAGCGGGTGGTCCAGCCGAACTTGTCGTAGCGGTAGCGCCACGCGTGGCCGAGGACGAACACGGCGAGGCACACGTACGGCAGGGCGACCCACAGCAGGACGCCGGGGGTGCTGGTGCCGGAGGCCAGGTCGAGGGAGTGGGCGGGGGCGGTCATCGGGGGCCTCCGGCTACGGGGTCGGGCAGGAACTGCGGGGCCGTGTACGGGTCGAGGCCGACCTGTTCCTCCGGCGGGCCCTCGGCAGCGAGCCGTGCCACGGCCTGGCGGTCGTCACCGGCGAGGGCCGGCAGGGTCGCGGACACGGAGTCCAGGACATGGGCCCAGGGGGCGTGGTCGTCGGTGAGGGCGAGGCGCAGGAGTTCCAGGCCCGCGCGGTGCTCGGTGAGCAGCCGGGCCCCGGTTTCCGGGTCGGCGGCGGCGAACTCCAGGACGACGGCGAGATGGTCGGGCAGTTCGTCGTCGGCGAGCCGCCAGCCCGCCGCCGCGTAGGCCTGCTTCAGGCGCAGCAGGCCGAGGCCTCGTTTGCGGGTGTCGCCGTGCGCGTAGTACGTCAGGTACGGGCAGCAGCGTTTGCGGTGGTCGAAGGTGGCCACGTAGGCGGCGGCCAGGTCGGCGGGCACCGTGCGGGCGGACCGTGCGGCGTGCGCGGTGAAGCGCAGCAAGGGGTCCGCGACCGGGCGCGGGAGGGTCGCGGCGACGCGCTCGGCGAGTGCCAGGTGCCCGGCGAAGCGCTCGTCGGGGTAGGCGAGCAGCAGGGACTGGACCTGCCAGGCGTGGGGGTGCCAGGGCTCGGTGCGGAAGGCGGGTGCGGTCTTCTTCTTCCTCATGGCCTGGGCTCGCCCTCCTCCGTGCCGGTCCCGGCTGGTGGTTGGTCCGTACGGTCCGGGAAGAGGCCGGGCGGGGCGCCCTTGCCGTCCCAGTTGAGGAGGTTGACGCGGGTCGCCTTGTCGGTGGGGGCAGCCGCGGTGTCGGCGGTCTGCCGGTCGCGCAGGGCGTGGAAGTTCTCCACGGCGATCGGGGCGGGGCCGCCGGACGCCTCGCCGAAGGGTCCGGAGCCTCCCATGCCGGGACCGCCCTCGTAGTCGAGGCTGCACTCGGTGGCCAGTTCCTCCAGCTTGTGGGCCTGTTCGGCGTGGGCCGGGGGGATGACGTAGCGCTCGTCGTACTTGGCGAGGGCCAGCAGCCGGTACATGTCGTAGATCCGCTCGCCGGTCATACCGACGGCCTTGGGTATGCGGTCGTCGGGTTCGCGGCCGAGGTTGATGTCGCGCATGTAGGAGCGCATGGCGGCCAGGCGCCGCAGGACGGCGTCGACGGGCCGCGGGTCGCCCGCGGTGAAGAGCTGGGCGAGATACTCGACGGGGATGCGCAGGGCGTCCACTGCGGCGAAGAGGGTGCGGTGGTCCTCGGCGTCCTCGCCGGTGTCGCGGACGGCGTCCACGACCGGGGACAGCGGCGGGATGTACCAGACCATGGGCAGGGTGCGGTACTCCGGGTGCAGCGGCAGGGCCACCTTGTACGTGTTGATCAGGGCGTGGATCGGGGAGCGCTGGGCGGCGTCGATCCAGTCCCGGGGGATGCCGGCCCGCTCGGCCGCGGTGATCACCTCGGGGTCGTGCGGGTCGAGGAAGACGCTGCGCTGGGCCTCGTAGAGGCCGGTGTCGTCGGGGGTGGAGGCGGCCTCCAGGACGCGGTCGGCGTCGTAGAGGACGAGGCCGATGTAGCGCAGTCGGCCCACACAGGTCTCGGAGCAGACGGTGGGCAGGCCGACCTCGACGCGCGGGAAGCAGAAGGTGCACTTCTCGGCCTTGCCGGTGCGGTGGTTGAAGTAGACCTTCTTGTACGGGCATCCGGTCACACACATGCGCCAGCCCCGGCAGCGGTCCTGGTCGACGAGAACGATGCCGTCCTCCTCGCGCTTGTAGATGGCGCCGGAGGGGCAGCTGGCCGCGCAGGACGGGTTGAGGCAGTGCTCGCAGATACGCGGCAGATAGAACATGAAGGTCTGCTCGAACTCGAACTTGATCTTCTCGGAGACCTGGTTGAGCAGCACGTCCTTGTGGCCGTGGTCGGGGGCGCCGCCGAGGTCGTCGTCCCAGTTCGCCGACCAGGCGATCTTCATGTCCTTGCCGGTGATGAGGGACTTGGGGCGGGCGACCGGGGTGTGGTCCTGGAGGGGGGCGTTGGTGAGAGTCTCGTAGTCGTAGGTCCAGGGCTCGTAGTAGTCGTCGAGGGAGGGCAGGACGGGGTTGGAGAAGATCTGGATGAGCTTCTTGAACCGGCCACCGGCCTTGAGGGCGAGCCGGCCGCGCTGGTTGAGCTCCCAGCCGCCCCGCCAGCGTTCCTGGTCCTCGTAGCGGCGCGGATAGCCCTGTCCGGGGCGGGTCTCGACGTTGTTGAACCACACGTACTCGACACCGGTGCGATTGGTCCACGCCTGCTTGCAGGTGACGGAACAGGTGTGGCAGCCGATGCACTTGTCGAGGTTCATGACCATCGCCATCTGTGCCATGACCCGTCCGATGGGGGCTCCGTCTCGGGGCATCAGTACGTCACCTCCTGGTTCGCACGGCGGCGGATCACCGTGACCTCGTCGCGCTGGTTGCCCGTCGGGCCGAGGTAGTTGAAGGCGTATGACAGCTGGGCGTAGCCGCCGATGAGGTGGCTGGGCTTGATCAGCAGCCGGGTGAGGGAGTTGTGGATGCCGCCGCGCCTGCCGGTGGTCTCGGTGCGGGGCACGTCGATGAGACGGTCCTGGGCGTGGTGCATGTAGACGGTGCCCTCCGGCATCCGGTGCGAGACGATCGCGCGGGCGGCGACCACGCCGTTGCGGTTGACGGCCTCGATCCAGTCGTTGTCGTGGACGCCGATCTTCGCGGCGTCCTCCTTGCTCAGCCAGATCGTGGGGCCGCCCCGGGAGAGGGACAGCATGAACAGGTTGTCCTGGTACTCGGAGTGGATGGACCACTTGTTGTGCGGCGTCAGATACCGCACGGTGACGCCGAGTTCGCCGACCTCGCCGATGCGGGGTTCGCCGAACAGCACGTCCATGTTCAACGGTGGCCGGTAGACCGGCAGTTGCTCGCCGAGGGCGGTCATCCAGTCGTGGTCGAGGTAGAAGTGCTGGCGGCCGGTGAGGGTGTGCCAGGGCTTGAGGCGCTCGACGTTGACGGTGAACGGGGAGTAGCGCCGTCCACCGCTCTCCGAGCCGGACCACTCCGGCGAGGTGATGACGGGCACCGGGGCGGCCTGGGTGTCGGCGAACGTGATCCGCTTGCCCTCGTGCTCGGCGGCCAGATCGGCGAGCCGGGTCCCGGTGCGGGCCTCCAGGGTGTGGAAGCCCTGGGTGGCGAGGTGGCCGTTGGTGGTGCCGGACAGGGCGAGGATCGCCTCACAGGCGTGGACGTCGCGGGCGAGGGCGGGGCGTCCGTCGGCGGCGCCGCCGCGTACGGTGCCGTTCTTCTGGCGCAGATACTCGAGTTCGCGGTCGACCTTGAAGGTGATGCCCTTGGTGGTGGCGCCGAGGGTGTCCAGGAGCGGGCCGATCGCGGCCATCTTGTCGGCGACGGCGGTGTAGTCCCGTTCCACGGTGATCAGTTTGGGCATGGTGCGACCGGGTTCGGGTTCGCACTCGCCCGCCTTCCAGTCGCGCACCGTGCCGTGCGGGGTGGCCATCTCGTCGGGGGTGTCGTGCAGCAGCGGCGCGGCGATCACATCGGTGCGGGTGCCCAGACGGCCCTCGGCCTGGCGGCTGAACTCCTTTGCCAGGGTGTGGAAGGCGTCCCAGTCGGTGCGGGTCTGCCAGGGCGGGGCGATGGCCGGGTTGAAGGCGTGCACGAAGGGGTGCATGTCCGTGCTGGACAGGTCGTGCTTCTCGTACCAGGTGGCGGCGGGCAGCACCACGTCGGAGAACACGGTGGTGCTGGTCATCCGGAAGTCGAGGGTGAGCAGCAGGTCGAGCTTGCCCTGGGGTGCCTCGTTCCGCCACACCACATCGCGGGGCCTGACCTCCTCGGGTGCCTCGGTGGCGCGTACGGAGGCTTCGGTGCCGAGCAGGTGCTTGAGGAAGTACTCGTTGCCCTTGGCGGAGGAGCCCAGCAGATTGGCCCGCCACACGGTGAGCACCCGGGGGAAGTTGGCCGGGTTGTCGGGGTCCTCCCCGGCGAACCCCAGCCGCCCCGCCTTGAGTTCGTCCACGATGTGCTCGCCGGCTGGGCGGCCCGCCGCGTCCGCCTCGTCGGCGAGGTCGAGGGGGTTGCGGTCGAAGGTGGGGTACGACGGCATCCAGCCGAGCCGCGCCGACTGGGCGATGACGTCGGCCGTGGTCTTCCCCGCGAACGGTCCGCCCGCTCCGGCCGCGGCGAGGGTGTCGGCCGCGAACGGGTCGTAGCGGAACTGGTCGGTGTGCAGATACCAGTAGGCGGTCTGGATCATCAGCCGGGCGGGCCGGTTCCAGTCGGCGGCGGTCGCGAGCGCCGAGTAGCCGGTGATCGGACGGACCTTCTCCTGGCCGACGTAGTGCGCCCAGCCGCCGCCGTTGACGCCCTGACAGCCGGTGAGGGTGGTGAGGGTGAGGAAGGCGCGGTAGATGGTGTCGGAGTGGAACCAGTGGTTGGTGCCCGCCCCCATGATGATCATCGAACGGCCGCGGGACTCCTCGGCGTTGGCGGCGAACTCGCGGGCGATGCGGGCGGCGCGGGCGGCGTCGACGCCGGTGATCTCGGCCTGCCAGGCAGGGGTGTAGGGCTCGGCGGTGTCCTCGTAGGAGGTGGGCCACTGTCCGGGCAGGCCCTCGCGGGCGACGCCGTACTGGGCGAGGAGGAGGTCGTACACGGTGGTGACCAGCCGTCCGGCGATCCGGCGCACCGGCACCCCGCGCAGCATCCGGCCCGCGGCCCCGTCGAGGCCGTCGAAGCGGGGCAGCGAGACCGCGACGGGCGCCTCGGTGCCTCCGGCGGCGGAGAGCAGCGGGTCGGTGTCGCCGAGGTCCAGGTTCCACTTCCCGGCGCCGGAGTCGCCGTAGCGGTCGCCGAGGGTGCCGCCCGGGACGACGGGCTCGCCGGTGGCCGCGTCCAGCAGGACGGTGCGGAAGCGCGCGTTCTCTGCACCGGCTGCGGCGCCGCCCAGGTCGGCGGCGGTGAGGAACTTGCCGGGCGTGAACGTTCCGGGGTCGCCGGGGGTCTCGTCGAGGGATATCAGGAACGGCAGGTCGGTGTAGCGCTTCACGTAGGAGGTGAAGTACTCCGACTGCCGGTCGACGAAGAACTCCTTGAGGACCACATGCCCCATGGCCATCGCCAGCGCGCCGTCCGTGCCGGGCTGGGCGGGCAGCCACTCGTCGGCGAACTTCACGTTGTCGGCGTAGTCCGGCGCGACGGCCACGACCTTCTGCCCCCGGTAGCGTGCCTCAGCCATCCAGTGGGCGTCCGGCGTGCGGGTGACAGGGATGTTGGAGCCCCACATGATCAGATAACCGGCGTCCCACCAGTCACCGGACTCCGGTACGTCGGTCTGGTCGCCGAACACCTGCGGGGAGGCCACGGGAAGGTCGGCGTACCAGTCGTAGAAGGAGAGCATGGCGCCGCCGAGCAGCGAGTAGAAGCGGGCGCCCGCCGCGTGCGACACCATCGACATCGCCGGGATCGGCGAGAAGCCGGCCAGTCGGTCGGGCCCGTACTCCTTGATGGTGTGGACGTGCGCGGCGGCGACGATCTCGATCGCCTCGTCCCAACTGGCCCGCACCAGGCCGCCCTTGCCGCGCACCGACTTGTAGCGGCGGGCGCGCTCCGGGTCGCCGGTGATCTCCGCCCAGGCCGCCACCGGGTCCCCGAGGCGGGCCTTGGCCTCCCGGTACATCTGCAGCAGCACACCGCGGACGTACGGGTAGCGCACCCGGGTCGGCGAGTAGGTGTACCAGGAGAACGCCGCGCCGCGCGGGCAGCCGCGCGGCTCGTACTCGGGGCGGTTGGGGCCCACCGACGGATAGTCCGTCTGCTGGGCCTCCCACGTGATGATGCCGTCCTTGACGAACACCTTCCACGAGCAGGAACCCGTGCAGTTGACCCCGTGGGTGGAGCGCACCACCTTGTCGTGGGACCAGCGGTCCCGGTAGAACTCGTCCGCCTGTCGTCCGCCGATACGGTGCAGGGTGCGCAGGTCGTCGGAGACCTCGGCACGGCTGAAGAACCGGCGGGAGCGCACCAGCGCGTCCACCAGCTCGCCGTCCAGTCCCGCCTTCGTCCGCTCCTGTCGGCTGTCTGTACTCACCGCGGCTCTCCGTCCCCGGGCGCCACGGGCCCGTTCGAATCGCGATCGGTTCCGGCCACACGCGACTCTATGGCTGCGGTCCCCCTCAAGGTCAACAGCCGCGTCACGAACAAAATGCGACCGACTGGTGTTCATTTGTCCGCCGACACGCCCGGCCCGCGTACTCGACACGCCCGCCCGCATGCCCGGCGCGCCCGGCCGGCGTGCCCTGCCGGCGTGCCCGGGCCGCACGCGGCGGAAAGCCCTGTACCCCGCTCGAAGGGACGAGCGGGGTACAGGGCGGGATGTCTCAGGGCCCGTGCGGGCCCGGGGGCGGGCCGTCAGGCGGCCGGCTGGGGCAGTGCGGTTCCGGCCGCGGCGCGGGTGGCCTCGACGGCCTCCCACTCCTCCGTGCCGAGATTGGCGAGCGCGGCCGGGAAGACGCCGTCCTGCTCCTTGAGGATGTGGTCGCGCAGCAGGGCCATGGCGTCCATCAGCCGGTCCGGCCAGGACGGGTCGGCGGGCGTGACGCCGTCGGCGGCCTCGCCGAGGACGCCCTCGATACGGCGGTGCTCGGCCTCCAGGGCGGCGATCTGGTCGGGGAAGTCACCGACGAGGGCGGGGAACAGACCGTGCTCCTCGACCTCGGTGTGCGGGCCGAGCACCCGGGCGATCTCACGGGCGACCTCCGCCATCTTTGCCGCTCCGCCCGACTCCAGGGCGGGACGCAGATGGCTGATCAGGCGGACGACCTCGTCGTGCTCACGGGTCAGGGTGTCGATCGTGTCAAGCGACTGGCAGCCGCAGTACTCGCACACCGGTGTTTCTCCCTCGTCCTTCGACTGCTTTCCGACGACGGTTCGCGTCGTCCTTCACGGCGATTCTCCGCCGGGCTCCTTCATGGGCGGGAGCCGGGGTCGGACGTCACCGCCCGCCCCGGCTCCCGTGGGTGTTACGCGTGGCTGCCCGCGATGCGCGAGCCGCCCGGGGCCCCGGAGCCGGCCCCGTCCCTGCCCTCGAGCTGGGAGCGGACCTTGGTCAGGGTGAACAGCAGGGCCGCGGCGGCGACGATCGCGAGGAGGGCGAGGCCGCCCGCGTAGGTCCCGTACGCGCCGTACAGCGAGCCCATCACCAGCGGCGGGATGAAACCGCCGAGACCGCCCGCGGCACCGACCACACCGGTGACGGCGCCGACCTTGTTGGCCGGGGCGAGCAGCGCCAGCAGGGCGAAGGTGGCACCGCTGGCCGCGCCGAGCGCCATGGCCATGACGAAGAAGGCGATCGTGCCGAGCGGGGCCAGCGACGGCGTGAACGACTGGACGGTCGCTCCGACCACCACGACGGCGAGCGAGGCGGCGAGCACCCGCACCGGGCCGATCCGGTCGGACAGCCAGCCGCCGACCGGCCGCGCCGCGACGGCGAGCAGCACGAACCCGGCCATGCGGTTGGCGGCGTCGGCCTGCTCCAGGCCGTAGCCGGTCTTGAGGTAGGTCGGCAGGTAGACGGAGAAGGCGACGTAGCCGCCGAAGGCCACGGCGTACAGCGCGGAGGCCTGCCAGGTGACGGGGAGCTTCAGGGTGGCACCGAGGCGCTTGCCGAGCGGCTCGGTCGGCACGACCCGGCCGGGCGCGTCGCGCAGGATCAGCCAGGAGGCCACGGCGTACACGGCCAGGACGGCGGCGGTGATCAGGAACGGCGTCTCCATGCTGTTGGCCTTGACCAGCCTCACCGTGGTCAGCGCACTGATCGCGGTACCGCCCATGCCGACGCCGAAGATGCCGATGGCGAGACCGCGCCGCTCCGGCGGGAACCACGCGTTGACGAACGGCACGCCGACGGCGAACGCAGTACCGCCGATGCCGAGGAAGAAGCCGCCGACCAGCAGCGCGCCGAGCGAGTCGTGCCCGGCCAGGCCCAGGTAGAGCACCGGCAGGATGGTGACGGCGGAGACGATCGGGAACATGACCCGCCCGCCGAACCTGTCGGTCAGCGCGCCGACCGGGATACGTCCCAGAGAACCGACCACGACGGGCACGGCCACCAGCAGCGACTGCTGGAACGCCGAGAGGTGGAGGTTGTCCTTGAGCTTGGGCCCGAGCGGGCTGAGCAGCGCCCACGCCCAGAAGTTCAGCGCGAAGCCGAGCGTGGCCATTGCCAGCATCAGCCATGCGCGGCCGGGCACCGAATTGTCCGACGACGCGGCGCCGTCCTTCGGCTTCGACTGCTGGACCATGTCCCGTCCCTTTCGTGGTTCCTGTGGCGGTGCGGCGCCACGGGGGGACCCAAACGTCCCTCAGGGCCCTTTGCCCGGGAACGGCATCCCGCACCTACTGTCCGGTTCCGGACTCGCCCACGGCATGGGCCGACCGTCCCTGCGCACGGTCGGAGGGTCCCGCTGCCAGGGTCCGCCCGTCCCGCCGTACGGGCCCGGCAGGCCCCGGTACGAACCGCGACACGGCACCGAGGTCCCGCCCAACGGCCCTGCCGGTGGCCCGGAGGTCCCGGACCCGAGTAGGGCCTGTTGGCCCTACTCCGGCCGGTTGCGGGTAGGGACGATGGGCCGGATGTTCCCCAACGACGACTTCCGCGCGCTCGACCAGGAGGAGTGCCTGCGGCTGCTGGCCAAGGTGCCGGTCGGCCGTGTGGTCTACACCCGCCAGGCGCTGCCCGCGGTCCTCCCGGTCAACTTCTGTCTCGACGCCTCCCACACCCGGCCCGACGGCCGGCCGGGCGACCCGGGCACCTCCGTGGTGCTGTGCACGTCACCGGGCTCGGACCTGGTGCGGGCCATCGACGGTGTGGTCGTGGCCTTCGAGGCGGACGACTTCGACGGGGCGACCCGCTCCGGCTGGAGCGTCGTCGTCACGGGCCGCGCCGGTACGGTCACCGTGCCGACCGAGCATGAACGGCTGCTGCGGTACGGCCCCCGGACCTGGAGACCGCTGGACGACATCCGGTTCGTACGGATCGAGGCGACGCTGGTGACCGGGCGGGAGGTCGGGGCGACGCGCGGGCGCCGGTGAGGCCGGCTGCCGCTGACCCGCCGGGTTTTTCGCCCCCGCCGCCCCTTCCCGTCCCGACCCGGGGGCGCTGCCCCCGTCCCCCCGCTCCTCAAACGCGGGAGGGGCTGATCTTCAGCCCGTCCGGCGTTTGAGGACGAGGCCCGAAGGGCCGATATGGGGGGTCTGGGGGCGCAGCCCCCAGGGACGGGAACGGGAAGGGGCGGCGGGGGCGAAAACCCGCCGGGCTCAGGTCGCCGGCAGGGCCGTGGCCAGGACGACGATGCCGAGGGAGCCGACGAGCGACACCACCGCAAGCGCACGGGCCAGGTCGCCGCGGCCCTTGGACTGGGCGAGGCCGTGGCCGCCCGCGGCGATCATCACCACGACGAACAGCCCGAGCTTGGTCGCCAGGGTGCGTCCGTAGCCCGGTTCGGCGAGCGAGGCCCAGGTGACGCCCTTGTGCCAGGCCATCGCCCAGCCGGTACCCAGCTGGACCGGCAGGAACACCGCACCGGTCAGCATCCCGAACCGGCGCCCCGCCGCGGCCGAGAACCTGTCCTTGGCCTCCGCGTCGAGCAGATGGCGGGCGAGCGGCAGGACCACCAGGGACAGGGCGAGTTGTCCGCCGACCCACAGCGCGGCCCCGGCCACATGGAAGAACCGCACCAGGGACCACACGCCCACGGAGCCCATCAGCGGGTCACCTCCACCGTTCCGCGCGCTCCGGCCTCGGCGTGGCGCATGTCGTGGTCGACGAACGAGTAGTGGCCGGCCTCGGAGAACGTCGTCTCGACGAACCCGCCCTGCGCGGCGGACAGGTCCAGCGCCTGGGAACCCCCGGAGCCGCCGGGCTTCAGCAGGTAGGCGCCCTCCTTGTACACGGTGTCGAAGACCGTGCCGACGATGTGGAAGGAGATGCCGTCGCTCGGTCCCGCGGCGACCACCCAGAAGCGGACCCGCTCACCGGCCTTCACCTTCAGGGGCCGTTGGACGTACTGGTTCGCCGCGCCGTTGAACACCCAGGCGTCCGGGGTGTCCGCGCGCATCTTCGCCACCTGGGCCGTGCTGCCGGGCGTGCCGAGGTAGAGCTCGGAGAAGACCAGCGCGTACTCGTGGTCCACCTTCTTCAGCCCCGGCGGGTCGATGATCACGGCGCCGAACATGCCGTTGCCTATGTGCTGGAGCATCGGCATGGTGCTGCAGTGGTACAGCCAGGCCCCGGCGTGTTGGGCGCGGAAGCGGTAGACCAGCCGCTCGCCGGGCTGGATGGTGCGCATGGGACGGTCGGGGGCGAGGGTGCCGGCGTGGAAGTCGATGCCGTGGCCCATGGAGGGGTCGTCGTTGACGAGGGTCACCTCGAAGACGTCGCCGACCTTGCCGTGCAGGGTGGGTCCGGGGGCGGTGCCGCCGAAGGTCCAGATCTCCTGCTTCACCCCCGGGGCCACCTCGGCCTTGGTACGGGTGGCGTGCAGTTCGACCTTGTGGACGGTGCCGCCGGGCACCGGTTCGAGGGTGGCGTCGCGGGACTGCCAGCCCTGGGAGAAGTCGGCGGACAGGTCCAGGCCGCCGGTGCCCGTGGTGGTCGTCGCGGAGGACCCGCCGCCGCTCATGTCCATACCGCTCATGTCGCCGGAGGCATCCGTGGTGCCGCTCGTTCCACTCGTCCCGGCGATGGTGATGTCCATGCTCATCCCGGCCGCCCGGTGTCCCGGCACGGTGCACCAGGCCTCGCGGCTCTCCGTGACCGTGCCGAGGTCCAGCACCTTGCTGTCGCCGTCGGAGAGCATGGGGGTGCTCGGCCCGTCCTGGACCTTGAGGTCGTGGCGCTGGGCGTCGGCGTTGGTCACCTTCAGCCGCAGATGCGTGCCCGCGGCGACCTCGATCTTCGCGGGGCGGATCCGCATGTTCGCCAGGGTGACGGCGACGGTGCGGGTGGTGCCGTAGCCGCCGCCGACGCCGGCGCTCGCCTGGTCGCCGGCGCCGCCGCCGCTGTTGGCGAACAGCACGGCCAGGACGACGATGACGACACCGGCGGCGGTGCCCCACAGGGCGGGGCGCGAGAAGGCGGGGGCCTCAGGGGCATCGTTCTGCGGGGCGTCAGCCTTCAGGCCGCCGACCGCCGGATCACCGGCCGTCGGCTCACCGGCCGTCGGCTCATCCGTCCTGCCGGCCATGCTGCTCCTCCGTGCCCTGGCCGGCTGCCGGACGTGCGGCCGGGACCCTCGGCCCCGCCGAAGCGCTCCGGGACAGCAGCTCGGCGAGTTCCTGCCGGCGCGGGAAGGACCCGGGGACGTAGCCGCACCACGGTTCTTCGGCGAACGGGTCGCCGGTGACGCCGTAGGCCCGGGAGCGCGAGCCGCCGCAGACCCGGCGGAACTCGCACGTGCCGCACCGGCCGCCCAGCTTGTCGGGGTCCCGCAGCCCGGTGAACAGCTCCGAGGTGCGGTAGATCTCCGTGAGCGGGGTCTCGCGCACGTTGCCCGCGGCGAGCGGCAGGAAGCCGCTCGGGTGCACGGTCCCGGTGTGCGAGACGAACACGAAGCCGCGGCCCGCGTTGACGTCGAGCGGCGGGCGCCGCACCCGGCGGGCGACGGCGTTCAGGCCCAGCTCGGCGGCGCGTTCGCGCAGTTCCTGGTAGAGCGGTCCGAGTCCGAGCACGGCGACATGGTCGTCGCCCGCGTCGGCAAGGATCCGCCGCTGGAGCACGACCCGGCGGAAGTGGTGGGCCTCGGTGGTCTTGGAGGGCACGGTCAGGCCGACGTCGTAGACGAAGTTGAGGACGTCCTCGACCTCGCCGGGCGTGAGCACGCCGAGCGCCTTGCCGCGGCCGGTGGGCACCAGGAAGAAGGCGCTCCAGAGGGTGGCGCCGTGGTCGGCGACGAGACGGACGATCGCGGGGAGGTCGTGCAGATTGTGCCGGGTGACGGTGGTGTTGATCTGCACCCTCATCCCGAGGGAGCGGGCCGCGTCCCAGGCGTCCAGGGTCCAGCCGAACACGCCCTTGACGCCGCGGAAGGTGTCGTGGGTCTCGGCGGTGGAGCCGTCGAGGCTGAGCGAGAGCGCCGCAGCCCCGGCCTCGTGCAGTTCGCGCAGCCGCTGCTCGGTGACGGTGGGCGTGCCGGACGGCGAGATGGCGACCTGGACGCCGACCTCGCGTCCGTAGGTGATGAGTTCGGTCAGGTCGGGGCGCTGGAACGGATCGCCGCCGGTGATGACGAACAGCGGGGCGGGCTGTCCGAACGCGGCGATCTGGCGCAGCAGGCCCTTGGCGGCCTCGGTGTCCAGCTCGCGCGGGTCACGGTTGGGGACGGCCTCGGCACGGCAGTGCAGACAGGCCAGCGGACAGGCCCGGGTGGACTCCCAGATGACGATGAACGGCCGCTCACCGGCGTCGTGCCGCTGACGGCGGATCAACCGGGGGCTGTGGGCGGGGCCCTGGGCGGGAGCGGGGGTGGGTGCAGGGGTGGACGCGGGGATCTCCATGGTCATCGCGCTGCCCTGCCCGAGGTGCGCAGGCTGTGTCCGGTCACCCGTGAGACAGGGCAGACACGCCGGGCGACCGGACGGTGACCGGGCCGGACGCCGCGACATTGCCACCGAAAGCGTGCGCGATGGAAACGGTCGAGCGGACGTTCGGGACGGTCGTACACGGGGCACCTCCGGGATCGGGCGGCTGCCAGCATCCCCCCGCAGCGACGACCGGCGCGGCGGCCGATGGTCCCGTGCGGCATGAGCCATAAGTCCCGAGGGCCTCACAGTCCATGGGCCGAAGGTCCTTTTTCCCGGACACCCGGTCGGTATCCTGCGGGATCATGATGTGTCAGGGGCGGGGGGAAACACCGGGCGCGGTACGGGGCGGAAGGGCTCCGGGAGACGGTGTTCCGGGAAGGTGATCTTCTGGGCCGTCGCTTCGGCGCGGATCTCGCGCCTGCCGCTGCTGCCGCGCAGCAGCATCACCGGCCCGGCGAGGGTCAGGGCGGTAGCGACCGCTCCGAGCAGGGTGCGGGCCCGGCGGCTCGATCCGTCCATGCCGTGACTTCCTCCTGCCCTCGCCACTCGCGCCGGCGGCCCCGAGGTGCGCGGCGGGTGCGCCGGTCGCGGACACCTGCCGTACAAATGGCGCGTCCGGCCGTGGTGTGCGGCCGGACGCGCTGTCGAGTCGGGCGACTGGCGCCGTACGCACCATGCCCGCGGCGACCAGGGACGGGGAATTGGCCGCCCACCGGCATGGGATGCGGTCGTACAGATTTGTTGGGCATCTGCGACTCGATCCCTCACAGGATGCAGCGCCGGGCCCGCTCGTCCACACCGCCGACCGGCCCCCACCGCAGGGACCTTTGGCCCCCTTGCCGGTCCTCGGACAGGGACCCTGGGGCATCCCTGAAGGGACCGCCAGCCCCAGGTGCACCTCGACGAACTCCGCATAATGTCGCGCGACATGGAGAACAATCAGGGGGCGCTCAGTGCTGCTCCCGGCGGGGTCGCCGTCCGGACGGCACGGCGGCTGAGCCCCGAGGAGACGGCGGACCGGGCCCTGCTGCTGCGGCTGCTGTCGCTTCTCCTGCGCCGCCCGGACACGGGATTCGCCGCTGCCCGACCGGTGCTCGTCGCCACCGTGGACGCGCTTCCACCCTCCCCGGCGGCCGCCGGACTGGCCGCGTTCACCGGCTGGCTGGAGGAACAGGAGCCCGGCGCACCGGTGCGGCACCACACCGAGGCGTTCGGCCCGGACGGCCCCGACGGCACAGCCGGTCTGCGCCTCACCCGCTACCTGGACGGCGACACCCGCCGCCGGGAGATGGCCCTGCTCACCCTCGCCCAGCGCTACCGCGCCGCGGGCTGGGACATCGACGACGGCGAACAGCCCGACCATCTCCCCGTGATGCTGGAGTTCGCCGCCCTCACCGGCCCCGGCAAGGGCGAGGCTCCGCTGCGCCAGCACCGCCGCGGCCTCGAACTCGTGCACCACGCCCTCACCGACGCGGGCTCCCCCTACCGGCATCTGCTCGCCGCTCTCCTCGCCCTCGTGCCGCCGCCGTCCGGGCCGGAGGGCGGCCGATGAGCACAGCCGGGTCCCGTATCGTCGCCACCGTCCCCACCGCCACCGGCGGCGCCGACCCGAGTGCCGGCCCGAGTGCCGCCCCGATGCCCCCCACCCGCTCGGCCGCGGTATGCGCGCGGTCGGCTTCCGCCTCTCGGAGGACCGCATGACCACCGGGCCCGCTCTTGCCCCGGATCCCACCACCGACCGCCCGGGCAGTCTGGTGGGCGCGAGCCGCCGTACAGCCCTGGTGATCCTCGTCACCGGGATCATCGGCTGGCTCGCCTCGTTCGAACTGACCGTGGACGACTGGCGGATCCTGCGCGACCCCAGCTACCAGCCCGCGTGCAACATCAGCCCGATCGTCAACTGCGGCAGCGTGATGTCCAGCCCGGAGGGCCGGATCTTCGGCTTCCCCAACATGCTGCTCGGGCTCGGCGCCTACGCCGCCGTGATCACCCTGGCGGTCGTGGTGCTCTCCGGCTCACGACTGCACCGGCGGCTGTGGCTGGCGCTGGACGCCGGTGCGCTGGTGGGCGTGGTGTTCGTGCACTTCCTGATCGTGCAGTCCCTCTACCAGCTGAACAAGATCTGCCCCTACTGTGTCGTCATCTGGGTCATCACCATCGCGATGTTCTGGTTCGTGAACCTGCACTGTCTGGAGCAGGGCATCGTCAAGGCGCCGAAGGGCGTGATGACAGTCCTGAAGGACACCCACTGGATGATGCTCGGCGCCTGGTACGGGGTGATCGCGCTGCTCATCGGCACCCGGTTCTGGGACTACTGGAGCAGCCTGCTGTAGGCGCCCGCGGCTCGGGGGTGCGGGGGACGCGCCGCGGCTCCCCCGCACCCCGGGGGCTCATGGAAATCCACTGGAAATCCGCCCAGGAAAGAGATCATGGACGACACCCTCGAGAAGTGGACCGCCGCCGTCCTGGCGGAGTTCGGCATCGATCTGGAGGTCGACCGGGACCTGCTCCTCGACCTCGCGGGCGCTGCCGCGCGCGGGGTCGCCCGGCCCGCCGCTCCGCTGACGGCCTTCCTGGTCGGCTATGCGGCGGGGCGGGCGGGCGGCGGCCCGGAAGCGGTGGCCTCCGCGGCCGGGCGCGCCACGGAACTCGCCGCCCGCTGGGCCGAGGAGGAGGCCGGCGAGCGGACCGGTTCCGGGAACGCGTGACGCCCGGCCGTACGGCGTCCGTACACGTCCGAGCCGCGCGGACGGCAGTCGGCGCGAGGTGCGAGGTGAGGTGCGGGGCAGGCCCACGAGGCCGGGCCGCGCGGACCGGGCGCACCGCCGTCAGCCGTCCGCGGAAGGCTACTGTCCGGCCGCGCGGGACGGGTATGACGGGCGGCCGGACAGTGTCCGAAGGGCGAGGCACCGTTCCCGGCCACGGCTCCTGGTTCGGAGTGTGCGTGGCCCGCAGATGGGAGCGGAGTTCCGTGGCATCCCGCCGTTCGGCTCCGGGCAGTAGCGTCGTCGCACCGAAGCCGATCATGCGCGGGCCGGACAGTCCCCTCGTCCGAGGCCGCTGGTCCCGCCACCGATGTACCGATCCGGACCGTTCGGCCCCACCGTGCCAGGCGCTTCGGACGAGGCGCCGAGGCCGAAGAGGGCCGTAACGTTTTCCTCCACGGACAACGGACAACGGACGAAGGCACAGTGCCGGCGCCGATGCCGGTGCCGGTGCCGGGTCTTCGGAAGCCCCCGCCGCGGGGGCGCCGACACATTCCCCAACAGGGACCCGCGGCTCGCGGAGGTCTGCTTCGACCAAGGGCAGGCACTTGTGGAGCCCGCCACGGCGGTGACAGACCTCCGCGCTTACTCTCCTATGACAGCCGCTGTCCCCTCTGCCCGGCGAGCACGGCGTGCCCCGCAGCGCGTCGCGACCGGCCCCACAGAAAGATTCGTATGATCTTCGAAGATCTCCGGACCGCCTGCCGAAAGGACCCTGCCCTGCACGGGATCCATAGGGCCGAGGTGCTGCTGTATCCCGGCCTGTGGGCCATCTGGTCGCACCGGGTCGCCCACGCACTGCACCGGCTCGGTCTGCCGCTCCTGCCCCGGCTGCTGTCCCAACTGGCCCGCGCCTTCACGGGTATAGAGATCCATCCGGGCGCGGTCATCGGGCGCCGTTTCTTCATCGACCACGGCATGGGCGTGGTCATCGGCGAGACCGCCGTGGTGGGGAACGACGTGATGATGTACCACCGTGTCACCCTGGGCGGCACCGGCTGGTGGAAGGACCGGAAGTCGGCCAAGCGCCATCCCACGATCGGCGACCGGGTCGTCCTCGGGGTCGGCGCGACCGTGCTCGGTGACGTCGAGGTCGGTCCCGACACCATGATCGGCGCGCATGCCCTGGTACTGCGCGACGTACCGGCGCACTCGCGGGTGCACGCGGCGCAGGCCACCGCCACCGTCCCTCCCCCGGACCAGGACCGTCAGGACCCTGAGGAGCCCGGCTCCCCGGACTCCGCCGACCGTTCTCCCCGCCCCGAAGACCCCCGTTCCCGAGATTCCCGCCCCGAAGAACCCCGCTCCAAGGACCCCCGTTCCGAGGACGCCGTCACGGCACACCGTGCCGGGATCCTCACCTCCGCAGACGAAAGAGACGTACGGCCATGACGAACCCTGCCCCCGAGACCGCGTCGGACACCGCGGCCGCTCCGGCCATCGCGCCGTCGGTCACCGCCCTGATAGGCCGCACCCCGCTGGTCGAGCTGAACCGTTACGGCGCCGATCTTCCCGCGCGTCTGGTCGTGAAGCTGGAGTCCGCCAACCCCGGCGGCAGCGTCAAGGACCGTATCGCCCTGGCGATGATCGAGGACGCCGAGGCCACCGGCAAGCTGACCCCCGGTGCCCGGATCATCGAGCCGACCAGCGGCAACACCGGCATCGGCCTGGCCATGGTGGCCGCCGCCAAGGGCTATCCGGTGACCTTCGTGATGCCCGAGACCATGACCAAGGAGCGGCGCGCCCTGCTCACCGCGTACGGCGCCGAGCTGATCCTGACCCCGGGCCCCGAGGGCATGAAGGGCGCCGTCGCGCGGGCCACCGAACTGTCCGAGGAGAACGGCTGGTTCATGCCGCAGCAGTTCCGTAACCCGGCCAACCCCGATGTGCACCGCCGCACCACCGCGCAGGAGATCTGGCAGGACACGGCGGGCCAGGTCGACGTGCTGGTGGCCGGTGTGGGCACCGGCGGCACGGTCACCGGGGTCGGCAAGGTCCTCAAGGAGAAGAACCCCGGCATCACGGTGATCGCCGTGGAACCGGCCGAGTCGGCCGTCCTGTCCGGCGGCTC
Organism: Streptomyces sp. YIM S03343; assembly: GCF_054729195.1. NCBI lineage: Bacteria > Bacillati > Actinomycetota > Actinomycetes > Kitasatosporales > Streptomycetaceae > Streptomyces > Streptomyces sp. YIM S03343. Next base: position 457,055 of record NZ_JBPUKX010000001.1, read on the forward strand.
CGCCGGCCCGCACCGCATCCAGGGCCTCGGCGCCGGTTTCGTGCCCGAGGTGCTCGACACCGGGATCTACGACTCCGTGCAGCGGATCTCCGCGGACCAGGCCCGTGCCACGGCGCGGGAGCTGGCGCGCGCCGAGGGCATCCTGGTCGGCATCTCGGGCGGCGCCGCCCTGCACGCGGCGACGATCATCGCCGGGTATCCGCAGCACAAGGGGGCGATGATCGTCGTCGTCCTGCCGGACACCGGGGAGCGGTACCTCAGCACGGATCTGTTCCAGGACGCCTGACGGCTCCGCCGAACACCGGCCGGGCTCTCGCGGTTCCCGAGGGGACCGCGGGGGTCCGGCCGCGGTGGTGTCCGGGGGCGGGCCACACCGTCCCCTGGCCGGGCCGGGCCGCCCAGCCGCAGGCAATCGCCCAGCCGCGGGCAATCGTGCCGCTGGGGCGGCACGGGTGGGCGCGGCGGCACCCCGTAATCGCCGGGCCGCGCACCCCACCCCCGCCGCACCGCAACACCGGGCGCCCCCTACCAGCGCCGTGCCCGGTGTCCGTCGGCGGGGCCGTCAGCCGCTGCACGCAGCCGTCACCGTCCCGCAGAGGTGGCATGCCATGCCGGCGCCGTCAGGGATCGTGCCCCGCAGCCCGCGCCGCACGATCAGCAAAGGAGCCGAGGCAAGCTCCCGTGCGACTCCGGCCGAGAGGCCGACCCGTCCCGTTCACGTCCCGGACCAGAGGCGGCACAGCACGGTGTGCGAGCCTGGCAGCAGCGGGCACAGACGTGGGCCAAGAACTTGCGAGACCTGGAGGAATGCCGATGCGCGTCGCATATCACGAGGAACTGGACTCGGTCCGGAACGACCTGGTCGAGATGGCCAGGCTGGCCGGTTCGGCGATGGGCCGGGCCACCGCCGCACTGCTCGACGCCGATGTCCAGCTGGCGGAGCGCGTCATATCCGCCGACGACGCGATCGACGATCTGCACCGCGCGCTGGAGGAGAAGGCGATCGCCCTGCTGGCCCGTCAGCAGCCCGTCGCCACCGATCTGCGCACCGTGGTCACCTCGCTGCGGATGAGCTCCGATCTGGAGCGCGCCGGTGACCTGGCCCGCAATGTGGCCACCATCGCCCGGCTGCGCTTCCCCGAACGGGCCGTTCCCGGTGATCTGCACCGCACCATCCTGGAGATGGGCCAGCTCGCCCAGCGGCTGATGGCACAGGCCGGGGAGGTCCTACTCACCCGGGACACGGTGGCCGCGCTCCAGATGGAGAAGGACGACGACCGCATGGACGAACTGCACCGCGCGATCTTCCAGCATCTGATGGACGAGCAGTGGAAGCACGGCGTCGAGACAGCGGTGGACGTCACCCTCGCGGGCCGCTACTACGAACGCTTCGCCGACCACGCCGTGGCCGTCGGACACCGGGTGATCTACCTCGTCACCGGGGAACACGCCGAGATACAGCCCACTCCCCCGCCCATCTTCCCGATTCGCTGACCCGCGTACTCCCGGTAATCCCGGCTTTCCGGGTCCTGGGGCCCGGCATCCGGACGCCCGCCGTGTCTCGCCTCGAACAACCGTGCATGTGAGAGTCGATATCCTGCCACCGGGTGGCTGATTTTCGCCGCCCAGAACAGGACGCACCATGAAGACTCCCGGCACCCCGGGCACTCCCCCGCCCCCGGTCAGCGACCCGGACCCCTCGGCAGTGACCTGCCCCGGCGACCTGGTCGGCCCCTGCGCCGGCTGCAGCCGCAAGACCCAGCGCTACGGCCGTGGCGGCAGCCCCCTGTGCAGGTGGTGCGCGGCGCCGGTGATGGCCCGGTGGGGGCCGAACGTCCGCCATGTCAGTATCCGCCCACAGGGCACGTAGCGCTCCGCCGGAAGCGCCTACCGTCTGCCGTCTGCCGTCTGCCGTCTGCCGTCTGCGGCACCGTTGTGGCAGGTCGCGCCCACGCGGCGGAGCCGCATATCGCTACAGCCCCGCGCCCCTTTGGGGCGCTGCCCAACCGCAGCGGACTTACCCGGCCGGCTTTGGCCCGACAGCAGGGCACCGGCGTAAGCCCGCGGCCGCTCGACACGCACATTTCCAGCCGCCAGGGAACCCGGCCCCGCTCCCAGTCGTCTACAGTTCCGTAGACCGTCTACCTGGCTGTAGTCACCGGGCCGTGTGCCGCGCGCGCCCCTGATCCGTTCCCTCGCACGAGGGTGCTCGACGACGACCGCTGCTGTCGCCCTGGTGCCTGCCGCCGTGAGCATCGCGAGCACCACGGAGAAGCATGCGCCCCAAGATCCTGGTCGTCGAGGACGATCACGCGCTGCGTGACGCGCTCAGGCGCGGTCTGCACGACGAGGACTTCCAGGCCGTCCCGGCCGCCGACGGCGCCACCGCGCTGCGGCTCGCGAGCGACACGATCGCCGCCGCCGTGCTGGACGTGGGGCTGCCCGACGCGGACGGGCGGGACGTGTGCCAGGCGCTGCGGGCCAACGGGTTCGGGGCGCCGGTGATCTTCCTGACCGCGCGCCACGGGCTGACCGACCGGCTGTCGGGGTTCTCGGCGGGCGGAGACGACTATCTGCCCAAGCCGTTCCATCTCGCCGAACTCGTCGCCCGGCTGCGCGCCGCCCTCAAGCGGGCCGCGCCTGCGCCCGCCGCGACCGCCGGTGACCTGATGCTCGACGCGGTCCGGCACTCCGTCACCGTGCACGGCGTCCCCGTCGCCCTGACCCCCACCGAGTTCCGGCTGCTGGCCACGCTCATGGCGGCGGGCGGCGGTCTGGTGCGGCGGCGTGAGCTGGTCCGGGCGGCGTGGCCGGAGGGCGCGCAGGTCAGCGAGAACACCCTGGACCAGTATCTGACCCGGCTGCGCCGCAAGCTGCGCGAGGCGGGCAGTACGACGACGGTCGGCACCGCGCGCGGGATCGGACACCGGCTGTCGTGACGGCGGACCAGCGCACCGGCCCGGCCCTCGGGGGCCTGCTGCCCGGACTGTGGCGGCGGCTCGCCCCCCGCACCCTGCGCGGTCGGCTGTCCCTGGTGGCGGTCGCCGCCGCCGCGCTGCTGATGGCCGCGCTGACCCTGGTGTTCGTCGCCGTGGTGAACCGGCATCTGCAGGTGCAGGCGGACGACGAGCTGCGCGCCCGGGCGGCGGCCGTGGCCACCACCGTCGACACCAGCGGGCCGCGCGTCCGGGTCCTGGAGACGGTGAACGACCGGCTGCTCGACTCCAATGTGTGGATCTACGCCGGGACCCGGCTGCTGGAGAAGCCGCCGTCGGCCGGGAGCACCGGCCCGCTGACCCGGGCGGCGGACCGGCTGGCCGCGCGGGACGGGCTGGCCTGCGCCACCCTGCACACGGCGGGGCAGGCCACCCAGGTCACCGCCGGCTCCCGGCCGATACGGCTGTGCGCCCGCCCTGTCGCCGGACCCGGGCGGTCCGACGCCGCCACCGTCGTCACCGCCCTGGACCTCGCGCCGTACCGGAGTTCCGCCGACACGCTGTTGTTCGGGGCGCTGAGCCTGGACGTCGTCATGCTGGCGTGCACCTATCTGCTGACCCGGCTGGCCGTGGGGCGGGCGCTGCGGCCGGTGCGGACGATGACCGACCAGGCCACCCGGTGGAGTGCGGTGGCCTCGGACGACCGGTTCGGCGCCGCGGAGCACCCGGCCGAGCTGTCCCGGCTGGGCACGTCGCTCGACGCGCTGCTGGACCGGATACGTGCCGTGCTGCGGCACGAGCAGCGGCTGACCGGGGAGCTGTCGCACGAGCTGCGCACCCCGCTCACCCGGATCGTCATCGAGATGGACTGGTGGCAGGCCCGCCCGCGCAGCGACGAGGAGACACGGGCCGCCTTCGAGGTGGTGTCCGAGGCCGCGCAGACCATGCGGAGCATCTGTGACACGCTGCTCAGTGACGCCCGGGAGAGCGTGCGGCATCCGCCGGCCGCGCCCGGTACGGCGTCCGTGGCGCCGGTGCTGCGCGGGCTGGTCGGGCGCCTCGACACGCCGGAGGGAGTGACGGCCGGGGTGGAGACGACACGCCCGGAGCCCAAGGCGGGTGTCCCGTCCGCGCTGCTGGAGCGCATCGTCAGCCCGCTGCTGGTCAACGCCGTGCGCTACGCCCGCTCCAGGGTGACCGTGTCCGCGCGGGCCGTGCCCGGTGCCGTACGGATCGAGGTGACCGACGACGGGCCGGGCGTGCCGGAGGGGTTCGCCGCCGAGTTGTTCCAGCCCGGCCGGCGCGCCGACCGGGCGGACGGGCACGACGGCGCGGGCCTCGGACTGCCGCTCGCACGGCGTCTGGCCCGCGCCGTCGGCGGCGAGGTGTCCCACGACCCCGGGCACGCCCCCGGAGCCCGCTTCACCGTCACCCTGCCTCCCGGCTGAGCTCCCGCTCCGGCTCCTCGTACGTCATCGTGGTCCTGCGCTCGCGGACATGGGCGTGGGCCATCAGACCGAACAGGACGGCCAGCAGAACAGCGGAGGAGCCCGCGGTGCCGAGGTCCAGGCCGCCCTTGGCGACCGGCTTGGTGAGAAAGTCCCCGGCCGTGGCGCCGAGCGGGCGGGTGAGGACGAAGGCGATCCAGAACAGCAGCACGTTCGGCACGACCGGCACCCTCATCAGCGCGACGAGCACCGCGAGCGTCCCCGAGACCAGCAGGGCGCCCCCGAGATACCCGAGGCCGGAGCTGTCGGACAGGAAGTCGCCCATGGAGGTGCCGAACGTGGCTGGAGACCATCACGTTGAACTCATCCTGACCACGTCACGGACCCGGGCGGCCACCGGCCGGGTCCGTGACCGGACCATCGGCCGGACCATCGGCCGGGACATCGGCTGGGACATCGGACGGGACACGGCTGGAGGCACGGCCGGGGGCACGGCCGGAACACGCCTCGGACGCGACCAGGACAGGGTCAACCGGCCCTGTTCCGGGGCCAGTTGGGCCGGTTCATCGGGGTGTCCGGTGGGCGCATCATGGCGCGGCGCGGCAGGGTGCCGCGGGTACGGGCGGCGGCGGTGAGGGGGCCGGGGCATGGCGGACACGGTGGACCTGCTGGCCGGGGTGGTGGGTGCGGAGCATGTGCTGAGCGGGGACGCGGTTCCCGAGGAGTACGGTCACGACGAGTCGCTGACCGCTCCCGCGCGGCTGCCCGAGCATGTGGTGCGTCCGGCGTCGGCGGCGGAGGTGGCGGGCGTCCTGGAGGTGGCGGGCGCGCTGCGGGTCCCGGTGACGGCGCGGGGGTCGGGCACCGGGTTGTCCGGCGCCTGTGTGCCCCGGGCGGACGGGATCGTGGTGTCGTTCGAGCGGATGAACCGGATCCTGGAGCTCGACACGGTCAACCAGGTCGCCGTGGTGCAGCCCGGCGTCACCCTGGACGAGCTGGACGCGCGGGCCGCGGAGGCGGGGTTGTGCTATCCGGTGCGGCCGGGCGAGCAGAGTGCGTCGGTCGGCGGCACGATCGCCACCAACGCGGGCGGCATGTACGCCGTACGGCACGGGGTGACCCGGCATCATGTGCTCGGCGTGGAGGCGGTGCTGGCCTCCGGCGAGATCGTGCGCAGCGGCGGCAAGTACGTCAAGACCAGCACCGGTTACGACCTGACGCAGTTGCTCGTCGGCTCCGAGGGCACGCTCGCGCTGGTCACGGAGGCGACGCTGCGCCTTGTGCCGCGCGCCGCGCACACCGCGACGGTGCTGGCGCCGTTCGGCTCGGCCGACGAGGTGTCCGGGGCGGTGCCGCGGCTGCTGACGGCGGGCCTCGAACCGCTGGCGCTGGAGTACATCGACCTGCTGACCATGGCCGCGATCATCGCCGACCACGACTTCGGGCTCGGGGTCCCCGAACAGATCCGCGACACCGCCCTCGGCTATCTGGCCGTGGTCCTGGAGGACCACTCGCCGGACCGGCTGGAGGAGGACGTGGAGACGGCCGGTGAGCGGCTGCTGGAGCTGGGCGCGCTCGACGTGTATGTGCTGCCTCCGGCCGCAGCGCGCCGTCTGGTTGAGGCGCGCGAGCACGCGTTCTGGACGGCGAAGGCGGCCGGTGCCGACGACGTGGTGGATCTCGTGGTGCCGCGGGCCTCGTTGCCGGGGCTGCTCGCCGAGGCGGACGTGATCGCCCGGGACAGCGGCTCGATCGTCACGGGCTGCGGGCACGCGGGCGACGGCAATGTGCATCTGGCGCTGTTCCAGCCGGACGCGAGGGCGCGGGACGTGGTCCTCCAGCGGCTGTTCAGGGCGAGTACGGCGCTGGGCGGCGCGGTGTCCGGTGAGCACGGGGTGGGCACGGCGAAGAAGCGGTACTTCCTGGAGCTCGCGGATCCGGCCAAGGTGGAGCTGATGCGCCGTATCAAGCTGGCCTTCGATCCCGGCGGGATCCTCAACCCGGACGTCCTGTTCGACTGACGGGTCCCGGTGACTGGTCCGGGGACCGGGTCCCGGAGACCGGGTGGCCGACCGGGTGACCAACGGCGTGACCGACGGCGTGACCGACAGAGTGTGTGAAAGGCGGAAACCAGCGTGAACGGTGCACGAGCCGTGGCCCGTACCCTCCTGGACAGCGGGGTCGAGATCGTCTTCGCCAACCCCGGCACGTCCGAGCTGCATTTCGTGGCCGCCCTCGACGACGAGCCCGGGCTGCGGGCCGTGCCGTGCCTGTTCGAGGGCGTGGCGACGGGAGCGGCCGACGGCTGGGGCAGGATGACCGGCCGCCCGGCCGCCACCCTGCTGCATCTCGGCCCCGGCCTCGCCAACGGTCTGGCCAACCTGCACAACGCGCGCCGCGCCGGGACCCCGGTGGTGAACCTGGTGGGCGACCACGCGACGTTCCACAAGCGCTACGACGCGCCGCTGGAGTCGGACGTCGACGCGGCGGCCCGTACCGTCTCCGGCTGGGTGCGCCGCTGCACCGACGCGGCCGGTGCGCCCGGTGACGCGGCCGAGGCGGTGGCCGCCGCGAGCGGTGCCCCGGGCCGGGTGGCCACGCTGCTGCTGCCCGCCGACGTGTCCTGGTCCGACGGCGCCGAGCCCGCGCCGCCGGTCGCGCCCCGGGCGGCCTCGCCGGTGCCGGAGCGGACCCTGGCCGAGGTGGCCGAGGCGCTGCGGGGCGGCGAGTCCGTGGCGCTGCTGCTGGGCGGACCGGCGACCCGGGAGGCTCCGCTGCGGGCGGCGGGCCGGGTCGCGGCGGCCACCGGTGCCCGGCTGCTGTGCGAGACCTTCCCCGCGCGGCTGGAGCGCGGGGCGGGCCTGCCCGAGGTGGAGCGGCTCGGCTATCTCGCCGAGGGCGCCATCGCCCAACTGGAGGGTGTGCGGCACCTCGTACTGGTGGGTGCCCGGGTGCCGGTGTCGTTCTTCGCGCACCCCGGGCTGCCCGGGCGGCTCACGCCCGAGGGCTGCCGGGTGCACACCCTGGCCACGCCCGCCGACGACGCGGCACAGGCCCTCGGCGCGCTCGCCGATCTGCTGGGCCCGCACGCCGAGGCCGCCGTCGCGCCGGCGTTCCGTCCCGAGGCGCCGAGTGGTCCGCTGACCGCGGAGAACGCGGCGGCGGCCGTGGCGGCGGTGCTGCCGGAGGGCGCGATCGTGGTGGACGAGGCCAACACCTCGGGGCTGTGGCTGCCCGGCGCCACGGCGGGCGCGCCGCGGCACGACTGGCTGACGCTCACCGGTGGCGCGATCGGCCAGGGTCTGCCGCTCGCCGCCGGTGCCGCGCTCGCCTGCCCGGACCGGCCGGTGCTGTGCCTGGAGGCCGACGGCAGTGCCATGTACACCGTCTCGGCGCTGTGGACGCACGCCCGGGAGGGTCTGGACATCACGACCGTGGTCTTCGCCAACGGCGCCTACTCGATCCTGGAGATGGAGTACCAGCGGCTGGGCGCGTCGTCGGGCGAGGGGACGGCGCGGCGCGATCTGCTGGACCTGTCGCGGCCGGGCCTGGACTTCGTCTCGCTGGCGCACGGCATGGGCGTACCGGCGTCACGCGCGACCGCCGCGGAGGATCTGACGGACCAGTTGCACAAGGCGTTCGCCGAGCCGGGGCCGCATCTGATCGAGGCCGTGGTGCCGCCGCTGTTCTGAGGGTTGTCGACCTCCGTTGCTCGGAGGGTTCTCAGCCGTGCCGCCCGGCGTCCCGCACCTCGACGAGGTACGGGCACCGGCGGCGCAGCAGGCGTTCCAGACGCTGGTGCAGGGTGAACCAGGCGGCGGGGCAGCCGTGGCAGGCGCCGCCGAGGCGGACGCTGACGACGCCGTCCCGCACGTCGACGAGTTCGATGCTGCCGCCGTGCGAGCGGGCGTGCGGTCCGACCAGTTCGGTGAGGACGTCCTGGGCGGCCTCGTACAGCTGCTCGTCCGTCCCGGTGCCCGTGCCAGCCCCGGTGTGCCAGCCGTCCGGGTCCTCCAGGGCGGTGTGCAGGGCGGTGCGCACCCGGGGGCCGTCGCCGCGCCAGGAACGGCCCGCGCCGAGGCTGGTGACGACGGCCGCGGGCTCCACGGTGACCTGGTCGAGGGTGCCGTCGGTGAGCAGGGCCGCGAGCGGCTCGGGGACCGCCGTAGGGGCGCCGGTGCAGGTGAGGGTGGCGGCCGGGATGACCCAGCGCAGCTGTTCCGGCCTGTCGGGGACGGTTTGGGGGTGCAGGGGGATCATGGCGGCACCTGTCCTCAGGTCAGCGCCGCGGTGGCGGCGTGGACCAGGTAGGCCATCACCCAGGCCGTCGCGGTCAGATAGGTGAAGGCGATGGCCGGCCATTTCCAGGTGCCGCTCTCACGGCGGATCACGGCGACGGTGGCCATGCACTGGAGGGCGAAGGCGAACCAGACCAGCAGCGCGGCGATGGTGGGCGGGGTGAAGACGCGCTCGCCCTGGTGCGGCCCGTCCGGGTAGGTCATGGTGCGCAGCGCGTGGCTGGGGTTGCCGGGGTCCTGGGCGGCGGCGACCTGGCCGAGGGTGGCGACGAAGGTCTCCCGTGCCGACTGCGCGGACATCACGCCGACGTTGACGCGCCAGTCGAAGCCGAGCGGCTCGAAGACCGGGGCGACGAAGCGGCCGAGGTCGGCGGCGTAGCTGTGGTCGATGGTGTAGGCGGTCACGGCGGTGGTGTCGCCGGTGTCGACGTGGGCCGCACGGAGTTCTGCGTCGGAGTGCAGCGGCAGGTTGAGCGCCAGCCACAGGCCGAGGGAGGTGATCACGATGATGGTGGAGCACTTGCGCAGGAAGGCGCTGGCGGAGGTCCACATGGCGAGCAGGACGGCGCGCGGCGAGGGCAGCCGGTAGGGCGGCATCTCCATGAAGAACGGCATGGAGGTGCCGTTCCGGTCGGTGATCTTCTTGATGGCCCAGGCTGCGGTCATCGCGGAGACGGCGCCGAGCAGATACAGGCCGAACATGATCAGGCCCTGTGCGCCGAACGGGCCGATGCTGGCGCCGGGGTCGACGAGCAGGCCGATGAGCAGCACATACACCGGCAGGCGTGCCGAGCAGGTGATGAGGGGGGCGGCCATCATTGTGGCCAGGCGGTCCTTGGCGGAGGGCAGGGTGCGGGTGGCCATGATGCCGGGGATCGCGCAGGCGAACGACGACAGCAGGGCGACGAACGCCCGTCCCTCCAGGCCCGCGCGGGCCATGACCCGGTCCATGAGGAACGCGGCCCGCGACAGATACCCCACGCCTTCGAGGAGGGCGAGGAGCAGGAACAGCAGCATGATCTGCGGGACGAAGGTCAGCACACCGCCGACGCCGCCGATGAGGGCGTCGCCGAGGACCCCGGCGAGCCACCGGTTGCCGACGTGGTCGGCGACGAGGCGGGAGAGCCAGGCGAAGCCGGACTCCACGGCGCCCTGGAGCGGGGCGGCGACGGTGAACACGGTCTCGAAGAACGTGATCATGACGGCGAAGAAGACGACGGTGCCCCACAGGGGGTGCAGCAGCACCGCGTCGAGGCGCTGGGTGGCCTTGTGCCGTTCGGCGGGCCGGTACTCGGCGTGGGCGAGGACGGACTCGGCCCAGGCGTCCAGTTCGGCGGGTTCGGTGGGCGGGGCGATGACGGGCACCGGCCAGTCCTGCCAGTCGGCGATACGTTCCCGCAGAGCGGCGATCCCGTGTCTGCGGTGGCCGACGACGGGCAGCACGGGGACACCGAGGGCCTCGGAGAGCGCGGCGGCGTCGACATGGCCCTGACGCACGGACAGTTCGTCGGTGAAGGTGAGGACGACACAGGTGGGCAGGGCCTGGGTGAGCGCCTGCGCGACGAGGCCGAGCGAGCGGCGCAGCGTGGTGGCGTCGACGACCACGAGCAGGGCGTCGGGCCGGGGCGAGCCGTCGATGTGCCCGCCGAGGACGTCCACGGCGATCTGCTCGTCGGGGCTGATCGGGTCGAGGCTGTAGGTGCCGGGCAGGTCCTCGACGACATGGTCGCGGCCGCCCGCCCGGCAGGTCCCGACGAACCGGGACACGGTCACTCCGGGATAGTTGCCGGTCTTGGCGTTGAGCCCGGTCAGGGCGTTGAAGACGCTGGTCTTGCCGGCGTTGGGGCTGCCGAGCAGGGCGAGGCGCGCGTCGCCGGTGACGACCGCCGTGCTCCCGTCGTCGTGGCAGGAGGCGCTCACCGCCCGGTCCCGTCGGTCTCGACGGTGCTCACGCAGGCCGCCTGGGCACGGCGCAGACAGATCTCGTAGTCCTTGACCCGGTAGACGACGGGGTCGCGCAGCGGTGCGCGGCGTACGACCTCCACGACGGCGCCCGGGGTGAAGCCGAGGGCCCCCAGCCTGCGGGCTGTCTCCGGTGCCCCGGAGACGACGACCTCGACGACGGTGGCCCGTGCGCCGGGCGCCAGTTCGGCCAGGGGGCGCCGTGTGCCGCCGTACCCGACCGCCGTGCCACGGCGCTCCCGCCCCACCAGCTCCTCGGCAACGCTCATCGACGCCTCCGCCTTCCGAATGCCGGGCGAATCCCGCCCGGCCGCACACTTTAGCTAAGGAGAGGCTAACCTCAGACATCCGGGTCAAGACCGGCCGCCCGTCCCGTCGATCCGGGACCTTCGGCCCACCCTTTCCGGACCTCCGGCCCCTGGTGTGATCCGGCACACAGAGGGCTGTCCGCGCTACCGGCGCCCCCGAGGGTTCTCCCATGGCGTACGGGGCGGTCCGGCGGGATGCTGAACCACGTGACCGTAGGCGGGGCAGGAGCGGACGGCCTGGCGGCGGTGATCGACGCCGGAGGGACGATCACGGCCTGGGGCGCCACGGCACAGCATGCCCTCGGGTACCCGCCGGGCGAGATCGTAGGCCGGTCCGCCGCCGGGCTCCTCGCCGCGCGGCTGGCTCCGGAGGCGCTCCGGAGCATCACGGAGGGACAGGAGTACGCCGGCGAGGTGGCGCTGCGTCACCGGGACGGCGGGCAGGTCGTGGCGCGGCTGCGCGCGGTGCCGCTGGCAGCCGCCGGGGCGGCGCCCCTGTGGGTCGTGACCGCCGTGGATCCCGTCCCGCCCCGGGGGTCCCCCCTGTTCGAAGGGCTCGGGGGAGGGCACAGGGCGTCGCTCGGGGGAGGGCACACGGCGTCCGGCGCGGCCGGGCTGTGGGAGTCCACCCTCATCCAGCTGCCCATGCCGGTGGCGGTCTACGACCGGGACGCCCGGCTGGTCGGCGCCAACGAGAGCATGACCCGGCTGACCGGTCAGTCGGTGGAGGAGATGCGCGGTCTGACCGTGTGGGAGATCTTGCCCCGGCCGCCGTTCGACGAGTTCGACCGGCTCCAGCGGCAGGTGCTGCGCACCGGCGAGACCCTGCACCGCGAGTCGCAGGCCCCGCCGCTCGGGGAGACCACCGTGCGGGCGCTCTCGACGTACTTCTCACCCCTGAGGGACGAGACCGGCGAGGTGCGGGGCATGTGCGCGACGGTGTTCGACACCACCGAGCACCACCGTGCCCGCCGCCATCTCGCCGTCGTCAACGACGCCGCGGTGCGGATCGGCAGCACCCTCGACGTGATCAGGACGACGGAGGAGCTGACCGAGGTGGCGGTGGCGGCGTTCGCGGACTTCGTCTCCGTCGATCTGCTGGACCATGTCGTCCGGGGCGACGAGCCGCCGCCGGTGCCGTTCGGCGCGCCGATCTCCTTCCTGCGCTGCGCGCAGCAGTCGGTACTGCCCGGCTGCCCCGAGTCCGTGCTCTCCCCGGGCGACACCGAGGTCTGTCCGCCCAATTCCCCGCACGCTCTGACGCTGCACAGCGGCCACGCCTTCCGGTACCACTCGGGCGACGCCTTCATGGGCAACTGGGTGCAGATGTCCCCGGCGCGCGCCGAGAGCGCACAGCGGTACGGGGTGCACTCGATGATGCTGGTGCCGCTGCGGGCCCGCGGTGTCACCCTGGGCCTGGTCCAGTTCGTCCGGCACCGCAACCCGGAGCCCTTCGGCCCGGACGACCAGGCGCTCGCCGAGGAGATCGGCGCCCGGGCGGCGGTGAGCGTCGACAACGCCCGCCGCTACACCCGTGAACGCCGTACCGCACTGACCCTCCAGCGCAGTCTGCTGCCCGAACGGCTGCCCCAGGCGATGGCACTGGAGATCGCCCACCGCTATCTGCCGGCCGGCTCGGGCAACGAGGTCGGCGGCGACTGGTTCGACGCGATCCCGCTGTCCGGCGCCCGCGTCGCCCTGGTCGTCGGGGACGTCGTGGGCCACGGCATCCACGCCTCCGCCACCATGGGCCGGCTGCGCACCGCCGTACGCACCCTCGCCGACGTCGATCTCGCCCCGGACGAACTGCTCACCCAGCTCGACGACCTCGTCATCCGCCTCGACAAGGAGGAGGGCCCCGAGGCGCGCGGACAGCCGCACGAGGTCGGCGGGGACATCGGCGCGACCTGTCTGTTCGCCGTCTACGACCCGGTGAGCCGCCGCTGCACCCTGGCCCGCGCGGGACATCCACCGCCGGTCCTGGTCTCCGCCGACGGCACCGCGCGCTACCTGGACCTGCCCCCGGGACCGCCGCTCGGCCTCGGCGGTCTGCCGTTCGAGTCCGCCGAGATCGACCTCGTGGAGGGCAGCACGCTCGCCCTCTACACCGACGGGCTGCTGGCCTGTGCCGACCAGGACGTCGACGTCGCCCTCGACATGCTGCGCACCGCGCTCGGCCGGCCCGCCCCCACCCTGGACCAGACGTGCGAGGAGGTCCTGCACTCGGTGGTGCGCCACCGTCCCACCGACGACGTGGTCCTGGTCCTCGCCCGCGCCCACGCCCTCGAGGCCGGCCAGGTCCGCACCTGGCAGGTGCCGTCGGACCCGGCGATGGTCGCGGAGACCCGGAAGTCGGCCTGCGACCAGGTGGCCGCGTGGGGCCTGCAGGACTCGGTGTTCGCGACCGAGCTGATCGTGAGCGAGCTGGTCACCAACGCCATCCGCTACGGCGTCCCGCCCATCCAGTTGCGGCTGATCCGGCACGACACGCTGATCTGCGAGGTCTCCGACGGAAGCGGCGCTGCACCCCATATGCGCCGGGCCCGGATCTACGACGAGGGCGGCCGGGGTCTGCTGCTGGTGGCCCAGCTCGCCGAACGCTGGGGCAGCCGCCAGACCGCGGCGGGCAAGACCATCTGGGCGGAACAGACACTGCCGCCGCCGTCCTGAGCACCCCTCGCGAGGAGCGAAACGGAAAACAGAAAACAGAAACCGGGGCGTACCCGGACTCCCGTACGCCCCGGCCTCTCACCGCTACGGTGTCACGCGATCCGTTCGAGCTCCTTCAGAGCGCGTGAGGCGATGTCGTCCACCGGTCCGGTGGCCTCGACGGTCAGCAGGATGCCGGCGTAGTGGTCGAGCAGCGGGGCCGTCTCCATGCCGTAGACCTGCTGGCGGTGGCGGATGACGCCCTCGGTGTCGTCCGGACGTCCGCGCTTGAGCAGCCGGGTCACCAGGATGTCCTCGGGCGCGGTGAACTCCACCACGGCGTCCAGGTGGGCCCCGATGCGGTCCAGTACGTCGGTGAGGTCGAGGGCCTGAGGCACGGTGCGGGGGAAGCCGTCGAGCATGAAGCCGCGCCGGGCGTCCGGCTGGGCCAGCCGCTCGTGGACCATGCCCACGGTGATGTGGTCGGGGACGAGCTCACCGGTGTCCAGGTAGTGTCCCGCTTCCCTGCCGAGCGAAGTCCGGCGGGTCACATTGTCGCGGAAAAGATCCCCCGTGGAAATGTGGGGGATCCCCAGCCTCTTGCCGAGAATCACTGCCTGGGTGCCTTTGCCCACCCCGGGTGGGCCGATAAGGACGAGTCGCATCTGCCGTCCGTGCCTTCCGGTCGTCGCGCCCGCCCGCGCGGGCGCATTGTTGAGCCCGGACCCCTAGGTTAGAACCGGGCTGTCATGTTCCGCTCGCCTGCGGGAACCCGACGGCAATCTTTTCTGCCGGGCCCGTGATTTCCCTGCGGTTTCCCTGAAAAATCAGGGCCCTACGGCCTCTCCCCCGCCGTCCAACGGCCCACCGTCCGCAGGGCCAGTCGGGGCCGCAGCGGTGCCGTCGTACGGCGCCGCAGGGCGCCCGCCCACACGCCGGAGCCGTAGGCCAGATCGTCGAGGCGACGGACCGCGGTGTGGGCGAGGGGCGGCAGGGGGCTGCCGGAGCGCCGGTGGTCGGCCAGGCCCTCGGCGACGGCCGCGGCGAGCAGCAGCCGGCGGGCGCGGCGACTGGCCACCGCCGCGGCGGCCGCCACCGGCCAGTGGTGGCGGGTGGCGCAGTGCAGCAGCTGCTCCGCCGTCCCCCGCAGCGCGGCCAGCGACAACAGGGCCCCGGCGCGGGCGGGATGGTCGGCGTCGGGCATCCGGCGGGCCACGCGCACCGCGGTCGTACCGGTCAGGGCGAGCGCCGCCGCCACCGGGAGCCGCCTGCCGGTGAGCAGCAGGGCGCAGGCGGCCAGCGACCAGGGCGCCGCGTAGAGCGGGGGCACCTGTCCGGGGTGACGCAGGGCGAGATCGGCGGCGCCGGTGCCGTAGCCGTAGCGCTGGGCGAGCCAGCCGCGCGGGCGGGTGCGGTGACGGTGGCCGACGCGGGCGGAGGGGACGTAGCGCACCCGCCAGCCGGCCTCGTGCAGCCGCAGGCACAGATCGACGTCCTCACCGACCCGCATGGCCTCGTCGAAGCCCGGTCCTACGGCACTGCGGCGGACGACGACGGTGGCGCTGGGGACGTACGACAGCGCGGACACCGGTACGACGGGTCCTTCGGCGGCGCCCATGTCGAGCGGGGAGCGCAGCGCCTCGTAGCGGTCGAGGAGTCCGGGGCCGGGCACCGGCAGGGCCACCACGCGGGGTGCGGTGAGTGCGACGGCGGGGTCGGTGAACTGGGCCAGCAGGGGGCCGAGCCAGCCGGGTTCGGGGACCACGTCGGAGTCGCAGAACGCCACATACGGCGTACGGGCGCGGCGCAGGCCGGTGTTGCGGGCGGCGGCGGGGCCGAGGTTGCGGGGGTGGGTGAGGAGTTCGGCGCCGTGGGCGCGGGCGACGCGGGCCAGGGCGGCGGGGTCGGAGGAGCCGTCGTCCACGACGAGGACCGGCAGAGGCGCAGTGTCCGGTGCGGTACGCAGGGCGGTGAGCAGCCGGTCGAGCTGGTCGGCGCGGTCGTGGATCGGGACCACGACGGTGGTGTCGCGGACCGGGACGGGCGCCGGGCGCGGATGCACGATCCCCGCGTCCAGCAGCCGCCGCGCGAGACGTCCGCTCGGCGGGTCGGTGACGGTGAAGCGCCCGGCGTCGAGGAGCCGGGCGGCGCGCGCGGACAGCCGTACCAGCCTCGGGGGCGAACCGCCGAGGGCCAGGCGGCCGTCGTTGGAACGGTGGACGCGGGGGGCGAGTTCGACGGTGAATCCGGCGGGCAGGGCGATGTCCGGCGGGGCGGTCAGCCGGGTGCCCTGCGGGGTTGCGCCGGTACGGGGGACGAGTGCCGTCATACGGTGAAGCCTCCGTCCGCGTGCAGTACGGATCCGGTGAGTGCGGCGGCGTCGGGCGAGCACGCCCAGGCGACCGCCGCGGCGACCTCGTCAGGGTCCAACGGGCGCCCGGTGAGCTGCTGTTCGGCGAGCTTGTCGATGTCTGGCAAGCCGTAGAGGTCGGCGGTGGCGCGGAGCATGTCGGTGCGGGTGGAGCCCGGGGACACCGCGACCGCGCCCACTCCGGTGTCGCGCAGATCGCAGGCGAGGGCGCGGACCAGTCCGGCGACGGCGTGCTTGGCGGCGCAGTAGGCACCCAGGCCCCACAGGCCCCGGTGGGCGGCGGCGGAGGCCAGGGCGACGAAGCGGCCGGTGCGGGGCTGGGGTCTGCGCAGCAGGGCGGGTACGGCGGCGCGGGCGAGGTGGGCCACCCCGAGGACGTCGATGTCGAGCAGGGTGCGCCACTGGGCGTCGGTCTGCTCCCACACGGGGCCACCGCCGAGGATGACGGCCGCGGCGGCGACGGCGGCGTCGAGCCCGCCGTGCTCGCGCTCGGCGAGGTCGACGGCGGCTTGCAGGGCGGCGGCGTCGCGGACGTCGGCGCGGACGGTGTGGACCAGCGGGAACTCCCGTGCGAGGGCGTCGAGTTGGGCGGCGTCGGCGAGGGGGTAGGGCACGTAGGGGTCGTCCTGGCAGCGGTCCACCGCGACGACGGCCCAGCCGTCGGCCGCCAGCCGCCGTACGGTGGCGGCACCGATGCCGCGGGCGGCTCCGGTGACGACGGCGACGCGGGGGGTCATCGTCGCGCTCCGGCGGGAACGGGGGCCTGGGCTGTGGCGGTTGCGGGGGCGCCGAGGCGGCCGTTGCCGGTGATTCGCCAGGCGCCGAGGTCGGCGGTGAGGCGGTCGGCCATCGCGTCGAGGAGCCGTCCGCCCTCCTCGGCGTGGGCCCCTGCGGGGTCGCCGAGGACGCCGGAGGGGCTGACCCCGCCGACGGACTCGGCGATCAGCCGGTCCATCAGGAGGTGGACCGGTTCGGTCGGTCCGGCCACCGCCCGCTCAGTGCGCACGGCGGCGGGCCGCAGCGTCAGCATCATGGACGTCTCGGTGCGCCCGGCGTGGGCGTCCGAGCCCGGCGGGACGCAGGGCCACCACGCGACGTCCCGGCCCTCGCGGCGCAGTGTGGTGACGGCGTCGGTGAGACCGTCGAGGTTGCCGCCGTGGCCGTTGACGACGAGCAGCCGGGATGCCCAGCGCAGCAGCGAGCGGCCGGTCTCGACGAGCAGCAGGCGCAGCGCCTCGTGGCCGATGGACACGGTGCCGGGGAAGCCCTCGTGCTCACCGCTGGCACCGTAGGGCTGGGCCGGCGCGACGAGCACACCGCCGGCCTCCCCCAGCCGGGCCGCCGCGCGTTCGGCGACGGCAGTGGCCACGGCGGTGTCGGTGTCCAGCGGGAGGTGCGGGCCGTGCTGCTCGCAGGAACCGAGCGGCAGCAGCACCAGGGGGCGGCGGCCGGTCAGCTCGGGCCAGGGGAGGTCCGCGAGGGCGGGGGCGGCAGTCATGGAGGCGGGCAGCGCAGCCACGGGGTCGGGAACGGCGTCCGCGGAGGCGGGCACGGGGTCCGCAGAAGCGGGCGCAGCAGCCTCGGAGGCGGGCGCGGCAGTCATGGAGGCGGGCAGCGCAGCCACGGGGTCGGGAACGGCGTCCGCGGAGGCGGGCACGGGGTCCGCAGAAGCGGGCGCGGCAGCCGCAGAAGCGGGCGCAGCAGCCTCGGAGGCGGGCGCAGCAGCCTCGGAGGCGGGCGCAGCAGCCTCGGAGGCGGGTGCGGCAGCCTCGGAGGCGGGTGCGGCAGCCTCGGAGGCGGGCGCGGCAGCCTCGGAGGCGGGCGCGGCAGGCATCTCAGACCGCTCCGAGGGTCCGGGTGAAGCCGGGCGGGATCACCAGGTCGTCGCGGTTCAGCTCCTGGACGGAGGCACGGCCGAGGCCGAGCAGCGCCGAGTCGATGCCGCGGGAGAGGATGTCGAGGACGTTCTCCACCCCGCCCTGCCCGCCCGCGGCGAGGCCCCACAGATAGGCACGGCCGATCATCACGGCCTTCGCGCCGAGCGCCAGCGCCTTGACCACATCGCTGCCGCGCCGCACCCCGCCGTCGAGGAGCAACTCCACCTGATGGCCGACGGCGTCCGCGACGGCGGGCAGGGCGCGGATCGGGGCCGGGGTGGCGTCGAGGTTGTTGCCGCCGTGGTTGGACACGGAGATCGCGGTCACCCCGGCGTCCACGGCGCGCAGCGCGTCGTCGACCCGGCACACGCCCTTGAGCACGAACGGCCCGTCCCACTGCTCGCGCAGCCAGCGCACGTCGTCCCAGGAGGGCGGCGGGGTCTGCATCCATTCGCCGTAGGCGCCGAAGAAGGTCGGGGCCTGCTGTCCGGACTCGGCGAGGTTGGGGGTGCGCAGATCGGGGAGGCTGCCGGTCTTGACGAAGTCCCACAGCCAGCGGGGGCGCGACAGGGCCTCGGGGGCCAGGCGCGTCATCTCCTTGAGGTCGAGGCGCTCGGGGATCTGGGGGCTGCCCCAGTCGCGGCCGTAGGAGAACGACCAGTCGAGGGTGGCGATCAGCGCCTTGGCGCCGGACTCACGGGCGTACTCGATGCGGCGGGCCATCGCATCCTTGGAGCCCATCCAGTACATCTGGAAGAAGGTCCGCGGGTTCGCGGCAACCACGTCGGTCAACGGTTTGCTGGCGAAGGAGCTGAGGCCCATGGCCGTACCGCGGGCGGCGGCGGCGCGGGCCACGGCCACCTCGCCGTCCGGGTGCACGGCCTGCACCCCGGTCGGAGAGATGATCACGGGCATCGCGAGCTGCTCGCCCAGGACGGTGGTCGCCTGGTCGCGCTTGGCGGACAGCCCGGCGACGTGCGGGGCGAAGCCGAGCTCACCGAACGCCGTCGTGTTGTCCTCGTAGGAGACGCCCTGCTCGGAGCCGGCGAGGAGCGCGCTGTAGACGGACTTCGGCAGCCGCCTGCGTGCTCGCCGCTGGGCCTCGGCGACCGTCTCGATCCACCCGCTCATGTGCGTCCTCTCTCGTTCATCTCTGGTGTGTGGTCTGCGAGTTGCGAATTCACCGGCCGCCGCTCAGCGGGCTCTCGTCGCACCGGCGGTCCGGGCGGCGGGTGCGGACGGCGGGCATGCCCAGGGGCACGGTGCGGTGCGAGTGGTCGTTGCCCTGTTGCGGGAGGGCGTCCGGTTCCACGGCGGTGAGGGCGGCGGCGCCGTGACCCCTGACGCATTCGGGGTCGGGGCCGTCGAGCGGCAGGCCGGTGAAGAACTTCGCGGCCATGCAGCCGCCCTGGCAGTTGTCGTAGGCGGGGCAGACCGAGCAGGCCCCGCCCGAGGAGGGCCGCCGCAGATCGACGAAGAGCGCCGAGTCCCGCCACACCCGCTCGAAGCCGCCCGGCGCACGGACATTGCCCGCCCGGAAGGCGTCGTGGATGGCGAACGGGCAGGCGTACACGTCGCCGACGGGGTCGATGAGGCAGACCACGCGCCCGGCGCCGCACAGGTTCAGGCCCGGGATCGGCGCGGAACCGAGGGCGTTGAGATGGAAGAAGGAGTCCCCGGTGAGCACCCGCTCGCCGTGCCCGCAGAGCCAGTCGTAGAGCTCGCGTTGCTGGTCGGCCGTGGGGTGCAGTTCGTCCCACACATCGGCGCCGCGGCCCGAGGGACGCAGTCTGGTGATGCGCAGCTGGGCGCCGTAGCGGTCGGCCAGGGCGGCGAAGTCGTCGAGCTGCGGGATGTTCTGACGGGTCATCACGACGCTGATCTTGAAGTCGCGGAATCCGGCGGTGGCGAGGTTCTCCATCGCCTGTACCGCGGTGTCGTACGAACCCCGGCCGCGCACCGCGTCGTTGACCTCTCGGGTGGCGCCGTCGAGGGAGATCTGCACATCGACGTAGTCGGTGGCGGCGAGGCGGCGGGCGCGGTCGGGGGTCAGCCGCAGGCCGTTGGTGGAGAACTTGACGCCGACCTGGTGATCGACCGAATGGTCGAGGAGTTCCCAGAAGTCGGGGCGGACGGTGGGCTCCCCGCCGCCGACGTTGATGTAGAAGACCTGCAGGCGCCGCAGCTGGCCGATCACCGACTTGATCTCGTCGGTGGACAGTTCGCGGGGGTCGCGGCGTCCGGAGGAGGACAGGCAGTGGGCGCAGGAGAGGTTGCAGGCGTAGGTCCACTCCCAGGTGAGACAGATGGGGGCGTGCAGACCGCCCTTGAACTGCTCGACGAGGGACGGAACATGGCCGGGTGCCGGGGGCAGGGGTGCGGGGAGGATGGTGGTCATGAGGTCGTCACCGTGTTCCGGTTCCGCTGGGTGCAGCGGCGCTGCCGTCGCCGGCTCCGCCGTGCCGCTGGACGATCATGTCGGCGGCGGCCAGTGAGGCCAGCGCGCGCCGGAAGGCGTCCCGCCGGCTCTCCGGCACGTCCGCCAGGGCGTCCCCGGCGCTCGGGTGACCGGCCAGGCCCCGGACCAGTTCGACGAGTTCCGGTGCTTTGAGGAACGACAGCCGGCGGTTGCCGAAGTGGTAGGCGAGCGCCCCGAACGGCTCGGGGCGCAGCGCGACGGAGGGGCTGAGACGGTACGGGAGGGTCGTGTCGAACGCCGGGGAGGTCATGGCGGCCGGCCTAGTAGACGCCGCACATGCCGTCGATCGACACCTCTTCGACAAGGATCTCCTCGCTCATGTCGTCGAGGTCGGCGGGCACGACGGCGGTCTCGGACTCGGCGGTGGGACGGTCCTCGGGCATGGCAATCCTCCTGGGCAGGCGGGGAGTTGAGCGGCGGTCCTCTGCGTGGTCCGACGGTGGTCGTGCGGGACCCGCCGTCATCGACGCTACGGACGCGACCGCCGTGTGCCGCCCTGCTTCCGGCCGCCCTCGCCCTGTCCGGTCGGACAGGTGTCCGAAAGCGGGGCCGGGACCCTGACCGTTCGGACAGGTGCGGATCCCGTCCGTCCGCGCCGGGCTGCCGTCCGGGTGGCCGGTGTCGGCGCAGGGCGGCTTCCCGGAAGGTGAGTCACGCCACGAACTCCGGACCGTCTGCGCCACCGGCGACAGAGCAGTCGACGCAGCACGCGCGGCATCGCCGCGCGGAGAGGACAGTCGCGAACATGAAGGTCGAAGAGCTTCTCAAGCCGTTCCCCATCAAGGAATTCCACCCCTTCCCGCGTGCCCTGATGGGCCCGGGCGCCCATGAGCTGATCGGCCCGGAGGCCAAGAAGCTCGGGTTCCGGCGGGTGCTGGTGATGACGACGGGGCTGCGCAGCAGCGACACCGTGCACAAGATCGTCGAGTCGCTGAAGTACCACGGCCTGGAGGTCGTGCTGTACGACAAGGTCGAGTCGAATCCCAAGGACTACAACGTCATGGACGCCGTGGCGCTGTACCAGGAGAACAAGTGCGACTCGTTCGTCTCCATCGGCGGCGGCTCCTCGCACGACGCGTGCAAGGGCGCCCGTATCTCGGTGGCGCACGACGGGCGCAACGTCAATGACTTCGAGGGCTTCAACAAGTCGGAGAACCCGAAGAACCCGCCGCACATCGCCGTCTCCACCACGGCCGGCACCGGTTCGGAGACGTCCTGGGCGTATGTCATCACCGACACGACCACCGACCCGGACAACCCGCACAAGTACGTCGCCTTCGACGACGCCTCGGTCGCCTCCCTCGCCGTCGACGACCCGACCCTCTACTACGACTGCCCGCTCGACTACACCGCGCAGTGCGGCTTCGACGTCCTCGCGCACGCCTCGGAGCCGTATGTCTCCCGCCTCAACTTCCAGCCGTCGCTGGGCAATGCGCTGCACGCCATCCGACTGACGGCCCGTCATCTGAGGCAGGCGGTGTGGAACGGGCAGGACCTGGCCGGGCGCGAGGGCATGATGTACGCGCAGTACATCGCGGCGCAGGCGTTCAACTCCGGTGGCCTGGGCATCGTGCACTCCATCTCGCACGCGGTCAGCGCCTTCTACGACACCCACCACGGCCTCAACAACGCGATCGCGCTGCCGAGGGTGTGGGCGTTCAACATGCCCGCGCAGTACGAGCGGTTCGCGGACATCGCGGAGGCGATGGGTGTCGACACGCACGGCATGACCAAGGTGAAGGCGGCCGAGGCCGCGCTCGCCGCGGGCATCAGGCTGCTGCGTGACGTCGGCATCCCGGAGAAGTTCACCGATGTCCACCAGGACACGTACTCCAAGAACCGCCTCGGACAGGGCCCGACGAAGTACTACGAGCGGGCCGATGTCATCAAGGGCGACGCCACCGACGTCGACCGCATCACCAACCACGTCCTCGGCGACGCCTGCACCCCGGGCAACGCCAAGGAGTGCACCTTCGACACCGTCCGGCCCGTCGTCGAACACTGCATGACCGGCGACCTCGACGACCTGCTCGGCTGAGCCCAGGGCCACCCGCCAGGCCCACCCGCCAGGCCCACCTGCCAGGCCCACCTGCCGAGCCCGACCCGCCCGGGGGCGGGGGACGGACGCCCTCACGTCCTCCCCCGCCCCCGTCTCCCGGACGGAGGAACCGTGTCCACCGCACCACAGCCCCAGATCCCCGGCGCGCAGGCCGACTTGCACAGCGACGCGCAGGCCGACCCGCCGCAGGCGTTCGCCTCGATCGACGACCTGTCCGAACGCTTCGCCGAGCACGGCTACATCACCGACCGGCGCCTCGCCACCACCGTGTTCCTGCTGACCCGGCTGGACAAGCCGGTGCTCCTGGAGGGCCCGGCGGGCGTCGGCAAGACCGAACTCGCCAAGACCCTCGCCGCGGTCACCGGCCGCCGGCTGCTGCGGCTGCAGTGCTACGAGGGCCAGGACGAGAGCCGCGCGCTGTACGAATGGGACTACGGCAAGCAGCTGCTCTACACCCAGATGCTGCGCGACAAGATCGGCGACCTCATCGCGGACACCCCCGATCTGCCGTCGGCGATCCGGCGCATCGAGGAGCAGGACAGTGTGTTCTTCTCCGACCGTTTCCTCGCCCCGCGCCCGCTCCTTGAGGCGGTCCGCGGCGAGCAGCTGGCAGTACTGCTGATCGACGAGGTGGACCGGGCCGACGAGGCGCTGGAGGCCGTCCTGCTGGAGTGCCTGGCCGAATACCAGGTGTCGGTGCCGGAGATCGGCACATACACCGCGAAGGTGCCTCCGTACGTGGTGCTCACCTCCAACAACACCCGTGATCTGTCGGCCGCGTTGAAGCGCCGCTGTCTGCATCTCTTCCTCGACTACCCGGACGCGGAGCGGGAGCTGGAGATCGTGCGGTCGAAGGACACCGGTCTCCCGGACGCCGCCGCACGCCAACTGGTCGAGGTGGTAAGGGGGTTGCGCGAGCTCCAGTTGCGCAAGAACCCCAGCATCTCCGAGACCGTCGACTGGGCCCGCACCCTGGCCGTGCTGGGCGTCGACGAGCTGGACCCGGCGGTGCTCGCCGACACGGCGAACGTGGTGCTCAAGTACGAGCGCGATCTGCACCGCGCCCTCGACCATCTGCCGCGCCTCGTCGACCCGAACCGCGTCCTGCCGGAACCGGGCCACGGACACCACCACGGCCACGGACACGGCCATGGGCACGGCCATGGGCACGGAGACGGCTATGGACACGGGCACAGCCACGGGCACGACGACCAGCATCACCACCACGGTGCGCCGCCCGCCGCCCCGGAGGGGACGGCGGAACCCGGTGAGGCGGACGGCCGGGCCGTACGGGCCGCGATGGACCGGCAGGGCCGGCACGACGACGGCTACTACGGCGCTCCCGGCCCCGGCCCGGACCGGCGGACCACCGCGGGCGGCGGTCAGGGTGCCCGCGCCTTCGCCGCCGTCTCCCGGCGCCGTACCGACTGAGCCGGGGGGGCGGGCGTGGAAGCGGGTGTGCACCGATTCGTTCGTGTCCTAAGGCTGTTCGGGCTGCGGGTGTCCGTGTCGGAGGCCGTGGACGCCATGCGCGCCGGCGCCCAGCCGGGCGTGCTGGGCGAGCGGGAGACGCTGCGTGAGGCGCTGCGGATGACGCTGGTCAAGGACCGCAGGGACGACGCCGTGTACGACGACCTGTTCACCGCGTTCTTCTCACTGCGCCCGGTCGGCGGGACGGACGACGGCCACGGGCACAGCCATGAGCACGACGACCTGGCCGACACCGGTGAGCTGGAGTCGTTCACCGTCTCCGACGAGCCCTCCGAGACACCCCAGCAGGGGCACAGTCACGGGAAACCGGCCGACATCCGGGACTACTTCGACCAGCAGGACCTGGCGCAGCAGTACAACCTGCACCAGGAGGCCAACAAGATCGACCTGGCCGCGCTGACCGATGAGATCGTGCTGTCGAAGGACGGCGGCGCGGGCGGCCAGGACGTCGGCCCGTCCGTCCAGTTGGAGACGGAGCGGCTGCACCGCGCGGGAGTCCCCGGCCGACTCGCCCCCTCGACCGGGCACCCACTCGACACCGCCCTCACCGTCGCCCAGCAGGACACCCTGTTCGGCTGGCTGGCGGACACCGATGCCGACGACGACGGCCCCGGCCTGACCCGCCAGGACCTGGCGGGCATCGTCGAGGACCTGCCCGAACTGCTGCGACGCCATCTGGACCGGCTCGCCCAACTGGGCTCCGTGGCCGTCGAGTCGGGCGTCCTGGACGAAGGCGCCCGTGTCGAGGCCGTGGACGAGCACGAACGCGACCAGTTGGAGGAGGCGCTGCGGCGTGTCGGCCGGACCCTGCGCGGCGCGCTCACCAGCCGCAAGCGGGAGTCCCCGCGCGGCCGGGTCCACCCGGCCCGCACCATGCGCCGCAACATGCGCTACGACGGCGTGCCCTTCCGCCCGGTCACCGTCACCCGCGCCGAGGACCGGCCCCGGCTGGTGATCCTCGCGGACGTCTCCCTCTCGGTGCGGGCCACCGCCCGGTTCACCCTGCATCTGGTGCACGGACTCCAGTCCCTGTTCGGGCAGGTCCGCTCCTACGCCTTCGTCGACGAACCCACCGAGATCACCGAGCTGTTCGCCGAGCACCCGCTGGAGAAGGCCCTCGGCCTGGTCTTCGACGGGCTGCCGGCCGGCGGGCTGCTCGACACCGACGCCACCTCCGACTACGGCCGCACCTTCGAGCTCCTGCTGTCCGAACACGCCCCCGCGCTCGGCCGCCGTACCACCCTGCTGGTGCTCGGCGACGGCCGCGGCAACGGCAACGCCCCGCGTACCGAGGTCTTCGGGGAGATCACCCGCCGGGTCCGGCAGACCGTCTGGCTCACCCCCGAACCCCGCTACTCCTGGGGCCTGGGCGCCTGCGACCTGCCGCGCTACGCGGAGCACTGCGACCGGGTCCAGGTGGTCGCCGACCTCGCCGGGCTGCAGCGCACGGCCCACCGGATGGCGGCGGAGGCGACCGGCCGATGACCACGGAGCGCTCCGCTGGAAGTGCCGCGATGTGTCTTCTGTCGTCTGCGGCACCGTCGTGGCTGGTCGCGCAGTTCCCCGCGCCCCTTCAGGGCGCTGCCGGACCGCAGCGGACTTCGCCCGACCTGCTCAGTCTCTCAGGGCTCGCAGAAGGGAGGGTCCGCCAGTGAGCACCGCGGCGGCACACCGCATCGACCCTCTCGCCCCGCACCCGCCGGGCCGGTACACCGACCACCTGGTCAGCGTGGTACGGGACGGCCCCACGGCCTCCGCCGACCGCGACGCGCGCCAACCCGTGGCCCGCACCCCGCACTTCACGCTGCGCCGCCACGGCCGCCGTATCGAACTGAGCCACGCACTGGACCCCGGGCGGCTGGACAACGACCTGGCCGGACTGCTCGCCGAGGAGTTGTTCGCACCCGGCTGGCTGTCCGGCAGCGATGTCTTCGAGCGCGTCTTCACCGGCGTGGTCCGCACCTGCGTGGACGGCGCGCTGCCCGCCTGGACCACCTTCTACGCCAACACCCTCGCCGGCATCCGGGCCTCCTGGCAGTCCGAGGACCCGGCGGACCACTCCTCCATCGCCGGTTTCGCACCCGTCTACCGGCGCACCCTCGACCTGGTCGCCCCCGGTGCGGTGCTGGACCTGGGTTCCTGCTTCGGCTTCCTGCCGCTGCTGCTCGCCGCGAAGGAGGGGCACGAGGTGATCGCCTCGGATCTGGCGCGGGGCACCATGCGGCTACTCGACGCCGTGGCCGGGGCGCGCGGACAGCGGCTGGAGACGCTGGTGTGCGACGCGGCACGGGTGCCGCTGCCCGACGGCGCGGTGGACACCGTCACCGTCATCCATGTGCTGGAGCATCTCGACCCCGGGCACGGCGAGGCCGTCGTACGGGAGGCGCTGCGGCTGGCGCGGCGGCGGGTGGTGGTGGCGGTGCCGTACGAGGACGAGCCGACCGCGGCGTACGGTCATGTGCGGTGCTTCGACCCCGGGAAGCTCGCCGGGCTGGGGCGCGGCAGCGGGGAGCGGTTCCGAGTGGAGTCGTATCACGGGGGCTGGTTGGTGCTCGACCTGGCTTGACGCTTCGGGCTTGACGCTTCGTTGTTGATGCTTCGTTGTTGATGCCTCGTCAGATGACACCCAACTTGCTCGCCTCGTAGACGACTTCGGCCCGGCTGCTCGCGTCCGTCTTGCGCATGATGTTGCGGACGTGGAACTTCACCGTGGTCTCCGAGATGTACAACTGGGTGCCGATGTCCCGGTTGCTGAGCCCGCGGGCGAGCAACTTCAGGACTTTGAGCTCCCGTTCGGTGAAGCGGGGCCGGTCGGGCTGCACCCGCATGGAGCGGACCATGGCGGCGGCCGCGTGGGAGTCGAAGGCGCTCTCGTTGCGGGCGACGGCCCGGATGGCGCGCAGCAGTTCGGTGGTGTCGACGTCCTTGACGACATAGCCACGCGCGCCGTGCCGGATGGCCTCGACGACGAGCGAGTCGTCGAGGAAGGTGGTGAGCACCAGGACCGCGAGCCCGGGATGGCGTGCGGTCAGGCGGGCGCACAACTCCATGCCCTCGGTGTCGTCCCCGGTGGACAGTTTGAGATCGAGGAGCACGATCGACGGGCCGGTCCGCTCGACGACCGCGGCGGCCTCGGCCGCGGTGCTGGCCTCCCCCACCACCTCCAGATCGCTCTCCCGCTCCAGGATCGAGCGCAGTCCGTGCCGGATGATCGCGTGGTCGTCGACCAGTACGATCCGCTGCGGGGCCGCGGGCGGCGCCGGCTGCTCCTCGGTCATCGCGGTCTTCGCCTCCGTCGTCATGTGCCGCCTCCTGGTCCTTGTCTCACGGGCAGCGGGATCTCGACCCTCAGCAGGACTCCGCCCATACGGGACCGGCGGATGGCCAGTCTGCCGCCCAGTTCCTCGGCGCGGGCGACCATGTTGGCGAGCCCGCGGTGCCGTCCCGACAGATCGGTGGCCCGGGACAGCCTGAGGGCGCGGCGCAGCTTCGCCGGTTCACCCGTGCCGTCATCGGACACCGTCAGCACGACGGATCCGGGCACAGGCACACCAGGCCCGGGCACATGCGCGTCAGATCCGGGCACATGCGCGTCGGATCGGGGCACCGGCACCGCAGATCCGGACACATACCGCAGGCCGACCAGCGCGCGGCCCGCCTTGCCGTGCGTGGCGGAGTTGAACAGTGCCTCGCCGGTCAGCCGCAACAGGGACTGCTCGGCCTCGGGCGGCAGCGGCTGCGGACTGCCCTGCACCCGCACCCGTACGTCGAGGTCGGTGGTGAGGTGGACGGTCGACAGCTGCGCCAGCATCACCGGGAGCGGGCCCGCGGTTTCACGGGAGGTGCGGTGCAGGGCGTAGATCGCGGCACGCAGCCGTTCCACGGCCTGCCGGTTGAGGTCCTTTGCTTCGGCGAGCCGCGCGGCGATGACGGCGGCACGCCCCGCGGAGACCCCGGCGCCGTCCGGCGCGGCGAGTTCGGCGCGGGCGACCTCGACCGTCATGCCCGCGCTGAGCACGTACTGCGTGACGCTGTCGTGCAGTTCGCGCGCGATACGGCGGCGTTCGTCGTCGAGGGCCTGGCGCTGCATGGCGTCCAGCAACCGGGCCTGGGTCTCGGCGAGTTCGGCGTTGCGGGCGGCGAGGTCGCGGGCCTGGCGCTCGGCGGCCTCGGACAGTTCCTCGGTGCGTCCGCGCAGGGTGGCGGCGGCGTGGAAGAGGAACGTGTTGTGCAGGGCGACGGCGGCCTGGTTGGCGAGCACCCGCAGGATCGCCAGGTCGGTGTCGGCGACCTCGACCCCGGCACCGGGGCGGGCGGCGATGCCGCCGACCGGTTCGCCGTCCAGGGTCATCGGCGCGCGCACCCAGCCGGGGCCGCGGTCCGGGGCGGATGCGTCGTCCCGCGCCTGTGCCTCCCAGGGGCGGGTGCGCAGCAGGCGCAGATGGTCGCGCACCTCGGCGGGGACGGCGGCATCGTCGTCGATCAGCACGTCGTCGGCGTACAGCAGGAAGCGGGGACGGGCGGCGCGCAGCGCGCCGTCGGCGACGGCGAGCAGCAGCCAGCGCGCCTGGAGGTGCTCGGCGGCGGTGCGGACGACGGCCTCGACGAGGGCACGCGGACCCTCCGCGGTGCGGACCAGGGCGCGGGAGATGCCGTCGAGGGCCTCCACGGTGCGTTCGAGGCGCTCGGTGGAGCGGACGTAGGCCGGGTAGTACGACCGTTTGCCGGACCGCAGGCCGGTGAGCACGCCGAGGTCGGCGGGCTGCACGGCCAGGTCTGCGGACTGTACGGCCGGTTCGGGGACGCTCACGTCGGCCGCCTCACAGTGCCTCGCGGAACAGGGTCTCGATGTCCCGTACGTCGACGTCCCTGGGGTTGGTGGCCATGCAGGCGTCCTTGAGGGTGGTGCGGGCCAGCACCGGCACATCGGACTCGGCGACACCGAGGCTGGCCAGCCCCTTGGGGACCCCGACGTCGTCGGCGAGGGCGCGCACCAGTTCCGCGAGCTGGGCGGCGACCTCCTGCGGCGGCACGCCCTCGGTGCGCAGCCCGGCCGCCGCGCCGAGGGCGACGAACCGTTCCGGCCACGCCTCCGCGTTGAACCGGATGACATGCGGCAGCAGTACCCCGTTGACCACGCCGTGCGGGGCGTCGAGCAGGCCGCCGACCTGGTGGCTCATGGCGTGGGTGGCGCCGAGGATGGCGTTGGTGAAGGCCATGCCCGCCTCCAGGGATGCCTGCGCCATCGCGAGACGGGCGCCGAAGTCCCTGGGCTGGACCTGGGTGCGGAGCAGATTCCCGGTGATGAGGCCGACGGCGTGCAGGGCGTGGGTGTCGGTGAGCGGGTTGTGGGCGCGGGAGACGAACGCCTCGACGGCATGCGTCAGGGCGTCCAGGCCGGTGGCCGCGTTGAGCCAGCCCGGCATGGTGGTGAGCAGCCGCGGGTCGATCACCGAGATCTCCGGGACAAGGGTGCGGCTCACGATGGTGATCTTGATGTGTTCGGTCGTGTCGGTGATGACGGCGAACTGCGACACGTCCGCCCCGGTGCCCGCCGTCGACGGCACCATCACGGTGGGCGGGGTGGGCCGGCCGACCCGGTCCACCCCCTCGTAGTCGAGGATCCGTCCGCCGTTGCTGGACAGGATCGCGACACCCTTGGCCGCGTCGATGACGGAGCCGCCGCCCACGCCGACGATGACGTCGCAGCCGCTCGCCTCGTAGCGCCGGAAACCGGCCTCGACCTCGTGGTCCTTGGGGTTGGGCGTCAGCTCGTGCCAGACCACGGGGCGCAGTCCGACCCGGCGCAGATGGCCGACGGCCTCGTCCGTCCAGCCCGCCTCGATCAGACCGGGGTCGGTGACCAGGAAGGGGCGGCGCCCGCCGAGCCGTAGCGCGCAGTGCCCGAGTTCGGCCAGCGAACCGGGCCCGAAGACGACCTCCGGGACATGGAATTTCGCGAGCCGCGCCGACCTGCGCACATCGTCGGTGGGCGTCTGCTGCGGTCCCAGGAGCTCGCCCTGGCCCTCGTCGCGGCTCCAGTCACCGCTCGGATCACTGCTCCGGCCGCGGTCCCGGCCCCGGCCACGGTCCGGAGCACGCTGCCGATCCCGGTCCGGAGCGTGCTGCCGATCCCGGTCCGGAGCACGCTGCCGATCCCGGTCGAAGCCCTGGTCACGGCGCGGCTCGCTGCCACCGGCCACCGTGCTCCCGGTCATCAGCGACATATGACCTCCCGGGGGCCGTGAACTCCGCAACATGAACGAAACCTTGATTTTCACTACTTCCTTCGTCGATAACACTGTCCTGAAACCGCGGACCAAAGCTAGGGGCGCGTCGGCAAAGGCGGCACCTGTCCGGACGGACGGGGAACCCTGTCCGAACGGGCAGGGTGCAATTCCGGGCCGATTGCGGACAATGGAACGTTGTCCCCGCCCGCAGACAGGGGAGGCACATGGCACAGCAGCAGGACCTCCGACGGCGCAGGGCCACGCTGGAGGGCGAATGGTCCCGGCTGGTACCGCGGCTCAAGGACCCGGGCACGGCCCCGAGCGTCGGCGATCCGCTGCGCCACGAGGTCACCGAGTCCTGGGCGCGTTCCCTGAGCAGCGTGGACCCGGCCCGGGACAGCGCCCCGGTGAGCGACGGCGGCGCGGTGCATGGACGCTGGTCTGGCTCCCCGCTGCGCCGCCCGGTGGACGACCTCGCCGACGAGTTGCGCAGCGTCGCCGAGGACGCCGGGTTCGTCACGGCGGTCACCGACGAGTCGGGGACGATCCTGTGGACGTACGGCGGCCGGACGATGCGCCGGCGGGCCGAGCGGGTCAACTTCGCGCCGGGGGGACGATGGGACGAACAGGCCATGGGCACCAACGCCCTCTCCCTGGCCCTGCGCACCGGCCGCCCCAGCACCGTGTTCTCCGCCGAGCACCTGGTGACGGCCCTGCACGGCTGGGTCTGCTACTGCGCACCGATCCACGGTCCCGACGGCCAGGTCCTGGGCGTCCTGGACCTCTCCACCACCTGGGACCGCTCGCATCCACTGGCCATGTCCACGGTGCGCGGCCTGGCCTCCGCCATGGAGGCGAGCCTGCGCAGCGCCCTGCCCTCCCGCCGCCCCGGTGCCGAGGGCCCGCCGGTACGGCTGAACTGTCTGGGCGCCGAGGAGGCCGTACGCGACGGCGCCCCGCTGGCCCTGCGCCCGCGCCAGCTGGAGATCCTCACCCTGCTCGCGCTCGACCCGGACGGCTGGTCCCCGGAGCGGCTGCGCGAGGCCCTGTACGGCGAGCGCCCCGTGACCGTGTCCACCTTCAAGGCGGAGATCTCCCATCTGCGCCGGGCCCTCGGCGGCGGCATAGCCACCCGCCGCTACGCCCTCACCGCCCCCGTCTCCTGCGACGCCACCGAAGTCCTCGCCGCCCTGGAGCAGGGCGACACGGAGACCGCGCTGCGCCTGTACCGCGGCCCGCTGCTGCCGCGCTCCTCGGCGCCGGGCATCGACGAGTGGCGCACCCATCTGGAGGTCGCCGTACGGGAGGCGGTGCTGGCCAGCGTCCGCCCGGAGCACGCGCTGCACTACGGCCGGCAGGCGCCGTACGACGCGGAGGTGCACGAGCACGCGCTGGGCCTGCTGGACCTGGACGACGCGCGCCGGGCGATCGCGGCGGGCCGTCTGACCACGGCATTGCGCTGACGGACGGCGGGCAAGGCCACTGACTGACGTTGGGCGGTGCCACTGACTGACGTTGGGCGGTGCCACTGACTGACGTTGGGCGGTGCCACTGACGGGCCCCACCTGGACCGGCAGCACCGGGCGGGCGGCATCCCGTCGGCACCAACCTGACGCCAACCTCGGACCTCCACAGTGACCCACGCCACGACGACGTGGGCCGTCGCGGCGCGAACCGCAGTCATCCCCCTGCCCTGCCCCCTCCCTCCCCGAGGAGAGCCGCCATGGTCTACGCCCAGCCGGGAACCGACGGCAGCATCGTCAGCTTCGCCCCCCGCTACGACAACTTCATCGGCGGCGACTGGGTCGCCCCCGTGGAGGGCCGCTACTTCGACAACATCTCGCCGGTGAACGGCAAGGTGTTCTGCGAAGTCGCCCGCTCCTCCGCGGCGGACATCGAGCTCGCCCTGGACGCCGCACACGCCGCCTCCCAAACCTGGGGCCGAGCCTCGACGACGGAGCGGGCGAACGTCCTGAACAAGATCGCCGACCGGATCGAGCAGAACCTGGAGAAGCTCGCCGTCGCCGAGACCTGGGAGAACGGCAAGCCGGTGCGCGAGACGCTGGCCGCCGACCTGCCGCTGGCCGTGGACCACTTCCGCTACTTCGCCGGGGTGGTGCGCGCCCAGGAAGGCAGCATCTCGGAGATCGACGCGGACACGGTCGCGTACCACTACCACGAGCCGCTGGGCGTGGTCGGCCAGATCATCCCGTGGAACTTCCCGATCCTGATGGCCGCGTGGAAGCTGGCCCCGGCGCTGGCCGCGGGCAACTGCGTGGTCATCAAGCCGGCCGAACAGACCCCGGTGAGCCTGCTGCTGGTGATCGAACTGATCGCGGACCTGCTCCCCCCGGGCGTCCTGAACATCGTCAACGGCTTCGGCGTCGAGGCGGGCAAGCCGCTGGCGTCCAGCCCGCGCATCTCAAAGATCGCGTTCACCGGTGAGACGACCACCGGCCGACTGATCATGCAGTACGCCAGCGAGAACATCATCCCGGTCACCCTGGAACTGGGCGGCAAGAGCCCCAACCTGTTCCTGCCGGACGTGATGGCGGCCGACGACGACTTCCTCGACAAGGCGGTGGAGGGCTTCGTGATGTTCGCCCTCAACCAGGGCGAGGTCTGCACCTGCCCGTCCCGTGCCCTGATCCACTCCTCGATCTACGACGACTTCATGGCCCGCTGCGTCGAGCGCACCAAGGCGATCGTCAGCGGCGACCCGCTGGACCCGGCCACGATGATCGGCGCGCAGGCCAGCGTGGACCAGTACGAGAAGATCATGTCGTACATCGACATCGGCAAGAAGGAAGGCGCCGAGATCCTCACCGGCGGCTGCTCCCGCACGGTGAGGGGCCTCGAGGAGGGCTACTACGTCGAGCCCACCATCTTCCGCGGCACCAACGACATGCGGATCTTCCAGGAGGAGATCTTCGGCCCGGTCGTCTCCGTCACGACCTACGACTCCGTCGACGAGGCCCTCAAGATCGCCAACGACTCCCTCTACGGCCTCGGCGCCGGCGTGTGGACCCGCGACGCCAACACCGCGTACCACGTCGGCCGCGAGATCAAGGCGGGCCGCATCTGGACCAACTGCTACCACGCCTACCCGGCCCACGCGGCCTTCGGCGGCTACAAGGGCTCGGGCATCGGCCGCGAGACCCACAAGATGATGCTGGACCACTACCAGCAGACGAAGAATCTCCTGGTGTCGTACTCCGCCCAGAAGCTGGGCTTCTTCTAGAGCCGGAAAATGGGCGCCTGACCTGGGAAGATACCCGTCAGGCGCCCTTGCCGACGCACAGTAGGACCACCGGCCGAAACACGGCCAAGAACGGCTACACCACTTCAAGGGACGCCATCCCACGGGTCCTCGGCCGGGTCGCGATGGATCGGAGCCGGGGTACCGGCAGGACCTGAGCCACGAGACGAAGGTCCGCCTCGGGCCACCGCTCATGATCGAGGAATGAGGTGTGGGGGTCGGCCTCCGGCAGGCCGACCCCCACATCGGCGTCTCAGGTACGCGCGGTCGGCTCCACAGCCGCCGGAGGGCCTCTCCCGGACGCCTTCGAAATCGGGCATGATGCATCATCTGCACCGGTCGAGCAATGTCGTGTTGTCATCAGAACCGAGCCAGTCGCCGTTCACATACGTCGGGTGAATACCACTTCGCCCTGCCTTCCACGCTGCCGGTCACGCCCGCGCAACCGTGCGTCCCAGTGGCACCGCAGCGGCAGCAATGCCGTCATTCTCGAAAGGAAGTATCTTGGCGCCGGTGCTTGTCGGACGCGAAGGACTGCTGGTCGGAGAGCGCATACCGGTGATCGGCACGCGGGTCACCTTCGGGCGCAATCCCGAGAACACCGTCGTCATCTCCAGCTTGAGCGTTTCGCGCTTCCACGCGGAGATCGTCCTCGACGACACCCAGGGCTACGTGCTGCGCGACTGTGGGAGCAGCAACGGAACGCTGATCAACGGTGAGGAGATCGACTCCCAGCTCCTCAAGCCCGGGGACGACATCACCATCGGCGACCAGGAGTTCCACTTCGAGGTTCCGGACGCCATGGAGACGATCATGGCGCTCTCCCTGCCCAGGTCCCTGACCCATGCCGACGAGGAGATCGAACACGGGCCGGTGCTGCGGGTCACCATCGCGGGGGGAGGCCCTGTCGGCCTGTCACTCGCCCTGCTTCTCGAGCACTTCCTCGGCGCCCAGGTGAACATCACCGTGTACGACGGCCGGTGGCGCAAACAGGGCCGCAGAATCGTCTGGAAGGACGCGAGTCAGGGCAATGTGCGGCGCCAGCAGGTGGTGACCGTACAGAGTCGCCAGTACCTCAGCCTGCCCGAGGAGGTCCAGGCCCGGCTCTTCGCCCCTGACGACTACACCGAGATGTGGCCCTCCGGCCCCGACTCGATCGGCGGTCACCATCCGCGCAACATGCGCATCGCCTACATCGAGGACCGGCTGCTGGAGGTGGCGAACGAGAGGCCGAGCCGAATCCGGCTCGTTCCCGCCCGGTTCAGCATCGACGAGCAGCAGGACGCCTTGACCGACCAACATGTACTGGCGATCTGCGACGGCGGGCGGTCGCGCACCCGCGAGCACTTCGCCGCCAAGTTCGGCAAAGCGGACGCGTCCATCTACTCGCTGAACGACCGCCATCTCCAGGACGTGGTCCTCGGCCTGCGCGTGAAATCGGCTCTGCCCGACCCCATGACGGTGCTGCTGACCGTGGGACAGAACCGGTTTCTGCTGAACTCCTTGCGCGGCGAGGGGTTCCTCAACATGCGCCTGACGGACGCGGAGGCTACGGAGGTCGTCGGTATCGATCCGGTCCGCCGCGTCTTCGAGGAGTGCATCGCCTCACGCCCCTGTCTGATGGGGCGCGACAAGCACGGCGACTTCCGGTGCTCCACGCACAGCACCCTGTTCCTGCCGGCCCTCATCAAGGGCTCGGCCCTGTGGAAGCGGGTGGGCGAGGGGCTGCGCCTGTTCGGCGTCGAGCCGGACGGACTGAGCGCGGTCACTTCCTTCCGTCTGGACATGGTGCAACGTCCCCGTTTCACAGCCGAGTTGCTGCCATCCACGGCCAACTCAACCGGTACGTACGGCTTCTTGTTGGGCGACGCCGCCAACGCCATCCACTTCTGGCCGGGGCGGGGACTCAACAGCGGCCTGGCCTCCGCGATCTCGCTCGCACGGTCCCTCAACGGAGCGTGGAAGGGCAGGCCCTTCAGGGACGCGGACTTCCTGCGCCACGAGGCCGCCATGTCGATGCTCCAGTACCGCCACAAGAGCCGCGCCTGGAAGGCCATGGTGACCACCGACGAGCAGGGCGCCACCTGGGCCATCAAGGACATCATCGCCCACGGCATCGACGGGATCGCCGAGGAACCGGATCGCGAGGCGGACACCGCGACGATGTTGGAGCGACTGCGGGGAATCCGCTGCCGGCTGGCGACGCGCATGCCCGGTATGCCGGACGACGAGGCGATCCTGGAACGACTGGGGACCCTGGAGGACCGAACGCTCCGCATGCTGGTGCTCAGCGGCGCCTGGGACACACTCACCATGGGCGGTGAGGAGGTCGACATCGACATCTTCTACGGCCAGGACTCGGCCGCCGCAGCAGCGGCAGTCGAGGCCCTTGAACCGGCCGCCCAGCCCTGAGGAGCTCGGCGCACTGCGAACGGACCAGGTAGCACACCGGCCGACGACGGCCCAGGGAGCGGGCCCGTGATCCACGGCTCCCGCGCCCCAGCAGAATCCAGGCTCCCTACTGCGCCCTGACGCTGCCCGGCGGCTTCCCACGGCCCCCTGGGGCGCGGGGGTACCCGGCGCGAAGGCTCCGCCGACGCGCAGCAGGAACACGTCGGGACCTCCACCGGTCCGACCGGCGCGCGTCGGCGGCGCCGCCGGCAGCGGGACCGCACCACAGCCTCGACCGGGGAGACCGGTCCAAGGGGCGGCGGTGCCGGGTCAGGGCCTGGGGCAAGGCAGTGCTCCTGTCCTCGCGAGCGAGTCCGCGGCCTTGACCGCACTCGGCCGCCGGTGAGACACCTGGGAGCGTTTCGGAGTGGAGTGGCACGAAGCAGCGCATGCCATTTCCTCGTCGCGCAGGGCACTCCGGAGCCTCCATCCGACCCAGGGCCGTTCACCGGCCACCGCGTCATTCCGAAGGAATGCGGAACTCGAATTCGGGACGGTCCCACGGCACGGCGGGCGGGTTCGCGAGCGCGGTCCCGATCCGCACCGCACCGACGCGGTGGTAGAAGCCCTCGGCGGGAAGGTGCGACACGACCTTGAGACGGTGGAGCCCGGCGGCACGGGCCTCGGACCGCATGTGCGCGACGAGCAGTCGTCCGATACCGCGTCCTTGCACTTCGTCGGCGACGAACAGCAGGTCGAGCTCCGGTGGAGCGAGGACGAGCGAGTAGAACCCGAGGACCCGGCCTCCGTGCTCGTCGGCGCCGACGGCCACAAAGGCGCGGTGGGCCTCGATGTAATCAGGACCGACCCGGTAGCCCGCGACTGCGGCCGCGTACTTACCCTCGTAAGCGCCTGAGCCACGCACGAGCCGCGTGAGCCGTTTGGCATCCCGCGCGACGGCCCTCCGTATCGTGATCGGCTGGCTGATCGGGGAAGTGCGTGAACTCATCGGGAGAGTATGTCGCACCGGGGAATGCCTTCGTGCGGCGGGTCGGCTGCTCGCGCAGGCGCTCCTGCACCGCTCCCGGGGAACGGCGCGGGCGTCGGCCTCGGCCTCGGCAGGCCAGGTGACCGGCCCGCGTAGGCCGTCACCGGCGGCCACGACGAACCCCGCAAAGTCCCGTCGGGATGGTTCCCGACGGGGCTTTGCCGTATCACGCCGTGGAAAGCGGCGTCACCTTCTGCGACACCGCCGAGGTCTACGGCCCCTTCACCCATGAGGAACTGGTAGGCGAAGCTCTTGCCGGAACGCGGGACTGATCGACTCAGCCGCCGCTCTTGCGCCTGAACGACCGCTGGCTCGCAGCCGGGCCGTGCGCCGCGCGCACCTTCGACGCATCGGTGTTGGCGGCAGCATCGGCGGCGTCCGCCTGCGCACCACGCTTGCGCGCCAGGGCTTCGCGGAACTTGCGCTTGAGGTCGTAGTTGCCGTCGCTGTCCGGCTCCAGAGGGGACGTCTCGGGGGCGGCCGGCTCCGAACCTTCCGTGGATACGGGCTCTGCGGTCATGGTGACCTCCTGGGTTCGGGGGTGGGCAAGCACAGCTTGTCATGCCGGACGCGGTGCGGGGCGCCGGCAACATCATTCTGCTCCGTTTCGGCGGGTGTCCCTCTCCCGGCCAAGGGCGTTCGCTTCACAGGTGAGGCGCACAGGACGGCTTCGGGCGGGGCCGAGGATTGTCGATCCCGCGGCCAGGACTTCACTTCCCGGGCAACGGCTCTCAGCCGTTGCGACGCACGAGGGCGGCCTTGCGTGCCTCGGCGAGCTTGCGGGCCTCGCCGGCCTTGCGGGACTTGCCGCCGGAGCCGTACGAGGTGCCCTTGCCGGTGCCGATGCCGCGGAAGGGAACGTTGGTGTTCTTGGGGCGGGGAGCTGCGGGCCCGCCGTCGAGCGGGGTCCCGGAGGGAGCCTTGGCGCCGGTGATCCGGCTCAGCTCCGCCTCGCCGGAACGCACCTTGGTGACGGTCGCCTCGATGCCGGCCTCGGCCATCATCCGGCTCGTCTCGCGGCGCTGGCCCGCCAGCACGAGTGTGACCACGCTGCCGGACTCACCGGCTCGGGCGGTGCGGCCCGCCCGGTGCACATAGTCCTTGGGGTCGGTGGGCGGGTCGAGGTTGACCACGAGATCGAGGTCGTCGATGTGCAGACCACGGGCCGCGACATCGGTCGCCACCAGAGCGGTGATCTGGCCGTTCTTGAACTGCGCCAGGGTCCGTGTGCGCTGTGGCTGTGACTTGCCGCTGTGCAGTGCCCCGGCGTGCACCCCGCTGGCCCGCAGATGCCGGGTGAGCTGGTCGACGGCGTGCTTGGTATCGAGGAACAGCAGTACGCGGCCGTCACGGGCGGCGATCTCCGTGGTGACGGCGTAGCGGTCCGGGCCGTGGACGACCAGAACATGGTGCTCCATCGTCGTGACCGTACCGGCGGACGGGTCGACCGAGTGGACGACGGGGTCGTTGAGGTAGCGGCGGACCAGCTGATCGACGTCGCGATCCAGAGTGGCGGAGAAGAGCATCCGCTGGCCGTCGGGGTGCACCTGGTCGAGGAGGTCGACAACCTGCGGCAGGAATCCCAGGTCGCACATCTGGTCGGCCTCGTCGAGCGCGGTGATCCGTACCCTTCCCAGGTGGCAGGCGTTGCGCTCGATCAGGTCGTGCAGGCGTCCGGGCGTGGCGACGACCACCTCGGCTCCCTGGCGCAGCGCGGCGATCTGCCGGCCGATCGACATGCCGCCGACGACCGTGGCCGTCCGCAGCCGCAGCGCCTCGGCGTACGGCGCCAGCGCCTGCGTGACCTGTTGGGCCAGCTCCCGGGTGGGCACAAGGATCAGGGCCAGAGGCTGCTTCGGTTCGGCGTGCCGCCCGGCCGTACGTGTCAGCAGGGGCAGGCCGAAGGCGAGCGTCTTGCCCGATCCGGTGCGCCCGCGCCCCAGGACGTCGCGCCCTTGCAGGGCATCGGGCAGCGTGGCGGCCTGGATCGGAAAGGGTTCGCGCACCCCGAGTCCGCTCAGTGTCCGCAGCACCTCCACCGGCAGTCCCAGACCGGTGAAGGAGCCCGCCGGGGTCGTGGCCGCGGGCTGGGCGGGACCGCCGTGAGCGATGCCGGAGTCATCGGAATGTTTCATGTACAGCCTTCCGCAGGGGAACGTACCGAGGAAGGCCCGGCAGGATCGAACGGCCCACACGCAAGCGGAACCGCACAGGCAGAATCGCCCACCGCGACGACCACGCAAACGCATGAGACTAACACGAGGCATGACATCGCACCCGTGGTACCGGTCGTCCCTCCGGGTCGATGACCGACGCCGCCCGACAGCCCTTCCGGCATACCTCGCCCGGGCCCCCGACTCACCGAATTCCGCCAATGCGTCACCGGGGTGACCGCCCCGCCCACCTGTCGACCTCCACACCGACGGTGCTGGGCGGACCGGTCTTGAAGCAGATTCCCTCGACGAGCACCTCCGCCTCGCGTTCGGTGACGACTGGGCGCCCTTCGACACCGCACTGCGGTGAAATCGACATCCGGGAACCTCCTGGACCACCGTAGTACCTTCGGGATCCAACGTCCGGTACACGTAGGGCTGTTATGTGTCCAGACCAAGGTTCCGCCGTTCCGCCCTGTCATGACAAGGGCGCACCCTTCCGGACGAGGAACGATCAGCAGCTTCCGGGCCGCCCCGGCCAGGACCGGCGAAGGCGGGCAGGGAGCAGCGTGAACTACTGGAACACGCGCGACCTGGGTGAGACAGCCGTAGTCCTTGTGTGCGCCCACTCCCTGGTCGGCGTCGTCGGTGGGGCGCGGCGGATAGTGCACGATCTTCACGTGCACGGCCGCTTCATCGTCGAACCACTGATCGAAGTAGCTCTCGTCCTGTCCGAGCGCGGCCGCCAGTGCCCGCAGCACCTCCCAGCTCACTCGCAGCGCCTCCGCCTGCCAGCGCAGCACGGTGTCGCGCAACTCCGGTAGCGCGGAGGGCCATTGGTTCGTTCTGACGAGCCGGAGGTAATCAGGATCGCCCGGTCCGACGTCCAGGGCCGGGCGCTCCGGGCCGATGTCGATCTGCTCGCGCCAGTCGGCGCTGCTGGCCGTGTACTCGGTTCCGGTGCGCGTATATCCATGGAACTGGGGCGAGTTGAGGTTCTCCAACTCCAGCCGGAGCTCTTCCGGCAGAGCGAAGAAGGTGCGGACCGTGTCCAGCGCCTCGGCCCGTACGGACGCGGGAACGCCATGTCCGGTGACGTAGAGGAACCCCACATCGTGGGCGGCGGCGCGGAGTTCGGCCAGGTAGGCGTCGCGGTCGGTGCCGGGATCCCGGAAGCGGGAGATGTCGATGACGGGGAGGACGATGGGCTGTGCCATGGGATTCCTTCGCGGCGGCAGCGGACCCGTACGCGGCGGCGCGTGTGGCAACAGCCGTGCGGGAACGGCCGATTGGCGACCGAGCAGAAAGGTGCGCCGAGAACGGGTCGGGAAGGGAGGGACGAGATCGGGGCCGTTACACGGCGGTCAGCGACAGATCTGGTCGAACTGGTCGGCGCGGCGGCTCACCCAGAAGGGGCCGAGCAGCACCGTGTGTGCCTGGCCAGTGGTCTCCATGGCCGCATCAAAGCACACGCCCACAGGTGCATCCACTGGGCGTCCCGACAGGTGAGACGGGACCGGGCTGACGGCGGTCGTGCTGGTGCCCCGCCACCATCTGTGGTTATCTGGCCCCATGACCGTGCTTGTGACCCGCCGCCACGTTGACTACGTGCGTGTCACCACCACGTGTTGTTCCACCGTGAGCTGACGCCTCGCTCCGGAGCTGATTCCCCCTCTTCACCACCGCGCCGCGCTGTCCTCCGCCCTGCTCGTTTCCGGTCCGGACAGCGGCCCCGCGTTCTCTTCACGCACCCTGTACGCCCCGCGCAAAGGAAAACCATGAGCCAGCCGATCGACTCCGTCACCGCCGGCCACACCCCCGAGGACGAACAAGCCGGCCCCGACACCTCGGCCTGGTCGTTCGAGACCAAGCAGATCCACGCCGGTACCGCGCCGGACCCGACGACCGGGGCCCGGGCGGTGCCGATCTACCAGACCACCTCGTTCGTCTTCCGCGACACCCAGCACGCCGCCGACCTGTTCTCGCTCGCCGAGCCGGGCAACATCTACACCCGTATCCACAACCCGACCCAGGACGTCTTCGAGCAGCGGATCGCCGCACTCGAAGGCGGCGTCGCCGCCGTGGCCCTGGCCTCCGGGCAGGCCGCGGAGACCCTCGCCATCCTGACTCTGGCGAGCGCCGGCGACCACATCGTCTCCAGCACGTCCCTGTACGGCGGCACGTACAACCTCTTCCGCCACACCCTGCCCAAGTTCGGCATCGAGGTGTCCTTCGTCGACGACCCGGACGACCTCGAAGCCTGGCGAGCGGCGATCCGGCCGAACACCAAGGCCCTGTTCGCTGAAACGCTCGGCAATCCGCGCGGCAATGTGCTCGACGTACGGGCAGTGGCCGACGCAGCCCATGGTGCGGGCGTCCCGCTGATCGTGGACAACACCGTGCCGACCCCGTATCTGCTGCGGCCCATCGAGCACGGCGCCGACATCGTCGTCCACTCCGCGACCAAGTTCCTCGGCGGCCACGGCACCACCATCGCCGGCGTCGTCGTCGACGGCGGCACCTTCGACTTCGGCGCGCACGCCGACCGCTTCCCCGACTTCAGCGAACCGGACCCCAGCTATCACGGCCTGCAGTACTGGCCCGCGCTCGGCCCGGGTGCCTTCGCCGTCAAACTGCGCGTGCAACTGCTCCGCGACGTCGGCCCCGCCCTCTCCCCGCACTCGGCCTTCCTGCTGCTGCAAGGCGTGGAGACGCTCAGCCTGCGCCTCGAACGGCACTCCGCCAACGCCCAGGCTCTGGCCGAATGGCTGGAACAGCGCGACGAGGTCGCCGCCGTCCATTACCCGGGCCTGGAGTCCAACCGGTGGTACGAGGCAGGGCGGCGCTATCTGCCCCGCGGCGCCGGCGCGGTCCTGGCCTTCGAACTGCGGGACGGGGTCGAGGCGGGCAAGCGGTTCGTCGATGCCGTCGAGCTGTTCAGCCATCTCGCCAACATCGGCGACGTGCGCAGTCTCATCATCCATCCGGCGTCCACCACCCACAGCCAGCTGGACGACGCGCAGTTGGCGGCGACCGGCACCTCGCCCGGTCTGGTTCGCCTGTCGGTCGGCATCGAGAACCTGGCCGATCTCAAGGCGGACCTTGAGGCAGGCTTCCGCGCGGCGAAGGGCGCGTCCTGAACACCGCACTGGCGACCTCCGTGGTCCCCCTCCCGCCGGCCTCCGGGGCCTGGCGGGAGGGGGACCCGCCAGGGCGCCGCCAATGGCACGAGCGGGAGAAACAGCTGCCGTTGGAGGCCGGAGGTGAACTGCCCGGTCTGCGGCTCGCATTCGAAACCTGGGGGCGCCTGGCACCGGACCGCTCCAACGCCGTACTCGTACTCCACGCGCTCACCGGCGACAGCCATGTCGCCGGACCGGCCGAACCCGGTCACCCTTCCCCCGGCTGGTGGGACGGGCTCATCGGGACCGGTCTGGCACTGGACACCGACCGCTGGTTCGTCGTCGCTCCCAACGTCCTGGGCGGCTGCCAGGGCAGTACCGGACCGTCCTCGACGCGTCCCGACGGACGACACTGGGGCGGAACCTTCCCCTCTCTGACACAGCGCGACCAGGTCACCGCGGAAGCCTGCCTGGCCGACGCACTCGGCATCGACCGCTGGGCCCTGGTGATCGGCGGCTCCATGGGCGGCATGCGCGCCGTGGAGTGGGCCGTGTCGTATCCGGAGCGCACGAACGCACTCCTCCTGCTCGCCACCACGGCGGCGGCAAGCGCCGAGCAGATCGCCTGGGCGAACGTCCAGCTCCATGCCATCCGCAGCGACCCGCACTGGCGGGGCGGCGACTACCACGACACAGGCCGCGGTCCGCACGCGGGACTCGGCCTGGCCCGCCGCATCGCCCACGTCACCTACCGCAGCGAGCCGGAGCTGCAGGTCCGATTCGGTCGCACGCCCCAGGGCACGGAGGACCCCCGGAACGGCGGCCGGTACCAGGTCGAGTCCTATCTCGACCACCACGCCGCCAAGCTGGTACGCCGCTTCGACGCGGGCAGTTATGTCGTGCTGGCAGACGCCATGAACACGCACGACATCGGCCGCGGTCGCGGCGGTACGCGCACCGCCCTGCACCGCGTGACCGCCAGGACGCTGGTCGCCGGAGTGAGCTCGGATCGCCTGTATCCCCTCACTCAGCAGGCGGAACTGGCCACCGGGATCCGCACAGCGGATCACCTCCGAGTGATCGAATCCCCGTACGGTCACGACGGCTTCCTGATCGAAGTGGAGCAGGTCGCCGCGCTCGTTCGCGAACTCATCCATTAGCGACGGCCGTCGAGGTCCGATCGAGACGGCTGTCCGTCACACCACGCTCACCGGATGCCGCACCACCGCGTCGAACAGGTAGCCCTGTGTGCTGGGCACGGCGATGTCCGGCTGAGTACGGCATACCGTACGGCTGGACACGGCATGACGTGTCCGTGGCGCGGGCCATCAGATGGGTGTCGCCAGGTGCGTCGGGCCACCAGCCGAGGGACCAGCGGGTCCAGGTACCGGCACGCGGCCGGTCGTGCAGGCGGGCAGGCCGCCAGTTCGCCCCGCCGTCGGTGGCGACGGCGCCCGCGTCCGACCACGACCGTCCGTGCAGCACGTGCCTCCGCCCGCCGTGAACGTGGCACCGCTTGCCAGCTCGATGGCGCTCTTCGTGGCCTGCCGGGTGAGCGGCGCACTGCCGCCCTCCGGATGGGAGGGACCGAAGAGCCGGTAGAAGGTGGTATTCCAGGGCAAGTTGAGCGGCTGCGCGGACACCTCGATGTCGCCGACCCACTTGACCGACGCGATCCCCACCCAGAAGGGCACAGGCACTCGCACCGGATACCCGTGGTCGTACGGAAGCGGCTCACCGTTCGTCTCGCAGCAGCCGGCGGCGGGCGCCCCCGTCGGCCCTGGCCCCTCGGCGAGCCACTGGCGCGGGATGCAGGCACGCGGGGCGGAGGGTGTCGATGGAGCGTTCGCGTCAGGAGCCCGATTGCTGGTCGAGAACCCGCAACGGCAGTGCGGGCAGCCCGACTCCGATGTCCCCGGCTCCGGGGTGGTCGACCGCGGACTCACGGTCCTCGACGCCGACATCGACCGCCTGACCCAGCCGCGCGCCGGCCTGGCACCGTGCACAACCGACAGCCGTGACGACACGCTTCGGCAGCAGGACCGGCCCCGCCGGGAACGTCCAGAGGGAGGCGGCCGACCTGCCGCGCCGCTGCGTCGGCCTCGAACCTGTCGCAACCCCGCTCTCTCGCGCCGCCACCCGCTGATCACCCGTCAGTCCTGGCGCCGAGCGTCTCGCGCCTCACCTCTCGCGCCTCACCTCTTGCGCCACTCCTCGGCCAGCAACTCGTAGGAACGCACCCGGTCCGCGTGGCCGTGCGTGATGGTGGTGATCAGCAGCTCGTCGGCGCCGGTGGCCTCCTGGAGCTGGGCCAGTTGGTCGGCGACGCGCCCCGGGGAGCCGACGAACTGGGTGTCGAGGCGGTCCTGGACCAGCGCCCGGTCCGCGTCGGACCATGCGTGGGCGCGCGCCTCGTCGGGAGTGGGGAACTGGATCGCGCCCTCGGCGGTACGGATGCTGCGGACCCAGAGGCCGTAGCCCGTGGCGAGTTCGCGGGCGGTCTCGTCGTCCTCGGCGACCACGACGTCCACGGAGACGCTGACGTAGGGCTTGTCCA
This sequence comes from Streptomyces sp. YIM S03343, assembly GCF_054729195.1. Taxonomy (NCBI): domain Bacteria; kingdom Bacillati; phylum Actinomycetota; class Actinomycetes; order Kitasatosporales; family Streptomycetaceae; genus Streptomyces; species Streptomyces sp. YIM S03343. The sequence continues at coordinate 501,693 of NZ_JBPUKX010000001.1, forward strand.
GGACGTCGGAAGGCTGGAACGCTGCGCGGTAACCCTCCGCCGCCTCCAGCACCGTGGCCGGGCTGACGTGGTAGTTCGCCGCGAACCGCAGACCGTTGCGGCCCGCGACCTGGGCGCTCTCGCCGCCGCTGCTGCCCAGGATCCAGATCTCGATGCCGGCGCCCTCTCCCGGCACGACGTGGGCCTCGACACCATCGGGGGAGCGGTACGTGCCCGCCAGCAACGCCAGGATGTCGTCGATCTGCTCGCCGTAGTCCTGCGACTCTGCGTTCGGCAGGAGGAGCAACTTGCGCTGGAGGGCGACGCGCGGTGAGCCGAGCAGGTACTCGAACGAGAACCGGGGCGGGATGCGCAGGCCGTTGGGGGCGCGACCGTCGACCACCTCAGTCGCGGTCGGCAGCGGGGTGGCGGGCCCACCGGGCGGGCGTCCGCCGGAACGGCCGAGCCCCAAGTCGAGGCGCCCGGGGTGCAGTGCGTCGATCAGACCGAACTCCTCGACCGTGGACAGGGCCGTGCGGTGGCCCAGTTGTACGGCACCGGACCCGAGCCGGATGGCAGAGGTCGCGGAAGCGGTCAGAGCGAGGACGACCGCGGGCGAGGTTCCGGCCACGCCCGGATTGAGGTGGTGTTCGGCGAACCAGTAACGGGTGTAACCGAAGCTCTCGGCCTGCCGGGCCAAGTCGATGGAGTTGCGCAGCGCCTCGGTGGCGGTGGAACCGGACGAGATCGGGATCAGGTCCAGGACGCCGAGGGGGATGTCGGACATGTAGGGAGGGCTCCTCAGTGGTCGGCGGGCACGGACGCGGGCACAGGCTCCGCGAGGACCGGGCCCCATGAAAACGGCGGTGCCTTGTCGAGCACCTCGCGGAAGCGGTCCTGGGTGGGCTTTCGTACGCCCGGCACCGGGTGCGGGGCGTGCACGATCAGCGTGATGGCGAGGAACTTCATGACGCCGCCCGCTCGTCGCGCACCTCGGCCGGGTGGGCGAGGCCGAGGTGGTCGCGCAGGGTCGGGCCCTCGTACTCGGTACGGAAGACGCCCTGTTCCTGGAGGAGCGGGACGACCTTGTCGGCGAAGGCGTCGAGACCGCCCGGAGTGATGTGCGGGACGAGGATGAAGCCGTCGGCGGCATCGGCCTGGACAAAGTCGTTGATGGTCTTCGCCACGGTGGCTGGTGAGCCGATGAAGGCCTGGCGGTTGCCGGTCTCTATGACCAGGTCGCGGATCGACCACTCGTTGGCGGCGGCCAGCTCGCGCCACTCGCGGGCCGTGGCCAGCGGGTCGCGGTACATGCGCACCTGTGCGCGACCCTTGGAGATGTGGTTCTCGCTGACGTCCGGGTCGATGTCGGGCAGCGGCCCGTCCGGGTCGTACGACGACAGGTCCCGGTTCCACACGAACTCGAGGTGCTTGATGGCAGTGGCGCCGCTGACCTGCCGGCGGCGCACCCCCTTGGCCAGTTCCTCGGCCTCGGTGTCGGTGTCGCCGAGCACGAAGGTCGCGGCCGGGAGGATCAGCAGCTGGTCGTGGCGGCGGCCGTACTTGGCAAGGCGAGACTTGACGTCGGTGTAGAAGGCCCGGCCGCCATCCAGAGCGCTGTACCGGCTGAAGATGGCGTCGGCACTGGAGGCGGCAAACTCGCGGCCCTCGTCGGAGTCGCCCGCCTGGAAGATCACCGGGCGGCCCTGCGGCGAGCGGGGGACATTGAACTGGCCGTGGATGTCGAAGTGTTGCCCCTGGTGCACGAAGGCCCCAGCCTTCGCGGGGCGCAGGAAGACGCCGGTGGCCTGGTCGGCGACAATCTCGTCACCGTGCCAGGAGTCGAACAGTTCGTTCGCGGTGGCCAGGAACTCCTTGGCCCGGGAGTAGCGCTCCTCCTGCGGCAGGAAGCCTCCGCGACGGAAGTTCTCGCCGGTGAAGGCATCCCAGGAGGTGACGACGTTCCAGGCGGCCCGTCCGGCGGAGAGATGGTCGAGGCTGGCGAACTGGCGGGCCACCTCGTAGGGCTCGTTGAAGGTGGAGTTGATGGTGCCGGTCAGCCCGAGGTGCTCGGTGACGGCGGCGAGCGCGGCGAGGATCGTGAAGGTGTCGGGTCGGCCGACGACATCCAAGTCGTATATTTTCCCGCCCTGTTCGCGCAGCCGCAGCCCCTCCGCGAGGAACAGGAAGTCGAACTTGGCGCGCTCGGCGGTCCGCGCGAAGTGCGCGAAGGAGCTGAACTCGATGTGGCTGCCGGCCTCGGGGGCGCTCCACACCGTGGTGTTGTTGACGCCGGGGAAGTGGGCGGCCAGGTGGATCTGCTTCAGCGGCTTACTCATGTCGTAGATCCCTCCGGCTCAGGCGTGCGCGGCAGCGGCGTAGCGGTTGGCGGGGCGGGACAGCCCGAGCAGCCCGCGCAGGGTGTCGGCCTCGTAGACGCGGCGGAAGACATCCCGGCGTTGGAGCTCGGGGACCAGGCCCTGTGTGATCGCCGGGAGGTCGTGACCGGTGACGGCGGGCCGCAGCCGGAAGCCGGACAGCCCCGATGACTGCAGTTCCTGCAGCAGATCGGCGAGTCGGGCGGGGGTGCCGGTGAAGATCCGGGCGTCGCTGGTGTACGGGTGTCCTGCGATGGCGTCCAGGCGCTGCTGGCGGGCCGCGGCCTCGGCGGGATCGTCGTCGAGGAAGACCACCAGGTCGCCGAAGATGTGCAGGGTCTCGTCGGAGCGGCCGGCCGCTGTCTGCTCGGTGCGGATCTCCTCGACGATGGCGCGGGCCTGGCCGGTGTCGTGCGGGGTGACGTAGCCGATGTCGGCGGCCCGGGCCACCAGCCGGTAGGGGATGGTCGCGTGGGCCAGAGCGCTGACGATCGGCTGGCCCTGGGGCGGGCGGGGCGTGATGGAGGGGCCCTTGACGCTGAAGAAGCGGCCCTCGAAGTCGATGTAGTGCAGCTTGTCCCGGTCGATGAAGCGGCCGGTGGCGACATCCCGGATCTCCGCGTCGTCCTCCCAGCTGTCCCAGAGCCGGCGCACGACCTCGACGTGGTCGGCGGCCTCGTCGAAGGCGTCGGCCACCACTTCCTGCACAGCAGGCGTGTCGTAGTCCTCTATGCGGAAATGCGGGAACGTACGACGCCCGAAGTGCGCGGCCTCGTTCTGGCGTGCCGTGATCTGTACGCGCAGCCCCGCGCGGCCGGTGCTCACATAGTCGAGGGTGGCGATCGCCTTGGAGATGTGGAACGGCTCCGTATGGGTGGCGACCACCGTCGGCACCACCCCTATGTGGTGGGTCAGCGGGGCGACCCGCGCGGCGATGAGGACGGCGTCCAGGCGGCCGCGGACCTGGTCGGTGCGGCCGTCGGGTTCGGTGAAGGACGAGGACTGAAGGCCGAGGGCGTCCTCGATGGTCACGAAGTCGAGCAGACCGCGCTCGGCCTCGGTGACGAGGTCGGTCCAGTAGGCGGCGGTGAGCAGTTCGCGGGGCCGGGCGACGGGCTCGCGCCAGGCGGCCGGGTGCCAGCCGGCGCCGTCGAGGGCGACGGCGAGGTGCAGAGGGGAGGGTGACGAGGACAAGGGAGGCGTGCCTTCCTGATCAGCCGTACGAGGGAGCCGGCCCCGTACGAAGGGTGCGGCTGCGAGGACAACGGACAACGGGTCAGGAGCAACAGAGCGCGCCGGCCACGCGCAGCAGGTCGATGTGCGGCCGGGAATACAGATGCAGGCGGCGGGGCGGGGCGGGTTTCACGGCGGGGTGACGGGACACGGGACGCATGTGCCTCACCTCCGCCCTTCCGGCCCGGCGACCCCGGGGTCTTGTCGGCCTCACGCTCGCGGACCCCTGAAGGGGCGCCGCTCACTCTTCAGCGAGCACAACAGCACGGCTATGCCTTTTCTTCCGGCTGTCCGGCTTCTTGTTCGTCCCGGCCTTGGCTTTCCGGCTGTCCGTCCGGCGTGCGGACGAGCGCGAACCGCGTACGGCGGCGCAGGGTGAACCCGATGGACTCGTAGAGCCGGATCGCGTGGGTGTTGCTCGCTGCGGCGTGGAGGAAAGGGGTCTCGCCGCGTTCCCTGATCCCCGCCGCGACCGCGCGGACCAGCCGGGTGGCCAGGCCCCGGCCGCGGTGCTCCGGGTGGGTGCAGACGGCGCTGATCTCGGTCCAGCCAGGCGGGCGGAGTCGTTCGCCGGCCAGGGCGACCAGGCGTCCGCGATCCCGGATGCCTAGGTAGGTGCCGAGTTCGACGGTACGGGGCAGGAAGGGGCCCGGCTGGGTGAGGGCGATCAGGTCGAGTATCTCGGGTACGTCGGCGGGCCCGAGCCGTACCGCTTCGGGTGCGGGTTCGGCGTACAGCGCGGTGTCGAGCATCTGGACGCCCTCAACGCTGTCCTCGGTCTCCCAGCCGCCGGGCACGGTCTGGACCGCGGTGACCGGGGTGACGGTGCCGGGTCCGACCAGTGCGGCCAGGTCGTCCCAGGCTCGGGGATCGGCGGGGTCTTCCAGGGCGGTGAACGGGGAGACGTCCGTGGGGTAGCGGGCAGCCCGGCCGACGCGCTCGGCGAGGTGGGCGTGCGGGCCGGTCAGCGCGGCCCAGGCGGCGTTGTCCAGGATGTGCGGTTCCGTCGGGCTCGGGGACGGGACGTGGTGGACGCTGGTGGACATGGCGGTGCGGAGTCTCCCCTGTCTGGAACGCTGCGGGGCGCGGCCGGGACTCCGCCGCGTCACGGCGGAGTCCGGTGGGCGGACGGCGGTCAGGAGTTGTCGAGCGGTAGGCCGGCCGGGTTGACCTCGGAGGTGGCGACGGCCTCGTTGGAGAGGTTGTAGGCGGCGAGCCACTTGGTGTACTGACCGTTCTTGATCAGGTAGTTGATCGCGTCGGCGATGGGCTTGGCGAGCCCGCTGTCCTTCTTGGTGGTCGCCGCGATCAGGCCCTGGAGCGTGGCGCCGGCCCCGGAGAACGTGCCCGCGCTGCGGGTCGGGTTGGGCGACTTGGCGGTCTGCGTGATGTGGTAGGCGACGCCCGGGTTGGCGGCGAAGTAGGCGTCGATCTTGCCGCCGGTCAGCGCCAGGTTGACGGCGTTCTTGCTGGCGTAGTTCTTGACGGTGAGGGTCTTGCCCTCCTTCTTCAGCTTGGTCTGCCACTCCAGGAGGATCTTCTCCTGGTTGGTGCCGTTGTCGACGGCGACGGTCTTCCCTGCGAGGTTCTCGTAGTTGCCGTCGAAGTTCCAGGTGCTCTTCTTGAGCACCTCGAAGCCGACGTTGTCCTTGCGGTAGGAGGCGAAGTCGTACTTCTTCTTGCGCTCCTCGGTGTCGGTGATGTTGGAGAAGGCCACGTCGACCTTGCCGCTGTCGATACCGACGAACATGTTCTCCCAAGTGGAGTTCTGCAGTTCGGGCTTGAGGCCGAGGACGGCGGCGACCAGGCGGCCGAAGTCGGGTTCGGCGCCGGTGAGGGTCTTCTGGTCCGAGCCGACGTACGCCAGCGGCGGGAATCCGTCGGGAAGGGCGCCGACGCCTATCTCCAGCTTGCCGCTCCTGCTGACCGACGCGGGCAGTTCGGCGCTGATCGACTTCACCTCGGCCACCTTGAGCGCGGTCTGCTCGGCGGCCCCGTTGGACCGCTCTCCCACGGTGACCGTGCCGGCTGCGTCGGTCGTGGTGGCGGCGTCACTGCTGCCCCCGCAGGCGGCGAGTCCGGCGGCGAGCGTGGCGATGGCTGTGCCTGCGGTCAGACCGCGGAGGAGTCGGCTGCGAAAGCTGAGGGTGCGCATGGCTGTCCTTGATGGTGAGCGGTGAGCAATGAGGTGGGGCAGGCGGCGGTCAGAGGACTTTGCTGAGGAAGTCCCTGGTCCGTTCGTGTTTCGGGTGGTCGAGGACTTCGGACGGCGGGCCCTGCTCGACGATCCGGCCGCCGTCGATGAACACGACCCGGTCGGCGACCTCTCGGGCGAAGCCGATCTCGTGGGTGACGATGACGAGGGTCGTGCCGCTCGTCGCCAAGTCCTTGATGACAGCGAGGACTTCGCCCACGAGCTCGGGGTCGAGGGCGGAGGTGGGTTCGTCGAAGAGGATCACGCCGGGCCGCAGGGCCAGGGCCCGCGCGATGGCCACCCGCTGCTGCTGGCCGCCGGACAACTGCCGTGGATATGCACCGGTCTTGTCGGCCAGGCCCACCCGGCCGAGTAGTTCCCGGGCCAGTTCCTGAGCCTCGGGCTTGGTGAGCTTCCCGGTCGCGACCGGGGCGGCGGCCACGTTGGCTAGCACGGTGAGATGCGGGAAGAGGTTGAAGTTCTGGAAGACGAAGCCGATACGGCTGCGCTGCGCCAGGATCGCACGCTCGCTCAGCTCCTTCAGCCTCCCCCGGCCTTCGGCCGGGGGGACCCCTGTCTCCCTTCGGTCGCCCTGGCGCTTCACGCCGATCAGCTCGCCGTTGACGCTGACGTAGCCGACCTCTGGCTTCTCCAGGTGGTTGATGACCCGCAGCAGCGTGGACTTGCCGGAACCGGACGGGCCGAGGATGACGGTGACCTCGCCGGGCCGTACGGTCAGGTCGACGCCGTCCAGAACCCGGTGGGCGCCGTACCACTTGTGCACGTCGTGCACCTCGACGGCGGCGGGCGCCGCCGTCGTCAGGATCTCGGCGGTCTCGGTGCTCATACGGCGGCCTCCCTGCGCGCCCGCTCCCGCAACTCCCTGAGGCCGGCGCGGAGTTTCTGCAACGGGGTCGGCGGCAGGGTGCGGGTGGCGCCCCGGGCGAAGTACCGCTCGACGTAGAACTGGACGACGGACACGGCACTGGTGAGGATCAGGTACCAGACGGTGGCGACCAGCAGCAGCGGCACGATGTCGCCGGGGTAGGTGCTGCCCATCGTCTGCACCGAGCCGAACAGGTCGAGCAGCGACACGTAGAACACCAGCGATGTGCCCTTGATCAGGCCGATCAGCTGGTTGACGTAGTTCGGGGTGATGGACCTGAGGGCCTGCGGGAAGACGATCCGGGTGAACTGGTAGGCCTTGGGCAGACCTAGGGCCGCGGCGGCCTCGTGCTGGCCCTGGTCGACGGAGAGGATGCCGCCGCGGACCACTTCGGACGCGTACGCCGCCTCGTTCAGGCTGAGGCCGACGACGGCGACCGCCATGTCGGTGGCGAGTTTCGACTCGTCGAAGGTGAAGAAGGCGGGCCCGAAAGGCACTCCGAGGCTCACCGTCTTGTACAGGGCACTGAAGTTGTAGAGGAAGATCAGCAGGACGATCAGCGGCACGGACCGGAACAGCCAGGTGTAGACCCAGGTCACGGCCCGCAGCACCGGATTCCCGGAGAGTCGCCCGAGCGCGAGCAGGATGCCGCCGAACAGCCCCAACACCGCGCTGAAGGCGGTCACTTCGAGGGTGATGACGAGCCCGTCGAGGATGGTGGGGCGCAGGAACCAGTAGCGGAAGCGGTCCCACTGGTAGAACGGGTTGGTCACCAGCCCGTGGGTGATCTGGGCGACCAGCACGAGCACGACGGCTGTGATGATCCAGCGGCCGGGACGCCGGAGCGGAAAGACCCGCTGCGCCGCAGAGGGCTTCGGCTCGGCGGGGGTGTCGGGGCGGGGGATCGCCTCGGCGGGCGGTGCTGATCCGGAGGACACAGCGATGCCCGGAGATTCACTCATGGTGGGCTCCAGCAGATTCGGTGACCCCGGACCGCGGAATGCGGCAGTACCGCGCCGAGCGGGAGCGGCTCGGCACGAGGCGACGCACGGGTGCACGCGGAACGGGGGCCGGGCGGGGAGAGGGCACACCGCGACAGCGGTGGTCGTCAGAGACTCAGAAAGCCGTCAGCCTTGGCAGAGGGCGCGACAAGCGGCCGTACACAGCGCGCTGTTGACGCGCAGCAGGTCGACGGAGCGGTCCGCGCACAGCAGGACGCGGCCGAGGCGGCGCCATGCGGCCGTCCCGTCAGCTGCGTACATCGCTGTCACCATCACTTCTCCGGCCCTGGGGCATCTCGGTCTGCGCCGCAAGTTAGGCATGTCCCGAAAGGAATGTCAATGCGAGTGACCACCAGGTGAGACCGCATACTCGGCGTTCTTGACGTCGTCGCGGAGCGCGCCGAAACTGACGTGGACGGTCACGATTGTCAGCGCCCACGGCGCGGGTTCACCCCGCTCATGTGGTCATCGGCCCCGGCCCGCTGACAGGCAACCCTTCCACCGCGACGGGGTGCCCCGGGTGACGACCGGGTCCCGCCGGCGCGGCGGGGCAAGCGTGGTCTCGCGTCTCGCGAGCCCCGGAGGTGGGACCGGTGGGAATGCCCTGGAACGGCTTGACGAGGCGCCTGCACATCGATCTGTTGCGTGTCTCCAGCGCTTACTGACCCGCCACCGGTCCGTTCGATCCGGACCGGTGCGACAAGCGCAGTCGCCCGGCATTCGGCCGCTGGTGCCCACAAGGCGGCGGTGGCTTCCTCGTTCCCCAAGGGAGAGTCATGCCCCAGACAGCTTCACGCAGTTCCAGCACGGACAACTCCAGTGGCTGTAACCAGAGTTCGTTCGCTGCGGGTCATCGCCCCGGAGCGGCCGTACCGTCCGCCTTCCCCCACCGCTTCCACAGCCGTATCGGCGTCGGTCCGGCCGGCGGCTTCTACCCGGCACCGCACCGCTATGAGCTGTTTCTGTCGGCGAGTTGTCCGCACTCGCTGTGCATCTCAATCACCCTCGACCTGCTCGGCCTGACGGACTCGGTCACCACCACATTCCTGGCACACCCCGCCGAGACGCCCGACGCCTTCACCGCACTGCGCCGTGCGTACGAGGCCACGGTCCATCACTACGACGGACCACTGACAGCACCCGCGCTGTGCGACCGGTGGAGCGGACGCATCGTCAGCAACCACACCCCCGACATCCTCCGCGACCTTGCGGGCCTGCTGTCCGGCCACGACGGGGCCTGCCCCTCCGCGCTGCGCCCGTCGGCCCTCGCCGCGGACATCGACGCCCTCCGTGACCTGCTGGAGCTGGACGTCACCCCGGCCGCCGAGGCCTCAAGGCGATCGGCGGCACTGGACCTGTTGGAGCGTCGACTCGCCAGGCAGCCCTATGTGCTGGGCGAGGATCTGACGGCCGCGGACGTGGACCTGTGGGTGGCGCTCGTCCATCTCGGCCCGGTCGGCACCCTCAGCTCGCACCCCCGGCTCCGGGACTACGTACGCCGTCTCGGCGCCCACCCCGCCTTCCGGGGCAGGGCGGACGCGGTGTCAGACGCGGCGTGAGCCCCAGGGCTCAGGTTCCCGTCGCGAGCGGTCGGGACGGATCCCGGGAGGACCATTTCTGCAGCGAACCGTCGTAGGGCGATGTCCTCAGGGCCTGTCTGGAGTTGTGCTCCGGGCGGCAGGCCGGGCGTGTGTGTCCGCGCGAGTGGCGCGGGTCCACAGTCCCTGAGCGGCGAAGCGCGGCAGGACGTTCTCGCCGAACCAGTACGCCTCCTCCAAGTGCGGGTATCCGGAGAGCACGAACTCGTCGATGCCGAGCCGGTGGTACTCGGCGATCCGTTCGGCCACCTCGGTATGGCTGCCGACCAGTGCCGTACCGGCCCCGCCGCGCACCAGACCGATGCCGGCCCACAGGTTGGGGTAGATCTCAAGGTCGTCGCGGCCGCCGCCGTGCAGGGCGAGCATCCGCTTCTGCCCCTCGGACTCGCTGCGAGCAAGACCGGCCTGTACGGCGGCGACGGTCTCGGGGTCGAAGCCGTCGAGGAGTCGCTGTGCCTCGGCCCACGCCTGCTCGGAGGTGTCGCGTGTGATGACGTGGAGGCGGATTCCGAAGCGGATGCTCCGCCCCTCCTTCTCCGCCAGGGTCCGGATCCAGGCGATCTTCTCGGCGACGGCCGCGGGCGGCTCGCCCCAGGTGAGATAGACGTCCGCGTGGCGGGCGGCCACCTCGCCCGCGGCGGGCGAGGAGCCGGCGAAGTAGATCTCCGGCAGCGGGTCGGGCACCCGGGCGAGCCGCGCGTCCTCGATCCGGAGGTGTTCGCCCGCCAGATCCACGGTCCCACCGTCCCACAGCACGCGGACGACCTGCAGGAACTCGTCCGTGCGGGCGTAGCGGGCGTCCTTGTCGAGGAAGTCCCCGTAGGCGCGCTGCTCTTGGCTCTCCCCGCCCGTGACCACGTTGAGCAGCAGTCGGCCGCCGGTCTGCCGCTGGAACGTGGACGACATCTGCGCGGCGAGCGTGGGCGAGACGAAGCCGGGCCTGAAGGCGACCAGGAACTTCAGTCGCTCGGTGTGCTGGCTGACCATGGCGGTGGTCAGCCAGGCGTCCTCGCACCAGGCTCCGGTGGGAGTCAGCGCGCCGGTGAAGCCGAGGTCCTCGGCGGCGCGGGCGATCTGGGTGAGGTAGCCGATGCTCGGCGGCCGGTCACCGCCGGCGGCGGTGACCGCGGTGCCATGGCCGCCGCCGACGACATGACGGCTGTCGCCGTTGGTGGGCAGGAACCAGTGGAAGGTGAGGCTCACGGAGGCTTACGCCCTTTCCCTTGTGGTCGTCGGTCACTCATTCGCCGTCGGCCGTGACGGTCAAGCCGCTCGCCTGGCGGCCGCCAGGAGGGCCGTACAACTGCCGAGGGCGTCGGAGAACTGGTCGACGACCTGAGCGAGGGCCTCGGCCGCGCCCTGGGCGACGGTCAGGGCGCCGTCGTCGCCCACCGCGATGTCCTTGTCGAGCGTGAACCAGCCCTGGACGATGTGCGCGGCGCCCATGGAACTGAGCACCGGGCGCAGGGCGTAGTCGATCGCCAGGACGTGCGCCGTGGTCCCGCCGGTCGCCAGCGGCAGGACCGTCTTGCCGGACAGGGCGTACTGGGGCAGCAGGTCCAGCAAGGACTTCAGCAGCCCGGAGTAGGCGGCCTTGTAGACGGGCGTGCCTATGACGACCCCGTCGGCGCGGTCGAACAACTCGGTCGCCTCGACGATCGCCGGGTGCCTGAAGTCGGCGCCGAGCAGGGCATCGGCGGGGATGGTGCGGACGTCCAGGGGGATCACCTCGTGTCCCTGGGCCGTGAGCCGCAGGTCCAGGTGGCGGAGCAGGCGGGCGGTGCGAGAGGTGGCGGAGGGACTTCCGGAGACGGACAGGACGGTGGCCATGGCGGACCCTTCGGGAGCGTGAGGTTGGTGTGAGATCGCGGTGCGGGGCCGCGTACCACGGCAATACTGCGGCCCCGTATCCCTGCGACGGCTACTGGCATGGGAGATGACCTTTCCTCAAGTCCTCGGAGGCGGCCGCGCCATGGTCGGCATGCGGGCACGGCGGAACAGTCCACGGATGCGGCCGGGTGTGACGGCACTTCAAGAGGCAGAGAGCAAGGTGGTGAGCAGGTGTGATGACGCCGGGGCATGGCCTCGGACGAAGGTGGGGCGGCGGCAGCGCATGTCAGGTCTCGCACGACCGTCCGTACGCGGATTCAGCGTGTGTTCAGCGCATGCATACGAAGGTGCCGCGAAGGGAGCAACTCAGCCCCCAACGGGGTCACCGAGGGAGGGAAGGGCCGACCAGAGGGCGCGTTGCCGCATCAGGCGCAACACGCGGCGGACCACACCCGACCGAAGTCGATGTGGTCACGGGTGACCAGGCGCCGCTCGGCATTCATACGATTAATTGAGCAGTACATCGTGCCGCTCGTCAACCACGGCCCGGCTGGTGGACAGGCGTTGAGCAGTTCCTGCGCGTGGTTGACACATGCATGCGTTGGATACACGCGGTCGAGCCCGGACCGGCTCCGCTGCACGCGGCAGCCGCACCGGCCGCGTCGAGGGACGCGGCGAGCGTCTTGACCATCGCGCGCAGCGCATCGGGACTCGCGTCGGCGAGGTTGTCTTCCGTCAGCGCGCAGGGCCAGACCGTCAGGTGCGGTCATCGTGCTGATCTCTCTTCAGGCTTCGACACTTCGAAGATCAGCCGGTGGCCGTTCATCCAAGCGGGCACCTTCTCCGGGCCGCCACCCGGAAGAGAGCCGCCTTCTCAGCGCGGGACAGTTCCACGTCGAGCGCCACTGAGCGCGTGGCTCCGCCCGCGCGCTGCCGCACGCCCCCGGCAAAGACTCGACGGCCGTCCGGCCTCGCTTCGTGTCCGGCTGGACACGACGGACCACACCCGACGCCCGCCCGGCGGTCGACGGCGACCGGTGAGCCCACCCCAGCGGAATTTCCCTATCTTTCCTATCGATTTACTAGGGAAGCATTGACGGCTCGCCCAGCGGCCGCGCAGGATGACGTACATGTTCCATATGCAGCAACGACTCGTTCGTCGTCGGCATGTCGACTTTGGTCACGTCGTCAGCGCCGCCTGCTGCCGCGCGTAGGGCATGCGGCTCACACGTCGCGCGCGCCACTCCGCTCCTTCCTTCTCACCCCAGGCGATCAGGCGAGCCCCCTTCCACTGCGCCTGGTGGCCCACACACCTCTGAAGGACGACCGCTATGACCAGCGCACTTCCGGCCCAGGCCACTCCATCGGATTCACCGCTCCCCGACATGCGCCATCTCCGCCTCGTGGACGGCACCGCGCAGAACGGCTCCGAGGAGCACGGTTCCACGCCCCTCGTCGGTTACCTCGTGCTCGTCCCCGAGGGCACCGACCCCGCCGAACTGTTCGCCGAGGATGTGACACGGCCGGAGATCCGACCGGTCGCCTACACGGACTCGCCTCCCACGCAACAGACGGCAGACGGGGTCATCCGCATCGACCCCGCACGCCATGTCGCGGAACTGGACGGACGCGAACTCGACCTCACCTACCTGGAGTTCGGGCTCCTGGCCCATCTCGTTCTCCAACCCCATCAAGTGCACTCGCGAGAACAGCTGATCGCCGGCATCTGGGGCTACGACCACATCGGCGACGGGCGCACCGTGGATGTCCACATCGCGCGGCTGCGCCGCAAGCTGGGCAAGACTCACCGGCACCGGATTGTCACCGTACGGCGCGTGGGCTACAAGTACGTGCCCGGCCAGCAAGAGAGCTCCGGCACCGCGCCTTGCCGCCGACCTTGAGGAGACCACCGCCATGGGCATTGCCACCGCGCCGCCCGATCCCGCCCCGGAATCCGACCGGACCGGGCCCGGAAGTGCGTACTGGCTGCGTGTGGCCCGGGAGACGGCGGACGACCTGGCCACGGACGCGGCGGCCAGGGAGCAGGCAGGCAAGGCCCCGTTCGACGAGGTGTCCCGGCTGCGTGAGTCGGGACTGCTGACGCTCCTCATACCGGCCGGGCTCGGGGGCGGCGACGCGGACTGGACGACGGCGTACGCCGTCGTCCGGGAGATCGCCGCCGCCGACGGCGCGATCGGTCAGTTGCTTGGCTGTCACTACTTCCTGTCATGGAGCACCCGGTTCTTCACCAAGCCCGGCCTCGCCGCGCAGGTCGAGCGGCAGTCCGCGGCGGAGCTGTGGTGCTGGGGTGGCGGTTTCGCCCAACGGGAACTGCCTCTGAGACTGGCCAGGAAAGCCGGTGGCTATGTGCTCGACGGTCGGCACAGCTACGCCACCGGGATCCTGGTCGCCGACCGCCTCGCCGTGCGGGCCGAGCGGGCCGACACCGGCGAACCACTCGCCGTCGTCGTCGATCCCGCTCATCACGGCGTGCGGATCGACAGCGACGTCGACACCTTCGGCCAGCGGCTCGCGGGCGGCGGCAGCGTAGAGTTCGACGCCGTACCGGTCGCCGCCCACGACGTACTCGGCTCCCTGTCTGCGGACGAGGACGTCCTGTCGCCCCTGGCTGCTCTCACATCGCCGGTCGGACGTCTCCTCTCCGTCCAACTCCTTCTCGGCATGGCCGAGGGAGTACTCGCCGAGGCCCGTGAGTACAGCAGGGCGAGCCACTCCCCCTGGCATCCCGTCCGGTCGGCCGACTGTCCCCGGGACCCGCAGGTGCTGACCGCCTACGGAGAACTCACCGTCCTCACCCGCTCCGCCTCCGCACTCACCGATCAAGCACTGGAAGCCGTGCACAGGGGGCTGGCACGGGGCGAAGACCTCACCTACGACGAGTACGCGGACATCTCGGTCCTCGTGGCCATGGCCGAAGCCGCCGCCTCCAGGGCCGCGCAGGAATCCACCACCCGCGCCCTCGACATCATCGGCGCCCCCTCCGTATCCTCGCGGCTGGGCTTCGACCGCTTCTGGCGCAATGCGCGGACCCACACCCTGTACGAGCCCGTCGCCCACCGACTCCGCGACGTCGGGGACTACTTCCTCAACGGCGCGCACCCTCCGTTCGTCCTGCCTGTCTGACCGAGAGTCCCCGGAGCGCCGGATCTGCGACAAGGCGCGGATGCTCCGCAATGAACTGGGCTCGGTGTCTCACAGCCGCTCGGCGTGAGGGACATCCGCCATGCGAGCATGGGCCGGCGCCCAGGCAGACATGGTCGGCCGGCATCCTCCCCGCCGTGTCGACGGCACCGTCAGCCACGTCATCAAAGCGACGACACCTCCACCAGACGCCCCACCGCGGCCTGACCATGACGGTCGGCAAGCCGCAGGGGACGCTGCCCGCCGAGTCCGTCAGCATCGCCGACGTCATCCGCACCGCGGACGGACCGCTGGTCTCGGAGCGCGGGATTCGCCTCCCGGAGCTGTCCTCGCCGACCCCGCCCAGTCGCGACTTCTCCCTGTGAATCGCGCTGCCGTCCAACGTGCGCGAGATCCTTGAAGGTGAGTCGCTCGCCAACTACTCATCGGCCCAACTGCCCACCCATTTACCCGTGTTGACCAACGTTCCGGACGCCTGGTAAACCCCTGACACACTGGGCCACTCACAGTCGATCTCATAAAGTGAGATTGCTATGTCCATCATACGAAAGACCCCTTGGGATGGGCGCGCCGTTCTGCCACGATCCCTATCAGCCAGGTGGGAAAACTAGGGATATGCGAGGGTGGCCATGAGAACGCTCGACCACACGGGCCGCATGCTGCCCCTTCTGACCTCGCGTCACCACATCGACCTCGGTCGTACCTCCAGTGCCATCTGTCGGCCCCTCCGACGCCACAGAGCCTGACTCTCTCCCAACCAGCGCTGTTTCCCCGCCGCTCCGCCTCGCCGACGGATCGGTCGCCCTCGGCCGACCGCGTCCCCCACGTCCCACTTCTCAGCACCCGCCGGCATGCGTGCCGCCGACGGGCGGGGTAGTGGGGTGTCGGTGCGTCCGACAGGCTTTCGCCTCACATTTTCGTACCGCCCTGATCACCCGTTCCTGAAAGGACACCTCCGTGTCTGCCGCGAGACCGCTCACCACCCTGCGCACCATCGCCGTCATGGCCACGATCCCCGTCCTTCTGACCGCCTGTGGCTACGGTTCCAAGTCCACCGACGACGGCAAGCAGACCGCGGTCGCGGCGGGTGCCAAGAAGCTCTCCACCGACGAGGTGAAGATCGGCTATTTCCCCAACCTCACGCACGCCACGGCCCTGGTGGGCGTCCAGGAGGGCCTGTTCCAGAAGGAACTCGGCGGAACCGAGATCAAGGCGTCCACCTTCAACGCCGGCCCCTCCGAGATCGAGGCGCTGAACGCCGGATCCATCGACATCGGCTGGATCGGCCCCTCCCCTGCCATCAACGGCTACACCAAGTCGAACGGCAAGAATCTGCGCATCATCGGCGGTTCCGCCTCCGGCGGCGTGAAGCTGGTCGTCAACCCGAAGAAGATCAAGTCCCTGGCGGACGTCAAGGGCAAGAAGATCGCCACCCCCCAGCTCGGCAACACCCAGGACGTCGCGTTCCTCAACTGGATCGCCGACCAGGGCTGGAAGGTCGACGCCGAGAGCGGCAAGGGCGACGTGTCGGTGGTCCGCACCGACAACAAGATCACCCCGGACGCCTACAAGTCCGGCTCCGTCGACGGCGCCTGGGTACCGGAGCCGACCGCGTCCAAGCTCGTCGCCGAGGGCGGCAAGGCGCTGCTGGACGAGTCGTCGCTGTGGCCCGACAAGAAGTTCGTGATCACGAACATCATCGTGTCGCAGAAGTTCCTCAAGGAGCACCCCGACGTCGTCGAGGCCGTGCTGCGCGGCTCCGTGAAGACCAACGCGTGGATCAACGCCAACCCGGACAAGGCGAAGGCGGCCGCCAACGCGGCACTGGAGAAGCTGTCGGGCAAGGCGCTGCCCGCCGCCGTCATCGACCCGGCCTGGAAGTCCATCACCCTCCTCGACGACCCGCTGGCCGCGACCCTCGACACCGAGGCGGAGCACGCGGTGAAGGCCGGCCTGCTGGACAAGCCCGATCTGAAGGGCATCTACGACCTCACCCTGCTCAACAAGGTCCTCAAGGCCGAGGGCAAGTCCGAGGTCAGCGACGCCGGTCTCGGCGCCCAGTAACGCCGACCGGACCCGATGAGTACCCAGGAGGTGACGACCATGGCCACCACGATTGCCAAGGCTGCCGAGGACGCCACGTCGGTGACGCACGCCGCCCGTATCGAGCACGTCTCGAAGTCCTTCCCCGCCCCGGGCACGCCCGGTGGACAGCAGCTCGTCCTGGACGACATCACGCTCGATGTCGCACCGGGCGAGTTCGTCACCCTCCTGGGGGCCTCCGGCTGCGGCAAGTCCACTCTGCTCAACCTGGTCGCGGGACTGGACCGGCCGTCCGCCGGCTCCATCAGCACGGACGGCCGGCCCGCCCTGATGTTCCAGGAACACGCGCTGTTCCCGTGGCTGACCGCGGGCAAGAACATAGAACTCGCGCTGAAGCTGCGCGGGGTCGCCAAGCCGGAGCGCCGGCAGGAGGCGGAACGGCTGCTGGACCTCGTACGGCTGCACGGCGCTTACCGCAAGCGGGTGCACGAACTGTCCGGAGGTATGCGACAGCGCGTCGCGCTGGCCCGTGCGCTGGCCCAGGACAGCCGACTGCTGCTGATGGACGAGCCGTTCGCCGCCCTTGACGCGATCACCCGTGACGTACTGCACGACGAGCTGACCCGCATCTGGCGCGAAACAGGTCTGTCGGTGCTGTTCGTGACGCACAACGTGCGGGAAGCCGTGCGGCTGGCAGAGCGCGTAGTGCTGCTTTCCTCGCGGCCGGGGCGCATCGCCCGGGAGTGGACGGTCGGCATTCCGCAGCCGCGCCGCATCGAGGACAGCGCGGTCGCCGAGCTGTCCGTCGAGATCACCGAAGAACTGCGTGGGGAGATCCGCCGCCATGGCCAGCACTGACACCGGTGCCGACATCGAGAAGGACGGCTCTCCCGGAGCCGGGGAGCCCCGGGATCCGCACGATCTGACGGGTCTGGAGGCCGGGCTCGACGCGCTGGACTCGGTGCAGGCCGGTCGTACACCGCTGCGCGAGACGCTGATACGCAAGGTGCTGCCGCCCGTCACCGCCGTCGTACTGGTGCTGGTGGTCTGGCAGTTGCTGGTGTGGGCAAAGGTCGCTCCCGACTACAAGCTGCCCTCGCCGTCCGACGTGTGGGGCGAGCTACGTGACGCCTGGCTGCAGGGCACGCTGGTCGGCTACATCTGGACGAGCGTCTCGCGCGGTCTGCTCGGCTTCCTGCTGGCGCTCGTCATCGGGACGCCGCTGGGCCTGCTGGTCGCCCGGGTGAGGTTCGTGCGAGCGGCCATCGGCCCGGTCCTGTCCGGTCTGCAGTCGCTGCCGTCGGTGGCCTGGGTGCCGCCCGCCGTGATCTGGCTGGGCCTGAACGACTCAATGATGTACGCCGTGATCCTGCTCGGTGCGGTCCCGTCCATCGCCAACGGCCTCGTCGCGGGCGTCGACCAGATCCCGCCGCTGTTCCTGCGCGCCGGACGGACGCTGGGCGCGACCGGGCTGCGCGGGGCCTGGCACATCGTGATGCCGGGGGCGCTGCCCGGATATCTGGCAGGGCTGAAGCAGGGCTGGGCGTTCTCGTGGCGCTCGCTCATGGCCGCCGAGATCATCGCGTCCTCGCCCGATCTGGGCGTCGGACTCGGCCAGTTGCTGGAGAACGGGCGGAACAACTCGAGCATGCCGCAGGTGTTCCTGGCCATCTTCTTGATCCTGCTCGTCGGTATCGCCATCGACCTGCTGATCTTCAGCCCGCTGGACGGTGGGTACTGCGCAGCCGGGGCCTGCTCGTCAGCCGCTGAACGAACGGACAGCGTTCTCGTGACTCCGAAACAGCCGCGGCGCGGTGGATCATCAGGACATTCCCCAGCACCTGGATCTACATCGGAGCCTCGATCCGCCACACTCGACGCGCCGCCGTGAGTTTTCCGACTCACCTCTCGACATTGACGAGCTACGGCGGCGATCGGTAAAGTTTCAACTGGCATTGAGTGTCAGCATCAAGCCCTGGCTTGCTGACCGGCAACCCTCCGACGCGGTGGGGTGCTCCAGGTGAAAGCCCGGCCGGGTCGCCGACCCGGCAAGCGCGTGGCCCTGCGGCAGGGGCCTGGAACATGGAGGAATGAGCGTGCGGCACAGCAGCATCTCAAGTCCCTCCATCGCTGCGGCGGTTCTCTCCCGATTCTCCCGCCGACGCCACATCGACCTGCAGCGCACCACCAGCTGCCTGTGTCAGGACTGACTTCGTCCCGTCGGCCGTCCGAGGACGTACACCGCTGGTTTTGACGCCCGCGCAAACTCCTGATCTTTTCCCCTTACTCCGCTTTAGCCGTGTCGCTCTTCCTCGGGAGCAACGCCATCCACGCATCTCCATTGTCCTCGCGGCAAGTGCAATGACGGCGTTCGAGTAGGAGAACTCATTCCGTGATATCGCATCCGGATTCCCGCCCTGCCCGATGGGCGGCCCTGACCGCACTCCTGACAACCAGTATGCTGCTGACCGCATGCTCGTCCGGCAGTGGCAGCAGCCAGGCCAGGTCCGGCGGCACGCTGACCTTCGCGGTGGGTTCCAACGCCGGCTGCGTGGATCCGCAGCAGGTCGCCAGCAACGACACCGTCTACTCGCTGCGCCAGGTGGTCGACTCCCTGACCGACCAGGACCCCAAGACCGGCAAGATCGTGCCGTGGCTGGCGAAGAGCTGGGACATCAGCACGGACACGACGACCTTCACCTTCCACCTAAGATCCGGTGTCACCTTCAGCGACGGGACGCCGCTGACCGCGCAGGCGGTCAAGGACAACTTCGACGCGGTGCCGAGGCTCGGCGCCCTGGGGACGCTGGCTCAGGGGTATCTCAGCGGTGTGGAGAGCACCACGGTGGTCGATCCGCTCACGGTGCGGGTTCGGTACCGACGAGCTGGGACGCGACCTGTTCTCCCGGGTGGTGCACGGTGCGCAGCTGTCGTTGAAGGCCACGCTCATCGCAGTGGCGGTCGCCTTCGTGGTCGGCGGTCTGCTCGGCCTGGCCGACGGTTTCGTCGGCCGTTGGGTGGACGACGTGCTGATGCGCTTCGTCGACGTACTGCTGTCGATCCCGGCGCTGTTCCGTCCCTGGCGCTGGTCACGGCGCTGGGCTACGGAACAGTGAAGGTCGCCGTCGCGGTCGGGGCCGCTGGCGTCGCAGCCTTCGCCCGGGTGACGCGCGCGGAGGTGCTGCGGGTGCGACAGGCGGTGTTCGTCGAGGCGTCCCGCTCGTGCAGGGCCCACTGGTACTCGGTCCTCGGCCGGCACGTACTGCCCAACGCGGCCGGCCCGGTGATCGTCCTGGCCACCCTCGACTTCGGCACCTCCGTCCTGGCCGTGTCGTCACTGAGTTTCCTCGGCTACGGGGCGCCACCCCCCGCGCCGGAATGGGGCACGTTGATCTCCGACGGCCGCAACTACCTGGGCAACGCCTGATGGCTCGCCGCATTGCCCGGCCTGGCGATCGCCACGACCGTGCTGGCCACCAACCGCATCACGTCGACGCTGGAGCGCCGCCCGGCGGAACTGTCCGGCGGCCAGCGGCAGCGCGTCGCGATCGCCCGCGCCCTGGCGCTCTTCCCCGACCTGGTGGTCTGCGACGAGCCGGTGTCCGCGCTCGATGTCTCCGTCCAGGCCCAGGTCCTCGACCTGCTGGCCGACACCGAGGTGGCGTACCTGTTCATCTGGCACGACCTCGCCGTCGTACGCCAGATCGCGCACGAGGTCGCCGTCATGCGGGCCGGCCGCATCGTCGAGACGGGTACCACCGACGAGCTCTTCACCCGCCCCCGCCACGAGTACACCCGTGAACTGCTCGCGGCGATCCCCGGCGGCCGTCACTCCACGGCCGCATACGAACCGCTGGAAGCGAAGGAGCACGCATGACCGTTCAGGGCACCATGGCAGACCTGTCCGCGTTCACCCGCGACTGGGAGGAATGGCACACCCGGCAGGAGGCACGACTCGCCGACCCGCACGGGTTCCTCGCCGTCACCGGCCTGCACTGGCTCGGTGACGAGCCACAGCGCTTCCCGGACGCTCCGGGTGCCTGGTCGACCGGCGCCGACGGGGTCGTCGTGGTCCTCGACGAGGATGAGGAACTGGTCGTGGACGGAACCCCCGTCCGTGGCGAGCACCGCTTCGGGGTGCTCCCGGAGCGCGGCAAAGTCGACGCGGTCTGGGGCGACGCCGTGATCGAGGTGGCCAAGCGCGGCGGACACGACATCGTCCGTCCCCGGCACCCGGACACCCCGCTGCGCACCGCCTTCACCGGCACTCCCGCCTACGCCCCGCATCCCCGCTGGGCGGTGACCGGCCGCTACACGGCATTCGACGAGCCACGACCGACGACCGTGGGCGCGGCGGTCGAGGGCCTGGAGCACGTGTACGACGCGCCGGGCCGGGTGGAGTTCGAGCTGGACGGACGGCCTCTGGCGTTGACCGCGTTCCCCGGACACAGCCAGGGCAGTCTGCTGGTGCTGTTCACCGACGCGACCTCAGGGGTCACCACCTACGGGGCCAACCGGGCCCTCGCTCTCGGCCCGCCCGCAGCCGACGGCACGGTCGTCCTGGACTTCAACCGGGCGACGAACCTGCCGTGCGCCTACACCGACCTGGCCACCTGCCCGCTGCCGCCGGCCGAGAACCGGCTGCCCGTGGCGATCGAGGCCGGGGAGAAGATCCCCCGCGAGCGAGGCGGCTCCTGAGTACCCGGCGCCACCGAGAGGACCCCGACCAAGAGGGACGAACACCGCATGAGCATCCCTGCAATCAGCTCGCTGGCCTTTCTCACGCCGGGCAACTTCGCCGACGACGACCCGTACACCGGCCTGGAGGAGACGCTGCAGCTGTTCGAGTACGGCGAACGGCTGGGCTTCGACGGCGCCTGGATCCGGCAACGTCATCTCGAGCACGGTGTCGGCTCGGCCGCGGTCTTCCTCGCAGCGGCCGGCCAGCGCACCGAACGGGTCGAGCTGGGGACCGCAGTCATCCCGATCGGGTACGAGAGCCCGTTCCGGCTCGCCAAGGACCTGGCGCTGGCCGACGTGCTGTCCCGCGGCCGGCTCCAGGCCGGCTTCAGCACCGGCATGCCGCATGCCGAACTCCTCGGCGACCTGGTGTACGACGGGGACTGGCGCAGCTTCGACCTGTCCTACGGCAGGATCGTCCGCGTCATCGACAGCCTGCGCGGCGACTACCTCGGCGGCCCGGACGCGGTGATCCAGTCGCCGGGCAACACCCGGCGGCCGCGGCTGCAACCGCACAACCCCGGCCTGGTGGACCGCATCTGGTACGGCGGTAGCAGTCTGCGCTCGGTCCGGTGGGCCGCCGAGCACGGCCTGAACCTGCTCAGCGGCAACGTCGTCACGACCTACGGCACCTGATCGCGCCCGAGCTGGGCTGGCGGCCCGACACCGCGCTGCTCCACC
Organism: Streptomyces sp. YIM S03343; assembly: GCF_054729195.1. Taxonomy (NCBI): domain Bacteria; kingdom Bacillati; phylum Actinomycetota; class Actinomycetes; order Kitasatosporales; family Streptomycetaceae; genus Streptomyces; species Streptomyces sp. YIM S03343. The sequence continues at coordinate 523,418 of NZ_JBPUKX010000001.1, forward strand.
GGGCGGGCCGATGAACGCCGATCCGCAGCAGCCGTGCGTCCGGCTGGAGATCCACACCCGTGAGCCGCTCGCCGACGGCATCCGCGCCATCTGCGCAAGCGGCAACGGTCCCCGCAACCCTCCCTGCCGAATCAAGACCTGCCCCGAACACGTCAGCGAGACCCGCGCAGGAGCACCGCAGTTACCGCATCGCATCGAGGCCAGCTCAGTTGTACTCGATCACATGCGTGTCAACCGGCGCATGGCGAGGGCGAGTTCGCCCAGCTTCGTCTCAGCCTCGGCCGGGTCGGAGCGGGCCGCGTCCAGGACGCAGTGCTTTGCGTGCTCGTCGAGCAGACCCAGGGCGACCTCCTGGAGTGCACGGGTGACGGCACTTATCTGGGTGACGACATCGATGCAGTGCCGCTCTTCGTCGACCATCCGCGTCACACCGCGCACCTGGCCCTCGATCTTGCGCAGCCGGGACAGATGATCGGCCTTCTGGTCGTGGTAGCCGGGCGATTGGACCACCGGCGAAACACGCCCGAGGGCTGTGGCCATCTCCGTACGCCTCCTCTCTGCCACTCCGCGTGCACGCCTGCACAAGAGTGCACATTCAATCCTGGCCCGGGATACCCCTACCGCGTAGGGGCTTGCTGTACCGTCCGCGGGGCCGACAGGCCCCTGGGCGCGACTCCGCGGGCCACAGGACGGTGGCGGAATGGACGCGCCATGCGGCCCCTCGGTCTGACCGCATGTGCGGCCCTCAGCGCCAGGCCACGGAGGGTCACAAATCCGCGATCATGAACGGCCGTTGCTGAAGCGCTCCTCCAGGACCTGTGGGTCCACCAGGTCGGGGTGTCGTGATCGAAAATGTTGTTTCCGAGGGCGAGTTGGTGGTGCGGGAGTGCGGGACCGGACGGCCGTGGAAGGGGCCGCATGTCGGGCGTGCGGGACGCTGTCGGCTCGGGCGCACAGCCGGTACGTAGCACTTCGTCGAGAGGGGCAGCCAGGGCGCCTCGGTGCCGGCCTCGGCGGCACCACGTACGTCCCCGGCATGCGGCACGTCTTCGACGTCGACCACATCGCCGTCGTCGACAACGCGACTCGCAAGCTGGTCTCCGCCGGCCAGCGGCCGCTGTCCGTCTGATTGTTCTCTCGTCGGCTACGTCGTCGTACTCCTTCGCCGTCATCTGGGCGGCCGCGCTGCTGATCTGGTGCCACGGCTGCATCGAGGAGAAGAGGGCGCTCGCGCCGCGAACCGCGGACAACCGGGTCGGCTCAGTGTCCTTCCGCCGTCGAACGTCGACGGACGCGTACAACTCCTAAGCTGATTCGCAGAACCGGCTCGACGCCCGCTATCTTCTGTTCGGCCATCGGACATTCGGAGTCGGCGTGCAAAAGACACACGAACGGGCCGCGGGGTCATACGCGGCCACAGCGGCCGTCACGGCCACCGACGCCGCCCCCGGACGCGGCTGGCCCCGATACTGGCCTTTGCTGCTGCTCGGAGCAGCCGTCCTCCCCGGTACGGCAGTCGTCGTCATGGGCCTGTGGGGGGACGCGCCGGCGTTCCAGGCATGGCGGACCGTGTGCCTCGCCATCACGGTGCAGGCGACGCCCTTCCTGCTGCTCGGTACGGCTGTGTCCGGGGCGATCAACGCGTTCGTGCCGGCGCGGGTGTTCCAGCGGATGCTGCCGAAGCGGCCCGCGCTCGCCGTCCCGGCCGCCGGGATCGCCGGAGTCGTTCTGCCCGGCTGCGAGTGCGCTTCCGTACCGGTCGCGAACAGCCTCATCGGCCGGGGAGTCACCCCGGCCGCCGCCTTCGCGTTCCTGCTCTCGGCACCCGCCATCAACCCAGTCGTGCTGACCACCACGGCCATCGCCTTCCCCAACAGTCCGGCCATGGTGCTGGCCCGCCTGCTCGCCTCGCTCGCCACCGCGGCCGTGATGGGCTGGCTGTGGCTCTGGCTGGGCCGGGAAGAGTGGTTGCGGCCCACCGTACGCCACGAAGGACACCAGCACGGACACAGCCGCTGGACGGAGTTTCGCCACGCCTTCCAGCACGACTTCCTGCACGCGGGCGGCTTCCTGGTCCTCGGCGCTATGGCGGCGGCCACCTTCAATGTCACGGTCCCGCGGTCCGTACTCGACATGTTCTCCGGCTCACCCTGGCTCGGGGTACTGTTCCTGGCCGCGCTCGCCATCCTGCTCGCGGTGTGTTCCGAGGCCGACGCGTTCCTCGCGGCCTCGCTCACCGGCTTCTCGCCGGTCGCGCGGCTGGCGTTCATGGTGGTCGGGCCCATGGTCGACCTGAAGCTGATCGCCCTCCAGGCGGGTACTTTCGGCCGGGCCTTCGCGGTCCGCTTCTCCACCGTCACGACGGTCGCCGCGATTGTGTGCAGCGCGCTCATCGGAGGAATACTGCTGTGAAACGCCCCCTGCAGGCGGCCCTGCTCGTCCTCAGCGGCCTCGGCCTGCTGCACGTTTCGCTCTTCACCGACCTCTATCTCAGATACGTCAAACCAAGGATGCTGCCGCTACTGATCACATCAGGGGTGCTGCTGCTCGTGCTCGGCGTGGCAGAAGCCTGGACGCAGTGGAAGGCGGGCCGTGGACGTCGACATGCGGACCGCGCGGGCCACAGTCACAGTCACGGCCACCCCATTCCCAAGGTCGCCTGGCTGCTCTTCCTCCCCGCGCTGAGCCTGCTCTTCTACACCCCGCCCGCCCTGGGCGCCTTCACCGCCTCACGTCAGGCTCCGAAGGCGGTCGTGAAGCAGGAAGACTTCGACCCGCTGCCAGCGGTCTCGCCAGTTCCGATGACTCTCGGTGACTTCACCAGCCGCGTACAACAGGACCGCAAGCAGGATGTGAAGGGCCGCACCATCCAGATGACCGGTTTCGTCACGCCCGACAAGAAGGGCGGCAGCTGGTACCTGACCCGGCTCATGCTCAACTGCTGTGCGGCGGACGCCCAGTCGGTGCAGGTACGGATCTACAAGGCTCCGGTCCTGCCGGCCAACACCTGGGTGACCGTCACCGGCACCTGGCACGCGGGCGGGACCCTGGGCACGAGTTCCGCCCCGGTCGCGCTGGACACCCAGACGGTCAAGAGGGTCGACCGTCCGTTCAACGGGTACACGGACACCCTCCCGCTCACACCGTCCCGCTGATTCCGACGCAGAGGGCCTGCACCATCAGTGACGCCGTGACCAGCACCGTCGACGTCAGCAAGAAGACCATGACCGTGGCGAAGAAGGCCGTTCGGCCCCGTCCGGCAGGCCGCCCGCGCTTGTGCGGTCCCCGTCATGCGTCGGCTCCGCCGGGTGCGGGTTCGGGCCTGCCGGGGCCGTGCGCAGCGGGGACCGGGGGCTCACTCGGTGCGCGAACTGCGGTCCGCCGGGCTCGGCGGCTCGTCGACCGCGTCGACGGCGCGGCGGAACCTGCCGGACCGGGGGGACGCCTCACCCGCGGCGGAGGTGGCCCGAGCGGTGCCGTGTCCCGATGAGTGCCGACGGGTGGTCATGATTCCTCCCCCGCATCGCGGTGCTCGAGTTCTCGGATGGTGTGCGGGGGTCGCCACCGGTGGGACAGCCACAGACCGCCGGCCGTGGCTGCTGCGGCCAGGCCGAGCAGGATGGCGTCGCCTTTGCCGGAGACGCCCCGGGCCGGCCGGAACTCGCCCAGAATCTCGCTGGTGCCGGTCTCGGTCCCGGTCGCAAACGTTCCCGCTTTCGGAGCGGAGGGCAGTTTGCCGCCGAGAGCGTCCAGCAGCAGGGCGCGTGCCCGCTCGTCGGCCGCCCGCCGATGCGCGCGATCACCGGCGTGGTGTTTCTCCTCTCGGAAGCGAACTGCTCCAGACCCTGGCAGCGCTCTGGTCACTGCTTGGTCAGGGTGGGCCCGCCAGTGCGCAGCACCTCCAGTCGGCGCTCATACTCCTCCTCGTCGATCTCGCCGCGGGCGAACCGCTCGGCAAGCAACTGCTCCGGGGTGGCGGACGCGGGGGGAGCACACGGCGGGGTGGAGGCGCCGGTGTGTTCGGGCGGCCGGGTCAGGGCGCGGTAAAGCAGCACGAAGGCGGTGATGATCAGCCCCCAGAAGACAACCATCCCGAGGGACATACCGAACCAGCCCCAGCCGCTGATGTCGTGGTCGTTGTACCAGAGCATCATGGGTGATCCCTTCTCTCAGTGAAGGGTGGAAGGACTCCGTCTACCCCACCGTAATGGCGGGGTACTACCAATCTCCTTCGTAGCGGTGGACGGGACGCAGGGGCCGGCCGGTGGGCGGGAGAGGTGACCCCTACGTGGTGGGGGTACCCGGGGCCGCGGTGGGTGCGTATCACTTCCCGGCTCGGAGGGGTGCGTCATGGGTGTGGCTGATCTGGCCGTGGCCCTGTTGTCCGCAGCGTTGATCGGCGAGTTGGGCTGGTTCTTCTTCGGCCCGCGCCAGGCACGTACGGTCCTGGTCTTCGACCGGCAGGAGTCAGGAGGTTGTGTACCCGAAGCCGGCGACCAGCTCGGGGCCACCGGCCTTCGAGCGCACCACCGTCCGTGCTCCTGCCGGGGCAGGTGGGCTCGTTCGGCTTCGCTACGGCATGAACATGATCCACGGCGCGCTGGTCGTCGAACAGCGGTCGGGGACGTGGATACGAATGGCGACCGACCGACGGGGAAAGAGGAGCCGCCGCATCCGGCCCACGAGCTCTTCGGTGCCGACCAGCCAGGCGCCCAGGACGCGCAAGAAAGGGGCCGTCCGGCCCCGCCGACCGGGGAACACCGGCCCTCCCGCACGGCACGCCTGGCCCCTGCCCGCCGATAGACGAGTGGATCACGCTCGAGATGGAACACCCGTACCGGGTAGGGGTATCCGACGAGGTGACGTCATGAGGAACGACAAGCGACCGCTCTACGCCCTCGCTGCGGCCGTCCTGGTGGTCGGGCCCGTAGCTCTGGGCGTACCCATCAGCACCGTCATCGGGCTTGGGCTCCTGGCCGGCTGCCCGCTGATGCTGTTCTTCATGATGCGCGGCATGCACGGCGAGGGCACGCATGGCGAGGGCACGCATGGCGGGCACTGCCACACCGACCAGTCTGCCGACGACGACCGAGTTCCCCTTCGCAAGACGGGTCACCAACACCCTTACGGCCATGGCCTTGCCTAGGAAACAGCGGGAGCAACGCCGCCTCCGCCGCTGCACGAGCCCTGCGAAGGCAGAGCCGTTCGTGCCCCGCCGTCAGTGCCGGCCCGACGCGGGCCTGCGGCTGCACGGCCAGATCGACGCGGCCGCTTCGCGCACAAGAATGCACAACCTCGCTGTCGAAGAACGCACCACAAGGAGGACATGATGGCCGACGCCGGATACGGCCTGTGGCCACTGGTCGTACTCAACACCCTTTTGTTCATCGCCTTCGCCGTAAGCTTCTTCCACCCGAAGAGCAAGCGGGACTGGCGGGCGATGGGCGCCTACAGCGCCTTCCTGATCGCGCTGTTCACCGAGATGTACGGCACCCCGCTGACGATCTACCTGCTGGGCAGCTGGCTCGGCTCGCGCTTCCCGCTGCTGAAGGACACCCATGCCGGCGGCCACCTGTGGAACGACCTGACGGGTTGGACCGGTGACCCGCACCTGAGCCCCTTCCACCTGGCCAGTTACGTCGCCCTCGGCGCCGGCTTCTGGCTGATCGCCTCCGCCTGGAAGGTGCTGCACGAGGCCGCCCGGTACGACCGGCTGGCCATCACCGGCCTGTATGCCCACGTGCGGCACCCGCAGTACGACGGCTTCCTGCTCATCATGATCGGGTTCCTGCTGCAGTGGCCCACCATCCCCACTCTGATCATGTTCCCGATCCTGGTGTACGTGTACGCGCGGCTGGCCCGCAGCGAAGAGCGAGAGGTCGCCGAACACTTCGGCGCCGACTGGGAGGCGTACGCCGCCCATACCCCCGCCTTCTGGCCGCGCATCGGGAAGCACCACAGCACCACCACGGTTCCGCCGAGGCAGCACGACCGCATGACGGACCGGACCGCCGACAGGAGGTAGCAACCCGATCCGGCGCTCCCGGGGACCTCGGTGCTGCGCCCCTCGCCCCTCTCCTCGCCGACCACGTGTCCGTCGAGCTCTGGAGGCTGTGGGGCGTCGGCTTCATCACGGCTCTGCCCTCATCGACGCTGCCGCCGACGCCACCGCCCTGGACACCGCGCAGACGCACGCCACCCATCCTGCCGACACGGCAGGGGCCCGCTGAGACAACAGGTCACGCGAACAAAGGAGATGGGCGATGGAGACGGCAATCCGGGTAAAAGGACTCTCCAAACGCTTCGGAGACGTCGATGCCCTGGCCCCGCTCGACCTTGAGGTCGCGGCAGGCGAAGTACTCGGGTACCTCGGCCCGAACGGAGCGGGGAAGACGACGACGATCCGGCTGCTGCTGGGACTGCTGCATCCGACCTCGGGCAGCGCGTCGGTCTTCGGCCTGGACGTCCGGCACGACATGGCCGCGGCCCACCGGCGGCTGGCCTACGTCGGCGGGGAGACCAGCCTGTGGCCCTCGTTGACCGGCGGGGAGACACTGCACCTGTTGGGCCGGGTGCAGGGCCGGGTCGACACCGCGTACCGGGACGAGCTGATCGAGCGGTTCGCGCTCGACCCGTCCAAGAAGGTGCGCAGCTACTCGAAGGGCAACCGCCAGAAGCTCGGGCTGATCGCCGGGCTGATGAGCCGCGCGGACCTGCTGTTGCTGGACGAGCCGACCAGTGGCCTGGATCCGCTGATGGAGCGGGAATTCCGCCGGTGCGTGCTGGACGCGAAGGCGGCCGGGCAGACCGTCTTCCTGTCCTCTCACATCCTCAGCGAGGTCGAGGCGCTGTGCGACCGGGTCGCGATCCTGCGCGGCGGCCATCTGGTGGAGATCGGAACGCTCGCCGAGTTGCGGCACCTGTCGGCGCTGGCGATCGAGGCGACCTTCACCTCGACGCCGCCGGATCTGTCCCACGTACCCGGCGTGAGCGAGATCGAGGTCGAGGGCAACCGGGTGCGGCTGCGGGTGCAAGGCTCGGTCGAACCGCTGCTGGACCGGCTGACGGCAGCACGTGTGACCCAACTGCTCAGCCGGGAGCCCTCGTTGGAGGAACTGTTCCTCGCCCGGTACGGTGCCGAACCGACCCGGCCGAAGCAGGAGGTGGCCTCCGGTGGCCGCTGAAGCCGTTGAGACGGTCCACGGCCGTATGTCGGTGACGCGGTTCCCGGGCCTGGTGCCGGTCGGGCGTACCGCCCGGCAGATGGTCCGCGGGGCGCTGGTCTGGGGAATGATCTTCGCCTTGGTCGTCTGGGTGCTCATCAACGAGTTCGCCAACACGTACCCGACCGCGGCTGACCGGGCGCGGCTGGTGGCGACCATGGGCTCCGACGTCGGCCAGCAGGCCATTTTCGGTCCGGCGCACCACCTCGGGACCGTGGCCGGCTACACCGCGTACCACATGACCGGCATGCTCGGCGTCATGGGCGGGGTGTGGGGGCTCCTCGCCAGTACCCGTCTCCTGCGCGGCGAGGAGGACGCCGGGCGGGTCGAGCTACTGCTGGCCGGGCCGACCACGCGCCGGCGGACGACGCTCGGCATGCTGGCCGGCCTGGGCGTCGGTCTGCTGGTGCTGTGGGCGATGACCGCGGCGGCCCTGGTGGTCTTCGGCCGCTCCGCCGACCCGCCGTTCTCCGTGAGCGCCGGGATGTTCGGGGCCCTCGCGACCGTGGCGGCGACAGCGATGTTCCTCGCCGTCGGGGCACTGTGCAGTCAGCTCGCCGCCACCCGCCGTCAGGCGGCGGCGGTCGCGGCGACCGTGTTCGGCATCGCCTATCTGCTGCGCTCGCTCGCCTACAGCGGGACGTCGTTGCGGTGGCTGCACTGGGTCACTCCTCTGGGATGGGTCGACGAACTGCGTCCGCTCACCGCGAGCCGGCCGCTGGTGCTGGTACCCATCGTCGGTTCTGTCGTAGCTCTGGCTGCGCTGACGGTCGCCCTGGCAGGCCGACGCGACCTGGGGGCGAGTGTGCTGCCCGCGCACGACACGGCGGTCGCCAGGACCCGGCTCCTCAACAGCCCGCTCGGCCTGGCCCTTCGTCTCGGCCTGCGCACCTCGCTCGGCTGGATCGGAGGCCTGGCGGTCGGCGGGCTCGTACTCGGCATGAGCACCAGGACGATCGACAACATCTGGGCGGACAGCGATTCCGGCGGTGTCATCCAGCGCCTCGCCGGGGCCGGCGGCGGTGACGCCTACCTCGGTCTGCTCTTCCTCATCGTCGCGGTCCTCGTCGGCCTGGCCGCCGCGGGACACGTGACCGCCACCCGCGAGGAGGAGGCGGAGGGCTACCTCGATCACCTGCTCGCGCGGCCCATGGCACGTATCCCCTGGCTGGCAGGCCGTTTCACGGTGGCCGCCGCGGCGCTGGCCGGCGCCGGAGTGGCCACCGGTCTGTTCACCTGGCTGGGCGCCACGATCACCGGCGCATCCGTGACCATCACGGACCTGCTGGCCGCCGGCGTCAACGTCGTTCCCGTCGGCGTCTTCGTCCTCGGCGTCGGGACACTGGCGCACGGCCTGGCGCCTCGCTTCGCCGGTGCCGTGACGTACGGCGTCGTGGCGTGGTCGTTCCTGGTCGAGATCGTCGGCGCCGGTCTCAACGCGAGCAATTGGCTGCTCGACCTCTCGGTCCTGCACCACATCGCCCGCGCCCCGGCCGCCGACGTGCGCTGGGACAGCGTCGCCGTCCTCATCGCCCTCGGCTTCGTCGCGGCGGCTGCCGGAATGGCGGCGTTCGCCCGCCGCGATCTCAAAGGTGCCTGAGAACCTGCACGCCAAAAGCCGTCCGGCGTGCGGGCCGCCTTGTCAACCACGGCACAATCTTCCTGTGTTCGCCGCCAGTTGGAGCAGCGTCCGCATGTTCCTGTACGTTCTCGCCGCCACTGTCCGGGTAGGCGGCCCGCTCACCCTTGCCGCCCTCGTCCCCGCTCTGCGCGATCTCGGCCCGGAGGTGACGCGTGCGGCGGCCCTGCGGTTCAGGACAGGATCATCCTTCAGCTAAGGAAATTAGTAGTAACCTTTTGCATGGCACTTCGAAGCGGGTTTCCCTGTTCGAGCGTTGGGCTCCCCGGCGTTCTCAGGAAGGACTTGGGCTCCCGGCATGAGGTGCCGTCCGCGCGAAAGCGCAATTGATTGGGGATGGTGCGGGTCCTGCAGGAGTCAGGGCCCGCACGCCACCAGGAGGGGAAGCAGCGGAGCAGCGACGGTCACCTCCACGATGATGCCCAGCCGTGCCGACCGGTGCGGCCGGGGCTGCGGGTGAGGACTCACCCCAGCCGGATGGGGACGCCCGGGGTGAGTCCTTGAAGTTCTTGACCAGTTCCTCCCACAGGAACCAGAGCGTGCCACCTGACTCGACATCACCCTCGACGAGACCGGCCCCACCCTGCACGAGACCCTGACGGCTCTCGACCACCACAACGTCACCCGCCGGACCCTCGGTGTCAGCGGCGAACGAGGACGGCCACGGCCACTGAGCGTCCGAGCGAGCCACAGGAACCGCCTAAAATCAACTGTGATGGAGAACCGGACCCAGCACACAGTCCGCGGATCGCGGTGGACCACGCATACCGCGGCGTTCCGCACTGCTCTGCTGCTGGTGCTCGCCGTGATGGTGATGAGTCTCGGGTACTTCTCCCACGGGCATGGCGACCCGACCACCGCCTCCATGACCGCCATGTCCGCCCCCGTGGTCCCGGCGGATGTCCCGGACGGGCACCACATGGCCCCGGTCACACACCCGGCTGACTGCCCTTCCCAGGACGTGTGCTGCGAACCGGCTGCCGAGGGCGAACGAGCCGTGCTCGCCGCGCCCATCCCGCCGCTGCCCGCCGTCCTGCCCCGGCCGCCGGACCTGCCAGGGCCGCCGGACGCGTCCTCCCGGGCCGCTCCACCACTGCCGACCGACCCCGCTCCCGATCTCCACGTCCTCCAGGTGCAACGGACCTAGACGGATGCCACGCTGCCGTGCGCTCACGCGCCCGGCATCCGCGCATCCACACCCTGCAGCCACCGCCGCCCGACGACACAGGGCGGGGACGAGGATGACACGATCATGAGCAAGACCAGTAAGAAGCAGGCCACCACCGCGCGCCAGGCCAAAATCGAGGAGATGCGCCGCGCCCAAAAGGCCCGGGATCGCCGCAACCGCATCCTCATCATCACGATCAGCTCGGTCATCACCGCCGGCCTGATCGGCTGGGGCACGTACGCCGTCAACAGCGCCAACGAGAAGGAGGACCAAAAGGCCGCCGCGGCCAAAAAGCCGATCCGCGGCGAGGAGATCTCGGACGCCAAGAAGCTCGGCCGTTCGCACGTGACCGGCAACGCCGATGACACGACCAACCCGCCGGTCGGCGGCGACCACAGCGAGACGTGGATGAACTGCGACGGCACCGTCTACACCCAGCCGGTCGCCAGCGACAAGGCCGTGCACTCGATGGAGCACGGCGCGGTCTGGGTCACGTACAACGCCAAGGCCAGCGCAGCCGACATCAAGACCCTCAGCGACAGGGTCTCCCAGACCTCTTACACCTTGATGAGCCCGTACAAGACGCAGTCCGGCCCTGTCATGCTTTCCGCCTGGGGCCACCAGCTCAGCGTCTCAAAGGCCTCCGACTCCCGGGTCGAGCAGTTCCTGAACAAGTACGTCCAGGGCGCACAGACTCCCGAGCCGGGCGCCGCCTGCAGCGGCGGACAGACAACCCCATGAAGCAATTGAACGGTTGGCTATGAAGCCGTCGACAGGAGGAGGCCGCGTCGCGGCATAGAAGCCCGGACCGGGCTGCGTCACGCTGGAAAGCCGGCGTGCGCGGATCGCGCAGGGTCGCGAGAGCCTCTATGGACCGCCACTTAGATCAGATCAGAGCTTTTGGCAGAAAGCGGCTCGCGGGCGGCCGGCAGATGTGCATGCGGGCGAGCGCGAATTGTGCCTCGTGGACGCCGTCTGCGGATCTTCCAGTGGGTCCGCAGACGGCCGGCCCCCGCAGCAGTACGATCGCGCGCTCGCCCTGGCCCAGATGTAGGCCGTCTTCAGCCCGGTGGCGTCCAATCCGGCCATCTCCCATCTCAGGTCTGGTGGACCGGCACGGCGCGTGCGCTGGTGGTGGGGTCCGGTACGGCGCCCGTGTGCACCCGACGCGTCTCGAACTCCCACCTGCTGCCGTCGCCCTTCATCGACCGCCCTCTCGCTTCGCGAAGAGGTCGGGCCACCAGCGTTCGGCGACCCGCGGGATACGAGCGGAGCCAGCCGACCACTGCGCGCCCCCCGAAGGCCGCGAGGGGCGGGTTTCCCTGGTCGTTCGTGACCGCGGCTGCGGGCCGCGAACTCCGACGGCAGTTGGAGGGGCTTGACCACGACGTCGAGACGCGGACTGAGAGAAGCCGGGCTTCTTCCAGGCCCAGAACTAGGCGCCTGACCTGGCCATATACCGGTCAGGCGCCCTTATCTGCACCCCACGATGTGGTCGGGCCCACCTGAGAGTGAGGACGTCGCCAGGCCCCGGTGGACCGACTGCCTGCCCGGGCCTGCCCCTCGGCCGGGGCACCTCAGCCCATGGCGGCCGTTGCGCTGCCGCCGGTGGTGAACACCCGGACGTCCCAGGCGCCCAGGTCCAGTGCCGCGCCGGCGGCGACGGAATCACCGCTGAGGACGTCGGTCAGCTCCTCCGGGGGCGTGACCGTGACGGACGCCCAGCTCCAGTTGTGGATCATATGGACCCGGCGGCCGTCCGCGGACGTGCCGGTGGTGGCCGTGACGGACTGCGGCAGGTCCTCCCACCCACTGCGTGCGACGGGCGTCAGCCACTGGGCGAGTCCCCTGGCGAAGCCGCGGCCCGGGACCGTGCCGACATGGGTGACCCGGCCCGCCCCGTGGCGACGGGTGGTGACCGCGGGCCAGCGGCCGAAGTGCGGGTGGTCGTAGGTGACAAGCACCTCCGCATCTGCCGGGATGAGCCCGTCGGCCCACAGGGTCGCCGTGGCGCCGTCCGGGAGATCGAGATATCCACCGGGCAGGGACCGCACGGGGACCTCCTGGACGAGGTTGCTGAATTCGTCGTACGAGACTCCGGCCGCGTCCGTCAGCCGGCCGGGGACCGGTTCGGTGCGGGCGCGAGCCTCGTGGTCGGCGTAGCCGGTGCGGGGGCCGAGGACCAGATGGCCGCCTGCGTGGGCATAGGCGGCGAGCCAGTCGAGGGTCGAGTCGGCGGCGATGTAGAACGCCGGCACGACGAGCACGGGGTGACGCCGGGCGGCTTCCTCGGGCGTCAGCCCCTCGCGCTCCCCTCGCGGGTCGTGCAACTGCCGTTCGTGGACGATGCGCACCTGGCGGCCGGCGTCGAAGGCGCCCCGGTAGAAGGGGTCGAAGATGCGGTGGTATGCAGCGGTGTCGGGTTCACCGTCGGGCTTGGCCAGTGGCGGGTACTTCTGCATCAGCCACTTGCTCGGCGTCGAGTACAGCATCGTGATGTCGGCATCGGGTTCGAGACCGGCTACCAGCACTCCCGCGGTCTCGAACTCCGCGCCGAGACGGCTGAGTTCGGCGTAGGTGCGCCCGGGGCGGCCGGTGTGCGGGAGGATCCCGCCCCAGTAGGTCTCCGCGCCGAAGTGCAGGGTGTGCCAGTGCCAGTACTCGATCATGCGGGCCCCGCGCCCGACCAGCGCCCAGGCCGCCTGGCGCCACTGGCCGTCGTAGGCGGGCCGGTTGTCCCAGGGGAACCCGATCGAGCCGGCGTTGGTCTCGGTGACCAGGAACGGCGCCTGCCGGGAGGAGAACATCCAGTCGGCGGTCTGGTACATGGCCCAGGTGCCGGTGGTCTTCCACTGCTGCTCGTGGCCGTCGGGGGTGGGGTCCGGCAGGAGCAGGCCGTCCTGCATCGTGTAGTAGGGATTCCCGGTGGCGATGTCGAGACGGTCGGTGAGTTCGTCGTCCTCGACCGCAGGGCGGGTGTAGGAGATGCAGGTGGTGACGAACTGCTCGGGGCGGGCGTACTCACGCACGATGTCCGCCTGCCAGCCGATGAACTCGGTGACCTGACGGGCCTGGAACTCCCGCCAGGCGACGTCGTACTGGGGCTGCGCGTTGCCGTCCGGGGTCCACAGATCGGCCCAGGTCGACAGCCGGTGCGACCAGTACACCAGCCCCCACTCGCGGTTCAGGGTCTCGACGTCCCCGTACTTCGCCCGCAGATGGTCCACGAACCGCTGGAAGACGCCTCGATTGTGGAACAGTTCCAGACCCGGTTCGTTGTCGACCTGGAAACCGATGACCGCGGGGTGATCCGCGTACCGGGCGACGATCTTCCGGATGATCCGCTCGGCGTGGAACCGGAACGCCGGGTGTGTGAAGTCCACCTCCTGCCGGGCGCCCCAGCCGATCCGTTCACCCGTCCTGCGCTCGCCGGTGATCTCCGGGTACTGCCGGGCCAGCCACGGCGGGACGGCGTACGTGGGGGTGCCCAGGATGACGGAGATGCCGCGCTCGTGGGCGCCGTCGAGGACCGGCCCGAGCCAGTCGAGGTCGAAGCGGCCGTTCTCCGGCTCCCAGGTCGACCAGACCGACTCGCCGACCCGGATCACAGTGAAGCGTGCCTCGGTCATGAGGTCGAGGTCGGTCTTGAGGCGCTCGGCCGGGCGGAACTCGGGGTCATGGACGGGCTGGTACTCGTGGTAGTAGGCAGCACCGAACAGGACGCGGGCGGGCAGAACCGCCATGATGGAACCTCCGGGAGGGTGAGGGGGGCTATTGCTTGACGCTTCCGGTGGCCAGGCCGCTCTGCCAGTACCGCTGGAGCATGAGGAAGGCCAGGACGAGCGGGACGATCGAGACCAGCGACCCGGTCACCACCAGGGCCAGCATGTCGCTGCTGGCGCCGGCCCCGCCGTTCTGTGCCTGGGCGGCCCAGGTGGACAGCCCGACCGTGATGGGGTACAGCTTCGGGTCGTTGAGCATGATCAGCGGCAGGAAGTAGTTGTTCCAGGTCGCGACGAGCGTGAACAGCACGACGGTCACCAGACCCGGTGCCAGCAGCCGCAGCGCGATGGTGAAGAAGATCCGGGCCTCCCCGGCCCCGTCCATGCGGGCGGCCTCGATGAGGCTGTCGGGGACGGCGTCCTCGGCGTAGATGCGCATGAGGTAGAGGCCGAAGGGGCTGACGAGCGAGGGCAGGACGACCGCCCACGGGGTGTTGACCAGGCCGGCCTTGGCGAAGAGCAGATAGGTGGGGATCGCCAGGGCGGTGGTCGGGATCATGATGGCGCCGAGGACCAGGTTGAACCCGGCGCGGTGTCCGCGGAAGCGGTACTTGGCGAAGCCGTAGCCCGCGGCGGCCGCGAGCAGAGCGGCGCCGAACGCACTCACCCCCGCGTACAGGATCGTGTTGAGCAGCCAGCGCCCGAACACCCCGTCGTCCTGGCTGAACGTCGCCTTGATGTTCGCCAGGAACTGCGGGCTGTGCGAGAACCACAGGCCGAAACTGTTGAACAGGTCCTGGGTGCTCTTCGTCGAGGCGACGAGAAGCCAGAACAACGGCAGGAGGAAGTACGCGAGCACCGCCAGCATGGCGATGGTGAGCGGGGTACTGCGGCGCTGGGCGGAACGGGTCCTGCCGGGCACGCGCCTGATCGAGCGAGGAGTACGGCCGGGTGCCTCGGCCGCCGAGGCTCGCGGGGTGACCGTGGTCGTCATGGGGTCCTCCTGCGGTTGGCGGTGAGCAGGAAGCCGTAGGACACGATCACGATGACCAGGCCGAGGAGGAAGGACACCGTGGCCGCGTAGTTGACCTGCTGGCCGGTGAACGCGAGGGAGTAGGCGTACAGGTTGGCGGTGTAGGAGCTGCTGATGACGTCCGGGGCCACCTTCATCAGCAGGTTGGGCTCGTTGAACAGCTGGAAGCTGCCGATCACGGAGAACAACAGCGTCAGGGTCAGCGCGGGCCTGAGCGCGGGAAGTTTGATGGACCAGGCGATACGGAAGGCGCCGGCGCCGTCCATCGCGGCGGCCTCATACAGTTCGCTCGGGATCGTACGCAGGGCGGCGTACAGGATGATCATGTTGTAGCCGACGAACTCCCAGGTCACGATGTTCGCCAGGCTGCCGAGCATCCAGCCGTCGCTGAGGAAGTCCGGGACGGGCAGGTGCATCTTCCGGCTCAGTTGGGCGAACGGACCGAAGTCCGGACCGTACAGGTAACCCCACATGAGCGCGGCGATCACACTCGGCACGGCGTACGGCACGAAGATGCCGAGCCGGATCACGCGGCCGAGCCGCAGCAGACCACTGTCGAGCGCGAGGGCGAAAAGCAGCGCGAGCAGCAGCATCACCGGCACCTGGATCACGAAGAACAGGGCCACCCGGCCGACGCCGTGCAGGAGTTGCGGGTCTTCCAGGGCCTGCGTGTAGTTGTCGAGGCCGACGAAGACGGTGCCGCCGATCAAGCGGCTCCGGAAGAGGCTGAGGTAGGCGGCGTAGCCGAGCGGGAGGAGGAAGAGCAGAAGGAACAGCACCATGAACGGTGCGATGAACAGGGGCCCTGCCGCCCGCCGTGTCGGCCCGTCTCGGCGTCGGCCCTTGGGCGAGGCCGTGGTTGTGGCAGTCATCGTCGGCCCTTTCTGAAGGCGAGGACTGGTCAGTGGGGATGGATGACGGGTCCCGCACCGTGTGCGGCGCGCATGGAGCCGCGGGCGTGGGACCCGGTGGGGCGTTACGACGTCTTGACGGTGAAGCCCTGGTTCTTGGCGTACGTCGTCAGCCGCGACTGCCAACTGCCCAGCGCCCGCACGGTGTCGGTCTGGTCCGCGAGGGACTTGCCGACCGTCTCGGTCCAGTCGGTCGCCGCCTGGTCGAGGAACGGGGGCCACTGGAAGGAGGAGTTGACCGTGGAGCTGATGTCGGCGAAGACCTGGTTGACCTTCTGTCCGCCGTAGAAGGAGGGGGCGTCCCCGGTGAACGACGCGTCCGTGAGCAGGGCCTTGGTGGCGGGGAAGAAGAACTGCTCGGTGGCGAACATCTTCGCGCTGGCCGGGTCGCTGTTGAGAAACTGCGCGAACATCGCCGCGGCGACGGGGTTCTTGGTGGAGCGGATCACCGCGGTGGTGGAGCCGCCCCAGTTGCCGGAGCTGGGCTTGGCGGCGTCCCACTGCGGCAGCGGGGCCGCCCGCCACTTGCCGGCCGTGGCCTTGGCGGAGCCGGACAGGAACACCGGACCCCAGGCGGCGGTGATCCAGGTGGCGTACTTGCCCTTGTTGAGGGCGGCGTACCAGGAGTCGGTGAAGTCAGGCTCGACACCGATGACCCCCTCCTTCGCGAGCCCGCCCCAGTAGGCGCCGAGCTTCTGCGAGACGGAGTCGTCCACGCTGATGGTGATGTCGCTCTTGCCCGAGGTGACATAGGGCTTGGCGCCCGCCTGCCAGAGCAGCCCGTGCCAGGCGGCGACCTGGTTGGCCGCGAGGTTCGTGAGAAAGACGTCCGGGTCGGCCTTGTGGAGCTTGCGTGCGGCGGCCGCGAACTCGTCCCAGGTGCCCGGGACGTCGATGCCGTGCTTCTCGAAGATGTCGTGCCGGTACAGCATGCCCATCGGACCGGTGTCCTGCGGGATCGCCCAGACCTCACCGTTGCTGCCGCTGATCTGGCCCCAGGTCCAGTCCACGAACGTCGGCTTGAGCGCCGAGGCCCCGTACGGCCGCAGATCCAGCAGGCTGTCGGTGATCGTGAAGGTCGGGATGGCCTGGTACTCGATCTGGACCATGTCCGGCGCCCCGCTGCCGGCCTTCAGCGCCGTACGCAGCTTGGTGTACTGGGGCGTGCCCTGACCGGCGTTGACAACCTTGACCTTGACGGCCGGGTACTTCTTCTCGAAGAGCGCGACCTCCTTGTCGACGTTCGGGACCCAGGTCCAGAACGTCAGCTCGGTCGGGGTCTTCATGGCCTTGTCGATGTCGGCCTGGCTCACGCGCTTGGCCGAGGCGGAGGAGGAGCCGCCGGAGTCACCGCCACCGCAGGCGGTGAGGGCGGCCCCCAGAGAAACGGCTCCCGTGGCGGCGAGGAACAGCCGTCGGCTCATCGGGTTTGCGCTGGGTGTGGTGGTGTTTCTGGGCATGGTGAACTCCCGCCGGAAGTGCAGAGCGTGGCACGCCTGAGTGGGCGCGCAGCATGGTGAGGAGAAGGGAGGGGATGCGCGGACACGGACACGGACTCGGGCCCGAACGCGGACGTGGAGTGGACGCACGTCTTCGTGAACAGGGCACTGGCGTGTCTGCTGGTGCCGTGGCCTCGAAAGTCACGGCCTGAAGGAGCAGCGCGGAGGCAGGGGCGGAGCCCTGTCCCGGGTGCCGCGTATCAGGGCGGCGGCACCCGGGACAAGCTTTGCGGGGACAGCGCGTGGGCGTGACGCGCTCAGCGGCTCGGCTCGGGATCACCCGCACGGCTGTGCAAGGTGCGGCCCGGGTGGATCGGTGGTGTTCAGTGGTGCGTGGCCGGGCCTCCGTTCGAGAGCGGCCGATGGGAGCTGCCTTCGGCACCGGAGGCGGTACGCCGCCCGGGAGCCGGGATCGTCCGGCTCGGCGGCGGCGCTGTCGAGGCGCGGACGACCAGGTCGACCGGTGGGTCGCTCCGTGGCAGGAGATCGGCGTCCGGATTCTCGATGGCGTGCACGAGACGCATGAGCCCGTCCTGCGCCACGGCGTCGAACGGCTGGCGCACGGTGGTCAAGGGAGGAGTCACATAGGCGGCGACGGGAATGTCGTCGAAGCCGACGACACTGACGTCGTCCGGAACCCGTCGTCCCGCCTCCGTCAGTGCTCGGACCAGGCCGATCGCCATGTCGTCGTTGGCCGCGAAGACCGCGGTGACGGCACCGTCCTCAGCCAGTTCATGTCCCGCCCGGTAGCCGGACGCGGCCGACCAGTCGCCCTCGACGACCGCTGGTACGTCCCTGCCGTGAGCGGCGAGTGTGGCTCTCCACGCCTCCAGGCGTTCCCGCGCTGCGTACCACCGCTGAGGGCCGGCGAGGTGATGGACCGTCGTATGCCCGAGATCCAGGAGATGCTCAGTGGCTGCCCGGGCCAGCAGGTCGGCGCCGACCCCCGAGACCACGGTGCGGGCGGCAGCGAAAGCCGCGGGCGAGCCGAGGACGAGGATGGGCACGTCGACGCCGATGGAGACCGGTCCGCCGTCTCCTCCCTCGTCTCCCTCGTCTCCCTCATCGATCGGCTCGGAGATGACGATGCCGTCCACTCCCTGCTTGAGGAGAGAGTCGATGGCCCCGCCGACGCCGCCCGGATCGCCTTCCAAGGTGTTGACGACGTGGAGCGCGTACCCCGTGTTCCGGGCGGCCCGCTCGATGCCGATCAGCAGTGACGCGGGCCCGTAGAGAGCCGTTCCGAGCGTCACCACACCGATGGAACGGCTGCGTCCGGAGGCGAGCGCCCGAGCGGCGTGATTCAGCCGGAAACCGAGTTCCTCAGCAGCTTCGAGAACGCGCCGCCGCACTTCGGCGGAGACGTACGCCTCGTCGTTGAAGACCCGTGACACCGTCTTCTGCGAGACTCCGGCCAACCGTGCCACATCCACGCTCCGGGGCGCACCGGAACTGCCGGCCCGTCCTTGCGATGGCTTCATGATGTCTCCCGATCGGCCGCAAGCCCTCGACGGAGGACTCGTCCCCTCGTAGTCCCCTCTGACTACGCAGACATGTCTACGCAGTCAGACGGTGGCCGTCAAGAGCCTGGACCACATTCGTGATGACACGGTCACATGACCGACCACCCCGGATGCCACTGGACGGCACCACCGCGAAGGCCCCGTGAGAGATGGACGCCTGAGGCTTCAGGCCCCACTCCCGGGCCACGTGCACTGTCCGCCAATTTTGCAGGATGCGCAAAACTTGCACAGAGTGCAATAATCGGCTCCATGGTTTCCGCGAGTGAGGGTCTGCGCGACCGGCGACGCCGTCAGACCCGTCGAGAGATCCATGTCGCCGCGCTGCGACTGGCCCAGGAGCATGGCTTCGACAAGGTCACTGTCGACATGATCAGCGCGGCGGCCGGTGTCTCGCCGCGCACGTTCTTCAACTACTTCCCCAGCAAGGAAGAGGCCGTCCTGGCAGCGCCGCCGGCCGAACTGCCGCCCGCGCTGGCCGAGGAGTTCGCCGCGCTGGGCGACGCACACCCCCGCGAGGTGCTCACGGACCTGACCCGGCTGCTCGTCCGGAACCTGGCCGAGAACGCGCCCGTCCGCGAGGAGATGCACGCCACCTTCGCGCTGACGCGCGACCATCCTCCGCTGCTCGCCGTGATGCTGGCGCGCTTCGACGGCTTCCAGCAGTCGGTCGCCGAGGCCGTCGCCAGGCGCCTCGGGCAGGAGTCCACGGGCGAGATCCCGACCCTGATCGCCGCACTGGCCCTGACCGCCGTGCGCACCGGCCTGGAGCGCTGGGCCGGCGACGAAGACCCCGGAGACGGCGAGGACTCCCCGGTCCCGTACGTAGAACGGTCCGCCGAACTCCTGCGCACCCTGCTGACCTCGTGACGCCTCCCCCGCCTCATCACCCCTGCAAGGAGCCCCCGTTGAGCGACTCGACCCCCGCCATGGAACCGGGGGAGGAGAACCCTTCCGGTATTCCCCGCCACTTCGGCCTGATATTCGCCTCTCTCATGGCCGCGATGCTGCTGTCCTCTCTCGACCAGACGATCGTCAGCACCGCGCTGCCGACCGTCGTCGGCGAGCTGAACGGCGTCAACCGCATGGCCTGGGTGACCACCGCGTACATCCTCGCGGCCACCATCGCCATGCCCGTCTACGGCCGCCTCGGCGACCTGATCGGCCGCAAGGCCCTGTTCCTCGGCGGCATCGGCGTCTTCCTCGCCGGCTCCGTCGTCGCGGGAGCGGCACAGAACATGACCATGCTGATCATCGGACGGGCCGTGCAGGGCTTGGGCGGTGGCGGACTGATGATCACGTCGCAGGCGATCATCGCGGACCTCGTGCCGCCCCGGCAGCGCGCCAATTACATGGCCCCGATCGGCGCCGTCTTCGGTCTCTCCTCCGTCGCCGGGCCGCTGCTGGGCGGCTGGTTCACCGACAGCATCGGATGGCGCTGGGCCTTCTGGGTCAACCTGCCCGTCGGCGCCGTAGCCCTCGCCATCGGCACCTTCGCCCTGCGCCTACCGCGCAAGGCAGCCAGGGTCACCTTCGACTATCTCGGCTTCGCCCTCATGGCGACAGCCGTCGCCTGCACGGTCCTCGTCGCCGAATGGGGCGGCACCGACTACGCCTGGTCCGACCCGGTCATCCTCGGCATGGCCGGCGGCGGCCTGCTGGCCTGGGTGCTCTTCTTCCTCTCCCAGCGCCGGGCCGAGGAGCCGATCATCCCGCTGTGGCTGTTCCGCAGCCGTATCTTCAACACCGCCACGCTGACCGGCCTGCTCGTCATCGGCATCGGCATGTTCGCCGTCCTCGGCTATCTGCCGACCTACCTGCAGATGGTCTACGGCGTCAGCGCCACCGAGTCCGGATTGCTGCTCATCCCCATGGTCGTCGGCATCATGGCCACGGCCATCCCCTCCGGACGGCTGATGAGCAGCACCGGCCGGTACAAGATCTTCCCGATCATCGGCACCCTCCTGGTCGCCGGCGCAGCGATGCTGATGTCCACCCTGGACACCGAGACCTCCCTCGTCCTGGTCGGCGTCTACGTCTTCCTGCTCGGCTCAGGACTGGGCCTCGCCAATGCAGCCCCTCGTCCTGGCCGTGCAGAACGACTTCCCCGCCGCCGACGTAGGCACCGCCACCTCCGCGAACAACTTCTTCCGCGAGATCGGCGCCACCCTCGGCACCGCGGCCGTCGGCTCGGTGTTCACCCACCGTCTCACCGAACAGCTCGCCGCCCGCCTGCCCGCCGACACGGCCGGCACGGTCGGCGACACCCACTCCCTCACCCCCGCCCTGGTCCACTCCCTCCCGGACGCGCTCCAGAACGCGGTGATCCTCGCCTACCAGCACGCCCTGACACCGGTGTTCCGCTACCTCGCACCCGTGTTCGCCGTCGGCCTCGTCCTGGCCCTGCTCCTCCCGGAGAAGAAGCTCGCCGACGGAAAGGCCCCCGACACTCCGCCCGCCCCGGACCAGGGAACGGGACGAACGGACACCGAAGTGACCGCGCTGACCTGACCGGATCGCCGGCAAGCGGAAGGGGCGGGCCCGATGTGGCCGCCCCCTTCGCGCCCGTCCCGGCCTTGGCGTGCCTGGCGGCAGACGTGATCCGCACTGGCCACCCAGGCTCTGCACCTCGCTGACCCACCCGACTCCCGTCCCTGCCGGGCACGACCGAACGAGGCTTCCCCGTCCTCGTCAGCCCCCGGCAGGGACGGGCCTTCACGTGCGTGCCGTGCCCATGGTCGGACAAGGCCATCGCGTGGTTCTCCGGTCGAACTGCCAGTTCGCCAGAGAGACTTGCGCGATGGCCTGCCCCTGTTGCCAGCCCCGTGACGCCTCGCGGCGGCCCGGACCGGCGTGGCCGAGTGGTCAGACGACTGTGACGAGTTCGGCACCGACCCGGGCGGCGACCCAGCGTCCGTACTCGGCTCTCTGGTCGTCGCTCGGTGCCGGGATGTGGCGCGCGGCGGCGCGCACGCCGTGCGGGCGGAAGCCGATGACCTTGACCGGCACTCCCGGTGCGTGCGTCGCGAGGTAGTCGCCGGTGCGCCGCAGCTGGTCCTCGCTGTCGTTGTGCCCGGGCACCACGAGCAGCCGGACCTCGGTGAGCTTGTCCTCGCGGGCGATGCGGTCCATCGACCGGAGCACCGGTGTGTTGTCCGTGCCGGTGAGCTCGCGGTGGACGTCGACGTCGAGCGCCTTGAGGTCGAGCATGACGCCGTCGGACAGGGGCAGCAGGAGGTCCCAGTCGTCGTCGGACGCGCAGCCGTTGCTGTCGACGAGACGGGTGAGCGACGAGGTGGCCGCGTCGTCGCGCAGCGCCTCGAACAGTGCGGCGACGAACGGCGCCTGCAGGGTCGACTCCCCGCCGGACACGGTGATGCCGGACAGGAACGGCGCGTAGGTGCGCACGTCGGCCACGGTCTCCTCGACGGTGACGACCCGCGCCCGCGGCGTCGCACGCGGGATGGTGTGCGGGTTGTGACAGGCCAGACAGTCGAGGTTGCAGCCCTGCAGGAACACCACGTAGCGGTTGCCCGGCCCGTCGACCCACGAGAAGCGGACGACGTCGGCGAGCAGTCCGCTCGGCGCCGCGGTCGGGACGGCGCCGGGTGCGGCGGACGGGACAGCCGGCATGTCAGACACCGAGGCCGGGCGACGACTCTGCGCTGACGACGCGCTTGACCACGCGCTGGGTCACGTGCGAGCCGGCGACCGAGCCTGCCGCGAGCACGTCGCTGCCGTGCCGCGCGACGCCCGTGGCCTCGAGTTTGGCCAGGTCGGACTTGCGCACGAGGTAGCCGGTGATGCGGATGAAGTCGTTGCTGTCGAGGTTGAACGTGACGTCACGCATGCCGACCGCCATCGCGCCGCGGATCACGTCGACCACCGCTTGCGGGTTGCGCACGGCCGTGTCGTCGAAGTGCAGGATGTCGCTCACGCCGGAAGTGAAGAACTTGTGGTTCGGCGCGACGGCGAGCAGGTGCTCGTGCAGCGGCGGCTCGGTGCCGATCGGGATGCGCGATCCTGCCGTGACGTCGACGTCGGAGTCGATGCCCGACTGCGAGTGGAGGAAGGCGACGCCGTCGTTGCCCTCGCAGTAGGGGAGCGGCGAGCCGGCGACGAGGTCGGCGACCCGCTCCACGATGCTCCACCCGAGGGCCGTGGCGTCGGTGTCGTGCCCGTACGTGCCACTGCCGCCGGCGGCGGCGACAAGAGAGTTGACGCACTCCGCGAGACCGTAGACGCCGAACATCGCCGAGAACCGGTCGAGCGACAGCAAGCCCTCGTCGACGAGCCACGAGTGCTCGAAGAAGCGCGCCTCCTCGACCAGGGACGTGATGCGCGCCGCCATCAGCTCGGCGTTGAGCGCGACGTGCTGGGGCAGCGTCGCCGCCAGGTACGACTCCACGTCACCGTGGTGCCGGCGTGCCGACTCGGCGAGGTTGAGCCGCACGAGTGTGTGCGACCCACCGCCGACCTTGAGCGAGTTGTAGCAGCTGACGACGCCGTAGTCCGAGCCGAGGTCGTCGCGCATCATCGCGTCGTTGACGAAGTGCGGCTTGCCGCAGGCGAAGACGGTGCGGACCGCGTCGAGCAGCAGCGAGTCCGGTGTGCGGTCGACGTCGACGCGCAGGGTGAGGTTGGGGACCGTCTGCAGCAGCTCGCGCTCCAGCGCGAGCACCGTGCGCCCGACGCGCGTGTCGTCCGGGCCGAGGTTGGCGTGCGTGAACGCGTCCGGCAGCGAGCGGTCGATCGTCACCCACATGAGGCGCATCAGCCGCGTGAGAGTCTCGTCGTCGACGTCGGCCGCGTACGGCTCGAGCAGCCGGTCGACGTCGCCCAGGTAGACGGGGTAGCCGGTGATCGACGGCACCTGCGAGTACATCGACAGCAGGAAGGCGACCGCCTCGAACAGGTCGCTCGGCGGCTCGAGCTGCAGGAACTCCGACCCCTGCGTCAGGGCGCGGCGGTAGTCCGGCAGCAGATAGCGCGGGCGGTACGGCGCGTGCCCCTCCGCCATATCGCAGATCAGCCCGGACTCGAGCGCCTCGGCACAGGCGGCCGACACCTTCGGCGCGTCGAGCGCCTCCTCGGCCAGGCCGGCGAGCGCCTGGACCCGCTGGCGGTAGGTGAGCGCCGGGCTGTCCACGAGCAGCCGGGCACGGGTGGTGAACTGCGACATCTGCATATAGGGAACGGTAATACCGTGCAACGTCTCTTGTCGCCGCCAGGGAAAGCCTCGTGTCTCACACCACTGACCGTGGATGGCACGGCAGGATGGTCGGGTGTTTGGATCACCGAGCCCGACCACATCAAGATGCCGTGTCATCGGTTGAGGCGGATCATGCACCGCTCGTCGCTGTTGCGCTGTTGCTAGGTCCCGCAGTCGGGCACATGTGTGGCCCCCCTAGGGCGTGTTTCGAAAGTAGCGCCGGCCGCCCGAAGGGCGGGCCCTGCGGCGTCTGGTGCGTGCGATCGCAAGGCGGAGGGTCGCCCTCGTACTGGGCGTACGTGGGCGATCCCGACAACACAGCCGGGGGCACCCCCTGCTCGTCAGAGCTTGGGGGAGTGCGTGCCAGGCGTCGCAGGGCAGGCGGGACTTTCGAAACACGCCCTAGATGATCCAGATGGCCGAGGCCGCCCGGAGGGGCATGCGACGGGCAATGAGTTTCTGCGTGATCCGCAGTCGTAAGTCATGGTTGGTGCGCTGCAGCCGCGAGTGTGATCGAAGCGTGCACCGACCGAATCCGCCGAGAACCGGACACGAGACACCGAGGAACCAGAGATGCGTACCCTGATCAGCACCGCTTTCATCTCGCTCGACGGCGTCGTGGAGGCCCCGGGCGGCGAGCCCGGTTACCGGAACACCGGGTGGACCTTCAAGGACATCGAGTTCCTCCCCGAGGCGTACGAGATCAAAGGCCGGGAGCAGAGGGAAGCCACCGCGATGCTGCTGGGCCGGATCAGCTACGAGGCGTTCAGCCTGGTGTGGCCCGACATGGAGGACTTCGCCGACTACAAGGTGATGCCGAAGTACGTCGTCTCCACCACCCTCGCCGAGGGCGACCTGGTGTCGAACTGGGGCGAGACGACGATCCTGCGCTCGCTCGACGACGTTGCCGCGCTGAAGGAGACCGAGGGCGGCCCGATCATCGTCCACGGCAGCGCCTCCCTGAACCAGGCCCTTTCGGACGCGGGCCTGATCGACCGTTATCACCTGCTCGTCTTCCCGCTTCTGCTCGGGGCGGGCAAGCGGCTCTTCAGCGCCACGGACAAGGACACCCAGAAGCTCAAGCTCGTCGAGCACGAGGTCTACGCCAACGGTCTGCAGAAGAACGTCTTCGACGTCGTCCGCTGACACGGTTCACGCATTCGCCCTGCCGTCGCGTCCCCCCGACGTGGGACTCGTCGGACGGACCTGCTCGGCGGACGTTGGATCATCGGGCGGATCAGAGAAGGCGCCTACCGCGGGTCCGCTCGCAGCGGAGCCCGATTCGCGGGCTTCTCATGCGGATGGCCGCCGGTGAAATGTCCGGGGCGCTTCTCGGAGTGAAGTGACAGGAGGGGAGCACACCCAGGGGCGGGGAGAGCGCCCGGCGGCGCCTGCCCGCGGCCACCGGCAGGTGTGTCCGACAAGTGCGGCAATCAGCTACCGGGCAGCAGGTCAAAACGTTTCTTTGAGCATGCGCACACCCGGATCGCACGCGAATGCGGCACTGGAAACGGTCGGGACGAGAGGGGTGCACAACCCGAGTGATTCGGATTTTTCACATTATCCGACCTTCCTTGGCACTCTTGCCCCGGCCTCACGCTGCCCAGCTAGCTATGTGCTGCGGCCGCTTCCCGGCCCGGGCTCCAGACGAGCCTGGGCCGTCCGACAAGGGAAGTGGTCGGAGACCTGCATGTGAGGAGTGGGCATGAAGAAGGCTTACGAGGCACCGACGCTCGTCCGGCTCGGCACGTTCCGGAAGGAGACCGGGCTCCTGGGGCGCTCCGGCAACGACCGCCTGATCCTGAGCAAGAACTGACGACCGGCGGTCCTTGACCCGACGTCATGACTGAACTGCACGACAGTGCGGGGACGGGCTCCGGCGACGCGCACTTCGCGGTCTTCCCAGACCGTGCGGACGCGGCCGCCGTGGCCCGCTCCTTCGCCCACCCCGGAAGCCGGATCCTCGCGCATGCGTCGGGCCGGCCCTGGCTGATCGGCCACTGGCACCACGACCAGGTCCTCGCGGCACACGCCGGCGGCGCTTCCGTCGCCGTGGTCGGCTGCTGCCCGATCGACGCCCACGAACTGCGGCGCCGGGCCGCACGGCTGCGTGATCTCGCGGAGCTCGACACACTGGCCCGCTCCCTGCCCGGCAGCTTCCATCTCGTCGGCGCCCTCGACGGACGGATCAGAGTGCAGGGCACCGCCTCCGGACTGCGCCTCGTCTTCCACGCGGAGATCGACGGCGTGCGGGTGGCCGCGACCCGGGCCGACACGCTCGCCACCGTCCTGGGCCTCGACCCCGACGTGGAGGAACTGGCCGTAAGGCTGCTGTGGCCGGCCCCGTATCCGCTGTTCGAGACATCGATGTGGCGTCGGATCACCGCCGTTCCTCCGCAGGACGCCATGGTGGTCGCCGCGGACGGGCGCACCGTACGGCACACCCGGTGGTGGACGCCGCCGGAGCCGGTCCGGCCGCTCGCCGCATCGGCGCCGCTGATCCGGAAGGCACTGGAGGAGGCCGTCGACGCGCGTACCCGTCGGGGCGGCGTGGTGAGCTGCGACCTGTCCGGCGGCCTGGACTCGACCTCCGTCTGCTTCCTGGCCGACCGCTCCCCCGCCCGCGTGGTGGCCAGTACATGGCCGGGACGCGATCCGGCGGACACCGACCTGGAATGGGCGGAGCGGGCGATCGGGCACCTCCCCGACGTCGAACACGTCGTCTGGGACGCCGACGCCTCGCCGCTGGTCTACGAGGACCTGCTCGGCATCGACGACCTCCTCGACGAGCCCACCATCGGCGTCATGGACCGATCCCGGGTCCTGCACCACCTGCCTGGCCTCGCCGCACGCGGCAGCCGGTTGCACCTCACCGGCATCGGCGGCGACCACGTGGCATGGTGCTCCGAGGCGTACTACCACCGGCTGCTGCGTACCCGTCCGCTGTTCTCCCTGCGTCAGGTGCGTGGGTTCCGGGCGCTGTGGCAGTGGCCGCTCGGCGGCACGGTCCGCGCTCTCGCCGACGCACGGCCGTACGGGAAGTGGCTCGCCGACGCTGCCGGCCACCTGCGTGGCCCCTCGCCCTCGCCCGTCGCGACTGGTCTCGGCTGGGGCATGGGCCCGCGTCTGTTCGACTGGGTGACTCCGGAGGCCGAACGGATGGCCCGCCGGGCGTTGCTCGATGCAGCGGCGACGGCCTCGCCGCTGCATCCGGACCGTGGACTGCACTCGGACCTCGAGCAGATCCGCTCCTGCACCCGCGTCATCCGGCAGTGGGACCGGATGGCGGCCCGCGCCGGTCTGCCGATGGCCTCTCCCTTCCTCGACGACCGCGTCATCGAGACATGTCTCGCCGTGCATCCGGGCGAGCGCGTCTCGCCCTGGCGGTACAAGCCCGTCCTGAGCACAGCCATGCGCGGGATCGTGCCCGAGGAGTGCCTGCGGCGGAGCAACAAGGCCACGGCCTCCATGGACGCCGCCAACGGACTGCGCGAACACCGCGCCGACCTGCTGGCCCTGTGGGAGGACTCACGGTTGGCGGAGCTGGGCCTGGTGGACGGTGCCGAACTCCGCCGCCTCGCCCTGCGGCCCGCCTCCCGTGGGCTCACCGAAGCCATCCTCTACTCCACGATCGCCGCCGAGGTGTGGCTGCGGGGACGCGCCCGCGGCCGTACCCGTATCCCGCAACCCTGACCGCATCCTCCGTCAGACACGTCAGACACGTCAGAAAGGTCCTCACATGCCCCTGCGGTTCGGCGACAAGGTCTCCACGGCCGAGACCGACTACGGCACCGTGCTGCTGGACGAACGAGTCGGCACCTACTGGGAGTTGAACCCGACGGCCACCTTGGTGGTGCGGACGCTGCTGGGCGGGGGCGAGGAGGCGGACGCGGCCGCCGCCCTGGTCCAGGAGTTCGACATCGACCAGGCACAGGCCCTGCGGGACGTCGAGGCGCTCGTACGACAGCTGCGCGGCTCGGGGCTCGCCTCATGACGACGCCCAGCGCGCTGGAGCGTCCCAGCGGCGTGCCCCTGTCCCGGCGTCTGACCGCCCGCCTCGTCCTGCTCCCCGCCGTCGCCCTCGCCCTGCTGCCGCCCCACCGCATCCGCACCGTGCTCGGCGTTCTGCGGCGCGGCGCCGCGCCCGCTTCCACCGCACAGGCCCAGGACGCGCGCGACGCCATGTGCGCCGCCAGCCTGCGCTGCGCCGGACCGAAGGGGTGCCTGCCGCGCTCCCTGGGGGCGGCATTGATGTGCCGTCTCGGCGGAACCTGGCCGACCTGGTGCACCGGCGTACGCGTCGTCCCGCCCTTCACCGCGCATGCCTGGATCGAGGCGGAGGGCCGTCCCGTCGGCGAGGGCGTGCCGGAGGGCTACTTCGCCCGGCTGGTGGCCGTCGGCCCGCTGCCACGGCCGACGGACCGATGACCGGCACGACGATCCCGCCCGGCGGCCGGGCCGAGGCCGGCGAGGGCGACACGTCGACCCGGGCGGCGGTGGCCACGATGTATCGGCTCACCGCCGGGCACCGGAGCGCCATCGCCGTCGCCACCGTACTGACCCTCGTGGGCTCCGCGCTGGGACTGGCCCAGCCACTCGTCGCCAAGGACGTCGTGGACGCGACCGGCCGCGGCCAGGTCGTCTGGCCGCTGCTGGTGCTCCTCGGCGCGCTGTTCCTCGTCGAGGCGGCGGCTGGGGCCACAGGGCGCTTCATTCTGGAGCAGATGGGCGAAGGTGTCGTACGGCAACTGCGTCACGGGCTGGTGGGGCGGCTGCTCCGGCTGGAGATGAGGGAGTACGACCGGCACCGCGGCGGCGACCTCATCTCCCGGGTGACGGCCGACACCACCCTGCTCCGGGAGGTCGTGTCACAGGCCCTGGTGGATCTGGTGACGGGAAGCCTCGTCGCCGCCGGCGCGATCATCCTCATGGCGTGGCTCGACCTCCTGCTGCTGCTCCTGGTCGCCGTGACCGTGGCAGCGGCGGCCGTGGTCGTCGCCTCACTGCTCACGGGTATCAGATGCGCGTCCGAGCACATGCAGGACTCGGTCGGTGCCATGGCCGCCGACCTGGAACGCGCCCTCGGTTCCCTGCCTATGGTCCGTGTGCACCGCGCCGAAGAACGCGAGGCGGCGGGCATCGGCGTCCGCGTCGACGAGGCCTACGGCGCGGGGGTGCACACGGCGAAGCTCGCCGCCGTCATGAGCTCCGCCGTCGAACTCGCCGTCCAGGGCTCGTTCCTCATCGTGCTGGTCGTCGGCGGCCTGCGGGTCAGCGGCCACGCCGGCTCCCTCGGCGACCTCGTCGCCTTCCTGCTGTACGCCTCGTACCTCGTCCTGCCGCTGTCCTCCGTCTTCCGCGCGGTGGGCCTCGTCCAACGCGGGATGGGCGCCTACCGGCGCATCGACGAGGCGCTCCACCTGGCTGTCGAGCCCACCGCACCCCGGATCCCGGCGGACCGCGCACCCACACCGCTGCCGACCGGGCCGCCTCTCACCCGCGAGCACCCCGCCCTCGCCCTGCACGACGTCCACTTCTCCTACGACCCGCGGCGGCCTGTCCTGTGTGGTGTTTCATTCGCCGTCCCGCACCGGCGGTACGTGGCACTGGTGGGCCGGTCCGGAGCCGGCAAGAGCACGGTGTTCGCCCTGGTGGCGAGGTTCTACGAGCCCGACGCGGGGGCCGTGCTCTTCGACGGGCGGCCCGCGACCGGACTCACCCGTGAGGCATGCCGCCGAGGCATCGCCGTCGTCGACCAGAACACCCACGTCATCCACGGCACCCTGCACGACAACATCGCCTACGCCGTGCCCGACGCCACCGAAGCGGATATCCGGCGCGTCATCGAACTGGCCAGACTGGAAGAAGTCGTCGACCGGCTGCCCGGCGGCCTGTCCGCCGTCATCGGCGAACGCGGCAGCACACTGTCCGGCGGCGAACGGCAGCGCGTCGCCCTCGCCCGGGCGTTGCTGGCCCGCCCCGCGCTGCTCCTGCTGGACGAGCCCACCTCCCACCTCGACGCGATCAATGAATCGGCGCTCACCACCGTCATGAAGGACATCGCCCAGGAGTGCGCCCTGCTGGTCATCGCCCACCGTCTGTCCACCGTGCAGCACGCGGACCACATCGTGGTGCTGCAGGACGGCCGCGCCGCCGCCGGCGGACGCCACGAGGAGTTGCTTGCCGGCAGTGCCCTCTATCGCGAGCTGGCCGCGAGCCAGATGCTCCGGCCGGGCGGTGAGCTCTGAGGCGACAGCCCGGGACGGGCGGGCGGTTGAAGCGTGCCGTACTGGCGGTCGAACGCCGGCGCGGCGACATCACCGACGCCCTGCTCAGCTCAGCTCAGAGGATCAGGCCGGACCCGTCCGGGTGGTACCTGCGGTTCCTCGATGCCCGGAACCGCCATGACATAGAACCCGGCGCCGTCGAGATAACGCACGGTGTTGAGGTCGCGCAGCACGATGTCCCCGACCCGGTGGGACAGCGTGGCCCTCACCGGATACCCCGCGTCGTCGACGGTGGCGGTGATGCGGGCTCCCGGCGCGGCCGACACCGTCATGTCACGGAAGCTCTCCAGGGAACGAACGCGTTCAAGCCCGCGGTAGCCGGCGAGTCTGCCGGTGAACGGTGAAACGAAGCCCGCCCAGGCGAAGGTGGTGCGGAGCTGATAGGGGTGCCCGGCGCGGGCGTGGAAGCGGCCGGGGTCGAGCAGAGCGTAGATCCTCGCCGAGGGCGCGGAACTCAGTCCCTTCGACACCGGCGACGGCGCGGACCAAGCCGGGACGGGCGGATTCCAAGCCCGTAACCGGGCCTGGCCGTGCCCGCGGGCTTCCTGCTCTCCTGGGACACCGGGCGCCGGTCGGTGAGCATCTCCCTGCGCATCCTCACGATGGTCACGACGGGCCTCGCCGTCACGGCTCTCCAGCAGTCCTACAAGGCCGGCTGCTCGAACCCACGGCCCCCTCCTCCCCCCTCTCCCCACCCGAGCCGGCCGACAACGCAGAGAACTGTCAGTTTCCGTGCCGCCAGGGGCAGGACCGGCTGGAAAGCACCCCAGACAACTGGGATGTCCGAGGGCCGGGAACCTCGTACAGAATCGGTCCGCGGGCGCCGCTCAGCTGTTCGACAGCGGGACGGTCCGGCAGTCCGACGGTTCGGCATCACGCCGTCCGAGAGAGCCACCAGTGACCGGAAGGCTCCATTGACCACCACAGGGTTTCGTCGAGCAACGATCCGATTCGCCCATATGAATGCCGGGGAACTCGTCGACCGGTCCTGCCTCGCGGCCTCCACGGCGGTGGACCGGGAATGGGCCTGGGGTGGGTCGCGCGGTGCGGGAATCCGGGTCTGCGTCATCGACAGCGGAGTCACGCCGGAACATCCCGAGATCGGCCCCCTGGAGGGGGCGTACGCGGTGGAACGCGTCGAGCAGGACCCCGCGGGCGACGGCCGGCCGAGCCACCGGATCGTCGCGGACGACCAGGGCGACGCCGCCGGTCACGGCACCGCGTGCGCCGCGATCATCCGGCGGATCGCACCGGACGTGAGCCTGACCAGCGTACGGATCCTGGGGCCGCGGCTCGCGGGCGACGGCAACGCGCTGCTGGCAGCCCTGCGCTGGGCGGTGGCGAAGCGCTTCCATGTCGTCAACCTGAGCCTCTCCTCACGCAAGGGCGACTTCAAGGCCTCACTGCACGACATCGCGGACGAGGCGTACTTCAACCGGGTGGCGATCGTGGCCTCGGCGCACAACAGCCCGGTCCGCAGCTATCCCTGGATCTTTCCCTCGGTGATTTCCGTCGGGTCGCACGAGATTGCCGACGAGGAGCGCATCGAGGTCAGTCCGCAGCCCCCGGTCGAGTTCTTCGCGGCCGGTGTCGGCATCGAGGTCCCCTGGGTGGGCGGCGGCCGTTCGTTCCTCTCCGGGAACAGTTTCGCGACCCCGCATGTCACCGGATTCGTGGCCCGCATCCTCGGAAAGCATCCATGTCTTCCGGTGAGCGAGGTCAAGCATGTTCTCGCCTCCCTCTCGGACAACGTCACCGACGTGTCCGACCCGCCCCGTGCCCCCACCCCCGTCACCGCTTCCGCCGTACCGCACCCGCCCGTCGAACCCGCCCGGTCCGGCGTATCCGCCGTACCCGTCCCGTCCGCCACATCCACCCCGTCCGCCGAAGGAGCCGGCCATGACGAATCCGGCGCATGACGCCCCCCTCAGCGGCCCTCCGTTGTCCCGGCGCGACGAGGTGTTGCGCTCGACCGTACGGCTGGCCCGACTGATCTTCAGCGCTCCCGCCTCGTCGGTCTTCCTGCACGACGCGGCGGGCGAGGCACTCGTCCTGGAGGCGATCTCCGACCCGCGGGAGGACAGCCTGGTGGGCTGGACCATCCCCGACTACAGCGGCATAGCCGGGTGGGTCTTCCAGAGCGGGGAGGCGGTGATCGCCGACGACCTCGACAACCACGCCCAGTTCAACCGGGACTTCGCGGCCGCCACCGGCCGGATACCCAAAGCCATCATCGCCGCGCCGCTGGACACCGGCGGGTCCGTCTTCGGCGTTCTGGAGGTGCTCGACCCGGTGCTGGGCCCGCGCAGCACGACCTCCGGCCTGGAACTGGTCTCGGAGCTGGCGCGCCAGTGCGCGGCGGCCCTGGCGCTGGCGGGCCCGCTGCCCGGCCCTGCCGGACGGCACGCGGCTGCCGCCGAACGGCTGACCACCCTGGTGGCCGACCTGGCCAGCACCGACGACCCGAAGGCCTCGCGGACACTCGCCTCGCTCGAGGAGATCGCCAACGCCCTGTCCTCGAGGAGGGAGTGATCCATGCACCTGCTGGACATCGGCGCCATCCGCAACAAGCCCGCCGCCGGCCTCTATCTGGCCCTGACCCGCCGCTGCCCGCTGTCGTGCGCCCACTGCTCCACCGACTCCTCCAGCACCAGCGAACAGCATCCCGAGACGCCGTTCCGCCGGCTCGTGGAGTCCTTCGACCGCGAGACCCGCCCGGACCTGCTGCTGATGTCCGGCGGTGAAGCGCTGCTGCGGGCCGCGCTCGTCGCCGATCTGGCGCGCACCGCCCGGTCCGTGGGCTGCCGTTCGTATGTGCTGTCGGGCATGTGGTTCGCCCGGGAGAACCGGCGGCTGCCCGCCCCGGTGTCCGCGGCGATCCGCGAGGTGGACCACTTCGCAGCCAGCCTCGACGAGTTCCACGAACGCGAAGTGGCCCGGGCCGACGTCTTCCGGGCGATGCACCGCATACGCCGACTGGTGCCGCAGGTCAGCTTCCAGCTCACCGGGCGCGGGGACGACGATCCCTACCTCCGGGGCCTGATCGACGACGTGCGCCGCGAGTTCGACGACCAAGTGCCCATCCTGGTAGGCACCTTGAGTCCGATCGGCCGCGGCCGCCAGCTCGGCGGGCTGACTGCCACGCCCTCCTCCGGCGTCCCGGTCGCGCCCGTCGACCCGTGCGACCGGATCACCTGGCCGCTGGTCACCTACGACGGGACCGTCTACGCCTGCTGCAACCAGGACCTGGTGGAGCGGCGCGTACCGGAGCACCTGATCCTCGGCCATGCGTCCCGCCAGTCGTGGCCCGAGCTGCGCGAGGAGTTCCTGCGCCGGGAGCTGTACCGGGCACTGCGTGTGCTCGGACCCAGCTTTGTGGCGAGCCGGTTCTCGGACGGACCGTGCGACAAGGGCATGTGCGGCAACTGCGTCGCGCTGTCCGGTGACGCCGCGGCCGAGCGGCGGGTGACGGAGTACCTGCGGACCGACTCCGGGCGGCACGTGGAGGCCGCCGCCCGCCGCATGGTCGAGCAGGTGGACGGGACCGCCTTCTCGGACCGCCGCTCCGGCCGCTACGGGGGCCTGGTGTCCCTGGGACGGGAGGCGGACCGTGAACAGCCGTCCTACGCCCGCTGACACCGGGGCGGTGCGCAACCGCCCCACACTGGCCGACACCGAGGCGATGCGCCGCCGCCGCGGCGAGTCGGTCCTGCTGTACATCACCGACCAGTGCCCGGTCGGCTGCGCCCACTGCTCCGTGGACGCTCGCGCGGACGGCGGCAAGGTCACCGACTGGGAGGCGTTCCACGACGTCGTCTCCGGCATCGTCGCGCTGCCCGGCCTGCGGTCGGTGGCGGTCTCCGGCGGCGAGCCCTTCGCCGAGCAGCGGGCGCTGCCGTACGCGATCGGCGCGTTCGCCGACGCCGGGCTGGACACCATCGTCTTCACCAGCGGGTACTGGGCGCGCGAGAGCGGCTCCGCGCCCGGCTGGGTGCGGCGGCTGCTGCCGCGGATCTCCACGCTCTTCCTGAGCACGGACGGTTTCCACCAGGGCGGTGTGTCGAGCGGGCGGTTCGTCGGCGCGCTGCGCGCGGCCCACCGGGCGGGCTGCCGCATCGTCGTCCAGGAACTGGACACGGGCGACGGCACGCGGGTGGCCGAGGGGCTGCTGCTGGACGCGCTCGGCCCGCGGTGGGCCGACGAGGCGGAGACCAAGCTGATCACCCCCCTGCGGTACGGGCGGGGCTCGGGGGTCTTCGCCCTCCAGAGCCGGCACGAGGTGGGGGAACTGGCGGCGTGCACCCTGCTCGGCTCACCCACGGTCCGCTACGACGGGGTGGTGATCCCCTGCTGCAACGAGGGGCTGATCACCGGTCACGGGCCGTCCGCGCTGCGTGCCCCGACCCGGCGGCCCGAGGGCGTGGCGCGGGCGCTGACCGGGTTCCGGGACGACCCGCTGCTGAGGGTGGTGGGACAGCTCGGCCCGGGGGCGGCGGCCGGCCTGCCCGGCTTCGAGGCCCTGCGCGAGGAACGTTTCGAGAACGTCTGCGGCGGCTGCTGGAAGGCGTACGACATCGCGGGACGCCCGGGGCGGGCCGCGGACTCCGTGACAGCACTGGGCGTGGCCCTGAGGGAAGGCGGATGACGGTGGAGGAGCAGACGAGGTCGCAGGCGCTGCGCCACAAGATCGGGCTGCTGATGCCGGCGGTGGACGCCGCGTCCCGGCAGATGTGGGCCCATCCGCACAGCGACCAGGTGTACCTGGAGTGGCTCAAGGCGCTGCACGGGACGATCCGGGCCACGGTGCCGCTGATGTTGGCGGCCGTTGAGCAGTGCACGGCCCGTCAGGGCGACCCGGTGGCCGATCTGCTGGGCCGTTATCTGGCCAAGCACATCCGTGAGGAGTACGGGCACGACCAGTGGGTGGCCGACGACTACGTGGTGGCCGGGGGTGATGCCGAGGCGCTGCGCACGACGCTACCGGGGGCGGCCATCGCCTCGCTGGTCGGCTCGCAGTACTACTGGGTGCGCCATGTGCATCCGGTGGCGCTCATGGGACACATCGCGGTGCTGGAGGGCCACCCGCCCGGTCCCGGGCTGGCCGGTGACCTGGCGGTCCGGACCGGGCTGCCGGACGAGTCGTTCCGCACCATAGCCCGGCACGCCCAGCTGGACGTGCAGCACCGCGACGACG
The DNA here is from genome assembly GCF_054729195.1 of Streptomyces sp. YIM S03343. Classification (NCBI taxonomy): domain Bacteria; kingdom Bacillati; phylum Actinomycetota; class Actinomycetes; order Kitasatosporales; family Streptomycetaceae; genus Streptomyces; species Streptomyces sp. YIM S03343. Next base: position 558,826 of record NZ_JBPUKX010000001.1, read on the forward strand.
TGCACCGGCTGATCGACCGGCTGCCGCTGGACCCGGCACAGGAGGAACTGCTCGGTGTGAGCGCGCTGCACTCCCTGAGGGGGCTGATCGAGGTGATGGAGGACGTCCTCGACCGGGTCCACCGGCGCTCCCCGGCGGCCCTGTCCGGATGAGCCGCGCGCGGGTTCCGGGCCCGCTGGCGGGCCACGACTTCCGGCTGCTGTACACCAGCACGGTGGTCTCCGGTCTGGGCGACTGGCTGGACCAGGTGGCGCTGCTGGTGCTTGTCACCACGGCCTGGCACGGCGGCGCGGGCGACCTGGCCCTGGTGGTGGCCGCGGGCATGCTGCCGCTGCTGGCCACCCCGTTCCTGGCGGTGCTGGTGGACCGCCGGCAGTCGCGCCGGGTGCTGTTCCTCACCGACCTCGCGCAGGCGGGGCTCACCCTGGGTCTGGTGGTCGCCCCCGGGGTGTACTGGGCGGCCGGGCTGGTGCTGGTCCGCTCGGCGCTGGGCTCGGTCGGCGGGCTCGCGAGCCAGATCCAGCTACGGGTCTCGGTGCCGCCCGACGGTGTCCAGGCCGCCACCGTGCTGCTCCAGACCGCGATGCAGTCGGTCAAGATCCTCGGGCCCGCGCTCGGTGGTCTGCTGGTCGCCTTCATGTCGCCCCGGGCTGTGTTCGCGGCCAACGCGTGCACGTTTCTCGTCGGGGTGATCACCGCCCGCGCCCTGCGCACCACGTCGTCACCTTCCCGGAATACAGATCTGCACTATTTCAAAGAGCTGAGAGAAGGATTCCAGCACGTTTTCGGATCACGCCTTCTGCGTTCCCTGCTGTTCGTCATGTGCAGCCTGATGTTCGTCGTCTTCCTTTACGATTCGATGTCCGCTCTGATCGTGCCGGCACTCGGAATGGGCACGTCCTACATCGGCTACATGGTGTCCGCCGTCGGACTGGGAGGGGTTGCGGGCTCGCTGCTCATGGGGCGTTTCGCGGCGCGGCTGCGACCTTTCCTCACCATAGCCGGGTCGGTCCTGGTGATCGGCTGCATCATCGTCGTCATCGGGATCGCCATTGTCCAGGAAATACATATTGACTCCACCATATGGCTGTGTGTTATTTTCCTTCTGGGAATCGCAAGTGCCGGAATTCTTGTCACTTTCCCCAGCGTCGTACATTCCGAGACGCCGGTCGAACTGACCGGCCGGGTATGGGCGCTCATGAATTCCGTGCCCGCCGTCCTGAACGTACTGGCCCCCGCGCTGGCGGCAGCCCTGGTCGTGTGGACCGGGCTCGGGAGCCTGCTGCTGATGGCGGGTGCCGCCCTGCTGCTCACCGCTGTCGTGGTCGCCGTCCGGCTCGGCCGCGTACCGCACACCGATCCGTCGTCCGCCGCGGACGACGGTGCCGGACGGGCCGAGGAGCCGACGCCCGGCCCGGCCCCCCTGAACTCCGGTGCGCCGCACCGGGAAAGCAGAACCTCGTGCGGGAATCGCGCGGGCTCGTCAACCGAGGAGATCACCATGGCGGACAAGATCGACAAGCTGGCCGAGGCCGGTTTCTCCCTGACCGACGCCACCGAAGCCCAGCAGGCGGTGCTCAAGGCCCTCACCGAGGACGAGGTCAACGTCCTGCTGAGCGTCAAGTCCCGGGTGGAGGCCGCGGGTTCGGACCTGGAGGGCCACTCGGTCTCCGACCCCAGCGGCGGCTACCTCTGGTAGTGCCGACCCTCGTCCAGGGATCGGACCCGGGCCGGGTCACCCACCCGGACCGGTGACGTCTGGGCCGTAGCACAGACCGGGTGGCTCACGACGGGGCAGACGTCGTGAACCACCCGGTTGCCGCTCAGTGAACGGGGAGAACAGCATGAGCAAGCCCACCGGTCCCATCGTAACCACAGCGGGCCTGTGCACCGGCTGCGGTGTCGACAACCCGTCGGCGGCCCGCTTCTGCATGGCCTGCGGGGCCGAGATCGGCCCGCCCGCCACTCCCGGCAGCGGTCTGCGCTTCGTCTCCGTCATCTTCTGCGACGTGGTCGGCTCCACCAAACTGGCCACCTCGCTCGAACCCGACCGGTGGGCGGCCGTCCTGGACGGCTACTTCTCCCTGGTCGGCTCGCTGGTGGAACAGTACGGCGGCAAGGTCGAGAAGTTCATCGGCGACGCGGTCGTCGCCGTGTTCGGCGTCGAGGGGCACGGCGAGTCGGCCGCCACCACCGCCGTCTCCGCCGCCACCGCCATCGCGCACCGCACCGGCGAGTACGCGCAGGGCCTGGGCGAACTCCTGCTGGGCGACTTCCCGGTGCGATGCGCGGTCGCCTCCGGCCATGTCGCGGTCAGCGGGCGGACGTCGAGCTTCGTCATCGGCTCGGTGCTCAACCGGGCCGCCCGGCTCCAGCAGTACGCCCCCGACGACGGGGTGATCGTGGACCTGGCCACCCGGCTCCAACTGCCGGACCACTTTCCGCTGCGGGCGATCGAACCGATCACGGCCAAGGGCTTCGCCCGGTCCGTCCCGGCCTGGATCGTCGGTCCGGCCGGCGCCCCGGCGCCCGGGACGGGCACCGTCGGACGGACCGACCTGGTCGGCGAACTGACCGCCCGTATCAGCGCGGCCGCCACCGCCGCCGGCCCGACGCTGATCCTGATCGCGGGCCCCTCCGGGGTGGGCAAGTCCCGGCTGGTCGCCGAGGCGCTCGACCGCTGCACCGGCCTGGCCACAGCAGTCCTGCGCTGCCCACCCGCCGGGACCGGACTCGGCCTGCTGGCCTGCTGTCTGTTCCTGGAAGAGATCGAGAACGCCGCACGGCAGGGCAGCGACAAGGTGGACGTGACGGTGCAGCTGACCGGCGCCTCCACCCGCGCCGAGCAGGCCCTGGCCCAGGACCGCGGCGAGCTGGGCCGCGCGCTCACCGCGGCACTGGACCGTCTGCGGGGCTCGCGGCCCCTGCTTCTGGTCGTCGAGCACAGCGAGTGGACCCCCGGGGCACTGGCCGACCTGCTCGACGAGCTGACCGCCGCACCGGGGCGGCCGGTCGTGGTGCTGCTGGTCGGGGTCTCCGCCCCCGAGGCGCTGGCCGGCCGCGGGGACCACCGGCTCACGGTGCCGCCGCTCGGACGCCCCGACGCGCGGCGGCTGGCCCACCGGCTGCTCACGGCGCAGCACGACCCGTCCACCGCCGACCACTACCGGTTCCGGCCCACCGGCGCCCCTGGGCACGACTCGGCCCCGCCCGACCCCGGCTCCGCCGCCGAGGAGATCGCCTCGCGGGCCGGCGGCATCCCCCGCTACATCGAACAGATGGTCGTGCTACGGAGCTTCGCCCAGCCCGGCGACGACTGGGCGCCACCCAGCGCGCACGCCGCGCTCGGTGCCCGGCTGGACCGGCTGGACACCGGCTCGCGGGAACTCCTGGTGCTGCTCGCCGCCGCAGGCCGGGACCTGTCCCTGGAGGACTTGGGCGCCCTGATGGCCCCGGACAGGGTCGCCGTGGCCGCGGCCGACCTCCTCCAAGCCGGACTGGTGGAGTCCGCCGACGCCCACAAGGGCCGCCTGGCCCCCGCCTTCCCGGTGGTGGCCGAGGTGGCACTGCGGCGGCTGACGCGCTCCGAGACCGCCGACGCGCACACCAGGCTCGCGCGCTCCCTGGAACCGCTGGCCGAACGGCGCCCCGCCGTCGCCGAGTTGCTGGCCGGGCACTGGGAGGCGGCGCACACCGCGTTGCGCGGGGTGGAGCCCGGCTCCGACCGGACGGCCCGGGCCGCCGAGTCCGCCGTGACCGCATTCGGCGTCGCCGCCCGCTTCGCCCTCTCCCGTGGGCGACCCGAACTGGCGCTGACGCACACCGGACGCGCCCGCGCACTGGCGGAGGCGGACCGCGCGCAGGGCCACGACCTGGACGTCCTGGAGGCGTACGCCCTCGGCAGCCAGGGAATGCCGCAGGCCGCCCTCGAACGCGTCGAGCGTGTGCTGTCGGACCCGGGCCGGGCCGCCCCGGCCGCCCGGATCCACGCCCGCCTCAACTCGCTGTATTCCCGCACCTATGTGACCGGCGACGCGCCCGCCGTACCGGACGATCCGCACTACCTCGCCGCGGTCGCCTCCCCGGATCCCGAGGCCCGGGTCGGAGCGCACCTGTACGCCGGGCTCCAGTCCCTGCGGGCGGGTGACCACCCCGCCGCCGAGCGGGCGCTGCGCTCCGCGCTGCGGTCGGCCGACGGCGCCGGAACCTGCCTGGGCCTGACCGAGGTCTACGCCAACCTGGCGATGGCCCTGGTCAACGGCGACACCCCGGTCCCCGCCGCACTCGCCGACTGCGAGCGGCTGCACCAGGAGGTCGCCGGTTCCCGGCTGCTGAGCTCGGCCACCGGCGTCGCGCTGGCGCTGGTGCGCCACATGTCCGGCGACCGGGCGGCGGCCGACTCCGCGATGGGCGAGGCCGAGGGGGTGCTGCGCGATCTGGGGCAGGGCACCGGGGCCGCGACCATCGCGGGCTGGCGTGCCGTCCTGGCGGCCCGGTCCGGCGACTGGGGTGCCGCGGCCGACTGGTGGACCGCCCAGGGCGACCGCTGCGCCACCCTCGGCATGGTCCGCCAGGCGTCGCTGTCCGGCCTCCAGGCCGAGCTGGCCCGGGAGGCGTCCGGCGAAGCGCGGTCCGGCGGCGCGCCGGGCCGATCAGCGCTCGACGAGGTGGCCGTTCCGCCCCCCGAGGCCTGGGCGGAGTACACCGTCGCCCTGCAGGCCCGCGCCGTACGGGCGTTGCGGGTGGACGACCCGGAGCTGGCCGCGACCCACCTGGACGACGTGGTCCGTCATCTGGGCACGGTGCGCGGCAGCGGCGCGGTGATCACACCGCTGCTCTGCAGCGCCGTCCTCGCCCGCCGTACCGGCCTCCCGGTGGCCGGGCGGGCGCTGAGCACGCTCCGGCGGGCGATCGAAGCCAAACAGGACCTGGGCGTGCGCGCCCCGCAGGCATAGCGGTGCGCACCGTCCCACCGCACGACCCGTCCCCCGCGAGCGAACTCCGAGAAAGCAGCCACCCGTGCGCGTCCTCCTGCTCTACGCCAACCCCCACCAGGTCCTGCCGGTCGGCCCGTACGGCCTGGAGATCCTGCGGGCCGCGATCACCGAAAGCGGGCTCCCGGTCGAGCTGTCCGTGTGCAACCCGTTCCTCGAATCGCTCGACCACACCGGCCTGTTGACCGACGTGCTCGACCGGACCCGGCCCGACCTCGTCGCCCTGTCGATCCGCAACATCGACAACGCCGTGGTCGCCTGCGACACGTCGCCCGGCGCGGACGGCCGGTGGATCGACGTGGTGGACTATCTGGCGCCGATCGCCGAGCTGACCGGGACGCTGCGCGCCTGGGACCCCGGGCTGCCGGTGGTGGCGGGCGGTGCGGCGTTCACTTCCTGCCCGGTGGAGGTGATGGACCGGCTCGGCCTGGACCTCGGCCTCGCCGGTCCCGGTGAGGCGGCGTTCACCGCCCTGCTGGCGCGCGTGGTCGCCGACGGCGGCGCCCGGGGCGTGCGGCAGGTGGTCGCCGAGACGCTGGGCACGCTCCCCGGCGGGCTGGTGCGCACCGCCGACGGAGTCCTGCGGCCCGGCCCGGGGCCGCGGCCCGGCGTGGTGTCCCGGCCCACCACCGCACTGCCGCAGATCGCACCGGAGTACGTGCTGTTCGCCAAGGCCCGGGGCATCCCCACCGCGCTGCGCAGCCACGCGGGCTGCCCGCTGCGCTGCTCGTACTGCGTCGATCCGCTGAACGTCGGCAGGGTGGACGCGCGCCCCGCCCAGGCCGTCGCCGCCGAGGCGGAGCACTATGTCGAGCGGTACGGGCTGACCCACTTCCACCTGGCCGCCCCGGAGGTCAATCTGCCCTACGAAGGGGCGCTGACCGAGGTGTGCGAGGCACTGGCCGGAAGCCGCCACGGCGAAAGGATCAGCTGGCACGGCTACTTCAACGTCAGGCCGTTCTCCGAACGGCTGTTGGACGCCCTGATCCGGTCCCGCTGCGTACGTCCGAGTTTCTCGGTGGACGCCTTCGACGACCGGATGCTGCGCGGGCACCGCAAGAACTACCGGATGTCCGACGTCGAGGACACCTTCGGTCTGCTGCTGCGCCGCCGACCGGAGTGGATGGACGTGCAGATCGGGGTGCTGTTCGGCCAGCCCGGTGAGACGGCCGGCACCCTGGAGAACGCGATCCGCCACATCCGCAGGCTGGCCGACCGGGGCGTGTCGGTGGGCTACTCCTGCGGGCTGCGGGTCTATCCGCACACCCCGCTGGCCCGCACCCCCCTCGACCCCAGGCACCTGTACCGGGCTAACGGGCCGCTCTGTGCAAGCGGTGCCGCCGAACCCCGTACCGTCCCTGCGGCCGACCTGCTGACACCGCTGGTGTACTGCGAACCGATGCCGCCCCGGGAGCTGGCGTCCCACCTCGCCGACCGGCTGTCGGACTGCCCCGGAGTGACCTTCATCGACGAGGGGCCGGTGAAGGAGGCCCGGCAGCCGGACTGGCTGCGCCCCCTCAACGTGGCCACCGTGCACCTGGCGCACGGGCGTCCGGGGCCCGCGGCCGAGATGCTGCGGCTGGTGCTGGGCTCGGGCGACAGGCGAGCGGTGGGCATGACGCAGCGGCTTCTGAGGGAGGCGGCCGCACGGCCACCCGTCCCGGTGGGCACCGGGAGCGTACGGACCGCCACCGCCTGACCGGTCCCGACCCGCCTTCACACCCCGCCCCCTCCCCCGCCGTACCGCCTTCCCATCCACGGAGGACACCATGGAACTCACCTTGAGCACGGACGACTTCGCCGTCTTCGACGACTTCCTCGCCCCCGAGGCCGCGGCCTCGCTGTGGGAGCAACTGCGCACCGAGGACTACCACTTCGTGCACGGCCGCCGGGACGGGTCGTGGAACAAGATCTACGGACTGCTGGACGGCAGTCCCCTCAGCGGGCCCGGCATGCTGAACGACCCGGAAGGCCATTTCACGGGACGTTTCGCCGACCACGCTCGGCACCCGTCCGGCGGGCCGACCGATGCCGTCGTGAAACAGCTGGCCGAGGAGGCGACCCGCATCGAGCCGTGGACCGGGCGGTTCGGAACGGACTGGCACGCCTTCACCTGCCGCCCCTTCCTCTACCCGCAGGGCTCCGGACTGGCCTGGCACGACGACTCCGGCGACCGGGCCGCCTCGTTCGTGCTGTACGCGCACCCCGAGTGGCAGGCGTCCTGGGGCGCCGAACTGCTCGTCGCCGGCGGAACGCCCGGGGCGCGGCCGGCCGACCAGAACGCCCACCTCACCTCACGGGTCGGACACTACGTCGCCCCGCGCCCCAACCGGCTGGTCGTCCTGCGGTCGGGCGTACCGCACATGATCAAGAAGGTGGAGCCGCACGCCGGGGACCATGTCCGGGGCTCCGTCGCGGGTTTCTTCCTGCGCCGCCCCGCCGAACGGTCTCACTGACCGGGCCCCCGGCTCCCGCACCCGTCCGCCGCCGGTACGGGCCTCCCGCACCGTACGGTCGTCCCTCAGACCCGGTCGTCGCCGAGTGCCGCAGCGGGCAGGTCCTCCCCCGCGCCCCGGGCACGCCGGGCGGCCGCCTCGCGGACGGCGATCACATCGATGAGGTCACTGACGGTGCCGAGCGCCTCGGAGGAGAGCCCCACCGCGCGCAGTGCCACACTGCGCACCCCGGCGTCCCGCAGGGCGCCGAGGAGTTCGATCTCCGCGGCGATCTTCGCGGCGTGCTCGTCGTCGAAGAAATAGGCGACCGGGACCTCGAAGTAGTCGGCCAGGGCCTCCAGATGGCGCTTGGTCGGGTTGTTCCTGCGCCCGGTGCGCAGCTGCCACAGGTACGTGGTCGAGAAGGACACCCCGGTGGCCTCCCGGCACGCGGCGGCGACCTCCTCATTGCTGAACGGCTGGCCGTCGGCCCTGCGGGTGAGCCGGAAGAGTCTGTCGATCTTCCAGCCCAGTGACGACGGCGTGGGTTCCGCGTCGGTCACCACCTACTCCCTTCTGTCGCCGCCTCCAGTACGCCTACCCGCACAGGTGAAAGCAAGTCCGTTGATTTTCACTTTAGTTGACACCCCCGGAGTCCGCGGCCATGCTGAGATGGTCAACGGATATGAAAACTGCGCAACAGTTTTTCATCCCAGCTGAACCGCCTGGTTCTCCCTGCCCGCCTGGGTCCACCTCCCGGAGCCGTCCTTGACGATCCCCGTGCCCTCACCTGTGCAGAACGCCCGCCCACCCGCTCCGCGCCCGCCCGCCGCGTTCCCCGCCGACATGGTCGGACGGGAGAACGAGACCGCCGCGCTGTCGGAGCTGCTGACGGATCCGTCGACCCCTGGAGTGCTGCTGACCGGTGTCCCCGGTGCGGGCAAGACGCGGCTCGCGGCCGAGACGGCCGCCGCGTACAGCGCGTCGACCGGCGCCACCACCGTGCGCGTGGAGGCCTCGGCCGAGCCGTACGCGGACAGCGTGTTCGGCCTCATCGCCGCCCTCACCGCCGACCGGGACGCGGGAGGGGCCCGGCCGCTCCTGCTCGTCGACGACCTCGACCGCTCGGACCACCACCGACTGCTGCGGGCCTGCGCGGTGGCGTCCGTCGTGGTCCTCGGCACGGCCCGCCAGCCCCCCGCGGCCCACGGCCTCGTCCCCTTCCCGGTGGACCCGCTGCCCGTGCCGCTCGACTGCTCGGCGCTGGATCTCGGCGCGCTGGCGCGCGTTCCCTCGGTGCAGGTGTACCTGGCCTGCCTGCGAACGATCAACCCCGCATTCTCCCTGCAACTGCACAATCAGCAGGTGATCGCCCGGACCTGCGTCGAACTGGGCGGCAACCCCGGCGCACTCTGCCGCATCGCGCGGGTCGCCGCACTGGAGAGCCCCGAGGTGGCGTGGGCCTCGCTGGGCGCCCGGACCGTCCCGCGGCCGCTCCACGCCGAGGAGGGCGACCCCACGACGGCACCGGGTGGCGATCCGCGCGGCACCCCTCCCTGGGACGCCGACGGGGCGCCGATCCGGCTGCTGGCACACTGCCAGGTCTTCAGCGGCGGCTTCGGCCCCGAGGCACTGCGCCACATCACGGCCGTCGCGCCGGAGGAGTTCTCCTCGGCGCTGGAGACCCTGCTGCGCGGCCATCAGCTCACCGCCTCCACCGTGCCGTCCGGCCGCCTGGACGGCACGGCCCGGTTCCGGCTGCGGCTGCCGCCGGACGGACCCGCGCGCCGCCTCCCGCCGGCCGAGGACACCGCGGCCCGGCTGGCACACGCCCGCTACTACGCGGACCTGGCCCACGCCGCCGCCGACCGGATCGTCTCGGGGCACCAGTGCTCGGGCCTGACCGCCTTCTGGAGCGAGGAGCGCAACCTCCGCACGGCACTGGAGACGCTGGTCCGCCACGGGCGAACCGGCGAGGCGCTCGACCTCGTCGACGGCATCCGGGTCTACTGGCGGGCCACGGGCGGCTGGAGCACCTGGACCGAGGGGCGCCTTCTCCCCGAGTCGTCGTGGACTCCGGCCGGCCACCGCGACCGGATCCGCAGAGACCTGCTGCTGGCGGAGGCGGGCATCCTGGCGGGCCAGCCCGAGGCTGCCACGGACCTGCTGGACCGGATCACCGCGGATGCCGCCGAGGCCGCGGGGCTGTCCGCGCGGGTGACACGACTGCGGGCCCTGTGCGCGCTGGCCGCCGACCCGGGCCGCGGCACTGCCCTGCTCGTCGGGGCGGCCGGCCGGCACCGGTCCGACGGCGACCACCACGAGGCCCGCTACGTGTCGCTGGAGGCCGCATTCGCGGGATTCCGTCTCGGCGACACGGCGGCCGCCGCGGCCACCGCACTGCAGGTGCTGGCTGCGGCCCAGCAGGGGCGCGACACGCTCGTCGCCGGTGCCGCTCTGCTCCACCTGGCCGTCTTCGCGGCCGCGGAGGGACGCGCGCAGGCCACGGCCCACTACTGCGAGCGGGCCCTGTCGGCGCTGCGCGCCCTGGGCCCGACGGCCGTCCTGAGCGCCATCGCCACCACGCTGGGCAGCCCCGCCCTGCCCGACGTCGTCGAACGCGCCACCGGCACCGCCCGCGGCCTGGGTGCCTTCCACACCTGGCGCGGCGCGTTCCCCGATGACGCGGGCACACCCGACTTCGCCATGGCCCGGCTGGAGGAACCGGTGCGGGAGCTGCTGGGCGAGGCCGCCTTCGCCCGCGCCCTGATCGAGGGCTCCAGAGCATCGCTCCCGGACCTCCTGGCCTCACTCGTCCCGGCACCCGCCCCTCCCGCCGCCCCGCCGGCGGACCCCTTACCCCCGGACACCCGAACCCGGATCGGGCCGCTGACACCGCGCCAGACCGAGGTCTCGCGCCTGGTGGCGGCCGGTCTGAGCAACCGGCAGATCGCCCACCGGCTGGCGATCTCGGAGTGGACCGTGGTCAATCACATCCGGGACACGATGAAGAAGCTGGGCTGTTCCTCCCGAGTGGAGATAGCGGGCTGGATGCACCACTCCGGGCTGCGCCCGTCACCGGAACCGCCCCTGTTCCTCCGCACGGCCCTTCCACCGTCCGCCTCCGCCCTGGCCGGGCCGACGCTCATTCCGTCCTAGAAGAACGCTGAAGATCTTGCTCTGGCCGCCCGGCTCGCCCGAGATTGCCGGTAAATGTCAATCGCTATAAAGCGGTGCACACCGGGCGTGATTCCAAGATCTTCAGGACACTCCTAGTAGTGCTTGGTCAGGTTGATGGGGCTGGTGCGTGTCCTTCGGGTCCGGTGTGGTGTTGAGGGGGTGTGACTCCGGACGAGATTGCTGTGGTGCGTGGTGAGCTGGAGGCGTTCGCGGAGGAGGTGTTCGAGCCGTTCGCGCGCAAGGACCAGCGCCGGTGGGGGCAGGTCTACCTTCGGGGACTGCTGACCGACGGCAAACGCAAGTCCATCGAGCCGATGGCCGCCCGGCTCGGGGCTGACGGCAACCGTCAGGCTCTCGCCAACTTCATCACCACCAGCCCCTGGAACCCGGCTCACGTCCGGGCCCGGCTCGCCTGGCGGATGGAGGCGGCGATCAAGCCCAGGGCCCTGGTCTTCGACGACACCGGGTTCCTGAAGGACGGGAGTGCCTCGGCGTGTGTGTCGCGGCAGTACACCGGCACTGCGGGCAAGGTCACCAACTGCCAGGTGGGCGTCTCGCTCCACCTCGCCTCCGACCATGCCTCGGCTGCGGTCGACTGGCGGCTGTTCCTGCCCGAGACCTGGGACCCGGCCTCACCGAAGGCCGACCCGTGCAAGATCGCCCGCCGCACCGCCTGCGGCATCCCGCCGGACGTCGGGCACGTGGAGAAGTGGCAGCTGGCCCTGGACATGCTCGACGAGGTCCGCTCCTGGGGGATCGAGGTGCCGCTGGCCGTCGCGGACGCTGGATACGGCGACGCCGCGGCCTTCCGGCTCGGCCTGCAGGCCCGGGGTCTTCGCTACGTGGTGGGGATCTCCACCACCATGTCGGCGCAACCCGACGACGCGGTCCCGGTGTGCGAGCCGTACTCGGGGCACGGACGCCCGCCGGTTGCGAAGTACCCCGACCCGGCCCGGTCGGTGAAAGAGCTGGTCCTCGCCGCGGGCCGGAAGGCCGCACGGCCGGTGCAGTGGCGGGAGGGATCCCGTCCCGGCACCGGCCGCTCCGGCCGCAGGCGCATGTACTCCCGTTTCGTGGCCCTGCGGATCCGGCCTGCCGGGCGCGAGATCCGGCAGGCCACCGACGGCCCGGAACTGCCCGAGTCCTGGCTGCTGGCCGAATGGCCCGCCACCGAACCGGAGCCGGTGCAGTTCTGGCTGTCCGACCTGCCCGCCGACACCCCGCTCACCACGCTGGTCCGGCTCGCCAAACTGCGCTGGCGCATCGAGCACGACTACCGCGAGATGAAGCAGGCCCTGGGCCTGGCCCACTTCGAGGGCCGGACCTGGAACGGCTGGCACCACCACGTCACCCTCGTCTCCGTCGCGCACGCCTTCTGCACCCTGCAGCGGCTGAACCGATCCCCAAAAGACACGGCGCCGGCCTGAGCCTCTACCAAGTCGTCCGCGAGCTGCAGACACTCCTCGCCCTCTGGACCGGCGCCTGCCCCACCTGCCACCGCGACATACCCACGGCGATACCAACCTGACCAAGCACTACTAGGGCGGGTCTGACAATTCCCGCCGGGCGCGCGACGCCTGGCACGGCTCCTCCACGCCCGGCTTCGCTCGTGCGGGAGGGTTCGAGGGTGGAGGTGCCCCCTGCTCGCAGAGCTCGGGGGAGCCGGCCCCCGCCTGTCCGTCATGATCCGCCGGACAGGCCCTAGCGAACCACCCGGTGGCGCATGTGCTCCACAAGCCCGGCCACGGTGAGTGCCTCGGCCACCTGGACCAGCCACGCCGCCTCCTCCTCGACCGAGCAGTCGGCCGGGTAGGCGAGCGCGACGTCCTGGTCGCCGGGGTCACCGGGGCCGCCGGGGACATCGGGGCCACCGGGGCCGACGGCGCCGATCCTGGCGGACTCCAGTGCGGCGGCGATGACGGCGGCCTCGGCCATGGCCGCGCGGCACGCGGGCGGTACGGGGAACCGGTCCAGCGCCGCGGCCGACAGTGCGCGGGCGTCGGGGGGAACGAAGGAGCGGAGTTCCAGGTAGCCGTCCCGGATCTCGATCACCCGGCGATACAGCGCGAACTCGGAGCGGTGCAGGGAGAACAGACGTACCGTCGGCCAGCCCACGTCCAGGGCCGTCCCGGGGGAGACGGCCCACAACGCCGACCACAGCGGCTCCAGGGCCCGGTAGGTCCGGTAGGCCCAGAGCCGCCGCCCGACCGCGGTGGTGACGGAGACCCAGCCGGCGGCGGTGCCGCCCAGGACGCCCAGCACCAGACAGCACAGACCGAGCGCCTGGCCAACCGGGTGGAGCCCCGCGCCCTGCCGGTGGTCCGCGGCCATGATGACGATCGACGACACACCCCACAGCGCCCAGAGGAGGCCCACCGTGGCACTGGCCGTGATCAGCCGCAGGCCCGTGCGAAGCACGCCCGGACCGAGCCCCCGGGTGAACCGGTGCACCGGGACCAGGAACACGGCCAGGCACCACAGGCTGTAGCCGGTGAAGACCGTGTCGCAGGAGGCGAGGAGCACCGCTCCGGTCCCCTCCGCGAGAAGCGAGCCGTGCCGGGTGCGTACACCGGAGGAGAGGAACAGCACCGCGTACAGCGCGGTGGCCGCGAGGGTGACGCCGATGTGCAGCCGTCCGGTCAGCAGGCGGGGTCGGGGCAGGCCGATCTCGATGACGGCCAGCGGGAGGAAGGTGAGGGCGGCCATCTCCATCTCGCGGCCCAGGAGGTGGGTCAGCCGCGGGAACCACGGCCACAGCCCCTCCAGGTCTGTCGTCGGAGCGGCCAGCAGGACCATCGCCGCGGCCATGCAGAATCCGAAGCGGCACAGGCAGCGCACCGCGAGGGGCGAGTCGCTTCCGGTGTGCAGCAGACGCAGTTCGTAGCAGCCCAGCCACAGCGCGGCGACGGCCGGGAGGTACGCGAGCAGGTCAGACACGTGGGCGCTGGGGGCGGCGGGAGGGTGCCCCGACGAGGGTTCCGGCCCGTCCGTGGTCCCGTCCCGCCACGGGCCCCTCCCTCAGCACACGGTGCAGGATGAGAGAGGCGAGCAGTTCCGCCTCCTGCTCGGCGGGCTCGGCGTACACGGTGCGCCCCATGACCCGGCGCACCAGGCTTGGGGAGAGCCCGGGGAGCAGCACGCGTACGCCCGGTGCCTCGAGAACGGGCGACCGGTCGTGCCCGCAGAGCAGGTGGGCCGCCTCGTGCACGAGGATGTGCTGCCGGTGCAGTGCGCTGGTCCCTGGGGTGCACAGGATGTAGTCGGCACGGTCGGTCGTCACCAGCAGACCGCACGGGATCCCCGCGTCCACCGCGACCGGCAGTACCTCGATCGGGCGGCCACGCCGTTCGGCCAGGAGGGCCAGGAAGGTCTCGGCGTCGAAGGGGTCGGGCAGTTCGAGCCCCTCCGAGAGGGAGCGAACCCTCCGCCACAGGCGTCTGTGCGACCGATCGGTGAGCATCAGGGGCCCCTCCCACTGGAACGGCACCGCCGCTCCGCGTCTGCTGGCCTCCAGCGGCCTGGCGTCCCTCCCCCGGACCGCCCCGACATCCGCTCTGAAGGATCACCTCAACGATCAGAGCATATTTTTGGACTGTACAACCATCCCGTCGTGTGCCGACAGGGCGCATATCGCGCTCCCCTTACGCGCCTCCGGCCCGCCCGAACGACACCGCGTGCGCCCCACGAGATCCGGCCAACGGACACGCTTCACGGCCAGGAGTCACACCGTTCGCTTCGCGGTCCCCTCCCGAGGAGGGCGCCCGACGGCGTGCAGGAGTGTCGTGGAATACCGATCGATCATGTGTTCCACGGCGAACGTCGGCTGGGAGGAGAGCGCTTGGGCAAGAGTGAGCCAGAGGGGCGCCTCGCCCTCTTCGTTCACGGTCAATTCCCCCTGAGTTCCGGCTGCCATGCGGTCGTCGACGTCCAGCAGATAGGCGTGCCAGCGATGGGCGTCGGAGCCCCTCCTGCACATGTCTCCGTCGAGATCCTCGTTCGCAATGAGCCGGAGGTCCCCTTGCGCGGCGCGGATTCCTACTTCCTCCCAGAGTTCCCGCGCTGCCGCGCGCTCGGGGTCCTCTCCGCGTTCGACATGGCCTGCGGGTACAGTCAGACGGTAGGGAAAGGCAGTTCTCTGGAAGAAGAGAAATCTCCCCCGCGGGTCCCTTACGAATACACCGGCACTCTCATGCCAGTATTCGCCGTCCGAGTCGGTCCACCATGCGATGCGGGGATCGACAACGATGGCTCTTCCGGCCTCGCTGCCGCACGAACCGCAGATGCACCATTTCCTTCCGTCCACGAAGGTCCATTCGACGGTCTCGGCATGACAGTGCAGGCAGTACTCGCCATATGTACTGTCCCGCAGCGGGAGGAAGTCAATTTTCATCCTGCCCCCATTCAGAGAGAAGGCCGCCGTCAGCCGTACGGCATGCGGGGAATCCTTACAGCAGTGCTCCGTCAGATTCTGTTGCGGTCGGGCTTGCTGACATCCGGCGCTTCACGCAAGGGCTCCGATCCCTCCCTCACGTCCACACCACGCGTGCGGGCGCCCTTCAGCAGCAGGACTGTGCCGAGTCCGCCGAAGACGAAGGTCATGGCAGCGACGGCGCCCCATCCCGCCACGGCGACGGCCAGGCCGTAGACCGGTGGTCCCATCAGCATTCCCACACTGCCGAGTTGGTTGAGGATGCCATTGGCGACATCGGCATCGTCGGCACGGCTCACCGTCGCGGGGACGGCAGCGAAGACTGCGGAGATCAGCAGGCCGTCCACGAGGAGGGCAAGGGCGGCGGCGCCACCGCTGACCGCGAGGGGGAATTCGGCCGAGAAGGCGGGTAGGCAGGCCACCGGCATCAGTACGCCCAGCGGGACGAGTGAGGAGAGGACCAGACCGCGCCGCAGCAGCCGGCTTGCCGCGAGCCCGCCGACCGCGCTCCCCAGGCAGACGAGTGCCGCCACGGTGCCGGCCACCGTCGGCGTCACCTCTCGGCGCTCGGTGAGGAAGAGCGGGAGGACCATGACCACAGCGACGCCGACCAGCGACAGGCTTCCGTATGCCGCGCCGAGCCTCAGCGCCCCGTTCCAGGTGCCGGGTGGGCGTGGAGAGGACCGCACGGGCATCCTCGGCAGCCGGGGCAGGACGGCGGTGGTCACTCCGGCCATGATCAACGGACCGAGCGCGGTGAGAGCCAGCCATCGGTTCCACGTCCACCGGGATGCCAGGACTCCGCCCGTGGCTGCGGCGATCGCCAGGCCCGTCGGAACGCACGTACCCCACAACGCGAGCGCTGCCGATCGGATGCCACCCTGCGTCATGCGGGTGAGAACGACCGGCCCCGCCACGTACACCAGCAGGTAGCCGACTCCTTCAGCGATACGCGACCCCAGCAGCAGGCCCCACGATCCGGCGGCGGCGCCGGCGGCGGTCGCCACCGCCATGACGAACAGGCCCCAGGACAGTGCCCGGTCGGCGCCGAAGCGGCGGATCCACCATCCCGCCGGGATGCCGAGGACGGCACTCACCGCCGTGATGCTCGACGTGGCCCAGGCGAGCGCACCGGCCGACAGCCCCAGCGACGAACGCAGGGCGGATCCCGCCGGTGAAACGGCACCCAGGCCGACTGCCGCCACCGCGCCCGCGAGCCAGGTCACCACGACGTACGTCCAGGGTGACGTCGGCACGCGGCGGTGATCGTTTCTCGTCCTCTCGCGCACGGGTTCTCCTTGTGGTGCCTGACGGTTGTCCCGTACGGCGGTCGTCCAGGGTCGGGGGATCCGTGTCGCGTGGCGGGAGGGTCGTTCCCTCGGGCACCTCCCGCCACGCGAGTCCGGATCAGTCGTTCAAGCCGAACTTGGCCAGCAGTTCCTGATGGCCCGCCACATACGACGTGTCGGTGGTCACGGTCTGGTCGGAGGGACCGCGGCTGCACATGCACATGTGGCGGCCCCGACTGGTGACTCGCACGGCTTTTGCGCCGCCGGAGGACATGATCTCTTCCGCGATGTCCTTGACGAGGTACTCCTGGATCTGGAAACGCCGGCTGAACGCCTGGACCAGGCGAGGGAATTTCCCGAGTCCGAGAATGCGGTCACCGGGGACGTAGGAGATGTCCACCTTTCCGAAGAACGGCAGGAAGTGGTGGGCGCAGATCGAGAAGAAGTTGTTCTCGTGGACCCGCACCACGCCGGTGTGTTCACCGTTCACCATGCAGGTGGTCTTGAGGATCGTGGAGGTGTCGATCTCATAGCCGCTGAGCAGCTCGCGATAGGCCCGGACGATGCGGTCCTCGCACTCCGGACCGCTGTACCAGCCGAGCGCTCTCTCGTCGGTGGTCACATTGGTTTTGAGCCAGTCCTGAATGGTCAACTGCGGCCCCCTTTCCCTTTTCCACCAAGGGCTCCGAAACCCGGTGGAGTCAATTCACTATCCACCCGGTTGCACTCGTTGAGAACATCGCCTGCTCGGCTGACACCTGATCAGACCAATGTGCGGCTGATACTCCCATACCTAAGTATTCAGAACGGTGGGGAGAATTGGTGCTTCCGTGGTGCTTAAACCGGACGGCCGACGGGAATCCGGCGCCCGAACGGCAAGGAGAAAACCGCCTGTTGAGCGCCGGAGCGCGGCACGCTCATTCTGCCCGTCGTGTCATGCCTCAGCCCTGCGCCCCAGGGACGGGGTTCGCGGAATACGCCAGAACCGGTGTACGGGCGTCCCCGGACGCCCGTACACCGGTGATCCTTGTTGTCACGAAGTCGTCGGCCCGACGGGTGTGCGTCGACCGGTCGACTGCGTGATCACAGCGCTGTTCGGCTCCGTGCCGGTTGCTGCGGCACGCAGACGTCCTCCAGGGCGACCGCCTTGGTTTCCTTGGCGAACAGATAGGTCACGCCGCCGAGGACGAGCAGCACGGCGAACAGGTAGAAGGCGGGGGGCACCGCGTCGCGCGTGACGTTCTGTTTGATCATCGAGCCGCCGACCAGCATGCCCATCAGAGCGGGGCCGAAGACCTTCGCGCTCGCACCGATGCCGTATCCCAGGCCGAGGCCGGTCGAGCGGGCCTCGTTCGGGAACTGCTCGGCACCGAAGGCGTTGAGTATGCCGAAGACGCCGTCACCGAACGTCATGGTGATCATGATGCCCAGGAAGAACACCGTGCCGGTGTCGGCGCGAGCTGCGATCACGGCGCCGACCGCACCGAGCACACCGAAGGTGATCATGACCTTGCGGCGGCCGATGACGTCGGCCAGCCAGGCGGCCAGGAGGCGGCCGATCGTGTCGCCGATGGCGACGTAGGTGAACAGCAGGCCGACGCGGGACGCGCTGTATCCGTAGCCGTCCTTCAGCAGCGTCTGGCCCCAGGACTGGATGGTGAACGAGCCCAGGATGAAACAGAAGGAGCCGATGGCGATGATGGCCAACTGCCTGCGGTACTGCGTGAAGATCACTCGGTAGGTGGCCTTCTCGACGTGGGTGATGGCCGGCAGCGTGCCCACCTCGGACGGGTCGATCTCCATGGCCCATGCGAGCGACTGGCGGGCTTCGTCCCCGCGGCCGTGCGCCTGCAGGAAGCGGGGCGACTCGGGGACCTTCCGCAGCCAGATCAGGAGGAAGACCGGAAGGACTCCGAGAGCGATCAGACCCCGCCAGCCGAGCGGCGTGCCCAGATGTTCCTGGGCCTGGGCGCCCAGCAGCAGGCCGATCGGGATGAAGACCGACGCCAGACCCGCGAGCAGGCCCCGCTGCTTGGCCGGAACGAACTCCTGCACATAGGGGATCGACGATATGTTCAGGCCGCCGACACCGAGGCCGACGCCGATGCGCAGGATCGCCAGCATCCACCAGCCGCGGTCAGGGGTGAAGATCGAGACGGCGGTGAAGGAGACGAAGAGCAGCACGCACCAGAAGAAGGCGTCGCGTCGGCCGATCTTGTCGGCGAGGCGGCCCCACACGACTGCGCCGGCCACGGTGCCGAGACCGGAGCAGGCCAGGATCACGCCGGCCTCGAAGCCGCTGAGGTTCCACGGCTTCACCAGGAGTGACACGACGAAACCGATGAGGAACATGTCGAAGAACTCGGCGATGTTGCCGGTGACGGCGAGACCGATCAGGCTCCGCTGGTGTCCGGTGAGCGGTCTGGTGTCGATCTGCTGAATTGCGCTCACTGGGGAGGCGCTTGACTCATTGTCCATGGCGGATTGCCGTTCTGTGTCTGCGTGCTCAAGCGGGGTGGGCGGGATCGGTTGTGCGGCAGGGGCAACCGAGGACGTGGGGGGATCGGTGAACGGTGAACTGGGGATGGGGACGAGGGGACGAGGGGACGAGGGACGAGGGACGGGGAGAGGGAACAGGGGACGGGGGACGGGGCGGGGACGGCGGATGCGGCGGCTCAGCGCACGATGTCGCCGGTCAGGAGGTCGTTGACGTCCGAGGGGCTCACATGGGTCAGGTCGCCGAAGTGGGTGAGGGCGTAGCCTGCGGCGCGGATGCCGTACCGCACCCCGGCTGCCACATCGCCGTCCAGATAGCCGTGGATGAACGCGCCGATGAAGGCGTCACCGGCACCGGGGCGGTCCTTGATCTGCACGGGGAGCGCGGGCTCGTGGACGGCCTTGCCGTCGTGGACGCAGTGCGCGCCGCGTTCGCCGTCGGTGGTCACCACGGTGCGTACTCCGTACGTCTCGGCGAGGCGCTCGCAGGCGGCTTCCGCCGAATCCTCGATGCCGAAGACCGCGGCGGCATCCCGTCGGCTGCAGAAGAGCAGGTCGACGTCGCCCATCAGGGGCTCGAAGACCTCCCTCGCCTCCTGCGGCGACCACAGCAGCTTGCGGTGGTTGATGTCCACCGCGACGCGGACACCCGCCTCGGAGCCTGCGCGGATGGAGCGTTCCACGGCTCGGCGGGTGGCCGGTGACAGGGCGGCCGTGATGCCGGTGACGAAGATCACCCGGGTGTCCAGCAGCAGGTCCCAGTCGAGCTGGTCGACGTCGACCTCGCGGAACGGCGTGTGCAGGCGGTCGTAGGTGACCACGCTGGACATCGGCGCCTCAGCCGGTTCGAAGTAGTACGTGGCCACGCGGCCCTCGGGGGTCTGGACGACGGCGGACAGATCGACGCCGACACCGCGGTACGAGCTGAGCACGCGTTCGGCCAGGTCCGTCCGGGGAAGTACGGTGGCCCACGCCGTGGACCGGCCGAGCTGGGCCAGCATGCCGGCGACGTTCGCCTCGGACCCGGCGGCGTTCATCCGGACCCTCTTGGAGGTGGCCAGCCGGTCCCCGGCGGCCACCGTGAACCGGATCTGTCCCTCGCCGATCGTGGTCAAATCAAATCTGGTCATGGGTCTCAGGGGCGGTGACCCCGGTTCGTCCCCTACCGGGGGGCCGGCCCCTGCCTCCTCTCTGCCGGGGGTTGCACGCAGCTTGGGACGAGTGGATCAGGCCGCGGGCCGGCGCAGAAGGCCCGGCGACGCTGCCGGAGGGTGATTTGGGTCCTGAATGTCAGGACTGGGTGTCAGGACTGGGTGTCAGGACTGGTCAGGACTGGATGCCGGTGCTGGCCGCGGCTGTGCCGTACCGGCTGTGGTAGCGCAGGTAATTGGCGGCTACTTCATCGGGCGGCAGCACCTCCGGGGTGCCGAGCCGCTCGGCGATGGCGACCGTGCGGGCGGCGTCCTCGGCCATCACCGCCGACTTGAGCGCGTCGCGCACCGAAGAACCGATGGTGAAGACACCGTGCTGGCGCATCAGGATCGCCGTCGACGTGCCGATCGACCTCAGGATCTCGACCCCGATCTCCACACCGCCGATCGACGCATACGCCCCGCAGGGGATGTCGCCGCCGAACTCGTCGGCGATCGCGGTGAGACAGGCCGGGACGGGACGTCCGACGGCGGCGAACGCCGTCGCGTAGGTGGAGTGCGTGTGGACCATGCCCCGCACATCGTCGCGGTGCCGGTACACGTGCAGATGGGTGGCGGTGTCCGAGGACGGTCCGAGGTCGCCGTCGACGACACGGCCGTCCAGATCGAGGACGACGACATCGCGCGGGGTCAGTTCCTCGAAGCCGCGACCGGACGGCTTGATGGCGACCAGGCCGCTCGCCGGGTCGCGGCCCGACACATTTCCGCTGGTCCAGGCCACAAGGCCCAGGTGAGGGAGGTCGCGGTTGGCCGTACAGACCTCCTCGCGCAGCTCTTCGAGCAGCATGGCGCTTTTACCTCTTTCCTTTCTTGCCTTGTTTCTCGGGTGCCTCGGATGCCTCGGGCGCCTCGGGTTTCACCGGTGTCTCCGGTGTCTCCGGTGTCAGTGCCCCCGTGGTGTGCTCCCCGGCCGGGCCGGCTTCGTCGGCCGCCCGGGCGACCAGCCCGTCCAGGTACCGGCGTGCCTCCTGGCAGCGCTCCCGCCAGTCGGGGGCGTCGTCGTTCCACATCTCCACCAGCAGGCTTCCGGCGTAGCCCTGCCGCGCGAGCTCGCGCATGGCCGCGCCGAGCGGGGCGATTCCGCCGCCGAACGGGACGCGCCGTGGTTCGCCCACCCGTACGTCCTTGACGTGGAAGCCCAGGGCCCGGCCCTCGGCCAGCCTCAGCTCGGCCACCACGTCGAGCTGGTTCTCGGCGAGATTGCCGATGTCCGGGTAGAGCTGGAGCCACGGGCAGTCGATCTCGCGGACCACTTCGAGAGCCCGGGAAACGGAGTTGATGTCCGGCCCGTCGACGTTCTCGATGCCCAGGCTGACGCCGAGGCCGGCCGCCCAGTCGGTCCCCTGGGCCACCGCGTCGACGTAGCGGGCCCGGGAATCCGGCCGGTGCGGTTCGTAGTACACGTAGTACCCGGCGAGCTGCACCACGCGGACGCCCAGGTCGACGGCGAGTTGCAGGGCGTCCCGCAGGATGTCCCGCGCCTTGCCGCGCACCTGCGGGTCGGCGCTGCCGAGTGCGAACCGCCGGTGGGCGCTCAGGCAGATCGTGGGGACACGGATTCCGGTGTCCTGGGTGGCGGCCCGGAAGGCGCGGCGCTGCTGCGGTGTCCAGCGCAGCCGTGCCAGCCGCTCGTCGCTCTCGTCGATGGAGATCTCTACGAACTCGTAGCCCGCGGCTGCCGCGTCGGCCAGGGTTTCCGGCCAGGGGCGCCCCGCCGGCAGGGCCTTCTCGTAGATCCCCACCGGGTTGACCGCGACCCGGGGGTCCGCCAGCAGCGTGCTCATGGCCAGTTCCTCCGCAGCGCGTCCGCCAGCTCGGCCGCCGCCTTCTCCGGGTCGGCCGCCTGGACGATGGCCCGTCCGGCGATGACGATCCCGACCGGCCGGCCGGCGAAGACCTCCAGCTCAGCGGCGGTGACCCCGCCGGTCACGGTGACCACGAAGCCGAGGTCGGCCAGGAGCGACACGTTGTCGAGGTCGGCCGGTCCCCAGGCGGGCAGGCCGTCGCGCTCGGCGTCGCGGCTGCGGTGGGTGATGGCGTGGGTGACCCCGGCCGCCCGCCATGCCCGCGCCTGCTCCGGCGTCCATGTGTCGTTCAGCTCGATCTGGACCTCGCCGCCGTGCCGGGCGGCCTCGGCGACGACCGCCTCGACGGTCGTCATGCTCGCCCCGGCGACCACGCTGACCCAGTCGGCCCCGGCCTCGAAGGCCATCCGGGAGATGACCGCGCCGGCTTCTGCGATGCGCACATCCGCGAGGACCGGACGGTCCGGGAAGAGCGCCTTGATCTCCCGTACGGCGCGCATGCCCTCGCTCAGGCACAGGATCGTTCCGACCTCGATGACGTCGATGTGCTGTGCGGCCTGCTGGAGCGGGCGCAGGGCGCTGGGCAGGTCGAAGGTGTCCAGAGCGATCTGCAGCCGGGGGCGGGTGCCCTTCGCGTTGCCCTCCGCGTTCGTACTCATCACGCGCGGCCTTCACCGAACGCGAAGAACTGCCGGGCGTTGTTCACCAGCAGGTCCTGCACGTAGTCCTTGTCGAACCCTTCGTCCAGCAGCCGGGGCGCGAAGACGGCAGGGTCGAAGTCGACGCCCGTGGTGGCGCCGTAGGACTTCTGGTAGCTGCGCTTGCCCGAGTCCGTGCCGAGCAGGATCTGCCGGCCGTGGCCGAGCCGCTCCAGTTCCCTGACCAGCATCACGCGGCTGGCGTCGGGCAGGTACTTGATGCGCGAGGTCCCGTCCAGTTCGAGGTAGCAGCCCATCTTCGCGATCTGCGCCAGGTACCAGACGTCGGCGTTGCGCTGCACATGGCCGATGGCGACCTTCGCCGGGTCGACGCCCAGCTCGACGAACGCCTTCGCCTGCTCGAGAGCGGCGGTTCCCGCGCTGGTGTGCGTGTTGATCGGGCAGCCCGTCTCCTTCGACGCGATCGCGGCCGCTTCGAGCGTCTTGCGTTCCCAGTCGGTGATCTTGCCGTAGGCGGACGCGAACTTGATCACGCCGGCACGGTGGCCGGTGCGCTCGACGACGGGCCCGCAGTAGTCGTGCCGGTCGACGCCCTCGACGATGTCGGCGATGATCAGGTCGGCGATACGGTTGACCGTGTACCGGGTGACCCAGTGGTTGCGTGTCTCCAGGTACACCTTCTCCTGGTGGAAACCGGTCGCCACGATGATCTGGAGCCCGTCGACGCGGGACTGCACCTCGGCCAGCTTCTCCACATCGCGGCCGCAGTTCGCCGGGCACATGTCGACCACGGTCCCGCTGCCGGCCCAGTTGCGGGCGGCGTCGACGAAGTACTCCGCCTCCTGTACCGCCTTGTCGACGTCGTCGAGCAGGTGGTCGGGGTCCAGATAGACCTCGCCGGCTCCGGTGCGGATCAGATGGTCGTGCGCGTTCACGACACCGAGGGTGCTGGGGTCGACGTCCCCGGTGATCGTGCGGGCGAAAGGCATAGGGCGCTCCTCTCAACGAGCCACCGCACCGTGCGGCGGCAGTGAAGGCCCGCTCTGTTGGCGCAATCTGTGCCCGAGCGGCAGTACGCAAGCTAGGAGTCCCGGCACCGGGCAACAACCGGGCTGTGCACATATGTTCACGACCACCGCTGTCAGGCCAGGACACTGACGTGGCTCTGACGTTGCTTTTCTCAGGCACCTACTGTTGATAGCGGCCCCGGGGACCGTCTAGGATGCACAATTGTGCAGAGTGAGATAGGTGAGCAAGGCTGGCGGGAGAGCGGCGCGGAAGCCGACCGGCAGCGTGTGGCCCTGTTGCTCAAAGTGGCCAGAATGTACTACGAGGCCAACGCCACCCAGGCCGAGATCGCCAAGGAGCTGGGCTGGTCGCGCCCCACGGTCTCCCGAATGCTGCGCGAATGCCGCGAGCTGGGGATCGTCAGGATCGAGGTGGGCCATGTCCTGGAGCGCGCCGGGTACCTCGAAGAGCGCCTGATGGAGAAGTTCTCGCTGTCGGCGGTCCGGGTGGTGGGCGCGCGGTCGAGCGCCGCCCTCATGGAGCAGACCGGCCGGGTGGCGGCCTCGTATCTCTCCTCTGTGCTGCGCGACGACATGGTGATCGGGGTGTCCAACGGCCGGTCGCTGGCTGCGCTGGTGTCGCAGATGCCGCACAGCCGCCACTTCGGCACCTGCGTCGCCCAGATCATCGGCTCGCTCGGCCCGGACAACCCGATGATCGACGGCCCCACGATCTGCCGCCGCCTGGCGAACGCGATCGGCGGCACGTACCGGGCGCTGCCCGCGCCCCTCATCGTCGGCGACGCCAGCACCTGCGCCGCCCTGCAGCGCGAGAGGGTCATCTCGGCGACGCTGACGATGGGGACCGCGGCCGACATCGCCGTCGTCGGCATCGGCACCACGGCCTCCCCCGACTCGGGGCACATCTTCGAGGGCTGGATCAGCGACGAGGACGCCCGCCGGATCCGCAAGAGCGGCGCCGTCGGCCACCTGTGCGCCCAGTTCTACGACGCTGCCGGCCAGATCGTCCCGACCGAGTTCAGCGACCGCACCATCGGCATCGGCGCGGCCGCGCTACGGAACATCCCCCTGGTCATCGCCGTGGCGCCGGGCCGCGAGCGGGCCCGGGCGATCCTGGGCGCACTGCGCGGCGGCTACCTGGACGTCCTGGTGACCGACGAACACACGGCGGGCGCGGTCCTCGACCTCGCATGAGGGCGCGGCCGTATGCGCCGGTGCCGCCACGCCGCGGTACGCGGACGAGGCGCCGTGCACACCTGAGCCGCCATGCCGCCCCGCCGCCGTGCGTACCTTGCCGCCGACCGACTGGCGGAAGCCGTTGTCGCCCGGCCCGGGCGGCCCTGCCCGCGCTCGGTCAGGGTCGCGGTGTCCGGCGGGGCTAGGGCGTATCTGACAATTCCCGCCCGGCGCGCGACGCCTGGCACGGCACCTCGCCGCGTTGTCGGATCACCCGAGTACGTCCAGTACGCGGGCGATCCTCCGCCTTGCGATGCACCGCACCAGACGCCGCGCGCTGATCCGACGCGAATTGTCAGAAACGCCCTAGTGGCCGTCCGGCACCTCGCCGGGTCGGCCCCGCAACAGCCTGCGCGCCGCCATGTGTGCGGCGACCGTCGCCGCGCCGGCGACGGCGAGGCCGAGGGCCGCGTCCCGAGGCCGCCTGGGACGCAGCACGCCGGCGCGGCGCAACCGGCCACGCGCCCAGAGGGTGAACGGCACCACGAGAACGGTCGAGGTGGCGGAACCGGGGGTGTAGCCGCGGATGGCGGCCGCCTGGGCCAGGTGGACAAGGCCGTGGAGGCCGAAGGCGTCGAGTGCGGTCTGGTAGACGGCGTTGCGGCCACCGCTGAGATGCCCGGCACCGGCCGCGCCCGCGACGATCACCGCCATCACCCCTACGGCCACGGTGAATTCACGGGCGTCGAGATCCTCGGCCCGCCGCCAGACGCGTTCGGGGACGACGGGGAAACGCTCTCGCAGTTCGGGGAGGTTCCGCCGCAGCCACCAGGGCACGGTCGCCAGTTCCTCGGCGTCGTGCAGGGCCCAGGCGGCAAGTAGACCCAAGGTGACGGCGGCGTCCACCTGTCCGTGCTCTTGCTCCATCGTCCTCCCCTGTTCGCTCACTCCAGCGGATCCTCCAGCGCCACATGCCGCACCCCGGCCACGCCCTGGAGCGTGACATCGCTGCGCTGCATGCCGAGAGCCTAAACGGCCGCCACGGGGGCGGCCGTTCCCGCGGGTCAGGCGGACGCGCGGGGGACGATCCGGGCGGTCGGCTCGTCGGCGGTGGGCGCGGTGGTGTCGGGGGTGTCGGCCGGGGCTGCGGTGCCGCGGCGCACCGCGGCGTGCGCCCTGGCCGCGAGGTCGCGTGACTGACTGGCGAGGTTGAGCCGCACCGAGGTGAGGGGCGGGTGGGCGAAAGGCGCCGCGCTGGAGTCGTCTACGCCGACGACGCCCACGCGGCCGGGCACGTCGACGCCGGCGCCGTCCAGGGCGGCGAGCAGTTCCAGAGCGGTCAGGTCGTCGAAGGCGCACACGCCGGTGCGGCGCGGGTCGTCCGCCCAGGCGCGCACCAGCGCGGCGAGCGCCTCGGCGTCGGCGTAGACCACCCGTTCCACCGGCAGTCCACCGGCGCCGGTCAGCACCCCGGTGTGCCGGCCGTCGGCCCGCCCGGGGTGCCCGACGTCGGTCGGCTGCACGTACACCAGCCGCTCGAAACCGCGCTCGCGGAGGTGGCTCGCCTGCAGTGCGCCCATCGCCTGCTGGGTCAGCGGCAGCGAGTGCGGGTGGCCGGGGTAGTCGAGCAGGTAGCCGTGCACGTACGGGATCCGCAGGGTGCGCAGCCGGGCCTCCTCCGCCGGTTCGACGGGCGCCAGGGAGATCACCGCCGCGGGAGAGGCGGCGGCCAGCAGGTCGCGCAGCGAGGAGGTCGTCGTCACATGGGTGACGGTGACGTACCCGAGGGCGTGGAGCTCGGCGGCGGTGCGCTGCACGAAGTCCGACAGTGCCTCGGTGGTGGCCCAGGGCGGCACCAGGCACAGCACCAGGCGCGAGCGCCCGGAGCGCAGGGTGCGCGCGGCCGCGGACGGCACGTAGCCCAGGCGCTCGGCCGCGGCGAGGACCGCGCGCCGGGTCGGCTCGGAGATCGTCTGCGAGGGGGTGTCGTTGAGGACGAAACCGACCGTGGCCCGGGACACGCCTGCGGCGTCGGCGACGTCCTGGGCCGTCGGCCGTCGTTGAGGGGCGTTGTGCGTGGCCATGTGTTACCTCCGCCGTGGAGCGTAGGGCACGCGCGCGGCCCCTGTCGGGATCAGATGTCCGGATCAGATGTCGGGATCAGACGGCAGTGGCGACCTCGAAGGCGTCCCAGATCGCGTACATGATGTTCGAAACGCTGCGGGCGTCGCCCAGCACGTGCGACGGGACGGGTGACCGGCGCAGCACCTCGCGCAGGTCGGCGTTCGAGCGGTAGCCGATGGCGGTCACCACGATGTCCGCGGCCACGGTCTGCTCGGCGCCGCCGGCCGTGACCACCAGGCCGTCGGCCGTGGTGTGCCGGGCCAGGGCGTCGGTCACGACGTCGATCCCGCGGTACGGCACCAGGTCGTGCAGCATGTCGTGGTTGGCGTGGCAGATCGGGCCGGAGACCGCCAGCAGGTCCTCCCCCGCCTCGACGATCGTCACCCGGGTGCTCGGGTCGAGCTCCTTGAGGTGCAGGGCGAGTTCGCAGCCGGTCAGCCCTCCGCCGACGACCGCCACTGTCTTGCCGAGCAGGTCCTTCGGGTCCATGAGGGCGTCGATCGCCTCGATGACCGGGACGGCGTCGCCGAGGTCGAGGGAGCGCGGCCGGGACCCGGTGGCGACCAGGACGTGGTCGGCGGCGGTGTCGGTGATCGTCTGCTCGGTGACGAACGAGCCGAGGTGCACCGGGACCCCGAGCTCGGCGAGCTGGCCCTCGTACCAGCGGATCAGGTCGAGGTCGTCCTCCTTGAAGGACGGCTGCCCACCGGCGACCACGACGCCCCCGAGCCGGTCGGACGACTCGTGGATCTCCGGCTGGTGGCCGCGCAGGGCGAGAACCCGGGCGGCCTCCATGCCGGCCATGCCGCCGCCGACGATCAGGACCTTCTTGGGGCGCAGGGCCGGGCGGATCCTGTCGTCCGACTCCCGGCCGGCCTCGGGGTTCACCGCGCAGTTGATCGCGGTGTACTTCTGGATCCGGCCCATGCAGCCTTCCTGGCAGGAGATGCACGGGCGGATCTGCTCCGGCCGGCCGGCGCGGAGCTTGTTCACGTAGTCGGGGTCGGCGAGCAGCGGGCGGCCGAGGCTGATGATGTCGGCGAAGCCCTCGGTGACCGCGCGGGTGGCGCGGTCGGGGTCGTCCATGCGGCCGGCCAGGATCAGCGGGACGTCGGGCAGCGCGTCCTTCACCGGCTTGGCGTAGGGCATGTACAGGCCCTTCTCCTGGTACATCGGCGGGTGCGACCAGTACCAGGAGTCGTAGGAGCCGACGTCGAGGTCGAGGGCGTCGTAGCCCCAGTCGGTCAGCAGCCGCGCCGCCTCCATGCCCTCGGGCATGTCGCGGCCCATCTCGGTGAACTCCTCGCCGGGCATCGCGCCGACGCGCCAGTCCTTGATCATCGACTTCGGGGAGAACCGGAGCGTGACCGGGAAGTCGTCGCCGCAGCGGGTCTTGATCTCTTCGAGGATCTCCTTCGCGAACCGCAGCCGGTTCTCCAGCGAGCCGCCGTAGGCGTCGGTGCGCTGGTTGAACATCGCGATGGCGAACTGGTCGAGCAGGTAGCCCTCGTGCACGGCGTGGATCTGCACCCCGTCGAAGCCGGCCTTCTGCGCGTTGGCCGCCCCCTTGCCGAAGTTCTCGACGGTCTTGCGGATCTCCTCGACCGTCATCTCGCGGCAGGTCAGGTCGGTCCAGCGGTGCGGGATCGCCGAGGGTGCCACGGGAAGTTGTCCGGCGGGCAGGAAGTTAGGCATGATCACGCGGCCGAAGCCTGCGGACATCTGCAGCATGATCGCCGCGTCGTAGGCGTGCACCCGCTCGGTCATCTCCCGGGAGGTGCGGACGAAGTGACCAGGGTTCAGCACGGAGGACGCGCAGTTGGGCTGCGGAACCCACTCGGCGGGGTTCTCCACGAACGTCACGCCGGTGTGGATCAGGCCCACGCCGCCGCGGGCGCGCGCCACGTAGTACTCGATGCCGCGTGCGTTCCACCCGCCCTCGGAGTCGGCGAAGCCCAGCGGGCCCATCGGGGCCATGGCGAAACGGTTCTTCAGAGTCAGACGGCCGATCGAGGTCGGCTCGAAGAGAACGTCGTGCGCGCGGGCGCGCAGGTGCGGAAAGGCGAGATCGGTCATGGCGACGATGGGGCTCTCTCGGCGTGGCCTCTGCGTGCGGAGGCCCTCAGCTCCTAACGTAGCCCACTTTCACTAGCACGTGATAGTGACGCGATGTGGCCCTCGCCACCGTGATCGCACATCCCGGATGAACACCCCGCGCCCTGCCGGGTGGCAGGGCGAGTCGTGAGGGCGGCAAGGTTCGGCTTCAGCAGTCGAACACCGACCAGCAGATGTCGTTGCGCATCCTCTGGTCGTCGAGTACGAGTTCGCGGATCGCCTCCGGAAGCTGATCGCGCTGCCACTGGCACTCGAGTCGCCCTGCGGCCTCGCTGCGGCCTTCCGGTGCCGCTGCGCGTGCCGCCTTGATCGCGTAGGCGGCCGCCCCGAGTTCGTGCGCGGCGACGTGGGCGACCACCCCGGCCTGGCCGGCGGCGTACGCGGCATGCCGTGCCGCCCCGCGCAGATCTCTGGCCGCCCCCATCGCATGGCCGCCCGCCGCGCGGGCCTGCATCATCTTGACCTCACCACGTACCCAGGCCCGCGCGTGCTCGATCGCCTGGCGCGGTCGCGGGTCCGCAGGCCGCGCCGTCTCGAAGAGGTGCAGGACGTGCTCCGCGCACAAGGCAGCCCATAGGGCAAGGAGCCGGTGATCTGCATCGGTGAGCGTCCCACCACGGCGGATCGTCACAACGCGGGGGTCACGGACCTTTGGGAGGATCATGATGTGCGCTCCTTCCCGAGCATGTTGGCGCGACTGCCTGCGGTGTGCCCTGTCGACCGGTCGGCCGCCCGGCGCAGGGAATGATCCAGAGCGCTCATCAGCAGCGCGACACGACTGCTGCCGCTCGGCACGGGCGGGTAGCGGCGGAGCACATCGACGAGCTCCGGTGTCGCGCGCCGCCGCGACCGTTCCAGCAGGGCATCCCCGAGGGCGGGGTCACCACCCGCCGCCATCTCCCCGATACGCGCGGCGCTCGCGGAGGCTCGCAGGATATGGCCGACCTGACTGGCCCGGGCGATGGGATGCAGGTATGCAGCCGACGCGGCGTCACCCGCGGACCGCGCGGCCAGTCGCGCAGCCTCGGAGGGCGCCGACCGAGCGGCTCGATGCGCTTCGAGGGACGTGACGCGCTGCAACTTCGTCCTGTTCGCGCCGTTGATGAACGCCCAGGCCGCGTCGATCGCGGCACGAGGGCGCGGATCATCGGGAACAGCCTGCTCGAAGACCGGCAGGACGTCCTCTGCGTGCCGGACCACGTACCGCGCCACGAGGCGCAGTTCGTCCATCGTCAGGTCGAAGTCTCCGGACACGGTGTGCGTGCTCTGTGCCATGTTCCTGAATCGTATTCTTGAACGCTCGGTGGAAACTTTGCCGCTGGTTTTCCCCTTACACGCGTCCAAAACCCTCAACCGGAGGTCACATGCGACCCGTGGACCTGGCTCGTCACCATGGCCTCTCCACGCAGGCGGTTCGCAACTACGAGGACGCGGGCATCCTCCCGCCTGCTCGCCGCAGCCGGACGGGGTACCGGGACTACACCGCCGCTCATGCCGCCGGCCTCACGGCGTACCTGGCGCTCGTCCCTGCCTTCGGCTACGCGACGGGCCGGCGCATCATGCAGGCCGTCACCAGCGGCCGGCTGGACGAAGCACTGGAGCACATCGACGCCGGGCACGCGCTCCTGGCTCGCGACCGCAGCACGCTACGAACCGTCGAAGCGGCGCTTTCCCGTCTCGGAGGCCCCACCTCGGACACAGCGGCCGGCACCGGGGCGCCGTACAGCATCGGTGAACTCGCCCGCCATCTCCAGCTCAGCCCGGCCACCCTGCGCGCCTGGGAACGCGCCGGAGTCCTCGCCCCGCAGCATGACCCGCACACCGGGCACCGCCGGTACCTCGCACTGGACGTACGCGACGCCGAACTGGCGCACCTGCTGCGCCGAGGAGGCCAGACCCTGGGCACCATCGCCACCGTCCTCGGACAACTCCGCGACGCCGGCAGCCTCACAGCGCTCGCCGGGGCACTCGACGAGTGGCGCCGCGACCTCAGGTCCCGTGGCACGGCCCAGCTGCACGCCGCCGGTCAGCTCTCCGTCTACCTCGACGCCTTGGGCCGGCAGGCAGGGCGGGGGCGTGAGGGAGACCGTGTTCCCTCACACCCCTCATGGGCCTGAGCTCCGGTCGTTCTAGTTCTGGTAGACCTTGTCGGTGCCCGGGCCGCCGGAGAGCCTGTCCGTGCCCTTGCCGCCGTGCAGCAGGTCGTTACCGCTGTTGCCGTAGATCTTGTCGTTGCCGTTGTCGCCGTACAGCTTGTCGTTGCCCTTGCCTCCGAAGAGGATGTCGGCACCGGAGCCGCCGTGGATGACGTCGTTGCCGTCGTCCCCGTACATACCGAATTCCTGCCCCGAGGCGGTGCCCGTGAGGCTGTCGTTGCCGGGACCGCCGTGGCACTGGGCGTCGCAGTCGGTGATGGTGTCGTTGCCCGCGCCGCCGAACGGGCCCATGGCCCAGACGCCTCCGCCACCGTCGAGGCGGTCGTTGCCGTCGTCCCCGTAGAGCACGGCGGCGGCGCTGCCCTTGATGACGTCGTTGCCCTTGCCACCGTGGATCGAGGTGTACGCGGAGCCGGTGACCGTCGCGGTGTCGTTGCCGTCGCCGAGGTCGACGTCGTAGTCGTCCGAGTCGTCGGAGCCCACAGGGATGGGCACCGTGCACTGGGCGACCTTGTGGTCGGTCGCCGACGGGTAGCTGCACTCGCTCGTGGAGATGGTGATGTCGGACTTGTCGCGGAAGGTGAGGAGGTAGTCGTCACCGAACTGCGAGGGGTCGACGTCGACGACCTTCGCGGTGACCGTCAGGTTGTTGGTCTGTCCGGCAGTGGCCTTGTACCAGAGCTCGCCGTCGGCGTGGACGAGAGAGCCCGAAGTCGCCGTGGCCGCCTGGGCGGTGGACGCCGCGAACACGCCTCCTCCGAGGGCGAGAGCGAGAGAGGCGGTGGCGGCGATGGTCCTTAACGTGCGCATGCAGAAATAACCCTTCGCGGAATCAGTGATGATCAGGGGCGACGAGGAAAGACGCCTGTGAATTTCGTCGTCACCTGAGGCCGCACCTGTGTGCGGGGATGTTGTTTCCGATCACACGTTTAGACACCGCGTCTCGGGCGGGGGTTGTACCGGAATTCTCCTCAGTTCTCGCAGGCAACCTTGATTTCCCTGTCATTAACCCGCAAGACACTTGTGTGTGGCATTTTCTTTGCCTCCCTCTCAGAGGAAGGGGCACGCTCTGCGGGCCGACCTCGCAGGCCCGTGGCGTGGTCGGCCCACAGGGAAGCAGGAAGGAGCTTTGACATGAGGGTGCGTGTCAAAATATACTCACTACCGTAAGCGCGGGCCGACTGCCCGCGAGCCGGATGCCCT
Organism: Streptomyces sp. YIM S03343; assembly: GCF_054729195.1. NCBI lineage: Bacteria > Bacillati > Actinomycetota > Actinomycetes > Kitasatosporales > Streptomycetaceae > Streptomyces > Streptomyces sp. YIM S03343. Next base: position 591,126 of record NZ_JBPUKX010000001.1, read on the forward strand.
GAGCCGTCGTTTAATCCCCCGGACGCATCGGCATCAGGGTGTCCGGCCCACTGACCCCGCCGGACGGCCCGGCGCTCAGGACGAGGAGTCCGCGTTCACAGGCGTGAAGATCTCGGCGAGATGATCGAAGAGGGTCACGAACATCTCCTCCAAGGAGCGCTCTCCCCCCGTTCTCGCCCAGTCGAGCAGCACCTCCGCCACCATCGATCCGAGCATGCCGACGAGCACACGGATCTCTACGTCATCGGGCCGGCGCCCCAGCCGCTGGGCAAGAAAAGTCGCTATGAAACCTGATTCGTCGCGCTGGTGTTGCGGCAGCCGCGAACGCAACGCGGGCACGCGGTCGATGAGCTGCATACGCACCAGCAGTTCGTCCTGTTCGGCGGACAGAGCCGTTCGGCACAACTCGACGATCCCGTTGCGGACAGCCACCAGAACCGGCTCCGTCTCGGGACGGGAGGAAATCGCCTCCTGCAGCGCGGGGTCGTATTCGTCGGCGAAAACCACATGCTCTTTGGTCGGAAAGTACCGGAAAAAGGTGCTGGGCGAGACTTCTGCGGCTTCAGCGATCTGCTCGATCGTTGTCCCGTCGTAGCCCGATTCGATGAAGAGCCGAATGGCTTCGCGCCTGATGTCCTTTCGTACTCGCATTTTCTTGCGCTCCCGCAAGCCGGGTACTGGCGGCATCGCAGACACCTCTTCTTCTGGTACGAAGGGGCCGGCCACGCCGAGCGGGCGTGGCCGGCCAAGGCCGTAACTTTTTTCCTCAGGCGCCGGAACCGGCAGAGGTGCTGCCGTGAACCCGCCGCCCCGTGTCTTCGTCACCCTGCCGGGCACTCCCCCTCGGCAACAGGAGTGGGACCGCCACCGCACCCAGGAACGCGACGATACTACAGACTACCGAAAGAGAGTTCATGCCATCTGCGAACGCCTTGTAGGCGGCGTTTCGAAGCGCTTCGCCGGAAGCGCCCAATTCGTCGGCGGCGGCCGCGGCCGCCGCCACCGAGTCCTTCACCGGTCCGCGCAGCCCCGGGGGCACCGTGCGGGCGGCCTCCTCGACTCCGTCGCGGTAGGTGGAGGCCAGCATGCTGCCCAGCACGGCGATACCGAGAGCACCGCCCACCTGCCGCAAGGCCGTGGTCAGCGCGGTGCCGCGACCGGTCTGCCCGGGGGGCAGAACATTCATCACCATCTCGACGGACGGCGGCAGAGCGATTCCCAGTCCCACGCCCAGGATGACGCAGGAGCCGGCCGCATAGGTGTAGGAACTGTCCGCCGTGATACCGGCCATCACCGCCATGCCCACACCGAGAACGGCGAGTCCGGCGCCCATCACCCAGCGGGCACCGATCCGGGACACCAGAGGATCGCTCACGCCGGCGCCCGCCATGTAGGCGAGCACCAGAGGCAGAAGCTTCACCCCGGTCCCCAGTGCCGAATTGTCCAGGACCACCTGAAGGTACTGGGGAGTGATGAACAGGATGCCGTACAGCACAAAGGAAAGAATGGTCAGCGCGAGGGTGGCGGTGGAGAAACTGCGGTTCCTGAAAAGGGCCAGGTCGATCAGGGGCTCGCGAACCCGGGCCTCCCAGAAGACAAAAGCCACCAGCACGACGATGCCGAGCCAGATGGAACCGAGGACCAGTCCGTCGCCCCATCCCCTTTCGGGCCCCTCGATGATGCCGAACAGCAGGCTGCACAGACCGGCCGTGGACAGGATCCCTCCGAACACGTCCACTTTCGGCTTCGAAGGATCACGCGACTCGGGGAGCAGGATCGCGGCACACAGCAGGCCCAGCACGATGACGGGCACATTGATGAGGAAGACCGATCCCCACCAGAAGTGCTCGAGGAGATAGCCGCCCAGGATCGGCCCCAGAGGCAACCCGAGGACCGTGCCCGTCGACCAGATGGCGATGGCCTTGCCCCGCTCCTCCTCCGGGAACATCGCGGGGAGGATCGACAGGCTCAGGGGCGTGACGATCGCCGCTCCGACGCCCAGCAGCCCTCGGGCCCAGATCAGTTCGTTCGCGCTGGACGACCAGGCGCTGAGCGCCGACGCGACACCGAAGACAACGAGGCCGACCATGATCAGCTTCTTGCGGCCGTAGCGGTCGCCGAGCACACCCGCGGGCAGCAGAAGGCCCGCGAACACCAGCGTGTAGGAGTCGGCGATCCACTGCAGGTCCCGGTTGCTCGCCTCCAGGTCCGTGGCGAGCGTGGGCAGTGCGACGTTCAGGATCGTGATGTCCAGGCCGATCACCAGCAGACTCAGCACCAGCGCGCTCAGCGCCCACCAGCGCCGCGCGTACGGCGTCACCACCGCCTTCTCGTCCATGTCCGCGCCCCCTCCTCGGCCGACAGAGCCGGAGTTCCTGTTTTTGAAAGCCACTCTCTGTTTATAGCTCATACCAGTTGGGGGCGGCAATCACTGGCGCTCCGGCACGATCCGCCGGACAGGCCCTAGTCCTGGATCTCGCAGATGACGGTGCCTGCGGTGACGAAGCCGCCGGCCTCCGCGGACAGACCCTTGACGGTGCCCGCCTTGTGGGCGTTCAGCGGCTGCTCCATCTTCATGGCCTCCAGGACGACGACCAGGTCACCCTCCTCGACCTCCTGGCCCTCCGCGACAGCGACCTTGACGATGGTGCCCTGCATCGGGGCGGCCACGGTGCCGCCGGAGGCCACGGGGCCGGACCTGCGGGCCGCGCGACGCCTGGGCCTGGCACCGGCGGCCGGGCCCTTGCGGGCCGGGGACGTGCCCAGAGAGGCCGGCACAGACACCTCCAGGCGCTTGCCGCCGATCTCGACCACGACCGTCTCCCGTCCCTGCTCCTTCTCCGCCTCCGCGACATCGGCAGGCTCGGCGAACGGCCTGGTCCCGTTGACGAACCCGGTTTCGATCCAGCGGGTGTGGACCGTGAACGGCTCGGCGGAGCCGGTCAGCTCCGGAGCGAACGCCGGGTCCTTCACCACCGCGCGGTGGAACGGGATCGCCGTGGCCATGCCCTCGATCTGGAGCTCCGTCAGACCACGCGCGGCCCGCTGGAGCGCCTCGGCGCGGGTGTGGCCGGTGACGATCAGCTCGGCCAGCAGCGAGTCCCAGGCGGGGCCGATGACCGAGCCGCACTCCACGCCCGCGTCGAGCCGGACGCCGGGGCCGCACGGCGGGACGAACCGCGTCACGGTGCCGGATGCCGGGAGGAAGCCGCGGCCCGGGTCCTCGGCGTTGATACGGAACCCGATCGAGTGACCGTGCAGCGGCGGGTCGTCGTAGCCGAGTGCCTCGCCGTCGGCGATGCGGAACATCTCGCGCACCAGGTCGATGCCGGAGATCTCCTCGGTGACCGGGTGCTCGACCTGGAGCCGGGTGTGGACCTCCAGGAAGGAGAGCGTGCCGTCGTTGCCCACGAGGAACTCGACAGTGCCCGCGCCGACATAGCCGGCCTCCTTGAGGATGGCCTTCGACGCCCGGTACAGCTCGGCCGCCTGCTCGTCCGACAGGAAAGGCGCCGGCGCCTCCACCACCAGCTTCTGCTGCCGGCGCTGGAGGGAGCAGTCGCGCGTGGAAATCACCACGACGTTGCCGTGCCGGTCGGCCAGGCACTGGGTCTCCACATGCCGCGGCCGGTCGAGGTAGCGCTCCACGAAGCACTCGCCGCGCCCGAAGGCGGCCACGGCCTCACGGACCGCCGACTCGAACAGCGCCGGTACCTCGTCCGGCGTCCGCGCCACCTTCAGACCGCGACCGCCGCCGCTGAACGCCGCCTTGATGGCGATCGGCAGACCGTGCTCCTCGGCGAAGGCGACCACCTCGTCGACCCCGGACACCGGGTCCGCCGTGCCCACCACCAGGGGAGCACCCGCGCGCCGAGCGATGTGCCGGGCGGCGACCTTGTCGCCGAGGTCGCGGATGACCTGCGGCGGCGGGCCGATCCAGACCAGACCCGCGTCCAGGACCGCCTGAGCGAAATTGGCGTTCTCGGAGAGGAAGCCGTAGCCGGGGTGGACCGCGTCCGCGCCCGACTCGCACGCTGCCCTCAGTACCTTTCCCACGTCGAGGTAGCTGTCGGCCGGGGTGTCACCGCCCAGGGCGAACGCCTCGTCGGCGGCGCGGACGTGCGGAGCGTCCCGGTCCGGGTCGGCATAGACAGCCACACTCGCTATGCCGGCGTCCCGGCAGGCCCGGGCAACACGGACAGCGATTTCGCCACGGTTGGCGATGAGCACCTTACGCACGATCGAGGCTCCCTCTCCTTCAGGGGACGGCGGTCACGGAATCGACTCGCCTGCGTGAATCGCGCTCAATGATCGTCCTCTTGGATCCGGCGGGCCAGGGCCGCTCGGTCGAGCTTTCCCGACAGAGTGAGGGGCAATTTGTTCACCGGAACGAACTGGCCGGGCACCATGTGCCGTGGTAGGAGTTCGGGTAGGCGGCTCCTGAGCTGGGCAGCCGTCGCGGCGCACTGGGCGGGATCGTCGTTCTCCGGTACGAAACCGGCGGCGAGTGTGGGTTCGCCCTTGAGTGACTCCGCGACCACGACAGCGCACTCGCGTATCCCCGCCTGGCCGGCGATCACCGACTCGATCTCACCGAGTTCGATGCGGAATCCACGGATCTTCACCTGGTCGTCGCGGCGTCCGAGGAACTCGTACCCGCCGTCCAGGCGCTCGATCGCGTAGTCGCCACTGCGGTACCAGACCCGGTCCGCGCCCAGCTCCTCGATGCGGACGAATCGTTGTGCGGTGAGCTCGGGGCGTCCCAGATATCCGTCGGCCACCCCCTCCCCCGCGAGGTGGATCTCACCGGGGACGCCCGGCGGCACCGGGCGTCCGCCTTCCAGCAGAACCATGGTGAGGTGCGGCAGCGGCTCTCCGATCGGAGTACCGACGCCGGGCGCGCGCAGCAACGCCGGGGACAGCTTCGCGACCGTGGCGTGCACCGTGATCTCCGTGATGCCGTACATGTTGTACAGCTCCGCCCGGGGCGCGACGCCCAGCCGGTACCACCGCAGCAGGCTCTGCGGGTGGACGGCCTCGCCGCCGAAGACCACGTACCGCAGCTGCGGGAGGGGGACCGGGTGGTCCGCCAGGGCCCGCACCAGGTATCCGAACACCGAGGGAACCTGGCTGAGCACGGTGACCCCGTGCTCGGCCAGGAAGCCGGCGAAGATCTTCGAGTCGGTGGCCGCCTCGTGCGGCACGACGACGACCCGGCCGCCGGAGAGCAGGGCTCCCCAGATCTCCCACACGCTGAAGTCGAAGCTGTGGGAGTGGAAGAACGACCAGACGTCGTCGGCGCCGACGTCGTACGTCTTGCCGCACGACTCGAGGAGCGCCAGGACGTGGCTGTGCCGGACGACCACTCCTTTGGGATCACCGGTCGAGCCGGAGGTGTGGATGATGTAGGCGGTGTCTTCCGGTACCGGCACCGCGCGGGCCCCGGCTGCCTGGTCCGCTTTGACGCGCAGCCCGTCCTCCAGGTCCTCGACGAGCAGGTGCCGCAGTCCGGCGTCACCGGCGATGTAGTCCTGGCGCGTCTGCGGGTAGCGGGGATCGAGGGGGACGTAGCCGGATCCGTGCCGCCAGATGCCCAGGATGCCGGCGACGACACGCCATCCGCGGTGCACCTTCAGTCCCACCAGGCCGCCGGGTGCCACGCCGGCGTCGGCCAGCCCGGCCGCGAGTCGCCCCGCCGTGTCCCACAACTCGCCGTAGGTGACGGAGCGTTCACCGTCCACCACCGCCACGGCGTCGGGGTGTTCCGCCGCCTGCTGCGCGAACGCCTCCTCGATGCGGTGGAAGGGGGCGTCCTTATGAGGGGGGCGTCCTTCGTGTGAGGGGTCGCTGTGAGGGGTCGCTGTCGGCATCGTGCACATTCCTTCCTCGATCGAGTTCTGGGTCAGGGGAGAGCGACCGCCTGAGCCGCTCGGACCACTCCGGCGGCGTACGGTGCGGGCATCAACTCCCTCCCCGTGTGGCCGGGGGCAGGTCTCCGGCGAGGTACCGCTTGCGGCACAGCCGGCGCTGGACCTTGCCGCTCGATGTCTTGGGCAGCACGCCGCGGCGGATGAGGAGCACGTCGTCGACCTCGAGGCGCTGGCCGTCCCAGACTCCGTCGCGGATGCGCTGCCGCAGGGTGTCCGCGTCGGTCGTCCTGAGCACCCGGCCGTCGGCCTCCACGACCACGACGAGCCGCTCGGTCCGACCGTCGTCCACCGAGAAGGCCGCGGCGCAGTTCGGCCGGAGACCGGAATGGGCTGTCTCGACGGAGAGTTCGATGTCCTGCGGATAGAAATTGCGGCCCTTGCGGATGATGATGTCCTTCAGCCGGCCGGTGACGTAGAGCTCCCCGTCGTGGATGAAGCCCAGGTCCCCGGTCCTGAGATGAGGACCGGCCACGGCGGGTGCGCCCGCGATCCGGGACCGGAAGGTCTCCTCGGTCTCCTCGGGCCTGCCACGGTAGCCGCCCGCCACGCACGGTCCGCTGATCCAGATCTCTCCGATCCGGCCCGGCGGGCACACCGTGCGGGTGACCGGGTCGACGATCCGCACCGCGGTACCGGGCGCGGGCGGCCCGCACCCCACGACAGGGCTGACGCTCTCCGCTGCCGGGTCTCCCGGTACGACCCGGCCCTCCCCCAGGTCCGCCGACGACAGCCACAGCACGGACGGCGGGCGGTCCTGCGGGCTGCCGGTGGTCTTCAGGGTGTTCTCGGCGAGGCCGTAGCCCGGGCACACGGCATGCTCGGCGAAACCGAACCGGGTGAAGGCCTCGGTGAAAGCGCGCAGGGTGTGCCACCGTACGGGTTCGGCGCCGTTGACGGCGACGCGCCAGGAGGACAGGTCGAGACCGGGCGGAATCCTTCCCTCGGCAAAGGCGCGTGCGCACAGTTCGTAGGCGAAACTCGGGGCGGCGGAGTGGGTGCCGCGGAACCGTGATATCGCCTCCAGCCAGCGCGCCGGGCGGCGTATGAAGGCATCGGGGGCCATCAGGTAGGACGGAATGCCGGCCCACAACGGCAGGATGACACCGAACAGCAGCCCCATGTCGTGGAAGAGGGGCAGCCAGGAGACGATGCGTCCGTCCGGCCGGCTCGGCCACAGGCCGTCCGTCTCGGCCACGTTGCTCAGGAAGTTCGCATGGGTGACCATCACCCCCTTGGGGTCGCCGGTCGATCCGGAGGTGTACTGCAGCAGGGCGACGTCCTGTGGACGCGGTTCGAACCGGGCCGCGCGGTCCGCCGCGCCTCCGTCGATCGACTCGGTGTCGATCAGGGTGATGCCGGCCAGTTCCGGCCGGTCGCCGAAGCGCTCCTCGAGCTCGCTCTTGACCGCGGCGGTGGTGAGGACGACGGAGGTGCCCGCGTCGTCCGCGATGCGCCGCAGCCGCTCCAGCCCCCGAGCGCGGCTGGGTACCTGGACAGGGGCACCCGCGATTCCCGCGTACATGCAGCCGAGCAGGGCGCGGATGAACTCGAGGCCGGAGGGGTGCAGCAGGACGGCGCTGCCGCCGTCGAGCCCGGCGGCGGTGAAGGCGTGGGCCCGTGCCCGGGCGGCGGTGTCGAGTTCCCGGTAGGTGAGAGTCGCCTCTTCGTGCTCCCCGTTGCGCAGGAACACGTAGGCGGTCTGATCGGGCTGCTGTCCGGCACGCAGTCGAAGACTGTCGGCGAGTGTGCCGACCGAAGTGATCGGCGGCCCGGAGGTCGTCGTGGTCATGCGTGGTCTCGCTTCCTGAACAGGTGTCGGGTGCTCATCCGCGGTCGGGGCCGAAGCCCGTCCGCCAGCCGCTCCCGGCCGGGAGGGCGGCACGTACCAGCCCCGTGCGCGCCGCACGGGCCCACCGGGAGGACGGGGCCGCGGAGCGGGGCAGAGAGGCTCGACGGACGCGGGAGACGGCGGCCGCGAGACACGCCACGACCGCGGCGAGTTCCTCGGGGGTGGGATTCCCGCGCAGCACGGTCATCGGGACCTCGGCGGACGCGGGCTCCGGAGCGGGCCGCGTGGCACCACCGGAGACGTACATGTCGTTCCCCCTCTTCTGTCTGTACTTCGACAAATGCGACGGATACAGCGGTCTCTCCGAGTTCTCCGCCGCTTCACAGCGGGATGTTGCCGTGCCTCTTCGGCAGCGACGTCGTCCGTTTGGTGCGCAGCGTGTCCAGGGCGGCCCGCACGTGGGCGCGGGTCTGCGACGGCAGGATGACGGCGTCGATGTAGCCGCGGTCCGCGGCGACGTAGGGGTTGCACAGCGTCTGCTCGTACTCGAGGCGCAGCCGGCTGCGCTCCGCGGCCGGGTCGTCGGACTCCTCGACCGCCTTGCGGTACAGGACGCTGACGGCTCCGTCCGAGCCCATCACGGCGATCTGCGCCGTGGGCCAGGCGAAGTTCATGTCGATGCCGAGGTGCTTCGACCCCATGACGCCGTACCCGCCGCCGAACGCCTTGCGCGTGACCACGGTGACGGTCGGGACGGTGCTCTCGGCGTAGGCGTAGACGAGCTTGGCGCCGCGCCGGATGATGCCCAGGCGTTCCTGCTCCGTACCCGGCATGAAGCCGGGCACGTCGACGAAGGTCAGGACGGGCAGGCCGAACGCGTCGCAGAAGCGCACGAAACGTGCCGCCTTCTCGCTCGCGTTGATGTCCAGGGCACCGGCCATGTGCAGGGGCTGGTTGGCGACCACTCCGACGCCGTGGCCGTCGATCCGCGCGAAACCGCAGATGATGTTGCGGGCGTACAGCGGCTGCACTTCCAGCAGTTCGCCCCCGTCGACGACCTGCGCGATGACATCGTGCATGTCGTACGGGCGGTTGGGGTCGTCCGGGATGATGCCGTCCAGGGCCGCGGCCTCCGCCTCGGACGGCTCGTCGGCCGGGGCGTACACCGGTGGTTCGTCGAGGTTGTTGGGCGGCAGGTACGACAGCAGCTCCCGCACGTACTCGAAGGCGTCCTTCTCGTCGGCGGCGAGGTAGTGGGCGTTCCCGGACTCCGCGTTGTGCGTGTGCGCGCCCCCCAGCTCCTCCTGGTCCACCGTCTGGCCGGTGACCGCCTTGAGGACGTCCGGGCCGGTGACGAACATGTGCGAGGTCCGGTCCACCATCACGACGAAGTCGGTGATGGCGGGCGCGTACACCGCGCCGCCCGCGCAGGGCCCCATCATCAGCGAGATCTGGGGTATCACGCCGGACGCCTCCACATGGCGCCGTACCAGTTCCGCGTAGTAGGCGAGGGAGACGACGCCTTCCTGGATCCGGGCGCCCCCGGAGTCGTTGATGCCGATGACGGGGCAGCCCGCTCGGATGGCGAGGTCCATCACCTTGACGACCTTCTCGCCGTACACCTCGCCGAGGCTGCCGCCGAACACGGTGAAGTCCTGGGCGAAGACGAAGACCTTGCGCCCGCCCACGGTGCCGTGGCCGGTGACGACACCGTCGCCGTAGGGGCGCCGCTTCTCCATGCCGAAGTTGTGGCAGCGGTGGCGGGCCAGCGCGTCGAGTTCGACGAACGATCCCTCGTCGAGGAGCTCGGTGATCCTTTCGCGGGCGGTCAGTTTGCCGCGGGCATGCTGCTTGTCGACCGCGGCCGGGGCGGCGGGGTGTTCGGCCTGCGCCATGCGCCGGTGGAATTCGTTGATGCGGTCCGCCGTGGTGAGAGGAGCGACGTGACCGTCGCGCGCTGCGCCGGTACGGCTGCTTCCGGTGCCGCCGGTCACCGCACGCCTCCGCCGGTCAGCGCCCTGCTGAGATCGCCCGCGAAGGCGACGGCCACGGCGTCGGCTTCCTCCAGCAGGAAGAAGTGCTTTCCCGGGTAGTGACGCGCCGTCACCGGGGCGGTGGTCTCGTGCCGCCACTCCTCGATGCCCCGGCGTTCGGTGAAGGGATCGGAGATGCCGCCGAACACCGACATCGGCTGCCGGAGAGGGGGCTCCTGCCGGTAGGTGTGGCTCTCCACGACCGCGAAGTCCGCGCGTAGGGTGGGCAGCACCAGGCGCAGCAGCTCCGGGGCGTTCAGCACATCCTGCGGCATACCGCCGAGGCGCCTGAGCGCGAACAGGAACTGCTGGTCGGACAGGCCGCTGTACCGTTCGTGCGGCAGACCGCCGCGCGGTGACGACCAGCCGGACAGGCCGAGCAGCACGGGCAGCGGCCCGCCGCGCCGACGCAGTTCGCGGGCCAGCTCGAACGACAGCAGTGCTCCCATGCTGTGCCCGAAGAAGGCGAAGGGCCCGTGGTCCAGGTCGGCCAGGTCGTCCAGGAGGATGTCGGCGAGGGTGCGCACCAGCTCGGCCAGGTCGGTCACCGGCGGCTCGGCCATACGGTCCTGGCGTCCGGGCAGCTGCGCGGCCCGCAGTTCCACCGAGGCGGGCAGCCGGTCCACCCAGCCGCGGTAGACGGCGGCTCCGCCTCCGGCGAAGGGGAACGCGTAGATCCGGCCGACCGCGTACGGCCGGCGTTCGAAGCAGCGGAACCACAGTTCGGTGCGCTGGACGGGGGAGGACGGGGAAAGGGACGGGAAGGTCATCGGGTCTCCGGAGCGGCCGATCGGACGAGGTCCCGCAGCCGCTGAGCGAGGGTGTCGACGTGCGGCGGGTTGAGAAGTGTGAGGTGGTTGCCGGGCGTGTCCACGATCCGCAGGCCGGGCAGGTACGTGTCCCAGCCCAGCGTCCGGTCACCGCGGTAGAACTCCGGGTCGTTCAGGTGCGGCGGCATCGGTTCGAGCCCGATGAAGAGCGCTACGTGACCGCCGTAGGGGCCCGGCCGGTAGGCGCGGATCATCTCGCGGACCAACTCGACCTGTTCGACGGTGCGCCGCAGCAGGCTCACGGCCACGTCGCCCTGGAAGGCGTCGTCGATCCGCTGGTACAGCACCTGCAGCTGCCGGTCGTGGTCGAGTCCGCGCAGTTCCTCCTCGGTCAGCGGGATGCGTTTGCCGAAGATCAGCTCGAAGACGTGGGTGAAGTGCACCGTGCGGTAGGCGAGCAGATCCTCCTCGGTGATGTCCGCGGGCACGGGACCGGCCAGTGAGGACTCGAACATCGTGACCGAGGCGACCGGTGTGCCCGTCTCGGTGAGCTGCCTCGCCACCTCGAACGAGACGATTCCGCCGAAGGAGAGCCCGCCCAGCCGGCAGGGGGCACCGTGCGGAAGCGTGGCGCGGACGGCCTGCGCGTAATGGGCCGCGAGTTCCTCCACACTGCCGAACCGGTCGAGGGCGGGTGTCTCCAGCATGTGGACGGGGATGTCGGGGGCGAGCCGCTCGGCGAGGAACTGGTAGACGAGCAGGTTGCTGCCGGACGGGTGGACGAGGAACAGGGGCGGTTCGCCGCCCTCCGGCTGCAGGGTCACCACCGGGGAGCGTCCCGGGCCGTCGGTGTCCTCGCGCAGGACCGCCGCGAGTTCCTCCACGGTCGGCCGGCCCAGCAGGACGGCGAGGTCGATGTCCCGGTCGAAGTGGCGTTGGAGGCGGGAGATCACCCGCATCGCCACCAGCGAGTGACCGCCGAGCGCGAAGAAGTTGTCGGTCACGCCGATGGGGCGCACCCCGAGGACGTCTTCCCACACGCGGGTGACGAGGAGTTCGGTGGTGTCGCGCGGCGGTACGATCTCGCGTCCGCGGCTGCGGTCCGAGGCCTGGAGACTGCCGAGGACGGCCCGGTCGACCCGTCCGTCCCGGGTCAGCGGCAGACCGGCGAGCACCACGTAGTCGCGGGGGACGGCGTGCGTCGGCAACTGCCGTTCCGCGAGCGTCTGGAGCTCGGTGAGGAGCTTGGCGTCGCGGCGCTGGGCGAGCGGGTCGCTCGCCTGCCGGTCCTGCGCACCTGCCGCCGTGGGCTGCGCGCCTGCCGCAGTGGGCACATGACCGCGCCAGAGAGCGGCGCGTCCCCGCGAGAGCGCGGCGGACGACCCGTCACGGACGAAGAGCGCGTCGAGCGTTCCCGGCGTGGCGCCGATGAGCAGGTCGGTACGGCAGCCCGCGCGTTCGGCGGCCTCGTGCAGTTCCTCGGGGTCGACGCCGTCGTGCCGCGCCACCCGGTCGCGCAGGCCGCCCGCGGTCGCCGGGGCAGAGCCGTGGCGCAGCAGTTCCTGGGCGTCGGTCATGTCGCGCACCCGGTCGTCGGGGATGCCGGTGACCAGGAGGCTGTCGGTGACGGAGGACAGCAGGCGGTCCAGTGCGGCCGTGTCGAGCCGGTCGGCGCTCCAGTCGCGCGTGGTGTCCGCTGCCCGCGGGTCCGGTGCGGACACCTCGATCAGCACGTCGTAGCGGTAGCAGGTCAGTTCGTTGCGTGCGCGGCCCCGCTTGGCGGCCACCCGGGCCACCGCGCCGGGCGTCGCCCGGGCGGCGTACGTGTGGAAGAAGCCGGGGCTGAGGACCAGTTCCTCCTCCAGCCGGGCCCTGGCCCGGGCGGCGAGCCACAGCTCGGCCGACGGGCGCCCGGCGGGGCTGTCGGTGAGGAGCATCGACAGATGCATGGCCTCAAGTGTGTCGAGGTTGCGGACGTCGCCGACGAAGATCCTGCCGCCCGGCCGCAGCGCCCTGACCGCCCCGTCGAGAACGCGCCGGAGGTAGTCGGCGTCCGGGAAGTACTGGACGACGGAGTTGAGGACGACGAGGTCGAAGCGTCCCTCGGGGATGCCGGTGAAGTCGTCGGCCTGCCGTTCGTGCAGGGTGACCCCGGTGTCGGCGTAGGCGGGCGCCGACAACTGCTCGCGTACGTAGCCGAGTGCGGCGGGCGACAGGTCCGTGCCCCAGTACTCCTCGCACTCGCGGGCGAGCGGGAGCAGGAACATGCCGGTGCCACAGCCGATCTCCAGGATGCGGGCGGCCTGTTGAGCCCGGAGCTGTTCCAGGGTGTCCTCGCGCCACTCGCGCATCTCCTCCTCGGGGATGGCGCCCCCGGTGAAGCTGCTGTTCCAGCCGACGATGTTGAACTCCGCGTCACCTGTGTCGGCCCGGTCGGCGTAGGTGTGCTCGTAGATCCTGCGCCACTGCTCCACCTGGTCGTGCCGGTCGGCACCGGCCGTGTCGCCGTGGACCGGTACGACACAGGCCGTCAGTCCCCCGTCCCCGCTCCCGTCCCCGTCCCTGGGGCCGCGGACCACGAAGGCCGTCGCGGCCACCGCCGGATGTGTACCGAGGATGTCGGCGACGGGGGCGGGGTGCGTGGTGCGGCCGGCGGCGGTGAGCCGGTCGCAGGCCCGGCCGAGTACCTCCAGCCTGCCGTCCTCGGTCCACCGTGCCAGGTCGCCTGTGCGGTACATGCGTCCTCTTGCGCCGTCGGCGAACGGGTCGGGCCGGAATCGCTCCACTGTCAGCGCCGGGCGGTCGAGATAGCCCGCGCACAGACCGGCACCCACGAGATGCAGTTCGCCCGCGACGCCGCGGGGCAGCGGTGTGCCGGAGGGCCCGAGGACGTAGGCCCGGCGCCCGGCGGCGGGCTGTCCGGCCGTGCCGCCCTCGTCGGTGACCCGGCCGATCACCGCCGCGCCCCCGGTCTCCGCGGAGCCGTACACCGAGTACAGCCGCCGGTGGGTGCCGCGCGCCCAGGTGGCGGCGAGGGTCGCCGGGCAGCGCTCACCGCTGACCAGGACGGTGCGCAAGGCACCGGCGGGCCCGTCGGGGTCGAGGGCACCGAGCAGCGCCGGCGTCAGCACGGCGCAGCTGATGTTCCCGGCGCCGATGGTGGCGCTGATCAGCGCGGCGGCGGTGGAGGCGTCGCCGGAGGCCGGTGAGGTGGGCAGCACGAGCCGGGCGCCTGCGGAGAACGCCGCCAGGACCGCCGTCAGATAGAGGTAGGAGTCGGCGGGTGCCTGCAGCAGCACTCCGTCGTCGGGGTCGAGTCCGATGGCGTCCTGTTGTGCGGCGGCGGTGTCCGCCAGGGCCTGGTGGTCGAGCAGCACGGCCTTGGGCCCGTCCTCCGCGCCGGAGGTGAGGGCCACGTGGGCGGGGCCGCCGAAGTCGGTCTCCAGGGGGGAGCCGGGTTGTGCGGCCAGGGTGTCCGCGACCTGGTCGAGCAGCAGTACGTCGTGGTCGTCGAGGGCGACGGTCGCGGCGACCGAGGAGTCGGTCAGCACCAGGCCGGGGCGCAGTCGGCCGATCTGCGCGGCGATGTCGTCGGCGGCGTCGGCGGTCCGTGCGGGATCCACCGGGGCGGACACGGCCGATGCCCGCCATACGGCCGGCAGGGCGGTCAGGGCGTCGACGGGGTCGGTGAGGCAGACGGCGACGACGGTGCTGTCGCCGACACCGTGGTCCCGCAGCAGCCGTGCCAGTCGATTGGCCCTGGTGTCCAGGTCGTGCCAGGTCAGTTGCCGGGAGCCGTGGACGACGGCGGGTGCGTCGGGGCGGCTGGCCGCGTGCGCGTGGCACAGGTCGGCGAGGGGCCGCGGTGTCCGGGCGTCCGGAGCGGCCCCGGTGGCGCCGAGCTCGGCCAGTTCACCGCGGGTGAGCATGGTCAGCTCGGCGAGGCGCCGGTCGGGGTTCCCGGCGAGTTCGACCAGCAGGGTGCGCAGATGGCCGAGCAGGCGCTGCGCCATCGTGTCGGGCAGCCATGCCGGGTCGTACATGGCGCGCAGCAGTATGCGGTCACCCGGTACGACGGCCAGTGTGAGCGGGAAGCTGGTCCGGGTGAAGTAGACGGGGTCGGCCACCTCCAGGTCCGCGAACCGCTCCCGGAGCAGGGACATGTCCAGGGCGTTCTGCACCACCTGCACGGTCTCGAACAGCTCGGTGCCCTGCGGCACTTCGCTCCACTCCTGGATGCGGGTGAGGGGGACGTGCTCATGGGCGCGGGCGGCGACCGCCTGCTTCTGCACGTCGGTCAGCCAGTCGCCCACGCGTGCCGCCGGATCGGTGGTGACGCGGGTGGGAAGGGTGTTGACGAAGAGACCGACCATCTCCTCGCATCCCTCGAGTTCCGGCGGGCGCCCGGCGGACACGGTGCCGAAGACCGCCTCGGGGGTGCCCGCGTACCGGGAGAGCAGCAGCGCCCAGGCCGCCTGGACCAGGGTGCCGAGGGTGAGTCGGCGCTCCTTGGCCGTGGCCGTCACCGACGCGCCCTCGGCGGCGTCGAGTTCGAGGGCGGTGACGTGCTGGGCGGCGGAGGCGGAGCCGGGTTTGGCGTCGGGGAGCAGGGGCGTGGGGCCGGTGATGCCCTTCAGCTCCCGCCGCCAGTACGTCTCCGCGTCCTCCGGGTTCTTCTGCCGCAGCCACTCGACGTAGTCGCGGAAGGGGCGCACGGAGGGCAGGTCGACGGGCTTGTGCGCGCACAGCGCGGTGTAGGCGGAGGCCACTTCCTTCAGGACCACGCCGGTGGACCAGCCGTCCAGGATCAGGTGGTGCACGCTGACGACGAAACGGTGCCGCCGGTCAGCGAGACGGGCGAGGTAGAAGCGCATCAGCGGCGGCCGGGCGAGGTCGAAGCCGCGTTCGCGGTCCTCGCGCAGCAGCCGTTCCTCGCGCTCGGTCACCTCGTCGGCGGACAGACCGGTCCAGTCGAGCGGGGTGAACTCCACCGGTGCGTCACGGTGGACCATCTGCAGCGGCTTGTCGAGCCGTTCCCAGGCGAACGAGCTGCGCAGCACGGGATGCCGGCCCACCACGGTCTGCCAGGCGGACCGCAGCGCGGCCACGTTCAGGTCGCCGACGTAGGTGTGGGCGAGCTGCTGGACGTACATCGCGCTGCCGGGGTTCTGCAGGGTGTGGAAGAGGAGCCCCTCTTGCATGGGGGAAAGGACGTAGACGTCCTCGACGTCACGGACAGTCATCGATGTGTGGTCCTCACATGTCGCGGTTCTGATCGCCGAACAGCATGCGGAGTTCGTCTTCGCTCACGTCCGCCCAGGGAGTGCCGCCCTGAGCGGTTCTCTCGCCGGACGGTGCCTGCCTGGTGAGGTCGCGCAGCGCGCTCACGGCGCGTGCGCCGGCCGCGATCACCGGTCCGCTGTCGTAGCGGTCGGCGTCGTACCACCAGTCCAGGTGGAGGCGGCCGTCGTGGAGGTAGGCCCGCAGTTCCGTGCCATGGGTCAGGCAAGCGGGTACGGAACGCGCCGACAGCCCTGCCACGGCCGAGGGACGCAGGGGCCCCTCGCCCTCGCCTAGTTCGGCGACGGCCTCGTAGGTCACCGCGCCGAGGTAGGTCACCAGGAGATCCGGGGCGGGAAGGCGTGCGAAGAGCGCGGCGGACGGCGCGTGCAGGGTGCGCAGCACGCCGTAGCCGAGGCCTTCGCGCGGTACGGAGCGCAGCGCGCGCCTGGCTGACTCCGCCGCGCCGCGCACGCCCTTGCGTCCGGCTTCCACGCAGACCGGATGGAGTGTGGTGCAGGTGCCGACCGTGCGGCTGAGGTCCATGCCCGGCGGCAGGACGGCCCGGCCGTGACCCTCCACGTCCATCAGCACGCGGTCCTCGCCCGTCGCCTCGGCGACCGCCACGGCCACGGCCGCGAGCACGAACTCGTCCAGGCGAGCCCGCCGTTCGCGCTGCAGCCGGGTCAGGGCCTCGGTGGTGTCCTGGTCGAGTTCCACCGGCGCGAGGGCGACACGCCGGGCCGGGTCCGTGTGGGGAGGTGACAGCGCGGGCAGCCCGAAGGCACCGTCCGCGCCGAGGGTCCGGAGCCAGTCGCCACGCTCGTCGAGGACGTCCCGGTCGGTGGTCAGGCCCGCCGCCCACTGTGCCCAGGAGGACCACGGGGTGACGACGGGCGGCAGCAGGACCGGCTGTCCCTCACGGAGTTGGCCGCATGCGGTGGACAGGTCCTCCAGCAGGATGCGCTCGGAGGCGTTGTCCACGCAGAAGTGGTGCATGACCAGGGCGAGACGCCGGGGGGCGCCGGGTCCCGCGTCCAGGACGGCGGCCCTGAACAGCGGGCCGGAATCCGTGAGCAGGTTCCGGCCGAGGTCCGCCAGTACCGCGTCCGCCTCCTGGAACATCGAGTCCGGCGGCCCGGCGGGCAGCGGGATGGCGGGTACGTCGATGTCCCCGGGTGGGAGGACGCGCTGCTCCCAGAGACCGTCGCGCGTCTCCAGCCGCAGCCGCAGCGCCTCGTGGTGGGCCGCGACCGCTCCGACCGCCTCGCACACTGCCGCCGTCGTCACGTCGTCGGCGATGTCGAGGAGCAGCGGGACGGTGAACTCGCCGAGCCGGTCCCCGGCGCGCTCCACGACCCACCACTGGGTGGCGGTGAACGGCGGCACCTCCGTGGCGTCGGCGGTGACCGGCGCCTCGGTGGCCGGGCCGGTGGACACGGCGGCGGCCAGCGCCGAGACCGTCTGGTGCTGGAACACGTCCTGCGGGGTCATGGGCAGCCCGGCGCGGGACGCCCGTGAGGCGGCCTGTACGGCGACGACGGAGTCGCCGCCCAGGTCGAAGAAGTTGTCGTGGGCGCTGACTTCGGGGATGCCGAGGATGTCGGTCCAGACGGCGGCGATCAGGCGTTCGGCCCGCTCGGCCGGTGTGTCGGCGGGGGACGCGTCATGGAGTGGGGCCGTCTGCTCCGGCAGTCCGCCGGCCGGGGCGGGCGGAAGGTCCGCGTCCGGTACGCCGGTGAAGCGCGGTGCGATCCAGTGCCGGTCGCGGCGGAAGGGGTAACCGGGCAGGCGGGTACGGCGTGCGGTGCGTCCGTCGCGTGCGGCCTGCCAGTCGGGTTCGAGTCCTGCCGCCCACAGGGCGCCCAGTCCGAGCAGGAAGGCCTCGCGATCGTCCCGTTCCTCCCTAGGGTGCCGCATCAGCCGCAGCAGCCGGTGTTCGCCGCCCCATCCCGGATTGCGACGGGCGAACGTCGTGAGGGCACGGCCGGGACCGCACTCGACGAGGACGCGCCCCGGCTCGCCCAGGACGGCGTGCAGCACACCGGCGAAGCGCACCGGGTGCCGGATCTGACGTGCCCAGCGGACGGGGTCGAGGGCTTCCGCGTCGGTCATCCGCTCTCCCGTGGTGCCGGAGAACAGGGGCAGGCGTGGCGCGCTCAGCCCGACGGCGGCCACGCGCTCGGCGAACCGCTGGGCCGCCTCGTCCATGGCGGCGGTGTGGAAGGCGTGCGCGGTGTGCAGCCGTCGTACGGTGACGCCCTGCGCGGCGAGGCGGTCCGCGAGCCGTGCGGCGGCGTCGTCGGGACCGGCCACCACCGTGGAGCCGGGTTCGTTGACGGCGGCGATCTCCAGGCCCGCCCCGGCGACGGCTTCGGCGACGGCGTCCTGAGGCAGGCCGATGGTGAGCATCGTGCCGGGCGGCGCCGTATGCATGAGCCGTCCCCGCTCTGCTACGACGCGCAGGGCGTCCTCCGGAGCGAACACGCCGGCGAGGCACGCGGCCGTGTACTCGCCGATGCTGTGACCGGCCACGGCGGCGGGCCGGACGCCGTGTTCCTCCAGGAGCCGGGCGAGGGCGTACTCCACCGAGAACAGCGCGGCCTGGGCGACGTCGGTGCGTCGCAGGGCCGTCGCGTCGTCGCCGAGGACCGCTGCCCGTACGTCGAGTCCGAGGAGGTCGGACAGGCCTGCCGCGGCCCAGTCGAAATGCCGGCGGTAGCGGCTGTCGTCCTGGTGGAGCCCCTTGGCCATGCCGGGGTACTGGGCGCCCTGGCCGGGCATCAGCAGTACCACGCCCGGGGTCTCCCCGGCGGGTTGCCCGGCGCAGGACGCGAGGTGTCCCGGGGTGCGCAGGGCCTCGGCGGCCTGCTGTGCCGTGCGGGCGACGACGGCGCGGCGGTGCGGGTGCGCGTGACGGCCCTCGGCGAGCGTCACGGCGACGTCGTCCAGCTCGTCCGCGCGCACGTGCCGGTCGTCCAGCTCGACGCCGTCCAGCTCGACCCCGTCCAGCTCGACGTCGTCCAGCTCGACGTCGTCCAGCTCGACGTCGTCCAGCTCGACGTCGTCCAGCTCGACGTCGTCCAGCTCGACGTCGTCCAGCTCGACGTCGTCCGACTCGACGTCGTCCGACTCGTCGTCGGCGGCGGCTTCGAGGCGGTCGGCCAGCCGCCGGGCGGACTCCTCGAGTTGCCCGGGGTCCCGGGCACTGACCAGGAGGACGGCCGGGCCGCCTGCACGGGGCTGGGCGGCGGGTCGTGGCGGGGCCTCCTCCAGGACGACGTGGGCGTTCGTGCCGCCAACGCCCAGCGCGCTCACGCCGGCCCGCAGCGGCCCCGGTGCCGTCCAGGGCACGAGGGTGTCCACCACGTGGAACGGGGTCTTCTCCAGGCCGAGTTCGGGGTTGGGCCGGGTGTAGTGCAGCGTCGGGGGCAGCTCCCGGTGTTCCAGGGCCAGCACCGTCTTGATCAGGCCGGCGATGCCCGCGGCCACCTCCAAGTGGCCGATGTTCGACTTTACGGAGCCGAGGGCGATGCTTCGTTCGGTGTCCGTGTCGGCGAACACCGCGGCGAGCGCCGCCACTTCGATGGGGTCCCCGAGCGCCGTACCCGTGCCGTGTGCCTCGATGTAGCCGATGCCGGCCGGTTCCAGTCCGGCGACGGCCAGGGCCTCGGCGACGACCTGCGCCTGCCCGTCGATGCTGGGCGCGGTGAATCCCATCTTCCGGGAGCCGTCGTTGTTGATCGCCGAGCCCCGGACGACGGCCCGGACGGGGTCGCCGTCGGCGAGAGCGTCCTGCAGCGGCTTGAGCAGCACCGCTCCCCCGCCGCTGCCGAAGACCGTGCCTGCCGCCCGCTCGTCGAAGGGGCGGCACCTGCCATCGGGCGACATGATCGCACCCGGGTCGTACACATAACCGGCCCGGTGCGGGATCCGCAGCGACACACCGCCGGCCATGGCCATGTCGCACTCCCCGGCGAGCAGACTCTGGCAGGCCAGATGCACAGCGACGAGACCGCTGGAGCACGCGGTCTGCACGCCGACGGCCGGACCGCGCAGGTCCAGGGCATGCGCGACCCGGGTGGCGATGAAGTTGGGGTCGTTGCCCCCGACGAGCTGCACCAGTTCCAGGCTCAGGCCCGCGCCGAGCAGGGCCCGCGTGTCCTGGCGGGACATCAGGTTGTACAGCAGGTAGGAGCTCATGGAGGCGGTGTTGAAGACGCCCACCGAGCCGTCGTAGCGGAACGGGTCGTATCCGGCGTCCTCCAGGGCGTGCCAGCCGAGCTGGAGCAGCAGACGCTGCTGCGGGTCCATGGTCCTGGCCGCCTGGGGGGTGAAGCCGAAGAACTCCGCGTCGAACTCGTCCACCCCCTCCACGGGGGCGGCGCGGCGGACGTAGTGCGGATCGGCGAGCAGGTCCCGCGGAACGTCCTCCTCGGCCAGGACCTCCTCGGCCACGTCGACGATGCTCTCCGTGCCGGAGCGCAGATTCGCCCAGAACTCGTCTATGTCGCGGGCGCCGGGAAAACGGCCCGCCATGCCGATGACGGCGATGCCGTCGGGCTCGTCCATGGCGGCTTCCCGTGCGCCGGTGGGCAAGGGATGAGGCTGCGTCACCTGTTCCTCCGGCGTTTGGTCTGGGACATGCGCCGTGCCCGCGCGCGTTCCTGCGCGGTGCGTACGGCATCGGAGGGGCCGGACCGTGCGGGGCCGCCCCGCAGGTCGCCGACGATCAGGTCCGCGATCTCGGCGAGGCCGACGCCCTGCAGCAGCCGGGCGACCGGCAGGGAGACGCCGAAGTCCTCCAGCACGGCGTTCTTGGTCCGGACGGCCATCAGGGAGTCGAGGCCCATCAGGGTCAGGGGCCGGGTGGCGCTCAGGTCGGCGGCACGGTAGCCGAGGATCCGCGCGACGCGGGTGCGCAGCCGGCCGGAGACCGCCTCACCCATCGGCTCGGGCGGCAGGGTGCGTATCGCGTCCGGCCCCATCCAGTCGTCGTGTTCTCCCGCGCCCTCGACCGATTCGACGATCCTCGCGAAGAAGGAGGAGCGGGTGGTCTCCGGTACGGTCCGGGCGAGGGCCGCGGCGTCGAGGCGGAGCGCACCGGCCGTGCCCGACCGGCGGCCGGCCAGTTCCGCGAAGACGGCCATACCCTCCGCCGGCGGCATCATCGGGAAGGCGTCGTGGGTGAGGTCGCGGGCCCGGCCGATGTCGGCCCAGCCGCCCCAGTTGATGCTGAGGGCGGGCATGCCGCGGGCGGTGCGCCACTCGGCGAGGGCGTCCACAAAGGCGTTGGCAGCCGCGTAACTGACTTGGCCCGCACCGCCGATGAGCGACGCGATGGACGAGTGGCAGACCCACCAGTCCAGGTCGCACTCCGCGGTGGCCGTGTGCAGCCGCCAGGCGCCGAGGGCCTTCGGCCGCCACACCCGGTTCAGGCGTTCGGCGTCGAGGCCGGTCACCACGCAGTCGTCCAGGACCATGGCCGAGTGCACGACGCCCCGCAGCGCGCAGCCGTCGTCGGCGGCCTCCGTCACCAGCCGTTCTGCTGTCCCGGGCGCGGCGATGTCACCGCGGACGACCCGCACGTCGGCGCCCCTGCCCCGCATCTCGGCGATGGCCTCCTCCGCTTCCGCGCCAGGCCGCGACCGGGCGTTGAGCACCACACGGCCGGCTCCCTGGGCGACCAGCCAGCGGGCGGTGTGCAGACCCACGCCGGTGAGACCGCCGGTGACGATGTAGCCGCCGTCCGCGCGCACGACGGGACGCGTGCGGTCCTCGTCTGCGGTGCTTGCATCGCTCCGGCGCAGCCGGGCGACGTGGCGAGTGCCACCGCGCCAGGCGACCTCGTCGTCGGAGCCCGCGGCGAGTTCGGCCGCCAGGGGGGCGAGGCCGTCGTCCGCGGGGTCGAGGTCGACGAGGGTGGTGCGCAGGGCGGGGTGCTCCAGGACGAGGGTCCGGGCCAGGCCGCGGACGCCCGCCTGGGTGAGGTCCGGTGCCTCGTCGGTGGCCAGTGAGCGTGCTCCGCGGGTGACGAGCCACAGCTTCGGGTGCCCGGCGCGGGCGGCGGGCGGCGCCGATGTCAGGAGGGCGGCGACGCGGGTGGCGGCCAGCACCCGTGCTTCGGCGGCCAGCGCCTCCGTGTCGTCGTCGGCCGGAGCGGTCGCCGCGGGGTCTCCGGAGGTGTCCGCCGGGGTCGGGCGACCGGAATCCAGGAGCAGCACCACGTCTTCGGTGTCTTCGGTGTCCTCTGTGACGGCGCGCAGGAGTGCCTGCTCATCGGCTGGGTCGGCGATCGTGCAGTGCCGTCCCGCCTCTTGGAGGGTTTTGGCTGCCGCGTCGGCCCGTCCGGGTGCGCCGAGCAGCAGAACGCCGGGGAGGTCTCCGCCTTCGGGGGCGGACAACGGTACCTCCTCCCAGATGAGGTCGAACAGCCGTCCCCGCGTCGTGACCGGCAGCTCTGTCTGCCGCACCTCGCGCAGGAAGATGCCGCGCGCCGCGACCACCACGCGGCCGTCCTCGGCGAGCAGTTCGACGTCGGCGAGCAGGTCGCTGCCCTGGTCCGCGGAGGCGGGCCGCAGCCGGGCGTGGGCGAGGACCGCGTCGTCGGGGTCGCCGTACAGCCGCAGGCTGCCCAGACCGGCCGGGAGGTAGGTCTGGGAGCGGTCCAGCAGCGCCGCCGCTATCAGGTGGAACCAGCCGTCGAGCAGGGCCGGATGCGTGTGCAGCAGCGGATGCGCCGACGCCTCCTCGGGCCGAGTGAGCCGGGAGACCACCGAGAACTCGGACCCGGCCGTGGTCTGTGCCCCGGAGTCCAGCAGGAGTTCGGCCGTGCCCCGGAAGGCGGGGCCGTGGTACTGCCCGGAGGCCCGCATCCGGCGGTAGAGCTCCGCGGCGGGACGACGCTCGGCGTGCCGCGCCAGCAGTGCGGACACATCGCGGACGGCGGGGGTTTCGCCCGGGCCGGATTCGCCCGGGCCGGATTCGGCGGGGACGGTCTTGACGGCGAGCAGCCGGGCCCGTGCCGTGGCATGGATCTTCCGGCCGTCCGGGCCGTCGTCCGGCGATGTCACCTCTACGACCGTCTGCTGAGGGTCTGTCAGTCGCAGGGTCACCGTGACGGTGGCGGGGTCGGTGAGCTGCAGCAGCGTCTGGTAGTCGATGTCCTCCAGCACGATGTGTTGCGGGGGCGCGTCGAACGCCGTGGCCGCTGCCGCCAGCGCCATCTCGCAGTAGGCGGTGCCCGGCAGTACCGGAACATCGTTGACCCGGTGCTCGGCGAGCCATCCCAGGGTGTCGGTGTCCAGCCGGGTCTGCCACAGATGGCTCTGCGACGGGCCGGGCGGCTCTATGTGGACGCCCAGCAGGGGGTGCCGGTCAACCGTGCCCGCGGCAGGTCGGGTTCCATCGGCCCGGAGCCAGTAACGCCGGCGCTCCCACGCGGTGGTGGGGATATCCAGCAGCTTCCCGTGCCCGGGCGCCGGAAGCCGCACCGGTGCCCCCAGGCAGTGCAGCAGGCCCAGGTGGGTCAGGAAGGTGAGGGGTTCCGGCTCGTCACGGCGCAGCGAGGGCACGACCCGGACGTCGTTCACACCGGCGGCAGCCGCGCTGGCGACGATCTGCGGCTCGGACGTCGGGTGCGGCGACACCTCGACGAACAGCCGGTGGCCGTCGGCCACGGCTGCCGCGACGGCGTCCGCGAAGCGCACGGGACGGCGCAGGTTGGCGGCCCAGTACTCGGTGTCGAGCCGCACCTCGGCGCGGGGGTTCTCGGTGACGGTGGAGTAGAAGGTGATGGCCGGGGACTTCGGGTGCAGCTCGCCCAGCGACGAGCGCAGTTCCGGCAGCAGCGCGTCCATGCGCGGAGAGTGGGAGGCGAAGGTGACTCCCTTGATCCTGCGGGCGAGGAGTCCCTCCTCCTCCCATGCGGCCACCAGCCGGTCGACGGTCGCCGCGGCTCCGGACACGACCGTGCTCTGCGGCCCGGCCAGAACTGCCACGGACACGTCGTCGTATCGGGCCAGCCGTTCTGCGGCCTGCTCGGCGGGCAGTTCGACCAGTGCCATGGCGCCCTTGCCAGCGGGGCTGGTCGCCGCCAGATGGGAGCGCCTGCATATCACCCGTACGGCATCGGGCAGCGGGAGCGCGCCCGCGACCACGGCGGCGGCGATCTCCCCCATGGAGTGACCGATGACGGCCGCGGGTTCCAGCCCGTGCGCCCGCCAGGTGCGGGCCAGGGCGACCTGGACGGTGAAGATCATCGGCTGGGCGCGGGCGAGGTCGGCGTCGGGATCGGCCCCCTCGGCCAGCAGTTGACGGACGGAGAACCCGGCCTCGTGCCGCACGAGCGGGTCGATCTCCTCGACCGCCGCGGCGAACGCCGGGTCCTGCGCGAGCAGTTGCCGGCCCATGCCCGCCCACTGGCCGCCCTGTCCCGGGAAGACCCACACGGTGCCCCGGCGTGCCGCCGGATGGGGCGACCCGGCCGCCAGACCGGGCGTCTGTTCTCCGGTGAGGTGGGTGCGGAGCCGCTCGGCGAGATCGGCCGCCTTATCCGATGCGCCGAGCACGCAGACAACGCGCTCCTCCAGCGCGGACCGTCGGCCGAGGGTGTGGGCGAGGTCGGTCGCGTTCGCTTCGGCACCGGGGCCCTCGAGCCACTTCAGAAGGCGTTCGGCGGTGGCGCGCAAGGCGGTCGGCGAGCCCGCGGAGAGCGGGAGCGCGTACGTTGGCTGCTGGTGCGCGTACGTCGCCTGCTGGTCCGGCGGCGGAGCGCTCACGGTGTCCGGAGGGCTGTCCGGGGGGCTGGAGAGGACCAGGTGGGCGTTGGTGCCGCCCATGCCGAACGCCGACACGGCCGCGTACCGCTGCGCACCGCCGACGGGCCAGTCCATCGCCCGCCGGGGGACGACGAGCCGGGTGCCGTCGAGCTCGATGTTCGGGTTGAGGCGGGTGAAGTGCAGATTCGGCGGCACCACTCCCGCGCGCACCGCGAGGGCGGCCTTGATGAGGCCGGCCACGCCCGCGGCCTCCTCGCAGTGGCCGACGTTGGTCTTCACCGCGCCGAGCGCGCACTGCCCCAGCTCTCCGCGTCCGTAGACGGCGGACAGCGCCTCCACCTCGATGGGGTCTCCCAGGACCGTCCCGGTGCCGTGCGTCTCGACCAGGCCGATCCTGTCGGCGGTGACTCCCGCACGGCGCAACGCCTCGGCGAGCACGTCGCGCTGGGCCGCGACGGACGGTGCGGTGAGGCTGGTGGAGCGCCCGTCCTGGTTGACCGCGCTGCCCCGGATCACCGCCAGGACACGGTCGCCGTCGCGCCGGGCGTCGGACAGGCGCTTGAGCACCACCACGCCGCAGCCCTCCGCGCGGACGATCCCGCTCGCCGCCGCGTCGAACGTCTTGCACCTGCCGTCGTCGTCGGCGAGGCCGCCCGTGCGCAGGCCGAAGCTGGTGAGCACCGAGCTGATGACGTGGACGCCTCCGGCCAGTGCCAGGTCGCTGTCACCGCCTCGAAGGCTCTGGCAGGCGAGGTGGACGGCGACCAGCGAGGAGGAGCAGGCGGTGTCCACGGCCACGGAGGGTCCGTGCAGGTCCAGCAGATACGAGAGGCGGCCGACGGCGGTGCTGTGGATGGCGCCGGTGATGGTGTGCAGGTCGTCGCGGGTCACCGGGTCGTGCAGCCGCTCGACGATGTAGTCGGGGGCGCCGATGCCGACGTAGACGCCGCTGCGGCTGCCCGCCAGGCTCCGCGGCGGCTGCCCGGCGTGCTCCAGCGCCTCCCAGGCGACTTCGAGCAGGACCCGCTGCTGCGGGTCCATGCCGACCGCCTCGCTCGGGGAGATGCCGAAGAACGCCGCGTCGAACCCGTCGGCGTCGTCGATGAACCCGCCGCTGCGGATGGGGTTGCGGCTCTCGGGAGCGTCCGGCGGGCATCCTTCGGCCAGTCCGTTGACGTGGCCGCCCCAGCGTTCGGCGGGGAATGGGCCGATCGCGTCGCGGCCCTCGGTGAGCAGCTCCCAGAAGTCCGCGGGGGACGCGACGCCTCCGGGGTAGCGGCATCCGATGCCGATCAGGGCGATCGGCTCGTCCGCCTGCGGGCCGTCGGACGTGGCGCCGTCGGACGTGATGTCGTCGGACGTCGTCTCGTCGGACGTCTTGTCGTCGGCCGTGGTGCCGTCCACTGCGGCGAGCTGCCGGGCGAGGGCGGCGCGGGCCTGCGGTGACAGTTGTTCGACGAGTGCGGACAGGTCGTTCATCGGCGGGGCTCCTCCGGTGTGCCGTCTGCTGCGCCGTCGCCGGCCGCCAGCAGGATCCGCGTGAGCAGTTCCGCGTCCCCGTCGGCGAGTGCCGGGAGGGCGGCTTCCGCCGGCCGCTGGGCGGGCGGGTCGAGTGTGAGTCCCAGGCGTTCGGCGAGGTTGTCGGCAAGTGCCGCGAGGGTGCGGTGGGCCCACACCAGCGTGGCGGGCAGGGTGATGCCGAGCACGGTCTCCAGCCGGTGGCGCAGTTCGAGCGCGCCGAGGGAGTCGATGCCGAACGTGCTGAGCGGTGCCCCCGGGTCGATCGGGGCCTGGCCGAGCCGCAGGACGGCGCGCAGTTGGTCGCTCACCGCGTTCTCCAGCAGCTCCCGGCGGGCGGGGCCGGGCCGGGCGGCGGCCAGCAGGGAAGGCAGCTCGGGCAGGCCGCCGGGGGCGGCGGTGCCACCTGCCGCGTACCTCTCGTACAGCGGTGAGGAGGCCGCACCGGGGAAGGCGGCGAACCATTCACCGGGGTCGAAGTCGAGCACGCCGGTGAGGGTGCGGTCTTGGGTGATCAGCGTTTCCAGTGCGGCGAAGCCGGTACCGGACGAGATCATCCGGTACCCGCGGTCGACCAGTTGCTGCCCGCCGCCGACCGACTCCCACGGGCCCCAGTTCACACTGAGGGCGGGCAGTCCACGGCTCCGGCGCCACTGGGCGAGCCCGTCGAGGTAGGCGCAGGCGGTGGCGTAGTTGGCCTGGCCTGCAGCGCCCAGGAGGGCGGCGGTGGAGGAGTAGCCGATCCACCAGTCGAGGTCCGCGTGCTCGGTGGCGGTGTGCAGCCGCCAGGCACCCACGGCCTTGGGCCACCATGCACGGTGCAGCCGATCGCGGTCCTGCTGGAGCACGGCGGCGTCGTCCAGGGCGGCCGCGGAGTGGATCACGCCCCGCAGCGGCCGGCCGTCCGAGGTCGCGGCCTCGACGAGGCGTTCGGCCGTGCCCGGTGCCGCCACGTCGCCGAGCACCACGTCGACCCGGGTGCCGAGTTCCCGTATCTCCTGGATGACGTTCCGGGCGTACGGGGAGGCCTGGCCGCGTCCGTTGAGCACGAGGGTGCCCGCTCCCCGCCCGGCCAGCCACCGGGCGGTCTCCAGGCCGATGCCGGTCAGGCCGCCGCTGATGACGTAGGCGCCGTCCCGGCGGGCGACCGGTACCGCGCCCGGACGTACGACGGCCCGGGCGGGGGGCTCACCGTCGAGGGTGATGACGAGCTTGCCGATGTGCCGGGCCGCGGCCATCGTCCGGAACGCGTCCGTGGCGCGCTCCAGCGGGAACTCGGTGTGCGGCAGCCGGTCGAGCCGCCCCTCGGCGACATCCGTCACGGTGCTGCGCAGGATGCGGCCGACCAGCGCCGGACGGGTGCGGGTGAGCAGGTCGAAGTCGACGGCGGTCAGCGTCAGTCCGCGGGCGAAGGGCAGCAGCCCGAGACGCAGGTCGTCGTGGATGTCGCGCTTGCCCAGTTCGACGAAACGCCCGCCGGGGGCGAGCGCTTCAAGGCCTCGCTGGATCGCAGCTCCGGGCAGGGAGTTGAGCACCACGTCGACGCCGGAACCCCCGGTGGCGGTGCGCAGTTGCGCCGCCCAGTCCAGGCTGCGGGAGTCCATCACGTGCTCCACGCCGAGGTCGCGCAGGACCTGCCGTTTGGCCTCGCTGCCCGCCGTGGCGTACACCGTCGCGCCACGCGCCCGGGCGATGGCCACGGCGGCGAGGCCGACGCCTCCGGAGGCGGCGTGGATGAGGACCCGCTCGCCGGGTTCCAGCCGACCGGCCTCCATCAGGCCGTACCAGGCGGTGCCGTACGCGGTGGGCAGGGCCGCCGCGACGGCGGCGGGCAGGTTCCCGGGGAGCGGCACGACCAGTTCCCGGCGCGTGACGGCGTGGGAGGCGAAGCTGTGGAAGGCGATGGCCACCACCCGGTCGCCGACGGCGAGCCCCTCGACGCCGGGCCCGACGGCGGAGACCACTCCGGCGCACTCACCGCCCAGGTGCAGTTCCCGCCGGTCGTCCTCGGGCAGCCGGTACCAGCCCATGGCCTTGAGCACGTCGCTGAAGTTGAGGCCCGCGGCCTCGACCCGGATCTCGACCTCCCCTTCGCCGGGCGCGACGCGTTCACGCAGTACGGGGCGCACGGCGTCCAGGTCCCCCGGCTCCGTGCTCTCCAGGCGGAAGGCCGCCCGTTCGCCGCCCGGCCTGCGCAGGGGCCGTGCGAGTGCCTGCGGCGCCGGTGTCAGGCGCGCCACGAGGCGGGTGCCGTCACGGTGGGCGACCTCCTCCTCGGGGGTGTCGGCGGTCAGTTCAGCGATCAGGTCCTCGGCGGCCCGGGACGCCGGTGCGGTGCCGATGTCGACCAGTCCGGCCCGCAGCTCGGGGTGCTCCCATCGGAGGGTCCGGAGCAGGCCGAGCAGCGCCGTCTGCTCCGGGGTGACGGTGCCGCCGTCGCCGAGCGGCAGAGCGCCGCGTACGGCGACCCACAGCCGCGGGGCACCGCCGGGGCGGTCCGCGGTCGCCAGCACCCCGGCCAGGACGGTCAGCCGTGCCGCGCGGGCCTCGGCCAGCTCCAGGGCGGCTTCGGGGTCGCGGTCCCGCAGTGCCGCGTCCTCTTCCGCGAGGGGCAGCAGGAGTACGGCGCCGCGCAGGTCCGGGTCCGCCGCGGCGGCCCGGATCTCCTCCGGGGCCGTGGCGGTCGCCGTCGTCGCCGTCCTCACCGTCCGGCAGGAGTGCTCACCGAGGCGGGTGCGCACTTCATCGGCTAGTGGGTCGTCGGCGGACTCGGTGAGCAGGAGCCAGGTGCCGTTGCCGGTGGCGGAGAGGGTGGGGACGGGCAACGGGCTGGGCTGCCAGGCGGGTTCGTGGAGGAGACGTGTGTGGTCGGCCCCGCCGTTCTCAGCGGTGCGCAGCCATACGAGCCTGATGTCCCGTGCCTCCACGACCGCGGCGCCGGATGCGTCGAGCAGTTCCACGCGGCCGACCAGGGCGGTGTTGTGTGCGGCGTCCGGACCGGGGCGGCCGACCAGGGCGGTGTCGTGCGCGCCGTCCGCATCCGGACGGCCGACCCGGGCGGTGTGTTGCGCGCCGTCCGCAGCCAGCGGCGCCACCTCCGCGCGGCACAGCACTCCGGTGCCGGGGTCGCCCCACACGCGCAGCGAGCCGACCCCGACCGGCAGCAGCACGCCGCCGGTGTCGGCGTCGTCGCGCGCCACCGCGGCAGCCGCGGCCGGTACGGCGCCCAGCACCTGCATGGCGGAGTCCAGCAGTGCGGGGTGGACGTGCAGCCCGCGTGCCCCGACGCGGGTGCGCTCGGCGAGGGCGAGAGTCGCCAGCGCGCTGTCCTGGTCGGCCGCGGAGACGGCCACCTCGGTCACTCCGGCGAACGCCAGGCCGTGGTGCTGCCCGGCCTCCCTGAGGCGGGAGTACAGCTCGGCGGCGTCGCGGCGGAGCGAGTAGCGCGCGGTGAGGGCGGCGGGGTCGTGACGGGGCCGCTCGCCCTCGACGCCTCGCTGCACACGGGCACGGGCATGGCGTGTCCACTCCCCGGCCGCGTCCCGGGTCATGATCTCGACCAGGCCACTGCCGGACGTCTCCTCGGTGAGCACGGTGACGACTTCAACGGGTTCTGCAGATTCGGCGGGTTCGGCGGCTTCCGCGGGTTCGGCGAGCGTGAGCAGGCGGAGGTACTCGATGTCGCGCAGGATCACGTCCGCCGGGTCGGCCCCGAAGGCTTCCGCGGCAGCGGCGAGTGCCATCTCGCAGTAGGCGGTGCCGGGCATGACCGGGGTGTCCTCGGACCGGTGGTCGGCCAGCCAGGGCAGCCGGCCGATGTCCAGCCGGGCGCGCCAGGCGTGCTGGAGGGGAGGTCCGGGGAGGTGGACCCCGGTGCCGAGCAGAGGGTGCTCTCCCGCTTGCAGGGGCCGCCCGCCGCCGACGGAGGTGTACCAATGGCTTCCGTGCTGCCAGGGGTTGGCCGGGAGCGTGATCAGGCTGCCGCGCGGGTGGAGCCTGCCCCAGCCGACGGGTACGCCGTGGGCGTGCAGGTCGCCAAGGGCGCCGAGCAGGGTCTCGCGCTCCGGCTTGTCACGTCGCAGGGAGCCGCTCACATGAACGTCCGCCAGACCGGCGGCGGTCACGATCTCGCTGACGGACTGGGTCACGATCGGATGCGGCGAGACCTCCAGGAAGAGCCGGTGGTCGTCCTCCGCCGCGGCGGCCACGGCGTCCGTGAAGCGCACCGGGTTGCGGGCGTTGGACGCCCAGTACTCGGCGTCGAAGGCCGGGGACTTGCGCGGATCGTCGAGCGCCGTGCCGTAGACCGGGATGTCCGGCTCGCGGGGCACAATGTCGGCCAGCGCGTCCGTGATCAGCGGCATGACCGGGTCGACCTGGGGGCTGTGGCCCGCGCCGCTCGCGCCCTTGACGCGGCGTGCCATCAGGCCCTGCCCTTCCAGGTCCGCGACCAGCGTGTCCAGGGCCGCCTCGGGTCCGGCGACCACCGTGGACCGCGGTGAGGCGTGCACCGCCACGGTGATCCCGGGGTGCCGGGCCAGGTGCCCGGCCACTTCGTCGGCGGGCAGTTCGACCAGGGCCATGCCGCCCTTGCCGACCAGGTGTTCCGCCAGCAGCCGGGAGCGTCGGCACATGACGCGGGCGCCGTCCGCCGGGCTGAGCGCCCCGGCGGTCACGGCCGCCGCCACCTCGCCCATCGAGTGGCCCAGGACCGCTGCGGGGCGCAGCCCGTAGGAGCGCCAGACGGCGGCCAGGCCGGCCTGGAGTGCGTAGATGACCGGCTGGCTCCGGGTCACATCGCCGAAGTCGCCCGACCGCAGTGCCTCGTGGAGGCTGAAGCCGCCCTCGGCCGCCATCACGGGTTCCAGCAGGTCGATCGTCTCCGCGAAGGCGGGCTCCTCGGCGAGCAGTTCACGTCCCATGCCCGCCCACTGCGAGCCGAAGCCGGAGAAGACCCACAGGGCGTCGGTGTCGCCGCGGGTGCGACCGGAGAAGGTGTGGGGGGAGGGCGCGTTCCCGGCGTGGGCCCGCAGTCCGGCGGTGAGTTCGGAGCGGTTGCGGGCGAGCACCACCAGGCGTTCCGGCAGCGGGGTGCGGTGCTGGGCGAGGGTGTGGCCGATGTCGTCGAGCGTGGCGTCCCGGCCGTCTCGGGTCTCCAGCCAGTCGGCGAGTCGCTCCGCCGCCCGGGACAATGCCTGGGGGCCGGCCGCGTACACCGGGTACGGGCGGGGTCCGGTGTACGGGCCACTGGCGCCGGTGTACGGGCCACTGGCGCCGGTGTGCGGGCCGCTGTCCCCGGGGTCCGTGCCCGGCACCTGCGCCGCCCGGCCGCCGTCCACGACGCCCGCCTGAGCCTGGGGCTCCGGTTGTCCGTACGCCTCCAGCACCACATGGGCGTTGGTGCCGCTCACGCCGAAGGCGCTGACACCGGCGCGGGCGAGCCGGTCGGTGTGCGGCCAGTCGGCTCCGTCGGCCGGGATCACGAGCTGCGCGGCCCGTCGGCTGATGCGGGGCGTCATCTCCCGGAAGTGCAGGTGGGGAGGGATCCGGTCATGGTGCAGAGCGAGCACCGTCTTGATCAGTCCGGCGACTCCGGCAGCGGCCTCGACGTGCCCGATGTTGGTCTTGGCCGAGCCGACCAGCAGCGGAGCACAAGCGTCCCGGTCGCCGAACACGGCTGCCAGGGCCTCCAGTTCGATGGGGTCGCCGAGCGCCGTTCCGGTGCCGTGTGCCTCGACGTAGTCGATGTCCTCGGGGGTGAGCCCGCAGTGGTCGAGCGCGCTGCGGATGACGGCTTCCTGAGCGAGCCCGTTGGGTGCGGTGAAGTTGGTGCTCGCACCGTCCTGGTTGACCGCGGTGCCGCGGATCACGGCCAGGACGCGGTCGCCGTCCCGGCGGGCGTCAGCGAGCCGCTTGAGCACCACCACGCCGCAGCCCTCGCCGCGGCCGAGCCCGTCCGCGGACGCGTCGAAGGCCTTGCAGCGGCCGTCGGGCGCGAGCGCTCCCCAGCGGCTCATGGAGATGCTGGTCTCCGGCATGAGCATGAGGTTGGTGCCGGCGGCCAGCGCGAGGGCGCTCTCGCCGGTGCGCAGGCTCTGGCAGGCCAGATGCACGGTGACCAGGGACGACGCGCATGCCGCGTCGACGGCGACGCTCGGTCCGGTGAAGCCGAAGAAGTAGGAGACACGGCCCGACGCGTAGTTGGGCAGACAACTCGTGACGGTGTAGCCGTCCACGTCCTCGGGGCCGAGGTGCCGCAGTTGCCGTACGGCGTACTCGTGCAGCGTGACTCCGGTGAACATGCCGGTCCTGCTGCCGCGCAGATCGTCCGCGCGCAGCCCGGCATGTTCCAGTGCCTCCCAGGCCACTTCGAGCAGCAGCCGCTGCTGCGGGTCCATGGCGGCCGCCTCGCGCGGGGCGATGCCGAAGAAGGCGGCGTCGAACTGGTCCGGTTTCCAGTGGGTGAGGAACCCGGCGGCCCGGGCGCGGATGGTTCCCGGGACGTCCGGGTCGTCGCCGAGGAACTGCTCGTGGTCCCACCGGTCGCCCGGTACGTCGACCACGGCGTCGCGTCCCTCCGCGAGCAGCCGCCAGTAGGCGTCCGCTCCGTCGACGCCGCCGGGCAGACGGCAGCCGATTCCGACGACGGCGATGGGCTCCTGGTGAGCGCCCTCGGCCGCCTTCAGCCGCTCCTCCAGGCGCTCGATGGTCTCCATGGCCTCGATCAGCACGCCACGGCGGTCATCGTGAGGGATGGTCATGAAAGAGACCTCAGCTTCTGCGTCAGGCGTTGTACGAGTTCGTCCTCGGACAGGTCGGCGGCGCTGCCCGGCGGTGCGGCAGGTGGGGATCCTGGTTCCCGTCCCGGCGGGCCGTCGTCCGCGGTCACCAGCAGGGGCAGCAGGTGATCCGTCAGGCTCTCGACGGTGGGGTGGTTGAACACGGCGGCCGGTGGGAGTTCGCAGGCGAGTTCGGCGGCGAGCCGCTGCTGGGCCTGGACGCTCATCAAGGAGTCCATGCCGATCTGGAAGAACCGCTCCCCGAGGGGCAGTTCGCGCGGATCGGCGAACCCCATTACGGCGGCTACAGTGGCGCGCACATGGTCGCGCAGCAGCAGACGGCGCCGGGCGGGGGGTGCCGCCGCCACACGGGCTCGCGTCTCGCCTGCCGGCCGACGGCCGGGGTCGTTTCTCTTCGCCGGTTCGTGGCTCTGCACCGGCTCGTGACCATTCACCAGTCCGTCGCTCTGCACCAGTCCGTCGCTCTGCACCAGTCCGTGGCTCTGGACCAGTTCGTCGACCAGCGGCAGGGCGGTCCTGGACCGGTAGGCAGCGGCCAGTTGCGGCCAGTCGGCCGCGACGACCACCCGCTGCGTGGTGTCGTCGGCCAGGACGTGGTCCAGCACCTGTACGGCCGCCTCGTCGTCGAGGCCCCGCATGCCGGAGTCCTTCATCAGACCGCCGTACGACGCCGCGGCCGTCCATGAGCCCCAGGCACCCCAGTTGATCACATGGGCGGGCAGGCCCTGGGCTCGGCGGGCGTGCGCGAAGGCGTCCTGGAATCGGTTGGCGGCGGCGTAGTGGACGAGGCCGCGGGAGCCGAGGAGTGCGGTGGTCGAGGAGAAGAGCACGAAGTGGCGCACGGGATGAGCCAGGCTCAGTCTGTGCAGCAGTGCTGTCCCGTCCACCTTGGGCCGGAGCATGTCCGTCACGTCCTGATCATTCAGTTCGGCGATGTCGGTGTAGCCGCCGGACAGCGCGGCGTTGAAGACACCGTGGAGCTCGGGCAGTTCGGCGCCGAAGCGGGCGAACAGCCGTTCCATGGCGTACGTGTCCGCGACATCCGCCGCCACCGCCGTCACCTCGGCTCCGGCGGCGCCGAGCCGTGCAACGAGGTCGGTGGACGGTCCGTGCCTCGATACCAGCACCAGGTGCCGGGCTCCCAGGGCCACCAGCCGGTCCGCGAGGCGCGGCCCGAGCAGGCCGCTGGCGCCTATCAGCAGGTGGCTGCCTTCCGGGGCCAGCCGGACCGTGTCTTGCGGCAGCACGTCAGGAGCGAGGCGCAGCACATGCCGGTCCGCCCCGCGGTAGGCCACCTGTGGTTCGTGGCCCGGCTGTCCGGGCCTGGCACCGACCAGTTCTGCGGCCAACTGCCCGGCCGCCGCCTCGGGTTCCGTGCCGTCCACGTCGACGGCGCCGCCCCAGGTACCCGGGAATTCCAGGGCGAGACTTGAGCCGAGGCCCCACAGAGCGGCTCCGCCGGGGTGCACCTCGGGGTGTCCGTCGACGGCCTGGGCACGTCGGGTGGCGATGTGCAGACGCGTCCGCGGGTGTCGCTCGGCCAGTACACGGGCGAGGTGCAGCAGGCCGCGGACCTCGCGGTGGATCGCTTCCGGTCCGGCGTCCAAGCCCTGTGGCAGAGCGAGACCGCCGAGATGGACCACGCGGTCGGCATCCATGAGCAGCTCCGCCGCCCGGCCGCCGTCGGCCACGTCCGCGAGGGTGTCACCCACCTCCGCGAGGGTGCAGTGTGCGCCCGCCGTCTCCAGACTCCGGGCCAGGGCACCGGCCGTACCGGTGGCGTCGTCGCCGAGCAACAGCCACCGCTCGCCGGACGCAATGCGTTCCTCGGCACGGCCGGTCAGGGACCGCTGCCGCCAGACCAGGCGGTGTATCCACTCCTCGGGCACCGACGGCTGGTCCGTGTCCGTCCGCGATGCGGGTATGGGTGAGGGTGCGTTGTGGTGTGGTCGGCCGTGATGGCGGTGCTGCCAGGAGTACGTAGGCAGGTCCACGAGTGCGCCGTCGGGCACGAGGGCGCGCAGGTCCACGGGTGCCCCGGCGCAGTAGGCCGCGGCCAGCGCGTGCCGCAGTGCCGTGGCGGCGGATTCGCCGCGGCGCTGCACCGCGACCGCGGTGACGGGAGTGAGGCCGTGCTCTTCGGCGACGCGCGAGACGGACCGGGTCACCACGCCGTGCGGGGCGATCTCGAGGAAAACGCGGTGACCGTCGTCCAGCGCGGCGTCGACCGCGCCGGAGAAGCGGACCGTGGCGCGCAGGTTGTCCGCCCAGTAGCCGGCGTCGTACGCGGGCACCCGGCGGGGGTCGTCGTGCACCGTGCCGTACACGGGGATCCGCGGCTTGTCCGGTACGAGACCGGCGACGTCGGCGGCCAGCCGCACCGCGAGGTCAGCCATCTGCCCGCTGTGGAAGGCGACGTCGGCGGCGACGCGCCGCACCGGGGTGCCGTCGCTCTCGCACGCCGCCACCACCGTATCCACCGCCTCGGGTGCTCCGGACAGGACGACGGAGCCGCCGGTCGGGTGGATCGCGATGTCCACCCCCATGCCCGTGAACCGCTTCCCCGCCTCGTCGGCGGGCAGTTCCACGGCCGCCATCGCCCCCTTGCCCGCGACCAGGGCCAGCAGCTTCGACCGGCGCAGCACCAGACGGGCGGCGTCGGTCCGGTTCAGGGCCCCGGCCGCGACGGCGGCGGCGATCTCACCCATGGAGTGCCCGATCACGGCCGCCGGTTCGGTACCGTACGAGCGCAGCACCTCGGCCAGGCCGACCTGCACGGCGTGGATGAGCGGCTGGATGCGGTCCGCTCCCGCCGACTCCATGTCGGCACCGGCGAGTTCGGCGCGCAGGGAGATGCCCGCTTCCTCGGCGTAGACCGGCTCGAGTTCGTCGACGACCGCGGCGAAGGCGGGTTCCCGCAGCAGTTCGCCGCCCATGCCCGTCCATTGGGACCCGTGCCCGGAGAACACCCACACGGCCCCGCCAGCGGCCCCCGGGGTCGCGGTGCCGCGCGCGGTGAACGCGGCGGCCTCGCCCCGGGCGGCGCTCCTGAGCCGGGCGACGACATCCGTGAGGTCCTCGCCGACGACGGCGATGCGGTGGCCTTCGTGCGAACGGCGGTGGGCGAGGGTGTGGGCCGTGTCGCGGAGATCGGCGGGCGCTGCCTCCAGGCGGTCCGCGAGCCTGCCCGCGTTCTCGCGGGCCGCCTGTGCGGTCGCGCCGGTCACCAGAAGCGTCTGTGGTCCGGCGGGGCCCGCGGGCCGGGGCGGGGCGGGCACGGGTGGCGGCTCCTCGACGATGGCGTGGGCGTTGGTGCCGCCCATGCCGAACGCGGATGCCGCGGCGAGCCTGGGGCCCTCGGTGACGGGCCAGTCGGTGACCTCGGTGGGCACGAAGAGCCGGGTGCCGGTCAGGTCGATCTTGGGATTGAGGCGCTCGAAATGGAGGTTGGGCGGCACCACGCCGTGGTGCACGGCCAGCACGGCCTTCATCAGGGCGGCCACCCCGGCAGCCGCCTCCGGATGCCCGAGGTTGGTCTTCACCGCCCCGAGCGCCATTCCGCCCTTGTCGCCCTTGCCGTAGACCGAGGCGATGGCCTCGACCTCGATGGGATCGCCCAGTTCGGTGCCGGTGCCGTGTGCCTCCACGAAGCCGACCGCGGACGGGTCGACGCCGGCGCGGGTCACGGTGTCGGCGAGCAGGTGCTGCTGAGCGGTGCCGGAGGGGGCGGTCAGGCCGTTGGACCTGCCGTCCTGGTTGACCCCGCTGCCGCGCAGTACCGCCAGGACGCGGTCGCCGTCGTCGAGGGCGTCGCCGAGCCGTTTCAGCAGCACCATGGCACAGCCTTCGGTGCGCACGATGCCGTTCGCCGAGGCGTCGAAGGTCTTGCAGCGTCCGTCGGGCGCGAGCAGGCCGTAGCGGTGCAGGGAGAGGCTGAGTCCGGGGCCCAGGATGAGGTTGGCCCCGCCGGCGAACGCCAGGTCGCTCTCCCTGAGGCGCAGGCTCTGGCAGGCGAGGTGCACGGCGGCGAGCGAGGAGGAGCAGGCGGTGTCCAGTGCCAGGCTCGGGCCGCGCAGGCCCAGCACGTACGACAGCCTCCCGGCGGCCACGCTGTGCAGCCCGCCGGTGATGGTATAGGCGTCGACTGATTCCTGGTCGGCGAGTCCCGCCTGGAGGTGCTCGTTGTAGTAGAGGCCGAGGAAGACGCCGGTACGGCTGCCGCCGAGGCCGCGCGCCGGGATGCCGGCGTGTTCCGCCGTCTCCCAGGCGACCTCCAGCAGGAGCCGTTGCTGCGGGTCCATGGCCGCCGCCTCGCGAGGCGAGATGGCGAAGAACTCGTTGTCCAGGCCCCATGGATCGTCCAGGAAGCCGCCGTGGCGCAGCACCGGCTCCGCCGTCGCGCCGGTGAGACCGGCCGGGTCCCAGCGGTCGGCCGGGACCTCGCCGACGGCGTCGCGCCCCTGAGTCAGCGTGGACCAGAACGCGTCGGGCGACGTGACGCCGCCGGGGAAGCGGCAGCCGAGGCCGACGACCGCGATCGGCTCCGCCGCCACGGTGCGGGCGGCCTGTGCCAGCCTGCCGGTCAGTTCCCCGCGTTTGTCCGGTGGCAGGGCAGCCAGCCGCCGACTGGTGCTCGTCATCCCTCTCCTCCCAGTGCGTGCGCCGCGTCCCGGTCCGTCGGGGCGGTGGCGGCTTCGAACTCGTCGAGCAGTGCGGTGAAGTCGTCGACCGGCGGCGGGTCAGCGGTGCCGGACGCGGGTGCGGGCCGCAGCGGGTCGGCCTGGCTGTCCAGGGGCGCCGCGGACGGACTCAGCAGTCCGGTGATGCGCGCGCCGAGCGACTGGACCGTGGGGTGGTTCCACAGCAGGGTCGCGGGCAGGGTGAGGCCGAACTCCCGCTCCAGTCGCCGCCGGATGGAGAGGGCCATGATGGACTCCATGCCGAGGTCGGCCAGCGGTCGCTGCCGGTCCAGCGCCGAGGCGGCCAGGCCGAGTTCGGCTGCCGCCACCGCGGTCACCGTCTCCAGGACACGCTGCCGGAGCTCGTCGTCTAGCAGCCCCCGGTACGACGAGCCGGGCGCGTCCGTCGTCCCGTCGGTGTCCGGTGTCCCCTCGGCGAAGAGTCGTTCCAGCAGGGGCAGTCGGCGCTGAGGACGCCGGGTCCGGTCCAGGGGGAGCACCACGAGGTGGGCGGGTTCGCACCGGCGGGCGTACCGCCAGGCGGCCATGCCCTCGCGTTCCGTCAGGTCCCGGACCCCGACCGCCTCGAACTCCACCTCCAGGGAACCGGCCGTGGCGGCGAGGCCGGTGCCGCGCCAGGCGGGCCAGGCCAGGCTCATCGACCGGGCGCAGCCCGCATCGCGCCGGTGCTCGGCCAGCGCGTCGAGGAACGCGTTGGCCGTGGCGTATCCGCCCTGCCCGGCGAGCCCCAACTGGGCGGCGACCGCGGAGAACAGCACGAAGAAGTCGACGGTTCCCGGCGGGTGGAGCCGGTGCAGCGTCATGGCTCCCGCGGCCTTGGACCGCAGTTCGGCACGGAGGGAGGAGCGGGTCAGGTCCCGCAGCATGCCGCCGTGGATGACACCGGCCGCGTGCACCACTCCGCTGACCGGTGGCAGCCCCATCGCGTCGGTGTCGAGCAGGCTCCGGGCCTGCTCCTCGTCGGCGATGTCCAAGGCCACCGTGCGCACGGTGGCACCGGCCTGTTCGAGGCGGCGTATACGGCTGATCCGGTGACGTGTCTCCGGGTCCGTGACGTCCGGCCAGGCCGACCGCGGCGGCACAGGCCGCCGCCCGACCAGCACGAGCCGCCGCGCTCCCAGCACGACCAGTTCCTCGGCGAAGCGCAGGCCCAGGGCCCCCAGTCCGCCGGTGATCAGGTAGGTGCCGTCGGATCCGCAGCGCAGGCCCGGTGAAGGTGTCGGTGCGACGGGAGCGAGCCGGGGTCGCAGCACGCCGTCGGCCGACACCCTGAGCACATCCTCTCGGGGGCCGGAGCGGGCGAGGAGCCGCAGGAGGTCCCGGCAGGCCCGGTCGTGCGGCGTACGCGGGTCGCGGTGGAGGAGACCGCCCCACAGGTCGGGATGTTCACCGGCGGCGACCCTGCTCAGCCCGCGCAGCGCGAGGTGCTCGATCGGCTCGGCGCCGCTGCCGTCCCAGTCGCCGACGGCGCACCACAGCCTGGGCGAGGTTCCCTCCGGCCATTGCGAGAGCCGCCGCAGTGCCGAGACCGTCTCCCAGACGGCGTGCTCGGTACGGTCCACGCTCCGTGCCCCGCGTCCGGAAGTGCCGCCCGAGGGCACCAGCACGGCGTCGTCCGTCGCCGTGAGGGCTTTGCGGACGTCGGGGTCGGCGAGCCGGTCAGGACTGCCGACCCGCAGGACCCGGGCACCCGCGGCGCGCAGCCCCTCTTCCACCTGATCCGCCGGTCCGCCCGCCGGGCCGACGACCGCGACCGCGCCGCGGGGTTCCGGCGGCACGCCGCCGAGTTCCGGCAGCGGTTCCCACTGCACCGAGAGCACGCTCTCGGCGGGGTGAGTACGGAGTTCGCCGTCGTCGGGCGCCGGTACTAGGACCGTTCCGCCCATGCACAGCCGCTCTCCCGCCGGGCCGTCCACGGTGGCATCGACCCGGGACAGGGCATCGCGCTGCGCGAGGCCACCCCCGGTCGGATCGCCGTCCAGCGGGGTACGGCGGAGGCGGATCCTGGCACGGCGTGGCGGAGTTCCGAGGATGCTGAGCTCGTCCACGCTGTCCACGAGCGTGCCTGACGGGCCGTCGGGCATGCCTTCGGACAGGCCGTTGGGCATGCCGTTGGGCAGGAGACGGGCCGCCAGGCACACCACCGCGTCGATCCATGCGGCCCATGTGCTGCCGGGGCCGGTCTCCGGATCGTCCTGGGTGATCTCGGCGTCGGCGGTCAGTTGCGCATCGGTCAGCCGCTGGGCGGAAACGTGCCAGGAGAAGCTCTGTTCAGGGTGTTCAGGGTGTTCAGGGTGTCCGGAGTCTCCGGGGCCAGGGGCCGGCCGCCCGTCCACGGCACGAACGGGATTCTCCTCGTGGAGGACGTCGTCGAGGACATCCTCGACGGCGTCTGCGAGGGCCCGATGAGCAGTCGGGCCGCCCAGCCGTCCGGTGGCGTGCGTCAGATCGGGTTCGTCCGCGTCCGGAGGCATGGAGGTGATGCTCAGCCTGCCGTCCGCCGACAGGACCTGGATCTCGCGGTCCGCCGCCACGGGCAGGGCGTCCCGGAGTTCGACCTCGCGCACGGTGACCGCGTCTCCTGCGGTCACCCCCGCGGCAGCCG
The DNA here is from genome assembly GCF_054729195.1 of Streptomyces sp. YIM S03343. Lineage (NCBI taxonomy): Bacteria > Bacillati > Actinomycetota > Actinomycetes > Kitasatosporales > Streptomycetaceae > Streptomyces > Streptomyces sp. YIM S03343. The sequence continues at coordinate 631,331 of NZ_JBPUKX010000001.1, forward strand.
CCGCGGCCAGGGTCGCAAGCAGGACGGCGGAGCCGGCGACGGGACCCTCGCCGCTCCGGACCGGACGTCCGGGCACCGACTCGGGGTCGAGCAGTGTGCGCCAGACCCGGCCCGCGAGATGGCCGCCGAGCGGCACCGGCGAGCCGAGCAGCGTCCCGGTGCCGGGAGCATGGCCTGCAGCGCTCCGCGTGACAGGCGGGGCGTCCCTCCAGTGGTGCCGGTGATCCCATGCCGTGGTGGGTACGTCCGTCCACGGTCCGGAGCCGCGTCCCGCGCCGAAGTCGACCGGCACGCCATGGCAGTGGAGTGCCGCGGCCGCCTTGAGGAAGGCCCTGCGCTCGGGTGCCGCGCGTCGCAGCGTCCCCACCACGCACGCGTCCTCGATGCCCTCGCCGGACAGGGTCTCCCTGACCGAGTGCACGATGACGGGGTGCGGGGACAGTTCGACGAAGACCCGGTGGCCGTCCTCTGCCGCCGCGCGCACGGCCGCGTCCAGGCGCACCTCATGGCGCAGGTTCCCGACCCAGTAGGAGGCGTCGAGGACATGAGCGCCGCGCGGCTCGTCGCGCGAGGTGGAGTACATCGGGAGCTGTGGCGGCCGGTGCTCGATGTCCTGGACGGCGCTGGCGAGATCGGCCAGCAGAGGATCCATGTGCGAGCTGTGGAAGGCGACGTCGGAAGCCACTCGCCGGACCAGGAGGCCTTCGCGGGTCCACAGGTCCACGGCCTTCTCGATGTCGGCTGGCATGCCGGCGACGACGGTCGACTCGGGAGAGGCGCAGATGGCGACGGCGAGCTCCAGGTCCCGCTCCCGTTCCAGACGTCGGCGCACCTCGTCGGCGGGCAGGGTGATGAGCGCCATGGCTCCCTTGCCGGCGACCCGTCGTAGCAGCGTGGAGCGGCGGCACACCAGACGCGCGCCGTCGAGGCGGCTGAGCCCGCCGCCGGCCACGGCCGCCGCTATCTCTCCGACGGAGTGACCGATGACGGCCGCGGGCCGCACACCATGGGCCGCCCACATCTCGGCGAGGGCCGTCTGCACGGCGTAGATCACGGGCTGGATCTCATCGGCTCCCGCCCTGTCCACGCTGCCGACGGTGAGGAATTCGAGCAGTGAAGAGCCTGTCTCCTCAAGGAAGACCGGTTCCAGTTCCTCGATGACGCCGGCGAAGGTCCGCTCGGCCGCCAGGAGTTCACGTCCCATGCCGGTCCACTGCGAGCCGTGCCCCGAGAAGAGCCACACGGGGCCGGTCGCGGCGCCCGGGAGCACATGTCCCTCGACCAGGTCCACGGCGGCTTCCCCGGCTGTCGCCGCGTCCAGGGACAGGAGGATGTCGTCCTCGCTCTCCGCCACGGCGGCGGCGCGGTGTGTGGAGTGGGATCGGCGCGCTGTCAGCGTGTGCGCTACGGCGCCCAGGTCCGCCCGGCCGTCCTGGCGACGCAGCCAGTCGGCGAGCCGCTTGGCGGCCAGGTCGCGTCCCGCTCGGGAGGACCCGGACCAGGCGAACACCAGCGGGCCGTCTCGGCGTTCGCCGGAACTGCCGGCGGTGACGTGCCGGTCTGCCGACCCGGCGCTGACGTGCCGGTTTTCCGCCTCGGCGGCGACGTGCCGGCCTGTCGCCACAGCAGTAATGTCCCGACCTTCCGCCGACTCGGGCGCTTCCTCCACCACGAGATGGGCGTTCGTGCCGCCGAACCCGTACGACGACACCCCGGCCCGGCGGGGCCCCTCGCGCCGGGGCCAGGGAGCGGCAGCTCCGGTGACGATCCGAAGTGCGGGCCCTGCCGCGACGACGGCCTGGTTGGGCCTGGTGTGGTGCAGGCTGGGCGGGATGAGGCCGTGACGTAGTGCCAGCAGCACCTTGATGAGGCCGGCGACGCCCGCGGCCGACTCCGCGTGCCCGATGTTCGTCTTCACCGACCCCACCAGGCAGGGGTCACCTTCCGCTCGCGAAGGGCCCACGGCGGCGGCGATCCCCATGGCCTCGGCGGCGTCCCCGGCCGGTGTGCCCGTGCCGTGTGCCTCGATGTAGTCGAGGGCTGCCGGTTCGGTTCCGGCCGCGGCGCAGGCCAGGCGGATGGTGCGTGTCTGTGCCTCGTTGTCCGGGGCCATGATCCCCGCGCCGTGTCCGTTCTGCGTGACGGCGCTGCCGCGGAGGATCCCCAGCACACGGTCCTCGTCGGCGAGCGCGTCGGAGAGCTTCTTCAGAACGACGACCCCGCACCCTTCGGCGCGGACGTAACCGTCGGCATCGGCGTCGAACGCCCGGCACCGGCCGCTGCGGGACAGCGCCCCCGCACGTTCGAAATTGACCGTCAGACCGGGTGCGAGCAGGAGGTTGACGCCTGCCGCGAGGGCAAAGTCCGTCTCGCCGAGGCGCAGGCTCTGGCATGCCTGATGCACGGCCACGAGCGAGGAGGAACACGCGGTGTCCACGGTGACGGACGGGCCGTGCAGGCCCAAGTGGTACGACAGTCGGGCCGCGGCGCTGCCGAGGTCGGCCCCCACACCGGTCCAGGCCTCGATGCCGGGTACGTCTTCGAGGAGTCGGCGGCCGTAGTCGCCGGACCAGGCCCCGACGAAGACACCGGTGCCGCTGCCGGCCAGACTGCCCGGAGCCGCCCCCGCGCGCTCGAGCGCCTCCCACGCCACTTCCAGCAGCAGCCGCTGCTGGGGGTCCATGGCCCGGGCCTCTCTGGGACTGATCCCGAAGAAGTCGGCGTCGAACCCCGCGACGTCGGTGAGGAAGCCTCCCCACCGGGTGGTGTGCCGGAGAACGGCATCGGTCCGCGGGTCGCGCCCCCGGTAGTCCGCCCAGCGTTCATCGGGAATCTTGGTGACGGCATCACCGCCCTTGCGCAGAAGATCCCAGAGATCCTCCGGAGAGGACACTCCGCCGGGTAACCGGCAGGCCATGCCGATCACCGCGATCGGCTGGGCTTTCCGAACAATCTCAGTCTCAGATTCAGGCACGCGATAAACGCCTTTCCACGACTCCCCCGACGCCGCCGAGGCGCCACACGATTGCCACAGGAGACAGCGGACAGCTTCAAGGAAATTGAAGACGAACTAGTCCGCAGCGCGCGCATGAGCCAAAGGCCGAAGCTGCACAGGAAGCCGCAGCCGGCAGAGAACGCGCGATTCGAGAACGGAAAGAGTAGTTTGCCCGTGAGATTTCACAAGGCAACCGGGGGCGCCGCACCGGCGGCCGGTCAACCCCGGGTCAGATGGTCTCCGACGAAAGCAGAGAGCTTCGAGCGCATGAGAAGTGAAGGTGACGGAGACACATGATTCCCCCCATTGAATCTGTATCGCCCTGCGCGAGAAACGGCCCGGGGACGCACCCCTCGCCGGCGTTGTGTCGACCAAAAAGTGCTGCCTGTCACTTGCGGGTCAGAGCCTACTGAGAGCCTCTGCCGCTTGCGCCACCTTACGCCTGTCGCCGGAGGGCTTCAACTGTCAATACTGTAAGGTAATAACTACTCAAAGCAACACAACCCCGGGCCCGTAGAACACGATTACGCACCTTTCGCCCGGTTCGCCCCGACAGTAACTCCACACGTGTACAACGACCGAATCCACGCTTGCGTGTGCGCCTCCGTACGCCCTCCACACCACGGGAACGCGACCAGGGGCACGAACGGCAGCACCCGGCGGAGCCCACCGAACACCGTGAGCCCCGGCCGAAACCCGTCGCCGCCGCCGGCACACAGATCGGAAGACAAAAGTCCATTTCGGCAACCGATGCCGACCGGTCGTCCGAATAGGCATGCGAAAGAAAAACTCCATCGGCACGGCTGCCGAATGCCGGTATCTCTCGTCACCTTTTTGTTCCACCACACAAGATCAAGCGGCAGAACTCAGGAGCATCCGGCAGACCCAGTGGCACCGGCAGAACGAAATGGAATTCCACATCACTGCAAACTCAAAACGGACGAGAGGGTGCCGTTTGCCGCGACAGGCACCGGGGCGTTGTCAGTGGCGGGTGGCAGCATCGGGCGTATGACGGAGATCACGGCATTCGACTGGCGGTCCTTCCTGCTCAGGTGGAGCGAGGAGTGGGCGGATTCCCTGCCGGACGGTGAGGCGCGGGGCGAGGACGACGAGGCCGCTCGGCATGCGCGGTGGCTGGGGTTCCCGGCCGCGTCCGAGGAGCGGATGGCAGCCATGGAGGAGCGCCTCGGCCGACGGATGCCCCCGTCGTACCGGGAGTTCCTCAAGGTCAGCGACGGGTGGCGGCATGCGGGCGGGTTCGTGTGGCTGCTGGCGGGGACCGAGGGAGCGCGCTGGCACAACGACGAGTCAGGACTCGCCGAGATGTTCGAGGAGTACCTGGACGAGGACGCCGGGCCCGAGGAGCTGCGGGAGGCGGACATCTGGCGGCGCGGGCTGCAACTCGACGTGGAGTCAGACGTCACCCATGTCCTCCTGGATCCCGAGGACGTGGACGAGGACGGTGAGTGGGCCGTGTACACGTGGGCGAGCTGGCATGCTGCGCCACCCGAGCGGCACGCAAATTTCCTCGAGTTCATGCGGGAGATGTACCGGGAGTTCCACCAGCTGCGGGCGCACCGGGGGGACGGGGAGCCGGTGTTCGTCAACGACACGACGCGAACGCTGGACGCCCAGGTGGAGGAGGCCCGGCTGGAGGCGCTGCGCGGCGGCTGGGAGCGGGCCGGAACGGTCCTGGACGAGGCCAAGGAGTACGGCAGGCCGCGGGCCGCCGGGCTGGGTGACCAGATACGCCGCCTGCTCGGACAGACCTCCAGGGTGTCCTTCGAGGACTTGGTGACGGACCCGCGGTACGCGCCCGATCTGCTGCCGCCGCTGCTCGCGGAGTACGCGGCGCACTCGTGCGGGGACGACTCCACGCTGACGTTCCTTCTGCCGGGCGCCGACGACGACCTGATGTCACTGGCCTTCGCCACGCTGGATCAGGTGAGGAGCGGCACATACCGCTATTCGGCGGCCGGACCGTTCGGGGAGGCGGTCGAGCGGGCGCGGGAGCTGGCGCGGTGGGGAGACACCGACGTGGCCTGGCGGACGCTGAGGAATGCCGTACCCCTGTGGGAGCCGCTGGGACCGGACCACCTGGCGCCGCTGGGGTGGGTGGCCGACCCCCTGCTCGGGCCGCTGCTGATTCCGGAGCGGGGCCGCGAGCTGCTGTCCGTGCCACGGGGCGGGCAGGCGGGTGAGGCGCCGGGGCCGACAGCCGGGCTCGACCCGGGCGGCCTGGCATGGCTCGCCGAGCCGGATCCGGGCGACAACCGCACGTCCTACCGGTTCGTCCTGGTGGAGGGGGTGGAGCCGGAGGAACTGCCCGGACGTCTCGCGGACAAGGACGGCTCCGTACTGAACGAACCCATGACCTTGGAGGAGGCGCGCTGGGCGCTGCACGACCAGAGGGTCTTCTCGTCCTACGACGACAGGGCTCTCATGGCGGTCGGGCGGGCCGGCACCGGCTGGAGCTTCGCCTTCGACGGCGATCCCGGCCCGTTCGACCGGCGGCGGTTCGTCTCCCCCGCCACGGCCGGCAGCGCGGGCACCCGCGCGGTGGTGGTGTGGAGCGGCCTGAGGACGTGGCACGGGGAGCCGTTCTTCCACCTCTCGGTGGCGCGAGACGGTGCCGAGCAGTACGCGTTCACCTACGCGGGCGGAGAGGTACGGCAGAGCGGGGAGAAACCGCGGGTGCTGGACCCGAGCCGGTTCTTCGGCGGCCCGGAGGACGGCGCCGAGGCGGAACGGCCGCTGCTTGAAGCGGTGGCACGGGAGTTCGGTGCCCAACTCCCGCGGCACGCCATCGTGAACGGGCGGCTGCACACGTTCACCAGCTGCTCCTGGACGCGCCCGCCCGGGGACGGAGAGACGTACGCGGTGATCCGCATACACCAATGAACCCACGCCCGGCAGACGGCGGTCCCGGGAGCGTGCAGAGAGTGGCAGACGCCGGTCAGGCGCCCGCGTCAGCACACCGTAGGGCCACTTCTTCTGCACAACGGGGAGCGAGGGCGGCCACGGCGATCGTGCCACCCAGGATTCCCCGTCTGCTTGTCTGCCTCACTTGTTGGTTCCGGTTCCCTCTGCCTCGGTACAGCGCTGTGCTTCTTCTTCGACGGACTGCTGGAGCTTGGCGGCGGTTTCCGGGACATCAGGGTCCACAGAGGCGGTCAGTCCCTCGAAGACGTACTGTCCTGCCGTGACAGCTTCCTGGGCCGCTGCCTCCCATCCGACCTGATGCGCGAGGCGGGTGTCGTGCCGGGAAGAGAAAGCCTGTGACGCGGCGCTCCACTGCCACCCCTGAAGATCTTCCGCAGGAGCTCAAGAATGTCTGCCTTGCACGTGACGTGAGGGGGGCCAGCCAGTTCGATGGGACCTAATACTTCACCGCCGGTGGTCCCGGGACGTGAGTCGGTCGGCCGTGGGAGGCGGGACCTCCGGGCCCTACTGCCCGCCGTGCCACCGTCCCTGACGCTGCTTCAGCGCCACTTCGCCGTCTCTTTCACCCTCTTCTTCACCGTCTTCTTCGCCGTCACTTCAGCGTCATGCCAGGGCGTTCACCGTCGCCGTGAAGAGGGCCGGCAGGCGTTCGGCGGTGGATGTGATGCGGCGGGCCAGCGCGGGTTGGCGGCGGGCTCTGAGCAGAAGGTCCGTCAGCAGGCGGTGGCGGCGGGTCGCGCGGCGCCAGTCGGTCTCGTAGTGCTCCGGTGTGCCGCGGCACAGGTTCGCGACCAGGGCCTCGGCTCCGGTGAGGGCGAGGGAGACTCCTTCGCCGGTGAGCGCGTCGACGTATCCGGCGGCGTCGCCGACGAGCAGGACTCGCCCGTGGACGCGGGTGCGGGCCCGCTGGCGCAGGGGTCCGGCGCCGCGTACGGGAGTGACGGCAGCCCGGGGAGGCAGCCGGGCCGTCAGGTCGGGGAAGTCCTGCAGCTGTACGTCGAAGGGAGCGCGGCGTGCCGTCAGCAGGGCGACGCCCACGAGTTCCGGGCCGAGCGGGGTGACGTAGGCCTCCGCGTGCGGCCCCCAGTGCACCTCGACGCAGGACGACCACGGCGGCACCGCGTAGTGGCGGCGCAGCCCGTACCGGGGCGCGCTCGCCGGGGAGTCGAGGCCGAGGCCGAGGCGGCGGCGGAGCGGGGAGTGCAGGCCGTCCGCGGCGGCCAGCCACCGGGCCCGCAGCCCCGTACCGGGGACGGTCACGCCGGTCGCGTCCTGCCGTACATCGCCGATCGCGAGCGGCAGGACGGGCACCCCGGCGTCCAGCACGGCCCGGTGCAGGGCGGCGTGCAGGTCGGTGCGGCGTGCACCGCGGCCGGGGCCGTGCCGGAACGCGGCCTCGGCGCGACATCTGTCCTGGACGTAGCGGATGCCGGTGAGGGGGTGGCCGGGGATCTCCAGGCCGAGGGCGGCGAGGGCGCGGACGGCGCCGGGCATCAGGCCCTCGCCGCAGGCTTTGTCGACCGGCGCCGGGCGCGGCTCGGCGACGACGGCGTCCAGCCCGGCGCGCGCGGCGTGCAACGCGGTGGCGAGGCCGGCGGGGCCGCCTCCGGCGATCAGGAGGTCGTGGGGACGGCTCACGCGGGCAACGCCGAGGTGAGGGCGGTGTTCTCGCAGCGGACGCGGACCGTGAGGAGCGCGGCGTTGGCGGCGGTGAACACCGCGGCGGTGAGCCAGGCGGAGTGCACCAGGGGGAGGGCGGCGATCTCCCCGACGACCGCGACGTAGTTGGGGTGGCGCAGAAAGCGGTAGGGCCCGGCAGCCACCAGCCGGGCGCCGGGGACGACGATGACGCGGGTGTTCCAGTAGGGCCCGAGACTGGTGACGCACCACCAGCGCAGGGCCTGCGCCAGCAGCACGAACACCAGCGCGGGCCATCCGACGGCGGGCAGGAACGGACGTCCGGCGAGGACGGGTTCGAGGAGACAGCACACGAGCAGTCCGGTGTGCAGGGCGACCATCACCGGGTAGTGGCCGCGGCCGTGCTCCACACCGGCGCGGGCGCGGGTCCAGGCGGCGTTGCGGCGGGCGACGGCGAGTTCTGCGAGTCGTTCGGCGGCGACCGCTGTGAGGAGCAGCGTGTACCAGGTCATGACGGCCGCTCACCACCGCAGCAGGACGAGTTCGGAGCAGAATCCCGGGCCCATCGCGAGGAGCAGACCCCAGGTGCCGGGCTCGGGCCGGTGTGACTCCGTGATGTCCTGGAGGATGTGCAGGACGGAGACGGAGGACATGTTTCCCGCCGCGGCGAGGGAACGACGGGAGGGGGCCAGGGCGTCGCCGGGCAGGCCGAGGGTGTCGGCGATCGCTTCGAGGACCTTGGGGCCTCCGGGATGGCACACCCAGCTCCCGATGTCCTCCGGGGCGAGGCCGTGTTCGGCGAGGAAGGCGCGCAGGTGGTGGCCGAAGTGGTCGCGTACGACGCCGGGGACGCCCGCGTCCATGACGACGCGGAAGCCGCCCGCGCCGATGTCCCAGCCGAGGAGTTGTCCGCTGTCCGGGTACAGACGGCTGTGGGTGGCGACCACCGAAGGACCGGCCGCGACCACCGAAGGACCGGCGGGCACAGCCTCGGAGACCGTGGACCCCGCCGCGCCGCTGTCGGCGCCGCGCGCCACCAGCGCGCCCGCACCGTCGCCGAACAGGGCACCGGCGACGAGGTTGGCGCGGGAGCCGTCGCCCCGCTGGACCGTCAGCGAGCACAGCTCGACGGTGAGCAGGACGGCAGTGTCGCGGGGGTGCCCGAGCAGATAGTCGTGCACCCGGGCGAGACCGGCGGCGCCCGCCACACAGCCGAGGCCGAACACCGGGAGCCGTTTGACGTCCGGCCGCAGTCCCACGCGCCCGGCGAGCCGGGCGTCGAGCGAGGGGGTGGCGATCCCGGTGATGGAGGCGCACACCAGCAGGTCGACGTCGTCCGGCGCGAGCCCGGCACGATCCAGGGCGCCGGTGAGTGCCTCCTCGGCCAGGTCGAGGCCGATCCCGATCCAGGTGTCGTTGCGCTGCCCGAAGTCACCGAGACCGGCGTACCGCTCGATCGGCAGGGCGAGATGGCGGGTGCGTACCCCGGCGGACGCGTGCAGACGGCGGAGCAGGGCGCGGTCGGCTCCGGCTGGCAGGCACAGGTCGCCGATCGGTTCGGTGAGGTCCCGCTGGGGGTACCGGTGAGGCGGCAGGGCGGTGTGCACGGCGGCGATCGTGGTCGCCGCGCCGGGCCCGCCCGGACGGAGGCGCGGCTCGGCGCCCCCGTCATCGGCTGGCACAGACGGGGTGAGGGGTGTGTCAGGGGGCGTGAGGGGGAGCACGCCGGAGGGCGCGGCGGCGGCGGCGACGGTCGCGGGAACACGCATGTCGCTCATGTCTTCCTCACCGGCACCCCGCGATTACCGTGCGTACGTGCATCTCCACCCGTCCGGGGTTCTACGGCGCAGCGCGCGCGGTGCGCCGGCGCTGCTCCTGTCGTGCCATCCGGAGCCCGCCTTCGCCGTGACGGTGTTCGTCACCGCGCTCGCCGTGGCGGCGGGCCGCGGCGCGGCGGGGTCGGCGGCCGTGGCCGCGGCGGTGCTGGCCGGTCAGCTCTCGGTGGGCTGGTGCAACGACGCGGCCGACGCGGGGCGCGACGTGCTGTCCGGGCGGGACGACAAACCGGTGGCCCGCGGGGATCTCCCGCCCCGGGCGGCGGCCGTCGCGGCGGGAACCGCCCTGGGGCTGTGCGTACCGTTGTCGCTGCTGAGCGGCGCCGCCGCGGGAGCCGCCCATCTCACCGGGGTGGCCGCCGGCTGGGCGTACAACCTGCGGCTGAAGCACACACCCCTCTCCCCGCTGCCGTACGCCGTGGGCTTCGCCTCCCTGCCGTTCTTCGTCACCCTCGGCCTGCCGGTCCCGTCCTGGCCCGCCTGGTGGGCGGTCGCGGCGGCGGCTCTGCTGGGGGTGGGCGCCCATCTGGTGAACGTCCTGCCGGACATCGCGGACGACCTCGCGACCGGGGTGCGCGGGCTGCCCCAGCGGCTGGGCCGTACCGTCTGCCGGTGGCTGGCCCCGTGCGTGATGCTGACGGCCGTGGGCGTCGTGGTCGCAGGGCCGCCGGGCGGGGCGGGGGTCCCGGGCCGCGTGCTGGCGGCGACGGCGGGGACGGTCGCCATAGGCGGCACGGCGGTGGCGTGGGGGACGCGAAGCCGGTGGCCGTTCCGCGCGGCGATCGTGGTGGCCGCGCTGGCGGTGGGTCAGCTGCTGCTGCGCGGCGCGGACCTGGCCCGGCCCCGGGGGTGAGTTCCCGAACTCCCTCTGAGCCCTTTCACGGCCACGCTCAGCCAGGCGCCTGCCGTGCCGACCGGTACGGCACGAGTACGCCGAGGCGTTGCAGTTCGACGATGTGCTCCGCCGTGCGGCGCGGTGCTTCGCCGCCGGTCACCAGCACGCCCGCCTCGATGTTGCGCCGGGCGGCGGACTCCGTCAGGTTGGCGCTGCCGAGCAGGAGGGTGCGGCGGTCCGCGACCGCCAGCTTGGCGTGCTGGCGTGAGCGGTGCTGCCGGGCCGTGTCCCGTGCCCAGACCCACAGCAGCAGTCCGGGCACGGACGTGAACGCGTCGGCCGGTTCGCTCCCCGAGAGCAGGCCGCCCGCGCCGGCCAGGGTCTCGACCACGACGTGTATCCGTACGCCCCTGCCCGCGGCCTGAGTCAGCGCCCTCGTCAGGGCGGGATACGGACGGGCCGCGTAGGTCATGGCCAGCAGTTCGTGCCGGGCCTCGTCGATGACCTCGATCAGCACCTGAGCGGTGGCGCGCACCGGTACGGCGGGCGTCGAAGGACCGCTCCACACGGTGCGGACCCGGACCGTGTCCCGGACCGTCCGCCGGGCGGCGGCGTAGCCCCGCACATAGGCGGCGGCCTCGGGAGGAGGCACCGACTCCGACTCCATGGCGTCGCAGAGCGCCGCCACGGCCTCGCTGACGCCCGGTGTCGCCAGCTCGGTGAGTATCCGTTCCCTGGTGCGTCCCTGGGCGAGCAGACCGGCGAGGTCCTTGCTGCGCGGGAGGCCGAGGACCGCGACGGCGGTTTCGACGGCGGCCTCGAACGCGGGTCGGCTCACGGCAGCAGACCGACCGGGGTCAGCACCGGATCGGGGTCACCGGTCAGCGGGACGAGGAACCGGCGGTCCAGGTACCGGTTGCCGCGCTCGCACGTGGTCTCCGACACGAACAGGCAGACATGGCAGGCGGCTCCGTGGAGGAAGTCGGCCGGGTCCTGGGGCAGGCGCTCGGCGCAGAGCGGGTCGGCCGAGCAGTGGCGGGCGTCGGTCAGGGCCCGGCGCACGATGCGGTCGATCTCCCGTTCTTCGGCCAGGGACACCAGGCCGCCCAGGGTTCCCTCGGAGTCCGGGACGGCGGTGTAGATGAGGATGCCCGTCCTCGGGTTCTGTTCGTCCCCCGCGTAGATCCGTTCGGCGAGCGAGGCGGAGTTGTAGCCGCATTCCAGGGCGATGGTCCGGATCAGCAGATGGGAGAGGGTGTGCAGGGCGATGTAGCGCGCTCCGGGCCAGCCGTGGTAGGGGTCGAAGTCGCTGGTCTTGCGGTCCGACCTCCGGTTGGCGCGGAACCGCGCGTACGCCTGCCGGTGCGCCTCCATCTGCGGCGACTTCTCCATACGGGCGGCCCATTCGGCCATGAGGCCGTCCTGTACGCGCAGGAAGATGCCCTCGCCGCGCACCTCGCTGGCCGGTACCCAGGTGCGGACCCCGCGGGACAGCTCGACCCGGGTGGCGATCTCCGGTGATTCGGGGTCGGGCGCGTCGAGCCGGGTGAAGCCGATCAGTGCCCGTGCCTCACGCAGCCGCTCGACCTGCCGGATGTCGGCGAAGAACTCGCTCAGGCGGGCGGGCACCGGCATCTGGCGGAGGGCGAAGTCGTCGCTGGGGGTGGGAACGGAGCCGGAGAGCGCGTCCCATTCGGGTCCGAAGAGGTCGGCCTGGACGTCGGGGGCGGACGGGGCGGGACCGGCGATCCCTTGCTTGCGGGCCGTGATCGCCGCGACCACCGCGTCGGCGTCGAACTCCTTGAGGAAGGCGAACTTGGGCATGCGCGCCATGAAGTCGAACTGCCCTCGGTCTTCGATGAGTTCGAGGTCGGGCCAGTGGTCGTCCAGGAGCTTGCCGATGTCTCCCCCTTGCGCCTTGGGAAGTGCCAGGGCGCTGAGGGTGAGCGGGAACCACTGGTTGGACGCGCCCGCCACCATCAGAACGGGCTCCTGGTCGCAGCCGTTGGTCTCGTAGGTGCCGAGGTGCGGATGCCGTCCGCGGCACCGGGGCAGGTGGCGTCGGCCGCGTTCGCCCATGGCTTCCCGGATGTTGCGTTTCACTCCGCAGGCCACGCACTCGATGGTGACGTTGGCGGCCTGGTTGCCGCCGTGGTCCTTCATGCGGAGCTTCGGGCGTGGCGTCGTGCCGCATGCCTGCCCCCGGTGCACGTACGGGGTGTACGGGAACTCGTCGAGGTGTCCGGCGGTGCAGACGAGGGTGAAACGGGCCGCCACGGCGAGCGGCTTGCCCCGCTTGCAGTCGTGGACGAACTTCGCCTCGTGGGGCGTGCGCGGGTTGGGGTTGACGAAGGCGAACTCGCCCGAGTCGATGGCGGCCAGCACATTGCAGGCGGTGCAGCGCAGCCACTGCGGGAACGGCGTGACGGGTACTCCGACTCCCTGCGCCGCCCAGCCCTTCGGGTCGGTGTCGGCGCCTTCCAGCCAGGGGGCGGCACGCAACTGCTCGATCTGGCCGCGTCCGTAGCGCTGGAGAGACCGGTTGACGGCGGCGCGCAGCCTGGGCTCGTCGATGTCGTAGTCGGTGACACCGGTGTGGCTCCAGGAGTCGGTTCCCCGGATCAGGACGGAGAAGTTGGGCAGGTCCACGAGGGCGCCGACCCCGGCGGTGAACATGAGGTGGCTGGGCCGTACGGCACCGACCCTGCGCCTGCTGTCGTGGGTGCTCATCGCTGTGCCTTCCTGACCGTGCCCTCGGCCGTGACGGGCCCGTACTCGTCGCTGTCCACGGTGCTCGCCGTGTCCTGGTCGGTTTCGCCGCCGGTGCCGGGGGCGCCGAACGTCCAGTCGGGACCGTCGCCGGAGGGTTCCTCCAGGAAGGCACCGCCGCCGGGGAGGAGCAGGTTGATCTCGTTCTCCGTCTCGCGCATCGACATGCCGACGGTCAGTTCGGTCCAGCGGGATCCGTCCGCCCTCCGCAGCAGGCCGTTCACGACGGTCGTCTTGTTCTTCTCCTTGCGGTAGGCGAGGGTCGAGCTGCTCTCGTCCCGTTTGCGGCGCCATTCGTCCTTGAGGCGGTCGAGCCGTTCGCTCAGGTACTGGCGGGGCCGGTCGCCGCCCACCCGTTCGGCGCGTTCGAGAAGCCGCCGTTCGACCTCCTGGGCGAGCGGTCCGTCGAGGTCGACGTGGTGGGCGTCGAGGTTGCGAGAGGAGTCGTAGGCCGCGTGACGCAGCGCGGCGACATAGGTGGCGGCGACACCGCGGTCGAGGGCGCGTCGTGTGTAGGGGGTGACGGACAGGGCTTCCACCTGCCGGTAGAACGTCGCGTGGTAGTGCTCGAAGTCCTCGTAGTGGGCGAGGTCGCGGGGGCGTGACCAGTTGTAGAGGGTCACCACCAGGCCCGGTCGGGCGGCATCGCGACCGACCCGCGAGGAGGCCTGGATGTACTCGGCGGTGTTCTTGGGCTGGCCCACGACGAGCATCAGGCCGAAGCGGGAGACGTCGACGCCGACCTGCAGCATGGAGGTGGCGAGGACGACGTCGACGGCCTGTCGCGCGGTCGGTGTCATGGAGGCGCGGGGTTCGCGCTTCTCCTTCATGGCGGTGGCGTACTCGCGCAGGAAGGCCCGCCTGCGCACCGAGGTGTCCCGCTCGGGGTCGAACTCGGTCTCCAGCCGCTTCAGGGCCGCGCCGATGTCGGACGAGGAGATACGTGAGGTCAGTTCCTGGATGCTGAGCATCCCCGCTCTGCTGACGATCCGCTCCGACAGCGTGTCCAGGCCCTTGCGGCTGCCGTTGGACCGCACCCGGGTGGTGATGTCGTCGTCCATGTACCGCCGCATGCCGGCGAGTTCACGGGTGGCGTTGAAGTAGCCGACGAGGGTCATGTACGGGTCCGCCGGCCTGCCGTAGTCGTCGAAGAGCTGCTGCCCCGCGAGCAGCAGGATCTCCGCGACGCGGATCTCGGCGGCCTTGAGCCGGGTGCCGTGCGCGCAGACGCCGAGGTAGCGGCGGCCGGGGTTCTCCCTGCTCAGCTCCACCTGCCGGGAGAAGAAGGTGTCGCCGACGTCCAGCACCTGGGGAGGGAAGACAGCGACCTTGCGGGCGAAGACACCGCGGACCTGGTCGGCGGCCCGTTTGGTGGTCGCCGTGGACGCGACGATCTTGGGGCCGGTCTCGTGGCGTCGTCCGTGGTCGTCGGTGAAGCTCCATGTGCAGAGCTGGTCCACGGCCGCCTCGAAGAGGCCCACGGTGGTGCCCAGGGCTCCGGAGATCAGATGCAGCTCGTCCTGGATGATCAGGTCCGGGGGCCGCAGCCGGGTGACGGGCTGGGAGGTGACGCCGGGCAGGTCGCCCCTGGTGTGGTGGCGGCCGCCGCAGCCGGTCTTGGCGTCGAGGTCGTCGTGGCGGTAGCCGTGGCGGGGGCACAGCTCGGTGACCCGGCCGAACAGCAGGCCGGCGTAGCCGTTCCACGGGAGCTGGGCGAACTTGTCGACGGTGGCGATCAGCAGCGAGGGGGCCAGCCGGTAGATCTCCTCGTCGACGGTGAGCACGGGGATGCCCTCACCGAGCGCCTCGCGCCGGGAGAAGGGACAGCGGTCCTCCCCTTCGCCGCGCGGGCAGTACAGCAGGACCCGGCGGCGCCCTTCGTCGTACTCCATGTTCGAGCGGGCGGTCAGCCCGCTGCCGCACCAGGGGCAGGTGAGGACCTGAAGGACCCTGGCGTGTTTGTCGCTGGCGTTCTCCTTGGCCTCGGCGATCTGTTCCTTGGCCTCGTCGAACCAGTTCGGTGAGACGGAGGTGCCCACCCAGAGCCCGATCCGGAACGGGGTGGCTCCCCAGCGCCGGTCCCGCGCGAACTCCTCGCGGCGCAGGACTTCGCAGGCGGTCACCAGGGCAGCGGCGCGCTGGAACTGCTGGGCGGTCAGCAGCCGCAGGGTGTAGCGCATGAGAACGCCCACGCCCGCCTCACCGCTCCGGGCCTCCGCACCCGAGCCGAGGGTGCCCTGGAGGCGCCGCAGTGCGAAGGTGTAGGCGGCCAGGCCGAGATATGCCTCGGTCTTGCCGCCGCCGGTCGGGAAGAACAGCAGATCGACGAGGGCTTCACGGCCGGTACCCCGGTGCGGGTGTCCCGGCTCGGTGAGGGAGGCGATGTTCAGCAGCACGAAGGCGAGCTGGAACGGACGCCAACTGGCCGCCGCCTTGCCCTTGCCGTGTATCTCGTCGCAGGCCTCCCGGTAGGAGAGGGGATCGTTCTCGCGTCCCGCGCGGGCGGCTGCGACGGCCGTGTTGCGGCGCTGCAGGGCCATGGCCCGGTTGGCGAACCGGAAGGCCAGCAGGGCCGTCTCGTCGGCCACGAGCCGGTCGATGCCGAGGGTGATGCGGTCGCAGATCTCCAGCGCCTGGCCGATCGCGGTCTCGGCCGATGCGCGCAGGTCCTCGGGGAGCGAGGCGGCGCTGCGGCGCTGCTGTTCGAGCCATGTGCCGTATCCGTCGGCCAACGGGGCGAGAGCGGCGCTGAGTTCGTCCCGGCGGCCGGGCACGGCGAGTTCCGCCAGCTCGTCCATGCCCAGTTCCAGCCCGTTCAGCAGGTTCTGCTCCTCGGTGGTCGGCGCGGTGGTCGCCCGGACGTCGTACTCGGGAAGCCAGGCCGTGGTGAGGCGGTGCGCGTTGCGCTCCCCGTCGCGGACGTGCGCGCGAACGGCGGTGTTGCGGCCCCTGGCGTGGCTGAGGCTGTCCCGGTAGAGGAGCCGCAGCCGCCGTTCCTCGGTGTCCTCGGGCGCGTTGCCGTGGCCCGCCGGGTCGAGGGGATCGTCGACGGGCAGGAAGACGGCCGCCTGATCGTCGGGGAACGCGGTGACGTCGATCTCGGTCTGGAAGAGCCAGTGGGCGTCGCGGGCGTCCGGGCTGTCCGGCTGCCGGTTCACCAGGGTCAGCTCGACGATGCGCAGGTCCTCGGTGCCCGTGCGGCCGGTGTGCCGGCGTACCTGCACGACGAGGACGACGGTGTCGCCGTCGAGGGGCACGGTGTGGTCGGCGCCGTCCGTCACGTCGATGTCCACGGGGCGCTCGACGGGCTCACGTGACCAGACCCTGCGCGTCGTCCCCCGCTCGGTGGCCTGTTCCGACTGGGTGTAGCGCCCCCAGCGGACGATGGCGCTGAGCGTCCCGACGGAGGCCGGGACGGTGAAGGACAGTCCCATGGAGGACGCCCAGATGTGTCCGGCGGCCTGCGGGCTCAGCCGGTCCTGGAGGCCGCTGTCGTCGCCCTCCTGTTCGTCGCCCGACTCGCCGTCCGCGCCCTGGGCGGCCACGCGGGCGATCCGGTCCCCGGTGACGGCCGGGGGGCGCGGGCCGAGCATGCCGACGAGGTATCGGTCACGCGGACCGGAGGAGGCGGCCGGCAGCGTTTCCGTCTCGCCGTCCCAGGGGCCCAGCAGATCCCGGCGGATGTAGTGCACGAGTGCGTCCCGTACCGCGTAGGAGTCTCCGGCGCGGAACGTCTGGGGAACCTCGTCGAGCGGGTGCGGAACAGCGGCCTGGGCAGGCTGGGCCGGCATGCGGTGGGTCCTTCCGGACGGGGCCGTTGGAGCTTCGACAGGGTCGTCGGAGCTGGGACAGGGCCGTCGGAGCACGGGTGTGCGCCGAGGGCGTGACAGCACGAGAAAATATAGACCCGTTGACTCAGTTCACACAACGAATAGGGCGGCTACGTCGCCCGGCACCCCGTAAGTCTCTAGGCTGATGGCCGCCCGCCACCCGCCCGCGACCCGAGGATTCCCATGCCGCGTCTCGCCCTCTCCGACGACTTCGTCACGGATCTGATCTCCCTGCAGAGACCTGTCCAGAAGGAAGTCAACGACGCGATCCAGATGTTCCGGAGCCTGACCGTGCCTCAGCTGCACGCCAGCAAGGGAATGCATCTGGAGAAGCTGGAGCGGGCACGCGACCCCCGGATCCGTACGATCCGGGTGACCAAGTTCTACCGGGGTGTCCTCCTTGCTCCGGACGACGGAAGCGAACTGTTCACGCTGCTCAGGGTGGCACCGCACGACGAGGCGATCAACTGGGCCTGCAAGCGCGCCTACTCGGTCAACGGGGCCACCAAAGGCCTGGAGGTGCGCAATGTCGAGGCGCTCGAACAGATGGAGACCTACTTCGGGACGAAGGCGGTCGAAACCCCCACCCGGCTCTTCGCGCACCACTCCGACACCGTGCTGCGTGACCTCGGCATCGACGAGCAGGTTCTGCGACTGGCACGGGTGTGCGTCACGGCCGACGATCTGACGGTCATGGCACCCCCGATGATGCCCGCCGATCAGTACGAGGTGCTGGAGTACCTGGCGGCCGGCTACTCGCCCCAGGAGGTCTGGGAGCAGCTGATCGCCTCACGCGGGCAGACGGTGCGCACGGCTCAGAACCGGCCGGCCGTCACGCTCAGCGAGGCGATCCTCAACACGTCCGACCGCATCGTGGAAGTCACCGGCCCCGGTGAGCTGGAGCGGATCCTCACCGAGGACTTCACCCGCTGGCGCGTCTTCCTGCACCCCGCCCAGCGCCGGTACGCTTACCACCCGGGCTTCAACGGACCGGCTCAGGTGACGGGCGGCCCCGGCACCGGCAAGACGGTCGTCGCCCTGCACCGGGTACGGCATCTGCTGCGCACCGGGCGCGAGGGCGACCGGATCCTGCTCACCACCTTCACCAACGCCATGGCGGCGGCGCTGCGGGACAGCCTGGCCCTGCTGCTCGGCGACGCCGACGCGCATCTGCTCGGCCGTGTCGAGGTCACGACCGTGGACTCGCTGGCGGCCCGGGTCGTACGGGAGGCACGGGGCGGCGGCGCCCCGAAACCGCTGTCCGCGGCGGCGGAGAAGAGCGCGTGGACCCGTGCCGCCGCACGCGAGGACCTGCCCTGGCCGGAGCGCTTCCTGTCCCAGGAGTTCCGGGGCGTCGTCCTGGCCCAGGGACTGCGGACACCCGAGGAGTACCTGAGATGTGTGCGCAGGGGGCGCGGCACACAGGTGGGGAGGGTGCAACGGGCCCGGCTGTGGCGGGTCATGGAGCGGTTCACGGCGGACCTGGCCTCGCGCGACTCCGCGACGTACACCATGGTGTGCGATCAGGCCGCCCGGACCCTGGCCGAGCAGGGGCCGCGCTACCGTCACGTCGTGGTCGACGAGGCGCAGGACCTGCATCCGGCCCAGTGGCGGGTGCTGCGAGCCTGCGTGGCGGAGCAGCCCGACGACCTGTTCCTGGTCGGCGATCCCCATCAGCGCATCTACGACTCCCGGGTCTCGCTGCGCTCCCTGGGCATCGACGTGCGCGGACGGACGTACCGGCTGCGGGTCAACTACCGGAGCACGGAGGAGATCCTGCGCTGGTCCGCGTCGCTCCTCGACGGCCAGCCGGTGGGCCGGCTGGGCGAGGACGACGACGAGGACGGCGGCCGGGACTCGCTGCGGGGCTACCGTTCCGAGCTGCACGGCCGCGTCCCCGTGGCACGCGGCCACGCCAGCCAGGACGACGAACTACGCGCGCTGGTCGAGCAGATCCGGACGTGGGTCGACCAGGACGGGGTCAAGCCGTCCGAGGTGGCGGTGTGCGCCCGGTTCAACACTCTGGTCGACGCGGTCATCACGCGGCTGCGCCGGGAGGGCGTCCCCGCCGTCGCGGTGAAGGACGACCCGGGGCCGGGGGTGTCGGGTGTGCGCGTGGCGACGATGCACGCCATGAAGGGGCTTGAGTTCCGCTGTGTGGCCGTCGTGGGCGTGACGTCGAACGTGCTGCCGTTCGCCCCGCAGGTGACACCGGCCGACGAGGACGCCGTGCAGCACCGTTCGGATCTGCTGGCCGAGCACTGTCTGCTCTTCGTGGCCTGTACGCGGGCGCGCGACGCGCTGGCGATCTCCTGGAGCGGTGAGCGCAGCCGCATGCTGGACCCTGTCACCGGCTGAGCCGCACGGGGCGTCGGCCGCGGACCGCGAGGCGGGGTCCGCGGGCCGGGGCCCGTCCTGTCACGGCGCCATGACCGCGATCAGACCGTCGGATTCAAGACGGAGCAGTGCGCCGTACCAGCCGACGCGTCGACGACGCTCCTTGCCCCGTCCACGGTGCGGCAGGCAGCTGCATCATGGACCCAGCGGCCATCACTCACGTGGCGTCGGTCTGGGGGTCGTCGTCCCAGCCGGTCGCGAGTGCGGCAGGCAGCGGCAGCCCGTACTTGTCGCACAGGAATCGGGTCTGGCAGTACCGCTGGGCGTCGGCGGCCACCCTGCCGAGGACGGCGGAATTCATGCCGGCACCGATGAGGACACCCACGAACGGCACGACCTTGGCGACGTTCCTGACCGGCACCCTGGAGCCGGCCGGGCCGAGCTGCTGCATCAACTTTTCAAGGGCGGCCAGGAGGCGGTGATCCTGGCGGAGCTTGTTCGACCACCTTACGCGTCCCTTGACCGCGTTCGCTGCCCGTGCGGTCTCACGCAACGGCTCCACTTTGGCCGCCTGTGCCATAAAGGACCGTTGTACCAGGCGTTGGATGAACATCTGCTCTTCGGGGTCTTTGGCGTCGTAGCCGTAGGAGTACGCGATGCGCGCTGCGATCGAGGTGCTCAGGACCTGGATGACGAGGATGTCCGCTGTCATCGCGACGGGGATACCGGCGACGGGGACCATGGCCAGCACGCCCATGGCGCCACCTTCGACCGCACCGGCGGCCCGCCACTTGAGGGTGTTGCGGGTCAGCAACCGGTCGCAGACCTTGAGGTCCTGCTGCCGCAGTTCGGTGAAACTGTCGAGTTCGACACCTCGCTTGCCGGCGAGCTTCTCGACGTTCTTCGGGTCGTTGAGCTCCAGGGCGTAGTCGTTGACCAGTTCGAGCAGCGCTACCGCGCCTGCGAGCGCCGGTCGCAGGGCCGTGTTGGCAACCGCGTCGCCCGCGCGACGTATCGGTTCCATGACCGCCTCTGGCACAGCGTCCTTGACCCGGCTCACGGCGTTTCCAGCGACCTCACCGGTGCGACCGAGCGCGGCACTCGCCCAGTTCGGCAGACCACGCCGGTTGTCGCGGCGCTGCCAGTGCCCGTTGAGCGTGTCCCATACCTGCCCCTCGTACGCGCTCATGCAGACGGAACCGACCGGCCGCAGCCCCTCGCTCAGCCCGCGCTCGTCATGACTCACACGCCCCACCCCACTGCTGCCGAGGGCCATCCGGTGACCCGTCCAGTCATCCCGCCCCGATCACCACGAGCCCGTTCACAGGTGCCCCCCGGCACACGGACCCAGTGTGAACTGAGCACACACACCAACCCTATCAGCAAACCCACGCACCCGGCCCCCGTGCCATGACACCGCCCGGCGCATATCGCGAGCCGCGAGTGATCACCGACCGATATCGACCGATCCTGGCGCCGCCTGACAGCGGGACGACGGAGCAGGTAGTAAATTGACTATGTTCACAAAGTAGGCCACGCTTGTCGTTGACGTCACCGAGAGGAAGGCAAAGGCGCCGTGCACATGCAAGTGATGGACGTGTCGCCCCAGTTGGCGGCGCAGTGGCTCACCCGTAACACCAACAACCGGCCCCTCAGCAAGAGCACGGTGCAGCAGCTCGCCGGCCGGATCCAGCGCGGTGAATGGCAGCTGACGCACCAGGGCATCGCCTTCGACGAGGACGACGCCCTCATCGACGGACAGCACCGGCTGGCCGCCATCGTCAAGGCGGGCGTGACCGTTCCCCTGACCGTCACACACGGAGTGCCGCGCACCGCGTTCACCGTGATGGACACCGGCCGCAAGCGCACCGGCCGCGACGCACTGGCCCTCGCGGGGGAGGCCAACGCGACCCACCTGGCGGCCGCACTGCGGGGACTGCATCTGTACCGCAACGCCCCCAACTCCGCTTGGAGCGGCGGTTCTTCGGTCACGAGCAACGACCAGCTCCTGGACCTGCTCGGCAAGCACCCGGGTATCCGCGACGCCCTGCACCACGGCATCGCGCTGAACCGGGGATGCCGTATCACCGTCACGGCGGCGACGATCGGCTGGTACGTCACCAGTGAGGCCCGGCCGGACGTCGACCAGTCCGCCTGGGAGGAGGGTGTTGTCACCGGTGCCCGCCTGGAGCCGGGCGACCCGCGTCTGACGCTGCGCAACACGATGCTCAACCTCGCCGTGGGCAACGCGCACCGGCGCCGCGACGACTCCCGCGAGCACCTGCTCTACTACCTCAAGGCGTGGAACGCGTGGGTGGAGAGCCGCACCATCAAACTGCTGCGCCGCTCCCCCAACGAGACGATGCCGCGCATCTCCACCCGCTCCGCCCTCACTTCGACGGACAACGACGCCTGAAACAGCCCCGTGCTTGGCCGTATTTCGAACGCCCTCGAGGCGCTCGCGATCGAGAGGACCACAACCCCGATGAGCAAGGCCGATGACGCCAAGAACCTGATCCAGCAGGGTCTCGACAAGGCGTTGGTCGCCCAGCAGCCACTGGCGAGGAAGAACGTCGAGCGCCTGCGGCGAGTCCACCCCGGCGACACTCCACAGGAGCTGATCCGTCGGCTGAATCGTCTCTACCTTGCCGGCGTCACCGCATCCGGAGGAGCATCCGGCGCGGCAGGGATCGTGCCCGGCGCCGGGATCCCGACGGCTCTGGCCGATGTCATGGTCTTCACCGAAGCGTCAGTGCTTTACACGCTGTCGCTGGCCGAGGTTCATGACATGCATCCTGAGGACTTCGAGCGGCGCAAGCTCCTGGTCCTGACCGTCCTTCTCGGCGACCGAGCGGTGAAGGCTCTGGACAAAGTCGTCGGGCGCACCGGCCCCTATTGGGCACGGCGCATCGTCGGTGCGATCCCGATGAGCGCGATCAACCGGGCCAACAAGGTGCTGGGTCCGCGGTTCATCACCAAGTACGGGACCAAGCAAGGGGTCCTGGTGCTGAGCAAACAGGTACCACTCGGTGTCGGTGCCGCGATCGGCGCCGGCGGCAACCATGTCGTCGGGCGACTGACGATCAAGTCCGCACGCACCATCTTCGGACAGCCCCCGTCGAGCTGGGCCAGCGATGATCGTGGGGACGAGGTGCCCTTCGGCCCTGGCCCGGAGGATTCGACTCCGTAACGTCGGTTTCCGGATGAACGGATCAGGCTGACTCCCGGCGCGTCGCGCTGAACGAACTGGTCAAGACGTTCCAGAGCGTTCCTGGCGTGCCACGGCAGGACGGGCGCCACAAGACCCGATGTCCCCGCCCTCTCAGGGCCGGAATCGCCCAGGCCACGGGTATCCCAACTGCCTGGCGAACTCGCGCGAACCACCACAGACCTCACCCGTCTCCCGGAGGTCGACCTGGAGGAGATCTCGCAGCATCCGGTTGGCCTGATCATCGGGGGCATCGTCGGTGACGGACAGGACATGGCGGAACTGCAGCCAAGGCCCCTCGTCTTCTCCGGTCGGCCGACCGGGATGGAAGAAGCCGACGGTGACGCGGTCGCGCTCCCAGGGCGGGGCGCTGACCCAAGCGAGCTCGCACTTCCATTGATCGAGCCACTGGGTTTGCTGATGAAGGCTCTCTTCCAGGAGTCGGGCGACGGTGCGGGCCGCCGGCCATTCCCAGCTGCGGTCAGCAACTGCGCGTTGGACCTCGGCTCCGTACTGCCGCACGTCGAACCGATACGGCGGAAGATGCAGATCGCCGTCCGGGTTCCGCCAGTCGTCCCAGACGACGGTCTCGTCCTCACGCTTGATCGTCACGTAGACGGCGCCGCAACAGCGGTGCATTCGGCTTCAGCGAGCCGAACCTCTTTGGGTTCGTGGGACGGCATCAGCGGGCTGGAGGGCACAAGGAGATGTCGAGGGTCTTCCGCCGGGCCCTCTTCGAAGGCGGTGGCCAGGATGTCTTGATCGTCGATGACCGGCCGGACCTCGACTGTGCTTCCGCGTTGAGCCGGCTCCGGTGTGACGACACGGAGAGCGAGGTGATTCAGTTCGGACGGCACGCCACGATGGTCCCTGAGCCCCCGTCGTCTTTCACGTCAATTCCCGCCGGACCGCTATCGTCTGGTTGACGATAATAGGAATGCCGTGCCAAGCTGGCGGGACGTCGATGATCTCGATCGCCGTCCGCGGGAACTGACGCGGTATCGCTGCGTCTTGGTCGTCCTCGTACGGGATCTCGCATCACCACCACCGTCGGCCCGGCCCGACCGCCGCGCGCCGCCGAGCATACGGAGTGCCCATGGCCAGCCCGTTCACACCAAACCCCCGCCTGGACGCACGCGGAACCGACCGGGCCGCAGGTGTGCTGCTCGGTGCCGCGGTGGGAGACGCGTTGGGTGTGCCGTACGAGTTCGAGGCGACGCTGCGAAACGACCAGCAGCCGCGGATGATCGGCGGGGGCCTGGGCCCGTACAAGCCCGGTGAGTACTCCGACGACACCCAGATGCAGGTCTGCATCGCCGAGGTCGCGGCGACCGGAGCCGACCTGCGCGAACCCGAGGCTCTCGACACTGTCGCGGCCAACTTCCAGCGCTGGCGGAGCGAGGGTGCCAGCGATATCGGCGGCCAGACCAGAGCTGTCCTGTACGCCGCGAGCCGCGCGTCCGGAGCCGCGGGCGCGTCGATGCTGGGGGCCGCCCGCGACTACGCCGCCTGCCACCTCCAGAGCGCCGGCAACGGCTCGCTGATGCGGACCGGGATCGTCGCCCTCGCCCATCTCGGGGATGCGGCCGCCATGGCCGAGGCGGCCGTCGCGGTCAGCGCACTCACCCACCCCGACCCCGACTGCGCCGATGCCTGCGTGCTCTGGTGCTCCGGCATCCGAACCGCCGTACTGGAGGGGACCTTCGACGGCGTACGCGCCGGCCTGGACCTCCTTCCTCCGGAGCGCCGAGCCGTCTGGCGGGAGCGGCTGGACGAGGCGGAGGCTCAGCCACCGCACCATTTCTCCCCCAACGGCTGGGTCGTCGCCGCGCTCCAGGCCGCCTGGTCGGCAATCACATGTACTCCCGTTCCCGAGTTGGTCCCCGCCGAGAACAGCTTCCCTGCCCAGCACCTGCAGCTGGCCCTGGAGGCCGCTGTCCGCGCAGGGAACGACACCGACACGGTCGCCGCGATCGCCGGCGCTCTGCTCGGCGCGCGCTGGGGCTGCTCCGGCATCCCGCTCCATTGGCAGCAGGCTGTGCACGGCTGGCCCGGTCTCACCGGTGTCGACCTGGTCCGGTCGGCCGTGCGCACTGCCCGGGGCGGACAGGACGACGGCGACGGCTGGCCATCGGCGGCCCGCGTGCCCGCCCCGGCGGATGTACTCCGCGGCTTCGCCGTCCCTCATCCGCACGACCCTGGAGTCGTGCTGGGCAACCTCGCCTTGCTCCAGGGAACCGATCCGGTCGACGTCGATGCCGTGGTGTCGCTGTGCCGCATGGGCACGGAGCCGGTGCTGCCCGGGACCGATGTGGAGCACGTGCGCGTCTGGCTGGTGGACAGCGACGGGAACAACGCCAACCTCCACTACGTCGTCGACCAGGCCGCCCGTGCGGTGCTGCGGCTGCGTCAGGCGGGCAAGCGGGTCCTGCTCCACTGCGCCGCGGGCCAGAGCCGCACCCCGGCCGTCGCTGCCGTCTACAGCAACCTGGCCACCGGCACCGACCCCGAGACCGCTCTGTCCGACCTGCGCAAGGTGCTGCCACACGGCTGTCACTTGTCGGCGCACGCCGAACTGCAGGATGCCGTGCACGCGTTGGCCGGTCCGGCGGTCAACAGCCAGGCTTCGCTGCTCAGCACGTCCGAAGAGGAAGAGGGGAAGCGGGAGGTCCTGCTGGGCGCTCGCCCGGAGTCGGAGAAGCGGACCGAGCTCCTGAGGGAGAAGTGGGCGGCTTCGCGGGTCCGGGGACTGTTGCTGGGCTTGGCCGTGGGGGACACCTTGGGCGCGGCCCGGGGCACGTTGCCGGCCGAGGTCTCGTTGCGGGCTGGGGTGAGCACCCAGTTGGCCTGCTTCACGGCCGAGGGGACCATCCGTGCGTTTGTGAGGGGTGACCACAGGGGCATCTGTTCACCCTCGGGAATGATGTGGCACGCCTACCGCCGGTGGGCCGCTCTGCAGGGAATAGAGCTGCCGGATCGCCCCGAGTCCGGGAACAGAGGGGCGTGGCCGGACGGCTGGCTCGCCCAGGTGCCGGTGCTTGCGCAGCGGCGGGGTTCGGCGCCCGCGACCGTCACCGCCCTGACCGCGAGCAAGTCGGGCAGCGTGGGGAAGCCCACGGCCAGCCGTGGCTGCCATGCCCTGACCCGTACCCTTCCCGTCGCTGTGGCCGTCGCCGGGCACAACTCGCACTACTGGGTTCAGGAGGCTCGCGCAATGGCCGCCCTCACCCACGGCGACCCCGCCGCTCAGTCCGCCGCCGCCCATGCGGCCGTGCTGGCCGCTCGTTGCCTGACCAGCGGTACTCAGCCTCAGGTGCGGCAGGTCCTGAAGGAGGGCATCCGCTCCCTTCGCGACGACACGACCAGTGATGAACTGGGCCGGCTGACCCGGGCGCTCGAGCGGGCCGACACTCATCCCGCCGACGCGAAATACCTTGCCCGCCTCGCGCCGGACGCCACCGCCCCCTCGGCACTGCTGGGCGGAGTGTATGTCGCCGCGTCCTTCCCGGAGCGGGATCAGGTAGGCGCCGCGCTGCGCTTCGCCGCCGGGGCGCCGGACGCCGACTCGGTGGCCTGTGTGACCGGGGCGTTCCTCGGAGCCGCGCACGGCGCGGAGGCGCTGCCCGTCGATCTGGTGAGTCGGCACGAACTGGCCTGGGTCCTCGGCACCTTGGCCCACGACCTCATCGCCCAGATCACCGACCGCCCCAGTGGGACCGAGTACACCGCGGGCTGGGACGAGCACTGGTGGGACCGGTACCCGGGGTGACCGAACGTCCTCACGCTGTCACTCGGCGCCGAGTTGCCGTACGCGCGCCAGGACGACTTCGGCCAGGCCGCGGAATTCTCGGTAGCAGGTCTGCACGTACTTCTGCGTGCTGCCCAGCGCACCGTCGGCAGTCTTCAAGTCGAACATGGGCTTCCTGGCGTCGTGCGCGAGCGGCATCAGGCTGCGGTAGTTGCGGAGGGTCGCGATGCGGTGCCGGTCGACAGCGGTGACCGGCGCCCCCTCGCCCAGCACGGCCGCCGAGTAGACCCAGGGGATGCGTTGCAGCCACCGTTCGTAGGCCTTCACCGGTCTGTCGAGACGCATCTCCGGCTGCATGATCACATAGCCGAGAGGACGCATCTCCGCGCGTGGCGCGGAGAATCCCACCGGAACGCGGGGCAGGACGAGTTGCTGCCAGTCCCGGCGCCAGTCACGCAGCGTAGGGCCGAGGTTGCTGAGCCCCTTGAGGGAGAAGAGGTCGGCCGCGAGCAGCATGAGCACGCTGTCGGCCGCGATGAGCGCCGCCCGGTTGATCGCGCCGAGGTTGGGGCCGACGTCGATCAGGACGATGTCCGCGCCGATCCTGTCCGCCGCCTGCTCCACGACGCGGTGGAAGGCCGTGGTGGTGCGGATCGCCGCGATGTCGCCGGCAAAGGTCTTGAACCACTCGCTGGAGAGTTTGTCCTCGAAGCGGCTGAGATCGAGGCTCCCGGCCAGCAGCCATAGATCAGGCTGGAGCTCGGCGGGTTCGATGGGAGCGACGTCTCCCGTGCCTTCCAGGATGGGGCGCACCGCGTCGGCGATGGTCTGCCCCTTGCGTACGCGGCCGGTGCCGGGCAGAGCCGAGGATGCCGCCCCTGAGCAATCAACTCGGACTCGTTCTCCCAGAGTTCCTCGATCTCGGTCTCGTCCAGGCACATCGACGTGAGGTTCGCTTGAGGGTCGAGGTCGACCGCGAGAACCGTCGGCCCGAGCCAGCGGAACATGTGGGCCAGGTGGTAGGTCAGGGTTGTCTTTCTCGACCTGCCCTGACTGTTGAACAGCGCGATCGACGTCCCGTTCACAAGGTCCTCCGCAGGACGATGGTTCATGACAAGAGGTCGGCCGTATCCGCGTCGCGTACGTTCACACTGCGTAGGGTGCCGTTATACCTGAGCAAGCGGCTGCTCCGGCTGGCCGGTGATCGGTCGGGGCACCACGCGGGCCGACCGTCAGGTCCGGATGGCAGGCTACAGGCGTCGGCCGGGGTTGACCCTCGACCTTGTCGAGGGCTCAGGGTTCCGGGTGTGGAGAACGAGATGCGCAGCATCGGGGAGATGGCCCGGGACTGTGGGCTGAGCGTGAGTGCGCTCCGGTTCTACGACCGTGCCGGTGTGCTGGTGCCCGCGTGGGTGGACCCGGTCAGCGGGTACCGCTGGTACGGGCCTCAGCAGTTGGAGGAAGCCCGGCTGCTGGCCCGGCTGCGCCGGGCGGGCATGCCCCTGGCCGACATCCGGCTCGTCCTGGCCGGCTGGGCCGGGGCGGACGCGGACCTGGTGCGGGGGCTTCTCGAAGCGCACCTGCGCCGTCTCGAACTGGGGCTGTCCGAGGCCCGCAGCGAGTTCTCCGCATTCCGAGCCCTACTCGACCGCAGGGAGACACGCCCCATGACCTCGTTCCACACCACGACCGTCCGGTTGTCCGTCCCTTCCCCGGAGCTGGCCGCCGCGCTGGACGCGGTCCGTTTCGCCGCCGGGACCGACGCGGAGCTGCCGATGCTCAGCGGGATTCTCTTCGACTACGAGGGGGACGCACTCCGTCTCGTGGCCACCGACCGCTACCGGATGGCGGTGGCGCGAGCGCACACGGCCGGGCACGAGGGGCCGCACACGCAGGTCGTGGTGCCCCTTCCGCTCGCCGACGCGATGCGGGCGCTGCTGACCGGCGAGCAGTCCGTTCAGCTCGTGGTGGACGGTGACCGCGTCACGCTGGAGAGCGGGGACCGGCAGACGTCTGGCCGGAGTCTCGGCAGCGAGTTCCCCGACTACCGTCGTCTCGTCCAACTCCCGGGCGGTCAGCGGGCCCGCGTCGATACGGCGATCTTCCGGAAGGCGTTGGAGACCGGTCCGGTGCGCGCGAGCGAGACGCGTGAGCAGGACGGTGAGCTTCACGACCTGAGTGTGCTCAGGGCGACGGAGAACGGGTCCGTGATCGTGTGCGACGACGGTGACGACGGCCAGAGCAACGTGGCCGTCAACCGCGAGTTCCTGCTTCAGGCCCTCGCCGCCGGGGCCCGGGACGAGCTGGTCCTGGAGCTGGGCACTTCTACGGCACCGATCACGATCCGCCGGCCCGACGACGAGGGCGCCTTCTCCCTCCTGATGCCGGTCCGTCTGGACGACTGAGACTCTCGTCAGCAAACGAAGGGCTTCGTTGACCAGCAATGGCAGGTGGAGGCGGCGGGGGTGCTGATGCGGTGGGCCGCCTGCGCGACCGGCCTTCGAGGAGATCACGAAGGGTCCACCGGGATTTCCGGTGGACCCTTCGTGTCGCGGAGTCGCAGTCGCTGAGTCGCTGTGCCGCTCAGACCGCGGCGAGGACGGTCAGCAGCAGCTGAGCCACCAGGATCTTCATGAGCATGGCGGCCGGGTAGACCGTCGTGTAGCCCAGCTCGGGCAGGGAGTTGCCCGACTGCTCCCGGGCGAAGACCAGGATCGCCGGCTGGGTGGACAGTCCGGCGAACACCCCGGTGGTGACGCCCATCGGCAGCCCCATCACCTTGTGGCCCACGATGATCACGCCGAACGCCGTGATCAGGCACAGCACCAGGGCGGTGCCGAGGATCAGCCAGCCGCCGCCGGTGGTGATCGTCGAGGCGAACGAGTGGCCGGCCCGGGTGCCGATGCCCGCCAGGAAGAGAACCAGACCGATCTCGCGCAGCGTGGAGTTCACCGGCCTGGGCAGCTGCCACACCAGTGGTCCGGTGCGCCGGCGCGCGCCCAGCAGCAGCCCGACCACCAGGGGGCCGCCCGCCAAGCCGATGCTGAAGTGACCGCCGCCCGGCAGCGGGATCTTCAGCGCCCCGAGCAGCAGCCCGAGCCCCAGGCCGAGCGCCAGGGACGCGATGTTGATCTCGCCCATCTCGCGGTAGGAGTCGCCGAAGTACCGGCTGACCTCCTTCATGTGCTCGGGCGGAGCGAGCACCCGGATGCGGTCGCCCAACTCCAGGACCGTGTGGCCCTCGGCCAGCATGTCGGTGTCGTCACGGCGCACCCGGGTGATCACCGCGCCGAACCGCTCGGTCAGGTCGAGTTCGTCGATGCGCTGCCCGACCAGCTTCGGATTGGACATGAAGATCCGGCGCCGGTCCAGGTGGGAGCGGTCCGCGTCGAGAGACCGCGTGCTGACCTCGCCGACCAGGCGTGTGGCGTCGGCCACCCCCTTCGCCGTCCCCACGATCGTCACCAGGTCGCCGGGTTCCAGCCGCCGGCCGGGCTCGGCCACCGCGACCTCCTCGTTGTGGCGCACCCGCCCGATGATGGCCTGACTGCCGGACGCCTGGATCACGTCGGTCACGCTCAGGGCCCGCTGCACGCGCGCCGTGGCGTTGAGGATCTGCTCGTCGGCAGGGCCAGCGAGGGCCGCGTCGGCCACGTAGTCGATGTGCCACCAGCGTTGCAGCACATTGATGGCGATCATGCCGGAGATCACGCTCACCGGGTAGGCGAGCGAGTACGCGACGACCGGGAGGTCCGCTTCCTGACCGTTGAGCTTCTGCACCACGGCGGCGAGCGCCGGGGTGTTGGTGAGTACGCCGGTGAAGTACCCGGCGCCCTTCGGCCCGCCGAGGTCCAGCATCCAGGCGACGCCGACCGTCGCCACGGCCACCACCGCGATGGTGCCCACGGCCAGCAGGTTCCACCGCAGGCCGACGCGGCGCATCGAGGACATGAACACCGGCCCGGTGGACAGCCCGATGGTGTAGACGAACAGGGCCAGGCCCAGTAGATAGACGATATCCGGCAGGCTCAGCCGGGCGTCCAGCGCCCCGGCGGCGATACCGGCGAACAGCACGCCGGACACGCCGAGCCTGAATCCCGCGATTTTGATCCGGCCGAACAGGTAGCCGCATGCGATCACCGCAAACAGCACCAGCAGCGGATTCTCCGCCAGGGTGTCGAGCACCATTGTTCTCACCCGGTCTTCTCTGCCCGGGTCCTCTGTGCCCGGTCTTCTGCGCCCGGGTCTTCTGTGCCCGGATCTTTCCTACCCGGTCTTCTTCGCCCGGATCTTCTCTACCCGGTCTTCTTTACTTGGCTGATGGAGTGCCGGCGCCCGGCCGGTCGAGCGCCGGCACTCTGCCGGTCAAGCGCCGGCCTGCTTCTCGTCGGCCGCGGCGGCCAGGTTCTCGCGCAACTGCCGCAGATGCTTGTCCAGCTGCGGCGGGAGCCGGTCGAAGCCCGCGAAGTGCTCGGCGATGGAGTCCGCCTCGCCCAGCCACTGCTCGACATCGACCTTCAGCAGCTCGGCCAGGTCCTCGTCGGACATCGACAGGCCGGTCAGGTCGAGGGCGTCCGGTGCGGGCAGCAGCCCGATCGGGGAGTCGACCGCGCCGGTGGGCTTCGGTGCGTCGGCGGTACGGCCGAACACCCACGCCAGCACGCGGCTGTTGTCACCGAACCCTGGCCACAGCCAGCGCCCGTCGGCGGACTTGCGGAACCAGTTGACGTAGAACACCTTCGGCAGCTTCGCCCCGGGCCGCTCGCCCATGCGCAGCCAGTGGGCCCAGTAGTCGGCCATGTTGTAGCCGCAGAACGGCAGCAGGGCGAACGGGTCCCGGCGCAGCCGGCCGACCGCGCCGGTGGCGGCGGCGGTGGTCTCGGACGACACGGTCGATCCCATGAAGACGCCGTGCGTCCAGTCCCTCGCCTCGGTGACCAGCGGCACCACAGAGCCCCGCCGGCCGCCGAACAGGATCGCGTCGACCTTCACACCCTGCGGGTCCTGCCAGTTGTCCGCGATGCACGGGCACTGGGCGGCCGGCACGGTGAAGCGGGCGTTGGGGTGGGACGAGAGGGTGCCGTTGCCCGGCGTCCAGTCGTTTCCGCGCCAGTCGATCGCGTGCGCGGGCGGCTCCTTGCTCAGGCCCTCCCACCACACGTCACCGTCGTCGGTGAGCGCGACATTGGTGAAGATGCAGTTGCCGGACAGGCTGGCCAGCGCGTTGGGGTTGGTGTCCGGGCCGGTGCCCGGGGCCACCCCGAAGAACCCGTTCTCGGGGTTGATGGCGCGCAGGTCGCCGTTGTCGTCGAAGCGCATCCACGCGATGTCGTCGCCGAGCGTCTCGACCTTCCACCCGGGCAGCGTCGGCACCAGCATGGCCAGGTTCGTCTTGCCGCAGGCGGACGGGAACGCGGCCGTGACGTGGCGCACCTCACCGGACGGGTCGGTCACCTTGGAGATGAGCATGTGCTCGGCGAACCAGCCCTCCTCCCGTGCCATCGTGGAGGCGATGCGCAGCGCGTAGCACTTCTTGCCCAGCAGCGCGTTGCCGCCGTACCCGGAGCCGAAGGAGATGATCTCGCGGGTCTCGGGGAAGTGGGTGATGTACTTGGTCTCGCTGCACGGCCACGCCACGTCCTCGGCACCCGGTGCCAGCGGGGCACCCACGCTGTGCAGGGCCTTGACGAAGCCGTCGCTCTCCTCGATGAGGTCCAGCGCCTGCTTGCCCATCCGGGTCATGATCCGCATCGAGACCACGACGTATGCCGAGTCGGTGATCTGCACGCCCAGCTGCGAGATCGGCGAGTCCAGCGGGCCCATGCAGAACGGGACGACGTACATCGTCCGGCCCTGCATCGCACCGGCGAAGTGCTCGCGCAGGGTCTGGCGCATCTCGTCCGGATCGGCCCAGTTGTTGGTCGGTCCGGCGTCCTCCGGCAGGGCGGAACAGATGTAGGTCCGGTCTTCCACGCGGGCGACGTCGGACGGGTGCGAGCGGGCAAGGAAGCTGTTCGGACGCAGCTCGGGATTGAGCCGTGTGAACGTCCCCGCGTCCACCAGTTCGCTGGTCAGCCGGTCCCATTCGTCCGGTGATCCATCACACCAGACGATGTCATCGGGATGGGTCAGGGCAGCCACTTCGGCTACCCAGTCGGCAAGACCAGAATCACTCGTGTGCTGACGATCGTCCATCGGCCTTCACCCTTCGCCTCATCGTTGAGTCGGTGTGGACGGACACGGCAGGATTGATTCCACCAACGCGGGTGCTCCGGATATGAGGGCCGAAAGAACCACCTGCTCCGGCCCGACGACCCCATTCCCCTGCACGCAGAACGCACCCCATCGGCCCCATGGGCAGGCCGGTCGGCCTGCCGGTGCAGTGCCGGTCAGCAGGTGCGTGCCGGTTACATCTTGCCCTTGAGGCTCATCCGGGGTTCCCCTCCGGGTCGCCGTGACGTGCGGCTGGTCGTGTGGTCCAGGCGCGGATCAGTTCAGCGGCCAGCCAGTGTCCGTCGGCGTCTGCCTCGTCCGCCGGGAGGATGCCGTTGGTGCGGCGGAGTGGATCCGCGCCGCGGGCCAGGAGGAACGCGGTCACGTCGACGTGCAGAGGTCGGCCGCTTTGTATGTGGCCGTCGATCTCGACATCGATGGCGTGTCGCAGGAGGGTCCAGCCGTCGCCGTTGTCGTCCTCGACGTCGTAGCCGTCGTCGAGAAGGCTGCGAAGCTTCGCCAGGTCTTCCTGTTCGACCGCTTCATGGCCGGCTGACCAGAACATGGGCACCTCGGAAGCGTTTCAGGGCAGCTCGTGACGTACGAGTGCCCTCGCGAAGGGCTCGCCGGTGCGCCGGGCGTACGTCATCCGTTCGCGGACCTCGCTCAGGGTGCGGGGGCGGTAACCGGGGCCGCCGCAGCAGCTCTTGTGGAAGCGGATGCCCGCGTTCAGTAGCACCGACAGCGTTCGCCAGGCCGAGGTGTCCCGGCGGCGGGGTGCGGCGAAGGCGGAGCCCACGTGGATCAGCGGCTGCGCGCAGCGGGGGCAGATCCGTTGCCTGGCCCTGTCGTTGGGGCCGTAGGAGTCGTAGGGCTGCTTGTACGAGGCCCGGCAGGGCAGGCAGACGTACGAGGTCTTCGCGGGCGGCATGCGAGAAGGGTAGAGGCTCGCGCTGATGACGCTCTACGGGATTTCGGCGCATGGGGGCACCGCTCACTTGAGCCTCTTCGTTGTTCTGGGGTCTACGACTCCGGGCAGGGGGCGTGCGCCGTTCAGCGGGTTCTTCGCCTTCTTCCGCTGCCCGGTCTTGTTTGCTGCCGTCGGCTTCTTCGCGTCCGCCGTCTTCCCCGCGCGTCGGCTCTGCTTCGGCTTCGGCTTTGGGTTCGGTGCGTCCGTTCGGCTGTTCAGCCAGCGGCGGCTGGTCGCCATCTCGGCGACCAGCTGCGTGCGTTGCGGCTCCGGCAGTGCCTGCCGGGTGGGCGGGCAACGGTTGATCGGCGCCAGTATGCGATCCATTTACTTGGTTCACAAGAGGCGAGCGTCCGTCTCGCGCATTCGAGTGCGGGTGGTGACCCGTGGCGGTGGCGGTGGGGAGCGGCACTTCCGCCCACACGGTCTTCGTGTACGCGTCGCGGACCGTGTATCCCCAGCGGTCGGCGTAGGCCTGGACGAGGAGCAGGCCGCGGCCCGAGGGCTCGTCGGTGGGCTGCGGCAGCGGTACGGGCGGCGGCAGGCGCTCGGGGCGGGTGTCCGTCACCTCGACGCGGAAGCAGTGGGGCAGCAGGAGCAGCGTCAGGCGGAAGTCCCGGCCGGGGAGGCTGCCGTGGCGGACCGCGTTGGCTGCGAGTTCGGCGGTGACGAGGGCGACGGCTCGGGCGGGGTCGGAGGCGTGCGGGAGGCCGGTCCACTCCGTGAACTGCTGGACGGCGAGCCGTCGGGCGAGGCCGGCGCCGCGTCTGGTGCCGCTGAGGCGCAGGGCCAGGTGGAGGGCGGGCGCGTGCGGGGGCTTCGGCTCATCGGTGAGCTGAGGGTGTGTCACAGGGGACAGCGTGGCGGGTTCAAGGGCCGCCTGACCAGGTACGACGGCCGTACTTCGGGCTCGCTGTACGGAGGCGACGGCTTGTCTTGGGGCTGGGTGTACGGCAGTTGTACGAGCGTTACGCGCGGGTCGGCCGTCACGCCTCGGCGTGCAGCCAGGTGTCGCCGGTGCGGAGCCAGAGGGTGCCGTCGCGGCCCTGGCCGCAGCGCATGACGACCCGGCCGGGTACGTCGAGTGTGCGGCGCTCGGTCACCGTCCAGGTGGTCCCGTCGAGCTCGGCGCGGGTGAGGTCGACGGTCCGTTTATTGTGGTGGCGGCGGGTCAGCACCGCCCGGTCACCGCGGACTGCGAACCCGTCCGGGTCTTGTACGGGGCTGCGGAGGCTGGTCACTTCGCCGGTGGACGGGGTGATCCGGGTCAGGAAAGTGCCGGACCCGGTGCCGGAGTACCAGACCAGCCACACCTGGTCATCCTCGGTCGCCGCCGTACAACCCTCCAACGGGTGGTCGGGCAAGCGGCCGTGAGGGTGCCATGTCGCACGGCCTTCGGTGTCCCAGCCCGCCAGGCCGGCCGCGGACTCCGGTGATCGCCGTAGATGCCCTCGTCCCCGTAGGCCGTCCAGATGCCTCCGCGGCGGTCGGTCACGAGGGCGGGGATGTCGTCGCCTATGCAGAACTCGCCCTCGGGAGTCCCCGAGGCGGAGAACGCCACGGCGTTGGGCTCCCAGTCGCGTTCGGTCCCGGCCCGCCGTGTACGGCTGCCCGCCAGCAGGAACCGTGAGTCCGGGAGCACGGCCAAGTGGCTGGGCAGGATCCGGATGTCCTCGACGAGGGTCCGCCGCTCTCCCTGCCCCGTGACGGTGACCAGTTCGCCGGTGAACGGGCCCTTCGGCCACCACCCGACCCAGCCCTTCACGTAGGGGCTGCGTTCCAGGTACCGCCGGTGGACCAGCATGACCGCGAGTTCCCCGGCCGGTCCGGCGCTCCACCACAGAGCCTCGTATCCCCGCGAGGCATCGGCGGCGGGCAGTCGCCATGCCTCCCGCAGGGCGGTGGCGGCCCGGTCACTCATCGCATGACGCCTCATCGGGAACGGTCACCTCGCGGAGTGTACGGGTTCTGTACGGGCGTTGTACGGGTCCGGTACGTGTCCCTCGCCCCACGTGTCGCGTTGGGCATCGGAGCGGCGGCGAGCGCGGCCGTGGGCGGGGTGGAACGGGCTGGAAGGACGTGGGACGGTGAAGGCGGTACGGGACGTACGGGACGCGCGGATCACGCGTACGGCGAAGACCAAGAGCGAGGGGCCCGAGGTGCCGGGCGTGTGGGTGGCTTACGGGGTGCTGTTGCAGTTCCTGCGGAAGCGGGCCGGGTTGAGCCAGCAGCAGCTCGCGGACGCCATCGGTTACTCGGTGGAGCAGGTCGCCTCGGTGGAGCAGGCGCGGCGCCCGGCCAAGGTCGCGTTCACGAGGGCGGCGGACCGGGTGCTGGAGGCGGGCGGGGTTCTGAATGCGCTCCAGGACGAGGTGGATCGGGCCAAGTTGCCGCGGTTCTTCAGGAACTTCGCCCTGATCGAGGCGGAGGTGGTGAGCCGGTTCTCGTACGACCCGCTGTTGGTGCCGGGGTTGTTGCAGACGGAGGGGTATGCGCGGGCTGTGTTCGCCGGGCACTGTCCTCCGCTCAGCGAGGAGATCGTCGACCAGCACGTGGAAGCGCGGCTGAGTCGGCAGAAGCTGCTCACGCGGGTGCCGCTCGCCGAGTTGTCTTTCATCATCAGTGAGGAGGCGTTGCGCGATCCGGTGGGCAGCCCGGAGGTCATGCGCGAGCAGTGGCAACGGCTACTGGAGGTAGGGGCGTCGAGGAACGTGGAGGTCCAGGTCATGCCCGCCCGGCGGGGTTTCCACCCCGGTAAGAACGGGCCGTTCGTGGTGGTGGAGACGCACGAGCACAAGAACCTGGGGTACTTCGAGTCCCAGGGTGTCGGATGCGTTGTATCAGAGCCCGCCGAGGTCAGTGCGTTCTCCTTGCGATATGGCAAGCTGCGATCGCAGGCCTTGAACGTCGAGGAGTCTGCGCGACTCATCGAGCGGATGGTGGGAGAGACATGAGCGTGGAGCGGGTGGCCGAGCACGTGAACGGGCTGCACTGGTTCAAGAGCAGCTACAGCGGATCGGACGGCGGCGACTGCGTGGAGGTGGCCGCCGACCTGGACGCCGTGTACGTACGCGACTCGAAGGCCGTGGGTGGCGGGCCGATGCTGCGGGTCGACCGGGGCGAGTGGGCTGCGTTCGTGGCACTCACGTTGAATTAGAGCTGAGAGGAACAACGGGCTCACTGCCGTCACTTGGGCGATGGGAGCGAGCCCGTTGTCATGCTGCCGGTTCAGAACAGGGCGCCCTCGGCACCCTCACCGACATCCAACCCACCTCGCGCGGCAAGTTGCTCGTTGCGCTTCCGAATGGCATCGGGCGACGGCGAGGGCAGGTTGGGGTGCTTCTCCCTGGCCGTTTTGTCCGTCACCCCTTTGTGTAGACCGAGGTGAACCTCGTCGGCGTATGCCTGGTGGTTCAACTGGCGCAGGCGATCGATGATCTCGGTACGGGCGAGCAGGCCGACGGTGTAACGGATGCCTTGGTCGGTCTCGTGGAAGCCGTGGTCAAGTGGGAAGGTCTCGTGGGTCGAGTCGGCGGGAAGAGTGCGGCCGGAGTCGTCCAGGAGGTCATACCAGCCGTAGGCCTCGACGGTGGCTTTATCGATCTCCTGATGTATACGACGGAGTTCAACGATGTCCTCGTCCTGACAAACGGGGTTATGCACCAAGTTGTAAGTAGCGGTGAGCCCCATACTGCGAGCGAGCATCAGATCGCGCCGATAGGCATCGAGGTTTGTTCCTGCTACTCGAAGGCGCTCGCTGAGCAGAGGGCGAACAAGGGTCTCGAAAACATCGGTGGGAGTATACCGAAGATCCCCCTTCATCGTTGATGACCTATCAAGAGCCCACCAATAGTGCAACGAGCTCGAGAGGAACGCCAGAAATCCCGGGTCATCCGAAGCGAAGACAACCGTCATCTCGCTGAAAATCGGCCCCGTCGAAACCATGACGGGCATCACAGCCTTGCTCACCCGAGCACATACGATGCATTTATCCAAGCCCTTAATGGCGGCGTACAAGTTCGGGCGATGAGCCGCAAATCTCCACCAGCACTCCCGATAACTCTTAATGGGATCCTTATCTCGCTGAGGCTTCACCTTTTTCTTGACTTGCTCTAGAAGCTCAGGGTATTCCATCGCACGCTCAAGAGGCCAGTCCCAAAAAGAAATGATCGCCCGACTGGCAGACATATCACTGCGGCCGTTCAAGTCTTGCCCGTTCAGGTAAGGCCGCAAGACCTCAGCGTTCTTCTCACTCGCGAGAACCCACTGACGGGCCTCTTCCGGACGCATGGTGAAACCCGTACCAAGGACATTAGAACCTTGGAATACCATTGCTTTATTGGCAACCAGTCGGCCAAGTGGACCAGAGAATCGAGTATCTGGATTCAAAGAGGCAGTGATCCCACGAACCGGAACGCCATCAAGGTAGCACTTGGCGCCAGCCACGACTGGCCCCCTATTGAGCCACACCGCACAGTATTCAAGTACTGCAGACTTTGACGGCCACGCCTCGCTTTTAACTGCGCGTCTAATCTGCACTCCATCTCCCACCAACTGCGCCAGACTGACCTCCCGCGAATCCCCTTGAGCCAAGGTATTAGTCGCGATAATCGCCCCTTGACCTTGCCTGTTAAGCAGGGAGTTAACTCGCATTAGGAAATAAGAGGCCAAGTCTGCCGTACCCCGAATTCCACGGACACCGCGCCCCAGGTGATCCACCAAGTAATCCCTGTAAGCCTCACTGAAGGCGGTCTTAAGTTTGAGCCCCCCAAGGAAAGGCGGATTCCCCACGATGGCATCGAACCCGCCCCTCTGGGAAAACACCTCCGGAAACTCCAACGGCCAATGAACTGGTCGCCTGTCCATCGCTACCTCTGGCAGTTCCGCGGCCAACCATTCCTCCGCCATGGCCCGCGCTTTGCGCACCATGTCGGAGCCGTCCTCAACCCTATCTTCCATGATCCTCTGCACGATCAACGCTGCTTGCGGGAACAGGTCCTTGACCCGCGCGCCACCCTGCTCCGCGTACCAAGGCACCCGCCCCGAAGCACAAGTAGCCAGCGCAGCCCCCGCGATGAGGTCCCCCACCAACCGCAGCCGCCGCGAGTGACGATTGACCTCCTCCAGCCGCTCCCGCTTCTGCTGCAGCGCCGGCAGGTCCACGCCCTTGATGGCCGTGATGGCCAGCCGCTCACGCGTCAGCTGGTCCACCAACTCCCGTGCCTGCTCGGCCAGGATGTCGGCCTGCTGCCCCGGCTTCATATGGACGGACTGGATCTGCTCCATGCTGTGCACGCCCAGCAGGGAGTCGCCCGCCACCAACCGGTCGTCAAGGAACGTGAACGGCCGCCCCGGGTCCATGGACACCAGCCACAGCGACAGCTTGGCCATCTCCACAGCCATCGGGTTGATGTCCACCCCGTACAGGCAGTGCTCGATGATCTGGCGCCGTGCCTCGACCACGACCGGGTCCTGCTCTGCGTCCGCCGCCGTCACCGCGTCGACGGCCCGGCCCGCCCGGTAGGCCATTGCGTCCGCGCGGCCCTCGGACTCCCACGCCTCGATCAGGCGGTCAGCCAAGTAGCGGCACGCCGCCACCAGGAACGCCGCCGAACCCATCGCGATGTCCGCGACCTTGAGGTCGAGGATCTGGTCCGCCGACTTCAGGCGCCACTCCCCCGTGTCCGCCGTCTGGAGCGGACCCGGCTCGTACACCAGCGGCTCCAGCGCGTGCAGCACAACCTCTTCCGCGAGGAAGCGGGGCGTGTAGTGCGTGCCCGTGTTCTTGCGGAGGGAGGACTCCGTGACGTACAGCGCGCCGTTGGGGATGACCGTCGGCAGGCCGCGCAGGTCGTCGCGGAGGATGCCGATGAACGGCAGCAGCCGGTCCGTCAGGGCCGGGTCCTTCGTGACCGCGTTCAGGCGGCGCCGTGCCTCCGCCGCGTTCTCCGCCCCCGTAGCGGCGAGCTTCTTCTCCAACTGACCCGCCGTCGCCGGAGGCTTCGGGTCCTTCCACTTCTCGTGGATGGACTTCGCCAGCCTGTTGAGCGAGCCGCCCGCCTTCGCCGCCAGCGACTCCAACTCCCGTAGCGGCACCTCGTGTTCCAGGCCCTCGGGGCCAATCAGGCCCACCATGTGCTCAGTTGCGCGGCGGCCGTCGTAGGACAGCAGGCCCTCGTAGACGTAGCCGATCTGCTCGACGTCCAGCGCGCGGAAGCTGAGCGTGCGGACCTCGCGGTCCTTGCCCTTGCCGACGCGGACCTCCTGGACCGCCTGGAGCATGTGCAGGACCGTACGGTCGTCGATGGGCAGGAGCGGGGTGGTGCGCTCCAGCCACGGGTACTTGTCGGGGTCGAAGATCGAGCCGTCGTAGGCCGGGAGGTGGAAGCCGGAGCCGGGGTGGTCCACTCCCCCGTGCACGGCGTGGAAGAGGGCGATGAGCCTGTGCCACGCGGACGTCGTGTGCTCCAGCGACGTCTCGCCCTCCTCGTCCGCCCGCGCCTTCAGTTCGTCACGCAGGAAGCGGGCCGAGTACGAGCGGGCGTACACCTCGTTGTCCGCCGGGAGCAGGCCCCGTTCCTCCGCGAAGAGGAGGAAGACGACGCGCATCATGACGGCCACCGCGGCCCGGTACACCTCGCCAGCGGTCACCCCCCGCGCGTGCAGGCCGGGCACCCCGTGCTCGACCGCGCGGACGTCGGCCCGCCCTATGGCGTCCACGAGGAGTTCGACCGCCTGGCGGACCTGGACGCCCAGCGCCTCGGTGACGTCCTCGCCCGCCGCGAGGCTGGCCTTCAGCAGGCCGACCAGCGTCTCGGCATCGTCGTACTCGAAGAAGCGGCGGCGACGGAGAAGGGACACGAACGCTCGGACGACGTTGCGCTCCGCCGCCTCGTTCCAGCCGATGGAGTCGAAGACGGCCGTGGTCGTGACGCCGCCGAGCGGGGCCCAGACCAGGCACCACCAGCGGCCGTCGGTGACCAGGCCGAGCGGTACGCCGTGGTGGCGCAGGAGGCGGGCCAGGCGGTCGGCGGGGGCCGCGGACCAGTCGCCGCCACCGCCGGTGCGGGCGGTGGGCGCCGTACCGGACGGGATGGTCATGCCGAGCAGGCGTACCCGCTTGGCGGCCGACTCCGCGTCCGGCTCGACCGCGAGGTCCGTGCCCGGTTCGGTCAGCGCGAAGTCAGGGCGCACCTCGGTGTTGTGCTCTGCCACCCGCAGGGTGAGGCGGTCCAGGCCGTGGTGCTCCGCCTGGCCCTGGCGGAACGTCAGCGCGTCGTCCCAGCCCAGCAGGCGGCGCAGGACGTACGCCACCCACTCGTCGCGGCCCGCCGTGGTGTCCGTCTGCCAGTCGGCGTGGCGGGCGCGGAGGCGGGCGCGTTCGTCCTTCTCCAGGGTGTCGAGCTGGGGCCAGGCGCGCAGCAGGACGGGCATGGTCAGGAAGGGGCCGGAGACCTCGGTGAGGTCGAGCCACTCCTGGTGCTGCCGGCGGCCGTCGGCGGCCTGGGCCTTGGCGGCGGCGACTCCGGAGCTCATGGGGCGGGGGCTCATCGGCGGGCTTCCTTTGCGGGGATCACGAAGACTACGGCGGCGGGGAAGAGGTGGGAGCGGGGCTCGCGGTAGCGGGCGGCGATGGCGGCGAGTTCGCGGTCGCGTTCGGCGGGGAGGCCCTTCAGGCGGTCGTCCCAGCGCTTGCGGTCGTCCTCGAACTGGCGGCGCTCGTGGCCGGTCAGCTCGTGCGCGGAGAGGAGGGCGAGCTGTTCGCCCTCGCCGTCGCCCTCTTCCTTGAGCTTGGCGCGCAGGCTGGCCTCGAAGCGGTCGAGGGTGGCCGTGATGCGGCGTTCCTCTTCCGCGCGGCGGTCGGCGAGGCGGCTCTCCAACTGGCGGCCGAGTTCGCCTGCACGGGCTTCCAGGGACCGGTAGAGCGAGTCGCGGAGTCGCGGCCAGGCCTCGGTGAGTTCCCTGCGCAGGTGCGGGGCCGCCTCGATGCCCTCGGTGAGGGCCCGGGAGAGAACCCTGCCCTGTTCGTTCACCGACTCCCAGCGGCGGAAGCGGCCGGTATCGCCGAACCAGCCGCCCGCATACAGGACTTCCTCGTGCAGGCGGGTGCCGTCGGTGCCGACCAGGACGTAGCGCGCGTACGCGGAGACCAGGGTCGTGGTGACGGCCGGGTCGTCGGAGACGACCGCGGTGACGCGGTGGAGGCCGATCGTGTCGGCGTTCCAGACGGCCGCCGTCAGCAGGCGCGTGGAGAGGGCGACGAGCGGGTGCTTGAGGTGGGCGAGGACGACGTCGTCCTTGGCCTGCGCGGCGACCGCCGGGGAGAAGGTGAGCGGGCGCTGCTCGCCCTCGCGGAGCTTGTGGGCGAGTCCGCGGGTGGCCCGCTCCCAACTGCCGGACAGGGGCTGTACGTCGAGGAGGTCGCCGGGTTCGAAGTCCTCCGCCCGGAGCGGGGAGGGCAGCAGTGGCGGCTGGTTGTCCAGGGCGAGGGCGGTGTCCACGACGCGCTTGATGGTGCCCGGGGTGAGGCCGAGCGCGTTCACCGTGTCGTCGTACTGGTCGGCGAGCCGCTTGGTCTGCGCGGTGACGTTCTGCTCCGGCGCCACCTCGCCGCCGGTGCGGCGGCCCTTGATGGGCTTGGGCCTGGCGTGCTCGATGTCGACCGGTGCGGTGTCGCCGGTCATACGGCGCTGTACGGCGTCGGCGAGGACGGCGTTGACGGAGCCCAGGTCGTGCTCCATGCGCGCGACCTTCTTGGCGACCCGGGAGAGGAACTCCAGGTCGGCCTCGTAGGAGCCGGCCTGCGCCTGCTGCCAGCCGGAGCCGATGAAGTGGGTGATCTCCGGGTCGTACTTCTGGCCCCAGCGGTCGACGCGGCCGATGCGCTGTTCGAGCTTGTTGGGGTTGAAGGGGATGTCGTAGTTGATCAGGCGGTGGCAGTGGTTCTGGAGGTCGATGCCCTCGCCGGCGGCGTCGGTGGCCAGGAGGATGCGGACCTTGCCCTCGGGGCGGGACGGCTCGGTCTGGAAGCCGAGGCGGATGCGTTCGCGCTCCTCGGCGGGCAGTCCGCCGTGCAGGCGCTCGACGCGGCCCCCGTCGGTGAGTTCCTCCTGCTGGAGGAGGTCGTGGAGCCACTCCTGGGTGTCGCGGTACTCGGTGAAGACCACGATCCGTTCGTTGGTCCACTTCTTGCCGTCGGGGCGGCAGACGGCCTTGAGTTCGCGGATGAGCGCGTCCGCCTTGGAGTCGGGCGCGGCCTCGTGGGTGAGGGCCCAGCGCTCCATCTCCTGGAGCAGGTCGAGTTCCTGGCCGTCCTCCGCCGGGGTGAGCGAGGTGGAGCGGGTCAGGGCGTCGTCCTCGGCGTCGACCAGGCCGGTGTCGTCGAGGTCGGCGACCAGGTCGGCGAACTCCTCCAGCCACTCCGGGACTTCGGCCGCCGCCGTACGGCCGCGCACGGGGCCGGTGTCCTCCAGGTGGGAGAGGTAGACCTGGACGGTGTGCAGGAAGGCGGCCGGGGAGGAGAACAGCCGCTTCTTCAGCAGCAGGGTCACCAGGTCGGCGGCGCGGCGTCCACCGCGGGCCTTCGGGGTGAGCTTCCTGCGGCGCAATTCGGCGAACCGGCCAAGGAGGTGGTGGATCTCGCGTTCCTGCGCCGTGTAGTCGACGGACAGTTCGAGGGTCCTGCGGGTACGGAAGCGGGGCGTGCCGTCGGCGTTGGTGACCGTCGACTTCAGGCGGCGTACGACGGTGTCCTTGAGGGCTTCCTTGTCGGGGTCGACACCGCGGGCGAAGCGCTGGTCGTCGATGAGTTCGAGCAGGGCCGTGTAGGACTCTGGGTAGCCGTTGTGCGGGGTGGCGGAGAGGAAGAGCCGGTGCTCGAAGTGCGGGACGAGACGCCGGATCAGCTTGGTCTGCTGGGAGTCGACCGCGTACACCTGCTTGGGCGCGGCGGGTGCGACGTGGTGCGCCTCGTCGAGGACGAGCAGGTCGAAGAAGCGCTTGTGCTCGCCGTCGGGGCTCTCCTCGGGGGCGCCGATGACCTCGTCGAGGAGGCGCTGGGCCTTCTGTCCACGCAGCCAGGGCAGGGAGACGATGGTGAGGGGGTGGACCCGGAACGGGTTGGCGGCGGTGCCGTGGGTGCGGCGCAGGCGGGCGCAGTGCTCGGAGTCGACGACCGTGAACTCCAGGCCGAACTTCTCCGCCATCTCGTCGCGCCACTTGAGGGTGAGGCCGGCCGGGC
The DNA here is from genome assembly GCF_054729195.1 of Streptomyces sp. YIM S03343. Classification (NCBI taxonomy): domain Bacteria; kingdom Bacillati; phylum Actinomycetota; class Actinomycetes; order Kitasatosporales; family Streptomycetaceae; genus Streptomyces; species Streptomyces sp. YIM S03343. Next base: position 674,892 of record NZ_JBPUKX010000001.1, read on the forward strand.
AGACGACCATGGTGCGGCGGGCCCGGCCGCGCAGCATGAGTTCTTGGACGACCAGTCCGGCCTCGATGGTCTTGCCGAGGCCGACGTCGTCGGCGAGGAGTAGGTTGACGCGGGGCGCGCCGACCGCCCGGGACACCGGTTCGAGCTGGTACGGCTCGACGGCGACGCCGGAGCGGAACGGGGCCTGGAGCGTTCGGGCGTCGGCGGAGGCCACGGCGGACCAGCGGACGGCGTCGAGGAAGGCGGCAAGGCGGTTCGGGGAGTCGTAGGAGCCCGTGGAGGCGTCGGGCAGGGAACCGGCGGGCAGGACGCGGCGGCCGGGTTCGACCTCCCAGATCACGGAGAGGGTGTCGCCGAAGCGGCCGTCGGCGACGGACTGGAGGTGGACCAGGGTCGCGGGGCGGCGGTCGTCCCCCTCATCCCCGTCGTCGCCGTCGGGGGTGGCCGGGGACGGCTCCACGCGGGCGACCACCCAGGACTGGCCGCGTACCTCGACCAGGTTCCCTTCCTCGGGGAGCGGCTGCGCCCCCGTCCGCTCGGTCTCGCGCTGAGCTGCTGGCGTCATGGGCGCTGTTCCCCTCGGTGTTCCTCTGGCGCCGTCCGTAGACAGTGTCCTGTCTTGCCTCCGGAGAGACAGTTTCCCGTCTCGCCTCCGGAGCGACGTGACGGCAGGCTAACACGAGCCTTAATCTGTGAACAGAGATTACAAAACCATCGGTGCGGGTTTCCGGTTACGGGGCGGGTCACGGGGTTTCGGATCACGGGGTCTCGGGTCACGGGTGGTCCTCAGCCCATGCGGCGCAGCCGCTCCAGCAGCTTCCGGCTACGGCCGTACCCGGCATCGGACTCGGGCAGGACCGTCTCCTCCTCGTCGGCGAGACGGCGCAGCAGCTCCTCCGCGGCGTGCCGGTCGCCGGTGCGGATCAGCAGGACGGCGATCTCGTAGCGGGTGTCCAGCACGGCGGGGTGGCCGGGCCCGAGCAGGCTGCGCTGTTCGGCGAGGACGGACTTCAGTTCGTCCAGGGCCTCGCGGGTACGGCCGAGCGCCCCCGCGCACAGGGCGGCTCCGGCGCGGGCGGCGAGCGTGTCCGCGCGGTCGAGGCCGGGGACGGTCATCAGCTCGCGGTACTCCTCCAGCGCGCGGGCGGGACGTCCGGCCCGGCGCAGGGCCGCCAGCTCGGCCAGCCGCGGGTGGGCGGGCGTGGTGTCGGCGGGGGCGGCGGGCCGGGGCGCCCAGGCGGCGAGCAGCGCGGCCACCTCCTCGGCGGAGGCGGGCCGGTCCTCCGGCCGCTTCGCCAGCAGCCGCTCGACCAGCTCGCGCAGGCCGTCCGGTATGCCGGGGCGGCGGTCGGCGAGCGGCGGGACGGGGTCGTTGGCGTGCCGGTGGTACAGCATGAAGGGACTGGCGTCGGTGAAGGGGGGCGTACCGGTGAGCAGTTCGTACAGGACGCAGCCCAGGGAGTAGAGGTCGCTCGCGGGCACGGTCCGGCCGACGGCCTGCTCGGGCGCCATGTAGACGACCGTGCCGGGGGTGGCGTCGGCGGCGGTGAAACGGGTCTCGCCGGGCTGGGGCTCCAGAGCGGCGGCGACGCCGAAGTCCAGGACCTTGATCTCCCCGTCGGGGGTCAGCATCAGGTTCGACGGCTTCAGGTCGCGGTGCACGACGCCCTGGCCGTGGGCGTACGACAGCACCTCGGACACCCGGCGGGCCACGTCCGCCGCCTGCTCGATCCCGAGGGGGCCGTCGTTCTTGAGAATGGCGTCCAGGGCCCTGCCCGGGACGAGATCCATGACCAGATACAGCTCGCCGTCGTGGTTGCCGTGGCCGTGGACGGCGGGGACCCCCGGGTGCCGCAGTCGGCCGGTCAGACGGATCTCACGCAGGAACCGCCGCTCCAGCGTGCTGAGTTCGGCACCGCGGCCGCGGGTCGCCAGCAGCTTGACGGCCACCTCGCGGTCGTGGTCGGGGTCGTGGGCCGCCCAGACGACGCCCATGCCGCCCCGGCCCAGCTCGTGCGTCAGTTCGTACCGTCCAAGGCTCCGCCGCATCGCGCCCCGCCCCCAGTCCCGGCGCCTGCCGCGCCCGCCGCTTCCCACGGCCGGGAACGTCACGGCACCCCGGCCGGTGGCTTCATTCTGTCACCGGTCGCGACACTCCTGTGCCGCATGCGGGGCATTGCGCCCTCTGTTCACAGCGGCTTCGGCCCCTGGGGAACGAGGAAGGGACGGCGCGGATCCTCGGGCACGGTCCGTCTGACGGCCAGCCCGGGATCCGGTTCGGGCAGGTGGGGCGCCAGGGCGGCATACACGTCGGCCGCCGACGAGGGACGGTCGCCGGGCCGCTTGGCCAGCAGGGCCGAGACCAGGTCCTGGAGATCCCCGGGCACCCGCACCCCCGCGTCGGCGATCAGCGGCGGGGGCGACGCAAGATGGTGGGAGGCCAGGAGCGCCGGCTGGTCGGTGGGAAAGGGCGCCCGACCGGTGAGCATGTGGTGCAGCAGGCAGCCCACGGCGTACAGATCGCTGCGGCCGTCGAGCGGGTCCCGGGCGGCCAGCAGTTCGGGGGAGGCGCAGAAGAGGTTGCCGACGCCCTCGCCGGTCGACGTCAGCCGCGGGTCGGTGTCGCCGAGCAGCTTGACCAGACCGAAGTCGAGGATCTTCACGACGCCGTCACGGCGGACCATGATGTTCTGCGTCTTGAGGTCGCGGTGCACCAGGTCGGCGGCGTGGACCGCGGACAGCCCCGCGCAGAGCTGGGCGGCGACGGCGGCCGCCGAGGAGACCTCGAACCGCCCGTCCTCCTGCTGGTCGAAGAGGTACTCGAGCGTGGTGCCGTCGATCAGTTCCATCACCAGCCAGCAGGTGTCGTCCGTGACCGACGCGTCGAAGACCGTGGCGACGTTCGCGTGGTCGAGACGCGCGGCCGCCCGCGTCTCCCTGCCGAACCGGGTCAGCGCGGCGCCACGGCTGCTCGCCACGGCCAGTAGTTCCGTGGCGACGGTCTTCACCGCGACAGGCCGGTCGAGAGGCAGGTCACGCCCCTCCCACACCTGCCCCATCGCTCCCCGGCCCAGCACGGACTCCAGCCGATAGCGGTCATGGAGCACCCTTCCCGGCGCGAGACTCCGCATATTTGCCGACCTCCACATATCCTGCACATCTCGATGCAACGCGCATACTGTGAACAAAGTCAATGAGGGTAGTAGCCTTCACTGCACGAACGGCCGCTGGGCATGCCGACCAGCCCAGCCGCCCACGTACCTCGGAGACTGATCCATGAGTGTCCATGACGCCGTCCCCGTCAGCCTGGCCGAGATCGCCCGGATCGCCGGCGTCGGGCGGGCCGCCGTGAGCAACTGGCGCCGCCGCCACGACTCCTTCCCCACCCGGATCGGGGGCACGGACGTCAGTCCGCAGTTCTCGCTGGCGGAGGTCGAGCGATGGCTGCGGGACAACGGCAAGCTCAAGGACATCGGCGGCCGGGAACTCCTCTGGCCGCGCTTCGAGGCGCTCGGCAGCAGGAACGAGTCGGGGCTGGCCATCGCCGAGGCCGCTCGCCGTATGCAGTCCCCCAGGACACGGACCACCCGGCCCGAACTCTCGGCGCAGGCCCGTGACCTGGTGGCCGAGGCGGCGAAGGTGGGACGGGAGGAGGGACCGCGCGAGACCTTCGAGTTCCTGCTGCAACGGTGGCTTGACACCCATGTCCGGCAGCTCAGCACCACACCTCCGCAACTCGCCGCGCTGATGGCCCGGATCGCCCTCGCCGTCCGTCTCGGCCCGGCAGGGGGCGGGCGCGGGGGCCGGGGCGGTGGCGGTGGCGGTGGCGGACTGACCGTGCTCGATCCGGCGTGCGGCACGGGGCACTTGTCGGCTGCGGCGGTGCAGGAGTACGACGGCCCCGGACTGGAGCTGCTCGCCTGCGAACGGGACCCGGCCCTGGCCGCGCTGACCGCCGGACGGCTGGAGTTTCTCGCGGCCGATCGCGGCATCCGGACGCGGATCGCCACCGCCGACGCACTGCGGGACGACCCCTTCGCCGGAGCGAGAGCCGGCATCGCCCTGTGCAACCCCCCGTTCAACGAACGTGACTGGGGCTACGAGGACCTCGCCACCGACCAGCGCTGGACACACGGCCTCCCCCCACGGACCGAGCCCGAACTGGCCTGGGTGCAGCACCTGCTCTCCCATCTCGAACCGGGCGGCGCCGCCGTGGTCGTCCTTCCCCCGGCCGTCGCGTCCCGCAAGGCGGGCCGCCGCATCCGCGGCTCGCTGCTGCGCACCGGAGCACTCCGCGCGGTTGTCTCCCTGCCGCCCGGCAGCGCACAACCGCACAGTGTGTCACTGCAGTTGTGGATCCTCCGCGCGGCGCCGGACCGCCCCGGGGCTGCTCCCCCGAGGCAGGACGCCCTCCTGGTGGACGCCACACGTTTCGCGCGGACGGGAACGCGCGAGCCCAGCCCCGACTGGGACAGCCTCACGTCGTTCGTCCTCACCACGATGGCGACCCTCGACCGGCCGGACCAGGAACCGCCGCAAGGCGCCGTCCGTGTCCCCCTGCTCGACCTCCTCGACGACGAGGTGGACGTCACCCCGGGCCGCTACACCACAGCGACGACCGAGTCCTCCCGCGAGGAACTCGTCGGCCGGTGGGACGGGTTCGGGTCGTTGCTGACCGATCTGGCCGATCATGCGCGGCGGCTGTCCGTGCTCGACCTGGAGGCCGGGACCCCGCAGACCACGGCGGCGGTCGGAGACCTCGTCAAGGCCGGAGCACTGACCCTGCGCGCCGGCCAGCAGCCGGCGGAGCCGACCGAACCGGCTCGCGGGGCCACGGTTCCGCTCCTCAGCATCGCCGACCTTCTGCATGACGGCACTCCCAGCGGGGCGGTGCCCGGCGACTCGGCCCAGGCGATCGCCGAGGAGGGTGACGTCGTGGTCGCCGGAGTGGCCCGTGCCTTCAAGGCATGGGTCCACCAGGGACCGCCGGTGGCCCTGGGCCCCCAGCTCCATCTGCTCCGGGTGGACACGGAGAAGCTGGAGGCCCACTTCCTCGCCGGCTGTCTGCGGGCCCCGGCCAACGGCCGTCAGGCGGGCACCCACGCCTCCAGCTCGTCGAGGATCGACATCCGGCGTCTCCAGGTCCTCCAGCTTCCGCTGGAGAAGCAGACGGTGTATGCCGAGACGTTCCGTCGGCTCCTGGCCTTCGAAGAGCTGCTCACCTCAGCCGGCACTTCGGGTCAGGGGCTGGTGAGCGACATGAGTGACCGGCTTGCGGCGGGCGGGCTGACCGATTGACTGACAGGGGACGGCGGACTCACCGGTCGGTGACCCGGAACATCCCCCGCGCCCCGCGTTCGGCGTCGCTCATGATGTGCGTGACGAACGGGTAGTTGCCCGCCTGCGGGAAGGACAGTTCGACAAAGCCGCCCTGGCCCGGGGCCAGATCGAGGATCTGTGACCCGCCGTTCCCGGAGTCGCTCGGGCGGAGCAGGTAGGCGCCCTCCTTGTAGACCGTGTCGAACTGGCCGCCCACGATGTGGAACGCGCTCGAGCGGTTGGGGCCGGCGTCCAGTACCCACACCCGGACCCGTTCGCCGACCCGTGCCGTGAGCCGGTCGCGGATGTACTGGTTCGAGTAGCCGTTGAAGACGACGGCGTCGGGCTGCTGGGACTTCAGCTTGTTCGCGTCGGCCGTGCCGCCCTGGGCGCCCAGGTACAGCTCCGACTGGACGACGACGTACTCGCGGTCGACCTTCGGCAGGTTCGGGGGGTCGATGACGACGGCGCCGAACATGCCGTTGGCGATGTGCAGCGACATCGGCATCGTGGAGCAGTGGTACATCCACACCCCGCTGTGGGTGGCGGTGAAGCGGTATGTCAGCGACTGGCCGGGCTGGATGGTGCGCATCGGCTTGTCGGGGGCCAGGGCCCCGGCGTGGAAGTCGATCGAGTGGCCGGTGGTGCCGCGGTTGACCAGCGTGATCACGAAGGCGTCGCCGACCCGGCCGCGCAGGACCGGGCCCGGTGCGGTACCCCCGAAGGTCCACAGCTTCTGCTTCACACCGGGGGCGACCTCCCGTACGACGTCCTTCACGTTCAGGGTCGTGCGGTGCACGGTGGTGTGGCCTGTGGTGCCCTCGGCGGCGGGCAGCCGTGCGTCGCGGCCGGTGAAACCGGCGGAGGGCTCGGCCATGGGGTCGTAGGCGTCGGCGGCGGTGTCCTTCGTGGTGCCGCTGCCGGAGCCCATCGTGCTGCCGTCGTCCATGGTCATGGAGTCGCTGGGGCTGGTCGCCTGCGGTGCGGTGCCGGTGGCCTCGACTGTGAACACCATGCCCATCTGGCGGTGGCCGATCACCGAGCACCAGCCCTCGAGGTTCCGGCCGATGACTCCGGCGTTGAGCGTGGCCTGCTCCCCGGGCGCGATACGGCCGGTGCGGGCGCCGGTCTCCAGGACCATGTCGTGCCGGTCGGTGCCCATGTTGTGCAGCTTGATCACCAGCCGGTTGCCCTTCGGGACCGAGACGGTGTTCGGGGAGAAGCGCATTCCGTGGATCATGACCGAGACGGTGGTGGTGCGGCCGGTGGGGGTCACCGTGCTGCCGTTGTCGGTGGTGGCCGCGGCGGTGCCGGACGACGCCATGACGGGCAGGGAACGTACATCCACCGCGGCACCCGCGACGACCGCCAGCAGCACGACCGCCGTACCGGCGGCCACCCCGCCGAGCACCCGGTGCGGGCGCTCCGGGGCGGCGGCGGGAGGGGTGGTGGGGGCCGTGGCGGGGGCCGTGTCCGCCGCGCGGGTGCGGGCGCGGTGGCCTGCGACCGTACGGACGAGCAGGGCCAGGAAAGCGATCAGTACGCCCAGCAGCACCACCGAGCAGGCCACCCGTACCGTGCTCGGCACCGGCAGCACGCACAGCAGCAGGGCCGCGTTGGCGGCGGCGACGCGGGCCGGGCCGCCTCGCTCCAGGGAGGCGGTGGTGGCCCGTACGGCGGTGGGGCCGCCGCCGAGCACCACGGGCACCAGGAAGCTCAGCGCGCCCATCAGCACCTGCGCCATCCATCCGGCGGCCAGCGGCGCGGTCAGCGCCGAGCTCCGCTCTGCCACCGCGGGCCAGGACGTGGACGTCACCAGCATCGCCACGAGCGCCACCAGCGATCCGAGCAGCCAGAGGCTGCCCGCCGCGACCGACCAGGTGGCGAAGGACGACGGCCGCTTCACCCGGGCCTCGCCGGTCCACGGGATGCCCGCGATCACCAGTCCGGCCCCGAAGAGCGCGATACCGGCGGCCGTCACGGGCGGCGGCAGGAGCAGTACGGCGGCGACGGCCACGACGAGTCCGGCGACCAGCACCGGCAGGGCCCGGCGGGCGGCCCGCTCGGCGCCGTCCACGACGCGGGTGCGCAGCATCGTCGGCCAGAGGGTGACCAGGGTCCCGGCGACGGTGAGGCCGAGCCAGCCGAGGAGGTTGATCAGCTTGTGGGCCGTCAGGACGCGGGCGGCGACATCGTCGGAGAGATGGCCGCGCGCCATGATCACGCCGAGTGCCGCGCCGACGGGCAGCAGGGCGGAGGCGGCGATGTAGTAGCGCACGGTCATCGCGAACCGGCCGGGCAGGGCGCGGCGCAGCAGCCGTACCAGCCATACGGCGTGCACGGTGACGGCGAGGGCGACGGCGGTGCCGCCCGCGAGCACGATCGGCCAGGAACCGGCGAGCAGGCCGGCGATCACGGCGACGGCTCCGGCGTTGAGGCACGCGAGCCGCAGCGCGGCCGGGGCGCCCCGGTCGGACTCGGGCAGCCGCAGCACGGAGGCGGCGAAGTGGCCCGACCAGATGACGACGGCGTTGCTCACCGCGCCGAGCAGCAGCAGATGGACGAGCAGCCAGTGGGACTCGGGGATGGACCGGTGCACCAGCGCGACGACGGCGAAGGCCGCGAGCCACGCGGCGACCACGGCGTTGACCTTGAGGTGCCAGGCGGCGCGCGGGCGGCGCGGGCCGCCCTTCTGGTCCGGCGCGGCGGGGCCCGGGGACGAAGGCATGAGGGGGTTCCTGGACGGGGGTTGCATGGTCACCGGGAGGTCTCCGAGGGCTGCGGCCGGGGGCGGCGGCGGGCGGCGCCCGCGGTCACGGACAGGGTGGCGGCCGTCACGACGAACAGCAGGACGGCGACGATGTTGAGCACTCCACCGGTGCGCCAGGCCAGGGTGGACTCCCGCAGGTCGCCGACGAGGACGCGCAGCGCGAGCGAGAGATGCAGCAGCCAGGCGGGCACGGCGAAGGCGGGGTGGTAGGGCAGCGGGCGGCGCAGTACGGCGGGGAGAATCACCGGCGCGTGAGCCATGATCATGGAGATGACGAAGCCGAGGAAGACGCAGTGCACGACGGCGTCGTAGCGGCTGCCGTCGGTGATCGGGCCGTCGACCAGCCACAGCGCGCCCGCGAGCCCCAGCCAGGCGTATCCGGCGAGGAGGCAGGCGGCGGAGAAGCGGGGCAGGCCCTTCGCGCGGAGCATCCGGCGGGCGACGTCATAGGCGACCAGCCAGGCGACCAGGGCGAGCAGCGCGAGGGCGAGGAGCAGGGTGCCTGCGGCGGGCCACAGCAGGGTGGCGACAGTGGCGGCGGTCACGGCGCCGACGCAGGCGAGGAAGGTCTGTTCGGTGCGGGGGGCGAGGAGGGCCACCCGGGCCAGTTCGAGGCGTTCCCCGGCGATGGTCAGGATCAGGAAGGAGGCGAGCCAGGGCAGCAGCCGGGGCACGTCGAGCCCGCCCAGCCACAGCAGGGCCGCTCCGAGCCCGGTGACCGCACCGGCGGCCTGCGCCAGCAGCGCGCCGCTGGGCTGGCGGCGCCAGAAACGGACGTACAGCGCGACCAGTACGGCGGTGCCGAGGACCAGTGACAGCTTGCCGTCGCGGAGTGGGGCGGGGCTGATCAGCAGCAGCCCGCCCGCGCCGAGGAAGCCGGGGGACAGATAGCCCCAGCCCCGGCCGAGGGCGACGGCGCGCTCCAGTGCGACCAGGGTGCCGACGAAGCCGAGGACCATCAGCACGCCGTGAACCTGCGGCAGCCGGTCGGCGCGTACGACGGTGGGGAGGCCCAGGAGCATCAGGGCCGCGTCGAGCCCGGCCAGCAGACAGAGCCCGGCGGGGAGCAGCAGGAGGGCGCGCCGGGCGCCCGCGCGGCGGGCGGCGTCGGCGGCGGAGGCGGAGGCGGTGGCGGTTTTGCCGGTCGGGCCGGTGGGGCCGGTGGATGTGGATGTCACTGGGGCCTCCGAGCCTGGTCGCCGTCGTTGTCGGCGGCGGTCTCGGACTCGGCCCCCGGATCCTCCGGTTCAGCCCCCGGTTCCTCCCGCTCGGTTCCCGGATCCTCCGGCCCGGCCGGCCCGCCGTCCTCGAAGCGCAGCAGGCACGCGCCGGGTTCGGCGAAGGGGTGGAGGGACACCGTGCCGTCGCCGCCGCCCAGCGCGGCGTAGCCCGCGCCGACCAGTCCGGCGTGCACCGTGCAGATCACCCCGGGATGCTCGCGGGCGACCTCGATGAACGGGCAGCGCGGCAGCCGCACCCTCAACCCGCCCTGCTCGCCCGGGACTTCATCGCTTCCGGGCTCGGGCTCGGGGGCGAACCCGAATTCCCGGAGCAGGGCGAGCACGCGTCCGCGCGCCTCCGCCGCGTCATCGGACGGCTCCTGTCCGGCGAGCAGGGCGTGCCCCCATTCCTGCCCCGCGGCGAGGGCGTCCGCCCTGGGGTCGGCGCTGGAGCGGGCGATCTGCGCGGCGAGCACGGCGGCGAGACCGGCGTACTCCCGTACGGCGGACTGCTGCGGCGGCCGGGACAGATAGCGCCACGCGGGCCGTCCGCGTCCGGCGGCCTCACCGCGTTCCCGGACCGCGAGACCGCTCTCCACCAGCGCGTCCAGATGCTCTCGGACAGTATTGACATGCAGTCCGCACTCCTGGGCGAGAGCGGTGGCCGTGGCCGGCCGGGGCTGGCTGCGCAGGTGCTGGAGGACGGCATGGCGTTGCCGTGAGACAGGCGGCCGGTCGCCACCCGGGAAGGGAGCCTTATTTTCCACGGACATGTCCGTAGTATATTCGAAACCGCAGTCCCCCACCCGGCCAGCCGGCCGCCACCAACAGCTGGAGACTCAGCATGAGCACTGTCACCATCGCCTCGGACCCTCAGGACGCCAAGGCCGTCGAAGCCGTCGAAGCGCATCACGCCCAGCTGGCGGGTGAACTGGGTGGCCGGGTCACGATGCTGATCGACGCCGTGGCCCGCGGCACGGACTCGGCCGAGGAGATCCGGGCCGGTCTGGTCGACTTCTGCGAGCGCGAGCTCGTTCCGCACGCCCTGGCCGAGGAGAGCGCCCTCTACCCGGCGGCGCACAGCACGCTGGAGGCCCGGCTGCTGATCGACGGCATGCTGGCCGAGCACCGCCGGATCAAGGCCCTGGTGGAGTCGCTGCGCAACGCTGCCTCCCCGGCCCACGCGGCGAGCGAGGGCCGGGCGCTCCAGGTGCTGTTCGAGGAGCACCTGGACAAGGAGAACGAGCTGGTGCTGCCGGTGATCGCGGCGTCCCCCACGCTGTCGCTGGCCAAGATGCTGAACGGTATGCACGAGGTGCTGGGCGGCCACGCGCACGACCACGCCGAGGCCGAGGGCGCGCAGAAGTCCGGCGGCTGCGGCGGCACGTGCGGCTGCGGCGGCTCGGACGACGCCGATGTGCCCGAGCTGGACGCGCGCGCCGTGCCGCACGCGCTGCGCCACGCGACGATCTTCGGCGCGCTCGACGCCGTGTCGGCGGGCCGCCAGATGGTGCTGGTCGCTCCGCACGACCCGCTGCCGCTGCTGGCCCAGATCGAGGCCCGCGACCCCGGCGCCTTCACGTTCGAGTACCTCGAGCGCGGCCCGGAGGCCTGGCGTCTGCTGTTCACCCGCCACTGAGCGGCCCCGTTCTCGGGGACGTCTCCTCATCCGGTCCCCGAAGGGGAACCCGGTGCCCCCCGGGTTCCCACCCCCTCTCAGGGGCGGGTCCGCCGCAGTGCCGTGGCGGGCCCGCCCCTGCTCCTGCCGTTCACCGGCAACGCGAGGTGACGTGAGCCACACCGGTGAGCGCCACCCGCCGTCGTGCGTCCCGCCGGGTCACGCAGCCGCCGTCATGGCCAGCGCACCGCGCAACCGGCGGGCCTGCGACAGCAGCTGTGAGGAGCCGCGTCGGCCCGCCGTCTCCGTGAGGTACGGCAGCTCGCCGCCCGCTCCGGAACGCTCGACGCACTCGGCAGCCACCCCCAGCAGGTCGCCCAGCCCCCGCGCGGGCGCCGCCCCGGCCGTCAGGCCGGCCATCAGCGCGGGCAGTGTGTGCCGCAGCACCTCCCAGACGGTGGCGTACGCCCCGGTGGCCGCCGCCGTCCGTGCCGACTCCGCCAGCCGGAGCGGCTTCACCGCCCCGGTCCGCACCAGCTGACGCAGATCGGTGCCCAGCCGGACCGGGTCCAGCTGCCCTCGGGCCGTCAGTGTCAGCAGCGCGTCGACCGCGGCGAGCCTGTCCTCCGGGTGCCGGGCGCACAGTCCGTACGCCAGCCCCAGGTGCACCGTCTCCCCCGCCTCGCCGTCCGACTCGGCCAGCAACGGCAGGATCGCGCCGTCGCCCCGGCCGTCCTCCACCGCCAGATCGGCCAGGTCGGGCAGCAGCCGCACGGCCACCAGCTCGGGCCGCTCCGGCAACAGCGCCAGCCAGTGCCGATGCATGCCCGGACCGCCGTGGTAGCAGTAGCGGGGGTTGCCCATGACGGCCGTCGGCCCGCCCAGCGGGCGGAACTCGGCTGGGAAATCCTCCTGGAGATCGGCCAGTTCGCCGAGCTCGACCAGGATCCGCGACTTGTGGGTGCGCCGGGTCGTCCCGGGGGCCGACGCCTCGGCGGTGAGCCAGTGGGCCAGTCTGGTGCCTTCCCGGGTGCCGAGGGCGGCGGCCCGTCCGGCAGCGGCAGTCGATGAGGCGTGGTCGCCGCGCCGTACCCGCAGCAGTGCCAGTGCGAAGTCGGCCGCCCCGATCCGCGCGCCCAGCCGCCGGTAGGTGTCGAGGCGGTCCACCAGTTCGTCCGGCTCCAGCAGGCCCGTGCTCCAGGTCGGTGTCGAGAGCAGGAACGGCAGCGGCCGGGTCCTGACCAGGTACGCCACTTCCCACAGCCGGGCGTCGAAGGCCCTGATCAGCGCAGTGTGCCCGCAGTTGCGGTGGGCCGTGCCATGGTGGACGGCCGCGTGCAGGGTCCTGGTGCGGATCCTGTCGCGCAGGGCGGCGAGGACGAGTTCCAGGCCGTCCGACGTGCTGAACAGCCCTCCCTGGGTCGTGTTGAACGCACGCTCGGCGGAGTCCCGCTTGTGCGCACCGTCGTCGTTGTCCCACCAGCAGCGCGCAAAAACCGGTTCCAGCGCCCGCACCAGGGCGTCCCGGTCGCGATGGGCGTGGCGCACCAGTCCGTCCAGTGCCCGCTCGAACTCCGCCACGGAGGGGGCGGAGGCCAGGGCCGCGCTCACTTCCTCGGCGGCCTCGGCCGCGGTGTCCGGCCCCGCGGCCAGCCGGACCGGACCGGTCACGGGCGGGAGCATCTCCTCGTACGGCTCCGGCTCGGCCGACCCCACGTCGACGCCCAGCAGACCGGCCGCGCGGGCCCGCAGCTCAGGTATCAACTGCTCGGCGGCGAAGGCCAGTTCGTCCCGGGTCCCGGCGTTCTTCGCCTTCTTCAGATGGCGTTCCACCAGCTTGAGCGCCCGTTCCTGGACGTCCGGGTCCGCGTGGCCGAAGGCCTGGGCGACGCCGGGCAGCAGGTCGTCCGCCGCGTCCTTGTCCCGGACCAGGGCCTTGCCGAGCAGCACGAGCTGCGCGCGGACCAGCTTCTTCTCGGGGCGGAACAGCACCGCGGCGGACATCTCGGCGAGCTGCCCGGCCGTCAGCTCGCCGTCGAGCACCAGCGCGCCCAGCACCGACTGGGCGTGCCCGGCCACCGGCGAGACGGCGTCGGCGGCCAGCGCCAGCCAGTCCGGTGTGCGCTCCCGGCGCTCCTCGGGTGTGAGGTCGAGCAGCCGCAGCAGGTCCAGGAAGACCCGGGTGTCGGCGGTCGTACCGCCGCGCAGCAGCCGGGCCACACAGGCGTCGACCATCACCTTGCGCTCCAGGACCCCCTCGGCGGTGAGCCGTGCGAGCGCGCCGGGCCAGCCGTTCTGCACCCCGCCCGCGGACCACTCCAGCCGGGTGCCGATCTCGTCCGTCTCGAACAGCGCGGCCACCAGAGGCACCAGATGCGCGTCGGTCCGCAGCCGGTGCTCCAGGCTGCCGTGCTGCCAGGTATGGTCCGTGTGATCCAGCCATGCCCAGACGTAGGCTTCGGTCGTGGGGACCGGGCAACCCGACAGCCGCACCAGACCGGCCATCAGCTCGTAGGGCACTTCGGTGGCCGGTGGGCGTCGTGCGAGGCGGTCCGTGAGGTCGGCGAGCTAGTCGGCGGGGCGGCCGGCCAGCAGGTGGAGCAGCACGGCGGGCGGCGCCGACGTCCAGCGCATGTCGTTCGCGGCGATCCAGGCCGCGGCGGCCGCCGCGCCCGTCTGGCACGCCGCGCCCGCAGCGTGCAGCGCCGGGTAGGCCGTACGGGACTGCGCGTTCCAGGGGGCCTTTCTCAGTTCCGTGCGGAGTTCCCTCAATTCCGGGACGTGGGCGCGCCGTTCGGCATCCGTCATTCCGGTCAGGAGGTCCACCGTCTCGCCCGTCCGCCCCGCCCGTACCGCCTCCAGCAACACGCTCATCGCGCGCCCCCGTCCGTCCGTGCCGTACGGCCATCGGTGCCGTGGGTCTCACGCCGTACGATCCGCACCGCGAGCGCGTGCTTGCACGGCCCGCGTCCGCCCCGGTACCGCGCCCACCACAGGCAACTGCAGCTGAGGACCCCCGCGTCGTCCCGCACATGGTGCGCGTGGCCGTCCTCGGCCGTGACCGTCCCGGTCGTCCCGTCCACCCGGACCGCGCCCGCGGCCACCAGTTCCCGCGCCGATCGGAGCCGAGGGTTGTACCGCTCCACCCGCCCGGCGTCGTACGGCAGTTCGCGGTGGAAGTAGGCCGCCTCCGCCGTGTCGTAGCCGACGCGGCCGGAGGTGCCGAGGCGCACCAGGGCGGCCCGGACCCGCTCGGCTGTCAGGCCCGAGGCGGCGGCGAGGTCGGCGATGTCGATACGGGGCTCCCAGGCGAGCAGCACGGACACCAGCTCCGCGTCCTCGGCGGCCTCGGGTGCGGCGAGCGCGTCGAGCACCCCGCCCTCCCCCGAGAAGCCGCGCGAGGTGTCCGGCGACAGGGTGAGCGTGAGCCGCATCCCCGGCAGCACCGCCTCCCAGGCGCTCGCCGTGGCGTCGGTGCCGGTCGCCGCGGGGCCGTAGACCCGCAGCGCGGTGGCGTGCCGCAGCACGCGCCGGAACGCCTCCAGGCGCTCGGGACCGGGCAGGCACACCGCGCCCGGCAGCGGCCGTGTGACCGGCCGCAGCGTCCGCCCGGCGGGGACCACCCAGCGCGGCGCGGCGACGGAGCCGCGCCCCGCGGTGCGCGGCAGCGTGCGCAGGAACCGCACCGCCTCGGCCGCGGAGAGTTCGGCCCGCAGGTCGAAGCCCGCGGCGATCACCTGGGCCTCCGCGAAACCGCGCAGCCAGCGGTCGGGCAGCGGCACCTTCTTCTCCACCACCGGGCCGTCCAGGGTGGTCACGGCCATCTCCTCGGGGCCGACCCGCAGATGGAGCGGATCGTCGGAACCCATCCGCGACAGCGCCTCGCGCAGCGGGTTGTTCACATCGACGTTCGTCGTGCCGTGCCCCACCTCACCACCGTCGAGGCCCGGGGCCAGGACGTCCAGGCGCGCGTACACCCCTCCGCAGCCGGAGAAGGACTCGAAGCGCAGCCGGTCGCCGTTGCCGGTCACCACCGGGTCGAGCGAGGCGCGCAGCTGCGGCTGGTAGTAACGTGCGGCGGCCACGTCCGCCACCGCCAGGAGCCCGGCGGAAGCCGCCCGAGGATCCGTCAGGAATCCGCTGAAGAAGCGCGGATGGTCCTCGGGACCGGAGGGTGTCGCACCCCGGGAGGTCTCCAGACCCAGGCGCGGTCCACTCCCGGCGGACTCCAGCACGGAGGGTCGACGATAGGCCACGGCCTGCAAAGATCGCGTCATGGAAAAACCGTAGAGACGACCACTGACAATCGGCCCTGACCTGCGAAGACACCTCCCTGCGCGGCTGACGCTCCGACAGCACCTCAGCTCCTCAAGGGATCGCGCGCACCGCCGCCTCGGTCAGGGTGCGGGCGGTGTGTACGGCGCTGGTGACGGCCGCGTCCGGGGCGAGGCCGCACAGGTCGGTGAGGGTGAACAGCGCCTCCGCGCTCACCACCACGGAGAGATCCAGCTTGAGTTGCGCGAACGCCTCCAGGTCTGCCGCGCCGAGGGTGTTCTCCAGCGGCAGGAGCGCATGGTCGATCAGACCGAAGCGGACACCGGGGCGTGCGCTCGCGCCGCCGGGACGGGTGATCGTGGCCGCGATCATCGCGCGTACGGCCCCTTCGCGGGCGAGGATGCCGCGCAGCAGGTAGTCGCAGGCGAAGGCGACCCGTTCGACCGGGTCGGCCGAGTCCGCGACCGGCGCCAGCGCCTCGGCGGGCGGCGGCCAGGCACCGGCCAGGGCCTCGCCGATCAGCGAGGAGAGATCGGGGAAGTAGCGGTAGGCGGTGGCCTCGGAGACCAGCGCGGCACGGGCCACCGCCGGCATGGTCACCTCGGCACCGGTGCCGATGAGGTCCCGGGCCGCCGCGACGATCGCGGCGCGCGTGCGCTGCTTCTGGTTGGTACGGCCGGTGCCCGCCGTCTGCGTCGTCATCGCGGAACCCCTCCTCCTGCTGGTACTCCCGCATCGTAGCACTTGACTCTCTTTATGAGAGTTCACTTGCATGACACTTCCACCCCGCCTAGTCTCATGAGAGTCAGCTCTCACGAAGCGAAGCGCACGGCAGGCACGAAGCCCTGCGCACCAGCGCAGCACTGCAGAAGGAGGCAGCCATGACCGAGGTCTCCCTGGTCGGCCCCGACGGCGGCGAGTCGATCCAGCTCGGCCCCACCCGGATGCGCATCCTCGAGGACGGCAGCACCACCGGGCACCGGCTCGGCATCGGCGAGATCACCATCGCCCCGCACACCCAGGGCCCGCCCCAGCACCGGCACGCCGAGCACGACGAGGGTTTCTACGTCGTCTCCGGCACCGTGCACTTCACCGTCGGCGAGACCACCCACGCCGCACCTGCCGGCACCCTCGCGATGATCCCGCCCGGCGCCCCGCACACCTTCGCCAACCTCGGCGACACCCCGGCGGTGATGATCAACACCTTCACACCCGATCTGTATGTGCGGTACTTCCGTGAGCTGCGGGACATGATCGCAGGCGGCGGGGAACTGACCCCGGAGTCCACCGCCGAGGTGATGAGCCGCTATGCCACCGTCCCGGCGACCGACTATGCGTGACGACTCGTCATATTCCCTGCCCCTCGGCTTACTTCAGGAGTCCATCACCATGACGAAGACCAGCACCCACACCCTCGCTCTGGACCAGGGCATCGTCGATGTGACCGTCGAGGTGTACGGCGACGCTTACGGCGAGCAGGGCCGTCCCTTCCTGCTGTTGCACGGTGGCGGCGGCCCGCAGACCATCACGCCGTTCGCCGCGCTGCTCGCCGAGCACCGCCCGGCCGAGGTGTACGTCCCCGTGCACCCCGGCTTCGGTGGTACCACCCGCCCCGGCTGGCTGACCGACATCAGGACCCTCGCCCTGGCATACACGGAACTGCTCGACACCCTCGATCTGCGCGATGTGACCGTCGTGGGCAACTCCATAGGCGGCTGGATCGCCGCCGAACTGGCCGCGCTGGGCAGCGACCGCGTCAGCGGCGTCGTCCTCGTCAACGCGGTCGGCATCGAAGTCCCCGGCCATCCGATCGCCGACACCTTCTCGCTGACGCCCGTCGAGCTGTCCCGGCTGTCCTTCCACGACCCGTCGAAGTTCCGCTTCGACCCCACCGCGCTCAGCGAGGAACAGCGCGCAGTGATGGCCGCCAACCGGGCGGCGCTGGAGGTCTATTCGGGTCCGTACGGCATGGCGGACCCCACGCTGTCCGACCGGCTCGCCAAGATCGCGCATCCAGCCCTCGTCGTCTGGGGCGCGAGCGACCGGGTGGTCGACGCCGAGTACGGGCGGGCGTATGCGAAGGCCGTTCCCGGTGCGGAGTTCAGGCTGCTGACCGGCACCGGCCATATGCCGCAGTCGGAGACGCCCGAGGAATTCCTGCCGGTGGTCCGGGACTTCGCCGATGCCCACGCCACCCGGCGGCCGGGTGCCTGACGGAGCCGGACACCGGCTTCGGGCCCGACGGCGCACTCGTGCCGACACTGAGCGAGTGACGCCGTCAGGCGATCCGCCTGCTGCGGCTCCGGAGCTGTCGGTGCTCCGGGCCGGCGGTCAGGCCCGATAGGCCAGGTCGGCCATCATGCCCGCCGCGCCGTGATAGGCGTTGTGGCAGTGCAGCATCCACAGCCCCGGGTTGTCCGCATCGAAGTACACCGACAGCGTCCTTCCCGGCAGCACGATCGCGGTGTCCTTGCGGGGGCCGGAGGTGCCGAGCTGGTAGGTGTGGCCGTGCAGATGCATGGGGTGCCACATGCCGGAGGCGTTGACGAAATCGAGCCGTACCCGCTGGCCCTCCTCGATGAGGAGCGGGTTCGCCCGGGGGTCGCTCATGTCGAAGGCGACACCGTTGATCGCCCAGTTGTAGCGCCTCATGCCGCCGGTCAGCCTGATCCGGTGCGTGACGTCCGTCGTCGACTCCTCCAGGCGCACCTCGTCGGCTGCGCTCAGCTCGGACGCGGTGACGACCTCGCCGTCCAGCTCCTTGGGCCGTACGTCCGCCTTCGGTGCGCTGCCCGCCGCCGTGCGCAGCAGGGCGAGCCCGCTCGCGTCCTTGCCCTCGGCCTGGGCGACCAGCGGGAACACCCCGTCGCCGAGGGTGACGAGCACGTCGTAGCGCTCCCCCATGCCCACCAGCAGCGCGTCCACCTCACGATGGCGGACCGGGAAGCCGTCGGTGTGGGTGATCGTCATCCGATGGCCGCCCAAGGCGACCCGGTAGGCGGTGTCCGCGCCCGCGTTGATGATCCTGACGCGCAGTTTCATGCCGGGCTTCCCGGTGCGGACGGCAGGGTCGGCTGCGATCCGGCCGTTGATCAGGTGGTGCGGATAGCGCACGTCACCGGCGTCGCCGCCGAGCAGCCGGCTGGAGCCGCCCGTCAGCATGAAGCGCTTCGAGGCCGAGCCGTCACCGGTGCTCGTGCTCTCCATGCCGTCCATGCCCTGCATGCCGCTCATGTTCCCCGACCCGCCCGTACCCTTGCGGAGTTCGGCGTAGGCGTCGTCGGGGGTGCCGGTGACGCCGTCGAGCCAGTCGTCGAGGACGACGACCCATTCGTCGTCGTAGGCAAGGGGCTCCTTGGGGTCCTCGACGATCAGCGGGGCGTACAGGGCGCGGTCGCTCTGGACGCCCACGTGCGGGTGGAAGAAGTAGGTGCCGGGCTTGTCGGTGATGAACCGGTAGGTGAAGGCGGATCCGGTGCCCACGGCGGTCTGTGTCGCCCCGGGTACGCCGTCCATGTCGTTGCGCAGGGCGATGCCGTGCCAGTGGATGGACGTCGTCGTCTTCGCCGGGAGCTGGTTCGACAGCTCCGCGACCAGGGTGTCACCAGCCGGGAGCCGGACCTCCTTGCCCAGGGTGCGACCGGTGAAGGCCCAGGTCTTCGGGGTGACCCCGCCGCCCAGGTCGATCACGGCGGGCGCCGCGGTGAGGGTAAGTCTGTGCTCGCGTCCGGTGCCCTTGCGTGCCGCCTCGGCGGCGGTCACCGCCGAGCCGGACGGGCCGACCAGGCCTTCGGCGCTGCCGCTCCTGGCGCCGGTCCCGCTGGTGCAGGCGGTGAGCGCCCCGGCGCCTGCGGTGCCGAGCCCGGCGCGTAGGAGAGTGCGGCGGTCGATGCTGTTCATGTGGTGTCGTCCTCTGTGACGTCACTGCCGTGACCGACGTGACTGCGGAAGTGGTCGCTGAGAGACGGCGGTTCACGCACCGTCCGGCGCCGCCCATATGCACAGTCGCGCGACGGACAGATCGGGCGCGGCCGGCACGGCGCACAGAGCGAGGAGTACACCCCGCGCACGGCGGACGACCCCGCGGCCGTCGCCGGCTGTCCGAGTCGTCGTCATGGGCCCGCCCATCGCATACGTCAGCCAGGGGCGCTCACAGTACCCCCAACGGGTATACGGATCCGGTAGGACTCCCCGCCCCGTCAACCCCTGTCACCTCATCGGACACTGCGGAAACAATCGGACTTCCGCCGCACTCGGCGTCTACCTGTTATTTCTGGAAAAACCCTCCTCGTCGTACGCGTGGACGAATAGCGTGCGAGGACCCGAGCCGCCGCCCCCTCCCCCACGCCCCCCGGCCCGGCGTCCGCCGGGCCCATGCCGCTCCAGGAGTTCCGGAAATGCCGCACGGAGACACCCATGCCTGGCCGCACCCCGACCATCCCCACTCCACAGCCGATTCCTATGCCACCGGGCGGTTAGCCGACGACGACCCGGCACCCGGGCAGGACGGCTCCCGCCCCCGTCCCGGGCACCACGGCGATCTGCGGCGCCTGCGGCGCACGTACCGGATCCAGCGGCGCACCACCACCTTCCTGGCCCTGGGCTACTTCGCCGCCTTCCTGGTCCTCTCCACGCAGTACCCCGCCTTCATGGCGCGCCCCCTGGTCGGCGGGCTGCCGACCGGGCTCGTGCTGGCCCTCTCCCACGTCCCCGTCACCTGGCTCGCCGTGCTGCTGTACGAGCGCACCGCGCGGCGCTATGTCGATCCCCTGGCCTTCCGGGTCACCCGGCACGCTCCGTGGGCGGCCGAGCCGGGGCAGGAGCAGGGCCGGTGACCGACTTCGGCAAGAGCGCGCAGACCTGGTCGCTGGTCGCCTTCTGCGCCGCCGTCAGTGTGACGCTGCTCCTGTGCGTGCTCACCGGCCCGGACCACGACGACCTGGACGAGTACTACACCGGCTACCGTTCCCTCTCCCCCTTCCGCAACGGTCTCGCGATCGCCGGGGACTACATCTCCGCGGCGACCGTGCTGACCATCGGCGGAGTGATCGCACTGTGCGGCTACGACGGTGTCGTGCTCGCCGTCAGCACCCTCCTCTCCCTGCTCGTGCTGATGTTCCTGCTGGCCGAACCGCTGCGGAACACCGGGCGGTTCACGATGGGCGACGCGCTGGCCCGGCGGACTCCCGGGCGTTCGGTGCGGATCGCGGCCTGTCTCGTCACCTTTGCGGCGCTGGTGCCGATGATGCTCGTCCAGCTCGCCAGCACCGGGCAACTGCTGGCGTTCATCCTCGGGTTCACCGGCACCCCGCTGAAGACCGGCTGCATCGTCGGCGTGGGCACGCTGATGATCACCTACGCCGCCATCGGCGGGATGCGGGGCACCGCGGTGCTGCACATCCTGAAGATCGTGGCGCTGCTGGGTTCCGGGGTGATCGTCGCCGCGCTGATGCTGCGCACCTTCGACTGGAGCCCTGGGCAGTTGTTCGGCGCCGCCGCGCAGCGCAGCGGGGCGGGTGACCAGTTCCTGCGCAGCGGGCTGCAGTTCGCCGGTGAGGAGCATCCGCGGCTGGACATGGTGAGCACGCAGATCGCCATTGTGCTCGGCGGTGCCTGTCTGCCCCATGTCACGATGCGCATGTACACGGCGGACAGCGCACGCCAGGTGCGCCGGTCGATGTCCTGGGCGGTGTCCTCCGTGGCCCTGTTCGTGCTCATCATCACGGTGATCGGGGTCGGCGCCACGGCACTGCTCGGCCGGGCCGGTGTCGCGGCCGCGGAACCG
This sequence comes from Streptomyces sp. YIM S03343, assembly GCF_054729195.1. Classification (NCBI taxonomy): domain Bacteria; kingdom Bacillati; phylum Actinomycetota; class Actinomycetes; order Kitasatosporales; family Streptomycetaceae; genus Streptomyces; species Streptomyces sp. YIM S03343. Next base: position 695,879 of record NZ_JBPUKX010000001.1, read on the forward strand.
CACGGCAACACGGCCTATCTGGTGGCCTCACGCGCGGTGTTCGGCGACCATGTGTCCCGCCCCGAGACCCTGCTGTTCACCGGGGTCACCACCGCGATCTTCCTCACCCTGCTCGCGTCGGTCGCCAGCATGACGCTCGCCTGCGCCAACTCCCTCGCGCACGACGTCATCGCCTCCCGCCGCTCGGGTATGCCCCCGTTGCAGGAGTCGACCGTTGCCCGGGTGTCGGCGGTGGTGGTCGGGGCGCCGGTCATCGCGCTCGCGGCGCTGATCCAGCACCGCAGTCTGCAGCCGCTGGCGACGCTGTCGTTCTGTCTGGCCGCCTCCGCGATCGCACCGGCACTGGTCTACAGCCTGTTCTGGCGGCGCTTCACCCGCACCGGGCTGCTGTGCACCCTGATCGGCGGTTCGGTGTCGGTGCTCGTGCTGATGCCGGGCACCAATCTGGTCTCCGGTTCACCGGCTTCGGCGTTCCCCGACGCCGACTTCAACTGGTTCCCGTTCACCACCACCGGACTGGTGTCCGTTCCGCTCGGTTTCGCCTTCGGATGGCTGGGCACGGTGCTGCGGGGGCGCCGCGCCCAGCAGGAGGCGCGCGACCGGTACGAGGCCGTCGAGCGGCTGATCCTCGCCGGTCCGCAGCGTCGACTGCGATGAGTCCGCCCGTACGTCCGGAACGTGTGGCACCTCGCGTACGGCGGCCGTCGTCAGGCGTCCTGCTCATCGCTCTCCTCTGCGGGTGCGACGGCCTGGGCCGGGACATCCGCCGCACCCTGCACCGCGCCGTCCGCCGCCCGCCGGAGCGCCGAGGAGCGGCGCACCAGCAGTCCGCGCACCTCGTAGGACGTCTCCGTGGTCCCGGGGGCGGGCGGCGGGTGGTAACGCCCCGCGCACACCGAGAGGTTGACGATGAGGTACGCGTGCCAGGTGCTGCCCACACCGCGCCGGTCGGAGAAGACCTGGGCGCCGTTCACCCACCAGACGACCGAGCGGGAACCGAACTCGACCCGCAGATCCACCCATGCTCCGGGGCTGATGCGGCTGTTGCGGTAGTAGAGGTTGGTGACGCGCACATGGTTGGTGAGTTCCAGCAGGTCCGGGTTGTCCGGGTGGTACTCGAAGACGTCGATCTCCTGGTCGCCGTCCCGCCAGGTCCAGATCGCCGGCCACGCCCCGATCTCCCTGGGCAGCCGCACGCTGGCCTCCAGCACGTCCCCGGCTCGGACCTGAAAGCCGTCCTGGCTGCCCTCGGTGGTGAGCAGCCCCGTGTTCCACAGTCCGTCGGGGCGGCGCACGGCCCGGAACACACCGGTGCGGCTGTAGGAGGCGTCCGGCACCAGGTAGTCGAGCTTGTTGTCGCCCGGGTTCACGGGGCCGCCGTCGGGATACGCCCAGGAACGGCCCGCGACCCATTGCCGGGTGGAGGTGAAGTCCGCCGTGAACACCACGTCGGAGGCGGCCGCGGCGTCCGCCGGGGAGGGGGGACCGCTGCCGGGGGGCGAGTGCGCCGGACGGCTTGGATGTGCCGGATTCACCGGATTCGGAGTGTTCATACCCGATGTCTCTCCGCCCATGGCCCGCTCATGCCCAGACGCACACTTGTCGCACCCAAACAACCCTCCCGGGTGAACCTCGGTGAAGAGCGCTTCACCTCGGAATGTGGCTGCAGTGTCACGAAGGGTGGCCTCGCCGTCGGCGGGATCCCTAGGATGGGTGACCGGCCGGGCAACTCGGCTTACCACTACCTGCAGTTGGGGGACCATGATGCAGCCGGACAGGGGCCTGACGACGTCGATCGATGCCACGGTTCCCACAGCCGCTCGCATGTACGACCACTACCTGGGCGGCAAGGACAACTACGCGGCGGACCGGGCAGCCTGCGAGGAACTGGACAAGGTCGTGCCCAGCACCCGAAGGCTGGCACTCAACAACCGCCGGTTCCTCCAGCGGGTGGTGGGCGTGCTCGCCAGGGACTACGGCATCCGGCAGTTCCTCGACCACGGGTCCGGACTGCCCACCCAGGACAACGTCCACCAGGTCGCCCAGCAGATCGACCCGTCGTCGCGTGTGGTGTACGTCGACAACGACCCCATGGTGCTGGTGCACGGCCGGGCGCTGCTCGACCAGAACGACCGCACCGCCGTCATCCAGGCCGACATGAGGGACACCGACCCGATATGGGCGCACCCGGACACCCGGCGGCTCATCGACTTCTCGGAGCCGGTGGGTGTGTTGTTCAACTCGGTGTTCCACTGCATCCCGGACAGCGAGACCGACGGGCCGCTCGCCGTGGTGCGCCGGGTGACCGAGCGGCTGGCGCCGGGCAGCTGTCTGGTGATGTGCCAGCTGGTCAGCGAGGACCCCGAAGTACGCAAGTTCGTCACGGACTTCATGGACCAGGCGACCCAGGGCCACTGGGGGCGGGTGCGCCGGGAGAAGGACGTCGCGGAGTGGTTCGAGGGGCTGGAGATCATGGAGCCGGGCCTGGTGGAGGTGTCCACCTGGCGGCCGGACAGCGAGGTGGTGCCCCGTCAGCTCACCCAGGAGTGGATCGAGTTCGGCGGCGTGGCCCGCAAGCCGTAGGGCCGGGCGCGACGCAGCCTCGGTGCATCCTGCCGAGGCCGTCGCCCGGTGTCAGGGTGCCGGGTAGTGCCGTTCGACGGTCTCGCGCAGCCGGGCCAGGGACTCGCGCGGGCTGAGCGCCTCGTCGCCCAGCCGGTCGAGCGTCAGCCGGTACTCCTCGGTCTCGTCGCGGTCCTCAAGGAACGTGGCGCTGCGGATGTGTTCCAGATAGACGATGTCGGGGAGTTCGGCGCCGCCGAAACGCAGATAGGTCACCGGTATGGCCGGTGCCGAGGCCCGTGTCACGTCCAATGGCACGATCTGCAGCGTCACATGGGGACGGTGGGCCATCTCCGCGAGATGTTCGAGCTGTTCGCGCATCACCTCGCGGCTGCCCAGGACGCGCAGCAGGACCGACTCGTCCATGATCGCCCAGAGTTGCGGCGCGTCGGGCCGGTCCATCAGATCACAGCGCCGCATGCGCAGTTCGACCCGGCGCTGCACCTCACGGGAGGGCACGGTGGGCAGGCCCCGTTCGACGACCGCACGGGCGTAGTCCGCGGTCTGGAGCAGCCCGGGGACGTACTGGATCTCGAAGGTACGGATGGTGACGGCCGCCTCCTGGAGTCCGACCAGCCGGTCGAACCATTCGGGCATCAGCCGTTTGTCGTAGCGCTGCCACCAGCCGGGCTCACCCGCCCGCTCCAGCAACTGCATGAGCATGGACGCCTCGTGGCCGTCGCAGCCGTACAGGTCGAGCAGTGCGCGGACGTCGCTCTCCTGGGGCGGGCGGCGGCTCTTGCCCGCCTCGATCCGCGACAACTTGGCCGCGCTGAAGCCCACCTTGCGGGCCGCCTGGTCCTGGGAGAGTCCCCTGTCCTCGCGGATGCCCGCCAGTTGCACGCCGATGAGCATCTTCAGCAAAGTCGGCGCGGGTTCGGAGCGGTGCAGATACGGTTCGAGGTGGGAGACACGAGCGGACTCGGTGGACATGCTGGCTCCCCAGGGACCGGCGGACAACACTGCGCATTATCGCATCAGGGCCCCGTGTGGCACACCTCGCCTGGGCCGGAGTGACATACGGCGGCCGGAGTGACATACGGCGCACACGGGGCGGGACGGAGGACGACGGACGCCATAGGGGGGCAACGGAGCGCGCGGCCGGGCCCGCTGGGCGACCCGGCCGTCGGATCGTCCCTCACACCAGATGGTCGAACTCGCCGCCCTTCACCCCGGCGAGGAACGCGGCCACCTCGGCCGGTGTGTAGACCAGCGCCGGGCCGTCCGGGTCACGGGAGTTGCGCAGGGCTATGCCTCCCTCCCCCAGCGCGGCGACCTCCACACAGTTGCCCTCGGCATTGCTGCGCGTGCTCTTGGTCCAGCTCACGTCCAGCGCGCTCGCGCGCACTCCGTTGGGTATCGGCGTCACGGCACTCCCCTCACGTCCGGCGGCACCACCGCTCTGTTCGCGCAATTTCCCATGCAATTGCACGAACTCATCTTCTGCGTGATACTAGCCGCGTCGTCAACCCATGAACGAGCGCTTTGTTCTGACGTCACTTCAGGGAGACTTCGTGTCCGTGTCAGCCTCGGCCGTCAGGGCCGACGAGGAGAACGGCGAGAGCCCGCTCGACGTCACTCACGTCCCCTGGCACGAATTGAGCGACTCCACCGGCTCGGCCGCAGCCATCCCCTTCCTGCTGGCCGCGATCGCCTCCGGCGACCTGGGCGCCGCGCGCCAGGCTCAGGACCGGCTGGCCGACCGTATCTGTGAGTTCGGGTTCGTGGTGGGCCAGGCGACCGCCCCCACCGTGCCGTTCCTGTGGCAGCTCGCCCGGCAGCCTCAGGTGACGTGCCGCGCCCAGATCCTGCGGCTGCTGGCGAACATCGCCGGGGCCCGCCAGTGGCAGACCACGGCCGCCGCGTACCCCAAACTGCTGCGCCACCACCGCGAGTACGTCCGCTGGGAATGCGCCGCCCGCCGGGCGGTACGCGCCGGACGCGGCGCCCTCTCCGGCCTGCCGGCCGACCACGACCCCGAGACCGCCCGCGCCGCCGAGGAGTTGGCCTCCGCGCTGACTCGCTGACTCGCTGACTCAGCGCGTCTCGGAATCCCACTCACGGAATCACCTCGTCGCTGAAACGCGGGAGCGGGCGGGACGGCATGCGCCGTCCCGCCCGCCCGGAAAAGCAACCGCTCAGGTGCGGTAGGCGTAGTACGCCGCGTTCGGGTACGACGCGATGATGCTCGCCAGCGACCTGTTGTAGGTGTTGGTCGAGTGGTACGTCAGATACGGCACACCCTGCGGGCTGCGGTAGGTGACGATCATCGTGTGGTCCTTGGACCCGTCCTTGTTGAAGTCCAACTGGACCACGTCGCCGACGTCCGCCTGGTAGACGTTCGCCAGGCTGGTGACCCGCTTGGAGGACAGGGCGAACCACGAGAACTCGTTGACCCCGACGAAGGAGTCGGACTGGATCTGGGAGTTGCCGAACCACTTGTGGAAGTCGTACGTGTAGCCCGGTACGTGCTTCCAGCCACCGGCCTTCAGGGTCTGGCTGACGAAGTTGGTGCAGTCGCCGCCGGCACCCTGCCCGTTGAAGTTCGGGTAGTCGGTGTTGTAGTTGTTCCAGTACTTCTTCGCGTACGCCGCCATGGCGTTGTAGTCGTAGCCGCTGGCGGAGAAGTTCTTCGCGTTGGCCGGGGCGGGGTACGTGGTGGCCGCACGAGTCGCCGCGGGCGGGTTGTCGTCCGCGGTGGACGGGCTGGCGACCAGCGGCGTGGTGACCTGGTTGACGGCGACGCCGTCGTCCGTGTCACGGATGCCGGTGAGCTGCCAGTTACCGTCGCGGTCGGCCTTGAACTTCAGGGTGTGGTGGGCCTGGAAACCGGTGGTCTTCGGCTCACTGCCCTTGGCGTCCGCGTAGGTCAGCGTCGTGGTCTCGGTGACGGCGACCGTGGCGTGGCGGCCCTTGACGCTCGTACGGTCCAGCGTCACGGCCGTGCTGGCCTTGCTGTACTCCTCGCCGAGCGATGCGAGGCGGGACTTGCGGCTGCGCAGCTGCGACAGCGTGGAGTCCTCCGTGCGGGTGGTCGTGGACGACAGCCGGACGTCGCCGTCGAAACGGGACGCCAGCGACTTCTTCCGGGCGGCCGTCCCGTTGTCCACCAGAGCGTTCGTACGGTCCGTGAAGACCGCGTCCGCCAGATGCTGGAAGGTGGCCTTGGTCGCGGAGTCCACCGTGGGGTCGTCGGCGACACTCGCCGCGCCCGCGCTCCAGTTGGGTACGAGCGCCACACCGGCGACGACCGAGGCCGCCGCCGCGGTGACTATGGCCGTGCGTCGCCGCTTATGGCTCAGTTTTCTTGATTTCAATGACGTTCCCCTCTACGCCGGTACTAGATACCGGGAAGCCGCATCTTCGCACGTTCCCCGGGACTGGTGTGAAGGGGGTTACGGAAAGGGACATCCCGGCCATCTCCGGTGCCTGCCAAGGCAGTTGCGGACCGTGGCGAGGAGACCACTTCGGGTGGGATGCGATGATCAGGGCGGGCGTCGGCGCATTGCTGCTGCGCACGTCGGCGAGGTCTTCGCGTGGAACGGCGCCTGACTCATGGCCGGAATCGGTAGCATGCGCAACGTCGTCCCCGATGGAAACATCGTCTTTCACTCGCCCCTCGCCCACCCGTCAAGGAAGTGAACGACCGTGCCCGACAAAGCAGCCGACAGCACACTTCGATCGCGATACGTGGAACAGGCCGTATCCGATTTGAAGGAAAACCGCCGACTTCAGCAGGAACTGGTCGACAGAATAGCGACGTTGAAGCAGGAGGAGACACTTCTGATCGACATCCTGGCCGTCACCAGCCGCTTCGACGCGCCGAACGACACCGCCCCGTCCGTGCCCGAGCAGACACCGGCAGAGGCACCCGCGGCGGCGGCGACACCGGAGACCGTACCGCAGCAGACGCGGGACGAGCCGTCACCCGAGCCTGGACCCGTTGAGCCCGAGTCCGCTGGGTCCAAGCCCGCCGAGCCTGAGCCCACCGACCCTGAACACGCTGAGCCCGAACACGCTCCCGAGGCGGCTCCCGCACCCGGGCCACCGACGGCGAAGCGCCCCAGGACGGCCCCCGGGAAGATGCCGGCGAAGACCCCCCGTCAGAGGACCACCACCCGAATCCCCAGGACCCCCAGGACCGCCAAGCCCAACCCCGAGCCCAACCCCGAGCCCGAGCCGCGCCAGCTACTCCCCCGCCTCGGCGACCTCTTCACCGAGCTGCTCCGCGCGCACGGCGAGCCCCGGCTCGCGAAGGAGCTCCGTGACGAGCTGCTGGTCAAGCACCCCGACCGGGCGCCGACACCGCAGGTGGTGCGCAACACCCTGGAGGCGCTCGTGGCGAAGGGCCGTGTCCAGCGGCACAAGCAGCAGCGCTCGGTGCTGTACACCGTCACCGCACCGGACGAGCGGGAGGCGCCCCAGGCAAGCGGGTGAATGCCCGGGCCGCCTCCGGCGTGGCGGGGCATGGATGAGGGTCGCGGCCGTATCCGGCCGGAATCGACGTACTCAGCGTGCTCAGCGTGCTGTGCTGGAGGCGAAAGATGAAAGAAAAGGCCGGGCGTACCGGCGACACGATCCACAGAGTTCCGGTCCTGATCGTCGGCGGCTCCCTGGTGGGGCTGTCGACCTCGTTGTTCCTGGGGCGGCTGGGGGTGCAGCACACCCTGGTGGAGCGGCACGCCGCCACCTCCATCCACCCCCGGGGCCGCGGCAACAACGTCCGTACGATGGAAGTGCTCCGGGTCGCCGGCGCGGAGGCGGGGATCCGCGCGGCCGCCGCCACCCTGGCGGACAACCACGGCATCCTGCAGACCCCCACGCTGGTGGGTGACGCGGGCGAGTGGCTGTTCCGGGACATCGACCCGGGCGGCGGTCTTGCCCGGTTCAGCCCGGCCACCTGGTGCCTGTGCAGCCAGAACGACCTGGAGCCGGTGCTGGTGGACCAGGCGGTCGCGCTCGGCGGCGATCTGCGGTTCAACACCGAACTGATGTCGTTCGAAAGCGACGCGGACGGCATCACCGCGGTGGTCAAGAGCCGGGAGACCGGCGAGCACACCACCATCCGCGCGGACTACCTGGTCGCCGCCGACGGCCCGCGCAGCCCGGTTCGGGTGCAGCTCGGCATCGGGCACAGCGGCCCGGGGGACCTGTTCCACAACGTCAGTATGACGTTCCGCTCGCACCGGCTGGCCGAGGTGGTCGGCGACCGGCGCTTCATCGTCTGCTATCTGACGACGCCGGGCGCCGACGGCGCGCTGCTGCCGGTGGACAACCGGGAGAACTGGGTCTTCCACGCCCCCTGGCACCCCGAACAGGGCGAGACACTGGAGGAGTTCACCGACGAGCGCTGCACCGAGCACATCCGGCGCGCGGTCGGCGACCCGGACCTCGATGTGGAGATCACCGGCCGGGCCCCCTGGCACGCCGCGCAGCGCGTGGCCCGCGCCTACCGGTCGGGGCGGGTCTTCCTGGCCGGCGACTCGGCCCACGAGATGTCCCCCACCGGGGCGTTCGGCTCCAACACCGGCATCCAGGACGCGCACAACCTGGCGTGGAAGCTGACGGCGGTGCTCGGCGGCTGGGCCGGTGACGGGCTCCTGGAGAGCTACGACGCCGAGCGGCGCCCGGTCGCGGAGGCCACCAGCGCCCGCGCCGCCGCCCGGTCGGCCGAGCACAGCCACCCCGGTTTCGCCGCGCCGCCCGGTCCTCCCGCCGGGGGTGCGCAGCGCGGCATCCTCAATGTGGCGCTCGGCTACCGCTACCCGGCCGGAGCCGTCGTAGGCACCGACCCGGCCTCGCCCGTCGTACCCGACAAGCTGACGCTGAACGGCGAGCCGGGCAGCCGGGCGCCGCATGTCTGGCTGCGGCACAACGGGCTGCAGATCTCCACGCTCGACCTGTACGAGCGCCACATGGTGCTGCTCTGCGACGCCGACCAGCCCGGCGACTGGCACAAGAGCGCGGGCCGCCTCGCCGAGGAGCTGTCCGTGCCGCTGGTCGCGTACCGCGTGGGTGCCGGGCCGGACGCCGATCTGGCGCCGGAGGACGGCGCGGACTGGCTGGAGCTGCACGGCATCGACCACGGCGGCGCCGTCCTGGTACGCCCCGACGGCTTCGTCGCGTGGCGCGCCCCGGACCCGGTCCCGTCACCGGAGACAACCCTGCGCGAGGTCCTGACCTCGGTACTGTCCCTCCCCTGACCCACCCTCACACAACCACCGCACCACCGTCGGCCGGCAGCCCCCGCTGCCGGCCGACGCTGTTTTCCGGCCCCGGCCACCGCACCGGTGCACCGCCGCCCCACCCCGTCCGTTCACCCCCGCGCCTGCCCCGTTCACCCGCCCGAGCCTCCCGAGTGGTGGCCGGTGGCGGATTGGCTGACGGTGGATCACGTCAGGGCCGGGTGAACCGAGCTGACGAAGCGCCAGCTGCCCGGACCGCGACGAAAGGATCCTCGAATGCGTTCGACTCGCACGATGCTCGCCACGGCGGCGGCCACGGCCGTCCTCGCCATCGGCGCGCCCGCCGCCTACGCGGCGGGTGGTGACTGGAGCCAAGACGACTCGTCGTACAGCACGGACAGCTCCTGGGGCGGCAGCCACGACGGACCGCACGGCGGAATGCACACGGGTGGCGGAGCCCTGGCCCTGCGCCCGGCCGACAGCGGCCACGGCAAGGACAAGGACAAGGACAAGGACTGGGGTTCGAGCTCGTCGAGTTCGACCGGCTCCAGCTCCGCCTCCACCGACAGCGGCTCCTCCAGCGGCGGCAAGGACTCCTCCGACTGGTCCAAGGACAGCGGGAGCGGGAGCGGGAGCTCGTCCTGGAGCGGCGACCACGAGAAGCCTCACGGCGGGATGCACACCGGCGGGGGCGCACTGGCGGCGGCGCCGTCCGTCACCGCGGGCGGTCTCGCGGTGCTCGCGCTCGCCGGAGCCGGTCTCTTCACGGTGCGCCGCAAGAAGTCGGCGACCGGCGTGGCCTGAGCCGTGCCGGACGCGATAGAGCCGGGGCCGCCACCGGTGCATCGAGTGGCGGCCGCCCGGCCCGCCCGGCCCCGCGCCGGTCGCGTACCCCCGCCGTATCGCCGTACCCGCCGTACCCGCAGTGCCGCAGTACTCGTAGTGCCGCAGTACTCGTAGTGCCGCAGTACTCGTAGTGCCGCAGTACTCGTAGTGCCGCAGTACTCGTAGTGCCCCGACGAGAGTGGTCCCCGATGCCCGTTCCTCCCCCCTCCCCCGCCGGTGGCGGGCCAGCCCCGGCCGGGCAGCTGTCCCGCGGCCTCATCGTGCTGAGCGCCATGGCGTTGCTGATCCTGGCGATGCTGCTGCACAGCGGCAACGATCCGGCGACGCCCGCCGCCGCGGCAGCCGTACGCCCGCCGACGAGCGCCCCCGACATCCCGTACGCCCTCATGGCGCCCAGCCCCGCCGCACCGGCGCAGTCCGCGCCGCCGACGTCCGACACCGCGTCGGACGGCAAGCATCTGTCCCGCTCGCGGCCCGAGCGGCTGGTGATCCCGAAGATCGGGGTCGACGCCCCCTTCACCGACCTCGCCCTCGCGCCGGACGGCCGGCTCCAGCCGCCGCCCGCCGCGAACACCAACCTCGTCGGCTGGTACGCGAACGGCCCGTCACCCGGCGAGCGGGGCACCGCGATCATCGCGGGGCACGTCGACACCAAGACCTCGGTGGCCGTCTTCGTCTACCTCAGGGAGCTGCGGAAGGGCGACACCTTCCAGGTGGTGCGGGCCGACGGCAGCGCTGCGTCGTTCGTGGTGGACAGCGCGGAGACCTATCCGAAGGACCGGTTCCCCAGCGAGCGGGTGTACGGCGACACGGGCCGGGCGCAAGTCCGGCTGATCACCTGCGCGGGTGACTACGACCGTACGGTGCACGACTACAAGGACAACCTGGTGGTCTTCGCCCATCTGGTGTGATCCGCCCCTACGGGTGATCACCCGGGCAGTCCATCCCAATCGCGCACCGGTAAAGACCGGCTCAGGATCGAGTCACGCCCTCGGCACGACTGAGCCGCCGAGGGGCACCGACAAGCGCCGTACCCCGGCCCCGCGAAGGAGATGTCCCCAGGATGACCACCACGTCCGCGCCTGCCTCACCGCCGCCGACCCGTCAGATGTCGCAGCGTGTCTCCCAGTCCGTGTTCGACGGCTCCCGGCTGCGGGTCGTCCTGCTCGTGGACGTCTACGACGGCGCCCAACAGCAGTTCCTGGAGGCGTACGAGCAGCTCTGCAACGAGGTCGCGTCCGTTCCCGGTCACATCAGCGACCAGCTGTGCCAGTCCATCGAGAACCCCTCCCAATGGCTCATCACCAGCGAGTGGGAGAGCGCCCCGCCGTTCCTGACCTGGGTCAACAGCGAGGAGCACGTGCGGATGGTGGAGCCGCTGCACAGCTGCGTCCGTGACACCCGCTCGCTGCGTTTCCACGTGGTCCGTGAGACCGGCAGCCCGGTCTCCGGCACCGAGGCGGGCAGGCGTGACCTTCAGCCGACCCCCCGGATCGGTGACGGCATCATCCGTCATGCGATCACCTTCACGGTGAAGCCGGGCAGCGAGGAGGCCGTCGCGAAGATCCTCGCCGACTACGCCTCACCCGAGCCGCAGGTCGACAGCACCACCCGGCTGATCCGGACCTCCCTGTTCATGCACGGCAACCGGGTCGTCCGGGCCATCGAGGTGCGCGGCGACCTGCTCGCGGCGCTGCGGCACGTGGCCCGGCAGCCCGAAGTGCGTGCCGTCGAGCAGGCCATCAACCCGTATCTGGAGCAGGACCGCGATCTCGACGACCCCGAGTCGGCGCGGATGTTCTTCACCCGGGCCGCGCTGCCCGCCGTCCACCATGTGACGGCCGTGCAGGACGACCCGGCGGCCGAGCGGCACGCGCTGTACTACCCGGCGCGGCCCGGCTGCGGGATGCGGCTGGCCGAGCTGCTCGCCCAGCAGGACGAGGCGGCGGCCGACGACCCGCGCAGCCCGGTGCTGCGCAGCACGATCTTCCAGCGGGACGACGTCGTGGTGCGGCTGATCGAGGTGCGCGGCGGACTCGACGCCGGCGATCTCGCACTGCCCCTCGGTCTCGCGGAGCCCGGGAAGGCCACCGGGCTCGCGGAACTGCTGGACGCGGCCGACGCCGCCGCGCTGGAGGACGGCGACCTGCCGCGCTTCCTGATGCTCGCCCGGATGGAACTCGTCACCGACCGCCGTTCGCCCGACGCCTGAGCCGCCGGCACGCGCCCTTCGGCGCGCCGCCGCCGGCGCGCGGCCACGGCCCCCAGCCACCACAGCACCAGATCGGAGCAGCGACGTGATCACACCCCGTACCAGAATCGTTGAGCTCAGCGAGGTCGAGCCCAACACCCGGCGCGGCGGCGACCTGCGCGCCATGCTCACCCCCACCACCGTCGGAGCCACCAGCGGTTTCATGGGCGTGGCCATCGTGCAGCCGGGCGACCGGATCGCCGAGCACTACCACCCGTACTCGGAGGAGTTCGTCTACGTCGTGTGCGGGGAGCTGGAGGTCGACCTGGACGGCGAGCCCCACCCGCTGCGGCCGGAGCAGGGGCTCATGATCCCCATGCACATGCGGCACCGGTTCCGCAATGTCGGCGCCGTGGAGGCCCGGATCGTCTTCCACCTCGGCCCGCTGGCGCCGACGCCGCCGCTCGGCCATGTCGACACCGAGGAGTCCGAGCCCGGCGCGGCGCCGGTGGGTGCCGCCCGTCCCAGGGCGGACGCATGACCAGGCGGGTGGCGGTCACCGGCATAGGTGTCGTCGCGCCGGGCGGCATCGGCATACCGGCGTTCTGGGACCTGCTGTCCAGCGGCCGCACCGCGACCCGGGGCATCACGTTCTTCGACCCGTCGAGCCTCAGGTCGCGGATCGCCGCCGAGTGCGACTTCGATCCGGCTGCCCACGGTCTGGACGCGGACGAGATCGCCCGCTGCGACCGCTACATCCAGTTCGCGCTGGTGGCGGGCGAGGAGGCGGTGCGGGACTCCGGACTGGAACTGGACCGGGAGAACCCGTGGCGGATCGGGGTGTCGCTGGGCACCGCGGTCGGCGGCACCACCCGGCTGGAGCAGGACTATGTGCTGGTCAGCCAGGGCGGGCAACGGTGGGACGTAGACCACCGTGAGGCACGCCCGCATCTGCACCGGGCGTTCTCGCCGAGCACGCTCGCGTCGACGATGGCCGAGCAGCTCGGCGCGTGCGGCCCGGTGCAGACCGTGTCCACGGGCTGCACCTCGGGCCTCGACGCGGTGGGGTACGCCTTCCACACCGTGCAGGAGGGCCGGGCGGACATCTGTGTGGCGGGCGCCTCGGACTCGCCGATCTCCCCGATCACGATGGCCTGCTTCGACGCGATCAAGGCGACCTCGCCGAACAACGACGACCCCGAGCACGCGTCGCGGCCCTTCGACGCCGACCGCAACGGGTTCGTCATGGGCGAGGGCGGCGCCGTCCTGGTGCTGGAGGAACTGGAGCACGCCCGGGCCCGCGGCGCCCATGTGTACTGCGAGCTGGGCGGCTACGCGACATTCGGCAACGCCTACCACATGACCGGTCTGACCCGGGAGGGCATCGAGATGGCGCGGGCCATCGAGGACGCCCTCGACCACTGCCGGATCGACGGCACGGCGATCGACTACGTCAACGCGCACGGCTCGGGCACCCAGCAGAACGACCGGCACGAGACGGCCGCCGTGAAGCTGGCGCTGGGGCAGCACGCGTACGACACACCCATGAGTTCCATCAAGTCGATGGTGGGTCACTCGCTCGGCGCGATCGGGGCGATCGAAGTCGTCGCGTGCGTGCTCGCCATGGCCCACCAGGTGGTACCGCCCACCGCGAACTACCAGACCCCGGACCCCGAGTGCGATCTCGACTATGTGCCGCGTGTCGCCCGTGAGCGGCGGCTGGACAGCGTGCTGTCGGTGGGCAGCGGGTTCGGCGGTTTTCAGTCGGCGGTGGTCCTGACCCGGACCGGCGGGAGGTCATGATGAGCAAACCCCGGCCACGGCGTGCGGCCGTCACCGGCATCGGTGTGGTCGCGCCCAACGGCACCAGCACGGAATCCTTCTGGAAATCCACCCAGGAGGGCGTCAGCGTCCTGGACCGCATCACCCGCGAGGGCTGCGAGCACCTCCCGATGAAGGTGGCGGGAGAGGTACGGGGCTTCGAGCCGGCGGCGGCCGTCGAGGAGCGGTATCTGGTCCAGACGGACCGGTTCACGCACTTCGCGATGGCCGCGGCCGACAGTGCCCTGGAGGACGCCCGGCTCGGCAGGGCCGACACCGAACAGGCGCCGTTCTCGGTGGGTGTGGTCACCGCGGCGGGCTCCGGCGGCGGCGAGTTCGGCCAGCGGGAGCTCCAGCAGCTGTGGGGCAAGGGCAGCCGGTTCGTGGGGCCGTACCAGTCCATCGCCTGGTTCTACGCCGCCAGCACCGGCCAGGTCTCCATCCGGCGCGGCTTCAAGGGGCCGTGCTCGGTTCTCGCCGCAGACGAGGCGGGCGGTCTGGACGCGCTCGCGCACGCGGCACGGGCGGTGCGGCGCGGTACGGACGTCATGGTGGCCGGCTCCACGGAGGCGCCGCTCGCACCGTACTCGGGCGTGTGCCAGCTCGGCTATCCGGAACTGAGCCTTCAGACCGATCCGTCCCGCGCCTACCGCCCGTTCACCGACGCGGCCTGCGGGTTCGTACCGGCCGAGGGCGGCGCGATGCTCGTCGTGGAGGAGGAGTCCGCGGCGCGGGAGCGCGGGGCGCGGGTGCGTGCCCTGCTCGTCGGGCACGCGGCGACGTTCACCGGCCCGTCCTGCTGGGAGCGGTCCCGTGCGGGGCTGACCCAGGCGATCCTCGGCGCGCTGGACGAGGCCGGGTGCGCTCCGGAGGAGATCGACGTGGTCTTCGCCGACGCCCTCGGGGTGCCGGAGGCCGACCGGGCCGAGGCACTGGCGATCGTCGACGCGCTCGGCGCGCACGGCCGGCAGGTACCGGTCACCGCGCCGAAGACCGGAATCGGCCGCGGCTACTGCGCGGCTCCCCTGCTGGACACGGCGGCGGCGGTGCTCTCGATGGAGTACGGCCTGGTCCCGCCCACCCCGAACGTCTTCGACATCTGTCACGACCTCGACCTGGTGACCGAGCGCGCCCGCGCCCGCGAGGTACGCACGGCACTGGTCCTCAGCCGGGGCCTGATGGGCTCCAACTCGGCGCTGGTGCTGCGGCACTGCGCCTCCGACGCCTCGTAGCGGGGCGTCACCACGCAAGGAAAGGATCCGCATGAGTGACATGAGCGACCGCATCACCGTGGAAGAACTGTCCGAGCTGATGAAGAAGGCCGCCGGGGTCACCGTGCCACCGGACGACCTGCGCGCGCGGGCCGACGCGGGCTTCGACGCCCTGGGCATCGACTCGCTCGGCCTGCTCGGTGTGGTGGGCGAGCTGGAGAACCGGTACGGCACGCCGATGCCGCCGGACGCGGAGCGCTGCAAGACGCCCGCCCAGTTCCTCGACCTGGTCAACAGCGCGCTGCTGGCGGGGGCGTGACATGGCCGGACACACACAGAACGAGATCACCATCGGCGCTCCGCTCGGCCTGGTCTGGGACATGACCAACGATGTGGCGAACTGGCCCGATCTGTTCAGCGAGTACGCCTCCGCCGAGATCCTCTCCCAGGAGGGCGACCGGACGCTGTTCCGGCTGACCATGCACCCGGACGAGAACGGCACGGTGTGGAGCTGGGTCTCGGAGCGCGAGACCGACCTGGACACGCTCACCGTCCGGGCCCACCGGGTGGAGACGGGTCCCTTCGAGTACATGAACATCCACTGGGAGTACGAAGAGGTGCCCGCCGGGACCCGGATGGTGTGGACGCAGGACTTCGCCATGAAGCCGGACGCCCCGGTCGACGACGAGTGGATGACCGGCAACATCAACCGGAACTCCAAGGTCCAGATGGCGCTGATCCGGGACCGCGTCGAGCAGGCCGCCGGGGAGCGGTCCGCGGGCGTACGCGGCTGAGCGGGACGGAGGTACGTACGATGCATCAGTCCCTGATCGTCGCCCGGATGAAACCGGACTCGGCACCGGACATCGCGAAGGTGTTCGCGGAGTCCGACCGGGGCGAACTCCCGCACCTCATCGGGGTGTCGGGGCGCAGCCTCTTCCAGTTCGGCGACGTGTATCTGCATCTCATCGAGTCCGAGCAGGATCCCGCGCCCGCCATCGCACGGCTCACCGGGCACCCTGAGTTCCGGGGGATCAGCGAGCAGCTCTCGGCGTACGTCTCGGCGTACGACCCGGAGACCTGGCGTTCGCCCAAGGACGCCATGGCGCACTGCTTCTACCGCTGGGAGCGGGAGGCGGGCGGCCGGACCGGCCGCTGAGCCCGTCGCTGCGGCGGCTGAACCGTCCTGCCCGAGACGGCACCGGTCGCCGGGTCCACGACGCTGCGTGGGCCCGGCGACCGGCGGTTTCCGCCGACGGTTCTTTCGGCGGCCGTGGTTCGGCGGCCGGTGGTTCGGGGCCCGTGGTGCGGTGGCCCGTGGTTCGGCGGAGCGTGGTTCGGTGGCCGGTCAGCCCGGCACGTGGCAGTCGAAGGCGTGCAGATAGGCGTTGACGGGGCTGACGTCGTCGACGACCAGGCCCGCCTCGGTCAGCCGGGCGGTCATGCTCGCGGTGGTGTGCTTGGCTCCGCCGACGTTGAGCAGGAGCATCAGGTCCATCGCGGTGCTGAACCGCATCGACGGGGTGTCGTCGACGAGGTTCTCGATGACCACGATCCGGGTCCCGGGGCCGCCCGACGCGACGACGTTGGCCAGGAGACGGGCGGTGCTCTCGTCGTCCCACTCCAGGATGTTCTTGATGATGTAGACGTCCGCCTTCACCGGTACGGCAGCTCGGACGTCGCCGGGCACGATGTCCGCGCGGTCCGCGAGGTCGCCGCCGGGGCGCAGCCGGGACACGGCGTTGTCGACGACGCGGGGCAGGTCGAGCAGGGTGCCGCGCAGGTCGGGGTACTTGTCGAGCAGGCAGGCCACCACATGGCCCTGGCCGCCGGCGATGTCGGCGACGGAGGCGCAGCCCGACAGATCGAGCAGGGCGGCGACGTCGCGGGCCGACTGCTCGCTGGACGTCGTCATGGCGCGGTTGAAGACGTCGGCCGACTCGGGGGCGTCCTCATTGAGGTAGCTGAAGAACTCCTTGCCGTAGAGGTCCTCGACGACGTTGCGGCCGGTGCGCACGGCCTCGTCGAGCATCGGCCAGGCGTCCCAGGTCCAGGGCTCGGTGCACCACATGCAGATGGCGCGCAGGCTGTGCGGGTCGTCCTCGCGCAGCAGCCGGGACATACCGGTGTGCGCGAAGGTGCCGTCGGGCTGCTCGGCGAAGACGTCGTAGCAGGACAGGGCGCGCAGCAGCCGGCGCAGCGGCCGGGTCTCGGTCTTCACGGCGGCGGCGAGGTCCTCGACCGTCATGGGGGTCTCGCCGAGCGCGTCGGCGACGCCGAGGCGGGCGGCGGCGCGGATGGCGGCGGCGCAGGCCGCCCCGAACGCGAGCTCCCTCAGCCGCATGGGGGGCGGGGGTGCGGCAGTCGTTGCGGTCGTCATGTACCGCTTTCCTTCCTGGTCGGGTCTGCGGGTTTCGGCCCTGGGGGATGCGGGTTTGCGGATGCGGGTCGCGCGGCCCCGGGTTCCCGGGCAGCGGGGCCGGGGCCGCGAGAGGGGGTACGGGTTCTTCTCCGGGCCGGGGTCAGCAGAGCCCGGCGGGGATGGAGGTGCGGCAGACGTTGCCCCTGAAGACGTTGCCCTGGCCGGTAGCGGTGTCGACGAGGTCGGCCGGGGAGTTGTCGTCGAGCAGATTGTCGATGATCCGGTTCCGGTCGCTGGTGACGCCGACGAAGCTCTTGAACAGGACGATGCCGCCCGAGAGCGGTGAGCTGCCCTGGTTGTCCGCGACCAGGTTGCGTGTGACGAGGGTGTCGTCGACGCCGGTCAGGACGATGCCGGAGCCCTGGAGGGCGGCAAGGCGCGCGGTCTTGGGGCAGGACTTGTTGTTGCGGGTGACCGTGTTCTCGGCGACGGTCAGGCTGCCGGCCTTCGGCTTGTTCTCGTCGCCCACGACGAACACCCCGGCGCAGTTGCCGCTCGCGAAGTTGCGCTCGACGGTCAGGTTGCGCAGCCGTCGGACGGTGATCCCGATGCGGTTGCCGGTCAGCCGGTTGCGGCCGACGATCGTCCCCCGGGTGTCCAGGGCGCCCTGCTCCTGGTCCACGCTGTTGGCGAGGAACAGGCCCGCATCCCCGTTGTCGCGGGCGGTGTTCTCCCTGAGGGCACTGCGCGTCGAGCCCTCCTGGGCGATGCCCCACACCCCGTTGTTCGCGGCGATCACATGGCGCATGGTCAGCCGGTCCGTGCCCGTGGCGTACACCCCGGACCGGGCGAAGCCGGTGACGGTGAGCGACTCGACGGAGACACCGCCGAGGGCTTTGTCCTTGGTGCCCAGGACACAGATCCCGTTGCCCATCGCCCCGCAGCTGCCGGTGGGCGCGCGGCCCTGTCCGGTCTTGGGGGAGGACGCGATCTTGAGCGCCGGCTGGATCACCGTGTCCCGTCCGACGCCGCGCAGGGTCAGCCAGGGCGTGCGCACCGTCACGCTCTCGTGGTAGGTACCGGCGGTGACCAGGACGACGTCACCGGGCGCGGAGGCGTCCACCGCGTCCTGGATCGACTCCCCCGGGTGGACCACACGCACGGCGTGGGAGTTGTTGGCGGTCACCGGCGGTGCCGCGCCGACGCCCACCGCGAACAGGGCCGCGGTGCACGCCAGATACGCAATTCGATGTTTCCGGCATTTCTTCATATTCCGGACAGTAAGCTTTGATGATCGCAGCCCCGGTGAATCGTCCATCCGGGGGCGTGTCCGGCTCCGCCTGCGGTCGACGGGGAACAGCACTCCGCTGGAGGTGCAGCGATATGCCGTCTGTCGTCTGCGGCACCATCGTGGCTGGTCGCGCCCACGCGGCGGAGCCGCAGATCGATACAGCCCCCGCGCCCCTTCGGGGCGCTGCCCAACCGCAGCGAACTTCGGCCGACCTGCTTAGTCGGGGCGCAGCACCTCGCGGAGGTTGTCGAGGACCGCCGGGTCCTCGATGGTGGAGGGCGTCGCCACGTCCCGGCCGTCGGCGAGACCGCGCATGGCCTTGCGCAGGATCTTGCCGGAGCGGGTCTTGGGCAGGGCGTCGACGACGGTGATGTCGTGGAACGCCGCGACGGGGCCGATCTGAGTGCGCACCGCCGCGACGAGTTCCTTGCGCAGGGTGTCGTCGTCGATGCTCACGCCGGACTTGAGCACCACAAGGCCGCGCGGGAGCTGGCCCTTGACCTCGTCGTGCACCCCGATCACCGCGCACTCGGCGACGGCGGGGTGGGTGGCGAGGGCGGCTTCCATGGCGCCGGTGGACAGCCGGTGCCCGGCGACGTTGATGACGTCGTCGGTGCGGCCCATGACGAAGAGATAGCCGTCCAGGTCGAAGTAGCCGGAGTCACCGGTGACGTAGTAGCCGTCGTGCTGGGAGAGATAGCCGTCGATGTAGCGCTGGTCGTCCTCCCACAGGGTGGGCAGGGTGCCGGGCGGCAGGGGCAGGGCGATCGCGATGTCGCCCTCCTGCCCGGCCTCCATCGGCTCGCCCGTGGCCGGATCAAGGATCCGCACGTCGAAGCCGGGCACCGGCACGGTGCAGGAGCCGGGCTTGGCACGCCGGGGTTCGAGTCCGCGCAGATTGGCCGCGATGGCCCAGCCGGTCTCCGTCTGCCACCAGTGGTCGGTGACCGGCACACCGAGCTTCTGGTGCGCCCACTGGTAGGTGTCCGGGTCGAGGCGTTCACCGGCCATGAACAGGTCGGTGAGGGACGAGGTGTCGTAGCGGGCGAGTTCGGCGGCGTCAGGGTCGGTCTTGCGGATGACGCGCAGCGCCGTCGGCGCGGTGAACAGGGCCTTGACGCCGTACTCGGAGACCACCCGCCAGAAGGCGCCCGCGTCGGGCGTGCCGATGGGCTTGCCCTCGTAGAGCACGGTGGTGGCGCCGATCAGCAGCGGGGCGTAGACGATGTACGAGTGCCCGACCACCCAGCCGATGTCGGAGGCCGCCCACCAGACGTCGCCGGGGTTGATGCCGTAGACGTTGGCCATGGACCAGGCGAGGGCGACGGCGTGGCCGCCGGTGTCGCGCACCACGCCCTTGGGGCGGCCGGTGGTGCCGGAGGTGTAGAGGATGTAGAGCGGGTCGGTGGCGGCGACCGGCACGGGGTCGGCCGGTTTGGCGGCGGCGACCAGTTCCTGCCAGTCGAGGTCGCGCGGGCCCAGTTGGGCGGGCGCGGCCTCGCGCTGGAGCACCACCACGTGCTCGGGCTGGTGGGCGGTGGTCGCGAGGGCCTCGTCGATGATCTTCTTGTAGTCGACGATCCGGGTGGGCTCGATGCCGCAGGACGCCGCGATGACCGCCTTGGGGCGGGCGTCGTCGATGCGGGCGGCGAGTTCTTTGGGGGCGAACCCGCCGAACACCACGGAGTGCACGGCGCCGATCCGGGCGCAGGCGAGCATGCCGATGACGGCCTCGGGCACCATCGGCATGTAGACGATCACCCGGTCGCCCTTGGTCACGCCGAGCGAGGTCAACGCGCCCGCGAACAGGGCGACCGCGTCGCGCAGTTCGGTGTACGTGTAGGACGCCTTGGTACCGGTGACCGGGGAGTCGTACAGGAGGGCCGCCTGCTCTCCCCGGCCGGAGGCGACATGCCGGTCGAGGGCGTTGTACGCAGTGTTCAGCTCACCGTCCGGGAACCAGCGGTAGAGGGGTGCCCGGGAGTCGTCCAGGGCCCTGGTGGGCGGCCGCGACCAGTCGACGGCCTCGGCGGCCTCCAGCCAGAACCCCTCCCGGTCGGTCAGACTGCGCCGGTAGGCGTCGGCGTACGTCCCCATGAGGCCCTCCTCGCTTCGTTGCGGCTTCCGTATCTCACCACGGCGGACGCCCGGCCGGTATGTGAGGAATACCCCTTGACCGAGGTCGAACCGAATGCCCCGCGCGTCCGTGCCACCCCGGTCAGAGCAGCCGGCGGATGTCGCCGCGGACCCGGTAGAAACCGCCGGCCGCGGCATGCAGGGCGTCCACCACATAGCGTGCCCCCGGCTCGCGTATCGCGCGAGGGAACTGCACGTTCCATGACGGTTCGTAGCCCTCGGTCAGCACATGCACCCGCATCCTGCCGCCCTGCTGGACGCACTCCACGACCACCGAGCCGGTGGGTGCCTGTGCCACGGTGGTGACCGCGGTCACGGTGGTGGCCGGGACATAGGTGGGCAGGGCGGCGGCGAGCTTGACGTCGCGCGCGACCGGCACATGGCCTTCCTGGGCCGCGGCGATGGCCGCCTCGCTCGCGTCGACGCACACCAGGGAGCCGTCGGTGGTCACCAGGTAGAGCCGCTCGTCGTGGTACTGCATGGACAGGGCGGACCCGGCGCCGGTGCCGAGCTTCCACAGCCGGGTGCCGTCCCGGTCGAAGCAGTAGACCGACGAGGCCGAGTCACCGGCGAAGACGAACCGGCCGCCGGGCGAGGTGGCGCAGGAGTACACCGCGCTGTCGCAGGCGTACGTGGCCTCGATCGCGCCCGTCGCCTTCGACAGCCGCTGGACCACCCGGTGGCCGGTGCCCGCGTACACGGCGTGGTCCTCCTGCCAGCCGAACAGGACGGCGCCCTTGGTCGCGGTGTGCCACAGTTCGCGGGTGCCGTCGGGGGCGTAGGCGGTGACGCCGCGGTGGTGGCCGTGGTAGACGGCCCGGTCGTCGGCGCGGACCAGCCAGGCGTGCTCGCCCTGGCTGCGCCGGGACCACTGGTGCTCGTCCTCGTGGTCGATCACCGTCAGCCCGCCGCCTCGGTCGGAGACGCTGAGTACGCCCTCGTGGATGTCCAGCCAGAAGATGTCGACGTCGGCCGCGACGTCGTAGGCGGCGAAGGGCAGCTTCGAGGACAGGTCGTAGACCTTGCCGTCGTCGCAGCCCGCGTAGATCCAGAAGTCGTCCGCGACCAGGCACTTCACACCGTCTGGCAGGCTGAAGCGGGCGAGGACGCCGCCCTCGTGGTCGAGGGAGTAGACATCACCGGCCTGGTTGCCTACCCAGCAGCGGTCGTCGTCGACATGGATGCCGAAGGCGGCGGAGCCGGTGCGGAAGCGCCACAGCACGGGGGCCACGGCACGCGCGGTGGACGGCGCCGAGGTCACCTGGCGGCGGGTGACCGGGCGCGGGGCGCGCTGTCCCTGGACCGCCGGGGCGTACCCCTTGCGGACCTTCTCCCCCACCTTCTTGGCCGCGGCGGCGCGGGCCTTCTCGGCGGTGGGGAACGTGGTCGTCTGGAGCTGTCCGGCGGCGCCTATCCGGCCGTAGCGCACCGTCACCGTCAGGCCGTCGACGGTCACCTCGTAGAACTTGTGCGCGCCCCCGCCGTCCTGCGACAGCTCCAGATACGTCGTCGACACCGTGGCCCCGGCAGACATGGCAGACCCCTCCCCGATGCGGACCCGCGGCCGTTCCGGCGGGTCCGACTGATCACACCGTACGAGGGGGCACTGACAATCGGCCCTGAGCTCTGAGGCCTGAGGCCTGAGCTCTGAGGCCTCAGCCCTGAGCAGGACGCACCGCGGCGGCGGTACGGCTGTGTCGCCGTACCGCCGCCGACGAAGGGGGCCCAGGCCCCGCCAGGGGCCGGTGGTGTCACACCGAGATCTTCTCCGGGACCGCCGCCGCGCGGGAGCGGCCGAGGCGCTGGCGGACCAGCGAGACGCCGACCACGGCCAGTGCCACTAGGGTGGACAGCACCACCTGGTCGCGGCCGCCGCCGTCGGCCGTGTCGGTCAGCATGTAGAGCAGGACGAAGCTGATCAGACCGATGGTCGCCCAGGTCAGGTACGGGTACAGCCACATCTTGACGACCAGCGAGCCCGGCGCCTCGTTCTGGATGATCTTGCGCATCCGCAGCTGGGAGAAGCAGATCACCAGCCAGACGAACAGGGCGATGGCGCCGGAGGAGTTGAGCAGGAACTGGAAGAGGGTGTCCGGCCAGAGGTAGTTGAAGGCGACGGCCACGAAGCCGAAGACCACCGAGGCGAGGATCGCGGTCCGCGGCACACCGCGTCCGGTGGTCTGTCCGAAGCCGGCCGGGGCGTCGCCGCGGCGGCCGAGCGAGAACGCCATGCGGGAGGCGGTGTAGAGGCCGGAGTTGAGGCAGGACAGCACCGAGGTGAGCACGATGGCGTTCATGATCTGGGCGGCGTGCGGGATGCCGATGGAGCTCAGGGCGGCGACGTAGGAGCCCTGCTTGAGGATCGCCGGGTCGTCCCAGTTCAGCAGCGAGACGACGATCAGGATCGAGCCGAGGTAGAACACGCCGATACGCCAGATGACGCTGTTGGTGGCCTTGGTGACCGCGCCGCGCGGGTCCGCGGACTCACCGGCCGCAAGGGTGACGATCTCGCTGCCCATGAAGGAGAAGACGACCATCAGCACACCGGTGAGGATCGCCCCGGGACCGTTCGGCAGGAATCCGCCGTGCGCGGTGAGGTAGGAGAAGCCGGAGGCCGCGTGGTCCGAACCGGGCAGCAGACCGAAGATCGCGAGGGCGCCCAGGATGATGAAGGCGACGATGGCGACGACCTTGATGCCGGCGAACCAGAACTCGAACTCGCCGTAGGAGGCCACGGAGGCCAGGTTGCTGGCGGTCAGCACGACCATGACGATCAGGGCCCAGCCCCACTGCGGCACCGCCGGCACCCACCCGGCGAGGATCTTGGCGCCCGCGGTGGCCTCGACCGCGAGGACGACCACCCAGAAGAACCAGTACAGCCAGCCGATGGTGAACCCGGCCCAGCGACCGAGCGCGCGGTCCGCGTAGGCGGAGAAGGAGCCCGAGGTGGGGTTGGCGGCGGCCATCTCGCCCAGCATCCGCATGACGAGGACGACGAGCACGCCGACCAGCCCGTAGGAGATGAGGATGCCGGGACCGGCGGCGGCGATACCGGAGCCGGAGCCGACGAACAGACCGGCGCCGATGACACCGCCGATGGCGATCATCGACAGATGGCGGTTCTTCAGACCCGCCTTGAGCCCGGCGTCGGCAGCGGACGCTTCGCCGGTGGCGGCCGGTGGCTTCGTGGTGGTGGCAGGGGGAATTGTGGTCATCTCGACATCCATGGAGGGAGAGCGGACGAGGACATGCACGGGTGTTTCCGGGCGCGCCAGGGCACGCCGGATCCACCGGGGGACGGACATGAAGTCGGCGCGTCGCGTTTTGCGAGGACGCGATCACGGTTGCCGTGACGGCATGCAGAGGTGTGACGGCAGAGTGCGTTGCTGGGCAGGTGCTGGGCAGGTACTGCGTCGGTGCTGCCGCTCCGGGCCGTCGGGACGGTGACGGGGTGGCCGTGAGGAAAATAGTTCACCCTGATCAGAAAAAACAAGGGTGTCCGGCCGACGACTTTTCCCTGCCGGTCCCTTGCGCCCCGGGACACCGGCCGCTACCAGGTCTTGTTTAAGTGTTCACCATGCCCTAATTTCTTGCGCAGCGGGACTCCGCCCCGCTGTGGCGGTCGCCACGTCGGCCGGCCGCCGGCCGAGTCCGTCCCCCGTGGGAGCCCCCATGCACAACTCCGCGGCGTGGTCGCGCAGGACGCTCCTGATCCGGCGCCGCCGTGCCCCGTGACGTCCGACGACACACCGTTAGGGTTGCGCCGTGGTGAACGCAGCGGGCAAGTTCGGGCCCTACAACCAACCGGGTCCGGCGCGGTTGCCGTCCGTCAACGGAGTGCATGACGCCCGGGTGCTGCCCGGCCGGGGCCAGACCGGCGCGGAACTGGTCCGCTCACGCATCGCGCTCCAGGTGCGGCTGCGTTCCGTGGCGCCGGGCGACCGGCTGCCCGACGCCGGGGTGCTCGCCGAGGAACTCGGCATCGGCGAGATCACCGTGCGCCGCGCGCTGGAGGGCATGTGCCAGGACGGTCTGCTCGACCGCCGGCGCGGCCGGACCGGCGGCACCTTCGTCGCCCAGGGCTGGGACACTGTCGTGACCGTGATGCACGACGGCGACGAGGCCGCCTCGCTGGACGCCTTCCATCTGCTGCTGGAGTGCGGGCTGGTGGCGCACGGCGCCGACGAGCTGCCGCCCGGTCAGCTCGACGGGCTCCAGGCGCTGGTCGACGAGACCGCTCTGACCGACGACCCGGCGCGGCTGCTGGAACTGGAGACCCGCTTCCATCTCGACCTGGCCGAGGCCCTCGGCGGCGCCGGGATCCGCGAGCTCGCCGCCGATCTGCTCGGCAGACTGTGCCTGGTCCGGCCCGCTCCGGACCCCACCGTCGTACGGGCGCAGAACCGCTGTCATGCCGAGCTGCTCACCGAACTGGGCCGCGGCGCGATGGACCGGGCCGTGCAGGCGGTGAAAGCGCACCGGCACGCCCCCACCCAGCCCGGCTGACCCCATGACCTCCAAGAAACCCCGCCCCGAAGAGCCCTGCCGCACACACACGAAACACCCCGCACCACCTCTTCACCGCACCGCAGAAGGAGCAGCCGCCATGTCCGACCCCGAAGTCGCCGGTCCCCCGGCGCCGGGCCCGACCAGCGACGCACCTCAGCGGCTGCGCGGCGGCGTCCTCGGCATGGCGGACATCGCCGCCGCCACAATGGCGAACGTCGGCCCGGCCATGAGCTTCTTCTTCGGCTTCGCGTTCCTCGCCACCACCGCGGGAGTCGCCTCCCCGCTGACCATCGCCGCCGCCGGGATCGCGGTGGCGCTGCTGGGCAACACGCTCGCCCAGTTCTCCCGGGCGCACCCCTCCGCGGGCAGCTTCATCACCTTCGTCGGCAAGACGTTCGGGCCGGTGAGCGCGGTGACCACGGCGCTGCTCGCCGGGCTCGGCTACATCATCGGGATGGCCGCCGTCATCGCGATCTCGGGCGGCTTCGTCCAGATCACCCTGTACCACTACACCGGCGTCGACCTGCCGTGGATCATCTGGACGCTGCTGCTGACCGGGCTCGCGGTGCTGCTGATGCTGCGCGGGGTGGTCGTGTCCACCAAGTGGGCGGGCTATTTCTTCGCGGTGGAGATGCTGGTGCTGGCCGTGGTGTCGCTCGCGGCGCTGGCCGAGCACGGCGGCCGTCTGTCCGCCGCGCCGTTCCTGCCGAACCACATCACGCACGGGGTGACGGGGCTCGCGGCGGGCTTCCCGCTCGCGGTGTATCTGTTCATCGGCTGGGAGAACTCGGCGGCGCTGGCCGAGGAGACGGAGAACCCGCGGCGCAACGTCGGCCGCGCGGTGTTCTTCTCCATCGCCATCATGACGGTGAGCTACATGCTGTTCTCCTACGCCACGGTCACGGCCTTCGACTACGACGTGGAGCGCCTCGGCGCCGCCCGTATCCCCTTCATCGACGTCGCCCACGACACCCTCGGGGCGCTGGCGTTCCTCGCCTATGTCGGGGGGCTGACCTCCACCCTGGGTGTGCTGATCGCCGGCATCAACTCGCAGGCCCGGCTGATCTTCAACGCGGGGCGCGAGGGTCTGCTGCCCGCGTTCTTCGGCTACGTCCACCCCACCCGCCGTACGCCCGACAACGCGATCGTGACCTTCGCGGCGACCTCGCTGCTGATCATCGGGGTGTGGGGCCTCGGGCACGTCGTCGGGGCCGACGGCGGGCCCATGAACCCCGTGGTGTTCTTCACGGAGTCCTCCAGCCTCGGATCCATCCTGATCCTGCTGGTCTATCTCGCGTCGAACATCGCCCTGCCGCTGTACTACCGCCGTTACCGGCCGCAGGAGTTCCGCACCGTACGGCATCTGGTGCTCCCGGCGATCGGCGCCCTGGCGATCCTGGTGCCGCTGTACTACCTGGCCAAGCCCGGCCAGCCCGCGCCGTACAACTGGTTCCCGGTGGCCGCGCTGGTCGCCCTGCTGGGCTCGGTCGGCTACGCGACGCTGCTGGTCCGGCGTGATCCGGGGCTCGCAGAGCGGGTCGGCTCGGTCGTCGCCGACATGGAGTAAGCCGCCATGGAGTGAAGTGACGGGCGCGAAGGGCGCGAACGGCGTACGGCGCGAGGACGCGCGGGCCGGGCCCCGGCCGGAGCCGGGGCCCGCCGTCGCTCAGCCGCTGAGCGCCGCCAGTACGACCGACTTGGCCTCCTCCTGCACCCGGGCCAGGTGGTCCGGGCCGAGGAACGACTCGGCGTACACCTTGTAGACGTCCTCTGTGCCCGAGGGCCGGGCCGCGAACCAGGCGCTCGGGGTCACCACCTTGATGCCGCCGATGGCCGCGCCGTTGCCCGGGGCCTCGGTGAGCACGGTGGTGATCTCCTCCCCGGCCAGGGTCCGCGCGGTGACCTGGGCGGGCGACAGCTTCGCCAGCAGGGCCTTCTCCTCGCGGGAGGCGGGGGCGTCGATCCGGGCGTAGGCGGGCTCGCCGAAGCGTTCGGTCAGTCCCGCGTAGTGCTCCGACGGGGTGCGCTCGGTGACCGCCGTGATCTCGGAGGCGAGCAGCGCCAGCAGGATGCCGTCCTTGTCGGTGGTCCACACCGATCCGTCCCGGCGCAGGAAGGAGGCACCGGCGGACTCCTCGCCGCCGAAGCCGAGCGTGCCGCCGACCAGACCGTCCACAAACCACTTGAAGCCGACCGGCACCTCGATCAGATCGCGGCCGAGGTCGGTGGCGACGCGGTCGATCATCCCGGACGACACCAGCGTCTTGCCGATGGCCGCACCGGCCGGCCAGCGGTCGCGGTGGTTGAAGAGGTAGGCGATGGCGACGGCGAGATAGTGGTTGGGGTTCATCAGACCCGCGTCCGGGGTGACGATGCCGTGCCGGTCGGCGTCGGCGTCGTTGCCGGTGGCGATGGTGAAGCTGTCGCGCCGCTCGATCAGGGAGGCCATCGCGTACGGCGAGGAGCAGTCCATCCGGATCTGCCCGTCCCAGTCCAGGGTCATGAACCGCCAGGTCGGGTCGGTGTGCGGGTTGACCACGGTCAGATCGAGCCGGTGCTGCTCGGCGATCCGTCCCCAGTAGTCGACCGACGCCCCGCCCAGTGGGTCGGCGCCGATGCGCACCCCGGCCGCGCGGATCGCGTCCAGGTCGAGCACGTTCGGCAGGTCGGCGACGTAGGTGCCGAGGAAGTCGTAGCGCTCGGTGGTGGGTGCGGCGAGGGCGGTGGTGTACGGAACCCGGCGCACGTCCTTGAGACCGGTCGCGATGATCTTGTTGGCGCGGTCCTGGATCCAGGAGGTGATCTCCGAACCGGCCGGGCCGCCGCTGGGCGGGTTGTACTTGAAACCGCCGTCGGCGGGCGGGTTGTGGGAGGGCGTCACCACCACACCGTCGGCGAGGCCGGACTCCCGGCCGCGGTTGTGGGTGAGGATGGCGTGCGAGACGGCGGGCGTCGGCGTGTAGCCGTCGGCCTCGTCGATCAGCACCGTCACCCCGTTGGCCGCGAACACCTCCAGGGCGGTGACCCGCGCGGGCTCCGACAGGGCGTGGGTGTCGGCGCCCAGGAAGAGCGGTCCGTCGGTGCCCTGGGCCGCGCGGTACTCGCAGATGGCCTGGCTGGTGGCGGCGATGTGGTCCTCGTTGAACGCGGCGTTCAGTGAGGATCCGCGGTGCCCGGAGGTACCGAACGCCACCCGCTGTCCCGGGTCGGCGGGATCGGGGTGCAGGGCGTAGTACGAGGTCACCAGCCGGGCCACATCCACCAGGTCCTCGGGGCCGGCAGGCCTGCCTGCTCGCTCGTGCGGCATGGGTCCGTTTCCTCCGCGTCGGTTGATCTTCGGTTGACCGGTCGATTGATCGTTCGGTCTGGGTCTCATCCTGCCTCTTCCGGCCGCGGGGAAACGACCGGAGGGAACGGGAGAGGTCCTGGATGCGCCACTTCGGCCGCGTATAGCCCTTTCGCCACACAGGCCCCAGCAGGCCCGTCCGCCCCTTCGGTGCGCCCACTCCCGAGGCGCGCAGCACGCCCACTGAACCGGCGTGAGCCTGCCCCGTTCGACCGGGTCTGCCCCGTTCTCCGCCTCCGGAGCGTCCCCTGCCCCAGCCCCCATCTCCTGAGCGTCCCCCGGTACCATCGCCGGGTGGACACCTACTGGCACGCCGTGACCCCGCCGCCCGTCGTCTGACAGGGCGCGGACAGCGGTGACGTGAATCCCGGCCCGGGCGGCCCCGACGGCCGCCGGGCACTTCTGTCGTGCGCCCGCCTCGGAACATCCGCGACCGGACCGATCCGATCCTTCCGATCCCGTCCGATCCGTTCCGGTCCCCTCCGACGACGACGCATCCCACGACGGAAGACCACGACATCGTGCCGAACCGCACCACACCCCTGCCCCGGGCCTCCGGCCGCCCCGCCACCAACGAAGCACGCCGCCCGGCACGCACCGGATTCCTCGGCGGGCCCGCTCCCGTCCTCGCCTCGGCCGTGCTGTGGGGCACGACCGGGACCGCGAGTTCGCTCGCCCCGGCCAAAGCGCCCGCCTCGGCCATCGGCTGCGCCGGACTCGCCCTCGGCGGGCTCCTGCTGTTCCTCACCTCACGCGGCGCCCGCTCCCTGCCCGCCGCCTGCACCCGGCGCGAACGCCTGCTGCTCGCCGTGGGAGCGCTCGCGGTCGCCGGATACCCGGTGACCTTCTATCCGGCGGTGGCCCGCACCGGGGTCGCCGTGACGACGGTGATCGCACTGGGCAGCGCGCCGGTCTTCGCCGGGCTGCTGTCCTGGCTCACCGGGCAGTCCCGCCCCACCGCCCGCTGGACCGCCGCCACCACGGCCGCCGTACTGGGCTGCGCCCTGCTGGTCCTGGGGCCCGCGCTCACCGGCCGGGCCGCGCCGGCCGACCTCACCGGCGTCGCCCTGGCCGCCTTCGCCGGGCTGTCGTACGCGGTGTACTCGCTGATCGGCGGCGACCTCATCGGGCGCGGACACGCCTCGGACGCGGTGATGGGCGTGCTGTTCGGGGCGGCGGGACTGCTCGTCGTACCCCTTGTGATCGGGGTCGACGCGCGCTGGCTGGGCACCGTGCGCGGCGCCGAAGTGGCAGGGTATCTGGCCCTGTTCACCGTGTTCCTCGCCTACCGGCTGTTCGGGCACGGGTTGCGCCGCACACCCGCGTCGGTGGCGACATCGCTCACGCTGGTCGAGCCCGCCGTCGCCGCGGTCCTCGGGGTGTGCGTCCTCGGGGAGCGGCTGCCGGGCGTCTCGTGGGGCGGCCTCGGTGTACTCGCCCTGGGACTCGTCCTGTTGGCTCTCCCGACTCGTGCCGCCCGTGGTGCCCGGGTGTCCCGTCAGCCTCTGTCCGAGAACATTCCCTGAATTGTCCTTGATCGGTAACAGCCGGATCCGATCGGTGAGTTGCGTCGTCCTGACAGATGCACGGGGAACAGCACCTTGAGGGATCGGGGCGACATGTCAGGGCACGGCGGGCGGGGCTGGTACGGCCGGGTGATCGCGGCAGCGGTCGGAGTGACGGCGGCGGCCGCGATGACCTCGTTGTGGGTCGCGCAGGCGGGGCAGGTCGAGGACTCGGGCAAGCATGCGAAGACCCCGGCCGTGAAGCCGGTGTCGGTGGAGATAGCGCACGCCTCGGAGGCCGGTCCCCGGGGCGTCAACATCACCATCGACGACGGCCCGGACCCCACCTGGACCCCGCAGGTGCTGGCCGTCCTCAAGGAGTACGGGGTGAAGGCCACGTTCTGCATGGTGGGCCCCCAGGCAGCCGCGCACCCCGATCTGGTCAAGGCGGTCGTGGCGGCCGGGCACCGGCTGTGCGACCACAGCGTGTCGCACGACACGACCATGGACAAGAAGTCCGAGAGCTACCAGAAGAACGAGATCCTGGACGCCGAGCGGATGATCATCAAGGCGTCCGGGGGCGTCCGCCCGCTGTACTACCGTGCCCCGGGCGGCGCGTTCACTCCGTACAGCCGGAAGCTCGCCGCCTCGCGCGGGATGCGGCCGCTGGGCTGGAACGCCGACTCCAAGGACTTCGAACGGCCGGGCACCGCCGCCATCGTCGCCACCGTGGAGCGGGAGGTCACGGGCGGGCCGACGATCCTGTTCCACGACGCGGGCGGGGACCGCTCGCAGACGGTGGCCGCGCTGCGCGAGGTGCTGCCGTGGCTGAAGCAGCAGGGCTACACCTTCGGGTTCCCGGTGCGCTGAGCGCGGAGACGGCGTCGGCGGACGGTCAGGGGTGGAGCGGTCGTCGGCGGACGGTCAGAGGGTGAAGCGGTCGTCGGCGACCGGCCGGCGGCGGGAGCGGGTGGCGCCGAAGCCGGTCTCGTGGTCCCAGACATGGGCGCACGAGGGGCACTGGAGATGCAGCAGACTGCCCGTGTTGGACAGCAGATGGCGCCAGTGCGTGGAGCATGTACGGCGCTGTTCGCACGTCTCGCAGCCCCGGCTGTCGTGGCAGCCCGGGCACTCCACCCAGGCGCGGCGGCCCGGGTCGGCGTGCGGATCAAGCGGAAGCACGGCCGCCGCCCTTCCGGTCCGGCAGGACGCCCGCGGCGACCAGGTCGTCGTGGATACGCCGCTGTTCGGCGTCGAGGCCGGAGTACAGCAGCTCGTACGCCGCCTCCTCGCCGCGCAGCGCCGCCACCGGGTCCCAGTCGGGGCCGAGGGCGTCGAGCACATGGGCACGGCGGAGTATCTCGTGGGCGGCGAGGTCGACGGTGAACGCGACCGCCTCCGGTGCCGCCCCGGGGTCTTCGGGGGTGGGGTCGTGCGGGGACATGAGGTGAACCTAAGTCGGCCGTCGCGGGCCGGGCAAGGGCGGGTGGGGGACGTCACAGCGGCATACCGCCTGGTCGGAGGCGTACGTCACGTCCAGTACGTCACTTCCAGCCGTAGGCGTAGGCGGCGACCCAGGTGATGTCGAGCCGGGCGCTGCTGCCGGGGGCGGCGCCCGGGCCCTCCAGGGCGCTCTCGTTCTGCAGCACCCAGGACAGCGGCCCGTCGGACACTCCCCGGGTGTCCTGGCCGATCAGCCGCCCGTCGGCGTAGAAGCGGACATGGCCCGGCGTCCACTCGGTGGAGACGGTGTGCCAGTGCGTCCAGTCGTCGCTGCCCGCGAACCAGCCCTGCTCGCCGCCCCCGCAGGGATGGTGGAAGGCGCTGAGGGTGCCGGTCCACTCGCCCTCGGGGAAGTCCATCTCGCAGCCGCCGCCGTAGTGCAGCCACGCCGATTTGTAGCCGGGGGCGAGCTCGGTCACCTTGATGCGGGCGGTGAACTTGCCGTACGTCATCTGCATGACGGCGCGCGGTACGACGGCCGCTGAGTGCACGGGGCCTCCGTCGCTCGGCCGCCACATCCGGATGAACATGCGTCCGTCCCCGTCCGCCGCCCGGCCGACGCTGACGGTGTCCTCGGGATGGTAGACGCCCGTGACGGCCCGGCCGCGGTCATGGGCGGTGTCGGGCCAACCGCTCGGGTAGGCCCACCAGTTGTCGCGGTAGGTGCCGCGCAGTCCGCCGCAGTACGCGCCGGAGGTGTCGGTGTGGTGGTCGCAGTCGCTGAACGAGCCCAGGGGCACCCGGTCGCCGTCGAAGTCCTCGGCGAGCACCTGCCAGAAGGGCCCGCAGTCACCGTGCGGCAGCTCGGTGACCGAGCCGCCGCGGCAGGCGTCGGCCGACACGGGGGCGCCGTCGGCGCGGGGGCTGCCCAGGAAGGCGGCGACCAGCAGCAGGCCCAGGGCCACCAGGAGGGTGCGGCGGGTACGGCGGGGCCGTCGGCTGCGGTGGGGGTGCCGGGTGCGGCGGTGGGGGGCTGCGCGGTGGTGATGTGCGGTGCGGCGGTGGTCGTCGGTGCTGCGGGGATGGCCCGTGTGGCGGGGTTCGGTGTGGCGTGGATGGTGCGGCGCTGCGTGCAAGCCCATCGGAAGACTCCCTAGACCGCCCCGGGGTACCGGCGTCGTCGTCCTTCGTTCCCGTGCCCTGTGCCGCGCGTTCGCGTTCGCGTCGGTGGCTGTGGTGCTCGCCGTGCTCGTGTCCCATGCTTAGTGGTCTGCGTCGTAAGTCCTTCGGGGGTTGACTTCAGAGCCGGTCGTGGGTGTGTGCACTGTCAGCTGTCGAAGGCGGTGAGGTGGAGGTGGCAGGCGGTGTCGAGGGCGTCCTCCGGGGTGCCGCTGCCAGTGCCGGTGGGCAGGAGGGCGTCCTGGTAGCGGTCGCTGGCCGGGTCGTGCAGGGCGAAGCCCCAACGGCTGGCGGTGCCGTGGTAGCGCAGGCGCATCAGCTTGACGCTCTGGCCGTCGGCCAGTTCACCGTCCACGTAGGCGTACTGGCCCCGGTGGCGGACGCGCAGGCCGGCCAGCTGCGGCCAAGCGGCCTTGGCGTGCATGTTCAGATACAGCTCGAGTTGGAGCCGGGTATGTTCCGAGGGCGTTGGCACAGCGGACATCCTGCCGGAGGGCCGGCGATCGGGGGGCGGGCAGGATACGGCCTGTCGTGATCCACTTCTCGTGATCGGCTTGCCCGCCTTGCCCGTTGCCCCTGCCCGCTCGATAACCCTGACCGCCTCCGAGCGCAGGCGGCTCAAGACGATGGCCTACGGCCACAAGACCGAGCACCGGCTCCGTCAGCGCGCCCAGGTCGTCCTGCACGCAGCCCGGGGCCGCCCCAACGCCCGCATCGCCCGCGAGACCGGGCTGCACCTGGACACCGTCCGCACCTGGCGCGGCCGATTCGCCGAGCACCGGCTGCCCGCGCTGTCCGACCGCAAGCGCTCCGGGCGTCCCGCCTCCTTCACGCCGCTGCAGACCGCCCAGGTCAAGGCCCTGGCCTGCCAACTGCCCGCCGAGAGCGGCACACCGCTCTCGCGCTGGTCAGCCCCGGAGCTGGCCCGCGAGGTCGTCGGCCGCGCCATCGCCGGCGCGATCTCCGCCTCCACCGTGCGGCGCTGGCTCAGGCAGGACGCGCTCAAGCCCTGGCAGTACCAGTCCTGGATCTTCATCACCGACCCTGCCTTTCGGTCCAGGGCCGAGCTCGTACTCGACCTCTATGCCCGCATCTGGAACGGCGAAGCGCTTTGCGCGGACGAGTACGTGATCAGCGCGGATGAGAAGACCTCCATCCAGGCCCGCTGCCGCTGCCACCCCGCCCTGGCCCCCGGGCAGGCCAGGGCGATGCGGGTGAACCACACCTACGGCCGCGGTGGCGCCCTGGCCTACCTGGCCGCCTACGACGTCCACCACGCGAAGACCTTCGGCCGCTGCGAGCCGAGAACCGGCATCGCCCCGTTCATGGCCCTGGTCGACCAGGTCATGACCCAAGAGCCCTACGCCAGCGCGAAACGCGTGTTCTGGGTCGTGGACAACGGATCCTCCCACCGCGGCAAGAAGGCCGCCGACCGGCTGACCGCCGCCTACCCGAACGCGGTCCTCGTCCACACCCCGATCCACGCCTCCTGGTTAAACCAGGTGGAGATCTACTTCTCCGTTGTGCAGCGCAAGGTCGTGACACCCAACGACTTCACCGACCTCAACGAGGTCGCGGACCGGCTCCGAGCCTTCGAAGACCGCTACAACGCCACGGCACAGCCGTTCCAGTGGAAGTTCACCACCTCCGACCTGGACGATCTCCTGGCCAGGCTCGACCGGCACACCGCCGATCACCCAGAAGAATCCTCCGCCGCCCCGGCAACATGATCAACCCCCGAAGGACTTACGACGCAGACCACTTAGCGGCACGGCCCCGGGGGCACCATCCCCGCACGCCGAGTTCGCACCAGGGACCGTCGTCCTGCCGTACTGCCGCACCTTCGTACGCCGTAGTGCCGTATCCCCGGACCGCTCACCGGCGTCCGATGCGCGACCGCCCGCGATTCTTCGGTTTCCGGACACCCGGCCGTCACGGCAATCGGGGAAGTTCACGGCGTCCCCCTGGCCGTCCTGTATCCGTTTCGCCCCGGCTCCCCTCGGGCGCGTGACGCGGAAGGATGCCGTGTGCCGTGTCCCCCTTGCCGCTCGAAGACTCCCCCGGGGTGCTCGCGGTCCCCGCGTGCGAACCCGCCCCCGCCGTACGGCTCTCCCGACTCGCCCGACTGCCGGATCTCGCCCGGTTCTTCCGTCATGCCCTGGCACTGCTCCCGCTGCTGCTGATCACGGCGTGGGCGGTGGTCGACTGGCGCTCGCTGCGTGACAACGCGGCCCGGATACCGACGTCCGAACCCTGGTGGCTGCTCTCGGCGGTGGTGTGCACCTGTCTGGGCTGGGTGGCGGCCGCCTGTGTACGGCAGGGCGCCACCGTGGAACGGCTGCCGCCCGGGCTGCTGCTGGCGTCCCAGTTCGCCGCGGGCACCGCGAACCATCTGCTCCCGGCGAGTATCGGCGCCCACGCGGTCACGCTGCGCTTCCTCCAGCGTCAGGGCATCCCGCTGGCCCGCGCCAGCGCCTCGCTCGCCCTGTACTCACTGGTCAAGCCGGTCGCCAAGACCTGTGTCCTGCTGGTGTTCCTCGTCGCGTTCCCCGGCATGCTGCGGCTGCGTGAAATGCTGCCCGGCAGAGATGCGTTGCTCCTCACCGTAACGGGAGCGACGATCGCGCCCGCGGCAGCCGTCGTGCTGTTCGCGACGGTACGGCCGCTGCGGTGCAGGCTCATGGCGTTCCTGCGCGTCGCCCTCTCCGACGCGCGCACCCTGCACACCCGGCCCGCCCGGGTGCTCGCCCTGTGGGGCGGGGCGGCGGCCACACCGGTGCTCCAGGCCAGTGTGATCGCCTCGGTCGGGGCGGCGCTCGGGCTGGGGCTGACCTGGGCGCAGGTGGTGTTCGCCTTCCTCGTCGCGAGCACCGCGACCGGGGCGGTACCGGCACCGGGCGGGATCGGGCCCGTCGACGCGGCACTGGTGTTCACCATGGCCGCGGCCTACGGCACACCGGTAGGCCTCGGCACAGCCACCGTCGTCGGCTACCGGGTCCTGACGGTGTGGGTGCCGCTCGTGCCGGGGGCGCTGGTGCTCTCGGCGATGGTCCACCGGCGGGCGCTGTGAGACGCGGCCAAAGCCTGTCGCGTCCCTAGACCCCGGTCGCGGTGTCCCGCAGGCCTGTCGCCCGGCCGTCCTTGTCCCACTGGACCTCGACGATCCCGGTGACGGCGTCCCGGTCGAGGGGGCCGTACACATGGGGGAACAGGGTGCCCTCCGGGACGCCCGGCGGCGGGGCGGGGTCCGCGGGCTCCCAGGTGCAGCGCGCGGTGAGCCGGGTCTCGTCGAGGACCAGCGCGAGCAGCGGTCTCGGTGCCGTCCGGTAGAAGGCGTTGACCACGGCCACCGTGGTCACCGGGTCGGGCGAGCAGTGCACGAAGCCCTCCTGTGCCAGGGAGGCGGGGGCGTAGGGGCGGTCGGGGCCGGTGTGCCACTCGTCCGGGGTCACCACGTGGTAGATCATGGCCCGATTAAACCGTGCCCAGGCCGGGCGGGCAGACGGTCGGCGCGCGGCACCGCGCCGGTTCGGGGTGGTAAGAACCGGTTCGGGAACGGGCTGGATCTGCCCAAAAGGATCCCAACCGGCCAGTAGCCGCGTACTGTCTGAAGAATCCTTTCTGCGATGGCTCGACGTCGGGGGTGGCCCAGTATGAAGCCACAAGAGCGGTTCCGGCCCATAACGGCACTGTGGGAGTGGCAGCAGTACGCCGCCTGCCGCGGTGCGGGAAGTTCGTACTTCTACTCGCCGCAGGGCGAGCGCGGCACCTCGCGCCGGGCCAGGGAGGAACGGGCGCTGGCGATCTGCGCCCGCTGCCCGGTCCGCGAGCCGTGCGCCGCCTTCGCCCTGGCGGGCCACGAGGCGTACGGGGTATGGGGCGGGATGACCGAGAGCCAGCGCCGGGAACTGCTCGCCCCGGCGCGCTGACCCGTTCCGGGCGAGCAGCCCGGCCAAGCACCGTGCGCCGCACAGGAGTTCCGTGCACAACCGGTCGAACTGGCGGCTACATTCGGCTACGTTGTGATCGCGCCCGGGTTTACGCTTCAACGAATTCCGCCGGGACGCCCTTCCCCTCGCCCCCGTGCGCCACTTCCTCCCTGCCTCGGCTCCCACGCTCCGCGCACCCCTTGTCCCCGCTGTTCCCACGGTTCCCGCCTCCCGGCTTCCCCCTACCCGAAAGCCCCCCACCTCGTGACCACCTCCTCCTACGAGGTCCTGCCCGCGGGCCGGCACGCCGCCGTGCCGACCGGAGGCATGCTCCGCCGGGTCTACGCACCGCGCGCCGCCGACGCGTTCGCGTTCGCCATGTCGACGTACTCCATGCCGATGCTGGTGCTCGCGACCACCGCCTCCGCCTCGCTGACCGGTCTGGCCTTCGCGCTGGAATGGATTCCGCGGGTGGCGGCGTTCGGCCTCGCGGGCGATCTGGTGGAGCGGCGGGGCGCCGCGATCGTCGGCTTTCTCGCCTCCTTCGCCCGCGGCGTCCTCACCGCCGCCGGATGCGTGGCGCTTCTGATGCTGCCGCGCGGTACGGCGCAGACGCTCACGGTGCTGGCGCTGGCCGCCGCGACCGGTGCGCTCTCCCAGTTCAGTTTTGTCGCGGGCGAGGCGGTGGGCGGCGTCGTCAGCCACCGTGCCGCGGGCCGCGCGCACCGGGTGCAGTCCGTGCTGATCGGCGTCGACCAGTCCGCCACCCTCGCCGGACCGGCGCTCGGCGGTGTGCTGCTGCTGTCCGGAGGGGCCCCGATGCTCGCGGCGCTCAGCGCGCTGTCGTTCCTCGCCGCCGCTCTCGCCCTGCACACCCCGCCGACCCCGCTGCGCGGCCGGGGCAGGCCCGGCGGCGGGCTCAAGTCGGGCTGGCGGACGCTGCGTTCGCTGCCCGCGCTGCGGCTGATGGTGGCCGGGCTCGCGGTGTCCAACCTGGCGCTCGCGCTGCTCCAGTCGGCCGCGCCGGTCCTCGTGACCGAGCGGTTCGGCCGGTCCTCGGCGGCCGTCGGCACCCTCTGGTCGGCCGCGGCGGCCGCGACCCTGCTGGCGATCACCGTGTGCCGGTTCGCCCTCAGCCGGTGGGGGCTGTGGGCCGTGGGCGCGGTCTGCTCCTCCGTCGCGTCCGCCGCCTGCCTCGCCCTCGCACAGGCGCCGACGTATGCCGCGTACGCCGTGCTGGTGGCCCTGTTCATGGCCGCCGACGGCGGTCTCACCGTCGTACTGCGCACTCTGCGCGCCCGTCTCGTCCCGCCGGCGGTCTTCGGCAGCACGCTGTCGCTGACCATCCTGCTTCTGCTGCTGCCGTTCCCGGTCGCGGGGATCGCCGTGGCGCTCACCCCGCCTCCGCAGCTCGGCACCGTCGTCGCGGTGTGCGCGGCGCTGCAGGCGGTCGCCCTGTCGCTGGCCTTCCTGCGGCTGCGGGTGGACCCGGTGCTGCACGCCCAGACCGCGGACTGAGCGGGGCGTTCTCAGTGGGGCATCGTGCCGCTCAACTCGAAGAGCCGGAAAGAGGATTGACGTCGGCGACAGGTATCCTTGCTACCCGCCGGTACCCAGCATGAGAATCCTTTCTTCCTGGGGTAGGGTCTCCCACGGTTCGCGATCACCCATCGGTCACGGGGTGTCGCGGGGAGTGTCGGAGGGCTGCTCAACGATGGAACCGCATCTGGTCGGCGAAGAGTCGAACCTCGACGGCGTACGCCTGGAGGAACTGGCCCCGCAACCCCTGCTCACCCGGGACTACGAGTTGCGCCCCGCCCTGGTCTACGAACGGCTGCGCGAACAGCACGGGCCGGTCGCCCCCGTCGATCTGCTCGGTGTCCCGGCTTGGCTGGTCCTCGGCTACCGGGAGTCCCTGGAGGTGCTCCAGGACGACGCCAACTGGCCCAAGGGACTGGAGAACTGGCGCGCCCGGACCGAGGGCAGGGTGCCCAGCGACTGGCCGCTCGCCCCGTCGCTGGAGGTCAACCACATCCTGATCCAGGGCGGTTCGGGCTATCGCACGCTGCGTACCGCGTGGGACGCGGCGCTGCGGCCGTTCCAGGATCCGCGCCGCCCGCAGGCGAAGCGGCTGAAAGCTGCCGTCACCGAGTACGCCGACGAACTGATCACCCTGCTCGCCCAGGGCGGGCCCACCGGACTCGCCGATCTGTCCGCGCAGTTCTCCCGTCCGCTGCCGTTGATGGCGGCCAGCCATCTGCTCGGCTTCCCCGGTTCGCAGGGCGACGACGCCCTGATGGACATGTGGCGGATCCTCGACGCGGGCCCCGACGCCGAGCCCGCCCTGGCCCGGCTGCTGGACACGCTCAGCGCCCTGGCCGAGGCCAAGATGCGCGAGCCGGGCGACGACTTCCCCTCCGAACTCCTCGCCGCATACCCCGGTCTGACGGTCGACGAGCTGGCCCGCGAGCTGTTCATGCTGCTCGGCATGACCTCCGACCACGTCGGCATCCTCATCTCCAACACCGTCGTCGAGGTGATCTCCGGCGAGGCGGAGGGCGGGGTGCGTGCCGTGCTGTCCGCCGGGATGGTGCGGGAGACCATGAACCGGGTGGTGATGCGCAAGCCGCCGCTGGTGAACTTCGTGCCGCGGTTCGCCGCCGAGGACACCCGGCTCGGCAACTACACGATCCACGCGGGCGATCCGGTGTGGGTGTCGTCCGCCGCCGCGCACGCCGACCCGGTGTTCGCCGACCAGATGACCCCGGGCTCGACGATCAGCAGCCGCGCGCATCTGTCGTGGGGCGCGGGTCCGCGCCAGTGTCCGGCCAAGGAACTGGCGTCCACCATCGCCGCGGTGGGGGTGAGCCGTGTCTTCGGGCGGTTCGCCCACCTCGACCTCGCGCTGCCCGTCGATCAGCTCCCGTGGCGCTCCTCGCCGTTCATGCGCGGGCTGCGGTCGCTGCCGGTACGGTACGAGCTCGCCGCGCCCGCCGAGGTCGCACCGCCTAGGACGGCGGAGGCCGGGGAGGCGGACGCGGCGGCGGACGAGGTGACGGAGGCCGGGGGCACGGCGGGGGGCGCCGAGGCCATGGTGGCGGAGCAGCCCGAGCGGCGGTCGTCGCTGTGGCGGTATCTCGCCGGGCTGATCGGGATGGGCGACCACTGAGCCCCCGCGCCGTCCGCCGGCTCCCGTCAGCCCCCGGCCTTGTTCAGCGTTCCTCGCGGAACAGCACGTGCCGGCCGGCGGCGGGGTCGTACTTGCGCAGCACGAGCCGGTCGGGGTGGGTGAGACGGTTCTTGCGGGTGACATAGGTGGTGCCGGTCCCGGCCGTCGACCTCAGCTTGACGACGGGACGGGTGGTGGTGCGTGCCATGGGGTCCTCTCTTCGATCACATCGCACGGAGTCCTTGATCCGCGCATGTCATCACCGCTCTTCCAACAGCGGACCCGCTCCCCGCATTCCCGCCCTCCGGGGGGCCGCTCAGGCGGGTGGGGGCCAGTTCCGCAGCAGGGAGTCGAGGGCGTCGACAATCCGCGTCCATGTCTCCGCGCTGTCGGGGGCGCTGTGGCTGAAGCCGCCCGCGAGTTCCAGGCTGACGTAGCCGTGGAAGACGCTGCCGAGGAGCCGTACGGCGTGGGTCTGGTCGGGTTCCTCCAGGTCGTAGCCGCGCAGCACGGCCCGGGTCATCTGGGCGAGCCGTACGCCCGCGCTGGCAGCGGCGGCCTGGGGGTCGAGGCGGAGCCGGGCGGCGGTGTAGCGGCCGGGGTGGTCACGGGCGTAGTCGCGGTAGACGTCCGCGAAGGCGGCGAGGGCGTCCTTCCCGGCCCGTCCGGCGAGGGCGTCGGCGGCCCGGTCGGCGAGTTCCTCCAGGGCGAGGAGCGCGATGCCGGTCCTGAGGTCCTGGGAGTTCCTGAGGTGGGAGTAGAGGCTCGCCACCTTGACGTCGAACTGTCTGGCCAGCGCCGACAGGGTCACCTGCTCGAAGCCGGCATCGTCGGCGAGTTCCGCCCCGGCCCTGATCAGCCGCTCCGCAGTCAGTCCCGCACGCACCACAGCACTCCTCCCTTCTGCCTTCATCTTCTGCCTTCATCGACTGTGTGACTGCCTAAAATCTATAGGCAGATCGGATGGCTGTGGGATCGGGAGGAGGGCAGCCGAAGCATTCGGGTGCGCGGCCCGTGTCGCACCTGTGTCCCGTGGCTGACCGGCACGGGTGATCACGGGCGGTGCGAGTGGTGCATCCCGTCCTGCGGTCGTAGCGTCGAAGGGAGCGAGAGACGGCGGCCGGGGGAACCGCGGTCGCCGAACGACGCGGTCGGGAGCGGACATGGTCA
This sequence comes from Streptomyces sp. YIM S03343, assembly GCF_054729195.1. Classification (NCBI taxonomy): domain Bacteria; kingdom Bacillati; phylum Actinomycetota; class Actinomycetes; order Kitasatosporales; family Streptomycetaceae; genus Streptomyces; species Streptomyces sp. YIM S03343. Next base: position 736,794 of record NZ_JBPUKX010000001.1, read on the forward strand.
GACGCACGGTACCGACGGCAGCGGTCACGCTCGGCGTGGCCGCCCTTCTCTCCGCCGCCATGACGACGGCCTCGGCGGCTCCCGCGGCTCCCCCGACCCGGACGGCCACGGTGGCCCCGGCGACCACGGCAGCGTCGACGGCCGCACAGGCCGTGGTGCCCCGGCAGGTGAACCGGCCCGTACTGGTCGACTGCTTCTCGCACCCGCGGGTGCGGCCCCACAACTTCATCCTCGCCTGCGGCGACGGCAACAGCGTTCTCGCCAAGATGCGTTGGGCGTTCTGGGGAACCAACTCGGCGCTGGGCCGGGGCCTGAACTGGGTGAACGACTGCAAACCGTTCTGCGCGGCAGGCACGTTCCACGCCTACCGGGTGATCGTGCGCCTCGACCGCGCCGAACCCTGGAAACAGCATCCGCGGCTGGAGCAGTTCACCAGGATGCGGCTGTTCTACCCCGACGGCAGGCCGCAGGGCTACCAGCCCGTCATGACGCTGCGTCTGTGGAACTGATCCCGGGCTTCGGCGCCCCGCCCGGCAGTACGGAGCGCTAGGGCCTGTCCGATCGGGGAACGGCAGCGGACGGTCGGACCCGGTCGGGAAACCGGCGCGTTCCGGTGCACTTCGAACTTCCTTGCGCCAGTCCCAGACCACGGTGCCCTCCGGCTGGGCGCGCTCCGTACGGTTCGGGGCACGAGTTGGGCCGGAGCGGCCGGCCCAAGTGGCAGCAGGAGCAGACGTCATGGCCAATGTGGAAGTGTCCCTGAAGGAGACGATGACGGCGGTCGAGGGTGCGCTGGGCGCCGCGCTGGTCGACTTCACCAGTGGCATGGCCCTGGGGACGCTCGGGGGCGGGAAGGACCTCGACCTCAGCGTCGCCGCGGCGGGCAACACCGACGTGATCCGGGCCAAGGTCCGCACCATGGAGCACCTCGGGCTGAAGGGCGAGATCGAGGACATCCTGATCACGCTCGGCAACCAGTACCACCTCATCCGGCTGGTGTCGGGGCGTGCCGGCAACGGGCTGTTCCTGTACGTCGTCCTCGACCGGGGCCGCTCCAACCTGGCCATGGCGCGGCACCAGCTCAAGCGCATCGAGAGCGAGCTCGAGGTCTAGCCGGAACGTGTGTGGCGGGGCTCCGTACGCCCTCGAATTGAAGATTTCTTCATATCGAGACATCCAGATCAGCGCATCCCTCGGGTGCGCGGAGCCCGCAACCGCGAGGATCGGCCAGCAGGACCCGTTCCCGGCGGCCCGCACGCAAGCCGGCGTGCCAGCGCCGGGAGCACATCCCCAGGAAAGCGGCAGGGAGCGAGCGTTTCACCATGCAGATCCCCCTCTACCAGGCAAAGGCCGAGTTCTTCCGCATGCTCGGACACCCGGTGCGTATCAGGGTTCTCGAGCTGCTGCAGGGCGGCCCCGTCTCCGTGCGGGATCTGCTCACCGAGATCGAGATCGAGCCCTCGAACCTCTCGCAGCAGCTCGCCGTGCTGCGGCGATCCGGGATCGTGGTCTCCATCCGCCAGGGCTCCACGGTGAGTTATGCGCTCGCCGGGGGCGATGTCGCCGAACTGCTGCGGGCGGCCCGCCGTATCCTCACCGAGCTGCTCGTGGGCCAGCACGAGCTGCTGGCCGAGCTGCGGCAGGCCGACGTCACCGTCGCGGCGCCCCGCGAGGGCGTCGGCCGGAGATGACGACCGCGGCCGACGGCCGGGTATGAGGGTTCCGCCCATGGGCCGGACCGCGCACGTGTCCGCGTGCCGGTCCGGCCCTGATCGTGTCACCGGCTTGTCACAGCGGGCTCACAGCGGAAACCCCACGGCCCTCCGTGATGTCTCCCTCGCCGAGTTCCGGCGAACCTGCCGGAACCGTGCGATCCGAACATTCGGGGGACTCATGCAGTACATCAAGGGCATCCGCCGGGCCGTGACGACGGCGGCCGTGGTCTCGGCGGCGCTGGCGGTCACCGCGTGCCAGCCCGGCGGCGACACGACCGGGGCGGGCACGGGCTCGGGGTCCGGTAAGCCGTCGAAGGCCCCGGGCACCGCCACATCTGCACCTTCCCCTTCCTCCCCCACGTCGAAGGCCTCGCCCGCGGCCACCCCCTCCCCGTCGAAGTCGAAGCCGGCCGGCACCACCGCCTCTCCGGTGACCGCCTCGTCGGGCCCGGCCGCCGCCGGCTGCGGGGTGTCGGCCCTGGACGTCTCCGCCCGCCAGGCCGCCGTCCGCCCGGACGGCACCGGGACCGGGGCGGCGATCGTCGAGTTCACCAACGTCTCCGGCAAGACCTGCGTCCTCAGCGGCCACCCGACCGTGGCGGGCGCCGGGAACGGCTCCCCCGAGAAGAACCGCCCGCTGGCGGTGACCCCGGCCGGTACGGCGTCGGCGGTGACGCTGGCGCCGGGCGGCAAGGCCTGGGTGAAGCTGACTTTCGTCCAGGTGCAGGGCGAGGCCGACGGCTACTGCAAGTCCGGGGCGACGCCGTCCTCGTACCCGACGATCGTGGTCGGGCTGCCCGGTGCGGGCAAGCACCAGGTCGCCCTGGACGACGGGGTGTTCGCCGAGTGCGACGACACGGTGACCGCCACGGCGGTCTCGGCGGCGAAGCCGTCCTGACCCCGGGCCGCCGTTAGGCCGTGTCTGACAATTCGCGTCGGATCAGCGCGCGGCGTCTGGTGCGGTGCATCGCAAGGCGGAGGATCGCCCGCGTACTGGACGTACTCGGGTGATCCGACAACGCGGCGAGGTGCCGTGCCAGACGCCGCGCGCCCGGCGGGAATGGTCAGACACGGCCTGGGCGGCAGAAAGGCGCCGGGCCGGAACCCTCCAGGGGGTCCCGGCCCGGCGTGGTGTCAGCCCCGGGTCACGGGAACAGCGTGACCTTGGAAGGGACGGTGTCGGTGCCCGAGGTGGGCGAGCCGGTGGTGTTGACGACATGGGCGTACTGGCCCTTGCCGCCGAGGGAGATCACCAGCAGGTCGTGCATCTTGATGCCGGACTTGACGGGCACCTGGAAGCCGTGGGCCTGCACGATCGACGGGTCGGACGTGTAGTTGCAGTAGCTGCCCAGGCCCCAGGCCTCATGGGTGTTCACGGTGTCGGCGACCTTGTAGGCCGCGTAGCCGACGATGCCGTCGTGGGTGATGGCGGCGGCGTTCGGGGCGTCGTACGCCTTCTCGTTCTGGAAGAAGATCGTCCGGCCGCGTTCGCCGCTCCACAGCACGTCGTACTTGTTGAAGTGCTCCACGAAGAGGCCGGTGGCGAGGACGTCGTCGCCGTTGACCTTCAGGCCGTAGTCGGCGCGGTTGGTGTCCCAGCCGACGCCGTCGCCGTGGTCGGCGCGCCAGATCCAGGTGTGGTCGATGACGGCGTCATCACTGTTGACCACGACGGAGTTGGTGGCGAGGCCTGGGCCCGCGCCGCCGATGCGGATGAAGACGTCCTGCATGGTGGTCGGGTCGGCGGAGTGGTCGGCGCTCGCACCGGCCGGGCCGATCTGGAGCAGGGTGTCGGAGTTGGTGGCACCTGCGTCGATGAGGAAGCCGGCCAGCCGGACGCCGTCGACGTCGGCGACGTGCATGGCGTCGACGCCGCCGTCCGGGACGATGGTGGCCAGACCGAGTCCGAGCACCACGGTGTCGGGCCGGGTCACGTCGATGGTGCGGTCCAGGTGGTAGACGCCGGGCGTGAACAGGAGGTTGAGGCCTTGGGCGAGTGCGGCGTTGATGGTGGTGGCCGTCGCGCCGGGCTTGACGACGTAGAACTGGCTGAGCGGGAGCGAGGTGCCGGCGTTCGCGGGCCAGGACACCCCGCGGGCATTGGTGCGCTTGGCGGGTACGAACACCTTGTAGTCGCTGCCGTCCAGGTAGAGGAACGGCTTCTCGCGGGAGACCGGGGTGGTGTCGAGGGTGGTGTAGGGGCCGCTGTCGAAGTTGGTGGCGGGGGCGCCCTGGACACCGCTGAACGTCATGTTCCACACGCCGTTGGTCCAGCCGCCGACCGAGCTGTCGCGGGTGTACCACTGCTGCTGGGAGTACGGGCCGACGGTGCCGTCGATCTTCGAGTCGGCGATGTAGCCGCCGGAGGCCCAGCCGTAGCCGTTGGGCGCGAGGTTGAGTCCGCCGGTGACGTGGATACGGCGGAACGGCGCGGCCTGCGCGACCGCCCAGCGGTCGGTGCCGCTGACCGGGTTGAGGGAGAGGTTCTCCGCCGAACGCCAGAAGTTCTGCGTGGCGTTGCCGTTGAACCAGCCCGCGTCGACGGTGATGTCACCGTTGAGCCGGACGTCGTCCGGGTTCATGCCAAGCCCGGAGATCGAGGTGTAGAAGCCGAGTTGGGCGTTGATGTTGTTGTACGTGCCCGGCTTCAGCAGGAACTGGTAGCGGCCCGAGCCGAACTGGGCGGATTCCTGGCGGGCGAAGACGTCGTCGAACTTCTGCTGGAGGTTCGCCGTCGACGGGTCCACGACGATGACGTTCGGACCGAGGTCGCCGCCGCCCTGGATGGGCCCGGTGGTGGTGGTCCCGGTGTGCACGGCGACCTCCCAGAGCGAGTAGCCCCAGGCGGTGCCGCGGGCGGTGCCGTAGACACGCAGATAGCGGCCGGAGCCGGAGATGTCGTAGGAGGAACTGCCGCCGGTCGCGCCCGTGACGTTCTTCAGGGTGCTCCAGTCGCTGCCGTCGGAGGACGCCTGGATCTGGAAGTCCTTGCCGTACGCGGCCTCCCAGCTCAGGTCGACACCGCACAGGTCGCGCACGGAGCCGAGGTCCACCTGGACCCACTGCGGGTCGGATGCCTGGCTGGACCAGCGGGTGCCGCTGTCGCCGTCGAACGCGGCGGAGGCCGGGGTGCCCGCGTTCTCGGTGGAGGAGGCGGTGGCCGGGCGGCCCTTCGCGGAGTTGGCGGAGTCACAGGAGGCGGAGCCGCCGCCGGTGGTGCCGAAGACCTGGAACTCCCAGAGGGAGTAGCCCCATGCCGTGGCGCGGTGCACACCCTGCATCCGTACGTAGCGGCCCTGGCCGGAGACGTCCACGGTGTCCGTGCCGCCGTCGCCGCCGGTGACGGTCTTCGCGTCGTTCCAGGTGCTGCCGTCGGCCGACAGCTGGATCTTGTAGTCCTTGCCGTACGCGGCCTCCCAGTTGAGGACGACCTGGGTGACGGTGGCGGTGGCGCCGAGGTCCACCTGGAGCCACTGGTCGTCGCTCGCGGCGGACGACCAGCGTGTTCCGGTGTCGCCGTCCACGGCGGCGGAGGCCGGGGTACCGGCGTTCTCGGTCGACGACGCGGTGGCCTGCTTGCCCTGCGAGAGGGGCAGGTCGGCTGCTCCGGCGGGGTGTTGCGGGGGAAGGGTGACCAGGGCCGCCGTCGCGGCGAGCGCGACGCCCAGGTGTCTGAGTCTCATGCCATGTTTCCCTGCGGGTCGTGGGGTGTGGGAGTCCCTTACGGGTGTGCGGACTCGGTTCGGGGAGTGTGCGGTGCTGACCGGCGCCCGGACCGGTTCCGGGCGCACGGAAACCTGAACCAGCCAGACCTGATGCTTAGTTCACACCTTGATTTAACTCAAAAGGACTTGTGCCCGGCAAGCCCCAAGACACGCATTCTTCAGGTGACTGACAGTCAGTTCTGTCATGCTCGCCTCACGTCACACCGCGCATCGCACATCACACCCGTGTCCGACCCCCAGGAGACCTCTCCATGCGCAGACTTCTCGCCTGCCTCGCCGCGGCCACCGCGGCGCTCGGCGGGCTCACCGCGACCGCGCCCGCCGCGTCCGCCGCCTCAGCGTCAGATTCGGGCGCCTTCAGCGTGCTCAGCTACAACGTGGCCGGACTCCCCCAGGGCCTCTCCAGCGCCCCCACCCCGAGGAACACCGCCACCACCGCGATCGGGCAGCGCCTCGCGCCGTACGACATCGTCCATGTCCAGGAGGACTTCAACTACCACGCCAACCTGTACGCGACCGACTCCCACCCCTACCGCACCCCCACCAGCGGCGGCGCCGGCATCGGCAGCGGGCTCAACACCCTCTCGGACATCCCGTACGACACCGACGACTTCGAGCGGGTGCACTGGGACTCCTGCCAGTACGACTCGGGCGACTGCCTGACCCCGAAGGGCTTCACCTTCATGCGGGAGCGCCTGGCCGAGGGCGTGTACGTCGACTTCTACAATCTGCACACCAACGCCGGTACCAGCGACGGCGATCTGGCCTCCCGCGCCGACAACCTCAGCCAGCTCGGCGCCTTCATCGCGACCCACTCCGCGGGCAACGCGGTGGTGGTGATGGGCGACACCAACACCCGCTACACCCGCACCGGCGACACCATCGCCGAGTTCGCCGCCGCGAACGGGCTCACGGACGCCTGGGTGAAGCTGATCCGGGGCGGCAGCGCGCCCGCCAAGGGCAGCGACGCGCTGGTGTGCGACGAGAGCGCGATCACCAACACCTGTGAGGTCGTCGACAAGGTCCTGTACCGCGGCAGCAAGCTCGTCTCGCTGAACGCGACGTACTACAACAACGAGCACGCCGGGTTCCTCACCGACGACGGGCTGATGCTCTCCGACCACGACCCGGTCACGGTGCGGTTCTCCTGGTCGCGCAACGCCGCCTTCCAGCTCAGCGACCAGTTCGGCGGACCGCACGGCGACTACTTCGACGACATCGACAGCGTGCCCGCGGGCGCCGGGGCCACCGCGGTCTCGCTGCGCAGCGGAGCACGCATCGACCAGATGGGTGTGACACTGGCGAACGGTACGACGCTCGCCCACGGCGGCACCGGCGGCACGGCCGCGTCACTGAGCCTGGCGAGCGGGGAGTATGTGACGTCCGTCCAGCTGTGCGAGGGCGTGAAGGACGGCCACACACGGATCTTCTCCACCAAGTTCACCACCAGCCTCGGTCACACCCTCGCCGGTGGCACGACGACGTCCGACTGTGTGACCCGCACCACGCCGTCGGGCTGGCAGCTCGCCGGGTTCCACGGGCGGTCCGGGGACGAGGTGGACAAGATCGGCTTCATCTACACCCAGCGCTGAGCCGGCGCCCGCCGCGCCCCTACCGCTCAGTCCCGCCGAGCTCCTACGACTCGGTCCCGCCGAGCCCCGCGCGGTCCAGCCCCCGGTGGTTGTTCTCGGTCAGCCAGCGGCCCAGCAGCTGTCTCTCGTTGCGGGTGCGGGCCCTCGCCGTCGACGGGCTTCCGGGGGTGAGGGCCGCCAGCGCACGGTTGGCGGCCCACAGGCGCAGCTGGCTGACGGTGACCCGGTCGAGCTCGCCGTTCTCCCGCCAGCGCACCTCGGCCTTGTCGTGGCGGGGCCGGAACTCGGCGAAGAACTCGTCGATGAGGCCGTGCGCCAGTGACTCGGTGGGTGTCATGGCGGCCTCCCTCGGTGACTGTCTTTCCACCCTGCGCCCGCCCCGCCGACCCGCAACAGGGCCGACCGGTCCCGCCGGAGCAGCCCTCCCGGGCCACATCCGACGGCCCTGTCGCCGCCTGGAAAAGGATCCGCGAGGGCCGGAAGGCTGTACCGTACATCTTCTTTTCCGGGGTGGAGCAGGGCCGGAGCGGCGGGCGGGGCGGCGGCTGACGCGGCAGTCGGCCGGCGTACGCGCCGTGCCGCCGTGCCGCCATGCCGCGTGCCGCGTGCCGCCATGCCGGGTCGTCCGTCGTGCGGTCCCGCACGGTGGACGGCCGGCGTGGCAGGATCTGCCGGCATGGAATTCTCCGAGGTGGTACGCCGCAGGCGCATGATCCGGCACTACTCCGACAAGCCACTCGCCCCGGAAGTGATCGAACGCGTCCTCGCCGCCGCGCTGCGCGCTCCCTCGGCCGGGTTCTCGCAGGGCTGGGCGTTCCTGGCACTCACCGAGCCCGCGGACCGCGCCCGGTTCTGGCCGTTCGTCCCCACCCGTGTCGAGCACACCCCCACCATGCAGCAGGCGCCGCTGGTCGTGGTCCCGCTCGCCCACAAGGCGGCCTATCTGGAGCGCTATGCCCAGCCGGACAAGGGCTGGGAGGACCGGGCCGAGGCGCGCTGGCCGGTGCCGTACTGGTACATCGACACCGGGATGGCCGCCCTGATGATGCTGCTGACGGCGGTCGACGAGGGGCTCGGTGCCTGCTTCTTCGGCATCATGCCCGAGCAGCAGCGGCCGTTCCGTGAAGAGTTCGGGATCCCCGAGTGGTACACGCCCATCGGTGGCGTCACGGTGGGCTTCCGCGCCGACGACACGCCGCCGCAGAGCCCCGAGATCGCCGAACGGCGGCGCGGCACCGAGGAGGTCGTCCACCGCGGCCATTGGGGCCGGCACACCTGAGCCAGGTCTGCCGACAGACCCTAGGCTGGCGGTATGAGCGCTTCCCCGGCAGCCGGAACGTCGTACGAGACACCCGAAGCCGCGGTCGCCCGGCTGACCGGGCGGCAAGTCACCGGGGTGCGGGGGCGGTCCGGGGCGCTCACCGAGGTCACGCTGGACGGCGGGCGGGCGGTCGTGGCCAAGCGTGCCGAGCGGCCCGGTGAGGCGCGCGCCGAGGCGGCCGGGCTGCGCTGGCTGGGCGAGGCCGGGGCGGTACGGGTGCCGGAGGTGCTCGGCGCCGACGAGCGGTGGCTGGTGATCGAGCGGGTGGCGCAGGGACCCGCGTCCGGCGCCGCCGCGGAGCGGTTCGGGCGGGAGCTGGCCGCCCTGCACTCCACCGGGGCACCGGCGTTCGGCGCTCCGCCGCCGGGCGGCCTCGAGGACGCGTTCATCGGGCTCACCTCTATGCGCAACGCCGTCGGCACCGACTGGCCGCACTGGTACGCCGAGCACCGGGTGCTGCCGTATCTGCGGCGCGCGGTGGACGCCGGGACGCTGCGGCGGGGCGAGGCGGCCGTGGTGGAGCGGGTGTGCGAGCGGCTGCCCGAGCTCGCGGGACTCGCCGAGCCGCCGGCACGGCTGCACGGCGATCTGTGGAACGGCAATGTGCTGTGGGGTGCCGACGGTGCAGTACGGCTGATCGACCCCGCCGCGCACGGCGGGCACCGGGAGACCGATCTGGCGATGCTCCACCTGTTCGGCTGCCCGCAGTTGGGCCGGGTGCTGGCGGCCTATCAGGAGGCGGCACCGCTCGCCGACGGGTGGGCGCAGCGGGTCGGGCTGCATCAGCTCTTCCCGCTGCTGGTGCACACCGTGCTGTTCGGCCGCGGATACGCCGAGCAGGCGGTCGCGGCGGCCCGTACCACTCTGGCCGCCCGCTGACCGCCTGTTCCAGCCGTGCGGGACCTGTTCACAACCCCTATGCATGGGGCCTGTTCACGACCCCTGTATACGGGGCCTGTTCACGACCCCTCTATATAGGGACGTGCAGGGAGCGCCCCGAGCACGTCAGTCCGTGCCCGACTCCAGGGCCGCGTGGTCCGGGAACTCGTCGCCCTCGGTGTCCTGGCCGCTTGAGGCGATCGCCTCGGCGCCGCCTTCGGCCATCGGGCCGATCAGCCCGGTCGAGGCGGCCTGCGCCGCGCCGATGGGCAGCGGTTCGTGGCTGCCGCCGACGATGCCGAGCCGGACGTACTGCTCCAGCTTGGCGCGGGAGTCGGCGATGTCGAGGTTGCGCATGGTCAGCTGGCCGATGCGGTCGACGGGGCCGAAAGCGGAGTCCTCGGTACGCTCCATGGACAGCTTGTCGGGGTGGTAGCTGAACGTCGGGCCGGTGGTGTCCATGATCGAGTAGTCGTCGCCGCGGCGCAGCCGCAGCGTGACCTCGCCGGTGACGGCGGAGCCCACCCAGCGCTGGAGCGCCTCACGCAGCATCAGCGACTGCGGGTCCAGCCAGCGGCCCTCGTAGAGCAGCCGGCCGAGGCGCCGGCCGTCGGTGTGGTAGCTGGCGAGGGTGTCCTCGTTGTGGATGGCGTTGACGAGGCGCTCGTACGCCGCATGCAGCAGCGCCATGCCCGGGGCCTCGTAGATGCCGCGGCTCTTGGCCTCGATGACCCGGTTCTCGATCTGGTCGCACATGCCCATGCCGTGCCGGCCACCGATGGCGTTGGCCTCCAGGACCAGATCGACGGCGGAGGCGAACTCCTTGCCGTTGATGGTCACCGGGCGGCCCTGCTCGAAGCCGATGGTGATGTCCTCGACGGGGATCTCGACCTCGGGATCCCAGAACCGTACGCCCATGATCGGGTCCACGATCTCGATGCCGGTGTCGAGGTGCTCCAGCGACTTGGCCTCGTGGGTGGCGCCCCAGATGTTGGCGTCGGTGGAGTACGCCTTCTGGGTGCTGTGCCGGTAGGGCAGGTCGCGGGCGAGCAGCCACTCGGACATCTCGTGACGGCCGCCGAGCTCGTGCACGAAGTCGGCGTCCAGCCAGGGCTTGTAGACCCTGAGGGCGGGGTTGGCGAGCAGGCCGTAACGGTAGAACCGCTCGATGTCGTTGCCCTTGTAGGTGGAGCCGTCGCCCCAGATCTGGACCTCGTCCTCCAGCATCGCGCGCACCAGCAGGGTGCCGGTGACGGCGCGGCCGATCGGGGTGGTGTTGAAGTACGTCCGGCCGCCGGATCGGATGTGGAACGCGCCGCAGGCGATGGCCGCGAGCCCCTCCTCCACGAGCGCCGCCCGGCAGTCGACCATGCGCGCGACCTCCGCGCCGTACAGCTTGGCGCGGCCGGGCACGGAGGCGATGTCGGGTTCGTCGTACTGGCCCAGATCAGCTGTGTAGGTGCAGGGGACCGCACCCTTCTCGCGCATCCACGCGACAGCAACCGACGTGTCGAGTCCGCCGGAGAAGGCGATTCCGACGCGTTCGCCGACAGGGAGGGAGGTAAGCACCTTGGACATGAGTCGAAGTATATGCAGACCCCTGCATGGTCATGCAAGCGGGTTTCGTCACACGCCCCCGCACCCGGTGAACACAAAGCCACCGCCCCATGACGTCCTGTGATCGTCCGAGGCGTGCCGCGCCCCTGTTCAGCGACTGTTCCCCGGGCCTTGCGGCGCCGCTCCACGGCCGTCCGGCAGGGGCCCGTCGGAACGGTCCGGGGGACGTACGGCCCTCCCCGCGCCGGGCGGCGCGTGGCTTGACTGATCACGGGCGCCGCGATGCGATCCACCCCGGCGTCCTCCCGCGCGCCGGGCCCCGCCGTACGAGGGCGAGGGCCCGGCATCGCACCTACCCCGGACGACGCACCTGCCAGGCACGCGCCGTCCCTCGCCTGCTCGGCGTCGACCGGAAGGGTCCCCGGGCAGCTGTCACACTCCTGTCGAGCCGACGGCGTCGCTCGAGATTCTCAAGGCGGTCCCCGGGGCGGGCCGTTGAACCTCCTGCGTGAGTATGCACATGCGACCCCGGCTGAACTGCGGGGCCGGGTGCACTGCGGGGCCGGGTGCACTGCGGGGCCGGGTGCACTGCGGGGCCGGGTGCACTGCGGGGCCGGGTGCACTGCGGGGCCGGGTGCACTGCGGGGCCGGGTGCACTGCGGGGCCGGGTGCACTGCGGGGCCGGACCGCCGGTGCCGGATCAGGCTCCCGCGGGGCCGGTGGTGTGCCGGGCAGGGTCCTTGGTCACGGTGACGCGGCACGGGGCGACGGTCTCCCCGGCGGGGCTCATGGTCGGGGCCCCGGTGCCGAGGATCTCGTAGACCACCGAGCCGTCCACCGTCTCCTCCTTGAGCAGCAGCCGGGTCAGCCGGTCGAGCTGTTCGCGGTGCCGGGTCAGCAGGTCGACGGCGCGTCGTTCCGCCTCACGCAGCAGCCGCGCCACCTCCGCGTCGATGACGGCCTGGGTGGCCTCGGCGAAGGGGCGGCTGCTCATCGCCGCTCCCCCACCGCCCAGGAAGACCGAGCCGCCGCGCGGATAGCCGACCGGGCCCAGTTCCGGGGAGAGGCCGAACTCGCGCACCATCTTGGTGGCCAGCTCGGTCGCCCCGGCGAGGTCGCCCGCGGCGCCGGTGGAGCCCTGGCCGAGCACGACGAGTTCCGCCGCCCGGCCCCCGAGCCGTACCGCCAGGGTCTGGGCGAGATGATCCTCGCCGTACAAGTGGCGCTCCACCAGCGGGAGTTGTTCGGTGACGCCGAGGGCCTGTCCGGCGGGCAGGATGGTGACCTTCGCGACCGGGTCCGCGCTCGGGGAGAGGGCGGCGACCAGGGCGTGCCCGGCCTCGTGGACGGCGACGGCCTCCTTCTCGGCGGGCAGCAGCACATTGGAGCCCTCGCGACGGCCCAGCAGGATACGGTCGCGGGCGGCGTCGAAGTCAGCCGCGGTGAGCACCTCGCGCTCGTCCCGTACGGCGACGATGGCGGCCTCGTTGGCGAGGTTGGCGAGATCGGCGCCGGAGAAGCCGGGGGTGCCGCGGGCCACCACGGCCAGGTCGGCGCCGGGGCCGAGACGCTTGTCCTTGCAGTGAACGGCGAGGATCGCGGCGCGTTCCGCGAGCGTGGGCAGCGGGATGGTCACCTGGCGGTCGAAGCGGCCGGGGCGCAGCAGGGCGGGGTCCAGTACCTCGGGCCGGTTGGTGGCCGCCAGCACCACGATGCCCTCGGACGCCTCGAAGCCGTCCATCTCGGACAGGAGTTGGTTGAGGGTCTGTTCGCGTTCGTCGTTGGAGACGATCTGCCCGGCGGCGGCGCGGCGTCCGCCGAGTGCGTCGATCTCGTCGACGAAGACGATGGCGGGTGCCCGTTTGCGGGCCTCGGCGAACAGGTCCCGCACCCGGGCGGCGCCGACACCGACGTACATCTCGACGAAGCTGGACCCGGCCACGGACAGGAACGGCACCTCGGCCTCACCGGCGACCGCGCGGGCCAGCAGGGTCTTGCCGGTGCCGGGCGGGCCGACCATCAGCACGCCGCGCGGCGCCATGGCCCCGGCCCGGCGGTAGCGCTCGGGCCGCCGCAGGAAGTCGACGACCTCGGCGATCTCCGCCTTGGCGCCCTCGTATCCGGCGACGTCCGAGAAGGTGGTCTGCGGGCGTTCGGTGTCGAAGACTTTCGCCTTGGACTTGCCGACCCCGCCGAGCATCCCCTGTACCGGGCCCGCGGCGCCCCTCGACAGTCTGCGCCAGAACCAGACGATCACCAGGAACGGCGCGAGCAGCAGGATCCAGGAGAGCACCTGAGAGCCGAACGACGTGGTGGAGGGCGGCGAGGCCGTGACGGTCACCTTGTGCCGCTCCAGCCGGTCGAGCAGCTGGTCGCCCGCGAGCTGGACGGGGACGACGGTGGTGAAGCCGTCGCCGTTCGTGAAGGTGCCGGTGGCCTTTCCACCGGATGCGATGATGACCGACTTGATCTTTCCGTTGTCGACGTCGGTGAGGAACCGGGAGTAGGTGAGGTCCGTCCGGTCCGTCTCGTTGAAGTGCGTGCCCGGCAGCACGATCCACAGTCCGGCGGCCAGGACCAGCGCCAGCGGCCACAGCCAGTGCCGCCAGGCGGGCGGGGGCGGCGGAGCGGTAGGGGCCGGCCGGTCGCCCGGGGGCGGTGCCGTGGCCTTCTTGCTCATACGGACTCCGAACGGTGCGGACCGGCGCTGCCGGTACCACCGTCGCGACCGGCGGGGGCGCCCAGTAGGGGCCGGTCGGCCTCCCGCCCGGGCCACCCGGTCCGCCCGGGCCGCCGGGCGTGGCGGGCTGTCGCGGGTCTTTGGCGAGCCGACGCCCGTGATGCACGCGGCGGCGGTCCGCCGGGGGTGTTTTCCCTGCTCGCCCGCCGGACGAGCGAACGGGGCCCGCCCCGATGCGGATGGTGGGCGGGTCCCGTTCCCCGGCCCCATTCTGCGGACGGCGGCTTGTCGGGTACATGAGTGAACGGTGCCGTCAGGAGTGCGCCTCTCACACCCCGTGCGCGGCATGTGCTCGGGGTGTGGCTGCAGGGTGCGAGCCGTCGCGGCCGTGCGTGACACGCCGTGGCGTACGCCCCTACGCTCCTCCGGCCGCCCCGCGTGCACCATTCCGCCCGCACGGCGCGCGCCGACGCGTTTCACCCCGCTCCCTGTCCTGCGCGCCGTGCGGCGATACTGGGAAGCTGATCCTCTTCCCTCCGGCAGATCGGCTCATGGCGAACTCCTCTCTCGACCCCATGCCCAACACCCACCACGACTCCGACCCCGACACCAACCCCCGGACGGTCTGGCTGGCCCGAGGCCGCCACATCGGCGCCGCCGACGGCGCGGCCGAGGATGTCCTGCGGGAGAATCTGCGGCGCCTCAAGGAGACCGGCGTCCTCGACGGCTTTGCCGGGCCCGACCCGGACGAGGGCGGCCCCGGGCGGGTCTTCGAGGCCCGCTGGCGGGTGCCCGGCGATGTCACGGTGCGGGCCCGGCTCACGCTCTCGCCCCCGGACGACCCGCTCGCCGGACGGCCGTGGGTGCTGGCGGCGGAGGCGGAGCGGCTGTGGCGGCACGGGTGGCCGTCGCCCGCCACGATGTTCTGGCCGGACCCCGCCGTCGCCCCCGGCGTCGCATGGGACCACCATCACACGCTGCCCGAGCTGCGCTGCTGCGCGGTCAACCCGCTGCCCGCCGACGACAAGGAGAAGCGGCGGCGGCTGCGCAGCTGCGCCCGGGACGGCTGGGGCATCCATGTCGTGGTCCACGAGGCGATGACCCCGGACGCGCGCGGGCAGCGCCCGCTCACGGAGATGTTCCCGCCGGGGCTGCGGCACCGGGTGATCGAGCACCGCGCGGCGCCGCAGCAACTGCGGTCGCTGAACTGGGCGTTGAAGGACATGGACGTCGAGGTGCCGCGCGGCGGCGCGGTCGTCCTGCCGACGGTGCCGCCCCCGGCAGGCTACGACCGTGCCGCGTACACGGTGCGCAGTGTGTTCCTCGACGGCTCCGAGCCGGGCGAACTGGTCACCGCCGTCGGTGAGTTCGCCGACCTGCCCAAGTCGCTCCCGGAGGACGCCATGGCGGCGCTGGACGATCTGCGCAGGAACTGGACCCTGCTGACCGTCGAGGAGGAACTGGCCAGGGAACGGCGGCTGGTGGCCATGTACGCCGACGCGCTGGAGGCGATGACCAAGTCGCGGGACCTGTACCGGGAGGCCGCCGACCGGGCGAACGAGGCGCTGGCCGCCTACCGGGAGGCCGGGGTCACCCTGCCGCAGCAGCAACCGCGGCAGCCGGAGGAGCCTCCGGCGTCCCCGTTCCGGCAGTTCACCCGCACGCTGGAACGGTTCCGCGGCACCGCGATGGGGTTCCGCCCGGCGGCGGATCCCGAGACGCCGGGAAAACCGGAGGCGTCCGCCGTCCCGCCGCCGCCCTCCCCCGAGCCCTCCGGCCCGGGACCGGAACCGGGACCGGGACCGGGACCGGAACCGGACGACAAGGCCTGACCGTCCCCGGTACCACGGAGCCGACCGCCCGCTCGCCCCTCGGACACCATGGAGGCCGTATGTACGCCCTTGACGTCATGGACACCACCGGGATCGTGCTCGTCGTGGTCGCCGTCCTGGCGGCGGCGCTGTTCGCCGTGGCGATATGGGTGCTGGTACGGCTGGTCCGCACCCGCCGGTCGCTGGAGCGGGCCGGGCTGCCGACGGGGCCCCGCTGGGTGTTCTGGGGCGCCGTGGCCTACCTGGTCCTCCCGACCGACCTGCTGCCCGACCCGGTCTACCTGGACGACATCGGCGTGCTGCTCCTGGCCCTGCGCAGCATGCGGAGTGCCTTGCCGGCGGGGGCGGTGAGCGGCACGTTGTCCGGCGTGCGGCGGCGGCCGGGTGGGCTTGGCAAGGGTTCCGGGGATGGAGCGACGCCGGGTTCGCCCGACAGCGGGGGTGGTACGCGGTAGGGCGGGCGCTGCGTCGGCTGTGTTCAGCGGGCCCAGTCCGGGGTCCAGGTGTCGCTGTCCTTGCCCGTGCCCGGGTGGCGTGGCGAGGTGGCGGCCAGGTGGTCGCGGAGCAGGGCGAGCGCCGGGTGCGGATTGGCGGCGTGCCAGATCAGTGAGTGCGGATAGACCGGCACCGGCTCGCGCAGATCGATGCGCCGGAGGTCGTAGGACGCGGGCCACAGGACATGGGTGTCCGCACCGACGAAGGTCGCGAGCTCCGTGGAGTCGGCGATCGCGTCGATGAGGGGCTCGGTGCCGGAGTGCGGGCCGACGACCTCGACGGTGAGACCGAACGCGGCGGCGAGTGCGTCGTAGAACATCGCCCATTCGGTGCCCGCCACATGGCCGGGCAACCAGATCCGGCGCCCGGCGAGCGCGGCGGGCGCGACGGTGCGGGCGGCGGCGAGTTCATGGCCGGGGCCGGTGAGGAGTTGGAGCGGCTCGTCCAGAACGCGGCTCGCACGGATGCCGTCGGGCAGCCGGTGCGCGGGGCGGGTGACGGCGCGGAAGGACGCGTCGATGGTGCCGGAGCCCAGGGCGGCGAGGGCCGCCTCGGCGTCGTCGAGGGTGACGACGTCCAGTTCGACGTCCGGGCGGACGCGGTGGAAGTCGCGCAGCAGGGCGGCGGGCGCGAGACGGCGTCCGACGACGTCGACGCGCAGGGCGCGGCGGCCGGGCCGTACGGAGGCCGCGGCGCGCTCCTCGGCCTGCAGCAGCGCGCGGGCGTGCGGCAGGAACGCCTGCCCGTCGATCGTCGGCCGCGCCCCGGCGGGCGCCCGCGTCAGCAGCCGTACCCCGAGTTCCTTCTCCAGCGCGGCGACCCGCTTGGAGACGGCCTGCTGGGTGATCGACAGCTCGACGGCGGCCTCGTGGAAGTGCCCCGAGTCCACCACGGCGAGGAAGGTGCGGACGGCGTCGAGATTCATGGCGGCAACTGTAGGCGCACAACCAGTGGTTGTGAGAGGCGTTCGCGACAGTTGTGTGCGTCGGGAGGCTTGCCCCCGCTTGGATGGCTTCGGTCAACGCAGGGTTGTCGTCCAGGTCCGATCCGGCCCGGCCCGGAGGTCGTGCGAGGTGGTGGCGCTCCGGGACGGCGAAGCGGACGGCGAAACCGGACGGCGAGGCCAGCCTGCGAGGCCGGACAGCGAAGCCGGACGACGACAGCGACGGCGTCGGTCGCCGCGTTGCGTGACGGTTCGGGGGGCGGGCTGTGGGCAGCCTACGCGGTCCGTGCGTTCGGGACACGGCTCGCGTTCGACGTCTTTCCGCTGATCGCGATCCGGGCAGGCACTGACCGCGCCGGGGCATGCGCCTGACCGGGATGGGGTGGTGAATCGGGGGAACCCGTGCCGCCCGGGTGCGGGGCGGGGGCGTCGTGGCGCATTCTTGCTGTGTCACCCACCCGGCGGTGAACGGACAAGGCAGGACCGATGAACGGGAGCGGGGAACACCAGGGCCGAACCCCCGGGCGGCTGGCCGCCTTGCTGGCCGAGGCCACGGCCAAGGCGCTGGGCATGGTCAGCGGTCGCGTGGGCGGCGTCTACCTGCGCTCCGGCACCCCCGGACTGCTGCGGCTCGCCGTGATCATGGGGCTGCCGGACCAGCTGTTCCGGTCCTGGTGGGCAACGCATGTGGACCGCCCGATGCCCGTGGCGGACGCCTACCGCCTCGGCGTCCAGATCGTGCTGCCCGACGCCACCGAGACCATGCGCCGTTACCCCCAGTTCGCGGCGGGACTGCCCTTCCAGTTCGGGTCCATGTATCTGCCCGTGCTCGGCGAGACGACCACCCTCGGGGTCCTGGTCGTCCTGCACCCGGCGGCACCGGACGCCGTCGCCGGGCTGCCCGACCTCGACCGTGTCGCCCAAGTGGCCGAGGACCTCGGCGCGGACCTGCGTGAGCTGGCGGGCGGCGACGAGTCGGCGATCCTCTGGGAGGGCGAGCCCCTGGGCGTACGGGCGCCGACGGCCGAACCGCCCGAACAGGGCCACGTCGGCCGCTTCACCTGGGACCCGGCCACCGACACGGTGACCCCGGACACCCGGCTCCGGGCCATGCTGGATCTTCCGGACGGCGGCTCCGAGGCCGCGGGCGCGCCGCGCGGGCCGGACGGGGCCCTGCGGGCGGAGGCGTTCGCCGGCGCGGTGGCGCCGGGGCATGCCCCGCGGCTCCTCGGGGCGCTGCGGGAGACAGCGGCGGGCAGAGCGCCGTCGCTGCCGCTGCGGCTGCACACCGCGGACGGGGACGCGCGGCTGGTGGAGCTGTGGCGGGCGGAGGTGGTACCGACGGCGGCTGTACCCGGCCCGGGCGCGCCCGGGGGCTCCTCGGTGCCGGTGGGCGTCGCACTGCCAGGGGGCGGGCCCCCTGCCCCGGGCAGTCAGGACACATCGCCGTGGACCACCGGCCCGGGCGACCAGCCCCACGGGATGCCCCTGGAACCCGGCTTCGCGCCATCGGCGGGGCCCGTCGACGGAGCAGCCGGCCCGACCACCGACACGCCCCCGGAGCACGGCCCGGTACCGGCCGCAGGCACCACCACCGGGCCCGAGCCCCCGTACGGGCAGGGTCGACCGCAGTCGGCGAGCCCGGCGCCACCACCCGACCGCAGCACGCCCCGAGACGGCAACGGCAACGACAGCAGCGCCGAACCCCGGACCTCCACCGACACCGGCGCCCTCACGGAGCCCGAACCCTCCCCGCCCCCGCCGCCCGGACCCGAGCCCACGGCTTCCGGCGCAACGCCACCACCCGGCACCCCCGACGCGACCGGGCCGCCACCCCAGCCCGCCGTCGCCGGGCAGCGGCAGGCCGGCGCGGCCGGCGGCGCGGTCGGCGGCGCGGTCGGCGGCGCGGTCGGCGGCGCGGTCGGCGCGCCCCGGAGCCCCCGGGTGCACGGGCTGGTGATCGACCCCGGCCGGGACGCCGTGAGTGACACCGCCGCCGATCTGCTGCCGGACGGAGTGTTCTGCCTCGACCGGACCGGGCTCGTCCGGTACGTCAACCCGCCCGCCGCCCGGATGCTCGGGACCTCGCGAAAGGCGTTGCTCGGGCGGGCGTTGTGGGAGCCGATGCCCTGGTGGAACCGTTCGCCCTGCGACGACCATCTCCGCGCCGCCCTGCTGTCGCGCGCGCCGGTGCACTTCCAGGTGCGCAGGCCGCCCGAGAAGGCCTCCGAGAAGGCCGGTGAGTCCGGTGGTGCGGGCGAGGGCGGGGACTGGCTCGCCCTGTCCATGTATCCGGGGCCCGACTTTCTCACCTGCACCGTCGCCCCGGTACACCGCGTGGAGGCGCCCGGGCCCGGTGAGGTCGCGCCCACCGGGCTGCATCTCTCCGACCTCCCCGACGACGCCGTGGCGCCGCCCGGCACGGTCGGCGTCGGCGTCACCGACCCCGTCTACCGGCCCATCGCGCTGGCCATCGCGCTCACCGACGCCGTCACCGCCCGCCAGGTGTCCGAGGTCGTGATGCGGGAGCTGCTGCCGGCGTTCGGCGGACGGCGGCTGGCCATCTATCTGCTTCAGGACCGCCATCTCTACCTCGCCTGGGAGAGCGGCTTCCCGCAGGGGTTCCTCGCCCCGTTCGACGGGGTGACCCTGGACACCCGGCTGCCAGGTGTCGAGACGCTCACCGGTGGGCGCCCGCTGTTCTTCGAGACGATGGAGCAGCTGACCGCCGCCTATCCGGACATCGCGGTGGACGCCGCCGAGGGCTCCAGGGCCTTCCTGCCGCTGATCGCGTCCGGCCGTCCCGTCGGCTCCTGCATCCTCGGCTTCGAGAGTCCCCGCAGCTTCAGCACCGAGGAACGCACCGTGCTCACCGCGTTGGCCGGGCTGATCGCCCACGCGATGGAGCGGGCGCAGCGCTACGACAGCGAGGCCGCCCTGGCCCGCGGTCTCCAGCAGGCCCTGCTGCCGAGGCGGCTGACGGAGCATCCGCACGTGGAGACCGCCGGTCGCTATCTGCCGGGCACCGAGGGCATGGACGTGGGCGGCGACTGGTACGACGCGGTGGAGGCCGGGGACGGTCTCGCGCTGGTCATCGGCGACGTACAGGGGCACGGCGTGCAGGCGGCGGCCACGATGGGCCAACTGCGCAGCGCGGTACGGGCCTTCGCACTCAGCGACCAGCCGCCCGACATGGTGCTCAGCGGCACCAACCGGCTGCTCATCGACCTGGACCCCGGCCAGTTCGCCAGTTGCTGCTACGTACGCCTCGACCCCACGACCGGCGTGGCCTGTCTCGCCCGCGCGGGGCATCTGCCTCCCCTGCTGCGTGCCCCCGACGGCGGTACCCGGGTGATCGACATCCCCGGCGGTGTGGTCCTGGGGGTGGATCCGGACGCCCGGTACCCGACGACGGAGCTGCGCATCGAGTACGACGCCGTGCTCGCCCTGTACACCGACGGCCTGGTGGAGCGGCCCGGGACCGATATCGACGAGGGGATCAGCGCACTGCGGGTGGCCCTCGCCAGGGCCGGGGCGCTGCCCGGACGCCGGGGCGGCCGTTCGCTGTCCGGCACCGCCGACCGGCTCACCGCGAGCGCCCGGCACGCCACCGACCGCCCGGACGACGTGGCCCTGCTCCTCGCGGCACGCCGGGAGCGACCGCGCGGCAGGGTCTGACACAGCAGCGGCGGCACAGCAGCGACCACGCGGCAATCACGCGCAGGGCCTGACAACACCGGCCGCCGACAGCAGTGACCGCGCGGCAGTGCCTGACAGCAGCCGCGACCCGCGACACAGCACCGACCCCACCGTCACGCTCCGTGATCTCTCTCGCCTCCCGGCGTCCGGCAGGGTAGACATGGCACATGGTCCGACTGTTGGGCCGGCCCGGATCCCGGCAGCCCCGCCCGCCCGGGACCGAAGGAGCGACAGGCGGGCGTGCGCGGACACGGCCCGACACCGAGGGGTCGCGATGGCCCCTGCGCCGGGGCACTGTCGCGGGGCAGGTGTTCGTCCTCCAAGTGGTGATCGTGCTGCTGCTGGTCGTGTCGGCCGTGGTGGCGCTGGTGCTCGAGGGCCGCCACGACACCACCCAGGAGGCCCGCAACCGCTCCATGGCCGTGGCACAGACCTTCGCCCACTCCCCGGGGATCGTCGCCGCGCTGCGCGCGCCGGACCCCACGAAGCTGCTCCAGCCGCGCGCGGAGGCGGCCCGCAAGGCCGCCGATGTCGATTTCATCGTCGTGATGAACACCGACGGCATCCGCTACACACATCCCATTCCGGACCGTATCGGCAAGAAGTTCGTCGGCACGATCGGGCCCGCGCTGGCCGGGGGCACCGTCACCGAGCAGATCCACGGGACGCTCGGGCAGCTCGTGCAGGTCGTCGTACCGGTGGAGGATCCGCGCGGCACGGTGGTGGGCCTGGTGTCGGCCGGGATCACCACCGCGCACGTGGGCACCACGGCCGGGAAGCAGTGGCCGGTGCTGCTGACGGGCGCCGCGGTGGCGCTGGCGCTGGCCACGGCGGGCACCGCACTGGTGAGCAGACGGCTGCTGCGGCAGACCCACGGGCTGGGCACGCACGAGATGACGCGCATGTACGAGCACCACGACGCGGTCCTGCACTCGGTGCGCGAGGGCGTCCTGATCGTCGGCGGCGACGGACGGCTGCTGCTCGCCAACGACGAGGCACGCCGGCTGCTCGACCTGCCCGAGGACGCGGACCAGCGGCATGTCCTCGACCTCGGCCTGGACCCCGACACCTCCGGGCTGCTCTCCTCCGGACGGGTCGCCACCGACGAGGTGCACCGCGTCAAGGACCGGCTGCTGGCGATCAACCAGCGGCCCACCGACACCCAGGGCGGCCCGCCCGGCAGCGTCACCACGCTGCGCGACTCCACCGAACTGCGCGCCCTGTCCGGCCGCGCCGAGGTGGCCCGGGAGCGTCTCGACATGCTCTACGACGCCGGGGTGGGCATCGGCACCAGTCTGGACGTGACCCGGACCACCGAGGAGCTCACCGAACTCGCCGTGCCCAGGTTCGCGGACTTCGCGAACGTCGACGTGTACGAGGCGGTGCTACGCGGCGACGAGCCCCAGTTCGGCACGGAACTGCGGCGCACCGCGTCCCGTGGCGTGCGCGACGACGCCCCGCTGTACCCGGTCGGCAGGCGCACCGTCTTCGTGCCCTCCTCCCCGCAGGCCCGCGCCCTCGTCACCGGCAAGCCCGTTCTGGAGCCCCGGCTGACGCAGGCATTCGGCTGGCACGCACAGGATCGGGAGCGTGCCGAGCGGATCATGACGTACGGCATCCACTCGATGATCACCGTGCCGCTGCGGGCCGGGAACCTGCTTCTGGGCGTGGCCAGCTTCTGGCGGGCCGGGAAGCCGGAGCCCTTCGACACGGAGGAGCTCGCCCTTGCGGAGGAGCTGGTCGCGCGGGCCGCGGTGTCCATCGACAACGCCCGCCGCTACACCCGTGAGCACAGCATGGCGACGGCGCTCCAGCGCAGTCTGCTGCCGAGCAGCCTGCCCGAGCAGTCCGCGCTGGATCTCGCCTACCGTTATCTGCCCGCGCAGTCCGGGGTGGGCGGCGACTGGTTCGACGTGCTGCCGCTGTCGGGGGCACGGGTCGCCCTGGTGGTGGGGGACGTGGTCGGCCACGGGCTGCTCGCGGCGGCCACCATGGGGCGGCTGCGCACGGCGGTGCACAACTTCTCCGCCCTCGACCTGCCCCCCGACGAACTCCTCGGCCTCCTCGACGAGCTGGTCGGCCGGATCGACCAGGACGAGGCCCCGTCCGGCAACGGCGCCGCGGTGATCGGCGCGACCTGTCTCTACGCGATCTACGACCCGGTGTCGCGACGCTGCACCCTGGCCCGGGCCGGACATCCGCCGCCCGCGCTGGTCCGCCCGGACGGTGACGTGGAGTTCCCCGAGGTGCCCGCGGGCCTGCCGCTGGGCCTCGGCGGGCTGCCGTACGAGTCGGCCGAGCTGGAGCTGGCCGAGGGCAGCCGGCTGGTGCTCTACACCGACGGCCTCGTCGAGGACCGGGCGCGCGACATCGACGCCGGGCTCGAACTGCTGCGGAGCGCGCTGAAGGGGGCGGGCCGGACGCCGGAGGAGACCTGCCAGGCGGTGCTGGACGGCCGTCCCGCCTCCCGGCCCAGCGACGACATCGCGCTGCTGGTGGCCGCCACCAGGGTGCTGGGCGCGGACCGGGTGGCGCACTGGCAGGTCCCCGCCGATCCCGCGGCGGTGGCGGAGGTGCGCGCCTCGGTCGTGGCACGGCTGTCGGAGTGGGGGCTGGACGAGCTGGCGTTCACCACCGAGCTGATCCTCAGCGAACTGGTCACCAACGCGCTGCGGTACGGGCGCGGGCCCATCTCGGTACGGCTGCTGCGCGACCGCACGCTGATCTGCGAGGTCACCGACGCCAGCACCACCTCGCCGCATCTGCGGTACGCGGCGAGCACCGACGAGGGCGGCCGGGGTCTGTTCCTGGTGGCCCAGCTCGCCGAGCGCTGGGGCACCCGGTACATGCCCGGCGGCAAGGTGATCTGGGCGGAGCAGCCGCTGCCGTAGCAGGTGCGCCATGGGTACGGGCCCCAGGGCCTGACTCTGTCGGGGATCTTGGCGGTCTGCTCAGTCTCTGGCGGACCGCCAAGACCTCGGCCGGGGGATCCCGTGCTGGTCCAGGTAGTTCTGGAAGGCGGTCGGCCGTCGGGACGGAGGCGCTTCTCCGGTCGGCGGCCGTCGGCTGAGGCGCTCGATGTTTGCAGCGATGGCTGTGAACACGTGCTGTAAGTGGGCTTTGTGCTGTCCCCGGTAGCGGCAGTGGCGCATGCCGTGTCCGTGGGCGAGCTCGTTGATGGTGCCTTCCACTCCGGAGCGGACCGCGTAGCGAGCCTGCCATTCGGGTGTCTGCTGCTCGGCACGGACTCGGAGTTGCAGGTCACGGAGTTCTCGCGGGGGGAAGCCCACGCTCCGGGCGCTGTCGGCGGTGGTCGTGCAGCGGGTGCGGACCGGGCAGGGCCGGCACTGGCTCTTGGTGAACCGGGCCACGATCAGAGGTGCCGCCGTGGGCGAGGAAGTCGGGTAGGGGCCGTGCCAGCCCGCGCTGGTCTCGCCCTGCGGGCAGGTGACCTGCCGACGGTCGAAGTCGATGTGGAAGTCGTCGCGGCCGAACCCGTTGTTCCTGCGGTTCTGGCGGGTGGTGTTGACCGGCAGTGGTCCGGTGACCGTGACCTGGTGTTCGCGGGCTGCCTGTTCCAGATGGACCAGGGAGGTGTAGCCGCCGTCGACCAGATGCTCGGCGGGCAGCAGCCCGCGGCGCTTGAGCCGGGTGTGGATGCCGGGCAGAGCCTTCGCGTCGTAGCCGGTGGCATCGGTGGTGGCCACATCCGTGATCACGTTGACGCCGTCGGGATCGCAGGTCTCGGTGAGATGCGCGACGAACCCCTTCCAACGGGTGACGTGTCCGCGGCGCGCGTAGCGGGCCGTCGGATCGTAGGGCGAGACGACCGCGACGGACGAGGGCGGCAGCCCGCCGTCCTCCACGGTGCGCCAGCGCAGGCGCCCGGCCCCGTCACGGTAGTAGTTCTGCACCATGATCTGCCGCAGGGCCTGGACGCGGGGCCCTGACAGGCGTTCCGGCCCGTGCTGCCCGAGGTGCTCGATCAGCCGGACGGCGTCGCCTCCGGTGGCGAGGATTCTGGTCTTGGGGCGGGTGGGGTTCTTGCCCAGACGGACCGGACGGCCGTAGCGGCGCCCCCACTCCTCGTCCACCAGGCCGGCCAGCAGGTGATCAGCGGTGCCGGCCAGCTCTTCCAGCGCGGCGCGGACGGCCTCGGTGACCAGTTCCAGCCGGGTCAGGTCGCGCACCGCGGCCAGGACGTGGGTGGAGTCCGTGCGCTGGGTGGTGCGTTCGCGAACGAGACCGGCCTCCTTCAGGCGTTCGAGCGCGAGGTCGAGGAGACGGTCGGCTCGGCCGTCCTCGGTGAGACGGTCGCGGAAGTCGGCCAGCACGCTGTGGTGGAAGCCGGGATCGTCCAGTTCCATGGCCAGCGCGTATTTGAAATCGATGCGGCAGCGAACCGCTTCGGCCGCCTGCCGGTCCGACAGACCGAGCAGGAACTGGAGCACACAGACGGTGGCCAGCTGGGCGGGCGAGAGCCCTGGGCGGCCGTCGCGGGGGTACCAGTCGGCGAAGTCCTCGTCACGCCACAGCCCGCCCAGGCGGTCTCTCACCCACATCGCCGTTGTACCGCTCGGGTTGCTCGCCCGCGCCATCTGCATGGTCAGAGAAGGGACTTGCTCACCAGAACGGGCGTGAAGCGACAACGGGCACCTCGACAACTGCATCGGTCCTTGAACAGAGCCGAGCATGCCCGTTGATCATGCTGCCCCGCCGGGGATCCTCAAGATCCCCGACAGAGTCAGGCCCTAAGCCGCCCCTGCACGGATTGGCCCGATTCATACGGGGCCGGACGGGCCCCAGGGGCGACCCGGGAGGCCCTACTCCGAGGGGGACCCTGCTTTCAGGATGCAGGGCAAGGCGCGGCGGTGAATCGTGAGAGTGGGTCCCGGTCTCTCGGCACGGGCACCGGTGCAGCCATCCGGACCCGAGGAGGAGTCATCATGACGACGTCACCATCCGGCGCACCCCGGTCGTCCGACGACCGCTGCACTCCCGACGCTCTGCTCCACACCTACAACGGAACGGAGGTGGCACCGGAGGACCTGGTGCTGGCCACGGGCCGCGACATCACGCCGAAGAGCCTGGAGTGGGCCAGGCGCAAGCTGGCCGAGGAGGGCCCGGCGGCCATGGAGAAGCTGTTGCCCTAGGAGCGACCACCCCCTGTTCGTCACCACTGCTTTGTCACCACCGCCTGGCCGCGTGGCCGGGCGGTGCTGTGCGTTTGCGGGCCGGACGGGCCGGGGCGTGTCCTTGACGTGAGGGAAACCTTTCGGGGTTGCCGATCGTCTACAGTGCAGAGGTTCGTCTACACCTGTGTAGTCACCCCGGATCGGAGAGGCCCGCCCCGATGACAGCAGCACTGCCCCTGTCGTCCCAGCTCGCCGTCAATGTGCTGGACGCCCAATCGCTGCTGGCCGCCTTCGGGGTGATCGGCGTCGGCGTGGCCATGTTCGCGGAGACAGGGCTGCTGATCGGGTTCTTCCTGCCGGGCGACTCGCTGCTGTTCACCGCGGGGCTGCTGTGCACGGGCTCGGCCGACCGGGCCGTGAAGCTCTCCCTCGGGCCGCTGCTGGTACTGGCGGCGGTCGGCACGCTGGCCGGTTCGCAGTGCGGCTATCTCATCGGCAAGAAGGCGGGCGGCGCGTTCCTCGGCCGCACGAAGTCGAGGCAGCTCAAGGAGGGCGCCCGCCGGGCGGCGGAGCTGATGGAGCGGTACGGGTACGCGAAGGCGATCGTCCTGGCCCGTTTCGTCCCGGTGGTGCGGACTGTGCTCAACCCGATGGCGGGCGCCCTCGACGTGCCCGTACGGACGTTCACGGTGTGGCAGGTGACCGGCGGGCTGGTGTGGAGCGTGGGCCTGATCCTTGCCGGCTATGCGCTCGGTTCCTCCGTCCCCGGCATCGACAAGTATCTGCTGCCCGCGGTCGCGGTGATCGTCGTCGTGTCGCTGCTGCCGATCCTGGCCGAGGTCCTACGGGCCCGCCGTGCCGTGAAGAGCGGTGACGTCCCGGACCCCGACGAGGAGGCCCGCCGGTGAGGCACACCCCGGTGGGCATACGGACCCGGGGCGCAGCGGTGGACCGGCGGGGCGTCACGGAGCTCGCGGGCAGCGTCGGCATCGGCGCGTGGACGGCGTTCGCCGTGCTGACGATGGTCGTGGTGGGCGGCGACGGCGCGCCGCTGTTCGTCGACAACGGGCTGCTGTCCTGGTCGGTGGCGCACCGCCCGGATGCGGCGGTGGCCCTGGCCCGCGGGGTGACGGCGACCGGCACGGGCCTGGTCCCGTACACGCTGGTGGTGCTGGCCGCGCTGCTCGTGGGCCGTACGGCGCGCGGGCGGCTGACGGCCGCGCTGCTGGGGCTCGGCTGTCTGCTGGCCGGCCAGCTCGCGCGGGGCGTCACCATGGCCCTGGTGGCCCGGCCCCGCCCGCCGCACACCGACTGGGAGACCCATGC
Source organism: Streptomyces sp. YIM S03343 (assembly GCF_054729195.1). NCBI lineage: Bacteria > Bacillati > Actinomycetota > Actinomycetes > Kitasatosporales > Streptomycetaceae > Streptomyces > Streptomyces sp. YIM S03343. The sequence continues at coordinate 763,693 of NZ_JBPUKX010000001.1, forward strand.
CTCGGCCTGGGCGTTTCCCTCCGGCCACGCCACCACCTCCGCGATGACCGCGGGGCTTCTGATCCTCGCCCTGCGGCTGCGCGGTCCGCGCGGGGCGCGGGTGCTGTGCGGTGTCGCGGGCTGCTGGGCGCTGCTGGTCGGGCTGAGCAGGGTGTATCTCGGTGTGCACTGGTTCACCGATGTCCTCGGTGGCTGGCTCTTTGCCACGGGGTGGCTGGGGCTGTGCCTTGCGGTGGCGGCGCGGTGGCTTCCGCCCCGTGTTGTCGCTGCCGCGACGGGAGCGGAGCGGCAGGCCCTCGACGAGTCCGGCTGAGGCGGGGTGCTGGGGATCGGTGGCCGTCACCGGCACGGGGTGGGTCCGACAGCGGGAAGTCGCCCCCGCCGCCCCTTCCCGTTCCCGTCCCCGGGGGGCTGCGCCCCCGGACCCCCTTCGGCCTGAACGGCCTCGTCCTCAAACGCCGGACGGGCTTGGGGGTTGGGGCCGGGCGACGGCGCACCGTCACGAGCGGCCTAACCCTCCGGGTGCGGTGCCAGGTAGATGCGTACGCCGCCGTAGGCGATCGGGGTCCAGTCGCGGGCGTAGGACGGTGGGTGGGCGCCCAGGGGGACCAGGGTGGCTGTGGGGAGGTGCTGGGCCGTGTGCTGGATCTGGGCCGGGGTGGTGTTCTGGTCGGGGCCTCCGGTCGCGGCCGAGTGGCAGCCGGTGTAGAAGGCGATCGGGATGGCTCGGTCGCCGGTCAGCAGGCAGGGCGAGCTGACGCCCCGGCGGTGGAGGTCGGCGGCGAGGCGGGACCAGGCGGCGCGGTCGGTGCGGGCCCGGTCGACGGTGTGGGCCAGCACGGCGTACTGCACCGCCAGATGCCCCGCGAGCCCGATCGCCACCAAGGTCACGGCTACCGGCCGCCACGCGCCGCCCGCCCCGCTCACCAGCCGGTCGAGCGCGTCGGCGACGGGCAGCAACAGCAGGGCGTAGGCGGGCAGCAGGAAGCGGGGGGCGGCGTAGCCGATGAGGAACAGGTAGGGGAAGGCGGCCGACAGCCCGCAGGCGAACGGCACGAGCGTGGCGGACGGCCGCCCGGCCCGGACGGCTGTCACCGCCCCCAGCACGGCCAGCACCGGCAGCACGAACCACCACAGGGTGAGCACCGGGCTCGGCATCTCCCCCGTGCAGGGGCGGCACAGCATCCGTCCGCCCAGGCTGCGCAGCTGGTCGGGGACGGCGTCGTGCCAGCCCAGGCCGCCCTGGACGGCGGAGCCGTCGGACAGCCGCTGCACCAGGCCGCCGTAGCGGACGTATGCCTCGATCACCCACTCCGCTGACCCGGCCACGAGCCCGGCAAGCAGGACGACGAGGGGACGCGCCAGACGGGTGGCGACGGCCAGTACGAGCAGCGGGAGGGTGGTCCAGACGGCGTCGGTGGGGCGCATCAGCGCCATGAGCGCCGCGCCCGCGCCCAGGCCCCACAGGGCGGCACGGTCGGCGCGGTCGGCGCGGGCCCGCAGGAAGCAGGCGGCGGCGGTGAGCGCGCCGACGGCCACCCAGTAGTTGGGCATGGCCGCGGGGGCGTAGAAGAGCGTCACCCACAGACTCGCGAACAGGGCGCCCGCCAGGGTCAGAACGCGCACCGGGAACAGGCCGCGCCAGGTGCGCAGGGCGAGGTATAACGCGAGACCGGAGAGGACGGCCAGGTAGACACGGAGCAGGGGGGTGGAGGAGGACCAACTGGTGACGGGGGCGACCAGGAGGGAGATGCCGCGGGCTCGGGGCGCGCTGAGGTTGGCGGCGGGGGCGTGGGCGCTGATCTGGCTGACGTAGACGGTCTCGTCCCAGCCGAGGCCGGTGGTGGGCCCGACGAGGAGGAGCTGGGCCGTGGTGAAGACGACCGCCAGCACGGCGAGCGGGAGGCGCCCGCCGCCGTACCGTGCGGTTCTGGACGTCCGGCGGATACCACCGCGCAGCGGGAGCGCGAGGGTGGTGTGCGAGCTGCCGGGCATGTGCACCTCTTCCCCTGCGGCCGGGACGGGCCGGTCGGGTCTCGTGACACCTGGAAGTCGTCGGGGAGACAGCGACAAAGTAGCCCGGAGCGGGAGCAAACGCCCTTCCGGGTACGCCGGGAGCCTGACGGCACCAGGTGAGTGTGGTCAGTGATCGTGTGGGTGGTGAGAGGTGGGCGGGCCCTGTCCCCCGGTCCCGGAGGGGAACGGGGGGACAGGGGCCGCGGCGTCGTCAGCGGGTGGTCGGGGTGCGGTGCAGGGGCTGGTCGGGGGCCGGGCGCTGGGGCGGGAGGGGGACGGGGCGGACCGCCAGGTCGGTGGTGCGGACCGTCACGTCCTCGCCGTGGTGCCGGATGGTCAGCGGCGGGCCCTCCAGCAGGGTGTACGTCGCCTTGTCCGCCCAGAGCTCCACCCGCAGCCGGCGGCCGAGGAATTGGAGGGTGAAGGCGAGCCGGTGGAGGTTCTCCGGCAGCCGGGGCGTGAAGGCCAGGGACCCGGAGCCGGTGCGGCGCATCCCGCCGAAGCCCGCGACCAGCGCCATCCAGGTCCCGGCAAGGGAGGCTATGTGCAGCCCGTCGCGGGTGTTGTGCTCAAGGTCGGCCAGGTCCATCAGGGCCGCCTCGGCCGCGTAGGCGTAGGCGAGCTGCAGATGGCCGGCCTGGGCGGCGACGACGGCCTGGACACAGGCCGACAGGGAGGAGTCCCGGACGGTCAGCGGCTCGTAGTAGGCGAAGTTGCGGGCGATCTGCTCCTCGTCGAACAGGTCGGCGCAGGTGTACATGGCCAGCACCAGGTCGGCCTGTTTGACGACCTGTTTGCGGTAGAGGTCGAAGTAGGGGAAGTGCAGCAGCAGCGGGTACTGGTCGGGGCGGGTGGCCTCGAAGTCCCAGGGCTGGTAACGGGTGAACCCGGCGTGCTGTTCGTGCACACCGAGGTCGTCGTTGTACGGGATGTGCATGGCCTCGGCGGCGTCGCGCCAGGCGGCGCTCTCCTCGTCGTCGACCTCCAGCCGGGCCGCCTCGTCGGGGTGGCGCCGTACGGCGTCGACGGCGGCCAGCAGGTTCGCACGGGCCATGAGGTTGGTGTACGTGTTGTCGTCGGCGACGGCGCTGTACTCGTCGGGGCCGGTGACACCGTCGATGTGGAAGACGCCCTGCCGGTCGTGGTGGCCCAGGGAGCGCCACAGCCGGGCCGTCTCCACCAGCAGTTCCACGCCCGTGGCCCGCTCGAACTCGGCGTCCCCGGTGGCCTCGACGTAGTGCACCACCGCGTCGGCGATGTCGGCGTTGACATGGAAGGCGGCCGTCCCGGCCGGCCAGTACGCCGAGCCCTCGGAGCCCTCGATGGTCCGCCAGGGGAACGCGGCTCCGCGCAGCCCCAGTTGGGCGGCCCGGTCGCGGGCCACGGGCAGGGTGCTGTGCCGCCAGCGCAGCGCCTCGGCGACGGCGTTCGGAGAGGTGTAGGTGAGCAGGGGCAGGACGAAGGTCTCGGTGTCCCAGAAGGCGTGGCCGTCGTAGCCGGAGCCGGTGAGGCCCTTGGCGGGGATCGCACGGCGTTCGGCGCGGGCACCTGCCTGGAGGACATGGAAGAGGGCGAAGCGGACGGCCTGCTGGATCTCCTCGTCGCCGTCCACCTCGACGTCGGCGCGCCCCCAGAAGTCGTCGAGATGGGCGCGCTGTTCGTCGACCAGACCGTCCCAGCCGCCGTGTGCGGCGGCGGCGAGGGCGGCGTCGACCTGGTCGCTCATGGCGGGCAGCGACCGGGTGCCGGACCAGCCGTGCGCGACGATCTTCTCCACGCGCAGCCGCTGTCCGGGCTCCAGGACGGAGCTGACGGTCAGCCGGGCCACGTCGGCGGTGGACTCGCTGCTGGTCGTGGTGCGGCGGGGCCCGGTGACCGTGTGGTCGGCGGCAGCGGCGACGCGCAGTCCGCTGCGCCGGGTGCGGTGCACCAGCCGCAGCCGGTGACCGGCGGCGAAGTGCTCCTCGGGCTCCAGCGGGGACTGGAGGTTGACGGCGGCGCGCGGGTCGCCGTTGGCCTCCGGGAGCTGCTCGTTGGCCACCAGCTCCGACTGGACGACCACGCGGGCCCGGGAGCCGACGGCCTCCACCTCGTAGGCGACGGCGGCTATGGCTCGCTGGGTGAGGGAGACCAGACGCGTCGAGCGCACCCTGACGCGGGTCCCGGCCGGGGAGATCCACTCGCAGGTCCGCTCCAGCAGGCCGCCCCGAAGGTCGAGGTTGCGCTCATGGCTGACGAGCTGTCCGTAGCGCAGGTCGAAGGGCTCGTCGTCGACGAGAAGCCGCAGGATCTTGCCGTTGGTGACGTTGATGACGGTCTGGCCGGACTCCGGGTAGCCGTAACCGGCCTCGGCGTAGGGCAGCGGGTGCAGTTCGTGGACGCCGTTGAGGTAGGAGCCGGGCAGGCCGTGCGGTTCGCCCTCGTCGAGGTTGCCGCGCCAGCCGACATGGCCGTTGGACAGGGCGAACACGGATTCGCTCTGTGCGAGGACTTCGAGGCCGAGCTGGGTCTCGCGCACCGCCCAGGGTTCGACGGTGTACGACCGGTCCGCGATCACGCGGTCCCTCCCAGCTCGGCGAGGTCCTCGACGACGATGTCGGCGCCGTGTGCGTACAGCTCGTCCGCCTGGCCGACGCGATCGAGCCCCACGACGTACCCGAAGTGCCCGGAGCGGCCAGCGTCCATGCCCGCCTGGGCGTCCTCGAACACGGCGGCCTGCGCCGGATCGACGCCGAGGTCGCGGGCGGCGGCGAGGAAGGTGTCGGGATGTGGTTTGCCGGGCAACTTCCGCTGGGCGGCGATCACTCCGTCGACACGGACGTCGAAGAGGTCCTCGATCCCGATCGAGCGAATCACGTCGAGGGTGTTGGCGCTGGAGGACACCACAGCGGTACGCAGCCCCTGCGCGCGCACCGCGTCGATATAGCGCAGGGTGCCCTCGTACGCCTCGACGCCCTGTGTCCTGATCCGCTCCGTCAGCAGCACGTTCTTGCGGTTGCCCAGACCGTGCACCGTCTCGGCGTCCGGCGGATCGTCGGGGGCGCCCTCGGGGAGGTGGATCCCACGGGACTCCAGGAAGGTACGCACCCCGTCGGCGCGGGGACGTCCGTCGACATACCGGTCGTAGTCCTCGCCCGCGTCGAAGGGCCGGAAGTCCGGGCCCTCGCGCTCTTCGAGATAGGCGTCGAACGTCTCCTTCCAGGCGGCCGCATGGACCACCGCTGTCCTGGTCACGACGCCGTCGAGGTCGAAAAGGCAGGCCAGGATGTCGTCGGGCAGACCGAGCTCTCTCATACACAGCACCTTTCCCCGAGTGGCGCCGGCCGACGGGTGGCGGGCACCACGCGTTGCGTACGGACCGGAAACTCGCCACCGACGTTTGAAGTTCCGGATTCCGGGCATGATTTATTTTTTCTCAGCAGCAGGTTCGCACGGCGCTCAGCACCAGCGCCCCGTAAGGGCGCGGGAACTGCGCGACCAGCCCCCACTCACCCGCGCGGAGAGGACGGCCCTGCCGCACGTAGCGCGACAGGTGCGAGACTCTGCGGTGTGGCGCTGACCCTGACTTTCGACGACCTCCTACGACGTGCCCGCGCCCTCGCCGAAGGCACACACCGTGCCTCGCTCGGCATCGCCGGCAGCCCCGGCGCCGGAAAGACGACACTCGCCGAACGTCTGGTGCGCGAGCTCAACGGCTCCGGTGAGCCTTGGGTGGCGCATGTCCCGATGGACGGCTTCCATCTGGCCGACGTCGAACTGGACCGCCTCGGTCTGCGGGACCGCAAGGGCGCGCCGGAGACCTTCGACGCGGCCGGATACGCGGCGCTGCTGCGGCGGTTGAGGGATGCTGCCCAGGAGACGACGGTCTACGCGCCCGGGTTCGAGCGGGTGCTGGAGCAGCCGATCGCCGGGGCGATCCCGGTTCCGCCGTCGGCGCGGCTCGTGGTGACCGAGGGCAACTATCTGCTGCTGGGCACGGGTGCGTGGACGCGGGTGCGGGCGGCGCTGGACGAGGTGTGGTTCTGCGAACTGCCCGAGCCGGAGCGGCTGCGGCGGCTGATCGCACGCCACGAGGCGTTCGGCAAGGGGCACGAGGAGGCGGTGGCCTGGGTGATGCGCTCGGACCAGCCCAACGCCGAGCTGATCGAGGCGACCCGGGACCGGGCCGACCTGCTGCTGCCGATGGCTCTGCTGGAGGCGGGGGCGGGGCCGGAAAGCTGACCGCGACGCTCATGGGGACAGGGTCAACTGCGGTTCCGCACGCGCGTCGTCCTCACCGAGCACCGCAGGGAATGCCTCCGTACGGATCGTCAGCCCCCCGTCCCGCTCGAATCCGGGGGTGAACGCGCCGCCGCCGGGGCCGTAGCGCACGGCGAAGACATGCAGCCCGTCCGGGACGCCCGGGGCCGGGCCCGCCTCGACGGCCGACGAGCTGACCAGATGACGCCAGCCCTCGTCGGGTCGCCGTACACCCGCGGGTCGGCGGCGAGGGCGAACGCGGCCTGCTCCTGGGTGAGTTCGGCGCGCGTGTCGAAGTGCTCCGGCCCGACGGCAGACGGATGTGTCACCCGCAGTGTGCCCGCCGAGACGACCGCAGCGTCTGCGGTGCGGCGCACCCGGTCGCCGTCGGCGGCGGCGTACGGCAGTCCGGCCAGCAGATACGGCTCCGGGCCGGGCAGCCGCTCCACGACGACCACCGTCCACAGCCGAACGCCGTCGGTGACATACAGGGACCGCACATGCCGCAGCACGTGGTCGCGCCCGACGACCGGTTTGGCGAATAGTGCCCCGGCAGGCAACGTTTGCCCGTCAAGGAGCGGCGTCCGGTGCGTGCTCTCGGCGTGCCGGCCGGAAGCCCTCGTACTGGACGTACTTGGGCTTTCGGCCGGTGCGGCGAGAGTGCGTGCCGGGCGTCGCGACGGGGCGAACGTTGCCTGCAGGGGCACTAGCTTGGCCCGCTGAGCGGGTCGTTCCGGTGGTGAACCCCGAGCCGCCGCAGCCCGTACCGGTGGGTGCGGCAGACGGTCTGCCGGTACGAGACATGAGGCGGTGGCGTCGGGCGGGGTGGCGGTGGCGATGCGACAGTGGGCCCATGAGTCGGGTCCCCTTCGCTTGCCACCCCGTGCCGGGCGCGTCCCCGCGGGGCGGATGATGGCGCGCGCACAGCAGACGGTCCTGGCACCCGGCGGCCCCGGCGGCGAGGGGGCCGCACCACCCGAGGCGGCGGCCGGGTCACGCTCGGGCGACGCACGGTCGCGGCTCTACCGGCGTCTGCTGCGGCGCCGCCGCTGGCTGGTGCCGCTGCTCGTGGCGCTGCTGCTCACCCAGATGGCCGCCGTGATGGTGACCACGGCCGTCGAGCAGACGCCCACCGTCGACGAGCCCGTCTACGTCGGCACGGCCGCCGTCTATCTGCACGAGCACAGCCTCGACTACAACCCCGAGCACCCGCCGCTGGGCAAGCTGATCATCATGGCGGGGGTCGCGGCGGCCCGTCCGCACTTCGACGCCGCCTACCGGGGCGACCAGGGGCAGATGGGGCGGCATCTGCTGTACGACTCGGGCAACGACCCGTGGCGGCTGATGCTGTGGGCGCGGCTCCCGGTGATCGTGCTGACGCTGGCGTTCGGTGTCGTGGTCTTCGCGTTCACCCGGGATCTGGCGGGGATCAGGGGCGGGCTGCTGGCGCTCACGCTTTACGCGTTCTCGCCCGATGTCATCGCCCACGGCTCGCTGGCCACGCTGGACGTACCGGCGGCCGGTTTCCTGCTGACGTCCGTCTGGCTGCTGTGGCGGGCCAGGCGCCGTCCCCGGCTGTGTCTGCCGCTGGCGGGGGCCGCCCTCGGGGCGGCGGTGGCGACGAAGATGGCCGCGCTGCCCGCCGTCCCGGTGCTGCTGCTCCTGACGGTCGCCGGGGTCTGGGCGGACCGCAGCACCCTGGGCGGCGGCCGACGGGCCCGGGTGCTCGCCCTCGCCGCGGGCCGGGCCGCCGTGGTGGCGGTGGCCGCGGTGGGCGTCGTCTGGGCGTCGTATCTCGCGGTGGATCCCCGGCTGCGGTTCTCGCCGGGCGCGCCGGTGCCGGTGGTGCACGGGCTGCGGGAGCGGCTGGTGGAGCTGCTGCCGTTCCCGGGGGCCTACCGGGACGGGATGCGCATGCAGTTCGGGCTGGAGAACCACCCGTGGCAGGGCTTCCTGTTCGGGGACCTGTACACCGGCTCCCGCTGGTACTACCTGCCCGCCGCGCTGCTGGTGAAGACGCCGCTGGGCATGCTCGCCCTGTGGGCGGCCGGTGCCGTCGTCCTGCTCGCCGTACGGCGGCTGCGGCCCGCGGCGCCGTACGTGCTGCTCCCGGCCGCGGTGCTGCTGGGCGCGGCCATGACCGGCTCGCGTGACTTCGGCACCCGGTACGTGGTGTTCCTGCCGATGTTCCTGGCGGTGGCGGCGGGCTGCGTGCTGACGGTACGGCGGCGGTGGACACCGCTGGTGACGGGGGCGCTTGCGCTGTTCGTCGCGGTGAGCTCGCTGCGGACGTTCCCCTACTATCTGCCGTACTCCAACGAGGCGTTCGGCGGTCCGGCCAAGACCTGTCTGCGGCTGCACGACTCCAATGTGGACTGGGGCCAGGACCTCGGCAGACTCGCCGACCGGCTGCACGACCGGTACCGCGGGGAGCAGGTGTGGCTCGTCTACAAGGGCAGCGGGGTGCCCTCGTACTACGGCATCCACGCGCGCGATCCGCGCCAGGTGCCGCCCGGCGAGGTGCACGGGCTGATGGCCGTGTCGGACTCGTGGGTGGACAAGGCACGGGGGCGGCTGGCCATGCTGATCGACACCAGCCGGGCGGTCGACGAGGTCGGGCACTCGATCACCGTCTACCGCCGCTGACCTGCCTCCCGGCCCGGGGCGCGGCCCGCCGTGGCGGCCCCGGTCCGTCCTGGTCGCCACATTCCGTGAGCTATGTTGATTGATCGTGGCAGACAAAGGACGCGCATCCGTACCGTCGCCGCAGCAGGCACGCGCGCAGGCAGCCGCGATCACCTCGGGCAGGACGGCGCCGGAGGCGGAGGCGGCGGCCCCGACCTCCCAGCTGAGGGAGTTGTTCGACGGGCCGCGGCTCTCGCCCGGGCAGCGGCGGATCGCCCAGTATCTGATCGAGCACATCACCGAGGCGGCGTTCCTGTCGATCACCGAGCTCGCGGACCGGGTCGGGGTGAGCCAGCCGTCGGTCACACGGTTCGCCGCCGCGGTGGGCTTCAGCGGCTACCCGGCGCTGCGCGAGAAGCTCCAGGCGGTCGCCCTCAGCAGGCTGGCCGGCGGCCCGGGAGCGGCCGAGGCGAACCGGAGCAATGAACTCCAGGCGGCCGTGGACGCCGAGATCGCCAACCTGGAGAATCTGCGCCGGGACTTCGCCGACCCCGACCGCGTCATCCGGGTCGGCCGCGAGCTGTCCCGCTCGGCCCCGCTCACCGTACTCGGGCTGCGTATCTCGGTCTCGCTGGCGGAGTACTTCGCCTATGCCGCCCGCCGGGTCCACCCGGACGTACGGCTGGTGACCCACGGCGGCAGCGTCGCCTACGACACCCTGCTCCAGTCCAAGGAGGCGGGCGGCACCTGGGTGCTGGCCTTCGGGATGCCCCGGCACCACAACGAGACACTGACCGCGCTGAAGGTCGCCCGGTCTGCCGGGCTGCGTATCGCGCTGGTCACCGATCTGGCCCTGGGCCCGCTGGCCGACGAGGCCGATGTCACCTTCGCCACCGGCACCGGTTCCCGGCTGGTCTTCGACTCGTACGCGGCACCCGGCCTGATGGCTGCCGCCCTGCTCCAGGCGATGACCGACGCCGACCCGGAGCGCACCTGGGCCCGGCTGGAGGAGTACGAGCAGCTCGCCGAGCGGCAGCAGTTCTTCATGAAGGACTGAGCGCCTCTTCATGTGAGGGCCGGGATCCGTCGTACGAGGGCTCAGATCCGTCATGCGAGGGCTGGGATCCGTGCGCCACAAGGTGACACACGGGGATCATTCACCCCATATCCTGCATGAATGTTTTCATACGCCTTGCAAACCGATCGGCATATATAAATACTGCACTCGGATCGCACCCCCGCACCCTCCGGGGCCGTTCCGCCTCCGTGGACCCCTCTTTCGCACCTGCCAGCCCCGAGAAAGCCGACGGACCGCTCATGCGCCTCCCGCACCCGCTGCCGCGCAGGCGCCGCCCGTCCGCCGGGGCACCGCACGGACACTCCGAGCCGCCGTCCCCTACCCACGTCGGCGCCACGGGTGTCCGGACGGGCATCGCTCGCGCGAGCGCCCGCCACCGGCGGCCCGGGTCATCCCCTAGACCGGGGCCGCCCCCACCACGTCGGACCACCCTCACGACGCCGCACACCCGGAAGCGATGCCCATGCAAGTGACGACCACGCGCCTCAGCTCCGACTGGCCGTGCCAGGTGAAGACACCGGGCAGCTACGACTGGGAGCGCTCCGCGGTCAAATGGCTGCGCGAACTCGTCCCGGCGCGCTATGCCAGCTACCCCGCGCTGATGCGCCACCCCGTGCTGCTCGCCCGGCACGCGCAGATCCAGGTCCAGCAGGAGATCCGGGTCGCCAGAACCGCGCTGCAGACCGCGCGCGCCGATCTGCCCCGGCTCGGGATGCCCGAGTCGGTGATCGAGCACACGATCAAGCTGTACGCGGCCGAAGTACTCCAGCTCCAGCACATCGCGCGCAGCGTCCGCGCCGTCACCGACGCCTTGGTCGGCCGCAGCACCGCCCGTTGAACCACCCGTGGTCCCCGGGGCCGTCGCCGCGGTCCGGCCGCAGGGTCCGGCCGCAGGGTCAGGCCGCGGGGTCCGGCCGCGGGGTCCGGCCGCGGGGTCCGGCCGCAGGGTCCGGCCGCAGGGTCCGGCCGCAGGGTCCGGCCGGGTGGCCTGCCCGGAGCGGACGAGCCGTGATCCGATCCGCTCTGATGTGCGATGCTCGACAGGTGACGAGCAAGCCCGCGACCCCGGCGGACCGCGATGCCGTCCCCGACACGGCGGCGCCGGGCTCGGACGCGGCAGCACAGCGGGCGGCTGGGGACCGGACGGGTGATCCCGCGGCGGAGGCCGCCGTGCTGGAGCGCGCCAAGGGTGCCGTGATGGCTCTCACCGGCCGGGACGCGGCCGCCGCACAGGAGGAACTCTCGCGGCGGGCCGCGGACGGGGGCCGCACTCTCATGGAGGAGTGCTGGATCACCCTCGGTGCCCTCCGCACACCCCCGCAGCCCACGGCCACCGCGCCACCCGTCACCCCCTTCGTCCCCGTCACCCCCTTCGTCCCCGTCGCCTCCACCACTCCCGTCACCGACACCGGCGCGGCGCCGCCCATCGAGAACGACGACCACGCCCGGGCCCTGGCGCGGCTCGGCCGGGCCATGGTCGGGGCCGGCTCACCGCAGGAGCTGGCCGCCTGTCTGCTGGAGCACCTCGCCGCCGACACGGACGCCGACGCGGTGATGCTCTACACCCGGGTACCCGGCGGCGGCCTCGAACTCGCCGGGTACGCCGGGGTGAGCCACACCCTCGCCGCCCGCTGGCGCCAGGTGCCGCCGGTGGGCGGGGTCGTCGCCCTCGACGCCCTGGAGGCGGGCACACCGCGCTGGCTGGAGGACGCGGAGCAGGACCACAAGCGGTACATGCTGATGGAGGACCCGCCCCGGAGCTGGCAGTCGCGCGCCTGGCTGCCGGTGCCGACCGGCGACGACTCCGCCTCCGTGGCGCTCGGTGTGCTGCGCCGCACCGAGGGGCCGTTCACCCCGGAGCAGCGGGTCCTGCTGCGCGCAGTGGCCCGGCTGTGCGCAGGACGGCTGCGCACCTTCGACGCGGACCCGGTACGCACGGCCGGAGAGGTCCCGCACACCCTGCGGGAGGTGTTCGACGTGCTGCCGGGCGCCGCGGTGCTGCTGACCCCGCTGCGCGGCCCGGCCGACCCGGCCGCCGTACGGCATGTCGAGGACTACCGCATCGGCGCCGCGACCCCGCGGACGGTCGACAACCTCGGCCGCACCGGGCGCGAACTGGTGGGCCTGCGGCTGCTGGAGTGCTTCCCGACGGTCGCGCGCGACCCGCTGTGGCAGGGCTTCCTGACCACGCTGACCACCGGGGAGCCGTACGAGGGGCGGCCGTTCGCGTCGCAGGACGTGGTGGCCGGGATGCCGCACACCGCCACCTACTCGGCGCGGGTGGTACGGCTGGACGAGCGGCTGGTGCTGCACTGGATCCGGCACGACGACACCGACGCGCTGGAGCAGCGGATGACGGACGTGCAGCGGCTCGCCAATCTGGGCTGGGCGAGCTGGAACCTCGTCACCGGCGAGATCTCCTGGTCGCCGCAGGTGTACACCATCTTCGGCCACGACCCTGCGCTCGGCCCCGCCACCCTGGAAGGGCTCACGAAGCTGGTGCTGCCCGAGGACGCGCCCGAACTGCTGCGCGCCGTGGCCGCCGTGGCCGGTGAGGGCCGTCCCTTCGACCTGCCGCTGAGGATCAGGGCGGTCGGCGGCATCCGGCATCTGCGGGCCGTCGCGGAGGCGGTGCCGGACAGCAACGGCACCCCCGCCGAGGTGCATGGCTTCGTCCAGGACATGACGACACTGCGGCGGGCCGAACTGGCGCTGGTGCAGAGCGAGCAGGCCATCCTCACCCAGCACGGGGTGCTTGAGGCCGAGCGCGCGCTGGCCGCCCGGCTCCAGCACGCGCTGCTGCCCATGCCCGGCCAGGCCGTCGAGTTGGCGGGGCTGCGGGTCGAGATCGCCTATCTGCCCGCCCAGTCGGGGATCCTCGGCGGCGACTGGTTCAGCGCCATCGAACTGCCCGACGGGAAGGCGCTGTTCGTGGTCGGCGACGTCGCGGGGCACGGGGTCGGCGCGGTCGCCGAAATGGCCCAGCTCCGCTTCACTGCGAAGGGCATGGTCATCACCGGCTCCTCGCTGACCCGGGCGCTGACCCGGCTCAACACCCTGCTGCTGCACTCGCAGGACGTGCATGCCACCGCGACCATGGTCATGGCCCGCTACGACCCCGAGGAGCGGCGTCTGGTGTGGGCGCAGGCCGGTCATCCGCCGCCGCTGCTGGTGCGCGGCGGCGAGGCGCGCTATCTCGACCGGCCCGGCGGTGTGCTGCTCGGCGCGAGCGACGACCCGTCCTTCGAGGAGGCCGAGTGTCGGCTCGTGCCCGGCGACCGGGTGCTGTTCTACACCGACGGCCTGATCGAGCGGCCGTCCGAGATCATCGACGCGGGCCTGGCCCGGCTGGCGGAGGCGGTCCTCGCCCATCCGGCCGGGGGTCCGGGCACCCTGGGCACGCTGCTCGGCGCGATGCTGGAGGGGGACCGGCGCGACGACGTGTGCGTGCTGGACATCCGGGTGCCGCAGGAGGACGCGGAACCGCGGCGGCCGTAGCCGCACGGATCACGCACATCGCACGCATCGCCCGGGTCAGTCGTCGTCGCGGTGGCGCCAGTACCAGAGCACGCCGACCACCAGGGCCAGCAGGAACACGGCGGGCAGCAACAGGCCCGGGACACGGGAGCCGCTCATCGGGGCAGCCTTCGGTCGAGCGGCGGGGGCCGCGGCGGTGGCCTCCCAGGATGACTCGTGCAAGCCCCCGTGGAGCACCGCATTTCCCTTGCCGTTGCCGGGTGTTCGACCCTGGCGGACCGGTGTCAGTCGACCGGGTGACCGGGTGCGATTCCCCGGCAGTCGGTGAGCCTCAGCAGCGGCACGGCCTCGTCCCGTGTGCCCCACTGGACCGGATCGAGGACGAAGCCGACATGGTCGCCGCCGTCGGTGCGCTGCCCGGCCCGGCCGACGAACCAGGCCGTGGCGTCGGCGAGGACGACCGCGCCCCCGTAGCCCTCCCGCAGCCGCAGCCGCTCGAACTTGTCGACGCGGTCGCCGGTGCGCCCGCCGAACAGGGCGGCGAGCGCCCGCTGGTCACGGCCGAGCAGATGCACCGCGAGGAAATCGGCCGAGCAGGCCACCCGGTAGGTGCGGTTGAGCTTGGACAGCCACACCATGTACCGCACAGGGCGGATGGAGCACTGCGAGGCGAAGCCCACCAGACACCCCGCCCGCTCGCCCCGGGCCGCGGCGGTCACCACGCACATCTCGGGGTCGAGCCGGTCGATGAACGCGCCCACGTCCGCCATGCCCGCACCACTCCCGTCGTCCGTACCACGTCCTGGCCGGCTGCCGCCCCAGGACGTGTCTGACACGCCCTGGCGGGCACCGCTCGGACCTCATCCTCCGTCGAGGGTGGTCCGCGATTCCAGCGACTGGCGGGTGTCGTTGCCGTACACACCGGTCTCGTCGCCCCGGATGCCGTACCAGAGCTGGAAGCGGGCGACGGCCGCGGTGAGGGTGGCGTCGTAGCGGCCGCTGGTGGAACCGCCCTTGTAGACGTCCGGGATGCGCAGCAGGCGCTGCTGGAGTTCGGCGACCTCGGGACCGCTGTCGCCGCGGCGGAGGGTGCCGACGCCGTCGGGGTCGCTGCCGCCGGCCGGGGTGGCCGTCTCGGCGGGTGCGGAGGTGGGCTCGGCGGACGGCCGGGCGGTGGCGGACGGCCGGACGGTGGTGGCGTCGCTGCGCGCGGGCAGCAGCAGGGCGCAGCCGAAGCCGACCAGGGCCGCGGCAGCCACACCGACCGCTATGGCGGCCCGGCGCAGTCCGGGACCTGAGCCGAGGCGGGGACCGCCGGGGGCCGGGGGCACGGGCGGGAGTTCCTGGGTCTCGTCCTCGAAGGAGTACGAGACGTCAGGGCCCGTCGTGCGCCCGTGCTCCGATCCTGGTCCCGGTGTACGCCGCCCCCGCGGGCCCGGGTCCTGGCGGGAGGGCGGGACGGGTACGGACTCGTAGCCGCCGCGCGGCATGTCCTTCATCAGCTCCGCCAGGGCGTCGGTGCGGCGGAGCCTGAGGACGCGGATGGGTTCCAGGACCGGGCGGTCCGGCGGCTGCCCGGGTTCGGACGGTGTCGGCACTGTGGTCTCCTTCTGGGCCGTGCGCACGGGCGGTGTCCGCCATCCCCCGGGGAGTGATACGCGGGCGGGCACCGATGAGTTCAGATGAGTTCAACCGGTGACGGCCGTCCGCCGGCCGACTGCCCTGGACGTGGTCCGGAACGGGTTGGAGACGGTCTGGACGTGGTCCGGAGGCGATTCGGAAGTGGTCTGGAGCACTCAGTCCCCTTACAGGGCTGCACTGAGTGCCGTCCAAGCTGTGCGGATGCTACGTTCACGTCCATGAGCTCCAGCAGCGCGGCGACGACCGCGAAGCCGCCCATGCGGGACGCCCTGATCGCTGCGGCGTTCCGGCTGTTTTTGGAACGCGGCTACGAGCACACCACGGTGGACGACATCGTGGCGCTCGCGGGCGTCGGACGGCGGTCGTTCTTCCGCTACTTCCCGTCGAAGGAGGACGTGGTCTTCCCCGACCACGAGCGCTGTCTCGAAGACATGACGGCGTTCCTGGCGGCCGGCCTCGACGCGGACGAGCCGGTGCGGCGGGTGTGCGACGCGGCCCGTCTGGTGCTGCGGCTGTACTCGGAGAACCCGACCTTCTCGGTGCAGCGCTACCGGCTCACCAAGCAGGTGCCGGGGCTGCGCGCGTACGAGCTGTCGGTGGTGTGGCGCTACGAGCGCGGGCTCGCGGATTACCTGCGCGACCGGTTCGCCGCGCGGCGGGACGGGACCCTCCAGGCCGATGTGATCGCGGCGGCCGTGGTCGCGGCGCACAACAACGCGCTGCGTTCCTGGCTGCGTTCGGACGGCCAGGGCGACGCCGGCGCGGCGGTGGACCACGCGCTGGGCTATGTGCAGGCGGCGTTCGGGCACACCTCGGCGCCGCTGGTGGCCACCCGGCCGGACGATGTGATGGTCGTCGTCTCGCGGCGCGACGCTCCGTTGTGGCGGGTGGTGCAGGAGATCGAGTCCGCCCTCGGGCGGAACTGAGCGGCACCGCTCCCCCGCGCCGCTCCCCACGCCGCGGCCCGGCGCCTACGGCTCGGAAATCCGGAAAATTGAGGGTACGCGGTGTCTTTACGTCTGACACTGAGTGCCATACGGTGTCGGGCGTGCACGGTGGCACGGTGAACCGGGCATGTGCGTGTGCCCGGGGGCCAGTTCGGCATACGCGAATCCGGCCGAGCGCAGGGAGTCGACCATCGTGTACCACCACTCAGCGAACGCCTCGCACGCAACCACCGGCGCCCCGACGGGGGTTCTCGACGCCGCCCGCCGTCCGGACCCGGCGGCCATCCATTACCAGCGCTGTACCTGGTGCCGTACCGCCATGTACCACCGGGTGCTGTGCCCGGTGTGCCAGGGCAGTGATCTGCGCACGGAGCGCAGCGAGGGTGTGGGCACGGTCCGTCACTCGACGGTGGTGCACCGCAACACCCCGGCCGCGCGGAATGTGTCGCTGGTCGAGATGGCCGAGGGCTTCGTGGTGCGGGGCCGGGTCATGGGGCCGCCGATCGGCATCCACAGCGGTGACCGGGTGCGGCTGTCCACGGCCAAGGACCCGGTGCGCGGCGAGCCGGTGTTCCAGCTGGTCGACGAGCCGTACCGGGCCTGGACCTGACCGGCCCGGCGCGCTACGCGGCGCCCCTCGGCCGGCCTGGTCGGGCGGCGGACGGTCCCGGCACCGCCCCGGCGGTCACCGCGGACGGTCCCGGCACCGCCCCGGCGGTCACCGCGGACGGTCCCGGCACCGCCCCGGCGGTCACCGCGGACGGTCCCGGCACCGCCCCGGCGGTCACCGCGGACGGTCCCGGCACCGCCCCGGCGGTCACGGGGTGAGGGTGACCCGGACCCCCACGGTGCCGTCTACGCCTCGGCGCAGCCGGCTGCCGAGCAGGCCGAGGCGCCCGGTGATGCCGTACTTGCGGCCGATGAGTTTGCGGTAGCGGGCGGTGGTGGCGGCGTCGCAGATCTCGGCGGTGGCCGGGACCGGGTCGCCGGTCGGCCTGCCGCGTACGTCGCAGGGGCCCACCAGGACATCGGCGCGGGCCCGGATCCGCTTGACCTTCCAGGAGTCGGCGACCGTCCAGAAGCCCAGGGTGTCACCGTCGAGCACCACCCAGACCGGGGTGGCGACCGGGGTGCCGTTCTTGCGGTAGCTGGTGACCAGCAGATACTTCCCCTCGGCCAGCCGCCGGGCCGTTGCCGTGTCGTCATTCATGGGCGCAGTCTAGGCGTCCGCACGCCCTCTTCTGTGTGCCGGACGGTCCGGGGCTCGGCGGGGCCGGGTGCGGGAATTCGTTTCCCTCCCGGTGCCGTCCGGGGAGATCCTGGGCGCAGGACCTCATGACAGGGGGTGCGCGGTGACCCGGGACCGGTGGCGGGGCGATGTGCTGGAGATCGCCTGCGACGAGTCCGGGTCGGACGGCGAGAATCTGACCGGCGGCAACACCGAGGTCTTCGCGCACGCGAGCGTGGATCTGTCCCCCGAGGCCGCCGCGGCGTGCGTACGGGAGACCCGCGACCGCATCCGGTCCCCCGCGCAGGAGTACAAGGCGAACCATCTGCTGCGGGAGAAGCACCGGGCGGTGCTGGAGTGGCTGCTCTCCCCCGCCGGGCCGGTGCACGGGCATGCACACGTCCATGTCACGGACAAGGCGTTCTTCGTGGTGGACCGGACCGTGGACCTGCTGCTGGGCGAGCCCTCCGGTGCCGTGGCGCTGTTCCGGGACGGTCCGCGGCTGTTCGGGTCCGAGCGGTGGCGGGAGTTCCTGACCGCGGCCAACCGTCTGCTGCGGGTGCGGGTGAACGGGGTTGCGACGGACTCCGGCGACGCGTTCTTCCGCACGGTCGACGAGCTGCGGCGTGCGCACCGGGGCGCGGACGAGGCTGCCGTCGCCGTGCTGGAGCGGCTGGCCGGGACGCGGGCGCGCGCGGACGCCTGGCGGGCACGGACGCTCGCCGCACCGGTGCCGATCCCGGTGCTCAATCCGCTGCTGCCCTCGATCGTCGAGACGGCCGCGCACTGGAGTGCCGGCGGGCGGCCCGTGTCACTGGTGCACGACCGGCAGAACCTGCTGACACCGGACCGGATCGCGTGGATCGAGGAGGCGGCCCGCCGCCGGGGCGTGGTGCTCGCCGGGTTCCGGCTGGTCCACTCCCGGCTGGACGCCCGGGTGCAGGTCGCGGACTTCCTCGCCGGCATCGCCCGCCGTATCGCGGACGACGCGCTCGGCGGCCGGGGCGACCCGGTGCTCACGGCACTGCTGCGCCCGTATGCGGGCGGACACCCGGTGTGGGGCGGTACCGACCGGCTGCCCGGACCGGTGCCGGACGCCCACGCCCGGCATTTCACGGCGTCGGACCTGGCCGGGCGGATGGCGTAGGTCAATTCTGAGCCATAGATTGCCTGTTGCATTCCTGTGCTCACTCGTGAGCCGAAGCGCGATAGTTGTCACATAGGCAGGCTTGTTGTCACCGGCCGGACTGCAAGCCCATATGACGGCCTAGCTCCAGCAGCGGTTCGCTATTGGGATGTGAGGGCATCTTCGGGGTGCCGGCCAGCATCGCCTCGCAGGCTTTGCGCAGTCCGCTGTAGCCGGTGCTGGCCGAACCCTGGAAGTACAGGCCCCGATGGGCTCGTACAGCGCGAGCACGCCGTCGATGTCCCCGGCCTCGGCGCGCTCGAGCCACAGCTGGCCCAGATCCTCGGGCTTGTGGCGCCTTGTCGCGACCGTGTTCTCGTATAGCTGCCGCCACCCGACAAGCATCAGAGAGTAACTGCCGTCACTTCTGGTGATCGGGCTGGGTGAGGGTGCCGAAGTCGGCGTGGGCCTGGGCGACGGCTTCGGGGTACGCCTGGGCCTTCCCATGCTCGGCCAGCGCTCGGTAGATGCTGGCCAGACCGGGGGCCTGGCCCTTGCGTTTGCGGGTGGGGATGATCAGGTCGGGGCGGATCTGCTCGACGGACTCGCCTGCTGCCCGGCGCCGCAGCACGGTGTGCAGCATGTCGTCGGTGAGGACGGGTGGTCGGCCGCCGTGCTTGCCCTTGCGGGAGGCGGCGTCGAGTCCTTCGAGGGTGGCTTCGCGGATGCTTTCGCGCTCGGTCTCGGCCATCGCGGCAAAGAACCCGAACAGCATCCGCCCGGGACCGGACGGGTCGTAGATGCCGGGCAACAGGCCGGCCAGCATCTCCAGGACCAGGCCGTGGGCGGTGAGGTGGTCGGCCAGCGCAGTGAGCTCGGCAGCGTCCCGGCCGAGGCGCTTCATCTCGTACACGGTGAACAGCACGCGGCCGTGCGGGGCGTGGGCCTTGATCTCGCGGGCCAGGGTGAGCGCGGCCTCGAACTGGGGGCGGACCCGGACCCGACTGCTGATCTCCTCCGAGAAGATCTTGTCGCGGGGGATGCCGTGCGCGCTGAGCGCGTCCAGCTGTGACTGGAGCTCCTGGGTGAGGTGGCTGCACCTCGCGTACCCGATGCGGATGTCCGCGCCGGGGGTGTCCGTCTCGGGCGCGGCCGGCGGCGGGTTGCCGGGCCGCCAGGGCTGGCCAGGGCCGCGGTCGGCCGGGGTCGGCACCCGGAGCAGCTTGGCGAGCCGGGCGACCTTCTTGAAGCGGCCGGTGTGGTAGATCCCGGCGACCGCGCCCGAGCGGGAACGGCAGGGCGAGCCGGGCTGGACGCCGCAGCGCGGGCAGTCGTGGCGCTCGACGTCGTCGGCGTCGCGTGCGGTGGTGTCCTGATGGTCCGTCACGCCCAGAATCCCCTCACAAACCATTCCCAGAACAAGGGTCCGGTGTCACTTGAGTGAGAACGACTTCTGAGAACCGATCAGGCATCCAGGCCGCCCCTGGCGGCCGTTTCCGATCTTGCTCCGGGAAAGGGACGTTTATGGGAGATCTCGGGATGAGGCGGGCGGGCCGGAGGCGCATGGCACCTTCGGGGTGGCCTTGCCATCCGCCCCGCCCGGCAATAGCATTACGATCGTAAGTCATACGATCGTAATTCAATGAGCATGGGAGTCCGTCATGGCGACACAACGGCCGGTAGCACTCGTGACGGGAGCGTCTTCGGGGATCGGTAACGCAACCGCTCGGGCCTTCGCCACAGCCGGGTTCGAGGTGATCGGAACCGGACGGAACACCTCGAAACTCACCCCGCCCGCCGGTGTGACCTTCCTCGACCTCGACGTGACCAGCGACGAATCCGTCACCACCGCAGTCCAGGAAGTGATCGAACGGTTCGGACGGATCGACGTCCTCGTCAACAACGCCGGTCTCGGCTCGGCCGGCGCCGCCGAGGAGAACTCCGTCGCCCAGGCCCAGAGCCTCTTCGACCTCAACTTCTTCGGTCTTGTCCGCATGACGAAGGCCGTCCTGCCGCACATGCGCGCTCAGGGCCGTGGACGCATCGTCAACCTCTCGTCCGTCCTCGGCGTCATCCCGCAGCCCTACATGGCCCTCTACGTCGCCGCGAAGCACGCCGTCGAGGGCTACTCCGAGTCCCTGGACCACGAGGTCCGCGAGCACGGCGTCCGCGTCCTGCTCGTCGAGCCCGGCTACACCCGGACCGCCTTCGACGCCAATGCCGCGCAGCCCGACACCCCGATGTCGCTGTATGCGGAGCGGCGGCGTGTCTTCGACGAAGTGGTCGCTGCGGCAATGAAGACCGGCGACGACCCTGCCGTCGTCGCCAAGGAGATCGTCACGGCGGCCACCGCCTCGAAGCCGAAGCTGCGCTACACCGCCGGACCGCTCGCCTCACGCATCACCACCGCGCGACGCCTCGTCCCCGCCGGGATCTTCGACAAGCAGATCCGCAGATTCAACCGGATGCCCGGCTGACGTCGCAGTCGGCCCATCGACCTGCAGTGCGCGCGAGAGGCGCGTTCAGCTCTGACCTGACAAGGAGCATCACCATGGGAATCAGCACGGAAGCACAGCAGTTCGCACAGTTCCTCGAAAGCGTGCGCGCGAAGGCGTCGACACCGGGCCTCGATCTGGCCGTCGTCCGCGCCATCGTCGACACACACGCTTCGGCATCGACCGAGCCGGAAGGCGTCACCTACGCCGACGTGGACGCCGACGGCGTCCCCGCCCTGTGGGCCATCCCCGAGGGCGCCGACCCCGACAAGGCGCTGCTCCACTTCCATTTCGGCGGATCGGTCGCCGCCTCGATCACATCGGACCGCAAGGCCGCCGGCCACATCGCCAAGGCGGCCGGATTCCGCTCGCTCGTCGTGGGCTTCCGCCTGGCGCCCGAGCACCCCCACCCGGCACAGATCGACGATGCCGAGACCGCCTACCGGTGGCTGCTCGCGCAGGGCTACGAGCCGCGGAACATCGGCAGCACCGGCCACTCCATCGGAGGCACCCTCGCGGTCGCGCTGCCGCTGCGCCTGCTCGCCAAGGGCGAGGCGGTCCCCGGGGCGATCGTCAGCATCTCGCCGTGGACCGACCTCACCATCAGCAACGCGAAGGTGGACGAGAACGAGGAACTCGACAAGATGCTCAGCCGGGACATCCTCGAGTTGTTCCGAGCGGCTTGGCTGCAGGATTCCGGCGTGGACTTCACCGACCCCGAGATCAGCATCGTGAACGCCGACCTGACCGGCTTGCCGCCCACGGCCCTGCACTACGGCGAGTACGAGGCGCTGGCCGGCGATGGCGCCGACTTCGGCCGCCGACTCGCCGACTTCGAGATCGTCTCCGAGGTCCGCCCGCTGCCAGAGGGCCAGCACTCGTTCATCTTGGGCGCGGGGCGCGTGCCCGAGGTGGACCGGGCGATCGGGCAGATGGGCCAGTGGCTTCGCCGGCACCTCGGCCGCTGAGGTGGAAGCTGCCCGGGCATGCGCATCGTCCGCCGAGAAGGCAACCGAGAAGATCACGCGAAGGGACGGCTGATATGAAAGCGTTCGTCGTCGAGAAGTACGGCAAGGGCGGCCTGCGCGCCGCCGATGTTCCCGAGCCCACCGTCGGGGCCGGCGACGTCCTGGTCCGAGTGAGCGCTGCCAGCATCAACCCGCTGGACAAGATGGTCCGCAACGGAGAGTTCAAAAGACTCCTGAAGTACAAGCGTCCGTTCGTGCTCGGCCACGACGTCGCCGGGATCGTGACGCAGGTCGGGTCGGCCGTGCGCGGCCTGACAGTTGGCGACGAGGTCTACGCACGTCCCCGCGACCTGCGGATCGGAAGCTTCGCCGAGTTCATCGCGATCGACCAGGACGACGTCGCGCCCAAGCCGGAGTCTCTCACGCTCCGCGAGGCGGCCGCAGTGCCGCTGGTGGCCCTGGCCGCCTGGCAGATCCTCGTGGAGCGCGCCCACGTAAAGCCGGGTCAGAAGGTGCTCGTCCACGGCGGTGCCGGTGGCCTCGGGTCGACGGTCATCCAGCTCGCCAAGCACCTCGGTGCCACGGTGGCCACGACCACGAACTCCCGCACCGAGCAGTTGGTCAGGAGCCTCGGCGCCGACACCGTCGTCGACTACACCACGGAGGACTTCTCGCAGGTGCTGTCCGGCTACGACCTGGTGCTGGACTCCCTTGGCGGGGCGAACCTCGAGAAGTCGCTGACTGTGCTGAAGCCGGGCGGCCTGGCCATCGGCGTCGCCGGCCCGCCGGACGCCGGGTTCGCCAGGCAACTCGGCGCGCCCTCGTTCATGGGCGTGGCCATGAACGCGCTCAGCCGCAAGGTGCGCAAGCAGGCCAAGGCCCTCGGTATGCGCTATGAGTTCTTCTTCATGCAGGCCAGCGGCGCCCAGCTCCGTGAACTCGGCGCCCTGTACGACAGCGGACGGCTCCACCCGGTCATCGACCGCACCTTCCCCTTCGACCAGACGCTCGAGGCGATGGCGTACGTCGAGCAGCGGCGTACCACGGCCGGAAAGGTCGTGATCTCGATGATGCCCGGCAACGACTGAACCGGACCGGCCGCGGCAGAAGGCGAGGCGGTGCTCCAAGACGCCCCCCCACCATTGGAGTGCGTTCGTAATCCAATACGATGGCGAAGCCGGCGCAGGGCGGCCGACCCTGCCGACGCACAAAGGAGCGAGCGCGTGGCGCGTTACGGGAAAGAGCACAAGCAGGCCACCAGGCAGCGGATCATCGAGACCGCCGGCCGCCGGTTCAAGCAGGACGGTATCGACGGCTCGGGCATCTCGACGCTGATGGCGGACGCCGGACTGACCAACGGCGCCTTCTACGCCCACTTCGAATCCAAGGACGACCTCGTGGCCGCCGCGGTCGCGGACCAGCTGCGCACGCAGCACGCGAACGTCATCGAGCAGGCGGCCCCCGGCATCGCAGGACTTGAGCAGATCGTACGGTGGTACCTGTCGCCCCAGCACCGCGACAGCCCCGACGACGGCTGCCCCTCCGCCGCACTCCTCGACGAGATCGGGCGCTGCCCGCAGGAGACCAAGCAGGCGTACACCGACGGCGTGCTCGCTGTCATCGACGGCATCGCCACCCGCCTGGCGCCCGCCGACCCGCGCTCGATGCGCACGAAGACCCTCAGCGTCTACGCCATGATGGTCGGGACACTACAGCTCTCCCGCGCCCTGGCCGACCTGCGGCTCTCCGACGAACTCCTCGAAGAGGGCATCCGCAACGCCCTCACGCTGCTTGGCGCACAGCAGTCACGCTGACACGCCGCAGCAGCTTCGCCGAGCCGTCCCTCGGCGTCGGCCCGGCTCTCCCCACCGCCCGGCCGTGACCACCGGATTCGGGGTCGACGCTGCAGCAGACGGCTTCGACCCAGAATCGCTTTCCTACCGCTGTGCGGCGCCCTCCCCGGCGGGCGCCGGCTGCGGTTCGTCCGCTCGCTGGCCCGGGACGACCACGGCCGACTGGAGATCGAGCCGGTTGCTCATGTCCAGCTCGAACCGGCCGTAGGGGTTCACGTGGGTCCAGAACAGCGGCGACAGGCCCCGGCGGTCGGCGTCGGTGAGCCGGTCCGCCCACTTCGGGTCGGCCAGGACCTGCTGCATCAGCAGGGTGTTGGACTCCGCGCAGTGGTGGTCCGCCGTGGGCAGCACCGCGACCTTCCCGTCCCGGGCCTGCGGCGGCAGCCGCAGCCAGCCCACGAACCCGGTGACGTCCTCCAGCGTCACCGACTGCCAGTCCAGCCCGCGGCCGGCCAGGTAGACGAACCAGTCCTTCAGATCGTGGGCGTACGCCTTGACCGTGTTCGGCGACTTCTCGCCCCACGCCAGGTAGGCCAGGTACCGCTCCATCGGCGCGACCGGCACGTGGTCGTCCCCGAGCACGCTCCACGACTCGGCCTCCGAGTCCGGCATCAGCACGCGCTGCACCCGCATGGAACCTCCCGCTCATCCGTGGTGGATGACGGAAGGTAATCCCATCCAGGACAGAGCGAAGCGGCCTTCACCCGTACGTGCTGGACGTGATGGACACGGCCTCACGGACTCTAGATAACGAAACCCAGATGGTTCGCCTCGGACTTGTTCCGCAGCCGTCCCATGTCGTCTTCGAGCAACGTCCAGACCTCGATCAGGTCCTCCGGCTCCCAGTCCTGACGCACGCTTCGACCCCTTCTCAGTCGCACCGAACGCGACCAAGGTGACGCGCGCACATCAGGGTGCGGGCGAAAACGCTCGAACCCGGGACAGTCAACCCCCAGATCGGCTACACAGAGCTACTTGTCTGGTAGCGGCAGTTATACGAGCACACGGCCTTCTAGGCCTGCGCCGGGTTCTGGGAGAACATGTACTTGTGGATGCGCCACCCGTCTGGGGTGCGACGCAGCACGAACAGCTCGCGGAAGTAGGTCTCGGTGCGGGTGCCGTCGGCCACGGCAACCACCGTGACGGGCTGCTCGGATCGGACGATCGCGATCTCGTCGTAGACCTCGGCCGAGACCACCTCCACGTTGACCTCCATCCCGATGGCGGCGAAGGTGCTGGCGTAGAAGGAGTCAACGGCGTCGCGGCCGCGCAGGCTGGGCAAGTTCTCGGGGATGATCTCGGCCTCGTCGGCGTAGAGCCGCAAGATCGTGTCAGTGTCCTTGATCTGCAGCGCTTGCATGTACGCCTCGACTACGCCGACCGCGTCGGCGGTGCTGTCGTTGTTCGTCATGTGGTGCTCCTCTGATACTTGGTTGGCAACCCACACCACACGTGCCGGTGACGTGCCAACCTTTCCGTTTGTGTGAGCCGGTCAGTACGCGACGTGGACGAGGCGGCTGGTGAGCTCGCCCTGCTCCAACTCGTCGACGAGAGCGACGGCGTAGTCCTCGGTGCTGATGTGGCTGTTGCCCTCGCCGTCGCTGAGCAGTTGGTGATCGCCTGTCCGGTACGCGCCCGTGCGCTCGCCAGGCGTGATCACCGCGGGCGGGGAGAGGTAGGTCCATTCCAGGTCGTCGGCGTTGTCCCGGACAAGCTCGAACAGCGCCACCTGGGCACGAACCGGCGGCAGGGCGTCCTCGGGGAACCCGGGGGTGTCGACGACCCGTACACCGGGGGAGACCTCCAGGATGCCCGCGCCGCCCACCACGACCAGGCGACGCACCCCGGCCTTGCGTACGCCGTCCAGTACGCCGCGGCCCACCTCCAGCAGTGACTCGGTGGCCTCGATGCCGCCTCGTGGCGGTGACACCGCCAGGACCACCGCGTCGTGGCCGGCCGCCAGGCGCGCGACGGTGTCGGCGTCGCTCGCGTCCGCCGCGAGGGTGCCGTCCTTCCCGCTGCGCGTGACACCGGTCACCTCATGGCCCCGCTCGCCCGCCTCGGCAGCGATCCGGCTGCCGATCATCCCGGTGGCTCCGAACAGCAAGATGCGCATCCCATGACCTCCTTGTAGTCATCGCGTGTGCCGCGCACACGCCTTCACCGGGAAGGTATCAATGGGATACTGGTTACTTCAAAGATACTGAAGTACCCTTTGGATATGATGAAAGAAGCTGCCGAAGACTCCGAGATCTGCTGCCCGTCCCGGCTGGTGCTCGACCGCATCGGTGACAAATGGTCGGTGCTGATCGTGCTGAACCTGGGCGACGGCCCCAAGCGGTTCAGCGAACTGCGCGAACTGCTTCATCACGTGACGCCCAAGGTCCTCACCTACACACTGCGGGGGATGGAACGCGACGGCCTGCTCACCCGCACGGTCTTCGCCGAGGTCCCGCCCCGCGTGGAGTACGAACTGAGCCCGCTGGGCCACTCCCTGCGGCCCGTCATGGAGCCGATCACCACCTGGGCCGAGGAGCACGTGGACGAGGTCCTGTCCTTGCGCAAGGCCCACGACACCCGCTCCGCGGAGGAGTTCGCGGGCTGATGACCAAGCGGTTGGTTGTCACCGCCGATGCGAACGATTGTCGATCGCCCTGGCCACGAGCCTGGCGTGGTCTTCGAGCAGCGGCTTGAGGGCGCCGTAGTAGGGCTGGTAGTCCGTTGTGCGGAGCCAGTGGAAGACGGTGTGCCGCTCCCGCGTCCAGACAGCGCGTAGCGCTGGATCGGGTGCGATGTGCGGTGGGCAGGGGGCGAAGTCGGGCTCGCCTTCGGTGGCGCGGGTCCAGATGTAGGCGCTGACGGCCAGGCGTCTGCGGTCGTCGCTGATGGGTTTTCGATGGCTTGTGAGCACCGGGAGCTGAGCGAGGATGTGCTGCCAGTTCTCGGGTTCCAGGGTCCAGGTGGCGAGGGCCTCGCGTCGGCGCTGGTAGTCGATGACGGGGCCGGCGAGGAGTTCGGCGGTGATGGCGTCGAGGGCCTGCTCGAAGTCGCGGGCCGTGCCGCTGGTGCGGAGATGGCGGTTCAGCAGCTGTGTGTAGCCGTTCCTCTTGCCCTGGGGGTTGATCCCGAGGAACTGGGCGGCTTCGTCGAGGCTGCCGCCGCGTGCGCGCCGGACGAGGAAGACCGAGGCACTGCGTCGGCGCATCTTGGGGGCGATGGCCGAGAGGAAGTTGAGGTGATGTTCGGCGAGCGCTTGGGGCAGGAACGACGGGATGTGTTCGGGTCGCAGGCCGACACCCGTGGAGGGGAGGCGGAGTCCGCCTTTGCCGGTGCGTCGGAAGGTGGGAACGATCGTGTCGGCGGCGAGCTGGAAGCGTTCGGAGCATGCGCTGCGGTGCCTCTTGAAGTTCTTGTCCCAGATCAGGTGCCGTGTGGGCGGAATCCCGCTACGGGTCCGGTTCTCCTCGGGCGCGAGCGCGGAGAGCGCTTCGCGCAGGTCGCCGGCGGCCAGGATGCGATCGGTGACCTGGAGGAGGCCGGCGCAGGCGTACGCGTCGACGGGTGCCCCGGTGGAGCGGTAGGGACGGGAGTCGGTTCCTTCGTGGATGGCGAGGTGCCGGCCGACGGCTTCGGCGAGTTGGCGGGTGGTGCCGACCGCCTGGACGCGCGGCCAGCAGATCATGACCAGTCCCGCGAGCAGGATGAGCTCGGTGAAGTACTGCTGGGCCGGCCGTTTCGGACCGCCTGGCCGGAGTAGTCGAAGGATCCTGTGCTGGAGCGCGAGCAGGGCGGGGCCGGGCCGGTGATGGTGCAGTGGGTCGTGCGCAAGCGGTGCCCCGCAGGGGGCGCCGGGCCGGCTGGTCGGGATGTCCTGATCCGTGGAAGACCGGCAGTGGGCAGGGTGGACTCCGGAGGCGGCAGGACGGGGAAACAACTGGGCTCTGCTGCTGAAGTTGACCGGTTTGTGGCAGTGGGGGCAGAGGTGTTCCAGGAACACCTCGTGGAGCGGGCAGGCGAAGACGACCGGAAGGCGCCAGAGGATCTGCCAGGGCCCGCCGTGGGCGCTCTGGATGTCGGAGCCGTCGCCGGCGAGGCAGCGAGGGCAGTAGCGGGCGGTCGTGGCGAACAGCCATCCGTCCGTGTGCATGGAGTAGACCTTGCCGGCCCGCACGTTGGCGACGCTGCGGGCCGCCGGCGGATAGCGGGAGGCGAGAGGTTCCAGCGTCATCGCGCGGACCTCGCGGGGGTCCAGGCGGGTGGTGGCGGCGAAGTTCTTGATCTCGGCGGGGGTCAGCCGCGTGGAGAGTGACGCCCGGGCCCGACCGAGCCGGTCCTGTTCGGTCAGGCCGGTCAGCCGGGCGAGCTCGTGGGGCGAGATGTGCAGGCGGTGGGCCAGGCGCAGGACGAAACCGGTCAGGGACTCGCCCTTCAGAGGGTCGAGGCTGAGTCCGAAGGGCCGCAGCCCGGAGCTCATGGCCATGTCAGTCACCTGCGGCCAGCCTGTTCCCGCGGTCGTCGAGGACCGTGTTGCGTCCGCGCCAGCGGGGCTTGGACTTCGTGGGCGGGGCGGTGTTCTGCGGGATGTCGGGGACCTCGCCAGCGCCGGGGTCGAGGTCGTCCATGTTGCCGAGGTGGATCGTGGTCTTCGCGAGCAGTTCCGGGGTGAGGCGTTCTTCACCGGTGAGGATCGCCTCGGTGCAGCCGTCCTCGATCAGCCGCCGCAGCAGGCCGACGACGCCGCGGGTGCGACCGAAGAGGTACTCGGGCATCTCGCCGCTGGTGAGCATGCCTTCGAAGGACCGCAGGAGCCGCAGCTGGTCCTCGATGCCGACCAAGTGGTCGAGGAAGGCGGTGATGCCGGCCGGGGTGGAGTAGTCGAACGGGTCGAGATCGACCATGTCGAACCGACGGCCCGTCTGCGTGGCCGCCGCGGTGCTGTGCCGCCCGCCTCGCCCGTTGTCGGGGAAGACCCACTGTCCGGTGCGCTGGTCGACGTAGGCGCCGCGCAGGAGTCCGGAGCCGGGGATGTCCACGCCGATCAGGATCAGGGTGACGTTGAGGTCCATCAGTTCGCGGATCAGGTCGAGGGTGTCCTGGTCGTCCTCGCGGTGGAGCCGGAGCCGGGTGATGTCGTCGATCAGCAGGGCGGTGGTGCGATGGTCCCGGATCGCGTCCCGCACTGCTCTGACCAGGTCGTCCAGGGTTCCGGGGTGCGGATTGCCGTAGACGTTCAAGATCGCCTTGCAGAGGCCCTTGGGTGTCGCGCGGACCGGCAGGCGGCAGTAAGCGACGGGCACGAAGACGTCCCGGGTGCCGGGGGTGGGACCGGGCAGCAGCTGGTGGTGGACCTCGCGCCAGACGTCCTCGAAGGACGCGGCCGCGTCGCAGGCGGTCTCGGTCTTGCCCTGGAACCCGCCGCCGTTGATCATCAGGCCGTCGCGGGTGCCGGGCATGAACTTCACCGCGTTGTTCTGCAGCCGGCCGCGCATCAGGTTCGCGACCCGCGCGCTCATCGGCGTCTCCTGCAGCCGCATGTTGACGTGCGTCGCGGTGCGGTGCAGGTCGTGCAGGGCCCGACGCCGGGGGCTCAGGCTCTGGTACTCAGCCGGCGTGAGCCGCGGTGCGGGCACGAAGGTGCCGCGGATCCTCCGCCACTGCTGCCAGCCCTCCCAGCGGGTGCGGTCCGGCGGCGGACCGGCCCGCAGAAACGGGACGACCGCGTGCTCATCGGGCGTCGTCTGGTCCACCACGGTCCTCCTCCAGGTCGTCCTCGGGCAGGACGAACACGCTGCGGGCCCGGAAGCTGTGGCCCAGCTCGGGCGGCGGGACGGGTGCGGGCCGGGCGGCCTCCCGCCGCCGACGCCGTTCACCGGCGACCGCGTCCTGCATCTCGCGGGCCCGGCCCGGCCAGCTCAGCACCGTCGCCGTCTCCTCCCCGGCAGCGGCAGCGGCAGCGGCAGCGGCAGCGGCAGCGGCAGGAGCGGGATCGGCCGGCGGGGCCGGAGCCGGCCGGTCCGGTGGCCGGTCGGCCTGCGCGGCCCTGGCCTGGTGCATCTCGCGGGCGTGCTCGGTGCGCTGGGACTTCTTCAACTGCGTCGGCCACTTGCTGACCGGGATGTTCGAGCCGATCAACTCCAGCAGCACCGGCAGCAGTTCGACGTCCGACTTCGGCTTCAGCCCGGCCGCAGCGGCCTTCGCGAGCAAGGCGCTGGCCCGCGCGTCCCCGAACGCCGGCATCTGCCCGGCCCGGGGCATGCCCGTCCAGGGCAGCGGGTACCAGTCATGGCTGATCGGGTCCTGGAAAAACACCTGGCGCCGATCCCGCGGGTCACGGCGGATGAGCCACTTGCCCTTGTGCTTGCCGCCCCGCGTCGACAGCTCGCCGCGGTAGTCCCGCAGGACATCGGAGTCGTCGTACCAAAGTCCGCGGATCTTCACCCCGCGACGCTTGTCGATGCGGACGTAGTGGGCGGGCAGCAACTCGTAGAACAGCTCCGGGGAGGGGATGTCCATCGCGAAGCCCGTCTGCGCGAACGACGCCGCGAACAGCGAGTTCGGACTGTGCGAGCCGTCCGGATCCCAGGCCGGGGCGTACTCGCCCAGCTTGCGCTTCTGCCAGACGCCGACGATCCAGGTCGCGATCAAGGGCTCGAGCTGGTCGGCCGTCAGCACCGCATCCGCAGCCGGGTCGGCCCCGCGGTCGGCGACATCGACGCCGGTGTAGCCGACCAGGTGCTCGAACAGCAGCTGCCGGATCACGCCGAACGCCCGCTCGACAGCGGCCTTGTCGGTCGGCCGCAGCACCCGCGCGGGCAGGACCTGGCAGCCGAGCACCCGCTCGACCTCGACCAGGTGATGATTGCGATAGACCGATCCGTGGTCGGTGGTCACCGTCTCCGGGGTGAAGAACGGCAGGCCGGCCACCGCATGCCCGGCGAACTCGGCCACCACCGCGGCGGGCAGGCCGGGGTAGGGCCATTCCAGGTCCTCGCCCCACTCCGCCCGCATCGGCAACGGCATCGTCACGTCCCGCAGCACCATCGCGACGTCCACCGACGTGTCGGAGACCAGCGTCAGCCGGAAGGCGACCAGCGAGTGCGTGCAGACGTCCAGGGCCAGCGTGAGGTGCATCTTCACCGGATCGCCGAAGACGTGCTCACGGACCATGACCGGCAGCACCGTGGTGTCCAGCGCGACGACCTGGCCCGGCCGGTGCACCAGGACGTGCCCCTCCGACTCCGGCAGGTCGGCCGATCTCGCGTAGCGCTGCCGGGCGCCGCCGGGGCCGAACCACTCCTGCCAGAGCCGGCGCAGGGTGTCGTAGCTGGGCACCTTCGTCTCGGGCCCGAACTCCTCGCGGACGTACTGGCGGATCATGCGGTCCTTGGTCCGCATCGACACCTTCGCCATCCGCTTCGTCTCCTCGCGGACCGCCAGGACCGCCTCCCGCACCTCCTCGGAGACCGTGCGGGTTCCGCCGCTTCGGCGCAGCCAGCGGTCGTCCGCGCAGCCGACCAGCCCGAACCGGCGGCGGGCGTTCTCCCACCGGATCAGCGTGCGGTAGCCGACCGAGCCCAAACCGAGCAGCTTCGCGTGCTGCGGTCCAGAGCCGCGAGTTCCGCCACCTTCGCGTGCCGGCGCTCGGTGAGCGTCGTCCTTCTCGGGTCGTACTCGGCTCTCGGCTCGCCCGGGCCCGGATGGAACGGGTCACCGGAGCGGAACCCGGTCGCCACTTCCAGCAGATGGGCCATCCGCAGCTCGGTCAGCTCCAGCCGGCCCGCCTTCAGGTCCTCGGACGCCTTGCGCTGGCGGCCCCGGTCGGCCCCCGCCGCCGACGTCCGCGACGACGGGCGGCACTGCGGATGGTTGGCCAGGAACCGGAACGTCACCCGCTCGCGGGTGCCGTCGTCCTTCACCAACTGCACCCGTCCCAGGTGCGGTTCACGGCGCTCGACCGTCCACTCCGTTCCGTCCAGCACCAGCCCGGCGCCGGGGGAAAGGTCCAGCACCGCCGCCGCGGTCACCGGCCCACCTCCCCGGCGGGCATCACGAGCGAGCGGTCCTGGAGCGGGCCGGCCAGGTCGACCCCCAGCTGCCGGGACCACAGCAGGTGCAGCAGCTGGGCCCGGGCGACCGGCTCGCAGCCCGTCGCCGCCGCGAGCTCGCCGAACCTCCGCCCGCCCGCCGCCTCGGCGAGCAGCACCGGCCGAAGCCCCAGCGGATCGGCCCTCAGCCGGCGCCGCGACGCCATCGCGTCCAGCCCTGCGAAGGCGTGCTCGCGCCAGCGGGCGGCCACCGCGTAGCGCCAGCCGCAGACGACGGCCACCTCGGCGGCCGCGGCGAACGACTCCCGGTCCGACTCCTTGATCAACGGCGCGGGGCGTACGTCGATCAGCCAGACGCCGCGGCGGGTCACCGCGAGGTAGTCAGGGGTGTGAGCGCGGTGCTTCCCGCAGGTCCCGAAGGAGATCTTCAGCGGCTGCGAGACGACGTCCACCACGTCGCCGGCGAAGTCCAGGGCCAGCAGCACCCGGCTCTCCTCCAGGCTCTCCGCGCCGTGATGACGGCCGGTACTGGTCAAAAACTGCAGGCCAGGACGGTGCCGTTGGTCCCGGCGCCAGGTGAAGTGCCGCATCGGGTCGCTCGTGAGCACCGGCTCCTGTACGAGATCGTGCACCGAGCAGGACGCATCGTCCCCGCCTGCCCGCCACGAAACCGTCCACCGTCTCGTCCAGCCGTCGCCCAGATCCAGTCCGGACCTGCCCGCGTCGACGCCCGTCGGCACGAAGAGATCCTCCCAGCTGCACTGATTCGACCAGACGGACCCGGTGTCAGCGGCTTCGACTACCCTTCCCGACTCAGCACGTGTAGCGGCCATGAGCTCATCGAAGCCTCGCGGAGAACCTCAGGCTCCCGATCTTCGTTTCTGGTGACA
The DNA here is from genome assembly GCF_054729195.1 of Streptomyces sp. YIM S03343. Taxonomy (NCBI): domain Bacteria; kingdom Bacillati; phylum Actinomycetota; class Actinomycetes; order Kitasatosporales; family Streptomycetaceae; genus Streptomyces; species Streptomyces sp. YIM S03343. The sequence goes on from NZ_JBPUKX010000001.1 coordinate 796,321, forward strand.
GAAAGACTGCTGAATGAGCGTCTGTGACAAGTCGGATGCCTCGCGTGTGACAACCAGGCTGCCTCGATCGTCCCCGTTCGCCAGTTCAGCCGGTCCCGCTTGTGACAACTCCTGAGCTTCGGCTCAACTCGATCAACAGGCGTTCCAGGAGCTGTCCCGTGCCCGAGAACACCCCCGCTCTCGACGCTGTCGCCGTCTCACGTCTCGGCCGCATCGACACCCGGCGGGCGCACACCGCCCGGGTCTGGAACTACTGGCTGGGCGGCGCGGACTACTACGAGGTGGACCGGCTGGCGGGCGAGCGCATCCACCGGCTCCACCCGGGTATCCGCGCCTACGCCCGCGCCGACCGGCAGTTCCTCGGCCGCGCCGTACGGCATCTGGTCACCGAGGCGGGCATCCGGCAGTTCCTCGACATCGGCACGGGGCTGCCGACCGCCGAGAACACCCACGAGGTCGCCCAGGGGCTGGCCCCGGACGCGCGGATCGTCTACGTCGACAACGACCCGCTGGTGCTGGCGCACGCCCGTGCCCTGCTCACCAGCACCGCCGAGGGCAGCACCGACCATGTGGACGCGGATCTGCGCGACACCGGGACGATCCTCGAACGGGCCGCCGCAACCCTGGACTTCACCCGGCCGGTGGGGTTGATGCTGCTCGGCGTGGTGATCTTCCTCGGCGACGACGAGGACCCCTGCGGCGTCGTACGGCGGCTGCTGGAGGCGCTGCCGTCCGGCAGCCATCTGGTGCTGTCGCACACCGTGACGCTCCCCGCGATGCCGGACGTCGACGACGCCGTACGGTTCTGGAACCAGCACGGCACACCGGCCCTCACCCAGCGCACCCCTGAGGCGGTGGGCCGGTTCTTCGACGGCCTCGATCTGCTGGAGCCCGGTGTGGTGTCGTGCTCGCGCTGGCGTCCGGAGGACGGAGACGGGCTCGGGAACGGAGAGGGGGCGGGGGAACCGCCCGAGGAGGTGGCCATCTACGGCGGGGTGGGCCGCAAGCCTTGATCGGATCACGCGTGCGCTGAACGCGGCCGCCCCCTGCCACGTATGGGAGGAGGGCCTCAACCGGCTTGTGGCCCGGTGGTGTTGGCAGCGCGGCGCGGGCAGCGCGCGATCGGGGTTCGGGAGCCAGGTATGAGGCACGCACGACGACGGGTCGTCCGGCGAGTGACACGGTTGGCGGCCGTCGGCGGACTCCTCCTGGGAGGAGCGATGGTCACACAGGCGGCCAAGGCGAGCGAGTCCCCGGGGCAGGGCGCGGTGGTGCTGCGCAGCACCGCGCAGTCCGCGGGGGCCACCGGCGAGGGGCTGGTCACAAAGCTCGGCACGGCCCGTACGGCGGGCAGTTGGATCGGCGCCGACGGCAAGCCGGTCGTCGCGGTCACCGACTCGGCGGCGGCCTCGGCGGTGCGGGCGGCGGGGGCCGAGGCGAAAATGGTCGGCCACAGCATGAACGAGCTGAAGTCGGCGACCGGCACGCTGCGTTCGGCGCCGCGGGTGGCCGGTACGGCCTGGGCGGTGGACTACAAGACCAACCAGGTGATGGTGGAGGCCGACAGCTCCGTCTCCTCCTCCGACTGGTCGAAGCTGAAGCAGGTCGCCGCCGGCATCGGGGACTTCGTGCACATGGAGCGCACCGGGGGCGCCTTCACCACCCGGCTGAACGGGGCGGCACCGATCCTGTCCACGGGCGGCCGCTGCTCCGCGGGCTTCAATGTCACCGACGGTGGCAGCGACTTCATCCTCACCGCGGGTCACTGCGGCCCGAACGGGTCGATCTGGTTCGCGGACAACCAGGGCAACCAGCAGTTCGGCACGACCGTCAACGACACCTTCCCCGGCAGCGACTACTCGCTGGTCAAGTACGCGACGGGGAAGGCGGGCGACGGGGCGGACGTGGTCGCGATCGGCGGCGGCAAGGGCGTCCGGATCACCGGCGTCGCCGATGCGACCGTCGGACAGCGGGTGTTCCGCAGCGGCAGCACCAGCGGGCTGCACGACGGCCAGGTCACCGCGCTCAACGCCACCGTCAACTACCCGGAGGGCACGGTCACCGGGCTGATCCAGACCACGGTGTGCGCCGAACCCGGCGACAGCGGCGGCCCGTTGTTCTCCGAGGGGATCGCGCTGGGTGTGACATCCGGCGGCAGCGGCGACTGCACCGCGGGCGGTACGACCTTCTTCCAGCCGCTGGGCCAGGCGCTGAACGCACTGAACGTCAAGCTGCTGGTGTCGGCGCAGGGACAGACGCAGGGCCAGGGCGGCACGGGTCAGTCGGCGGCCCCGTCACCCGCGCCGTCCGCCTCGGCCACGCAGGCCGCCATCGCGCCGGGCGCCGCCTCGCCGGGCTCCTCGGCACCGGTCACGGAGACGACGGCGGACGGGTCGCTGACGGCCCGGCTGACCGACCCGAATGTGGTCGGGCCCGGTCTGCTGGTCATCGCGGGGAGTCTGATCGCGCTGGTCGCGACACGCTGGATCCGCGCGGAGGCGGAACGCAACGCCTACCGGCGGTACTACTCGACGACTTGGAGCTGATCCGGCGGCGGTGCCGGGCGGAGGAACCGGGGCGACGGGGTCGCGAGGCCGGTCGAAGGGAGGCCGGACACCGGTGCGGCCGGGCCGGGCTCAGGCGGCGCGGGCGACCTGGGGTGCGATCGCGGCCCACTCCATGACGAGCCGCCGGTACTCCTCGCGCTGCTCACCGTTCAGTGTCCCGCCCGACCGGCGCCACAGGGCCCGGATCTCCTCGTTGACCTCGTCCGCCGAACGCTCGGTGGGGGATTCAACTGTGGTGGACATGCTGTGGATCCTACGGGCCCGGGCGTCAGGGCGCTGTGAATAAGTTCACCCGATACGGACATCCCGGACGTGTCACTGATCACGTCCTGTGACGGGAATCAATGCGGCCCTTTCTGCGTCCGCAGGTTGCCCGCCATCGAGGCTCCGGAGAGGTGGCGGAGCGTGACCGGTGTCCCGTCCCGGCCGGGCGGGACACCGGTCGGCCGGGACGGGTCAGGTACCCGGCTTGCGCCCGTACACGAAGACGTCGTCGCCCTTCTTCAGCAGCGACCAGTAGGACTTCGCGGCCTTGGTCGTCATGTTGACGCACCCGTGCGAGCCCGGCGGGTTCCACATGCTGAGGCCGACCGAGTGGAACGCCTGGCCGCCGTCGAAGAACTGGCTGTAGGGCATCGGCACGTTGTAGACCGTCGAGACGTGGTCGATGTCCCGCCAGTAGATCTTCTTCAGGCCGGTGCGGGTCTCGTAGCCGTCACGTCCGGTGCGCACCGGGACCGGGCCGTAGACCAGCCTGCTGCCGTCCTGGATCCAGCTGAGCTGGAGGGTGAGGTTGACGCAGGCGATACGGCCCTTGTTCGTCGGGCACTTGCCGTCCTTGTTGGGGTTGTTGCCGACGGCCTTCTGCTTGTTCATCAGGTCCATCACACCCCAGGTGACCGGGCCCGCGTAGCCCACGGCGGGGGTGATGCCGTGCTTGTTCTGGAAGGCCTGGATGGCCTTGCAGTCGGTCGACGACTGCTTGCCGTCGACCGTCAGGCCGAGGAACTTCTCCACCTGCTTCTGGTACGGGCCGGTCTGTGTCGTACAGCTCGCGGCCTGCGCGGGCGCCGCGGTCATCGCTAGCGTCAGCGGGGCCACCAGCCCGGTGACTCCCAGTACCACCGCGGCACGTCTGCGAATGTCCCCCATGTCGGACCTTCCCCTCCACACGTCCATGACCTTCCGATTATTGGACAGGTAGGACGCTGCGGTGGTTGTAGGAACGATTTTTTTGGGACCGAATGGTTACGTTGCTCCCGCTGGTTACGTCGCTCCCGCGCCGAACGGCAGCCGTACCGCCGGAACCGCCGACCGCCGCGGTTCAGTGGCCGCGGGCGATCCACTCCTCCAGAGCGGGTGCCTCGGCGCCGATGGTCGTCGGGTCGCCGTGCCCGGTGAGGACCTTCGTCTCGGGCGGCAGAGTGAGCAGGCGGTCACGGATCGAGGCGATGATCGTCGGGAAGTGGGAGTAGGAGCGGCCGGTGGCCCCCGGCCCGCCCCTGAAGAGCGTGTCGCCGGTGAACACGGTGGCGAGCCCGGGGTCGTGGAGGCAGACCGCGCCGGGCGCGTGACCGGGCGTGTGCAGCACGGTCAGGTCAGCCCCGGCGGCCTCGATGACCTGGCCGTCGGCGAGATGGGCGTCGGGGTCGCGGTCGGGGTGGGTCAGCTTCCACAGCGGCAGGTCGTCGGGGTGCAGCCAGATCGTGGCTCCGGTGCGGTCGGCGAGGGCGGGCGCCGCGTCGATGTGGTCGTTGTGGGCGTGGGTGCACACGATGGCGGTCAGCCGCCGGTCGCCGAGGGCCTCGGCGATGGCGTCGGCGTCGTGGGCGGCGTCGATGACGATCACCTCGTGGTCGTCGCCCACGATCCACACGTTGTTGTCGACGTCCCAGGTGCCGCCGTCGAGGCTGAACCGCCCCGAGGTGACGAGGCGTTCGATGCGGACGGCCATCAGAGGACCACCACCGAGCGCAGCACATCGCCGTGGTGCATCCGCTCGAACGCCTTCTCCACCTCGTCGAGCCGGATGGTCTCGCTGACGAAGGCCGCGAGGTCCAGGCGCCCCTGCCGGTACAGGTCGATCAGCATCGGGAAGTCCCTGGAGGGCAGACAGTCGCCGTACCAGGACGACTTGAGCGAGCCGCCCCGGCCGAACACGTCCAGCAGCGGCAGTTCCAGCTTCATCTCCGGCGTGGGGACACCGACGAGGACGACCGTGCCGGCGAGATCACGGGCGTAGAAGGCCTGCCGGTACGTCTCCGGTCGTCCTACGGCCTCGATGACGACGTCGGCGCCGAATCCGCCGGTCAGCTCGCGCACCGCCTCGACCGGATCGGTCCGCCTCGCGTCGACGGTGTGGGTCGCGCCCAGTTCCAGCGCCTTGGTGAGCTTGCGCTCGTCGATGTCGACGGCGATGATCCGGGCCGCTCCGGCGAGCCGCGAGCCCATGACGGCCGCGTTCCCGACACCACCGCAGCCGATCACGGCGACGCTGTCGCCCCGGCCCACCTTGCCGGTGTTGATCGCCGCGCCGATGCCCGCCATCACCCCGCAGCCCAGCAGTCCGGCCACCTCGGGCGCCGCGGCCGGGTCGACCTTGGTGCACTGACCGGCCGCCACGAGGGTCTTCTCCGCGAAGGCGCCGATGCCGAGGGCCGGGGAGAGCTCGGTGCCGTCCGTCAGGGTCATCCGCTGTCCGGCGTTGTGCGTGTCGAAGCAGTACCAGGGCCGCCCTCGCCGACATGCCCGGCACCGGCCGCACACCGCACGCCAGTTGAGGATCACGAAGTCGCCCGGCGCCACGTCCGTCACGCCGTCGCCGACCGACTCGACCACGCCCGCCGCCTCATGGCCGAGCAGGAAGGGGAACTCGTCGTTGATACCGCCCTGCTTGTAGTGCAGGTCGGTATGGCACACGCCGCATGCCTGGACGCGTACGACGGCCTCGCCCGGACCGGGGTCGGGCACGACGATCGTCTCGATCCGCACGGGCTCGTCCTTGCCGGGCGCGATCACGCCACGTACTTCCTGCGCCATGGTGCTGGCCCCTTCCGCGAGGTCCGGAGTCGGTACGACTCGACCTTAGGGACCTTAAGGGGTGACCGATCGCCGAGCGCAGGAGCCCCGCTGGCATCCCGCCGGTACCGGACCGGGGACAGCACCGGCGCCGGACCGCGCACCCTGCCGCGGAACGACAGGGGGGCCGGTCCGGCCGCCGGGCTACGCCAGTGACAGGAAGAGTTTCTCCAGCCGCCCCTTCATCTCCTCCGTGCCCTGCCCGTTGTAACCGTCCGTGCCCTCGCGGCCTTCACGGTCCGGGCCGGTCAGACACTGCTGGAGCCCGGTGGCGATGATCGCGAAGCCTGCCCGGTCGAGTGCCCGGGAGGCCGCGGCGAGCTGCGTCACAACGTCCTCGCAGTCCCGCCCCTCCTCGATCATCTTGATCACGCCGGAGATCTGCCCCTGCGCCCTGCGCAGCCGGTTCAGCACCGACTTCAGCTCATCGTCCTCGAACTGCAGCTCCACGGTCAGTCATCCTCTCCTCCGCATACCCTTAGGGGTATTTTACCCCGTCTGTGGCTGTGTGCGTTTGCCGAGCAGATCCGGGCGGGGGAGGCTCGGAAGGTGAGGCTCCCGCGACCCGTGTCCCCTCGGGCCGCGGCCCTCGAAGGAGGTCAGCATGGGCACTGCGGCAAGCTCCCCTTCGTTCGACACGGAGACCCTGCGCAGGGGCCTCGAGGGCCACACGGCCGCACCACTCCTGTCGCTGTACGCGGACGACGCGGAGATACGCGTCGTGGACCGCAACACGCAGCCCAGCCGCCCCAGGGTCCTGCACGGCAAGGACGAGATCCGGGCGATGTACGAGGACATCTACAGCCGCGACATGACGCACAAAATGGAGCGCTGCATCGTCGAGGGCGACCAGGCCGCCTACAGCCAGTCCTGCCGCTACTCGGACGGCGTCCGTGTGCTCAGCGAGTCGATGGTCACGCTGCGCGACGGCAAGATCGCCGAAGAGATCCTGATCCAGGCATGGGACGAGTAGGGAGGAACCGGCACGGACTCCAGGTCACCTCGCGGGTGACCTGGACGTTCTCGGCCCGCGCGCCGGGACTGGGACGCGCCCGGCCCGCGCTGCTGGTCCACCCCGCGCGGACCGCCCGGATCCCCGGGCGACGGCCGGCACGGGCCATGGAGCGGCTGGTGTCGGCCCTGCTGGTGCGGCCCGTGCTGCGGGCGCTGCGGCCCCGCCCGCACCCACGGGCGCCGCACGCCCGGCGGGGGTGCAGCCGCTGCGGCACCGGCAGGTGACAGCCGGTCGCACACCCGGTCCGCAGACCCGACGGACCCGCACACCCGCGAACCACCGCGCGGAACGCCATGACGACCGCGCGGATTTTGTCGCGTCCACAGTCTTGTGAAGCGGGGCGACTCCTCCTTACTTTTCAGTAAGTTGAGTCCGGAACAAGCGTGTTGGCCTCCCCCACGCCGTTCTCCGGCATTTCTCCCGCATGCCGTCGTCCCCCCAGAGGAGAGCAGTCATGGCTGCCTTCAGACCCAGGCACCTTTGCTCCGTAGCCGCCGCCCTCGCACTGACCGTCGCCGCGCCCGCCACCGCCGCCACCGCGGACTCGTCCGCCGCGCTGCGGGAGGTGCTGTTCGTGGGCAACAACTGGGACGGCACCGCCACCGTCCTGAAGTCCTCGGGGGACTTCGCGAAGGTGGGCGAGATCAATGTCGTACCGGACAAGGCGCAGCGGATCGCCGAGATCAACGCCGATCCGATCAAGTGGATCTACTACACGGCCATCCGCAACGAGGTCGGGCAGGGCCACGACCAGTACGTCGACGACATGTACTCCACGCCGGACGGGAAGTCCGTGGTGGTCTCACGTCCGAGCTTCGCGGACGTCGTGTCCATCGACCTGGCCACCGACAAGGTCAACTGGCGTTTCCCGGTGGCCGGTTACCGCGCCGACCACATGGCGGTCTCCCCCGACGGCACCCGTGTGGCGGTCTCCGCGTCCACGGCGAACAAGGTGCAGGTGCTGGACATCGACACGGGGAAGGAGGTGGGTGAGTTCGCCACCGGCGACAAGCCGCACGAGAACGTCTTCACCAACGGCGGCAAGTACATCTGGAACATGGCGATAGGCGAGGTCACCACCTCCCTCGACGACCCGGCCTGGGACTGGACGAAGGGCGACCGGCACATCACGGTCGTCGACGCGACCACGTTCAAGCAGGTCAAGATCATCGACATGCGGGACCGGCTCGACGCGATCGGGCTGAAGAACTACTCCGACGCGGTGCGGCCCGCCGCGTTCACCCCCGACTGGTCGAAGCTGTACTTCCAGGTGTCGTTCTTCAACGGCTTCCTGGAGTACGACGTCGCCACGGACAAGATCACCCGGGTGAAGACGCTGCCCTCGAACCCGGCGACCAGCACGGACCGCACCACCTGGCTGCTGGACTCGCGCCACCACGGCATCTCGATGAACCCCTCGGGCACCAAGCTGTGTGTCGCGGGGACGATGGACAACTACGCCACCGTCGTCGATCGTGCCACCCTCCAGGAGGGCCCGCTGGTCACCGCGTCGACTCCGTACTGGGCCACGGTCAGCGGCGACGGCCAGGACTGCGTGATCTCCGAGGCCGGCGCCGACCAGGTCACCGCCATCGATTTCGCGACCGGCCAGAAGGTGCTGTCGGTCCCGGTGGGCGACCACCCGCAGCGGGTCCGGCTGGGGCACATCTCCGCGGACTGGACGGGACCGTCCGCGAGTTGACAGCCGTTCCCGTCACGGCACAGCCCTGGGGCGGCACCGGTTCTCCTGCCGGTGCCGCCCCAGGGCAATAGGGACCTGTCGGTCTCTCAGACGCGGCTTCCGTGGGCCGAGACCGCCGGGCCACCGACCCGCACCCCCTCGGCGGCGGACGCGTCGTCCGTGACACCGGTCGCGCGCGGCGTGGGGCCGCCGTCGGGGCCGTAGCCGAAGCGGATCATCAACTGGGGGCAGCAGCGGCGGCGTGAGGCGCCGGTGGCCTCCCGCAGGTCGGGCCATTCCATCGCCTGGTGCAGGATCGATGTGCGCACCCCGTGGACGGTCGCCAGCAGCAGCACATGCTGGAGCGCCTGGCCCGCCAGCAGCCAGTCCTCGCGCCGGTCGCGCCCGGTCCACAACATGGCCACCTGGGCGTGCCGCTCGAACGGCAGGACGGGCAGCCGCAGTCCGGGCAGCATCCCGGCGAAGTCCCGCATCGGGACCCGGCCGGTGGCCTCGCGCGGACCGAGGGCGCCCACCGGGATACCGTACGGCGTCTCGTCGCCCGGCACGGTGATGCAGCCGCGGGTCTCCGCGACGCGTTCGGCGTCGGCGCGATTGCGGGACTCGGCCGCGGCCGTCAGGCGCAGCAGGCGCTGGGTGCCGAGGATGTCGGGCACGTCGAGGTGGGCGCCCTCGCTGCGGGCGGCGGCGACCATGCCCGCGACGATCGGCTCGGGCACCGGGCGGCCGGTGAACGGCATACGGCTGGTGTGCCGCCGGTCGACAGCCTCGTACAGGGCGCGGTAGAGCGGGCGTTCGTACATGGCCGTGCCGGCGAGATGCACTATCGCCACCAGGTCGGGGTCGCCCAGGTGCGGCAGCAGCCGTACGACGGGCTGGCGGCCCGCGTTGGCCGCGGCGATCCGGAGGTTGAAGAGAGCGGCACCCACGGACAGATACATGGCCCGGCGCTGGGGATCGGCCAGAGTGAGCTGACGCTTGCGGTCCAGCCGCACCTCGATGGTGCGGGCGACCGGGTCCGGATCGAACCGCCACGGCTGGGTGTTGTGGATCGACGGTGCCGCAACCGCCGCGGAGATCAGGGTCTCCAGGGCAACGGCTTGGACTCCCGTGGTGTGCATCTCTGCTCCTCTGCAGGGCTCTCTCCGCTGGGTCTACGCTCCGTCACCACCAGTCGGTTGTGGAGGGCCGGGCGGTACCGGTGGCGGGGCCGTCAGGCCCTGCGCCAGAGACGGTGGGCCCTGTGTCGGGTGCGGGCTCCTGGGGAGGCTTTTACGGCGACTCGAACGCCTGCGAGGTGTCCGGGTCGGTGCGGTGGCCGCGGTGGCGCCCGGGTCGGTGGCGACCGCGGTCGCGGGGAGGGGGGAATGCCGGGTACGGCATGGGCTCCGCGCCCTTGCGCCGTAAGGAAAAGGGGGCCGCACATGCGTCCGGCCGCCCCGCAGTCAGGGCAGACGGGCGGGCGGCCGGACGGCGACCGGTCTGGACCCGGTACGGCCCGCTGCCGCGAGGGAAGGCGGCTTCCGGGGCCGTACCCGGGATCTCTCCGGGTCGGTCAGGACCTAGCTTTGCGCACCGCCCCCACCGCACAGGGCGGCCGAACTTCCCAACCACGGGTGCCGTTACGCCCCCTTGCGGGACCGACGGTCCCGGGTCCCGAAGGGAAGGACGGACCCGGAACGACCGGTTCCGGCCACTCGCCGGCCGCCAACATTCAAGCGGCACAAGGAGCTTCATCAGCGCGGAATCAGCGCGGAACGATCACCGGACCGGGATCCGGTAGGCGTCGACCGGGTCGCGGGCGGTCCGCAGGTCCCCGGCTTCCGGGACGGTGCGCCCCTTGCGCTCCCCGCGCCCGGCGCACTCACCGGCACCGCCCCGTGCACCCCGGCGAAAAGGCCGTCCGGCTCTGGACCGGCCCGCCCCGCAGGAGCAGGCTGGCAAGAGGGGAAGGACCTGTTTCGCCCCGCCTCGTCCCTCCTTCCCCGCACGGAAGTGATCACGATGGAAGCCAAGCAGTGGACCGTGGACATCTACATCACCGAGGACGGCGACGACACCCGCGCCCGGGCCGTGCTGAGGACGCGGGACTCGTCGTCCGTGACCGGACGGGGGGTGGCCCGGCGCAATCCGGTCGACCGGCCCATCCCCGAGATCGGCGACGAACTCGCGGCCAGCCGTGCCCTGGAGGACCTGTCGATCCGGCTCCACGACGTCGCGTCCGACGACATCGTGGACCTGACGGGCCCGCTGGAGCGGTGACCCGGCGGGAACAGCGACCCGGCAGGAACAGCGACCCGATGGGAACGGTGACCCGGCAGCGGACCGGAGGACCGTCCGGCCCGCCGCTGTCCGGATCCCGCGGTGTCCGGGACCCGGACGGTCCCGCGGTCGCCGTTCAGAACCGCGCCGCGGCCCACGCCGCCAGTTCGGAGCGGGCCGCGGCCAGCAGGGTCGCCGACGGTGCAGTGGCCCCGTTGGTCACCAGCGCGTAGTGCAGCACGCCGGAGTCGGCCGAGGTCAGCAGCAGGCGCCGGCTGCCGGTGCCGCCGGGCTCGGGGGCGGCGGCGACCGGTGTGGCGGAGGTGTAGGACGGCGGGCCGTAGACCGTGCCGAGGTCGGAGACAACGGTGGTCCTGGCGGTGGGGAAGGACGCCGGCAGATGCAGTTCGGTGGGCGCGGAGCCGCCGTCGGAACGCCACACCAGCAGCCCGTACTGCCCCGAGCCGACCAGTTGCTGCACATTCGGCAGGGTGCTCGGCACCGGGTTCCAGGTCAGGGTGGTGGAGCCGTCGCGGGAGCGGTCCTCGTAGGTGAAGGCGAGGGTGCTGCCCGCGGTGGCGCTCGGGTACACGCGGTCCAGGAGGCGGGCATCCTGACGGAGCGTCACGGTCCCGGAGTCGTCGAGGCCCACGGCGGAGAGGTCCTCGTCGTTCCAGGCGTCGCCCGTCGTCATCACCTTGTCGGCGTTGCCGTTCATCAGCTCGTGGTGACGGCCGCTGTAGATGTCCCACTGCCACTGCGAACCGGACAGCACCGGGCCGGACGCGGACGGCGAGGTCCACCAGTTCGCGCCCTTCTTCCGGGAGTCGAGGGCCTGGTACATCGCCTTGTCGACGGTGGGCGCCTTGTCCGACACCGTGCCGGACAGCGGATGGCCGAACTCGCTGACCACGGCGGCCGTCCCGGCGGCCGAGGCGCGGTCGCGGACGGTACCGAAATCCGCGGCGTACTGGCCGTCTGACGCCTTGCCCCACATCAGGATCCCGGAGATGGCCTTCTGGTCGTAGAAGTGGGTGTTGAAGACGTACCGCCCGCCGAGGGTGCCCGCGTCCAGCAGACCGCCCTCCTGCTTCTGGGTGTCGATGTTGGCGTTCCAGAAGAGGTTGGGCTCGACGAAGGCCGGCTTGTCCTGCCAGCCCGCGGCGTCCATCCGGGCGCGGAAGGCGACGTAGAAGGGCCACAGCACATCCCGCTCCCAGGTTCGGCTGGTCTGGCCGGAGTCGTAACTGCCCGCGTACGGCTCGTTGAAGGGGTCGAAGCCGACGATGCCGGTGAACTCGTCGCCGGTGAGGTGCTGTCTGAGGTAGGTCATCGTCGTCTGGGCAGTGGTGAGGAAGGCGTCCTGGAGGCCGTAGGCGTTGTGCCAGAAGTCGTGGAACGCCTTGGTGACCGCCTGGTTCTGGGTGATGTTCTGGCCCCAGAAGAGACAGATGCCGCACGATTCCTGCGGGTAGCCGCCCGCGTCCACCGCCCACTTCGGGGCGCCGTCGCCGGTGTACCAGCTGCCGGTGTTGAAGAGGTAGCGGGAGTAGAGGTCCTGGTGGAAGTCGGGGTAGACACGGATGCCGGCGTCCAGGAAGGCGCGTAGCTGGGCGGTGGCGGCGGCGAGGTAGGCGGTGTCCACCTGGCCGCGCACGGGTTCGGCGTAGGCCCAGGAGAGCAGGAAGCGCACGGAGTTTCCGCCGCCGAGGGCGCGCAGCGCGGTCGCGGACTTCTGGGCGTCGGCGACGGAGGCGAAGGGCAGGCCGTTGTTCTCGGCGAGCTTGGTCTCGCCGGAGACGTTGTAGCCGCGCAGGACGACCTCTCGGCCGTAGGAGTCGGTGAAGCGGCCGTTCTGGACGGTGAGCGGTGAACCGTCGAAGGGGAGGGAGCCGGTCGGGACGGCGCCGGCGGGGGCGGCCAGGGTCAGGGATCCGCAGAGGCCAACGAGGACGAAGGCGACGACGGTCAGACGTGCCCGGATATTCGTCATGTCCATTACAGTCGGCCCGCTCACCGCCGTAGGTCAATCACCTGACAGCGATAGATCAATGTTCAACAAACACCTGTCGCACCACTCGCCGCAGCCACGACCCCGACATAGAGTGACGTACATCACGCCACGTGGCCGCTTTGTCCCTGTCGCACGAGTTCGCGAACCCCTCGCTACCGCCGCACGGCTCTGGAGGGCCCATGACCCACATCACGGTGAAGGTGGACGGCACGACGTACGAGGACGAGGTGGAGCCCCGGCTGCTCCTCGTCCACTATCTGCGCGACCGCCTCGGACTCACCGGCACCCCGATCGGCTGCGACACCTCGAACTGCGGGGCCTGCACGGTCGAGCTCGACGGCGCGACCGTCAAGAGCTGCGCGGTGCTGGCCGTGCAGGCCGACGGCGCCGAGGTGACCACCGTGCAGGGCCTGGCCCGGGACGGCGAGTGGACGGCCCTCCAGCGCGCCTTCCACGAGCGGCACGCCCTCCAGTGCGGCTACTGCACCCCCGGCATGCTGATGGCGGCCCGCGATCTGCTGCGGGAGAACCCGCACCCCACCGCGCCCGAGGTGCGCGACGCCCTCGAAGGCAATCTGTGCCGCTGCACCGGCTACCAGAACATCGTCCGCGCGGTGCTGGCCGCGGCCGAGGAGAACGGGCAGGCGGCGCGGCCGGGGACAACCGGGCAGCAGCTCTCCGAGGAGGTCACGGCATGACCGACCAGGCCGTCGAGCCGGAGGTGGGCCGGGCCCGCCTGCGCAAGGAGGACGCCCGGCTGATCACCGGGCAGACCAACTGGACGGACAACATCACCGTCACCGGGCTGCTCCACCTCGCCATTCTGCGCAGCCCCATGGCGCACGCCCGCATCGACCGGGTGGACGTCTCCCCCGCGCTGGAACGCCCCGGTGTCGTCGCGGCGTTCAGCGGCGCCGACCTCGCCGACGGGCTCGGCTCGCTGCCGTGCGCCTGGCCGGTCACCGAGGACATGGTGCTGCCCGACCACCCGCCCGTCGCGGTGGACGAGGTGCGGCACGCCGGTGACCCGGTCGCCGTCGTCGTGGCCCGCGACCGGTACGCGGCGGCCGACGCCCTGGAGGCGATCGAAGTCGACTACACCCCGCTGCCGCCGGTGCTCGACCTGGAGGCGGCCCTCGCCGACGACGCCCCGCTGGTCCACGCCGACAAGGGCACCAACCGCGCCTACGACTGGCCCCTCAGGACCGGCGAGGACTTCGCCGCCGTCCGCGAGCGCGCCGACGTCGTCCTCAAGCGGCGCTACCTCCAGCAGCGGCTGATCCCCAACGCCATGGAGCCCCGCGCGGTCGTCGCCACCCCGCTCGCCGCGTCCGGCGAGTACACCCTGTGGAGCGCCACGCAGATCCCGCACATCGCGCGGATCATGCTGGCGCTGGTCACCGGCATCCCCGAGCACAAGCTGCGGGTGATCGCCCCCGACGTCGGCGGCGGCTTCGGCTCCAAGCTCCAGGTGTACGGCGAGGAGGCCATCGCGCTCGCGGTGGCCCGGAAGACCGGCCGCCCGGTGAAGTGGACGGAGTCCCGCACCGAGGGCTATCTCGCCACCCACCACGGCCGCGGCATGATCCAGGACATCGAGCTCGCCGCGGACCGCGACGGAAAGCTGCTGGGCATCAAGGTCGGCCTGATCGCCGACATGGGCGCCTATCTGATGCTGGTCACCCCGGGCATTCCGATCCTCGGCGCGTTCATGTACCCGGCGATCTACAAGATGGACTCCTACGAGTTCGACTGCACCGGTGTGTTCACCACCCGCACCCCCACCGACGCCTACCGCGGCGCCGGGCGCCCCGAGGCGACGTACGCCATCGAGCGGGCCATGGACGAACTCGCCGCCGAACTCGGTCTCGACCCGATCGAGGTGCGGCGCCGCAACTGGATCCGGCACGAGGAGTTCCCGTACACCAGCATCGCGGGCCTCACCTACGACAGCGGCAACTACGAGGCGGCCACCGAGAAGGCGCTCGCCCTGTTCGACTACGACAAGCTGCGCGCCGAGCAGGCCGACCGCGCCGCGCGCGGCGACGCCGTACGGCTCGGCATCGGTGTGTCGACGTACACCGAGATGTGCGGGCTCGCCCCGAGCCGGGTGCTGCGCGATCTGCGCTACGCGGCGGGCGGCTGGGAGGCGGCCTCGATCCGGATGCTGCCCACCGGCAAAGTCGAGGTGGTCACCGGCACCAGCCCGCACGGGCAGGGGCATGTGACCGCCTGGAGCCAGATCGCCGCCGATGTGCTGGGCGTGCCGTTCGAGGACGTCGAGGTGATCCACGGCGACACGAAGGCCGCCCCGCAGGGCATGGACACCTACGGCTCGCGCTCGCTGGTCGTCGGCGGGGCCGCCGTGCACCACGCGGCGGTGAAGGTGGTGGACAAGGCCCGCAAGGTCGCCGCACATCTGCTGGAGGCCAGCGAACGGGACCTGGAGTTCAGCGGCGGCGTGTTCTCCGTCAAGGGCTCGCCCGAGGCCCGCAAGTCGATCCAGGAGATCGCCTTCGAGACGTTCACCTCGCACGACCTGCCCGACGGCATGGAACCCAGCATCAACGCCGAGCATCTGCTCGACCCGGAGAACTTCTCCTACCCGCACGGCACCCATCTGTGCGCCGTCGAGGTCGACACCGAGACCGGCGAGACGAAGATCCGCTCCTATGTCAGCGTCGACGACGTCGGCAAGGTCGTCAACCCGCTGATCGTCGAGGGCCAGACGCACGGTGGCATCGCCCAGGGCATCGCGCAGGCCCTGTACGAGGAGGCGGTCTACGACGACGAGGGCAACCTGGTCTCCGGCAGCATGGCCGACTACCTCGTGCCCGCCGCCCCCGACCTGCCCGAGTTCGTGACCGACCGCACCGAGACCCCGGCGACCTCCAACCCGCTGGGCGCCAAGGGCGTCGGCGAGTCCGGGACGATCGCCTCGACGCCCGCGGTCGTCAACGCGATCGTCGACGCGCTGCGTCCGCTGGGCGTCCACGACGTACGCATGCCCTGCACCCCGGAACGCGTGTGGCGCGCGGTCGAGTCCGCGCGGAAGGAGGCCTCGGCATGATCCCCGCCGCATTCGACTACGCCCGCCCGACCGAGGTCGGCGAGGCGGTACGGCTCCTCGCGGACGCCGGTGAGGACGCCAAGGTGCTGGCGGGCGGGCAGAGCCTGCTGCCGCTGCTGAGGCTGCGGCTCGCCTTCCCCGAACTGGTCGTCGACGTCGGCCGGATCCCGGACCTGCGTGGGGTGCGGGAGGAGGGCGACACGCTGGTGATCGGCGCGCTCACCACCCACCACGACGTCCTGCACGACCCCTTGGTGCAGCGGTACGCCGGTCTGCTGGCCGCGGCCACGGCCACGGTCGCCGACCCGGCCGTACGGCACCGGGGCACCCTCGGCGGCGCCCTCGCACACGCCGACCCGGCCGGCGACCTGCCCGCCGTGGCACTCGCCCTGGACGCGGAACTGGTCGCCGTGGGACCGGGCGGGCGGCGCACGATCCCGGTCGGCGAGTTCTTCGTCGACTATCTCCAGTCGGCGCTCGGGCCCGACGAGCTGCTGGTCGAGGTGCGGCTGCCCAAGGCGGAGGGCTGGGGCTTCCACTACGAGAAGTTCCACCGTGCGGCCCAGGCGTACGCCGTGGTCGGCGTGGCCGCGCTGGTACGGCGCGAGGACGGGCACATCGCCGAGGCACGGGTCGGCCTGACCAACATGGGCGCGACACCCCTGCGGGCGACGGCGGCCGAGCAGGCGCTGTCCGGCGCCGGGGACGCGGAGGTGGTGGCAGCGGCCGCGCGGTCGGCGGCGGAGGGCGCGCAGCCGACACAGGACCTGTCCGCCTCCCCCGAGTACCGGGCGCATCTCGCGCGCGTACTGACGAGACGAGCGGTGCTGGCCGCCGCCGGAATGGGGTGAGCGCCGATCAGCAGCGAGAACACCCAGGGGATGGGCAGCCCGGCCGAGGTGCGGGCCCGTCTGGAGGAGACGGGCTACCTCGTCGACGACGGGCTGGCCATCGCCTGCTTCCTGGCTCTGAGACTGGGCCGCCCCATCTTCTGCGAGGGCGACGCCGGCGTGGGGAAGACCTCGCTCGCCTCCGCCCTCGCCGAGGCGCTCGGCGCGCCCCTGATCCGGCTCCAGTGCTACGAGGGCATCGACGCCTCGCAGGCCCTGTACGACTGGGACTTCCCGCGCCAGCTCCTGCATCTGCGTGCCGCGGAGGCCGCCGGTGTCACGGACGCCGGACGGCTGGAGAGCGAGCTGTACGACCGCCGTTTCCTGGTCGCCCGGCCGCTGCTGAGGGCGCTGGAGACCCAGCCGTCGGTGCTGCTGGTCGACGAGATCGACCGGGCCGACGACGAGTTCGAGGCGTTCCTGCTCGAACTGCTGTCGGAGTTCTCGGTGACCGTCCCGGAGCTGGGCACACTGCGCGCCGAGCGGCCGCCGGTGGTGGTCCTCACCTCCAACCGCACCCGCGAGGTGCACGACGCGCTGAAGCGGCGGTGTCTGTACCACTGGTTCGACCATCCGGGCTTCGCCCGCGAACTGGCCATCGTGCGGCGCCGGTTGCCGGAGGTGTCGGCACGGCTCGCGGAGCAGGTGACGACGCTGGTGCAGGCGCTGCGCAAGCAGGATCTGCTCAAGCCTCCCGGAGTGGCGGAGACCATCGACTGGGCCCAGGCCCTGGACGCGCTGGGCGCCAGCGAGGTGGACGCGGAGCTGGCGGTGGCGACGCTGGGCTCGGTGCTGAAGTACCGGGAGGACGCGGAACGGGCCCGGGGCATGGACTTGGCGGCGGTGCTGGCGAGGACGGGGGCGTGAGGACCGTGACGGGTGCGGCGGGTGCGGCGGGGCCGTCTGCGGCGTCGGGGGCGTCTCAGGTGTCCGGGGCGTCCCGGCAGTCGGGAGCGTCCGGACCGTCCGAACCGTCGGGGGCCTCTCGGGCGTCCGGGCAGTCCGGGCAGTCCGGGCAGTCGGGAGCGTCTCAGGTGTCCGGGCAGTCCGGGCAGTCGGGAGCGTCTCAGGTGTCCGGGGCGTCCGGGCAGTCGGGAGCGTCCGGACCGTCCAAACCGTCGGGGGCCTCTCGGGCGTCCGGGCAGTCCGGGCAGTCGGGAGCGTCTCAGGTGTCCGGGCAGTCCGGGCAGTCGGGAGCGTCTCAGGTGTCCGGGGCGTCCGGGCAGTCGGGAGCGTCCGGACCGTCCGAACCGTCGGGGGCCTCTCGGGCGTCCGGGCAGTCCGGGCAGTCGGGAGCGTCTCGGGCGTCCGGGCGTTCAGGTCCGTCGGACGGTGCGTTGCGCGGGGACGCCGCGCTGCTGGGCTTCGCCCGCGCCCTGCGCGCCGCCGGGGTGGACGCGAGCGCGGAGCGCCTGCACGCCTTCCTGCGGTCGGTGGACGCACTGGAGCCGGGGGCGCGGGCCGACGTGTACTGGGCGGGTCGGCTGACACTGTGCGGCGACCGGGACGACCTGGAGCGCTACGACAGGGTCTTCGCGGCGTACTTCGGAGGCGGCGGCGGACCGGCCGACCGTGCGGTGAAGGCGTTCTCACCGCCCCGGCTGCGGCTGGTCGTGCGGGACGACGTCCGGCGCCGTCCCCGCCCCGCCGGTCAGAGCGAGGTCCAGGCGCCGCCGACGGCGGCGCTGGCCAGCACGCGGGAGGTGCTACGGCACCGGGACGTCGCGCGTCTGGTCCCGGCCGAGCGGGAGCAACTGCGGCGGCTGCTGGCCGCGTTCACCCTGCCGGGGCAGACCCGGCGCACCGCCCGGCGGCGGCCCGCACGGCGCGGGGACGTCGATCCGCACCGCACGGTGCGGGAGCTGCTGCGGCGGGGCGGCGAGCCCGCGCGGCTGCGCCGCCACCGGCGCGCCGAGCGGCCCCGGCGGGTGGTGCTGCTGGTGGACGTCAGCGGTTCCATGGCGCCGTACGCCGACGCGCTGCTGCGCTTCGCCCACGCGGCGGCGCGCGGCTCGGCCCGCACGGAGGTGTTCACCGTCGGCACCCGGCTGACCCGCGTGACCCGCGAGCTGTCCCACCGCGACCCGGACCTGGCGATGGCCGCGGTCGCGGAGGCGATCCCCGACTGGCGCGGCGGCACCCGGCTGGGCGAGTTGCTGCGGGAGTTCCTGAACCGCTGGGGGCAGCGGGGGATGGCACGCGGCGCGGTGGTGGTCGTGCTGTCCGACGGCTGGGAGCGCGGCGACCCGGCCCTCCTC
The DNA here is from genome assembly GCF_054729195.1 of Streptomyces sp. YIM S03343. Classification (NCBI taxonomy): domain Bacteria; kingdom Bacillati; phylum Actinomycetota; class Actinomycetes; order Kitasatosporales; family Streptomycetaceae; genus Streptomyces; species Streptomyces sp. YIM S03343. The sequence goes on from NZ_JBPUKX010000001.1 coordinate 815,177, forward strand.
GCCGCGCAGACCCGCCGTCTGCACCGCCTGGCCCACCGGGTCGTCTGGGCCAACCCTCTGAAGGCCCGGCCGGGCTACGCCCCGCTGGCAGCCGGAATGGCAGCGGCCCTGCCGAACGTGGACGCCTTCGTGGAGGGCCACAGCCTGGCGGCGCTGGAGGAGCTGGCACGGGTGGTACGGGGCGCGACGGCGGGCCCGGCGCCAACCGCGGGCAGTCGTGCCGCTGGGGCGGCACGGGTGGGCGCGGGCGGCAACCCCGCAACGCCGGGCTGCGCACCCCCGACGGCGCCGGCTGAAGCACCGGTCACGGCACCAGCTGAAGCACCGGTCACGGCTGAAGCACCGGGCACAGGCGAAGGACCGGTCGCGGCTGAAGAGCCAGTCGCGGGGCACTCGTACAAGGATGTGCAGAAGGGAGTCGGTCGTGCGTGAGATCCTTCCGGCGCTGAGCCGCTGGTACACGGCGGGCGCTCCGTTCGGGCTGGCCACCGTCGTCGGGACGAGCCGTAGCGCGCCGCGCGATCCCGGGGCCGCGATGGCGGTCGGGCCGCAGGACGAGGTCCTCGGCAGCGTCTCCGGCGGATGTGTCGAGGGCGCGGTGTTCGAGCTCGCCCAGGAGGTCGTGGCGAGCGGCGAGGCACAGCTCCAGACCTTCGGCTACAGCGACGAGGACGCCTTCGCCGTCGGGCTCACCTGCGGCGGCGAGATCACCGTGCTGGTCCGCCCGGTCACCCGGGACACCGACCCCGGCTTCACCGAGGTCGCCGAGTCCGTGGGCAGCGGCCGTCCGGTGACCGTGGCCACCGTGACCGAGGGACCCGCGCGGCGCGGCGCCACGCTGGCCGTCTGGCCGGACAGGGTCACCGGCACCCTGGGCAACGACGGTCTCGACGCCGCCGTCACCGCCGACGCCCGCGGCGAACTAGCCCTCGGCGCCACGGGCCTCAGGCACTACGGCCCCCGGGGTGAGCGCCGTGAGGACGCCGTCACGGTGTTCCTGCACTCCTTCGCCCCGCCACCCCGGATGCTGGTGTTCGGAGCGATCGACTACGCCGCCGCGGTCGCCCGTATCGGGGACTTCCTCGGCTACCGGGTCACCGTCTGCGACGCCCGCCCGGTCTTCGCCACCCCCAAGCGCTTCCCCGGCGCGGTCGAGGTGGTCGTGGACTGGCCGCACCGCTATCTGAGCGGCACGGAGACCGACGAGCGCACGGTGATCTGTGTGCTCACCCACGACCCCAAGTTCGATGTGCCGCTGCTGGAGGTGGCGCTGCGCCGGCCGGCGGCGTACATCGGGGCGATGGGCAGCCGGCGTACCCATGACGACCGGACGAAACGGCTGGTCGAGGCCGGGCTGACGCCGGACGAGCTGGCGCGGCTGCGCTCCCCGGTCGGGCTCGACCTCGGGGCCCGTACCCCCGAGGAGGTCGCGGTGTCGGTGGCCGCGGAGATCATCACCCTGCGCTGGCACGGCACCGGCGCCCCGCTGACCGCCACGGCGGGCGCCATCCATCCGGTGGGCTGACGCCCCTGCGGGGAGCGGAGGTCCGCGAACATCCGGGGGACGAGAGCGGGAGTCCAGGGGGACGAGAGCCGGAGTCGGGGGGACGAGAGCGGGAGGAAGACATGGAGCTGCACCACGAGTTCAGCGTGCCGGTCCCGGTCGAGGAGGCGTGGGACATGCTCCTCGACATCGAGCGGGTGGCGCCCTGTATGCCCGGCGCGACGGTCGAGGCGTTCGACGGCAAGACCGTCGTCGGCTCGGTGAAGGTCAAGGTGGGTCCGATCACGGTCACGTACAAGGGGACGGCCGTCTTCGAGGAGCAGGACGACGCCGCGCACCGGATGGTGCTGGTCGCCAGCGGGCGGGAGACCCGCGGCCAGGGCACCGCGCGGGCGACGGTGACCAGTTCCCTCGTCGAGCGCGACGGCGGTACGACGGTGTCGGTGGGCACCGAGCTGACGGTGACCGGGCGCCCGGCGCAGTTCGGGCGCGGGGTGATGACGGAGGTGGGCGACCGGCTGGTGGGCCAGTTCGCGGACTGCCTGTCACAGCGGCTGACGGCCCCGCCGCAGGAGCCGGAACCGGCGGCGGCCACCGCCTCGACGGCCACGGCGGTTCCGCTGCCGGACGCGTCCGAGACGGAACCCCTGGACCTGTTCCGGGCGGCCGCGGTACCGGTGGCCAAGCGCGCCGCGGTGGCACTGGTGGCCGCCGCCGTGATGGCGTGGGCGGTGACACGGGTGGCACGCCTGTGCCGACGCGGGCGGGACTGAGCCGGGACTCCTGGCCTCAGCCGGGACTCCGGGAATCCTTTTCCGCATCCGGTGGTGTGAGCCGCGCCGACCGGGGTAGGCGCGCGCCGTCGGAACATTCTTCACGCGGGAAGGAGGTCCGTGATCACACGCACTCGCAACGCCCGGGCCGCTTCTCCGGCGAGGAGCGGCCCGGTGCGGTTCCCGAGGTGGGGCAACGGGCTCAGCGCGGCGGCAGCCGGTGCAGTTCCACCTCGGTGAGAGCCCCGTCGGCCACCGTAGCGGTCAGATAGGTGCAGTGCGGCTGACGGCGCCGGTCGGTCGGTGACCCCGGATTGAGCAGCCGCAGCCCGGAGGGTGCCGTCGTGTCCCAGGGGATGTGGCTGTGCCCGAACACCAGGACGTCCAGACCGGGAAAGCGCGCGGCGCAGCGGACCTCGCGGCCCTGCGCCGGCCCCGTCTCGTGGACGACGCCGAAGCGCACACCGTCCAGCTCTGCGTACGCCACCTCCGGCAGCCGCGCCCTCAGGTCGGGCCCGTCGTTGTTGCCGTGCACCCCGATCAGCCGCCGGCTGCGGCTCTCCAGCAGGTCCAGCGTGGCCGTGTCGACCCAGTCCCCGGCGTGGAACACCACGTCGACGCGCGGCAGTTCGGCCAGCAGCGGGGTGGGCAGTGTCTTGGCCCGGAGCGGCACATGGGTGTCGGACACGATCAGCAGACGCACCACGCCAGCGTAGGCCGATTCCCGTGGACGGCCGTCCGGCCGAGATCCGCGAGTTCCCGGCCACGACCGACGCATCGCGATGACACGGTGACAGGCTGCGACCGTTCGAGGTGAACCTGCCGCACCGGGCGGGTTAGCATGCGGGGAACGTACTGTGTACGAACACACAAACGGGCAGCGCACCAAGGGGGATTGGACCCGCATGCCGGTCAGAGTGAGCGTCGTCGTTCCGGTCTACAACCCGGGGCCGTACATCGAGGACTGTGTCGCCTCGATGCTGCGGCAGTCGCTGCCGCCCGACGAGTTCGAAGTGATCTTCGTCGACGACGGCTCGACCGACGAGACCCCGGCCCGCCTCGACGCGGTCGCCGCCGAACACCCCCATATCCACGTCGTCCACCAGGAGAGCTCCGGCTGGGCGGGCAAGCCCCGCAATGTGGGGATCGCCGCCGCACAGGGCGAGTACGTGATGTTCGTCGACAACGACGACTACCTCGGCGACGAGGCCCTGGAGCGGATGTACGCGTACGGCGTCGCCCACAAGGCGGACATGGTCGTCGGCAAGATGGCCGGCCGGGGCCGCTCCGTACCGGTGGAGCTGTTCCGGGTGAACCGGCCGCACGCCACCGTGGAGAACGCCCCGCTGTTCGACAGCCTCACCCCGTACAAGATGATCCGCCGGGAGTTCCTCGAACGCACCGGGCTGCGTTTCCCGGAGGGCAGGCGGCGGCTGGAGGACCATGTCTTCGCCGCCGAGGCGTTCCTGCGCGCGGACACCATCTCGGTGCTCTCCGACTACGTCTGCTACTACCACGTCAGGCGCGACGACGGCTCCAACTCGAGCTTCCAGCGCTTCGACCCGGTCGGCTACTTCAAGAACCTGCGCGAGGCCCTCGACGTCGTCGAGCGGTACACCGAGCCGGGCCCGCTGCGCGACCGGCTGTACCGCCGCTGGCTGCGCGTGGAGATCGTGGACCGGATGCGGGGCCGCGGGCTGCTGACGAAGCCCGCGGACTACCGGCGGGAACTGTTCGACGAGATGCGCGGCGTCGTCACGGAGCGCTTCGGCCCCGGGGTGGCGGCCGGGCTCCCGCCCGCCCAGCGCATCGTCGCCGAGTTGATCAGGGCGGGCCGCTACGACGACGTGGTGGCCTACGCCGAGTGGGAGTCCTCCGTGACACCGAGAGCCGTGCCCGGCACGGTCGGATGGCACGACGGCAGGGTGCGGATCGGCTTCGACACCGAGTACACGGCCGCAAAGGCGGCGATGACCTTCCCGGTCGGCGGGGAGCGCACGCCCGTCGAGGGCGCGCCCGGCCGGCTGGACGAGGCCGTCGAGCGGCTCGGCGCGGACGCCGAGGCCGCGTTCGGGAAGGCCCGCGCGGACCTGGTGCTGCGCGAGCGCACCACCTCCGCGTCCCACTTCCAGAAGGTCGACATCACCCGGGAGCGTGTCCCGGCCGGTATGGACGGCCGCGTCCGGCTGGTGCTGCACTGCACCGCCGATCTCGACCCGGCGACCGCCGCGGGCGGTGCCCCGGTGCACGAGGGACTGTGGGACCTGTACGTCCGCCTGACGGTGGGCGGCCGGACCAAGGAGTGCCGGCTGGGACCGGCCCCGCAACCGCACCGCCCCGAGCCGCCCGCGGGTGTGATCGCCGGGCGGGTCGTCCTGCCGTACTGGACGACGTCGCACGCCGATCTCTCCCTGGACGTGGACCGGGCCGTCAAGTCCCTCGGCCTGGCCCGTCTCACCCCCGAGGACATGACCGTCACCGGCGGATGCCTGACCGCACCGCTCCCCCTGTACGTCCCGCGGAGCACCGACGTGCTGCTGCGGCTGACCGGCACCGCGTCCGGCCGGGTCGTGGAGGTGCCGGGCACGCTCACCCCGGGCGTCGAGGGGACCGGCGCGCTGCTGACGACGTCCGCGCTGCCGCTGGACGAACTGACCGCGGCGTCCTGGCGTACGGCGGTCTGCCTCACCCCGGCGTCGCAGCCGGCGCGGTTCCTGACGCTGCCGCCGGTGCTGCGGGTCACGCGCTCCGGGGAGGTACGGGCGCTGCGGCCGTCCTCGGCGGGGCTCACGCGGCGCGTCGTACGGCGGCTGCGGAAGCTGATCGGCACGACCCTGGGCCGGACGGGGCCCGGGTCGGGTACCGGAAGGGTGTGACGCGGTGCGATCACTGGGCATTGAGGGCGCCTGGATCCTGGAGCCGAAGGTGTTCCCGGACGAGCGGGGCAGCTTCCACGAGTGGTACCGGGGCGAGGAGTTCCGCGAGGCCACCGGGTACGACCTGACGGTCGCCCAGGCCAACTACTCGGTGTCGCGGCGCAGCGTGGTTCGCGGGGTGCACTTCGCGGACGTGCCGCCCGGCCAGGCGAAGTACGTCAAGTGCGTGAGCGGTGCGGTGCTGGACGTGGTGGTGGACATCCGGGTCGGCTCGCCGACGTTCGGGCAGTGGGAGGCCGTCCGGCTGGACGACGACACCCACCACGCGGTGTTCCTCGCCGAAGGCCTCGGGCACGCCTTCATGACACTCTCCGACGAGGCCACGTTCGTGTATCTGTGCTCCACGGGCTACTCCCCCACCCGTGAGCACGGACTGCACCCGCTCGACCCGGCCGTGGGCATCGCATGGCCGGACGGTGTGGACCCGGTCCTGTCCGAGAAGGACGCCGCCGCGCCCACACTGGCCGAGGCGCAGCGCGCCGGCCTGCTGCCGGTCTACGCGGACTGCGCCGCGCACTACGCGCGGCTTCGCTGAGCGCTCGGCTGGAAGCGCCGCGATGTGTCCTCTGTCGTTTGTCGTCTGCGGCACCATCGTGGCTTGTCGCGCCCACGCGGCGGAGCCGCAGATCGGTACAGCCCCGCGCCCCTTCAGGGCGCTGCCGGACCGCAGCGGACGTCGCCTGACCTGCTTAGGACCCCGGCAGATCATGCCGGACAGTCCCTGGTCTGAACGCCACATACGGCGGGCCCGGCACCAGGAAGGTGCCGGGCCCGCCGCGTGTCGTGCGGACTGCGATGCGGCCCCGCTCAGCGCACCGAGTTGAGCGGTGCCAGTGCGCGCCGCAGCGGCTCCAGGCCCCTGGCGCGCTTGGTGCCCCGGTTGCGGGCCACGACCAGCGGCTTCCAGAACCCGGCGCCGATCAGATCCTCCGGCTTCACGGCCGTGGTGCGCTCCAGGATCGCCTCGGGCACCTTCTGCGGGTCGGGCACCTCGAACTCGGCGATGATCTCGTCGTACTTGTCCTTCAGCACCGTGTTGTCCGGGTCGGCGCCGAAGACCACCAGCTGGCCGGTGGGCGCGGTGTCGACGAGGACGGTAACCAGGTCGGGGCGGTGCCGGTTGAGGATCTCGATCAGCTTGTAGACGTCACCGGTCCAGGCGTCGGTGTGCCGGTCACGGGCCGCCTCGTCGACACTGCGCGGCAGCATGTCGTCGAAGACGATCACGCTGGCCCAGTCGGAGTGCTTCTCGATGTTGATGAAGTCGCGCAGCGCGAACTCGAAGAGATGCATGCCGTCGATGAACGACAGGTCGAGCGTGGTGCGCTGCCAGTAGCCGAACGGGCTGCGGTTGCGGGCGATGTTGCGCAGCGGATGACGGCCGCCCTTGAGGTGGCCCAGCGGGTTGTCCCGGGCGAAGAAGTTGTCGCTGGTCGCCTTGGCCAGGTGGACATCGCAGCGGATCTCCGAGACCACCTTGAACGCGGGGTCGATCGCGATACTGGGCACCCTGGAGAGCGTCAGGCTTCGGCCGTCGTTGACGCCGATCTCCAGGTAGTTGCGGTTCGCGGTGACCTTGTGGAGCTCCCGGAGGAACTCATGACGCTTCACGACAGACTCTCCTTGCGGATCAGGGGCAGGGCTTCGTGCAAAGCGGACCGCCAGTCTCGCGGCGGGGTGAGACCGGCCTCCGGCCACCGGTGGTGGCCGAGGGCGCTGTAGGCCGGGCGAGGTGCCGGTCTCGGGAAGGCCGCGGTACCGGTGGGACGCACCCGGGCCGGGTCGGCTCCGGCGAGCCGGAACACCTCGCGGGCCAGGTCGTACCAGCTGGTCTCGCCGGAGCTGGTGGCGTGGAAGACGCCGTGTACGGCGTCGGGCCGGCACAGCCGGGCACCGAGGTGTACGAGACGTTCGGCCACGTCGGCGCTCCAGGTCGGCTGGCCGCGCTGGTCGTCGACGACGTCGACGGTGTCCTTGCGGGACTCCAGGTCGAGCATCGTGCGGACGAAGTTCGGTCCGTGCACGCCGTAGAGCCAGGCGGTGCGCACGACGACGCTCGCGTCCGGGAGCTCCTCGAGGACGGCCCGCTCGCCGGCGAGCTTGGTGCGGCCGTAGGCGGTGCGCGGGCCGGTGGGGTGGTCCTCGGGGTAGGGCGTGTCGCGGGGCTCGCCGGAGAAGACGTAGTCCGTGGAGACGTGCACGAGCTTCACGCCGTGCTCGGCGCAGGCGCGGGCCAGGACGCCCGGGCCGTCGCCGTTGACGGTGAGGGCGGTGGCCTCGTCGGTCTCGGCGGCGTCGACGGCGGTGTAGGCGGCGCAGTTGACGACGACATCGAACCGGTGCTCGCGGAAGGCTTGGGACACCGCGTCCGGGTCGGTGATGTCGAGAGCGGAGCGGTCCGGGCCGACGACGAGGTTGCCGCGGGTGAGGAGTTCCGCGACGACGTCGTGGCCGAGCATGCCGCCCGCCCCGGTGACCAGCCAGCGCATCACGCCACCTGCCCGGTACGGCGCTCGAGCGGTTCCCGCCGGGTGAGTCTGCCGAGCACGGCGATACGGGGCGCGCCGGGGCCGTCGGCGGCCAGCGGCACGCGCACATGGGTGGGGCCGATGAACCCGGCGGCGCCGGTGACGAGGAGGTTCATGAACGGATCTGCACTTTGCTGTGGTCTCCGAGGACGAGACGGTGGGAACTGGGGACGCCGGTCGCCGGGGTCACCCGGGTGTGCCGGCCGATCAGCGAGGACTCGATCCGGCCCACCCCGTCGATGGAGGAGTCCCGCAGCACGATGGAGAACTCCAGCTCGCTGTCGGTGATCCGGCAGTTCTCCGCGACGGAGGTGTAGGGGCCGATGTAGGAGTCGGTGATCTCGCTGCCCGCGCCGACCACGACGGGGCCGACGATGCGGGAGTTGACGACGCGGGCGCCGTTCTCGATCACCACACGGCCGACGGTCTCGGACGCCTCGTCGACCTCGCCGTCGATGCGCCGGTCCAGGGTCTCCAGGACGGTCCGGTTGACCTCCAGCATGTCCTCGACGTTCCCGGTGTCCTTCCAGTAGCCCTTGATGATCGTGGAGCGTACGTCGGCACGGATGTCGATCAGGTGCTGGACGGCGTGGGTGATCTCCAGCTCGCCGCGCCGGGACGGTTCGATCGCCCGTACGGCGGGGTGGATCGCCGGGGTGAAGAGGTAGACGCCGACCAGGGCGAGGTCGCTCTTGGGCTGCTCGGGCTTCTCCTCCAGGCCGACGACCTGGCCCTGCGCGTCGAGTTCGGCGACGCCGAAGGCGCGCGGGTCGGGCACCCGGGTGAGGAGGATCTGGGCGGCGGGGCGATGGGCGCGGAACTCGTCCACGAGGTCGGTGATGCCGCCGACGATGAAGTTGTCGCCCAGGTACATCACGAAGTCGTCTTCGCCGAGATAGTCACGGGCGATCAGCACGGCGTGCGCCAGGCCGAGGGGTCTTTCCTGGGATATGTAGGTGATGTCCAGCCCGAAAGCCGAACCGTCGCCGACCGCTTCCCGGATCTCGTCGGCCGTGTCGCCGACGATCATCCCGACCTCCGTGATCCCGGCCGCGGCGATCGATTCGAGCCCGTAGAAAAGCACGGGCTTGTTCGCCACCGGCACGAGTTGCTTGGCCGAGGTGTGGGTGATGGGTCGCAGCCGTGTGCCTGCGCCGCCTGAGAGCACCAGAGCCTTCATCTGCTTCACCCTAGCGGTGATCTTCGTCTCCTGTCCGGCTCCTTTGCGGCTTCTTTGTTACGAAAACCTCGCCTTGGCACTACGAAGAGGCATCAAGTGGAAGTCGGGCCGGTTACTCCGAGCGGGTGACGGGGCACGTTGCGCGGTCGCCGGTCACGGCTGCGGGGGTGCCGTGGCGGCCTCCTCGACGTCCGCCTCGACGTCGGTGCGCGGGCGTCCCTCGTCCCTGGCGTACTCGTTGATCGCGGTCTGCGCGTCCCTGGCCAGGTCCCGCCAGGCCCTCACGGCCGTCTCGTACGTCTCGGTCTGCGCCTCGGTCCACGACTCGTGCGCGGGCGAGCCGTAGGCGTTCCGCAGCTCGTTGACCTGGGCGTGCGCCGCGTCGGCCGCGCGCTGCTTCTCCACGATTTCTTCGAAGGTGTGCGCCACGGTCCCAAAGCCAACCATGCGCGCGGGCGCACGCCCGCCCCGACCTGCCGAAACGGCTCGCACGGATACCCGAGTGGCGGTGTGCTCAGCGCTCTTGCGGTCTCACGGCGTCAGGGCCAGCTCGCTCCACACCTGTTTTCCTCCGCTCACCGGGACCGTGCCCCACACCACCGACACGGCCTCCACCAGGAGCAGGCCGCGGCCTCCGGTCGCCTCCCAGCCGATGCTGGTGGGCTTGACGGGGGTGCGCGGCGAGGCGTCGGCGACGGCGACGCGCAGCCGCTCGTTGACCAGGGTGAGATCGAGACGCACCTGGCCCTCGGTGTGCACGAGGGCGTTGGTGACGAGCTCGGACACCACGAGCAGGACGGCGTCCATCACGTCGTCCGTCACGCCCCAGGAGCGCAGTGTGCGGCGGCTGAAGCGGCGGGCGTGCCGTGCGGCCTCCGGCACCCGCCACACCGTCCAGCTCTCCCGCTGCGGGCGGGCGGCCATGCCGTCGTAGCGCATCAGGAGCAGGGCCACGTCGTCGCTGCGGCGGGCGTTGCCGAGCAGGGCGTCGGCCACCGGGTTGAGGCGGGCGGGGTCGGACCGGGCGAGCTGGTCGGCGAGGCGGTCCATCCCGGTGTCGATGTCCTCCTCGGGGGACTCGACGAGGCCGTCCGTTGTCAGAGCTATCAGGGTGCCGCGCTGGAGTCTGAGCGGGCTCATCGGGAAGTCGGTCTGCGTGACCACGCCGAGCGGCGGGCCGCCCTCCGTGTCCGGGATCTCGGTGCTGCCGTCGGGGTGGCGCAGCACGGGCGGCAGATGGCCGGCGCGGACGTACCAGGCGGAACCTTCCTCCATGTCGACGTCGACGTAGCAGCAGGTGGCGAAGAGGTCGGTCTCCATCTCCATGAGGAGCCGGTTGGCGTGCGAGACGACCACGTCGGGCGGGTGGCCCTCGGCTGCGTAGGCGCGGAGGGCGGTGCGCATCTGGCCCATGAGGGTGGCGGCGGCCGCGCTGTGGCCCTGGACGTCACCGATGACGAGGGCGACGTGGTTGTCGGGCAGCGGGATCACGTCGTACCAGTCGCCGCCGACCTCCAGACCCGCGGTGGTCGGCAGATAGCGGGCGACGGCGACCCCGCCCGGGAGTCTGGGCAGGCGGCGCGGCAGCAGCTGGCGCTGGAGCATGCCGACCAGTTCGTGCTCGGCGTCGAAGGCACGGGCCCGCATCAGGGCCTGTCCGGCGAGACCGGCGGCGGCGGTGAGCAGGGCGCGTTCGTCGGGGGCGAAGTCGTGGGGGGCGGTCCAGCCCATCAGGCAGACCCCGACCGTCCGGTTGCCCGCAGCCAGCGGCAGAACGGCGAGGCCGCCGGGGCCGACCTGTTCCAGGGCCGGTTCCAGGAGGGCACCGGCGGGCCAGATCCGGGCGCGGCCCTCGCGCAGGGCGGCGGCGAGGGTGGGCATGTTGTGCAGCGGGGCGTCGGGCCACTCGCTGCGCCACTCCAGCCGCCACAGCAGCGGCCAGCTGTCGGGCTGCGGCGGGTCGAGCACGGTGACGACGAGCCGGTCGCCCTCCAGTTCGGCGAGCGCGATGCGGTCGGCGCGCAGCGGCCCGCGCAGCGTGGAGACCATGGCCTGGCCCACGTCCCGCACCGTGCCGGCGGTGGCGAGGGCGGCGGCCAGCCGCTGGACACGCCCGACATCGGTGGCACCGGCGCGCGGCATGGACGCGTCGGCGACGGTGCCGACCAGGCGCCCGGGGCGGCCCTCCCCGCTGGGCAGCAGCCGGCCGCGCAGCCGAAGCCATCTTGGCTCTCCGGCGGACTGGAGGACGCGGAACTCCAGCTCGCGGTCGCCGATGGACATGTGGTCGGCCTCCACGACGGACATCAGTGCGGGCAGGTCCTCGGGCACGGTGAGGCCGAGCAGGGTCTCGACCTTGCCGTCGAACGCGCCGGGGCTGATGCCGAACAGCTCCAGGATCCGGCTGCCGACCTCGACCCGGCCGGTGTCCATGGCGAGGCTGAAGGCGCCGGGGGGCAGGTCCCCGGCGCGGGTCCGTTCCGCGGCCACCGGCCAGGAGACGGCGCCGGCTATCAGGGCGATGCACTGGCGGTCCTCGGAGCCGAAGCCGCCGGGTGCCTCGCTGACGACCAGCAGACAGCCGCCGCCGTCAGCGGCGCGCACCGGCAGGGCGGCGAGGTGGAGGTCCCCGGCGGGCATCCGGTGCGACTCGGAGTGCGTGGCGAGCTCGTCGGGCCCCAGCCAGAGCGGCTGCCCGGTGCGGTGGGCCTCGGCCACTGCGGAGCCGCCGGCGACGGGATAGGCGTCCCGCAGCCCGTACAGGGTCCGCGGCAGCCCCGCCGACTCCAGCAGGCACAGCAGATCGCCGTCCTCACCTGGTGTGTATACGGCGGCGAGCGCCGCGCCGGTGAAGACGATCGCCTGTTCTAGGACGCGCCGCAGACGCTCGGGTGAGGCCGGATCAGCCGTGACCGCTTCCAAGGCCACCTCGGCACGCAAGGCCCTCACTCCGCGCACCGCAGCGCCCTCACTGACCACGTTCGCCATTACAGCGCGTATCTGCGGTTGACGCAGCCCCTGCGGGGTCCCTGCGGGGCTTGGGCTGGGGGTGTGTGCGGGGCGGTGGGGCTGGGTGCGGGGCCCGTGGGGCTGGGTGCGGGGCCCGTCGGGCTGGGTGCGGGGTGGGGGGCTGGGTGCGGGGTGGGGGGCTGGGTGCGGGGTGGGGGGCTGGGTGCGGGGTGGGGGGCTGGGTGCGGGGTGCGGGGTGCGGGGTGCTGGGGCTGGGGCTGGGGCCGGGGTTGATAGGCCCGGGGTTGGCGGGGTGCCGGGGCTGGGGGCGGGGCCGGGGTTGCGCAGCCCGGCGCCGGCGGGGTGCCGTCCGCGCCCACCCGTGCCGCCCTGCGGCACGACTGCCCGCGGGCAGCGGGGGTGGGGGCGGCTGCGGCGCGGCTGCCCGCGGACAGCGGGAGGGGTGGGTGCAGCGGCTGCGGCGCGGCTGCCCGCGGACAGCGGGGTGGGGACGGCTGCGGCGCGACTGCCCGCGGATTGCGGGAGGGGTGGGTGCAGCGGCTGCGGCGCGCGGCTGCCCGCGGGCAGTGGGGGTGGGGGCGGCTGCGGCGCGGCTGCCCGCGAATGGCGGGGGCGGGTGCAGCGGCGCGACCGCCCGCGGGCAGCGGGTGGGTGCGGGGCGTGCGGCTGGGGGGCTGCTGTGTCGCTGTGGTGGGTTCGTCGTGCGGTGGGGTGGGGGTGGGGTGAGGCTTGGGGCGGGGGGTCGAGGAGGTGGGTGGTTTGAGCGAGGGGCAGGCGGTCGGGACGGGGCGGGTTCCGGTGGGGCGGCCCGTGCTGTCCCTGGCGCTGGCGGCGATGATGGAGGAGGTGCACGCGCACTCCGGTGCCGTGTATCTGCTGAACCCGGACGAGCCGGTGCTGGAGATGGCGGTGATGGCCGGGCTGCCCCGGCAGTTCGCGGCACCCTGGGAGAGGGTCGGGCTCAGCGCCCCCATCCCAGTCGCGGAGGCAGCGCGGGAGCGGCGGCTGATCTGGGTGGGCGGCGAGGCGGACATGGCCCGCTCGTATCCGCGTATCGCGGTGGTGCTGCCGTACCCCTTCGCGCTCGCCGCCCTCCCCGTGGCGACGGCCACTACGGTCTTCGGCGCCGTCTTCGTGACCTGGCCCGGCGGCCATCCGCCGGAGCTGTCCGACTGGGAACAGGAACATCTGACCGCGGCCTGCGGACGGCTGGCGCTGCGACTGGAGCGGGCCGCGGCGCAGGGCCGCCCGCTGCGCCCGGAACCCGATCTGGTGGGCTCGCCGATGATGGGCATGGCCGGAACGCTGGGCACCGTGGAGGCCGCCAGGATGGTGGCGAGGCTGCCGTACGGGATGCTCTCGCTGGATCTGCACGGCCGGATCGGGTTCGCCAACGCGGCCGCGGTGGATCTGCTGGGCGTTCCGACGGGCAAGCTGCTCGGCACCAAGCTGTGGGGGTCGGTGCGCTGGCTCAACGACCCGGTGTACGAGGACCGTTACCGGGCCGCGCTGCTCAGCCAGCACGTCACGTCGTTCGTGGCGCTGCGGCCGCCCGCGACCTGGCTGTCGTTCCGGATGTACCCGGACACCAGCGGGCTGAGCGTGCGGATCAGCCGGGCCCGCTCGGTGGCTCCGCCGGACCGCCGGGACGCGACGGGCCCCGCCGGCGACGGATCGAGAGGTCTGGTCACCATCTCGAACATGCTGAATCTCGCGGGCGCGCTCACCCAGGCGGCGGGGGTGCAGGACGTCGTCCAGCTGGTGGCGGACGAGATCCTCCCCGCGGCGGGCGGCCGTGCCATGGCGATCCTCGCAGCGCGCGCCGGGCGGATGCATGTGCTGGGCCACCACGGCTACAAGGACACGAACGCGGTCCTTCGGTACGACGGAATGCCGCTGACCGTCCGGACACCGGGCGTGCACGTTCTGAAGGAGGGCGTGCCCGCGTTCTTCGAGTCGCGGGAGCAGCTGGAGCGGCTCTTCCCCGAGCTGCCCGTGGTCCCGGACGGTCTGGAGGCCTGGGCGTATCTGCCGCTGGTCGCCACCGGCCGTCCGGTCGGCTTCTGCGTCCTCGCCTACGCCGAACCGCGCGCCTTCTCCGCCGAGGAGCGCGCGGCGCTCACCAGTCTGGGCGGTCTGATCGCGCAGGCCCTGGAGAGGGCCCAGCTCTACGACGCGAAGCACCGGCTCGCCCACGGCCTCCAGCAGGCCCTGCTGCCGGAGTCGCTGCCCTCCCTCCCCGGGTTCCGTACGGCCGCCCGCTATCTCCCGGCGACCCAGGGCATGGACATCGGCGGCGACTTCTACGACCTGGTGGCCTCCCGGCCGCTGCCCGCCGCGGTGATCGGGGACGTACAGGGGCACAACGTCACGGCGGCCGGGCTGATGGGCCAGATCCGCACCGCCGTACGCGCGTACACGGCCGTCGGCCAGGAGCCGGAGGAGGTCATGGGCAGCACCAACCGGCTGCTGATCGAGCTCGGTTCCGAGCTGTTCGCGAGCTGTGTGTATCTACGGCTCGACCGGGAGCGCGGGCGGGCCGTGATGGCCCGGGCCGGGCATCCGCCGCCGCTGCTGCTGCGCCCCGACGGCAAGGTGCGGGTGCTGGACCTGGCCGGGGGGCCGCTGCTCGGCATCACGGCCTCGGCCCGGTATCCGACGACGGAGGTCGACCTGGCCGCCGGTTCGCTGCTCGCCCTCTACACCGACGGGCTGATCGAGTCTCCCGGCGTCGACATCGAGGATGCGCTGGCAGATCTCGGCGAGCGGCTCGCGGAGGTCGGGGACTGTCCGCTGGACGAGGTGGCCGACCATCTGGTGCGGCACAGCACGGCCGCGCGGGAGCGGATCGACGACGTGGCACTGCTGCTGCTGCGCGCCGAGGAGTGAAGGCCGGCCCGGCCCTCCCGCCGGAGGGCCGGGCCGGGTCCACCGCCCCACCCGGCCGCGGCTGAGCGGCGGGACCGGACCGGTGGGCCGTGCGGCGCGAGGGGGAACGCGCGCGATAGAAGGGCCGGACCAGCGCCCTGAAGGGGCGCGGGGATGTGCCGACATGCGGCTCCGCCGCGATGGGGGTACCTCCCTGCTCGAACGAAGTTGAGAGCTTGGGGGAGCGACCGGCCACGGTGGTGCCGCAGACGACAGACGACACATCGCGGCACTACCCGCTCAGCGCCGGTGGCGGTGCCGGGTGGTGCCGGATGCCGCCGCCTGGTCGGTCGCCGTGGCGGACGGGTCGGCGGCCGTCGCCGACGGGTCCGCAGCCGTCGCGGACGGGTCGGCGGCCGTCGCCGACGGGTCCGCAGCCGTCGCGGAGGGGTCCGCAGCCGTCGCCGACGGGTCGGCGGACGCCGCGCCCGCTCCGCCGCCGAGCGTGGCGCCGGTGGCCTGGAGGGCCGCGGTGACCGGCTGGAAGAAGGTCTCGCCGCCGGTGGTGCAGTCGCCGCTGCCGCCGGAGGTGAGGCCGACGGCGCCGCCGTCCTGGGTGAACAGGGAGCCGCCGCTGTCGCCGGGCTCGGCGCAGACGTTCGTCTGGATGAGACCGTTGACGGTGTCGACGCCGTTGGGGTCGGTCTCGCTCTGGAAGTTGACGGTGGCGTCGAGGCCGGTGACCTGGCCGTTGTGCAGGCCGGTCGTCGAGCCCATCCGGAACACGGTCTCACCGACGGTGGCGTCGGCGGCGGCGGTGATCTGGACGGTCTGCCCGTTGCCGGTGTTGACGTCGCTGGTGGTCTGGGTGTTGGGGTCGTCGTACTTGACGAGCGAGAAGTCGTTGCCGGGGAAGACGGCCTGGTTGACGGTGGCGACCGGCGCGCCGCCCTGGGCGTCGGACCACTGCTTGGCGGCGACCCCGCAGTGACCGGCGGTCAGGAAGGCCGGACTGCCGTCGCTGGCGGTGACGTTGAAGCCCAGGGAGCAGCGCACGGTGCCGCCGGTGACCTGGGAGAAGATGGCGTCGCCGCCGGACACGAAGGTCTTGAAGGTGCCCGCCGACTTCCTCAGCACGGCCGTCCCGGAGCCGAGGCCCTGGACGGTGGACTGCACGGTGTTCCACTGGCTGCCGGTGACGGTGCTGTCGGCGGTGACCACGACCTTGTTCGTCTTCGGGTCGACGGCCCACGCGGTGCCGGGGATGGTGGCCTTGGTCTTCAGCGTCTGTGCGGCGGACTTGAGTGCGGCCGTGCTGTTGGTGACCTCGCGGACCTTGGCACCGGCCTGCTGGGCCTGGGCGACGGCGCTGCTGTCGGCGCCGACGACATTGACGACGAGCTGCTTGGTGGCGCTGTCGTAGTAGGAGCCGGCGAAGGTGTCGCCCATCAGACCGGAGAGCTGCGAGGCGAGCTGTGACGCGTCGCTCGCCTTGAAGGTCTTGGGCGCGGTGCTCGCGGCCGTACCGCCGTCCTGGGAGGCGTTGGCGTTCGGCAGCAGGATCGCGGCCACTCCGAGCGCCGCCACTCCGCCGACGGCTATCGCGGCCTTGCGCTTCGGAATTCGCTTGTGACTCAACCTTCTCGACCTCCTGGGGGACGGGGTCCGTGCCGCCGGCCGGCAGTCGCCTGCGCGTGCCTGTCCGTACGGGTGCGTGTTCGTTCGCTCTTGTTGTGTCGTGCTGGGCGACCGGACAGCACTAGGTACGGGCGGGACAGGAGGTGTGTTCAATTCCGTTTACCAACTCCTTTGAGGCGCAGGCGAATCGGCCGTACGGGGCCACAACGGCGGTGCCCGTAAGGTGACGGTTCGTCACCCTACGGGCACCGGAGAACTGGTTCAGGCGCCGGGCGGCACGGGTGCGCCGGAGGGGACGCCCGCGGCCACATAGGCCCGGTAGATCGGCGCCCAGTCGGCGGCGTCCTCGGAGTGCGGCCCGCGGTGCGGGGCGCCCGCCACCGTGGCGTCGAGCGCGAGGAGGCAGACCTCCCAGCCGCCGCAGTTGCGGGCCGCGGTGTCCGCCGCCTCCAAGACGTTGGTGAGGGTGAAGCGGGTCCGCTTCCCGTCGAGGTCCTCCAGATCGAAGCGGAGTTCGTCGCCGCCCCAGGTGAAGGCCAGATGCCGGGGCGGGTCGACGGCGACGACCGTGCCGGTGGAGTCCTCAGTGCAGGGGTCGCCGCTGTAGGTGACGGTGCCGCCGGCGCGCAGGTCGAACTCGGCGTGGGACGGGAACCAGTGGGCGAGTTCGGCGGGGTCGGTGACACAGGTCCAGACACGGTCCACGGGGTGGTCGTAGACACGGCTGAAGCGGATGGCGGGGCGGCCGTCGTCGAGGGTGAGATAACTGCCGGTCAGGTCGGTGGGCAGGTCTGCGGGCATGACGGATCAGTCCTTCGGGACGGAGGTTTCCGTGCGGTCGTCCGGCGTCTGCGTCGGTGTCTGCGTCTGTGTCTCGTCGAGGCGGCGTCCCAGGGCGTCCAGGCTCCGGTTCCAGAGTCTGCGGTAGGGGGTCAGCCAGGCGTCGAGCTCGGCGATCGGGGCCGGGTCGAGGGCGTAGACGCGGCGCTGCGCGTCCTGCCGTACCCGCACCAGGCCCGCCTCCCTCAGCACCTTCAGATGTTTGGAGGTGCTCGGCTGGCTCAGACCGCATGCCTCCACGATCTCGCCGACGGACCGGGGCGATTCCAGGAGCAACGCCACGATGGCCCGGCGGTGCGGATCGGCGAGGGCGGTCCACAGCGAGGCGTCGGACATAAGTCCAATATGCCTGACCGGTTATATGCCCGTCAAGGAATGAATCGGAGTCCGATGAGAACCCCTAGCGAAACGTTGCCGTTTCGATGGAACTGCTCTAGGCTCGATCTGTACGAAACCGTTTCGTTTAGGTTCCTCTCGACCCCCATCCTTGACCCTCCGTCCCTTCGGACGACTTCCCTGGAGTGGTTCCCGATGCCACAGAAGACCCTCTCCGACCGCGCCTCCGGCAGCGGGGTGCGGGCCGCGCACGACGCGGTTGCCGCACGCCGCTGGTGGATCCTCGCGGTCGTCGCCGTGGCGCAGCTGATGGTCGTGCTGGACGCGACCATCGTGAACATCGCGCTGCCCTCCGCCCAGGCGGACCTCGGCTTCTCCGACGGCAACCGGCAGTGGATCGTCACCGCGTACGCCCTCGCCTTCGCCTCCCTTCTGCTGCTCGGCGGCCGGATGGCAGACCTGTTCGGCCGCAAGCCCGCCTTCCTCGTGGGCGTCGTCGGCTTCGCCGCGGCCTCCGCTCTGGGCGGCGCCGCGAACGGCTTCGGCATGCTGGTCACCGCGCGCGCCCTCCAGGGCGCCTTCGGCGCGTTGCTGGCACCCGCGGCCCTGTCGCTGCTCAACACGACGTTCACCGACGCCCGCGAGCGGGCCAGGGCGTTCAGCGTGTACGGCGCCATCGCGGGCGCGGGCGGCGCCGTGGGCCTGCTGCTCGGCGGGCTGCTGACCGACGCGCTGGACTGGCGCTGGACGCTGTATGTCAACGTGGCCATCGCCGTCGTCGCCTTCGCCGGTGGCTGGCTGCTGTTGACCAACCACCGCGACGCCGCGAACTCCAAGCTGGACGTGCCGGGCACGGTCCTGGTCGCCGCCGGTCTGTTCACCCTGGTCTACGGCTTCTCCAACGCCGAGACCCACGACTGGGGCTCCCCGCTCACCTGGGGCTTCCTGATCGCCGGCGGGGCGCTCCTCGCGGCGTTCGCCTGGTGGCAGACCCGGGCCGCGCATCCGCTGCTGCCGCTGCGCATCCTGCTCGACCGCGACCGCGCGGCCTCCTTCACGGCGGTGCTGATCACGGGTGCCGGGATGTTCGGTGTGTTCCTGTTCCTCACCTACTACCTGCAGCTCAACCTCGGCTTCAGCCCGACGAAGACCGGTGTGGCCTTCCTGCCGATGGTCGGCGCGCTGATGGTGACGGCCCAGGTCGGCACCACGATGCTGCTCCCCAGGATCGGCCCGAAGGCGGTCATACCGCTGGGCTTCGCGATCGCCACCGCCGGTATGGCCTGGCTGACCGGCATCGGCGTCGGTTCGCACTATGCGAGCGCCGTCCTGCCGCAGGTCGTCGTCATCGGCGTGGGCCTCGGCCTGGTGATGCCGCCTGCCATGCAGCTGGCCACCGGCGGGGTCGCCGCCGAGGACGCGGGTGTCGCCTCCGCGACGGTCAACGCCATGCAGCAGGTGGGCGGTTCGATCGGTACGGCGCTGCTGAACACGCTGGCCGCGAGCGCGGCGACCGACTATCTGGCCGGGCGGGACGCGACGAGCAAACTGGTCCGGGCACAGGCCACCATCGAGAGCTACACGACCGCGTTCTGGTGGTCGGCGGCGTTCTTCGCCGCGGGCACGGTGATCGCCTTCCTGCTCTACCGGCGGGACGTGCCGCAGCGGGACGCGGTCGCGGAACCGGTCGTCCACATGTGACGGCCGACGGGCCGCGCGAGCCGTGCAGGGGCCGCCGGGCCGCACGAACCGTGCCGGGGCCGCCGTCCGCAGGGAGACGGCGGCCCCTCCGACACCTCGGTCAAGCCGAATCAGTCAAGTCGATTCGGTGAAATTCACCGCCACGAGTGAACTAGATCTTGCGGACGGCCGTAAAGGGATGCAGCCCCGACGAGCGGGGTAGCTTCCGGGATCACAGTCGGCCCTGCCCCGCTGGAGCGGACATGACTCCGGACATCGACGACCTCACCCCCGGACCGGCCGGGGGCCCGGACACCGAGCCCCGCGACGGCCGCGACAGGCGCAGGCCCGCGCCGAACGCGAACGCCCGCACGTATACGCGCGGCCCCTTCACCGTGGTCCAGGCCGCGGGCGAGATCGACCTGGAGAGCGCCGGGCGGCTCGCCGAGCATCTGGACGCGGCGACCGCACGCTCCGCCCCCGATGTGCTGGTCGATCTGCGGTCCGTCGGCTTCCTGGACTGCTCGGGGCTGCGGGTGCTGTGCCGGGCCGAGGCGCGGGCCGCCGCACGGGGAGGCAGGCTGCGGCTGGTCGGCGACGGCCCGCGCATCCGCCGGCTGCTGCGTGCCGCGGGACTGCTGACGCGGTTCCCGCCGCTCCCCGGCTTTCCCGGTGGTGCCGGGGAGCGGCGGTGATTCCGGGATCCGGCAGGGCGGCCCCACACCACCCTTGCCGGACCCCCCTGCGAGATCGCCGGCCCCCGCGGCGGGGTCCGCACTCCCCGGCGGCGGGCCCCCTCCGGCGTACCCGGGGGGCCGTGCGATCCCGGTCCTGGGAACGTCGTCCTACGACGTGTCAGGACGTCCTGTACCGCTAGGGCGTGTTTCGAAAGTCCCGCCTGCCCTGCGACGCCTGGCACGCACTCCCCCAAGCTCTGACGAGCAGGGGGTGCCCCCGGCTGTGTTGTCGGGATCGCCCACGTACGCCCAGTACGAGGGCGACCCTCCGCCTTGCGATCGCACGCACCAGACGCCGCAGGGCCCGCCCTTCGGGCGGCCGGCGCTACTTTCGAAACACGCCCTAGAACGCGAAGACGGTGCTCCCGTAGGCGTCCTTCTCACAGCTGTTGCCGAAGGTGCGCTCGTAGGAGACGCGCTTGCCCTGCCAGACGCCCTCGGCGGTGACCACGACGGGGTCGTACTGCTTGGTGCACATCCGGTCGTCTCTGGGCGCGATGGCGTCGAAGTCGCCGCCGGCGAAGCGCAGTTCGGCGCAGGCCGAGGCCGGGTCCGGATGGCTGCCGGAGGCGGTCGGGGCGCAGGTCAGGGTGACGGCGCGTTCCGGGGTGGCGAGCGCGGCGCTCTCGCCGTGCCCGACGGTCAGCACCAGGGCCGACGGGGCGTAGAGGGAGTCCGGGGCGGCGACGGCGGCCCCGGCGAGGGGACCGCAGACGGCGGTGGCCGTGAGAGAGACGATCGCTGCCCAGCGCGCGGTGTTCGGCATTGTGTGCATCCTTCCGCTCGGTTCGACGAGGCCCTGAGGACAGGGCCAAGGGCTGCCGCCCGGCCCGGTGGGGCTGCGGCGGCGAGCGCGAGTCTGCCGAGTCCGCGCCCGGAACACACATCGGACGCACATGTTTCGGTAACCTTTTGTATTCAATCAGTGGCGTGAAGTTACGGAAAACGATCGAGTGAAGCCCGGAACCAGGCGCCTTCCGATCGCTGGAAACCGCCAGTTGGCCGAAACCGGCACGCTCGTCAATCGTCCTGAAACATTCCGCCGCCGGGCGCCCGGACGGCCGGCTAGCCGGCTGCCGGAACCCGGACGGTCTGCCAGCGCTGGGCCGGTGAGCCGTCCCGGACCCTGGTGACGATCGGGGCGTCCGGCCGGGCGCTCGCCGAGGTCAGGGCCAGGTCCCGGGTCCAGCGGGGCAGGAACTCGCCCCGGGCGGTGAGGTCGTAGCGCACGTCGTCGCCGCGCGCGGCCTTCGCGGGGGCGCAGCGGCCCAGGATGATGACACCGGCGTCGGCGTGGGAGTCCAGGCACAGACCCGGGGCCGCCGCGCTGCGCAGCAGTCCGTCGCGCTCGTACGACCACTGCTGGGTCGCGGCGGACGAGCACACCGCGAGCGTGGCGTCGGCGCCCGTCTCGGGCTTGCCTCGGATGCCGAGACACAGACCGGCCGCGGACTCGCGCAGCCGGGTCCGGCCGGTGGTGGCATTGGCAGTCGGCGTGGACGGGGAGGCGGTGCCATGGCCGTCGGTGGCGCCCGCGGACGGGGCGGGCGCGGGGCCTGAGCCTCCGTCGGGCCAGAGGCTCAGGGCGAGCACGGTGGCGAGCAGCCCGGCCGAGGCGATACCGACGCCGGCGAGCAGGGCACGGGGCGAGCGCAGTGCCTCCGCCGGGACGAGGATGCGCGGCAGGGCACGGTGCCGGTGCCGTCCACCGCCCGCCCGGCGCGGGCGCCCGGCGGAGCGTGCCGGGGCCGGTCCCGTCCGGGACCGGCGTGCGGTGCGGCCGGGGCGTGAGGCGAGATAGCGGTCGGCGCCCCAGCCGAGCACCGCCTCGGCGAGCAGCGCGCCGAGGCCGGCCTCGAAGTGGCTCAGCTGCTCGGCGGCATACCGGCAGTAGGGGCACGCGTCGAGATGCCGCCGTACCTCCGGCAGGAGTTCGCCGCCGCGGCGGAGGGGGACGTCGAGAAGCCGGTTGTGGAATCGGCATTCCTTGGTCGGCGCGAGTTCCCGGTGGGCGCGGACACAGCCCTCGCGGAATTGTTCCCTGGTCTGTTCGAGAGTGATCACGGCGGTGGCGGTGTCGAGGCCGAGGAGGGCGGCGGGGACGGATATCGGTTCCCCTTCGACCTCGGTGTGCCACAGCAGGCAGCGGGCGGTCGGCGTCAGTCCGTGGAATGCCCGTTCGGCCAGTTCACGGTTTTCCGGCGTCGGGGACTTCACGGTCCGCAGTCCGCGTGCTCCGGCGGGATTGCCGAGTTCGGGAAGCATCCCGGACATCAGGTCGTCGGCGGCCCAGAACCGTACGAGGTCACGCGCCGTCAGCAGCAGCCGGGGCCGCAGCGCGGCGCCGGGTTCGCCCAGTGTCAGCCGGTCGAAGACCTGGTGGAACGCGGCGGCGGTGACCATGTCGGCGGTGCCCGCGGAGGAGGCGAGGCAGATCGCGGCGTAGTCGCGGACCGGCTGCCAGTGGCGGGCGATCAGGGCGGCCGTGGAATGTGTGACCTCGCCGTCAGGGCCGCTTCTCAGCCGGGCGGCGAGCAACTCGTCGGATTCCCACGGTAATCCGCCGTCCGGGGGCGGGAAAACAGAGCGGGGAGACCGAGGGGAGAGCGGGGTGGCCACTGGGCGGATTCCTTTGGTGCGTACCTTCTGGTGCCGCTGGTGCCGCGCGGATGATTCACCCTCGCACACCTCGCTCCGGCCCAACAAGGCACTCGGAAAACATCCGTAACCTTCTAGGGAACGCCCGGTTCGGGTGACCGGACGACGCCGTCGCGCCGGTTTCCGGCATTCTCCGGAGCGCTTCGTCCGGTCGTGCGCCCCGTGTGAATCGGGCACCCCTGCCGGGGCGGCTCGCACGCTCCCGGCCCGCCCGGCGAACGTAGTCCCATGGGACCGGCCCTCTCGGAGGCCCCGCGCAGGAACGGCGGCTCTCCCGCGCGAAACGGCCGCCGGCCCAGCTCCTCCCGCCCTCGGCCGGCGGCCCGGGAGCCTGATGCACAGGGGCCGGTCGGCCTCAGATCTGCCAGGAACGCAGCCGGTCGGCCGCGCCGTAGACGTCCGCCTTGCCGGACATCAGATCGCGGGCCAGGTCGACGATCGCGCCGTAGGGAGGGTCGATGCCCGCGCCGCTGACGAACATGTACGCCACGGCGGTCGCGCAGGCGAAACGGGCGTTGGCGGAGGGCAGCGGCTTGAGGAGGGCGAGGGTGTGCAGCAGGGCGGCGGCCCGCCAGGCGGGGTCGGAGTCGACACCGAGCCGGGGCGGGTCGACACGGTGCCGGGCCACGGCGGCGACCAGCGCGGAGAAGTCGTTGATCGTGGGCTGCTCCGGCATGACTTCCTCATGGCGCTGGAGCAGCCAGGGCACATCGATGTGGATCACGGGGTGGGAGGCCGGTGACATCGTTCAGGCGGTCCGCTCCACACCCGCGGCGGGTGCCTCGTCGTCGGGGAAGGCGGCGGCGAACTCGTCGGCGTGGGCGGCGAAGAAGCGCCGGAACGCCTCCGCTCCCTCCTGCAGCGCCCGGTGCCGCGCGATGTCGGCCGCGGCCGCCTCACGCACGAGGGCCTTCATCGACGTACCGCGTTCTTTGGCGATCTGCCGCAGATCCTCCAGCTCGCGGTCACTGAACTCCACGTTGAGGGCTGGCATGCGTCAACGGTACAGCCCGGGTACTCACGCGTAAATACCCGCAGGTCAGCAGGTGCACCTGACGGTACCTCGGGCGGCGCGGGGCTTTCGCGCGCGGGCGGGTGTCACCCTCCCCGGGTGAGGACGCGGCCCTGCCGGACGTGGAATCTCGGGGGTGGGACTTCTGGGACTTCTCGGAAAGCGGAGGCAACCATGAACTACCCACTCCTCAACGCCTTCTTGACCATGCTGTGGTTCTTCCTGTGGGTCATGTGGTTCGTACTGCTGTTCCGCGTCTTCGGTGATCTGTTCCGGGACGACAGTGTGAGCGGCTGGGGCAAGGCCGGCTGGACGATCTTCGTGATCGCGCTGCCGTTCGTGGGCGTCTTCGTCTATCTGGTCGCCCGGGGACGGGGTATGGGGGAGCGCGACTTGCGGCAGGCACAGCAGCAGGAGAAGGCGTTCCGGGCGTACGTCCAGGAGACGGCGGGCACCCAGCCGAGCGAGGCGGAGGCCCTGGCCAAGCTGGCGGGGCTGCACGATCACGGAGACATCACAGACGCGGAGTACGCCCAGGCGAAGGCAAAGGTCCTGGCATCGCACTGACGGCTGGGGCCGCCGGGACTGGCCGGGTCGCCGGGCCGACCGGGGTCGCCGGGACTTGCCAGGGTTGCCGGGGTTGCCGGGCTGGCCGGTGCTGCCGGCGGCCGTGGGTGGGTCGCGCTGCCCGGCGCTGACGGGGTGCCGCCCGCGCCCACCCGTGCCTCCCCCAAGCTCTTCGAGCAGGGGGGACCCCCGCAGCGGCACGACTGCCCGCGGCTGGCGGGGAGCCATGCAGCGAACGCAGGCTGCACCCCCCAGGGGCGCGGGGAACTGCGCGAGAGACCACGACGCACCCGCAGCCGAAGAACCGGCGCCAGCCACCCCAAGGGGCGCGGGGAACTGCGCGACAAGCCACGACGTACCCGCGGACGAAACCCGGCCCCAGTCCCACAGGGTTACTCTGGGACACAAGTGGAACGTACCCGCTCACGCTGAGTGTCCGCTGGGGAGTGGCGAGATGACCTCGGTCTACCCGTTCGACGACGCGGCCACCGCCAGGGCCGTCATCGGCGCGGACGGCACCCTGGTCGAATGGAACGACGGAGCCCGCCGCCTCCTGGGCCATGAGCCGGCCGAGGTCCTGGGCCGCCCGGCGACGGAACTGCTCGCCGAGGGCACCGCCCTGCCCATGCCGGCCGGCCCCCGCTGGGACGGCGTCCTCCCCCTCCGCCACCGGGACGGCCGTACCGTCGGCGTGTGGCTGCTCGCCCACTACCGCCCCGCCCCCGAGGGCACCGGCGGCCCCGGCGGATGGCTGATCGTCACCCCCCTCGGCGCGCCCGGCCCCGCCGTGTACGGCCCGCTCACCACGGCGGGACTCACGCAGTCGCCCTGCGCCATCGCCCTCTACGACGAGACGCTGCGGCTGCACAGGATCAACGACGCCATGTCCGCCCTGCTCCGCCTCCCCGAGGAGCGGATCCGCGGGCTGCGGCCCTCCGAGATCGGCGGCAAGCCGGAGAGCGAGGACATGGAGCGGCGTCTGCTGCGCGTGCTGACCAGCGGCGTCCCGGAGGACGTACGGTCGTTCATGCGGACCGGCAACGAGAACCGCGCGCACGCCTGGCTGGTCCGGATCTCCCCGGTGACCGACGGCGGCGGCCGGGTGCGTGGCGTGTGCGCGGCCATCCATGACTTCACGGACAACTTCCTGGCCCGCCAGCGCCTCCAGATCGTCAACGAGGCCAGCGTCCGCATCGGCACCACCCTCGACGTCACCCGGACGGCACAGGAGCTCGCGGACGTCTGTGTGCCCGCGTTCGCGGACTTCGTGAGCGTCGATCTGCTCGACCCGCTGGAGTACGGCGGCGAGCCCCCGGTCCGGGTCACCGCGCCGGTCCGGCTGCGCCGCGCCGCGCACCGCTCCCGCCGTTTCCACGCCCCGGAGGCCCTGGTGGGGCCGGGCGAGTTCCTGACGTACCCGCCCGGTTCCCCGCAGGCGGACTCCCTGACCGCGGGCCGCACCATCACCACGTCGGCCCCGGCGGGCGATCCGGGCAAGTGGCTGGCCTGGGACGCGCGGCGCGGCGATCAGGTCAGACAGTTCGGCATCCACGCGCTGATGTCGGTGCCGATCCAGGCGCGCGGTCTCACGCTCGGGGTCGCGGTGCTCAGCCGGCACCGCCGCGCGGACCCCTTCACCCCGGACGACGTACTGCTCGCCGAGGAGATCACCGCGCGCGCGGCCGTCTGCATCGACAACGCCCGCCGCTACTCCCGCGAGCGGGAGACCGCCCTCGCCCTCCAGCGCAGTCTGCTGCCCCGCACCCTGCCGCACACGGAGGCGCTGGAGGCGGCGTCCCGCTATCTGCCCGCGGCGCGCGCCGGGGTGGGCGGCGACTGGTTCGATGTGATCCCGCTGTCCGGGCTGCGGGTCGCGATGGTGGTCGGCGACGTGGTGGGGCACGGGGTGCAGGCGTCGGCGACGATGGGCAGACTGCGCACCGCGGTCCGTACCCTCGCCGACATCGGTCTGGCGCCCGACGAACTGCTGACCCATCTCGACGATCTGGTGGTCCGGCTGTCCGCGGAGACCGGCGGCGACACCGCCACCGGCGAGGTCGGCGCGACGTGTCTGTACGCGGTCTACGACCCGGTGTCGCGGCGCTGTGTCATGGCCCGCGCCGGGCATCTGCCGCCGGTGATGGTCCGGCCGGGTGCCGCTCCCGAGCTGGTCGACCTGCCCGCCGGGCCCCCGCTGGGTCTGGGCGGGCTGCCCTTCGAGTCCGCCGAGCTGGAGCTGCCCGAGGGCACCCTGCTCTCGCTCTACACCGACGGTCTGCTGGAGGCACGGGAGCGGGACTTCGACGCCAGCCGTGAGCTGCTGTGCGCGGCGCTCGCCCGGGACTCCGGTTCCTCCGGTTCCCTGGACGAGACCTGCGACCGCGTGCTGCGCGCCCTGCTCCCCTCGGGCGGCGTCGCGGACGACGTGGCGCTGCTGCTCGCCCGCACCCGGGGCCTGCCCGCCGCGCAGGTGGCGACCTGGGACATACCGGCCGATCCGTCGCTGGTCGCGCCGATCCGCAAGCAGGTCGTGGCGCAGCTCGACGCGTGGCGGCTGACCGAGGCCTCGTTCACCACCGAGCTGGTGGTCGGCGAGCTGGTCACCAACGCCATCCGGTACGGCTCCCACCCGATCCGGCTGCGGCTGATCCATGGCGCGGCGACGCTGACCTGCGAGGTGTCCGACGCCAGTCACACGGCGCCGCATCTGCGCCGCGCCAAGACCTGGGACGAGGGCGGGCGCGGGCTGCTGCTGGTCGCCCAGCTCACCGAGCGCTGGGGCAGCCGCTACACCCCCGAGGGCAAGACCATCTGGGCCGAACTGGATCTGCTGGACCTCGAATGATCCCGCGGCCGCCCGGCAGTCCGCGGCCCGGCGGCGTACGGCCCCTCGGTGCATGACCCTCAGTGCGCGGCCCCACAGTGCGCGGCCCGTCAGTGCACGGACAGCCAGGGCCTGATCAGTCGGCGGGCCTCGTGCAGCCGGGACTTGAGCGTGCCGAGCGGGATACCGGCCCGTTCGGCGGCCTCGGCGTACTCCAGCTGGCAGATGTCGCGGTAGACCAGCGGGGCCACCAGCTGGGGATGCTCGCGTTCCAGCCGGTCCAGCGCCTCCAGCAGATCGACGCGGGAGCCCGCGATGACACTGGTGGTGCGCGGGTCGGCGTACCGGGACGGCTCGATCGCGGCGGGCTGCTCGACTGCGCGCCGCTTCAGCTCGCGGTACTTCTGCCGGGCGCAGTTGGCGACCACGGTGTAGAGCCAGGTGGTGAAGAGGCTGCGGCCCTCGAACGTGGTGATCTTCCGGGCCACTTGGAGCAGCACGTCCTGCGCGGCCTCCTCGGCGTCCTCGCGGCAGGGCAGGAACCGTCCGCAGCGCCGCAGGACCTCGGGCCGTATCTCCGTCAGCAGCCGCTCCAGCGCGGCCGGGTCGCCCGCGGCGGCGTACCGGGCGAGGTCTTCGGTCGGCGCGGGGTCGGGCACAGGAGGTCCCCTTCGGGCTCGTCGGAGGGCGGTCGGACTCGGTCGTACGCGGTCGGCGGCGGCCGGAGGCCACGGCAGCGGGCCGGCTGCGGTCGGAGTCGATCTCGGGCAGGCATGATAGTCGCATGCAGCCTCCGGAGCGGATCGGCCGTTACCGTCTCGAACGCCCGCTGGGCAGCGGAGCCTTCGGCACGGTGTGGCTGGCGCACGACGAGGTGCTGGACGCGCCGGTGGCGGTGAAGGTGCTCGCCGACAACTGGTCGCACCGTCTCGACATCCGCGAGCGCTTCCTCTCCGAGGCCCGGCTGCTGCGCAAGGCGGGCTCGAACCGGGTGGCGCAGGTCTACGACATCGGTGAACTGCCCGACGGCAGGCCGTACTTCGTGATGGAGTACGCCGACGCGGGCACCCTCGCCGACCGGCTCGCCGCGGGCCCGCTGCCGGTCGACCAGGCGCTGCGGCTGACCGCGCTGGCGGCCCGCTCGGCGCAGGCGCTGCACGAGGCGGGGATCGTGCACCGGGACATCAAGCCGGGCAACGTCCTGCTGCGCACCTCGCCCGACGGCACCCGGCGGCTGCTGCTCGCCGATCTGGGCCTTGCCAAGAGCCTGGCGCAGGCGTCTGGGCTGACCCTGGCCGCCGGTTCGGAGGGCTACCGGCCCCCGGAGCAGGCCGAGCCGGGCGCGGGCATCGACGCGCGCGCCGATGTGTACAGTCTGGGCGCGCTGGGCTACGCCCTGGTCACCGGCGCGGTGCCGGGCGCGCCGGGCAAGGTGGTGCGGCCGTCCCGGCTGCGTCCGGAGCTGGGCGCCCAAGCCGAGCGGGCGCTGCTGCGGGCGCTGGAGCCGGACCGGGAGCGCCGCTGGCCCTCGGCCGCGGACCTCGCGGCGGAGCTGGAGCGGACGGACACCCGGCCGGGTCCCGGACCGCGCAGACGGCCACGCCCCTGGGTCCTCGCGGTGGCCGCGGGGATCGCGGCGGTGACGGCGGCCGCGGTGACGGTGACCCTGCTGAGCCTGTCGTCCGGGCCCGGTGAGGTGCCCATCGCGGACCGTACCGGGCGGGTCACGGCCGAGGTGCCCGCAGGGTGGGGGCGGCAGCTGCGGGACTCGGGCTGGGACCCCGGCGCGCTGGGCCTGGGGGCGGGGCACGAACCGGGGTTCGCGGTCGCCGACGACCTGGCGAGGTGGCCGGATCTGACGCGGGGTGTGAACGGTGTCTTCGTCGGCCTCAGCGAGCACGGCGCCGTCACACCGCGGGTGGCCGGGCTCACACACACCGGCTGCCGCTACGACGGCAGCCGCGCCTGGGCGGGCGGCGGCTGGCACGGCCGGATCCGCGCCTGGAGCGGCTGCCCGGACGGCGGCTCGGTCACGGAGACCGCGCTGACCCCGTCGGACGGGGCGGCCCAGCCGCAGCTGTACGTACAGATCCGGCAGCACGGCGGCCGAGACGCGACCGAACGCATACTCGGTTCCCTGCGGATCACCTGACCTGTGACCGGCTGCCGACCTGCCACCACTGACCCACCACTGACCCACCACGGACCCGCCAATGACCCTCCGCTGGCCGCCACTGACGTGCCACCAACCTGCGGCAAAAAGAAATTCACGCGATTCGCGAACCTTTTCCGCCTTCCGCGCATCGGAAACTCATGAACGGCGCACAGGGCGCCGGGCACAGAACCGCACCACGCACGCGGTGAACTCCCAGGAGTGTGAATGATGGCGTACACGTCCCAGTCCTCGTACCGGGCGGCGGCGCTGCTCGCGGGCACGGTCGCCGTGCTGGGTCTGCTGACCGCCTGCGGCAACGGCAGCAACTCGGCGGGCGGTCCGTCCACGGTGTCCGGCACGGCCGGGCCCGCCACCGAGAGCACCGGTGCACCGTCGTCGGACGGCACGAACGGCGGTTCCTCACAGTCGTCGTCCACGGCGGCGAAGGCGTCGTCGGGCACATCCGTGTCCTCCGCGTCGAAATCGTCCGGCTCGACGCATTCGTCGGGCACCGGCACGGGCATCTCGACCAGCACCCGCTGCCACACCTCCGAGCTCAGGGCGAGCGTCGGACGCAACGACCCGGGGGCCGGGCAGGAGAACTTCCCGGTCGTGCTCACCAACGCCTCGGGCCGCACCTGCACGGTGCGCGGCTATCCGGGCGCCGCGTTCACGGACGCGTCCGGCACGCAGCTCGGGCCCGACCCCGAGCGGTCCTCCGGCACGCCCGTCACCGTCACCCTGAAGCCCGGCCAGAGTGCCTGGTCGGGGCTGAGCTTCTCCAACCCTGAGGTCAGCGGCGCCGCCTCGGCGACACCCGCCAAGCTGATCGTCACCCCGCCGGACGAGCGCGACCCGCTGAAGGTGGCGTGGACGGGCGGGCCGGTGCCGGTCTCGGGCAACTCCTCGTCCGTGTTCCTGAGCGTCTTCCACCCCGGCACCGCCCCCTGACCCCGTAGGCCGTCGCACCGGCCGGCGGCGGTGGCGGTGGCGGTAGTGCGTCAGCGCGTCGTACGGACGGCTCCCCCGCCGCCTCCGCCGCCGCCCCTGCCGCCGTGGCCGGTTCCTGCGTCGCCGCCGCAGAAGGAGCCAGCGTCCGGGCAGGAAGCGGTGCCCGGACCGGCCGACGCGGCGGTCGCCGTCAGTTGCGGGGCCGCGCTGGTCGCGGGGGCCGGGGCGGCGGCCGAGCGGGTCCTCGTCGTCCCGGACGCCGGGGGCGCGGGGGTGACGGAGGGCGCCGGGGTGCTGTCGGCGTCCCAGTTGACCGCCTCCATCTGGAGGTCCGGATCGGAGGTGTCGATCACCCAGCGCTGGCTGGCGGCGTCGGCACGGGTCTTCAGGACGAGGGCACCCGCGTCGTCGGTGGCGGCCGGGGTCATCGCCAGGTCCTGGTTCCAGCGCGGCACCAGGACACCGGGGAGCGTGAAGTCGTAGCGCACGTTCTTGTCCGCCGTGTCCGTGCAGGACTCCAGCCGTACGGAGTAGGCGAGATGGGAGTCCAGACAGAGTCCGGGGTCGGCGCCGCTGCGCAGCAGTCCGTCGCTCTCGTACGACCACTGCTGGGTCGCGGCGGCGGAGCAGTCGGCGAGCTCCGCCTCGGCGCCCTTGAGGGCCTTGCCGCCGGTGACGGCGACGCACAGCCCGGACGCGACGTTGTGCAGCCGCCCGCGCAGGGCGCCCTTGGAGGTCTGCCCGGAGCCGATCCAGGAGGGCTTCGAGGACGGCTTCGCCGCCTTGCCCGCCGTACCGGAGGCGTCGGTGGAACCGTCGGCGGAGCCGAGCACGCTCCACAGCACGATCGGGAGGACGACCAGAGAACTCACGGCCGCCACGGCCAGCGCGAGATTGCGGCGGCGCGCGCGCCGGGCGGCCCGGTGGGCGGTGCGCCGGGAGGGAGGACGGGGCACCGGGACGAGTGCGTGCGCCGGGGCGGGCACCGGCCCGGGCGCGGCCTGCACGAAGGGCTCGCCGCCTGCGAGGACGGACTCCGCGGACGGAGGCGTCGCCTCGGCCGGGGCCGCCCCCTCACGGGCGGTGTGCAGCCGGGCCTCGCAATAGGCGCGCCCGCCCCAGCCGAGCACCGCCTCGGCGAGGGCCACTCCGAGCAGACCGTCGTTGAACTGGCTCAACTGCGCGGCGGTTTCACGGCACTGGGTGCAGCGGGCCAGATGCTCGGCGAGATCCGGGTCGACGGCGACGGCGCCGCGCCGGTAGGTCACGTCCAGCATCCGGGTGTAGCTGCGGCACTCCTGCTCGGGGGCGAGTTCGCGGTGCACCTGAAGGCATTCGTCGCGCAACCGCTCGCGGGAGCGCCCGAGTTCGGCGCGGGCGGTGTCCTCGGAGAGCCCGAGCAGCGCGGCCGGTACGGCGAGGGGTTCGGCCTCGACCTCGCCGTGCCAGAGCAGGGCGCGGGCGGGCTGCGGCAGCCGCTGGAACGCCCTGGACAGCATGCGCCGTTCGGGTGGCGGCAGCAGCCTGGCCGCGAGGCGTTCGGCGACGCCGGTGCGCAGTTCGGGGTGCAGCAGTTCCCGGCGTCCGTCGGTGTCCCACTCGGCGGCCACCCGGCGCACGGTGACCAGCAGATGGGGCCGCCAGCCGGACGTCGGCCCGGCCTGGCGGATCGACTCGCCGAAGATACGGGTGAACGCGGCGGTGGTGAGCATCCCTGCGGCACGCGGGCCGTCGGTGCACAGCCGCGCATAGGCGAAGGCCGCTTCCCAGTGCCGGTCGAGGAGCTCACCGACGGGATGCAGCGCGGGTGCCGATCCCGTCCAGTTCTTCAGTTCGACACTCAGCTGTTCGTCCGTCACATCGAACACGGGGGCCGACACAAAGGGGGTCGGACCGACGCGGCCCGACCCGGGGGAATTCGGCATGCGTGCGTCTCTCACGGCTGCAATCCTCCAGACGCAACACGGGAATTAGTACATACTTTTGGGAAGACGGCCAGGTCAGGGCATGACCGGGCCCACCCGCTCAGGATTCGGCATTTCGAACGACCACCCTGGGAAGCCTTTTTGAACCGTGGGGACGCACGAAGCTGCCTCGTGCGCGCAGTTGGGGGAAATCTTTGCCACCGCACGCCGACAGGGCACACCTTCGCACAGCCCAGCACACCCGAACAAGTGATCCTTACGGTTTTTCGCCGAGTCGGAGGGGGCGAAGCATATTGACGAAGCGTCAATATGCTTCATCCAAGTTGCCCTCTTGCGGGACGTAATTCGCACCGGCTTTTCGACTCGCTCCCCCGGCGACGGACCCGGAACCCTCGCACAACCTGCACAGTGTCTCCCCCGACCGCCCCGCCGCGCCTACGGGCGGATGTCCGGTGGCCGTGACCCGGCGCCCCGTCCGGAAACCGATCAGCGGTGCGCACGGGTCCTGTAGCGGGCCCCCGCGGTGCGGAGTCCGCAGCACAAGGGTTCGCGTCGAGGGCCCGTCAGAAGATCTGTCAGAAGATCTGTCAGAAGATCTGCCAGAAGGGGTCTGTCAGGAGTGGCCGACGATCGCGTGCGGTGTGTACGGCTGGTCCAGCTCGGCCAACTCGTCGTCGCTCAGCGTGAGTTCCACGGCCGCCGCGGCGTCCTCGATGTGTCCTGGCCTGGACGCGCCGACGATGGGGGCCGCCACGGTGTTCTGGTGGAGCAGCCAGGCCAGGGCGACCTGGGCGCGCGGCACCCCGCGAGCGCCGGCGACACGGGTGACGGCCTCGACGATCGCGCGGTCGCTCTCCAGATACAGGCGGCTGCCGTAGGCGTCGTTGGCGCTGCGCTCGGTGACGGTGTCCCAGTCCCGGGTGAGCCGTCCGCGGGCCAGCGGGCTCCAGGGCAGCACCCCGACGCCCTGGTCGGCGCAGAGCGGCAGCATCTCGCGCTCCTCCTCGCGGTAGAGGAGGTTGTAGTGGTTCTGCATGGCGACGAACCTGGTCCAGCCGTGCCGCTCGGCCGTGTACTGGGCCTTGGAGAACTCCCACGCGAACATCGAACTCGCCCCGATGTAGCGCACCTTGCCAGCCTTGACCAGGTCGTGCAGCGCCTCCATCGTCTCCTCGACCGGTGTGACATGGCCGTAGCGGTGGATCTGGTAGAGGTCCACGTAGTCGGTGCCGAGACGGCGCAGACTGTGGTCGATCTCCGCCATGATCGCCTTGCGGGACAGCCCCGCGCCGTTGGGTCCCGGCCGGGTGCGGCCGTGCACCTTGGTGGCCAGCACGATCTCGTCGCGGCGGGCGAAGTCCCTCAGGGCCCGGCCGACGATCTCCTCGCTGGTGCCGTCGGAGTAGACGTTCGCGGTGTCGAAGAAGTTGACGCCCGCCTCCAGCGCCTGCCGGATCAACGGGCGGGACGCCTCGTCGTCGAGCGTCCACTCGTGCACGCCGCGGCCGGGAAGGCCGTAGGTCATACAGCCCAGACAGATCCGCGACACGTCGAGGCCCGTCGAACCGAGCTTCACGTACTGCATCGTTGCTGCTCCTGCCTTCGGGGTGGCCATCAGATGACTGCCGGGTGACGACCGCGGTGGTCGACGGGGTCGCCGCCCGTGGGGAGCGTACGATGCCGTGACCCACTCGACTCGGCACACCCCGCGCCGACTTGACTGAGCGTGTTCGCCGACGCTTTGATCCTCTGCGTACCGGTCGTACCCCTGACGGATGGAGCGTGACCGTGCCCGTCAAGGGTGGAGCAGGTACGCGGGGTCCGCGCCGGACGGCCGCCCTCGCCGTGTTCGCGGCGACCGCGGCGCTGACGCTGGCCGCCTGCGGAGGCGGCGGCAAGGACGCTTCGGCCGGTCCGAAGGCGACGCGTTCAGGTGCCGGCACGTCCGCCGTGGGCACGCCGACCTCCAAGCCGCCGAAGGCGGACAGCTCGCCCAGTGCGAGCGCGCACAGGCCCAGCCGGTCGGCCACCGCATCGGCGACCGCCTCGTCCGCCGCGCCCACGGGCGTACGCCTGCCCCCGAAGCACGCCGGGTTCGACTACCAGATCGGCGGCGCCTACACCCCGCCCGCCGGGGTCCGTATCGTCTCCCGCGACCGCTCGTCCTCCCCTGCGCCCGGGCTCTACAACATCTGCTACGTCAACGCCTTCCAGGCACAGCCCGAGGAACGCGCGTCCTGGCCCGCCGATCTGCTGCTGCGCGACGCGGACGGCGACGTCGTCATCGACG
This sequence comes from Streptomyces sp. YIM S03343, assembly GCF_054729195.1. Lineage (NCBI taxonomy): Bacteria > Bacillati > Actinomycetota > Actinomycetes > Kitasatosporales > Streptomycetaceae > Streptomyces > Streptomyces sp. YIM S03343. Next base: position 849,549 of record NZ_JBPUKX010000001.1, read on the forward strand.
AGGACTGGAACGAGCCGCTGCTCGACATCCGCACCCCCGCCAAGCGGGCCCGGGTCGCCGAACGCGTGAACCACTGGATCGACGGCTGCGCGGCCAAGGGCTTCGACGCGATCGAGCCCGACAACTACGACAGCTACACCCGCTCCCAGGATCTGCTCACCGCCGACGACGCCACCGCGTTCATCACCCTGCTCTCCCGCCACGCGCACTCCCGTCGTCTGGCCATCGGGCAGAAGAACACCTCCGAACTGGCCGGGCAGCGCAGGAGGGCCGGTCTGGACTTCGCGGTGGCGGAGGAGTGCGGCGAGTACGACGAGTGCGGGGTCTACGCCAAGGCGTTCGACGACCGGGTCCTGGTGATCGAGTACACGGACTCGGGGCTGAGCAAGGCGCTGAAGAGCTACGGGAACCGGCTGAGCATCGTCCGGCGGGACGTCGACGTCAGCACACCGGGCAGCGGGGAATATGTGCGCAAGGTGAGGTGAGGCCGCCGCCTCCCCTCAGCCCAGCTCCAGCAGATCCAGCGCGTGCTCCCACTCGAACTCCGGCCACCGGCCGTCCTCCCCCGGCTCACCGCCGTACGGCTCGCCGAAGCGGACGCCCATCTCGCGCAGCCGTCGCAGACTGCTCCCGTAGGCGGGATGGGCGGCCAGGGCCTCGCCCACGCAGGGCAGCACGGCGATCGGGACGTCCAGGCCGTACGCCTCGCACAGGGTGCCCAGCGCCAGGGTGTCGGAGATGCCCGCCGCCCACTTGTTGATCGTGTTGAAGGTGGCGGGCGCCACGACCACGGCGTCCGGCGGCGGGAAGGGCCGCGGGTCGGCCGGGGTGCGCCAGGCGGAGCGGATGGGACGGCCGGTCTGCGCCGTCACGGCATCGGTGTCGAAGAAGCCGTTCATGGCGGCCGGGGTCGCGATGACCCCGACCTCCCAGCCCCGCTCCCGGGCCGCGCCGATCAGCTTGCCGACACCGGAGGCGACCCCCGCGGCACACACGACGACGTACAGGAAAGGCTGTTCGCTCACCCGGGCACCCTACTGGACCGCTCAACCGCGCTCAGCCGCCCGGACCGGTGACCGTGATGGCGCCCACCGGGCAGGCGCGGGCGGCCTCCCGGACCATCGGGTCTCCGGCGCCGTCCTCGCGGCCCGGCAGCAGGGCACTGTAGCCGTCGTCGTCCTGGGTGAAGACCCCCGGCGCGGCCAGGGCGCACTGGCCCGCGCCGATGCACAGGCCCGTGTCGATGTCGATGTGCTGTGTGTGCATGGCGGGGCCTCTCACCAGGTCACGGGGAGTTCCAGCATCCCCTGGACGGTGTCGCCGGGTTTGAAGGGGATCTCGTCGGCCGGTGCCGCGAGACGCAGCCCGGGCAGCCGCCCGAGCAGCTCGCCGAGGGCGATCTCCAGCTCGGCCCGGGCCAGGTTCTGGCCGAGGCACTGGTGGATGCCGAAGCCGAAGGCCACGTGATGGCGGGCCGGACGGTGCCAGTCGAGGGTGTCGGGCTCGGGGTAGACGGACTCGTCGCGGTTGATGACGGAGGTCGCGAAGAGCACTCCGTCGCCGGTGCGGATCGTGCTGCCCTCGACATCGATGTCGTCGACGGCCATGCGCTGGATCCCCTCCGCGATGGACAGCATCCGCATCAGTTCCTCGACGGCGGCGGGCAGCAGCGCGGGGTCGGCGCGCAGTTCGGCGAGGCGCTCGGGGTGCCGGAGCAGGGTGAAGGTGCCGAGCGAGATCATGTTGGCGGTGGTCTCGTGTCCGGCGACCAGCAGGACGATGCCCAGCGCGATGAGGTCCGCGCGCTCCGGGGTGCCGTCCCGCCGCTGCCGGGCGACCAGGTCGTCCAGGATGCCGTCGCCCGGCTCGCGCCGCTTGCGGTCGATCAGCTCGCCCAGATACGCCTCCAGCCGGTCGCGGGCGTCCAGGGTGTCGGCGGGCTCGGGACCGCGCAGCAGCCGGCGGGACTGCGCCTCGAAGAACTCGTGGTCGGCGTAGGGGACACCGAGCAGGGAGCAGATCACCATGGACGGGACCGGCAGCGCGAAGGCGCTCACCAGCTCGGCGGGCGGCCCCTGGGCGATCATCGTGTCGAGGCGTTCGCCGACGATCTCCCGGATGTGCGGCCGCAGTCCGGTGGCGCGGCGCACGGTGAACTCGGGGATCATCATGCGCCGCTGGGCCCGGTGCTCCGGGCCGTCGAGGCCCAGCAGGGCGGGCCTGCGGTGCCGTACGGCGGCGAAGCGGGGCGTGGGGGCCGGGAAGCCGGAGCGGGTGCGGTCGCTGGACAGCCGGGGGTCGGCGAGCAGTTGCCGGGCGGCGGTGTGGCCGGTGACCAGCCAGACCTCGCGGCCGTCGAAGAGGGTGACGCGGGCCAGCGGACGTTCGGCACGCAGCGGCTCGTAGGCGGTGGGCGGGTGGTAGGGGCAGGAACGGCTCTGTGGGAAGGCGACAGCCGGGCGGGCGGCGTCCGCGGCTCCGCCGGGACGGCCGGGTGAGGCGAATGCGGTGGGCTCGGTGGGGGTGGTGGGCTCGGTGGGGGTGGTCGGTTCCGTCGGTGTCATCGATTCCGTCATGGGCAGACCTCGAGACCTCGCAGCCGATGGGCGTGCTTCGTACCGATCGTTCGATCTTTCTCACTCATTAGATGCCTGGGGCATCTACTCTGCGACGGGAAGTTCGGCCAGATCGGTGAAGCGCGGCTTCTGGCCGAAGCCCGTGCGGCGCCCCGGCGGGCGGCGGGCCGTGCTCCGAGGCCGGGCGGAGGTGCCCGCCCGGACGGTCCGCCGCACCTGGATCCGCCGTGGCCGGACGGGTCCGCCGCCCCGGATCCGCCGTGGCCGGTCCGGCCCCCCCGCCCCCGCCTGCGGCTGTCCGACGGGCCGTGTCCCCGAAGGGGTGAGTGTGATGGATGACGCGGGCATGTCCCGGTGTTGAATCAAGGTGCAGTGAGCTGTGTAACCGACGATTGGGACTGACGCCATGCCTCTCGAAGGTGAGTACGAACCAAGCCCCGCCCAGTGGGTGCGGGATCAGGTGGAGCTGTACGAGAGCTCCGGTGGCACCAAGGGGACGACCCTGATGGACACGGGGCTTCCCGTGATCCTGCTGACGACGCGGGGTGCGCAGAGCGGCAAGATCCGCAAGACCCCACTGATGCGGGTGGAGCACGGCGGGCGGTACGCCGTGGTCGCCTCCAAGGGCGGCGCCCCCGAGCACCCGGTGTGGTACTTCAACGTCAAGGCGGACCCGCGTGTCGAGCTCCAGGACGGCCCGGCGAAGCAGGACATGAGGGCCCGGGAGCTGACCGGGGCCGAGAAGGCCGAGTGGTGGGAGCGGGCGGTGACCGCGTACCCGCCGTACGCCGACTACCAGAAGAAGACCTCGCGGGAGATCCCGGTGTTCGTGCTCGAACCGGCTGCGGGCAACGGGTGAAGTCCGCAGGTCACAGGCCGGTAGGCGGCCTTCCGTTCGGCCGCTGGGGTTCCGCTTCGCGGTCCGGAGGAAAAATCTCGGCGCAGGACGCATAAATCCATCCGGCACCGGGCAACCGTGCGTCAGGCCCCGCCGCGTTCCCCCGTCGCGGCGGGGCTCTTCTGTGCCTCCCCGGCGGACCGGTCGGTCACGTCCGGGACGATCTCGGCTACCAGACGTCCGGTTTCGGTGACACCGTAGGACTTCGATCACATCACACGGCTCTGTCACCAGGTGCACAGCCGCATCGACCCGACCCGGGTCGTGCCCCTGGCTCCGCACCGCCCGTGACTCGCCCCGACCGCCGCTGCGTCCGGCGCCGTACGAAGGAGGCCGCCATGGCCAGACCCAAGAAGAAGCAGCTCCTCCTCGTCTACCGTCCCATCGGCATGGCGCTCGGCTGGACGGGCGGTGCGCTGGCCGGGCTCGCGTTCCGCAGAACGCTCCATGCGATCCGGCATGACGACGAGGTGCCGGACGCGCTCGACCGCGACCGCGGCTGGGGGGAGATCCTGCTGGCGGCGGCGCTCCAGGGCGCGATCTTCGCGGTGGTGCAGAGCGCGGTGAACCGCTCCGGGGCGAAGGCGATCTCACGGTCGACCGGGGCGTGGCCCGTGAAGGAGCCGTCCGCGAAGAAGGACTCCGGCGACGCGGCCTGAATCCCCCGCCCGCGTCTGAGTCCGGACCTCTCATCCGGCCACCCACGGTCCCTATTCGGCCGCCGACCCGCCGGGCCCTCCCTGAACCCTCCCTCAGCCCTGCGTCGGCTCTCAGGCCCTCCTTGAGCCCTCCGTCGGCCCGACCCTGCCCTCCCTGAGCCCTCGGTTGGCCCTCCCTCGGCTTCTCCCTGCCCTCCCGGCCCTCCCTCGGCTTCTCCCTGCCCTCCCGGCCCTCCCCCGGCCCCTTCGGCCCTCCTTCGGCCAGGCGGGCACGGTGCCGGACAGGTTGCAGCAGTGGTCTGCCGGATCGGCGAGCCGCGCTCCTCGGACGGCCCGGGCGCATCACTCGTCTCCAGGGCCGCCCGCCGAGCGCGACCACCTGTGCTCCGCCTTGTCCAGGTCGTCCAACAGGTCCTCGACCAGGAAAGCGAGTCGGGCCCGGTCCCGCCCCCTCGGTTCACTTCGCCCGACGGGCGATCTCCCTTGGCGGGTACGCCTGTTGCGTATCGACACTCACGGCGCTCATGAGGGGACAGGGAGTGTACTCGGCCCAAGTGGCTTGAACAGTAACCCAGATCACGGCCAGGTCACGGTGTAGATCATTTAGGCTCTGGGCAGGCTCGTACCGCTTCTCGGCTCAACTTCCGGAACTCGAAGCAGTTTTCGAGCCCGCGGACGGCCGAAGGAAGCCGTCCGCTCGCAGGGCCGGGGGACTCTGCGCTCCGTCTCCCGAAAGGAAGCTCATGCCACAGGACGTCCGGTTCGACCTACCCTTCGACACACCCGTCAGCGAGCACCTGGAGTATGCACGCGCCCGTCATCTGCGCTGGATCTGGGACATGGGGCTGGTGCGCAGCCTGGCCGGGTTCGAGGAGTACAAGACCTGGGACCTTCCGCAGGCGGCAGCCCGCACCTACCCGTACGCCTCGGCGGACGACATGGTCGTGCTGATGAACTGGTTCTCGCTGGCGTTCCTCTTCGACGACCAGTTCGACGCAAATCAGCCCGACCGCGCCGAGCTCATAGCCGACGTGGCGCGCGAGTTGATAGTGACCCCGCTGCGCCCGGCCGGCACCCGGCCGCGCGTGGTGTGCCCGATCACCCTGGCCTGGACCGAGGTCTGGGAACATCTTTCCACTGGCATGAGCCTGACATGGCAGACGCGGTTCGCCGCCTCCTGGGGCCGTTTCCTCGTCGCGCACTGCGAGGAGGTGGACCTGGCCGCGCGGGGGCTCGCAGGGACGCTGGGCCTCGACGAGTACGCCGCCTTCCGCCGCCGTACGGTCGGCATCCACCACAGCATCGACGCCGGTGAGCGCAGCCGCGGCTTCGAGGTGCCGTCCGCGGTGATGGGGCATCCGCTGATGGAGCGGATGCGTGATCTGGCCGCCGACACCATCGGGTTCATGAACGACATCCACTCGTTCGAGCGGGAGCGGCGGCGCGGCGACGGCCACAATCTGATCTGCGTGCTGTACCGGGAACGGGAGTACAGCTGGCAGGAGGCCGCGGAGGAGGCGTACAAGATGACGTCCGCCTGCCTCGACGAGTACCTCGAACTCGAGTCGCGCATCCCGCGGATGTGCGACGAGCTGGGCCTGGACGAGCAGGAGCGGACCCGGGTGCGGATGGGCGTGGAGGCCATCCAGCACTGGATCAACGGCAATTACGAGTGGGCGCTGACCACCGGCCGCTACGCGGCGGCCAAGGAAGGCCCGACGGCCAACGCCGAACTCGCCGGCAAGGGCTCGGTGGACGACCTGCTGGCCGTCTGACCCTCCTGAACCTCCTTGTGGAACAAGGCCGCTGTCCGAATGCGGCGGACAGCGGCCTTGTGGCACAAGCGGGTTGTACGAGCCGGTCCCCGAGGGCACGGGACACGGCTCGCGATCGGATCAGACGGGGAACTCCACGGGCAATCGGTCCAGCCGGGACTCCCAGGTGGACGCCGTGGAGGTGAGCTCCTCCGGCGGCACCGCGAGCCTGAGCCCGGGCAACCGGTGCAGCAGCACGTCGACGGCGACCTCGATGATGCCCAGCCCGAGGTTCTGGCCGGGGCATTCGTGCGGCCCCGAACTGAACGCCAGATGCGACTGGTTGCCCTGCACGGACACACCCGTGTCGGGCCGCACCTCGGGGTCGCGGTTGCCCGGGTTGAGGCCGAGGACGAGCAGGTCGCCCTCCTTGACGTGGTGGCCGCCGAGCTCCAGGTCCGAGGTGGCGAACCGGCCCGGCAGCACGGCCAGCGGCGGCGAGTCCCACATCACCTGTTCGATGACTCCGGTGATGTCGAGCTCGCCGCTGATCAGGCCGGACAGCCGGGACGCGTCGGTGAGGACCAACTGGAGCACCCGTGCCAGCAGGTTGCTGGTGGTGGTGTGCCCGGTGATCAGCACCAGACGCAGATGGCTGACGATCTCGTCCTCGTCCAGTCCCGCACCGTGCTTGATGATGCCGCTGGTGAAGTCGGCACCGGGCTCGGCGCGCTTGCGCTCGGCGAGCCGCGCGAGGATCTCCATGATGCGCTTGTCGTGCAGCACGGCGTCCTCACCGCCCTTGAGGACCTGGGCGCTGGACTCCGCCAGCTCCCGCCCCTCGGCCTCGGCGAGACCGAGGACCCTGGTGATGACGAGCATCGGCAGATACTCGGCGTAATCCATCACCAGATCGGCCTGCCCGGTCTCCGCGAACGCGTCGATCTGCTTGTTCGCGAAGTGCGTGGCATGCCGGCGGATGCCCCGGCCCGCGGCGGCCAGCAGGTTGTCGGTGACCGCGCCGCGCAGCCTGCGGTGCGGCTCGCCGTCCTGCGAGACACAGTCCGGCCGCCAGCCGAGCATGGGAATGAGGGGCGACGTCTCCTCGATGTGCCCCTCACGCCAGTCCCGCCAGATCCGCGCGTCCCGGGTGAACTGCCGCGGATTGTCCAGCACTCGCCGGTTCTCCCGGTAGCCGAGCACCAGCCAGGCCGGTATGTCGCCCTCCAGCAGGACCGGGGCCACCGGTCCGTGCTCCCCGCGCAGCAGCTCGTACATCCCGACGGGGTCGGTCGCCACCTCGGGCCCGAACAGCCTGCGCGGGCCCTCCCCATGGGCGAACGGGCAGCCGCCCGAGCCCCCGGAGCCGGGATCGTTTAAGGGCTGGGCGTTCATCGGGTCTCCAGAGCGACGGGTGCGACGGTGGAGCGTTCCTTCAGATGCCGGATCAGTGCGATCAGCACATCACGGCTGGAATTCCGGTCGCGGGCGTCGCACTCCACGACCGGTGTGTGGGGGGAGATGTCCAGGGCGTCCCGGATCTCGTCGACCGGGTGTTCCCTGGAGTCGGGGAACTTGTTGAGGGCGATGACGAACGGCACATCCAGCCGCTCCATCTCCTCTATCGCACGGAAGCTGGAGGCCAGCCGCCGTGTGTCGACCAGCACGATCGCCCCCAGCGCGCCCTTGAACAAGCCGTTCCACAGAAACCAGAACCGCTCCTGGCCGGGCGTGCCGAACAGATAGAGGATCAGGTCGTCACTGATGGCGATCTTACCGAAGTCCAGGCTGACGGTGGTCTCCGTCTTGTCGGCGACACCGATCAGATGATCGACGTCGGCGCTGGCCTGGGTGAGGGTCTCCTCGGTGGTGAGCGGCTTGATGTCGCTGACCGAGCGGACCATGGTGGTCTTCCCGGTACCGAAGCCGCCGGCGATCATCACCTTCACCGAGCGGGTGCTTCCGGCGCCCGGCCTGCCGGATTGGTCAAAGCCGTTGAAGTCCACTGAGTACCTCCTCAAGGAGCGCGAGGTCGGGCCCGCGCCCGGCGTCGTGCGCCGGGATGGGGTCACGGGCTTCGACACGGCCTGCCTCCAGCAGATCCGCCAGCAGCACCGCGAGAATGTTGAAGGGCAGCCCGAGATGGGCGCCCAGCTCGGCCACCGCCAGCGGATCGCGGCAGCGCCGGAGGATCTCCTCGTGCTCGTGCTGCATCCCGGGGACCGGGGCGTTACGGGAGACGATCAGAGTTGCCACGTCGAGACTCGAGGCCGAGCCGCCCGGCCCGCTACGTCCTCCGGTGAGGACGTAGTAGCGCTCGAGACCGGACGGATCGTGGGGCCGGCGGGAAGCACTCATCCAGAGTGCTCCTCCAGGCGGGGGGTGGTACCCAACAGCTCGCCCATTCTGCGGGCCAGGTCCCTCATCTGATGACCCAGCAGGCCCTGGTCGAGACCCTCGCGGGCGAGGACACCCAGATACGTCTCGACCCCCGCCCGTACGACGAAGAGGTGACCGCCGTCGACCTCGATCATCGCAAGCCGCAACTGCCCCGCATACTTGGGGAACTGCTCGGCGACCGGCTGGGCCAGGGCCTGGAGCCCGGCCACCACGGCCGCGAAGCGGTCCACATCGTCGGGGTCCTCGGCGCCGAAGGCGGTGATGGCCTTGCCGTCGCTGGAGGCCACGAGGGCGAAACGGATCTCCGGGATGCTCTCCACCAGATCACGGAGCGCCCAGCTCACGTCGGTTCCCTGTTGAGTCATGTGAACTAGTCGCTCTCTTCCGTGCGGGGCTCGGTGGACTGGCGTCCGGCGGACGGCTCGTGGTCGTCCGCCGGCGGGTCCGCCTCGGTGAACTCGCGTCCGGCCGTGGCGAATGCGGCCAGACCGGCGAAGGACGCGTCCGGCGGAATGGCGGAGACCGTCGTCTCCTCGCCGCGTACGGGGCGTCCGGCGGGACGCTCCGGTTCGGACCCCCGCCTGCTGCGCCGCCGGGGCAGCCCGCCCGGCGTGGTGTCCACGGCGTCGGCCGGAGCGGCGGGCGGCGCCATGGTCACCGACTCACGGACCCCGGTGAACACCGGAAGGTCGGCGAACGGGTCGTCGACCGGCTCGGCCGGTTCCACCGGTGCGGCGGACGGGGTGGCCGTCGTGGTCAGCGGGCTGAAGTACTTGTGCGGTACGACGACGACCACGGAGGTGCCCAGCCACGGGGAGTCCGCGAAGGTGACGCGGATGCCGTAGCGGCGGGCGAGCATGCCCACGACCCGCAGGCCGATGCTGGCGTCCTCGGAGATACCGCCGAGACCGGCGCCCGCGGCGCCGCCCGCCAGGGACTGCTCCGCCTCGCGCTTCTTCTCCTCGCTCAGACCCTTGCCGGAGTCCTGGATCTCGATGCCGATGCCGTTCGGGACCTCCTTGCCGGACACGACGACCGGCTCGGTGGGCGGCGAGTATCGGGCAGCGTTGTCAAGGAGATGCGCGAAGATCAGCGTGAGGTGGTCCACGAGACCGCCGTCGACACCGAGTTCGGGCAGATGCCGCACCTCGACACGGTGGAAGTCCTTGATCCGGCCGATGCCGCCGCGGACCACACTGAGCAGCCGCTGCGGCTCCTGCCACTGGCGGCCGGGCCGGTCGGAACCACCGAGCACACCGATGCTCGCGGCCAGCGAGTCGGCGGGGCCGAGCTCCTGGTCCAGCTCCATCAGACCGCGCGCGACAGCGGGCAGCCGTCCGTGCTCGCCCTGCATCTCATGCAGCCGGCCACGCAGCTTGCTGGTCAGCACATGGATACGGTTGCCGATGCTGATCACGGCCTGCTCGGCGGAGGTCGAGCGGTCGATCTCCTCCTCGATGCCCATCAGGGCGGTGCGCAGCAGCCGGCGCAGCTCGGCGTGCAGGTCCGCGCCGACGCCCTCGCCGCGCTCCATCAGCGGCAGCACGTCGTCGATGGAGTCGCCGTCCCGCAGCCGTTCGAGGGCAGCCGGAAGCTGCTCGTTGGCCAGCCGGGTGACCGCGGCCCGCTGCACAGCAAGCTGCTGCTGGGCAGCCTGCGCCAGCTCGGTGATCTTGGTCTCGTACGAGGCCGTACGCTCCGTCTGCTGGGTGTCGGAGACGGTGCTCAGCTCGGCGAGCCGGGCCTCGTACTCCTTGACCCGCTCGGCGAGCTGGGTCTCGTAGGCACGGGCCTGATCGGCGAGCTGGGTCTCATGGGCGGACCGTTCGGCGGCGAACTTCCGCTCCAGGCCGCCGACATGGTTCTGCCATTGCTGGGAGTGCTCGGCCTGCGAGGAGCGGAAGCCCTCCTCGGCGCCACGCAGCTGTTTCTGCGAGCGGACCAGCAGCCGTACGCACACGGAGGAGGCCGCCGTCGCGGCCGCCCCGGCGACGCCGGCGGCTATGTGCTCGGAGCTCATGAAAGTGGCGGCAACCGTTCCGCCCCCTAAGGCCAATGGCATCAGCCACCAGCTGTACCAGGCGACAGGGGCCCGCGCCGCCGGCGGCGGAGTGGCGAGTTCCATCTGCATCCTTCGAAAGCAACACGATCGAACAGTGAGTGTTCCGGGTTTCCGCACTCATGGGTGCACACCGCGAGCGGGCCCCTCTGGGGGGCACATCAACTTGCGGTACCGGAGGGGAGCTTATCGGGTCTTGAGGCAAAAGGATCAACCGCAGGGGGTGACGGAAGTGAGGGTTCCGTCACGGTCCGTCAGGCACCTGCAAATCCTCAAATACTTCCATGTGCCGGGGCACTTGCCCCATCACGACGGCCGAACACGGTCAGACGAAACGTACCTTCAGGGGCGCGCGAGGGGCGCACGCGAAGGGCCCGCGCAACATGCTGGACAGGTGTCCAGTTATAGTGGACACCTGTCCAGGACATCCGGAAGCCATGATCGAAGGCGCCGGATGATCGAGGGCACCGAATCGTTGAGGGCGCCTGAGAAGGTGTCACGAGGGAAGAGGGGGTCGCCGTTCATGGAGACGGTCGCGAACGTGCTCGTCGGGCTGGTCGCCGCGCTGCACGCGTACATCCTGGTGCTGGAGATGTTCCTGTGGGAGAAGAAGCCGGGGAGGTCCCTGCACGGCCTCAGCCCGGAGATGGCCCGCGCCACCGTGCCGCTGGCCGCCAACCAGGGCCTCTACAACGGTTTCCTCGCGGCGGGTCTGATCTGGGGCCTGATCGCCGCCGACCCGACCGGCTTCCGCGTCCAGGTGTTCTTCCTGTGCTGCGTGATCGTCGCCGGGCTCTACGGCGCGGCCACCGCGAACCGCCGCATCCTGGTCGCCCAGGCGCTGCCCGGCGCCCTCGCCCTGGCCGCCGTCCTCCTCGCCCGATGACCCGGCCGGCGCCGCAGGACCCGCGCAGCGCCCGCACCCGGGCCCGGCTGCGCGAGGCCCTGCTCGCCGAGTGCGCCGAACGCCCACTGGAGGAGGTCGGGGTGGCCACGCTGGTGCGCCGGGCGGGGATCGGCAGGGCCACCTTCTACGTCCACTACACCGATCTGGAGGCCTTGGCCGTCGACGCCTGCGCGGACGTCGTACGCGAGGCGGTAGAGGCGCTGCACGCCTGGCGCGGGCGGCCCGACCCGGTGCACGCACCGCCCGCACTCGCGGAGTTCTTCGCCTCACTGGCCCCGCACACCGCCCTCTACCGGGCTCTGCTCACGCCCGGCGGGGGCGGCCCGCTGGGCCGGGTGCTGCACCGGGACCTGCGCGCCTACAGCCTGCGCGAGCGCGCCCTCGCCGGCGCCCCGGACGCCGCTCTGGTCGCCTCGGCCGTCGCGGCCACCTTCGCGGGAGTGCTCGGGGACTGGCTGCACGGGCTGCTGGAAGCGGGGCCCGCGGAGATGGCGGACCAGGTGTGGCAGTTGCTGGTGGCGTTGCACCGGAGCCGGTGAGGGGCGCGGGTGGCCCGGGATGCCGTACCGTCGGCAACATCCGGCCGCACTTCCCTGACAGGCCGGCGGTTCAAACCTGAGGGGCTGTCAATTCGCTGTCGTGTACGCCACAGTATTTGCCCGGCCGAAGTCCAAGACATATGTCAATCGAACATGCTCAAATTCACTCCATCGAGGGTAACTTGCAGGGCGGGGAACGGTTTTGCGCTCACTCGGGGCCGGACAGCAGGGCAACGCTCGCCGCACGACGTCACCCCGACCCCCGGTGATCCGCGATCCCGCCGCTCAAGGGCAGGGTGGAGGCGATGTCGTCGTGCAGCAGGAACCCGCGCCGTTCACCAGGCATCTGCGGGTCCACCACGACCGGGGCCACACGGTGCTGGAGTTGCGCGGTGAGATCGACATCGCCGCGGCGGCCGAGGTGACCCCGCATCTGGACCGGGTGACGTCCCGGCCGGGCGCCCGGGTCGTCATCGATCTGCGCCAGGTCGAGTTCTTCGACTGCTCCGGGCTGCGCCTGCTCTACCGGGCCCGGCAGCGGGTGCTGGAGCGGGACGGGCGGCTGCATCTCGTGTGCACCCATCCGCTGACCCTGCGCGTCCTTCGGGTGACCGGCCTGTCCAAGCTGCTGCCGCCGCGCCCCACCCTGGAAGCGGCGCTGGGGCAGCCGGAGGCCGCCTCGGGCTCGGGGACGTTATGACGGTGCCTGACTGACAGCGGTGCCCGACGGCATCCTCCGACGTGATCCGCTGTACACGCCCTCATGCGCCCCTGCGCTCCCGCCTGAGCTCCCGATCGGCCAACCGCCAGGTCTGTCGGGGGAATTGGCGGGCACCCGGGAGGACAGGAAAGGAGGGCCGTCGTATGACGAGTTCACTCAGTGGCCTGTCCCCGCCATCGCCGTCCGGCCGGTTCCCCCGTCGGCTGCCCGGCTGGGCGAAGGTGCTCACCGCCGTCGTCGTGGTGCTCGCCGTGCTGTTCGCCGGTGTCCGGCTGGCCGTGCTCCCCGGTCTCCGGGACCTCTTCGGCACGCAGACCCACGACCGTTCGGGTCCCGCTCTGCTCAAGTCGATCCAGGACATGAGCCGTTACGACGCGGCCTCCGGCAACTTCCAGGTCGTCGTGGACCTGGAGAAGAACGCGAAGTACCTGCCCGACGCGATCCGCGGCTCCCGCACCCTGTACGTCGGCGCCGGCACCGTGGACGCCTATGTCGACCTCGGCGGGATCGGGGAGAACGACGTCAAGGTGAACGCCGACCGCACCACCGCCACGCTCCGGCTCCCGCACGCCCGACTGGGCAGGCCCGCGCTCGACGCCGACCACTCCTACGCCGTCTCCAAACAGCGCGGTCTGCTGGACCGGCTGGGCGACCTCTTCTCGGACAACCCCAACAGCGAACAGGCGGTGCAGCGGCTCGCGGTCAAGCACATCGCCACCGCCGCCGAGGACAGCGGGCTGGCCACCCGGGCCGAGTCCAACACCACGGACATGCTGGAGGGGCTGCTGCACTCGCTCGGGTTCAAGGAGGTGTCCGTGTCGTACGGGTCCGTGGGCAACCGTCCCGGCGCATGAGGAATGTGACGACCGAAAAGATGGAGGACCGCATGGCCCGGGCATTACCCCGCACGCTGACGGCGTTCCGTACCCGTCCCGCGAAGACCGACAGCCCCAGCCCCGGCACGACGACGGCACCCCCTCGCAAGGGCGAACCCGCCGCCACGTCCACCGGAAAACGCCGTCCTCTCCCCCTCCCCCTACGGCTCCTCGCGACCCTGTGCGCCTTCCTGCTCATGGTGGCGTTCGCCGTCGTCCTCGCCCGTCTCACCCTGCGCCCGTCCCCGGCATCGGTGTCGATGGCGCACAGCAATCTGCACCCCGGCACCACCCTCAAGGCGTATCTGGACCAGCCCGCGCTGCGTGACGCCGTGCAGCAGATCGGCGGGAACCTCCTGCTCGGCGTGCCGTTCGGGGTGCTGGTCCCGGTGGTGGCCCCGGGGGCGCGCAGCCTGCTCAAGGTGCTCGGACTGACCGCGCTCGTCATGCTCCTGGTGGAGTTCGCGCAGGGCGCGCTGATCACGGGCCGTGCCTTCGACATCGACGACGTCATCCTCAACACCGCGGGCGCCCTGGTGGGCCATCTCCTGCTGGGCCGTCGGCTGGGGCGGGCGGTGCACGCACGGGAGACGCGAGGGAAGTGAGGGTGTTGTCGACGGACCGGCATGTCCTCATGGACCGGCATGTCCGCCCGCCGCCGTGTCCGGCATCTCTTGGCTGTGGCGAACACGCTCAGACGGTGCCGCCCCAGTGCGTGCCCCAGGTGTAGCGGCCGCCGCCCACCCAGCAGACCCAGTCCGGGTCGTCCAGATCGTGCACCGTGACACCGTACGCCGCCGCGGCCTCCAGGACATCGGTCACCGTCCTCGCCCGGCCGACCACCTCTCCGTCGACCTCGACGATCCGGAACGGCCGCGTGCCCGGCTTGCCCGGCTGCACCCCGAGCACCAGGATCCGCGGGTGTGTGATGTGAGGGCTCGCGATTTCCGTCATGCAATCGAGCGTAAGCCGGATCACACGGAAATGGACCTACTCCTGTCATATGTAAATAAATGGGGCACCCTGGTGAGGTGGCCATGGATCCCGTCGCGGCGCTGGACCGGATCGCCTTCCTGCTGGAGCGGTCCCTGGCGCCGGCGTACCGCGTCCGCGCCTTCCGCACCGCGGCGCAGGTGGTCGCCGCCCTGCCCCCGGACGAGGTGGCCCGGCGCGCGGCCGCCGGGACACTGGAGTCGCTGAAAGGCGTCGGCCCCAAGACGGCCCAGGTGGTGCAGGAGGCCCTGGCCGGACAGGTGCCCGGCTATCTGCGCTCGCTGGAGGACGAGGAGACCGCCGTGCCGCCGCCCACCGGGGGTGAACGGCTGCGGGCGCTGCTGCGCGGCGACTGCCATCTCCACTCCGACTGGTCCGACGGCGGCAGCTCCATCGAGGAGATGGGCCGGACGGCGGCCCGGCTGGGGCACGCCTGGGCCGTCCTCACCGACCACTCCCCCCGGCTCACCGTCGCCCGGGGGCTGTCCGCCGAGCGGCTGCGCGAGCAGGTGGCGGTCGTCGCCGAGCTGAACACCCGCTGGGCACCGTTCCGGCTGCTCACCGGCATCGAGTGCGACATCCTCGAGGACGGTTCCCTGGACCAGGAACCCGAGTTGCTCGAACAGCTCGACCTGGTGGTGGTCTCCGTCCACTCCAAGCTGCGCATGGACGCCCGCGCCATGACGCGCCGGATGGTGACCGCCGTACGCGATCCGCACTCCGATGTGCTCGGGCACTGCACCGGGCGGCTCATCACCGGGCGGGGGCGGCCCGAGTCCGTGTTCGACGCGGGTGAGGTGTTCGAGGCGTGCGCCGAGACCGGTACGGCCCTGGAGATCAACAGCCGACCGGAGCGGCTCGATCCGCCTCGGAGACTGCTGCGGGAGGCGGTGGCGGCGGGGGTGCTGTTCGCCATCGACACGGACGCACATGCGCCCGGGCAGTTGGACTGGCAGGGCTACGGGTGTGCCCGGGCCGAGGAGTGCGGGGTGCCCGTCGAGCGGGTGGTGACGGCCTGGTCCGAGACGGAGCTGCTGGAGTGGACGAGCCGCAGGCACGGTGAGCGGCGCGTGAGCGGTGTGGGTGGCGCGTGACCTGACGGGTGTACTCGAACGGGGCTGAAAACCACCGCATACGCCCGCCTGCACCCCTTGACTTCGAGCGCGCTCCAATTCGTAGCGTGCCGTACATGACCACAGCACAGCACAAGATCGGCTCGGGGTTCGGTGCCACGAGCACCGCGGACGACGTCCTGGACGGCATCGATCTCACCGGGAAACTCGCCGTCGTCACCGGTGGTTACTCCGGCCTCGGGCTGGAGACCACCCGGGCGCTGGTCAAAGCGGGCGCCCATGTCGTCGTACCGGCCCGGCGGGTCTCCACCGCCCAGGAGGCGCTCGCGGGGCTCGACCGCGTCGAGGTGGACCAGCTCGACCTCGGGGACCTGGAGAGCGTGCGCGGCTTCGCGGAGCGTTTCCTGGCCTCCGGTCGCACCATCGACATCATGATCGACAGCGCCGGGATCATGGCCTGCCCTCAGACCCGGGTCGGGCCGGGCTGGGAGGCGCAGTTCGCCACCAACCACCTGGGGCACTTCGCCCTCGTCAACCGGCTGTGGCCCGCGATCGAGCCGGGCGGCGCGCGGATCGTGTCCGTCTCCTCCCGCGGCCATCACTTCTCCGGGATGCACTGGGACGACGTCCACTGGCGCGAGGGCTACGACAAGTGGCAGGCGTACGGCCAGGCCAAGACCGCCAATGTCCTGTTCGCCGTGCACCTCGACCGGCTCGCCCGCGACCGGGGCGTACGGGCCTTCGCACTGCACCCCGGCGCCATCCTCACGCCTCTCCAGCGGCATCTGCCCAAGGAGGAGATGATCGAGCGCGGCTGGATCGACGAGAACGGCAACCCGCTGAACCCGGAGGGCTTCAAGACGCCCGAGCAGGGCGCGGCCACCCAGGTGTGGGCGGCCACCTCGCCCCAACTGGACGGCCTGGGCGGGGTGTATCTGGAGGACTGCGACATCGCCGAGCCCGCTCCCCCCGGCCAGGACCGCGTCGGCGTGAAGGACTACGCGATCGCTCCCGAGCAGGCAGCCCGGCTGTGGGCCCTGTCCGCAGAACTGACGGGCGTCAACGCCTTCGCCGGTTAGCCCAAGCGCCCCAAAGGGGCGCGGGGAACTGCGCAACCAGCCACGACGCGCCCGCAGACGATCGACGGCCCAGGAACCGGCACCTCCAGCGGAGCACCTAGTGGGGCTCACGTTCCCGCAGGGCCGTGCGCCAGGCCGGGGCCGGAGTCTCCGGGGTAGGCTCCGGGCGCCGCCCGCCACGGGCGAAAAAGTCCGCCAGCGGAAGGATCGACGCTCCGACGGTCACCGCGTCGGGGCCGAGGCGGCCCAGATCGACGGTGACCTGCTCGGCGGGGTGGCGCAGCGCGTACGCCGTGGCGTGCCGGCGTACGGCGGGCAGGAAGCGCGCGCCGAGCTGGAGTCCGGCCCAGCCGCCGATGAGGATGCGCTCCGGCTGGAAGAGGTTGATCAGGTCGGAGAGTCCGGCGCCCAGGTACTCGGCGGTCTCGTCCAGGACCGCCGTCGCCTGGGGGTCGGGCTCGGTGCCCTCGGGCGGGAAGGCCGCGGCGAGCATCGCGGTCAGCGCGGTCTCCTCGTCCGCGCCCTCCGGCGGGCGCCCGCCCTCCTCCCGCCACCGCGCCAGCAGCGACTCCGCCCCGGCGTACGCCTCCAGACAGCCGAGGGCCCCGCAGCGGCACCGGCGCCCCCTGACCCGTACCGTCAGATGGCCCCACTCCACGGCACGGCCGTTCTCCACCTCAGGGGTGACGAGGCAGGCGCCGACACCGGAGCCGAACAGGACCACGACCGCGTTGCTCGCGCCGCGCCCGGCGCCGAACCACATCTCGGCCTGGCCGAGGGTCTTGGCGCCGTTGTCGATGAAGTACGGGGCCGTGTCCGGGAGCCGGGTGCCCTCGCGGAGCAGGGACTCCAGGGGTACGGCGTCCCAACCGATGGTCTGGCCGTGCACCACGGCGCCGCGGTCCTCGGTGTGCTCGACGATGCCGGGAACACCCACGCCGACGCCCAGCAGTTGGTCGGGGGCGATCCCGGCGGCGGCCAGCACCTCGGCGATGCCGTCGCCGATATGGCCGGTGATGACGTAGACGTCGTACCGGTGGTGCTCCAACGTGCGCTCGGCACGGGCCAGTTCGGTGAGCGTCAGATCGAAGAGCTCGACGCGGACACGGGTCTCGCCGACATCCACACCGATCATGTATCCGCTGTGCGGGGCGACGCGCAGCAGGGTGCGGGGGCGCCCTCCGTCGGAGTCGACGCTGCCCGCCTCCTCCACCAGGCCGTCGGCCATCAGATCCGCCACGACATTGCTGACCGAGCCGGAGCTCAGGCCGGTGGCCGGGCCGAGCTCGAAGCGGCTGAGAGGTCCGTCGAAGTACAGCCGTTGCAGCACGGCCGTGCGGTTGGCCCGCCTGAGGTCGCGTACCGTGCGCCCGTTCCGCCCCGCCATCTGGCTCCTCCAAACCCTGTCCGACCTGCAACATACCCCGGTGGACGGGCTCGATGCGAGATTAATCCAACCCTTAGTTCATGCTATGAGCTAAGTATGGACCAAGGGTGCACCGTACGCCTCCGTCAGGGGCGCGGGGCCAGGTCCGTCAGCTCGTCGAGGGCGCTCAGGAGTTCGGGGGCGACCCGCTCCCGCACCCAGCGCTCGGCGTCCTCCCCCACCGCCCGCGGCACCGTCTCGATGAGCATGATCAGGTAGAGGTATGCCCGGTAGAGGGCCAGCCGCAGACAGGCCGCGGTGCCGAAGTCCGCGTGACCGCCCGCCTCCCGGTAGCCCTCGAGGAGCGCCTCGTCCTTGCGGATGTCGTCCAGCACGGCGAGCGAGACGAAGTCGGCGAGCGGGTCGCCCCAGAACATGCGCTCGCCGTCGATCAGTCCGCCGATGCGGGGCGGTTCGCCGTCGTCCCCGCGGTCGATCAGGACATTGCCCTGCCACAGGTCGAAGTGGACCGGGCGGGGAACGGTGACCTCGTCGAGCGCCCCGTAGGCCGACCGGGCCGTGCGGGCCACCGCGTCGACGGGGAGGGGCAGCCACGCTCCGTAGTGCTCGGCGTCCACCAGGAGTGCCTCGAACATGGTGGTGAACGCCGCCCGCCAGGTGGGCGCGAGCGGGCCCAGGGCTCCGGAGGGGTAGCCGTGCCCGGGGCCGGTCAGCCGGTGCAGTCTGGCCACCTGTCGGCCCAACTCCGCGCGCAGACCGTCCCGTTCGGACGCCGTCAGCGAGTCGTCCCACGGCCGGCCGGGGCAGGCGGTCATCAGCAGATGCCGTGTGCCGGACCCGCCGCCCGGCTCCGCGGCGGCCACGATCCGCGGGGCCGCGACGCCCGCCTCCGCCGCCGCCCGGCAGAACTCGGCCTCCGAACGCAGAAGTTGCGCCTCATAGCGCAGGCCGGGTGTGTTCGGTGCGGTCTTGAGGACGAGGCGGGTGCCGTCGGTGAGCCGCAGCTCCTCCACCGTGTTGTACGTGCCTCCGCCCAACGCGCCGACACCCGCGAGCCGTTCGGGCGGAATACCCGCCTCGGCCAGTGCGTGCCGGGCCCGTGCCCAGGACTTCTCCATCGCGCGTCCGCCTCTCCCCTGCCGGGCCCGCGCGGCGGCACGTCCGGCCGTGTCCGCGCTTCCGGTGTGGTACAGGGTACGCAACTGTGCGCGCAGTTCCGGCCACACCCCGTGCGCGTCCTCTACGACAGGCCCTAGCTCTCGGCCGCCGTCCCGCCGAGGTGGCGCAGCCGCTCGTCGCACCACTCCCTGGTCAGATCCACGGCCTGCTCCCGCGCTCCCGGATCGTCGAGGAGGGCGGCCGGACCCGGCACCGCGCGCACCGCGTTCGGCACCGCCAGCTGCCGCCCCGCCTGCTGCATCAGCCGGAGGAGGTCCGGGTCCCGGTCGCCGGTCACCAGCAGGACCGGCACCCTCAGCCGCCGTAGCGCGTCGCCCGCACGATCGGGCCTGCCGCCCCAGGCGACCACGGTCAGCACCAGGTCGGGAAGTTCGGCGGCGGCCTCCAGCACCCCGGCCGCCGCGGCGCCGGTGCCGAAGAGGATCACCGGCCGGGACCGGATACCGGGCTGGATTTTCAGCCAGTCGACCCCGGCGACCGCCCGCCGGCCCAGCAGGCGTATGTCGGAGCCCTGGTCCTCGGTCGCCTGCCGCACCGCCCGTTCCTCGCGTTCGCTGAGCAGGTCCATGGACAGCGTGGCGTATCCGGCCGTGTTCAGCTCGGCGGCCACGGACCGGCTGCCCGGGTCGCGCCGGGTGCTGTCGACGCCGTGCGCGCAGACCACCGTCGCCCGTGTTTCCGGCGGTACGGCGAGGTCCCCGCTGAGCGTCACATGGTCGGCGGGCACCGACACCAGCTCGGAGATCATGGGCTCCACCTGCTCCCTTGCACCGGTCCCGGCCCGCGGGCCGCGCTTCGGAGGGGTTCCGCATCGGCCATCTCAGTCTCTGCCGCCGGGTCCGGGGCGGCAAATTCGGTTTGCTCCGCCGACGGGACTGATTAATGTAGGCAACTGCCTAGGAGTCCTAGGTTTTCGTTTCCAGTCGTACCCGACCACCTCGATTCACGGCCAGGAGCCTCCCCATGCGACCGCTCACCGAGCAGGACATCCGTAACTCCTTCGTCAACTGCTCGAAAGGAGAGACCAAGCGCCTTCCCATGCCCCGCGACCTCGACCAGCGCCCCTGGGCCCATCTGGACTTCCTGGGCTGGCGGGATCCGGGAGCGCCGGACCGCAGCTATCTGGTGGCCGAGCGGGAGGGCAGGGCCGTGGGTGTCGCCCTGCGCCACCAGCCCTCGCATCGCGGCTTCCTGCACCGCAGCCTGTGCTCCCTGTGCCTGACGACCCATGCGGGCGGCGGCGTCTCCCTGATGACCGCGCGCAAGGCGGGCACGGCGGGGCGCGAGGGCAACTCCGTCGGGGTGTACATGTGCACCGACCTGGCCTGTTCCCTGTATGTACGGGGACGGAAGATCCCCCAGTCGGGCATCCGGATCGAGGAGAGTCTCACGGTCGAGGAGCAGATCGCCCGGGCCACCGGGAACCTGTTCGCCTTCCTGGACAAGCTGTACGTCTGAGCCGTCCGCTCCCTCTCCCGGTCCCATTTCTTCTCGCAGCCCCGGCCCCGATCGCGTCCCCGGTCCCGATCGCGTCCCTGTTCGAACCGCCGACGACCGGGAACACAGAAGAGGATGCGAGACCGACAACCCCAGCACCCCGTACGCCCTGCCCCTGCCCCCGCTGCCCTGCTCCGGCTGCTCGGACGCCACCGGGAACCAGTCGTCGTGCAGGCGGTGCGGTCCACGGTCGCGGCGACGATCGCCTATGTCATCGCCCTGCGTCTGAGTCCCGAGTCCGCGCCGCTGACGGCTCCACTGACCGCGTTGCTGGTCGTCCAGGTGACGCTCTACGCCACCCTCACCACCGGCGTGCGCCGGGTGAACTCGGTGGTCGCGGGGGTGCTGGTGGCCATCGCGTTCAGTCTGCTGGTGGGGCTGACCTGGTGGAGCCTCGCCCTGGTGATCCTGGCCTCGCTGGCCGTGGGTCATCTGGTGCGGGTGGACGAGTTCGTGCCCGAGGTGGCGATCAGCGCGATGCTGGTGCTCGGGGTGACCACGGTCGGGAACACCGCGTGGGCGCGGGTGGTGGAGACACTGATCGGCGCGGCCGTGGGGCTCGGCTGCAATCTGGTGTTCCCGCCCCCGGTGTGGGTGGGCGAGGCCGGGGAGTCGATCGAGGGGCTGGCGGTCCGGGTGCGGCGGCTGATGCTGCGGATGGGCGAGGAGGCCGCGGGCCGCACACCCGAGGAGCCGACCGGGACACCCCTGCCCCAGCGGGCCACCGAGCGGCTTTACGAGGCGCGCCGGCTCGACCACGACATCGTCGAGGTGGACGGGGCACTACGGCAGGCCGAGGACAGCCTGCGGCTCAATCCGAGGGTGCGGGAGGGCCTGCTGCACCGGATCGTGCTGCGCACCGGTCTCGACACCCTGGAGATCTGCGCGGTGGTGCTGCGGGTGCTCGCCCGCAGCACCACCGACCTCGCCAAGGAGCGTGACCCCGAGCCGCTGTTCGCACCGGTCACGGGCGCGCTGGTCGAGCAGTTGCTGTCGGAGATCGCCGACGCCGTGGTCAGCTTCGCGGTGCTGGTGACCACCGATGTCAGCCAGAGCGCCGCGTCGGCCGAGTCCCGGCTGGCGGAAGAGCTGCGGCAGGCCGCGGCCACCCGGGACAAACTGGCGTCGGCCCTGCTCGACGACGTCCGCCAGGACAGCCGGCAGTGGCAGTTGCGCGGCGCGGTGCTGACCGAGGTGAACCGGATCGTGGACGAGCTCGACACCGAGCACCGTTCGCGGCGGTTGTTCGAGGAACTGGACCGGGTCGCCGCCGAACAGGGCGAGCGCATGCCGCGGCTGACCGGGCTGCGGGACCGGTGGCGGGCCCTGCGACGGCGCAGGCGGCGTCGGTAGCGGGCGCGCGGCCGGGCCGCCGTGCGCCCCCGCGGGAACCGGGTGGCGGCGGGCGCGCGTTCTCTGTGAGGGTGGGCTGATCAGCGGCTACGGGGGTGCGTCGTACGCCCATGGCCTGTGCGGAAGCGGAGGGGGGGCAGGCGTATGAGCGGTTCGCAGGTGCGGATCGACGGGAACAGGCTGTTGCTGCCGGGCGGGGTGACGGTGCGGTTCATCCGCACCCTGCGGCTGCCGGAGACGGGCACGCATCCGCTGCCGCCAGGGCTCGGTGAGTTCCCGGTGCGCAGTGTGGCGGACTATCCGGACACCGTGCCGGAGCAGTGGCGGGCGCGCGGCGGTGTGATGCTGCCGGTGTATCTGCGCGAGGCGATGTGGCTGAGTTTCGGCGCCACGGAACCGGCCGCCCTCCAGGTCGGGGTGGGCAAGGTGTGCGCGGTGTCGGGCGAGCCGTGGCGCGACCGGCTGGCGCGCGGGCCGCAGAACTATGTGGTGCTGCCGCGTCAGCCCTGGCTGGACGGCATCAACTCGGGCAAGGGCACGGTGCGGCAGTTCGTGGCCGTGCCGCTCGGGCTCGGGGCGACGGTCGAGGGCCAGGTCACCGGCGAGGAGGTGTGGGGCGGCGTACAGCTCCAGTCGTTCCGGCTGGGCGACCGCGCGCTGGCGAAGTGGCGCGAGGAGCAGCGGCGGGAGCGGACGGTCATGCGGAAGTCGGCGGGCCCCGTGTACGGCGGCGCGCCCATGATGCCGCTGGCCGCGCCACCCGCGCCGGGCGCGCCGCCAGCGCCGGGCGGGATGCCCGTCTCCGTGGGCAGCGCCCGCCCCGGTGGTGGGCCGAGGCCGGCGCCCGCGATGGGGCTCGGTGTCGGCGGTTCGATGCGGCAGGAGGTCTACGCCGACGACCGGCCGCTGGGCGACTGGTCCGAGGAGCCGGGCGGCCGGGTCTTCGTGCATCTGGTGACGCCTCCGGAGTGGCGGCGCATCACGGGCGAGGCGCCACCGCCGTCCCCGGTCGACCGGGCCGCGTACAACCGGGCGGGGCTGCCGTGGTTCGACTACTACGACGAGGAGGCCGTCGATCTCGACCCCGGCGACTCTCTGTCCGCCGTGAAGCCGGTCGGCGAGTGGCTCGGCGACGATCACCAGCCCTGGCAGCCACCTGCCCCCGGCCAGGTCGTGCCGCTGAAGGACGCGCCGGGAAAGCCGGTGGCGGACGGGGAGTGGTGAGGGACCGGCGGGCGCCGCTCGGACGGTGAAGCCGTGCTTCTCGGCCAGGCTGTCGAGGAGCCCGGGCACCGGGTGGGCCGCCGGCCGAGGCGGTCCCCGGTCTCGCCTCGGGAGGAGCGGTGGAGGGGAAGGACGGCTGCCATGAGCGCCGTCCGGTCCCAACTCCCGTGGTGTCCAAGAGCAGTTCCGCGCGGCACGAGGCAGGTGTGACAGGACTCGTCCATCGCCGCAGCTCACCAGGTGACACCCGAGATCAGGCCGATATATCGCGACGCTAGAGTCGGGGGGTGGCCGAATACTCTCACTACCCGCCGCCTCCGCAGCCGCCGGATCTCGATCTGCGGCTGGTCCGGTACTTCACGGTCGTCGCCGACCATCTGCACTTCGGCCGGGCGGCCGCCGCCCTGCATCTGGCGCAGCCGTCGCTCAGCCGCCAGATCCGCCGGCTGGAGGAGGATCTCGGCGCCCGGCTGCTGAACCGCACTCCGCAGGGCGCCCGGCTGACCGTCGCCGGAGAGGCGTTCCTGCCGGACGCCCGGGCGCTGCTGCGCGCGGCCGCCCGGGCCGCGGCCCGCACCCGTGCCGCCGCCCGGCCCAGCCACATCACGATCGGGCACACGGCGGACATCGTCGTCACCCCGGCGGTGCGCGACCTGCGCCACGGCTTCCCGGCCGCCGATGTCCGCACCCTGCACCTGGATCTGCCCGAGCCGCGCGCCGTGCTGCTGGACCAGCGGGCGGACGTGGTAGTGACCCGGCTGCCCGCCGACGCCGGGGAGCCGGACACCGAGCTGGACGTGACCGTCCTGTACGAGGAGCCCACGGTGCTGGTGGTCCCCGTCGGCCACCGGCTGGCGGGCAAGGAGTCGGTCACGCTGGACGACATCGCGGGTGAGCCGGTCCCCTGGCGGCTCTCCCCGGACGATCCGCCGGGCTTCCCGTCCGCCGAGGACAAGCTGGAGGTCATCGCGAGCGGTCAGGCGGTGTCGCTGGCACCGGACAGCGTCCGCAAGGGCCTGCGGCCCGATCTGAGGACGGTCCCGGTCTCGGACGCGCAGCCCTACCAGGTGATCCTGGCGATCCGCGCCGGTGACCACGGGCCGCTGCTCAACGCGTTCCAGCGGGCCGCGGCGCTGCTCGTCCCCCGGCGGCGGTGACCCGCGTCAGCGTTCGCCCTCGGCGCGCTGCCGTTGCAGGGCGCGGGGGCAGGAGGGCGCGGACGCCTGGGCGAGCAGGGCGTGGATGCGCTCGCCGAGCTGCGTGACGTCGTCGGCGGGCGTGTGGAACGGCAGCCGTACCTCGCCGTCGGTGCGCAGACGTTCGATGCGCAGCGTCAGCCCGTGCCGGTCCACGGCGAGCGGCCGTACCCGCACCGCCCCCTGGAGGCAGGCGGGGTCGACGAGGCGGGTGAGCCGTTCCACGGCGTCGGGATGGGCGTCGGCCAGGTGGATCAGCAGATGCGCCTCGGCGTCGGCCAGCGGGTCGGGCCGGGCGGCGGCGAACTCCGCGGCGTCGATCACCCGGGGGCCGACGGGCCTGCGCAGCACCACCCGGGTGGGCCGGAAGGCGAGCCGGCCTTCTTCTTCCTCGGGCGTGAACCAGCCGGCCAGCCAGAGGCGGGCGCGGATGCGGTTGCGTACGGGGACGGGTGCGACATCGGCGAATTCCAGCACGGCGGACGGCTCGCCGCGCGGCGCGCAGATCGCGGCGACGGCAAGGGCGCCGTCCCCCCTGTCCACGGGTACCCGCAGCAGCACCCGGCCGTCGTCGGTCACGGAGTGCGCGCCGGTGAACTCCTCCTGGCCGCCAGCCCCGGTCACCGCGCAGGACCACGCGGCGGCGAGCACGGACCGGGCCCGTTCGGCCGCCTTGGGCCCGGCCGCCCAGCCGCGGCCGTCGCCCGTGCCGCTGTGGCTGTCACCCATCCCCAACCTCCTCACTAGGTAAGCCTCACCTAACTTATCGGAGATCACGGGGAACGCCAAGCTCACCCCGCCCAGTGACCGGGACGGCGCAGCGCACCCGGCAGCCGGGTCCCGGCGCTTCCCCTGGCGGCGTTCAACTGGGGCTGGGTGAGGAAGAAGGCGCCGGTCAGATCGGCGTCCGTGAGGTCCGCGTCGCGCAGATCGGCGCCGATCAGGTCGGCATGCCGCAGATCGGCACCGGTGAGATCCGCGGCGATGAGATACGCACCCCGCAGACTCGCCCCATGCAGATCGGCCCCCTTCAGTCGGGCACCGATCAGATCCGCACCCCGGCGGTCCCGCTTCCGGCCCTTGATCCCGGCCCGCGCCAAGTCGCTGCTGCGCAGGAGCAGTTCGTTGATCTGCGCGCGGTGTGCGGCCACGTCGAGGGCGGCCAGTTCCGCTGGGGTGCCCAGGGTGAGCCGCTCGGTCGACTCCAGGGCGCTGCGCAGCGCGGGGTGGACGGGCCGGGCGGCGGGCATGGCGAGTGCCTCGGTCAGATACCAGAGCAGTTCGTGCAACTGCCGTACGACGGGGAACACCTCGGACATCAGCCGGGCGTGCTCCGCCGGGCCCGTGCGCCAGTCCCGCCCGCCGAAGGTGACCTGCGCGACCTTCTGGCCGGCACCGAAGCAGTCGTAGACCGTGCAGCCGGTGAAGCCGCGTTCGCGCAGCCGGGCATGGATACCGCAGCGGTGGTCGTCCCGCAGATGGACGCAGGGCCGGCCCGCGGGTTTGTCCACGGCGAAGTCCGCCGAGCGGGCGAAGGGCAGCGCGACACAGCAGAGGCCGAAGCAGCGCTCACAGTCCCCACGCAGCTCGGACCGGCCGGTCATGTGATCAGGCATGACATCAGCCTACAAACGCATCGCCCGGACCCGGGGGCGTCCCAAGCGGGTCGGGCGAAGTCCGCTGCGGTTGGGCAGCTGCGGTTGGGCAGCGCCCCGAAGGGGCGCGGGGAACTGCGCGACAAGCCACGACGGCGCCGCAGACGACAGACGACACCTCGCGGCACTTCCAGCGGAGCGCTCACACCTCATCCCGGGTCAGGGAAAGCAGCCGATCCAGGACCCGAGGTCCACCCGCACGGACGCCGTCGTGGTCGAACTCGTCGGTGACCCAGGTGCGCAGGCCGCGGATCGCGTGGGCGGTGGTCAGGGCGTGGGCGGTGTCGACGTACATGTCGTCGTGGTAGACGGCCGCGGCCACCGGGACCTCGTTGGCGGCGAGCCGGGCGGGGTCGTAGAGCGGGCGCCAGCCGGTGTGCGCGGCGAGGGCCTCGGCGGTGTCGCGCAGCGGGCGCAGCGCCGGGTCGCAGGCGAAGGTCCACGGGTGCACGGACTCGCCGGTGAACAGCAGCGGGCCGTCGCCCGCCAGGGTCTTGGCGGCGTCGAACTGCGGGAACTCGGCGCGGACGCGTTCGGCGGACCAGGCGGTGGGACGCTCGTCCTGGCCGTAGATCGTCTCGTGGACGAGGGCGTAGAGGGGGTGGGCCGCGTAGGAGAGCAAGGAGCGGGCCTCCTCCTGGAAGGCGTCCGTGAGGGCCGGGCCCTGCGGGGTGTCCACGAAGGCGTGTTCCAGGAGGTAGTGCAGGCGGTGGCTGCCCTCGCTGCCGCCCAGCATCAGGCCCAGCGACTGGAACGCCTCGGCGGTGAGACGGTAGCCGCCGGGGAGGGTGACCTCGGTGGTCAGGAGGTGGTCGGCGATCCGGCGGGCGCGCTCGGTGTCCTGGGGGTAACGCGCGTAGTGCGCGGCGACCTTGCGCTCGATGCGCGGATAGGCGGCGCGGTAGACATCGTCGGCGTGGGCGTCGAGGGAGGGCAGGCCGGCGGTGATCAGCGCGGCGGCCAAGCCCTCGGGGGCCAGGGAAAGATAAGTGACCGTGCAGAAGCCGCCGAAGCTCTGGCCGAGGACCGTCCAAGGTGCGCCGCCGGTCAGCTTCGGGCGGATCGTCTCGCAGTCCCGGACGATCGAGTCGGCGCGGAAGTGCGTGAGATACGCGGCCTGGTCGGCCGGGGTGCCGCGCAGCGGGAGGGTCTGGCGGGTGGCGGGGGTGGAGCGGCCGGTGCCGCGCTGGTCGAGGAGCAGGACGCGGTACTCCTCCAGGGCGCGGCCCAGCCATGCCTGTCTGCCGATGAAACGGTTCGCCCCGAAGCCCGGGCCGCCCTGGAGATAGACCAGCCACGGCAGGTCCAGGTGTTCCTTGTCGCTCGCGACGACCTCACGGGCGTAGAGCTCGATGGTCTCGCCGACGGGGTCGTCGTGGTCGAGGGGCACCGTGAAGCGGTGGTCGGTGAGGACGACGCCGGGCTGGCGGTAGCTGACGGTCAACGGTTCTCCCGGGACGGACGGATGGTGCCGGCACTTCTTCGGGCCGCGTCCCAGTTCAGCACACGGACGTCCGTCGTATCGGCCCCGGATCATGAAATCGTGCCGGATCCCGGCCCGTTGGAGGAGTCGCGTGTTGCAAAAGTCGTGTGCTGCAGAAGTCGCGCGTCAGCGTGCGGTCAGGCTGGAGCGGCGCACCACCAGTTCCGGCTGGAGCACCACCCGGCGGTGCTGGTGCGGGGCGGCGCCGTCATGGGCCTCGGTCTCCTCCAGCAGCAGTTCGGCGGCCAGCGCTCCTATGGTGACGGCGGGCTGGCGCACGGAGGTGAGCGGTACGGCGGCCGCGGCGGCGAACTCGATGTCGTCGTAGCCGACGATCGCGAGGTCGTCGGGGACGGTGACCCCGGCCGCGTACATGGCCTGGAGCACGCCGAGGGCGAGCAGGTCGTTGGCGCAGAACACGGCGGTGGGGCGGTCGGCGAGGCCGAGCAGCCGGGCACCCGCGTCACGGCCGGCGGCCACGTCCTGCCGTTCGGTGGGCAGCTCGCGCAGCGCGTCGGGGCCGAGCCCGGCCTCGGCGAGCGCGTTCAGGGCGCCGGTACGACGGTCGCGGACCTGGGTGAGGCCGGGCGGGCCGCTGACGTACGCGATGGAGCGGTGGCCGCCCTCCACGAGATGGTGCACGGCGAGGGCGCCGCCCGCCACGTCGTCCACCGACACCGAGCACTCGGTGGCGCCCTCGGCGACCCGGTCCACGAGCACGAACGGTATGCCGTGCCGACGGAACGACTCGATGTTGCGGCCCGTCGCGTCGGTGGGCGTGAGCAGCACCCCGCGCACCCGCTGCTCGGCGAAGAGTGAGAGGTACTCGGCCTCCTCGCCGACGTTCTGGGCGCTGTTGCAGACCATCACACCGAGGCCCGCGTCGCGGGCGGCCCGCTCGGCGCCGCGGGCCACGTCGACGAAGA
The DNA here is from genome assembly GCF_054729195.1 of Streptomyces sp. YIM S03343. Lineage (NCBI taxonomy): Bacteria > Bacillati > Actinomycetota > Actinomycetes > Kitasatosporales > Streptomycetaceae > Streptomyces > Streptomyces sp. YIM S03343. The sequence continues at coordinate 877,982 of NZ_JBPUKX010000001.1, forward strand.
ACGGGTTGCCCATGTCGAGGACGAGCAGTCCCATGATCCTGCTGCGCCCCGCGCGGAGCTGGCGCGCGGACTCGCTGCGGACATAGCCGAGCCGGTCGATCGCGGACTGCACGCGCGCGCGGGTCTCTGCAGCGACGCTGTCCGGACGGTTGATGACGTTCGAGACCGTGCCCACCGACACTCCGGCGGCGCGGGCCACGTCCTTGATACCCACCGACTGGGCCATCGGGCGGAACCTCCAGGAAGAAACGAGGGGCCGGGCCCCTCACGTATGCGTCATCTCACCACATGAAGGGCTGGTCAGGCCGGTAACGCGAAGTCGACGACGTGGAGGGCCGAGGGGGTCGTGCCGCTCGACTTCTCCTGATACATGAACGACAGCACGTTGTCCGCGCCGACGCGCGTCTCGTCGATCACCACCTCCCCGAAGGCGTTCAGGTCGCTTCCGTCGTACAGCAGGGTCCAGTCGGTGTGACCGGAGGACCGGGACGCGGCGGCGATCCGGCCGTACGGCAGGACCGCGTAGGCATTGTCGTAGCGGTCCAGGACGAGCTTGGTGCGCTGGCTGGAGTTCAGGGCGACAGGGATCTCGGTCTTCTGCCATGTGCCGGTGGCGAGCTTGCGGACATGGAAGGCGCGGCCGTTCGCGGTGCGGTCGGCGACGTAGTCCGTGGTGCACTGGCCGAAGCGGCCGGGGACGTAGCTGATGATCGCGTGGGGCAGGCCGGTGGAGTCGGTTGTCTGGCTCTCCTGGTTCATCAGGGAGTGGTCGGGGTTCAGGGAGTCGACGACCAGGCCGGAGTCGGTGACGGACACCTTGTCCGAGGAGCCGGTGCTGGCGACGAGGGTGCCCGCGTCGTTGCGCCAGGTGCGTCCGCGGTCGGTGGAGCGGACATAACCGGTGTCGTGGTTGGTGATGCCGCCGCTGCTGCACATCACGGCGGCGTTCTGCTCGCGCCAGGTGAAGAGGGCGTGCAGGGTGCCGCCGCTGTCGTAGTCGATGCCGTGCAGATACATGTTGCGTGCGGTGCTGGAGCCGTGCGAGCTGGTGTACGTGCCGGTCGCGCTGGTCCACTCCCCCAGCGCCGTCCAGGCCGAACCGTCGTACTCGGCGAGGGCGTTGCGTCCGTTGCCGGAGACTCCGGCGCGGTAGCTCAGCTGGAGCCTGCCCTCGGGGGTGGCGACGAACTGGGGATAGGTGAACTGGGAGGTGGGGGCGAGTCCGTCCAGGGTGGTCTGCACGGCACCGAAGGCGGAGGTGGTCCAGGCGGTGGTGGCGGGGCTGTCGAGCAGGCCGGCGGCGGACTTCACATAGAAGAAGCCGTCGCTGTGGGAGTCCATGGTGATGTGGAGGCGGCCGTCGAGCTTCGAGACGCCCATGGAGATGACGTTGTGCGAGTCGTCGGCCTTGAGCTGGTGGGGCAGGGTGAGCGTGGACCAGTTGCTCGCACCGAGCGCGCGGCGGGCGAGCACCGCATAGCGGGTGGCGGTGTACCAGGCGGCGTACTGGTAGCCCTGGTAGGTGAACAGGCCGTTCTTCTGGAAGGAGTTGTTGTTGACCAGGCCGTCGTAGGAGACGAAGTAGACGGCCTGGGAGTCCAGTTGTGTGGTGCTCTTCCGGGTGGCAGAGGGGCCGGGAGCGGCCGCTGCCGCCGTTCCCGGGGCCGCCACCGTGGCGAGCAGAGCGGTTGCCAGCACGGTGCGTCGTTTCATGGGGCGGGCTCCAGGGGTCGGGGGCGGGGTCGGGGTCAGGCGAGGTGGAACACCTCGGTGAGGGGCGTCATCGCTTCGTCGGGCCGGGCGCCGTCCAGCGACTGGAAGAACGGCGCCATCTCCGTCTGCCAGCGGGCGTTGACCTCGGTGGCCTCCATGGCGGCTCTGGCGGCCTCGAAGTCCTCCGTCTCCAGATAGCCCACCAGCAGGCCGTCGTCGCACAGGAACAGCGAGTAGTTGTGCCACCCGGTGGCCGTCAGCGCCTCGCGCATCTCGGGCCACACGGCGGCGTGCCGCTCGCGGTACTCGTCGAGGCGGTCCGCCCTGACCTTGAGGAGGAAACACACGCGTCGCATCAACACCCCTTCAGATGCAAGAAGTCGAGTGTCAGAGGTTGAGTGTCAGAAGTTGAACTGGTCGATGTTCTTGGCGTCGAACACGGTCGGCTTGCCCAGGCTGATCACACCGTCCTTGCCGATGGTGTACGTCGTCGAGCCGGCCTTGAAGGACTCGCCCTCCTTGCCGGTGATCTGACCGGAGGCCAGCGCTACGGCGGTCCGGGCGGCGAGGTCGCCGAGCTTCGCCGGGTCCCACAGCTCGAAGCCATCGACGGTGCCGTTCTTGACGTACTTGCGCATGTCGTTGGGGGTGCCAAGGCCGGTCAGCTTGACCTTGCCCTTGTACTTCGAGCCGGACAGGTACTGGGCGGCCGCCTTGATGCCGACGGTGGTCGGGGAGATGATCCCCTTCAGGTTCGGGTGCTCCTGGAGGAGGCCCTGGGTCTGCTGGAAGGACTGCTGGGCGTCGTCGTTGCCGTAGGCGGTCTTGACGAGCTTGATGTCCTTGTACTTGGGGTCCTTGAGCTCGTCCTTCATATAGCCGATCCAGGTGTTCTGGTTCGTCGCGGTCTGCGCGGCGGACAGGATCGCTATCTCGCCCTTGTAGCCGATCTGTTCGGCGAGCAACTGCACCTCGGTACGGCCGAGGTCCTCGGCACTGGCCTGCGAGACGAAGGCGTTGCGGCAGTCGGTCTTGGTGTCGGAGTCGTAGGCGACGACCTTGATGCCGTTGCTCATGGCCTGCTTGAGCGCCGTGCACAGCGCGCCCGGGTCCTGCGCGGAGACGGCCATCGCGTCGACCTGCTGCTGGGTCAGGGTGTTGACGTAGGAGACCTGGCCGGAGGTGTCGGTGGCGCTGTTGGGGCCGACCTCCTTGTACTTCTCGCCCAGTTCCTCCAGGGCCTTCTTGCCGCCGTTGTCGGAGGAGGTGAAGTACGGGTTGTTGACCTGCTTGGGCAGGAAGCCGACGGTGAGGCCCTTCTTCAGCTCGGCGTTCGGATTCGCCTTGCCCGCGGTGGCGGCGGAGCCGGAGTCGTCCTTGACGTCGTTCTTGGTGGTGCCGCCGCAGGCGGTGGCGGCGAGGGCGAGGGAGGTGGCGAGGGCGAGTGCCGCTCCGGTGCGGCGGAGGGTGGACTTGCGCATGACAGGTTCCTTCGGGTGGAAGTGGGTGCGACTCGCCCCGAGGGGCGGTCGGGGTCTGGGGCGCGCCCGGGGAGGGCGCGGTGCGGCCCGTAGGCGGGGCCGCCTGGGGGCTACGGCGGTGAGCGGGTCGTAGGGTGTCTACGGCCGTGAGTGACACGTACGGGGGGGCGGCCGTCGGCAGTTCGGGAGCGCCCCAAAGGGGCGCGGGGCTGTATCGATATGCGGCTCCGCCGCGTGGGCGCGACCAGCCACGACGGTGCCGCAGACGACAAACGACACATCGCGGCCGTTCCAGCGGAGCTAGCCGTGGGACCCCGCCGCCCTGGCGAGAGCGACCTGGCGGGCGACGCGCGGGCCCAGCACCGAGACGACGAGCAGGACGCCAGTGACGACGATCTGCGACTGGGCGGAGACGCTCAGCAGGCTCATCACGTTCTGGAGCGCGCCGAGCAGGAACACCCCGGCGACCGCGCCGCCGAGCGTTCCCTTGCCGCCGTCGAAGTCGATGCCGCCGAGCAGGACGGCCGCGACGACGGACAGTTCGACGCCGGTGGCGTTGTCGTAGCGGGCGCTGGCGTAGTGCAGCACCCAGAACACACCGGTGAGGGAGGCCATCAGGCCGGTCACGGTGAACAGGACCAGCTTGGCCCGCTTGACGCGCAGGCCGGCGAACCGGGCGGCCTCCTCGCTGGCGCCGATCGCGAACAGCGAGCGGCCGAACGGGGTGGCGTGCAGAACGACCGCGGCGATCGCGAGCAGCACCAGGAAGGGCAGGAAAGCCCGCGGCAGGAAGGAGTCGCCGACCCGTCCGGCCGCGAAGTCCAGGTACTGGGTGGGGAAGTCGGTCACCGCGTCCGAGCCGAGCACGATCTGTGCGATGCCCCGGTAGGCGGCGAGGGTGCCGATGGTGACGGCCAGGGACGGCAGCCCGAGGCGGGTCACCAGCAGACCGTTGACCAGCCCGCACACCACGCCGAGCAGCAGGCACAGCGGGATGATCGTCTCGATGGGCATGCCGTCGTTCCACAGTTTCCCCATCACCGCGCCGGACAGGCCCGCGGTGGAGGCGACCGACAGATCGATCTCGCCGGCCACCACGAGCATGGTCATCGGCAGCGCGATCAGGGCGATCGGCAGGGCGTTGCCGAGCAGGAAGGACAGGTTCAGCGCGTTGCCGAATCCGTCCACGGAGCCGAAGGACAGCAGGACCAGGACGACGAGGAGAGCGCCGACGACCGTGTCCCAGCGGACCGCGCGTGTCAGGGAGTCAGGCATGGGTGTTCCCCTTCTCGGCGTTCCGCTGCTCGGCCCGCGTGTCGCGGTTCTCGGTGTTCCGGGTGTCCCGGGCGGCCTTCTCCACGGAGGACTTCTTCAGCGCCGACCTCTTCAGCGCTGCCGCCACCCGCAGCGCGACGATCCGGTCGACCGCGATGGCGAGGAGCAGCAGGACGCCGTTGATGGCGAGCACCCACACGGAGCTGACACCGAGCGCGGGCAGCACGCTGTTGATGGAGGTCAGCAGCAGGGCGCCGAGCGCCGCGCCGTAGACGCTGCCGGAGCCGCCGGTGAAGACGACGCCACCGACCACCACGGCGCTGACGACGGTGAGTTCGTAGCCGTTGCCGGTGCTGGAGTCGACGTTGCCGAACCGGGCGAGATACATGGCCCCGGCGAGTCCGGCGAGTCCGCCGCAGAAGGTGTAGGCGGTGAGGATCCGCTTGCGCACGGGGATGCCGGCGAGGCGGGCGGCCTCGGGGTTGGAGCCGAGCGCGTACAGTTCGCGGCCACTGCCGTACTGCTTCATGCAGTACGCGGTCACCACCAGCACGCCCAGCGCGATCAGCGCGAGGTACGGCACCGCGGACAGTCCGCCGGAGCCGAAGTCGACGAACCCGCCGGGCAGGTCGGCCGCGGTGATCTGGCGTGCGCCGACCCAGATGGAGTCGACGCCGCGGATGATGTAGAGGGTGCCGAGGGTGACGACGAGGGCGGGCACCTGGCCGAGGCTGACCAGCAGGCCGTTGACGGCGCCGCAGCCGATGCCCAGGAGCATCGCCAGCACGATCGCCACGACCGGATTGCCGCCGCCCTGGAGGTAGTTGCCGGCCGCGAAGGCGGTGATGCCGAGGGTGGAGCCGACGGACAGGTCGACGTTGCGGGTGATGACGACCAGGGACTGGCCGGTGGCGACCAGCACCAGGATGGTCGCGTTGAGCAGGAGGTCCTTGATGCCCTGCTCGGAGAGGAACTCGCTGTTGCCGGCCTGGGTGACGGCGATCATCACCAGGAACACGACGAGGATGGCGAGTTCGCGCATTCTGAAGACGCGGTCGACGAGCCGGGTGCCGGCGGAGCGGGGCGCGTCGGCGACCGGCGTCTCGTGAGGGGTGGTCACCGCCATCATGCCCTCCCGGTGGCTGCGGCCATCACGGTTTCCTCGGTGGCTTCGGAGCGGGGGATCTCGGCGGTGATCCGGCCCTCGTGCATCACCAGCACGCGGTCGGCCATGCCGAGGATCTCGGGCAGGTCGGAGGAGATCATCAGGACGGCGACGCCGTCGGCGGCCAGTTGGCTGAGCAGCCGGTGCACCTCGGCCTTGGTGCCGACGTCGATCCCACGGGTGGGCTCGTCGACGATCAGCACCTTGGGGCCGGTGGCCAGCCACTTGGCGAGGACGACCTTCTGCTGGTTGCCGCCGGACAGGGTGGAGACGCTGTCGGCGATCCGGGCGTACTTCACCCGGAGCCTGACGGCCCAGTCGAGGGAGCGGCTGCGCTCGGCGCCGCGGTCCATGAACCCGGCGCGGACGGTGCTGCGCAGTCCGGTGAGGCCGATGTTGCGCTCGATGGACATGTCCATCACCAGGCCCTGGGCACGCCGGTCCTCGGGGACGAGCGCGAGGCCCGCGGACATGGCGGTCGAGGGAGCGCCGTTGACCAGAGACCTTCCCTCGACCTCGACCTCCCCCGCGTCCCACCGGTCCACCCCGAACACCGCGCGGGCGACCTCGGTGCGCCCGGCTCCGACCAACCCGGCGAGGCCGACGATCTCACCGCGCCGTACCTCGAAGGAGACGTCGGTGAACACGCCCTCGCGGGTCAGCCGGTGGACGCTGAGCGCGATGTCGCCGGGGGTGACGTCCTGCTTGGGGTACATCTCGTCGAGGTCGCGGCCCACCATGCGGCGCACCAGGTCGTCCTCGGTCATCCCGGCGACCGGCTCGCAGGCGATCCGGGCGCCGTCGCGCAGGATGGTGACCCGTTCGCAGATCTCGAAGATCTCCTCCAGCCGGTGGGAGATGAACAGCACGGCGGCGCCCTGGTCGCGCAGGGTGCGCACCACGCCGAAGAGCCGGCCGACCTCGCTGCCGGTCAGGGCGGCGGTCGGCTCGTCCATGATCAGGACGCGGGCGTCGAAGGAGAGGGCCTTGGCGATCTCGACGATCTGCTGGTCGGCGATGGACAGGCCCCGCGCCGGACGGTCCGGGTCGAGCTCGACGCCGAGGCGGCGCATCAGCTCCAGGGTCGCGGCACGGGTCGCCCTGTGGTCGATGCGGCCGAGGGCGCGCCGCGGCTGACGGCCCATGAAGATGTTCTCGGCGATCGACAGATCGGGGAAGAGGGTGGGTTCCTGGTAGATGACGGCGATCCCCGCGTCGCGGGCGTCACCGGGGCCGTTGAAGGTCACCGGCCGGCCGGCGAGCAGCACCTGACCCGTGTCGGGTCGGTGCACCCCGGCGAGCGCCTTGATCAGGGTCGACTTGCCCGCGCCGTTCTCACCGGCGAGTGCGTGCACCTCACCGGCGTGCAGCTCGAGCGACACGTTCCGCAGGGCACGGACCGCACCGAAGGACTTCGAGACGTCCCTGAGCGCCAGTACCGGGGCGGTGCCCGTGTCGGACGGGTGGGTCATGGGGGCTCCTCGACGACATCGGCGAGGTTGACCCTCACCGCGTCGTGAAAGGTTTCAACTGGGTTGCCGGGAAGTTAGACACTCCAGGCATGTCACGTCAATGGGCCGGAGTCGAAAAACTTTTGATATCCGAAGGTCACGGGCAAGTCACGGAAAACAGTCTTGACCGGACTCCTTGACACCCCCGGGGACCGCTCATAACTTGCGATCCTGAATCGTTTCATGGAGTCGCCGTCGCGACCGATGCCACAGGAGCCCTGAAGTGACCGACCTCGCCGCGGTGAAGTCCGCGCTCAAGACCCAGGCCGTCGAGACGCCGTCGTGGGCGTACGGGAACTCGGGGACCCGCTTCAAGGTGTTCGCGCAGACCGGAGTGCCCCGCACCCCGCAGGAGAAGCTCGACGACGCGGCCCAGGTACACGCCTTCACGGGCGTCGCGCCGACCGTCGCCCTGCACATCCCGTGGGACAACGTCGACGACTACGCGGCGCTGGCGAAATACGCCGAGGAGCGCGGGGTGCGGCTCGGCACGATCAACTCCAACACCTTCCAGGACGACGACTACAAGCTCGGCAGCATCTGCCACCCGGACGCGGCGGTGCGGCGCAAGGCCGTCGGCCATCTGCTGGAGTGCGTCGACATCCTGGACGCCACCGGCTCCACCGACCTCAAGCTGTGGTTCGCCGACGGCACCAACTACCCCGGGCAGGACGACATCCCGGCCCGTCAGGACCGGCTCGCCGAGGGGCTCGCCGAGGTGTACGAGCGGCTCGGCGACGGGCAGCGTCTGCTGCTGGAGTACAAGCTGTTCGAGCCGGCGTTCTACACCACCGACGTCCCGGACTGGGGCACGGCCTACGCCCACTGCCTCAAGCTCGGCCCCAAGGCGCAGGTCGTCGTGGACACCGGCCACCACGCGCCGGGCACCAACATCGAGTTCATCGTGGCCACGCTGCTGCGCGAGGGGAAGCTCGGCGGGTTCGACTTCAACTCACGGTTCTACGCGGACGACGATCTGATGGTCGGCGCGGCGGATCCCTTCCAGCTCTTCCGCATCATGCACGAGGTGGTGCACGGCGGCGGCCTCACCTCCGGCATCGCCTTCATGCTCGACCAGTGCCACAACATCGAGGCGAAGATCCCGGCGATCATCCGCTCGGTGATGAACGTGCAGGAGGCCACGGCGAAGGCGCTGCTGGTCGACGTTTCTGCGCTTTCGCCGGCGCAGGCCTCGGGGGATGTGTTGTTGGCCAACGCGGTGCTGATGGACGCGTTCAACACGGATGTACGTCCGTTGCTGGCGGCGGTGCGGGAGGAGATGGGGCTGGATGCCGACCCCGTCGCTGCGTATCACCGCTCCGGGTGGGGGGAGCGGATTGCTGCGGAGCGGGTGGGGGGGCAGCAGGCGGGGTGGGGGGCGTAAGCGTTCCGGCGGGGCGGGGTTTGTCGCGGCGGGTGGGCTCACGGGGGGAGGTTTGCGCAGCCCGGCGCTGACGGGGTGCCGCCGCGCCCACCCGTGCCTCCCCCAAGCTCTTCGAGCAGGGGGGACCCCCGTGCGGCACGATTGCCCGCGGTTGGGCGCGGCTGGGCGTGGCTGGGCGCCAGACGGGCCGCCCGACCGGTACCGATCGCGGTTCCGCGGGCAGCGCACCGCAGCCCCGACGCGCCCCAACCGCGCGCGCCGCAGCCACCGCACCCACCCCCGCTAGTGCTGTGACCGGAAAGGTTTGCCGGTAAGCCCGCGGCGTCCGGTGCGGTGCATCGCAAGGCGGAGCATCGCCCGCGTACTGGATGTACTCGGGTGATGCGACAACGCAGCGAGGTGCCGTGCCGGGCGTCGCGGGCCGGTGAACCTTTCCGGTCACAGCACTAGCTGCGGGCAGTCGTGCCGCTGGGGCGGCACGGGTGGGCGCAGGCGGCGCCCCGTAAGCGCCGGGCTGCGCGACCCCGGCCCCGCCCCCCAACACCCGCACCCCGCACACCCGCCCGACAGCAACCCCGCCCCGCCGACACCCGCACCGCACCCGCACCCCGCAGACCCGCACCCCACCCCGCAGACCCCGCCTCCCGAAAAGGAACCCTCATGGCCACGCACCCCGAAGCCGCCGCCCTCCTCGCCCGCTCGCACCGGCTCGGTGCCGATCCCCGTAACACCAACTACGCCGGCGGCAACGCCTCCGCCAAGGGCCGAGGCCAGGACCCCGTGACCGGCACCGATGTGGAGCTGATGTGGGTCAAGGGGTCCGGGGGTGACCTCGGGACGCTCACCGAGGCCGGTCTCGCCGTGCTCCGCCTGGACAGGCTCCGCGCACTGACCGCCGTGTACCCGGGGGTCGACCGCGAGGACGAGATGGTCGCCGCGTTCGACTACTGCCTGCACGGCAAGGGCGGCGCCGCCCCGTCCATCGACACCGCGATGCACGGCCTCGTCGACGCCGCCCACGTGGACCATCTGCACCCCGACTCCGGCATCGCCCTCGCCTGCGCCGCAGACGGCGAGAAGCTGACCGCGGAGTGCTTCGGCGACACGGTCGTATGGGTGCCGTGGCGGCGGCCCGGTTTCCAGCTCGGGCTGGACATCGCGGCCGTCAAGGAGGCCAACCCCGAGGCCGTCGGGTGCGTGCTCGGCGGCCACGGGATCACCTCCTGGGGCGACACCGCCGAGGAGTGCGAGCGCAACTCCCTCCACATCATCCGCACCGCCGAGCGGTTCCTCACCGAGCGCGGCAAGGCGACGGACCCCTTCGGCCCGGTGATCGACGGATACCAGCCGCTGCCCGAAGCCGAGCGCCGCGAACGCGCGGCGGCCCTCGCGCCGTACGTCCGTGCCGTCGCCTCGAAGGACCGCCCGCAGGTCGGGCACTTCACCGACTCCGAGACCGTCCTCGACTTCGTCTCCCGCGCCGAGCACCCGCGTCTCGCCGCGCTCGGCACCTCCTGCCCCGACCACTTCCTGCGCACCAAGGTCCGCCCCCTGGTCCTCGACCTGCCGCCCACCGCGCCGCTGGACGAGGCGATCGCACGGCTCAAGGAGCTGCACACCGAGTACCGCGAGGAGTACGCCGCCTACTACGACCGGCACGCCCTGCCCGACTCCCCCGCGATGCGCGGCGCCGACCCGGCGATCGTGCTGGTGCCCGGCGTCGGCATGTTCTCCTACGGCAAGGACAAGCAGACCGCGCGCGTGGCCGGCGAGTTCTATGTCAACGCGATCAATGTGATGCGCGGCGCCGAGGCGGTGTCGTCGTACGCGCCGATCGAGGAGTCGGAGAAGTTCCGTATCGAGTACTGGGCGCTGGAGGAGGCCAAGCTCCGGCGGATGCCGGGGCCCAAGGCGCTGGCAACCCGGATCGCGCTGGTGACGGGCGCGGGCAGCGGCATCGGGAAGGCCACCGCCCGGCGGCTGGTCGCCGAGGGCGCGTGTGTCGTCGTAGCGGATCTGAACGCCGACAACGCCGCCGCGGTCGCCGAGGAGCTGGGCGGGCCCGACAAGGCGGTCGCTGTGACCGTGGACGTCACCTCCGAGGAGCAGATCGCCGAGGCGTTCAAGGCCGCGCTGCTCGCCTTCGGCGGTGTGGACCTGGTGGTCAACAACGCCGGGATCTCCGTCTCCAAGCCACTGCTGGAGACCACGGCGCGGGACTGGGACCTCCAGCACGACATCATGGCGCGCGGCTCCTTCCTGGTGTCGCGGGAGTCGGCACGGGTGATGATCGCGCAGGGGCTGGGCGGCGACGTCGTCTACATCGCCTCCAAGAACGCCGTCTTCGCCGGTCCCAACAATGTCGCCTACTCCGCGACCAAGGCCGACCAGGCCCACCAGGTGCGGCTGCTCGCGGCCGAGCTGGGTGAGCACGGCATCCGGGTCAACGGCGTCAACCCGGACGGTGTGGTGCGCGGTTCGGGGATCTTCGCGGGCGGCTGGGGCGCCCGGCGGGCGGCGACATACGGGGTGGAGGAGGAGAAGCTGGGCGAGTTCTACGCGCAGCGGACCATCCTCAAGCGCGAGGTGCTGCCCGAGCATGTGGCGGGCGCGGTCTTCGCCCTCACCGGCGGCGAGCTGACCCACACGACCGGTCTGCACATCCCGGTCGACGCCGGCGTCGCCGCCGCCTTCCTGCGGTGACAGCCGTGCCGCACACCGTGTCGCACACCTGCGCCGCGGTCGACCTCGGCGCGTCCAGCGGGCGCGTCATGGTCGGCCGCGTCGGCCCCGACAGCCTGGAGCTGACCGAGGCCCACCGCTTCCCCAACCGGCCGGTCCGCGTCCCGGAGGGGCTGCGCTGGGACGTCCTCGGCCTCTACGCCGGGGTCCTCGACGGACTGCGGGCGGCCGGGCAGGTCGACTCGGTCGGCGTGGACAGCTGGGCCGTCGACCACGGCCTGCTCGACGCCGACGGCGCCCTGCTCGGCAACCCCGTGCACTACCGCGACGCCCGCACCGAGGGCGTCGCGGAGAAGGTGTGGGCGAGCGTGCCGCCGGCGGAGCTGTATGCGGCGACCGGGCTCCAGCACGCGCCCTTCAACACCCTGTACCAGCTACTGGCCGCCCGCTCCACTGCCCAGTTCGCCCACGCCAGACGGCTGTTGCTGATCCCGGACCTGCTGTCGTACTGGCTGACCGGCGAGCAGGGCACCGAGCTGACCAACGCCTCCACCACCCAGCTGATCGACCCCCGCACCCGCGACTGGTCGTACGACATCGCCGCCCGCCTCGGCATCGACCTCAGCTTCTTCCCGCCGCTCCGCAACCCCGGCGACCCGGCGGGCCTGCTGCGCCCGGAGGTGCTGGACGAGACCGGGCTGACCGGTCCCGTGCCGGTGACCGCCGTCGGTTCGCACGACACGGCGTCCGCGGTGGCCGCCGTGCCCGCGACGGGCGAGCGGTTCGCCTACATCTGCACCGGCACCTGGTCGCTGGCCGGTCTGGAACTGGACGCGCCCGTGCTCACCGAGGAGAGCCGCGCCGCGAACTTCACCAACGAGCTGGGCCTCGACGGCACGGTCCGCTATCTCCGCAACATCATGGGCCTGTGGCTGCTCCAGGAGTGCGTACGGGTCTGGGGGAACCCCGGTCTGGACGAACTGCTACGGGAAGCGGCGGCCGTACCGGCACTGCGGTCCGTGGTGGACGCCGGGGACGCGGTGTTTCTGGCGCCCGGCCATATGCCGGAGCGGATCGCCGACGCCTGCCGGGAGTCGGGGCAGCCGGTGCCGAACACCCGGGCCGAGATCACCCGGTGCATCCTCGACTCCCTCGCCCTGGCCCATCGCCGGGCCGTGGCGGACGCCCAGCGGCTCGCCGGGCATCCGGTGGACGTGGTGCACATCGTCGGCGGCGGCACCCGCAACACCCTGCTGTGCCGGCTCACCGCCGACGCGTGCGGGCTGCCTGTGATCGCGGGGCCCGCGGAGGCGGCGGCGCTGGGCAACGTCCTCGTACAGGCGCGGGCGCACGGGCTGGGCGGCGACCGCACCCGGCTGCGGGAGCTCCTCGTCCGCACCCAGCCGCTGACCCGCTACGAGCCGCAGGGCGACCCGGCGGCCTGGCGGGCGGCGGAGGCCCGGCTCGCCACGCGGTGAGCCGGGGCATGCCGGTGGTCCTGTCCGCGGCCCCGTCCGCCCACTAGGCTGCAATCACCCGATGATCACCCGATGATCGATCCCCGAGGAGCCGTGATGCGTGTCGCCCTGTTCCTGACGTGTGTCAACGACACGCTCTATCCGGACACCGGCCGGGCAGTGGTGAAACTGCTGTCCAGGCTGGGTGTCGAGGTGGACTTCCCGATGGCGCAGACCTGCTGCGGGCAGGCCCACTACAACACCGGCTACCGGCACGAGGCGGAGCCGCTCGCCCGGCATTTCTCGGAGGTCTTCCGGGGCTACGAGGCGATCGTGACCCCCTCCGGGTCGTGCGGGGCGATGGTGCGGGAGCTGTATCCGCGGATGGGCGAGCGGGCCAGGGCCGAGGGCCGGGGCGACAGCCTGGCGAGGGCACTGGCGCCGGTGGTGCCGAAGACGTACGAGCTCACGGAGTTCCTGGTGGACGTGCTGGGTGTGACGGACGTCGGCGCGTACTACCCGCACAAGGTGACCTACCATCCGACCTGCCACGGGCTGCGCGGCCTCGGCCTCGGCGAGCGGCCCCGACGGCTGCTGGAGGCGGTGCGGGGTCTTGAGCTGGTGGAGTTGCCGGGGGCCGAGGAGTGCTGCGGGTTCGGCGGCACCTTCGCACTGAAGAACTCGGCCGTGTCGGCTGCGATGGGCACGGACAAGGTCCGCAACGCCGAGTCGACCGGCGCGGAGGTGCTGTGCGCGGCCGACAACTCCTGTCTGATGCACATCGGGGGCACCATGACCCGGCTCGGCGCGGACCTGCGGCCCGTGCACATCGCGGAGATCCTGGCCAGCACGGAGCGGGAGGCGGCCGTATGAGCGGCACGTTCGTGGGTATGCGGGGCGCGGCGGGCGGGGGCAGCACAGCCTTTCCCGAGGCGGCGCGCGAGGCGGTCGGCAACAGCACCCTGCGCGGCAATCTCCGGCACGCCACACACACCATCCGCGCCAAGCGGGCCAAGGCGGTCGCCGAGGTGTCCGACTGGGCCGAGCTGCGCGAGGCCGGGAAGCGGATCAAGGACCATACGCTGCGTCATCTCGACCGCTATCTGGAGCAATTGGAGGAATCGGTCACCGCGGCGGGCGGCACAGTGCACTGGGCCGCGGACGCGGCCGAGGCGAACCGGATCGTCACCGAACTGGTCCGGGAGACCGGCGAGTCGGAGGTCGTGAAGGTCAAGTCGATGGCCACACAGGAGATCGGGCTCAACGAGGCGCTGGAGGCGGCGGGCATCCACGCCTACGAGACCGATCTCGCCGAGCTGATCGTCCAGTTGGGCAAGGACCGCCCCTCACACATCCTGGTCCCGGCGATCCACCGCAACCGCGGTGAGATCCGCGACATCTTCCGCTCCGAGATGGGCGAGTGGGGCCGCCCTGCCCCCGACGGGCTCACCGACACGCCCGCCGAGCTGGCGGAGGCGGCCCGGCTGCATCTGCGTGAGAAGTTCCTGCGCGCCAAGGTCGGTGTCTCCGGCGCCAACTTCATGGTCGCGGAGACCGGCACCCTGGTGGTCGTCGAGTCGGAGGGCAACGGGCGGATGTGCCTGACCCTGCCCGAGACGCTGATCTCGGTCGTCGGCATCGAGAAGATCGTGCCGACCTGGCGGGACCTGGAGGTCTTCCTCCAGACCCTACCGCGCTCCTCCACCGCCGAGCGGATGAACCCGTACACCAGCATGTGGACCGGCACCACCGACGAGGACGGCCCGCGCACCTTCCATCTGGTGCTGCTGGACAACGGGCGCACCGACACCCTCGCCGACGAGGTGGGCCGCCAGGCGCTGCGCTGCATCCGCTGCTCGGCGTGCCTCAACGTGTGTCCGGTGTACGAACGGGCGGGCGGCCACGCCTACGGCTCGGTCTACCCCGGCCCGATCGGCGCGATCCTCAGCCCCCAACTGCGGGGCACGGCCAGCGAGATCGACGCCTCGCTGCCGTACGCGTCGTCGCTGTGCGGCGCCTGCTACGACGTGTGCCCGGTCGCCATCGACATCCCCGAGGTGCTGGTGCATCTGCGCGAACGGGTCGCGCAGGGGGGCCCGGCGGTCCGGGAGGGCAACAAGGTGGTGCTGAGACCGGCGAAGGGTCACGCCGCCGAGCGGGCCGCGATGCGCGCGGCGCGCTGGGCGTTCACCCACCCCGGCGCGCTGGGCACCGGCCAGCGGCTCGCCTCCCGCACCCGGCGGCTGCATCCCCGTACGCTGCCCGGCCCGGGCAGGGCGTGGAGCGGCAGCCGGGATCTGCCCGCCGTGCCCGCGGAGCCGTTCCGCGACTGGTGGCAGCGCACCCACGGAGGAAAGGACACTCAGCGGTGAACAGCAGGGACCGGATCCTGGGCCGGGTGCGCAGGGCGCTGGAGCGCACCGCGCCCGACACCACACCGTACGAGCAGGCCGTAGAGCGCGGTTATCTGCGTGAGCACGGCGAGCGGAGCACCGAGGAGACGGTGGACCTGCTCGCCGAGAACCTCGCCGACTACCGGGCAATGGTGCACCGGTGCGGTACCGCCGAACTCGCCGCCGTCGTGGGCCGGTTGCTGGCGGAGCACAAGTCGGGGTCGGTGCTGGTGCCGCCGGGACCGGCCGAGGAGTGGCTGTCGGAGACGGCGGCCGACGTCACACGGGTGCCCGACGAGGCGGGCAGTACGGCGCGGGAGCTGGACCTGGTCGACAGCGTGGTCACCGCGTGCGCGGTGGCCGTCGCGGAGACCGGCACGATCGTCCTCGACGGCTCACCCGACCAGGGGCGCCGCCGTATCACCCTGGTCCCGGACCATCACATCTGTGTGGTGCGGGTGCCGGACCAGGTGGTCTCGTCCGTCCCGCAGGCGCTCGAACGGCTGGACCCCGCCCGCCCGTTGACGTGGATCTCCGGGCCGTCGGCGACCAGCGACATCGAGCTGGACCGGGTGGAGGGGGTGCATGGGCCGCGCACCCTGGAGGTCGTGCTGGTGGACACCCGGGGCCCGCAAGTCCCGGCCTCGGCCGACATCGACGCACACGACAGGTAACGGCCGCCGAGGCCGGACCGGATCACCTCCGTTCCGGCCCGGGAAGCCAACCGCCTTCTGTGTCACGCGCCCGCCGGCTTCGCGTAGTCCGTGGCCATGCCACCGGCGAAGTCGTACGCGATGACCTGCTCGTCTCCGACGACCCAGGCGTCATGGCCCGGAGGGCAGACGAAGACATCGCCGGGACCGACCTCGCTCTCGGCGCCGTCGTCCATGCGTATACGCATCCGGCCTTGGACGACATAGCCGTTGTGGTGGATCTGGCAGCTCTCCGTGCCCGCCAGCGGGCCCACGGACTCCGACCAGCGCCAGCCCGGTTCGAAGGTGGCCACGGCGAAGTCGAGACCCGTGAGATGGACCGCCTCAAGGTGGCCGCGCGGGAAATCACGCCGCTCGTCCGGCTTGTCGACCGTCTTCACTTCCAGCATGGCAGAGCCTCCCTTCCGACCACACCATCGTGCGCCCCGCAACCCGGGGCCGCCATTTGGGGGACAGGGGGCTCTTCCGGACCCTCTTCCGGACCGACGGCAGGTCGTTCAGCGTTCAAGAAGGGGTGAGCGGCAGGTCGTCGGTGAAGGCGTTCACCGGCTGTGCGATCGGCGTGAGGGTGTGCGCGTCGAGCGCGGCCTCGGCGGATGCCGTGCCGAGGGTGCCGTGCGGGTGCCAGGTGCCGGTCACCGCGAGCCAGCTGTCGGCCGACGGGGACTCGGGGCCGTAGACACGGATCTTGACGGTCTGGGAGTCGGCCGCGCAGCAGGTGAAGATGATCCGGGTCAGATACCAGCCGCCGCCGTGCCCGGCCGGGGTGACGAAGCCGGTCAGCCGCAGACTGCGGCCCCCGACGGCGTGTGTGCGGTCCTGCTGGACGCGGGTGGTGAAGTCGGTGAGGGTCAAGGGGACGGGGGAGCCGACGGGCAGGGGGTCGAAGCGTTTCTGCTGCTTGACGGCTTGGGCGTCCGAGCGGGAGGCGGTGTACGACCCCAGGGCGGGTGGGGCGTACAGGAGCAGGCTGAGGGCGGGGAGGAGAAGCAGCCAGGCGACTTGGGGGGCGGCAGAGTGGTCGTGACCGTGGTCATTGCCGTGGTCGCGGTCACGGTCGCGGTCATGGCTTTTGTGGTCGGTGTGATCGTCGTGTTTCCCACCGCTTACCGCGCTCACCAGACCGAGCAGGGTGAGCAGGATTCCGGACGCGACGAGCGGCAGGCGCAGGCCCTCCTTGACGTAGCGGAGATAGTCGTCGGTGAAGAGGGTGGTGCGCAGGAGGCCGACGCCGGTCAGGAGCAGGAGGAGGGACTGGAGGGGGCGTTTCACAGCAGTACGCCTCCGATCACCACGCTGCACAGCACGGCGACGACGGCGGTCGCGGAGGAGAAGCGGACTGCGAACGCCCGCCCGAACGTGCCCGCCTGAAGCGCGATCAGCTTCACGTCCACCATCGGACCGACCACCATGAACGCCAATCGCGCAACCGGCGAGAAACCTGTCAGCGACGCCGCCACGAACGCATCCGCCTCCGAACACACCGCCAGCACCACCGCAAGACCCGCCAGGAACAGCACCGACAACCACGCCGAACCCGAGAAGGCGTCGAGGACGGCGCGCGGTACAGCCACATTGAAGGTCGCGGCGGCCATGGCACCCAGCACCAGAAAGCCACCCGCGTGGAGGAAATCGTGCTGGAAGCCAGCGCGGAACTCCCGCCAGCGGCTCCCTCCGGGGTCATGACCCGCGTGCCGCACGACCGGACGCAGCCACTCCGCCCTGCCCAGCCAGAGCC
This sequence comes from Streptomyces sp. YIM S03343, assembly GCF_054729195.1. Classification (NCBI taxonomy): domain Bacteria; kingdom Bacillati; phylum Actinomycetota; class Actinomycetes; order Kitasatosporales; family Streptomycetaceae; genus Streptomyces; species Streptomyces sp. YIM S03343. The sequence goes on from NZ_JBPUKX010000001.1 coordinate 895,494, forward strand.
ACAACCACCCCATCACCGCCGCCGTGACGAGCGACGCCAGCAACCGCGCCAGCACCATGACCGGACTAGCCGGAAACGCCACCGCCGTGGCCGTCAGCACCACCGGATTGATCGCCGGAGCCGAGAGCAGGAACGCGAACGCCGCCGCCGGAGTCACACCCCGGCCGATCAGACTGTTCGCCACCGGGACAGAGGCGCACTCACAGCCCGGCAGCACCGCACCCGCGGCCCCGGCGACCGGAACGGCCAGGGCGGGGCTCTTGGGCAGCACCCTCGTGAACAGGCCCGCCGGGACGAAGGCGTTGATCGCACCGGACAGGGCCGTACCGAGGACCAGGAAGGGCAGCGCCTGCACGGTGATGGCCAGGCAGACGGTGCGCCAGGCCAGAACGGCGGGGTGGCTCAGCCAGCCCGTGGCGGAGAGGAGGAGTACGACCGCTGTCGCGGTGACGGCTGCCACCAGCGCGATCGCCCTGCCGGGGGCTCGGGGGCGAGGTGTGTCCGCGGGGGCGGCAGCCGGGTGTCGCGGCAGCCGTACCGCCCCATCAACCATTTCATCCGTTTTTGACATTTTTACTCCGGATGTCGCTGTCTGGCCGAAGATATGCGACACCGGCCGCCCGGGCGGTGCGCACACGCCGCCGCGAACGGATGACACCGTTCCGGGGCGGGCCCGCGGGCGCACACTGGAGGAACCTGCCGCACCGATCGGGGAGGGGCCATGCGCGAACCCGCTGGGCGAGTGCCCCTTGTGTCCGCGGTCTGCGGTGGCGCGTGGCGCCTTGCCGCCCTGCTGGCGGCCCGGCTGCGTACACCGCACCCCGCGCCCCGCCCCCTGTCACGACCCGCGCAGGTGCGGGCGCTGCTGTCGGTGCTGGACGAGGCCGTGGTGGTGCAGCGCCCGGCCGACGCGGCCGTGGCCGCATGCGGGGAGCCGGGCCCTGTCTCCACGCGGACCGCCCAGGACGGCCGCCTCGCCTCCTCGGCGGTGCACCGGCTGCGCTGCCGGCTGCGGGATCTGCAACTGACCGAGCCCGATCTGACCGAGATCCAGGCGCACGCCGGACGACTGCTCGCCTACGACCAGTGGATGCTGCGCCAGTCGCAGAACCTGGCATTCACCACCCGTCCCGGCGTCCGCACCGAGGCCGCCCGGCTCCAGTTCAACGGCCTCGGCCGTCCGGCGGACGATCTACGGCGTCTGCGCGACGCACTCTGGGCGGCGGAAGGCGGCCAGGCGTCGCCGGGGGTGCGCCCGGCCCGTTGACCGGCATGCGGAGACCAGACCGACGGGCGCGCCGGGCGCCGTCGGGCCGGATTCGTATCAGGCCCCGTCAGGTCGACTCCCGCACCACCAGGCGGCACGGCACCATATGGACGCCGGGCTCGGGCTCGGCGTCGATGGCCTGGAGCAGGCGCAGGGCGGCGATCCTGCCGATCTCGGTGAGGTTCATGTCGATGGTGGTCAGCGGCGGGCGGCAGGCCAGCGCCATGGTGTCCCAGTTGTCGTAACCGACGACAGCGATGTCCCCGGGCACGTCCCTCCCGCGCTCGCGCAGCGTGTCGGCGACGCCCCGGGCGATCTGGTCGTTGCCGCAGAAGAAGGCGTCCGTGTCCGGGGCGGTGCGCAGGACCGCGGCGGCGGCACGGCGGCCCCAGGCCTCGCTCCACTCACCGAAGTGGACGCGTGAGGTGGAGAGTTCGAGTCCGGCGGCGGCCAGGTGGTCGATCGCGTGACGGGCTCGGTCGCGGGCCGCCTGATGATGCTCGGGGCCGGTGACATGTGCGACGCGGGTGCGGCCGGTCGCCAGCAGATGCTCCATGGCGAGGTGGGCGCCGCCGCGGTCGTCGGTGACGACGGAGGTGTCGGCGGGGTCGGTGGACGGGGAGAGCGCGTAGACGACGGGGATCGCGGGATCGAGGCCGGTCAGCGGCGGCCGGGGATCGGTGCGGCGGCCGGCGACGATGATGCCGTCGACGCGGCGGTCGGTGAGGGTACGCAGATGGTGCTGCTCACGGATGGCGTCGCCGCGGGTGTCGCACAGCAGCACGGAGATCTTCCCGGCGCCGAGCGCGTCCTCGGCGCCGAGCAGCACGGGGGTGCTGAAGCGGCCGATGCCGTCGGTGGTCATCAGGCCGACCGTCCAGCTGCGGCCGCTGTGCAGGCTCTGCGCATGCTGGTTGGGCCGGAAGCCGAGTTCCGTCACCGCGTCGAGGACCCGCTGCCGGGTCTCCGGGCGCATCCGGCCGGCACCGCTCAGCGCCTTGGACGCGGTACCGACGCTGACCCCGGCGAGCGCGGCCACGTCGGTGAGCCTCGCTCGGCCGGTGGGGGGCGAGTCTGGGGCGGAGGGGGACACGGGCGGCACGGGCAAACCTTTTCCTCACGACGGTGACGGCAGCCATGGTGGCAGGCTCCGGGCGGAAGTTCCAGAGGCAGTCTCGGGGGCGGTGCAGACTCCCACCTTCCCTGGCAGGCTTGGAAAAAACCTTTGCCGCGACCCTTGACCGGGTCGGTGTACTGCCCTGTACTTGCTCGTTGAGAAAACGGTTTCCCACCGTGGTCCCATCACCCGCCTCTTGATTTCGATCAATGTTCGGGATATCGGACACATCTGGCCCCGGCCACGGGGTGTCCGTCCCGAGGCCCGCCCGCCTCTCACCCCCGGAGAGCCATGCCCGGCACCAGCCCCACCCCTTCGTCCGCTCCCGCTCCCCTGGGCCCCGTCCGGCTCGGCCCCGGCGCGCGGGCCGTGCTCCGTCCCGCCGCCGTCGACATCACCGCCGGGTTCTGGCACGCCCGCCGGGAGACCAACGCCCGGGTCTCCGTGCCTCAGGGCCCGGATCTGCTGGAGTCCGCAGGGAATCTGCACAATCTGCGGCTGGCGGCGGGCACGGCGGAAGGCGAGTTCCGCGGCGCGTTCCCGTTCGTGGACACGGACGTCTACAAGTGGCTGGAGGCCGCGTCCTGGCAGCTCGCCCAACGCCGTCCGGAGGACGCGGCGCTGGCCGCCGAGGTGGAGCGGATCATCGCCCTGGTCGCGGCGGCCCAGCAGCCCGACGGCTATCTCAACACCTTCTTCCAGCTGGTCAAGGGCGGTGAGCGCTACCAGGACCTGCGCTGGGGGCACGAGCTGTACTGCGCGGGCCATCTCATCCAGGCCGCCGTGGCCCACCACCGGGCCACCGGACGCACCGGGCTCCTCGATGTGGCCCGCGGGTTCGCCGATCACATCGGCTCAGTGTTCGGCCCGCCCGGCAGCGGCAGGCCGATCGACGGCATCGACGGCCACCCCGAGGTGGAGACCGCGCTGGTCGAGCTGTACCGGGAGACCGGTGAGCACCGCCATCTGGAGCTGGCCGCCTACTTCGTGGACCGGCACGGGCACGGGCTGCTCGGGCACGAGGCGTACTGCCAGGACCGGGTACCGCTGCGCGAGGCGACGGACGTCGAGGGCCACGCCGTACGGCAGTTGTATCTGCTCGCCGGGGCGACCGATCTCGCCACCGAGACCGGGGACGGTGAACTGCGCGCCGCCGCCGAGCGGTTGTGGCACGCGATGACCGCGGCCAAGACCCATCTCACCGGCGGACTCGGCGCACACCACGACCGGGAGGACTTCGGCGACCCGTACGAACTGCCCAACGAACGCGCCTACTGCGAGACCTGCGCCGCCATCGCGTCCATCCAGTGGAGCTGGCGGATGGCCCTGCTCACCGGCGAGGCCCGCTACTCCGACCTGGTCGAACGCACCCTCTACAACGGCTTCCTGGCCGGTGTCTCCCTCGACGGGGAGCACTGGCTGTACGTCAACCCGCTCCAGGTCCGCGACGGTCACACCGACACCGGGGGTGACCAGTCGGCCCGCCGCACCCGCTGGTTCCGCTGCGCCTGCTGCCCGCCCAACGTGATGCGGCTGCTGGCCGGGCTCGGGCACTACCTCGCCAGCGGCGACGAACAGGGCCTCCAGATCCATCAGTTCACCAGCGGCCGGTACGCCGCCGGGCCGTTCGCGGTGCGTGCCGAGACCGACTACCCCTGGCACGGCAGCATCACGTTCACCGTCGAGGACACCCCCGCCGACCGCCCCTGGACGCTGGCGCTGCGCATCCCCCAGTGGTGCCGTGAGTTCCGGCTCACCTGCGGGGAGTCGGCGTACGACCAGCACGACGCACCCGTCACCGACGGCTGGCTGCGGCTGGAGCGGGGGTGGGCGCCCGGCGACCGGGTGGTTCTCGAACTCACCCTGGAGCCGCGGCTCACCGCCGCCGATCCGCGCGTGGACGCCGTGCGCGGGTGTGCGGCGATCGAGCGCGGCCCGCTCGTGTACTGCCTGGAGCAGGCCGACCACCCTGACGGCGGGCTCGACGATCTCGTCCTGGACACCACCCGGCCGCTCGCCGTGAAGCACCGCCCAGACCTGCTCGGCGGCGTCACCACCATGGTCGCCGCCGGCAGGCGCCGCCGCACGCCCGAGCGGGGCTGGTGGCCCTACACCGCCGTCGAACCCGCCGTCGAACCCGCCGCCGAACCCGGTACCGCGCCCCAGCCCGGCGACGGCGATCCCGTCGAGCTCACCGCCGTCCCCTACCACGCATGGGCCAACCGCGAGGACGGCGCCATGCGTGTCTGGCTGCCCACCTCCTGACCGCCCCGGCGGTCCTGACCGCACCAGCCATCCCGACCGTGCCCTGCCGTCCCGACCGTCCCAGCCGTCCCGACCGTCCCTCAACTCTGCTCTACGACAACGAGGTCGCCCCGTGACACCCACCCGCCGCACCCTCCTGGCCGCCCTCGCCGCGGCCTGCACGCTCATCTCCGTCACCGCCTGTCAGGGCGGCTCCGGCTCCTCGGGATCCTCCGGCGCCGCCGCGGGGACGTACACCTTCTGGGACCCCTATCCGCAGTTCGACACGTCCTCGGCCTGGGGCAGACGCGTCACGGCGTGCGGTACGCAGGCCGGGGTGAAGCTCAAGCGCACCGCCTACGACACCACCGATCTCGGCAACAAGGCGCTGCTGGCCGCGCAGCAGGGCAACGCACCCGATGTGATGCTCGTGGACAACCCGGTCGTCTCCACGCTGGTCGAGGCGGGCATCCTCAACAAGACGAGCGATCTCGGCATCGACACCTCGTCGATCCAGAAGAACATCATCGGCGCGGGCACCCTCGACGGCGCCTCCTACGGAGTGCCGATCGGCGCCAACACCCTGGCCCTCTACTACAACAAGAAGATCCTCACCGCCGCGGGCGTCGATCCCGCCTCCGTCAAGGACTGGGCGACGCTGACGGCCGCGCTGAAGAAGGTGAAGGCGGCCGGGAAGAAGGGCATCACCTTCTCCGCGATCAACACGGAGGAGGGCAGCTTCCAGTTCCTGCCCTGGTTCTGGGGCGCGGGCGGCGACCTGACAAAGCTGGACTCCGACAAGGGAGTTGCCGCCCTGTCGCTGTGGCAGGGCTGGGTCGAGCAGGGGTACGCGCCCAAAGACGTCCTCCAGAACACCCAGACCACGAGCTGGCAGGAGTTCGCCACCGGGGACTACGCGTTCTCGGAGAACGGCACCTGGCAGCTCGGCAACGCCGACAAGGCGGGCTTCCCGTACGGGATCATCAACATCCCGGGCCGCAGCGGGGGTTCGGCGCCGGTGCCGACGGGCGGCGAGTTCGTGACGGTGCCGGTGCAGAAGGACAGCGCGCGCTACGACGTCAGCAAGAAGATCGTCACGTGTCTGACGTCGTCCGCGAACCTGCTGGCCACCGACACGACCCTGATGTACGTCGCGCCGACGAGCACGGTACAGAGCAAGCAGGTCGCGGCGAACCCCGAGCTCAAGCCCTGGGTGACCGCCGTGGCCGCCGCCCGCGGCCGGACCAGCGGCGGTCTCGGCACCAAGTACCCGGTGATATCCGAGCCGTTGTGGACGGCCGTCCAGTCGGCCCTGTCCGGTGGCAAGGACGCCGGGTCCGCCTTGGGGACCGCGCAGTCGAGCGCGCAGAAGGGCAAGGGCTGACATGGCCGGCACGGCCGTCGCACGGGCCGGGCGGTCCCGGCCCGGACCGGACGTTACGGGGGCCAGCGGCGCACGGAGCGCCGCGGACGGCGGGCGCCCTGACCCACGGGCCCTGCTGCGCAGACACCGCCGCCGCAGCAGTCTGACCGCGTTCGCGTTCGTCGCCCCGCTCGTCTGCTATCTCGCCGCCTTCTACGTCTATCCGCTCTACCGCAACCTCGATCTGAGCCTGCGCGACTACACGGTCCGGTCGTTCGTGGCGGGGGACGCGCCCTTCATCGGCCGGCGCAACTTCCAACACGTGTTGGACGACCCGGCGTTCGGTCCGGCGCTGCGTCACACGGTGGTCTTCACGTTCGTGTCGCTGGTGTTCCAGTACGTCATCGGTCTCGGCCTGGCGGTCTTCTTCAACCGGCGATTCCGGCTGTCGGTGGTGCTGCGGGCGCTGTTCCTGGTGCCGTGGCTGCTGCCGCTGATCGTGTCGGCGTCGACCTGGTCGTGGATGTTCAACAGCGAGTCGGGCGTGGTGAACTACGCTCTCCACCTGGTCGGCATGGACCCGGTCGGCTGGCTCACCTCCCCGGACTGGGCGCTGACGTCGGTGATCGTGGCCAACATCTGGATCGGTGTCCCGTTCAACCTGGTCGTCCTGTACAGCGGGCTCCAGAACATCCCGGCCGAACTGTACGAGGCCGCGGCCCTGGACGGGGCGAGCGCCTGGCAGCGCTTCCGGCACATCACCTTCCCGCTGCTGCGGCCGGTGTCGGCGATCACCCTGCTGCTCGGGCTGGTCTACACGCTGAAGGTGTTCGACCTGATCTGGATCATGACCAAGGGCGGTCCCGGTGACGCCTCGACCACCCTGGCCACCTGGTCGTACCAGCTCGGCTTCGGCACTCTGCTGCCCAAGTTCGGCCCCGGTGCGGCCGTCGGCAACATCCTCATCCTCATCGCGCTCGCCTTCGGGCTGCTGTACGTCCGCGTCCAGAGGAGGAACGAGGCGTGAACTCCCGTACCCGCAGCCGGTGTCACACCGCCGTCGGCCTGCTTCTCACCGCGCTGATGCTGTTCCCGGTGTACTGGATGCTCAACGTGTCCCTCACCCCGCAGCGCGACATGCGCAAGGACCCTCCCGATCTGCTCCCGCTGCACCCCACGTTCGAGGGCTACCGGGCCGTTCTGGACGACCAGTTGCCGTATCTCGGCACCAGTCTGCTCATCGGCCTCGGCACCGTCGCGGTCACCCTGGTCGTCGCGGCACCCGCCGGGTACGCCCTGGCCAAGCTGCGCCCGCGCGGCGGCGGTGTGCTGAGCCTGGCCCTGCTGATCGCGCAGATGATCCCGGGCATCGTCATGGCGATGGGCTTCTACGGCGTCTTCCTCGACCTGGGGCTGCTGAACTCCTGGTGGGGGCTGGTCGTGGCCGACTCGACCATCGCCGTGCCGTTCGGCGTCATGATCTTCGCGGCGTTCATGTCGGGCATCCCCGGCGAACTGATCTCCGCGGCCCGTGTCGACGGGGCGGGCACATGGCGGACGTTCCGTTCGGTGGTGCTGCCGCTGAGCCGCAACGCCGTCGTCACCGTCTCGCTCTTCGGCTTCCTGTGGGCCTGGTCCGACTTCGTCTTCGCCAACACCCTCGACAGCGGAGGCGACCTGAAGCCGATCACCCTAGGCATCTACCGGTACATCGGCAACAACAACCAGGAGTGGAACGCGATCATGGCCACCGCCGTCGTCGCGTCCGTCCCCGCCGCCGTCCTGCTGATCCTCGCCCAGCGCTATGTGGCCGCGGGCATCACCGCGGGCGCGGTGAAGGACTGACTCCCCAGCCGATCCGTGCAGCAGCACCTGGTAACCCCCGGCACGGCAATCCCCCCCAACACCTCCCGCAGAGGAGAACCCGCGTGAGCCGCACACCCCCATCCACACCCACCGTCAGACGGCGCAGTCACCGCCTCACCGCCGCCCTCGGGACGGCCGTACTCGCCGCCTCCCTCGGCACCGCACTCCCCGCGCATGCCGCCCCCACCTCGGCCACCACCCTCGTGGTGAACGCCAGTCAGGCACTGCGCTCGGTCACCCACGTCGCCACGGGCAGCCTCTACGGCCTGGCCACGGACAGCACGCCCGCCGACAGCTTGGTCACCCCGCTCAAGCCCAACACCTTCGTCCAGATGGCGCCCGGCGGCGCGCAGTTGCCCAACGGCGAGCCGGCGCCCGCCGGTGATGCGCTGAAGGTCGCGGCCAAGGCGGCGCGTGCGGGTGCCAAGGTCGTCGTACGGATGCCGGACTGGTATCCGGACTTCCCCTACAAGTGGGTCGGTTGGAGCGACTGGCTGTCCGCCGTGGACAAACAGGTCGCCGCGGTGAAGTCGTCCGGCGCGAGCAATGTGAGCGCCTACGAGCTGTGGAACGAGCCCGACTGGACGTGGGACACCTCGGCCGCCGGGGCGTTCGACGACGGCTGGGCGAAGACGTACAAGGAGGTCCGCGCCAAGGACACGAGCACCCCGATCCAGGGCCCCAGCCACTCCGCCTGGAACCAGAGCTGGATGACCACGTTCCTCACCGACGCCAAGGCATCCGGCACCGTGCCCGACATCATCGCCTGGCACGAGCTCCAGGGCTCGCAGAACATCGCCGCTCATGTGGCCGCCTACCGTGCGCTGGAGTCGAGCCTCGGGATCAGCGCGCGGCCCATCGCGATCGAGGAGTACGGCACTCCGTCCGAGGTCGGGGTGCCCGGTCCGCTGGCCGGTTACATCGCCAAGTTCGAGCGGACCGGTGTGCACGACGCCGAACTGGCCTTCTGGAACCACTACGGCACCCTCGGCGACACCCTGACCGACACCGGGGGCTCGCCCAACGGGTCGTACTGGCTCTACAAGTGGTACGGCGCGATGTCCGGCAGCATGCTGGTCACCACTCCCCCGGCGCAGACCGGCATCGACGGCGCCGCCTCGCTCACCGGTGACGACCGGCAGATCAGTGTGATCTTCGGCGGTGGCGCCGGGGCGAACGCCGTACGGGTCGACGGGCTCGGCGCGCTGTCCGCGTTCGGGAACACGGTGCACGTCAAGCTGGAGTACACGCCGTCGAAGGGCCGTACGACCGCGGTGTCCGGGCCGGTCACCGTCTACGACACCGATGTCGCGGTCTCCGGCGGCTCGATCACCATGCCCGTCGCGATGAACGCCTCCGACGGCTACCACCTGACGATCAGCCCGAGCGGCACCTCCGGTTCGCTGGCCGGGACGTACCAGATCACCAACCGCAACAGCACTCTCGCCCTGGACACCCAGGGCGCGGGCACGGCGCAGGGCACCTCAGTGGTGCAGACGGTGTCCGGCACCGGCAGCAGCCAGTCCTGGACGGTCACCTCGGCGGGCTCGGGCCTCTACAAGATCGTCAACAAGGCGAGCGGGCTGCTGCTCGGCATCAAGGACATGGTCACGACCGACGGCGGCACCGCCCTGATCTGGGATGACAACGGCACCGCCGACCATCTGTGGCAGCTGATCCCGTCGGGCGACGGCTACTACAAGATCGCCAACTACAACAGCGGGCTGCTGATGGGCGTGAGCGGCATGAGCACGTCGTCCGGCGCTCAGGTCCTCCAGTGGGACGACAACGGCACCGCCGACCACCTCTGGAAGCTGACGTCGCGCTGAGCGTGTGCCGCAGCACCTCATGACCGGTGTTCCCGTGCCTGATGTCGGCAGGCACGGGAACACCCGCCCTCCGTGTCGGCCTGCGTCCAGGGCCGCCATTTGCGCCAGTTCACCTCGGCGACACCCCCGGTACGCCGAATCGCCTCCGAATAGAAAGAATTCCTTTCCCAACCATTCACACCCCAAAAAAGAATTCGGAATTCCGGCCGTCACTTTTCGTCCAGGGCACAACCATCGGGAGGTACCTCCCGTCTAACCGGGCGAATCGATGACGCGCGGGGAGTGGCACCCCCGGACGAGAAAGTTTGCGTCCCACCTTCACTGGGGGTCCATCGCGAATGCCGTACTCAGCCATACCCGCACCCGCTTTACCAGCGCCCGGAGATATTCCGCGCGGCGCCAAAAAGCCATGGCTGCGGCTGCCGCGACCTGTGTCCCCGAGGGGCGCGGCGGGTTCCGCCGCGCTGCTCGCGGCGCTGCTCACCGTCACCGCGCTGTGCGCCGGTGACGCGATCGCCCGCAGTTATCCGTTCGGCCCGCGCACCCGCAGTGTCAACGACCTCGGCAACCAGTACGTGCCCTTCCACGCGCATCTGTGGGACCTGCTGCACGGCACGGCGGACGGCGGGCTGTTCGTCGACTGGCAGTCGGGGTACGGCTCCAGCTTCCTGCCCGACCTCGGCACCTATCTCAGCAGCCCGTTCGCACCGCTCGTCGCGCTGTTCCCGCGCGACGAGATCGACCTGGCCGTGTATGTGATCACCCTGCTGAAGGCCGCGGCGGCCGGGGCCGCCATGGCCTGGCTGCTGCCGCGGCTGCAGCCGGGCCGCTGGTGGGCGGCGGGGCTGCTGGGCACGTCGTACGCGCTGTGCGGCTGGACCCTCACCGACGCGGTCTACAACCCGATGTGGCTCGACGGTCTCATCTTCCTTCCGCTGCTCATTCTCGCCGGGGAGTGGGCGCTGGCGGGACAGCACCGGGTGCTGGGCGTGCTGGTCGTGGCGCTCGCCTGGACGGCCAACTTCTACACCGGCTACATGGCCACCCTGGGTGCCGGCCTGGTGCTGCTGCTACGGCTGTGGCTCGCCCGGCTCCCGCGCCGTGAGAGCCTCCTGGCGCTGGGCCGGGCGGCGGTGAGTGTAGTGCTGGGCGTCGGTCTCGCCGCGCCGCTGGTGGCGGTCGTGTACTTCGGCACCCGGCACGCCTACCCGGGCCGGGTCCGGCAGTTCGCGCCGGTGCCGACCGAGGATCTGCTGGCCCGGCTGCTGCCCACGACGTACGGCTTCGGCTCCCCGGCCGCCTTCGTCGGGACCACGGCGCTGCTGCTCGCACTCGCGCTGCCCTTCCACCGCGCGGCACCCCGGCGGGTGCGCGCAGGGTGGCCGCTGCTGGTGGTCCTGATGACGCTGTCGATGCAGTGGGGCCCGACCCATCTGGTGTGGCACGCCTTCACCACCCCGCAGGGCAGCCCGTACCGGCAGACGTTCGTACTCTGCGCGATCCTGGTGATCACCGCCTGGCACACGCTCAGCCACGGCACCCCCGACCGGCGTTCACTGGGGGCGTCGGCCCTGCTGCTCGCTCTCGTCACGCTGCTCGCGAGCGGCAGCCAACTGGCGCACCGCAGTTTCACCCTGCCCCTGGCCGCGCTCGCCGCGCTGGGCGCGCTGCTGGGCCTCGCCGTACTGCGCCACGCGGACGGCACCCGCCCGCGCCGCACCTGGGTCACCGGGCTCGCGGTCGCCCTGCTGCTGTGCACACAGCTCGGAGAGGCCGCCGGGACCTCCGCGGTGGCCGACCGGCTGCGCCTCGCACACATGGACGACTACGCACCCTGGGGCACGCGCCAGCGGACGCAGGCGGCGGCGATCGCGGGCGCCGACGCCTGGCCCCGGTACCGCACGGAGCCCGGCCGGGAGCAGACCGTCGCCAACGACCCGCTGCTGGTGGGCGGTCAGGGCTCCCAGTACTACAGCAGTCTCACCGCCGACGTCCTCACCCGCACCCTCACCGCCCTCGGCGACGGCTGGACCTCGCGCGGCCGGAACATGCAGAGCCTGGACAACGCGGTCACCGACGCGATCTTCGCGGTGGGCGCCCGGGTGCACTCGCCGCCGGACCCGCACCAGAACTGGTTCCCGCAGGACGGCTCGCGGACCTCGGTCGCCCGGCAGGCGGCGCCTCCGCTGGTCACGGTACGGCCGTCCGCGGCCGGTGACGGCGCCTTCGGCCCATCGCCGTACCGCAACCAGGAGTTGCTGCTCGGCTCCCGTGTCTACACCGTCCCGTCCCTCACGGTCCGCACTGCGCACGGCAGGCCCCCGCGGTATGTCGCCGACGATCCGGCCGGCCTGCTCCTCGGCGGCCCGGACCCCTCGGTCACCGGCCGTCCGACGATCACCGCGCGTTGCCCGGCGGGCAGCGAGGTGTATCTGTGGGCACCGTCCTTCTCCGGCACCGCCCAGCTCCAAGGGACCACCCTGACCGGGCGGTTCAGATCCAGGTACCCGCGCAACCGGGCGGCGATGGAGCGGCTCGGGACCGTGCCCGCGTCCGGGCAGGTGCGGATCGAGCTGTCCCCCGCCGGCACCAGCCGGATCCCGCTGGGCGCAGTCGGCTGCCTGGACACCGCCCGGCTGCACACCGCCGTCGCTGGGCTCACGGCGGGTGGGGCCACGAAGGTCACCGTGTCCGACGGCACTGTGCGGGCCCAACTACCCGCCGGGAGCAAGGGGATCGCCGTCATGGCGGCGCCCCGGATCGCGGGCTGGCGGTGCGCCACCGGCGACTCGGCCGCCAAGCCCGCCGAGTCGTTCCACGGTCTGATCGCGGTACCGCTCGACGGCTCCTCGGCCGAGGTGACCTGCACCTTCCATCCGCCCGGCCTGCGGCTGGGCACGACTGCCGGGGGCGGCTCACTGCTGGCCCTCGTCCTCTACGGCACCCTGCCCGCCGTCCGCCGACGACGGCGGGCCGCACCACCGGCCGCGCCAGACCATCCGCGCGAGCACCCGACCACCGCTCGCTGAAGCCGACCGACCACGCTCCCGGGGGGAGAAGAACCCGTGCTCATCTCGATCGTCGCACCCTGCTACAACGAGGAAGCCGTCGTCGCGCGCTTCCACGAGGAGGTACAGAAGGTCGCCGAAGAACTCCTGCCGCTCGGCCACGACATGGAGTTCGTCTACGTCGACGACGGCAGCCGCGACCGCACGCTCACCGTCCTCCAGCAACTCGCCGAGGCCGACAAGCGCGTGCGGTACGTCTCCTTCAGCCGCAACTTCGGCAAGGAGGCCGCCCTGCTCGCGGGTCTGCGGCATGCCTCGGGGGACGCCGTGGTCGTCATGGACGCCGATCTCCAGCATCCGCCCGAACTCATCGCGCACATGGTGCGGTTGCGCGAGCAGGGTCACGACCAGGTGATCGCCCGGCGCACCAGGAGGGGCGAGCATGTCGCCCGCATGGTCACCGCCCGGCTGTACTACCGCCTCGTCAACCGGCTCGTCGACGTCGAACTCCTCGACGGTGTCGGGGACTTTCGGCTGCTGTCCAGGCGCGTGGTGGACGCGGTGCTGTCCCTCACCGAGTACAACCGTTTCTCCAAGGGCCTGTTCGCCTGGGTGGGCTTCCCGGCCACGACCTTCGAGTACGAGAACCAGGTGCGCGAGCACGGGCGCAGTTCATGGACCTTCCGCGGCCTGCTCAACTACGCCCTGGACGGGCTGCTCTCCTTCAACAACCGGCCGCTGCGCGCCGCCCTCCATCTGGGGCTGGCGCTGCTGCTGTGCGCGGGCGGCTATACGGCGTGGATCGTTGGCGCCGCGCTCGTCAACGGCGTGGAGACACCGGGCTATGTCACCATCATCACCGCGGTCACCGCGCTGGCCGGGGTCCAGATGGTGATGCTGGGGGTGATCGGGGAGTACACCGGGCGGATCTACTACGAGGTGAAGCGACGCCCACACTTCCTGGTGAAAGCGTCCAACACGGAACCGAAGCACGGGCGTTCACCGTTGGACACGACGAAGGATCTGATCCCCTGATGACCACGGAGACGGAGAGGGAGACGGAGACGAACACGGAGAGGGGGACTGCTGCGCAGGCTCGCACGGACACGGACACGGACACGGACACGGGCGTGGGCTCCGGCGCGGGCACGGACGCAGGCCCAGAGGAGCGGGCGGGAGCGAGGAGGGGTGGTGTCTCTCGGCAGATGATCGCCTTTGCCGTCGTCGGTGTTGTCAACACCGGTGTCTATTACGGCCTTTACCTGCTCCTGCTCATGCGTTTGCCTTATCTTGCCGCACACACCGTCGCGTTCACGCTCAGCATGATCGGTTCCTTTTTCCTCAACGCGCGGTTCACCTACCGGACCCGGCCGACGCTGCGGAAATTCCTGCTCTTTCCGCTGACGAACCTCACCAATTTCCTGTTCACCACGGCGGGCATGTATGTGATCGTGGACGTCCTGCACGCCGGGCACCGCTATGCCCCGCTGGTCACGTCCGCCGCCGCGATCCCGGTGACGTTCGTCGTGTCGCGCATGATCATGCTGCGGGGGACGGCCCCTGGTCCACGTCCCGCAGAAAGGTGAGCGTACGCTCCAGCAGCAGCGCGGCCGCGGCCGGGTCGTAGGAGTCGAGCGTGCTGTCGGCGAAGTAGTGCTTGCCCCCGGGGTAGAGGAACAGCTCGGCCCGGCCGGTGGACGCCACCAGCTCACGTGCCGCCGCCAGGTCGCCCTCTCCCGCGAAGACCGGGTCGGCGTCCATGCCGTGCACCTGGACCGGCACGCCGTCCGGCCAGCCCGTGCCGAACTCCGCCGTGGGCACGCAGGAGTAGTACAGCAGCGCGCCACTCGCCCCGGGCCGGGTCTGCGCCAGCTTCTGCGCCGGGAGCACACCGAGCGAGAACCCGGCGAGGACGATACCTGCGGGCAGTCCCTCGACGGCACGGTCACCGCGCTCGATCACCTCGCCGAAGCCGATCTGCTCGACGTACGCCATGCCCTTGTCCACGTTGTCGAAGGTGCGGCCCTCGAAGAGGTCTGGGGTGTGAACGGTGTGCCCGGCTCGGCGCAGTTCGTCGGCGAACGCGGTGACGCCGGGGGTCAGCCCGAGGGCGTGGTGGAACAGGACTGCTTCGGCCATCCGCGTCTCCCGTCTCAGATACGTCCTACGTAGTGTCACCCACCACGTCGAGATGTTCCCGGGAACCGCATACGGCGGCCGGATCCGGCCGTCTTGGCTGGACCGGCCGTTTGGCCGGGACGGGGCGCGGTGACGGTCCCGGGACCGGTACCGGAACCGAGGTTGCTGCCGGGACCGGGGTCACTGCCGGAACCGGGTCCGGTGCGGCGACCGGGGCGGCGGGTGGCCGTCGGACCGGCGCGCTGAGCGCGGTCAGGTACCGGCGCGGTGCGCGCCGTCCGTGGGCCAGGCCGAGGACGACGGCCGTGGCGACCGCGATCAGATGCTCGCCGCCCGCGAGATTGGGCACGGCGATCGACTCCCACACCATCGCCCCGCTGGTGAGGGTGAACAGCACGGGCGCCCGTCGGACCACGGCGAGGTAGGTGAACAGGCCGACCACCGCGGCGGACGGCCCGGTGTCGAGGACATGCCCGGCCGTCGGCGGCAGCCCGAGCCCGCCGCCCCAATCCGGTCCGAGCGCGATCATCAGCCGTACGGTGAGCGTGCCGGCCAGGGTCGTCGCGTACGCGATGAAGAGGGTGCGCCTGCGGCCGAGGGCGAGTTCGGCGGTCGCGAACGCCAGAAAGAGCTGGGTGATGCCCGCCCACACCGGCAGGTCGAGTGCCGGGACGTACAGCGACACGGGGGTGCGCAGCAGGGCCAGCCACAGCGGGAGTTCGCCGCGTACGCCGCCGAGAAGCCGGACGGCGACGGCGCCGGTCGGGTGCTGGGCGATGGCGTGGAAGAAGATCACGCCGGAGCAGGCCACGAAGGCCAGCACCAGGCCCGACAGCCCGCGGCTCAGTAACTGCCGTACGGGATCGACAACGATGCCGTACCACTCGCCCCGCACCACGCGCCCGAGGGCTCGTGCAGCCCTGAGCAGTGTGGCAGCCGGAGGTGTACTCCGCATCGTCCCCCCATGGTCCGGTCCGTCCCCTCCGTCCGGGTAGGTAGACGTGTGGGGGCGGTGGAGGGTTCATCGGCGGAGCAGGATGTGCCGGGCGGCCCCCGGCTGCGGCCCCCGGCTGCGGCCCCCGGCTGCGGCCCCCGGCTGCGGCGGCCGGCGTGCGAAGGCCCGGGCCGCCGGCCGGTCACCAGCCGCGGCCCGCGGAGAGCAGCCGCTCCCGTACCCGGACCGCGTCCGGGTTCTCCGGGGTGCCGGGACGTTGGACGAGGAAGCCGGTGTTGATCGGCGGGTCGTCGGGGTCGTGGAGCGCCACGAGGGCACCCGTGGCGAGTTCGTCCAGGCAGAGATAGCGGGGCAGGACGGTGAAGCCCGCACCCGCGACGACCGCCGACAGCACGCCGCGCAGATCGGGCACGGTCACGGCGGCGGGGCAGGACAGGCGCCGTCCGAAGACATGGCGCCAGTAACGGCGGGCGATGGGGAGATCGTCGGCGTATGTCACGAGCGGGACGGAGTGCAGCGCGGCCGGGCCCTCGGCGGCGAGACGGTCCTTGACGCGGTCCGCCCACCCGGGTGCCGCGACCAGCACGAACTCCTCGTCGGTCAGCGGGACCGCGGAAAGGGTGCGGCCGCGCGGCCGTACGGTGGAGATCACCAGGTCGTGGCGGCCCGCGCGCAGTTCGTCCAGCAGCGGCTCGGTCAGCCCCGTCGTCACACGCAGCCGCAGACCGCCGTCCGCCACGAGGGGTGCCAGGGCGGGCAGGACGCGGGTGCACAGCAGCTCGGCGGGGCCGGCGAGGTGGACGGGACCCGGTCGGGCACCGGGCGCGGGGCCCGGTCCGGCGACGGCGGCGAGTTCGTCGAGCGGGGCGGCGACACGGGCCGCGAGTTCGTCGGCGACGGCGGTGGGCGCGACGCCGCGCGGCAGCCGCTCGAACAGCTCCCGGCCGAGCTGCCGCTCCAGCGAGCGCATCTGTGTCGTCACCGTCGGCTGAGAGAGGCCGAGCAGCTGGGCGGCACCGGTGAAGGAGCCGGAGCGGTGGACGGCGAGGAAGGTGCGCAGGAGGTTCAGATCGGGCTGGCCGGGCAGGCGCGCGTCGACGGGGGATGCGGCGGGATGCTCCACCTGCCCGATTATTCCCGAGAACCCATAGGACATCCAATGCCGGACATTGATCGTTGCATTGGAAATCTATGGCTCACCGGGTTAGGTTCGAAGTGATCAATCCGAAACCTGAACCCCACCCCGACCTGGGAGAACCGAGACCGACCATGTCCAAGATCCTCTTCGTGATGACCGGCGTCGACTTCTGGACCCTCGCCGACGGCACCAAGCACCCCACCGGGTTCTGGGCCGAGGAAGCGGTGGCGCCGTACCGGGCGTTCAAGGCGGCCGGTCACGAGATCGTCGTGGCCACGCCCGGCGGAGTCGTCCCCGTCGCCGACCGGGGCAGCCTCACCGCTCAGGCCAACGGCGGCCAGGACAAGGCCGACGAGATCGCGGGCACGCTCGCCGCGATGACCGAGCTGGAGCACCCGCTGCGGCTGGAGGACGTCGAACTCGCCGACTATGCGGCCGTGTTCTACCCCGGCGGGCACGGCCCGATGGAGGACCTGGCGGTCGACGCCGTCTCCGGGAAGCTGCTGACCGACGCCCTGGCCTCCGGCAAGCCGCTCGGTGTGGTCTGCCACGGACCGGCCGCGCTGCTGGCGGCGACGAAGGAGGAGGACGGCTCCAACGCGTTCGCCGGTTACCGGGTCGCCGCGTTCACCAACACCGAGGAGACCCTGGGCGGGCTCGCGGACAAGGCCAGGTGGCTGCTGGAGACCCGGCTGACCGAGGCGGGCGTGGCGGTCCAGGTGGGCGAGCCGTGGGCACCGAACGTCGTCGTGGACCGCAATCTGGTCACCGGCCAGAACCCGGCGTCCTCCGCTCCCCTGGCCACGGAGCTGCTGGCCAAGCTGAACTGAGCCGCGCGGCACAGAAGTTGCCCGGACCGACAGAACCTGACCGGACCTGACCTGACGGGACTTGACGGGACCTGACGGGCCTCGACCGGCGTCAGCCGAGCGCCTCGGCACGCCGGTCGAGCAGCTTGAGGGCCCGCTCGCCCCACGCGAGGTTCTCCCGCTCCAGGGCGAGGCCGCGCAGACAGGTGAGATACGGCCCGACGCGTTCCGCCGTACGGAAGAACTCGTCCTCGCTGCGCCCGGCCAGCAGCCGCACCCGGCCGCGTTCGAAACGTGCCGCCTTCACCGCGGCCAGTTCCATGCGGTCGGCGATCGCGGCGCGCACGGCGTCGAGGTCGCCGACGTCGACGCACTGGACCTTGACCATCAGCTCGTCGCGGATGGCCGTGGGCCGGGCGGGCGGCGCGGCGGTGTAGGCGCGTACGGCGGCGAGCCCGGCGTCGGTGAGCGTGTACAGCCGCTTGTCGGGCCGGTGCTCCTGCGGCACGAGCCGCCCCGCGACCAGCCCTTCGCCCTCCATGCGCTCCAGCTCGCGGTAGATCTGCTGGGCGGTGGCCATCCAGAAGTTGGCGACCGATGCCTGGAAGCCCTTCGCGAGGTCGTATCCGGACGCCTCGCCCTCCAGAAGGGCGGCCATCACAGCGTTGCGCAGAGCCATGGGCTCAACGTAACACCGTGTCCGGCGGACCCCAGCTGATCAGTTCCGAGCCCCTTGCGGCAGGGCGTCCAGGAACAACGCCCCGGCCAGCAGCCCCGCACTCCCCCGCGGACTCCAGGCACGTGCCTGAAGCTCGGCGTCGAACGCGCACAGGGCCTGCCACCCCTCCGGTGTGGAGGTGCTCCCCTTCTCCAGCACCTCCCGCGCCCCGGCCTGCACCTGCCGCAGCCCGAGCGGCCCGGCCGTGTGCAGCAGCTCGGTGTCCTGAAGGGTGGACATGACGGTGAGCAGGGCGTCGAGCCGGGCCCGTGACTCATCGGCTCCGGCACGGCGAGCCTCGGCGAGGGTGTCCAACGCCCGCCGCACATGCGGAAATCCGGCCCGCGCCTCCCCCCGGGCCCCGGCGGCGCCGTAGGTCACCGACATGGAGGACCCACGCGTGGCCCGGCGCGGAGCGCCCCGGTCCGGATGAGCGGCGATCCGCTTGGCCAGGACGGCGAGATCCCGCGTATCCGCCGCCCGGGGCTCAAGGGCCGCGGCGGCGACGAGCAGCCCGAGCACCCACAGACTCCCCCGGTGCCCGCCGCCCGCGAGCCCCACCGAATGCTCGGCACACCGTCCGATCGCCCCCAGCTCGGCACGCAGCCGGGCCGTCGGCTCACCGGTGCGCCGTGCGGCGGCGGCCATGGCGGCGAACCCGGGAGTGAGCGCCTTGGCCGACCAGCGCAGCATCAGATGATCCCGCCGGGTGACCCGCGCCTCCAGATCCCGGGGATCGGGCAACCCCGGCTTGGGCGCCAGCGCCAGCTGCCCGGTGACAGCCTCGACAGCGGCCACCGCCAGCACCTCGTCCTTCCGCCACATCATCGTCGTACCCTACGGTCCCCCACCGCCCGGGGGAGGCCGCTTGTCAGCCAAGTACCCGCAGGACGTCGCACCGGCGGTGCCCGTCGCCGCATGGTCTCCCTCTACGATGTAATTGAAGAGTTCTTCAATTGATGAGTTGCTCGGGATGGACATCGTCGAGCCAGGATCGATCGGGCGAGGGGTGATCGGGATGCCGGTTCCGCTGTACGAGGCGAAGGCCGAGTTCTTCCGGATGCTGGGCCACCCGGTGCGCATCCGGGTGCTCGAGCTGCTGCAGGACGGGCCGAAGCCGGTGCGTGAGCTGCTGACCGCGATCGAGGTCGAGCCGTCGAGCCTGTCCCAGCAGCTGGCGGTGCTGCGCCGCTCGGGCATCGTGACCGCGACGCGTACCGGGTCGACGGTGGTGTACGAGCTGGCCGGGGGCGATGTGGCCGAGTTGCTCGCCGCCGCGCGGCGGATCCTGGCCACGTTGCTGACCGGTCGGCAGGACCTGCTGAACGAGTTGCGCGACACGGAGCCTGCGCGTTGAGCGGCGGCACATGCATGCCGTCGCCGGAACGGGGAGATCGGTGGACATCAGAGGAGAGCAGGGAGACGACACGGTGACAGACCAGGCACCCGACCCGTCGGAGGGCAGGCAGCGCACGCCGAAGACCAAGGACCGTGACGGGCGGATCGAGCGCGGTGTCGCGATCCGGGCGGGCTTCTACATCTTCGGCACGCATCTGTTCGCGGGGTTCGTGTGGCTGTTGTTCTATCTGGGCGAGCACGCACACAAGTGAGGCCCGCTTCTCCCGGGAAGCGCTACAGATCGTTGCCCGCGTAGGAGAGATTGAAGCTCTTGTTGGTCAGCGGGAAGTCCGGAACGATCGTGTCCGCCATCGCGACCGGCAGGGCCGGCCAGTTGAAGAAGGACGGATCGACCGGCTTGACGCGGGTCAGGGTGGAGTCGGGGGCCAGCTCGACGCGGGTGGCGATGGTGCCGCGCCAGCCCTCGACCAGGCCCACGCCGGTGCGGGGGCCCGCGCCGGGCGCCGGTGGGAGCGCCGTCACGGCCAGGGGCGTCGTCACGGCCAAGGGGGCCGCGAGCCCGTCGGCGAAGTGCTCGACCAGAGCGAGCGAGACGTCTATTTCCTCGGCACGGACCAGGAAGCGGGCCAGGACGTCACCGCTCTCGTGGACGGGCACGGTGAGCCCGCTGCCGTCGTACGACGTGAAGGGGTGGGCGACGCGAGCGTCGTAGGACAGGCCGCTGGCGCGGGCGACGTAGCCGAGGCAGCCCATGGCGCGGGCGGCGTCGGTACGCAGGATCGCGGTGCCGGTCAGGCGGTCGTGGACGGTGGAGTGCCGGAGGGCCAGGTCGGCGATCTCGCGGATGTCCGCGCCGATCGCCTGGAGGCGGCCGGGGTCGGGCAGGGCCTGCAGGGCCGCTCCGCCGGGGACGACGCCGCCGCGCAGCAGCCGGTGCCCGGTGATCTCCTTGTTGAGGCGCAGGAGTTGCTCGCGCACCCGCTGGGCATGGGCGTTGAGGATGGAGTGGCCGACGTCGTTGCAGAGCATGCCGAGGTCGGCAACGTGATTGTGGAGGCGTTCCAGTTCCAGGAGCATCGCGCGAGCACGCTGCGCCTCGGCAGGCACCTCGGTGCCGGTGGCCTCCTCGACGGCCAGGCAGTAGGCGAGGGCGTGTCCGACGGCGGTGTCGCCGCTGATGCGCTCGGCCAGCGGCAGGCCGGCGGCGACCGTGCGGCCCTCGAAGAGTTTCTCGATGCCCTTGTGCACGAACCAGAGGCGGGCCTTGAGTTTGAGGACGGTCTCGCCGACGACGGAGAAACGGAAGTGACCGGGTTCGATCAGACCGGCGTGCACCGGCCCGACCGGGATCTCGTAGACACCGTCCCCTTCCACCTCCAGGAAGGGGTACGGACCCTCCTGCTCGCCGAAGGCCGGCGGGGCCCCGGCGTCGGGGCGCATCGGATACCAGCCGCGCGGCCAGTGGAAGTGGCGCACCAGGCGCCGGGGCAGTGGGTGGTCGAGGGGGACGATGCCGAACAGGTCGCGCATCTCCCGCTCGAACCGGCCCGCCGCGAAGGAGAGATGGGCCAGCGTCGGGAGTTCCGGCCGGTCGGGGTCGAGGCGGACGTGGAGCTCCACCCGCGCATCGGGCGCGCCGGAGGTGAAGAGGTACACCACGCGCGGTCCGGCCTCGTCCATGTGCGCGGCGACCAGGGCGAGCCGATGCCCCTGGGCGAGCAGGCTCTCGGCGTGCTGGGGCAGGGTGGCGGCGCTGCTCGTGTAGATCTTGCGCATGGTGTCACTGGCCTCCGATCGTCTGGGCGGCGGCGTGCAGCAGGTCGGTGAGCGGCCCGAGGGCGACACCCAGGGCGGCGCAGGCGGCAAGCCCCAGCATCAGGGGCCACAGGGCGGACGGGCTCTCCTCGCCCGGCGATCCGCCTCCGAGCAGCATCCGGGCCGTGCGGGCGGCCAACGCGGCGAAGGCCACCAGGACGAGCAGCAGGGCCGCCGCCGTGA
Source organism: Streptomyces sp. YIM S03343 (assembly GCF_054729195.1). NCBI lineage: Bacteria > Bacillati > Actinomycetota > Actinomycetes > Kitasatosporales > Streptomycetaceae > Streptomyces > Streptomyces sp. YIM S03343. Next base: position 917,304 of record NZ_JBPUKX010000001.1, read on the forward strand.
CCCAGGCGAAGCCGGTGCCGGCCGCGAAACCGGCGCGGGCGATGCCCAGTTCGGAGGCGAAGAGGCTGAAGGGCGGGAACGCCATCAGTGCCACCACCGCCAGTCCGAACACCCCGGCCGTCGCGGGCGCCTTGGCCAGCAGCCCGCGTACCCGACCGATCCGCGACGTGCCGGTGATCTGCAGAATCCGGCCGGAGGCACAGAAGGCGACCGACTTGGCCAGCCCGTGCCCGGCGATGTGCAGCAGCGCGGCGGACAGGGCGAGCGGGCTGCCGATCGCCGCGGCCAGCGCGATCAGACTCATGTGCTCCATGGACGAGTAGGCCAGCATCCGCTTGTAGTCGCGCTGGGCGAGCAGCAGTCCGGCCGCGAGGGCGAGGGTGAGCAGGGCGATCCCGGCGAGCAGGATCTGGGTGAAACCGGGGCCGAGGGCGGCGTCGGCGATGACCCGGTAGCGGAGGATCGCGGCGAAGGCGACCGACAGCAGCACGCCGGACATGAGTGCGGACACCGGCGCGGGTGCCTGGCTGTGCGCGTCGGGCAGCCAGGCGTGCAGCGGTACCAGGCCGGCCTTGGCGCCGAAGCCGAGGACGACGAGGGCGATGCCGAGCCGGGTGACCGCCGGGTCGAAGCGGTCGGCGTGGGCGACGAGGGTCGGCCAGTCCAGCGCCCACGCCTCGGCGATACCGGCCTGCCGGGCCGCGTAGTAGATCAGTACGGTGCCGAGGAAGGCGAGCGCGATACCGGCCGAGCAGATCACCACGTACTTCCAGGCCGCCTCCACCGACTTACGGGTGTGGCGGTGGCCGACCAGGAAGGCGGTGACGATGGTGGTGCCCTCGATGGCCGCCCACAGCACGCCGAGGTTCGCGGTCAGCAACGCCAGGCACATGGCGGCCAGGAACGCCTGCACGAGGACGTGAAAGCGCCATACGGTCTGGCGGGTGGCCCGTCCCTCGGCCCGCTCGCCCCTCAGATACGACGGTGCCGAGGCGCAGGCGATCAGTGCGACGGCGCCGACCACCAGCAGCATCCACGCGGTCAGCGCGTCCGCGCGCAGCAGACCGGAGTACGCCGTGCGTGGGCCGTCGGCGACCACGTCCGCCGCGAGCAGGCTCCCGCACACGAGGATCACGACGGGCGAGACGAGGGCCGCCCAGTCGGCCGGATACCGCTTGGGGGCCGCATACCGCTTCGGTGCCGCGTCGGGCGGCGATTCCTGGGCGACCAGGACATCGCCCTGCGCGGACACTCGGGCCGGAGCCGGAGCCGGAGCCGGTGCCGGAGCTGGGGCTGGGGCTGGAGCCGGGACCGCGAGGGGCGCCGGGGCGGGCGTCCGGGTGCGGAGTGCGGCGAGCGCGTACGCCCCGGCGACGGCCACCGGCACGGTGGCGGGCGCGGTCAGCAGAACGGTCGCGTTCATCAGTCGTGCAGCTCCCGCAGATCGTCGATGTCGGTGGTGCCGAACGCCTCCCGCATCCTGGTGGTCAGGATCTGCAGCACCAGCACCGCGAGCAGCACGTCGAAGGAGACGCCGAGTTCGACGATCAGCGGCACCCCGGAGGTGGCCAGGAAGGCGGTCGCGGTGATGCCGTTGTCCAGCAGCAGGAAGCCGACCACTTGCGCCAGCGCCCGCCTGCGCGTCACCAGCACGAAGAAGCCGATCAGCACGACCGCGAGGCCGACGGGCAGCGCGCGGGTGGCGGGAGTGGGGTTCAGCTCGGTCAGCGGGCGGGCCACCGCGTAGGCGAGGAGCGTCAGCAGCGCCGCGGTCAGCAGCGAGGCGGCGACGTTGACGAGCGGCTGGGTCTCGCGCACCTCGTCGCGGTGCACGCGGTCGGCGGTGAGCGCGGACAGGACGCGGCGGATCAGATACGGCAGGACGCCCGCCCGCAGCAGTCCGATGCCGAGGCCCACCACGATGATGTCCCCCCGCTCCTCGTGCGCGCCGAGAAGCACGGCGATCGCGGCGAGCGCGATGCCCTGCAGAGCGAACACCCGCACGATCGCGGTCAGTTCGCGATGCCACAGGGTGACCACGGCCGCGAGCAGGAAGGCCCCGCAGGCCAGGTCCAGGAACTGGGTGTAGAGACCGCCGTTCATGACGCTCCGCTCAGGAAGTAGGAGGCGGTCACCGCGAGCAGCGCCAGCAGGAAGGAGCCTGCCAGCAGTTCGGGCACCCGGAACAGCCGCAGCTTGGCCCAGAACACCTCGGCCGCCGCCAGCACGGCACCCAGCAGCGCGACCTTCGCCGCGAACAGGACCAGTGCCATCGCGAGCGCGGCCCAGGAGGCACTGGTGGCGATGCCCCACGGCACGAACAGCGAGGACAGCAGGCCGAGGAGCAGGGTGAGCCGCATCTGGGCGCCGAGTTCGACCAGCGCCAGATCGGGTCCCGCGTACTCCAGCACCATCGCCTCGTGGATCATGGTGAGTTCGAGGTGGGTGGAGGGGTTGTCCACCGGGATCCGTCCGGTCTCGGCGAGTACCGCGACGGCGAGCGCCGCGGTGGCCAGCAGACCGGCCGGGGAGCCGAGGCGGGCCGGGTTCTCGACCGCGCCGCGCACGATGGCCGGGATGTTGGTCGTGCCGGCCGGTATCGACAGGGCGAACACCGACAGCAGGATGGTCGGTTCGACCAGGGCGGCGACCGTCATCTCGCGGGAGGCGCCCATGCCGCCGAACGCGGTGCCGGTGTCGAGACCGGCCAGGGCGAGCGCCAGGGTCCCCAGCGCGATCAGCGCCACCACCAGGATGAGGTCCGCGTGAGAGCTCACCGGGCTGTCGGTCGACAGCAGCGGTACCAGGGCGGCCGCGACCACGGTGGTGGCGACCAGCAGCGCCGGGGCGACGCGGAAGGCGGGCCCGGTGCCCACGGGGCTGATCGGTTCCTTGCGCAGCAGCTTGCGGGTGTCCCGCCAGGGCTGCAGCACTCCGGCGCCGGACCGGCCCTCCAGGCGGGCCCGCACCTGCCGCATCCATCCGGTCAGCAGCGGGGCACCCGCGCCGACCACCACGACCTGGCCCGCGACGGCCACATAACCGATTGTGTTCATCACCAGCCCACCGCCAATGCCGACAGCAGGACGACCAGGCCGACGAAGCCGTAGCCGAGATAGAGGTGCACGCTGCCGCCCGCCAGCCGCCGGGCGGCCTGCCCGGCGCCGGCCAGCGCGCGCAACACCGGCTCGTACAGCCGGTGTTCGATACGGTCGGGCACCCGGCGCTGGAAACGCACCCGCTCGACCAGGTACGACGACTCGCGCACCGGTGTGACGTCCACGTCCTGTTCCGGGGCGAGGACATCGTCGAAGACCCGCTGCAGCGGTTCCGCGAACGAGGTCGCCGTATAGGCCATGCGCGCCGTCGGCACTCCGCCGCCGCAGTCCCACAGCCGGGCGTTCTTCCGGCGCCGTCTGCGGCCGTAGAGCCTGGGCAGGGCGAGGGCGAGCAGCAGCGCCCCGGTCAGAGCGGCCACCACCCACAGCGGCGACAGCGACGCGGAGATGTCCGCGAGCCGCACTCGCAGTCCGCCGCCGGACAGGGCACCGCTGCCCGGCAGGCCGGTGGCGGCCACGGCCCGGTCGAGGCCGTCGCCCAGCAGACCGGGCACCAGGGCCAGTGCCGCGCACGCGGCGGCGAGCAGGCCCATGCCGGCGATCATGAGCGCGGGTGATTCCTCGGCCGTGGCGGCCGGTTCGCTGCGGGGGCGGGCGAAGAAGCCGACGCCGAGCGCCTTCACGAATGCCGCCGCGGCGATGCCCGCCGACAGGGCGATCAGTGCCACCGACAGCGGCAGTACCACCGCCACAGCGACGCCGGACACCTGAAGCCCGTGGATCAGGGACTGCAACAGCAGCCACTCGCTGATGAACCCGTTGCCCGGCGGCAGGGCGACTGCTCCCAGTGCTGCCAGTGCGAACAGCCCGGCCGTGATCGGCATCCGCGCGCGCAGACCGCCGAGCCGGTCGAGGTCCCGCAGGCCGGTGGCCCGTACCACCGATCCGGCGGCGCAGAACAACAGGGCTTTGAACGCCGCGTGGTTGACCAGGTGCAGCAGCGCCGCCGCCAGCGCCAGCGCGGCCAGCGGCCGGTCGCCGTAGGAGGTGAACAGCCCGGACGCCCCGACGCCGATGAGGACAAGGCCCATGTTCTCGCTGGTCGAGTACGCCAGCAGTCGCTTCAGATCGGAGGCCATCGCGGCCTGCAGGATTCCGTACACCGCGCTGACGCCGCCCATCGCCATCAGCCCCAGCCACCACCAAGCCGGGCCGCCGCCCAGCAGATCGAGGCCGGTGCGGACCAGGCCGTAGACACCGAGGTTGACCATGGCGGCGCTCATCAGCGCCGACACGGGGCTGGGCGCCTCGGGATGCGCGCGCGGCAGCCAGGCGTGGAGCGGCACCGCGCCCGCCTTCGAGGTGAACGCCAGCCCGGCGAGCACGAACACCAGCCCGCGCACGGTCGGCGACATGGCATGTGCGCCCGCCCGCAGCGCGGCGAAGGTCTCCCCGCCCGCCTGTGCGGCGAAGAGGGCAAAGGCGGCCAGCAGCAGCACCAGTCCGAGGTGTGTCATCACGGCGTACCAGAGCCCGGCCTGCCGTACCGAGGCCCGTTCCCGGTGCTCGGCCAGCACCAGCAGCAGCGAGGCGAGTGCCATCAGCTCCCAGAGCACCAGGAACGTGGACACCGAGGCCGCCACCGGGACCAGCACCAAGGTGAGCGCGAACAGCGGCAGCACCGTCTGCGCCGTGCGCGAGCCCAGCCCGTGCGGGCCGTGTCCGGCCGCGTAGCCGATGCCGTAGACCGCGACCGCGACGACGACCGCGCCCGACACCGCCATGAAGAGGCCGGCCAGCGCGTCCACCGATATGTGCGTGCCGCCCAGCGGCAGCAGCCCGGGGAGGACGGCCGTCCACCGGTGGCCGGCCAGTGCGGCCACCCCCGCGGCGGCACCGCCCGCTCCCACGCCCGCCGTCAGCACCCCGACGACGGGGATACGAATCCTGTACGGCAGCCCGCATCCGGCCAGCGCGCCCGCGCCGCCCAGTGCCGAGGCCGTCGCCAGGGAGACCGGGATCATGCTCACCGTCCGGTCACTCTCCGCAGGGCCGCCACGATCTCGCCCGGCTCCGGCGGGCACCCGGGCACCGCAAGATCCACCGGTACCACGTCGGCGACGGCACCCTCGACACCGTAACCACCCGCGAATTCACCGCAGTTGATCGCGCAGTCCCCCACCGCGACCACCATGCGCGGCTCGCCCAGCGCGGCCACCGTGCGGCGCAGCGGCTCCGCCATGTTCCGGGTCACCGGCCCGGTCACCAGGGCCACGTCCGCATGCCGGGGCGAGGCCACCAGCCGCGCCCCGTACCGCTCGGCGTCGTGGACCGGGTTGAAGGCCGCCGCGATCTCGATCTCGCAGCCGTTGCAGGAGCCCGCGTCCACGCACCGCACCTGCACCGAACCGCCGAACTCCCGCGCCTGCGGAGGGACTTCGCCCTCCGGGCGCGGCGGCGCGGGCTCGGCCACCCGCCCGGTGGTACGGATCTTGCGCAACAGGCCCATGAGCCCCTCCCTTCCCTGACACGTCGAGAACCGTTCGCGAGGACCAACGAGCCGTCCCGCGACAGTAGTTACGGCATTTTTCTTACGTTTTGCCTTAGCTTGGCGCCCTGCGCCGGTGCAGGGGCGACCGTCTCCCGATGCCGCAGAGCACTGTCCGGCCTGGGAGAAAGGGCCGCACTTGCCGGAGGGACCGTCTCTACGACGGCGGTTTCACCTCACCCTGCGCAGCCTGCAGATCGGCAAGAAGCTCAGCCTGTCCGGTCAGCACGCCGGACAGGATCGTGCGGGCCACCCGCAGCAGCTCGGCCACCTGCGAGTTGGTCAGCGAGTAGTACACGGTCGAGCCCTCCTTGCGGGTCACGACCAGGTTGGCCCGGCGCAGCACGGCGAGCTGCTGCGAGAGATGCGCGGCCCCGATGCCCACCTCGGGCAGCATCTCCGCGACCGCGTACTCGCGCTCGCTCAGCAGCTCCAGGACCCGGATGCGGGCCGGGTGGCCGAGGGTTTTGAAGAACTCGGCCTTCAGCTGGTACAGGGGCGTACTCACCGTGCCGTCCCCTCCCCGGTGCGGCAGCACGGCACCGTCGGCCGGGCCTCGGCGCATTGCATCCACTCATTCGTCAAGAACATGTCGTCCATCCTCGCCCGCGGCATCGGCCTGGCCGAAACCGCAAGGGGCAGGAGGAGGATCGTCGAATCCAGGACTGACAATCTCATGAATTGCTAAAATTGGCAATTCATGAGTCTTGCGAGCGAGGTCTGCGACGCGAGACCCGCGCCGGTGCGGTCGCTTGCGCGATCGCAGATCATGCAGGCGACGGCACCGACGGCGAGCCGATCACCGAATGACGCCCGACGCCGACGCCCTTGAGTACCGCCTGCCGGGCGCAGGTGATCGCGACGCCCTTCAGTGGACCTCAGCGCCGTCGTGATCCGTGGCGAGCAGCTCGACAAGCCTGTCGAGGACATCGTCGGCACGCTCGCCGTCAGCCTCGAGGGTCACCTCTTCGCCGTGGCCGATGCCCAGCGACATGACGAGCAGGATGCTCGATGCATCGACCGGGTTTCCGCCCCTCGCGGTCAGGGTCACGGGTACGCCGGCGGCGGCGACGGCCTTGGTGAACAGCATCGCCGGCCGGGCGTGCAGCCCGGAGCTGGAAGCGACAATGACAGTGCGGTAGGCCATGGGGGGCCAGTCCTTTCTGGTTGTGCGACACGTGGGCCACGAGGCCCACGCGTCAGGGATGGCACTCGCCCCTGCGCCCGACGCACCATCGCGGGACCGGAGTCCTGGATGGCGTCCGGCCAGGACGGGACGTCACAGGTGTGCGCGGCGCAGGAACGAGATCGTCATGATGGGCGTATGCGGCAGGCCTGACGACGCCTCAGGAGGGCGAGGCCAACGCCTGGCAGACCACGCGCAGCGCATCCGCCTCGTCGATGCCGTCGGCGAGCACGGTCAGCTCCGCTCCCTCCGTGACTCCCAGCGCCAGCAACTGGAGCGGGTCCGCGAGGGAGGCGCGACGGCCGGCGTACCGGATCCAGACGGACGCGCTGTACGCCGCGGCGATCGACGACAGCCGATGGGCGGTTCGGGCATGGAGGCCCCGGGGATCGCCCACGACGACGGCCCTGTGCTCCATGCCCCGGGTCACTTCTCGATCGTGATGGTCGCGCCGATGTCGATCGTCGGCACCGGACCGGTCACGTGCAGAGTGCCCTCCAGCGTGGCCTCGGCGGCCCCGTCGAAGTTGATGGTGATGTGGCCCAGCCCGTCGAGGTTCCTGCGGACCAGGGTGCCGACCGCGGTCACCGGGTACTCCGTCCCGTCGAGCACCAGGCGCTGTCCAGGCACTATGTCCTCGGTGGTGCTGTTCATGACGATCGTGCAGCAGTAATCGGCAAGCGCCGACGGGGCGTTCTCCCCGAACAGGACGTACATCCCCATCTCCGCGAACGACGGCACTTCACTGCCGACGCCCATCACCGTGGTCTCGTATACCTGGGTCATGATCCAACTTTCTGCAATCGGGGTGTGGGCCCACCGGGCATCGCCGGTGGACCCACCGGGTCTCACGACGCGTAGAGACCGATCGAGGCCAGCCACGCCACGGCGACGCGCGGGACACCGTTGACGAAGCGGGAGAACAGCACTGACGGGACACCCACCTCGACGGTCTCCGGCTCCGCCTCCGCGAGCCCGAGCGCCACAGGGATGAAGTCACAGCCGTTCTGAGTGTTGATGGCGAAGAGTGCCGGGAGGGCGAGGCTGGGGGGTATGGCTCCCTTGCCGATCTCCACGCCGATGAGCGTGCCGATGATCTGACCGATGACGGCACCGGGGCCCAGGAGCGGGGACAGGAACGGCAGCGAACAGATGAGGCCGAGGACGAGGAGGCCGATGCCCGAACCGACAAGCGGAGTGAGGAAGTGCGTGAACCACTTGCCGAACCCGGACGCGTTGATGATGCCGATGAGCATCGCCACGAATCCCATGAACGGCAGGATCGTGGTCAGCAGTGTCTGGACCGCGTCGCGACCGGCCTGGTAGAAGATCGCGACCACGCGACCGGCACCCAGCCCGATCTTCTCGATGAAGGACTTCTTCTTTTTCCCGGCGAGCGTCTCCGAGATCTTCTTGTCGGCCGAGTAGACCACCCGGTCCCCCTGCTCGTCGGCGCCCCCCGGACCACCGCGCACGGGCGCCTGCGCGCCGGCGCCGGCCGCCGCCGTCGAGGCCGTCGCCGCTGCCGCGACCTCGGCCCCTTCGGCCGGCCGGATGTTCTCCGGACGGACGTCCGACGCGTAGATGTCCTCATGGATGTACTGCGCCAGGGGGCCCGCCTTCCCGGTGGGCATGATGTTGATGGTGAGGATGCCCTTCTTGGGGTACAGGCCGCATCGGAGAGTCCCGCCGCAGTCGATCACCGCGACGGCGACCTCGTCGTCCGGAACCGACGTGCCGAATCCGTTGACCGGCTCGGCGCCGGTGAGCTCGGCGATCCGATCCACGACGTCCGGTCTCGCGCCGCCCCCGACAATGTAAAGGATCTTGTTCTTCTTCTCGGTCGGGGCGATCGTGAGCGGTCCGCCGAAGCCACCGGAGCCGCGCTCGACGATGATCGTGTTGTACGTCATTGCACTCAATCCTGTCGTGTCGCTGCTCAGTGGAGGTTGACCGCGGTCTTCAGCGAGACGCCCCGCTGCTTCTCGACCCAGCGGGTGATGAAGTCCGTGCTCCAGCCACTGACGAAGTTCATGACCAGTCCGACCAGCAGATACCGGATGGCCAGCGGCGCGGTCGGGAGCCCCAGCTGCGTGATGCCGTTGGCGATGCCGAGCCAGATGAACAGCTCACCGGGGTTGATGTGCGGAAAGACGCCGTTGCTCGTGTGGCAGAACTGCATGCCGGCAGCCGCGTAGGACGGCTTGTGGCGCTCCGGCAGGAAACGCCCCAGAGACAGGGCCATGGGGTTGGCGAGCATGAACGCGCCCAGGAAGGGAAGGATCATGTAGCGGGCTATGGGGTTGCCACCGGCCCTTGCGGCGAACCGGTTGATGCGGTTCTCACCGATCATTCCGATGAGGGAGTTCATCGCGATCAGAAGCATGAGGATCAGGGGCACGATCCCCGTCATCCAGCTGACGAAGACGTCCGCTCCGGCTTTGAACAGGCCGATGAACCACTCGGCCGCGTTGACGAGATAATTCACGAAGGAACTCTTTCTGTGCGGACCGCGTCACGGACGCGGTTCTTCGGGGACGCCGTCAGCCGACGGCTTCGAATCCAGGCGATGGTGCGAGTGAGCGGGCCTGGGGGGTCTTCCGGGGTCTCTCCGCGTTGCACGACGAGCCAGTTGTCACGCGCGTTCGCTGCAGCGAGCCGGAGTCCGCGGGGCAGGCGGGCGAGTGCGCGCTCGTCGAGGCGGGCGACGTCCGTCCCTTCGAAACCCTTCAGCGGTTTGAACCTGGCGACGATCGTGAGGCCGGACATCGCCCGTGCCTCCCGGACGATCCCGTCGTCATCCACGAGGAACATGGCGATCGAGCCGGCGCTCAGCGCGTTCATCCGCTTGCCGATCGCCACCTTCCCCCGCCGTCGTAGCGCCCCGTAGTTCGCCGCGAAGTCGCGCATCTGCAGCACACCGAGAGCGACCTGTACGAGGTAGGAGACCCCGAGCGCCAGGAGGAGGAACCAGAAATTCATCATTGCCGTTTCCGATCAGTGGTGGACGTTGGCCATGAAGTAGAAGAACTGCTCGTAGGAACCGAGCCGAGAGATCTTGTCGAGCGCGGCGCGGTCACCGGCGAGGCGGATGATCTCGTCGTAGATGTCGACCAGGATCGTGTCGTCGTAGTCCGTCTTCGCCGGAACGCCCATCAGCACGATCATCCGCAGGCCGTCCTCGCCGGCAGCCCGGGGCATCACACCGATCGCCAGCACAGGCCGCGAGGCGTTCTGGGGGAGGGCGGTGTGCGGGAAGGCGATGTGCGGGTCCAGCGTCATCGTCGCCCGCTCCTCGCGCCGGCGGAGGCGCTCTCCGAACTCGTCGTCCACCAGCCCGAGCGAGACGAGCCGGTCGATCATCACCTCAAGGTTCTGCTGGTACTCCAGGCCCGGGTCCAACCGCATGAACCGGTCCTTGTCGAGCAGCGCGGCCAGGAGCGACTGTGTGCCTGCCCCGAGCGGAGGCATGCTCTGCCTGTCGAAGCGCAGCCGGTTGACGTGCCGGAGCAGTTCCTCACGGTCGAACACCTCAGCCAGGCGGATCACCGCGCACGAGGTCGACAGGGGCGCCATCGACGTGGTGACCACCAGGTCGAACGTGTCCAGGGTCCCGGGAGCCGCCTCGTCCACCGAGAGCAGGGTGAACTGGGTCGACTCCGCCATGATCTTGGCGAGTTGCAGCTGGACCAGCCGCGCCGAGACCCGGCCGACCGGGGTCACGACCGCGACCCGGTAGGCCGGCGCGCTCGATGTGCGCAGTTCTTCGAGGAACACCTGGAAGTAGCTCGCGAGGAAGCCACGCTCACCCTCCGGGACGACCACATCCAGTTCCCGCTCGATGAACTGGGAGGCGATGGTGGCCATGCGGTAGGCGGTGGGGAACGCCGACCTGAGGTCCGCCACCGTGTGGTCCGTCGACCGAACCCGGTAGCGCAGCCGATTCACCATGAACGTGATGTGGTGGACGAATTCCTTGAGCATGGCCGTCGGAGGGATGCGGACATCCATCTCTGCCGCGATCCGGTCGAGGATGCGCTGCACGAGCGCACTGATCTCCTCGGACGGCGGGAATCGCACCAGGCGCGCGTCGTCGTGAGGGGTTCGCATGCCGGCGACGGGCAGCGCGAGGAACACCGCCTCCGCCGGATGCAGCGGCACCTGGAGAAGCTCGGCAACCCCGTCCGCGACCTGACGCCCGAAGGCATGGGCAGGCAGTTCGGCGACCTTCTCGTACTCGGCGGGCAGCCCGGTCAGCCCGGTCGCCGTCAGCACGCGGTCCAGCAGAACCGTGTACCAGCGGCGCACCTCGTCGGCCGTGCTCGCCCCGAGCCTGAAGTCCGCGACGGCGGCATCGAGTGGCGCGATGAGGTCGTCGTCGAGCGGGTAGCCGGGATAGACCGCTTCGTAGTGCCAGTCCAGGATGAACATGCGCAGTGCGAACTCGTCCGCTTGCAGCTCCAGCCCTGCGTGCGGCCGCCCGGCGATCGTGATGCCGTACGGCGCCGCCTGCGTCCGCAGATGGCCCAGATCGACCATGACCGTCGAGCGGCCGACGGACATCTCGCGCGCGAGTTCGTCGGTGAGAACCGGGCGCTCCGCGCGAATGAGCCGCCCGAAGATGTAGCCCCGGCGTGTAGAGGGGTCGTTGAAGGACCGCGACACATCCAGCAGGTCGGCCCGCAGCCGCGCGTACCGGTCCCGGTCGACCACCCACATGCGGTACCGGCCCTTGTCCAGGCGGATCGACGCGGCGCCGGCCAGGACCGCGTTGAGGTCCAGGACGTCGTTGGCCAACGTCTTCGCCCCCATCCCCAGCCGTTCCATGAAGAACTCCGGGTCGACGGAAAGGCGCCGCTCCAGGTTGAGGAGGATCTCTGCTCGACGGTTCATGAATTACACCGCCCACATTCTCTGCGGCAGTCCCGGAACGCTCAGCCCCGCGACTTTCCGCCCGTGATCGTCACCGTCGTACCGGTGACGTAGCTGGAACGGTCGCTGGCAAGGTAGCAAACCAGATCGGCCACCTCGTCGAGCTTTCCGGGGCGCCCCACCGGAATGACCTTGGCGTAGTCCGGAGACAGGTTGTCGACTGTCGTGCCACGGGTGTACGCGAGGGCCTCGTTGTACGCCGGGCTGCGAAGACCCGTGGGTTCGAGAATTCCGGGAGCGACGCCCACGACGCGAATTCCCAGAGGGCCGAGCTCCTTCGCCCACGACAGAGTGAGCCCGTTGATGGCCGCCTTGGACGCGGAATAGGCCGACTGGCCCTTCGAACCCTCGGAGCCGGCCTCGGACGTGACGTTGACGATGGTCCCCGAACCGGCTGCGACCATCCGCCTGGCGACGGCCTGAGCGACCAGGAAAGCACCCCGCACGTTCACGGCGAACATGCGGTCGAACGCTGCGACATCCAGCTCGTACTGCGACTTCGGGCCCTTCGGGTCCACGAGCAGGCGGGGCAGATTGATACCGGCGTTGTTGACGAGCGTCGTGACTTCACCGAGTTCCCCGACCACCCTGGAGACCGCCCGCTCGACAGAGTCGGGGTCCGTGATGTCGACGCGGAAAAAGTGTGCGCCCGAGCCGTCCGTCACTCCGTTGTCCACCGAGACGTCGAAAACGGCCACCTTGGCGCCCGCACGCAGGAGCCCCTCCACGACATGCTTTCCGATGCCCGAGGCGCCGCCGGTCACGACGACGATCTTGTTTTCGAGGGCGAGCCACGTGTCGGTCATTCTGACTTTCCTTTGGGTTAGACGGGATGCAAACCCCGTGAAGTTCGGTCCCAAAGTAAAGTGCGGGAAGCGTTTGAGAGAACCGTGAACGGTCCGGCCGATTTCCAGCCGCTGGAAGAACACCGGACCAGTGGTCCGAGCACTGCGGGTGTCCGTCTCACCCCGGCATGACGACCGAGGTCAACGAGGCGTCTGTGCCGCCCCGTTCACGCGAGGGCAGCCGGCAGACCACGGGCACGGCTCTGCACGCCGTGGCCGAGGCGGCTGATCTTCGACGACCTCGCCGTGGACGTTGCCGGAACCGGCGACGGTCCAGCGCAATGCCCCGGATTTGATGCGGCTGGCGTGGCCGGGGCCGTCCCGGTTGTGCAGGCGGGTCGAGTGGCCGCTGGGAACAGATCTAGTGCCGTGGCATGCAACGTTTGCCCGTGAAGGAGCGGCGTCCGGTGCGTGCTCTCGGTGTGCCGGCCGGAGGGGCCCCGTTGACGGACTGGACGTACTTGGGTCTTCGGCCGGTGCGGCGAGCGGGGGTCCCCCCTGCTCGAAGAGCTTGGGGGAGCGTGCCGGGCGTCGCGACGGGGCGAACGTTGCCTGTCGCGGCACTAGGTCGGCCTCGAAGCGGGCACCTCGGGCGGTGAGGCTGGTGCCGATGTCATGCGCACCGAGATCGACGACCGCGGGCAGGATGTGCGGGGTGGTCACGAGGTGCTCCGAGGGGTGCGGGGTGTGGCCGTGGGCGCGGACCCGCTGGGGGCGGATCCGCGCGGTTGCGGCCGGGCTCAGCTTCTGGCGGTCAGGGCACGCGGGCCGAAGAGGGAGATGGCTGCCCAGGCCAGGCCGACGATCACGTGCATGGCGGTCAGGGTCACTGCGGTGGCGGTGTCCTCGGCCATGGCGAAGGGGGAGACGGAGGAGATCAGGGCGACGAGCAAGCCGGCCCAGGCCAGGCGGCGGGCGAGAACGGGGTGGCTGCTCTGGAGCCCGCGGATCACCACGACGCCGATCAGCAGGGGGATGGCCGAGGCTGCGGCGACAACTCCGGCGTTCAGGTCGTAGGGGGTTTGCTCGATGACGAGGGAGGCGTCGGCGGCCTTGCCTGCCCAGAAGGCGACCAGGTCCAGAATCAGCGCGGCGACGTCCGCGCCGATGATGAGCCCGACGGGCAGCGGGCGACGGGACGTGGGCGGGGTGACGGTGGCGGTGTGGTGCTGGCTCATGAGGAGTGCTTTCTGGGTGATGCCGGCCCGTTGAGGCGGGGGACGCGCGTGCGGTGGGACATTCAGGTTCCCGGCCCCTGCGTTCCGGCCGGGGCCGGGTGGAAAGGCCGGGTGCCGGTGTGGAGTGGGGTGCTCAGGCTGACGGGGTGCTCAGCGTGCCGGTGAGCCGGTGAACGGCCTCCTCGGCTGTGGGGACGGGCCCGAAGAGCTGAGTCCGGCGCCGGGTGTCGGCGACGTGGCATCCGCTGTCGAACCAGCGGACGCGGACGTTCTGGCCGCGAGCGAGCAGGCTGTCGACCACCTAGCCGCCGAGGGAGCCGGTCGCGCCGACCACCAGGACCGGGAGGGTGGCGGGTTGTGGATCGCTCATGTGTCACTCTCCCCCGTCGGTGGGCTGGTGCCGGGTCTTGCGGGGGCTGAGCCGGTGGGTGCTGCCGGCGGACCACTCCCCGGACAGGTTCATGCTCCAGGAGGTGACCGGGGTGATCTTCAGGATCTGCTGCTCGCCGAAGGCCGACGAGCGGGAGACCAGCTCCGCCGTCCCGTAGACGCGCAGGTAGCGCGGCGTCCACGGCTGCGTGGTGACGAGGTCGTCGATGACCAGGGCGATCTTGTGGTTGCCGTCACGGACGTTGCGGGCCCGGCGGGTGTTGGTCGGGTCGTAGCCGCCGATGTAGAAGCACCGGCCGTCGAACTCGAACCCGACCGGTGTGACGTCGGGCTGGCCGTCGGAGGAGACGGTCGCGACGCGGGCCAGGCGCTGCGAGCGGATGTAGTCGGTCTCTTCTTCGGTGAACGACATGATGGTGGGCCTTTCATGGTCGGGAAGGCGTCGCCACGCCGGTTTGCCGACGGCCTCAGGAAGGGCGGCGGGGGCGCCGGCCTGGAGGAGCTTGCCGAGGTCGAAGGTGACGCGCACCGCGGTGATGCGGCCTTCCTCGGCGTGCGGCCGAACAGCCACAGGGAAGGGGTCCGCCTTGCCGTGGGGATGCAGGTGATGCCCTCCGAAGATGGTACGCATGATAGATAGTACACGCCATGTACCGTCTTGCCGCTGTACCATAACGCGTATGCTTGCCTCTGTGTTCGCCAGCTTCGACGGCAGCGTGCCCACCGGCGGCGTGCCCGCCCCGGCCGAGGCCACGACGACCGCCGTGGTTGATCAGGACGAAGCAATAGCCGACGCCACAGCCCTCATCCAGCTCTCCGGACTGATCCGCGACACTTTCACGCGGGTCGCCGAGCGATACGAGCTCACCCCGGTGCAGGCGCGCATGCTCTGCGTCTTGACGGAGCGGCCCCGAGGCATGGTCGAACTCGCCCGCCTCTTCGGCGTCGGCAAAGCGAACATGACCGGACTGGTGGACCGCGCGGCACAACGCCACCTCGTCGAGCGCTCACCCGCCCCGGGTGACCGTCGCGCCATCCAGGTCGTCCTCACCGAGGACGGCCGCCGCTCGGCTCTGGCCTTCCGCCAGACCGTCACCGACGAACTCGCGCGCCTCCTCGCGCCCCTGACCCCGCAGGGCCGAGCCGACTTCCGTACCGCTGTCGGCACCATCACCGACAAGGCCGGCCGTGCCGACAGATGGACCCCGGGGCAGTCCTGCTGAGCGAAGCCCGAGGGCCCTCAGCCCGATCGAGCTCGAGGAGAAGCACTGCGCCAACCGCGCCACGGCCGAACCGCTGAATCTGAAACCCCGCCAACCACCCTGGCCGGCTGGTCAGCACCTCCCACACAGCGGGGAAGCGCTGGGCGAGGGTCGGCGAGCCCGACCAGTGTGAGGAGGCACCGGCCGGGCTCAACCAGGCTCGGCCCGGCTCACGTTCGCAGCCCGGCGGCTTCTGGCCGGGCCCGCGTTGCCTTGATCGTCACAGTGGCGGCGACCGCGACCGCGGTGACGATGAGCAGCCCGGTGGCCCACAGCAGGGCATTGTGCATGCCGTCGGTGAATGCGGTCCGGGCCTGCGCTGCGATCCGTTGTGCCGCGGCTTTCATGGGTGCGGGTACCTGGTCGGCCATGTGCGTGGACGCGCCGAGCGAGGCGCGGACTTTGCCGACCTTGTCGGTGGGCATCTGCGGGGGAAACACAGATGTCGGCAAGTTGTCGCGGTACACCGACTGCGTGATGCTGCCGAGCACGGCGATGCCGAGGGCGGCGCCCAACTGCCGGGCCAGGTCGTTCATGGCTGAGCCGACGCCCTGCTTGGCGGGTGGCAGCGCGTCCGTGATGGCACTGGTGGCCGGGGTCATCGCCAGGCCCATGCCCAGGCCGAGAGGCAGCAGTCCGCCCAGGAAGGGCAGGTATCCGCTGTCGGTTTCGAGTTGGGCGAGTACGCCGAACCCGCCGGCGATCAGCAGCAGACCAACGATCATGACCGGCGTCGCCCCGAGACGGGTGGCGGCTCTGGGGGCGAGCGCGCGGGCGGACGGCATCATGAAGACGGCCAGCGGAAGCGTGCTGAGGGCGGCGACCAGGGCGCTGTTGCCCCGGACGAGCTGCAAGTACTGCACGACGAGGAACACGAAGCCGAAGAAGCCGAAGAACTGCAACGTCACCGTGATGGTGCCGGCGGTGAAGCCGCGCAGCTTGAACAGCCGCGGGTCCAGCAGCGGTTCGGTTCGGGTGAGTTCCCAGCCGACGAAGCCGGCGAGGATCACGACTGCGGCGGCCAGGCCGCCGATGGTGCGGGCTGAGCCCCACCCCGCGGTGGGCGCTTCGATGATGGAGTAGACGAGCACGCCCAGGCCGACGACGGAGATGAGGGCGCCGATGATGTCCAGGTGCGGCGCGGTCGGATCGGCCGATGCCGGGATGAACCGCAGGGTGCCCAGCAGAGCGATCAGGCCGAGCACGATGTTGAGGGCGAACACCGACCGCCAGGACCAGAACTCGAGCAGGACGCCGGCGGCGAGCAGGCCGAGCATGGCGCTGGCGCCGGAGACCCCGGCCCAGGTACCGACCGCGCGAACCCGTCGCTCGGGTGGGAAGGTGCTGGTGATGGTGGACAGCGTCGCGGGCATCACAAGTGCGGCACCGATCCCGAGGATCCCCTGAACCGCGATGAGCTGACCCGGTGTGTTGACCATCATCGCGCCGCCGGCGCCGACGGCGAAGATGACCAGGCCGACGATGAGGGCGCGGCGACGGCCATAGCGATCGCCTGTCGCCCCGGCCGGCAGCAGGAGCGCGGCGAACACGAGTGCGTAGGAGTCGACGACCCATGAAATCTGGGTTTGGCCGGCGTCGAGATCCTGGGCGATCGACGGGGTCGCCAGGTTGAGCGCCGGAACCGCGGACACCACGGCGGCAAGCGCCAGCATGATGACCGGCATCACCGCGCGTCCGATGGGTCTGCGTTGTGTCGTGAGCGAGCCGCCCATGGTTGCCTCCATGCCCTTTTCAAACTTGGTGAATTGAAGGTGGCAACGTGGGCGGCTACATTTCAAACGTGATGAAATACGTCCGCCGGGGCCACCTGAGCTGTGTGGACGGCAGCCCGGACACCGCTGGGGCCGGAATCCTCACTGCGCTGCGCAGATGCCTGTCGGCCGGGCGTCGGCGGCCCGCGACGCCTGGGGCTGCCGGCGCCGGTACGGCCCCGCGGCACGCGCTGGAGCGCTGATCTGATGAAAAGCCATCGCCGTGGTCGGCGGGCCGGCAACCCGGACACCAGGGCCGAGATCCTCGCCGTGGCCCGTCGGCAGATGCTCGCCGACGGCTACCAAGGGCTTCGCATGCGAACCGTCGCGGCCGAGGCGGGGGTGGACGCGGCCTTGGTCAGCTACTACTTCGGCTCGAAGAAGGGGCTGCTCGGGGCGGCGCTGGAGCTGACTGCCAACCCGCCCGAGGCGATGCGGGCGGCCATCGCCGGGGACCTGGCCACCTTGCCGGAACGGGTGCTGCACACGCTGGTCGCCGCCTGGGACGACCCCGTGCAGGGTGAGCCGCTCCGGCTGCTGGTCAGCGCCGCCGCGCACGAGCCGGACATGGCACGCCTGTTGCGCGACGTGCTGCAGACCGAGATGGTTCGCCAGCTCGCCGACCGGTTCGGTGGCGTCGACGCCACCGCCCGGGCCGCCGCGTTCGGCACCCAGCTCGCGGGGCTGATCGTCGTCCGCTACATGCTCGCCATCGAGCCCGTCGCGTCGATGCCGGTGGACGAGTTGGTGCGATTCGCCGCCCCCGGCCTGCACTCGGCGATGCGCGGACCGGGCGGCCGATACCGACCTGCGGAGACTCCCGCGGGCCGCCGCTGACCGGTATCCGCTTGTCGGATGGCTGTGGATTCCTGTGCCTCCGGCCGGTCGAGTGGCCGGAGGCGCAGGAATCCTGCGACTGGGTGCGTGTCAGTCGAGGGTGGGGTAGTCGGTGTAGCCGGTGTGGTCGCCGCCGAAGGAGGTGGCGCGGTCAGGGGTGTTGTAGGGGCCGCCCTGGGCGAGGCGCTCGGGGAGGTCGGGGTTGGCGAGGAAGAGAGCGCCGTAGGCGATGAGGTCGGCGGTGCCGTCGTCGATGAGCGTCAGCTCATCGGGGCCGGTGGGCTCCATGCCGGTGAAGGGGTTGAGGATGAAGGTGGTGGGCCAGGCCTTGCGGAGGCGCAGGGTGAGGTCGCGGATCTCGGGGGCCTCCATCTGGTGCAGGTAGGCCAGGTCGAGGGGGGCGAGGGCTTCGACGAGGGCGGAGTAGGTGGCGTCGACGTCGGTGCGGTCGGTCTCGTGGATGTCGTTGTAGGGATTGGCCGGGGAGATGCGGAAGCCGGTCTTGTCGGGGCCGATGGCGCCGACTACGGCCCTGGCGGTCTCGACGGCGAATCGGATTCGGGCCTCCGGACTGCCGCCCCAGTGGTCGGTGCGGGTGTTGGAGTTGGGGGCGAGGAACTGGTGGATGAGATAGCCGTTGGCGCCGTGCAGTTCCACGCCGTCGAAGCCGGCCTCGACGGCGTTGCGAGCGGCGTCGGCGTAGTCGGCGATGGTGGCGAGGATCTCGTCGTGGGTGAGTTCCTTCGGGGTGACGAAGTCCTGCGGTCCGTCCTGGGTGTAGACCTGACCGGCGGCCTTGACCGGGGAGGGGCCGACGGGGGTCAGGCCCATCAGGGACGGGTGGCCGACGCGGCCGGTGTGCATCAGCTGGAGGTAGATCACACCGCCGCGCTCGTGGACGGCGTCGGTTACCTTGCGCCAGGCGGTGATCTGCTGGGCGGAGTGGATGCCGGGGGTGGCGGGATAGCCCTGGCCGATCGCGGAGGGCTGGGTGCCCTCGGTGACGATGAGGCCGGCACCGGCGCGCTGGGCGTAGTACTCGGCCATCAGCTCGGTGGGGCTGTTGCCCTCGCCGTAGGCGCGGGAGCGGGTCATCGGCGCCATCACGATGTGGTTGGCCAGGCGCTTGCCACCCAGTTCGTACGCCTCGAAGGCCTTCGACATGGTCATCATCCTTGCTTGATCGAATTGAGCCTGGCCGCGCAGGAGCGCGGCCCTGATCGCCGACAGGGGCTCCGTGCGATCAGCACTTGAGCCGTTTACTGTCCGAACAAGTAAACCCCATGAACCCATCCCCCTTGCCGCGTGATCCACGCCACAGTAGGACCTCGATGTCCGCGCCCCGTTCGACCAACAGCCATCCCAGATCGGCACACGGTAGGCTTTACTGTTCAGGCAACTGCACAGGCGACATGAGGAACCCATGAGCGAGCCGGAGACCACCGATATCCGTCGGGCGAACACAGACCGCAGCAGGGGACCGGCGGACGTGCGCATGCCGGACTCCGTGATGGCCGGCCCCGTGAATCACGCGATCCTCCGCGTCGCCCGCCTGCATCGCCTGCTGGCCGGACAGCTCCTGCGCCAGGTCGGCCTCCATCCCGGCCAGGAGCTGGTCATGATGCAGCTGTGGGATCGTGGCCCGCAGCGGCAGACCGACCTGGTCCGTCTGCTCGGCTCGGACGCCGCCACCATGACGCGCACCGTCCGGCGCCTGGAGAGTGCCGGTTTCGTCCGCCGTCTCCCCTCCCCCTCCGACAAACGCGTCACCATCGTCGAACCCACCGCGGCCAGCAATGCGTTGCGCCGCACCGTGGAACAGATCTGGATGGATCTCGAGAAGAACGTCACCGAGGGCATGACTCCGGCCCAGCAGAGCGAGGCCGTCGAGGCGCTCGCCCGCATCGAGGAGAGCCTGGCCCGCGCCACCTCTCAGGACGGCTGAGAGAGCGACCGGAAGGCGTCGAGCGGCAGGCTGCGTGCGATCAGGGGGTCCCTCAGGATCAGGCGGCCGCGACGGCCGCCGTCGAGCAACACGTGAACTTGCGCGGCGCGTTCGGCCGACGCACGGCCGCTCACTGGCCCACGTCCCTCTCGGCCAGGGGCACAGGGACGATGAACGCCGCGCTGGTCACCGTCATGCCCCAGGAAGGCGGCATCGACCAAGCGATATACCGAGGCCGATCGCCGTCGAGGGCATTCAGCCCGCATTCGCCGCGTGACGTTCGAAGACCCTTGGGCGGGCGCTGCGCAGGGCGCAGGCGATGGCGCCGAGGAGAACGGCATCGTCCCCGAGCGCGCTGGGAACAACCTCGGGGTGCAGCGGTGTCATGCGGTACAACGCCCCACGGACGGGAGGCAGCAGCAGGTCCGCGCTGCGGCCGACGCCGCCGCCGAGTACGACCAGGTCCGGGTCGAGTACCGCGGAGACCGCCGCGACCACCAGGGCCAGCCGCTCGCCCTCACGGGCCAGCACCTCCAGTGCTTCCGGGCACCCCGCCCGGGCCGCGTCGAAGACGTCCTTCGCGGTGGACGCGTCACGCAGGCCGAGCTCGTGAGCGGTGCGCACGATGGCGTCGGCCGCGACGGCATTCTCCAGTCCGCCCCGCACCTGCTTGCCCCGGGCCCCCCGTCCGGACGAGGCCGAGGGCGTGTCAGGGACGGCAAAGGGGAGGGGCAGGAAGCCGATCTCTCCGGCGGCGCCATGGGCCCCGGTGAAGAGCTCACCGTCGGCGACGACGCCCATGCCGAGTCCGGTGCCGACCAGCACGTAGACGAAGAGGCGACTGTCCTGCCCCGCGCCGAAGGCGTACTCCCCGAGCGCCGCCAGGTTGGCGTCGTTGTGGATGGACAGGTCCGGGGCACCGAGTTGCGCGCGCAGCTGCTGAATCAGTCCGGGACGGCCCCAGTCGGGCAGGTTCGAGGCGTAGCGGACCCGGCCGGACTCCGGGTCGAAGACGCCCGGCGTGCCGACGGCGGCATGCACCAGCCGGTCGTGCGCGACGTCGGCCTCCGCGAGTGCCCGTTCGGCCGCCACCGTGACGGCGTCGGCCACGGCGTCGGCGGTGGTCCCCTCATTGGGGATGTCCACGCGGGTCTGGATCTCGCCGGCCAGGTCGGCCACGGCGACGCGCAGCCGGGCCCGGCCGATGTCGACGCCGAGGACGTATCCGGCCGTCGGGTCGGACTCATAGAGCACCCCGCTACGACCCCGTTCAGGGACGATCATGCCCACCTCGCGGACCAGCCCGCCCTGTTCCAGCGAGGCCAGCGCGCTGGACACGGTCGGCTTGGACAGCCCCGTGCTGCGGGCGAGTTGGGCGCGGGTTGCAGGGCCGACGCTGCGCAGCTGTTCGAGCAGCAGCAGCTCATTGTTGCTGCGCAGGCGCTGTCGGCTCCAGGGGTGCTCGTCCACGGGCTCCTGATCCTCGATCGTCGTGCCGGAGGGGCGTTCATCGGTCCACAACGGTAGACACTCGGCGCTGCCTGATCAGCCACAGACCTTGACCAGACTAGTAAAGGAATTTAACTTTACAGCCTGGCATCACCCCCTCCGTCCCCGTAGAGGTTGCCTCCATGTCCGACACCCTCGAACCATCCGGCTTGTCAAGAAAAGTCGGCCTCTTCCAGGCGACCGCCATCAATATGAGTCAGATGTGCGGAATCGGCCCCTTCGTCACCATCCCGCTCATGGTCGCTGCCTTCGGCGGCCCTCAGGCCATGATCGGCTGGATCGCCGGCGCGATCCTCGCCCTGGCCGACGGGCTGGTCTGGGCCGAGCTCGGCGCCTCGCTGCCCGGCTCGGGCGGCACGTACGTCTATCTGCGCGAGGCGTTCCAGTACCGCTCCGGAAAGCTCATGCCGTTCCTGTTCGTATGGACGGCCATGCTCTTCATCCCGCTCATCATGTCGACCGGCGTCCAGGGCCTGGTGCAGTACCTCGGCTACCTGTGGCCGAGCATCACCACCGGCCAGGGCGACATCGTAGGCGTCGGCGTCGTCGTCGCCATCGTGCTCCTGCTGTGGCGCAAGGTCGAAAACATCGGCAAGGTCACCGTGGTGATGTGGGCGGTCATGATTCTCTCCGTCGCCGCCGTGATCCTGGCCTCGTTCACGCACTTTCACCCGTCGATGGCCTTCACCTGGCCCGACCACGCGATCCAGCTGACCCACGGCACGTTCTGGATCGGCTTCGCCTCGGGTCTGACCATCGGCATCTACGACTACCTCGGCTACAACACCTCCGCCTACCTGGGCGCCGAGGTCAAGGACCCGGGCCGGGTCATGCCGCGCTCGATCATCTGGTCCATCCTCGCGATCATGACCATCTACCTGCTGCTGCAGATCGGTGTGCTCGGCGTCGTGCACTGGCAGGACATGCTCGACCCGAACAACATCGCCTCCCAGTCGGTCGCCGCGGCCGTGCTGGAGAAGACCTTCGGCAAGACCGCCGCCGATGTCGTCACCGTGCTGATCCTTGTCACCGCCTTCGCCTCGATCTTCACCGGCCTGCTCGGAGGCTCCCGAGTCCCCTTCACCGCCGCCCGTGACAAGGTCTTCTTCCGCTCCTTCGGCAAGCTTCACCCCAAGCACCAGTTCCCTGTCCGCGGCCTGGTGGCCATGGGCCTGATCACCGCTGCCGGTTTCCTGCTCGCCCGCCACGTCGGCACCTCCGCCGCCCACCCGCCGCTGACGATCCTGATCACCCTGCTGACCACGGTCATGGTGATCATCCAAGCGCTCGCCCAGATCGCCGCCGTGACCGTGCTGCGCAAGCGGCAGCCGAACCTGGCGCGTCCGTACAAGATGCTGCTCTACCCGCTGCCCAGCGTGGTGGCCTGCATCGGCTGGCTGGTGATCTACGGCTACGCGGACAAGGCCAACAAGGGCATCCACCCCATCGAGTGGTCCATCGGCTGGGTCGTACTCGGCGTCGTCGCCTACCTGATCTGGTCCCGCGTGGAGAAGGTCTGGCCTTTCGGCGAGAAGGAGATCCACGAGCAGTACCTCGCCGAGCAGGCGAACGAACCCGCCCGCTCCACCTCCTGAACCATTCCGACCAGCGGGTCCGGCCTCTCCCGACCGGCCGGACCCGCACACGAGGAACACCCCTGATGCGTGAAGACCGGACGCCGCTCCCCCACTCCTCCGACCGTCCCAGTCCCGACGCACCCGGTGACGGCCCTGGCTGCACCGTCATCGGCATCGACTTCGGCGGCACCAAGACCGAACTCGCCCTCGCCGACGCGCACGGCACCGTCCTGTCCCGCGTCCGCCTGGACACTCTGGCCCAGCACGGACCCGACCAGATCCTCGCCCGGACCGGCGAAGCCGCCCGGCGCCTGGCCCGCGAGGCCGACGAGCGGTTCGGCGTCCCGGTCACCGCCCACGCGGCCGTCGCGCCGGGCATCGTCCAGCCCGACCGCATCCTTCTCACCCCCAACCTGCCGGGCTGGGAGCGGCTGGCCCTGTCCACCCGGCTCGCAGAGGAACTCGGCACTCCGGAGCTCGGCACGCCGGAGGTCGGCACGCCGGAGGTCGCCGTCGCCAACGACGTCCGCGCCGGAGCACTCGCGGAACTGCGCTTCGGCGCGCTGCGCGACGCGGACCCAGGTCTCTACATCAGTCTCGGCACCGGCATCGCCGCAGCGCTCACCGTCGGCGGGCGGGTCGTCGCAGGCGCCCACCAGGCGGCCGGCGAGATCGCCTACATCAACCCCGGCGGCGCCCCGCTGGACGCGGTCGCGGCGGGGCATGCCCCGCTGGAGGAACTCGTCGGCGGCAAGAGCCTCGGCGATCGTGCACAGGAACTGCTCGGCACGCCGATCGGCGCAGCCGGCCTCTTCCGCAGCACCGATCCGGCGGCGCGCGACCTCGCCGAACATACGCTCACCGTCCTCGCAGGCACCCTTGCCAATCTGTCGGCTCTCGTCGACCCCGCCCGGATCGTCATCGGAGGGGGCATGATGGCCGCCGCGGATGTGATCCTTCCGGCGCTGGAACGCCTGCTCGCCGGCGCTACAGTCTTCGCACCGGAGCTGCGGGCCGCCCACTTCCGCAAGGACGCCTCCCTCCACGGCGCGATCGCCCTCGCCCTGGACAGCCTGCGAGTACCGCCGGAGACCGCACAGTCCCGTCCCACCACACCTGTCGAAGCCCGTCGATAATCCCCTCCCAGCTCACAGGCACCCCGAGCGCCGCCGGCACCTCGCGGCAACAGGCACGGGTCGGGGCCGGCCGTGGCAAAGCGTCCCGCTGCGTCCGCGGAGTCGCAGTCCATGCGATCGCGGACGGTCACGGTCGCGTCGAGCTGACCTTCCCCCCGCCAGAGGCGATTGCGTAGTCAGGATGTGTGCAGGTTCCCCGCGCAAACCTGTCCGCATGGCAACGACAACTGAGGCACGCCCGCGCAGCGGGCGGCTCATGCTCAACAAGGTCCCCGAGGTCACCATCTGGTTCTGGGTGATCAAGATCCTGTGCACGACCGTCGGTGAGAGTTTCGCCGACTGGATCAACATGAAGCTGGGCGTCGGCCTGGTGAACACGGCATGGATCTTCACCGCGGTGTTCGTGGTGGTCCTGGGCATCCAGTTGCGGCTGAAGCGGTACGTCCCGTTCCCGTACTGGCTGACCGTGGTCGTTGTCAGTGTCACGGGCACGCTGTACACCGACATCCTGACCGACCAGCTCAACGTACCGCTGTGGATCAGCTCCGCAGTGTTCTCGGTCCTGCTCGCCGTGGTCTTCGGCGTGTGGTGGCTGCGCGAACGCACCCTCTCGATCCACTCGGTCACGACGGGGTCGCGTGAGTCGTTCTACTGGCTCACCGTTCTCGTCACCTTCGCGCTCGGCACCGCGACCGGCGACTGGACCCTGGAGCTCACCGGCTGGACCCCGGGAGTTTCAGTGCTGCTGCCGCTCGGCCTCATCGCGGCGATCACGCTGTTGTCGAAGTTCGGGGCGAACCCGGTGCTGTCCTTCTGGCTCGCCTACATCCTGACCCGCCCGCTGGGCGCCAACATCGGCGACTGGCTCGCCTCCCCGAAGGTCGCGCAGAACCCGGGCGACCCGACCGGCCTTGCGCTGGGCACCTTCACCACCAGCCTGATCTTCCTCGGCCTGATCCTGGCGACTGTCGTCTACCTGACGGTGACGCGCTCCGACGTGACCGAGACCTACGACGCTACGCATACAGAGCGGATCACCGCCGACCCGCGCAGGGAGCGCATCGCACTGGCGGCCTTCGGCCTCCTCGCCGTCGCCACCGGGGTCCTGCTGGTCTGGGCGCACGGCCGGCCGCACGTCGGCCCGGCACCGGAGACCGACGCCACCTCCACCGTTCAACTCGCCCCTGGCCAGGCCGTGAAGAACTTCCCGTCCACGAAGGTCGACGCGCTGAGGGCACTCGCATCGACCTCGCTCAAGGACGCACAGTCGGGGAACGCGACCGGGGCCCACACAGCTGCCCAGTCGCTGCGAGACCTCTGGGATGCCGACCAAGCCTCGTTGCAGCCGCTGGACAACACCGGCTGGACGTTCATAGACGCCCAGATGGACCACGTCCTGAAGACCTTCGGCATCGACCATGCGAACCCGCCCATGTCGCCGACCCGGCAGGAGGCCGAACTCAACACCCTCCTCGCAGATCTGCGCTGATGGACCTGATCGGCGGCGACTCCCATGAGGCCGCCGCCGATCACGCTCTCACGGTGCACGGGATCAGTGACGCAATGGTCGTCTACGCGCCCACCTTCGACCAGGTGCTGCGCGAACTGCTGCGCCTCACCGACGCGCGCACGGTGCCGGCGTACAACCATCATCACCACGGCTGACGGGAGTGCTCACACCGACCGTCTGAGGGCGGACCGCAGTCCGGCCGTGCCCGCGGGAACCTGAACGCCTCCTGACCGCGCCGCGGGGCGACGCGCCCCGCTCGTCCCGTACGGGGATCATGCCGCCATGCACACTCATGCGGCGCGCAAGGCCCTGAACACGGCCATCACCGTCATACCGGCGCTTGGTCCCGGCCCAGCCCCTCAGGACCGAAGAGCGCCGTCATGACCACCCCGGCCGTTGCCCGTTCCGCCACTGCCGCCAAGCGCGCGACCCACTGGCTGCGGCGGCGCCTCGGACGGGCCGTCGTCGTCTCCTACCTCGCTGCGCTGCTGCTGCCCGGGCCGGGCCTCTGGTTACGTCACCCGCACGCATTGCCCCGCACCGGCCTGACCCTGCACACCGCCTCGCTGCTGCTCGGCCTGCTGTTGTTCTCGGCCGGGCTCCAGGTCCCCGTACACGCGCTGGGGCAACTGCTGCGGCGCCCGCGAGCTCTGCTCACGGGACTGACGCTGCACGTCGCGGCCCCGTTGCTGATCATCCCGGCGGTGGCGTTCCTGCTGCAGCACTCACCCGACTCGGACCGCGGCAGCGGTCTGCTCACCGCGATGATCCTGATCGTGGCGATGCCGGTGGCGGCCGGGGCGACGGTGTGGACCGGCAAGGGCCACGGCGACCAGCCGACCATGGTGGGCCTCGTGATCGTCTCCACTCTGGTCAGCCCGCTCACGGTCCCGGCTGTCGTGGGCCTGCTGACGCCGCTGCTCAGCACCGGTTACGCGCACGTTCTGGGCGCCGCCGGGCCCTCCGTGGACGGCGGTTTCGCGTTCACCGGTGTGGTGCTGCCGTGCTCGGCTCGACGGCCTGCCCGAGCCGCATCATGCCGGTACCGGATCCGCTGGTGAGAGTGCGGGTGTAGCCGTCGATCACCCACTGCAGTCCACCGGCAGACCACCAGTGCGCGGATCTGCCACCCGGCCAGGCATGCCGAGCCGACGTACAGACGTAAGGGACGCAAGAGCGGGCCGCGCCGGTCGGCAGCGTGCGCGGCCCGCATGGCGACCGCCAGGCGCAGCCCTTGCGCTTGGGTCAGGGGCGCAGCAGGGCCTTGATGGCGCGGCGTTCGTCCATGGCCTTGTAGCCCTCGGCAGCCTGCTCCAGCGGCAGGGTCAGGTCGAAGACCTTGCCCGGGTTGATCCGGCCGTCGAGCACGCGCTCGATCAGGTCGGGCAGGTAGGCGCGAACGGGGGCCGGGCCGCCGCGCAGAGCGACGTGGGAGTAGAACAACTGCTCGCCGTCGATCTCCACACCGTGGGGGACGCCGACGAAGCCGATGTTGCCGCCGGGACGTGTGGACTGCAGCGCCTGCTGCATCGACTGTGGTGTACCGACACACTCCAGCACGGCGTCCGCGCCGATGCCGCCGGTCATCTCCTTGATGCGGGACACGCCCTCCTCCCCGCGCTCGGCGACTATGTCGGTCGCGCCGAACTCGGTCGCCAGCTTCTGCCGGGGCTCGTGCCGGGACATGGCGATGATGCGTTCCGCGCCGAGTTCCCTGGCGGCAATGACCGCGGACAGACCCACCGCGCCGTCACCGACCACCGCGACGGTGGAGCCGGGCCCGACCTCGGCGGCGACGGCGGCGTACCAGCCGGTGCCCATGACGTCGGAGCAGGCCAGCAGGTCGGCGATGTGCTCCTCGCCGGGCCGGCCGGGGGTGGCGACCAGGGTGCCGTCGGCGAGCGGGATGCGGACGTACTCGGCCTGGCAGCCGCCGGCGCCGACGAACTCGCGGTGCAGGCAGTTGCTCTGGTAGCCGTTACGGCAGTTCGGGCAGGTGTTGTCGGAGGCGAAGAACGAGCCGATGACGAACTGGCCCGGCTTGATCTTCGACACGTCGCTGCCGACCTCTTCGACGATGCCGACGTACTCGTGCCCGATCGGTGTGGGCTGGGCGACCGGGTTGATCCCCCGGTAGTCCCACAGGTCCGAGCCGCAGACACAGGTGGCGACCGTACGTATCACCGCGTCGGTCGGGTTGATGATCTCCGGGGTGGCACGCTCCTCGACGCGCACGTCGCCAGGAGCGTGGATGACTGCACCGCGCATGGGAATGGCTTCTTTCCTCAGTGATGGGGGTGTGCGGACCGGGCCGCAGGCCGGTGGGGAGTGGTTCGTGTGCTCGGGGGTCAGGCGCGGCGGGTGCTGCGGCGCGGGCCGCCGTACTCCTCGTCGGTGACGTGGTGCCGCCAGTCGACCTCGTCGGTCTCCCACAGGGCGATGTGGGTCATGAAGTGGTCCGGGGCGGCGCCGTGCCAGTGCTCCTCGCCCGGCGGGGTCCAGATCACGTCCCCGGGGTGGGCTTCGAGGATCTCCCCGCCGCGGGACTGGATGAGGGCGATGCCCTCCACGATGTAGAGCGTCTGGCCCACGCCGTGCGAGTGCCAGGCGGTGCGGGCGCAGGGAGAGAAGCGGACCGCGTTCGCGCGGGCCCGGGAGGGCTCCTCACCCCGGTAGATGACATCGGCCCACGCATCGCCGGTGAACCATTCGGCAGGCAGCTTCAATGTCGGCTGCTTCTTCAGAAGCTCCATGTTCGTTCTCTCCGTGCTGGGTGTGCTGTAGCGCGCGGACGGTCAGGCCGTCGGCTGGCGCTTCGGTTCGGTCGGGGACAGGGACAGGGACGGGGACGGGAGGAATCAGGACCCGGAGCTCTCGGCCTCATCGACGATCGTCTGCAGCTGGGTGACGGCACTCATCGCGTTGGGCCATCCGGCGTAGAAGGCCAGGTGGGTCAGCGCCTCGGCCAGCTCCTCCTTGGTCAGCCCGTTGGCCAGAGCTGTCCTGAGGTGGTAGCCGATCTGCTCGGTGCGATACAGCGCGGCCAGCGCCGTGACCGTGATCAAAAGCGGATCATGAGGCGGATGCACGGCCGAGCCGGGTTCCCCCTGCTCCGTCACCGGATCCTCCTCCGAGGATCACTACGCAGATGACGAATCGTCGGAGGCGGGAAGAAGTAGGCGGGGATCGATGTCCGTCACGCTGTCCGCATAGTCCAGCCGGGTGGCCGCCGACATGAGGCGGTCGTACTCGTCCTGGCGAAGCATGAGCCGGAACGAGTTGATGGTGTTGACGAGGTAGTCGACCGCGATCTCCGCCTCGTCGTTCGAGACGAGGTCACGGACCGAATCAAGGGCCCGCACGGTAACCTCCCGAGCTGAGCCTCGTTGCTCCAGAGATTCGACCACCGCGCGAATGATGTCATCCGCGGAACTGCCCATGAGCCGCCCGATTCCTCTGTGCTTGCGATGAGAACGGGGCCCGTCTTTCATCAGCGCACGCAGGCACCCACGGCGCGCACTACAGGATTCACCTCGCCCCCGGCGCGCACCGAAGGCGCACTGGACTGCGACCAGGACTCAGGGGCCGTCTCGAACGCGGGGCTGGGCCGGAGGACGGGGTGGACGTCCTGGTTCGGGCAGGGGCGGACGCAGTGCAGGCACCGTCTTCCCCTTCGCGCCACAGGTATTTCCGCAGGTCAGCGGACCCTCCCCCGCGGCTTCAGCCGTGTTGCCGGCAGTTCCGGTGCCGGTAGGGGGTCTCCGTCGTACCCCTTCACCTCTCCGAATCTCGACCCTTCGATCCAGTCCCGGCGCGCCTGCACGATCTCTTCCTGCGACCGGCCGATCCAGTTCCAAAACATGATCAGCTCCTCCTCGAACGGCTCGCCGCCCAGCAGCATCAGGCCGGCCTCCGATTCGGCGCGCAGCGGGAGTTCGGTGCGGCCGCAGCCGAGGTAGAGCATCGAGCCGGGCAGTACCGGCACTCCGTCGACCTGGGCCTCGCCGGACATGGACAGCACCGCGTACTCGAAGTCCGGCTCCAGGGGCAGGCGCAGGTCCGCGCCGGGGGCCAGGGCCAGGTCGGCGCCGACGATCGGGGTGTATGTCGTGCCGGGCGAGGCGGCGCCGTCGATGCTGCCGAGGATCATGGTGGCCGTCAGGCCCGGTGCCGTCAGGACCGGCAGTTCGGCGTGGTGCTCGAAGCGCGGGTCGGTGTGACGGTGGCTGTCGGGGAGGGCGACCCACAGCTGCGCACCGTGCAGGAAGCGAGCGTGCGGCCTGGGGCTCTCCTCGGAGTGACTGATTCCCCGGCCGGAGGTCATCAGGCCCAGTTCACGCGGGCGGACGGTCTGGAGGCTGCCGATGGAGTCGCGGTGCAGCACCTCGCCGTCGTGCAGCCAGCTCACCGTCTGGAGACCCATGTGCGGGTGCGGCGGCACCTGCATTCCGGGCTCGTCGGCGATGTCGTCGGGGCCGTAGTGATCGACGAAGCACCAGGCGCCGACCATACGGCGGCCCAGATTGGGCAGCAGCCTGCGGACCTCGGTGGACTCACCGAGTTGCACGCGGCGCGGGCTGAGGAGTTCACGCACCGGCTCCGCCACCACAAAGCCGCGGCCGCCGCACACCGCGGGAACCGCCTCGCGATCAAGATTGCTCATGCCGCCCAAAGTAGCCCTGTCGGACGGAATCCGTCACTCGGTCGCGTCCGGGCATCTTCATGCCTTTCGATGCCGTCGAGCAACTCGACCGAGTCGACCGACTCGATGGACTCGGTTCAGTCGATTCAGCCGACTCAGCCGACTCAGCCGACTCACCCCAGTAGTGGAATATTCAATCATTCGGTTTCGTTGGCGCGCCATGGAAGACGTCGAGAGGAGGTCCTCATGAGCATCATCGGCACCGACAGCACCGCGACGAACCACACCGCGTACTACGACCACGGCACCCCCGCCGAGCGCTGGGAGCGGGCGCAGCTCTACTTCCGGTCCCGGGACTACGCCGGAGCCGCTCGGGTGCTCGCCGGGCTGGTCGAGGAGGTTCCGGAGCAGACCGGGCCGCGGCTGCTGCTCGCCCGCGCCTACTACCACTCCGCGCAGCTGCAACGCGCCGAGGCCGAGCTGCGGGTGCTGGTGGAGCGTGACCCGGTGGAGCACTACGCCCGGCTGATGCTGGGCCGCACGCTCCAGCGCCAGGGGCGGTACGCCGAGGCCGAGTCTCACCTGCGGATCGCTTCGGCGCTCGACGGTGATTTCGGGGCGGCCTGAGCGGCAAGGACGCCCCCTCCGCCGCAAGGGCGCCCTGCGGCGTCCTCAAGTCCGAGGCGTTGCGGGGCCGCCCATGGCATCCTGGCCCGATGGCAACTCAGCGTGATCATGCACCCCTGGCCGAGCGCGTCGAGGAACTCCTCGCCACCGGTGGTCCGTTGGCCATCGTCACGGCCGGTCACCCGGTACTGCGGCGTGACGCCGAGCCCTTCGACGGGCAGCTGGAGCCCGGGCTGCTGGCCCGTTTCCTGGACGCGATGCGCGCCACCATGCACGCGGCCCCCGGGGTGGGGCTGGCCGCTCCGCAGGTCGGCGTGCCGTTGCGGCTCGCGGTCGTGGAGGACCCGGCGCCGGTGCCGGAGGAGGTACGGCTGGCGCGCGGCAGGGTGCCGCTGCCGTACCGGGTCCTGGTCAATCCGTCGTACGAGCCCGCCGGGCCGGAGCGTGCCGCCTTCTACGAGGGGTGTCTCAGCGTGCCGGGCTATCAGGCCGTGGTGGCGCGGCACGCCGAGGTGCGGCTGACCTGGCAGGACGAACGGGGGCGCGCGCTGGACGAGGTACTCACCGGCTGGCCCGCCCGGATCGTGCAGCACGAGACGGACCATCTCGACGGCGTGCTCTGTCTCGACCGTGCCGAGCCGCGGTCACTGGCGTCGAACGAGGCCATGGCGCTGCGCTGGTCCCAGGCGACGCCCGAGGCGGCGGCGCGGGAGCTCGGTTTCGAGCTGCCCGCCCCGTGACCCGTGATCCGACGTCACTTTCCGTGCAGGAAACGTCAGTTGTCGAGAAACGTCAGTTGTCCCGGTAGGCCTCCAGCAGCCGCAGCCAGATCTCACTGATCGTCGGGAACGACGGGACCGCGTGCCACAGCCTGTCGACCGGCACCTCGGCGGCGACGGCGATGGTCGCCGAGTGGATCAGCTCGCTCACGCCGGGGCCGACGAAGGTGACGCCGAGCAGGGTCTCGGTGTCCAGGTCGACGACCATGCGGGCGCGGCCCCGGTAGCCGTCGGCGTACAGGTCCGCGCCCGCCACGGACGACATCTCTACGTCGACCGCGCGCACCCGCCGTCCGGCCTGCTCGGCCTCGGCCAGGGAGAGGCCGACGGCGGCCGCCTCCGGGTCGGTGAAGACGACCTGCGGTACGGCGGACCGGTCGGCGGTGGCGGAGTGCGCGCCCCAGGCGTCGGTTTCCAGAATGGGGGTGCTCGCGGCGCGGGCGGCGATCACGGCGCCCGCGATGCGGGCCTGGTACTTGCCCTGGTGGGTGAGCAGGGCGCGGTGGTTGACGTCTCCGACGGCGTAGAGCCAGTCGGTGCCGGTGACGCGCAGGGTGTCGTCGACGGACAGCCAGGAGCCGGGCTCCAGACCGACGGTCTCCAGGCCGATGTCGTCGGTGTGCGGGACGCGGCCGGTGGCGAAGAGGATCTCGTCGCCCTTGATACGGTCGCCGCCGTCGGTGACGGCCACGACGGTCCCGTTCTCGCGGGTGACGGACTCGACGGAGGTGCCGGTGCGGACGTCCGCGCCCGCCTCCGTGAGGGCCTCGGCGACCAGTTCGCCGGCGAAGGGCTCCATGCGCTGGAGCAGGCCCTTGCCTCGGACGAGGACGGTGACCTCGGAGCCGAGGGCACGGTATGCGGTGGCCATCTCGGTGGCGACCACTCCCCCGCCCACCACGATCAGCCGGCCCGGCACGGACTGCGCGCTGGTGGCGTTGCGGCTGGTCCAGGGTTTGACCTCGGCGAGGCCCGGCATGTGGGGCAGGGCGGCGCGGGTGCCGGTGCAGACGGCGACGGCGTGCCGGGCGGTGAGGACGTGCCGCTCGCCCTCGGGGCCGGTGACCGTGACCGTGCGGGCGCCGGTGAGACGGCCGTGGCCGCGATAGAGGTCGGCGCCGATGCCGTCCAGCCAGCCGACCGCGCCGTCGTCGTGCCAGTCGGAGGTCTCGTAGTTGCGGTGGGCGAGGACTGCGGCGGTGTCGAGCGGGCCCTGGACCGCCTGGCGCAGTCCGGGCACGCGGCGGGCGTCGGCACGGGCGATGGCGGGGCGCAGCAGTGCCTTGCTGGGGATGCACGCCCAGTACGAGCACTCGCCGCCGACCAGTTCACTCTCCACGACCGCGGTGGAGAGTCCGGCCGCCCGGGTGCGGTCCGCGACGTTCTCCCCCACGGGTCCGGCACCGAGTACCACGACGTCGTACGCGCTGGTTTCCGTTTCCGTCATGGGGTCAGTCTGCTGGGTGGTGTGCGCGGGGGCCACATGGGTATGCGCGCCGCAGGGTCGGTGGCAGGTCCGTGGTGCGCGTGCGGAATACCGGTGCGGGTGGCCGTGTTGTGCGGACCGCCTCACCCTGGCATGGGTGCGACCCGACATGGGGCGACATGAGAGACGAGGGAACTGTGTCATGACCAGCACCGTGGAGCTGACCAAGGAGAACTTCGACCGGACGGTCAAGGAGAACGACTTCGTCCTGATCGACTTCTGGGCGTCCTGGTGCGGACCGTGCCGGATGTTCGCCCCCGTCTACGAGAAGGCCGCGCAGGAGAACAAGGACCTGGTGTTCGGCAAGGTGGACACCGAGGCGCAGCCGGAGCTGGCCGCGGCCTTCGGCATCCAGTCGATCCCGACGCTGATGATCGTCCGGGAGCGGGTCGCGGTGTACGCCCAGCCGGGGGCACTGCCCGAGGCCGCCCTCACGGACGTCATCGCGCAGGCCCGGAAGCTGGATATGGATGAGGTCCGCAGGTCCGTCGAGGCGGAGCAGGCCAAGCTCGCCGAGCAGGGCAAGGACGGCGAGTAGGCCAGACTCGCCGAGCAGGCCGAGGCGGCGAGTAAGCCGTGGCGGCGAGTCGGCCGACGGCGGCGCGGACGGACGGTGCGGACCCCGATGCGCCTCTAGAACGGGTACGCAGCCACTAGAACGGGTACGTCGCCACGTCGCCCCGCACCGTCGTCCACCGCAGGTCGGTGAAGGCCTCCACGTTGGCCTCGCCGCCGAAGCGGGCGCCGGTGCCGGAGGCGGCGATCCCGCCGAAGGGGGCTACGGCCTCGTCGTTCACCGTCTGGTCGTTGATGTGCACGATCCCGGTGGGGATCCGCTCGGCGAGGTCCAGTCCCCGAGCGGTGTCCCGGGTGACGATGCCGAGGGAGAGCCCGTAGGGGCTGTCGGCGGCGAGGGCGACGGCCTCGTCGACGGTGTCGAAGGGCCGTACGGGGGCCACCGGGCCGAAGACCTCCTCCGTGTACGCCGGGCTGGCGTCGTCGACGTCGGCCAGGACCGTCGGCCGGTAGAAGAGGCCTTCGTGCGTGCCGCCCGCCGCGAGCCGGGCGCCGTTGGCCGTGCTGGCTTCCACCAGGCCGTGCACCTTGGCGAGTTGGGCCGCGTCGATGATGGGGCCGAGGTGGACCTGTGCGCGGTGCGGGTCGCCGACGGCGAGGGAGTCGGCGCGTGCGGCGAGGCGTTCGACGTACTCGTCGTAGCGGGACCGGTGGACGAGGTGGCGGCCGGTCGTCATGCAGATCTGGCCCTGGTGGAAGAAGGAGCCCCAGGCGGCCGTGGAGATCACGGCGTCGAGGTCGGCGTCCTCCAGGACGACCATGGCGGAGTTGCCGCCGAGTTCGAGGTGGGCTCGCTTGAGGTGGCGTCCGGCGGCCTCGCCGACCGCGCGGCCCGCGGTGGTGGAGCCGGTGAAGGAGATCACCGGGACCAGCGGGTCGGCGACCAGGGCCTGCCCGATGTCGGCGCCGCCGGGCAGGACGTGCAGCAGTCCCTCGGGCAGGCCCGCCTCGGCGAACACCGCCGCGAGGGACAGTCCGCCGCAGACCGCGGTGCGCGGGTCGGGCTTCAGCACGACCGCGTTGCCCAGCGCGAGGGCGGGGGCGACGGAGCGGATCGACAGGATCAGCGGGGCGTTGAACGGCGAGATCACACCGACGACACCGACCGGGACCCGGCGGGTGTACGACAGCCGGGGCGCCTCGGTGGGCAGCACCTGGCCCGTGGGGCGGGAGGCGATGGCGGCGGCCTCGTAGCACTCCTGGGCGGCGACATGCAGTTCGAAGTCCGCCTTGCCGGGTATGGAGCCGGACTCGCGGACGATCCACTCCCGCAGTTCGTCGGCGTGCGCGGTGAAGAGGTCACCGGCTTTACGCAGCACGGCCGCGCGCACGAAGTGCGGGGTGCGGGCCCACTCGCGCTGCGCGGCGCGGGCGGCCCCGGTGGCCGTGGCGACGTCCTCGGCCGCGGCGAGGGCGACGCTGCCCAGCGCCTCGCCGATGGCGGGTTCGGTGACGGTGTACTCAGGGCCCGACAGGGGGCGGGAGTAGCCCGACTGCCAGGTCTTGGTCTCGAGCAACGACATGACCAATGCGCTCCGTTCGATCACCGCGGGTCCTTGCGACGGCAGCCGGTCCGGCCGGCCGCCGCGTGACGGGATACGGCGATCCGCGGCAGACGTAGGAGCCGCATCCGGTGGTCGAACGCATCCCGGTCGAACGCATCCCGTCTGATGAGCGTGCAGCATCTTAGTCATGATCGTAGTCATGATCGAGCGGAAACGCGCAGCCTGTTGCGCTCTGTCCCGGCGCAACTCAAAGCCAGAAGGGCAGAGTTCGAAGCCCAACCCGTCAACTTATGTCGTTTCCGAGTCCGTTCAGCTTGATTCCCGGTGCACCACCGCGGAGTCGAGCACCCGGTAGCTCTCGGGCGCGGCACCGGGGTCGCGGACCACGCGGTCGACCAGTTCGGCGAGTTCGCGGCCGGAGGGCACCTCCAGATGGACGGTGCTGAGCCGGGGGCGCAGCAGTCGGCCGAGCGTCAGGTCGTCGGCGCCGATGACGGCGGTGTCCTCGGGGACGCGGACCCCGTCGTCCTGGAGGGCACGCATCAGCAGCATGGCGTACTCGTCGTTGAACGCGAACACCCCGTCGAGGCCGAGTTCCCGGCGGCGGGCCGCGAGCCGCGCCGCGGACTCCTCGTCGTAGGCGAGGGGCAGTTCGGTCAGGGTGGCGTCGGTGCCCAGCAGGGCGCGCCGGGCACCGGCCAGCCGGGGCCGGGAGAAGATCTCCATGCCGGGTTCCTCGGGGACGACCACACCGAGGCGGCGCCGCCCGCGGGCGTAGAGGTGGCCGACGGCGCGGTGGCCGACGGCCTCGTGGTCCATGAGGAGGGTGTGGGCACCCTCCAGGCGTTCGGGCCCCAGGGTGACGACGGCACGGGCGCCGGAGCGCTTGAGCACGGCCACGCCCTCCGCACCGAGTCCGGGACCGGGCACGATCACGGCGACGGGCCGCAGTTCGGCCCAGGCACGGGCGGCGTCGTCGCCGCGCAGTCCGTGGGTGCCGTAGTGGACGACGGTGTAGTCGAGGCGGCCCAGTGCCCACTGGAGGTCGCTGATGAACTGGCTGTAGAGGGGACCGGCCGGGACGCCGGGGGCGGGCAGCAGCACCATACGGCTGTGTCCGGCGCGCAGGCTGCGGGCGGCCGCGTGAGGCACGTACCCCAGTTCCTTGGCGGCCTGGTGGACGCGGCGCCGGGTGGGCTCGCTGATCCGTACGGCGCTGGTGTTGTTGAGGACGTAGGAGACGGTCGCGCGCGAGACGCCGGCCAGGCGGGCCACGTCGGCGCTCGTGGGCACGGAGCGCTGCGCTGGCGTCGAGGCGGCGGATGTATTCGGTATCTGCACCATGACGTACGGCATCTTGGCAGAAGCGGTGGCTGCGCAGTGCGGCGGGGCAACGGTCGTCACAAGAACTGCATGGGGGGGGTGGGCGGAAGCCGGTGGGCCGGGAGGGGTGTTTCGCCCCCGCCGCCCCTTCCCGTTCCCGGTCCTGGGGGCTGCGCCCCCAGACCCCCCTTGTCGGCCCTTCGGGCCTCGTCCTCAAACGCCGGACGGGCTAATAAGTTTGGGTGACCCTGTCGACCAGGTCGGTCCAGGCGGCCTCCAGGCGCGCCAGCGGCATGCCGCGGCGCCTGGTCAGGTGATGGATCAGTGCCGGGTCCAGGCGGTCCAGCAGGGTGTGGGCCAGGAGGTCGCAGTCGGCGTCCGGTGCGATCTGCCGCAGCAGCATCATGACATGCGTGTGCAGCGCCTGGAACGGCGGATTGGCGAACCGGCGTGCCGGGTCCGGCTGGGCGGCGAGCTGGAGGTCCAGCTGCTCCTCCGTGCGGTAGAGCACCGCCACACCGAACGCCCGCAGCCGCTCGACCGGGGGTGCGCCGGGGCCGAGCGGGGGCGGTCCGGCGAGGAAGTCGGCCTGGAGCGTGCGCGCGGAGTGGTCGAGCAGCGCCATCAGCAGCCCGTTGCGGTCGCCGAAGCGCCGGAAGACGGTCCCCTTGCCGACCTTGGCCGCGGTCGCGACCGCCTCCATGGTGACCCCGGTGACGCCGTGCTCGGCGATCAGCCGGGTGGCCGCCTCCAGCAGCCGGGCGCGGTTGCGGGCCGCGTCGGCGCGCAGGCACGGCTCGTCGGGCGCCGTGTCGAGCTCCAGCAACCGGGGCGCGTCGTCAGGCTCCTGGGGCTCGGGACAGGGCGGCAGTGCGCGGGACATGAAGACAGCGTAAAGCATGGGAACAGAACTGGACCACGGTCCGTTTATGATGCTAGACATAGGAACCGGACCTCGGTCCGGAATACCTCAGTGTTGCAGACCCCATGCCGCACCCGTTCCAGCCTCCCCCCTTGGAGTTCTCATGTCTGTCCGCATCCTCGCGCTCGTCGGCAGCCTCCGCGCCGGTTCGCACAATCGCCAGCTCGCCGAGACGGCCGTCAAGCTCGCCCCCGAGGGCGTCGAGGTCGTGCTGTACGAGGGCCTGGCGGAGGTCCCGTTCTACAACGAGGACATCGACGTCGAGGGCACTGTCCCGGCCGCCGCCGCCAAGCTGCGCGAGGCCGCCTCCGGCACCGACGCCATCCTGCTGTTCTCCCCCGAGTACAACGGCACCATCCCGGCCGTGCTGAAGAACGCCATCGACTGGCTGTCCCGCCCGTTCGGCGCCGGTGCCATCGCCGGAAAGCCGGTCGCCGTCGTCGGCACCGCCTACGGCCAGCACGGCGGTGTGTGGGCGCAGGACGAGGCCCGCAAGGCCGTGGGCATCGCCGGCGGCAAGGTGATCGAGGACATCAAGCTGTCCATCCCCGGCTCCGTGGTCCGCTTCGCCGAGACCCACCCGGCCGACGACGCCGAGGTCGCCGCCCAGGTGGCCGACGTCGTGGCGCGCCTGCAGGGCTACGCGGGCGAGCCGGTCGCCGCCTGAGGTCGCCACGCCTGAGCCGCTGCCTGAGGCCGCTGTCTGAGGTCACTGCCTGCGCTGCCTGATCGCCCCGGTCGGCCGCAGCGGCATCCGTAGGGGGGCGTGTGCGGGAGCGTCCGCAGCGCACCGAAGGGGGCCGGGACCCACCGGGTTCCGGCCCCCTTCGCGCGCCCGCCGGTCTCAGTCGATCTCGGCCAGCCGTCGGACCGCCGGGGCCGCGAAGCGCTCGATCCAGCCGGCGGGATCCGCGGGCGGGGAGACCACGACCGTGTCTACGCCGAGTCCGGCAAACCCGGAGAGCTCCCGCGCGAAAGCGTCGGCATCCTCCTTCATGGCCGCTTCCCCGTAGTGGACGATCGTCTTGCGGATCGTGTCGTAGTCCCGGCCCACGGCGTCGCAGTGGCCGCGCAGCACATCGAGCTTGTGCCGCAGTTCCGCGGCGTCCTGGACGATGAGGTTGCAGGCGTCCCCGTACTGGGCGACCAGCCGCAGGGTCTTCTTCTCGCCCTTGCCGCCGATCATGATCTCCGGGTGCGGCGAACTGACCGGCGCGGGCACGCACAGCGTCTCGGCGAGCCGGTAGTGCTTGCCCTCGAAGGGGCCGTTGTTCTCCGGGTCCCACATCTGGAGGCAGATCCGCAGGGTCTCCTCCAGCCGCTCGAAACGCTCCGCGAGCGGCGGGTAGGGCACACCGAGACCATGGTGCTCGCGGTCGTACCAGGCGGCGCCGATCCCCAGGGTGGCCCGGCCGCCGGACAGCACGTCGAGCGTGGTGGCGATCTTGGCGAGCAGCCCCGGGTGGCGGTACGTCACCCCCGTCACCAGTGCGCCCAGGCGGACCGTGGAGGTCGCCCCGGCGAGAAAGCCGAGGGTCGTGTACGCCTCCAGCATGGGGTCCTCGGCGCCGCCGTTGAACTCCATCTGGAAGTAGTGGTCCATCACCGAGAGCCGGCTCACGCCCGCCGCTTCGGCCGCGGCGCCCGCCGCCGCCAGTTCGGCACCGAGCGCGGGGCCGCCGCCGGGGTTGTCGAACCGGTAGATGTGCACACCCACGCGCATGGCCGTCTCCCTCGTCCTCGGCCGGTCGGTCCGCCGTTCAGCGGCCGTCCGTTTCCAGGCCGGTGAGGCTACTTCCTGGAGTGCTCTCGAAGTCAAGGGCGGCCCGGACGCGTGGCGCCCGCCCGCCGCGCCGGAGTTACGGTGAACAGGTGACGTCCGATTCCGCCGCGGCCGGTCCGGCGCATCCGTCCGGCGTGGACGCGACAGCCGCGCTCGCCGTCCTGGGCGACGAGTCGCGGCGACGACTGCTGGACTTCGTACGGAGCGCCGCGCATCCTGTGACCCGCGACGAGGCCTCCGCGGCGCTCGGGATGTCCCGCAAGCTGGCCGCCTTCCATCTGGACAAACTGGTCGCATCGGGGCTGCTGCGGTGCGGTCACGGCGGGTACGGCACACACGGCGCCCACCACGACGGCCCGCACCGGGTCGGTCTCGGCCGCCGGGCCAAGCTCTACGAACCCGTCCCGGGCACGCTGGCGGTACGGCTTCCCCCGCACCGGCACGAACTGCTGGCCTCGCTGCTGGCCGAGGCGATCGCCGGGCAACAGCCGGGCGAGGACGCCCGGGAGGCGGCGCTGCGGGTGGCCCGGGAACGCGGTGAAGGGCTCGGCACGCAGTCCGGCGGCGGCGCGACCGGGGCGGTCCTCGGCTCGCTCGGCTTCGAGCCCGCCGCCGAGGGCACGTACCGCACGGTGCTGCGCAACTGCCCGTTCCACCCGGTGTCCGCCCAGGCACCGGACCTGGTGTGCGCCATGAACCACGCCTTCCTGCGCGGCTATCTGGCCGCCGCGGGCGACGACGACCGGCTCGCCGCCGTGCTCACCTCGCGCCCCGGGATGTGCTGCGTCGAACTGCGCGGGACGACGGCGACGCCAGGCGGTGGCGCGACGCCCTGACCGGGAGGAGGCCGAGGACCGCAGGAGGCCGAGGACCGGAGGAGGCCGAGGACCGGAGGAGGCCGAGGACCGTGAAGACCGTGAAGGCGGCTAGAACCGCAAAGACCCCGAAGGCCGCGAAGGCCGCGAGGGCGGCGGAGGCCGGGCCCGGTACCTGGGACGTCCGGGAGACGGGACCGGCCGGGGCCACGCTACGGGTGCTGCTGATCCCCGGCGGGATGTGCACCACGGAGTTCTACGCCGACGTGATGGCCGAACCCGCGCTCACCACGGCGGGCCTGCGCCTGGTGGCGGTGACACTGCCGGGCTTCGGGCCCACCACGCCCCCGGCGGACGTCAGCATGGAGAACTACGCCCGTCTGATGGCCGGTTACGCCCATGACGCCGGCTGCCAGGTGGTCGTGGGGCACAGCCTCGGGGCGAACGTGGCGCTGGAGATGGCGGCGGCCGGGCTGTTCAAGGGGCCGCTGGTACTGCTGTCGCCGGCGTTCTCCCGCAAGGACGAGAGCACGTTCCTCGCCGTGCTTGACCAGGTGGGGCGGGTACCGGGGCTGGGCACGCTGATCTGGGCGGGGCTGCTCAGGGTCATGCCCAGGATGGTGCGCAGCGCGGTTCCGGCCGAGCGGGCCGCGGCGCTGGCCGAGGCCATGTCCGGCAACGACCCCCGCGCCGCCCGGCGGATCGTCCACGCCTATTACGAGTACCTCGCCCTGCACCGCACCCTGACGGGGCGGCTGTGCGCCGCGGGAGTGCCCACCTGGGTGGTGCGCGGCGACCACGACGAGATCGGTCTCCAGCCCACCGAACGCAAGGCCCTCGAAGCCTGCCCCACCGTCACCACGGTGACGGTCCCGGACGCCGGGCACGCCGTGCTGGTGGAGCAGCCCGCGGCGGTCGCCGAGGTGATCCTGGAGGCGGTTGCGGCCGTTCGGTGACGTGCGCGCCGGATGCGCCCGTGACCAGCCGTGACCAGAGGCTGCCGACCGTTCTCACAGGCTGCCGATCGGGAGGGCGTCCTGGTAGCCGTTGAAGGGTTTGGGGACCTTCTTCACGGTGCGGGCGTCGAGGGCGGCCGGGGCGGAGGCGGTACCCAGGGTGCCGCCGGGGTGCCAGGTGCCGGTCACCGAGACCCAGGTGTCGGCGGCGGGGGGTGTGCCGTAGATCCGTACCTTCACGGACTGGGCGTCGGCGGCGCAGCAGTTGAGGATGATCCGGGTCAGGTACCAGGAGCCGCCGCCCTTGGCGGGCGAGGCGAATCCGGTCATCAGGACGGTACGGCCCTTGATGGCCCGCTCCTTGTCCTGCTGCACACGGCGAGTGAAGTCGCTGAGCGTGATCGGCAGCGGTGAGGCCGCGGGCAGCGGGTCGAAACTGTCCTGCCGGGTCACCGTCTTGGCGTCCTCGCGGGAGGCGGTGTACGCGCCGAGGGCGGGCGGGGCGTAGAAGAGCAGGCTGAGCGCCGGGAGCAGCAGCAGCCAGGCGATCCTGGGGAGTCCGGAGTGGTCGTGGCCGTCATGGCCCTCGTGCTGCCGGTCCTCGTGGGGGTGGTCCTCGTGGTCGGCGCCCCGCTCAACCCGGGCCGACCATGCCTCCGCGGCGGCCAGCAGGAGCAGCACCGCGCCCGAGGCGATGAGCATCGGGCGCATGCCTTGCTTGACGTAGCGGAGGTAGTCGTCGGTGAAGAGCGAGACGTGCAGCAGGCCGAGGCCGCTGAGGGCGAGCAGGGCGATCTGGACGAACCGTTTCACAGCAGTACCCCTCCGATCACCACGCTGCACAGCACGGCGACGACGGTGGTCGCGGAGGAGAAGCGGACGGCGAACGCCCGCCCGAACGTGCCCGCCTGAAGCGCGATCAGCTTCAGATCCACCATCGGACCGACCACCATGAATGCCAATCGCGCCGTCATCGAGAACCCTGTCAGCGACGCCGCCACGAACGCATCCGCCTCCGAACACACCGCCAGCACCACCGCAAGACCCGCCAGGAACAACACCGACAACCACGCCGAACCCGAGAAGGCGTCCAGCACGGTCCGGGGCACCGCCACATTGAAGGTCGCCGCAGCCATCGCACCCAGCACCAGAAAGCCACCGGCCTGGAGGAAGTCATGCTGGAAGCCGGTACGGAACTCCCGCCAGCGGCTCCCCCCGGGCTGGTGACCGGTCTGCCGCGCCACCGGACGCAACCACTCCGCCCTGCCCAGCCAGAGCCACAACCACCCCATCACCGCCGCCGTGACGAGCGACGCCAGCAACCGCGCCAGCACCATGACCGGACTAGCCGGAAACGCCACCGCCGTGGCCGTCAGCACCACCGGATTGATCGCCGGAGCCGAGAGCAGAAACGCGAACGCCGCCGCCGGAGTCACACCCCGGCCGATCAGACTGTTCGCCACCGGGACAGAGGCGCACTCACAGCCCGGCAGCACCACTCCGGCGGCCCCTGCGACCGGAACGGCGAGAGCCGGTCTCTTGGGCAGCACCCTCGTGAACAGGCTCGCCGGGACGAAGGCGTTGATCGCACCGGACAGGGCCGTGCCCAGCAGGAGGAAGGGCATGGCCTGCA
This sequence comes from Streptomyces sp. YIM S03343, assembly GCF_054729195.1. NCBI lineage: Bacteria > Bacillati > Actinomycetota > Actinomycetes > Kitasatosporales > Streptomycetaceae > Streptomyces > Streptomyces sp. YIM S03343. The sequence continues at coordinate 960,037 of NZ_JBPUKX010000001.1, forward strand.
CGGTGACGGCGAGGCAGACGGTGCGCCATGCCTGCATGGCCGGTGCGTCGCTCCAGCGCCCGATCACCAGGACCGCGACACCGGGGACGACGGCCGCGGCCACCAGCAGAAGGGGCCAGTAACGCGGCCAGCCCGGGGCGGCCTCGGGCTGCTCGTCGTCGAGGGTCGCCGTGGGTACGGGTACGGGTACGGGTACAGGTTCGGGTACCGGTACCGGTACAGGTCCGGGTACGGGTACGGGTACGGACGTGTACCCGGGTCCGGGAGGAGCGGGCGTCACCGCTCTCACCGTCCCGTTGGACCAGGGGTCCCAGTCGTCCCATTCATCTGTCGTATGTCGCATGCACACTCCGGTGGCCACATGGTCGGACCGAACATACCGCTCACCGGAGCCTGCGTTTGACGTGACCGCGTTCAGGCAGCGGCGCGCACGAGCCCGTCGAGCCAGGCCTGGTGGCCGTTGAGCATCGGGTTCGGCGTCTGCCGGGCGAGCTGCGCGGCGGGCAGACCGATCTGGGTCTCCTGGGTCAGGACGCGCACCCGGCCACCGGGCAGGTCCTCCACCAGCCAGGCGTGCAGCACGTCCAACTCCTCCTCGGGCGTACCGTCCTGCCGTGCGGTCCAGGACAGCCGCCCGGGGACGCCCTCGGCGGGGGCCTGGAACTCGACGACATGCGCTTCCAGGGGCGGGAAGCCGAAGGTGGCGAAGCTGAAGACGACGTCTTCCGCCAGTTCGGGGCCGCCGCCCTTCGGGAAGGTGATGTCGGCGACGTTGTCGTAGTACGACTCCCAGAGCGACGTGTCGACAAGGTGCCGCCAGACGGTGGCGGCGCCGCGGCCGCGGACGATCACCTCGTTGGAGACGAAGTTGTCGCCGGTACCGGGCAGGTACCGCTCGGGCCAGTTGATCGCGTTCTGCGTGGTCATGCGGGGTCCTTCGGTTCTGGGTGCCTGATCGCCTCTGCAGGACCGATCACCTCTGGGAGCGTGATCGCCTCTGGGAAGCTGATCGCCGTGCTCGGCGACGCTCTCGACCGTAGAGCCGCGGTCCATCAGGAAACCAATAGGCAACCCGATATCTGCCATCGGCTCACCGATGTACCCGCGGGCTACCCTGGACGGCATGAGGAACCGCACGCCCGACACATCCGACACGCCCGACACGTCCGACCTGGCGGCCGAGGAGGTGGTCACGGCACAGTCCCCCGCCGACCTGAATCTGCTGCGCACCTTCCTGGCCGTCTACCGGGCCGGTTCCTTCACGGCGGCGGCCCCGCGGCTCGGGCTGTCGCAGCCGACCGTGACCGCGCAGATCCGGACACTGGAGCAGCAGACCGGGCGCGAGCTGTTCACCCGGCTCCCGCGGGGTGTGGAACCGACCGCGCTCGCCCATGAGCTGGCCGCTCAGGCCGCCGCGCCGCTGGACGCGCTCGCCGCGCTGGAAGGAGCCGGTCCGCTCGCCGGGCGCAGCTCGCCCGTGCATCTGGCGGGGCCTTCGGAGCTGCTGTGCGTCAGGGTCCTGCCCGTACTGGCCCCGCTCATTGCGGGCGGGCTGGATCTACGGGTCCAGCAGGGGCTGCCGGAGCCGCTGCTGGAGGAGCTGCGGGCGGGGCGCCACGATCTGGTCATCACCACCCGCCGTCCGCGCGGGCGGGCGCTGCCGTCGGTGCCGCTCGCCGACGAGGAGTATGTGCTGGTCGCCTCCCCCGAGTGGGCGGCCCGGGTGGGCGACGGCGGCGGCGCGGACGCGGTGTGCGCCGCCCTGCGCGAGGTGCCGCTGGTCGGTTACGCGGAGGACCTGCCGATCGTCCGGCGCTACTGGCGCACCGTGCTCGGCAGGCCGCTCACCGCGCGGGCCGCGCTCACCGTGCCCAATCTGTACGCGGTGCTGTCGGCGGTCAACTCCGGTGCCGGGTACAGCGTGCTGCCCCGCTCGCTGTGCCAGGAGCACCTCGACGCAGGTCGGCTGGTGCTGCTCCACGATCCCGAGGAGCCGCCGCTCAACACGCTGTTCCTGGTACAGCGCCCCGGCTCCGACGCCAATCCCGATGTCGTACGGGTCCGGGAGCGTCTGCGTGCCGCGGCGCGGGCCTGGTGACTGTGCGGCCGCCGCGCGGGGGACGGAGCGGGCCCCGGGCCGACGGCGGTCCGCACTCCGCCACCGGGCCGGGGCCCACGTGATCATGGCTGCTGTGGCCTGCGAGGGGCGGCAGCCGTCACGGCTCTCGCCCCGCGAGGGGCCCGGCAGCCGTCACGGCTTGCGCGCGACCGCCCCGTACATCGCGATGTCCTCGTCGCGGATGTCCTTCTCCCCCGTTCCGTCCGGCTGCCACTTGTGCACCTGCACGATGCCGGGCTCGACCAGTTCCAGTCCCTCGAAGAACTCGTGGGCCTCGTCGATGGTGCGCAGCCGCATCGGCATGTCGCGGGCCGCGTACTCGCGGGCGACGCGGCCCACCTCCTCCGGGGCGAACTCGGCGGTGCCGATGGACATCGCGAGGTAGCTGCCGGAGGGCAGCGGCTCCATGAGTCGGTGTACGACACCGACCGCGTCGTCCGCGTCCAGCATGAAGTGGACGATCGCGATCACGGTGAGCGCCACCGGCCGGTCGAGGTCGAGGGTCTCGCGCAGCTCGGGGGCGTCCAGGATCGCGGCCGGATCGCGGAAGTCGGCCTCCAGGTACGCCGTCCTGCCCTCGGGCGTGCTGGCGAGCAGCCCCTGGGAGAGAGTGAGGACGATGGGGTCGTTGTCCACGTAGACGACCCGGGCGCCGGGGGACACCGACTGGGCGATCTCGTGCAGGTTCGGGGAGGTGGGGATGCCGGTGCCGATGTCGAGGAACTGGCGCATCCCCGCCTCCTCGGCGAGCCAACACACCGCGCGGTTCATCCAGTCGCGGTTGGCCCGCATATGGATCGGCAGCGCCGGCCACTCACGGGCCATGGCGTCGCCGGCCTCCTGGTCGGCAGGGTAGTAGTCCTTGCCGCCGAGGATGTAGTCGTAGATCCGCGCGGAGTGCGCATGATCGGTGTCGATACGGTCGGCCGGCCATCCGTTGTCGGGCAACGCCGTGTCTCCCCTCCTGGTCAGTGGTGCGGGACGCGTGCATGAGCAACAACGCTGGTAGCAAAGGTAGTTCAGAGTAGTGAGCTCCTCAGACTCCTTGGAGTTGCTCAGAGCTCCTTGCGAATGGCGCCGAGGACGGCCTCGGTCCTGCGGGCGGGTGCCGCCTGGGCGCTCAGCCGGTCCAGCGCCTCGCGATAGACCACGACGTCGTCGCCCTTGTCCAGATAGACCGCACCTACCAGGCCGTTGAGGTAGACGATGTCGGGCAGTTCGGGGGCCCGGAACCGGAAAAGGTGGAACGCGCCGGCGCGCATCGCGGGATGCGGGCCGTTGGCGAACGACATGATCTGGAGGGTCACATGCGGCAGCCGGCCCATCTCGATCAGATGGTCGATCTGGGCGCGCATCACCTCGGCGCCGCCGACCGGCCAGCGCAGCACCGTCTCGTCCATCACGACCCACAGCCGCGGCGGGGCCTCACGGGTGAGGAGTTCCTGGCGCCGCATCCGCAGCGCGACCCGGCGGTCGGTCGCCTCGGCCGGTGCGTGCGGGTTGCCCGCCCCCAGCAGGGCACGGGCGTACGCCTCGGTCTGGAGCAGGCCGTGGACGAACTGGTTCTCGTAGGCGCGGATCTGTAACGCCGCCTGTTCCAGGCTGAGATACGCGGCGAACCAGTCCGGCAGGACATCGCGGTACGTGTGCCACCAGCCGCGCTTGTTGGCCTCGCGGACCGACTTCAGGAAGGCGTCGATCTCCTGCTGGTCCGTCACGCCGTAGACCTGGAGCAGCTTTTCGGCGTCCGCGAGCCTCAGCCGGGCCACCTTGGCGGCCTCCATACGGCGGATCGTGGAGTGGCTGACGCCGATGGCCCGTCCGGCCTCCTCGTAGCTGAGGCCCGCCCTGGTGCGCAGGTCCTCCAGTTGCCTGCCGAGGATCATGCGCAGCACGGAAGGGGCACCGCCCCAGTCGGTCTCCGCGGTCACGCCCTACCCCCTCATAACGGCTGATCCAGGGTCACCGTCTCACGCCCTCAGATGCGAACTGAAGGAATCCGAATAGATCTGAAGGGATCTGATGCGATCGCTCCGGCAGGTTCAAACGATCATTTCTTGATGAAAGAAGCATGCACATGGCTGATTGCAATTTTCAACCTGCCGGTTGCGAGCTGATGTTGGCAGGTGTCACAGTGGACTCACCGTTCCGGCACAGCGCCACGGACGGGACCAGACGGCCCTGTTGGGGGGAGACGGGGTCACCAGACCGGTGCACCCCCCACGGTGCGATGGCAAGGAAAGGTACCCGCCATGGCTCCGCCCGCCCTCCCCCAGCCGCCGGACCGACCATCCGACGAGCATCCCCGCAGCCGCCGTCCCGCAGGAATGCGACCGATGCTGGTCCCTGCCGCAGAACCGGCGCACTCCACCAGACCACCCGGAGGCGAGCGCCCCGGTCGACTCCCCGGGCCCGAAGGCCCCGACCGGCTCGCCTCCGGGGCCGTTGCCCCGGCCGCCCCCGTCGCCCACCTGCTGTCGCTGCCGTCCCGGCGCACCTACACCGTCGAACTGCCCGCCGTCCCGGCGTCGGTACGGGCGGCCCGTGGCGCCGTGGGCGAGGTGCTGATCTCATGGGGCGTCGCCGAACCGGTCCATGACATCGTTGTCCTGGTCACCTCGGAACTCATGACCAATGCCGTCACCCACTCGGGCAGCGAGCAGATCGTGTGCCGACTGCACGCCACGGCCGGCCTCGTACGGGTCGAGGTCGAGGACCAGAACCGCGGCCACCGCCTCCCGGCACCCCGGCGACCGGGCGCGGAGGAGCAGAGCGGGCGCGGGCTGCTGCTGGTCGAGACGCTGTGCCGGGACTGGGGAACGGCCCCCGCTCCGCACGGCGGACCCGGACGCGTGGTCTGGGCCGAACTGGCCGCGGAGCCCGGCCCGGACACCGGGACCGCGACCACGGGCTACCACTACGAGGGCTACGACGAGTACGAGGGCTGCGAGGGCTCCGAGAGCCACGGCGACGACGCCTCCGCCGCCCCGATGGCCGATCCGTCCCGTATGGCCGATCCGTCCTGGACGGCCACCCGTCCCAAGCCCGGCCCCGGGCACCCGCGCGTCCACGCGTCCCGTCCGCATGGCCCCCGCTCCCCGCACACCACACCCTGAACCTCCCTCACCCGGCAGCCCCTCCCCCCGCCCGTTACCGTCGATCCGAGGCTGAGACCGAGGCTGAGGCGATGGGGAAGGAGCTGCCCGATGGCGTACGACGAAGGACTGGCCGAGCGGATCCGTGAGCGGCTCGCGGCGGACCCCGCCGTCACCGAGAAGCGCATGTTCGGCGGCATCGCGTTCCTGTACGGGGGCAACATGGCCGTCGGGGTGACCGGTGACGATCTCATCGTCCGGGTCGGCCCCGACGCCACCGACGAGGCCCTGGCCCGCCCCGGCGCCCGGCTCTTCGACATGACGGGCCGCCCGATGCGCGGCTGGGTCGTGGTCGCGGGCTCGGCCGTGGCGGAGGACTCCGAACTGGGCGCCTGGATCGAGGAGGGCCGCGCCTTCGCGGCGGGCCTGCCCCCGAAGTGACGTAGCCCGGGCGACGGAAACCCGGCGGCGACGTGGCCGGGCGGGGCGAGCCCGGTCGATGATCGCGATGACCTTCGGCCCCTTCGCCCCCTTGTCGCCCGACCGTACCCTGTGACCATGGACGATGCGTCGATGGTCGGGCTGGTGGGACGAGTCACCGGGACGGTGGGACCTGGGCTCGTCGGCGAAGTGATCGTCCGCGTGCGCGGAGGTGCCGAGCACTTCCTCGCTTATCCCGCCCCGGGGGCCGGGCGGATCGAGTGCGGAACGGTGGTGATGGTGATCGAGTACCAGCCGCCGAGGACGGTCTACGTCAGCGCGGCGTACGACAGCTGAGCATGCTCCACCGCAGGTGAGAGCCGTGTGCATCAAGATTGCAACAAGGATCCACCGGTGACTTCACCCTGGCCTCGCGCGGGAGCACACTCACGTTCGTTCGGTGCCGTAAGGGCACCATTCAAAGGGGGCGTTTGCCGATGGTCATCGGCGTCATCGCGGGAGCGGCGGTAGCAGCCGTTCTCGTACTGATCGGTCTGTTCAAGTTGATGTGGCGGGTGGCCGAGCCCAACGAGGCACTCATCATCTCGGGTTCCAAGCACCGGACCGAGGGCCTCGAAGAAGGCATGGGATTCCGTATCGTCACCGGGCGCGGCACTCTGGTGCTGCCCGGTGTGCAGGCGGTCCGCAAGCTGTCCCTCGACCTCAACGAGACCGAGCTGCATGTCGACTGCGTCACCCACCAGGGCATCCCGCTCAAGGTGCGGGGCGTGGTCATCTTCAAGGTGGGCGACGACTATGTGTCGGTCGCCAATGCGGCGCGGCGCTTCCTGGATCAGCAGCGGTTGATGTCCGAGCGGGTGCACAACGTGTTCGCCGGTCATCTCCGCTCCATCGTGGGCGGACTGACGGTCGAGGACATGATCCGCGACCGTGAGAAGCTCACCGGACAGACCCGTGCCGCCTGTGGCACGGAGATGGAGAAGCTCGGCCTGATCGTCGACTCGCTTCAGATACACGAGATCGAGGACCCGACCGGGTACATCCAGAACCTGGCGATGCCGCACGCGGCAGCCGTCCAGCGGGACGCGCGTATCGCGCAGGCGGATGCGAATCGTCTCGCCACCGAGGCCGAGCAGGCCTCGTACGCCCGGATGGCCGAGGCCACCCGGGACAGCGAGATCCTCCAGGCGGGATACCAGGCCGAACGCGACAAGGCGTCGGCGCAGGCGCAGCAGGCGGGTCCGCTCGCCGCTGCTGCGTCCCGTCAGGACGTCGTCGTCCAGGAGACCAGGGTCGCCGAGCTCGAGGCGCACCGCCGGGAGCAGCAGCTCCAGGCGGACGTCCGCAAGCCCGCCGACGCCAAGGCGTACGAGACCCGTACGCTCGCCGAGGCCCAGCGTGACGCGCGTATCTCGGCGGCCGAGGCCAAGGCGCGGGAGACCGAGCTGGCGGCTGTGGCCGAGGCCTCGCGGGTCAAGCAGGCCGCGGGTGCCGAGGCCGAGGCCACCAAGACGCGTGGCGCGGCCTCGGCGGCGGCGACCCGGGCGACCGGTGAGGCCGAGGCGGCGGCAGCTCAGGCCAAGGGTCTGGCGGAGGCGGAGGCGACGAAGGCCAAGGGCCTTGCCGAGGCCGAGGCCATCAAGGCGCGGGCCGCGGCCCTCGCCGAGAACCAGGAGGCCGTGGTCGCCCAGCAACTCGCCGAGAACTGGCCGGAGATCGTCAAGGCCGGCGCGTCCGCCTTCGGTGCCGTCGACAACATGGTGCTGCTCAACGGCGCCGACGGTATGGCGGACATGTTCGCCAAGGCGCTCACCATGGGCGGTACGGGCCTCGGCCTGGCCCGCCAGTTGCTGGCCTCGATGAACCAGAACGGCCAGAACGGCCAGTCTGCGAACGGCACTTCGGCCCTGAACGGCGTCACGACGCCGGTTCAGAAGGTGCCGGTGGAGAGGGACGAGAGGTGACGATTCGACGGTGACCCACTGACCGGCGGTCACCAACGGCGGGGGCGCTCCACGGGGGCGCCCCCGCCGCCATGTTCCGGACCCGGATCCCCGGCCACGCAGGCCCGCTCAGCGGCCCCGGCCGGTCAGGCCCAAGGGCCTGTCGTCAAATTCCCGTCGTCCGCCCGAAGGGCGGGCCCGGCGGCGTCTGGTGCGTGCGATCGCAAGGCGCCGGAGCGCCCTCGCGGGGGTCCCCCCTGCTCGAGCGAAGCCGAGAGCTTGGGGGAGGAGCCACGTGGGCGGTTCGGCAACGCTGCCGGGGGCACCCCCTGCTCGCAGAGCTTGGGGGAGTGCGTGCCAGATGCCGCCGGGCAGGCGGGAATGTGACGACAGGCCCTAAGGTGCCCCTCGTGACTGCGTTTGACGATGGCTATGCCGACGAGAACATACCGGGCCGTTACGGTCCCACCGCCACCACCGAGGCCGACCCCCGGGCGGTCGGGCAGGTGCGGACCGAGTACTCCCCCGCGCACGACGGTGACCCCGACCCCGGTGAGATCGTCTGGACCTGGGTGCCGTACGAGGAGAACGACGGAAGGGGCAAGGACCGGCCGGTGCTGGTGGTGGCCCGTGAGGGGGTCGGCACGCTGCTGGCCGTGCAGCTGACCAGCAAGCGGCACGACGCCTCGGACTGGGTGGCGATCGGTGCGGGTCCCTGGGACCGCTCCGGGCGCGACTCGTGGGTGGTGCTGGACCGGGTGATACGGATCCACGAGGACGGTATGCGCCGCGAGGCCTGCGCCCTCGACCGGGGCAGGTTCAACCTCGTGCGCAACCGCCTCCGGGAGCGCTACGGCTGGAGCTGACGCTCCGGAAGCGCGAGACCCTACGGCTGGAGCTGACGCTCCGGGAACGCCCGTGCGAACGCCTCCCGCACCACGGCACCCGGCGTGCGGTCCAGGACCCCGAACACCACGTGCTCGAAGGTCTCCGCGAACCGCCCGCCGGGGCCGAGCAGCCCCCGGAACGCCCCCGCGACCTGCGCCGGGTCGTTGCGGAACACCCCGCAGCCCCACGCACCGAGCACCAGTCGCCGGTAGCCGTGCAGCGCGGCTGTCTCCAGCACCCGCTCCGCCCGTCGGGCCACGGCGCCCGGCAGTTCGGCGGCACGCTCGGGCATGTCGCGCAGCACCACGCCGGCGTTGGGCGCGGCGGCGGTCAGGAAGCCGGCCTGGAACGGCTCGTCGAGCAGTGCGCCCCGATCGTCGCGGTACACCGGCACCCCAGGAGAGTGGATCACCCGGTCGGAGTAGAACGGATCGCGGACGGCGCGGTGGTGGTCGTAGAACTCCCTGACCGCGGCGAGGCAGGTGTACAGCGCCGAGGCGCGGCACAGGTCCTCCTCCTGGGCGCGGGCGCCGTTGAGATAGCCTCCGCCGGGATTCCGCGCCGAGGCGAAGTTCAGGACGGCGACCGGCCCGGGTATCCGGCGCGCGGCCACCAGACTGCTCTCGCCGGTCACCTCGAAGACCGTGCGGCCGGGACATATCTGCGCGCCGGGTGCGAGCGGCAGCGGGTCCGGCCCGTACATCCGCGTCCCCGCGCGCGCCGCCTCGACCGCCGCGCCGAGCCGCACGTCGTGGCCGCCGGGCGCGAGATATCCGCCCTCGGCCACGATGCGCTCGTTCCGGTCCGCCAGGGCACGCAGGCGCGCGCTCATGCCGCCACCCCCGTACGCGGCACGCAACGTCGCACCAAACCTTCGTTCGATTCCCCCGTCGTGCCCATACACGCATCGTGAGCGAAGCTGGTCGGGCCCCGCAACAGAATTTCCCCGGCCCCGAACATCCACGAAACCCCTGGAAACACCGGGCAAAACGGCGATGACGAACCTCCGACGGCCCCGATCGTCCCGATGTGTACCCTTGTGGGATCGCGCGCGAAGGTCTTGGGTGGGACGAGTCCCTGCCAACGGAACCAACGGAACCAACGGAACCTCGGAGAGGATCCCGACATGTCCGATCCGGTACGTGACCACGGTGACTGTACGCAACCGCGATCCGCGGTCACCGAGGCCGAGGTGGAGGCCCTGGTCCGGGGCATCTGCTTCAAGACCGGCCCGCCCAGAACGCTCGGCGTCGAAGTGGAATGGCTCGTCCATGAGCTGCGTGCCCCGCAGCGGCTCCCGGTGTCACCCGAACGACTCGAAGCGGCCTACGCCGCGCTGCGCACCCTGCCCCTGAGCTCGGCACTCACCGTCGAACCCGGCGGCCAGCTGGAACTGAGCTCACCGCCCGCCGCCTCCCTCATGGAGTGCGTCGGCATCGTCTCCGCCGATCTGGACGCCGTCCGGGCGGTCCTGCGCGAGGACGGCCTGGGTCTGGCCGGCTACGGCCACGACCCCTGGCATCCGCCCCGCCGTTTCCTCCGCTCCCCGCGCTACGACGCGATGGAGACCTGTCTCGACCGCACCGGCCCGGCCGGCCGCCGCATGATGTGCTCCTCGGCCTCGGTCCAGGTGTGCCTGGACGCCGGCTACGAGGAGCCCGGCCCGCTGGGCCACGGACGGCGCTGGTGGCTGGCCCACCACCTGGGCGCGGTCCTGGTGGCCGCGTTCGCCAACTCCCCGGTGCTCGGCCGCGAGCCGACCGGCTGGGTCTCCACGCGGCAACTGCTGTGGACGGAGATCGGCGCGGGCCGGGCGGGCGCCCCCGCGCTGAACGGCGATCCGCGCGCCGCCTGGGCCCGGCATGTGCTGGACTCGCCGGTGATGTGCGTACGCCGGGGCGGCGCCCCGTGGGAGGTGCCCGACGGGCTCACCTTCCGGGAGTGGACCCGCTCCGGCGGACCGAGACCGCCCACCCGGGACGACCTCGGCTATCACATCACCACCCTGTTCCCGCCGGTCAGACCGCGCGGCCATCTCGAACTGCGCATGATCGACGCACAACCCGGCGACGACGGCTGGATCGTGCCGCTCGCCGTGACGACGGCGCTGTTCGACGACCCGGAGGCGGCCGAGACGGCGTACCGGGCCGTGAAGCCGCTCGCCGAGCGCGCCGGGAACCGGCCCGCGCCGCACAATCCGCTGTGGGTGGACGCGGCCCGGCACGGTCTCGCCGACCCCGAACTGCGCAAGGCCGCCGCCGTCTGTTTCGCGGCGGCGCTGGACGCGCTGCCCCGGCTAGGCGCCGGCCGGGAGATCACGGACGCCGTCAGGGCGTACCGGGACCGCTATGTGCTCCGGGGCCGCTGCCCCGCCGACGATCTGCTCGACACCCTGCGCGGCACGGCCCCCACCGGGTCCCGCCCCCGCGCCACCGGCGACAGCGCCACCGCGCCCGCCGCCCACGGGAAGGACACCCGCGCATGACCGACCCTGCCCTCGACCCCCGGACGTCGGAGTCGCCGGAGATGCCGGAGACGGCAAAGACGGCAGAGACCGCGGCGACCACCGGCACCACAGCCGCCCCCGTCTCCGCCGCCGTCTCCGCCGACGCGATCCGAGAGCGCGCGCTGAGCACGCTCACCACCGCCCGGGAACGCACCACCCTCCTCACCACCTGCGTCGAGGAACCCGACCTCACCGCCCAGCACTCGCCGCTGATGTCCCCGCTGGTGTGGGACCTCGCGCACATCGGCAACCAGGAGGAGCAGTGGCTCCTGCGGGCGGTCGGCGGCCGGGAGGCGATACGCCCCGAGATCGACAGCCTCTACGACGCCTTCGAGCACCCGCGCTCCGAACGCCCGAGCCTGCCCCTGCTGCCGCCCGCCGAGGCACGCACCTACGCGGCGGAGGTGCGCGGCCGGGTCCTGGACGTCCTGGAGTCCGCCGATCTGCACGGCACCCGGCTCACCGAGGCTGGCTTCGCCTTCGGGATGATCGCGCAGCACGAACAGCAGCACGACGAGACGATGCTGATCACCCATCAGCTCCGGCTCGGCCCGCAGGCCCTCACCGCACCGGACCCCGACCCGGCCCCGCCGTTCACCGGCCCGGCCGAAGTCCTGGTCCCCGGCGGCCCGTTCACGATGGGCACGTCCGACGAGCCGTGGGCGCTGGACAACGAACGCCCCGCGCACCGGCGTGAGCCGGCCCCCTTCCACATCGACACCACGCCCGTCACCAACGGCGCCTACCAGGCGTTCATCGTCGACGGCGGCTACGACGACCCGCGCTGGTGGACGGCCGAGGGCTGGGCGCACATCCGGCGCAACTCCGTCTTCGCGCCGCTGTTCTGGCGGCACGAGGGCGGGCAGTGGCTGCGCCGCCGCTTCGGTGTCACCGAGGCCGTACCGCCCGACGAGCCGGTGCTGCACGTGTGCTGGTACGAGGCCGACGCCTACGCCCGCTGGGCCGGACGGCGGCTGCCCACCGAGGCGGAGTGGGAGAAGGCGGCCCGCCACGACCCGGTGTCCGGCCGCACCCGGCGCTATCCGTGGGGCGACGCCGATCCGGCGCCCGAGCACGCCAACCTCGGCCAGCGGCATCTGCGCCCGGCCCCGGCGGGCAGCTATCCGGCGGGTGAGTCTCCGCTCGGCGTACGGCAGTTGATCGGCGACGTATGGGAGTGGACGGCGAGCGACTTCCTGCCGTACCCGGGCTTCCGGGCGTTCCCGTACAAGGAGTACTCGGAGGTGTTCTTCGGCCCGGAGTACAAGGTGCTGCGCGGCGGTTCGTTCGCGGTGGACCCGGTGGCCTGCCGGGGCACGTTCCGCAACTGGGACTATCCGGTCCGGCGGCAGATCTTCGCCGGGTTCCGCACGGCCCGCTCGGCGGTTGTCTGATGTGCCGTCATCTGGCGTATCTGGGACCCGAGGAGCCGCTCGGCCGGCTGCTGACGGAACCGCCGTACGCCCTGTACCGCCAGTCGTGGGCACCGCGGCGGCAGCGCTACGGGACGGTCAACGCCGACGGTTTCGGGGTGGGCTGGTACGCGGCCGGTGACCCGGTCCCGGCCCGCTACCGCCGCGCCGGACCCATCTGGGCGGACCTGTCCTTCGCCGATCTGGCCCGGGTGATCCGCAGCGGCGCCTGTCTGGCGGCGGTGCGCGACGCGACGCACCCGGGCGCAGACCCGGAGGCAGCGGCGGCGCCCTTCGCAGCGGACCGGTGGCTGTTCAGCCACAACGGCGCGGTCACCAACTGGCCGGACTCCCTCGCCCCGCTGACCCAGACCCTCCCCCCGAAGGACCTCCTCACCCTGGAGGCCCGCAACGACTCGGCGCTGCTGTGGGCGCTGGTCCTGGCGCGGCTGCGCGGCGGCGACGAGGCGGGCCAGGCGCTGGCCGACACGGTCCTGGAGGTCGCCGCGCTCGCTCCCGGCTCCCGGCTCAATCTACTGCTCACCGACGGCGACACGATCACCGCGACGGCCTGGGGAGACACCCTGTTCCTCCTTGCCGAGCCCGGCCGCCGCACGGTCGTGGCCTCGGAGCCGTACGACGACGATCCGTACTGGCAGGAGGTCCCCGATCGCACCCTGCTCGCGGCGAGCCGCACCGATGTGCTGCTCACCCCGCTCAAGGAGCCGAGCGTCGGCAGCGACGACTTCGCACCCGCACCACGCAAGGAGCCCTGCACGTGAGCCCGTTTCACAGCACCCGCACCCTGCCCGAGGACGCCACCGGCGCCGCGCTCCGCGCGGACGTCCGTGACGGCCTGACCCGCGACCCCAAGACGCTCCCGCCGAAGTGGTTCTACGACGCCCGCGGCAGCGAGCTGTTCGACGAGATCACCGAACTGCCCGAGTACTACCCGACCCGCGCCGAGCGCGAGATCCTCGTCGCCCGCGCCGGTGAGATCGCCGCAGCGTCCGGCGCCCGTACGCTCGTCGAACTCGGCTCCGGGTCCTCCGAGAAGACCCGCCATCTGATCGACGCGCTGCCCGACCTGCACACCTATGTACCCGTCGATGTCAGCGAGTCCGCCCTCACCCGCGCCGGACAGGCCCTCGTCACCGAGCGGCCGGGGCTCCAGGTCCACGCGCTGATCGCCGACTTCACCCGGCCGTTCACCCTTCCGGACACCCCGGGACCGAGACTCCTCGCCTTCCTCGGCGGCACGATCGGCAATCTGCTCCCCGTCGAACGCGCCGGGTTCCTCGCCGGTCTCGGTGACCTGCTCTCCCCCGGTGACGCGCTGCTGCTCGGCACCGATCTGGTCAAGGATGAAGGGGTCCTGGTCAGGGCGTACGACGACGCGGCCGGGGTGACGGCCGCGTTCAACAAGAACGTCCTGGCCGTCATCGACCGCGAACTCGGCGCCGATTTCGACCCCGCCGCCTTCGACCACGTGGCCCTGTGGGACGCGGAGCAGGAGTGGATCGAGATGCGTCTGCGCTCCCGCAGTGCGCAGACCGTCAAGATCCCCGCGCTCGATCTGGCCGTGGACTTCGCGGCGGGCGAGGAACTGCGCACGGAGGTGTCGGCGAAGTTCCGCGAGGACGGCGTCCGCACCGAACTGTCCGCCGCGGGCTTCGAGCTGACCCACTGGTGGACGGACGGCGAGGGCCGCTTCGCCCTGTCCCTGAGCACCGTCCGCTGATCCGACGGCTCCCGACCGGCTCCCTCACCCCGGTGAGGGAGCCCGGTTCGGCGCATACGGCGGCGGCCGGTAGACGGTGAGCCAGGTGGCCTTGCGGTCACAGAACTTCCTGTAAGGAGCGGGCGTGGTGGGTGCTGGCGTTGTCCCAGACGGGTATGGCCGGGCCACCCGACTGCCGGTGAGCAGCGGTGAGCAGAGCGGCAAATTCGGGGGCCGGAAGCCTTCTTCGCCCCAGTGCGGCCCCGGCAGAGCTGCGTGCGGAAGATCAACCGGGTGGGTCGGCCCGGTTTGCAGCAGACCAGGCCAACCATCAGCACCCGGCTGAAGCTCTTCCCCGCCACCGCAACGCCCTCTCTGACGCACCGGGGACGCTGGCGCCTACGCCAGGTTGTGCCAGGCGTGGCTACAAGTTCCGCGGCATTCCATTTCCCTTCGCCTGGTGTCGGCCACAGCGAATATGGACAAGAGGACACGAAAGGACTTCACCTACTCGCTGAGGGGCAGATTTATAATCTTCCCCATTTGTTCGAGAATCGGTTCTCGAACAATCAACGCTGCCGGGTCATGGTCGGCTTGACGCCTGATCGCGGCAGCCCATCACGCGCGTCGTTCACTGTCGCATGGGCCTGCATGGCGTACCGAACAACCTCGTGCAGTTGGTGCCACAAGCTGTTCTCCCCGCTGACGCTCACACACATCCACTCCGTGCTCAAGTCCGCCCTGGAGCACGCCGTCCGCGAAGAAGAGATCCCGCGCAACGTCGCCCGCAACGTCCGCACCGGCACGCCCCGGCCCCGACGCTTAACCCCTCACCACCGACGAAGCCCGCCGACTCCTCACTACTACGAACGAACACCGCTTGCATGCCCTGTTCGAAATCGCCCTCCACACCGGGCTCCGCAAGGGCGAACTCCTCGGACTGTGCTGGGAAGACCTCGACCTCGACGCGGGCACCGCCGCCATCCGCCGCACACTCCAGCGCACCAGCGCGGCCGGGCTCACCACGCTGCCCACCAAGACCCGGGCCTCTGAACGCCGCATC
The DNA here is from genome assembly GCF_054729195.1 of Streptomyces sp. YIM S03343. NCBI lineage: Bacteria > Bacillati > Actinomycetota > Actinomycetes > Kitasatosporales > Streptomycetaceae > Streptomyces > Streptomyces sp. YIM S03343. The sequence goes on from NZ_JBPUKX010000001.1 coordinate 975,224, forward strand.
GCCCTGCCCACCCGCTGCGTCCAATCCCTGAAGCTCCACCACGAACAGCAGCAACACGAGCGCGAGGCAGCAGACACGGCGTGGCAGCCCAACGGGCACGTCCTCACCACTGCGCAGGGCGGATCAATCGACCCGGCCAACCTCACCCGCCGCTTCTGCACCTTCCTCGACCGGGCCGGACTCCGACGCATCCGCTTCCACGACCTCCGCCACTCAACCGCAACCCTGCTCCTGGAACAGGGCGTCGACCTCGTCATCATCAAGGAACTACTCGGCCACGCCCACATCGGCGTCACCGCGGGCGTCTATGCCCACGTCAGGCTTCACCTCCAACGCCAAGCCATCGACAGCCTCAACAACGCCCTGAACGGCATCGAGGAACCGCCTGACGATCCACCTGCCGCAGCACTCGTCCGCTGACGTTGCCGTCAGCGTTGCCGTCAAACGCCCGGGAGCCCCCGCCGATTATCGAATCGGCGGGGGCTCCCAGCTTACGCCCGAGTGAACTCAGAATTCCTCGATAATTCACTCTTCGGTGCGCCGAGGACGTTGACCCCTAAGACAAGTTATGCCAGGCGTGACTACAAGCTCCTCGGCACTCCATTTCTCTTCGTCGTGTATCAGCCACCGCGAACGTGGACATGAGGACGCGGAACGCCTTCAAATATTCCTGCTGCGGCAATCTTTCAATCTTCCCTATTTGTTCGAGGATTGGCTCCCGAACAATGAGAACCGCAGGGGTCATGGTCGCCTTGACCCCTGATTTCTCGAGGCCCTTACGCCCGTCTTCCACAGTGACATGCGCCTGCATCAGATAGAGGGCGATCTCATGCAGGATGGACTTCTGCTCCTCTGGACCGAACGCAGAGAACCACTCCACGCCTTCCTCCAAGCTGTGCAACTCCTGGGCCACCTCGTTGATCATCCGTTCCGAGGCCCGCAATTCGGTCACGGTCACCTACGCCCTAGGTTCGAAAACCACGTAAGGCCTGTCCCTGTCCAACTCCGTGTACTGTTTGGCATTTTGATTGTAGCTCTGATAGAAGTCCCGGCCACGCCCACTTCCACCCTCTCCATCACCCATCCCCTCAGGCAGGGAGTTCTTGACGCTACTACGGGCCCGGGACGGACCGGTCAATATGTAATCCCAGTCAGAAGTTGGGTTGAGGTTCCCGTTACCCGCTCGCTACCGACCACGATGATCGTCTGACCTGTCTTGTCGGCAGCATTCTGGATGCGCTTCGCATCATTGGCTCTGATACCCGCCTCTGACGCTGTTCTAAAGCCTGGACCACACCACCCGTTGGAGTTATGAACCAGGACCGGCGTCGCCCCCGCCAGCACATGGTACGTGTGCTACGCGAAGCCTTCGACCTGCTTTTTCGCTGGTGAAGCGCGGTTTGCTGGTCCGGTGAAGTGCGTGGGTGTCCGTGATTGTGTGGGGTTGTTGCCGTCAGCTACTGCCGTCAGCCGGTTCAGCCCAGGTACGGCTTCTCGCGGTGTTCCAGGAAGTGCTGGAGCCTGAGCCGTTGGGTGTGGTGCATCGGCAACTGCTCGATCTCTTCCGGCGGCACGAACCGGCAAGCCCGACGACGGCGACGAACCGCCCCTCTGCGCAACCCCCGTCCGCTCACGTTGCCGTCAACTACTGCCGTCAGACCACACTGAAGCCCCGCCAAGATGCATCTGGCGGGGCTTCAAATTTGCGGCTGCACGCGTTGCTATCGACCCCAGGCAGACTCGCGGAACCGGCGCACTTGAGAGGTGCTCGTCAACCACTCAGAGATGCGGTTTCCATCCTCGTCAACCGAGGACCGAGGCTCGACGTACCGCCACGGCTCTTGCGGGTTGAACTGTTCGTCGAGTTCATCCAGGAAGATGATCGAGTTTTGCACGTAGACCTCTTCCCCCTCGCGATACATCGACCAACAGGAGATGAAGTTGCTGGTCTCCGGATCAGTGATTGAGGCAATGAGGCATGAGGTCGAATTATCGATCTCGTCAAGTTTTCTCAGCGAGCCATCCCAGCTTCGGCAGTATTCATCTACCGTCCAGAAACTCAGGTCCATCGGAAACGTCTCCGTGAAACCACCGACCCTGATCCTGCCGACCGCCTCAGAGGGCGATGAACTCGCACCCTCCGAGGTTGGGTAATCGATCACCTCGATAACGAAGTCGTCATTCCTTGAGGTAGTTGAGATCTGGGTCATAGGTTCCGATCCGTCCCATTAGAGAAGACCACCTGGCCGTGCGAATTGAACGGGGCCTTTTGTGCGGGAATTCTCGTTCTGTACCCAAGAGCTCCCGCCCGATCTCCTACGGTTCCGGCATACAGCTCTCGGTTCTGCTGACTCCGTGCAGCCACCGAGTCCGGATGGTACGGTTCACCCTCGAGTGCAGGGGAAGAGGTATACCCCTCAGGAAGGTCTCCGTTGCAGTTGTGGACGAGGACCGGTGTGGCCCCAGCGAGTACATAGTACGTGTGCTCGCCGGGCGGGCGTCACCTGCATTTTCGCTGGTTAGCGAATTCCGGCCGGTCCGTGGGCGTGCGCGGAGTTCAAGGACTCCGGCTGAGTCGCAGCCGGAGTCCTTGAGCAGCTATAACCGGGAGGGCTCACACTGTGGCGAACCACAGATCGTTTGCCGAAAAGGCTTCTATCTCCAGTTCTCGGAGCGCCTCCTCCTCACCGAACGCCCGCCCGAGCACGGCGATATCGCAGCGCATGACTGGAGCGTCGAACGACGGAACAAGAATCACCGTTCCGTCCCGGGTGAGGTCCTGCAAATCCCCGGAAGTGCATTTTTCGGAGACGATCAATCGCAGCGTTCTGGACACCATCGCCACGCGAGCTTCCTGAACCAGGACACTCAGCCATTCCTCGTCGGCTTCTTTATCCCAGTCAACTACCCCTCCGACTGATCGCGCCAGATAGTCGGCGATCTCAACTGCGACCTCTTCTCGCCAAGTGACCGGCGGATCACCCAACCGCGCCAGCGCGTCCGAGACATCGATCACGGGGCGCCTCCGGGACTCCCGTGAATGGCACCCCGAGCGTTCCGGTAGACATTTATGTAGTGAGTCAACTCCCCAGTCCTCCCGATGACTCCAACAGGCCCGTTCGTGACGTAAACCTTGGCTTTGTTCCCGACCCATAGTCCATGGGCGTCGGCATAGGCAGCAGCGTCCAGAGTCGCCTTTTCTGCATCCACGCCCTTGAGGAAGACGCTCTTTGTCGGACCTGACGAACCCGGAAGATGTTTCAGCATTGCCGGGTAGCTGACGGTATATGTGCCGTTCGTCAGCTCCCCATGACGGTTCAGGTAGCTCTCAGGCGCCGTGAAGCAGCTTGAGTTGTGAACGAGTACAGCGGTGCGGCCCGCCAGCACATAGTACGTGTGAAGGCCGGGCCGCCCCTACCTGCAAGTTTGCTGGTCAGCGGGTGATTTGACAGTCGCCGGATGTTCGTGCTCGTGCGCTGGAGTCTGCTGGTGTTGCCGTCACTACTGCCGTCAGTGGTCTACACGGCCTGGGGAATTCCAGGAATTCCGAATGCGTGTCAAGCGGCTTTGTCGTGCGGGGTGAGGCTGATGGTCAGGTCGGCGCCGAGAGCCTGCGCCAGGCGGCGCAGGAGGGGAAGCGTGGGCACGGTCCCGCCGCCTTCGAAGCGGGAGATCTGTGGCTGCTTCATCCCGCACCGCTCGGCCAGCTCGGTCTGGGACAGCCCGAGCTCGATGCGCCGGTCGTGGACGAGTTGCCCGAGCTCACGGGCGAGCGCGGAAGGAGGGTCCTGCATGGTTCCTCCCCGCTCAGGCCGCTGGGGCGACGATGGTGACGGTGGGCTCGTCTCCGCCGGCAAGGTGCACGTCCACCGTGAGGTCCAGTGCGCGGGCCAGGCGCATGATGACCGCGATGGGCGGCAGCTCGGTGGCCGTCTCGATGCCTTCGATGTCATCGACGTCGACGTGCATGCGCTCGGCGAGGTCGGCCTCGCTCAGGCCCAGCTGCTTACGCCGGTCGTGGACGGCTTTGCCCAGCGTCATGGCGAGGCCGACCTCTTCGTAGACCCGGTCGTACTCGGGGTCAGCGTCCAGGTGTTCGCCCAGCAGCCGGCGGTGGCGGCGGGTCCTCCATTCACTGTGGTTCACCGGTTCTCCTTGAGGTTGCGGCTGTAGAGGTCGTGCTCGGCGGCGGCTTCATGCTCTGCCTCGCACCATCGCTGTGCGGCGTGGGCGCGGTCCACTTCGGCCTGCTCGCGCATCTTGGTCTTGCGGAACACGGTGAGCAGCACGACACGTCGGCCGGGCGCCAGCCAGTAGGTGATCCGCTGATGGGCATCGCCCAGGCGGAAGCGCAGCTCGCGGAGCTTGCCGCCCAGGTGGCGGGAGTGCGGTTCGTCGAGGGTGGTGGGCTGCTCGGCGAGCAGGTCGGCGACGCGTTCGGCCTGCTTGTAGTGATGGGCGGGAATGTTCTCCAGCCACAGCCGCACCTCCGGCTCGATCTCGATCGAGTACCGCCCACTGTCCATAGCGTCGATGATATATGGCACGGGGTACGGGAGCGCGACTTCGTAGTTCAGGTCGCGTGCCGTCGCCGCGACCGCAGCCGCTCCAGCGTCGCACACCCCCGGTACTCCCCCCTTCGTCCTGATGCCACAGCGCCGCCCGCAAACCAGCGGCAACCTGCCGAGGCGGTGCAGGGTCAGGTCCGAGCGGGAGAGGCAGCGTACTGCCGGGCTGGTGCGTCGCCCAGTCTGGCGGCGCGGGGCCGGGGCGGGAGGAGTCGGCCCCCTGGTCGGCCCTGTGCCTGCGATCCGGCCGTAGGACGGTCGTGGGCGACAACTTGCTCCGCCAGGAGTCCAGTTACGGTCAGCCCGGTGACCAGGCAGATTGCCGCTCCGGCAGCCCCGGACCACCCCCGACTGCCGGGGCAGCTCGCCACCTGCGGCGTAGCTGGCCTCCCGATTGAACGGCGGGTTTGTCGGCGACGGCGGTCAGCCTCGGCGGGCGGGCCCGCCTTGAACCTCGAAGAGAAAATCTGAACGCACGCCCCGGGTCACGCCCCGGGTCACCCGGCACGGCGGGTCAGCGGCCCCGTCCGCCGCCGCCACCCGACTCCAGTGCCTCGACACGGCCACGAAGGTCGGCAATCTGCTGAACAGCCTCGGCCAGCGCCAGCTCCACCGCCTCGACGCGAGCCGCCGTCCCGCCGACGGGTGCGGTCGCGTCCGGGCCGTCGAGGTCATCACCGTCGTCGACGACGTGGCCGTGGTTGGCGACGAAGGCGCCCTTGCCGGGGCGGGAGACCGCCCATCCCTCCTGCTTCAGCAGGGCCATGGCCTTCTGCACGGTTAGGCTCGACGCCCCGAACTCTCGCATCAGCTCGGCCTGCGTCGGCAACGCGTCACCCGGCCGCAGCCCGCCGGAGCGGATCCGCTCGCGCAGGGTCTCGGCGATGACCTCGAACGTCAGCGGCACCCCGCTGCCCGTCGGCCTGCGACCGCGCCGCCCCACCACGCCCGTTCACCCCGTTTTCCACGCCCACTATCAACACAATCCGGCCCGTCCAAACCGGGAAACCGGCCCCACACTACCCGCATCCCACCCCCGCAGAAAGGAATGAGGAGGGATGCACTTGAATGCACCCGTGAGGCGATGTTAACGTCACGCACCCGCCGGTGATCACCACCGCGCCCCGCCGACCACGCCCCTCTGGTCCGGCCCCCGCGCCCAACATCGAGGCGCCCCGTTCCCCTGTGAGCCGATCACTTCGGCCTGCCCACGCCACCCCGCGCCGTACCGCTTCCGCGCTCCCGCCGAAAGGCCTCCTTCCGCATGTCCGCACAGCTCCAACTCCCGTACTCCGCGTCCGTTCCGGCCGCTCTGCGTCCCTTGTCGTCGGCGTTCACGGCGCCGACGTGTCCGGCGGACGCCACTGTCTCGCCGACAGCAGGGCGATCGGCGCTGGAGCGCCGCGCCAGGCTCACCGCCAAGCTGGCCAAGCTCGCCGCCACCGGCCAGCTCGCGCCCCTCGCACGGCAGATAGCCGGACTCGGCGGATGCGCGCACCCGATCCGCCTGACCGGGCACCGTACCCGCCTGGACACCGCGACCGGTGAGGTCCTCGACCACTTCGACTCCGGCCGACTCCCGGCGGGCGAACTGCTGGTCCGCTGCGGCAACCGCCGCGCCACCCGCTGCCCCGCCTGCTCCACCGTCTACCGCTACGACACCTACCAACTCATCGCCGCCGGACTGCGCGGCGGCAAGACCGTCCCCACCAGCGTCGCCGCCCACCCACGCGTGTTCGCCACCCTCACCGCCCCCGGCTTCGGCCCCGTCCACAATCAGCCCGACACCGGACAATGTCACTGCGGCCAGGTCCATTCCGACGACGACCAACTGCTGGGCACGCCGCTCGACCCCGAGCACTACGACTACATGGGCGCGGTCCTGTGGAACGCGCACGCCCCTGCCCTGTGGGCCCGCTTCACCACCCACCTGCGCCGCGAGATCGCCAAGGCCGCCGGGCTCACGCAACGGACCCTGCGGGACCACGCCACTCTCTCGTACGCCAAAGTCGCCGAGTACCAGAAACGCGGCCAGGTCCACTTCCACGCCGTCATCCGCCTCGACGGACCCACCGGCCCCACCCGCACCCCGCCTGCCTGGGCTACCACCCAGCTCCTCGACCACGCCGTCCGCGCCGCCGCCACACGCACCCGCGTCCACTACGAGGGCGAACCGCCGAAGCAACCGCAGCCCGCCGGGGACATCTCCGCGTTCCAGCCCCACGCCCCAGATAGGGCAGAGCGGTTGGTGTTCCGGTTCGGGCGGCAGATCGACATCCGCGCAATCCGCGGCACCAACTTCACCGGCGGCCCGGTCACCGACCGGCACGTCGCCGCCTACATCGCCAAGTACGCCACCAAGGGCGCCGAGACCACCACCGGCACCCTCGACCGCCGAATCCGCCTCCTCGCCGAACTCGCCCAGTACGACATCACCGACCACGCCCGCCGCATGATCCACACCGCCTGGCACCTCGCCACCAACCGCCGGCACGCCCACCTCCGCCTGCGTCAATGGGCCCACATGCTCGGCTTCCGCGGCCACTTCGCGGTTCTTGCAAGATTTTCGTGACGGGGTGACGGACTGTGTTCGTCGTCAGGCGAGTAGGACGCGTTTGCGTAAGAGGGCGAATCCGGCTCGGTTGAACAGTTGCCGTTTGAGCATCTTGATGCGGTTCACGTGTCCCTCGACGACGCCGGAGCTGAAGGGGAGGGCCAGTCCGGCGGTGACGGCGGCGAGGTCCGCTTCGACGCCGGTGACGAAGGAGTGCAGTGGGGGCAGGTCGTCGCCGCGGACGGCGGCCAGCCAGTCCGGCAGGTGCGCCGGGCCGGAGCCGGCGAGCATCCCGGCGAAGGCGCGGACGTGCCCGGTCAGGGCCTCCAGCTCAGGACAGCGGCTCAGAACCACCTTGAGCTGCATCTTTTCGCTGTCGGACAGCGTGTCGGGGTGCCGGGTGATCCATCCGGTGACCTCGCGGCTGGAGGGCGCGGGCGGTTGTGCCGGGGTGCGTCCCTTGACCTGGCGGAACCGACGGAAGTAGGCGCAGAGGCTGTTGTAGCTGCCGGGGTAGCCCAGTTCGACGATCTCGGCGTGCAGTTGGACCAGGTTCCTCTGGCCTTCCGCCCAGCGGCGGTGCAGGTACTCCTTGTAGGGGTCGAGCCGGTTCCGGTGGCTTTCCCAGCGACCCTCGACCAGTTCCTGCCAGGTCGCAGCCCGCGCCAGCTGACGGACCCGGCGCACGTGGATGCCCAGGTGACGGGCGGTTGCCCGCAGGCCGTAGCCCTGGTCCAAGAGCCCATGGACGGCCGCGTACTGGTCACGGGTGCGCTCCGCGTAGCGCCCCTCGGGGTCCACCGGGGGGACGACCTGCCCGGCCAGACGCTCCTGCTCGGCCGGGGGCGGCAGATCGTCGGGCGGCACGGCGGGCTCACGCAGACATTGCTGGTGCTGGCGGACGCAGCGCTCCACGGCTTGGGCGAGGTTGATGGGTCGGGTCGGGGCGCCCTGCCGGGATTGCTCCCGGTGGGTTTCCCCGGCCCGCCCGCCGAACCCGGCGTGCCCGTCTCCGAGCACCGGGCTCTCCACGAGATCATGCCGTTGGGATCGGGTCGGACAGGGCGTCCGGCCAAGGGCTGGGGATGCTGTTGCCCCGGTAGCGATACCGAGTGATCGGCACTTTGCCGAGGTGGAACAGTGTGATCCCGTCCAACTCGATGAGTTTCCAGCGCCCTTGCGGACCTCGAAGCCATCGTTGGATGGCCGTCCACGTCATGCGGTGCCGGTGCATCACCCAGCGGACCAGCCGCCACCAGACGAAGGTGTGCAGGCGGGCCATGGTGTGCTTGGCGACCGCGTGTTTGAAGTAGTTGGCCCAGCCGCGCAGGATCTGGTTGATCCTGATCAGCGCGATCTTGTAGTCGAGATGCGACAACCTCTGGGTCAGTTGCTTGATCTTCCGCTTCAGCGACGCGACCGGCTTGTCGGCGATGAAGGTATAGACGTGCCACTTGTCCGTCCCCCGTTTCCGCATCCTGACGATGCGGAAGCCGAGGAAGTCGAACCCGTCCGCAAGATTGACAATCCGCGTCTTGGCCGGTGACAAGACCAGGCCCGTCGGTGCCAGGACCGCACTCACCTGTTCGCGAAGCTCTTCGACGTGCTCCTTCGTGCCGTGGACCATGATGACGAAATCGTCCGCATAGCGGACCAGTCGCCAGGTCGGCAGGCCCCGGTGCCGTCGTCGTTCGCGATCCCGCCGGGTCGTCATCACGCTTGACCATTGCTCGGCGGCGAAGTCGTCGAGCGCGGACAGCGCGATGTTGGCCAGCAGGGGCGAGAGGATGCCTCCTTGCGGTGTTCCGGAGGTGGTCTCGTTCCGTTCGCCGAGCTCGGTCATGATCCCGGCTTTGAGGAACGCCTTCACCAGCGCCAGCACCCGCTTGTCCTTCACCCGCGCTCGAACACGGTCCATCAGGGCCGCGTGTTCGATGCGGTCGAAGCACGCCTCGATGTCAGCGTCCAGCACCCAGCGGTATCCCTGGGAGCCGAACAGGTGAATCTCAGCGATCGCGTCATGCGCACGCCGGTTGGGCCGGAACCCGTACGAGCACGGACGGAAATCCGCCTCGAAGATCGGTTCCAGGACCAGCTTCAGCGCGGCCTGCACCACCCGGTCGGTGACGGTCGGAATCCCGAGCCGGCGTAGTTTCCCACCGGACTTGGGGATCATCCGCTCCCGCACGGGCAGAGGCCGAAAGGTCCCCGCCTTCAGCGCCGAACGGATGCGGTTCAGGTGCACTGTCACCCCGGACTCCTCGACGTCGGCGGCGCGTTGGCCGTCAACACCCGCCGTCCGGGCTCCCTTGTTGCCCGCAACCCGATCGAAGGCCATCACCAAGACGGCCGGGTCGCAGACGAAGTTGAACACATCGTCGAACCGGAAGCCATGATCGGCTACCGCCCAACGGTGCAGTTTGATCTGCATTCTCCGTACCCGTAGCTCAGCGAAATCGGCCACTGGCCACGCGACCGGGGCATCCACCCCGGATTCTCCGGACATTGCAGTACCTCCCTTGCGATCTCGCTGCCGCCCTTCCCCATGTGCCGGGCTCTCCCCGGCTCGGAGTACTACGGCGGCTCCGCCCCTCCCACGGCCTGCTCGGCAGACGGTGTGCCCAGCCCAACCCGTCCGCGCTGGAGGCACGGCCGAGGGGCGAGGCCGGGGAGGTTCCCGTGTTCACTGATTGATCGCTCGTCGGAGTAGGCACCCGGCTATACCCCCGCGGCCCCGCCACGGCTACCCCGCAGCACTTCACCGTGGCCTCCCGGATCGTCTGGCAATCACCACCCGGAAGTTGCCCGCCCTGGAAGAAAGACGAGCACGCACCGCAACCAGCCCAGATCCGCCAGGTTCGAGCTGATGTCACCTTAGGAGGCTTCAAACACCGGTTCCTCACGTATACCTCTCCATCTCGCTTGCCGGACCCGCACCATCTGACGGTTCTGACACGTCCCGGCTTTGTCGGGGCCGCTTGCCACCCTCCCCGGCACCTCCCGGATCAGGCTGCCCTCAGCTTCACCGCCCTGCTGCGACAGGACAGCGGTGAAGGTCTCCCACCTCCACTCGATCAATCAGCGCCTCACGGCGCACGTGCCACAGGTGCCAGCGGTCGGCGACCTGCACCGCGTCGGGCGCGCCCGCGGCGGCCCCGGCCCCGTATGCCTCGGCCCGGTCCCGGCAGACGACCTGAACGCCGCGATGCCCTGCCAGCCACGCCGCCAAGGTGGCGCCCTCGCGGTCCGCCAGCAACTCGACGGGCCTGCGGGTGACGCAGTCGACCAGCACGGTGCCGTAGACCTGCCCCTTGCGCAGCGCGAAGTCGTCCACCCCCAGCACGCGCGGTGTGACCAGCGGCGGGTCGGGCAGGGCCATCACCAACGACAGCACGGTGACCCGGCTCAGCAGCACGCCCAGGACCTGCAGCAGGCGCGCCCCGGCAGAGCCACCCAGCGCAAGGCCCACCGCGGTCAGCGAGCGCAGCAGCAACGCGGTGCAGCGGCAGTACCGGGCGGTGAGGCCTTCGACCTGTTCGGCAAAGGTGCAGCGTGGGCAGCCGGCCGTGTCGCAGAACAACCGGCGCACCGTCAGTTCCACGACCACCGGCCGCCCGCCCACACTGACGTCCCTGAGCTTGCGCCGGTAGCGGCTGTACACTCGCCTGCTCTCCACCCCGCAGTCCGGACATGGCACGGCAATGCCGTCCCGCGTCCGAGCGGCAATCCGTACCTCCCCGCCCTCAACGCGCACCAGCTCCACCAACACCTTCTCCAGGTGCGGGAACACGATGTCCAACAAGTCCTCACACAGGACGGACAATGGCACCGCCGTGACGCCCTGTCACCCCGTCACGAAAATCTTGCAAGAACCCACTTCGCCACCCGCACCCGCCACTACTCCACCACCCTCGCCCACCTCCGCGCCGAACGCACCGCCTGGCGAACCGGCCGACACGACACCCAGAGCCCCGCCCCAGCGTCGGCCGAGCCGCCAGCCGGTCAGGCGGGCGGCAGTCCGATCGGCGACCTGGCCGGACACTCCACTGACCTGGCCGCCGGTCACCGTCCCAGTCACCGCAACATCGCCGGTCAGCGCGTGGACTCGGACACGACCCTGGTCATCTCCCACTGGCAGTACGCCGGAACCGGCCTCCTGCCCGAACTCGAGCACCTGGCCGACCTCTTGGCTGCAAAACGGCAGAACCGACCCGAGCAACCGACCCGAACCCGACGGTCGGAGCACTCCAGTGACCGCGCTGACCACTCCGCCGGTCACCTGGTCGGTCACTCCACTGGTCGGCTGACCGGTGCTGCCCAGCCGGGGGCCCTCGCGTGACCGCCGACACCGAACTCCTCACCGTCCCCCAGGTCATGGAACGCCTCCAACTCGGCCGCAGCGCCGTCTACGACCTCCTCCGCACCCGGCAACTCCCCTCCCTCACCCTCGGTCGTGCCCGCCGCATCCCCGCCGCCGCGCTCGACTCCCTCATCACCACCCGACTCGAACAGGAAGCCGCCGCCTGATGACCACGCCCCGCGACACCCCCGCCTCTCGCCGTGTGCGCGCCAACGGCGACGGCACCGTCTACCAGCGCAAGGACGGCCGCTGGGAAGCCGCCGGATACGTCGTCGCCCCCGGGAACACCCGCAAGCGGGTCCGCGTCTACGGCACCACCCGCAAGGAAGCTCTGGCCAAGCTCACCGAGAAGATTGCCGCCAGCAACCGCGGCCTCCCCGTCCCTTCCGCGCAGGGCAGCCTGGCCGCGTACCTGATGTACTGGCTGGAGAACGTCGCCGTCCATCAGCTCCGCGAGAACACCCACACGCGATACGCCGCCTGCGTCGACCGGTACCTGATCCCCAGCCTGGGCAAGAAGAGGCTCACCAAGCTCACCGCCAAGGAGGTCCGCACCTGGTTCAACCAGCTCCGCACCACCTGCCAGTGCTGCACACGCGGACTCGACGCCGACCGCGATCAGCCCCGCTGCTGCGCCGCCGGAGCATGCTGCTCCAAGCGGCTCTCACCACTGACGCTCACGTACATCCACTCCGTACTCAAGTCCGCCCTGGAGCACGCCGTCCGCGAGGAAGAGATCCCGCGCAACGTTGCCCGCAACGTCCGCACCGGCACGCCCCGGCCCCGACGCTTCGAACCCCTCACCGCCGACGAGGCCCGCCAGTTCCTCACGGCCACGCGCGGACACCGGTTGCACGCGCTGTTCGAACTCGCCCTCCACACCGGACTCCGCAAGGGCGAACTCCTCGGCCTGCACTGGGAAGACCTCGACCTCGGCTCGGGCACCGCCGCAATCCGTCGCACCCTTCAGCGCACCAGCGCAGGCGGGCTCACCACACTGCCCACCAAGACCCGGGCCTCCGAGCGCCGCATCGCTCTCCCCGCCCGCTGCGTCCAGTCCCTGAAGCACCACCACAAACAGCAGCAACGCGAGCGTGAGGCCGCAGGCACCACGTGGCAGCACAATGGGCACGTATTCACCACTCCCCAGGGCAGGCTGATCGACCCGACCAACCTCACGCGCACCTTCACCACGCTCCTCCGCAAGGCCGGCCTCTGCCGCATCCGCTTCCACGACCTCCGCCACTCGACCGCCACCCTGCTCCTGGAACAGGGCGTCGAACTCGTCGTGATCAAGGAACTCCTCGGCCACGCCCACATCGGCGTCACCGCCACCGTCTACGCCCACGTCCGACTCCGCCTCCAGCGCGACGCCATCGACACCCTCAGCACCGCCCTTGACGGCCCCGCCAACGACGAGTCGACACGCAACGACGGCAACGACCCGCCACTGTGCGGAGCCCTCGTCCGCTGACGTTGCCGTCAACTACTGCCGTCACCCACCACAGAAGCCCCGCCAGGACGCACCTGGCGGGGCTTCATATTTGCGGAAGTTACCTCACCTCGATCAGGCTACGAGCGACTTCCATGAGGTCCGCCATCAGCGGCGCGGATACATCACCTGCCTGCGGATCAATGCTCAGCAGCGCTGACGACCAGCTCCCGCCATCCGGAACGACGATCGCGGCGAAGGAGGCCTCCTTCGGGTCGCCGCGATACCGGAACTCGATCACCCGCTCCCCAGCGGCAACATCCTCGAAGTCGATCACGTCGATCTCCGACTCCCCGAACTTCACAGTGCGCATCTTGGTCTCCTCCACTCAGTCCAAGAACCCGGAGAAGCTTCCACCTGGGGTGAAGCGTGCCCCAAGACCGTTCGGCAGGCGAATATCGACGACATCTTGCCACTGTCCTCCAATTCGCCCTCGCCCGCGCGTCTCCACCGCGCCCGGATGAGTGAGGATCTCATCCAGCATGTCCTGGCCGGTTGCGTTCCATGCGCCAGGGTTCTGCCTCCCGGACGGCGTTGGCCATCCATTCGGGTTTCCGTTGCGCCCCGCGTGCTTCTGGAGGGCCCGCCCAGCCATGCTGTATTCGCCGCGCTTATCCGAAGGGTCGATCTTGGACCCCGACTGCGATGCGAAATCAACATCGATCGAGCAGTTGCTGTTGTGAACGAGAATCGGCGTGGCCCCCGCCAGCACATAGTACGTGTGCAGTTGGTCAACCGTCAGGTTGTACATATCCCGGTCGCCCGGGCGACGGGTGACTGCGGCGATGTGTACGTGCTGGTTGGCAGCGGTGTTCAGAGCATGGCCGGGGGTGAGCTTGCCGGCGGGGGTCCAGGCGTGACGGGTGTCGTCCCAGAAAGGGTGCTTGGCTGTGGTGTGAAGGGTGGCGGCGGTGCCGTCGGCCAGCCGGATCCGGAGGTCGATGAGGTCGTAGTCGTGGTTGATCCAGACGTGCTGGACGGTGCGGCTGCCCTTGTGTTTCCCGGTGGCGGGGTCCGCGGCTTCGACCTTGTCGCCGGTCTTGACACCGCTGATGGGCTTGGTCTTGCCGTGGGCCATGAGGACCGGAGTGTCCGGGGTGAAGCTGCACCCAGTTGTTGCCCCCGCACCTTCGCCGAACAACTCGTCACCCAGTGCGCCTGCAGCACCAGCGATGCGCAGGGATCCGCCGGCCGCCAGCTCTGCTTCACCAGCTCCGACATCGAGGGCAGCCGGCCCGCAGACCTCGATCGTCGCCAGACAAGTGAGGCCCGCTACGACACCGCCAAGGATTTTGTTGGCCGTGGAGTGCTCATCGTCGAGGAGTCCGTACCAATTGGCCTCTGCACAGAAGGCGCTGGATGGTTCTGACTGGCAGATCCCTGTCGCCCACAGGTGAAGCTCGTGCTGGTAGCTGCCGGTCATTCCGCGGGCTGCGAAGTCCCGGCGGGTGGGTACAGTCCTTCGCGCGATCGTGCGGGGGTACGTACGGCCGCTCTTGGTCGGGCGGTAGCTGGCTGCGGAGCCGGAGATCGGAACGTACTTGCCGTGGCGCTTTGCGTAGCAGCCTTCGGTGGTGCATCCCGGGCCGTTTTTCGGCTTCCAGACGGTGCCAGGATTGTTGACGCTGCAACCGTCGCAGAACAGACCGGTGGGGTCGCTGCCGGTGACGGCGTTGTTACCGGCGTAGGCGTAGCCGTTGAAGGATTGCGGGTCCGCGGTGTCGAGGAGTGCGTCGGGGCTGATGAAGCGGCCGAGGGAGGGGTCGTATTCGCGGGCGCCGATGTTGGTGAGGCCGGTGGCCGCATCGATGGTGCCGCCGACGAAGCCGTGGTCGCCGGGCCAGTTGGTGGGGGCCTTGCCGCGGGGTTCGCCGAAGGGGGTCACGGGACGGCGGGTGACGGCGAGGGTGTCGGCCGTGATGTCGGCGGTGGCGGTGCCGTTCGGGTCAGCGGTCTGGTAGCTCAGCTTTGTTCCGCTGGTGCCTGCGGTGGCGGTGCGGACTGCCGTGGGGGCACCGGCGAGGGTGTAGTAGCGGGTGGCCGCAGTGACGGTGCCGTCGGTGAGGGTGAGCTGGTCGCCGCCGAGGTAGAGGGTGGTCTTGCCGTCGTCGGTGCGGGCGATCAGGTTCCCGGCGTCGTCGTAGTGGTAGCCGGTGCGGTGCTTCGGGGACGCTGCAGGGCCGGTGGTGAGGACGTCGAGTTTGCCGAGGGAGTTCCAGGTGTAGGCCTGGGCCTGGTCCGGCTGGTCGTTGCCGTCGTTCGTGGTGGTGGCTGTGGGGTTGCCGGCCTGGTCGTAGCTGTAGGTGCGGGTGGTGCCGCCGGTGGTTGCGGTGTGGACCGCGTGGGTGTGGTCGCCGAGGTCGAAGTGCTCGCTGGTGGTGACGTCCTTGGACGCGTCGCCGGTGAGGTCGTGGTCGGTCTTGGTGGTGCGGTTGCCGGTCAGGTCGTAGGCGTAGCTCTGCCAGTACGGGGCCGGGCCACCGAGGTTACCGGCGTCGGGCGCAGTGCTGGTGCATCCGCCGATGCCGTTGATGGTGGGCGAGTCCTCGGTGTGGGTGCCGCCGGTGTCGGTCCAGGCGTCGGTGAGACGGTTGAGGTAGTCGTAGCGGTAGCACTGTGTGTCGGTGTTCGTGGTGCCGCCGGCGTCCTGGACGTCGCTGGCGGAGGTGATCTGTCCGGCCTGGTCGTAGGTGTAATTGACCTGGTCGACCGGGCTGGTGCCGTCCTCCTTGTTCACCGTGTGGGTCAGGAGCCGTCCGGTGGCCTGCTCCCAGGCGTCCGTCGTGACCACCTGGCGGGGCATGACGCCCATGGTGGTGCGGGTGGTCTGGCCGAGCGGGCTGTAGTCGATGTAGGCGGTGTACGTGTCAGTGCCGCCATTGGAGACGGGCAGGCCGACGCCGTTGTAGGAGTAGCCGACCTTTTCGTCCGCGATCAGGCCGCCGGTTCCGGTGGTGGCGATCTGGACGGTGTCGGGCAGGTCCTGGACGGATGTGTACTTGTCGATGGTGCCGTAGGTGACGGCGTTGGTGTTGCCGTAGGCGCCGGCCGGGATGCTGATGCTGGTACCGGTGGGCTGGTAGGCGGTGGTGTAGCCGGTGACCGTGCTGGTGTAGACGGTCTTGCCGCCTTCGTAGACGGTCACGGACTTCGGCTGGCCCAGGGCCGTGTCGGTGGAGGCGTCGTAGTAGTCGCGGTGGCTCAGCTTCACCTTCTGGGACGTCTTGGCGTCCCAGCCCCAGGTGTCGGTGACGCGTCCCAGGCTGTCGTAGGTAGTGAAGAGGTGGCCGGTCTCGTCCAGGCCGTCCGTGGAGCTCTCGATCGCCTCGCCGTCGTCGTTGTAGCTGGTACGGCTGCTGCCGGTGTCGGGGTCGGTCCTGGCTGTGACGTGCCCGAGGAGGTCGTAGGTACTGGTCCAGGTGACCTTCTTGGCCGCGTCGTCATCGGTTGCCGCATCCGCGGCGAGCGGGCCGACGGTCCGAAGCGCCTCTCCCGCGGCGTCGTAGCGGTAGACCGTCTTGTCGTAGGCGCCGGTGGGTTTACTGCCGTGGAACTGGCGCAGTTCGGTGGTCTTGCCGCGGGCGTCGGTGATGCTCGCTGTGGGGGTGCCGCCGCTGGGCGGGGTTACGTCGGTCTCGTCGGCGCCGGGGTAGGCGGTGGTGGTCTTCCACTGCTGCCGGCCGAGCGAGTACTGGGTGCCGGCGACGGGGCGGCCCTGACCGTCGTAGGTGGTGTGGATGGTGGAGGGCACCTGGGCGTCCACCGGGGTGACCAGGGTGCCGGTCGGGGTGGACGTGTCCTTGTTGAAGTAGGCGGCGTTGGCGGCGGTCGACCAGCCATGGGAGTCGTAGGCGGTGTCGGTGATCAGCCGGCCGGTACCGCCGTTGAGCGGTGTCGACTGAGTCTGCCGCAATTGCAGCATGCCGTCGTAGATCTGATAGGTGGCGGTGTAGTCGCCTCCGTCCGTGTACTTCTGCGTCTCCACGTAGCTCGGGGCCGACCGGGTCACGGAGTACGTGAACTTGTTGTTGGGCGTGGAGGGGTTGTCGGCCTTGGTGTGGTCCGGGAGCCAGACATTCGTGAGGCGGCCGAGGCCGTCGTAAGTCTCGGTGGTCACCCGCTTGCCGGGGTCGGTGACGGTCAGCGGGAGCTGACGGCCCGGATCGACGGTCGTGGTGGTCGACCAGCCCTTGCTGTTCGACGACACCGTGGTGACCGGAAGGTACTTGGCCTTGGTGGCCTTCGTGCTGCTGTTGTCCGTGTAGGCGGTGCTGGTCAAGCGGCCCATCGGGTCGGTGACCTTGGTGACGCGGCCGTAGGTGTCGTACTCCGTGGCGGCGGCCTTGGCCCAGGTCACGTTCCCCTGGTCGTCGACGCTCTTCGCCTTCTGGGTACTGGTGGTGTCTCCCGCACCCGTGGAGGGCAGGCTGCCCAGCGTCGTGGACTTGTCGTACCAGGTCCGCGTGTCCGACAGCGTGTAGGCGTCAGCCTTGGTCACACACCCGCCGGCCTCGGTGATCACCTCTGCCGGGAAGGCGTACATGTTCCTCGAGGCGTCGGTGGCGTAGGTGGTGGTGGTGCAGCTCTCCGGGGTTGTGGTGCTGGAGACGGGCCTGCCGTCGATGCCGACCTCGCCCTTGTCGTCGACCTGGGTGGGCAGACCCGTGGCGCTGTCGAACGTGGTGGTGGTCTCGGAGGTGCGCCACGCGCCATCGGCCTTCAGCGCGCGCACGTCCACCCTGTCGGTATCGGTGAAGCGGGCCGCCAGATCGGGCAGTTTGCCGCCGCGGGCGTGCGTGGCCGTGACCGGAGACTTCCAGGGGTGGTTGACCGTCTGGGACTGGGGGCTGCCGCCGTCCTTGTCATGGACGGTGGTCTGGTAGGCGTATCCGGACAGCGCATCGTCGTCGGTGAGAGTGTCACCGACCGCGTCGGTGACCTTCACGGACGTGGTGCCGCCGCTGGATGTGGCGTCGCCGTCCATGCCGCGCAGGTAGTCGGTGACCTCCTCCGCGACCGGGTCGGAGCCTGCGCCGGTGCGGGTGACGACCTGCGCGTAGCCGCGGAACTGGTCCCAGGTGCGGTACTTGTCGACGATCGTCTCACTGTCACCGTGGTGCCAGGCCGCGCCGCCCTTGTACTCGTACGTGGTCACGTGGGGCGTCGACCCGGCGGTAGTGGCGTCGCTCTCGTCGATCTCGTTCACCGGGTAGGTGTAGAACCAGTCCAGGATCGGAGCCGTGTAGCCGGGCGGGGTCCAGCGGACGGGGTAGCAGGCCGCCGTGTCGGCGTCCTCCTTGGGAGGGCTGGTCCGTGAGCAGGAACTGGTCTTGTAGGAGACGGTGATGACCGAGCCTGCTTCGGTGTTCAGCGACTGGAGCCGGTAGCGGTTGATCGGCGGGACGTTCTGCGGCTCCTCCAGACCGTCCACTCGGTTGGGCACGGTCGCCTTGCCCTGCGTGCTCAGCGTCGGCAACGTCTGGGCGGTGCCCCCACCGCGCGTGTCGGAGCCGGTGTGATTCACCGAGGACAGCCACATTGCGGGCTTGGTGCCGTCACCCGGGTCGGGGTAGCTCTGGTTGAGGGTGTAGGTGTCGACCGTGGACCAGGCCGGGGTGGCCAGCGACTCGTCCCACACCTTCGTGGTGATCGTCGCGAGACGCATCGTGGACCAGAAGGTCGGCGAGTAGTTGGTGCACGTGCCGGTGGAGGCACAGTTCTGGTCGAACGGGGTGTCCGGCCAGTGCGAGGCGGTCGTCGTGGTCGGCGCCTTCGTGCAGTCCACGCTGTTCTTGCCGTCACAGCGTTGCGCCACGCCGAACACCACCTGCGCGGCGGGAGTGTTCTTGGCGACGTAGTCGCTGACCTGCTGACCGTAGGAGATGGCAGACGGGTAGCCGCCCCGCACGTAGGAGGTCAGGGTGTGGGCGGAGCCACGGCCGTAGTAGTTCGTCTCGGTCTTGTAGGCGTAAGTGGTGATGTTCTGGTGGGTGTCGATGACGAAGTCCAGGTTCCACCGCCAGCCCTGGGTGCATTCGGAGGCGACGAAGGTGGAGCCGTGGCAGGGCTCACCGGAGTCGTCTCCGTAGACGGCGACGCCCCAGGCCGCGTTGGTGCTGGTGTCCTTGCCGTCGCCGCCTGCGCCGCTCGGCAGGTGGTCGGCGCCGAAGTAGTACTGCGTGCCGTCGTTGTCCGTCAGCCGCCAGTACGTACCGTCCTGCAGTCCGTTGGTCGCACCGGAGACTTCCTCGATCACCGATCCGTCGTCGTCGGACAGCCGCCACACCGGATTTCCGTCGGCGTTCTTCTTTCCAGTGGGCACCAGTTCGCCGGAGTGTCCGGCCACAGAGATCGTCGCGTTGTCCCCGGCCCAGCACTGGTCGTAGTCACCGGAGTGGCCGTCGTCCTCGCAGGACCTGTAGGAACGCTCGACGAAGCCGGGTGCGTAGTCCCAGCCGTCGCCGATCCAGGAAGCCTGGTTGTTCGTCGCCGAGGTACGTCCGTCGATCGACGCGGAGTTGTACGCCAGCGCGACGTCCGGCGTGTCACCGCCGACTGCCGGCGGCACCGAGACCGGATACGAATAGGTGAAGGCACCGGTGTTGCCCGACGTTCCCCATTTCCCCGAGGGTGACAACGAGGTTGCGGAGTACGTACCTGACGTACCGGAGGGAGCCGCGGTTGCGGCGAGCACGACGGCCGTGGGTGCCGAGACCGCCGAAGCGCCTGCGTTCACCTCGTCGGAGGAGCCCTTGGGGCCGACGGGCAGGGTGATGTCGGCGACCAGGCGGTGCTTGGCGTAGTCGTTCGCCGACGCAGCCAGCGGCTTCTGAACCCGGCAGGCCGCCTTGTCCGGCGTGGTCAACGAGCAGCCAGGCAACTCGACCAGGCGCAGTCGGGTGGCGTAGTCGCCGCCGAACGCGTTCTGGATCGCGCCATAGTCGAGAGCCACCGACACGCGGCCCTCGTCGGCACCGTGAGCAGTGCGGCGCAGGGCCACGGCAACACCGTCGACGCCGGCTTTCTGTGCTGCACGGTGACCCGCCACCGTGACGTTCACATCGCCCGTGGTGACCTTGCCCGCCGCATTCCGTGCGGATGCGAGCTTCTTGGCGGCCGCCGGGGGCAGCAGCCCACGGTCGAGAACTCCGGGTTGGCCGACGGCCACGGGGGTGCCAGTGACATTCACACTGCCGGAGCGCTTCTTCGCGGTCTTCGAATTGAGCGCCTTGTCCGCAGCCTCGGCGTCCCCCGCGGCATCAGTTGGCAGCTTCACAGTCGTTGACGTGGCTTTGGGCCACTTCGGAGCCATCGGCCGGAACGGCTTCATCGGCGTGGGCCGAACGCTGTTCGGCCGGGCTCTTGCCGTGCTGACGCTCACCGACCGCGTCGAGGACAGCGGGAACGGCGACCACAGTTTTGGCTTCTTCGCCGCATCGGCGACGGTGGCATCTGTCAAGGAACCGGCCAGCAGCGCCGCCGAGGCCAGTGCCACCACACCCAGACGTGCTCTCCGAGTCTGAAACCGCTCTCGCCCCAACACGCCGTTCTCCCACCGCAGTTCTCACAGGTTTCTTACAACTTCGGCAATCTATCTGCGTGTTCAGCGCGACAAGTCAAACACGAGTCATGATCACGTCAAGGGCGCGAGATGGAGGCAAAGTCTCCGTGTGTGTCCGAATTGAGATCAGATCCGGATCCACCCAGGCCAGGCAAGGCGATCGGCGCGACGACACGTGCGAGTTACCCATCGGTAAGTAAAGAGAGGATCTTTGCGCGGCTTTGACCCGCTAGATCGCACTACCGTGCGACGCGGCTATGCCATGAAACAGGCATCACAGACAGAAACAGACAGAGACGAGGCCGCATGATCCGCGCAGGAACGCCCCGCAGACGGCGCAGACCCTCCCCCACGCTGGTCACGAGCGCGGTCGTGTTCGCGTTGATTCTCGGACCCGCCACGGTGAGCGCACATGCCGAGACGTCCACGCCGAATGCGGCATCGACGCTGGAGCAGGCCGAGACAAGAGCCTCGACGCAGGCGACCGCGACAGGCGAGCCGGTTCCAGTGGACGAGGCCACGACTGCCGACACCACACTGACGGCCCAGCCGGACGGCACCTTCACCCAGCGCATCAGCGCCCAGCCGGAACGTCTGAAACGGGACGGGCAGTGGGTTCCGTTGGACGCCACCCTCCAGCGCAACGGTAACGGAAGCTACTCCCCTGCCGCCGCCAGCAGCGGTCTCGCCCTCTCCGGCGGCGGCAGCGGATCCCTGGCGACACTCGGCAACAACGGCAAGGAACTGTCGCTGTTCTGGCCGACCGCTCTGCCGGCGCCGACCGTCGACGAGGGCAGCGCCCTCTACCCCGACGTACTGCCCGGTGTCGACCTGAAGGCCACCGCCGACGAGCAGGGCGGCTTCTCGGAAGTCCTCATCGTCAAGACCGCGCAGGCGGCCACCGATCCCCGCCTCGCCACCCTCACCCTGGCCACGGACACCCACGGCCTGAACCTGGCCGCAGACACCGGCGGCAACCTCACCGTCGCCGACCCTGCCTCCGGCGCGCCCGTCTTCCATGCACCGGCACCCCTGATGTGGGACTCCACAGGGGCGGGCGCAAGCACCCAGCCCGCACGAAGCGCCGATTCAGCCTCTCTGCCCGGGAGCAGTCTTCGGAGCACGGCCGTACACGCCGCCGCCTTCACCAGGCCGGCGAAGGCCCGGTCCGATGGTGGCGTCACCCTCCGGAGCGACTTGAGCGGCGGGCCCAGCCCCACGTCGCAACGGGCCCCCGTCCGCACCGACGTCACCCCTGACGGTCACCTCCGGCTCACGCCCGATCCCGGTCTGCTCAAGAGCGCCAGCTTCCCCCTCTACATCGACCCCACCTGGGTATCGGTCAAGGACCAGGACAAGGGCTTCACCTACGTTCAACACGCCTATCCCGGAACCAGCCACTGGAACGACAGCGACGCCAAACTCGGCGTCGGCTACCAGGGCTACACCTCACCCACCGGCGCCGAACGCACGTACTACCAGTTCAACATCGGCACCAGTATGGGCGACAAGCACATCCACCGCGCCGAACTCGACGTCGACGAGACGTACTCCGCCGACTGGGGCTGCACCAAATACCGGGTCACCGAGACCAACGTCGCCCACATCAGCAGCTCCACCACCTGGAACGACCAGCCCGACGCCTACTCCCAGTCCGACACCTACGACTTCACCGGAGCCAACAACAAGGACTGTCCCGGGGGCGACGCAGGCGGCTTCGACGTCACCAACTCCGTCAGCAACGACGGGGACGGCACCGTCACCTACCGCCTGACCGGTAGCGAATCGAACGAGACCGCCTTCAAGCGCTTCTCCACCAAGGCCATCCTTGCCATCACCTACAACACCCCACCGCGCACCCCAACCAGCACCACCTCCAGCCCCAAGCCCGTCAGCCCCTCGACCTACGGTTGCAACAGTTCCCCTTACGGCTGGATCCCCAACACCGATGCCTCCGGCGGGGTGAAGCTGTACGCACAGGTCTCCGACCCCGACGGCGACAAACAGAACGTCCGCGGCCAGTTCGCTTTCTGGGACAAGGGTGGGTCAGGAACCGCCGACGCCTACAACCTCATCTCCACCGGCGACTCCGACGGCGATTCCAGCACCGTCCCCGGCAGCGGCGGCACCGTCCAGATCACCGTCAACCCCAAGGACCATCCACTCAAGGACGGCCACCTCTACGGTTGGCACGTGCGAACCGACGACGGCATCGACACCTCCGGCGAAGCGGACAACTGCTACTTCTGGTACGACGCCACCGCGCCCAACCACCTCGCCATCACGCCGAAGGGCGACATCTCCCACCTGCATACCGGCGACACCCTCCACTTCGCCCTTTCGGCCACCGACCCCAAGCCCACCGGCGCAGCCGCCAGCGGCCTGGACCACTTCATCTGGTCCGCCACTTCCTCAGCCGCCCTGGACAACGATGGAGGGACCTCCATCACCGCGGCCTCCGACGGCACCGCCGCCCTGACCTACACACCCACCGCGTGGGGAAGCAGCACCCTCTGGGTCGCCGCCGTCGACAACGCGGGCAACCAGTCCCAGCCCGTCCACATCACCTTCTACGTCCCCGACGACGTGAACGCCACCGTCGAGCCCGGCGACGTCGACAACGACCACATTCCCGACCTCGTCGCCGCCGACTCCGCCCCAGGCAACCTCGACCTCGTCCCGACCGACACCGACATCCCCACATCCAACGGTCAGCCCGCGCCCGTCATCGCCTCCGGCCCCGACGACGCCCCCTCGGCCGCCGACGGCTCCACCACCTGGGCCAACACCCTCCTCGCCCACCGCTCCAGCAACGAGCACAGCTCCAGCGGCAACCGGGTCGACGACCTGTGGGCCTACAAGACCAGCCACCTGTGGCTCTACACGAACAACCTCAACAACAACGGCGGCCTGGCCGGCAACGGCAACCACTATTTCACCCGAGATCACCGCGTCGCGGTCGCCAGGCCCGACTGCACCAAGGGAAACTGCTCCGCCTTCACGCCCGACTGGTCAGCAGTCAGCCAGATCACCGCACCCGGCGATGTGAACGGCGACGGCCACCCCGACCTGGTCACCGTCGAGAACGACCACCTCTGGCTCTTCCTGGGCTCCACCACCACTGGCCAATTCAGTGAAGCCCACGAGATCGGCACCACCGCCTGGAACGGCTATACGGTCACCTCGCCCGCAGACACGAACAACGACGGACACCCCAACCTCTGGGCCCGGAACAAGACCACAGGCGTCATCTACGACTACCCCTTCGGCACCGACAGCCTCGGCACCCGCACCACCATCACCAACGGCGCCTTCACGTCCACGGACCGCCCCCTCATGACATCCCCCGGCGACGCAAACGGGGACGGCATCGCCGACCTCTACACCCTCACCGCCGACAAGGAACTGTGGGCCAACATGGGCACAGCACCCGACGCCAACGGCTACCGGCTCGGTGCCCACCGCATCGCCAGCGCCAGCAGCCTCTGGAAAACAATCACCAACATCGCATAGCCCACACGCGACAACAGCCGGGATCAACAACCTACTGAGTGATGGGGGCCGAGCCCGCGTATGCCTTCAGCGCGCGGGCGTCGGCGAACCGCCCGCCGTCGTCACCGGTCTCGGCGAGCACCTGGGCGCCGAGCTGGACACCCATGGCGGCTCCGGGCACGCGTCGAGCCGAAGGTCCAGGTCGGACTTGTCCAGGTCGGCGGGCTGTAGTCGCCATGGCCGCCGTCAACGGCGCGGCAGGCAAGTTCGAAGCGCCGGAGCGGATCGACAGGCTGGCGCGGCGCGGGCGACCAGGGCCCGTGTGAGGACGATGCCAGCCGGGCCGTTGGCCGTCGCGCCCTCGACGGGTACGCCTCGCGCCCGGCCCCCGTATGCGGCACGGTGGAGTGACGCGGGGCACACCCGTCGCGGCGGACCGACGCCGTGACGTGCCGCCGCCGCGGAGAGGAGCGCACCCGTATGTCCGAGCACACCTACCGGGTCACCGAGATCGTCGGCACCTCGCACGAGGGCGTCGACCAAGCCATCCGCAACGGCATCACCCGCGCCTCGCAGACCCTGCGCAATCTGGACTGGTTCGAGGTGAGCCAGGTGCGCGGACAGCTCGAGAACGGGACGATCGAGCACTGGCAGGTCTGTCTGAAGGTCGGCTTCCGGCTCGACGACGGCGAGTGACACGGGTCGCTCGGCTCGTCCTCACCCGGGCCTCGGTCCGTTCTCGGGCCGTCCTCGGACCGAGGTCAGGTGCGGCCCGCGCGTTCCTGGGCGTCGCGCAGGGCGGCGGAGTCGGCCGCCCAGTGGGCCCTTACCACGGTGAAGCCGGCACGCTCAGCGTCGTTGCAGACCAGTTCGTCGTCGTCCGCCAGGAAGCGGATCTCCCGTTTTTCGGCGAGGCGCCCCAGCGTGTCCAGTTTGGTGCGCCGGGCGGGTCTGCGGTCGTCGTTGCGGCGCATATGGAGCCGTCCCTCGGGCAGTCCGTGCTCGGCGAGCCAGGCCAGGGTGTCGCGGCGGCAGCGTTCGGGGCGTCCGGTGAGATAGACGACCTCGCAGTCGGCCGCGCTGCTCCGCGCCAGCGCCACGCCCTCGGCGATCGGCGGGTCCTGCGGTGCGGCGGCGAAGAAGGCGTCCCAGTCCCGCGGCTTCCGCTCCAGGAAGCGCTGCCGGTGGGCGGTGTCGGCGAGGGTGTTGTCCAGGTCGAACACGGCGAGCGGCCGCTTGCTGGTCTCGGTCACACGGCCCAGCGTAGGCCAGGGCCGGACGGCGGGGCGGGATCAGTTCTCGCTCGGGCGGCCGTGCTCGCTGTGGGCGAGGCGGCTCATCCGGGCGCGGTACTCGGCCGCGGTGATACTGCCGCCCAGCAGCTGTGCCGTCCAGCGCTGCTCCGTGACCTCCAGGGCGGCGCGTTCACCGAGCTCCCGGACAGTTGCGCGGGGCGTCGTACGAGCGGGGCGCGGGGCGACCATCCGGACGGTGTCGTGGACGGCACCGGCCAGGATGAACGCCCCCAGCAGGAATGCGATCAGCACGGTCATCGGCGGGCTCCCGGGGCCTGGTCTGCTCTGTCAGGTCTTGGTGGGACGGGGTCCGGCGGTCTCGCGCAGCACGTCCAGACGGCGCCGGTACTCGTCCTCGTCGATCTCGCCTCGGGCGAAGCGCTCGGCGAGCAGTTCCTCGGGGGCGAGCGCGGGACCGTGGTGCGGTCGCTGCGGTGGAGGGCCGTACGGTGACGTGCCGCCGGAACGGGACAGGGCACGGAAGACCAGCACGCCGATGGCGATGAGCAACGCCCAGAAGAGGATCATGCCGGCCGGCATCGCGAACCAGCCCCATCCACCGGGGTTGTGGTGGTACCAGAACATCGCTGTCACTTCCCTCGCTGCCGGACGGTCGCGGGCCTGACACCCACGGCTTCCCGGCGCCTCACGCTCACCATCTCTCCGGGCCGGGCGGGCGTCATGGGCCGGTGGGGCCAGGGGGGCGGGCCCATCGGCCCTCTACCCTGCGGGGGTATGTACGGGGGTGTGGGCGGGGGTATGTGCGGCGGTACGGCCCGCGCCGCGCCCGGCCTTGACAGGGCCGCGGCGACCTGCGGAAAGCCGTGAAAGCGGGCGCGACCAGGGCGATAATCGGAGCATGGCCGCACCGCCCTTCGCCGCCGGGCCCCCGTTGCGGACCGCCCGGCAGCGGGACCTGCTGACCGACGTCCTGGCCGTGGGCGCGCCCTGCGCCCTGGTGCTCACCGGCGGTCAGGCCGTCCGCGCGCACGGGCTGGTGGCGCGGGCCAGCCGTGATGTGAACGTGGCGACCGAGAGCCAGGCGGACATGGCGTGGATCGCGGGAGTACTGCGGGCGGGGCTCACGGCGTACGGCTGGTCGGTACGGGTGCGGGAGGCGGAGCCGCTGGGCGCCCGGCTGATGGTCACGGACCCCGCGACCGGGGAGGTGTGCGAGGTCACCGTGGTCAAGGAGACGCTGTGGCGGCCTCCGGTGCCGACCGAGCTGGGGCCCGCGCTGGCACTGGAGGACGTGGTGGGGACGAAGGTCAGGGCCCTGGCCGACCGGGGGCTGGCCCGCGATCTGATCGACGTGCACGCGGCCGCCGGCCGCTGGAGCCTGCCCGAGCTGGAGGAACTGGGCCGCCGGCACGCCCCGGACGCCTTCGACCTCGCCGACCTCGCGACCCGGCTCACCGGTCTCGACTGGATCGACGACGCCGAGTTCACCGCCTACGGCCTCGACGGCGACACCGTTGCCGAACTGCGGCGCTGGGCACAGCAGTGGGCGGACGACATCGCGGAACGGCTGGTGGAGGGCGAGGCCCCCGAGGAGGAGTGAGGGGATTGGTGACGGGAGGGGTGACGGGACGTCAGGCGCCTTGGTCCGCAGGTGCCGCGGGCGCGGTGAGCGAGGCGAGGGCGGCGTCGAGTCGGCGCCCGGCCTCCTCCGCGACCGGTCGCAGTGCCTCGGACCCGGTGAGGGCGACCATGGTGTCCGGGTCGAGGGCCTGCACGGTGGTGCCGCTCCCGTCGGTGTCGGCTCGGACCACCACGTTGCAGGGCAGCAGGAGCCCGATGGTGCGGTCGATCTCCAGCGAGCGGTGGGCGAGCGGCGGGTTGCAGGCGCCCAGGATGATGTAGTCCTCCACGTCGTGGTCGAGCTTGGCCTTGAAGGTGGCGGTGACATCGATCTCGGTGAGGATGCCGAAGCCCTGAGCGGCGAGGGCGTCACGGACCCGGCCGACGCTGGTGGCGAAATCGCTGTCGAGGTGGACCGTACGGTCGTATCGCATGGCAGATGCCTTTCCGGTGCGGCGCTCACGTTCCTGCGGTGTTCATGGGGGCCACCGCCGAATATACCCCTGGGGGTAATGGGGTAATCAGGCGGGCTCGCGGCAGGCCCTCGGCTGCCGTCCGTTCCCCGCCGTCGCCGACGCGCCGCGTGCACGACCGGAGCCGATACCGTCGTAGTGAGACCGACGCATCCGACGAGAGGGCAGGTTCGCCGTGACCGGATACGCGCTTCACCCGATCGGCCGCGTCGAGTCGTCCCTGACCGAGCGGGCCGAGGCTCCCAAGCAGGCGGACGAGGGCGCCCCGGACGCCTGGCTGGTCCTGGACGAGCGCTTTCTGCCGGCGTTGGAGGGGCTGGCCCCGGGCACCGACGTCCTGCTGCTGACCTGGCTCGACCGCGCCGCGCGCGACACCCTCACCGTGCGCCCGCGCGGTGCGGCCGACCGGCCGCTGACCGGTGTCTTCGCGACCCGCTCGCCGGACCGCCCGAACCCGGTCGGACTGCATCAGGTGCACATCCTGGAGATCACCGGTCCGCGGATCCATGTTCGCCAACTGGAGGCGCTCGTCGGCACCCCGGTCCTGGACATCAAGCCGCTGCTGCGCCGGGACCGGTGAGCCGCCGGGCGGGCCGCCCGCTCAGGGCGCTGGGGCGTGTCTGACCATTCGCGTCGGATCAGCGCGCGGCGTCTGGTGCCGTGCATCGCAAGGCGGAGGATCGCCCGCGTACTGGACGTACTCGGGTGATCCGACAACGCGGCGAGGTGCCGTGCCAGGCGTCGCGCGCCCGGCGGGAATGGTCAGACACGCCCCAGCTCGACGGTGACCTCCGGCGGCTGGTGCAGGGTGTTGTGGATGGCGCAGGCCGACGCCAGGGCCAGCAGCCCCTCGCGGCGCGATTCGGGCAGCTCCGGCGGCGGGACGACCACGACACGCAGACCGGCGACACGGGCGGGGCGGTCGGTGGACATGACGAACTCGGTGTGCGCGCTCAGTCCCTCGCGCGGCAGACCGTGCCGCTTGAGATAGCGCCCGGCATAGAAGGCGACGCAGGCTCCCAGGGACGCGGCGAACAGTTCGGTCGGGGTGGGCGCGCTGTCCGCGCCGCCGGCGTCCACGGGCTGGTCGACGACGATCCGGTGTCCCCGGACGTCCACGGCGTACGAGTCGCCGTCGATGTGACTCACCTCGAGCCGGTGGACGGGTGCCTCCTTCGGCTGCTCGGCGAGGGCGGGTTGCGGTGCGGTGCCGGTCATGGCCGGGCCTCTCTCATGGTTCGCGGTGCGTGTCCGTGCACGCCTCCGTACACGTCTCCGAGCACATCCGTCACAGCCCGGACCGCGGGGCGGCCACGGGCGCGGCCGGGCACCCCGAGGGCCGTTCGGACCGGTGTCCGGGATCGATACTCACATATACCCTAAGGGGTATTGCGACCGGCGGTGACACCACGGAAACGGGCCGCGGCACGGCCGGAATACGACCCCCTTCCGATATACCCCGGTGGGTACCCTGGCAGGGACCTCCGGCCCCTGACCCGCCTTCACCGCCGGGACGACAGTGAAGGCATGGGAACACACATAGTGATCCTCGGCAGCGGTACCGCCGGAACCCTCGCGGCCAACCGGCTCCGTCGCAGTTACGAGGAAAAGGAATGCCGCATCACGGTCGTCGACCAGGACGACGACCACGTGTACCAGCCCGGTCTGCTCTTCGTTCCGTTCGGACTCGCCCGGCCGGACCATCTGGTCCGCCCCCGTCCGCGTCAGCTGCACGGCGGGATCGAGTACCGGCGTTCGGCGATCGAGCGCGTCGACGTGGAGACACGGACCGTGCACCTCACCGCAGGTGACCCGGTCACGTACGACGTCCTCGTGGTCGCCACCGGCGCCGCGCTCCTCCCGGAGGAGACGGAGGGCCTGACCGGCCCCGGCTGGGGCGAGAACGTCTTCACCTTCTACGACCTCCCCGGCGCCATGGCCCTGCACCGGGCGCTGGAGAGCTTCGAGGGCGGCCGGCTGGTCGTGAACGTGGCCGACCTCCCGATCAAGTGCCCCGTCGCACCGCTGGAGTTCGCGTTCCTCGCCGACGCATATTTCACCCAGCGCGGTATCCGCGACCGGGTACGGCTGACCTACGCCACCCCGCTGGACGGCGCGTTCACCAAGCCGATGGCCGCGCGGGCGCTGGCCGGACTGCTGGAGAGCAAGGGCGTCGAGATGGTCACCGACTTCACGCTCGGCGAGGTCGACGGCACGGGCAAACGGCTGGTGTCGTACGACGAGCGCGAGGTGCCGTACGACCTGGCCGTGGTCGTACCGCTGCACGGCGGGGCGGAGTACGTCTCCAGGTCGCCGGAGCTCGGCGACGGGCTCGGCTTCATCCCCGTCGACCAGCGCACCCTCCAGCACCCGGACCACCCCGAGGTGTTCGCCATCGGCGACGCGGCGGCGCTGCCCACCTCCAAGGCCGGTTCGGTGGCGCACTTCGCCGGTGATGTGCTGGTGCACAACATCCGCCGCTTCGTCGCCGGTGAGGCACCGGATGCGGTCTTCGACGGGCACACCAACTGCTTCGTCGAAACGGGCCACCACAAGGCCCTGCTGATCGACTTCAACTACGAGACCGAGCCGCTGCCGGGCCATTTCCCCGGCCCCGTGGGACTGCCGCTCCTGAAGGAGTCGCACGCCAACCACCTCGGCAAGCTCGCCTTCGAATGGCTGTACTGGCACAGCCTGCTGCCCGGCCGGGAGCTGCCCGGCATCGGCTCGGCGATGCCCGAGCGCGGCAAGAGCCGCATCCCCGCCTGACCCCAGGCCCTGCTCCACGGAAAGGAAACGATCATGGCCACCGCCACCTACGCCGACACGGCCGTCGCGGTCGACGACGAAGGCTTCTTCACCGACTCCGGCCAGTGGACCGAGCCCATGGCCGAGCAGATCGCCCGTGAGGCGGGCATCGAGGAGCTCACCGACCGCCACTGGACCGTCATCCGCTTCATGCGCACCGAGTTCGCCGCCAAGGGCACCGGGCCCACCGTCCGGGTGCTCGGCAAGACCTCCGGTGTGAGCGTCAAGGAGCTCTACCAGCTCTTCCCCAAGGGCCCGGCCAAGACCGCCGCGAAGATCGCCGGCATCCCCAAGCCGCGCGGCTGCATCTGACCGCTGTCCGACCGCCGTCCGACCACCGTCCGACCACCGACGGGCCCGGCACCCGTCCCCCCTGTACCCCCGTACCCCCGTTCCCCCGCACCCCCCGTTCCCCCGTCTCATCCGGCCGCTTCCGCATCCGAGGAGGGCAACCCGCCATGGCCGCCACCGGCTCGATCGAGAAGGTCTCGATCATCGTCTCCAAGGGATCCCTGGAAGGGATCTACCCGGCCCTGATCATGGCCAACGGCGCACGCGCCGAGGGCATCGAGGCCGATCTGTTCTTCACCTTCTTCGGCCTGGACGCGGTCACGAAGAAGCGCTGGGAGCACATCAAGCTGGCCACCGTCGGCAACCCCGGACTGCACATGCCCACCCTGCTGGGCGGACTGCCGGGCGTTCCCGACCTGCTCACCCGCTACATGGCCCGCAAGATGGACAAGCTCGACATCCCGCCCATCCCCGAGTTCATCGAGATGATCTCCGACACCGTCGCCGGCATCTACGCCTGCCTGGCCTCGGTCGACCTCTTCGAACTCACCAAGGACGACCTGGTCGACCAGGTCGAGGGCATCATCACGGTCGGCGAGTTCTACGAGCGCGCCGCGGGCGGCCAGATCATCTTCACCTGACCGGCCCGGTCTCTGCGGCGTCCGCCACGGCACCACCAGGGGCGGACGCCGCACAGACATGCCCGGGTGCCGTACGGCGATCCGTGCCGCCGTACGGCGTCTGTGTGCCGTAGGCCGACTCGACCGCGTTGGCGACGGCCCGGGCCAGGGAACGGCGGTCCGGGTGGGTGCCGGGGAGGACCGGGGACAGGACCTCGACCTCGGCCAGGAGGTGGCGGGTCGTGGTGACACGCCATAGGGAGGCGAGAAGGGTGTCCTCGCCGACGAAGGCCGGGGCGGTGGCGGGGGCGGTGGTGGGGGCGCCGGTGGTGAGGCGGTAGCGCAGGCGCACCGGCTGGACGGGGACTCCGGCGTCCAGCGCGGCCTGGAAGACGGCCCGGTGGAAGCGTCCGCCGGCCCGGCCGCACCAGGTGCTGCCCTCGGGGAACGCGGCGACCGCGGAACCCTCGCGCAGGGCGCCGGCGATCCGGGCGACGGTGCCGGGCAGGGCGCGCAGCCGGTCTCGTTCGATGAACAGGGCTCCCCCGCCCCGGGCGGCCACGGCACCGGCCACCGGCCACCGGCGCACCTCGGTCTTGGCGAGCATCCGCGCGGGGCGTACGGCAGCCAGCAGCGGGATGTCCAGCCAGGAGATGTGGTTGGCGACCAGGAGCAGGCCGCCGCCGGGGGCGGCCCGGCCGGTGAACAGGACACGGACCCCGGCGGCCCGGACGATCGCCCGGCACCAGCGGCTCACCAGCCCGGC
Source organism: Streptomyces sp. YIM S03343 (assembly GCF_054729195.1). Lineage (NCBI taxonomy): Bacteria > Bacillati > Actinomycetota > Actinomycetes > Kitasatosporales > Streptomycetaceae > Streptomyces > Streptomyces sp. YIM S03343. Next base: position 1,007,085 of record NZ_JBPUKX010000001.1, read on the forward strand.
GGGGATCGTCCCGCCGAGCGGTGACAGCGCGATCCCGGTGAGGAGGAGGACCGCGACGGCCGTGAGGCGCAGGACGGCACGGGGTGCGGTCGCCCAGGATCCCGCCGGCTCCACGCACGCCCCCGGGGTGCAGGGCGCGGTGGGCAGCCAGACGCTCATCAGGCAGGGACGAGCGAGAGGAAGTGCTTCAGATAGCGCGGATTGACCCGGCGCATCGAGAGCAGCACATACAGGTCGGCGACCCCGAAGTCCGCGTCGTGGGCGGGCTCGCCGCAGACCCAGGCACCGAGGCGGAGGTAGCCGCGCAGCAGGGCGGGCAGTTCGCTGTTCGCGGGCAGGGCCGCGACCGAGGCTGGGGCCGGGGCCACGCTGGGGACCCAGGGCAGCAGGGGCCGTACCCGGAACTCCTCCGGGGCCAGGTGCCCTGCGCGCACCCGCTCCCAGGTGGCGGAGGCGAGGGCGCCGCCGTCGGCCAGCGGGACGGAGCAGCAGCCCGCCAGCCACTCATGGCCCCGGTCGACCATGTAGCGGGCGATGCCCGCCCAGATGAGGCCGATGACCGCGCCGTCACGGTGGTCGGGGTGGACGCAGGAGCGGCCGACCTCCACCAGTCCGGGCCGGATGCCGTCGAGCGCGCTCAGCTCGAACTCGCCCTCGGAGTACAGCCGTCCGGCGACCGCGGCCCGCTCGGGCGGCAGCAGCCGGTAGGTGCCGACGACCTGCCCGGTGTGGGTGTCGTGGACGAGCAGATGGTCGCAGTAGGCGTCGAAGGCGTCGATGTCGTACCCGGGCCGGCGGGTGGCCAGCAGGGCGCCCATCTCACCGGCGAAGACGTCGTGCCGCAGCCGCTGTGCCGCGCGTACATCGGCCTCGCCACGGGCGAGGCTGACGCTGTAGCGGGTGGGTGCGGCCGGCGGGCGTTCGAGTGTGGAAACCCCGGTCATGGCTCTCTCCTGGTCACGGGCCGGTTCGGCGGGGGAGGCAGGTGGGCCCGCGGTGCTCGGCCCGTCGCTCCTGTTGTGCCGATGCCGGTTTGCGAGCGCGTTACCTGTGCCAGGAGAGCGGATGTGGGGATGCTGAACGGCGGACCCCCAGGGCCTGTTGCGGAAGTCCCGTCGTCCGCCCGGAGGGCGGGCCATGCGGGGTCCGGTGCGTGCTCTCGGCGTGCCGGGCGCAAGCCCTCGTACTGGGTGTACTCGGGCTTGCGCCCGGTGCGGCGAGAGTGCGTGCCGGGCGTCGCATGGCAGGCGGGACTTCCGCAACAGGCCCTAGCGGTTTCCCCGCCTGCGGGGCCGGTTGACGGCCGGCCGCCGGACGGTTGCGGGCCGTCGGAGGGCCGGTGGCGGCCCGGTGGCGGACGTGTGCCGCCACCGGGGTTCACGCTACCGCTTGGCCACCTTTCGCGTGGCACGCAGCCATTCCTTGTTCATGCTGGTGATGGAGGCCAGCGGGATGCCCTTGGGGCAGGCATCGGCGCATGCGCCGGTGAGGGTGCAGCCGCCGAAGCCCTCGTCGTCCATCTGGGCCACCATGTCCAGCACCCGGGTCTCCCGCTCCGGGGCGCCCTGCGGCAGCACGTTGAGGTGGTTGATCTTCGCGGAGGTGAACAGCATCGCCGCGCCGTTGGGGCAGGCCGCCACGCAGGCTCCGCAGCCGATGCACTCGGCGTGCTCGAAGGCGAAGTCGGCGTCGGGCTTGGGCACCGGGGTGGCGTGCGCCTCGGGGGCCGCGCCGGTGGGGACGGTGATGTAGCCGCCGGCCTGGATGATCCGGTCGAAGGAGGAGCGGTCCACCACCAGGTCCTTGATGACCGGGAAGGCAGACGCCCGCCACGGCTCCACGTCGATCGTGTCGCCGTCGTGGAAGGACCGCATGTGGAGCTGGCAGGTCGTGGTGCGCTCGGGGCCGTGCGCGTCACCGTTGATCACCAGGCTGCAGGCTCCGCAGATGCCCTCGCGGCAGTCGTGGTCGAAGGCGACCGGGTCCTCACCCTTGAGGATGAGCTCCTCGTTGAGCGTGTCGAGCATCTCCAGGAAGGACATGTCGGAGGAGACGCCGTCCACCTCGTACGTGGACATGGCACCGTCGGCGTCGGCGTTCTTCTGCCGCCAGACGCGCAGGGTGAGCTTCATGCATAGCTCCGCTGGGTGGGGTGGACGTACTCGAAGACCAGGTCTTCCTTGTGCAGGACGGGGGCGGAGCCGGTGAACTCCCAGGCGGCCGCGTAGCCGAACTCGTCGTCGCGGCGGGCGGCCTCACCGTCCGGTGTGTGCGACTCCTCCCGGAAGTGACCGCCGCAGGACTCGGCGCGGTGCAGGGCGTCGAGGCAGATCAGTTCGGCGAGTTCCAGGTAGTCGACGATGCGGTTGGCCTTCTCCAGCGACTGGTTGAACTCCTCTCCGGTGCCGGGCACCTTGATGCGCCGCCAGAATTCCTCGCGGATCTGCGGGATGCGTTCCAGTGCCTTGCGCAGTCCGGCGTCGTTGCGGGCCATTCCGCAGAACTCCCACATCAGTTCGCCGACCTCGCGGTGGAAGGAGTCCGGGGTGCGGTCGCCGTCCACGGCCAGCAGGCGCTGCAGGCGGTTCTGCGTCTCGGTCAGCACCTCCTGTACGGCGGGGTGCCCGTCCGTCACCGGCTGCTGGTTCGGGTTGCGGGCCAGGTAGTCGTTGAGGGTGGCCGGGAGGACGAAGTAGCCGTCGGCCAGGCCCTGCATCAGCGCGGAGGCGCCGAGGCGGTTGGCGCCGTGGTCGGAGAAGTTGGCCTCGCCGACGGCGAACAGGCCGGGGATCGTGGTCTGGAGGTCGTAGTCGACCCACAGACCGCCCATCGTGTAGTGCACGGCGGGGTAGATCCGCATCGGCACCTCGTACGGGTTCTCCGCGGTGATCCGCTCGTACATGTCGAAGAGGTTGCCGTACTTCTCCTCGACCGCCTTGCGGCCCAGCCGCTTGATCGCATCGGCGAAGTCGAGGTACACGCCCTGGCCGCCGGGGCCGACTCCCCGGCCCTCGTCGCAGACGTTCTTCGCGGCGCGTGAGGCGATGTCGCGCGGGACCAGATTGCCGAAGGACGGGTAGATCCGCTCCAGGTAGTAGTCGCGCTCGTCCTCAGGGATACGGTTCGCCGGGCGGTCGTCGCCCTTGGCCTTCGGCACCCAGATCCGGCCGTCGTTGCGCAGCGACTCGCTCATCAGGGTGAGCTTGGACTGGTGGTCGCCGGTGCGCGGGATGCAGGTGGGGTGGATCTGGGTGAAGCACGGGTTGGCGAAGTACGCGCCGCGCCGGTGCGCCCGCCAGATCGCGGTGGCGTTGGAGTTCATGGCGTTCGTCGACAGGTAGAAGACGTTGCCGTAGCCGCCGCTGGCCAGGACGACGGCGTCCGCGAAGTAGGTGTCGATCTTCCCGGTGATCAGGTCCCGGGCCACGATCCCGCGCGCCCGTCCGTCCACCACGATCACATCGAGCATCTCGGTACGCGGGTGCATCTCCACGTTCCCGGCGGCGATCTGCCGCGACAGCGCCTGGTAGGCGCCGAGCAGGAGCTGCTGGCCCGTCTGGCCGCGGGCGTAGAAGGTGCGGGAGACCTGGACGCCGCCGAAGGAGCGGGTGTCGAGCAGACCGCCGTACTCGCGGGCGAAGGGAACGCCCTGCGCCACGCACTGGTCGATGATCTCGACGGAGATCTGCGCCAGGCGGTGGACGTTGGACTCGCGCGCCCTGAAGTCGCCGCCCTTGACGGTGTCGTAGAACAGCCGGTGCACCGAGTCGCCGTCGTTGCGGTAGTTCTTCGCGGCGTTGATGCCGCCCTGCGCGGCGATGGAGTGGGCGCGGCGCGGGGAGTCCTGGTAGCAGAACTGGACGACGTTGTAGCCCTGTTCGGCGAGGGTGGCGCCCGCAGAGCCGCCCGCCAGACCGGTGCCGACGACGATGACGGTGTGCTTGCGCCGGTTGGCGGGGTTGACCAGCTTGGCCTCGAAACGGCGCTTGTCCCAGCGCTCGGCGACGGGGCCGGTCGGCGCCTTCGTGTCGGCGACCGGGGCACCGGTGGTGTAGTGCGTGAAGTCGACGTGCGGGGTGTGGGACTCGGGAACCATGTCGTGAGTGTCGGCCGTGTCAGAGGTGTCAGGGGCGTCGTGGGTGTCGTTCGTGTGCGGGGTCATCTTCAGCTCACCACTCCGGTCATGACGCCCACCGGTACGGCGATGAAGCCCGCGGTGAGCAGCAGCGCGAGGACGTTCGCGGAGATCTTCAGGGCGCGGTCGCGGGTGCGGCTGCCTGCTCCGAGGGACTGGGCCGCGCTCCAGAAGCCGTGCCGGATGTGCAGTCCGAGCGCGAGCATCGCGACGATGTAGATGACGTTCCCGTACCAGGTGGAGAAGGTGTCCACGACGTTCTGGTAGGGGTGCCCCGACTGGAAGCCGCCGGAGTGCGTGGTGCCGGTCGTCAGGTCGAGGATGTGCCAGACGATGAACAGGCCGAGGATGACACCGCCCCAGCGCATGGTGCGGGTCGCATGGCTTGCGCCCCCCTTGCGGTGCTCGTACTTCTGCGGGCGGGCGCGCAGGTCGCGGCGGCTGAGCTGGTAGGCGCAGACCACGTGTGCGACGACCGCGACGACGAGGACGACGCGGACCAGCCAGAGCGTCCACTCGTAGTGCATGAACGGTTCTCCCACGGTGCGCAGCCAGTGCGCATAATGGTTGAACTCGGTCGCGCCGAAGAAGATCTTGAGGTTGCCGATGACGTGGGCGATCAGGTAAAGAAGCATGATCAGACCGCTGACGGCCATGACTGTCTTCTTGCCGACGGTCGAGTCCCACACTGTGCGCGCCATGGACGGCCGTCGGTCCGTCCGCGTTGCCAGAGCCATGATTCGTGACGCTAGGGCCGAACGTCCCCATCGGTCCAAGACATGGTTCGGCTTGTTTCCATAGGCTGAGGCTATCGTTGCTGTATGCAGTTCCAGCAGCTCCAGTACTTCGTGGCCGTCGCCGAGACCAGGCACTTCACCCGGGCCGCCGAGCAGGTCCATGTCGCCCAGCCGTCGCTCTCGCAGCAGATCCGGTCGCTGGAGCGGGAGCTGGGCGCGGATCTGTTCCAGCGGGCGCGCGGCAACATCACGCTCACCGACGCCGGAGAGGCGCTGCTGCCGCTGGCCCGGCGGATCCTGGCCGACACGGAGACCGCCCGCCACGAGGTGCAGGAGCTGGCGCAGCTGCGGCGCGGGCGGGTGCGGCTGGGGGCGACGCCGAGCCTGTGCACGGGGCTCCTGCCGGATGTGCTGCGGACCTTCCACGACCGCTATCCGGGGGTGCGGCTGCTGATCGAGGAGGGCGGCTCGCACGATCTCGTACGGGAGCTGGCGCGCGGGGCGGTGGATCTGGCGCTGGTGGTCCTGCCGCTGCCGACGCCGGCGCCGGCGCTGACCACCCGGGAGCTGCTGCGGGAGGATCTGGTGATCGTGTCGTCCCCGGACGCGCCCGCGCCGGGTGCGTCCGCGCCGGGTGCGCCTGCGCCGGGGAAGGACGTTCCCGCCGTCCGGGTCGCGGATCTGGAAGGCGAGCGGCTGGTGATGTTCCGGCACGGGTACGACCTGCGGGAGCTGACCGTGGCGGCGTGCCGGGCGGAGGGGTTCGAGCCGTCGTTCGCGGTGGAGGGCGGCGAGATGGATGCGGTGCTGGGGTTTGTGCGGGCGGGGCTGGGGGTGGCGGTGGTGCCGCGGATGGTGGCGGTTCGGTCTGGGCGGGATCTTCGGGTTACTCCGTTGGCTCGGCCGGGGTTGTATCGGAGGGTGGCTGTCGCGCATCGGAGTGATGTGGCTCCACCTCGCGCTGCGCGGGAGCTGCAGGGGATGTTGTTCGAGCGGTTTTCGCTTCGGTGACGGTTTGATTTTGGGTGCGGGTGCGTTGTTGTTTTTGCGCAGTTCCCCGCGCCCCTGGAATGTGCAACCTCGCCGTTTTCGCGTGCGGGTGCGTCGTGGCTGGTCGCGCAGTTCCCCGCGCCCCTCAGGGAGTTGCGCCCTCCCTGAATTGAGAAGGCGCCCTCCTCTTTTGCTCGGAAGGCGCCCTCTCTGGGATTCTTCAGCTTGTTGCGTCTGCCAGGGCCAAGTGGTGGAGGCGGTCCGGGGGGCCCGGGCGGGCGTAGTACCAGCCTTGGGCTGTGTCGCAGCCCAGGAGGCGGAGTTGTTCTGCCTGGGCGCCGGTTTCCACGCCTTCCACTGTCACCGTCAGGTCGAGGCCGTGGGCCAGGGAGACTATTCCTTCCACGATCTTGAGGTCGACCGGGTCCGCCGGGAACTGCTGCATGCTCATGGTGAACGAGCGGTCCAGTTTGAGGATGCTGACCGGCAGGCGGCGGAGGTTGGCGAGGTTGGAGTAGCCGGTGCCGAAATCGTCGAGGGCGATGTCGACGCCCATCTCGGAGAGCCGGCGCAGGGGTTTGAGCAGGTCGTCGTCGGCGCCGATGAGGGCGGACTCGGTCACCTCCAGGCACAGCGAGCGCGGATCGACGCCGAGCCGTTCCAGGATCTCGACGGTGTCCTGGACAAGGCCGGGGTGGGTGAGCTGGACGGGCGAGAGGTTCACGTTGACGCGCAGTGGACCGGTGGCGGTGTAGCGGTCGCGCCACTCCCGGGCCTGACGGACCGATTCCTCAAGGACCCAGCGGCCGAGCGGGACGATCAGCCCGGTGTGTTCGGCGAGCGGGATGAAGCGGTCGGGGCCGAGGACGCCGTGCTGCGGATGCAGCCAGCGCACCAGGGCCTCGGCGCCGCGCACACTGCCGTCGCCGAGGTGGACCAGCGGCTGGTACTCGATGAAGAACTCGCTGCGCTCCAGCGCCGTCGGCAGGGCGGTGGTGAGGCCGTGCCGGGTGATGGCGCGGGCGTCGGCCTCGGCGTCGGCCAGTTCGAAGCGGTTGCCGCCCGCCGATTTGGCCCGGTACATGGTGATGTCGGCGCTGCGGAGCACCTCCGCGGGGCCGCGTTCCCCGGCCGGGCCCTCGACTATGCCGATGCTGCCGCGCACGGTCAGTTCACGGCCGTCGATGCGGATGGGTGCGAGCAGCGCGCTCATGATGCGGGCGGCGAGCTCGTCCACCTCGCGCTGGGTGTCGGGTCCCGTGGTCAGCGCGACGAACTCGTCGCCGCCGAGCCGGGCGACCATCTCGCCGGGTGCGGTGGCGCACGTCTGGAGCCGGTCGGCGACCTCGACGAGCAGCCGGTCGCCAGCGGCGTGGCCGAGGCTGTCGTTGATGGTCTTGAAGCCGTCCAGGTCGAGATAGCACAGCCCGAACCGCTGCCCCTCGTCCGCGGTGAGGGCCTTCTCCAGGCGCTCGAAGAACAGAGTCCGGTTCGGCAGTCCGGTGAGCGCGTCGTGGGTGGCCTCGTAGCGCAGCCGCAGATTGAGCAGACGGCGCTCGGTGGTGTCCTCCATCAGGGCGAGCTGGTACTGCGGGACGCCGTCCGCGTCGCGCAGCAGCGAGACCGACAGATTGGTCCACAGGACGGTACCGTCGGGGCGGTAGTACGCCTTCTCCACGTGGTAGTGCTCGCGTTCGCCGCCGACCAGTTCCTCATAGAGTTTCCAGACCTGCGGGGCGTCCTCCGGGTGGGTCCACTCCCGGGCGTTACGGGTGCGCAGGGTCTGCTCGGAGCCGCCGAACATACGCACCAGCGCGCCGTTGACCTGGAGAATGTTGCCGTCGAGGTCGGCGATGCCGATGCCTATCGCGGCACCTTCGAACACCGCGCGGAAGCGGGCCTCGCTGGCGTGCAGCGCCTGCGCCACCACACCCTGCGCCCGGAGGGCGGCGTCGGCGATGGACTCCTGCTCGGCGAGAGTGCGTTCCCGCAGCGCCTGGGCGTATCCGGCGGCCATGGCGTGCTGGAGACGCGCCGAGCGGGCACGCAGGTCGTCCTGAGGGCCGTCGTCGCCGCCGCAGTAGAGGACCAGATAGGCGTCGACGCAGTCCAGGGTGCGGCTGAGCACCTCGGGGTCGGTGCAGTGGGCGGCCACGAGGGCGGCGCCGACCGCCTTTCCCTCGTCCGCGGCGTGGGTCCGCGCCCGCAGCGCCCGGCTCAGCCGCCGGGCCAGCGGCAGCAGTTGCTCCTCGAACTCCGGGCGGGTCAGCGACGTGGAGGTCACCGGGAACACCGCCCGGCTCCAGATGGTCGCGAACCGGCGCAGTCTGTCCTCCGGCCCGTCCGGCTCCGCGATCACGCCGTACGCCCCACGCCCGCGAAACCGGAGAACGCCCAGGGATCCTCGTCCTCCGACGCCGGCTCCGGCCGCCACTTCGGCATCGGCACCAGTCCCGGTTCCACCATGTCGTACCCCTCGAAGAACCGCGCGATCTCGTCGCGCGTGCGCATGATCAGCGGGTTGCGGATGTCCTTGTACACATCGACCGCGCCGGCGGCCCGCTCGTGCGGCAGCGGGACTCCCGCGTACGAGGCATGCGTGAGGATCAGCATGCTGCCCGGCGCGAGCGCGTCGCGCAGTTGTGCCACCGCACCGTACGGGTCGTCCGAGTCTTCCACGAAGTGCAGTATGGCAACGAGAAGCAACGCCACTGGACGATTCCGGTCGATGAGGCGGTCGACCTCGGTACTCGCCAGGATCTCATGGGGCTTGCGGAGATCGGCGGCCACGACGTCCACCTCGTCGATGTCCGCCAGGACCGCCTGACTGTGCGCCACGGCCACCGGGTCGTGGTCGACATAGACCACCCGGGCTCCGGGTACGGCGGCCCGGGCGACCTCGTGGACACTGCCGAAGGTGGGAATGCCGGAGCCGATGTCGAGAAACTGCGTGATCCCCTCGGCCGCCGCGAAACGCACGGCGCGGCGCATGAAGGCACGATTCGCCTGCATGATCTTCGGCAGTCCCGGCATGAACTCCATGGCCTTGCGGGCCGCTTGCCGGTCGACCTCGAAGTTGTGCGAACCACCCAGGTAGTAGTCGTAGATCCGGGAGACGCTCGGCACCGAGATGTCGATGCTCCGGGGGGCCCAGGCGGGACGCTCCATCTCATGCTCCGTGACGTAGGCGGCGTAGGCGATGTGGGCGGTGCTGGCGGCATAGTCGGCCGGGTGTTCCCGCAGAGGCTACTGATCGCCTGGCAACAGAGCGAGCAGAACCGGAAATTGACCGTCCGTTCCCGGTCAGAATGTGAAAGGTGATGACCGTTTTGGGGTTCATATCGCGACTCTTCGGACGGCCGATCATGATGGCCGGGGGCCTTGGCGGCGACCGTTCCGCGTCATTGGTCTCGGCCTGTCCCGGTCTTCGGCCGGGTTTTTCCCCGCCTTCGGTCCGGGGCACGGTTTACGGCCATTCCGCGGGCACCGGCGGGCCGGGCCACCGACCGGCTCGGCAGCGGCAAAAGGTCCGCCCCCTCCGTGCGGTGCGGAGGGGGCGGACCGGTGGTCGTGCGCGTGGGGCCGGTGCGTCCGGCACTCCCGACGAATCTCCCCCTCCTCGCCACGGTGGGTACCGGGTGGCTCGGGTGAGGTGATCGACCCTGGGGAGGCGATCTGTGCTGATCCTTAACTCGACGCGCCGACCGGCTTGCCGTCGGGCGAGACGGCGTACCAGGTGCCGCCGACGCCCTGACCGTTGGTGTCCCCGGGGGCCTTGTCACCGGAGAAGGTGTAGATCGGCCAGCAGTTGACCGTCATCTGCTTCACGCCGTCGGGGCGGGTGAACGGCATCAGGCCCTTCTTGATCACGCCCTTGGTGTCGTTCGCGGCCACCGGACCGACCGCCGGCCACTTCTCCAGGCAGGCGCCGGTGCAGTTGGAGACCGACTTGGGCCATGCCTTGTCCTTGAGGAAGCGGTAGACCGTCATCCCGTTCTTGTCGACGATGATCTCGCCCAGCTTCGCGTCCTTGCGGGTGGACAGACCGGGCAGCGAGGAGAGGGTCGCCTTCTTGCCGGTGGGGGCGAGCGCGAACCACTTGCCGCCGACGTTCTGCCCGTTGACGTCCCCGGCGTTGACGTCCTTCGCGTAGCGGTACGCCGGCCAGCCGCCGACCGTCAGCTGCTTGGTGCCGTCCGCGCGGGTGACCTCGCCGAGCAGCGCCTTGTCGATACCGGCACCGGCCGTGGCGTCGTTCGCGGGGACCGGCGGCCAGGTGGTGGCGCAGTTGCCGTCGCAGTTCGACTTGGGCGGGTTCGCCGTGTCGGCGTCGAAGCGGTAGAGCGTGAGCCCGGAGCTGTCGGTCAGCACCTTGCCGAGGTCGGGGTTGTCGGCAACGGACAACTGTCCGGCCGACTGCGCCGGGCTCGCGGTGCTCTGGCCGTCGGCGCCGTACCCGTTGCCCGCCCCGGTGCTCGCGGTGGCACCCGCGCCGTTGCTGCCGTCGCCGACCGCCGCCGTCGCGCCCACGTTCTGGGCGGCCGAGGCCGGAGTGGTGGTGTTCCCCTGGCCACATGCCGTCGTCAGTGCCAGCACGGCCGCGGCGCCGACCACCATCGAAGCACTCCGTACGGAGGTCTTCATCGTCAACTCCCCATTGTCACCTGTTGGTTGCAGCGCCTTCCTGTGCCGCCGCACGGCCCTGTGTACGCATGGGGACGGCCGGAGTGTTCAACGTCGGCACAAATTTCTTTCAGCCGACTGTGACGGCCGCCTCACACTCGAACATCCGCGCGCTTCCGGCTGGTCGGAAGGACGGCGGGTCAAACCGCCGTACGGGGCCACTCCCTCGTTCGGGCCAATCCCCCGCCGTCGCGGCGTGCCGGGGTCCGAGGCTGCCCATGCTCTCCGTCGTGCATCGACCCGAACGAACACGATCCGCCCCGGCACTACGGGTGTCGGCGCTGCTGGCGCTGGGGTGGTTCCTCGTCGGCGCCCCGGCGGGAACGGCCGCGGCGGACGCCTGCGCGTACGCCTCCACAGGCCCCGACGGTACGACGGCCGTGGCCGTGGCCGGTCCGGGCGCCTACGCCGGCTCCTGGCCCACCCCGCCCCCGTCCATGCCGCCCCCGTGCCAGAAGCCGACACCCACCCCGACACCGCCCCCACCCCCGCCACCACCGCCGAAGCCCACGCCCACCCCCACCCCGCCGAAACCCCCGCAGCCGAAACCGCCGAAGCCGTCGCCGCGGCCGACCCCGGCACCCGAGCCGCCGCCCGCCCCCGCAGCGCCCCGCCCCCGCCCGGTGCCCCCGCCCGAACCCACGCCCACACCGCCCCCTCCCCCCAGACCCGCACCGAAACCGGCCCCGAGACCGCACCCGGCCCCGCGCCCCTCGGCGACCCCGGTCACCTACCCCAGCTACCGGCCCCACCCCGTCAAGCACCAGGTCCACGGCACCACGTCACCCGTCACCTACGTCCTGCTCATCACCGCACCCGCGGTGGTCGCCGTGGCCGCGCTGCGCCCGCGCTGAACCACCGGCCGCCGACCACCCGCCACCGCCACCCGCCGCGCACGCCCCCCGCGCCCTCACCACCCCCGCCCTCCAGGAGGTTCCCTTTGTCGGATTGGCTCGTTCTGGTTCTCGCGATGCTGGCCGCATGTGTCGTCGTGGTCGTCATCACCCTGCTGCGCAGCCGCTCGGCGGCCGACGACGAGGACCCCACGGAGACCCCGGACGTCATCGAGTACATGACGATGTGGATCGGCGTCGTCTACGCCATCGTGCTGGGCCTCGCCATCGCCGGGGTGTGGGAGGCGCGCGGTGCCGCCCAGGACCATGTGCAGGCCGAGGCGCAGGCGCTGCACGAGGTCTCCGAGCGGGTGCGGGTCTATCCGCCGACCGTGCGGGACCGCATTCGCGCCGATGTCAACGCCTATGTCGGACAGGTCGTGCACCAGGAATGGAAGAGCATGGCCGACCACGACCGTCTCACCGTGCGGGGTGACGCGCTCCTCCAGCAGATCCGCGCCGATGTGACCGACTACCGGCCACGGACGGACTTCGAGGCGCAGGCGTACCAGCCGCTGATCGACCAGGTGGCCGCGGCGGACCAGGCGCGGCAGGCCCGGGCGGACTCCACCGGGGCGACCATGCCTGGTGTGGTGTGGTTCGGTCTGGTGTCCGGGGCCGTCATCACCATCGGCATGGTCCTCGCGCTCCAGATCCGCAGAACGGCGCGTGAGTTGATCCTCGCCGGGCTGTTCTCCGCGCTGATCGCCTTCCTGCTGTTCCTGATCTGGGACTTCGACTCGCCCTACAGCCGCGGCATCACGGCCTCGGCCGAACCGTTCCTGAGCCTCTTTCCGCAGCTGAGGGGCTGACAGCGGACCGCACGCGGCCCCGTCCCCGCGCTGCGGACTGCTCCGGGCGCCGGGGGCCTCTCCCGTGCCGGGGGCACACGCCACGCCGTACGGGTCCCCCGGCCGCCGGAACGCCGTTCCCCTGTCCGGCCCACGCGCATGCCCCATTCGTACGACTGCGATCGCGGCCGGGCACCCCCGTTCCTAGCGTTTCGGTCATCGAGGTGCATTTCCGGTGCTGCGGAAGTGGTCCGCCGCCGTTCCTCGGGGACCCGAAGGGAACACCATGCGTGCGATACACGCCGCCTCGGCCGCTCTGCTGGCCGTGACCGCCGTCGGCTGCTCCGCCCAGGCCGGTTTCGTGAACGGCGCGGACGGCGCGCCGTTCGGCTTCTCCGTGCAGCCTTCCGTCGTCGCGCCGGGCGGCAGGGTGACGCTCCAGGTGAGCCGTGACGGGGTGTGCCGGGAACGGGTGGCGGTGACGTCGGGGGTCTTCCCCACGGTGACCATCCCTCCGCGGCAGTCGTCGGCGACGGCCACGATCGACTGGGACGCCATGCCGGGCGCCTCGTACCTGGTGACGTTCAGCTGCGCCGGCATGGCCGGGTCCACCCAGCTGACCATCAGCGGCGGCCGCTCCTTCCAGCGGCCCGTGCCGCTCCAGCCCGCGTACCCGGTGCAGCGTGTGCAGCCGGAGCGGGGTGTGCGGGCCGGTGCGGGCGGCAGCGTCGCCGGGTTCGACCTGAAGCGGATCGGCCTGGGCGCGGCCCTGGTCGCCGGGTCGGCCGCGGCGGCGTACCGGCTCCTGCGCCGCCGCGGCGGCGGGAACAGCGCCTGACCTCCCGGACATCCGCACACCGCACACCGGACACCGGACACCCGCACACCACAGACCGGACGCCCGCACACCACAGACCGTCGCCCCGGACCCAATGGGTCCGGGGCGGTGTCACGTGCGACAGCGGCGAGTCTCCCGAAGACAACCCGAGTCGGCGGGCGGTCAGGCTTTGCGCTCCGCCCGCCGCCGCATCCAGAACAGCCCGCCCCCGACCGCCGCGGCCGCGACGAGCCCGCCGCCGATGGCGATGTCGGCCGGCGTGGCCCCGCTGGAGCTGCTGCCGCCGAGGCCGCCGCGGACGCCGCCGATGACGGTGAAGGCGGCCGGGTTGGTCAGGGTCCGGCCGTTGCAGTTGACGGTGATGCTGTGCGGGCCCGGCATGGCGTTGCGGTTGACCGTCGCGGTGCCCCTGGCCATCTGGCTGGAGCCGCCGACCGGGGTCAGGGACGCGGTCGGGAAGGCATCGGAGGTCATGGTGCCGCCGGTGGGGCAGTTGTCGACGCTGACGGAGAGCTGTCCGCCGCGGGCGATGACGCTGGGCAGGGCGACGATGTTGCTCGGGCCGCCTCCGCCCATGCCGTCCCGAGCGACGGCCACCGGGGCGGCCAGGCCGAGGGCGGCGACCGCGACGGCCGAGGCCGCCAGGGCACGAGTAGTACGCATGTCTTCCTCCGCGGAAGGCGCCCCGGGACCCGTCCCCGGTAGATCGGCGAGAAAGCACCTCCCGAAAAGACCCTCAGTTGCCTTGTACGTGGCCGCATTTCGGGAATGGTCCGTCCTGGTGAGCCGACACGCCGGGGAGATATCACCGGATCTGATATCTGCGCAGGTCACAGACCGTCAGAAAATTCCTGGCCGCGGCGCCACGGATGGCGCATCCGGTCTGCCCGGAAAGGAGTGCGGAATCCGTGCGGAATCGACTGGAACCGAGCAGAATCCGGTGCGGCCACCCGTTCGTACCTTTCCCCGTCGCCGGTTTCCCGCGCGGGACCTAGCGTTTGCGTATGCGCGATTGACGTGGTGACGGCCATGTCGAGAGGGGAAGGCGAATGTCTGCGTCCGAGCTGGCCGAGATCGCCGAAGAGGAGGAGCGGCGCAAGAAGCGCGCTCCTTGGGGCGTGATAGCGCTGGTGCTGCTGACCGGCCTCGCACTCATCCGCAACGGTTCGGGCGAGTTCGACATGGGCCCGCCGCAGCCGGCCTCCGCGGCGGCCCCGGACAGCCGCGGCTCCCAGTCCCCGTTGGGCACGGCACCGGTGCCGCTGGCGTTCTCCCCGGCCGCCCGGGTCCGTATCCCGGCGATCCAGGTGGACGCTCCGGTGATGCCGGTGGGGCTGGACCCGGACGGCTGGGTCGGCGCGCCGCCGCCGGACGACCCGAATCTGGCGGGCTGGTTCACCGGGGCCGTCTCGCCCGGCGAGAAGGGCACCGCGGTCGTCGTGGGCCATGTCGACAACGCCCAGGGACCGGCGGTGTTCTACGGCCTCGGCGCGCTGAAGAAGGGGAACCGCGTCGAGGTCGAACGCCGGGACGGAAAGACGGCGGTCTTCGAGATCTACGGCATCGAGGTCTTCGAGAAGAGCGATTTCCCCGGCGACCGGGTGTACGGCTCCAAGGGCGAGCCGGAATTGCGGGTCATCACCTGCGGGGGCGGTTTCTCGAAGCAGAACGGCTACGACGGGAATGTCGTCGTCTTCGCCCGCCTGGCCGAGGTCCGCTGAGCGGCTCCCGGCCAGGCGGGCGTGTGGTGGAGATCCCGTCAGACGGTGTTCCGGCGGGGAACGGTGAGGTGATATCCGGAGTCCAGGAGTTGCGGCAGATAGTCGCCCAGGGCCCGGACGCTCTGTGACCGGTCGCCCCCGGCGTCGTGCGACAGCACCACGACACCGGGGGCGGCACCCTGTTCCACGCTGCGCACGATCTTGCCGGTACCGGGGACGGTCCAGTCGAGGGTGTCGACGGTCCAGGCCAGCGGCTCCATACCGAGCTCCGCGCCCAGTTGGAACACGGTCCGGTTCCAGGCGCCGTAGGGGGCGCGGAACCACTGGGGCGGTTCGCCGTAGCCGTCCTCGATGACCTTGCTGGTGCGGGTCATCTCCGAGCGGATCTGGTCCCGGGTCAGCTCGGTGAGCAGCGGGTGGGACCAGGTGTGGTTACCGACGACATGGCCGTCGTCGGCCATCCGGCCCAGCAGACGCCGGTTCTGGGAGGCCTGCTCACCGCACACGAAGAAGGTCGCACGGACGTCGTAGCGCGCCAGGGTGTCCAGGATCTGCGGGGTGTAGTGGGGGTCGGGGCCGTCGTCGAAGGTGAGCAGTATGGTCCGGCCGCGCCCGGACATCCGCATGAAGGGCTCCTGCCGCACCGCGACCTTGGCGGGCGCGGCGCGCGGCGGGCCGTAGCCGGTCAGCGGCTGGAGGCGGTAGGCGGACGGCTTGAGGACGAGGCGCGCCTGAGGGCCCGCGGCGGGGGCGGGCGGACGGGCGGACGGGGTGCCGGAGGAGCCGGTCAGCAGCAGACCGGCGCCTCCGGCCCCGGCCGCCCCGAGGGCGGCGGCGCCGCCGAGCAGCACCCGGCGGCGGGTGAACAACTGATCCTTCTTCATGAGTCATGGGTCGCCCGGCGCGAGGGTGACGCACCACGCTGACACCGGTGCGGCGGCAGGAAAGCACCCGCCCGGACCAGCGGACCGGCAGGCCACGGACCGGTCCGGGGACACCGCCGACGGTGTGTCAGGAGCCGTCTCGCCTGCGGTGCGTCGGCGGCATTGTCACGGACGGTGCGTCGGCGGTGCGGTCACCGGCGCCGGACCAGCGGGAAGGGCAGCGTCTCACGGATCGTCAGGCCGGTGAGGAACATGACGAGGCGGTCGACACCGATGCCGAGGCCGCCGGTGGGGGGCATGGCGTACTCGAGGGCGTCGAGGAAGTCCTCGTCCAGTTCCATCGCCTCGGGGTCTCCCCCCGCGGCACGCAGGGACTGGGCGGTGAGGCGGCGGCGCTGCTCCACCGGGTCCGTCAACTCGGAGTAGGCGGTGCCCAGTTCGGTGCCGAAGGCGACCAGGTCCCAGCGTTCGGCGAGGCGCGGGTCGGTGCGGTGCTGCCGGGTGAGCGGGGAGACGTCGGTCGGGAAGTCCTTGTAGAACGTGGGCAGCGTGGTGCGCTCCTCGACGAGGCGTTCGTACATCTCCAGGACGATGTCGCCGGGGCCGTCGTCGGCGATGTACGGGATGTGCGCGCGGTCGCAGTGGCGGCGCAGGGCGGCGAGGCCGGTGTCCGCGTCGACCGGCTCGCCGAGGGCCTCGGAGATGGCGTCGTACACGGTCCTGACCGGCCAGCGGCCGGAGATGTCGTGCTCGGTGCCGTCCTTGCGGGCGACGGGGGCACCGAAGGCGGCGGTGGCGGCGCCCTGGATCAGTTCGCGGGTGAGGTCGAGCATCACGTCGTAGTCGGCGTACGCCTGGTACGCCTCCAGCATGGTGAACTCGGGGTTGTGCTTGTGGGAGACGCCCTCGTTGCGGAAGGTGCGGCCCAGCTCGAACACCTTCTCCAGACCGCCGACGCAGAGGCGTTTCAGATACAGCTCGGGCGCGATGCGCAGATAGAGGTCGAGGTCGTAGGCGTTGATGTGCGTGGTGAAGGGTCGGGCGTTGGCGCCGCCGTGGATCTGCTGGAGCATCGGGGTCTCGACCTCCAGGAAGCCGCGGTCGAGGAGACCCTGGCGCAGTGCCTGGACGGCGGCGGACCGGGCCCGGACCACCTCGCGGGCGCCGGGGGTGACGACCAGGTCCAGGGCGCGGTGGCGGACCCTGGTCTCGGGGTCGGCGAGGCCGCGGCGTTTGTCGGGCAGGGGGCGCAGACATTTGCCGGTGAGCCACCAGCCGGTGACGAAGACCGTCGCTTCGCCCTTGTCACTGAGGGCGGCGAGACCGGTCGCGGTGATGTGGTCGCCGATGTCGGTGACGGTCTTGAAGCGGTCGAGGTCGGCGGGACCGGTGCGGTCGCGGGTGAGGGCGAGCTGATGGTCGCCCGACCAGTCGCGCAGCAGGACGAAGACGAGCCCGCCGAAGTCGCGCACCATCATGATCCGCCCGGCGACCCGCACCTGATCGCCGGTGCGTACCGCGGCCAGGGCGTGGGTGGGCGGCGGGACGCCGACGGGATAGGGGTCGGTGCCGTCGGCGTGCAGCCGGTCGGCCTTGTGGTGCCGTACGCGCATCTGCTCGGGCGGCAGCGCCGCGGACGGCCCGCCGGGCGCGGCTACGGCAGCGGCTGCGGCTGCGGTTGCGGCCGTCTGCAGGGGGCCCTCGCCGCCGAGGGCCTCGGGCCCGCCGGGTCCGCCCAGTCCTTCTCGTCCTCCGCGTCCTTCCTGTCCTTCCTGTCCTTCCTGTCCTTCGAGGCCGGGTGCCGTCAGGGGCGGCAGGCCCTCGGTGGTCACGGGCCGGTGGCCGCGCCGGGGGTGGCCCTTGCCCCAGAGCTTGCGCAGGGACGGTACGGCGACGAAGCCCTCGGCGATGCCGGAGGCGAGGCCGATCCGGGCGAGGGCGGCGGGCTCGGCGTAGCAGATGAAGCGCGGGTACCACTCCGGCTGGTACTTGGCGTTGGAGCGGTACAGAGCCTCCAGCTGCCACCAGCGGGAGAAGAACAGCAGCAGCTGCCGCCACAGCCGCAGCACGGGACCCGCGCCGATCCGGGCGCCCTCCTCGAAGACGGAGCGGAAGACGGCGAAGTTGAGGGAGATCCGGTGGATGCCGAGCCGGGGGGCGGCCGCGGCGAGCTCGGCGACCATGAACTCCATGACGCCGTTCGGCGAGCCGCGGTCACGGCGCATCAGGTCGAGGGAGACGCCCTCGCGGCCCCAGGGCACGAAGGACAGCAGCGCGAGGAGTCTGCCGTCCGGGGCGAGGGCCTCGACGAGGAGGCAGTCGCCGTCGGCGGGATCGCCGAGCCGGTCCAGGGCCATGGAGAAGCCGCGTTCGGTCTCCGTGTCGCGCCAGGCGTCGGCCTTGTCGACGACCTCCTCCATCTCCGCGTCGGTGAGGGTGGCGTGGCGGCGGACCCGGCAGGTGGCGCCGGTGCGGCGGACCCGGTGGACGGCCTGCCGGGTGACGCGCATGTCACGGCCGTCCAGGTCGAAGCCGGGGAGGTGCAGGATCGCCTCGTCGCCGAGTTGCAGGGCGCCGAGTCCGGCACGGGCGAAAGCGGTGGCGCCGTCCTCGGAGGCGCCCATCACCGCGGGCACCCAGGCGTAGCGGCGGGCCATGTCCAGCCAGGCGGCGATGGCGTGCGGCCAGGCCTCGCGGTCGCCGACGGGATCTCCGCTGGCGAGGCAGACCCCGGCTTCGACGCGGTAGGTGACGGCGGCCTTGCCACTGGGCGAGAAGACGACGGCCTTGTCGCGCCGGGTGGCGAAGTAGCCGAGGGAGTCCTGATCGCCGTAGGCCCTCAGCAGGGCGCGGATACGGGGCTCCTCGTCGCCGTGCAGGGCGGCTTCCAGGCGCTGGGAACGGAACAGGGTGGCCGCCGCGTTGAGCAGGGCGACGGCGCCGAACAGGCCGAGCAGGAAGTACAGGGCGTGCGGGGGGCGGCCGTCGAAGGAGCGGGCGGAGACCAGGCCGCCGAGCACCCGGGAGGCGGCCCAGGCGAAGTGCTGGCTCTCGGGGAGAGTGCCGGGGAACAGCGACACCAGCCCCCAGCCGACCAGGATCGCCACGCCGATTCCGGCGCCCAGCACGGCGATCGCCCACCACACGGCGCCGCGGCGGGAGGCGGCGTAGAACTCTCCCCTGGCGACGATGAGGAGCGCGAGGGCGAGGCCGCAGACGACGAGGGAGGGGACGGACTCGTAGTAGAGACCGAGGCTGAGTCCGAGGGCGTCGGTCAGGACCACCAGGCCCAGATAGACGACGACCAGCCACCAGGCGATCTTCTTGCGGGCGGCGGTGGCGGCGGCCAGCAGGAAGAGGAAGACGGCGTATGCGAGGTTGGCGCTGACCGGCACGATCAGCAGATCGAGGGTGCGGGCGACCGGGCGCAGCAGACCGCGCAGCGGGGCGAAGAGGGCGAGCAGCAGACAGAGCAGGCCGAGGGCGCCGAAGAAGGTGGCGAAGCCTTCGGGCACCTTGCCGAGAAGGCCGCCGCCGGGCGGCCGGGCCGGGGCCCGGTCCTGGGCCGCGACGGGTCCCACGGTGGCCGTCATGCTTCCGACTGTAGTGCCCCAACAGGCAACGTTCGCCCCGTCGCGACGCCCGGCACGCACTCTCGCCGCACCGGGCACAAGCCCAAGTACGTCCAGTACGAGGGCTTGCGCCCGGCACGCCGAGAGCACGCACCGGACGCCGCTCCTTGACGGGCAAACGTTGCCTGCCGGGGCACTGGGAAGGGCGGGGCCGGTCCGCCCGTCGAGCGTTCCGGGGCGGCGTCAGGGGCCTGAGCTTCGGATACTCTCCCTGCGTGATGGAAAAGCGCGCGCCCCGCTTCGAGCGCGGGACGGACGGCCCGAAGGTCATCGTGGTCGGTATGGACGGCTCCGAGTCCTCTCTTCGCGCCGCCGCGTATGCCGCGGGCCTGGCCCGCCGGCAGCACGCGCTGCTCGCCGTGGTCTATGTGCAGCCGGTGATGGCGGCGGGCGCGGCGATGGGCGCGCCGGTGGCGGAGGCCACCGGCGGGATCGCCGAGGATCTGATCCGGCAGATCCGCGAGGCGGCACAGCAGGTCAAGGGGATATTCGACGTCCGCTGGGAGTTCCACACCTTCCCCGGCGACCCCTACAGCGGTCTGGTGAAGGCTGCGGACGAGCTGAAGGCGGACGCGGTGGTGGTGGGTGTCTCCGAGCAGGCGGGCCACCGGATCATCGGGTCGGTGGCGATCCGGCTGGTGAAGGCGGGGCGCTGGCCGGTGACGGTGGTGCCGTAGGGCGGGTGCTTGGCGCCTGCCGCGGGCGACTGCCGGGGGCGGGTGGCGTCGGCCGGGTGGGCGGGTGCCGGGGCGGGTGGCGTCGGCTTGGGTGCGTGACCGGGTGGCTCCGGGGGTGGGCCCCGCCGACCGAGGGTGCGAGACCGTGTGCCGCTCCGTGGGCGGGCGCCGCCAACGGGGTGCATGGGGGCGGGGTGGCGTCGGCTTGGGTGCGCGACCGAATGCGGCTCCGGAGGCAGGAGCCGCCGACCGGGGGTGCGTAACGAGGTGCGGCTCCGCGGGCATGGCCAGGCCCGGTCACCGGGCCATGACGAGGCCGTCCTTGGCGGCGCCCCTGCTGAGGACGACGTCGCGGATGCGGTCGCGGACGGCGGTGAGGTCGGCGCCCTGGGCGATCGCGCGGTTGATGTCGACGACGCGTCCGGCGTCGACGTCGTAGAGCTGCGGTACGAACTCGGCCCCGGTGACCAGCCAGCGGGCGCCGGGCCGCTGCGGCGGGGCGAAGGTGAAGCGGGCGACGGTGGACTGGTTGCCGCGCGGGTCCTGGACGCCCTGGTAGTTGTACATCTCACCGGCGATCTGGTCGCCCATGCCGTAGACCACCCAGGTGCCGTTGACCTTCTCGTACGCCTGCGGGATGTGCGCGTGGGTGCCCACGACGAGGTCGATGTCGGGGCGGCCGCCGGTCCGGGCGGCCGTCAGCTGCCGGGCCAGGGACTGCTGGAGCTCGTCGGGCTCGTCCTGCCACTCGGTGCCCCAGTGCACGGAGACGACGACCACGTCGGCGCCCGCCTTCCGGGCGGCCCGCGCGTCGGCGAGGATGCGGACGGGGTCGATGACGTTCACGGCCCAGGGCTCGCCGGGCGGGAGCGGGAAGCCGTTGGTGTCGTAGGTGTAGGCCAGATGGGCGACCTTGGCGGTGCCGGCGCGCAGGACGGTGACGGTGCGGGCCTCCCGTTCGGTGCGCGCGGATCCGGCGTGGCTCAGGCCGGCGCGGTCCATGGCGTCGAGGGTGCGGCGGATTCCGGCGGCGCCGTCGTCGAGGGTGTGGTTGGAGGCGGTGGAGCAGCCGTCGTAGCCGGTCTCGGCCAGGGCCCGGGCGACCTCGGGCGGGGACTTGAAGGTGGGGTAGCCGGTGTAGTCGCCGTCCGCGCCGTAGACGGTCTCCATGTGGCACAGGGCGAGGTCGGCGCCGGAGACCACGGGCTTGATACCGGCGAGCATGGGACGGAAGTCGTAGCCGGTGCCTGAGGCGTCGGAGCGGGCACGGTCGATGATCGAGCTGTGCGGGAGGACGTCGCCGGAGGCCACAAGGGTGAAGCCCCGCGCGGTGGGCGGCGCGGGGTGCCCGGCACGGGCCTGTTCCCGGCCGTGTGCCTGGCAGGCGGCCGCTGCCGCGAGGACGGCGGTGAGAGCCAGGGCCAGCTGTCGGCTGCGTGTGATCATCGGTCACCCCAGAGGTCGGGCCGCATCTTTTCTGAATGTCCGATTTCCGGAATTTCAGGAATTTCGGATTCATGACGAACGCATAGGTACGACAAGACAGGCTGCCCCAAACGACACTGCGGCCCCATCAGCCCATCCGGTGAACCCGACCGGTCCCGCAGCGGGCGGTGCGCGGCACAACCCGCCGGCCGTTCACCGGACCGCCGGTAACCGTTCGTCGTACCGTTCGTCGACGCGATCGACCGTCTGTCGCAGAGCCGTGTGCGCGCTCTGTCCCAGAACGGCCCCCTGGGGTGCCATACGGCCATGACGGCCGGAACCACCACCCTCACCGATGTGACGACCGCCGAGCACGAACTCGCCGCCCTCCAGCGCGAGCACGGTCGACCCCTCTTCGCCCTGCTGCTGCGCCTGTGCGACGGCGACCGGCAGCGCGCCGAGGACCTCGTGCAGGAGACGCTCGTACGAGCCTGGCAGCACCCCGAGGCGCTGCGCGCGGACGCCTTCGACTCCGTACGGCCCTGGCTGATGACCGTGGGCCGCAGGCTCGCGATCGACGCGCGCCGGGCTCGGCAGGCGCGGCCCGCCGAGGTCGGCGACGCGGTCCTGGAGAACTCCCGGGTGATCGCCGATCACGCCGAACGGTCAGCCGCGACCCTGGATGTGCGGGAGGCTGTGAAGACACTCACTCCCGAGCACCGTGAAGTCCTGGTGCTGGTGTACTTCCAGGGGGCCAGTGTGGCGGAAGCAGCCGAAACGCTGGGCATTCCGCCCGGTACCGTGAAGTCGCGCGCGTACTACGCGCTGCGCGCCCTGCGCCGGGTGCTTCCGGGTTATGCGGCCGACCTGCGATGAAACCGTGAGTCAGGTCAAACCTCGGTAAAGCGCCTTGCTGAGGATCGCGGTTGAGCAATCAGCTGTCTTCATCCGTGTTCCGGACGGAGCACCGCCGCCGGTTTCCCGCCCGCCCCCGGGCGCCCGGGAAACCGCACGGCACGGCTCCGGCACCCGGGCGACGCGCACGCACCGGAGGAAGGCAGGAAGCGATGCTGCACAGAGGTCAAGAGAGCACGGACGGCACCGGTGGCGGTGAGCTGAGCGTCCCCATGGCCTGGCTGTACGCCGAGTACATCGCGGACGAGCTGCTGCGCACCGGCGATCTGATGCCGCCGACGTCCTTCGAGTTCCGCGCCGGGCGGGACGCGCTGGCGCTGACCGTCTTCCTGTCCGACACCGAGGGCGAACTGTCCGGGATCCGGGTGATCTCCCAGCTGGAGAACTGGCTGTCGCTGACGGCGTACGACCAGCCGTGGCAGCACTGGGTGCGCTCGCGGATGGCCGAACTCGCCGCCGAGGCCGGGGCATCGGGCACGCCGTCGGCAGATCTGGCGCTGGCCGAGCGGGCCTGGCGCTGGCTGGAGGAGACCGAGCTGCTCGCGGCCGACCTGGACGCGGTGCCGGGCGGCGCGGCGGTGGCCGGCGAGGACGACGGACCGAAGGTCTGGACACCCGCCTGGCAGCTCGGGCTGCCGCTGGGACATCTCGCGATCCATCTCTTCTGACCTGCCGTCACCTCGTCTTCTCCGATTCTTCTCCGGCACGTTCGGCACGCGGACCAATCCGCGCGCCGAACGGCTCCGAATACCCGGGTTGCGATTCGGTGCGGGGCTTGAGTGATTCGGCGGTCCGGTGCGTACCGGTGGGAGCAAGGAGTGACCCCACCCACACCCAACGGTACGAGGATTCGGCATGAGGTCCCTGGAACGGCATCGCGACGTCGGCGCCTACGCTCTCGGCGTGCTGAACGAGGCGGACGCCTTCCGCTTCGAGGACCATCTGATGGAGTGCCCTCGCTGCTCGGCGGACGTCACCGAATTCGGGCCTACGGCACGGCAGTTGCTGCTCTACCGCCGGGCGACACCGCGCTTCGTCCACCCCGCTGCGCAGCCCGGCCCGCGGCTGCTGGACCGGCTGCTGGCCGAGGTCTCGCGGCGGCACCGCGCCCGGCGCCGCCTCTCGCTGTACGCGCTCGCCGCCTCGGTGGTCCTTGCCATGGCCGGTCCCGCGCTCGCCCTGTGGGCCGGACCGGGCGAGCAGTCCACGAGGATCGCGGCGACGGACACGAAGACGGGGGTGTCGGCGCAGGTCACCACCAAGAACGCGGACTGGGGCAGCGATGTGCTGCTGACCATCCAGGACGTCCCCGGCTCGCACGCCTGCCGCCTGATCGCCGTCGGCTCCGACGGCGCGGAGCAGACGGTGACCACCTGGACCAGCCCGGACCGCGGCTCCGGTCCCAGCAAGGTCCAGGGCGGCTCCACGATGCACTCGGACGAGATCGACCACTACGACGTGCGTACGGCGGAGGGCGCCAACCTGCTGACGCTGAAGCCCCGTTAGCATCGCTGGTCGCGGTTGCTTCAGCGGTTACTTCAGCAGCCGGGACATCCTCCGGTCCGCCAGCGGCTTGCCGCCGGTCTGGCAGGTGGGGCAGTACTGGAGGGACGAATCGGCGAAGGAGACCTCCCGGATCGTGTCGCCGCAGACCGGGCAGGGTTCGCCGGTGCGGCCGTGGACGCGCAGGCCGGTCTTCTTCTCGGACTTGAGGGAGGCGGCGGCCAGGCCGCGGGAACGGGTCACCGCGTCCGTCAGGGTGGTGCGCAGGGCGTCGTACAGGCGCTGGACCTCCTCCGGGGTGAGGGAGGCGGCCAGTTTGTAGGGGGACATCTTCGCGGCGTGCAGGATCTCGTCGCTGTAGGCGTTGCCGACGCCCGCGATCAGGCTCTGGTCGCGCAGGGCGCCCTTGATCTGCCGCCGCTCCCCCGCGAGCAGCCCGGCCAGCCGGTCGGCGTCGAAGCCGGGGGCGAGCGGGTCGGGGCCCAGACGGGCGACACCCGGGATCTCGCCGGGGTCGTGGACCACGTACACCGCGAGCCGCTTCTGGGTGCCGGCCTCGGTCAGGTCGAAGCCCTCGCCGGTCTCCAGGGCCACGCGCAGCGCCAGCGGGCCCTTGCCGGGGCGGGGGACGCCGTCGGGCAGCCGGTCCTTCCACTGGAGCCAGCCCGCGCGGGCCAGATGGGTGACGAGGTGCGGGCCGGCGGCTGTGGCGATGTCCAGGAACTTGCCGTACCGGGTCACTGCGGTGACCTCGTGGCCCTCTATGGCGGAGAGTGGGGGGTCGTACGTCTTCAGGACACTGATCGCCACGGGCAGCACCCGGACGATCTCATGGCCGACCAGCCGCTCGACCAGGAAATCTCTGAGCGCTTCGACCTCGGGCAGCTCGGGCATACCCCCAGAGTGCCACCCCCCACCGACACGGGCCGGGTGGCCCCCGGCGGCAAAGACGATCCCGCCCGCAGGATGCCGACCAGGCTGGCCGCCGCACCACGCCCCGGCGGGGAGGGCTGAGGAGACATGCCGTTCTCGCCCCCGCCGCCCCTTCCCGTCCCGTCACGGGGGCTCCGCCCCCGTACCCCCGCTCCTCAAACGCCGGAGGGGCTGATTCTCGGCGGCACCGTGAACTCGCACCACACGCACTTGCCGCCGCCCCGGGCCTCCACGCCCCAGACGTCGGTCAGGAGGTCCACGAGGAGGAGGCCTCGGCCCGAGACGCCTGATTCGCCGGCTTCCCTGGGGCGGGGCAGGGCGCTGGAGGAGTCCTCGACCTCCACGCGCAGTCTGCGGTCCGGTCCGCCCAGCATGCGCAGGGTGACCACCGCGGCGCCCTCGGTGTGCATCAGGGCGTTGGTGATCAGCTCGTCGGCGACGAGTTCGACCTCGTCGGCGCGGTCCTGGGCGCCCCACGCCCAGACCGCCGCCCGGATCATGTGGCGGGCCTCGCCGAGCGCCTCCGGGTCGCCGGGGGCCACATGCTGCTGGAGCCGTCCGCGGGCCCGCGGGGCGTCCACGGCGCGGCGGCGCAGCAGGAGCAGGGCCACGTCGTCGTCGCCGCCGCGTTCCTCAGCCATGTCGATGAGCCGGTCCGCCAGCTCTTCCACACCGGTGCCCGGGGCGGTCGCGACGGCGGCTGTCAGGGCCTGGAGGCCGTCGTCGAGGTCGGCGCCGGGCTGCTCGATGAGGCCGTCGGTGCACAGCAGCAGCGTCTCGCCGGGGTCCAGCTCGACGGTGCCGACGGGATAGGCGAGCCGCCCGAACTCGGCGGACAGGCCGAGCGGCAGCCCGCCCTCGACGGCCACCCGTCGGCAGCTGCCGTCGGTGTGCCGGACCATCGGGTCGATATGGCCCGCCCGGACCATCTGCACCACCCCGGTGACCAGGTCGACCTCCGCGTACAGACAGGTGGCGAAGCGCTCGGTGTCGAGTTCGTCGAGGAAGACGGAGGCGCGGGCCATCACCGTGGCCGGCGGATGCCCCTCGGCGGCGTAGGCGCGCAGCACGATGCGGAGCTGGCCCATCACGGCGGCGGCGTGCGTGTCATGCCCCTGGACGTCGCCGATGACCGCGCCGACCCGGCCGCCGGGCAGCGGGATGAGGTCGTACCAGTCGCCGCCGATGTCCCGGGGCGGACCGGCGGCGGCCTGGGCGGCCGTTCCGGCGCGGTAGCGCACGGCGACGTCGGCGCCGGGGAGGCTGGGGATGGTGCGCGGCAGCATCGCCTGCTGAAGGCCCCTGGCGAGGTCGCGCTCCTGTTCGTAGAGCATGGCCCGCTGGAGGTTCTGGGCGATGCTGCTGCCGAGGGCGACCAGGACGGTGCGCTCGTCGGCGGAGAAGCCGCGCCGGTCGCCGTAGAGCACGCCCATGGCGCCGATGGGGCGGGCCTGGGCGATGAGCGGCAGATAGGCGGCGGAGGTGACCCCGAGGCCGGCGATGCGGTGCCAGAGGATGGGGTATCCGTCCGCGAACTCCTCGGGGGACTCGATGAAGCGCGGGTTCAGGGTCTGGACGACCTCGCTCATCGGATACGGCTCGTCGACCCGGGTGACCATGGTGCCGGGCACGACGGTCTCGGCCGGGCCCTCCGCGATCATACGGATCCGGCCGGCCTCCAGCAGGCCGATGACGAGGCTGGTGGCGCCGAGGTGGCGGACGCCGTGGGTGTCCTTGAGCACGTCGATGACGTCCTCGACGGTACGGGCGTGGGAGAGGGCGGCGGTGACGGCCAGGACGATGTCGGACTGATGGCGCGCGGTGTCGTCGAGGGCGCTGCGCAGACTGCGGACCTCGCTGTCGGCGAGCTCCTGGGTGGCGTCCCGGAGGATGCCGACGACCCGGCGCGGGCGGCCCGTCTCGTCACGCCGGATGTAGCCCTGGGCGTGCGTCCAGCGCGGGGAGCCGTCACGGCGGCGGATGCGGAAGTAGGTGGCGCAGTTCTCGCTGCCGTTCTTGATGGCCCGGGTCACCACGTCGTTGAGCCGGCTCGCCTCGGACGGCGGGATGCGGCACACCAGGCTCTCGGGACGTCCGTCGTACTCCTCGGCGCGCAGGTCGAAGACCTCGTGGGCTCGGACGTCCATATGGAGCAGACCGGTGTCGAGGTCCCAGTCGAAGGACCCCATCTGGTTGAGCGCCAGCAACGGATCCGGTTGGGCGGGCCAGTCGTCCGGGAGTGACGGGGCGCTCGCTCCCCGATCAGCCATGGAGCCACCTTGCCAGGAATTGTCCGATTCTTCGAGAAATCCGATTCTTCGAGAAAGAGGATACGGTCCGGGACGGATGACGACATCGCCGGTGATCGATCTCGTATCGGTTGTGTGCGAAGAGTGACGTCCGGCCGGGTGGACCCGGTCCCGGGCCGGGCGGCGCCACACTGGGAGGAGGGAGGAGCGCGCCGCCGTGGGATGGTTCACCGCACCCGACTACTGGCTGAGCCGGCTGGTCTTCCAGCGGGCCCTGGCCGTCGTGTACCTGGTCGCGTTCCTCACAGCGGCCCGGCAGTTCCGGGCCCTGCTGGGTGAACGGGGCATGCTGCCGATCCCCCGGTTCGTCGCGCAGGTGCCGTTTCGCCGGGCGCCCAGCATGTTCCACCTGCACTACTCCGACCGCTTCTTCGCCGGGTGCGCCTGGGCGGGCAGCGCGGTGTCCGCGGCGCTGGTCGCGGGGGCCGACGGACTGCTGCCGCTGTGGGGGGCCATGCTGCTGTGGCTGGTGCCTTGGGCGCTGTATCTGTCGATCGTGAACGTCGGCCAGACGTGGTACGCGTTCGGCTGGGAGTCGCTGCTGCTGGAGGTCGGCTTCGCCGCCGTGCTGCTCGGCAACGACGAGGTGGCGCCGCCGGTCGTGGTGCTGTTCCTGCTGCGCTGGGTGCTGTTCCGGGTGGAATTCGGTGCCGGTCTGATCAAGCTGCGCGGCGACGAGTGCTGGCGGAAGCTGACCTGTCTCTACCACCACCACGAGACCCAGCCGATGCCGGGCCCGCTGAGCTGGTTCTTCCACCGGTTGCCCCGGCCCCTGCACAAGGTGGAGGTCGCCGCCAACCACTTCACCCAACTCGTGGTGCCCGTGCTGCTGTTCACCCCGCAGCCGGTCGCGGGCGCAGCGGCGGCGGTGATGATCGTGACCCAGCTGTGGCTGGTGCTCTCGGGCAACTTCTCCTGGCTGAACTGGATCACCATCGTGCTCGCCCTGTCGGCGGTCCCCTTCCCCGCCGAGCCGCCGCACACGGCCGGGGCGCCGGTCTGGTACGAGGCGGTGGTCCTCGGCGTCGCCGCCTTCCTGGTGTTCCTGAGCCATCGCCCGGTGCTCAACATGGTCTCCCGGCGCCAGGTGATGAACCGCTCCTTCGACCCGCTGCATCTGGTCAACACCTACGGCGCGTTCGGCACCGTCAGCCGGGTGCGCCACGAGGTGGTGCTGGAGGGCACGGCGGACGCCGTACCGGACGAGGGGGCCAAGTGGCGGGAGTACGAGTTCCGGGGCAAGCCGGGTGATCCGCGGCACTGGCCGCGCCAGTTCGCGCCCTACCATCTGCGGCTGGACTGGCTGATGTGGTTCGTGGCGCTCTCGCCGGGCTACGCGGGTGCCTGGTTCGGTCCGCTGGTGGAGCGGCTGCTGGAGAACGACCGGGACACCGTCAGGCTGCTGCGCCGCTGCCCCTTCCCGCCGGGCGAGCCGCCGCGCTGGATCCGCGCCCGCCTCTTCCGCTACCGGTTCACCTCCTGGCGGGAGTTGCGGGCCACGGGGGCGTGCTGGGAGCGGACGTATGTGCGGGAGTTCCTGCCGCCGACCCGGCTGTCGTGGGAGAGCCGGCGGCAGTAGGCCACGGCTCGTGGGCCGGAGGTGGTAGGTCACGGCTCGTGGGCCGCAGGCGGTGGATCACGGCTCGTGGGCCGCAGGCGGTGGATCAGAGGCGGTAGACGCGGGTGGCGGTGCCGTGGAACAGCTCGGCGCGCTCCGGTTCGCTCAGGTCCGACGTCAACTCGCATGCCGCGTCGAGCACTTCGCCGTACGACGCGGCCAGCGTGCACACCGGCCAGTCCGAGCCGTACATCAGCCGCCCGGGGCCGAAGGCGTCCAGCACGGTGTCGGCGTACGGCCCGAGGTCGGCGGTGGTCCAGGAGCCGTGGTCGGCCTCGGTGACCAGGCCGGAGAGCTTGCAGACGGTGTTGGGCAGCGCGGCGAGGACACGGACGGCCGCCGCCCAGGGTTCGAGGGCACCGGTGGCGACCGGGGGCTTGCCGAGGTGGTCGAGGACGAAGGTCAGCCCGGGCAGGGACTCGGCCGCCTTGACGCAGACCGGCAGTTGGTGGGGCAGGACCACGAGGTCGTAGGCGAGGCCCGCGTCCGCGACCGCCGTCAGACCCCGCTGCGCAGTGGGGCGGAGCAGCCATTCCGGGTCGGGCTCGCCCTGCACCTGGTGGCGGATCCCCTTGAGGAAGCTGCCGCCGGGCAGGGTGCGCAGCCGTGCCAGTTCGTCGGCGACGTCCGGGCGGGTGAGGTCGGTCCAGCCGACGACGGCGCCGACGAGGTCCTGGCGGTCAGCCAGGGCGAGGAGTTCGGGGGTCTCCTCGGGGACGGTGACCGTCTGGACGAGCACGGTGCGGCCGACGCCCGCCGCACGGGCCTCGGGAGCGAGGTCGGTGAGGGTGAAGTCGCGGCGCAGGGGCTGGAGTTCGGGGCCGGTGAGCCAGCCCTGGTCTCGCACGGACAGGTCCCAGACGTGGTGGTGAGCGTCCACGGTCGGGGCGGCGGTCATGGCAGCTTCCTGTCGGTCGGCGGGTCGGCCGTTGGGGCGGCCGTTGGGTCACCCGTTGCGGCCGTTGGGTCGGCCGGTACCGGCGCGGCGGGCGGCAGCAGGCCGGTGTCCCGTAGCTCCTGCCACAGGGCGGCGGGCACCGGTGTGGCGAACTCCCGGGCAGAGGCGGCGGCTTCGTGCGCCGAGCGGGCACCGGCCAGGACGCTCGCGACCGCCGGATGGGCGGCGCAGAAGGCCAGGGCCACGGCGCGCAGCGAGGTGCCGTGCCGGTCGGCGAGGTCCTTGAGGCGCAGGGCGCGCTCCAGCAACCCGGCCGGTGCGGCGGCGTAGTTGTACGTCGCCCCCGGCCTCGGGTCCGCCAGCAGGCCGGAGTTGAAGGCGCCGCCGATGACCACGGAGGTGCCGCGTTCGAGGGCGGCCGGGAGGAGGTCGGTGAGGGCGCTCTGGTCGAGCAGGGTGTAGCGGCCCGCGCAGAGCACCACGTCGACGTCGGTGTCGCGGACGAAGCGGGTGAGCATCGCGGTCTGGTTCATACCGGCGCCGATCGCCCGTACGACGCCCTCGGAGCGCAGTTTCTCCAGGGCCGGGTAGCCCTCGCGGAACGCCTGCTCGGCGTGGTCGTCGGGGTCGTGCAGATAGACGATGTCGACATGGTCGAGGCCCAGCCGCTCCAGGCTGCCCTCCAGGCTGCGCCGGATGCCGTCGGCCCCGAAGTCCCACACCCGGCGGTGTGTGGCCGGCACGGCGAACCCGGCGTCCATGTCGTCACCGGACACCTCGGTCACCGGCTCCAGCCGCCGCCCGACCTTGGTGGACACGGCGTAGTCGGCGCGGGGGCGGTCGCGCAGGGCGTTGCCCAGGCGCCGTTCGGACAGGCCGAGGCCGTAGTGCGGGGCGGTGTCGAAGTAGCGCACCCCGTACCGCCAGGCTGTGTCCACCGCGTCGTGGGCCTGCTGGTCGCCGACCTCGGTGAACAGGTTGCCGATCGCGGCGCCGCCGAAGGCCAGCGGGCTGACCCGCACCCCGCTGCGGCCGAGGACGGTGCTCACCGGCGCCCCGCCGGGCGGGGTGTTCACCGGCCCGCCGGGCGCAGCCGCAGGCCCTGCATCCCGCCGTCGACGGCGAGGGCGGTGCCGGTGGTGGCGCCGGACAGGGGGCTCGCCAAGTAGGCGATGGCGCCCGCGACTTCCTCGGCGGACACCAGCCGTCCCAGCGGCTGGCGGGCCTCCAGGGCGGCGCGTTCGGCGGCCGGGTCCGGGGCCTTGCCGAGGAGGCGGCCGATCCACGGGGTGTCCGCCGTACCGGGGTTGACGCAGTTGACGCGGATGCCCTCGCGGACGTGGTCGGCGGCCATGGCCAGGGTGAGGGAGAGGATCGCGCCCTTGGTGGCGCTGTAGAGGGCGCGTTGCGGGAGCCCGGCGGTGGCGGCGATCGAGCAGGTGTTGACGATCGCCGCGTGCGGTGAGCGGCGCAGATGGGGCAGGGCGGCGCGGCTGGTGCGGACCATGCCGAGGACGTTGACGTCGTGGACGTGGCGCCATTCCTCGTCGTCGTTGTCCTCGACGGTGCCCTGGGCGCCGATGCCCGCGTTGTTCACAAGGATGTCGAGTCCGCCGAGTTCGGCCACGGCGGCGGCCACGGCCTGCCGTACCGAGGCGTCGTCGGTGACGTCGGCCTTGTGGGCGAGCAGCGGCGCGGCGAGGCCGGAGGGGTCGAGGTCGAGGACGGCGACCTGGGCGCCGCGCGCGGCGAGGAGGCCGGCGGTGGCCCGGCCG
The DNA here is from genome assembly GCF_054729195.1 of Streptomyces sp. YIM S03343. Classification (NCBI taxonomy): domain Bacteria; kingdom Bacillati; phylum Actinomycetota; class Actinomycetes; order Kitasatosporales; family Streptomycetaceae; genus Streptomyces; species Streptomyces sp. YIM S03343. Next base: position 1,038,442 of record NZ_JBPUKX010000001.1, read on the forward strand.
ATGCCGGAGGCGCCGCCGGTCACCAGGGCGGTGAGCCCCTCGAAGTCGTTCATCCGGTCCGTCCCTTCAGCTGTGTCGGACTCGCTCATGCCGCCCGGTCCTTCTGTGTCTGCGGGTCCGCCGCCCAGAAGGTACCGCCGGGGAAGGTGTAGCGCGCAATGGACTCCGGTCGCATGGCGGCCGAGAAGCCCGGCGCGGTGGGCGCCGTGTAGTGGCCGTCGCGGATCACGACGGGGTCGGTGAAGTGTTCGTGCAGGTGGTCGACGTACTCGATGATGCGGTCGGTGGTGGTGCCGGAGACCGCGAGATAGTCGAACATCGAGAAGTGCTGGACGAGTTCGCACAGTCCGACGCCGCCCGCGTGCGGGCAGACGGGCACCTCGAACTTGGCGGCGAGCAGCAGGATCGCCAGGTTCTCGTTGACGCCGCCGACGCGGGCGGCGTCGATCTGGAGCACGTCGAGGGCACCGGCCTGGAGCAGTTGCTTGAACACGATGCGGTTCTGGACGTGTTCGCCGGTGGCGACCTTGACGGGGGCGACTGCGGCGCGGATCGCGGCGTGGCCGAGGACGTCGTCGGGGCTGGTGGGCTCCTCGATCCAGTACGGGTCGAACGGGGCGAGTGCCCTCGTCCAGCGGATGGCCTCGGCGACGCCCCAGCGCTGGTTGGCGTCGAGCGCGATGCGGACGTCCGGACCGACGACCGCGCGGGCGGTGCGGCAGCGCCGTACGTCGTCGTCGAGATCGGCCCCGACCTTCAGCTTGATCTGGGTGAAGCCGTCGGCGACCGCGGCGGCGGCGAGACGTCCGAGCTTCTCGTCGTCGTAGCCGAGCCAGCCCGCGGAGGTGGTGTACGCCGGGAAACCGCGCTCCAGGAGCCGGGCACGGCGTTCGTCGGCGCCGGTACGGCCGCGGCGCAGGACGGCCAGGGCCTCCTCGGGGGTGAGCGCGTCGGTGATGTAGCGGAAGTCGATCTGGCCGACGAGCCACTCCGGTTCGGCGTCGGCGAGCAGTTGCCACAGGGGTTTCTCGGCGCGTTTGGCGGCGAGGTCCCAGACGGCGTTGACGACGGCCCCGATCGCCATGTGCATCACGCCCTTCTCGGGCCCCAGCCAGCGCAGTTGGCTGTCGCCGACGAGGTCGCGGAAGAGCGAGCCGGGGTCGGCGCAGACCTCGGCGACCGGGCGGCCCAGCACATGGGGGCGCAGTGCGTCGATGGCGGCGACCTGGACATCGTTGCCACGCCCGATGGTGAAGGTGAAGCCGTGCCCCTCGTGGCCGTCGGCGGCGTCGGTGCGCAGCACGACATAGGCCGCCGAGTAGTCGGGGTCGGGGTTCATCGCGTCGGAGCCGTCGAGTTCGCGCGAGGTGGGGAAGCGGATGTCGTACGTGTCGAGCGCGGTGACGCGGGCGGGGGCCTGGGCGCGGGCGTTGGCGGGAGCCTGGGCGGGGGCCTTGGCAGGAGCCTGGGCGGCCGGTGGGGCGGGGACGGGCCGGGGCGGGGTCGGGGGCACGGGGCGCCTTTCGGTCGGTGAGGTCCGGTGGGGCGGGTGCCGGGGTGCGGCGGTCCGCCCGCGAGCGGACCGCCGCAGCCTCCGGCCCCGGGCCGCCGGTGTCCTCGGTGCTGCCGGGGAAGCAGGTGCCGGAAAGATTTATCCGACCACTCGGCGCATAGGACAGCCTTGGGCGGCAATTTTCCCGCACTTTCGACCTTAGTCGTCCGATCACTTCCTGGCTAGAGCAGTCCTTCCCGATGGGGCTCCCTTCCTCGGCACTCCTCGATGTGGCTGGCCCCTCAGCGGGACAGGCGGAGCGTCAGCAGTTCGAAGGGGCGCAGCCGCAGGGCGATCCGCCGGCCGTCCCGCTCGGGCGCCGCGGTGTCCGCGAGCGGGCGTTCCAGCAGGTCGGTGGCGGTGACGCCGGTGAACTCGAACCCGGCGACCAGGGTGGCGCGGGCGCGTCCGCCGTGCGCCTCGTGGAGGCGGACGACGATGTCGCCGCTGCCGTCGTCGGCGAGTTTGACCGCGGTGACGACCACAGCGTCCCGGTCCACCGACACCAGCGGCTCCACCTCGGCGGCACCAATGGTCCGACGTTCCGGCAGATTGATCCGCCAGCCCTCGCGGACCGTGTCCCCGATGTCCGCGCCGGGCACCAGAGCGTGGCGGAAGCGGTGGACGCCCTGGTCGGTCTCGGGGTCGGGGAAGCGCGGGGCGCGCAGCAGGGAGACCCGGACCGTGGTGGTGGTGCCCCGGTCACCGCCCTCGTCCGCGTCGCGGACGGTGCGGGTGACGTCGTGGCCGTACGTCGAGTCGTTGACGAGGGCGACGCCCCAGCCGGGCTCGGCCAGATGGACGAAGCGGTGGTTGCACGCCTCGAACTTGGCCGCCTCCCACGAGGTGTTGGTGTGGGTGGGCCGGTGGAAGTGCCCGAACTGGGTCTCGGACGCGTACCGTTCGGCGTGGAGGTCGAGCGGGAAGGCGAGCTTCAGGAACTTCTCCGTCTCATGCCAGTCGACTTCGGTGTCCACGGCGAGGCGCCGCTCCCCCGGCGGCAGGGTGAGCACCTGGGTGACCCGGGATGCGCCGAACGAGCGCACGATGCGCACCGATACCCCGTCCTCACCCGCGGTCAGCTCGTCGACCTCGACGAGATCGGTGACGGTGTTGCGGTAGAACTCGTCGACGTCCCAGGCGTCCCACATGTTCGGGAAGTCCGGGTGGAGTTGGAGGAGGTTGGCCGCCGCGCCGGGGGCGATGGTCTCGCGGTCGGCTACGAGGTCGTAGGCGGATACGACGAGACCGCGGGCGTCGATCTCGACGCGCAGCAGGCCGTTGTCGAGGACGTGGCCGCCCGCCGGGCGCGGGGTGAGGCTGGTGGCGCCCTCGGTGACCGGTGTCCGCGCGCCGCCCGCGGGGACACCGGCGCGGGTGTGCGGGGCGGAGTTGAACAGCAGCGGGGTGGTGCCCTCACCGGCCAGGGCGTGCTGGGCGGCGTCGATGATCGCGTTCAGCTCGGCGGCGACACGTTCGTAGGTGGCGCGGGCCTCGCGGTGCACCCAGGCGATGGACGAGCCGGGCAGGATGTCGTGGAACTGGTGCAGCAGCACCGTCTTCCAGATGCGGTCCAACTCGTCGTAGGGGTAGGGGAATCCGGCGCGTACGGCGGCGGTGGCCGCCCACAGTTCGGCCTCGCGCAGCAGGTGTTCGCTGCGCCGGTTGCCCTGCTTGGTCTTCGCCTGGCTGGTGAGGGTGGCGCGGTGCAGTTCGAGGTACAGCTCGCCCACCCAGACCGGCGGCGAGGGGTACTCGGCCTCCGCCTTGGCGAAGAAGTCGGCGGGCGTCTCCCACACCACCGTGGGCGAGCCCTCCAGGTCGCGCAGCCGGGCCGCCCGGGCGACCATCTCGCGCGTCGTACCGCCGCCCCCGTCGCCCCAGCCGGTCGGTGCGAGGGAGTGCCGGGCGCGGCCCTTGTCCTTGAAGTTGCGTGCCGCGTGGGCGAGTTCGCCGCCCTTCATGGAGCAGTTGTAGGTGTCGACGGGCGGGAAGTGGGTGAAGATCCGAGTGCCGTCGATGCCCTCCCACAGGAAGGTGTGGTGCGGGAAGGAGTTGGTCCGCGACCAGGAGATCTTCTGGGTGAGCAGCCTGGTCGACCCGGCGGCCCGGATGATCTGCGGGAGCCCGGCGGCGAAGCCGAAGGTGTCCGGCAGCCACGCCTCGTCGTTCTCGATGCCGAACTCGTCGAGGAAGAACCGCTTGCCGTGCACGAACTGACGGGCCATCGCCTCGGAGCCCGGCATATTGGTGTCCGACTCCACCCACATCCCGCCGGCCGGCACGAACCGTCCCTCGGCCACCGCCTTCTTCACCCGCGTCCACACCTCGGGCCGGTGCTCCTTGATCCAGGCCCACTGCTGAGCCTGCGACATGGCGAAGACGAACTCGGGCTCGTCCTCGATCAGGGCGGTCATGTTGGCCGTGGTGCGGGCGACCTTGCGGACGGTCTCACGCAGCGGCCACAGCCACGCCGAGTCGATGTGTGCGTGGCCGACGGCGCTGATGAGGTGCGCGGAGGGCGCGGCGGGCGCGGCCAGCGCCGGGGCGAGCAGGGTGCGGGCGCGGGCCGCCGTACCGCCCACGTCCTGGAGGTCGACGGCGTCCAGCGCCCTCTCGACCGCCCGCAGGATGTCCCAGCGGCGGGCCGACTCCGGCGGCAGCTCGGCCATCAGCTCGCCGAGCACCTCGAAGTCGGCGATCAGCTGCCACACCGTCTCGTCGAAGACCGCGAGGTCCATCCGGGCGAGCGTGTACTGGGGTGCGCTGCCCGCGGTCTCCTTGTCGCCCAACTGCGTGGGGAGGAAAGGATGGTAGTCGAGGATGACGGGGTTGGACGCGGCCTCGATGTGCAGCCGCACCTCCTCGCCGCCCTCGGCGGGCGCGGCAACACGCACCCACTGGTTGCGCGGATTGAGGCCCTTCACCGGGGTGCCGTCGGGCCGGTAGACCAGGCCCTCGCACTGGAAGCCGGGCATGTTCTCGTCGAAGCCGAGGTCGAGGATCGCCTCGACGGTCCGTCCGGCCCATTTCTCGGGCACGGTCCCGGTGACCCGGAACCAGCTGGTGCCCCAGGGAGCACCCCACCGGGCGCCCACCTCGATCGGCTCGGGCTCGGCCGCGAGTCCCTCGGCGACCGGCACCGGCTCCCCGGGGGCGTGCCACACCGCGACCTGGAGCGGCACGGACTCGGGGTACACGGCGGGGCGGATGCGCTCGTCGAGGACGCGGCGGAGGCGGGCTTCGACCAGCGTGCGGTCGTCATGCATGTGAGGTGCTCCCGTTGCTGGGTTGCGATGGTCACCGGGCAGGCACCTGCCCAGTGGGTCAGCGGCTCGGTGGCGGAGTCACCAGGGGTGGGTGACGGTCACCGGGTCCGACGAGGTGTAGAGCTCCCCCACGGCACGCAGTTCGAACCGCGTCTCCTGCTCGCCCTGCTCCGGCTGGATCCCGGCGGCGAACCAGGCACGCTGGCAGGTGCCGCCGAGGAAACGTCTGGTGCCGTCGGGAAGGACGCGGTGGATCTCGTAGTGCCGTACGGCGCCGGGCGCGGCGCTCCAGCCGAGGCGGAGGTCGCCCCCGGAGGCGGCGGTGACGGCAAAGGCGGTCGGAGAGCCGGGGGTACCGGGCTTGCCTGATCCGTCCTCGGGGGTGTCGTAGACGGCAATGCCGCCCAGCCGCCACTGCACGGGCCCGGTGGTGGTGGCGGTGAGGCGGACGCCGAGGGTGTGGATCGTGCCGGTCAGGCCGGTGAGCGGGACGGTCGCGGTCGTCCAGCCGTTGACCGAGTCGGTGTCCGCCACGGCCGGATAGGTGTACGGCGGCGCCTGCCCCGCGCCGCTCGGCTCATCCGTGGCGACGGCCAGCTCGACGTTCACCTCTCCAGCATCGGTCCGGTACGTCAGCTCGACAACCGTGTCCGCGGTCACCGGCAGCCGTACCGCATACACATCGAGCACCGCCGCCCGGTCGAGTGCGCCGCTCACCAGCACGCTGCTCCCACCGCGCCAGGCCGCCGCGAAGTCGAAGGTCACCGCGGGCCGCGTCCCGGCCGTCCGCACCGCCCACCGCCGTGACGGCAGCCGGTCCTGGAGCCCCAGGTGATTCCAGGGGGTGTCCGAGGCAACCGCCCCGTCCTCGTACCACGTCAGCCCGTGCCCGGTGTTGAAGACGCTCGCGAACGGCAGCGAGGTCACCGTCGACCGGTCCGCGACCGACACGGCGGGCGCCCGCCACGGATCGGTGCCGTCCGGCTGCCCGGGGTCCAGGGACCGGCCCGTCCAGAACCGGTCGTCGGAGGCGTGGAAGTCGCCCGGGGTGCGGGTGGCGGCGGGCAGATGGTTGCGGGTCCACTCGGGCCGGTAGAAGCCGAGGGAGGCGATGTGCGCCGAGCCGGTCGGCACGATCGCGTTCCAGTTGACGCTGCTGCCGGACCCGCCCGACTCGACGTCGACGCCCGCCCACAACTCGTACCGGCTGCGCCCCAGTCGGTCGGCCTTGGTGCCGGACGAGGCGAGGGTACTCGTGGACCAGCGGAAGTCGACGAACATGTCGTCGGCGGCCTGGAAGAACGCCTGGTTCTGGGTGTTCAGCGCGCCCTGCCAGCTGACCGCGCCGTTCACGGTCATCGCGTCGTACCAGGTGACCCGCTGTCCCCGGGCCGCGGCGAGGGACTTGAGCTCGGTGACGAAGCCGAGCACGGCGGCGCCGAGCGCGGCGTTCCCGCCGCCCGTCTCGGCGTTGACGAACCAGCCGTCGAAGCCGTACGCGGCGGCCACCGCGACCAGTTGGGCGGCGAGCGGGTAGTGCCCTGCGGAGTCCTTCTGCACCAGGTCGCGCGTCCACTGCAGCTGGCCGCCGTAGGCGGTGGGCGGCAGGAAGATGTTGCCGAGGACGGGAACGCCGTGGCGGTGGGCGGCGTCGACAATGGGGGCGTTGGGGGCGAGGATCAGGCCCTCACCGGCCGAGCCGCCCCAGAAGACGAGTTCGTCGAGGTAGGCCCAGTGGGTGAGGGCGTAGTAGTCGGCGGTGGCCGCGCCCTGGGAGGGGTTGGCGGACGTCGGGGCGAAGGAGACCAGCGACTGGACACGGGCCTGCCCGGCGCGGGCGGTGGTGTTGGCCGGGGTCGGGGTGAAGCGGGCGGCAAGCGGCACGGCGGCCGTGTTGAAGGCGAGGTCGGCGTCGCCGGCGGCGGTCCAGGTCTTCAGACTGCGCCAGGTGATGCCGGTGCCGGGAGTGCCGGAGGGGAAGGTGTCGGGATACCAGTACGAGACGTACGGGGGCGTGGCGGCGGCGTCGGCAGCGGGGGCCGCCCGCCTGGCCGATGCCGCGGACGCGGTGGGGAGTGGACCCAGGGTGGTCGTGGCGGCGGCTCCGGTGGCGGCGAGCAGGACCGTGCGTCTGGTGGGGTTCACGAGCTGCCTCCTGGTGGGTGTGGGAGTACCTGATCGGGAGTGACGACCTCGGTGATGCCGCGTGCGGCGAGATGGTCCTTGTCGTCCGCGCGGGTGTCGAGGACGGTGGTGGGGCGGGCGCGGTCGGCGGTGAGCCGGAAGAAGGCGTCGAAGACGGGCCCGCCTGGGGCGCAGCGGGAGCGGACGGCCGGGTCGGCCGGGACGATCAGCGCCGTGGTGCGCGGGGCGGGGGCGGGCGGGGGGCTGTCGGCGAAGGCGGAAAGGATCCTGGCGAGGTCCTTGGGCCGCCGGTCGTTGGTCAGCACGCCGAGCCCGTACTCCAGTGGGGGGAAGTCGGCGAGGTCGCGGGAGACGTCGTGGGAGCACCACCAGGTGATGCCCCACAGATCGGGGCAGTCCAGGGCGTGGGCGACGGTGGCCGCGGTGAAGGCGGCGGCGTGCTCGGCGGGGATCAGGGGCTCGGGGGCGCCGACCTCCTGGAGCCAGACGGGGCGGTGCGGGTCGTCGGCCCACGCCTTGCTCAGTTCGACGAGGTACGCGGCATGGTGCTCGGTGGGGACGGAGGCGCGGCCGTGGCGCTGGGCGGTGCCGTTGAAGACCCAGGAGTGCACGGCGGTGAGGGCGCCGTGCCGGGCGGCCTGGACCGGGGTGAACGGCATGTCGTCCTGGTACCAGGTGGCGTCGTACTCGGCGTGCAGATGCTGCCCACCGGGGGCGCCCTCCTCGCAGGCGGCGAGCATCCGGGTCAGCCAGGCGTCGACGGCGTCGGCGCTCGCACGGTCGGGGTCGGGGTGCGGGCCCGCGGAGAACTGGTTGACCTCGTTGCCGACGGTCATGCCGAGGAAGCCCGGCCGGCCGGCGAGGGCGGCGGCGAGAGTGCGAAGGTAGTCGGCCTGGGCCTCGACGACGTCCGGGTCGGTGAAGAGGTTGCGGCGGTGCCAGGTCCTGGTCCAGGCGGGCAGGAAGTCGAAGCTGCTCAAGTGGCCTTGCAGACCGTCCACGTTGACGTCGAGCCCGCGTTCGGCGGCGGCGTCGACGAGCAGCACCAGGTCGTCGACGGCGCGCGGGCGGATCAGGGTGCGGTTGGGCTGGAAGTAGGGCCACAGCGGGAAGACCCGGATGTGGTCGAGGCCGAGCGCCGCGATGGAGTCGAGGTCGGCGCGCACGGAGTCGGGGTCGAAGTCGAGCCAGTGGTGGAACCACCCTTCGCTGGGGGTGTAGTTGACGCCGAAGCGCACGGCTGAAGGCATGCGGGTTCCAGTTCCTTCGGACGGTGGTGCGTGGAACGCTCGAACGGCGGTGTACGGAGCCGAGGTCAGCCCTTGACGGCGCCCTCGCCGACACCGCGGAAGAAGTACCGCTGGAGACAGGCGAAAAGGGCGATCAGCGGCGCCACGGCGATGACGGTGCCCGCGGCGACGAGGCGTTCATCGTTGGCGAAGGTGCCGTGCAGATAGTTGAGGCCGATGGTGAGGGTGAACTTGGAGGGGTCGCTGAGCACGATGAGCGGCCAGAGGAAGTCGTCCCAGGCGCCCATGAAGGCGAAGATGGCGACGACTGCGAGGGTGCCCTTGACGGCGGGCAGCGCGATCCGCAGGAACCGCTGCCAGACGTTGGCGCCGTCGACGTAGGCGGCCTCCTCGATCTCGTACGGCAGTCCGAGGAAGGCGTTGCGCATCAGCAGCACGTTCATCGCGCCGATCGCCCCGGGCAGGACGACGCCCACGAGGGTGTTGTTCAGGCCGAGTTCACGCATGGTGGTGAACTGGGCGATGATGATGCCCTCGGCCGGGACGAGCATCGCGAGGATGAACACCAGGGTGGTGACGCGGCGTCCCCGGTAGCGCAGCCGGGCCAGCGCGTAGCCGGCGAGGGCCGAACCGACGCAGTTGGTCACGACGTTGGCGGTGGCGACCTTGAGCGAGTTGAGGGCGTAGTCCCAGACGGGGATGGTGTCGGCGACGCGCTGGTAGTTGTGCAGGGTGGGACGGCCCGGCAGGAACTTCGGCGGTGAGCTGAAGATGTCCTCGGTGGGGCCCTTGAGCGAGGTCGAGAGCTGCCAGACGAAGGGGCCCACGGTCAGGGCGAGCACGGCGAGCAGCAGCAGATAGCGCAGGGCCAGTTCCCAGAGGGGGATGCGGCGGCCGTGCTCGTCGGTGAGGCGGGGGCGGCGGGCGGCCGCGGAGGTCGCGGGAGTCGCGGTCGTCGCGGCGGGCCGTGCGGTGTTCACGGTGGTGCTCATGTTGTTCGCGGTGGTGCTCATGTCCCGTCCCTCCGGTCGGCGCGCAGTACCAGCAGCATCAGGGCGACGGTGACGACAAAGACCACGACGGAGATGGCGGAGGCGTAGCCGACGCGACCGGTGAGACCGGTGCCGGTGCGCTGGACGAGCATCACCAGGGTGGTGTCCTCGCCCGCGGGGCCGCCGTCGGGGCCCGCCATCAGATACACCTCGGAGAAGACCTTGAAGGCGGACACCGAGGACAGCGCGCCGACGAGGACCATGGTGGAGCGGACGGCGGGCACGGTGACGGTGAAGAAGCGGCGCACCGCGCCCGCGCCGTCCACGGCGGCGGCCTCGTGCAGTTCGCGCGGCACATTGGCGAGCGCCGCCAGATAGATGATCATGTAGTAGCCGAGGCCCCGCCACACCGTGACCGCCATGGCGCTCAGCAGAAGCAGCCACTGGTCGCTGAGGAAACCGACGCGTCCCACTCCGACGGCCTCCAGCAGGGCGTTCACCAGGCCGCGTTCGTCGAGCAGCCACACCCAGATCAGCCCGACGACCACGATCGAGGCGACGACCGGGGTGTAGAAGGCGGACCGGAAGAAGGTGATGCCGGGGATGTTCTTCTGCACCAGCATGGCGAGCAGCAGCGGCAGGACGACCAGGGCGGGGACGACGCCGAGGACGTAGAGCGTGCTGTTGCGCAGGCCGGTCCAGAACATCTCGTCGTGCAGCAGCTCACGGAAGTTGGCGAGGCCCACGAAGCTGCCCGGGACCAGGGTGCGGCGGTCGGTGAAGGCGTTGACCAGGGTGGAGACGAACGGGTAGAGGATGAACGCGCCGGTGACCAGCAGTCCGGGTGCGGCGAACAGCCAGGGGCTGAGCGGCAGTTGGCGCCGCACCCGGGCCGGGGGCCGGGACGCCCGGGTGCCTCCGGCCTGGGTGACGGTGGGTGTCGCGGTGGCCATCGGCGCTCAGCCCTGCTGCTGGAGCAGCCGGTCGCACGCCTTGACAGCGTTGTCGAGCGCCGCCTTGGGGCTCTCCTTGCCCTGCAGCGCCTTGGCGACCTCGTTGCGCAGCGCCGTCTTCATCTGCTCACTGAACAGCACCGGCGTGTAATTGACCGCGTTCTTCAGTGACCTGGCGGAGGCGATGCGCACCCGTGTCACATCGGTGCCGTCCCCCTTGGTGAAGTACGGGTCGTCGAGGGAGCCCGCGGTGCTGGGGAAGATGGCGACCTTCTTGGCGAACGACATCTGGTGCGCGGCGTCGGTGACCCAGTGCGCGAGGGCGACGGCGGCCGGGGTGTGCTTGGTACGGGAGTTGACCATCACGCCCATGACGTACATGTTGACGTGGCCGGTGCTGGTGATCTGGTCGGTGATGCCGATGTTCTTGTAGAGGTTCGGCGCCTGCTTCTTGAAGTTCTCCAGGTCCAGTGCACTGCCGGGGTTCATGGCGACGGCCTCGGTGAGGAACTTCTTGCCCGAGGACTCCGGTGTGGCGGTGAGCGCCTGCGGGTCGAGGGCCTTGGCGTCGTACAGCTCCTTGTACTTGGTGAGGAGTTGCACCCCCTTGGCGTCGTCGAAGGCGAAGCCGGTGCCCTTGCCGTTCATGAGCGGTACGCCGTAGCGGCCGAAGTCCTCGATGGTGGGCACGTTGGCGAGGGTGGCGACCTTGCCCTTGCTCTTCTTCGCCATCGCGAGGGCGTCGGTGAAGAGTTCGTCGTACGTCTTGGGCGGCTGGGCGGGGTCGAGCCCGGCCTGCTGGAACAGGGACTTGTTGTAGAACAGCGGCCCGGTGTTGAGGTACCAGGGGAAGGCGTACGTCCCGGTCGTGCCCGGTATCTGATGGCTGGCCCAGGCGCCCGCCAGGTACTCCTTCTTGTACTGCGCCGCGGACTTGTCGAGGTCGAGGGCGAGGCCGGCCTGGGCGAGCGGGGCGACGAGGTCCGGGGAGACGTTGACGACGTCCGGCAGGGTGCCGCCGGCGGCGTCTGCGCTGATCTTGTCGGCGTAGCCCTCGGCGGGCTGGTCGATCCACTTCACATGGGTGCCGGGGTACTTCTTCTCGAAGCCGGCGACGACGCCCTCGAAGTACGGCTTGAAGTTCGCCCGGAGGTTCCAGGTCTGGAAGGTGATGTCGCCCTCGATCTTGCCCGAGGCGTCGGTGGAACCGCCCGAGTCGCTCCCCGAGCCGCAGGCGCTCAGCGGCAGGACGAGGGCGACGGCGGCAGCGGCGGCGAAGGCTCTGCGGGAGATGCGCACGGTGGTGGACTCCTTGGCAGCGGTGGTGCGGTGGTGTGGTGGTGGGGTGGTCGGGGAGATGAGTCGACGGTGCCGCGGCGGTACGAACGGCGGTGTCGGCCGGTGACGCCGCGCCAGACTCTGCCCACCGGCTGCGGGCGCGTCAATGTATTCGACTCAGCTAAATTCTTTAGTTGCGCTTTCCTGCACATCGGCCGACATCAGCACAGGTCAGGGCAGGCCGAGATAGCCCGAAGGCTTGTCGGCCGCTTCCTTGCGGCTGATCGCTAATGCGCTTTAGAGTTATCGCACCTCAAGCGCTTTAGTGCAAGCGTCACGCGAAAAGGGGACAAGGTTGTCAGAAAAGCGTTCCCCGGCCCGCCGGCCGACCATGAAGGACATCGCACGGCGCGCCGGGGTCTCCGAGAGCGCGGTGTCGTTCGCGCTCAACGGCAGGCCCGGGGTCTCCGAGACGACCCGCGACCGGGTGCGCCGCGTCGCCGAGGAATTCGGCTGGCGGCCCAGCACCGCGGCCCGCGCGCTGTCCGGCGAGGGCGCGGCCACGGTCGGCTTCGTACTGGCCCGGCCCGCGGACAAGCTGGGTGTGGACTCGTTCTTCCTCCAACTGGTGTCCGGGATCCAGGAAGTACTGGCGGAGCGGCACCTCGGGCTGCTGTTCCAGATCGCGGCGGACATCGCCGACGAGTGCGCCGTCTACCGCCGCTGGTGGGCCGAGCACCGGGTGGACGGTGTGCTGGTGGTCGACCCGCGCACCGAGGATCCCCGCCCGGATCTGCTGGACGAACTCGGCCTGCCCGCCGTGGTGATAGGGGGCGCGCCGGACGAACGGCACCCGGGGCTGTCCTCGGTGTGGGCGGACGACGCGGAGGCGATGGCCTCGCTGGTGGACGAGCTGTACGCGCTGGGCCACCGCCGGATCGTCCATATCGCGGGGCTCGCGGATCTGGCCCACACCGAGCGCCGGGTGCGCGCCCTGCGTGCGGAGGCCGGGCGGCACGGGCTGGCCGAGGTGCGCTCGCTGTCCACGGACTACTCCGACGCGGAGGGCGCCGCCGTCACCCGCCGGGTGCTGGAGTCCACCGCTCCCCCGACGGCGATCGTCTACGACAACGACGTGATGGCCGTCGCCGGGGTGGCCGCCGCCGCCGAACTGGGCTTCTCCGTACCGGCGGACGTGTCGGTGGTGTCCTGGGAGGACTCGGCGCTGTGCCGGATGCTCAAGCCGTGGCTGTCGGCACTGTCCCGCGACAGCGTGGAGTTCGGCAGGACGGCGGCACGGGAGCTGACGGCACTCCTCGACGGGGGCCCGGCGCGGACGGTGCGGGTACCGGTGCCGCGGCTGATCGTACGGGACAGCACGGGGGTGGTCAGGGGGAGTTGAGGGGGGCGCGGCTCGAAGGCGGCCGCGTGGCTGCGCCCTGAAGGGGCGTGGGGCTGTGCCGGCATACGGCGCCGCCGCGGGGCGCGACCAGCCACGACGGTGCCGCGGACCACAGACGGCACATCGTGGCACCTCCAGCGGAGCGCGCTTAGGTCGCGACTCCACGCGCAACGGCCTCTCGACGCAGCGCGAGCACCAAGGCAGAGTTCTCCTCAAGCCATCACGCCTACTCACCGGTAACGGTGACATCCGCACCCTCCCGAGGAGCGCCCGTGACCAGCTGGACCGGCCGGACCGCCGCCGACATCGCCGCCGCCGTACGCGAGAAGCGGGTCGCTCCGCGCGAGGTGGTGGCCGAGCGGCTGGCCCTCATCGAGCGGTACGACGGCCGCATCGGCGCCTTCCGCACCGTACGCGCCGAGGCCGCACTGGCCGAGGCGGACGAGGTGGCCGCCCGCCCGGACCTCGACCGGCTGCCGCTGGCGGGCGTCCCCGTGGCAATCAAGGACAATCTCGCCGTGACCGGCGAGTCCAAGCGGATCGGCACCCTCGCGACCCCGGACACACCGTCCGACGGCGACCATGTCACCGTGGCCCGGCTGCGGGCCGCGGGCGCGGTGGTCGTCGGGCTGACGAACGTGCCCGAACTCTGTGTTTTCGGCAGCACGGAGGGCGTGCTCGGCAGCACCGTCAACCCCTGGGACCCGGCCCGCGCGGCCGGCGGCTCCTCGGGCGGCAGCGCGGCCGCGGTCGCCGCCGGCCTGGTGCCGATCGCCCTCGGCAACGACGGCATGGGCTCGCTGCGCATACCGGCGGCCAACTGCGGCCTCGTCACCATCAAGCCGGGCCACGGTGTCGTACCGGCCGGGATCAGCGACGGGGACTGGTTCGGCATGTCGGAGAACGGCCCGCTCGCCACCACCACGGAGGACGCCCGGCTGATGCTGTCGGTCCTGGCGGACTCGGAGTTCACCGGGCACGACGACCCGGACCCACGCAATGTCGCGGTGTCGCTGCGCAGCCCGCTCGCCGGGATACCGATATCCAAGCCGTATACGAGCGCGGTGCTGGCGGCGGCTCGGCTGCTCGCCCGGGCGGGGCACCGGGTGCGGCGCGCGGATCCGCCGTATCCGATGTCGCTGAGCACCACGTCCCTCATGCACTGGACGGCGGGCACGGCCGTGGACGCCGAGGGTCTGGACCCCGGCAGGCTCGCGCGCCGCACCCGGGTCCACGCGGCGGTGGGACGCCGGTTCGTGGGGACCGTACGGTCGGGTGACGGCCGTGAGCGGCTGCGCCGCCGTCTCGAACCGTTCTTCGCCGAGCACGATGTCCTGCTCACCCCGGCCCTGGCGCGCCGCTCCCCGAGGTCCGTGCCGTGGCACGAGCGGGGCTGGCTGCGCAATGTCGTCGCGAACACCGCCTACTCCCCTATGACCCCGCCGTGGAACCTCACCGGCTGGCCCGCGATGTCGGTCCCGTTCGGCACGCTGGCCTCCGGCGCCCCCTGCGCCGTCCAACTGGTCGGCCGCCCCGGCACGGAGGCCACGCTGCTGGATCTGGCGGGGCAGTTGGAGCGGCTGCACCCGTGGCGGCGGACGGCACCGCTCGACCGGCCCTGACCGGCCTCGGAACAGGCCCTGGAACAGGCCCTGGACCAGTTCCTGGAACAGGCCTTGGACGCGACGGAGCCGCGGCCGGTCGTCACCGGCCGCGGCTGCTCCTCTGCTGCCCCACCCCTGCCGGGGTCAGTCCACGCTGGGCAGGATGTGGTCCTCGGCGAGGTCGTCCTCGTACCCCGCGAGACGGATGGGGGCGGACCGGGCCCACACGTCGAGGCTGCGGAGCTCTCCCGGCCGGCGGCCCGCCCGCTCCGGACGTTCCTTGGGCCGTTGATCTCGATTCGTCTTCTCCGGTGTCACCGCGCACTCCTTATGTGTCGGATCACCCTCGGGGCGTACCGGCCACTGTCCGATCCGGCGCCGGAAGCCCGCTTGGGTGCTGCTGAAGTTCCAGTTCGGACGCGGTGGCGCCGTTCGGCTCGTGCGTGAAGCGAGCCGATGTGGACCGGCCTGCCCCGGGACGGACCATGGGTGTGGGTGGGACCCCGTCGTGCTGCCCGTCCACCTAAGGTTAACCAAATGAGCAGAGGTCCGCTCGATAGCGCTGCAAACAACCTGTAACTATCTCGCGTCAACTCACCTCATTGACGCACACCTTGACATGGTTCATTAACTTATGGATGGTTTATCCCTCACTCGTTCGGCCCATACGGTGCGTACGCGCGAGCGCGGACGGTGACGAGTCCGCCTGGCACAGTTCAAGCAGCGCAGTTCAAGTGGCGTTGGCTGAGCCGCAAGCTGTTCCTGATCTGCTGACCTTCCGCAAGGGTTGTCTCGCGGGAGGACCGACGGCATGGAACTGCGCAGCGTCGAGGAGTTGATGGACCTGCTGTACGCCAGCCGTACCGTCGGCGGCCCGGCCGACCCGCACGAGCACGCACTGCGCACCGCCGCGCTGCTGCGCCGGGCCCGGCCCGCCGACAAGGAGCTCCAGGTGGCGGGCCTGGTGGCGGGCGTCGCCCGGCTGCTGGGTCCCGAGGCGGTACGGCGGCTGCTGGGCGAGCGGATCGCCGGACTCGTACGGCGCCACCGGTACGAGGCCGACGGCGCCGCACCCGCCGCCGACGGTGATCTGCCGTGCCTGCGCCAGGCGGCCGAGGAGGCCCGGCTCATGGTGTTCGACGCGGGGGTGCTGGAGGACTGGCGCTCGGTGCTGGAGATGGTCGCGCAACGGCACTCGCCGCTGGGTGCCGTCGACTGACACCCGGCGCCGTTCACCGGAACGCCGAACGCGCGCCGTCCGCCAAACCCGGCGGCCCGCATCAGGCCGCCACCCCCGCCGAATAGAACTGCTCGCGCACCCGCCGCAGCCAAGCCTCGGCGGCCGATTCGTCGGGCTGGTCCGGCAGCACGGTGGCCACGGTGTCGAAGGCGTCCTCGTAGTGTCTGAGCAGGGGCAGCGCCGCCTCCGGGTCCGCGGCGACCCGCTCGCCGAACTCCCGGTACTCCTGCGGATCGTCGACCCGCAGGGTGAGCCGCCCGGTGGTGTAGAGCTCCAGTCCCTGGTGGCAGAGCCGCTTGAGGTGCCGGGCGTGCTTGGCGACCCGCGGGCCCTTCGCCTCCGGGTCCTTGTTCGTGAGACGGCGGAACTGCTGGGTGGCGTAGCCGAGGTACGCGGATCGCACCCGGCGGGCGGACAGCAGGGTCGAGCGGATGCCGATCAGCTCGTCGCCGAGCGGGGTCCGCACCTCGTACAACTCGTCGGGCAGCCAGACCAGTTCCATGACGGTCGGATTGCCGCCGAGGGCGAGCCTGCACCATTTGGCCGCCTCGTGCAGGGTGCGGTCGGGTGCCGTGGAGACATACGACTCCTTCGGCTGGTGCAGACCGTGCAGCCGCTCGGTGGGCACCGCGAACAGGCCGAGCCGGTCCACATCGGAGCCCGCGTGGGCGAGGCCGTAGGCCGTGGAGCCGACGATGCCGGACAGCAGGACATTGGGAACAGCGGTCACGGCGAAGGCCCCCCTCGGCACGGATCATCGGCCACCGGCGATCGACGATCAGGCGGCCGCTCCATTGTGCTGAGGCGCCGGGCCCCCGGTCACCGCATTTTTCCCCGTACGGCCGACTCCCCGGCCACGCCTAGGCCAACTCCCCTGCCGGGCTTACCACTTGCCCGGCGCGTAGTCCTTCAGGAAGACGCCGTACAGGTCCTCCCCCGCCTCGCCGCGCACGATCGGGTCGTAGACGCGGGCGGCGCCGTCGACCAGGTCGAGCGGGGCGTGGAAGCCGGCCTCGGCGAGACGGACCTTGTCCGGGTGCGGGCGTTCGTCGGTGATCCAGCCGGTGTCGACGGCGGTCATCAGGATGCGGTCCTTCTCGAACATCTCCTCG
The DNA here is from genome assembly GCF_054729195.1 of Streptomyces sp. YIM S03343. Taxonomy (NCBI): domain Bacteria; kingdom Bacillati; phylum Actinomycetota; class Actinomycetes; order Kitasatosporales; family Streptomycetaceae; genus Streptomyces; species Streptomyces sp. YIM S03343. Next base: position 1,055,239 of record NZ_JBPUKX010000001.1, read on the forward strand.
GCGCTGGTGCGCGTCAGCATGTTCAGGGCCGCCTTGGCCATGTTGGTGTGCGGATGACCGGCGCCCTTGTAGCCGCGGGCGAAGACACCCTCCATCGCGGAGACGTTGACGATGTACGTCCGCCGGGCGCCCGCGGCGGCCATCGCGGCGCGCAGCCGGCTGATGAGGATGAAGGGGGCCGTGGAGTTGCACAGCTGGACCTCCAGCAGCTCCACCGGGGTCACCTCGTCCACCGGCTGGATCCAGGTGTTGGTGTGGTGCAGATCCGGCACCAGACCACCGGCGTCGATGGCCGTACCGGCGGCGATGCGCTCCAGGGACGCCGAGCCGGACACCAGGGCGAGCTCGGTGACGTCCCGCGCGGTGAGCGCGCCACCCCCGGCGACCGGGAGCTCGGCGACCGCGCCGGAGCCGAAGGTGCCGATCACCTCGGCGGCGGGCAGCTCACCGACGGGCAGCGGGGCGGACTCGGCGGCGACCAGCTCGCTGTAGGCCTGCGGGGAACGCCGTACGGTCTGCGCCGCATTGTTGATCAGGATGTCGAGGGGGCCGGCGGCAGCCACCGAGTCGGCGAGGGCTACCACCTGGGCGGGGTCACGCAGGTCGATGCCGACGATCTTCAGCCGGTGTATCCAGTCGGCGCTGTCGGGCTGGGCCTTGAACCGGCGGATCGCGTCGCTCGGGAAGCGGGTGGTGATGGTGGTGTGCGCGCCGTCGCGCAGCAGCCGGAGCGCGATGTACATGCCGATCTTGGCGCGGCCGCCGGTGAGCAGCGCGCGCTTGCCGGTGAGGTCGGTGCGGGCGTCGCGGCGGGCCCGGTTCTCGGCGGCGCAGCCGGGGCAGAGCTGGTGGTAGAAGTAGTCGACCTCGGTGTACCGCTGCTTGCAGATGTAGCAGGAGCGGGGCCGCTGGAGGATGCCGGCGATCTGGCCCTCGGTGGTGACCGACGACGGCAGGATGCCCTCGGTCTCGTCGTCGATGCGCTGCGCGGAGCCGGTGGCGGTGGCCTCGGTGACCGACTTGTCGTGGGCGGTCTTGGCGGCGCGGCGCTCCTGGCGGCGGCGCTGCTTGACCGTGCGGTAGATGTGCGAGGTGGCCCGGCGCACCATGACCGCGTCCGGGTGGTCGACGTCGAGCTGGTCCAGCTCCTGGAGCACGGCGAGGCAGACGGCGAGGCGCTCCGGGTCGACGCCGGGCCCGTACGGCGCCTCACCGTCAAGTCCGCGCACCTCCTCGGCGCCGGGCTCGTACACCACGTCCCCCGTGGCCGGGCCGTCCTCTGTCACCGTCATCGCGCTGCCGTTCCCTGCTTCTCCCGTGCGGCGCTCCGACCGCGTCCGCTTTCGAACGGGGAAGTCTACGGAGCGCCGGGCCCCTCCTCCAAACCCGTCCCGGTCGGCGAACGCGACCGTCACGGGGCCCGCCCCGCTCAGGCCGAGCGGGCCACGCCCGTCCTGCCCCGCTCAGGCCGAGCAGGCCGCGCCCGGTCCTGCCCCGCTCGGTCCGAGCAACCCGTTCCTGCCCGCTCAGGCCGAGCGAACCGTTCCTGCCCGCTCAGGCCGAGCAGGCCGTGAGCAGGGCCGCCGTCTCCTCGGCCAGCGCGCGGGAGAGCCGGTCGAGGTCGGGGACTGCCTCGGCGTCGGCGACGAGGCCGTAGTGGACCTGTCCGCGGTACGTCGAGACCGCGACGGCGAGGGACTGGCCGGGGGCGAGCGGGGCGAACGGGTAGACGGCGGTGAGGGGGTTGCCGCCGAGCCTCAGTCCGAGGCTGGGCAGCGGGACGCTGGTGACGAGGATGTCGAACCAGAGCCGGGCCGCCTGGCCGACGAGCGGGCCGCCGAGACGGTGGCCGAGGGCGGGCACATGGTCGGCGAGCAGGGCGACGGCGCCCGCGCCGCGGTTCGGCCCGGCGTCCTTGTTGCGGTCCATGGCGGTGCGGACCGCGCCGAGGCGGGCGAGCGGGTCGGGGTCGCCGACGGGAAGCGTTATCAGATACCCGGAGAGCCGGTTGCCCTGGGGATGGGCGGTGCGCGGGCGGCGCCGGGAGACCGGGATGAGGGCGCGGGGTGCGGCGCCCTCGCTGCTGTCGCCCCGTTCGTCGAGCCAGCGGCGCAGGGCACCGGCGACGACGGCGATGAGGACATCGTTGACGGTGCCCCCGGCGCTCTTGCGGATCCGGTGCACGTCGTCGAGGTCGACGACGGCGCCCGCGGTGCGGCGGGTGCCGGACGGTTCGCAGGCCAGGGCGGCGCAGGGGCGGGCCTGGAGGGTGGAGCGGACGACGGAGGCGGAGATGTCGAGGGCGCGGCCCGCGCTGGAGAGGGCGCCGCGCACCGTGCCGGGCAGGCTGCGGACGTCGGGGAGCAGCCGGCGGGGCGGTTCGGCGGGACGCGGCCGGGCGGCGGGCAGGTCCATGGGGTCGAGGACGGCGGCGGCGAGGGTGAGGGCGCGCAGTCCGTCGGCGAGGGCGTGGTGGAACTTGAACAGCACGGCGAACGACATGCCGTCCGCGCCGGGCAGGACGTGTGCCTCCCAGGGTGGCCGCCGCCGGTCGAGCGGGCGCTGCATCAGGCGGCCCGCGGCGGCGTGGAAGTCGTCGGCCGGGGCGTGCAGCCGGACATGGTCGAGGGGGTCGAAGGCGGGGTCGGGTTCGCGGGCCGCTCCGCCGAACGCGGGCGGGAGGACGGGCGGGAGGGTGAGCGGCCGCCAGACGTCGCGGATGCGCATGCGCAGCCCGGGCACGGCGGCGGCGCGGGCGGCGAGCAGGTCGGCCGCGTGGGCTCCGGCGGTGGGCGAGTGCGCCGAGAAGACACCGAGCGCGCCCAGGTGCATGGGATGGCGGTCGGTCTCGATGTGCCAGAACGCCAGATCGAGTGGAGCGAGCAGGTCTGCGGTCAAGGGCTTGCCTCAGCTCGGCGACGGGTGGACAAGCAGTCAATCGCTGGATCGCGATTACGGTCAAGTACGATCAAGCTACGCTCAGTTAACAGCTGGTTAAGTCCCGCCCCTCCGAAAGGGGCGGGACTCATGGGGCGACTGAGGTCACTTCAGGGCGGGCGGGGCCGCCTTGGCCGAGGTACCCCACTCAGACGGCTGCGGGCCGACCGTGAACGACAGCGTGCGCAGGGAGCGCAGCACGCCGGTCGTCAGATAGGTCTTGCCGTAAGCCGTGCCGTTGGTGCGGGCGGTCTGGATGTAGCGGTCGGTGCCCGAGGTGCCGGGCGCGGTGACGGTGAATCCGTCGCGCGGGTAGTAATGCCGGTCCAGCTTGAGGTCGACGCGCTCGAAGACCGGTGTGGACAGGCCCCAGGTGTCGTAGCCGGGCTGCACCGGGAAGACGCCGATCGACGACAGCACCATCCAGGCGGACATGGTGCCGAGGTCGTCGTTGCCGGTCATGCCGGTCGGCCCGTCGGTGAAGAGGGTCAGCGCGGCGTGCACGACGTCGGTGGTCTTCCAGGGCTGGCCGGTGGACAGATAGGTGTACGGGGCGATGAGGTCGGGCTCGTTCTGCGGGTTGTACTTGTCCGCGTTGTAGTAGGCGTAGGGGCCGTTGACCCAGACCTCACGGGCCGTCTTCGCGGGGTCGGCGAGCAGCTTCTGGTAGGCGAAGAAGGAGTCGAGCCGGTCGTTGGCCGCCTGCCTGCCGCCGGTCAGGTCGACCATGCCGGGCAGGTCCTGCGGGACCAGCCACTGGTACTGCCAGGAGGTGCCCTCGTGGAAGCCGACGCTCTGCGCGGGGTCGGCCGGTCCGGTGAAGGCGCCGGAGGCGTCGCGGGCACGGAAGAAGCCGGTCGACGGGTCGTAGAGGGTGCGGTAGTTCTGGGCGCGGGCGGCATAGCGTGCCGCGTCCGCGTCATGGCCGAGGTCGCGGGACATCTGGGCGAGCACGGCGTCCGACAGGGCGTACTCGAGGGTGGCCGAGGCGCCGTGGTCGTAGTCCGAGTCGCCGTGCTTGGTGTGCGGGCGGCCGGCGATGTAGGGCGCGTAGCCCTTCGCGATGTACTCCTGGACGGCCTCACGGCCGACGGCCGGGGAGTCGGCGGGCGGGACGCTGTCGGCGTTCTTCTTCAGCGCGCGGTAGGCCCGCTCCTCCCAGCCCTTGAGCAGGCCCTGCTGGTAGGCGTTGGTGAGGAACGGGGTGACCGGGTCGCCGGTCATGATGTTGGTCTCGACCGTGCCGTAACCCCACTTGGGCAGCCAGCCGCTCTCCTCGTCGATCCTGATCACGGAGATCGCCATGTCGCGGGCCTCCCGCGGGGCGAGCAGGGAGAGCAGCTGCGACTGGGTGCGGTAGGTGTCCCACAGCGACCAGTTCTGGTAGTACGTGAACCCCTTCGCGGTGTGGATCCGCTGGTCCCAGCCGGTGTAGCGGCCGTCGGCGTCGCTGCCGATGTTGGGCGCGAGGAAGGACCGGTACAGGGAGGAGTAGAAGGTGCGGCGCAGGGTGTCGCTGCCGCCCTGCACCTGTACGTCCTCCAGTCGCCGCTCCCAGTCCCGCCGGGCCGCGCCGCGCACCGCGTCGAAGGAGCGCCCGCCCTCGGCCCTGAGGTTGGCGGCGGCACCCTGTGCGTCGACGTAGGACAGGGCGGTGGTCGCCTCGACGGTACGGTCCTTGGTGGTGTCGAAGCGGACATAGGCGCCGTCGTGTCCGGTGGCCGAGCCCGCGGTGACGGTGCTTCCGTCCCAGGTGCCGTAGGCGGTGAAGGGGCGGTCGAAGCGGGTGACGGTGTAGACGGTGTAGGGCTCGGTGCTCTGGCAGAAGCCGCGGCCGGTGATGGCGGTGCGCACGGTGCGGTTGTCGAGGATCTCGACCTGCGTGGAGACCTTGCGGTGCAGCGACTGGCCCGCGTTGAGCAGCACGTTGGCCTTGTCGGTGGCGGGGAAGGTGTAGCGCTGGACGCCGGTGCGGGCTGTCGCGGTCAGCTCTGCCTTGACGCCCGAGTCGAGGCCGACGCGGTAGTAGCCGGGGCTCGCGGACTCGTCGTCATGGCTGAACGCGGCGGCGTACTTGGCGTAGTCGGTCCGGGTGACGTCTCCGGTGGTCGGCAGCACGGGCAGGTCACCGCCGAGGCCGCAGCCGACGCCGGAGAGATGCACGAGGGAGAAGCCTCGGATCCGGCTCTGGGAGTAGTCGTAGCCGGTGTTGTGGCCGGTGTCCGGGGAGAACTGCACCATGCCGAACGGCACGGCGGCGCCGGGATACGTGTTCCCTTCGTTCTGGGTGCCGATGAACGGGTTGACCAGATCGGTGAGCGGACCCTGCTTCTCCGCCGCCAGCGCGGAGGGCCCGGCGAGCGCGGTGCCCAGCAGGGCGGCGGCGGTCACCGCTCTCGTCACACGGCGCAGCCAGGCGGTGCGGGCGGACACCGGGCTCGCGGAGGTACTCGGAGAGGTACTCGGGGGTGTGCTCTCGGACGTGCTCAGTAACGTGCTCTGGGGCGCACTCATTCGCGGTATTGCCTCCTCAGAAACTGGGACAACGTTGTCACAGCGGCGCTCATTCTTCGGGGCGGGCGTGTACTCGGCAAGGACGTGGCGGGGTACGGCGGTTGGCGCCGGGTAGGGTTCGCCCGCTCAGAGCAGTCGTCGGAGGCGGACGCCGGTAACAACGTTGTCATGGACAGCAGTTGGCATGACAGCACGCGGCCGCGGTCCGCGTCGAGGGCATGACAAGGAGGGGGCGGGGTCCAGGGGAGGGTTTTGGCCAGCCGGGGAGGGTGGGCCCTGTGTGGTCCCGAGGCGGATTTCGCCCCCGCCGCCCCTTCCCGTTCCCGTCCCCGGGGGCTCCGCCCCCGGACCCCCGCTCCTCAAGCGCCGGAGGGGCTGAAAGGAGGGGCCTGAACAGCCGGAGGGGTCGGAACGGCCGTGAACGGGCCGGAGTGGCTGGAAAGAGCCGGGGCTCAGTCCTCGATCCAGCCCTGCTTCTTCGCGAACTCCAGGAACTCGTGCCGGATCTGCATGATCTGCTGCCCGGTCAGGCTGGGCACCCCGTGCAGCAGCAGCTCGGTCACGTCGTGCGTGAACTCATCGCTCGGCAGCACATCGCACAGCGCGTCGTCGCCGGGCACCGCCGACGGCGACGTCGAACGGGGGGCGCCCTTGGCGAGCCGGATCGACGAGGCCTTGGGGCCGCGCTCGCCCTCCTCGATCTCGAACTCGACCGAGAGCCCCGTACGCACCATGGACTCGGGGATGAGCAGATCGTTGACGTGGAGGAACACATCCTCCTGACCATGATCCGGGGTGATGAACCCGTATCCCCGCGTACTGTCGAACCTCACCACACGACCGGTGACCACTACGAACCCCCAACCACTCCGGGCGACCGCCCGAAAGCACCGCGCCAGCATCCGCCGCCGATCGTACCAGCCGAAAGTGCGGCGAACGGCGCAGGTCACAGCGGTCTCGTCGGCCGTCAGGGCACTCGCTGCCCCTTGCCCAGGACGATCACCCCGCCCCGGGACACCGAGTAGAGCTCGGCGTCCCGTTCCGGGTTGACGCCGATCGTCGCGCCCGGCGGCACCTCGACGTTCTTGTCCAGGACCGCGCCGCGCACGATCGCGCCGCGCCCGATGTGCACGTTGTCGTGCAGCACCGCCCCCTGCACCACCGCGCCGGGGTCGACGACCACACCGGGCGAGAGCACGGAACGGGAGACCTGGCCGCGGATCAGACAGCCCGCGCTGATGATCGACTCGCTGGCGATGCCTCCGGCGTTGAAGCGGGTGGGCGAGAGCTGGTTGGAGTGGGTGTAGATGGGCCAGTCGCGGTTGTAGAGGTTGAAGGCGGGGCGCTCGGCGATGAGGTCCGCATGGGCCTCGTAGTAGGCGTCGATGGTGCCGACGTCACGCCAGTAGCCCTGGTCGCGGGTGGTCTCGCCGGGCACGTGGTTCTCGCTGAAGTCGTAGAGCTGGGCCTCGCCGCGGTCGGTGAGCTGGGGCAGGATCGAGCCGCCCATGTCGTGCACGGAGTTCTCGTCCTCCGCGTCCCGCTGCAGCGCCTCGATCATGGCCTTGGTGGTGAAGATGTAGTTGCCCATGGACGCGAACACGGACTCCGGGTCGTCCGCCAGCCCGGGCGGGTCGGCGGGCTTCTCCAGGAAGCCCGCCACGGTCACGCCGTCCGAGCCCGGCGTGATCACACCGAACGACGGCGACTCCGAGCGCGGCACCCGGATCCCGGCGACCGTGACCCCCGCGCCGCCCTCGATGTGCTGGCGGAGCATCTGGCGCGGGTCCATGCGGTAGACGTGGTCGGCGCCGAAGACGGCGACGTACTCGGGCTGTTCGTCGTGGACCAGGTTGAGGGACTGGAGAATCGCGTCCGCGCTGCCCAGGTACCAGCGCGGACCGAGCCGCTGCTGGGCCGGGACCGGGGTGATGTAGTTGCCGAGCAGGCTGGACATCCGCCAGGTCGTGGTGATGTGGCGGTCCAGCGAGTGCGACTTGTACTGCGTCAGCACACAGATGCGCAGGATGTCCGCGTTGACGAGGTTGGAGAGGACGAAGTCGACGAGGCGGTAGGTGCCGCCGAAGGTGACCGCGGGCTTCGCGCGGTCAGCGGTGAGCGGCATCAGGCGTTTGCCCTCACCGCCCGCCAGTACGATGCCGAGCACCGAAGGACCACCACGACGCATGGCCGCTCCCCTCACCCTGGTGTGTGACCGATGGATGCCCCTGAGCAAGGGGTTCTAACCTGCCCGGGATCACCCCGGCCACGCCGGTCGTCCGGGTTCGTTCCGGTTGAGATGTTCGTCCGGGTTGTTCCGGTTGTGACGGTATGCCGCCCACACCGCTGCGCACCCGCTCCTCCGCATGCCGGACCCGACGCTTCCTCCCGGCCGCTCCCGGCTAGGCCCCTCCGCCGTGTGCCTTGAGGACCTCCTCGTAGAGCCGTACCGTCCGCCGCGCGATCGCGTCCCAGCCGAACTCGCCGACGGCCCGCTCCCGCCCGGCGTCACCCATCCGGCGGGCGGCCACGGGATCGGCGAGCACAGTGTCGAGGGCGTGCGCGAGGCTCGTCTCGAAATCGTCGTCCACGTCGACCAGCAGCCCGGTCGTGCCGTGGTCCACCACCTCGGGGATCCCGCCGACCCGGGAGGCGACGACGGGTGTGCCGCAGGCCATCGCCTCCAGATTGACGATGCCGAGGGGCTCGTAGACCGACGGGCAGACGAACGCGGCGGCATGCGTGAGCAACTGGATGACATCGGGGCGCGGCAGCATCTGCGGGATCCAGTGCACGCCCTCGCGGACCTGGCGCAGTTCCTCGTACAGCTCGCGGAACTCGCGGTCGATCTCCGGTGTGTCGGGGGCACCGGCGCACAGCACGACCTGTGCCGCCGGGTCGATGTCCCGCACCGCTCGCAGCAGATGGGGCACGCCCTTCTGCCGGGTGATACGGCCGACGAACAGGATGTACGGGCGGCCGGTGTCCAGGCCGGTGCGGGTGAGGACGTCGGTGCCGTGGTCCGGCCGGTACAGGGTGGTGTCGATGCCATTGTGCACCACATGCACCTTGGCCGGGTCGAGGGCCGGGTAGCAGCCGAGGATGTCGTCGCGCATGGCGCCGGAGACGGCGACGACGGCGTCGGCGGCCTCGATCGCGGTGCGCTCGGCCCAGCTGGAAAGGGCGTAGCCGCCGCCCAGTTGCTCGGCCTTCCAGGGGCGCAGCGGCTCCAGCGAGTGGGCGGTCATCACATGCGGGACGCCGTACAGCAGCTTGGCGAAGTGGCCGGCGAGATTGGCGTACCAGGTGTGCGAGTGCACCAGTTCGCAGCCTTCGGCCGCGGCGGCCATGGAGAGGTCCACGGAGAAGGTGCGCAGGGCGTCGTTCGCACCGTCGAGGTCGGGCCAGGAGCGGTGCCGTACGACGCCATCGGCGGAGCCCTCGCCCCAGCAGTGCACGTCGACATCGATCAGGGGCCGCAGTTCCCGGGCCAGGAACTCCACATGGACGCCCGCGCCGCCGTACACGTCCGGCGGGTACTCCCGGGTCAGCAGGCCGACTCGCACCCGGAACCCCCTGTCGTCCTCGGCTCTTGGGCCGTCCGCAGTGATCTCTCACATCCTCACCCAGGAGTGGCGTGCGGGGAAGAGGAGGGCGGCCGGGTGAGGCAGCAGTCGCCGCAGAGGCCGCCGCCGGGGACGCGGTAGTACAGGCAGCAGCTGCGGCGCCGGAAGGCGGCGGTGGCGGGGGTGAAGGTGCCGGTGGGGGCGAGCAGGGGGTGCGTGAAGAGGCCGGTGGTAAGGGTGCGGGCGCGTTCGGCGACGTCTTTGGCGACGTCGCCACGGCGCGCATCCGCCCGGCGCAGCAGCTCGCGGGCGGTACCGGCCAGGGCCGAGGCGGTGTTGCCGCGCAGCAGCCCGAGGGGCAGGCGGTGGTGGGTGTGGAGCAGGGCGGTGAGCGGTTCGAGGTGGGCGTGGAGTACGGCGGCGGCGAGGACGGCGGCGTCGGCGGGCGGGTCGCCGGGGAGGGGGCGGACCTCGGTGAGGCGCAGGTCGTCGGGTGCGCTGCCGGTCGGGTCCCAGGTCAGCAGGCGGGGGTCGAGGTCGGGGAGGCGGCCGTAGAGGCAGGCGCAGCCGAGGGCGACCGACCAGAGGCGGGCGGCGAGGCCCTGGTGGACGATGGAAGCGGCGACGCGCGGTTCGGGGGTACGGAGGCGGTCGGCGACAAGACCTGTCCGAATATTCATCATATTCATCGCACGTGAATAAACATCCGACTTTTGCCCCTTCTCCCCCTTTGTGCGTTTCTCGCGGCCTCCTTCATAGACCTCGTGGAGGGTGGGCAGCGGGGTGCGTGGGACTCCGGTCGTGGGTAGGACGAAGTATCCGCCGATGGGGCGGAGCGCCATGAGTTCGGGGTCGAGATCCACGATGTGCAGTAGTACCAAGGCCCGTAGGGGTCGAGGAGCCGGGGTGTCATACCTGAGTCACCCGTCTGAGGGAGGATTCCGCGCGACGCATACTCCAACGGGAGTACAGGACATTGCGTGCTCAGGTACGAAGACGGGAACAGTTCGACGGGGCATCGTTGTTGCCATGGATGAACGTCCGCGACCGTCGCGCCGGGCCAGGTGCCCCCGCCTCACGCAGAGGATCTGCTCATGAGCGCCCTCGCGTTGTCCGTGATGCTGTCGTTCGTCTCGGCCGTGGCCTACGCGGGCGGGGCGATCGTGCAGGAGCGCGTGGCGGTGACCAGCCCCGGGCAGACCTACGCCCCGCTGCACAGGGCGGCCTGGTGGGGGGCGCTCGCACTGAACGGCCTCGGCGGGCTGCTGCATGTGGTGGCACTGGCCTACGGCCCTCTGAGCCTGGTGCAGCCGCTCGGCGCGCTGACCATCGTGTTCGCACTGCCGATGGCGGCCCTGTTCTTCGGGCGCAAGGCGGGCGCGACGGCCTGGCGGGGCGCGATCATGGCGACGGTGGGCCTCGCCGGTCTGCTGTCCCTCGTCGGCACGTCGGACGTGCACTCCCTGAGCGCGGCGCAGCGTGTCGCGGTGGCCGTGGTGTCCGGGGGCGCGGTGGCGGCGCTGATGGTTGCGGGTCGTGCGGCCCACCGGCATCCCGCGGTGCGCAGCGTGCTGCTGGCGACCGGTTCCGGCATAGCCTTCGGCATGTCGTCGGTGTTCACCAAGACGGTCGCGGTCGACTGGGACGAGGGGATCGCGGCGAGCGATCTGCCCTCGCTGGGCCTGATAGCGGTCTTCGCGTCGGCCGGTGTCCTGCTGTCGCAGGCGTCGTACCGCGGCGGCGGCCTCGCGGCCCCGCTCGCCACACTGACGGTCGTCAACCCGGTGGTGGCGGCAGCGGTCGGCCTCACCATGTTCGGTGAGATATTCCGCTACGGCAGCGCGGGCACCGCGCTCGCGCTGAGCTGCGGTGTGGTGGCGGCCGGAGGCCTGATCCTGCTGACGACGGAGCGGATCGGACGGACGCCGCACGAGGCGCCGGAGGCGGTGACGGCTACGGCTACAGCGGCGATGGCGGAGATATCGGAGCGTCCCGCGCTTCCGGTACCGGCCGCACCGGTGGAGCGGGACGCGGACGGCCACAAAGACCACGAAGACCGCGATCCGACTGATCCGAGCGATCTGAGCGGTAGAGGCGGTAGGAGCGGTCCGAGCGACAGGGCGGATGCTCCGGTGCTCGTCCCCGACGCGATCCGGGACGGTCGGTCGAACGAGCGGCCGAGCGCACCGGCCCCGGATGACGAACCGGTGCGCTTCTACTACGGCCCGTTCTACGGCGGCGCCTTCATCCCGATGCCCGTGCCGGTGGCACGACTGAACCGGCACGACCGCCGAGACGGGCACCGTGCCCGCGTCAGATCCTGACCGGCACGGCCCCTGCCCTCCGTTCGCCCTGCGTCGCGGGTCAGAGCTTGACGCCACCCGCGCGGAGATAGGCGAGCGGGTCGACGTCCGAACCGAACCCGGGCCCCGTCCGCACCTCGAAGTGCAGATGCGGGCCCGTGACGTTGCCGGTGGCCCCGGAACGACCGATGCGCTGTCCGGCGGCCACGGTCTGGCCGGTCTTCACGGAGATGGCGGACAGATGGGCGTACTGGGTGTAGCGGCCGTCGGCGTGCCGGATCACCACCTGGTAGCCGTAGGAACCGCCCCACCCGGAGGTCACGACGTGCCCGGCCCCGGCCGCCTTGACGGAGGTGCCGGTGGGGACGAGGAAGTCGACGCCGGTGTGGTAGCCCTTCGACCAGTGCGAGCCGGAGGCGTGGTAGGCGGTGCCGATGGGTGCGCTGACCGGCGCGACGAGGGCGTGGCTGTGCGTGGTGGCCGGCTTCTCGGCGGCCGTCTTCTTCTTCGTGGCGCTGCCGGACCGGTGCGCGGTGTGGGTGTCGGCGGTGGCCGCCTTGCCGTGCAGGGCGAGACGCTGACCGGGGATTATCAGGTCGGGGTCGGAGCCGACGGTGGCGCGGTTGGCGGAGTAGAGCCGCTGCCAGCCACCGGTGACGTGCTCCTCCTCGGCGATCTGGGAGAGGGTGTCGCCGTGCACGACGGTGTACATCTCGGCCTTGCCGGCGCGGGACTGGGGTGTGTGCTGCGGCTGGACGTCCTTGACGGAGGTCTTGGCGGCGCCATTGGATTCGGCGGCGCCACTGGCCTTGGCCTGGCTCTTTGCCTGGCTCTTTGCCTGGCTGTGGGCCTGGCCGTGGGCCTTGCTCTTTGCCTGGGTGACGGGGCGGGTGCGGGTGCTGTCCGGGTGGACGTCGGGGGTGCCGCCGCCCCGGGTGAGCCCGGCCTGCACCGAGCACACCGGCCAGGCCCCGGGTCCCTGTCCGTCGAGGACCTTCTCGGCTACGGCGATCTGCTGGTCCTTGCTCGCGAGGTCCGCGCGCCCGGCGTACTTGGTGCCGCCGTAGGCCGCCCAGGTGGACTGGGTGAACTGGAGGCCGCCGTAGAAGCCGTTGCCCGTGTTGATGTGCCAGTTGCCGCTCGACTCGCATGCGGCGACCTTGTTCCAGGTGCCCACCTCGGCCCCGTGGGCGGTTCCCGCGGCGACGAGCGGCAGGGCGATCCCGGCACCGCCCGCCGTCACGGTGAGCGAGGCGCGGTTGATCCTGTTCGGCTGATACCGGCGGTGCCGGCCGCGTACGGCCATGGAGGGCCCCCATCGACGTGCGTCAGGAAGGCCAAAACTAAGTGCCCCGAACCGGCCATGACAAGACAGCAATCGGCCGCCCGGGAACGTGAGGGGCGCACGGGTTGTGAACCGGGGGCGCTTGTGAGGCAAGGGAGTTGACGGGATGTCACGCATGCCCCGGGTACGCGCCCCTCCCGGCCCTCCGTTTCCGGCCCGCCGCGGGAACATCTCCCGGCACCGCTCACGGGTCGGCTGCGGCTGCGACTACGACTGCGACTGCGACTACGACTACGACTACGACTACGACTACGACTACGACAAGGACTACGACTTGGATTCGGCCGCTGCTGAGCCAACAGGCCAGGTGATCCGTATGTGCGGAGGGCGGTCCCGCCCGTGGGCAATACTGACCGGACAAGCGACCGATACCGATACCGATACCGACGGCGCTACCGATGCCGGTGTCACCCTTGCAGGATCCACGCGATCTTCTTGAACTTTTGAGGAGCAGGCGGAATGAGCACTACAGCCCAGATCGGCGTCACGGGGCTCGCGGTGATGGGCCGCAACCTCGCCCGCAACTTCGCGCGCAACGGCTACACGGTCGCGGTGCACAACCGGACGGCGTCGAGGACACACGCGCTGGTGGAGGAGTTCGGGCACGAGGGCGACTTCGTCGCGGCCGAGACCGCGAAGGAGTTCGTGGCGGCGCTGGAGCGGCCGCGGCGGCTGGTCATCATGGTCAAGGCGGGCGACCCGACGGACGCGGTGATCGAGGAGTTCGCGCCGCTCCTGGAGCCCGGTGACATGATCATCGACGGCGGCAACGCGCACTTCGCGGACACCCGCCGCCGTGAGAAGGCGCTGCGCGAGCAGGGCATCCACTTCGTCGGCATGGGTGTGTCGGGCGGCGAGGAGGGCGCGCTGAACGGCCCGAGCATCATGCCGGGCGGCCCGAAGGAGTCGTACGACTCGCTGGGCCCGATGCTGGAGAAGATCTCGGCGAAGGCGGCGGACGGCGCGCCGTGCGTGACGCACGTCGGTCCGGACGGCGCCGGTCACTTCGTGAAGATGGTGCACAACGGCATCGAGTACGCGGACATGCAGCTGATCGGTGAGGCGTACCAGTTGCTGCGCGACGTGGCGGGCTACGAGCCGGCGCAGATCGCGGAGATCTTCCGCACCTGGAACCGCGGCCGTCTCGACTCCTACCTGATCGAGATCACCGCCGAGGTGCTGTCGCACGTGGACGCGGCGACGGGCAAGCCGTTCGTAGACGTGGTGGTCGACCAGGCCGAGCAGAAGGGCACCGGCCGCTGGACGGTGCAGATCGCCCTGGACCTGGGCGTCCCGGTGTCGGGCATCGCGGAGGCGGTCTTCGCCCGCTCCCTCTCCGGTCATGCGGCGCTGCGGGAGGCCTCGCGCGGCCTGGCTGGCCCGAAGCCGACCCCGCTGGACGAGACCGAGGCCGGCGCGTTCGCCGACCGAGTGGAGCAGGCCCTCTACGCGTCCAAGATCGTGTCGTACACGCAGGGCTTCCACGAGATCGCGGCGGGCAGCGAGGAGTACGGCTGGGACATCGACCTGGGCGCGGTCTCCGCGATCTGGCGGGGCGGCTGCATCATCCGGGCGGCCTTCCTGGACCGCATTCGCGCGGCCTACGGCGCCCGGGCGGACCTGCCGAGCCTGCTGTCCGACGAGACGTTCGCGGGCGAGATCGGGGCGGCGCAGGACGACTGGCGCGAGGTGCTGGCCACGGCCACCCGCCAGGGCGTCGCGACCCCCGGCTTCGCGGCGGCCCTCGCCTACTACGACGCCCTCCGCGCCGACCGCCTCCCGGCCGCCCTCACCCAGGGCCAGCGGGACTACTTCGGCGCGCACACCTACCAGCGCACGGACCGCGAGGGCGCGTTCCACACGCTGTGGGGCGGCGACCGCTCGGAGGTGACGGCCTAACCGCTGCGCCGGGCTTCGGCGTAGGAGGCGGGGGTGGTCCGACGGCAGGTCCGTCGGACCACCCCCGCCTTCGTCATGGGCGCCCTCCGGTGCGGTGACGGACGGGATGTCGGCGTCCGGAAGCCGTGCCCTCCGGCCGGGAGGGGGCCGGTCAGGTGAGCGGCGGCCCCGGCTCCGGGTTGGGAACCGGCTCGGGGCCGGGTGGGATCGGGGACGGCGGGGGCTCCGGCAGCGGACCGGGCGGCGGTCCCGGAAGCGGACCTGGGGGCGGCCCGGGCAGCGGTCCCGGTGGCGGCTCGGGCGGCGGCGTCGGCCCTGGACCGGGCGACGGCCCGGGCGTGGGCGACGGCTCAGGCGTGGGCGACGGCTCGGGACCGGGCGGCTCGGGCGGCTCCGGATCCGGGACGGGCCCCGGCCCTGGGGCGGGCCCCGGACCGGGCACGGGCGGCGGCGGGACGGGGTCGGGGTACGGGTTCGTCATGGCGGTGACCTCCAGCCGGTGGTCGGACATCGGCTCCGGACTGCTCACTCCCCCGCCTACCCGGCACCCGGGCCACCAGTCACCCGGGCCACCGGTCACCCGGCGGGCCCCAGCCGTTGGCGAGGACGGCGTGGCGGAAGCCGACCGGCGGGGCCCGTCCAGCGGGGCCGCCCGTCGGGATCAGAACCGCTCGGGATGAGCCCTCAGCCACTCCAAGGCGGCCGGCCGCAGCCCCGGGTCGGCCGCCGGAGCCTCGTCGGGGTGGCGTTCGGCCCACCTGGCGACGTACGGACAGAGCGGGACGACAAAGACGCCCTCCCGCTCGGCGATGCGGTAGACCTCACGGGCGAGGGACCCGGCGATGCCCTGTCCCTCGTAGGCGGGCTCGACGATCGTATGGACGGGAACGAGGGCGCGCCCGGGTGCCTCGAGAACGAAGTACTCGATATGGCCGACGACTTCTCCGCCGTCCCCGAGGGCCAGCAGCCGCCCGGCACCCCGGTCGTCACGGATCTCGATGTCACTCACGGACCACGCCCTCCTGCTCCCGAACAGATACCCGCCGACCGGTCAGCCCGATACAGCCTGCGGGCTGCGCACCTGATCGGACCCCGGCACCGGCGCGGAGGCATCGGTCCCGAGGTCGACGATCCGGTTGCCGCCGTCCACGTGCACGACCTTCGGCCGCAGCTCCCGCGCCTCGGCGTCGGTGACCTGAGCGTAACTGATGATGATCACCAGGTCACCGGGATGCACAAGATGCGCGGCGGCACCGTTGATCCCGACGACGCCGGACCCGCGCTCCCCTTCGATGACGTACGTCTCGAGCCGGGCGCCGTTGGTGACGTCGACGATGTGGACGAGCTCACCAGGCAGCAGATCGGCGGCCTCCAGCAGCTCACCGTCGATGGTCACCGATCCCACGTAGTGCAGGTCGGCCTGGGTGACGGTGGCGCGGTGGATCTTGGACTTGATCAAAGTTCGCAGCACTTTAGACTCCTAGAAGACGGCTCCCCGCCAGCTTTCTGCAGGTCAGGGGCGTCCCTCACTGTACATCGGCATGCCTTCGGCTCGAAGACCTTCGGGAAGATCGTGCGCTGCTGTGACCAGGCTTCCCGCCTGCGCATTTCTGCGCCCGCCAGGCTGCCGCGAAGCCACCGACCAGGCGCACGCGCGAGGAACCGTACGGGACTGATGCTGAGTGGATGCTGACTTACCTGACGCTTCATCAGACATGCCAGGTTCTGCGACATTTGGCCCGCTAAGCGGTAATTGAGCACCGACGCCCTCGGCCTGGTCCCGACTGCGCCAGGTCCTCCCGCTCGGCTGCTTCGAGTCCGTAACGGGCGAGGGCTGTACCCCCGGGAGGAAAGTCAAGAAGGATCTGGCTCCTCCTCTGCGCCGAATTCGACGATGAGACTTCCGGACTGTTTGATCCCGGTGAGCATGACGTTTCCGTTCGGGCGGATGCGCAGTTAGTGCAGCGGATCGGGGACGAGACGCAGGACGGGACTGGCGTCTGCCGCGAGTCCCGATACCACGACGAGGAAGAACTCGGCTCCCGAGGCCGCCCGTTCGCATTCCTTGGCGGTGAGGGTCACCGTGTCCTGCTCGGGTCCATAGGTCGTCTTCAGCTCGTAGAACCGATCGAGCGCGTCCACGGCATCGGCGCCCACGCCGTGCTGGTGCCGTAGATCGCGCAGCCACTCCGGTTCCTGCTCCGTACCCAGAACCTTGCGCAGGAGGTCCAGAGCCACCTTCTCCTGACGTTCGATGTTGGGAGCAGGGGGGACCAGACGTGGTGCGGGCACGGCCGCTGCGTAGGCGGGAGGGGTGAGGCGGGTCCTGACGGATGCACCTCCACCAGCCCCGGGCACACCACCAGCGGATGACGACGCCTGGGTGGTCCGGCGGATGCCGGTGATGCGGAGAGCTGCCGGATCGACGAATTCTCGCGATGCCGAGACCGGAACGGCCGGGGCCGGGCGGACAGTGACCGAGGGTAGGGGCGTCGACGCAGGTGGCCGACCATCTGCCTTGTTCTGAGCCTTCTTGACTTCTGTCTCCAGCGCAGCAAGGCGTTGGGCACGCTTGGCATCAGTCGCCGCCTGGTCCTGCGCGACCCGCTCCTCGGCCAGCTCGAGTCGCACCGCCTCTCTTCCGCGCTCCGCCTCGTCGTAGGCAGCCGCCCAGGAGTGGGCGACCTGCCGCCGGTCCTCGGTGAAGCGAGTCGCGATGGCCCGGCCCGCCTCCGACGGTCGTCTCAACAACTCGCGGTCCACCGTCCATAGCGTGCGGGAGTCCCGGTCGAGGGCGGTACGCACCGGCCCCCGCACCAGTTCCCCACCGGGGAGCGTGACCAGACACTCCAGCGACGAGGTGATCCGCACCTCGACCTCGGCCAAGTCCTCCCACGGGCAGTCGAGGGATCCCGCGACGGCGACGGCGTTGCGCTGCAGGTCCTCGCGGAGCAGATCCAGCGCGTGACGCACGAGGTCGGTTGCTTCCTCGTCGGCGGGCGCGTCCTCCGCGGGGCGGAAAGTAATGTCCGCCGCTCCCAGCTCGGTCACCCGCAGCCGTCTGAGGAGCGCCGTAAACTGTTCGAGTTCCCCGCCCGGAAGCCACACCGGGATCCGCGAGCCCAGCGCCTCGGCCAACGTCGCGTCGGCCGCGTAGACCGGGCGCTTACTGGTCCATCCCTGGCTCGTGCGCAACGGCAGTCTCCCCACGAGAGATGCGGTCACTTTCTCGGGGTCTTCGCGGGCCGTTCGGGCAAGCATCTGCAGGGTTTGAAGCATCACGGTCTCGGCTTCGGCGTCGACCGGTGCCCGCACGCCTCGCTCCTCCCTCGCCTCGCGGACCACCTCCCTGACGACCCGTACTGCGTCCTCCACACCGGCCTCCGGAACCGCGAGGGGCTCCCAGAGGGCGTCACTGCCCTTGAACGACGGCGCGAAGGCGGCCCACCGGCCGAAGACCGGGAGGCCGCGGAAGCAGTCGCCCGGCCGGCGCCAGCCCAGTGACGTGAGAATCAGTCCGCGGCCCTGCCCGAAGGCACGCACGACGGTGGCGGTCACCTGTGCGGCGTCCTTGCCTCGATGGGCGGTCAGTCGCTCGGCGAGCGCCCGGTAGAGGAACTGCGCCGCCGGATGGTCGGGGGCGTCGGTTTCCCGGGCGCTTAGGGTGCGTATCGAGTCGTGATCAATCTGCGGGATGTGCCTTCGGGGCACGGCTCGGTCCGATAGACCGTCTGACGTGACACGAGTGCAACTGACCGACGCGGACTGGGAATTCATCGAGCCGTACCTGCCGATCGGCGAGTACGGCCCGTACCCCGAGCGGCTGCGGCAGCAGTTCGAGGGCGTGATCTGGCGGTTCAAGACGGGCGGGCAGTGGCGGGAGATGCCGACGGAGTTCGGCGCCTGGTCGACCGTCCACAACCGCTTCCGGCAGTGGCGTGACGCCGGGGTCTTCGAGGCCCTGTTGGAGGGTCTGATCGCGGAGGCCGCCAAGCGTGGTGAGGTGGACCTGTCCCTGGTCAGCATCGACTCCACCACCGCCCGGGCCCACCACGACGCAGCCGGGATGCACCTCGACGAGGACACCGTAACCGCCCTGGAGAAGGCCGCCGCAGAGGAAGAGAAGGCCAGGTCAAAGGGGGCGGCCTCGAAGAACAAAGCGGTCAAGATCCCGCGCGGGAAGAACGAAGACGCATCCGACGACGGCACAAACTCCGGCTGAAGGCCGCCCTCCTCGGACGCTCCAGAGGCGGGCAGACCAGCAAGGTCCACCTCGCTGCCGACCGCAAGTGCCGCCCACTGGCGTTCATCCTGACCGCGGGCCAGGCCGCGGACAGCCCGCAGTTCATCCCCGTACTGAACAAGGTGCGGGTGCGCGGGCCCGTCGGCCGTCCCCGCACCCGGCCGGACGCGGTCGCCGGAGACAAGGCGTATTCGTCCCGCGGCAACCGCGCCCACCTGCGCAAACGCCGTATCAAAGCGGTCATCCCGGAGAAGAAGGACCAGGCCGCCAACCGGAAGAAGAAGGGCTCCAGAGGCGGTCGGCCCGTCAGCCATGACGCCGACCTCTACAAGGACCGGAACACCGTCGAACGCCTGATCAACAGGCTCAAGGCATGGCGAGGCATCGCCACCCGATACGACAAGACCCCCGGCAGCTACCTCGCCAGCCTCCAACTGCGCGCCTCGATGATCTGGGTCAAAGACCTCACTCGGACTACCCAGTGATCACGACTCAATACGCGCCCTAGTCGGCGCAGCGCCTCCAGGAGGTCGGCGACACCCGGCTCGCCGGTGACGCCGAGAGCGACCAGCGCCTCTCCTCGTCTGCCGACCGCCTGCTGGAGGTCGGGGTGCAGGAATCCGGCACTGTCCGCGCCGTAGACGGCGACGGTACTGGTCGTGCGCTCGCGCAGGTTGCGGGGAGCGGTCGGTGTGCCGTCCTGGTTGTCCAGCCACGCCGTGGTCTTCAAGTGCCACAGCCAGAAGCCGTCTGTCTCCCCCCGCGGGTTCCATGTGTGGTAGTCCCAGACGGCGCGGACCTTGTGATGCTCGGACAAGACACTCCAGTTGCGTCCGAGCACCCGCAGTAGCGCGGCGGCCCGTCGGCGTCGTACCGGCCCGTCTCTCTCGGCGGCGATGTCCTGAACGACGGCCATCAGGTCAGGGCTGTCGCAGTCCTCCAGGGTGTAGGTGGCCGATTTGTTCTGGAGGTCCTGCGACCTCTCCGCAGGGCCACCTGGGACCCGGGCCGGCAGGCCCTCGCTGGGGGACGATGCAGTAAACCGGAGCTCGACTCCGGGGTGCGGCCGCAGTCGCGGTCCCTTTTCGGCACCGAGCAGGTGAAAGAAGGCCCGGGCGCCCAGGCCCGTACCCGCCCCGGGCAGGACCTGGGCATAGCGGGGCCGCAACCACGTCAGGCCGGTGGCGGTACCTGCGGCCGTCTCGAAGCTGTCCTCCCGGTCCACACTGTCCAACCCGGCCGGCAGGTAGGCATCCGCTGGTCTAACCTGCACGTCCTCCCTACGGCCGCCGGGCCCGAACCGGCGGCCGTGCAGCAGGACGGCGCGGCCCACGTCCTTGCCCAGCTGCTGGCGCTCCTTCGCGGGAACGCGCAGAAACCCCTCGCGCAGCGCCACCAGTTGGTCGTCATCCAGGATTAGAGGCGCGATGTCCTTTCGGGCGCCGCGGGCAGCGAGCTGACGGATGACGGGCACCGGATCCGCGCCCGAGACGAAGACCTGTTGTTCGCTCAGCCACGCATGCACTCGGGCCGCTTCCCCGGTCTCGGCGACGAAGGCCGGGTGCAGCACGTGGCTGAGCCCGAGCACCTTCGAAAGCCCCTGCGCCTTGTCGGTGAAGAACTCCGCGGCTCCGAACCAGGGCACCCGGTGTCTTGCTCCGGAGACATCCACCAGCCACTTGTGCCATCGAAGCCTCTGGGTCTCGCCCTCGGCGATGGCAACGGAAGCGAGTGCGACCGTCGCCTCCGGGCTCCGGGACGCATCTCCGAGGAGCGCGTCCACAGCCATCGGGACGGTGACGGTCCCGGGCGCGGCACCGTCATGTTCGGCCCAGTCCTCGAGCACCTCCTGCCATCGCCCCTCCGCATCCCGCGCCGCCGGAGGCAATACGGCCGTGCGCCCGGCCACCTGCGCGATCTCTGCCTCCGAGAGCGCTGGCAGAAGCGCCTCGTCACCAACGGCGAGGTCGACGAGTCCGAGGTCACCGTGGAACGGCGTCCGCAGGCACAGTTCGTACGACACCCTCGCGCGCGCAATGGTCAGGAACCGCTGCTCCAGGTCGCGTACAGGTCCCTTGGGCGACCGGACGCTGTTCGGCAAGGGCAGGCACCGCCAGGCTGCGGTCGGGTTCAGCCGAAGCTGTCGCACCATGACGACGGCCCAGAGGTCGGCCAGCAGGGGAAGCAACGCCTGGTTCCACAGGGTGTCGTTGAGGTGCTGACGGCTCGGGTTTGGATCGAACTGGGCGCCGATCCGGAGCGGAAGTCCCAACTCGGTCACGGGCAGTCCGACATGCACCTGTCCGATAACCTCGTCGCCCGCGCCCTCGTGCAGCGGGATCGCGACGGCAAGGCCAGTTGATTCACCTGCAGCCTTCCGAATCCTCGGCACGTCCGGCGGGCTCGGCACGGTGGCATGGTTGACCTCCCAGGTCATGCCGCCGAGTGACCGGGCCGTGCGCACGTCGATCACGGTGTCCCGGCCGCCGATGACGGCCTCGTAGGCGTCGGGTTCGCCCCATTCCAAGGCGAGCCGGGTTTGTACGTCGCCGCCCTCCCGTTGGTGCTCGACCGTGCGCACGTGGTCAAGGAAGAGCAGCGCCTCGTCACCCCATGCGGCAAGCCAGTCGTCGACATCCTGCCCCTGCACGTCGGCGATACGCAGGGCCGTCCAACCGTCGTCGGCGAACCAGGAGGGGATTGGGAAAGGGTCGGCCAGGGACACGTCGGGGTCCCCGATCCGGACGCGGTAGAAGCCGCAGAAGATCTCCAGGACCGGGGACAGACGCCGGAGGGTCATGAGCCCGATGCCGAACCGGCCGGTGGCGTCGGGGTCGTCGTCCTTGCTTGTCAGCGACGGCATGGCCAACGCCATCATGGTTCGCCCCGAGGTCGTTGGCGTTCTGCACGATCTCGGACAGCCCCTGCAGCGGGTCGGTCGACAGGTCTCCGCCGTTGTCCCGCTGCCGACGCAGCCCGTACCGCATCTGTCCGGGCAGCTCCACGAACAGACGCCCGAGCCGCTCGACGGCCGCACACGTCGCTTCGGACCCGACCGGTTCCGCCACCTCCGCCCCGCCGGCCAGCCCTTCGCGGTCAATGAGTTCCTCGGCCGCCCGGATCGCCTGCTCCACCTCGGCCGCCGTCGACCCGCCCGGCTCAGCGGTCATCCCCCGCCCTCCTTGCTGTGTGACCCCCCGGTTACCGATCGTAGATCGTCGAAGGATGAGGAAGGGCCGGAAACGGCGGTCGAGAACATCCGCGATGAGGCCAGGCAGCCCAAACGCCTACAGTAACCTTGCCTCTCCAGGTCGACGTCGTCCGCTGAGGCGGGGCCGCGTACGGTGCCAGCGGCGCCGGTAGGGTCCTCTCGTGACGTACATAGTGACCCTCACCCCGGACCAGGTAACCGACAACGAAGACGACTGGCTCATCTCGGAGCGCTTCACAAAAGGACTACCCACAGGGCTCGACACGTCAGACACCGGCACCCGGTTAGCGTTCCTGGTCTGCGACAGCCGGGCGCGTTCCGCGAACAACGGCCGCAACGAGCTCACCGATCACGGCCGCTTCATCACTTGGATGGGCTCGGTCCAGCGCATCAACACCGTGGGCCCGGTCGACAGAAGCATCACCATCGAGCCCATGCGTAGATGTCCAAAGCCGGTGCCCCTAGACGGTCCCGACGGAATCCTCGCGTCCCTGCCCTCGGCACACCGGGCTCACGTGGAGCGGGCTCTCTCCGGAAGCGCGGGCCACTTCGGCATGACGACCTGGCAGGCCCTGCGAGAAGCACTCCTGAGACGTCACCCCGAGTTGGCCCGGTACATCGACTGGTTGCTTGCCCATCTCAACCCACTCGTCTTCAACGTCGAGGACGCGGCAGACCGTGCGTGGCAGGAGCAGAAGGACGCGGCTCAGACCCTCACTCGCGTGACCGATTTCCCCCACTCCGCACTGTCGGCCTGGGGACGCCCATCGTCCCGGGACGAGCCATACCTGGCGGGACTTATTCCGGACCCGGTGGAGAACAGCCTGATCGACCACGACGTACGGGCCGGGCTGGGCGGCGAAGCGCCCCTTTTCGACGACTGGCGACAACGCGGTGACGTGCGATGCGACATCCACGTGCTGGAAGACTCCACAGGCCGCCGTCTCGAGGTCGTCAACGTCAATGCCACACCGGTCGAGAGCCGACTGGGCACGGACATGATCTACTACCACCACCCCACACACAGCTTCGTCCTTGTCCAGTACAAGCGCTTGGAATCCCGGCACAAGGAATACCGGGTGAAAAAGCAGCTCTTGGACCAGATGGACCGCTTGGAACAGGTTTCACAGCTCAGTTCAAAACCCGCCCGCTCTCACGAGTGGCGCCTCTCCCCGGACGCATGCTTCCTGAAGTTCGCACACTGGCGGAACGGGGCGACTTCCAGCACCGAATTGGCCCAGGGGATGTACATACCCCTCTCCTACGCCCGCGTGCTCCTGGAAGACGACTGCACGCTCGGACCCAGGGGTGGACGCGTTTTCAGCTATGAAAGAGCGGCCGGCTACCTCGTCGGGTCGGAGTTCGCGGAGCTCGTGAAGCTCGGCCGAGTCGGAACCGTGGGGACCAGCGTCGAGCAGCTGAGGGACTTCGGGCTGCAGCGTGCCCGCGAGGGATACAGCGTCATGCTGGGATTCGAAACGAGCGACGAGACGCCCCGCGAACGGGCTGTACGTACCCGCAGTCGCAGCGCGAAGAACAGGCCGAAGGTGAACTCCTACTCCCCGCCAACCTCGCAGCAGCCGTGAGTATTCGCGATCTTCGAACGTGTTGTCCGAAGGTGGTGGAGCGAGTCCCCATAAGGTTGCTCGGCTACCCGATCCGATGAAGACCCGGCAGGTCAACCAGCAGGAGATCATCGGGCCGGCAGTGCGGACACGCATCCACCTCCGCCAGCGCCCGCAGCGCGACGTCCCAGGGCAGGCTGCGGCACCGCCTGCCCGCCATGCGGCAGCCGCCAACCTCGCGGAGCTTGGGCTCGCTGTTGTCACGGCGGTGGCGTGGTGTTCGCCCTTGCCGACGTCCAGGCCGAGGAAGGCGCCGATGTCGCTGGTGTCGATCACGTGCGTCCTTCAGTCGTTCCCGCCTGGCCGTCCCATGGCACCGATCGCCACATCCACATTACGAAGAGCCTCCCGACCTGCGAAGAAGCCGGTGGTCATGCCCCTAATCAGCGGTCTGTCGATGCCTCCGGAGCCGGTGACACCACCCCCCGGGCCATGCGTTCGACAGGGGGAGAAAGTCATGCCAACTCCGGAGGCCAGGCACCCCGTTGCGGGGCCACCAAGAAGGTAATGGGGAGCCCGGCGTCCCCGGCCGACAAGAGGCCGAGGACGCCGAGAACCCGGGGCCATCGGGCGGCTACCGCCCGTTCCCGTGTCCGGGTGGGCGGAGTCCACGGGCGTGGACTGCGATGCAGACTGGGCAGCACGCGGGGGCCGCCTGGGCCCGCGCGAGGCGGTTCAGTCTGCTCAGCCATCGTTTGAGCGGCGGTCGCGTCATGCGGACTCCAGCACGAGACGCTCGTCATGGCGAGCCGCCACCGGTGTCGTGTCCCGGCCGACCAGGAAGGCCGGGCGTGTCGGGTTGGGCGGTGCGTTGTCGACCGCGTTGTAGGTGATCAACAGCAGCGCGCGCCGGTCTTCGGAGCTGTTGTTCGACGACGAGTGCACGATGCTCGGGTGGAACGCGTGCAGGGAGCCAGCGCCGCCCAGGATGAGGGTCCTGCCACGTTCCTCTACCATCCGCTCGGCGCGTTCCGCGCTCACCGTGTAGGCCAGGTCGTTCGAAACGTGCTGCCGCCAGTCGGAGGTCTGCGCCGTCTGGTCGGGCAGGTCGAACAGCCCGAAGTCGTGCGAGCCGGGTATGACGAGCAGCGGACCGTTGTCCTCGTGCACATCGTCCAGCGGGATCGCGAAGTTGATGGCGTCGGGGCGCGGCATGCCGTCCTCCTCGCTCCAGAACGCGAAGTCCTGGTGCCATGGCCAGGCCGCGCCCTCGCGGGCCTGCTTCAGGTTGACCTTGAACTGGTACACGTAGACCGGCCCGCCGATCAGCGTCTCAGCCAGTTCCACGAGCACCGGGTGGCGCACGAGAGCCGCGCACACCTCGTCGAACTCGTGGCAGCCGTGGATGGCCCGAACGATGTCGCTGCCCTTCTCGTGGACCACCTCCGGCCTGGACTGGGCACTGATCGCCGCCACCCTCTGGCGCAGCAGTTCGACCGAGGCCTCGCCGAACCGGTGGGGCAAGGGGCAGTAACCGTCCTTGTCATAGGCAGACTTCAGTTCGGATAAGGCCGTCCCCGCGACAGTGGACACAGTCATGGAAGGGTTCTCCTCTGTTCGTTGAACTCGTGTTCGTTGATCTCGTAGTGCGTAACGGCCGGACGCGGCCGTCAGAGGGTTCGAGGGGGCAGGTCGACAGGGGCGTCGCCCCGCCATAGCCGGGCATAGCGCCCGCCCGCGGCCATCAGCTCCTCGTGCGTCCCCGACTCGACGAAGCAGCCGGCGTCGACGAGCACGACGCGGTCGGCGCGTGCCGCCGTGTCCGGGCGGTGGGCGACGATCAGCGCGGTGCGGCCCGCGCTCAGCTTTCCGATCGCCTCCGACACGGCGGCCTCAGTGGCCGGATCGAGCGCCGAGGTGGCCTCGTCCAGGATGAGGACGTCCGGCGCGACGAGTTGGGCCCGGGCCAGAGCTATCAGCTGCCGCTCCCCCGCGGAGAGGTTCCGGCCGCCTTCAGCGACGGGGTGCGCGTAGCCGCCGGGCAGCCGGGAGAGCAGGTCGTGCGCTCCCACCGCCCGGGCCGCGGCCTCGATCTCGGTGCCACTCGCGCCGGGGCGTCCGTAGGCGATGGCCTCGGCCACCGTCCCCGCCTGCAGGTGGCTCTCCTGGGGGACGATGCCCAGGCGACCCAGGTAGGCGGCGCGATCCAGGTCCCGTACGTCGTGGCCGTCCACGCGCACGGTGCCCGCGGTGACGTCGTAGTACCGCGCCACGAGCTTGACGAGGGTCGACTTGCCCGCGCCCGTCTCACCGACCAGCGCGAGGGTCTGCCCCGCCGGGACGGTGAGGTCGATCCCCGCCAGGGCGTCGCGGTGCGCTCCCCGATAGCGGAAGCGGACGTCCTCGAACTCGATGTGTCCGGCGAGCCGTTGCACCGGCAGAGGCTCCTCGGCCTGCGGTGTCCCCGCCGGGTCGTGGAACAGCTCCTGGATGCGGTGGAAGCCGGTCGAGGCCTGCTGGTATCCGTCGAGGACCTGCGTCAACTGCAGTACGGAGGCAAAGAATGCCGACACGTACAGCAGCAGAACGACGAGGGTGCCGACGGTGAGGGTGCCGGCCGCGACGCGGCTGGCACCGACCACCAGGACGCAAGAGGCGACCGCTTCGGGCAAGAACTCCACGAACCCGAAGTAGAGCGCCATCAGCCGCTGCGTCTTCAGACGCGCCCGGCGGTACACGTCCGCATGGTGGGCGAAGCTTTCGGCGTCGGCGCCCGAACGGCCGAAGGCCTGGGTCACGCGCAGCCCTTCAGTGCTCTCGCGAAGCAGGGCATTGACGGTGCCGGCCTTCTCACGCGCCTCGTCGTACGCCTTGGCCGAGGCGGGACGGAACAGGACGGTCACCAGCAGCAGGACCGGGACGGCCCCGCACACCACCAGCGCCAGCGGCCAGTCCAGGGAGCACAGCACCGCCAGCACGGTGAGCGTCGACAGGACGTTCACGGCAGCCGTGGCGAACCCGGTCTGTGCGAACGACGCCACGGCCTCCACGTCGGCGGTCAGCCGGGTCATGATCCGCCCGGACAGCTCGCGTTCGTAGTACTGGAGGTCGAGCCGGTGCAGATGGGCGAAGGTCCGCAGCCGAAGGAGATACCGGATGCGTTCGCCGGTGGCGCCGTTGAGGCGGATCTGCGCGAGGCTCACGCCCCAGCCCGCGACGACGACGGCCCCCGCCGCCAGGGCCATCGCCAGAACTGCCTCCGTGGCCGCCTGCCGGACACCGTCGTCGATCCCGCTGCGGATGAACAGCGGGACGAAGACACCGCCCAGGGCGTCGAGCACCACCAGCAGTGCCCCGACGGCGAGCGCCACGCGGAAGGGCCTCAACAGCCTCGACGGGCCGTAGTCCGGTTCGGGCCACAGGGCGGGGGCGACAGCTGCCCCGGTGAGCCGGGCCAGCGCGCGTGGCGCGGGCCGTGACGGCACCTCGCCGGAAGGCGCCGTCACGGTCACCGGCCTGGCCTGTACCACGTGTGGTTCGGACTCTGCCGCTGACGGCGCGAGTTCGGGCGCCGTCTCTTCCTGCCGCGCGAGCAGCGTCCGGTAGCGGGCGCATCGGGCCATGAGGTCGCTGTGCGTGCCCGTGTCCACGAGTCGCCCCTCGTCGAGTACGGCGATGCGGTCAGCCAGTTCGAGGGTGGAGCGGCGGCGGGCGACGAGCACGGTGGTGCGGTCGCGGGTGATGCGCCGCAGAGTGCGGTGGATCTCCGCCTCGGTGCGCGGGTCCACGTGCGACGTGGCGTCGTCGAGCAGCAGGATCCGTGGCTCGGTGAGCAGGGCGCGGGCGAGCGCGAGGCGCTGCCGCTGCCCGCCGGACAGGGTCAGCCCCCGTTCTCCGACGGGGGTCTCGTAGCCCTCGGGCAGTTCCTCCACGAACCGGTCGGCGCCCGCCGTCCGGGCCGCTGCGCGCACCTGCTCGTCGGTGGCGTCGGGCAGGCCATAGGCGATGTTGCCCCGAATAGTGCCGGAGAACAGGAAGCTGTCCTCGGGCACCAGGCCGAAGGCGGAGCGCAGCGAGTCGAGCGTCAGCTCACGCACGTCGGTGCCGCCGACGCGGACGGCTCCCTGCCGTACGTCGTAGAAGCGCGGCAGCAGCGTCGTCACGGTCGACTTGCCCGAGCCCGGGGCACCTACCAGGGCGAGGGTCTCCCCCGCCGCGACCGTCAGCGTGAGCCCCTTCAGGACCGGAACCCCGGAGCCGTAACCGAAGGTCACGTCGTCCAGTTCGACGGTCGGCGGGGCCGACGGGGACTGGGTTACCGCCTCGGGGGCCTCGGTGACCAGCGGGCGGGTGTCGATGAGCTCGAAGACCCGCGTGACACTGGCGCGGGCTTGGTGGACCCCGGTCACCAGGGCGGCGAGGCCGCGCATGGGCACAACCATCTCGGCGAGGTACGTGGAGAACGCCACGAACGTGCCGACCGAGATGTTCCCCCGGGCCGCCATCCAACCCCCGAGGGCCAGGATGCCGACCTGCCCGAGCAGCGGCAGGGCCTGCAGGGTCGCACCGTACAAGCCGTTGAGCCCTACGACGCGGGAGCGGGCCGTGAACAGTCGACGCGCGGCCGTCTCCAGCCGCCGTATTTCCCGCGCCTCTTGCGCGAAACCCTTCACGACGCGGACGCCCGCGATGGAGTCGTCGACGACCCCGGCGACCAGCGCCTCGCGCTGCTGCGCCTCGCGGGCCGCCCCGTACATGCGCCGGTCGCTGTGCAGCGCGGTGAGCAGCAGGAGCGGCAGCACCAGCAGCATGACGAGGGTCAGGGCGGGTGACAGCACCAGCATGACCCCCAGCGCCAGGACGAACATCAGCACGCCGGCGAGCACATGGGGCAGGAGCATCAGCAGACCTTGGACCATGGTGAGGTCGGAGATCGCCCTGCTGACGACCTGTCCGGCCCTCAACTCGTCCTGGCGCACGCCGTCGAGCCGCGACAAGGTGCGGAAGATGTCGTTGCGCAAGCCGTACTGCACGTCGTACGAGAGCCGGGCCGCGAGGTAGCGCCGCGCGGCGCCGGCGCCGAACCGCACGATGCCGGTGGCGCCCAAGGCGGCCACGCAGGGCAGCAGGCCCAGTTCGTCCGTGAAGACGACCCGGTCGACGACCATGCGCTGGATCAGCGGCACCATCAGCGCTGCGCCAGTGGCCAGCAGCGTGGCGACGAGCGCGCACGCAACGGTACGGCGGTGGCGGAGGCTGTAGGACAGCAGGCGGCGCAGTCCTCGTTCCGCAGGGGCTCGTTCTGCGCGGTGCCGCTCTCTCGCCTGGCGCATCACACCAGGTCCGTGATGAACGCGGCGACCCTGTCGAGCCCCTCGTCGAGGGTGTCCGGCTCCAGCAAACTGCAGGACAGGCGCAGTTGGCGCTCGCCTCCCGCGCCGTCGTAGAAGTGGTGCATGGGGGTCCAGATCACCCCGTACTTCTCCGCCGACAGCGCCAGGAGCTCGTCGGTGACGTCGAAGGACACGGTCACCACGGCGAAGAAGCCTCCGGCCGGGGTGTTCCAGGTGACCTCAGGCGCTTCTCCGTCGAACGGGCGGGGGAAGCGGCGCTCGAGCCCGTCGAGGACCTGGCGCAGGTTGCGGGCGTAGGTGGCGATCTCGCGCTCGTTGGCCCGCAGCAGGCTGTAGTCGTGGGCGATCAGCTTGCCGCCGATCACCGCCTGCGCGACGGGGGGCGTGTTGACCGTAACCATGCTCTTGATCTTGGAGAGTTCATCCGCGAACAGCGTGAGCGCACCGCCCATTCCGCCGTCGACGAGCTGGTCCGCCACCACGTACCCCACGCGGGCGCCGGGCAGCCCGGTCTTGGCGAATGAGCCGAGGTAGACCACGCGGCGGGCGCGGTCCAGCGACTTCAGCGTCGGCAGCCGCTCGCCCCTCGCCCGGAACAATCCGTACGGATTGTCCTCCAGCAGCAATAGCCCGAACTCATCCGCGAGGTCGAGGAGTTCACGGCGCTGCTCGATTGACAGGGTCTCACCCGCCGGGTTGGAGAAGTCGGGGACGACGTAGAACGCGCGAGGACGCAGCCCCTCGGAGCGAGCCCGCTGCACCACGGCGACCACGTCGTTCAGGTCGACGCCACCGTCCCCGGAGCGCACTGGCAGCACGGGCATGTTCACCAGCCGCGCCACCCCGGTGATCCCCACGTACGTCGGGGACACCGCCAGCAGGACGTCCCGTTCGTCGCGGCGCAACGCCCGCAGGGTCAGGACCATGGCTTCCTGGCAGCCCACGGTCACCACGATCGCCTCGGGGTCGACGACGATGCCCTCGTCGACCTCCAGGTTCTTGGCGACGAGGTCGTGGATGATGCCCTTGGTGCGTCCGTACTGGAACAGGGCACGCCGCACCTGCTCCTCGGTGTGGCCCTCCCTCTCCGCCAGGTGGCGACAATATGTGTCGAGGTACTCGTGGATCAGTGCCACGTCGAAGTTCGCCTCGTGCGGGCGGCCGGCGGCGAAGGAGATCGCCTCGGGAAACCGCTGGGCCACCTCGTTGAGGAAATTCATCGACGACAGCGATGCGTCGGTCAGCGAGGAGTGCAGCTCCGCCGCGAACAGGTCCGCCGTCACCACCGCTGCCCCCTTCGCACCGAGGAGGAGAGCGAGGCGCCCCGGGGCACCAGGTCCAGGCCCCGCGCCCGCGTCACGTCCGCGCAGCCCGACAGGGCCAGCGCGTCCTCCAGCTCGGTGTGCAGCAACGACAGGAGGCGCTCCACGCCTCGCTGCCCGTCGGCCGCAAGACCCCACAGGACCGGGCGGCCAACCAGCACCGCCGACGCCCCCAGCGCGAGCGCCTTGAGCACGTCCGTACCGCTCCGCACGCCGCCGTCGAGGAGCACCTCCACACCGCCCCCGACGGCGTCGCGCACAGCGGGCAGCACGTTCGGACCGGCCACCGCTCCGTCCAGCTGACGGCCCCCGTGGTTGGACACCACGACGGCGTCGACACCCAATTCGGCGGCGCGCGCCGCGTCCTCGGGGTGCAGCACGCCCTTGAGGACCAGCGGCAGATCGGTCTGCCCGCGCAGCCAAGCAACGTCGTTCCAGGTCAGGGTCGGGTCGAATGCTTCGCTGGTGTGCACCATCACCGATGACATGCCGGCCGCGCCACGGCGTGCGGAAGGGGTCTCGGTGACGGGGAAGTTGGCCGCCACGACGTCCTGCGGCAGAGCGAAGGCGTTGCGCATGTCCCGCAGCCGCCTCCCCATCCGGGGGACGTCCACCGTCAGGACGAGCGCCTGGCAGCCAGCAGCCTCGGCGCGGTCGATCAGGTCCGTCAGCAGGACCCGGTCGCGCAGCCAGTACAGCTGGAGCCAGGTCTGCGAGCAGACCGCGGTGATCTCCTCGAGCGTGTACGTGCTCAGCACCCCCGCCACGTAAGGGATCCCGGCCGCCTCGGCGGCGCGCGCGGCGGCAAGCTCGCCGCCGGGGTGGAATAGCCGCTGGTACGCCATGGGCGCGATGCCCACCGGCATGGCCGCGGTGGCACCGAGGACGGCGGTCGCCGTGTCGGTGCCGGACACGTCCGCCAGGACGCGCGGCACGAGGAAGAAGTCATCGAACGCGGCCCGGTTGGCGGCGAGCGTCGCCTCGGCGCCGCTGCCGCCCTCCAAGAAGTCCCGGACGTCCTGCGGCAGGGCGAGGGCGGCGGCCCGCTGCGCGTCGGCGGAGGTCAGCCAGTGGGCGCTGCCCATCACACGGCTCGCGCCGGGGGCAGGTTCAGTGCGCGGTGCCGTGTTGAGGGTGCTCACTCGAGGCCGCCTTCCGAAGCCGGGTGGGCCTGTTCCTGGTCGCGGGCGACGGCTTCGTACAGGGCCTTGATGTTCCGCGTCCCGAACGTCTTTGCGCCGAGCCGCTCGATGATCTCCCAGAAGAACGTCCGGCGTGGGTGCGTCGACTTGGCGAAGATCTGGAAGAGCTGTCCGCCGTGGTCCTCGTCGGCCAGGATCCCCAGCCCCTTCAGCTGCTCCACCGTGTAGGCCTCCGGGGAGAGCCGGTCGCCCAACATGTCGTAGTAGGTGCCGGGCGTGGTGAGGAAGCCGGTACCTCGGCCCGCCAGGTCTCCGACGGTGCCGACGATGTTCCGGGTGGCCAGAGCGATGTGTTGGACGCCCGCCCCGCCGTGGTCCTTGAGGAACGCGTCGATCTGGCCGGGATCGGCGGACAGGTCGGGCTCGATGAGGGTGAAGGTGACGTCGCGCGCGGCGTTCTGCACGACCTTCGAGATCATCGCCTGGCTGCCGACGAGGATGCGATCCTGGAATATCTCCCGGAAGCCGAGCGCGCGACGGTAGAACTCGGCGGCCGGGACGAGGCCGTCGGCCTTCAGGCACACCGCGAAGTGGTCGATGCCGCGGACGATGCCACGCTCGGACGCGGCCGAGGCATCGGCGTCGGAGGCAGCCGCGAACCCGGGGAGCAGGACGCCGCGAGCGTACGCTCCCGGCGCGGGCTGGACCAGCCGGTGCACGACGTCGCCGAATCCGCCAATCACGGCGGTGGTCGCCACCACATCGTCCTCGAGATCAACCGGCTCCTCGACGGCGGTCGCCCCGTTGGCCACGGCGTGGGCGAAGACCGCCCGTACGTCGTCGACCCGCAGCGTTATGCCGCCGACCCCGTCGCCGTGCCGGGTGACGTACGCGGTGGCCGGGTGCTCCTCCGCCAGGCCCTGGGTGAACACGATGACCGCGTCGCCCTGGCCCACCGCCACGGAGCGGGCGACGCCGTCCTCCCCGAGACCGGCTGATCCGCAGACGCGGAAGCCGAACTCGTCCACCATCGCCGCGGCGTGGGCCGCCGCATCCGCCACGAAGAACTCGACGTGGTCGAGCCGGACGCCTTCCCCTACGGGGCTGTACTGCATCAGTTCGCTCTCTTCTTCCTCTTGCTCAGGCACGTGCCCGTGGCAACTCCACAGGCACGTGCCACGTCATCCATCAAGGGCCGGGCGCTCGTCGCGCCGGGGTGCGGCCTCAGCCGCGCTTGCAGAGTTCCTGCGCGATCACCCTGGAGATTTCCCGGATCGGCGCGGCGGCCGTCATGTCGGTGTGCGCGCAATCGACGTCGTAGTTCTCAACGGAGCCGCCGACGTGGGGCTCCCACGCCGAGAAGTCGACGCCGTACTCGGCGGCGCCGTCCGCCACACGCTCGGCGGCCGCCGTGAAGAACATGACGTCGCCGTCGAAGACCGACGGCGTGAACCGGCCCGCGAGCCGCGTTCCGTTCACACAGGCTGCCAGCAGCCGCGCCAGCGTCGCCTCGTCGAACCCGGCCAGCACCCCGCCCTGCCCGCGCAGCAACGCGATCGCCTCGGACAGTGACGGCTCGTGGCCCTCCTCGTCCGACGCGTCCACCAACCCCATCCCCTGAAGCAGGCCACGTAGGATCCGCCGCTCCTCGGCCTCCTGGTCGGTGGCGGTGACCGCCTCGGCGGGCTCCACCGCCGGATAGCCGTCCAGCAGCGCGAGCAGCGACACCGTCTCGCCCTGCTCCTGCAGCGCGGTCGCCACGGCGTGCGCGATCACCGCTCCCAGGGACCAGCCCAGGATCCGGTACGGCCCGGCAGGCTGCACGGTGCGCATGTGCGCCACGTAGTCGGCGGCCATCTCCTCGATGCTGCCGGGGAGTTCGGTCGACTCGGCGATGCCGCGCGCCTGCAGACCGTACACGGGCTGCTCGGGCTCCAGGTGCGGGAGGATTCCCGCGTACGGCCAGCTCAGTCCGCCCGCCGGGTGCACGCAGAACAGCGGCGCCGGCCCGGATCCCGCGGGCCCAGTGGCCTCACGCAGCGGCAGCAGCACCCCGAGACCGTCGTGGCCGCCGTTCTCCGTGCCGAAGCGGTGGACCAGTTCTGCCACCGACGGCGCCTCGAACAGCGCCCGCACGGGCAGCTCCGCCCCGAAGACTGACCGGATGCGGCTCACCAGACGCACCGCCGAGAGGGAGTGCCCGCCCAGGGAAAAGAAGCTGTCGTCGATCCCCACCGACGCAACCCCCAGCACCTCGGCGAACAACCCGCACAGCGCCTCTTCCTGGGGATTGCGCGGGGCCCGGCCCGACAGCGTGGCGGCGCCCGGTTCCGGCGCGGGCAGCGCACGACGGTCCAGCTTTCCGTGCACGCCCAGCGGCAGCACGTCCAGCTCGACGATCGCCGTCGGCACCATGAAGTCCGGCAGCACCGCGGCGAGCGAGCGCCGCAGCGCACCCGAGTCCGCCGACGCGCCTCCGGCCGCTACCACATAGGCGGCGAGCATCTTCTCGCCGCGCGCGTTCTCCCGCACCGCAACCGCAGCCCGCTCGACCTCGGGCAGGGCGGCCAGGGCCGCCTCCACCTCGCCGAGCTCGATGCGGAAGCCGCGCAGCTTGACCTGGTCGTCGGCGCGCCCCACGAACTCCAGCTCACCGCCACGGCCCCGTACGACGTCGCCCGTGCGGTACATCCGCCCGCCCGCCGGGCCGTACGGATTGGCGACGAACCGCTCCGCCGTCAGACCGGGGCGGCCCGCGTACCCGCGCGCCACCTGGGGGCCCGCCAGATACAGCTCGCCGGGCACGCCCTCCGGAACCGGCCGCAGGCGGCCGTCGAGGACGTACGCTCGCATGCCCGCGACCGGAACGCCCAGCGGCACGACGGACTCACCGGACACGGCGGCGTCGGGCCCCACCTCGCGGTGGGTGACCTGCACGGTCGTCTCGGTCGGGCCGTACAGGTTGACGCACGGCACGCCCCAGACCCGGGACACGCGCTTCACGAGCGCGCCCGGAAGCGGCTCGCCGCCCAGGAACAGCCAGCGCAGCGCCGACGCCCCTCTGATCGCCTCCGCAGCGTCGCAAACGTCGGGGACGAGAGAGGGCACGAGCTGCGCGACGGTCGTCCCGTTCTCGCTCATGTACGCCGCCAGGCGCTCCGGATCCGCCGCCACCTCCGCCGGGACCACCTGCACGGTGGCTCCAGACACCAGCGGAAGCCAGAGTTCCCATACGGAGGCGTCGAAGCTCGGCGAGGTACGCGCCAGCACCCTGTCACGCCCGTCGAGCGGATACTCCCGCGCCATCCACCGCAGGTGCCCGCCGATGCCCCGGTGCGTGGCCACAACTCCCTTGGGCCTGCCCGTGGAACCGGACGTGTAGATCACATACGCGGGATGGTCGGTGCACAGCGACGCTCGCCGTTCGGCGTTGCTCAGGCCGCCGGTCCCCAGCGCCGACAGCTCCCGTTCGAGGTCCGCCAGGCGCAACACGGTCACACCTGCGTCGAGCCGCCCGGCCACCGCCTCGTGCTCCGACCCGTCGGTCAGCAGGACGACCGGCTTCGCTTCGGACAGCAGCAGGGCGATGCGGTCGGCCGGATACCCCGGATCAACCGGCAGGTACGCGCCTCCGGACTTGGCGACAGCGACCATCGCCACCAACAGCTCCACCGAACGGGACAGCAGCAACCCGACGACCGACTCGGGGCCGACCCCCCGGCCCACCAGCAGCCGGGCCAGACGGTTCGCCCGGGTGTCGAGCTCGGCGTACGTCACCTGGACGCCTTCCCAGGCGACCGCCACGGCGTGGGGCGTCCTGGCCACCTGCTCCTCGAACAGCGCGGGCAGTGTGTCCACCGCGCCTTCCACCACAGGGGCCTGTTCGCCGACGAGTTCTCGACGCTCGTCCGCGGTGAGGATGTCCGCGTCACCGATCGGCCGGTCGGGATCGGCCACGAGGGCCGCGAGCAGCCGGGTCCATCGGTCGACGAAGAGGTGGACCGTGGAGGCGTCGAACAGGTCGGAGGCGAACTCCAACCCACCTGTGATGCCGCCCGGTCCGCCGTCGGAGGCGTACTGCTCGCGCAGCGCCAGGGACAGGTCGAACTTCGCCACCGTCGACCACGCCGACTCACCGGTCATCGTCACGCCCGGAAGGAGCAGTTCGGCCTGGGTGTTGTTCTGGAGGGCCAACATGACCTGGAAGAGCGGGTGGCGGGACATCGACCGCGCAGGGTTCAGCACCTCGACGAGGTGCTCGAAGGGCACGTCCTGGTGCGCGTACGCCGCCAGGTTCGTCTCTCGTACGTGCTCGATCAGCTCACGGAACGTCGGGTCGCCGGACACATCCGTGCGCAGGACGAGCGTGTTGACGAAGAACCCGACCAGGTCGTCGAGCGCTTCGTCGGTACGGCCGGCGATCGGCGAGCCGATGGGGATGTCCGTACCCGCACCCAGGCGGGATAGGAGAACAGCGAAGGCGGCCTGGAGAACCATGAACGTACTCGCACCCGACTCACGCGCCAGTGCGGCCAGATCCGCGTGCAGCTCGGCGGCGATGTCCACCGGAACACTGTCGCCCCGGTACGAGGCCACCGCGGGCCTGGGCCGGTCCGTCGGCAGCTCAAGCTGCTCCGGCAGACCGGCGAGCACCCTGGTCCAGTGCGCCAGCTGAGCACCGAGCACGCTGTCCGGGTCGGACTCGTCACCCAGCAACTCCCGCTGCCACAAGGCGTAATCCGCGTACTGCACCGAAAGCGGCTCCCACCGCGGAGCACGCCCCTCGGTGCGTGCCGCGTACGCCGTCGTGATGTCCCGCGCCAGCGGCGCCATCGACCAGCCGTCACCCGCGATGTGGTGCAACACCACGAGAAGGGCATGCGTCCCGTCCTCGGCGGCGAACAAGGAGGTCCGCACCGGCAGTTCACTCATCAGGTCGAAGCCGCGGGACGCCTCCTCGGCGAGCCGCTCCTCCAATTCCAGCGCCGACCGCACCTCGACCGCGGGGAGCCCGATACGCGCGTCCTCCGCCGGCAGGATCCTCTGGTACGGAACACCGTCGGGGCCCTCGGGGAAGACCGTGCGCAGCGACTCGTGCCGCTCGACGACGTTCTGGAGTGCTGTCTCCAGGGCGGTGCGGTCCAGTTCACCGGTCAGCCGCAGGGCAATGGGCAGGTTGTACGTGGACGCGCTCGCCCCCTCGAACCGGTTGAGGAACCACATGCGGCGCTGGGCGAACGCCAGCGGCGGCCGCTTGGGCCGCTCCATCGGGGCGAGCGTCAACCGCGCCGTATCGGCCCGCCCGATGTGCCGGGCGAGCTGGGCGACGGTGGGCGACTCGAACAGGGCCCGCAGCGGAAGCTCGACGCCGAGGACGGTACGGATGCGGCTGACGACGCGGGTGGCGAGCAGCGAGTGCCCACCCAGATCGAAGAACCCGTCGTCGATGCCGACCCGCTCCAGGCCGAGAACCTCGCCGAACACCGCGCACAGCACTTCCTCGTGCGCGGTGCGCGGCCCACGTGAGGCGGCCTCCGAGGCGTACTCGGGGGCGGGCAGGGCCCGGCGGTCGAGCTTGCGGTTGACCGTCAGCGGAAGGTGGTCCAGGACCACCACGGCAGACGGGACCATGAACTCGGGGAGGCCCTCACCGACGTACCGCCGAAGCGCGGCCGAATCCGGCTGTTCGGCGCCGTTCACCGGTACGACGTAGGCGACCAGGCGCTTGTCCCCCGGCCGGTCCTCACGCGCGAGGACCGCCACCTGGGCGACCTGCGGGTGCGCGGCCAGCGCCGACTCCACCTCGGCCGGCTCAATCCGGTAGCCGCGGATCTTGACCTGGAAGTCGGCGCGCCCCAGGAACTCCAGCGTGCCGTCCGCCCGCCAGCAGGCCAGGTCACCGGTGCGGTACATGCGCTCACCGGGGGTGCCGAACGGGTCGGCGACGAAGCGCTCGGCGGTAAGGCCCGGGCGGTTGAGGTAGCCGCGCGCCAGCTGGGCGCCCGCGAGATAGAGCTCGCCGGCCACGCCCACGGGGACGGGCTGGAGGCTAGCGTCGAGGACGTAGACCTGGCTGTTGTCGACCGGCGCACCGATCGACGGGGACACCGGCCAGTCACGAGGCTCACCCTGCAGGGCCAGCGTCGTGACGACGTGCGACTCGGTGGGCCCGTAGTGGTTGTGCAGCCTACGCCCGTCCGGCACCGCCGCGAAGAACTCCCGCACCCGGTCGTGCAGGGTCAGGGCCTCGCCCGCCTGCGCCACGTCACGCAACTCGGGCAGCGAGAGCCCGAGCTCGGCAGCAGCCCCGGCAAGGGCCTCGACCATCAGGTTGGGGGCGAACAGCTCGTTCACCCGGTGCTGGTCCAGCCAGCGCGCGAAGTCGCCGGGGTGGCGGCGTACTTCGTCGCGGGGAACGGCGAGGGTGCGTCCGGACCACAGTGTGGTGAAGAGCTCCTGCGCCGCCACGTCGAAGCTGATCGACGTGAAGTTGGCGGTGACCACCCCGACACCCTCGGGACGAGTCCGCTCGTGCCAGGCCAGCAGATTGACCATGGCGCCGACAGGGAAGACGACGCCCTTCGGGCGCCCTGTGGAGCCGGAGGTGTAGATCACGTAGACAGGGTGCTCGGGCCGCAGCTCCTGGACCTCGACCGGACCGGAAGGTGCCTCGGCCAGGGTCTGGGCGAAGCCAGGTGCGTCGACGACAATCGCCTCGGGGGACACGTCGGCGGGGATGTTGTCCACCGTGTCGGTTGCCGTGATCACGCATACCGGGTCGGCGTCCTTGAACATGTACGCGATCCGGTCCGCCGGGTAATCCGGATCCACCGGCAGGTAGGCGGCACCGGTCTTGACCACGGCCAGCAGCGCCACCGGCAGCCACTGGGAGCGCGGCAGCATCAGGGCCACCGTCTTCGCCGGCTGCGCACCCGCACCACGCAGAACGTGCGCCAGTCGGGTCGATGCGGCGTCCAGCTCCGCGTACGTCAGCCGCACGTCCTCGAATACGACGGCCAACGCATCCGGAGACTGCGCGACGCGCCGCGCGAACAGTTCGGGGAGCGACACCCACGGCACGTCCACCGCCGTGTCGTTGAAGGCCGAGAGCAGCTCCGCACGCTCACCCGCCGACAGCACCCGCGTGAAGCCCACCCGCACGTCCGGGGACGCCACGACCTCAACCAGCAAGCGGACGAACTGCTCCACCAGACGCACGGCCGAGGAACGGTCGAAGAGGTCGGCCGCGAACTCCAGCACGCCGGCCAGTCCCACGGGGGCACCATCGCTGTTCCGGTGCTCGCTCATGTTGAGGAAGAGGTCGAACTTGGAGCTGGTGCTCCTGGACGCCTGCCCGATCATCTCCAGTGAAGACAGCCGCAGCTCGGCCCGTGTGTTGTTCTGGAGGGCGAACATGACCTGGAAGAGCGGGTGGCGGGACATCGATCGCGCCGGGTTCAGCACTTCCACCAGGTGTTCGAAGGGCACGTCCTGGTGGGCGTATGCCGCCAGGTCCGTCTCCCGCACACGCTCCACCAGCTCACGGAACGTCGGGTCCCCGGACACATCCGTGCGCAGCACCAGCGTGTTCACAAAGAACCCGACCAGATCATCCAACGCCTCATCCGTACGACCCGCAATCGGCGAACCAATCGGAATGTCCGTGCCCGCACTCAGCCGCGAGAGGAGAGTGGCGAAGGCGGCCTGGAGCACCATGAAGACGCTCGCGCCCGACTCTCGGGCGAGCAGGACCAGGGACGCGTGGAGCTCCGGGCCGAGCTCCACGGGGACGCTGTCACCACCGAATGTGGCCACCGCGGGCCTTGGACGGTCCGTCGGCAGCTCCAACTGCTCCGGGACACCGGCGAGCGTCCGTGTCCAGTAGGTGACCTGACGGCTCAGCAGGCTTTCCGGGTCGGACTCGTCGCCCAACAGCTCCCGCTGCCACAACGTGTAATCGGCGTACTGCACCGGCAGCGGAGCCCAGTCCGGAGCACGGCCCTCGGTGCGTGCCGCGTACGCAGCCGCGACATCCCGCGCCAGCGGCGCCATGGACCAGCCGTCGCCCGCGATGTGGTGCAGCACCACCACGAGTACATGACTCGCTCCGCCGACCTCGAAAAGACCCACTCGCAGGGGCATTTCACAGGTCAGGTCAAAACCGCGCCCGGTGAACGCGGCCACGAGGTCGGCCAGCGACTCCTCCGTCGCCGACTCCATTTGCACGTTCACCAGACCAGCACCAGCCGGACGAATCTCCTGGAACGGAACACCGTCCGCCCCCTCCGGGAACACCGTCCGCAGCGACTCATGCCGCCCGACGACATCCCCCAGCGCCGCGACCAGCGCCGCACGATCCAGCACACCCTCCAACCGCAGCACGACCGGCATGTTGTACAGCGACGCCGACGCGCCCTCGAACCGGTTCAGGAACCACATCCGACGCTGCGCGAACGACAACGGCACCACCGCCGGCCGCTCCACCGCCACAAGCGCCGTTCGAGCCGTGCCCGCCTCGCCCATGTTCGCAGCCAATTGCGCCACGGTAGGTGCCTCGAACAGGGCGCGCAGAGGCAGTTCCACTCCGAGAGCGGTACGGACGCGACTCACCACGCGGGTGGCCAGCAGGGAGTGCCCGCCCAGGTCGAAGAAACTGTCGTCGATCCCGATCCGCTCCAGGCCGAGGACTTCGCCGAAGACCGCGCAGAGCACCTCTTCATGGGCACTGCGCGGCGCGCGAGAGGTCGCCGCCGTCTCGTACGCCGGCGCGGGCAGGGCGCGGCGGTCGAGCTTGCCGTTGGGAGTCAGCGGAAGGGCTCCGAGGACGACCACGGCCGACGGGACCATGAACTCGGGCAGGCCCTCCGCGACGTACTGCCGCAGCTCGGCCGGATCCGGCTGTTCAGCACCATCTGCCGTCGGTACGACGTACGCGACAAGGCGCTTACCCCCCGGCCGGTCCTCACGGGCGATCACCGCCGCCTGCGCGATCTGCGGATGCGCCGACAGGGCCGACTCCACCTCGCCCAACTCGACGCGGTAGCCACGGATCTTGACCTGCTCGTCGGTCCGGCCCAGGAACTCCAGAATGCCGGAGGCCCGCCAGCGGGCCAGGTCACCGGTGCGGTACATCCGCTCCCCCGGTGCCCCGAACGGGTCGGCGACGAAGCGCTCGGCGGTAAGGCCAGGGCGGTTCAGGTAGCCGCGGGCCAGTCCGGCGCCCGCGAGGTACAGCTCACCCGCGACTCCGGCGGGCACCGGTCGCAGGGAGCGGTCCAGGACGTACGCGCGCGTCTGCTCCAGCGGCCGCCCCAGCGGCACCGGGCTGGTGATGTCGTCGGCGGCCCGCCACACCGTGCCCGTCACGCACAAGGTCGTCTCGGTCGGACCGTACAGCGTGCGCAGGGTCGTGTCGGGGCAGTGGGTGAGCACGTGGCGCATCGCGTCCGGCGAGATCACGTCGCCGCCGGTGAGGACCTCCCGCGTACGGGAGAAGGCCGTGACCAGGTCTTCGGCCATGACGCGGAAGAGGCCCGCCGTGAGGTGGAGGTGCGACACCTCGTGCGACCGCACCAGGTGGTCCAAATCCGCGACTTCCAGGGCTCCTTCGGGTGCCACCACGACGCGGGCGCCGTTCAGCAGCGGGATCCAGATCTCGTACACGGAGATGTCGAAGGCGTGCGGGGCGTGCATCAGCACGCTGTCCCCCGGGCCCACGTTCCAGCCCGAGTCCACGGCGAGGTCCATGACGTTGCGGTGCGAGACGGCCACGCCCTTGGGCACACCCGTGGACCCGGACGTGTACATCACGTACGCCAGGGCGTCCGGAAGCACGTCCGCCTCGTCCGCTGCCGCATCGGTGGCGGTGGTGGCCTCAGGTATGGGGGCGACGTCATCGACGACGAGGACCGCGACGCCCTTGTCCCGCTGCGCGGCGGCCAGGGCGTGCCCGGCGAACGCCGCATCGGTCAGCAGGACCGGCGCGTCGGCCTCATCCAGGACCGCTCGCATGCGTGCGACTGGGTAGCCCGTGTGGAGCGGTACGTACGTGCCGCCGGCCCGGAGCACGGCGAGCAGAGCCGCGATGAGGTCCGCCGAACGCTCCATGAGCACGGCGACCGGGGTCTCCGCGGCGACACCGAGCGCGGTCAGGCATTCAGCCAAGTCCCGTGAGCGGGCGTCGAGTTCAGCGAACGTCCACTGGATTTCGCCGCACTCGACGGAGACCGCCTCGGGCGTACGGGCCGCGGCGGCGGCAAACATCGCCGGGAGAGTGGCCAACCCTCTGGTGATCGCCGATGCGTCGCGCTCGGATCGGGCCGGACCCTGCCAATCGACGAGGAGCTGGTGGCGCTCCTGCTCTGGGAGGAGTTCCAGCTCCGCCAGGCGTGCGTCCGGATTCCGTACGGCGTGCGCGAGGAGAAGACCGAAACGCTCGGCCATGCGTTCGACGGTGGTGCGGTCGAACAGGTCGGTCGCGTACTCGAAGACACCGGCCAGCCCGGCCGCCTCGCCGCTCTCAGTGTGGCGCTCGCCGACGTTGACGGTGAGGTCGAAACGGGCGGCCGAGACGCGGGCCGCCTCATCGGCTCCGGTCGACACGGTGAGGCCGGGCAGGCGCAGGTCGGCCTCGTCGTTGTTCTGGAGGGCGAGCATCACCTGGAAGAGGGGGTGCCGTGACATGGAGCGCGTCGGATTCAGCACCTCCACAAGCTGCTCGAAGGGCACGTCCTGGTGGGCGTATGCCGCCAGGTCCGTCGCTCGTACGCGCTCGATCAGCTCACGGAAAGTCGGATCACCGGAGAGATCCGTGCGCAGGACGAGCGTGTTGACGAAGAACCCGACCAGATCGTCCAGCGCTTCGTCGGTACGACCGGCG
The DNA here is from genome assembly GCF_054729195.1 of Streptomyces sp. YIM S03343. Lineage (NCBI taxonomy): Bacteria > Bacillati > Actinomycetota > Actinomycetes > Kitasatosporales > Streptomycetaceae > Streptomyces > Streptomyces sp. YIM S03343. The sequence goes on from NZ_JBPUKX010000001.1 coordinate 1,097,519, forward strand.
ATCGGCGAGCCGATGGGAACGTCCGTACCGGCACCCAACCGCGACAGGAGGGAGGCGAAGGCGGCCTGGACCACCATGAACACGCTCGCACCCGATTCCCGCGAGAGCTCGGCGAGGCAGTCGTGGGTCTGCGCATCGACCACGAACGGCACCGCGTCGCCGCGATGAGACGCCACGGCAGGGCGCGGCCGGTCCGTCGGCAGCTCCAGTTCGTCGGGTACGCCGTCCAGAGCTGCGGCCCAGTGGGCGAGCTGGCGCGAAGCCAGGCTGTCGGGATCGTCTTCGCTGCCCAGCAGGTCGCGCTGCCAGAGGCTGAAGTCGCCGTACTGGACGGGGAGCGGCGCCCAATCCGGGACGCGGCCCGCCACCCGGGCCTCGTACGCCGCCGCGACATCGCCTGCCAGCGGCACCATCGACCAGCCGTCGCCCGCGATGTGGTGCAGCACCACCACCAGGACGTGCGACGCCTCGCCCAGCGCCAGCAGGCAGGCACGCATGGGCACTTCGGCCGAAAGGTCGAAACCTCGATTTGTGAAGTCCGCTACTGCGTCGTCGACTTCACGCTCCGACACCTGCCGCGTCGGCAGCAGAAGCCTCACGTCATCCGTGTGGAGGATGCGCTGGTAGGGCTCTCCGGCGGAGTTCTCCGGGAAGACGGTGCGGAGACTCTCGTGACGTACGACCACGTCATGGAAGGCGGCCCGGAGGGCAGCCTGGTCGAGGTTGCCGGTCAGGCGCAGGATGACCGGCATGTTGTACGTCGCTGCCTCTGCGCCTTCGAGGCGGTTGAGGAACCAGAGACGTCGCTGAGCGAACGACAACGGGACCTCCGCCGGCCGTTCTCCGGCGACCAGCGCGGTCCGCGCACCCTCAGCCCCGCCTATCTGCTCGGTGAGTTGGGCGACGGTGGGTGCCTCGAACAGGGCCCGCAGGGGGACCTCGACGCCGAGGGTGGTGCGGATGCGGCTGACGACTCGGGTGGCGAGCAGGGAGTGGCCGCCCAGATCGAAGAAACTGTCGTCGATCCCTACCCGTTCCAGGCCAAGAACCTCACCGAAGATCGCGCACAGGGCCTCTTCGTGGGCGTTGCGGGGCGCGCGGGTCTCGGCAGTGGAACCGTAGTCGGGTGTGGGCAGGGCGCGGCGGTCGATCTTGCGGTTGAGGGTGAGGGGGAACGCGTCCAGGACCATCACCGCGGACGGGACCATGAACTCCGGCAGGCCCTCACCGGCGTAGCGGCGCAGTGCGGCCGGGTCCGGCTGTTCGGCGCCGTTCGACGGGACGATGTAGGCGATCAGGCGCTTGTCGCCGGGCCGGTCCTCCCGCACAAGCACCGCGGCCTGAGCGACCTGCGGGTGGCCGGTCAGGACCGCCTCGATCTCGCCCAGCTCGATGCGGAAGCCACGCAGTTTCACCTGGTCATCCGCGCGCCCGACGTACTCCAGATTGCCGTCCGCACGCCAACGCGCCACATCCCCCGTGCGGTACATCCGCTCACCCGGCATCCCGTGCGGGTCGGCGACGAACCGCTCCGCGGTCAGGCCGGGGCGGTTGAGGTAGCCGCGAGCAAGCTGCACGCCCGCGAGATAGAGCTCTCCCGTCACACCGGCCGGGACGGGCTGAAGGTTCCGGTCCAGGACGTAGGCGCGGGTGTTCCACAACGGCCGCCCGATCGGCGGCACCGCCACCACACCCCCCACCAACGGATCACTCGCCGTCGAGGCAACCGTCGCCTCCGTCGGACCATACACATTCAGCATCCGCCGGCCCCGGGCCCAGCGCGCCACGACATCCGGCGGACACGCCTCACCCGCCACGATCAACGTCACCGACTCCGGCAGACCACCCTCAGCCTCCAGCACCGGCAACACCGCCGGCGGCAACGTCGCATGCGTCACCCCCGACCGAACGATCAGATCCGCCAACGCCCGACCCGGCACCAACTCCTCAGCCGACGCCACCACCAACGCCGCACCCGCCAACCACGCCGGCCAGATGTCCGCCACCGCCGCATCAAAACTCGGCGACGCAAACTGCAACAGACGACTCCCACCCGTCACACCCAGACGAGCAATATGATCCGCCGCCAGATTCGGCACACCCCGATGCGAAACCACCACACCCTTCGGCCGACCCGTCGAACCCGACGTATAAATCACATACGCCGCACCCTCCACACCCAACACCGACAACCGCTCACCATCAGAGAGATCACCGGAAGCGAATCCCGTCTCGGAATCGCGGACCAAAACCCGAGCGACACCCTCTGGAATCTCGATGCCGGAATCATCCGCGACCACGACCGCAATCGGATCGGCGTCCTGAAGCATGAACTGCACACGCTCCACCGGATACTGCGGATCGACCGGCACATACGCACCACCAGCCTTCAACACCCCCAGCATCGCCACCAACAAATCCACCGACCGCGGCAACACCAACGCCACAACCGACTCCGGACCCACACCACAACCCACCAACAACCGCGCCAAACGATTCGCCCGAGCATTCAACTCCGCATACGAAACAACCCCATCACCAGACACCACCGCCACAGCATCCGGAGTACGGGCAACCTGCCGCTCAAACAACACAGGCAACGGAGCCACCACCACATCAGACCCCACCCCCTGCCACCCCGACAAAAGATCCCGCCGCTCCCCCACCGCAAGGATGTCCACCGACCCCACCAACACATCAGGATCAGCAACCACACCCACCAGCAAACGACGCAAATACACGACAAACAACTCGACCGTCGAACGATCAAACAAATCCGTCGCAAACTCGAAGACACCCGTCAGACCGGCCGGCGTGCCCTGCTCGGTGAACTGCTCCGAAATGCCGAGGGACAGGTCGAACTTGGCAGTGTCCGCGGCGAAGTCCACGAGGCTCAGGGTGAGCCCCTTAAGCCGGAGTTCCGCCTGCGCGTTGTTCTGGAAGGCGAGCGCGACCTGGAAGAGCGGGTGGCGGGACATGGAACGCGCCGGGTTCAGAACCTCCACCAGGTGCTCGAACGGGACCTCTTGGTGCTCGTGCGCGGAGAGGACGGAGGTGCGCACCTGTGCGAGGAGTCCGCGGAAGGTGGGGTTGCCGGAAAGGTCCGTGCGCAGAACGAGGGTGTTGACGAAGAACCCGACCAGATCGTCCAGCGCCTCGTCCGTGCGGCCCGCGATGGGCGCGCCGATCGGGATGTCCGTGCCCCCGCCCAAGCGCGACAACAGCGCGGCGAAAGCCGCCTGGACGACCATGAACATGCTCGTGCCTGATTCGCGCGCCAACGCGGCGAGACCGGCATGCAGTTCGGCGTCGATCTCCACGGGCACACGGTCACCGGCGTACGAGGCCGTGGCAGGCCGCGCCCGGTCCGTCGGCAGTTCGAGCTGCTCCGGTAGGCCCGCGAGCGCCTCGCTCCAGTAGGCGACCTGGCGGCTCAGCACACTTTCCGGGTCGGACTCCTCCCCCAGCAGTTCCAGTTGCCACATTGCGTAGTCGGCGTACTGGACTGGCAGCGGTTCCCAGTCCGGGATACGGCCCTCAGCCCGTGCCTCGTATGCGCCCGCGACGTCCCGCGCCAGCGGCGCCATCGACCAGCCGTCACCCGCGATGTGGTGCAGCACCACCACCAGGACGTGCGAGTCACTGCTCAGGGAGAACAGGCGGGCGCGGATCGGAACGTCGACGGTCACGTCGAACCCGACCTGCCGGAAGGAGACGATGAGTTCGTCCAACTCGCCCTCGGACGTGGAGATCATGTCCAGCCCCGTCCATGCACGCTCCGTGTCGAGGATCCTCTGGAACGGCGTGCCGTCCTCTCCCTCAGGGAAGACGGTGCGCAGGCTCTCGTGCCGCTCTACTACGTCGCGCAGAGCAGCGGCCAGCGCCTCGCGGTCGAGTTCACCGCTCAGACGGAGTGCGATGGGGAGGTTGTACGTCGAAACGCTTGCTCCCTCAAAGCGGTTGAGGAACCAGAGGCGACGCTGCGAAAAGGAAAGAGGAATCATCGCTTCTCCTGGGGGCGCGGCATCCGCCGCAGAGCGGGCCGGCGGGACTTCTCCGCTGCCCTCAACCGTTCACTGAGGCTGGCAACATCGGGAGCTTCGAACAGGGCCCGAAGCGGAATTTCTACATTTAGTTCGGTGCGGATGCGGCTGGCGATGCGGGTGGCGAGGAGGGAGTGGCCGCCCAGGTCGAAGAAACTGTCGTCGATGCCGACCTTGTCCAGGCCGAGGACTTCGGCGAAGACCGCACACAGGACTTCCTCGCGCGGATTGCGCGGAGCCCGCGAGGCGGCCGCGGAGGCGTACTCGGGCGCGGGAAGCGCACGACGGTCCAGCTTGCCGTTCGCCGTCACCGGGAACGACTCCAGCACCATCACCGCAGCCGGAACCATAAACTCCGGCAGCCGCTCCGAGACGAACCGACGCAGCCCAGACGGGTCGACGCAGGCACCCGGCACGCCCACCACATATCCCACCAGCCGCTTGTCTCCCGGCCGGTCCTCACGGGCGACCACCGCCACCTGAGCGACCTGCGGATCCGCGGCCAGCGCCGCCTCCACCTCACCGAGTTCGACACGGAAGCCACGGATCTTCACCTGGAAGTCAGCACGCCCCAGAAACTCCACCGTCCCATCAGAGGTCCAGCGAGCCAGATCACCCGTGCGATACATCCGCTCACCCGCAGCCCCGTACGGGTTGGCGACGAAACGCTCCGCCGTCAACCCCGGACAGTTCAGATAACCACGCGCCAGCTGCACACCCGCCAGGTAGAGCTCGCCGGCCACGCCCACCGGCACGGGCTGGAGGTTGCCGTCCAGGACATACACCTGGCTGTTGGCCACCGGCGCACCGATCGACGGAAACACCGGCCACGACTCCGGCCCACCTTCAAGAGTCAGTGCCGTGATCACGTGCGACTCGGTCGGCCCGTAATAGTTGTGCAACCGCCGACCCGGCACCGAAGCGAAGAACTCCCGCACCCGCTCATGCACCGCCAGCGCCTCACCCGCCTGCGCCACATCCCGCAACCCAGACAACGACACACCCAGCTCAGCAGCCGCCTCCGCAACCGCCTCAACCATCGGCATCGGAGCAAACAGCTCACTCACCCGATGCGCCTCGAACCAGCGCACCAACTCCACCGGATTACGCCGCACCTCATCCCGCGGCACCACCAACGTCTTGCCCTGCCACAACGCCGAAAACATCTCCTGCGCCGCCGCATCAAAACTCAACGCCGCGAACTGACCCGTCCGCACACCCACCCCAGCCGGCATCACACCCGCATGCCACACCAACAAATTCGCCAACGCACCAGCCGGAAACACCACACCCTTCGGACGCCCCGTCGAACCCGACGTATAGATCACATACACCGGATGCTCAGGCCGCAGACCCACCACCTCGACCGGACCCGAAGGAACCCCGGCCAGAACCCGCTCAAAACCAGGCTCGTCAACAACGAACCTCACAGCAGACACGTCGGCGGGAATGCTGTCAGCAGTCTCAGTGGCCGTGATCACACACACCGGATCAGCGTCCGCGAACATGTACGCGATCCGGTCCGCCGGATACTCCGGATCCACCGGCAGGTAGGCAGCGCCCGTCTTCACCACGGCCAGCAACGCCACCGGCAACCACTGCGAACGCGGCAACATCAACGCCACCGTCGCCTCCGGCCCCGCACCCGCCCCACGCAACACACGCGCCAACCGATCCGACGCCGCATCCAACTCCGCATACGTCAGCCGCACACCCTCGAACACCACAGCCAACGCACCCGGACACTCCGCAACCCGCCCAGCGAACAACTCAGGCAACGACACCCACGGCACCTCCACCGCCGTGTCATTGAACCCCGAAACCAACTCCCCACGCTCACCCACCGACAGCACCTCAACCGACCCCACCCGCACATCCGGCGATGTCACGACCCCAGCCAGCAGACGAACGAACCGCTCCACCAGACACACCGCCGAGGAACGGTCGAACAAGTCAGTCGCAAACTCCAAATGACAGTCCATGCCCCCAACAGCCGACTCCCGCTCGGCGACTCGCAGCAGCAGATCGAACTTTGCCGTGTCCGCCTCGGCCACTTCAGCCGTGAGCGTGACGCCTGGGAGCTGGAGCTCAGCTTGGGCGTTGTTCTGGAAGGCGAGCATGACCTGGAAGAGCGGGTGCCGGGACATCGAACGCGCCGGGTTCAGCACCTCCACCAGGTACTCGAACGGCACATCCTGATTGGCGTAAGCCGCCAGGTCCGCCTCCCGCACACGTGCCACCAGCTCACGGAACGTCGGGTCCCCGGACACATCCGTGCGCAGCACCAGCGTGTTCACAAAGAACCCGACCAGATCATCCAACGCCTCATCCGTACGACCCGCGATCGGCGAACCGATCGGGATGTCCGTACCCGCACCCAAACGCGACAACAACGCCGCAAACGCAGCCTGAAGCACCATGAACACGCTCGCGCCCGACTCCCGGGCCAGAGCGCCGAGCCCCGCGTGCATTTCCGCATTTACCTCGAAGGCAACGCGATCGCCCTGGTACGAGGCCACCGCGGGCCGCGGACGGTCCGCCGGCAGCTCCAACTGCTCCGGCACGCCGGACAGCGCCTCGGACCAGAACGCCACCTGTCGGTTCAGCACACTGCCCGGATCGGACTCCTCACCCAGCAACTGCCGCTGCCACAGCGCATAGTCCGCATACTGCACCGGCAGTGGTTCCCAGGCCGCTTCCCGGCCTTCCACCCTCGCCTCGTACGCGGCCCCCACGTCCTGCGCGAGGGGCGTCATCGACCAGCCGTCACCCGCAATGTGGTGCAGGACCATGACGAGGACATGGCTGTCCTCAGACAGCGCGAAGAGGGCCACGCGCAGGGGCAGCTCACGGGTCAGATCAAAGCCCCGCCCGGTGACCTCGGCCACCAGACCGGCCAGCAGCTCCTCGGTCGCCAGCTCTGCCTTCACATCGATGAGATCGGCTCCGGCAGCACGGATCGTCTGGGAGGGAATGCCATCGGCGCCCTCAGGGAAGACCGTCCGCAACGACTCATGCCGCTCCAGCACGTCCTGCAACGCCGCTGTGAGCGCCCCGTGATCGAGCACGCCATCCAGGCGGAGCACAACCGGCATGTTGTACGTGGAGGCGCCCGTGCCTTCCAGACGGTTGAGGAACCACATGCGCCGCTGGGCGAACGACAGAGGAATCTCCGCCGGCCGCTCAACCGCCGACAGGGCCGTTCGAGCGGTGTCCGCCCGGCCAATACGCTCGGCGAGATGAGCGACGGTGGGTGCCTCGAACAGGGCCTGCAGCGGCACCTCCACACCGAGAGCCGTGCGAATCCGGCTCACCACCCGGGTGGCGAGGAGGGAATGCCCGCCCAGATCGAAGAAGCTGTCGTCGATCCCGACCGACTTCAGCCCCAAGACCTCGCCGAACACCACGCACAGCGCTTCTTCGCGTGCCGTGCGCGGCGCCCGGAATGCGGTCGTGGGGTCGTACTCGGGTGCGGGCAGGGCACGCCGGTCCAGCTTCCCGTTCACCGTCAACGGCAGTTCGTCCAGGACGACCAGCGCCGACGGCACCATGAATTCCGGCAGACGCTTCCCCAGCGACGCGCGCAGTTCCGCGCCGTCAAGGGCGTGTCCGGGCGCCAGCACGACGTAGGCGACCAGGCGCTTGTCACCGGGCCGGTCCTCACGCGCGATCACGGCCACCTGGGCGACCTGCGGGTGAGCCGCCAGTGCCGCCTCGATCTCGCCGAGCTCAATACGGAAGCCGCGCAGCTTGACCTGGTGATCCGCACGCCCTGCGTACTCCAGGTTCCCGTCCGCACGCCAGCGCGCCAGATCGCCTGTGCGGTACATTCGCTCGCCCGCAGCACCGAACGGATCAGCCACGAACCGCTCAGCGGTCAGCCCGGGCCGGTTCAGATAGCCGCGGGCCAACTGCGCACCCGTCACGTACAGTTCGCCAGCCACGCCGACAGGCACTGGCTGGAGCCGGGCGTCCAGCACGTAGACGCGTGAGGTCCCCTGTGGCCGGCCGATCGGCACGGGGCCGTCCGGGAGGTCGGCACCTGAAGTGATCCGGTACTCGGTGCAGTTGACGGTGGTCTCGGTGGGGCCGTAGGCGTTGAAGACCGTTGCCTTCGGGTGGCGCCGACGCCATAGGGCCAGGTCCGTTCCGGCCAGCGCCTCGCCCCCGACGACGAGCTCGGCCGACGGCGACTGATCGTCGGGGAGATCGTTGAGGAGCAGGAGGTGGCTGGGAGTCACCTTCATGAGCGTGGGCCCTGTGTGCGCCGATGCCGCCGTGGGCGCGCTCTCACCGGGGGCATCCTGATGGAATATGTCCACGATGCGTACGCATCCGCCGACGACCAGCGGCGTGTACATCGACGTGATCGCCATGTCGAAGGTGATCGGCGAGTGCAGAGCGGTGATCTCTTGCGCGCCTGGATGGTTGACCGCCGCCCAGCACAGATAGGCAGCCAGTGCGCGGTGTTCGATCATCACACCCTTGGGGCGGCCCGTGGAGCCGGAGGTGTACATGACGTAGGCCCGGTGCAAGGCGAGCAGCGGCGTTGACAGCTCCTCTTCCCGCAGGTCATGGGCGTGGTCGACATCCGTGGCCGCGTCCCGCGCGCCAGCATCCACCGTGACGACAGGCAGTCCCGGCGGCAGCGCGACGTCGCTGTCGGCGAGCGTGACGGCACAGACCGCGGCCGCGTCCTCGACCATGTAGGCGATGCGCTGCGCCGGGTAGTCCACGTCCAGCGGAAGGTAGGCGGCGCCCGACTTCATGACCGCGATCAGGGTGACGATTCCGTCGGCTGATCTCGGCATGGCCACCGCCACCACGCGCTCCGGTCCCGCACCGAGCCCGATCAGGCGTCGCGCGAGCCGGTTGGCCCGGGCATTGAGTTCCGTGTACGTGAGGACCTCGCCGCCGCCGTCCACCGCCGGCGCGTCTGGCGTACGGGCCGCCTGCGCTTCGAACATCGCGGGGAACGTCAGCGCGGGCGCGGTCGCCTCCCCGCTCGCCGAGCTCCACTCACCCAGCAGGCGCCGGCGCTCCTGCGGGGCGAGGATCTCCGCCTGTGTCACGGGCCGGTCCGGGTCGGCGACCAGTGCGCGCAGCAGACGGACGAACCGGCTCGCCATCTCCTCGACTGTCTCGCGGTCGAAGAGGTCGGCGGCGTAACTCCACGTGCCGGTGATCCCCCCGGGGTGATGTCCGGCCATGGACGCCCCAGTGGCGGGGGTGGGGGCGAAGGTCTCGTCGAGGCTGAGGGAGAGGTCGAACTTCACGGCGCCCGAGGGTGCCTGCTCGACCGCGATATCGAGGCCGGCGAGGCTCAGGACGGGCGGGGTGGTGTTCTGGAAGGCGAGCATGACCTGGAACAGCGGGTGGCGGGACATGGACCGCGCCGGGTTCAGCACCTCCACCAGATGCTCGAACGGCACGTCCTGGTGGGCGTACGCCGCCAGGTCCGCCACGCGCGCACGCTCCACCAGCTCGGGGAACGTCGGATCACCCGACACGTCTGTGCGCAGCACCAGCGTGTTCACGAAGAACCCGACCAGATCGTCCAGTGCCTCGTCCGTACGACCCGCGATCGGCGAACCAATCGGGATGTCCGTACCCGCACCCAGCCGCGACAGCAGCACGGCCAACGCGGAGCGGACCACCATGAAGAGGCTCGCACCCATCTCCCGTGCCAGTTCCGTGAGACCTGCGTGCAGCTCCTCGTCGATCTCCACCGGAACGCTGTCACCCCAGTACGAGGCGACGGCGGGCCTGGGGCGGTCCGTCGGGAGTTCCAGCTGCTCCGGCGCTCCCGCCAACGTCTGCCGCCAGAAGGCGACCTGACTTGCCATCAGGCTCTGTGGGTCGGATTCCTCGCCCAGCAGCTCCCGCTGCCACAGCGAGTAGTCCGCGTACTGGACGGGCAGCGAATCCCACGCCGGAGAACCACCGGTGATCCGTGCTTCGTACGCTGTCGCGACGTCCCGCGCGAGCGGTGCCATCGACCAGCCGTCACCCGCGATGTGGTGCAGGACCACCACGAGGACGTGGACGTTCTCGTTCACGGCGAACAGGCAAGCCCTCAACGGCAGTTCGCGCGTGAGGTCGAAACCACGCGCCGCCCGGGCCGCGACGGCCGCCGCCAGTTCCTCCTCCCGTACGTGCTCGACCGGCAGCGGCACAGGACCGGTGGCGTCGGCCACCTGCTGGAACGACGTGCCGTCGGCACCCTCCGGGAACACGGTCCGCAGGCTCTCGTGGCGCGCCACGACGTCGCCGAGAGCGGCCGCCAGCGCTTGCTGATCCAGTGCTCCGGTGAGGCGCAGGGCGATCGGCATGTTGTACGCCGCTCCGGAGTCGCCCTCCAGACGGTTGAGGAACCACAGGCGCTGCTGCGCGAACGACAGGGGTATCTCGGCAGGCCGCCGTGCCGGCTCCGGCGCGGGCCGCGAGGCCTCCGCGCCGCCGATGCGCTCGGCAAGCAGGGCCACGTTCGGAGCCTCGAAGAGGGCGCGCAGGGGCAGCTCCACTCCCATTTCCGTACGGATGCGGTTGACCAGGCGGGTGACCAGCAGTGAGTGCCCTCCCAGGTCGAAGAAGCTGTCCTCGATGCCCACCCGCTCCAGCCCGAGGGCCTCGGCGAACATGTCGCACAGCACCTGCTCCCGGGCGTCGCGGGGCGCAGTGCCCGACACGACCGACGAGAAGTCGGGCACGGGCAGGGCCTTGCGGTCCAGCTTGCCGTTCACCGTCACCGGCAGCGCTTCCAGCACGACCACCACCGCCGGGACCATGAACTCCGGCAGTCTTTCGCCGACGAACTTCCGCACCGCGCCCTGGTCCACGCCCTCCACGCCGCCCGCGCCCGCGACGGGGACGGCGTACGCCACCAGCCGGGCGTCGGCCTCGCCCTGGGCGTGCACCGCGACGACGGCCTGCTCCACCAACGGGTGTGCGGCCACGGCCGATTCGACCTCGCCCAGCTCCACGCGGAACCCGCGGATCTTGACCTGGAAGTCGGTGCGGCCCAGGAATTCGATGTTCCCGTCGGCGCGCCAGCGCACCAGGTCGCCCGTGCGGTACATGCGCTCGCCAGGCGGGCCGTAGGGGTTGGCGACGAAGCGCTCGGCGGTGAGCGCCTGCCGGTTCACGTAGCCGCGCGCGAGCTGTACACCGGACACGTACAGCTCTCCGGCCACGCCAGCCGGGACGGGCCGCAGTCTCGCGTCGAGGACGTACGCGCGGGTGTTCCACACGGGAGCACCGATCGGCACGCTGGAGGCACCCGGCTCGTAGCGGTACGGCCAGCGGGTGACGTCGATGGAGGCCTCGGTGGGCCCGTACAGGTTGTAGAGGCGGGCCTTGGTCAGCGTCGTACGGAACTTGTCGGCCAGCTCAAGGGAGAGCGCCTCGCCGCCGAGGATGACGGTGTGCAGCGAGGAGCACGTGGCCGAGGCGGGCTCCGCCAGGAAGACGGCAAGCATCGACGGCACGAACTGCAGGGTGGTCACCCGCTTCGCCCTGATGACCTCGACCAGGTAGGCCGGGTCCCGGTGCCCGCCGGGCTTCGCCACCACCAGGGTCGCACCGACCTGCAAGGCCCAGAAGAACTCCCACACCGACACGTCGAAGCCGGTCGGGGTCTTCTGGAGGATCCGGTCGCCCGCGCCCTGCGGGTGTTTGGCCTGCATCCACGCCAGCCGGTTCACGATCGCGTCGTGCGGGATCATGACGCCCTTGGGGCGTCCCGTGGATCCGGAGGTGTAGATCACGTACGCCGGGTTCGACAGCGTCAGCCGGGCGTGCCGCTCCTCGTCCCGCACGTCGCGGTCCGGCCTGACCGCGAGGGATTCCTCGAAGCCGGGCTCGTCCATGACGACGGTGGACGCGCCGTCCGGCAGCAGGGGCAGCGTGTCCCGGGTGGTCAGCACGCACACGGGCCGGGCGTCCTCGATCATGTACGCGATCCGGTCGACCGGGTACTCCGGGTCGACCGGCAGGTATGCGGCGCCCGCCTTGACCACCGCGTACACAGCGACGACCTGCTCGATCGAACGCGGCAACGCGAGCGCGACCAGGCCTTCCGGCCCGGCACCCCGCTCCACGAGGAGGCGCGCGAGCCGGTTCGCCCGGGCGTTCAGCTCGCCGTACGTCACCTCGACGTCGTCGTACACCACCGCGACGGCGTCCGGCATACGCCGCACCTGCCGCTCGAACAGGTCCGGCAGCGGGGCCTGGAGCACGTCGACCCCGGTGTCGTTCCATTCCTCCACGATCCGGTGCCGCTCGGCCTCGGAGAGGACATCGAACTCGCTCAGCGCCTGATCGGGCCGGAGCACGGCGGCACGCAGCACGCGCGCGAAGCGCGCCACCAGTTCCTCCACCGACGCCCGGTCGAAGAGGTCCATGGCGAACTCCAGCTCACCCACGAGCCCCGCATGCTCCACCTCGTGCTCTGTGAGGTACATGCATAGGTCGAAGCGAGCGGCGGGCGCCACCACGCCCATATCCGTGCCGGTCGACACGGTCAGGCCGGGCAGGCTGAGGTCTGCCCGGTCGTTGTTCTGCAGCACCAGCATCGTCTGGAAGAGCGGGTGACGGGACATGGAGCGGGCCGGGTTGAGAGCATCGACGAGGTGCTCGAAGGGCACATCCTGGTGCGCGTAAGCAGCCAGGTCCGTCTCCCGTACGCGCTCGATCAGCTCACGGAAAGTCGGATCACCGGAGAGATCCGTGCGCAGGACGAGCGTGTTGACGAAGAACCCGACCAGATCGTCGAGGGCTTCGTCGGTACGGCCGGCGATCGGCGAGCCGATCGGAATGTCCATACCGGCTCCCAGCCGGGACAGCAGCGTGGCCAGCGCGGCCTGCAGCACCATGAACATGCTCGCGCCGGACTCCCGGGCCAATCCGGCAAGTCCCGCGTGGAGTTCACCGTCGATCTCGAACGGGACCGTGTCGCCCCGGTACGAGGCGACGACCGGACGCGGCCGGTCGGTGGGGACGGCCAACTGCTCGGGGAGGTCGGTCAGAGCCGACGTCCAGTACGCCAACTGGGCGTTGAGCACACTGTCCGGGTTCGATTCATCACCCAGCGTTGCCTGCTGCCAGAGCGTGTAGTCGGCGTACTGGACCGGCAACGGCTCCCAGTCCGGGACACGGCCCTCGGTGCGGGCCTCGTACGCGGTCGCAATGTCCCGCGCGAGGGGCGCCATGGACCAGCCGTCGCCCGCGATGTGGTGCAGCACCACCACCAGGACGTGGGTCTCCTCGTCCAGCGCAAAAAGACGTGCGCGCAGAGGCAATTCGGAGGTCAGGTCGAAGCCCTGGCCGGTGGTCTCGGCGACCAGGTCCGCCAGGCCCTCCGGGGGGCCAACCGTCACGTCCAACGCGATGTGGGCCCGCGCGCCGACCACCACCTCCTGGAACGGAGTGCCGTCTGGGCCCTCGGGAAAGACGGTGCGCAGGGACTCGTGCCGCTCGACGACATCGCACAGAGCCGCTTCGAGCACGTTACGGTCCAGCGCGCCCGTGAGACGCAGGGCTATGGGCAGGTTGTACGTCGCGGAGTCCTCGCCCTCGAACCGGCTGAGGAACCACAGTCGCCGCTGGGCGTACGAGAGTGGTACGTGTGCCGGCCTCTCCGCCACGACGAGCGGCATGCGCGCGGTGTCTGCCTTGCCTATGTGGTCGGCGAGTTGGGCGACGGTCGGCGTCTCGAACAGGGCCCGAAGCGGAATTTCTACATTTAGTTCGGTGCGGATGCGGCTGGCGATGCGGGTGGCGAGGAGGGAGTGGCCGCCCAGGTCGAAGAAACTGTCGTCGATGCCGACCTTGTCCAGGCCGAGGACTTCGGCGAAGACCGCACACAGGACTTCCTCGCGCGGATTGCGCGGAGCCCGCGAGGCGGCCGCGGAGGCGTACTCGGGCGCGGGAAGCGCACGACGGTCCAGCTTGCCGTTCGCCGTCACCGGGAACGACTCCAGCACCATCACCGCAGCCGGAACCATAAACTCCGGCAGCCGCTCCGAGACGAACCGACGCAGCCCAGACGGGTCGACGCAGGCACCCGGCACGCCCACCACATATCCCACCAGCCGCTTGTCTCCCGGCCGGTCCTCACGGGCGACCACCGCCACCTGAGCGACCTGCGGATCCGCGGCCAGCGCCGCCTCCACCTCACCGAGTTCGACACGGAAGCCACGGATCTTCACCTGGAAGTCAGCACGCCCCAGAAACTCCACCGTCCCATCAGAGGTCCAGCGAGCCAGATCACCCGTGCGATACATCCGCTCACCCGCAGCCCCGTACGGGTTGGCGACGAAACGCTCCGCCGTCAACCCCGGACAGTTCAGATAACCACGCGCCAGCTGCACACCCGCCAGGTAGAGCTCGCCGGCCACGCCCACCGGCACGGGCTGGAGGTTGCCGTCCAGGACATACACCTGGCTGTTGGCCACCGGCGCACCGATCGACGGAAACACCGGCCACGACTCCGGCCCACCTTCAAGAGTCAGTGCCGTGATCACGTGCGACTCGGTCGGCCCGTAATAGTTGTGCAACCGCCGACCCGGCACCGAAGCGAAGAACTCCCGCACCCGCTCATGCACCGCCAGCGCCTCACCCGCCTGCGCCACATCCCGCAACCCAGACAACGACACACCCAGCTCAGCAGCCGCCTCCGCAACCGCCTCAACCATCGGCATCGGAGCAAACAGCTCACTCACCCGATGCGCCTCGAACCAGCGCACCAACTCCACCGGATTACGCCGCACCTCATCCCGCGGCACCACCAACGTCTTGCCCTGCCACAACGCCGAAAACATCTCCTGCGCCGCCGCATCAAAACTCAACGCCGCGAACTGACCCGTCCGCACACCCACCCCAGCCGGCATCACACCCGCATGCCACACCAACAAATTCGCCAACGCACCAGCCGGAAACACCACACCCTTCGGACGCCCCGTCGAACCCGACGTATAGATCACATACACCGGATGCTCAGGCCGCAGACCCACCACCTCGACCGGACCCGAAGGAACCCCGGCCAGAACCCGCTCAAAACCAGGCTCGTCAACAACGAACCTCACAGCAGACACGTCGGCGGGAATGCTGTCAGCAGTCTCAGTGGCCGTGATCACACACACCGGATCAGCGTCCGCGAACATGTACGCGATCCGGTCCGCCGGATACTCCGGATCCACCGGCAGGTAGGCAGCGCCCGTCTTCACCACGGCCAGCAACGCCACCGGCAACCACTGCGAACGCGGCAACATCAACGCCACCGTCGCCTCCGGCCCCGCACCCGCCCCACGCAACACACGCGCCAACCGATCCGACGCCGCATCCAACTCCGCATACGTCAGCCGCACACCCTCGAACACCACAGCCAACGCACCCGGACACTCCGCAACCCGCCCAGCGAACAACTCAGGCAACGACACCCACGGCACCTCCACCGCCGTGTCATTGAACCCCGAAACCAACTCCCCACGCTCACCCACCGACAGCACCTCAACCGACCCCACCCGCACATCCGGCGATGTCACGACCCCAGCCAGCAGACGAACGAACCGCTCCACCAGACACACCGCCGAGGAACGGTCGAACAAGTCAGTCGCAAACTCCAAGTGCCCCTCGAGCCCGCGCATCTGGCCATCCGTGCCGGACTGCTCGCGCACGGACAGCAGCACATCGAACTTCGAGGTCTGCGTGCCCAGCTGTTCGACCTCCAGGTCCAGCCCTGGCAGGTTCAGGTCGGCCTGGTCGTTGTTCTGGAGGACGAGCATGACCTGGAAGAGCGGGTGCCGGGACATCGAACGCGCCGGGTTCAGCACCTCCACCAGGTACTCGAACGGCACATCCTGATTGGCGTAAGCCGCCAGGTCCGCCTCCCGCACACGTGCCACCAGCTCACGGAACGTCGGATCACCCGACACATCCGTACGCAGCACCAACGTGTTCACAAAGAACCCGACCAGATCATCCAACGCCTCATCCGTACGACCCGCGATCGGCGAACCGATCGGGATGTCCGTACCCGCACCCAAACGCGACAACAACGCCGCAAACGCAGCCTGAAGCACCATGAACACGCTCGCGCCCGACTCCCGGGCGAGCTGGGCCAGCGACGCGTGCAGCTCCGCTCCGATCTCCACCGGAACGCTGTCACCACCGAATGTGGCCACCACGGGCCTCGGATGGTTCGTCGGCAGCTCCAACTGCTCCGGCATCCCCGCCAGAGCCTCCCGCCAGTACGCCACCTCGCGGCTCAGCACACTGCCCGGTTCGGACTCCTCGCCCAGCAACTCCCGCTGCCACAGTGCATAGTCCGCGTACTGCACCGGCAACGACTCCCATGCCGGAGCACCACCAGTGACCCGCGCTTCGTACGCGGCCGCCACATCCCGCGCCAACGGCGCCATCGACCAGCCGTCGGCCGCGATGTGGTGCAGAACCAGCACCAAGATGTGCGAGGTCTCGTCTCGCCTGAACAGGCGTGCACGGAAAGGGACTTCAACAGTGAGATCGAAGCCACGTGCGGTGAACTCCATGGCGGAGCTCTGCAGGTCGGCCTCGCCGCCGGTGCCCGTGGTCAGGGAAGTGCCGGCCTCCTGGGCGGACAGGACGTGCTGGTACGGCTGGCCGGCCTGGTCTTCCGGGTACACCGTGCGCAGGGACTCGTGGCGCTCGGCGACGTCAGCCAGCGCCGCTTCCAGCGCTTCCTCGTCCAGCACGCCACCCAGTCGCAGGGAGAAGGCGACGTTGTAGGTGGACGCGTCGGCGCCCTCCAAACGGTTCAGGAACCACATCCGACGCTGCGCGAACGACAACGGCACCACCGCTGGGCGTTCCATGGCCACCACACCGGCCCGCGCACCCTCCGCACGACCGATCCACTCCGCCAGCAACGCCACCGAGGGCGCCTCGAACACAGCACGCAGCGGCAACTCCACGCCCAGCACCGCACGCACCCGGCTCACCACACGGGTCGCCGACAGCGAATGCCCACCCAGATCGAAGAAGCTCTCCTCGACCCCCACCCGCTCCACGCCCAGGACCTGGGCGAACACCCCGCACAACACGTCCTCACGCGCCGAACGCGCCAAACGCGAAACCTCTCCACCGCCGAACTCCGGAGCCGGCAGACCCCGCCGGTCCAGCTTCCCGTTCGCTGTCAACGGCAACGCGCCCAACACCACGACCACCGACGGCACCATGAACTCCGGCAGGCGCATGCCCAGCGCCCGGCGCAGTTCGACGCTGTCGACCGCGACGCCGGAGGCCGGGACGACGTAGGCGACGAGGTGCATCTCGCCCTGCCGGTCGTGGGTCACGACTACGGCCTGGGAAATGTCATCACGTGCCGTCAGGATGGCTTCGACCTCGCCGAGTTCGACACGGAAACCCCGGATCTTCACCTGGGAGTCGGCGCGTCCGAGGAACTCGACGGTGCCGTCGCTGCGCCAGCGGGCCAGGTCGCCCGTGCGGTACATGCGCTCGCCGGGGGCGCCGTAGGGGTTGGCGACGAACCGCTCGACCGTCAGGTCGGGCCGGTTCAGGTATCCGCGGGCCAGCTGCACGCCGGCCAGGTAGAGCTCTCCTGTCACGCCCACGGGGACGGGCCGCAGGCGGCGGTCGAGGACGTGGACACGCGTGTTGGCCACGGGGCGGCCGATCGGCGCGCTGCCGGTCCCGGTGCCTTCCCGGTACTCCCAGGCGGTCACGTCGACCGCGGCTTCGGTGGGTCCGTACAGGTTGAGGAGCCGGGTGTCACCGAAGGTCTCGGAGAAGGCTTCGGCCAGGTCCAGCGGCAGGGCCTCGCCACTGCAGAACACGGTGCGAACGGTGTCCGCGCAGCTCGCGGCGTTGGGCTCCGCCAGGAACACGGCGAGCATCGACGGCACGAAGTGAAGGGTGGTGATCCGCTCGGTCCGGATCAGGTCCGCGAGGTACACGGGGTCCTTGTGCCCGCCGGGCTTCGCCAGCACGAGGGTCGCCCCGACCCGCAGGGGCCAGAAGAACTCCCACACGGACACGTCGAAGCCCGCAGAGGTCTTCTGCAGGACACGGTCTCCCTCGCCCTGCGGATGGTCCGCCTGCATCCAGACCAGCCGGTTGTCGATCGCCTCGTGCGTGACCAGCACGCCCTTGGGGCGCCCTGTGGAGCCGGACGTGTGAATGACGTACGCGGGGTGGGAGGGAAGCAGCGGTACCGTGCGGTCGGCATCGGTCAGATCGGCATCGGGGCCGGTGAACAGTGACGCGCCCATTCCGGGGTCGTCAACGAGGATCCGGTGGGTGTCCTCGGGAAGCAGATCAGCCGTGGCCCCGCAGGCCAGCACGGTGACGGGCCTGGCGTCGGCAAGGATGTCGTGGAGGCGGCCGACCGGGTACTCCGGGTCCAGCGGCACGTAGGCCGCGCCTGCCTTGACCGCCGCATACATGGCAACGACGAGGTCGACGGAACGGGGCAGGGCGAGGCCTACGGTGCGCTCAGGGCCCGCGCCCTGCTCGACGAGCAGCCGGGCGAGCCGGTTCGCGCGGCTGTTGAGTTCCGCGTACGACAGCCGGGTGCCTTCGCACACGAGGGCCGCGGCGTCGGGGGTGCGCGCTGCCTGTCGCTCGAAGGCCGCTGCCAGCAGGGGCGGGCCGTCGGCGAGGCTGTCGGTAGCCGTGTCGTTCCACTCGTGCAGGACGCGTCGACGGTCGTCTTCGGACAAGACGTCGACGCGCCCGGCCTGGATCTGCGGGTCGGCGAGGAGTATCGCGAGCACGCGCTCGAACCGCTCCAGGTGCAGGGCGGCTTCGTCGGCCGTGTACAGGGAGGTGTTGGCGTCGAGGTCGATGCGCAGGCCGCTCTCCCCGGCCCGGTCGTACACCGCGAACGCCAGGTCATCGACGGGGCCGTTGGCGAGATTGCTCACCGTGGCGCGGTGGCCGCCGAAGGACAGGTCGTCGTCGAAGGACATGACGTTGACCATGGGGCCGAGGAAGCGCCCCCCGCCGGTGCCCGCTCCGGTGTCGCGCACCATGTCCTCGTGGCGGTAGCGCTGGTGGCGCAGCGCTACCTTCATCTCGCGTGCCGTCTCGGCGATGGTCTGCCTGAACGTGTGGCCGGCAGGAACGGACACCCGCAGGGGGACGACGTTGGAGACCATGCCGGGGGTGCGGCGCGACACCGCGCTCGTGCGCGCCGCGACGGGGAAGCTGAGCACGACGTCGGACGAGCCGGTCAGGCTCTGGAAGTAGACGGCGGTGGCGGCGGTGAGGACGACGGACCAGTGGGTCCTTGCCTCGCGCGCGAGGACTCGCAGCGCCTCTCCGGCGGCGGCCGGCAGGTGGGAGGTGAACCGTACGGCGGTGGGTGAGGGGGATTCCTCGGATCCGGCGGTCCTGGCACGGGGCGCGGTGTGCGCGGAAGTGCCGGGCTCGTGGTCGGCGAGGCGTGCCGACCAGTACTCACGGTCCCGCACGAAAGCGTCGGAGGCGCGGTAGGCGCGCTCCTCGGCGAGGAGGTCGCCGAGGGAGGCGAAGGGGGTGTCGGCGGGGGTGACACCGGCGATGAGCGCGTTGTAGATCTCGGCGAGCCGACGGGTGAACAGGGCGCCGCCGTAGCCGTCCACGGCGACGTGGTGACCGCGCTGATACCAGAGGAATCGGTCCTCGGCGAGCTTGAACAGGTGGAAGGCGTACTGGCAGTCGCCCTTCAGGAGGTCGAGTCGGCGGGCCAGGTCCACGCGGACGATCGGCTCGGCGACCTTGTCGGGCGAAGGCTCCCCGGACAGGTCGTAGAACACGAGGCCCGGCCCATGCTCCGGCTTTAGGGTTTGGCGTACCTCGCCGTCCTCCTCCGCGTAGGAGACCCGGAAGGTCTCCGTCTCCACCAGGAGTTGACGCATGGCCCGCTGGAAGGCCTCTTCGTCGACGGCGCCGTGGATCTCGACGCATTGCGCCACGTTGTACTCGAGATCCGTGACGCCCAGTTGATGGGCGAACCAGATGCCCGATTGAGCAGCGGACAGCGGCCAGGACGCACGAGTACCAGACACCTGAAGTCTTCCCCTGAAGTGAACGCAACTCCCAGGCGTCCGTGGTCAGCGGCCCTGGTGATGGATCTGATCGTTAGTAGAACCCAGCCGCGTTGGTGCTCAGTCCGGCAGCCTCAACGGCTGGGTTCGGTCCGGACTCAGGAGCCAGCGGACATGGCCTCGCGGAGGTCCTTGGGCCGCATGTCCACCCAGTGGGCATCGATGTACTCGACGCACTTCTGGCGCGGGGCCGCCTCGAGTACGGCCCGCCAGCCGGCAGGGACGTCGATCTTACTGGGCCACAGGGAGTACTGCTCCTGGTCGTTGACCAGCACCAGGTACGTACCGTCTGCGTCCTCGAAGGGATTGGTCATGCCGCAACCTCGTTCCGCTGAACCGTGGGTGCATCCGGTGACAGGGTGGCGGCAGGATTACAAGGCAACGCCAGAAAAACCGACGCCTGGTCAAGCAATCGGTTGGACAGAAAACGTCTCCCAAGCCCCCGCAGCAGAAGCCCTGCCGGGCCCCTGCGTAGGGGAATGTCCGGACAGTCTTGACTACTTACGTAGCGATCATAAGTATCTACATCCGCGCGCGTCAAGGACGTATGTTCCCTCCTAAAGGCCGTACGGCAAACACGATTTGACGCTCCGTAAGGGAGTCCGGATACCGTCCGCCCAGTTGCCGGACCGAGCCCGGCCCAGCGGGACGGACCGGCTATGAACAGGGGAAGGACCGGGGTGGACAGACCACACACCCAACTGACGCAACGCCAGAGTAGTGAGAGCCCGTACGCGATGCCCATGCGGTCCGATGACCAGACCCGGTGGTTGCGCCGGTTCCGACCGGCAGCGAACGTGAAGGCTCGCCTCATCTGTTTTCCACCGGCGGGCTCTGCAGCCAGCTTCTACCGCGCGTGGCCCGATGCGGTCCCCTCCGAGATCGACGTGATGGCGGTTCAGTACCCTGGCCGCCAGGAGCGCTTGGGCGAGGACTGCGAACGCTCCATGGAAGGGCTCGCCGCCGCGATCACCATGTCGCTCCTCCCACTCGCCGACCGACCGTTGGCCTTCTTCGGACACAGCATGGGAGCTTCGGTGGCCTTCGAGGTCGCCGCACGCCTGGAGGCAACGCACGAAATCGCGGGCATTCCGCTGTTCCTGGCCGCGCGCAAGGCACCGCATCGGGTGCGGCGACTGGACATCGACTGTGACGACGACCAGGCGCTGCTGAAGGAACTGGAAGTTCTGGGGAGTCCCGACACCCAGGTACTGGCTGACCCCGAGCTGCGTGAGCTGGCCCTGCCGGCGATCCGCGCCGACTTCAAGATCTGCCAGACGTACCGCCGCAGTGAGCAGCCCAACCCTCTGGATACCACCGCCGTCTTCTACCGGGGTTCAGGTGATCCGGGAACCGACGCCGACGACGTGCGCGACTGGTCCGACGTGATCCGCAACGGCGTTCAGGAAAGTGTTCTGCCAGGTGGGCACTTCTTCGTAATCCGGCACGAGCGGATCCTGATCCAGGATGTCACCAGACGCATCTACCGCTCTCTGTCCAACTGATCACAGACATGCGCGAGGCACCCGAGCCGAAAACATCGGTATGGGTGATGCGACTCCAACTCAACAATGAGGATAGATCTGCAATGGTTACCCCGGACGAACTCTTGGGCGCCGTGGGCAGTACCGCTGTCGCCGATTCTTTTGCTCTTTACCAAATAGCAACGTCCCATACATCTGCAGCAGTTGTCATTCGCGGGGGCGCTCTCAGCGGTGCAATCCGGTTGGTGGCATCGAGCGAAGCACTGGCCGTGGCATCCGGCATGCGGACCTGTTGGGATGACGAATGCACGTGGGAACATGCCAAGCTCCCGGGCATCGAGTTGCGGTCGTTCCACGAGCAGGGCGGTTTCGACCTCGTGAGGGCTTCAGTCATCGACACGGTCGCGGCCGGGCAAGCGTACGCAAACTGCGCTGACCGTCGGCTGGTGGGTCCCGAAGTGCTCGCTTCATGCTTCTCCAGTCAAATCGCCGAGTCCCTCGACTCCGTACTTCTTTCGACGGTTCGAGGCTCCTACTGCTACGGCCCAAAGTCAGCAGTTTCGGGCCGCACCGCCATTCACCTGATCTGACCAGGCGAGCCCCCAGCAACCAGACACCGGCCGGCCGCGTCGCCGGGCGGTGTCGCTGGCGGCCGTATTACGCGAGAAGTATCGAATTGATCACGCTGTGGATTCAGGCTGCGGCGTGCGGCGAGTACGGTGCTGAGGTTGAACTCGCAGTGGCTGGTGGGGGTCTGACGTTTCGTGATCGTTGCGGTATGCCGGAGGGATGAGATATCCGCAGGGAGGCGGGCTGACGCCGAAGGAGCAGGCGGCTCGTGAGCAGTTGAGGCTGGAGGCCGCGGAGCGGTTCGCGCGTGGGGAGAAGACCACGGACGTCGCGCGTGCGCTTCGGGTCGGGGAGCGTCAGGTGGAGAAGTGGCGCAGGACGTGGCGCGAGGGCGGGGCGGAGGCGCTGCGGTCGAAGGGGCCGATGTGCGTGGAACTTCTGAGCCCTGCGCAATGGGAGCGTCTCGTACGGGAGTTGGAGCGTGGCACTCTGGCGCACGGCTGGGACGAGGAGCAGGGCTGGACGCTGGTGCGGATCCGTGCGCTGATCATCCGATTGTTCCTGGTGGAGTACACGGTGCAGGGGGTCTGGAAGTTGATGCGGTGGCACGGCTGGTCCCCGCAGGTGCCGACCCGGCGGGCGCTGGAGCGGGACGACGCGAGTGTCGAGCGGTGGCGGAGTGAGGTGTGGGAGACGGTAAAGCCACCGCGGCGGCCAAGGATGCCTACATCTGCTTCGAGGACGAGGCAGGACAGGGTCTGAGGCCGCCGAAGGGGCACACGTGGGCGCCGCAGGGCCGGACACCGGTGGTACGAGTGCGTGGTTCGAACCGGGGACGGGTCTCCGTGGCGGGACTGGTTTGCTACAAGAGCGGCGAACGATCGCGTCTGATCTACCGGTTGCACGTGTACCGGGGACGGAAGGGTGAGGCGAAGAGCTTCGGATGGCAGGACTACCGGGACCTGATCGTCGTAGCGCACAACCAGCTCAAGACCCCCGTGGTCTGGGTTTGGGACAACTGTGAGACTCGTGGGGCGCTGTCCGGGGCCAGGGTCTGACCCGTGGGACAACTGGCCTTGGCTGCCTTGTTGAGGATCTGTCGGCCTGTGGTCCCGGGCGGTGCTTGCCGCCGTCGGACCGGTGAGCGTGTCCCGATAGGGGCCTTGCCGCACAAGGCACCGTCACAGTTCTGACCGGTCACCGGTCCGACGTCGTCCACAGCCCCGTGCCGATCGAGGAGCCGCGTGACCATCACCAGCTTGCCCCAGCCGACCCTGCCCGCACAGCCGGAAGAACCCCCGGCGGAGGACGTGATCCTGGGCGTGGACACCCACAAGGACGTGCACGTCGCTGCGGTAGTCACCTCGCTCGGGGCGCTCCTGGCCCACCAGGAGTTCCCGGTTACCGCCGCCGGTTACCGCCAACTGCTCTCCTGGGCACGCTCTTTCGGCGCTCTGCGCCGAGCAGGAGTGGAGTGCACCGGCTCCTACGGAGCGGCACTGACACGCTTCCTGAGCCGGGAGAACGTCCAGGTCATCGAAGTCAATCAGCCTGACCGCGCCCTGCGCCGCAAGCGCGGCAAGACCGACGCCGTCGATGCGGAGGCCGCAGCCCGAGCGGTGCTGTCCGGACGCGCCGACGTCACACCCAAGACAGGCCAGGGGCCGGCGGCCGACATGCGCGTGCTCCGGCTGGCGAAGGAGTCGGCCGTCAAGGCCCGCACACAGGCGAAGAACCAACTCAAGGCCGTACTGCTCGGCATCGATCCCGAGCTGCGCGAGGCACTTTCCAACCTCACCAACGCAGCCCTGATCACCACATGCGCCGACCTTCCCGACCCAGACGATGCAGCCGTCTTCACGCTCCGGCTGCTGGCCCGGCGCATCCAGCAGCTGACCGCCGAGGTGAAGGAACTCGCCCGGCGGGTCACCAAGGCTGTGCGTCGCTGCCGGCCGCAGCTTCTTGACATCATCGGCGTCGGGCCTGACAGCGCTGCTGCCCTGTTGATCGCGGCCGGCGACAATCCGGAACGGCTGGCCAGTGAGGCATCGTTCGCGGCTCTGTGCGGCGTCAGCCCCGTCGAGCAGTCGTCTGGGAAGACCCAGCGTCGCAGGCTGGACCGCGGTGGAAACCGGCAGGCCAATGCCGCCCTCTACCGGATCGTCGTGACCCGCCTCCGCCGTGACGCCCGAACACGTCTTTACCTCGAACGACGCACAAAGCAAGGCATGTCGAAACGCGAGATCATCCGCTGCCTCAAACGCTACGTCGCCCGCGAGATCTACTGCCACATTCAGCCGACCCCGGCCCTCGCTGCCCCGCCTGCCGCTGCTTGACGCAACATAGGGGCATCCTCAACGTCCATCTGGTCGACGAGCTCGCGTTGTTCTTCGTGGAGAACGAGGAGTGGCTGACGGTGTTCCAGTTGCCGCCGTATGCTCCTGAGCTCAATCCGCAGGAGGGCATCTGGTCGCTGGTCAAGCGCGGCCTGGCCGACTTCGCCGCCGCCAATCTCGACCACCTGGCTCGCGTCATGAAGCGCAAGCTCAAGAAGATCCAGTACCGGTCGGACCTGATCGACGGCTGCCTCACCGAGACCGGGCTGATCATGGGTGGCGGATGATCGCCGGCCCGCCACCGCGAGTTCAACCTCAGTGACACTGCTGCGGGCTGCCGACGGCCGGCTGGTCCTGGCCGTGGACGTCACTTGCCGACTGTGGTCCCACGCAGTTGCCGGCAGTTGCGCGACCTGGCCGAATAGCTCATCACGACGGACTCCTGCATCTCGTGGGAGTCGGCGAGCTCGGCGGTTGCACGGTACGGCGACGCCTCCCCCTTTGAGGCCGCCGGCATCCCCTACTGCCGTCTCCGACGTCAGCAACGGCGGAACGCGATCGGACCGATGCTGACTACTTGCTGACTTGGACTTCAACAGCACGGCGCTGACGCGTAAATAGCAGCAGGTCAGGGTGTGTGTGGGCAGGGCTGGCTGCCCGGTGGCCGTGGCGGTCGCCGGGTGTCCTGGCTCGGGTCGGTCAGGCCGTGTCTTCCGGCGGGTTGAGGGTGACGGTGTAGCCGAGTTGGTTGAGTGCGTTGATCGCGCGGCGGGTGGCGCGTTCGGGGTCGCGTTGGGCGAAGTAGGTGCCGCCGAGTTCGTGGTAGGCGACGTTGTCGGTGAGCATGTGCCAGATCGCGGTGATGATCGAGTGCTCGACGGCGACGAGGGCCCTGAGCGGGCCGCGGCGGGCGGTGAGCCGCTTGTAACGGGCCTGCAGGTAGGTGTCCCTGGTTCTCACCGCGCCGAAGGCGGCCAGGCCGAGGGCGCCTTTGAGGTAGGGGTTGCCGGGGCGGACCCTGGCGCTCTTGGTGCGGCCGGCGGACTCGTGGTGGCCGGGGCAGACGCCGGCCCAGGACGCGAGGTGCTTGGCGGAGGCGAACCGGCTCATGTCGCCGCCGGTCTCCGCGATGATCACCTCGGCGACGGCCCGGTTGATCCCGGGGATCGTGTCGAGGAGGTCGAGCGCGGGACGAAAGGGGGCCATCGCCTCCTCGATCCGCGTGTCCAGCTGCCGGATCGCGTCGGTGAGCTGGTCGTAGTGGTCCAGATGCAGCCGGGTCAGGAACGCGTGGTGGGCGCGGAATCGTCCGGTCAGTGCCTCGGTGAGCTCGGGGATCTTGTTGCGGAGCTTGCGCCTGGCCAACTCCGCAAGGGTCTGCGGGTCGCGTTCCCCGCCGGTCAACGCCTCCAGCATGGCCCGGCCTGAGACGCCCATGATGTCGGACACGACCGCGGAGAGCTTGATCCCGGTGTCTTCGAGGAGTTTCTCCAGACGCTGGACGATCTGACCGCGCTCGCGGGTCATCTGGGTGCGGGTGCGGGTCAGGTCCCGCAGCTCGCGCACCGGCTGGGGTGGCACGAACGAAGCGCGCACCAGGCCGTGTGCTCCGAGTTGGGCCAGCCAGGCCGCATCCGAGACGTCCGTCTTGCGGCCGGGCAGGTTCTTGACCTGCCGCGCGTTGACCAGGATCACGTTCAGCTCGTCGGCCAGCAGGTAGTAGAAGGGCTTCCAGTAGTCCGAGGTCGCCTCGATCACGACCAGGGTGACCTCGGCGGCGAGCAGGTGATCGCGCAGGGCGAGTACCGCGTTCGTCGTCGATTTCCAGGTGGTGGTCTCGGTCGTGAACGACCCCCGCCGCTTGGTACTGGGGGTGCGGACGCATGCCTTGGCGTCCTTCTTGCCGATGTCCACACCGGCGCAGCGTTCGTGCAGCACGTCCACGTCTTGATCCCTCCCTCGACGGCCGGGTGGTACGCCGTTCCGGGAGGGCCAGGGTGAATCAGGAATTCTGACGCACGTGCTCGCAGCAACACTCCACGGTTCCCGTGGACGGCCCTCGGCACCACGCTGACCTGCGAGCTCACCGGCATCACAGAGCTATCGGTTTCGGCCGGTACGAACCTCTCCAGCGTCCCGTACCGACATCAACCCCCGTCAGAGCAGACAGAAGCACGCCCAGCGCGCGCCACAGGATTTACCACGCCCCCGGCGCGCACCGAAGGTGCGCTGGGTCGCTGACCTGCGGAAATGCCCAGATGTTAGATGTAGGACTTGAACATGGTACGCAGCATTAGGTACTCCCAGATGGTCGGCTCCCTGCCTGCACATGCAGGTCAAGGGCGTTCCTCACCCTACAACGGCACGGTTTTCCTCTTGCTTCCAGGACTGAGCCGACCAGCAGCCGACTGGCCTGACGGTGCGTGCGCCACGAGGCCGGACGGCGCTCGGCGCTGCGTGTCCGTCGGCCAGAGCCGATCGGCCTGGCGCCGAACTACGCGAACCGGTCGGTTGCCGCCGACAGGGTCACCGGGCTCAGTACTGCGCCAGCCTCACGGGGTCCCACTCCACGATGTCCAGCACATCGTCGGCGTACCCCTTGGCCACAGGACCACTGGCATCAAGAAACGCCCGGTAGAGGAGCCACAGACCGTCGCGGACGGTCGCCACGCAACGCATCTGAAGACTGTCCTCGACCGAGTCGCCGTCCACCTCCCCCGCGACAAAGGCCAACAGCAGCCACAGGATCTCCTGCTCCTGCTCCGCCGCCATGCCGTCCGCCAGATACGCCATGACGTGGTCAGGCGCCCGCAGTCCTACAGCAGTCCCGCCATTTCGGTCGCCAACGGATCGGGGCGTGGGACAGCTGTGCGGGAACTGTCCGCTGTTCAGCGGCGGATGAGGCCGAGGGTGACGGCGGCGGCCACGGCGGCGGTGCGTGACTCGACGTCGAGCTTGGCGTAGACGCGGGCGAGATGGGATTTGACGGTTCCCTCGGTGAGGTGGAGGCGCTCGCCGATGGCCTGGTTGGACAGGCCCTCGGCGACCAGGGTGAGGACTTCGGTCTCGCGGGTGGTCAGGGCGGTACCGGGCGTGCGCACCCGGTTCATGAGTCTTTCGGCGACCGTGGGGGCGAGGGTGGTGCGGCCGGTGGCGGCCGTGCGGACGGCCGCGGCCAGTTCCTCGGGCGGGGCGTCCTTGAGCAGGTAACCGGTGGCGCCGGCCTCGATGGCGGGCAGGGTGTCGGCGTCGGAGTCGTAGGTGGTGACGATCAGTACGCGGGGTGCGCCGGGGCGTGCGGTGATGGCGGAGGTGGCTTCGGCGCCGCTCATGCCTCTGCCGAACCGCAGGTCCATGAGGACGACGTCGATGTCGCCGTCGGCGGCGCGGGCGACGGCGGCTTCGGCGGTGGCGGCCTCGGCCACCACGGTGAGGCCGGGTTCGGTCTCCAGTACGGCGCGCAGCCCGGCCCGGACGACGGGGTGGTCGTCGGCAAGGAGGAGGCGGATGGGGCTGTCGGTCACGGGTGGGCCTCGGGTTCGCTCTCGGTGGACGGAATCTCGGTGGGCGGTGGCAGGGGCAGCCGGGTGGTCAGGGCCGTTCCCTGGCCGGGGACGGACTCGATGACCAGGGTGCCGCCGAGGGCATGGGTGCGTGCGCGCATGGCGGCCAGGCCGAAGCCGCCGCTTCCCGGATCGGGGCCCGGGGGTCGGCCGGTGTCGAAGCCGGTGCCGTCGTCGACGACGTGGAGGGTGACGTGGTCGTCGGTGTAGTCGAGGGTGATGTCCGCGGCGGTGGCTTGTGCGTGGCGGACCGTGTTGGCGAGGGCGGACTGGGCGATGCGCAGCAGGGCGACTTCATGCGCGGTCGGCAGCGGTGCCGGGGTTCCGGTGAGGTGGAGGTGTGCGGTGAGCCGGTGGCGGGCTCCGGCGGTGGCGCACAGGCGGTCCAGGGCGTCGGCCAACGTCGTGTCCTCCAGGGCGGGTGGCGTGAGGGCGGCGACGAAACGGCGGGCCTCGGCGAGGTTGTCCACGGCGGCCTGGCGGGCCTGTTCCACATGACGGGCGGCCCTGTCGGGCTGATCGGGGAGGGCGCGTTCGGCGGCGCGCAGCAGGAGCTGAATGCTGGTCAGGCCCTGGGCGAGGGTGTCGTGGATCTCGCGGGCCAGGCGTTCGCGTTCGGCCAGGACTCCGGCGGTGTGCTCGGCGGTGGCGAGGTCGGCGCGGGTGGCGGTGAGTTCTTCGATCAGCCGGCGGCGGTGTTCACTCTCCCGGTAGAGGGCCTGATAGCCCCGCACCACGGCGATGGCGACGGCGGCGCCGATCGCGGGGCCGATGGCCATGGCCGGGCTGAAGAAGTCCTGGTGGACGGTGAAGCCGACGACGGCCGCGGTCACGGTTGCCGCCACCGCGGCGAGGCCCACACGGCGGGGCAGCAGGTGCAGTTGGAGGATGTACAGCGGGAAGGCGACCCAGACGGCGTCGGCGGACAGGGCCAGAAGCACCAGCCAGACCGCGCTCAGCACGGCCAGCCACAGTGCGGCGGCCCGCCGCGGCCGTCGGACGCGGGACAGCACGAAGTGCCCGGCGGCGTAGACCAGCCCGCACAGTGCCACCACTACGACCACCGCCGCGGCGTGCGGCAGGCGGTCGGTCACTGCGCGGCCCGCGGCCAGGGCGAGCAGGACGACGACCAGCAGGTGCAGGCACCAGACCAGGGCCCGCGTTGTCGGGGGCGTAGTGGTGGCGGTGGTGGCGGTGGTGTTCACGGTCCTCCCAGGCTAGAGAAACCCACCGGTCCCGGCCTCTGCCGAAAGTTACAACCGGCCTGCCTGCTTTCGGCCCGCGAAGTGCCCTCCTGCGCCAGATGCCCGCGCAAGCGGATGGCGGCGACGGTGGAGGCGTACCGGCACCACTGGAGAGGACAGGACCGAGGCCGTGTTCGTCGCCTGGAGAGACCTGATGTTCGCCAAGGGGCGCTTCGCCCTGATGGGGACCGTCATCGTACTGATCACCCTGCTGGTCGGACTGCTGTCCGGGCTGACCGCCGGACTGGAACAGCAGAACATCTCCGCGATCACGTCCCTGCCCGCCGACAAGATCGCCTTCGCCGCTCCCGGCACCGGGCAGGATCTGTCGTACGCCGACTCCACCGTCACCGAGAAGCAGTGGCAGCAGTGGGCCAGGACACCGGGCGTCACCAGCGCCGAACCGCTGGGCATCACCACGACCAGGGCCGCAGCGGGAGACAGGAACAGGAGCACCGGGGTTTCCGTCTTCGGTGTGCGGCCAGGCTCCCCACTCGCGCCGGAGAGTGGCAAGCTCGACGAGCGCCACGCGGTACTGTCCACAACCGCTGCCGACGACCTGGGCCTGAAGCCCGGTGACGCCTTCAGCCTCGCCGCACAGCGACTGACGGTCGCCGCTGTCCGGGGCGATGCCCACTTCAGTCACACACCGGTCATCTGGACCAGCCTCGGCGTCTGGCACAGCACCGCACCGCCCGTCGTCGGCGGCAGCGACTGGCAGTCCGCGACCGTCATCGCCCTGAACACCACCTCGGACGCCGACCTCGACGCCGCCGACCGCGCAGCGGGCACCAGGACCGTCGCCAAGGGCGACTCGCTGTCCGCGATCGGCTCCTACACCTCCGAGAACGGCTCCCTGCAGCTCATGCGCGGTTTCCTGTTCGTCATCTCTGCCCTGGTCATCGGCGCCTTCTTCACCGTGTGGACCATCCAGCGCAGCGGCGACATCGCTGTTCTGAAGGCGCTGGGCGCGTCCACGGCCGGCCTGCTGAAGGACGCCCTCGGCCAGGCCGTCGTTCTGCTCACCGGCGGCACTCTGATCGGCACCGGCATCGCCGCCGCTGTCGGTGCCGCCGTCTCCGGTTCCTCGGTGCCCTTCGTTCTCGCCCCCGCCACCGTCCTCGTCCCGGCGGCGGTGATGATCCTGCTCGGCGTGCTCGGAGCCGGCCTGTCCGTCCGCCGCATCACCTTCGTCGACCCGCTGACCGCCCTGGGGAGCGCCCGATGAGCCTGAACCTGACCGGTATCACCCTCACCTACCCCGACGGCGATTCCCGGCTGACCGCCCTGGACCGGGTCACCCTGGACGTGCCCAGGGGCAGCCTGACCGCCGTGACCGGCCCCTCCGGCTCCGGCAAGTCCAGCCTCCTGGCCGTCGCCGCCACCCTCGTCACCGCCGACGTCGGCACCGTCACCATCGACAAAACCCCCACCACCGGCATGACCCGCGGAGAACTGACCGAGCTACGCCGCCACAAGATCGGCATCGTCTTCCAGCAGCCCAACCTGCTGCCCTCCCTCACCGCCGCCGAACAGCTCCAGGTCATGGCCCACATCGACGGCCGCTCACCGAAGAAGGCGTACAGCCGGGCCATGGAACTCCTGGACGCCGTCGGTCTCGCCGACCATTCCCACCGCCGCCCCCACCAGCTCTCCGGCGGCCAGCGCCAGCGCATCAACATCGCCCGGGCCCTGATGAACGATCCCACCGTCCTCCTGGTCGACGAACCCACCAGCGCCCTCGACCACGAACGCGGCGCCGCCGTCATCGAGCTGATCACCCGCCTCACCCACCAGCGGGCCACCGCCACCGTGCTCGTCACCCACGACCGGACCCACCTCAGCGCCGCCGACCGCATCGCCGAGATCCGCGACGGAAGGCTCACCGTCGGTACACCGTTGGGCCGTTGACGAACGCTCAGTGGACGCGGATCGAGCACGGCACCACCGGCCGTTCACCACCCCTTACGATGACTTGATTACCGCGGTGCAGAGGGAGACGCTGGGCATGAGAAGGCTGGGTGATCTGGAGGCCGAGATCATGGACCGCCTGTGGAGGTGGAGGCGCCCGGCGACCGTGCGCGAGGTGGTCGACGACATCAACCGGACACGCCCCGTCGCCTACACCACCGTGATGACCGTGGCGAACATCCTCCACAGCAAGGGCTGGTTGCTGCGCGAGGAGAAAGAGGGACGCGCCTGGCTGTACGAGCCCGTCCGCACCCGGGAGGAGTACTCCGCCGCCCTCATGGAGGACGCTCTCAGCACCAGCGAGGACCGCCCCGTAGCGCTGACACACTTCGTCGGCCAGATGTCACCCGCCGAACTCACCGCCCTGCGCAAAGCCCTGCGGCAGGCGGGAAAACGCGCCGACGAGTAAGCGCGGCCTTCACCCGAAAATGCCCGGATCACCCGGATCACCCGGATCGTGACAATCGACGCACCGTCACGCCCGCCTCACGGCACGCAGTCAACCGCGGCCACGAGCGCCTAACTACTAAGTTTCTTAGCTACTTAGTTTGATCTGATCACAGGACATCACTAGGGTCTAGCGTGAACCTCC
Organism: Streptomyces sp. YIM S03343; assembly: GCF_054729195.1. Lineage (NCBI taxonomy): Bacteria > Bacillati > Actinomycetota > Actinomycetes > Kitasatosporales > Streptomycetaceae > Streptomyces > Streptomyces sp. YIM S03343. Next base: position 1,129,407 of record NZ_JBPUKX010000001.1, read on the forward strand.
GCGCGGATGATCACGCACAACGGGTGAGTGACGGCGGAGGCCCCGCCCACCGGCGTGTCGGTAGGCGGCTGAAGGATGAAGGAGCGCGTCTCCGTGGCGTCCCACCGTCGATCCAGGCAGCCGAGCCGCGCACGTGTGACCGTGCTGACCACCGCGGCCGCCGCTGCCGTCGCCCTGAGCGCGAACGCCGCCAACGCCGCGCCGAGCGCCAAGCCGAGCAAGGACGAGGTCAAGTCCAAGGTCGACAAGCTCTACGAGGAGCAGGAGCAGGCCAGCGAGATGTACAACGGGGCCAAGGAGAAGCAGGAGAAGCTCCAGAAGGAGATCTCCACCATCCAGGACAACGTCGCCCGCGGCCAGGACGAACTCAACAAGCTCCGCGACGGCCTCGGTTCGATGGCGGCCGGCCAGTACCGCACCGGCGGTATCGACCCCTCGCTCCAGCTCTTCCTGTCCTCCGACCCGGACGACTACCTCGACAAGGCCTCCACGCTCGACCAGTTGAGCAGCCAGCAGGTCCAGGTACTGAAGCAGGTCCAGGACAAGCAGCGCTCACTCGCCCAGCAGCGCTCCGAGGCGAGTGAGAAGCTCAAGGACCTCGCGGCCACCAGGACCGAGTTGGCCAGGCAGAAGAAGACAGTCCAGGCGAAGCTCGTCGCGGCGCAAAAGCTCCTCAACTCCCTGACCGCGCAGGAGAAGGCCGCCCTGGCCGCCAAGGAGAGCCGCGCCAGCCGCAGCAGCGCACGCACCGTCCTCGGCGGAAACTCCAGCGCCGCCAGCAGCCGCGCCGCCGCGGCCTTCGCCGCCGCCCAGACCAAGGTCGGCGTCCCCTATGTCTACGGCGCCTCGGGGCCGTCCTCCTTCGACTGCTCGGGCCTCACCTCGTGGGCGTACGCCCAGGCCGGCGTCTCCATACCCCGCACCTCACAGGAGCAGACAAACATAGGCACCCGCATCTACTCGGTGAGCGAGCTCAAGGTCGGCGACCTGGTCTTCTTCTTCAACGACCTGCACCACGTCGGCCTTTATGCGGGCAACGGCCAGATCCTGCACGCACCCCGTACCGGCGCCCTCGTCCGCTACGAGTCGATGAGCACGATCGGCGGACCCTTCATGTTCGGCGTCCGGGTCTGAAGTCCGATCCGAGGGGAGCAGGTCTGAAGGGCCTGATGCCCGATCCGAGGGGGAGCCGGCGGACTGCCGGCTCCCCCTCGTTCTGTCACGCCTGGTAGGCCACCGGCACCATCATCCCCGCCTCGCCGTGGTACGCGTTGTGGCAGTGCAGCATCCACTGGCCCGGGTTGTCCGCGTCGAAGTGGACGGACACCGTCTTCTTCGGCAGCACGATCGTGGTGTCCTTGCGCGGTCCGTTCGGACCGACCTGGTAGGTGTGGCCGTGCAGGTGCATCGGGTGCCACATGGTAGTCCTGTTGACGAAGTCCAGCCGGACCCGCTGCCCCTGCTCGACGAGGATCCGGTTCGCGGTCGGGTTGTTCATGTCGAACCGCTTGCCGTTGATGCCCCAGTTGTACATGCCCATGCCGCCGGTCAGCTCGATGCGGTGCACCCGGTCCGTCTTCCTGGAAGCGAGCAGCACATCGTCCGCGGCCTCCAACTGGGAGGCGGCCACGATTTCGCCGCCCAGCTCCGCCGGGCGGACGGTGGGCTTGGGCGCGCTGCCGGAGCCGGTGCGGATCAGCGCCATACCGCCGGCGTTCTTGCCCTCGGCGAGCGCGACGAGCGGGAAGACGCCGTCGGCGAGGGTGACCAGGACGTCGTACCGCTCCCCCATGCCGATCAGCAGGGCGTCGGTCTGGCGATGCCGGACCGGGAAACCGTCGGTGTGGGTGATGGTCATCTTGTGGCCGCCGAGCGCCACCCGGTAGGCGGTGTCGCCGCCCGCGTTGATGATGCGCAGCCGGACACGCTTGCCGGGCTTGCTGGTGTGGACGTCCGGGTCGGCCGGGATGCGGCCGTTGATCAGGTGGTACGGGTACTTCACGTCACCGGCGTCGCCGCCGAGGAGCTTGCTCTCGGCGCCCGTGAGCATGAACTTCATCGACATGCCGCCACCCGAGGAGGAGGACGACGTGGACGGCGAGGCATTCGCCCCGCCCATGCTTCCGCCGCTCATACCTCCGCCGCCCATGTCCATCCCGCTCATGTCCATCCCGTCCATCCCGTCCATCCCGTCCATACTTCCCATGCCCTGCTTGAGTTCGGCGAAGACCTCGTCGGGAGTGCCGGTGACGCCGTCGATCCAGTCGTCGAGGACGACGATCCACTCGTCGTCGTACGACAGCGGCTCCCTGGGATCCTCGACGATCAGGGGGGCGTACAGGCCGCGGTCGAGCTGGGTGCCGACGTGCGGGTGGAAGAAGTAGGTGCCGGGGGCGTCGGTGACGAAGCGGTAGGTGAAGGTGCTGCCGGCCCGTACGGCGGCCTGGGTGGCCGGGGGCACACCGTCCATGTCGGCGCGCAGGGCGATGCCGTGCCAGTGGATGGACGTGGTGGTCCGGTTCGGCAGCTGGTTGCTGAGCTCGGCCGCGAGGGTGTCACCGGCCGACAGCCGGATCTCCTTGCCCGGGGTACGCCCGCTGAAGGCCCAGCTCTTGGCCGTCGTCCCGCCGCCGAGATCGAGTACGGCCGATGCGGCGGTGAGGGTCACGGTCTGCACCTTGCCGGTGCGCTTGCGCTTCTTGTCGACAGCGGCGACCACCTTGCTGTCAGGGCTGACCAGGGAGGGCGTGCCGTTGGAGTCACCGGAGCCGCTGCTGCACGCGGCGAGTGCCCCTGCGCCCGCGGCGCCGAGCCCGGCCAGCAGGACGGAGCGGCGGTTGATGCTGTTCATGGTGGGAGTCCTCTTGTCGATGTGCCGTTCGTCGGACCTCGCGCGGGCGGCACCGCTCACGTACGTGGGACGGGCGGGCGGTGGCTCGCGAGGTCTCGGCCTAGATCAACAAGCGGGATAGGAGGGAGAGATCAGGTGGCGCACGGTGTGACGTGCCCGGCAGGCCATGCCCGGCGAGCACAAAGGAGGCGTCGGTTCGGCTGACGTGGACGGCGGCGGGCGGCGGCGTGAATTTCGCCGTGCTGACGTCTCCGGCCGCGCAGTGCTGCATGGCAGGGCCCGAGCAGGCGCAGCCGTGATCGTCCATGGCCAGGTTCGCGTCGTGGAGTGCTGTGCCATGTCCGGCCGCGGTGGTCGTCGTCGTGGTCAGGGCCACGATGGTCGTCGTCCTGGTACCGGCCGCGGTCGTCCTCATGATCCCGGCCGCGGTCGTCGTCGTGCTCCCGGCCGCGGTGGTCCGGTCCATGCCGGCCATCGCCGTCGCGGCGGCGCGGGCAGGCATGGCCATGGAGGTCGTGTCGTGGTGGATGAGTACGGCGAGTGCTGCGAGCAGCGCGACGACGACGGCCCGCGCGCAGCGTACGGCGCTGCCGTGGACCCCCGGCCGCCGGTCTGCGGCTGTCGTCATCGCTCTCCACACATGCTTCATCAGACAGAACGCGCCCAATGTACCCGCCGGGGTATCTCGCCCACCAAGGGGCCCCGGGTACGAGTCGGCAGCAAACCGATCGACGCGGGACCTTCGATCCAGCCGACGGGCGTTCCCGTCACATGCCCGGCATCCCCGACATGCTGCCGCTCGATCCGGACGTGCTCCCCGCCGACCCGGAACCGGCACCCATGGCCGCCTTCTTGCCCGTCGGGGTGACGGCATGCCACATACCGCTCTTGTCCTGGCCGTTCATCTCACCGGCTTTGGTGTCGCCCATGTAGCGGTAGAGCGGCCAGCCCGCGAGGGTGACCTGCTTCATGCCATCGGAGCGGACCATGGTGCCGGCCTTGGCCTTCAGTCCCATGCCCTGGACGCTGCCGTCCGCCATGACCGGCATCCACGTCTGCGTGCAGGTCGAGCTGCACATCGACATGGAGGGGGACGCCTGGTCCTTGTCGTAGCGGTAGAGGGTCCAGCCCTTGGCGTCGGTGACGACCGTCCCCATGCCTGACATCTGCTTGGCCATCAGCATATTGGTGCTGACCATCCCCATGCCGCCGGCGGCAGTGGACGTACCGCCGGTGGCGGTGGACGTACCGCTGCCGGCGGGAGCAGCGGCACCGGTGGTGCCGGTGGTGCCGGTGGTGCCGGTGGTGCCGGAGCTGTCGGTGGACGAGGCACAGGCGGCCAGCAGAAGGGCAGAGGCGATACCTGCAGCCGTGGCGAGGGCGATGCGATGCCGGGACACGGAGTTCTCCCTTGTCGTGTTCTACGTTTCTACTGATGTCCTTAGTACGTCCAGTCACCTCCGACCGTTCAGCAGGCGGCGCACATGACGAACCCTTTGCCCGCAGCCCCACGAGAGGTGGCGGGCAAAGGCGTCAAAGGGAATGGCGGAGTGGAGAGGGGCTCTCCTACGCGCCCGCGCCGATGTACCGGGCGGGGTCGCCGTCGAAAATGGTGGCGCACTGCCGGGAGCAGAAGTAGTAGGTGTGGCCGTCCATTTCACGCTGTTCGGCGGCTGCATCCGGGCTGATGCTCATGCCGCAGACCGGGTCGGTGACCGTGGTGGTCCCGGCCGAGATGTCGTGGCCGTGGTGTCCGTTGTGATCGTCCGGGGTCTCCACGCGTGGCTGGACCGTGGCCGGAGCGGTGCCGCCCAACGGGGCAGGCCTCCAGCGGCGCAGCCGGTTGGCGTTGGTGACAACGGACAGGGAGGACAGGGCCATCGCGGCGGCGGCGATGATCGGGCTGAGCCGGATGCCCCACACGGGGTAGAGGGCCCCGGCTGCGAGCGGGACGCCGACGGCGTTGTAGACCAGGGCGAAGAACAGGTTCTGGCGGATGTTGCGCATGGTCGCCCGCGACAGCCGGATCGCGGTGACGACACCGGACAGCGAGCCCGAGATGAGGGTGATGTCGGCGGCCTCGATGGCCACGTCGGTGCCGGTGCCGATGGCCAGGCCCACATCGGCGGCGGCCAGTGCGGGGGCGTCGTTGATGCCGTCTCCGACCATGCCGACCCGGCGGCCCTCGGCCTGGAGGGTGCGTACGGCGTCGGCCTTGTGCTCGGGCAGGACCTCGGCCAGCACCCGCTCGATGCCGACCTCGGCAGCGATCGCGGCGGCCGTGCGCCGGTTGTCGCCGGTCAGCATGACCACGTCCACGCCCATCTGGCGCAGCGCGCCGATGGCCGCGGCCGAGTCCTCCTTGACTGTGTCGGCCACCGCGAGCACCCCGGCCGGACGGCCGTCGATCGCGGCCAGCACCGGCGTCTTGCCCTGCTGCGACAGCCCGACCGCGATCGGTTCGAGTTCGGCGGTGTCGATGCCGGCATCGGCGAGCAGCCGGGTCGCACCGACCAGTACGGCGTGGCCGTCCACCGTGGCCTGCACGCCCTTGCCGGTCACCGAGTCGAACCCGGACGCGGTCGGCGGTTCGAGACCGGCCCGGCGGGCACCGGCGACGATCGCGGCGGCCAGCGGGTGCTCGCTGTCGCGTTCGGCCGCGGCTGCCAGGGCGAGCAACCGGTCGCTCCCGACGTCACCGGCAGGGCGGATGTCGGTGAGGACGGGCGCCCCGGCGGTGATGGTGCCGGTCTTGTCGAGGACGACGGTGTCCAGCTTGTGCGCGGTCTCCAGGGCCTCGGCCGAGCGGATCAGAATGCCGGCGCGGGCCCCCTTGCCGGTGCCGACCATGATGGACATCGGGGTGGCCAGGCCCAGAGCGCAGGGGCAGGCGATGATCAGGACGGCGACCGAAGAGACCAGGGCGAGGGTCAGCGCGGGCGCCGGTCCGACGGTGTACCAGAGGGCGAAGGCGCCGATGGCGATGGCGATGACGGCGGGCACGAAGTAGGCGGACGTCGCGTCCGCGAGGCGCTGGATCGGCGCCTTGGACGCCTGAGCCTCTCGTACCAGCCGGATGATCTGGGCGAGCATCGTGTCCGCGCCGACCTTGACCGCCCGTACGCGCAGGGACCCGGTGCCGTTGACGGTCGCCCCGATCACGGTGTCCCCCGCGCGCTTGGTGACGGGTATCGACTCGCCCGTGACCATCGACTCGTCCACCGCGGAGGAGCCGGAGAGCACCTCCGCGTCCACCGGCACCTTCTCGCCGGGCCGTACGACGACCTCGTCGCCGACCTGCACGTCCTCCACCGGGATCTCGGCCTCGACCCCTTCGCGTATCACGCGGGCAGTGCGCGCCTGGAGCCCCAGCAGGGCGCGGATGGCCTCGCCGGTGCCGGCCTTGGCCCTGGCCTCCAGCAGCCGTCCGAGCAGGATCAGGGTGAGGATCACCCCGACCGCCTCGAAGTACACCTCGCGCACGTCCTCGGGCAGCACCCCGGGGGCGACGGTCACCAGAAGGCTGTAGCCGTACGCGGCCGTGGTACCCAGCGTGATGAGCGAGTTCATGTCCGCGGCGCGGTGGGCCAGGGTCAGCCAGCCGATGCGGTGGATCGGCCAGCCCGTATAGAACATCACGGGGGTGATCAGCGCCCACTGCAGCCAGTGATTCAGCATCCAGCCTGGCACCCAGTCCGCGCCGAACACCTCGTGCGCCATGACGGCGAACAGCACGGGCGCCGTCAGGACTGCGCCGAAGGCCACGCGACGGCTCAGATCCCGGATCTCGGCCCGCCGCTCGGCGGCCTCGGCCGCTTCGGCGTCGGCGGCCTGCCCCTCGGTCGGCCCCGCGGACAGGGTACGACCGGCCGGCGTCTCGGTGTCCTCACCGGGCGGGGCGTAGCCGTTCGCGCCCGGCTCCTCACCGGGCTCGACCAGCACCGTGCCGTGAATCATGTTCATCCCGCACGCGAATCCGAACGACCCCGGCCGCTGCGGGGTGAGCCGGACCGTCGTGCGCTCGTACGCCGGCAGCGCGGCGCTCACGCGCAAGTCCGGGAAGACGACCCTGTTGGTGCACTCGCCTGACTCCTGACGGTCGAAGACCAGTTCCGCCGGAACCCCCTGACGCAGCCGGATCACGTCCGGGCTGTATCCACCGCGTACGGTCACCTCCGCCCGTTGCACGCCGTGGGAGAGTTCCGCAGACCGCGCCCGGCGCGGGCCGAAGAAGAACCAGCCCATCGCGGCGACGGCGACTGCGGAGACGAAGATCACGATCAGGTCGGCCAGGTTCATGACGGACTCCTTCACCCTGTGGGTGGCATGACTCCACTGTCGCACAGATACCCCTACCCGGTATGGGTCCAGCGTCCCCGCACACCGGGCCGCCCGACCCATGCACTAAACGTCTTAGCGAGATGGCGATGCCGGTGAGCCGCTCTTCCAGGCAGGCTTGCAGTCCGCACCCAACCTTTCGACGCAGTGAGCAGTCGCCACGACGCGGAGATCATCCCGGGCCAGGTTTTGATGCGATGTTCACCCGAGGGCCGCGAAGACCCCTAAGTAGCTTAGTGATCGCAGCCGCAGGTCGGCCAGTGCCATGTGAGCGGTGATCACAGTTGGTGAAATACCCCAGGGGGGTATATCGTTCGTTGCCGTCGGGACGGGCCGAGAAATCTCCGTCGGCCCGAGAACCGACCCCGCACCACCACACCCTGAGGAAGAGACCATGACCGAAGAGACGACGAACTCCGGCTCCCACTCCTGCTGCTGCGGCTCCGGCGGCTCCTGTGGCTCGGACACCACGACCGACGTTCAGGACATCGGCGTCACCACCGTCTACAAGGTGTCGGGCATGACCTGCGGCCACTGCGAGACCTCTGTCTCCAAGGAGATAGGTGCCCTGGACGGCGTCACCTCCGTCACGGCAGTGGCCAAGACCGGAGAGGTCACCGTCACCTCCGCCACCCCGCTGGACGAGCAGGCCGTACGTGCCGCCGTCGACGAGGCCGGCTACGAACTCGTCGGCCAGGTCTGACTGTTCCCGAGGAACCACCCGACCATCACGTCATTCACCTCCCCCGCCGGGACGTACCGCTCCGCTGATACGGAGACCGTGCGTCCCGGCCTCCTTCAGGAGACACGCATGACCAGCACGGCACCAGAGACGACGCTCAGCGGTACGCCTCCGACCCCGATCTCCGACGTCGAGCTCTCCATCGGCGGCATGACCTGCGCCTCCTGCGCAGCCCGCATCGAGAAGAAGCTCAACCGCATGGACGGCGTGACCGCCACGGTCAACTTCGCCACCGAGAAGGCGAAAGTCACCTACGGCCCGGGCATCGAGGTCGCCGACCTCATCGCCACCGTGGTGAAGACCGGCTACACCGCCGAGCAGCCGCTGCCCCCCGCTCCCCCGGCCGACGCGACCACCGGCGCCGAGGACGCTGTGGGACAGCGGGACGACGAGTTGCTCTCCCTGCGTCAGCGTCTGTCTGTGTCCCTGGTGCTTTCGGTGCCGGTCGTCCTCATGGCGATGGTTCCGGTCCTGCAGTTCGACAACTGGCAGTGGCTGTCGCTCACGCTGGCCGCCCCCGTATTGGTCTGGGGTGGATTCCCGTTCCACAAGGCCGCCTGGACGAATGCCCGGCACGGCGCCGCCACGATGGACACACTGGTGTCGATCGGCACGCTCGCCGCGTTCGGCTGGTCCCTGTGGGCGCTGTTCCTCGGCAACGCCGGCATGCCGGGCATGCGGCACGGCTTCGACCTCACCGTCTCCCGCTCCGACGGCTCCTCCTCCATCTATCTGGAGGTTGCGTCCGGTGTGACCGCCCTCATCCTCACCGGCCGCTATCTGGAGGCGAAGTCCAAGCGAAAGGCCGGCGCCGCGCTGAGGGCACTGATGGAACTGGGTGCCAAGGACGTCTCCGTTCTGCGTGACGGCAAGGAAGTCCGCATCCCCATCGCGAAGTTGGCGGTCGGCGACCGTTTCGTCGTACGGCCCGGGGAGAAGATCGCCACCGACGGCACCGTCGTCGAGGGCGCTTCTGCGATCGATGCCTCCATGCTCACCGGCGAGTCGGTGCCGGTGGACGTCGGCTTCGGCGACGCGGTCACGGGCGCGACGGTGAACGCGGGCGGGCGGCTGGTCGTGGAGGCCACCCGGGTCGGCACGGACACACAGCTCGCCCGGATGGCGAAGCTGGTCGAGGACGCGCAGAACGGCAAGGCCGCCGTGCAGCGCCTGGCCGACCGGATCTCCGGGGTCTTCGTGCCCATCGTCATCCTCATCGCCTTCGGCACCCTGCTGACCTGGCTCTTCGTCACGGGCAGCGCCACGGCCGCGTTCACCGCGACCGTCGCCGTGCTCATCATCGCCTGCCCGTGCGCGCTGGGCCTGGCCACACCGACGGCACTGATGGTCGGCACCGGCCGCGGCGCCCAGTTGGGCATCCTCATCAAGGGCCCGGAGGTGCTGGAGTCCACCCGCCGTGTGGACACCGTCGTCCTGGACAAGACCGGCACGGTGACCACCGGCCGTATGACGCTCCAGGACGTATACGTCGCCGAGGGCACCGACAAGGCCGAACTGCTGCGGCTGGCCGGAGCGTTGGAGCACGCTTCCGAGCACCCGATCGCCCGGGCGATCGCCGCCGGCGCGGTCGAGCGGGCCGGGAGCCTGCCGGTCCCGGAGAGCTTCGAGAACGTCGCCGGGGTGGGCGTCCAGGGTGTCGTCGATGGGCACGCGGTGCTCATCGGACGCGAGAAGCTGCTGACCGAGTGGGCGATCGAGCTCCCGCGGGAGCTGGCCGAGGCCAAGGCCGCAGCCGAGGCCGAGGGCCGTACGGCGGTGGCCGTCGCCTGGGACGGGGAGGCGCGGGGCGTGCTCACCGTGGCCGACGCGGTGAAGGCGACCAGCGCGCAGGCGGTGGCCGAACTGCGCCGTCTGGGCCTGCGCCCCGTCCTGCTCACCGGCGACAACCAGCTCGTCGCGGAGTCCGTCGCCCGGGCCGTCGGCATCGACGAGGTGATCGCCGAGGTCCTGCCCCAGGACAAGGTGGACGTCGTCAAGCGACTGCAGAGCGAGGACCGTACGGTCGCGATGGTCGGCGACGGCGTCAACGACGCGGCAGCCCTGGCCACCGCCGACCTGGGCCTGGCCATGGGCACCGGCACGGACGCGGCGATCGAGGCGAGCGACCTCACCCTCGTACGAGGCGACCTGCGCGTGGCGGCGGACGCCATCCGCCTGTCCCGCAAGACCCTCACCACCATCAAGGGAAACATGTTCTGGGCCTTCGGCTACAACGTCGCCGCTCTCCCTCTGGCCGCCTTCGGCATGCTCAACCCGGTGATCGCGGGCGCGGCGATGGCGTTCTCCTCGGTCTTCGTCGTGACCAACAGCCTGCGGCTGCGGTCCTTCAAGTAGCCATGGGACAGTGCGGGTCCTGCCGAAATCAGGGCCCGCACGCCACCAGCAAGGGAAGCAGCGGAGCGGCGACGGTCACCACCACGATGATGCCCAACCGTGCCGCCCGCGGCGGCCGGGGCTGCGGGGTGAGGACGCGCCCCAGCCGGATGAGGGCGCCCGAACCACCGGCTCCCAGAGCCGGCTGCGGGGTCTGCCCGGCCGCGACCTCGTAGATCGCGGTGGCCAGCGTCTCCCGTGAGTGGAACCGCAGGGCACGGTCGTCCGCGATCATTTCCAGCAGCAGGTTCGTCTGTTCCTTGGCGTGCCGGGCGAGCGGCAGGCGCCGGAAGGCGCGGGAGAAAGCGTCGACGAAGACCTTCAGCAGGTGATGCCGACCCGCGATGTGGGCGCGTTCGTGGTCCAGTACGGCCCGCAGTTGGTCCTCGGACAGCACGTCCAGGGCGCCTCGGGTGACGACGATGTGGGAGCCGCGCCCCGACAGGCAGTAGATGGCCGGGACTTGATGATCGACGATCGTGGCGCCATGCTCGGGCGCCCGCTCACCGACCAGGGTCAGCAGGTCGAGTTGGCGGGCGCGAGCACATCGAGCGCGCCAGGCGCACCGGACCAGGCAGAAGGCCGGCAACAGCAGAACCGTGACGGGGGCAGCGATCACCAGCGCGTCCCCGAGGGTGGGCGACGTCTTGCTGACCGGGGCGTCGGCGGCCAGACCGCACGCGGTGAACAACCCGACCAGTCCATCGTGTACGTGCTGTTCGGTCATCACCAGGTGATACACCGTGAGGGCGGTGGCCAGGACGAACGTGACCATGAGGCCCTGCCACGCCAGGACCGCGACGACCGGCGCTCGGTATGCCCAGCGGGCCCGGGCCAGCAGAGCAGGCGCCACGGCGCCCGCCAAGGCCGCGTATCCGGCCAGTCCCGCTGCTGTGATCATGTCTGTGCTCCGCCTGTTCAGCACTCGGAGCAGAGAGCGTAGCGCGTGGGCCTCATCCGTACTCGTCTCTCCCGACGAGCCGGTCGGAGCGCCCGCCGGATCCGGGTTGCCGCGCGTCAGCCGGGACCCCGCTGCGGCCCGGAGCGCGCACAGCGCCTGAACATGACCGCTTCATGGGTTCCTCACACCCCGTGCCTAATTTCGGCGACATCGGAGCGCGCAAGCGCAAACCAGTCGGAAAGGGGTTCCGATCATGATCAGGCGCAAGACCCTCGCGGTGGCCGCGGCGGCCGCTCTGCTCGGCGGGCTCGGTACGTACGGAGCCACCGCGGCGTTCGCCTCGTCCTCGGACGCGTCCCCGCGAGCGACCGCCTCGGCAACGGTGTCCAGGACGAGCGACGCCAAGGACTCGAACTCCATGATCCAGCAGTGCGTCAAGCATCTCCCCGCGAAGGACCGCGCCGCGGCGGAGAAGCAGATGCGCGAGATGATGGCCCATCACGGCAACGCGTCCGAACACTCCGGGACGGGCCACCACTCCGGAACATCGACGAGCGGCATGATGGGCAACGCCTCGGCCGACTCGATGACCGACATGACGCACGGCGGCTCCTGATCCCATGGAACTCGCCTTCCTGCCGAGCCCACCCAGCGAGTACCTGACCCTCGGCCCGTTCATGGTCCACTGGTACGCGATCATGGTGATCCTCGCCGTCGCCGTCGCCGTCACCATCGGCCGGCGCCGCTGGAGCGCCCGCGGCGAAGCACCGGACGCCGTGCTCGACATCGCCCTGGTCGCCGTCCCGTTCGGCGTCCTCGGCGGCCGTCTGTACCACGTGGTCACCAGTTGGCAGCTGTACTTCGGCCCCGGCCGCAACCCGATCGAGGCCCTGTACATCTGGCAGGGCGGACTCGGCGTATGGGGCGGTATCGCCGGCGGAACGCTGGGCGCATGGTTCGCGGCCCGCCGCCGGGGCATCGACTTCGCCGCCCTCGCCGACGCTCTCGCGCCCGCCGTCCTGGTCGGCCAGGCCATCGGACGGATCGGCTGCTGGTTCAACCAGGAGCTGTACGGCAGGCCCACCACCCTGCCCTGGGCCTTGAAGATCGACCCGGAGTACCGCCCCGCGGCCAGCCCCGACGCCGCCACCTACCACCCCGTCTTCGCCTACGAGGCCACCTGGGACATCGGCGCCGCCGCACTCGTGATCTGGGCCGAACGCCGCTTCCGCCTCGACCGCGGCCGGGTGTTCGCTCTGTACGTCGCCGCCTACACGGCCGGCCGCGGCTGGATCGAGACCCTGCGCGTCGACCCCGCCAACCACATCCTCGGCCTGCGCCTGAACGTATGGACCAGCCTGCTGCTGTTCCTCGCCGCCGTCGTCTTCCTCATCCTGCGCAGCCGCCCCGTCCCCACCGCGGACCTGCCCACCATGCCGACGACAACGGGCGACAGGCCGGCCATCTCCACGACGGACGTCACATCCACACCGCCGCCGACCGAGGCCCCCGCGCCGACCGAAGGCGAAGCAGCCTTCCCGGGGAGAGCACCCTGACCGCCCCTCCCCCGCGCCTCCTGCCGCCCCACTCGACACCCCGACCCTCTGGAGGGATCACCATGAAACACGTCAATCCGAAGGTACTCATCGGCGTTGCCGCCGTAGCCGCCGTCCTGTTCGCCGTCAAACCCTCATTGGTCGCGTCGGCCCTGCCGCTGCTGCTCCTGGCGATCTGCCCGCTCAGCATGATGTTCATGATGCGCGGGGCGGGCGGCATGCACGGCCACGGCCACGATCACGGCGACGCACACGCCGCACACGGTATGTCCGGGTCGGCCCCTGAGGCCGATCTGCCCAAGCAGGTCGCCGACCTCCAAGAAGAGCTGCGCATCCTCCGGGCCACGATGACACAGTAGCAGGGCACGGCCGAACCGACCTCACGAGGTGTGGACTTCACCAAGCCGGAGGAGCCCGGCCCACGGTCCTGACACCACGGGCACGCCGCCAGGAAAGGAGGCACCGGACCGTGCATCCGCCCACCCACGACTGCACGGTCGTACGCGGACTGCTGCCGGAGTACGCGCTGAACCTGCTCAGCCCTGAGGAGTCAGCCCCGGTCCGGCAGCACCTCCACGTCTGCGACACCTGCCGGACCGAACACGACGAGTACGCCCGCGTCGTCGCGATCCTCGCGGTCATCCGCGACTTTCTGCCCGTCCCACCGGGCAAGGACGCGTCCGGCCTCCGGAACTCCTGTGCTCAGCACATCCCGGGCCTCACCGCTGGAGCAGGGATCCCGCACCGCCCGGATACCGGCATGGACAGCCGGGGCTGACCGGAGAGGCGGCAGTCGTGCCAGGCAAATCCCCAAGGCGGTTCAGCGCAGTCCGGTGGTCATCAGCAGTTGGGCCTGGCCCTGCTGGCGGATCTCCAGCACCAGCAGCGCCAGACCCAGTGCGATCCACCCGAGACGGCCCAGCCGCACCCGTAGCACCGGCCCACGGCCGACCGCCGAGCCCACCACCAGCCGTACCAGCACGACCGCCGAGACCATGACCACCAGCAACCCTGCCGGGTTGTAGCGCCAGGACGTCGCCACATCCCCACGGAGGACGGACACCACCGCGCGGGTCAGCCCGCACGAGGGGCTCATGATCCCGGCGAAGTGCGTCGGCTCGTGCAGATCCACCGGGGCCATCCCCCACACCGCCATCGCGGCCCCGGCGACCAACACCACCGCGGCAGCCGCGCACCACCCCCACCAGCGGGCGTTCCGCGTCTCCCACTCGAGCCGTACCCACGGCAGCCACCGGAGCCGGTCCGGCGCACCTGCCGACATCGACATCGGGGTCATGGTTCTCCTCACTCCGTCTCGTGCCCGCGCACCAGCATCATTCAGCTAAGTAGCTTAGTAAATGTTGCCCCGGAACCGTGTCCGTCGCTCAGAGGATCATCATCAGCAGCATCGCCGACATGGTGCCACCCATGCCGATATGGGCGGCCAATGCCGCGTCCGGCGCGGCACCCAGCCTGCGGCGTCGGCCGTGGCCGGACCGTTGTGCTGTCTTCGTCCTGTCCCACACCGACAGCGTCAGCGAGGCCAGGAAGACGAACACCGTGTCCGGCATGGCGAGCAGCCAGCGCCCCAGGCCCCGCGAGCCGGCATCCCGGCCGTGCCGGCCGGTCCCGCGGATCCTCGCCCATACAGAGGCACTCACCGACAGCAGGAAGTACGCGGCGAGCGCAGCGATCAACCACCGCCAGACGGAACCGAAGTCCCCCGCGGAACCCGAATCGGCTGCGGCGCTGGTCATGCCCGCCATGTCCGTACCGTCCATGGCCGGCATGCCCTCCATGGACTGCATGGACTGCATGGACTGCATGGACTGCATGCCGGCCATGTGATGTGTTCCTGTCGTCATGTCGTCCACGCCGGGCATGGCCGCCATGGAATGTCCACTGCCGAGGGCGAGCACAGGTCCGGAGGACGTGGTCGTCATCGCGAGCGTCGTGATCACCATGCTGAAGCTGCCGACGATGAGGTGCACCCAGTGACGGCCGTGCTTCCATCCGCCGGCGCGCGTGTGCTTGACCGCCATCGCCAATGCCCCGCACCCGTAGACGGCGAGTGCCACCGACCACCACACACCGTGGCCCGCGTACCAGCCGACCGTCCCCGGGAGTGCCATGGTTGCCATGCACAGACCCATCAGGAGGTCGCCGCCCGCAGCGAACCGCGTTTCACCACTGCTGGTCGCGACCCGGACCGCGCTGACGGCGGCCACCAGGGCGGCGACCAGTGCGATGGTCCAACTAAGCACCAGGGTTCCCATCGTCACCTTCCCCATCACCCGAACAACGCGGGTCCGCACGGCCGATGTCGCGGCATGGCACGGCATCATGAGCGCCAAAGAGGCATCAACTGCTAACGACCTTAGTACATTTCGTCTGGGGCACATGACACGAGGCCGATGGGGTACGTCGCATCCGATGCCTTCATGACGAGCCGTCAGATGCCCGGGATCTCGGCATACAGGGGCCCGGACCTTCCTGGACGGAGCTCATCCGGGGTACGGATTCTCCCCCCTCACACCGTCGGCATCCGGTGCCATGCTGGCCGCGTATCACCGATCCCCTCTTCGGAAAGCAGCACCACCATGTCTTCCACTCACCGTCCCGTCGTCGCTGTCGCATTCCACTCGGGTTACGGCCATACGGCTGTCCTCGCCGAGGCCGTGGCACGCGGCGCGGGCGACGCGGGAGCCCAGGTCGTGTCGATCCCGGTGGACACGATCACCGAGGAGCAGTGGGCCCAGTTGGACGCCGCGGACGCGATCATCTTCGGGTCCCCGACGTACATGGGCACCGCCTCGACCGCCTTCCACGCCTTCGCGGAGGCCAGCAGCAAGCAATGGGCCGTGCAGGACTGGGCCGACAAGATCGCCGCCGGGTTCACCAATTCCGGCGGCAAGAGCGGCGACAAGTCCTCCACCCTCGGTTACTTCGCCACCTTGGCCGCCCAGCACGGCATGCACTGGGTCAGCCTCGGGCTGATGCCCGGCTGGGGAAGCACCACCGGCAGCGAGAACGACCTCAACCGTCTCGGCTACTTCCTGGGCGCGGGCGCCCAGACCCCGACCGATGCCGGTCCCGAGGCCGTCCACAAGTCCGACATCGCCACGGCGGAAGCCCTGGGCGCCCGCGTCACCCGCGTCGCCGCGGTCTTCCAGGCCGGCCTCACCGCCGTCAACGCCTGATCCGGCGTACGTATGACAGCCGAATCCCCGTCGAAAGAGCCCCCATGTCCGACCCGTCGAACATCGCCCTCGTCCGTCGTCTCTACGAATCCGGCATGGCCCCGGAGGTCACCGCGCAGATCATGGCGCCGGACCTCGTCTGGGACATCACACCCGGCTTCCCCAACGGTGGGGTCTACCACGGCTGGGACCAGGTGGCCCATGACTTCCTCGGCCCGATGAGGCCGGTCTACGAGTCGTTCGGGTCCATCGCCGAGCGGTACTACGCGGACGACGACGGCCACGTCTTCGTACTCGGGCACTACCAGGCCGAGACCAAGACCGGGAACAAGGCGGACGTGCGGTTCATCCACCTGTGGACCGTCCGTGACGGCAAGATCACCGGCCTGGTGCAGGCCGCGGACAGCCACGCCCTGCAGCAGGCGCTGAACGTCTGAGTCCTCTCGCTGAGACCTCTCGCTGAGTCCTCTGGCCGAGACCTCTGGCCGAGACCTCTGTCCCAGACCTCTAGCTGAGACCTCGGGCTGAGTCCTCTCTCGCACCTCCTCCGGGGCAGGCGCCGCCCCGGGGACGACCCTCTCCCCCGCTCCGCACACTCCTGGCCGTCGTGCCAGTCTGGAAACATGAGTCGTGACCTGCACCTGAACGAGCTGGGGAAGTTCCTCAAGGCACGGCGTGCCGATGTCAGTCCCGCCGACGTAGGCCTTCCGCTCACCGGCGAACAGCCACGGCGGGTGGCCGGCCTGCGCCGTGAGGAGGTCGCGCTGCTGGCCTCCATCAGCACCGAGTACTACGCGCGGATCGAGCAAGGCCGCCTGCAGGCGTCCGTTCCCCTGCTGGCCGACCTTGCCCGGGTGCTCCGACTCGACGCGGACCAGCGCACCTATCTCTTCGAGCTCGCCGCCAGGAACGAGCTGCCCCCTCACCATGCCCGGCAGAAGGTGGACCCGCAGCTGCAGTTTCTCCTCGACGACCTCGCCACCAGCCCCGCGGTCGTCATCGGCCGCCGTACCGACGTTCTGGCCTGGAACCAACTGGGCGCCGCCCTGTTCGCCGACTTCGGCAACATCCCGGAGGACCGCCGGACCTACATCCGGATGCTTTTCAGCGACCCTGCGCTGCGGTCCCTGTACGCGGACTGGGAAGAGGTCGCCCTCCTGGCCATCGCACAGCTCCGTATGGAGAGCGCGCGGTATCCGGGTGACCCGAGGCTGACCGCCCTCGTCGGCGAACTCTCGGCGCAGGATGCGCAGTTCCGGCAGTGGTGGGCGGAGCGCCACGTCGCTGCCAGGACCATCGGAACGAAAAGGCTGCGCCATCCGGTCGTCGGGGATCTCACCCTCGGATGGAACACCCTCGGCTGCGCTTCCGATCCCGACCAGCAGATCATCGCCTGGACCGCCCCACCCGGCTCGCCCTCCCACGACGCCTTGCGGCTGCTCGCCTCCTGGGCCGCGGACCAGAACCTCATGGCGTCCGCCAACGTCATCTGAGCCGTTCGGGACTCGGCGGGCAGGAGAGGAGGGCAGCAGACAGGGGAGAGTTTCTTCCCCCTCACAGTGCTCGATTCAGGTGCGAGGCTCGGGCTACGACCACACCGCGGTGCCTGCGGAGGCAGTGGATCGACACCGGTCCACGTCGCCGGCTCTGCCGGCTCTGCCGACCGAACCAAGTGTGCAGCCGGGCACCCGTACAGAAAGGGTCCGACGCCATGAGCACGTCCCCAGATTCCCACCGCACCCCGAGCGGTCCCGCCGACACCTGGCCGCTGCGCGACGGAGTGCACATCCCGGTCCTCGGTCTGGGCGTCTTCCGCAGCCCCGCCGGCCGCGCCCCCAGCAGGCCGTCACCGCCGCGCTGGACGCCGGTTACCGGCACATCGACACCGCCGCCGTCTACGGCAACGAGGCAGATGTGGGCCGTGGGCTGCGCGAGAGCGGCCTTGACCGCGACGAGGTGTTCATCACCACCAAACTGTGGAACGCGGATCACGGCTACCGATCGACCCTCGACGCCTACGAGCGCAGCCGCCGCCTGCTGGGCGTCGACCACATCGACCTCTACCTCGTCCACTGGCCGGTGCCCGGCGTCCGCCTGGAGACGTGGCGAGCGATGGAGCATCTCCTGGAGACGGGCAAGGCCCGCGCCATCGGCGTCAGCAACTACATGACGCACCATCTGACGGAACTCCTCGAGCACGCGGAGCACCTTCCCTCGGTGAACCAGTTCGAGCTCAGCCCCTACAACTACCGTTCGCGCGCGGACATCATCGACCTCAGCCGCAAGAACGGCATCCAGGTGGAGGCCTACAGCCCGCTCACCAAGGGCCGCAAACTCGACGACCCGCCGCTGGTACGGATCGCCGACGCCCACCGGCGTTCCACGGCACAGGTACTGATCCGCTGGGCCCTCCAGCACGAGTTGGTCGTCCTGCCCAAGTCGACCCACGCCGACCGCATCGCTGGCAACGCCGACGTGTTCGACTTCGCCCTCACGGACGACGAGATGGAAACCCTCGACGCGCTCGACGAGAACCTCGTCACCGCCTGGGACCCCACGACCACTCGCTAGGCCCGGTCGGCCCACGGCGGGCGGGTGCCCGTACCCTCCCTCGCCCATCCCTCGCCCCTCCCTCCCCCCTTGCTCCGGGAGCAACACTTGCACGGTCTGGAACTCGTCGTCGTCCTGGGCGTGGCCGTGATCGTGGCCAACGCCGTAGGACAACGCCTCGGTCTCGCCCCACCGATTCTCCTGCTTGCGGCGGGTGTGGCCCTGGGCTTCATCCCGGGGGTGCGACAGGCACAGTTCCCGCCGGAGGTGGTGCTGCTGCTCTTCCTGCCGGTGCTGCTGCACTGGGAGAGCATCACCACCTCTCTGCGGGAGATCCGCGCCAACCTGCGCGGGATCGTGCTGATGAGCACCGTCCTCGTCATCCTCACGGCCTGGGCCGTAGCGGCGGCCGGACACGCACTCGGGCTGCCCTGGGGACCGGCCTGGGTGCTCGGCGCGGCCGTGGCGCCCACGGACGCGACGGCGGTCGGCGCACTGGCCCGTGCCCTGCCACGCCGTCAGGTGACCGTCCTGCGCGCGGAGAGCCTGGTCAACGACGGTACGGCCCTGGTCGTGTACGGTCTCGCCGTCGGCATCACGGTCGGTGAGGAACACCTGAGCATTCCGCACGTCGGCGGGCTGTTCCTGCTCGCCTACGGTGGCGGAGCCGTGGTCGGAGCAGCCGTTGCGGGCGCCAACACGATCGTACGGCGCCGTCTGGGCGACCCTCTGCTGGGCAACATGGCGATGATCCTGGCGCCTTTCACCGCGTATCTGCTGGCCGAACTGGTCGAGGCTTCCGGTGTCATCGCGGTGGTCACCTGCGGACTGATCATGTCCCAGATCGCGCCGCGCATCATCCGGGCCGAACACCGCACGCAGGCCCTGGCGTTCTGGTCACTCGCCACGTTCATCATCAACGGCGTGCTGTTCGTCCTGGTGGGTGTGGAGCTGCAGTACGCCGTTCGCGATCTCAGCCGGGCCGACCTCAGGGACGGGCTGATCGCCGTGGGTGTCGTCTGCGCGGTGCTCGTCGCCGTACGTTTCGCGTTCCTGTTCGCGTCCGCGTCCATCAGCCGCATACTCGACCACCATCCCCAGCGACGGCTGCTCCGGGCCGGTCGCCGAGCCCGTGTGATCAGCGGGCTGGCCGGGTTCCGGGGCGCGGTCGCACTCGCGGTGGCACTCTCGGTGCCGCGGACGCTCGACTCGGGCGAGCCGTTCCCCGACCGCAGCTTCATCATCTTCGTCACCTCCGGGGTCATCCTCGTGACGCTGGTGACTCAGGGACTCCTGCTCCCGGTGGCCGTGCGCTGGGCGAAGCTGCCCCCGGACACATCGGTCGACGAGGAACGCCACCTCGCCGAGACCACCGCCATCGAAGCGGCGCTCAAGGCGATGCCACAGCTCGCCACCGATCTGGGCACCGGGCCGAAGAGCGTCGAGTGGCTGCGCCAGGAGTACGAGGGACGCCTGGCGTCCGCACGGGCCCGGAGCGCAGGTGCCGACGACGACCCTGCGGTCGTACTGCACCGGGACTACACCGCGCTGCACCTGGCCCTCATCGGCCTCAGACGTGCCACTGTCGTCCGCCTCCGCGACGAACGCCACATAGACGACACCGTCCTACGCCGCCTTCAGGCCGACCTAGACAACGAGGAGATCCGCCTGTCCGGAGGCGCGACGGTGGAGTGACCGGCGGTCCGGTGAGGGGGAAGGGTCCGTCCCCTGGTTGCCCACTCCCGGGGAAGACATTCCCCTCTTTTGCTCGCAGGCGCCCGAAGAAAGCATGGCAGAACTGCACCGCAGGCACGCCCAAGTACGCCCAGGTACACAAGCATTTTCCCGAGGAGTGGCACTTTCCATGAAAGCCGTTGGACTGACTGAATTCGGCGGATCCGAGGTATTGCGGGTACTGGAGCTTCCAGCTCCCGAGGCGGGCACAGGTGAGATTCGCATCCGGGTCCATGCGGCGGCAGTCAACCCGGTCGACACGATGGTGCGCCGGGGCATCGCCTTCGTATCGGACGCGGAGCCGCCGTACGTCCCGGGCATGGACGCCGCGGGCGTAGTCGAACAGATCGGCAAGGGCGTCGACACCGACCTCCGCGTCGGCGACCACGTCATGGCCGTCGCGGTGGTCTCCGGGACACACGGAGCGTACGCGGAACACCTCGTCGTCCCCGCCGAGTCGGTGGTCCGCGTTCCGGCGGGCATGAGCGACATCGAGGCCGCCACGCTGCCGATGAACGGCCTGACGGCCCGTATGGCCCTGGACCTGCTGGAACTCCCGGTCGGCGCCACCATCGCCGTCACCGGAGCAGTCGGCGCGGTCGGCGGCTGTGCCGTCCAGTTGGCCAAGGCGGCCGGGTACCGGGTGATCGCCGACGCGGCACTGAAGGACGCGCGGCTGGTCACGGACCTGGGCGCCGACGTCGTCCTGCCCCGTGGAACCGACTTCCCGGAGCTGGTGCGCAAGGAGGTGCCCGACGGCGTCGACGGACTCGTCGACACCGCCGGCATCGCCGACACCGCCTGCCGCGCGGTACGTGACAACGGCCGCATCGCGTCGTCGGTCCATCGCATCCAGGTGCCCGCCGAACGCGGCATCGTCACCCGGACGACGTTCGTGCCGGAGTACGCCCGTGACCACGCCAAGCTCGAACGCCTGCGGCAGTTGGCCGAGGAGGGCCGGCTCACCCCACGGGTCGCGCTGACCCTGCCTCCCGAACAGGCGCCTGAAGCACACCGGTTGCTGGAGGCGGGCGGCCTCCGCGGACGGATCGTCCTGACCTTCTGAGCAGCAGCCACGGCTTGCCGCCGCAGGCCGACCGCCGCCGAGGGCCAGTTGCGTCACCAGTCCCCGTAGTCCTCGACCAGGGTGGCGATCAGCGCGAGCAGCGCGTCGACATGATCCAGTCATCCCGTTTCCTGATCGGCCTCCGTCAGGACGCCGCGGCGGTGGAGGGTGCCCGCACCGCGAGGGCGTCCGGGGCGGGGCCGCGTCGGAGGCGGATGGGGGGACGACCCTGCCCGCCGGGCTGCTCGGCTTCCGTACCGAGACGGACTCTCCGGCGTTCTGAGAGCGCTCTCAGAACGGTCGAAAGAGAGCCCTGGACATGTCAACCCGGGTGGCGGCACCCTACACCTGCGGTGCCCGCGCAGGGAGGCCGCGAGGGCCGCTCTGCCCGGGCTGCGGTAGCGGACCGCCTGGAATGCGGTGGCGGACAGCCCTGGTGCGATGATCGGGAAGACGACGGTCACTCGGCATCGCGGCGCCGAGCGGCCTTGCCCGGCCGACCAGGCGAACGGACAACCGGCCGGCCGACCGCACAGCATCTCCGAAAGGCGCACCATGACAGAAGGGCATGCTGCCCTCGTACTCGACGACCCGGTGGGCGAGTCGTTGCGCGGCCACCACGCGCACCTGGCCCGCCGGACCGGCCGGGCCGCCACGTACCTCCCGGGTGTCGCGACCTTCGCGGCGCTGCCCGCCGACGCCGGGGCGGCGGACTGGGCGGACCTGGCCCGGCTGCTGGGCCGGGGCGGCTTCGCCGACCTGTTCAGCTGCCCGGCAACCCCGCCACCGGACTGGGAGCCGGTGTTCGAGCTCGCAGGCCGGCAGCTGATCTGGACCGGCAGCACCCGCCCCGCCGAGGCGGACGCCGGCGTGGTCGAACTGGGCGCGGCCGATGTGCCCGAGATGCGCGCGCTCGTCGAACGGACGCAGCCGGGGCCGTTCTGGCCGCGCACCCATGAACTTGGCACCTACCTCGGCATCCGCGAAGGCGGCAGCCTGGTGGCGATGGCTGGCGAACGGCTTCGCCCGCCGGGATGGACGGAGATCAGCGCCGTCTGCACGGCCCCCGAGGCACGCGGCCGAGGCCATGCCGCCCGCCTGATCGGCGCCCTGGTCTCACGCATCCTCGCGCGGGGCGAACGCCCGTTCCTCCACGTGGCCGAGACGAACACCGGCGCGATGGCCCTCTACGACCGCCTCGGCTTCGAGACCCGTAAGGGCATCACCTTCCGGGGTTTCCGGACTCCGTGAAGCAGCGTGGCGCCGATCCGTGTGGCGCGTGGGAAGGTCAGAACCCTGGTCCCGGAGAGGAACGGCACGTGGCGCGGCAAGGGCTGAGGGAGTTGCGGCGGCGCATCGGTTATCCGGATGTGCCGGTCCCCGAGAAGCGCGACTGGGCGGCGCTGGGCCCGGACTACGACCCGGTGGAGTACACGGCGTCTTCGGTGCCCGGTCCGGAGGAGGATCTCGCGGTCGTGTGGCAGCGGACGGTCCAACTCTCCTGCCACCCGCACCCGCTGCGTGACGCGGCGAGCGGACGGCCGCTGAGCCCCGCCGGTCCCACGGGAATCACCGGCCAGGGCCGACTTCACCACCTCGGCCCGAACCCCGCGGCCGACGCCGTGCTCAGCTACGGCACCGGGGAGCAGGCCCTGGTCCTGCTCGTGCAGCGACGTGATACCGGTCAACTGGCCTTCCCCGGCGGCTTCCGGGAGACGGACCCGGCGACCGGGGCGCTGGAGGACCCGGTACGGACAGCACTGCGCGAGGCGGAGGAGGAGACCGGGGTACGGGTCAGGGCGGGCGACGGCGAGGCGCGGGTGCTGCATCTGGGGGTCGCGTACGAGTCGGTGCGCAACACGGACAACGCGTGGATCGAGAACTGCGCCGTCCACATCCGGCTGCCGGAGTCACCGGGCAGCCCTCCCCCGGCCGAGGGCAGGGACGACGCCCGGTCGGCGGGGTGGTTCCGGGTCCGTTCCGTCGATCCCGGGTCACTCAGCGCCACTCATGCGCTCAGTCTTCGGCGATTGGGTGAAGTGCTCGGGGGGTGACCAGAAGGTCCGGCAACCGTGCCGTGATCCATCAGATGCCGCCAGACGATGTGCTGGGATCGTGACTCCGCCAAAGGCTGATCAGCGAACTCGTCACCCATCACGGCTGATAGCCGCGATGTCAGAGGTAAGCCAGTCCCCCACCACCACCGAGGAACGCAGTGAGTTTCGGCAGGCCTGCGTCGCCATCCAGCATGGTGAATGGCTCGGCCAGCCTCTCGGCCACCGAACGATAAGCGTTCGCACGACAGAAAATGACGTGACCGGCCGTCGGATGCCGATTCAGAGGAATAACGGGCATTATATCCATCTCGACGGCCACCGACACATACAGAGCCACCAGCCTACTGCGCAGAGATTCAAGCTCGATAGTGTTCTCAAAATCAAAGGAAAGCGAAAAATGGCTTTCCATCAGCTGCGCTGCCCCAACCCAACTCTCCGAGGCAGTATCGGAATATCCGATACCGATGGCGTAACCCGAAGTTCTGCGCAACAGCGGTTCGATTTCCTCATGACAATCCGAGCCGAAGTTCAAGTAGCGCCCATACAGCGACTCAACAAAGGGCATGGACGGAAACTTCTTGAGCCCCGCCCGCCTCCCAGCCCTTTTCAGGTATACATGATGATCTCTCCGGCCATCCGACTGCCCGTCCGTAGAAATTCTAGCCGACCAACTGAACAAGCAGTTTCTGGAAACAGAGGCGACACTTTCCTCAAGACAGGTCAATTCTTCGGCCGCATCACACATGACCCAGAAGGCAGAAATGCCAGGCAGGTCGCCTTCAAGCGAGAGAAACGAACCGACCCTTACAGAATCCCATACAGACTGACCGACGACAACAACGCTCGACGAATCCCGATTCGAATTATTCTGCACTTCTCGGCCTTCCTTGCAGTCCATATCCGGAATCCATGTTCCCGTAATAGACATGTTCGCCTTTAGGGCCATGATAGTGAGGGAGTGCCCACTGATCGGCATCTTTGAAATAATGCCCATTGGCGTGGTGATGGATCTCGATGATGTTCCCCTTGTCGTCTATCGCGGAGATCGTCTCCCAGGGCTCCCCTCCGGGACCTGTCAAATTGGGGTTCTTACCCCACTGCGGTGCTCGCTCAATGACGGAAGGATCGGTGACGCCATGGCGTCGCAGAGCCTCGGCCAAAGCTTCCTCTTGCGTGGTGTAGACGACATCTCCGCGTACCGTGTTAAGAGGGACGTGATTCTCGGCACCGCCGATGGGGCACGGTCCGAGGCCCAGCGGGTCGGCCCAGGTATGCGGATTCCCCACATAAGTGGCGGGATTAGACGCGGGGACGAGGCCAAGTGGATCAGAGCTGAGGTAGCGGGCGGTTTCGGGGTTGTAATGGCGGAAGTAGTTGTAGTGGAGGCCGGTTTCGGGGTCGTAGTACTGGCCGGGGAAGCGCAGAGGTGTGTACGTGGTGCTGTTTGTCGTCCATGCCGTTGTACCCCACACCGTGCTGCGGGCGCGCCAGGTGATGTCGCCGTGTTCGTCGATGAGTTCGCTGGGGGTGCCGACGAGGTCGGTGACGATGGCGAAGAAGCGGGAGTCGATCTCGTTCTGGGGTGCTTCGGCCTCGGTGATGCGTTCGGTCTGGGCGATAGGGCGTAGGCCCTGGTGGTCCCAGGTGAGGGTGACCGGGTTGGGGAGGTCGGGGGATGCGGTGGTCTGTTCACAGAGGGTTGTGCCGTCCCAGGTGAAGGTCACCCGCTCCACGATTGTCTCGCCGTCGGCCGCGAGGCGGAGTTTGGCGGTGCGGCGGCCGAGGGGGTCGTAGGTATAGCGCCAGGGGGTGCCGTCGGGGGTCGTCACCGAGGTCAGGCGGTCTTCGGCGTCCCATTCGTAGTGCCAGGTCTCCGGCTTGCGAGACAGACGGGTCTTCCGCCGAAGGACGATGCGCCCGAGAGCGTCGTGCTCGTAACGGACGTTGCCCGCGCGGGTGATACGGGTTCCCGCGTACTCCCGGGAACCGACGGCTTCCTGGCCGGGGTGGCTGGCCGGCCAGCTCGCCTGGGTCTGGTTGCCGGCCTCGTCGTACGCGTACCGCTCGCTCCACCCAGCCGCGTGCACCGCTGTCACCCTGCCTGCCGCGTCGAGGTCGAAGCGGCGGGTGCCTGAGAGTTGGTCGTCGATGCCGATCAGATTTCCGTCGGCTTGGTAGGTGTAGGTCCGGCGCTGCACCCTGCGGCCAGCGGTGCCGGTCACCGTCTGGGCGGACAGGCGGCCCACACCGTCGAAGGCGTGCTCAAGCGTGATCGTCTCGCCGATACGGCGGGAGAGTTCGTTGCCCACACCGTCGTAGGCGAAGTCGATGGTGCGGCCGGAGACGGACATGGTGGTGGGGTTGCTGGCTGCGTCGTACGACCAGGTTGTCGTGGCTCCGGATGGGGTGGTGCGGCTTGTGCGGCGGCCCAGTCTGTCGTAGGCGTACGACATCCGGCGGCCGTCGACTGTCTCCTGCCGTACCTGGCCGAACCGGTCGCGCAGGATCGTGAGGGTGCTGCCGTCCGGGCCGGTGGCGTGGGCGAGTTGGTCGGTGAGGTCGTAGGCGTATGTCGTCACCTGGCCTGCGGCGTCCTTGCGGAGGATCTGGCCGAGGGGGTTGCGTTCGAAGGTGACCGTCTGGCCGAGGGTGTCGGTGCAGGAGGCGAGGCGGTCCGCGGTGTCGTAGGTGTAGGCGAGGGTCCGGCCGTCGAAGTCGGTCTCGGTGGCCAGGCGTCCGGCGGCATCGTAGTCGTAGTGCCAGGTCAGGCCCTGGGGGTTGGTGACCTGGGTGAGGCGTAGTTCGGTGTCGTGATGGAAGGTGTGGCGGACACCATCCGGAGCGGTGCGGGCGGCGAGCAGGTCAAAGTGGGTGTACTCGAAGCGGCTCACCCCGCCGATCGGGTCGGTGTGGCTGATGCGGTTGCCCTCACCGTCGTAGCTCCACGACTCGCTCGTGCCGTCCGGTGCCGTGCGGCGGGCCAGGTGGCCTTCGACCGTCCACTCCAGGTGGGTGGTGGCACCGGTCGGGTCAGTGACGGCGGTCGGACGGCCGAAAGCGTCGCGCTCGTAGCGGGTGACCGCGCCGAGCGGGTCCGTGACGGCCGACGGCAGTCCGAGACGGTCACAGATGAAGCGGCTGGTCTGACCGAGTCCGTCCGTTGCGGACGCCAGATTGCCGGTCTCGTCGTGGGTGAAGTGGGTGGTCCGGCCCGCCGGGTCTGTGAGCGAGGTGACGTTGCCGCGTTCGTCGTATGTCCGCCTCGTGATCGTGCCGTCGCAGCCCGTCACCTTCACCGGCAGGCCGAAGCCGTTGTGCTCCGCCGTTGCCTCACGGCCGTCGGGGCGGGTCACGGTGATGAGGTTGCCGGTTTCGTCGTAGCGGAACGACGTGGTGTGGCCGAGGGGATCGGTGTGGGACAGGAGGCGGTTGTAGCGGTCGCGCCGGTAGCGGGTGACCGCGCCGAGCGCGTTCGTCTCCGCGATCACCTGGGCGCGGCGGTTGATCAGGTAGCGGGTGGTGTTGCCCAGGGAGTCGGTGACGGCCGTGGTGTGTTCGCCGGTGTCCGGGCCCTCCGCACCGTAGGCGAAGATCGTGTGAAGGTGGCCTGCGGCGCCCGACTGGTCGGTGCAGCGGTCCTGGTCGTCGTAGGTGTAGGTGAAGCGGCTGTCATTGGTGTCGGTCCAGGAGGTGATGCGGCCGAGGTCGTCGTATCCGAACCGCATCGGGTTTCCGGACGAGTTGGTGACCTCGGTGAGGTGGCCTTCGGTGTAGCCGTAGCGCAGCACCTCCTTGTCGCCGCCGTCCTGCGCGGCGCCGGTCAGGTGCAGGGCGGTGACGCGGCCGTCCGTGGTGGTGACGCGCAGGCGGTAGCCGCCGCTGTGGGTGAGGGCACTCGGGGTGGTGCCGTCCGTGTCGTACTCGACGGTGATCCAGTTGCCGTTGCGGTCGTCGAGCTGCTCCAGGCGGCCGTCCTCGGTGAAGTGCAGGGTGCGGCCCGTCTCCGGGTCGGTGAGGGTGTAGCCGTCGACGGTGCGGTCCAGCGGGCGGCGAGGGCCGTGGGCCGGGAGGGTGGGGACGCCGGGGGCGGGGTGCGGGTAGGTGAGCAGCAGTCCGTCCTTGCCGACGAACACCACGCCCTGCGCGTCGATCTCCAGGCGCTGGTCGAGGGTGGAGGACCAGGTCGGGCCGAACCACCGGCCGAGCCGGAAGCCCGACTCGAACTGCCGCCGGAAGACCAGCGGCAGCGCGCCAGGGAGAGCGACATCCGTCACGGGCAGCACCATGCGGCCGGTGGCGACGTCCACCGGGTCCCCTTCGCAGATCTTGTCGCCCGGCCGCCGGGCGGCGCTCTCCGCGCCCTCCTCCGCCGCCCCGCGCGCCGTCTTGCGCACCCCCTGCTCCGCGGCCTCCTCCAGCCCCTCCTTCGCGGCGGTCTTCAGGCCCATGCGCAGTCCGCTGCGGGCCAGGCCGGCGCCCTTGGTGCCGATGAGTTCGGGGATCAGACGGCCGACGAACTCGGAGGGATCCTTCTTGAAGCCGTCGATCGCGGTCGTCACGACGCGTTCGGGGTGGGCGGCGGTGGAGACCAGGCCGGAGAGCGTCATGTTGACGTTCTGCAGGTAGTCGGCCGGGTGGGTGAGGTTGTAGGGGTCGGTGGGGTTGAGGCCGCGGGCGAAGTTCAGCAGGCCCGCCGTGCCCTTGAGCGCGCCGCCGACCACATGGGTCAGTTCGGTGTTCGCCGCCTGGTAGCCGTCCAGCAGGTCGTTGCCCAGCCGTTCCAGGGGCGGGGGCTCGGCGGGAGCGTGCGCGAGGGCCGCCTTCACCTTGCCCTGGGCCGTGGAGGCGGCGGTGTTGCGCTGCTTGCGGGCCTCGGCCAGCTTCTCCACGGCCGCCTTGACGTCCGCCCTGCCCGGGTCGGTGAAGGCTTCCGGTTTCGGGCCGGGGTCCTCGTTCGCCTTCACCTTCGCGTTGTAGGCGTCGACCCGCTTGTTGTACGCGCCCGCCGCGTCCTTCGACGCCTTCACACCCTTGCGGTAGAGCTCGATAGCCTCCTTGGCCCGGTCCTGCGCCCACTTCACAGTGTCCGCGTACGACTCCAGCGCCCCGGCCGCCGCCTCGCAGGCGTCGGCCGCCTGCGCCCACTTCGTGGGATGCACACCGAACTTCTTGCGGAAGGCGTCCCCGCCCTGGCCCTTCCAGCCGGTCGAGTCCACCTTCTTCAAACCGCTGCTGACCTTGTCGAACGCGCCATGGAAGTCCTTCAGATGCTTCGCACTCCGGCGGATGCTGCCCGGGTTGCCGTGCACGAGTTCGTCCGGGTCCTCGGTCTGGCCCAGCTGCTGCTCACCGGGGGTCGCGCCGAGGTCGGAGGCAATCGAGTCGCCCCAGTCCTCGACCCCGTCCGCCCAGTCGTGCAGCCCCACATGGTCCAGGCCCTCGCCGACCTTGTCGGTGGCCCAGTCGACACCCTCACCGACCTTCTTCTTCCCCGCGTCGTACAGGTCCTCGGCGCCGCCCAGCAGGTCGTTCGTCAGGTCCCCCAGACCCATCAGCCCTCACCACCCTGCTGCTCGGCCGTCTGCGCCCGCTCCTCGGGGGACGGGCCGAACGTGTCGTCCAGGTACTGGTCGTAGTCCTGGTCGGAGACGCCGAACACCTGGTGCAGGTCCTGCGGGTTCATACCCGGCAGCGGGCCGACGGTGTGGGAGGTCATCACGTCCCGCCCGGCGTCCTTCCAGCCCTGCGCGCTGTTGTCCAGCGCCCGGTCGAAGGACTCCTTGCTGTAGTCCACCCCGCCGTACGCGCCCGACGTCGCGATGTCCCCCCAGCCCATGTTCTGCACGTCCTCCTCGGAGGCGTACGGATTGCCCACGGCCGCGTTCGTGACGACCTTGAAACTGCCCTCCACGTAGTGCTCGGTCTCGTAGTACGTCCCCGCCGACAACCCCGTCTTCACCGCGAACCCGTTCCCCTCGACGATCAGCGCCCGCACCCCCCACTCCCACCGCTCGCAGAACGACTTCAGCTCCCCCGTCAGCCCCTCATGCCCCAACTCCAGACCCGACAGCGCGATGTCACCGAAACCCCGCCCGGCACCGGCCTCGCCGGCCATGCCCAGTTCCCCCAGCTCACCCAGCGCCTCCGTCAGCCCCTTCGCGATCAATGCCAGACCGTCCGTCGACAGATCCTTGCCGCCACCGCTCACGCCGCATCCCCCGTCCCGTCGTCACCCGCGTCACCCGCGTCACCCGCGTCACCCGCGTCCAACGCCACCGCATCCGGCACGATCCCCCGCACCGGCGGGAACACCACCCCCTCCACCCCGTCCGCACAGTCCAGCGCCACCCCGCACGGCACCCCGACCGCGGGTACCGCCACATCCAGCAGCCGCGCACCCAATACCGTCCGGTACACCCACTCCCGCCCCACCTCACCCCGCGCGGCCGCGTAACGCGCCAACGCCGCCTCGTCCGAGAACGCCAGGATGAACCGGACCCCATTCAAGTCAGCGGTCAGCACACCCCGTTCATCGTCCGGGCCCGGACCGTCCCCCAGCGGCACCAGCACCGCCGTACGCCGGAACTCACCCAGCAGCACCGCGAACTCCCGCCTGCGCTCCGCCACTTCAGCAGCCTCATCAGCCTCCGGCGCCGTCTCCACAGCAGCCGGGACCGTCATCTCCGCGTAATCCGAGAGACGCGACCTGGGAACCCGCCGCGGACCGTCGACCGTACCCCCGTGTTCAGACATACAGCACATCATCACAACTGCACATCGCTCCCCGCAAACAACTACCCGGACAAGTCGTCGACTTCGTGTCAGTCCTTCCCCTCAAGTCCTCGGAAGTTCAGTCGGCGGCTCTGCCCCGACAGTGGGGTGATATTGCCCCGCGTCGATCTGCCGAAGGCCCCGCCAGAGGTGTTCTCGTGGACCGGGGCCAACCAGGCATTCACGTCTGTGACCGGCGGCGAGGGCGGCACCGAGCGGGGTGGGGCGTCCGCTGCTGGGGCGGTATTCCTTCCAGCTCCCCGACCTGCCCGGCGGATTGCGCCCGCTGCGCGATCCGGACGCTGCCGAGGATTGGGCCCCGCGCCACTCGTGCCGGGTGGTCGGGGTGGAACCGACCCGTGACGGGCTGATGCTCCTGGACGGGGCACGCCCGAGGCCCGCCAGCTCATCCATTGAGTGTGTGCCCGGTCGTTGCGTCCACATGGTCCGGGACCTCGTCGTGGCGATCGCCCACGGTCAGCGTCCCGGTGGGTTCGAACATAAGGATTGCGGCGCCGGACGGAGCGTACGGCTTGTGCTCCGTGCCTCGGGGGACGGTGAAGACCGCCCCCTGCGGGAGCAGAACCGTGCGCTCCCCATCCGGCTCGCGCAGGGAGATGTGCAACTCTCCGCCGAGTACCAGGAAGAACTCGTCGGTGTCGTCGTGGACGTGCCAGATGTGTTCACCCTCGACCTTGGCGATGCGGACGTCATAGTCGTTGACGCGCGTGACAATGCGGGGGCTCCACAGGGCATCGAAGGAAGCCAGAGCCGTACTCAGGGGGATGGGTTCATTGCACATGGACTCATCCTGAGCCGTTTCGCATGGCTGGCGTGAGTGCTAGGAATTGCACATGGCGAAAGAATCCTCGCACGGACTGCGCGCGGCAGGCGTACACCGGGTCGTCGTGATCGTCGACGAGAACTCGAACCCCTTCGAGCTCGGCTGCGCGACCGAGGTCTTCGGTCTACGAAGACCGGAGATCGGCCGTGATCTCTACGATTTCAAGCTCTGCTCCCCCGAGCCCCGCACCCTGATGCGGGACGGATTCTTCACGCTCACGGAAGTCGCCGATCTGGAAGCGGCCGACACGGCGGACACCTTGATCGTCCCCAACCGCCCCGATGTCGAAGTGCCCCGCCGCCCCGCTGTGCTGGATGCCGTCCGACGTGCGCACGCGCGCGGCGCGCGCCTGGTCGGCTTCTGCAGCGGCGCCTTCACACTTGCCGAAGCCGGAGTCCTCGACGGACGCCGGGCCACTGCGCACTGGCAGTGGGCGGATTCCTTCCGGGCCCGCTTCCCCGCTGTCCGCCTCGAATCAGACGTGCTGTTCGTGGACGACGGTGACATCCTCACGTCTGCGGGAGCGCGGCCGCGCTCGATCTTGGGCTGCATGTGGTCCGCCGCGACTACGGCGCGGAGGTCGCCAACTCCGTAAGTCGGCGACTGGTCTTCGCGGCGCACGGGAGGGCGGCCAGCGGCAGTTCGTGGAACGCCCCATACCCGATCTGCCTGACGAATCCCTGGCGCCTGTATTGACCTGGGCTCAGGAACGGTTGGACTCACCGCTCACGGTCGCCGACCTTGCGGCACGCGCGGCGGTCAGTCCGGCAACGCTGCATCGCCGCTTCCGGGCACAACTGGGAACGACGCCGTTGACGTGGCTCACGGGGGAACGACTTGCCTTGGCATGCCGGTTGATCGAACGAGGTGAGTCCCGCTTGGAGATGGTCGCGCGGCGCAGCGGGCTTGGCACCGCTGCCAATTTGCGCACGCTGATGCGCCGCGAGACGGGCATCACTCCGTCGGCATACAAGCGTCGGTTCGGGCCGGACGTGAATTGACGGCGGGGCATCATCTCCGGCGCAGCACGGGAATCTGCCTCAGGGCCGTATCAATGGGCCGCCTCGCCACGCCAGACGTAGTCCGCCCAGACCGTCTTGCCTCCGGGGTGGTGCGGTTCGCAGCCCCAGGCGTCCGCGAGCGACTCGACGAGCAGCAGGC
The DNA here is from genome assembly GCF_054729195.1 of Streptomyces sp. YIM S03343. NCBI lineage: Bacteria > Bacillati > Actinomycetota > Actinomycetes > Kitasatosporales > Streptomycetaceae > Streptomyces > Streptomyces sp. YIM S03343. The sequence goes on from NZ_JBPUKX010000001.1 coordinate 1,161,572, forward strand.
CCCGCCCCGACTCGCCGTCCGCCCCGGTCTCCGGCCTCGGTACCGGTGGGCGCTCGCCCCGCGCGTCGGTGACCTCGATCCGCAGGGTCGAACCCGTCAGAGTCAGGGCCAGCCGCGCACTCCGGCCCGCCACCCGTGCGTGCACGGCGGCGTTGGCCGTCAGTTCCGCAATAAGGAGCGAGACCGTGGCCGTGCTGTCGTCTTCCGCGTCGTCCGGATCCGGCCGGTCCTGCTCCCCCGTCAGCCAGCGCACGGCGGCGTGACGTGCGGTGTGCGCGCCCCTCGCGGTGGTGGGGAACAGGGTGCTGAAGTGACGGGCGACGACAATCGGTTCACCGGGTGCGGTGACAATTTCCTGGTTCACCTCACCGAGGGTGACGGACGTGACCTACCTTGTGGAGCCTACGGGGCGGTACGCAGGGTGACTGTCCCGGCACGGACGGTACGGCTGTACCGGCGTACGCCCATGACCCGGGCGGGCGTTCAGCCGTTCGTCCCCTGTACAGGAAACAGGGTGGTGGTACGGCATGGCAGCACAGTCGGACCCAGGGGCTCCCACGGCCGAGGAGACCAACGGCACGGACGAGGTCGCCGACCTCTTCCGCGCCCTCGGCCGGCAGATCCGAGTCGCCCGCGAACGGGCCGGGTTGAGCCGCAAGGAACTGGGCGACCGCATCGGCTACGGAGAGGAGACGATCTCCTCCGTCGAGCGGGGCCGAAGGACACCTCAGCCGGAGCTGCTGATCGCGGTGGACCGGGAGCTGGACTGCGGGGGCCTGCTGGCAGCGGCGGCGGAGGACGTGGAGCGGGCGAAGGCACGGCGGCGGGTACGGCATCCGGAGTGGTTCAGGGACTACGCCCGACTGGAGGCGGAGGCGGTGGAGATCTGCTTCTACAGCACGCTGACGATCCCTGGGCTCCTGCAGACACGAGGCTACGCGCAGACCCTCTTCTCCGCCCGGCGCCCGCTCCTGGACGAGGAAACCATCGAGCAACGGGTGGGCGCACGACTTGACCGCCAGCAGATCCTGACCCGCTGGCCTCCGCCCATGGTCACCGCTCTCATCGAGGAGTCGGTGCTGCTTCGGGAGATCGGCGGCCGCGAAGTACAGCGGGAGCAGTTGCGGCACCTCAGGAAGCTGGGCCAGCTGCGCAATGTGGAGGTCCAGGTGCTTCCATTGAAGTGCCAAGGACACGCAGGCATGGAGGGGCCGTTCATCCTCCTTACCCCGAAGGGCAGACCGCAGGTCGGTTATGGGGAGTTCCAGAGCGTCAACCGACTCATCACAGACCCTGAGGAGGTCCGTATGCTGGCCGCACGTTACGGAAGCGTCCGAGGGCAGGCGCTCAACCTGGCTGAGTCCTCGGCTCTGATCGAGAAGCTGCTGGGAGACTGATGTACGACCAACAGCCCAATGGGCTCTACTGGTTCAAGAGCACATACAGCGGCGGAGACGGAGGCGAGTGTGTCGAAGTCACCGCCGACCCAACTGCCATACGCGTAAGGGACTCCAAGCACCGGATCGGACCTCAACTCGCCTTCACGCCGAGCACGTGGACCGCGTTCGTTGTCGACCTCAGGTGTGACCGGTCCTGACGCAACCGGCCGCCCCTCGGTGGCGGAGTCGGCGGCCAGCCTTCACCCATTCCAATGGCCGTGCGCTACGGCAGCGTTCAAAGCTCGGTCACACCCTCGAAGAATCACTGGCTCTGATCGAGAAGATGCTGGGAGTCCGATGACCGCTGAACAGCCCACCCGGCTCGACTGGGTCAAGAGCAGCTACAGCGGTGACGAAGGAGGCGAGTGCATCGAGGTCGCCACCGCTACAACCGCCATATGCGTTCGCGACTCCAAGAAGCGCGGCGGCCCGCAGCTCGCCTTCCCCCGGAGCGCATGGGCTCGGTTCGTCGCCGGTTTCAGGCGGGGCCGAGCCTGACCGGGAAGGCAGAGGTCAAACGTTCCTGTGGCCAGCGGTGCGGCAGATCCCGCGTCGGTCATAGCGCTGCTGGCCGCCTCTCGTCCGGTGCTGCGGGCGGCCACGTGTCGGTCAGCAGGTTGGCCGGACGGCGAACTGCTCGGACCGGGGCCATGGGGACAGACGGTTCGTGTGCCGAGTTCACAACAATCCTTGACGAAGATCGACATTCTGGCCGGGCCCGGCACACAGGAGGCATAAGCTCAGCTCACAGCAAGGCCGACAAGGGGGAAGGGGACGCCCGTGCAGAGGGCAAGGGCGGCGAGGGTTGCGGCCCGGCTAGTCGGCGGCACCGGTGGCTCATTACGGCTGCCGGTGGCGGAATCTGCCCTCGTGGCGTGCCGGGGTCGGGCCATCTCCCGCTCCGTCTTCTGAGCCTGCGCCGCACCCGGCCCTGCGCTTCGGCCGCCCTGTCGACACCCTCGTACTCAAAGCTCGGACCAAGGAAACACTCGTGAGCGAATCCGCTCCCGGCGGCAGAGTCCAGCCGGCTCGCCCCGGCGACCCCTCCCACATAGGCCCGTACCGGATCATCGGCCGTCTCGGCGCCGGAGGCATGGGGACCGTGCACGCCGGAGTCACCGGCGACGGGATGCGGGTGGCGGTGAAGGTGGTTCACCCCGAGCAGGCGCAGGAGCCGGAGTTCCGGGCGCGGTTCAGGCGGGAGGTGGAGCTGTCCTCCCGGGTCACCGGGCCGTACCTCGTGCCGTTGCTGGCCGCCGATCCGGAGGCGCAGACTCCCTGGCTGGCCACCGCCTTCGTACCCGGGCCGACGCTGAACCAGCACATCACCGCCCACGGCCCGCTCGCGGAAGGCAGCCTGTACGCCTTCGCCGCCGCCACCGCGCAGGCGCTGGCCGCGATCCACGCCGCCGGGGTGACGCACCGCGACGTGAAGCCGCAGAACGTCCTCCTCACCCCAGCCGGTCCCCGCGTCCTCGACTTCGGCATCGCCCACGCGGCCGACGGCACCAGCGTCACCCGGACCGGGGTGATGACCGGCACGCCCGGCTGGATCAGCCCCGAGCAGTACCGCGAGGGCACGGCGGGTCCGGCGGGCGACCTCTTCGCGTGGGGAGCGCTGGTGGCGTACGCGGCCACCGGGCAACTGCCGTTCGGGACCGGGGCGCCTGACGTGGTGGCCTTCCGTGTGATGTCGGGTGAGTTCGACCTGAGTGGGGTCCCTGCCGCCCTGCGCGGGGTCGTCGAACGGGCGCTCTCCCAGAAACCGGACGACCGGCCCTCGGCCGGCGAGGCCGCGGAGGAGTGCTCGGGCCTGCTGGCCGCTCAGGTCACGCAGGTGGTCGGCCCCGACGCCGCGATACCGGGGACGGCCGTCGACATGATCGCGGCGGTCTGGGACATGCCGACGGCGGAGGATCCGACCTGGCGGTTGCAACTGCCCGCGGGCCCGGGCGGTCGTCGCTCGAAGAAGCGGATCGTGGGTGCCGTGGTGCTGGCGGCAGGTGTCATCGGCGGCCTCGCGGGCGCAGTGGTGGCGCTGCTGCCGGGGGACACCGGGGGCGGCGGCACGCACGCCGTGTCGTCCTCCTCTGCCTCCCCATCCGGCTCTGTCCAACCGACGGTGAGTGCTGCGCAGGACGCTTCACCGGCGGCGAAGCACAGCTCCGGAGCCGAGGCGTCCGCGACGGTGGACGACTGGCGCCAGGCGCGGGCGGCGCAGGGCGCGGGCGAACACGACGTGGCACGGGCCCTCCTGCACGACGAGGGCGTCATCGCCCTGGAGGACCTGAGCAGTTACGCCGACTTCACCCCGGAGACCGTACGGTTCCACCCCTCACGCCGGGAGGTCTACCTCTCGTACCGGCTGACCGCCGACGAGCAGACCGCGATGTACGCGGAGACCACGATCGCGCAGGACATGTGCCTGTCGGTGCGGGACGTGGTGCTCCGGCTGCACCCGGATCTGCCGTACCGCAAGTACGTCATGGTGAAGGAGACCAGCGGCGGGGACCCCGAGGTGACGTGGCAGGACGATTTCGTCACCAACTCCCAGTGCAAGACGGGGGCGGACAACAACACCGGTGGCACCGACCAGGACTACAGCCTCGGGGCGGACGACTGGCAGCCTGACGACAGCGGCCTGAGCCAGGCCATGATCCCCAGCACCGACAACGCCGAGATCCGGGTCGCAGCCGGCGCCGCCCGGAAGATCATCACCCGCTCGAACGCCATGCGCTACACGCTGGGCACCGACCGCGTACTGGGCAACGAGCAGATCATGGTGGGCTTCGACCCCGCGCATTCGGCGATGTACGTCTGGTCCGACTACGTGGCCTGGGACCAGGACGAGATCGAGACCTGGGCGGGCATGGCCGCGGGCGAGGCATGCCGGGCACTGGTGAACGAGCGGGAGAGCGCGGGCAGTTCCTGGCCGTACACCCGCTGGGCCGTGGCGGAGGGCGGTGCGTCGGCGTACGAGATGGTCCGCTGGGGGACGGCGAGTTCGGCGGCGGACTGCCCCTCGTGAGCCGCGAAGCCGCGATGTGCGGCTCGGTTGCGGAGCACTCGGACCATGACGGCGGACGCGGTGTCCTTGATACCGGACGGAACTCCCTCCCCCCGGCGTTCCGATGGTGCTCGGGCAGGCGATCCCGTTCAACCGGGCACGTCCTTCATTTTCGGGCATGGCGCTGCTTTCCGCTACGTGACGCGGTATCACTGCGTGCGCGTGCGGGAAATGACAAGTCGGGTAAGCTGAATGGCAGACACGTCGATTTTTCGGCGAGCAGGAGCCCGGACGACGGCGACCGTTATACCTGCTCTTGCGTGTACCGGCGCTTTTCTTCACAGGCGGCCAGGGCCGGGGCGTGGCCCGGTGAATTTCTCCCTTGTCGGCCTGATCCCGTTGGGCTTCTCCGCTGTCGTCCGGCGCTGTTCGTCGCGCGCGGTCTGCCCGACGAGCGACCCTCCCAGGAGGTGACTTTGGGTGAACGCGCGACTGCGAAGCGAGGCCGTGATGGCCGCCGTCAGTGTATGCGTCGTCGTGCTGACCACGTTCTATTACATATTTCCGGAGCAGCGGCTCATTTTCGTTGCCATTGGGATGGTCGGCATCACCGGTATTGTCGTGGGTGTCCTTCTCAACCACCCGACGCATCGACTGCCGTGGCTGATGCTCGCCGCAGGCAACTTCGCCTTTGCCTCAGGCGAGGCCTCCCAGATCATCCTTATCCAGTTGCTCCACGAGCAGAACCCGTTTCCGTCGATCGCCGACGGCTTCTATCTCGCGGCGTATCCGCTCTATGCGGCCGGACTGCTGGGCTTCGTCCATTGGCGCACGGGTTGGCGCGACCGTGCGAGCCTGGTCGACGCGCTGACGCTGACGGTCGGGCTGGCACTGCTGTCGTGGCTCTTCCTTATCGAGCCGTATGCCCACACCGCGGGTTTGACCTGGGTGCAGAAGGCGTTCTCCATCGCTTATCCGCTCGGCGACATTCTCGTTTTGGCGATGCTGCTGCGCCTGCTCGCCAGCCGTGGCGGCAAAAGCATCTCGCTCATGCTGCTCACCGTGGGCAGTGTCGGCCTGCTCGCCGCCGACGTGGCTTACGGTCTGATACAGCTGCACGGGACGTGGCGCACGGGCACCGCGGTAGATCTCGGCTGGGCCGTCCTGTACGGCGCCTGGGCGGCCGCCGCGCTCCATCCGTCCATGCGGTCGATGACCGAGCCGGTGACCTGGCACGCCGAGACGGGAGTGGGCGGCCGGCTGAGCCTCCTGACCCTGGCGTCGCTCATAGCGCCGGCCATCCTCCTGGTCCAGGCGGTGTACGGCGGCAGCGGCAACATAGGCGTCATCGGGGTGTTCTCCGCGGTGCTCTTCGTCCTCGTGCTCTACCGACTGGCTGGTGTGGCGGCGACCCACCGGCATGCAGTCGGCCGGGAGAGGGTGCTGCGTGTCGCGGTGTCGTCGCTGAGCGGCGCGAGCAATCTGCGGGATGTGGCCGCCGCCGTCCACACCGCGGTGACGGAGTTGATACCGCACGGTCCGCCGCGTTCCGCGCTGCTCACCCTGCCCGACGCCCCCCTCTGGGTGAACGGGGCGCCCGATGGCCCGAGTGGGCCGGTGTCCGCCGCCGTACGGGAACTGACCCCGTCCGGCGAGAACAGTCTGGTGGCTCTCGACGGTGTGGGACGCGACCTTGCCGCCGGCCTCGCGGACCCGGAGGAGGAGCCGTCCCGCACCGGCTACGCGCTGGTCTGCCCGCTCACCTCGTCGGATCACCCGCTGGGCGATTCGACGATCGGGGCGCTGATCGTGACCGGGGACGACCACACGCTGCTCGTGCTCCGCGACACGCTGGCGACTCTGGCCGCGCAGACGGCACTCACGGTGACACGGGTCGCTCTCGCCCAGGAGGTCAACCGCCGCAACAGCGAAGCGTACTTCCGCACGCTGGTGCAGAATGCCTCCGACGTCATCCTGATCCTCGACGACGACGACCGGGTCCGTTACGCCAGCCCTTCGGCCGACCAGGTGCTCGGGGTTCCGGACCTTGAGGGCACCCACCTCATCGATCTGGTGCCGCCGCAGGACAGCCGTGCCGTGGTCGAGACACTCGGCAGGATACGCAACGGCGAGCCCCAGGGTACGCGCGAGCACTGGCGCATGGTCCGCGTCGACCGGGCGTCCATCGAGGTCGAGGTGAGGTGGAGCGACCTGCGCGAGGAGGCGACCGTCGGCGGGGTGGTGCTCACCCTGCGCGATGTCACCGAACAGCGCAAACTCGAACGCGAGCTCACGCATCAGGCCTTCCACGACTCGCTCACCGGCCTGGCCAATCGCGTGCTCTTCCAGGACCGGGTCAACCATGCCTTGGTGCAGGCCCAGCGCGACGGCACGGTGGTCGGCGTCCTCTTCTTCGACGTGGACGACTTCAAGGTCGTCAACGACATACACGGTCACGGTGTGGGCGACGAACTTCTCGTCGCGCTGTCACTCAGGCTGCAGACCACCGTCCGCGCCTCCGACACCGCCGCGCGCGTCGGCGGCGACGAGTTCGCACTCCTGGTGGAGGGCTCCGTCTCGGCGGCGGGCGTGGAACGGTTCACCGAACACCTGATGTCCGTCTTCGCCAAGCCGTTCCGGCTCAGTGTGGGGCCGGTGAGCACGTACGCCAGCATCGGCGTCGCCACGACGGAGGACAGCATCGACTCGGTCGAACTGCTGACACACGCCGATCTCGCCCTGTACGCGGCCAAGACGGCGGGCAAGCGACAGTGGCTCCGCTACCACCCGGATCTGCAGAGCGGCATGGCCGAGCGCGCCAAGTTGCAGGAAGGCCTGGACAGTTCACCGATCGAGACATCGTTCATGGTGCTTTACCAGCCCATCGTGGAGCTCTCCGGCGGGAAGATATCCGGCTTCGAGGCACTGGTGCGCTGGCCCCACTCCACGCGGGGCATGGTGCTGCCGGAGCAGTTCATCACGCTGGCCGAGGAGAGCGGACAGATCGTCCCGCTCGGCGCCTGGGTGCTGGACCGGGCCGCAGCTGAGGCCGCCCGGTGGCAGAACTCGGTAAGACGCGGCGGGGCAGCCGGCATCAAAATGCCTTATGTCAGCGTGAACGTGTCGCCGCGTCAGTTCCGGGATGATGATTTCTCTCAGGTGATTCGACGCGCCCTCGATCTCTCCGGCATCGAACCGTCCTCTCTCGTACTGGAACTGACCGAGAACGTGCTGATGTACAACGACGAACGTATCCGGGCTGAGATGAGCTCGCTCACCGACCTCGGGATCCGCATCGCCATCGACGATTTCGGAACGGGATACTCGTCGCTGAGCTATCTGCGTGAGTTCCCGATCTCGATACTCAAGATCGACAAGTCGTTCGTCAACGAACTTGGGCGCTCGCATGAACAGTACGCCCTGGTGGAGGGTATTACGCACCTCGCGGACACACTCGGCCTCACGGTGATCGCCGAAGGGGTGGAGAACGTGAGGCAGCAGGAACTGCTCGTCTCGATGGGCTGCGGGTTCGGCCAGGGATACCTCTTCGCCGAACCGGTCAGCGCCGAGGAGGCGGAGCACCTCGTTCTCGCGCCGCCACTCGGCCGCCTGGCCGGGGTGCCCGGGGCACCCGCGGAAGGGAAGCCGTGATGACGGCGGCCCTCACCCGCGATGGGGGAAAGCCGTGCTCCACAGGACGCCGCGCGAGGCAGGAGACCCAGGGTGACGGAACATGACAACCCATCGGCAGCTTCGGCTGAGCTGTACGTCGTGCTGTGCAACGACGAGGAACAGTACGCGATCTGGCCCTCCGATCGCCGGATCCCGTCCGGGTGGCATCGGATCCGTGGACCGGCGTCCGCTGCCGGGTGCGGGAGCCTGGTCGACAGCCTCTGGACCGACATGCGGCCCGCAACTGCCCGCTCCGGGCGGCACCCCCCGCGATCAGGGCTGAGCACCGTGCCCGAATTGGTCCGTGAGCGGGCGCGGCGTCAGCCGTCCGCCCTCGCGGTGCTCTCGGATGAGGGGCGGCTCAGCTATGCCGAGCTGACCGACCGCGCCGACCGGCTTGCCCACGAGCTGCGGCAGTCGGGCGTCGCAGCGGAATCCGTCGTCACCGTGTGCCTCGACCGTGTGCCCGAGCTGATCGTCGCACTGCTGGCGGTGCTGAGTTCCGGTGGCGCTTTCCTGCCGCTCGACCCGGCGACCCCGGGGCAACGGATGGTCGAGCTGGTCACAAAGACCCGCTCCCGCCTCGTCGTCTCCAGCCGTGAGTACGCCCCGATGTTCGCCGGGTGCGAGGTGGCGGTCATCCACGCCGGGAACGCCGGGGAACCGGCCACGCAGGCGCCGGCGGCGGAACCACAGCCTGCCCCTGGCCCTGGGCCGGACGACCTCGCCTATGTGATCTACACCTCCGGTTCGACCGGATCTCCCAAGGGGGTGATGATCACTCACCGCTCGCTGGCCCACTCCCTCACCGCGGCCGCCCGGGCATACGAACTGACGCCCGGCGACCGGGTGCTGCAGGCAGCGGCGCTCGGTTTCGACACCTCAGTGGAGCAGATCTTCGCCCCACTGATCACCGGCGCGACACTCGTCCTCGCCGGAATCCGGACATGGGCGCCCACCGACCTGTTGCACCGCGTCCCCGAGCTCGGTATCACCGTCGCCGACCTCACCCCCACCTACTGGCAGCAGATCGTCTCCGTCGCGGACCGCGCCGACACCCTCGCGTCGCTCAGGCTCGCCATCGTCGGCGGCGAGATCGTCACAGCGAAGGACTGCCGCGCCGTTCTGCGCCGGATCCCCGGCGCGCGGCTCGTCAACGCCTACGGGCTCACCGAGACCACGATCACCTCCACCCTGTGCAACCTGAACGAGGAAGTGCTCACCGTCCCCGACACGGCCGTCGCCCCGGTCGGCAGGCCCCTGGAGGGAACTCACGTCCACCTGCTCGACGCCGAACTACGCCCGGTGCCGCCCGGCAGGCGTGGAGAAATCTACATCGGCGGCCCAGGACTGGCGCGCGGGGTATGGGGACAACCCTCCCTGACCGCACAGCAGTTCCTGCCCGACCCGCACGGCGCGGTGCCGGGGGACCGGATCTACCGCACCGGCGATCTGGGCCGCTGGCGCGCGGACGGCAACCTGGAAGTGCTGGGCCGGGCCGACGACGAGATGAAGATCCGTGGGTTCAGGGTCGACCCGGCCGAGGTCGAGGCCGCGCTCGTCTCCCGCCCGGAGATCGGCCAGGCGCTGGTCGTGGCTCGGGCGCGCAACACCGGGGACCGGGACCTCATCGCGTACTACACGCCGGCTGCATCGCCGACCGGCGGCGAGGCGGTGCCGCCGACAAGGCTGCGCTCGGCACTTGCCGAGGTCCTTCCGGGCCATATGATCCCGGCAGCTTTCCATGCCGTGGAACGGCTTCCCGTCGCGCCCAGCGGCAAGCTCGACCGCAAAGCCCTACGGGAGCCCGCAACCGCGCCGACGACGGCCGGTGACGACGACGGTCCGGTGCCCCAGCAGATGGCCCAGTTGTGGGGCCAGATCCTGGGTGTGGAGTACGTCCGTCCGCACGACGACTTCTTCGACTTGGGCGGCAACTCACTGCTGGCCGTGGAAATGCTCGCCCGGACCCGCGTCATATTCGGCATCGGTGTCACACAGATCCGCGACCTGACCCGTTCGCTGCTGCGCCAACCGATGCTCGCCGCGTTCGCCGAGTCCGTGCGCCAGGCACGCGCCGGCACACTGGCCCACCCGGAAGGCGGCAGCGTCGACTTCAGCGCCGAGGCCGATCGGCCCCTTCCGGCGCTGAGCCGTCACGCGCCGGCTCCCGAGCCCCTTCGCCCCGGCGACGTCCTCCTCACCGGGGCGACGGGGTTCTGCGGCGCGCACATGATCGACGAGCTGCTGAGCAGCACGACGGGGCGGATTCTCTGCCTGGTCAGGGCCTCCGACGACCAGCACGCCACGGAGAGGATCCGCGCGAGCCACCGGCGGTTCGTGGGCAGCGATCTGACCAGTGCGCGCGTCCAGCCGGTCGTCGGCGACCTGGGCAAGCCCCGATTGGGTCTGCCCAGCGGACGGTTCGAGGAACTGGGATCGACCATCGACGCCGTGTACCACTTCGGCGGCCAGGTCAACTTCGTCTATCCCTACCACGAGTTGCGTCCGGCCAACGTCGACGGAACATACGAGATCATCCGCCTCGCAGCCCACAGGGCAGTCCCCATCCACTTCACCTCCAGCATGGCGGTGCTCGCCGGATTCGGGCCTGCCGGAGTGCGCGAGGTGACAGAGAACACGCCGCTGGCCTTTGCGGAGCATCTGTCAGTGGGATACGTCGAGACCAAATGGGTCGGCGAGGCGCTGCTGAAGAAGGCGTCCGACGCGGGCCTGCCGGTCACCGTCTACCGCCTGATGGACATCAGCGGCCGCAGCGGAACCGGCGAGATGAACACAGGCAGCGAGATGGCCGCCCTCTTCGGCTTCATAGCAAGGACCGGGCTGTGCCCTGACGTCCGCCTGCCGCTGGACTTCCTGCCGGCCGACTGCCTCGTCCGTGCCATCGGACACATCTCCACCGGCCTTCCCGCCCGCGGCGAGGTCTATCATCTCACCAACCCCCGTCCCACACTGCTGCATTCGCTCGCCGAGCGCCTGCGCCAACGGGGCACACCGGTACAGGAGATCCCGTACACCGAGTGGATCGCCGCTCTGGTGCGGTACGCGGCCGGGCACCCCACCGACCCCATCACCGCGTTCGTCCCGCTCTTCGTCGATCGCAGCGCCCACGCCGACATCACCGTCAGCGAGATGTACTTCGAGGGCGTCTTCCCGGAGTTCACCCGCACCAACACGGAGCAGGCACTGAAAGACGTCGGCATCGCCATTCCCCCGGTGAACGAGAAGATGCTCGACTGCCAACTCGACTTCGTCCAACAAGCCGACTACGTCCGGCCCATGTGGAGCGAAGAGTCCGGAGCCGCACGGTGGTGAGCCAATACCCCGACTGGGAATCTCTGGACGTACTGACAGCCGCGCCGGACGGTCCAGTGGCTTTCTGCGCCGATCTCTCTCCCACCGGCCTCCTGACGGCGTACCGCGCCGGGGTCTATCCCTTCCCGGCGTCCGACGAATACACCAGCGCCCTCAACGAGGTGGTCTTCGGCGAGCAGGTCCAGGAAGGCCGCATCCGGTTCGTGGGTGAGGCATCGGCCGGCGCCTACGCCGTCTCCTGGTGGTCGCCCCACCCCAGGCCGGTGCTGCCCGTTGCAGCGACGCACCTCAGCCGGAGCCTTGCCCGACGGCTGCGCCACCGGCTGCCGTGGTCGACCAGCCTGGACCGGCAGTTCGAACAGGTCGTCCACGCCTGCCGCGCCGACCGCACCCCCCTGTGGCTCACCGAAGAACTGATCGCAAGTCTGATCCGCCTGCACGATCTAGGTCATGCCCACAGCATCGAGGTCTGGGAGAACGGCGATCTGATCGGCGGCGTCTTCGGCCTCCAGATCGGATCGGTCTTCAGCATGGACTCGATGTTCTTCCGCCGTCCCGACGCTTCGAAGGTCGCGGTCATCGACCTCGCGGCACGCTTCGCACAGGCCGGCGGCGAGCTTCTCGACGCGCAGCGGGACAGCCCGCACGTCCGCAGCATGGGCGGCGTTCTGATACCGCGAGAACACTATCTGCAGCGCCTCCGCCGCACCCGCCACGACAGCCATCCGATGGTCACCGCCACCTTGCCCGCCCGGCGTCTCGCCCAGCCGACGGTATAGCGCCGACCACGACAAACTTGTCGGAGGCTCCCGCTCTCGCGTCAATCCGTGCCGGGGGCGGTACCACGATCATGTGAAAGCGTTCCCGGCGCGTGGCCTGCGCAAGCTCTACGGAGACCGGGTGCTGGTCATGGGCCCCTGAGGCGACGTACACGGCCCCCTCCGGCATTGCAGTTCCCAGCCGCAACCCGACTCCGATCACGTGCGCACCGAAAACACCAAACCCGCTCGTGAACAGCCCACCCAGCACTGTCGTGACCACATCGTGGCCGTTGCTTTGCATAGGATCGGGCGTGCCGCTCTATTGAGCGTGGGATCATGCAGGTGAGAGATCAATAGGGAGGAGGCACCCGTTGTCGGTGCATCTGATAGGTGGCGGCTGGCAGGCCGAGGCCGCGGTTGCGGTGTACGGGGCGTTTCTTGACGAGGCGGGGAGCCGGGAGCCGGGAGGTGACGGGCCCGTGGTGGCCTGTCTGCTCGTCGATGAGGGGGACGGGGGCGCCGTAGAGGAGTTCAAGCGGTACGCGTCCGTGCTGCGGTCGGTCGCGCCGTGTCGGCCGGTGGCTGTGGTGGTTCCGGCCGGGGAGGCATTTGTGCCTGATTCGCTTCGGGACGCGGACGCGCTGCTCGTGGGGGGTGGGCTCACGCCTGCCTATCAGGAGGCCCTCGCTCCCGTGCGGGACGAGGTGCGTGAACTGGTCGAGGGTCGCGGAGTGCCCTTCGCCGGGTTCTCCGCCGGTGCTGCCGTCGCCGCCGAGTCCGCGCTGGTCGGAGGGTGGCTGAGCAAGGGCACCCCGGTGTGTCCCGGTGATGCCGCCGAGGGTCTTGAGGACGTCGAGGTGCGGACCGGGCTCGGGCTCGTTCCGGCCGCCGTCGAGGTTCACGCCACGCAGTGGGGGACCCTGGCCCGGCTCATCGAGGTCGTCCGCAGCGGCGGTGCCCCCCAGGGTGTCGCGCTCGACGAGGGCACCGCTCTCGTCGTACGGGACGGGCAGGGTGTCGTAACCGGGGCCGGGCGCGTTCATGTCGTACGGCCCGCCATCGCCTCCTCCGAGGGCACCGTCACCGTCCGGGCCTACGGGGCCGGGGAGTCGTTCGCCTTCTAGTTCGTCCGTCCGCTTCTGGCTCGTCCGTCCGTTTCTAGTTCGTCCGTCCGTTTCGGCCAAGGTTCACGCCGGTTCCGCCAGCGCCGTCGGTTCCGTGAACTGGGTCCGGTACAGCTCCGCGTACCGGCCCTCCGCCGCCAGCAGCTCCTCGTGCGTGCCCCGTTCCACCACCTGGCCCGACTCGATCACCAGGATCAGATCCGCCGAGCGGATCGTCGACAGGCGGTGGGCGATGACCACCGCCGTCCTGCCCTCCAGCGCCTCCGTCAGTGCCTCCTGCACCGCCGCCTCCGACGTGTTGTCGAGGTGCGCGGTGGCCTCGTCGAGCACGACCACGCGCTGGCGGGCCAGGAGGAGGCGGGCGATGGTCATGCGCTGGCGTTCACCGCCCGAAAGGCGGTAGCCGCGTTCGCCCACGACCGTGTCCAGGCCGTCGGGCAGGGAGCGTACGAGGTCGTCCAGACGGGCCCGGGTCAGGGCGTCCCACAGTTCGGGGTCGTCGGCCGTCGGGCGCGCCAGCAGCAGGTTCGCCCGGACCGAGTCGTGGAACAGGTGGCCGTCCTGGGTGACCATGCCGACCGTGGCGCGCAGGGATGCCGCGGTCAGGTTCCGGACGTCCTCGCCTCCGATCCGTACGGCACCGCCCTCCGCGTCGTACAGGCGCGGCAGGAGTTGTGCGATCGTCGACTTGCCCGCGCCCGACGAGCCTACGAGGGCTACGGTGCGGCCGGGTTCCGCGCGGAAGGAGATGCCCCGCAGGACCTCCGCGCCGCCCCGGTCGTCCAGCACCGCCACCTCTTCCAGTGATGCCAGGGAGACCTTGTCCGCGGAGGGGTAGCCGAAGCGGACGTCCTCGAATTCGACCGCCACCGGGCCCTCCGGGACCTCCGTCGCCTCCGGGCTCTCCTCGATCAGCGGCTTCAGGTCCAACACCTCGAACACCCGCTCGAAGCTCACCAGCGCGCTCATCACTTCCACGCGCGCCCCCGCGAGCGCCGTGAGCGGCGCGTACAGGCGTGTCAGGAGCAGGGCCAGGGAGACCACGGCGCCCGGCTCCAGGGTGCCGCGCAGCGCGAACCAGCCGCCGAGACCGTAGACCAGGGCCAGGGCGAGAGCGGACACCAGCGTCAGCGACGTCATGAACACCGTCTGGGCAGTGGCCGTACGGATGCCGATGTCGCGCACCCTCGCCGCGCGCGCCTCGAACTCCGCCGACTCCTCCTCCGGCCGGCCGAACAGCTTGACCAGGGTCGCGCCGGGTGCCGAGAAGCGCTCGGTCATCCGCGTGCCCATCTCGGCGTTCAGCGCCGCCGCCTCCCGCTGCATCCGCGCCATCCGGCTGCCCATCCGCCGCGCCGGCACCACGAACACCGGCAGCAGCACCAGCGCCAGCAGCGTGATCTGCCAGCTCAGCGTCAGCATGACGATCAGCGTGAGGACGAGGGTGACGACGTTGCTCACCACGCCGGACAGGGTGTTGCTGAACGCCCGCTGCGCGCCGATCACATCGTTGTTGAGCCGGGAGACCAGCGCTCCCGTACGAGTACGTGTGAAGAACGCCACCGGCATCCGCTGGACATGGTCGAACACCGTCGTGCGCAGGTCGAGGATCAGGCCCTCGCCCAGCGTCGCGGACAACCGCCGTCCGAGGATGCCGAGAGCCGCCTCCGCCACCGCGATCAGTGCGATCAGCAGCGCCAGCCGTACGACCTCCCCCTCGCTCCCGCCCGACACGATCGCGTCCACGACCCGGCCCGCGAGCACCGGCGTCGCCACGGCCAGCAGCGCCGTCACCACCCCCAGCACCACAAACCGCACGATGCGCATCCGGTGCGGGCGGGCGAACGCGCCGATACGGCGGAGCGTCGCGCGGGCGAAGGGGCGGCGCTCCTGCTGTGCGGTCATGACGCTGTGCAACTGCGTCCATGCCGTCGTTTCCATGCTCATGCGAGGCAACGTACGACCTCAAGCGTCGTTGAGGTCAATGTTCGGTCCCTTTGCCTCCGATCCCGCCCCGTCCCCCTCACCGTCCCCGCATCCGCTCGAAGGGTCCTATGAATCCTCCGAAGGGTCTTCTGACTCCTCCTCCCCAGTCGATTTCCGGCCGTAAGGCTCCGGTCCCGCCGCCGCAACCCCCCGTTGGCGCGGTGCGGAGAACCTCTTGGAATGTGACCGCTCTCCCCCGTCGCGTCCCCGTCCGCCAGGTGCTCTGCCTGGTCCCGCTGGTCCTCGTGGCCGTCGTCGCCGTGCAGCATCGCTCCGTACTCGCCGAGGGTTTCGGCCAGTTGCGCGGTGCCGAGTGGCCGTGGCTGCTCGCCGCGGGCGGCGCCACCTGTCTGACGTGGGTCGCCGCCGCGTTCACCCGGCAGGGCGCTCTCGTCGAACCGCTGCCCAAACGGCGGCTGCTGGCCACCCAGTTCGCGGCCGGAGCCGCCAATCACCTGCTGCCGACCGGGCTCGGCGCGAGTGCCGTCAACCTGCGGTTCATGACCGTCTGCGGAGTGCCGCTCGCCCGCTCCTCCGCCGCCCTCGCGCTCTATCTTCTCGCCGAGACCATCGCCCGCGTCGGTCTGCTGGCCGCGCTCCTCATCGTCTTCCCCGACGCGCTCCGGCTCGGTGGCCTCCTTCCCCAGGGCGCGTCGGGGCCTCTCCTGCTCGCCGTGGGCGCGGCGCTGGTCGCGGCCGGCGCCGCGCTACTGCTCGTACGGCGGCTGCGGTCGGCCGTGACCGGCTTTCTGCGGACGGCGCTCGGCGAGGCGCGGTCGGTGCACTCCCGGCCGTCGCGGGCGCTGGCCCTGTGGGGCGGGTCGCTCGCCTTCCCCGCGCTCCAGGCGGCCGGTCTCGCGGCGGTGGGGCAGGCGCTGGGGCTGCCGGTGCCGCCCACGCACATGGCGCTCGCGTATCTCGCGGCCACCGTCGCCGTCGCGCTGGTGCCCACGCCGGGCGGAATCGGGTCCGTGGAGGCGGCCCTGATCGTGGCACTGGTCGCGGCGGGCGGGCCGGTCGCCCTGGCCACGGCGGTGGTGCTGGCCTACCGGATCATCACCGTGTGGGTGCCGCTGTTGCCGGGGGCGCTGACGCTGGGGGCGCTGGTCCGCTTCAAAGTCATCTGATACGTCCACGTCATCTGATCCCCCTACCCCCGGCCCCTACCCCCGGCCCCTGGCCGGTCCTCGCTCCGCGACCGTCACCCGCACCTCCGGCCCCTTCGGGTCGACCAGGTGTGTCCAGCGCGCCGACATCCGCAGGGCACGGTTGGGCTGGACGGTGCCCAGGTGCGGGCGCTCGGTGTGGAGCAACTGTCCGTTCTGGGTGACCCGGAGGAGGGGGCGGGTCAGGGGGGTCGTGGTGCGCAGGATGTACGGCAGGTCGTCGGCCGGGGTCACCCGGTGCGGTGCGATCCAGCGCAGCGGGGGCTCCGCGACGATCGGCACCGACTCCGGCCACTCCCCCTCCACCAGCCACTCCAGCGCCGCCCCGGCCGCGCGGGTGCCCTCGCGGGCCGCGGTGGCCGCGGGTTCGGCGGGGTGCAGCAGGCTGCCCGCGGCGAGGACTCCCGGGCGTGAGGTGTGCAGCCCCCCGTCCACCGCCGGGGAACGGGTGCCGGGGTCCAGGGTGAGACCGGTACGGCGGGCCAGTTCGTGGTCGGGCGTGAAGTCGCCGGTGAACACCACCGTGTCGCAGGGCAGTACGGTCGTACGGCCGTCCCGGTGCCGGATGCGCACGCCCGACAGGCGTCCGTGGCCCAGGAGTTCGGTGACCGTGGTCTGCGTGAGCAGCGGGATGCCCTGGTTCAGACGGGCGTGACGGGCGAGGGCCGGGATCGTCTGGGCGTGCGGCAACTCCGTTACCATGGCGACGACTTCGGCGCCCGACGTGCGCACGGTGGCCGCCGCGGCGTAGGACACGGTCTCGGCGCCGATCACCACGACCCGGGTGCCGATGTGTTGTCCGCGCAGATGGACCGCCTGCTGCAACTCTCCCGTGGTGTACACCCCTTCGGGACGGGTGCCGGGTACGAGGCGTGCGGTGCGGGGGCGTTCGCGGGCGCCGGTGGCGATGACGACCGCACGTGCGCTGATCGTCTCCGGGCCGCCGGGGCCGACGGCGGTCAGGGTGAGCGGGGCCGTCCAGTCGAGGGCGGTGACTCCGGTGCGTACCGCCGCTCCGGCGCGTACGGCGGTCTCGGTGAGCCGACGGGCGTAGCCGGGGCCGGTCAGCGGACGTGTCCAGGTGCCGAAGCCGCCGTGCGCGCAGTGCCGTGGGACTCCCCCGGCCTGCTGCTCGCGGTCCAGGACCTCGACACGGCCGACCCCGGCACCTGCCAGGCGGATCGCGGCGGACAGTCCGGCGGGTCCGGCGCCGATGACGATGACGTCGACCTCGCGTACGGCGGTCATGCTCTCGGGGCTCACATCGCTCACGGGCCTCAGGTCATTCGTAGTCATCAGGTCGTTCGTAGTCAGTCGCGGGCTCATGTCACTCGTCGGGCTCACGTCACTCACGGCCGTGCCTCCTCGAAGAGCTCCCGCACCGCCACGCCGCAGTAGAAGCCCTGGCAGCGGCCCGCCCGGGCGCGGGTGCGGCGGCGCAGCCCGTCGACGCTGCGCGGCGGGATCGTACTGGCCAGGGCGTCACGGATCTCGCCGCGCGAGACGCGCTCGCAATGGCAGACGAGGGTGCCGTACTCCGGGTCGGCGGCGATCAGGTCCGCCCGCTGGTAGGGGCGCGGGTCCGCTTCGCCGAGGGCGGGCATGGTCACCGGGGCGAGCGGGCGGCGCGGGCCGAGGTCCAGGCCGGTCTCCGCCAGCAGGGCGGTGACATGGGCGGCGATGGCCATGGAGGCGGTGAGTCCGGTGGAGCGGATGCCGCCGACGGTGAGGTACGCCTGCTCCGGGTGCGCGGTGATGCGGTAGTCCTCGTGCTCGGTGGCGGCGCGCAGCCCGGCGTAGACGGCGGTGACCTCCTCGTCGAGCAGGGCGGGCAGGATGCGGCGGCCCTTGGTGCGGAGGATGTCGACGCCGTCGGCGGTGGAGTCGGTGGCGGTCCTGTCGTCCAGGTTCTCGGCGGTGGGGCCGAGCAGGACGTTGCCGTGGACGGTGGGGGCGACCAGGACGCCCTTGCCGAGGGCCGTGGGGACCGGCAGGAGGATGTGCCGTACGAGGTCGCGGGCGAGCTTGTCGTGGACGATGAGCTGGCCGCGGCGCGGGGTGACGGTGAAGTCGTGGTGGCCGAGGGCGCGGTCGAGGGTGTCGGCGTGCAGTCCGGCCGCGTTGATGAGCCGGTGGGCGCGGAGACGGCCGCGGGCGGTGGTGAGCTGGTGTACGCCGTCCGGTCTGCTGACGTGCCGCACCCCGGAGTTGAGGTGCAGGTCGACTCCGCCCCGGACCGCCTGGGTGGCGTAGGCGAGGGTCGTGGTCCACGGGCAGATGATGCTCTCGCCGGGGACGTGGAGGGCGCCGAGTGCGCCGGGGCCGAGGTGGGGTTCGCGGTCGTACAGCTCGTCGACGCCGATGAGTTCGGTGTCGCGGTACTCGTTGCGTACGGCCTTCTCGGCCAACTTGGGCAGGGCGGCGAGCTGTTCCTCGTCCCAGGCGACGAGCAGCGCGCCGGTCCGCTCGACGGGGATGCCCGATTCGGCCGCGTACTCGGCGAGTTGGCGGCTTCCCTCGCGGACGAGGCGGGCCTCCAGGGTGCCCGGGGCGGCGTCGAAGCCGGTGTGCAGGATCGCCGTGTTGGCCTTGGAGGTGCCCTGGCCGACATCGTCCTGGGCCTCGACGAGAGCGACGCGCAGGCTTGTGTGGTGGGCGAGTTCGCGGGCGATCGCACAGCCGACGACGCCCGCACCGACGACCGCCACGTCGTACGTGACCGGGGGCAGCGGGCCTTCGGCGGTGACCGTCACCGTCGTCCTCGGCTCTTCCGTCACCGTGGTCCCCGGCTCTTCCGCCACCGTTGTACTCGGCTCTTCCGCCACCGTTGTACTCGGCTCTTCCGTCCGTTCCTTCATCGTGCCGCTCCCTCCGGCCTTCATCCGGCCGTTCCCTCCACCAGTGCCGTCACCGCCGCCCGGAATCCGGACCGCCGCTCGGCGGCCTGGTCGGCCGGGATGCTCGGTTCGTACACGGCGGCGGGCTTCCCGTCGGGCAGGGCGTCCTCGATCGTCAGCCGGGGATCGGCGCCGAGGCGGGCCAGGGCGCCCACGCCGAGGGCCGTCGCGTCGGGCAGCGGGGACACCTCGACGGGGCGTTGCAGCAGATCGGCCTGGGTCTGCATGAGCAGCGCCGAGCGGGTCAGACCGCCGTCGGCACGCAGCACGTCGAGCGGTGTGCCCAGGTCGGCCGCGGCGGCGTCGGCGAGCTCGGCGACCTGGGCGGCGAGGCCCTCGCACAGGGCGCGCACCAGATGCCCGGGGCCGGTGTCGAGGCCGAGACCGGTGAGGGAGCCGCGCAGGTCGCCGCGCCACCAGGGGGCGGCCAGTCCCGCGAGGGCCGGTACGAAGGTGACGCCGCCGCTGTCCGGGACGGCGCCGCCGACGCGGTCGAGGTCGCCGGGACCGGCGATGACGCCGAGGTCGGTGAGCCAGCGGACGGCGGACGCGGCGGTGTAGACCTGGCCGTCGAGGCAGTAACTGGTGCGGCCGCGCAGCCGCCAGGCGACACAGCCGACCAGGCCCGAGGAGCTGCGCCGCGGCCGGTCCCCGGTGTGGGCGAGCAGGAACGCCCCGGTGCCGTAGGTGCACTTGGCGCCGCCGGGCGTGGTGACCCGTTGGGCGAGGAGGGCGGCCTGCTGGTCGACGACGAGTCCGGTGACCGGGATCTCGGGGCCGAACGCCGCGGTGGTGCCCACCGGTTGGGCGACGTCGACGACTTCGGGGAGGCGTTCGGCGGACAGGCCGTAGAGGTCGAGGGCGCGGGGTGACCACTCGGTGCGGTCGAGATCGAGGAGCTGGGTACGGCCCGCGGTGGCGGCGTCGGTGACGTACGCGCCGGTGAGCCGGTGGATCAGCCAGGCGTCGGAGGTGGTGACGACGCCCTCGCGGGTGAGCCGGCGCCGGATCCAGGCCATCTTGGGGGCGGCGAAGTAGGGGTCCAGGGGCAGTCCGGTGAGGTGGCGTAACTCGTCGGCGTGTGCGGCTAGTTCGTCGCAGACGGATGCGGCGCGGCGGTCCTGCCACACCAGGGCCTCGGTCAGCGGGCGGCCGGTCGCCCGGTCCCAGGCGAGGACGGTCTCGCCCTGGTTGGCCAGGCCCAGCGCCGTGACGGGTTCGCCCGCCTCGGCGAGCGCTCGGTGACCGGCGGCGACGACCGAGTCGTAGAGCTCCTGCGGGTCGGCCTCGACGAGTCCGCCGGGCAGATGCCGGGGCCGAACCTCGGCGAACCCGCTGCCGATGACGCCCCGTTCGGGGCAGATGACGAGGGCCTTGGTACCGGAGGTGCCCTGGTCGACGGCGAGCACCGGCCCCGCCGGAGCCACGGGGCCCGGCCGGGCTGCCGGACCCGCCGCGGTCACCGGCGCCGGGTGGCCTGTCTGACCGGCCGGACCTGTCATCGAGTTCCTCTCCGAGCCCCGCCCCGAGCCCCTCCCGGGCCGGTCAGCCCTTCTGGGACCTGTCGCAGGGCTGATCACTGCGCGACAGCCTGCCGCCGGGCCGAGCACGCCGTCAAGCGCATCGCCCCCGCCGCGGCGTTCGAATCAACTGACACGTATCAAGGGCAAGTTGACTGACACGATGTACCGGCTGGCGCTCAGAATCCGCCATCGAACGGCGCGTTAGATACGTTCGAGAAACCGCGGTGATCCGGATCGTGCACCTCTATAGTGACGGCCGTCCCCGCATGATCTCCTCATCTGCCGCCCAGAGGAGGGCTGTTGTTACTCCACCCGTCCGTCCAGTCCCGCAACGTCCGCGGGGCGGGCGGCTGATGGCCAGAGACGGAGCACGACCGGCGTACGACCCGGCTGGGAACGACGCCGCGCTCCGCACCGCGCTCCAGGATCTGCGCACCGGCCGCTGGATGGCCATGCGCGGGCTGCTGGAGGACACCAGGGCCTGGTGGCAGTGGACGCAGCGCACCCAGGTCCTCGGCGCGGCGGCGGCCGGCACCGATGTGGTGCGCGCTTGGCTGGCGGAGGAGCCGTTCAGTGTCCCGGCAGTGGTGATGCACGCCCGGGTCGCGGTGGAGCGGGCGCTGCGGGCGCACCGGGAGCGGCACCGCCGTACGCACGAACTGTGGATCGAGGCGTGGGACGCCAGTCAGAGCGCCACCCGGACCGCGCCGCACGACCCGGTGCCCTGGGTGTGTCTGCTGGCGCTGGCCCAGCTCGACAAGGAGCAGAGCTGGCAGGAGCACCGTGCGCGGGCCCCGGAGCCGATGCTGCCGCCGGGGCCGTGGGGACTGCTCGCCGAGGCCGACAAGCGCGACCCGTACAACCGCGAGGCCTACCACCGGATGCTCCAGTTCCTCTACACCCGCGGCTCCGGGGAGCGGCTCGCCGAGGCCGTCGGGTACGCGCAGTGGGCGTCCGGGACCGCGCCGCCGGGCTCGGCGCTGCATGTGCTGCCGCTGTACGTGCGTGTCGAGCGGTACCGGCGCACCAGCGGCCGTACCGCCGCGCTCGATCTGCACTGGGTGGCGGAGGACGCGGCGCGGGAGGCGCAGCACGCGCTGCACGCCTGGTTCGAGCTGACACGTCCCGTCGAACGTTCCCAGCTCGATCTCAACCATCTGGCGCACGCGCTGTGGGGTGCGCTTCAATTCCCGGACGCCGCCAGGGTGTTCGAGGCACTGGGGCCGTACTGCACACCGCTGCCGTGGGCGTACCGCACGGCCGATACCGCCGACCGCGGCCAGGCCGTGGAGGTGTTCGTGCAGGCCCGCGCCCGCAGCCGGGCGGCGGCCCGCGACCCGGACCGCCCCGCCTGAGCGCCAACTCCCCCTATTTTTTTCCGTCTTTCTCCTTTGTTCCCTCTCTATGTCGTTCTCTCGGAGGTTTCCGCATGACCAGCACCTCTGAACAACCGTCCGCTCCCCCCGGCGTTCCGCAACGCGACGAGGAGCAGCGCCTGCGCGAACTCGGGTACCGGCCGGTGCTCGCCCGTCGTATGGGCGGCTTCGGCAATTTCGCGATCAGCTTCTCGGTGATCTCGATCCTGTCCGGCTGTATGACCCTGTACGGCTTCGGCCTGGTCACGGGCGGCCCGGCCGTGATGCTGTGGGGCTGGGCGGGCGTCGGCCTGTTCGTGCTGTGCGTCGGTCTGGCGCTGGCCGAGGTCACCAGCGCGTACCCGACCTCGGGCGCGCTGTACTACATGGCCGACCGGCTCGGCGGGCGCCGCTGGGGCTGGTACACCGGCTGGCTGAACCTGCTCGGTCTGCTGGGCGCGATCGCCGGTATCGACTACGGAGCGGCCCTGTTCACAGGCGCGTTCGCAAACATCCAGTGGGGCTTCGAGCCCACGCCCGGCAAGACGATGCTGATCTTCGTGGTGATCCTGTTACTGCACGCCGTGCTGAACCTGTTCGGGGTGCGGCTGGTGAGCGTGCTCAACTCGGTCAGTGTGTGGTGGCATCTGGCCGGTGTCGCGCTGATCGTGGGCGCGCTGGCGATCTGGCCGGACCACCATCAGTCGGCGTCGTTCGTGTTCACCAAGTTCGTGAACGACACCGGCTGGTCCAACTCGCTGTATGTGACGGCGATCGGCCTGCTGTTGGCGCAGTACACCTTCTCCGGCTACGACGCCTCGGCGCATCTGTCGGAGGAGACGTCGAACGCGTCGGTGTCGGCGGCGCGCGGCATCGTCCGCTCGATCTGGGTCTCGTGGATCGCGGGCTTCGTGCTGCTGGCGGGTCTGACCTTCGCCATCCAGGACTACGACGCGACGCGCAAGAGCGCCACCGGCGTGCCGCCCGCGCAGATCTTCCTCGACGGCCTCGGCACGAACGGGGCGAGCGCGCTGCTGCTGGTGGTGATCATGGCGCAGTTGTTCTGCGGGAACGCCGAGGTCGCTGCGGCGAGCCGGATGGTGTTCGCGTTCAGCCGCGACAAGGCCCTGCCGGGATCGGCACTCTGGCGGCGCGTCAGTCCCCGTACCCAGACCCCGGTCGCGGCGGTGTGGCTGTCGGTCGTGGTGGCGTGCGTGCTGGCGCTGCCGTCGCTGTACTCGGCGACTGCCTACAACGCGGTGACCGCCATCAACGTCATCGGCATCACCCCGGCGTACGCCATCCCGGTCTTCCTGCGGCTGCGCGCGGGCGACCGTTTCCAGCCGGGGCCGTGGAGCCTGGGCCGCTTCAGCCGGCCGATCGGCTGGATCGCGGTGGTGTGGGTGGCGCTGGTGACGGTGCTGTTCTGTCTGCCGCAGTCGTCGCCGGTGACGGTCGACTCGATGAACTACGCGTCCATCGCGCTGGCCGTCGTACTCGTCCTCGCCAGCGTGTGGTGGTACATCGCCCGCCGTTCGTACGGAACTCCGACCACCGCCGCGTACGGTTCGGACCGCGACCAGGCCGAACTGGCGGAGGGGATCGTCTGAAAGCCCTGCGTACGGCCCCGGTCCCGGTACGAACTCCCCTGCCGGATAGGGCAGGATGAACGGCCGTACCGGTCCCGCCGCTCCGGTGGGCCGGTACTGCCGCACATCCCGTACCCCGATGAGAGTGAGAACGTGACCAGACTCCCCATCCGGCCGTCGGCGGTGGACGCCCTTGCCGCCCCGTTCCGCTCCGGAGGTGACCGGTGAACCGCACACCGACCCTGGACGACTGGATCATCGCCGGCATAGCGGTGGGCGCGGGCCTGCTGGCGGCGTTCCTGTCGCGGACGCTGCTGCGCTGGCTGGCCAAGCACGCCAAGCGGACCCGCTGGAGCGGGGACGACATGATCGTGGACGCGCTGCGCACGGTGGTGCCGTGGGCGGCGATAGCGGGCGGCGCGGCAGCCGCCGCTGCGGTGCTGCCGCTGACCCGGACGGTCCAGCGGCACACCAACCAGAGCCTCCAGGTGCTGCTGATCATCACGGTGACGATGTCCGCGGCCCGGGTCATCTCGAACCTGGTGCACGCGCTCACCCAGTCCCGCTCCGGAGTCGCCGGATCCGCGACGATCTTCGTCAACATCACCCGGGTCGTGGTGCTGGCGATCGGCGGTCTGGTGGTACTCCAGACGCTGGGCATCTCGATCGCACCGCTGCTCACCGCCCTCGGCGTGGGCGGCCTCGCGGTGGCCCTGGCCCTTCAGGACACGCTCGCCAACCTGTTCGCCGGCATCCACATCCTCGCCTCCAAGACCGTGCAGCCCGGCGACTACATCCGCCTCAGCAGCGGTGAGGAGGGCTACGTCGAGGACATCAACTGGCGCCAGACGACGGTCCGTCAGCTCTCCAACAACCTGGTCATCATCCCCAACGGCAAGCTCGCGGGCACCAACATGACCAACTTCACCCGCCCGGAACAGCAGTTGACGGTGCTGGTGCAGGTGGGGGTGGGCTACGACAGCGACCTGGAGCACGTGGAGCGCGTGACGTCCGAGGTGGTCGCCGACGTGATGACGGAGATCACCGGTGCCGTCCCCGACCATGAACCGGCGATCCGTTTCCACACTTTCGGCGAATACCGTATCGACTTCACGGTGATCCTCGGCGTCGGCGAGTTCAGCGACCAGTACCGAGTCAAGCACGAGTTCGTGAAGCGCCTCCACCGCCGCTTCCGACAAGAGGGCATCCGCATCCCGGCCCCCCAACGCACGGTCGCCCTCTCCCAGGGCACGGTGACGATCCCTCAACAGCGGCATGCGGAGGAGAATGGTCAAGTGCCGGTGGGGCGCGGGGAGTAGGTACCGGCGGTGGCACAGCCGGTGTCTTCGGTTCCACGTAAGTCGTGGATGCTGTTCGGAACCGCCTGCATCGCCGTACTCGCAGCGATCTGGATGTTCGTCGCCTGGGTCGGCTACACGGCCCAGCACGGGGGCACCGCGCTCGACGGCGGGTCGGACTGGGATCTGATCAGCCCTCACGCGCAGATCGGCACCGAGTACTGGGTTGCGCTGCCCATGGCGGCGAACCGGTCATCGACGCCGGTGACGTTGCGGAAAGCTCGGATCACCCATGTGCCCAAAGGGCTGAAGGTCCTGGAGTACCGGGTGATCAGTGCCGAGGAGACGGACGGATTTCCGAACACCATCTACGCCCACGGGAAGTACGGCATGCCGGATCTGGCCAAGGTCCACAACTATGCGGGTCGGCCGATCAGTCTTGAACCCAAGACGGATCCCGACAAGTACTTCGCTGCGTACGTGAAAGTGACCGGGCCCATCCATGGCGCGCTGAGCGGTTGCCGTTACTGGTACCGGCAAGGTGGTACCGAGTACCAGCAGGATCTGCGGTGTCATGTCGAGATCCGGCTGGGACCGCCCTTGAAGATCGACAACAGCTAAGGGGCTTCGGGCCCGCACCAGTCTGGCTGACCGGTGCGGGCCCTGGTCGTTCCGGGGTGGCGTTCGGCGGCGCCGTCCGGTGTCTCTAGCGCATCCGGCCGGGCGGTCGGCGTGGCGGGGGCGGTGTGGGCGGGTGGGTGTGGGTCGAATCCAGGAGTTCGGCCGCGCCTCGGACCGCTGCCGTTTGCGGGGCCGGGGTCAGGTGGATCGGGGTGTCGAGGCGGGCGGTCAAGTGGTCGCTGATGCCTGGGCGGAGTGCGCCGCCGCCGGAGAGGAGGATGCCTCGCCGGAGGGCGTCCAGGGTGACCGAGGTGCGGTCCTGGTGGAGCATCGCCGTCAGCATCGACACCACCGCGTCGCCGGCGTCGGCGGTTTCCAGGTCGCCGGTGGCCAGTGCCGTGCTGCGGGCGTCGCTCACTGCGCCGTCGGTCAGCAGGACCGTCTCGATGAATTGCGCCCCGAGGTCCACCACGAGGAGCGGGCGGGAGAGGTCGGTGCCTGCCGCCTCGGCGACCGCTCGGGCGGTGGGGACCGTCGATACGGAGCGTGGGTGCAGGACGTCGACCGCTGCCCGGGCCGCCGTACGGTGTGCGGGGCCGTCCAGGACCGGGGTGGTGATCATCACCAACGGGCGCAGCGAACGGGGCAGTTGGTTCTCATCGAGCAGGTGGTCCAGCATGCTCGCGCAGGCCGGTGCGTCGATGACCGTGCCGCGTCGGCCCGGGTGCGTTCCGTCCGGTCTCCGGGCGGTGGCCGTGGGGGCGTCCAGGATCAGGCCCCGGCCGGGGACGACCGCTCGGGTGCGGGCGCTGCCCAGGTCCAGGGCGATGCCGTAGCACCGGCGGCACGACGGCCAGGGGCGGTGGCGGTGCAGGGGCGGAGCGGGGTGGCGTACGGCGGTCATCGGCCCGACTCTCTGACGTTCTGACACCGGGCACAGTAGCGCGTCTGCGGGAGAACCATCAGGCGTTCGCGGTCGATACGGCCCCGGCAGCGGTGGCAGATGCCGTAGCGGCCCTCGTCCATGCGTCGCAGGGCCGCCTGTACGTCGGCCAGGACAGCTCGGGCGGACGCGGCCAGCTTCACGCGGACCTCGATCTGCGCCGCCGCCTGCCGCTCCAGCCAATGGTCCGCGCGGGACGGGTGGGCGGGGGCGAGCTGGGCCAGCTGCTCGTTGCGGAACAGGCGCTGCTCGTCGAGGTTCTCGCGCAGGGCGGCGAGGTCCTCGGGTGTCAGATGGGTACCACTGTCGTGGATACGACTGTCGTGGGTACCACTGTCGTCGATCGTCCGGTGCTTCACCACTTCACCCCTCCGGGAAGGCTGAGCGGACTGGGAGGATTCGGGGGCGGGGGTGCATCTCAGCGCGCCGCGTGCCGCCAGGTCAAGCGACGCGGGGTGCCCGGGAGGATGAGGATCTCTCTCACCAGATGGTCGTCCGTGCTGTGGCCGGTCTCGGCCGGCTCCCGCAGCCGGGTGAGGCGGGTGGTGCTGGTGGTGTCGATGGTGCAGGTGGTGCGGGCGTGTTCGAGGCGTCGGCGGGCGTCGTGGACGGCGGCCGGGCGGCGCAGGGGGGCTACGGCCCGGGGCGCCGTGGTCCGGGGGGCTTCGAGATCGGTCATGCTTCAACTCTGGCCGCCGCTCTCCCGGGTTTCCATCGGGCCCAGGACCCATTTACCCCGGGTTGCGACCCCTACACGGTGCGCACACGGGTCGGCGGTACCTGCCGGGCCGCTGTTCATCGGCGTCAAGACCGTGCGGCTGCATCGAGCCAATCCGCTGAGTGGATTCGGGCCGCACGGCCGTCTGGAACCGACCTGGTAGGTGATGCGGGCCGGGCGGATCCCGTCGGCCCCCTGTCGAGCAGTGCACCGCCACCAGATATCTTGATGTCGAGCAATGTTGGCAACGTGCAGACGTGGAGCGGAGCACCCGGTGACTGACTCGACCATCTTCTACACCTACACAGACGAGGCCCCGGCGCTGGCCACGCACTCGTTCCTGCCGGTGGTCCAGGCGTACGCCGCGCAGGCCGGCGTCGCCGTGGAGACCCGTGACATCTCGCTGTCCGGGCGCATCCTCGCCTTGTTCTCCGAGTATCTCCAGGAGGACCAGCGCGTCCCGGACGCCCTGACCGAGCTGGGCGAGCTGGCCAGGACGCCCGCGGCCAACATCGTGAAGCTGCCGAACATCTCGGCGTCCATCCCGCAGCTCAGGGCCGCGGTGGCCGAGCTGCGGGAGAAGGGCTTCGCGCTGCCGGACTACCCGGACGACCCCAAGACCGACGAGGAGCGCGAGATCCGGGCCCGCTACGACAAGGTCAAGGGCTCCGCCGTCAACCCGGTGCTACGCGAGGGCAACTCCGACCGCCGCGCGCCCGCCTCGGTGAAGAACTACGCCAGGAACCACCCGCACCGCATGGGCGCCTGGACCCCTGAGTCCAAGACCAATGTGGCGACCATGAGCGACGACGACTTCGCCGCCACCGAGAAGTCCGCCGTCATTGCCGCCGACGGCTCCCTGCGCATCGAGCTGCTCGGCGCCGACGGCACCACCACCGTGCTGCGCGAGTCGGTGCCCGTACTCAAGGACGAGGTCGTCGACGCCTCTGTGATGCGGGTCGCCGCGCTGCGCGAGTTCCTCGCCGTGCAGGTCGCCCGCGCCAAGGCGGAGAACGTGCTGTTCTCCGTGCACCTCAAGGCCACGATGATGAAGGTCTCCGACCCGATCGTCTTCGGTCATGTCGTCCGCGCCTTCTTCCCGAAGACCTTCGAGGAGTACGGCACCACGCTCGCCGCCGCCGGGCTGTCCCCGAACGACGGCCTCGGCGCCATCCTCAAGGGCCTGGAGGCACTGCCCGAGGGCGACGCGATCAAGGCGTCCATCGACGACGAGATCACCGACGGCCCCTCCCTCGCCATGGTCGACTCCGACCGCGGCATCACCAACCTCCACGTTCCGTCCGATGTCATCGTCGACGCCTCCATGCCGGCCATGATCCGCACCTCCGGCCACATGTGGGGCCCGGACGGCGAGGAGCACGACACCCTCGCGGTGCTGCCCGACCACAGCTACTCCGGCGTCTACCAGGCCGTGATCGAGGACTGCCGCGCCCACGGCGCCTACGACCCGTCGACCATGGGCTCGGTGGCCAACGTCGGCCTGATGGCGCAGAAGGCCGAGGAGTACGGCTCCCACGACAAGACCTTCGAGATCCCGGCCGACGGCACGGTCCGCCTCGTCGACCTGGACGGCACCGTGGTCCTGGAGCAGCCGGTGGCCGAGGGCGACATCTTCCGTGCCTGCCAGGCCAAGGACGCGCCGATCCGCGACTGGGTCAAGCTCGCCGTCACCCGCGCCGCCGCCACCGGCGACCCGGCCGTGTTCTGGCTGGACGAGAACCGCGCCCACGACGCCGTGCTCATCAACAAGGTCAAGCAGTACCTCCCCGAGCACGACACCGAGGGCCTGGACATCCGGATCCTGTCGCCGATCGAAGCGACCAAGCTGTCCGTGGAGCGCATCCGCCGCGGCGAGGACACCATCTCCGTCACCGGCAACGTCCTGCGCGACTACCTCACCGACCTCTTCCCGATCCTGGAGCTGGGCACCAGCGCCAAGATGCTGTCGGTCGTCCCGCTGATGGCGGGCGGCGGCCTCTTCGAGACCGGCGCCGGCGGCTCCGCGCCCAAGCACGTCCAGCAGCTCCTCAAGGAGGACTACCTGCGCTGGGACTCGCTCGGTGAGTTCTTCGCGCTGGTGCCGTCCTTCGAGCAGTACGCCAAGACCACCGGCAACGCCCGCGCCCAGGTGCTCGCCGACGCCCTCGACCGTGCCACGGCGACCTTCCTCAACGAGAACAAGTCGCCGACCCGGCGCGTCGGCGGCATCGACAACCGCGGCAGCCACTTCTACCTCTCCCTGTACTGGGCGCAGGAGCTGGCCGCGCAGACCGAGGACGCCGACCTGGCCAAGGCGTTCGCCCCGCTCGCCGAGACGCTCGCCGCCAACGAGCAGAAGATCGTCGACGAACTCCTCGCCGTCCAGGGCAAGCCGGCCGACATCGGCGGCTACTACCGCCCCGACCCGGCCAAGGCCGACGCGGTGATGCGTCCCTCGGCCACCTGGAACGAGGTACTGGCCACGCTGGCCTGACGCCCTGTCGGGGCCCGGTGGGCTGTCGGCTGTCGGCTGTCGGCCGCCGGTTGGCTGTCGCCCGTCCGCCGTCGGAGGGCTCGCACCCGTGCCGGTGCGGGCCCTTCGCCGTACGCCGGTGATGCCACGTCCGCCGTGCGCCGCCGCTCACCACTCGCGTGGGGCGATCAGCTCCTCCACGTCCGCGTCCGGGAAGCCGTATGCCTGGGCGATGAACCAGATGTCGCCGGCTATCTCCTCACGCGCCACCGTCTCGATCTCGCTGCCCGCCGCTTCGAACTCGGCCTCCAGCGCGTTGAACTCCTCGGTCGTGGCGTGGGTCAGTGCGTAGAGCGCGGGCAGGCCGGAGGGGTGCTCGGCCTCGATGCGCTCGCACAGGCGCAGCAGGATCGCGCTGCCTCGGTCGACGACAGGGTCGGGGAAGTAGGGGTCCTGGTAGAGGACGTGGAGGAACGGGTGGTCGGTCACCTTCAGATTGCTTACGGGCATGGGCTCCCCCGGGGTCGTGCACTGGGTTGTGTGGTCGGGTGTGCAGATGGGTGATCGGCCGTGCCGTCGGCTGGGCTGCTTTCCGGTTCGCTCGGTCCGGCATCTCCGATACTGCACCACGGTACTGACAACGGCCCCGACCAGGCCGTTTCGTATTATTTCCTGGTTGGCGAGAAGATCGACACCAGGAGCCGTCCGATGCCCGACGCAGCACCGCAGCCCCCGTCCTTCGAGGTCCTCCCCGGCAGCAGCCGCTCCCCCGTGCTGCTGCATGTGCCGCACTCGGCACGTGCCGTACCGGCGGATGTACGCCAGGGCATCGTGCTGGACGACGAGGCGCTGGAGCGCGAGCTGGACCACATCACCGACGCGCACACCGCCGAACTGGCCGCGTTGGCCGCCGAGTCGGCCTCGGTCACCCCCTGGCGGTTCGTCAACCGGCTGTCACGGCTGGTCGTCGACCCCGAGCGGTTCCCGGACGAGCGGGAGGAGATGCTGGCGGTCGGGATGGGCGCCGTCTACACAGGCACCACGCACCTCGCGCCCCTGCGTGGCCAAGGCACCGACCCTGCGCCGCTGATCGAGCGGTACTTCCACCGGTACGCTCGGGCGATGGCGGACGCGGTGGCCGACCGGCTGGCCTCGGCCGGGCGGGCCGTCATCCTCGACATCCACTCGTACCCGACGCGCGCGCTGCCCTACGAGCTTCACGGCGACGGGCCCCGGCCGGTGATCTGTCTGGGTACCGATGCCTTCCACACCCCTCCCGGGCTTCTGGCTGCGGCCCAGGAGGCTTTCGGGCCGGTCGGCGACGTGGGGCTGGACAGTCCGTTCTCGGGGACGTACGTCCCGTTGGGCCACTACGGGCGAGATCGGCGTGTGGAGGCTCTGATGGTGGAGATTCGCCGTGACAGTTATATGACGGAGCCCGGTGGGCCGTCGGGGCCCGGCCTCCGCCGCCTGGCCGCGGCCCTGACCGGCCTGATCGACCGTCTCAGCCGCTGACGGCGGGGGCCACCGGCGCTGCCGGGTTTGGTTCGCCCCCGCCGCCCCTTCCCGTTCCCGTCCCTGGGGGCTGCGCCCCCAGACCCCCCTGTCGGCCCTTCGGGCCTCGTCCTCAAACGCCGGACGGGCTGAAATTCAGCCCCTCCGGCGTTTGAGGAGCGGGGGTACGGGGGCAGCGCCCCCGGGTCGGGTCGGGACGGGAAGGGGCGGCGGGGGCGAGAACCGTCCTCGCCGCCCGCGCTCAAGCGCTACGCGCGCAGCCACTCCGTGACGATCACCTCGTCGTCCGTGTACAGGCGGAGGGCGAAGGGGCCCGAGACCGTGAGGTCGCCGGTGAAGCGGCCCAGGGGGTCGGCCCTCAGTGAGGCCTTGGGGTGGGGGCCGGCCAGGATCTCGATGCCGGCCGGCTGCGGGGGCATCAGCTGGCCCATCAGGCCGTGCGAGGTGACCTCCACGTCGACCGTCAGATCGCCCGCCGTGAACGTCAGCATCCGCGGCGCGTCCAGGGCGCCCCTGACCGGGATGGCGTCGACCAGGGAGTCGAAGGTCAGCTCGGCCAGCCGGGCGTCCATGTCGTGCAGGGCGAACGCCTCGATGGCGATGTGCCGCAGCTCGGCCGGGACCGGGTCCAGGATCGCCGCCGCCTGGCGCAGTTCCTCCTCCAGGGCGGTCTCCAGGGCGCCCTCCGGGACGTCGGAGAACGCCTCGTCGCCGTCGTTGTTGCCGTTGGTGGCGTCGTCGCTCATCACACCGTCCCTCTCGCGTCTAGCCGGGCCCTCAGCCGGCGCAGACAGCGCTGGCGGAGGGGCCCGATGCTGCCCACGGCGATACCGAGCGCCGCGGACACCTCCTGGTAGCTGGGCGGCGGCGAGGCCATCAGTACACGCAGCAGTTGCCTGCACCGGTCGCCCAGTTTCTCGAACTCCTGCCACAGCCGCCGGATCCGCTCCGCCTGGGCGTCGGCCTCCTCGGAGTCGAGGACCGACTGCTCGGGCGTCCGGTCCTCGCTGACCCGGTCGAGCAGCAGCGGATCGTCGGTCGGCATCAGCCGCGTCTGGCTTTTGATCACCTTGAGGCACTCGTGCCGGGCGGTGCTCGCCAGCCAGGAACCCGACTTGTCGGGCTCCCGGATGCGCCCCAGGTGCTGGGCGAAGCGGAACCACACGGTCTGGTAGACCTCGTGACCGTCGGCGTCCGACAGCCGGTGTGCGCGTACCACGGACCACACCAGCGGACTGAGCCCCTCCACCAGCGCCTTCCAGGCCGCCGCGTCCCCGTCGACGGCCAGCCGGACCAACGCCCCGGCCTCTGAACGCTCCACAGACCCACCCCTCGTGTACGGCACGTCATCGTACGCCGTGGAGTGGATGGTTCCGGCTGTCATGACGGCGGTGCAAGCCGCACGACCGGCACCGGGCGCCAGGTCGCGGGCCGCAGCGCGGGAACGTGCGCCCCGCGCACTTCCGCGAACTCGGTGGTGGCTTCAAGGAGTTGACTGCGTGCCACGCGTGGGTCGGTCTCCTTGTGCTCCGTCATGCGCGACGCGACCATGGCCGCGGCCACCGGAGTGGCGAACGAGGTGCCGCTCCAGTGGGCGAACCCGTCGAACATCACCTGGTCCGGCTTGGCCCCGGTGGCCTCCCGGCCCTCGCTGAGCAGCCCGGTGTGGCGCGGGTGCTGGCAGGTGCAGGTGTAGGTGAAACCGAAGCGGCAGGCGTCGTAGGTGGAGTGCTGGTAGACGTACGGCACAGGCGTGTTGAAACCGGTGAACGCACTGGTGAGGCGCTCGCCCGGGGCGTATGCCTGCACCCAGGAGCCGTGGTTGGTGAAGCAGGCCCCGAACTCGCCGTCGCTGCGCAGCGCGCCGACGGACAGCACGACGTCCCGGAAGTCGGGCAGTTCGGCGTAGGCGGCGGGCCAGAACGGCGTGGCGCTGGAGTTGTTGCCCGCCGCGGCGACCAGCAGGGTGCCCTGGGTGCGCAGTTCGCGCATGAACGCGTCGACGCCGAGCAGTCCGTCGGTGCGGCCGTTGGAGGTGCCGGCGGAGAGGCTGATGATGTCGGGCCAGCCGTGCTCGTCGACCGCGTCGAACAGAGCGATGCCGAAGTCGGATTCGAGGATCGCGCCCGCGTCGTTGAGGGTGTTGCGGACGGTGATGTCGGTGTTGGGGGCGACCGCCGCGACCAGTCCGGCGATGAACGTGCCGTGGCCGACGTACTGCTGGAGGACGCCCCCGTCGTCGGTCTCGCTGACCTGGGCGTCGCCCTGGGTGTGGGCGAACAGCGGGTACGCCTGGTAGTCGCTCATCAGGCCGGTGTCGATGACCAGGACGCCCACGGCGGTGTCGGTGTCGTAGGGCGTGGTGGCCGCGGCCGGGTTGACGCCCTGGGTGAGCGGGGCGGGCACCGGCTCATCGCCGGGGCAGGCGTTGACGTTTGCGATCGACACCACGTGGTTGCGGCTGACCAGCCGGCGTCCGGCGCGACCCTCCGCCTCGCTGAGGGCGCGCAGCGCGTGGTGGACGGCACGGTCGCCGTGCCGGTCGCCGTGGCCGGGGTCGCCGACCTGGATACGGGTGATACCCGACCGGTTGGTCTGCGGACCGGCGCGGCGCACAAGGTCGGCGGTCAGTCCGGTGGCCTCGGTGAAGTGGGAGCGCACCCGGTCCTCGACCAGCGCGGCCTCCTCACCGTCCCTTGCGAGGACGACGCCCTTCTCGTAGATGAACTCCGCCGAGTCGTCCGGCCCCATCGCCAGCGGGACATCGGGCAGGGAACGCTGGATCTGGTCGAACTGCTCGTGGAATCGCTGTAGTGCCATGGGGTGTCAGTCCCCTCCCCCTGAGGATGCGGTTGTCAGTCAGAGCCTCACGGCCCGCGGTTGATACAGCCTCGGCCACCGGCCGCACCGCGGGTGCGCGACTGCATCGTCGTACACATCGGCCGGTTCGGCACAACTGAATTCGATACAAATGAATTTCGATGGAATGCGGACACGGCACATACAGCGGACACAGCAGACACGGCGGATACGGCTGGATACGGCTGGATACAGTCCACTACACCGCCGGATACGGTCTGATACTCCGCCGGACCCGTGTCGGGTGCGCCCCGGGCCACTACCATCGCTGGAGTGACAGCGGGAAGCGACTCGGTTCTCGATCTGCTGCCGATGGTGTTCGCCGCCCCGAACGACGCGCTGGCCGGGGCGAAGGGGGTGCTCGGCACCGATCCTCCGCCGTTGCACGCCTCGGTCGCGCACCAGGTGATCGGCATCTGGCAACGGGACTTCGGCGATCTGCGGATCGCCCTCAGGCATCTGCGGCGCGCCCGTGATCTCGCCGCGCGCGCGGACTCGGCGGAGCGTGAGGCGGACGTCCTCGCGACGCTCGGCGTCGCATTGGTGCACGCGGGGCGCACTCGGCAAGGTCTGGCGGCTTTCGAGCGCGGGGTCGCACGCGGGGCGGGACACACCCGCGCGCGCGTGCTGTTCCGGCGGGCGTACGTCTGGTGGGTGCTGGGGCACCACCGGGAGGCCCTGGACGACGTACGCAAGGCGATCCCCGTGCTGCGTCAGGCGGACGACGTCATCTGGACGGCGCGGGCGCTGACCCTGCGGGCCACCGTGCATCTCGCGCTCGGCTCGGTGGACCGCGCCGACGCGGACTTCGCCGCCGCGGAGCGGCTGTGGGAGACCACGGGGCAGGAGCACGACAAGGCGGACGCGGTGGAGAGCCGGGGCCTCGCGGCGTTCCGCGCGGGCGACATCCCCGCCGCGCTGCGGCTGCTCGACGAGGCCGAGGAGCGGTACGCCAAGCTCGGCACCCCCACCTTCATGCTCAGCATCCGCCGCTGCGACGTGCTGATGGCGGCCGGTCTCGCCCCGGAGGCGCTGGCCGAGGCCGACGCGGCGATCCAGGTGCTCGACACGATCGGCGGCCAGTCCACCCGGAAGGCGGAGCTGCTGCTGGCCGCCGCCCGCGCGGCCCGGCTCGCGGACGATCCGCACACCGCGATAGCCCGTGCCGTGGTCGCCGAGAAGCTGTTCGCGGCCCAGCGGCGCACCTGGTGGGAGACGCATGCCCGGCTGGTGGCGATCGAGGCGCGGTTCACCGCGGGCCGCAGCACCGGACGGCTGGTCGCGGACGCCGCCGCGGTCGCTCAGAAGCTGACCTCCCTCGGCTCGCCCAGCGCACCCGAGGCGTCGCTGCTGGCGGGCCGGATCTCGCTCGCGCTGGGCTGGACGGAGGACGCCGAGCGGCATCTGACGGCCGCGGCCCGCTGCAGACACGGCGGGCCGCCGCTGGCCCGGATGACCGGCTGGGCGGCGCAGGCGCTGCGGCACCGGGCGGCCGGCTCCAGCCGGGGTGTGCTGGAGGCGTGCCGTCGGGGTCTGGCCGTCCTCGACGACCACCGGATGACCCTGGGCGCCCCCGAACTGCGCGCCCGCGCCACCGCGCAGGGTGCCGAACTGGCCGCGATGGCCCAGCAGGCCAGCCTCGCCACCGGTGGCCCGCGCCGGCTGCTGGTGTGGAGCGAGCGCTGGCGGGCCACGGTGCTGACGGCACCGCCCACCCGGCCGCCCGCCGACCCGGCGCTGCTCAGCGCGCTCACGGCGTACCGGGTGAGCGCCGACCAGGCCGAGAACGCCCGGATGGAGGGCCGCCCGCTCCTGGCCCTGGAGCGCGAGCAGCGGCGCCTGGAGCGGGAGATCCGCTCCCGCACCCTGCATCTGCGCGGCGAGGCGGGCGGCGACGGGCACCGTTTCGACCCGGCCCGGCTGCTGGAGCGGCTGGGGGACGGGCGGCTGGTGGAACTCGCCGTGCTCGACGGGCGGGTGCATGTGCTGCTGTGCGGGGAGGGCCGGGTACGGCGCTTCGTGGCGGGCGGGCTGGCGGAGGCCGTCGAGGAGGCCGAGCACATCCAGGCGGCCCTGCGGCGGCTTGCCCATCCGGGCGCGGAGGCCAGGCTGCCGCTGGTGGAGGCCGCGGGGCGGCGTCTGGAGGAGTTGCTGCTGGGCGGGGCGGCGCGGCATCTGGGTGCGGGCCCGGTCGTGGTGGTGCCGCCGAACGCGCTGCACCGGGTGACCTGGGCGCTGCTGCCGTCGCTGCGGGACCGGGTGCTCAGCGTGTCGCCGTCGGCGAGCAGCTGGCTGCGGGCCCGCGAGACGGAGCCCCCGCGGCGCGGGCGCCATGTGCTGGTGCGCGGTCCCGGTCTGGCGTCCGGCGGCGCCGAGGTGCCGGAACTGGCCGAACTCACCGAACTCGTCCACCGGTACGGCCGTACGACCGTCCTGGAGTACGACGACGCGCGCGTACCGCGGGTTCTGGAGGCGCTGGACGGCGCCGCGCTCGCTCATCTCGCCGCGCACGGCACGTTCCGCGCGGACAGCCCGCTGTTCTCCTCGCTGCGGATGGCCGACGGCCCGCTGATCGTGCACGACTTCGAACGGCTCGCCCGCAGCCCGTACCGCATCATCTTCTCCAGCTGCGACACCGCCCGGCTGGCGTCGGTGGGCGCGGACGAACTGCTCGGGCTGGTCACCGCCCTGCTGCCGCTGGGCACGGCCGGGGTGGTGGCGTCGAGCGCGCCGGTCAGCGACGAGGCCGTCGTGCCGTTGATGCTGGCGTTGCACAAGGGCCTGGCGGCGGGTCTGACCCTGGCCGAGGCCCTGCGCGACGCCCGGGCCGCCGTGCCCCGGGACGCGGCGCATCTGGCGACGGGGTGGGCGTTCGCGGCCTTCGGGGCGGCCTGAAGGTCCTTCGGGGCGGCCTGAGAGTCCTTCGGGGCGGCCTGAGAGGGCGTGGGCGGGGGCATGTGGGATCCACGGGTCCTTACGGGGTCCACACGGCCCCTGAAGACGCCGTCCCTGACGAGACGACGCCCGGGGGCGCCGTCAGGCCTGGAGGCCCTCCAGGAAGCCGGTCGGCGGGGCGAAGAACAGGGTGCCGGTGACGGCGCGGGAGTAGTCGAGGATGGGGTCGGGGCCGGTCTCGCCCGTCCCGAGGAACATCCGGCTCAGCAGGGTCTCGGTGACCCCGGGATCGCGGGCGTAGGCGACGAAGTATGTGCCGAACTCGCCCTGTCCCGGCCGTCCGAAGGGCATCGAGGCCCGCAGGACGCGCTGTTCGGTGCCGTGCTCGTCCACGAGGGAGTTGACGTCGACGTGGGAGCCGGGCACGTCGAGTTCGAGATTGGTCGGCTTGGTGCGGCCGATCACCCGCTCCTGTGCCTCGGTGGGCAGCTTCTCCCAAGCGTCCATGTCGTGGAGGTACTTCTGGACGAGAACGTAGGAGCCGCCGCGGAAGCCGGGGTCCTCGTCGCCGACCAGGGCCGCGCGGGCGGCGGCCTGCCCCACAGGGTTCTCGGTGCCGTCGACGAAGCCGAGCAGATTGCGCCGGTCGAGGTACGAGAACCCCTGGACCTCGTCCTGTACGACGGCGACCCCGCGCAGCCGCCTGCCGATCTCGGCGGTGAGCGCGAAGCAGAGGTCGGGGCGGGTTGCGGTGACGTGGAAGAGGAGGTCGCCCTCGGTGGCCGGGGCGTGGTGGCGTGGCCCGGTGACCTCCGGGAAGGGGTGCAGGGCGGCCGGGCGCGGGGCGCCGGACAGCCGGTCCCAGGCCGCCGAGCCGACCCCGGCCACACAGCCGAGGCCGCCGTCCGGATACCCGAAGCCGAAGGACCTCACCAGACCCGCGAGTGCGGCCAGCAGATCGCGGGCCACCGGCTCGCCGCCCGGTTCGACGGTGACGACCAGGAAGACGGCGGCGGCCGTTCCTGTCGTCGGCACGGGCTGCGGCTGGTACCCGGGCGACGGTGACGACGACGCTGACGGTGTCTGGGCGGGCATGGGTCCCCCTTCGCCTTACCAGTACAGCCGCTCCCTGCCCTCCTGGGAACCGGAAGATGCCTGCACAGCACGCATCACGAGCGCGTCGGTTGCGCGGCCTCACCGGATTCGGTGCACCGCGCGCCCCCGGCGCACGAGGGCGGTCGGCGGCCCAGCCGGGAGCGCGCCGCCGCTGTGCGCCGCCGTACACCCGTTTCGCCCACACGGGGCTGCGCGCGGCGCGGTTCCGGCGCATGGTGGGGGTATGGACGAGCGCCCCCCAGCGGTCGTGCTTCCGCCTCAGCCGGACGGCGGGCGCCGGGTGACGATCAACGGCAAGCGCATGGGTACCGCTTACAGCCTTTTCGACGTGCTGGAGTTCCTGCACGCCGCCGGGCTGCCCACCCACGACACCGCCGTCGACGACCCCGAGCTGATCGAGTGGCGCGGCGGCGGACCGTACGACTGGAACGACGGCGGCGGATAGCCGACAGACGGCCGTACGGCTGCCCTTGCCACGGTCTCCGGCTGCTAGGCCGATGCGGCCTCCTCCGTGCCCACCGTTCCCTCCCCGTCCGTGCCCGGACGGTCCACCAACCAGGGCAGCGTGCCCCGGTCGACGTCACCCAGGCGGGTGTAGGCGCCGTAGAGGTGGTTGCCGACGGTGCGCACCGACAGGGTGAGGTGCTCGGCGATCTGGCGGTTGCTCAGCCCCGCGGCGGCGAGGGTGACGATCTGGCGCTGGCGGGCGGTCAGCTCGCCGAGGACCAGCCCGGACAGGGCGGGTGTACGGGCGCCCTGGCAGCGTCGGGCCAGTGCCACCGCGCGGATCCGGGCCGTACGGGCGGCGCGCGGGTCACGGTGGGCGCGGACCGCTTGGGCGTGGGCCTCCGCCGCGAACAGCAGGAAGCCACGCTCCTCCAGGGCCCGGGCGGCCCGGTCGAGGCCAGGACCGTCGGCGCGGGCGAGCGCCTCGGCGTGCCGGGCGAACAGGTCGCAGACCGGGGGCAGGCCGGTGAGGTGTTCGGCGGCGCCGATGCGTACGGCGTCATAGCGGGAGAGCGGGTCCGTCTCGTCGATCGCGGCGAGCGCCTCGGGCACGTCGGCGCGCGCGGCGGCGAGCCAGGTGGCGGCGCGGGCCGGGGCACGGCCGTCGGGGAAGACCCTGTGCGCGGTAGCGATGTCGCCGGACTGGGCGGCGGACAGGGCGAGTTCGAGACGGCACGCGGCGTCGACAGGCGCCGTGCGCAGACCCTCGCGGGCCCAGGCCACGGCCTCCCGCAGTTCGCCGCGCAGCCGGCTGAACCGCGCCCGCAGCGCCGCGTACCCGGCCGGGACCGGGACGCCCTCCTCGGCCAGCCACTCCCCCACGGGCGTCGGCAGGGCCCGTACGTCCGCCTCCTCGATGTGCCGCAGCAGGACGGCCGCCTCGGCGTCGAGGGCGGCGGCGCACTGCTCGGGGCTGCGGGCCAGCCGCCTGGCCCGCAGCCGCCCGGCCGCGGCCCGAAGCGCCGGGCCGTGCAGGGGGTGCGCGAGACGTACGGAGCCGTGGTCGTCGACCTGGATCAGGGCGTCGGCCTCCAACTGTTCCAGGACGGCCAGATCTACGGCGTCGAGCGCGTCGTCCAGATGCAGCGCCAGGGGCTCGGCGAAGGCAAGCCGCTCCAGCACGTCGCGGGCGCCGGGATGCGGATGGGCGAGCACTGCGGCGGTGCGCTCCCGCACGGCAGCGGTGACGGGCACAGGCCCGCGCCAGGCCCATTCTCCGGCGCCGTACAGGGGGGCCTGACCGCGCGGTCCGGCGGCTCCGTGCGTCCGTTCGGCGGACGCGGCTGCCCCGCAAGCCACGCCGGCCGACGCCTCCGCCGCATGGCGCGCGGGGTTCGAGGCATCGAGCCGACCCTGCCCACCGCCCAGCGGTCCGCGCACACGCCCCGCGTCGGCCGACACGCCGGCACCCGGCACCGCGGCAGCCGCCTCACGGGACCCACGCCCCGAGTCGATCGGTACCGCAACCCCTCGCAGCGCGGCGGTCGGCCCACCGGACTCGCGCCCCACACCCGCGGTCGCCGAAGAACCTCCCCCGTGCACGCCCACCACCGGGGCTCCCGCGCTCACCCAGCCCTCCTCGCGCACCGCCGCCACCAGGTCCCGCAGCAGCCGTAGGTCTCCCTGGCACAGGCGGTGCAGGCGGGAGGCTGTGAGGGGGTCCGGGGTGGTGCCCGTCGCGGCTGTGAGGAGGTGTGTCGTGTCCTCGTGGGACAGGGGGGTCAAGGGGAGGCGGGGCAGCAGGTCGCCGGTCCACAGGCGGGACACCGCGGGTGGGGGTACGGGGCCGGAGTCGGCCGCGGTGACGAGGAGGCGGACGCGGCCGTGGACGGCGAGTTGGTGGACGAGGGCCGCGGAGGCGTCGTCGAGGAGGTGCGCGTCGTCCACGAGCAGCACCCTCGCCCCAGAACCGGAAGCAGAACCAGAACCGGAAGCAGAGCCAGAACCGGAAGCAGAGCCAGAGCCAGAACCGGAACCGGCCCCGGACAGGCATCGCACCGCGCGGTGCAGGGACACCGGCTCGGGGAGGAGGTGGGCGAAGGCCGCGAAGGGGATGTCCCGGGACTCGGGGGTTCCAGTCACCCGGGCGCAGCCGGTGCCCCGTAGGGCCTCGGTGGCCAGCCTGGTCTTGCCCCGGCCCGCCGGGCCGGTGACCATGATGCCGGGGCGGCCCGCGGTCAACGCGCGGCGGATCAGTTCCAGTTCGTCCTCTCGTCCGATGAAAGGCCAGGGCAGCTCAAAAGTCGTCACGGAGTCATGAGCATCCGTACTCAGCTCTGATACAGGGCGACTTGAGTACCCCCCGACTCAGGCGTCCGGGCACGGGCGGCGGCAGGCTTGGGGCATGACCGCCCGTTACTGCTCGCTCACGCAGCAGCCGGCCCCTTTCTATCCACCGGGGCTGGCCGCGGAACGGCTGAGCGCGCTGATGAGCGGGCGGCAGATGTGGGTCAACGGCACGGTCCTGCACTACTGGTTCTTCGACGGCGACGCCGACGCCTCCGCCATCCCGGTCCCCGGCACCGGGGAGACACGGCGGGTGTCGTGGGTGGGCGCCAAGGAGCAGCGGGAGTTGGTGCGGGAGTGCTTCCGGGAGTGGCAGGGCTTCGGCATCGGCGTGTCGTTCGCCGAGGTCGGCGTCCGCTCCGAGGCCGAGCTGCGGGTCGGCTTCCAGTGGGGCGACGGTTCCTGGTCGGCGGTGGGCAGGGAGGCGCTGGCGGTCGGGCTGACCGAGCGCACCATGAACTTCGGCTGGGACCTGACGGCGCCGGGCCAGCGCTGGACGGCGCTGCACGAGATAGGGCACGCGCTCGGCATGCTGCACGAGCACCAGAGCCCGTTCGCCGGTATCCACTGGGACGACGAGGCCGTGTACGCAGATCTGGCGGGCCCGCCCAACTACTGGAGCCGGAACAAGACGCACTTCAACATCCTGCGCAAACTGGACCCTGACGAGGTGAACGGCTCCGTCTGGGACCCGCTGTCCGTCATGGAGTACCAGTTCGGGGCCGGGCTGATCCTGGAGCCGGAGCAGTACCGCGGGGGTGTGCACCCGCCGGGCTCGCTGTCGCCGGCCGACAAGGAGTTCGTACTGCGCTGGTATCCGCCCGCCGAGCGTCCGGAACCGGTCGTGCTGGAGCCGTTCCGCTCCGCGCCGCTGCGGCTCGGGCCTGGCGAGCAGGCCGACTTCGCCGTGGAGCCGACGGAGACGCGCGAGTACTCGGTGGGCACGTTCGGGGCGTGCGACGCGGTGGTCGTGGTCTTCGAGGAGCGCGACGGCGAGCCGCGCTATCTCGCGGGCCGGGACGACGGCGGCACCCCGCACAACGCACTGCTCGACGTCCGCCTCGTCAGGGGCCGACGCTATGTCGTCCGGGTGCGCCTGTACTCCACCTGGGGTTCGGGCCAGACGGCGGTCATGTGCTGGTGACGGCACGGCCGTAGCATCCGGAACCTCGGACCACGGTCCGGCGCCGGGGGAAAGGCCGAGGACGCAGCCTTCGGGGGAAGATGCTGTTTAGGCACCTGCCGGAGGGGGTGTTCTCGGCCCACGGCTGGGCCCGCCACACGGGGGTGGTGGCGGGCCCATTCGGCGTTTCAGCTGGGGTCGGTGATCTCGTCGATGAGGTCGAGGGCGTCGCCGAGGCGGGTGAGGATGCGGGCGACGAGAAGGATCAGCGCGGCGTCGCTGAGACGGCCGAGATCTTCTGCGCGGGCCTGCTCGTAGTCGCGGCGGGCGCAGTCGATGCGGGTGCGCTGAGTGCTGGTGAGAGGTCCCGTGGGGGACGGCTCATCGGTCATGTACGGCCGCCTGTTGCTGATGTGTGCGGGTTACACGTAGATCGTCGGGGCTTCGTTGAGGTCTTGACAACGCGTCTTATGTCACGCCACTCGAACGAGTGTTTTATGTACAGACCGGCTTGCATTCCTGGCGGCAACCGCACTCACGATGTCCCAACGATGGTACAGACAAAGATCACCACGGGCACCAGCGTGGACCCGTGCCGTCCGATCCCCTGCCCGACTGGGCGCTCGCCCGCCGCCGGGCCATCGGGGACCACGTCCGCGCCACGCGTACCGCGCGAGGGCTGAGCCAGGAGAAGCTCGGCGAGGCCGCAGGACTGGACCGGAAGACCATCAACCGGATCGAGCAGGGCACCCACTCCACGCTGGTTGACCATCTGCTCCTGGTTGCCGCGGCGCTCGATGTCCCCCTCGCCGATCTGGTGAGGTGACCCGCCACCGGCCAGGGGCGGCCGGCGGCGGGCTTGCGGCGCCCGCTACGGGGTTGTACGGGGCCGCGTCCCGGTTCCGGCCTTCACTCCGGTCCCGGGAGTCTGTGGGGCTTCGGCGCAGCGGGGGCAGGCGTACACCTCGACGTCCATGATGTGGGCGCCTATGCGGCCCGTGGCTCGGCCTTGGCTGACGGCCCCGTGCTGGAGGCGTGTGCTGCACCAGACGCATGCGTGGCCGCTGTACTGCGGGCCGGTGAGATCGCAGGCGGAGGGCAACGGCGGGCAGGTCATGGCCGGTCGGTGAGCGGGACCAGGCTGTACAGGTCGCGGCAGGGCTTGCAGGCGAAGAGGTTCGCACCGCGGCCGCTGCCCTGCTCGACGATGGCGACGAGACGCGCCCCGGCCGCGAGCTGCTTGCACCAGTTGCAGCGGGCGTAGGTGCGTGGGACTTCTTCGGTGGGGGTGGTCTGGGTAGGCTCTGCCACGTCGGTGCTCCCTAAAGCGTCGGCCGCGCTCCCGGGCCCTGGCAGGCCGCGGGGGCTTTCTCGTGACCCAGACCATACCGCGCCTTACCGAGGTATGCCGAGGGTTGCTGCGGTCGCGCGGTATGGCGCAGGTGCCTACGTTCGCCGCATGGGTGAGGATCTTGATCGGACGCGGGCCGTGTGGCGGCAGGTGGCGCAGATCGTCATCGGCCGCATCAAGGACGGCACCTACCCGCCTGGAACGCGCGTTCCGTCCACGTTGGAGCTCGCCACCGAGCTGGGTATCGCCGCGTCGACGAGCCAGAAGGCCCTGGCCCACCTGCGGCGCGAGGGCTGGCTGCGCGGCGAGACCGGCATCGGCACTTTCGTTGCCGACGAGCCTCCGACCGCATGAGTGATTGGGGCTGCCGGTCGATAGGCTGGGCGTATGCCCCCAACCCCCGCTTGTGGTTCCGTGCGCTCGGCTGCGGCCGTCAACGACGCCATACGCGCCCTCCTCTCGGCCTCGGGCGGGCGGCTGGGCGAGGAGGACCGGACCGTGTACGAGCGGCTGCTGGAGGAGTGGTCGGCCGCCGTACAAGGCGAGTAGTCAGCCGCAGCAGTCAGGCCACGGACAGTCCGCCGCGATGTGGTAGTCACCCCGGCACGTGCACTCCGTACAGCCACCCAGCAACTTCCGCCGCCCCAGCCGCCGAGCCTTCGCCAGGAACAGGTTCTCCGGGATCGGTCCCAGCGTCTTCTCCAACTCGGCCTGGACCTCCCACCGCATCCGCCACCTGTCTGGCGCGAGCGAGCCGTCACAGGCTGGCGTTCGGCGGACGGCGTCGAGGAACGCCTCGTCGGGGATGTCCTTGCACTGCATCCGGCGCCCGCCGATGAGACGGATCGTCGCAGGCGGCTCGGGCTTGGCCGCCGGG
The DNA here is from genome assembly GCF_054729195.1 of Streptomyces sp. YIM S03343. Lineage (NCBI taxonomy): Bacteria > Bacillati > Actinomycetota > Actinomycetes > Kitasatosporales > Streptomycetaceae > Streptomyces > Streptomyces sp. YIM S03343. The sequence continues at coordinate 1,206,009 of NZ_JBPUKX010000001.1, forward strand.
GCGGTCTGGGCGGGCAGCCACAGCGCGCCCGTACGGGCGAAGGCGGACATGGGGACGGGGTCCATCAGAAGTCCCAGCCGCCGGGGTCCTGTGTGGTGGGGTCGACGACGTCGAGGATGTCGCGGACGTCCTTCGCGCACTGATAGGCGCCGAGGCTCTCCTCCATCACGGCCACGCCACGACGCGTCCGCTCAATGATCTCGTGCGCGTACTCGTCGAGCAGCTTGTTGACGTGCTGCAGGTATTCGTCCCCCGCCAACTGAAAGCCCGTCTCAGGGTCATACGCGGCAGTGTTGCCGTAGTTCGGCTCGTTCTCCTCGGCGAAGCGGACCAGCTTCTCGCGGGCGCTCCTGGGCTGCTGCTCATCGCTCATGCCGCCCAGTACAGCAGAAAGCCCCACCCCGCAGGGCAGGGCTTTCCACCCCATCAGCGAGACAGCGACACCAGACTGATCACCGTCGCCGCCACAGCACACACCGCAGTCACAGCCGGAAGCGGCCAGCGTCCCTTCTCCAGCGACGTCACCCGCGACTCCAGCTCGTCGAGATCCTTCTCCGTCCGGTCCGACCGCTGCACCAGCAACGCGACCGATCCCTTGACCTCGGCGAACCCCTTCTCGCACGTGCTGCGGAGCCGCTCCAGCTCCAGCGCCACCGCGTCCGGAGGCGTCACGACGCGCCCCCGCTGTACTTCGGCGGCCGAGCCCACCCCAACAACAGCCCGGCAGCCACCCGCAACGGCTCCCACGACAGCCGCCCAGCGGCGTGCTCCACCAGCCGGAACGCGAGGTAGTAGACGCCCGTCACCAGCACGGTCACACCCGACGCCACCGCCACCGAGTCCGCATGCACACCGAGCGCTCCGGTGACGGTCAGGACCCACCCGGCGAGCAGCGGCACGACCGTACGCATCACCGACGGAAACAACGACTCACCCATGATCAGACCTCCTCAGCCCTGCGGGCCGGTCACGTCGACCGACACCTTCACCACCGCGTCCGCGATGGCCTTCTGCACCGCCGCCACCACCGTCGCCGTGTCCACCCCCGAACCGACCAGACCCGCCAGCTTCGCTATCGCCGCAGCCTGCGCGGTCTCCAGGGCGTAGATCTTCAACGCGTCGTAGTGCGTGTGCGCCAGGTAGTAGCCGGCGCCGTGGACGACCGGGTTGCCCTTCGCGTCCTTCTCCGTCAGCGACCCGATGCTGAGCAGGTTGTCGTGCAGCGCCTGCAACTGGGCGGCCTGGTCCGGGGTCATGTCGTCCTCCTGGGAGCTGGTGCCGGTCGCCCAGGCGGCGAGTGCGGCGCGGTCGGTGAACGCGGCGACGTCGTGGTCGATGCCACCTGCGGTGCTGTGCTGGTGGAACGTCCAGCGGTAGTTGATGCCGGGTTGACCTGCGGGCTTGTCGCCGGTGGCGATCCACAGGAAGTCGCCGCAGGTCGAGGTCTTGTCGACGTTGAGCCAGTAGTCGGTGTTGCAGTACATGCCGACTCGGTGGCCGGGCATCTTGCCCTTGACGTAGGTCAGCCAGGCGTCGCGGTAGGCGATCTGCCGGGCCTTGCTGACGCCCTTGTTGGCGGTGTCGTAGCCCTCCCAGTCGAGGACGATGATGTCCCCCGGCTGCCACGCCACCTGACGCAGGAAGTAGTCCGCCTCCGCGCGCGGGTCGTTGGCCATGTGCGGGTAGTGGTAGGCGCCCCACACGAGGCCCTCACTCTTCGCGTGGTCACGCTGCTGCGCCCAACGGGGGTTGATGTACGACAGGCCCTCGCTGATCTTCGTGAACACGAAGTCGAGCCCCGTCACGTCGTACGTCGCTGGCTGGTAGGCGGAGACGTCGATTCCCTTCAGCATGCTGCCTCCCTTCTGAGGCGTTGAAGTTCGTCAGCCCTTGCCGGGCTGCTTGCCGAGGTACAGGTGCAGCTCCTGGCGGTGCTCCCGCAGCAGATGCTCGACCTGCGCCCTGTGCTCAACCGCCTCCCGGCGCAGCCGAGACCGCGTCCACCACGCGACGAGAGGCACCCACAGGGCGTTAGCAAGGAGGTTCGGCCACAGCTGCGACCACACGCGCATCACAGCCCCCTTACACGACCGTTATGACTTGCTCGTACTTCTTCGCCACCACCGACTGCACCCCTGGCACCGCACCGATGCAGGTGCGGACAGCGTCGACGATCGTCATCTCAGGCACGACCTGCTGCTCCTGGTCTATCGAGGCGATCGACACCGACACGATCGGCATCACCTCGCTGTTGCGCCCGGTCACGGTGTATGTCGCCATGTGTCCTCCTAAGCAATTCGGAGCATGAACAGGGTCGAATCCGTGTACAAGGTGCACGCGGTCGCATTGCTGGCGAACTGCGCCCAGTCCAGGCTGAACGTCCCCGCAGTCGAGGAGACGCGGAGCATGCCGTACAACTGCATCGTGATCGGCACGTTGCCCGTGCCGAGCGTGCCGAAGCTCCTGGCCGCGGTGACGTCGTTGGCTTCGATGCGCATCAGGTAGCCGCGTGCGTCCTGCGTGTCCGTGATGAGCGCAGGTGCCGCGCTCGCGCCGATGACCGGGGAGTGTCCGGGCCCGATCGCGGTCCACTCGCCCAGCGAGTTGGTTGGGGCGCTGAAGTCGATGTTGATGTCGGCTGCGGTCGGGCCGTCGTACTTGATCCAGCCGTGCCACGCATACACGGCGTTCGCGACCACCTCGAACTGCAAGTGCGGATCCGCAGTCGTCGCGGTCGTGGCCGACCGGGCGGTGTCGGCGCCCTTCCGGGCGACCTGCCACTGCGACGACCGCAGGAGGCTCGCGGTGAGCCGCTGGCCACCAAGGAACGTTGGGTATGCCTCAGCCATAGGGGTGCCTCCTTACAGGGAGATGGTCGTCGGGTAGGCGAGGCGGACGTCCTCGCCCGCGCTGTGCGCCTTGACGACGCCGTTGATCGAACGGGTGACGGTCATCGTCTGCACGTTGACCTGCTGGAAGTTGTCGTAAGTGAACGTCACCGGCAGGACGTTGGTGTTGATGCTGCTGAGAATCGACCGCACCCCCACCGAGCCCGGCGCCGAATGCGAACCGTCCGCCACCGTCACCTGCCAGCCCGGCTCAACCTCACCCAGCGGCCAGCACTTCGCGCGCAGGACGGCGCCCTGCGCCTGGAGGCGGATGACGAAGAAACTGGCGGCGGCGTGGGTGCCCGGCACGGTCAGCGAGACCATGTCCGTCTGCGTGCCGCCCACCCGCTTCTGCAGGACCAATGTCACCGTCTGGTCCGTATTGAACGCAGCCCTCGCGGTGTAGCTGTTGTTGGCGTCCGCGTACCGGGCCACCATGCCGGCATACTGCGGGCCGCCGGTGGCGAGGGCGCTGGTCGCGACTTCGATCCGCAGGTCCACATCCGCCGACGGCGCCGTCACGAGCGTGTAGCGGGAGACGTTGACTGATCCCAGCGAGTGCGTGCCCTGCGTGCCGCTGGTGGCGTAGTCGGTCGCCGAGCCGCCCGACGTGGACCATGCCTGTCCGGTGTCCGCGGTGCCCCAGCCGGACGCTGTGACGCGGGTGAACGTATCAGAGGCCCACGGCGAGACCGCGGTCACGCGCATGACTTCGCCGCCGACCCGGACATCCCACGGAACCTCGGCACTGTCGGTGGTCCACAGCATGCTCATGTCCCATTCGGGCGTCACGTCGATGCTCGTCGCGCCCGACGTGGCGTCGGCTTGGAGGACGGAGTCGTCGAGGTCGATGCGGGCGTCCGCCGCGTCGAGGACACCGATGTGCGAGTACGGGGAGGCGGGCTGGCAGGTGAATGTCAGCTTGTGCTCGAAGCGGGTGATCGTCTCCGCGATGCCGACGACGAGCTGGTCGATGGTGTCCGGCGGCAACCACACCGGAGGGTTGAGGATCTGGACGCGGTCACCGAGACGCAGGCCGATGATGGCCCGCCGCATGTCCGCCGTGATGCTGGGGTGGGAGAGGTTCACGCTGATCTGCGGGAAGCGGGCCTCGTCGACCGTCCCGAGGTGCACCCGCCACGCCGCCTGATCCCGCAGCGTCGCCGTGTCCGTCGACGCCAGGCTCAGCGTCACCTCCTCCCCGTACGGACCCACCCCAGCGGGCGGGTACGCGGTCGACAGGGTGCCGGTGGTCTCCTCGTAGGTGCCGCTGACGCCGTTGCAGGTGACGGTGACGCGGTTCTGGACGTACCGGTCGTCCTCCACCGGAACCGGGATCTGCGCCAGACTCCCCGCGGTGTAGTCCAAGGTGAGGGCGGTGGCCTGGTTGTAGAGGCTGGCCCGCGTCCGGTAGCCAAGCCCGAGGACCGCAGGGTTCTCGTACAGGATGCCGCCGTCCGCCAGGCACGCCTCCTGAAGCAGGGTCAGGAGATTGGACTTGCCCTGCGCGCCGAGCGCCGTGGTGTCGTCGAGATCACCGATCGCGTCGAACGCGATGCCCTGCTCAGCGCACAGCCGCTGAATCCGGCGCCCCGCCGCCTCCCCGATCGGGTTGAGGCGCGCCCCCAGCGTGGTGACGGGGGTGATGGTGTCCTCGACCGTGGCGTGCCCGATCGCGCAGCCCGTCAGACCCGTGCTGCCGTGCGGGCTCGCAGCCGACCGGCTCGCCGGACCGAACTGGATTTTGGTGACGCGGGTGAGCTGAGAGGCCGCCTCGGTGTCGGTGACGTCGTGGCTGGTCTGGCTCGTCAGGTCGTAGATACGCAGGGCGCGGGTGATGGAGGCGCCGGACTCCTGGAACTCCACGCTGACGTACAGCAGTCGGCCGCGTACGTCGTAGGTGTTCTCCAGGTCGGCGCCTAGGTCGGTGCCGTCCGACGCCAGTGCGTGCAGCGTGAGTCCGCGGCCCGTCGCGCCGAAGTTGCCGTAGTACAGCTCCCAGAACTGGACGCTGCCTGCCGAGTAGTCGACCTGGTCGATCGCGCAGACCACCGTCCCGTTGGTCAGGCCGGCAGGCGGGATGTAGCACAAGAACCGGACCTGCGTCGCGGCGGGGTCGTCGTACTTGGGGACACCGCCGGACAGGACAGTGGAGGTCAGGGCCGGAACGGGGTCGGATGCGGGGAAGCTGTCGTATCCGGCGAGAGACGGTGTGCCGGTCCACGTCATCGTCGACCCGGAGGTGAGCGCCGACGCCAGCGAGGTAGCACCGGAAGCGTCTTCCATCGGCCAGTAGGCGCGGAGGCTGGGTGAGGGGGTGGGGGTGGTGAGCGCGGTGGTCAGGACAGAGTTGGCGGGTGCAGGCCCTTGGGCGAGGCGGCGGAGGATGCCGTTGGCGGACACGTCCGTCCACACATCGCTGCCGCTGGTGTCCCAGTTGGGGGCCCACTCGGAGACCTCGCCCCACAGCCGGTAGGACTTGCCGCCCAGACCGTCCGGCACGCTGACGCGGATGGGGGTGTTCCGGCCGATCAGGCCGTAGTACGGGCCGCTGGGGTTGCGGGGGCTGAACCTGCCGTCGCGGTTGTTGAGCTCCAGGCTGCAGGTGCCCACCTCGGTCTGTGAGCCCTCGTCGCGGATGCCCTTGGTGATGCTGATGCTGCCGCTGTCATCACGGACCAGGGCGTAGCCGGTCACGTCCACCCAGACGCCGTCGACGAGGAGTTCCACCATGACGGGCTCACCGTTGGACGCCTCACCAACCGCCCGCGCCGGGGCGGGCAGCAGCGTCAGGCGACGCCGCAGCCCGGCGATCTGAGAGACGAGCCCCGGCATGGGTCAGCCCACCTCCTGGAAGGTGACGAAGCACCGCATGTCAGACGCTGTCGTCGGCGTGGTCGCCCTGATCCTGAGGAACTTGGACACGGCGACGATGGGCCGGTCGTCCGGCATGAACGTCCGCACGTACGACAGGCCGGACTCGCCGGACACGGAGCTCAGCGACACCACGTCGAACACGCGGGCCGCCGTCGTGGTGCCCTCCGCCGACGAGGTGTAGCCGGTCGCCGACGTACCGAGGGTGAGCAGCGTGGTCGTGCCGTTCGGGTCGAGGTTCGGCACACCGGACGCCACATGCGCCGTCACCGTCGCGGCCACGTCGGTCTGCAGCAGCTCGATCACACCGTCGGCGCCGGGCGGGTCGTCCAGGCTGAACCCCCACTCCAGGATCTGAACCATGCGGGTCGCCGGCGTGGCGAGCTGGAGCATCGTCTTGATGGCGGTCCCCGTCGTCACCGACTGCTGCGCAGCAGTCGTCGGCATGGGACCGTTCCACGTCGTGTAAGGCACTTCGCGTTCCTCTCTCTACCGGCGCGGTGGCCGGAGTGTCGCCTCGATCGAGCCGCGCGTCTTCACCGCACGACGGCCCGTGTCCACCCACAGCTCGCCGAAGTCGCGCTCGCCGATGCGGACCTGAATCACGATCGGCTGCCCATCACCCGCCACTGGAGCAGCGCCAGCAGCCGCGGGGTGGGGTGCTCGGCGCGGGGCGGTCAGCATCGACGGCCAAGGCGCCTGCGCAGCCGCCAACTTCCGCCGGGTGTCAGGCCCGGACCACACCCGCGCACCCGCTGGCAACTGCAGCAGCTCCGGCTCGTACTCGCCCACCAACGTCAGCCCGGACCGCATCCCACCCGACGCCGCAGCCCCGACGATCCCGCCCGACGCCTTCTTCCCGAACGCCGACTTGATCGCCTTCTCCATGGCCTTCGTCAACTTGTCCATGGCGGAGGTCAGCTTCTTCTGCTGGGCCGCGAGGTCGTTGACGAGCTTCTGCTGCGCCTTGATCTGCGCCCCGTACACGGCATCCGCCGTGGCCTTGCCCGCCGCCCCGGCCGCCTTCGAGATCTGGCCCTGGAGGTTGTTCAGCGACTGGATCTCGCTACCGGACGCCCCCAGCAGCGCGCCCGCAGACTCCAGGCCGCCGCCCTCGATGCCGGCCTCCGCGATCTGCTGGATCAGCGACGAGGAGAGGCCCTTGCCCTTCAACTGCTTCAGCGCGTCCGCGAACGCTGTGGCCTTGTCCCGCGACTGGGTGAGGCCGCCCATGATCGAGGCAACGGTGACCGTGCCCTCACCCGAGGCGCCGCGGGTGATGTTCGCGGAGGAGAGGATGTTCCCCTTCACCGACGAGGCGAGCTGGGAGGCGGCGTCCTTCAGGCTGTTGAGCTTGTCGCGCGCTTTCTCCAGCGACTTCGTCACCGAGCCGAGCTGCTTCTCGTACTTCAACAGCTGCTTGCCCGTGCTGTCGAGCTGCTTCAGCAGCCGGTTCTCGGTCGCCCCGTGGGTGGCCTTCAGGATGGTGGCACGCCACTGATTCAGCGCGTTCACCAGGCTGCTGATGGAGTCCGGCTTACCGAGCGCGGACCCGAACTCGGAACGCTGGTATCCGGCCATCTGCCCGAAGTGGCTGATGGTCAGGTCCCCGCGGGCCTGCGCACGGGCCTCCCGCTCCGCCTTCGTCACACCGCCGCGCGCCAGGCGGGCGATGGGGAGGCGGCCTTCGTTGAGGGCGTCCATCATCTTGACGCCGTACTTGCGGACGGCGGCGGCTTTCATGACGTACTCGGTGTTTGATACCGCGGCGACGGCGCCCGAGCCCATGTATCCGAGGATGCTGTCCGACGTGCCGCTGCCGGGGCCTTGGACGAACCCGCCGTCGGGGAAGGACTGGACGTCCCCGCCGCCCGCGTAGCCGCGCACCAGACCGCCGGAGGCTTTGCCGACGATGTCATGCACGCTGCGGTAGGTCTTGCTGTTGGTGATGACGTTGTGGATGGAGTTGATCGTCGTGGTCGCGGTCTTACCGTCCAGGGCGGCAAGTGCTGATGACACGTTTTGGATCCCAGACAAGGCGCCACCGGTGGCTGCGGTGACCTTGACCTTGCCGTTCTTGAGGTGGGTGACCTTGTATCCGAACGCTTCCAGGATCTGCTCGGCGCTCTTGCTCAGGGTCTTCAGCGTCACCGACTTCGAGCCCGGTGAACGCTTCACGGCCGCGTTGAACGCGTTCAGCCCGGCGCGCGCATCCTCCGTGTTCATCTTCACGCGGGCTGTCTTGTCCGGGATCTTCAGGATCTGATCCGCGAGTTGCGCCGCCTCGCTCTTGGTCAGGCCCATCGCCTGCGCGTTCTTGATCAGCTGGGAGCGGCCTCGCTGGTAGATGGCGATGGCGCCTTCCCAAGAGCCAGTTGACTCGCGGTTTGCAGCGGCAGCCGAGTCGGTCTTGTCCGCGAGGTCCTGCAGCGCGGACGCGGCGTTGCGGGCCTTCTCCGAGTTGAGGTTCAGCACGCCGCCGGACATGGACAGCGCGCCCGCGTTGTCCTTCGCTGCCTTCGCAGCGGCGTCGACCGCCGCCTCAAATCCGATCATCCCGCCGAGACCCTGACGGTTCACGTCGTTGAGCGCCTGGATCGCGCCCCGCAGCCCGTCCGCGGACGCCTTCTGCTGGTCGAGCTTCGCCGCCGTCTCCTGCGCCGCCGTACCGAACAACCCCTGCGACTCAGCCGTCAACTTCGCTTCGAGGGCCTGGTCCGCGAGCGCGGACTTGTAGCCGTCGATACTCTCCTTCAGCTTCTTGACCTGCTCAGGGTTCATGTGTTTGAACATGTCCTTGAGCGCCGCCGCCGCCAGCTTGGCCTTGCCACCCTTGACCAGACCAGCAAGGGACTCATCGATCGCCTTGAAAGAGCCGGTCAGCTCCTCCGTGGCATCGCCGCCCTTGAGCATGCCCCCCGAGATGCTGTGCCCCCAGTTGTTGATGCTCTCCGCCACACTGGGGTCGAGCACCTTATCCATCTGGGACTTCAGCTTCTCGAAGTGCGTCCCGAACTTGCTCGCCGCCTCACCGGTGACCTTCCCGGTGCTGCCGAGCCGGGCCAGCGAGGAGCTCAGCTTGTCGACATCCGGGGGCGCCGACTTGCCCAGGCTCGACAGCTTCCCGATGACCGCGATGGCCGCCGCGATGCCCGCGATGATGACCGTTGCCTTCGTCGCTGCGCCCAGCCCGATGAACGCGGCCCGCAGACCGGCCAGCCCCCCACCAGCGGCGACCGACGCAGCACGCAGCGCCGTGATCCTCGCCGCCAGCGTTTGGATACCGCCCGCCACGGCCCCGATTCCCGCACCCGCGAGTTTGATCAGCTTGAAGGCCGCGTACACCTGCATCAGGTTTCCGATGAGCCCCGGCGGGACTGCGGCCACCAGTTTGGCCATCGCATTGACGATGGTCAGCAAACCGGGCCCGGCCTGAGCGGCGCCCTTCGCGATGTTCCCAAGGGCCTGCATCAGGTTCGACAGCAGCTCCTTCACCGCCGGACCCTGCGCCTTCGCGTACGCCATGAACTCCGTCATCGGGCCCGACGCATTGCCCTCCGACATCACCCGCATGAAGTGGATCGCACCATCCACCGCGGACTTCAGGCTGTTGTTCGCGAAGTCGGACACCTTCTTCGACAGGCTGTCGAACCCGCCCGTGCTGACCGCACCGCCAGCAACCTTCATCAGCCGGTCCAACTGCGTCGAGGTGCCCTCAACCATCGGCGTCAGCTTCGGGATGATCGCACCGAGCACCGCAAAGCTGTGCTCGACCGGCACCATCGTGAACTTCGCCGTACTGTCGGAGAAGCCCTTGAACTGATCCCGCAGGTTCGAGTAAGCAGCCGCCGCCTGCTGCGTCGCCCTCGGCATCCCCGCGAACACCTGAGCCGCCTGCTGCTGCGCCTGCACCGCCTGCTTACTGTGCGCCCCGTACTGCTGCACCGCCTGCGTGTACTTGTCCTGCGCCTTTGCCGCATCCGACAGATTCGAAATCTGCGGAATCACTGCCGCACCGAACGCCGCCATCGCCACGCCGGCACCCGCCGCATGCGCGGCGATCGGCGCCAACGACGCCGCCACCGGCACAGCAGCCGGGGCGAGAGAAAGCAGCGACGCCCGGATGTCGACGAGGGTGTCCGACAGTGCGGAGCCCGAACGGCGCATGTTGCCCGAGGCTGTGGCGAACCGGCCGTCCATCGTGCGCAACTGGCCGTTGACGTCCCGGAACCCGGCCGCGGTCTGGTTGTTGACGCGGACTGTGATCGTCACGTCATCCGACATCGTCCACCTCCCCTCGGTCGCGGGCGCCGCCGAGTTCTTCGATCGCTACGAGACGCATCAGCTCGGTGTCCTCCGCCAACAGGGAGGACAGGGTGTAGCCCGGAAACCTCTCCAACAAGCCGAGGAGGTACCGGGCTCGGGTCAGCTCGCCAGGCTCGGTGACAGTGCTTCCATCGGGACGGAGGCCACCAGGGACGGCTCGCCAGAGGGCGAGCTCTCCGGCAAAGGGTCGTCCTTGTGCACCCCGATCAGGGAGTTGATCCACGCGTTGTTCATGGCCGCGACGAGGTCCTTGTCGACGGACCTGGCCCCCTCGATCGTGAGCGGCACCGGCTCGCCCGTGTCGGGTGAGTCGAGGTTCCACTCGATGAGGTGGTCGACGAACCGCTTGACGGAGTCGGCGCCGCTCTTGTCGCCGTCGCCGCCGTCGGCGCCCGTGGCCTGTTCCCATTCGCCGTAGGTCATGCCGCGGAGGCGTGCTTCGGCGCCGTGGAACTCGTGGCCCCCGTCGAACTTGATGAGGTACGTCTTCAGCTTGGCCTTGTAGCCCATGGTCAGCTTCTTTCCTGGTCGCTGCCGGAGTGTTCCGCCACGGTCACGACCACAGGGGGACGGTCCCGTCCGACAAAACGCCAGGTGCCGACCACGTGAGCTCGCCACTGTCGGCCCGCGTGAGTGCGTAGTCGGTGTACATGCACTCGTTGGGCAGGCTCTGACTGGACACCGTGAGGGACGTGGTGCGAGCCGCGGTGGTGGACGACACGGTCTTGAACACGGTGTGCGACAGGGCGGTGTTGAAGACGCCGTTCAGGGTGATGCTGAAGTCGGCGAGGAGCAGCAGCCGCTCGAACGCGGACTTGTCGACGCCGGTGATGTCCTGCACGCCGCGAGGCGTGGAGAACTGGAAGTTGGTGACATCGTTCCTGATGTCGGTTGCGGTGGTTCCGTCGCTCAAGTCCACACTGAGTGTGGTCCAGCCGAGCCCGCTTGATTTGGACACGTCAGGTCACCCCTTCTTCTGTTCGTCGCTGAGCTTCGACTGATGCTCCGCAAAGTCATCCCGCCAGTCATCCGCACTCACATGCCGCCTGGCCTGCGTGCCGCGCGGATTACCACGATGGTCACCGCCCTGCACCACATACAGCTCCGGCCGGTCCAGACGCGTACGGTGCTCGGACGCCTGAAAACAGGGCTGCCCAGCCTCGAAGACCAGCCAGTTCTCCATCTCCGAGACGTGGAGCCACTGGAACTTCCGCCCCGCATGCGTCGCGGCATGAACCATCTGCGCGTCGAGCGTGTCCGTCCGCACCTTCCAGCCGTTCAGGAAGTTCGGGCAGTCCACCTCGACGCAGGACGCCGGGCGGAAATGCGTCGCCACAGGAGCGACGATCCGATACGTCTTGTACGCCGCCGCTGGCATGGCCGGCTCGACCCGGTTCAAAGGCCTGGACATCAAGGTCACCTCCTAGAAGACCGTCGAGACGAGGTTGCGGCAGACGGTCACGCTGAAGGAGAGCGAGGCGAAGCCGCCGCTGGTGGTGGTCACGGCCCGTAGGTAGCGCTCGACTTGGAGGGTGGCGCTGGTCGCGATGCGCTGCGTTGTCGGCCCTGACGTCACCGCGGTGAAGCCGCCGCCGGTCACGTCCGTCCAGCTGTCGGTGGAGCCGTTGTCCTTGGACTCCTGCAGCTTGACGGTGACGTCTGTCCCGGTGAACGCGGTGACCTGGAGGTAGGCCTGGAGGCCGAAGTAGCTGTGGTTGGACAGGAACGCGGTGCCGTTGACGGTCCATGTGCGGGGCGTCGCATCCGAGAGGGCACTGTTGGTGGCCACGGGGTGGGCGACCGAGGTTCCGGCGATACCGCTGAGTACCTGCGCCTCAAAGATCTTCCCGGCGAGGAGGTGCGTCGTCCCTACCGTCCGCCCGCCCAGTTCCAGCACGGCGGTTGAGGCGAAGATGCTGGTGGTGGCCCCGTTCAGCTGCGTCGTGCCCAGCTGTGTCCACGTGCTGCCGTCGTCGGAGGTGTAGAACACGATCGCCGCGTTCGAGGAGCCGTTGTCGACGTCCATCGTGGCCCGCACCCACTTGATGGCGCCGTTGGAGACACTGACAGCCGCGGACGATGTCGCGGTCTTCTCCACCGTGCCGTCCTCAGACCAGCGCAGGATCAGGTTCCCGCCAGTCGTCACCGCCAAGGCGTACGAGCGCTGGTTGCTGGTGGCCGTGTACTTCGCGATCAGTGTGGACTCTGCTCCCGGGGTCCAGTCGTCGAGGGCGGCCTTCACCCGCAGGTCGATGTCACCGACGATGTCGAGGGCTGCTGCGTCGGGGGTGGTGGCGGTGTTCCCGGACGTGCCCGGAAGCTGAAGGTAGGGCACCCCGTCGGCGTCGATGGCCACGCCGTTCCCGTTGGTTGCCGCGGTGTCCGTGCGAAGTCCAGCGGTGAGCTGCTGTCCCCATTCGATGCCGTACGCGTTGCCCTGCGCGTCGACGGAGAAGGTGAATGCTCCGTCGTCGGCGCGGGTGCCGTCGTAGTTGACCTGCTTGGCGACGAGGTTCGCGGCGGCATTGCCCAGGGTGGTGCCCCGCAGGTAGGACACGATGACATCGGTGCGTGGCAGGGTAGACAGCCTGGGGTGCGCGCGGCTGGTAGCGGGGTTGAAGTAGGACGTGAAACTGATGGCGCCGTCACGGCGTCCGCCGATCCGTTCGAACGCACTCTTGTTGATGCCGGTGACGACGAGAGGTGTGACGGTGCCGCTGATGCTACCGAGGCTGCCGATGTCGCCGGACAGGTCATATCCGGCGATGAGGAGCCCGTCCCCGAGCCCGCTTGATTTCGCCACTAGGGGGCCTCCTGCCAGACGTCATTAACGATCAGTGGAATGGTGAGTGTGGCCACCCGATAGGTTGTGCCGCCCGCGAAGCTCGTGTAGCCGACCTCCGAGCCCAGCGGCGTTCCGTGCGCGCCGAGGAGGTCGACGTTCGCGACCGTGCCGCCGAGGGTGAAGTCACCGCAGTACGCGCCCATCAGCGCGGACACAGCCCCGGTCACCTGGACGTCGACGTCGTCCATCGGCTCCGTGTCCGCGGGCAGGAACACCCGCCCCCGTAGCTCCAGCCGCGCCGACACCGAGTCCAGGCCCGACCGGGAGGGGATCGGCCGGACCGGGCCGACCCACATCGCATACGTCAACCCGCTCCCGGGCGCCGACACGGGCTCGTGCCCGAGGACTTGCCCGAACAAGCCCAGACTCTGGGCGTGGGACATGGCCGCGCTGCGGTAGGCGAGAAGATCGAGATCAGCCACGGGGCATCACATCCGCCCCGTGTACCGGCGCAGCAGCCGCTCACCAATACCGCGTTTGCGCTGGTTGAGCCGATGCCGCGTCTTGATCCAGTGGTCGTAGCCCTTGAACCGCGTGACCGGGAAGTTCCTGGAGCCGATGCCGGCCAGCCACGGCCCGTACACGACCCGGGAGTCCGAGATGACATGTCCTTCGATGACCTTGCAGCGGGACTCGTAGTGGCCGGTCGGGTTGCGGAACACGGCGCGCATCTCCTCGCGGAGGATGTTCAGGCCGTCCTCGGCGAGTTGCCGTTCGAACCGGTTCACGTATTCGTTGGCGGCGCGGCGGGCGCGGCCGTCGAAGAGGGGGCCGTCTGTGCGGGTGGAGACGTCGAGGCGCATGGCTACACGCTCCTCATGCGGGCTTTACGCCCGTGGCTGGTGTAGACCCGGTCGCGCAGGTCGGCCAGGCCGCGGCCGGTCGCCTCACGCTCGTTCTCCCCGGAGCCTGCGGTGCGCGCGTATCCGGAGCGGCCTTGCAGGAGATCCGTGAGCGCCTCGGCCGCGCACAACTGCCGCACCGGACCGGGGAAGTCGAACCGGTACACCGGCGCCGCGGTGAGGTGAGTGGCAGCAGTCGTCCCCAGCGCGCCGCGGGCGACGGTCAGGGTCCGCGGTGCGTAGATGGTGGCGCCGACGCTGTGGGCGGCGATCGTCGAGCCGTCCCACGCCCGCGTGACGACGAGCGTGTTGCCCGCGATCTCGTCGACGCGCATCCGCTCGCCGTCGATCAGGATCGACTCCCCGGTCGCGAACGCCGCGCCGGAGGCGACGGTGACGGTGACGGAGTTGTTGACGTTGGTCAGGCCCGACCCGCCGAGGGTCTGCCCGGTGTCGAGCTGCGTCCGGCCGATAACGATGACGCGTTCGGAGTCGATGCGCAGCAGGGATCCGACGCCGACGGCGGCCGAGGTGGCGGCATCCACGTCGATGCCCGTCTCCGAAGCGTCCAGGGCCTCCGCCGCCGTGCCCACAGACGTTTCGTCATTGCGGAACCCGAACAGACACGTCCCAACGATGTCCTGTTGGTAAGTGGAGCCGCCGCCGAACGAGGCGCTGCCGCTCAAGTTGATCTCGATACGCGTGTAAGGCGGCTCGTCGACGTCGTCCGCCCGCCGCAGCAGGTAGTCCGACGCGCTGATGGTCGTGCCGCCGGAGGTGAGGGAGGAGACGGAGATGACCTCGTTGTTGTTCAGCCGCAGGATCCACGGCGTTGCGCCAGCACGCGGCGGCCAGTCGAACTTGCGGGTCGCCAGGGTCGGGTAGAACACGCGGCGGCACAGGCCGTGCACCGCTTCGGTGGCGTCGGCCAATGCTCGGTCGATCCGCGTGTTGGAGCGGGCCGTCTCACGCACGTCGAGCTCCGCTTTGATCTCCTCGCGGGTCGCGTAGAACGGTGTGCTCATCTCTCGTCACCTCCTCTCTGCTGCTGCTTGGGTACTGCTACTTGTCGTCAGCAGCCGACGTAGCTGCCGTCTTCTGTCCAGCCGTCGAAGGGGCAGTAGAGCTTTCCGTCGGGTCCGGCTCGGAGGGGCTCTCCGTCTTGCGGGCAGGCTTGCGGCGGGGTTTGCTGCTCGGCTCGGACTTCGGCGGCTGCGTCTCGGTAGATGTCGATGAGCTGGTACCAGGAGATGACTCCTCGCCTCCCTCCTCCGGTGTTGACTCCACGGCCGCCTGGAACGGAAGCTGCTCCGTTCCGGCACCCACGGCGTCGCGCAGTTCCTCGGCCTGCTCTTCCGTCAGGACCGCATTGGTCTGCACGACGGCGTCTGGCAGGGTCTTGTCTGACGGCCCGCCATGGGCCGTGATCTTCGCCATGGGTTGTCCGTCCTCCACGAATTCGGTCGACCCGCACTGCGGGCAGCGCGGTAGCCCTACCGCGAACTTCGTCGTGCACGACGTGCACGCGTTCAGCGCCATCTCCAGCTCCTTCGCCGACCCGCACCGAGGACACCGAGACAGCCACGCCCCATACAGGGCGGGGCAGTCGGGGCATCTCCAGCGGGCCATCAGGCAGGCTCCACGATCATCCAGGCCACCACCGACGTGTCCGTGGCGTCCGCCGACGTGATCGTGAACGACGTGGCCGCTGTACGGGCCGTCACCCCGATCGCTTTCGGCGCCGTCACCGTGCCCAGCGACTGCACCGTCAACTGAATCCGGCTGGACGCCGACACCTCCGTCGTCGCCACCACCGCCCCGCCAGCCACCAAAGTGGCCACACCCGAGCGGGCGTTGGAGCCCTCCTTCAAGTTCAGGCCGCCGCCCGCAACATCACAGTGCAGATCCCCCTCGGTCACGAACGTGTTCACGGTGTGCAGACGAGCCGACCCGTCACGGGACAAGTTCACATCGACCGCACCCGACCCGGGCCCCCACTCCAGCTGCCCGTTGGCGTTGAGGACGAACTGCGGGTTCGCGTCGCCGATCACCCGGGAGGTGAGGACGTCCGTACCCGACGCGGCACCCTCCAGCACCCACGCCCCGGTCAGGCGCAGCACGCCGGCGGAGTCGCGGGACAGGACCGCATCAACCACGCCTGAGGCGTTGAGGAACTCGATCCGCCCGTCGCGGATGATGAGCCGCTCGCCCAGGAGCAGAGGCTCCGGCGCTTGGTTTGTTGCTGTCCCGCTGACGGTGCCGCCGCGGGTACGGGTCGTCTTCGGCATGATCAGGCCGCCACCAGCGTGGCACCGTCGTCGAGGGGGATCCAGAAGACCACCCAGGTGATCTCGCCGTCCGTACCGGCCGACACCGACTCGATCTGTCCCACAGGGATCGGCACGATGCCCGTCAGGGACACCGTGGACACGGTCGTGGTCGAGCCGCCTGTGATTGCTGCCGCCGGGCTGGTCATGGACAGCACGGCCCCGGCCGGGGTGTCGTTGGTCCCCAGGTCGGTGGCCGTGCACAGATCCATGGTTGTGCCGGTCGTCGGGTTCGACACGAGCTTGTAGGAGTTGGCGACCGTGATCGCCGTGCCCACGTAGCCGTAGATCGCGGTGATACCGACCCGGCCACCCGCGATCGTGAACAGGGGCACGGTCGTCGCCGCGAGCGTGCCGGTGCTCTTGGACGCGCGCTGGCCGAGGTTGATGAGGCGCAGCTGACTGGCCTGGATGAGAACCGACATGTCAGACCCCCAGAGCCGGCAGGCTGGCGGGGGCGCGCTGCACGGTCAGATCCCGCAGGACCGCGGTCACAAGACCTGCCCCGGTGGATGCGAGCTTCAGGTACTTGTAGCCGTCGGAGAGTTCCACCCCGTCGACCTCGACGACCATCGCGTTCTGCGTGGCCGCGGCCGCCGTGACGACCGTGGACGCGGCGGCCTGGGTGCGCTTGGTCCACGTGTCCGTACCGTCACCGGTGCACGTGTGATAGCGGGTGATCGTCGCGAGGACCTGAGAACTGCCCCCGGCCGCGGTCTTCGCCTCGGTCAGGGTGTAGGTGTCGCCTGCCGCCGCCGCGAGGTAGCAGAGGAAGGTGACGCCGGCGCCGTCCTTCAGGTTGATGTACTTGTTGTCGGCCAGCTGGATCGCGTTGAGCGTCCGTCCGAGTGCTTCCATGGGGTGCCCTCCTTGAGGGGGTTGAGTGCCTCTGCGGATCAGGCCCGGACGGGGGTGTCAATGCCCGCCCGGGCTGGCGTGGTCAGGCTCGGTCGGCGAGCTGCACGAACGGCGAAAGCGTTGCCCCGCCGTTCTGCGGCGTCACGGCGGACTGGAGCCAGGGCTTGCCGTCGACGCGCTGGATGATGCGGTAGGCGGTTTGGTCGTTCTGGAACTTGAAGTGCGGGGACGACATGGCGGACATGACCTGTCGGTCGCCGATCAAGTAGAAACCGAAGTCGACGAAGCTGATGTCGCCCTGGTCTCCGAGGAGGCCAGGGGCCTTTTCGGTGACGATGACCGGGCGGCCGAGGATCGTCATCGGCGGGCCGGCGACGCCGTTGTTGAGCCAGATCGCGGAGCCGCCGGTGCCGACGGACAGTGCCATCGTGGCCAGCTCGGGGAAGGTGTCGGGGGAGACGACCCACACGGCGCGGTCCAGCGAACCGGGGAGCATGCGGGCGTACATCTTGACGATGTTCTCCCACAGGATGGTGTCCGCGTTCTGGTTGTTCTCCTTGGCGACGGTGACGATCGCGCTGTTGTTGGTCGACAGTGCGCCCTGGGGTTCGCCGACGCCGGTGCCCTTGAGGAACGCGAGGTCCTCGTAGAAGTTGAGGGCCTCGGGGAAGATCTGGTCGAGGAACGCCTGGAAGCTGATCGCCGAGTCGGAGATGAGTTCGTTGGGGACCTCGGTGTACGCGGTGAGCTTCTTCGCGTCGAGGACGATCCGGGAGAACGCCGCCTGCGACGCGGTGAGCGCGGCGCCTTCCTCGGTCCAGTAGCCGACGATGCCGCCGTACACGGAGGAGACGTTGGAGGTGGCGTCGATGGCCGGGAACGGGACCCGGAGGGTTTCCATCGGGATGACGCGGGCGCGCTGCCGGACGACGGACATCTCCAGCGCCACCGCGAGGAGTTCGGAGCGCAGCACCTCGGGGATGAGGAACCCGCCCTCGCTGGGGACGGTGGAGGAGAACGCGTTGCGAACCCTGCTGAGCTTGGCCTGCATGTCCGCGGTGCGGTTGGCGTTGTGCCAGATCGTCTGGAAATACTCCGCGCTGTTCTTGAACTCGCGGTCCAGGACAGCACCCATCGCACGCGGGTTGTGCAGGTGGTTGCGGGCGTTCCCGGTCTGCACGACCGCCTTCGGGGTGAGGTCGATCCGGTCGACGCCCTCGGGCTGGTTCTCCCGCAGCCAGTTCGCGAGGATCTGCTCCGTCTGCTCCTTCACCTGCGTCGCGATCGACAGGTCCCGGTTGTGGACGGCGCGCGCGTAGTTGGTGACGAACTCGCCGAACGCACCGTTCTTGTCGGCGAACACCTTCTGCATCTTCGCCGAGTCGGTGAGCATCGACTCCAGCTCGGCCTGCCCCGTCGGGATGGCCAGACGCTCCGGGTCGACGGCCCCGGCCGGGGCCTGGTTGTACGCCTTGCCAGCGCGGGCGGGGTCGAACCCGGCGCGGGCCAGCATGCGTTGCCGCATGCTGGTTGTGGCGGTGTCGCGCTGCCTCTGGATGGTGCTGGACATGCTCACAGTCGTGCCTCCCTGAGGCTGCGTTCGAAAGCGGTTCGGTCGATAGCGGGGACCGGATCGGCGGGTGCCGGGCCGGGTGCCGCAGCCTGGTCGGGGGCGGCAAGATCTTGGGCGGCGTTCGCCATGAGGGTGCGCATGTAGTCCACGGCCACCTCGTCGGCGGGCCGCGGGGGCTCAGGCACATACATCGTGGGCGGCGCCTCGGCGGCGGGTGCCGGAGCGGCCGGGGGTGGCGCGGCGGGGGCGTCGTTGGCGACGGCCGTGAACAGGGACCGGAACCAGCCCACCGCAACCTGCTCCGGGTCCGCCTCCGGCGCCTGGTCGACGGGCGGCGGTACGTACGGCGCCTCGACACGCTGCGGCGCGGGTACGGCGGGCGCATCACCGGCGAGCCCGGCCATGAGCGACCTGAGGTGGTCGGGCTGGTAGTCGGGCATCGGGTCGAGGGCTGCTACGGCGGCGGCCCGGAACGCGGCCGGGTCGAACGCGACGGCCATCGGATCGGCGTCGGTGTGGTTGCCGCTGCTGCCGCCGTCGGCGAGATGCGCCCGCAGGTGGCGCTCGACTGCTGCGCGCTGCGCCTCGGGTACGTCGGACTGCGGGAGGCGGGCGAGCCCGTTCCGGCAGGCTGCCAGGTTCGCGGCGCCTGGGGTTCCGTCACCGGACACTTCGTGGTGCGGGAACTTGCACGCCGTCTTCGGCAGCTCCCCGTTGTCGACCTGGGCAGGGTCGTACCAGCCGTACGCCTTCTTCGCCGTGGCGAGAGGCATCGGCGACGGCAGACGCTTCTCGTTCGGCCCCGCATCCCACGGCGAGTCGACCGTCGCCGTGTGATGGGTAGGGCACGCCGAGTCCAGCACAGGGGCGGGCGCCTCGTCGCGACTGGTGTGCGCGTAGTTGTACACCGCGAGGTCCCATGAGGCGGCCATCGCTGCGGCTTCGGCGGTGGTGTCCTGCCGGACAGGCTTAGCGACCTCATCGGCCAGCCCGGCGGCGACAGCCTCATCGGCGAAGTACCAGGTCTCGGCCTGCATGCGGGCTCGCCACTGCTTGGCTGTGCCGCCCGCACGTTCGGCGTAGATGGCGGCGATGTTGTCGGACTGCGCGTCGAGGAAGTCGGCATACTTGCGCAGCTCGTCGGGCTCGCCGCAGGCAACACCGTTCGCATCGTGGATCATCATCTGCGAGCCGGGCGACATCGTCACGTGGTCACCGGCCATCGCGATCACCGAGGCGATCGACGCAGCGAGGGCATCGACACGCACCATGACCTTCGCGGGATGGGACCGGAGCGCGTTGTAGATCGCCAGCCCGTCGAAGACCTCTCCGCCCGGGCTGTTGATGTACAGGTCGATGACGGGGGCTTCGATCTCCGCGAGGTCGTGTACGCACTGCGCGGCCGTGATCCCCCACGAGCCGATGTCGCCGTAGATGTACAGGCATGGGGTGCCCGGGCCTTCCGGGCCGTCCATGGCGTTGGTGATGCGGTACCAGGACTGGGTGCCGTCCGGCGGGGCGAGTTCGGGGCGCATGGCCCGGCTGCGGGCTGCGATCTGTTCGGGGCTGGCGGTGTTCCAGGCCCGTCGTGTGCGGCCCATTGAGGCCTCCTCCGTGGTGTCCCAGAAAGCCGTCACAGTGCCCCGGCAGCGGATTCCGCCCTCGCACCGCAGGTAGCCGCCCGCCCCGTACACGGCCTGTGCCTCGGCGAGCGTGTCCCACTCGGTGCCGTCGATCTCACGACACGGGGAACAAGTGTTCTGATCCATGCGCTCGTCCGCGCGATACCGGGCCGGAGGCGCAGCCGCCAACGTCGCAAGCCGGCCGATGTTCTGCGCCCGATGCAAAGCCCCACCCAAGTGGTCGCGGCGGAACCAGTTCTTCAGCCCCCGCAGGAACGTGCCGACCTTCCCCGCAACGTCCGTGCCGTCCGCGCCCGGTACCAGCAGGCGCAGCGCCTCACGGCCAGCGGAAGCTGCAACGTCTGCGGACAGCAGCCCGGCAACGGCCGCGGCAACCTCCACCAGCTCGCTACCGAAGGCGTTCGTGAGGGAGCGGGCCAGGCGGGGCGGCTTCACCTTCACGCCTTGCTCGGCGGCCTCTGCGGCCATCTGCGCCGCAGCCTGCTTCGCCATGTCGGCGAGCGCTGAGCGCAGGACCTTCGCCGCGGCGTCGGAGTCCACGGACAGGTCAGCCAATGCCGCCGTGTCACCGGCGTTGACCGCGGTCTCGATCTGCGCGGTCACTTCCTCCAGCTGCGCCTCAGCGACCGGCTCCCACGCGTCCAACAGGCTGGCGAGCGCGATGTCGAACTGTTCCCGTATCTGCTCCAGCGCGGCATCGTCGGCGGCCTGCGCCCGCACCTTCCGGCGGGGCAGCGCCTGCACGTGGTTGTACGACGGCTGCCGGGCGGGCAGCTGGTATGGAATGTGGTGGTGCAGGTCCACGCGGGCCGCCGGCGCGGGCACAGCCGCCGGAGCTGGCGGGGGCTGCTTGGCGGGCGGCGAGGTGTGCGCCATCTGCGGCAGGTCGAGGTACTCCAGCACCGCGGCTGGGTCGAGGCCTGCGTCGATGAGGGTCTTGGCGGCGGTCGACTTCGCGGCGAGTTCGGCGTTGCGGGCGGTGGCGTCGGCGGGTACCGGGTCGTCGTAGTCGAACTCCAGCAGCCGGGCCGCATCCTTGCCGTACAGGGGCAGGAGGTCGTTGTTCAGTGCGCCCTTGAAACGCTCCAGCCGCGGCACGGTGAGCTGCTCCGCGAACAGCACCTTCGATGCTTCGGCGGTGGCCCGGTTAACGTCACCGACCTCGCCGAGGACGAACGCCGGCGCGCCGAACGCCTCGCGCATCACGTCGCGGGACACCTGCCGGAGTTCAGCGAACTGCATGTCGCGCTGGGTGAGTTTGCGGTCGACCCACTTCAGGCCGTTCTCGATGATCGCTACACGGTGCGCGTTCGAGACGCCCCTATGCTGCTCGGACCAGCGGTCGCGTGCCTCGTTGAACTCGCCGTCGGACAGGCGCCGGTCGACTTCGAGGATGCCGCCGGGCTCGGCGGAGTTGAGGAAGAAGTTCCGGTTCCACTCCGCGGAGTACCTGCTGGCGTCGATCTCGGTGAGGATCGACTGCACCGGCCCCATCCCCCGATAGGGGTCGAGGGGGTTGGGCATGCGGATCTGGATGACGTCCTCAACCCGGAGGGGGATCTCGCGTCCGTCGGGGGCGGTGTACGTGTACCCGCGGATGAAGTCGACGGGGTCCGGGATCGGGGCCATCCGGTCGGGGCGTACCGGCCACAGTTCGAGGGGGATCGGCGAGCGCGGGTTGCGGGTGATGACCCACCAGCCTTCGCCGGTGAGGTCGATGTGCTGCTGTGTCGACTCGACGAGTTCCTGCCGGGTGAAGAACGGGTTCGGCCGGTTGATCAGGTCCAGGGCCGCATGCTGTGTGACCTCAACCCGGTCTTCCTTCAGCCCGGACGGGGCTTTGCGGTAGAGCCGCCAGTTGACGAGGGCGGTCGCATTGCTGGTGCGGTTGACGATGGCGAACAGCGTCCCCACGCTGCCCATGGCCCGCATCTGCGCTTCGGCGCCGGTGGGCTGCCGCCACGGGATGCTGATGTTCCCGGACGCCGTGTAGGGGACCGGGGAGCGGTTGAAGAGGGCGCGGGCGGCGTTGTTGAGGTCGCCGAGGAGGGTTCTGGCCAACGCCCCTCCTTCGCGCTACGGGCGTCCTCCGAAGAGGCGGTGGCTCATGTAGAGCACCGACAATCCGAGGGCTGCCGTTCCGGCCACGACGTTCCACATCATGGCAGATCCCGACAAGAGCATAGCTCCAGTCCCGTCAAGCACATACGGCATAGCCACGTTCATACGCCCTGCCAACCTGCTCTGTTGCTGACCAGTCACCGAAACACCCCATTCGTCCCACTGCTGCGGTCTTTATAGGAACCGTACAAGTTCACAGCCACCTCACCCGCGGCGGCCCCGCATCGTGGAAGGCGAGGAGCAACGCATCCGCGTTGTCCGGACTGCGCCCCAACCGCTTCTTCGTCTCAGCCTTCGGCTCGACCACGGTCCGCCCAGCGCTGTCAGTCGTGTACTTCGGCGCCGTCAGCTGCGACGCCAGCCGCTCCTGGTCCGCCTCGTCCAGCCCGGACATGTCCCACGCGAGGTCTTCCGACAACTGGCGGCCCACTTCCCACCACAGCTGTGAACGCAGGTTCTTGAACCGGGCCGGGTCAGTCGACGACTCCGACACATTCACACCCACCACATGAGCCCGGTGCCAGCCCTCGGATTCCTTTTCCTGGAGCATCCCGACGACACCCCAGCCGATCCCGATCGCATCCACTTTCACCGTCACGGCCCGGGACTCGTTGATCGCCTCAACGATCTGAGCGACCGCCTTCTTCGGATCCCGCTCACGGAACCGCCACTCACGGCCGACCACCACACCGCGACGTTCCCGGATGACGGTCTCGTCGCCGCCGGCACCCATATCGACACCCAACTCGACAGGCCCTAGCCGGTCTGGCGCCCAAGGGGTCTCGCGGGGACGGCAGCAGGCCCGGACCTTCGACAGGCGGACGACGCCGTCCTCGGCATCCGAGGGGAACTCGCCGAGGACTTTGCTGATGTAGGTGGGCGACTCCTCACCGTACTCCTGTGCCATTTCCTCGACGTAGGAGCGGCTGACGAGCATCTCGCGCAGCTCATCGGGGACTGCCTCGCCGGTGAAGTTGGGGGTGTCGAACGCGGACACCTTCACCGTGTTCCAGCGAGTGCTGGCGCAGACGCGCGCGAACTCCGCGCCCGGGTCGTCAGGGTTTCCGATGGCCAGGATCCGGCAGTGCTCGCCGGTGGCGATGGCGCGGGCCGCAGTCCAGAACTGCTTGTTCACACCGCATGCCTCGTCGAGAATGACCAGGACGTACTTGGCGTGGATGCCCTGGAAGGCGTGCGGGTTGTAGTCGCTGGGCTTGCGGCCGAACGCGATCAGCCGCTTGCCGAGCTTCCAGTCAGTCTCGTTGATCCGCCCCAGGAACGGCGTGCCGCGCGCCTCCGCCTTCGTGAACGCGCCGTTGATCTCCGACCACAGGATCGCCTTCACCTGGTCACCGGTCGGCGCCGTCGTGACCACGCGGGCCTCGCCAGGCGGATGGATGTCGAGCCACCACGCCACCAACTGCGCGGCCAGGAAACTCTTGCCGACACCGTGACAGGACTTCACCGCAGTCTGCCGGTTGTCACGAACCGACTCGGCGATCTCCACCTGCTTCGACCACAGGTGAACGCCGAGCTTGTCCCGCGCCCACGCCCACGGGTCGGAAGCGTGCTGCTCCGACGCAGCTTCCTGCGCGGCCCGCTCGTCGAGGAGGTCGGCAGCCCGTCCGAGGAAGCCGATCACTTCGCCTGCCCCGTCAGCTCACGACGCGAAGGTGCCGGGCCGCTACCTTCTTCGCCTCGACAGACCGCTCGCCGGTGACGCCGGCATGAGCGAGTGCGGCCTCGATCGCCGTGATGACGGCGTCGGCCTGCTTCTCGCTGATCGCGGCGAGCCGCTCGTCGATGTTGAGCCGGGCGATCGCGGAGAGCGCGGTGATCGAGCGGTCGAGGGCACGCTCGTACAGGGCGACCTCGGCGCGGAGCTGCTCGGCGCCACGGCCGTCCTTGTAGCGGATCGCGTCGCTGATGTCGTTGACCCGGGCCGCCAGTTGATCCTTCCAAGCGAGGATCTGGCCGGCGACTTCAGAGAGGGCGGTGAGGGGATTGTCGACGGGGGCGATGTCGAGGGTGGCGAGGGCGCGGCGGGTTGCGTCTGCGACTTCGGCCTCTGCGACGCGTTGTTCGGCTCTCGCGATGGCTTGTGGGGATGCGCCGCCGTGGTGGCGGCACACGTTCTGCCCGGTCATGGCGGTGGCCCCGCACTGGCCGCCATCGCGTTTCTTGGAGCGGGCCCAGCAGCGGCGCTGGCCGTCGGTGCGGTGTTCCTGGAAGCCTTCGGGGAGTTCACGTTTGGCCATGGTGTGCGCCCCTTCCTGGTGTTACTGGCTGGTGGTGGTTTGATGGTAACTGTGCGCAGGCTGGTGGGACGGTGGTGCGCATGGGTGAGGGCCGTATCCCTGGTGGCGAAGCTGGGATACGGCCCTCTGCGTACGCGGGTGTTGTCGTCAGTCCTCGGTGGGCACCACGAACACCTTGTCCGCGCCGATCTTGTCGCAGGCGTCCTCGATCGGGTCACGGTGCTCCCAGTCGGCGAGTGGCTGCACCTCGGCGGTCTCCCCGTGGACGCGTTCGGTCTCGACCAGCCAGGCCAGCAGGTCGTGCTTGTCGAGTCCGTCCGGCGGGCGTACGTCGGTGAGGTGCGGGTGCTGCTCCAGCAGCGCGGGCTTGGCCTTGTCGCAGGCGTCACCGAGCTGGTGGGTGAACAGGCTCTGGCCTGTCATGTGGCTGAGGATGTCGTAGATGCCGTCCATGTGGCGGTGGGAGAGCAGCTTTCCCGTGGTGACGGAGAGGATGTCGGCGAGGGGGAATGCGTGGCGTTCGGTCATGGGGTTCATCCTGTCGTGTCGGGCCGTCATGGGTCAGCCGTCGCAGAGGCACGCCTCGTGCGGGAACCGGCATGGGCGCGGGTGGGCCTTGGACGCGTCACGGACGGCGATGATGGCGCCGATCTCCTCATGGCTCAGCCCTTTGGCGAGGCGGTAGCCCTCACGCCAGTAGTCGGCCTCCGCGTACTGGGTGTCGGCGTCGGTGCGGGCGCGCTTGGCCTCGGCGAGCAGGTCACGCAGGTCGTCGGTGGAGGGGCCGGTGGGGCTGTTGATGGCGGTCTCGATCGCGGCGAGGCGTTCGGAGTTGAGGGGTTGGGGTGTGGTGGTCATGGGTTCGTCCTGTCGTGTCGGGCGGTCAGGCGGGGCCTGTGCTGGTGGTGTCCGGCACGCCCCCCGGCGGGTGGGTCAGTTGGTGTCGGTCTCGGGCTCGTCGGGCGGCGTCTGCCGGATGGCGCGCATGGCGGCCCGTCGGGCGCCGAGCTCGATGGACTCCCGGATGCGGAGGTTGAGGGCGCGCTCGGCGAGGATCGCGCGGATCTCCTCGGGGCTGGGGTCAATCGGAAGATGCATCAGGGTCTCCTAGGCGGCGAGGGAAGGCCGGGTGCTGGCGGCCACGTGGGCGATGGCGTAGAGGAGCGGCCAGCCGGACGCGTCGGCCGCGGCGGTGAGGGCGAGGGTGTGCTGCTCCTCGGCGGCCAGGGCCTCGACGAGCGCGGCCTCCTGGCGCTCCGCCCGGGCGAGCGCGGCCTCCGTGCCGTGCCGGTGCTCCCACGCCCAACCCGGGTAGGTGGGGCGGGTCATGTCGACGCGGAGGCGGTGGATCTGACGGCGGACAGCGGCCAGGTCGTCGGTGAGGTTCACGGGGTGGCTCCGATCCGGGGGCCGGGCGGGGCCGCCTGGCGGTGGGGCGGCCCCTGGTGGGCGGGCGTGGGGGGCAGTCGACGGGTTCAGCTGACGATGTCGGCCACGCTGGCCAGGAGCGCGCTGACCATGTCCGGGGTGAGCGGCAGGGTCCCGCCGTCCTCGTCGGCGCCCCCGGTGAGGAGTACGGGCCCGCGGTACTTCTGCCAGGTGAATCCGTGGCGCGCGGCGAGGAGCGTGGCGAGCTGGTTGACGGGATGGTTGTAGATGCCCTCGTCGTCGATCCACATGTCGAGGCGGGTGGTGAGGGCGACGAGGTCGTACCGGTCGCAGCGGATGACGGCGCGCATGACGGCCTGCCGGCGGTCGGGGTTGTCGGGGAGGTTGATGGGGACGATGTCCGCTTCCGGGGTGATGAGGATCGCGGTGGACATGGTGGGGCTCCGTTCCTTGGGGCGGTCAGGCGGCCAGCGCGTCGGCGAGGAGGTCGACGCGGGCGAGGGCGGGGCAGTCGACGGGGTACAGGACGGTGACCGTGGCGAGACCGCGCGCGGGGCGGGTCTTGGGCTCGTCGGCGGCCGGGCGCTCCAGCACGTAGGCGGTGCGGTGAACGGTGTAGGAGACGATGCGGTCGGTCCGGAAGGAGCGCATCTCCAGGCTGTCGCGGTCCATCGCGCGGAGGACGATGTCGCCGGCGTTGGTGACGATGACGTCGGCGATCTCGATGGTGCGGATGGTCTCGGTGCCGTCGGCCTTGGTGTAGGTGATGGTGACGGGCTGCTGCTTGTCGAGGGCGGTGATGAGGCGGGTGAGGGTTTGGGTGGTGGTCTCGTTCTTGGTGTGCCTCATGGTGTTGCCCCCTTGTTCGTCGTTATGCCTAATACTCTAGGCCTAATCCATGAGGCATGTCAACTAGACTAGGCCTAGTTCGTGAGGCATATTGGGGGCATGGTCACCCGAGACGACGTCACCAAGATCCGCGAGGCCTACGACGCGGAGATCGCCGAAGCCGAGCGCACACGTGCCCGCGCGCTGGCCGAAGCTGCGGACCACATGCCGCAGAAGGACATCATCGAAGCCACCGGCTACAGCCGGGAGACCGTGCGCCGCATCATCATGGACGGGCGCAAACTCCAGACCGGGGAGGTCGCATGAGGAGCGCCGAAGAGATCAGCGCCATGCGGGACACGCTGGAAGACGACATCATCGAGCACGGCTGGGACGCCTCCGTCGACGCCGCCTCCCGCGCGCTGGAATGGGTGCTCGACAACACGCCGCTCGACGGTGAGGCGCAGCTCCGTCGGTATATGGAACGCCCAGACGACGAGCGGCGCCGCGAGTGGATCGCGCGTGGCGGGGACCCGAAGGCCTGGCCGATCGGGCCGGAGCGCCTGGCGGGCGGCGAGGAGACCACCACATGAACGAGCAGCTGGATACCCTGCGCGAGGCCCTCGCCGAGGAACTGTCCTACCTCTGGACCGACCTCCAAACCGCTCGCCGCAGCGCCTACGAAGGCCAGTGGTCCATGCATTGCGACTGGATCGTCGAACGCATCAAGAAGCTGACCCCGCTCGTCGGCCCGACGCCGTGGACGGAGTTGGACATCGAACTGATCGAGGACGGCGTGTACCAGCGCGTGCACGAGGAGATGGGCGTGGATGCGCCGTATGACGCGGAGGGTGTGCGGCTGCATCGTGCGCGGCTCAGCGCGAGCGCGGGTTCGGTGCGCCCGGACGAGGAGCCATCGTGAGCGGCTACCGGCACACCGGCATGAGCCGCGAGGACTACGAGACACGCGAGCAGCTCCTCGACGTCGCCGAGCTGGTGGAGCGGCGTTGGCCCGGGGAGTACTCGGCGCTGTGCCGGGATCTGCGGGACCTCAGCGACACCATCACCGAGGAGACACCGTGAGCAAGGAACTCCGCCGTATCGAGATTGCCTGCACCGTCCACAGCTCCGACCGCCTCCCCACCAAGGACGGCGAGCAGATGTACGCCGACGATGTGGTCGAGGAGATGCGCGAGCTGCTTGGCGCCGCGCTCGACGACTGGTACCGGCGCCGCGGCCACGAGCTGCTCGCCGTCGAGCCGATGGTCATCTGACCCTCCGCGTGACGAAGGCCCCGCCCGGACACTCCGTCCGGTGCGGGGCCTCGGCATGTCCGGCTACTTCACCTCGCCCGTGAAGATCGCCGTAGCCGACTCCAGATCGGGTGTCACCTCCACCTGCAACACCCGCTCGCCCTTCGGCAACTCGCACGCCCACGGCACCGACAACGACCGGCCCGCCAAAAGCCGTGTCTGCGGCGCCCCGTTCAACCCGTCGTCGAAGATCGATTCGCTCTGCTGTCCGTCTTCCCCGTAGGAGCAGTTCACCGACATTACCGTCGTGTCCACGGTGCCGCTGGAGCCGTTGGTGACCTTCACGGTGAACTTCACGTATGGCGTGTTCGCGGGCGACGCCACATCACTGGACACGCCGCGGGAGAACCCTGACAGGCCGAGCTTCACGCCGTGGTCGTAGGTCACGGTGTGCGTCAGCGGGAACACCTTGTCCGAACCGCTGGTCGCGGAAGCCGACGTCGCGGGCTCAGTGGACGGCGTGACGGTCTCCGCCGGGAGACTGGCCTTGGCGGTGTCGCGTCTTTCTGGCGAGCAGCCGACCGCGGCTCCGGCGAGCAGCAGCGTGACGGCGAGCAGCGTGGTGGTGCGCATGAGATCCCCCTAGATCCGGATACGCGCCGCAGCGTAGCCGCCTGCGTCTGCCGGCCGCCTGGAAACGCGGGAGGGCCCGCCGGTACGGGGGAAGACCGGCGGACCCAAGCCCAGTGTGGCACGGCGGGTCAGAACGGGGCGACGCCTCGGCGCTGCTCCCGCCCACTCTGCCGGCGCCGACGTGCGGTGTCGGCGAGGAGGTCGTGTGCGGTGCCGCAGCCGCACAGGGTGACGCCGTCGTATCCCTCGGGCGCCGGGTACTTGTCCATGGTGCCTTTGGTGTGGAACAGGCCGCGGCCCTGGCAGGCTCCGCACGGCAGGCCGGTGCGGCGGCGACGGATGATGATCTCGAACGGTCCGATACGCATGGTTCTCCTTGGGGATGGTCCAGTGTGGCAGGCGGTCAGGCGCCGCGCTGGCGGCGCATCTCGGCGGCGATCTCGTCGTGCGTTGCCCCCGCGTCCAACGCCACACCCATGGCGTCGAGTGGGATGTGCGGGTCGGTACGGCAGGCGGGTCCGCCGTGGGCGATCAGCTCGGCGGCGGCCTTCTCAACGGCTGTCTGCTTGTCCATCAGGTGTCTCCTTCAGCGGGTTGGTTCAGCGGCTTGGTTCAGGTCGGGTGCGGCGTCTGGCGGGCGTCTGAGGGGGTCGGAGGCAGGGTCGGTGTCGCGGCTTCCGGCCCGACCCGGAACCCGCCCGGGTACGACCCCACTTCCGACCCCGCCGCTTGGCCTGTGACCTGCGGTTTTGTCAGCTTGCGACGGCCTGCGCCTCCCACGCCTCCGAGGGCACGATCCGCCACGTCTGGGAGTCCTCGCAGCGCTCGATCTCGGGGCGCAGCGCCCTAGTCGCGTCGAGGACCTGTTTCTCCCCGAGCCCGGTCGCTGTCTCCAGCTCCCGGCGGGTGCAGTTGCCGTACTTCGTCAGCGCGGCCCGCACCCGGTCCTGATTGCTGTCGCCGGGCACGGGGAGGATCAGGCGCTTCCCCACCGGCGCCTTCGCCGTCTCCCGGGCCAGGCGGGCGATCTCCCGCCGGAAGTCCTCCCCGCGCAGCCACTGCACCCGCGACCGGAACGGCTTGCCGTGGTCGGGGGTGTTGACGAGGATCTCGCCCGGCTTGGTGAGGTCGCCGGGCTTGTACTCGCTGGACCGGCCGAACACGAACATGGCGTGGTCCTTGTCGTTCATCCGCGTCGAGATGCGGTTGGCGTAGTTGCCGCGCGCGTCGGTCTTCCCGCCGAACACGCCGGACGACGGCTGCTGTGTCGCTGAGATCATGTGGATGCCGTACGCCCTGTTCAACGCCAGGAAGCTCTCGACCTTGTCCGAGATCCGGTCGCCCTTCTTGAACCCCTTGTCGCCCTGCCGGACCAGCTCGGCGTGCTCGTCGACGATGACGTACACCGCAGGCCGGCCGTGCTTGGCGGGGATCCATTCCTGGTCGCCGTGCTGGGCGAGAATCGTGCCGCGCTCGTCGAGCTCCTGCTTCATCCAGTCCATCAGCGCGTGCGCCTCCTCCGGGGTGGACGCGAGGTCCTGGAGGATCGGCAGCATCGGAGAGAGCTCGGGGCTGCCCGGTTTCATGTCCACCCCGTACAGGACGGTGTCCGGACGCCCGGCGAGGCGGATCGCGACGAGCCTGACCAGCGTGGACTTCCCGAACTTCGAGGATCCGGCGATGAGGGTGTGGCTGTAGGCCATCTCGATCGCGACGGGCTGTCCGAAGGTGTCTCGGGCGATGACGATGGGGTCGAGGAAGGTGGCTCCGTGCTCGGACTCGTAAGGGACGGGCGTGTCGAGGGGGTCGCCGTCGACGTAGTTGACGACGAGCTGGCTCGTGAGCGGGCCGTCGTCGAGGTGGAACGCGCCGTCGACGCGCATGGCCCCGGCGACGCGCGGCCAGCGGGCGCGCAGCGTGGCCCGGTCGAGGCTGGCGGGGCAGTCGAGGACGGCCTTCCAGCCGACGTCCGTGGCCTCGACGAAGCATCCGGACAGCTCCGTCTTGAGGGTGTCCCACACGGCTGTGCGCAGCTGCGTCTCTTCGACGGTGCGTCCGGACAGGTCCGGGCCAGCCGGGACAGTGTCCGGCGCTGTCCGGACAGCAAGTTGGTGGGCGGCGGTCTCCTCGCGCAGGAGGAGGATGCGGTTCTTCGTAGCCTCTGCTTCCACCTTCAGGCCGTCGTGCCGCGTGTGGTGCCGGTACACGCCCCGGGCGGCGGCCGTGGCCCCAGCAGCGACCAGCCACGCGTAGAGGGTGGCCCACCCGCCTATGGCCGTGGTGGCCCACGCCTGCGTGAAGATGCCTGCTGCGCCCGCGGCTCCCCAGGCGAGGGTGGCTGGCCACTTCCGGGAGAACGACGTCCAGGCGACGCCGCCGGTGGCGAGGGCGGCGGCGAACTCGACAGCTGCGGCGTGGGTGCCGTATTGCCAGTCGGCGGTGAGGGCGGCGGCGGAGACGAGGCTGGGGATGGTGAAGGTGGCGGTGGCGTCAGCACGGGTGATGCGCATGGCGGGGCGCTCCGGGCGGTGCGGGGCCCCGCGCGTGGCGGGGCGGGCGGGCTACATGTACGTGTTGCCGAGGCGTTTGGCGGTGCGGCGGATGCTGTCGGCGTTGAGGTCGGGGCGCAGCCGGATGGCGGTCTTGATGAGGTCGTCCTGGTGGACGTGTCCGGACAGGGCACGGACGAGGTCGGACGGGCCGGACGCCTCGTCCGCGATGGTCCGGAGGGGGTCCGGAGGGGTGTCCTCGCTGGCCAGCGGCTTGTTGGCGGACGTGTCCAGGACGTGGTCCGGACGGGCGGACGGATGTCCGGACGTCTCGTCCGGGCTGTCCCGGACAACGGTGTGGACGGTGTCCGTGGGCTGGGCGGCGGCGTACTTCTCGCGCTCGCGGTTGACCTTGGCGAGGGCGAGCTGCTCGGCGCGGCGAGCGTGGACCTCGCCGAGCTCCAGCGTCAGCCACGCCTGTGTGTCCCTGTCGAGGCGGCGGCTGGTGACGTACATGAGGAGCCACCACAGGCCCTTGGCGAGGGCGGATACGAGGGCGCCGAAGAGGCCGATCCAGCGGGCGTTGAGGAGCGCGGCGTGGGTGAAGACCGCGGACATGCTGATGCCGAGGGTGATCCAGCCGAGGGTCTTCGGGACGCGCTGGCGGGCGGGTTCGAAGCGGAGGACGTACTCCGTGGCCATGGCCACGATCCATGTGAGGTCGAAGATCGCGGCGATCATGTAGGCGGCCCATGCGGGGGCGACGCGGTCGAGCATGGCGCCGACGCTGACGGTGGACCAGATGAGGGCGCCGGTGACGACGATGGCGGTGGCTGCGCCGACCCCGCGCATGATCATCTCGTCGGGGGTGAGGGGCGGCAGCTTGGCCGGCTCTTCGACGTAGTGGGTGCGCCCGTTGCGGGTGACGGGGCGGAGGGCGGGGCTGGGCATGGCGGGGCTCCGTGGCGGCGGGTTAGCGGGTGGCGGGGCGGCGGGTGCGGACCTGGTGGACGGCCCAGATGGCGGTGGCGGTGAGGACCGCCGGGCCGGGGTGGGCGGTCGCGGCATCAGCCACGCCCTGGACGACGGCGAGGACCAGGCCGGTCGCGAGTTGGGCGAGGCGGCGGACTGCGCCGGGGTGCATGGCGGCGAGGATGATCAGGCTGGCGGCGAGCAGGTTGCGGATGAGGTGGTCGGGGCGGCGACGCATCATGGGCTCCCGGGCTGGTGGGCGGGGTGGCTGGCAGGTTCTCCTCACCGCCCGCACGGTGTCGGGCGGGCGGATCGGGCAGCCGGTCAGCTCTCCTGGTCGTCGGCGGGCTGCTGGGGCGGGAAGGTCATGGAGAAGGTGACGGTGAAGTCGCCGTCCGCCTCCACCTCGATCTCGCTGCCGGTCTCGGGGTTGATCAGCGGCATGGGGCTACTCCTCGTCGTCTTGGGTGCGGGGGTCGTCGAGGTCGCCGGGCTCCCACAGGAACGGCGGGTCGTCGGCGAGGGCTTGGGGGTCGGAGGCGGTGTCGAACGGGCGGAGGGTCATCGGGTGCTCCTGTGTGAGTGGGAACCGGGCCGCCCGGTTGAGGGGGAAATCACGGGCGGCCCGGTCGCTGTGGGGTCAGCGGCGGGGATAGCCGTGACCGGGTGGCGGGTAGGGGCTGTCGTGCTGGGGGGCGGCGGCGCTGAGGACGGTCTCCTCGAACTGGTCGAGGTCACCGCCGTTGATCGGGTCGCCGGTGCGGGCGGCGTAGGCGTCCTCGACGCCTTGGAGGAGCCGGCTGGTGCGTGCTTGGTCGTCGGCGGGGTTCTCGCTGCGGCGGAAGAGGCTCACCGGCTGCTCCCGTACGACTGGAAGCGGGCGGCCTCCGTACGGGCGGCGAGGATCGCGGCGGGCCGGGGGACGTTGTCGATGCTGGCGCCGCGCATGCCGGCGGCGGTGAGGATGGCGGAGACGGTCTCGTCGTAGAGGTCTGCGGCGGGTGCGTGGTGGCCGGGGTAGGAGGCGTTGGGGTTGTTCCAGATGGCGATGCGGAGGGCGCGGTCGGGGTCGAGGTCGGGGTATCGGTCGAGGGCGTCGGCCATCTTGGTGAGGGCGTCGGCGATGCCCGCGTGGTCGGTCACTGCTGGCCTCCCTGCTGGGCGTTGATGCGGTCCTCGCGGGCCTTCTGCTCTTGGGCGGCCTTGGCGGCGGCGAGGTCGTCGGCGGCGCGGGCGAGGAGTTCGGCGCTGGTGGCGTTCGCGTCCTCGACGACGGGGGTGGGCTCGCTCATCGGGCCGCCTCCGGCTTCGGGAGGGCGCGGCAGGTCGCGGCGTGGTCCTGCGCCCAGATGCGGGCCTGCCTGGTGGCGCGGGCCTCGTCGGGCGCCTCGGTGTAGGTGCCGTCGGCCTCGCTGCCGGAGCCGAACCAGTGGCTGTACTGCTGGGAGTCCGGGCAGCCGGTGCAGGTGGCGAGGGTCGCGACGGGCTCGGGCTGGCTGAGCCGCCCGCCGAGCTGGTGGGTGAGGTCGACGGTCGCACCGGCCACGGTCAGGTAGCGGGCGATCGTGTTCGGCCCCCAGGGCTGCTGCTCGGTCATCGGGCACCGGCCTGGGCGTAGCCGGGCTTACGCGGGCCGGGGATCTTCGGCAGCCACGGGGCGTTGTCGTCGTCGTCCCAAGCGCGGGGGCTGTGCCCGGCGGGGCGGCTGTCGATACAGTTCACGGAGTCGTCTCCCTGGTGAGATCAGGTAGGTGGCTGGCCCCCGACCGGTGTGTGAGAGCCCGGACGGGGGCCGACTTGTTGGTGCACGAGACCGAAGGGAGCGGCCTCGCAGGACTCACTGTCGCATCCCCGGGGTTGAGTTCGCAACCCCGGGGATGAGAGACTTGCGCGTGTCGCACCGCAGGAAGGAGCGCGGCGTGGCAGATGAGCCCGGACGGAAGAAGGAGGTGAACCGCCTAGTGGAAGCCATCGAGGCCATCGAAGCCATCGAGGACGACGTCGAGTGCGCCAAGACCGTGGCGGAGACGCTCGACGAGTGGCCGCAGTACCAAAAGCGGCTGCGCGAGGCGCGACAGAAGCGCGTCCAGTCGCTGAGGGCTCAGGGCAAGACGTGGCCCGAGATCGGCGCGCTGCTGGGCGTCAGCCCCCAGCGGGCTCAGGCAATCGCCGTCGGTCTGAGCGGAAGCGTCCGCCGGAAGCGCGGCGAGAGCACGGACGGGCGGAGCAGGCCCGCCGAATAGAAGAAGCCCGGGCGGAGTGGAGTCCGACCGGGCTGATGCACCAAGATCCCTAGGAAAGATAGGCGCGGCCTTGAGCGTAGCTCAGACGCGGCAGCCCGTGAACCAGGGGGCGCCGTGTTGATCATCCACCGGTCCAAACCGACCGGGAACTTCACCATCCTCCCGAACGAACTCATCCGAGACGACCGGCTCAGCTACTGCGCCCGGGGCGTCCTTGCCGAGTTGCTGTCCCGGCCCAACGGGTGGGAGACGAACGCCGATGCCCTCTCCGAGCGCGCCCGTCGGCATCGCGACGGCCGGGGCGAGGGGCGGCGGGCCATGCGCTCGGCGCTCGCCGAGTTGGAGGACGCCGGGTACATGGTCCGGCACAAGCGGAAGGGCGAGAAGGGCCGCTTCGTGACCGTGCTGGAGCTGTACGACGTCCCGCAGGACCGGGGTACCGCTCGCGGTACGTCGGTGAACGGTACGTCGGTCGGCGGTACGTCCGTGAGCGGTACCTCTTCAAGAAGTAGTGATCCAGGAAGTACTGATGAGGAAGATCTAGACATCAACACTCTCTCTCCCGCCGTCCCCGCTCCGCGCGTGGAACCGGAACCCGTGCATGAGAGAGAGATCTCTGCATCCATCGATCAGCCGACGACTGCACAACGGCTGGTGCGCGCCGCCGGACTCGTCGAGAGCAGCGAGGAGGAGGCGTTCATCTCCTGGGCGGCCGACTACTACCGCATTCGCAGCAGCGCCCTGTGGCGCACCGTCGCCGCGAACGGGGACCTGGCGGACTGGGTGACCACCTGGCGCGCCCAAGGCGCCGCAGGAGGCACACAGCCGCTCTCCGGGACCGACGCCATCGTCTCCGGGTGGATGGACGTCGCGAACCAGCTCCAGGGCCGCCAGCACACGCCGTACGACAACAGCGTCTGGGACCGCCTCGCCCAGCAAGCGGCAGCAGGAGAGCGCCCGGACGGCTGGGAGCGCTACCCGCACTGCGGCCACCCCGACTGCGACGAGACCACCCGCATGCGGGACGGGTCGTACTGCTCCGGCTGTCATCCGGCGCTCCAGTTCTGACCACCCACCCCACGGCGCCCGGTAGTTTTGCCGGGCGCCACCCGGAAGGAGAACCCAATGGCCGTGTTCAAGGTGACGGCGTACCGGGGTGCCCGGAACTGGCATCTGAAGATCGGCGACTACAGCCGGACCGTCCGGGACGGTGACGGTCTGCCGCCCGCGCGGGAGCAGGCGGACGCGCTGCGTGTGGAGTTGGCGGAGCGGTCATCCCGGTACCGGTCCGGGTGGACGCACATCGACGTACAGCCCGTAGTCGAGGAGGTGTCGGGTGAGTGATCTGGTGGAGTTTCTCCGGGCGTGTCTCGACGAGGACGAGCGGATCGCGCGCGCTGCTACGCCCGGGCCGTGGGGGTGGACCCCCGAGACGGACGTGTGGGACCAGAACGGTCCGACCCTCATCCGCCAGGGCCACGACGGCTGCGAGGGCCGTGATCTGGTCGAGGTGCTGGCGGGTTGGGGGCACGACGCGTGGGGCCTGAACGTCGGCGACGCGGATAAGGCGTACTTCGCTGCGCATGATCCGGTTCGGGTGCTGCGGGAGACCGACGCCCGGCGGCGGATCATCGCCGAACACGCACTCAACGGCTGGGTTTGCTCCACCTGCGACGACGGGGAAGTTCCGCCCCAGGCGTTTCCCTGCCCGACCCTGCGTCTACTCGCCCTGCCCTACGCTGACAAGCCTGGATACCGGGAGGAGTGGGCGCCGTGAGTGACACGACTTGGGGCTGAGCCCCTGCACAGACGGAGGCCCCGCCGGTACGAGTTCGGCGGGGCTTCCGTGTTGAGTAGCGCGGTCGTGGGACCAGCATGACCCGGGCTGACCGCACCACCCAGGGTACGGGCCGCCGCTGACAGTGGGCGGGTCAGAGCATCCGGCAGGTCCGCCACAGCCACTCAGCAGCCCAGGAGTGTCCGTGTTCGACGAGTCGGGCGCCGATGCCGTCGATGCGGTACTCGGCACGGAGCCGTGCGCGGGTGCGCAGCGGGAGCCGGGTGACGAGGCGGGCGGTCACGGCTGCTCCTCCTTCAATTCGAACCCCAACTCCACACGCAGTCGCCGTAGCCGCTCCCACGGCAGGCACCCGTGATGACCCGCCTTCACCGCCGCCAGGACCGCCGGGTCAGTGGACTGGTACGCGGCCGCGAGGAGGCGCAGCCAGTCGCTGTCGGTCCAGACCGTAGTGCCGTGGTAGCAGCGCTGCTGGACTTTACGGTCGCGGGAGGGCGGGCAGCCGAGCTCGACGAGCGGGTAGGAGAAGCGGCCGATCATCAGGTCGCAGTGCGGGTGTCCGTCGATGCCGTTGCGGATGGCGGTCTCGGCGGCTTCGGGGGTGGTGTATTCGCCGTGGAGGGTGGCGGGGTCGTGGGAGAGGCAGAGGATCGCGTAGGTGCTGCTCACTGGTCCTCCAGGGTGGTGGTGTCGGTCAGGCCGGCGAGTTGGGCGTCGGCGAGGCGGAGGCGCTGCTGGAGCTGCTCGACATGCCGGTCGCGGACGGCGAGTACGGCGGTGGCGATGTCGTCGGGGTAGCGGGCGGCCGTGTTGCGGATGGCTTGCGCGTACAGGTGGTGGAGGTAGGCGGGGTCGGTGATCATGGCCGGGTTGGTCGCTTCGGTCGCTGCCGGAACGGGCGCGGGCTCGTCATGCCATCCGCATCCGTCGTGCGCCCTGTGCGCGTCTGGGTGTTCGGCGGGCTTGATGCAGGCGTGGGCGTCTCCCCACGGTCCGGGAGCGCCGCAGATGGGCGTGGCGGGCGGCGGCCAGGGCAGGGGGCCGCCGAACATGGCTGTGATCTTCTCGTACAGGCCGGTGCCGTCCGGCTCGGGCTCGGCTTCGATCGCGGCGTACAGCTCGGCGGCGGTGATCAGGCCCTTCCGGTGGAGAGCGGCGGCGTCCCGTGCTCTGTCGAGCCGGTCGTAGAGGGCGTCGAGTTGATCACTGTTGAGATTGTCCAAGGGGATGCGGTCGGTCACTTCTCGCTCCCGTTGAGGACGCGGGCCAGCTTCATGGCTTCGGGTGAGGCGGTGCGGTGGCCGAACTCGGCGAGGCGGTATTCCTCGTCGCGGGCCTCGCGTTCCAGCCATTCGGCGACGGGCAAGGCGAGGCGCTGGAGTTGGCCGGTGATGAACGGTTCGACGTTGCGGAGGGTTTGGGCGGCGGCGCGTAGTTCCTGTGCGGCGGTGAGGGTCATGTGGTGCTCCGTGGTTGGGGGCCGCCCCGGGGTGGGGCGGCCGAAGCGGGCGAGGGGTCAGGCGGCGGCGCCGCAGGTGCGGCAGGCGAATCCAGCGGGCGGTTTGTCCATGCAGGCGTTGCACTTCGGCGTGGTGATCAGGTGTTGGACGGTGACGCCGAGGACGGCGGCGAGGGAGACGACGTCGTCGACGTAGATCGCCACCGGGGAAGCGCCGGGGGTGGCGGCCTTCTCCATGCGGCGGATCGTGCTGAACCCGACCGGTTTGCCGACGCGTTGTGTCTCGCTGGCGAGGGTGCGCTGGGATATGCCGCGCGCTTTGCGGAGTGCGGCGACGTTGGCGCCGACGGCTCGGGAGACGGCGAGGTTGTCGGCGCGGGTCATGCTGCTTCCTTCCAGTCGTGCGGTCCTGTGCGGGCGTCTGCGGGCTCAGGAGGGGTTCCGGCGACGCGAGAGCCGCACGGCGGGGTGTTCGTGCGGGAGACGGCGGCGTAGGCCCGTGCTGCGCCCTTCCGTGCCCACCGGCCCGCCAGCCACAGCACCGTGACGGTCGCGTACCCGACAGCCGTCACCACGAGCGCGAACACGGCGACCCACGCGAGCAGCGCCCAGCCGATGGCGGTCGCGGCGTCTATCACCTCGGCGATCACCGCTGCTCCCCCTCGTCGTCGCGGCGGTGCCGCCACGCGTGGACCGTGCGCGCCGGGTCGGTGGCGAGCAGCAGCGTGAACAAGACGGCCTGCCGGGGCTTGGTCGTCCAGCGGTCGAGGTGGAACCGCAGCTGCCAGTTCGCCCAGTCGGCGAGCCGCTCGTACGGCCTGGTGCGGCCGATGAGGTAGCCGACGGCGAGGGCGGCGGTGAGGGCGAGCCAGATCACGGTCACACCTCCCCGCAGACATGGCCGTCGGGGTCGAAGGACTGCCCGTCCTCGTCGTGCAGGACGAGTCCGTCGTCCTCGTCGTACCAGCCGTCTCCGGTGGCACCGCAGGCGCCGCACTCCCATGTACCCGCCAGGCTGATGCCGGTGAATCCTCCGCCACTGCTCACTGCTGCTCCCCGTCCTGCTGGTCGATGCGTTCGGCGGCGTGCAGCATGTCGGCGACGTCCTGGGCGCCCTGCGCGCGCTGGTGCCAGTTCTCGTTGCGGAGGCGGGTGGCGATCTGGTCGGCCGTCTCCGCCGCAGACACCAACGGCCGCGTCTCGGTGGTGGGCTGCTGCTGCGCCCCGGCAGCCCTGCAGCGCAGCCCCATCACGACGTCCCGGACCGCTGTGCAGTATCGGGGGTCACTGCCGGGGTCGAGGGACTGTTCCAGCACCCGCTCGTAGAAGTCAGCAACGTCGCGGAGCGCGGTGGCCCCGTCGGCGGTACGGGCGGTCTCCGGCTCGGACTGCTGCGCCACGGCAGCCAGACGACGCAGCCGTTCCAGCGCGGCCTCGTCGTCCGGGCCGAACTCGTCGGGCCGGTTCGCCATCTGGTCGGCGGCGAGCATCAGGGCGTAGCCGAGGAACCCCCGCTCGGAGGCGGTCAGCGGCACCGAGGCGGCGCGCATGGTGGTGTCGTAGGCGGCGAGCAGCCCCACCACCCGGTCGGCGCGCTCCAGGTACGCCTGGTAGGCGGGGCTCCGACGCCTGTCGTAGTCGGGCACCCACCGGTGGCCGTCGGCGTCGGCGAGGACGTCAGCGACCCGCTCGCGGAGGACTGCCGGGTCGGTGGTCGGGGCCGACGGCACAGGCAGCACCGCGGCCAGCGCGGCCACGGCGATGTTCCGCGGGTCGTCGACGACGAGGCTCGTGCCCTCGGTACGGCAGCGCTCCCAGACCGCGGCGGCGATGGCCTCCAGCTGGGGATGGCCGTCGATCCAGTCGGCGTGCGCGGTGGTCGGGTCGGTGGTCATGGTCTGCTCCAGATAGGGTCGGGGCGCCCGGCCGGCCGTGGCTCCAACACGGCCGGCCGGTGCCATGGGGTGGGTCACGCGGTCAGGCCGCGTCGCTGACGTCGACGGGCTGCCCGGAGCGGCACGCCCACGGGGAGCAGCCGTCGGGGTCGCCCTGCTCCAGTTCGATGTCGGCGATCTGGTCGAACAGGTCCGTCTGCCTGCCCTTCCACTCGTGCCAGGTGACGCGATCGATGGGCGCCTGATCGAGCGGCAGCCGTGAGGCGTGCAGGTACGCCTCGCCGAGCAGCGGCTTGCCGTTGGCGTTGCCGCGGGCGTTGCCGGAGCGGATGGCGTGGTCGAAGTCGACGGCGTCTGCCCACTCCTCGGGGTTGTGGTCGCGCAGCTCGCGCCACTGGCGGTTGCCGTGGAACGGGCAGCCGATGCACGCGCTCTTCGGGGTGGACGCCCAGCCGTTGGCGCGGAGGTAGCGCAGGCAGTCCTCGCGGGTCCAGCCTTCGCGGCCGTCGGCAGCGCCGTCGAGGTAGAGCAGCGGGTGCCAGGACTTGAGGTACTGGATGCCGGAGTCCTTGGCGCGGCCGAACTCGTCGCGGCTGATGCCGACCCACTGTTCGGCGTACACGCCGCGCGGTATCGGGGTGGGGTGCGGGTAGCCCAGCAGTCGCCGGACCTGCGCCTTGATCGGCTTCAGCTTGTACTCGGCCGTGCACTGCCGCCGAGTCATCCCATCGCCGCCGTCGGGGTTCTTGACGAACAGCGGCATCGAGGCGAACCGGTGCTCGGGGTCGAGGGCGTCGTTGCGGATGTTCCCGGCAGACACGCGGTAGACGGGGATCCCGGCGGGCTGGGCGATCTCGCGCTCCAGCCGGTCGAGGTGCTCGTACACGGCGGCTGGCTCCCAGCCGGTGTCCGCGAACACCGCGGCGTCGAGCTTGGGGAGGCGGCCCTCGGCGGCGAGGAGGAGCAGGGTGGTGGACTGGACGCCAGCACCGAGGGACAGGACGCGGAGGGCGGGGCTGGTGGTCATCGCCCACCGTCCTGGGTGGTGGCGGCCGGACGGGCAGCGGCGCGGTACACGGCGAGCTGGTCGTGTCGGCTGATCAGCTCGTGGCCGGGCACGTACTTGCTGCACTCCTTGGCATGCAGGCCGCCGCAGCGGGCGCAGGTGCACGGCAGTTCCCCGCGGAGGCGCAGGAGCAGCTCGTAGAGGGCGGAGGCGCGGTCGTGGTCCGGCTCGGCGGTGAGCTGCTCGTCGATGAGGTCGGCGGCCCAGGTGATGGCCTGGCTGCGCGCGGTCTCCAGTTGCTGGCGGAGGTGCTGGTTGTCGGCGAGCAGCGCGGGGATGTCCTCCTCCAGGACCGCCTCCGCGTTCTCCAGGGCCTGTTGGCCGGGCTGGGGCGAGTTGCGGTTGATCCACTCGGTGAGGGCGGCGCGGCGGTCCTTGGCGCGTGCGGTGATCTCGTCGAGCTGCTGGGTGGTGAGGGGCTCGGTCATCGGGTTCTCCGGGTGGTCGGGGCGGTCAGGCGGTGACGGGGCTGCTGTCGTCCTTCGGCGGCCACGTCCCGGCGGCGATCTGCGCGCGGCGGACGTCGAGGAGTCGGCGCAGGGCGCTGGCCTTGGCTTCGGCTTCGCGGATGGCGATCTCGATGCTCTCGGGGCTGGCGTGTGTGGCGTAGAGCGGGCTGATGCGAGTGGTCATCAGGTCCTCCGAGTTCGGGCGGTTCGGGTTGCGTGGCTGTGCGGGCGCCTGGCGGGTTCGTAGCGGCCTGGTGGCCCTCGGGTCCGCTGCGCCTCTCCCGTGGCTCCTGTGGCGCTGTGGGGGCGTCTGGCGGGGGTCTGGGTGGCTTGGCGTGCGGTGCAGGGTTGGCCGGGCGGCCGGGCTACAGCGACCAGAGGGTGGGTTGCATGGGTTCGAGGGCGAGTTCTGCCTGTCCGGGCATTTGGTCGGTGCTGGTGGTGGTGCGGATGCGTGGCGGCCGGCCGTTGAGGCGTTGCCAGCAGACGGGGCCCATTCCTCTGGCGACCGAGACGGGGTCGCGGAGGGCGTGGCCGCAGGTGCATCGGGGGGTTGCGTTCATTTTCCCATGTTTTGAGGCTAGTTGGGCTGGTTTCGGGCGGCTTGCTCGGCGGCGGTCTTCATGATCTGAATGCCGTCCCGGTGGGCGTTCACGGCCATCGCGACGTAGGCGTGCCAGGTACGGGCACCGTGGAGTTCCGCCTTGAGACGTTCGATCTCCCGGCGGGCCTTGGCGAGTTGGTCGGCCAGGTCGGGGCAGGTGCAGACGTCGGCCCGGTCGGGGTCCTGGGCGCGTG
Source organism: Streptomyces sp. YIM S03343 (assembly GCF_054729195.1). Lineage (NCBI taxonomy): Bacteria > Bacillati > Actinomycetota > Actinomycetes > Kitasatosporales > Streptomycetaceae > Streptomyces > Streptomyces sp. YIM S03343. The sequence goes on from NZ_JBPUKX010000001.1 coordinate 1,247,836, forward strand.
CGGCGCAGCCGGGGATGAGGTAGCGGCCGCCGTGGCCGTCGTCGTACCAGTGGCACGGCTGGGGGCCGGAGTGCTCGCTCTCGGGCGGGAGGCCCTGCTCGGCGCGGAGGCGGTCGGCTTTCTGCTGGAGGGTTTCGGTGGTGTAGGCGTTGCCTTGGGCGTCGAGGGTGCGGCGGGGGCTCACGGGGTCTCCTCGGTGGGGCTGTTCCGGCAGGGCGGTGGGGTGTTGGGCGGGTTTCCAGCGGTTTGGGTTGTCATGGGGTGGTGACGGCGGGACGGGTGCGGGTGAGGTCGGGGGCGGTGTCGGTCACGGCTCCTCCTCGGGTTCGGGGAGCTGGTAGCCGGCCTGTTCGAGGCGCCAGGTGAGGTCTCCTGCGTCGATGCCGCCGGTGTCGTTGGACTCGCAGACCCAGCCGGAGACGATGCGGAGGATGTCGTCGCGCTGTTTCTCGGCGCGCTGCCGGAACTCGTGCGGGGTGGGGCGGGTTCGGCGCTGGATGGTGACGGTGTACGAGTCCATGGGGTTGTTGCCGTCGCGGAGGTCCATGGAGACGGACGGGGCCTGCATGTCGGTTTCGAGGTAGTTCTCGGCGCCGTAGCCGTCGAGGACGCCGCGCATGGAGGCGACGAAGATTTTCAGGATCTCGGTGGCGGGTTCGAGTTCGAGGGTGGCGACGCCGTTCTGGATGGTGAGGGCGCGCATCATCGTGCCGTCGGTGAGGATCTCGGCGGCGACGTCTCCGAGGGCGTCGATGGCGATGTCTCCGAGGAGGTGCCAGTCGCCGTCGTTGAGGCGGTGCCATTCGTGGTGGGTTTCGCGGAGTGCCTTGGTGATGGCCTCGCGGGCCTGCTTCAGGCGCTGGTGCCGCTGTGCTTCGGTGAGTTCGGTGGTCACTGGCTGATCTCCTTGTCGGTGAGGTCGTCTGCGGGCTCTGGGGGCGGTACGAGACGCAGCCGAGGCCTCTGGGCGCCGGGTGTGCCGACCGCGTTGCAGAGGGCTGCCCAGTGGGCGTCTTGCTCGGCTTCTGTCCACCGCCTGGTACGGGGCGGCGGGTGCGGGGGCCGGGTGGGGATCGTCTCGGCGAGCAGCCGGTCCAGTGCGCTCACGGTGTGCGTTCCGGGTGGAGGACAGCGACCACAGCGCTGGCGGGCTGTCGGCCGCGGCCGGAGCAGGCGGGGCAGTAGTCGCCGCGCGGGGTGGTGTGCCAGCCGCGGTACCGGGCGGCGGCGCGGGCTTCGTCGAGGGTGGTGGCGTCGGTGAGGAGTTGGCTGGTGCAGCTGCCGTACCGCCACATGCGGTCGCAGTGGACGGTGATGCGGGCGCTCATGCTGCGGTCTCCTGGGCTTCCTGGTAGCGGCGGGCATGGACGGTCGTACGGGCGTGGCCCTCGTCGTGACACGGCGTGCCGGGCTCGACCTGGCAGTCCGGGCAGCAGGCGACGGCTTGGGCCCACGCGGAGATGCGCTGCGGGTGCGGGGCGGGAAGGTGCCGGCCGGACTTGCGGAGGGTGCAGGGCTTGTGTGCGGCGGCGTGGCATTGGGGGCAGGGGGTGGCGCGGGCGGGGTGTTGTCCGCTGCGGAGTTGGTGGCGGAGCGATTCGGGCATGGGGGCGGTGTAGCGGGGGCGGTTCACGAGACGCTCCTGAGGGTGCGGCGGAGGTCGGGGCCGTCGAAGCTGACGATGGTCGCGGTCTGCGCAAGACGGGATGCGAGCCGGTCGCCGAGGCGGGTCACCAGGTCCGAGGCCGCTGCCCCGCCGGTACGGACGGGGAGGTTCGTGGTGATGAGCAGCGGGAGCGACTCGTTGTAGCGGTGGTTGACGATGCGGGTTGTCGTCTCCTCCGTGAACTCTGAGAGCTTCTCGGTGCCGAGGTCGTCGAGGAGGAGCAGCGGGATTCGGCAGAGCCGCTTCAGTTCGTGTTCGCTGCCCTTCTCGGAGCCGCCGGGCCGCAGGAGCCCGTACAGGTCGGGGGCGGTGGTGGCGATCATCTGGAAGTTGCGGGGTCCGGCTTCGGCGATGCGGCGGAGGGCTCCGTATGCCTGGTGGGTTTTGCCGGTGCCGATGGCGCCGTGGAGGACGAGGAAGCCGGCTTCGCGGTAGTCGTTGGCGGCGCGGTCGGCCCATGCGCAGACGGCCGGGTGTTCGGCGGTGGCGTTGCGGTAGCGGTAGGGGACGGCGGTGGTCCAGCGGTTGAGGGCGAACTCGGCGCGCTGGCGGCGGTGGTATTCGGGGTGGCCGGGCTCGTCGGGGTTGGGGGTGTCGTCGATGGGGCCCGCGGGGACGTTGGGGGCGTGCTGGGCGATTCCGGCCATGAGGCGGGCGAGCATGGAGGGCCGGTTCTCGGCGAGGCTTTCGGGTTCGGGCATGGGGGGTCCTTAGAAGTAGCCGAGGTCGTTTTCGTAGACGGACTGGTCGGGCTGCTTGTAGGGCTGGTAGCCGCCTGCGACGGCGCGCAGCGGGGGCCGTTCGGTGCCGGGCCTCGGCATGGGCGGGAGTTCGCGCCAGCCCTTGAGGAAGTACTTCGCCGACTCGACGTTGGTCCGGGCTGCGGCCTTGAGGGCGTGGTCGACCATGGCGGGCACGCCGCTGTTGGCGATCATCCCGAGGACGGGGAACCAGCCGTCGCCTTGGAAGGGCCAGCGGACGATGACGCCTGCCGCAGTGAGGCCGTCGACGAGAGGGCGCGCTTGGTCTGGGATGCCCGAGCCGAGATCAGGTTCAGCGGGCTCGCGCTTCTTGCTTGCTTGCTTCTTCTCCGTAGGAGAAGAAGGGGTATGGGATGGGGGCGGGGACGGGGTGTCGTTACTAACGCCGTTACGGATTCCGTTGACCTGCGACGATTCGTCTTTTGTCTGGTCGGTTCGCTGCGCCGTCGTGTCGCCGTCGTGTCGCGGTCGCGTCGCCGTCGTGTCGTCTTCGGTGTTCTGAGCCTCGCCCGTAACGCCGTTACGCTCGCCGTTACGGGCGGCCTCGCGCTCGGCCCGCTTACGCTCCCGGAACGCCTTCTGCCGCGCCGCGTTCGCGTCCCGGTCCGCCTGCACCCGCGCCCGGTCCGGGTTGTACTCAAGGAAGTCGTGGATGACCCACCCGCCCTCGATGCGGTCCCAGAGCCGGGCGTCCTCCAACTCCTTCGCTGCCGCCTTCACCCCGCGGATGCGGGCCACCAGCGGCAGCTCGCGGTCGAGGATCTTCCCCTCGGTCAGGTTCTCGGAGGACCAGCAAAGCGCGGAGACATACAGCCGGAAGGCGCGGTCGGAGACCAAGGCGACCTTGCGGTGCGTGGGGAACCGGTCGTCCAACTTGACCCAGGGCATGAGGCGCTTCTCTCGTTCGTGCTGATCAGGGGTTGTGCGCAGCGCGCGGCTGGCAGGTCATCTGCTGGCCTTGCGGTTGAGGTAGGGCAGATGGCGCCGGAGGAGGCGGTCTTCGAGGAGGTAGGCGTGTTCGCGGTCCTTGCAGGGGTGGGCCTGCCAGCGGACGAAGCGCTTGCCGTCCTTCGAGTGGGCGCCCATGCGGACGCTGAACTTGTCCGTCGAGCCGACGTAGCAAGGCATGTTGGCCTCGTCGAAGAGGACGTAGACCACGGAGATGCCGGCAATGGGCCGCGGGGCATCGGCGAGGATCGGGTACTCGCCGACCCAACTGCCCTCGGGTCCGTTGGGGAGCTGCCTGGCGAGCTGGACGACGCGTTTCCAGGGGACGCCGATGATCTCGTCCCACATCTTCATGCGGCCGGGCATCGGGATGTCGCGGACGGCCGCGAGGGTCGTGCAGAGCTGGCCCTGGGTGATGGCGCCGGTCCGGTACTCGGTGCCGATCCGGTGGAGCATCTGGGCCAGGGCGTCGCGGCGGGCTTCGGCGAGGCGGTCGGCCTTGGCCTGGATGAGGTGGATGTGCTGGAGGGTCGCGGACACAGATGTGGCCAGGCCCTCGGGGAGATCTTCAGGCATGAGACGAGAATACCGTTCGCGTACGAGATTCGCGACCTCCATCCGCGTTCGCGTAGCGGGAACGCGATTTGCCGTGGCACCATGGCAGCCATGACCAGTGATGCCGAGACCCAGATCCGGGAAGCCGCCCGCAAGCGCGAGGAGTCGAAGGCCGCCTTCGAGCGGGATGACGCAGTGCTGCGCAACCTGTTCGTGGCCTGGCGCGCCCGTGACGTGGGGCCGTCGGACATGGCTCGCTGGTCCGGCATGACGCGCGAGTGGGTCGCGAAGATCGCGCCCGATCCGAAGCGCGCCCGTGACCTCAGCGCTGCACGGAACGTCGCCGAGTCCTGACACCACCCCTCCTCTCGTCCTGGCCCCGCCGTGTGCGGGGCCTTCGTGCTGCCGGTGATCGCTACCGCTTGAGGGCGTAGACCTTCTCGCCACCGAGGAGCGGTGCGCCTTCGGGGCCCTTGATGTGGGGTGCGATCCATACCGGGCGGTGGACCTGCCGCCTCGGGAACCACTGCTGCCGCCAGTGGCCGCGCACGACCCACGCATGGTGGTACTCGCGGGTCCCTGGCCCGGCCTCGCCGGATCGCTGCGGGCGGCGCAGCTCGATGACGCGCACCGGCTTGGGCTCCTGATTCGCCCGGCGCAGACGCTTGCGGGCCGCGCGGTCGGGCTCCACCTCGGTCACGTCCGCGAGGGGCTGGGCCATCAGCAGCCATACGGCCTTCAGGAGGTCCACCCCGAGCGCGTCCTCCGACGCGTCCTCGCCCGTGACCGTGACGCTCTTCAGCTCGGTGTCCGAGAACGGCGCCACAGACTCGCAGTCGTAGGTGAACTTCGGCAGCGAGCCCTTCATCATCGCCTTCACCGCGTCGGGAAGCCCCGAGTCGGAGTCGCTATCGATGACGACGTCCGTGTCGGAGTACCAACTCACCCAGACGCCCCCGCCCTTGTAGTCGGCGAAGGGACATGGCCCCCATGAGGCAGCAACGATGGGGACCGCCTCGCCCGTGTACGGCGACGTGACCGTGCGGATGGGCTTCTCGAAGGCCATGAAGCCCCAGGGGGACGGCATGTCGTCGGGCGCGAGGGTGAAGCCAGGCATGGTCTTGGACGCTGCGGCGACCAGCTCGGTCATGTCGCCGTTGACCCAGAACAGTTCGCCGTTCCGTACCCGCTCGGCCTCAAGGCGGGCGAGTTCCCGGGCTGACGTGTGGGTGTCTCCGGGTGGCCGGATTGCCATGGCGCCCGCGCGGATGCATGCGTCGAACAGCGCCGGTCCCTTGGCGAGGTGGTAGGCCACTACCTCGGAGCGGGCTTCGGGGAGGTCCTGCGGGCGGATGTGCACGGTTCGGGTTCCTCTCGGTGTAGCTGCTGCCGGGGTCCCCGGGGCCGGTTGGGGGATGCCGGCCCCGGGGTGGGGCGGCGGGAGGCCGCCCGATTCAGGTGGTCAGGAGGGCTGCTGGTTTCCTGCGGCGATCACGGTGATCAGCAGCCACATCGACAGCCACGCCCCGAGCCAGATCCGCACCCAGTCCGGGGCGTGGCCGGTGGCCATCACGTAGGCGGCGGGCGGGAGTTCCAGGGCGAGGCCGAGGAGGCGTCCGCAGGTTTTGGCGCCGGGGCTGAGGGGGCGGCGTGTCATGGGGTGGTGGCCTTTCGGGTGGGGCCCCGCCGGACGATGCTGGCGGGGCGAGGGGCGGGTCAGAGAAGGTCGTCGACGACGTCCGCGAGCAGCTCGACCGCGTACCGGCCGAACCAGACGAGGACCGCGGCCACGGCGCTGGTCACGAGCCACCATGGGTAGGCGAGTTCCATCGCGCTGGTGATCGCTCCGGTGCAGGCGCCGAGGACCAGGCCGAGGAGGAAGCGCCTCATCGGGTGGCCGCCGGGGCGTCGAGCTGCGGCACGTCGGCGTACAACTTGATCGGCTGGCTGGAGACCAGGAACGGCTGGTCCGTCTCGACCAGAACTCCCGACTGCGTCCAGAAGAAGACGCCCATCTGGCCGCCCTCGTTGGGCCCGTAGGAGCCGTCGTCGCCGATGGCGTCGTTGGTGCAGGTGATGTGGTCGCCGCCGTAGCCGCAGTGGACGTTGACCTGCGTCGACGTCATCTGGGAGCCCGTGGACGAGACCTTGCCGCGGATGACGTAGTAGCCGATGACCTTGTCCGTCATCCCGGCGAACACGTACACGTAGTTCGTGTTGCCCTTGCTGTTGTACTGGGTCAGCCGGCGGGCGAGGTTCTTGCGCTCCAGCGGGTCCGACGGCATCCCGTTCGCGTACGGGTACGGGACCGCAGCGTTGAACTTCTGGGCGGTGCCGGCGGCGAGGTCGTTCTGTTTGGCCTGCTGCTTGCTGGCGTTGTTGTCGCTGGTGCATCCGGCGAGGAGCAGTCCGGTCACGGCGAGGGCGACGGTGGCGGCGGTGCGTCGGTTCAGGTTCATGGGTCAGTTCCCGCAGTAGTCGTCGGCGTTGAGGCGGTTGGGCAGGTTGGCGGGCACCCAGGGGGCGCCGAGGGTGCTGGACGTGTCGGCGTTGTACTGGGCGACGTCCTGGCGGCAGTTGAGTTGGGCGCCGAGGTGGTTGGCCTGGTCCTGGGCGGTGGCGCCCTTGGCGGTGGCCTGCCGCTTGAGGGTGGCGACGTTCTCCTGGTCGGCCTGGATCTGCTCGAACTCGCTGTTGAACGTGGCGGACCAGTGTTCGCGGTTCTTGGCGTTGTTCTGGTCGCGGTGGACGTCGCCTGCGCCCTTGATGCCGGAGGTGAAGACGCCGAGCCACCACAGGAGGGCGGAGAGGCCGCAGATGAAGAGGACGGTGCAGGTGATGGCGATGGCCGAGAGGCTGAAGCCGGTGGTTGCGTCGCCGATGTCGCGGCGACTGATGCGTGACATGTACGGGTCTCCTGTTGGTGTTGGGACGGGCCTCGCCGGGTGGTCCGGCGGGGCTGCCGGCTACTGGTTGATGGGGTGGCCGCAGTGCTTGCAGAACCCGGCGTTCGGAGGCTGCGGGGCGGCACAACGCGGGCACGTCATGACGCCTCCCGCTGTCCGACCGCGGCCGGCATCCCGGGCTCCGGCCGTCCGGCGAGAGCGTTCGGGGTGTGTGCGGGGCACCGTGGGCCGGTCAGGTAGGCGCGGACGCCCTCGACGGCCCCGCAATGCCGCTGCTCGGCGCCAACCCAGTGCGAGCACCGGGCGCCCTGCTGAGGGCCGGTCACCGGACGAGGACCTTCGTCGTGCCGGTCGCCCGCAACCTGCGGTCCGCCGCCGCGTTCGCCGCCCGGCACGCGTCACATGCGGTTTCACCGTTCTTGCGGTGCCACTGGTAGCCACTGCGGGTGCCGCACTCCGGGACAGCGGACTTCCGCTTCGCCCGCTCCCGCTTCTCAGCACACGCCCGGGTGTGCGCGGCCCGGCATGCGTCGTCGACGGGCTCGCCCGCCTTGACATGCCGGTCGTAGGCGGACGGGGTACCGCAGGCGGCGCGGGGTCGGCCGCCGCGCTGCGGTTCGATGTCGCCTTCCTTGATGTGGATCTTGAGGAGGCGGCGGCGCTCCGACTCGGCCACCCCGCCCCAGATGCCGTACGCCTGCCGGGTCTCCAACGCCCACTGCGCGCACGCCTTCACCACGGGGCAGCGACGGCAAACGGCCTTGGCCTCCTCGATCTGGAGTGCTGCGGCGCCGGTCTCGCCGATGGGGAAGAACAGGTCGTCCGGTGTCTCGCGGCAGGCGGCGGAATGCCGCCAGTCCACGGGGCGCGGGGGTTCGGGGTAGGACGCGTCGTGGCTGATCATGAGGCCACCGCCTCGGGGTACGCGGCGAGCGCCCGGTCGATGTACGACTTGTCCTTGCCGAGTTGGCGGGCGGCGGCGGCCCGGTCCAGGCCGGATGCCATCAGCCAGCGGACGTCCTCGGCGACGATCTCCAGCCGGGTCTTGCTGTACTCAGGCACGAACTCCGGGTCGTCGATCGCGCCCGGCTGCCGGTCCCAGTACGCGGGCGGCGGCCAGCCCGCCCGGGCGGCACGGTTACGGGCGACCACCACGTGCGTCTTGGATACGCCGTGCTTCTCGGGCCGTTTAGTGCGCAACCTGTCGTAGACGGCAGCGATGGCACGGGCCGTGGTCACGTACACGCGGGGCCGGTTGAGGATGTCGTGGGCGTTCTGGCTCGACAGGCCGGCACGGCGGGCGATGTGCGAGACGGGCCAGCCGCGCGCGACGAGTGCCTGAACCCGGCGGACGGTGCCCGTGGAGTTGATGCGCCCGCTCACGTGGCCGCCTGCGCGCACAGAGAGGATCTTCGCTTCGACGCCCGGGGTGATGCGGCGGCGGCGTGCGCGCCGCTTGGTGGGGTGCGGGCGCAGGATGTCAAGGACGGAGTGCACGGAGATGCCAGCGGCGCAGGCGATGGCCTCGGCGGACATGTCGGCCTGCTGGAGGCGCCGGATGTGCTGCCGTGCCCGGGTGGCGTCGACGAGGGCGTTGTAGGTGCCGGCCTTGCGGGCGCGGAGGCGTTCCTTGTTGCGTTCGTTGTACCGGTCGACGCATTCGGGGCGTCGGCAGCGGTAGTCGGTGTAGCAGGTGAGGGTGTCGTGGTGCGGCGCCTGCCGGAGCCCGGCCGCCGCGCGGGCGGCCAGGGTCTCGACGTCGAACGTCGTGGTGTTGGTCATGCGAGCCTCGCGGCGACGCGCTGGCCGAGCCACTGGGCGACGTTGCAGGAGACGGCGTTCCCGGCCTGCATGGTCTGCTCGCCCTTGGTGCCGTGGACGATGTAGTCGACGGGGAACCGCTGCGCGAGGAGCTGCTCGCGCGGCTGGATCATCCGGTAGTGGCAGTCCTCCAGCGCGGGCGCGGGTGAGGCGATGCCCGCAGAGTCGATCGTCGACAGGGTGTGGAGCGGCTCACCCGTGGTCTTCGTGGCCGCGTTGCGGTAGGGGATGACGAGCCAGTGGTGGCGGCCCTGCCCGGTGACGGTGTCGACGGGCTCGGACACCGGGCGCGTGGTCGAGTTGCGGCGAAGGGTGACGATGAACGAGTCGTCGGCCTGCGGCGGCGTGACCAGGGCCTCGAAGCCCTTGGGGTTGGCCATCCGTGTGCGCATGGGCTCGGCGGTCGTCGTGCAGGTGGTGTTCCAGGTGCCGCCGGACGGGACGAGGACGGCGTCACCGATCTTCGCGGTGCGCGCCGCCAGCGGCGCCCCGTCGGCGGGGAACGCGCGGCCGTCGTGGCCGCCATGGTTGACCGTCAGGACCATGCGGCGGTCGCCGAGGAGTTCCAGGCCCTTACGGATGCGGGTGACCGTGTTCGCGGCGAGGGGCCGCATCCCCTTCTCGGCGCGGTCGCCGATACGGACGCCGAGGTTGGACCAGTCGATGATGCTCGCGGCGGGGCGGACGTACGGCTCGACGACCGCATGCCTGCACCTGGGCCCGTTCGGGCACCGGTACACGTACTGGGCACCGTACTTGCCGAGGTGCCGCCCCTCCTTCTTCCATGACTGGAACGCGGTGACGGTCTCCTCGCACACCGGGCACCACGCCCGCGGGCGCGGCTCGACGTCGGGTAGCGGGATGCCCTCGCGGGTGCAGACGATGTAGATCCGGTCACGCCACTGCGGCGCCGCAGGGTTGGCGTCGTCGTCCCCGGCGTGCGCGGACGACAGGGACACGAACTGGATGTTGTAGCCGAGAGTCCGCATCCCCGACAGCCAGACGTCGAAGAGCTCCCAGTCCGCGGCCTCCATCACGTTCTCGACGAGGACCGCGCGGTAGCGGTGGACCTCGGTGGCGCGGATGACGTCCCAGAACGTGGCCCTGGTGCGGTCGAACGCGCCCGAGGAGATCGGGCCGAACTCCTCCAGCGCGGTCTGGCCGTGGCCCGCAGCGGTCTTGCGGCGGCGCCCGCCAGCCGGGCTCAGCTCGGTGCAGATCGGAGACGCCCACAGGACGTCCGTCTTGGGCAGGCGCCGCATGTCGTAGTTGTTGATGTCGGCGCACAGGTGGTCGGCGCCGGTGTGGTTGGCGGCGTGGGTCTCGATGGCGCGCTGCCAGTGGTTCGCGGCGAGCCGGAGTTCAAGGCCGGCGGCGACGAGTCCGGTGGAGGATCCCCCGGCGCCACAGAAGATGTCGGTGAAGGTGAGGCTCACGGTCAGTCCCCCTTGGTGGTGCGGTGGTTCGGGTCGTAGGCGGGCTGGTTGTAGCGGCGGTTCCAGGCGGCGGCCCACTCTTCGTGGGCGCCGGGCTGGTCGTCCGGGGCGTCGTGGCGCCACTGCTGGCCGTCCGCGTTCCACACCGGGCCGGGCTGGGGCTCGTCGTCGCGGTAGTCGCGGGCCGCCCGGATCAGCCCGTAGGCCAGCAGCAGGCAGGCGAGAACCCACACAAGCCAGAACACGGCGGCCATCACGCCTCCCGACGGCGGCAGTCGAGGCACATCAGGCTCTTGAGCACCCGGAACCTGACGTGCTGGGTGTCGCGGCGGCAGTTGGGGCACTGGGTGATCTCGATGACGAGCGCCTCCACCGAGTTCCGCTCCGGTTCGGGCACGGCCACGGGTGCGGGGGCGCGATGCCGGCCGCCACCGCCCCGGGTCTTGCGGGGGTGCGTGGCGCAGTAGCGGGCCAGTCCCGTCGCGTCGAGCAGGGCGGCCATCACGGAGGCGCCGCCGAGGGTGATCGGCCCGTTCACGACGCACCGCCGACAGCCCGCTCGTACAGCTCCCGGGACAGGGCCTCGTTCGCGTTCTGCGCCTCGTCGAGCCGCGCCTGTAGCGCGTTCGCCCGAGCCCACGCCTGCATCAGCTCGGCAGCCGGGGTACGCGGCCGGACAGGCGCGCCGTCGATGTGCCGCCCCTCGTTCCGCAGCTCGGCGAGCTCGGCCGTCAGCGTGGCCAGGTCCGAGCGGGCCCGCGACAGGAGCGTCCACAACGCGGCGGCCCGCATGGTCACCTCGGACCACGGGGCGGACCGCGAGAGGCCCACGGCGTCGGCGAGGGCCCTACGGCGGGCGTCGTGGTCAGCGAGGGCCGTCGGCGCCCCGCCGACGAGCTGCTTGCGGGTGGCGGCGAGTTCGCGGTCCGCAGTGGTGAACTGCTGGGCGGCGGTCTCGGCGGCAGCACGGTAGGCGTCACGGTCCTCGGCGAACTGGTTCCGCTCGGCGCGGATTCGCTCACGGTCGGCCTTGACGGCGGTCAACTCGGTTTGAAGGCGGAGGGTATCGAAGGGCCACATGTGGTTCTCCGTTCGGGGTTGTGGTTGCCTTAGGTCGGGCCGCCCCCGAATCCCGCGGGGGCGGCCCACCAGAGATGCGGGCTAGAACGGCTGGTCAGCTCCGCCGACGCTCCGCTTTCTGCGAGCACGCCACTCGGCGGTCCGGGCATTTCGGCAGACGCGGCACTTCCCGCGGCCTGTGCGGCGGTCGATGTAGGTGTTTTGCTCGGTCATCGCGTGACCGGCGCGGCACTCGGCCAGCGGTGAGGGCGACTTCCTCTTGCGCCGATTGAGCGCCTGCTCACGCGGGGTTGCCCAACGGCAGTTGCCCGGCTCGTACGGACCGTCGTTGTCGATCCGGTCGATGCTGCGGCCCTGGGGCCGGGTCCCCATGTCGGCGTAGAAGTTCTCGAAAGAGACCCGCCAGCGCTCACAAACGGTGATGCCACGGCCCCCGTAATCGGGGTACCGGGGGTCGTTCGGGTTGGTCGTTCGGGCGAGGACGCCGCTCCAAATCCTGAACTCGGTGGTGCCAGTCATCCCGTGGGTGACGTGTGCAGCCCGGCTTCGCTCTCCCTTGAGACAGCCGCAGGACTGGGTCTCTCCCCAGTGCTTGAGGCTGACGGACTTCTCAGTCCCGCAGTCGCAGCGGACGTGGATGGTCTGGTCGGTGGTGTTCCGATCAGCGATGACGATCAGTCGACCGATGCGCTCGCCAGCGCGGATGATGCGGAGGCTCACTCGGCACCGCCCGCGGTCAGCTCCGGCAGGACCAGGTGGCCGAGCGCGCCCGACCGATACGCCTCAGCGATCGCGGCCTTACCGGCGTCCGGGACCGTCATCCGCGTGTACGCCGCCCGCCCCTGCATCTCCACGCCCGGCACGTCGTGGAGTTCACCGGTCTCCGGGTCGGCCCACTGGGCGACGCCGGCGGCGGTCATCTCCTTCAGCAGCCGGGCGGTGAATGAGGCGCGGACCTCGGTGACGAAGCGGCGCTCAATCTCGGAGGAGTAGTTGGTGGTCACCCACTTCGTGAACGCCGCCATGTCGGCGACGACGGCAGCGGCCTTCGGCTGGACGAGGGTGGCGGTGCCGATGTCCTGCTGTTCGTCGAGGCTGATGGTGACCTTCTGGGTGCCGGTCTCGGCCTTGGCGGCGCGGAGGCCGTCCTCCAGCTCGCGCTTGGCGGCCTTCAGCTCGTCGCCGATGGCGGCGTGGAGGGTGGAGAGGACCGCGGCGCGGGCCGCGGTGTCCTTGAGGCTCATCGTGTGTTCTCCTTACGGGCGGGGCCGCCTGCCTGCTTCCGACGGGCAGGCGGCCCCGTGTGGGCGGTGGGTCAGGCGGCGGCGTTGCCGCGCATCAGGTCGGTCGCCTCGCGGAACTCAGCGGCCGTGCCCTGCTCGATCGAGTGGCCGAACGTGGACTCGAACTGGGCGGCGAGTCCGGCGTCGAAGTCGATGGCGTGGGCGGCGGACTTCATCTCGTCGAGGGCGGCCTGCCGCTCGTCGACCCGGCTGTCCTGTGCACCGTTGGGCGCCTCAGCAGGGGGCGTCGCGGTCGGCTCCGGAACGGCGGCCGGGGTGGGCGCGGTCGGCTCCGGCTGGACCTGCGGGTCCTGGTCCAGTGGTGGCGCCTCGCTGCTGTCGGCCTCCTTCGGCGGGTGCGCAGCCGACCACTGCACCACCGGCGCCGGGGAACCGTTGTTGTAGAGAGACAGCCCGAACTGGTCGCCCAAGTTGACGGCGCACCGCTTCATCGCCTGCGACAGCGCCGTCTTCATCGCCATGTCGTGGGCGTCACCGAGACTCGGCTGGTTCACCGAGTCGCCCGCCGCACCGTCCTCCCAGTGCGACAGCTCGGCGCCGTCCTGGCCGTAGACGGTGAGACGAACCTGCGCCCGGTAGACGACGGTCCAGCGGGAGCGGTCGCCGTTCTTCGTCTCGCGCTCGGTGACGAGGTCGAGGGAGAGGGTGTCGATGGAGTAGCCGCCGAAGCCGAACACGCGGGTGAGCTGGCGGCGGATGTCCCAGGCTTCCATGTGGGCCATGCCGCGAACCTGGCCGACGCGGCGGGGGTTGACGGGGGCGAGGAGGGTCTTGAGCTGGTAGTCGGTGAGGCTCATGAGCGTGCCTTTCGGGTGGTGCTGGGTGTGGATGCGATGCCGATCAGGCCGATGCCGGCCGCAGCGATGTAGCCGGGGGCGTCGGCCAGGGGCCCGCTGAACACGCGGTGGGAGGTCTCAGCAGCGGTGAGGGCGAGGCCGGTGACGGCCGTCCAGCGGACGACCGCCACCACCGGCCGGGGGACGGTCACGACCCGCCCTCGGTGACGTCGACCCAGTCCGCGGACCACTGGTCGAGGTCGTAGTAGTAGAGGTTCGAACCGCTGTCGCCGGGCCACATCCAGCCGATCGCCACCGGCTTCCCGCTGTCGGGGTGGGAGCGAATGTCGAAGCACTCGAACGTCCAGGCACCGAACGCGTACGTCCGGCCCTTCCGGAAGCCGCCCGCCGTGGGCTCAGCGAGGACATGCGCGGTGCTGGTGAGGACGGCGAGGATGTCCCGCCGGACCAGGCAGCCCACACAGCCCTCGTCGCAGCGGGCGTGGATCGCGGCGGCAGCCTCGGCAGCGCCCTGGAGGACGTCGGCGGCGATCAGGTGGCGGGCGTTCACGCGGCCACCTGCTTCCGGGCGTACGCGGTCAGACGGCAGTGGATTCCCCACCAGGTCACATGCCGGGGTGCAACCGACACCTCGGCCCACTCGGCGTCCAGCAGCTCGTAGAAGCCGTCGTCCGCCGTGCAGCCGCCCCAGCCCTCACCCGCGTAGATCAGCAGGTCGCCCTCGTACAGCGACAGCGCGTGCCGGGCGTGCTCGCCCCCGTAGGGCGGCCACACCATCAGCAGTGCACGGTCCTGGTGGTGCTTCACCGCCGTGGCGTCGTCCGGCAGGACGGTCGTGTACGGGCCCGCCTTGCAGTACCTGTTGTCGTCAGCGGGCGGGTTTGGGTCGTACGCGGCGACGTCGACCCCGGCCTGCTCCAACTGCCATGCCCAGTAGCCGGTTCCGGCGCCGATCTCGACGACCGCCCGCCCGCCGAGCTGCTCCGTCATCCACGTCACGTCGGCGGGCGAGACGATCGACCAGGCGTAGTGCTTGGCCAGGTGGTCGCGGCTGGCGCCGATCTGCTCCAGTTCCCCGGCCGTCGCCTTGCCGAAGGCGCTGAAGGCGTAGGTGGGCTGCAGCACGGTGTCGTCGTGCAAGTACGGTTCGGCGGGCATCCAGCGGACGGCGTCCCACATCGGGTTGCTGACACCGTCCGGGACGGCCTGGTCCTGGCTGCTGGCGGCGATCGGCTGGAAGGGGCTGGCGTTGCTGCTGAAGCGGCGGCGGCCTGCGCCGGGCTCCTGCCAGGCGGCCTGGAGCCGCTCGACGATGCGGTCGGTGCTCACGATGCCCTCCGGTCCTGCTGGCCGGGCACCGGGCGCGGAGTGGCGATCTCCGCCGCCGCGTCCCGCAACTGCCGCACGCCGTCCCCGTACAGCTCGATCACCGGCTCACCCACGAACTCCCGCAGGTAGGCGTCCATCCGCTCGTCGAACTCGTGACGGGCGTGGGAGTCCCGGCCCTGGTGCTGCGCCGAGATGGCGAGGGCGTGCATGTCGGCGAACTCGGTGCCGATGTCCTCCGGGTTGTTGTCCGCCGCCTCGAACACGGCCAGCAGCAGCGCGCTGAGATGGCGCCTGATGTCCAGCTCGGCGCCGTTCTCGGTCACGGCCACGGTGAACGGGACCGGCCCGTCAATGCGGTACTTCATCGCTGTGCGCCCTTCTGAGGAGCGGCGGAAGAGGGGTTGGGGGCCAGGGCGACCTGGTGGCACTCGGCGTCCCGGACGTGGTCACAGGAGCCACAGATCAGCCGCCAGCCGTCACGCGGGCTGAAGGGGTGGGCCTCCAGGCAGCGGCCCGGGTCGTCCTCGCGGAGGGCCTGCGCCTCAGCCGCCATGCGCGCCTGGAACAAGCACACCGAGCACGACTCGCCGTACGTGTAGCCAGCACCGCACTCCTGGCAGGTCTGGATCGCCGCGGGCTTCAACGCCTCCAACTCGGCGACCCTGTCCCGCTGCGTCCGCAGCGCCTCGGCCGCGTCCGACAGGGCCTCGTTCGTCGTGTGCCGCTCGGCCTCCAACTCGGCCACCCGGGCCCGGAACTTGGCAACCATGTCCAGGCACCAGCTCAAATCACCGTGAGCGCGGAGAATCAACTCCAGATCCGCAGGCTGCACGTTCACGAACTGCCCGACGGTGCGCTGGTAGCCGTCGACACGCGTACGCACCGTGCCCGGAGCCAGCCCCATCTCGGTGGCCGGGGCGACGTACCAACCGCCGCCCTGCGCCTGGTCCACACGGGCACGAATCCCGGCGACCTCCCGGTCCACCAGCTCAGGGACGTCGGTCCAATGAGCCCCCATCGGGAGGGCGGCAACAGACGGCACGAACCCGCGGCAGTCGCACAGGCCCACCGGCCCCGCCGAACCGTCCGCCCGCCGCCCCTGCGGCATGGGCGCCCAGCACGCGGTACCCCCGTCGTGGAGCTCCCCGCACGCGATGTCCGCGTCGTGATGCGACGCACCGTCATGCCCACACGAGCCACACACCGCGTCAGCCACCGGAAGCGGCCTCGACACCGGGGCGCTCACGCCGCCACCCCCGACGTGCCCGAAGCCACCACGTCCATCGCGAACACACGCACCAGGGCGCCGAACTTCGGAACCTCGAAGAACAACTCCAAGTCCCGACCGATCCACCGCGAGTCCACCGCCGACGGGTCCGCGCCGAGCGCCACCCGCCACGCCTCAACCTCGACCAGCGAACCGGCGTGGATGCTCACCTCGCCCGGGTAGCTCCTGCTGAACGTCAGGTTCACCCCGGCCATCTGCGGGAACGCCTCCGCGAGCAGCGTCGCCGCAAGCAGCGCCTGCGCCTGCGTCCCCAGGGTTCTCGGGGCGGGCTCGATGTCGGGCAGTTGGATGGGGCGGGTAATCTGCTGGGTCATGGCGACCTCTGCTTTCTGTGGTTGAAGGGGTTGCCGAAAGTCGTTGGCTCGCCGGGCCGGGAAGTCGGGCGGGCCATCGGCGTATCTGGGGTCAGGCCGCGGCAGATGCCGGCTGGGCCTTTCGCACCGTGCCGCCGGGGTTGGTCATGATTCGGCGGAGCCTGGCGACCAATTCCGGGGTCGGGTCCGGTGCGGCGGCGACGAGGGTGTGGATGTGGGCGATGACGTCGTCGCCGAGGAGGGCTCGGCGCTCTTCGCGGGTCATGCGGCGGCCTCGACGGGGACGCGCTTGATGACGGTGCGGAGGTCGAGGCTGTAGGTCTCGGCGAGCCGCATGGCCGAGTTCAGGTCGGGCTGTGTCTCGCCGCTGAGGTAGCGGTAGACGGACGACTCGGGGATGCCGGTGCGGCGGTAGATCTTGTAGCCGGTGGTGTCGCCGAGTCGGGCGGTCGCTTCGAGGAGCTTGGCGACGTCGAGGCGGAACACGTAGTTACTCCCTTCGGTCTCGTTGTTGCTGCTAGGAGGGGTTTCCTTGCTCACGAGGGAGACTTTACGGGGTTCCTTGCTTGCTCGCAAGGGAGCTTGCGGGTGAGAGCAGAGTAAATTTCCATTCGGACAGACGTTCGATGCGCATGGCGTGCTGCATCGATGCAGGTGAATGGCCGGATGGGGACTCTTGCGAGCAAGGGATTTTCTAGCTACTCCCTATCTAGGGAGGTAAAGTCACGGGACATGACCGATGCGACCCCCACACGCGCGCAGCGATTTCGCGACATCGTTGTGCCAGCCGCCCAACAGGCCGGCTACGTGGGCCACGGCGCCAAAGCCAAGTTCGCGCGAGACACCGGCATGACCGAGAGCAGCGTCACCCGACTTTGGCAAGGAACCGCCCTACCCGATGCCCGCTTCTACAGCGCCATCAGCGCAGCAATCGGCGTCAACCTGGGCATCCTCCTCGTCGAAGGAGGAATCATTTCCCCCGAATCCCTTCAGTCACTGTCCGAAACCGGCCAGTCGCCGGTAGGCTCTAGCTTCACTCCGGAAGAAGCGGCCGACCGGCTGGGAATCAGGGACAAAGTAGGGCGCGAGCTCTTCTACGCGACGATCGAGCGCCTCAAACGCCTCGAAAACGAAGCCCCCGACCAGCAAGCCGACCACGGAGGAACGGCAGCGCACATGTGATGCGGGGGTACGAATGGACCTGGTCGGCGGCACGCGAACCACATCGGTGGCAGGCGCAGCAGTACTCCTCGCCGGACTGTCCGTCATCACCTACGGCGTCATCACCGACGACATATCCCGCTCCGTCAGCGGCGCCTGCCTCACCATGCCGGCCCTCACCCTCATCGCACTCGTCATGGTCCGCCGCTGGGTGTCCGACACGCGTGACGAACGGCGCGTCCTGGCTGATGCGCGGCTCGCCGCGGAGCAGGAACGGTTCCGCTACGTGGCAGGCCAAGCGGCGCAGGAGACCGAGCAGGGCCGTATGAGCCAGGCGCAGGCGGCCGAGCGGGCGCGGTTGACCGCCCAGCTGAAGAGGGAACGCGCAGCGATGCAGGCTGAGTTCGAGGAGCAGCGCGCCAGCCTGATCTCGGAGACCATGGAAGCCACAGTGCTGATGTTCCACGACGGAAAGTTCACCCCCGACATGCTGCCGCGCGGGCGGGTCATCAGGTTCCCGAAGCAGGACCCTGCTGCGGGGCAGCCGGAGCGGTCCCGGGCGCATGGAGTGGTCGGTCCCTGAACCCCGGCGTCCCGGCGAACGACAGCGAGATCCGGTCCGGGTCCAGCCGCCTCGGCCCTTTCAGCTTCGCCTTGCGGACCCTCACGGTGACGACACCCCGTATCACTTCCCGCTTCTGTTCCAGCGTCAGCCCCGGCAGCCCCGGGTCCCTCTCAGTCTCGTCGCGGCCGTTCCACACAACGTCAGGGTCCGGCGCGTTGAGGAGCGCCAGCAGCAGCGGGGACACGCCCGTCATGGTCTCAAGGCGCTTCTTCTCGGCGTCCAGCTTCGGCTGGAGACGCTGCTCCATAGCAGCGAACGCGGTGGCGGACAGTCTGAAGCGGCCTGTCTCCTCGTCGAACGTCTCGGACAGGCTTCGGGCTTCGTCGAGTTGCTCCTCGTAGCCGAGGATGCGGCGCTGGATCGCGGTGATCTTGTCCTCCACGTCAGCGTCCTCGGGCACCAGGGCCGCGGTCGCTGTGCTCTTGTCGGCGAACCAGCCGATGACGGCTTCTTCGACGTAGGCGTCGAGCCAGTCCTCGCGGATCACCACGTCCTTACGCTCACGGCACCTCAAGTGGAAGCGGTCCGCCTTGAGAACGACCGGATCGAGGAGCGCATGATCGCCGCACTCGCCGCACATGGCGATGAGGGACAGCAGATGCCGCGGGCCGCTCCCCCGCCCCATGCGCCGTTGCGGGTCCGTGAGTTTGGCCGTGACCCGATTGAACAAGGCCCGCCCCGCCGGCGTCTCCAAGCCCTTGATCGCAGGCCATGCAGCGGGAGTCCAGTCCCCGAGATTCTTCCGCTCCCCGAGGTAAGCGCGGTTGAGGAGCATGAGCCGGACCGTCTGGGTCCGCCAGAGCCTGCCGTCGAGACGGGCCGACTCCGGCTGGGAATTCAGCCACCGTGTCACAGAGAGGACCGAGCGACCCTCGTCGATGCGACGGAGAGCCTGGTACACGTACTGCCCGGTGACCGGGTGCTCATACTGGCGGACACACCGCAGCTGCCCGTTGACGACCTCGTAGTCCCGCGCGTACCCGAACACGAGCCGTCCATGGGGGTCGCCGGCTGCGCGGGTGCGGGCGGCAGTGCGGAGGTTGCGGGTCTGGATGTCGTCTGCTTCGGCTTCGGCGTCGATGGCGTGCTGGGCGGTGGCCTTGCGGTCGTCGCTGCGGGAGAGGTCGTAGACGGTGCCCTTATAGCAGAGGAGGGCGCCGGAGTTGAGGCAGGCCCGCCGGAGCCTTACGTAGGCTTCAAGGTCGCGGTAGTACCTGCTGGCCTCGTAGGCGACGACAATGCGGGTGACGCTGGGCTGAGCGGGTGCGCCCTCGATGGAGGCGAGGAGGTCTTCGAAGTCGTCGCGCGTCTGCTTGGCGTGGCGGGATGCGGAGAGGCCGAGGTCTTTGAATTCCTCGGTGATGTGCC
The DNA here is from genome assembly GCF_054729195.1 of Streptomyces sp. YIM S03343. Taxonomy (NCBI): domain Bacteria; kingdom Bacillati; phylum Actinomycetota; class Actinomycetes; order Kitasatosporales; family Streptomycetaceae; genus Streptomyces; species Streptomyces sp. YIM S03343. The sequence goes on from NZ_JBPUKX010000001.1 coordinate 1,267,195, forward strand.
AGCCGTATTGGCGGCAGAGGGCGCGTCCTGCGACGAGTTGGTCTTCGACGCTGTCGCCTCGTTTGTTGGGGTCACGGGAGGCGCGGCCGTACAGGAGCGCCTCGAAGCGGGTGCCGGGGAAGACGAGATGCAGGTATGACGGGTCGAACGGCATGACCCCGCACTGTATCTGACGGCAGGGGGGTAAGTGAATCTATCGGGGGAGGGAGGCGTCCTCGGCCCGCCACCGCGCGTCGGCCGGGGTACGACGGTCAGGTCAGAGCGTTGATCGATCAGCAATCCGGCTGTAGATCACGATCCGCAGCCTGAAGATTCAGCCAGTGACCTTCACGGTCCAATCACACTCACTGACGATCTGAAGCTGACGGCTCCCCGATGTGTGCAGCAACGTGCTGCCCTTGCCGGACGTGTCCATCTTGTTGACGAGCTTGTCGTTCTTGTCGAAAACAATGAAGTTGCCCTTGCCGTCGACGGCGGCCATGGCCTTGGTGCAGTCGAACGTGTAGGACAGTGTCCACTCTCCGCCGACCTTGAACGCGCTCGTGGTCTTGGTGCCGGAACCCGTGAGGGCGAGCACCGTGGTCGGCTTGGCCTTGCTCGTGGCGGCAGTGGCCGCCTTCTGAGACGCCTCCGCCGAAGGCGAAGCCGGTGTGCTTGCAGTCGAGTTGGCCTTGTTCTTGTCGTCGCTCCCGCAGCCGGAGACAGCGGCGACGATCACAACGACGCCGAGCAAGCCGCCGAACCCCCGCTTGAAACGGCCGCCCTTCTTCTCGGTCGGCTGCTGCCGGCCAGTCTCCGGTCCATCGTTCGAATAAGGGTTGGGCACCCTCATCCCCCCTGATCATCTGCAACTGTGAAACCAAACACGAAGGCCGCCTCTGCCACTTGGCAGAAACGGCCTTCGACCTGTGCTCATGCAAGTCGGGACGACAGGATTTGAACCTGCGACCCCTTGACCCCCAGTCAAGTGCGCTACCAAGCTGCGCCACGTCCCGACGCGGTGTGCACGGTGGTGTGCCGTGTGATCGCGTACGTAGACCCTACCGTACGCGTACGGGTGTTTCCGTCCTGCTGTCCGCGGCGGCGCCGGAGCCCGTGACGGCCGTCAGGGCGGTGCGGCGGGCCGGGACGAGGAGGGCGGCCAGGGCCGCGCCCAGGCAGAGGACGGCGAGCAGGGCGAAGCCGTGGGTGTAGCCGGCGTCGTAGGGCAGGCCCGAGGGCTGGAGGCGGCCGGTCACCAGGACGCCGGTCACCGCGGCACCTATGGAGCCGCCGATGGTGCGGATGTTGGCGTTCATGCCGGTCGCGGCGCCGGTCTGCTCGGGCGGGACGGCGCCCACGATCAGGTTGGCCATCGAGGCGAACGCCAGGCCGATACCGAGGCCGAACACGCCCGCCACCACGGCGATCTGCCACTGCGCGTCGTGCCACAGGGCGAGGAAGCCGAGGGCCAGCGCGCCGAGCGCGGCGCCCGTGGTGAGCAGGGGCTTGGCGCCCAGGGCGGGTTCGAGACGGCCGCTGACCACGCCGGAGAGGAACATCGCCACCAGCATCGGGAGCATCAGCAGACCGGACTGGGTGACGCTGGCGCCGAAGCCGTAGCCGGCGGCGGCCGGTGTCTGGACGAAGCCGGGCAGGAAGGACCAGATCGCATACATGCCCGCGCCGAACAGCAGCGCGGCGGCGTTGGTCGTCCACACCACGGGCAGCCGCATGACACGCAGGTCGATCAGCGGGGAGCGGGAGCGGGACTCACCGGCGATCCACACCGCGAACAGCACGGCGGCGGCCACGAACAGCCCGAGCACCCGGGCGGACCCCCAACCCCATCGTCCGGCCTCGCTGAGCGGCAGCAGCAGCGCCACCAGCCAGCCGGACAGCAGTACGGCGCCGAGCCAACTGACCTTGCCCTCAGCCCGGTTGGGCGACTCTGGGACATAGCGCAGCGCGATGAGGACGGTCACGGCGACGACCCCGACCGGGATCCAGAACAGCCAGCGGTAGTCGAGCGCGCTGACGATGGGACCGGCGGCGACCATGCCGACGCCACCGCCGGCGGCGATCACGGCGGACAGGTTGCTGATGCTGCCGCTCACCTCGGACGGGGCGAACTCGTCGCGGATGATGCCGAAGGACAGCGGGAACAGGGCACCGCCGGCGCCCTGTACGACCCGGGCGACGATCAGCACGCCGATGTTCGGCGCAAGCGCGGCGACGAGGCAGCCGGCCAGGACGGCGAGGAGCACGGCCACGAGGGTGCGCTTGCGGCCGATCAGGTCGCCGACCCTGCCGAGGATCGGCGTGAAGACCGAGGCGGACAGCAGATACGCCGTCATCACCCAGGTCACGGTGGACTGGGAGGTCGCCATCGCGTGCTGGACGGTCGGCAGAGCCGGCGCGATCAGCGATTGCAGCATGGCGAACACGCCCGCACCGGTCGCGAGGACCGCGAAGGTGAGGCGGGTGGACTTCCGGGGCATGGAGGAGCCTCTCCGAATCTGAGCGCGGAGGGAGAACGGGAGAACGCAGAGGGAGAATGTGAGAAAGGACTGAGGTCAGCGGCGGGGGAGGGTCTGCGGAGAGACCTGTGGACAGGCCTGCGGACACGTCTGCCCGTGGCGTATCGACCTCACGCTGATAAAGTGGAGGTACCCCTCCACTGTAGCGGAGGAGTACCTCCGGTTCAACCCCGTACCATCCCGGGAGGCACCCAGTGACGGCCCAGACGTTCCCCGTCGCCGAGATCGCCGCGGCCCGGCGCCCCCATCGCAAGGACGCCGCCCGCAACTACGACGCCCTCCTCGACGCCGCCCGCGAGGCCTTCGCGGAGCACGGTGCGGAGGCGTCGCTGGAGGACATCGCCCGCCGCGCGGGCGTCGGCATCGGCACGCTCTACCGCAACTTCCCGACCCGCCGCGATCTCTTCGAGAGCGTCTACGCGGACGAGGTCAACGCACTGTGCCGGGTGGCTGTCGAGGTCGCGGTGCTGGAGCCGTGGGAGGCGCTGACGGCGTGGCTGCGCCGGTTCAGCGACTACATGGTCACCAAGCGCGCCGTGCGCGAGGCCCTCGACGACTCGTCGGACATCTTCCAGGCGTGCCGGGAGTCGATGTACGCCGCCGGCGGCCCGCTGTTCGAGCGGGCGCAGGAGGCCGGTGAGGCCCGCGAGGACATGGACTTCGGCGATCTGGTGCGCATGGTCGCCGGGATCACCGCGACGGTCTTCGAGGACGACGCCCAGCGCGACCGCGTCCTGAACATCGCCCTCGACGGGGTGCGTGCCCCGCAGTGGAGCGCACCGGGGCCGCTGCTCACCTGACACCGTCAGCCGCGGCGCACTCGACGCCGGTCACCTGACGCCGCTCACTTGATGAGCGCGTTCACCACCACGACGACCACCCCGAGCAGCGCGTCCACGACCCCGATCAGTCCGGCGGCCACCCAGCCGCGCCCGGACCAGCGGGCGGTGATCACACCGAGCCCGAACAGCAGCACGATGTTCATCACGAACGCCGGGTACTCCACCCCGCTCGCGGACCACCAGCCCCAGTACGCCCCGGCCAGCACCAGCACCGTCGGCAGCACGGCGGCCACCAGCGGCCACTCGTCGGCCATGGCGCGCAGCACGTCCCAGCGGCGGTGCGGTCCGCGCTCGGCGATGTAGTGGGCGTAGCCGTGTGCGAGGGCCGAGGCCATGGCCGTGACCAGCACCCATACGGCGTCGTAGCCGCGGCGGGCCGGTGAGGTGTAGCCGTACTGGCTGAGCGCCGCGATCATCGAGCTGGCCAGGACGGCGCCGTAGACCCCGCCGAACAGGATCAACTCGCGTGTGTCGTGCGGGTGCCGCGGGGGGACGGCCGCCGGGCGCTCCACCGGGCGCCCGTGATCATCCGTCATGGGGCCACGATCACCCGGGGCGGGCGGTGCCGCCAGCCAGGGTCGGCCGTTATGTCTGGGCCTGTCCGGCGGATCAAGTCGGAGTAAACCCGACGGCACCGTCAATCCGGGCGAGCGGGGGCTGGTGCGTGCAGCTGCAAGGCGGAGGAGAGAGTCGATGCGGAGCATCGGCGACCGACGACAACGCCGCAGATGTGCGTGCCGGCCCCCGCATCTCCGGCATGATCCGCCGGACTGGCCCTAGGGTGGCGGTGCCGTCGTCCCGCGGATCTCCAGGGTCGGTACCGCCAGTCGTACCTGCCCCGCTCCCCCGGGCGCTTCGAGGCGGTCGAGGAGGCAGCGGGCGGCGCGGCGCCCGACCTCGTGTCCCGCTGCGTCGACGGTGGTCAGCCACACGTGCCGCAGCCTGGAGATGCTGGTGTTGTCGTACCCGGCGACCGACACGTCGTAGGGCACCCTCAGGCCCAGTTCCTCGGCCGCCGACAGGGCGCCGACGCCGGCGATGTCGTTGACGGCGAACAGCGCCGTGGGCCGGTCGGGGCGGCTGAGCAGCCGTACGGTGGCGCGGTAGCCGCCCTCCTCGGTCATGTCGCTGGGCTCGGCCTGCGCCCCGGCGGCCAGCCCGTGCGCGCGCATCGTCGCCTCGAAGCTGCGGCGGCGCAGCTCGCCGACGGCGCCGTAGCCCGCGATGTGCGCGATACGGCGGTGGCCGAGCCCGATGAGGTGCTCGGTGACCAGGCGGGCGCCGTGCTCGTCGTCGCCTGCGACGGTGTCCACACCGGGCGGCGCGGGCTCCCTGGCCCCGGCGACGACGACCGGGATGCGTTCGGCGACGGCACCGAGGGCGGCAGGGTCGGGCAGGGTGCCGACCACGACGAGGCCATCGGCCCGGAGGTCCAGGAAGGGGCCGGTGAGGTCGTGGCCGATGCGGCGGTTGAGGCGGGCGTCGGCGAGCAGCATGTGCAGGCCGTTGTCGTGCAGCAGGGAGTTCAGTCCGTCGAGGAGTTCGACGAACCAGGGGTTGCGCAGGTCGTTGAGGAGGACGCCGATCATGGGGGTCCCGCCGGCCTGGACGGGGCCGGAAGGTTGCGGGAGGGTGCGCTGCTCGCTGAGGGTGCGGGCGGCCGCGTTGGGCCGGTAGCCGAGCTCCCGGACCGCCCGCAGGACGGCCTCCCGCTTCTCGGCGCGCACCTGGCCGGAGCCGCGCAGCACGAGCGAGACCAGCGACTTGGACACTCCGGCCCGGTCGGCCACGTCACGGATCGTAGGCGGTCTCATGATTGGACCGTTCCATGCGGATCCGGGCTTGTCAACGGAGATCGAGAAGGGGGCGGCCGGAGCCGCCCCACAGACTTGACAGGGAAGGGAACCGCACCCAGGGTGGCCTGGGTGGAAGTTCAGATGGGTAGTGGACCGGTCCAAATCGGCCCGCGATCATTCACAGCCATTCGCAGCGATTTGCAATCTTTTACGACTCTTCGCAACCTTTCACCACCAGTCATGACCATTCCGCACGAGCCGCTGAGGGGCTGTTCATGGTGGAGACACTCGGTGTCGCCGTCGTCGGATTCGGCTGGATGGGCCGGGTGCACACCCAGGCGTACACGCGCGTCGCGCACCACTTCCCCGGGCTGGGCCTGCGGCCGCACCTGGTGACGGTGGCCGAGGAGGTGCCGGGGCGCGCGGAGGAGGCGGCGGAGCGGTACGGGTTCGCGTCCACGACCCGCGACTGGCGCGAGGTGGCCGCCGATCCGCGTGTCCAGGCCGTCAGCATCGCGGCGCCCAACTTCCTGCACCGTGAGATCGGCGTGGCCATGGCCGAGGCGGGCAAGCACATCTGGATCGAGAAGCCGGTGGGTCTGACCGCCGCGGACGCCCGGGCCGTCGCCGACGCGGTCGGCAAGGCGGGTGTGCAGGGCGCGGTCGGCTTCAACTACCGCAACGCGCCCGCCGTCGAAGCCGCCCGCGAGCTGATCGCCTCCGGGGAGATCGGCACGGTCACCCATGTCCGCGTGCGGCTGTTCAGCGACTACGCCGCCCATCCCGAGTCCGCCCTGACCTGGCGGTACGAGCGGGCCCGGGGCGGCAGAGGGGTGCTGGGCGACCTGGCCTCGCACGGCGCCGACCTCGCCCGGTATCTGCTGGGCGACATCGTGTCGCTGGCCGCCGACACCGCGGTCTTCCTGCCGGAGCGGGCGCGTCCGACGGGCGCGACCGCGGGCCACGCCCGGGCCGCCGGCGGCGAGATTGGCCCGGTCGAGAACGAGGACTACGTCGGCTGTCTGCTGCGGTTCGCCTCCGGCGCGCGGGGCGTCCTGGAGGCGTGCCGGGTGTCGGTCGGCGAGCAGAACAACTACGGCTTCGAGGTGCACGGCACCAGGGGCGCGGTGCTCTGGGACTTCCGCCGGATGGGCGAGCTGGGCGTCAGCCGCGGCACGGCGTACCAGGACCAGCCCGTCAGCACGGTGTACGTCGGGCCCGGCGCCGGCGAGTACGCCGCGTTCCAGCCGGGCGCGGCCAACGCCATGGGCTACGACGATCTCAAGGTGATCGAGGCGTACCGCTTCCTGCGTTCCGTCGCCGAGGGCACCCCGTACGGGGCCACGCTCGCGGACGCCGTGAACGCGGCCGCCGTCCTGGACGCGATGGCACGGTCCGCCGAGAGCGGGACGTGGGTCCGACCGGAGGGGACGTGACGGCCGAGCCGTAAGACGCCGCACCACACACGTCGCACCACACAGCACCAGCACCAGCACCAGCACCAGCACCAGCACCACACCGAACTGCAACGCACTGCACCGCACCAAGGAGCCGCATCCCATGCGTATCGGAATCCTCGGCCTCGGCCGTATCGGCGCCGTCCACGCCGAGACCCTGTCCGGACTGGACGTCGTCGAGTCCCTCGTCGTGGCCGACCCGTTCGCGGACGCGGCCAAGGCCGCCGCGGAGCGGTTCGGCGCCGAGATCGCGGACTCACCGGAGGGGGTACTGGCCGCAGGGGTGGACGCCCTCGTCATCGGTGCGGCCACGGACGCCCATCCGGCCCTGATCCTGGCCGGTGTGGAGGCGGGGATCCCCGTCTTCTGCGAGAAGCCCGTAGCACGTGCCATGGCCGAAGGGGTGGCGGTCCTCAAGGCCGTGCAGGGCAGCGACGTGCCGATCCAGATCGGCTACCAGCGCCGTTTCGACGTCGGCTTCGTCGCCGCGCGGGACGCCGTGCTGAGCGGTGAGCTCGGCAAGCTTCACACGGTCCGTGCGACGACCCTGGACCCGGCGCCGCCGCCGGCCGCGTACGTCGCCTCCTCGGGCGGTATCTTCCGGGACTGCTCGGTCCACGACTTCGACATCCTCCGCTGGGTGACCGGGCGCGAGGTGACCGAGGTGTACGCCGTGGGCGGCAACCGGGGCGCCGACTACATCAAGGAGGCGGGCGACGCCGACACCACCGGCGCGATCCTCACGCTGGACGACGGCACGATCGCGGTGGTGTCCAACAGCCGCCACAACGCCCGGGGCTACGACGTCCGCCTGGAGCTGCACGGCTTCACGGACTCCATCGCGGTCGGCCTGGACGACAAGCTGCCGCTGCGCTCGGTGGAGCCGGGTGTGACCTTCCCGGCGGGTACCCCGCACGACTTCTTCATGGACCGCTTCACCGAGGCCTACCGGGCCGAGCTGACGGCGTTCACCGAGGTCGTCGCGGGCACCCGGCCCTCGCCGTGCACGATCGCCGACGCCCTGGAGGCGGGCTGGATCGCGGAGGCGTGCACGTTGTCCCTCCAGGAGCACCGGGCGGTGCCGCTGGCAGAGGTGCGCGGCGCCTGAGCACCTCGACGGTGGCGCTCGACGGGGACGGGACCCTCGGCCCGTCCCCTCCGGCTGTCCGGTCAGGCTCCGCGCCAGACGTTGGAGAAGGCGGCGTCCTCGATGGACTTGCGGTGGCGTACGCCGACGAGTTCGGTGACCGCGTCGTCGACCGCGGCCAGTACGGTGGCCACGGCCTCGTCGGTGACGTCGCGCAGGTCGGCGGCGGGACGGTCGGAGAACCCGGCGGCCGTGGCGAGGGCGGCGAGGACCGGGTCCTCGCAGGCCCAGCGGTGCGTGGCGCGTTCACGGGTGGGTGAGTCGACCAGGGCGGTCTGGCCGGTCCAGGCGGGCAGCCAGCGGCGGCGGCGCAGGGTGAGCAGTCCCTCGGCCTCGAAAGCGTCGCGGTACGCCACCGACAGGCCGCGACCGCGGCGCCACAGCCAGTCCTCCACCGTCTCGTGGGGCACCTGCGGCCTGAGCGACGCGATGGCTTCGGCCAGCATCGCGTCCGGCACCTGGGGCGCAAGGCCCGGCACGATGCGTTCGCCGTCGAGGACGGCGGCCTCGAGGCGCAGGAGGTCGATCAGTTCGGCGCCCGCGAGGGCGAGCGACAGGTCGCCGGGAGCCACGGGCTGGCCCGACGGCACGTCCAGGGCGACGACGAACAGGTCCCTTGGTGTGGTCATCGGCTGCTCCCCTTCGGGCGGCGGGAGCGACAGCGCCCGGCGCGCCCTTCCCTCGCCTCTGCGCGTACGCCGCCGACTGTAGCGCGGCATCCGGGCGAACGCGCCGCTGACCGGCCCGGGGACCAGGACTCGGGACCGCACACGGCCGCTCCGGGCGGCCCGGCGCCGGGTCGACGGCGGGCGGTCGGTGGTCGGTGGTCGGTGGCCGACGGCCGGTGGTCGGTGGCCGACAGCACGGGCAGGACGGACGCGGGGTTCGCGAGCATCCGGGCGGCCTGCCCGGGGACGGGGGCGCGGCGTCGTTGCCGCGCCCGCTCGTTCCGGGTGGTCGCCGGTCCCGTCACGCTCCGCAGGAGCGGAGGAACCTGCGGGTGCGTACCGCGATCGGGAGGGGTTTGTCCGGGGCGCAGGGGTACATGTCCTGCTCCACGATGGCGAACAGGTCCACACCCAGGTTCTGGGCCGCGGTCAGGACCGGGCCGAGGTCCGGGACACCGGTCGGGGGTTCGCACATCACGCCGCGCTGGACCGCGGGGCCGAAGGGGACCTCGTTCTTGACGACCTCCGCGAGGATCTCCGGGTCGACCTGCTTGAGGTGCAGATAGCCGATGCGTTCGCCGTAGGTCTCGATCAGCTTGACGCTGTCGCCGCCGCAGTAGGCGTAGTGCCCGGTGTCGAGGCACAGGCCGACCAGTTCGGGGTCGGTCGAGTCGAGGAAGCGCTCGACGTGGGTCTCGGTGTCGATGTGGGTGTCGGCGTGCGGGTGGACGACGATGTCCAGGCCGTACGTGTCCTGCACCTCGCGGCCGAGCTGCTCCATGCCCTGGCTGAGGTGGGTCCACTGCTCGGTGGTGAGCTCCGGCGGCTCGATGATCTCGGCGGTCTTGTCGTCGCGCCAGAAGGAGGGGATCACCACCAGGTGCCCCGCGCCCATCGCCCTGGTCAGCTCGGCGACCTGGGCGACGTGCTCCCAGGTGGACTCCCAGACCGCCGGGCCGCGGTGCAGACCGGTGAACACGGTGCCCGCGGAGACCCGTAGGCCCCGCTGGCCGATCTCGTCGGTCAGCCGGGCGGGGTCGGTCGGCAGATAGCCGTAGGGGCCCAGCTCGATCCAGGAGTAGCCGGCCTCGGCGACCTCGTCGAGGAAGCGTTCCCAGGGCACCTGCTGCGGGTCGTCGGGGAACCAGACTCCCCAGGAGTCTGGGGCCGAGCCGACCCGGATGCGGTCCAGGGCAGGGAGCATGTCAGGGGGTTCCTTCCTTTGTCGGGTCGGCGGCGGGAGCGGTGGGCTCCGCTTCTCCGGGGAGGTCCTCGACGTCTTCGGGGAGGTCCTCGACGGCCACTCCGCGCACCTGCGCCAGCTCGTGCTTGAGCGCGACGAGTTCCGCTCCGCCCGCCATGTGGTTGGTCAGTTCTTCGAGGCTGACCTCGGCGCGGGAGGCGGAGAGTTCCAGGGTGCCCAGGCGCAGCACGCTGAAGTGGTCGCCGACCAGGTAGGCGTGGTGCGGGTTGTGGGTGATGAAGATCACGCCGAGTCCGCGGTCGCGGGCGGCGGCGACGTACTTGAGCACCACGCCGGACTGCTTGACGCCGAGCGCGGCGGTGGGCTCGTCGAGGATGAGGACGCGGGCGCCGAAGTAGACGGCGCGGGCGATGGCCACACACTGGCGCTGGCCGCCGGAGAGCGTGCCGAGGGGCTGCTCCAGGTCGTCCAGGATGATGCCCATGTTGCGCAGTTCCCGGTCCGCGGTCTTCTTCATCCGGGCGATGTCGAGGCGGCGCACGGGCCAGGGGCCCTTGGTCATCTCGGAGCCGAGGAAGAAGTTGCGCCACACCGGCATCAGGGGCACGGTGGCCAGGTCCTGGTAGACGGCGGCGATGCCCTTGGCGAGGGCCGCGCGGGGGCTGGAGAGGCGCACCGGGGCGCCGTCGACGAGGAAGTCGCCCTCGGTGTGCTGGTGCAGCCCTGAGATGATCTTGATCAGGGTGGACTTGCCGGCGCCGTTGTCGCCGAGCACACAGGTGACCTTGCCCGCGTGGACGGTGAGGTCGACGCCGTGCAGGGCGCGTATGTTGCCGTAGGACTTGCCCGCGTTGCGGAGTTCGACCAGCGGCTGGCCCGTGTCACCGGACGCGGTGTCCTGGAGGACGGCGCCGTGGGTTCCGGCTTCGTTGTTCGTCATATGGGCGTTCGTCGTGTGGGCTTTCGTCATGTCGGTCACCTTCGGGTCGCCGCGCGCTGGACCCACAGATTGATCAGTACGGCGCCGAGCAGCATCACGCCGAGGAATGCCTTGAACCAGTCGGGGTTCCAGCCCGCGTAGACGATGCCCTGCTGCACCATGCCGAACATGAAGGCACCGAAGACCGTCCCGATCGCCGAGCCCGCACCGCCGGTGAGCAGGCAGCCGCCGATCACCGCGGCGGAGATGTAGATCAGCTCCTGGCCGACCCCCTCGCCGGACTGCACGGTGTTGAACGTGAACAACTGGTGCATGCCGATGAACCAGGCACCCAGACCGACGGTCATGAACAGGGAAATCTTGGTCAGGGCCACCGGGACGCCCACGGCGCGGGCGCTGTCCTGGTTGCCTCCGACTGCGAAGATCCAGTTGCCGAAGGTTGTGCGCAGCAGGACCCAGGTGGCGAGGGCCGCGAAGACCAGCCACCACACGACGGTGATCTTCACCTCGACGCCGAAGACGTCGAAGGACGAGGCGAAGATCTTCCTGGCCTGGTCGAACCCGTCCATGTCACTGATGTCGTCGGTGGCGACGTTGTCGGTGACCAGTTTGGTCACGGCGAGGTTGGCGCCCTGGAGGATCAGGAAGGTGGCCAGGGTGACCAGAAAGCTGGGCAGCCCGGTCCTGACGACCATCCAGCCGTTGAAGAAGCCGATCGCCAGGGACAGGATCAGCGCGAGGATCACGCCCATCCAGACGTTCATGGTGAGCTGGTAGCTCAGCATGCTCGCGGTGAGCGCCGAGCTGATCACGGCGACACCGGACGAGAGGTCGAACTCGCCGCCGATCATCAGCAGGGCGACGGGCAGGGCCATGATGCCGATGGTCGACGACTGGTAGAGGACGTTGGCCATCGAGCTGCCCTCGCGCACCGGCGGGGCGGTGACGAGGAAGAACACATACACGGCTACGGCGCCGAGGAAGACGCCGACTTCCGGGCGGGCCAGCATCCGCAGCGCGAGGGAGCGCTGGAGAGTCCGGCCGTCGGTCTCCTCAGGGCCGGAGGCCGGCGGTGTGGTCACCGCCGGCTCGGCACGCTGGGTCATGGTCATCACCGGGTGCCCTTCGCGGCGTACTGCGCCACGGTGTCGACGTTGGTCTTGTCGACGAAGGCCGGACCGGTCAGCACCGGCTGCTCGCCACCGCCCATGTAGTTGCCGTTGTTCTTGTAGAGCCACAGTGAGTCGATCGCGAGATAGCCCTGGAGGTACGGCTGCTGGTCCACGGCAAACTCGATGGTGCCCTGCTTGATGGCACCGGTGAGCTGCTTGTTGAGGTCGAAGGTGGCGATCTTCGCCTTGCTGCCGGCGTCGGCCACGGACTGCACCGCGGTCAGCGCGAAGGGGGCGCCGAGGGTGGCGATGTAGTCGATGCTCTTGTCCTGCTTGAGCTTGGCGGTGATCGTCGACTTCACGGACGGCATGTCGGTGCCCGTGACGTAGAGGATGTCGGTCTTGCCGGAGAAGGTCTTCTTCAGACCGTCGCAGCGCTGGGTCAGACCGACGTTGCCCTGCTCGTGGATGACGCAGACGGTGTGCTTGGCGCCGACCTGGTTGAGCTTCTTGCCGAACGCCTCGCCGGCCACGGACTCGTCCTGGCCGAAGAACTCCGTGAGGCCGAGCTTCTTCCAGTCGCTCACGCCGGAGTTCAGGCCCACGACGGGTATCTTCGCGGCGGTCGCCTTGCCGACCGCGTCCTTGAGGGCGTCGGGCTTGGCGAGGGTTATCGCGATGCCGTCGACCTTCTGGTCCACCGCGTTCTGGACCAGGGTGGCCTGGTTGCCGGCGTTGGGGTCGTGGGAGTAGACGAGCTTGATGTTGTCCTTCGCCGCGGCGGCCTCGGCACCCTTGCGGACGATGTCCCAGAAGGTGTCACCCGCCGACGCGTGGGTCACGAGCGCGACGGTCATCCGGGGTGTGGTGGCCTTGCCCGCGGAGGCGTTGGTCCCGCTCTCTTCGGACTTCTTGCCGCCGGAACTGCTCGAGCAGCCCGCGAGTGCCAGGGCTGCCGCGGCGGCGACAGCCACGATGGGGGCGAATCTGCGGGAGCGAGTAGAGCGGTCCATTCTTTGCTGCACCTCACTGTTGCTTTCGGGCTGTGGTGATCGGTAGTGATCGGTTTGTTTTCGCGAAGATCCCGGGGAGTCCGTGATCCTTGACCACCGGATCGTATGCCGTGGAACCGGCTCGTGCGCCGGCTCAGGATCCAAGCCCGTAAAGCAACCGCTGTCCATACTTTGTACAGACATTAATTCAGGAGCAGGTCAGAATGTAAGTACAAAACATTGACACAACAGGCGAAAGACACCTACACCTGAAGGGCGAAAGGCCCCCCGGACCGGTGCTCGGTCCCGCTCCGCAGCATTCCGTACGGCTCGCATTCCCCGCAGCTCGAAAGGCTTCACACATGGCCGAAACAGCCCACCCCTTCGACGTCATCACGATGGGCCGTATCGGAGTCGATCTCTACCCGCTGCAGACCGGCGTGCCGCTGGCGCAGGTCGAGACATTCGGGAAATTCCTCGGGGGCTCGGCCACCAACGTGGCCGTCGCGGCAGCCCGCCTCGGCCGCACCACCGCGGTCGTCACCCGCACCGGCGACGACCCGTTCGGCACCTATCTGCACCAGGCGCTCAAGGAATTCGGCGTCGACGACCGCTGGGTGACACCCGTCGCGGAATACCCCACACCAGTGACGTTCTGCGAGATCTTCCCGCCGGACGACTTCCCGCTGTACTTCTACCGCAGTCCCAAGGCCCCCGACCTGGAGATCCACACCGGTGAGCTGGACCTCGACGCGATCCGCGCCGCCCGGATCTTCTGGATGACCGGCACGGGTCTGAGCGAGGAGCCCAGCCGCTCCGCCACGCTCGCCGCCCTGGACGCCCGCGCCAAGGCCGGCATCACCGTCTTCGACCTCGACTGGCGCCCCATGTTCTGGCGTGATCCCGACGCTGCCCGCCCCCACTACGCGGAGGCGCTGCGGCACGCCACGGTCGCCGTGGGCAATCTCGACGAGTGCGAGATCGCCACCGGGGTACGCGAACCGGGCGCCTGCGCCGAGGCGCTGCTCGCGGCGGGCGTGGAGCTGGCCGTCGTCAAACAGGGGCCCGCGGGTGTCATGGCCGTGCACCGCGACGGCCGCTCGGCCCAGGTGCCGCCGATGCCCGTCGACGTGGTCAACGGCCTCGGCGCGGGCGACGCCTTCGGCGGCTCGCTGTGCCACGGGCTGCTGTCCGGCTGGGACCTGGAGCGGATCATGAGGTACGCCAATGCGGCCGGTGCCATCGTCGCCTCCCGGCTCGCCTGCTCCTCCGCGATGCCGACCCGCGGGGAGGTCGACGCCCTCCTCGCCCGAGCGGTCACAGACACCGCGCGTGCCGAGGACGCCGCACGTACCGAGGACGTCACGAGCGCCGCTGACTGACCCGCCACCCGGTCCGCTGACTGACCCGCCACCCGGTCCGCTGACTGACCCGCCACCCGGTCCGCTGACTGACCCGCCACCCGGTCTGCGGACTGCCGACACCCGGACCGGCGCGCGGGCGGACACCCGGCAGCAGTGCACAGGCGGTCACCCGGGCGGGCACCCGGCCTGCCCGGCCGCCCCCCGAACCACCGGCCACCCCGAACCGATGGAGCCTCCCTTGACCATCAGCATCCCCGATCTCCCCGCGGTGCGGGCCCGGCACCCCGAGGCCGTGACCGAGGCCGCGGCCCGCCGAGCGCGGCGCCCGATGATCGGCGCGAGCGGCCGACTGATGATCGTGGCCGCCGACCACCCGGCCCGTGGCGCGCTCGCCGTCGGCGACCGCAAGTTCGCCATGGCCAACCGCGCCGACCTGCTGGAACGTCTCTGTGTCGCCCTGTCGAGGCCGGGCGTCGACGGCGTGCTCGCCACCGCCGACATCCTTGAGGACCTGCTGCTGCTCGGGGTGCTGGAGAACAAGGTCGTCATGGGCTCGATGAACCGCGGGGGCCTCGCCGGGGCCGCGTTCGAGATGGACGACCGCTTCACCGGCCACCGCGCCCGGGACATCGAGCGCCTGCGCTTCGACGCGGGCAAACTGCTGCTGCGCATCGACTACGACGACCCCGGCTCCCTCACCACCCTGGAATCCGCCGCCCGCGCGGTCGACGCCATGGCGGCCCGTCGGCTGCCGCTGTTCATAGAACCGTTCATCTCGCGCCGCGTCGACGGCCGGATGCGCAACGACCTGTCGGGAGAGGCGGTCACCCGGTCGATCGCCATCGCCTCGGGCCTGGGCGGCACCTCCGCCTACACCTGGCTGAAGCTGCCCGTCACCGACGACCCCGACGACATGCCCGCAGCCCTGGAGACGTCCACCCTGCCGGTGGTCCTGCTCGGCGGAGAGGTCGGCGGCGACCAGGAAGGGGCATACGAACGCTGGCGCAAGGCCCTGCGGCTGCCCACCGTCCAGGGCATGGTCGTCGGCCGCTCCCTGCTCTACCCGGCCGGGGGCGGTGTCGCCGAGGCGGTCGACACGGCCGTCGGCCTGCTGTGAAACGGAGACGATCACCATGACCCCGAGCGTTCATCACCTGCCCGCAGGCAAGGCCGCCGACGGCCCCTACGCGGTCGACGTCACCCCCGAGAAGGCCGGCTGGGGCTTCTCCGCCCTGCGGGTGCTGGAGCTGGCGCCCGGCGGGTCGCACACCTTCGGCAGCGGTGAGAGCGAGTGGATGGTGCTGCCGCTGTCCGGGGCGTGCACCGTGCGGGCCACCGACGACTTCGGCCAGGACGACTTCGAACTGCACGGCCGCGCCGATGTGTTCAGCGGCGTGAGCGACTTCGCCTACGTCCCCCG
The DNA here is from genome assembly GCF_054729195.1 of Streptomyces sp. YIM S03343. Lineage (NCBI taxonomy): Bacteria > Bacillati > Actinomycetota > Actinomycetes > Kitasatosporales > Streptomycetaceae > Streptomyces > Streptomyces sp. YIM S03343. Next base: position 1,282,656 of record NZ_JBPUKX010000001.1, read on the forward strand.
CGACGCCCGGGTGACCGTCGCCTCCGCCGGGGGCGGACGGTTCGCACTCACCGGCGCCCGCTGCACCCGGCGGCTGCCCGCCCGTTACGGCCCCGCCTCCGAGGTGCCCGTGGAGCTGCGCGGCACCGGCAACTGCTCGCGCCAGGTCAACAACTTCGGCGCGGCCGGGGTGTTCGAGTGCGACAAGCTGATCGCCGTCGAGGTACTCACCCCCGGTGGCAACTGGTCGTCGTTCCCGCCGCACAAGCACGACGAGCACCGGCCCGGCGAGGAGTCCGTCCTCGAAGAGGTCTACTACTTCGAGTTCGCCGCCCACGACGGCACCCCCGGCCTCGGCTACCAGCGGGTGACACCGTCCGGCCCGGGCCGGGACACCGATGTGCTCGCCGAGGTCCGCTCCGGCGACGTGGTCCTCATCCCCGACGGCTGGCACGGGCCGTCCATGGCGGTGCCGGGCCACCACATGTACTACCTCAACGTGATGGCGGGCCCGGATCCCGACCGCGCCTGGCTGATCTGCGACCACCCGGACCACGCGTGGATCCGCGGCACCTGGCCCGATCAGCCTGTCGACCCCCGCCTTCCCCTGTACACCGCCGCCCCGGCCCGGTGAGATCCCGAGGCCGGGACGGCGGCCGGGGTCAGCGAGGGGCCGTGCACGGGGTCAGCGAGGGGCCGTGCACGGGGTCAGCGCGGGGCCATGCGCAGGGCGCCGTCCATGCGGATGGTCTCGCCGTTGAGGTAGTCGTGGCCGACGATCGCCAGGACCAGGTCGGCGTACTCCTCGGGCCGGGCCAGACGCTGCGGGAAGGGCACCCCGGCGGCGAGGGAGGCGCGGAACTCCTCGGAGACCGTGGCGAGCATCGGCGTCTCGACGATGCCGGGGGCGATGGTGCACACCCGGATGCCGTACTGCGCCAGATCGCGGGCGGCGGGCAGGGTCAGGCCGACGACTCCGCCTTTGGAGGAGGAGTAGGCGGCCTGGCCGACCTGGCCGTCGTAGGCGGCGATGGACGCGGTGTTGATCACTACGCCGCGCTGCCCCTGCTCGTCGGCCTCCGTCTCGGCGACGGCCTCGGCGGCGAGCGCGAGGACGTTGAAGGTGCCGATCAGATTGACCTGGACGACCTTGGCGTACAGGGCGAGGTCGTGCACGCCCTTCTTGCCGAGGATCCGCATCGACGGCCCGATCCCGGCGCAGTTGACCACCGTCCTCAGCGGCACCCCGGACCCGGCGGCCGTCGCCACCGCGGCGCCCACCTGGCCGGGGTCGGTGACATCGGCGGCCACATAGCTCACGCCGGGCACCTCGGGCGCCTTGTCGACGGCGTCCTTGAGATCGACGGCGAAGACCCGCGCGCCGCGCCCGGCGAGGGCCTTCGCGGTGGCCGCGCCCAGGCCGGAGGCACCGCCGGTGACGAGGGCGGCGGTGTTGTCGAGCTGCATGCTCACTCCTTGCCGACGACGGTCAGCACACCGCCGTCGTTCCGGTCGAGCGCCCGGGAGATGACCAGGCGCTGGATCTGGTTGGTCCCTTCGAAGATCTGCATGACCTTGGCCTCGCGCATATAGCGCTCGACGGGGAAGTCACGCGTGTATCCGTACCCGCCGAGGACCTGTACGGCGTCCGTGGTCACCTTCATGGCGTTGTCCGTGGCGACGAGTTTGGCGATGGACGCCTCCCGTGTGAAGGGCAGCTCCCGGTCCTTGAGGCGGGCGGCGGACAGTGCCGTCGCGCGGGCGGACTCGATGGCGGCGCCCATGTCGGCGAGGACGAACGCGAGTCCCTGGTGCTCGATGATCGGCTTGCCGAAGGTCTCGCGCTCCCGGGCGTAGCGCACGGCGTGGTCGAGGGCGCCCTGGGCGAGTCCGGTGGCGACGGCGGCGATGCCGAGCCGGCCGCAGTCCAGGGAGGCGAACGCGATCTTCAGGCCCTGTCCCTCGGCACCGATGCGGCGCGTGGCGGGCACCCGGACGTCCTCGAAGCGCATGGTGGCGGTGGCGGAGCCGGTGAGGCCCATCTTCCGCTCCGGCGGGTCTGCGGTCAGTCCGGGGGTGCCGGCCGGGACGAGGAAGCAGGAGATGCCGTGGCCGCCGTCGTCGGAGGTGCGGGCCATGACGGTGTAGAAGTCGGCGTGGCCGCCGTGCGTGACCCAGGCCTTGGTGCCGTTGATGACGTAGTCGTCACCGTCGCGGACAGCGCGGGTGCGCAGAGCGGCCGGGTCGGAGCCGGCGTGCGGCTCGGACAGGCAGTAGGCGCCGAGGAGTTCGCCGGCGAGCAGGTCCGGCAGCCAGGCGCGGCGCTGCTCGTCGGTGCCGAAGCGGGCGAGCGGGAGGCAGGACAGGGCGTGCACGGAGACGCCGACGGCGACGCTGGACCAGACGGCGGCGATCTCCTCCAGGACCTGGAGATAGACCTCGTAGGGCTGGCCCGCGCCGCCGTCCCGCTCGGCGAAGGGCAGCCCCAGCAGGCCGCTGCGGCCGAGGGTGCGGAACACCTCGCGGGGGAAGGCGCCGTCTGCTTCCGCCTCGGCGACCTTCGGGGCGAGTTCCCTGGCGGCGAGGGTGCGGGTCAGCTGGATCAGGTCGGCGGCTTCCTCGGTCGGGAGGGTGCGTGTGGCAGGCATGGCGCCTCCGCGAGACGATACTGAAAGGGGTACGCGAGTATCATTCACGGTACGGGGGTGGGACGCAACGGATTCCGGTCGGGGGCGTGGCATTCGGGTGAGGGGCGGAGGCGGTCGCCGGGGTGGGGTTTTCGCCCCCGCCGCCCTGAGAATCAGCCCCTCCGGCGTTTGAGGAGCGGGGTCACGGGGGCGGAGCCCCCGTGACGGGACGGGAAGGGGCGGCGGGGGCGCAAAACCCCTCGGGGTGCCGTCAGGACGTCACGGCGTGCACGATCAGGGAGGCCAGCTGGTCGTACGCCTCGGCGTCGGTCAGCCCGGTGCGCGCACCGAGCTCCCCCTGCTGGATCTGCCGCATGGTGGCCGCCGCGACCTCGCCCACGAACGCCGCGTGCACCTCGCGGAACGCCCCGCCGGAGACCCCCTCGGCGATCAGCTGCCGCACCCGCTCGGCGGCCGCCCGGGTGTTGGCCTCGTAGACCTCCCGGGCGGGCGGGAAGACCGCCACGTCGTCGAGGAACCGCCGGGACAGCGGCCGCAGCTGCTCCGCGACGGCGGTGAGGTACGAGCGCACCCGGTCCGAGGGCTCGGCGGTCTCGGCGACCCGCTTCTCGACGGCCTCGGTGGCCCCGCGGAAGTAGTGCTTGACCGCCTCCACGACCAGGCCCTGCTTGCTGCGGGCCAGCTGGTAGAGCGTCGTCTTGGAGCAGTGCAGCCGTTCGGCCAGGTCGTCCAGTGTGAGCCCGGCGAACCCCTCCGCCGCCAGCAGGGCGACCAGTCGCTCCAGCAGATCGGACTGACGGGGGGTACGGCGCGGGGACGGCATGATCCAAGACTAGGGCCTGTCCGGCGGATCGAGCCGAGGTCGTGGGGCCGTACCTCCGCCCCGGGTGGGCGGCGGGCGGTCGGCCTTGACTTGCAGGGCCGGGCGGAGCAGAGTCGTACCTAGTCGTACATATACGTCGTAAACATACACTTTACCCGCTGTAACACCCTGTTCTGACACCCCGTCTCGTCCCACCGTCCCAGCGTCCCACCGTCTCTCGGTCACTCCGGAACGCAGAAGGGCCGGACCATGAGCGCACCGTCCACCCTCCTCGTCACCGGCGGAGCGGGCTACCTCGGCAGCCACGCCTGCGTCGAACTGCTGGACCACGGCTACAAGCTGATCGTCGTCGACGACTACTCGGGCGGCTCGCCGCAGGTGTTCGCGCGTGTGGAGCGGATCGCCGGCCGGTTCGTCGGCACGGTCTACGAACTCGACATCCGCGACCGCCACGCCCTGTCGGCCGTCTTCGACCGGCACATGGTGGACGCGGTGGTGCACTTCGCCGGGTTCCCACCCGGACGGTTCCCGGCGCGCAGCCCGATCGAGCACTACGACACCTGTGTCGGCGGGACGACCGCGCTGCTGCGGGCCATGAACGAGCACGGGGTGCACCGGCTGGTGTACTCGTCGTCCTGCGCGGTGCGCGGCAATCCGGCCGGTCCCGACGGTGAGGGAACGGCCGCCGACCGGAGCATCACGCCCCTCACGGTCTCCCAGGCCGTCTGCGAGCATCTCCTCGCCGACCTCTGCGCCCGCCGCCCCGAGTACACCGTGCTGTGCCTGCGCCTGGCCAACCCCGCCGGGGCCCACCCCAGCGGGCTGCTCGGCCAGGACCCGCGCAGCGCCCCCGGCGCCCTGATGCCCTACCTCGCCCAGGTGGCCGTGGGACGGCTGCCGAAGCTGCCGGTGCACGGCGCCGACCACGTCACCCCGGACGGCACCCCGGTGCGCGATTTCGTCCATGTGATGGACGCGGTGGAGGCGTACCGCCTCGCCCTCGACCACCTCGACGACGCGCCGGGCCTGCACACGGTCGACGTGGGCCGCGGCCGGGGGGTCTCCGTGCTGGAGGTGGTCGCCGCCTATTCGCGCGCCTGCGGGCGGCCCCTGCCGTACGAGTTCGCACCGCGCCGTCCCGGCAGCGCCTCCGCACGGGTCGCCGACCCGGGGACCGCGGCCCATGCCTGGGGCTGGCGGCCCACCCGGGACCTCGACGCCATGTGCCGGGACGCCTGGCGGTTCGCACGCCTCAACCCGCACGGCTACGCCGGTTCGGCGCGCCGTATCGAACCGCTCGAGTGCTGACCGCGGAAGTGCCGCCCGCCCCCTGCCAGCGCCCCTGCCAGCGCCCCTGCTGACGCCCCTGCCGGGCGTTCCCGCGCGGAGCGATCCCGCGCTGACGGTCTCGTGCCTCCCGCACTGACGGTCCCATGCCAGGATGCGGCCCGTACCGAGCGCGCCTAGGATCGGGAGGACGAAGCGCCCAGGCCGGGCCGTCGCAGTCGTGCCCGGCCGCGCATCCTCCGGAGACAGAGGAGGCGCTCGACCTGTCTCCCGCCCGACGGATCATGACCGTCTATCTCACACTGGTCGGGATCGTCACGGTCCTGTACATGGTGATTCCGTCCGTCGGGGCCCCGCTCTGGGCCCTGATCGGCCTCGGTGGCACCGCCGCCGTCCTCACCGGGATCCGGCTGCACCGGCCGGATCACACCTGGCCCTGGATGGCTCTCGCCGCCGGCCTGCTGGCCTTCACCGCGGGCGACGCCTATTACAACTTCCAGGAGGCGTACTTCCAGGCGAACAACCCCTTCCCCTCCCCGGCCGACGCCTGCTATCTCGCCGTGTACCCGCTGTTCGCCGCCGGGTTGTTCGGGCTCGTACGGTACCGCTGGGTGGACCGTGACGTGCCGAGCCTGCTCGACGCGCTGATCGTCACCGCGGGTCTCGCGCTGCCGGTGTGGATCTACCTGGTGCAGCCGCTGGCCGTGGAGGGGGACCTGACCTGGCAGCAGCGCGCCATCAGCATCGCCTACCCGCTGGGCGACGTCCTGGTGCTGGCGATACTGCTCAGACTGCTTGCCCCGAGCCCCGGCTACGGCCGCAACCACGCTGTGCGGCTGCTCGTCCTCGGCACCGCGACCCTGCTGTGCTTCGACATCGCCTACGGGATCCTGCAGATCAACGGCAGCTGGCAGGCCGGGACACTGCTCGACTCGGGCTGGATCGTCTTCTACACCGCCTACGGCCTCGCCGCCCTGCACCCCGACATGGTCCGCCTGACCCGCCCCGAGCCCAGCCCGCAGTCCATGCTGCCCCCGGCACACCGCCTTCTGCTGCTGGCCGGGGCCACCCTGATCGCACCGGCGATGCTGATCCTGGAGGAGGAGCAGGGCAGCGTCGACGACGCTTCGGTGCTGGCCGTGTTCTCCACGCTGCTGATCCTGCTGGTGATCTTCCGGCTCACCGGCATGGTCATCGCGCACCGCAAGGCGCTCACCCGGGAACAGGCGCTCGGCACCGCCACCGCCTCCCTGGTGGCCGCAGTGAACCCCGACGAGATCACGCGGTCCTGCAAGCAGGCGGTCGACGCGCTGTTCGGCCCGGAGACGCCGCACCGCACCCTGCTGCTCGCGGCCACGCCCACCCGGGAGCTGTACCGGCATCTGACCGGACCGGACGGCACCGTGCCGCCCGGCACCCTGATCGTCCCCGTCACCCGGGTCGGTCCCGAACTCGGCGCCGAGCTGGGCGCTCTGCCCACCGCCCTGATCAGCCCGCTGGGCAGGTCCGACCACTCCGGCGCCGTACCCTCCGGCGCGCTGCTCGCGGCGGGGCCCGAGCGCATGCTGGCCGAGATGCGCGACTCGCTGGACATCCTGGCGTCCCACGCGAGCCTGGCGCGCGACCGCATCGCGCTGCGCCAGGAGATCACCCGCCGACAGAGCGAGGCGTACTTCCGCACCCTGGTACGCAACGCCTCGGACGTCATCCTGATCGTCGACGACGACGGCGAGGTACGGTACGCCAGCCCGTCCGCGCGGGCCGTCTTCGGCAGCGTCGCCCTCACCGGCACCCCGCTGCGCGCCCTGGTCGACCCGCGCGACCGGGACCGGGTGGACCGCACCCTGGCCTCCCTCGGCCGGCGCGGGCGGCAGGAGAGCCACGACCACTGGTGGGTGCTGCGCGGCGGCGAGCGCATCGAGGTGGAGGTGCGGTGCCGCGATCTGCGGGAGGACGAGACGATCGGCGGTCTCGTCGTCACCCTGCGGGACGTCACCGAGCAGCGGCAGCTGGAGCACGAACTCACCCAGCGGGCCTTCCACGACCCGCTGACCGGCCTGCCCAACCGGACGCTGCTGCTGGAGCGGACCGGGCGCGCCCTGCTGCGCGGGCGGCGCGAGTCCGTGCTCACCTGTCTGCTCTTCATCGACCTCGACGACTTCAAGATCGTCAACGACACGCTGGGCCATGCAGTCGGCGACCATCTCCTCAAGGCCGTCTCCGAGCGTCTGTCGGAGTCGCTGCGCCGTACCGACACCGCGGCGCGGCTCGGCGGCGACGAGTTCGCGGTGCTCATGGAGGACGCCCGGCAGGCCCTGGACGCCGAGCTGCTGGCCGCGCAGGTGATCCAGAGCCTCAACCGGCCGTTCCGGCTGGGCGACACCTACGTCAATGTGACCGCGAGCGTGGGCGTCGCCACCGCTCAGGACAGCCAGAACGCCGAGGAACTGCTCACCCTCGCCGATCTTGCCCTCTACGCGGCCAAGGCCGGGGGGAAGCTCCAGTGGCGGCGGTTCGAGCCGAGGCTGCGGGTGCGCATGGCGGAGCGGCACGATCTGCGCGCCCGGCTGGACGGCGCGATCGCGCGCGAGGAGTTCGCGCTGCGCTACCAGCCCGTGGTCGACATCAGCGAGGGATCCGGGGAGGACATCGTGGGTTTCGAGGCACTGGCCCGCTGGCCGCACGCCCGCCGCGGTCTGATACCGCCCGCCCGGTTCATCCCGCTCGCCGAGGAGACCGGCCACATCACCCCGCTCGGAGCGTGGGTGCTGCGCAGCGCCACCGCCGACATGGCGCGGCTCCAGCAGCGCGTCACGCGTGCCGTGCCGCCGTACGTCAGTGTCAACGTCTCGGGCCGGCAGTGGCGCGAGGCGGGCTTCATGAACGAGGTGTACCAGGCGCTGGACACCCCGGGGCTGCGGCCGGGCTCGCTCCAGCTCGAGCTCACCGAGTCGGTGCTCATGCAGCGGGACGAGCAGATCGACCGGCTGATCAGGCAGTTGAAGAACCTCGGGGTGCGCATCGCGGTGGACGACTTCGGCACCGGGTTCTCCTCGCTGCGGTATCTGCGGGAGTTCCCGCTGGACGTGCTGAAGATCGACAAGTCCTTCATCGACGACATCCCCGGCGACTCCCGGCAGGTCGCCCTGGTCGAGGGCATCATGCACATGGCCGAGACCATCGGCCTCCAGGTGATCGCCGAGGGCGTCGAGCAAGCGGCCCAACGGGACCTGCTGACCGCCATGGGCTGCCATTACGGACAGGGCTTTCTGTTCGCCCGGCCGATGACGGCCGAACAGAGCGAGGCGGCCCTGCTGGGCCCGGACGGGAACGGCTTCGGGCCGGTGGGCGGCGGTCCGGGCGGCGGGCGGCTGGAGCCCCCTGATCCTGATCCGGGGATCGGCCGCCCCGAGCTCTCCCGGACGGAGCTCAGCGGTCCGGAGGCCACCCGGCTGAGGGCCGTCCCGACGGAGACGGACACCCCGGCGACCACCCTGCCGGAGACCCGCCGTCCGAAGGACACCCGGCTGAGGGCCGTCCCGCCGGAGACCCGCACCCGGCCGGAGCTCACCGGTCCCGACAACAGCCACGGAACCACCGCCCACCCCGAGAACAGCCGCCTGACGTCTCTCCGGCCGGAAACCGGCGGACCGGACAGCGGCCCGGATGACACCCGACTGACGGCCACCCGGCCGACAACAGACACCCCGGGACCCGCCCGGCCCCAGCCCGTCCATCCGAACAACGGCCCGCTGAGGACCATCACTCCCGGAGCCGACACCCCGGCGAACACCCGGCCGGAGACCAGCCGTCCCCAAGACAGCCACCTGACCGCCACCCATCCGGAGACCCACCGCCTGACGACCGTCCAACCGGAAACCAACCGACCGGAGAACGGCCCGGATGACACCCGACTGACGACCACCCGGCCGAAAACCGACACTCCCGAGCCCACCTGGCCCCGGCCCAGCCGCCCCGAGGACGCCCGGTTGAGGCCCATCCGGCCTGAGACCGACACCCCGCGGAACGTTCAGCCGAAGCCCTCCGGTCCCGAAGACGCCCGGCTGACCGCCGCCCGGACGGAGAGCGGCCCTCCGATGGCCCTCCGGCAGCAGACCGGCCGACCGGAGCCCGGCGGCCCCGAAGACATCCGGTCGGCGGCCACCCGCCCGGAGACCGACATCCCGCGGAACGCCCGGCCAGAACCCGGCCGTCCGCAAGACACCTGGCCGGCATCACCCCGGCTGGTGACCGTCGCCCCGGAGCACCCCCGGTCCGAGACCAGCCGCTCCCGGGCCGACGGGCGGCCGGAGGACGCCGGGCCGGGGCACGGCCCGGGTGCGGATGGCGAGCCGGTGCGCGGCCGGGATGGAGGTGGCGGCCCTGGGCGCGGCCAGGATGAACGTGGCTCCCCGGAGCGCGGCCCGGAGCGCGGCCCGCAGGAACGTGGCGGCCCGGAGCGCGGCCCGGATGAACGTGGTGGTGCGTATGCGGCCTCCCCCGAGTCGCCCATGACGGGGCGGGCCCCGGGCGCCCGGCCCCCGCAGCACGACGCCGGTACGGCGAAGGCCCTGAACGGGGAGCGGGCAGCCGCCGGGCTCCCGCACCCGCACCCGCACCCACGCCCACACCGGACGGCGCACGCCACCACGCTGGAGGGGTTGCGGCTGGTCAGTCCGATGAGCGACGCCGTGCTGGACGAGGTGCGCGGGCGGCACATCCGCAGCGGGGACCACTGGCTGATCGACTTCGCGTCCTGCAACTATCTGGGCCTCGACTGGGACCCCGAGGTGATCTCCGCGGTCGAGCCCGCCGTGCGTCGCTGGGGCACCCACCCCAGCTGGTCGCGGCTGCTGGGCAGTCCGAAGCTCTACCCGGACATCGAGGAGCGGCTGACCGATCTGCTCGGCGCCGAGGACACCCTGCTGCTGCCGACGATCACGCTGATCCACGCGGCGGTGATCCCCGTCCTGGCGGGCGACGGGCATGTCTTCGTCGACGCCACCGCGCACAAGACGGTCTACGACGGCTGCGTGGCCGCCCGCGGCCAGGGCGCGACCCTGCACCGCTGCCACGCCGGCCGCCCCGACGAGCTCGACGCCCAGCTCCGCAACACCCCGGCCGGCGGGCCCCGGCTGGTGTGCCTGGACGGCGTGGACAGCATGACCGGCAACGTCCCCGACCTGGCCGCCCTGGCCGCGGTCTGCCGAGGCCGCGGGGCGACGCTCTACGTCGACGACGCGCACGGCTTCGGCGTCATCGGCCAGCGGGGGCCGGACGAACCCTGCCGCTACGGCTCGCGCGGCAACAGCGTCGTACGGCACACCGGTGAGTCGTACGACGGCATCGTGCTCGTCGGCGGGTTCTCCAAGGCGTACTCGTCGCTGCTGGCCTTCCTCGCGCTGCCCACGGCGCTGAAGAACCATCTGAAGACCGCCGCGGGCCCGTATCTCTACTCCGGCCCCTCCCCCACCGCCTCCCTGGCCACCACGATGGCCGGGCTCGACGTCAACGACCGCCGCGGCGACACGATCCGCACCTCACTGCACCGCAGGACGATGCGGCTCCTCGACCATGTCGGCCGCCTCGGTCTGGACGTCCCCTGCCACGACGAGCTGCCGATCGTGGAGATCCCGCTCGCCGACCCGGAGGACCTGGACAAGGTCGGCACCTTCCTGTGGGACCAGGGCATCTATGTCACCCTCGCCGCCCACCCGCTGGTCCCCCGGGACCGGGTCGGCTTCCGCGTCCAGGTCACGGCGCTGAACTCGGACGCCGACATGGACCGGCTGAACGACACACTGTCCGCCCTCGACCAGCGCGGCGCCCTGCGCCACCGGAGCTGAGACGGTGACCGTACCGAGCCGCGACGCGCGCGGCACCCGGAGCGCACCCGCCACTCCCGCCATCCGCAACGACGCCATCCGCAACGACGACGTCGACTGGGACAGCTGGCCCGTCGAGGACTACCTCGCCGAGAACTACCGCGAACTGCACCCGAGCGACGCCGCCGTCATCGCCCATCACGCCGCCTACTACCGCACCCTCCCGGCGGACGGTGTGGCGCGCTCGGTCGAGTTCGGCGCCGGGCCCAATCTGTACCCGCTGCTCCAGGCCGCCGCCGTGAGCCGGAGGATCGAGGCGGTGGAGACGGGCGCGGCGAACGTCACCTATCTGACCCGCCAGCTGGAGCACGGCCCCGACCCCGCCTGGCGGCCCTTCCATGCCCTGTGCCGGCGGCTGGACCCCCGGCTGTCGCCCGCGTTGCCCACGGCGCTCGCGCGGGTGCGGGTGGTGCACGGCGACGTACGGGCGCTGCCACCCGGGCGGTACGGGCTGGCGTCGATGCACTTCGTGGCCGAGGGCGCCGGGGAGGACTTCGCCGAGTTCACCGAGTTCTGCCGGCGCTTCGCGGCCTGTGCGGTGCCGGGCGGGCATCTGGTGGCGGCGTTCATGGAGAACATGCCGACCTACCGGATCGGCGCCGCCTCCCGCTGGCCGGGCTGCCCGGTGGACCCGGACGCCGTCACCGAGGTGTTCGCGCCGCTGACCGAGGAACTGACGGTGACCCGGATCGACTCCGACCCGACCCTGCCGGACTACGGCGACTCCGGGATGGTGCTGCTGACAGCGCGAACGCGGTTTCGGCCAGGGCGACATGGCTGACCGCATAGGGGATGTCGCCCAGCTGCCGGCCGGTGTCGGGGTCCCACTGCTCGGCCAGCAGGCCCACGTCGTTGCGGACGGCGAGGACCTGCTCGAAGACCTCCCTGGCCGCGGCCGTGCGGCCGGTGGCGGCCAGTGCGTCGGCGTACCAGAGGGTGCAGGCGGGGAAGACGCCCTCCTGGCCGGGCATGCCGTCCACGGGGTGCGGCCCGGTGCCGTCGCCGCCGGGCGCGGGCGCGTAGCGGTGCAGGAATCCGCCGTGCGCCAGGCCGCCGTGCTCCAGGGCCCGCCCGGCCGCCCGTACGGTGCCGAGCACCCGTGGGTCGCGCGGGGGCAGGAAACCCAGCCGGGGCAGCAGCAGGGCGGCGGCGTCCAGGTCGTGGCCGCCGTAGGACTGGACGAAGGAGCGCTGCCCGGGGTCCCAGCCCTGTCGGCACACCTCGTGGTGCACCTCCTCCCGCAGTTGCCGCCAGGGACCGGCGGAGCCGTCCCGGCCGAGCAGCCGCGCCATGGCCAAGGCGCGGTCGGCGGCGACCCAGGTCATCACCTTGGAGTGGGTGAACGGGCGGCGCGGGCCGCGCACCTGCCACAGCCCGTGGTCCGGTTCGCGCCAGTGCGTCGTGAGGTGCGCCATCAGCGCCTCCACGAGCCGCCACCCGTGCCCGGGCAGCGGGATCCCGGCCCGCAGCGCCTCGTGGAGGGCGGCCAGGACCTCGCCGTAGACGTCGAGCTGGAGCTGTCCGGCGGCGAAGCTGCCGAACCGGACGGGCCGCGAGCCGCGGTGACCGGCCAGCCAGGGCGCCTCGGTCTCGGGCAGCAGCCGCCGCCCCTCGACGCCGTAGACGGCCTGGAGTTCGGCGGGGTCGCCGGCGACGGCGCGCAGCAGCCAGTCGAGCCAGGCGGCGGCCTCCTCGCGATGTCCGCCGCGCAGCAGACAGCGGACGGCGCGGGCCGAGTCGCGCAGCCAGCAGTAGCGGTGGTCCCAGTTGCGCGCGCCGCCGACCCAGCCGGGCAGCGAGGCGGTGGGTGCGGCGACCATGCCTCCGGTGGAGGCGGAGGTGAGCGCCTTGAGGGTGATCAGGGACCGTACGACGGCCTCGCGCCAGGGCCCGTCGTAGGAGCACCGGGCGGCCCAGCGGCGCCAGAAGCCGCAGGTCTCCTTGAGCATGGTCTCCGTGGGCAGCCACAGCGGCAGGGGCCGCTCGGGCAGATGCGAGGGCGCCCAGGCGAGCATCAGGGTGAGACGGCGCCCGGCGGGGACGGTGAGGTCGAGGACCGTGGTGTCCGGGAGGCGGGGGCCGTCCAGGGCGCGCGCCGCTCGGGTGCGGTCGTCCTTCGGGTACGGCTCCCCCAGCGGACCGTCGGCGGCGAGCCAGACGGCGTCGGGTCCGGCGACCGCGACGGTGCAGTGGTCCAGGGCGCGGATCCAGGGGACGACACGCCCGTGCTGGAACCTCAGCCGCAGTTCGCTGCGCATCCGCACCTCGCCGGTCAGGCCCTCGACCAGCCGGACCAGGCAGGGCAGCCGGGAGCGCGGCAGCATGAAGTCGGTGACCCGCGCACTGCCGGTGGCGGTGCGCCAGAGGGTGTCCAGGACCAGGGTGCCGGGGCGGTACGACCGCTGCGCGCACCGCTGCCCGCCCGGGCCGCCGCCGGCCCCTGCGGGCGCCAGCCGCCAGAAGCCGTTGTCCGGGGTGCCGAGCAGCGCGGCGAGGCAGGCGGGCGAGTCGTAGCGGGGCAGACAGAGCCAGTCGACGGAGCCGTCCCGGCCGACCAGGGCTGCGGTCTCCAGATCGCCGAGGAGGGCGTGGTCCTCGATGGACGAGGTCGGTGCTTCCATGATCACCGCCCAACGGCACAAATGACGTATATTTACGTCGTATACGTACACACTGCACCCGGGGGTGCGTAGAGTCAACCGAGCACCCTGCGACGCCCGGCAAGGGCACGGCAGGGCGCAGCACGGCAGGAGGACACCCCATGGCAGGACCCACCGTCAGGAGGCGAGGGATGGCCGGAGAGCGGGCCGGTGCGGGGAAGGACCCGGCGCGCACCGTGCGTGGGCGGGGGACGGCCGAGGAGGGCCCGGCGCGCCGGGCCAGCGACCGCGGCCGCTACGGCAGGCTGAGCAGGGAGCGTGTGCTGGCCTGCGCCCTCGAACTGGTCGACCGGGACGGCCTGTCGGCGCTGAGCATGCGGCGGCTGGGCGCCGAGCTGGGCGTCGAGGCGATGGCGCTGTACCGCTACGCCGAGGGCAAGGACGGCCTGCTGGACGGCCTGGTGGAGGCGCTGTTCCTGGAGCTGGACGAGCGGCTGGCGCGGGAGCAGGACTCCGGCGCGGGCCCGGACGCCCCGCCCTGGCGGGTGGAGCTGCACCGGTTCGCCCACGCGATGTACGACGTGTGCGTCGCCCATCCGGGCGTGGTGCCGCTGCTGTCCACCCGGATGCTGGCGGTGCCGATGGCCCGGCGACCGCTGGCCGTGCTGCGCGAGCACGAACGTGTGCTCGTCCTGCTGCGCGAGGCCGGGGCCGACGAGGCCTCCACCGCCGCCCTGTTCCGCGCGGTGACGGCCTGGATGCTCGGCTATGTCTCGGTGGAGCTGCGGCCGATGGTGGACAACCCGGAGGAGTCCGACCCCGCCTTCCGCCTCGGTCTGCACCGGATGCCGGCCCGGGACCTGCCCACCCTGCGCGAGCAGGCCCCGGCCATCGCCGAAGGGGGCGGCCCCGAGGGCCTGGCGGCCGGACTCGACGCGCTGCTGGACCGCTTCTTGGCTCCTTAGACCTGTCGCATTCAAGGCCTCTCAGCACACTGAGCCGCGCCGCCCGGTGGCGCCGCCCGGTGGCGCCGCCGGGTGGCGCCGCCGGGTGGCGACGCCCGATGCCGACGGCGCGTTCACTTCGCGAACGGGCCCTCCAGCGCCGCCCATTGGAGCAGCATGATGGTCTTCGCGTCGGCGATCTCACCGGTGCGGATCATGCCGAGTGCGGTACGGAAGGGCAGTTCGACGATCTCGATGTCCTCGCCCTCCTCGTCCAGGCCGCCGCCCTCGTGAGTGTGGGTGGAGGGGCCGTAGGAGGCGGCGTAGAAGCTGATGCGTTCGGTGACGGAACCCGGGCTCATATAGACATCGAAGACATGCTGGACCTCGCCGACGGTGTGCCCGGTCTCCTCCACCGCCTCGCGCCGCACGGCGAGTTCGGGGTGCTCGTCCTCGTCGTCGAGGACCCCGCCGGGCGTCTCGACCAGCATGCCGTCGGGGTGGCCGTTGACGTACACCGGGTAGCGGAACTGGCGGGTGAGCAGCACGGTTTCACGCTCGGCGTCGTAGAGGAGCAGGGTGGCGCCGTTGCCCCGGTCATGCGTCTCGCGCTGCTGGGTGGTCCAACTGCCGTCGGAGTGCCGGAAGTCGAAGGTGGTGGTGCGCTCGACGTACCAGTGACTCGACAGCAACCGCACGTCCCGCACCCTGACCCGGGGGTTGCCGGTCAGGTCCAGCCCGGTGCGGTCGAGCCCGGTGCGGCCGCGGCGGTCGGGGGTGTCGATCCCGGCGGTCATCGGACACCGGCCGGGCGGGCGGCGAGGGGGTGGATCTCTGTGTTCATCTGTGCCTCCGAGGCATTGTCAGTGCGCCCTGTCGGCGCGATGACCAAGAGTTGGCCGGGCCTACCGCCGGGCTTGGCGGAATGTGAGGTCTGTGGAGCCTGTGCAAAACCGATGGCCGGTACACCAGCCCTCGCCGTTGGTTCGGGTCGGCGACGGTCCGGCAAGCAGAAAGATCAAGCCGCGAGGCTTGAATCCCCCTGCTTCAGCTGGGGAGATGTCAAGCTCGCTTCTATCACGCGGCGGCGCGGCGGGCGCCGGGCGATCCGGCGCCAGGCTGCACCCGCGCACACGACGAAGACCGCCTTCCCATGCCGGAAAGACGGCCTACGCCCCAGCTGTGAGCGTGTCGGGACGACAGGATGTGAACCTGGGGCCTCTTGCCCCCAGTCAAGTGCGCTACCGAGCTGCGTCACGTCCGGGTGCGCTGTCCCGCGGGTGATCTGCGGGCACGAGGTCTTCGAGGACGCCTGGAAGTACGGACCCGAGACCGAATGCGCCTCCGTGGCGCGGGCTGGCTCAGCTCGCCTTGGGGCGGCCTACCATGGGGCCCTGGGGGGCGTCACGGGCGGGGCCCGGCTGCTGCGCCGGGGGCGGCGCGGCCGAGGAGCGGGCGTCGGAGGCCGGGCGGGCCAACGGGTCCGGGAGGGATCTTCCCGGGGTCGTGGCCTGAGCGCGGCGGATGGTGCGACCCCGAGATCAAGTCCCGCAGGAACGCGCCGGTGCCGGCGGCCGCGCATGATCGGAAGAACCCTCAGGGGGACCGACCCGTCCGCGGGCATGTGCCCGGGCGGCCCGTTATCGTCCCCTCATGGGTACTGTGCGTGCGGTCCTCATCGACATCGACGGAGTCCTCACCGTCTCCTGGAAGCCGCTCCCGGGCGCGGTCGAGGCGCTGCAGGCCGTACGGGAGGCCGGGCTCGGGGTCGCCCTCGTGACGAACACGACGTCCCGGACGTGCGCGTCGATCGCCACGACGCTCCAGGAGGCGGGATTCCCGGTCACCGCCGAGGAAATTCTCACCGCGCCCGCGGTCACCGCGGCGCACCTCGCCGAGAAGTACCCCGGGGCGCGGTGTGCGCTGCTGAACAGCGGGGACGTACGGGAGGACCTGGACGGCGTGACGCTGGTCGACGAGGACGCCGAGGACGCCGACGTGGTGATCGTCGGCGGGGCGGGGCCCGAGTTCGGGTACAAGGCGCTGAACCGGGCGTTCGCACTGGTGCAGCGGGGCGCGCGGCTGGTGGCGATGCACCGCAATCTGTACTGGCGCACCGACCACGGGCTGCAACTGGACACGGGTGCCTTCCTCACCGGGCTCGAAGCGGCCTCACGGGTCGAGGCCGAGGTGACCGGGAAGCCGTCGCCGGCGTTCTTCGCGGCGGCGCTGGGGCGGCTCGGGGTGGGCGCGGACGACGCCTGGATGGTGGGCGACGACGTGGAATCGGACGTCCTGGCGGCTCAGCAGGCGGGAATGACCGGCGTGTTGGTGCGGACCGGCAAATTCCTGTCGGAGACGCTGCGGGCGGCGAGCGGCACGCCCGACCATGTGATCGACTCGTTCGCGGATCTGCCGGAGCTGCTGGGGCTGACGAAGTGACAGGTGGTCAGCAGAGGAGCGGCTGGAGGCCGCACACCACCGTCGCCGCGACCACCACTTGCCCAAGAGTCGCTGGTTAATCCGGTTCACAACCCATGCGCTGGGGGGAGAGAGGGCACCGGGCACGATGAACACGGTTGGTGCGGCGTCAACAGCCGAGAGCGGCCGTCGATCAGGCCGAGTCCCGAGACGAACGGCACCGTCGACACGTTCCCCATAAGGAAGAAGAACGCCGATGAACAGCGAGTTTGCACCGGTTCGCTCCGGGCACCCGAACCGTCTGACAGACCGCGTGACCAGCCATGTGACAAGGAGAGGCACGCCATGACCGTAGTGAAGAGTCCGCTTCCGGAAGCGGCCCGTCAGGTCACATTCGAGGCTTTGCAGAGCTCGCTCGTGGATCTCATAGGGCTCTCCTTGATCGGGAAGCAGGCGCACTGGACCGTCGTGGGTCCCCGGTTCCGCTCCATCCACCTCCAACTGGACGAGGTGGTCGCGGTGGCCCGGTCGTACGCCGACGCGGTTGCCGAGCGTGCCGCGGCACTCGGCATGCCGCCGGACGGCCGGCCCGAGACGGTCGCCTCCGCGCCGGCACTGCCCGGCCCGAAGGACGGCTGGCTGCGGGACTCGGACGTCGTGCAGATCCTCGTCGACCACCTGGACGCGGCGATCCGGCGGCTGCGCGAGCGGATCGACGCGACCGAGAAACATGACGTCGTCACTCAGGACCTGCTCATCGGCGTCACCCGCGACCTGGAGAAGCAGCGCTGGATGTTCGAGGCAGAGAACGTCCCGCACGACGGCTGAGGAATCACGGCGACCCGCCCGGAGAGAACAGAACGGGTCGGCAGAGGAGGGGCACCCCATGAGCGACGCCCTTGGCGATGCGCTGTGGGACGACTCCCACCGCGTGGTGAACATGGCCTCGAGGGAGTTCGCCGCCTGGCCGCGGGTCCGTGACGCCGACGAGGACACGGAACTGCTGCCTGAGCACGCGGGCACACCGACCGGGCAGCAAGTGCCGGCCATCCTGCAGCCCCGTCGGCGCCACCGGCTGATGATCATCGGCCACGACCCGCTCAAGCCATGACCGGCCAGAAGGACGTCCTGCGCGCGCTCCTCGACGCACAAGGGCGGACATACGCCGAGGAGGCCGGGATCCCACTGAAGGACACCCCGCAGCCGCTGTACCGGCTGCTGGTCCTGGCCGTGCTGCTCAGTGCCCGCATCCGCGCCTCGGTCGCCGTCGCCGCGGCCCGCGAGCTGTCCGCGGCGGGCCTGAAGGACCCGAAGCGGATGGCGGACGCCGGCTGGCAGGCACGGGTGGACGCGTTGGGCCGGGGCGGCTACCGGCGCTACGACGAACGCACCGCAACCCAACTCGGCGAGGGCGCCGAACTCCTGACGGAACATTGGCACGGAGACCTCCGTCGGCTGCACGCCGAGGCGGCAGGCGACGTGTCCCAGCTGCGGCGCCTGCTGCAGGACGTCCCCGGACTGGGGCCCGCAGGCGCAGATATCTTCCTGCGCGAGGCCCAGCAAGTCTGGCCGGACATCGCCCCTTACCTGGACCGCAAGGCCCTTTCGGGAGCGGAACGCCTCGGCCTGCCGACCGGGCCGGACCGCCTGCTGGAACTGGCCGGCGACACCGAACCGGCGGTGCTGGCTGCCGCGTTGGTCCGGGCGGCGCTGGACAAGCAGGTAGTGGAGGAAAGCCGCCACCGGGCCGCGTGAGCGTGCGGGCGTATCAGGCGGCGAGCCTGCGACGCGGACCCCGTCCGAGACCGACAGGATCAGGCCCGGGTGTGCGGGTAGATCCCGGAGAGGCCGGGCCCGCTCCGGCACGGCGGCGACCAGCCGCCCGACCAGGTGGGCCGAACTCCGGGTTCAGGGAGGCCGTCCGGAGCGGGCTGCGCAGGAACTCACGGGCGAAAAGCACTGTTTCACTCATGCTGTGACCCTTGCGATGTGGTGGGATCCGCGGGCGGACAGGCAATTCCTGCTCCGCGGGAGAACGGGTGACCCCATTGAACCGCCCTGACCTGGGGAAACCGTAGAACGATTTTCGCTTCCCTTTGCACGATTCTCCTCCGCAATCCAGCCGGCTCAGGGAAGGACACCTGCGGGGGTGCGCACGCTGTGACGCAAACGGGCGGCGTCCTGACTGGGGGGCGCGCCGAACTGGCGGCGGTATTCCCGGCTGAACTGTGACGGGTTGTCATAACCGACGCGGTGACCGACTCCGGTGACGTCGCCCGGGTGGGTGGCGAGCAGCAGCCGGGCCTCCTGCAGCCGGATCTGCTTCTGGAACTGGATGGGGCTCATCGCGGTCACCGCCTGGAAGTTGCGGTAGAAGGCGGAGACGCTCATGCCGGACAGCCGCGCCACGTCCTCGACCCGGAAGGGCTGCGCGTAGTGCTCGCGGATCCAGCGCACGGCCCGGGAGACGTGGCTGAGGCTGCTGTCGGCCAGGCCGAGCTGGCGAACCGTCGCACCTTGCTCGCCGGTGATCAGGCGCCACAGGATCTCGCGCTTGACCAGCGGGGCCAGTACAGCCCGGTCGCGGGGCTCGTCCAGCAGGCGCAGCAGCCGGACAACCGCGTCGAGCAACGGGGCCGAAGCGTCGCTGACGGCGATCCCCGAGGGTGTGCCTCCGCCGGAGCGAGGAGTGTCTCCGGGCCCGGCCTGCAGCAGCAATTCGGCGACGGCGGACGGTTCCAGCACAAGACCGAACCCCAGCGCCGGCTGCTCGGGGTCGGCCTGGGTGAACTGTCCGGTGACGGGCAGGTCGACGGATGCGACCAGGTACTGCCCTGGGCCGTACTCGTACACCCGCTCACCCAGGGCGAGTCGTTTGGTGCCCTGGGCGATGACCGCCAACACCGTGCCGGACATCGAGGGCGCCGGCGGATCCGCCCGGTCGACCTTCGAGATGAGGACGCAGTCGATGGCAGTGGTCCAGTCGGGCTGGGCGTGCCGGGCCAGCAGGGTGCGGAGCTCTTCGAGGTGCATGCGTCCATTGCAGCACCACTCCGTGTCGCACTTCTCATGACCGAGAGGATCGTGCAAGGACAAGGGAGCATCGTTCTAACGTTTTCGCAGGTCAGGCCGATTGAATGGAATCACCGCACTCCACCACCGCTGGAAGAAGGCATCCGTGATCGCCAACTATGGCTTCCAGGCCACCCTGACCGCCAGGCCCGGAATGGGCGACCGTCTGGTCGACCTGCTGCTGGCCGGCCTGCACGAGGGCAGCCCCGGCGCGAGCGAACACTGCATCGTCTACCTGATCTCCCGTTCAGCGTCCGACCCCGACGTCGTCCACGTCACCGAGGGCTGGACCAGCGAAGAGGACCACCACCGGATCTTCGCCGGTGAGGCCGCACAGGCCATCGTGGCGCGGATCGACGGACTGCTGGCCAAGGAGTCCCAGTACACCGACTACGTGCCGGTACGCGGAAAGGCCACCTTCTGACCCGCCGATCGATCCCCTGGTCCGTCCTGCGCCTCGGTCTCTGCCGAGCGGCTCTCTCCTCGCCCGACCGTCCGCCACCACCCCACGAAAGGCACCACCATGACCGCGGCGCGACCTGCCCTTGACCCCGAACTGCGTGAGCTGCTCGCCGACATGCCTCTCATGTCCCAGCTCAGTCCAGAAGTACTCGCGCAACTGCGCCGACTCCCGTCGACGCCGATTGAGTCCCTCCTCGCCCACCGGCACGTCGACCGGCGCGAAGTCACCGTGCCCGCCAAGGACGGTGCCTCCATCCCTCTGTCGGTCTTCAGCCCCGCGAACACCGATCGCACCACCGCCGCACCCTGCGTCTACTGGATGCACGGCGGCGGGATGGTCATGGGCGACCGCTTCTCGCAGATCGACATACCGCTGGAGTGGCTCGAAGCCTTCGGCGCGGTCGTGGTCTCCGTGGACTACCGGCTCGCACCTGAGGCCACCGGCACCGCCCTGGTCGAAGACTGCTACCAGGGACTGCTCTGGGTCGCCGAACACTCCGCCGAACTGGGCATCGACCCCGACCGGATCGTCGTCGCGGGGGCCAGCGCGGGCGGCGGCCTCGCCGCCGGCGTCACCCTGCTGACCCGCGACCTCGGCACCCCGGCGATCGCCGCGCAGATGCTGATCTGCCCCATGCTCGACCACCGCAACACCAGCACCTCCAGCCGCCAGTACACCGGCGTCCCCGGCGTGTGGACCGGCGAGATGAACGAGTTCGGCTGGCGCAGCGTCCTCGGCGAACTCGCCGAGGACGAGGTATCCGCGTACATCTCACCCGCGGTGGCCGACGACCTCTCGGGCCTGCCGACCACCTATGTCGACACCGGCTCCGCCGAGGTCTTCCGCGACGAGGACGCCGACTACGCGACCCGCATCTGGGCGGCCGGCGGTCAGGCCGAACTCCACATCTGGGCGGGCGGCTTCCACGGGTTCGACGCGCTGTACCCGCAGGCGCCCATCTCGGTCACGGCCCGCCGGACCCGCACCGACTGGCTCGCCCGAGTCCTGCCCCCGGCCTCCGCCGCATGACGCCGCCGGCCCACTCACGCACACACACGACCGCACCCAGGAGGCGCAGCACCATGAAGGTCGCCATCGTCACGGGCGCCAGCTCCGGCATAGGACAGAGCGCCGCAATCGAGATCGCCAAGCGAGGAACCGGAGTCATCCTGACCTACGGCACCAACCGACAAGGAGGGCTGGAGACGGCCGCCGCCATCGAGAAGGAGGGCGGAACTGCCGTCGCGCTGCGGCTGGACGTGGGTGAGACCGGAACCTTCGTCGGTACCGCCTGGACCTCGAACCGCCGCGCCAGGCGCGGGTTCTTGTCGACGTCGACCTTGACCAGCTTGATCGTTCCTGCGAGATCGGCGGCGACTTCCTCCAGCGCGGGGCTCACCATGCGGCAGGGGCCGCACCAGGTGGCCCACAGGTCCACGACGACGGGCACGGTGGCCTGCTCGACGACCTCGGTGAAGTCGTCGTCGCCCGCGTCAGCCATCCACGGCAGCGGCTGCTTGCAGTTGCCGCACCTGGGGCGGCCCTCGGCGGCAGCCGGCACCCGGTTGGTGCGCCCGCAGTGCGGACAGGTGACGTTGGTGGCCTGCACGGTGCTCATGCCGCCCTCGCTCCCTTCACGTCCTCGGGCTGGTCGTAGGTGACCACCAGTTCTCCGTGCTCGGCGTCGACGCGGACTTTCGAGCCGTCCTGGACGTCGCCGCGCAGCAGGGCGCGCCCGACGAGTGTCTCGACCTCGTGGGAGATGTAACGCCGCAGCGGCCGTGCACCGTAGACCGGGTCGTAGCCCTGGTGGGCGATCACCTCCCTGGCCGCGTCGGTGAGTTCGACGGTGATGCGGCGTTCGGCGAGGCGGCGGCGCAGTTCGTCGAACTGCAGCTCCACGATCCGCTCGATCTGCCGCTCGCCGAGCGGCTTGAACAGCACGATGTCGTCGACGCGGTTGAGGAACTCCGGGCGGAAGTGCCCGCGCAGCTCGCCCATCACCAGGGCGCGGGCGTCGGGCTTGATCTCACCCTCTGCGGTGGCGCCGTCGAGGAGGTGCTCGGAGCCGATGTTGGACGTCATGATGATCACGGTGTTGCGGAAGTCGACCGTGCGGCCCTGAGCGTCGGTGATGCGGCCGTCGTCGAGGATCTGCAGCAGGGTGTTGAAGACATCGGTGTGCGCCTTCTCGATCTCGTCGAACAGCACGACCGAGTACGGCTTGCGGCGTACGGCCTCGGTGAGCTGGCCGCCTTCCTCGTAGCCGACGTATCCGGGTGGTGCGCCCATGAGCCGGCTGACGGTGTGACGCTCCTGGTACTCATGTCGAGGCGGACCATGTTCTCCTCGGAGTCGAACAGGGCCCGGGCGAGGGTCTTGGCCAGCTCGGTCTTCCCGACGCCGGTGGGGCCGAGGAAGATGAACGAGCCGATGGGGCGGTGTGGGTCGCGGATGCCGGAGCGGGCGCGGATGATGGCGTCGGCGACGAGCTGGACGGCCTCGTCCTGGCCGATGACGCGCTCGCGCAGGATTTCGTCGAGGCGCAGCAGTTTCTCGCGTTCGCCCTCCTGGAGACGGGCGACGGGGATGCCGGTCCAAGCGGCGACGATCTCAGCGATTTCCTCCTCGGTGACGACCTCGCGCAGCAGCCGGTTCTGTCCTTGTTTGGCGGCCAGTTGCTCCTCCTCGGCCTTCAGTCGGCGCTCCAGGTCCTGGAGGCGGCCGTAGCGGAGTTCGGCGGCGCGGTTGAGGTCGTCGGCGCGTTCGGCTTCCTCGGCTTCGTGGCGGACCTGCTCCAGTTCCTGGCGCAGGTCCTGCACGCGGCGGATGGCCTGCCGTTCGGCCTCCCACTGGGCGTGTTTGGCGTCGGCCTCGCCGCGCAGGTCGGCCAGTTCCTTGCGCAGTTCCTCCAGGCGGGCTTTGCTGGCGGGGTCGGTCTCCTTGGACAGGGCCGCCTCCTCGATCTCCAGGCGGGTGACGCGGCGGGTGATCTCGTCGAGTTCGGCGGGCATCGAGTCGATCTCGGTGCGCAGCCGGGCGCACGCCTCGTCGACGAGGTCGATGGCCTTGTCGGGCAGGAACCGGTCGGTGATGTAGCGGTGGCTGAGGGTGGCCGCGGAGACCAGCGCGGTGTCCTGGATCTTGACGCCGTGGAAGACCTCGAGGCGTTCGCGCAGTCCGCGCAGGATGGAGATGGTGTCCTCCACGCTGGGCTCGTCGACCAGGACCTGCTGGAAGCGGCGTTCGAGGGCGGCGTCCTTCTCGATGTGCTTGCGGTACTCGTCGAGAGTGGTGGCGCCGATCATGTGGAGTTCGCCGCGGGCGAGCATCGGCTTGAGCATGTTGCCCGCGTCCATGGCCCCTTCGGCGGCGCCCGCGCCGACGACGGTGTGGAGTTCGTCGACGAAGAGCAGGATGCGCCCTTGGGCGCCGTTGACCTCGCTGAGCACGGCCTTGAGGCGTTCCTCGAACTCACCGCGGTACTTGGCGCCGGCGACCAGGGAGCCCATGTCGAGGGCGAACACCGTCTTGTCGCGCAGGCCCTCGGGGACGTCGCCGCGGACGATGCGCTGGGCGAGGCCCTCGACGATGGCGGTCTTGCCGACGCCGGGGTCGCCGATGAGGACGGGGTTGTTCTTGGTCTTGCGGCTGAGGATCTGGGTGACGCGGCGGATCTCGGCGTCCCGGCCGATGACCGGGTCGAGCCTGCCGGCCCTGGCCTCGGCGACGAGATCGCGGCCGTACTTCTCCAGAGCCTCGTAGGCCACTTCGGGGTTGGCGGAGGTGACGCGCTGGTTGCCGCGGACCTGGGTGAGCGCGCTCAGGAACGAATCCCGGGTCACGCCGTGCTCCTTGAGCAGGCGTCCGGCGGCGGTTGAAGAGCCCTCCTCGGCCAGGGCGAGCAGGAGGTGCTCCACGGACACGTACTCGTCCTTGAGGCGTTTGGCCTCCCGTTCGGCGGCATCGAGCAGGCGGGCGAGGCGCTGAGTGACGAAGACCTGGCCGGGTGCCGCGCCGGGACCGGTGACCTTCGGGCGGCGGGAGAGTTCCTCGCGCACGGCAGCGCGCAGCTCCTTCGGCTCGGTGCCGGCCTGTTGCAGCAACCGTGGGATGAGACCGTCCTCCTGATCGAGAAGCGCGAACAGCAGGTGTTCCCCGTCGACCTCGGTCTGCCCCATGCCGACGGCCGCGCTCTGGGCCTCCTGGAGGGCTTCCTGGGACTTCTGGGTGAGACGGTTCATGTCCATGGGGGTGTTTCACTCCTCGTGCCGCGGCCGCGCAGGGCGGCTTCGAGCAGGCTGATGCGGTCGAGCAGGTCGAGCACCAGGCCGATGGATGCGTAGTTGAGGCAGAGTCCGGTGCGCAGCCGCTGGATACGGGCGAGAACCGCCGGGGCCGTGGGGTCGAACACCAGTCGCCCCGCGGAGTCGCGTTCGGCGTCGACCAGGCCGAGGGCGACGAACCGGCGGATCAGATCGGGGTGGAGGCCCGAGCGACGGGCCACGGCGTCCAGCGAGAGCCTGGGGACGGGCATGAGCGCGAACCGGACAGCCGCCGAGGCGGTGATGTCGGCACCCGTTCGTACCGGACGGGCGCCCACGCCGGCCCGGCCGATGCCTCCAGCTCCCGCGGGTCGGTCGTTCATCGCGTCCTCCTGGGGTCGAACGAGGAAGTGGCGGCGAGTTCCTCGAACAGTTCGCGCTCCCGGTCGCCGAGGGCGGGCGGCACCATGACGCGGAGTTCGGCGTACAGGTCGCCGTTCGCGCCTCGCGGGTTCGGCATCCCCTCGCCGCGCAGTCGCAGCCGCCGGCCGCTGGACGAGCCCGCCGGCACCGTGACCTTGGCCGTGCCGCCGCCGGGGGTGGGCACCGGCACGGTGGCGCCCAGGGCCGCTTCCCAGGGGGCGACCGGGACCTGTACGTGTACGTCGCGGCCGTCCAGCCGGAACCGGGGGTGGGGCTGGATACGTACCCGCAGGTACAGGTCGCCCGCGGGGGCGTCACCACTGCCCCGGCCGCCCTCGCCCGACAGCCGGATGCGCTGCCCGTCGGTGACACCCGGTGGCACGTCGACCTCGTACCGCCGCGGCTGCCCCGTGGGACCGGTGAGCGTGACGGTGCGACGGCCGCCTCGGTACGCCTCCTCGACGGTGAGCGGCAGTTCGGCCTCCTGGTCCGCTCCGGGGACGCCGCCTCGGGCGGCGCCGGCTCCGAACATGGAGTCGAGCAGGTCCTCGATGTCGATGCCCTCCGCTCCGAAGTCGTCGCCGAAGCCGGTGGTGTACCGGACACGGGGGCCGCCCGGGCCCGCGGTCCTCCGAGCGCGGAAGCCGCCGCCCGCTCCGGCCGCGACCCGTTCGTCGAAGTCTTCGGGGATCTTGCGGAAGTCCTCGCCGAAGCGGTCGTAACGGGCCCGGGTCTTCGGGTCCGACAGGACGCTGTATGCCTCGTTGAGGTCCTTGAAGCGTTCCTCTGCCTGCGGGTCCTTGTTGACGTCGGGGTGGTACTTGCGGGCGAGCTTGCGATATGCCTGCTGGATCTCGTCCTGGCTCGCGGTCCGCGACACGCCCAGCACCTCGTAGAAGTTCCGTGCCATGACCGGTCACTCCCGCTTCGCGACCGTCACGGCGGCGGGCCTGAGCTGCCGTTCGCCGTCCCCGTAGCCGGGGCGCAGCACCTCGACGACGGTTCCCGGTGGGGCGTCGGGGTCCTGGACGACGCCGACCACCTCGTGCCGGGCCGGGTCGAAGGCGACGCCGGTCTCCGCGTGCCGCGGGTAGCCGAGCAGTTCGAGGACGTTCACCGCCTGGTCGCGGACCGCCCGGACGCCCTCCACGATCGCACCCGGATCGGCGCCGGCATGGGTCAGGGCGAGCTCGAGGTTGTCCAGGACGGGCAGGAAGGCGGCCGCCGTGCGGGAACGCGCGACCGTCCGCTCCCGCTCCAGTTCCCTGGCGTGGCGCTTGCGAAGGTTGTCGAGGTCGGCGAGCGCGCGCCGCCAGCGGTCCTCCAGTTCCTGGATCGCGGTCGTGTACTCGTCCTCGGCAGGCGTGGGGCCGGCGGCGTCGGGTCCCGGTTCGTCGTTCGCCGCTTCCGGCCGGGGCGGCGGGCCCGGTTGCGGCAAATCCCCACGAGGAGGGCGTACGGCGCCTTCCGGGACCGGTTCGACCGGCTCCGACGCGGCCCGGTCGGGTTCCTGGGGGCGGCTGGGCATGGCGCGCCTCACTCCTTGTCGAACTCGGCATCGATGACGTCGTCGTCGCCACCGCCGCTCGAGCCACCGGTCGCGCCGCCCCCGGTCGTGTCCTGGCCGGGACCGCCTGTGGTAGCGGCACCCTGATGGGCCGCCAGCCCGGCGAGCACCTGCTGGAGTTCGGAGGTCAGGGGCCGCACGCGCTCCACACCCGCCTCGTCCGTGACCGCCGCCCGGGCGTCGGACACGAGCATCTCGGCGCGTGCCTTCTCGTGCGCGGGCGCTGCGTCGCCCAGTTCGGCGAGGCGCTTCTCGACCTGGTAGGCGACGGCGTCGAGCTCGTTGCGGGCGTCGACGGCCTCGCGGAGTGCCTGGTCCTGGCCCCGGTTGCGCTCGGCCTCCTGGACCATGCGTTCGACCTCACCGCGGTCCAGGTTGGAGCTCTCGCTGATGGTGATGCCCTGTTCCTTGCCGGTGTCCCGGTCACGTGCCTTGACGTTGAGGATGCCGTTGGCGTCGATGTCGAAGGTGACCTCGATCTGCGGTTCGCCCCGCGGCGCTGGGCGGATGTCGGTGAGCTGGAACCGGCCGAGCACCCGGTTGTCGGCGGCCCGTTCGCGCTCGCCCTGGAGGACGACGATGTCGACGGCGGGCTGGTTGTCCTCGGCGGTGGAGAAGGTTTCGGTGCGGCGGACGGGGATGGTGGTGTTCCGCTCGATGATCTTCGTCATCACGCCACCGCGTGCGGCAGCTGATCTCCGTCGCGGCTGAGCTGGGGTACCAGCGGGCCGTTCACGCGCTCATGGCCGATGTCGCTGCCTCGGGCGGCGGCGAGGAAGCCATCACCCGCGCACTGCACGGACTCACTGGACTCCCCACGCTGGTCGAGGACCGCTTCGGTCGGCTGAGGTCCTGGACCGGCCCCAGCCGCCCCGACCCCTATCCGGAACCGGACCCCGTGCGCCAGGAGGAAATGCTGCACGCCGTCGCCCGGGAGGTCGGGCCGGTGCGGATAAAGGACCGGCTGATCACCCTGGTCCGCCCGCACGGCGAGATCCTGGGCGTGCTGGCCCTGGTCGACGCCCGGAACGAGGCCGACGGGCACACCGTGCTCTCGCTGGAATACGCCGCCACGTCGCTCGCCCTGGAGCTGGAGCACCTGCGCAATCTGGCCGAAGTGGAACTGAGGCTGCACCGCGAGCTGGTCGACGACCTCCTGGCAGGGACGGACGAGGCGAGCGCCTACGCCCGGTCCGAGGCAGTCGGACACGACCTGCACCGCAGTCACTACGTCGTCGTGGTGCAGTGGTCGGACCGGACTGCGGACGATTCCTTCGCGCAGACCGTGGGCCGGGCGGCCTCTGCCGTGGGCATGCGCTCGCTGCTGACCCGACGTTCCGACCACGTGGTCCTGGTCGCCGACGACAGGCCGCACGCCCGCGCGCTGTACGAGGCGCTCGCCCGGGCGACCGGGACACGGTCCGGGACGATCGGGGTGAGCGCCCCTTCCGACTCCCCGGACGACATCCCCCACCGCTACCAGGAGGCGCAGCGTGCCCTGGAAGTGCGCCGCCACTCCCGCGAGCGCTACGGCACGACGTTCTTCGACGAGCTTGGCCTCTACCGCATCCTGGGACCTGGCAACGATTACCGGGAACTGCAGACGTTCGTCCACGAGTGGCTCGGGCAGCTCATCGATTACGACTCTCAGCACCACGCGGCCATGGTGGAGACCCTGTCCCGGTACTTCGACTGCGGCGGCAACTACGACGAGACCGCCGAATCCCTCGCGATCCACCGCAGCACGCTACGCTACCGGCTCCAGCGCATCCGCGACATCAGCGGCAACGACCTCGCGAACGTCGAGGACCGACTGAACCTCCAGGTGGCGACCCGAGTGTGGAAGATCGTGATGGGCGGACACAGCTGATACATCGCTAGAACTACTGTGTGAGCGATACCGGGCGGCAGTTGGCCGGGCTGCGCTGTGACAGCACTGCAGTGGGTGGGTCGCCCTTGTTCGAGCGAATTGCTTCGAACCACCCGGCGCAGCTCCTGCAAGACCACCTGTCAGGCACTGCAGAACCGGGGCCTGGTCACGGTCTCCCGGAAGGCCGGGCAGTGGAGCGTCGCCCTGACGAGTGCAGGCCCTCCCCGTCACAGCCTCGCGTGACGTTCACGGAGCAGCTGACGGCGCGGTGCGCTCCGCCGCACTGCGCGACGAAATGTTGCGCCGTCACCTCCTGCCCGCGACCGGCCACTCCCCCGGCGCTCTACCGGGGTGAGCGCCAGGTCGCGCACCGCCGATCGCTGTGTAGAGGCGCCGGTTGTCGAACCGGTCGGCCCATCTCGCGGTGGCGAGTTCGCCACAGCTGCGGGACCCGCCACGAGGACGGAGCCCGCAGCCGGTTGTCCGTCGGACAGAGGTCAGCCGCTGACCGAGATGTTCGAGCTTCCGCTGCTCTGGTAGCCCTCGGTGGCCATGATCATGTAGTACTTGAACTGGCCCAAGTTCATGCCCGCGCGCGCCCAGGCGTCGAAGTGGTTGCCGGTGGTGATGGTGCCCGAGCCGCTGGTCACCTTCGACTGCCGGACGCTCCAGTACTGGTCGAAGGTGCGGGTGCCCTCGACGGAGGGGGCGTTGTACCGCGTCGTCTTGTAGATGTCGTACGTGCCGCCGTCGCTGGAGACGGTGCCCCTGTACTCGCCGGTGGGCCGGTAGCTGCCCCAGTTGTCCACGATGTAGTACTCCACCAGCGGGTTCGACGTCCAGCCGTAGAGGCAGCCGTAGCCGTTGCCTGACGGGTTGAAGTAGCCGGTGTAGCGGACCGTCCTGCGCCCGCCGGTGTTCCAGCCCTTACCGGCGACGAAGTTGCCGCAGTTGGTCCACCGGGTGCTGTAGCTGCCGCCGCCGTTGAGCGTCATGGAGACGGAGCCGCCGCCGTCGGTCCAGAACGAGTAGTACATGCCGTCGTAGCCGGTCTGGTTGGTGGTGATGGTGGTGGCGGCGTGGGCCGTGCCGGGCAGCAGCAGCCCGGACGCGGTGGCGAGCGCGACGGTGCCTGCGCCGGCGAGGAAGCCTCGTCGGCTCGGGCCGCTGGAAGGAGCTGGGTTCTGCCGGATCTGGTCCTGCCGGCTGCCGTCCTGCTTCATGCGTCCTCCCGATGAAGGCTGGTGGGGCCGGGCGGCTTCTGCTGCCCGCGGCCTTGGCATGGAACACGGCGGGGGTCACCCGTCGTCGTGCCGCAACGACCGATCGCCGTCTCCGGTCACCTGACGCGAAGGGAACGGCGGTCTCCTGTCGCTCGGTGGCCACAGTTTTCATAGAACGCCATGACCCTGTCAACACTTTCGATAATCTTTCGGAAACATTCCCTTAACCCGGAGAGGTCTTGGCGAGTATGTCTTTGCTGGTCAAGCGACCTCTCACGCGAACCGTTGCGAGCGATGGAACGAGAAGAGAAAGGGGCGTAACGCAAGCGCGGGCGCGAGGTTCGAAACTTTCGAAGGCCCCTGGACGCGCCTGTGGCGGCCCCACCGGGAACGACTGCGCGCTGAACGGCCTGCCTGGGTCACCGCGTTCGTGGTCATCTTCGCCGCGTGCACCGCCGCACGGATCGGCGAGGTCTCGGGCTGCCGTGTCGGGGACATCGACACCACCTAGTGGACGGCCGCCGGGGCGGCGCTCTCCGCACACCTCAGCGTGCTCCGCGCACCTCGCTCGGGGCCGAACCCGATCGTCGTGACCCGCTGACCCCGGTCAAGGGCGCCGGTCCCCAACTGGTCCCCAAAAATGATCAAGGGCCGGTTTCGGACACCTCCGAAACCGGCCCTGCCCTGCGACCGTCTCCAGTCGGGACGACAGGATTTGAACCTGCGACCCCTTGACCCCCAGTCAAGTGCGCTACCAAGCTGCGCCACGTCCCGGTGCGCGGCCCGTGGTGATCCGCGAAAGCGCGCGATCAGTACTTTACCGTACGCCCGGCTGGGCACCGCGGCCGGTCGCTGGGCGGTGCAGCCGACGACCGCGCAGCGCAGCCGATGGCCGGTGGACGGTGGACGGTGGCCGGGCGGCGGATGTGACGGTCCGGGCGGGACAATCGGGGTATGGGTGGTGTGATCTCAGGCGGGCGGGACCGGGACGGTGAGGGGCGGGCGCGCAGTGCCCGGCCGAGGGACGGGCTGGGGCGGCCGCTGCCGTACGGCGCACAGGGGGTGGATCGGCAGCCCGAGGGCGTGGTGCGCAGCCCGGCGCAGACGGTCGCCGAGGCGCAGGAACTGCTGGAGCGGGGGCGGCCGTTCCACGCCCACGAGGTGTTCGAGGACGCCTGGAAGTCCGGTCCCGACGACGAGCGGGAGCTGTGGCGGGCCCTCGCTCAGCTTGCGGTGGGGCTCACCCATGCCGCGCGCGGCAACCGCACCGGCGGGGCCCGGCTGCTGCGGCGCGGGGCGGGCGGGGTGGCGGAGTGGGCCGCGGTGAGCGGGCGGGAGCGGCCGTACGGGATGGATCTGGCCGGGCTGGTGGGGTGGGCGGGGGCGCTGGCGGAGCGGGTGGAGCGGGGGGAGGTCGTGGACGCGGTGCGGTGTGCTCCTCGGCTGGGGCGTGTCTGACAATTCGCGTCGGATCAGCGCGCGGCGTCTGGTGCGGTGCATCGCAAGGCGGAGGATCGCCCGCGTACTGGACGTACTCGGGTGATCCGACAACGCGGCGAGGTGCCGTGCCAGGCGTCGCGCGCCCGGCGGGAATGGTCAGACACGCCCCAGGGCGCGGGGGCGGCTGACGGGTGCGGTGGGGAGGTTGTCAGTGGCGTGCGTCAGACTCGGGGGCGTGCGAAAGATTCATGTCATCGGTATCGGCGCGGGCGACCCGGAGCAGCTGACCCTCCAGGCGGTCAGGGCGCTGCGCGGCACGGACGTGTTCTTCGTCCTGGACAAGGGCGAGGTGAAGTCCGATCTGACGCGGCTGCGCCGTGACCTGCTGGACATGCATGTGGCGCCGGGGTCGTACCGGCTGGTCGAGGCCCGTGACCCGGAGCGGGACCGCCGCGCGGACGGGGCCGCGTACTCTCCGGCGGTCGGGGACTGGCGCCGGGCACGCGCCGATGTCTACGAGCGGCTGATGACGCAAGAGCTGGGCACCGACGAGTGCGGCGCGTTCCTGGTGTGGGGCGATCCCGCGCTGTACGACAGCACGCTCGCGGTGCTGGAGGAGGTGCTGGAGCGGGGGCGGGTCGCGTTCGAGTACGACGTCGTGCCGGGTATCAGCAGTGTCTCCGCGCTGGTCGCCCGGCATCGGACGGGGCTGAACCGGGTGGGCCGGCCTGTGCAGATCACCACCGGGCGGCGGCTGGCCGAGGGGTTCCCGGAGGGGGTGGACGACGTGGTGGTGATGCTGGACGCCCATCAGGCGTTCGCGCGTTATGCCGGTGAGGACATGGACATCTACTGGGGCGCGTACATAGGCACCCCGGACGAACTGCTGGTCTCCGGTCCGATCGCCGAGGCCGGTCCGCGCATCGAGCGGCTGCGGGCGGAGGCGCGGGAGCGGAAGGGGTGGATCATGGACACCTATCTGCTGCGCAGGCGCGGGGACGGGCCGGGTGCGGAGGGGCGTTCGGGAGACGTCGAGTGATCGTTTGCGACTGGCAGTTCGCCGCTGACGGTTCGCGGCTGACCGACCACGACGAGGCGTTCGCTGCGGGGCGTTCACTGCGGGCCGATGCCCAGCCGGTGCAGTGCGGCCGTTGCCGCCGCCACGTCCGGTACGGCGGTGACGCCTTCCGGGAGCGGCGGTCTGCGCACCATCACGACGGGCAGGCCGAGGCCCCGGGCAGCCGTGAGTTTCGCGGCCGTCGCCGTTCCGCCGCTGTCCTTGGTGACCACCGTGTCGATGCGGTGCGCGCGCAGCAGCGAGGTCTCGCCGGGGACGGTGAAGGGGCCACGGGCGAGCACCAGGGTGAGGTCCGGGGGCAGGGGCGGCTCGGGGGGTTCCACGGAGCGTACGACGAAGTGCTGGTCGGTGAGATGGGCGAAGGCGGCGAGGCCGAGCCGACCGGTGGTGAGGAAGACCCTGCGGGCTGCGAGGCGCGGGAGGAGGTCCGCGGCGTCGGGGAGGGAGTCGGCACAGTGCCAGCGGTCGCCTAGGCCCCGCTGCCAGCCGGGGCGGCGCAGCACCACCAGGGGCACTCCGGTGGCCGCAGTGGCGCAGGCGGCGTTCTCGGTGATGGCCGCGGCGAAGGGATGGGTGGCGTCGACGACCGCCGCCACATGCCGCTCGCGCAGCCAGGCGGCGAGGCCCTCCGCCCCGCCGAAGCCGCCGATGCGCAGGTCCCCAGCGGGCACGCCGGGCCGTGCCACCCGGCCCGCGAGCGAGGTGGTCACCCGGACTCCGGGCCGGTCGGCCAGACCGGCGACGAGTTCGCGCGCCTCGGTGGTACCGCCGAGGACGAGGACGTGCGGGGACATGCCGTCGAGCCTACGGCGACGAGGCCCACAGGACGATGTACGGCCGCTGTCAGCGCAGCAGCAGTTGCAGGCCGCCCACCACGGTCGCCGCGATCACCAGTTGTTCGAAGAGCCGCTGGTTGATGCGGCCCACGGCCCACTTGCCGAGCAGCGCCCCCGGCACCACGAACACCGCGAGGGCGGCGTCGAGGAGCAGTGAGTGGCCGTCGATCAGGCCGAGCCCCGCGCTGAACGGCACCTTCGAGACGTTGACGATGAGGAAGAAGAACGCCGAGGTGCCGAGGAAGCCGAGTTTGCGGAAGCCCGCTGAGAGGAGATACATCGACATCACCGGTCCGCCGGCGTTGGCGACCATGGTGGTGAAGCCGCCGAGGACGCCGTAGGAGCGTGCCTTGACGCGGCCCGCGCCGCCGGTGACCTCGTCGGGCTCCGGTTCCCGTTCGGCGGTGCGGCGCCGCCATACCGTGACGGCCGCCATCAGCAGCAGGATCGCGCCGATCGAGGTGCGTACGACGCCGTCGTCGGCCCACAGCAGGAACAGCGTCCCGGCCACCACTCCGGCCGCGACCGCCGGGAACAGCCGCCAGAGGGTGGGCCAGTGGGCGTGCCGCCGGTAGGTGGCGACGGCCAGCACATCGCCGCAGATCAGCAGCGGGAGCAGCACCCCGGTGGAGGCGCGGGCGGGCAGTACGGCCGCGAAGATCGCGAGGCTGATGGTGTTGGCGCCGCTCACCGCGGTCTTGGAGAAGCCGACGAGGAGCGCGGCGAGGGCGAGCGCCGCGAACTGCCAGCCGGTGATGTGCCAGAGAGTCGTCGTGTTCATGCGGAGACTGATCGTATGCGCACCGATCGGCCGACGTAAGGCGCGTCTCGCCAGATGACTGCCCCGCCGACGGCCGTGCCGACCGCCCGGCCACCGGTGCGGGGTCGCCCATGTCCACCGGCCACCGGCCGCCGGCCGCCCGGCCACCCGGCCACCCGGCCACCCGGCCACCGGCGCAGGTCACCGCACCGGCCGCCGGTGCGGTCCGCTCAGCCGCGCTCCACCAGCACCGCGCTGCCCTGCCCAACGCCCACGCACATGGTGGCGAGACCGCGCCCCGCGCCGGTACGGCGCATCCGGTGCAGCAGGGTGGTGAGGATGCGGGCGCCCGAGCAGCCCAGCGGATGGCCGAGGGCGATGGCGCCGCCACTGGGGTTGACCAGCTCGGGGTCGATGCCGAGCTGGTCGACACAGGCGAGGGCCTGGGCGGCGAACGCCTCGTTGAACTCGGCCTCCTCGATGTCGCCGATGCTCCAGCCGGTGCGGGCCAGCGCCTTGCGGGTGGCGGGCACGGGCCCGAGACCCATGACATCGGGGTGGACGCCCGCCGAGGCCCCTGCGGCATAGCGGCCGAGGGACTCCAGCCCCAGTTCGTCGAGTGCCTCCTCGCTGACCAGCAGCAGTCCGGCCGCGCCGTCGTTCATCGGGGACGCGTTGCCCGCGGTGACCGTGCCGCCCTGCCGGAAGACCGGCTTGAGGCGGGCTAGTTTCTCCAGCGAGGTGTCCTCGCGGACGCACTCGTCGGTGTCCACGACCACACCGTCGGGCCGCTGGACGGGCAGCAGTTCGCTGTCGAAGTGGCCGTTCTTCCGGGCGTCGGCGGCGCCCCGGTGGCTGCGCAGCGCGAACTCGTCCTGTCGCTCGCGCGGGATGCCGTGGCGCTCGGCGACCTCCTCGGCGGTCTCGCCCATCGAGAGCAGTCCGTGCAGGTCCTTCATCGCCGGGTTGACCAGCCGCCAGCCGAGGCGGGTGTCGGCGGTCTCGATCCGGTGCGGCAGCGCCTCGTCGGGGCGGGGCAGCACGAAGGGGGCGCGGCTCATCGACTCGGAGCCGCCCGCGAGCACGATGTCGGCCTCGCCCGAGGCGATGGCGCGGGCGGCGCCGGTGACGGCCTCCATGCCGGAGGCGCACAGTCGGTTGACGGTGCCTCCGGGCACCGACTCGGGCAGTCCGGCGAGCAGCACGGCCATCCGGGCGACGTTGCGGTTGTCCTCGCCGGACTGGTTGGCGGCGCCCCAGTAGACGTCGTCGATCCTGGCGGGATCGAGGGCGGGCACGTCGGCCACCAGGGCGCGGATCACGCTCGCGGCGAGGTCGTCGGGCCTTACGGCGGACAGGGCCCCGCGCAGCTTGCCGATGGGGGTGCGGCGGGCGGCGGCGAAGTGGACGGGACGCACGTGGACTTCTCCTGACCGGGACGTCGGGCACCATGAGCATTTAATTAGCACTGCTAGTTTTGTTGCTGGTTCCGGACTATAGACCGGCACCGGGCACTCTGGGAAGATCCCGGCGAACCGCAACGACCCGGGCCCGACACGGCGGAGGAAGGGCGGACCAGCCATGGCCGACGGCCGCGACATCAGCGAAGTCCGCAAGGTCCGCGAGGTCCGCGAGGTCCGCGAGGTCCGCCAGCACGTCCTGTCCGGCACGCGCGGCAGGATCGTCGTACGGGAGTGGCCGAACGACCGGCCGCGGTTTCTCGTCCTCCTCGCCCACGGCTACGGCGAGCACGCCGGGCGCTACGACGAACCGGCCGGGGTGCTGGTGGCACACGGGGCGGCCGTGTTCGCGCCGGACCACATGGGCCACGGAAGATCGGCGGGCGAGCGGGCGCTCGTGCCGGACTTCGAGGACGTGGTCACCGATCTGCACACCGTGGCCGCGCTGGTCCGCGCCGCCCATCCGGACCCGCCGCTCGTCCTGGTCGGCCACTCCATGGGCGGACTGATCGCCGCCCGCTACGCCCAGCGGTACGGCGCCGGACTGGCCGCGCTGGTGCTGTCCGGGCCGGTGATCGGCGACTGGGCGCTGCCGGGCCGACTGCTCGCCCTCGACGAGATCCCGGACACCCCGGTCAGCCCGTCCGCGCTCTCCCGGGACCCGGCGGTGGGCGCCGCCTACGCGGCCGATCCGCTGGTGTGGCACCAGGGCATGAAGCGGCCCACCGTGGAGGCGTTCGCCCGCACCCTTCGGACCGTCGAGCGGGCCGGTGGTCTCGGCGGTCTGCCGGTGCTGTGGCTGCACGGCAGCAGCGACCGCCTGGTGCCGCTCACCGGCAGCCGACCAGGGGTGCGGCGTCTCGGCGGCGGCGCGCTCACCGAGCGGATCTTCCCGGGCGCACGGCACGAGGTGTTCCACGAGACCAACCGCGCCGAGGTGTTGGCGGCGCTGACCACTTTCCTCGACGGGGTGCTCGGCTGAGGATCCTTACTCGACGCGGTGCTCGGCTGAGCGTCTTTCCGCGACGCGGTGCTCGGCCGAGCGTACGGCGGCTCAGCAGCCGTCCGGCTGCGGCAGGTGCAGCAGCCTGGCGATGGTGCGCAGGACACCGTTGTCGCTGTTGGCGGGAGCGAGGTGGCGGGCGCGGCCGATCACCGCCGGGTGGGCGTTGGCCATGGCGAACGACCAGTCGGCCGCGTCCAGCATCTCCAGATCGTTCAGGTAGTCGCCGAACACCATGGTCTGCGCGGGCGTGATCCCCAGCTCCCGCTGGAGGCCGCGCAGGGCGCTGCCCTTGTTGGCGGTCCTGTTCATCACGTCCACCCAGTGCTCGCCCGAGACGACCACCTGGTGGGTCACGGTGAGATCGGCGATGGCCGGGGCAGTGCCGTGCTCGGCGGAACCGAAGTCGTAGAGCGCGACCTTGATGACGTCGTCGTCGACGGCGGAGACGTCATCGACGATGCGGTGCTCGGCGTAGTAGGGCACCACCTGGGCGAGGAACGGTTCGTCGGTGCGCTCGACGTACGCGGCCCGCTTGCCGCAGACGACGGTGCCCACGTCGGCCCCGTCGGCCACCAGCCGCCGTACGGTCCGCACGATCCGGGCGACGACATCGGGGTCGAGCGGGTCCGAGTGGAGCTCTACCCCGTCGCGCACCACATAGGTGCCGTTCTCGGCGATGAACGCCATACCTTCCGCGACCTCGGCGAACTGGTGTGCCAGCGTCGCGTACTGACGGCCGCTCGCCGGGCTGAACAGGACGCCCCGCTCACGCAGCAGGGCGAGCGTGTCCCACAGGCCGGGCGGGATCCGCTTGTCGTCGTCCAGGAGCGTGCCGTCCATGTCGGTCACGATCAGCCGTATGTCGGCGGGTTCCTCGGGGGTCTCGGGGGCGGCGATGGCGGCGGACGTGACCGGGCCGGGCGCGAGGGAGTAGGGCATGTCCTGCTTCCGGTAGGGGACGGTTGCGCACACCATTCTCCCGTATGTGTCCGCATGTCCCGCCCCCTCGCCGCCCCCGCACCGTCCCCTCACGGCCTCTGCCGCCGCGGTCCGCCTCCCCTGCCGACCCGGCCGCCGCAGTCGGCCGTGGCCGTTCACCGGACAGAGCTGATCATCGTTGTGCACAATGAGGCCGGGACGGGCCGCAGTTACGACGAAGGGCGACGATGTGACGAACACTCACCCCCCGACGGGCGGATCACCGAGGCTGAACACCGCAGTGGCGCACAACGCACGCGTGTGGAACTACTGGATCGGCGGCAAGGACCACTACGAGGTCGACCAGGCGGTCGGCGAGCAGGTGGAGACGATGTTCCCGGTGATCCGGGACGTGGCCCGCGCCGACCGCGACTTCCTGGGCCGGGCGGTGACGTTCCTTGCGGACGAGCGCGGGGTGCGGCAGTTCCTGGACGTCGGCACCGGACTGCCGACCGTGGACAACACCCACGAGATCGCCCAGTGGATCGCTCCCGACGCACGGATCGTCTACGTCGACAACGACCCGATCGTCCTCACGCACGCCCGTTCCCTGCTGACCAGCACGCCCGAGGGCCTCACCGACTACATCGACGCCGATGTGCACGACCCCGGCGCGATCGTCGAGCAGGCCGCGAAGACCCTGGACCTCGACCGGCCGGTCGCCGTGATGATGCTGGGCATCCTGAACTTCGTGCTGGACACGGAGGAGGCGCGGGACATCGTGGGCAGGATCATGGCGGCGGTGCCGTCCGGCAGCCATCTGGTGCTGACCCACCCCACCTTCGACGCCGAGTACGGCGGCGAGGGCAATGTGCCCGCGATGGCATTCTGGAACGAGAACGCCACCCCGCCGATCACCGCCCGCAGCCACGCCGAGATCACCGCGTTCCTGGCCGGTCTCGACCTGCTGGAACCGGGCCTGGTGCCGTGCTCGCAGTGGCGCGCCGGGGCGGACGCCGTCGCGGTGCCTCAGCTCGGCGCCGTGGCGGTGAAACCCTGACGCCCCGGCCGGGACGTGTGTCCGGCGTCGCAGGACCGCCTTTCCGCCATCTCCTGAAAGTATGATCCAACGATGTCTGACATGACGGAAACCACGCCCGGCTGGCTCAGTGACGACGAGCTGGAACTGGCTCGCGCCCGGATGCCGATCCTGTACGTCGAGGCCGTGCCCGTGCGGGTCGACGGCAGCGGCGAGGTCACCAGCATCGGACTGCTGCTGCGCATCGGCCCGGACGGCACGGTCAGCCGGACCCTGGTCTCCGGCCGCGTCCTGCACCACGAACGGCTCCGTGACGCACTCCTGCGTCATCTGGAGAAGGATCTCGGCCCGGTGGCACTCCCCCAGGTGCCGGCCGCGCTCCAGCCGTTCACCGTCGCGGAGTACTTCCCGACCATGGGTGTCACGCCGTACCACGACCCGCGCCAGCACGCGGTGTCGCTGGCGTACATCGTGCCGGTGGCCGGTGACTGCCGGCCCCGGCAGGACGCGCTGGACCTGGTCTGGTTCACCCCGCAGGACGCGCTGTCGCCCGGAGTGCTGAGCGAGATGCCGGGCGGGCACAGTGTGCTGCTGCGGCAGGCCCTGGCGCACGTGGGACTGGTGTCCTGAACCGCGCGCCGGGGCCGCCGCTGTCCCGGGCATCGCTGCCGGAGGCGTCGCTGCCGGGGGCACCCCTGTCGGGGGCGACTACTCGATCTTCAGCAGCAGGTCGCCGCCCTCGACCTGCTGCACGGCGCCGATGGCGAGACGGACGACGGTCCCGGCGCGCGGGGTGGTGATGGCGGCCTCCATCTTCATGGCCTCGATGGTGGCGACGGTCTGCCCCGCCGACACCTTGGCCCCCTCCGCCACCTGGAGGGTGACGACCCCGGCGAACGGCGCGGCGATCTGCCGCTCGTCGCCGCGGTCCGCCTTCTCGGCGGCCTTGACCTCGGAGGCGACGGAGGTGTCGCGCACCGAGACGGGCCGGAGCTGCCCGTTGAGGCTGGCCAGCACGGTGCGGTAGCCGCGCTCGTCCGGCTCGGAGATCGCCTCCAGATGGATCAGCAGCGTCACGCCCTGGCCGAGGGTCACGGTGTGCTCGGTCTCGGGTTCGAGGCCGTAGAAGAAGTCCTTGGTGGTGAGCACCGAGGTGTCGCCGTAGGTCTCGCGGTGGGTGTCGAACGCCTTCGTCGGGCCGGGGAACAGCAGCCGGTTGAGGGTGGCGCGGGTGTTCTCGGCGAGCCCTCGGCGGTCCTCCTCGGTCAGCGCGGGCGCGGGCGCCGCGGCGGGGCGGCCCTCCAGGGCGCGGGTGCGGAACGGCTCGGGCCAGCCGCCGGGTGGGTCGCCGAGTTCGCCGCGCAGGAAGCCGATCACCGAGTCCGGCAGGTCGAACTTGGCGGGGTCCGACTCGAAGGCGGACGCCTCGACGCCCGCGCCGACCAGGTGCAGGGCGAGGTCGCCGACGACCTTGGAGGACGGGGTGACCTTCACCAGCCGGCCGAGCATACGGTCGGCGGCGGCGTAGCAGTCCTCGATGAGCTCGAAGCGGTCGCCGAGGCCGAGGGCGATGGCCTGCTGGCGGAGGTTGGAGAGCTGGCCGCCGGGGATCTCGTGGTGGTAGACACGGCCGGTGGGCGAGGCGAGGGCCGACTCGAAGGGCCGGTACACCTTGCGGACGGCCTCCCAGTACGGTTCCAGGTCGCCGACGGCGTCCAGCGACAGCCCGGTCGCCCGCTCGGTGTGGTCGGTGGCGGCGACCAGCGCGGACAGCGAGGGCTGGCTGGTGGTGCCGGCCATGGAGGCGACGGCGGCGTCGACGGCGTCCACCCCGGCGTCGATCGCGGCGATCAGGGTGGCGAGCTGGCCGCCCGCGGTGTCGTGGGTGTGGAGGTGGACGGGCAGGTCGAAGCGCTCGCGCAGGGCGGCGACCAGGGTGCGGGCGGCGGGCGGGCGCAGCAGTCCCGCCATGTCCTTGACGGCCAGGATGTGGGCTCCGGCCTCGACGATCTGCTCGGCGAGCCGCAGATAGTAGTCGAGGGTGTACAGCGGTTCCGCCGGGTCGGACAGGTCGCCGGTGTAGCAGAGGGCGACCTCGGCGACGGCGGTGCCGGTGGCGCGGACGGCGTCGATGGCGGGGCGCATCTGGGAGACGTCGTTGAGGGCGTCGAAGATACGGAAGATGTCCATCCCGGTGGCGGCGGCCTCGGCGACGAACGCGTCGGTGACCTCGGTCGGGTAGGGCGTGTAGCCGACGGTGTTGCGGCCGCGCAGCAGCATCTGGGTGCAGATGTTCGGCACCGCCGCGCGCAGCCGGGCGAGGCGCTCCCAGGGGTCCTCGGCGAGGAAGCGCAGGGCGACGTCGTAGGTGGCGCCGCCCCAGCACTCCAGGCTCAGCAACTGGGGCGCGGTGCGGGCGACGTACGGGGCGACGGCGAGCAGGTCGCGGGTGCGTACCCGGGTGGCGAGCAGCGACTGGTGTGCGTCGCGGAAGGTGGTGTCGGTGACGGCGACGGCCCGCCGGGCCCGCAGTTCGGCGGCGAACGCCTCGGGGCCGAGTTCGGCCAGGCGCTGGCGGGAGCCGGGCGGCGGGGACACGGTGAGGTCGGCCGGGGGCAGCTTGTCCGCGGGTTCCACGACATGGGGGCGGGGGCCGTGCGGCTTGTTCACGGTGGTCGCGGCGAGGTGGTGCAGGATGCGGCTGCCGCGGTCGGCCGAGGGCCTGGCCCTGAGCAGTTGGGGCCGCTCGTCGATGAAGCCGGTGGTGATGTGCCCGGCCTGGAAGTCCGGGTCGTCGAGCACGGCGGCGAGGAACGGCAGGTTGGTGGCGACACCGCGGATACGGAACTCGGCGATGGCGCGGCGGGCCCGGCGGGCGGCGTTCTGGAAGTCGTGGCCGTGGCAGCTCAGTTTCACCAGCAGGGAGTCGAAGTGGGCGCTGACCTGCGCCCCGGTGTGCACGGTGCCGCCGTCGAGCCGGACGCCGGGGCCGCCCGGGGAGCGGTAGGCGGAGATCAGGCCGGTGTCGGGGCGGAAGCCGTTGGCGGGGTCCTCGGTGGTGATACGGCACTGGAGGGCCGCGCCGGTCAGCTCGATGTCGTCCTGGGTGAGGGCGAGTTCGGGCAGGGTCAGACCGGAGGCGATACGCATTTGCGCGATGACCAGGTCCCGGTCGGTGACCTGTTCGGTGACGGTGTGCTCGACCTGGATGCGCGGGTTCATCTCGATGAAGACGTGCCGCCCCTCCTGGTCGACCAGGAACTCGACGGTGCCGGCGTTGACGTAGCCGATGTGCCGGGCGAAGGCGACGGCGTCGGCGCAGATCCGCTCGCGCAGGGCCGGGTCGAGGTTGGGTGCCGGGGCGATCTCGACGACCTTCTGGTGGCGGCGCTGCACCGAGCAGTCCCGCTCGTATAGGTGGACGACATTGCCCTCGTCGTCGGCGAGGATCTGCACCTCGATGTGGCGGGCGTCGACCACCGCCCGTTCGAGGAAGACGGTGCCGTCGCCGAACGCGGACTCCGCCTCCCGTACGGCCGCCTCGATGGCCTCCCGCAGCTCGCCGCGCCGGGCGACGCGCCGCATGCCCCGTCCGCCGCCGCCCGCGACGGCCTTCACGAACAGCGGGAAGCCGACCTCGGCGGCGGCGGCGAGCAGTGTGCCGAGGTCCCGGGACGGCGCCGACGAGGCCAGCACCGGCACGCCCGCCTCTCGCGCCGCCGCCACCGCGTGCGACTTGTTGCCGGTGAGGTTGAGGACGGACGAGGGCGGCCCGACGAAGGTGATGCCCGCGTCGGCGCAGGCGGCCGCCAGCGCGGGGTTCTCGGACAGGAACCCGTAACCGGGGTAGACGGCGTCCGCACCGGCCAGCCGGGCCGCCCTGATGATCTCGTCGACGGAGAGATAGGCCCGCACCGGATGCCCGCGTTCTCCGATCAGATACGACTCGTCGGCCTTCGCCCGGTGCAGGGAGTTGCGATCCTCGTGGGGGAACACCGCCACGGTGGAGATCCCGAGTTCGAACGCGGCCCGGAAGGCCCGGATCGCGATCTCGCCCCGGTTGGCGACCAGCACTTTGGTGAACATCCGACTCCTCGGCGTCAGGGAAGCGACACTCTGTTCCCTCGGCGTTTGCGAGACGCAGTCGTCCGCGCCCCGGCCTTCTCTGTTCCCTCGGCGTTTGCGAGACGCAGTCGTCCGCGCCCCGGCCTTCTCTGTTCCCTCGGCGTTGCGGGACGCGGTCCTCCACGCCCCGGCCTTCTCTGTACCTGATGGCACGGGGTGTGCGCAGCCCCCGCCGGGGGATGTGTTCTGTGTCTCGCGCGGGCGGCGCCGGGGCGCACCTCGCGGCTGCGCCGGAGACCGCCTCCGCCGCCGTGCCACGGCTCGCCTCTTCCGGCGGGCCCCGCAAGCTTTCCGCAAGGTCTCCGCAAGGCCGGGGCAAGGGTTCCGTCCGGCGCGCCGGGCACACGCTCGGCAGCGGACCCGCCCAGGGCCCGCACGGACAACGGGGGAAACACCTTGCCGGCATTGCGCGGGATCACCCGGCCTCTGATGGAGGAGGGCGAGTGGCGGACCCTGCTGGAACGCGGGACCGTGCTCGTCGTGGTGCACACGCTCACCTACGGAAAGCGACTGGTCGACGTCCTGGCGGTGCTCCAGGACGACTTCAGGCTCCAGGTGGTCTTCACGGCACCGCCCCATGTGTTCGGCGACGAGGTCCCGCGCTTCCTGCGGCGGCTCGGCGGCGCCGTGGTGCCCTGGGAGGAGGCGGTGAGGATGACGTTCGATCTCGCCCCCGCCGCGGGTCCGCGCGGCGTGGAGAAGCTCTCCGCGCCCGTGCTCACGCTGCCGCACGGCGCCTGCTGTCTCAAACGGCTGGTCTCCGGCCCGCACCCGGGCGTGGCCGGACTGCGCAGACAGGATCTCACCCCCGGCAGCCGGCTGCCCGCCGCCGTGGCCCTCGCCCACCGGACCGACCGGTCCGATCTGGCACGGCACTGCCCGGAGGTGCTGCCCGTCACCCATGTGGTCGGTGACCCGGTGCACGACCGGATCATCCGGAGTCTGCCGCTGCGGGCCCGGTACCAGCGGGCCCTCGGACTGGCGGCCCGACAGAAACTGGTGGCTGTCGTCTCGACGTGGGGGACGTCGTCCTCGTTCTGCGCTCGTCAAGGTCGAACCGAACAGATGCATCCCCATCGACGAGACGGTGTGACGCCGTCCGCAGGACCGACCA
Source organism: Streptomyces sp. YIM S03343 (assembly GCF_054729195.1). Lineage (NCBI taxonomy): Bacteria > Bacillati > Actinomycetota > Actinomycetes > Kitasatosporales > Streptomycetaceae > Streptomyces > Streptomyces sp. YIM S03343. The sequence continues at coordinate 1,325,902 of NZ_JBPUKX010000001.1, forward strand.
AAGAAAGGGCCCTCACGGACATCCGCCCGTGAAGGCCCTTCGCACCGTCGGGACGACAGGATTTGAACCTGCGACCCCTTGACCCCCAGAAGCTGACACCAAGGTCAGGGGGTCCGTACAGTCCAGGAAGTCCGGCAAACGTCCAGGTCAGGGGGCTGGTCGGTGTGCTGCCGTGCGATGGTCTGTGAGAGATGCGTGAGACGCCGGAGCCTCTCACGCAGCGGTGTCTCTTGGGGTCACCAGAGCCCCATAGAGGCGCAGCTGCCACGCAGTCGAGTTCCTTGATCAATGAGGCGCGAAGCGCCTGCTTAGTGGATCTACACGGAGCTTCAGCTCGCCCCTGATCTGTGCTTGCGCCACGGTTCGCCCGGCCAGGGCTCCCCTGGTACCAGTTGACTCATAGAGCACAATTTTTCAGTTCAACATTGAGCATCAATCAATTACACCCTGTGTCAGATAAGAGTACTCACACCATTCTCTGTATACGCACAGTTACACACCACTGCTACGAGATGCAGGGTTCGTATTGATTGGGCAGACTGGGCGATACGGGCCAGAATTTGGATTGCAGTCCTCAACGTTTCGCCAGGTGATCTCCGTGACTCTTACACTCTGGCTAGCAGCGGCCACATTCGCGCTGTCGGCATGCAGCGCCATTTCATACTTTGCATTCCTCGCGATCCGCCGCCCGCCAGACGAAATATCCAAGGAGAGGATTCTTAAGCGTCTGATATCACAGAAGGCATGGACTTTCTTCTTCAAGACCGCTTGGAATAACGCTCACGTATGGCTGTGCGCCAAATGGAGCCTTTTCATCTTGGCCCTACTATTCTCTACGTACGCCATCGTCGATAACCTATCTGCCACCCCCTGGAATTATCGACTACTCGCGGGTTTTGCTGGAGTGGCGTGCCTGTTTGGCCTTTTGCTTGCACAGCTTAAACGTCGGAGCCTAATAAATCCACAAAGCATTCCACAAGATCAATCAAGGCCTGTCGGATTCACGCAGCTACAGCGCGCGAGGGCAATAGAGTCATTGGATCATTTCTTGAACCACGAGTTCCAAAAGGACCTCACCGGGATGCAGCATTTCTTGTTGACGGTAGAGGAGGCGATTACCACTCCTGATGCTTACCTGGATTACGCCGAGACTTGCGTGACTATTAAACACCACAGCATCGAGGCGAACGTTTCCCTCACTTACAATATCCCGCAGATCGATCACGGGAAAAACTTGTTTCTTCCCGTGATTTGGGCTCAGAAGGGATCAGTTCAACAAGATCTTGAGCTGACAGATCGGGAAAATAAATACCTCCCGAGACTTACCCAGGGACAAACAAAAGCCATACTAAGCATTGTTATTGAGTCGCTTTTTTGCGAAGCTTATTGTCGTGGCGACCTCCCAGACTCGAAGGATGACCGCGCTCTCCGCAATACTCTTGTGGATCACGTCTGGACGGTAGGACCCCTCGATACTGCAGATCGTGAGGACGTGCTGAACAAACTTAACAAAAGGCTTGGTCATGGAGCTAACGATACACAAGCGGCGCAGCCTGCCCATGAAAGACTCATTGCCCTGTATAAGATTTTGTGCGATTACTACGTAATTTTGGCTGAAGTTAAGACGTACTCGCGATGTATCATTCGGTATAAGCGGACACTACCAGTAGCTTGGGGTTTGACTACGACTGTTGGCTCGCCCAGTATCGGCTCTGAGAGTCGAGTCTATTCCCATATTCGCCTCCTAACCGGGGGCCACCCGAATAAGATTTTCTTGCCTATTTGGGTACCATTTTTGGCTCGTGCATACCGACTCACTGTTCGTGGGTCTGATGATCAATATATAACTGGGGCATCTTTGCTTTGCAGGAGAGACAGCGAAACTGTTTGGAGGCAGTTCCCTGTGGCCGCTGCTGAAGAACCACCACCGGAGATAGAACCCTATTTTCGCTCTCAGCCTCCATCGGGGCTACCATACACTCTATTCTATATAAGGGGCTTGGCGCGGGCGCCTCAGATAGCCAGGGTTTTGTCAATCATACGCTTCACGGAAGTGCCCCCTGGCGTTTTGGGCATGGCAACCATCTCCAATGCACTAATGACGCTCTTTATAACTTGTTTCACGCTATTGAGTATACGATATAATGCGCTCCTCACTCCGCAAAGTGCACTCCCCGGCCTCATATTCGGCCTGGTTATTGCCGCGATTCCGCTGTTTGGCATAGCAACGGATCGAGACAGCGTTTTGCGTGCGTCGGCATCGGCTCGCCTTGGTCTATTGGGTTTGGTCGCCACCTACCTCTTCGGTGCCTTTCTCTACTTCAATCTTAGGTGGATGAAGAAAGCGACAGACACGATCACCATTCTCGGCTTTTGGACGTTGCATAGTGTTAATCTTTGGTGGCTAGGACTTTCATGCGCTTCTCTTCTGATAACCATAACGCTTACGGTGATCTTGATTTGTCGAACTTATAGATATTTGCGCGACGTGAAACGTCGGTCCAATTATGGCGTAGCGTAAGAATCGCCGTGAAGGGGTTGAAAATCAACACGACTTCGTTTATAATCAAGGCTCTTTATGGAAAACGACAAGAAGCGACACTGGCTGAGAGAGAAGCGCTCTAGGAAAAAACGAAATGGGTACAACATGAGCGATATGACTGAAAATATCGTCAACGCTAACGTGCCTGGGGGCCTTCAGGATGCCGCTGTGGCTATCGATTCAGGACCATCAGGGGATCTACTGGCCACTCCAGCTCATGCGGGGAAACCATGGTTTGAGTTGCCGGAAGGGCAGCAGCAAGCAAAGGGTAATTTGAGGTACGCAGTTCTTCAAAAGGCACTAGGCAAACAAAGCAACTTGCACGGCGCCTCCCAACCCAAGCAAACGAGCGAATCAGATACACCTAATGCCGCTCGCCAAGAGGTCCAAGGGCTACATGATGAAGTTACTCAGCTAATAGGTGAGGCGGGTGAGGCACGAGAGGGCGTAGCTCATATTCATTATGAACTTCAGCGCCGCAGGCGATCTTGGGGTAAAATCTTTCGCCGGATGCGGTAACGTTTTCTGTAATATATCATACATCTTTTCTCTGTTTCGTCTCGTATAATCCGTCCTCGTATGGCAGAACGAGCAAGACCTACATTTGATCAACAGGCAGTCGCCAAGGCACTTGGCACCAAAGCCCAGAAGGTCACCGATCCCGCCTACGGCGACGGACAGCACTTCCAAGTGCGATCGGACAAAGCGTTTCTGAGTCTCGATACCTTCCCCGAGGCTGGCGTCTCCCGCATCACCACCAAGGGTGCGAGGATCGAGCTCTTTGGAGGCTCACTCCCCCACGTCGAGGACGAGGGCATCGTCTTCATGCAGAAGGACCAGGACCACGAGCATTCAACGGTGGCTCTTCATCCCGATGGTGCGCTGACACTGGGGTACCAGGTGGACACTGGCCCCGTCTCCGTGTCGGGACTTCCCCAGGACGTTGAGGACACCGCGCAGATCATCACCACCCATGATGCCGTCCAGACGCCTGCAGAACCTGCCGCCACAGAGCCGCAGGAGTCACCGCCGGACGTAGTCGCCGGCCCCAAGCCTCCGGTGAAGGCCGCCCTGCAGCGCGCACCCGGCGCCTTCCCTGACGAACGCCCGATGATCCAGCGTGTACCCGCGTGAGGATGTTGACCTGACGGGTGAGGGGACAATCGCCGTTGGGAATACCCGAACCATCGTCTATGACCGAAGCCTGGAGCGAGGTCTACGAAACAAGGTCGTCGAGAAGCAGCCCAAGACCCAAAACGGCAAGCGGGTACTGCCTCTGCCCAAGCCAGTCCACACGGCGCTCACGGCGTTTCGTGCTCGCCAGGAGCAGGAGAAGGCAACGGCCGGAGAGGCCTACGAGGACTCCGGCTACGTCGTGGTTGACGAGCTGGGCAGACCGTTTAAGACGGACAAGCTTCGCCGCGAAGCGCAGAAGCTGATGGAGGAGGCAGGGGTGCGACGAGTCCGTCTCTACGATGCACGTCACGCCTGCCTGTCCTGGATGGCAAACAACGGTGTTCCCGACACGGTCGTCTCGGCCTGGGCCGGGCACAGCGACCTGTCCTTCACCAAGCGGGTGTACGTCCACCCTGATCCCCAGAGCCTCAAGGCAGGCTCGGAGAAGCTCGGGGAGCTGCTCGGGTGAAGATCATCTGCCTGCGTTTGTGAGAAATCGTGAGACGCGACCTCAGAAAACGATCAAGGGCCTTGTCTCACATGATGTGATCCAAAGCCCTGACCTGCGACTACATAGTCCTGTAGTAGTCGGGACGACAGGATTTGAACCTGCGACCCCTTGACCCCCAGTCAAGTGCGCTACCAAGCTGCGCCACGTCCCGGTGCCGTTTGACCTGGGGTTTCCCCGGTCACAACGTGCAGGGAAACCATACCGCACTCGACTGGGTGATCGCGCACCCGTTTTGTACGGCGGGCCGCGGCGGGCCGCCACTGTGGCGGTTGACCTCAAGTCCGATTGAGGTTGCACGATCGTCGGTATGACGATCACCGAGGGACAGGGACGGACGTACACCCACGCGGATCTGCCCGGGCTGATGAGCCTGATGACCGGCGACGAGAAGCACGGGCCCGCGGCGACCTCCACGCTCGATGTGCTGTGGGTGCTCTACGACCGGGTGCTGCGGGTCGGGCCCGGGAGCGCGGACGATCCGGAGCGGGACCGGTTCCTGCTGAGCAAGAGGCACGGGCCGATGGCGTACTACGCCGTGCTCGCCGCCAAGGGCTTCGTACCGGTGGAGTGGCTGCCCGGGTTCGGGGCGTACGACTCGCCGCTCGGGCACCATCCCGACCGCGTGCTCGTGCCCGGGGCGGAGATCTCCAGCGGGTCGCTGGGGCACGGGCTGCCCATCGCCGTCGGTGAGGTGCTGGGGCTGCGTGCCCAGGGGCGGACCGGGCCTCGGGTGTGGGTGCTCGTCGGGGACGCCGAGCTGGACGAGGGCAGCAACCACGAGGCGATCGCCTTCGCCGGTGCCGTCGGGCTGGAGGGGCTGCACACCGTCGTCGTCGACAACGCCTCGGCCAGTCACCGGCGGCCCGGCGGGATCGCGGCGCGCTTCGAGACCGCGGGCTGGTCAGCCGTCTCCGTCGACGGACGGGACCATGACGCGCTCCACGGCGCCTTCACCGCGCCGCATCCGGGACGCCCGCACGCGGTCGTGGCCCGCGTCGAGGACAAGGGCGCCTGAATCCCACGGTCCGAGTCCCACGGTCCGGAATCCCCCGGTCCGAACTCCCAGGGCCCGAATTCCCACAGTCCGAAAAGTCTCATGGTCCGCACCGCGTATCGGCTCACCACACAGAAAGGCTCCGGCTTCATGGACACCATGCGGGACCGGTTCGCTCCCGTTCTCTCCCGGCTGCTCGACGAGGATCCGCGCGTCGCGCTCGTGCTCGCCGAGATCGGCGCGGCCGCTTTCGAGGGGGCCCGTAGGCGGCACCCCGACCGGGTGATCAACGTCGGCATCCGCGAGCAACTGCTGGTCGGGGTCGGCGCGGGGCTCGCGCTCACCGGGCTGCGGCCGGTCCTCCACACCTTCGCCTCCTTCCTCGTCGAGCGGCCCTTCGAGCAGGTCAAACTGGACCTCGGGCACCAAGGCGCGGGCGCGGTGCTGGTCAGTGCCGGGGCGTCGTACGACGTGTCCTCCGGCGGCTACACCCATATGGCGCCGGGCGATGTCGCCCTGCTTGACACCCTCGACGGCTGGACCGTCCATGTGCCGGGCCATCCCGACGAGGCGGAGACGCTGCTGCGGCACGCGGTCGGCGCGGGCGACGACAAGGTGCGTCCGGCTGTCCGTGCAGTCCAACGCGGCCGCCGTGGCCGTCGACGGCGCCCGCTTCCGCACCGTTCGTGAGGGACGCTCCGGTGTCGTCGTCGCCGTCGGGCCCGTGCTGGACGCCGTGCTCGGGGCCACCGAGGGCCTCGACGTCACCGTCCTCTACGGCACGACCGTGCGGCCCTTCGACTCGGCCGCCCTACGGCACGCCGTCTCGGCCGCGGGCAGCGACGTCGTCCTCGTCGAGCCGTATCTCGCGGGCACCTCCGCGGGCGCCGTGAACGAGGCGCTCGCCGATCTGCCGCACCGGGTGCTGGCGCTGGGCGTGGGCCGCCAGGAGCTGCGGCGCTACGGCAGCCCCGAGGAGCATGCCGTGGCGCACGGGCTGGACGCGGCGTCGCTGCGGGAGCGGATCGGGGCGTTCCTCACGGGGCGGGTCGCGGCCGTGGGGTGACAGGTGCCGCGCGCGGACGCGGGTCACTCCCCCGCCGGCACCCCCAGTTCCGGGTGGGCGTCCAGCAGGCGGGGCGTGGCCGCCTGGCGCCAGGAGTCGGCGAGGATGTCGCGCAGTTCGGCCTCGTCCTCCAGCGCGCCGAGTCTGACCCGCACCCAGGCGAACTGGGCCTCGTGGCCGGCGATCCAGAACTTGTCCGGCTCGGCCAGAACCAGTTCGTCGCGCTCCTCCTTGGGACAGCGCACGGCGATGGACGTCTCGTCCTCGGGCAATGTGGCGAACATCTTCCCGGACACCCGGAACGTGGGCATGCTCCACGCGATCTTCTCGGTGGTGTCCGGCAAGGACAGGGCTATACGGCGTACGTCTTCGGCATCCGGCATGTCAGAAACCGTAGCCACCGCCACTGACAATCACCCGCCGGGGCGGTCTGCAGAGCCTGCCTGGTCAGGGCTGCGGACAGGCCGCCTCGCCCAGGGCGTCCAGGACCGGGCGGATCAGCGGGTGCTCCTCGGCTCCGCGCCGTACCGCCGCGAAGACCCGGCGGGTGGGGGCCACGCCGTCGACCGGGCGGACGACCACGCCGGTCAGGTCCATGCCGCGCAGCGCCGAGCGGGGTACGAGGGCGACGCCGGCGTCGGCCGAGGCGAGGGCGACCACGGCGCGGAAGTCGTCGGAGGAGTGTTCCAGGCGGGGCTGGAATCCCGCGTTCTCGCAGGCCAGGACCACCACGTCATGGCAGGGATTGCCGGGGTAGGGGCCGATCCACGGGTCCTTGGCGAGGTCCGCCAGGTCCACCTCGGCGGCGTCGGCGAGCCGGTGGGTGAGGGGTACGACGGCGTCGAAGGGCTCGGCGTACAGCGGGACATGGGCCAGGCGGGGATCGCCGGCCGGGGGCGCCCCGCGGTACTCGACGGCGACGGCGACATCGACCTGACGGTCGAGCAGCATCGGCAGGCTGGCGTCGCCCTCGGCATCCCGGACCCGGATGCGGATGCCGGGCGCCGACTCGGCGAGCCGGGCCACCGCGGGGGCGACGACCAGGGCGATGCCGGTCGCGAAGGAGGCGACCGTGACCGTGCCCGCGGCGCCGGAGCCGTACGCGGCCAGCTCCGCCTCCGCCCGCTCCAACTGGGCGAGGACGGCGTTGGTGTGGCCGAGCAGGATCTCGCCGGCCTGGGTGAGCCGTACGCCCTTGGCGCCGCGCTCCACCAGCCGGTGGCCGGTCTCCTGCTCCAGGGCCGCCAACTGCTGGGACACGGCGGACGGGGTGAGATACAGCGCGGCGGCCGCCGCCGTCACGGTGCCGTGGTCCGCCACCGCCCGGAGGATGTGCAGCCGCCGCGCTTCGATCATGCCCCGATTATCGCGCCCCCGGTGGCCGCAGCCGGACCGGCTCCGCGCGGGTCGGTCCCCCGATCGGGTCCCCCGGTCAGTCCCCCAGCTCGGCGCGCGCCGCCACGAACGCGTCCACCGCGCGCCGCACGTCCGCCGTGGAGTGCGCCGCGGAGAGCTGGACGCGGATCCGCGCCTTGTCCTGGGGCACCACCGGGTACGAGAAGCCGATCACGTAGACACCGCGTTCAAGCAGCAGTTCGGCCAGCCGCGCCGCCCGTGCCGCGTCACCGATCATCACCGGGGCGATGGGGTGGTCGCCGGGCAGGACGTCAAAGCCCTCCTCCGTCATCCGCCCGCGGAACAGCGCCGTGTTCTCGGCGAGCCGTACCCGCAGGTCGTCGGCCGACTCCAGCAGGTCCAGCACCTTCAGCGAGGCCGCCGCGATCACCGGGGCCAGGGTGTTGGAGAAGAGATAGGGCCGGGAGCGCTGGCGCAGCAGGGCGACGATCTCCATGCGGGCGGCCACATAGCCGCCGGACGCCCCGCCCAGCGCCTTGCCGAGCGTGCCGGTGACGATGTCGACCCGGTCCATGACGCCGTGCAGTTCGGGGGTGCCGCGTCCGGTCGGGCCGACGAAGCCCACGGCGTGGGAGTCGTCGACCATGACCATCGCGCCGTAGCGGTCGGCGAGGTCGCAGATCTCGCGCAGCGGGGCCACATAGCCGTCCATGGAGAACACGCCGTCGGTGACGACCAGCGTCCGCCGGGCGCCCGCCGCTTCCTTCAACTGCCGCTCCAGATCGGCGAGATCGCGGTTGGCGTAGCGCAGCCGGCGGGCCTTGGAGAGGCGGATGCCGTCGATGATGGAGGCGTGGTTGAGGGCGTCGGAGATCACCGCGTCCCGCTCGTCGAGCAGGGTCTCGAACACACCGCCGTTGGCGTCGAAGCAGGAGGAGTACAGGACGGAGTCCTCCTGGCCGAGGAAGGCGGCGAGCCGTGCCTCCAGTTCCTTGTGCACCTCCTGCGTACCGCAGATGAAGCGCACGGAGGCCATGCCATAGCCCCAGCGGTCCAGCGCCTCGTGGGCGGCGGAAACGACCTCGGGGTGGTCGGCCAGGCCGAGGTAGTTGTTGGCGCAGAAGTTGAGCACCTCGCCGGGGCGGCCTCCCGCGGTGACCCGCACGGTGGCGGACTGCGGGGTGCCGATGACCCGCTCGGGCTTGTGGAGACCGGCGGCGCGGATCTCGTCGAGGGTGGCGCGCAGGTCGTCGCGCACGGCTTCGAACATGGTCAGGCTCCTGAAGTCGTCAGTGCGTCACGCGGCGGTCCAGTCGAGGATGATCTTGCCGCCCCTGCCGCCGGCCGCGTCGGCGAAGGCCGCCTCGTGGTCGCCGACGTCGTAGCGGCCGGTGATCACCGGGGAGAGGTCGAGGCCGCCCTCCAGGAGGACCGTCATCGCGTACCAGGTCTCGAACATCTCACGGCCGTAGATGCCCTTGAGGGTGATCATCGAGGTGACGATCCGCGCCCAGTCGACCGGGAACTCCTCGGTGGGCAGCCCGAGCATGGCGATACGGCCGCCGTGCGTCATGTTCGCGATCATGTCGCGCAGCGCCTCGGGACGGCCGGACATCTCCAGGCCGACGTCGAAGCCCTCGCGCAGCCCCAGCTCCCGCTGCCCGTCGGCGATGGAGGCGCCGGAGACGTTCAGCGCGAGGCTCGCGCCGACCTTGCGGGCCAGTTCCAGGCGCTCCTCGCTGACGTCGGTGACGACGACGTGCCGGGCCCCCGCGTGCCGGGCGACGGCCGCCGCCATCAGGCCGATCGGGCCCGCGCCGGTGATCACGACATCCTCCCCGACCAGCGGGAAGGACAGCGCGGTGTGCACGGCGTTGCCGAACGGGTCGAAGATCGCCGCGATGTCGAGGTCGACGGGGACGCGGTGCACCCAGACATTGCCGGCCGGGAGCACCAGGTACTCGGCGAAGGCGCCGTCCCGTCCCACCCCGAGGCCGACGCTCGCCCGGCACAGATGCCGCCGCCCGGCGAGGCAGTTGCGGCACTTCCCGCACACCAGGTGGCCCTCGCCGCCGACCCGGTCGCCGACGGCGACGTCGGTCACGTCCCGGCCCGTCTCGACGACCTCGCCGACGAACTCGTGTCCCACGATCAGCGGTGTACGGATCGCCTGCTGCGCCCAGCCGTCCCACGACCGGATGTGCAGATCGGTGCCGCAGATGCCGGTGCGCAGCACCTTGATCAGTACGTCACCGGGGCCGGGCTGCGGCTCCGGGACGTCCATGAGCCGGAGGCCCGGCTCCGCCTTCTCCTTGACCAGCGCCTTCAACGCTACGGCTCCCATGTGTGACGTCCCGGTGCGGGGTACGCCGGGGACGGCGCCCGTGCCGCGGGGAGGGGTGGATTCCGGCAGCAATCTGCCGTATTCGCAAGGCGGGGTCCATCGAGGTTTTCTTAACCGCCTCCTCAGCTCTCCTTCACGCCCGGCAGCTCTCGTGCACGCCCGGCGGGGCGGACCGCAGTAACCGGACCAGGTGGCACCGGCCGGGTCACAGCGGGAAGCCGTCCGCCCCTCGCCGCTCCAGCCGTACGGCGAGTTCCGCGGCCGTCGCCTTGATGGTGTCCAGACCGCTCCTCCCCCACGCCCGGGGCTGGACGTCGGCCACGCACACCGTGCCCAGGACCATGCCGGTGCTGTCGATGAGCGGGGCGCCGAGATAGGAGCGGATGCCGTACTCGTCGACGACCGGGTTGCCCGCGAACCGCGGATAGTCGCGCACGTCCTCCAGGACCAGTGCGTGGCGCCGCACCACCACATGCGGGCAGAAGCCGTGGTCGCGCGGCAGCCGCCGTCCCAGCTCCGGCCGGGTGCCGTCGGGCTTCACCACCGCCCCCGCGTACGGTATGCGCAGCCCGGCGAAGAACTGCTGTTCCTCGTCGATGAAGTTGACCATGGCGTACGGCGCCCCGCCGAGTTCGGCGAGCTGGTCGGCGTAGGCGTCGAGGGCGGGGTCCGGGTGCTGGCCGAGGCCGAGTTCGCGCAGTCTGCGGGTGCGGGCGGGGGCCTCCCGGTCCTCGGGGGTGAGCAGCAGGCCCCGGGCGGGTCGCGCCGGTTCGTACCTCATGGGGCTCATCGGCGGCCTCCCGCACCGTGGGGGCTGCGGCAGTCGGTCACGTCGGGCATTCACGGCCTCCGTCGGCGGTGTTCGGGTGGTTCAGCGCGCCACGCCCTGGCCCGTGGCGGGTGCCGGGGCATGGGCGATGAGGTGGCGTACGAGGGTGAGCAGGGTCTGGATGCCGGAGCTGGAGATCCGGGCGTCACAGCACACGACGGGGACCTCGGGGGCGAGGTCGAGCGCCGAGCGCACCTCCTCCGGGTCGTAGCGGAAGGAGCCGTCGAACTCGTTGACGGCGACGATGAATCCAAGACCGCGCCGCTCGAAGAAGTCGACGGCGGCGAAGCACTCCTCCAGGCGGCGGGTGTCGGCGAGGACGATCGCGCCGAGGGCGCCCGCGGAGAGCTCGTCCCACATGAACCAGAACCGCTCCTGTCCGGGTGTGCCGAACAGATACAGGACATGCCGCGGGTCGAGGGTGATGCGGCCGAAGTCCATGGCGACGGTCGTCTCGACCTTGTTCTCGATGCCGTCGAGCCGGTCGGTCCGGGCGCTGACGGTGGTGAGCAGCTCCTCCGTGCTCAGCGGCGCGATCTCGCTGACGGCGCCGACGAAGGTCGTCTTGCCCACCCCGAAGCCGCCCGCCACCAGGATCTTCAACGCGGTGGGGAAGGGGTCCGGGCCGTCGTCGTACTCGGCGCTGCGGTACTCAGAGCTGCCGGCGTAGTCCATCGAGCACTGCCTCCAGAAGGGACCGGTCAGTGGGGTTGTGGTGGTGGGCGGGGGACCTGGTGGTGAGCGTCCCGCAGTCGACGAGGTCCGACAGCAGCACCTTGGTGACCACCGCCGGGAGCTTGAGATGGGCGGCGATCTCGGCGACCGAGACGGGCGCGAGGCACAGGTCGAGGGCCAGCGCGTGCTCGGGACCGAGATAGCCGAAGGGGGTGGCTCCGGTGGCCATCACCTGTGACATCAGGTCGAGTTCGACGGTGGGCCGGGTGCGGCCGTTGCTGACGGTGAAGGGCCGCACCAGCCGTCCGGCCGCGTCGTCGAGCCAGGGCGTGTCACCGGCCGCCGTCACGTTCAAGGCCTCATCGCCGGGGGTTCGGCGGCGGGCTGCTGGCGGGGCGCGGTCTCCAGGTAGGGGCGGACGCTCTTGACGAGCATGGCCATCTCGTAGCCGAGCACGGCGGCGTCGGCGTCACGGCCCGCGAGCACGGCGAGACAGGTGCCGGAGCCCGCGGTGGTGACGAACAGCAGCGTCGAGTCGAGTTCCACGACGACCTGGCGGACCTCCCCACCGTCGCCGAAACGCACGCCCGCGCTGCGGCCGAGGGAGTAGAGACCGGAGGCCAGGGCAGCCATGTGGTCGGCGCTGTCGGGGTCGAGCCCGTGGACCGACTTCACCAGGCCGTCGCTGGAGAGCAGCACGGCGCTGGTGGTGTGCGGCACCCGCTGGACGAGGCCGGTCATCAGCCAGTCGAGGTCGGACGCGTGGGCGGTGCCGGTCGGCGCTTCGCTCGCCATGGTGGATCGACTCCTTGGGGTACGAAGGTCTGCGGGAGCGGTGGGGGCAGGCGGGATTTTCGAGACACGCCCTGGGGCGGGGAGGGCCGTCGTGGTCATCCGGCGGGCTCGTTCCCGCCGTGCCGGGTGGGCAGTTCGGCGCGGGCGGCGCGCGCCGCGGTGAGATCGAGGAGGGCGGAGGACGTCGGCGTCGCGGTGGCGGCGGTGGCCGTGGTGGCGGTGGTCTCACCGCGGGGCGCGGCCGGGTCCTGCTGCCGCGCCTCCTGGGTCTCGGCGAGGCTGATGCCCCGCCGGAAGGCAGCCATCAGGCCGGGGTCGTGTCCGACGGGTTCGGCGTCCGGCCGCGGCACCGGGCCGCCGCGCAACTCGGGCACCAGGTTCTCCTGGGCGCGCCGCCGGGGCAGCCCCGGCCGGTCCATGGTGCCGCGCACGACGCCGACACGCGGGGTGGGCGGGGCGGCGGTGTGCTCGGCGACGGCCTCCCGGTCGTCGGCCCGGATGCCGGGCCGGGCCTCGGCGGGGGTGCGCCGCCCCTCGTGGCTGCCCCGCACGGGCAGCGGCGCCGGGTGGTCCTCGCTCCGGTCCGCACTCCGGTCCGCGCCGGGCGGCGCGGAGGGTGCCGCGGCGGCGGGTGGGGCCGACGACTGCCGGTGCGGGGCGGGCGGCTGGGCCACCGGCTGCGGCACCTGCTCGGGCGACCGGGCCGACTGCGGCACCTGCTGGGGCACCTGCTGGGGCCGCCGGTCCGACCGCGGCACCTGCTGGGACGCCTGGGGCAGGGCGGGCTGCGCGCCCGCCTGCTGCCGGGGTACGGCGGCCGGTTCCACGGCCGGCCGGTCGGGTCGTTCCACGGCCGGCCGGTGGGATGCCGGGGGCATCTGGTGCGGTACGGCAGTGTGCCCCGCGGAGTGCGGAAGCTGGGGCGCGGTAACGGTCGCCGGTGCCGGGCCGAGCAGTGCGGCCGGTACGACGAGCACCGCCTGGACCCCGCCGTAGATGTTGGTCTGGAGCCGGACCAGGATGCCGTGCCGCTTGGCCAGCTGGGAGACCACGAACAGCCCGATGCGCCCGTCGGCCAGCAGGCCAGCGACATTGACCTGGTCGGGGTCGGCGAGCAGGGCGTTCATCCGCTGCTGTTCGCCGAGCGGCATCCCGAGGCCGCGGTCCTCGACCTCGACGGCGAGCCCCGAGGTGACGAGGCTGGCGCGCAGCAGCACTTGGGTGTGCGGCGCGGAGAACACCGTGGCGTTCTCGATGAGTTCGGCGAGCAGATGGATGACGTCGGCGACGGCGTGCCCGCGCAGTTCTCCGTCGATGGGCGGCACGAGCCGGACCCGCGAGTACTGCTCGACCTCGGCGATGGCGGAGCGCAGCACCTCGGTCATGGAGACCGGGTTGCTCCACTGGCGGCGTGAGACGGCACCGCCGAGGACGGCGAGGTTCTCGGAGTGGCGGCGGATCCGGGTGGCGAGGTGGTCGACGTGGAAGAGGCCCTTGAGCAGATCGGGGTCCTCGATGTCGTTCTCCAGCTCGTCGAGGATGGAGATCTCGCGGTGCACCAGGGACTGAAGGCGGCGCGCGAGGTTGACGAACACCTCCAGCTTCTGTTCGCTGCTGGTCCGGCTGGAGAGCTGGGCGGCCCGGACGACGGTGGCGACGGCCGCTTCCTGGGCGCGCGCGAGATCGGCGGCGAGCAGTTCGAACTCGTCGGCGTCGTCGGGCGGTCCGCTGCGCGCTCTGCGGCCGGGCGGGCCCTCCCCACGACGCAGCGCCTCGACGAGGGCCTTCAGATCGGCCTCGCCGCGCGCGGTGTTGCGGCGCAGGGCGCCGATGCGCTCGCTGACGGACGCGGCGGCGCGGCCCGCAGCGACGGCGGCGATCAGGACGGCCGCGAGGGCCACCGAGAGGGCGCCCGCGAGGACGGCCCACACGGTGGAGCCGGGGCGTGCGCCACCGGCGCGGACGGTGAACAGGACGGCCGCGCAGCCGCAGAGGGCCACCGCGACGGGCGGCAGCACGGCGAGGCGCAGCAGCTGTGGCCGTATCCGGGTGTCGGGCAGCGCGGGGGCGGTGCGGTTGACCGGCCGCCCGTGCCGTCCGCCCTCGCGGCGGTCTGCGCGTGGGGCCGGTGCACGGAGGTGAGACATCTGCTTCCTCGTTGCGTCCGTATCTGTCGGGCCGGTCCGTCGGGCCTGTCGGGCCGGTGGCCTGCCGGGCGGGGGCCAGTGCTGCGACCGGAAAGGTTCACCGGCCCGCAGCGTCCGGCACGGCACCTCGCCGCGTTGTCGCATCACCCGAGTACGTCCAGTACGCGGGCGATGCTCCGCCTTGCGATGCACCGCACCGGACGCCGCGGGCTTTCCGGCAAACCTTTCCGGTCACAGCACCAGGCGCACGCGGGAAGGGCGTGCGCCGTCGCGGCGCCGGTCGAGCGCGTCACTCGACGGACACTCACAGTAGTCGCCAACGCATCATGTGCGGCGCTCAGTCGGCAAAGTCCCGCGCCGTGCGTCCCACTCTGGTATGAGGCGCCGTACACACGACCGACTCTCCCGTCGAGGCCCGCGAAAAAGTCCGATCGGAACACGATCCGACCTGGTCGCAACCGGTCGGGCGCGCAACGACGAGGGCCGGGGAGCTGTTCGCTCCCCGGCCCTCCTGAACGGCTTTCGCGCGGCGCGCGGTCAGCTCGCGGGTACGGCTTCCGGGTCCCCGCTGTCCGCGCCCTTGCGGCCGGATATGTCACCGGGCGTGTCGGCCGCCTCGGCCTCACGGGCCGTGCGCCGGACCTCCGACTCGCCCTCCAGCTCGGTCACCACGTGCGGCAGCCCCGTCACCGCGGGCCAGCCGCCCTCCGGGGCGACGGAGACACCGCGCCACCAGGGCTCGGCCGGGACAAAGTCGCCGGTCGGCTCGAACGGCTGGCCGGGGCGGGGCAGGGCGACACTCGCGCCGACCGCGGCCGCCGCGCTGACCGTGCCCTCGCCGGGCTCGGCCCAGGGGTGGGGGGCCAGATTGAAGGTGCCCCAGTGGATCGGCAGCATGACTCCGGACGGCTGCCCGCCCTGGAGGTCGAGGTGGGCGCGCATGCCCTCCTCGGGGGTCATGTGGATGTCCGGCCAGAACTCGGAGTACGCGCCGATCTGGATCATCGTGGCGTCGAACGGGCCGTGGGCGGCACCGATCTCCTGGAACCCCTTGAAGTAGCCGGTGTCACCGCTGTGGTAGATCCGGTGCTCCTCACCCGCGACCGCCCAGGAGGCCCACAGGGTGTGCTGGGTGTTGCGCAGCCCGCGCCCGCAGAAGTGCCGGGCGGGGGTGGCGGTCAGGGTGAGGCCGGCGATCTCCGTCGACTCCTGCCAGTCCAGCTCGCGCAGCCGGCCTGCCGAGACGCCCCAGTGCTCCAGATGGGCGCCCACGCCCAGCGGCACGGCGAACACGGTGTCCGTGCCGGCCAGCGCCTTGATCGTGGGCATGTCCAGGTGGTCGTAGTGGTCGTGCGAGATGACCACGACGTCGACCGGGCCGAGCGCGGCCAGCGGCAGCGGGACCGGGTGCAGCCGCTTGGGCCCCACGAACGCGAACGGGGAGCAGCGCTGGCCCCAGACCGGGTCGAACAGCACGCGCCGCCCGTCGATCTCCGCGAGCACGCTGGAGTGGCCCATCCAGGTCAGGCGCAGGCCCGTGACGGGCTGCCTGGCCAGGTCGGCGAGGGTGGTGGGGTGCACGGGGATCGAGTCCTGCGGGGCGCGGCGCGGCCGCAGCTCGCGGTCGAAATAGATCTTGGCGAAGTCCAGCATCGATCCCGACGGCCGGGGCCGGGCGGTGCCCTCGGGATTCTGGAAGACGCCGTCCTTGAAATGGGGTGATCTGCGGATACGGGCCATGCGCTCGCCGCTCGGGTCCGCGCCGAAGGCCGCGGGCTGCAGCGAACGGAGCCCGGAGCTCAGGGAACCCAAACCGGTCACATTGCCTCCTGGTCGAGTCGGTCAGGCTTTCCATTATGGTCGGACGATCTGGTCAACCCGGGTCCTGTCCCGGCCGTCCGCCACGCCGTATAACGCCCGCAGCGCCGATCTTGTGCCCTGGACCTGCGGAAACATCCAACCTTGGAGAAGTCTTGGACTTCGCTGGGTGGTCATGGCCATGCCCCGAGTGGCGGTCCGCCTGACCTGCCACACGGCGCGGGCGGCCGTACCCGTGTCGGTACGGCCGCCCGTCGTCCGGTCGTCCCGGCGCCCGCGTCTCCGGCATGATCTGCCAGATAGGCCCTAAGCCACCGAGCGGATCCGCATCTTGATGGCGTCGGGCGACACTGTGCCCTTCGCCGTCACATGGTCGCCGGAGGACTCCCCGCGCAGCCGTCGGCCGATCCACGGCACCAGGTAGTCACGCGCCCAGGTCACGTTGTCCCGCCGCATCTCCAGCGTGCCGCGGGGCGGCAGCGCGGGCCAGGGCTGCTCCGGGTCGGCCGGGACGTCGTAGCCGAGCAGCTGTCCGGCGCGCAGGGCAACTCGGGTGTGGCCCTCCGCCGAGAGGTGCAGCCGGTCGTCGTCCCAGGCCCGGCGGTCCTGGATCGACCGCAGCGACCACAGGTCGAGCACCGGGCAGCCGTACCGGTCGGCGATCGCCCTCACATGCCCGTTGTACGTCGCGATCTTGCCCCGCAGATGCTTGAGCACGGGGATGCCGCGGGTGTCGAAGCCGGTGGTCACGAGGACCGTGCCGGCCACCCCGGTGAGTTGGGCGACCGCCGCCTCGAAGCGCTCGGCCACTTCGTCCGGGTCGCTGCCCGGGCGGATGATGTCGTTGCCGCCCGCGCAGAAGGAGACCAGGTCCGGTGCGAGCGCCACGGCCCTCGGGAGCTGGTCCTCCACGATCTGGTCGAGCAGCTTGCCGCGTACGGCAAGGCTGGTGTAATCGAAATCGCCTTCGGGCCGCTGGTCGGCGAGCAGTACGGCGAACCGGTCGGCCCATCCGACGAACTGGCCGTCGGGGCCGGGGTCACCCACTCCCTCGGTGAAGCTGTCCCCCACCGCCACGTACGACCCGATCACTGATCTGTTGTCACTCTTCGAATCGTCTGCCACAAGCGGCCATGATTCACCCTTCGATGTGACCTACGCGACCGTAGGCAAGGCTTGACGGGCGGTGACAAAGGCCACTCGTAAAGCGTTTGCCAACCCGGAATACCTGTTCTACCTGGGGTGTTGTCGGCTCGGCAGGCCCGGAGCCCGGAGGTGCCCGGCCGGTGCCGGTCCGGCGCCCGGGCAGACCGAAGACCGGACCCGGGGATCGTGGTCCGGCCTTCGGCGGATTGCGGGGGTGTGCGGCGGGCGGGTGTCAGCCGACGGCTACGCCGTGCTCGCGGAGCCAGGCGACCGGGTCGATGTCCGAGCCGTAGTCGGGGGTGGTACGGATCTCGAAGTGCAGGTGCGGGCCCGTCACATTGCCGGTCGCACCCGAGAGACCGACCTGCTGACCCGTCGTCACGGACTGACCGGCGGAGACGGACAGCTGGGACAGGTGCGCGTACTGCGCGTAGTGGCCGTCGGCGAGCCGGATCACGACCTGGTTGCCGTACGCGCCGCCCCAGCCTGCCGAGACGACGGTGCCCGCGCCGACAGCCTTGAGGGAGGTACCGGTTGGGACCACGAAGTCGACGCCGGTGTGGTAACCGCTGGACCACATGCTGCCCGCGACGTGGTACGACGTACCGACGGTGCCGCCGACGACCGGCAGCGTGAAACCGGAGCCCGTGGGGGCGGAGGCATTCGTGGCGGTCGCGGTGCCGGCGGAGGCAGACGGCGCGGACGGCGCGGACTGTGCGGACTGTGCGGACGACGGCGTCGGCTTCGACTCGGCGGTGGCGGCCGTGGCATGGCGCCCGAGGGTGAGCTTCAGACCGGGGTGGATCAGGGAGGGGTTGCCGCCCACGGCCTCGCGGTTGTCCCGGTAGAGGCGGTGCCAGCCGCCGCGGACCCGGTGCTCGGCGGCGATCTTCGCGAGGTAGTCGCCGGTGTGGACGGTGTAGATCTTCGTCCGCGTGCTCTTCGCGTCGGACGCCCGTCCGGCCTGGTGCGCGGCGACCGGCGCGGCCTGGACGGTCTGTGCCGGAGCCGTCTGCGCGACCGACTGCGAGACGGACTGCGTGGCCGACTGGACGGCCGACTGCGGGGTCGCGGCGTGCGCGCCCCCGGCGCCGATGAGCGGCAGGGCCAGCGCCGCGCCGCCGGTTCCGGCGACGGCTATGGAGCGGGTGAAGCGCTGGGACTTGGGGCGGCGGTGCTTACCCTTCGCGGGCATGGCGAATTCCTCTCCGGCGCCTGCGAGGTGAGCTGTCGGGTTCGGGCTGGAGCTGCCCGGCCATGACGAAGGGTCACGGCTTCACCCCGAGCCTGTGCCGGAGACCGGACCAGGCAGTCGTACCTGTGGGTCCCCCGCTCCTGCCGTACGCGGGTGAGTGTGTGCGGAGTCCGGTCGGTGGCAGGATTCGGCGGTCCGTCCGGATTGATGGCGAACGTAGGCGACCAGGACGCGAATCAACAAGCCGGTGGTTCCCGGGATACGCGTTTCCCTTGATCTTTTCCCGGAATTCACGGTCACCCTCCGTGAATTCCGCCCCGATTTCTCCTGGCAATTCCCAAGGAAAACCTTATGAATTACGTGAACATGACGGACGACTCACCGTCACGGATATGAGCCTCCTCACCCGCCCCTTCTCCACCGCCCCCCATTCCTGGCCGAGTTGGAATGAAGGACAATGAAAGCATTGGAACGGCAGCGAAGTCCAACGAAGACAATCTAAAGCAAATGAAGGTGAGCTAATGCCCTAATTAGGACAGAAGCCTCAGATTCGCCGCAGCCGCAGGACTGTTGCGTCCAGGTCGCCGCTCAGCCCGGTGCGCAGACCGTGATGCTGCAGCACCGCGCCCCGGTGAACTTCGCCCGTTTCGCGGCATTCGTACGCCGCTGTCGGGTCAAGTCCGCGCAGCCGCAGCGACGGAACGGGTTCGCCGTAGTGCTGGGCCTGGAGGCAGGCGAGGAGGACCGTCTCGTCGCCGAGCGAGTACTGCACCGCGCTCAGCCCGCCGTCCGGCGGCCGCAGCCGGTACTGGTCGCCGCGCTGCACCACGGGCCGGATCTCCTTGTACAGCTCCACCCAGCCGCGCGCCTCGGCCAGCTCCTCCTCGCTCCAGTCGCTGAGGTGCCCGCCGATTCCGAGCACTCCGGCCATGGCGCTGACGAACCGGAAACGCAGACTGCTGGAGCGATGGTTGAGCTGGATGTTCGGGCTGTCGGTGACCCAGGCGGCCATCACCCGGGCCGGGTGGATCTGGCTGAAGCCGTGCTGGATCTCCAACCGGTCGAGCGGGTCGGTGTTGTCCGAGGTCCACACCTGGTCCGTACGGCTCATCACACCGAGGTCGATCCGGCCGCCACCGCCCGAGCAGGACTCGAAGGCCACGTCCGGATAGGCGGACCTGAGCCGGTCGAGAAGGCCGTAGAAGGCGCGGACATGGTCGACCCACAGCCGCTGCGGATACGGCTCGCCCGGCCAGCCGGCGTCGGTGAAGCAGCGGTTGAAGTCCCACTTCACATAGTCGACGGGAGTGGACGCGAGCAGGTCGTCCAACTGCTCCCAGAGATATTCCTGGACATCCTCGCGGGCGAGGTTCAGCACCAGTTGGTTGCGGAACTCCGTGCGCTTGCGCCCCGGCTGGTACTGCACCCAGTCGGGGTGCGCCCGGTAGAGGTCGCTGTCCGCGTTGACCATCTCGGGCTCGACCCAGATACCGAACTGCATTCCGAGGGCGTGCACATAATCGGCGAGGGGCTTGAGGCCGCCCGGGAAGCGGTCGGGGTTGGGACGCCAGTCGCCGAGCCCGGCGCGGTCACAGGTGCGCGAGCCGAACCAGCCGTCGTCCACCACGAACAGCTCGACCCCGATCGCGGCGGCCCGCCGGGCGAGCACGCTCTGCTGCTCCTCGGTGATGTCGAAGTGCGTGGCCTCCCAGGAGTTGAACAGCACCGGCCGGTCCCGCTCGGCATCCGGAATGACGTACGCGCGCTGATAGGCGTGCCAGGCGCGGCTGGCCCCGCCGAAACCGGCGCCGCTCCACAGGCCCGCGAAGACGGGCGTGGTGTACGACTCGCCCGGCGCGAGCAACAGCAGCCCCGAGTCGTCGTACCCGGCGCCGCCGGTGATCTGTACGCGCGCGTCGGGGAGTTGGGCGACCGCGATACGCCAGGAACCGGACCAGCCCAGCGCGCAGCCGTAGACCTCGCCGAACTCCTCGGTGGCGCCGGTGTCGAGCGCGACCCAGGGCAGATGCTGGTGCCCGGTGTGGCCCCGGCGGCTGCCGATGACCTTGTCGCCGTAGGTGAGCGGCGCACTCGCGAGCCGGGACTCGGCGGCCCAGCGGCCGTGGAGTTGGGACAGCCGCCAGCCCTCACGCTCGGGCAGGGTCCAGGTGGCCGGGTCGGCGCGCAGCAGCTCCAGTGGCTCCGCGCCCTCGTTGCCGAGGGTCACCCAGCGCTCGACCACGTCGTCACGCATCCGGTAGTGCAGGACGATCGTCAGGCCGTCGTCCCTGAAGCGCAGCCGCAGTTCGTCGCCCTCGGACCCGTCGTGCGCGTCAGGCGCATCATGCTCGTAGGTCTCGAATCGCCATTCGGTGCCGCGTCGTTCGGCGGAGCGCACGGACAGGGCGGGCCGTACGAAGCGGGCGCCGCCCTCGACCGGGTACTCCTCACGGCCGTCGAGAGCGGACTCGAAGGGGCGGTAAGGAGGGAGAATGCCCTCGATGAGGGACTCGGCGTCGGCGAGGGTGATTCTGGGACCCCAGTGCAGATGCAGGAGTACGTCGTCGTCCGTGAGGTGGACGGCGTAGCCGCTCTTGGGCCCCGTCAGCAGCCACGTACGTCCGTTTCCGGCGATCTCCAGCACTGCGCCTCCACAGTTCCCGACAAGCCCGCTCAGACTCCCACATGATCCATGCTCAAGGGCGGCGAGCAGCGAAGCAACGTCTGTGGAAAACTCGCGGGAACTCGTTTGCCCCTGCCTGTGGACAGCTCATTGCCCAGGGAAACCGTGCCGTATCGTCGAAGTCGCATCCGCCGGTCCACCCGCCGAGCACCGGTGGAGCCGATGAGAGGAGCCTCCGTGACGCAGCAGGTCCCGTCGACCGAACCAGAACTGGCCGGTGTGCGCAATTTCCGTGACGTGGGGGGCCTGCCGACCGTGGACGGCCGCCGGGTGCGGCAGGGGGTGCTGTTCCGCAGCGGTCATCTCGCACACGCGACGGACGAGGACACCGTATTCCTGGCCTCGCTGGGGCTGCACACGATCTTCGACTTCCGTAATGCCGCCGACCGCAGGCTGGAGGGCCCGGACGTCGACCTGCCCGGGGTGCGCAATGTGAACCTGCCGCTGAGCGACCCGGCGGACGGCGCCGAGTTCTGGAAGATGATCCGCGACGGCGACCTCGACCAGTTGCGCACCCTGCTCGGCGAGGGCAAGGCGGCGGGCCGGATGATCGCCTCCTACCGGGCGATCGTCACCGACCGCACCGCGGAGCACGCACAGGTGCTGGCGGCGCTCGCCGAGGACAGCGTCCCGGCGCTGATGCACTGCGCGGCCGGCAAGGACCGCGCGGGCATGTCGATAGCCGTCACGCTGCTCGCGCTGGGCGTGGAGCGCGAGGCGATCTTCACCGACTATCTGGAGTCCAACGCCAAGCACCGCCGCTACAAGGTGCACCGCAACGGCAGCGTCGACTCGGCGTACTCCCCCGAGGTCATGGAGCTGATCAGCCCGCTGTTCGACGCACGGGCCGAATATCTGACGGCGGCGCTGGAGACCGCCGAGGAGACCTGGGGCGGCGTCGACACCTATCTGGAACGGGGGCTCGGGGTCACCCCGCAGGTCCGGGAACGGCTGCGGGACCGGCTGCTCGACTAGGAATCGACCGGCGCCGGTTCCTGACCGGTTCTTTCGTCCGGTCACCGCGGTTTCCCGGTGGGCTACTTGGCGCCCACCGAGAACAGCAGATAGATGAAAGCCGCGAAGAGATGGCCGACGGCGATGTAGATGATCAGGCGGATCCACAGGGCACGGGGGAACTTCTCCTCCATGTTGCTCATGGCATCTCTCCGGTGTGGGGGCCCAGACACAGGGCGGCGGCGGGACTCTGCAAGAGGGTGTGCACGAACAGCAGGTCGACGCCGCCTCGATCTGCGGCGGCGAGACGGTGCGGGGTGAGCGAGTCGAAGTGCGCGCTGTCGCCCGGGTCGAGACGGTGCGTGGCGTCGCCGAGGCGCAGCACCAGCTGCCCCTCGATGACGTACAGCCACTCCTCGCCGGGATGCACGCGCACGATGTCGCCCTGTGAGCCGTACGGGACATGGACGCGCAGCGCCTGCATCCCGCGGCCGGGGGCGCCGGCCTGCCAGTAGCTCCAGCCGCCTGCCGCGGTGGGCTCCATGGAGGCGGAGCGCACCACGGCGTCGCGGTCGGGGACCCGCTCACCGAGCAGTTCGGAGACCGTCGTACCGTAGATACGAGCGAGCGCGAGCAGCATGGGCAAGGAGGGCTGACGCTGCCCCGTCTCCAGTCGGGAGAGGTGGGCGGGCGACAGTCCGGCGGCTCTGGCCGCGGCCTCCAGGGTCAGAAAGGCACGGCGGCGCAGGGCGCGCAGCTGAGGCGCGACGGCGGGCAGGTCGTCGTCGACCGGCCCCGCCGAGCGATCAAGCTCGGCTTCGGAAGGGCTCATGCCCTCCATTCAGCCGAAGGTTTGCCTCTGTGGCAAATTTATTGCCACAGAGGCAAACCCGATCTTCGCCGTTTGTCTCTGGGCCCTTCGTCCCGCCCACCCGGGCCTTCCGTCCCGGACGCCTGGGCCTTCTGTCCCCCGGTGTTCCCGCCCCGGTCGCCTAACGGTTGGCCACCGCCTGCTTGATCAGTGTCTTGCCGAAGTCCCACATCAGTCCGCCGCCGCCGTGGGCGTCGTCCATGACCTCGCTGAAGGCGTCGACGAACCGGTCCACGTCGGCCTCGTCGAGGACCAGCGGCGGGATCAGCTTGATCACCTCCAGATGGTCGCCGGAGACCTGGGTGAGGATCCGGTGGCGCTGGAGCAGCGGTACGACGACCATCTGCGCGAACAGTCCCTTGCGGGCGGTCTGGAGCATGGTCCAGCGGCTGCGCAGCCCGAGCGACCTGGGCCTGCCGAACTCGATGCCGATCATCAGGCCCCGGCCGCGGACGTCGGCGAGCAGCTCGTACTTGTCGGTCAGCGCGGCGAGCCGGGACTTCAGCAGCTCCCCCATGGCGCGGGCGTTGGCAACGATCTGCTCGTTCTCCATGACGGACAGCACGGCGAGACCGGCCGCCATCGCCTGGGCGTTGGACCCGAAGCTCGCGGAGTGGACGAGCACCCGGTCCATCGACGAGTAGACCTTCTTGAAGATCCAGTCCTTGCCGAGGGTGGCGCCGACCGGCACATAGCCGCCGGAGAGCGCCTTGGCCACACAGACCAGATCGGGTTCCACACCGTCCTCGTGCTGGTAGGCGTAGAAGTCGCCGGTGCGGCCGAGGCCGGTCTGCACCTCGTCGGCGATCAGCAGCGCCTTGTGCCGGTGCAGCAGCTCCTGCGCGGCGCGCAGATAGCCGGGCGGTGCCTCGTGGACGCCCTTGCCCTGGACGGGCTCGACGATCAGTGCGGCGACGTCGCCCTTCTTCAACTCGCGGGCGAGGGTGTCGAGATCGCCGAGCGGGACGGCCGTGTCGGGCAGCAGGGGCGCGAAGCCGTCCCGGAAGCCAGCCTCGCCGTTGACGGAGAGCGAGCCGGTGGTCAGACCGTGGAAGGCGTGCTCGCAGTAGAGGATCCTGGGCCGCCCGGTGGCGTACCGGGCGAACTTCAGGGCCCCTTCGACGGCCTCGGTGCCGCTGTTGCCGAAGAACACCCGGTCCAGGTGCGGGCTCTGTGCCAGAAGCCGTTCGGCGAGGAGGCCGGGCAGCGGCTGGCAGTCGAAGCGGGTGAGGTCGGCGAGCTGGGCGTCGAGGACGTCGTGCAGCGCCTTGCGGACGACGGGGTGGTGGCGGCCGAGGCCCATCACCCCGAACCCGGCGAGCATGTCCAGGTAGTCGTTGCCGTCGGCGTCCCAGAAGTGGGCGCCTTCGGCGCGCTCGTAGACCTTGTCGAAGCCGATGGTGTGCAGCATGCGCGGGAGCTGGTGGTTGAGGTACTTGGCGTGCAGCTCGTAGCGCTCCGCGCCGCGCTCGGCGAGGAGGGCGCCGAGGTCGAACTCCTCGGTCATTCGGGTTTCTCCTCGGTCATTCGGATCGTTCCCCGGTCATTCGGGCTTTCCCCCGGCTGCGCCGTCCGCCTCGTCCCGCTCCGGCGGAAGTGGCGGTGGCGGCGGTACGGCGGGTTCGGCGACCGGCGCCTCACGGGCGGCGCGCGCCTGCTCGGCGTCCCGTACGGCGAAGGTCTCCTCGGCCTCCTTCACCGCCAGTGTCTCCTCGGCCTCCTTGACGGCGAGTGCCCCGGCAGGCAACGTTTGCCCGTCAAGGAGCGGCGTCCGGTGCGTGCTCTCGGCGTGCCGGCCGGAAGCCCTCGTACTGGACGTACTTGGGCTTTCGGCCGGTGCGGCGAGAGTGCGTGCCGGGCGTCGCGACGGGGCGAACGTTGCCTGCCGGGGCACTAGGCTGGCGCTGATCCGGCCGGCGATCTCGACGGGCGTGAGTCCGATGTCGGCGAGCACCTCACCGCGCTTGGCGTGCGCGAGGAACTGCTCCGGGATGCCGAACCGCCGTACCGGCACGTCCACTTCGGCGTCGCCCAGAGCCAGCGCCACCGCGGCGCCCACCCCGGCAGAGCGGCTGTTGTCCTCGACGACGGCGACCAGCCGGTGCTCGGCGGCGAGGCCGGGCAGGGCGGGGTCGACGGGCTTGACCCAGCGCGGGTCGGCCACCGTGCAGGCGATGCCGCGGGCCTCCAGCAGTTCGGCGGCCTGGAGGCAGACCGGTGCCATCACCCCGACGGCGACCAGCAGGACGTCCGCACCGGGGGCCCGGTGCAGCACGTCGACGCCGCCGGCGTGCGCCACGGCCGGGATGTCGGGTCCGACGGACTCCTTGGGGAAGCGCACCAGCGTGGGCGCGTCGTCGACGGCGACCGCCTCGCGGAGCTGGGCGCGGAGCTGGGCGGCGTCACGCGGGGCGGCGATCCTGAGGCCGGGCACGACCTGGAGGATCGACATGTCCCACATGCCGTTGTGGGACGGCCCGTCGGCGCCGGTGACCCCGGCCCGGTCGAGGACGAAGGTGACCCCGCAGCGGTGCAGGGCGACGTCCATCAGGAGCTGGTCGAAGGCGCGGTTGAGGAAGGTGGCGTAGACGGCGACGACCGGGTGCAGTCCACCGGTGGCGAGGCCCGCCGCGGAGACCACCGCGTGCTGCTCGGCGATGCCGACGTCCCACACCCGGTCGGGGAACCGCTCGGCGAACTTGGTCAGGCCCACGGGGTGCAGCATGGCCGCGGTGATGGCGACGACGTCGTCGCGTTCCTCGCCGATGGCGAGCATCTCGTCGCCGAACACCTCGGTCCAGGACGGGGGGCCGGAGGGCGTGAGCGGCTCGCAGGTGAGCGGGTCCATCGCGCCGACGGTGTGGAAGTGGTCCTCCTCGTGGGCGAGGGCGGGCTCGTAGCCGCGGCCCTTCTCGGTGAGGCAGTGCACCAGGACCGGGCCGTGGAAGCGTTTGGCGCGGCGCAGCGCGGACTCCACCGCCCTGATGTCGTGGCCGTCGATCGGGCCGACGTACTTCAGGCCCAGGTCCTCGAACATGCCCTGGGGCGCGAAGGCGTCCTTGAAGCCCTTCTTGGCGCCGTGCAGGGACTCGTAGACCGTGGCGCCGACGATCGGGGTGCGCAGCAGGACGTCCTTGCCCCAGGCGAGCACCCTCTCGTAGCTGTCGGTGGTGCGCAGGGTCGCGAGGTGGTTGGCGAGGCCGCCGATGGTGGGCGCGTAGGAGCGCTCGTTGTCGTTGACGACGATGATCAGCGGCCGGTCCTTGGCGGCCGCGATGTTGTTGAGCGCCTCCCAGGCCATGCCGCCGGTCAGCGCGCCGTCACCGACGACCGCGACCACATGGCCCTTCTCGCCCTGCACCCGGTGGGCCTTGGCGAGGCCGTCGGCCCAGCCGAGCGCGGTGGAGGCGTGGCTGTTCTCGATGACGTCGTGCTCGGACTCCTCGCGCGAGGGGTAGCCGGAGAGGCCGCCCTTGTGGCGCAGCTTGGAGAAGTCCTGACGGCCCGTCAGCATCTTGTGCACATAGCTCTGGTGGCCGGTGTCCCAGAGGATGCGGTCGACGGGTGACTCGAACACCCGGTGGAGCGCGATGGTCAGCTCCACCACGCCCAGATTGGGTCCGAGGTGTCCTCCGGTTCTGGTGACCGCATGCACCAGGAACTCCCGGATCTCTTCCGACAGTTCACCGAGTTCCGCCTCGGACAGCGCCTTCAGGTCGCGTGGTCCCCGGATGTTCTCGAGAATGCTCACGCTCGGCCCCCTCTCGGTCCGTGCTGTTCAGCTCACGGTGACGGCGGGTTCTGCGGACCCGGTGCCGTCCTGCTCCATCTGCTCGGCCAGTTTCATGGCCTCCTCGATCAGGGTCTCGACGATCTTCGACTCCGGGACGGTCTTGATGACCTCGCCCTTGACGAAGATCTGCCCCTTGCCGTTGCCGGAGGCCACACCCAGGTCGGCCTCCCGCGCCTCGCCGGGACCGTTGACCACACAGCCCATCACGGCCACCCGCAGCGGCACCTCCATACCCGTCAGCCCCGCCGTGACCTCCTCCGCCAGCTTGTACACATCCACCTGCGCCCGCCCGCACGACGGACACGACACGATCTCCAGCCGACGCGGCCTCAGGCCCAGCGACTCCAGGATCTGGTTGCCGACCTTGACCTCCTCCACCGGCGGCGCCGACAGCGACACCCGGATCGTGTCACCGATCCCCCGCGACAGCAGCGCGCCGAAGGCGACCGCCGACTTCACCGTGCCCTGGAACGCCGGACCCGCCTCCGTCACCCCCAGATGCAGCGGGTACTCGCACTGCGCCGCCAGCTGCCGGTAGGCCTCGATCATCACGACCGGGTCGTTGTGCTTCACCGAGATCTTGATGTCCCGGAAGTCGTGCTCCTCGAACAGCGACGCCTCCCACAGCGCCGACTCCACCAGCGCCTCCGGGGTGGCCTTGCCGTACTTCTGCAGCAGCCGACGGTCCAGCGAGCCCGCGTTCACCCCGATCCGGATCGGCGTGCCGTGGTCCTTCGCCGCCTTCGCGATCTCCCGGACCTGGTCGTCGAACTTCTTGATGTTGCCCGGGTTCACCCGCACCGCCGCGCACCCCGCCTCGATCGCGGCGAACACGTACTTCGGCTGGAAGTGGATGTCCGCGATCACCGGGATCTGCGACTTGGACGCGATCGCCGCAAGCGCGTCCGCATCGTCCTGGGTGGGACACGCCACCCGCACGATCTGGCAGCCCGACGCGGTCAGTTCGGCGATCTGCTGAAGGGTGGAGCCGATGTCGGAGGTGCGGGTGGTGGTCATCGACTGCACCGACACCGGCGCGCCGCCGCCGACCGGCACGGACCCGACGTCGATACGCCGTGACACGCGCCGTTCGGCGAGCGGCCGGGGCGGGACCTCGGGCATGCCGAGGGGAACCGTCGTCATCGCGTCACTCACGGTTTCCGCCGACGGTCTCGCGCATGGCCCGCAGGGACTCCTTGAGGGAGCCCATGGTGGCGAGCACGGCGGTGGGCTCGTAGCCGCAGTGCGCCATGCAGTTGGCGCAGCGCGGGTCCTTGCCGCGGCCGTACTTGTCCCAGTCGGTGTCCTCGATGAGTTCGCGGTACGTCGGCACATAGCCGTCGCTCATCAGGTAGCAGGGCCGCTGCCAGCCGAACAGGGAGTAGTTGGGGATCGCCCAGGCGGTGCACGGGAAGTCCACCTTGCCCTCGAGGAAGTCGAGGAACAGCGGGGAGTGGTTGAGGCGCCAGCGCCCCCGGTTGCCGCCGGAGAAGGCTTTCTTGAACAGCTCGCGGGTCTGCGCCACGCCCAGGAAGTGCTCCTGGTCGGGGGCCTTCTCGTAGGCGTAGGCGGGCGAGATCATCATCTCGTCCACCTTCAGCTCGTCGTTGAGGAAGTTGAGCACCTCGACGACGGTCTGCGGCGTGTCCGTGTTGAAGAAGGTCGAGTTGGTGGTCACCCGGAAACCGCGCCGCTTGGCCTCCTTGATGGCCTCCACCGCCTCGTCGAACACGCCTTCCTTGGCGACGGACTCGTCGTGCCGCTCACGCAGCCCGTCGATGTGCACCGCGAAGGCGAAATAGGGCGACGGCTTGAACTTGTCCATCTTCTTGCGCAGCAGCATGGCGTTGGTGCAGAGGAAGACGTATTTGCGCTTGGCCACCAACTGGCGGACGATCTCGTCGATCTGAGGATGCATCAGGGGCTCGCCGCCGGCGATGGACACCATCGGGGCACCGGACTCCAGCACGGCGCCGACCGCCTGGGCGACGGGCATGCGCTGCTTCAGCACTCCAGCAGGATGCTGGATCTTGCCGCAGCCCTCGCATTTGAGGTTGCAGGCGAACAGCGGCTCCAGTTCGACGATGAGGGGGAACTTGTCGCGCCTACGGATCTTCTGCTCGGCCAAATATGTGGCGACTTTGACGGACTGACGCAGCGGCATGGCCATCTGGCTCACCTCCGGGGGAGCAGCAAAGAACGGTGCCATTCGAAGAAAGCGGGAAGTACGGAGCGAAGGACGCGGAAGGCAGATATTCCACCGCGCACCGTTCCGATCCGGACAAGTTCATGTTCTGGAGCGTCCACCACCACCCGTACGGCCGCAACCGGGCGCATCCCGGCGCGCACGGCGGTCAGCAGGGTCGCCGCGGACTCCATGTCGACGGCGATCGCGCCCGTGGCGAGCAGATCGGCCCGCTCATGGCCGCGGACCACGTGGTCGGAGCCGGTGAGCGGCCCGGTGTGGACGGTGCGGCCCGGCAGGGCGCGGGTCAGCTCCTTGACCAGCAGTTCGGTGCCGACGCACGGCACCCGGCCGCGCGGGTCCCGGGTCTCCTCGGCGACGACGAGGTCGCCGGGGTGCATCCCGGGCGCGAGCCCGGCGCAGAAGCCGGTGGCGAGCACGACGGCGTCGGTGAGCACCGGGTCGGCCAGCGCCCGGGTCACCGACCGTTCGGCCGCTTTCGGCCCCATGCCGGTGCGCAGCACGGTGACCGGCCCGCCTGCGCCGCTGTGGTCGCTCATGCGCAGGGCGAGGTGCTCGATGCCGAGCGCGCAGGCGATCAGCAGCGGCGCCGGGGCGGGCTGCGTGCTCATCAGCCCCCCTCGACCTCGGTGCGGGACGTCTTGGTGAAGGGATCCCCGTGCAGATAGCGGCCGAGCGCGGTGAGCGGGAAGACCTGGCGGTAGAGGTGGTAGTTGATGGAGAAGTCCCAGGGGAAGCCGGTGCCGGTGAAGTAGGGCTCGTCCCAGGAGCCGTCCTCCCGCTGGGTCGCCGTGAGCCAGGCCACGGCCCGCTCGACGGCCTTGGAGTCCTTCTCCCCCGCCGCCAGCAGGGCGAGCAGCGCCCAGCCGGTCTGAGAGGCGGTGGAGGCGCCGCGGCCGGACCATTCCCTGGTATGTCTGTAGGAGCGCAGGTCCTCGCCCCAGCCGCCGTCGTCGTTCTGCACCGACTCCAGCCAGGTCACCGCGCGCCGGATCGCCGGGTGCGCGGCGGGGAGTCCGGCGGCGGTCAGAGCGGGCACCACGGACCCGGTGCCGTAGAGGTAGTTCACGCCCCAGCGGCCGAACCACGGACCCTCCGGCTCCTGTTCGGCCAGCAGCCACTGGATGCCGCGCCGGGTGCGCGGGTCGTGGGACAGCCCCTCGGCGGCGAGCATCTCCACGACGTGCGCGGTGACGTCGGCGGACGGCGGGTCGATGACCTCGCCGAAGTCGCAGAACGGCAGCCGGTTGGGGAACTTGGAGGTGTTGTCGACGTCGAAGGCGCCCCAGGCGCCCTCCCTGGACTGCATGCCGAGGTTCCAGCGCACGCCGCGCGAGACGGCCTTGTCCACCCGCTCCGGGTCGTGGTGGCGCACCCGGCGGAGGGCCAGGACGACCTCGGCGGTGTCGTCGGTGTCAGGGTAGTTGTCGTTGTGGAACTCGAACGCCCAGCCGCCGGGCGGCAGTCCGGGCCGCTTGAGGGACCAGTCGCCGGGCCGTACGACCTGCTCGCCGAGCATCCAGTCGGCCGCCTTGACAAGCTGCGGGTGGTCGGCGGGCAGGCCCGCGTCGGCGAGGGCGATGACGGCGAGGCAGGTGTCCCACACCGGGGACTGGCAGGCCTCGATCATCCGGGCCCCGTCCTCGCGCCACACGGCGTACCGGTCGAGGGACTCGATGCCCGCGCGCATCACGGGGTGTTCGAGGTCGTAGCCGAGCAGGTGGAGGGCGATCACCGAGTACACGGCGGGCGGCTGGATGCCGCCCCAGCAGCCGTCGTTCTCCTGGCGCTCGATGATCCAGCGGCCTGCGCTGCCCAGCGCGGAGCGGCGCAGCGAGCGCAGGGCGACGGGACGGTAGCCGCGGACCACCTTGTCGAGGCGCTGGAACAGTCCGTCCCAGGAGGTGGCCGGGGCGAGCGGCTGCGGCGGGTTGGGGCGCGCGGGGTCGGTGTGCAGTTCGTCGAGAGGGAAGGGCGCCGGGCGCACCGGGCGCTTGGCGGAGACCACGGTGAGCGGCACGATGGTCTGCCGTGCCCAGCAGCCGAAGTTGTAGATGTTGAGCGGGAACCACTTGGGGAAGTAGAGCAGCTCCGGCGGGAGTTCGGGCAGGTCCTCCCACTTCCACCAGCCGAACAGAGCGAGCCAGATACGGGTGAAGACCCGGGCGGCGGCGATCCCGCCGCGCTCGCGGACCCAGGCGGAGGCCCGCGCCATGTGGGGCGCCTCGGGGTCGTCTCCGTCCAGCCGCAGGGCGACGTACGCCTCGATGGTGGCGGAGAGTTCGCCGGGCCCGCCGTAGAAGGTGGCCCAGGCGCCGTCCCCCCGCTGCTCGCCGCGGATGAACAGGGCGGCGGCGCGCGTCGTGGCTTCGTCACGGATGCCGAGGAACTGGCGCAGCAGGAGGTCTTCGGCGTCCATCGTGACGTTGGTCTCGAGGTCGCCCTTCCACCAGCCCTGGGCGTCCTGTCGGGCCAGCAGGAAGTCGGTGGCGCGGTGGACCGCGCGGGCGGCGGCCTCTTGCACTGCGGCCGCCTCGGTGGTGGTGATGTCGGTTTCGCTGGCCGAGGGCACTCGGGGCTGCAGGGCCCCGGTGCTTCCGTCGGTCGTCGCTGTCATGGCTTCCCCTTCGTGCAGTCGTGCAAGTCGTGCTGCTGTGGGTCCGCCGTCGGCCGGTGCGCTGGTGTGCGGGGCACCGGCCGGCGACTACGCGAGGGTTCTTCGACCGATAATGATCATCTCTTTCGTACGACGACGAAG
The DNA here is from genome assembly GCF_054729195.1 of Streptomyces sp. YIM S03343. Classification (NCBI taxonomy): domain Bacteria; kingdom Bacillati; phylum Actinomycetota; class Actinomycetes; order Kitasatosporales; family Streptomycetaceae; genus Streptomyces; species Streptomyces sp. YIM S03343. The sequence continues at coordinate 1,357,761 of NZ_JBPUKX010000001.1, forward strand.
TCGGCGAGCGCCGCGAACTGCTCCCGCACCCGGCCGGGCATGTCGACGGCGTCCAGGGCTTCCAGGGCGATGGTGTGCTGGCGGCGGGCCTCGTCGGCGGTCCACGCGCGGCCGCCCGCCTCCTCGATCAGAGCGGCGCGGGCGGCGAACTCCTCCTCGGAGAAGTTCTCGAAGTCGCTGCTCTTGGCGTCGGCGGCGAGGATCTCGCCGAGCCGCTCGGAGGCGCGGCCGCCCGCGGCGAGCGCGGCGACCACCGGCAGGGACTTCTTGCGCTGGCGCAGATCGCTCCAGGTCTGCTTGCCGGTGGACTCCGGGTCGCCCCAGATGCCGAGGAGGTCGTCGACGGCCTGGAAGGCCAGCCCGAGGTGGTAGCCGTACCGCTCCAGGGTGTCGGCGGTGCGGTCGTCGGCGCCGCCGAGCACGGCTCCGATGGAGCTGGCGCAGGCCAGCAGGGCGCCGGTCTTGTTGCCCTCCATCTCCAGGCACTCCTCGACGCTGACGCGGTCGCGGTGCTCGTAGGAGATGTCCTGGGCCTGGCCGTCGATCAGGGCGCGGGTGGCGGTGGTCAGCCGGCGGGTGGCGCGGCCCGCCTCGACCGTGCCGAGTTCCAGCAGGACCTCGTTGCCGAGGGCGAACAGGGCGTCGCCGACAAGGATCGCCTGGGCGGGGCCGTGCACCTTCCAGACGGTGTCGCGGTGCCGGCGCTGCTCGTCGCCGTCCATCAGGTCGTCGTGCAGCAGGGAGAAGTTGTGAACGAGTTCGACCGCCACGGCGCCGGGCACGCCGGTCTCCGGGGCGGCCCCGGTGACCTCGGCGGAGAGCACGGCGAGGGCGGGCCGTACGGCCTTGCCGCCGTCGCCCGCGGTGGGGTTGCCCTCGGCGTCGATCCAGCCGAAGTGGTAGGCGGCGACGGTGTCCATGGGAGGTGCGAGGCGGTCGCAGGCCGCCCGCAGTACCGGTGTGGCCAGGGTCCGGCCGCGCTCCAGGAGCGCGGTCACATCGACCGCGGTCTCTCGAGCAGCCTTCGAGGCCGGGGGCACAGTGGGCACAGTCTCTCCTCTTGTAGCGGTGCCGGGAGTGCGGGGGCCTGCCGCCCTGCCGTGCCGTGCGCCGTTCACCGGAGCGCACCTCGCTGCGAGGTGCCGGTTTTGGGCCGACGGCCGGGGATCCGGGGGATGTTCCCCCGAGCGGCGTGGTACGCCGCCTCCTCGATCGGGAAGGGGCGGCGGGGGCGGGGCCGGCCCAGGGCGGTGAGCGCGGCGTCCGCCGCGTTCACGCCGCTGCGGACCGCACTCTCCATGGTCGCGGGCCACCCGGTGGCGGTCCACGCCCCGGCCAGAGCGAGGCCGGGTGCTTTGGTGCGGGCGCCGGGCCGCAGCCGTCCGACGCCGGGGGCGGGAGCGAACGTGGCGGTGCGCTCCCGGGTCACGAAGAAGTCCCTCACCCGGGCGCCGCGTGCGACGGGCAGCAGCCGGCTGAGTTCGGGCAGATAGCGCTCGCGCAGTAAGGCGACGGGTGCGTCGATGTCGTCCTGCGCGGCGGACTGGGACAGCGCGAGGTACTGGCCCTCGCCGAGTCCGGAGCTGCGGGTGCGGTCGAACACCCATTGGATCGGGGTGCCGAGCGCGGCGAGGAAGGGCACGTCGAGGACCTTCCGGTCGTAGACGACGTGGATGTTGAGGATCGGCGCGGTGCCGATGGCCGCAAGATTTTCCGGGGCGTCGAGCGCGCCGGGGGGCAGCAGGTCAAGGGCCTCGCGCTGGGGTACGGCGAGGACGACGGCGTCCGCTTCGAGCGCCTCGCCGGGAACCTGAACGCTCCAGGTCCCGTTCTCGTTGATGGAGACGGAGGTGACGCGTGTACGGCCTTCGGTACGGACGCCCGCGGAGTCGAGCGCCTTGCGGGCGAGCCGGTCGTGCAGTTCTCCCAGCGGTACATGGGCCCAGCCGATGTCGGCCGCGCCCGGGTGGGACAGCAGACCGGTCTTGAACACCATCGCGGCGAGCCCCAGCGAGGCGTCGCCCGCGACCGCGTTGAGGGTGGCGACCCCGACCAGGTCCCACAGGGCCTCGACGGCACGCGCCGACTGACCGTGCGCGGTCAGCCAGCTGCCGAAGTCCTGGGTGTCCAGGGTCGGATCGGCGAGGTCGAGCCCCTTGAGCGCGAGCGCGGCACGGCCCACGGCGGCACGCTCGGCGAGCGTGAGATGCGGGTACGCGGCCAGGCTCCGGCCCAGATGCAGGGGCACCGGCAGCGGGTCGCGCCGCAGTCTGCCGAGCCGCCTGCCCTCGGGCCTGGTGACGTCGACGACGGGCACGTCGAGACGTTCCTGCAGCGGTGCCAGCGCCGTGCCCTCGATCCGGTCGAGGAACCAGCGGTAGGCGGTGCAGCAGCGCAGGTACACGTGCTGGCCGTTGTCCACGGTCAGCTCGCCGCGCCGGAAGGAGAAGGCCAGGCCGCCCAGTCTCGGCCTGCCCTCGAGCAGGGTGACGCGGATCCCCGCATCCGCGAGCGCCAGCGCGGCGGTGATCCCGGCGAGCCCGCCGCCGACCACGACGACGCTGTGCCCGGCACGCCCGGAAGGGTCCGCGGGCGGCCCCGCGGGCCGCATGCCGTCGGTCATCGTGCGCCCTCCCCTGCCTGCCGGCCGCGGTGGCGAAGCCGCGGGCTGCTGGCCGTTGCAGTCAGGGACGCCGCCGGGACGCGGAGGGTTGCCTGCCGGTTCTCGTCACTTCCATCACCTTGGACCGCTTTGTCCATCAGGCGCGCCTCCTGACGGTCCTGCGGGACACATGCCGTGCGTCCAGTCCGGACAGACCGCGCACGGCGACGTAGGCCTTCTCACGGCCCGGCACCGAGACACGGCCGCGCAGCACGGCCTCCGGTTCGCGCTCGATGCGGTCGAGAAGGCGGCGGTAGATCCCGGCCATGGCGGCCACACAGGCGCCGCTGCGCCGGTCGAGCATGGGCAGCAGCCGGTAGCCCTCGGCGAAGAGCGCGCGGGCCCGCCGCACCTCGAAGTGCACCAGGCCCGCGAAGTCGGCGCCCTCCGGTGGCACGGGTCCGGTGAACCCGGCCGAGCAGCCGAACTTGGCGAGGTCGTCGGCGGGCAGGTAGGTGCGCCCGCCCTGGGCGTCCTCGCGGACGTCCCTGAGGATGTTGGTGAGCTGGAGGGCGAGACCCAGGGTGTCGGCGTACTCGGGGGCGCGTTCGGCGCCGCGCACCCCGGCACCGGTGCCGAAGACGCCGAGCGAGAGGCGTCCGATGGCCCCGGCGACACAGCGGCAGTACCGCTTCAGGTCGTCCCAGGTCTCGTAGGTCTCACCGCGCACGTCCATCAGCACGCCGTCGATCAGCTCGTCGAGGCCGCCGAGCGGGATCGGGAAATGCTCGGCGGCGTGGGTGAGGGCCACGGCGACCGGGTCGGTGTCGTCCTCGTCGACCTCGCCCGCCCGCACCCGGGCGAGCAGACTCCTGGTGTCCTCCAGACGGGCCACCTTGGTGTCGTGCGCCAGCGGGCCGTCGCCGATGTCGTCGACCCGCCGGGAGAACGCGTACAGCGCCGACATGGCGCGTCTCTTGGGCGTCGGCAGCAGTCTGATGCCGTACGCGAAATTCCGGGCCTGTGCTCCGGTGACGGCCTCGCAATAGCTGTAGGCGGCGAGTACCGGTGCGGACACATGCGGCTGGAGCTCCACGGTCCGGATCACCCCTCTCCTCGCAGAGTCACGCCCACCTCGCGCAGCAGCCTGGCTTTGCCGGGCTTGGGCGGGCCGGGAAGTACGTCGTATCCGGCGGCGGCGATGGCACCGGCGGCCGCCCGTCCCCCCGCCACGAACCCCGCGAGCAGCAGCTTCAACCTGCCGTGGACGCTACCCACCAGAGGGGCGCCTTCATTCAGGAGATCGCAGGCGCGTCCTGTTTCGTATGCGATCAGTGCGCGCAGGGAGGCTCCCGCGGTCGGTGCGGCGAGGTCGGTCTCCTGGACGTGGAAGCGTTTCATGTCCTCGGCGGGCAGGTAGACGCGGTCGCGGCCGAGGTCCTCGGCGACGTCCTGAAGATGTTCGACGATCTGGAGCGCGGTGCAGATCGCGTCGGAGCGGCGGACGCGTTCGGGGGTGGTGGTGCCGGTGACGGCGAGAACCAGCCTGCCGACGGGGTTGGCGGACAGTTCGCAGTAGGCGAGCAGGTCGTCGTAGGTCTCGTACCGGCCGACCAGCTGGTCCTGGCGGTTGGCCGCGATCAGCCCGAGGAACGGGCCGGGGGTGAGGGAGCGGCGGCGGACGGTGGGCTGGAGGCGCTGCAGCAGGGGGTGGCGCGGGGTGGCGTCGAAGACGCGGCGCAGATCGGCCTCGAAGGCGTCGAGCATGACCAGCCGGTCCTCGGCCTGCTCGGGGGCGACGCCCAGCAGCCGGGCGTCGACGCCGCCGGGGACGAGATCGCCGTCGCCGATGTCGTCGACGAGGCGGCAGAAGCCGTAGACCGCCATGAGGTCGGCGCGCCAGTCCCGGGGCAGGAAGAACGGAGCCACGGGGAAGTTCTCTCCCGCGGCCTTGTCGAGGGTGGCGCGCTCCGGGTCCCGGTGGCGCACCCCGGCCCTTCCCGTCATCGCCTGCTGCCCGGGGCAGGGACGGCACATGCTGCGTTGAGCTGGGGAGTTTCCGTAGCCATTGCCGTCACATCTCCCGTTCTACACCGCCGACCCGATACTCACTATTTCGGACACGCCGCCCGGCTGTCCGCGCGGCGGACCGCTGGGGTGTGTCGGGCATTATCGCCCTGATTGCCGTCTTTAGGGACCGCTACAGCTTATGTTGTACATCGCCGCCACCCCTGTCAGGGTGTCCTGCACATCACAACAACACACCGATCGGCTTCAAGATTCCTTCGACCGGCCCGAGTTGACGCTTCCTTTGCAGACGCAGGGGCCCACCGGCACAGTTCCGGCAGGCCCCGGGAAATCAATACCGCATTCCGGCCTACTTGCCGGTGAACTTCTCGTACTCCGCGATGACCTCGTCGGTGGGGCCGTCCAGGCGCAGCTCACCGCGTTCCAGCCACAGCACACGGTCACAGGTGTCGCGGATCGACTTGTTGTTGTGACTGACCAGAAACACCGTGCCCGCTTCCTTGCGCAGCTCGCGGATGCGGTCCTCGGAGCGCTTCTGGAACTTGCGGTCGCCGGTGGCGAGGGCCTCGTCGATCATCAGGACGTCGTGGTCCTTGGCGGCGGCGATGGAGAAACGCAGCCGGGCCGCCATTCCTGAGGAGTAGGTGCGCATGGGCAGGGTGATGAAGTCGCCCTTCTCGTTGATTCCGGAGAAATCGACGATGGCCTGATAGCGCTCCTTGACCTCCTCCCGGGTCATGCCCATGGCGAGCCCGCCGAGGATGACATTGCGCTCGCCGGTGAGGTCGTTCATCAGGGCGGCGTTCACACCGAGCAGGGAGGGCTGGCCGTCGGTGAAGACCTTGCCGCTCTCCGCGGGCAGGAGCCCGGCGATGGCCCGCAGCAGGGTGGACTTGCCCGAGCCGTTGGAGCCGATCAGCCCGATGGCCTGACCGCGGTAGGCGACGAACGACACCCCGCGCACGGCGTGCACCTTGCGCACCCCGCGTTCCTCGCCGCGCTTGATGATCCGGCTTAGGGCGGCGGTGGCGCTGCCCTTGCCGGTCTTGGCACCGTGCACCCGGTAGACGATGTGCAGCTCGTCCGCGATCACGGTGGGGACGTGGGCCCCTCTGTTCTTGTCAGCCACGGCCGTAACGCTCCTCAGCCTTCCAGAAGAACACGAAGCCGCCGGCGAACAGGACGACCGCCCAGGTCATGGCGAGCGCCCACACATGCGGCGGGAGGTCGGAGGCGCCGTAGCCGTCGATCAGCGCGAAGCGCATCAGGTCCATGAAGATGGCGGCGGGGTTCACCTGGAGCGCCCGGGCCGCCACCTGGGAGCGGCCCTCCAGCATCTTGCTGATGGAGAACATCACGCCGGACATGTACATCCAGGTCCGCAGTATGAACGGCATCAGCTGGGCCAGGTCCGGGGTCTTGGCACCCAGCCGCGCCACGGTCATCGCGAGCCCGGTGTTGAACAGGAACTGGAGGGCGAGGATCGGCACGATCAGCAGCCAGGACAGGTCCGGGTAGCTGCCGAAGCCGACGGCGACGACGAACAGCACGAGCATCGAGAACATCAGCTGCTGGAGCTGCTGGAGCGCGAAGGAGATGGGCAGCGCGGCGCGCGGGAAGTGCAGCGCGCGCACCAGGCCGAGGTTGCCGGAGATCGCGCGGACGCCGGACATGACCGAGCTCTGGGTGAAGGTGAACACGAACACGCCGGTCACCAGGAACGGGATGTAGACGTCCTGGGACATGCCGCGGCTGGCGTGCAGGATGACACCGAAGATGAAGTAGTACACGCCCGCGTTCAGCAGCGGCGTCGCCACCTGCCACAGCTGGCCCAGCTTGGCCTGGCTGTACTGGGCGGTCAGCTTCGCCTGGGAGAAGGCGAGGATGAAGTGGCGCCGCCCCCACAACTGGCGGACGTACTCGGGCAGCGAGGGCCTGGCGCCGCTGACGGCCAGACCGTATTTCGCTGCTAGCTGGGCCCTGCTCAGTCCGCCGTCGGGCGACGGCGTCATGCTCATGGCGATTGCGTCCTGCGTTGTCTCACTCACGGTGGAAACTTTCGTCTTCGAGATGAGCGGCCTGGCCGGCCGGGCACGGTGCGGAGCCGTCTGTGTGCTCCGGGTGCTCTCAGGTCGAGCTTGTCAGATCACCGGGGGCCGGCCCAGCCGGGTGAGCCGCCAGACCGTACGCCATTTCATGGGCCTGCGGGGCCCGCACGGCGTGCTCCAGCCCTCCCGGAAGCCGCCGAACCACGCCTTCAGCGCCGACCGGGAGGGACGGCGGACCAGGGTGAGCAGCATCCAGACCCCCAGATAGACGGGGACCAGCAGAAGAGGGAGGTTGCGGCGGGCCAGCCAGACGCGGTTGCGGGCCACCATGCGGTGGTAGACCGCGTGCCGCGAGGGGGCGGTGGCGGGGTGGTACAGCACCATGTCGGAGCGGTAGTCGATCATCCAGCCCGCGTCGAGGGCCCGCCATGCCAGATCGGTCTCCTCGTGCGCGTAGAAGAACTCGTCCGGGAGTCCGCCGACCTCGGCGAACACCTTGGTGCGTACGGCGTTGGCGCCGCCGAGGAAGGTGGTGACCCGGGAGGAGCGCATCGGGTCGGCGGCCCTGAGGCGCGGCACATGGCGGCGCTGGGTCACCCCGGTCTCCGGGTCGGCGATACGGAAGCTGATGATGCCGAGTTCGGGGTCGGCGGTGAAGGCCTCCCGGCACAGCTCGGCGGTGTCCTGCCGGGCGAGCAGGCCGTCGTCGTCGAGGAAGAGCAGGACGTCCACATCGAAGCCGTCGTCGCCGCCCGTTCGGAAAGCGTCTATACCGACATTGCGGCCGCCGGGTATGCCGAGGTTCTCGGGCAGCTCGACGGTCCGCACCCCCTCGGGCACGTCGGGCACCGGCGAGCCGTTGCCGACCACCACCGCCTCGACACGGTCCCCGTCCTGCTTGGCGACCGAGTCGAGCAGCGCCCGCAGTTCCTCCGGCCGGTTGCCCATGGTGATGATCACCGCGCCGACCCGCATGGCCGCGCTCACCGCAGCCTGCTCGACGCGAGGACGGACACCAGGTGCAGCACGGTCTGCACCAGGGCGATACCGGCGAGCACCGCGGTGCCGAGCCGGGTGAAGAACAGGTCGCCGCGGACCTGGTCGGCTATCGCCAGCACCACGATCAGCAGGGACGCCTCGATGCCGAGGATCAGCCGGTGGAACTTGAGCGCGGCGGCGGCGCGGCGGGCCAGCGCCACACCGGAGGAGCGCGGCTCGGACGCCGCCTCCTTGACCGGCGGCAGCCCGGCCTGGTGCCGGGCGACCCCGACGAGGTCGGTCTCGGCCTTGACCAGGATCGCGCCGAGCGCGGCCAGGGTGCCGAGGAAGGCCCACAGCCAGTCGATCCGGCCGCCGCCCCACAGGTCGGCGGCCCGCAGCCCGAGTCCGACGAGCACGGCGGCGTCGCACAGATAGGCCCCGACGCGGTCGAGATACACCCCGCCGAGCGAGAACTGCTTCTTCCAGCGGGCGACCTCGCCGTCGACGCAGTCGAGCAGCAGATACATCTGGACCATCAGCACACCGAGGACGGCGCCCGCGACGCCCGGCACCAGCAGGGCCGGTGCGGCGAGGACGCCGAACAGGGTCATCAGATAGGTGAGCTGGTTGGGCGTGACCCTGGTGTTCACCAGACGACGGGTGATCCGCAGGGACACCTCGCGCATATAGAGGCGTCCCGCCCAGTGCTCACCGCTGCGCCGGTCCTTCACCCCGGCGGGGTGGACGACCGGTCGGAGTTCAGCTACCGATGGCCTTGACATAGTCGGCGTAGGTGTCCTTGATCTGTTCGGTCTTGAGGTCGAGGTGTTCGAGGATCGTGTAGCGGCCGGGCCGGGTCTCCGGGGCGAACTCCACGACCCGGACGAACTCGTCCGCCGTGAAGCCGATCTCCTCCGGCAGCACCGGAAGCCCGTGGCGGCGCAGCACCTCGGCCATGAACGCGGACTCCTCGTGGGCGCCGCGCAGATACATGGCGAAGGCGGCACCGAGCCCGCACTGCTCGCCGTGGCTGGCGGCGCGCCGGGGGTACAGCAGGTCGAAGGCGTGGTTGATCTCGTGGCAGGAGCCGGAGGCGGGCCGGGAGTCACCGGAGATCGACATGGCGATACCGGTGAGGACCAGCGCCTCGGCGAGCACCTGGAGGAAGCCGTTGTCGCCGACACCGCCGGGATGCCGCAGCACCGCTTCGCCGGCCTGCCGGGCCATGGCGGCCGCCAGACCGTCGATCTTCTCGCCCTTGACGCGATGGGCGAGCTCCCAGTCGGCGATCGCGTTGATGTTGGAGATCGCGTCGCCGATCCCGGCGCGTACGAAGCGGACGGGGGCGTCGCGGATGACGTCCAGGTCGACGACGGCCGCGATCGGGTTGGGCACGCCGTAGGAGCCGCGGCCCGCGTCGTTGTCGAGGGTGGCGACCGGGGAGCACAGTCCGTCGTGCGCGAGGTTCGTCGGTACGGCGACCAGGGGCAGGCCCACGCGCGCCGCGGCGAACTTGGCGCAGTCGATGATCTTGCCGCCGCCGAGGCCGACGACCGCGTCGTAGTGCCCCGCCTTTATCTGACCGGCCAGCCGCACCGCGTCGTCGAGGGTGCCGCCCCCCACCTCGTACCAGCTGGCGCCGGGCAGGGTGGGAGCGATCCGCTCCCGCAGCCGGGCACCCGACCCGCCGCTGACGGCGACGGCGAGGCGCCCGGACTGCGAGATGCGCTCGTCGGCGAGCACGCACGCCAGATCGTCGAGGGCACCCGGGCGGATGTCGACGACCAGCGGGGACGGAATGAGCCGGGTCAGTACTGGCACGCGATCTCCCGACCGCGGGCGAGATCGTCATGGTTGTCGATCTCCACCCACTGGACGTCGCCGATGGGCGCCACGTCGATCCGGAAACCGCGGTCGACGAGTTCCTGGTAGCCGTGCTCGTAGAACTGCTGCGGGTCGGTCTTCCACACGGCCTTGAGCGCGTCGGCCAGCTCGGGGGCGGCGTCGCCCTCGATGAGGGTGACGCCGATGTACTCGCCGGTGGCCTCGGCCGGGTCCATCAGCTTGGTGATCTTCCGCATGCCGCGCTCGGGGTCGACGACGACCTTCATCTCCTCGTCGGCGAGCGTCTTGACGGTGTCGAGCGCGAGGATGATCTTCTTGCCGTCGCCCCGCGCGGCCAGCAGCGTCTTCTCGACGGAGACGGGGTGGACGGTGTCGCCGTTGGCGAGGATCACACCGTCCTTGAGGGCGTCACGGCCGCACCACAGGGAGTAGGCGTTGTTCCACTCCTCGGCCTTGTCGTTGTCGATGAGGGTGAGGGACAGCCCGTACTTGGCCTCCAGCGCGGTCTTGCGCGCGTAGACGGCCTCCTTGCGGTAGCCGACGATGACCGCGACCTCGGTGAGCCCGATCTCGGCGAAGTTGCCGAGCGTCAGGTCCAGGACCGTGGGCTCGCCCTCTATGCCCGCGGGCCCCACCGGCACCAGCGCCTTCGGCAGCGTGTCGGTGTAGGGGCGCAGGCGCCGTCCGGCGCCTGCCGCCAGCACGAGGCCGATCATGCGGTGTCTCCTTCGTCGTGTACGGCGGGCGCCCCTGCGGACACCCAGAACCGGATGCTCTCGGCGAGCACCACCAGGGCGACGGCCACGGCCAGCGCCGTGAGCGCGACCGTGAACCCATGGCCGGTGAGCAGTGCGGCGAGGACGGTGACGAGCAGCGTCCGCCCCTCCTGCCCCCCGATGGCGCGCACCAGCCCGGCCGGGGGCGCTCCGGCGTTGCCGCGGATGCGGTACACCGTGTCGTAGTGATGGTAGGCGACGGCGGCCACCAGCCCGAAAGCCGCCGGAAGGGCTCCGTTCACATCGGCGTGGGCCGCAAGTACCAGGACGGTGAGGTACTCGGCGGCGCGGAACAGCGGCGGAACCAGCCAGTCCAGAGAGCCCTTCAGCGGCCGCACGAGGGCCTGCCCGGAGGCCACGACATAGACGAGGGCACCGATCACGGGCGCCCAGGACGTCCCGGTCGCGAGGGTGGCGCCGAGGACGACGACACCGGCGGCGGCTGTCACCACGGGGCTGAGGGAGCGCAGCCTGGCGGTGCGGCGGGCGACAAGTCCGGCCAGCGGGCCGTTGTCGGCGAGGTCGGCGAGGGCGCCGGCGGCCCGGTCGGTGCGCTGCGCCTTGCGGGTCACCGAGCGCAGCACCCGGCCCGCGGTGGTGTAGGTGGCGGCGAGAGCACAGCCGACGAGCAGGGCGTAGAAGGTGATACGGGGAGTGGTGAGGGCGGTGAGAACGGCGATCATGGCCCAGCGCTCGCCGATCGGCAGCACGATCATCCGGCGCACCCACACCGTCCAGCCGACGCTGTCCAGTTTGTCGGAGAGCGCGGCGGTCGGGCTGGTGTTGGCGGTCGCGTCGTGGTTGGCCTCGTTGAACGAGAAGTCGACCACGTGCCGGCAGATCTGGAGCACCATCGCGCCGAGCGCGAGGGCCCAGACGTCATCACCGCCGCGGGCCGCGCCGAGCGCGAGCCCCGCGTAGTAGGCGTACTCCTTGGCCCGGTCGAAGGTGGCGTCCAGCCAGGCGCCCAGCGTCGAGTACTTCAGGGCGTAGCGGGCGAGCTGGCCGTCGGTGCAGTCCAGTACGAAGGACGCGATCAGCAGCACACCGGCCGCGACGAACCCCAGTCGGGTGCCGGTGGCCGCGCAGCCCGCCGCGATCAGCGCGGTGAGCAGGGAGGCGGTGGTGACCTGGTTGGGGGTCAGACCGCGCCGTGCGCACCAGCGGGCGATGTAGCGGGAGTAGGGGCTGATGAAGAAGGTGGTGAAGAACCCGTCACGGGACTTCACGGCCGACTTCAGGCGTACGGCCTCGTCGTCGACGGCGTCCACGGCCTGCCGGGCCTCGTTGCGGGACTGCGGGTCGGAGGGTACGGCGGCGACCAGACTGCCGAGCTCGGGCCGGTGCAGGGCGGCGCCGTCGGCGTCCAGTGCGGCGGAGAGACGGTCGGCGAGGCTGTCGGCCGCGGTGGCGGTGGCGAGCGGGGCGGCCGCCGTCGGGCTGTCCGTCGTCGCGCCCGGGGTGGCGACGGCCTCACGGACCAGCGCCCGGGTGAGCGCCGCCCGCGCCGCCGGACGGGCGGTCACCGCGCCGGTGACCGCGGCGAGGTCGAAACGGGGGTCGGTCAGACCGAGGCGCAGTGCGTGCGGGTGGCCCACGAAACGGGCGTCCACTATCGCCACGCGCTGGTCGGCGGGGACCCCGGCGAGCAGGGCCTCGGCGGCGGAGGCGTCGGAGGCGACCTGGACGTCGAAGCCGAGTGCCCGCAGATCACCTTCGATCGACGATCCGGGGACCGGTTGACCGGTGAGGATTGCGGTCGACAACCGAACTCACTCCCTGGTGCCGACGCGTCCGCGCCGGCGGTGTGCTGATAGGGGGGCGCCCCATACGTGCGGCACCCGGGGCGGCATGACGGCTGAGGTTAGCGGATGGTGAGAAGCCTGCGTTCACCGCCCGTTCACGGATCGCTCAGCGAAAACCGGGCCGACCGTTGCCGCGATCATCATCGGTGATCCCCCGCCTGCGCTCCAAACTGCGGGCCCGATCAGACATAGATGACATACCGCATGGAGCAGGACAGGTCCGCCCCTTCAACCCACCGGTCGGCCCCTTCACCCCACCCCGCCACACCCAACGGCGTCACGTATCCCAAGGGCGAGGGCCCACCCACGTGCACTGTCCCTACGCGCCGACCGCGAGGGAGCCGTAGGGGCGCGCCGGTGTCGAGACGCCGAGCGCGCGGAGGCACGAAGTGCTGAGCACGGTCGGCGTCTCGACACCGGCACAAAGCGCCCCGGAGGCGACCGAGCCAAAAAACGCGCACGCCAGCCGTAATACAGAAACGCCATCTGAACAACGCCACCCAAAACCCCTGGTCACAGCACATGACAACGGTCTTCAGTACCGCGTTGCCCCATACCCCCCGCCCGTAGTTCACTGGCACCGCAGACAAGGCATGAGGCCGATCAGAGGAGGGCGGAGTCACATGGGCGCCGGACACGACCACGCGCACGGGCACGGCCATGCCGGCCCCGCCACCGCCGGTGCCGCGCACCGCGGCAAACTGCGGATCGCGCTCGGGATCACGCTCACCGTGATGGTGGTGGAGGTGATCGGCGGGCTGCTCGCCGATTCGCTGGCCCTGATCGCGGACTCCGCGCACATGGCGACGGACGCGGTCGGCCTGGCCATGGCGCTGCTGGCGATCCATTTCGCGAACCGCCCGCCCAGCGAGACCCGCACCTTCGGCTATGCCCGCGCGGAGATCCTGGCGGCGCTCGCCAACGCCCTCCTGCTGCTGGGCGTGGGCGGCTATGTACTGTACGAAGCCATCGAGCGGTTCGTCACACCGGCGGACACGGCGGGCGGGCTGACGATCGCGTTCGGTCTGTTCGGTCTGGTGGCGAACATGATCTCGCTCACGGTGCTGATGCGGGGCCAGGCGGAGAGTCTGAATGTGCGGGGCGCGTTCCTGGAGGTGGCCGCGGACGCGCTCGGCTCGGTGGCGGTGCTGATCTCGGCGACCGTGATCCTCACCACGGGGTGGCAGGCGGCCGACCCGATCGCGTCGATCTTCATCGGGGTGCTGGTCGTACCCCGCACGCTGAAGCTGCTGCGCGAGACGCTGGACGTGCTGCTGGAGGCGGCGCCCAAGGACGTGGACATGGCGGAAGTACGGGCCCACATCCTGGCGCTCGACGGGGTGGAGGACGTGCACGACCTGCACGCGTGGACGATCACCTCGGGTCTGCCGGTGCTGTCCGCGCATGTGGTGGTGACGTCGGACGTGCTGACCACCATCGGCCACGAGAAGATGCTGCACGAGCTCCAGGAGTGCCTCGGCGGCCACTTCGATGTGGAGCACTGCACCTTCCAGCTGGAGCCGGGCGGCCACGCGGAGCACGAGGCACGGCTCTGCCACTGACCTGCCCACGCCCGCACTCACCCCCGGCGGGACCTCGCCGGGACCTCGCCGGGACGCGCGTCCTCATGTCCGACGGTTCCCCGCCCGCCGAGCCGGGAACGATCATCAAAGTGCCAGGGGTGCCGGGTTCGTACGGCAGACTTGGCCATGAGGACCGATGCGAAGGATGGGTATGCCGATCACACCTGCCACTACGACGCACAGTTCGTCGAGCGGTACCGCAGACGCGATTTTGCTGGAACTGGTCGACGAGAGCGGCGTGACGATCGGCACCGCGGAGAAGCTCGACGCCCACCAGCCACCCGGGCAACTGCACCGGGCCTTCTCGGTCTTCCTCTTCGACGAGCACGGCCGGCTGCTGCTCCAGCAGCGGGCACTGGGCAAGTACCACTCCCCCGGGGTGTGGTCCAACACCTGCTGCGGTCACCCGTACCCGGGTGAGGCGCCCTTCGCGGCGGCGGCCCGGCGGACGTACGAGGAGCTGGGCGTGTCCCCGGCGTTGCTGGCGGAGGCGGGCACGGTCCGCTACAACCACCCGGACCCGGACTCGGGTCTGGTGGAGCAGGAGTACAACCATCTGTTCGTCGGCCTGGTGCAGGCCCCGCTGCGGCCGGACCCGGAGGAGGTCGGCGCGACGGCGTTCGTGACCCCTGACGAGCTGGCGGAGCGGCATGCGAAGGACACCTTCTCGGCGTGGTTCCTCACCGTCCTCGACGCCGCGCGTCCGGCGGTCCGCGAGCTGACGGGTCCCGCCGCAGGCTGGTGAGCGCCCACCGGCACCAGCGGCACCACTACCGGCACCCCTCCGCCCGGCACGCGATGTCATGTCACCGGTGACGGTCTGAGCGGCAGCGCGACCCAGATCACCTTGCCGCCGGCCGCGGTGTGCTCGACGTCGCACACCCCTCCCGCCTCCAGGGTGATCTCTCTCACCAGCAGCAGCCCCCGGCCGCCGGTCTCGCTGTGGGCGGCCTCCAGGGCAGTGGGCCGGTAGGGGTGGTTGTCCTCCACGGACACCCGCACCCACTCCGCGCCGACCGCGACCTCCACGGCGAGCATCGGCGACAGCAGCGCCGCGTGCTTGACCGCGTTGGTGACCAGCTCGGAGACGATCAGGAGCAGGCCCTGGGCCAGTTCGTCGGAGACGGGGACGCCCTGTCGGACGAGCAGGTCCCGTACGGCGTGCCGGGCCTGCGGGACCGAGACATCGACGGCGGGGGCGGTGAACCGCCACACTCCTTCGTACGGCAGTGGACTCGGCGGCTCGGAGTTCTCCATCGGCCGGTCGCCGCCCTTGCGCTCGATTGTCACCACGCATCGAGTGTGGAGACGGCCCCCTCGGCTCCCGAGGGCTGAACAGAAGTCAGCAGATATCGAGCGGTTCTGATCGTCGGCGTGCGGCAACGTCGCTCAACGGATCACATCTGCGCCGCCGGTGCCGGTTTCGGGAACTCTTCGGTTTGTACGGCAGCACGAACGGCTGCCACCGGCCGTGCAACGGCGCTCGTACAACGACGCTGGTACGACATCGCCCGTACGACCGGGTGCGTACGACCGGGTGCGTACGCGCGTACGGCCGGGTGCGCACGCGCCGGATACCATCCGGCACATGGAGCCCCAGCTGCTGCACGGGGTGGCCGACTCGGTCGCCACCGTCGTCATCGAGCATCCGGTCAAGCGCAACGCCATGACGGCCGCGATGTGGCGCTCGCTGCCGCCGCTGCTCGACTCGCTCGCCGCCGACCCCGCCGTACGGGTGCTGGTCCTCACCGGGGCGGGCGGCACGTTCTGCACCGGGGCCGACATCTCCACGCTCCAGGGCTCCCCGGAGGAGGCGCAGCGGCTCGCCGTGGCGGCCGAGGACGCGCTGGCCGCGTTCCCCAAACCGACGCTGGCGGCGATCCGGGGGCACTGTGTGGGCGGCGGCGCCCAGTTGGCGGCGGCCTGCGATCTGCGGTTCGCGGAGGAGGGCGCGGTGTTCGGGGTGACACCGGCCAAGCTCGGGATCGTGTACCCGTCGTCCTCGACCCGGCGCCTGACCGCGCTGGTGGGCCCGGCGACCACCAAGTACCTGCTTTTCTCCGGCGAGTTGATCGACGCCGGGCGGGCGCTGCGCACCGGTCTGGTCGACGAGGTGCTGGCCGAGGGCGAACTCGACAAGCGAGTGGCGGAGTTCACCCGGATCCTGGTGTCCCGTTCGCAGCTGACCCAGGCGGCGGCCAAGGAGTTCACGGACGGCCGTACGGACCGCGACGCGCACTGGGCCGAGCAGGCACGGTCCGCCGCCGCCGACACCGCGGAGGGTGTGGCGGCCTTCCTGGAGCGCAGGCAGGCGCGTTTCTCCTGGACCCCCTGAACCCGGCCCCCCTGAACGGGTTCACCGACCCGTCGGTAACGTTTTGGGCATGACCACCGTCATCCTCGGACCACGCGCCGGACGCCATTGTCACAACGTGCTCAATTCGCTGCACGCAACGCACTACTTCGCGCCCGAGCTGGGGCGGGAACTGGCAGCTCTCGGCATCACGCATCCACGTGCCGTCAACTTCGCGGTGCGCTCGGCCGCGCTGGGACCGGTCGGGGCCGGGACGGTGGCGGCGGCGTTCTACAACTACAGCTATGCGCTCGTCGCAAGGCATGTGCCCGCGCTATGGGAGACGGCGGCCCCCGGCGCCGTGCTGGCCGCCCGCGCGCGTGCCGTCGACGCGTCGCTGCGGCGGCTGCTGGGCGCGGACGCGGCGGAGTCGGCCGAGATGGCGGAGGCCGCGCGGCTCGCCCTGCGGGCCGCCGAGGCGTGCTCCCGCAGCGGCCGCCCACTGTACGCCGCCCACGCCGACCTCCCCGTGCCCGAGAAGCCGCATGTGGCGTACTGGCATGCGGCGACCCTGCTGCGCGAGCACCGCGGCGACGGGCACATCGCGGTGCTGATGTCGGCGGAGCTCGACGGTCTCGAGGCGGTGGTGACCCACACCGCGACCGGCAAGGGCATGACACCGAAGTGGGTGCGTGACACGCGCGGCTGGCGCCATGAGGACTGGGAGGCTGCTGTCCTACGGCTGCAGAAGCGCGGCCTGCTGGACGCCGAGGGCGAGCTGACCGAGCGGGGCGGGCTGCTGCGCACCCACATCGAGGCGGAGACGGACCGGCTGGACCGGGCACCGTACGAGCACCTCGGCGCCGAGGGCGTGGCCCGGCTGACCGAACTGGGCACCGGCTTCGCCCGCGCGGCCCTGACGGCGGGCGCCTTCCCCGCCGACCTGGTCGGAAAGCGGTGACCCGGGGCCTGCCGGACCGCTCGCGGCACCGCGCCCGGCGGCGTCCTGATCCGCGTCCCGATCCGCGTCCTGATCCGCCCCTGATCCGCGCCCTGATCCACGGTTGTCAGTGTCACCTGCCACAATTGCCGCGCAACCCGTAGTGGAGAAGGCAGGCGGTACCGGATCGTGACGACACCCGGGTCCCTCGCAGCAGGGTCCATCGAAGGCAGGATCGCCGAGGAGCTCGGCGTACGGGAGCGGCAGGTGAGAGCCGCGGTGGAGCTGCTCGACGGCGGTTCGACGGTGCCCTTCATCGCCCGCTACCGCAAGGAAGCGACCGAGATGCTCGACGACGCGCAGCTGCGCACGCTTGAGGAGAGACTGCGCTATCTGCGGGAGCTGGAGGAGCGGCGGACGGCGATCCTCGACTCGGTCCGGGAGCAGGGCAAGCTCACCCCGGAACTGGAGGCACAGATCCGGGGCGCCGAGACCAAGGCGCGTCTGGAGGACGTCTATCTGCCCTACAAGCCCAAGCGGCGGACCAAGGCGCAGATCGCGCGCGAGGCGGGCCTGGAGCCCCTCGCCGACGGACTGCTCGGCGACCCGGCCGTGGTGCCGCTCGCCGCTGCCGCCGCCTTCGTCGACGCCGGCAAGGGCGTCGCCGATCCGCAGGCCGCCCTGGACGGCGCGCGGGCGATCCTCACCGAGCGGTTCTCGGAGGACGCCGACCTGATCGGCGAACTGCGCGAGCGCATGTGGGTGCGCGGACGGATGGCGGCCAAGGTGCGCGACGGCAAGGAGGAGGCGGGCGCGAAGTTCGCGGACTACTTCGACTTCGCCGAGCCGTTCACCGAGCTGCCCTCGCACCGCATCCTGGCGATGCTGCGCGGTGAGAAGGAGGAGGTCCTCGACCTCGTCCTGGAGCCAGAGGCGCCCGCCGGGTCCGACGAGTCCGTCGGGTCCGCCGCGGCGATGTCGTCGTACGAGCCGATCGTGGCCGCCCGCTTCGGGATCGCCGACCGCGGACGGCCCGCCGACAAGTGGCTCCAGGACACGGTCCGCTGGGCCTGGCGCACCCGCATCCTGGTGCACCTCGGCATCGACCTGCGCCTGCGGCTGCGTACGGCCGCCGAGGACGAGGCGGTCGGCGTGTTCGCGGCGAACCTGCGCGACCTGCTGCTCGCCGCCCCGGCGGGCACGCGCTCGACGCTGGGCCTGGACCCCGGTTTCCGTACGGGTGTGAAGGTCGCCGTGGTCGACGCCACCGGCAAGGTCGTCGCGACCGACGTGATCTACCCGCACGTCCCGGCGAACAAGTGGGACGAGGCGCTCGCCAAGCTGGCCCGGCTGGCCGCGCAGCACTCGGTCGAGCTGATCGCGATCGGCAACGGCACGGCGTCCCGCGAGACCGACAAGCTCGCGGGCGAGTTGATCACCAAGCACCCGGAGCTGAAGCTCACCAAGGTGATGGTGTCGGAGGCGGGCGCTTCGGTGTACTCGGCGTCGCAGTACGCCTCCCAGGAGCTGCCCGGCATGGACGTGTCGCTGCGCGGCGCGGTCTCCATCGCCCGGCGGCTCCAGGACCCGCTGGCCGAGCTGGTGAAGATCGACCCCAAGTCGATCGGCGTCGGCCAGTACCAGCACGACCTGTCCGAGATGAAGCTGTCGCGCTCCCTGGACGCGGTGGTGGAGGACTGTGTGAACGGCGTCGGCGTCGACGTCAACACGGCGTCCGTGCCGCTGCTCTCGCGGGTGTCCGGCATCTCCTCCGGTCTCGCCGAGAACATCGTGGCGCACCGTGACACCAACGGCCCGTTCACCTCGCGCGGCGAGCTGAAGAAGGTGGCGCGGCTCGGCCCGAAGGCGTACGAGCAGTGCGCGGGCTTCCTGCGCATCCGCGGCGGCGACGACCCGCTGGACGCGTCGAGTGTGCACCCCGAGTCGTACCCGGTGGTCCGGCGCATGGTGAAGAACTCGGGGCAGGAGGTGGCGGCCCTCATCGGCAACACGTCGGTGCTGCGGTCGCTGAAGCCGGGCGACTTCGTGGACGACACGTTCGGTCTGCCGACCGTCTCCGACATCCTCAGGGAACTGGAGAAGCCCGGCCGCGACCCGCGTCCCGCGTTCAAGACGGCCACCTTCAAGGAGGGCGTCGAGAAGCTCTCCGACCTCTCCTCCGGGATGGTCCTGGAGGGCGTGGTCACCAATGTGGCGGCCTTCGGCGCCTTCGTGGACATCGGCGTCCACCAGGACGGGCTGGTCCATGTCTCCGCGATGTCGAAGACGTTCGTCAAGGACCCGCGGGATGTCGTGAAGCCGGGCGACATCGTGAAGGTGAAGGTCCTGGACGTGGACATCCCGAGAAAGCGGGTCTCGCTGACGCTGCGCCTGGACGACGAGGCGGCACCCGCCGGCGGGCGTCAGCAGCGGGGTGCCGGGCAGCAGCGGGGGGCGGGCGGCCAGCCGCAGCGGGGTGGCCGACCTCAGCAGCGTGGCCAGGGCGGGGGACGCCAGGCCCCGCCTCCCCCGGCCAACAGCGCCATGGCCGACGCGCTGCGCCGTGCCGGCCTGCTCAACCCTAAGAACGGGCGCGGCTGAGTTTCGTCTGCGGGCGCGTGGGGGCTGGTCGCGCAGTTCCCCGCGCCCCTAGGGGGCTGGCCAGCCGCCAGTTGACAAGTTCCCCGTGCCTTGACCGGCCTCAGCATCGGTGACGCAGCCCGGACCTGGAGTACCTGACCATGGCACTCCAGGTCCGGCAGTTCCCTAGGGGCGCGGGGCTCTATCGATATGCGGCTCCGCCGCGTGGGCGCGACCAGCCCCCACGCCGCCGCAGCCAGGCGAATACCTGACAGCCCTCAGCTCTCGCTGACAGTCCCGTCAGACACCTGAAGCCGCCTCCCCACGCGGACAGCGTCAAGCATCCGCCGGTCATGCGTGACCAACAGCAACGTGCCCTCGTACGCGTCGAGCGCAGACTCCAACTGCTCGATGGCCGGCAGATCGAGATGATTCGTAGGCTCGTCGAGAACGAGCAGATTCACGCCTCGCCCTTGGAGCAACGCGAGCGCGGAACGGGTCCGTTCGCCCGGCGACAGCGTGTCCGCGGGCCGCAGCACATGGTCCGACTTGAGCCCGAACTTGGCGAGCAGCGTCCGTACCTCGACCGGCTCGGTGTCCGGGACCGCGGAGCGGAACGCGTCCAGCAGGGTCTGCGGCCCGTGGAACAGCTTGCGGGCCTGGTCGACCTCGCCGACCAGGACACCGGAGCCGAGCGCGGCGTGCCCGGCGGCCAGCGGGACACAGCCGAGAAGGGCGCCGAGCAGCGTGGACTTGCCCGCACCGTTGGCGCCGGTCACGGCGATCCGGTCGGCCCAGTCGATCTGGAGGGACACCGGCCCGAGGGTGAAGCCGCCGCGCCGTACCTCGGCGTCGCGCAGGGTTGCCACCACCGCTCCGGAGCGCGGCGCGGAGGCGATCTCCATCCGCAGGTCCCACTCCTTGCGGGGTTCCTCGACGGTCTCCAGCCGCTCGATCATGCGCTGTGTCTGGCGGGCCTTGGCGGCCTGCTTCTCGCTGGCCTCGCTGCGGAACTTGCGGCCGATCTTGTCGTTGTCGTTGCTCGCCTTGCGGCGTGCGTTCTTGACGCCCTTGTCCATCCAGGAGCGCTGCATCTGGGCGCGGTCCTGGAGGGCGGCGCGCTTGTCGGCGTACTCCTCGTAGTCGTCGCGGGCGTGCCGTCGGGCGGTGGCGCGCTCCTCCAGGTAGGCGTCGTAGCCGCCGCCGTAGAGGTTGATCTGCCGCTGGGCGAGGTCGAGTTCGAGGACCTTGGTGACGGTGCGGGTGAGGAACTCGCGGTCGTGGCTGACGACCACGGTGCCCGCGCGCAGTCCGGTCACAAAGCGTTCGAGGCGTTCCAGGCCGTCGAGGTCGAGGTCGTTGGTGGGCTCGTCGAGGAGGAAGACGTCGTAGCGGGAGAGCAGCAGGGAGGCGAGTCCGGCGCGGGCGGCCTGGCCGCCGGAGAGGGAGGTCATCGGCTGGTCCAGGCCGACGGCCAGTCCGAGGCCGTCGGCGATCTCCTCGGCGCGTTCGTCGAGGTCGGCGCCGCCGAGGCCGAGCCAGCGTTCGAGGCTCGTGGCGTAGGCGTCGTCGGCGCCGGGGGCGCCCTCGACCAGGGCCTGGGTGGCGGCGTCCATGGCACGCTGCGCGGCGGTGACGCCGGTGCGGCGGGCCAGGAACTCCCGTACGGTCTCGCCGGGGCGGCGGTCCGGCTCCTGCGGGAGGTGTCCGACGGTGGCGGCCGGCGGGGAGAGCCTGAGCTCGCCCTGTTCGGGGCGGGCCAGCCCGGCCAGCATCCGCAGCAGCGTGGACTTGCCCGCGCCGTTGGCGCCGACCAGGCCGATCACATCGCCGGGCGCGACGACGAGGTCGAGCCCGGAGAACAGGGCGCGGTCGCCGTGTCCGGCGGCGAGGTTCTTGGCGACGAGGGTGGCGGTCATCAGGCGACGATCCTAATGGCCCCGCCGCCTGACTCATGGCCTCGCCCCGACGGCCTTGCCCCGCGGCCACGGCGGCACCCGGTCCGCTACCGTCCCCGCATGGCCGGTGGAGCGAGCGGTGACGTGGTGGTGGTCGGCAGCGGGGTGGCCGGGCTGACGACGGCCCTCGTACTGGCGGAGCGCGGGCTGCGGGTGCGGGTGTGGACGCGGGAGCCCGCCGAGGAGACCACCTCTGCGGTCGCGGGCGCGCTGTGGTGGCCGTACCGGATCCGGCCGATCGGCCGGGCACGGGCATGGGCACTGCGTTCCCTGGAGGTGTACGAGGAACTGGCCGCCCGGCCCGCGGAGACCGGCGTACGGATGGTCGAGGGCGTACTGGGTGAGGTGGAGCTGGACGAGAAGCTGGCGTGGCTGTCGGCGCGGCTGCCGGGACTGCGGGCGGCCACGCCCGGCGAGTACGGCGGCACGGGGGTCCGGGCCCGGCTGCCACTGATCGACATGCCGGTGCAACTGGCCTGGTTGCGGGGCCGGTTGATCGCGGCGGGCGGCACGGTCGAGGACCGTACGGTGGCGAGCCCGGCGGAGGGCTTCGCGGCAGCGCCGGTCGTGGTCAACTGCACGGGGCTCGGCGCCCGTGAGCTGGTGCCGGATCCGGCCGTGCGGCCGGTGCGGGGACAGCTGGTCGTGGTGGAGAACCCGGGCATCGACACCTGGCTGGTGTCCACCGGTGCGGACGGCGAGATGGCGTACCTGTTCCCGCAGCCCGGCAGGCTGCTGCTGGGCGGCACGGCGGACGAGGACGCGTGGTCGCTGACGCCGGATCCGGCGGTGGCCGGGGCGATCGTAGGGCGGTGCGCGGCGCTAGGGCCTGTCGTCACATTCCCGTCGTCCGCCCGAAGGGCGGGCCCGGCGGCGTCAGGCCCTACGGCCGGAGATCGCCGGGGCGCGGGTGCTGGGGCACCGGGTGGGGCTGCGGCCGGTCCGGGACACGGTCCGGCTGGAGCGTGAACTCCTGCCGGGCGGCGGGGTGTTGGTGCACAACTACGGGCACGGCGGGGCAGGCGTCACGGTGGCGTGGGGGTGCGCTCAGGAGGCGGCGGATCTCGTGACCGCCGCCTCCTGAGCGAGGTTCAGACGGTCATCGGTCAGTGCCCGGCACCCGCTGGGCGGTCGACGGTGACCGTACGCCGTCCAGGTCGCCCGTCCCGGCCGCGCCCCACGCCGACCCGGCCGTGGCCCGGTCGAACGCCGCCGCACCCCCGACAAGGGGGACGCGGGCCGAGGTGCGGGCCAGGTCGAGAGTGAACGTCGGCTTGTCGGCCGGGGGGTCGATGAGGTTGCGGTCCGTGCCCGCGACGATCAGCGCCAGCCGGTGGCCCTTGGGCACGACATGATCGGTGGCCGCGAGGTCGAGGGTGATGGTGTAGGCCTTGCCCGGGGTGAGCGGGACGCCCTTGCCGGAGGCGTAGTTGCCGAGGTCGGCCCAGCCGCGGCTGACGACGGTGTAGTCGACGGCCTTGGTCTTCGCCCGGGTGGTGAGGAAGCAGGCGCTGTCCCCGGTGGTGCTCGCTCCCCAGCAGGTGCGGTCGGTGAGGGTGGTGATGCCCTCGGCGTCGTCGGCGTAGTCCCGGATCGTGTCGGGGCCGAGATCCAAGAGGACGGCGGAGAGATGGGCCGTGGGCGTGGTCGGAGTCGCGGTGACGGTGACCTTCGAGGAGCCGGACACGCGCAGATCCCGGGTGAGGGGGCCGGTGAGGAAGCCCGCCTTGGCGGGGGTGGCGGTGAGGAGTTGGGCGGCCCAGTCGGTCTCGCCGAGCGCGGGGTCGTCGGTGAAGGTCTCGGTGCCGCGGCCGGGGGTGCGGCCGAGGGTGCCGACGCCGGGACGGGCGCCCTGGGCCGGGCGCAGGGTGGTGGTACTGGTGGTGGTCGGCGGCCAGACCGTCGAGGTGGCCCACTGGTCCGGGTGGCGTTCGATGTCGGCCATGGGCTCGCGGTCGATGCCGTTGTCGTAGCCGAGGAGTTCGTGGTCGAACCAGCGGTGCAGGGTGTCGACCCAGGCGGAGCGCCGGTAGTCGAAGGGGTCGACATGGCCGGTCTGGGAGAGCCAGATCTTGCGCTCGACGCCGTTCTTCGCGAGGGCGTCCCACCACTGGCCGAAGTGCTTGGTGCGGACGTTGAGGTCCTGCATCCCGTGGACCAGGAAAACGCTGGCCCTGACCTTGGCGGCGTCCTTCACATAGTCGCGTTCGGTCCACAGCGGGGTCCAGTCGCCGGTGCGCGGGGCGCCGTCGACGAGCTTCTGCTGGACGGCGGCGCAGTGGGCGCGGGCGTCCGGGCTCTCGACGGCGTCGGACAGCCAGTCGGGGCCGGAGTCGTAGAGCGGGGCGCCCTTGGCGAAGTAGTAGTCGTACCAGGAGGAGATGGCGCTGATCGGGACGATGGTCTTCAGGCCCTTGACGCCGGTGGCGGCGACACCGTTGGCGATGGTGCCGTCCCAGCTCTTGCCGATCATGCCGGTTCTGCCGTTGGTCCAGGTCGCCTTGGCCGTGGTGGTGCCGGTGCGGCTGGTGTAGCCCTTGGCGCGGCCGTTCAGCCAGTCGACGACGGCCTTCGCGGACCGGATGTCGGAGCGGCCGCCGATGTCGACGCAGCCGTCGGAGCGGTTGGTGCCGGCGAGGTCGACGCCGACGAACGCGTAGCCGCGGGGCACGAAGTAGTTGTCGTAGAAGAGCGGCATCCGGACGACATGGCCGTTCGCGTCGTACGTCTTGAGCTGGCTCTCGTTGCCGCGTCCGCAGCAGGAGTAGTAGGGGCTGGCGTCCATGATCACGGGGATCTTGCGGCCCTGCCGGGCGGGTTCGCGGGGCCGGACGATGTCGGCGGCGACGCGGTCGGTCTTCCCGTCGCCGTCGCCGTCGAGCCCGGTGTCGACCCATACGGCCTCGCGGACGGCGTCGGCGTAGGAGTAGACCGGGCGGCTCTCGCTGGGAGTGCGCGTCTCGTACGTCTCGCGCGTTGCGGCGTGGGCGGTCACGGCCGGGGTGAGGAAAGCGGCCATGAGGACGGCGGCGACCGCCGTCACCAGTGGTCTCCAGCCTCGGCGCCAGGGCCGGCTCCGGCTTCGGCTCCCGTTCCCGGTCCGGCCTGTGAAGCGCATGTGAATCGGCATGGCGGGGACGGTACAGGGGTCAACTCCCGTGCAGAAGAGGGCAACCGGTGAGTCGCGTGGCCCGGCACCCATGTCGGCCGAATGGCGATCGTGTGACAGGGGCGGCCATGGACACCTGTGCGGCCGCCGGGACTCAATAGGCTCCGGAAAGTCCTGACAGACCTCGCGTCTCTACGACTTGGAGTTCTCGTGCACCGCAGAATCTTCGCGCCGGGAGCACTCGCGGCGGCCTCCCTGTTGCTGGCGGTCCCGGCCTCGGCCGCAGGCTACGCCCCCGGCGCACCGGGCATCGGCGACGCCTACTACCCGTACTACGGCAACGGCGGTTACGACGTCTCGCACTACGATCTCCGGCTGAAGTACCAGCCCGCGACGGACGAGCTGGAGGGCACGGCCACGATCCTGGCGACCACCACGCAGGATCTGTCCAGCTTCGACCTGGACTTCCTGCTGGGCGTCTCCGAGGTGCGGGTCAACGGCACCACGGCCTCCTTCACCACCTCCGGCCAGCACGAACTGGTCGTCACCCCCAAGGCGCCGCTCGCCAAGGGCACGTCGGTCACGGTCGTGGTCCGCTACAGCGGGGTGCCGTCCACGAAGAGCGCGTACGGCTTCACCACCTGGCACCGCACCCCGGACGGCGCGATCGCGGCCGACGAGCCCGAGGCGGCCTGGTGGTGGTTCCCGAGCAACGACCACCCCAGCGACAAGGCCACCTACGACGTGTCGGTCGCCGTGCCCGACGGCACCCAGGCGATCTCCAACGGCACACTCCAGTCGACGAGTTCGAGACTCGGCTGGACCCGCTGGAACTGGCGCGAGAACAAGCCGCAGGCCACCTATCTGGCCACTCTCGCGCTCGGGAAGTTCGACATCACGACCGGGACATCGGAGGGTGGCGTCCCGCTCGTCAACGCGTACAGCAAGGACCTCGGCGACAACGACGGCGCGGCGCGGGCGAGCGTCGAGCGGACCGGGGAACTGGTCGACTGGCTGAGCGGCTATTTCGGCCCCTATCCGTTCAGCAGCGCCGGGGGCTACGTCCCCAACACCACCACCGGGTTCGCCCTGGAGACGCAGACCCGGGTGTACTACAGCCCTCGGCAGTTCGCGAACGGCTCCAACGCCTCCGTGGTGGTGCACGAGCTGGCCCACCAGTGGTACGGGGACAGCGTGTCGCTGAAGGGCTGGAAGGACATCTGGATCAACGAGGGCTTCGCGCGTTACGCGCAGTGGCTGTGGTCCGAGCACGAGGACGAGGGCACCGCTCAGGAACTCGCCGACTACGTCTACGCCTCGCACCCGGCCGACGACGCCTTCTGGACCGTGAAGCCCGGTGACCCCGGTCCCGACGCCCAGTTCGACATCGCCGTGTACGACCGGGGCGCCCTCGCCGTCCAGGCGCTGCGCAACGAGATCGGCGACGACGCCTTCTTCGCCGTGCTGAAGGGCTGGCCGCGCGAACACGCCTACGGCAACGCGTCCGTGGCCGACTTCCAGGCGTACGCCGAGCGGGTGTCGGGGCGGTCGCTGGGGGCGCTGTTCGACACCTGGCTGTTCCAGCCGTCGAAGCCGGCGGCGGGGGCGGCCGTTCCGGGGTCGGTCCGGTCGGTGAAGGGCGCGAAGGCCGTCGTACAGCCGAAGTCGTGGAAGGCGATCGAGGCGACGAACGACGTGCACGCGGGCCGCTGACCGAAGCGGGGTGGGAGGGGGCCGGGCGGGGCTGCTCCGGGCCGCCTCAGTTGCTCGCGCTGGCCTCCGCCGCGACGGCGGCCCGTGCGAGCAGCTCCGCCCGGCCTATCGCCTCCGTCTCCGTCGCGGGCACCGTGCAGGCGTGCGCTCCTGCCACCGCGCCGTACAGGGCGCAGCGGGCGGGCGGTTCGCCGTTCAGCCAGCCCTGGAGGAAGGCCGCCGCGAAGGCGTCGCCCGCGCCGTTGGAGTCCACGACCGGCGCGGGGGGCGTCACCGCCGGGACGCGGGTCAGCTCCCGGTCTGCGAGCAGATACGCGCCCTCCGCGCCAGCGGTGGCGACGACCACCTCGGCACGGCCGCGCCCGGCGATACGACGCATCGTCGCCTCCGGGTCCGTGAGGGCGGCTGCGGAGAGGAACACGACGTCCGCCGCGTAGGCGTAGGGCTCGTGGTAGGGGTTGGTTCCGTCCCAGTCGTGCAGGTCGGTGGAGAGGGTGGCGCCGGACTCCCGCAGCACGGGGAGTGCCTCGTCGGAGGGCTGGGTGATGGTCACGTGGACATGGCGGCTCGCCCCGGCCAGGGCGCGGACCGTCGGCTCCGGGAAGCGGTCGCCGGGGCGGGAGCGGCTGGTGTCGTAGAGCGACAGCCGCCGCCCGTCGGGGCCGACGAGGTTGACGGCCCGTTTGGTCCCGGCGGGCTGCGGGATCGCGGTGAGGCCGATGCCGTGCCTCCGGTGCAGTGCACGCACGAGGTCCCCCTCGGGGTCGTCGCCGAGCAGATCGAGATGGTGCACCCGCAGTCCGAGGGCGGCGAGCCCCACGGACACGAAGTCCCCGGTCTGCCCGGCACGGGTGACCACACCGGAGTCGATCATGTAACTGTCGGCGTAGGGCAACGGCAGCTCGGGAACACGCACGACGGTGTCCACTCCGGCGCCGCCGATGACCAGTACGTCGATCTCCCGGCCCACTTCAGGTCCCCTCTCCGTGGTCGTACACCGTCACCGCGATCCCGCGCCGCACCAGCCGCTCGGTGATCAGCGGCTCGACGCGCGGCCATGTCCCGCCCGCCAGCCCGCACCCTATGCGGGGCATGTGCACGGACGCACCCAGCGCGATCACCTCGTCGGCCAGTGCCGCCAGCGCCGTGT
Source organism: Streptomyces sp. YIM S03343 (assembly GCF_054729195.1). NCBI lineage: Bacteria > Bacillati > Actinomycetota > Actinomycetes > Kitasatosporales > Streptomycetaceae > Streptomyces > Streptomyces sp. YIM S03343. The sequence goes on from NZ_JBPUKX010000001.1 coordinate 1,385,172, forward strand.
CGATCGCCTCGTACCGCACGGGCACCCCCTTGCTGCCGGTCCGGGTCCCCCGCTGCCCGATCATGTTGGCCACCCATACGTACTTCTCGACCTGCACCAGCCGGACGGCACCGAGCCCGAAGTCGTTCTGCGCGCGGGCGCGGTACCACGCGCGGTAGTCCGCTTCCGGGGCGGACCAGCGCCGTGAGAGGGCGAGCACGAAGCCCTTGCCCCAGCCCCCGCTGTCGTTGCAGACATGCGCTATCACCTTGACGCCCTTCACCGCGGGCGCGGTGGCGTCACCCCGGACATATGCGATCCCCGACATGACGCCACCGTAGGTGACACCACTGACAATGGGTCTGGCCTGCCATTTCACCGGCCCGGGGTGTCACAGCACAGGTGTGACAGCGATACTGCTGCACATGACGACCGACACCGGGGACCAGACGGGGCAGCGGGCCGGGGAGCGGGGTGACGAGCAGGGTGAGGGCGGCAGCTTCACCATCGACGAGCTGGCCGCCCGTGCAGGGGTCACCGTGCGTACCGTCCGGTTCTACGGGACCAAGGGGCTGCTGCCGCCGCCGGAGATCGGTCCGCGCCGGGTGGGGCACTACGGCATGCTGCATCTGGGCCGTCTCGCGCTGATCGAGGAGCTCCAGCATCAGGGGATGACGCTGGCCGCCATCGAGCGGTATCTGCGCCAGCTGCCGCCCGGGCTCAGCGCGCGCGACCTGGCGATCCACCGGGCGGTGGTGGCGTCCTGGGCGCCGGACACCGTGGACACGGTGAGCCGGGTGGAACTGGAGCAGCGCGCGGGGCGGGCGCTGGACGAGGCCGATCTGGAGCGGCTCGCCGCCATGGGCATGCTCACGGCGGAGGGCGAGTCGTTCCGGGTGGACTCGGGGCTGCTGCGGCTCGGCGTCCGGCTGCTCGACATGCCGCTGTCCCACGAGTCGATCCTCGCCGCCCGCACCGTCCTTCTGGAGCACTCCCGCGCGGCGGCGCACGAACTGTCGCGGCTGCTGCGCGACGAGGTCGCCCAACGCGACGCCCGGGACGTCAAGTCGCTGTCCGCGGACATGCAACCCCTCGTCGTGCAGGCTCTGCTGACGACGTTCCAGCGCTCCCTCAGGGAGGAGCTGCGGGAGTGGCTCAGCGAGTCGCAGAACGAGGGGTCGCCCGGGCGCGGGCAGGACGAACACCGGTAGGGCGGGGCCGCGGTTCAGCAGCGCGGTACCGGTTTGCTGTAGGTGGTGTTGCTCGGGGTCGCCACATAGTAGTCGGTGACGTAGCGGCCGCTCTCCAGACGGTCCCAGACCTTGGTGGTGCCCACCGTCGTCCCGGCCTTCTGGCATGTCACCCACGCCAGCGAGCCGTTGGGGAGGCTGCCGGCGGAGGCGTAGCTGCCGCCGGGGCCGGTCCGCTGGGTGAGGCCGGAGGTCGCGGAGGTCTGGTAGGGGTAGGTGCAGCGGGGCAGCGGGGTGCTGTAGCCCGTGGTGGACGGGGTGTCGACGTAGTGGTCGGAGACGTAGGCGCCGTTGCTGAGCTTGTCCCAGACCGTGGTGGTGCCGACCTTCGAGCCCGCGGTCTGGCAGACCACGCTCAGGGTCGCGCCGGGCGCGTAGGTCGCGGTGACCGGGTAGGTGGTCGACGGGCCGGTGCGGGCGTTGAGCGGGGTGGGGCTGGTCGCCTTGTACGGGTAGGCAACGGTGGCCACCGGTGCGTCGAGGCGGTCGTTGTCGATGTTGACGGTGACGCCGCCGTAGGTCTCGTCGTGGCTGCCGAGGTACTGCTTGGCGCGCTGGTGGACGGACCATTTGGCGTCGGAGATCCCGCTCCAGCCGGTCAGGGTGCCGGTGCCGTCGTAGCGGGCGATCCAGAGGGCGTCGGGGCGGGCGTACGACGTCGATGTGTAGACACCGGCGAGCTGCCCGGCGCCGAGGCTGAGGTTCATGTAGAGGCCGGACACATAGCCGACGCGGTGGAGTTCCTTGGTCCAGGCCGAGGCGTAGTTCAGCACGGCGGTGCGGCACGTGGTGTCGGTCTGGGGGTAGTTCTCGATGTCGTTGTAGAGGGCGCTGCCGGGCAGCATCCCGAGGGCCTTGGCGGCCTTGACGGCCTCCTGGGCCGCGGCGGTGCCCTGGGAGCGGGCGGTCGCCGGGGTCGTACTGATCTTGTCGTCGGTCGGGCGGGCTCCGCACGGGGGCTGGAGACCCTTGTGGACGGGCAGCAGACGCCATGTCAGCTTCGACACGGAGGCCACCCAGCCCGGTGTCAGCTCGGGCTGGGTGCAGGTGCGGTTGACGCCGGAGATGTACACGCCCAGGGCGCGGTACGGCGAGGCGTTCCACGCCTGGATCGTGGACAGCGGCGGCGCGGTGCAGGCGTCGAAGGCGAGTCCGCTGTAGCGGGTGGCGGTGGCGCTCGACGGGTAACCGGCCGGGGTGGCGGGTTCGGCGGCGGCGGGCGGGGCGACGGCCAGGGCGGCGGCACCGCCCAGGACGCACGCGCTGGACGCGGCGAGCAGTCTTCTCAGTCTCGGCAGGGAGCGCGGATGGGACATGACGACCCCCCTGAGTCGTTCTCTTGACCTGGTGTCAGAGTCACCGTAGGGGCCTTGGTGCGAAAGGCACCGGTAGGCCCGGCCGACGGTCCGTACGGACCGGCAACCGTCACTCCTACGGACGAGAACGGCTCAGGGGATGGTTCCGGGTTCGGGTCCCCCGGTGTCAGCGGGCGTCCGTGAAGGTCTCTCCCCTCTCTGCCTTCGTCACCAGCAGCGCCGGCGGTTCGAAGCGTTCGCCGTAGCGTTCGGCGAGTTGGCGGGCGCGGGCGACGAACGCCGGGAGGCCACGGCCGTCCTCGCCCTCGTAGCCGTTGATGTACTGGAGGACTCCGCCCGTCCAGCCGGGGAAACCGATGCCCAGCAGGGAGCCGATGTTGGCGTCGGCGACCGAGGTGAGGACGCCCTCCTCCAGGAGTCTGACCGTGTCGAGGGCCTCCGCGAACAGCATGCGCTCCTGCATGTCGCGGAACGGGATCTCACGGCCCGGCTCGGTGAAGTGCTCGCGCAGGCCCGGCCACAGCCCGCCGCGCCTGCCGCGCCCGCCGTCCTCGGCATACTCGTAGAAGCCCGCGCCGCCGCTGCGGCCGGTGCGGCCGAACTCGTCGATCATGCGGTCGAGGACGGTCTCGGCGGGGTGCACGGTCCAGGTGCCGCCCGCCTCCTCGACGGCGCGCCGTGTCTCGCTGCGGATCCTGCGGGGCAGGGTGAGGGTCAGCTCGTCCACCAGGGAGAGCACCTTGGCCGGGTAACCGGCCTGCGCGGCCGCCTGTTCGACGGAGGCGGGCTCGATGCCCTCGCCGACCATGTCGACGCCCTCGTTGATCAAGTGGCCGATCACCCGTGAGGTGAAGAAGCCGCGCGAGTCGTTGACGACGATCGGGGTCTTGCCGATCTGCCGGACCAGGTCGAAGGCGCGGGCCAGCGCCTCTTCTCCGGTGCGTTCGCCCTTGATGATCTCGACGAGGGGCATCTTGTCGACCGGGGAGAAGAAGTGCAGTCCGATGAAGTCGGTCTGGCGCTCGACGCCTTCGGCGAGGGCGGTGATGGGGAGGGTGGAGGTGTTGGAGCACAGCAGCGCGTCGGGGTCGACGATGTGCTGGATCTCCTGGAACACCTTGTGCTTGAGCGCGGGCTCCTCGAAGACGGCCTCGATGACGGCGTCGCAGCCCGCGAGGTCCTGCGGGTCGGCGGTGGGGGTGATGCGCGCGAGCAGCGCGTCGGCCTTCCCCTGGGTGGTACGGCCCCGGGTCACGGCCTTGGCGCACAGCGTCTCGGAGTAGCCCTTGCCCTTGGCGGCGGCCTCGTCGGACACGTCCCTGAGGACGACGTCGATGCCCGCGCGGGCGCACGCGTAGGCGATGCCGGCGCCCATCATTCCGGCACCGAGGACGGCGACCTTGCGGACCGTGCGGGGTGCGATGTCCCTGGGGCGGTTGGCGCCGGAGTTGACGGCCTGGAGGTCGAAGAAGAACGCCTGGATCATGTTCTTCGCCGTCTGCCCGGTCGCCAGCGCCGTGAAGTGCCGCGCCTCGATGATCTGCGCGGTCTCGAAGTCGACCTGGGCGCCCTCGACGGCGGCGGCGAGAATGGCCTCCGGGGCGGGATAGGGCGCGCCGCCGGTCTGCTTGCGCAGAGTGGCAGGGAAGGCGGGCAGGTTGGCGGCGAACTTGGGGTCGTCGGGGGTGCCGCCGGGGATGCGGTGGCCGGGCCGGTCCCAGGGCTGCTGCGACTCGGGGTGGGCGTCGACGAACGCGCGCGCCTTGGCGAGCAGGTCCTCCGGGCTGTCGGCCACCTCGTCGACCAGGCCGTTCTCCAGGGCGCGGCGGGCGCTGTACTGGGTGCCCTGGAGGAGAACTTTGAGGAGGGCGTCGGCGATGCCCAGCATCCTGACGGTGCGTGCGACGCCACCGCCGCCGGGCAGCAGGCCGAGGGTGACCTCGGGGCAGCCGACCTTGGTGCCGGGCGCGTCGAGGGCGACCCGGTGGTGGCAGGCGAGGGCGATCTCGTATCCGCCGCCCAGGGCCGCGCCGCCCAGGGCGGCCACCACGGGCTTGCCGAGGGTCTCGATACGGCGCAGGTCCTTTTTGACGGCCATGCTGGCGTCGAAGGCGTGCTGGGCGGTCTCGGGTGTGACCTGGATCAGGTCACGCAGGTCGCCGCCCGCGAAGAAGGTCTTCTTGGCGGAGGTGAAGATGACGCCCCGGATGCCGTCTTTCTCGGCCTCCAGGCGGTCGGCGACCGCGGCAAGAGAGTCGCGGAAGGCCTGGTTCATGGTGTTGGCGGACTGGTCCGGGTCGTCGAGGACGAGGGTGACGACGCCGGTGTCGTCCTGCTCCCAGCGGATGGTGGTGCTCTCGGTCGTCATGGCAGGTGTTCTCGTCTCCGTTGAGGAAGTCGGAAGTCTGTTGTCGGGTTTCCGCGGGAGATTCAGAGGCGTTTGTCGGGTTTCCGCGGGGAGATTCAGAGGCGTTCGACGACGGTCGCGATGCCCATGCCGCCGCCGACGCACAGCGTGGCGAGGCCGTAGCGCTTGTCCTGGCGCTCCAACTCGTCGATGAGCGTGCCGAGGAGCATCGCGCCGGTGGCGCCGAGCGGGTGGCCGAGGGCGATCGCGCCGCCGTTGACGTTGACCTTGTCGAGGGACAGGCCCATCTCGCGCACGAAGCGCAGGACGACCGCCGCGAACGCCTCGTTGATCTCGACGAGGTCGATGTCGTCGATGGTCAGCCCGGCCTTGGCGAGGGCCTTGCGGCTGGCGGGCGCGGGGCCGGTGAGCATGATGGTGGGCTCGGAGCCCGAGACGGCGGCGGAGACGATCCGCGCGCGCGGGGTGAGCCCGTGGCGTTCGCCGACCTCCTGGGAGCCGATGGCGACGAGTGAGGCGCCGTCGACGATGCCGGAGGAGTTGCCCGCGTGGTGGACGTGGTCGATCTTCTCGACCCAGTGGTACTTCTGGAGCGCCACCGCGTCGAAGCCGCCCAGTTCGCCGATGTCCGCGAAGGACGGCTTCAGCCCGGCCAGCGAGTCGGCGGTGGTGCCGGGGCGCGGGTGCTCGTCGTGGTCGAGGACGACCAGTCCGCCGGCGTCGCACACCGGGACGACGGACCGTTGGAAGCGGCCTTCCTTCCAGGCGGTGGCCGCCCGTTCCTGGGAGAGCGCCGCGAACTCGTCGACGTCCCGGCGGGTGTAGCCCTCGATCGTCGCGATCAGGTCGGCGCCGATGCCCTGCGGTACGAAGCCGACGGACAGGTTGGTCAGCGGGTCGTTGAACCAGGCGCCGCCGTCGGATCCCATCGGGACGCGGGACATCGACTCGACGCCGCCCGCGAGCACCAGGTCCTCCCAGCCCGAACGGACCTTGGCCGCGGCCAGGTTGACGGCTTCCAGGCCCGAGGCACAGAAGCGGTTCTCCTGGACGCCCGCCACGGTGTCCGGCAGTCCGGCCGCGATGGCGGCGGTCCTGGCGATGTCGGAGCCCTGGTCGCCGAGCGGGCTGACGACGCCGAGCACGATGTCGTCGATGGCGGCCGGGTCGAGCCCGGGGAAGCGGGTGCGCATCTCGTGGATGAGGCCGACGACGAGATCGATGGGCTTGGTGCCGTGCAGGGCGCCGCTCGCCTTGCCGCGTCCGCGCGGGGTGCGGATCGCGTCGTACACGTACGCTTCGGTGCTCACTGATCAGCCTTTCGGTGAGGGTGGTTGCGCGAAAGTCGTGTGCCCTGGGGCTGTCTGTCCGGTCTGTGGGTTCTATCCGAGCAGCGAGCGGCCGATGATCTCTTTCATGATCTCGGTGGTCCCGCCGTAGATGGTCTGGATACGGCCGTCGGTGAACGCCCTGGCCACCGGGAACTCGGTCATGTAGCCGTAGCCGCCGTGCAGTTGGAGGCAGCGGTCGGCGACCCGCTTCTGGAGTTCGGTCGCCCACCACTTGGCCATGGACGCGTGCACGGCGTCGAGGCGACCATCCGCGTGGTCCTCTATACAGCGGTCGAGGAAGGCCCGGGTGACGGCGCACTCGGTGGCCATTTCGGCGATCTCGAAGCGGATGTGCTGCTTGGTGGCAAGCGGCCGGCCGAACGCCTCCCGCTGCTTGACGTACTCGGTGGTGAGCTCCAGGACGTGCTCCGCGCCCGCAATCCCGGTGACGGCGATGGCCAGGCGCTCCTGCGCGAGGTTCGTCATCAGGTGCAGGAAGGCGCCGTTGAGCTCGCCGAGCAGGTTCTCCTTGGGCACGCGGACGTCGGTGAAGAACAGTTCGGCGGTGTCCTGGGCCTTCTGGCCGATCTTGTCGAGGTTGCGGCCGCGCTCGAAGCCGGGCATCCCGCGTTCCACGACGAGCAGGGAGAGTCCGTGGGCGCCGCCCTCGGGTGTGGTGCGGGCGACCACGATCACCAGGTCGGCGAGGATGCCGTTGGAGATGAAGGTCTTGGCGCCGTTGAGCAGCCAGTGGTCGCCCTTGTCCTCGGCGCGGGTGGTGATGCCCTGGAGGTCGGAGCCCGCGCCGGGCTCGGTCATGGCGATGGCGGTGACGAGCGTGCCGTCGCAGAAGCCGGGCAGCCAGCGCCGTTTCTGCTCCTCGGTGCCCAGCGAGGTGAGGTAGGGCCCGATGATGTCGTTGTGCAGGCCGATCGCGAGGCCGGAGGCGCCCGCGCGGGTGAATTCCTCGGCGAGGACCGCGGCGTAGCGGAAGTCGGGGGTGCCGCCGCCTCCGTACTCCTCGGGCACGGCGATGCCGAGCAGGCCCTGCTTCCCGGCCGCCGGCCAGGCGTCCCGGGAGACGATCCCGTCCTTCTCCCACCGGTCGTAGTGCGGCAGCACCTCCTTGGCCAGGAAGGTGCGCACGGTGGCGCGGAACGCCTCGTGGTCGGAGGTGAAGATACGCCGTTCCATGCCTGTCTCCCTGTGGTTGTCCTCGCGGCTCGCCTTGGCTTTCTGCTCGTCCTCGTCCATCAGACGCCGTCCTCCAGGAGCCGGGGCACGTCCCAGTCACGGGCGATCTCGGACGCATGCGCGCCTGGCTGTGCGGGGCCGGTGCGGAGTGCGGCGGGGGTGGCGGAGAAGCGCGGGGCGGGGGCGGGCTGGGTGATGCCGGCGTGCTCGGTGAAGGTGCCGCGGGCCGCCAGGTGCGGGTGGTGCGGGGCCTCGCGCAGCGTCAGGACGGGCGCCACGCACGCGTCGGAGTCCGCGAAGACGGCCGTCCACTCGTCGCGGGTACGGGACTTGAAGCGGCCCGTGATCGCCGCGCGCAGTTCGCTCCAGCGGGCCAGGTCCTTGCGTGCGGGTGCCTGGCCGGCGATGCCGAGCAGGTGCAGGAACTCGTCGTAGAACTGCGGCTCCAGCGCGCCGACGGCCATGTACTTGCCGTCGGCGGTCTCGTAGGTGCCGTAGTAGGGGCAGCCGCCGTCGAGGAGGTTGGCGGCTCGGCGGTCCTGCCAGCCGCCCGCGGCGAGCATCCCGTGGATCATCGCGGACAGATGGGTGGCGCCGTCGACGATGGCGGCGTCGACGACCTGGCCGACGCCGGTCGCGCGCGCGTGGTGGAGCGCGGCGAGGACACCGACGACGAGATAGAGGGAGCCGCCCGCGTAGTCGCCGAGCAGATTGGCCGGGGGCGGGGGCGGCTCGCCGGGGTTGCCGATCATGCCGAGGGTGCCGGTGAGGGCGAGGTAGGCGATGTCGTGACCGGCGCGCGGGGCGAGCGGTCCGTCCTGGCCCCAACCGGTCATCCGGCCGTAGACCAGCCGCGGGTTGCGCGCCCGGCAGTCGTCGGGGCCGACGCCCAGGCGCTCCGCGACGCCGGGCCGGTATCCCTCGACGAGGATGTCGGCGCGGGCGGCCAGGTCCAGGACGCGGGCCGTGCCGTCAGGGGACTTCAGGTCGACGAGCACCGAGCGCTTGTTGCGGTTGGTGACGTCGTACGCGGGGTCGATACCGAGGCCGACGCCGCCCGGCCGGTCGACGCGGACCACATCGGCGCCCAGGTCGCCGAGCAGCATGGCGGCGAAGGGGCCCGGCCCCAGCCCGGCCAGTTCGAGCACGCGCACGCCGGAGAGCGGTCCTCGCCCCGGCTCGTCTGCCGTCGTCATCCAGCCCCCTCGCTGTGACACAACCGATGTAACACCAGTGATGTGATGTTAGGAACGGGTCCCAGCCCGCACAAGACCTGAACGAGCAAGCGCTTAGTGAAGTGCCGTCATACCGCACGGATACCGGACGGAACGGCGCGGATGTCCCCCGTACGGCGGCTCACCGCCCGCGCGGCGGCTGTGGCGGGTGCGCGACAGAGGGTCCGGGTGATCAGGCGCCGGACCTCTCACGCTAGCCTCAGCCACCGACAGCGGCGTGCGCCGCGGCATCAAGGGGTGTCATGACCAGGCTGAAAAGGACGGACCGTCCGTACGACATCGTGCTCTTCGGAGCCACGGGTTTCGTCGGGGCGCTCACCGCGGAGCACCTCGCCGAGCACGCGCCCATAGGGCTGCGCTGGGCGGTCGCCGGACGCAGCGCCCAGAAGCTGGAGCGGCTGCGCGAACGGCTGCCCGGCGGCGCGGACATCGGCGTCCTGCACGCGGACACCTCCGATCCCGCCTCCCTGCGCGCACTCGCCGAGCACGCGCGCGTGGTGGCCACCACGGTCGGCCCCTATGTCACCCATGGGGAGGAACTTGTCGCCGCCTGCGCGGACACCGGAGCGGACTATCTCGACCTCTCGGGCGAGCCGGAGTTCGTCGACCTGGTGTACGTACGGCACGACGCACGCGCGCGGGAGACCGGCGCCCGCCTGGTGCACGCGTGCGGCTTCGACTCGGTACCGCACGACCTGGGCGTGTACTTCACCGTGCGGCAACTGCCGGAGGGCGTGCCGCTGACGGTGGACGGCTTCGTGCAGGTGGACGCGACCTTCTCCGGCGGCACGCTGGCCTCCGCGCTCAACCAGTTCGCACGTGGGCGCCAGATGCGGGCCGCCGCCCGGGACCGCGGGCGGCACGAGCCGCGCCTGGTGACACGCCGCGCGTCCGCTCCCTCCGGCGTGCCGCGTTTCGCGAAGGAGGTCGGCGCCTGGGCGCTGCCGCTGCCGACGATCGACCCGCAGATCGTGCGCCGCTCGGCCCGCGCCCTGGAGCGCTACGGCCCCGACTTCCGCTACCGCCACTACGCCGCCGTCAAGCACCTCCCGACAGCGGTGGGCGGGGTCGCGGCGGTCGGCGCGGCCGTCGCGGCGGCCCAGGTACCGGCCGCGCGGCGCTGGCTGTCGGGCCGCCTCGAACCGGGCGAGGGGCCGAGCGCCGAGCGGCGCGCGCGCAGCCGGTTCTCCGTGCGGTTCGTCGGCGAGGGCGCGGGGCGGCGGGTGTTCACCGAGGTCGCGGGGGGTGATCCGGGGTACGGGGAGACGGCGAAGATGTTCGGGGAGTCTGCGCTGTCGCTGGTACTTGACGATTTGCCGGAGACTGCAGGGCAGGTCACCACTGCCGTGGCCATGGGTGAGGCGTTGACGGCGCGTCTGAGTTCGGTGGGGATCTCGTTCCGCGTTGCCGCGATGTTCTGACGTGCGTCGGTTCTGACGTGTGTCGCGGTTCTCGGGCAGTAGCTGCCGGGTTCTGTCCGTCGCGGAGTGCGGGTTGTTTTGGTCGCGCAGTTCCCCGCGCCCCCTTTCCAGGGTGCTTCGCACCCTGGAAAGGGGCGCGTGCCCCTGTGGCTACGTCGTCGCCTCGCGTAGTGCCCTGCGGCACAGTGCGTCTGCTCTTCGGGTTGTTTCCGGGAGGCGGTAGGTCGGGGTGAGGGTCAGGGTGTGGGCGCAGGCGTTGGGCAGGGTGGTGCGGTGGCCCACGGAGACGAAGACCGGCTTGACTGCGTCCCGGGTGCGCAGGGCGCGGCCGACCTCCTCGTCGCCCGCCCTGAGCGGTGACATGGAGCCGCGCCGGGTGCCCGGCTCGTCGTAGTCGAAGGCGAACGGGTTCTTGGCGACGCCGATGGTGGGCAGGCCGGTGAGGACGCCGAGGTGGCTGGCGAGGCCGAAGCGCCGGGGGTGGGCGAGGCCGTAGCCGTCGCAGACGACCAGTCCCGGCGGCACGGGCAGCGCCTCCAGGGCGGCCAGGACGGTGGGGATCTCCCGGAAGGCGAGCAGGCCCGGCACGTACGGGAAGGAGATCCGTCCGACCGCGGTGGTCTCGGCGACGACGTCCAGGGTCGCCGCGTCGAGGACGACGGCCGCCGCCGCGACGACGTCCCGTGCGTCGTCGTAGGCCACGTCGACGCCGGTGACATGGCCGGATCCGGGTGGTGGCCCCTCCTCGTCGAGAACCACCTGTGCCCGTAGCGCGTCCTGGACTGCGCGGGCCTGTTCCTCGGTCGCGGGCCAGCCCGCGGGTGTGCGTACGGTCGTCATGGCGGACACGAGCGTACGACCCCGGGCGCCCGGTGACACAGGTCACTTGATTCGTGAGCACTGTTCGGCCGGTTCCCGCGTCTCTTGTTGTATCCGGATTCCCGTCCGGTCTCCGGGCCACCGAGCCACCGGCCGGAGCCGTCCGAGCGTCGTGAGGGAGCAAGGCGTTGTCCACCGTCATCGAGCAGCCCGTAGAGGCCCGCCTCGTCGCCGCCGCACCGCAGATGCTGAGCATCCCCGCCACGCTGCACTACGACCGCAGCGATCCGTTCGCCGTCCGGATGACCTTCCCGGCCCCGGCGACCCTGGAGGGGGTCGACGTGTGCTGGACCTTCTCCCGGGAACTGCTCACCGCCGGTCTGGAGGGCCCGGAGGGCTACGGCGACGTACGGGTGCGGCCGTACGGCTACGACCGCACCGTCCTGGAGTTCCACGCGCCCGAGGGCACCGCCGTGGTCCATGTGCGCACCGATGAGATACGCCGCTTCCTCCAGGACACCGACGAGCTTGTGGCCGTCGGGCTGGAGCATCTCCACCTCGACCTGGACCAGGAGCTGGCGGAGCTGGTGCGGGACTTCTGACACGCGCCCGGGCGGCGTTTTCCGGCGGGCCGTAATTCCGTTGACGCCGCCGTACCGCCCTCCTAGCGTGTACGGCGGTCCTGTTGCCGCCGATTGGAGAAGGACGTTGCTCGTCTGAGGTCCCGAGACACCGCGACACACCCGGTGAGGTGTGTGCGTGGCGTTCGTACGACCTCGGCGCACGAGCCGTCCTCCGCAGCGCGGGCCCCGCCCCGCCGCCCGCCCAGGATCTCTTTCGCCCCGCGGTGTCTCGATACGCGTGTGTCCCTTCCGCATCGAGCGACCGCGAGGCCCGCATGTCATCTTCCTTCTCCTCTTCCTCCCCCACGCTCACCTGCGCGTCCCTGTCCTTCGACTGGCCCGACGGCACCACCGTCTTCGACGGCCTGGACGTCGCCTTCGGTCCCGGCAGGACCGGTCTGGTCGGCGTCAACGGGTCGGGCAAGTCCACCCTGCTCAAGCTGATCGCCGGTGAGCTGGTCCCGTCCGACGGCGTCGTGCGGGTCACCGGCGAGGTCGGGTACCTCCCGCAGAACGTCACCCTGGACACCGCCCTGCGTGTCGACCAGGCGCTCGGTATCGCCGGCCGGCGGGCCGCGCTGCACGCCATCGAGGCGGGAGACGCGAGCGCGGCACACTTCGAGACGGTCGGCGACGACTGGGACGTGGAGGAGCGCGCGCTCGCCACGCTCGGCGAGCTGGGGCTCGGCCACATCGGGCTGGACCGCGCCGTCGGCGAGGTCTCGGGCGGCGAGTCGGTGCTGCTGCGGCTCGCCGCGCTGCTGCTGAGCCGGCCGGACGTGCTGCTGCTGGACGAGCCGACCAACAACCTCGACCTGTACGCGCGCCGCCGTCTGTACGCGGCTGTGGCGTCCTGGTCCGGGGTGCTGGTGGTGGTCAGCCACGACCGGGAGCTCCTCGACCTGGTCGACCAGGTCGCCGACCTGCGCGCAGGGGAGATCACCTGGTACGGCGGCACCTTCACCCAGTACGAGGAGGCGCTGGCCGTCGAGCAGGACGCGGCCGAAAGGATGGTGCGTGTCGCCGAGGCCGATCTGCGCCGCCAGAAACGCGAACTCGCCGACGCCCAGGTCAAGCTGGCCCGCCGCAGACGGTACGGGCAGAAGATGTGGGACCAGGGCCGCGAACCGAAGATCGTCATGGGTGCGCGCAAGCGCGCGGCGCAGGAGTCCGCGGGCAAGCACCGCATCCTGCACGAGGAGCGGCTCGCCGAGGCCAGGGAGCGCCTCGACGACGCGGTGGAGGCCGTACGGGACGACGACGAGATCCGCGTCGACCTGCCGTTCACGGCCGTGCCGCCGGGCCGGACCGTGCTCACCCTCCAGGACCTCGAACTGGCCTACGGCGCACGCGCGCGGGGCGGTCTCGAACTGCGCGGTCCCGAGCGTGTCGCGCTGGTCGGACGTAACGGCGCGGGGAAAACGACGCTGCTGCGCACCATCGCCGGGGAACTGGCGCCGGTGTCGGGCGAGGCGCGCGCGCATGTGCCGGTGCGTTTTCTGCCCCAGCGCCTGGACGTGCTGGACGGCGATCTGACGGTCGCCGAGAACGTGGCCCGGTTCGCGCCGGGCGCCACGAACAACAGGGTGCGGGCGCGGCTGGCACGCTTTCTGTTCCGCGGCGCCCGGGCCGACCAGAAGGCGGCGACACTGTCGGGCGGCGAGCGCTTCCGGGCTGCGCTGGCCGCGCTGATGCTGGCCGAGCCCGCCCCGCAGCTGTTGATGCTGGACGAGCCGACCAACAACCTCGACATGGCGAGTGTGCGACAACTCACGACGGCTCTGGAGTCGTACGAGGGAGCGCTCGTCGTCGCCTCCCACGATCTGCCGTTCCTGGCGTCGATCGGCGTCACACGCTGGTTGTTGATGGACGGTGAGCTGCGGGAAACCACCCTGGAGTCGGTCCGGGAACCGGACTGACCGGCCACGCGCGCGCGTGCCGCGAGTCTCAGGTGGGGCACAGGGTGTCAGCGGGGCTTTTGTCCGCGCCGTGAGGTGGCGCATGATGACGAACCGGTGCCGGTTACAAGACACCAGGAAGTGCCCCGCCGATTCGGAGATCCGTCGTGCCCACCAAGAAGGCCCTCGTCCGCCGCCCCAGCCCCCGTCTCGCCGAAGGGCTGGTCACGCATATCGAGCGGGAGAAGGTCGACGTAGAACTCGCCCTGGAGCAGTGGGAAGCCTATGTCCAGGCGCTCGTCGCGCACGGCTGGGAGACGATCGAGGTGGACCCGGCCGACGACTGCCCGGACTCCGTGTTCGTCGAGGACACGGTGGTCATGTACAAGAACGTCGCCCTGATCACCCGCCCCGGTGCCGAGTCCCGGCGAGGGGAGACGGCCGGGGTCGAGGAGGCCGTGGCGCGGCTCGGCTGCTCGGTGAACTGGGTCTGGGAACCGGGCACGCTGGACGGCGGCGACGTACTGAAGATCGGCGACGACATCTACGTCGGCCGCGGCGGGCGCACCGACGCGGCCGGGGTACAGCAGTTGCGGGCCGCGTTCGAGCCACTGGGGGCGCGGGTGGTGGCGGTGCCGGTGAGCAAGGTGCTGCATCTGAAGTCGGCGGTCACGGCGCTGCCCGACGGAACGGTCATCGGGCACATCCCGAACGTGGACCGCCCGTCGCTGTTCCCGCGCTTCCTGGCGGTGCCGGAGGAGTCCGGCGCGCACGTCGTGCTCCTCGGCGGCGACAAGCTGCTGATGGCGGCGAGCGCGCCGCAGACCGCCGAACTGCTCGCCGACCTCGGGCACGAGCCGGTCCTGGTGGACATCGGCGAGTTCGAGAAGCTGGAAGGCTGCGTGACGTGTCTTTCGGTGCGCCTGCGGGAGCTGTACGACTGACAGGACCCGTACGACTGACCGGTCCTGCTCGGCCGGCGTAACCCGTTCGGCCGAACTGTCGTGCGCGGCTGACGCGGTCGGCGAGTCGCGGTGAAGGGCTCCGGGACCTGGGGTTTCCGGGGCCTTTCGGTGTGCCCGGGGGCTCTTTACAGCGCCCTTAACCTACGGGTCCGTAACCTACGGCTTCGTAGCCTACGGTATCGTAGCCTACGGAACCGTAGGTTCCGGCTTCCCGCTCGCCGGACACCTTCCTGCCCGCGTTACGTCCTACTGGAGTTCCTGTGTCGATCGCCTCCTCCTCCCTCGGCAGCCCGTCCACCGTCTGGACCGACACCCGGCTGCTGTACGCGCTGGAGGAGGTCGTCGCGACAGAGCTCGACCGGCATCTGAAGGCGGCGAAGGACTGGATGCCGCACGAGTACGTGCCCTGGAGCGACGGCCGCAATTTCCCCGGCTTCTTCGAGGACGGCGAGGCCTGGGAGAAGGGCCAGTCCAAGGTCACCGAGGTCGGCCGGACCGCCCTGGTCGTCAACCTCCTGACCGAGGACAACCTGCCGAGCTACCACCATGAGATCGCCACCCTGTTCGGCCGCGACGGCGCCTGGGGCACCTGGGTGCACCGCTGGACGGCGGAGGAGGGCCGGCACGGCATCGTGATGCGCGACTATCTGCTCACCTCGCGCGCGGTGGACCCCGACCGGCTGGAGCAGTTCCGTATGGCGCACATGAGCGAGGGCTTCGAGTCGGACAACCGGCACTCGATGCTGCACTCCGTCGCCTATGTCGCCTTCCAGGAGCTGGCCACCCGTGTCTCGCACCGCAACACCGGCCACCAGTCCGGCGACCCGGTGTGCGACCGCATGCTGGCCCGTATCGCGACCGACGAGAACCTGCACATGGTCTTCTACCGCAACCTCCTGAAGGCGGCCTTCGAACTCGCCCCCGATCTGACGATGCAGGCGGTGCGGGACGTCGTGGTGAACTTCCGTATGCCCGGCCACGGCATCCCCGGATTCGAGCGGGCCGCCGCGCAGATGGCCATCGGCGAGGTCTACAACCTGCGCATCCACCACGACGACGTGCTGCAGCCTGTGCTGCGCTTCCTGAAGGTCATGGAGATCGACGGCCTCGGCCCCGAGGGGCGGCAGGCGCAGGAGGAACTCGGGATGTTCATGGGCGGGCTGGACGCGGAGGCCGTGAAGTTCGACGAGAAGCTGGCGGCGCGCAAGGCGCGGATGGCGGCCCGGGCCGCGGCCTGACAGTCCGGCGGCGGGGCGTACCGGTGCGCCGGTACGCCCCGCCGTTGTGTCCACCCCTCGCTCCCCGCTGGTGTGTACCGCTCGCCGGTACGCCCGGTCGATGTGTCCGCCGCAGGTCTTGAGCTGCTCTCAGGAGCAGTTGCGCAGCGGCTCGCGGCGGCGCCGGATCTGGAGGCGCTCCTTCTCGGACAGCCCGCCCCAGACACCGAACCGCTCGTCGTTGCTGAGGGCGTACTCGAGGCAGGCAGTGCGGATCGGGCACAGGCCGCAGATGCGCTTGGCCTCCCGTACGGAGCTGCCGGGCTCGGGGAAGAAGAAGTCTCCCCCGGTCTGCGCGCACAACGCCTCCTGCTGCCAGTCCAGGTCGGGCGAAGTGATCGTCTGTATGTGCATGCCCAGGATCGTGCCGGACGCGGAAAAACGTCCGATCAACGCCGGATCAACGACGTCGGCCGAGGGCCGTCCGGCCACCGCATGGTGCCCCCGCCATGGTGCGCAGCGCACGGCGGCGCGCGGGCGTGCCGCCGAAAACGAAAACCCGGCGAATTCACAGCGTGACCCACGGTGAGCGCGGGCGAGCGTTCCCGGTGCGTCCATGCTCCGGGCGCGATTGTCAGTGGCGGATGCAAGACTCGGCAGTGAATGGGACGAGACCCCTCGAAGGAGGGCGAAAATGCTCACCACACATTTCGTCAACGGCGCTCCCAACTGGGTCGACATCGGCTCACCCGACATCGACGGCGCCGTCGCCTTCTACAGCGGTCTGTTCGGCTGGCGGTTCCAGTCGGCCGGCCCGGACGCCGGCGGTTACGGCTTCTTCCAGCTGGACGGGAAGACGGTGGCCGGCGGTATGCCTGTGGAGCCGGGCCAGGCCCCGCCGACCTGGACCGTGTACTTCCAGAGCGGGGACGCGCAGGCCACCGCGAAGGCCGTCGACGGGGCCCACGGCACGGTGCTGTTCCAGCCCATGGATGTGATGGGCCAGGGTCACATGGCGGTCTTCGCCGACCCGGCGGGCGCCGCGTTCGGCATCTGGCAGCCGGGTCTCACCAAGGGTGTGGAGGTGGCGGGCGACACCAACTCCCTGTGCTGGGTGGAGCTCTACACCCCGGACATCGCGGCGGCGGCAGCCTTCTACAACGCGACGCTCGGTCTGGAGACGTCTGCCGTGTCCTTCCCCGGCGGCGAGTACACCTGCATCAACCCCGCCGAGGGCGGTGAGGACGCCATGTTCGGCGGCATCGTCCCGACCGAGATGGACCCGACCGGGTCGGGCCCGCACTGGCTGCCGTACTTCGAGGTCGCCGACGCGGACGCCGCGGTCGCCAAGGCGCAGGAGCTGGGCGGCAAGGTGACCATGCCGGCCACCAGCATGGAGGGCGTGGGCCGTATCGCTCGCCTCACGGACCCGTACGGGGCGCGCTTCGCGGTCATCAAGAGCGAAATGCCGCAGAGCTGAGGCACCGGGAGGCTCCGGGAACCCCGGACAGACGGCCGGCCCCGGGCAGACGGGCCGGACTCAGGCAGACAGGACCGGACTCGGGCGGAATGGTCGGACTCGGGCAAAGGTGTCAGGCGGAGGCACGCCGGACCAGGGTCGTCGGGGTGACGACGCTGGTCGACGTGGCCGTCGCGCCGCCCGCCCCGGGGCGGCGGTCGAGACTGCGCAACAGAAGACGGGCCATCAGACCGCCCATCTCCTCGATGTCCTGACGGATCGTCGTCAGCGGCGGGTCGGTCTGCTCGGCGACGGGCAGCATGTCGTCGAACCCGATCACCGCGACGTCCTCCGGCACCCGCCGCCCGCGCTCACGCAGCACCCGCAGGGCGCCCGAGGCGGTCAGGTCGCTGGCGGCGAACACGGCGTCGATGTCGGGGCGGCGGTCCAGGAGTTCACGCATGGCGCGCTCGCCGCCGGCCGGGGTGAAGTCGCCCTCCGCGATCAGCAGGGGATCGGCGTCGGGCATGACATCGCGGAACCCGTCGAGCCGGTCCACGGCGGACGTCTGGTCCAGGGCACCGGTGATGTGCGCGATCCGGGTGCGGCCGAGGCCGCTGAGATGCCGTACGGCGGTACGGGCGCCGCCCCGGTTGTCGCTGTCGACATACACGGTGGGAGCGGAACCGGGCAGCCCCTCCGCCCGGGCCGAGCCGGGACCGTCGGGCAGGACCCCCTCGCTCCAGCCCGGCCGGCCGCCGAACACGACCGGCACCCCGGCCCTGCGGATCAGCCCGGGCAGCGGGTCGTCGAGGTGCAGCGAGAAGACCAGCGCGCCGTCCACATGGCCGCCGGCGAGATAGCGGCCGACGCGTGCGTGGTCGGCGCGGCCCTCGGTGAGCAGCAGTACGAGCTGGGAGTCGTGCGCGGTCAGTTCCTTGCTGATGCCCCGCAGTTGGAGGGCGAAGAAAGGGTCGGCGAAGACACGGGTCTCGGGTTCCGCTATGACGACGGCGACCGCGTCGTGCCGCTTGGTGACCAGGCTGCGGGCGGCCTGGTTGGGGACGTAGCCGAGTTCCTCGACGGCTCGCCGAACCCGTTCGACAAGGGGTTCCCGGACCCCGTCGCCGCCGTTGACGACGCGCGACACGGTTGCCCTGGACACCCCGGCCCGCGCTGCCACGGCCTCCAGCGTGGGACGGGACGCTGTCTCGGTCACTTCGGGACTCCTCCTGGGCGGTTGCCGATCAGAATAGTCCCGGACCGGGCGAATTGAGAGCGCTCTCCACACTCTGCGTGTCCCGGTCGTGGCCGGTTGTCGGGAGGCGGCGGTCAGCCGTCCGCCCCGGAGCCGTCTGTTTCGGAGTCGTCCGTTCCGTCTTTGCGGGCCCGGCTCGGCTGCACCCGTTTGGGTTCGCCGGGCATCTTCGGGTACTCCGGAGGGTACGGCAGATCTCCGAGGCCGTGTTCGTGCTCGTCGCGGCGGGCGAGGTCGAGGAGGGCGTCGAGGGAATAGACGTGCTCGTCCATGTCGGCGTGCACATCGCCGAGTTCGGCGAAGCGGGCGGGCATGGTGGCGATGTCGAAGTCGCGGGGCCGGGCGTCGTCGACCTCGTCCCAGCGCAGCGGCGCGGAGACCGGGGCGTGCGGGTGGGGCCGTACGGAATAGGCGGAGGCGATGGTGCGGTCCCGGGCGGTCTGGTTGTAGTCGAGGAAGATGCGGCGGCCGCGTTCCTCCTTCCACCACCGCATGGTCACCTGGTCCGGCATACGCCGTTCCAGTTCCCGCCCGACGGCGATCGCGGCGCGTCTGACCTGGGTGAAGGTCCACTGCGGTGTGATGGGCACGAAGACATGCAGTCCCCGGCCGCCGGAGGTCTTGGGCCAGCCGCGCAGCCCGCCGAACTCGTCGAGGACGGCGCGCAGTTCATGGGCGGCGCGGATGGCGTCGGTGTAGTCGGTTCCGGGCTGCGGGTCGAGGTCGAGACGGAGCTCGTCGGGGTGTTCGACATCGGCGCGGCGCACCGGCCAGGGATGGAAGGTGAGCGTGCCGAACTGGGCGGCCCACAGCACGGCCGCCTCCTCGGTGGGGCACATCTCGTCGGCGCTGCGGCCGCTGGGGAAGGTGATGTGGGCGGTCGGGATCCAGTCGGGCATGTTCTTGGGCGCGCGTTTCTGGAAGAACGACTCGCCCCCGACGCCGTCCGGGTAGCGCTGGAGGGTGGTCGGGCGGTCGCGCAGGGCGCGCAGGATGCCGGGGCCGACCGTCTGGTAGTAGCGGGCGACATCCAGCTTGGTGAAACCGGGCTCCGGAAAGAAGACCTTGTCCGGGCTGGAGAGCCGTACGGTCCGGCCGCCCGCCGTCAGTTCCACCGCTTCGCCCATGGCCATGGGGCCACGGTAGGCGCGCGGTCCGGGCCCCGCACGGCGGAGTCCGGGCCCGGCATGGCGGAGTCCGGGCCCGGCATGGCGGACGGTCCTCGCCTCGCACGGCGGACGGTCCGGGCCTCGCACGGCGGATGGCGGTCGTACGAGTGGGCCTCCCGCGGGAAGGCGGGCCGCGGATCACGCGCGCAGAATCGAAGGCATGGACCTGCCGGTGATGCCTCCGGTCAAGCCGATGCTCGCCAAGTCGGTGGCGAGGATCCCGCCGGGCATGCAATACGAGGCGAAGTGGGACGGTTTCCGGGCGATCGTGTTCCGTGACGGGCCCGAGGTCGAGCTGGGAAGCCGCACCGGCAAGCCGCTGACCAGGTATTTTCCCGAACTGGTCAGGGCGCTGACGGAGCGGGTGCCGGTGCGTTGTGTGCTGGACGGCGAGATCGTGATCGCCCGGGGCGGGCGGCTGGACTTCGACGCGCTGACCGAGCGCATCCACCCGGCGGACTCCCGAGTGCGCACCCTGGCCGAGCGGACCCCGGCGTCGTTCGTGGCCTTCGATCTGCTGGCCCTGGACGACGAATCGCTGCTCGACGTCCCGCTCACCGACCGCCGCGCGCTGCTGGCCGCGGCGCTGACGGGGGTGACCCCGCCGGTGCATCTGGCGCCCGCGACGACCGATGTCGAGGTGGCGCAAGGGTGGTTCGAGCAGTACGAGGGCGCCGGGCTCGACGGGGTGGTGGCCAAGCCGCTCGATCTGCGCTACCGGCAGGACGAACGCGTGATGTTCAAGGTCAAGCACGAGCGGACCGCCGATGTGGTCGTCGCGGGCTACCGCCTCCACAAGTCCGGGCCCGTCGTCGGCTCGCTGCTGCTCGGTCTGTACGACGCCGGGGGCCGCCTCCAGCACGTAGGGGTGTCGGCCGCCTTCCCGATGAAGCAGCGCGCGGAACTGATCGACGAACTGGAGCCGCTGCGCATGGCCGACGCCGAGGGGCACCCGTGGGCCGCCTGGTCGGACGAGGCGGCCCATGAGTCGGCACGACTGCCCGGCGCGCCGAGCCGCTGGTCGGGCAAGAAGGACCTGTCCTGGGTGCCGCTGAGGCCGGAGCGGGTCGCCGAGGTGGCGTACGACCATATGGAGAACAGGGCCCGCTTCCGCCACACGGCCCGCTTCCGCCGCTGGCGCCCCGACCGCACCCCGGAGAGCTGCACCTACGGCCAGTTGGAGGAGCCGGTGCGCTACGACCTGGCGGAGGTCTTCGGAGGACAGACGGGGGACTGACCGCGTCGGCGGACTGTCCGCGGGGGCTCCCGGCAGCCGGTCCGCGGGGAGCCCGCCCGACGGGACGTCACCGTTGTAGGCCGGTCGGCTCACTCCACGTGCGCGATCAGAAAAGATCGGGTATGGCCAGCTGTGAGCCGGAGAGCACACAATCCAAGAACACGGGGGGCACTGGTGGGCATAAGTGGTCCGAGGGCACGTATGAGACGCGTCGCGACGGCGGCGGCGTTACTGGCCGCCACGGCGGCACTGTCACTGGCGACCGGCTGCACGAGCGGGACGAACGGCACGAAGGACGACGGACGCAGCCATGAGCCGAGCGCGAGCCCGAGCCGGTCGCGGGCCGGCGGCCCGGTCCTCGCCGTGAAGATCGACAACGCATCGGCTGCCCGCCCGCAGACCGGACTCGACACCGCCGACGTGGTCTACGCCGAGCAGGTCGAGGGCGGACTGAGCCGCCTGATGGCGGTGTACGCCACCAGGTTCCCCAAGTCCGTCGGACCGGTGCGCAGCGCCCGTGAGTCCGATCTGGAGCTGCTGGGTCAGTTCACCCGGCCGACGCTCGCCTTCTCCGGCGCGCAGCGCAAGCTGCTGCCGCTGATCGACAAGGCCCCGTTGGAGGCAGAGCCCGCGGAGGGAGCGGCATCCGGCGCCTACTACCGCGGCGCGGACCGGGCCGCCCCGCACAATCTCTATCTGCACCCGGACAAGCTGATGCCGTCGGCGCCGGGTGCGGCGGCCCTCACGACCGGTTTCCGCTTCGGCACGGCCCCTGCGGGCGGCACCCCGGAGACCTCGCGCACCGTGCGTTATCCGGCGGCCCGTTTCACCTTCACCTGGTCCTCGAGCCGGGCACGCTGGCTGGTCTCGATGGACGGCACGCCGACCGTCACGACGGACGGCGAACGGGTGGCTCCGGCGACGGTCGTCGTGCAGCACGTGACGGTGCGCGCGTCGGCGTACCACGACGTACTCGGCAACAACACGCCGTACACCGAGACGGTCGGCTCGGGGCGGGCCGAAGTCCTGCGCGACGGGCGGTCCTACGACGCCCACTGGCAGCGCGCCCGGGCGAGCGACGGCACGGAGTTCACCGGCGTGGACGGCGCTCCCCTGGATTTCGCCGAGGGCCAGGTGTGGGTGGTGTTCGTCAAGGCGGGGTGAGCGGGCACCGCCCGGGGCCGGGGCGGCTGATACGCGGATCGGCGGATCGGCGGATCGGCGGATCGGCGGATCGGCGGGTCGGCGGGTCGGCCGATCAGTGGTGCGTGGCCAGGGGTTCCGCCGGGTGGCGCAGCCCCTCGGCCGCGTCCGAGACCCGCCGGATGAGGTCGAGGAAGACCACCTGCTCCTCGGCCGACAGGGGGGCGAGGAACACCTGGTTCATCCGGGCCGTCCGGACCGCCAGTCTGCGGTGGGCGCGGGTGCCGTCCTCGGTCAGCCGCAGCAGGGAACGGCGGCCGTCCTGCGGATCGCGCACCTTGTCGAGCAGCCCGCGGCGGCTGAGCCGGCTGATCACCTCGGCGATGGTGGACCGGTCGAGCCCCACCCGCTCCCCCACGGTGCGCTGGTCCAGGCCCGGCTCACCGACGAGCGCGTTCAGGACCGCGAACTGCGGTGAGGTGATCTCCTCGGAGACCATCACGTTCCACAGCAGATAGTGCGCCTGCTGGAGCCGCCGGGCCAGATGCCCGGGGTGGGTGGCGAGGTCCACGGCGGCCATGCGCGCTCCCGTCGTCGTCGGCACCGGATTTAGTCGGTGTACTGAACAATATCCCCTCCGAGCGGGGTCGCCTCAAGGCCCATGGGCCCCTTGACTCCCGGAGAGTCCGAGGTCTTGACGCCGTATCGCCCCGATGGCAGCGTGAAGGAAACCTCGCCCGGATAGTCAGTGCCCTGACTAATGAGAGGTCTGGGCGCTCGGAAGAGATGGGGCTTCTGGGATGGACAAGGTGGTCGCCACGGCTGTGGAGGCGGTGACGGATGTGCCGGACGGTGCGTCGCTCGCGGTGGGCGGTTTCGGGCTGAGCGGTGTGCCGGACGTGCTGATCCGGGCGCTGTACGAGAGGGGCGTGTCCAGGCTGAGCGTGGTGTCGAACAATTGCGGGGCGATGGAGTCCGGCCTGGCGGTGCTGCTGGCGGCGGGGAGGATCGCCCGGGTGACGGGTTCGTACATCGGGGCGAACAAGGAGTTCGCGCGCCAGTACCTGGCCGGTGAGCTGGAGGTGGAGCTGATCCCGCAGGGCACCCTGGCGGAGCGGCTGCGCGCCGGGGGCGCGGGAATCCCGGCGTTCTACACCCCGGCGGGGGTGGGGACGCAGGTGGCCGAGGGCGGTCTGCCGTGGCGGTACGACGGCTCGGGCGGGGTCACGCTGGCGTCGCCGGCGAAGGAGGTGCGGGAGTTCGACGGTACCGAGTACGTGCTGGAGCGGGGCATCCGCACGGACTTCGCGCTGGTGCGGGCGGCGAGGGGCGACCGGCACGGGAACCTGCTCTTCAACAAGTCCACCCGCAACTTCAACCCCCTCGCGGCGATGGCCGGCCGGGTAACGGTCGCCGAGGTGGAGGAACTGGTGGAGCCCGGCGAGATCGACCCCGACGCGGTGCATCTGCCGGGGATCTTCGTGCAGCGGGTGGTGGCGCTCACGCCTGAGCAGGCGGCGGACAAGAAGATCGAGCAGCGGACGGTGAGCAGCTGATGGCCTGGACACGCCAGGAGATGGCCGCCCGTGCGGCCCGCGAACTCGAGGACGGGCAGTACGTCAACCTCGGGATCGGCCTGCCGACGCTGATCCCGAACCATCTACCCGAGGGTGTGGAGGTGGTCCTGGAGTCGGAGAACGGCATCCTGGGCACCGGCCCCTACCCCGCCGAGGACGAAGTCGACCCGGATCTGATCAACGCGGGCAAGGAGACCGTCACCGTGCTGCCGGGGGCGTCGTTCTTCGACTCGGCGCTGTCGTTCGCGATGATCCGGGGCGGGCACATCGATGTGGCCGTGCTCGGGGCGATGCAGGTGTCGGCGTCCGGGGACCTGGCGAACTGGGCGGTGCCGGGCCGGATGGTGACGGGGATCGGCGGCGCGATGGACCTGGTCCACGGGGCCCGCACGGTGATCGTGGTCATGACGCACACCGCGAAGGACGGCAGCCCGAAGATCCTCACCGAGTGCACGCTGCCGCTGACCGGCCGGGCCTGTGTGAACCGGATCATCACCGACCTCGGCGTCCTCGACATCACCCCCGACGGACTCCTGCTCACCGAAACCGCGCCCGGAGTCACCGCCGACCAGGTCGCGGACCGCACGGACGCCAAGCTGACGCTCGCCCAGGACCTGAAGGCCGCCGACGCCACGGACCCGGCCTGACCGACGCCACGGACCCGGCCCGGCCCGACGGCCCCGCATCGGCGTGGACGCCCCGGCTCGCCCGACTCGCCCCTCCCCCAGGCCCGTACGACCCGAAGGAGAGCCCCCATGCCCCTGACCCAGCGCGACATCGACCGCGAGATCGCGGCCGAGCACTCCGCGTACGAGAAGCGGATCGCCGACGGCGCCCCCGCCGAGCACCATCCGCGCCGGGACTACGCCCCGTACCGCTCCTCGGTCCTGCGCCACCCCAGGCAGCCGCCGGTCTCCATCGACGTCACCAGGAACCCGGAGCTGGTGGAGCTGGCCTCTCCCGCGTTCGGCGAGCGTGACATCACCGAGATCGACAACGACCTCACCAAGCAGCACCGCGGCGAGCCGATCGGCGAGCGCATCACGGTCTCGGGCCGACTCCTGGACCGCGCCGGACGCCCGGTGCGCGGGCAGCTCATCGAGATCTGGCAGGCCAACGCGGCGGGCCGCTACGCCCATCAGCGCGAGCAGCACGACGCCCCGCTCGACCCCCACTTCACCGGCACGGGCCGCACCCTGACCGGCGCCGACGGCACCTACACCTTCACCACCGTCCAGCCGGGCCCCTACCCCTGGCGCAACCACCTGGGCGCCTGGCGCCCCGCGCACATCCACTTCTCGCTGTTCGGCACGGCGTTCACCCAGCGGCTGGTGACGCAGATGTACTTCCCGAACGACCCGCTGTTCCCCTACGACCCCATCCTCCAGGCCGTGACGGACGACGCGGCGCGGCAGCGGCTGGTCGCCACCTACGACCACGATCTGTCGGTCCCGGAGTTCTCCCTGGGCTACCACTGGGACATCGTGCTCGACGGCCCCGCGGCCACCTGGATCGAGGAAGGACGCTGACCCGCCATGACGAGGATCGACACCAGCAGGCCGGAGTCCGTCCTGCCCACGCCGTCGCACACGGTCGGCCCCTTCTACGGCTTCGCACTGCCGTTCCCCGGCGGCGGTGACATCGCCCCGGACGGCCACCCCGACACCATCACCCTGCACGGCCGTGTGTACGACGGCGAGGGCGCCCCGCTGCCCGACGCCCTCGTGGAGCTGTGGGGTCCCGGCCCCGACGGCTCCGTGCCGCGGGTCGACGGCTCGATGCGGCGCGACCCGACCAGCGGCGGCTTCGCGGGCCGCAACGGTGTCGAGTTCACCGGCTGGGGCCGGGCCCAGGTGGACTGGAGCGGACAGTGGACGGCACGCACCCTGCGCCCCGGCGCGCGCGGCACGGGCGCGCCGTATCTCAGCGTGTGCGTGTTCGCGCGCGGTCTGATGAAGCATCTGTTCACCCGGATCTATCTGCCGGGCGACGAGACCGTACTGGCCGCCGACCCGCTGCTGTCCCGGCTGGACGAGGCGCGCCGGGCCACGCTGATCGCCGAGGACGAGGGGAACGGCACCTACCGTTTCGACATCCGCCTTCAGGGCGAGGGCGAGACGGTCTTCCTGGAGTTCGAGTGACATCTGCGTACGACAGCGGCCTGCTCGGCCCCGGCTGGGCGGGCTCCCCGGCAGCCTCCGCCACCGGCGATACGGCGTTCCTGCGGGCGCTGCTCGACGCCGAGGCCGCGCTCACCCGCGTGCAGGCCCAGCTGGGGCTCGCCCCGGCCGCCGCGGCACAGGCGGTGGCGGAGGCGGTGACGAAGGCGGTGGCGGAAGGGGCGGGCGGCAGCGGTTTCGACGTGAACTCCCTTGCCACCCGCGCCCGGTCCGGCGGCAATCCGGTCATTCCCCTGGTCGCCGATCTCACCAGGGCCGTCGGTGCGGAGCACGGGCCGTACGTCCACCGTGGCGCGACCAGCCAGGACATCATGGACACGGCGATGATGCTGGTCGCCGCCCGTGCTCTCGGCCTGGTCCTGGCCGATCTCGGCCGCGCCGGGGCCGCGCTGGCCCGGCTCGCCGCCGCGCACCGCGACACCCCGATGCCGGGGCGGACGCTCACCCAGCACGCGGTGCCGACGACGTTCGGGCTGAAGGCGGCCGGCTGGCGCTCCCTGGTCCTCGACGCCCGCGACCGCCTCACCGCCGTACGCGACTCCCTGCCCGCCCAACTGGGCGGCGCGGCCGGCACACTGGCCGCCTTCACTGCGTACGGCGCCACCGACGCAACGGCGCTGCCCGCTGTGTACGCCCGTGAACTCGGGCTCCAGGAGCCTGCGTTGCCCTGGCACACGCTGCGCACGCCGGTCGCCGACCTCGCCGGTGGGCTGGCGTTCACGGCCGGAGCGCTCGGCAAGACGGCCGTCGATGTGCTGACCCTGGCCCGTACGGAGATCGGCGAGATCGCCGAGGGCGGCGGCGGAGAATCGAGCGCCATGCCGCACAAGGCGAACCCGGTGCGCACCACCATGATCGCGGCGGCGGCCCGGCGCGCCCCGCAGCTCGCCGCCACGCTCTACGGCTGTCTCGTCGCCGAGGACGAACGCCCCGCCGGGGCCTGGCACGCCGAGTGGGAGCCGCTGCGGGACCTGCTGCGGCTGGTGGGCGGGGCGGCCCATGACATGGCCGAACTGGCCGAGGGGCTACGGGTGGACACGGCGGCGATGCGCGAACACCTTGATCTCACCCACGGCTTGATCGTCTCCGAGCGGCTGTCCGCCGAGCTGGCCCCGCTGCTCGGCCGGGCCCGCGCGAAGGAGCTGCTCACGGAACTCGCCCGGCGCAGCCACGCCGAGAACCGTGACCTCGCCGGACTCCTCGCCGAGGTACCGGAGTTGCGGGACACCGGTCTCGACCTCGACGCACTCACCGATTCCGCCCGCTACACCGGCTCGGCCGGAGCCCTCACCGACCTCGCCCTGGAGCGACTTTGACACGCGCGATGCTCAACCACCTCGCCGAGGGCCCCGCTTCTGCTCCCGCGCTGCTGCTGGGTCCGTCGCTCGGCACGTCGTACGCCCTGTGGGACCGGGTCGCGCCCGAACTCACCGCCACCCACCGGGTGGTGCGCTGGGACCTGCCCGGGCACGGCGGCTCCCCCGCCGGTCTGATCGGCCCCGGCGCCACCGTGGGCGACCTCGCCGAGCTGGTGCTGGCGCTCGCCGACTCGCTCGGCATCGAGCGGTTCGCGTACGCCGGGGTGTCACTCGGCGGCGCGGTCGGCCTCGAACTCGCCCTCAGCCGGCCGGAACGGCTCACCTCGCTCGCAATCATCTGCTCGTCCGCCCACTTCAACGGCAGCAGACCGTGGCAGGAACGGGCCGAGCGGGTACGGCGGGAGGGGCTGGAGTGGCTGGTGGAGAGCGCGGACGCCCGTTGGTTCACGCACGGCTTCACCGTGCCGGAGCTGGTACGCGATCACCGGGAGGCCGACCCCGGGAGCTACGCCGCCTGCTGCGACGCGCTCGCCGCCTTCGACGTGACCGGGCGGCTGGCCTCGATCACCGTGCCGACGCTGCTGGTCGCGGGCCGCGAGGACCCGGCGACCCCGCCCGCGCACCTGAGGGAGATCGCCGACGCGGTGCCCGGCGCCGCGCTCGTGGAGATCCCCGGCGCCTCGCACCTGGCACCCGCACAGTGCCCGGAGGCGGTGCTGACAGCCCTGCGGGCGCACCTGAGCGACGGCGTCCGGCGTGGCACGGGGCGTGGCACGGCGGTACGGCGCGAGGTGCTCGGGGACGCCCATGTGGACCGGGCGCAGGCCCGCCAGACGCCGTTCACGGCCCGCTTCCAGGATTTCATCTCGCGCTACGCCTGGGGCGAGATCTGGACCGACCCGACACTGACCCGCCGCGAGCGCAGCATGATCACCCTGACCGCGCTGGTCGCCCACGGGCACTACGACGAGCTGGCGATGCATGTCCGGGCGGCGCGGCGCAACGGGCTGACGCCGGAGGAGATCGGTGCCGTGCTGCTCCAGACGGCCGTGTACTGCGGGGTCCCGGCGGCCAACACGGCGTTCGCGACGGCGCAGCGGGTGCTGGCGGAGGAGGAAGACGCCTGAGCCGCGGGGTGGCTGGCCCGCCGTCTCCGGCCGGGCCCGGCTGGGTCGCCGCCGTACCCCCGCTCCTCAAACCCCGGAGGGGCTGATCTTCAGCCCGTCCGGCGTTTGAGGACGAGGCCCGCAGGGCCGACCAGGGGGGTCTGGGGGCGCAGCCCCCAGGGACGGGAACGGGAAGGGCGGCGGGGGCGAAAACCCGACCGCGTCCGGCGCGGCGGGCGCCCTCGACCGATGCCTGCTCAGCCGAGGGCGCCGTTCGCCCGCAGCGCTTCCCGCGCCTGTGCGACCAGTCCGTCGGCCCCGCAGGAGCGGGCCAGTGCCAGGCCCCGGTGGAGATCGGGAGTGGAGCGGGCGGCCATGCCGTACTCGACGCAGGCCGCCGCGTGTTCGTACTGGCAGGGCGAGGCCGCGAGATAGGCCATGGCCTGGGCGGCCAGCCGTACCGCGCGCTGGCCGGTCTCCAGGGCGGCGGCGCAACGCAGGGCCTCGCCTATCGCGGTGTCCGTGCCGAAGTGTTCGGCCTGGCGGCGGGCGTCGGCGGCGAGTTGTGCGGCACGGGCCGGCTCCCGGACGGCCAGGGCTCGGGCCAGGTCGATGGCCCAGGGCACCATCACCGGGTTGTGGTGGCCGCGGAGGGCGGCGGCCTTCTCGGCGGCCTCGAGTTCGCAGATGCCGTCGGCGGTGCGGCCGGCGGCGAGCAGCAGCCGGCCGCGCACGGAGCGGGGGTCGGGCAGCACGATCATGGACGGGTAGGGCGGTTTGAAGCCGTGCCGTTCGGCGACCGACCACGCCTCGTCGACATGGCCGCGGGCGAGCAGGGTGTCGATGAGGTTGCAGATCGCCGTCCAGTACAACGGCAGCCCGCGGCCCACGCGTTCGGCGAGGCGCAGTGCCTCGCGCAGCGATGTCTCCGCCTCCCTGAGCCGTCCCCTCCTGCGGTGTCCCAGGCCTACGTAGCCATGGGCGAGGGCGAGATGGCCGCCGCTCCAGCCCGCGGTCTCGTAGGTGCGCAGGGCCTCGGTGTAGAGGGCTTCGGCACGGTCGAGGCGGTCGGTGTAGGCGTAGGTGTTGGCCAGCATCAGCAGGAGTTCGATGCCCCACTCGGTGTCGGTCCAGCCGAGACCGGGGGCGAGGCGGCCGTTGACCAGGGTGCGGTCGCAGAGTTCGGCGACCTCCTCGGCGTTCTCGCCGTGGGCGAGGGCGTCGAAGCCGCGCAGGATCAGCAGCGCTCGTTCGGCGTTGTCGCGTCCGGTACAGGTGGCGGCGAGTCCGGCGAGCCGTTCGGAGCGTCCGGGCGAGGTGCCCTCTCCGGCGTGGATGCCCTCCCACATGTACTGGACGGCCTGCAACCTCAGCCGGACCGGGCCGGGTTCGTGCCGGGCGGCCTCCGCCTCGACGGTGCGGACGGCGTCCTCCAACTGGTCGTTGTGCAGCAGGGCCTGGGAGAGCCGTACGACGGCGTCGACGCGCGTTGCCGAGTCGAGCCCGGGCATCCCGAGCGCCGCGCGGAGGTGGCCGATGGTGGTGGCGGGCGCGGTGAGGAGGGTGGCGCAGCCCAGTTCGTAGAGCACATGGGCGTGGATGTCGGAGGCGGGCGGTTCACGCAGGGCGCGTTCCAGACAGCGGCGGGCGGCGTCGGGCGCGCCGACGGCGAGGTGTTCCCTTGCCGCCTCGCGGAGTTGGTCGACGACCTCGCCGTCGTCGTCCGGGTGCACCTGGAGCAGATGCCGGGATGCCGCCGCGGCTCCGGAGCCGCTGTCGGTGACGACCTTGGCGGCGATGCCGTGCATGGCGGTGCGCAGGGCTTCGGGGATCGAGTTGTAGACGGCGGTGGCGATCAGCGGGTGCACGAACACCAGGTCGCCGTCGGCGGGTTGGCGGTTCGCCGGGTCGGGTTCGGTCAGGATGCGGGCGGTGCACAGGAGTTCGGCGCAGCGGGCAGCGTCCCGCTCGTCCATGGTGGCCAGCTTGGCCACGAGAGCGACCGTGATGCCGGTGCCGAGGATGGCGGCCGCCCAGGCGAAGCGGGTGGCGTCGATGCCGAGGCTCTTGAGGCGTGAGACGAGTCCGCCGCCACGGGCCGATCGGTTGAGGGCGCGCAGATCGCCGGCCTGCGCCTCGACCGGTTCGAGTTCGGTGTCCAGCACCTTGGCGAGGAGTTCGACGGTCTCGTAGGGGTTGCCCGCGGTGACAGCCCACACCTCGCGGCAGAACGGGGCGTCGGCGTGCGGGCCGAGGGTGGCGCGGGTGAGCCCTGCGGTGGCGTCCGGGGTGAGCGCGGCGAGGTCGCTGACGGGGCCGCGCGCGGCGGCGGCCACCGCGTCGAGGAGGCGGGCGCCGGTGCCGCTGACGTCGACGGTCCTGCGGGCCACCACGACCAGCACCGGCAGGTCGCCGAGCCGTTCGGCGAACGCGGCGAGCCAGCGCAGGGTCTCCTGGTCGGCCCAGTGGGCGTCGTCGATCAGCAGGACCAGCGGGTACTCGCGCTCGACGAGCCTGCGGACGGCGGCGACGAGTCCGTCGACGACGCCCTGCGGATCGGCCTGGCGTTCGCCCGGGTCGGTGACGCCGAGGGCGGGGCCCGCGAGGTCGTACCAGTCGCCGAGATACTCGCGGGCCTCCTCGGGCAGCAGGGTGACGAGGGCGGGCTGGAGCAGTTGCCGCAGCACGGTGAACGGGACGGACTTCAGGGTCTCGGCGCCACGCGCCGACCACACCGCGCAGCCGCGCAGTTCGGCCAGCCTGCGGGTCTCGGCGAGCAGCGCGGTCTTGCCGAGCCCTGCCTCGCCCCGGAACACCAGCACACTGCCCGCGGACGAGCGGTCCGCGCACAGCTCGTCGAGCGCCGCGGCGACGAGACGGATTTCCGCGTCACGCTCCCACAGGGAGGCCGAGGCGGCCGCGGCGGGCCGTTCCTCCGTCATCCCGTACCCCTCCCCGAGTCGCCCGACCGCCGTACCGTACTCGAGCGTAGCCCGCGCCCCGCGCACCGGGAGGCGGGTCTCGCCAGGTGTTGCCGGGAGGGGGGAAGGGGGGTGCATGATAGGGGCACATGCGTCCAGCCGACGTGACGATTCTGCTGGCTCGCACGGGAGTTGGCGGGATTCTTTCGTCGGGTGCAGATCCGCTGTGGTTTCTCGCGCAGTTCCCCGCGCCCCTGGAGGGTGGGGGGTTCGGTTGTTTTGTCGGGTCCGGGCCGGTTGTGGCTTGTCGCGCAGTTCCCCGCGCCCCTTCAGGGTGTTGGTGGCACCTGGAGAGGGCAGGCACAGTTCGGGGCGGGCAACGCCGTGCGGGCTCCCCTGCGTCACCCAGACGGGACTGTATGTCCCGGTCTGTCCCACCGTTCCCGGGTCGCCCTTGGGTCGGGGAGGGGTTCTTCGCGGATCGGAGTGGGGTCCTCTCATCCCTCTTTCACCGATGCCTCATACGGTGGGGGCATGACGCAGGTGACTCCCCCCGGGTGGTACCCCGACCCGGGGCAGACAAGTGACGCTCCCCCCACCGAGCGCTGGTGGGACGGCAAGGCATGGACGGACCAGACCCGCCCCGTGGGGTCGGCCGCCGTATGGGGTCCCCCGCCGCAGCCGTCGCCCGCCGGGGCCGAGCCGGGCCAGGGACAGGACCCAGGGCACGGGCTGGACCAGGGACAGGGGCTGGACCAGGGGCAGGACCAGGGGCAGGGTCCGCATCAGGACCCGGCCCAGAGCTACGGGCAGGGATTCGGGCCGGCCCAGCCGTACCCCGCGTATCAGGCCTACGGGGCCTATCCGCCGTACCCCGGTCAGCCGCCCGCCGGCCCGCGGCGCGGGATGCGTACGGGGATAGCCGTCGGTGTGGCGGCCGCCGTACTGGCGTGCATCGGGGTCGGGGTGTTCGCGCTGACGAACGACGGCGGCGGCAACGGCAAAACCGCCGGTTCGCAGCAGGTTCCCGGCGGCCAGGGCGGGACGGAGGGCGGCCAGGGCGGGCCCTTCGGCGCGCCGGGCGACGGTCAGGGCGGTTCCGGCGGCACGGACGGCCAGACGCCGTCGCCGAGCCAGTCGGCGCAACCCAAGGTCGAGGGTGGCGGCACGGTCTCCGACACGATCAACGGGATCAGCCTGCCCGTGCCGCAGAAGTGGACCGGGCAGTCGATCACCGTCGGTGCGGAGGTGACGTCCGACAGCACCTACAAGTGCCCCGGCAACACCTCGAAGAGCTGCACGACCGGCGGCGCCTACTCCGCGCCCGCCGTGGCGCTCGGCACCAGCGGCAGCACAGCCGAGGAGGTCGCCAAGGCGGACATCGCGGCGAACGCCAAGCAGTCCTACGGCGGCACCACCTACGGCTCGATCACCTCGCACAAGGTGCTGGCCTCCGAGGCGGTGACCGTGGCCGGTCAGAAGGGATATCTGGTCCGCTGGAAGGCGGTCACCAGCAAGGGCGCGGACGGGATCGTCGAGTCGCTGGCCTTCCCGTCGCCGTCGAGCTCGAACCAGATGGTCGTGGTGCGCTTCGGCATCGACGTCGGCCAGAACGAGTCCGTCATCGACGAGATCACCAAAGGCATCAAGGTGTCCTCCGGCAGCGGCAGCGGCCAGGACGTCTGAGACCGGGTCGGCCGGGTGGGGCGCCCCTCCGCTCCAGAGGAACCCCACCCGGCCGGGGGGTGTGCGCCGCCCCCGTCCCCACGGTGCGGCGCAGGCAGGTCACCGTCCGCTCATCCCTGGGGACGGCGACCTGGGTCCAAGGGCCCGTCGTACGGGAACCCCAGTGCGGGCAGCACTACGGCGTCCACGAACCGGACCAGATAGCCGGCGTCGGCGTACTTCCCGGTCAGCATGGGCCGTACACGCAGCACGCCGAACATCATGGCGGGCAGATACTCCAGCGCAGGGTGCCCGGCAGCCACCTCGCCCCGGTCCACCCCGCGCCGCAGGATGTCCTCGAGCGCGCCGACCTCGGGGTCGACGAGGGCTTCGCGCAGTGCCTGCGCCAGCCCCATGTCCTCCGTGACCGCGTGGCCGAGCGCCTGGAGCAGCCGGGTGTCCTGGCCGGACCAGTCCCCGGCGGCCCGTGCCGCCTGGCGCAGGTCCTCGGCGAGCGACCCGGTGTCGATACCGGCGAACCGCACCCGGCGGCTGGCGCGCAGTGCCGCCGCCACGAACTGCGGTTTGGTGTGCCACTGCCGGTACAGCGTCGACTTGCTGCATCTGGTGCTGGCGGCGACGCCCTCCATGGTGACGGAGTCGTAACCGCACTGGCGGATCTGGTCGAGCACCGCGTCGAAGAACTCCTGCTCACGCTCCGGCGTGAGTTTGGAGCGGCGCGAGGCGGCAACCGTCTCCGGTCCCTTCGCGGCCTGCGACGTCATCTGCTCTTCTCCTCGCCTCGCTGCGGTCCGGCTGCCCGCCACAGCCCATTTACCGGATACCCGGTCTCCGGTCCTGTATGGACCCCGGTCCCAGGTCCGGTTTTTCTTCCCTGAACCGGGAATGTCTAGGCGAACTCCCAGCGATACGTCAGTGTACCGATACGGAAGTGTACCGGTACTCGATCGTATCGGTACACTGCCGTATCGGTACGACAGCGTTTCGGCACGCTCGCGTTTCGGGACGGGAGCGTTTCGGACGATGCCGTGCCGATGAGTCCGGGTCACCTCCCGGGTCTCAGCACGAGACAGCGGCGCGACGGCGTGCACCCACGCCGGCAGCGCACACGGACGGTCAGTGAAGTGAAGGGGCCGGGGGGATGGATGCACTAACCGAGCCTGTCCGGGCGGGGCGGCCGGGCCGCGCGGCCCGGCCGCCGCTCGTCCGCGAGCTCCTGCTCGTGGCGGGGCTCTTCCTCGTCTACAAGGCCGGGCGCCAACTGGCCACCGGCCACACCACCGAGGCGCTGCACAACGCGGGCCGCGTCTGGCACCTGGAGCGGGTGCTCGACCTGCCCGGCGAGGGAGCCGTGCAGTCCCTGATGCTGCACGGCGACACCGTGGTACGCGTGGCGAACACCTACTACGCGACCGTCCACTTCCCGGCCACCGCGGCCTTCCTGGTCTGGCTCTACCTCAAACGCCCCGCGCACTACATATGGGCCCGCCGCGTGCTCGCCGCGGTGACGGCCGCCGCGCTGGTCCTGCCGTTCACGTTCCCGCTCGCCCCGCCGCGGATGCTGGCGGCCACCGGTCTGGTGGACACCGCGCGTGTCTACGGCCCCTCGGTCTACGGCCCGCCGAGCAGCGACCATCTGTCGAACCAGTTCGCCGCGATGCCGTCGCTGCACTTCGGCTGGGCCCTGATGGTCGCCGTCGGCCTGATCGCCGCCACCCGCTCGCGCCTGCGGGCGGTGTGGCTGCTGCACCCGCTGGTGACACTGCTGGTGATCGTGGGCACGGCGAACCACTACTGGCTCGACGCGATCGCGGCGACCGCCATGCTCGGCGTCGCACTCGCGCTGATACCCGGGCCGCACCGCACAGCCACCACGGCGGGCCACGGCCTGCGCGGCCTCGTACCCCCCGCGCGGACCGCCGAGGGGACGGCACCCCGGCCGGCTGCGGCCTCCAGCGGGAACGGCGGGAACGGCGGGAACGGCGGGACCAGCGGGGAGGACGTCCTGGTCGGAGCGGTGGGAGAGGCCGGAGGAACCGCACCAGGCACACCGGTCGGCCCAGGCAGACCGGTCGGCGCCGTCACGGTCGGCGCCGGAACACCGGTCGGCCCGGGCACTCCGGTCGGCCCGGGCAGAGCGGTCGGAGCCAGCCGGTGAACGCCCCGCTCGTCGCCGTAGCGCTCTCGCTCGTCTCCGCCGTGGCGTACGCCGCCGCGGCCGTCGCCCAGGAACGGCTCGCCGCCCGCTCCCCCGACGGCACCGGCACGCTGCGGCTGCTGGCCGACGGCGCCTGGTGGGGGTCGGTGATGCTCAACGCCTCGGCCGCGCTGCTGCACGTCGTCGCGCTCAAGTACGGGCCGCTGACCCTGGTCCAGCCGCTCGGCGCGCTCACTCTGGTCGCGGCGGTGCCGATGGGCGCAAGGGCGGCGGGTCGGCGGGTCAGCCCGGTGGAGTGGCGCGGCACGGCGCTGACCCTGCTCGGACTCTCCGCGATCCTGGTCACGGCGTCGGGTCCGGCGCCCGACGAGGGGCTGAGTCTGCCGGGGGCGCTGGCGGTCGCCGCTACGACGACGGGTCTGATCGGCATGCTGTCGTGGCCCGGTGCCCGGCCCGGGCTGCGGCACGCGACCGCGTCCGGTGTCGCCTCGGGCGTGGCATCCGCGCTCACCCAGACGGTCACGGTGGCCGCGACCGACCGCTCGGGCCCGGTGCTCGATGTGCGGGTGGTCGTGGTGGCGCTGTTCGTCGCCGCGTTCGCCACGGGCGGCCTGCTGCTGTCGCAGACTGCCTACCGGGGCGGCCTCGGAGCCCCGCTGGCGGTGGTGACGCTGGCCAACCCGGTGGCCGCGGCGGCGATCGGACTCGCGCTGCTCGGCGAAGAACTGCGCGGCGGCGTGGCGGGCGTTCTACTGGCGCTGGCGGGCGCGGCGCTGGCGTCGTGGGGCGTGATGCTGCTGACCCGGGCGGCGGGGTCGGCCACGACGGTCACGGAAGCTGCGGGGACCGCCTCGGCCGCTCCCGACGTCACACCCAGCACGACGCCCGCACCGGCCCTCGTACCCGCACCCGCACCGCTGCCGGACCTCATACCCGCACCCGCCACCGCACTCGCGCCGCTTCCGCCCGCACACGCCGACGGCCGCGAGGCGCAGTCGTCGCCCGCGGCCGTCGTACCGGCACCGGTGTTCGCAGTGGCCCTGTCCGCGGTGGCACTGCCGTACGCGGTCGCCGTGGAACCGGTGATGCCGCCCCGGCCGTAGCCGGTGCCGGAGCAGCACGCGCCCTGGTAAGAAATGACGGATCGTCAGCCCAGTCCGCGCGAGTCCTGCTTGAGTGCGGTGTCGACGGTGAGCGCCGTCGCCACGACCAGGCTGCGCAGCGGTTCGGGCAGCTGGAAGTGGATCTGCAGGACGTAGTTGTCCGCCGTCGTGAACATGGTCTTGGCGAGGCCCTCCCAGGTCTTGGTGATCCGGGCGACCTCCTTGTCCGTGTGGTCGACGATCGCGAAGTTCCACGCCCGCCAGTTCTCCGCCTTGATCGCGCCGACCTCCTGGCCGTTCGCGATCATGGCGAAGTTGATCTTCCCGATCATGTTCTTCTGGACGATCTCACCCACCGGCGAGCCGTCCGGACGCGTCACGATGACGCGGGACTTGAAGAACTTCGCGGGCCGGGTCAGCGTCAACTGCGGCTGGCCGTAGGAGTCGCGGATCTCCAGCCTGTGTGTCATGAACTGGTCGAGGCTGGAGACGAAGCGCAGGACCTTCTTGAACGCGCTCTGCCCGACCTCGGTGACCGAGCCGATCTGGTTGCCGGCCTGGTCGAAGACCTTGTACTCGTTGGTCACCTCGATGAGCTTGGCCTTCTGGTTCACCACCAGGACCGGCTCGGTGAACAGGGTGCCGCCGCCGGCGCCGCTGGGTGCGACACCGGCCTGCTGCTGGACCTGCTGCTGGACACGCGGGTCGTGCCCGGCGGCCTGCTGCGGTATCTGCGGCGCGGGCTGGCCCTGGGCGACTTGGGTGTGCTCCGTCCACTGGGTGCCGTCCCAGTAGCGCTGCGTCTGGGCTGCCCCGTGCGGGTCCGGGTACCAGCCTGGAGGTGTGTTCGATTGCGTGGTCACCGGGGCACACTACCGCGAGGCGGCTGGAAAGCAACCAACTCCGTGGCGTGCATCAGACCGTCACGATTCCGGGATCGCTCACCCCGGCACGCCCGTTCTCGATATGTCCGGCAAACCGCCTCAAATACCCCGAATTCGCACCGGCGGTGACGCTCAGGTCGTACCAGCGTCGGTTCGACGAGAGATCGACGGTGTGCCGTACGGTGGCGCCGGGCCGTACCCGGAAGGTCGTGGCACGCCGTCTGCCGTAGCCGTCGGTGAGCCTCAACTCGACCGTCGAGGCGCCCTTGTTGGTGAAGGTCAGTTCGATGTCGTCGCCGGTCTGGCGCGCGGTGACCTCCGGTCCGGCGGTGCCGCCCGGCCCCTTGAAGACACGCAGGAAGCCGTTGGGGCCGTGCACGGTGAGGTCGTACGAGCCGTTGGAAACCGCGGAGTTCCAGGTGTCGGACAGAGACCTGCCCGCCTCGGTGGTGTAGGTCCACGGTCCGTCGGTGCGGTTGCCGGAGGTGACGAGGAAGGCGGCACCGGCCGCGGGGCCGGAGCGGAAGGTGAGTCCGAACCTCCCGGCGGCCGGGTCGGCCGAACCGTCCACCACCGGGGCGTACTTCAGCGGCCGGGCGGGACGCAGTCCGCGCTCCTGCCTCGGCAGCGCCGGATCGGCCGGCGGGGTCGGCACATAGTCCGGGTGGCGGACCTTGTCCGGAGGCTGGTAGCCGTCGGTGTCGGGCAGGGCGACGGGGCGGGTGTCCCGGCGGGAGAAGTCGAAGGCGGCGGTGAGGTCGCCGCAGACCGCGCGCCGCCAGGGCGAGATGTTCGGCTCGTGCACGCCGAAGCGCCGCTCCATGAACCGGATGATCGACGTGTGGTCGAGGGTCTCCGAACAGACGAACCCGCCCTTGCTCCAGGGGGAGACGACGAGCATCGGCACCCGCTGGCCGAGCCCGTAGGGACCGGCCACATGACTGCCGTCGCCCTTGAAGGCGTCGGGGCCGACGTCGGTGGTCGACCTGCCTTGCGCCGCCGAACCGGGCGGGAACGGCGGGACCAGGTGGTCGAAGAAGCCGTCGTTCTCGTCGTAGGTGATGAACAGGGCCGTCTTCGCCCACACCTCGGGGGCGGAGGTGAGCGCGTCGATGACCTGCGCGACGTACCAGGCACCGTAGTTGGCGGGCCAGTTGGGGTGCTCGGTGAACGCCTCGGGCGCGACGACCCAGGAGATCTGCGGCAGCGTGCCGCCCTGGACATCGGCCTTCAGCTGCTCGAAGAAGCCCTCGCCCTTGCGGGCGTCGGTGCCGGTGCGGGCCTTGTCGTAGAGGGGTTCGCCGGGCTGGGCGGTCTGGTACTGCTTGAAGTAGAGCAGGGAGTTGTCCCCGTAATTTCCGCGATAGGCGTCCGGGATCCACCCCCAGCTGCCCTTCGCGTCGAGGCCGTCGCCGACGTCCTGGTAGATCTTCCAGGAGATCCCGGCCTTCTCCAGGCGCTCGGGGTAGGTCGTCCAGCCGTACCCGGCCTCGTCGTTGCCGAGAACGGGACCTCCGCCGCTGCCGTCATTGCCCGTGTAACCGGTCCACATGTAGTAGCGGTTCGGGTCGGTGGAGCCGATGAAGGAGCAGTGGTAGGCGTCGCAGACGGTGAAGGCGTCGGCGAGCGCGTAGTGGAACGGGATGTCGTCGCGGGTCAGGTACGCCATCGTCGTGGCGCCCTTGGACGGCACCCACTTGTCGTACCGGCCGCCGTCGACGGCGGCGTGGCCGTCGTTCCAGCCGTGCGGAAGGTCCTGGATGAAGGCCATGCCCAGGTCGTCGGCGTCGGGACGGAACGGCAGCAGGTCCCTGCTCCCGTCGGACTGGTACCAGACCGGCTTGCCGTCCGGCCGGGCCACGGGGCGCGGATCGCCGAAGCCGCGGACCCCTCTCATGGTGCCGAAGTAGTGGTCGAAGGAGCGGTTCTCCTGCATCAGGACGACGATGTGCTCGACGTCCTCGATCGACCCGGTGCGATGGTTGGCGGGCAGCGCGGCGGCCCGTTCGATGCTGCTGGAGAGCGCGGTGAACGCCGCGGTACCGCCCGCGAGCTGGAGAAAACGACGCCGGTTGACCTCGGGCATGGCGTAGGAACCCTCTCGTCCTGTCGTGCCGGATGTCCGGACCTCGAACTGTGGAGCGCGGTGCGAGTGTTCCAAGAGCGGCGAACGTCAGGGAAGGGTGCGATGGCATCCGCGTGAAACCCGGCGGTACGTGCGGGATCCGCATGTCGAAGCCGGCCCGCGCCACCGCATGACGCCGACCGCCGACCGCCGACCGCCGACCGCCGACGAGTCGATCCCCCGATGAGCGGGGATTGTCGTTTGGATCACGCCGCAGACGCTGCGACTTGATCCGAGCGACAGGTCCTAGCCTGTCGCGGCCGCTGCCCCCAGCATCAGGTCCGGATCACGCACCCCTGCCAACCGGGCGAAACTCAGGACGTAGTCCCTGGTGTTGTCCTGCAGCCGGGCCAGCTCCCGGCGGCACTCGGCCGCCTGCGGCCAGTCGGTCTCGCCGAGTTCGGGATGAGCCGTCTCGAACTCCCGCAGCCGCGGGTGCCACTTGGAGAGGAACGGCCGTAACTCCCGGTTGAGCAGACTCACCGCCAGGTACTCGACCGTGACGCCGTCCGCATGAGCGGTCGGCCGGGCGGCCCTGAGGATGTCCCGGGTCGTGGCGAACAGGCCGTACAGCGACGTGAGGGCCTCGCGGAGGAATCCGTCGTCGTCTTCCAGGCGCTGGGTGGAGATACGGGTGACCGACTCGACGAAGAGCTGCCATGAGACGGCCCTTGTATGATCGTTGACGACGAATGTCAGTTCGCTCAGCTGCGGCACCGTGATGCGTACCTCTGTGAGACTCGCCGTTCTGCGGTAGAAGTCGGCCGCCAGCAGGGCCACCGTGCCCACCGCCGCCCCGACTGCGATGAAGACGTAGAAGCCACCGACGCGCTGCAACAGGTACATGACCGCCCCGGCGGCACCGCCCCCGACAGCCGCGGCAACGGCGCGGGCGGCCCGGCCGCTTGCGGCGAAGCTGGAGATCATCCCGGTCAGTGTAGTCGTGAAGTCGTGAAATCGGCGCCTTCACAGCGGGGTTGGCTCCGCACCGGGCCTGTCAGCCGTCGCCCCGGCGCCCGGCAACGTGCACCGCCTCGGACACCGCCTCGGACACCGCCCCTGAGAAGATGAACCATGACGACTTCACCTCCACATGACGTACTCGCGGGCCGCACCCTCGCCCTGTCGGTCTCGCAGAGCCCCGATCTGGCCCGCCTCGGGCAGAGCGAGGAGCAGGTGCGGCTGACCCTCGGGGAGGTCACCCGCGTCGTCCTGGAGGCGGGCGGGCACCTCGCCTACGGCGGACATCTCGACCCCGAGGGCTACACTTCGGCGCTCATCACCGGGGTGGACCGGCACGGGCGAGGGGACCAGCCCCTGCTGGTGTGCCTCGCCTGGCCGGAGCATCGCAGGCTGCCCCTGTCGCTGCTGCGGGCCCGCCTCGACCTCGGCCGGGCGGGCCGTGTGGTCTGCCTGGACCCGGCCGGGCAGGAGACGGACCCGGCCGCCGACCGCGGGGAGGCGCCCGAACCGACCGAACCGGCACCGGCCCGCGCCTCGCTCACTGCCATGCGCCGCTTCGTACGGGACCACAGCCACGGTCGGCTCCTCGTCGGCGGTCGACGCAGCGGATTCCAGGGCGAGTTGCCCGGCCTTCTGGAGGAGGCCCTGCTTGCTCCGGAGTCCGCGGTTCCGCAGCCGCTGTACCTGGCTGCCGGTTTCGGTGGGGTGACCGCCGACATCGCGCGCACTCTGGGCATCGACGACTGCGCCTGGCTGCCCGCCGACCCGGAGGCGGGCCCGGACGACCCCCGACTGCTCGCGGGACTCGAACGCCTGCGCGGCTTCGGGCCGGACATCATGGCGTCCAACGGCCTGACGCGGGAGGAGAACCACCGGCTGGCCGTCTCCCGTTCCCCCGCTGAGATCGCCGGACTGGTGGCGTTGGGGCTGGGGCGTGTCTGACGATTCGCGTCGGATCAGCGCGCGGCGTCTGGTGCGGTGCATCGCAAGGCGGAGGATCGCCCGCGTACTGGACGTACTCGGGTGATCCGACAACGCGGCGAGGTGCCGTGCCAGGCGTGGCGCGCCCGGCGGGAATGGTCAGACACGCCCCAGGGCGCATGGCGGTGTGAGGACCGGGCGGGCGTCGTCAGCGCGTCGTCGCCCGGCCTTTCGTCAGATATCCGAGCAGGCGGTCGAGGTCGCCGTCCCCGGTGACGGGGTCGACACGGTAGACCGTGACCGAGGCGGAGCCGGGAAACTCGGGCAGGTCGTCGTCGCGGAATCTCGGGAAGACCACGCGCAGAATGCGCTTCTCCCACGTACCCGAGTTGTCGTAGGCGTAGTCGAGCAGATACTCGCCCTCCCAGGTCGCACCCCGGCCCGTGCCCGGCTTCTCCCTCCCTTCCACCCGGCGCCGGTAGGCGGGCGAGGCGACCATGAGGATGCGGTCGGCGTACTTCAGCTCCGTGGTCATCCAGCGCCGCCAGTGCTGCGGTTCGTCGTTCACGTCCTGGTCCAGCCGCACATCGACACCCCCGGCTTTCAGCAGCTCGGACAGGGCCTTGACCTCGTCGGCGTGGCCGGGATCGCGGGGATCGTGGGCGTACGAGATCAGCACCCGGGGTGCAGACCCCGGAGCGGGAGGCCGGGCGGGCCGGGCCACGGCAGGCCCGAGCTCGGCGGGCAGGGTGACAGTGGACCCGCCGAGAGGGGCGGACCGAGGAACCGCGGGCGGCGGCGAGACCGGGCTCATGGGGCGGGGCCCGGGCAGGACCGGAGCCGGACGGGACATGTCGTCGAGCGCCAGTACGGGGAGCCGCGCGGCCAGTCCGGCTCGGACCTGTCCGGCCACTTCTCGCAAAGCCGAGAGATAGCCGGACGACGGCGACGTGGGGCTCTGGTCCCGTACGACCTTGTACAGCCCGTGCCTGTTGCAGTCGGCCGTCACGTCCCCGTCGAACATGCGGGGCCGGGGCACGTCACGCAGCGGGGTGTCGGTGGTCCGCCACCGCACCAGCACCCGCGTCGACCGGCGGAGTGCCTCGCGCCGCTGGACGGGAACCCGGTCCAGCCGGCGGATGAACAGATTCCAGTCGCCGAGGCAGCCGGGGTCCCCGAAGTAGTCCGACGACCAGAGCACGACCAGCACGCCCGTCCCGGCGACGAGCAGACAGCGCTCCTCGGGCGGAACGGCCTTGCTGCACTCATGGGCGGTGACCGGCCTGCGGGCCTGCCGGGTCACCTCCCGCACCAGGTCGAGGTGGAAACGTGCGGCGTACGTGGAATTCTCGCTCGCGGCGAAACTCGTGACGAAGTCACTTGCCATGGGCTACCCCCTTCACTCCCCCTTTGTCCATGCGCGCCCCCCTTCACGCCTGATGATGACGCACGTTGGCCAGTTGACGCCTCATCGGACAGGAAGCGTCATCCCTAAACTGAACGGGGGACTCTCAGAGCACAGTTTGCTGATCGTTTCGGTCAGAGATGCGCTTGCCCCCCACGGGGACGAACGGGGGCAGGGATGAAGAGTGCACAGATCTTTCCTCCAGTGAAACCGGATTCGGTTTCGCGGGTACAACAGACATCCGACGGTACGTCACTCGAGGCCCCGTCGCACCGATGGCAGGGCCCCACTTTCCAGGAGAACTGCCCTCCGGCCGGGCATTGGCCAATGCCTCTCGTATCGGTGACAGGCGACAGGCGCGCCACGCTGACGGCTTTTGACCAGTTCGTGGTCAAACTGCACAGCCGATGCAATCTGGCGTGCGATTACTGCTACGTCTTCGAAATGCGGGACACCGGTTGGCGACGGCGCCCCCGGACGATGCCCGCAGCGGTCAGGGACCGGGTCGGACACCGGATAGCGGAACACGTACGCGCACACGAGCTGAGCCGGGTCCGGGTGATCCTGCACGGCGGTGAGCCACTGCTGGCGGGCCCGGCCGTGATCGACGGACTCGCCGCCGAGGTGCGTGGGATCGTCGAATCGGCAGGCGCCTGCCTGGAGTTGGCCGTCCAGACCAACGGCACCTTGCTGACCGACGCCATGCTGGAGGTGCTGCTGCGACACGACATCCGCGTCGGCGTCAGCCTCGACGGCGATGAGCGGGCACACGACCGCCACCGGAACCGACGCGGCGGGAACGGGGAGGTGCGGCGCGGAAGTCACATCGACGTCGCCACGGCTCTCGCGCACCTCGGCACACCGCACCGCCGACGGCTGTTCGGCGGGCTGCTGTGCACGGTGGACCTCGCCAACCCGCCGCGGGAGACATACGACGCGCTGCTCGCCCACCATCCCCCCGCCGTGGATTTCCTTCTCCCGCACGGCACCTGGGACAGCCCGCCGGCCGACGCCGGGGGGCCGCAGGCGCCGTACGGGGACTGGTTGTGCGCGGTGTTCGACCGGTGGGAGGAGACGGGCCGTCCGGTTCGGGTGCGGCTGTTCGAGTCCGTGATCGGCATGTGCCGGGAGCGCACCGGAAGCCACGCCGAGGGACTCGGCACCCTGCCCGCCGCCGTCGCGGTCGTGGAGACGGACGGCGCGCTCGTGTGGTCGGACGCACTCAACGCCGTCGCCGACGGCGCCTCACTCACCGGTGCGAACGTATTCAGCCATTCCTTCGACCAGGTACTGACACTGCCCGGTGCGCCGGAGTACGGCATCGGCTCCCTGTGCGCCGTGTGCCGGTCGTGTGCCCTGGTGGAGATCTGCGGCGGAGGACTCCGCGCCCATCGCTACGGCAGGGGACGGGAATTTGCCAATCCTTCGGTGTACTGTCTGGACCTCACTCGACTCATCCAGCACATCGACCGGCGGACGGCGTCAGTGAACCGATCGTGAACACACACCTGAAATGGCGTACCCGATCAGCATATTTTTCGGAGTTCTTCACCTCTGCCAAGGGATCCGAGAGATGGCTCGGTTTCAGACCGTCCCCCATGAGGGAGAAATCACCTATCGTAGACCCGAATTGGCGTCGTTGCACAGGTTCGGGCGATCCGACGGACAGGCCGACGCCGATGTGGGGCAATGGGGCGGCGCCAAGCCGTCGTCGAAGGGGAGGCTGGTCCCTTGGGGGGGTGCTGTGGGGCCGTTGTTCTATACGAGTTATGCCGGTGCGACCGGCGACAGAGGGCCGGTCCAGCGGTTCCACTTCCATGTCCAGCACGAGATCTACGGCATGATCGGCCGTCATCCCCGTGCCGAGGGCAGTCTGCAGCGCGCCGAGCCCGCCCTCGGGCCCGACCCCGCCGTCCTGGCCTGCCGCACCCTTCTGGTGCTCTACTCGGCCGACTACCTGGACGACGCCCAGTGTGCCATGGAGTGGTCGGTCTTCCGTGAACGCATGCAGCGCCGGCTCTGGCGCACCGGGGAACCGGACGATGCCCTGATCGGGGTCCTGTGGCGGGCCGACTCCCTGGTGCTGCCCCGTACGGTGGCACAGACCGGCCGGCTCCTGGACGACCTCGGGGAGGGCTATCAGGGACCGGGCGTGGCCGGTCTGCAGCGCGACCCCGATGCCGGGGAACGGTACCGCGGCCTGGTACGCCGGGTGGCCCAACTGCTGATCCGTGCGGCGCGGACA
The DNA here is from genome assembly GCF_054729195.1 of Streptomyces sp. YIM S03343. NCBI lineage: Bacteria > Bacillati > Actinomycetota > Actinomycetes > Kitasatosporales > Streptomycetaceae > Streptomyces > Streptomyces sp. YIM S03343. Next base: position 1,429,647 of record NZ_JBPUKX010000001.1, read on the forward strand.
CCGCTGCCCGCCATGCCGCAGGCCGAGAGCGTCACGGTGGCGCCCTGCTTCGGCCCGGCGCACCCGCGGCACACCGTACGCGAGCCGATCTCCCCCGAGCCGAGCCGGCCGGCCGAGCGCCATCTGGTGCTGGCCCTCCTGGCCGGAACCAGGGCCCGGATGGCTGGGCTGCGCGAGTCCGTCGACACCTACGCGGAGGCCGCCGAGGAGTGGCGTCCGTTCCGCCCGCACAGCGAGGAGCCCGCGGCCGCCGTCGCCGCACGCACGGCGTACGCCTGCGGTGCCGAGCGGCTGACCGTGGTGACCCTGGACAGACCCGGGCCGGATCCGCTGAGCCGGATCACGGCGTCCGCCGTCGTCGTGGTGCTCGTCGACCCGTGGCTGACCGGCGATTCATCCTTTTCGGAGCAATGGGAGCGACTGGCGCGTTCGGGGGCGCATGTCGCGGCGGTCGTCACCGTGCTGGCGCGCGCGGACGAGGAGAGCCGGAGCAACGAGGACCGGCTGCGGGAGGCGCTGGCCCGGACTCCGGCGCGGCAACTGGGCGCCGCACACCACGAGGCGGGCTCCCCGGACTCGCTCGCGCACGCCCTTGCCGCGGTACTCGCCGACGCCTTCGCCGAGGCCGGGGAGGAGGAGCCCTCGTCGGACAGACCGGACGAACGGGCGCCGGTGGAGAACAGAGCGGACCGGATCCGGCGCAAAGAGCGTGAACGGGCGGGCTGGTTCCGGAACCGCGGGACCTGGCCGCCGTTGGTCAGTGGCACACCCAGGGAATCGTGGGGCGGGGGATGAGCACACCCGGTCGGCAGACGAAAATCATCACCTTCGCCTCCACCAAGGCGGGCGTGGGCCGCACCATGGCACTGGCGAACATCGCCTGGATCATGGCCAGTCAGGGCAAGTCGGTACTCACCGTCGACTGGGATCTGGAGGATCCCTCCCTGCACCGGTACTACTCCCAGTACCTCCCGAGCCGCGATCTGAGCACCAGCGACGGGCTCCTGGAGATGTTCGCCGCCTTCGCGGCCGAGGCGACCAGCCAGGAACGCGGAGCGGAGAATCTGCGGGCACTGCACGCCCAGCACACCCACTTCAATCGCTACGACGTCGACGTCCACTACGAATTCCCGAACGGCGGGCAGCTGTGCTACCTGGGCCCGGGACGGCAGGACCGCACCTACCGCCGACGGCTGCACGACTTCGACTGGGACCGGTTCCGGGGCACCGACGACGGCAGGGAGTTCCTGGCCGCCCTGCGGTCCCGGATGTGCGGGAGCGACTACGACTACATCCTGATCGACAGCCACGCCGGGTTCTCCGCGGACGCCGCCGTCTGCACGCTCGCGCTGCCCGACACCGTGGTCATCGGCCTCGGTCTGAGCCCGACGGCCATCACGGGCGCCCGGGACATCGCGCGGCTGGTCGAGGCGGAGCCCCGGCCCATCGCGATCCATGTGCTGCCCCTGCGCGTCGACACCGTCATGGAGCCGACGCGCGTCGAACGCGCCCTCTCCGACGCCCGCACGGCCCTCGACGCGTACCTGGGCATCACCGACGAGGAGTCGCTAGACGCGTACTGGAACGACGTGCTGATCCCCCACAAGCCGCGTTTCGCCTTCGGCGAGGAACTCGCCGTCATGATCGAGGACCCGCGCCAGCAGCACACCCTGCTGCACGCCTGCGTCAAGGCCGCCCGCCGGATCACCGACGGTGCCGTGACCGGGTTCGACCTGACGCCGAAGACACAGCGCGATCTGTACGCCGCCTGGACCGGGCAGCGGGACCGGGATGCCGTACCCCTGACCGTGACCGTGCTCCACTCCCCCGACTACCAGCTCTGGGGCGACTGGATCGGCGAGCAACTCACCGCCGCCGGAGTCACGGTGCGGCAGGCCAGGCCGGAGACCGACCAGGCCGATCCCGTCCCCGGCCGGCCGGTGGCCGGCCCGGTGACGGACGGCACCGAATCGAGCGAGGGCCTGGAGTTCGGGCCGGACCACGGCCTCGAGTACGACTGCGACTACATCGTCGCCCTGCTCTCCCGCCGTCTCGAAGGCACCGCGGCGGGCCGTGCGATCGCGAGCCTGGCGGTGGGGGCCTCACCAGGGGACACACCGGGTGCGCCGCTGGGGGGTGCACGCCCGCCGAAGGTCATGGGCCTGCGGATCAGCACCGCGCGGCTCGTCCCGCACTTCGACTGGCCGGACGCCGTCAACCTCTCCGAGGAGGAGGAACGCGCGGCCCACCGTACGCTGCTCTCCCGCTTTCCCCCGGAGGTCTCCGGCGCCCCGTTCCGCCCGGCGGAGCACACCCGCTTCCCCGGCCGCCAGCCGGAGGTGGTGCATCTGCCGATGCGCAACACCGGCTTCGTCGGACGGACCAGGCAACTCGCGGAATTGCGCGAGGGGTTCGTGTTCTCGGCGGCCGAACATGTCGCTCCGCGGGTGCTGTACGGCATGAAGGGCGCCGGCAAACGCGAGCTGGCCCTTGAGTACGCGCACCGCTTCGCCTCCCAGTACGACCTGGTGTCATGGATCCCGGCCGGCAGCGCGGACTCGATCCGGGCCGCGTTGCGCACCCTGGCCCAGGAGCTCAACGCCGCCAAGGGCGGTGCGCGCAGCGGCGACGACCCTGCCGCCCTGCTGACGGACCTCCGCACCGGAAGGTACTGCTCCCGCTGGCTGCTCGTCTTCGACGGGGCCCCGGGCAGCGAGGTCCTCGAACCGTTCCTGCCGACCACCGGGCCCGGCCATGTGCTGATCACCTCTCAGGTTCCCACCTGGCCCCCCGGGTTCAGGATCCAGCACATCGAGTCGCTGACCCGCGCGGAGAGCCTGCACCTCCTTCGGAGCGGGCTCCCGGGAGCCGAACTCGACGCCCTGAACCGGCTGGCCGCACGCTTCGGCGACCATCCGCTGATGCTCAACACCGTGATGGCGGAACTGCGTTCGTATCCGGCGCAGACAGACGTGTACATCGCCCTGATCGACCGACGGGAGTCCGAGGCCCCGGGTGAGGTCGGCCCGCTGTACCGCACGATGGACACGGTCTACCGGGTGCTCTACGAGCGGTTGCGCCGGCAGCACCCCGCCGCCGCCCGGCTGCTGGACCTGTGCTCCTTCCTGTCGGCGGAGGGGGTGGGCATGCCGGTCATCGAGTCCGACGGCATGATCGAGCGGCTGTCCCGGTTCGACGAGCATCTCAAGGACACGCTCCGGCTGGGGGGCGTGCTGCACCAGCTCTCGGTCACGACCTTCGCCGTGGTGGACCCCAAGGCCGGGCGGCTGAAGGTCCACCGGATCCTGCAGGACCTGGTACGCGGCTGGATGACCCCGCAGGAGCGGGCGGAGACCCGCGCCGAGGTCCTGTCGGTACTGGCGGCCATGGTGCCCACGGACCTCCAGCGGCACGAACCGGAGCACCGCAGACGATTCGCCGAGCTCGACCGGCATCTGGAGCCCTCCCGCGCGCTGGAGAGCGACGATCCGCAGGTGCACCGCTGGCTCGTCAGCCAGGTCTATCACCGGCGTACGTCGCAGCGGTGGACGGATGCGCGCCGCCTCGGCGAGCGTGTCCTGACCCGCTGGCGCGCGGATCCGGCGCTGGGCGACAGCCACACCAGCGTGCTGCGCCTGGAGACAGAAGTGGCGGCGGCCTGCCGCGCCCTGGGCGACTATCGGCGGGCGCTGTCGCTGTCCCAGCATTCGGTCACCATCCAGCGCGAACGCAACAGCCAAGACGTGTACACCCTGATGGCCGCTCGTGGCTACGCGGCCGACCTGCGGGCCACCGGTCGTTTCAGGGACGCGTTCGACGAGGACAGGCGGACCTACCACGGCCTCGACAAGGGGTTCGGCGAGGAGCGCAACGCCACGCTCGACGCCGCCATGAACCTGGCGCTGTCCCAGTTCTACGCGGGAACGGTCAAGGCCGCCATCGACCTGGAACGCCAGGTGCACTGGACCCGCAAGCGGCTGTTCGGCAAGGACGACTTCCGGCCCTGGATCTCGTACGCGAATCTCGGCACATACCTGCGTGAGCTCGGCGATCTGGCGGACTCCGAGCGGTATTTGACACACAGCTGCGACCGCTTCCGGAAGCTCACCGGAAAGGGCTCCGACCATTACCTGAGCGCTCTGGCCAGCCTCGGCATGACCATGGTCCGCAGAGGGGACCACGACGAGGGTCTCAGACGGCTGCAGGACGCGCGGGCGGGCTGCCGGCAGTGGGGGGACCGGCACCCCAGCACCATGGCCTGCGATCTGTCCATCGCGATCGGCCTGCACGCCTCCGGCCGGTCCTCGGACGCGGCGGACAGCATGCCGGATCTGCACCACCGTTACACGGGCGTCTACGGTGACACCCACCCCTTCACGAGCATCTGCCTCAACAACATGTCCGTTTACCTACTGGCGGCCGGGGACCCGGAAACGGCACTCTCGCACGCACGCAAAGCGGTGTACCAGCTGGAGAAGACGTTCGACGCCGGTCATCGGTACGCGCTCGTCGCGCGCATGAACCAGAACAACTGCCTGAGCACGCTGGGGAAGGACACCAGCACGGAGGACATCGGCATCCACGAGGAGTGCGCGCAGGACGCAGCTTGGGGGGAGGGACATCCGGTGACGCTGAGAGCGTTGGCCAACCGCCTGGACTCCGGGCCGGAGGAGCAGGACGCCTCATGGGCAATCCTCGGGGGCCTGGTCTCCGAACGACTCCCTGGGGGACACCCTCTGGCGGCCGCGCTGCTGGCCGACCCCTATCGGAGGCTCGGCGCGGATCTGGAGGTCCACGGTGTCTGACTCCCGGGGCGTCCCCGTGTGCACGACGATTCGTTTTCCGCAGGGGGAGACACCGCAGATGGCAGAACTCGCCGAGCAGTTACGCCAGTTGCTCGACCACGAGGGGCTGGCACATCTGGTGCTCTACGACTACGACACGACCACGGTCATCCTGGACGCATTCGAGCAGTCACCGGGCGGTGAGTCCGCGCTTTCCCCGGAATCCGCCGACCATGAACGAGCCGGGCGTCAGCTGTATTACATTCTGGAAGAACTCGGTCCGGATTTCGCCGCGTTGCGCACCGGCGCACTCATTCGCACAGTATTGCGCGTACCGACGGGCGCAGTTCTCTATTACATGGTGGAGCCCGGATTCCATCTCTACGGTGCCACCGCCGCCGTGAAACGCCTCGACGAACTGGACGCCAGGATGGCGGCATGCGTCAACGGCCTTAGGCGACCGGCGCGCTACAGCCCGTTGAACTACGGCTCGTGGTTCAACGACGAGGCGTGGGCCGGCGCGCCCGACACCGCGTCCGTTCCCCCGTCCGGCCCCCTCCGCCTGCCGGAGGACTCACCTCCGGTCGACTCTCCGCCAGTGGGCTCTCTCCCGGGCGCCTCCTTACCGGCCGACCGTTTCGTGGCCGACAACCGGCCGGGCTCCCCGGCACCGCCGCCAGGTGTCGAGGAAGCCCTGCGATCGGCACTCGGCGTTCAGGGGCTGCACTACATCGCGTATCACCACTCCTCGACGACAGTGTGGGGCTACGACATCTTCGGCCATCCCGGGCTCGGCAGCTTCTTCCACCTTCAGACCCCGGACCAGCGCCGCAGCCGGTACGGTCGGCTCGGCCAACTGCTGCCCGGTGTCGTCCGGCGCATGAACCTGTCCTTGCGGGCGATCCTGCGGGGCGAGCTCATCCAGGTGGTCCTGGACGTGGAACAGGGTGCCGTGTACTTCCACGCCCTCCCCGGCGGGCGGTTCCTGATGGGCGTGACACTCGACCAGTCCCGGGTCCCGGAGGCGGATCAGGCGGTCGCACGGCTCGGGAACGAGCTGGACGAGGTCTGACGTGGTGACACGTGGCGGGCCCGAAGAGACGTTGGCGGCGATGTCTCCCCACGAAAGCGGCCCTGAACGGCCAAGGGCACCCGCGGTCCTGGGGACACTGTTGCGCCCGCTCGTCCTGCCCTTGTCCCTGGCCGGTGCCGGCTGTCTCGTCGGCCAGTGGCTGACTCTCGACGTCCGGGCGCACGGGGGGCTGTACGGCTGGCTCAGTTCGGGTCTTCTCGCGGTCGGGCTCTACGGCAGCGCCCAGGGCATCCGCCGTCCGCAGGAGAGGGGGGATCTCTACCGGATCGTCGTCGCGATCACCTTCGGCGTCGTGGTCAAGGCCGCGTTCGTTGCCGCGGTGCTGTGGCTGGCCTTCCCCCGCGATACCGAGTATCTCGTCCTGGCCGTCGCCATGGCGCAGATCGACCCGTTGTCGGTGTCCGCGATGCTGGAGAACCGGGACATGTCGCCGCGTGCGAAGTCTCTGCTGGCGGCCTGGGCCTCGTTCGACGATCCGGTGACCACCGTCCTCGTGGTGGTGATCGGATCGATGGTCCTGGACGGCAGCGCGAGCGTCGCCTCCGGCGCCCAGGACTACGCCACGACCCTGCTCGGAAACCTGGCCCTCCTGGTGGTGGCCGGGGCGGTGTGGGCGGTCCTGCGGCAACGCGGTCCGGCCGCCGGAACCGCCTCGCACCGGGGCACGAACCGGCTGTGGCGGATCCGCCGCCTGCTCCGGTACGCCGCCCTGGTCGCGCTGCTGGCCACGGCCACCTGGCAGTTCCTCATGCTCGGGCTCGCGTTGTCGGCGCTGTTCTTCCGGCCCGAACTGGGTGCGTGGCTCGGGCGGGTGACCAATGCCGCGCTGGTCGTGGCCACCTTGCTGCTGGGGGTGCTGCTGGCCGGAGGTGCCGACCCCCTTGCCGGGACGATCCTGGGGGCCGCCACCTTCGCGGCGCAGATCCTCGTGGCCGCCGTGGTCGGCGTCGGTCTGCCGCGCCATGACCGGGCGGCGCTCTGTCTGAGCCAGCAGAACGGCATCACGGCCATCATCCTGGCGCTCCTTCTGGAGCCCAGCCTGCCCGACGCCGTGGCGATCGTGGCACCGGCGATCCTCGTCGTGAACGTACTGCACCTGTCCACCACAGGTCTGCTGGCACGAAGCCCGTGGACCAAAGCGGCGGCGACCGGCTCCGCGTCCCGCCCATCAGCAGGGGGTCAGGCCGACCGAACCCCGTGATCCGTATGTCACCGTCGCTTCCCGCGCGGAAGCCCCCGGCGCCCCCAACCCGCACCCGCAGGGCAGCCCCCGGACGGAGCCGCCGAACCCGGACGCCCGCCCCGGGCCGGCCGGGACGGGCGTTCTTCAGTACGGGTGACAGGGCTTCCGCGCAGGAACCGCGGCGTCAGTACAGCGTCGTCTTGACGTCGAACGCCTCGATGACGGCGCGCAGTTCGTCGTCGGTCAGGCCCTGGCTCGGCGAGCCGGTCTGGGTGTTGAGGGCCTCGTACATCGCACCGGTCTCGGCGTACTCGATGAGGTCGACGGCCTTGAGGGGACCGTCGTCGGAGCGGGCCAGCAGGCCGTGCTTGGCCCAGACGACGATGCGGGCCTCGCGCAGCCCCGCGACCGACGACTCCTGGAGCTTCTTGGAGCCGGGGACCATGAACTCCAGGAAGCCGACGCCCTCGGGGAGCTGGACGACGGTCTCCGGCTCCCAGCGCAGGATCTGCCGGGAGAACTTCACCGAGTCGGCCGGGCCGTGGTGGCTGAGCGCGACCAGGTAGGGCGGCTGGGCGTGCACCACGGCGTGCGGGTCGGTCAGGCCACGGCTGCCGATCTGGTCGTTGTGCACGGCCAGGTGCGAGTTGAACTCGCTGGTGGGGCGGGCGTAAGCCCGGTTGTCCGCGGAGCGCAGGGTCGCCGAGCCGTCGGCGGCGATGCTGACGGCGGCGACCGCCGCGGTGGGGACGGCCGCGATGTCGCGCAGCCGCTGGCCCGAGCCGGTGACCAGGACCGTCCACCCGAGGAGCGCGGGGGCGGGACCGGGCAGCTCGAACGCCTCTGCGTTCGGGAACGTCTCGGCGAGGTCGGCGGGGGTCGGCAGGGCGACGGAGATGTTCCCGGCGCCGGCCTCGCAGGCGTGGATGGTGTCGAGCCGGACACCGGCCTTGCCCATCTCATCGAGGATGGCGCGGACGGGGCGAGGGGTGGTCATGGCATGGCCTTTCGAGCGAGGGGGGAGCTGGGGTCGGGGGTGTAGGTGGTGACGGGGTGGGAGGCGGCGACGACGTCGCGCAGCGCGTCGAGTCCTCCGGTGAGCACGCCGAGGGCGCGGGCCTGGACGAGGGCGTTGCCGAGGGCGGTCCCCTCGGCCGGGCCCGCGTGCACGACCAGGCCGGTGGCGTCGGCGGTGGCCTGGCAGAGCAGGTGGTTGCGCGAGCCGCCACCGACGATGCGTATGGCGTCGACCGGGGTGGCGGACAGTTCGGCGGCCTCGCGCACGGCCGTGGCGTAGGACAGGGCGAGGGAGTCGACGATGCAGCGCACCGTCTGGCCCTGTGTCTGCGGGGCAGGCCCGCCGGCGCGGGAGACGGCCTCGGCGATCCGGCGCGGCATGCCGCCGGGGGCGAGGAACGCGTCGTCGTCGGCCCGTACGAGCGCGGCGCCGACGGGCTCGACGGCCGCTGCCGCCAGCAGGGCGGGCAGCTCGGCCATATCACCGGCGGCGGCCCACTCGCGCTGGCACTCCGACAGCAGCCACAGGCCGGCGACATTGCGCAGATAGCGCACCGTGCCGTCGACACCGAGTTCGTTGGTGAAGTTCGCGTCGCGGCTGTCGGGGCTGAGGATCGGCGCGTCCAGTTCGAGCCCGACCAGCGACCAGGTGCCGGACGAGATGAACACCGTGCCGCGGCGCAGCCCGGGCACCGCGGCCACCGCCGAGGCGGTGTCGTGGGAGCCGACGGCGATCACGGGCGTCCCGGGAACGAGCCCGGTGGCCGCGGCGATCGCCTCGGTCACCGGGCCGACGACGGTGCCCGGCTCGACGAGGTCGCCGAGCAGGTCCTTGTCGATGCCGAGCGCGTCGAGCACGCGTGGCGACCAGGAGCGGGTGGCCGCGTCGAGCATGCCGGTGGTAGAGGCGTTGGTGAGCTCGGTGACGGCGACACCGGTCAGGGCGTGCGCGATCAGGTCGGGCATCAGGAGCAGCCGCTCGGCGTGGGTCGGCCGGTCGCGGCCGGGCACCTGGTCGCCGGGGGCGAGCCCGGCGGCCTCGGCGGCGAGCTGGTAGACGGTGTTGAACCGCTGGTGCTGGATGCCGGTGATGGCGTACAGCTCATCGGTCCCGATCCGTCGGCCCAGCAGTTCGACCGCCTGCTCTGTGCGCCCGTCGCGGTAGCTGACGGGCGCACCGAGCAGGTTCCCAAAGGCGTCGAGAAGCCCGTAGTCGACGCCCCAGGTGTCTATGCCGACCGAGTGCACCGGGCCGGTCGCGGCGGCCCGGCGCAGTCCCTCGACGACGCCCGCGAGCAGGGCCTCGAAGTCCCACACGAGGTAACCGCCGGCGTCGGTCGCCCCGTTGGGGAAGCGGTGCGCCTCGGTGGCGGTGAGGCCGCCGGGGCCGACCTCGATGGCCATCACCCGCCCCGAGGTGGCTCCGAGGTCGACGGCGGCGACCCGCGCCGTGGCCGTCGCGGTGGTCATCTCAGGCACCCCAGCCGGCCTGCGTGCCGCCCACGCGCTCGTCGGCCACCTTCTTCTCGTACCCCGAGGCACGGAACGCGGCCAGCGGGTCGCCGTCGCGGCCCTGTGCCTCGCGGAGTTCGGCGAGCGCCGGGCGCACATCGGTGTGGTAGGCGTCCATCAGCACGCCGTTGGCGGCGATGACGTCCCCGGTGCGCTGCGCCTCGGTCAGTGCCTCGGTGTCGACCAGCAGCGCCTTGGCCGTGGCTTCCTGCACGTTCATCACCGAGCGGATCTGGCCCTGGATCTTGGACTCGATGTTGTGGCACTGGTCGAGCATGAAGTTCACGCCGGACGCCGGGGCCAGGGCACCGGCCTTCACGATCTCGTGCATGATCCTGAAGAGCTGGAACGGGTCCGCGGCACCGACCATGAGGTCGTCGTCGGCGTAGAAGCGGGAGTTGAAGTCGAACGCGCCCAGGCGTCCGGCGCGCAGCAGCTGCATGACGATGAACTCGATGTTGGTGCCGGGGGCGTGGTGTCCGGTGTCGAGCACGACCTTGGCGCGCTCCCCCAGGGCCAGGCAGTGCAGCAGCGAGGTGCCCCAGTCGGGGATGTCGGTGGCGTAGAACGCCGGCTCGAAGAACTTGTACTCGATCAGCAGCCTCTCGTCGTCGGCCATCGCCGCGTAGATCTGCCGGAGCGACTCGGCCAGGCGCTCCTGGCGCGCGGCCAGGTCGTCCTGGCCCGGGTAGTTGAGGCCGTCGGGCAGCCACAGCTTGAGCTCCTTGGAGCCCGTGGCGTGCATGACGTCCAGGCACTGGAGGTGGTGGCGCACGGCCTTGGCCCGGACGGCCGGATCGGGGTTGGTCAGCGAGCCGAGCTTGTAGTCGTCGTCCTGGAACAGGTTGGAGTTGATGACGGAGATCGCCACGCCCTCGTCACGGGCGTGCTCAGCGAGTGCGGTGTAGTCGTCCACCAGGTCCCACGGGATGTGCAGTGACACCCGGGGGGTGATGCCCGTGTAGTGGTGGACCTGCGCGGCGTCGGAGATCTTCTCGTACGGGTCGCGCGGGGTGCCCGGGGTGGCGAACACCTTGAACCGGGTGCCGGAGTTGCCGAACGCCCAGGACGGCAGCTCGACCGTCTGCTCGCGCAGCGCCTGCTGCACGGCGGGGGTGAAGGTGGCGGTGGTCATGACTGGTCCTCTCAGGCGGACAATTGGGGGGGCGTCTCAGGCGGACGGTTGGGGGGTCGTCGGCAGCCCGGCCGCGATGAGCTGGGCGTCAAGACTGAAGATCTCGGGCAGCACCCGCATGCCCTCGTCGGGGGCGCCGTCGGCGGCGAACAGCCGCGACATGGCCTCCTGCCAGCGGGCGTTGACCTCGGTGGCGGCCATCCGCTCCTGGGCGGCGGCGTAGGAGTCGACGTCCACGACTCCTACCAGCAGCCCATCGTCGGACAGGTGCAGGGTGTAGTCGCGCCATCCGGTGTCCCGCAGCGCCCGGAGCATCTCCGGCCACACCTCGGCGTGGGCTTTCCGGTAGACGTCCAGGTGCCGGGGGTCGACCTGGGAGACGAAGCAGACGCGCATCTCAGACCACCGCGTCCGGCGTGGCGTCGTCGGCCAGGGCGGGGACGGTGAGTTCGGCGTCCAGGTCGCCGTAGCGCTCGAACTCGATCTCCTTGAGGGACTTGCCCTCGGTGTCCGGCGCCCATACCAGGCCCACGACCAGGCCGACCAGCAGGAGGCTCATCATCAGCGCGCCCACGAAGCGCACGCCGCTGTCGGCCAGCAGCGTCGGCATGACGTAGGAGATCAGACCGCAGGCGATGCGGACGCCGAAGAACAGCACGCCCTGGGCGGAGGAGCGGTAGACGGTGGCGAACAGCTCGGCGGTCCACAGGGCGTAGAAGGCCTGGGCACCGATGCCTGCGGAGACGCCCCAGATGACGGCGAAGGCGATGAGCACGGGCATGGAGCCCGGTGCGAAGGCGAGCAGGGCGCAGGCCACGACGGCCATCACGGCGCCGATCCCGTACAGCGTCCGGCGCGGCATGCGGTCGCCGAACTTCATGAAGCCCCAGAAGGTGGCCGCGACCGTCAGGCCCCAGACCAGGACCTGGAGCAGGTTCTGCTCGACGGCGGACGTCACACCCGCGGTGTCGTAGATACGGGGCATGAAGATGCCCGCCTGGCTGGCCCACAGGTTCCACAGGCCGTAGACGAGGAACAGGAACACCAGCGCCCTGACGTTCTGCTTGAGCGAGAGCAGTTCCCGCAGCCCGCGCCGTTTGCGGCCTGCGGCGACCTGCTTCTCGTTGGACTCCTTCCAGACGTCCGACTCGGACAGCCCACGGCGCACCCACCAGGTGACGAACGCGATGACGAAGAGGTGCGCGAAGATGATCCGCGAGCCGAGCAGCCCCAGCGGGACGAGCGCGGTGGCCAGGGCGAAGCCGATGAACGGGCCGATGGACCAGGCGAGCTGAGCCGTGCCGACGTGCTTGGCACGTTCCTCGGTGGGTGCCTCCTCGGCGATGTACGTCCAGGCCACCGGGACACCGGCGCCGACCGCGATACCCGTCAGCACGATGCCGGTGAACAGCATCCAGGTCGCACCGGCGAAGACCACCAGCAGCGTGCCGAGCATGTACAGGATGAGGTCGTAGGTGTAGATGAACTTCCGGCCGTAGCGGTCGCCCAGCGGGCCGCCGATCATGGCGCCGATGGCGGCGCCGAACGCGTTCGCCGAGATCGCGGCGGCCAGTCCGACGGCCGTGTTCGACAGCCCGAACCGGTCCTGCCACAGCGACAGGGACGTCGCCAGGGCGATGATCGATCCGGCCTCGATGTAGTTGGACATGGCCACGGCGATGGTCGCCTTGTAGCCGGACAGGGATCTCCGTCCTGTCGCGGGGGCACTACCACTCTGCAGATCCATCTCAAGCCTCTTTGCTTGGGTGAGATGCGGGGCAAAAATGAAACGATTCAATTCGCTTCGAAGAGTCTAACCCCGTGCGCCGGGGGGCGTTTCAGGGGTCGGTCGGGTCGTACGAGGTCGGTCACGGCCTGCCGGTCAGGGCGTGCCAGTCACGGCGTGCCGCAGGGGGCGGCGCTCAGTAGAGCGAGCGGTACAGCGCCTCGATCTCCTCGACCGTGGCCGGGCGCGGGTTACCGCCCGCGCAGACGTCGTCGTAGGCGGCTCGGGCCAGAGCCGGCAGGTCCTCCTCCCGGGCGCCGATCTCGCGCAGCGTGGTGGGGTTGCCCAGGTCGCGGGTCAGGGCGGCGACGGCCTCGACCGCGGCGACACGGGCCTTGTCCAGGTCCCCCTCGGCGACGTCGACGCCGAACGCGGCGGCGATGTCGCGGTACTTCTCACCCGTGGCGTCGGAGTTGAACTTCATGACCGGCGCCAGCAGGATGCCGTTGGCCACCCCGTGCGGGGCCGAGTAGAACGCCCCGAGCGGGTGAGCCATGGCGTGCACCAGGCCCAGGCCCACGTTCGAGTAACCCATCCCGGCCACGTACTGGGCCAGGGCCATACGGTCCGTCGCGGCCGGGTCGCCGTCGGCCGCGGCGGCGAGCGAGGCGGCGATGACCTGGATGGCCTTGAGGTGGAACAGGTCGGACAGCTCCCAGGCGCCCTTGGTGACATATCCCTCGATGGCGTGGGTGAGGGCGTCCAGGCCGGTGGCGACCTTCAGCGCACGGGGCGCGGTGGCGATCATCTCGGGGTCGACGATCGCGAGGACCGGGATGTCGTGCGGGTCCACGCACACGAACTTGCGCTGGCGCTCGGTGTCGGTGATGACGTAGTTGATCGTCGTCTCGGAGGCCGTGCCCGCGGTGGTGGGGACGGCGACGATGGGCACGGACGGGTTCTTCGTCGCGGCGACGCCCTCCAGGGAGCGCACGTCGGAGAACTCGGGGTTGGCGGTGACGATGCCGATCGCCTTGCAGGTGTCCTGCGGAGAGCCGCCGCCGATCGCGACCAGCACATCGGCGCCGGCGGCGGCGAACGCGGCCACGCCGTTCTTGACGTTCTCGATCGGCGGGTTGGGCGCCACGTCGCTGAAGACCTCGTACGGGAAGCCCGCGTCGTCGAGCAGGCCGGTGACCCGGGCCGTGACGCCGGTGTCCACCAGCACCTGGTCGGAGACGACCAGCGCCTTGGTGAAGCCGCGGGCGGCCAGCTCGCCGGGGATCTCCTTGATCGCCCCGGGGCCGAAGTACGCGGTCTGGTTCCAGATCATTCGCTGTGCCACGCCAGAACTCCTCGGATCGATTCGGATTGAATCGTTTCATTACGTGGCTCAAACCATAACGGCGACGGCTTTGCGGCGCAGGGTCGGAAGTCCCGACTTGGCAGGACCGGTGGTACTTGACGGCGGGGGCACGGGCGACGACGCTGCGCCACCCCTTCGCCCCGCCAGTGATCGACAACGGGCGTGATAGGGCTAGGAGCCAGGCCACGGACCCCAGGCTCAGGGCTCGTCGAGCAGGCTCCGGGCCACGTCGGGGCGTATCCGTGGCAGCTTTCCGGCGGTATGCAGCAGCGGGTGGCGATCGCGCGGGCGCTGGCGTACGAGCCCCATGTGCTGCTGATGGACGAGCCGTTCGCGGCGGTGGACGCGCAGACCCGGGCCGATCTGGAGGATCTGGTGCGGCGGCTGTGGCGGGAGCGGCGGATGACCATCCTGTTCGTCACGCACGACATCGACGAAGCTGTGTATCTGGGTGAGCGGGTGGTCGTGCTGTCCGCCTCGCCGACCGTCGTGCAGGAGCAGCTGAAGGTCGATCTGGCGGACGAGCGCGACCAGTTGCACACCCGTGTCGCCCCGCGCTTCGCCGAGGTGCGGACCTATGTCTACGAGCAGATCCAGGAGGCGAAGCGCGGGGCACCTCAGGTCCGGCTCACGACGTCAGATACGCCTCCACCTCACTGAACTGGCCTGCCGGCCAGCCGTTGTTGGCGCTCACGGCCAGCCGCAGATACCGCAGGTCGGTGCTGCCGGGCAGCGCCACGGTGACCGTGTTGCCGCCGGCCGGGTCGAAGCGGTAGCCCGCCGATGCCACGACCGTGCTGTAGGACGAGCCGTTGGTGCTGCCGGACACCGTGACGGTCTGGGTACGGGCACCCCAGGACGGCGGCAGCTTCAGCACCAGCCGGCGCACGGTGTAGGAGGCGCCGAGGTCGACCGTCAGGGCTTGCGGGAAAGCGTTGTTGGTGGACTCCCAGTAGGTGTTCGCGTTGCCGTCGACCGCCTTGCCGGGGGCGTAGCCGTCCTGGGAGCCCGTCGCGGTGGCCGACTGTCCCTTGGCGAGGTTGCGGCCCGGGTCGGGGGCGGGGTTGCCCTGGCTGGGCTGCGGCCAGGTGGAGCAGTCCGACCAGGTGGTGTTCAGGCCGGAGTTGCCGCCGCCGTCGGTGAGGGTGAAGCTGCCGGAGCCCGCGGGGTAGACGCAGTTGTAGACGCCCGCCGAACCGGTGCCGGTGGCCTGCACGTTGGTGAACTTGGCGCTGCCCGGGGCCTCGGCCTGGACGACAACCGTACCGGTGTTGCGTACGGTCGCGCCGGTGACGTTGACGTTGTCGGTGCGGTAGCCGTGCCCGCCGCCGGAGACGAACTCGAAGGCGCTGTAAGGGCTGTCGGTGATCGTGGTGTTGGTGATGTCGACCGTGGCGTTGACGGCGCCGTCGAAGGAATCGACGCGCAGGGCGCCCATGGGGTGGTTCCAGTTGGGGTTGATCGCGCCGGTGCGGACCAGAGTGTTGCCGTCGACGGTGATGGTGCCGGAGAGCGGGCTGAAGGGGTCGAGGAACTTCTGGTTGGAGATCGCGATGCCGCTGCCGAGGGCGTTGGTGTCGGAGATCAGGTTGTTCTTGACCGAGATGTTCGTTCCGCCGTAGATGGCTATGCCGTTGGCGAGGTTTGGCTGCGAGATGGTGTTGTTCTCGAAGCTGCTGTCGGTGTCCGGCGCGTGCAGCGACCACATGGCGAGCGAGTCGTCGCCCTGGTTGCGGAGGAAGTTGTTGCGGACCCGGACGCCCTTGGCGGTCCCGTTGAGGTTCAGGCCGTCGGCGGTGGTGTCGAGGATGCGGTTGTTCTCGACGACAAGGTTGTCGTCGTTGCCCACCAGCCAGAAGCCGCACTTCATGTGCTGGATCCACATGCCGGAGACCGAACTGTTCGGCCCCAGGCTGCCGTTGACGAAGTTGTCGGGGTTGGAGTCGACGCGCTCGGTGACCTCTCCGACGACCGCGAAGTTCTTGATGTGGACGTTGCCGGAGGAGCTGGTCTGGTCGATGAACCGGGAGGTGTGCACCACCGAGTACCAGTTGCCCGCGCCCAGGAGGGTGACGTTCTGGACGCCGTTCAGGGAGGAGGTGATCCGGTAGTCACCCGGCGGGATCCACACCGTGCCGCCCTGGGCGGCGGAGATGGCGTCGCGGAACGCCTGGGTGGAGTCGCCCGAGCCGGACGGGTCGGCGCCCTTGGAGACGACGGAGACCGAACCGGCGGGCTGGGAGGCGGCGCCCGCGACCTGCTCGAAGTCGGCGACGTCGACGGTCACCTGGACGTTGGTGGCCTGGAAGGCGACCTTGTCGCCGGCCTGGAGGTTCTGGCCGAGCAGCAGCCGGGAGTTGTCGAAGAAGTGGTGGCTCTTCGAGCCGGTGATCCAGCTCGTGTCGATGTAGCTGTACTTGGAGGTGACGGCCGGCGTCTTGCTGATCTTCGTGCCGTTGACGTACACGTCCAGCGAGCCGGACTGGCCGTCGGGGACGCTGTAGGACAGGTTCACCGCGTTGGCCGCGCTCGGCACGGTGAACTCCACCCGCTGCCCGGAGGTGAGCCGGACGGCCTGGCGCCCGGACGCCTCCGAGGCGAGGGTGCCCTGGGTGTAGTCGGGGCCGATCCTGGTGCCGGTGGTGGTGGCGGACTCGGCCTCGACGGAGGTGAAGGGGAGGCTGGCACCGGCGGCTGCGTGGGCCGTGTCGGTGCCGAGGGTCACGAGCATGCCTGCCGCGAGGGCGACGCTCGCGCCGATCGGGACGAGCTTGGAGGGCATGCGCCTGACAGCTCTGTGGGAGGTGCTGGGAGGGTTGATGTGGGGGGTGCCGTGCATGTTGCTGAACCCTTCATGTGGGGGGAGGGTGCTGGGATGGCAGGCGGCCAGGGCCCTAGGACTCAGGTACGCAGCCACACCGCCGTGTCCTGCGGCAGCCGTCCCCGGTCGTCCAGGGGACCGCTGCCGAGCAGGAGTTCGGAGTGCGCGGGAAGCTCGGCCGCCGTGTCGGCCAGGTTCACCACGCAGATCGTGCCGGGCGCCCGGGTGAAGGCGAGGACGCCGTCGGGGGCGGGCAGCCAGGTCAGCGGGCCGTCGCCGAAACCGGCCCGCAGGCGGATCGCCGTGCTGTAGAGGGCGAGCATGGAGCCCGCGTCCTCGCGCTGGAGGTCCATGGCGTACGACGCCCAGTCCTCCGGCTGCGGCAGCCACGGCTCCGCGCGCGAGCCGAAACCGGCGTACGGCTCCCGCGCCGCCCAGGGCAGCGGGACCCGGCAGCCGTCGCGGCCGGGGTCGGTGCCGCCGGAGCGGAAGTGCATCGGGTCCTCGATGCGGTCGCGCGGGATCTCCGCCTCGGGCAGGCCCAGTTCCTCGCCCTGGTAGACATAGACCGCGCCGGGCAGCGCCAGCGACAGCAGGGCGGCGGCGCGGGCCCGCCGGGTGCCGAGGGCCAGGTCGGTGGGGGTGCCGAAGACCTTGGTGGCGAAGTCGAAGCCGGTGTCCTCGCGGCCGTAGCGGGTGACGGTGCGGGTGACGTCGTGGTTGCACAGCACCCAGGTGGCGGGGGCGTTCACCGGGGTGTGCTCGGCGAGCGTCTCGTCGATCGACGCGCGCAGCCGCCGGGCGTCCCAGGGGCAGGACAGGAACGCGAAGTTGAAGGCGGTGTGCAGTTCGTCGGGGCGCAGATAGCGGGTGAAGCGCTCGGTGTCCGGCAGCCACACCTCGCCCACGAAGACGGCGCCGTACTCGTCGGCGATACGGCGCCAGGCGCGGTAGACGTCGTGCAGCTCGTCGCGGTCGACATAGGGGTGCGGGTCGCGGCCCTCGGTGAAGTCGGGCAGCTCTGGGTCCTTGGCCAGGAGGGCCGCGGAGTCGATGCGGACACCGGCGACACCGCGCTCGAACCAGAAGCGCAGGATGTCCTCGTGCTCCTGACGGACCGCGGGGTGCGCCCAGTTGAGGTCGGGCTGCTCGGGGGCGAACAGATGGAGGTACCAGTCGCCCTCCGCGGTGCGCGTCCAGGCGGGGCCGCCGAACTCGGACGTCCAGTCGTTGGGCGGGAGTTCGCCGTGCGCGCCGCGGCCGGGGCGGAAGTGGAACAGGGCGCGTTCGGCGCCGCCCGCCAGAGCCGCGCGGAACCAGGGGTGCTGGTCGGAGACGTGGTTGGGCACGATGTCGACGATCGCGCGGATGCCCAGTTCCCGTGCCTCGGCGATGAGTTTCTCGGCCTCGGCGAGCGTGCCGAACGCGGGATCGATGGCACGGTAGTCGGCGACGTCGTAGCCACCGTCTTTCATCGGCGAAAGGTACCACGGGTTGAACCACAGGGCGTCGACACCGAGTTCGGCGAGATACGGCAGCCGGGCCCGGACTCCCGCGAGGTCGCCGGTGCCGTCCCCGTCGCCGTCGGCGAAGCTGCGGACGTACACCTGGTAGATGACGGCGGACCGCCACCACTCGTGCCGGACATGGGTGGGCTGTCCCACGGTGGGTGCCTTTCTTGTTGGTCGGACCGGCGTTTCGTCAGTCGGCAGGAACTCCGGGGCGAGTGCGGCGGATCAGGCCGGACGGGCCCTACCCCTTGGTCGCCCCCGCCCCGATCCCCGCGATGATGTGCCGCTGGAAGACCAGGAACAGGGCGACCATGGGAATGCTGGCGATCACCATCGCGGCGATGAGCACGGTGAGCTGGATGTTCTGGGAGAGCTGCACCAGGGCCACGCTGATCGGCTGTTTCGCGGTGTCGGAGAAGACCATCAGCGGCCACAGGAAGTCCTGCCACACGGCGACCAGCGCGAAGATCGACACAACGCCCAGCACCGGCCGCGACATCGGCAGCACGATCGACCACAGCGTGCGCAGCCTCCCGGCGCCGTCGATCTCTGCGGCTTCCAGGACATCGCGCGGCAACTGGTCGAAGAACCGCTTGAGCAGATACAGGTTGAAGGCGTTGGCGACGGCGGGGAGCCAGATGGCGAGGGGGTCGCCCAGCAGACTGGTGTGCAGCAGCGGCAGATCGGCGACGGTCAGGTACTTGGGTACGACGAGGGCCTGGGCCGGGACCATCAGGGTGGCCAGGATGCCGCCGAGGATCACCTTGCCGAACGCGGGCTTCAGCCGGGACAGGGCGTAGGCGGCGGCCGTGCAGAACACCAGCTGGAACGCCCAGGCGCCGGCGGCCTGCACCACGGTGTTCCACAGGTGGTGCGGCAGTTCCATCAGGTCCCAGGCGTCGGTGTAGCCGCTGAGGTGCCAGTGCTCGGGGACGAGGGTGGGCGGGGTCTTCGCCACCTCGTCCGGGGACTTCATCGCGCCGGTCACCATCCAGTACACCGGGAAGAGGAAGGCGAGCGCGAACAGCACGACGACCGTGGTGAAGACGGTCCAGTAGATCGCCTTGCCGCGTGGGCGGGCGAGGGCCGACGGGGAGACCAGGGTGCGGGTCGCGCTCATGCGTCGTCCTCTCCGGAGCTGGTCAGGCGCAGATAGACCGCGGAGAACACGCCGAGCAGCACGAGGAGCATCACGCTCAGGGCGCAGGCGCCGCCGAAGTCGTTGTAGAGGAAGGCGTACTTGTAGATCAGGTAGAGGACGGTGACCGTGGCGTTCTCGGGGCCGCCGCCGGTGATGACGAACGGCTCGGTGAAGACCTGCATCGTCGCGATGATCTGAAGGAGCATCAGCATGAGAACGACGAAGCGGGTCTGAGGGATCGTCACGTGGCGGATGCGTTGCAGCAGATTGGCGCCGTCGAGCTCCGCGGCCTCGTACAGCTCGCCGGGGATGGACTGGAGGGCGGCGAGGTAGATCAGCACGGTGCCGCCGAGATTGGCCCAGGTGGCCACGATCACCAGGGAGACGAGGGCGGTGTCGGTGCCGTTGGACCAGTTCGAGGTGGGCAGGTGCAGAAAGCGCAGCGCCTCGTTGGCGAGGCCCGCCCCGGGGTCGTAGAACCACTTCCACAGCAGGGCGCTGACCACCGGCGGGATCATCACCGGCAGATAGACGACGACCCGGAAGAACGCCTTCGCGTGCCGGAGTTCGTTGAGGACCAGGGCCAGCACGAAGGGGATCGCGAACCCGATGAGGAGGGCCAGCACCGTGAAGGTGAAGGTGTTGCGCCAGGCCGCGGCGAACTCCGGGTCGTGCCAGACGCGGGTGAAGTTGGCGGTGCCGACCCATTCGGGGGACGAGCCGGGCGTGTACTTCTGGAAGGCGATGACGACGGCGCGGATCGCCGGGTACCAGGAGAACAGCGCGAAGCAGAGCACGCCGCCGAGCAGGAAGGCGTAGGCCCGGGCCTGGTCGGCGAGGCGGCGCCGCCTCCGGTCCCCTGCCGGGGACGGCGCCTGCACCGGTCGCGACGCGATCGCCTCTGCGGGGCGGCGCGCGGCGATGGTCTTGGTCATGGTGGTCAGCCCCGGCTCAGGATGCCGTCGATCTTCCCGGACGCGTCCTTGAGGAGCTGGTCGATGTCGGCGTCCTTCTTGGTGAGGACGGCGGAGACGGCGCCGTCGAGGACGGAGTAGATCTGCTGGGCGTCCGGCGGCTCGATCTTCATCTGGAGCTGCTGATTGCCGTCCAGGAAGGCCTGGTAGTTCTCCACCGGGACATTGGCGTTGGCCTTCTTGACCTGCTGGTCCTTGGTGTCGGCGGCACCGGTGAACAGCCGCGGCTCGGGCAGCCCGACGGGCGCGTTCGCCTTCTTGGCGCGGACGTAGTCACCGAGGAAGCCCTCGCCGGGGGTGAGGAACATGTGGTCGAGCCACTTGAGTCCGGCGCGGATCTGGGCGGGCGTGTCGTGCTTGTTGAACATGTAGCCGTCGCCGCCGATCAGGGTGCCCTTGCCGCCGGGCATCGGTGCCAGGGCCAGGTCCTTGTAGTTCCCGCCCTTCTCCTTGACCAGGATCGGGATGTTGTCGGGCGCGGAGAGATACATGCCGAGCTTGCCCGAACCCATCATCTGCTGGACGTCGTTGATGATGAGGAGCTGCTTGCTGCCCATCGAGTCGTCGGTCCAGCGCATGTCGTGCAGGTTCTGCAGGACGGCGCGGCCCTCGGGGGTGTCGATGGTGGCCTTCTTGCCGTCGGCGCTGACCATGTCGCCGCCCTGGCTGTACATCTCGGCGGTGAAGTGCCAGCCGCCCTGGTTCTGGGCGCTGTAGTCGGCGTATCCGACGGTGCCGTTGCCGAGCGCGGCGATCTTCTTGGCGGCAGCGCGGACCTCGGGCCAGGTGGCCGGCGGCTTGTCGGGGTCGAGTCCGGCCTTCTTGAAGAGCGCGCGGTTGTAGATCAGGCCCATGGAGTAGCCGGTGCGCGGAATGCCGTAGACCTTGCCGCCGACGGTGTAGATGTCGCGGAGCTGCTGCTGGATGGTGGTGTAGCTCTTGAGTTCCTTGAGGTACGGCGTGAGGTCGGCCGCCTGGTTGATGTCGACGACGTGCTTGGCGTCGGTGAAGTACGTGTAGAACACGTCCTCCATCTGGCCGCCGGCGAGTTTGGCGTCGAAGGTCTTCGGGTCCTGGCAGGGGAAGGCGTCGTGGGCGACGACGTCGATGTCGGAGTGCGCCTTCTCGAAGGAGGCGACGTCGGCCTGGAAGAAGCCGCGGTCCACCTTGGCGCTGGTGGGCGGTTCGCAGTTGACGGTGATACGGGTCTTGCCGCTCGCGGTGTCGTCGTCGCTGGAACCGCACGCGGTGGCGCTGAGCGCGAGGGAACAGACGCCGATCGCGGCAAAGGTGCGGGCGAGCCCGGTGCTTCTCATCGGTGGACCCCTTCGGACCGGAACAGGGAAGGCCCACAGCGGCGGTCGGCGCGCGCACACCACCGTGTCGGCGCCGCCACTCAAGCACCGCCGACATTCGAGCGCAAGATCTCGCGCAGAATCTGTAATTATTGGACAATAGATTGGATCTTCACGACCGCGATCCGGGTGCGGTTTACGCAGAGCCGCACGGCACCCGCCTCTCGCCCGCGGGGCGTCCGTCTGTCACCCCCGGGGTGCCTGCGCGGTCGAGCCCCGTACGACGAGTTCCGGCTCGAACAGCAACTCCTCGGCGGGGACGGCGGCGCCGCCGATCTGCGCGTTCAGCAGCTCCACGGCGGCCCGGCCCATGGCCTCGATGGGCTGCCGGACGGTGGTCAGCGGGGGCTCGGTGCAGTTCATGAACGCGGAGTCGTCGTATCCCACCACGGACACCTCTGACGGCACGTCACAACCCCTGCGGCGGGCGGCCCTTATGGCGCCGAGGGCGAGCGGGTCGCTGGCGCAGATGATACCGGTGACACCGCGGTCGATCAGCCGGGCGGCGGCCGCGTGCCCGCCCTCGATGGAGAACATGGCCCGCGCCACGTACTCCTCGGGCAACTCTCCGGCGATCGCCCGCGCCGCCGCAAGTTTGCGGGCGGAGGGCACATGGTCGCCGGGGCCGAGGACCAGGCCGATCCGCTCGTGCCCGAGCGAGGCCAGATGGCGCCAGGCCTGCTGGACGGCCACCGCGTCGTCGCAGGACACGGCGGGGAAGCCCAGCCGTGCGAAGGCGGCGTTGACCAGCACGACCGGGATCTTGCGGTCGGCGAGCAGCCGGTAGTGGTCGTGGGGCGCGTCGGCCTGGGCGTAGAGCCCGCCGGCGAAGACCACACCGGAGACCTGCTGCTGGAGCAGCAGCGAGACATAGTCCGCCTCGGAGACCCCGCCCTTGGTCTGGGTGCACAGCACCGGGGTCAGCCCGAGCTGGGCGAGGGCGCCGCCGATGACCTCGGCGAAGGCCGGGAAGATCGGGTTCTGGAGCTCGGGCAGCACGAGTCCCACGAGCCGGGCGCGTTCGCCGCGCAGCTGCGTGGGCCGTTCGTAGCCGAGTACGTCGAGGGCGGACAGCACCGCCTGCCGGGTGGCTTCGGAGACACCGGGCTTACCGTTGAGAACCCGGCTGACCGTGGCCTCGCTGACCCCGACCTTCTTCGCCACTTCCGCAAGTCGTCGCGTCATGTACGCAAGCGTAGCGCAAGAAATGCAAACGGCTTGCGTAATGGTCCGAGGACATTCGACCACGGTGAACGGAGTTGTGCCCGGCGCCGCCGGCGACCTGAACGCCGACGGAGCCGGGCCGGAGGGTGGCAGAAGGGACGGGGCGTCCGCCCCGCGACCGCTCCCTGCCGAAGCGGCGTCGTGTTCAGGCGGGCCGGGCGGGCGAGCGCCGGTGGCGGGGGGTGTGACGGCACCGGGCGACCCGGTGGAGCCGCGGCGGCCGGGGGCAGGGTGAGGGACGGACGGCCCGGCGCCCCTCATGGCGTCTGCACCTGTTCCACTTGCCCCAGGTCCCCCACACGTCCCATGGGCCCCAGTAGGCCCATGGACCGGATCTGCCCCCACCCACGCCTATGCCTCCCGGACGGGCCGGCTGTCGCTGCCCGGGTCGGGAACCACACTGAGGTGATGCGCACCGCGCCGCCGCGCCGGACGGCGTCGCACGGTCTGGGCGCGCCGCTTGTCGCGCAGCACCAGGGTCAGACGCGTGTACCCCATGTCCTGAAGGGTCTTGGGGGTCTCGATGACGAGCCGGCACTCCATGGCGCCGCGGCGCGGATCCGGGTGCAGCAGCGACCGTACGGCACCGTCGTGCTGGACGGCGGCCTCGCCGACGGCGCGGATCCAGTGGGGCAGCCCCTGCCGGTAGGCGGCGTCCATGATGGGGTCCAGGCCGATCTCCCGGCGGATCGCCTGGAGCGCGTGATCGTGCCCGGAGTGCTCCAGCGCCGTCCTGAACTCGGCGAGCATGGGCAGGCACCAGCTCGACTCGTGGTCGCCGAGGACGTCGGCCGCGTCGGGGTGGAAGAGGACGAACCTGAGGAAGTTGTCGCCCGGCATGGCCGTCGGATGGGGCCCGACCCCGCGGAACAGCGACTCGAACGCACTGTTGGTGAGGACGACGTCCCAGCGGTGGTCCATGACGACGGACGGGTGGGGGACAGCCTCCAGCAGCGTGGCGTAGTCCTGGAGATACGCCTGGGCACCATGGCCCTGGGGGACGGGCCGCGGTGCGGACCGCTGCCCTCCTGCCTGGTATGCCATCGGGAGGTCACCCCTCTTGCCTATGCGGCCTTCACGCGGCGCCTTGATCCTGCGGCCCGGAGCGTTGTCATGTCAACTATCGTGGCATTTCACGTTCGTTGACGGCTGGAAATGGCCACAGTTGTGGCGAGACCTGGATGTGAGTTCGAACCAACCGCTACTCTCCGGGAAGTTCACAGCGACCGTTTGTGAGAAGCCTGTGAGAGACGTAGGAGATCTGTCGGTGACGGATGGCTTCGAGGTTCCGGGCGCCACGGCGACCGCTCAGCTGTCGGCCGTCGTCACCCGCGTCACCGCACTCGCGGACCGCCTCGTGATGCCGCACTCCACGGTCTTCGAGGTGGCGAGGCTGTCCGTGGCCTGCGGTGTCCCCGAGCCCGTCGTACGGGCCCTGCTGAGCGGGCGCCCGGCGGGCGAACCGGATGTGCAGGCACGCTTTCTCCAGCGCCTCGGCCTGCTGCGCCGCACCCGGCTGAAGCCCAACGGCCGCAAGTACACCCAGCAGGAGATCGCCGACGGCGCGGGCATGTCCCGGCAGCAGGCGGGTGCGCTGATCAACGGGGACCGGCGGCCCACGATGGAGCACTGCGACGCGCTTCAGCGTTTCTTCCGGGTGCACGCGGGCTTTCTGACGGCGGAGGACCCGGAGGCCCTGGCGGGCGCGCTCCAGCATGTCGAGCAGGAACTGCTCCAGAAGCTGGCGGACCGCGAACGGGCGGTGGAGG
Organism: Streptomyces sp. YIM S03343; assembly: GCF_054729195.1. Classification (NCBI taxonomy): domain Bacteria; kingdom Bacillati; phylum Actinomycetota; class Actinomycetes; order Kitasatosporales; family Streptomycetaceae; genus Streptomyces; species Streptomyces sp. YIM S03343. The sequence goes on from NZ_JBPUKX010000001.1 coordinate 1,454,258, forward strand.
CGGCCCTGGATCCGCTGGAGCGGCTGCTCCAGGACCACGGGGTGCGCGGGATCGCGTGGCGGGCCGCGCAGTTGCCCACCGACCAGCACCGCGACAAGGTCGCGGAGTGGCTGGACATGCTTCTGGAGAGCGTCAAGCGCCCTGAGTCGTGATACGGGGGAGAACCGGGAGAACCGTGGGCATCGGTAGGGAAATGCGCCGCCTGTGCGGCGAGTTGGTGTCGGAGCTGACACTCCCGGCCCCGGCACGGCCCGACGAGCTGTACGGCGCGCTGTGCACCGCGATGAGCAGACGCCGCGGCCGCCCCGTCCAGTTCCGTACGGCCGCCTTCCCGCCCGGCACGGCGAGCGGGCTGTGGCTCGACATGGCCGACCAGGATCTGGTGGTCATCGAGCAACGCACGGCGCCGGAGCACCAGTTGGTGATCCTGGGCCATGAACTGTGGCACATGACGGCCGGACACCACGGCCACCATGTGGAGGGCGCCACGGTCACCGGGCGTCTGCTGGACGACGCCGCCGATCTCCAGGCCACCGTGCACCGGGTGGCCGCCCGCACCCGTTTCGACCTCGCGAACGAGAAGGAGGCGGAGAGTTTCGGCCTCCTTCTGGCGAGCAAGTGCCGTACGTGGCTGGCGGGTTCGTCGCTGAGGGGGCCGGTGGCACGGGACGGGGTGGCGGGCCGTATCGAGGCGTCACTGGGGTATCCGGGGCCGCAGGGCTGAAGCCGGGAGCCTGCTCCCGAGCCGCAGGGCTGGAGCGAGCGAGGAGCCTGCTCCGGAGCCGCCGCGACTGCCCGCCGGCCCCTCGCTCTCAGGTGGCGCTCCGCTCGCTGACCTCCAGCAGCTCCCTCTGTACTTCGGGTCCCCCGGCCGCTTCCGTGCGCCGCCCGGCCACCAGCAGCTTCCGCCACCCCTCGCGGCTCCAGTGCGCCGGAGCGGTCTCGTCGACGAACTCCTCGATGAGCCCCACGAACCGCCCGGGATCGACGTGGAACGGGAAGTGCCCGGCCCCCTCGAAGATCTCCAGCCGGCTGCCCGGCATGGCCTCGTGGGCGCCGTACGCGTGCTCCACCGGGACCACACAGTCCCGGTCGCCCCACAGGAGCATGGTCGGCATGCCCTGGGTGAGATAGCAGCGGTCGAGCATCGTGACGACCTGGCCGCGCCAGTCGACGACGGCACGCAGGGTGCGGACGAAAGAGTCGCGGGACCGGGCGTCCGGCAACGCATCGACGACGGTGAGGAGTTCACCGGCGTCGCGTGCGAGGTCCAGACGGAGGAGCTTCATCAGCCCCACCGCGGACCCGACCTGGAAGCGCATCCCGGGCAACTGGAGACTGGACAGCATGAGGTTGGCGCCGGGCAGGGACGCCAGCCGCAGGAGCGGATTGACCTCGCGTCCCACCCCGCCCGCGCTGACGAGCACGAGCCGCTCGGTGCGCTCGGGGAACTGGTAGGCGAACTGCATGGCCACTCCCCCGCCCAGGGAGTGCCCGACCAGCGTCGCAGACTCGATGCCGAGGGTGGTGAGGAGGTCGCGCAGACCGTTGGCGAAGGCGGCCACGGAGTAGTCGGCGCGGGGCTTGTCGGAGGCGCCGTGGCCGAGGAGGTCGGGGGCGATGACCGTGTGGGTGCGGGCGAGGTCGGGGATGAGGTCGGCCCAGGTGGCGGAGGAGTCCCCGATGCCGTGGATGAGGACGAGGGCGGGGCCGGAACCGGCCATCCGGAAGGCGCGGCGGTAGCCGTGGACGAGGCGGTGGCGGACGCGGAGTTCGTCGTCGGGTACGGGGCGCAGTCGCGCGGTGTGCGCCCCCGGTCTCCGGCTGTGGCCGTCCATCACGCGCTTGCCTCCCGTCGGCGGGTTTCCTTGGCCTCCAGGGTAGGGAGGCGGGCTTGCGCGGCATTTCGGCCAGGTTTCGCTGACGCTAAAGGCGTGGCCGGGCGGAGGGTTTTTCGCCCCCGCCGCCCCTTCCCGTCCCGACCCGGGGGCTCCGCCCCCGTACCCCCGCTCCTCAAACGCCGGAGGGGCTGGAATTAGCCCGTCCGGCGTTTGAGGACGAGGCCCGAAGGGCCGACAAGGGGGGACTGGGGGCGCAGCCCCCAGGGACGGGAACGGGAAGGGGCGGCGGGGGCGAAACCCGTCAGGGCGCACAGTGCGGCACTACCACCGCCGTCGTGACGATCTCCCGCTCCACCTTCCACCGCCCCTCGAACACCCCGACCCGCCGCCCGTCCAGCACCGGCCCCGGCACCAGCAACTCCGCCCGGAACCCCGACCCCTCGTCGAAGACAATGTCGGCCTCGGTGAAATCGAGCCACTTCCCGGTGAGCGGATACCACGCCTTGTACACGGACTCCTTCGCGCTGAACAGAATCCGGTCCCAGTGGACCTCCGGCCGCCGCAAGGCGAGCGCACGCAACCGTTCCGCCTCGTCCGGCAGGAAGACGTACGGAACGACGTCGTCCGGCAGCACGCTGTGCGGTTCCGCGTCGATGCCGAGGGAGGCGAGGTCGGCGGCGCGCACGAGGGCGGCGGCGCAGTAGCCGTCGCAATGGGTCATGCTGCCCACCAGACCGTCCGGCCAGCGCGGAGCGCCCCCCTCACCTGTCAGTACAGCCCGCGGCGGCACACCGAGCTTCTCCATGGCGAGCCGCGCGCATGCGCGCACGGCGGCGAACTCGCGCCGCCGCTTGGTCACCGCGCGGGCGACCAGCGCCTCCTCGCCGGGATGGAGGGGCGCGTCGCCGAAGCCGTCGTCACCGAACGTCTCCACGGCCACGACCGAGTCCGGGAGCAGCTCCTCGATCAACGGATCCGACCTCCATCGGGAGTATGCGGCGCAGTCCGGCCGGAGGGTCCGGGCGTTTGCGCCATTCGCGCGGGTAGCCCACCGAGACCTCTTCGAAACGGACACCGTCGTGCCAGGTCGTCCGCGGGATGTGCAGATGACCATAGACCATGGTGGCGACGCGGAAGCGGCGGTGCCAGTCGGCAGTGAGCGCGGTGCCGCACCACATGGCGAACTCGGGGTGCCAGAGCACGTCGGTGGGGTGCCGGTCCAGCGGATAGTGGTTGATCAGGACGGTGGGCAGGTCGCCGGGGAGCGCGGCGAGCCTGCGCTCGGTCTCGGCGACCCGGTCCCGGCACCATGCCTCGCGGGTCGGGTAGGGGTCGGGGTGCAGCAGGTACTCGTCGTTGCAGACGATGCCGGTGCCGTGCGCGTAGGCGAGACCCTCGTCCTTGGTGGTGCAGCCGGAGGGCAGGAAGGAGTAGTCGTACAGCAGGAACAGCGGGGCCACCACCACCGGCCCGCCGGGTCCGTGCCAGACGGGGTACGGGTCCTCGGGTGTGCACACGCCCAGCTCACGGCACTGGGCGACGAGGTGTTCGTAGCGGGCGACGCCCCGCAGGGCGACGGTGTCGCGCGGGTGGGTCCACAGTTCGTGGTTGCCGGGCACCCACAGGACCTTGCGGAAGCGGCCGGAGAGCGTCTTGAGGGCCCAGCGGATGTCGGCGACGGTCTCGGCGACATCTCCCGCGACGATCAGCCAGTCGTCGTCGGAGCCGGGGCGCATGCCGTCGACGAGCGCGCGGTTCTCGGCATATCCGATGTGCAGGTCGCTGATGGCCAGTAGCTGCCCGCCCCCGCCGGCCGTCGACTCCACCGTTGGCCCCCTCCGCCACCCCGAGATGCACCAAGAGATCACATCCGCCGATCGCCGGACAAGAGGGGAACCGGACCGAAGCGAACCGGCCGCCACCCGGTACCGCATCGGTCGGCATTGTCGAATGGGCCGACAGCGAGCAGGACCGGACAGAATCGGCCCGTGGCCCCATCGGCAGGCGACCCGTGGCCCCATCGGCGGGCGAACCGATTCGGCGACCGACCCGAATCAGCAGACCGCGGCCCACCCGTTCCCAGGCCCGAAGGGCCCTTGTGCCCCTTCGCCCATACCCGGGAAAATCCGTAACACGCGCGTTGCACCCGCACCGCCGCGGAAGCCGTATGATCGCCCCAACACCACCGTCACGAACGCCCCTTCGCGCAGGGCGGTTTGGTGTACCCCCATCGTCTTGCCCGGGCACGGGCTGCTGCGCCCTGCCCGAAAACCCCGAAAGGCGGCCTGCATGCTCTCTCGCGTACGCGTCTGGCTCAATCGTACGTACGCGGAGAACGTGTTCTTCATGGATCAGCTGAGGAGAAATCCCAGCGACCGGGCCGTCGAGATCCATGCGACGCACGGCGACCCCGACTCTCCCGTACTGGCCGCCGCGGACACCGCGGACCTGGAGCCGGAGGGCCTGTCCCCCGCCGGGTACGTCGAGTTCGCGCTGGACCAGTGCGCGCGGCGTGGCATCGATGTCTTCGTGCCGCGGCTGCACCAGTCGGCGATCGTGGCGCACCGCGCCGAGTTCGAGGCGGCCGGTACCGCACTGCTGGCGCCGACGCCGGAGGCGGTGGCCGTCTTCGAGGACAAGACGGTCGCCTACGAGGCCGTCCAGCACATCGGGGTGCCGGTGCCGCCGTGGTGGCGGGTGCGCACGGCGGACGAACTGCTCACCGCCGTGGAGGAACTGGAGGCGCGCGGCGACAAGGCGTGCTTCAAGCCGGCGTCCGGTGCGGGCGGGGTGGGCTTCCGGATGATCACGCGCACGCCCTTCTCGATGGTCCAGCTCGGGGGGTTCCCGAGCCCCTACGTCCCGCTCGACCTGGTGCTCGACGCGGTGCGGCAGGCGGAGGAGCAGGTGGACTGGATGGTCATGCCGCGTCTTGAGCAGCCGGAGGTGTCGGTCGACTGCCTCACCGGGCGGGACGACCGGGTCCGGATGGCGGTGGGCCGTACGAAGCACGGGCGCAGGCGCGGGTTCACGCTGCACGAGCAGTGGCTGGAACCGGCCCGGCGGATCGCGGAGGCCTTCGGGCTGCATCATCTGTCGAACATTCAGTTCCGGATGTACGGCGACCAGCCGGTGCTGCTGGACGTCAACACCCGTCCGGCGGGCGGCCTGCACCAGCTGTCGCTGTGCGGGATCAACGCGCCGTGGGCGGCCGTGCAGCTGGCGCTCGGCGAGGAGACGGGGATGCTGGAGCCGCCGTTCCTCGGCCAGGACTACACGGTGGTGTCCGGTCCGCGCCCGCTGCGTCCGGTGTCGATCCCGCAGCAACGTCTGGAGCAGCCCCAGACCCTGCCCACGGCGGTACCGGCAGCAGCCGTGGCAGCGCCGACGGCCGCCAAGGCCACTGCGGCCACGGTGGCGGAGCCCGTCACCGGACCGGTGGCACTGGCGTAGCCGGAGTCCGCGGGGAGCAGGCGAGGCACGGCTGCCCCCCGGCCCGGCCATCGCTCCCGGACCACTACGGCCGGCTCCCGGTCGCCTCAACACCCCCTCCACACCTTCCAGTTCCGGTTTGCCCCAGCACGGCACCGGTCTGGACCATATCTTCATACCGGTCTGGACCAATCCAGCTCTCAGCACTTGACAGTTGGATTGGTCCATACCAACTTGGGTTGCGCATCACCAGCACACCTGTGCACTCCCGAACACCCCCACTCCTTCAGGGAGATCGCATGCGCAACACGCTCCGGCGTTCCAGACGCCGGGTTCTGGCCCTCGCGGGCTCGGCCGCCCTGGCGCTCGGCGGGGCCATCGCCCTGCCGGGCACCGCACAGGCGGCCAACATCCTCACCAACCCCGGCTTCGAGTCGGGGAGTCTGTCCCCCTGGAGCTGCTCGGGCAACCTCGGCTCGGTCGTCTCCTCCCCGGTGCACGGCGGTTCCAAGGCGCTCGCCGGCGCTGCGTCGGACAGCGACAACGCCCAGTGCACCCAGACCGTCTCGGTCCAGCCGAACACGACGTACACGCTCAGCGGCTGGGTCCGCGGCAGCTACGTCTACCTCGGCGTCGACGGCGGTGCCTCGACATGGACGACGTCCACGTCGGCGTACAGCCAGCTCTCGGTGTCGTTCACCACGGGCGCCTCGCAGACCAGTGCGAAGATCTACCTCCACGGCTGGTACGGCCAGGGCACCTACTACGCCGACGACATCAGCCTGGACGGTCCCGGCGGCGGGGGCGGCGGCTCGGACACCCAGGCGCCGACCGCGCCGAGCGGGCTGACCTCCACCGGCAAGACATCCTCCAGCGTGTCGCTGTCGTGGACCGGCTCGACGGACAACGTCGGCGTCACTGCGTACGACATCTACAGCGGCTCCAACCAGGTGCTGTCCGTCTCCGGTACGTCCGCCACCGTGAGCGGGCTGTCGGCCGGCACGGCCTACACCTTCTCGGTGAAGGCGCGCGACGCGGCCGGCAACACCTCCGCGGCGTCCAACTCCGTGTCCGTGACCACGAGCGCGGGCGGCGGCGGTGGCACGTCGTTCAAGCAGGCGGCGCCGTATCTGTACGAGGGCTGGGGCGACCCGCCGAACCCGACGACCGTGATGAACGCGACGGGCGTCAAGTGGTTCACCATGGCCTTCGTGCTCGACTCGGGCGGCTGCAACCCGGCCTGGGACGGCAGCCGTGCGCTGACCGGTGGCGTCGACCAGACCGCCATCAACCAGATCCGCTCGGCGGGCGGCGACATCGTCCCGTCGTTCGGCGGCTGGTCGGGCAGCAAGCTCGGCGCCAACTGCTCCTCCGCGAGCGCGCTCGCCGGGGCGATGCAGAAGGTGATCGACGCCTACAGCCTGAAGGCGATCGACATGGACATCGAGAACTCGGACGAGTTCGAGAACGAGGCCGTCCAGGCCAAGATCCTGACCGCGCTGAAGACGGTCAAGACCAACAACCCCGGCCTGAAGACCATCGTCACCATGGGCACCTCGACGACCGGCCCGTCCTACTACGGCAACCGGCTCATCGAGCAGGCCAAGTCGATCGGCGCCGGCATCGACGTCTTCACCATCATGCCGTTCGACTTCGGCGGCGGCTCCGACATGTACGGCAGCACCGTGAACGCCGCCGAGGGCCTGAAGGCGAAGCTCAAGTCGACCTTCGGCTGGGACGACACCACCGCGTACGCCCACATCGGCATCTCGGGCATGAACGGTCTGTCGGACCAGCAGGAGACCACCACCCCCGCGATCTGGACCCAGATCCGCGACTGGTCGAACTCGCACCACATCGCCCGCCTCGCCTTCTGGTCCGTCAACCGTGACCGCGGTTGCGCGGGTGGCGGCGTGGTGAGCAACTGCTCCGGCATCAGCCAGAACAACTGGCAGTTCACGTCCATCACCGCCGGATTCACCGGCTGACGGCAACCGCCGTCCCGCCGACGTCCCCCCGGATCCTGGGCCGGGGGGACTTTCCGTTTCCGGACGTCTGCGCCGGACGTCTGCGCCGGTCGTCCGTGCAGGGTGCGGTGCGCTCCAGACGGTCCGCGGAAATTTCTTGGCGCGGGGGTGTATCAGGGGACGCCCACGGCGCTCTCAATGACAGTACGGCGCAGCACGACCGGGGGAAGCACCACAGCAACACAGGGCACCAGTACGGGGGAAGCACCACCTGCACCATCTGCATCTGTATCTGCACCACCAGCACCATCTGCAGTACCTGCACCATCGCACCACCCGACGGGGGAACCACGGGGGAACACGGGGAAACCACGGGGGAGTACGGGGGAACGGGGGATCGGGTCGGTCGGTCGCGGTCACGGGGAGCGACCGGCCGACCCGCGCGACATCCGGCAGGGCCCGTACCCGAGGCTCACGCCAGATATGCCAGCCCCGGATGGACGGCCGCATAGCCCTCCATCAGCCGCCGGGCGACATTCACCGAGTCGACCAGCGGATGCAGCGCGAACGCCTTGACGGCGACGGCGCGAGAGCCGGACTCGGCGGCGGCCAGCACCTGGCGCTCGACGGCCTTGACCGAACAGACCAGCCCGGTGGCATGGCCGGGCAGCGGGTCTACGGCGACCGGGCGGGCGCCGTTGGCGTCGACCAGGCAGGGCACCTCGATGACGGCCTCGGAGTCGAGGGCGGCGAGGGTGCCGCGGTTGCGGACGTTGAGGATCAGGGTGGTGCGTTCGTCGCGGGCGACGGCCCGCATCAGGGCGAGGGCGACCTTCTCGTAGCCGCCGGAGAGGTCCTCGGCGTCGCGTTCACCGGCACCGGCCGTCTCACGGTTCTCGGCCATGTAGGTGGCCTCACGCTCGGCGCGAGTGCGCTCCCAGAGGTCGAGGGCGGAGATGCCGTCACGCTCGGCCTCCGCGTAGAAGCGAGACTGCTGGTCGCGCAGGAAGGCGCCGCGGGTGCGCTCGGCCTCCTGGTAGGCGCGGACGGTCTCGCGGTTGAAGTAGTAGTAGTGCAGATACTCGTTGGGGATCGCGCCGAGCGACTGGAGCCAGTCCGCCCCGAACAACTTGCCCTCCTCGAAGGAGCCGAGCAGCGCGGGGTCGGCGAGCAGGCGCGGGAGCTGGTCGCGGCCGGCGACGCGCAGGCCGCGCACCCAGCCGAGGTGGTTGAGGCCGACGTAGTCGATCCACGCCTCCTTCGGGTCCGCGCCGAGCGCCCTGGCGATACGGCGGCCGAGGCCGACCGGCGAGTCGCAGATGCCGACGACGCGGTCGCCGAGGTGGCTGGACATGGCCTCGGTGACAAGTCCGGCGGGGTTGGTGAAGTTGATGACCCAGGCGTCGGGGGCGAGGCGGGCCACCCGGCGGGCGATGTCGACGGCGACGGGGACCGTGCGCAGGCCGTAGGCGATGCCGCCCGCGCCCACGGTCTCCTGGCCGAGGACGCCCTCGGCGAGGGCGACGCGCTCGTCCTCCGCCCTGCCCTCCAGACCGCCCACCCGGATCGCCGAGAACACGAAATCGGCGCCGCGCAGGGCCTCGTCGAGGTCGGTCGTGGCGCTCACCTCGGGCGCGTCGGGCACCCCGGCGGCCTGCTCGGCGAGCACCCGGGTCACCGCTGCCAGCCTGCGCGCGTCGAGGTCGTGCAGCACGACCCGGGTGACCCGTCCTTCGGCATGGTCGCCGAGCAGCGCGCCGTACACGAGGGGGACCCGGAATCCTCCGCCGCCCAGAATCGTCAGCTTCACGCCTGCACCTTTCCCTGGTCATCTCGGGCTCACAGCAGCTCTTCACAGGAATCTAAGGAAGCACCCCCCGCTTTCAAAGCCCCGCCCCATACAGAAAGCGGACGATGCCCACGCACAGGCGGACAGCACAGCAGATCAGGAAGGCGTGTCGTGGGCGTCGCACACATAGGGGACCGGGACGGGAAGCGGCCGGAGTGGTGGTCGCGGCGGGGGATCCTGGCCGTACTCGGTGCCGTACCGGCCGCCGTGCTCACCGGCTGCTCCTCCTCCGGTGACGGCAACAGCAGCTCCTCCGGGGAGTCCGGCGGCACGGCCCCCTCGGCCCAGAGCGCGGCCAAGAAGGCGGTCATCGCCGTCACCCCCGCCGACGGGACCAAGAAGGCGCCCTTCTCCGCTCCCGTCGAGGTCAACGTGACCGACGGGACGCTCGCCTCGGTCCAGGTCACCGGGAACGACGGGTCCACGCTCGACGGGGCGTTCAACTCCGCCAGGACCAGGTGGACCTCGGGCAGCAATCCGTACTCGGGGACCAAGTACACGGTGACCGCCAAGGCGAAGGGCGCCACCGCGGCGACCGTCACCTCCTTCACCACCAAGGCTCCCGGGGCCACCTTCGTCGGGTACTACACCCCCGAGGCGAACTCCACCTCCGGTGTCGGCATGCCCGTGTCGATCAACTTCTCGCACGCCGTCAAGGACCGTGCCGCGGTGGAGAAGGCGATCACCGTCACCGCCGAGCCCGCCGTCGAGATCGTGGGGCACTGGTTCAGCGACACCCGGCTGGACTTCCGGCCCGAGACGTACTGGGCGCCGGGAACGAAGATCTCGCTCGGGCTGCGGCTCAAGGACGTCGAGGGGGCCGACGGGGTCTACGGCGTGCAGTCCAAGGACGTCACCTTCCACATCGGGCGGGCGCAGATCAGCACGGTCGATCTGAGCAGCAAGACCATGACCGTCCGGCGGAACGGGAAGGTCGCCGCCTCCTACCCGGTCACCGGGGGCGACTCGTCGCACACCACCTGGTCCGGGATCATGGTCATCAGCGAGCGGTTCAAGCAGACCCGGATGCAGTCCTCCACGGTCGGGATGGGCGACGAGTACGACATCTCCGATGTGCCGCACGCCCAGCGGCTGACCACCTCGGGGACCTTCGTGCACGGCAACTACTGGGCGTCCAGCTCGGTGTTCGGGCACCAGAACGTCAGCCACGGGTGCGTCGGACTGCACGACAGCAAGGGCGCCGGCAACTCCTCCATGGCGGGCTACAAGTTCTACGAGAGCTCCATGCTCGGCGACGTCGTGATCGTCAAGAACTCCGGTGAGAAGACCGTGGAGGCGTCGAACGGGCTCAACGGATGGAACCTGACGTGGGACCGGTGGAAGGCCGGCAGCGCCCTCTGAGCGCCGCCGGACGGGCAGACATCCCGGACGTCTCCGCCTTCATCGACTGAACTCCCTTTGTTCACAAGGAGATTCTTTGCTTTAAGACTTGACGGCCATCGGGCCGGAGAGCACATTGGGGCCACTTTGAGAGCGCTCTCAAGCCTGCCGCCCACGAGGCGGCGCGCCCGGCGCTGTCGAAGGCGAGAGCGCTCTCACAGCGCTGTCGGACACACGTAGGCACCCGCGCTTGTCACTCCGTACCCGAGAGGCAGCCCTCATGAGTGAAACCTCCGGCACACATCGCAGACGGCGCCCGCTGCGGCGGGCGCTCGTCGCCGTCATCGGGACGCTCGGTCTCGCGGCGGCTGCCGCCACGGCGGTCACCCTGCCCGCGAACGCCTCCGCGCCCACGCCCGGTTCGGGCTGGACGCAGGTCTTCCTCGACGACTTCAACGGCTCCGCAGGCACCAGCGTCAACACCGGCAACTGGCAGTACGACACCGGCACTTCGTACCCGGGCGGCGCCGCCAACTGGGGCACCGGCGAGGTCGAGACCATGACCTCCAGCACCAGCAACGTCGCCCTGGACGGCAGCGGCAACCTCCTCATCACCCCTCGCCGCGACTCGGCCGGCAACTGGACGTCCGGCCGGATCGAGACCACCCGCACCGACTTCCAGCCCCCGGCCGGCGGCAAGCTGCGCGTCGAGTCCCGGATCCAGATGCCGAATGTCACCGGCACCGCCGCCGAGGGCTACTGGCCGGCGTTCTGGATGCTCGGCGCGCCGTACCGCGGCAACTACCAGAACTGGCCCAGCGTCGGCGAACTGGACATCATGGAGAACGTCCAGGGCCTCAACAAGGTCTGGGCGACCATGCACTGCGGCACCAACCCCGGCGGCCCCTGCAACGAGACCACCGGCATCGGCAACTCGGTCGCGTGCCCCAACTCCACGTGCCAGTCCGGCTTCCACACCTACGCCATGGAGTGGGACCGCTCCGTCAGCCCCGAGGCGATCCGCTTCTATGTCGACGGCGTCAACTACCACACCGTGACCGCCAGTCAGGTGGACGCCACCACCTGGGCGAACGCCACCAACCACGGCTTCTTCGTCATCCTCAACGTGGCGATGGGCGGCGGCTTCCCCGACGCGTTCGGCGGCGGTCTCGACAGCGGCACCGAGCCGGGCCACTCCATGGTCGTGGACTACGTCCAGGTCCTTCAGTCCGGCAGCGGCGGTTCCACCACGACCCCGCCGTCCGGCGGCCGTGACGCCTACGGCACCATCCAGGCCGAGTCCTACGACAGCCAGTCCGGCGTGACCACCGAGACCACCACCGACACCGGCGGCGGCTCGGACATCGGTTACCTCGCCAACGGCGACTACGCCCTCTACAAGGGCGTCGACTTCGGCTCCACGGCGGCCACCCAGTTCAAGGCCAGGGTCGCCAGCGGTGCGGCGAGCGGTGTCAGCGGTCTGGTCGAGGTGCGTCTCGACAGCCGCAGCAACACGCCCGTCGGCAGCTTCGCCGTCGCCAGCACGGGCGGCTGGCAGACCTGGCAGACCGTCCCGGCGAACATCAGCTCCGTGACCGGCACACACGACGTGTATCTCACCTTCACCAGTGGCCAGTCGGCCGACTTCGTGAACGTGAACTGGTTCGCCTTCGCCCACTGACGGGCGCTCCCCCACCACAGCACAGAGCACGGGCACAGCGCGGCGGGCGGCGCCGGGCGGCTCGGTCCTCCTACGGGAGACCGGTCCCCGGCGCCGCCCATGTGTGCGCCCCGGGCGCCGCCCGTATGTGTCCCTAGTGCCGCCCGTGGGTGCCGCCGGTGCCGTCCTTGTGTACGACCGTCCCCGCACCGGGAATCGCCCGGGGGCACGCGTGGTTGACGCGACCGCTGGAAATAAGACGATCGATCACCGGGGGAAACACACCATCATCGCACAGACGTTCGAAATCCGGCCGAGGACGGCCTCGACCGGGGTGCGCGACCCGGCGTTCAAGGACACCCTGGACGGCGAGGGAGTTGACGCGGAATGACTACGAACACAGACAGCAGCAGTGCGGAGGAGAACTCGCGCGAAGGCACGGACGAGGGCGCGACAGCGGCCGCCGAGGAGAGCGAGGCCGCCGGGTGGGAGAACCCCCTCCGGGACACCCGTGACCGCCGCCTGCCCAGGATCGCCGGGCCGTCCGGGCTGGTCGTCTTCGGTGTGACCGGTGACCTCTCCCGCAAGAAGCTGATGCCCGCCGTCTACGACCTGGCCAACCGCGGTCTGCTGCCGCCGGGCTTCTCGCTCGTCGGGTTCGCCCGCCGCGACTGGGAGGACCAGGACTTCGCGCAGGTCGTGCACGACGCCGTCCAGGAGCACGCGCGCACCACCTTCCGCGAGGAGGTCTGGCACCAGCTCTCCGAGGGGATGCGGTTCATCCCCGGCGACTTCGACGACGACACCGCCTTCAAGACGCTGCGCCGCACCGTCGACGAGCTGGACGCCGCCCGCGGCACCAGTGGCAACTACGCGTTCTATCTCTCCGTACCGCCGAAGTTCTTCCCCAAGGTCGTACGGCAGCTGAAGAAGCACGGGCTCGCCGACGCCCCCGGGGGCTCCTGGCGCCGCGCCGTCATCGAAAAGCCGTTCGGACGGGATCTGAGGAGCGCCCGCGAGCTGAACGCGCTGCTCTACGACGTCTTCGAGCCCGACCAGGTCTTCCGGATCGACCACTACCTCGGCAAGGAAACCGTCCAGAACATCCTGGCGCTGCGCTTCGCCAACCAGATGTACGAACCGGTGTGGAACCGCTCGTACGTCGACCATGTGCAGATCACCATGGCCGAGGACATCGGCATCGGCGGACGCGCGGGCTACTACGACGGCATCGGCGCCGCCCGTGACGTCATCCAGAACCATCTCCTCCAGCTCATGGCGCTCACCGCGATGGAGGAGCCCCTCGCGTTCGACGCAGAGTCCCTGCTCACCGAGAAGCTCAAGATCCTGAAGTCGGTAAGGCTGCCCGACGACCTCGGCGCACACACCGTCCGCGGGCAGTACGCGGCGGGGTGGCAGGGCGGCGAACAGGTACCGGGCTATCTGGAGGAGGACGGCATCGACCCTGGCTCCCACACCGACACCTACGCGGCCGTCCGGCTGGAGATCGACAACCGCCGCTGGGCGGGCGTCCCCTTCTATCTGCGCACCGGCAAGCGGCTCGGCCGCCGTGTCACCGAGATCGCCGTCGTCTTCCAGCGCGCCCCGCACTCCCCCTTCGACTCCACGGCCACCGAGGAACTGGGCGAGAACGCCATCGTGATCCGGGTCCAGCCCGACGAGGGCATGACGGTACGGTTCGGCTCCAAGGTGCCGGGCACCTCGATGGAGATCCGGGATGTGACCATGGACTTCGGCTACGGCGAGTCGTTCACGGAGTCCAGCCCGGAGGCGTACGAGCGGCTCATCCTGGACGTGCTGCTCGGCGACGCCAACCTCTTCCCCCGCCACCAGGAGGTGGAGGAGTCCTGGCGGATCCTCGACCCGATCGAGAAGCACTGGGCGGCGCACGGCACACCGGCGCGCTACCCGGCGGGCACCTGGGGCCCCGACGAAGCCGACGAGATGCTCGCACAAGACGGACGGAGCTGGCGCAGGCCATGAAGATCGACCTCACGGACACCACGGCAAGCATCATCAACAAGGCGCTGGTGCAGGGCCGCCGCTCCCTCGGCACACCCGCCGTGGGCATGGTCCTGACGATGGTGATCGTCACCGACGAGGAGAACGCCTACGACGCCATCCGCGCCGCCGAGGAGGCCTCGCACGAGCACCCCTCCCGCACCCTCGTCGTGATCAAGCGCCACGCCCGCTCGCGCGAACGCACCCGCTCCCACCTCGACGCCGAGATCCGGGTGGGCGCCGACTCCGGCACCGGCGAGACGGTGATCCTCCGGATGTACGGCGAGGTCACCGACCACGCCGACTCGGTGGTGCTGCCCCTGCTGCTGCCGGACGCCCCGGTCGTCGTGTGGTGGCCGGTGGAAGCACCCGAGCATCCCGCGAAGGACCCGCTGGGCGCGCTGGCGCAGCGCAGGATCACCGATCTGTACGCCGTGGACGATCCGCAGGCCACCCTGGAGACCCGGGTCCGCTCCTACGCACCCGGCGACACCGACCTCGCCTGGACCCGGCTCACCCCGTGGCGCTCGATGCTGGCCGCCGCCCTCGACCAGGCCCGCGCCACGGTCGTCTCGGCGGCCGTGGAGGCGGAGGCCGAGAACCCGGCCGCCGAGCTGCTGGCGCGCTGGCTGGAGGCGCGGCTGAAGGTGACCGTGGACCGTGTCGTCACCGCGGGGCCGCTGGTCACGGCGGTGCGGCTCGGCACCGAGCACGGCGAGATCGTCATCGACCGTCCGGAGGGCCCGCTGGCCACCCTGTCCCTGCCCAGCCAGCCCTCCCGCACCCTCGCCCTGAAGGTCCGCACCACCTCGGAGCTGATCGCCGAGGAGCTGCGCCGCCTGGACGCCGACGAGATGTACGCCATCGCCCTGCGCGGTGCCAGGAACGGCGGTGCGGACAAAGGCACCGGCGGCGGCAACACCGTGCAGACCGTCTGACTCACGGCACCCGCACAGCAGACCCCTCCCCCTCCTCCCTCCCGGACCCACCGCGAACCCAGGAAGTGAACTGACATGCAGCTCGGTCTCATCGGTCTCGGCAAGATGGGCGGCAATATGCGCGAGCGGATCCGCCGCGCGGGCCACACCGTCATCGGCTACGACCGCGACCCCGGTCTGTCCGACGTGAGCAGCCTCGCCGAACTGGTCGGCAGCCTCGAAGCACCGCGCACCGTCTGGGTGATGGTCCCGGCGGGCGCGGCCACTCAGTCCGTCGTGGACGAGCTGGGCGGGCTCCTCTCCCCCGACGACACCGTCGTCGACGGCGGCAACTCCCGCTGGACGGAGGACCAGCAGCACGCCGAGCAGCTCGGTGCGAAGGGCATCGGCTTCGTCGACGCGGGTGTCTCCGGCGGTGTGTGGGGCCTGGAGAACGGCTACGCCCTGATGGTCGGCGGCGACAAGAAGCACGTCGAACGGCTCCAGCCGTTCTTCGAGGCGCTCAAGCCGCAGGGCCCGTACGGCTATGTCCACGCGGGCAAGGTCGGCTCCGGGCACTTCTCGAAGATGGTCCACAACGGCATCGAGTACGCCATGATGCAGGCCTACGCCGAGGGCTGGGAGCTGCTGGAGAAGGCCGAGACGGTGGACAACGTCCGCGAGGTGTTCCGCTCCTGGCAGCAGGGCACGGTGATCCGTTCCTGGCTGCTCGACCTCGCCGTGGACGCCCTGGACGACGACGAGCACCTGGAGAAGCTGAAGGGCTTCGCACAGGACTCCGGTGAGGGCCGGTGGACCGTGGAGGCGGCCCTCGACCACGCGGTGCCGCTGCCCGCGATCACCGCGTCGCTGTTCGCGCGGTTCGCCTCACGGCAGGACGACTCCCCGCAGATGAAGATGATCGCGGCGCTGCGCAACCAGTTCGGCGGGCACGCCGTGGAGTCCAAGTAGGCCCGCCGTGGGGGATCTCCTGCTGGTCCGCCACGGTGAGACCGAGTGGAGCGCCTCGGGACAGCACACCAGTTTCACGGACCTGCCCCTCACCCGGCGCGGTGAGGAGCAGGCCAGGTCCCTGGTCCCGCTGCTGGCGGGCCGCACCTATGCCCTGGCCCTCACCAGCCTTATGCACCGCGCCATCCGCACCGCCGAACTCGCCGGTCTGACCGGGACGTTGCCGGTGGAGGACCTGCACGAGTGGGACTACGGCGGCTACGAGGGCCTCACCACCCCGGAGATCCGTCGCACCCGGCCCGGCTGGGACCTGTGGACCGACGGGGTGCCGCCGGGCCCCGACGGGCGGCTCGGGGAGTCACCGGCCGAGGTCGGCATGCGCGCGGACCGGGTGCTGGCCCGGGTGGACGCTGCGCTCGGCGAGGGCACCGGTGATGTGGTCCTGGTCGCCCACGCCCATTTTCTACGGGTCCTGACGGCACGTCGGCTGGGCCTGGCGCCGCGGGAGGGACGTCTGTTCCAGCTCTCGACCGGCACCCTCAGCCGTCTGTCGACCGAACACGGCGGTCCGGTGATCGCGGAGTGGAACAGCAGACCGTAGGTCATCTCCGTTCGCCGGGCCGGTCCTCGGGTCAGTCCTCCCCGGTCAGCAGGGCCGTCCAGGTACCGGCCACCTTCTCCAGGGCGAAGGCCTCGCGGGCCTGGGTACGGGACAGTTCTCCGGCCTGCCGCCAGCGGTCCTCGTCCGCCAGCGGTGCGATCGCCTCGGCCATGGCCTGCGGGGTCGGATGGATCCAGCGGCTGTCGTAGATCTCGTCGGCGCCGGGCCACGGCAGCAGGGCCGGTACGGCGGACGAGGCCATGCCCTCGGCGGGGGCGAGGTGGAAGGACTCGTCGTCGCTGGTGGACAGAACGTGTCCGATACGGCGCAGCCAACTCGCCACGTCCGGCCCGAACGAGTCGAAGACGACGGCTCCGGCGAGCAGCGGCGAGGTCTGGATGCGGTGCAGGACGGAGTCGTAGTGGGCGCGTTCCTCGGGCTTGTTCCAGATCCACCAGTACTCCCACGGCGGCTTCGACTTGACCGACAGCTGCCAGCGCCGGTCGTCCGCGCGGAGCGCCTCCAAGGCGTCGAGGCCGAGGTCGAGGCGTTTGCGGCTGGGCGCGATGCCGATCATGCCGAGGCGGAAGCGGGCACCGGGTGCCTTGGGGCGGTCGAGCTGGTCGGCGTCCACCCAGTTGGGCACGACCACGACCTTGTCCTCGGGCCAGCCGGTGACGGCGAGGGCGCGGCGGCGGTAGTACGGGCTGACGCACACCACTTGGTCGACGGCGTCGATCTCCACCTGACGCGGCCAGTCGGCGTCCAGTTCGAAGCGGTGCAGCCGGACGACGAGCCGGCTGCCGTGCCGTTTGTGGCGGCTGTACCAGACGGCGGCGGGGCCGCACCATTCGACGACCACCACATCGGCCCACTCGGCGAGCGCACGGCTCTCCACCGGGTCGTGGCGGGCCAGCGCCGACCAGGTGTCGAGCCGTATGTCGAGTCCGGGCAGGGTGCTGAAGTGGTCGATGAGCCGGGTGAGGAACTTCAGGTCGTGGCCCGCGACACCGACGCGCAGCGGGCGGCTGCGGCCGGTGAGGGCGGGTGGTGCGGGCGGGAGTGCCTGGTCGAGGTGGGTGCGCCAGCGGGCGGCGGCGGCTTTGAGGGTGTGGCGGGCGGCGGCCTCGCGGCAGCGGTCGGCGGCGGTACGGCGGGCCTGCGGGTCATGGGCGGCGGTGGCCAACGCCTCCACGGCGTCGCTGAGTTCGGCGCGGCCGGCGACGTAGAGGGGGTAGTCGGGGCCGAGCAAGGCCTCGTGGGCGGGGGTGCGGTTGAGCAGGACGGGGAGGCCGAGGGCGCCGAATTCCAGGACCTTGGTGGAGAGTTCGAGGCTGGCGTCGAGCCGCGGGTCGCGCCAGCCGAGGCCGAGGTCGCAGTCGGCGGCGATGCGCATGGCCTCCTCGCGGGATTGTCCGCCGTGATGGTGGACGCCGGGGGCGCCGCCCTGCAGTGCCCGGGTCATGGCCGGTTCGAAGTCCGGGTCGGCGGGGTCGTCGTGGATCTTGTCTCCGACGGTGTGGAGCTGGGCGCGCACCCCCCGCTCGGCGAGCAGTGCGGGGAGCCTGGTCATGGGGAGGGTGTTCCACAGCGGGGCGAACTTGCCGGTGTAGACGAGGCGAAGAGGGTCGTGCGGTGTCTCGTGCTCGGGTACCGGGAAGCCGGGTTCGGGCACGGCGGGCGGGCAGAGCAGACACCGGCCGCACGCCTCGGGCACCCAGGTCTCCAGAAAGCTTCGCAACTCCTCGGTCTGGCAGAGGAGCCGGCTGGAGGCGAGGGCGATGGAGGCGAGTTCGGCGCGGGCGTCCTCGGTCATCGCGGCGGGCGACTGGGGGATGTCGGTGAGATAGGCCCAGATCCGCCCGTCGAAGGCACCGTCGGCGGCGACCCGCGTCACCAGTCGCCGGCCGCGCAGCACCAGCAGGTCGCAGGGGTCGTCGGCGTCCAGCCGGGCGAGCAGGGCGGACGCCTGCGCCGGGGACAGCGGCCGGTCGCCCTGCCCGGTGACGAGCCGTTCCTCGGCGGGCCGGACCAGGGTGACGCCCGGCAGCCGGGTCAGCGGGTCGGTCAACCGGCCGGTGAGGACAGGGGACTTGAGGACGAGCCGGGTGCGGCATCCGGCCGCCGACAGCGCCTGCACGGTGGACTGCGCCCAGACGGCGGAGCCGTCGATGAGGTTGAGGTCCACATCGCCGTAGACGAGGGCCCGCGGGACACGGCTCATGAGGACTCCTTGGTGCGGACGGCGAACAGGCGGTGGCCCCGCGCGGACCAGCTCCCGGGCGGCTGACCGGTCAGCTGCAGCTCCCGGCTGACCAGCAGCGGACGCAGATCGGGTACGAAGACGTAGTCGTCATCGGCGTCGGTGCACCCCAACGCGTCGGCGCCGGAGTATTCCTGAGCGCACATCAGATCCAACAGGTAGGTCCCCGGCCGGTCCTCGGGCAGGTCGTCCCGCCAGTCGGCGACCCAGGGCGCGGTGGGCGTCCCGGTGCGGACGGCGATCCCGGCGCCCGTGAGTTCGTCGAGCCCGTCGGGCCCGTCGGGTTCAGGGACGACGACCTCCACGGGCCGGTGTGTCTGCCCGAGCACCTGCGCGGTCAGCCGGGCCCGGTCATGGCGGTCCCGAGGTGCGGCGAGGACGGCGACGCGGCGGGCGTCGAGCGGGTCGGGGGCGCCGGTGAGCCGTGCGAGCGGGGCCAGGCGTACCCGGGTGCTGTCGTGCAGGAACGCCTCGCGCAGCCGGTCCCGGCCGGTGGCGGCGGGGTCGAGGCGGGAGAGTCGTACGCCGGTGCCGGTGTCGAGGACGGCGTCCCAGCCGAGCCCGGTCAGACCGGGGGCGGTCGCGGCCGATGCGTCCTGCCACAGCACCGTCCGCCTGCCCGACGCCCTTGCCTCGGCGAGGAGTTCGGCGAGGGCGCGGTCGAGGTCGGGGGCGAGGCCGGTGCCGGTGAGCGCCCAGGGGCCGTGGCCGGTGCAGGCGCTGAGCTGGACGACGACGGCATCCGGGTCGGTGCGGGCGACGAGCAGCCGTCCGTCGTGCGGCAGCGGCCGGTTGACGACGGCGTCGGCCGAGAAGTCCTCGGCGGTGGCGTCGGTGAGTACCCCCACGACGACCAGACGGTCGCGGGGAGCCGACAGCAGGGCGCGGTGGGACAGATGGAGCCGGTCGTCGGCGACGGTGCCGCCGGTGCGTTCGACGGCTGCGACGGCGGCCCGCCTCCCGGCGGGGGCGACGCCCCGGCGGCCTCTGGTGCGCCGCACGCGCCACAGGTCGTAGAGCTCCCCCGGCAGCCGTGCCGCGCCGCGCCGCGGTGAGCGGGCCGCCGACACCAGGGCGCGTCCGACCCGCAGCGAGGTGGAGCCCTCCAGCATGGTCACCCGGCTCTCCAGGACGCCGTTGCGCTCCCGGGCGGCGCGCAGGGCGGCGGCCAGCTGGTCCTTCTCCCGTACGGTGGCGGCGAGCCGGTCGGCGAGCCCGTGCTCGCGGACGGCGGCGCGGTCGCGTTCGGCCTCCTCGGCCACGCACTCCAGGTCGAGCACGCGGACGCGCAGGGCGCGGGAGACGAGGTCGGCGAGCACATACTCCCCGGCGGTGCGCAGTGCTGTGCGCAACGCGGTGGGCAGCCCGTCGGTGGGCAGCCCGTCGGTCGGCAGCCCGTCGGTCTGCAGTCCGTCGGTCGGCACCGGGCGGCCGAACCAGTCGAGGGGCGGCAGGAGTTCGTCGGTGCGGGTGAACACGGCGCCCGCGTGCAGATGGGTGTAGTCGAGCGGGGCGGCGCGCAGCACCTGGCAGTTGTGGCGGACCAGGTGGTCGAGAACGCGGTGGTACGGGAGTTCGGGTCCGGGGTGGCCGAAGAGGACGATGCCCCGGCCGCCGGGCCGCATCCGCTCCAGTACGGCGAGGCAGTCGTCCTCGGTGCCGTGCAGGGCGGGGTCGGGGCCGGTGGCGATCAGCACCAGCGTGCCCTCCCCGATGTCGCCCTGCTCCCGTCGCAGGGCGATCCCGTCGGGGAGGTGGAGGTACGGTTCCAGGCGCAGTCCGCCTGCGGTGGCGTCGACGACCGTGGTGACGCCGTCGAGGTGCGGGTGGAGCAGATCGGTCAGGCGCATCAGCGAAACCTCGTGAAGACGTGGAAGCCGACTTCGTTCTCGCGGAAGCCGTACGGCTGGAAGAGGGTGTGGCGCAGGCCCAGGGGCTCGAGTTCCGCCCGGTAGGCGGCGATCGGCCGGTGCACGATGTAGTCGCCACGCGGGCGGGGTACGGCGGAGTCCTCCTCGGTGAGGATCAGCCGGCCGGTGAGTCGGACCAGGGAGGCCAGGTTGCGCAGGCCGGCCGCCCACGCGGTGTCGTCGAGGACGTGGAAGAGGACGTCCAGGCAGAGCACGACGTCGTAGGGCCAGGGGCTGCGCCAGTCGGCGAGCGAGGCCAAGGCGTAGCGGGGCGGCGCGCCGCCGTTCCCGCCGGGGCCGGATTCAGCCCTCCGGGCGTGGGCGATGGCCTCCGGACTGGCGTCGAAGGCGTCGACGCGGTGTCCGCAGCGGGCCAGGGAGCGGGCGAAGTGCCCCTTGCCGCAGCCCGCGTCGAGCACGAACAGCGGGTGGGAGGGGCTGCTGAGGTCTCCGACGAGGGTGAGCAGCGCGCCGAGCCGCCAGGCGTAGAACAGTTCGTTCCCGGCGCGGTCGAGGCCGATGTGCCCGCCGGAGGCGAGGTCGTCGTGGGTGCGGTGGCGGATGTTCCAGTAGGCGGAGGTCCGGTCAGTCATGGTGCTCCAGCCAGTGGGTGACGGCTTCGGCGATCCGGGGGCCTGCCTTGCCGTCCCACAGCGGGGGTCCCTCGGCGGGCGCGGCCTGGCCGGTGTCGAGGGTCTTGCGCAGCGCGGGGACGAGTTCGGCGGGCCGGACCAGGCGGTTGGTGCCGTGGGTGACGGTGACGGGTCGTTCGGTGGTGGTGCGCAGGGTGAGACAGGGCACGTTGAGGACGGTGGTCTCCTCCTGCACCCCGCCCGAGTCGGTGATCACGGCGGCGGCGCCCCGTACGAGGCTCATGAACTCGATGTATCCCAGCGGGTCCAGGAGGTGCACACCGGGTGTGTCGGCAAGTCCTGCCGCACGCAGGGCCTCCCGGCCGCGCGGGTGCAGGGGTACGGCGAGTTCGAGGTGACCGGCCGCCTCGGCGAGGGCGCGGGCGGCGGCGCGGGCCGCTTCCGGGTCGTCGACGTTGGCGGGGCGGTGCAGGGTGACCACGCCGTACCGCTCGGGGAGCCGGTGCGCGGCGCGGGCGGCGGCGGGGTCGAGGAGGGGGAGGTGGGTGAGCAGGGTGTCGATCATCGGATTGCCGACGAAGTGGACGCGGCGGAGGTCGGCGCCCTCGCGGGCGAGGTGGCCGATGGCCTCGGGGCTGGTGACGAACAGCAGTTCGGCGAGTTGGTCGACAAGCCGCCGGTTGACCTCCTCCGGCATGCCCATGTCGAAGCTGCGCAGCCCCGCCTCGACATGCGCCACCGGCACGCCGAGTTTGGCGGCGACCAGCGCGGCGGCCAGTGTGGAATTCACATCGCCGTAGACGACGACCAGTTCCGGTGCGCGGGACAGGAGTTCACGCTCCAGGGCGACGAGCAGGTCGGCGGTCTGGCGGGCGTGGCTGCCGGAGCCGACGCCGAGATCGGTGTCCGGGCGGGGCAGTCCGAGCTGCCGGAAGAACACCTCCGACATCCGTTCGTCGTAGTGCTGGCCGGTGTGGACGAGTGCCTGTCCGCAGCCCGCGGCGTCCAGTGCGGCAAGCACCGGTGCCGCCTTGACGAAGTTCGGCCGTGTCCCGACCACGTGCACGACACGCGCGTCCATGTCGTCCGTGTCGTTCATGTCGCCCGCCTTTCACCCGGGCCGCCTACGGTGGCGGCATGCCGTCCCGACGTTCTCCCTGGTCGCCCCCCGAGTCCCCGCGGCCCCGCCCCTCCGCGCGGTCCTCCCACCGACGTGTGTTCCGTGCCCTGCTGCTGGCCGCCTCGGTCGCCTGGGGCGAGCTGCGGCACGATCCCGCGCGGGCCGCGGTGCTCGGCGTACGGCTGCTGCCGCCCGGTGCCCGGCGTCCGCTGCGGCCGGTGGAGCGGCGGCTCACGGCCCGGGCCCGGTCCATGGGGCCGACCGCACTGCCGTCCGCGCCGTCCGCCGTCCGGGTGCCGCCACCGTCCCGGCGGACGGTGGTCCGGCCGGTGCCGGGCCGCGTGCTGCATGTGGTGACCAACTCGCTGCCGTTCAAGCACGCCGGATACACGATGCGCACCCAGAAGCTCGCCGAGGCCCAGCGGTCGGCGGGGCTCGATCCGCATGTGGTGACGCGCCTCGGGTTCCCGGTCGCGCAGGGTGCGCTGGACGCGCGCCCCTTGCAGATCGTAGGCGGGGTGCCGCAGCACCGCCTGTTGCCGGCCTGGCTGCCGTACGGGCAGAGCGCGGTGCTGGCCCGCAACGCGGAGCTGGCCGGACGGCTGGTGGAGCGGCTGCGTCCGGCGGTGCTGCACGCGGCCACCGACCACTCGAACGGGCGAGTGGCGCTGGCCCTGCGGGAGACCTTCGGACTGCCGGTCGTGTACGAGGTGCGCGGTTTCCTGGAGGACACCTGGCTGACCCAGGCACCCGGCCGCGCTCCGGGAGACGACGTCTACCGCGCACGCCGTGCGCTGGAGACCCACTGCATGCGCGAGGCCGACCTGGTACTGACGCTGGGCCAGGCCATGAAGGCTGAGATCGTGGCGCGCGGGGTGCCCGAGGAGCGGGTCCTGATCGTGCCGAACGCGGTGGACGAGGCGTTCCTCGCCCCGCTGCCCGACGGGGCCCCGGTGCGGGCGCGGCTCGACATCGCGCCGGAGGAGCTGGTGGTGGGCACGGTCAGCAGCCTCACCCCGCACGAGGGGATCGGCACATTGCTCCATGCGGGTGCAGTGCTGAAACGGCGTGGAATCCCGCTCCGGCTGCTGATCGTCGGCGACGGTCCGGAGGGCGCGGCGCTGCGCGCGCTGGCCGCCCGGCTCGGCCTCGACGACGGCACGGCGCTGTTCACGGGACGCGTGCCGCATGACCAAGTCCGCAATTTTCACGCGGTGTTGAATGTGTTCGCGGTGCCGCGCACCGACGAGCGCGTCTGCCGGCTCGTGACCCCCCTCAAGCCTGTCGAAGCGATGGCGAGCGGTCTCCCCGTGGCAGCCAGTGATCTCACAGCGCTGAGGGAACTGATCAAACCGGAGGTTAACGGGCACCTAATTCTCCCCGAATCACCCCAAGCCTGGGCAGAAGGTCTCGAAACACTGCTCTACAGTCGAAAACGGCGTACCGAACTCGGTGCCGCCGCCCGTGCGACGGTCGTACGGGACCGGACCTGGAACAGGGTCGCCACCACGACCCGGGAGGCGTATCGCACGCTCGGATGCGCCTGAGCGGCCCCGGGGGCCCGAAGCCCCGGCGTCGCTGCACTCCGCATCCAGTGCGTTGTCAGTGCGCCGCGAGTGCGCCGCGAGTGCGCCGCCGACGCGCGATTCCCATCGTCTTCACCTCCTTCACCTCAGATCCCGTCAGATCCCTCCTTGAGGCCGGGTGAATCCCTATGCAGGTCGAACAGGTCGAACAGGTCGAACAGGCCGCATCGCTCGGGGCCATGAGCGAACCGCTCGGAGAATTCAGCGATCAGATATCGGATTCGGTATCGGTATCGGAATCAGAATCAGCAGCGGATTCGGAACAGGACGGCCAGGCCGACCTCGCGGTGATCGGCCTCGGCTACGTCGGGCTGCCGCTCGCCCGCGAGGCGGTCTCGGTCGGGCTGCGCGTCATGGGCCTGGACCGGGACACCGAGGTCGTCGCCGGGCTCAACTCCGGGCGCTCCCACGTCGACGACGTGTCCGACGACGACGTCCGCCGGATGCGCGCGGCCGGTTTCACCGCGCACACCGACGACGCATGCCTCTCCCGGGCCCACACCGTGGTGATCTGCGTGCCGACACCGCTCAGCGAGGACGGCGGGCCCGATCTGGGCGCGGTGACCTCCGCCGCCCGCACCGTCGCGGCCCGGCTGCGGCCGGGGCAGCTGGTCGTCCTGGAGTCGACCACCTACCCGGGCACCACCGAGGAGGTCGTACGCCCCCTTCTGGAGGAGTCCGGACTGACCGTGGGCAGCGACTTCGCGCTGGCCTTCTCACCGGAGCGCATCGACCCGGGCAACACCACGCACGGACTGCGCACCACACCGAAGGTGGTCGGCGGCTGCACCCCGTCCTGCGCAGTCCAAGCCGTCGCCTTCTACGGCAAGTTCGTGGAGACCGTCGTCCAGGCGAAGGGGACCCGCGAGGCCGAGATGGCCAAGCTGCTGGAGAACACCTACCGGCATGTCAACATCGCCCTCGTCAACGAACTGGCCATCATCAGCCGGGAGCTGAACGTCGACGTCTGGGACGCCATCCGCTGCGCGGGCACCAAGCCCTTCGGCTTCCAGGCCTTCCGACCGAGCCCCGGCGTCGGCGGGCACTGCATCCCGATCGACCCCAACTACCTTTCGTACAAGGTGCGTTCGGCGCTCGGCTACGAGTTCCGGTTCGTGGGCCTGGCCCAGGAGATCAACCGCCGGATGCCCGAGTACGTCGTACGGCGCGCCCAGGACCTGCTCAACACCGCCGGGCGTCCGCTGCACGGCTCGCGTGTGCTGCTGCTCGGTGTCACCTACAAACCGGACGTCGCCGACCAGCGGGAGTCGCCCGCCGTACCGGTGGCCCGGCTGCTGAGGGAGCGCAAAGCCGAGGTCTTCTTCCACGACCCGTATGTGCCGCAGTGGTCGGTCGACGGGACGAACGTGCCCCGGGTGCCCGATGTGGCATCGGCGGTAGGGGAGTTCGACCTGACCATGCTGCTCCAGGACCACTCCGCCTACGACCTCCCCACGCTGGCCGACACGGCCCGGCTGCTCTTCGACACCCGGGGACGGATCTTCCGGCCGGGCGTCGAGGTGCTCTGAGCCCGGCCGCGGTCCGTCGAAGGTCGGCCGCCGTCCACGGGCCACCGTGCACCGACCGCCGTCCAAGGGACCGCCGTCCACCGAGACCTGCCGAACCGGCTGTACGAGTCGAAAGGCTTCGTGATGCGGATACTCGTCGTCACCGTCGTGCACCACCCCGAGGACGCCCGCATCCTGCACCGGCAGATCGCCGCCCTGCGGGACCGCGGCCACCACGTCGTGTACGCGGCCCCGTTCGCGGCCCGAGGGGTGGCACCCCGGCCGGATCTGGAAGGCGTGGACATGCCGCGCGCCGCCGGACGCGAACGCCGTACGGCGCTGCGTGCGGCCCGGACCCTGCTCGCCGAGCGCGGGCCCGAGTCGGACGTGGTGCTGCTGCACGACCCCGAACTGCTGCTCGCGCTGCCCGGCGTTCTGCGCCGCTGGCAGCGCTCCGGCCGTGCCCCGGTGACCGTGTGGGATGTGCACGAGGACACCGCGGCGGCCCTCGTCATGAAGAGCTGGCTACCTGGCCCGCTGCGGCCCGTGCTGCGGCTCGCCGTGCGTACGGCGGAGCAACTCGCCGAGCGGCGGGTGAAGTTGCTGCTCGCCGAGGATGCCTACCAGGACCGCTTCCGGCGCCGCCACCCGGTGGTGCCCAACCTCGCCAGCACCCCGCTCCTCGCACCCCCGCCGCCCGGCGACGACCGGGTCGTCTATCTCGGGCAACTGTCCAGGGCGCGCGGCGCGCTCGATCTGATCGAGCTGGCACGCCTGTTGGCGCCCGATGTCGGGGTCGAGGTGATCGGAGCGGCCGACCCAGATGTCCGCGACGCGCTCGGGGCGGCCGAGCGCGACGGTGTGCTGCGCTGGCACGGCTTTCTGCCCAACGACCGTGCCCTGGCACGGCTCTCCGGAGCGCTGGCCGGGCTGTCCCTCCTCCACGACCAGCCCAACTACCGCCACTCGCGCCCCACCAAGGTCGTCGAGTACATGGCCCACGGCATACCCGTCGTCACCACACCCACCCCGCTGGCCGCCGCACTCGTCGCCCGGCACGGCTGCGGCCTCGTCGTCCCGTACCAGGACCCCGAGGCCGCCGCCTACGCCGTACGACGGCTGCGCGGGGACCCGCAACTGCGCCTGCGTATCGCACGGTCGGGCCACACCGTGGCACTGACCCGCTTCAACTGGCAGGACCGGGCGGCCGAGTTCGTGGCGCTCCTGGAAACCTGGGCCAAGGAGGCCGCGACCGGCCCGACCGCCCTGGGCGAGACGGCCCCCGCCCCGGTGCCGGAGTTCCAGTGGGGGCAGTGAGCGTGGCAGTCGTGCTGCTAGGGCGTGTTTCGAAAGTAGCGCCGGCCGCCCGAAGGGCGGGCCCTGCGGCGTCTGGTGCGTGCGATCGCAAGGCGGAGGGTCGCCCTCGTACTGGGCGTACGTGGGCGATCCCGACAACACAGCCGGGGGCACCCCCTGCTCGTCAGAGCTTGGGGGAGTGCGTGCCAGGCGTCGCAGGGCAGGCGGGACTTTCGAAACACGCCCTAGGACTGGTCGCCGCCGCGCGCCGGGATGCCGTAGACGCGCTCCACGGGCAGCCGTAGCACCAGACGGCGGTCGCGGACCATGGCGGCGCGGTAGTCGTCCCAGTCCGGGTGCTCGCCCTGGACCTCGCGGTACAGGCCGATCAGTTCCTCGACCGTGGCGTCGTGCGGGTCCGCGGCGACCGGCGAGAGCTCGGCGGTGCCCTCGGCGACCGTGTACGCCCACCGGTCGCGCGATGTGACGTAGTACGACGCCCGGGGATCGCGGCGCAGATTGCGGGTCTTGGCGCGGTCGTCGGTGACCGAGATCCGGATGAGCCGCTCGTCGGGGTAGTAGTGGTGGGCGACGTTCGACAGCTGGGGGCGACCGTCACGCTTGAGGGTGACCAGCACCCCGCCGCGGCTGGTGGCGAGCAGCCGGATCAGTGCGTCCTGAGTGGTGTCCTGGGTCATGTGCCCATGATGCCGGATCTGCGCCATCCGCATGATCTGCCGGATCTGCCCCGGCCCCGTGGTCATCCTCCCGTCGCGTGGATCACACAACCCGGTGATCCACGGGAACGTTCGTGCATCTCCAGGTGACGATGACCGCGTCAGCGGCAACAACCACTACAGCGCCGACGGCGAACCACGCCCACGGCGACGGCAGCGGCGATGACGAGGACTGGGCTCCTCCGGTCGGGGTACCGGACCAGTACCTCGCACGGCGTGACGCGGAGGAGAACGAGCGATGGCACTGCGACAAGAGGTCGACCCGGGTGAGGCCGGGCTGGACGCGGGGGCGCTGGAGCGCCTCGACCGGCACTTCGCCCACTACGCCGACATGGGTCGGCTGCCCGGCTTCCTGGTCTCCGTGGCGCGCGGCGGCCGTGTCGCCCACCTCACCACATACGGTCACCGGGACGTCGCCGCCGGGCTGCCGGTCGAGCCGGACACGCTGTGGCGGATCTACTCCATGACCAAGCCGGTCACGGCGGTCGCCGTCCTGCTGCTGGTGGAGGAGGGCAGGCTGGCGCTGGACGACCCGATCGACCGGTATCTGCCCGCCTTCGCCGCACCGCGGGTGTATGTCGATGGCTCCGGTACCGGGGTACGGACACGCCCGGCCGAGGGACCCATCCGGGTACGGCATCTGCTCACCCACACCTCGGGCCTCACCTTCGCCTTCTACCACTCCCACCCCGTCGACGCCCTCTACCGCGAGGCCGGGCTGGAGTCGTCGGTGGCGCCGGGTGCCGATCTGGCCGAGACGGTCGATGTGTACGCGGGCCTGCCGCTCCAGTTCGAGCCCGGCACCCAGTGGAACTACTCGGTCGCCTCCAATGTGCTGGGCCGTCTTGTCGAGGTGGTGTCCGGACAGCCGCTGGACACGTTCTTCGCCGAGCGGATCTTCCGCCCGCTCGGTATGACCGACGCCGGTTTCCACCTCACCGGCGCCCAGATCCCGCGGCTCGCCGAGCTGTACGGCGAGACCGAGCGCGGCGGCATCGAGCCGATCGCCGGGCTCCCGTTGCGCGGTCGGCCCCGGTTCCTGTCGGGCAGCGGCGGCATGGCGGCGTCGGCGTACGACTACCACCGCTTCATGGAGATGCTGCGCCGCCGCGGCGAACTCGACGGTGTACGGCTGCTGAGCCCCGCATCCGTGGACCTGATGGCCGCCAACCAGTTGCCCGGCGGCGCCGATCTGCGCACCTTCGGCGCCCGCCCCGCACACGACGAACCCGGCAACGAGGGGCTGGGGTTCGGCTTCAGCGTCTCCGTCGTCGTCGACCCGCAGCGCACCCAGTCCCCGGCGGCTCTCGGCACCTACGGCTGGAGCGGGGTGGCGACCACGACATTCTGGGTGGACCCGGCCCGTGATCTGACGGTGCAGTTCATGACCCAGGTCCGGCCCAGGAGTTCACTGAAGATCTTCCCTGAGCTGCGGCAGCTCGTGCACGAGGCGGTGACGGAGGGCTAGCGCTCCGCTTGAATGGCCGCGATGTGTCGTCTGTCGGCTGCGGCACCATCGTGGCTGGTCGCGCCCCGCGGCAGAGCCGCATGTCGGCACAGCCCCGCGCCCCTTCAGGGCGCTGCCGGCCCGCAGCGGGCTTCGCCCGACCCTGCTTAGCCCGCCACTCGGGGCGGCCCGCCAGGGTGCCCTGCCGCCGGTCCTCGGACGGGCGGCAGGGCACCCGAAGTCCGTTCAGCTGATGCCGAATTCGTGACCGGCCTGGTGGAACCGTTCCAGACAGTGCCCCCACGGCCCCCGGCCCTCGCCGAACTCGGCCAGCTCCTGCAGCTGGGGCAGCAGCGCGGCCGAGAAGTCGGTGCTGGCCTCCCTCGGCAGCAGCGACGGCAGATTGTCGATGGCGATGAGATCGGCGGGGGGCTCCTTGCGCAGCCGCCGTACCGGGTCGGTCCACTCGGTCGTACGGTCGTACACCGGCAGGACGTTGAGGGGTGAGCCGACGTCGCAGGTGACGTCGGACAGGACGCGCAGCCGCCGGGCGGGGTCGTCGAGGTCCTGCTCGCGGACGAACGGCGGGACCGGGGTGGTGGCGAGGACGCAGTTGACCAGCACGTCGTGCTCCAGCAGGGCCGTGCGGTCCAGCTCGCGGGTCTCGGCGAGGTCCCAGCGGGTGGGTTCGATCCCGGCGGTGCGCAGCGCGTCACACGCACCGCGCCCGCTGCGGCCGAGGGCACCGATGACGAGCGCGGTGAATTCCACGTCCCGGGCTGCGGGTTGCAGGGTCGCGTCGAGTGCGGTCTTGTCGGTGGGCGTGAGCGGCGCGACGAGCCTGCCGCGCTCCTGGAGCACGGCGAGCGCGGCGCCCAGATAGCCGGCCCAGTATCCGAACGCGGCGAGACGCCGTCCGGCGTCGTCCACCAGATACTCGAGGTCGAGCAGCGCCCCTCCCCCGGCGGCGAACCGCCGCAGCAGCTCGACGGCGCCCGGCTGCCTCTTGTAGGCGTGCCCGAAGAAGATATGGCGGTGCGTCAAGCGGGGCGGTTCGTCAGGGAGTTCCTTGAGGCCGAGGACGACGGCGTCCGCCGGCGCCGACTGCCACGACCCCGCCGGGGCGACGCCGCAGCCGACCGCCTCGTACTCCTCGATCGGGAAGATCCGCTGCGGGGACTCCTCGACGGTCAGGGTCACCCCGCTCTCGACGAGCCGGCGGGCGTCGGAGGGCACGACGGGGGTGCGCCGCTCGGTCGTACGGGCCTCGTGGCGCAGCCACAGATGGAGCTCGGTCATACCAGGTGGGCCTCCGGGCGCGGGCGCCGGCCTGCCGAGGGACCGGCGCACAACGGGTCGATGGGCGGAAGCGTACGCGGCCCGGGGACGGGGCGCGGACCACCTCGCCGTACGGCTGCCCGTACGGTCCCGGTACGGCCGTGGACCCGGGGCGGCGGCCTGTCGGCGGGCCGGCCGCCCCGCACGTCAGGACAGATGGGCGACCGCGTCCAGATGGGGCAGATGGTGGTCGAGGCGCTCCCGCTTGGTGCGCAGATAGGTGATGTTGTTCTCGCACGGCGGGATCAGCAGCGGCACCTGCTCGGCGACCTGGATGCCGTGCCGCAGCAACGCCTCGCGCTTGCGCGGGTTGTTGGACATCAGGCGTACGGAGTCCACTCCGAGGTCGTGCAGGATCTCCGCGGCGACACCGTAGTCGCGGGCGTCGACCGGCAGGCCGAGGGCGAGGTTCGCCTCGACGGTGTCCAGGCCCTCCGCCTGGAGCGCCATGGCGCGCAGCTTGCCGAGCAGACCTATGCCGCGGCCCTCGTGGCCCCTCAAGTAGACGACGACGCCGCGCCCTTCGGCGACCACGGCACGCAGCGCGGACGCGAGCTGGTCGCCGCACTCGCAGTGCTGGGAACCGAAGGCGTCGCCGGTCAGGCACTCCGAGTGCAGCCGGGTGAGCACGTTCTCGGTGCCGATCTCGCCGTGCACCAGCGCCACTTGCTCGTCACCACGGTCGTGGTCCAGGTAGCCGATCGCCTGGAACATTCCGTACACCGTGGGCAGCGGGGCACTGACGACGCGTTCCACGCCCGTACGCTCCGGTGACTTCGTGCACGACTTCTTGCCGAGTACACCGATGTTTTCTGTCATGATCTGATTCCTCAACAGAGACGAAAGGCCGTGAAAAGATGAGTGGTTCGGGCGCGAATACAGTGGTGACTCACGGGGCAAATCCGTTGCCGGCGGACACCACGGAGGATGTACGGACCCGGGCGGCGGGTGTTTCGGCGCAGGTCGCCGTCCTTCCCGTGGGAAGTTTCGAGCAGCACGGTCCGTTTCTTCCGCTGGCGACCGACACGCTCGTCGCCTGTGCCGTCGCCCGGGAGATCGCCGCGGTACACCCGGTGCACCTCCTTCCTCCGGTGACGGTCTCCTGCTCGCACGAGCACGCGGCGTGGCCGGGGACCGTCAGCATCTCCTCCGTGACCCTTCATGCGGTGGTGCGGGACATCGCGGCGTCGCTCCGGCGGTCCGGCGTCGAGGCGTTGGTGCTGGTCAACGGGCACGGCGGGAACTACGTCCTGGGCAATTTGGTGCAGGAGTCCTCCGCGCGCGGCGAGCGGATGGCACTGTTCCCGGCCCCGGAGGACTGGGAGACGGCGCGGGAGCAGGCGGGGGTGCGGACCTCGCTGCTCACCGATATGCACGCGGGGGAAATCGAGACCTCCATTCTGCTGCACGCTCATCCCGAATCGGTCAGGCCCGGTTATGAATCCGCCGATTTCACGGCGGACGACCGGCGCCATCTGCTGACCACCGGAATGTCCGCCTATACCGAATCGGGCGTCATCGGCCGTCCCTCCCTCGGTTCCGCGGAAAAGGGGAAGGCACTGCTGGCGAGCCTTGCCGAATCCTTCGGGGCGTATGTCGCGCTGCTGACGGAAGGCGCATAGGGGCGTTCGCTCCCGGCGTCGTCCATACACACGTCGTCCGTCCCGGCGCTGTCCGTCCCGGCGCTGTCCGTCCCGCCGCTGTCCGTCCCGCCGCGCAGCCCGCCGTACCAGCGGGCGACGAGGACGACGGCGCCGGGCAGGGCGGCCGCGAAGCTGAGCACGCCGTAGACCACGGCGACGGACAGCCCGCTGCCCTCGCCGAGCCCGGCGGCGCCGAACGCCCAGGCGGTGATGCCCTCCCGTGGCCCGAAGCCGCCGATGTTCAGCGGTATCCCCATGGCGACCAGCGCCAGAACGGCCAGCGGCAGCAGTACCACGGCGGAGGCACCGACCCCGGCCACCCGGGCGGCGACCACGAACATCGCGAGGTGACCGGCGAGGACGACGAGCGAGGAGAGCGTGACCCCGGGCCAGTTGCGCCGGGACAGCAGCCCCTCGCGTGCCTCGCCGAGCGTGCGGCGCAGCATGCGTCCCCGGCGGGAGGGTGCGGCGCGGTTCATGCGCAGGGCGAGGACGACGGCGAGGGCACCGATCACGGCCAGGGCGGCGAGCGGGGCGAAGTGCCGGGTGTCGGCGCGGACCGGGGAGTCCACGGTCAGCAGGACCGTCACACCGGTGACGGTGAGCGCGATCTGCCCCGCGATCCGCTCCAACACCACGGCCCGTACACACCGGCCGAGGTCCCCGGCGCTCTGCCCGTGCCGTACGGCCCGGTGCACATCGCCCAGCACGCCGCCGGGCAGGGCGGCGTTGAGGAACAGCGCCCGGTAGTAGTCGGCGGTGGCCGCGCCGAGCGGCAGACGGATGCGCAGGGCGCGGGCGACCAACTGCCAGCGCCAGGCGCTGAACACGGTGGTGACCAGGCCGATGCCGAGCGCCACGAGCAGCGTCGTCCCGTCGATCCGCCGCAGCCCGTCCAGGAAGACTCCGGTCCCGAGCCGCCAGAGCAGCACGGCGAGGATGGCGACACCGGCGACCGTGCCGAAGTGGGCGCGGACGGCGCGGGTGAACCGGTTCGCGGGGGGTTCGGCGACCGGTGGCTCGGCGACCGGTGGCTCGGCGGCGGGGGCCTCGGCGACCGGTGACGCAGCGGCGGGCGGTGACGCAGCGGCGGGCGGCCGAATTGCCCTGGTCGCCGCCCCGAAGTCGGTCCCCGCTCCGATCGTCGGCGCGCTCATGCCGCCCCTCCCGTGGGCCGGGCCAGCGCCAGCAGGTCGCTGTGGTGGACCACGACCCGCAGCCGGCCCTCCTCGCAGGCGGCGAGCCGTTCCCGCAGATACCCCTCGGCGCGTTCCGCCAGCTCGGGCCGCTCCTCGACCGCCGCCCCCACCCAGCCGCGCAGCCACTGCGCGGTCAGCGCGGCCTCGTCGGGCCCGAGCCGCCAGGCGCTGGGGTGCACCTTGACCGTGGCACCGTGCGCGCCGAACGCCTCGCACGCCGTGGTCACCGCGTCCGGTCCGAGCAGCCCCTCGCGCCGCTGATGGGCGTTGAACGCCTCCGCGATCTCGGTGTCGAGCGGGTGCGCCGGAAGAAGGTCGACGCGTCCGACGACGGAGAGAGTGAGCAGCGCCGGGCAGCCCGCCCCGGCGCAGGCGTCGGCGAGGGCTTCGACCTCCTCGCGGGTGAGGACGTCGAGCAGCGCGGACGCGGTGACCAGCGAGGCGCCGGCCAGGGCGTCCGGGGTCAGCCGGGCGACGTCCCCGCGCCGGGTCTCCACGGTGACCCTGCTGCCGTCGGCGGCGGCGCGGGGCGAGGCGACGGCGGCGAAGTGCAGCAGATACGGGTCGCGGTCGTGCAGGATCCAGTGCTGGGCGCCGTCGAGCCGGGAGGCCAGCCAGCGGCCCATGGAGCCGGTGCCACAGCCGAGGTCATGGATCACGTGGCCGCCCGCCCGGCCGGGCAGATTGGCGAGCCGGATGCGCAGCGGGTCGAGCAGATCGGCCGCGCGGGCGGCGGCGTCGGCGGGCTCGCGCAGCGCGAGCCACTCGGGCGCGTAGCGCGGCGGGTCGTCGGGTCCGGCGTCGCGCAGCCGTACGGTGGCCCGCTCGCCGGGACGGACGACGGGCCCGGCACCGGCGATCACCACCTCCCGCGGCCCCGGCTGAGCCGGAATGCCGTCGGCACCGTCCGTGTGCCCGGCCCCGGCCCCGTCCATGGTCCCGGACCCCGCACCGTCCGTGTGCCCGGATCCGACGGCCGGGTCGCTCACCACCGTCCTCCTCGTGCCGCTCATGCCGCTCATGCCGTCCTCCGTGGTTCGCCGGGTCCGGGGAGCCGGCCCAGGACGCCGGCGAGACTGCGGGCCGTGGTCGCCCAGCCGTCCAGGGCGGCCCGCCGCCCCCGGGCGGCCGCCTTGAGGCGGCGTCGTACGTCGGCCTCGCCGAACCAGCCGCGCAGTTCCACCGCGAGCGCGGCCGGGTCCTCCGGCGGGACGAGGATGCCGGGCACCCCGCCGTCGGGGGCGCGGCCGAGCGCCTCGGGCAGCCCGCCGACATCCGTGGCCAGCACGGGGATGCCGCGCGCGAGCGCCTCGGTCACCGCCATGCCGTAGGTCTCGGCGTACGACGTGAGGACCATCAGGTCGGCCGTGGCGTAGCTGGCGTCGAGCTCGGCGCCGGCCTGCGGTCCGGCCAGCGTGAGACGGTCCTGGAGGCCGTGCTTCCGGATCAGTTCCCGCAGATGGGCGACGTACTCGGGGTCGTGCCCGAGCCCGCCGACGCACACGCAGCTCCACGGCAGGTCGGTCACGCCGGCCAGCGCCTCCACCAGCCGGTGCTGGCCCTTGCGCGGCGTCACGGCGGCCACGCACAGCAGCCGGGAGACTCCGTCGGTGCCGGAGGCGAGGGGTGCGATGTCGGCGCCGGGGGTGGCGGAGTGCACCCGCTCCGGGGCGAGCCCGTGGTGGGAGACCAGGCGGCGTACGGCCCAGTCGCTGGTGGCGATGACGGCGGGCACGGCCCGCAGCACCGTACGTTCCCGGGCGTCCAGGTCGGCCGCGACCGCCGGGTCCAGGCCGCGCTCGTCGCCGAGCGGAAGGTGGACGAGGACGGCGAGGCTGAGGCGTTCCGCCTCCGGTACGACGATCTCAGGGACCCCGCAGGCGACGATCCCGTCGAGCAGCACGACGGCGCCGTCCGGGAGCCGCTTCAGCACACGGGCGAGTTCGGTGCGGTCGGCGTCGGAGGGGCGGGGCCAGGCGCCGGGGACGGCGAGCTTGTCGACCTGCCAGCCGAAGCCGGGCAGATCGAGGCAGACACGCCGGTCGTAGGCGTTGCCGCCGCTGGGCGCGGCCGGGTCGTCGACGCCTCCGGGCATGACGAAGTGGACGGTGCGCAGGGACATGGGGAGGAGATCGCCGTTCGTCGGTGCGGTGGGCTGCACGGGCACATAGGCGAGACGGGCGCGGTCGGCGGTCATGTCGCTGACCGTGTGGGCCTGGTCGTCCGTATGGGTGTCGACGTGGTTCACAGGGCACGCTCGTAACTCGCCCAGGCGATGTGCGACTCGTGCAGGGTGACGCTGATCCCGGCGATGCCCTTGGCACCCTCGCCCAGCGCGCCCTTGTGGATCCGCTCGGCGAGCCGGTCGGCGATGACCTTCGCCAGGAACTCGGTGGAGGTGTTGACCCCGGCGAAGTCGGGCTCGTTGTCGAGGTTTCTGTAGTTCAGCTCGCTGACGACGGCGCCGAGCTCCTGGGTGGCCAGTCCGATGTCGACGACGATGTTGTCGTCGTCCAGCTGCTCCCGCCGGAAGGTGGCGTCCACCAGGAACGTCGCTCCGTGCAGACGTTGGGCGGGCCCGAAGACCTCGCCGCGGAAGCTGTGGGCGATCATGATGTGATCGCGGACGGTGACACTGAACAACGGACGACCCTCCAGGTGCGGCGCGTCTAGTCCCCCAGCTCTTCCTGACCGGTCCTGACCG
This sequence comes from Streptomyces sp. YIM S03343, assembly GCF_054729195.1. Taxonomy (NCBI): domain Bacteria; kingdom Bacillati; phylum Actinomycetota; class Actinomycetes; order Kitasatosporales; family Streptomycetaceae; genus Streptomyces; species Streptomyces sp. YIM S03343. Next base: position 1,490,204 of record NZ_JBPUKX010000001.1, read on the forward strand.
ATCCTGCCGGGGGATGCCGTGTAGTACGGCTCCTCGCCTTCCCCCGTTCAGCCGGGTCTCACTCTTTTCTCAGGTCAGACGCTCATGTCCGACGGGCCGTCCGTCCGAGACCCGTGAGACCCGCGAAACCCGTCAGTCGCTGTGGGCGTAGCGGATCCGGTGGCAGAGCGCCGGTATCTGCCCCGAGGCGAGCTTCGGCATCACGTCGGGCAGCTCCTCGAAGGCGCTCTCCCCGGTGATCAGGGCGTCGAGGGCCGGGTCGGCGAGCAGATCGAGGGCGAGGGCCAGCCGGTCGGCGTAGGTGCGCGAGGCGCGGCGCGGGGAGACGGTGCCGACCTGGCTGCTGCGCACGGTCAGCCGGCGGGAGTGGAAGGCCTCGCCGAGCGGAAGGGTGACCTGGCGGTCGCCGTACCAGCTGAGTTCGAGGACGGTGCCCTCGGCAGCGAGGAGTTCGAGGGAGCGGGTGAGCCCGGCCTCGGTGGCGCTGGCGTGGACGACCAGGTCGCAGTCGCCGAGCGCGTCGCCGGGTGCGGCGAAATCGACGCCGAGGGCAGCGGCGGTACGGGCACGGGCGGGGTCGGCGTCGACGAGCTGGAGCCGTACGCCGGGGAAGCGGGCAAGGAGCGCGGCCACCGAGCAGCCGACCATCCCGCCGCCCACGACCGCGATCCGGTCCCCGACGAGGGGCGCGGCGTCCCACAGCGCGTTGACGGCGGTCTCCACGGTCCCGGCGAGCACGGCCCGTCCGGCGGGCACCCCGTCCGGTACGGGGGTGACGGCGCCTACGGGAACGACGTACCGCGTCTGATGCGGATGGAGGCAGAACACCGTACGCCCGACCAGCCGTTCCGGCCCGTCCTCCACCACCCCGACGCTGAGATAGCCGTACTTCACCGGCGCCGGGAATTCGCCCTCCTGGAACGGCGCGCGCATGGCGCCGTACTGCCCGGCCGGGACCCCGCCCCGGAACACGAGTGTCTCCGTGCCACGGCTGACACCCGAGTACAGCGCGCGCACGAGCACCTCCCCCTCGCCGGGGTCCGGGAGGGCGAGATCACGGATCTCACCGCGGCCCGGAGAGGCAAGCCAGAACGCACGGGCCGAGCGACTTGCCGAGCGGTCCATCGAAATCCTCCTGAACGATCCGGAACTTGCTCACGTAACGAGATGTGCAACCAGATGTGCACAGGCCGCGCACAGTACGCGGCGTTGATCGACTCTGTCATACGGCCGGAGGACGTGCGGTGGCCCTGAACAACACTTACGACGCAAGGCTGGTCCAGCAGGAGACCGCGGTGGGAGCGGGCGTGCAGATCCTGTTGCTGGCCCTGCTCGGCACGGCGATCGGCATGGGGCCGTGGGGCTGGCTGACCGGTCTCGCCTTTGCCATCGCCACCTGGGCGGTCCTGTCCCGCGCGCTGCACCGCACCCGCCCGCGCTCCTTCGGGCCCGCCAACCGGGTGACACTCGGCCGGGCGATCCTGGTGGGCGGGGTAACGGCGCTGGTCGCAGACTCGTTCGAGAGCTCACCGCCGGTGACCCTGCTGGTCGGGCTGACGGCGGTGGCCCTCATACTCGACGGCGTGGACGGCAAGGTCGCCCGCCGCACCGGCACCTCGACCGCGCTGGGCGCCCGCTTCGACATGGAGGTCGACGCGTTTCTGATCCTGGTGCTGAGCGTGTACGTGTCCATGCAACTCGGACTGTGGGTACTGCTGATCGGCAGCATGCGCTACGCCTTCGTGGCGGCGGCAAGGGTGTTGCCGTGGCTGAACGCGGCGCTGCCGCCCAGCACCGCCCGCAAGACGGTGGCCGCACTGCAGGGCATCTGTTTGCTCCTCGCCGGCGCGAACCTCCTGCCGTTCGCGGCCAACCTGGGCGTGGTGCTGCTGGCGCTGGGCTCGCTGGTGTGGTCGTTCGGGCGGGATGTGGTGTGGCTGTGGCGGAGGTCGCGGGGGACGGCGGAGACGGTCGTGCCTGCGGCGGCGGAGGAGGATGTGCGGGAGCTGGTGGCGGGGTAGCCACACCGGTTCTCTTCTCGCTCGTGCTCTCGCTCGTGGTCCGAGGGCCCGGATCGGCAGCCGAAGTTGTGGCGCTGATCCGGGCCCTCGGTGTTGGTGCGTGTCGGTCTGTCGGAGATCGACGCTCCGGCTACGACCGTGCCGTGCGCCCCCGGAGAATGGCGAACGCTGCGGCAGCGAGGCCGAGCACACCCACACCGAGCCCGGCGGCACCGAGCCCGCGGGCGGTGCTGTCGTCGGCCTCGTCACCGGTCGCGGAACTCTTGGCGGCGGACTGGGAGTCGGCGGAGGCGGCCGGGGCTTCGGCACCACTGGCGGCCTCGCTCCCCTTGGCGGTGAGGGTGAGGACGGGTGCCGGATTCTCCGGCTCGTCGGCACCTTCGGCGGGCTGCTCGATCCAGCGGGCGACCTTGCCGTCGGAGTAGGTCTGGAGAGTCTTGAAGACCAACTGACCGGTGTCGTCCGGAAGTTGTCCGAACGCGACGTCGAAGTCCTCGTAGTGCCCGGCACCGATCTTTCCACCGGTCCAGGTGATCTCGGAGACGGCCTCGGTGATGGTGCCGTCGTCGGTCTTGACCGGGGTCTTGAGCTTGGTGGTGGTCACCTTGGCGGTCCAGCCGTCACGGGGCGACACGAGAACGCCGAGGACGGGGTGGTCGGTCGGGAGAAAGACCTGGACCTTGGTGGTACCGGCACTGTCCTCGTTGGGCACACGGAAGGTGAGCAGCCCGTCGGTGGCGCCCTTGGCGTAGCTCTCGGGGTGCACGGTGACATGCGCGGAGGCGACACCGGCGGCCGCGAGGACTGCGGCGGCGGCGAGAGCGGTGACGGCACCGGCGCGGCGCAGGGTGGTGCGGGTCTTGGGCAGGATGGACATGGGTGAGTGGGTCTCCGTACGGAAGTGTGAGTCGGGTCAGTTGGTGTACGGAACCCACCGCGGCGGCCCACGCCGGAGCACCGCGTGCCGCAACAGCGCCTGCCGCAGCGGAACGAGCCGCACGACGGCACACATCGCACTTCCGGGAGCCGGGGGAAGCGCAACGGAAGCGACCACCAACCGCCACACACCACTGACCGAAGGCACCCGCTCGACGGCGCACCGCAAGATCCCCCACACGGCGGCCTCACCGCGCCGCAGCCACCAGGAAGCGACGAGGGCGGCGAGGAGATGAGCGGCGGCAACGGGCGTGCACATCTCGTGCACGTGCCCGACGGCCTCGCCGATGAACGACGAGGAACCCATGGCGTGACGGCTCATGCCCCCGCCGACCGCATCCGGGGCAGCGGACGGCCCGGCCGCCTCGAAGAGAACATGCAGGACCCCCTGGGTCCCGAGCATGACGGCACCGATCCCCGTCAACGACCGCTCCCGCGCACCGAGCACCCAAGCGGTACCGAACACACCGGGGAACCCGGCGCCGTCGACCCACACGGGCGGGGCGACACCGGTACCGAGCCGGTGCCCGGCGACGGCCAGCAGCACGCACACCGCGGCGAACACCGCGGCGCGCAGGCTCCGTACCGCCGGCGACGCACTCATGGCGAGCGATCCTCCCACGCACGACAGATACGCATGAGGCCGCGTCAAGGTTCACGACGTGGACAGCTACCTCGTCTGGAGCAACGGGACTTGACAACGATCACCACTCACCCCAAACCTAACGACATGACATTCATTTTCAAAACGCCACCTCAACCACCCCCAACCCCCTGACCTCTTGCCTCTCACCTCTCACCGTCGCGAAAGGAAGATCCCCATGTCCCTCGACATCTCCCCCGCCCTGCTCGCCGAGGCCGAGGCCGGCGTGGTCCGCGAGACGGACTTCGTGGACACCGTCCGCACGTCACTCCCGTACGCCTACGATCTGATCGCGTCCTTGGCGGCCGAACTCAAGTCGGGCACAGCCGAGTTCGCCGACAACGAGACCCCGCCCCCGTCGGAACAGGAACGAGGCCAACTCCTGCGCACCTTGGCGAGCGACGCCATCCGAGGCTCCCTGGAACGCCACTTCGACATCACCTTGGCCTTCCAGAACTGCCACCGAGTGGCAGCGTTCCACCCCAACACCAGGGGCACGAAGACCCACACCCGCTTCACGTCCCTACGCGCCCAGGTCCTGAACCAGTCCCCGGAACTGCGGGACTGCTGAGGCGCCCACCAGCCCTTCGTGCAAGTGGGGCCCGACGTCACGTGCATGCGTGTCGCCGGGCCCCACCGGTCGCTCAACGTCCGGAGGCCATCCGCACGAAGCCGTCCCATGCCCCGGCCCCGAAGGCCAACTGTGCCACCGCGAACTCCGCCCGGTCCAGCCCCGCCCGGATCCGCAACAGCTTCAACTGTCGCCCGAACGCGAGCACCACGCCACCCGGAGCCTCCCGGCGCCCCCGCCTGCCCGTCTCCTCGGCTTCCTGTTCTGCTTCTGCCACCATGCTCACCTCTCCCACCTGACGTCACGTATACGGTCCGATCACGCTACGAAACATGACGCGACCGTCTGTCGCGTTTCGACGTAGAGCAACCCGTCCGAGTGACCGTCTTGCAGTCCGGGTTCATCGGTCGCTGGGAGTAGGTCCTGCGCCTCAGGCGCGCTTCGCGCCTGCTTGGCTAGGGTCGGTCCTCATGGAGACCACGGGAATCGCTCGTCGCCGGACGGCGGAGCGTATGCGCGACGCTCTGGAGCGACTCGCTACCGAGCGGGACGTATGGGTGTCGACGGCTCACCCTGATCACGGGCCGTACCAGGTGCCGCTGTGGTTCTTGTGGGATGGGCGAGCAATGTGGATGTGCACCAGCGCCGCTTCCGTGACTGCGCGAAACGTCCGCGAAGAGCCGCGCGTGCGCTTGTCGCTACCGGACACCTTCGACGTGGTACTTCTCCAGGGTGAGGCGGAGTGCTTCCCGGATCAGGAGGTGCCCGGAGGCGCAGCGGAGGCGTTCGCCGACAAGTTCGGGTGGGATCCACGCGTGGAAGAGGGTTCCTTTCTGTATGTACGCGTGGTCCCGAGGACTGTGCGCGCTTGGCGTGGCGAGCCGGAACTACGCGGAAGAGTCATCATGCGCGACGGGATGTGGCTGGGATAACGGCCGTCCCTCACCGACATGCCTCTCTCGGATCACTGAGCTGTTTCAGAGTTGCCGCTCCAGGGTGAGGACCGCAGCCGCGATTGACGACATTCGATTTGGGCTGCAGCGAGCGTGATGGAAGATCCGCCAGGACTTCAGGCGGGCCACGCCTCGCTCGACCGGTGCCCGTGTTGCCGACAGCGCGCGGTTGACGGTGCGCTGGGTCGGTGACAGGTCACGACCGGGTGGGCGTCTGACCGGTGTCGTTACCCAGCGGCCGGCTCCAAGGTAGGCGCGGTCGGCGAGGACCGGGACACCCTGGCGTTCGCAGATCCGGATGATCCGGTGGGTGCGGGCCGCGGTCAGGTCGTGGGTCCGGCCTGGCAGGGCGGGTGAAAACCACAGAACCCGGCCGGCTGGGTCGGTCACGACCTGGACGTTCACCCCGTGGCGTCGGTGCTTGGCGGAGTAGTCGGCCCGGCCATCGCCCAGGCGGTCGCATGCGGCGAGGGTGCCGTCGAGCGGGACGAAGTCCGGGTCGACCTCCCGTAGGACCTTGAGCAGGTCGGGTGCCCTTGCCGGTGCAGCTCGGTCAGCCGGGTCGTCGCGCGGTGGTGATTGCTCAGCAGATTACGAGCGGTGACGAACAGCCAGCCGGAGCTGATCTCCCCGCCGTTGAGCACCTGCTCCCACGCGATCCGGAAGACCTCCGCCGTCAGCTCCTCCGCCGCACCCCGGTCGCCGACCCGCCGGTACAGGAAGGCGGACACCCGTGGGTGGTCGCGGACATACAGGTCCGTGAACCGTGTGGCGCGTTCACGGTCGGTCGCGGTCTGAATGGTCTCCACACCCCATACATGTCATGAGCCCGGCACTTCCTTACGCCCACCGACACCGTCTCCGCACCAGCCTGTCTCCGAACCGACTCGGCTTCCTCGTCCGTGCGGGTCCTTCCCGCCTGCGGCTTGACGGCCTTCCTCAAGAACGCCAGGAAGTTCGCGCCGTTCCGGCGAGACTTGCACTCACCCCGCGCTTCTCCGGTCGTGACATCCAGTGCGGCAAACAGGTTCGTGATGCCATGGCATAGGCGTCGTAGGCCGTCTTCACCGTACGCACCCGGTCGTACGGGGTGATGCGGGTGCGGGTGCGGCTGTGGGTGCGGGCGCTGATGGGCCCGCCGGCCGGTACCGACGTCACTCTGTGCGCGTCCGACCGTTTTGAGCACCCCGTAATAGTCGCTGTAGGGGAGTTCACGCACTCGTCAGTGATGCTGGTCGTTCTTGAGAACCTTGTAGTAGTTGCCGGACCCCAGATCGAACCGGAGTACCATGCCGTACTTCTCTCGGAGGCCGGAGACCGTCCCGGACGCCGGCTCACGCAGGAACCGCTGCACCGGTGGATCGTTCTTGGTGATGAGAGGTTCCTCGATCAGGCGCTTGGGGTCACGGTCACGCACCGGATCCCACATCAGTGTGTCGCCCCAAGCGAAGACGTTGCTCGGATCCAGCGCCCCGGGGCGTTCGGGTTCGGCCCCTGGCTCCGGTAGTAGGCGAGCAGTCGCCTGCCCGTGGCGTCGTGGTTGAACGGTATCTGCGGATCGCTTTCGCCCGCGGTCAGGATGCTGTCGATGACATCGCCCATGTGGTGTGGGTCAGCGCCGTAGTAAGCGGTCACACGCATCGAGCACTTGATCTTGTAGGTGTCGCTTCCGTCCTGGAAGAATGGCTGCTTGCGCAGACCCGTCTGGCAAGCGTCCCGTACCACGAGCAGTCCGAGGCTCAGGCGGGTGTGGTCGGCGTAGGCTCGCACGACCTTCCGGAGCTTTTGCTCCGCCTGCTGTCGGGCCTCGACCGCCTGTCGGCTGCCGGCCAGTGCGCGGGCGTCCTTCGGGCTGACGGCGCGGTTGCCGGAAGAACACGCGGTCATCGCGAGCAGCACAAGGACAGCAAGGCCACCCGTGGCCGTGCTTTTCATCGGGCCTCTCATCGCTGGGTTGTTCCGACCGGGTTTTGCCAGGGCCACTGTTCACCAGGCCGAACGGTCAGGTCATGAGTACCGGTACTCAGACAGGTCCGGGGCAGCCCCTGCGGACTGCCCCGGAACGATCAGACGCGATCGTTACAGGCTCATGCCGGACAGCGTCCGCTCCAGCGCGTTCCCGTACAGTCGGGCGCCTCCGATCTTCGGATGGAACCACTGGGCCGACAGACCATAGTCCCTGAGCCACAGCCAGTCGTTGCTCGGGTTGTCGGACTTCACTAGGGTCTTGACGATGCCGTGCACCTGCTCCGGGTCACCGCACACGCCCTTGCCCGCGAAGTCACTCTTCGGGTCGGAGAACCACACGTTCACGCCCTGCGTCTTCACGTCGTCGGCCGCGCCCTGCATCGCCGTCGCCAACGTGCCGAGGAGGCATACCGCTGGCCGCGCTGACGACGAAGAGTGCGGGCACCCATCAATCGTGTCCGGCGCGGAGAGAATACAAGCGGACGATGAAGTCACCCTGAGCCGTGCACGTCACCACGAGGGCCGTCCCGTCCGGTCGGCTGAGGACGCTCATGGTCGTACCGCGGAGAGAGAGTTCGATGGGCTCGCAGGTCTCCGGGTCCCACGCACGGACAACGTCGTCGGCCCCCGCGGCGAACAACACCGTCGTGTCTCCCATGTCAGCGACTTCGAGGTCATACAGGTCGGTATGAGCTTCAATGGACGGCCCTGCCTGGTCACCGGTCGCGGCGTCCCACACCTTCAGAACCCCGTCCGCATCGCAGGAGACGAACGGCGTCTTCTCGGCATGCGGCAGCGCCCGCAGGCTACGGATCTGGGAATCGTGCCCCAGGATCGGATCACCTGCCTGGGACCCGTCCGTTATGTCCCAACGCCAGATCCGACCAATCTCGTCTCCCGAGACGACCAAGCCACTGCCGCCGGGAGACGGCACGAAGCCCACGGCCAGTATGATGTTGCCACCTTCCCGAGTCATCGGTGACATCCCCAGCAACTCGCCGTCGGCCGCGTCCCACCGATACACCCTGCCTTCGTGCCCCGCGCCCAGAAGGACGGGGCGACCATCCGGCAGCAGCCCCGCGGCAACGTCCCAGATCGTCCAGTCCTCCCAGGTCATCTCCGGGCGACGGCACCCTGTCATTGCGTCCCACCACTCGATGCCGTCCTCGGTGGGAATGGCCATGCAAAGCCCGCCGTCAGGGAGCCGCACCAGAGCTTGTCCGTTGATACCGGGCATGCCTTCGGTGTCACACCAGACGGGCGCACCGGCGCGGATGTCCCAACGAGTGACGTTCTCCCCGTCCGCCGTCGATGAGAACAGGAGAGGCCCACCGTCCAGCCCCTCGGCAACCACACACCTCACAACGTGGTTGAACCCCGAGGAGAACCGCGCGATCTCTCGCGAAGACCCGAACCGCACCATTCGTCTCATCGTGCCTGTCCCTCCTTGGTGCATGTGCCGTCCCACCCGCGCCTCGCGATACGGCAGATCAGCCGGATACCGTGGCCCCGGTGAGCATCCCAGCACAGCTGCTTCTCGACCTCACACGTCAACTTCTGGATCCCGAACCGGCGATCCGCGAGCGCGGGGCTGACGTCGTCACCGGCATGATCCGCTCGTACTCGGCGGCCGAGGTCAACATGCTGGCGACGCTGCTGTCCCTGTGCGCCTGTCGCGAGCAGCACAGGGACACACTCGAAGCGCAGCTGCACGCCCTGTTCGAGCTGGGTTCCTCCGGCTTCCTCCAGCCGGAGGCATTGTCCCGACTGCGCGAGATCGACGTCCATGGACTCCCCAATGATCTGCGGGCGTACGTGGCGGACCTGCTCGAGTAGGCAGGATCGACAACTTGGGCGACGGGATGGACTGGGCGCGGTCACAGCCCTGCCTCCGCCGCTGCTTCCTCATGGATCTTCCTGATCGCCGCGACGGTGTCCACCGGATCGTCCACCCCGGCACTCACCACCTCTTCCAGATGCCGCAGCCGTGCGGCCCGTGAGGGATAACGCTGAATGGCGACGAACGCACCCCATGTGTGGACGAAGGTATGCAGCGGCGCCAGCGACTCAGCCTGCTGAGCGTTCGTCGTCGCGTCGATGAGGTCACGGACGAACCCCTGCATACGGCTCGGCGTCAGTCGCTCCACAGCCGCGCTCAGGGCATCGGGGGTGAGGGCGGGCATGGGGATGAGCGGCTCCGTGGCCTGCGGCTCAGCGTGCGGTGCTGTCACTCGTGCTCCCCGTTCAGTCGTCGACATTCGTTGCCCTCCCGAACGTCCCCCGACCCCCGGGACCCGGGGCCGTCCCCTGCGGGACCCACGTCCCTGGCGGTGAGTCCGCTAGGGACGTACCGGCGGGGGGCCGGCGTTCGTACCGTTCGGCTCATGAGCAGCAATCAACGTACTTCTCTCGCCGAGTTGCGCGACGGCGAGAAGCGGGTGGAGGCGGTCAAGCGGCGGGCTCTTGTGTTCGGTGCCGTCAGCACCGCCATCGCCCTCGCCGCCGGTGTCGGGATCGGGTATGCCGTGCACGGGGACGGCGGTTCCGATGAGACCGTGGCCGCCGCGGCCGCGGCCGACGCGCCGCTTGTCGTGCCCGCGCACTCCACCGGGTCCAACGGGACCGTCGTCGTGTACGGGCGGGCCGACGCGCCGACCACCGTGCAGGTCTTCGAGGACATGCGCTGCCCGTACTGCGGCCTCTTCGAGAAGAACCTCGGCAAGTCGCTCACCACCATGGCCGACTCCGGCAAGGTGAAGATCGAGTTCCATCTGGCCGCCTTCCTCGACAAGCGGCTCGGCGGCAACGGGTCCATGACCGCCCTCGCCGCTCTCGGTGCCGCGCTCAACGAGGGCGGCGCGGCGAAGTTCAAGGCGTACCACGACGTCCTCTACGCGGCGCAGCCCAAGGAGGAGACGGACGACACCTTCGCCAGCACCGCCACCCTCCTCGACCTGGCCGCCAAGGTGCCGGGGCTGCGCTCCCCCTCCTTCAACCAGGCCGTCAAGGAGGTCACCTACCTCCCCTGGGCGAAGAAGGTCAACGAGGCCTTCTACAAGACCACCGATGTCACCGGCACACCGACCCTGAAGATCAACGGCAAGAAGGTCGAGGTGCTGACCGCCTCCGGGGACACCGTGAGTGAGCAGCAGTTCACCAAGAATGTCGAGGCGGCCATAGCGGCCAAGTGATCGCGTCGTTGGTCCCCTGCGGCCGGGACCAATGGCGGGCCCTCGCCTCACGCCCGAGTGGCACGATGAACGGGCCGGCGCCAGTACGGCCGAGAAGGATGGACAGCACCGATGACTTCGCGTGCCGTACGGCGCTGGCTACCGAACCAGCACGGCGCCTGGGCGATGCTCCTCGTGCCGTTCGCGGCGGGCACGATCCTCGGCGGGCCGACTGTCTGGCACGCGCCTCTGCTCATCGCCTGGATGTTCGGGTATCTCGCCGTCTTCCATGCGCAGCAGTGGCTGCGGCTGCGGCGTATCGCGCGTAATCCTCGGGCTGCGGGGCGGCATGTACGGCCGCTGGTCGTCTTCTCGCTCGGCCTGCTCCCGTTCGCTCTCCCTCTTGTCGTGCGCGCGCCCTGGCTGCTGCTCGCCGGTGCGTGCGCGGCGCCCTTCCTCGCGCTGAACTGCTGGTTCGCCTGGCGCAACCGTGAGCGGGACCTCGCCAATGGGCTCCTCGCCGTCGTGCCCGCCTGCGGGATGCTGCCCGTCGCCCTGCTGCTCGGTGACGGCGGCCAAGGGCTCGCGGACAGTTGGCGCCCGGCGCTCGCCTGCCTGCTCTATTTCGGCGGCACCGTTCTCTACGTCAAGACGATGATCCGGGAGCGGGGCAGCGCCGGGTACCGGTGGGCGTCCGGTGTCTGGCACGCCGTGGCCGTCGGGGTGGGGTTCGGGCTGCTGGGCGGCTGGGTCGGCGCGTTCTTCGCCCTCTGTCTCGGGCGGGCGGTCGCTGTTCCGGCACTGGGGCGCGTCCGGGTGGGGGTCGTGGGAGCCGTGGAGGTCGTGCTGTCCCTGGTGCTGCTGGGGGTCCTGGTCGTCGGCTAGGGCCCGAACGGGGGGTGTCGGCTGCGACGCCGGCCGTGATCGGCGGGCGCCGGTGTGCGGGGACGTGTGGGTGTCCGCACACCGGCGCCCGCGCCTCATGGCCGGGCTCAGTCAGCCATGGGGTGCATCAACACCATGGGGTGCATCAACTTCATGGGCTGCAGAGGGCTTACGCCGCCTTGCGGGCCCTGCCCCGGTGGGTGCGCACGATGTCCGCGTAGTGGTGGCCTGTCCCCTTGATACGGCGGGTCTGCGTGCGGTAGTCGACGTGGACCAGGCCGAAGCGCTTTTCGTAGCCGTACGCCCACTCGAAGTTGTCCAGCAGCGACCAGGCGAAGTAGCCCGCGAGCGGGGCGCCCTTGCGGGCGGCGGAGGCGCAGGCGGCCAGGTGGCTCACCAGGTACGCCTGGCGCTCGGGGTCGTCGACGGTGCCGTCGGGGCGTACGACGTCGGGGTAGGCCGAGCCGTTCTCGGTGACGTAGAGGCGCCGGGCGCCGTACTCGTGGGTGAGGCGCAGCAGGAGGGTCTCGATGCCGTCGGCGTCGATCTCCCAGTCCATGCCGGTGCGCGGGACACCGAGGCGGCGCACCTCGCGGGTGTAGGGGGCGGGGCCGTTCGGGTCGTCGGCGACGGTGGCCGGCATGTAGTAGTTGAGGCCCAGCCAGTCCAGCGGCGCCGCGATCGTCGCCAAGTCGCCGGGCTTTTCGGGGAGTTCGACGCCGTAGACGTCGCGCATGTCGGCCGGGAAGCCGCGGCCGTGGACCGGGTCGAGCCACCAGCGGTTGACATGGCCGTCGTGGCGGAGGGCCGCGGCCACGTCCTCGGGGTGTTCGGTGGCGGCGTGCACCGTGGAGAGGTTGTTGACGATGCCGATCTCGGCGTGGGGGGCGGCGGCGCGGATCGCCTGGGTGGCGAGGCCGTGGCCGAGGAGGAGGTGGTAGGAGGTGCGGACGGCCGCGGTCAGGTCGGTGAGGCCCGGGGCCATCTTGCCTTCCAGATGGCCGATCCACGACGAGCACAGCGGTTCGTTCAGGGTCGCCCATTGGGTGACGCGGTCGCCGAGACGGGCGGCCACGAGGGAGGCGTACGCGGCGAAGTGCTCGGCGGTCTCGCGCTCGGGCCAGCCGCCGCGGTCCTGGAGGACCTGGGGCAGGTCCCAGTGGTAGAGCGTGACGGACGGGGTGATGCCCGCCGCGAGCAGCGCGTCGATCAACTCGTCGTAGAAGGCGAGGCCCTTGGGGTTGGGCCGGCCGTCGCCGCCCGGCAGGACGCGTGGCCAGGCCACGGACAACCGGTAGGCGTTGACGCCGAGTTGCTTCATCAGGCCGATGTCCTCGCGCCAGCGGTGGTAGTGGTCGCAGGCGACGTCACCGTTGTCGTCGCCGGCGATCTTCCCGGGGGTGTGCGAGAAGGTGTCCCAGATCGACGGGGAGCGGCCGTCCTCGGCCACGGCACCCTCGATCTGGTACGCCGAGGTTGCCGTGCCCCACAGGAAATCATGCGGGAGGGCGGCGAGGTCGATGGCGTCGGACACGGAAGTCCCTTCGGAAGGAGAGGAGTACGGGTGGTGGGCAGGGCCCGGTGGTCGGGACCGGTTCCGGTCGGATCCGGTCACTTCACCGCGCCTGCCGTCAGACCCGCGACCAAGTAGCGCTGGAGCAGCAGGAATCCGGCGACCACGGGCACGCTGACGACCAGCGAGGCGGCCATGATCTGGTTCCAGTACACGTTGTTGAGGGTGGAGTAGCCCTGGAGGCCGACGGCGAGGGTGCGGGTGGTGTCGTTGGTCATGACGGAGGCGAACAGGACTTCGCCCCAGGCGGTCATGAAGGCGTACACGGCGACGGCGACGATGCCGGGTACGGCGGCCGGTACGACGATCCGGAACAGCGCGCCGAGCGGCCCGCAGCCGTCCACCAGGGCCGCTTCGTCCAGGTCCCGCGGGACCGAGTCGAAGTACCCGATGAGCATCCAGATCGAGAACGGCAGCGAGAAGGTCAGATACGTCAGGATCAGCCCGCCGCGCGAGCCGAACAGGGCGATGCCGGTGGCGTTGCCGATGTTGACGTAGAGGAGGAACAGCGGGAGGAGGAACAGGATGCCCGGGAACATCTGGGTGGACAGGACGGTGACCGTGAAGACGCGCTTGCCGCGGAAGTTGTAGCGGCTGACGGCGTAGGCGGCGAAGACCGCGATCACCACCGAGCACATGGTCGCGCTGCCCGCCACGATCAGGGAGTTGACGAAGTACTTGGCGAGCGGAATCGTCGACCAGATGTCGATGTACGGGCGGAAGGTGAGGTCGCTGGGCAGCCAGCGGAACTTGCCTGTGACGTCCGCCAGCGGCTTCAGCGAGCTGGAGATCATCACATAGACGGGTACCAGGACGAAGCCGACGAGCAGGGTGAGGAAGACGCGCCGGGTCCAGACGAAGGCCTTCGGCGGGGCCATCGGCGAGGCGGACGGCTTCGATGGGGAGGCCGGGGCGGCGGCCCGCGACACGCTAGACATCGGCGGCCTTCCTTCCACGGGAGGTGAAGATCAGGTACACGCCTGTGACGAGCAGCAGGAAGAGGAGCAGCAGGACGGACATCGCGGAGCCGGTGCCGAAGTTCCAGGTGACGAAGGACGCTTGGTAGATGTGCACGGAGATGAGGTCGGCTGCTTCCGGGGCGGCCCGGCCGAACAGGACGAAGGGGGTGTTGAAGTCGTTGAACGTCCACAGGAACAGCACCAGGACCAGCACCTGGTTGACCGGGCGCAGTGACGGCAGGGTGATGCGGCGGATCTGCTGCCACACCCCGGCGCCGTCGAGGGCGGCGGCTTCGTAGAGTTCCTTGGGGATGTTCTGGAGGCCCGCCATGACGATGAGGAAGGCGAACGGCCAGCCCTTCCACACCGATACGACGAGCAGCGCGTAGAAGCTGTTGTCGCCGATGAGCCAGAACGAGGGCTGGTCGGTGAGGTGCAGCTGGTCGTGCAGCACGTGGTTCACCAGGCCGTTGTCGTGCTGGAACATGAACACCCAGGTGATGACGGCCGCGTAGACGGGCAGCGCGTACGGCACCAGGAACAGGGCGCGCAGCAGGCCCCGGCCGCGGAACGCGTCCTGCATACAGATCGCGGCGGCGGTGCCGATCAGCCAGCACAGGCCGACGGACAGCAGGGTGAAGCCGACGGTGACGAAGAAGGAGTGGAGCAGGGCCTCGCCGACGGGTGCGTCGAAGTCCACCGACACGCGGTAGTTGCCGAGGCCGGACCAGGGCGCGGTGCCCCAGTCGCGGATGTAGAACTGGGTGAGTTCCTTGAAGCTCATCACGACGCCGATGACCATCGGCACGAGATGGACGAGCAGTTCGAGGATGAGGGCGGGCAGGAGCAGCAGATACGGCAGTGTGGCGCGGCCGACCCGCCCGGGGCGGCGCGTGCTGCGCGCCGCCCCGGGGGGAGTCCGGCCGGCCGACTGCTGATCGGCCGCGACGGTCGTCGTCGTCATCTCTGTCTGTTCTGTCTGTTGTGTCGGTTCGGACTGTTCCGTCTGGTCTGTCTGTGTCACTTCGCGGGCATCTGCTGCTGGGCCTTTGCGAGCTTCGCCTTCACCGCGGCGGTGGTGATCGCGCGGCCGGCGGCGGCGTCGGCGAACAGTTCCTTGACGGCCGTGCCGACCGCCGTCTCGAACTGCGACTCGTCGGAGACCTGCGGCAGGGCCGCGGCGCTCGTGGCGAGGGTGGTCTTCAGGACGGCGTTGGCCGGGGTGTTGAACGCGGCGTCCTCCTGCGCGGCCTTGACCGGCGGGATGGAGCTGTAGGCGGTGTTGAGGATCTTCTGCTCGTCGTCGCTCGTCATGAACTTCACGAACTTCGTGGCGCCGTCGACGTTGTGGGTGTCCTTGAAGACGGCGAGGTTGATGCCCGCGACCATCGAGTTGACCTGCGCGCCGGTGCCGGGGGTGCCGGACTGCACGGGCACCGGGGCGATGCCGTAGGCGTCCTCGCTCATGCCCTGCGACTTGAGATTGGCGGAGGCCGACTGCCACAGCAGCATCGCCGTCTTGCCCTTGGCGAAGTCGCTGACCGACTGGTTCTGGGCGTACTCGGCGTTGCCGGTCGGGATGGCCTTGTCCTTCGCCATCAGGTCGACGTACTGCTTGATCGCGGCGACCGCGCCGTCGGAGGTGAAGTTCGCCTTTCCGTCGGCGGTGAAGAAGTCGGCGCCGTGCTGCTTGCCGAAGACGAAGACGTGGTGGATGTTCTCCGAGAGGTTGGAGCCCTCGGCGCCCAGCACCTGCTTGCCCTTGGCATTGATCTTCTTGCCGTCGGCGACCAGTTCGTCCCAGGTGGCCGGGGCCTTGGAGATACCGGCGTCGGCGAAGATCTGCTTGTTGTAGTAGAGCGCGTAGGCCATCGAGTACAGCGGCACCGCGGCCGGGTCCTTGCCGGAGACACCGGTGGAGCCGAGGGCGGAGTCGACGAAACGGTCCTTGCCGCCGATCTTGGCGAAGTTGGCGTCGGTCCACGGCAGCAGTCCGCCGGTCGCCTGGAGAGAGGCGCTCCAGGTGTTGCCGATGTTGAGGACGTCGGGGCCCTGGCCGGAGGTGGTCGCGGTCAGGATCCGGTTGAGCAGGTCCGACCAGGGAACGACCTCAAGTTTCACCTTGATGCCGGTCTGCTTCTCGAACTTGGCGAGTTCGGGCGCGAGGACCTTCTTGTCCACGGCGATGCTGGCGCCCTGGTTGGAGGCCCAGTAGGTGAGCGTCTTCGGCGAGTCGCCGGACCCGCCGCCTGTCGACGAACCTCCTCCGCAGGCCGTGGCGGCGAGCGCGAGAGACAGGGTGACGGCACCTACGACGGCGACTCGGATGCTGCGCATGGCTCCTGGTGTCCCTTTCCGGGAGTCGGGAGAACCGGGAGGGTGGTGCGGGAGCGGCGCAACGACCCCCTGAGGGACCGCCTTGCGTTCGACTCCTGAAGCCATCCTCACGGCTTAATTTAGGACGTGAGTTAAACCCCCTTAGACGGGAACGTCAAGGGATCTGGCGGAATTGGACGGGGGAAGCCGGTGCTTGCGGGCGTGGCCGCCGGGTGCGAGGGCCGCATCCCGGGCATCTCGCCCGGGATGCGGCGGGTCGGCGCCCGCGCTTCAGCGTCTGCGGTTCACCGCTGTTCGTTCACCGCTGTTCGTTCACCGCTGTTCGTTCACCGCTGTTCGTTCACCGCTGTTCGTTCACCGCTGTTCCTTCACCGTCCGTGGTTCACCGTCTGTGGTTTGCCGCTGTTCCTTCACCGTCTGTGGTTCACCCGCCTTGGGCTCAATGCCAACAGGTCGCCTCGTTGTCGTCGTTGTTGCCGTCCGGCGTGCTGCCGATCGACACCTCGTAGGCGATTCCCTTGCCCACCTCGGGTGCGGGTGAGTAAGGACCGAGACGGAAGTCGACGTTGAGCAGCAGGTGGCGCCCCTTTTCGGTCCTGGTCCAACAGGCGCCCTCCACACTGGCTGCCAGCGCCCCGGGGGCCGGGTTGCGCTCGAATTCCCAGCCGGCTGCCGTGGCCGCTTTGGCGTAGTGGGCAATGACATCCTCCCGCTCGCCAGGGAAAGCGTAGAGGCGGTCGGCGTGCAGCCAGGGCTGCCCGGGGCTGTCGTCGTCGCATGCGGTGGCTATGCCAAGGTCACGGTAGTTGGGGGGTGCCGTGGCGCGGGCAGGCGCCGCGTCGAGCAACGGCTGTGCGGCAAGCCGCTTGAGTTCGGCTGCTGTGCCGTGGCAGCCGCTGTCGCCGCCTATGACGGAGCATGCGCCGAGGAAGGCGGCCGGAAGTAAGAGGGTCGCCGCCAGCCCGACGCGGGTGGCAGCGGACGATGGTGTGGGAAACAACGGTGCTCCTGTGTCGGGAACTGGTGGCCGGGCGCGGTTCCCCAGGGGGGAGACCGCGCCCGGCCGGTCGATCGAGCGACGTTACTCGGTCCCCTCCGGCACCCGGGCGTAGCCCGCCGGGCGGGAGGTGAAAGTGCCGCGGCCCTGGGTGCGGCTTCGCAACCGGGTTGCGTAGCCGAACAGTTCGGCCAGCGGCACCGTCGCCGTCAGCACCGCCGCGCCCGCCCGCACGACCGACCCGGTGACCCTGCCGCGCCGTGCGGCGAGGTCGCCGAGGACGGTGCCGAGCGCGTCCTCCGGCACGGTGACCGTGACCTCGGCGACCGGCTCCAGCAGGGCCATGCCGCTACGGCGCAGGGCCTCCCGGAGCGCCAGCCGCCCTGCCGTACGGAACGCCAGGTCGGAGGAGTCCTTCGGGTGCGTCGCACCGTCGGTCAGGGTGACCCGCAGCCCGGTCACCGGGTGACCGGCGAGCGGCCCGTCGGTCAGCGCGTCCCGGCAGCCCGCCTCGACGGCGCGGACGTACTCCCGTGGGACACGCCCGCCGACGACGGCGGACCGGAAGACGAAGCCGGTCGCCGCGCTGCCGCTGTCCCCGCCGTCGGTCTCCAGAGGCTCGACGTCCACCACGACGTGCGCGAACTGCCCCTGCCCGCCGTCCTGTTTGACGTGCCGGAACACCAGCCCGGAGACACCGCGCACGACGGTCTCCCGGTACGAGACCCGGGGCCTGCCGACGCCCACGACCAGACCGGTGTCCCGGCGGATCTTCTCCACCGCGACCTCCAGATGCAGTTCGCCCATGCCGGACAGCACCGTCTGCCCCGTCTCGGGGTCGGTCCGCACGACGAGTGACGGGTCCTCCTCGGTCAGCCGCGCCAGCGCCGCCGCCAGACGGTCGGTGTCGGTGCTCACCCGTGCCTCGACCGCCACCGAGACGACGGGCTCGGCAACTTGGGGCGCTTCGAGCACCAGCGGGGCATCGCGTGCGCACAGCGTCGAGCCCGGGCGGGCGGACTTGAGCCCGGCCACGGCGACGATGTCCCCGGCCTCCGCGCGGTCCAGCTCGGTGTGCCGGTCCGCCCTGACCCGCAGGATCCGCCCGATCCGCTCGGCGCGCCGTGCGACGGGGTCCCACACGGTGGCTCCCTTCTCGATCGTGCCCGAATAGATCCGGAGGAACGTCAGCCGGCCGGTGGCGGTCGCCGTCACCTTGAACGCCAGCGCGGCGAACGGCGCGTGGGGATCGGCGGGCCGCTGCTGCCCGTTGTCCCCGCCGTCCTCGCCATCCTTACCGCCGTCGGCTCCGTCGTACGTGCCGCGCACCGGAGGCACGTCCACCGGTGCGGGCAGGTAGGACACGACGGCGTCCAGCAGAGGCTCTATGCCACGGTTGCGGTAGGCGGAGCCGCACAGGACGACCACACCCTCGCCGGAGCGGGTGAGGTCGCGCAGGGAGGCCTCCAGCACCGGCGTCGACAGCTCCGAGCGGGCACAGAACTCCTCCAGCGCGGCCGAGTGCAGCTCGGCGACGGTCTCCTCCAGCACCCGGCGACGCCGCCGCGCCTCGTCGCGCAGTTCCTGCGGTACGGGGGCTTCGGAGAGCGCGCCGCCGTCGGGCCACACCAGCGCCCGCATCCGCACCAGGTCGACGACGCCCGTGAAGCCGTCCTCCGCACCGATCGGCAACTGCACCACGAGCGGCGCCGGGTGGAGCCGTCGTCGGATCGACTCGACGGCGGTGTCCAGATCGGCGCCCGCGCGGTCCAGCTTGTTCACGAACGCGATGCGCGGAACGCCGTACCGGTCGGCCTGCCGCCACACCGACTCGCTCTGCGGCTCCACCCCGGCCACGGCGTCGAACACCGCGATCCCACCGTCGAGCACCCGCAGCGAGCGTTCCACCTCGTCGGCGAAGTCGATATGGCCCGGTGTGTCGATCAGGTTGACGCGATGTCCGTTCCAGGTGCAACTGACCGCGGCGGCGAAGATGGTGATGCCGCGGTCGCGTTCCTGGGAGTCGAAGTCGGTGACGGTGGTGCCGTCGTGGACCTCGCCGCGTTTGTGGGTGGTGCCGGTGGCGTACAGGATCCGCTCGGTGACCGTGGTCTTGCCCGCGTCGACGTGGGCGAGGATGCCGAGGTTGCGGACATGGGTGAGGGGCGTGGTGAGGGTGCGGGTGCGGTTCGTGTCGTTGCGCACGGCCCGTGGCCTTTCGGGTGATCCGGGAAAGGGGCGGCGCGATTTCCCCGGACAGGCCGCACGGCACTCCGCTGCACGGCATTGCGCTGCACGACACCGCGCGGACCGGCCGGGCGGTCATCGTCCGGCGGGCCTACGGCATGCGCGTGTCAGCGGTGGTGTGTCCCGGGCATCCGGTACTCGCCGCGCAGCGGGCACCGGGGGGCCGGAGACACGAGGATCACCTCGTAGCGGGCACGGGAGCGGGGAGCGGCTGCGGCGGTGCGGTCACGCATGGCCGGGCTCCTCTCGCTCCACTCGTCACGGATGCGCGCCGCCCGGTGCGGGCGGCGCGCGGTTCGTGGCGAGTGTAGGGAAGCCCGGGCGGAGTCGGCACGGGATTTATGTCCGTGCCGACTCCGGTGCCGGTCAGCCTTGCCCGACTACTGCCGACCACAGATGCCGACCACTCGTCAGCTCGTGCACGTCGGAACGCCGTCCAGCCAGGCCGGCCCCTGGATGTAGATGTTGGTCATCCATGCCTTGTAGTCCGGCAGATAGGACCACGCGTCGTTGGTGTAGCCGTCGGAGGTGACGAGTTCGGCGTGCTTCTGGCACTTCACGCGGATGGTCGTCGGCCCCGGGAAGGCGTACACGCGGGCGGCGCTGGTGGACGGTGCCGCCTTGGTCCACACGCCGGTCCCCCAGGTCTGGAACACATGGCCGGTGATGGCGCCGGTGTTGACGCGCAGGGCGCCGAAGTAGTCGCCGCCGAGCCGGACATCACTGACCATCAGCTTGGTCCCGGACTGGCGGGCCTCCACCATCTTGCCCTGGCCGAGGTAGATGGCGATGTGGTGCAGGTTCTGCGAGGTGCCCCACGCCATCAGGTCGCCGGGGAGCAGCGGCCCGGTGCCCTGGGCCGCGGTGAAGCGCTCGGCGGCGCGGGGTGTGTAGTACTGGGTGCCGACGACGCCGTTGAGGATGTCGGAGCCGGTGGCCTGGGCGTAGGCGTAGCGGACGAGTCCGGAGCAGTCGAAGCCGAGCCGCTCGGGGTCGTGTTCGCTGGCCGGGTCGGTGGGGTCCACCTGGCCGTAGGTCGGTCCGGGCTGGGCACCGTGGCCGCCGCCCCAGGTGTACCAGACGCCCGCGTCGACCTGGGCGCAGGCGGCTGCGATGGCGCGTTCGGCCGCCGCGGAGGCGCCGGACGCGAGGACACCGCAGCCGCTGTCGGCCTCGGCCCGGGCGGATGGGGCGGCCGGGGCGGTCC
The DNA here is from genome assembly GCF_054729195.1 of Streptomyces sp. YIM S03343. Taxonomy (NCBI): domain Bacteria; kingdom Bacillati; phylum Actinomycetota; class Actinomycetes; order Kitasatosporales; family Streptomycetaceae; genus Streptomyces; species Streptomyces sp. YIM S03343. Next base: position 1,510,671 of record NZ_JBPUKX010000001.1, read on the forward strand.
TGACGGTTTGTGAGGCCGCGGCGGGCGGCGCCCAGAGGAGGAAGGCGAGCAGTCCGAGGAGTGGGCTGATGAGTGTGGTCCGCCGGATCGTACGGATCATGCGGGACCCCCGTTCGGTGTGTGCTGAAGTGGTCGCGACCAGCCTGCCGACGCCGCCCGCGCCGGTCGAGAATCCGCGGTGGACCCATCGCAACGAGCAACGGGCAACCCTTGGGAAACTGGCCCTGAGCAGTGGAAACAGCGCCCACGCCTTCACACCTGCGGACACGCCGACGAGGCCGACGACAGGGACGACACGTCCGGCAGCAGGGTCCTCAGCCGCGCCGGGTCGATGCCGCGGCGCAGCCGGCAGGTCGCCGCCAGCCGGTGCGCGGGGTCGAGGTCCCACAGCCGTACGGTGCCGTCGTTGCTGCTGCTGGCGAGCGTGCGGCCGTCCGGGGCGAAATCGACGCCCCACACCGCGTTGGTGTGCCCGGTGAGCGTGGCCCACGGCCGCCGCGCGGACACGACCCACAGCCGTACCGTACGGTCGCTGCCGCTGCTGGCGAGCATCCGCCCGTCGGGCGAGAAGGCGAGGCCGCGCACCGATCCGGCGTGCCCGGCAAGGGAGGCTTCGAGGCGCCGTCTGCCCACGTCCCACAGCCGTACGGTGCCGTCGTTGCCGCTGCTGGCGAGGGTCCGGCCGTCCGGGCTGAAGGCGACGCCCCGGACGGCGCCGGTGTGGCCGGTGAGGACGGCCAGCGTGTGATGGGTGGCGACGTCCCACAGTCGTATCGTCAGATCGTCGCCCGCGCTGGCGAGGATGCGGCCGTCGGGGCTGAACGCTACGTCGTCGACGGAGTCGGTGTGCCCGGTGAGCACGGCGAGCGGGCGGCGCGCCGGGACGTCCCAGAGCCGTACGGTGCGGTCGGCACCGGCCGAGGCGAGGGTACGTCCGTCGGGCGCGAACGCGACCGCGAACACGTCCCCGGTGTGGCCGGTGAGGGTGCCGGCGGGCCGGTGGGTGCGGACGTCCCAGAGCCGGATGCCGCCGTCGGACCCGGCGGAGGCGAGCAGCCGTCCGTCCGGCGCGAACGCGACCGAGGTGACGCTCTCGCGGTGCCCGGTGAAGGTGGCCACGACCCGGCGCCGGGCCACGTCCCACAGCCGTACCGTGTGATCGGCGTCCGCGGTGGCCAGCAGTCTGCCGTCGGGACTGTAGACGGCGCGGGAGACCTCGGTGAACGGACGGGCCGTCAGCGCGGGTCCCCTGAGGTCCCACAGCACGACGCTCTGGTCGAACCCGGCTGTGGCGAGCAGAGTGCCGGTGGGGTCGACGGCGACGGACAGGACGTAGTCGGTGTGCCCGGCGAGGGTGGCGGTGGGCCGCCCGGTGGCGACGTCCCACAACCGGGTGGTGCCGTCACCGCCCGCACTGACGACGGTGGTGCCGTCGGGTGTGTAGGCGACGGCGTTGACGTCGTCGCTGTGCCCGGTGAGCGTGGCGGTGGCGCGGCGGCCGGGGACGTCCCACAGCCGTACGGTCCGGTCGACGCCGCCGCTGGCCAGCCGCCGTCCGTCGGGGGCGAACGCGACGCCGAGCACCTCGTCGGTGTGCCCGCGCAGCACGGCGAGCGGCCGGGCGCGGTCGGTGCCACCGTCGGTACCCTCGGTCGCACCGGTGTCCCACAGCCGTACGGTGCGGTCGGCGCCGCCGGAGGCGAGGGTGCGGCCGTCGGGGGCGTAGGCGAGGGCGTCGACGCGTGCGGTGTGCCCGGTGAGGGTGGCGGCGAGGTGGGGGGTGGCACGGTCCGCGGTGTCCCAGAGCTGCACCGTGCCGTCCGCAGTGCCGACGGCGAGGGTGCCGCCACGGGGGTCGAAGGCGACGGCGCGGGCGGCGTCGGTGCGGGCGGGCAGGCGGGTGCGGTGACGGGGGGCGGCGGTGTCCCAGAGGAGGACGGGGCCGTCGGTGGAGGTCGCGGCGAGGGTGCGGCCGTCGGCGCTGAACGCCACGGCACGTACCCGTCCGGGGACGGTGACGACGGCGGTCGTACGGTGGTCCGCAGTGCGGCGCAGCCGTACGGTGCCGTCGGAACTGGCCGTCGCCAGCAGGCCGACGTGCCCCGGCGCGAAGGCGACGGCGTTGACGGGGCCGCGGTGGCCGCCGAGCCGGGCGGTGAAGGGCTGGGCCTGGGTGCTGAGCAGAGCGCCGCGGGCCTCTGCGGTGGGATCGGCGCGGTAGGCCTCCTCGGCGAGCAGCATCGACGCCTCGGGCCGGCCTCCGGCCAGGGAGGTGGAGCGCACGGCGAGGGCCTGGGAGCGGGCGACGCGTTCCTGGTGGAGGGCGCCCGTGCGCTGCTGGTAGGCGAGGGCACTGGCGGTGACGGCGAGACCGAGCAGCACGACGAGTGTGGCCAGCAGCAGCTGCCGTAAACGGATCTGACGGCTCACCTGGCGCTTCCGGGTCTCCTCCTCGGCCTGGCTGGCGTCCAGGAAGGCCGTCTCCAGCGGATCGAGTCGGCTGCGCCCGTCGAGCTCGTCGGCCCAAGTACGGACGGTCTCCAGGCGGTTGCCGCGGTAGAGGGCGGAGGGGTCGCGGTGCTCGCGGTCCCATTCGGCGGCGGCGTGGGCGAGTTGCTGGTGGGTGAGCAGTCCGGCCCGGTCGGCGTGGATCCAGTCGCGCAGCCGGGGCCAGGCGTGCAGCAGGGCTTCGTGGGTGATCTCGACGGTGTCGTGGTCGACGGTGATGAGGCGGGCGCGCACGAAGACGTCGAGGGCGGCGGAGACGCCGTTCGGGCCCGCGGTGGCGTCCGGGCCGCCGGTGCCTTCCGTACCCAACGACTGCGTACCCAGCGACTGCGTACCCGGCGACTGCGAGCCCGGCGCGCTGTCGATGAGGGCGGTGCGGCTGGCGCGGCGGCGGGTGGCGCCGGTGCCGTCGTCGGCGACATGCACGAGCCGGGACAGGACACGCCGGATGCTCTTCTGCTCGGCGGGGTAGAGCTGGGCGAAGGTGTCCTCGGCGGTGCGGGCGACGGCGCCGCGGATACCGCCGGTGCGCTCGTACCCGGCGACCGTGAGGGTGGCGTCGTCCCGCTGCTGCCAGGTGGCGAGCAGGGCGTGGGAGACGAGGGGCAGGGCGACGGACGGCGTCTCACCGCCGGTGCCCGAGCGCACCCCGGCATCGGTGAGGAGCAGCGGGACCAACCCGGGTTCGAGGGTGACGCCGGCGAGTTCGGCGGGGCGGGTGATGGACTCGCGCAGCCCGGTGACGGACATCGGGGGCAGGACGAACAGGCCGTCGGTGAACACGGGGGCGAGTTCGGCGAGTTCGAGACAGCGCCCGGTGAAGTCGGCGCGGACGCCGAGGACGACGACGGCGGAGTCGTAGCCGCTCTGCGGACCGGCGAGGGCGGTGAGCACCCGTACGAAGTCCCGGCGTTCGCCGTCCTCGGTGCAGAGGGTGAACAGTTCCTCGAACTGGTCGACGAGCAGCACCGGTCGTACGGGCGGTGGGGGCCGCTGTTCGGTGGGCCCGCGGGCACACCGGTCCCGTACGGCGGCGAGGAGCGACCGAGGACGGTCCGCGAGCTCCCGGGCTGTGATGTCGAGAGCGCTGCCGAGGACCTTGGCGGTGCGCTCCAGGAGTTCTTCGAGCGGGTGCGCGGTGGGCGTGAGGGACACCACCGGCCAGCGGTCGGCGCCGGGCATGGGGAAGCCGCCGGGCCGCGCCAGGGCGGGTACGAGACCGGCGTTGAGCAGGGACGACTTGCCCGCGCCGGAGGGCGCGACGAGCATCAGGGGCCCGCTGCTGACCCGTTCGAAGACCCGCTCGACGAGATCGGCGGTGGCCTGTTCCCGCCCGAAGAACCATCCGGCGTCCTGCGGGGTGAAGGCGGCGAGCCCCCGGTAGGGACAGGCGGCCTCACCACTGCCGCCGACATCGTTGCCGGACACCGCCGGCGGATCTTCCAGCAGCTCGAGCAGCGCGCCGTCGGCGCGCAGGACAAAGTCACAGCGGCGTGCGACATCGACCGTGGCCCGTTTCGCACCCGTCTCGATCTTGCTGAGGTAGCCCTTGCTGTAGTGCGTGTGCCGGGCGAGGTCGGCGAGCGACAGGCCGCGTTCCTGGCGCAGGCGTCTGAGCTGTGCGGGGAAGGCAGCCGTGGCAGCGGCGCCCGCCCGTCCGTCCTGGTCGTCACCCGGCCCGTCGGCAGGGCGTGCGGATTGCTGTTCCCCCAAGGCGTCCCCCATGGCATGGCGTGCCCACATCGTGAGACGGCGGATGCCCAGGTTACTGCGGGGGTCGGACAACGGACCAAGCCCTTTCACTCGACTGGCGCAAAACGGCTTCCGGGGCCGGCCCTCGCGGTGCCGGCCCCGGAAGTTCCCCCGTGTTCCCCCGCGTTCCCCGTGTTTCCCCGTGTCCCCTCTCCGCCCCGTGGCCGTCAGTGCTCCCCCGCACTCCCCCTTGCCACGGGAGTCATGTCACCGGACTCGGTCTCAGGGCCGGTTGAGGGTGATGGAGTTGATGGGCGTGAGGTCGCGGTAGACGCCCTGGTCCTGTGGGATGGTCTCGACGCAGTTGCCGCCGCCGTAGCTCTTGCAGAGGCTGGCGCTGGCGCCGCCGTACTGGTTGTTGAGGACCCAGTGGTTGCCGAGCTGGTTGCTCAGGTTGTGAGCGCCGTAGCTGTAGTAGGCGTTGGTCGGGTGGGGGTCGTCCCACGGGGCGACGTTCTGGGCGTAGATGCAGACCGCCCCGGACGGGCAGCCGTACCAAGGGGTCTCGTCGGCGGGCTTGGCCTGTGCGGCCCCGGCCAGTGCCACCACGGCGGCAGCGGCGGTGGCGAACGCCGCGGCTCCTCGGAAGATCTTGCGCATTGTTTTCCCCCTTGCGGGTCTCCTGCGACGGTCGCTTCGTCTGCGTGGTCCGCGGCGTCACAGGTGGAACTTGATCGGTCGTCAGAAGCGTGCCCCGGCCGCTGGGCGCGGTCCACGGGTTTCCTGTTGCCCGTCGCCGGCCCGGGCGGGAAACCGGCGCTGACCAGCGAGTTCCGGCGCAGGCAGGCAACCGGCGGGCCATCGTGACGGCCCTCGCAGGGCCCCTTGAGCAACGCGGGCGTAATGTCCGGAACCAGCGGTGGCACCGGCGGTGGGGTGCGGGCTGAGCATCGGCGAGTTTTTCGCCCCCGCCGCCCTTTCCCGTCCCGTCTCCGGGGGCTCCGCCCCCGTACCCCCGCTCCTCAAACGCCGGAGGGGCTAATTTTTGGCCCGTCTGGGGGGCACCCGGCGCACGTCAGCTCTCGGTCGGTCCCCGTTCCGGGAACGTTCAGCTCATCTCCCTGCCCCGGTTCTCCGGGCCCTCCCTACCGTCCTTGACGGTTGTGGAGGAGGGGATTCATGGGAGCGGTCCTCGCGGTCCGGGCTCGTGGTGTCGCGAAATCTTTCGGTGAGGTCATCGCACTCGACGGGGTCGATCTGGAGGTGACGCAAGGCCAGATCCACGGTCTGGCAGGACGGAACGGCGCCGGGAAGACGACACTGCTCGGTCTCCTGCTGGGTCTGGCCGCCGCCGACAGCGGCAGCCTGGAGACTCTGGGCACGCCGGTCGGCCGGGCGCTCGCGGCTCCCGACGGGGTCGCCGGATTCGTGGACGGGCCCGGTCTCTACCCGTCGCTCACCGCCAGGCAGAACCTCAGCGCGCTGGCCGCCCTGAACGGCGGCCCACGGACAGCGGGGGTCGACGACGTGCTCGACGAGGTCGGGCTCACCGATGTCGCCGACGACCGGGTCCGCGGCTTCTCCCTCGGGATGCGTCAGCGGCTCGGGCTTGCCGCCGCCCTGCTCACCAGGCCCCGGCTGCTGGTGCTCGACGAACCGTCCAACGGCCTGGACCCGGCAGGGAAGAGACATGTGCACGGTGTCCTGACCCGGCTCGCGGCGGACGGGACCAGCGTCGTGCTCTCCAGCCACCGTATGGACGACCTGGCGGAGCTGTGCTCCGAGGTCACCATCCTCGCAACCGGGCGGGTCGTGTTCTCGGGGCCGTTGGACAAGCTGGCCGCCGCGAACGACGCGCTCGACTACCGGTTGCGCACCTCCGACCCGCAGGCCGCACGCGAGCTGGCCGACGGCACATCAGGGATCCGGGTCGTCGACGGCACGGCGGCAGCGCGGCCGCAGGACAACGCTGTCCTGGTCGTGCGCGCGCTGGTTCCAGCGCTCGACGAACTGGTGACGCGGCTCGTGCGGGCGGGCGTCGCGGTGCGCGAGCTCGCTCCCGTGGTGTCGCCGCTGGAGACGGCGTTCCTCGCCCTCACGGAGCAGGAGGAGCCCACGTCCGGGGCCCCCTCGGAGCAGCAGCACGCCACACTCCTCACCCCCACCGAGCCGGAGCCCAGCCGATGACCACGGCCACCACCTCCCCCGGCGCCACCGGCGCCACCGGCGCCACCGGCGCTCCCGCCGACGCCGCCGGTCCCACCGATCCCGCCGCCCGCCGCATCCCGGTCACCCGCGTCTACCGCTTCGAACTGGTCAAGCTGGTCTCGCAGTGGCGGATCCGATTACTGCTCCTCGCCTGCTGGACCGCACCCGCACTCTTCGTCATCGCCGTCGCCCAGCAGAGCACGCTGCCCAGTGACACGCTCTTCGGCCGCTGGATGCATGCCACCGGGTGGGCCGGACCGCTGGTGGTGCTCGGTTTTGCGGGCACCTGGGCGCTCCCGCTGCTGACCTCGGTGGTCGCCGGAGACGTGTTCGCGGCCGAGGACCGGCTCGGCACCTGGCGTCATCTGCTCGTGGCGGTGCGCTCGCCCCGGCGGATCTTCGCGGCGAAGTCGCTGGCGAGCCTCACCGTCCTCCTGCTGCTGGTGGCCGGGCTGGCCTGTTCCAGCACGGCCGGCGGACTCCTGGCGGTCGGCGACCGGCCGCTGGTCGGCCTCGACGGCCATGTGCTGGCGCCCGCGGACGCCGCCGGAAAGGTCCTGCTCGCCTGGGTCTGCGTCCTCGCGCCCACCCTGGCCCTCGCGGCGATCGGACTGCTCGGGTCGGTCACGCTGGGCCGCTCCCCGATGGGACTGCTGCTGCCCGCGCTCGTCGCTCTCGCGATGCAACTCGCCCAGATGCTGCCACTGCCCGTCGTCGTACGCCTCTCCCTGCCCGGCTACGCCTTCATCGCCTGGAACGGCCTGTTCACCAGCCCGGAACAGATCGGACCGCTGCTGATCGGCATCGCGGTCGGCCTGGCGTGGGCCGTGACCGCGACGGCGCTGGCCTGTCTGCTCTTCCTACGCCGGGACTTCACCGGCCCGGCCCACGACGGCTCGGGGCGCCGCGCGGTCACCACGGGTGTCCTGCCGCTCGTCGGGCTGCTCGCGGTGACGGTCGCGGTCGTCGCCCCGGCGACCGGGGCCACCGGCTCCGGGATCGAGCAGGACAAGGTGCAGCGCTCGATCGCCACGGCGTTCGCCCACCTCTACCGCGTGCAGGCCGGGCAGCTCAACCGGCCCGACGTCACCGAGGCGCAGCTGAAGGCCATGGCGGCGTGCGACAAGGGCAGCGTCAGGGTCGCCCCCCGGGGCCCGGGCAATGACTGGCACTGCGTCGTCTCCTGGCATCTTCCCGGCGTCGAGGCCACCGGCACGGCCGTCTACCAGCTCGACATGACCTCGGACGGGCGCTTCGTGGCCGACGGCGACGGACCGAAGGACGTGAACGGCTACTTCCTGGTCCGCACCCCGACCGGGGACGCGCCGAACCCGCTGTGGCAGTTCGACGGCAACGTCGAACTCCTTCCCACCCAGAAGCCGAAGGGATGACTCCATGCAGGTAACGCGCCGCCGCAGGCGTGTCGAGAAGCACAGTCACGGTTTTCTCGTCAGACGTGCGGGCCGTCGGATCCCGCTGGTGACGACCGGCATCACCGCCCTCGCCCTCGTCGCCACCGGTGCCGCCTTCGCCCAGACCCACCAGTTCGGCACCGACCAGGTCGGCCAGGTCACCAAGCAGGGCCAGGTCGTCTCCGCCGACCAGTACATCGCCCCGTACGGACAGCGCCTCGTCGTGAACAACGGCAAGATCATGTCGTCCTCGGTCAGCCCGGACGGCACCCACCTCGCGGCCTCGGTCACCGACGGCGGGAGTGCGCTGGCGATCGTGGACCTGAAGAACTGGCAGGTGCAGCAACTCGTAGGCACCGCCGCCTCGTCGAGCCCGCGTCTCAGCAGCAACAGCGTGGGCCAGGAGGGCCCCACGTACTCGCCCGACGGTACGCATCTGTGGCTGGGGCAGACCGACGGCTACACCGTGTTCACCGTGAAGCCCGACGGCAGCGTCGCCGACCCCCGGTCCGTCAAGATCCCGGCGGACGGCGCCAAGCACGCGCTGGTGGGCGAGGCGGTGTTCTCGGCCGACGGCTCCACCGTGTACTTCGCCGTCAACGGCCAGAACCGGGTGGTCGCCGTCGACGCGGCGACCGGGACCGTCCAGCACAGCTGGGCCGTGGGCAACGCCCCGCGCGACTTGGTTGATGCCGGCGGCAAGCTCTACGTCAGCAACGAGGGCGGCCGTACCGCGCAGCCCGGCGACACCACGCTCAACTCGTACAACACCCAGGTGCCCGCCGATCTGAAGACCGGTGCCACCACCACCGGAACGGTCAGTGTCATCGACCTCGCGGACCCGGCCGCCGCCGTCACGAGCATCGACGTCGGTCTGCACCCGACCGCCCTGTACGCAAGGAAGGACGCGGTGTTCGTCACGAACACCGCCACCAACGACGTGTCGGTCATCGACACCGCCAAGGGCAAGGTCGTGCAGACCGTCGCCACCCAGCCGTGGCCGGAGGCCTCGGTGGGCTACGAACCCGACGCTGTGACCCTCACCGACGACGGTCGTCTGCTGGTGACGCTCGGCCGCGCGAACGCGGTCGCGGTCTACCGCTATACGACCCCGCAGGAGCCGGTCAGCTACGTCGGCCTGCTCCCGACGGACTACTTCCCCGCGGAGATCACCACGGTCGGGGACCAGGTGGTGGTCTCCAACACCCGTGGCATCGACGCACGACGCCCCACAACCACCACCGGGCACGGCACCCACGACACGACGTCGAGCGTGCAGCGGTTCACCCTGCCGGACGACAGCGTGATCAGGTCCGAGACGGCCAAGGTCTTCCGGCAGAACGGCTGGAGCCGCGGCTCGGTCACCACGGCCAAGGGCAAGAGCCATGCGAAGCCGGTGGCGGTCCCGGAACGGCTCGGCGACCCGTCGACGATCAAGCACGTCTTCCTGCTCGTCAAGGAGAACCGGACCTACGACCAGGTCCTGGGCGACCTTCCGCAGGGCAACGGCGACTCGTCGCTGACCGAGCTCGGCGAGAACGTGACGCCGAACCAGCATGCGCTGGCCCAGCAGTTCGGCCTGTACGACAACACGTACGACATCGGCACAAACTCCGCCGAGGGCCACAACTGGCTGATGCAGGCCGACGATCCGGAGTACACCGAGTCCTCCGCGGGCGAGTACGCGCGCAGTTACGACACCGAGGACGACGCCCTCGGCCACCAGCGGTCCGGCTTCCTGTGGACCGGCGCGCAGTCGGCGGGGAAGTCGGTGCGGGACTTCGGCGAGTTCCATCAGTTCCTCACCAAGCCGACGGGCGCAAGCTGGCAGAACCTGTACTGCGACGCCAAGAACATGGACGCGACCGGGCAGGACACTGCGTACACCCTGAACTCGTCCTCACCGATCCCGTCGCTCAACGACGTGTCGGTGCACGGCTTCCCGAAGTTCGACACCAGCGTCCCGGACGTCTACCGGTACCAGATCTGGAAGCGTGACTTCGAGAAGAACGGGCCTGCGAACCTGAACATGTTCTGGCTCTCCAGCGACCACACCGGTGGCCCGGCGAGCGCCGCTGCCCAGGTCGCGGACAACGACCTCGCGACCGGCAGGATCGTCGACGAGATCTCCCACAGCAAGTACTGGAAGGACTCGGCCATCTTCGTCGTCGAGGACGACTCCCAGGCCGGCCTGGACCATGTCGACGGCCACCGTGCCCCGATCCAGATCATCAGCCCCTGGGCCCGGCACGGTACCGTCGACAGCCACTACTACTCGCAGATCACCATGATCCGGACCATCGAGCAGATCCTCGGGATCCACCCGATGAACCAGAAGGACAGCGCGGCCAGCCCGATGCGCGCGGCGTTCAGCCGGCACGCGGACTACACACCGTTCACTGCGCTGCCCAACCGGACATCGCTGACCGACGGTCTGAGCACCCCGCCGTCCTGCGGCGTGGACACCCCGGCGCCGCAGGACCCGGCCGCCGTGCCGGTGCCCGCGGCGAAGGTTCCCGCGGACAAGCAGTCGCTGGCCGCGCAGTGGAACGCCTGGAAGTCGAAGCAGCGGCTGACCGGCCCGAACGCCGTGCCCGACTTCGCCAACCCCGCCCAGATGAACCACTTCACCTGGTACCAGACCCACAACTGGGCGAAGCCGTACCCCGGTGAGAAGAAGATCTACGCACCGGCGGACGTGCCGGGGGCCTACATCCCGTCGTCGGAGTCCGACGGCTGACGCGACCCGCTCCACGCACGCCGAGGGCCCCGGTACGGCGGTGACGTCGTACCGGGGCCCTCGATGTACGCGCGGAGGCCCTTCACTCCCCGAGCACAAGCCGCTCCAGCGCCTCCCGTGCCCGCGCGTCGGACCGTGCACGGGCCGAGACGGCGGCGGCGAGGTCCCGCAGCCACTCGTCGAGTGCCACCGGACGCCGCGAGAGCACCACGCCGCGCACCTCCTTGCACACCTCGCCCTCGGGACGCCCACCCGACAGGTCGAGCACAAGGCGCTGATCGCCGAGGAGGACCTCCAACCGCCTGACACGACCGTCACGCCCCGCGAGCCGGTCGGCCACGCTCCGTCTGCGCTCGACGGTGACCGAACCCGGCGGCAGCGCCTCCGAAAGGGTCCCGGTGAGCACCTGGGCGTAGACCTCCAGGTCGGCGGCGTCCCTGCGGAGCGCGGCCGTCAGCAGGTCGAGGGAGTAGGGTTGCCCGTTCTCCCCCTCGGGCTCGAACGGGACGGGGTCGTGCGGCGAGGTCATCGCGGGGCCTCTCGTGATGTGCGGCTGGTCCTGGTCTGCGAGTCTTTGAGCCGGGTGCTCAGCCGTCCAGGCTGAGCACCATCGTCGGGCGCTCGATGACGTGGTCCTCGCGCAGCGGCCGTACGGCCGTGCCGATCGCGAAGAACTCGGTGGTGTGACCGTCCCATCGGTGGTTGTGCGAGTTGAGCTGGACGCCGACGATTCCCTCCGCCCGCAGATCCTCCGCCTCGTGCTGCATCCGCGCCATCGCCAGTTCCCGTGCGTCGTACAGCGCCTGCGTGAACTGCTCGATCTCCACGTTCTTGCCCATGTTGGAGAACACCTGCCCCACCTTCTGGTGCGCGATGTGGTAGACGCAGGTACCCATCACCATGCCCAGCGGGGCGTAGCCTGCGCGGATGAGCGTCCAGAAGTCCTGACCGCTGAGGTCCGAGGTGAACGGCTGGCCCTTGAGGTTGCGCCAGCTGCCGCCGTTGCCCCCGGGCGCCGGGTGATCGGCCTTGACGGCGGTACCGATCGCGATGAACTCCGCGATGTCGGTGCCGAATTCACGGGCCTCGACGCTCAGCCGCACACCGACGATGCCGTCGGCGCCCAGCTGGGCCGCCTCCGCCTCCATGCGGGTCATCGCCAGCTCACGGGCGTGGTACATGGCCTGGCTGAGCGTCTTCAGCTCCTGGTTCTTGCCCCAGCGGCGCAGTTGGATACCCACGTGGTAGATCGAGCTGCCCAGGACGAGACCGATGGGCCGGAATCCCGCCTCGCGCACCAGCAGGAACTCATTGACCGACAGGTCGCTGGTGAAGATCGATCCCGGCTTGCCCGGCTGCAGTTCGGCCAGTCGCCGCATCGCGTCGGCGGGCACGCCCCGGGCGGACATGCCGTTCGGGGTGCCATCGGCAGGATTGAAGACGCTCATGTACGGGTTCCCCTCATCGCATGTCTGTGGCGGTGCGGCGCATGGACCGCCGACGTCGTTCCGGGTCGAGCGGCATCACGGTGAGGGTGCGGGGCGGCTCCTCGCGTACCGCGAAGCGGGCGACGGTGGTGCCCAGCAGCGTCGACTCGGCCACATGGTCCTTGCCCTCGTCCTTGCTGCTGCGGATGCACGTCTCGCGCCAGATCCGCAGGCGACCCGCGGAAAGGATCACGCCGTCACCGCCCCGCCGTCCCGTCTGCGCCCGTAGCTGCGCGCGGGCGTCGGAACGCACCGCCTGAACGAGCTCGCTCCAGCCGCTCACCTCGGTGTTGCTCCACGAGCGGGCCTGGGAGCTGACGCAGTAGTCGTCGTGGCGTACGCCGACGGACATCCCGTACAGCAGCTCCACCGGGACCCATCCCGCGGTCACCAGCTTCGCGAACCCCTGGCCGTCGAGGTGACAGGTGAACGGCTGCGGCGCCCGTACCGCCCCGGCCGCACGCACCGCGGTCCCGATCACCTTGAACTCCAGGCAGTTGGGCTGCGCCACGAAGGGCGCCACGGTCAGCTGTGCCGCGACGACACCGTCGCCGCCGAGAGCCGAGCATTCGGCGGTCATCCGGTCCAGGGCCGAGTGACGCGCCTTGTCGAACACCTCGACGAGCCTGGCGGACGGGGCGCCCCCTCCGGACAGGGCGATGGGTGCCGGGTCGACGTTGAAGAACTTCTTCATGCCCCCGTAGAGACAGTCGTGATAGCCCCAGTAGCGGCCGCTGCGGCCCACGCGGTAGACGGCCGAGCCCATGACCTGGCCCACCGGCTCGAACCCCACGGCGCGCAGTGCGGCGAACTCACCGGTCGACAGTGCTGAGGACCACGTCCCGCTGCCCCGCGCCTCCGCGATCCGCGCGGCCGCCGCCGGGGGCAGCCCGGCCCCTGTCCAGTCCCCGCTCATGGACACCAACTCCCCGCTTCAGGCCGTGCCCAGGCATGGCCGCTGAAGTCTATGCCCGGCCGCACAGAGCAGGACCGGCGCTCCGGTACACCCTGCGACGGCCGCTGCGGGTGCCGGGCGCGGAGAACGCGCTCTGGAGCATGCTGGCCGCGGGTGTGCCGGGTCTTCCCGCGGACCAGGTGGCTCGGCTCGCCGGTGTGCGGCTGCCCAAGTCGGTGGTGTTCGGCGCCCAGGACGACGTATTCACCCGGCAGACACCGCAGGAGACCGCCCGGCGTATCGGCGCACCCCCTGCGACACTGATCCCGGGCGCCCGGCACCTGACGATGATCTCCAGCCCCGAGGCGGTCGCGACGGCCGTGGACAGGCTCACGGCGGCATCGGCCGCGGCATCTCGGCAGCAGCCGTCCAGACGGAGTCCATGAACACGAACGGGCCGTCGCCGCACCGGCGCCGGTGCGCATCCGGGCGGGGGCCGGTTCCCGGGCTCGCGCGCGGAAAAGCCGGCCCCCCAGTGCTTATTGGTGACCGAAACCGTAGGCGAACAGGTGGTCGGTGCCCGTCGAGCCCGTCACCGGCAGCGTGATCGACGCCACCTGCTTCGACGGGTCCAGCGGGACCTTGGTCGCGAAGACGTATGTCTTGACGTCGTCCCGGCCCCCTCTCCCGGTGTTCCGGTAGGCCGTGGTCACGGCCGTCGTGTCCCCCGCGAGCGGCTTGCTGGACCCGCCGTTGAGCGTCCAGTCCGAGAAGCCGATGGTCGCCTCCGAGGTGGTGCCGTCGGTGTAGGTGACGGTCACCGTGCCCGAGACCCCGCTGCCGTCGGTCGGCGCGTTGGCCGCCGCGCCCAGCAGGCCCAGCGTGACGCCCGACGTGCCGGCCGGCATAAGGATGGTCTGGCCGGCCATCTCCAGGTTGTCCGGCCGGCCGGACGTCACCGTCGGCCAGTTGTAGGAGATCCCGTCGACTGTGAGGACGGAGCCGTTCGTGACGCCCGCCGCCGACAGCGCGTTCTGCGAGAGGGCCCAGCCGCCGTTGTCGAAGCCGCCCGAGAAGCTGGTGCCGTCGGGGTAGACGCCCTCGTTGGTGTCGTACGGCCACAGCGCGCCGGCCTTGGCCACGGCCACCCGGAGGGTCGCCGCGCTCAGCGCCGCACCGGTGCTGTGGTCGGTCAGTGCGAAGGTGACCGGGAACGTCCCCTCGTCCGTGCCCGCCGTCACATGGACCTTCGCCTCGGCACTGCCCGAGGCGGGCACCGTCAGCGAGCCCGACGCCGTGTCCAGGGTGACGCCGGAGGGCGCCGTCGCCGTCCAGTCGGCCGTGACGGCCTTGCTGCCGAGGTTGGTGAGGTCGAGGGTGCCGTCACCCGACGTGCCGGGCTGGAGCACCAGGCCGTCGCTGGAGGGTCCGGTCGCGGCCAGCACCCGTCCGCCGCCCGTGGTGTCCGACGGCGGCACCGCCGAGGGGCCGGACGCCCAGGAGGTGTCGGGCCGGGTGCCGAGCGTGAAGTGGATCGTGCCCGCGCCCTTGAACTGCCGATACGTCAGCCAGGAGGTGTTCCACGCCTTGCCCTTGACATCGAGCGACTGCACGTACGGCGCGTCGGGTGCGGCCTGCGGCGCGTTGATCCGCACCGCCTTTCCGCCTGCGAAGGTCACCTGGGCCACCGGGAACACCGGGCTGCCGAGCACCAGGGTGTCGGTGCCCGGGGTCTCCGGGTACATGCCAAGTTCGGACCAGACGTACCAGGAACTCATCGCGCCGAGGTCGTCGTTGCCGAACGAGCCGACCGGAGCGTTGAAGTAGAGGTCCTGCTGGGCCTCGCGGACGGCCGCCTGGGTCTTCCACGGCTGACCCGTGTAGTCGTACTCCCAGGGGATCTCCACGCTGGGCTCGTTGCTCAGGTCGGCGTCGGTGTTGCCGGGGGCGGTGATGTTGTCGAGGAGGCTGTCCAGGAAGGACGAGTACGTCTTGGCACCGCCGCGTGCCTGGATGAGTTGCTTCAGGTTGAACGGGACCATCGGCGTGTACTGGGCCGACGAGCCCTCCACGAAGCCGCTGGAGGTGCCGGGGGTGAAGCCGCCCGCGAAACGGCCGTCCTTGTTCTTGCCCTGCATGTAGCCGGTCTGCGGGTTGAAGACGTTCATCCAGTCCTGGGCGCGGGTGGCGAACTTCTCGTAGACGGCCTGCTTGCCCAGCGACTTCGCGAAGGCGGCGAGGGCGTAATCGGCGGAGTCGTACTCCAGTTGCGTGGAGACCGGGCCGTAGAAGTTGCAGCAACCGTAGCTGTCCCCGTCGAGCGGGAGATAGCCCTTCGCGTCCCGCACCGGCTCGCCGGGGCGGTCGTTGTTCGGGACGGTGGCCTCGTGCTGCAGAGCGGCGAGCGCCTTGTGCGTGTCGAAGCCCGTCGCGCCGAAGGCGTACGCGCCGGCGATGATGCCGGCGGCCGGGTCCCCGACCATCACATAGCTCTCGCCGTTGTTCGAGGCCCACTTGGGCAGCAGACCCGTCTGGTCGTAGCCGTTGAGCATCGAGGTGACGACGTCGTCGGCGACCTCGGGCTCGACCATCGCCATCAGCTGTGTCTGGGAGCGATAGGTGTCCCAGCCGGAGTAGTTGGCGTACTGGGCCTTCTGTCCCCGGGTCAGCTTGTGGACCTGGTTGTCCATCCCCATGTACCGGCCGTTGTCGTCCGAGAAGACATTCGGGTGCAACAGCGCGTGGTAGAGCGCGGTGTAGAACTGCACCTGCTGGTCCGAAGATCCGCCGCCGATCCGGATCTTGTTCAGCACCGCGTTCCAGGCACGGTGATTGGCCTGCTCGACGGCGTTCAGGTCCCACTTCTTGATCTCGGTGGCGAGGTTGTCCGCCGCGCCCGCGTCACTCGTGTACGAGATGCCGGCCTTCGCGCTGACCGTCGCGTCGGAGGAGGTGTCGAAGGTCAGGTACATGCCGTTCGCCCCGGTCGTGGGGGGCTGGGCGGCCTTGTCACCGCTCCCGTGGATCGTCGGGGACGGTGTCGCCGGGACGGTGAAGTGCCTTTCCCTCAGCGGGGTCGGCTCGGTCGCCCGCGGGGTCTGCCGGACCTTGCCCGCCTTCAGTGACGTCGCGCCCGGATTGACGGTGCTGCCGACCCAGGTGCCGCTCGCGGTGAACGGCCGGTCGAACTTGATGTCGAAGTGCAGCGTGTACCTGTTGCTCGCACCGCAGAAGTGACCGCTGTCGATCGCGCCCCTGATCTCCTTGTCGTTCACCACCTGGACTCGGGTTCCGTCCACCTGCGTGGCGCCCCCGCTGAGCTTGAACAGCAGGTTCGCCTGCCGGCCGGCGGGGAAGGTGAAGGTGCCCAGACCGGCACGGGTGGTGTCGGTCAGCTCGGTTTTGACCCCGTCGGCGTCGGTGACCTTGTAGTACCCGGTACCGGCCTGCTCGTCGTCATGGCTGAAGTCGACCGACGCGTTGCCGAGGTTGCCCGACAGCGCGCCGGTCACGGGCAGGATGGGCAGGTCGCCCGCCACGGAGCAGCCGGGGCCCGAGACGTGGGTGAGGCTGAAGCCGGAGATCTTCTTGTCTTTGTACTCGTAGCCGCCGCCTTCGGCGCGGTGCGGCGTCGTGTCGGGACCCCATTGCACCATGCCGGCCGGCATGTCGGGGCCGGGGAAGGTGTCCACCGCACCCGAGGTGCCGATGAGCGGGTTGACGAGGGCCGCGGGGTCCTTCACGAAGGCCGGCGTCGCGGTGCTCGCGGCATGGGCGCTCCCGGCCGCCGGAAGCGGGAGGGCCGCCATGCCCAGGACGGCGACCACGGCCAGGCGTCCGCGGAATCTCTTCCGGTCACGTGGCACAGCTAAACGTCGGGTTCTCACCATCGGTTGCCTCCGCAGCAGTTCACGCTTCGCAGCAGTTTCACGCTTCGCACATCGGGTACCGGCGCGCCGGAAAGCCCCGCAGCGCCGACGACAGGCAACAGTTTCCGGTCGCTCCCACGGCCTGACAACGTTGCCACGCACGACTTTCGAGTGAAGCGTGTGCGCTCAGGACATGTCAATGACGCCAACCGGACTTACTGAGACCGAAGTTCTCGGACCGACACGTGCGGCACCACCGCCTTGGCCCCCACGTGCCACGGACACCGTGGGGCCCCGGTACGGCGACACCGCCGCACCGGGGCCCTTGTCCTGTCGGCCTCTTCGTTCAGCGGCGACCTGCACCCTTCTGCTTCGCCGCCCCGCGGGGTGCCGCGGTGAACTGGAGCTGATCCGAGACGGACTTCACCGTCAGGCTCGGGAACTCCGCGCCGTAACCGACCGTGTTGAGCGCCGCGATCCGATAGACGTACGACGTGTCCGGAGATGCCGTCGGGTCGGTGAAAGTGCGGGTCTCATGGGTGTTCGGCTGGTCCAGGGGTGAGTCGACCGTGCCGACGTCGTCCCATGTCGTGCCGCCGTCCGTCGAGCGCTGGACGGCGAAGGACGTCTCGGTGATCGAGTTGTCCTGCCATTGGAGTCGGATCCGGGCGTTGGAGCCGTTGCCGACGACCGTGGTCGTGAGTCCGCTCGCCTTCAACGGTGGCAGTGCCAGCGACTCCGGGCGCATCATGTCCATCTCCTCGTGGCTGAGGATGTGACAGTGGATGACGTACTCCCAGCCGAAGTTCACGAGTTTGTTGGTGACGGCCGCCGTCGGATTGCCCTGCGGGTCGACGTTGTTGAACATCGACGTGTCGCCCGATGGCATCGCCGGGTTCAACAGGCGTACGGAGTTCGGCACTTCGAAGGGCGTTGTCGGCACGACCGGCCGCAGCGCGACAATCGTGTCCTCCAGTGGGCTCATCCTCACCGTGTCCTTCCAGCCCAGTTCGTTGGCGTCCGGTTTGATGACGATGTTGTCCCAGGTCACCCGGTTGAGGAGCTGGACGTCGTAGAGATGGAAGTGGATCGGGTGGGTGTCCACCCCGTTGTGGGTGAACCGCCAGATCTGTGTCCCGTCCGCAGTGGATCCGATGGGCGTCACCTTCACATCTCCCTTGGGGAGATCGGTGCCGTCGATCAGTTCGGTCTGCGGGTTGACGTACGGGTACAACGTGGCGTTCTGAGCACCCGGTGTGGGTGGTTGCGCCTCCACGCCCAGGGTGGCCTGCATCCGGCCGAAGTCGTCGAACGTCGTCGCGTTCATCTCGTCATGGATGGCCTTGGGTTGGAGCGGCATCGTCGACTTGGCGGCCGGTGACTTGAGCGTGTTGAAGCTGAACTTCGAGGTGTCGTTGACGCGGACCAGGCCGTCGCAGGTGTTCACGGTGGTGTTGGTGACATTGCAGTTGCTGCTGGCGGCGAAGCTCGTACCGTAGGCCGAGTTGTAGGCCGACTGGCCGACGATCACCGGGTTCTGCCCGGACTCGAAGACGCCGGAACCGTCCGCGTGGTGCTTGAAGGCGGATTGGAGTTTGGCGAGGTTGAACGCGGGAGCCGGGGTGGTGTCCGCGACGGTCACCTGCATCACGGTGCGGGTGTTGGGGCCGTACCCCGGCAGGATCTTCGGTGCGCCGACCGGGCTGAGGTCGGGTGCGCCGGTGTAGTAGTCGTACGACGCGATGCGCGCCGGGTAGGCGGCGGGCGCGTCGTTGTAGAGGATGAGTGTCTTGCCGGCGAACTTCGAGAAGTCCACCAGGACGTCGGCCCGTTCGGCCGGTGCGAGGGCCAGCGAGTGCTTGTCCACGTTGCCGACGTCGAAGCGGGTCGGGTCGGTGATCCAGGTCGTCGGCTGCTGGCCGTCGATGACGGCCGGGGCGGGCAGGAAGCCGCCCTCGTTGGCGATCTGGACCCAGTCCGGTCCGGCGGCGTTGTTGCCGGCGTCCACCGGGGTGGGCGACACATTGGGGTCGGTCTGCGCGGCCTCCAGTTCGCTCGGTTTCAGCGCCACCTCGGTCGTACCGTCGCCCTGTTTCGGATCGGCGGTGTACCACTGGAAGTTGAAGAACCGGTCGTTGGCGCCGTTGAGCAGCCGCATCCGGTAGGTCTTCGGCTGAAGCGTCACCTTCGGGTAGGCGACCCCGTTGACGATGGGCGTGTCGTTGAACTGCTCCATGCCCATGGAGATGTTCGGCGTACCGGGGATCTGCTCCGGCTCGCAGTAGGGCGCGGTCTGGTACTGCCAGGTCGACTTGTCGTCCAGCTTGCACTTCGGGTCGTAGTACGGGTTCGCGATCGGCCCGTACTTGGTCTCGCCGGCCGGTGGCCAGAACCAGGGCCCGTACATCCAGCGCCCGTACGAGCTCATGCCCGACGGATCGCCCGGGTTCTGCGCGGGCATGTAGACGTGGTGGTACCAGAAACTGCCCTTGGTGCCCCAGCGTTTGGTGTTCCAGGTGGGGTCCTGGCCGTACGACACCGTCTTGCCGTTGGCGTCCTTCTGCTCCTTGAGCTGCGCGTCGTCCGGCACGAAGGTACGGTCCTGGACGAGCAGCGGGAGGGTCGAACTCGCGCCGGGGATGGTGCCGTTGGCTACCAGGGCCTTCTCGGTGTCGTCGGTGATGGTGTAGCCGGCGGCCTCACCGGCGTACACGTTCAGCCGGGTGATGCCGTAGGAGTGGTCGTGGTAGAACATCAGGCGCGCGCTCTGCTGATTGGTGTAGTAGAACGTCGAGCAGCCGTCGTCCTTGGCGGCGCAGAGGGCCGACCCGGTGCCGTCCACCATGTCCGGCACGTTCTGCACACCGACGCCCTGCGGCCAGTCCGTGTTCTCACCGGCCGGGGTGATCCACTGGTGCGGGGTGCCGTCGCTGATCCACGGTGTGATGCCGCCGTGCAGATGCAGCGTGGCCCGGTTGTCCTTGAAGCAATTGGTCTTGTCGTTCGTGCACGCGGGGTTGCGCACCCCGTCGGTGACGGAGGCGTCGTTCTTCGGCGCGGGCATCGTCATCGGGCCCATGCCGGAACCCATCCCGGTGCTGTCGACCGGCAGGAACAGATCTCCGTCGGCGCCCTTCGGCAGCAGATTGCGGAACACGATCCGCACCGGCCGGTCCTTGGTCGCGGCGATGAGCGGACCCATCCACTGCGGTGAGGTCACACCCGTGTACGGCAGTTGCTGCCGGGTGCCGTCCATCAGCTCGTTGTACAGCGGCACCTTCCGTCCGGGCACGGCATCCGTGGAGAGCTGGACGTAGCCCCGCACCAGGGTCGGCGGCAGGTCGGAGGAGAAACGGGTGCGGTACTGGACGAGGCCGATGACGTATTCGTCGGCGGGCTTGCCGCTGGTGGTGACGGACTCGGGCACCGCCTGGGGGATGAACTTCTCCGAAGGCTTCGTCGACGGATCCTTGAGCTGCGGGACGTCGGGACACCCGGTCCCGTCCGATCCGGGATCGCAGGTCGTCGGCAGCTGGTCCTGGAACTTCTTCATCCCGGCGGTGAGATACCCGGCGCCCGGGTCGGTGACCTTGACGGCGCTGATCGCGCCGACGCTCGTGTCGGCGCTCGCAGTGGCGCCGGAACCTCCCTTCCCCGACGGGTCCGTGACGGTGACATCGGGCGTCGAGGTGTAGCCGGAGCCGATCGCGTCGACGGTGAGCGCCAGCAGTTTCAGTCGGCTGGAGGCGGTCGCCGGAGTGGCGCCGGGAATCGGGTCGGCCAGGGTTCCGTTGCGGACCGTGACGCCGGGCGAGCTGCTGTAGCCGCTGCCGGGGTCGTCCAGGGTCACCTTGGTGACGCTGCCGTCGGCGGCCAGGTCTCCCGGCTCGACATGCCCCTTGGCCACGGTGCCGTCGGGGGCGTCGGGAAGGTCGAAGTCCACCGTCGGCATGGTGTACCCGGACCCGCCGTCCGTGACGTTCACGGCGTCCACCCCGCCGGAGGCCGTCGCCGCGGCACCGCTGCCGCCACCGCCGGTGATGTCGACCGCGAAACCGCCGTACCCGCTGCCTCCCGCGCCGACGGTGAGGCCGACGACGCCCCCGGTCGACTGGACGGTGGCCGTGGCGGTCGCCGCCGTGGTGCCGCCGTCGACGGTGACGGAGGTCGCACCGGCGGTGTAGCCGTGGCCCGGCGCGGTCACGTCGATACTCGCGATGCCGCCGGTCTGCGGGTCCACGGTGGCGGTGGCCTCGGCACCGGTCCCGCCGACGGCCGGTACCACCTGTGCCCCGAAGGAGTACGTCCGGTCCTGGGTCGCGTAGAGCGGATAGTCACTCGACCCGACCGTCACCGTCCCGCCCTCGGCCGGGGGCACGTTGGTCGGCGGATTCGTGCTGCTGTCGACGCCGGCCGGGTACATGAAGGTGTCGGTGCCGGAGGACACACCGGTGTCGACCGGGATGCCCTGACCGTAGAAGCCGATGACGTCACCGGCCTGGACGGCGACGTCGGGGACGTCGTACGAGGCGACCTCCCCGCTCGCGGAAGCGGCCTTGGGCACCGTCTTCTGCCCGCTGTCGGCCACGACGGTGTACTGCTTCGGTGTGCTCGTCGGCCGCAGGACGTAGGCGTGGAAGAGCCCGCCCTCGGAAGCTGTGGGGCTCCCTCCTGTTTTCACCTGGTTCCAGGTCCGGAAGCTCTTGAGGGTGCCCTTGGGCAGCGGAGAGCCTTCCAGGATGACGAACACCGGCCCGAGTTCGCCGGGCGGGGTCGCGTAGTCGGTCGCGTAGGCCCGGTCGGCCAGTTTGTTCCCGACCGCCATCGCGGTGGAGGTGATGGTCACCTTGGCCTTCGACAGGGTCAGCGGGCTGTTGGCCCAGTTCGGCGAGGGTCCGAAGTAGTGCGGGACCTTGGTCTCGTCGGTCGGGCCGCTCGGCCCGTCGGCGGCGGCAGTCCCGGCCGCCCCGGCCGCCTGCGCCTGTGCCTGCTGCACCGGTGAGGGTGGCAGGCCCAGTACGGCCGCCGCCACCGCCCCGGCACCGATGAGCGCGACGACACGCCGTCTTCGCTTCCCCCTCGGCCCTGGTGCTTGTCGCGTGAAGCCCGACCCCGTTGCTTGTCGCGTGAACACGCCTTCCTCCTCCCCTTGTGACCCGCCCGCCGTCGCGGGCGGGTCCGGCCCCGCCCGGCCCGGCGGGCGGCAGCGGGAACGAGGGGACGAGCCGCTGCCGCCGACCGGTGGCGCGTTCCACGGGGCCGCGTGACAAAGGTGCGGCGGGCCGCCGGGTGCGGGAGCGAAGATGACAGGCCTCTCATGAAGCTGTCATGACGACGCCGCGAGGCCGGGGACTCCAATCCACCCGGGTCCGTCACTCTGCGCGCACGCCACCTCGCACACCGTCACAACGACGGGCATCGGTAAAGCCTTGAACCGGGGCGTTTGCGGCACCTTTGCGAGATCACCTGCGAAGCGCCGGGGGCGGCACCTACAAAGGTCCGGGGAGAACCGCAGATGACAGCTATGACAGCTACGACAACTCAGGGGACGCTGTTCAACACGCGGCGGGGGGAAGGGTAGTGGCCACCATGGCTCGGCTGTTGGTCGTCGAGGACGAGGCACGGCTGCGCGCCTACCTCACCCGCACGCTGGGAGCGGACGGTCACGTCGTCGACGGTGCCGGGTCCGGTCCGGACGCGGTCCGCCGCCTGCGGGAGAGCGAGTTCGATCTGATCGTGCTCGACCTCATGCTGCCAGGGTTCGACGGTTTCGAGGTGATGCAGCGCGCCTTCGACCGACGGCCCGACCAGCGGGTGCTCGTCCTGTCCGCCGTGATGGACGTGGCGACCCGGGTCCGCTGCCTCCAGATCGGGGCCGTCGACTTCCTCAGTAAGCCGTTCGCGACAGCGGAGTTGGTGGAACGTGTCCGCACCCGGCTCCGTACGCCGTCCACCGGCGTGGCCCAGCGATGGCTGCGCGTCGGGGACATCACCCTCGATCTCGAACGGCAGGTCCTCAGCGTCGGCGGGGAGAGCGCTGGAGGGAAGGAAGTGCCTTTGTCACACCGGGAGTTCATGCTGCTCGGCCATCTCATGCGGAGAGCGGGACAGGTGTGCAGCCGGCACGAGCTCCTCGCGAGCGTCTGGGGCTATGCCGACGACCCCGGAAGCAATGTGGTGGACGTGACGGTACGTCGGATCCGCGGCAAGGTGCCAAGGCCGGTCATCGAGACGGTGCGCAATGTGGGATACGCGTTTCATGAAGGCTGAGCAGCGAGGTCTGGTCTTCACCGGCTGGGCGCTCTTCGCAGCGTCCAGCCAGCTCCTGCTGTTCGTCGAACCCGGCATGGAGACCGTGGTGTTCCATGTGGCGTGGATCAGCATGGCCATCGTCTACGGCTTCCAGGGCTGGTCGGCGCGTCGTACGGCCGTCGTACTGACGTTGGTCACCCTGGTCACCGGAGCAACACTGGGCAATTTCGTCGCGAGCGGCCACGCCGGCTGGGACGAGCTCGCCGAAGTACCGCTGATGGGGCTGGTGTTCCTCGCCATGGTCTGGCACGTACGCCGACGGGCCGCCGCCCTAGCGGAGACCCAAAGCCTGGTCGAACGGGAGCGCCGCGCACAGGAGGTCAAGGAACTGTTCGTCCGCACCTGCTCGCACGAGATGCGTACGCCGATCACGGTGGCCCGCTGCTACGCCGAGATGGTCCAGAACGAGCTGCCGGGCTCTCAGGGCAAGGACGACCTGGATGTCGTAGTGGACGAGCTGGACAAGCTCAGCCGCCTCGCCGGACGCCTCCTCGTCCTGGCCGACGCCTACGAGTCCACCGAGTTCGAGTGGGGCCCCGTCGACCTCGGCTCGCTCCTGGGGCGAACGGCCCAGCGGTGGCGGCCCGCCTCGGACCGGGACTGGCTCCTGGACGCGCCGTCCATCCTGGTCGAGGGTGACGAGTCCCGCCTGGAGTCCGCCCTCGACGCCCTGGTGGAGAACGCTGTGAAGTTCACCGCGCAGGGGGACACCATCACCCTGCGCTGCCGGGCCACCCGCGACGGTGCCGTGGTCGACGTGGAGGACACCGGCATCGGGTTCGCCCGGTCGAAGTCCGACAACTCCTTGCTGGCCGACGCCACCGACGGTCGACCGCCCTCATCGGGGCGCCCCGGCACCGGCCTCGGCCTGGCCATCGTGCGCGCCATTGTCGACGGTCACGGCGGCGCCCTCACCGTGGCGTCCGAGTCGCCAGACGGCTCGCTGCTCCGGATGGAACTACCACTGCGCCAACCAGCAGCGGAGCCGAGATCGTAGGCCCACGCATGAAATCCCGCTCCGAACGGAGGCCGGAAGCGGGTGTCGATACCCTGAACGCCCGGCAACAGCGCGCCTCAGGGAACTGTGTGGTCGGGTCGTTACCGACATCCGTGTGCCAGGCGAAACATGCTTTGACGACCGCGCCGTTCCTCGTCCGGACAGCGAGAGCACGACCCGCGCACAACCAGGTCCGCACCAAGCACTCCCCTGGAGTTGGGGGGGCCGACCCCGGCACACCTATTGGCGAGCTGGCGATTTTGGCATATCAGCTTGTGTCGGGCCTCACATTTCAGGATGCACCATTTCACACGAAACATCCACTTGTGGGCCGAGTTGAGGGTCTCGATTTCAATGTCAAGCACACGTAAAGTCGCGCGAAACGATCTTCATGAAATTTTCAGATTGTGGGCGTTGTGCAGTGAGCAGAAGCAGGCGTCGCTGGGGAGTGGCGCACGGGGCGGCGTCAACAGGCATAGCACTGTTAGCACTTGCCGGTTTATCCGCAGAAGTTCTCTCGAGCGGAGCGACGGCAGTCGCGGTCGAAGGGGAGGCCGAGGCGCGCGAAGTCGCATCCAGCACGCCTGCGGATGAGGCAGGGCACGGCAAGGTTTTCTGGGAGGACGATGCTCTTCCTCAGAAGACAGCAGAGGAAGTGGCTTCAACGAAGGCCGTCTCATCGGGGGCTCGGGTTGCGGTGGGGAGCCTGACGAACGAGTCGAATCAGGTCTTCGCGAACGCTGATGGCACCTTCACATTGGAGTCCTCGCCAGTGCCTG
Source organism: Streptomyces sp. YIM S03343 (assembly GCF_054729195.1). Taxonomy (NCBI): domain Bacteria; kingdom Bacillati; phylum Actinomycetota; class Actinomycetes; order Kitasatosporales; family Streptomycetaceae; genus Streptomyces; species Streptomyces sp. YIM S03343. The sequence continues at coordinate 1,535,570 of NZ_JBPUKX010000001.1, forward strand.
AGCGGGTCCGCAAGGGCGACGGCTGGCAGCCGATCGATACGACCTTGGTCAAGCGCGATAACGGGCTGCTCGTTCCGAAGGCGGCGCAGGATGTCGCTCTGTCAGGCGGTGGTGAGCAGGCGCCGCTTGTGAAGATCACTCGTGACGGCAAGACCTACGAACTCGGGTCGCCATGGGCGCTGCCCGCACCGAAGTTATCCGGGTCGATGGCAACCTATGAATCTGTGCGTCCGGATGTTGACCTGGTGGTCCAGGTTCGCCCGGACGGGTTCACCCAGAACCTGGTGCTGCACACGCGCGCGGCGGCCGCGGATCCGGCGCTGAAGTCGATCCGCTTCCCCGTCAGGACCACAGGACTGTCTGTCAAGACATCGGACTCCGGCAGCGTTTCCCTGGTCGACGGAGGCGGGCACGCTGTGTTCACCAGCAGTGCCGCCCTTATGTGGGACTCCGGCAAGGCGCTGGCTGGGAATTCCCCTATCCGTAGCGCGGCGGCCAGTTCAAGTGATTCAGACAATCCTGTAGCCCCGGACCCGACCTCCCGGACAGCGGTAGCGGACATCGATGTCACGGAGGGCGTCCTGACGGTTACTCCGGACCAGAAGTTCCTCACTGCGGCCGACACCGCCTACCCGGTTGTCGTCGACCCGCCGTCGGTCAGCGCGACCCTGACCGGCTGGACGGAACTGTGGTCCAACTTGTCGGGCACGTCGTTCTGGAAAACATCACACGCACTAGGCGTCGGCTATGACGCCTACGTCGACAACAAAAAGGCCAAGTCACTCTTCCAGTTCGACACCCGCCGGGTTGCCGGCAAGAGCATCCTCCGCGCGTCCTTCACCGCCTACGAGATCTGGTCGGCGAACTGTACGAAGAAGGACATCAGCCTCTACCGGACGAGTACGATCTCCTCGAGTACGACGTGGAACTCGAAGGTGTCCTGGGGCTCGCCGGTCGACACGGTGTCGGCAGCCAAGGGCTACTCCAGCAGTTGCCCCGACGGTGACGTCGAGTTCGATGCCACAACGGCCGTTGCCTTCACCGCTCACGCGAAGTCGACGACGACGACGCTTGGCCTGCAGGCCAGCGAGAGCGACCCGATCGCGTGGAAGCAGTTCATGTCTCCCACGGACGACGCCGCCACCACGTCACGTAAGCCCCGCCTTTCGATCACCTACGTGACTCCTCCGACCAATGCTCCTTCTTCAGTGAAGTTGTCGGACCCGGTTACCTCGTGCTCGTCCTCGACCAGCCCCGCGGTGATCGGGGACACCACGCCGCGCATGAGTGCAACCCCCGGCGGCGGAGATGGCGGAAGCAGCATTCTGCGTCCGAACTTCGAGTTGTATGACGGCAGCACCAAGCTCACCGTGACCCAGCCCAGCGCTTGGACAGGCAGCGGTACAGCTGGCTCCACACCGACCCCCACCCTGACCAGTACACACACGTATCATTTCCGCGCGCGCACGGAATACCGCTACGACTTCAGCGGCTGGCATTACCTGACCGGCCCGTGGTCGAGCAACTGCTACTTCAAAGTCGACGCGACCGCTCCGCCCAAGCCGACCGTCAGCTCGGTGGAGTATCCCGCTTGTGCGGGCACGACGTGCGGCGCTTCCCCCGAAACGGGCAGCGTCGGCATGACCGGCACCTTCAAGATCAACTCTGGTGCGTCGGACGTGCGCCGCTACGACCTCTGGCTCAACGGCGTGCTGTTGGAGAGCAAGAAGTTCACGGCCAACACACCCACCTACGAGCGGAAGGTCGCGCCGACCAAGCGGGGATCAAACACGCTGCGCGTTCAGACCTTCGACGCGGTCGGCAACCCCAGTTTGTCCAATGACTACCTGTTCAACGTGGCCAGGGCCGCGGACCCGATCGGCGTCTGGAAGTTCGACGAGAACACCGGAAACGCCGCAGCGAACGCAGTGGGCAGCAGTAACAGCATGACGCTGACCAAGGCGTCCTGGGCCGCTCAAGCCCGTCTTGGCTCGGGTCTGCACGCTGATGGCACCACGTCCGCTGCGACGTCGGGACCAGTGGTGGACACCGCCAGCAGCTTCTCGGTCTCCGCGTGGGCCAAGCTGGATCGCCGGGATGCCACGGCCACGGTCGCAACTCAGAACGGTTCCAAGGTCGGCGCCTTCCAGCTGTACTACTCCTCGGCAGCCGACCGGTGGATCTTCAATCGGTACGGGGCGGACGTCACGACCGACACCCCCGCCATCGTGAGAGCCCAGTCCACGCGCCCTGGAGTGATCGGTGCATGGACTCACCTGCTGGCGGTGTACGACCGTGACGCCGAGCAGTTGAAGCTCTACATCAACGGACGGCTGGAAGCGACCACCGCCTACACCACTCCCTGGGCGTCCAACGGGGCGTTCGAGGTCGGCCGGTTCCGAGGAATGCGCGGTCCTTCCAGCTACTTCTTCGGCGACCTTGACCAGGTGCAGGCATGGAACCGTGTCGTGTTCCCGGATGAACTGTGGGCGCAGGCGAACATGGAGAATCCGGACACCGGTCACACGCAGGCGGCGCTGCTGGCGAAGTGGGCCATGGACGAGTCCACCGGCAGCACCGCCAAGGACGGCTCGAACCGCGGTAACGATCTTCAGCTTCAGCCCGGCGCGTCCTTTACCGCTGCCGAGGACCCGGCGCACGGCAACGTCCTGAGCATGAACGCCGAGGCGACCAGCTACGCGACCTCCGCGGTGGCGCTCGATGAATCCGGCAGCTTCACGGTGGCCGGCTGGGTGAACCTGAACAGCGAACAGTTGGAGAACACCGCGTCGGCCTACTCCCCCACTGTCTTCTCCCACCCCGGAGCACAGCGCAACGCATTTCGCCTGTGGTACCGGCAGGAGACCGGCGAGCAGGTCGGCGACTGGAACTTCGGCGTCTATGAGACGGATGTTCTCAACGGCCCTGCCGCGACCATTACTTCAGATGAGGTCAACCCGCCCGGCAACTGGATCCACGTGGCAGGTGTGTACGACTCGGCCAACCAGTCGATCAAGCTTTACCTTGCGGGTGAGCGCCAGGGCGCTGAGGACGGTGTGCTGGTGGACACCATCTTCCAGTCCGACCAGCCATTGATGACTGGCCGCTCGCGGCGGCACGACAACGGGGCGATGGGCAATCCCCTGCTCGGGCAGGTCGACGACCTTCAGGTCTACGCGGGTGTCCTGTCCGATGCCGAGATCAGTCAGCTCGCCACCGTGGATGAGCCTCCGATCGACATCGGCTGAGCACGCGCCGCAACGGCGCCCCACCACTCACCAACAACGAACGTACGGCAGTGTGCCGGGCGTCGGCCCGGCACACCCCGAGATTCTTGATGCGGAGAACCCAGTGAACGGGCATAGATCAGTGCTGTCGAGGTGGGCATGGCACAGGGCGAGCCGCCGCAGACTGGTGGCAATCACCTTGCCTCTGTCGGCAGCTGTCGTCGCGGGCCTGCTCAGCGCCACGCCTGTACAGGCGAAAGACCGCGAGCACGCCGCATTACAGAGGGCCAAGTTCGGCAGCGCCGAGCCTTTCAAGGCCAAGACTCCGAGACTCAGCGATCCCACAATCAATGCGGCCCAGCGGACTCGCGCCAAGGCAGCCCGCGCACCAAAGTGGCCTGATGCCACTGCCGTGACCGTCGACGTACCCGATTCCCCGAAGCGGCAGGTCAAGGCCACTGGTCTGCCGATCACTCTGGCTCAACCGAAACTCCTCACGGCAACGAAGACCTCACGCGCCACCGTGGATTCGAAGCCAGCTCCGGACCAGGCCCAGGTGAAGGTTCTGGACCGGGCGGCAGCGAGCAAACTCGGCATCGACGGTCTGGTTCTCACGATCAGCCGCGCCGACGGCGAGGCCGCGCCCGCCGGTGTGGACGCAACCATCGACTACAGCGGCTTCGCGAACGCCTACAGCGGCAACTGGTCCTCCCGGCTGCGGATGGTGCAACTGCCGGCTTGCGCGCTGACCACCCCGGACAGGCCCGCGTGCCGCACCACTACACCGGTGCCGTCCTCCAACAACACCGAGAAGAACACCGTGACCGCCCAGGTCACCACTCCGCAGGCCAAAAGCGCACAGTCCGCACCTGTCGTCCTCGCGCTCTCTGCCGGGACAGCCTCCGACCAGGGCACCTACGGGGCGACCCCGCTGGAGGTCTCCTCCACCTGGAGTGCCGGCGGCTCCAACGGCGATTTCACCTGGAGTTATCCCCTGGATGTCCCGCCGACTCCGGCGGGCCCGTCCCCGAACCTGTCCTTCGGCTACTCGGCGCAGAGCGTGGACGGCCACACATCCTCCACCAGCGCCCAGCCCTCGTGGATCGGTGATGGCTTCGACCTTCCGGTTTCCTACGTGGAGCGGGCCTACGGCAGCTGCGAGGACGACGGCCAGGACAAGAAGTACGACCAGTGCTGGAAGGAGGACAACGCCTCGCTCGTCCTCAACGGCAAGTCCACCCCGCTGGTCTGGAACGAGACCAAGAAGCAGTGGCGGCCCAAGAGCGACGACGGCGAGCGCGTCGTCCACAGCACCGGCGCCACCAACGGTGACAACGACGGCGAGACCTGGACGGTGACGTCGACCGACGGCACCCAGTACGTCTTCGGGAAGAACCGGCTGCCCGGTTGGACCGCCAGCATGGACGAAACCAACTCGGTATGGACCGTACCGGTCTTCGGCGACGACACCGGCGAACCCGGCTACTCCAGCGGCAGCGCCTTCGCCGACCGCGCCAAGACCCAGGCCTGGCGGTGGAACCTCGACTACGTCGTGGACCCGCACGGCAACGTCATGACCTACTGGTACGACAAGGAGAGCAACTCCTACGCCAAGAACGGCACCACCGGCAAAGGCACCGCTTACACCGCTGGCGGCCACCTCAAGCGCATCGACTACGGTCAGCGCTACGACGCCGCCAAGGACACGGTCTTCGCCACCCCGCCTGCCGCGCGCGTGAACTTCACCACCGCCGAGCGCTGTATCCCCGTCACCGGAGGCGAGACCTGCGCCTCCCTGACGTCCAGCAACCGCAACGCCTGGCCCGACGTGCCCTTCGACCAGATCTGCAAGGCCGACAGTCCTTGCACTGACCAGCCCGCACCATCCTTCTTCTCCCGCAAGCGCCTCACCGACGTGACCACCCAGGTCTACAAGGGCACCGGCGCCGGTGCGGACACCGACTACCGCGATGTCAACAACTGGCACCTGGAGCAGTCGTTCCCTGACCCAGGTGACGGCTCGAACGCGGGACTGTGGCTGAAGTCCATTCAACACACCGGCCTGGTCGGCACAGATATCCAGATGAACCCGGTCACCTTCACCGGTATCCAGCTCAACAACCGGGTCGACAAGATCGGCGACGATGTCGCGCCCTACATCAAGTGGCGCGTGCGCAGGGTGACGTCGGAGACCGGCTCGGTCCTGACGGTCAACTACTCCGGCGAGGACTGCATCGCTGACACCAACATCCCCGCCAAGCTGGATGACAACACCAAACGCTGCTACCCGGTGAAATGGATTCCGCCGTCCAACCCGACTCCGGGCACCGACCCCAAACCACGCACCGACTGGTTCCACAAGTACGTCGTCACTCAGGTCACCGAATCTGACCCGACCGGCGGCTCGCCGCTCAAGGAGACGGACTATACCTACAGCGGCGGGGGCGCGTGGGCCTACGACGACGAATCGCCCATCACCCCGGCGAAATACCGCACCTGGGGCATCTGGCGCGGCTACCAGAAGGTCACCACCACCACCGGCGAAGCCGCCGGAATCCGGTCCAAGAGCACTGTCCTCTACTACCGGGGCATGGACGGCGACAAGCAGTCCGACGGCAGCACCCGCAAGGAGACCGTCACCGACTCAAAGGGCACGGTCAAGACCGACTCCGAGCAATTCGCCGGCCAGCAGCGCGAGCAGATCACCTACAACGGCACAGACGGCGCCGAAATATCCGGCAACATCACCACCCCCTGGTCACAGACCACCGCCGCCGAAACGCACTCCTATGGCACAGTCAACGCCTACATGGTGCGCACCGCCAGCACCGTCACGCGCACAGCCATCGCGGACGGCGGGGAGCTGACGTCGAAGAACACCACGACGTACGACACCACCAGCGGCCTGGCACTGACGGCCGAGACGGACGCAGCCGGCCTCAAGGACTGCACCCTCACCGAGTACGCCACCAACACCAGCGCATGGATCCTCTCCCTGCCCAAGAAGGTGGAGAAGGTCTCGGTCGGCTGCACCGAAACCCCCAAACGCACCGGCGACCCGAAGACCACCGACGCCATCTCCGACGTTCGGACCTCCTACGACGGCCAGCTCTGGGGCAAGGCACCTACCCAGGGCGAAATCAGCACCATCGAGCGCGTGACCGGGTACAACACTGACAGCACCCCCAAGCTGCAGACCGTAGCCACGTTCGCCTACGACGATCTGGGCCGCCCCACGGACTCCTGGGACACCAACCACACCCGCACCAAACATGCGGAATACACCCCAGCAGCCGGGGGACCGCTCACCAAGCAGGTGGAGAAGAACGCCCTCGACCACACGGTAACAACCGAGATCATTCCGGACTGGGGCCTGAACGCCGCCAGCATCGACCCCAACCTCCACCGCACCGAAATGGCCTACGACGGACTGGGCCGACTGACCGACGTCTGGTTCGCCGACCGCAACCGCACCACGCAGACACCGAGCCAGAGGTTCGAATACAAGGTCCAGAGCACGACCGCCTCGTGGGTTGCCACCAAGTCGCTCAACAACGACGGCACTACTTACCAGACCAGCTACGCGATCTACGACGCGCTCCTGCGGCCACGCCAGTCCCAGAGCCCTGCCGCTGTCGGCGGCGGCCGCGTCATCACCGAGAAGAAGTACGACACGCGAGGCCTGGAAGTCGAGACCGCAGCGGACTACATCGACACCACAGCGCCCTCGGGTGTACTGGCAACACTCAAGAATGCCGCACCAGCGGGGACAGAGACGGTCTTTGACGGGGCGGGCCGTCCCACCATCGAGAAGACCCTCACCAACGGCAAGGAATTTTCACGGACCAAAACCACCTACAACGGAGACACCACCCTGGTCGAGCCCCCCACAGGAGCCTCGGCAATCCTGGAGAAGGCCGACGCCCGCGGTCGGACGGTGGAGAAGCTCCAATACGACGGCAACACGGCCAGCACCAACTACACGAAACTGACCTACGGCTACGACCACGCCGACCGGCTGACCAGCGTCAAGGACAGCGACACCAACGCCAACACCTGGACCTACGGATACGACTTCCTGGGCCGCAAGATCAGCAGCAGCGACCCGGACTCGGGAACCAGCACAACCGAATACAACGACGTCGACCAGATCGTCGCCACCACCGACGGACGCAAAGCCAACACCCTCGCCTACACCTACGACCTGATCGGCCGCCGCACCGGCGAGCTCGACGGCCGTATCCCCCTCGTCGACGGCAAGCCCGTCATCGACGACACCAAGTACCTGGCCCGCTGGACCTACGACACGGTAGCCATCGGCCACCCGACCTCCTCCATCCGCTACGTCGGAGGAAAGAGCGGCCAGGTCTATGCCAGCACCGCCGCGGCCTACGACTCGCTCTACCGGGTCCTCAAGGAGCAGTACACGGTCAGCAAGTCCGAAGGCGCCCTCGCCGGGACCGGCACCTGGACCATCAGCAACGCCTACAACCTTGACGGCACCCTGCAAAAGCGCACCATCCCCGCCATGGGCGGACTCGCCGCAGAAGCACTGAACTACGGGTACACCGACCAGCGTCTCCCGGACACTCTCAGCGGCCTGACAGATATCGTCCGGAACACCGACTACCTGCCTGCCGGTGAACAGATCCGTACCACTCTCGGCGTCTCCTCGACCGCCAATTGGACCGATATCGATACTTCGTACGAGGACGGCACCAAGCGCCTGGCCCGGCAGACCGTCAAGTCCGAAACCCGCACGGGTACGGACTCAGACGTCAACTACCGCTACGACCCGGCCGGCAACCCCATCGAGGTCGACGAAAGCGCCACCTCACCGGGCGACAAACAGTGCTTCATCTACGACGGATACCGTCGCCTGAAGACCGCCTGGACCGCCACCGCAGACTGCACAACCACGCCTCCCACCAAGGACCAGGTCGGCGGGTCAACCCCGTACTGGCAGTCCTTCACCTACGACGCTGCGGGTAACCGCAAGACCGCCACCGACGAGTTGGCCACCGGTGGACCCGCCACCACCACGTACAACTACAAGACTGCCGACCAGCCGCGCCCTCACGCGCTCTCCTCAACAGAAACGAAGAACGCCGCCGGTACGAAGACCGACGACAGCAACTACACCTACGACGGCGCGGGCAACACACAGACCCGTACCCTCAACAACCAGACGCAGAAACTCGACTGGGGACTTGAAGGCGACCTCGCATCCGTCACGGCAGCCGACAAGACCACAACGTCGTTCCTCAACGACGCAGACGGCAACCGGCTCATCCGCCGCGATGCCACCGGCACCACCCTGTACCTGGGCGAGACCGAACTCCGGCTGAACAAGGCAAGCGGCACCGTCACAGCAACCCGCTACTACAGCCACGCCGGCAAAACGGTCGCCGTACGAACCCCGACCAGCCTGACCTGGATCACCAGCGACCACAACGGCACGGGCAACGTCCAGATAGAGGCATCCACACAGGCCCTCACCAGACGACAGACCATGCCGTTCGGGGAAGAGCGAGGAAGCGCAACGGAGGCCTGGGTCGGTGACAAGGGCTTCGTCGGAGGCACCCAAGACCCCACCGGCCTCACACACCTGGGAGCCCGCGACTACGACCCGGCCACCGGTAGATTCGTCAGCGTCGACCCGGTCGCGGACCTCAAGGACCCGCAACAGGTCAACGGCTACGCATACAGCAGCAACAACCCCGTCAGCTTCGCCGACCCTGACGGAAAGTTCTTCGACTCGATCATCGGGCTGATCATCGCCGTCGTCCTCTTCGTCGTCGCAGTGATCAACTACGTGAGCAGCGGCAGCGGGTCCTCCAGCTCCGGCGGCATGACCACTCAGGGAAGTGCCAACTACGGATCAGGCGGGGGCGGCGGAACAGACTGCAGCGCGACCTACCCGGCCTTCAAGCCCGGATGCAACGTTGAACCCGCGGACCCGCGGGCCCAGGGCAGCTTCAAAGACTTCGGGCAAGGGATTCTCGTCGGTACAGGCGCCGCCCTCGCCGATACCGCGGACCTTGCGTACATGGCTGTCACTCCGTGGTGCAGCTGGACCGACCGCGGCTGCCACCCGAACCGGGACGATTACGACAAACTCGTCAAGGAACACGGCCTGAAGAAAGACAATAAGGCCTACGACGCCGGCGACGGTGTTGTCCAGGTAGCCGGGTTCTTCACCGGCATTATGGGCCTCGCCAGAGGAATTGGGAAGAAGCTACTCAAGGAAGGAGTGAAGGACGCGGAGCGGGTTGCAAAGGGGGGCGCTGCAGAGGTATTGGGAATCCACTGCAAGTGTTTCCTTGCCGGGACCGATGTCGAAATGGCGGACAGCACAACCAAGAACATCGAAGACATTCGAGTCGGCGACAAGGTCCTCGCGACAGACCCGGAGACGGGGAAGAGTGAAGCGAAGGCAGTCACTCGTCTTATCGTCACCGATAGCGATAAATATTTTAACGAGCTGACAATTTCCACGAAGAATGGAAGAGAAAAACTCACGGCCACTCATGAGCATCCATTCTGGGTTCCGTCCGAGGGGCGCTGGATTGATGCGGGCGACCTCAAGCCTGGAATGACTTTGAGGGTCGATGACGGAAGTACCGTCCCGGTTCGGGCGAACCGTGCGTTCACGCAGTATGCTCGCACCTACAACCTCACCGTCGAGGGCCTGCACACGTACTATGTGCTGGCGGGAGCCATACCAATACTCGTCCACAATTCCACCTGCACTGTACTTCCCTCGACATCGACGGATGAAATTGCGGTGATAGGAAGGCAGGTAGACGTTGAGGAGGCCAAAAGCTGGCCCAACCATGAAGTGCTCGATCTGCCGGAAAAGGAATGGACTTCCCTTGAGGATAATGATCGTTGGATTCGCGGGATAATTAAGGCCCGTAAGTCTGTGTATGTCGCTTCGCCGGCAAAGGGAAACCTGACCGTCGAAGGGCGTCCAACCGTATTTTCCAGGGAGCTAAGGCAACTGGATGAGGCTGGCTACACGCGGAGGGGAGACTATTTGCTGCCTCCGGAGAAGTGACTCAGGTATAGTGCGGCACGGTTGATCAAGCACAATAATCGTTTGACCTTCGGAGGGGATTCATGGCGATCACAAGCCGCATTGCCTCAAGAGTTGCAGAGCAGTACGGGGCTGACGCTGCTTCGGTTACCTCCTTGTTGGAGGAGGCTGAGTTGAGAGTATTTCATCGTGTTGCCGAAGAGAAGATCACGGCCGCCGTTCTGATCCTGGCGGACGGTAGCGTGGATAAACTTCTCGATGCGATTAGACTGATGGAGATCGATTGGCGGGACCTGCTTATCGCGGCAGAACTTGCGCACGCTGATTGGCCATCAACGCTGGACAGTATTTTCGGCGTAGGCTGACAACGTCTGACGCAACGGGCCAAGTTTGCCGTCAAGTCATCGCGGCTAGTCGAACTCAGGTGCTGAGGACCAGGACACGCTGGCCTGGCTCGCCAGGTAGGACAAGGGTCGAAGTATCGGGACGGTGCAATGAAGCGAGCAGTCCCTGTCCCGGCGCTCCGGAAGGCTTCATCCCTCCCTTCCGGAGGGGTATTCCTCTTCCCTTGCGCTCAAGGGTGACCCCTACCATCCGGCCTCGGTAGCTAAGCGCAGGAGCACCGCGCCGACTCAGCGATGCTCAGGCGGAGCGGTTGCAGATTGGGTCGTGTCCCTTGCAGAGCACAACAAGGGACACGACCCAATAGCGACGGCAACAACCATGGAGGCAGACTGAAGCAACAAGAGGCAGCACGTCTGGCCGAAGAATTCGGCAGGTCCAATATTCCCGAATGGGACAAATTGGGATGCCACATTCATCCTGCCGACAGGTTGTACCTGCCCGGCCACTACGTCTTTGCCTGGCCGCCGAGTGCGGAGAGCGGTGCGCGGCTGGGTGGGAACTGGCCCATCGTCGTGAACGAGCAGACCGGTGAGTGCCGGTTCGTGCGAGGGGTCGACGAGTACATGAGGCTGAAGGCGGCTCGTCGGCTGTAGGTCTCCGCAGCCGAGCAGTCTTCCAGCCTCGATCCTGTGTGACGGTCCGTCGACGGAGTCGGCGGACCGTTCTGCACTCTGGGCCAAGTGGTGGGCAGGTCGGTAGCCGCAATGTCGTCTCGGGTGGGCGCCGGGGTCCGGTGCCGGGGTTGGACAGGGGGACGAGCCGGTCGATGGTGATCTCACTGGTCCGAGGCCAGTGTCGGACGAGGCGGATTTGCGGTGTCCGGTGGTGATGAGCTGGGCGGCTTCGGTGAACAGGCCGAACCACAGGCGGCAAGGTTCCCAGAGCCGGGCCTTGCCGGTCAGGGCGAGCGTAGCCTGGATCGGCTGCAGCCTCCCGGGGTTCCTGGTGTGCGGCACGGCTCCGGTCGGGATGCAGCAGGCATCCGGTCGGCACAGGGGTAAGCGATGGGCAGGTCAGCCGAGTTGGATGGGCTGCGCGACGTCTTGCTGGTCATGCTCGTCGTCCGACGCGTCGAGGGCATCGAGGTCCTCATAGGCCGGTGCGGGCAGGCGTGCTCCCCGGCTCACCGCGATCCGGTGCACGTTCGCCAATGCCTCAGTCAACCGGACTGCCAGAAGGTGCAGTTCGCCAGCGGTCCACTGGCGCCCGTCCAGAACCATTTGTGCCTCCTGAACGAGTTCACCGGCCAGGCCGAGCTGGATCGACTCCATGTTGTCAGCGAGGCGCGACAGGTGTCCGGTCCCGTCACCCGCGAGGTAGCACGGTTTTCCTTCCGGCCCGGCCCAGGGCAGCAGACGGGCCTGGTTCGTGAGGCTCATCGGGGCCCCATCTCCGTGCCGCGGGTCAGCAGGAAACCGGTGCCGATGCCGTGCACGGCCAGCCACAGTGCGCGCCGCGGTGCCCGTCGGCACTGCCGCTCCCGCCGCTCGTGTGCGAGCAGGTACGGGCGGACCAGCCCGTTGCTCTCACCGTGCAGCACCGGGGCAGCGGGTTCGCGAGGCGGGCATTCAGTCGATGCCTCCACACCGATGCTGGTAGAACGGCGAGCCGGTGCACGGTGGCGGCTTGGTGCGGGCCACAGCAGCCGTAGCAGCGGTTCGAAGATGTGGGCGATACAGTGCGGCATGTCGACGCTCCTTGTCAGCATTGGCCACGCCCCCGGACCGTTCGCGCGGTCGCGGAGGTCCTGACGAGATGTCAGCCTGCCGACCGGCGATGCACCGCAGTTGCACCGAAGGGTGCAACTCCTCCCGCCAGAAATCCGCTATATCCCGACCCACTCCGCGTACTGCGCCAACGAGCCGTTACGTGCCCGCTCCCGCCGCTTAAGCGCCAGCACGGTCTCCCGCACGGTCGGGTGGTAGCGGGTCTGCTGCGGAGCGATGCGCCGGGCTTGGTGCAGGCAGTCCAGAGCCCTGTCCGGGTGGCCTGACCAGGCGTGGGCCCGGCCAAGGTCCATCCAGTGGTGACCGGCCCGGGAACGGGTCCAGCCGCGCGGGATGCGCACGTTGTCCGCGAGTTCGATCGCACGCCCGAAGTCGTCAGCCTCCGAGGCGATCGCCACGGCATGCACGCCGACGTTCACCGGCCCCCAGGTGACGCCGAAGTCCGGCAACTCGCCCGTTGTCTGGGCCAGGGCACGGGCCTCGGCCAGGCGGGCGTCGGCGTGGTCCCGGTCCTTCATCCGGCCCGCGATGGTCGCGGCCCGCAGGTGCAGCATGCCCCGCATCGCCTCAATGCCCGCCGGGCGGCGTGACTCCTGGCTATCGAGGTCCCGCAGCGCCCGGTTGACCACCCTCAGACCCACGTCGTACCGGCCCGACGACAACGTGGTCTGCGCGCGCAGAAAGGCATGCATCGCGGCCAGCCCCGGCTCGTCGGCGCGCGGCGCGGTCCACGCCAGCCGGTCCAGCGCGACGGTCGCCAGATCGAGGAAGCCGAGCTTCCACGCCACAGTGAACACACACCGGAACGTCTCCGCCAGGCACTCGTAGGCCAGCCGCTGCTCCTCCCCGGTACTGGTGTGCACCGCCTGCACCGACTCGTCGATCAGCAGGGGCAGGTCGCGCACCATGTCCGTGTACTGCGCCTGACGACGCTGCTCCAGAGCCCGCTGGACATCCGCCCAGATCAACGCGGCCGGACGCGGAGTCGTCTCCCAGTCCAGCGCGATGTCCCAGTTCTCCAGCCCCTCACGAATCGGCTGGATCAGGGCGTCCATGCGGTCGCGCCGCAGTTCGTCGGCATACGGCTGCCCCAGCAGGTCGGATGTGGAAACACCCAATGCACGGGCGCAGGCGGCGACAAGAGCAGGGGAAGCAGGCTTCTGCCCGCACTCGACCTTCGACAACAGTGACTTCGACAGGTGCGCCCGCATCGCCAGCCCCTGCTGCGTCAGACCGCGCTGCTTCCGGATCCGGGCGATCCGAGCGCCGGTGTACTCCTCGATGCTCTGCGACACGGCGAACTCCGTTCTGCGGCAACACTCAGACGGTACCCCTGCAACACCGCCCCGGACCGGCCGAACAACGATCACCCGACTGCCCGCAGAACCACACCTGCCGGTCCGACGCTTCGGGCCACATCCCAGCCGAACAGCCAGCCGACGGCTACGGCATAGCGCCAAGGCGGTATCGGGTCCCAGTTGGTGTTTGACGTTCTGGTCCCGGCTGACGTTTGACGGTGGGCCTGGACACCATGGGAAGCCCTGTGGGGCTTGTCCGCTTTCACGTTACGGGCCGGGACGTCGGTGGTGCGCCGGATGACCCGGATCTGGCCGTCCAACTCGACGGTGATCATCGTGTCCGACACGTGCGCGGTCACCGTCTGGCCCGCGTGCGGACGGCCGAGGGAGACGGTCTGCCGGCAGACGATGACCGTGCCCACCGCGCTGACCCGCCGCCGCACCCGTACCGACTCGACGCGGGGCCGTGGCGGTTGCGTCGATGTGGGCGTGGCCAAAGAGTTTCCCCTCACCGAGCCGATCACGGGAAGCGAAAACACCTCAGGAACGACGAAATACCGGTGAGCCATATGACTCAACCGGTAATTCGTGAACGCATCCGGGACGATCTTGTAAACATCCCACTGCGTGTCCGAGGGGGGACTTGAACCCCCACGCCCGTTAAAGGGCACTAGCACCTCAAGCTAGCGCGTCTGCCATTCCGCCACCCGGACAAGGTGTCTGCCGCTTGGCCAGGGGTGTTCCCCGGGGCGACACGGATAACAATACCAAGCTTTCGGAGTGCGCTTCACCTGCATATCCGTGCGTACGGGGGCGTGGGCGGGCGGCCTCCCACAGCGTGGGTGAGGGGCTTCCCACGGCGTGGGTGAGCGGCCTCCCGGGACGCGAGCCGGGCGGTGTCCCGGGGTGAGGAGTCGCCCGGCTCGGGCCCGCTCAGGGCATCAGCTGATACGACGGGAAGTTGCCCGGCACGCGCTCCCCCGCCGGGCCCTGGGTGACCGCTCTGACCAGCAGCTCGCCGCCGACGAACGCGCCGCGCCAAGACGCGCCGAAGCCGCCGAACAGCTCATCGCGGTCGCCCCGGGAGCGGGGCTTGCCGTGGCCGAGTTTGAAGGCACGGATCTGCGGGGCCAGCCGGTCGAAGGTCGATCGGTCGTCCGTGGAGAGCGTGGCGACCAGGGCACCGTTGGACGCGTTCATGGCGGCCAGCAGCTCTGCCTCCGTGTCGACCAGGACGATCGTGTCGACCGGGCCGAACGGCTCCGCGTGGTGGAGCGGGGAGGAGGGGGGTGGGTTGAGGAGGGTGACCGGGTGGACGTAGGCCGATACGTCCTGGTGCGGGAGGAAACGGTCCTCCTCCGGCCTGCCCCGGTACAGCGGTACCGCACCCCGGTCGATCGCGTCGGCCACCTGATCACGCAGCTCGCGCGCCTTGGCCGCGTTGATCACCGGCCCGAAGTCCAGTTCCGGGTACGGGTCGCCCTCCCGCGCCACCGCCAGCGGATGGCCCACCCGGAGTGTGGCGACCGCCGGGAGGTACGCCGCCAGGAACTCGTCGAACAGCTCGCGCTGCACCACGAAGCGCGGGTACGCCGTGCAGCGCTGCTTGCCGTAGTCGAAGAGCTTGGGGATCACCGCCGTCAGCGACTCCCAGTCCGTGTACTTCCAGATGCCCCAGGTGTTCAGGCCCTCCTGTTCCAGGACGTGGCGCTTGCCCAGGTCGGCCACCGCCGTCGCCACCCCCGCCCCGGTGTCCCGGCCGCCCACGAAGGACACGCAGCCGATCTCCGGCGCCCGCACCAGCGCCTCCGACAGCTCACCCCCGCTGCCGCTGACCAAGGTCACCGGGATGCCCTCGCGGGCCGCCAGCGCGCAGGCCAGCGTCAGGCACGCGACCCCGCCGTCGGTCGGTGTCTTCGCGATCACCGCGTTGCCCGCCAGCGCCTGCACCAGTACCGCGTGGACGAGCACGCTCATCGGGTAGTTCCAGCTCGCGATGTTCGACACCGGGCCGTCGAGGGAGGTGCGGCCCTCGACCATCGGCTCTATGCCGTCCACGTACCAGCGCACCCCGTCGATCGCCCGGTCCACGTCCGCCTGCGCCAGCCGCCACGGCTTGCCGATCTCCCACACCAGCAGCAGGGCCAGCAGTTCGCGGTGCCCGGTGAGCGCGTCCAGGGTGGCGGCCACCCTGGCCCGCCGCTCCGGGAGCGGAACGTGGCGCCAGGCGCGGTGCTGGTCCAGGGAGGCGCGTACGGCCCGGTGTGCGGTGGCGCCGTCCAGGCGCGGGGCGCCCACGATCGGGCTGCCGTCGACCGGCGTGGTGGCGGGGCGGGCCCGGCCGCCCTCCTGCCAGTCGGCGTTCCAGAGGTTGAGGACCTCCCCGTCCCGGAACGCCTCGGGGGCCACGGCCAGACAGCGCTGCCAGGCGTCCGACCAGGATGTTCCCGACTTCAGGACCCGGATGGGGCGGGTGGTGGTGAGAGGGGTGAGGGTGGGTGCCATTCTCGTCAGCTCCGGTATCGGTCAGGGAACAGCGGGGAGGGAGGAGGAGGGAGCGGATCGGATCAAATGCACATCAGGGCCGCGGGGGCGACGCTGGCACATATGGATGGTTTTCTACCCATTCCGGTCACGCCTCATCCAGCACCCCCACCACCAGCCCCGCCGTCTCCGTCGGTGTCGTTCCCACCCGTACCCCCACCGCCTCCAGCGCCGCCCGTTTCGCCTGCGCCGTGCCCGTCGAGCCCGAGACGATCGCGCCCGCGTGGCCCATCGTGCGGCCCTCGGGAGCGGTGAAGCCGGCGATATAGCCGACGACCGGCTTGGTGACGTGATCGCGGATGTACGCCGCCGCCCTCTCCTCCGCGTCGCCGCCGATCTCGCCGATCAGCACGATCACATCGGTGTCGGGGTCGGCCTCGAACGCGGCCAGGCAGTCGATGTGGGTGGTGCCGATCACCGGGTCGCCGCCGATGCCGACGCAGGTCGAGAAGCCGATGTCCCGCAGTTCGTACATGAGTTGGTAGGTCAGTGTGCCCGACTTGGACACCAGTCCGATCCGGCCGGGCTTGGTGATGTCGGCGGGGATGATGCCCGCGTCGGACTGCCCCGGGGTGATCAGGCCGGGGCAGTTGGGGCCGATGAGGCGGGTGCCTCGGGCCCGTGCGTACGCGGTGAACGCGACCGTGTCGTGGACGGGGATGCCCTCCGTGATGACGACCGCCAGGCCGATCCCGGCGTCGGCGGCCTCCAGCACCGCCGCCTTCGCGAAGGCGGGCGGCACGAAGACGACCGACACATCGGCGCCCGACGCGTCCATGCCCTCGACGACCGAGCCGTAGACCGGGACGGTCCGCTCGTCGAAGGTGACCGTGCGGCCCGCCTTGCGCGGGTTGACGCCACCCACGATGTTCGTGCCGGCGGCGAGCATCCGGCGGGTGTGCTTCATGCCCTCGCCGCCGGTCATGCCCTGGACGAGAACCTTGCTCTCCTTGGTGAGGTAGATCGCCATGTCCCGGCTCCTCAGGCTGTGTGGGCGAGTTGGGCGAGTTCGGCGGCACGGCGGGCGGCGCCGTCCATGGTGGGCATCTGTTCGACCAACGGGTGTGCTCGCCGGTCGAGGACGGCACGGCCCTCCGCCGCGTTGTTGCCGTCGAGCCGTACGACCAGCGGTTTGGTCAACCGGACGGTCTCCAGGGCCCGTACGATGCCGTCGGCCACGGCGTCGCAGGCGGTGATGCCGCCGAAGACGTTGACGAACACCGACCTCACAGCCGGGTCCGAGAGGATCACCGAGAGGCCGTCGGCCATGACCTGCGCGGAGGCTCCGCCGCCGATGTCCAGGAAGTTCGCGGGGCGCGCGCCGCAGCCCGCGATCACGTCCAGGGTCGACATGACCAGGCCCGCGCCGTTGCCGATGACGCCGACCTCGCCGTCCAGCTTCACGTAGGTGAGGCCCTTGGCGGCTGCGGCGGCTTCCAGCGGGTCGGCCGCCTCCTCCGCCTCGTCTCCCCAACGGGTCTGGCGGAAGCGGGCGTTGTCGTCGAGGGTGACCTTGCCGTCGAGGGCGACGATACGGCCGTCGGTGGTGCGTACCAGCGGGTTGACCTCGACGAGGAGCGCGTCCTCGCCGGTCAGTACGTTCCAGAGCCTCATCAGGACGTCGGCGGTGCGCGGGGGCAGGCCCGCCGCCTCCGCGATCTCGGCGGCCTTCGCCGAGGTGACACCGCGCGCCGGGTCGACGGGGATGCGCGCGACCGCGTCCGGCCGGTTCGCGGCGAGTTCCTCGATCTCCGTACCGCCCTCCGCGGAGGCGATCGCGAGGAAGCCGCCCGCCGCTCGGTCGAGGACGTAGGAGACGTAGAACTCCCGGTCGATGTCGACGGGTTCGGCGATCATCACCTTGGCGACCCGGTGCCCTTTGATGTCCATCCCAAGGATCTGACGTGCCGTCAGTTCGGCGGCGGCCGGGTCCGCGGCGAGTTTGACGCCGCCCGCCTTCCCGCGCCCGCCGGTCTTCACCTGGGCCTTGACGACCACGCGTCCGCCGAGAGCGCGCGCGATCTCGCGGGCCTCCTTGGCCGAGTCGGTGACCTCGGCCCTCGGTACCACGATGCCGTGTGCTGCGAAGAGTTCCCTTGCCTGGTGCTCGTACAGGTCCATTCCGGCTCCTGAGTCGAAAGTGCCGCACGCCCCCTGGACACCACCCACCGGATGCGGGATAACAAGCTTCATACAGTATTCGTCGACTGTATGCAATGTACCAAAGGGTCCATGAGCCCGACCCGCGCACCAACCCGCGAAACCACCTCCATCCCCTACGAAAGGGACAGGACTTCGCCATGCCCGACGACACCAGGGACGGCACCAGCAACGGCACCAACAACCACACCAGGGACGACACCCGGGCCGGCACCCGGCACAGCGCCCACGCCCGCACCGACGACAACCTGATCTCCGGCGGCCATCTCGTCGCCAAGGCGCTCAAGGCCGAAGGCGTCGACCGCATCTACACGCTCTGCGGCGGCCACATCATCGACATCTACGACGGCTGCGTCGACGAGGGCATCGAGGTCGTCGACGTGCGTCACGAGCAGGTCGCCGCGCACGCCGCCGACGGCTGTGCCCGGATCACCGGGAAGCCGGGCTGCGCGGTGGTGACGGCGGGGCCGGGGACCACCGACGCCGTCACCGGGGTCGCCAACGCCTTCCGTGCGGAGTCCCCGATGCTGCTGATCGGCGGCCAAGGCGCCCTGACCCAGCACAAGATGGGGTCTCTCCAGGACCTGCCGCACGTCGACATGATGTCCCCGATCACCAAGTTCGCGGCCACCGTCCCCGACACCGCCCGCGCCGCGGACATGGTGTCGATGGCGTTCCGTGAGTGCTACCACGGCGCGCCGGGGCCGTCGTTCCTGGAGATCCCGCGCGATGTGCTCGACGCGAAGGTGCCCGTGGACAAGGCCAGGGTGCCCCGGCCCGGCGGCTACCGCGCCTCCACCCGCTCGGCCGGCGACCCCGAGGCCGTGGAGCGCCTCGCGGACCTGCTGACGCACGCGGAGAAGCCCGCGATCCTGCTCGGCAGCCAGGTGTGGACCACTCGCGGCACCGCGGCGGCCATCGAACTGGTCCGCACCCTCAACATCCCGGCCTATATGAACGGTGCCGCGCGCGGCACCCTGCCGCCCGGCGACCCGCACCACTTCCAGCTCTCGCGCCGCTATGCCTTCTCCAACGCCGACGTCATCGTGATCGTCGGCACCCCCTTCGACTTCCGCATGGGCTACGGCAAACGCCTCTCCCCCGACGCAACGGTCGTGCAGATCGACCTCGACTACCGCACCGTCGGCAAGAACCGCGACATCGACCTCGGCATCGTCGGGGACGCGGGGCTCGTGCTCAGGTCGGTGGCGGAGGCGGCCTCCGGGCGGCTGAACGGCGGTGCGGCACGACGCAAGGAGTGGCTGGAGGAGCTGCGCGCCGCCGAGCAGGCCGCCCTCGACAAACGGCTGCCGCAACTGCGGTCGGACGCCTCGCCGATCCATCCCTACCGGCTGGTCAGTGAGATCAACGACTTCCTCACCGAGGACTCGATCTACATCGGCGACGGCGGCGACATCGTCACCTTCTCCGGGCAGGTCGTGCAGCCCAAGTCGCCCGGCCACTGGATGGATCCGGGTCCGCTGGGCACCCTCGGCGTCGGCATCCCCTTTGTGCTGGCCGCCAAGCAGGCACGACCCGACAAGGAGGTCGTGGCACTGTTCGGCGACGGCGCGTTCTCGCTCACCGGCTGGGACTTCGAGACGCTGGTGCGCTACGACCTCCCCTTCGTCGGCATCGTCGGCAACAACTCCTCGATGAACCAGATCCGTTACGGGCAGGCCGCCAAGTACGGCAAGGAGCGCGAGCGGGTCGGCAACACCCTCGGCGACGTGCCGTACGACAAGTTCGCCCAGATGCTCGGAGGCCACGGTGAAGAGGTCCGCGACCCCGCCGACATCGGTCCCGCCCTGCGCCGCGCCCGCGAGTCGGGCAAGCCCTCGCTGGTCAACGTCTGGGTCGACCCGGACGCGTACGCCCCCGGAACCATGAACCAGACGATGTACAAGTGAGGTGAACGCCCATGACCGCCAACGCACTTGAGCGTCAGCCGAGCAATGGCCGAGCCCGGCGCGGCAAGGCGCTCGACGGCATCCGCGTCCTCGACATGACCCACGTCCAGTCCGGGCCGTCCGCGACCCAGCTGCTGGCCTGGCTCGGCGCGGACGTCGTCAAACTGGAGGCGCCGACCGGCGACATCACGCGGGGGCAGCTGCGGGATCTGCCGGACGTCGACTCGCTCTACTTCACGATGCTCAACTGCAACAAGCGCAGCATCACCCTCAACACCAAGACGGAGCGCGGCAAGCAGCTGCTGACCGAGCTGATCCGGCGCTCTGACGTCATGGTGGAGAACTTCGGACCGGGCGCGGTGGACCGGATGGGTTTCACCTGGGACCGCATCCAGGAGATCAACCCCCGGATCGTGTACGCCTCCATCAAGGGGTTCGGGGACGGCCCGTACACCGCCTTCAAGGCGTACGAGGTCGTCGCGCAGGCGATGGGCGGCTCGATGGCGACCACCGGCTTCGAGGACGGGCCGCCGCTGGCGACGGGCGCGCAGATCGGGGACTCCGGGACCGGTGTTCACACCGTCGCGGGCATCCTCGCGGCCCTCTTCCAGCGTGAGCGGACCGGGCGCGGCCAGCGTGTCAACGTGGCCATGCAGCACGCCGTGCTCAATCTGTGCCGGGTCAAGCTGCGCGACCAGCAGCGCCTGGCGCACGGCCCGCTCGCCGAGTACCCCAACGAGGACTTCGGCAGCGAGGTGCCCCGCTCGGGCAACGCATCCGGCGGCGGCCAGCCCGGCTGGGCGGTCAGGTGCGCGCCGGGCGGGCCCAACGACTATGTGTACATCATCGTCCAGCCCGTCGGCTGGGAGCCGATCACCCGGCTCATCGGCCGTCCCGAGCTGGCCGCGGACCCCGAGTGGGCCACCCCGAAGGCGCGGCTGCCGAAGCTGAGCAAGATGTTCCAGCTGATCGAGGAGTGGTCCTCGACGCTGCCCAAGTGGGAGGTGCTGGAGCGGCTCAACGCGCACAACATCCCCTGCGGGCCGATCCTTTCGACCGAGGAGATCATCCGGGACGAGTCGCTGGTCGCCAACGAGATGGTGGTGACCGTCCCGCACCCCGAGCGCGGCGAGTTCGTCACCGTCGGCAGCCCGATCAAGCTCTCCGACTCCCCTGTCGTCGTGGAGAGTTCGCCGTTGCTGGGCGAGCACAACGAGGAGATCTACGTCGGCGAACTCGGCCTCGGCGACGAGGAGTTGCGCCTGCTGAAGTCGAGCGGGGTGATCTGAGGTGATGGCCGAGGACCGAATGCTGCGGGTGCGTGCCCTGCTCGACTCCGTGCGGGCCGCCGGGCGCACCGCGCTGACCGCGCCCGAGGGCAAGGTGATCGCCGACGCCTACGGGATCGCCGTGCCCGGCGAGGAGCTGGCGAGGGACGTCGACGAGGCGGTGGCGTACGCGGCGCGGTTCGGCGGGCCGGTGGTGATGAAGATCGTCTCGCCGGACATCCTGCACAAGACCGACGCCGGCGGGGTGGTCGTCGGGGTGGAGGGCGCGGGCGAGGTGCGGGCGGCGTTCCACCGGATCGTGGAGAACGCGCGCGCCTACGACGCGGACGCCCGGATCGAAGGCGTACAGGTGCAGGAACTGCTGCCGCGGGGGCAGGAGGTGATCGTCGGGGCGGTCACCGATCCGACGTTCGGGAAGATCGTGGCGTTCGGGCTCGGCGGGGTGCTGGTCGAGGTGCTGAAGGACGTGACGTTCCGGCTGGCACCGGTGGACGCCGACGAGGCGCTGTCGATGCTGGATTCGATCCGGGCGGCCGAGGTGCTGCACGGGGTGCGTGGGCAGGCGGGCGTGGACAGGTGGGCATTGGCCGAGCAGATCCGGCGGGTGTCCCAACTGGTCGCGGATTTCCCGGAGATCGCCGAGGTGGACCTCAACCCAGTGATCGCCACGGCGGACGGCGCTGTGGCCGCCGACGTCCGGGTCATCCTCGCCTCCGAACTGCCGCCGCCGCGGCCGACGTACACCCGGGAGGAGATCCTCACCTCGATGCGCCGGCTGATGCAGCCGTCGGCCGTCGCCGTGATCGGCGCCTCCAACGAGGCGGGGAAGATCGGCAATTCGGTGATGCGCAATCTCGTCGACGGCGGCTTCGCCGGGGACATCCATCCGGTGAATCCGAAGGCCGACGACATCCTCGGCCGCAAGGCGTACAAGAGTGTCACCGACGTCCCGGGCGACGTGGATGTGGCGGTTTTCGCGATCCCCGCCAGGTTCGTGCCCGCGGCGCTGGAGGAGGTGGGGCGCAGGAAGATCCCCAACGCCGTGCTGATTCCCTCCGGGTTCGCGGAGACCGGCGAGCACGAACTCCAGGCGGAGATCGTGGAGATCGGACGGCGGCACGGGGTGCGGCTGCTCGGGCCGAACATCTACGGCTACTACTCCACCTGGCAGGATCTGTGCGCCACGTTCTGCACGCCGTACGACGTCAAGGGCGGGGTGGCGCTGACCTCGCAGTCCGGCGGCATCGGCATGGCCGTCCTGGGCTTCGCGCGCACCACGAAGACCGGGGTGTCGGCGATCGTCGGGCTGGGCAACAAGTCGGACCTCGACGAGGACGACCTGCTGACCTGGTTCGGTGAGGACCCGCACACCGAGTGCGTGGCCATGCATCTGGAGGACCTCAAGGACGGGCGCGCGTTCGTCGAGGCGGCGCGCAGGACCGTGCCCAGGAAGCCGGTCGTGGTGCTGAAGGCGGGCCGTACGGCGGCCGGGGCGCGGGCGGCCGGTTCGCACACCGGGGCGCTCGCGGGCGACGACGCGGTGTACGACGACATCCTGCGGCAGGCCGGCGTGATCAGGGCGCCGGGGCTGAGCGACATGCTGGAGTACGCGCGCGCCCTGCCCGTGCTGCCGACGCCGCAGGGCGACAACGTCGTGATCATCACCGGCGCCGGCGGCAGCGGTGTGCTGCTGTCCGACGCGGTGACCGACAACGGCCTGTCGCTGATGGAGATCCCGCCGGACTTGGACGAGGCGTTCCGCAGGTTCATCCCACCCTTCGGGGCCGCGGGCAATCCGGTGGACATCACCGGGGGCGAGCCGCCGTCGACGTACGAGGCGACGATCCGGCTCGGTCTCGAGGATCCGCGTATCCACGCGCTGGTCCTCGGCTACTGGCACACCATCGTCACTCCCCCGATGGTCTTCGCCGAGCTCACCGCGCGTGTGGTGGCCGAGTTCCGCGAACGGGGCGTGCACAAGCCGGTGGTGGCGTCCCTGGCGGGCGATGTGGAGGTCGAGGCCGCCAGCCAGTACCTGTACGAGCGGGGCGTGGTGGCCTATCCGTACACCACGGAGCGGCCGGTGGCCGTGCTCGGTGCGAAGTACCGCTGGGCGCGGGCGGCAGGGGTCCTGTGATGCCTGGGGCCGGCTCACGATCGGCCGGGGGTCCGGGGGTTGTCCCCCGGGCGAAACACCGCCCGCTGGGCGCGGGCGGCGGGGTTGCTGGGCGGTGGTTCATGAGGTGAACGACCGCCGGGGCGGCCGACGGTGCGCGTCGGCCGGCCCCGGGAGCGTGCGCGCACGCCCGAGAGGGAGCCGCAGGGGAGGCACATGGCACCCCGGCGGCGACCGGGCAGTCGAAAGGGCAATGGACAGGGGGCGCTGGCCAGGACTTTCGAACGCAAGGGGTGCAGAGCAGGTATGTCAACGACCGGCTATTCGAGGTCCGTCCCCGTCAGGGAGGTGACGGACCGCAACGGCCGCGTGTTCCGGATCGGCGCGAGCGATGTCGATACGGAACGTCCGGCGCATCGTCCCGACCCGCACCCGCACGGCGAGGAGATGGCGTGACATGAGTGCAGAACCCATGGCTACGAACAGCTCGGCGGCCGGTGCAGGTGCCGCGAACCGTCCCTACCGCGAGGTGACCGACGCGCACGGCCGCGTCTACCGGGTCGGGGAGACCGACCGGGACATCCTCGGCCACTCGCGCAGTCTCATGGTGTACCTGCCGTGGGTCGCCATGATGGCGATCAGCGTCTTCGAGTACGCGTACGGCTCGGCGGAGGACACCCTGTCCCAGGCGCACGGCTGGACGCAGAGCAACACCTTCTGGATCCTCAGCGTCTGGGTGTTCTTCCAGGCGGGCGTGGCCTTCCCGGCGGGCTGGCTGCGGGAGCGGGGCATCCTGACCGCGCGCCGGGCGATGCTCACCGGCTCGGCCATGTGTCTGGTGGGCTTTCTCGCCCTGTCGCATCTGAGCAATGTGCTGCTGGCGATCCTCGGCTTCGGTGTGATCGGCGGCCTCGGGGCCGGGCTGGTGTACGCGACGTGCATCAACATGGTGGGCAAGTGGTTCCCCGAACGGCGCGGCGCGCGCACCGGGTTCGTCAACGGCGGCTTCGCGTACGGCTCGCTGCCCTTCATCTTCATCTTCAACTACGCGTTCGACACGGGTAATTACCACAGGGTGCTGGATCTGATCGGCTGCTACATCCTGGTCGTGGTGCTGGCCTCCGCGTTCTTCTTCAAGGACCCGCCGAAGAACTGGTGGCCCGCGCACATCGACCCGCTCGTCCACGCGGGGCACACCGAGCACTCGGCGGGGCCCGCCAAGAACCCGCCCGCCGTACGGCAGTTCACGCCGAAGGAGGCCATCCGTACGGGGATGCTCCCGCTGATGTGGATCTCGATCGTGATGACCGCGGGTGTGTCGATCTTCGGGATCTCCTTCCAGGTCGACTACGCCAAGGATCTGGGCTTCGGGCCGCTGGTCGCGGCGTCGTCGATGGGTGTCATGGCGGTCGTCAACGGCTTCGGGCGGCCCACCGTGGGCTGGGTGTCGGACCGGCTGGGCCGCAAGAAGACGCTGGTGTTCGTGATCGTCGTCCTGGGTCTCGCGCAGTTCGGGGTGATCTGGGCGGGCGACATGAAGAGCGAGTGGCTGTTCCTGTTCTTCGCGTTCCTGTCCGGCTTCGGCGGCGGCGCCTTCTACCCATTGTTCGCGGCGCTCACCCCGGACTACTTCGGGGAGAACTACAACGCCACCAACTACGGCCTGGTCTACAGCGGCAAGCTGATCAGCGGGCTGTTCGGCGGCGGCCTCGGCTCGATGGTGGTGGCGTCCTGGGGCTACAACGGGGCGTACGCGCTGGCCGGCGGTGTGTCGATGGTCGCGGCGGCGGTCGCCCTGCTGCTGCGCCAGCCGGGCCGTGGCAAGGGCGTCACCGGAACGGACGGACAGGCGGCCGCCGCGATGTGACGGCCTGACGCCCGCTCACCACACCGTTGTGGCCGACTGACGGTCCGTCGTGAGCTCGGCTCCCCCTGCGATCATGCCGATGACCGCAGGGGGAACACCTGTATGCCGCACGGGTTCAGGATGTGGCCCGGGCGTGATAGGAGCGGCGGGTGTGCTCGGTGTGCTCCCGCATCAGGCTGGTGGCGCGCGACTCGTCGCGGTCGGCGATGGCGGCGATCAGCTCGCGGTGTTCGATCCAGGACTGGTTGCCGCGCTGCCGGGCCACCGGGGTGTAGTACCAGCGCACCCGGCGGTCGACCTGGGCGGCGAGTCCGGCGAGGACGGTGTTGCCCGCCAGCTCCATGATCTTCGTGTGGAAGAGGGCGTTGAGGGCGACGGCGCTCTCCACGTCGTCCGCCTCGACGGCCTTCTCCCCCTCCGTGCAGAGCTGCCGGAGCACCTCGATGCCGGGGCTGCCGGCGTTGGCGGCGGCGAGCCGGGCGGCCTCGGCCTCCAGGAGTGTGCGCACGGTGAGCAGTTGGTCGGCCTCCGCCTCGGTCGGCTCGTGCACGAACGCGCCCTGCGCGGGCCGCAGATCGACCCAGCCCTCGGTGTTGAGCCGCTGGAGCGCCTCACGGACCGGCTGGCGCGAGACGCCGAGATGCCCGGCGAGTTCGCTCTCGACGAGATGCTGGCCGGGTTGGAGGGCGCGGGTGGTGATGAGTTCGAGCAGTGCCTCGTAGACGCGGTCACGCAGCGGGCCGGGGCGTTCGAGCCTGGGCACCGCACCCTGCGGCAGTCCTGTCGACAACATCGTCCCCTCCTGGGCGGTACCGGGCGGGCAGCCGTAAGACCAGTATCGATTGTCTTTCGTCTACAGTCTACGGCGCCCGGCGCGCCAGGGCAGCACGGGGTATGACGCGTCACACCGCCCGTCCGCGCAGGTCAGCGGGGTCAGCGGGGTCAGCGGGGTCAGCGGGGTCAGCGGGGTCAGCGGGGTCAGCGGGGTCAGGGACAGCGCACGACCTGTCCGGCGTACGACAGGTTCCCGCCGAATCCGAACAGCAGGACCTGGTCGCCGGAGGAGATCTCACCCTGTTCGACGAGCTTCGACAGGGCGAGCGGGATGCTGGCGGCGGAGGTGTTGCCCGACTCAGTGACATCGCGCGCCACGACGGCGTTCACGGCGCCGATCTTCCCGGCGAGGGGCTCGATGATCCGCAGGTTCGCCTGGTGCAGGACCACAGCGGCCAGTTCCTCGGGTGCCGTACCGGCGAGTTCGCAGGCGCGGCGGGCGAGCGGCGGCAGTTGGGTAGTGGCCCAGCGGTAGACGCTCTGCCCCTCCTGGGCGAACCGCGGCGGCATGCCCTCGATGCGCACCGCCTGCCCCATCTCGGGCACCGAGCCCCACAGCACGGGCCCGATGCCGGGCCCCTCGCCGGGAGCGGCGGCCTCGACCACGGCGGCGCCCGCTCCGTCGCCGACCAGGACGCAGGTGGTGCGGTCGGTCCAGTCGGTTACCTCGGACATCTTGTCGGCGCCGATGACCAGGGCGCGGGTGGCGGCACCGGCGCGCACGGCGTGGTCGGCGGTGGCGAGGGCGTGCGTGAAGCCGGCACAGACCACGTTGATGTCCATCGCGGCGGGCCGCGGAATGCCGAGCCGGGCGGCGACGCGGGCGGCGGTGTTCGGGGAGCGGTCGATCGCGGTGGAGGTGGCGACCAGGACCAGGTCGATGTCGCCGGGCGCGAGGCCCGCCGCGGCGAGCGCCTTGGCGGCGGCGTGCGCGGCGAGTTCGTCGACGGGCTCGTCGGGGCCCGCGATGTGGCGGGTGCGGATGCCGACCCGGCTGGTGATCCACTCGTCGCTTGTGTCGACCATGCCTCTCAGGTCCTCGTTGGTGAGCACCTTGGCGGGCTGGTAGTGGCCGACTGCGGTGATCCGCGAGCCGTTCATCGGGGGCCTCCGTCATGCCGTGGTCAGCGGGACGGCCCCAGTCTGATCAGTGACTCACGGGTACGACGGGTGGTGAGGGCACAGGAAACGGGCGCCCGTGTTGTCAGCTTCCCTCATGCCGTCGGACGCCCGAGTATTCCCTGTCACGTCCGGGTGTCACGTCCTGGTGTCACCCGGTGAACAACTTCGCCGCCTTCTGTACCAGTTCGTACACCCCGTAGGCCAGCGGCGCGCCCACCCACAGCCAGGCGAAGGCGATGAGGGGCCGGCGGTCAGGCGGACTCGGGCTGCTGTCGTGCGACATCGGCGGCCTCCCTCGGCGGTACGGGGACATGGTGGCGGGGGTGGACGGGGCGGACGAACTCGTTGGCGACGAAGCCTACGAACAGCAGCCCGATCATGATGAGCAGCGACACTCCGTACAGCGCCGGGCCGTGCTTGCCCGCGGCCTCCTGGCGGTCGGCGATCCAGTTGACGATGAGCGGCCCGAGGACCCCGGCCGTCGACCAGGCGGTCAGCAGCCGTCCGTGGATCGCGCCGACCTGGTGGGTGCCGAACAGGTCCTTGAGATAGGCGGGCACGGTGGCGAATCCGCCGCCGTAGAAGGAGAGGATCACGAGCGTGCACAGCACGAACAGCGGCTTGGAGGAGTCGCCGAACGCCGCGATCAGCAGGTACATCAGGGCGCCGACACCGAGGTAGAGGCGGTAGATGTTCTTGCGGCCGATCAGGTCGGAGGTGGAGGACCAGCCGATGCGTCCGGCCATGTTGGCGGCCGACAGCAGGGCGACGAACCCTGCGGCTGCCGAGGCGGAGACGGGAGCCGAGGAGGTGGCGAAGTAGTCCGTGATCATCGGTGCGGCCTTCTCCAGGATGCCGATGCCCGCGGTCACGTTCATGCAGAGCACGATCCACAGGCACCAGAACTGCGGGGTGCGCACGGCGTTGCGGGCGGACACCTGCGGCCCGGCGCCCGCCCCCACGACCGCCGCACCGGTGACGGTGGCGGTCGGCGGTTGGGTGCGCGGCACGCGGACCAGCAGCACGCCGAGCGACATGAACACCGCGTACGACAGCCCGAGTACGAGGAAGGCGAGCGCGATGCCGGAGTGGTCCGAACCGAAGGAGGCGAGCATCTGCGCCGACCAGGGCGAGGCGATCAGCGCACCGCCGCCGAAGCCCATGATGGCGATGCCGGTGGCCATGCCGGGCCGGTCGGGGAACCACTTGATCAGCGTGGACACCGGGGAGATGTACCCGATGCCGAGGCCGATCCCGCCGACGAAGCCGTAGCCGAGGACGATCAGCCAGTACTGCCGGGTCTGCGCGCCGAGGGCGGAGATGAGGAGACCGGAGCAGAAGCAGACCAGGGCGACGGTCATCGCCCAGCGCGGGCCGCGCCGTTCGACGAGTGTGCCGCCGAATGCGGCGGACAACCCGAGCATCACGATGGCCAGTTGGAACGGCAGCGCGCTCTGGGTGCCGCTGAGGTCGAGCGCGGATTCCAGGGGCGGTTTGAACACGCTCCAGGCGTAGGCCTGGCCGATGGAGAGGTGGACGGACAGGGCGGCGGGGGGAACCAGCCAGCGGCTCCAGCCGGGCGGGGCTACAGGGGGGCTCATGGATCCCGCACGGTAGGCAGCGGGCAGGTAGTTGAAAAGCGTCCTGTCGACCGTATGCGGTGAGCGGTATGCACGCTGCGGTGAACGGTCGTACGTCACAAGGTAATTGATCGAACGTCAAGAGCCGAACGGCCTTTGCATGGACCCTTGTCGACCCCACCGCCATACTGTAGACAATATTCAGTCGACACCGCTCGACACTGCTCGGCGAAGTTCCTCGAAGTCCCTCAAAGCCCCCAAAAGTCCCCCGAAGTTCCTCGGTACCCTCAACCGAACGGAGCTCCTTTCGTGAAAGTGGCAGTCCTCGGCGCCGGTGCGATCGGCGCCTACGTCGGCGCCGCACTGCACCGCGCGGGCGCCGATGTGCATCTCGTCGCCCGTGGACCGCATCTGGCGGCCATGAGGCAGCACGGCGTCCGGGTGCGCAGCCCGCGCGGCGACTTCACCGCCCGCGCGCACGCAACCGACGACCCGGCCGAGATCGGCCCGGTCGACTTCGTCTTCCTCGGCCTGAAGGCCAACTCGTACGCGGCGTGCGGGCCGCTGATCGAGCCCCTGCTGGCCGAGGACACGGCGGTCGTGGCCGCCCAGAACGGCATCCCCTGGTGGTACTTCCACCGGCACGGCGGCCCCCACGACGGGCACCGTCTGGAGAGTGTGGACCCCGGCGGCGCGGTCAGCGCGGTACTGGCGCCCGAACGGGCCGTCGGCTGTGTGGTGTACGCCGCCACCGAACTCGAAGCCCCGGGCGTCGTACGGCACTTGGAGGGCACCCGGTTCTCGGTCGGCGAGCCCGACCGCAGCGTCTCGGCGCGCTGTCTGGCGTTCAGCGACGCCCTGCGCGCGGGCGGCCTCAAGTGCCCGGTGGAGCCGGAGCTGCGCGGCGACATCTGGGTCAAGCTGCTCGGCAACATCTCGTTCAACCCGATCAGTGCCCTGGCCCGCGCGACCATGCGGCAGATGTGTCTGCACGGCGGCACCCGCAAGGTCATCGAGACCATGATGCGCGAGACGCTCGCCGTCGCCGAGGCCCTCGGCTGCGAGGTCGGCGTCTCCGTCGAACGGCGGCTCGCGGGCGCAGAACGCGTCGGCGAGCACCGCACCTCCACGCTCCAGGACCTGGAGCGCGGCAAGCCGCTGGAGCTCGACGTGCTGCTCGCGGCCGTGATCGAACTCGCGGAGATCACCGGCGTGGAGGTGCCCACCCTGCGCACCGTGCACGCCATCTCGGACCTGCTCGCGCTGAGGAGCGTCGCATGACGAAGCGTCAGCACCGCGACCGTGAACCGAAGACGTACACCCGGCTCATCCGCCCCCTGGTGCGCGCCTGTCGTGACGAGCCGTTCCGGGAGGCGACCTGGGCGGAGGCCCTGGACCGCACTGCACGTGAACTGGCGGCGGCGCGGGGTGCGTTCGGGTTGTTCTCCTGCTCCCGCGCCACCAACGAGACCAACTATGTGGCGCAGAAGTTCGCCCGGGTCGTGATGGGGACCCACAACGTCGACTCCTGTAACCGCACCTGTCATGCGCCGAGCGTCGCCGGGCTGTCGGCGGCGTTCGGCTCGGGCGGCGGGACCTCGTCGTACGAGGAGGTCGAGCACACCGATCTGATCGTGATGTGGGGCTCCAACGCCCGCTTCGCGCACCCGATCTTCTTCCAGCACGTCCTCAAGGGCATCAGGAACGGCGCCCGGATGTACGCCGTCGATCCGCGCCGTACCTCCACCGCCGAGTGGGCGGAGAGCTGGCTCGGGCTGAACGTCGGCACGGACATCGCCATGGCGCACGCGATCGGCCGGGAGATCATCCACGCCGGTCTGGTCAACGAGGCGTTCATCGAGCGGGCGACGAGCGGCTTCGAGGAGTACCGGGCGCTGGTCGAACCGTGGACGCTGTCGCTCGCCGAGAAGGTCACCGGGGTCCCGGCGGCCGCGATCCGGGAGTTGGCGCATGCCTACGGCCGCGCCGAGCGCGCCCAGTTGTGCTGGACCCTCGGCATCACCGAGCACCACAACGGCACCGACAACGTCCGCGCGCTGATCAACCTGGCCCTGCTGACCGGCCATGTCGGCCGCTACGGCTCGGGGCTCCAGCCGCTGCGCGGGCAGAACAACGTGCAGGGCGGCGGCGACATGGGCGCCATCCCCAACAAGCTGCCCGGCTTCCAGGACATCCTCGACCCGCAGACCCGGCTGAAGTTCGAGTCCGCCTGGGACACCGCGATCGAGCCGCACTACGGGCTGAACCTCACGGAGATGTTCGAGGCGATGGGGGACGGCACGATCCGGGCCGTCTACTGCATCGGCGAGAACCCGGCGCAGTCGGAGGCGGACAGCGAGCAGACCGTACGACGGCTCGCCGGGCTCGACTTCCTCGTGGTGCAGGACATCTTCCTGACCCGGACGGCCGAGCTGGCGCATGTCGTACTGCCCGCCACCGCCGGCTGGGCGGAGACCGACGGCACCACCACCAACAGCGAGCGGCGCGTCCAGCGGGTTCGGCGGGCCGTGAACCCGCCCGGTGAGGCGCGTGAGGACATCGACATCCTGTGCGACCTCGCCGCCCGGCTCGGCCACGACTGGAAGTATGCCGACGCGGAGGCCGTGTGGAACGAGCTGCGCTCGGTCTCCCCGGACCACTACGGGATGACGTACGCCCGCCTCGACGAGCACCAGGGCATCCAATGGCCCTGCACCAGCACCGAGCGTCTCGAACCGGCCTTCCTGCACGGCAGGTTGTGGGAGCGGAACCCCGAGCAACGGGGCCCGGCCGCGCCGTTCGGGATGGTGCGGCACGATCCGCCGGTCGACCTCACCGACGAGGAGTACCCGATCCGGCTGACCACCGGACGGCGGCTCGACTCCTACAACACCGGTGTGCAGAGCGGCGGTTTCGCCTCCCCGCTGCGGCGCGGCGAGTACGTCGAGCTGAGCCCTGAGGACGCCGAGCGCTACGGCGTCGTCGTCGGCGAGGAGGTGCGGGTGAGCTCGCGGCGCGGCTCGGTGCGGGCGCCGGTGTGGATCGACACCGCGCTGCGGCCGGGCCTGGCCTTCATGACGTTCCACTTCCCGGACGAGGTGGACACCAACCAGCTGACGATCGAGGCCAATTGCCCGATCGCCGGCACGGCGGAGTTCAAGGCGTCCGCGATCCGCATCGAGAAGCTGCCGGTTGTGACCTGGGTGGGGTGACGTTGATGGATCTGCGCTTCGGCGACAGCAAACCGACCGACGACGAACGGGCCGCCGTGGACGCCCTGTTGGGCCCCCCGGAGTCCGCCTGGGAGGGCGCCGACCGCTCGGACGCGGACCTCAGGTGGGCCAGGGGCGGCCGGGAGGCCCGCGAACGGCGCGATCTGCTGCTGCCGGGGCTGCACGCCATAAACGACCGGGTCGGCTGGATCAGCGACGGCGCCCTCGGCTATCTGTGCCGCCGTCTCACGGTGCCGCCCGCGGAGGCGTACGGCGTCGCCTCCTTCTACGCCATGTTCTCCGTCCGCCCGCGCCCCGCGACCGTGCTGCATCTGTGCACCGACCTGGTTTGCAAAGCGGCCGGTGCGGACGCGCTGTGCGACTCCGCCGAGGCCCGGCTCGGCCCCGGCAGCGGAGTCACCGTCGAACGCAGCCCCTGTCTCGGCCTGTGCGAACGCGCCCCGGCCGCCCTCGCGATCAAGGCGGGCGACCCGGTGCGCACGGCGGTGTCCGCACCGGCGACCGCCGAGAGCGCCGTACTCGCCGCGACATCGCCCGGATCGGCGCCCCAGGAGCCGCCCGCCGCCCACGCCGTCCCGCAGGCCGGGCGGCCTGGGCGGTCCGGGCGCCCCGGGCAGCCCGGGCAGCCCGGGCAGCCCGGGCACGACGAGCTGATCCTGCTGCGCCGCATCGGTGTCGCCGATCCGGCGAGCCTGGACGACTACCGCGCCCACGGCGGCTACGCGGCCCTGCGCCGCGCCTTCCACCTCGGCGCGGGCGGCGTCATCCGCGAGATCACCGACTCCGGTCTGATGGGGCGTGGCGGCGCCGCCTTCCCCACCGGCCGCAAATGGCAGGCCACCGCGACCCAGCCCGGCCGCACGCACTACCTGGTGTGCAACGCGGACGAGTCCGAGCCGGGCACCTTCAAGGACCGGGTGATCATGGAGGGCGACCCGTATGCGCTGGTCGAGTCCATGACCATCGCCGGGTTCGCCACCGGCGCGCACCGCGGCTACCTGTATCTGCGCGGCGAGTACCCGCGGGCGCTGCGCCGTATGGAGCACGCCGTGGCGCAGGCGAGGGCACGCGGGCTGCTCGGCGACGACGTCCTCGGCCAGGGCTACGCCTTCGACATCGAGATCCGGCGCGGCGCGAACGCGTACGTCTGCGGTGAGGAGACCGCGCTGTTCAACTCGGTCGAGGGCTTCCGGGGCGAGCCCCGCTCCAAGCCGCCGTTCCCCGTCGAGCACGGCCTGTTCGGGAAGCCGACGGTCGCCAACAACGTGGAGACGCTGGTCAATGTGCTGCCGGTGATCACGATGGGCGCGCAGGCCTACGCGGCAATCGGGACGCCTGGCTCCACCGGGCCCAAGCTGTTCTGCGTCTCGGGCAGCGTGGCGCGGCCCGGGGTGTACGAGGTGCCGTTCGGCGCGACGCTGGGCGAGGTACTGGCCCTGGCCGGGGTGCGGGACGGGCTGCGGGCGGTGCTGCTGGGCGGCGCGGCCGGGGGGTTCGTCCGGGCGGACGAGCTGGACATCCCGCTCACCTTCGAGGGCACCCGGGAGGCGGGGACCACGCTCGGCTCGGGGGTCGTGATGGCCTTCGACGATACGGTGCCGCTGCCCCAACTGCTGCTGCGGATCGCGGAGTTCTTCCGCGACGAGTCGTGCGGGCAGTGTGTGCCGTGCCGGGTCGGGACGGTGCGCCAGGAGGAGGCGCTGCGCCGGATCGCCGAGCGCACCGGGGCGGCGGCGGCCGGTGACATCGCGTTGCTGCGGGAGGTGGGCCGCGCGATGCGGGACGCCTCGATCTGCGGGCTGGGGCAGGCCGCGTGGAACGCCGTGGAGTCCGCCGTCGACCGTCTGGGGGCGTACGCATGACCGCGATACCGCTCGGAGTACCGCGCCGGCTGGTGGAGTTCACCCTGGACGGGCAGCAGGCCCGGGTCCCGGAGGGGTCGACGATCCTCGACGCCTGCCGGGCCGCCGGGAAGGACGTGCCGACTTTATGCGAGGGCGACACCCTGCGCCCGAAGAACGCCTGCCGGGTCTGTGTCGTCGAGGTCGAGGGCGCCCGCACCCTGGTCCCTGCGTGCTCGCGCACGGCGGAGCCAGGGATGGCCGTGCACACGGACACCGAGCGCGCCCGGCACAGCCGCAAGGTCGTTCTGGAACTGCTCGCCTCCTCCGTGGATCTGTCGACGACACCGCGGGTGGCCGGGTGGCTCAAGGAGTACGAGGCGAAACCCGGCCGCTTCGGCCCGGACGCGGCCCGGCTGAACGAGGAGCCGAAGGCCGACAACGACCTGTATGTGCGCGACTACGGCAAGTGCATTCTCTGCTACAAGTGCGTGGACGCGTGCGGGGACCAGTGGCAGAACACCTTCGCCATCTCCGTCGCGGGCCGCGGCTTCGGCGCCCGGATCGCCGCCGAGCACGACGCGCCGCTGCCCGACTCGGCGTGCGTGTACTGCGGCAACTGCATCGAGGTGTGCCCGACCGGGGCGCTGTCGTTCCGGTCGGAGTTCGACATGCGCGCGGCGGGTACCTGGGACGAGTCGGCGCAGACCGAGACGACGACCGTGTGCGCGTACTGCGGAGTGGGCTGCAATGTGACGCTGCACGTGCAGGACAATGAGATCGTGAAGGTCACCTCGCCGCACGACAGTCCGGTGACCCACGGGAACCTGTGTATCAAGGGCCGATTCGGCTACCAGCACGTACAGAACCGGGGCTGATCAGGACATGGGACGAGTCACGGAACGACGCAAGGTGCTCCGCATCCGGGGCGGTGCCGTCTCCACGCGGGCCGACACGCTCGTCGCCGAGGAACCCCTGGAGATCCGGCTGAACGGCAAGGCGCTCGCGATCACCATGCGCACCCCGGGCGACGACTTCGCGCTGGCCGCCGGGTTCCTGGTCAGCGAGGGCGTGCTGGGAGCGGTGGGCGACCTCCAGAACATCGTGTACTGCGCGGGTGCAACGGTGGACGGGGCCAACACGTACAACGTGGTGGACGTGCGGACCGCGCCGGGGGTGGTGATACCGGACATCACGCTGGAGCGGAACGTCTACACCACCTCGTCGTGCGGGCTGTGCGGCAAGGCGAGCCTGGACGCAGTCCGTACGACCGCCCGCTGGCCGATCGCCGACACTCCCCCGGTCCGGATCGACGCCGACCTGCTCGCCCGCCTCCCCGACCGGCTGCGGGCGGCCCAGCGCGTCTTCGACCGGACCGGGGGTCTGCACGCCGCCGCGCTGTTCACCGAGGAGGGCGAGCTGATCGACATCCGGGAGGACGTCGGCCGGCACAACGCGGTGGACAAACTGGTCGGACGGGCCCTGCAGAACGGGGAGCTGCCGCTGTCGCGGACCCTTCTGCTGGTGTCCGGGCGGGCCTCGTTCGAGCTGGCGCAGAAGGCGGTGATGGCCGGCATACCCGTGCTGGCCGCGGTCTCGGCGCCCTCCTCGCTCGCCGTCGACCTCGCCGCCGAGGCAGGTCTGACGCTGGTGGGCTTCCTGCGCGGCACCTCCATGAACGTGTACGCGGGCGAGGAGCGTCTCGCTCTGCGGACCGCGGCCGCCCAGGGCTGAGGCTCCGCTCCCGCGGCACGGGCGGCGGGGCTCCGACGGCGGGGAGCGCCCCCTGCGCCGCACCGGGGCCCCGTCGTGTCGCCTTCGGCGGGATCGGACGTACCCGGGAGGGTGTTTCGCCCCCGCCGCCCCTTCCCGTCCCGTCACGGGGGCTCCGCCCCCGTACCCCCGCTCCTCAAACGCCGGAGGGGCTGATTTCAGCCCCTCCGGCGTTTGAGGACGAGGCCCGAAGGGCCGACAGCGGGGGTCTGGGGGCGCAGCCCCCAGGGACGGGAACGGGAAGGGGCGGCGGGGGCGAGAACCCGGTGGGCGCCCGTGCCTTGTGAGGCGAGGAACTCCCAACTACGTTCCTCTGTCTCGTGTCCTTGTGTCCCGAAGCGTGAAGGGCAGGTCGCACATGCCGTTACGCGTCCGCGCACGACTGAGAACCGTCCTGGCCGCCGTCCTCACGGCGGCCGCGCCGTTGAGCGTGCTCCCGCACCCGGCGCACGCTCAACCCACCTCCCCCGCAGCCGAGTTCACACAGCAGATCCTCTTCAAGGCGTCCCAGGACCCCGGCTACGCCTGCTTCCGCATCCCGGCGATCGTGAAGACCTCCGACGGCACCCTGCTCGCCTTCGCCGAAGGGCGGGTCCTCAACTGCGGGGACGCCGCCGACATAGACGTCGTGCTCAAGCGGTCCACCGACGGCGGCCGCACCTGGGGCCCGCTGACCGTGGTCAACGAGGGCGCCGGTGACACGCACGGCAACCCCGCGCCGATCGTCGACCGGGAGACCGGGCGGATCCTGCTGGCCGAGACGTACAACACGGGCCGTACGGACAGCGCCAGTTGCTCCGTCCCGTGCGATCGCACCCCGCATCTCCAGTACAGCGACGACGACGGGCTGACCTGGTCCGCGCCGCGCGATCTGAGCGACGAGATCCTGCCCCCGGCCTGGAACTCCTGGTACGCCACCGGCCCCGTGCACGGACTCCAGCTGAGCCGCGGCAAGCATGCCGGACGCCTGGTGTTCGGCGTCAACACCGAGACCTGGGACGGCAGCCGCATCTCCGCGAACCACGCCGCGCTGATCGTCAGCGACGACCACGGCGGGCACTGGCGGGCCGGGGCCACCGACAGCCGGCCGATCGCCGCCGACGGCACCTTCCGGCAGAAGCCGTCCGAACTCACCCTCACCGAGCGCTCCGACGGCACCGTGCTGGTCAGCGGCCGTGAGCAGGACGGCACCGACCTCGGTCACCGCACCCAGGCGGTCAGCCGGGACGGCGGCGACAGCTTCACCGCCCCGTTCCGCGATCTGCCCGATCTGTACGCCCCGCAGGTGCAGTGCGCCACCCTTCGGCTCGGCGGGCGCATCCTGCTGTCCTGCCCGGGCGACCCCGACCGGCGCCGGACCATGATGATCCGCTCCTCCTACGACGGCGGACGCACCTGGGACAGCGTGGACCGCGGCACCGTCGTCACCACGGACTGGTCCGGCTACTCCGACATGGCCCGGATCGACGGTGACACGGTGGGCCTGCTGTACGAGGGCGGCGCGGTCGACGCCCGCGACGAGATCCGCTTCGCCCGCTTCACCACCGACTGGCTCACCCCGCGCCGCGGCCCCGATCCGACGACCGCCGATCTGGCCCGGCGTGCGAGGCCGGCGGCGGTGCTCGGGGGCGCCGCCGAGACCGCGGGCGTGAGCGGCGGCGCACTGGAGTTCGACGGGGTCGACGACGCCGTACGGCTGCCGTACAGCGACCGGCTGCCGCTCGGGACGAAGGACTTCACGGCGTCGCTGTGGTTCCGGTACTCAGCGACGAGTGGGGAGCAGCCGCTGCTGTGGATGGGCGGGATCGGCACCTCGCAGCCGCAGGTGTGGCTGCGCGCCGAACCCGCGAACAACCGCGTCCAGGGCCTGATCACCGTACGGAACGGGGCGTCGGCGCCGCAGAGCGCGTTCGTCCGCACCAGCGGGGCGTACAACGACGGCGAGTGGCACCGTCTGGCGCTGCGGCGCGGCGGGGGTGAGCTGAGCCTGTTCCTCGACGGCACCCGGATCGGCACCGCCGATGTGCCCGGCTCCGTGAGCCGCAACTCGCCGTTCGGTGTGCACATCGGGCAGCGGATGGACAGCCAGGCGTTCTTCACCGGTGCGATCGACGACGTGCACGTCTGGGACCGCGCCCTGAGCGACACGGAACTGTCCGGCGGACAGCAGCCGTCGGCCGACGGGACCGTGCTGTGGCTGCCGCTCGACCAGGTGCGCGGCGGCCACTGACCCCCGCCTCAGACGCGCCGCCGAACCCCGCGTCAGCGGGACGAGGTCGGTGTGCCGACCGAGGTTCCCGGCGCCGCGCCTGATGACGGCGGCGCCGGGAACCGGTCGTCCTCCTGGGCCTCCGGGTCCCGTGCACGGCGCTTGGCGATGACCGCGCACACCATGAGCTGCATCTGGTGGAACAGCATCAGCGGCAGCACCGCGAGGGACGCCTGCGCGCCGAACAGCACACCGGCCATGGGCAGCCCGGAGGCGAGGGACTTCTTGGAGCCGGCGAACTGGATGGCGATACGGTCCTCGCGGCCGAACCCCATCGCCCTCGCGCCGAACCAGGTGAGGGTGAGCATCACACCCAGCAGGACGGCCTCGACGACGAGCAGCCCGCCGAGCCGCGCGGGACTCACCCGGTGCCATATGCCCTGGACCATGCCCTCGCTGAACGCGGTGTAGACGACGAGGAGGATCGAGCCCCGGTCGACATAGCCGAGGACCTTCTTGTGCCGCTGCACGAAGCCGCCGATCCAGCGGCGCAGCACCTGCCCGGCGACGAACGGCACCAGCAGCTGGAACACGATCTTGACCACCGAGTCGGTGGAGAAGCCGCCGCCGCTGTTGCCGAGCAGCACGGCCGCGAGCAGCGGGGTGACCACGATGCCGACCAGCGAGGAGAAGGAGCCCGCGCAGATCGCGGCGGGCACGTTGCCGCGGGCGATCGAGGTGAACGCGATCGAGGACTGGACGGTCGACGGGACGAGGGTGAGGAAGAGCAGACCGGTGTAGAGGTCGTGGGAGAGGAACACCGGGACCAGGCCCCGGGCGGCGAGGCCGAGCAGCGGGAAGACCACGAAGGTGGCGGCGAGCACCGTGATGTGCAGCCGCCAGTGCTTGAGCCCCTCCAGGGCCTCATGGGTGGAGAGCCGGGCGCCGTAGAGAAAGAAGAGAAGGGCGATCGCGGCGGTCGAGGCACCGGAGGCGATGTCCGCGCCGGTGCCGCGCGCCGGGATCAGCGCGGCGACGCCGACGGTCCCGATCAGAAGCAGGATGTACGGGTCGATCGGCAGCCACTTCGGCAGACGCAGGCGTTTCACGGTGCTCCACTTGCTTCCTGGGCAGGGGTGCCCCGTCTCATGGTCCTCCTCACCGAGGTGATCGGGAATCCGGTACGCCGCTCTGACTGTCATCGACATTCGTGATGACCGGCCCCCGTCCGGTTATCGTGGGCGGTGTGTACGACCCCGCCCACCTGCGCACCTTCCTCGCGGTGTCACAGACGTTGAGCTTCACCCAGGCCGCGCGGCGGCTCGGGCTGCGGCAGTCGACGGTGAGCCATCATGTGCGGCGCCTGGAGGAGGCCACCGGACGGCGGCTGTTCTCCCGGGACACGCACTCGGTGGAGCTGACCGAGGACGGCGAGGCGATGCTCGGCTTCGCCCGGCGCATCCTGGCCGTGCACGAGCAGGCGTCGGCGTTCTTCACCGGGACCCGGCTGCGCGGCCGTCTCCGGTTCGGCGCGTCGGAGGACTTCGTGCTGACCCGGCTGCCGGAGATCCTGGAGGGCTTCCGCTACGACCATCCGGAGGTCGACCTGGAGCTGACGGTGGAGCTGTCCGGCACCCTGCACGAGCAACTGGCCGCCGGGAAGCTGGACCTGGTGCTGGCCAAGCGCCGCCCCCAGGACCCGCGCGGGGAGCTGGTGTGGCACGACCGGCTGGTGTGGATCGGCGCGGAACGGCTGCGGCTGGACCCGGAACGGCCGGTTCCGCTGATCGTCTTCCCGCCGCCCGGGATCACCCGCGCGGTGGCCATGGAGGCATTGGAGCGGCAGGGGCGGCCATGGCGCATCGTGTGCACCAGCACCAGTCTCAACGGTCTGGTCGCGGCGGCGCGGGCCGGGCTCGGGGTGATGGCGCACTCACGGCGGCTGGTCCCGCCGGGTCTCGCACTGATGCCGGAGCGGGCCGGGCTGCCGGAGCTGGACCCGGTCGACTTCGTGCTGGTGCACGGGCGACGCCGGGCCGCGGCGCAGGAGGCGGCGGACGCGCTGGCGGCGGTCATCCTGGCGGGCGGCGACCGCCTGCACCGGCGGCAGACACCCCGCCTCGACGGGTGAGGGCCGTAATCAGGCCGTACAGATTCCGTGGAGATTACAGTCCCGAAACTTACCGGCCCGTAGGTAATCTGTCCGGCTCTTCCCCATGTGAGCGTATTTTCTGAACATAGGTGCGTCCGAACGTGAGCAATGCTCCGTTTCGCACCCCCTCCCGCACCGCCTGCCCGTGAGGTAGCTTTCACGGCGCTGTCCGGAGCGTGACCAGAAAGGCCCCCCGAGGGCTGGAAGCGGGGAGCGGGTTTGAGCGAGTTCACCAATCCTCCGTTGGTGTCGGCACCGCCGGTGGGCGGACTGGCCGATTCCGTGTTCCGGCATGCCGAGGAGGACCCGCTGCACATCGCGCTCGGCCGCAAGGACGAGTCGGGGCAGTGGCGGGACGTGACCGCCGCCGAGTTCCGCGACGAGGTGCTGGCGCTCGCGAAGGGCCTGCTGGCGCGCGGCGTACGCTTCGGGGACCGGGTCGCGATCATGTCGAGGACCCGCTACGAGTGGACGCTCTTCGACTACGCGCTGTGGACGATCGGCGCCCAGGTGGTACCGGTCTATCCGACCTCGTCGGCCGAGCAGTGCTTCTGGATGCTGCACGACGCACAGGTGACGGCGGCGATGGTCGAGCACGAGGACCACGCCATGACCATCGCCACCGTCATCGACCGCCTCCCCGGCCTCCGTGAGCTGTGGCAGCTGGACACCGGCGCCGTGCAGGAGCTGTACGAGGCGGGCGCCCATCTCGACGACGAGGTGGTGCACCGGCACCGGGAGGCCGTCACCCCCGACTCGACCGCCACCGTCATCTACACCTCGGGCACCACCGGCCGCCCCAAGGGCTGTGTCCTCACACACGGCAACTTCATGTACGAGGCGGACACCGTCATCGAGCGCTGGCAGCCGGTGTTCCGCTCCAGGAAGGGCGACGAGGCCGCCACCCTGCTGTTCCTGCCGCTCGCGCATGTCTTCGGCCGCATGGTGCAGGTGGCGGCGATCCGCGGCCGGGTGCGCTTCGGCCACCAGCCGCAGCTCAACGCCGCGGCCCTGCTGCCCGATCTCGCCGCGTTCCGGCCGACGTTCTTCCTGGCCGTGCCGTACATCTTCGAGAAGGTCTTCAACTCCGCCCGCCGCAAGGCCGAGAAGGAGGGCAGGGCGGGGGCGTTCGAGAAGGCCGTCGACGTCGCGGTGAACTACGCGGAGGCGCTGGAGGCCAGGGCATGGGGCCTCGGCCCCGGCCCCTCGGCGGGGCTGCGCATGCAGCACCAGTTCTTCGACAAGCTCGTCTACACCAAGCTGCGCGCCGCGATGGGCGGCCGCATCCGCAACGCCATGTCCGGCGGCTCGGCCATGGACCGGCGGCTCGGGCTGTTCTTCGCCGGCGCGGGTGTGCAGATCTACGAGGGCTACGGCCTGACCGAGTCGACGGCCGCCGCGACCGCCAACCCGCCCGAGCGCACCCGGTACGGCACGGTGGGGCAGCCCGTCCCCGGCGTCTCCGTGCACATCGCGGAGGACGGCGAGATCTGGCTGCGCGGCCCGAACGTCTTCCAGGGCTATCTCAACAACCAGAAGGCCACCGACGCGACCCTGCACGACGGCTGGCTCGCCACCGGCGACATCGGCGCCCTCGACGAGGACGGCTATCTCACGATCACCGGCCGTAAGAAGGAGATCCTGGTGACCTCCGGCGGCAAGAGCGTCTCCCCCGGTGTCCTGGAGGAGCGGGTGCGCGACCATCCGCTGGTCAACCAGTGCATCGTGGTCGGCAACGACCGCCCCTTCGTAGCCGCCCTGGTCACCCTTGACCCGGAGGCCGTCGAGCACTGGCTGATGATGCGCGACAAACGCCCGATGCCCCCGGTCCAGCTGGTCCGCGACCCGGACCTGGAGACGGAGGTGCGCCGCGCGGTGGTGGCCGCCAACACCCTGGTCTCCCAGGCCGAGTCGATCCGCACCTTCCGTATCCTCGCCCAGCCGTTCACCGAGGAGCACGGTCTGCTCACCCCGTCCCTGAAGCTGAAGCGCCGGGCGATCGAGAAGGCGTACGCCGACGAGGTCGAGGCGCTGTACGGGGCGTGAAGGAGCGAGGGGATGGGCAGGCGGGCTGAATTGCGCCGGGTCCGGCCGTCCGCCCGCCTTTCCGTGGCCTGTCCATGGCCTATCCATGGCCTATGCCTGGCCCATCCCCGGCCGATCCGCGCCCGATCCCTGGCCGATTCCGGTCGATTCCGCTGTCAGGAATGCATCACGGCCCGTGATCGTTGACGATGTGCGTAGACCTGACGACCGACCGAAGGATCAAGAACCCGTGAGCAGCAAGGTCCCCCCGATCATCCTCAACAACGGTGTCGAGATGCCCCAGCTGGGCTTCGGTGTCTGGCAGGTGCCGGACGACGAGGCGGAGCGGGCGGTCGCCACCGCGCTGGAGTCCGGGTACCGCAGCGTCGACACGGCGGCGATCTACGGCAACGAAGAGGGCACCGGCCGCGCCATCGCCGCCTCCGGCATCGAGCGCGCCGACCTCTTCGTCACCACCAAGCTGTGGAACGGCGACCATGGGTACGACGCCGCCCTGCGCGCCTTCGACACCTCGCTGGCGAAGCTGGGCCTGGACTATGTCGACCTGTATCTCATCCACTGGCCGACCCCCGCCCGCGACACCTTTGTCGACACCTACAAGGCGCTCGAGAAGCTGTACTCGGACGGCCGGGTGCGGGCCATCGGCGTCTCCAACTTCGAGACGCAGCACCTGGAGCAGCTGATCGCCGAGACGTCGGTGGTGCCGGCCGTCGACCAGATCGAGCTGCACCCGCATCTTCAGCAGCACGGGGCCCGCGAGTACCACGCGGAACAGGGCATCGCCACCGAGGCGTGGTCGCCGCTCGGCTCCGGCAAGGGTCTCCTGGAGGTCCCGGCGATCGTGGCGATCGCGCAGAAGCACGGCCGCACCCCGGCCCAGGTCGTGCTGCGCTGGCATCTCCAGCTCGGCACCATCGTGATCCCGAAGTCCGTGACGCCGTCCCGGATCAAGGAGAACATCGACGTCTTCGACTTCACCCTGGACATCGAGGACCTCGCCGCGATCAGTGCCCTCAACGAGAACCGCCGACTGGGCCCCGACCCCACCACCTTCAACGCGGGCTGACCTGCCGGGGCCGCGGCTGTGCGGGGCGCGCGGGTCGCGCCGCCCCGCACGGCGCCGGGGTTGCGGATGCGGTCGGAGGCCCGGTCCGGCTGCCCGGTCCGACTGCCGAAGGCCGTAGTCAGACGGTGCGGACCGCCGTGTGGACCGTGTGTGCCGCCAGCACGAACACATCGGGGCGGTGGTACACGCTCGCCTCGTCCGCCGGGTCGAGCAGCCGGTCCAGGGTGGCGCGGTCCTCCGCGTCGAGGACCTCGCCGAAGGTGTCGCGGAAGCGGCCGAAGGTCCCTGCGACATACTCGCGGGCGCGGTCGGTGGCCGGGGCGGGCAGATCGAGGAGGAAGCTGCGGGTGCGGGTGTGCTTGAGGCCCGCGGAGCCCAGCAGCGCGGGCCAGTCCTCGGTCTCGGCGACGGAACCCGGCAGTTCGTCCCGCATCTTCGCGAACCACTCCTGCTCCACCGCGTCCAGCCGGGCCTGGAGGCCGGGACGGCCGATGCCGATGTCGCGGGGCAGGAAACGGGACGGCAGTCCGCCCTCCAGGATCGCCAGGGTGCCGCCGGGCGCCAGCCGGGCGGCGAACGCGGCGAGCGCCGCCCGCTGGTCACCGAGGTGGTGCAGACTGCGGCTGGCCCACAGCAGATCGGCCGGGTAGTCCAACTCGTCCAGCACGCCGGGGAGTTCACCGGCGAGCGTGCCGAAGCGGTCGGCGACACCGAGGCGGGCGGCACGGTCGGCGGCGCGCTGGAGCAGCGGCTCGGCGCCGTCCACCGCCACCACCCGGGCACCGGGGAACGCCTCGGCGAACAGGCAGGACAGCACACCGGGCCCGCTGCCCGCGTCCACGATCAGTCCCGGCTCGGTCACCTCCTTCCCGAGCCAGGCCAGCGCCCGCTCGTACAGCGGCGTGAACAGCTCCGCCTGGGACTCCAGCATCGGGCCCATCTCGGCCCAGTCGAGGTCGGTGTGGTCGTGGCCCTGACGGTGGCCGTGGTGGTGGCCGTGCTCGTCCGTCTGATGTGCCATGGTGGTCAGCCTTTCGTCCGCGTACCGACAGGGTGCGACGGCACACCAGCCGGGGGCCACTTCTGTTGCGGAGACGGCAAAAAGACGGACAACTTCGGC
The DNA here is from genome assembly GCF_054729195.1 of Streptomyces sp. YIM S03343. Taxonomy (NCBI): domain Bacteria; kingdom Bacillati; phylum Actinomycetota; class Actinomycetes; order Kitasatosporales; family Streptomycetaceae; genus Streptomyces; species Streptomyces sp. YIM S03343. The sequence continues at coordinate 1,580,128 of NZ_JBPUKX010000001.1, forward strand.
AAGCTCCGGCGGCGGGCGAAAGCCGGGCGCACACACGTGATCCGCCGGGGCCGGTCCCAGAGGGGAGCGGCCCCGGCGGGGTACTGTCACCCTACGGAAGCGGCGGGTAGGCGTTCTGCATCAGCTGCTGGAACTGGGCGGAGAACCAGTGTCCGGACAGCGGGGCGTTTGGCAGGGCGCCGGACATGTTGTTGTTGTTGCGGGGGTTGCCGGTGTACGTCGGGTCGCACATCCGGTCGAAGCCCTTGCCCTCGTCGTTGGCGATGGCGGTGCTGGAGCCGTCGGACTCACCCGGGGGCTTCATCCAGACGTAGGCGTCGATCCCGGTGGCCGGGCTGGCCTGCGGCCGTTCACCGAGGCCCGCTCCGGACTGGTTGCACCAGTTGCCCGTGTTGATGCGCCGGTCGTAGCGGCCGCCGTCGACGTACGTGTCCACGGTGGTCTTCGCGCCCGGACCGGTCGGACGGGCGGTGCCGCCCCAGCCGTTGCGGGAGGTGTCGATCAGCATGCCGATGCCGGAGTTGAAGCCGACCGACACCAGCTGGTTGCGGAAGGCCTGCGCGAAGGACAGCTCGTCGACGTACCGGTTCCAGTCGACCCACTTGGACTGGCGCACCGACGTGCCGTTCACCGTGTCGTTGATGGTGAAGTTGTTCTCCTTCAGCGCGCTGTAGTTGGCCGTGTTGGTGATGAATCCGGCCACGTCGTCCACGGTCGCGCCCTCGCTGGTGGCCGCCTGCTTGAACAGGGTGGCCGAGGGGGCGAAGTTGTCGTCCCAGCCGAGCCAGCCGTGGTGGCCGGCGTCGAGGTAGTTGTAGACGTTGGGGATCGCGCCGAGCTTGGCGAGGGCGTAGCCGACGCCCTTCACGTAGTTGCCGTTGGCCAGCATGGTGTCGCAGTTGGCCGTGGCGGTGGCGCGGCTGCCGGTGTTGGTGACGAGGTTGGGCAGCGAGTCGATCTCGATGGTGGTGACGATCCGCAGCGAGGCGTACTTGGAGTCGGCCAGGATCGCCGCGATCGGGTCGATGAACTGCGTCTTGTACTTGTCGATCTCCGTCGGGCCGAGTTCGCCGTTGGAGGCGAGGGCCGAACAGTCACGTCCGGGCAGGTCGTAGACCACCAGCTGGACGACCTCTTCGCCGGTGCCCTTCTGGGCGAGGGCCGCGTCGAGGTGGGCACGCAGGCCCATACCGCCGTTGACACCGTTGATCGCGGCGATGCGGTCGAGCCAGACACCGGTGGGCTGGTTGGAGACACGGCTGCCGCCGGTCTCCGCCGCGGCCTTGGCGGACCATTCCGGATTCACATAGACCTTGGCGCCGCTGTACGGGTTGTCGACGCGGCTGCCGGTGCCGCCGCCCCCGCCACCGCCACCGCCGCTGCTGCCGTCGTCGACGTTGCAGGTCACGCCGTCGAGGGTGAAGGTGGTGGGCACCGCGTTGGTGCCGCTGTAGGAGCCGTTGAAGCCGAAGCTGACCGAACCCCCGGTGGCCAGCGTGCCGTTGTAGGTCTCGTTGTTGGCGGTGACGGCCGTGCCGCTCTGGGTGAGCTTGGTGCTCCAGAAGCTGGTGACCTTCTGGTTCCCGGCGTACGACCACTTCAGCGACCAACTGGACTTCGCGGCCGAGTTGTTGGTGATCGTCACGGCGGTGGTGAAGCCGCTGTCCCACTGGTTCTGCACCTTGTAGTCCACGGTGCAGGGGATCACCGTCGCCGCGGCGTCGGCCGGGGCGGTGGTGATGACCGTCCCGGTGGCCCCTGCGACGAGCGCCAGGGCGGCGAATATCGCTGTTCTGGTACGACTCATGAGTGCGGGTGTCCTTCTTCCTTGAGATGTGCCGGAGTTGCGGGGAGTTTCACCATGTGCGGGATGTGCAGTTGTTGCGGTGTGCGGTTGTTGCGGTGTGCGGTTGTTGCGGTGTGCGGTTGTTGCGGTGTGCGGTTGTTGCGGTGTGCGGTTGTGGGGGTAGTGGTGGGGGTCAGGGGTTGACGGCGCGCAGATGGTCGCGCAGCCCGATGCCGTAGGCGGTGGGCGTGCCGTCGTAGCTGGAGATCAGCGAGGGGCCCGAGGAGCAGTCCCAGGTGTTCCAGGTCCAGCCCAGATAGGACAGGTTCCGGTCGTCGAACCACTTCATGACCTGGTCGACGAACCCGTGCGAGCAGGTGTTCTCACCGACCTCCCCGGCCACCAGCGGCACCACGGCCGCGACGGGGGCGAGGGTGGAGTTCCAGCAGCTCTCGCTCGCACAGGTGTTGAAGTTGTACACGTGATAGGCGGCGGCGAGATTGCCGGTCGGATCGCTGGGCCTGTACGTCAGCCACTGGCTGAGGTCGTTGGAGTAGGCGAGCCCGCCGGCCATGATGACGTTCTGAGCCCCGGTGCCCCGGATCGCGTCGACCAGGTCCTGCATCCCGGCGACCTCGTAGGAGATGCCGGGGCAGGTGCCGCCGTCCTTCCAGCACTGCCACGCCTGGGTGGTCGTGGAGGTGGCGCGGTCCGGATAGGGCTCGTTGAACAGGTCGAACACCACGGCCTGGTCGCTCTTGAAGGTGCTCGCCACCGACGACCAGAACGAGGGTGTGTACTGCGCGTCCGGCATCGGCTTCTGGCAGGTGGCGTGGACGTCGGAGCAGCCCGCCGAGTTGCCGGTGTACTGGCCGTAGGACCAGTGGAGTTCGACGATCGGAGTCATGCCGTGCGCCTCGACCCGGGTCACCAGGTCCTTGACGGCGTTGATGTAGTTGGTGCCCGCATACTCAGGTTTGATGTTGGAAAGTCCCAGCCAGCACTCCTCGTTGAGCGGGATGCGGACCGCGTTGGCCTTCCAGTCGGCGATCGCCTTCAGGGCGGCGTCGTCGACCGGGCCGTCGAAGATGCCATAGCCCTGGACACACATGAATTCGCCGCCGGAGCGGTTGACACCGAGCAGCCGGCGGGTCGCGCCGTTCGCGTCCACCAGTTTGTTTCCGGCCACATGCAGCGCGGGTGCGCTGCCGCCGCCGGACGGGGGCGGGTCACTGGGGGTCGGTGACGGGGACGGCTCGCTGTCCGCGTTGCACACCGTGCCGTTCAGCTTGAACGTCGTCGGTACGGCGTTGCTGCCCGACCAGGAGCCGATGAACCCGGCGGTGACACTGGCGCCGGTGCCCAGCGAGCCGTTCCAGCTCTCGTTCGCGGCGGTCACGGTGGTACCGGACTGGGACCACTTGGCGCTCCAGCCCTGGGTGACCTTCTGACCGTTCGCGAAGTCGAAGGTGAGGTTCCAACTGCTCAGCGCGGCCTGGTTGTTGGTGATCTTCACGGAGCCCTGGAAGCCGGCGTCCCACTGGTTGGTGACGGAGTACTCCACCGTGCAGGCGCGCGTGGCGCCGTGCGCCGTGACGACCGGCACCAGGGCGGTGCCCAGAAGGGCGACCGTACCGGTGACGGCTAAAAGTACTGAACGCGGGGGGTGACGCATGAGCGACTCCTCGCAGCTCGGGCGCGCCGTGACCGGCGCGTCGACTGATGGAACCGCTCCCACTGGTGCGAAGGAAGGTAGCGCCAAGAGACGGCAAAGGACAGGGGTGTCGCTTGACTTTTCCTCAAAAAGGCCGGAACCGATCACTCCGAGACTGTCGAATCTTTTCGAGTCTTCAAGCGTCTTGACCGCCCCTTGCACCGTCCCCACTATGGGAGCGCTCCCACTGGTTCAAGCCTTGACTACGTCGAGCCGCAAGGAGGAACCAGCACATGGATCCTGGACCTCACGGACGCAGACACAGAAGGGTGCGGCGGTTGTGGACCGCCGTGGTGGCCGCGCTCGCCCTTCCGCTGTCGATGCTCGCCACGGGTACGACACCCGCACAGGCGGCGACGGTCCAGTGCAGCGTGGACTACAAGACCAACGACTGGGGTTCGGGCTTCACCGCCGACCTCACGATCACCAACCGGGGCACGGACGCGATCAACGGCTGGACCCTGACCTACGGCTACTCGGGCAACCAGAAGCTGGCCAACGGCTGGAACGGCACCTGGTCCCAGTCGGGCCAGTCGATCACCGTGCAGAACGCGTCGTACAACGGGACGATCGCCGCGGGCGCGGCCGTCTCCACCGGCGCGCAGTTCACGTACAGCGGCACCAACACCGCCCCCACGGCCTTCGCGGTCAACGGCACCACCTGTACCGGCGCGCACCAGCCGCCGATCACCGTGCTGACCAGCCCGGCCGCGGGCGCGGTCTACACCCAGGGCACGGCGGTCCCGCTCGCGGCGACCGCGGCGGCGGCCGACAACGCGACGATCAGCAAGGTGGAGTTCTACGACGACACCACGCTGCTCGGCACGGACACCAGCGCGCCGTACTCTCTTTCGGTCTCAAGTTTGACCGTGGGCAGTCATTCTCTGCTGGCGAAGGCGTACGACAGCCTGGGCGCGTCCGCGCCGTCCGCGCCGGTGGGCATCACCGTCGCGTCAGGTCCCGCCCTGGTGGCGTCGCCGTCCCAACTGGGCGTCCAGCAGGGCAAGACGGGCACGTTCACGGTGAAGCTGTCCACGCAGCCGAGCGCGAATGTGAGCGTGAGCGTCGCCCGGACCGCGGGCAGCACCGGACTGTCCGTCAGCTCCGGCTCCTCGCTCACCTTCACCCCGTCCAACTGGAGCACGGCGCAGACGGTGACGATCGCCGCCGACGCGTCCGGCACCGGGACGGCGACCTTCACCGCGACGGCCACCGGCTACACCGGCGCGGCGGTCACGGTCACGGAGCTGGGTGCCACCAAGGCGTACGACGCCCGCTTCCTGGACCTCTACGGGAAGATCACCAACCCGGCGAACGGCTATTTCTCGCCGGAGGGCATCCCGTACCACTCGGTCGAGACGCTGATCGTCGAGGCGCCGGACTACGGCCATGAGACCACCTCGGAGGCGTACAGCTACCTCCTGTGGCTCCAGGCCATGTACGGCAAGGTGACGGGCGACTGGACGAAGTTCAACGGCGCTTGGGACCTCATGGAGAAGTACATGATCCCGACCCACGCCGACCAGCCGACCAACTCCTTCTACAACGCCTCGAAACCGGCCACCTACGCCCCCGAGCAGGACACCCCCGACCAGTATCCGGCGAAGCTGGACACCGGTGTGTCGGTGGGCTCCGACCCGATCGCGGGCGAGCTGAAGAGCACCTACGGCACCGACGACGTCTACGGGATGCACTGGATCCAGGACGTCGACAACGTCTACGGCTACGGCGACGAGCCCGGCAAGTGCGAGGCCGGCCCGACCGCGACCGGTCCCTCCTACCTCAACACCTTCCAGCGCGGCCCGCAGGAGTCGGTGTGGGAGACCGTCCCGCAGCCCACCTGCGACGCCTTCAAGTACGGCGGCACCAACGGCTATCTGGACCTGTTCACCGGCGACTCCTCCTACGCCAAGCAGTGGAAGTACACCGACGCCCCGGACGCCGACGCGCGTGCGGTGCAGGCCGCGTACTGGGCGGACGTGTGGGCCAAACAGCAGGGCAAGGGCAGCGATGTCTCCACCACCGTCGGCAAGGCGGCGAAGATGGGCGACTATCTGCGCTACGCCATGTACGACAAGTACTTCAAGAAGATCGGCAACTGCACCTCGCCGACCGGCTGCGCGGCCGGCACCGGCAAGGACGCCTCGCACTATCTGCTCTCCTGGTACTACGCCTGGGGCGGCGCGACCGACACCAGCGCGGGCTGGGCCTGGCGGATCGGTTCCAGCCATGTGCACGGCGGCTACCAGAACCCGCTGGCCGCGTACGCGCTGAGCAACTACGCCGACCTGGAGCCCAAGTCGGCGACCGGCGTGGCCGACTGGGGCAAGTCGCTCACCCGGCAGCTGGAGTTCTACCAGTGGCTCCAGTCGTCCGAGGGCGCCATCGCGGGCGGCGCCACCAACAGCTGGCAGGGCCGCTACGCCACCCCGCCGGCCGGCACGTCGACCTTCTACGGCATGTACTACGACTGGCAGCCGGTCTACCACGACCCTCCGTCCAACCAGTGGTTCGGCTTCCAGGCATGGTCGATGGAGCGGGTCGCCGAGTACTACCAGCAGACCGGGAACACCACAGCCAAGGCGGTCCTCGACAAGTGGGTCAAGTGGGCGCTGTCCAAGACCACGGTCAACCCGGACGGCACCTATCTGATCCCCTCCACCCTCCAGTGGTCGGGCCAGCCCGACACCTGGAACGCGTCGAGCCCCGGCTCCAACAGCGGGCTCCATGTCACCGTCGCCGACTACACCAATGACGTCGGTGTGGCCGCCGCGTACGCCAAGACCCTGACGTACTACGCCGCCAAGTCCGGTGACGCGACGGCGAAGTCGACGGCCAAGGCGCTCCTCGACGGCATGTGGGCGAACTACCAGGACAGCATGGGCGTCGCCGTCCCGGAGACCCGCGCCGACTACAACCGCTTCGACGACAGCGTCTACGTCCCGAGCGGCTGGAGCGGCAAGATGCCGAACGGCGACACGGTCAACTCGTCCTCGACCTTCACCTCGATCCGGTCCTTCTACAAGAACGACCCGTCCTGGTCGAAGATCGCGGCCTATCTGGCGGGCGGCGCCGCGCCCAGCTTCACCTATCACCGCTTCTGGGCCCAGGCAGACATCGCGCTGGCCATGGGCTCGTACGCGGAACTGCTCGAGTAGTCACACCTCGGGCTCGCGGAACCGCTCCAGCGGCCACACCTCGGGCTCGTACGCGGAACTGCCCGAACAGCCACACCTCGGGCTCGTACACGGAGTACCTCGCCACGCCCCGCCGGTGCTCCGTGTGCCCGGCCCCGCCACCGGACGGCGAGGCCACCGGACCGGGCGGTCCCCACCCGCACTGGGGGCCCGCCTGGTCTTCATGCCATGCCCAGCTCCGCTCCGATGAGCAGCGATCAGAGAGGACCCCCACCCGTGCGAAGAACCCGCGTCATCACGGCCGTCCTGGCGCTCGCCGCCGGACTGCTCGCGGGCACCCCGCCCGCACTGGCCGCGAGCACCCCGAAGGCCACCACCGCGCTCGCCGCCGACACCTACACCTGGCACAACGCCCGGGTCGACGGCGGCGGTTTCGTCCCCGGCATCGTCTTCAACCGCTCCGAGAAGAACCTCGTCTACGCCCGCACCGACATCGGCGGCGCCTACCGCTGGCAGCAGTCCACCAAGACCTGGACCCCGCTGCTGGACTCGGTCGGCTGGGACGACTGGGGCCACACGGGCGTGGTCAGCATCGCCACCGACGCGCTCGCACCGGACAAGGTGTACGCGGCCGTCGGCACGTACACCAACAGCTGGGATCCCGGCAACGGGGCCGTGCTGCGCTCCTCGGACCGGGGCGCGAGCTGGCAGAAGACCGACCTGCCGTTCAAGCTGGGCGGCAACATGCCGGGCCGCGGCATGGGCGAGCGCCTGGCCGTCGACCCGAACAAGGACAGCGTCCTGTATCTGGGCGCCCCCAGCGGCAAGGGCCTGTGGCGTTCGACGGACTCCGGGGTGACCTGGTCACAGGTGACGAGTTTCCCGAACTCCGGCAACTACCAGCAGGATCCGACCGACACCTCCGGCTACGCCAGTGACAACCAGGGTGTCGTCTGGGTGACCTTCGACGAGTCGACCGGCACCTCCGGCACGGCGACGAAGACGGTCTACGTCGGTGTCGCCGACAAGGACAACGCGGTGTATCGCTCGACCGACGCGGGCTCCACCTGGACGCGGCTCGCCGGACAGCCCACCGGCTATCTGGCCCACAAGGGCGTCCTGGACGCCAAGAACGGCTACCTCTATCTCGCCTACAGCGACAAGGGCGGCCCCTACGACGGCGGCAAGGGCCGGCTCTGGCGGTACGCGACCGCGAGCGGAACCTGGACGAACATCAGTCCGGTCGCGGAGGCCGACACCTACTACGGCTTCAGCGGACTGACCGTCGACCGGCAGCATCCGGGCACGGTGATGGCCACCGCCTACAGCTCCTGGTGGCCGGACACCCAGATCTTCCGCTCCACGGACAGCGGCGGCACCTGGACGAAGGCCTGGGACTACACGTCGTACCCCAACCGCTCCAACCGCTACACGATCGACGTCTCGTCCTCCCCCTGGCTGACCTTCGGCGCGAACCCGTCACCGCCCGAACAGACCCCCAAACTCGGGTGGATGACGGAAGCCCTGGAGATCGACCCGTTCGACTCGGCCCGCATGATGTACGGCACGGGCGCCACCCTCTACGGCACCGAGAACCTCACCAACTGGGACAGCGGCGGCCAGTTCACCGTGAAGCCGATGGTGCAGGGCCTGGAGGAGACCTCGGTCAGCGATCTCGCCGCCCCGCCCTCCGGCGGCGCCCAGCTGTTCAGCGCCCTCGGTGACATCGGCGGCTTCCGGCACACGGACCTCACCAAGGTCCCCTCGATGATGTTCACTTCGCCCACCTTCACCTCGACGACCACTCTGGACTTCGCCGAGACCAACCCGAACACGGTGGTGCGGGTCGGCAATGTCGACTCCGGCGCGCATGTGGCGTTCTCGACGGACAACGGCGCCAACTGGTTCGCCGGGACCGACCCTTCGGGAGTGAGCGGCGGCGGCACGGTGGCGGCGGCCTCGGACGGCAGCCGGTTCGTGTGGAGCCCGGCCGGTACCGGAGTGCAGTACACGACCGGGTTCGGTACCTCCTGGTCGGCGTCGAGCGGTATCCCGGCGGGCGCCGTCGTCGAGTCGGACCGGGTCGACCCGAAGACCTTCTACGGCTTCAAGTCCGGCAAGTTCTACGTCAGTTCGGACGGCGGGACGACCTTCACCGCGTCCGCGGCGACGGGGCTGCCGAGTGGGGACAGCGTGCGCTTCAAGGCGCTGCCCGGCACCAAGGGCGAGGTGTGGCTGGCGGGCGGCGCGAGTGACGGCGCCTACGGGCTGTGGCACTCCACCAACGGCGGCACCGCCTTCACCAAGCTGTCGAACGTCCAGCAGGCCGACACCATCGGCTTCGGCAAGGCCGCGGCCGGGGCATCCTACCAGACGCTCTACACCAGCGCGAAGATCGGCGGGGTGCGCGGCATCTTCCGCTCCACCGACGCGGGCGCGAGCTGGACCCGGATCAACGACGACGCCCACCAGTGGGGCTGGACCGGCGCGGCCATCACCGGTGACCCGCGGGTCTACGGCCGGGTCTACGTCTCGACCAACGGGCGGGGCGTGATCTACGGCGACTCCTCCGACACCAGCGGAGGGGGTAGCGGCGGGGGCGGTGGCGGCGGTACGGATCCGACGCCGACCGGCGCCTGCACGGTCACGTACAAGATCACCAACCAGTGGACCGGCGGTTTCCAGGCCGACGTCCAGCTCGCCAACACCGGCTCCACGGCGTGGAGCGGCTGGTCGCTCGGCTGGTCCTTCGCCGACGGACAGCAGATCGGCCAGCTCTGGAACGCCGACTTCACCCAGTCGGGTGCGACGGTGACCGCGAAGAACGTCGCCTGGAACGGCACCGTGGCGGCGGGCTCGTCGGTCTCCTTCGGCTTCACCGGGAGCTGGACGGGCACCAACTCAAAACCCACGGCGTTCAAGCTGGGCGACCAGACCTGCACGGTCGCCTGACACACCGAGGGCCTGTCCGGTGGATCAAGTCGGAGGAAACCGACGGCACCTGTCAACCCGGGTGAGCGGGGGCTGGTGCGTGCAGCTGCAAGGCGGAGGAGGGAGTCGACGCGACGGGGGTCCCCCCTGTTCGAGCGCAGCCGAGAACTCGGGGGAGTCGGCGACCGACGACAACGCCGCAGATGTGCGTGCCGGCCCCCGCGTCTCCGGCATGATCCGCCGGACAGGCCCTGGGGCGCGTGCCGCACCGGGCACGCGCCCTCTTCCTTGCCGTGGACCCGCGCTACGGCGTGTAGACCGTGGGCCGGGGTGCGGTGGCCATGCCGTCGCCGATGAAGAAGCTCGGGTGCGGCGGCTGGTTGTACGCCGTGTTCTGCCAGGCCAGCGCGGTGCGGTACTGCGTGTCGTGCAGCAGTGTGGTGATCCTCGTACTCGTCTGGTACGGCGTCGAGTAGATCCTGAGCGCCTTGTTGTCCGTCGTCGGCCAGACGACCTCCTCGCGCCAGTCGCCGAGGATGTCGCCGGACAGCGACGGGGTCGCCTTGGTGGTGTTGTTGGAGTGGACGTCGGCGCCGGTCAGCAGACGGGTGTCGCCGGAGGTGCCGTACTTGTCGATGTGGGTGCCGTCGAGGAGTTCACGGACCGTGTCGCCGTCCCACCAGGAGAGGAAGTTGGTGCTGGACGGCTTGCGGCTCGCGACGACGGTGCCCTTGGGGCTGCGGATGCCGCTCACGGCCGACGACCAGGACTCGGCGCCCGCGCTGCCCGCCCAGATGTCCCCGGACACGCCCCGGCCGTTGTCGCCGTCGGCCGCGGTGGACCAGATCACCTTGCCGGTCTTCGCGTCGGCCATGAACGACGACGGCTTCGAGGAGCTCTCGTCCACCTTGAACTCCTCCAGGCCCGCCCGGGACGGGTCGAGGTCGCCGACGTGCTGGGCGTCGCCGTGGCCGTTCTTGGTGGTCCACAGCCCGGCGCCGTTGTTGTCGACGGCCATCGCGCCGTACACGATCTCGTCCTTGCCGTCGCCGTCGACGTCGGCCACCGACAGCTGGTGGTTGCCCTGGCCGTCGTAGCCCTTGCCGCTGTTGGCCGAGGAGCTGGTGTCGAAGGTCCAGCGGCGGGTGAAGGCCCCGTTGCGCCAGTCCCAGGCCGAGATGACCGTACGGGTGTAGTAGCCGCGCGCCTCGATCAGCGAGGGGCGGGAGCCGTCCAGATAGGCGGTGCCGGCGAGGAAGCGGTCGACGCGGTTGCCGTAGGAGTCGCCCCAGGACGACACCGTGCCGCGCGCCGGGACATAGTCCACGCTGCCCATCGCCTTGCCGGTACGGCCGTTGAACATGGTCAGATACTCGGGGCCGGACAGCACATAGCCCTTGGAGTTGCGGTGGTCGGCAGAGGAGCTGCCGATGACCGTGCCGGTGCCGTCGACCGTGCCGTCGGCGGTCTTCATGGCGATCTCGGCCTTGCCGTCGCCGTCGTAGTCGTACACCTGGAACTGGGTGTAGTGCGCGCCGGAGCGGATGTTACGGCCCAGGTCGATGCGCCACAGACGGGTGCCGTCGAGCTTGATGCCGTCGAGGATCGTGTCGCCGGTGTAACCGGACTGGGAGTTGTCCTTGGCGTTGGTCGGCTGCCACTTGAGAACGAACTCCAGCCGGCCGTCGCCGTCGAGGTCGCCGACGGAGGCGTCGTTGGCCTCGTAGGTGTAGGCGACGCCGTCGGGTGTGGTGCCGCCGGAGGGCGGGGAGATCGGTACGTCCTTGTAGCCGGTGCGGAGCTGGATAGCGTGCACGGAGTCGGCCTGTTCGACCCCGCCGACGACGGCGCGGACCGTGTAGTCGGCCTGGGCGGGGGCGCCGGAGTGGAAGTAGTTCGTGGAACCGGTGATCGGGGTGGCGTTGACCTTCGTACCGGAGCGGTAGACGTTGAAGGAGACCTTGTCCGCGTCGGTGCCCAGCCAGCGCCAGCTGACGAGATTGCCGCTGTCGGTGTGGACGCTGACCACGCCCCGGTCGAGTTTCTCGACCTGGCGGCCGGTGGCGGCCTCGGCGCTGCTGCCGGTGAGCGCGGTCAGACCGCCGCCGACCAGCGCGGCGGCGGCCCCGGCCGCGGCCAGGGCTGCACGGCGCCTGCGGTGTCTGTGCGGGTGCTGCACGGGACATACCTCCTGAAGGGGCGGAAGGGTTCCGCCTCTCAGTCGCCGCTGTGCGCGCTGTGGTTGCCGCCTGTTTCGGCCGACCGCCCGCTCCGCCGCGCTCTGCGGTAGGCGCGCAGGCTGAACTGCGGGTCGGGGCGCGGCCGGTCCTGGTCCGGGAGCGCGGTGAGGCGCTCGGCGTAGCACTCGGTGAGCGGATCGCCGGGCGGCAGCCGGGTGAACCAGCCGCGCCGCAGGTCGGCCACCGTGCCGCGCGGGCTGCGGCCCTGCCCGTGGCCGGGGAAGCGGGCCCGCCCGGCGGGGAGCGGCAGCCCGCTCAGGGCGGCGTAGAGGTCGACGGCGAACGCCGCGTCGGGGGCGGGACGGCGCGGGCGGCCGGCGAGCACGGCGTCGATGTCGCTGCCCACGTCATGCGCGGACGCCTTGTCGACCGTGGTGATGTAGACACCGCCGGGGCTCAGCACCCGGGCACACTCGGCGACGGCCGCGCGGACGTCGGCGGGGTCGTCGATCAGATGCAGCAGCCAGACGCTGGTGACCGCGTCGAACGTGGCATCGGGGAACGGCAGCCGTCTGCCGTCGGCGACGACGACCGCGCCGGGCAGCCGGGCGGCGGCACGACGGGCCATCCCGGGGGTGAGGTCCACGCCGGTCACCCGGGTGGCGGGCAGGGCGGCCGCGAGGCAGCGGGTCACGATCCCGGTGCCGCAGGCCACGTCGAGCAGCCGGGACGGGCGGCAGGGCAGCAGGCCGAGGATCGCTTCGGCGGCGGCCGCGGCGCGCGGTTCGCCGCCGCGGGTGATGTCGTAGGCGGCGGCTTCCTTGTCGTAGTCGAGCACGTGTCCCCCCGTCGTACGGTGCTCGGGTGTGCGTACGGGCCGGTCCGCGGGTGGTCAGGTCGCGCCGTGGGCGGCGGCGAGGCTCTCGACCCGTCGGGCCAGCTCGACGTCCTTCCCGGTGACGGCGCCGCCCGCACTGTGGGTGTGGACACTCAGGGAGATGGTGTTGTAACCGAGGGTGAGATCGGAGTGGTGGTTCAGCTCCTCCTGGACCTGGGCGATGTGTACGACCATCGCGGTGGCCGCGAAGTGCGAGCCGAGCCGGTAGGAGCGGGTGAGCCGGTCCCCGTCGAGGGTCCAGCCGGGCAGCTCGGCCAGCCGGGTCTGCAGTTCCTGCTGCGACAGCGGTTCGACGGCCATGACCTCGTTCCTTCCTGCCGTACGGCCCCCTCTCAGCGTGCCACAGCCGGGCCGCCGGGGCCCTGGTCGCGGGACCGGGACCGCAGACGGCCCGGGTCCCGGCGGGGGCCGCCGCTCGGAACGGGTGCTCCGGGCCGCCGGACACACGTCGGGACGCCGTGAAGTATGGTCGTACACCAGTGATCTGACGCGGCACCAGGTTGCACTTGGGTCGCGCTTTCACGACGGGCATGCGTACGATCACGCCACGCATGGCACACTGGCCGACAGTTTTCGGCGTGTTGGGGCCGGACAGGCCCAGGGGAGGCGTGGCGTGAGTGAGCGACGGGCCGCGCCCACGGTCGGCCAGGTGGTGCTGGGCAGACGGCTCCAGGAGCTGCGCGAGACGGCGGGCGTCAAGCGCGAGGAGGCCGCGAAGGTGCTGCGGGTCGCCCCGGCGACCGTGCGCCGGATGGAGATGGCCGAGGTCGCGCTGAAGATCCCGTACGTACAGGTGCTGCTCACCACGTACGGGGTGCCCGACGAGGAGGCGGCCTCGTTCGTCGAGCTGGCCGAGGAGGCCAATCAGCCGGGCTGGTGGCAGCGCTTCCACGATGTGCTGCCGGAGTGGTTCAGCCTGTATGTGAGCCTGGAGGGCGCCGCCCGCATCATCCGCTCCTACGAACCGCACTTCGTGCCCGGACTGCTCCAGACCGAGGACTACGCGCGCGCCGTCATGGAGGCCGGGACGATCGGCCAGATCGGCGAGGAGGCGATCGAGCGCCATGTGTCGCTGCGCATGACCCGCCAGAAGCTGCTGGAGAGGACCGACCCGCCCCGCCTCTGGGTGATCATGGACGAGACGGTACTGGCCCGCCCGGTGAGCATCCACGGCCAGGTCATGCGCGAACAGCTCGACAAACTTCTGGAGTTCAGCGAGCGCGAGCACATCACCCTCCAGTTCGCGGAGTTCCGCGACGGCCCGCACCCGGGGACGTACGCGCCCTTCTCGCTCTTCCGGTTCGCCGAACCGGAGCTGCCCGACATGGTGTTCACCGAGTATCTGACCGGCGCCCTCTATCTGGACTCCCGCAACGAGGTCTCCGCGCATCTGGAGGTGCTGGACCACATGACGGCGCGCGCGGCGTCGGTCGAACGCACCAAGCAGCTGCTGCGGGAGCGCCGCGAGGACTTCTGAGAGCGTGATCCGAGCGTCGTTCCGAGTCTGATTCGAGCGTCGTTCCGAGTCTGGTTCGAGCGTTGTCCCTGGTCTGATCCGCGCGCTGTTCCTGATCCGATTCGAGCCCTATTCCGAGGAGCCGAACCCGTATGACCGCACCCGAGGACGCGCCCACACCCATCGACACCAGCCGTCCACACCCCGCCCGGGTCTACGACTGGTGGCTCGGTGGCAAGGACAACTACCCGGTGGACGAGGAACTGGCCCGCAGGATCCTCTCCGTGGACGGCGCGGCGGTGCGCGGGGCCCGAGCGAACCGCCGGTTCATGCACCGTGCGGTCCGTACGGCCGCCGAGGCGGGGATACGGCAATTCCTGGACATCGGCACGGGCATCCCCACGGAGCCCAATCTGCACCAGGTGGTGCAGGCGGTGGCCCCGGAGGCGAAGATCGTCTACGCGGACAACGACCCGATCGTGCTGCGGCACGCGCAGGCGCTGCTGCGCGGCAGCGCGGAGGGCAGCACCGACTATGTGCACGCCGACGTCCGTGACCCGGACACCATTCTGCGGCTGGCCGGAAAGACCCTGGACTTCAAGCAGCCGGTCGCGCTGTCTCTGGTCGCGCTCACCCATTATCTGGGCGAGGCGGAGGACGGCGACGACGTCTACGGGCTGCTGGAGCGGTACCTCGCGGAGCTGGTGCCGGGCAGCTGTCTGATCCTGTCGCAGACCACCGCGGACCTGAGCCCGGAGGCGATGGAGGCCGCCGCCACCGCCTTCCGGCGCAGCGGTACCCCGTTCCATCCGCGCACCCTCGCGGAGTTCTCGCGCTTCTTCGACGGCCTCGAACTGCTGGGCCCGGGTGTCATCCCGGTGTGCGGCTGGCGGCCCGAGCCGGAGGACGTGGCGGCCCAGGCGGAGGGCATCGTGCCGGTGTACGCGGGGGTGGCGCGGAAGCCGTGAGGCGGCGTGCCCTCGCCAGGGCGCGTTTCGAGAGTCCCGTCGCCCGCCCGAAGCGCGTGGCACACCCCTGACCCCCCTCAACCCGTACGGGTCACCTGAAAAGGTGCGCTCCCGCGCCCGCCCCTAGCGTCGAAGCCAGGCCTCGCGTCGACGCACGGGGCGAGCAAGGGAGCGTACGTGACCGACACGCGCACACCACCCACCGAGCCGGGCGCCGCGCTGCTGCGTGCCGGGCGGTTCTTCCGGCACGGCACGGCCGCGGGCGATCTGCACAGCGTGCGGCTGACCGGCGGGCGGGAGGCGGACTCCTTCTACCGGGACCGCTGGTCGCACGACAAGGTGGTGAACTCCACCCACGGGGTGAACTGCACCGGCTCGTGCCGGTGGAAGGTGTACGTCAAGGACGGCATCATCACCTGGGAGACCCAGCAGACGGACTATCCGTCGGTGGGCCCGGACCGCCCCGAGTACGAGCCGCGCGGCTGCCCGCGCGGGGCGGCGTTCTCCTGGTACACCTACTCGCCGACCCGGGTGCGCTACCCGTACGTCCGCGGTGTGCTGCTGGAGATGTACCGCGAGGCCATGCAGCGTCTGGGGGACCCGGTACTGGCCTGGGCCGACATCCAGAACGACCCCGAGCGGCGCCGCCGTTACCAGAAGGCGCGCGGCAAGGGCGGTCTGGTCCGGGCCCGCTGGGACGAGGCCGTGGAGATCATCGCCGCCGCGCACGTCCACACCATCAAGGAGTACGGCCCCGACCGCATCGCCGGTTTCTCCCCCATCCCGGCGATGTCGATGGTGTCGCACGCGGCGGGCGCCCGCTTCCACTCCCTGATCGGCGCGCCGATGCTGTCGTTCTACGACTGGTACGCCGACCTGCCGGTGGCCTCGCCGCAGGTGTTCGGCGACCAGACCGACGTACCGGAGTCGGGCGACTGGTGGGACGCGGCGTATCTGATGATGTGGGGCTCGAACGTGCCGGTGACCCGGACGCCGGACGCCCACTGGATGGCGGAGGCCCGCTACCGGGGCCAGAAGGTCGTGGTGGTCTCCCCCGACTACGCGGACAACACCAAGTTCGCCGACGAGTGGCTGCACCCGCACCCCGGTACGGACGGCGCGCTGGCGATGGCGATGGGGCATGTCGTCCTCAAGGAGTTCTTCGTCGACCGCGAGACACCGTTCTTCGACGGCTATGTACGCCAGTTCACCGATCTGCCGTTCCTGGTGACGCTCACCGAGCGCGACGGGGCGTTCGTGCCGGGGAAGTTCCTGCGGGCCACGGACATCGGGCAGGACAGCGAGGGCGCGGAGTGGAAGACGGTCGTGCTGGACGAGGCGACCGGCCGCGCGGTGGTGCCCAACGGCTCCCTGGGCTTCCGCTGGACCGACTCGGGCAAGGGCCGCTGGAACCTCGAACTCGGCTCGGTGAACCCGCAGTTGAGCCTGCATGACAGTGAGGTCGCGGTGGGTGTCGAGGTGCTGCTGCCCCGGTTCGACACCGAGGGCGGCGAGCACGGGCAGGGCCGCGGCGAGGTGCTGCGGCGCGGGGTGCCTGCCACCCGGCTCGGCGGGGCCGACGGCCCCCTGGTGACGACGGTGTTCGACCTGCTGCTCGCCCAGTACGGGGTGCGGCGCCCTGCCCTGCCGGGCGACTGGCCCGTCTCCTACGACGACGCCGACACGCCCGGCACCCCCGCCTGGCAGGAGATCCACACCTCGGTCCCGGCGGCCAAGTGCGTGAAGATCGCAAGGGAGTTCGCGCGCACGGCCGAGCGTTCCAAGGGCCGCTGCATGATCCTCATGGGCGCTGGCACCAATCACTGGTTCCACTCCGAGACGATCTACCGCGCCTTCCTGGCCCTGCTCCAGCTCACCGGCTGCCAGGGCCGCAACGGCGGCGGCTGGGCGCACTACGTGGGCCAGGAGAAATGCCGTCCGGTGACCGGCTGGGCGACGCTGGCCGCCGCCTCCGACTGGTCCCGGCCGCCGCGCCAGATGATCGGCACCGCGTACTGGTATCTCAACACCGACCAGTGGCGTTACGACCGTTTCTCCGCCGATGTGCTGTCCTCGCCTGTCGGCGAGGGGCGGTTCGCGGGGATGACCGGCGCGGACT
Organism: Streptomyces sp. YIM S03343; assembly: GCF_054729195.1. Taxonomy (NCBI): domain Bacteria; kingdom Bacillati; phylum Actinomycetota; class Actinomycetes; order Kitasatosporales; family Streptomycetaceae; genus Streptomyces; species Streptomyces sp. YIM S03343. The sequence goes on from NZ_JBPUKX010000001.1 coordinate 1,597,317, forward strand.
GCCTGGCGCAGTCGGCGCGTTCGGGCTGGATGCCGTCGTATCCGACGTTCGACCGCAATCCGCTGGAGCTGGGCGAGGTGTTCGGCGATCCGGTGGCCAAGGTGGTGGCCGAACTGCGGACGGGTTCGCTGAAGTTCGCCTGCGAGGACCCGGACGCGCCGCGCAACTGGCCACGGGTGCTGACGCTGTGGCGGGCCAATCTGATGGGTTCGTCGGCGAAGGGCACCGAGTACTTCGCCCGCCATCTGCTGGGCACCCACTCCTCGTTGCGGGCCCTGGAGGCCGACGAGGACGAGCGGCCCCGCGATGTGGTGTGGCACGAGGAGGCGCCGGAGGGCAAGCTCGACCTGCTGCTGTCGCTGGACTTCCGGCACACCTCCTCGACGCTGCTGTCGGACGTGGTGCTGCCCGCCGCGACCTGGTACGAGAAGCACGACCTGTCCAGCACCGACATGCACCCCTTTGTACACTCCTTCGCCCCGGCCGTGGATCCGCCGTGGCAGGCGCGCACCGACTTCGACACCTTCAAGGCGATCGCCGAGCGGCTGAGCGAGCTGGCCGTGGACCATCTGGGCGTGCGCAAGGACCTGGTCGCCACGCCGCTGCAGCACGACACCCCGGGTGAGATCGCCCAGCCGGGCGGCCTGGCGCTGGACTGGCGGCGCGGGGAGTGCGATCCGGAGCCCGGCAGGACCATGCCCAACCTGACCGTCGTGGAACGGGACTACACCGCGATCGGCGACAAGTTCGCCGCGCTCGGCCCGCTGGTGGAGGAGCTGGGACTGCCCGCCAAGGGCATCGTGCTCAAGCCCGACGAGGAGGTGCGGCGGCTGCGGGACCTCAACGGCACCGGCTACGAGGGCCGCCCCTCCCTGGACACCGCGATCAAGGCGGCCAACGCCGTGCTCACCCTGTCCGGCACCACCAACGGCCGCCTCGCCACACAGGGTTTCCGCACCCTGGAGCAGCGCACCGGCCAGGAGATGGCCCATCTGGCCGCCGAGCACGAGGGCAAGCGGGTCAGTTACGCCGACACCCAGGCGGCGCCGGTGCCGGTGATCACCTCGCCGGAGTGGTCCGGCAGCGAGTCCGGAGGCCGCCGCTACACCGCGTTCACCCTCAACACCGAGCATCTGAAGCCCTGGCACACCCTCACCGGGCGCCAGCACTTCTTCCTCGACCACGACTGGATCCACGAACTCGGTGAGGCCCTGCCGGTGTACCGGCCGCCGCTGGACATGCACCGGCTGTTCGGCGAACCCCGGCTCGGACCGGACGGGCAACGGGAAGTGACGGTCCGTTATCTCACGCCGCACAACAAGTGGTCGATCCACTCCGAGTACCAGGACAACCTGTTCATGCTGTCGCTCTCGCGCGGCGGCCAGAACATCTGGATGTCCCCGAAGGACGCCGACGCCATCGGCGTCGCCGACAACGACTGGATCGAGGCGGTCAACCGCAACGGCGTAGTGGTCGCCCGCGCGATCGTCTCGCACCGGATGCCGCCCGGCACGGTCTTCATGCACCACGCGCAGGAGCGCACGGTGAACGTCCCGCTCACCGAGACCACCGGTATGCGCGGCGGCATCCACAACTCCCTGACCCGGCTGATCCTCAAGCCGTCCCATCTCATCGGCGGCTACGCCCAGTTGAGCTGGGCGTTCAACTATCTGGGCCCGACGGGCAACCAGCGCGACGAGGTGACGGTGATCCGTCGCCGCAGCCAGGAGGTGCGGTACTGATGCGTCCGATGGCCCAGATCGCGATGGTCATGAACCTCGACAAGTGCATCGGCTGTCACACCTGTTCGGTGACCTGCAAACAGGCGTGGACCAACCGGCGCGGCATGGAGTACGTCTGGTTCAACAATGTGGAGACCCGGCCCGGCCAGGGCTATCCACGCCGCTACGAGGACCAGGAACGCTGGCGCGGCGGCTGGGAGCTGAACCGGCGGGGCGCGCTCAGACTCAAGGCGGGCGGCCGCTTCCACAAGATCGCCGGGATCTTCTCCAACACCCGGCTCCCGGAGATCAAGGACTACTACGAGCCCTGGACGTACGACTACAAGAACCTCATCGAGGCCCCGCTCGGCGAGGACTATCCGGTCGCCCGTCCGCTCTCCCAGCTCGACGGCAAGCCCATGAAGGTCGAGTGGTCCTCCAACTGGGACGACAGCCTCGGCGGCGCCCCCGCCTACGGCGACCTCGATCCGATGGTCGAGCGCACCCGGCAACAGGCCTCGGACAAGGTGAGGTTCGAGTTCGAGCAGACCTTCATGTTCTATCTTCCGCGGATCTGCGAGCACTGCCTCAACCCGTCCTGCGTGGCGTCCTGTCCGTCCGGCGCGATGTACAAGCGGGCCGAGGACGGCATCGTTCTCGTCGACCAGGACCGCTGCCGGGGCTGGCGGATGTGCGTGACCGGATGCCCGTACAAGAAGGTGTACTTCAACCACCGCACCGGCAAGGCGGAGAAGTGCACCATGTGCTATCCGCGCGTCGAGGTGGGCCTGCCGACCGTCTGCTCGGAGACCTGTGTGGGCCGGCTGCGCTATCTCGGCGTCATCCTCTACGACGCCGACAAGGTCACCGAGGCCGCCTCCACGCCGTCGGAGCAGGACCTGTACGAAGCCCAACTGGGCGTGTTCCTCGACCCGGAGGACGCGGCGGTACGGCGGGCCTGCGAGGACGCGGGCATCCCGCACGACTGGATCGAGGCCGCCCGTCGCTCCCCCGTCCACGCCCTGATCAACACATACAAGGTGGCGCTGCCGCTGCACCCGGAGTACCGCACCATGCCGATGGTCTGGTACATCCCGCCGCTGTCCCCGGTGGTCGACGCGCTGACCGGGACCGGCCACGACGGGGAGGACGCCGGAAATCTCTTCGGCGCGATCGACACGCTGCGCATCCCGCTGGAGTATCTGGCGGAGGTGTTCACCGCGGGCGACACCGCCCCGGTGCGGGCCTCGCTGGAGAAGCTCGCCGCGATGCGCTCCCATATGCGGGCGGTCAACCTCGGTGAGACACCGGACCGTTCGATCTCCGAGACGGTCGGCATGACCCCGGACGAGATCGAGCGGATGTACCGGCTCCTCGCCATCGCCAAGTACGACGAGCGGTACGTCATCCCCACCGCCGCGGTCGGCGACGCCCGCCGGCTGGAGGAGTCCGCCCTGCCCGAGGGGTGCAGCCTCGACTACGAGGGCGGCCCCGGAATGGGCGGCGAGGGCCCGTTCGGCCAGGACTCCGGCCGCAAACAGCTGCCGCTGGTGTCGGTCGAGACCTTCCGCCAACTGCGCCGGCGCCAGACCACCGACGACGCGAAGGAGACCTGATGCCCTCCGACGCCGTGCTCTACCAGGCGGCCGCGCTCTGCCTGACGTACCCGGACGAGGACTTCCACACCCGGCTCCCCCTGGTGCGCGAAGCCGCTCCGCAACTGCGGGAGTTCACCGACCACGCCGCCCTCACCCCGCCGGGCGAACTGGCCGAGCACTATGTCCAGGTCTTCGACTTCAAGAACCGGCACAGTCTCTATCTGAGCTGGTGGACCGACGGCGACACCCGGCGGCGCGGTATGTCGCTGGTCCGTTTCAAGGACGTCTACCGCGCCCACGGCCTGGAGTTCACCGGCGAGGAACTGCCCGATTTCCTGCCCGCGGTGCTGGAGTTCACCGCCCGCACCGGCGAGACCCATCTGCTCACCGAGCACCGCAACGCCCTGGAGCAGCTGCGCTCCCGTCTCGCCGACTGCGGCACCCCGTACGCCGCCGTCCTGGACGCGGTGTGCGCGACCCTGCCGCCCGTCCCCACCGGAGCCCACCGATGACCGTCCTGCTCTGGGGCGCCCTGCCCTACATCGCCTTCGCCCTGCTGGTCGCGGGCCTGATCTGGCGCTACCGCTACGACAAGTTCGGCTGGACCACCCGCTCGTCCCAGGTCTACGAGTCGAGGCTGCTGAGCTTCGCCTCACCGGCCTTCCACTACGGCATCCTCTTCGTGCTCATCGGCCATCTGGTCGGCCTGTTCATCCCCATGTCCTGGACCGACTCCATCGGCATCGACGAGCACACCTACCACCTCTTCTCCCTCTACGGCGGCACGACGGCCGGTGTCCTCACGGTCGTCGGGATCGTGCTGCTGATCTACCGCCGCCGCACCAACGCGCCGGTGTTCCGGGCGACGACGGCCAACGACAAGACGATGTACGTCTTCCTGGTCGGCGCCATCCTGCTCGGCATGATCGCCAAGCTCCAGCACACCTCGGGCGACGGCTACAACTACCGCGAGACCATCGGCCCCTGGGCCCGCAGCCTCTTCACCCTGACCCCCGACGTCTACCGCATGGACGACGTACCGGTCCTGTACAAGATCCACGCCGTGGTCGGCATGATCCTGATCGCGATGGTCCCCTACACCCGCCTGGTCCACATGTTCAGCGCCCCACTCCAGTACCTCTTCCGCCCATACATCGTGTACCGAACGAGAGACCCACGAGAACTGGGCCCACGCCCGGAGAGACGCGGCTGGGAGCGCACGGGGTCTTAAGGGCTGGATAGGACGGGTCCTTAAGGTCGCCGGGGTGGGCAGCGCCCTTTTCAGGAGCACCGGTCCCTGACAACGCGGCCAGCCCCAACTGACCTAGGGGCGCGGGGAACTGCGCGACCAGCCCCCACGCGCCCGCGGACAAAGGACTACGCAGCGCCCCCTTGCGCATCCCGCTCGTCGTCGACGATCTCCGCGTCCACGACCCCTTCCTCGTCCGGCGCAGCCGATTGCTGCTCAGTCCCACCCCCATCGGGAGATGCCTGCGCATACATGGCCTGCCCCATCTTCTGACTCACAGAGCCAAGCTTGTCGACGCCGGCACGCAGCGCAGCCGTATCCGCGTTCTGTTCAAGCAGAGCCTTCAGCTCGGAAGCAGCCGCTTCGACCTCGGCCTTCGTCTCCGCGGGGATCCGCTGCTCGTTGTCCCGGACGAACTTCTCCGTCTGATAGACAAGCTGCTCCGCCTGATTCCGCGTCTCCGCCGCCTCACGCCGCCGCCGGTCCTCCTCCGCGTACTGGTCGGCCTCCCGCATCATCCGGTCGATGTCGTCCTTGGGCAGCGCGGAGCCGCCGGTCACGGTCATCTTCTGCTCGCGCCCGGTGGCGAGGTCCTTCGCGGACACATGCATGATCCCGTTCGCGTCGATGTCGAAGGCGACCTCGATCTGCGGCACCCCGCGCGGGGCGGGCGGCAGCCCGGTGAGGTCGAAGACGCCGAGCTTCTTGTTGTACGCGGCGATCTCGCGCTCACCCTGGTAGACCTGGATGCCCACCGAGGGCTGGTTGTCGGTGGCGGTGGTGAAGATCTCCGAACGCCGGGTCGGAATGGTCGTGTTGCGTTCGATGAGCTTCGTCATGATGCCGCCCTTGGTCTCGATGCCGAGGGACAGCGGAGTGACGTCGAGGAGCAGCACGTCCTTGACGTCGCCGCGGATGACACCGGCCTGGAGCGCGGCGCCGACGGCGACGACCTCGTCGGGGTTGACGCCCTTGTGCGGGTCCTTGCCGGTGAGTTCGCGCACCAGCTCGGTGACTGCGGGCATCCGGGTGGAGCCGCCGACGAGGATCACATGGTCGATCGCCGAGAGCTTGATCCCGGCGTCCTTCACGGCCTGGTGGAACGGCGTCTTGCAGCGGTCCAGCAGATCGGCGGTCAGCTCCTGGAACTGAGAGCGCGTCAGTTTCTCCTCCAGGTGGAGCGGACCCTCGGCGGAGGCGGTGATGTAGGGCAGGTTGATCGAGGTCTCGGTGGACGAGGACAGCTCGATCTTCGCCTTCTCCGCGGCCTCCCGCAGCCGTTGCAGCGCCATCTTGTCCTTGCCGAGGTCGACGCCCTGCTGTCCTTTGAAGCGCTTGACGAGATACTCGACGACCCGCATGTCCCAGTCGTCGCCGCCGAGGTGGGTGTCGCCGTTGGTGGCCTTGACCTCGATGACCCCGTCGCCGATCTCCAGCAGGGAGACGTCGAAGGTGCCACCGCCGAGGTCGAAGACGAGGACGGTCTGCTCCTCGCCGCGGTCGAGGCCGTAGGCGAGCGCCGCGGCGGTGGGCTCGTTGATGATCCTGAGCACCTTCAGGCCCGCGATCTCCCCGGCCTCCTTGGTGGCCTGCCGCTGGGAGTCGTCGAAGTAGGCGGGCACGGTGACGACGGCGTCCGTGACGTCCTCGCCGAGGTAGGCCTCCGCGTCCCTCTTCAGCTTCTGGAGCACCCGCGCCGAGAGTTCCTGGGCGGTGTAGCGGCTGCCGTCGATGCTTCCCTTGTCCGGGAAGCGCCAGGTGCCGTCGCCCATGTAGCGCTTCACGCTGCGCGCGGTGCGGTCCACATTGGTCACGGCCTGCCGTTTGGCGACCTCACCGACCAGCACCTCGCCGTTCTTGGCGAAGGCCACCACGGACGGTGTCGTCCGTGCCCCCTCGGCATTCGCCACGACGGTGGGCTCACCGCCCTCCAGGACGGCCACCACCGAGTTCGTCGTCCCGAGATCGATCCCGACCGCACGTGCCATCTCCATCCCCTTCCGCCAGGGCGCGTTCCCGACTCCAGCACAAAACTTGAGTGCGCTGTTGTCAATGCGGCATCGCGGCGGATCCCGAAGGACCCGGGGTCATCGGACAAGCTGAGTCCGGGACCCGGTACCAGGATCGCCCCGGACCCCCCGGAAGGGCGATACCGCGCCTCCGGCCGGCAGGACGGCGGAGGCGCGGTATGCGGTATCGCGGTATGCGGTATACGGAGCGGTGCCGGGCGCCGGCGTCAGGCGAGCTTGGCCGACAGGGTGATCGTCGTACCGGTGAGGGCCTGGCTGACCGGGCAGTTCTTCTTGGCGTCCTCGGCGGCGGCGACGAACGCGTCGTTGTCGAGGCCGGGGACGGTGCCCTCCACGGTGAGGTGGATACCGGTGATGCCCTCGCCCGGCTGGAAGGTGACGTCCGCCGAGGTGATGAGCTTGGTGGGCGGGGTACCGGCCCCGGCCAGGCCGTGCGACAGCGCCATGGAGAAGCAGCTGGAGTGGGCCGCTGCGATCAGCTCCTCGGGGCTGGTCTTCCCGTTCGCCTTCTCGGCGCGCGAGGGCCACGACACCGGCTGCTCGCCGATGCCGGAGGAGTCGAAGGTGACGACGCCGCTGCCCTCGAGCAGATTGCCTTCCCAGACGGTGTGAGCGGTGCGCGTGGTGGCCACGGTTCTTCCTTTCGCGGTGAGTGTGCAGCATGTGGAGCGTGCCGGATCCCCTCTACGGGGCCCGTACGCCCCATCCGATCACATCCGCCCTCACTGCACCTTGAAGACGGGCCCGCGGGGGGTGAACGGCAGGCGGCCGCCCTGGGGGATCAGATAGGCGTGCTCGCGCCGCACCCGCAGGACGTCGCACCAGGCGTCCGTGATCACCAGCACCGGGGCACCCGGCGGGAAGTCGTCCGCCCGGTGCAGCAGATCGATCCCGGGCTGGAGCACCGTGCCGCCGCGCCCGCGCACCCTGACCCGCCCAGCGATCTCGGTCACCGGCACGTACCCGGCGTCGTAGGGCGCCGCGTCGCAGAACACCACCCGGGCCGCGGGCACGTCACGGGCCTCGGCGTAGGAGGCGATGGCGCCGAGGGCCTTGCCGAGCAGGGTGTGGCTCATGGAGCCGGAGGTGTCGAGGACCACGCCGAAGGTGCACCGGGTGATCTCCTCGGGCGGGAAGTACCGGCCCGCGCGTGGAATGTCCGGGGTGGCGGACTGGCGGCGCGAGGGCCGCGCGTAGGTCCGTACGGCTTCCGGACGGGGCACGAACTCGTCGAACCAGCGGGCGAGTTGCGCGTCCCACGGGAGCGGCGGATGGCTGAGCGCGCGGATCTCCTCGACCAGTCCTGCGGGCAGCTCGCCGCGCCCCTGGTGCTGGTGCAGGTCGAGGCCCTGGCACAGGCCGCGGCGGTAGAACTCGTCGAGGTCGACGTAGTCGCGGGGCGGGCCCAGCGGGCCGCCGAGGATGTCACCGGCGCCCTTGCCGCGCAGGGTGGACAGCCGGCGGATACGGCGCAGGTCGCGGGCGATGCGGTCGTAGACCTCCTCGGCCGACAGACCGGCCAGCTCACGGTCGTGCAGCACTCCTTCGGGCATCGTGCCGATCCGCATGTCGTGGAGCCAGCCGTTGATGACGTAGTCGCAGGCGACATTGAAGAGGTAGGGGTCGCGGGTGCCGCAGCGGTCGCCGTGGCGCAGGGCGGCGTGCAGCATCTCGTGGGCGAGCACGAACCGCCACTCCTCGTCGTCGAGGGTGCACAGCGGGTTGACGTAGATCTCCCCGGCCGTCGCGTCCACCGCGGCGACGGCGATGCCGTGGGCGCGGGCGAGTTCGGCGTCGGCGACCAGGGTGATCCCGGCCGCGATGCCGCCGAGCAGCGGGTAGGAGGAGACGAACCAGCTCAGCGCCCGTTCCCAGGGGCGGCGCGGGGTGGGCCCGCCGCGCAGCGAGTCGCGGCGGCCCCCGGCCAGGTCCATGGCGGTGCCGACGCTGCGGATCAGGGCGTGCGCGAAGTCGAGCTGCCAGTCCTTGGGGGTGCCGCCCAGCCAGGTGTCCCAGGGCACCAGCAGCAGATCGGGGTCGCCGCCAGCGGTACCGCAGCGCTCGTAGGCGGCGGGGACGCCGTCGCGGCGCCAGCGGGCGGCGAGCTGTTCCTCGTCGCCGTCCGGGTACGCGGGCGGCAGGTCGTCGGGGGTGCGGCCGACGGGGAAGCCGAGCAGGAAGCGGTTGACGACGGCGCAGCGGGCGGCCAGCTCGTACCGGTCGGGCTGGGTGCGCCGGCCGGCCGCCGCGGGGACGTGCCCGAAGCCGAGGTGGATGATGGCGTGGGCCAGTGCCCAGGCCCATTCCTCCGGTTCGGCGAGGCGGGTGGGGTGGGCGTGCAGGACGCCGTCGGAGTCGACGCGGACGAATCCCGCGGCGGGCGCGTGCGGGCAGGCGTACTTGCCGCCCTTGCCGTACTTGTTGTTCCTGTCCTCCGTGTCGTCCTTGCGGCAGACGCTGAATCCCACGGCGGCGAGCGCCCGGTTGGCCCGCACCAGCCGGAGGCCCGCCTCGAAGGCCTCGGCCGCGGGGTCCTTCTTCGGCTTGGCGCCCTTGCCGCCTTTACCGCCCTTGCCGCCCTTGCCGCCTTTACCGCCCTTGCCGCCCTTGCCGCCCTTGCCGCCGCGGGTACGGCTCACCGCCGGGCCTCCACCAGGCGGGGCATGTCACGGGCCGCCTCGACGAGGAACCAGGCGGGCAGCACGGGGTTGCCGTCGGTGTCCGGGGCGATGACGGACTGGGCGACCTCGACGGAGATCTCGGCGAGCTGCACCAGCAGCGACTTGGCGCGGTGCGCGGCCTGTCTGCCGTTGCCGGACAGATGCTCGCGGCTGGCCGGGAGTTCCTTGACCAGACGCCCGCGGAACGACTCGGCGAGGTAGTACAGCAGGTCGCGGTCCTCCAGCCGGTGCGGCCACCCGGCGTCGCCCTTGAGTATGGCCTCGATGCCGAAACGGCTGCGCACGATCTTGACGTAGCCGCAGAAGGCGACCGCGTGCGCGGGCGTCAGCGTGCCGTGCGCGACGACCTGGAGGGTCGCCTCGTCGAGACCGGGCCCGAAGGAGTGCAGGGCGTCGGAGAGCATGTGCCAGGAGCGGGGCGTGGAGAACGGCTCCTCGGTCTTCGGCGGCTTGGACCACAGATGGTCCGGGCGGTCGGTGAGATGGTCCAGGACCCAGGGGTGGATGCCGTGGGCCGCGGCCCAGCCCAGCCAGTCGCGGGCGGAGGCCTCCAGATGCACATGGGTGAGCCGGTTGACCAGCGCGGAGGCGATGGGGCGGGCGAGGGCGTTGTCGGTGGAGCGGTTGCCGGCGCCGATGACGATGGAGCCCTTGGGCAGCTCGTAGTTGCCGATGCGGCGGTCCAGGATCAGCGAGTAGAACGCCTTCTGCACATCCGGGGTGGCCGCGTTCAGCTCGTCGAGGAAGAGGCAGTACGGCTCGTCGCGGGCGATCGCCTCCGGCGGGCAGAACACCGAGCGGCCGGCACGGATCTGCGGTACGCCGATGAGGTCCTCCGGCGCGAGCTGAGTGCCGAGCAGGCTCACGCACTCCAGTCCGAGCGACTCGGCGAACTGCCTGACCAGGGAGGACTTTCCGATGCCGGGGGCGCCCCAGAGGAACACGGGCCGCACGGTCGCGAGGCCGAGCAGCAGCTCCGGGAGACGGGCGGGAGTGACGGTGACGGCAGCCTGCAAGGGCGGGGCTCCTGGGGTTGTACGGGAAGTGCGCACGGGTAGTGCGCAGAGCGCGGTACCCACGGCGGTGCACGAGGGTCCGGACGTCCGGACCAGTGTGTGCCTACGACGTCTGCAGCGCAGCCGATTTTTTTCGCAGCCGGTCCTTTCCCGCGACCGTCACGGCACACGGCGCAGGGCGCAGGGCGCAGGGCGCACGAGTGTCAGGCGGCCCGGCGGTCCGCCTCCGCCTCCCCTTCCTCTGCCCCTTCCCCTTCAAGGTCTGCCGTGATCGGCACCTGGGGTCCGCCGGACTCGCCGAGCCAGCGGCGCAGCACCCGGTGGATGTGCTCGGCGCCGGAGAGTTCCGAGCCGTCCGCGGCCGGGTCGGACAGCACCAGCGGGGACAGCAGGAACGGCCGGGTCTGGGCGCCGCCGAGGCCGCCGTGGGAGCCGATCTGCTCCTCGAAGGAGAGGACTTCGCCGGTGCTCGGGTCGTACGACGAGTTGACCATGATGTCGGCGGTGTGCGGGAACCCGTGCGTACGGCGCACGGCGTCGGCGGCCCCCGAGCCGAACTCGGCCAGCGGGCCCGGGTCGGCGTCGAGCTCGTCCAGCGGGATCTCCGCGCCGTACGCGCCGAGCACCAGACCGCCGTGCAGCTCGCTGCCGACCAGCAGGAAGCCGACGCCGGGGTGGTTGGCGAGGGTGGTGAGGAGGGCCGGGTGGCGGGCGTCGATCTCCTCCTTGGTCATCCGGTGCGGGACATCCGGGAAGGAGATCAGGCCGAGGTTGCCGGACGCCAGCACGATCGGCTCGGAGCGGCGGGTGGGGCGGTGCTGCTCCCCGCCCTCCTCGACGGGCCTGCGCAGTGCGGCCCGTACGGCGGAGCGGGCCTCGGCACCGCTGCGGGTGCGCTGCGCCTTGCGCGGCACGGGCAGCCCGCAGCCCGCCCGCACCAGATCGCCCAGGGTGAGGCCGTAGCGGGCCCGGAAGGTCTCGCCGGGGCTCTGTCCGTGGTCGGAGAGGACGACGATCCGGTACGGCCGAGGGGCGTGCTCGGCGACGTTCTCGATCAGCGCGAGAGCCCGATCGAGCCGCTCCAGGACCTTCCCGGCGTCCCGGCCGAACGGCCCGGAGTGGTGCGCGACCTCGTCGTAGGCCACGAGATCGGCGTAGACGGCGGTGCGCCCGGCGAGCATGTCGCCCATCACCGCGGCGATGACGACGTCCCGCTCGACGACGGTCGCGAAAGCACGCACCAGCGGATACAGCCCACCGCGCGACACCCTGGGGCTCTGCTTGCGCAGCCGCGCCCGGGTGGACTGGCCGATCTCGCGACTCGCCTCGGCGATGAACGAAAGCGCGGTGCGCACGGCGTTGGCCGGGTCGGAGAAGTATGCGAAGTACCCGGCGCGGGAACGGTTCTCCCTGCTGCGTCTGCGGGCCGCGATGGACAGCACGAGGGCCTGTTCCCCGGCGCCGCCGCTGAACAGGTTGCCCCGGCTCGCACCGTCCACTTCGAGCAGCCCGCCGTCACCGCTGCGGACGACGGCACGGTGCTGGAGCTCGGCGGCGCTGGTCGGGCGGTTGCAGACCATCACCTCGCGGCTGTCCTTCTCGTACCAGCGGAACGCGGGCACGTCGTGGTTGGAGCCGTGCAGGATGCCGAGCTGGCTGGAGCCGGTCTGGCTGGACCAGTCGGTGCGCCAGGGGGTGAGACGGTGGGTGGCCCGGACACCGGCCTCGGCTCCGAGCCATCGGGCGAGGGTGGGCGTCAGCCCGGTGTCCACGGCGTCGCGCACCACGTCGTGTCCGACCCCGTCGAGCTGGAGGAACACGGTGCCTGGGCTGGAGGGCGCGGGCGGCAGCCTGCGCCGCCGCCGGTCGGAGAGCCGGTACAGCCGCCGCCGGTACGCGTCGTCGTCCCGTACGGCGAGGGCGGCACCGGTGGCGGAGGCGACGGCGGACATCACGGCGGCGACGATCACGGCGGTCTCGGGGGCGGCCTCACTGCTCCCGGAGGGATTGATCCGCAGCGCGACGAGCAACAACGACCCGTTGAGAAAGAAGACCAGCAACCCGAGCACGAGCGCAGGCACAAGCAGCAACAGCCGCACCAGCAAAGGCCAGACGAGGGCCGACAGCAGACCGAAGGCACCGGCCCCGAGCGCGGCGGTGACGGCTATACGAGTGGCGCTGTCACCGCTGGCGGACTGGAGCCGGAAGTCGGGCAGAACACCGGCGAGCACCAGCATGGTGAGCGTGGACACGGCCCACACGGAGACACTCCGCCCCACCTGACTGGCCACCCGCCTCCACCGCACGCCCCACACCCCTCACATCCCGCCCACCACCCGAGCAGGCCTACCACAACCTTGTCACAGCCCCGAGCAGAACAGCGGGCACGGGACTGCACCGATACACGGCTCCGCCGCGGGGCGCGAGAGCCCCCGCCCGCACGGCACGAACATCCGCAACCACCCCAAAGGGGCGCGGGGAACTGCGCGACCAGCCCCCACCGGCCCGCACTCTTCAGGGGCGCGGGGAACTGCGCGATCAACCCCGACCGGCCCGCACACTCAGGGGCGCGGGGAACTGCGCGGGAAGTCCCACGAACCCGCACGGGCCATAGAACCGCACCACCCCATGGGGGCGCGGGGAACTGCGCGACCAACCCCCACCGCCCGCAGCCAAGCAAAACCGAACCGACCCGCGGTCGAAAGCAACCCGGCCCCGTGGGGCCAAGCCCGCGAAAACGCTACCGCCCGTCATAACCCGCCGTAGGCATGGACAACCGCCGATGCACCCTCGCCTTCATCTGCGCGTCATACCGCGGCTCAGCAAACCCCACCACCTCCACCCCCACACCCCGACGCCCGCACTCCGCCACAAACTCGTCGGCAGACGACAGCGCACTCTCCAGCACCCTCCGACTGGGCGCCACGAACAGATCCGCCCCCGCCCGCACCCCGTCCCACAGCACACAGTGATCCGCCCGCAGCCCCCGCACCACCAGCTCCCGGCTGACCACATACCCCTGCTCGGCCGCCCACCGGGCGCACATCGCGTGCTGGCTGCGGGTATCGACCAGGAAGGGATCCGCGTCCAGTTCCTCCAGCGGAGTGAGACTCGCAATGGAAGTGACACGCACCAGCACCGCACCCGCCATGGCGTCCCCCTCACCTCCGGGTTTCGCCGCCGACCCTACTCCTGCCCGTAGGCTTCGGGGGAGGCGCACGAAGGAGGCAAAGAGGTGCCGGTGGAGATCACCTGGTGGGGTCACGCCACCTGCACGGTCGAGGACTCGCACATACGCGTCCTGACCGACCCTTTGTTCGCGCGCCGGCTCGCGCACCTGCGCCGCCGCCGGGGCGAGGTGCCGCCCCCGGGTGCGCTGCGCGCGGACGTGGCGCTGGTGTCGCATCTGCACGCCGACCATCTGCACGTCCCGACGCTGGCGCGGCTTGCGCCGGGTACGCGCCTGCTGGTGCCCCGGGGCGCACCGCTGGCGGTACCGGCGCTGCGCCGGCTGACCCATCTGCGGCTCGTCGAGGTGGCGCCGGGCGATGTGACCAAGGTCGGCGACCTGGTCGTACGCGCGGTACCGGCACGGCACGACGGACGCCGTCTGCCGGTCGGCCCGCACCGCTCCCCCGCCCTGGGCTATGTGATCGAGGGCGAGGCGCGGACGTACTTCGCCGGGGACACGGGGTTGTTCGACGCGATGGAGGCGGAGGTCGGCCCGGTCGATGTGGCGTTGCTGCCGGTCGGCGGCTGGGGGCCGTACCTCGGGGAGGGACATCTGGATGCGGGTCGCGCGGCGCAGGCGCTGGCCCGGCTGGCGCCGCGCAGCGCGGTGCCGGTGCACTACGGCACATACTGGCCGATCGGCATGGACGCCGTGCGCCCCCATGAATTCCATGCGCCGGGCGACGAGTTCGTGCGCCTGGCGGCCGAGCGGGCCCCCGCGGTGGCGGTGCACCGGCTCGGGCACGGGGAGAGTGTGCGCCTGGAGGGCGCCCGGTGAGCTGGCTGGCCGCCACCGCGACGACGGTGCCGCCGGAGTCCACCCAGCAGGCGATCGGTTATCCGTCACTGTTCCTGCTGGTGCTGATCGGCGCGCTGGTGCCGGTGGTGCCGACGGGCGCGCTGGTGAGTACGGCTGCGGTGGTGGCCTTCCATCAGACGGCGCCGTTCGCGCTGGCGCTGGTACTGGTGACGGCCTCGACGGCGGCGTTCCTGGGCGATGCGACGCTGTACTGGCTGGGGCAGCGCGGGATGGGTTCGCGCAACGGTTCGCGCTGGCTGGAGGCGATCCGGGCACGGGCGCCGGAGGACCGGCTGGCGCAGGCTCAGGACAAGCTGGCCGAGCACGGGGTGTCGGTGCTGGTGCTGTCCCGGCTGGTGCCGGCGGGGCGGATCCCGGTGATACTGGCCTGTCTGATGGCACGCTGGCCGATGCGCCGCTTCGTACGGGGCAATCTTCCGGCCTGTGTGGCGTGGGCGGCGACCTACCAGCTCATCGGGATCCTCGGCGGCTCGCTGTTCCCCGAGCCCTGGGAGGGCGTGGTCGCCGCGGTCGCGCTGACCCTGCTGATCAGCGCGGCCCCGAGCGTGTGGCGGCGGATGCGCAGGACGGAACGGGTCTAGGGCCTGTCGTAGGACGCGACGGTTCAGACGGACAGCACCGCCGACCCGCCCACCGGCAAGTCCCACAGGTCCTCCCGCTCCAGCCCCGCCCGCTCCCAGGCGGCCCGGACTCTGAGCAGCGGCTCCAGGACGGGCTCGGCGGAGAGGACGAAGGTGCCCCAGTGCATGGGCGCCATCCGCCGCACCCCGAGATCCTGGGCGGCCCGCACCGCCTCCTCCGGGTTGCAGTGGACGTCGCTGAGCCACCAGCGCGGGTCGTACGCGCCGATGGGCAGCAGGGCGAGGTCGATACCGGGATAGCGGCTGCCGATACGGGAGAACCAGTGGCCGTAGCCCGTGTCGCCCGCGAAGTACAGGCGCCGGCCCTCCGGGTCGGTGAGCACCCAGCCGCCCCACAGACTGCGGCAGGTGTCGGTGAGGGTGCGCTTGGACCAGTGGTGCGCGGGCACGAAGTCGAAACGCACACCGCCGAGTTCGGCCGCCTCCCACCAGTCCAGCTCGGTGACACGGGTGAACCGGCGGTACCGGAACCAGCCTGCGAGCCCGGCAGGCACGAACACCGGTGTGTCGTGCGGGAGTCGGCGCAGGGTGGGGGCGTCCAGATGGTCGAAGTGGTTGTGGCTGATGACGACGGCGTCGATCCGCGGCAGATCGCTCCAGGCGATGCCGACGGGCGTGATACGGGCGGGGGTACCGAGGATGCGCTGGGACCAGACGGGGTCGGTCAGGACGGTCAGCCCGCCGATGCGCACCACCCAACTGGCGTGCCCCGCCCAGGAGACAGCAATCGTGCGCGCACCGACACCGGGCAGCGGGGCGGGCTCGTAGGGCAGCAGCGGGATGTCGGCGAGGCCGTCGCGGCCGGGGCGCACGGAGCCCTCACGGGCGAAGCGGGCGAACGCCTTGATGCCGGGCAGCGGTGCGGTCAGCCGGTCGTGGAAGGCCCGCGGCCAGAAGCGCCGCTCCCAGAGCGGCCGGGGCTCGGCGAGCGGCGGGACGGAGGGCGCGAGGATCGAAGTCGTGGCGCCAGCCGTGGCTGCCGGGGGCGTGGTAGCCGTGATCACGGTCTTCGTAGCGGTCGTAGGTGTCCTTGTCGTCCCTGTCGTCCCTGTCGTCCTTGTCGTCGTTGTCGTCGTCGAGGCGGTGGTCGTGGCGGTGGCGGTGGTCGTGGCGGGGGCCGTGGTCGTCGTGGTGGTGGGCGACTCGGACTGCTGCGTCATCGAGGAGACTCCCATCGCTGAGCGTCGTCACGGAGATCGTCGAAGACCGACCTCAGATGGTTCAACGCACGTTGCACGTGTGGCAGTTCCAACGGCGAGGGTGAGGTGAGGCATTCCTTGCCTTCCTCGCCGGTGCCACCGAGCAGCGGTCCCGTGGCGAGCCGTACGCGCGGTTCGGCGAGGTCGTCACCGAACCGGTGGCCGCCCGGTGCGGGCATGCCCAGACGGGCGGTCAGGAAGTCCTCCAGCTCCTGAGCGTCACCGACGCCGTGCGCGGTGAGCGCGGAGCGCAACGGGCCCAGATCGACGTAGAGATGACGCCCCGCCTGCGGCGGCCGGGCGAGCGCGCCCGCGGCGACGACGGCGGTGTGCGCGGCGGCGGCCACGCGCGCGTGCAGCCGTACGGCCGCCGTACGGCGCGCGACCACGGGCCCGGGCTCGCCGAGCGCGTACCCGGCGGCCACGGCGACCGGTTCCGCGACCCGCGCGCCGAGTGCGGTGAGGACGTCGAGCACGCGCGCGTGGAGGCCGTCTCCCGCCTCGCCCGCCGGGAGGCGCACCACGGCGGCCGGCCAGCCGGGCGGCAACAGGGCACCGGCCAGGTCGGCGACGACGGTGACCCGGTCGGGCAGCATCTCGGCGGGGCTGAGCAGCACCGTGTCGTGGGGCCGGTGCACGGTGTCGCGCCAGGTCTCGTCGCTGATGAGGTGCAGCCCCTCCCCTGCGGCGGCCTCCAGCGTCTCGTGCAGCAGTTCCGGCGGGGCCACGGTGCCGGTCGGGTCGTCGGCGACGGACAGCACCAGCAGCCGCGGGTCGCCGCCCTCGGCGCGCACCCGGCGCACGGTCTCCAGCAGCGCGTACGGGTCGGGGACCCCGCCCGACTCGGCCGTCGTCGCCACATGGAACACGGGCCTGCCCAGCAGCCGCGCGTAGGGCGCCCACCAGGCGGCGCACGGCCGGGGCACCAGGACGTCACCGCCGAGCGCCGCGGTCAGCGCGACCAGCAGGGTGGGGGCGCCGGGCGCGGCCGCGACACGGTCTGCCGCGGCGGGCAGCCCGCGCCGCTCCCAGTACCCGCACGCCGCCTCGCGCAGCACCAGGTCCCCGCCGACGGGCTGCTCCTCGGCCCGCCGGGCGACGGCGGCGAGGGCCTCGGCCAGCTCGGGCAGAACGGGGAGCCCGTCGCCGGGGAACCGCGGCCCGTAACGGACGGGGCCGTGACCTTCCGGATCCGTCCGCCGCATGGTGCCTCCCGCCGTCGTGGGTGCGGTGCCGTGCCGTGCCGTGCCGAGCCGAGCCGCGATCGCCGTCCCCGGGTGCCCGCGTGTGCGGCGTCCGGTGGGTTCCAGGGTGCCGGTGGCGGGCGCAGGGCGCGCGGCGTACGACGGTCCCGGCGGTCCCTGCGATCCCGGCGGCCCCGGAGCCCGTGGGGCGCCGGTGGCGCGGACCGGTCAGCCGTGTCGGCGCAGGCCCTTGCGGCGCAGCCGGTACACGGCGCCGCCGAGCGCCGCCGCGATCAGGGCGGCGCCGGTGGCGAGGGCGGGCACGGACGGGGTGAGGGAGCCTCCCGCGCCCGCCTCCACACCGCGCTGGACGGGGGCGGGTGTCGAGGTGGGGTGGTGATGGGTGGGGGCGGTGGTGGAGACATCGGCCGGCGGGGGCGTCGGGACGCAGGAGTCGTGGTCGGGGGCGAGGGTCGGGGTGGGCCGGGGCACGACGGCGTCCGCCCTGGGCTGGGGCCTGGGGCAGAGGGCGCCGGTGCCGCCCGTGTCACCTGTACCGCCTGTGCCGCCTGTATCTCCGGCGGTCTGGTGGGTCCCTCTCCCCACCGTGAACGTCGTGCTCCAGGGCTGTCCCTGCTCGCCGGGGGCCGCGGGGCAGGTGCCGCCCACGGTCCAGGCGGGGCCGCCGACGACGCCGTCGGTGGTGACCGCGTCCGTACCGGCCGCGCCCGAGCCGGCCGGCTCCGGCACGGTGTCCGGACCGACCGTGTCCGTTCCGTCGCCGGAGCCCGTGCTCGCCCCGTCCCCGTTCCCTGCGCCGCTGTCACCGGCCGCCGCGGTGAGCCGGGCCGTGCCCTGGTACTGAGGCCCGGAGACGGCGTCGTCGGCGGCGGGCAGATGCGTCAGCCGGACGGTGCCGGGGTCGAACGCCTCCGAGGTGGCGTCGAGGGTCTCGGGCGCCGTACCGACCGGATCGCAGGACACGGAGACGGAGACATTGCCGCCCGCCTCGGCCGTGCCGGGGCTCACCTCCGCCGAGGGATCCGCGAACGCGGCCGGCGTACCGCCGCCGAGCACGGCACCGGCCAGGACGGCGACGGACAGGGCACGGGCAGTGCGGTGCATGAGCGGTACTCCTCGGTCGACGGACCTCCGACGGACCTCCACGGACGGAAGGCGGCGGGCGCGACGCGTGCGCCGGACGCAACGCGTGCTCCCTCGGCCATCACAGCCCGTACGACCGCGCGCCGCGCGCGGCCGGACCCCATTCGCGGGACACACGCCGTCCTTCCGGGTGAAACGCACCCCTGCCCCGCGACCCACGGCTCGGGGCCCTGGGCCCCGGGCCCCGGGCCCCGGGAGAGGCTCAGGCCGCGTCCCGCATCACCTGGTCGCGCAGCCGGTCGCAGCACCGGCTGATCAGCCGGGACACGTGCATCTGCGAGATACCCAGTTGCTCGGCTATCCGGCTCTGCGTCATGTCCCCGAAGAACCGCATGTAGAGGATGGTCCGTTCACGCTCCGGGAGGGCAGCGAGCCGGGGTTTGACCGCCTCGCGGTCGACGACGACGTCGAGCGCGGTATCGGACGAGCCGAGGGCGTCGCCAAGGGAGTACCCGTCCTCGCTGCCCGGCAGCTCAGCGTCAAGGGACAGCGTGCTGAAGCTGTCCAGGGCCTCCAGACCGGACCGTACCTCGTCCTCGCTCAGGTGCGCGTGAGCGGCGATCTCGGGCACGTCCGGCTGTCGGCCCGGTGTCGAGGCCGACAGTTCCTGACAGGCGAGCCGCACCCTGTTGCGCAGGTCCTGGACGCGGCGGGGCACGTGCAGGGTCCACAGGTGATCGCGAAAGTGCCGCTTGATCTCGCCGGTGATGGTGGGTACGGCGTAGCTCTCGAAGGCGTTGGCGCGCTCGGGGTCGTACCGGTCGATGGCCTTGACGAGGCCGAGGGCCGCCACCTGGCGCAGGTCCTCGTAGCTCTCGCCGCGGCTGCGGAAACGCCCCGCGAGCCGTTCGGCCATGGGCAGCCATGCCTCGAACAGTTCGTCACGGAGGTGGTCGCGCTCCCGGCCCTGGGGGAGGACGGCCAGCCTGCGGAACTCCTCCGCCGTGTCGGGGGCGTCGTCATGGGGGTGGCGGGTGGTGCGGTGGGGGGCAGTCGCTGGCTCGGCCATGATGGCTCGTAGCTCCCTCACAGGTGCTCTGGCTGGAACGGTCACCGTGGGAGCGCACGCCCCGAAGTCGCCGGAGGCGTATGCGCCAGCCCGGGAGGCCTGGAGGCGATCCCACGGACGTGCCTCCGGTCCGAAGCACTGATTCTCCCCTTGCCCCGGGCCGTATCGGACAAACGCATACCGGCGAAATTTTCCGGAATTCGGATTCCGGAAATCCGGAGCGAAGCGCTGCCGATGCCCGGCCACCCGGCACTCCGCCTTCCATGAACCCGTGTCGGTGCGCGCTGCCGGGGTACGCGACCCTCCCACGACGAACCGACGAACCGACGAACCGACGAACCGACGAACCGACGAACCGATCAAGCAACCGGACGACCAGGTGGAGGGACAGAAGACATGCAGCGAGGGAGCAACCGGCTGAGCGTCCACCGGGACGACGAGATGAAGCATGAGCTGAAGGAACTGATGAGGTCGCGCCACCCCACCCGCACCGCGGAGTGGCACGATCCGGAACCGGCGGCCGAGGACGACCCGGAGGTCTGGCGCGGGCCTGTGGTGCCGGGCCGGTCGAGCCGGGCTTCGATGGAGGAGGTACGGCTGGAACTGGGCCGGATCCTCGGCCGTGGCGCCTTCCCCGCTGGCCCCGCCGATCTGATGCGCGCCCTGCGCAGCGAGAACGCGCCCGACACGCTGGTCGAGGCGCTGGAGCCGCTGCCGCGCCGGACCCGCTACGGCAACGCGCAGGAACTGGCCGAAGCGGTGATCGCCGCGCGCGGGACGTAGCTCATCACCCCACCGGCCCGTGCCCGGGAGGCGTTACGGGCGCGGGCTGACCGACTCCCCCGACCGGCGTTCCCGGGCGCCCTCGCGGGTGCGGGACGCAGCGATGAGGCGGCGCGGGTTGCGCCGCAGATACTCGCCCTCCAGCTGGGCCATGCGCTCGTTGTGGGTCCGCAGGGCCTCGTTCGAGCCGTAGAGCAGTGTGTCGTGGCGCGTCCGGTGGATGTTCTCCAGCTCTTTCATGAGCTGCTGGTCGTCCAGCCGGCTGGGGTCGACTCCGGTCATGGTGGTGCCCCGCTCGTCGTGTCCGTTCCGTGCGCTTCCGCCTCCACTGTACGAACAATCCGCCACCCGGGCCCTCCGTGTGCACGGAGGTGTACGACGGCGGACGACAGCCGGCACCACGGCCCGTCCGGCGGGCCGGGTCAGCGGGCGCGTTCGACGCGGCGTTCGTCCCACACCGGCTCCGAGGTCTCGCGGACCCGGCCGTCGGCGCCGAACACCAGGTAGCGGTCGAAGGAGCGGGCGAACCAGCGGTCGTGGGTGACCGCGAGGACCGTGCCCTCGAACGCCTCCAGACCGTCCTGGAGGGCTTCCGCGGACTCCAGGTCGAGGTTGTCGGTCGGCTCGTCGAGCAGCAGCGCGGTGACGCCCTGGAGCTCCAGCAGCAGGATCTGGAAGCGGGCCTGCTGGCCGCCGGAGAGCCGCTCGAAGTTCTGCTCCGCCTGCTGGGTCAGCTCGTAGCGGCGCAGCCGGGACATGGCGGCGCCGCGGTCCTGGGCGTGCTCCTTCCAGAGGATGTCGAGAAGGGTGCGGCCGAGGAGTTCGGGGTGTGCGTGGGTCTGTGCGAAGTGGCCGGGCACCACGCGCGCCCCGAGCTTCCACCGCCCGGTGTGCGCCACGCCGTCGCCGGCGAGCAGCCGCAGGAAGTGCGACTTGCCGGAGCCGTTGGAGCCGAGCACGGCGACCCGTTCGCCGTAGAAGACCTCCAGGTCGAACGGCTTCATCAGGCCGGTGAGTTCGAGCGCCCCGCAGGTGACGGCGCGCACGCCGGTGCGGCCGCCTTTCAGGCGCATCCTGATGTCCTGCTCACGCGGCGGTTCCGGGGGCGGTCCGGCCTCCTCGAACTTGCGCAGCCTGGTCTGGGCGGCGCGGTAGCGGGACGCCATCTCGTGGCTGTTCTCGGCCGCTTGACGGAGTGTCAGTACCAGCTTCTTCAGTTGGGCGTGCTTCTCCTCCCAGCGCTTGCGCAGCTCCTCGAAGCGGGCGAAGCGTTCACGTCGGGCGTCGTGGTAGGTGGCGAAGCCGCCGCCGTGCACCCAGGCGTCCGCACCGGCGGGCGAGGGCTCGACGGAGACGATCTTCTGGGCGGCACGGGCGAGGAGTTCACGGTCGTGGGAGACGAACAGCACGGTCTTGCGGGTCTCCTGGAGCCGATCCTCGAGCCAGCGTTTGCCGGGTACGTCGAGGTAGTTGTCGGGCTCGTCGAGCAGCAGCACCTCGTCGGTGCCGCGCAGCAGCGCCTCCAGCACGAGCCGCTTCTGCTCACCGCCGGACAGGGTGCGCACCTCGCGCCACTGGGCCCGCTCGTAGGGCACGCCGAGCGCGGCCGTGGTGCACATGTCCCACAGGGTCTCGGCCTCGTAGCCGCGTGCCTCGGCCCAGTCGGCGAGGGCTTGCGCGTACCGCAGCTGGGCGGCCTCGTCGTCGACGGTCATGATGGCGTGCTCGGCACGGTCGACGGCCTGCGCGGCCTCCCGGATGCGGGGCGGGGCGACGGACACCAGCAGGTCCCGTACGGTCGTCTCGTCCCGTACGGATCCCACGAACTGGCGCATCACCCCGAGCCCGCCGCCGACGGCGACGGTGCCGCCGTGCGGCTTCAGCTCGCCGGACAGCAGCCGCAGCAGGGTCGTCTTGCCCGCGCCGTTGGGCCCGACGAGCGCCACGACGGCCCCTTCGCCGACCCGGAAGGACACGTCCCCGAGCAGCGCCCTCCCGTCGGGCAGGTAGTACTCGAGATGCGCGGCCTCCAGATGTCCCATGGGCACGCATTCTGGAACCTGCTGCCGGGCGCGGGCAAACCGTTATCCCGGCCGGGCGGGACCCGCTCCGGGCGCCGGGCTCCTTCCGCCCCGATCGGCCGCGGGCGCGGCGCGGGGCACACCCCGGCTGAATCGCCCCCGCCGCCCCTACCCGTTCCCGTCCCCGAGGGGCTACGCCCCTCGAACCCCAACGGGGGCTCCGCCCCCGCCCCCAGCCCCACCGGGGCCCATGGGGCGCAGCCCCCGGTCCACGCGCAACCACTCGCTCCCACCGAGGCGCAGGGGCGGAGCCCCGTCGGGAGCCGGCGGCGGAGCCCTCGGTGGGGTCGACGGGCGGAGCCCGTCGGGGGACTGGGGCGCAGCCCCGTCGGGGGACTGGGGCGCAGCCCCGTCGGGGGACTGGGGCGCAGCCCCGTCGGGGGACTGGGGGCGCAGTCCCCCACTGGGGTCGAGGGGCGCAGCCCCCGGTGGGGGTCGGGAGGGGCGGAGCCCCTGGGGACGGGAATAGGTAAGGGCGGCGGGGGCGAAATAGGTGCGGGGCCGCCCCTAAGGGCTGGCAGAGGTTCGTCCGCGCCGCCGAAACGGCTACTCCGTCGGCCCTGCCCCCGGCTCCGCCGCCTCAGAGACCCGCAACGACGAGTCGGACAGCGGGCGGACAGGCATCCCCGTCGGGCCGTCCCCGCCGGAGGGCGTGACCGTCTCGCCCGCCCAGGACAGCGCCTTCCAGCCGTCGGTCGGAGAGCCCTCCAGGACGACCACCCCGGTGTTGCGCAGGGGGTGCGCCGCGGCGAAGGGCACATCGACGTTGTCGGCGCGAGCGGCCGTCCACATCCGGATGGCGGCACCATGGCTGACCATGGCGACCGTCCCCGCTCCGCTCGCCGCCGCTTCGGCGACCACCGCGTCGTAGCGAGCAAGCGCCTCCGTACCGCTCTCCGCGCCCGGCATCCGCAGTCCCGTGTCCCCGGCCGCCCAGGCGAACACCACGCGCATGTACTCCTCGCCGCGTGGCGAGTCGCCGGGCAGCATCTCCAGGTCACCCGCGGACAGCTCGCGGATGCCGTCGCGCACGATCACGTCGAGGCCCCGGGCCGCGGCCAGCGGGGCGGCGGTGCGCTGGGTGCGGACCAGCACGGAGGCGTAGACGGCCTCGATGTCCTCGTCGCTGAGGGCCTCCGGCAGGGCCATGGCCTGGCGTTCGCCGAGTTCGGTCAGGTCGGCGCCGGGTATGGCGGTGTCCAGGAGGCCGGCTTCGTTCGCGGTGGTCTGGCCGTGACGGATGAGGAGCAGGCGCACTCGGGTGGATTTCCTCTCGCTCGGACCGGTCGGACCGGTCGCTTCGGTCGGACCGGTCATCGGACACATCGGACGTGTCACGTCGGTCGTCGGACATCGGTCGTGGTCGTTCGGCGGTCGCCGGTCGCCGCTCCCCACCGGTCCGGCAACGTTCACCCGGTCCGCAGGTCGGCACACGGCCACTTCAGGGTACCCGTCCCGGCATGAGCCCAGACGTCGATCTCACCGTCCTCCCGCCCGGCCGGCACCCGCTGCGCAACCGGCTGCTCAACCTGGACCTCCGGATCTTCCAGCTGGCCGCCGAGCGCCACTGGCCGGGCGCCGGGCCCGTCCTGCCGAGGCTGAGCCACGCCGCCAACCACGGGAAGCTGTGGTTCGCCACCGCGGCCGTGATGGCCGCCAGCCGCACCCCGCGGGCCCGTCGGGCGGCGACCCGCGGCCTTGTCTCCCTGAGCCTGGCCTCCCTCACCATCAACACCCTCGGCAAGCGCTCCGTACGCCGCCCCCGGCCGCTGCTGCACCAGGTGCCGACCGCCCGGCATCTGTCGCGCCAGCCCGTCACCACGTCGTTCCCGTCCGGTCACGCCGCGTCCGCGGCGGCCTTCGCGACCGGGATCGCCCTGGAGTCACCGGCCTGGGGCGCGGTGGTGGCGCCGGTCGCGTTCTCGGTGGCGGCGTCCCGTGTCTACACCGGTGTGCACTTCCCGAGCGATGTGCTCGCGGGCGCGGCGCTGGGCGTGGGAGCCGCCTTCGCCGTACGAGGCATGGTGCCGACCAGGCCCCAGGGCGCACCGCCCGCCCCGCCGCAGACCCTGTCGGTCTACCGTCCGCTCCCGAACGACTGACGAGCGGCCGAGCAAGAGACCGGCATGCACTGACACACCGTCAGTCCATATCCCAGAACGCAGATCTCACTATCCGGCATTCGCGCGTAGCGTGACCGACGAAGCCGCACGGAGCAGCGGGGCCGACGGGAAGGGGCACGGTCGTGCCGGAAGCACGGGAGACCGCCGTCTACACGCACGGGCACCACGAGTCGGTGCTGCGGTCGCACCTCTCACGCACCGCTGCCAACTCGGCGGCCTATCTGCTCGGTTCGCTCAAGCCCCATATGAAGATCCTGGACATCGGCTGCGGCCCGGGCACCATCACCGCCGATCTCGCGGCCCTGGTCCCGGACGGGCATGTCACCGGTGTCGACCGCGAGCCCGGCGTGCTGGACAGGGCGCGTACCGTGGCCGCCGAACGGGGCCTGGTGAACGTGGACTTCGCGGTCGCCGACGTGCACGCGCTGGACTTCCCAGACGCCACGTTCTGCGTGGTCCACGCCCACCAGGTGCTCCAGCATGTGGGTGATCCGGTGCGGGCGCTGCGCGAGATGCTGCGGGTGACCAAGCCCGGCGGTCTCGTCGCCGTGCGTGACGCGGACTACGCGGCGATGACCTGGTACCCGGAGATTCCGGGGATGACCGACTGGCTGGACCTGTACCGGCGGGTGGCCCGCGCCAACGGCGGCGAGCCGGACGCCGGGCGGCGGCTGAAGTCCTGGGCGCTGGCGGCAGGGCTCAGCGACGTCACGGCGTCCTCCAGCACCTGGACCTTCTCGTCCGGGGAGGAGCGGGCCTGGTGGAGCGGGCTGTGGGCGGAGCGCACCGTGGCTTCGTCGTACGCGGAGCGCGCCACGGAGGGCGGCCACGCCACCCCGGAGCAGCTGGCGGCGGTCGCCGAGGCGTGGCGGGAGTGGGGGAAGCGGGAGGACGGCTGGTTCAGCGTCCTGCACGGCGAGCTCCTGTGCCGCAAGCCGCGCTGAACCCGGCGGGCACGCCGAGAGCCGTACCGATCACAGATACACCCCCGCGAACGAGTAGGCCGCCGAGGGCCCGCTGAGCTCGACCCGGAGACCCGCCAGCTCAGGCAGCTCAGGCAGCTCAGGCCACTCCCGCGATCCCGCCGTACCACCTGTACCACCGCCCGCCCGCTCCACCAGCTCCACGAACTCCTCGGCCTGCGCCCGGGGCACCAGATACACGGCGTCGAGCACGCTCGCCCCGCCCTCACCGCTGTGCCGCATCCGGGCGTCCTCGGCATGGGCGGACAGCAGCTCGTGCAGCCGGGCCGCGGACGACTCCGCGGCCTGCGACCCGCCCGCCGGATCCCCGGCGTACGCCTTCACGCTCCATTGCACCCGCCCCTCCAGCCGGTCCAGGGTGCGCCGGAAGTCGTCCTCGCGGGCCTCGATCATGGTGCGTACACCGCTGTCGTCGCGGAAGACGGTGCCGAGCCGGAGCGGCAGGGGTGTGGTGACGGTGGTGAGCGCGTCGATCACGACCTGGTGGGCCCGCGCGGTCTCGGCACGCCACACGGGGTCGGCGAGGTGCACGCGCAGCGGCTCCGCGGCGAAGTCGCTCTCCGGCACCGTACTGACGACGGCGACCAGCCCGTGATGGCCCAGCAGCCGGGGCGGTGCGCCCGCCAGGCCGGTCAGCTGGGCCTGGAGGGGCGAGGCGAAGGGTCGGCACATGGCGTAGACGTACCGAAATCCGATCATGGCTGTCTCCTCACCGGCTCCCACCAGTCGACACCTGTTACGACTGCCCTGTCGACGGCGGTCGAATCGATCACGTGGCCGGGGCCCGGGCCCTAGGCTTTGCGCATGGAGATTCTGGGAGCCACGCTGCGGATCTGCGTCGACGATCTGGAGGCCGCGGTCTCCTTCTACGAACGGCTCGCGGGCACCACAGCCCTCCGTTTCGAGCGCGGCGGGGTGCAGGCCGCCGCCGTCGGCTGCTTTCTGCTGATGAGCGGCCCGGAGACCGAGCTGGAGGTGCTGCGCAAGGTGGCCGCGACGATCGCCGTGAAGGACGTCGACGAGACCAACCAGGTGCTCACGGAACTCGGCGCGCGGGTCCTCGCGGGCCCGCTGCCGACCCCCGGGGGCCGCAATCTGCTGGCGATGCACCCGGACGGTTCGGTCTACGAGTACGTGGACCGCAGAGTCTGACTACGAGTGCCTGGACCGCGGAATCCGAGGTGCCCGCGGCTGTAGGTCACCTGCCGGCGGCCCACATCTCGATGGTGAGCGCCCACCGCTCGTGGTCGCGCCAGGCGCCGTCGATGTAGAGCATGTCCGGTGAGTAGCCCTCCAGCCGGAAGCCGCAGCTGCGGGCGAGGGCGATCGACGCGGCGTTGAGCGGCTGCACATTGATCTCCAGCCGGTGCAGCCGCATCGGCCCGAAGGCACGGCCGATCACCAGGCCGAGCCCCTCGCGCATCAGCCCGCGCCCGGCGGCGTGCGCGAAGGCGCCGTAGCCGAGCGCACCGCACTGGAAGGCGCCCTCGACGATGCTGTTGATGTTGATGAATCCGGCGATCGCACCGCTGTCCTTCTCGCACACCAGGAATCCGGCCTTGGTGCGGTCCTCGATCAGCCGCCCGGCATAGGCGGTATAGGCGTCACCGGTCACCGGCGGGAACAGCCAGGGATGGTGCAGATCCTTGCTCTCCCGGGCGCGCGCGGTGAACTCTGCCCCGTCCTCATATGTGAAGTGCCGGATCCCCACCCGGGGTCCCTCGGCGAGATAACGATCGGCGACGTGCGGCATTCGGTCACCCTACGCCGACGCTGTCAGCGTCTTCTCATGAAATACCCCCCGCACAGAACGCCGATGATCGCGCTGATGAGGAGCGCGGACCACAGCGGCATCACGACCTCGGGGATCAGCAGCCGGATCTTGGTGTCGTGGGTGTTCTCGAAGATGAAGATCAGGCCGAGGGCGGCGAGCACCAGAGCGGCGACCCGGCCCGGCGTCATCGCCTGCCGGAAGGCACCGCCCTGCCCGTCTGCCGTACGACGCTTCTCTGAGGACTTCGTGGTCATACGACCAGCATGGGCCGCGTCCGCCGCCGCTGCGCGCCGGGCGCTGCTCCGAACGGGTGAGCCCCTGCCCTCCGCGAACGGATGAACCCCTTCCCGCTGGGCGTCCTCAGCCCAGCGCGGGCTCGTCCAGGGTCAGCGTTCCCGCTTCGGCGTCCAGTACGGCGCCCACCCCGAGAGGCAGGGTCAGCGCGCCCTCGCAGTGCCCGAAGCCGAACTCCTCCGCGACGGGTACACCGAGTGCGCCGAGGCGGTCGGCCAGCAGCGGGCGGAGTTCCTCGTAGGGTCCGCAGTGGTCCCAGGAACCGAGGGCGATGCCGCTCACACCGTCGAGGCGGCCCGCGCGCAGCAGCTGGGTGAGCGTCCGGTCGAGGCGGTACGGCAGTTCGCCGACGTCCTCCAGCATCAGCAGCCCGCCCCGCGCGGCGGGGATCTCGTGCGGGGTGCCGAGGTCTGCGGCGAGCAGGCTGAGGCAGCCGCCGAGGGTGACGCCTCTGGCCCGTCCCGGCACCAGGGTGCCGCCGCCGGTGGCGGTGACGACCCGCACGGACTCCGGGTCGAAGAGGGTCGCCCGCAGATGGTCCTGGGCCCGGGCGTTCTTGACGAAGTCGACGCCGGCTGCCGCGGGCCCGTACAGGGTGACCAGGCCGAGGCGGGCGGCGAACGCCTGGTGCAGCGCCGTGACGTCGCTGAAGCCGGTGAACACCTTCGGCCCGGCCGCCCGCATCGCGTCCCAGTCCAGCAGGTCGACCATGCGCTGTGCGCCGTAGCCGCCCCGGGCGCACAGCACGGCGGCCACCGACGGGTCGCACCAGGCGTTCTGGAGGTCGGCGGCGCGGTCCGCGTCGGTGCCCGCGAGATAGCCGAACTCGGTGTGCCGGTCCAGCACATGGGGTGCCACGACGGGGTCGAGGTCCCAGCCGCGCAGGATGTCGAGTCCGGCTTCGAGGCGTTCCCCGGCGACCGGACCGCTGGGCGCCACCACGGCCACCCGGGCTCCGGGGGCGAGCCGGGGCGGCCGTACGAGAGGCTTCACTTGGTCAGCTCCAGCACCGGCAGGCCCGGCTGACTGAGTCCGAACACCTGGGCGTACAGGGAGAGTTCGGCTTCCAGGGCGCGGACCATGGTGTCCGCGCGGCGGAACCCGTGGCCCTCGCCCTCGAAGGCGATGTAGGCGTGCGGCACCTGCCGTCCGGCGAGCCGGGAGAGGAACCGCTCGCACTGGGCCGGCGGGCAGATCACGTCGTCGAGGCCCTGGAGCAGGAGGAAGGGCACGCTGACGCGGTCGGCGTGCTCGACGGGCGAGCGTTCGACATAGCGGCCGAGGACCTCGTCGAGCGGTCCGACCAGGCTCTCCACATACTGCGATTCGAAGTCGTGGGTCTCCCCGGAGGCGAAGGAAACCAGGTCGAGGACCGGGTAGATGATGGTTCCGCAGGCGTAGACGCTGCCACCGACGCTACCGCCGAGGCCACTACCGACAGTGCCGCCGACACTGCTGCTGACACTGCTGCCGACGAGGGACGCGGCGGCGGTCCAGCCGCCCGCGCTGCCTCCGCGCACGGCGAGCCGCTCCCGGTCCGCGGTGCCCTCCTCGGCGAGCGCGAGCGCGACGGCCGCGCAGTCCTCGACGTCCACGACCCCCCACTGCTCGCGCAGCCGGTTGCGGTACTCCCGCCCGTACCCGGTGGATCCCCCGTAGTTGACCTCGGCGACACCGATGCCCCGGGAGGTGAAGTAGGCGATCTCCAGATCCAGCACCAGCGAGGAGCGCCCGGTGGGGCCGCCGTGCGCCCACACCACGAACGGCGGCAGCTCACCGCCGGGCGCGACGCACCCGGGGTTGTGCGGCGGATAGACGTGCGCGTGGATCTCCCGTCCCGCGGGCCCGGCGAAGGTACGGATCTGCGGCTCGGGGTAGAGCGCGGGGTCCACGGGGTCGGTGTGCCGGGCGCCGATCACCCGGGCCCCTCCGGCGAGCGCACCGCCCCCGCGCCCCGACGCCGGTGTCTCCACCTCGACGACCTCGAACCCGCTGCGCGGACTGGCGCCGACCCCGACGAGCCGCTCCCCGCGCACCGCGAGCGTCGAGGTGAACTCGGTCCAGGGGCCGCCCACATCGACGACATCGCCGCTCTCCGGATCGAGCACGCCGAGCCGGGTCGCACCGCGCCCGTGCACGACGGCGACGAGTCCGCTGTCGAGCGGCGCGAACCAGCGCTGGCCCAGCTTCCACAGCGCCCCGCCGAACTCCTCCTCGCGGGGACAGAGGGGTTCCCCGTCGCGGTACAGATTCCACCAGCCGCTGCGGTCACTGGCGTACAGCAGGCTCCCGTCGGCCGCCCAGTCGGCCTGGCAGACGGACTCCGCCTCCCCGCCCGCGACAACGCGCGCGTCACGCAGCACACCGTCCGCGCCGACCTCGGCCAGCAGCAGTTCGGTGCCGTCCCACGGCATCCGCGGATGGTCCCAGCCCAGCCAGGCGGCCTGATGCCCGTCGGGGGACAGACGCGGCCCGGTCACGAACCGGTGCCGCTGCGGGGCGAGTTCGCGTACGGCGGCGCGGTCGGCGGCGGCCGAGCCGTCCAGCGGTACGGCGGCCGGCACCCGCCGCAGGTCGCTCGGCCCCTCCCCCGTGAACTCCTCCAGTACGCACCACACCTCGCCGCGTTCCGGCCTGAGCTGCGGCTCGGCCCAGCGCAGTCCGCCGCCCACCGCCGAGACCGGGGTCAGCGGGACGGGTTCGCCGCCCGGCGTGAACCGGTACAGGCGCTGGTCGGCGAAGTCCGTGAACACCACAACCGGTTCGCCGTCCAGGACGGCCCCGGCCCAGGGCGTGCCGCCGTACTCGATGACCCGGCTGCGCACGTTCCACGGCGCGGGCAGCACGGACTCCTCCGTGCCGTCTGCGCGCCGTCTGACCAGGGTGCGCCTGCCGCCCTCGGTCGGGCGCGGTTCGGTCCACCACGCCTCGTCGCCGACGAAGCCCACATACTCGGGGTGCCCGTCGTGCGCGGCGGCCAGGGCCGCATCGATGGGCGAGGGCCAGGATCCGTACGCGAGTTGCCGCACTTCTTCCCCCATGTCACTTAGGCCGTCCGCAGGAAACGGTCGAGGACGCGGACGCCGAACTCCAGTGCCCCGACCGGGACACGCTCGTCGACCCCGTGGAACAGGGCCTGGTAGTCGAAGCCCTCGGGGAGCTTCAGCGGGGTGAACCCGTAGCCGGTGATGCCGAGCCGGGAGAACTGCTTGGCGTCGGTGCCGCCGGACATGCAGTACGGCACCACGTGTCCCTCGGGGGCGAACTCCTCGACGGCGGCGCGCAGTCCGGCGTAGGTCGGTGAGTCCAGCGGTGCCTGGAGGGCGACTTCACGGTGGTGGAACTCCCAGTCGACGTCGGGTCCGGTCAGCCGGTCGAGGGTTGTCCTGAACTCCTCCTCGCCGCCCGGGAGATAACGCCCGTCGACGTAGGCGACGGCCTCGCCCGGGATGACGTTGATCTTGTAACCCGCTTCCAGCATGGTCGGGTTGGCGCTGTTGCGGGTCGTCGCCTCGACGAGCCCTGCGGCCGGGCCCAGCTTCCCCAGCAGTGCGTCGACATCGGTCAGGTCGGGCTCGACGCCGTAGAGCGCGGCGAGTTCGATGAGCGCGGCCCGCACGGTCGGGGTGAGCCGGAGCGGCCATGCGTAATCGCCGATGCGGGTGATCGCGGCGGCGAGCCGGGTGACCGCGTTCTCGCCGTTGACCTTGGAGCCGTGCCCGGCCCGGCCGCGCGCGGTCAGCTTCAGCCAGGCGGTGCCGCGTTCACCGGCAGCGATGGGGTAGAGCTGCCGTCCGGCGCCGTCGTGGAACGTGAACGCCCCTGATTCGCTGATGCCTTCGGTGCAGCCCTCGAACAACTCGGGGTGTTTGTCGGCGAGGAACCCGGAGCCGTCGACGGCGCTGGCCTCCTCGTCCGCGGTGAACGCGATCACGATGTCCCGGCGCGGCAGTACGCCCTCGCGGGCCCAGCCGCGCACCACGGCGAGGATCATCGCATCCATGTTCTTCATGTCGACGGCGCCGCGCCCCCACACCACACCGTCGCGGACCTCCCCGGAGAACGGGTGCACGGTCCAGTCGGCGGCCTGTGCGGGCACCACGTCGAGGTGACCGTGCAGCAGCAGCGCGTCGGCTGAGGGGTCGCTGCCCGCGATGCGTGCGACGACGTTCGTACGGCCCTTGGTGCGCTCCAGCATGACGGGTTCGAGTCCCGTCTCCGCGAGCCGCTCGGCGGCGTACTCGGCGGCCGGGCGTTCCCGGCAGTCGCCGCCGCCTCGGTTGGTGGTGTCGATCCGGATCAGCTCGGAGGTGAACCGGACGACCTCGTCCAGCGCCCGCCGGTCAGCCATACTGCTCCTCCACCGCGGACGAGGCGATCGTGGTGACCGCCTTGAAGACCCGGATGCCCTCGTACATGGTGGCGCTGGTGTACGCGATCTTGCGCTCCCCGGTCTTCTCGACACCGGGGACGGCGGTGGCGGCGTCCGCGAGGTGCTCGGCGTCGAACTCGACGGCGACGGTGAACGGGCCGCCCCGCACGGGCTCGTACCGCACCGCGAGCGCGGCGGCCTCCTTGGCGGCGGCGCGGATCTCGGCGGCGGTGCGGGCGGGCGTACGGCACACGGCGGCGTAGCGCGACACATGGTCCTTGACGGCGACCTTGCGGGCCTCGGGCGCGTACCCCAGGGCATCCTCGCAGGCCACGTCGTCGCCGGTGACGAGGACGACGGGTACGCCGTACTCGGCGACGACATGCGCGTTGAGCAGACCCTCGCTGGCCCGTACGCCGTCGACCCAGACGCCGGTGATGGAGTTTGCGAGGTAGGTGTGGGCGAGGACGCCCTCCATACCGGCTCCGGCGTGGTAGCCGATGAAGGCGATACCGTCCACGTCGCCGTGCTGCACGCCCTCTACCATCGACAGCGCCTTGTGCCGCCCGGTGAGCATCTGCACCCGCTCGTCCAGCCGTTCGAGCAGCAGGTTCCGCATCGTCCAGTGCGCCTCGTTGATCAGTACCTCGTCGGCGCCGCCGTCGAAGAATCCGAGCACGGCGGCGTTGACGTCCGACGTGAACATGGAGCGGCAGCGCTCCCACTGGGGCGTGCCCGGCAGCACATCGCCGGGCCAGGTCACGCCGGTGGCGCCCTCCATGTCGGCACTGATGAGGATCTTCATACTTCGCCACGGTACGCGGTGCGGGGGCAACCGGCTACGAAGCGCAGCCCTCTGTCTGCCCTCCCGGCCCGCCCGCCGGGGCACACGCCCCGGAGCGCGACACCCCCGCGTCCGCCCCGTGCTGCCGGACGTGCGCCCCCTTCACCGGGGGACTGTTGCGGACCCTAGTTCGTGCGCCCCGCGACCCACCAGTTCGACGGCAGTTCGATGCGGGTGCCGTCGTCCACCCGTTCGGTGGTGATGAGGGAGAGTTCGCCGGAGGCGAGGATGGTGAGCCCGGCCGCGTGCAGGAACACGGGTACGGCGTCGTCGGCGACCTCACCGGGGGCGATGCCGTGCCGGAAGACCGGCGCCAGCTTGGGCGGAGGGCCGTCGGGGCGCGCGGCGAGGCCGCCGAGCACCGGGCGGGCGTGCTCGGAGAGCTCCAGCAGGAAGGCGCGGCCGTGCTCGCCGACCAGGGTCGCGATGGCGTCGACGAGGAGCTGGCGGTCGTCGCGTTCGGCCTGGTGGAGCACCCCGCGCATATAGACGTTGGAGTCGCCGAGTTCGGCGTGCAGATTCTGGGCGGCCGTCTTGTCGACCGCGTCGAGCAGCCGGTACGTCGCCATCCCCGCCGGGTCGGCGCGGCGGGCGCGGTCGAGGGCGGCCCCGGCGATGTCGGCGCCGACGACGTGCGGGAAGCGGTCGGCGAGGAAGCGGGTCTGGGTGCCGTTGCCGCAGCCCAGGTCCACCATCGGGAGGTTGGGATGCGTCAGGTACGGCTCGAAGAGGGCGAGATGGGGTCCGGCGGTGAGGGTGGGCTCGGTGTCCCAGAAGACGGCCCCCTGCTCCTCCGGGGCCTCGCTCCAGAAGCCCTCCCAGGCGGCCCGGTACCGACTCGTCACGCTCATGCCCAACTCCCCCAGGGTGCGGCGCCGATCCGTCAAAAAAGTGACGGGTCAGTACGGTGTATCGCGCCCCGGGGCACACTCACAAGCAGGCGGCGCATTCCTTCACGCCGCATTCGACGCGTGTACGCCCCTTGTGCCCTCCGTGCGCCCCATGCGCACCGCGAGTGGGCCGCGCTCCCTGAGCGGCCCGGGCGAAGTCGGCTACGGTTCAGCAGCACCCCCAAGGGGCGCGGGGAACTGCGCGACCAGCCACGACGGGCCCGCAGACGATCGACGGCCCGTCGCGGCCCTTCCCGCACGGCGCTCAGCCGCGTCCGCGGCGCGGCAGCGTCAGTTCGAACCAGACGGTCTTGCCCGCCCCGGTCCTGCTGGTGCCCCACTCGCGGGCCAGGGTGCTCACCACGCGCAGCCCCCGGCCGGACTCGTCGCCTGGTCCGGCGCTGAGCAGGGTGGGCAGGTCGTGGTCGTCGTCGTCCACCTCGCACAGCAGGGTGTCGCCGAGGACCAGCCGCAGCTGCACGGGGTGGCGGTGGGAGTGCCGGACGGCGTTGGTGACGAGTTCGCTGACCATCAGTTCGGCGGCGTCGGCGAGCCGGGCCAGGCCCCACTCATGGAGCTGTTCGCGTACCGCGGCGCGGGCGCGGCCGACCTCGGCGGGGTCGAGGGGCAGGCGCCACTCGGCGACGTTCTCGGGGTCGATGCCGCCGAGGCGGGCCATCAGCAGGGCGACGTCGTCCTTGCGGCCGCCGCGGGTGTTGAGGGCGCGGATGATCGTGTCGCAGGCGTCGTCCATGGACGCGGCCGGGTGCGCTGCCGACTCGCAGAGGGTGGCGAGTCCGACACCGATGTCCTCGCCGCGCACCTCCACCAGTCCGTCGGTGCACATCACCAGCCGGTCGCCGCTCGACACCGGCACGCGCTGCGCCTCGAAGGGCACCCCGCCGACGCCGATCGGCGCGCCCGTGGGCAGGTCGAGCAGTTCGCTGCGGCCGTCCGCGGCGCGCACCAGGACCGGCGGGATGTGACCGGCATTGGCGATCACAAGTTCGCCGGCGATGGGGTCGTAGACCGCGTAGAGGCAGGTGGCGAGGTAGGTGTCGCCGAGGCGCTGGGCGAGGTCGTCGAGGTTGCGCAGCAGTTGCGCGGGCGGTAGGTCGAGCCCGGCCATGGTCTGTACGGCGGTGCGCAACTGGCCCATCATGGCCGCGGAGTTGAGGCCGTGGCCCATGACGTCGCCGACGACGAGGGCGGTGCGGGCGCCGGGCAGTTTCACGGAGTCGAACCAGTCGCCGCCGATCCGGCCGAGCAGGGTGCCGGGCAGATAGCGGGTGGCGATGTCGCAGCCCGCCATGCGCGGCGGGATGTGCGGCAGCATGCTGTCCTGGAGGGTCTCGGCGACGCTCTCCTGATAGGTGTACATGCGCGCGTTGTCGAGGACGAGGCCCGCGCGGGCGGCGAGTTCGGCGCCGGTGACGCGGTCCATGTCGTTGAACTCGACGCGCGCCGGATGGCGCAGCAGCACCATGAAGCCGAGCACGACATTGCGTGCCTTGAGCGGGACGACCAGCATCGAGCGGCCGTTGATGAGGGGCCGGATGTCGCGTTTCTCGAACTGCGAGGCGATGGCGTGGGCCATGGGTTCGCTGATGCGCGGAACGAGGACGGGGTCGCCGGTGGTCATGCACTGGAAGAACGGGGTATGCGCGGGGAACGGCATGGCCTCGCCGACCGGGATGACGTCGTCCCAGCGGCCGGGTTCGTCGGTGTGCTCGACGGCCACGCGGTGCCACATCGTGGTGGTGTCGGGCACGCCGTCGGGGAAACCCTCACCGGCGACGACCTGTTCGCGCAGATAGGTGCCGGCGACGTCGGTGAAGCGCGGTACGACGGCCTTGCAGACCTCGACGACGGTCCGTGACAGATCGAGGGATGTGCCGATGCAGCCGCTGACCTCGTTGAGGAACTCCAGGCGTTCGCGGACGGCCGCGAACTCGAGGTCCTCCGCGTCGTCGTACTCCGACTCCGCGGTGCTCCCGTCGTGCTCGGCCGCCGGCAGGCCATGGGCGGCGGCGCGGGCGGCGCGCTCGCGGCGGGCCGTGCGCTCGGCGCGCCGGGTCACGCCCCAGTCGGGGGTGACGGGCACCCGGTCGTTCTGGCTGAACTCCAGGACCGGATAGCCGAGTTCGAGGACCTGGGCGACGATGCGGGCGCTCTCGCCCACGCTCATGCTGGGCAGGATGTCGGGCAGTCTGCGGGCGAGGTCCTCGGCGCCGGGGAAGTCGGTGTGCAGCGCGAAGCCCGGCGCGATGCGCTCGTACGCGGTGTCCCGGCCGGGTTCCGCGGGGCGCAGCGCGGCGGCGTCGGCGGCGAGCACGAGCAGCCGCTCAGCGCCGGGGCCGACCAGCGGGTACGCCCACCACAGCACGTCCGCGCGGTCCCGGCCGGGCACGGTGAGGCGGGCGCGGCCCGCGGCCGGGTAGGACAGCCGTCCGCCGAGGGAGGACTCCAGGTCGGGGCCGAGTCCGTCGTACGCGGTGAACGCTCCGTAGGGAGTGATCTCGTCGTCCTCCGGGAGCGCTCCCGCGACGGGCAGCAGGTCTCCCACGGGGCGGCCGATGGCCTCCTCCTTGGCCGCGCCAAAGAGTCGGTTGGCGCCTCTGCTCCAGTGGGAGACCAGGCCTTCGCGGTCGACCACGACCACGGCCAGCGGGATGCGGCCGGACACGGCGCCGCCCGCTGTCACACCGTCACCGGCCGTGCGGCCGGGAGGCGTGTCCCCTTCGGTGCCACGGTCCATGGCCCAGGCCCTCTCTCCCCACGGCTCCCTCAAGATCTGCCGCCTTCACTACCGTACGGCTGCGGCCGGTTGCGATGTGTGGCAATGCCTGAAATTGGTTTCAGTCGTCCGCGCCGGTGTGCTGGTCCGCGCCCGGGTCCGCGTCCGACGTTCGGTCCGGTCGGTCGATCCGGTCCGTCCAGTCCGTCCAGTCCGTCCGGTCCATCCCGTCCATCGGGTCTGTCC
Source organism: Streptomyces sp. YIM S03343 (assembly GCF_054729195.1). Taxonomy (NCBI): domain Bacteria; kingdom Bacillati; phylum Actinomycetota; class Actinomycetes; order Kitasatosporales; family Streptomycetaceae; genus Streptomyces; species Streptomyces sp. YIM S03343. Next base: position 1,633,987 of record NZ_JBPUKX010000001.1, read on the forward strand.
AGTCCCTCCGGTCCATCCCGTCCATCGGGTCTGTCCAGTCCCTCCGGTCCGTCCGGTCCGTCCCGTCCTCGTGACCGAGTCTCAGGTCGTGTTCTGTGTGCACCCCGCCCGGCACGTGCAGCACGGTGGCAACGGGCGGGTAACCGGTGGCCACGACCGTGTACTCGCCGGTGGTGAGGTCGGCAAACCGGTAGGTGCCGTCGGGGCCGGTGACGAAGGTGTCGACGGGGTTGCCCAAGGCGTCGTGGAGGGTCACGCGCGCGTCCTCGACGGGCCGTCCGGCGCCCGTGCGCACGGTGCCGCGCAGCACGGCGCCACCGGTGAGGACGGCGTCCTGGCGGGTGGCGCGGGCCGCCCTCACGGTGACGGGCAGCGCGGTGGGGCGCAGGGCGGGCGCGCCCGCGGCGAGGGTGTACTCGCCCGCCGTGATGTCGTCCAGCGTGTAGCCACCGTCGCGGCCGCTGCGGGTGGTGGCGGTGACCTCGCCGTGGGCGTCGGTCAGGGTGACGGTGGCGTCCGGCACGGGGCTGCCGTCCGGTGTGCGCACGCTGCCGCCGAGCCGGCCGGTGCCGTCGAGGACGACGTCGAGTTCGACGGGTCCTCCCTCGGCGCTCACCAGGACCGCCTGGGGCTGGTGCCCGGCCGCGGCGGCGATGAGGACGTACGGTCCCCGGCCCGGCGCGGTCAGTGCGTACCCTCCGTCGGCGTCACTCTCGGCGCGCCCGGTCTGGCGTCCGGCGGCGTCGACGAGGGTGAGTGTCGCGCGCGGGACGCCGGTGCCGTCGCGGTGCCGTACGGCGCCGTGCACGGTGAGGGCGTCCGTGAGCGGGGTGCGGGCCTGCGGGATGGCGGCGTCCAGGGGGACGGTGTCCTGGAGGAGGACGGCCAGGGGGACGGTGTCCCGGTGCTCGGTGTCCGGGGGAATGGTGTCGTGCACCGGCTCGGCGGGGGTGTGGCGGGCGGGCAGGGGTCCCTCCTTGAGGAAGCAGGAGAGCAGCAGGCCCATCAGGAGCACCGGGACGAGGAACAGGAAGATGTGCGGCATCGCGTCGGCGTACGCGCGCGCGTAGGTGTCGCGGAGCGCCGGGGGCAGGGCGTGGACGAGCTGCGGGGTGAGGGAGCGCGGGTCGGGCAGCGGGGCGCCGTCCGCGCGCGTGGGCAGGATGTCGGTGAGCCGGGCGGTGAACAGGGCACCGAAAAGGGCGGCTCCGGCGCTGCCGCCGATCTGCCGGAAGTAGTTGCTGGCGCTGGTGGCGGTGCCGAGGTCGGCAGGGCGCACCGAATTCTGCACGGCGAGGACCAGGACGGGCATCACCATGCCGATGCCGGTACCGAGGACGGCTGTCCAGAGGGCGAAGTGCAGCCTCGGCGTGTCGGCGTCGAGCCGGGACAGCAGCCACATGCCGGTGGCGGCGAGCGCGCTGCCGATCAGGGGGAACGGCTTGTAGCGGCCGGTGAGGCTGACGAGCTGTCCGGTGAGGACGGACGCGCCGACGATTCCGCCCGTCATGGGCAGCATCAGCAGCCCGGCCCCGGTGGCGGAGACGCCGTGGGCCATCTGGAGGAAGGTCGGCAGATAGCCGACGGCGCCGAACAGGGCGGCGCCGGCCACCAGGCCGACGAGGTTGGTGACGTTGAAGACGGAGTCCCTGAACAGCCGCAGCGGGACCAGGGGTTCGGCGGCGAGGCGTTCGGCGACCGGGAAGAGGGCGGCGCAGACGAGCGCGCCCGCCGCGAGAAGCGCGACCTGGCGGGAGTCCCAGGCGTAGCGGGTGCCGCCCCAGGCGGTCAGCAGGACCAGGCAGGCCGAGAGGGCGGCGAGCAGCAGGGTGCCCGGGACGTCGAGCCGGGCGCGCCTGGCCGGTTTGGGCAGTCTCAGCACGACGCTGACGACGGCCAGGGTGACCAGGCCGAAGGGCACATTGACGTAGAAGCACCACCGCCAGGAGAACTGGTCGGTGAGCCAGCCGCCCAGCAGCGGGCCCGCGACGGAGGCGAGGCCGAAGGCGGCGCCGATCAGGCCGAGATAGCGGCCGCGGCTGCGGGGCGGCACGATGTCGGCGGTGATCGCCTGGACGCCGGTGAGGAGGCCGCCCGCTCCGGCGCCCTGGACGGCGCGGAAGGCGATCAGCTCCTCCATGGTCCGGGCGCGTCCGGCCAATGCGGAGCCTGCGACGAAGACCAGGACGGCGAACTGGAAGACGCCCTTGCGGCCGAGGAGGTCGCCGAGCTTGCCGTAGACGGGCAGGCCGACGGTGGCGGTGAGGAGATAGGCGGTGATCGCCCAGGACATCCGGTCCGCGCCGTGCAGTTCGCCGGCGATCCGGGGCAGCGCGGTGGCGACGATCATCTGCTCGAGCGCGGCCAGCAGCAGCGCGAGCGTGAGCCCGGCGAAGACCAGCCGGACCCGGCGCGGGCCGAGTCCGGCGGGGGCGGTGGGCGGAGGGTCCGGGGCGTGCGAGGGCGCCACGGCCGGTTCGTCCCGCACCAGAGTCGTACCGCCCACGTTCCGCTCCCCTCGCCGTGCCCGCACGGCCCGCACATCCCACGCCTCGCACGGGTCGCGCGTCGCCCGTACACGGTGGACAACGGCGGCCGGGCACGGCGGGTTACGGCGGCGCGAGGGCCCGGGCCGGGTTGCACCCGATCCGGTGAGGAGCGTCAACGCCCTGAAGGGGCGCGGGGCTGTTTCGATCTGCGGCTCCGCCGCGATGGGGGCACCTCCCTGCTCGAACGAAGTTGAGAGCTTGGGGGAGCGACCAGCCACGACGGCGCCGCAGACGAACACACGACACATCGCAGCACTGACAGCGGAGCGCTCCGCGCTACTTCTCGACCTCGGCGGCCAGACGGGCAAGCACGGCGTCGTAGATCCGGCCGAGGCCCTTCGGCGCGAAGGTCCGCTCGAAGAAGCCGCCGATGCCGCCCGCGCCCTGCCAGGTGCTGGTGACCACGATGCGCGATCTGCCCTCCCCGGCCGGGGTGACGCGCCAGGTGGTGACCATGGAGGAGTTGCGGTCCTTCTCGACGAGTTCGCCTTCGGTGGGCTCACTGACCTCCAGGAGGCAGTCGCGCACCCGCTTGCTGGTGGCCTGGAGCCGCCAGTGGACGAGGGTGCCCTCGCCGTCGCCGCCCTCGCGCACCTCGTACTCGCTGAACTGCTCGGGGAGCAGTTTCGCGCGGGTACCGGCGTAGTCGGCCACGGCGTCGAACACGCTCTCCGCGTCCGCCGTGACGACTCGCTCCGTAGTGGCCTCGACCTGCGCCATCGCTTCCTCCTGCAGCTCGGCTTCGGGGTTCGGACAAGCCAACCATCCCCGTGCCCGGCCGCCCAAATCGGGGTGCGCGAACCGATCGGAACCCGGTTCCGGATCCGGTCGGAAACGAGCTCGCACGATCAAGGGAACATATGTTCTATTCTTCGGACAGTGCTACCGAGGAGGCCTCATGCGCTGGGAGAACCTCACAGCCGAGTCCGGCGACCACCGCAGGGCGGCCGATCCCGCACTGTTCGACGCGGACGAGGTGACCACCCGTACCTTCGACACGCCCGAGTTCCGCGGGATCACGTTCCATGAGATCCAGGCCCGTTCGATCATCAACCGGGTACCGGGAGCCTCCCGTATGCCCTTCGAGTGGACGGTCAACCCGTATCGCGGCTGCACCCACGCGTGTGTCTACTGTTTCGCCAGGAAATCGCACAGCTATCTGGACCTCGACACCGGTCTCGGCTTCGACAGCCAGATCGTGGTCAAGGTGAACGCGCCGGAGCTGCTGCGCCGCCGGCTCGGCTCGGTGCGCTGGACGGGCGAGCACATCGCGATGGGCACCAATGTCGACTGCTACCAGCGCGCGGAGGGCCGCTACCGGCTGATGCCGGGCATCATCGCCGCCCTGCGCGACCACGCGAATCCCTTCTCGATCCTGACCAAGGGCACCCTGATCCTGCGCGACCTGGATCTGCTGGTGCAGGCAGCCCAGGTCACCGACGTCGGGGTCTCGGTCTCCGTGGGCTTCGTCGACGAACGGCTGTGGCGCACGGCGGAACCGGGCACGCCCGCACCGGAACACCGCCTGGAGGTGGTCCGTGTCTTCGGCGAGCACGGCATCGGCTGCGGGGTGCTGATGGCGCCGGTGATCCCCTTCCTGGGCGACGACCCGGCGCAGTTGCGCGCCACCGTGCGGGCGATCGCGGCGGCGGGCGCCACCTCGGTGACCCCGCTGGTGCTGCATCTGCGGCCCGGCGCACGCGAGTGGTTCATGGCCTGGCTCGGCCGGGAGCACCCGCATCTGGTGCGCCGTTACGAGCGGCTGTACGCGGAGGGCGCGTACGCCCCGAAGTGGTACCAGCGCCGGATCACCCGTCAGGTGCACGAACTGGCACGGGAGTACGGCATCGGCCCCACGCACGCGGGACAGCACCGGCGGCCCGCGCAGCCCCGCCCGTCACCCCCGCACGATCCGATGAGACCCGTCACGCCTGCCGCATCCCATACGCCTCGTACAGCGGAATCAGTCCAACTCACCCTGATCTGAGAGCGTTGGAGCGCATCTGACGGCCCAATTGGGTCAAGTATCGCCAGAACGCGTTCACCCGAGTGACCTTTCCGGGACGATGCGGCGAGGACCGCGACAGCCGCGGCCCGAAGCCCTTCGTCCCGGGAGGACTCATGAGAAAGCGCGCAGCAGCGCTGTGCGGCGCCGCCGTCGTCGTGGCCGGTACGTTCACCGCCGTCCCCGCCGACGCGAGCACACCGCACGCCGCGGCGGCCGTCCCGACGGCGAAACCCACCTGGAAGAAGTGCGCCACCGACGACTACCCGACGCTCCAGTGCGCGTCGCTGAAGGTGCCCCTCGACTACGCGCACCCGGGCGGCCGGCAGATCACCCTGGCCCTGTCCCGCGTCCCGCACACGTCGTCCACCTATCAGGGGCCGCTGCTGGTCAACCCGGGCGGCCCGGGCGGCAGCGGACTGACCCTCGCCGGGTTCGTGGCGTCGGCGCTGCCCAAGTCGGTGGCCTCGCAGTACGACGTGATCGGCTTCGACCCGCGCGGGGTGGGCGCGAGCAAGCCCGCCCTGGACTGCAAGCCCGGTTTCTTCAACCCGGTCCGCCCGGACTCGGTGCCGTCGACGCCCGCCATCGAGAAGGCCGACCTGGAGCGCGCCAAGTCCTTCGCCGCCGCCTGCGGCAGGAAGTACGCGAGCCTGCTGCCGTACATCGACACGGTCAGCGCCGTGCGCGACATGGACTCGATCCGCCGCTCCCTGGGCGCGAAGAAGATCAACTACTTCGGTTACTCGTACGGCACCTATCTCGGCGCGGTCTACGCCAAGCTGTTCCCGCGTCAGGTGCGCCGTCTGGTTCTCGACTCGATCGTCGACCCGACCGGGGTCTGGTACGGCGACAACCTCGACCAGGACTTCACCTTCAACGACCGGCAGCGCGCGCTGATGGCGTGGATCGCCAAGTACAACTCCGCCTACAAGCTGGGCACCGATCCGGAGAAGATCGAGGCCGAGTGGTACGCGATGCGGGCGGCCCTGGCGAAGAAGCCGGCGGGCGGGAAGGTCGGCGCATCCGAACTGGAGGACACCTTCCTGCCGGGCGGCTACTACAACGGCTACTGGCCCTACCTCGCCGAGGCGTTCGCGGCCTACGTCAACGACAAGAACGCCGAGCCGCTGATCGAGGCGTACGAGACCTTCGCCGCGGTCGACTCCTCGGGCGACAACGGGTACAGCGTCTACACCGCGGTGCAGTGCCGTGACGCCGCCTGGCCGCGGAACTGGAACCGGTTGCGCGCGGACAACTGGGCGGCGTATGAGAAGGCGCCGTTCATGACCTGGAACAACGCCTGGTACAACGCACCGTGCGCGTTCTGGCCGACGCGCTCGCTGAAGCCGGTGAACATCGCCAACGGCAAGCTCCCGCCCGCGCTGCTCTTCCAGGCCACCGACGACGCGGCGACCCCCTACGAGGGCGGCGTCACCGTCCACCATCTGCTGGCGGGCTCCAGCCTGGTCGTCGAGCAGGGCGGCGGCAACCACGGCATCACGCTGAGCGGGAACACCTGCCTGGACGACTACCTGTCGGCCTACCTCGCCAAGGGCACGGTGCCGCGCGGCAGCGGTGTGGCCGACGCGGTGTGCGAGAAGCTGCCCGACCCGAAGCCGCTGAGCACGAGCAGGACGATGGCATCCACCACGGTGTCGCACGGCACGGCCCCGCACGACCTGGGCCTGCACGGCCTGGGCCTGCACGGCCTGCTCGGCCCCCGCGGCTGACACCCCCTCACCCCGACGCCCCCGGTGCATCGTTGCGACGGTCCGCCGGGGGCGCTGTCACGCCCATGGTCCAGGATGGGCCGATGAACGAGAACTTCGCGTTACGGCCGATGCGGCTCGGCGACTGCGAGCGGGTGGCCGAGATCCGAGTGCGGGGCTGGCAGTCGGCCTACCGGGGCCTGATACCGCAGCCGTATCTCGACGCCCTGAGCGTGGCCGTGGACGCCGAGCGGCACCGGGAGCGGCTCGGGCGTGCCGAGGGCGCGGGGGTGGACCTGGTGGCCGAGTCCGGCGGGCAGGTCGTCGGCTGGGCGTGCCACGGTCCGTGCCGGGACGACGACACCGGCACAGGGGACGCCGAGCTGTACGCGATCTACGTCGCCCCCGACCGCCTCGGCACCGGCGCCGGGCGCGCGCTGCTGACGGAGTGCGTACGGCAGAGCGCCGCGGGCGGCCGGGCGCGGATGTTCCTCTGGGTGGTGAAGGAGAACACCCGCGCGCGGCGCTTCTACGAGCGGGCCGGTTTCCGTGCCGACGGGGCCGAGGAGCCGTTCGAGGCGGGCGGGGTCGAGATACCCGAGGTGCGCTATGTCGCGGAGTTGGCGGACGGCGCACCCGAGTGAACGAGAAAGGGGCGGCCGAACAACCGGCCGCCCCTCCGTCTCACGTCAACCGCGCGCGGCCATCCGCACGAACGCGGCCCATCCATCGACGCCGACAGAGAGAAATGCCTCCCCCGGCTGCTTGGAGTCACGGACGAGTACTGCCGTACCGGCGTCCGCAACCTCGACGCAGTCACCGCCGCTGCCGGAGCTGTAACTACTCTTGTGCCAGTTCAGCGCGCCAGCGGCAGGCCCGGGGCTGCTTGCCTTCATAGCTCTCCCAACAGCTTCTCGACGAAGGTCAGGGACTCCGTGGGAGTCAGCGCCTGCGCTCGGAGAACGCCGTACGTCGCTTCCAGCGGACTGACCTTCTTGGGCTCGGTGTACAGGATGCTCGCCTCCTGCACCTCCATGTAGGCAATCCTGCGCTCCTCTTGGAGATGGATCAACGTGAATGCGCCACCAAGTCCTGCATGCTGGTGGCGCCTTGTCGGCATGACCTGCATCTCGACGTTGCGCATGCACGCGTACATCACCAGCTGTTCCAACTGGCCACGCAGCACTTGGTCACTGCCGACGGGGCGACGTAGAGCCTGTTCCTCGATGACGAAGCTCAGGAGCGGGGCCGGACTCTTGGGAAACAGTTTCTGCCTCTCCATCCGCGCGGCCACGCGCTGCTCAACGACCTCTTCGCTGAGCAGTGGACGCCACATGCTGAAGACGGCTCGTGCGTAATCCGGCGTTTGCAGAAGCCCCTTGACCACGTGATTGTCGTAGGCGTGCAACTGCTCTGCCTCCGCCTCCAGTTGCGCGTATCGCCGAAAGAAGGAGGGGTACCGCGCCTTGGCCACCTCTTCCTTCATGGCGATCAGCACTTCCCGCCCGTCCACCACGTGATCCACTGCGTCGATCAGATCCGGCTTGGCAATCCGCCGCCCCTGCTCCACCGCCGCGATCATTGCCTCGCTGTACCCGACATGGTCGCCACCTGCACCTGTGTGAGCCCCGCGGCCTCCCGCAGCAGCTTCATCTGGCGGCCGAAGCAGCGCAGGAACGCGACGTTCGAATCCGACTCCGTGCTGCCCGCGCCCGAATCCATACCCATGTCCATCGCACTCGCCCCCTTGCCGCCGAAGCTGCCGATCAAGCCGATCCCGATGACCGCAGGCTAGGACGACAGCAAGTCAAACAGGCTCACAACCGGACAAGTTGCCTCGCACGAGTGAACAGCCCCGAAAACATGCCGCTCACTCACCGCCCGCGCCTTGCCCCCCGGGTGAGCGCATCCGGGCGTGCCGCAACTCCTCAGCGATACAAGTCGTGTCTCCACCCGTCGGCACACGCCAGTCCGTCTCGATGCCCTCCTCCACGGCAGGCTCCGAGCTGAAGCAGCGGCTTCATCGGCGGTGTTGTCCGTGAGAACGACGGTGTCACGGCCCTCGTTGCTGGCGAAGCCGGTGAACTCGACACCCTCCTCCGTCACCGCCCAGAAGGACAGCCGCAGTTGCCTGCCCTGCCGGGTCTCGTAGCGGACTTCCGGAAAGGCGGCTTCCAGCGCCGCGGTGAAGGCGGCCAGATCGAGGTTCCAGCCGCCGGGAGTCTCCGCCGGGGCATAGAACAGAAAGGTCGTCTGGTACTCGTCGAGGTTCACTGCGGGGAGCGTCCTTTTGTCCATCAGGGCTAGGGCACGTACCGGGCGGTGCCCTGCGAGGGCGACCATGCCCGGGCAGTCCTCTGCCACCCCAACGACTCCGCGGGAATGTCGCCATCACCCGAAGTAGCCAAAGCCGCACGACTCCGACGACCACGACAGCCGCCACGCCACCCCCACAGAAACCCGCTGTGGGGCCATCGGTGCTGGTCATAGCCCCTCCGACCCGGAAACCTTCCCGTCTGTGACCACCTTGCACACCGCGCACTTGTCGCACACCGCGACCGGCCCGACGGGCTCGGCCGTCTTCACCCTTCGCTTCACCGCCACTCCCCGGGGCGCCCGCCTGGCATGGCACCTCGCCTCCCACCAGATGCACACCCGGGGCTGGACATACGGCACCTCCGCGCACGACACCCTGGAACTGATCGTCGCCGAGCTGGCCGCGAACTCCGTCACGCACGGACGGGTACCCGGGCGGGACTCCGAACTGCGGCGCGCCAGGAACACGGCGGAAGGCCATGTGCGCGTGGAGGTGAGCGACGTACGGGGCGAGCGGCTGCCGACCCCCGCCTCGGACGACCTACTGCCGCTCGCGGACAGCGGACGCGGGCTCACCCTCATCGCGGCACTGGCCGAGAACTGGGGCGTCACCGAACGGCAGGGCGCACCGGCCAAGACGGTATGGGCCGTCGTCTTCTGCGCCCCCCGAGCCATCGCGAGCACCGGGAAGACCGGCCGCCCGGAGGATCACTCCCGGTCGGCCGGGGTCTCCGGGGCATACACAGCGGGCAACCGCCCGAGCCGGTCGGCGACCAGCGCAAGCCAGGAACTGGGCGCGTACGGAGCCGGAGGATCGACCTCCATGCCCAGCTCGACACAGGCCAGGGCGTAATCGGACTCCTCCAGATCGAGCGCGAGGAGTTCATGGAGTTCGCCGATCAGCCGGGCCACCAACTGCGCATCAGTGGCCGCCCGGTAGTCGTCGACGGCGGAAGCGTGGTCAGCGAACTCGTCCGGCATGTCCTGGGAGAACCAGCCGCCGAGGAACTGGCCGAGTTCAGGGAAGCGCGCGTGCCACTCCCAGTGGGTCACCGGCGTGGCCGGGGACGGTACCTCACCCCGTTCGACGCTGTTCCCAATGTGATCGGCCAGGCAGCGCAGCCACTGCTGGATCTCTCCGTCGGGCAGGCCGACGTCGGGCACCGGGTAGAACTCGCCCAGGCGAAGCCGGAGACGTCCGGGCGGGTGGTCGGCGTACTCCCGCAACTGGCGCTCCGCGACGGCCAGGGCCCATGGACGGGCGTGCCATGTCCACCACAGGTAGGCGGTCAGGGCCTCACTCGGTCTGTCGGATGTGTCGTCAGCCTGATGTCCCGCGTAGGCACGGATCACCTGGTCGAGTTCGCCATAGCGGCGGTCGTGTTCGATGGGGCTCAGGGGCACGGAGTCAGCCTCTACAAGGTGCTACAGGTAAACGGGGAACGTGGCCTGGACGGCGAAGCCATGGGGGCGGTCGGCGTCCCGCCTGAGAATCACCCGGGCCGCCCTGACGTCGACCGGGCTGCGGCCGGCCAGCATCATCGCCTGCAGCAGCACCCGGCCCACCGGGTCCTCCCTCGAAGGCCACGAGGCCTCGATGGTCAGACGGGGACGGGTGCCCTGGGCCAACCAACGGTGGATGAGCTGCTCGTTGGCGGTGACCACGTGCTGGGTGGCCCACTGGGCCGTCTCCCGGTCGGGATAGGTCGACGTTCTGGTGCGCACCGGACGCGCCTCGGACACGCTCACCACCTCCTCGTGAAAACTACAGTGCGCCTGATGGCACGACGCAGCCGCTCGCTGCGTCCGCACCGGTCGGTTCGTCGCGACGCGTCAGGCGTCCTCGAACCTCCAGACAACGAGCAGGCGGTCCGGGGCCACCCCTACGAGGCACACGTCGTAGAGCGTGGCGGCGAGAGAATTCCAGTGAAAGCTGGACACCAGGAAGTCCGCGTCCGGACCGTCCTCGGCGTGACCGTGGTTCGTGAAGAAATCGGGGGAATCTCCCACCGAAGCCAGCAATTCGCGAACACACCCGTCTCTGACCTCATCGGGCTCCCGGAGCGACGGGTGCGGGCCCTCGTAGAAGGATCCCACCGCGAGGAACTTCAACAGGTCCCGCGCGCCTTTCTCGGCGACCGGCAGAAGGCTCTCCCTCACCAGTTCACCGATGATCTCCTCGAACATGGGAGCCGGGTCGACGCCGGTGCTCTGTCCGCCCGCTTCCCCTCGCATGAACGCCGTCACGTCGTCCACCCAGTCCCGATGCGTCCTGGCTGTGAGACAGACGACGGTGCGGGACTGGTCGAACACTGCGGCCACGCACTCGGGCAGAGCGCCTGGGTTCACGGACATCACTCACTCGGGTACGGAGGTCACTGGGGCATGGAGGTGAGGACGACGTACGGCGGATCGATCCCGTTCTTGTACTTGAGGACCACCTTGACACTGTACGTGTCATGGGCGGACGTAGAACCGGTCGGGATGGTCCGGCCGGTCACATAGTCGAATTCCACCGGATCGAGTACGAGCTTCGAATGGTCGCTCCGCGGCCGGGACAGCCAATTCTCTATCTTTTGCGGGTTATTGACCCCTATGTTCGGTCTTCCCGCGTTCGCTGTCGTGTTGGACGGGCCGATCTCGTCCATCGCGTCCTGCGTCGCCTTCTGTGCCGTGGCGAGGTCGGTGAACGTGGAGGCGGCGGTGATCCCCGGCTGGTCCCGCAGCCGATTGAGGAGTTGCGCGTCGGTCTGCCCCACGTGCTTGTCGATGACGTGGCTGCCGTGGACGCCTTCCTGGTTTGCGAGGTCGACCGTGTAAAAGTGGTTTTCCTTGTCCTCTTCCGCGACCGTGTAGCGCAGCTGTTGCCTGAAGTCGTTCAGGGAGCGGGCTCCGAACGCCTCGGCCCGCGCTTCTTCCGCGGCGTAGGCGGGAACGCCGTTCACGGCCTCCTCCAGACCGGGCCCGAGCCTCGCCACATCGGTCGCGAAGCCGTGGATCGCGCGGTTGTAGGAGTCCACTGCGCCGTTCAGGCGGCCTGTGTCGATGTTGTTGATGAACTCCAGAGCCAGCGTGGGGAGTTCGCCGACAAGATCCTCGAGATCCTTGAAGCTCTTCAGCGCGAACGTTTTGGCCGCAGCGTCCTTGTAGACCTCGACGATGGTCGAGCGGATCTTCGTCACCTCCGAGCCCACGGCGTCGCACGCCGTCGCCACGTCCCGGGCGGAGTCCTGAAGGACATCCAGGGCGGGGCGTCCGCCGTCGGCGTGGGCCCACCGGTAGCCGTGGTGCTCCCTGCCCCACGCCGATGTGCCCCACAGCGCGGAGCAGAACTGCTTCATCGCGCTCTGCCATTCGTCGTTTCCCGGCGCCGGGTCCGTTATGTAGGCGATGGCGTCGTCGAACTCGCCGGCGGAGGTCCCGGCGTCCTTGGCCGCCTGTCTCCAGAGCCGGGCGATCTCCGGCAGGGCGAGGTCGTCACCGCCGGGCGTGATGTCGGCGACCTTGCCGTGGCGCAGCGCGTTGGCGAGGATCGGCCGCAGAATTTCGGCGGCGATCGTGCCCAGGCCCCCCGAGACCTCGTCGACGATCGCGCCGCCCCAGCCGTCCTCGCCCCGGGCGCCGCCCCAGCCGAGCCCGGCGACAGGGCCGGTCGCGCCGGTGGTCCGCAGGACGTCCGGCGGGTTCCTCGTGGCCACGGCCGGGGTCAGCGGGTGGGTGGCGTGGTCCGCCCGCGCGTAGTTGTTCGCGGTGACCGTGAGGCCCACGGCCGCACCACCGACGCCTTCCGTCGCCTTGTCCCACGCGGAGAGGAAGAGCGCGGCGACATCGGCGTACGCCCTCGCGAACGCCTCGGGGCCGCTGCCGCAGCCGACCGCGTGCTCGTACCCTTCGAGGCCGCCCACCAGATCCCTGGCACGGCCCGCGAAGTCGTACTGCGCGTTGCGCAGCATGTACGAGGCGTAGTAGACGTGCTGCGGCTGGACGTCGAAGCCGATGGCGTTCCCCGGCGGCGCGGGCTTCATCGCCTCCAGTTCGGCGGCGCGTCCGTGCCGGTCGGAATCCGTGTCGCCACGTGAGATGTCCTTGCCGTCGGGATCGGTCAGGCTGCCGGGAGAGGGACGAGGCGTAGGGCCGGTGCCGTCCGAAGCGGACGGCTGGGGGGATCCGCCGGTGCTCGACGGAGTGGGAGCCGGGCTCGCCGATGGTCCCGGAACCGGTGTAGCCATCAGGACGCACCCCAACCGCGCAGCACCGCCTGGTGCGCGGCCGCATAGTTGAGGCGCCCGGTCGTGACGAAGTCGTGCAGCCACTTCTGGGCTGCTTCCAGATCCTGGGCGGAACGCTCCCATTCGTCGAGCTTCTCGACGAAGACCTCCCTGGCCTCACCCGTCCAGGACAGCACCACCGGCTCGACACGGCCGTAGAGCTCTTCCAGCTTCTCGTTGAGCTTCTTGAGTATGTCCTCCAGGTCGGTAGCGAGCTCCTGAAGCGCCCCGAAGGAGACCGTGATCTGCTCCCCGGACACTGTCCCGTCCGACATGCTCCCCCTCGTGTCGTGCCCTGCCATCCCGCGTGGAATGTGACGCTGTACGTCAGTAATCGTCCAAAACGCTGCGCGCGCAGGCCGCCGCCTCCGGGGCCGGCGTGGACAGCCTGTCGATCTCGCTGTCGACGTCCACGCTGACCTGGCGCATCCGGGAGAGCACGCCGAGATCGGTCTCGGAGAATCCGTCCCGGCTCAGCCGTACGGCTTCCTCCAGCAGTTTCACCACTTCCCGAATCCGCACAGCGTCCTCGGCAGCAGCGCGATGGAACTCCCGGTACGCAGTGCCCGCCGGACCGCGCCAGCCCGATTCGATCCGGTCTACAACCGCGTCCATGCGCGTGACCTGGTTGTCCAGGTGATCACGCATGTCCCCGAGGTCGGTCGCGAGCTTCGTAAGGTCTTCCGCGGACACTCTGAGATCCGGGGTGCCGCCCCGCCGCGAGCCGAGTCCGTCCTGCCCCATACCTTGCACCCGCCCCCTCGGTGTCGTGCACACCCGCCTCGTCGTGTCCATGATATGAGCCCCGGCTCTGGCACTCGCCTGGGGCACGCCACCCAGTTTCTCCCGGGGCTGTTCGGCTCCCTCCGCGCCCCCTCCTCGGCCTCCGGACAAGGACGACTTGCGAGGGGAACCAGTGAGCGGGAGCAGCCGATGGCCAGGGGTGGCGACACCGTCGTACTGAAGGGATGTCCTCTACATCAAGGAGGACGTGTACGCCGGGGGCCGCCGCCGCGCACAACCAGCGCGGCACGTCGCCGTCGAGGACATCCGCACTTGGATCACCAAAGACCTCGGCTACGCCGGACTCGGCAAACTCACCGGCAACCTCCTCACCGCCGCCTACGCGTTGCTCGACGACCACGCCTGGGTGCTCCAGGGCGGCCCCGAGCGGCAGGCGCCCGCACTCCACGAGAACGGGCCCGGCGAGGAGGGGTACGCGGCGGCCCGCGAGCGGGCGGCCCGGTGTCATCGCCGCTGGCGCGGGATGCGGGCCAGGGCGTGGACCGCCGCCTCCGCCAGGGTGGGGTGGGCCAGGGCCTCCGTCAGGACGGGTCTGGCGCGGTCGTCGGCCAGGGTGCCCAGCCCCTCCACACAGGCGAGGGCCACCCGGCGGTAGGGGTCGTGCGGGGTGAGGCGGCGGCACAGGGTGGTGATCAGCGCGGGGACGGACTCGGGGGCGCGGAGTTCGACGAGCAGCCGCACCGGCTGCAGGGCGTAGGCGACGCGGAGTTCGTTGGTGGCGAGGGCGGCGGCCGCGCGGGCGGTGCGGGGGTCGCCGAGGCGGGCCAGGGCATGGGCGGCGGAGACACAGCGTGGCGGGTCGCGGTGGTTGAGGAGCAGGACGAGGGCCTCGAAGGCCCGCCGGTCCCCGGCGAGGCCCAGCCGGAAGGCGGCCAGTTCCCTGGCCCACAGCGGCTGTCCCGGTTCGGTGAGGACCCTGGCCAGTTCTTCGGGGTCGTCGGTGGCGGCGAGCCGGTCGCAGACCGCCGGCGCGCCCGGTACTGCGGAGGCGGCGGCCTCCCGGCGTAAGCGTTCCGTGAGTGATCGCAACTCTTCGTCCATGGTCCTAGACCCTAGGGCCTGGCGTCCGGCGGACGCCGAAGACCGGCATCCCGGTGCGGTAAGTGATCGATCAGCCCGGGGTCTAGTGCGCTCATTACCCATCGGTTAAGCTCAGACGAGCGAGTCACCCACTCGCGTTTCTTGTGGTGGCCTGGTGACGCAGCCACCGCGAGTGCAGTCGGTTCGGTACGTGTGTACCGCAGTACGACGTGGCCCCGGGACAGGGCCGGTCGGAATCCGCCGTCGATGCGGGCGTGTGCGCGCCTCGTACGACGGCACCGGGCGTGTGCGCCAGTAGCCCGGCATCACCCGCACTCCGCACGCATCCGGTGCGCCGTTCTTCCGGCGCACCGGGGCGTCCTTCCAGTCGTCACCCTCATTCCTGGAGTCTCGCGATGGCCGCTCCCCTGCCCGACCCTTCCCTGACCCCGATCATGACCGTCGCCGTCGTCGGCCTCGGCACCATGGGCACCGGTATCACCGAGGTGCTCGCGAAGGCCGGCCGCGACGTGATCGGCGTCGACGTCAGCGAGGCCGCGGCCGCGCAGGCCGTCGCCGCCCTGGAGACGTCGACCGCGCGTGCCGTGGCCCGCGGCAGGCTGACCGAGCAGCAGCGGGTGGACCTGCTGGCCCGGCTGCACATGTCCACCGATCTGCGCGCCGTGGCCGGCGCCGACCTGGTCATCGAGGTGGTCCCGGAGTCGTACGAGATCAAGCGGCAGGTGCTGCGCGAGCTGGACGGCATCGTGCGCCCCGACGCGATCATCGCGACCGGCACCAACGCGCTGTCCGTGACCCGTCTGGCCGCCGACTCGTCCCGCCCGGAGCGGGTGCTGGGCCTGCACTTCTTCAACCCGGCCCCGGCGATGAAGCTGGTCGAGGTGGTCTCCTCGGTGCTCACCGCGCCGCAGGCCGTCGCCGCGGTGCTCGATCTGGCCGTGGAACTCGGCAAGGAGCCCGTCGCGGTGGGCGACCGGCCCGGTTTCCTCGCCGACGGGCTGCTGTTCGGCTACCTCAACCAGGCGGCCGCGATGTACGAGGCGAAGTACGCCTCCCGCGAGGACATCGACGCCGCCATGCGGCTCGGCTGCGGTCTGCCGATGGGCCCGCTGGCGCTGCTGGACCTGATCGGCATCGACACGGCGCGCACCGTCCTGGACGCCATGTACGCCGAGTCCCGCGACCGGCTGCACGCCCCGGCGCCGATCCTCAAGCAGCTCAGCGAGGCGGGCCTGACCGGCCGCAAGTCCGGGCGCGGCTTCTACACCTACGAGGCCCCCGGCAGCGCCCGCGTCGTGCGGGACGCGCTGACGCCGCCGGAGGGCGCCGGTGGCGTCCAGGGCCGTACGGTGCACTCGGTCGGTGTCGCGGGCTCCGGCACCATGGCGTCCGGCATCGCCGAGGTCTTCGCGAAGGCGGGCTACGACGTCGTCCTGGCCGCCCGCACCGAGGAGAAGGCGCAGATCGCCAAGGCGCGGATCGGCAAGTCCCTGGCCCGCTCGGTCGACAAGGGCCGGATGACGGCGGAGGCCGCCGCGCAGGCCCTGGAGCGGATCACCGCGGCCGGTTCCGCGGACGCGTTCGCGGACGTCGACCTGGCCGTCGAGGCCGTCGCCGAGGACCTGGAGGTCAAGCGACAGCTCTTCGCGACGCTGGACAAGGTCTGCAAGCCGGGCGCGGTGCTGGCCACCACCACGTCCTCGCTGCCGGTGGTGGCCTGCGCCCGCGCCACCTCGCGCCCGCAGGATGTGATCGGCATGCACTTCTTCAACCCCGCCCCGGCGATGAAGCTCGTCGAGGTGGTCCGCACGGTGCTCACGGCCGACGACGTCCACGCGACGGTCCGCGAGGTGTGCGCCACGGTCCGCAAACACGCCGTGGACTGCGGCGACCGGGCCGGTTTCATCGTCAACGCGCTGCTGTTCCCGTACCTCAACAACGCGATCAAGATGGTGCAGGAGCACTACGCGACGCTCGACGACATCGACGCGGCGATGAAGCTGGGCGGCGGCTACCCGATGGGCCCGTTCGAGCTGCTGGACGTGGTCGGCCTGGACGTCTCGCTGGCGATCGAGAAGGTGCTGCACCGCGAGTTCCGCGACCCGGGCCTGGCCCCGGCACCGCTGCTGGAGCACCTGGTCGCCGCGGGTTGCTTGGGCCGCAAGACGGGCCGTGGCTTCCGCGAGTACGCGCGCCGCTGAGGCTCTGCTGGTAATGCCGCGATGTGCCGTGTGTCGTCTTTCGGCTGCGGCACCGTCGTGGCTGGTCGCGCAGTTCCCCGCGCCCCTTCGGGGGCGCTGCCGAACTGGAGCCGACTTCGACCGACCCGACCTGGACGTCTGGGGGCTGGCGCGCGTGCATGTGCAAGAGAACCGGGGGGAACCGGCGGCCGAGCCGGCGACCGACGACGCGGCTGAAGGTCCCCCTGCGTTCGCAGAGCCCGGCGCAGGGCCTGCCGTCCCCGGTGTCCCCGACGTCCCCGACGTCCCCGGCACGATCCGCCGGAACGGCTCCGCCCGTCCCGGCGACTGGTTCCGAGGAGGCGAGGACTGGGGCGGGCTGCTGGAGCCGGGGTGTCCGGCGCCGGTGCCGCGGGTCGGGTTTCCCCCGTCGGCGGGCGGCGGGGGAAACCCCGTACATGCGCGGCACGCTGCGCACATGCAGTACGTTCGGGGCATGTCCCAGCCCGCCAAGTCCTCACGTACACCAGCTACGCCCGACGCGCCGGAAAGTGCCGCAGGCAGTCGCGCCGCGGCGCAGCGCCTCAAGATGCGCCGGGAGTTGGCGGCAGCAGCGATGGAGTTGTTCGCGACCAAGGGGTACGAGGCGACCACCGTCGACGAGATCGCGGCCACGGCCGGGGTCGCCCGCCGTACGTTCTTCCGCCACTTCCGCTCCAAGGAGGAGGCGATCTTCCCGGACCACGACGACACCCTGGTCCGCGCCGAGGCGGTGCTCGACGCGGCCCCCGCGCACGAGCATCCGCTGGACACGGTGTGCCGTGGCATCAAGGAGGTCATGCGGATGTACGCGGCGCGGCCGGAGATCTCGGTCGCCCGCTACAAGCTGACCCGCGAGGTGCCGACCCTGCGCGAGGCGGAGATCGCGTCGGTGGCCCGCTACGAGCGACTGTTCACCCGCTATCTCCTGGGCCACTTCGACGAGCACGCGCGCGACGAGGACACGGGCGACGACCCGCTGCTGGCCGAGGTGGCCGCGTCGGCCGTGGTCACCGCGCACAACCATGTGCTGCGCCGCTGGCTGCGGGCCGACGGCCAGGGCGATGTGGAGACCGAGCTCGACCACGCCTTCGCGATCGTGCGCAGGACCTTCGGCACCGGTATCGGCGCCGGGCGTGCCGCGGCGCCCCGGCAGCCCGCCCCTGCGGCGGTCGCGGCGCAGGGCGAGGTCCTGGTGACGGTCGCCCGCACCGACGCCCCGCTCGACGAGGTGATGCGCACCATCGAGGCGGCGCTCAAGGACCGCTGAGACGCAGACGCAGAGACGCACCCCGTCCCCTGCTGGGAATCAGCTGTGACAACGGCCACCTCCGGGTGGCCGTTCTGTTTCCATGGGGACAGATGAACGTTCTACTGGGAATGATGAACGGACCGTTTCGGGCATATTTCAGGCACCGCTCGATCGATCATCGCTCGTTTGTTACGTAAAGAATTCGTATGAGCGTAATCTCTGGCACGCAGTGCCTTGCCAGGTGACACGCCGTGCCATACGTTGAAGAGGTCCGGGCGGCCGGCGTGCAGAGATGACTCGTACGCCGGCTGTCCCCGCAAGCCACGTCCTGCGCGCCCGGACGCCTGCGTCACAGGCAACCTTCCCGCGCCACAACGCGCTGCCGAACCGCACCACCCCTCGCCGGACCGACGGCACACCCTCACCCCTTTCAGCAGCACCGACGTAACCCTCAGCGCCCCTCCCTCAGGGCGCTCGACGCCGGAGGCAACACCGTGACCGTGAAGGACATCCTGGACGCGATCCAGTCGCCGGACTCCGTGCCGGCCGACTTCGCAAGCCTGCCGCTCCCCGAGTCGTATCGCGCGATCACCGTGCACAAGGACGAGACGGACATGTTCGCGGGGATCACCACCCGTGAGAAAGACCCACGCAAGTCCCTCCACCTGGACGAGGTGCCGGTGCCCGAACTGGGCCCGGGCGAGGCCCTGGTGGCCGTGATGGCCTCCTCGGTGAACTACAACTCCGTGTGGACCTCGATCTTCGAGCCGCTGCCCACCTTCGGCTTCCTGGAGCGCTACGGAAAGCTCTCCGAGCTCACCCGGCGCCACGATCTGCCGTACCACATCATCGGCTCCGACCTCGCTGGCGTCGTGCTGCGCGCCGGTCCCGGCGTCAACGCCTGGAAGCCGGGCGACGAGGTCGTCGCGCACTGTCTGTCCGTGGAACTCGAGTCCTCCGACGGGCACAACGACACGATGCTCGACCCGGAGCAGCGCATCTGGGGCTTCGAGACCAACTTCGGGGGGCTTGCGGAGCTGGCACTGGTGAAGTCCAACCAGCTGATGCCCAAGCCGCGGCACCTCAGCTGGGAGGAGGCCGCCGCGCCGGGTCTGGTCAACTCGACCGCGTACCGGCAGCTGGTGTCCCGCAACGGCGCCGACATGAAGCAGGGCGACAATGTGCTGATCTGGGGCGCCAGCGGCGGCCTCGGCTCGTACGCCACCCAGTTCGCGCTGGCCGGCGGCGCCACCCCGATCTGTGTGGTCTCCAGCGAGCAGAAAGCGGAGATCTGCCGGAAGATGGGCGCCGAGCTGATCATCGACCGGGCAGCCGAGGATTACCGGTTCTGGCAGGACGAGCACAACCAGGACCCCCGCGAATGGAAGCGCTTCGGCAAGCGCATCCGCGAGCTGACCGGCGGCGAGGACGTCGACATCGTCTTCGAGCACCCGGGCCGCGAGACCTTCGGCGCCTCCGTGTACGTCACCCGCAAGGGCGGCACGATCGTCACCTGCGCCTCGACGTCCGGCTACCAGCACGAGTACGACAACCGCTATCTGTGGATGTCCCTGAAGCGCATCATCGGATCCCACTTCGCGAACTACCGTGAAGCGTGGGAGGCCAACCGGCTGATCGCCAAGGGGAAGATCCACCCGACGCTCTCCCGGGTGTACAGCCTGGAGGACACCGGGCAGGCCGCCTTCGACGTCCACCGCAACCTCCACCAGGGCAAGGTCGGCGTGCTCTGCATGGCCCCCGGGGAGGGCCTGGGCGTGCACGACGAGGAGATGCGCGCCAAGCACATCGACGCCATCAACCGCTTCCGCAACATCTGACACACCCGAGGTCATAGATGACTGAGCGTCAGCCTGCCACTGCCGTGCGTCACAAGGACCGTCCCTGGCTCATGCGGACCTACGCCGGTCACTCCACGGCGGAGGCCTCCAACGAGCTGTACCGGCGCAATCTCGCCAAGGGGCAGACCGGTCTGTCGGTGGCGTTCGACCTTCCGACGCAGACCGGCTACGACTCCGACCATGTGCTCGCCCGCGGCGAGGTCGGCCGCGTCGGCGTGCCGGTCGCGCACCTGGGCGACATGCGCCGGCTGTTCCAGGACATCCCCCTGGAGCAGATGAACACCTCGATGACGATCAACGCCACCGCCATGTGGCTGCTGGCGCTCTACCAGGTCGTCGCCGAGGAACAGGGCGCGGACATCACGCAGCTCCAGGGCACCACCCAGAACGACATCGTCAAGGAGTACCTGTCCCGCGGCACACATGTGTTCCCACCGGGGCCGAGTCTGCGCCTGACCACGGACATGATCGCGTACACGGTGTCCCACATCCCGAAGTGGAACCCGATCAACATCTGCAGCTACCACCTCCAGGAGGCCGGGGCCACGCCGGTGCAGGAGATCGCGTACGCGATGTCCACCGCGATCGCCGTGCTCGACGCGGTGCGCGACAGCGGCCAGGTGCCGCAGGAGCGGATGGGCGACGTCGTGGGGCGGATCTCCTTCTTCGTGAACGCGGGCGTCCGCTTCATCGAGGAGATGTGCAAGATGCGCGCCTTCGGCCGTATCTGGGACACGATCACCCGCGAGCGCTACGGCATCGAGAACCCCAAGCACCGCCGCTTCCGCTACGGCGTCCAGGTCAACTCGCTCGGACTGACCGAGGCACAGCCGGAGAACAACGTCCAGCGGATCGTGCTGGAGATGCTGGCGGTGACGCTGTCGAAGGACGCCCGCGCGCGTGCCGTGCAGCTGCCCGCCTGGAACGAGGCGCTGGGTCTGCCGCGGCCGTGGGACCAGCAGTGGTCGCTGCGGATCCAGCAGGTGCTGGCGCACGAGAGCGATCTGCTGGAGTACGACGACATCTTCGAGGGCTCGAAGGTGATCGAGGCGAAGGTCGCGCAGCTGGTCGAGGAGTCGCTCGCGGAGATCGGGCGGATCCAGGAGATGGGCGGCGCGATGGCCGCCGTCGAGTCCGGTTATCTCAAGTCGCACCTGGTCGCCTCGCACGCCGAGCGGCGGGCGCGGATCGAGTCCGGCGAGGAGAAGATCGTCGGCGTCAACGTCTTCGGGACGACCGAGCCGAACCCGCTGACCGCCGATCTCGACACGGCCGTACAGACCGTCGACCCGGCGGTCGAGGCGCAGGTCGTGGCCGCGCTCCAGGAGTGGCGCGACACGCGGTACCAGGCGCCCTTCAACCACCCGCGCCCCTGCAAGGCGCTGGAGCGCCTGAAGGAGGCCGCGAAGGGCACGGAGAACCTCATGGCGGCGACGCTGGAGTGTGCCCGCGCCGGTGTCACGACCGGCGAGTGGGCGGGCGCGCTGCGTGAGGTGTTCGGCGAGTTCCGCGCGCCCACGGGCGTGTCGTCGGCACCGGTGGCCGTGCCGGCCGAGGAGGGCTCGGCGCTCGCCGAAGTACGCCGCAAGGTGGCCGTCACGGCGCGGGACCTCGGTGTGGGCAAGCTGCGCTTCCTGGTCGGCAAGCCCGGCCTGGACGGACACTCCAACGGAGCCGAGCAGATCGCCGTACGCGCGCGGGACGCCGGTTTCGAGGTCGTCTACCAGGGGATCCGGCTCACCCCGGAGCAGATCGTGGACGCGGCGCTCGCCGAGGACGTGCACGCGGTCGGGCTGTCGATCCTGTCCGGGTCGCACGCCCGACTGGTCCCGGACGTGCTCGAACGGCTGCGTGTGGCCGGTGCCACAGATATACCCGTGATCGCCGGTGGCATCATCCCTGGCGGAGATGCCGAACAGCTCAGGGCCGCCGGAGTGGCCGCGGTGTTCACCCCGAAGGACTTCGACATCACCGGCATCATCGGCCGCATCGTCGACGAGATCCGCACAGCGAACAAGCTCGACCCCCTGGAGGTCCCCGCATGACAACGCCCGTCAACCGCCTCCGTCCCCGGCGATCCTGCCTGGCGGTCCCCGGAAGCAACCCCCGCTTCCTGGAGAAGGCGCAGGGCCTGCCCGCCGACCAGGTGTTCCTGGACCTGGAGGACGCGTGCGCCCCGCTCGCCAAGCCGGAGGCGCGGCACACCATCGTCAAGTTCCTCAACGAGGGCGACTGGACGGGCAAGACACGAGTGGTGCGCGTCAACGACTGGACGACGCAGTGGACGTACCGCGATGTGACGACGGTGGTCGAGGGCGCCGGGCAGAACCTGGACTGCATCATGCTGCCCAAGGTGCAGAACGCCGAGCAGATCGTCGCACTGGACCTGCTGCTGACGCAGATCGAGAAGACGATGGGCTTCGAGGTCGGCCGCATCGGCATCGAGGCGCAGATCGAGAATGCGCAGGGCCTGAACAACGTCAACGAGATCGCCCAGGCCAGCCCGCGGGTGGAGACGATCATCTTCGGGCCGGCCGACTTCATGGCGTCGATCAACATGAAGTCGCTGGTGGTGGGCGAGCAGCCGCCCGGCTACCCGGCGGACGCCTACCACTACATCCTGATGAAGATCCTCATGGCGGCCCGCGCCAACGACCTCCAGGCGATCGACGGCCCCTATCTCCAGATCCGCAACCTGGACGGCTACCGCGAGGTCGCCCGGCGCGCCGCGGCGCTCGGCTTCGACGGCAAGTGGGTGCTGCACCCGGGCCAGGTCGAGGCGTCCAACGAGATCTTCTCGCCGTCGCAGGAGGACTACGACCACGCCGAGCTGATCCTGGACGCGTACGACTACTACACGTCCGAGGCGGGCGGCAAGAAGGGCTCGGCGATGCTCGGCGACGAGATGATCGACGAGGCCAGCCGCAAGATGGCCCTGGTCATCTCCGGCAAGGGCCGGGCCGCCGGTATGACGCGCACCAGCAAGTTCGAGATCCCGGAGGCGTAGGACCATGCAGTTCGGACGGACCTACGAGGAGTTCGAGGTCGGGGCGACGTACAAGCACTGGCCCGGCAAGACGGTCACGGAGTACGACGACCATCTCTTCTGTCTCCTCACCATGAACCACCACCCGCTCCACATGGACGCCAACTACGCCGAGAGCACCACGGACTTCGGCAAGAACGTCGTCGTGGGCAACTACGTCTACTCCCTGCTGCTCGGCATGTCCGTCCCGGACGTCTCCGGCAAGGCGATCGCCAATCTGGAGATCGAGTCGCTCAGGCATGTGGCGCCGACCTTCCACGGCGACACGATCTACGGCCAGACGACCGTGCTGGACAAGTGGCCGTCGAAGTCGAAGAACGACCGCGGCATCGTGCACGTCGAGACCAAGGGCTACAAGCAGGACGGCACGCTGGTGTGCGTGTTCCGCCGCAAGGTCATGGTGCCGACCGAGACGTACATCAAGGAGCGCGGCGGAGAGCAGCCCGGCCGCCCCGAGCTGAGGGAGCAGGAGAAGTAAGCCATGGCCCGTCTCGCCCGCACCGCCGGACTCACCGACATCCAGCAGGAGATCGTCTCCACCGTCCGCGACTTCGTGGACAAGGAGATCATCCCGGTCGCCACCGAGCTGGAGCACCGCGACGAGTACCCGCAGCAGATCGTCGACGGCCTGAAGGAGCTGGGCCTGTTCGGCCTGATGATCCCCGAGGAGTACGGCGGCCTCGGCGAGTCCCTCCTCACCTACGCGCTGTGCGTGGAGGAGATCGCCCGGGGCTGGATGTCGGTGTCCGGGATCATCAACACGCACTTCATCGTGGCGTACATGCTCAAGCAGCACGGCACCCAGGAACAGAAGGACACCTTCCTGCCGCGCATGGCGGCCGGGGAGGTGCGCGGCGCGTTCTCCATGTCGGAGCCGGGTCTCGGCTCGGACGTGTCGGCCATCACCTCGAAGGCGGTCAGGGACGGCGACGAGTTCGTCCTGACCGGTCAGAAGATGTGGCTGACGAACGGCGGCACCTCGTCGCTGGTGGCCGTGCTGGTGCGCAGTGACGAAGGACACGCCGCGGGCACGGCCCCGCACAAGTCGATGACGACCTTCCTGGTGGAGAAGGAGCCCGGCTTCGGCGAGGTCCGGCCCGGTCTGACCATCCCCGGCAAGATCGAGAAGATGGGCTACAAGGGGGTGGACACCACCGAGCTGATCATGGACGGTCTGCGGATCCCCGCCGACCGGGTGCTCGGCGGCACCACCGGCCGGGGCTTCTACCAGATGATGGACGGCGTGGAGGTGGGCCGCGTCAATGTGGCGGCCCGTGGCTGCGGCGTGGCCCAGCGCGCCTTCGAGCTCGGGATCCGGTACGCCCAGCAGCGCCACACCTTCGGCAAGCCCATCGCCCAGCACCAGGCCATCCAGTTCAAGCTGGCCGAGATGGCCACCAAGGTGGAGGCCGCGCACGCGATGATGGTCAACGCCGCGCGCAAGAAGGACTCCGGGGAGCGCAACGACCTGGAGGCCGGCATGGCGAAGTACCTGGCCTCCGAGTACTGCAAGGAGGTCGTGGAGGACTCCTTCCGGATCCACGGCGGCTACGGCTTCTCCAAGGAGTACGAGATCGAGCGTCTGTACCGGGAGGCCCCGATGCTGCTGATCGGCGAGGGCACCGCCGAGATCCAGAAAATGATCATCGGACGCCGACTGCTCGAAGAGTATCGATTCCAGGGGTGATTGTCCGGTTACGGGGTGTTTTCTTCGAGAAGAAGGTCACACCCCGTCAACGCGCGTCCGACATTCTTCGGCCGTCGACTCGGTTGCCTGCCTTACCCAGTTGTGGCGTTTAGCCGCTACGATCGCGGGAAAGCCGCCGTCCCCTGATTTTGAACCAGCGCGGCATCATCCGCTACGAAGGTCATCCATGCCCCACAGCCAAACCTCTGCACCTCGCGACAGCCTGGTCGGCGTACGCCTCGCGCGCGGAGCATCGCCGTGGCTTCTCCCGACCGTCGCCACCGCAGCAATCAGCCTGGTCCGCGCCCGCCGCTCCGGCGCCGCCAAGGCCGTGGCCGTGCCCGCCACCGCGCTCGCCGCGGGCATGCTGTGGTTCTTCCGCGACCCCGAGCGCGAGATCGCCCCGGGCCGGGTCATCTCGCCCGCCGACGGTGTGGTGCAGAGCATCATGCCCTGGAAGGACGGCCGCACCCGCGTCGCGATCTTCATGAGCCCGCTCAACGTCCATGTCAACCGCGCCCCGCTCTCCGGCACGGTCACCTCGGTCGAGCACATCCCGGGCGGCTTCGTTCCCGCGTTCAACAAGGAGAGCGAGAACAACGAGCGCGTAGTCTGGCACTTCGACACCGAACTCGGCGACATCGAGATGATCCAGATCGCCGGCGCGGTGGCCCGCCGTATCGTCCCCTACATCCCGCAGGGCACGAAGGTCGAGCAGGGCGACCGCATCGGTCTGATCCGCTTCGGCTCGCGCGTCGACATCTATCTGCCCGAAGGCGTGGAGGTCGCGGTCGAGGTCGGGCAGAAGACCGTGGCTGGGGTGACTCGCATTGACCGTGATTGATCCGGACACACAGGCGGGCTGGGTGCCCGAGGCGGACGACCTGGACGACGAGGAGGAGATGCCTCTCTCGCTGCGCCTGTCGATAGCGGACACCCTCACCCTCGGCAACGCCACGTGCGGCTTCATGGCGGTGTACTTCACCACCACCGGAATCCTCATCCCGCACCTGACCGGCAACGACGAGTCGGCGGGCATGGCACGGCACAGCGCCGCGACCGCCGTCATCCTCATGCTCTGCGCGGCCGTCTTCGACCTGTTCGACGGCCTGGTCGCCCGCAAGCTGCGCTCCTCCCCCATGGGCGCGGAACTGGACAACCTCTCCGACCTCATCAGCTTCGGCCTCGCTCCGGCGTACTTCGTCCTCGTCTACGGCATGGTCGCCGACGACGCCCACCAGAGAGTGGCGGCGCTGGGGGCGATCGTGGTGCTGCTGGCGGTGGTGCTGAGACTCGCACGGTTCTCTTGCGTGACGGTTAAGAACGGCATGTTCCAGGGCATGCCCTCGCCCTTCGGGGCACTGACCGTGGTCTCCATCGTGCTCCTGGAGCTGCCCTTCGTGGCGACACTGCTGGCCATCCTCGGGACGGCGTGGCTGATGGTGAGCCGCGTCGAGTACCCGAAGCCCCGGGGGCGGCTCGCGGTCGCGATGCTGTCGTGGATCGTCCTCTCGATGGGGCTGCTGGCGGCGTGGGCCTTCGACGCGCCGAGCGGACAGCTGCTGCTCCAGACGGGGTGTGCGCTGCAGCTGGTCATGGGCGCGGTGATTCCGCTGTTCGCGACGGCTCGGCGGGTGAACAACTTCCGCGACAACCGCCGGGAGGCGCGGGCGGCGCAGCTGCCGTAGCGGGTTTTTTCGCCCCCGCCGCCCCTTCCCGACCCGACCCGGGGGCTCCGCCCCCGCACCCCCGCTCCTCAAACGCCGGAGGGGCTGATCTTCAGCCCGTCCGGCGTTTGAGGACGAGGCCCCGAAGGGCCGACAGGGGGGTCTGGGGGCGCAGCCCCCAGGGACGGGAACGGGAAGGGGCGGCGGGGGCGACTCCTGTCAGGACAGGAAGTCCTCCGCCACCCGAGCCGCCACCCGTTCGAGAATCGGCCCCGCCTCCCCGATACATCTCGCCACATCCGGCTCCTCCCCCGTGAGGGGATACGCACGGCCGATACCGGCCCCGCTCAGCGCAGACGCGGACAACGTCACGCGACCGCACACCGCGACCACCGATTTACCCGCGGCCCGCGCCGCCGCCGCGACCCCCGCCGGCGCCTTGCCGTGCAACGTCTGCTGATCCAAAGACCCCTCCCCGGTGATCACCAGATCCGCCCACTCCAGCGCCGGGCCGAAGCCCAGAACATCGAGCATCACCTCGATACCGGGCCGGAACCGCGCGCCGAGCAGCAGCGCACCGTACCCGATACCCCCCGCCGCCCCCGCCCCCGGCGCAACCGCACACTCCGCCGCCCGCGCCCCGACCTCCGCCTCCAGCACCTCCGCGTAGTGCGCAAGCGCAGCGTCCAGCGCCTCCACGTCATCCGGCGAGGCACCCTTCTGCGGCCCGTAGACGGCGGGCGCCCCCTTCGGGCCGGTCAGCGGGTTGTCGACGTCGCTGGCAAGGACCAGGTCCACCGAGGACAGCCGAGGGTCCAGGTCCGACAGATCGGCCCGAGCCAGATCCGCGAGGCCCCCGCCACCCGGGGTCACCGGCTCGCCCTCCTCGTCCAGGAAGTGTGCCCCGAGCGCGGTCAGCATCCCCGCGCCCCCGTCGGTCGTCGCGCTCCCGCCGACCCCGAACACGATGGTCCGCGCCCCGGCGTCCAGCGCCGCCCGCAGCAGTTCCCCGGAGCCGTACGTCGATGCCGTCAGCGGCGCGAAGACCCCGGCCGGAAGCCGCTGCAACCCGCTCGCCTCGGCCATCTCCACCACCGCCATGCCCTCGCGCAGCGCGAACGCGGCGGTGATCTCATGGCCCAGGGGCCCCGCGACCCGTACCTCCCGCCGCTCGAACCCGGCGGCGACCGCCGCCGCCACCGTCCCGTCGCCGCCGTCGGCCACGGGCAGCGCCGTCACCTCCACCTCCGGTACGACCCGCCGCAGACCAGCCGTGACCCGCTCGGCGACCTCCACGGCCGTCAGCGAGCCCTTGAACTTGTCCGCGGCAACCAGGACCCGCCGGGTCCCGCCCTCCACTGCAGCGTCCGCCACCTTGCCTACCCCTCGCTCTCCGGGCCCCACGCCCCGCGGGAGCCAGCCGCACCGTTGCGACAGTAACCGGCGGGTGCCCCCGAGGGTCATACTCCATCAGGACCCTTCGAAATACCTGTGCGTACGGGCCCGGACCTGTGCCCAGGGGATGAGGCGGCGGGCGATCCGTCCCGGAATCGGGTAGACCGTAGGCATGACCCTTGTGGGCAGCGTGGGCATCGTGGGCAGCGAGGCGGAACTCGGCGACCGGATTCTCGGCGGCTGGCTCGGGCGGATCGCGGGCAACATGCTCGGCAAGCCGGTCGAGCAGGGCGAGGTGTGGACGCGGGAGCGCATCGACGGCTATCTGCGGCAGGCCGGAGCGCTGCCGCTCACCGACTATCTGCCCGAGCCTCCAGGGGACGATTTCCTATTGCGCCCAGAGTGGCGGGAGTGCGTGCGCGGACATATCCACGGGAGCTGCCGTGACGACGACGTCGACTACGCGATCCTCGGTCTGCACCTCCTGGAGACCCACGGCTTCGCCTTCACCACCGAACAGGTCGGGGAGCTGTGGCTGCTGAGCCTGCCGTATCTCCAGACGTTCACGGCGGAACGGGCCGCCTACCGCAACCTCGCGAACGGGCTGAAGCCGCCGCTGACGGCGACGTACGAAAACCCGTACCAGGAGTGGATCGGCGCCCTCATCCGCGCCGACGTCCACGGCTGGACCTGCCCCGGCGACCCGCAGGGCGCCGCCGCCCTGGCCCGCCGCGACGCGGTGCTGTCGCACACCGGCAACGGTGTCTACGGCGCGATGTGGGCGGCCGCGCTGATCGCGGCGGCCTTCACCGCCCCGACCGTACGGCAGGCGCTGGACACCTCGCTGACGGTGATCCCGGCGAGCAGCCGTCTCGCCCGGACCGTCCGCCGGGTCCTCTCCCTCCACGACACCGGCATGAGCTGGGACGACACCCTCGCCACGGTGTCGGAGGAGACAGCCGGGCTCGGCTGGATCCACACCGTCCCGAACGCCGCTGTGCTCACGGCCGGGCTGCTGTACGGCGACGGCGACTTCACCCGGACCATCGCCCTCACCGTCCGCGCCGGCCTGGACACCGACTCCAACGGCGCTACGGCGGGCTCGGTGGCCGGGGTGCACCGCGGCGCCGCCGCGATCCCGGCGCAGTGGAAGGACCCGCTGGAGGACACGGTCCGCAGCGCGGTGTTCGGCTTCGACGGCGCCCGCATCAGCGACCTGGCGGAGCGGACGCTATGGCTGGCCCTCTCCGATCACCGGCAGTCGGCGGAGGCGGAGGCGGAGCCGAACTGATCGGCTAATCCGTGTTCGGGAATCCGTCCACGGCGGGTGGATAGCCTTCACGCCATGACCTCCAGTTCTGCCTCTGACTCGGCCTCTGACTCTGCCTCTGCATCTGACTTCGCCACGTACCTCGCGGGCCTGCCCCGTGTCCTCGTCGGGGCTGCCGCCCTGTTCCGTGACGCCGAGGGTCGGGTCCTGCTCGTCGAACCGAACTACCGCGACGGCTGGGCACTGCCGGGCGGCACGGTCGAGTCCGACGACGGGGAGACCCCGCGGCAGGGCGCCCGCCGTGAGACCGCCGAGGAGATCGGCCTCGATGTGACGCTCGGGCGGCTGCTGGCAGTGGACTGGGTGCAGCACGGCGCGGGACGGCCGCCGCTGGTGGCGTACCTCTACGACGGCGGCGTCCTCACCGACGCCGACTTCGCCGCGATCCGCCTCCAGGAGGAGGAGCTGCTGTCCTGGCGCCTGGTCCCCCGCGAGGACCTCACCTCCCACCTCCCCGGCGCCCTGGGCCACCGCGTCCACAACGCCCTGGATGTTCTCGCCGACGGCTCCGGCACCGCGGAACTGGAGAACGGCCACCGAGTCGACGTACCCGCACCAGAGGTGTGAGCCCCGTACCGGAGCTACGAGCCCCGCACCGCAGCCGCAACCAGCAGCACACCCGTAAAGCGTTCGCCCCGCGCGCCACCCCCGCCCTACCCTCGGCACCATGACCAGGCCCCTTGTCGCCATCCTCAGCGGCGCAGGTATATCCACCGATTCCGGGATCCCTGATTATCGCGGGCCGAACGGGCTGTGGCGGAAGGATCCCGGGGCCGAGAAGCTCGTGACGTACGAGTACTACATGGGCGACCCGGAGATCCGGCGGCGGTCGTGGCAGCTGCGGCGCAAGAACCGGGCGCTGAAGGCCGAGCCGAATGCCGCGCACCGGGCGGTGGCCGAGCTGGAGCGGTCCGGGGTGCCCGTGCGGGTGATCACCCAGAACGTGGACGGGCTGCACCAGCTCGCCGGGATGCCGGACCGCAAGGTCCTCGAACTCCACGGCACGGCACGGCAGTTCGTGTGCACGAAGTGCCACACCCGCGGGCCCATGGTGGACGCGATCGCCCGAGTCGAGGCCGGCGAGGAGGACCCGCCCTGTCTGGACTGCGGCGGCATCCTGAAATCGGCGACCGTGATGTTCGGCGAGCGACTCGATCCGGAGGTGCTCGGCCAGGCCGTCGCGATCACCAAGGCGTGCCATGTCTTCATCGCCGTCGGCACCAGCCTCCAGGTCCAGCCCGCCGCCGGCCTCGCCGGCGTCGCCACCGACCACGGGGCACGGCTCGTAATCGTCAACGCCGAGCCCACCCCGTACGACGACCTCGCCGACGAGGTCGTACGGGAGCCGATCGGCACCGCGCTGCCCTCATTGCTGCGGGGGCTGAGCAACGGGGACGGCTCGTAGCCGCTCCGTCCGGGCCTGTCATCCAAGAACACGTCGCTTCTGTTCCTCGAACTCCTCGTCGCTCAGCACTCCCTGGGCCTTCAATTCACCCAACTGCTTGAGCTGCTCGATCTTGTTATCCATGTCGTCCGACCCCCCGCTCGGCGGGGCCGGCGCAGCAGGTGCCGCAGCCTGCTGGTATGCCTGTTGTTGTTCCTGATCCTGCTGTGCCCACCGGCCCGCCTGGCGCCGCGAGACACGGTTCGACACCGCTGTGGCGGTGCCGGCGACGACGGCGGTGCGGGCGACGCCGCGAAGCAGTCCGGGCATGTCCACTCATCTCCCAAGGGTGCGCGATGTGTCTGGATACAAGGGACCGGGGGTACGGACCCGTCGGTCGGCAGGAGTCAGGCGAGCGCTGGTCCCGCCTCCGACGGTGAGGCCTCGGCGGCTTCCAGGGAGGCCAGCAGGGCCTGGACAGGAATGCGGCCACTCGCCACCAGTTGGGCCCCGCTGCGCCTCAGCGCCCGCGCCAAAGGCGCCGCCCACACGTTCTCGTAGATCAGGACCGCGGCGGAGTTGCCGGGCTCCAGAGCGGCTCCCGCTTCGGTGATGTCCTCCTGGTCCATCAGGCCGGAGGAGGCTCCCTCGAAGACGGACAGGTCGGCCTCGTCCCCGAGATCCGTCAGCTCCAGAGTGGATACCGAACCGTCCTCTTCCTTCCGGACGAAAAGAAGATCGAGGACACGGATGATGCCACGGTCGACCAGGTCCACGAGCAGCGGGAACCCCTCGCCCGTCATCCGGTTGCCGGGGAACTCGACGACCAGATAGTCGACCGGGCCCATTTCTTCGGCGTCGTCACTCATGGTCACTCCTCTGGAGCGGAGGGTTCGGGGACCGAGTCGGTGGCCGACGGACGGCGTGGAAGGACGCACGCCGCTTCGATCCCCATTCCACCACCGTGGTGAAGGCCGCGCATGTCGCGCATCACTCCACCCGGTCGCACCACAGTCAGAGTCAGAACAGCGCCGTTCCGTTCTCGAAGGACAGCAGGCGCTGCTTGCGGTCCAGGCCGCCGCCGTAGCCGGTGAGGCTGCCGCTCGCGCCCACCACCCGGTGACAGGGCACGATGATGCCGATCGGGTTCCTGCCGTTGGCCAGACCCACGGCGCGGGAGGCACCCGGGTTGCCGAGGGCCTGGGCGAGTTCGCCGTAGGAGCGGGTCTCGCCGTAGGGGATCAGGCGGAGCTGTTCCCAGACGCGGTGCTGGAACTCGGTCCCGTTCAGGCGCAGTTCGAGGGTGAAGTCCTTGAGTTCGCCCGCGAAGTAGGCCTTCAGCTGTGTCTCCGCCTCCGCGAACGGGGTCTCGTCGCGTTCGCCGAACGTCTCCTCCGGGGGGCGGTGGCGCTGATCGGTCATGTAGAGGCCGCACAGGACGCCGTCCTCGGCGACGAGGGTGAGGGGGCCGTACGGGCTGTCGATGACCGTGTGCTGCTTCATGGTGCGTCCTTCGTCCTCATCGTGCGGGCTTTGTCCTTGAACTCGTTCATGCGGGGAGGAAGTTGATCGGGTGATTGTCGGTCGCCCAGAGGTACTGGACCGCGTACGCCCGCCAGGGGCGCCAGGCGGCTGCGTGGGCGGTGAGGGCCGCCGGGGTCGAGGGCAGGCCCAACTGCTGTGCCGCGCGGCGGACTCCGAGGTCGGTGGGGAGGAACGCGTCGGGGTCACCGAGGGCCCGCATCGCGATCACGTCGACCGTCCAGGGGCCGAAGCCGGGAAGGGCCAGGAGGCGGGTGCGGGTTTCCGGCCAGTCGCTCTCCACGCCCAAGCGGAGTTCTCCGGAGACCAGTTGGTTCACCAGGGTGGTGAAGGTGGCGCGGCGGGTGCGGGGCATCGCCAGTGAGTCCGGGGCGGCTGCCGCCAGTTGTTCCGGCGACGGGAAGAGATGGGTCAGGGCGCCCTCGGGGTCCTCCACCGGGGTGCCGTGCGCCGTGACCAGCCGTGCGGCGTGGGTGCGTGCGGCGGCCGTGGAGACCTGCTGGCCGAGCACCGCCCGTACGGCGAACTCCGCCTCGTCGACCGTGCGCGGCACCCGGCGTCCGGGGGCCTTGTCGACCAGGGGCGCGAGGTCCGGGTCGGCGCGCAGCCGGTCGTCGACCGCCTCCGGGTCCGCGTCCAGGTCCAGCATCCGGCGGCAGCGACTGATGGCCACGGGCAGATCGCGCAGATCGCTCACGGCGAGCCGGCAGCCGATGTGGTCCGGCCGCGGCGTCAGGGCGACGATGCCATGGCCGTAGGGCAGACGGAGGGTGCGGCGGTACGAGCCCTCACGCCACTCCTCCACTCCCGGCACCGCCGTCGCCGACAGGTGGCCGAAGAGGTTGTCCGGGTTGAGGGGCGCGCGGAAGGGGAGACGGAGGGTGAGTGTGCCCGGGGTGGTCGGGGCCGACGTGCGCGGTGCTCTGGTGCGCAGGTCGCTCGGGGTGAGGGCGTAGACCTCGCGGACTGTGTCGTTGAAGGTGCGGATCGAGGCGAAGCCCGCCGCGAAGGTGATCTCCGCCATGGGCAGCGGTGTCGTCTCGATCAGCAGCCGCGCCGTCTGGGCGCGCTGGGCCCGGGCCAGGGCCAGCGGTCCCGCGCCGAGCTCGGCGAGCAGCTGGCGTTCGATCTGCCGGGTGCTGTAGCCGAGGTGGGCGGCCAGGCCGGGGACGCCCTCGCGGTCGACGACGCCGTCCGCGATCAGGCGCATGGCGCGGGCGACCAGGTCGGCGCGGTGGTTCCACTCCGGGGAGCCGGGGCTGGTGTCGGGGCGGCAGCGCTTGCAGGCCCGGAAGCCCGCCTGCTGGCAGGCCGCGGCGCTCGGGTAGAACACCATGTTCTCGGGCTTCGGCGGGACGACCGGGCAGCTCGGGCGGCAGTAGATGCGGGTGGTCAGGACGGCGGTGAAGAACCAGCCGTCGAAGCGCGCGTCCTTGGACTGGACGGCACGGACGCAGTGCTCCCTGTCGGCGTGCATTCCGGTGTGCATAGGTCCAGGATCCGGCACCGGGCAGGGTGGGGCTGGCGGGAATCCGACATCAGCCTCGGACCCCGCCGTGCAGGCGTCAGCCGGACCGTTTGACGATCGGGGAGGCTCTGAGGATCTTCCCGGCCGCGTCCAGTGCTCTCACCCGGAAGTACGGTCCGGTATTGTCCGTTCTGACTGCCGTCTCGAACCCGGACCGATCAACGTGTCTCAGGACCACCGACAAGGAATCGGGGTCAGGTCCGGCGAGCACCTGCCACGATCTTGTCTGCGTCGATCCGTTCCACGACGCGTAGACGACGCTGCCCCGGCCGTCGGCCCGTGCCGCGGCACTCGGCGGGTAATACGGCGTGCCGATCCATTCGTTCCGAAATGCTCGGTACGAGATGTCGGAGCCCGGCAGCTTCGCGTCGTAGAGCAGGTTCCGCGAGCCGTCTCCCTCGGTGTTGCCCGCACCCGCGTACTCCGAGTAGTACGGACTCTGGCCCCACCCGATGAATTCGTTGCCGTTGGGAAGGGCCTGGGTGTTTCCCTGGGTCGGTGAGTTCAGCGGCGGCTCGTGGTAGTAGGTCTTCACCGTGGTCGCCCTGCGGTTGTGGAGATCAAGGTCGAGGATCAGGCCGTGTGACTGCTGTTCGGGTGCGCCGTCGGGCAGTTCGCAGCAGCCGTCGTCGAACATGCTGATCCGGTTTCCCGGCCGGAACCGGGCGTCGTGCTGCCAGTAGAAGTCCGCGTTCGGGCCGAAGGCGAAGTCGCTCTTCTTGCCTCCGAGCTGCCAGCGGATTTTCCCGGATGTCTTGGAGATGTCGTAGACGGCCCACATGTTCCGGAAGGAGACCAGCAGCTGGCCGTCAGGGCCCTCGTCGATCGAGTTGACGTGGAAGGGATCCCACACCCCGTCGGAGGACGAGGCGTTCGAGGCGGGCTCCTCGGAGTCGGCGGGGTCGATGTGGTCCAGCGCGTTCCACGAGTAGAGGAGTTTTCCCGTGGCGAGGTCGACCTCCTGGACCTCGCTGTTCAGGATGGCGCCGTCCTTCGGGCCCCCATAGGGCGTGAGATCCATGGGCACCGGTTTGGACGCGAGGAACAGTGCGGTGCCCCTGCGGGTCAGGGTGAATTCGTGTTCGTCCGGGTAGTAGCCGTGATGCGCGAAGACCGTCTTGAGCAGGCGGTAGTGGTTGTCGTAGATGTAGTAGCACCCGCCTTGTTCCGGTGCACCGGCCGGCAGGTTGGTATAGGCGGGGGGAAGGGCGAGGGTCCCCTGCCACCATGTCAGCACTGGCTGGCCACTGCGCTGACCTTTGTCGTAATAGGTCTGGACCTTGAAGTCGGCGTTCTGGAGGTCGGTGGAGGGCTGCGGGCGGAACCAGACCGGATCGCCGGCGTTGTCGTTGATCAGTGCCCCGGTCTGACCGACCATCTGGTCCGCGCTGAACGGGGCGACGAAGATGTCTCCGCGAGCCGTTCCCGGTTTGTCCGTGATCACGTTCACCTTCATGGGGTGAAGGCCCGGCTCGGAGACGAAACTCCACACATTGCTGCCCGACAGGATCGGGGGCGGAGTACTTTCCGATGGAGGGAAGGGCGTCGTCGCACACAGGCCGGGCGCGCCCTCTCGGGAACTCGCCGCGGCCGACGGCACGAAGCTTGCGACGACACACCCCACAGCGAGTGTGCAGGCCTCGACGGTACGACGGGTCCTTCTCCCCGTCCGGCGCTCTCGTGTCACCATTGCCATCCTCACCAGAGTGATCAAGGGGCGTCCTCTGGTGAAGGTAAGCAGCAGGGGGAGCCTGTGCCTGTTGAAGGCCGTTCAAGTAGGCCATTCGGCAGGCGCGGCCCAAGCCGGGCATGCGGCACTCCATCGGACGACTGCGCCCGGTCAGGCCCATGGGCCGATCCACCGCGGCTTCCGTCAGCCGAGTTGCCGGGCGAACGCCTCGTATGCCCGCTCGTCGAAGAGGACGAATCTGGCCTCCTCGACCGACGGAGCCGTCGTGCCGCGTACCGTCTCCACGGCGATCCTCGCCCCGTCGTCCATCGGCCAGCCGTAGACGCCGGTGGAGACGGCCGGGAAGGCGACCGTGCGGGCGCCGAGGCCGTCGGCGATGCGCAGGGACTCGCGGTAGCAGGAGGCAAGCAGGTCGGAGCGGTCCTCGGTGGCCGACCAGACCGGGCCCACGGTGTGGATCACCCACTGCGCGTCCAGGGCGCCCGCGGTGGTGGCCACCGCCTGGCCGGTGGGCAGGCCCTTGCCGTAGTGCGAGGCGCGCAGGGCGCGGCACTCCTCCAGGATGGCGGGGCCGCCGCGCCGGTGGATCGCGCCGTCTACGCCTCCGCCGCCCAGCAGGGAGGAGTTGGCCGCGTTGACGATGGCGTCGACGGACTGGCGGGTGATGTCGCCCTGGACGAGGGTGATGGAGGTCATGCCGTCTTCATACCAGTCTCCGTGCCGGCCTCCGGGCCCGCAGCCGGCCGTCAGCGCGCCGCCGCCCGGCTGTCCTGCTGACGCAGTCTGCGCCACACCGCCTTGGCCGCATTGTGCCCGGACATGCCGTGCACACCGGGGCCGGGCGGGGTGGCGGAGGAGCAGATGAAGACGGCCGGGTGCGGGGTGTTGTAGGGGAAGAGGGACAGTCTGGGGCGGAGCAGGAGCTGGAGGCCGGAGGCGGCGCCGGTGGCGATGTCGCCGCCGATGTAGTTGGCGTTGCGGGCGGCGAGTTCGGGCGGGCCCGCGGTGGCGCGGGCGAGGACCCGGTCGCGGAAGCCGGGCGCGAAGCGCTCCAACTGGCGTTCGATGGCGTCCGTGAGGTCGCCGGTCCAGCCGTGGGGCACATGGCCGTACGCCCAGAAGGTGTGCTTGCCCTCGGGGGCCCGGGTCGGGTCGGCCACGGACGGCTGCACGGTGATCAGGAACGGTACGTCGGGCGCCCTCCCCTCGCGGGACGCGGCGCGCAGCGCGGTGTCGATCTCCCGGCTGGTCGCGCCGAGTTGTACGGTCCCGGCGGACCGGGCCTCCGGTGCGGTCCAGGGCACCGGCCCGTCGAGGGCGTAGTCGACCTTGAAGGCGGCGGCGCCGTAGCGGTAGTGGTCGTAGTAGCCGCCGAAGCCCGCGATCCGGGCCAGGGCGGTGGGTGAGGTGTCGAAGACGTACGCGCGGGAGGGTGGCAGGTCGTCGAGCCGTTTGACCTCGTAGTCGGTGTGGACGGCGCCGCCCAGGTCCTTCAGGTACGCGGCGAGCGCGTCGGAGACGGCCTGGGAGCCGCCGCGGGCGACGGGCCAGCCGCGGGCGTGCGCGGCGAGGGCGAAGACCAGGCCGACCGCACCGGTGGCGAACCCGCCGAGCGGCGAGATCACATGGGCGACGAGGCCCGAGAACAGGGCCCTGGCCCGCTCGTCGCGGAAGCGGCGCATCAGCAGCGTCGACGGCGGCAGCCCGGCCAGGCCGAAGCGGGCGAGGGTGACCGGATCGCGGGGCAGCGCGGTGAGCGGCAGGGACATGAAGTCCCGGACCAGGGTGTCCCACCTGGGCAGGAACGGCTCGACGAGTCTGCGGTACGCTCCCGCGTCGCGCGGGCCGAGGGAGGCGGCCGTCCGGGCGACCGACCGCGCCAGCACGGCGGCCGTGCCGTCCGGGAAGGGGTGCGCCATCGGCAGCTCGGCGTGCAGCCACTCCAGGCCGTAGCGCTCCAGCGGGAGGGCGCGGAACGCGGGCGAGCTGATGCCGAGCGGATGCGCGGCGGAGCACGGGTCGTGCCGGAAGCCGGGCAGGGTCAGCTCCTCGGTGCGCGCTCCCCCGCCCACGGTGTCCCGTGCCTCGAAGAGGGCGACGGAGAAACCGCGGCGGGCCAGCTCCACGGCAGCCGTCAGACCGTTCGGCCCCGCTCCCACCACGACCGCATCGAGCATCGACGGCACCTTCGGACCCCTTCGTCAGCCGACGGCCACAGGGGGTCAGGATATGCCGGGGGCCTGACACCCCACCGCGTCCTACGGCAACCTGCGTTACATCTGTCCCGCCTTCAACAGCCCCGCCACCCGCTGCGCGGTGGCGGCGTCCCGGGCGGCGGTGAACGGCAGCGTGTTGCCGCCGGTGATGCGGAACGGCTCGCCGGTGAGGGTCAGATGGGCGCCGCCCGCCTCCTCGACGAGGAGGATGCCCGCCGCGTGGTCCCAGGCGAGCTCCCACGAGAACGCCGTGGCATCCGACTCGCCGCGCGCGACGGCGAGATACTCCAGCCCCGCCGAGCCGCACGGGCGCGGCGCGACACCGGACGTCCACAGGCCGAGCAGGGAGCGCTTCTCCTCGTCGGTGGTGAAGTCCGGGTGGGAGGTGGCCACTTCCAGGTCCCGGCCGGGGGCGGGCGGTCCGGCCCACAGCCGCTCGCCGTCGAGGTACGCGCCGCCGCCGCGCACCGCCGTGGCGAGCTCGTCGCGGACCGGTGCGTAGGTCCAGGAGGCCAGCAGTACGCCGCGCTGGGCGAGCGCGACCAGGGTGCAGAAGCCCGGCTCGCCGTGCACGAACTGGCGGGTCCCGTCTATGGGGTCGACGATCCAGACGGGTGCGTCGCCCTGTATCGCCTCGTAGACCGACGGGTCGGCATGCACCGCCTCCTCGCCGACCACGACGGAGCCGGGCAGCATCGCGCCGAGCGCCTCGGTGAGGTACTTCTCGGCGAGCCGGTCGGCGTCCGTCACCAGGTCGTGCGGGCCGCTCTTCTGGTCGACCTCGTCCTCGGCGAGCCGGCGGAAGCGGGGCATGATCTCGGCCGCGGCGGCCTCGCGGACCGCCCTCTCCACCTCGGCCGAGCAGTGCGTGAGAAACTCTTCGATGGTTTCGTTCTGTCCGATCATGGCTCCATGAGAACACGCGCCACTGACATTCCCCGCCCACCCGGTGCACCCCGGGTGGAATCGGCGTGAAATCCCGTGTTCATCATGAAATCCGCGTTCACGATGAAATCCCCTTTCGTGGACATCCCCCTTCGCGGCGACAGCGCCTCAGTGGCCGTGCTCACCGCCCCACCGCATACCCCTGCATCCCCCGCGGATTGGCCCCCGCCGACAGGATCCCGG
This sequence comes from Streptomyces sp. YIM S03343, assembly GCF_054729195.1. Taxonomy (NCBI): domain Bacteria; kingdom Bacillati; phylum Actinomycetota; class Actinomycetes; order Kitasatosporales; family Streptomycetaceae; genus Streptomyces; species Streptomyces sp. YIM S03343. The sequence continues at coordinate 1,672,625 of NZ_JBPUKX010000001.1, forward strand.
TCTCCGGGTCCCTGGCCACCGCGCACAGCCGTCCCTCGGACCAGCCGTCGGCCACCGTGACGTGGTGGCCGCGCCGCCGCAGTTCCGCCACCGTCCGGGGGTCGGTGCGGGCTTCGACGGTCAGGCTGCCCGGCCGCATCCCGCGGGGGTGGAAGGAGCCGGGGAAGCCGTCGTTGTGCCAGTTCGGGGCGTCGATGGCGCCTTGGAGGTCGAGGCCGCCGCGCACCGGGGCACGCTGGGCGAGGCCGAGGAAGAAGTGCGGCTGCCACTGGTCCTGCTGATCGCCGCCGGGGGTGCCGAAGGCCAGCACCGGGACGCCGCCGCGCAGGGCGAGGGACGGGGTGAGCGTGGTGCGGGGGCGGCGGCCCGGGGTGAGGGTGTTGGGCAGCCCCTCCTCCAGCCAGGTCATCTGGAGCCGGGTGCCGAGCGGGAAGCCGAGCCCCGGCACGACGGGGTTGGACTGGAGCCAGCCGCCGCTGGGCGTGGCGGCGATCATGGTGCCCCAGCGGTCGACGACGTCGAGGTGGCAGGTGTCGCCGCGCACGGCACCGTCGGCGCCGACCTGCGGCCCGGCTCCCCCGCCGTACCGCGCGAGGGTCGGCTCACCGGCGCCCATCGGGTCGAAACCCGGTGTTTCGTCGGCGATCCGGTGGGCGAGGGCGGCCAGCCGTGGGGTGCGGCCGCCGGGGTGGCCCGGCCGCAGCTCGTACGACGCCGTGTCGCCGATCAGTGCGCGCCGCCCGGCGTTGTAGGCGTCGGAGAGCAGGTCGTCGAGCGGGACCTCGGCGGCGTCGCCGTACCATGCCTCGCGGTCGGCCATGGCGAGCTTGCAGCCCTCGGCGAGGAGGTGGATGTGGTCGGCGGTGCCGTACGGAGGCAGGTCGGCGGGGAGCAGCGCGAGTTGCTGGAGGAAGGCGGGCCCCTGGCTCCACGGGCCCGCCTTGCACACGGTCCAACCGTTCCAGTCGTAGGTCGCCGGAGCCTCGTAGCCCGCGGACCAGCCGGCGAGGTCGGCGGCGGTGAGGGTGCCGGTGTGACGCTCGCCGCTGGTGTCCAGGGCGGGGCGCCCGGCCTGCCGTACCAGGGCTTCGGCGATGAATCCGGTGCGCCACACCTCGCGGGCGGCGTCGATCCGGGCCTCACGGCCGCCCGGCCCGGCGGTCTCGGCGAGCAGCCGCCGCCAGGTGGCGGCGAGGTCGGGGTTGCGGAAGAGACGGCCGGGGCGGGGCGGTCTGCCGCCGGGCAGATAGATCGCGGCGGAGGAGGTCCACTCCGTCTCGAACAGCCGCCGTACGCTCTGCACGGTCGCTCCCAGGTTCTCCACCGGTGGGTGCCCGTGCTCGGCGTATCCGATGGCGTACTTCAGCACGTCGGGCAGCGGCTTGGTGCCGTGGTCGCGCAGCAGCAGCATCCAGGCGTCGAAGGCGCCGGGCACGGCGGCGGCCAGCGGGCCGGTGCCGGGGACGAGGTCCAGGCCGAGGGAGCGGTAGTGCGCGACGGTCGCTCCGGCCGGGGCGACGCCCTGCCCGCACAGCACCCGCACCGGCCCGCCCGCCGGGACGAGCAGGATCGGGACCTCGCCCGGGCCGTTGAGGTGCGGCTCCACCACATGCAGTACGAACGCGGCGGCCACGGCGGCGTCACAGGCGTTGCCGCCGTCCTCCAGCACGGCCATCGCCGACTGCGAGGCCAGCCAGTGGGTGGACGACGCCATGCCGAAGGATCCTTGAAGCGTGGGTCGGGTGGTGAACTGCATCCCTCACCTCGGTGTTCTCATACGTCGGCCGACCCCATCAGTGCTCCAGACCGCTCTGGGGAGAATCTGGGGAGTTCGAGCTCGGCCCCGGTCGGCTAGATCGGGCAGCAGACTACCGAGGCGCCGCCTGGCAGCACTAGGTGAGGGAAGTGACATACCAGCAGGTCAACAGCTATTTTCTGCTCTGCCGGAGGGGCCATCGGACACTCGGAGGTCGTAGCCACTGCGGGACGGGGCACTGGCTCTCCGTCAACTCCCGGCGGATTCGCCGTCTCTGGGCCACGGTTTACGTCAACTTTCGTATGTCGCAGGGTCATGTGAGGGGCGGGACGGCGAGGGTCAGCTCCGTTGGAAGAACTCCACCTCCGACAGGGCCAGATGACGTCCCTGGGACAGGTCGACGGGTGAGCTCAGTGTCAGGCGTACCGTCTTCACGTCGCTGATCCCGGTCTGGATCGTCTGCGGGCCCGGCTTGTCGCTGAGGGTGAACTCCTTGTCGTGCCGCGTGCCGTCCTCCGTCGTCACCTCCAGGTTCACCTGGAGGGCGCGGGCCTGGCGGGCGTACGCCTCCGGTGAGGTGGACGCGCCGTTGGTGATGATCATGTCGACCAGGCGGAACGGCTTGCGGAAGGTGTACGTCACCGAGGCACCCGGTCCGGGGGCGCCCCAGTACTTGTTGTTCAGCCCGTCCGTGGTGTTCGTCGCCGGGTGCCCGGGGAGTGCGGCGCTCGCCTTGACGTCCACCGGGGTCACAGGAGTCGCCTTGCTCAGTTTGTCCCGGGTGTCCTCGAACAGGGCGCGTCCGGCGGGGAGCAGGAAGAGACCGGCGGCGCAGAGCGCGATCACGACGGCCAGGATCACGAGGAGCCGCAGGCCTCGCCCCGAACCCGCCCGCGCCCGACGCCGGAACGGCCACACGGTCCGCCACCACGGCAGCGGCGCGGCCTTCACGGCCGGCCTCAGATCCGCCGCACACCGCCGGCAGAACTTCCGCTCCGGCCGGTTGACGGCGCCGCATGCGGGACAGGGCCGCCCGGTCCCGTCGTCCTGCACGGCGACGGGACGTACGACGGGACGGGGGGCGACAGCCTTCGCGGGGAGGACGGGGAGGATCGGGTCGGGGTCCGGGTCGGTGCCGGGGGTGGTTGGGTGGCGGGGGCCGGTCGGTGACGATGGAGTGGTGGGGGCTGGCCGGGCTTGCGGGGGCCGGGCGCCTGTTCCGGATGCGGTGGAAGGGGCGGGCGCGGTGGGTCGTACGGACGCGGAAGGCTCTGGTGCCGGGGCGGCGGGAGCTTCGGCGGTGGAGGCGGGTGCATCGTCGCCGGAGGTCTCGCCGGTCAGCGAGTCGGATGTGGGGGCCGGGGGCTCGGTGCGGGCGGCGTCCGGCGGAGCCGACGCGAAACCCGCCCCCGAGGCGGCCGGCGCAGGCGCCGACGACGGTGCCGCGGAGGCCCCCGGCGGGGAAGCCGCCGGGGACCTGGGGGCGGCCGGAGCAGCCGGGCGGGCCGTGGGCGCCGGAGCAGTGGGGCGGTCAGCGATCTCCGGGGCCGCCGGGAACTCCGGGAGGGCCGGGGCGTCCGTGGGCGCAGGGACGGCTGCACGGCCCGCGTTCGCCAGCGGCTCCGGGGCAGCCGGGGGGTGCCGGGCCGCCGTGGATCCCGCGGCAGCCGAGCCGGCCGTCGGCGTACTCGCGGGCCCCCGCGTGGTCGTGGATGCCGGTGTGTTCGTGGGCGTATCCGTGCTCGCCGACGTGGGTGCCGGTGCCTCCGACCAGCCCAGATACGCGCCGCAGTTGCCGCAGAAGTCGTCCGCCGGGTCGTTGGACGCCCCGCACACGGGACATGCGCGCATGGGTCAGTTCCCTTCCTCGGTGGGCGGGCCGGGGAGGATCTCCACCCGAAATGCCATGTGCACCGGGCACATGGCCCGGACGATCTCGTTGACCCTGTCCTCGTCCACTCGGGTCTCGCGGTCCGGAAGCATCCGGATCAGGGTCTCGGCGGGGGGCTCGGGCGGCAGGTCGGACCCCGGGGTGCTCGACCACACCGCCCCGCCGTCGCCGCTCACCTCGACGTGCACGCCGAGCGCGAGACGCAGCGCCTCGACCAGCCCCCGCTTCGTGCCGCGCCACCGGTGCAGCTCCACCGCCCGGACGACCGCCTCCCGGCGCAGCTCGACGGGCCACTGCGGATCGTCCGCGGCACCGACCCATGACGCCAGCCAGGCCAGGAAGTCGGCCGGCGTCACCCGGGGGTCGAGGTAGGCGGGCAGGTTGTCGAGCGTCGAGAACACCGGCGCGAGAACGGTGTCGAGCCCGGCGGTGAACCGCTGCGCGAAGTCGTCGTCGGCGTACAGCGCGGGCAGTTGCTCCCCGATCGGGTACCTGCTCGGCAGCCCGGGTATCGCGGCGCGGCTCATCCCCGCCCCTCCGCTCCGGCCCCCGTCACGACCACCTGGTGCTGGTACGAGAAGACCAGCGTGCCCGGACTCACGTCGATGCGGTCCGTCGGGGCGCCGCGGCGGCCGGTGACCGGGTCGGCCGGGAACAGGCGGATCTCCTCGACCAGGGCGTTGCCGGTGGCGCGTTGCAGGACGCCGAAGATCTCGCCGTACTGGACCGGTCGTCCGAACGGCCACCCGGTGCCGTCCGGGCCGCCGACCAGCGGGTTGAGGTGGCGGAACAGGGCGTCCAGCGCCGCCTCGCGCACCTTGTCCGTGTCGCCGGGAACCGCCGAGAGGCGGGCCACCACGGTGATGCCCTGGTAGACCGGCGGCTCCACCACGAGACGCGTTCCGATCAGACGCCGTTCGTCGAGGCTCGCGGTGATCGCCGAGAGCACCTGGTCAGAGGGGATCAGCTGCTCGAACCTCAGCCGGTCGTCACCCTCGTCGGCCACCGCGTCCGGCACCACCAGGACCCGTACCGCACCCGGCGCGTCCGCGGCCAGCAGACAGCGGACCCGGCGCACCGAGGGCGCGGCCTGGCGGCTGATGATCTCGTAGTCCTCGGCGGTCACCGCGCGGTCCTGCATCCGCAGCGTCTCCGGCGCGCGCCGCCGGGCGTTCTCGACGGTCTCCCCGGCGACCCCGCCGCGCGCCGCCTCCCGGTTGCTGACCTGGGCGATGTACGGAACGGAGCTGAGCAGTACGGAGATCGCGCCGCGGGCGACGTTGCCCGCGGGGCCGCCGCCGGTGCGGTAGCGGGCGACCCGTATCCGGGCGCCCTTGGGAGGCACGGCACCGCACTGCCGCAGCGTGCCGTCGGGTTCGCGCAGCGCGGGGGGAAAGCCGAACTCGCCGGTGGTGGCGTCCACCACGACGTGCCGGTCGTCGGGTCCGGAGCGGCCGAAGTGCTCGACCACCTCCCAGCGTTGCCACCCCTCGTCGGAGGAGACCTCCACCACGGGCGGCTCGGCGTCGAGCAGGACCGGCGGGCGGCCGAGCGGGAACCTCTGCCCGGCGACCCCTTCCGAGGTGCCGAGCGGCACGTCGGTCACCGTCTCGGCGTGCTCGACGGACATGGTGCCGCCGACGGTGAACACCGCCGCCTCGCGCACCGTCGGGGACTCCGAGTAGAACGGCTGGCCCGGCTCCGCCTCGGTGACCCGGCAGCGCAGCCAGCCGGCCCGGGTCCCGCCGATCACCGACGCCGTGTGCCCGTCCGGTACGTACACGATGATCTCGCCGGGCCGGTTCAGACCGCCGGTGGTGTCGGTGCCGGTCTCGCACAGCCGCCAGCCACCGCCGTCCCACGCCTCCCACACCAGCGGGGGCTGGCGCGGGTCCACACCGATGCCCTCCACCCGGCTGTCCAGACGTACGGCGACGATGCAGCGCGGCACCGCCGTCGGCAGCCCGAACAGCAGCGCGTCGCCGGGCTCCGGCGTCCTCTGGAAGCAGGGGATGTCGAGGCCGTCGGCGAGCATGCCGGTCCGGTCGCTCTGCTCACCGGTCCGGGGCGCGGTCACCAGACGGATCAACTCGCTGGGCAGGATGCGCAGTTCGTCCGTGGTCATGAACACCACGGCCTCATCGCTCTCGCCGCCGGCGGTGGTCACCTCGGTGCCCGGCGGCAGCGCGACGGTGTCGGGCTGCGGTGCCGAGAGCCAGAAGTCGACGTCGGCGCCGGCCGCGGTCGGCGGGTACAGGCGGATGCCCAACAGGTCCAGGAACGCGAGGTAGTTCTTGTCCGGGACACGGTTGAGCCGGTACAGCAGCTGGTCCACCAGGTAGGCGAACGTCTCGATCAGGGTGACGCCCGGGTCGGAGACGTTGTGGTCGGTCCACTCCGGGGCGCGCTGCTGCACGTACCGCTTCGCCTCGTCGACGAGCTGCTGGAACCGCCGGTCGTCCAGGTTCGGGGAGGGCAGTGCCATCAGTCCGCGCCTGCTTCCTCGGCCCCCTCCTCGGAGGGGATCGTGTAGAAGGGAAAGACCAGGTTGCGCCGGTCGTTGGTGGAACGCAGTGTGTAGTGCACGTCGATGTAGAGGGTGCCGTCCTCGACCGCGTCGAAGGCGACCACCACGTCGTCCACCGCGATCCGCGGCTCCCACCGCTCCAGGGCCTCGCGCACCTGCTGCGCGATACGGCCGGCGGTGGCGCCGTCGCCGGGGGCGAAGACGTAGTCGTGGATGCCGCAGCCGAACTCGGGGCGCATGGGGCGCTCGCCGGGCGCGGTGCCGAGCACCAGGCGGATCGCCTCCTCGATCTCCCGCTCCCGTTCGACCAGGGCGATCCCGCCGGTCGGCCCGACGCGCAGCGGGAACGCCCAGCCGCGGCCGATGAACCGCTCGCTCATCACACACCCCCGATCAGGACGTCGGGGGCGCCGGTGAGGATCATCGCGCCGCACGCCGTCTGGTCGCGGGCCCGCGCGGCCGGCAGCCCGCCGATGAGGACCTGTCCGGAGGCGAGCCCGGCCGGGTTGGGCATGATCACATTGGCCGGTCCCAGGGCCGCGTGCGGGGGGACCACGCAGACGGTCAGGCTGCCGACGACGGCGGCGGGGCGGCCGCCGATCAGCACGGTCGCCACCGACCGCGCGGCGGCGGGCGGCGGTGTGGCGATCCGGCCGCCGTGGTTGGTGGGGTCACCGGTACGGGCTGCGGCAGGCATGCGGCGCTCCTTTCGAAAGGTCGCGGAAAAAGGTCAGTTGATCCGGATGAGCCTGGCCTTGAGGACGCCGAGCAGACCGCCGTCCACGGTGACGCCCGAGGCGCCGGTGACGTCCACCGTGCGGCCGCCGATCTTCACCCCTACCCGGCCCTGGATGTCCACGTTCCGGCCCGACACGCTCACGTCGCCCCGCCCCGCGTCCACGGTGATGCCCTTCCTGTCGAGCACGACGGAGCTGAGGGCCTGCCGACTGCCCTTCCCCGCGTACACGTTGAGTTCGATCCGGTCCTGCCGGTCGTTCAGGAACACTTCGAGGCGCTCGTCGGCGGACATCAGCCGCACCCCGGAGCGGCCCGGCGTCCGCGCGTCCAGCAGCTCCACCCGGTGCCCGGAACGCGACACGATGGAGCGGCGGTTGACTTTGCCGGTGGTCTTGTCGATCAGCGGGACGTCGTGCGGCGAGGGCTTGTCCACCCCGTTGTAGAGCCCTCCGATGACGTACGGGCTGTCCAGCAGGCCCTGTTCGAAGCCGACCAGGACCTCGTCGTTGACCTCGGGGCTCACCACGCCGCCGCCCCCCTTGCCGCCCCACTGCACGGTGCGCACCCAGTCGGTGACGTAGGTGTCGTCCAGCCAGGGGAACTTCAGCTTCACGGCGCCGCGTTCGGAGCCGGCGGGCTCGCGCACGTCCGTCACCACGCCGATCGCGAGGCCCGGCATGCGCGGGCCGCGGGAGGGCGCGTTGGCGCCGGTGACCAGGCCGGTCAGGGAGCGGTCCGGGCTGGCGCTCACCCACACCGTGGTCCGGTATCCGCCGTGCGGTTCCAGGACGTGCTGCACCGCTGTCGCCGTGTACTTGCCGGAGAACGCCTGCCCGACGTTGCCGAGCGCGACGGGCTTGCCGGCCCGCAGCCTGGGGTTGCCCTCGGCCAGCACCTCCAACTCGCCGAATCCGGCGCTGACCTGGGAGGCCACCGCGTCGGCGACGGCCTTCGTCTCGGCCTGGGTGCGGTACGGGGTGTCGGTGACGGTGAGCTTCGACGAGTTGCCGAACCGGGCGGCGATGGCCGGGCTCAGCCCCGGCATCACCGTGTCACTGTTCACCGACGGCTGCCGGGCCACCAGCGGCCGCTTCGTGGTGACGTCCCAGCCGCGCACCTCCACCTGCTGCGCACCGTCCGCCGCCGACAGCGAGGCCCGCAGCGCCAGCAGGTTGCGCCCGTACTCCAGCACCATCGGGTTGCGGGCGGCCGACGTGGACGGCGAGGGCGCCCCGGACGCCTTCACCGGCTTGGTGAACTGGAGCAGCCCCTTGTCGTCGACGCGCACCTGCGCGCCGCTCTCGGCGGCCAGGAACTGGAGGAAGTCCCAATCGGACACGTTCGCCTGGGACAGTTGTTTGTAGGTGACCGGCGCGGCCTGCACGGTGCCGCAGGCCAGGCCCGCCCCGGCGGCCACCTTGCGGACGATGGCCGCCGCCGTCATGTTCCGGTACGCCACCACCTTGCGGCCCCGCTGGAGGCGGTGCGCCTTGGAGTAGGCGCGCACCACCGTGAAGGAGCCGGTGCGGTCCCGGTCCACCTCCAGGGCCGTCACCTCGCCATTGAACAGCCGCTCGCGCGCCTGCCCGGTCACGGTGACCACGGACACACTGAGCGGGGTGCCGATGGTGATGCCGGTCTTCTGCAGGAACTCGTGGTCGGGGTCGCGGAAGGTGAGCACCGCCGCGTCCGGCAGGCCCACGTTCTCGTCCACCACGCAGCTCACCAACTGGGCGGCCCAGATGGGCGGAAGTTCGCCGGGCGTCTCCACGATGGGGTCCGCCGCAAACGACCTGCCGTCCTGTGCGCCTGTCACTGCTCCTCCTCAGCGCCCGCGTCGCTCATGGCCGGCAGCACCAGTTCGGTGCCGGGTACGAGCGCCATCGGGTCGTCGATGCCGTTGGCCTCCGCGATGACCCGCCAGGCCGTCGCGTCGCCGTATTCCCGCCAGGCCAGCAGGGCCAGGCTGTCGCCCGCCACGACGATGTGCGTACTGCGACCGGTGCGCGCGCCGGACGTCGGGTTCTGTCCCGCCGGACCGACGCTCGCCTCCTCGATCGACAGCCGGCAGGTGGCCCGCAGCGGCTTGCCGTCCACGTCGAACAGCGTGTACGTCACGGACAGGCTGGAGAGCACACCGTCGAACGAGGTCGTCCGTGCGCTGCCCCACTCGAACCGCACCCACGGGCTGGCCGGCTTCTTGCGGCCCAGGCTGGCCTTGGTCGGCACGCAGGCCTTCATCAGCTTCTCCACCGCCTGCTCCACGGAGTTGTCGTGTTTGGCGGTGGCGTCCAGGAACACCTCGAGGCTCAGTTCGCGCGGGCCGCTGCCGACGAACTCGGGCAGTGCCGACTCCTCCGCCATCCGCGACGGGGAGCGCCGCCACTCGGTGGTCTTGCGCAGCTCCAGGCTGGAAGGGTTGAACTGGAGGTTCAGCCGCGCGATCGTCCCGCCGGGCTTGGCGCCGACGGAGGCCGGGGGCTCCTTCAGCGTCAGCTGGGCCCTGGCCCGACTGGAGCGGGACGCTGGGGACATGCCGGGACTTCCTTTCCGGGGCTCGTACGGGGGCGGGGAGTCGATGTCGGGTCAGGAGGGGCGCAGCCCTTCGTGGGCGATCTCCAGGGTCTCCACCGCCGCCTGCGAGCTGCTGGGGTCGAAGGACGGACCCTGCCAGCGCACCGGGACGATCCCGAACACCTGCCAGCTGATGATCCGGGTCAGGTCCGGCTTCAGCGCCACGATCTCGCCGTCCTTGGGCTCCACCCGCTTCAGCGTCTCGTCGAGCCAGCGGCCGATCTTCGCCGTGTCGGCGGTGACCGGCCGGGTGAGCGTGATGTTCGACCAGGTCACCCGGCCGGGCAGCTGCCAGGTGAAGCCGTTGTTGCCGCCCTCGGCGTAGCTCTCCATCTCGACCTCGGCGCCCATGCCGGAGCAGGTGTGGAACGCGCCCAGGTCGTTGCCGCCGATCGCGAGCCGGAAGAACACGCTGCTCGCGAAGATGTTGTCCGTCATTGGTCCGTCATCCGTTCCGTGCTCTCAGCGGCGTCCGTCGTAGGGGCGGCCCGTACGTTCCCGGCCGCGCCGCAGTTCGGTGCGCAGCAGGCGGACCATCGGGTCGAGCAGGCGGCGCGCGAGGTCGTCCAGGTCGAGGCCGGGGCCCTGCGCTGCGTCGGCGGGCCGCTCCGTGCGCCGGCCGGAGGCGGAAGCCGTCTCGGACGAATGCTGCTCGCCGCGCGCGGGCACCGCCTTCGCCGGTACGCCCTTGGACACGTCGGATGCGGCCCTCCCGGCGCCGGAGATCGCGCGCTGGATCTGGGGCGCCGCGGGACTGTTGCCGCCGCCGCTCGCCGATCGGGGGCCCGGTGTCACGGCCCGCGGCCGGACCACGGGGACGGCCGCCTCGGGTGCCGGTGCCGAGGTGGCCGACGGTCCGTCCGTGAGGGGCGGCGTCAGCGGGGGCGCCATTGGCAGGGGCCGCGCCGCGGAGACCGCCGCCGTACCGGTTCCCCCGCCGGGCGGCGCGGGTTTGACGACCGGGACACGCTGGACGACACCGGGGGCGCCGGTCGCTCGCCCGCCCGAGCCGTGCTGCGGTGCGTGTGCCGTCGCGGCGGCTCCGGGCGAGCCGGTTACCCGTACCCGCGGGTGCTGCGGTGCGTGCGCGGTTACGGCCCGTTGGACGGGCGGCGTCACCGGGGCGCCGACGGACGGTGCCGGCATGGGGCGCGCGGGCGCCCCGGCGGACGGTGCGGGCGTGCCGCCGGGGATGCCGTCCGGAGCCCCGCTCCAGCGTGCCGCCACCACGGGAGGGCCGCCGCCGGGACGGGAGGCGGCGGACGGTGCCGGGCCTTCCGGGGCCCGGGTGCTGAGGGTGAGCGAGCGTGCAGGCAGCAGCGCGAGGGTGCGGCGAGCGACTGGGAGAGAGCGGGTTGCGGGGCGGGGGGCGGTTCCGGCGGCGGGGCGGGCGCCGGAGGCGCCCTTGGCGGCGGGCCGGGTTCCCACGGTGGGTTCGGTCGTGGGCTGGGGGCCGCCGGCGGCCCGGGGCGTGGGACGCGCGCCTGAGGTGCCCTGGGGCGCGGGGCGCCCGGTGGTGGGCTCGGTCGCGGGACGGGCGCCGACGATGGGCGTTGTCGAGGAACGGGAGCCCGTGGGTTCGACCGCGGGACGGGGGCCTGCGGTGGGCTCGGTCGCGCGCCGGGGGCCGCTGGTGCCTTCGGGTGCGACCCGGGCGCTTGCGGTGGGTTCGGACACTGCACGGGCGACGACCGGGGCCTGGACGGCGGGGCTTTGGGGCCGTCGGTTGCCGGGACCCGACCCGGCGGACGTCGCGTCGGGCCGTACGACGTTCCCCGCCGGGCTTCCCGGGGCCGCGGCGCCTCCCCCTGCCGAGGCCTGAGGCGCGGCCCTCGGGGACGGTGTCACCAACGGGGTGGCTGGGGCGGTTCCGTGGGCCGTGGGGCTGCCCTGGGGGGCGGGGTGGCGCTGGACGTCGACGGTCCCCAGCAGAGGGGCGTCCGCCGCGTGGGGTGCCGTATCCGGGGCGGGCTCTGCGGGCGGCGTCCGGTCCCCGCCAGGCGTGGGCGACACCGGAGGGCGCTGGATGTCAGGCCCGGACGTCGTACGGGAGGCTCGGGCGCCGGACGCGGTGGCGCCGGGCATGCCGACGCTGGGCGGCATCGCGGGGAGGGGCGCGCCCAGGCCGCCGCGCGTGCGTGCACCGGAGCGCTGCGGGACCGGAATCGGGGTCGGAGCAGGGCTGTTGGGGGCGCTGTGGGTCGTGTTCCGGACAGTGGCGTCGGACGGCGTGCCGACCGTGTCCTCGGTCTGCCGCTGGACGACGGGAAGCACCGGACCGACTGCGGGTCCCGCGGCGGGCACGGCGGGGGCGTCCTTCGCCAACGGTTCGGCTGTGGAAGGCAGTTCGGCCAGCGGGGCGCCCAGCGGAGGGCGGTTTCCCGTGCGCTGGACAGGGGTGCTCGGTGCGGTCGTGTTCCGGACACTGGCGTCGGACGGCGTGCCGACCGTGTCCTCGGTCTGCCGCTGGACGACGGGAAGCACCGGACCGAGTGCGGGTCCCGCGGCGGGCACGGCGGGGGCGTCCTTCGCCAACGGTTCGGCCGTGGAAGGCAGTTCGGCCAGCGGGGCGCCCAGCGGAGGGCGGTTTCCCGTGCGCTGGACGGGGGTGCTCGGTGCGGTCGTGTCGGACACCACCGTAGTGGCGGGTCTCAGCGCGGGGACGTGGCGTACGGGTGCGGTCACGCGGCGGGCGACGGTCAAGTGGGGCCCCACCGAACGGGGTCGGACGGTCGCGCGAGGCACCTCCGGCTGACCGCCGCTCTGCGCGGGAGGTGCATCCGCCGTCCCCGTCCCGGTCCCGGTCCGCTGGACGGACGTGCCTGGCACCGACGAGCGGAACGCGCGCCCAGGGTTCGCGCCGGCCACACCCGGGAGCACCGCGACACGTCGTACGAGCGGAATCGGCGCGGGGGCCGCCGGGCGGCCGGTGTCGGACGGGGTCACGGCCCGTTGCACAGCGGGAGCCGACGGGGAAAGGACAGCGGGAGAATCCGCGAACGTGATGTCACGGCTCTGCGGAGTATCCCCCGAACCACCCCGTACCACAGGTCGGTTGGCACCCGAGTCGCTACGGGACGGACGTACCGACGCCGAGGCCGGACCGGACGCCCCGGAACCGGACGCCCGAGTCCGGCGCACGGCCGTCGGCAGGGCGTCCGGACGCACCGAGTCCGACGCACCCCCCTGCGGGCCGTCCTCCGGCCCATCGGCCCCCTCCGTCCGCACCGCCCGGAGCAGCAGCGGCCCGCCGCCGACGCTGGTGGCGCGCGGGCCGGCCGGCCGAGTCACCCCGCGCACCAGCCCGGTCGGGGCGGTGGGCAGCAGGGCGTGGCCGAGGCCGCTGTCGAAGGAAGGGTTCTGCCAGGCGGCGAGGCCCGCGCGGAAGGTGAGGCCGTCGCTGACGCCCAACGGGGCGCTGGAAATGGTGAGTCGGGGCGGAGCGGAGCGGCGCCAGCCACCGTCCCAGTCGCCGGGCACGACGGAACCGGGGGCGTCGGACACGCCCGCGCTCTGGACGTCACCGGCCGGACCGCCGGAGCCTGACCGGCCGTTCATGCCGTCGCCGGACCGGCCGCCCGCCCCCGTGCGGCGGCGCAGCCTGACCCGCCATGCCATCTACTCAACCGCCTTCGTTCATGCGGGTGTTGATACGGGCGATCTCGGCCACCCACTGCTGGCGTTCACCATGGGCGAGGTCGAGGATCTCCTCGCGCTGCCAGTGGAAGTGGTAGGCGATGTACGCGATCTCCTCCCGGAGCCGGGGAAGGGCGTACGTCACGATTCCCCCAGGCGCCCACCCGAGAGGTCGACCTCGAAGCCGCCCTCGCAGTGCGGACAGGTCACCGCCGCGCGGGTGTGACCCTCGCTGTTGACGCGGCGGTAGAAGTCTTGGAGGAACGCGACGTCGGTGGCGTACATCCGCTCCACGATCCCGGCGTGCACATCGGTGATGGAGCCGAGCCGGGTGATCACCTGACTCAGCAGCACCACGCTCAGATACGCCGGGTTCTCCTTGACCCGCAGGTCGATCTGGGGCCGCAGCTCGTCGCGGGCCGTGGCCAGCCGCATCGCGCCGTGCCGGTGCACGGTGCCCGCCTCGTCCACGTACCCGCGCGGCAGTTCGAACTCGAACTCGGTGCGCAGCCCGTCGTCCTCCCGACGCGTCGGGGCGGCGGCCGGGGTGGCCGCCGCCTGCTGCTCCGGCGCCTGGGCGGGCGCCGTCGCCAGGAGGAGCTCCTCCAGGTTGCCCGCCGTCACAGTACGGCGCCTCATTCGACGACGATCTCCTCGAACACGATCGTGACGGACTCGGTGGCCGGGGACGACTCGCCCGCCTTCAGGGACGGGCCCTCCCACTTGGAGGCCCAGCCCTGCAACAGCTGGATACGGCGGACCGTGTTGCCCTCGGTGTCCTTGATCTCGATGGTGAGGTTCTGCCGAGCGGAGTTGACGGCCCCGTTGTTCAGGGTCTCCTTGATCCACTTGGTGAACTCGCTGCTCTGGTCGAGTCCCCGGGTGATCGTGATCTCGCCGGCCTGCCGGGCCCCCGGCTGCTTGCGGATGATCTGCTTGCCCTCAGCGGTGACCTGCTTGACCTCGACGACATCCTCCTCGACGGTGAACCCGCTGATCTCCTGGATCGACTCGACCAGGTATCCGCCGAGCTGCACGCCGAAGACGTGAGTGGAAAGAGCATCGCCCGTTGCCATGACTGTCTGTCAACCTTTCCTTGCGGACCCGCGGGTCACTCGTCGATGAGGCTGGTGGTGTCGGAGAACTGGGCCAGCCGGAACACCACGAACTCCGCGGGCTTGACCGGTGCGATGCCGATCTCGCAGACGACCCGGCCCTGGTCGATGGACTCCTGCGGGTTGTTGTCGCGGTCGCACTTCACGTAGAACGCCTCGTCGGCGGTGCGGCCGAAGAGCGCGCCGCGCCGCCACTCCTCCTGGAGGAACGCGGTGACGTTGCGCCTGATGCTCGACCACAGGCGGTCGTCGTTCGGCTCGAACACCACCCACTGGGTGCCGAGCAGGATGGACTCTTCGAGGTAGTTGAACAGGCGGCGCACGTTCAGGTAGCGCCAGGCCGGGTCGGAGGAGAGGGTACGGGCGCCCCAGATCCGGATGCCGCGGCCGGGGAAGGCCCGTAGGCAGTTCACGCCGATCGGGTTGAGCAGGTCCTGCTCGCCCTTGCTGAGCCTGATCTCCAGGTCGACCGCGCCGCGGATCACCTCGTTGGCGGGCGCCTTGTGCACCCCGCGCTCGGCGTCGCTGCGCGCCCACACACCGGCGATGTGACCGCTCGGCGGGACGGTGGTGTTGCGTCCGAGGGCCGGGTCGAAGACCCGCACCCACGGGTAGTAGAGGGTGGCGTACCGGGAGTCGTAGCCCGCCTCGTCGTTGCGCCAGGTGCGCACCTGCTGGGCGTTGAGCCCGGGCGGGGCATCGAGGACGGCCACACGGTCGCCCATCTGCTCACAGTGCGAGATGACGGCGAGCTGCACGGTGCGCACGCCCTCGGCATCGATGTCGCCGCGCTGGTAGGCGCCCATCAGATCGGGCACCGCGACCATGGTGATCTCGTCGATGGTCTCCAGGCCGCCGAACCCGGTACGGGCCGCCGCGTCGCCCACGTACTCGGCGGGGTCGATACGGGCCAGCTCACCGGAGCCGTTGGAGGCGGGCGCGCCGGAGGCGTCGGGGATCGCGAGGGTCTGGGCGGCGGGCTTGGACTGGGTGGCGCCGCGCTGCTCGGTGACCTCGATCAGCTTGGAGGCGCGGGCCTGGGTGACCAGGTATCCCTTGACGTTCTTGCGGGTGGAGGCGTCGTACGTCTCCACCACCTCGTCGCCGCGCCGGACCAGGACCTTGAAGCGGTCCTCCGGCGGGTTCTCGCCGTCCACGTCGGCGACCTCCACCGACACTCCGGTCACGCCCGGCTTGGCCGCGATCAGGAAGCCGCCGAGTTCGACCGGGCGAACCGCCTTCGGCTGCCGGCCGCCATTGACCGACGGGCCCGAGGCGGCCTCGGCGGCCCCGCCGATGCGCACCACGTACGCGGCGCCGCCGCCGTTGGAGAAGTACCCGTAGAGCGCGTGGGCGAGATAGGTGCCCTCGGTGAAGCCGCCGAACACCTGGGAGTACTGATCCCAACTGGTGACCAGCGTCGGCGCGTGGAACGGCCCCTTCTCGGCGAAACCGACGAACGCGGCGACGGCCGTGCCGACCCCTTCGATCGGTCGGGCACCGGACTGCACCTCCTCCACGTACACGCCCGGGGTGAGGTACGTCGGCATGCTCGCTCCTTAACGTCCTTATGGTCACCTGTGTCCAGGCCGAGTCTGCGCGGCGTCCCGGCGGAGCGGCAGGGACCTGCGGACCTGGCGGGGGCAATACATCTGCCTTTACGGACGCCCCGGATTGACCGTCCCGACGTCGCCCACCGTTGCCCTCGCGCTGCCCCTTCGGACCTGGACGCCCCGCTCTCCCCCGCGATGAACTGGAGAGCCGCAGCATGGCGCCGACGAGGAGGCAGCAGGTGCAGACTTCCAAGCCGCGCACCGGCCGGAGCGAGGACCAGGAACCGGCGCGCGGCCAGGCCGGCGCCCGACGGGAGACGTCCGGGAACGGCGCCGCCGTACCGCCCCCGCTCACGGCCGCCGCGCTCCAGGCCGCCCAGGTCACCGCGGGCAACGCCGCGGTGACCGGCATGATCGCCCGCCGCGCGCGCACCATGGAAGCCCCGGAGCAGCCCGGCACCGAGGTGCACGACGTCCTGCGCTCGGCCGGCAAACCGCTCGCCGGGCCCGTGCGCCAGGAGATGGAGTCCCGGTTCGACACCGACTTCTCCGGCGTACGACTGCACACCGGCCCCGCGGCGGCCCGCTCGGCCCGCTCCGTCGGGGCGCGCGCCTACACCTCCGGCAGCCATGTCGTCCTCGGCGACGGCGGCGCCGACAAGCACACCCTCGCCCACGAACTCACCCACGTCGTGCAGCAGCGCCAGGGTCCGGTCGCGGGCACGGACCACGGCAACGGCCTGCGCGTGTCCGACCCTTCCGACCGGTTCGAACGGGAGGCGGAGGCGAACGCGCACCGGATCATGTCGGGGCCCGCACCCGTGCAGCGGGCGGAAGCGTGCACCGCGGAGCACTGCGGGCCGGTGTCCTCCGGGGCGGCGGTGATCCAGCGCAAGGGCCATGAGGCGCTCTCGGACAAGCTGCCGGCGGTCGGGTCCGACGGCAACCCCCTGAAGTCCTTCCTCAAGTCCTGGGGGAGCACGCCCGCGCAGGAGTCTCCCGAGCTGGCGGAGATCCGCGAGGCCATCAAGGCGTACGACGCGGATCCCAAGCGTGACCCGTTGCACTGTGCGCAGGTGCTGATGACGCTGCTGTTGGCGGTCGGCAGCGCCGAAGAGAACCTCACCAAGGAGTCCGGGAGCGCCGCCCGGCACTTCCTGACCGAGGCCCGCACGGCTCTCAAGGCCGAGAACAACCTGGTGACCGAACAGATCGGCAGGGACGGCGACTTCCCCGCCGAAGCACACGCCCCCTTCGAGGCGATGACCGCGCGCGGCCTGCTCTGGAACGAGGAGACCTGGGCCGACAGCGCCGTGGCGTTCGCCATGAACGGGCCGAGCTATTTCCGCGAACTCTCCGAGATGAACCGGGCCGGTATGGCCAACGAGATCAGTACCCGCGGGCGCAAAGACTGGGTGAGCGGCGTCGAGCGGAACCTGACAGCTGCATTGCGGCAGAGCGTGCTGTGCCACTACACCAAGGACGAGGCCCGGGCCGACCTGCTGTCGCAGGCGAACCAGATCAAGTCGAAGACGGAGCTGCTGAAGGACGACCCCGACGCGGCCAACAACTCCGAGGGCTACGACGCACACGTCCTGGCGAACGAGGGCTTCGTCTTCTTCTTCCTGGAGGCGCCGGGCAGCGAGTTCCGCGACACCCGGTTCGGAAAGGTCCGGTTCGAGATCCCGCTCGCGGACTCGCCCCTGGAGTCCCAGGGCTGGCTCATGCTGAGCGACTTCGCCCAGCGTGAGTATCCGGTGATCAAGGCCGACCCCGAAGACCCCACGGCCTTCAAGAGTGAACTGCCCACCCGCATGGACAAGATGCCCAAGAAGTTCTCCCGGCCCGTGCGGGAATTCGACCGCGGGCTGACCAAGCCGGACCTCGACATGATGGAGCTCGTCATGCAGGCCAAGGCGCAGGAGACGGACCCGGAGCGGGCCAGCCTGCTCCCCGTCGTCAAGAGCGAGGTCGCGGCGGACGAGTTCAGCACGATGACCTACGGCGCCGGCCACCGGAAGGAGAAGGGGTACAAGGAGCGGATCCGCTCCAACACCCTGAGGGGCAGGGACATCATTCCCGGCCTGGTGGACCGCGCGGTGCTGGAGATCATGCGGATGGAGGACGCCAATCCCGCGTTGGCGAACCAGCTGAAGAGTATGTCCGGCGCGGAACTGATGAAGTTCCTCCTCAAGGACCTCCTGCGTCCGCAGGCGATGCTGCCCAACAGCGTGGATCTCAGCAACGCCACGATGCGGGTCAAGTCCTGACGGGACGGCAGGAGGCCACCGGCCTCAGGCGCCGGTGGCCTCCGCCAGGTACGGCCCGAACTCGCTCTCCAGGACCAGGCGGCCGAGCTTGCGGTACTCCTGGGCGACCGCGGTGACCGCCTGCCGCATGGTGAGCGGTTCGCCGGACTCGGCCGCCAGGTAGGCCGCGGTGACCGCGCAGGCCCGGATCGAGCCGCCGGCCAGTTCGAAGCGGTCGGCGCAGAAGGCGAGGTCCAGGTCGTCGTCGCGGGGCAGCCGGTCGCCCAGGCACCGGTCCCACAGGGCGAGGCGCTGGCCGGTGTCGGGCATCGGGAAGTCCGCCACCACGTCCAGGCGGCGGGTGAACGCCTCGTCCAGGTTGGCCCGCAGGTTGGTGGTCAGCACCGCGATCCCGTCGAACGACTCCATGCGCTGGAGCAGATACGCCGACTCGATGTTGGCGTGCCGGTCGTGGGCGTCCTTCACCTCCGAGCGCTTGCCGAAGATCGCGTCGGCCTCGTCGAAGAGCAGCACCGCGTTGACCGCCGACGCGCCGGTGAAGATCCGTTCCAGGTTCTTCTCGGTCTCCCCGATGTACTTGTCGACGACCGTGGACAGGTCCACCACGTACAGGTCCATGCCGAGGTCCGCGGCAACGACCTCGGCGGACATGGTCTTGCCGGTGCCCGACTCGCCGGCGAACAGCGCGATGACACCGCGGCCGCGACCGCCGCCGGGCCGCATCCCCCACTGCCCGAGCACCTGCTCCCGGTGGCGGGCGCGCAGCGCGAGTTCACGCAGCCGGCGGTGGGTGGCCGGCGGCAGCACCAGGTCGTCCCAGCCGACACCCGGCTCCACACGACGGGCGAGCCGGTCCAGCCCCGCGCCGTTCTGCGCTCGTACGGCGGTCCGCAGATCGTCGGGACCCACCTGCCGTCCTTCGAGGGCGGCCATCCGCACCGCCGCGTCGGCCGCTCGCCGCAACTGCCCGGAGTCCAGCCGATGCGCGGCGACGGCCTGGGCGAGCGCCTCGACGTCAGCGGCCGGGTCGACGAGACGGGCGGCCCTGCCGGGGCCCCCGGCCTCACCGGCCGCCTGGGCGAACCCGTCGACGCCACCGGCCGCCCGGGTGAGAGCGTGCCGCCAGCGCGTGGCCTGTCGTTCGGGGGAGGGTGCCGGCACGTTCAGGACGACGGGGGTGTCGGCCGCCCATGCCGGGTCCCAGCCGATCGTGCTGTGGGTGAAAAGGGGGATACCCCGTAGTGCGGCGCACAACGACGAGAGCGTACGGGCCCGTTCGGCGGGTTCGCCGGGCAGTGCCGTCAGCGGACCGAGGACCACACCGGCACCGGTCAGCCGGGCTTCGAGGGCGATCACCCGGGCGAGCGCCGGCACGTCGGCCGAGCGCCGGGCGAGCGCCACCGCGTCCAGGACGAGCGGGCTGCGGCCGGCCGCGTGCAGGGCAGCGGTGGCCAGCCCCTCGGCGTCACCGCCCCGGCTGCGCAGATGGACGAGACCGACGCCGGTGCCGGCCGCGGCAGCCGCGCGGTGGACGTCCGCGGCCTCGGCGGTCGGGTCCTTCCGGACCTCACCGAGCACGCCGGTGAGCCGGGCGTCGGGCCGCGTACCGTCCAGGAGGTGCGCGGTGACCCGGTCGGGGACGACCAGGACGCGGGACAGCGGCGGCCGTTCCGGTTCGGTGACCTCCAGCAGACCGTGCGCGATCAGCGGCGCTTCGGGGTCGAGGCGGAACCGGGCGGGCGAGGCGCCGCCGAGCCCGCAGAGCTCCAGCGCGAGCCCGACCGTGGGCCGACGGCGTGTCAGGTCGTCGTTGAGATACCCGTAGAGCCGCTCGAACCGCGCGTCCAGGTCGGGCGCCATCGCCACCAGCAGCAGGTCCAGGTCGAGCGAGGACAGCCCGAACCGCCGCGCGAGTCCGTCGAGAACGGACCCGGCCGGCGGCTGCCAGGGCCCCTGGGCGGGCAGACCGAGCCCGCCCGGTTCCTCCAGGATCCGCGCCACGGCCTCCGGAGTGAGGTACTGCCCCCGGTAGGGGTCGTCCGGATCGGGGTCGGCGGCCCGCCGCACCGCCACGGCCTCCCGAACCCGCGCCTCGACGGCACCGAGCCTGTCCCACAGGGGATCCACGCCGACGGAGACGGCACCGGCGCCGGCCCGGCCGGCCGACGGCACGGCACCATCGGCCTCAGCCCCGCCGCCCGACGGCGGCACGGCACCGTCCGCCTCGGGCTCCCCTCCGGCCCCGCCGTCCCCTCTCATGTCAAGTCCGAGGTCTCTCACGTCAAGTCCGTCGTCGATCCCAGGCTCCACGGTGTGCGTCACGGCTGGCGGTCTCCCCTGCGGCGCCGTCGAGCCGGAGCCGGCGGGCGTTCACGCGGGCCGGTGAAGCCGTCGCGGCCGGGGTCGGTGACCTCCGTGTAGCGCAGCCGGCGTCCCGGGCTCGCCTCCTCACCCTCGCGTGCGGCGGCGGAGCGCACGACGAGGCCCTCGGTGACGGGCGGCGCGGAGGCCCTGGTCACACCGGCGAGCGGGGCCCGCACCCGGATCCCGAGGGACGCCTTCATCTCCCCGCCGAGCGCCGACCAGACGTCCGCGGCGGCGGGTGCGTCCATCCCCGCCCCGGCGGTCTCCAGGCCCACGGTCAGGCCGAGTTCGGCGAGCGAGCCGGTGAGCAGCTCCCCGGGCAGCGTGTCGTGGGCCACCAGACAGCCGAGCACCTCGGACAACAGCCGGTGCTCGTCCTGCGGGCGACTCGCCCACGCCGTGACCAGGTACGTCAGCTGGAACCAGCGCGGCGGGGAGCGCCGTGCGACGAGGTGCCCGTCCTCGTCGTACACCTCCCCGGCGCCGGTACCGCGCCGAAGGGCGTCCTCGCGGATGTCATACAGGAAGACGCAGACCGTCGGGGCACTGCGGCGGGCCGCCCAGTCCCGGGTGGGGGCGTCGAAGACCACCTCGACGCCCGACGCCTCCAGACCGCTCTCGGCGAGCAGCCGCCGCAAGCCCTCGTCGACCTCGTGGATCACCGGCGGGTCACCTCGTCCGGCGGCTGCACACTACCGTTGACGACCAGGAAGTCGGTCTTCACCGGGGAGAATCCGGGGCCGCCGGCCGTGATGGTGCGCGGCCCGGTCTGGTCCTTGGCGAGGATGAGCAGCTGCCCGATGAACGTGCCGTCGGGCAGCGGGATCGTCGGCGCGGCCGCCGCGGTGATCCCCGGCTTCCACGTGAACCGAACCGGCACTCCCGGCGGGAAGTCCCTGCCGCGCACGGAGGTGACGAAGCCGGGCTTGCCGATGTCCGGCACCGCGACGATGCGCGGCTGGAGGATGCGCAGCCGCTCCTTGGCCGAGTTGTCGTTCTTGTTCGCGTCCGTGCCGGTGGTGGTGAGCACGCCGGTGACCTGGCCGGTCATCGCCTTCTTCGGGCTGAGCACGACCCGTACGACGGTGCTCGCGCCCGGCGTGAGGTCGGGCAGCGCGCACACCCAGCTCTGGTCGCAGCCCGCCGGCGGCCCGCTGTCGGGGATGCCGGTGGGCAGGCCGATCCGCAGCCGCAGCCCGGTGGCCAGCGCGTTGCGGCCGTTGCGGACGGTGTACGTCACCACGACGCGCCCGCCGACGTAGCCGGGGTTCGGCTGGGCCGTGACCCGTACACCGGGACCGGCCTTCGGCTCCGCGGGCTCCGGGGGCACGGTGGGCGGCGCGGTGTGAGCCGGGGTCGGCGTGGGAGTAGGGGTGGGAGTCGGGGTCGGCGTAGGAGTCGGCGTGGGGGTAGGCGTAGGAGTCGGGGGCGGCGTGGCCTCGCGCACCGGCACCACGGTCCGGCTCGCGTTGTCGCTGGGCCGCGGATCCAGGACCGCGCCGGTGACCGACCAGTCGACCGGCGCGTCGCCGGGGGTGACTCCGGTGAGCGTGACGTCCACCGGCACGGTGGTGCCGGGTTCCACCACACCCAGGTCGCACTGGAGCGAGGACGCGTCGCAGGTGCCGCCGGACCAGCTGATCCCGGTGACCTGTACGCCGGTCGGCGGGGCGACGGTCAGGCGGGTGCCGGGCGAGGCGGCGGGGCCGTTGTTGACGACGTCGACGCGGACCGTGGTGGAGTCGCCGACGGTGACCTCGGGGGCGGTGCCGGGCGCCTTGACGGCGAGGTCCACGGACTGCTGGACGCTGGGTTCCTTCTGCCGGCCCGGGAGATCTGTCGTGAGCTTCGTGAGCTTGCCGGACGCGATGTCCAGGAGCTTGAGTTTCTCGGGGGTTCTGACCGCGCGGCTGGGGCGGGCGCTGATCACCAGCCCCTTGCCGTCGGCCGTCCAGGCGGCGTCCCGTGGCTGGAACGGGCCGGTGTTCTCCGGCAGTTCCCGGCCACAGGCGCCGGGCACGTCGCGGGCGGCGGGGGGCAGCAGCACCTGGCAATCGTCGCCCGACAGCGAGGTCAGGAGGATGCCGTTCTGCTCGTCGATCCGGCCGGCGCCGTTCTTGCGGTTGAAGGCGATGCTGAGACCGTCCGGGGAGAACGCCGGGCTGTCGTCGATGACCTGGCAGTCGCCCGGGCAGATCGTGGCGCTCAGGTCGCGCTGCTGGGACAGGTTGTTCACGGGCACGG
Source organism: Streptomyces sp. YIM S03343 (assembly GCF_054729195.1). NCBI lineage: Bacteria > Bacillati > Actinomycetota > Actinomycetes > Kitasatosporales > Streptomycetaceae > Streptomyces > Streptomyces sp. YIM S03343. Next base: position 1,695,293 of record NZ_JBPUKX010000001.1, read on the forward strand.
TCCAGATGTGCTTGTTGCCGCCGCCCCCGTTGATCTCCATGTTGCGGGTGAAGGCCAGGGTTGTGCCGTCGGAGGACCAGGCGGGCTGGGCATCCTGGCCCTGGAGCTGCCCGGCGGGCGGAGTGATCTGCCCGGTGATCGCACCGGTGGCCGCGTCCGCGATGAGAATGCGGCTCGGCTGCCCCAGGCCGCCCGGCGAAGTCCGGGTGAAGGCGAGGAACTTGCCGTCCGGGGAGAACGTCGGGTCGGTGTCCCAGTCCTTCGCCCCGCGTCCCGCCAGCGGCAGGGGGGCCGCGTTGGAGCCGTCGGCGTCCGCCATCCAGATCCGCTCGATCCGCCCGCCGTCGGCGCTGTCCTCGAAGCGGGTGAGGACGATCCGGCGGCCGTCGGGTGTGTAGTTCTGCCGCTCGGTCCACGGGTCGTAGCCGGCCGCGGGCTGGAACAGCGGGTCCTTGGCGGGGTCGGTGTTGGTGTCGGCCGCGGGATCCTCGTTGAGGATCGTCAGCCCCAGGTCGCGTGGGTCGGAGCCGTCCATCCGAATGTCCTGGAGGGTCACCACGTGCGGGCCGGTGGCCGAGGTGCGCTCCACCACCGCCCCGCCGCCGTCCATGGAGCCGAGCCAGGTGGGCGACAGCACGTCCCGGTCCTCGTTGAGCACCAGCAAGGGGACCTGCTCGGAGTGGGCGGTCGAACGGAACACGTGGTCCCAGTCGCCCTCGCACTGACAGGTGATCTCGGGGCTCAGGAACAGCACACCGTCCCCATCGGGCAGCCATGCTGCCCCGTGGGCCCGCCAGGTTGCCCGTGCGCCCCTGAGCAACGGCTCGTCGGCGGTCCCGTTCGTGATCCGCAGCCGGGGCACGGACCGCCCGTCGACCGTCGTGGTGGCGGTGTACGCGATCCAGTCGCGGTTCACGTCGTCGTCGACCGGGTTCCAGGCCGGCTCGGAGGCCGTGCCGTCGGCGGGGTCGGTGACCCGGGCGGCGGTGCCGCCGCTCAGGGCCCGTATGTAGATCTGTTGGCCGACCAGCGGGTCACTGTCACTCGCATACGCGATGCGCTGCCCGTCGGGGGAGACCGTCGGGTCCTCCTCGCTCGCGGACGTGTCGGTCAGCCGGGTCAGGCCGGTGCCGTCGGTGCGCACCAGCCACAGGTCGCGCTGGGTCCCGCCGCCCGGTCCTGCGGACTCGGCCGCGTCGAACACCACCGACCTGCTGTCGGGGGTCAGTTGAGGGTGCGCCGCGTCCATGCCACTGGTGAGCCGTCGTACCGAACCGTCGGCGGCCCGCAGATAGATCTGCGGGTCCTTCTCGTCGCGTCGGCCGGCGAAGACCATCTGGTCGCCGAGGGCGGACGGCTGCGTGTCGTAGTGGACCGGGCCGTCACCGAACAGCGGGGTGCTGGAGGTGGTGGAAGCGACCTCACCGAGGCTGCGGTGGCCGGTGCCCGCGTACGCGATCCGGGTTTCCGCGGCGTCGGCAGCCGCCGCGGGCTCGGCACCGCCCGGCCCGGCCGCCGCTGTCACCCCGAGCAGGGGGATCAGCAACAGGAGCGAGGTGCCGAGTCTCCCCAGGCGGTACCGCCCGCCGGGGCCAGCGGTTTCCATCACGGTCCCCTTCGCAGTCTGGTGCGGCATCTGGATGTGCCCCCGCCACCCTGCACCGGCCGCGTGCGGGGCGGCAGAGCGGTGGGGCCGCACCCGGGGGAAGCACGCGGTGTGCTTTCGGGCAGCGCCGCCTTCCCCGCCGTCGCCGGGCGGTGCGTCGAACCGGCCTGTCAGATCAGCCCGTTGCGCAGTGCGTAGCCCACCGCGTGGGCCCGGTTGCGCAGTTGGAGTCGCGTGATGATCTCGTGCAGGACGTTCTTGACGGTCCTTTCGGAGTACGAGGTCTTGCGGGCGATCTCCGCAGTGTCCAGGCCCTCCGACACCAGACGCAGCATGTCCGCCTCGCGCGTGGTGAGCGTGGACAGGGACAGGGCCCCGGGGTCGAGCGCCGAGCGCCGGAGACTGCCGACGTGGCTGAGCAGTTCGCCGAGCAGATCGCCGGGCAGCACCCCCTCACCGTTGGCCGTCGCCAGGACCAGCCGCACGAGCTGGTCCTGATCGGCCTCGGCGCGGCGCAGCACCGCCGACACACCGCACTCGATGACGCGTTGCAGCCCGCCAGCCCCGAGGGTGCCTATCACCAGGCCGGTGCGGGTGGCGTGGTTGTACCGCAGCCGGTTCAGCAGAACGGCCACGTCGTCGTCGAGGACGTCCACGACCACCAGCGAGACCTGGGCCCGCTCCGCGTCCGCGTCGTCGACCAGTTCGGCCTCCGGGCGTTGACGCAGTTGCTGGACGACGCCGACCCGCAGCACCGGGTCGGCCGCGTAGACGGCCACGGTCACCCGGGTCGGGCGATCGGAGTGAGAGGTGCGGTGGACCGAGCCGGCCCGAACGAGATCACGTCTCGTGGTGTCGGACATGACAGGCCCGTTCTCTTCTGCGCGCAGCATGGGTACCTGTTTTCATGAGTCGGTGGGGGGATTGGGTGGCAGGGTGCGAGGCGACCATGGGGCCGGTGGTGCACGCGAGGCGGCTCGCCACATCAAGAGCCCCCTGTTACAAGGGAGTTGATATTGGCTTGCCGGGCAGCATTACTGCCCGCGCCTTGCCCTCCCGTTCCTCCCCGGCCTCCCGGGCACCCTCTTACGGTGGGAGAGTGACGCATTCCGCAGCCTCTTCCGGTCCTAGTGCGCCCGGCCTCGACATTCCGGCCGTGACGGTGACGCCGGGTGACATCGCCACCACCAGCCTGACCGTGCGCAACTACAGCGACATCGTCGAAGCGTACGACCTGGAGGTCATCGGCGATTGCGCGGCCTGGACCACCGTGGAACCCGAGCGCGTCTCCCTCTACCCCGGCACCTCGGAGACGGTGACGCTCCGTCTGGCGCCGCCGCGCTCGCCGGAGATCCGGGCCGGCGAGATGCCCCTCGGCGTACGGGTCCTGCCGAACGAGCACCCCGAGTCGGTCAAGATCCTCGAAACCATCGTGCACGTCGGGGAGTTCCACGAGCTCCAGGCCGAGCTCGCCCCGCGCCGCCGGCGTGGCTGGCTGCGCGGCCGCTATCTGCTGTCCGTGCGCAACCAGGGCAACACCCCGGTTCAGGTGCGCTTCGCTCCCGGCCAGGCCGGCGAGGAGCTGGGGTTCGCCTTCGCCCCGGCGGAGCCGAAGCTGGAGCCCGGGGAGTCGACGGAGGTCCGGCTGAGGGTCCGTACCGCCAAGCCGGTGTGGTTCGGCAACCCCGTGGTGTGGCCGTTCACGGTGGACACCCGTGAGACCGGCCAGCAGGAGGAGACGGCGGAGGCCCGCTGGGACGAGCCCGTCGTCCGGCCGCCGCTGGACGCGGAGTTCGTCCAGATACCGATCTTCCCGAAGTGGCTGCTCGCGGTGCTCGCCGCGTTGCTCGCGCTGTTGCTCGCCTGGTTCGCGCTGGTCCGTCCCGCGGTGCGCAGCGCCGCCAAGGAGGCGGCCACCAAGGCGGTCCAGCCGCGTCCCACGCCGGCGGGGGACCAACCAGGCGGACAGTCCCCCGGCACCGGCGCGGACAACCAGCCGGGTGCCGGCCAGGAGTCGGGGGCGGCGACCGGATCGGGCGGGGGCGGCGGCTCCTCGGCCGGCAGCGGCACCGCGGCCGGCGCCGGTCAGCAGAGCTCGGCGACCATCGACCTGAAGACGGGCACCGGGCAGACCAAGACCGGTACCTACAAGGTGCCCGAGAACAGCATCTTCGGGGTCACGGACATCGTCGTCGCCAACTTCCAGGGCGACGAAGGAGTGATGACGATCACCTTCGGCGATCGCAAGATCACCACCATCGCTCTGGAGACGTTCCGCAACCAGGACTACCACTGGGTCACCCCCATCAAGATCCCCGAGAACGACACGGTGACCGTCAACGTGACCTGCGCGAAGCCCGGTACACCGGCCACGGGCCAGCAGGCGCAGGAATGCCACGAGGTCCTCAACGTGAGCGGGGTACTCAGCCGCACCACCGAGTAAATCGGATTTCCTTCCTCCGGCTCAGTGTCGATCATTGGTGACTGCATCTGTAAAGCCCGGAATCCATTTCGGCCTGAAATCGATAATCCGGGTCTCAAAAGCGACGCCTGACGGCTCCTGTCACTTCCACATGCCGCACGGTACGCAACTAGCCGCCAGGTCAGAGACCTGGGGGTCCGCTGGTTGCCTGGTGCACTTGGTTGCCATGTGCACTTTCTCACGCGGACGGAGCTGCCTGTGCAGCCAAGGTCCGAAGCGGGCCGCCCCGCGGCCGAGCAAGGACTCACAGTACGGTCCTGCACGACATAGACGGGCCGGTCGGCCGGGCCGAGCAGTTGCTCACCGTCCGTCCCGCACCGGGGACCTGACAGCTCCGGGGACGGACGCACCACGCGGTTGCGCTCGCCGAGGAGCCGTCGGGCGGTCGCGCCGTCGCACGAAGAACACCGACCGCCGGACATATACGGATACATCACCCATGCGGCCGCCGTTCACGGTGTCTGTTTGAGCACACAGAGAGACAGAATTCGTTCCCACTTTCCGCCTCATGTGAACTCATGTGACACTGGCGTCCCGTCCGCGGTGCGGACCCGTTCCGCACACCGTCCCCCACGAGAAGTGCGCCCGTGCGTGATCTTCCTTTGCCGCTCGCTCTGACCGCGCGCATCGCTCCGGTCGTCGTGCTCGCCTCGGCCGGCTGGGCGCTGGCGTCCGGTCCGTTCGCCGCGTCGGCGACGCCGGACCACACGTCCGATTCCGGGGGGCAGACCGCGACGCAGAAGCAGAGTGCCACCGCTCCCTCGACCACGACGGTCACCAAGACCTACGCTTCCGCGCCCGCGCCGTGCACCGGCATCACCACCGGCACGGTCAAGTCGCTGGTGCCGGGCGCCAAGACGGCCGGGAAGGAGATCCCCTCGACGGACACCACGGTGCGGCGCACCTGCTCGTGGAACGCACTCAAGGGGTACAACTACCGGTGGCTCGACGTCTCCTACGAGATCACCGCCTCGGACGCGGCGGCGCAGAAGGAGTACAAGGACCGCATCGCCGAGCGCAGCGGCGGCGGGGCGGTGCCGGGGCTCGGAAGCGCGGGGTACTCGGTGGTGAACCTCACGACCGAGTCGAAGCAGCAGACTCGTGAGGGCGTGGTGATCGCTCAGGTGTCGAACGCGCTGGTCACGGTCACCTACAACGGCAGCGACTTCGAGTCGAAGAAGGCTCCGGACACGGACGTCATCAACAAGGGCGCCATCAAGGCCGCGAAGGAAGCGGTGGCGGCGCTGGAGGACGGCCAGAAGAGCTGACCGTCCTCCGGGATCCCGGGGGCTGTGGGGACTACCTGTCAGGCCTGTGTCGGCTGCGGTCTCCTGCCGGTGAGCAGCATCAGCGCCACGTACACCGCCGCCGAGGTGCCCAGGCCCACCGCCCAGCCGTAGTCGGCGAGGGAGGACAGCGCGGGAAGGGGGCGGCCGTCGATCAGCGGGTGGAGGTCGGCGCCGCCGACGGCGAGCACGCCGCCCGTGGCGAAGGCGACGACCGCCCGCCAGTTCCAGCCGCTCTCGTACCAGTACCGGCCGCCGCCGCGGTACAGGTCGGTGAGGTCGAGCCGGCCGCGGCGCAGGATCCAGTAGTCGGCGATGAGGATACCGGCGACCGTGCCGAGCAGCCCGCCGACCAGACCGAGCCAGGTGAAGATGTAGCCCTGCGGGTCGGAGTACAGCTTCCACGGGAAGATCAGCACGCCGAGCACACACGTGATGAGCGCCCCGGTGCGGAAACTGATCCTCCTGGGCGCGATGTTGGAGAAGTCGAACGCCGGGGAGACCAGGTTGGCCGCGATGTTGACGGAGAGGGTCGCCACCAGCACGGTCACCAGGGCGTAGAGCAGGCCGACCACGTTGTCGGTCTGGGCGGCGAGTTGCACCGGGTCCCAGATCGGCTTGCCGTACACGGCCTGTGAGCCGGAGGTGACGAGCACCGAGAGGAAGGCGAACAGGGACATGGTGGTGGGCAGTCCGAGCGCCTGGCCCCAGGTCTGCGCCTTCTGGCTCTTCCCGTAGCGGGTGAAGTCGGGGATGTTGAGGGACAGCGTCGACCAGAAGCCGATCATGCCCATCAGGGAGGGCGCGAACAGCCTCCAGAAGTCGGCGCCCCAGCCGAGCCGGGAGGGCTGGTCGAACAGCGGGCCGAGGCCCCCGGCCTTGCCGCTCATCCACCAGAGCATCGCGAAGGCGCCGACGAGCACGAAGGGCGCCGCCCAGTTCTCGAAGCGGCGGATGGTGTCCATGCCCCGGTAGATGACGGCGACCTGGATCACCCAGAAGATCGCGAACGACAGCCACATGGTCCAGGCGTGCCCGCCGATCTCGGTGGCGTTCGCCCAGCCGTCGCCGATGAGCTTCCCGGCGAGGAAGTAGATGGCCTCGCCGCCGATCCAGGTCTGGATACCGAACCAGCCGCACGCCACCAACGCCCGTACGACAGCGGGGAGGTTGGCGCCGCGGATACCGAAGGACGCGCGGGCGAAGACCGGGAAGGGAATGCCGTACTTGGGTCCCGCGTGCCCGGTGAGCAGCATCGGGACCAGGACGATCACATTGGCCAGGGCGATGGTGAACACCGCCTGCTTCCAGTCCATGCCGACGGCGATGAGCCCGGAGGCGAGCGTCCAGGACGCCGTGTTGTGGGCCATGCCGACCCACAGCGCGGTGAAGTTGTACGTGGTCCAGGTCCGCTTCTCGACGGGCACCGGCAGCAGGTCCGCGTTGGCGTACGGACCGCTCGGCTGCTCGGCGCCCGGGGCGAGCTCCACGCGTCCGTCGGGGAGGGTGACTTGAGAGGGCGGGGCTATGGCCGTGGGAGCGGTTTCGGTCATGGGCAGGCCTATCGGTGAGGTGGGGCCGGGGAGAGAGGCCGTGCGGGCGTCGCCGGGGGGACAGTCTCAGAATTGCCCGAAGTCACACGAAGCGCTGTTCCTGGAGCGGTTGTTGCCGGGGGTGGGCGCGAAGTGGCAGCTCAGCCGGTGCTGTTGACGGCCGGGATGATCCGTGTCCCGTAGGCGTCGATGACGGCTTCCCGGGCATCGTGCATGTCGTAGATCGCGAACTGGTCGACACCGAGTTCGCGCAGGGCGTTCAGCTTCTCGATGTGCGTCTCGACGGGTCCGATGACGCAGAAGCGGTCGACGATCTCGTCGGGCACGAACTCGGTGTCCGGGTTGCCGCTGCGTCCGTGGTGCGAGTAGTCGTAGCTCTGGCGGGACTTGATGTAGGCGGTGAGTTCGTCGGGCACCTGCGCGGAGTGTTCGCCGTACCGGGAGACCAGATCGGCGACATGGTTGCCCACCATGCCGCCGAACCAGCGGCACTGTTCGCGGGCGTGGGCGAGGGCGGCGGGCGAGTCGTCCTCGGTGACGTACGCCGGGGCGGCGACACAGATGGTCACCTCGGACGGGTCGCGGCCGGCTGCCGCCGCGGCTTCCTTCACCGCCGTGACCATGTACTCGGTCAGATAGAGGTCGGACAGTTGGAGGATGAAGCCGTCGGCCTCCTCACCGGTCATCTTCAGGGCCTTGGGGCCGTACGCGGCCATCCAGACGGGGAGTTCGGCGCCCTCCTTGATCCACGGGAAGCGTACGACCGTACCGCCGAGGTCGGCCTCGTCGCCGCGGCCCAGCGCGCGGATGACCTTCATGGCGGCACTGATCCGGGCGAGCGTGTTGGGCTTGCGGCCCGCGACGCGCATCGCGGAGTCGCCCCGGCCGATGCCGCAGACGGTGCGGTTGCCGAACATGTCGTTGAGGGTGGCAAAGGTCGACGCGGTGACCTCCCAGGTGCGGGTGCCGGGGTTGGTGACCATCGTCCCGACCTTCAGCTTCTGGGTGTTCGCGAGGATCTGACTGTAGATCACGAACGGTTCCTGCCACAGCACGGCCGAGTCGAAGGTCCAGCCGTGGGTGAAGCCGTTGCGCTCGGCACGCTTCATCAGGCTGACGACCTGGGATGCCGGCGGGTCGGTCTGCAGGACGAGTCCGAAGTCCATGGGCGCCACTCCTAGTTGAGGTACTGACAGGTGGAGCGCGGGGTGTAGACGCCGTGACCCGCGCGTCCTGTGTACTCCCGCTCGGTGATGACGAGTTCGCCGCGCGACAGCACGCTCTCCACGCGGCCGGTGACCGGTTTGCCTTCGTACGCCGAGTAGTCGACGTTCATGTGGTGCGTCTCGGCGGACATCACCTGCTCGGCGTGCGGGTCGTAGATCACGATGTCGGCGTCGGAGCCGGGGGCGATGGTGCCCTTCTTCGGGTAGAGGCCGAACATCCGGGCCGGGGTGGCGCAGGCGATCTCGATCCAGCGGCGGCGGCCGATGTGCCCGTCGAGGACGGCCTGGTGGAGCAGGTCCATCCGGTTCTCCACGCCGGGCAGCCCGTTGGGGATCTTGGAGAAGTCGCCCCGGCCCAGCTCCTTCTGGCCCACGAAGCAGAAGGGGCAGTGGTCCGTGGAGACCACCTGGAGGTCGTTGGTGCGCAGCCCCTGCCACAGCCTGGCCTGGTGCTCGCGGGGCCTGAGCGGTGTGCTGCACACATACTTGGCGCCCTCGAAATCGGGCTCGGCGAGGTTGTCGGTCGACAGGAACAGATACTGCGGGCAGGTCTCGCCGAACACGTTCAGGCCCTCGTCGCGCGCCCTGGTCAGCTCGGCGACCGCCTCCGTCGCCGAGACGTGCACCACGTACAGCGGGGCGCCCGCGACCTGGGCGAGCCGGATCGCGCGGTGGGTGGCCTCGGCCTCGAGCAGCGCCTTGCGGACCTCGCCGTGGTGGCGGGGGTCCGTCTCGCCGCGGGCCAGGGCCTGTTCGACCAGGACGTCGATGGCGATGCCGTTCTCGGCGTGCATCATGATCAGGCCACCGTTGTCGGCGGAGCGCTGCATGGCGCGCAGGATCTGGCCGTCGTCGCTGTAGAAGACACCCGGGTAGGCCATGAACTGCTTGAAGGAGGTCACGCCCTCCGCCACGAGCAGATCCATCTCCTTGAGGGTGTCCTCGTTCACATCGGAGACGATCATGTGGAAGCCGTAGTCGACGGCGCAGTTGCCCTCGGCCTTGGCGTGCCAGGCGTCCAGGCCCTCGCGCAGGGACTGGCCGACGCTCTGCACCGCGAAGTCGACGATCGTGGTCGTGCCTCCCCAGGCCGCGGCCCGGGTGCCGGTCTCGAAGGTATCGGAGGCGAAGGTGCCGCCGAACGGCAGCTCCATATGGGTGTGGACGTCGACGCCGCCCGGGACGACGTACTTCCCGGTGGCGTCGATGACCCGGCCCGCTGTGAACGCCTGAGCGGCCGGGGTGCCGGCGGCGGCGAGGGCGGCGACGCGGCCGTCCTCGATCAGGATGTCGGCGTGGATCTCGTCGGACGCGGTGATGACGAGGCCGCCGCGGATGACGGTACGGCTCATGCTCCCTCTCCTTCCGGTGGGGTGTGGGCCGCGGTCGCGGTCGCGCGCTCGGGCACGGCTGCTGTTCCGGCTGGTCGTCGGTCGTTCCGGCTGGTCGTCGGTCGTTCCGGCTGGTCCGCCGTCCCGGCTGGTCGGCTGGTCGGCTTGCGGGGCGCGGCGGGGTGCTCGCGGCTACTGCGCGCTCCGCAGCGCCTGTTCGAGGATTTCGGCGCCCTCCTCGGCCTCCGCGACCGTCAGGGACAGCGGCGGTGCGATGCGCAGGGCGCTGGTGTCGTGGCCGCCGCCCTTGCCGAGGAGCAGCCCGCCCTCGCGTGCCGCCTCCAGCACGGCGGAGGCCGCGGCCGGGTCGGCCTCGTCGGTGCCGGGCCTGACCAGTTCGACGCCGATCATCAGCCCGCGCCCGCGCACCTCCCGTACGCCGGGGAGCTGGGCGGCGACGGCCCGCAGCCGTTCGATGAGCAGGCCGCCGACCCGGCGGGCGTTGCCCTGGAGGTCGTGGTCCAGCAGATACGTCAGGTTCGCGAGGCCCGCCGCCATGGTGAGCTGGGTGCCGCCGAACGTCGAGATGCTGTTGGCGTCCAGGCAGTTCATGATCTCGGCGCGGGCGATCACACCGCCGATGGAGGCGCCGTTGCCGATGCCCTTGGCGAAGGTGACGAGGTCGGGCGGGCCGCTGCGGCCGTGCGCCTGCCAGCCCCAGAAGTGCTCGCCGGTGCGGCCCCAGCCGGTCTGCACCTCGTCGGAGATCCACAGGATGCCGCGCTCGCTCAGCACGTCGCGGAACGCCGCGTACAGGCCGTCCGGCGGGCAGGTGAACCCGCCGACGCCCTGAACGGGTTCGGCGATCAGGGCGGCAGGCGGACGGGTGTGGCCGAGCAGGTCCTTGAGGTCGTCGACGCAGGCCGCGATGAACGCCTCGTCGTCGAGGTGGGCGAACGGGCCCCGGGTGCGCACGCCGCCGTGGACGTAGAGGGTCTGGAGCGGCGACAGCGAGGTCGGGGACCAGCCGCGGTTGCCGGTGATGCCGACCGCGCTGAAGGAACGACCGTGGTAGCTGTTGCGCATCGCGAGGACGGTGTTGCTGCGCCGGTACGCCGTCGCCAGCAGCAGGGCGGTGTCGTTCGCCTCGGTGCCGGACGTGGTGAAGAACACCCGGGCGTCCGGGATGCCGCTCAACTGGGCGATGCGCTCCGCCAGTTCGACCATCGGCCGGTTGAGGTAGAGGGTGGAGGAGTGGATGATCCGCCCGGCCTGCTCGGTGACGGCCTTGGTGACCTCGGGCAGCGCGTGCGCGGTCATGGTGGTGAGGATGCCGCCGAAGAAGTCGAGGTACTTCTTGCCGCTCGCGTCCCAGACGTGGCGGCCCTCGCCGTGGGTGAGCTCCAGCGGGTCGTCGTAGTAGAGCGCGAGCCACTCGGGCAGGACGTTGCGGTGGCGGGCGTGCAGTTCGTTCACGGCTGGACCAGCCCCTCGTACGCGTCGGGGCGGCGGTCGCGGTAGAACGCCCACTGCCGGCGCACCTCGTCGATGAGACCGAAGTCCAGGTCGCGGACGACGAGTTCCTCCTCCTTGTCGCTCGCGGTCTCGCCGACGAACTGGCCGCGCGGGTCGACGAAGTAGCTGGTGCCGTAGAAGTCGTTGTCGCCGTACTCCTCCTGGCCGACCCGGTTGATGGCGGCGATGAAGTACTCGTTGGCGACGGCGGCGGCGGGCTGCTCCAGTTGCCAGAGATAGGCGGACAGGCCGCGTGAGGTGGCGGACGGGTTGTAGACCAGCTGGGCGCCGTTCAGGCCGAGTTGGCGCCAGCCTTCCGGGAAGTGGCGGTCGTAGCAGATGTACACGCCGACCTTGCCGACGGCGGTGTCGAAGACCGGCCAGCCCACATTGCCGGGCTTGAAGTAGTACTTCTCCCAGAAGCCCTTGACCTGCGGGATGTGGTGCTTGCGGTACTTGCCGAGGTAGCTCCCGTCGGCGTCGATCACCGCGGCGGTGTTGTAGTAGAAGCCGGACTGCTCCACCTCGAAGACCGGGACCACGATCACCATGCCGAGCTCACGGGCGAGTTCCCGCATCCGGTTCACGGTCGGCCCGTCGGGCACGGGTTCGGCCCAGCGGTAGTGCTCCGGTTCCTGGACCTGGCAGAAATAGGGCGAGTTGAAGACTTCCTGGAACCCGATGACCTGGGCACCCTGCCGGGCGGCCTCCCGGGCGTGCTCCTCGTGTTTCGCGACCATGGACTCGGTGTCGCCGGTCCAGGTGGCCTGGACCAGAGCGGCGCGTACGACGTTGGCCATGAGCTGCTCCTTCGACGGGACGCCAGCGCCTCTACGCCCGTAGACGCAGGCGGTAGAGGCACGAACGTAAGCCCCCGCGACGGCCTTGCCAAGACCATCGTCGTTAAGCCGCGGAGTCGATCATGTTTCGCACTCCAGTGGGTGAGCGGCGCCTGGCCGGCGGGAGTGGCTGGTCAGGGGGCCTTGCCCGGTGCCCCGGGCACGCCTGGCGGGGTGATCCGTTCGCACCCGGTGCGGGGGCGGGGTGGCACGGCGGGTGGCCAGTGCGGGCGGCCGGGCGCGGGTGCGACGTCGGACTGCCGCGGCTGGGCCGGGCGGGGCCCCGGTCACAGCTCCGGGTCGCGCAGCCCGGCGCTGACGGGGTGCCTCCCCCAAGCTCTTCGAGTAGGGGGTACCCCCTGTGCCCACCCGTGCCGCCCTAGGGCGTGTTTCGAAAGTCCCGCCTGCCCTGCGACGCCTGGCACGCACGCTCGCTGTGTTGTCGGGATCGCCCACGTACGCCCAGTACGAGGGCGACCCTCCGCCTTGCGATCGCACGCACCAGACGCCGCAGGGCCCGCCCTTCGGGCGGCCGGCGCTACTTTCGAAACACGCCCTAGCAGCACGACTGCCCGCAGGCTGGGTGGGTGGGCGGTCAGATGGTGTGGCCTGCCACTCGGAGTGCGTGCAGGAGGTCCCAGTGGCGTTCGTCGGAGATGGCTCGGGCCGCGGCCAGGAGGAGGGGGGCCAGGCGGCGGGGGTCGGCCTCGGCGCTGCGGGCCGCCTCCTCCGGGGTGCGGACGCGGACGTAGGCGTCGAGCAGCTCGCGCACCTCGCGGTCACGGCCCTCCGCGACCAGCGCGAGCACCGCGCCGCCGATCTCCGCGGCCGGCCGTGCGACGCCCTGGCGCAGCATCTGCTGCCCGTCCTCGGCCCGCCCGGCCTCGACCAGCGCGTCCGCCGCCGCGACCAGCAGGTCGGCCGGCAGCGAGGCGGCCTCCCACAGCAGCGTCACCCAGTCGGCGGTGAGCCCGGCGCGCTCCATCAGGTCGGCGAGCAGTGGGAAGCGGGCGGCGGGCCAGTACGCGGCCTCCACCAGCTGGGCGTGTGCCTCGCCGGTGCGGCCTTCGCCGCGCAGCCGCACCAGGGCGGCGACCGTCTCGCGGACGGCGCGGGTGTCCTCCGTCTCCGGGACGCCCGGGTCGGGCTGCGGTACGGCGGGCTCCGGCTGGGGTACGGCGCCGGGGGCGGGCACCGTCGGCTGTGCTCCGGTTCCGGCGTAGCGGGCGCCGCGCTGGCCCCGGGCGGCGCGGCCCGTGGCGGGCGGTGCCGGAGCCGGGGCCGCCGCTTCCGGCGCCGTCTGCTGCTCGGGCAGCCCGGCGGTGCGGGCACCGCTCCTGCGGCGCCTGCGCTGGTCCGCCGTGTCGGGGGCAGGAGCGTCGGTGCCGGGCTGCGGGACGGCCGATTCGGGGACGGAGGCCGTGAAGTCGTGGCTCCGGTCCACGGCGGCGGGGCCGGTGGCCTGCCCGGCACCGGTCTCGGACGCGTCGAGTTCGGCGGCCCACCAGCCCTCCGCCGCACGTCGCGCGGCACGCCAGTCGATCGCACCGGACTGAGCGCCCGCGCCGGTCTGCGCGGCACCGGCACCGGCGTCGCGCCGCGCCACCGCCGACCCCCCGGAGGCGGGGGACGCCGTGGCGCCGGAACCCGGCGAGGCCGCCGCCCCCGGGCCGCCCCCGCGCATCTCACGCCGGCGTGGCATCGCGCCGCGCGCGCCGTCGGCCCGGTCGCCGCCCGTGCGGTGGTCCAGGTCACGCAGCCGGGCCCGGAGTTCGGCGCAGCGGGCCGTGGCGCGTTCGTGGTCGTCGCTGGCCCAGGCGAGGTCGAGACGGAGGGCGTCGGACTGCTCGCGGGTGGTGGCGGCGGTCAGCATCCGGCCCAGCTCGGCCCGTCGTTCGGCGGCGGTCCGCTGCTCGCGGACCATCGCGTCGAACCGCTCGACGAGTGCCTCGCGGGCGCCGGGACGGCTGTCGTGCGCGGTGACGGCGGCCCTGTGCAGGGCCCCGGCGCGCTCCGTCTCCTGGAGGGCGACATCGGGGCCGTAGGCGTTGGCCAAATCTTGAAGGAGCGACTCCACCACGTCCCAGGGCGGCAGTTCACGCCCGCCGAGGCAGGCCCGCATGCCGTCCGGATCGCGTTGCCAGAACACCGCGCACCAGCCGGCACCCTGGTCGAGCCGCGTAAGCAGTCCCTCCAGGTAGTTCGCGAACTCCCGTATTTGCTGCGAGAGTTGGTCCACTGTCATCGCTTTTCTCCCGCAAGACCGGAATTCTCCGCTCCGTAGCAAACACCAGTAGCGTTACAAGTGGGCTACAAGGAGTTTGCGGACCGGACGCAGAGTGTGCCCTCCCTGCCAGAACGTAACGTACACCCGCCACATATGCCCAGGTCCACAGGCTCCCCGAATCTCACGAAACGCCGCGGACCTCACCAATCACCACAGGATCACGGCACAGAAACCGCCAGAACCAGCCAACGCGGACGCCGGAAACACGGCCCGACCAGCACCGCAGGACCCGGCCGGAGGCCGCCTCGGCTCATACCGTCACCGGTGCGCACCGTCCCACGAGTTCGTCCATCGACAGCCCCAGCGCCCGCGCCAGCGCCGCCACCGTGAAGAAGGCGGGGGTCGGGGCGCGGCCGGTCTCGATCTTGCGCAGCGTCTCCGCCGAGATGCCCGCGCTCGCCGCGATCTCCGTCATGCTGCGCTCGCCCCGGGCCTCGCGGAGCAGCCGACCGAGACGCTCGCCGCGTTCGCGTTCCTCGGGGGTGAGGGGGTTGCGGACCATGCCAACATTCTAATACCGGTATACCAATACCGGCCGAGACCGGCACCGACTTCCGGCACCGACCACCGGCGCCGGTCGCTCCCGGCCACCCGGCACCGGTAAACAAATACCGGTACCACCGGTATAGTAATTGGCATGGTGGAACTCAAGACGGACGCGTCGATCGACGCGATGCAGGTGGCGGGACAGGTCGTGGGGCGGGCTCTCACCGCCGTACGGAAGGCCGCTGACGTCGGCGTCTCCCTGCTCGAACTGGACGCGGTGGCACGGGAGGTGCTGCGCGAGGCGGGCGCGACCTCGCCGTTCCTCGGCTACCGGCCGTCGTTCGCCCCGGTCCCCTACCCCGCCGTGCTCTGCGTCTCGGTCAACGACGCGATCGTGCACGGCATCCCGACCGGCTACCGGCTGCGCGACGGCGACCTGGTCTCCGCCGACTTCGGCGCCGAACTCGGCGGCTGGGTCGGCGACTCGGCGATCAGCTTCACCGTCGGCACCCCGCGCGCGGCGGACCTGCGGCTGATCGAGACCGCCGAGCGGGCCCTGGCGGCCGGGATCGCGGCGGCCGTCGTCGGCAACCGGATCGGCGACATCGCCCACGCGGTCGGCACGGTCTGCCGCACCGCCGGCTACGGCATCCCGGACGGCTTCGGGGGGCACGGTGTGGGCCGGAGTATGCACGAGGACCCGCCGGTCCCCAACGAGGGCCGTCCGGGCCGTGGCATGACCCTGCGGCACGGCATGGTGCTGGCCATCGAGCCGATGCTGATCGCGAGCGGCCGGGACGGCTGGCACACAGCACCGGACGGCTGGACCCTGCGCACCGACGACGGCTCCCGGGCCGCCCATGCGGAACACACCGTCGCCGTCACGGAGTCGGGCCCGCGGATCCTCACGGCACGGGAGACCCCCTGACGGCACCGCCCGACCGTACCGGCCCGGTCACCGACCACCGGCCCCGGCCACCGGCCCGCGGTCCCGGTCACCGGTACGGCACGACATGCCGCCCACAGCCGGGCGTGCCATCGTGGTCTACGGGCACGGGGCGGCCCGAACGGTGTGCACCCGGCACGGGCCGGGTACCCGCGTGCGAACCGAACCGGCAGTCGACGGAACGGAACGAACGCCATGACCAGCGGCTTCACCGACCCGCAGGGCTACGGCCCCGACCCCTTCGGAGAATTCCTCGCCCGCTTCTTCGGCGGCCCCCGCCCCGGCCCCCGCCAGATCGACATCGGCCGTCTGCTGAGCCAGCCGGCCAGGGAACTGGTGCGCGGCGCCGCCCAATACGCCGCCGAGCACGGCAGCCGGGACCTGGACACCCAGCATCTGCTGCGCGCCGCACTGGCCGTGGAGCCCACCCGGAGCCTGATCAGCCGCGCGGGCGCGGACCCCGACTCGCTGGCGACACAGATCGACGAGCGGTCGGGCCCCGTGCGGCAGCGCCCGGACGAGACCCCGCCGCCCACCACGCTGTCCCTCACCCCTGCCGTCAAGCGCGCCCTGCTGGACGCGCACGAGCTGGCCCGGTCCGGGGGCGCGGGCTACATCGGCCCCGAGCATGTGCTCAGCGCGCTCGCCGCGAACCCGGACTCCGCGGCCGGGCACATCCTGCACGGCTCCCGCTTCGAGCAGGCGGCCCTGCCGCCCGAGCCGCCGGAGGCCCTGCCGCCCCGGCCCGAGGCGCGCCGCCCCACCGGGACGCCGACGCTGGACAAGTACGGCCGTGATCTCACCGACCTCGCCCGGCAGGGCCGTGTCGACCCGGTGATCGGCCGGGAGGAGGAGATCGAGCAGACCGTCGAGGTGCTGTCCCGGCGCGGCAAGAACAACCCCGTGCTGATCGGCGACGCGGGGGTCGGCAAGACCGCCGTGGTGGAGGGGCTGGCCCAGCGGATCGCCGACGGGGAGGTGCCGGACATCCTCGGCGGGCGGCGGGTGGTGGCCCTCGATCTGACCGGCGTGGTCGCCGGTACCCGCTACCGGGGCGACTTCGAGGAGCGGCTCAACACGATCGTCGAGGAGATCCGCACCCACTCCGACCGGCTGATCGTCTTCATCGACGAGCTGCACACCGTGGTCGGCGCGGGCGGGGGCGGCGAGGGCGGCTCGCTGGACGCGGGCAACATCCTCAAGCCCGCCCTGGCCCGCGGCGAGCTGCACATCGTGGGCGCGACGACGCTGGAGGAGTACCGCAGGATCGAGAAGGACGCGGCGCTGGCCCGCCGCTTCCAGCCGATCCTGGTGCCGGAGCCGTCCACCGCGGACACCGTGGAGATCCTGCGCGGCCTGCGCGACCGCTACGAGGCCCACCATCAGGTCCGCTACACCGACGAGGCGCTGATCGCGGCGGTGGAACTGTCGGACCGCTACCTCACCGACCGGCGGCTGCCCGACAAGGCGATCGGCCTGATCGACCAGGCCGGGGCCCGGGTGAGGCTGGGCGCGCGGACCAAGGGCACGGACGTACGGGCCATGGAGCGGGAGGTCGAGCAGCTCACCCTGGACAAGGACCAGGCGGTCGCCGACGAGCAGTACGAGCAGGCCACCGCACTGCGCGACCGCATCGGCGAGCTCAAGCAGCGGATCACCGAGGCCGCCGGGGACGACACGTCGGACGAGGAGCAGCATCTGGAGGTCACGGCGGAGGCCGTCGCCGAGGTGGTGTCCCGGCTGACGGGCATCCCGGTCAGCCGCCTCACCCAGGAGGAGAAGGAGCGGCTGCTGGGCCTGGAGGAGCATCTGCACCGGCGGGTGATCGGGCAGGACGAGGCGGTACGTGCCGTCTCGGAGGCGGTGCTGCGCTCCCGTGCGGGGCTCGCCAGCCCGGACCGGCCGATCGGCAGCTTCCTGTTCCTCGGCCCGACCGGCGTCGGCAAGACGGAGCTGGCGCGTGCGCTCGCCGAGGCGCTGTTCGGCAGCGAGGACCGGATGGTCCGGCTCGACATGAGCGAGTACCAGGAGCGGCACACCGTCAGCCGTCTGGTGGGCGCCCCACCCGGCTATGTCGGCCACGAGGAGGCCGGTCAGCTCACCGAGGCGGTGCGCCGGTACCCGTACTCGCTGCTGCTGCTCGACGAGGTGGAGAAGGCGCACCCGGACGTCTTCAACATCCTGCTCCAGGTGCTCGACGACGGACGGCTCACCGACTCGCAGGGCCGCACGGTGGACTTCACCAACACCGTCATCGTGATGACCAGCAACCTGGGCTCCGATGCGATCACCCGGCGCGGCGCCGGGCTCGGCTTCGCGACGGGCGACAGCGACGCGGACGAGGAGGTGCGGCGCGAGCGGATCCTGCGGCCGCTGCGCGAGCACTTCCGGCCCGAGTTCCTCAACCGCATCGACGAGATCGTGGTCTTCCGGCGGCTGACGGCCGGTCAACTGCGGCAGATCACCGATCTGTTGCTGGAGCGGACCCGGCGGCTGCTGCACGCGCAGGACGTCGGCGTGCAGTTCAGCGAAGCGGCTGTGGGCTGGCTCGCCGAGCGCGGGCATCAACCCGAGTACGGCGCCCGTCCGTTGCGCCGCACCATCCAGCGGGAGGTCGACAACCGGCTGTCCCGGCTGCTGCTGGACGGCCGGATCGGCGCGGGCAGCCGGGTCACGGTGGAGGTCGAGGACGGGCAGCTCATGTTCCGCACACAGGACGCGGCCCTCCGCGAGCCGCCCCTCCCCGAGCCGCCCCTCCCCGAGCCGCCCCTCCCCGAGGACTGAACTCCGGGCGCTACACCGCCGGGTGGACCACCATCGCCGAGCCGCCGCCGCGGCGTACCGTCTCGGCGGCGGCCAGCCACCGTCCGTCACCGAGGCGTTGCACCCCGGTCGCCGCGCCGATCTCGGCGTTCAGTTTGAAGGAATGCCCGATGGCTTCCAGTTTGGCTCTCAAGTCGCTGTTGTAGAGGGCCGGTTCGAGTTCCGTCTGTGCCGCGTTGCGCTGGCTGGCGCGGGGTGCGGCGATGGCGTCGACGAGTGGCAGCCGACGGTCGAGGAACTCGGTGAGGGTCTGGAGCACGGTGGTGATGATGGTCGCGCCGCCCGGCGAGCCGAGGGCCACGACGGGACGGTGCTGCCGGTCGAGCACGATGGTCGGCGAGATCGACGACCGGGGCCGCTTGCCGGGGCCCGGCAGGTTGGGGTCGTGCACGGCGGGGCTGGCCGGGGTGAAGGAGAAGTCCGTCAGCTCGTTGTTGAGCAGGAAGCCACGGCCGGGCACGGTGATGGCGCTGCCGCCGGTCTGCTCGATGGTGAGCGTGTAGGAGACGACGTTGCCCCACTTGTCGGCGACCGTGAGATGCGTGGTGTTCTCGCCCTCGTACGTCGTCGGGGCCGCCTTGCCCGACGTGGCGCACGGGGCCGGGCTCGCCGGGTCGCCGGGCGCGAGGGGGCTGGTGAGGACGGCGTCGTCGGTGATGAGGCAGGCGCGTGAGTCGGCGTACTTCTGGGACAGCAGCCCCTTGGCCGGGACGTTCTCGAAGGCGGGGTCGCCGACCCAGCGGCCGCGGTCGGCGAAGGCGATCCGGCTCGCCTCGATGAAGTGGTGCAGATACTGCGCCTCGCTCGCCTTGGAGAGGTCGGTCTTCTCCAGGATGTTGAGCGCTTCGCCGACGGTCGTGCCGCCGGAGGAGGAGGGTGCGATGGAGTACACGTCCAGACCGCGGTACGAGACCTTCGTGGGCGCCTGGAGCTTGGCCCGGTAGGCGGCGAGGTCCTCGGCGGACAGCTTGCCGGGGCGGGCCTGCCAGCCCGAGGCCGGGTCCACCGGCGGGTCGCCCACGGTGTCGAGGATGTCCCGGCCGAGGCCGCCGCCGCTGCCGTAGATCGCCCGGACGCCCTCGCGGCCCAGTTCCTGGTAGGTGCGCGCCAGATCGGGGTTCTTGAACGTGGAGCCGACGACGGGGAGTTGCCCGTTCGGGAGGAACAGGGCCGCGGTGTCGGGGAAGTAGCGGAAGCGGGTCTCGTTGGCGGCGGTCTGCGAGCGGAAGGTGTCGTCCACGGTGAAGCCGTCGCGGGCGATGCGCTCGGCGGGCTTCAGGACCGTGCCGAGCCGTCTGGTGCCCCACCGGTCCAGGGCGGTCTGCCAGGTGGCGGGTGTGCCCGGGGTGCCGACGCTCAGACCGCTGCTGACGGCGTCGGCGAAGGCGAGCGCCTTGCCGTTCTCCACGAAGAGGTCGCTGCCCGCGGTCAGCGGGGCTGTCTCACGGCCGTCGACGGTGTGCACCGTACGGGACTTGGCGTCGTAGTAGACGAAGTAGCCGCCCCCGCCGATGCCGGACGAGTAGGGCTCGGTGACGCCGAGCGCGGCGGCTGTGGCGACGGCGGCGTCGACGGCGTTGCCGCCCTTTCTCAGCACCTCGATCCCGGCGGCGGAGGCGTCGGCGTCGACGCTGGCCACCGCGCCGCCGTAGCCGACGGCGACCGGGACTTTCGCGGGGGTTCCGGTCGGCGCCGCTAAGTCCGGCGGGGCCGCTGCCCCCACCGACACGACGGCGGCCGAGACCGCCAGGACCGCCAGTTTCCGTACCACGGGACGACGCATCCGCTCCTCCAGCCCGAGACAGTTCGCGCAGCGTAACCGCATCACTGCGCAGCCGACAGACCGTCTGAGTGGTTGTCACCCCTTGTCTGTGGTTTTCATATGAACACCACACATCACCGTCCAGATCGAACACGGGTACGTATCAGCCGCCTGGGACCGCTAGCATGCGCGCCCATGAATGACGACCTGCGCAACATCGTTCTGGGCCTGATCGCCGCCGGTATCAGCGCCGTGCTCGGCTGGCTGGCCCGTACCTATCTGTGGCAGCGGAAACTCCGCCGCAAGCAGGCGTTCTTCGGGCTGCCCGACAACTCCGAGTCACTCCTCGTGGTCAACCGGGAGGCGGGCGGACCCGAGCTGACGGTGATGCGGCACGATGTGTTCGCCCTGCTCGAACTGGCCGCGCTCATCAAGGACTGCAACGCGCACGCACAGGTCGTCGCGCACGACGCCGCGCAGCAGGGTTTCGGCGAGCGCACGGAGTTCTGCGTGGGCGGCCCCGCCTCCAACCGCCGTATGGCGGCGCATCTCGCGTCGCTGCTGCCGGGCATCCGGGTGAACGTCGACGCCGAACCCGGCCCGGACCGGGGCGCGTTCCAGATAGGCAGCGAGCGCTACCGGCTGGAGCCGGGCAAGGACGAGTATGTGATCCTGGCGCGGCTGACCGCCGGTGAGCGGCGCGAGGCACGGCCGGTCTTCCTGTTCTGCGGCCAGCGCGCGATCACCAACGCCGCGGCGGCGCGCTATCTCGCCCGCCACCACGAGCGGCTGTTCCGCAAGTACAACGGGAACTCCTTCGTCCTGCTGCTCAAGGTCGTCAACTCGCAGGCGTACGGTCCGGACGTGGTCGAGGTGGTCGGCGATGTGACCCGGGCGGCGCAGGAGCCGCTGCCGGCGCCGCCCGCCAACGGGAAGCGCAGCTCGCACCGGGCGTCATAGGGCGGCGCCCGCGCGATGCGCCCGCCCAGGGCGCTCACGCGGGGAACACGGGGGAGCAAGGGGGAGCCCAACCCGTCCGGCGTGCAGCTGACCTTCTCCTCGCCGCGGCGCGGACGACCCGTCGTACGGTCGGCCCCGTCGTGCGAGGAGTGATCTTCGGCTGCCGCCGGGCGGGCCCGCTCAGTGGTCCTGGTTGCCGCAAACTATCCAGACCGGCGGCCACTTGAGCCGCGACACGCACTCTTTCCCCGCAATCCGGACATAAGCCGTATTTACGTCATCTTTAGGTCGCGGCTCACCGCCCGTGCCGCCTCGCCCGCGCCGGAGCCGGGGTCCCGGCTCAGAGCCCCGAACAAAATGGGAGTCCGATCAGCTCGCGGCGTCTGGTACGTGCGATCGCAAGGCGCCGGAAGGCCCTCGATGGGGGTCCCCCCTGCTCGAGCGAAGCCGAGAGCTCGGGGGAGGAGCTACTAGGGCCTTTCGGCAACGCGGCCGGGGGTACCCCCTGCTCGAAGAGCTTGGGGGAGTGCGTGCCAGACGCCGCGAGCCGGGCGCCCATTTTGTTCGGGGCTCTTAGTCCTCCGCGACCTCGGCGTAGACCTGGGAGAGCTCGGGGGCGCCGCTCGCCACCCATTCCTGGCCCGACTCGACCACATCGAACTCGCGCCCGGACAGCAGCCGTACGACGGGCGCCTCGCCGGGCCGCAGATCCCAGCTCGCTCCGGGCACGGTCCGCACGATGACGGTGCCCAGATACAGGCCGGCGTCGTTGCCCAGCCACAGCAGGCTCTCCTCGTCGCGGACGCCGTGGCTCCCGCGGTCGTCGCGCCAGCGCGGCAGCAGCTGGTCGAGCGCCTCCAGCGAGGCCGCCGAATCGTCCAGGACGACGCCCTCCCGGGACGCCTGACCGCGCAGCAGCTCGCACTCCGAGAGCAGCTCGGCGACGCCCTCGGGATCCGCGGGCTGCATCGTGTCACCGCTGTTCTTGTGCCTGTTGCCCAGGAAGGGGATGTTCATGCGCCCAGCGTCGCACCAGCGGCGCGGTGCGCACCACAGTGCGGCGGACGCGGGGTGTCGCGCGCGACAGTTCTTACTTCAGCGGCGGGTACTTCTTACTTCCTGGCGGGCACTTCTTACTTCCGCGCGGGCACTTTCCCCTTCTCGCGGGCACCTCTTGCTTCCCGCACGTCTCATACCTACACGTCGAGGTCGACGACCACCGGTGCGTGGTCCGAGGCGCCCTTGCCCTTGCGCTCCTCCCGGTCGACATAGGCGTCGGTGACGGCCTTGGCGAAGGGCTCGTTGCCGTACACCAGGTCGATGCGCATACCGTTGTTCTTCGGGAAGCCGAGCCGGCGGTAGTCCCAGTACGTGAACGGCCGGTCGTACTTCAGCGGGCGCGGGACCACGTCGGACAGGCCCGCCTCGCGCAGCGCGGACAGGGCGGCGCGCTCGGCGGGGGTGACATGGGTGGCGCCCTCGAAGGCGGCCACGTCGTAGACGTCGTCGTCCGTCGGCGCCACGTTGTAGTCGCCGAGGACGGCGAACGGGCGGCCACCGACCGCGTCGCCCGCGACCGCCGCTCTCAGGGCCTCGAACCACTGGAGCTTGTACGCGTAGTGCGGGTGGTCCACCTCGCGGCCGTTGGGCACGTACACCGACCAGACGCGGACCGGGCCGCAGGTCGCCGAGACCGCGCGGGCCTCCTCGACGCCCTCGTACCCCGGGTCGCCCGGCAGGCCCTTGACCACATCGGCCAGACCGACCCGGGAGACCACCGCCACCCCGTTCCACCGGCCGGTCACATGGACCGCCGCCTCGTAGCCCAGCTCGCGCAGCTGGTCGGTCGGGAACTGGTCCTCGGCGACCTTGGCCTCCTGGAGGCACAGCACATCGGTGCCGCTGCTCTCCAGCCAGGCCAGCAGCCGCGGCAGACGGGCGGTGATCGAGTTCACGTTCCAGGTCGCGATGCGCATGCCCCACAACCTACCGGGCGGGTACGACAACGCCGTCCCGCCCCGGCGGCAAACCCCCCTGACCTGCCTCTGACCTGCTCAGACGTCGGCCGACGCCCCCGGGGTCAGCCGCAGGTGCTCGGCACCGCCGAGGGCGCCGATCTGGTTGTCGTAGATGGGGCGGGCGAGGTCGGTCAGCAGGGCGTCGTGGATGTCGTAGGCGCGCTGCGGCTTCACCTCGCGGACGTACTCGATGACCTCGGCGATCTTGTTCCAGGGCGCCATCACCGGGAGCATCAGCGTCTCCACCGGCCGGTCCGGGACGGTGAGCGCGTCGCCGGGGTGGAAGACGCGGCCGCCGTCGACGAGATAGCCGACGTTGGTGATGCGCGGGATGTCCGGGTGGATCACGGCGTGCAGCTCGCCGTGCACCTGGATGTCGAAGCCCGCGGCCGTGAAGGTGTCGCCGTGGCCGACGGTGTGCACCCGGCCGGGGAAGGCCGCCGTGAGCTTGTCCGCCACCGAGCGCAGCGTCCAGAGCTCAAGGCCCTGGTCGGCCTCCAGGGCCGCCCGCAGCCGGGCCTCGTCGAAGTGGTCGGCGTGCTCATGGGTGACCAGGATTGCCTCCACGCCGTCGGCGGCGTCCTGCTCGCTGAACATCCCGGGGTCGATGACGAGGGTCCGGCCGTCCTTCTCCAGG
Organism: Streptomyces sp. YIM S03343; assembly: GCF_054729195.1. NCBI lineage: Bacteria > Bacillati > Actinomycetota > Actinomycetes > Kitasatosporales > Streptomycetaceae > Streptomyces > Streptomyces sp. YIM S03343. Next base: position 1,719,050 of record NZ_JBPUKX010000001.1, read on the forward strand.
CGGACACAGGCGTGCGTCTTCTTCGTGAGCTTCATGTCTCCCATCCTCCCCCCGCCTCCCCGGCCGCGGGCACCGGGAGGCGGGTGCTCCGGCCACCCGGCTGACGATCACCGGGGGTTGCCGCGCGGCCCGGTGGAGGTCAGTCGTCGAGGGTGGTCTCCTCCCGTACGACCTGCTGCGCCACCCGGAAGGCGCTGTTCGCGGCGGGTACGCCGCAGTAGACGGCCGTCTGGAGCAGTACCTCCTTGATCTCGGCCGGGGTCAGGCCGTTGCGGAGGGCGGCGCGGGTGTGCACTGCGAGTTCCTCCAGATGTCCGCCCGCGACCAGCGCGGCGAGGGTGACACAGCTGCGCGAGCGCCGGTCGAGCCCGGGCCGGTCCCAGATCTCGCCCCAGCTGTAGCGGGTGACGAAGTCCTGGAACTCCTCGGAGAACTCGTCGGCCTGGCTCAGCGCACGGTCGACATGCGCGTCGCCGAGCACCTCGCGGCGGATCTTGATCCCGGTGTCGTAGGCGTCGGGCCGCCCCTGCGGCGGGGGTTCCACCGCGGCGGGCTCGATCTCGGCGATGGGAGTGACGGCCGGGGACATGGCGGAGGCGGTGGAGATGGGGGATGCGGCGGAGGCCGGGGAGGCGGGAAACGCGGTGGACGCGGCCGAGGCGGTGGCCCCCACGGCAGGGCTGGGAACCGCTGTGGGCGGGCCGCCGGGCACGGTCGGCACGACGACGGCCGTGAGGGTCCGGTTCGCGGCCCCTGCCGGGACCAGCATCCGCCCGGTGGTGGTCATCGTCTCGTGGCCGGGCTGAAGGACCGTGGAGAAGTGCCGGACGAGAAGGTCGCTGACGGCGGCGGGCTGTTCCACGGGCACGAGGTGGGAGGCTCCGGGTACGACGGCGAGCCGGGCGTCCGGTATCCCGGCGACGAGCGTGCGGGCCTCGGCGGGGCCGGTGACCCGGTCGTCCGAGCCGACCAGGGCGAGGGTCGGCACACCGACGCCGGGGAGTTCGGCCCGGACGTCGAAGGTGGCAAGCGCTTCGCAGGCGGCGATGTAGCAGCCGGGGTCGGTGGTGCGCACCATCTGCACGGCCCAGTCGGTGATCGCGGGCTGGGCGGTGGCGAACCGGTCGGTGAACCAGCGGTCGGGCGAGGTGCGGGCGATGGGGTCGAGCCCGTTGGTACGGACGATCACTCCGCGCTGCCGGAACTCGTCGGCGGTGCCGAACCGGGGTGACGCGGCGATCAGCGCGAGCGCGGCGAGCCGCTCGGGGTGGCGCAGGGCGAGCTCGATCCCGATGGCGCCGCCCAGCGCGCAGCCCGCGTAGCCGAAGCGCTCCACACCGAGCCCGTCGAGGGTCGCGAGCAGCCGGGCGGCGAGGTCGGGCACGGACGACGCCGGATGCGCGGGGGCGCCGCCGTGCCCCGGCAGATCGAAGCGGAACACCCGCCATTGCTTGGCCAGTTCGGGGACCTGACGGTCGAACATGTGCCAGGTTGTCCCGAGGGACGGGCCCAGGATCAGGACCGGAGCCTCCTCCGGCCCGTCGAAGCGGTACTGCAGGGTGTTCGTCGCGCTGTCACTCACGTCCTGCACGCTCTCACATCTCACGACGTCTCACGCGCACAGGCCGGAGTCCCGTACAAGCCGTCAGATGGTGTGGCACTGCTCCGCCGACGTCGGCAGTCCCTCGGTCGGTTGCCTCGGCAGTTCCTCGGTGGCCTGTTCCGGCAGTCCCTCGGCGGCCTGCACCATGTCGAGCGGCAGAATGCGGGTGGAGTAGCCGGGACCGCCGCCCGTGAGCACGAACACCAGGTCGAAGTAGGTGAGGGAGCCGACGGTCATCAGCGTGGAGGACGTGACGAGCGTGCAGCGCAGCTGGGGCAGCGTGATGTGCCAGAACTGCTTGATCCGTCCGGCTCCGTCGATCGACGCGGCCTCGTACAGCGACGCCGGGATCTGCCGGGCCCCGGCCTGGTAGAGCAGGGTGTGGAAGGGCAGGAACTGCCAGGAGATGACGAACACGACGGCGAAGAAGGCGAGTTGGGGGTCGCCGAGCCAGTCGTTGTCCAGCAGCGGCAGGTGGAGCGTCGCTCCGAGGCCGAAGTTCGGGTCAAGCAGGTTCTTGAAGATGATGGCGATCGCCGCGGTCGAGATCAGCAACGGGACGAAGTAGAAGACGGCGAGCAGGGCGCGGTAGCGCTGCTTCCCGGCGACGAACACGCCCAGCAGCAGGGCGAGCGGGGTCTGCACCGCCCAGGAGATGACCATCATCTTGAGCGTGAGCCACAGGGCGTGCCGGGTGACCTCGCCGGTGAGGGCGGTGTGCCAGTTGTCGAAGCCTGTCCAGGCGGGGGCTCCCAGGCCGTCCCAGTGGGTGAAGCTGAGGTAGACCACGATCGCCATCGGTACGAGGGCGAACAGGGCGAACAGCAGCAGGGCGGGCAGGGCCATGAGGAACGGTGGGCCGTCGGCTCGCGCACGGATTGCGCCGGGCCGCCTGCGGGAGGCGGCCCCGGATGTGCCGGAGAGGGTCACTTCGCCGCCGCCCGGTCCATCTGGGCGCAGAACTGCTCGGGGCTGATCTGGCCGAGATAGAGCTGGTGGTTGGTTCAGCGGCCTGACGGTGCGCGGGATTCAGAGGCCTGACGGTGCGCGGGATTCACAGGTCGGTGGCGTTCCCGAGGCCGGTCAGGGCGCCGACCGGGTCGTGGTCGGGGGTACCTCGGGGCCACCAGGTGTCGCGGCCCGGTTCCGACTCGTAGGCGTACCACAGGCCGTCGCGGCCGAGGCGGAGCTGGACATGGCCCAAGGGGTGGGTGAGGCGGTTGCGCCAGGGGCGGAAGCGCGGGAAGTCGGCGGCGAGGAGGAGCGGGCGGGCCCGGTCGAAGCGCCCCGCCGGCGGGTCCCAGGGCTCCTCCAGCACGGCGAGTCCGTCGAGCCCGCCCTGCCGCCAGGCGGCCACCGCGCACGTGAGGTCGGCCGTGGTGCGGCCGGTGGCGGAGGCGAGGGCCGCGTACAGCCCGCGGGTGGCGGCGGTCAGGCCGGAGCCCGGACGGGCCGCGGCGAGCCGCACCGCGTCCTGCCACAGCGTCAGCTCCCCCACCGGGTCCCGGCCGGTGCCGATCAGGGCGTGGGCGCGGGCGGCGGCGTCCGTCGCGAGCTGATCCAGCGCGAAGGGGTCCGGTCCGCCCGGAGCCGCCGGGTACGCCGGGGGCTGCCCGGGGTGCGCCGGTACGGGCAACGGCGGCGGCAGCGGCGGGAGTTCGCGCGTGGCGGCCAGCACCTCCGAGGCGCGGACGCCGGGGAGGGCAGCCGGTTCGTGTTCCCGGGCGGCCCGGGCCTCACGGGCCGCGTTACGGCGGGACAGCGCGTCGAGCAGCGCACGCTCGCCGCGTCCGCGCAGGAGCAGCAGGACGAACGGGTCGGCGCCCAGCAGACGCGCGGTCTGGTAGCAGAGGGCGGCGGCGTGCTTGCAAGGGTGACCGGAATCGGGGCAGTTGCAGCGCGGTTCGAGATCGCCGGGGCCGGGGAGAAGCGGGACTCCGCAGTCGGCCAAGGACCGGGGCAGCTCCTTGTCGAGCAGCGCGGCGATGTGCCCGGGCCGGTCGGCGGCCGTGTCCAGGAAGCGCTCCCAGTCCGTGTCGTCGAGGGTTCGCAACCCCAGCTGCACGCGGTACGGGCGCGGACGGCTGCCCTGCACATAGGCGAGCACCAGCCCGGGGGTCACGGTGATGGCGTCCACGTACCCCTTCAGCGCGTAGTCCCGCCCGCGCACCAGCCGTTTGACGTCCAGCGCGCCCTGCTCCAGCGCCTCGATCCAGGCGTTCCCCCACCAGCTCTCGGCGACCTCGGCGGCGGCGCCCCTCGACGCACGGGGCGGGAAGGCGGGGAAGGTACGGCGCAGGTCGCCGTCACGGCGGGGGGAGGCCATGGAGGGGAGGCGGGGGACGGGGAGGGCGGTGTCGGCGGGAGGTGTCGGGTCGGTGGGGGAAGCGGGTGGGGTGCGTGGGGTGCCGTGCGGGTGGAGGCGGTCGGGGGCAGCGGACCGCCCGGTGTGACCGGATCCGGCCTCGGGCGCTGCGGCACCGGACGTGGTGTCGCCGGTGCCTTCGGCGGCCGGGGAAGGAGCAGTGGCGGTCGGCCTGGTTCCGCGCGTCTCGGCAAGATCAGCGGACTGTCCGGCGGACGAACTCGACTCGCCCGCGGGGTCGCCATGTCGGCGACCGGCTTCAGGCACCGCGGTACCGGACGGGGTGAGGACCTCGGTCGCGAGCGGTTCCCCGGCTGTCTCCTGCGCGGCAGGAATGCGGGGACGGCTTCGGCGTTCCGCAGCCGACCCTGCGGCCCGGCCGCGGGAGGCGGCGGGGACGGTGCCGCTCGACCGCGGGTCGGCCGCCGTGCCCGCCCCTGTGCCAGGGGCTTCTGTCGACCCGCCGTCCGGGACCCCCGTTCCCTCCGCGTCCGACACCCGGCGGCGTGCCGTCCTCGCCCCGCCGCGTATCGCGGCCCGCGCCGAACGCGGGCCCATGATCGGCGCCGCTCCCCCGTCCTTCTCCGAGCCCTCGTCCTCCGGCCGCGGATCGCGCCGTGCCTCTCTGCGGGCGGCGCGAAGGGCTTCGCGGGCCACATCTCCGGGGCGGGGGTCGTTACCGGAGCGGCGGTCGTCACCGGAGCGGCGCGCTCCGGGTCGTTGAGCGGGTCCGGGGCGGGTGCCCTCGGTCGGGGGTTCCCCCGCCGCCCGGGGAGCACCGGTCACGTGTGGGGCATCCGCAGCCGCACCGGCATCGCGTTCGGCTCCCGCCTCCACCCCACGGCGCGCGGAGATCGCGCGGCGGAGTGCCTCCCGCGCGACATCGCCGGGGCGCGGCTGCGGGCCCCGGCCGGTGTCGCGCGAACTCGGCTCCGAGCCCCGACCGCCGTCATCCCGCTGGAGGTGGGAACCCCGATCGACCTCACTCAGACGCGGCGGACGCCCTGCCGCACCATCACCCGGACCCAACCCGGACCCCTCACCCGCATCGGCCGAACCCGGCCCTGCGCCCCGGGCACCGTCACTTCGCCGGAACCTGAAACCCCGTTCAGCCTCACTCGGGCGCGGCGGACGCCCTGCCGCACCATCACCCGGACCCAGCCCGGACCCCTCACCCGCATCGGCCGAACCCCGCCCTGCGCCCCGTGCGCCGTCACGCCCCCGCGCGCCGAGAGGTGTGTCGGTGTCGGCCCGGGCCGATGCGGTCGCCCGGCCCACCGCGTCCCGGCCCTGCTCGGGCCCGCCGGTCGGCCCCGGCACCAACGGGTGCTCCGGATCCGCCGCTTCCCCCGCTGCGGGCCCGCGGCCACGCCCCCGTGCGGCCCGCAGGGCCTGGCGTGCCGCGTCGGCCGAACCGGACGGACGTGCTTCACGCATCGGCGTGTCGGCCGCCCCGGACGGACGCGCAGCCCGCATCGGCGTGTCGCCGGAGTCCACCGCGTGCTCCTCACCGGCCGGTCGGCCTCCCGTCCCCGTCACGACGGCCTCCGCAGCGACACGAGATCGGCCAGTTCGCGGTCGGCCAGTTCGGTGAGGGCCGCCTCGCCGGAGCCGAGGACGGCATCGGACAGGGCCTTCTTCGACGCCAGCATCTCGGCGATGCGGTCCTCGACCGTGCCCTCGGTGACCAGGCGGTGGACCTGGACGGGCTGGGTCTGGCCGATGCGGTAGGCGCGGTCGGTGGCCTGTTCCTCGACAGCCGGGTTCCACCAGCGGTCGAAGTGGACGACATGCCCCGCGCGGGTGAGGTTCAGACCGGTGCCCGCGGCCTTCAGGGACAGCACCAGGACCGGAGTGGCCCCGCTCTGGAAGCGGTCCACCATGCGTTCGCGCTCCGGGACCGGCGTACCGCCGTGCAGCAGGTCGACGGGGATCGCGCGGGCGGCGAGGTGCGCCGTGATGAGGCGGGCCATGCCGACGTACTGGGTGAAGACGAGCGCCGAGCCGTCCTCAGCGAGGAGGGTGTCCAGCAGCTCGTCCAGCAGGGCGAGTTTGCCCGAGCGAGCCGCGGGCCCGTCGGTGCCGACCGCGGTGGCCTCCTCCTTCAGATACAGCGCCGGGTGGTCGCAGATCTGCTTGAGCGCGCCGAGCAGCTTGAGGACCAGGCCCCGCCGTGCGATGCCGTCCGCCGTCTCGATAGCGAGCATCGACTCGCGCACCACCGCCTCGTAGAGCGCCGCCTGTTCGCGGGTGAGCGGGACGGGGTGGTCGGTCTCCGTCTTGGGCGGCAGCTCGGGCACGATCCCGGGGTCGGACTTCTTGCGGCGGAGGAGGAAGGGGCGGACCAGCCGGGCCAGCCGCTCGACGGCCTCCGGGTCCTCGCCGGTCTCCACCGCGCGCGCGTGCCGGGCACGGAAGGACTTCAACGGGCCGAGCAGTCCGGGTGTCGTCCAGTCGAGCAGCGCCCACAGCTCCGACAGGTTGTTCTCGACGGGCGTACCGGTGAGCGCCACGCGCGCGGGGGCCGGAATCGTGCGCAGGGCCCTGGCCGTCGCCGAGTACGGGTTCTTGACGTGCTGGGCCTCGTCGGCGACGACCATGCCCCACCGCTGCCCGGCGAGCAGCGCGGCGGCCGAGCGCATCGTGCCGTAGGTGGTGAGGACGAAGCCGCCGGCGACGCCGTCCAGGGTGCGGTCGGCGCCGTGGAAGCGGCGCACGGGGACCTCGGGGGCGAAACGGAGGATCTCCCGCTGCCAGTTGCCCAGCAGTGAGGCGGGGCAGATCACCAGGGTGGGCGCCGTGTGCGCGCGCCGGAGGTGCAGGGCGATGAGGGTGACCGTCTTGCCGAGCCCCATGTCGTCGGCGAGGCAGCCGCCGAGGCCGAGGGAGGTCATGAGGTCGAGCCAGGCCAGTCCGCGTAGCTGGTAGTCGCGCAGGACGGCCTTCAGACCGGCGGGCGGCTGAGCCGGCCGCAGGCCGGCGGTGAGCCGGTCGCGCAGAGCGGCCAGGGCGCCGGTCGGCACCGCCTCGACCGTCTCGCCGTCGACCTCGGCGCTGCCGGTGAGGGCGACGGACAGCGCGTCGACCGGGTCGAGCAGGCCCAGATCGCGGCGGCGGGCCTTGCGGACCAGCGCCGGATCGACGAGGACCCACCGGTCGCGCAGCCGGACGACGGGGCGGTGGGCCTCGGCGAGCGTGTCCATCTCGGCCTCGGTCAGCGGGTCGCCGCCGAGGGCCAGTTGCCAGTGGAACCGGAGCAGGTCCTCGCTCTCGAAGAAGCCGGTCCCGTCGGTCGCGGAGCCCGGCGCCGGCCGTACCACCGCCGCGGCCGTCAGGTCCTGCGCCAGGTCCCGGGGCCAGTGCACGGCGACGCCCGCCGCCGCGAGGCGTGTCGCGGCGACGCCCAGCAGTTCGCCGACCTCCTCCTCGGACAGCGCCAGGACGTCGGGGACGTCCTGTTCGGCGAGCCGGTCCAGCGGCGGCCAGACGCGCGCGGCGCGCCGTACGGCCAGGGCGGCGTCCACGCGCGCGCGTGCTCCGAACGCCGCGTCGGCCTCCCCTGCCCACAGGGCGGCCGTGTCCGTGACCAGGGTGGGGTCGGCGAGGCTGTGCACCTGGACGATCGCCGCGCCCGCCCGGCGCGCCTCCTCGCCCGCGTCGAACAGGTCGTACGCCGACAGGTCAAGGCGGAGCGAGATCCGCACCCCGGCATCCATACCGGCGGCGACCTCGGCCGCCCAGGCGTGGGCGCCGGGCAGGTACTGGGGTGCGCGCGCGGCGAAGGGCTTCCCGGCGGTGTGCGGTGCGGCCGGGGTGCGGGGCAGGGTGTCGGCGACCGCGTCGAGGAAGGCGCGCATCAGGGCTTCCGGCGCGGGCAGCCGGAGGGGGCCGGGGCCCGGCAGGGGTACGGCGTGTCCCTCGGGCGGGAGGGCGGCGGCCACCGCGCGCAGGTGGGCGATGTCGTCGCGGTCGAGGGGGCCCGCGCGCCAGGCGTCATGACCGGAGGGCGACAGTCCGGGCAGCAGGCGCCCGCGCGCGGTGAGGTGCAGCGCGTGGAGCGCGGCGGCGCCCCAGCAGGCGGTGGCGGGATGGGCGGCCGGGTCGCGGCGGGCCCGGATCAGCAGCGGAAGCGCCTCGGCGAGGGGCAGGGACAGGGCGGGCGTCTGCCTGCGGCGCACGCCTCCGCCGTGCCGCCGGACCACCATGAGGTCGGTGACCGCCGTGCGGCGGCCGGCCACCGGGGCCGTGCCTGCGGTGGTGCCCGCGGTGCCTGTCGGCGTGTTGCCGTTGCCTGCCGCCGTGTCCTCGGGCGCGTCGGCCGATCCGGCCGCAGTCGACACGTCGGCCGATCCGTCCGCAGCCGGCAGCGGGCCGCCCTCGGGGTCCCAGAACGCGATCCGGCCGTCGCGCGGCAGGGGCGCGGGCAGGAAGACGGCGGCGAGCCGCACCGGGACGGACTCCCCCGTGCGCCCGGCCACCGCGACGGTGCCGCTCATACGTTCTGCCACCTCCCGCCCGTGTGTCGGATCAGACGTCTACGACTCTACGGGCGGGGTCTGACAATCGGTCGCCGCGGCGACCGCAGGGGCAGGAAACGCAGGGGCAGGAAACACGGCGCCGGGTCAGGGGACGGTGCGCGAGACGACGTACACCATCGGGTAGGAAGGGTCGGACATGTTGACGACTATGTCCTGGGTGGGCGTCGGGTTCTTCTGCTGGTGGACCAGGCCCCACCACGGCCCCGGCTGTCGGAACACCCAGCCGGTGACCTTCTGGTCACGGTCGCTGATGGTGACACGGCCCTTGGTCAGCTCCTCGCGCGAGACACCGGCCCCTTCGAGGAAGGCGTCGAGACCGGCCGCGCTGGTGCGGAACTGGACGTAGAGGCGGCTCGTCTTCCAGTTGTTGGTCTCGTAGTAGGCGATCTGTTCGGCGGGGTGCGGGACGGGCACTCGGTAGAGACGGCGCTGCACCTTCGACGGCCAGCCCACGGTGAGACCGGTCGCGGAGTACTTCTCCTCCTTCTCCTTGCCGCTGTTGCGGCTCTGGTCGGCGGAGATCGCCAGGTACCCCGCGGGCACGCCGATGAGCAGCACGATGATGAGGAGGGTGAGGGCCCGGCGGCGGGCCTTGTGACGCGGGTCCTCGGGCCGGTGCGGCTCGTCCGGCAGCACGGCCTGGCGTGGCAGCGAAGCTGTCATGCGCTGTCCCGGCTCCTTCTGCGGGCCTCCACGTACCGTTCGTAGCGCTCGTACCGCTCCACCCGGCGCCGCTTGGCGCGGCGGAACCGGCGGGCGACCAGGCGGGCCAGGTCGGCGGCGCCGACCATACCGGCCTCGGGGCCGAGCTGGGCGCGGACGATGCGTGCCTCGGGGCGGTAGCCGCGGCCGGTGAGGTGCCGTTTGAACGCCTCGCGCGCGGGGCCGATCAGCAGGTCGTCGGCGGCCGACACACCGCCGCCGATCACGAAGCAGGACGGGTCGAGGGCGGCGGCGAGGTTGGCGATGCCGACGCCGAGCCACTGGCCGATGTCCTGGAGGAGTTCGACGCACATCGCGTCGCCCTCGCGGGCCAGCTCGGTGATCATCGGGCCGGTGATGTCGGACACGTTGCCCTTGACGTGCTCGATGATCCCGTACGCCACCGGCGAGTCGGCCGCCGCGAGCTCGCGTGCCTCACGGACGAGCGCGTTGCCCGAGCTGTACTGCTCCCAGCAGCCACGGTTGCCGCAGGGGCAGCGGTGTCCGCCGGGTACGACCTGCATGTGCCCGAACTCGCCCGCGACACCGAATTTGCCGCGCTTGACCTGCCCGTCCTCCAGGATCGCGCCGCCGATGCCGGTGCCGAGCGTGATCATGACCAGGTGGTCCTCGCCGCGGCCCGCTCCGAAGCGCCACTCCGCCCAGGCGGCGGCGTTGGCGTCGTTGTCGACCAGGACCGGCACGGACAGCCGCTCGGAGAGCCGGTCGCGCAGCGGTTCGTTGCGCCAGGACAGATGAGGCGCGAACAGGACGCGGTTGCGGTCGGCGTCGACCCAGCCGGCCGCTCCGATACCGACCGCGTGCACATCGTGCCGGTCGGACAGATCCAGGACCAGCTCGACGATGGTGTCCTCGACGACCCGCGGGCTCTTGGACTTGTCCGGGGTCTCGGTGCGGAGCTTCTCCAGAATGTTGCCGTCGGCGTCGACGACGCCCGCCATCACCTTTGTGCCGCCGATGTCGATGCCCACCGTCGGCACCCGGGGTGCCGTCAGGTGCGAGCGGCGTTCCCTGGTGCCGACCGTGCGCAGTACGGGGGCCCGGCGGGAGCCTATGGGGGCGGTGAGGTCGCGGTAGGTGCTCATCGCGCCCGATTCTGCCTCACGGAGGGCCCCTGCGCCGTACGGGCGAACAAAGGTCGCGTCGGCGTCGCGGGTGTGGTCGCGCAATGGCCGGGCGGGGCCGGTCTGCTGCCGGGCAGCGCCTGGGTGGGCGGATGGCGACGGAACCGCGCAGAATTACGGCGGAATCTTGGCGAAATCAGGCCTTGGTGGCCGTACTGTGCGAGACAGGCACCCGCCCACAGCCGTCACGGGGAGCGACGGGTACATGACCTCATGAGCCCCATGCGCCTCATTTCGTTACACGTGACTCTTGCGTCACATGCCCGACGAACGCACGGTAATCGCATTGTCCTTACATTGTGACGAGCGTGGCGCGACACCCGTCGGGATTCGGCCAAGATTTTTCGACGATGATCAGCCAGCGGCCCGCGGCCCGAACGTCACCAGCAGGGGGACGTTCAGGGACACACAAGCACGGGACCGTCAGGGACGCACGAGCAACTGGAACTCGAACGAATACCGCGACGGCCGGTAGGTGTGATCACCGAACTCGACCGCCCGGCCGGTGTCGTCGAACGTGGTGCGCTGCATGGTGAGCAGCGGGGCGCCCTCGGGCTCGCCCAGCCGCTCGGCCTCGACGGCGGTGGCGCCGCGCGCGCCGATGGACTGGCGGGCACTGTGCAGGGTGATCCCGGCCGCGCGCATCAACCGGTACAGCCCGGTGGCCTCCAACTGCCCGGTGTCCAAGTCGAAAAGGCCGAGCGGCAGATAGTTGCACATGTATGCCATCGGCTCGCCGTGGGTCAGCCGCAGCCGTTCGATCCGGCGCACCTCGCTCCCCTCTGCCAGCCCGAGGGCTGCGGCGACCTCGGTGGACGCCGGGACGACGGTGTTGACGAGCAGCCTGGTCGCCGGGCGCTGACCGGCCGCCTCCAGGTCGTCGTAGAGGCTGCTGAGCTCCAGAGGGCGCTTGACCTTGCTGTGCACGACCTGGGTGCCGACGCCCCGGCGGCGGACCAGCAGGCCCTTGTCGACGAGGGACTGGATCGCCTGACGGACGGTGGGCCGCGACAGCCCGAGCCGCGCGGCCAGCTCGATCTCGTTGCCCAGCAGACTGCCCGGAGTGAGCGACCCGCGCTCGATCGCGGCCTCCAACTGCTGGGAGAGCTGGAAGTACAACGGCACCGGAGAGCTCCGGTCCACACTGAGTTCGAGCTGCACGGTCGGGTCCACTTCTGCTTTGGGCACGGGGCGAGCGTAGTCCCGCTGCTGGTTGACGGGAAGTTGGGTCGTCTGATTGTCAGGACATATGCATTGACAGCGCGCGCACTCGGCGCACACTTTGTCTACATGCGCATCGGGGTCATCGGTACGGGCCGCATCGGCACGATTCATGCGAACACACTGAGTCGCCATCACGAGGTGGGTTCTCTCATCCTCACGGACACCAGTCCGGCACGGGCCCAGGAGCTGGCCCTCCGGCTCGGGGAGACGGCGGCTCCGGGGGTCGACGAGATCTTCACCTGGGGTGTGGACGCCGTGGTGATCACCACGTCGACGGCTGCGCACGCCGAGCTGATCGGCCGGGCGGCGCGCTCCGGGCTCCCGGTGTTCTGCGAGAAACCCATCGCCCTGGACCTGCCCGGCACACTCCATGCGATCGCCGAGGTCGAGTCGGCCGGCACGGTTCTCCAGATGGGCTTCCAGCGCCGTTTCGACACCGGCTACACCGGCGCCCGGGAGGCCGTGCGCTCGGGCCGCCTCGGACGGCTGCACACGGTCCGCGCGATGACCTGCGACCAGTCGCCGCCCCCGGCGGAGTGGCTGCCGCTGTCCGGCGGGCTGTTCCGGGACACCCTCATCCACGACTTCGACGTGGTGCGCTGGGTGACCGGCCGCGAAGCCGTCGACGTGTACGCCACCGGGTCCGACGCCGGGCCCGCGATGTTCCGCGAGGCGGGAGACGTCGACACCGGCGCCGCCCTGCTCACCCTGGACGACGGCACGCTGGCCACGGCCACCGCGACCCGGCTCAACGGCGCCGGGTACGACGTCCGTATGGAGCTCGCCGGGGAACGGGACACGGTCGTGGTGGGGCTGGACGACCGCACCCCGGTCGCGTCCACCGAACCGACCGGCCCTCCGGCGGCGGACAAGCCGTGGACCGGCTTCCTGGACCGCTTCGGCGCCGCCTACGAGGCCGAACTGAAGGCGTTCGTCGAGGTGGTCTGCGGTGAACGGGCCAACCCCTGCGACGGCCGAGAGGCCCTCCAGGCCCTGCGGATCGCCGAGGCGTGCGAGATCTCCAGACGGGAGCGCAGACCGGTGGCCCTGGCGGAGCTCCCGGGCGGCCCGGTACCGGCGTACGGGTGACACCGGGCCGGACCACACAGACAGCGCGCACCGCGGGGGGCCTGGGGGCAGGCCCCACCGAGCGTTGACAGGTCGCCTCCCCAGAGGGGGACCCCAGCGCCTGCCCGTTGCCGACTGACCCGCCGAGCCCCAGGGCCCGGGATCCCCGCCTACGTCACCACCGCACCGGCAAGCTCCGCGGCCCGCGTATCAGGGTGCCGGGGAGCCATTCGCCGGGTGGGCCGTCGGGGGTCAGGCCGGGGGCGCGGGTCAGCAGGGAGCGGATCGCCGTGCGCGCTTCCAGGCGGGCCAGCGGGGCGCCCAGGCAGAAGTGGATGCCGTGGCCGAAGGCCAGATGGCCCTGGGTGTCGCGACGGATGTCGAAGCGGTCCGGGTCCGGGAACCGCCCGGCGTCGCGGTCGGCCGCGCTGAGACCGATGATGACCGGGTCGCCCTTCGCCATGCTCACACCGGCGATCTCCAGGTCCTCGGTGGCGAACCGGAACGTGGCGTTCTCCACCGGGCCCTCATGGCGCAGCATCTCCTCGACCGCGCCGTCGACGAGGCCGGGGTCGGCGCGCAGCGCGGCGAGCTGGTCGGGGTGTGTGAGCAGGTTGTGCACCCCGCCGGCGATGAGGTTGACGGTGGTCTCATGGCCCGCGATGAGCAGGAGGAAGGCCATTCCGCGCAGTTCCCCGGCGGAAAGTCGGTCGCCGTCCTCGGCGGTGGTGCGCAGGAGTTCGCTGAGCAGGTCGTCGCTCGGCCCGGCGCAGCGCTTGTCCTCGATCAGCTCCTCCAGGTAGGCGGCGAGCTTGGTGAACGCTTCGTACTCGCTGTCAGCGCTGGTCGGCGCCACCGCCTCCGTGGACATCTTGCGGAACTCGGCGCGGTCCAGCTCGGGCACACCGAGCAGTTCGCAGATCACCGTGATCGGCAGCGGGTAGGCGAAGGACTCCACGAGGTCGGCCCGGCCCCGTGGCAGCATCGCGTCCAGCAGTTGATCCGTGATCTCCTGGACCCTCGGCCGCAGCGCCTCCACGCGCCGCATGGTGAACGCGCGCGACACCAGCGAGCGCAGTCGGGTGTGCTCGGGCGGGTCGGCGGACAGCAGATGCCGGCCGATCAGCCCCTGGTCGGGAAACCCGAGATCGATCTTCGAGGCGTCCTTGGCCAGCCGTGGATCGGCGAGCGCCGCGCGCGCCTCGTCGTACCCGACCACGAGCCAGACCACCAGCCGTTCGTCGGGCGCCGGCAGCCGCACCCGGTGCACCGGGCCGCGCTCCCGTAAGGACGCGTAGACGGGGTGCGGGTCGTCCCTGAACCCGATGCCGAAGTCCCCTAAGTCGATCACTTCTGTGGTCATGGTTCCCATCCCCCTCCGGTTACCCCGACAACGTTCGCACCGGCCTTCAGGTGCCCATGACCCGGTGGGGATTTCGTTCCCGAAGTTAACTTCCGGAAAAGTCATCGGACGCGACGGGAGAAATCCCCAAGTTGTCATTGACATGCCATGGTCTACGCGCGTCATCATGAGGGCATGAGATTCCCCCCACGCGCAACCCGCATCGGCGCCGCTGTCGCGCTGCTGTCCGCCGTCCTCGTGGGCGGCACCGTCTCCGCCGGCACGGCGGACGCCGCCGCCGCGTCCGTCGGCAGCATCTGCTACAGCGACCTGCCCTCCCAGGCGTACGACACGCTCGACCTGATCGACCAGGGCGGCCCCTTCCCGTACTCGCAGGACGGCGCCGTCTTCCAGAACCGGGAAGGAGTCCTGCCCAGCCATTCCACCGGCTACTACCACGAGTACACGGTGATCACGCCGGGTTCCACCACGCGTGGCGCGCGCCGCATCGTGACCGGTCAGCAGTACCAGGAGGACTACTACACCTCCGACCACTACGTCACGTTCGACCTGATCGACTTCGGCTGCTGAGTCCCCCACGTCTCAGCCACAGGAACGGTGCGACCCGCTGGAGGTCCGGCCCCGCATGCGGCCGGGCCTCCGGCGTCTGTCGGCACCGGGTCGTCACGCTTCGTCCGGAACCGTGTAGTCGCCGTACTCCGGGCGGCCGGCCACGTCGTACGTCTGGATGGAGACGCCCCGGGCGGTGACGCTTCCGCCGGTGTGCCGGAACGCGGTCGGTACGGTGCCCGCGGGGAACAGCAGCCGGCCCGCGCCGAGCACCACCGGGAAGGTGAGCAGGTGCAGGGTGTCGACGAGGTCGAGCGCCAGCAGGGACCGGACCAGCGCGCCGCTGCCGTGCACCTGGAGTTCGCCGTCGGTGTGCTCCTTGATCCCGGTGACCTCCTTGGTGAGATCGCCGTTCAGCACCGTGGTGCCCGCCCATGAGGGGTCGGTCAGGGTGCTGGAGGCGACGTACTTCGGCAGGGAGTTGAGCTTGGAGGCGATCGGGTCGGCGGGGTCGGTCATCTTCGGCCAGTACGAGGCGAAGATGTCGTACGTACGACGTCCGAGCAGATAGGCGCCGGAGCGGCTGAAGACGTCGGTGACGAAACGGCCGAAGTCGTCGTCGCCGTAGACGAAGCTCCACCCGCCCTGGGTGAAGCCGCCACTGGTGTCCTCCTGGGGGCCGCCGGGGGCCTGGTAGACGCCGTCGAGGGTGACGAAGACCGTGGAGACGAGCTTGCCCATGACGGATGCCTCTTCCTTCAGCGGGGTCTGTTGTCATCACCTCAGACCTCGTCGGCGCCCGCAACTCATCGGTGCGGTGCCGCGGTGTCCGCCGTCGGGCGGCTCCGCGGTACCCGCCACTCCTCCGCTCACCCGGCGTGCGTCGAGAACAGGCCTCCTGTCGGCCCCTGCTTGTCGCCGCCCTGGGCCTTCTTCAAGGCGTTGGCCAGGCTCTCGATGGTGAGCGACTGGAGGATCACCCTGCCGTTGCCCTCCAGGGTGGCCAGGGACAGTCCCTCGCCGCCGAAGACGGCGTTCATGATCCCCTGCCGGTTGAGGCCGCCGACGCGCTGGACGCCGTACCGGATGCCCTCCTCGAAGGCGACCACACAGCCGGTGTCGACCTCGATACGGCCGCCGAAGTCCGCCGGGTTGAGGTCGATGAAGTTGCCCGCGCCCGCGATGATCACCGTGCCGTACCCGGTGAACTTCTCCAGGATGAAGCCCTCGCCGCCTTTCATGCCGGTACGGCCGCCCTGGAAGGCGATGCCGAACTCGACACCGGACTCGGCGGCCACGAAGGCGTCCTTCTCCGCGAACCACGCGCGCGTGCCGTCCAGCTCCAGTGCGCGCATCTCGCCGGGGAGCACGCCCGCGAAGCCGACCGTGCCCTCGCCGCTCTGGGCGGTGAAGTACTGGAACGCGAGCGACTCGCCCGCCAGCGCGCGCTGGCCGGCCTGCATGGCGGTGCCCATGGCCTGCCGCAGCATCCCGCCCATGCCGCCGCCGGCGCCGCCCTGCTGGCCTCCGGCGCCGCTCGACGAGCCGGACAGCCGGGTCTCCATGGTCACGTTCGTCGTCTTGAACAGGAACTTCCCGGCCTCGCAGTACACGCTCTGGCCGGGGTTCAGGCTGACGACCGCCATCTGCATGGCGTTGCCGACGATCTCTTGCTGAAGGGTCACACGGGGAGAACGCGGGAGGCGGCTTCGGGAGTTCCTGCCGGTCCCGGACGGCGTACACGCGCGCGTGCGGCACGCCCGGCTCAGCTCTCCAGCCGGCGGTAACGGTCCGCCAGGTGGGCCGCGCCCTCCTCGGTGGGCGAGCCGTACAGGCGCAGCCGGGAGATACCGCCGTCCGGGAAGATGTCCACGCGCGCGTGCGTGGCGACAGCGGGGTCCGGCAGGACGAAACGGTGGTTCGTGTCGGGCTGAAGACGGGTGCGGGGGACGAGTTCCCGCCACTCGCCGACCCCGTCGACCCCGTCGACCCCGTCGACCCCGCTGGTCACGGCATCGTCGGCAGGTGCCTCCCCGGTCTGTCGCCCGTCCCGCACCGACACGGATGCCCAGCCCGCGCTGTTGCCCAGCAGACACGCCGTGTCGATCTCGACGGCGCGGATCAGGGACTGCGCGGCCAGCCGGTAGCGGATCCAGTCGTGGCCCCGGTCGCGGCGCCGGCGGGTCTCCCAGCCGTCGTCCATCCGCTGGGAGCGGCCGGGGCGGATGGTGTTGGCGGCGGGCGAGTAGAACAGGTCCGAGGCGTCCTCGACCGTGCCGCCGTTCTCGAGGGCGACCACGTCGAAGGTGCCGAGCACCGCCAGCCACCCGGGGTCCGGCACGACCTCGCCGTACACGCGCACGCGCGCGATGCCGCCGTCGGGATGCTGGTTGAGGCGCAGATGGGTGAAGCGCCGCTGGACGGTCACCGGGAAGCCGTTCGCCGCGTGACCGCCGACCGGGGTGCGCGGTACGAGGGTCGTCCACCGCACGCCCGGGCCGAGCAGCTCCTCCGGGGACGGCGAGCCGGGCACGGACGCGCCCTCGACCGACACCGCCTGCGGATGGTTGCCGCGGAAGTGCGCAGTGTCGACGACCACACCCTGTACGACGCCGGGCGCGCCGAGCCGGATCAGCGCCCGGTCGTGGTCGTCGTCCGCGGGCCAGGGGTCCCCTGCGCCGGTGCCCCGCCGCCGTCTGGTCTCCCAGCCGTCCATGACCTTGCCCTTGTGCCCGAAGTGCTCGGGACGGAACTCGGCACGCCCCGGCAGCAGCAGGTTCTCGCGCTGGGCGAAGAACTCGTCATCGGCGGCGATCACGGCGGCGCCGAGCCGCCGGTCGGCGAGGTCGGCGAAGCGGTGCGCGAAGGGGAAGTCGGCGGTGCGGTAGTCCGCGTACGGGTCGCCGCCGCCGTAGGGGTCGGCGTCGCCGGTGAAGCGCGGTGTCGCTGCCACTGGGGTGCCCTTCTGACGTCGGAAGCCGCCGGTTCACCCCGGCGGACGGCTCAGGGGGTGCGGGTGAGGAGCGTGCCTCTCGGCTCGGTGAACTCGCCGTCCGCGTAGACGCGCTCACCGCGCAGCCAGGTGGACTTCACGACACCGTGCAGGGTCCGGCCCGCGTACGCCGTGACGCGGTTGCGGTGCTGGAGGGCCGCCGGATCCACGGTGAAGGTCTCGTCGGGTGCCAGGACCGCGAAGTCGGCGTCGCGGCCGGACTCGATGGCGCCCTTGCGGTCGAGTCCTACGAGCGCCGCCGTGCGCGCCGACATCCAGCGGACCACGTCCTCCAGACCGTGTCCACGCCTGCGTGCCCCCGTCCACACGGCCGCCAGGCTGAGCTGCAGGCCCGAGATGCCACCCCAGGCCGTCGCGAAGTCGGCGGTCTTCAGGTCGGCCGTGGACGGCGAGTGGTCGGTGACCACGCAGTCGATCGTGCCGTCGGCCAGCGCCCGCCACAGCAGGTCCTGGTTGGCGGCCTCACGGATGGGCGGGCAGCACTTGAACTCGCTCGCCCCGTCCGGGACCTCCTCCGCCGTCAGGGTCAGATAGTGCGGGCAGGTCTCCACGGTGATCCGTACGCCGTCGGCCTTGGCTGCGGCGATCAGGGGCAGCGCGTCGCCGGAGGACAAGTGGAGCACGTGCACGCGCGCGTGGAGGCGTTTCGCCGCCTTTATGAGGTGCGCTATCGCGGTGTCCTCGGCGTGTCGCGGCCGGGAGGCGAGAAAGTCCGCGTAACGGGGGCCGCCGCTCTGCGGGGCCGTGTCCAGTTGCTGCGGGTCCTCGGCGTGCACGATCAGCAGCCCGCCGAAATCCGCGATCTCGGCCAGCGAGCGGGCGAGTCCGTCCTGGTCGAGGTGCGGGAACTCGTCCACGCCGGACGGCGCCAGGAACGCCTTGAAGCCGAAGACGCCGGCCTCGTACAGGGGGCGCAGGTCCGCCACATTGCCGGGCAGGGCGCCGCCCCAGAAGCCGACGTCGATGTGCGCCCGGTCCGCGGCGACCGCCTGCTTGGTGCGGAGGTTGCCGACGGTGGTGGTCGGCGGGACGGAGTTGAGCGGCATGTCGACCAGAGTGGTGATGCCACCGGCCGCCGCCGCGCGCGTGGCGGTCCAGAAGCCCTCCCACTCGGTGCGGCCCGGGTCGTTGACGTGCACGTGGGTGTCGACAAGGCCGGGCATCAGGACGTCGTCGCCGAAGTCCGCCACGCGCGCGTGGGTCCGCGCGACCGGCGTGTCGTACGGCAGCACGGCCGCGATCCGTCCGGCGGCGACCGCCACGGAGGCCGCCCGCGTGCCCTCGGGGGTGATGACGCGCGTCGATCGAAGAATCAGGTCCACGGATTCCCCGCGTCCGGCAGGAGCCATCGACTCACCCGCCTCACTACCTGTCGCAGCCGCACCCGGCCCAACCGTCTCTTCCGATTCCACCGGCTCCACCGAGTCCCCGCTCCTCCTGTCATGGCCAGGAAACACGATTTACTTCCGCGTAACGGAATTCAACTTCTGTTGATGGGAGTCAGGAGTCTTCATCCCCGCCCGAATGCCGTCAAGACCAAGTGGCCGCACCCTGGACGTTTCCACAACGCGAAATTAAAATTCCGGGAAGCAGTACGAGTTCGCGCACCGCCACAGAATCGAACGGCTGCCGGGTACGCTGCTGCCCTTCACGCCAGTCGCGAAAGGAACGCGTCGTGCCGCCGTCCAGCGCCCCCCATACCGGCTCCGCCAAGTCCGTGAGCGGTGGGGTCCAGTCCCTCGAGCGCGCCTTCGAACTGCTCGAGCGGATGGCGGACGCGGGCGGCGAGGTCGGCCTGAGCGAGCTGGCCGCGCACACCGGGCTGCCGCTGCCCACCATCCACCGTCTGATGCGCACCCTCGTGGCCTGCGGCTATGTACGTCAGCACGCCAACCGGCGCTATGCGCTCGGCCCCCGCCTCATCCGGCTCGGCGAGTCGGCATCCCGGCTGCTCGGCACCTGGGCCCGCCCCCATCTCGCCCGGCTGGTCGAGGAGACCGGCGAGACCGCGAACATGGCCCTGCTGGACGGGGACGAGGTGGTCTACGTCGCCCAGGTGCCGTCCAAGCACTCGATGCGCATGTTCACCGAGGTCGGCAGGCGTGTCCTGCCGCACTCCACGGGTGTCGGCAAGGCCCTGCTCGCCGACGCGCCGGACGACGAGGTGCGCGCGTTGCTCTCCCGCACCGGGATGCCCGCCGCCACCGAGAAGACGATCACCACGCCGGACGGCTTCCTCGCCGCGCTGGACGATGTGCGCCGGCTCGGGTACGCGGTCGACGACAACGAGCAGGAGATGGGCGTCCGCTGTCTCGCGGTCTCGGTGCCCGGCTCCCCCACCCCCGCGGCGATCTCCATCTCCGGCCCGGCCGGACGCGTCACGGAGGAGGCCATGGAGCGAATCGTTCCGGCGCTTCGGCAGGTGGCGGACGAGCTGTCGCAGGCACTGGCGGGGACGGGCGCCTGAGCCCTTCACCGGGGCCTGCCCCTCACCCTGGTCGGCCGCACATCCAGGACCCGCACACCCAGGAATCGCACACCTGGGGCCCGTACATCCGGGACCCGCGCCTGCGCCCTGCCGGGCCCTGGTGGCTCGTCACTCCCCGGCGGAAACGATGTCGCCGCCGGTTCGGCCCCGCGGCGGCTCCCCGAACAGATCCACCGCCGCCCGCACATCCGACAGCCCCCGCGACAGCGCGCTGACCGAGCCGATGGACCCGGCGATCAGCAGCAGCGAGCGCCGCAGGCGCGGGACCTCGGGGCTGCCGCTCGCCATTATTGCGGCCAGCGCCGCCAGTTCGTCCTCGGCGATCGTGCGATCGGGGAACTCGGCGGGATGCGCGGCCAGTTCACGTCGTAACCGGGACACGGCGGTACGCAGCCCCGCCACCCTCGGATCCTCGTCGCTGCCGGTCACCGACCTCTGTCCCAAGCTCCGCAACACAGCTCTCCCCCTTCACGCACCGCACCACGGCGCGCCTGACGTGCGTACTCCCACCCCGTCCCCGTGGCGTTGGTCGGGCGCCGGGGGACGCGGGTCAGTTAACGCCACCCGATGTGCCGTGCGCCACTCCATGGACCGAAAATCAGCCCATGGAACGGATCCGGTCGGCTTCCGGTCAGGCATGCAGGAATTCATGACCGAGAACGAAAATCCGATCACGAGCCCCATTGCCGGACTGCTGCTCGCCGCCGGCGGCGGACGGCGGCTCGGCGGGCGGCCCAAGGCGCTGCTCACGCACCGCGGGCGGCCGCTCGTCGAGCACGCGGTCGGCGTGCTGCGGGCGGCGGGCTGCGACCGGGTGCACGTGGTGCTGGGGGCGGCCGCCGACGCCGTACGGGAGCGGGCGGAGCTGACCGGCTGCGTGCTCGTCCACAACCCGGACTGGGAGCGGGGCATGGGGTCCTCACTGCGGGCCGGGCTCGCCTCGCTGACGGGGACGGGGGCAGGCGCCGCGCTGGTGTCGCTGGTCGACCAGCCGGGGATCGGGGCGGCGGCGGTACGGCGGGTGTGCGCGGCGTACGAGGGCGAGGCGTCGCTGGTCTCCGCCGTCTACGACGGGACACGCGGCCATCCGGTGCTGCTCGGGTCGGCTCACTGGGCAGGGGTCGCGGCGAGTGCGAGCGGGGACCGCGGGGCACGCGCTTATCTGAAGGCGCACGGCGACGCGCTGCGGCTCGTCGAGTGCGGGGACGTGGCACAGCCGTACGACATCGACACGACGGAGGACCTGGCCCGGCACCTGGAGTGACCGGGCGCCCGCGTCACCCCGCACGGCACCCGCTCGTACCCGCACACCGCCCGCTCGCACCCGCCCGGCATCCCAGTCGGCACCGATTGAAATTCCACGATGAGGAATCTATCGTCCACTCTTCAGAAGAGTACCCGGGTGAAGGAAGTGACCGCTCATGTCCGCACCAGCGTCGCCGTCCGGGCCCACGTCCCCGGCGGGTGTCGTCATCGCCGCCGAGCCGCTGCCCCGGCAGGACGAGGTCCTCACCGACGCGGCCCTCGCCTTCGTCGCCGAACTGCACCGGCGGTTCACTCCGCGCCGTGACGCGCTGCTCGCCCGCCGGGCGCAGCGCCGTGCCGAGATCGCCCGCACCTCCCGGCTGGACTTCCTCCCGGAGACCGCCGCCATCCGGGCGGACGACTCCTGGCGGGTGGCCCCGGCGCCCCCGGCCCTGGAGGACCGGCGCGTCGAGATCACCGGCCCCACCGACCGCAAGATGACCGTCAACGCTCTCAACTCGGGCGCCCGGATCTGGCTCGCGGACTTCGAGGACGCCTTGGCGCCCACCTGGGAGAACGTGGTTCTGGGCCAGCTCAACCTGATCGACGCCTACGCCCGGAAGATCGACTTCACGGACGCGGTCTCCGGCAAGACGTACGCGCTGCGCCCCGAGGGGGAACTCGCGACGGTCGTGATGCGCCCGCGCGGCTGGCATCTGAGCGAGCGTCACCTGCTGGTCGACGGGCAGCAGGTGCCGGGCGCCCTCGTGGACTTCGGGCTGTACTTCTTCCACAACTCGCGGCGTCTGCTCGACCTCGGCAAGGGCCCCTATTTCTACCTCCCGAAGACCGAGTCGCATCTGGAGGCCCGGCTCTGGAACGACGTGTTCGTCTTCGCCCAGGACCACCTCGGCATCCCGCAGGGCACCGTCCGGGCCACGGTCCTCATCGAGACGATCCCGGCCGCGTTCGAGATGGAGGAGATCCTCTACGAACTCCGGGACCACGCCTCCGGGTTGAACGCGGGCCGCTGGGACTATCTGTTCTCGATCGTCAAGAACTTCCGCGACGGCGGAGCGAAGTTCGTCCTGCCGGACCGCAACGTGGTCACCATGACGGCCCCGTTCATGCGCGCGTACACCGAACTCCTGGTCCGCTCCTGCCACAAGCGCGGCGCGCACGCGATCGGCGGGATGGCTGCGTTCATCCCGTCACGCCGGGACGCCGAGGTCAACCGGGTCGCCTTCGAGAAGGTCCGGGCGGACAAGGACCGTGAGGCGGACGACGGTTTCGACGGGTCCTGGGTCGCCCACCCCGATCTGGTGCCGCTCGCCATGGAGTCCTTCGACCGGGTCCTCGGCGACCGTCCGCATCAGAAGGACCGGCTGCGCGAGGACGTCGACGTCAAGGCGGACGACCTCATCGCGATCGACTCGCTGGACGCCCACCCGACGTACGCGGGCCTCGTCAACGCGGTTCAGGTCGGCATCCGTTACATCGAGTCGTGGCTCCAGGGCTTCGGGGCGGTCGCGATCTTCAACCTCATGGAGGACGTGGCGACGGCGGAGATCTCCCGCTCGCAGATCTGGCAGTGGATCAACGCGGGCGTCGTCCTCGACAACGGCGAGCGGGTCACCGCCGACCTGGCCCGCCGGGTCGCGGCCGACGAACTCACCGCGATCCGGGCCGAGACCGGCGACGAGGCCTTCGCCGCCGGCCACTGGCAGCAGGCCCACGACCTGCTGCTGAAGGTCGCGCTGGACGAGGACTACGCCGACTTCCTCACCCTGCCCGCCTACGAGCAGTTGGAGGGCTGAACTCCCGGCTCCGCACTGCGCGTCCGTCACCCCAGGTGCACGGACCAGTCCTGCTCGGCCGCCGGTTCGCCGTGCAGGTCGGGTACCTGCTTGAGCCAGCCGGGCCGACCGCGCCGGGTGCGCGCCGCGCGGTCGGCCTCCTCGGCGGCGATCTGGTCACGGCTCGGGAAGTCGGTGGGCAGCCAGGCGGCGGAGGCCCGGACACGCGCGGCGAGATAGCCGATGTACGCCTCGCGGAGCGCGTCGGGGCTCGCGAAGCCCGGCTCACCGGCGAGCCAGGCGTCCGGTACCTCGGCCAGGATGCCGCGCAGCAGGTCCTCGGTGACCTCGGGCGCGAGTGCGGCGTCGGCGGCGCGCACATCGGGGCCGTAGTGGCCGAGTGCGTGGTGCCGGAAGTCGTAGGCCTTCGTGGGCTCCGAGGTGTCCCAGCGGTGGTGGAAGACGAGGGCCGCGCCGTGGTCGATGAGCCACAGGTGCGCGGGCGCGGTGCCGAAGGTCGGCCAGATCATCAGATTGGAGCTGTGGATCGTCCGGTCGACATTGACGGTGAGCGCGTCCAGCCAGACTATCTTCCCTGCTTCCAGCGGGTCGACCGGGAAGGTCTTGGCGATCTCGGGTGTGAAGTCCTTCGCGCCCGGCAGATAGTCCATGCCGAGGTTGAGCCCGTCGCTGGCGTCGAGAAGATCGCGCACCTCCTGGTGCGGCTCGTGCGCGGCCAGCGCCGGATCGAAGTGGACCAGCACCAGCTCCGGGAACCGCAGCCCGAGCGCCCTCGCCAGCTCCCCCACGATCACCTCGGCGACCAGCGCCTTGTGCCCCTGCGCGGCCCCGGTGAACTTCACGACGTACGTCCCGAGGTCGTCGGCCTCGACGATTCCGGGGACGGAGCCGCCGGAGCGGAGGGGGGTCACATACCGGACAGCAGTCACATCACGCAGCACACCGGCCAGCGTAAGGGAGAACGCCGGTTCGAATCCTCAGGGTTTCCGGCGAGGGCCCCGGCCCCGAGTGCACCGCGCCTCGTCAGCCCGCCGTCACCCCGCACCCAGCGGGTTCGCCACACCCAGATACCGCGCGTCGGCGCCGTCCGCGCCCGTCCACCGCAGCAGCAGGTTGGTCTTGCCCGGCAGTGCCGCCCCGCCCAGCAGCGCCGCCGTCTCGGGCAGGTCGTCCCGGCGGGCCAGCTCGCGGCGGACCGCGGGCCACGGGTCGAAGCCGGGGTGGTGGTCCGCCAGCAGCGCGGCGATCTCCATGAGGTTGTTGACGACGAGGCAGTACACCAGCCGCTGCCAGCCCGCCGCCCGGTCCACCTCCGGCAGGAGTTTCACGCCCTCCGCGTCCCGGAACAGCGCCCGCACCGGCATGCCCTCGGCGTCGACCGCGACCAGCGTGTTCTGGAGATGTGCCTCGACCACGACGCCGTGCTCGGCGAAGGCCGCGAGGGCCGGTGGGACGACCTGGCGGAGATACGCCCGCCACCAGGCGTCCGGCGCCGTACGGCCGTCCTGAAGCGGGCTGCCCTCGAAGCCCTCGGCCAGCCCGGCCGCCAGCAGCGCCGTCGTACCGGGCGGCAGATGGTCGTTCAGTCCGTCTCGGACGACGACGGCGAGTTCCTCGAAGGCGAAGTCCGCGGTGCGGTAGGCGCGGTCGCTGAGCCAGGCGGCGGGCGGCGCACCGGCGGCGCCGAACGCGGCAGCGGCCCGGGCGTCCGTGCGGCGGAGTTTCAGCAGGTCGTGGCGCCACAGCCGCCGTATGTCGTTGGTGATGCGTACATCGAGGCTGAATTTCAGGAACAGGTCGTCCCCGGGTGCGTACACCGTGCGGATGGCCGCCGTGGGCCAGACTGCGGACGCGGTGGTGCCGAGGCGGACGAGACGGCCGTCGGCGAAGGCGGGGGCCAGCTCGCGGGCGACGAGGTCGAGCTGCCAGGGGTGGGCGGGCAGGAGCCGGTAACCGGGTGGCGCGGTGCCCAGGGCGTCCAAGGCGGAGGTGTCGCCCTCCTCCGCCACCGTGTCCTCCCGCACCCCGAGCAGCGCCAGCGGGAAGCGGGCGTGCGCCTCGGGGGCGTACGGCAGCCACGCCGCGACCGGGCCGCCGCCGCGGGCCTTGGGCGCGGGATGATACGGATGGCCGGTGATCAACGACTGCTCGGAGCGCAGATACGGGTCATCGGGCGCCGTGGCGCGCGCCCGCGCGGTGAGCAGCGCGGCCACCGCGTGCCGGCTGTCGATCATCTCGGCCGGCAGTTCGTCGTTGACGATCCCGGTGTGGCGGTGCAGTTCCTCCGCGACCAGTTTCACCAGCTCGGGGTGGCCGATGCGTTGCCAGGCACCGGCCGACTGCACCTCGGGACGGCCGGGCCGTCTGCCGTCGAGCACTTTGAGCAGCCTGCCGCTGCCGGGCAGCCGGTACGTCCGCCGTTCTCCCTCGTCGCCGCACGGCTCGGCGATCTCCCTGAACAGGCAGTTGAGCAGCGGTGCCGCCGCGTACGCATCCGCGAGTGCTGCGACATCGCCGTCGGGGGGCATGAGCTGGGGGCGGTCCATTCGTTCCCTACATCCGCATGGTGGGATCACGACCAGTATGAATCCCGGCGGCCGCCACCGTGGCCGTCGCACCACCGATCGGCCGCCACCGTGGCCGACGCTCAACCGATCCAGGAGCCGACCGTGCGCCGTTTCCCCACCGCTGAGGCCGAGGTCGCCGACGAGTTGGCCGCTCTGCGCCCCGCTCTCGTGCCCCGGTACACGGCCGAGCTGCCCGGCGCGCGGGCGGCCGTGCTGTCCCGGTTGTGGCGGGCGCTGGCGTACGAGCCGCTGCCATGGGTCGCCGGGCGGGCGTACGACGGCGACGAACTCGTCCTCACCCTCGGCGACGGGCGCCGGCTGCGCGGGCCCGCGGCCGATCCCTACGCCACCGGCGACCATGTCACCGCCGTCCACCTCGATACGGTGACCCACGACGACCCGGCCCGCCTGATGAACGATCTCGGCGTGCCGCACGGCGCCGACTTCGCCGATGAACTGGCGGACAGCACCGCCTCGTTGGCGCTCTCACGGGCCGATCAGCCGGACCGGCGGCAGGACCCGGACCAGTGGCAGGGCCCGGACCGGGAGTGGATGTGGGAGCAGCGGGTGGTGGACGGTCATCCCTTCCATCCCAACTGCCGTTCCCGGCCCGGCTTCTCGGTGGCCGAACAGCTGGCCTACGGCCCCGAGCACCGGCCGGTCGTACGGCTCGGTGTGGTCCCCGTCCCGGCGGAACAGTGCCTGGTGTCGGGGGTGTGGCCGGAGGAACTGCGGGACAGGGGGCGGCTGTTGATCCCGGTGCACCCTTGGCAGGCGGCTCACGTCCTCAAGCGGGGCGAGCGGCCGGGGGGTTACGACAACACCGGCATACTCGACGCGCACCCGCTGATGTCCCTGCGCACCCTGGCCCTCCCCGCCGCCCCGCACGACCCGCACTCCCCGAACGGCCCACACGGCCCGCACGGCCTGCATGTGAAGACCGCGCTGACCACCCGGCTCACCTCCTCCGTGCGGGACATCTCCGTCGGCTCGGTCCGCGCGTCGGCCGCTCTCTCCGCCTTCGCCGAGTCGTTCGAGGCGTACACCGGCGGCCTGTTGCACACCACCCGCACACTGGGCGCGGCCACGGACGGCTCACCGGATCTGGCGGCGGTGCTGCGCGAGTCGCCGCAGGTGTACGCGCGCAGCGGGGAACGTGTCCTGCCGGTGGCCGCTCTCGCCACCACCGATCTCCCCCGATCCCCCTCCTGGCTCACCGAGTTCGCCCGGCTCGCGCTCACCGTGGGGCTGCGTCTGCTGGAGCTGGGTGTGGCGCTGGAGGCGCACGGTCAGAATCTCCTGGTGGTGCTGGACGAGTCCGGCGCTCCGGTGCGGCTGGTGTACCGGGACCTCGCCGACATCCGCGTCGGGCCCGCCAGGCTGGCCGCGCACGGGATCGCAATGTCCGAGCTGCCCGCGCGGATCCTCACCGACGACGTGACGGCCCTGCGGCGCAAGCTGTTCGGCTCGCTCGTGGCGGGCGCGCTGACCGCCCTGGCGGGTTCGGCCACCGCGCTGCGGGCGGCGCTGGAGACGGCCGCACCGGATCTGCCGCGCACGCCCGACCTGGCCGCGCTCCGCGAAGGACCGCTGCCCACCAAGGCGTTGACGCTGATGCGGCTATCACGAGGGACGCCCGGTGACCAATGGGCCGCGCTGCCCAACCCATTTGTCCCTCTCTCGTTTTGAAGCCGGGCCCCTCGGCTCAATAAGATCCGCCGATGATCAGAACACAACGGCTGGCGGCAGGAGTCTGTGCCCTGCTCGCCGCCCTGACGGCAGGACTGGCCTTCCCGGCCTCGGCGGCCGCCGACGAGACGAACTCGCAGGCTTCCCCGAAGGTCGAACTGGTCCTGGACGTCAGCGGTTCCATGCGCACCAGGGACATCGACGGCGGCACGCGGATGGCCGCGGCGAAGCAGGCGTTCAACGAAGTGCTCGACGCGACGCCGGAAGGGGTCCAGCTCGGCATCCGCACCCTCGGCGCCAACTACCCGGGCAACGACCGGAAGACGGGCTGCAAGGACACCGCGCAGCTGTACCCGGTCAGCACCCTGGACCGTACCGAGGCGAAGACCCAGGTGGCGACGCTGGCGCCGACCGGCTGGACGCCGATCGGACCCGCACTGCTGAAGGCGGCGGACGACCTCAACGGCGGTGAGGGCACCCGCCGCATCGTCCTCATCAGCGACGGCGAGGACACCTGCCAGCCGCTGGACCCGTGCGAGGTGGCCCGTGAGATAGCCGCCAAGGGCATCGGGCTGACCATCGACACCCTCGGCCTGGTGCCGGACGCCAAGACCCGCGTCCAGCTGAGCTGTATCGCGGAGGCCACCGGCGGCACGTACACCTCCGTGCAGCACAAGGAGGAACTGACCGACCGGGTCGGCCAGTTGGTGGACCGGGCGGCGGATCCCGTGGTGACACCGGTCGCCACCGAGGGCGCGACCCAGTGCTCCCAGGCGCCGGCCCTCAAGTCGGGCCTCTACACCGACCGTGCGGAGTTCGGCCGGCAGCGCTGGTACAAGGTCGACGTCAAGCCCGGCCAGGAGCTGCGGGCTTCGGTGAGCGTGGCCGACGACCGCACCGTCAACCCCGACTACGGGGTGCTGTTGCGGGCGGTCACGGTGCACGGCAGAGAGATCGTGCGCGGCGAGGCCGCGGGCGACGGCCGTACGGACGTGATCTCCACGGGTCTGCGCTATCCGAAGGCGGAGAGCGACGACGAGAACGCCCCGGCGGAGACGGTGTGTCTCCAGGTCACCAACTCCTTCTCCGCGGCGGCCGGGGTGAAGAGCACGCCCGGTCTGCCGCTGGAGCTGACCGTCGACGTCGTGGGCGGTCCCGACCAGGCGAGCGACGTGGCCTCCTTCGGCCTCGGCCGCGGCTGGTGGCTGCTGGGCGCGCTGGTGCTGACCGGCTTTGTCGCGGGTCTTCTGTGGGGCTGGGTGTCGCGCTGGCGGGTCGCCGTCTGGAGGACGAACTGATGTGGATCACACGTGTGTTGAGCGCGGCACTGCTGGCCGCGGGCATGGCCGTGGGCATGACCGCCGGACTGGCCGGTCCGGCGGCGGCGGACTCCTCGCCCTCGCCGAGCGCCTCGGGCGACAGCAGCGCGCCCACCCAGGCGGGCACGTCGTTCCGTACGGCGACCGAGATCGACCAGGGGCAGAAGGCCACAGCGAGCGGTTCGACCAGTGACTACATGTACTGGTCGTTCCCGGCCGACGCGGGCCAGCGGCCCACCGTCAAGGCCACGGTGAAGCTGCCGGACTCGCACAGCACCGAGACCTGGCAGGTGGACGTCTACGACGGTCTGCGGCGCCGTCAGGCCTGCCAGTACGGCGCCCAGACGCGGACCGCGGCCCAGGGCACCACGTCGGTCGAGTTGGCCTGTGTGCTGCGCACGGTCCGCGGCTGGTCGGAGCCGTGGGCCGACGACCCGCTGCCGGGCACGTACTACATCCGGCTGACGGCGCTGAACTTCGGCTCCTCCGACCTCGGCAAGCCGATGAGCGCCGAGGTCCAGGTGGACTCCAAGGACATCGGTGGCTCGGCGGCGGTGGACGGCACGCTGGCGAAGCCGCTGGTGCCGGGCATCGCGGTGAAGTCGGCTTCGGAGGACTCCGGTTCGGACGACTCGAACTCGGTGAAGTCGGCCGTGCTGTCGAGCATCGAGCCCGACGGAGGCTGGTCGTCCGGCTGGTGGTCCGACCGCTGGATCTGGACGGGGATCGGCGGAGTCCTGGCCGCCCTGGCCGGAATCGGCGGCTATGCGCTGACGCGCGGATCGGGACGGCCGCGCCAGGTACCGCCGAACATCTGAGGCGACAACGGTCGCACGGTCGCGGGTGGGGCCCGCCGCGCATACACGCGCGGCGGGCCCCACGCCGTGTGAAGCGCATGTCGCGCGGAGCCCACGCCACATGTGGCGTGCGCTCCATGTCGCGCGGAGCCCACGCCACATGGAGCGCACGTCGCTTGGGGCGCAGGCGGCATGGGGCGCAGGCCGCATGGGGCGCAGGCCGCATGGAGCGGGAACCGCTCTCACACCTCCCGCAGCGCCTTGGCCAGCGTGCTGTCACCGGTCACCGGGATCCGCCCGTCCCGCACGGCGTCCAGCACATCCGTCTCCCCCCGGAGAACGGCCGCACAGACACCGGGGTCCAGGACGAGCCGCGCGTCGGGCTCGGTCGGCGCGGGCCCGGCACCGTAGACGGGCCCCTCCTCGCCGCCCAGCCGCAGATGGAAGTCCCCCTCCTCCGACCGCACTTCGACGAGACCGCCCTCATCCGTGACGCGATCCGTGACGCCGTCCATGAGGCGATCCGCGCCGCCCTGCCGCAGCCCCCGCAGCAGCGGGAGCGCGAACCAGTGGGCGCGTACGGCATCGGTGGGCCGCCGCTCTCCCAGCTCGGGCTCGCCCCACTTCCCGAGTGCCTCCAGCACGGGCTGCAACTCGCGCCCGCGAGGCGTGAGTTCGTAGACGAAGACGGCGGCGGGCGGGGCCAGGCGCCGCCGGGTGGCGAGCCCGTCCCGCTCCATGTCCTTCAGCCGCGAGGCGAGCATGTCCGTGCTGACCCCCGGCAGATCGGCGTGCAGGTCCGTGTAGCGGCGCGGCCCGGCGAGCAGCTCCCGGACGATCAGCAGGGTCCAGCGGTCGCCGACGAGGTCGAGCGCACGGGCGGTGGAACAGTACTGGTCGTAGCTTCGGCGAGGTGACATGCGACGCAGTCTAGACAAGATGTTGGACTTTCCAAGCTCCCACTTGGTAAAACCAAGCAAGACCTTTAGCGGAGGGGAAGCGGCGCATGGAGTTCCGGCAGTCCAGCAAGCTCAGCGAAGTCTGTTACGAGATCCGCGGTCCGGTGATCGAGCACGCGGACGCGCTGGAGGCGGCGGGCCACAGCGTGCTCCGCCTGAACACCGGCAACCCGGCACTCTTCGGTTTCGAGGCGCCGGAGGAGATCCTCCAGGACATGATCCGGATGCTCCCGCAGGCTCACGGCTACACGGACTCGCGCGGCATCCTGTCCGCCCGCCGGGCGGTCGCCGGGCGCTACCAGACGCTGGGTCTGGAGGTAGGCGTCGACGACGTGTTCCTGGGCAACGGTGTCTCCGAACTGGTCTCCATGGCCGTACAGGCACTTGTGGAGGACGGCGACGAAGTCCTCATCCCCGCACCGGACTTCCCCCTGTGGACGGCAGTGACGACCCTCGCCGGCGGCAAGGCGGTCCACTACCTCTGCGACGAACAGGCCGACTGGTACCCGGATCTGGACGACATGGCGTCGAAGATCACGGACCGCACCCGCGCCGTGGTCATCATCAACCCCAACAACCCCACGGGCGCGGTCTATCCGATGGAGATCGTCGAGGGCATCCTCGACCTCGCCAGGCGGCACGGCCTGATGGTCTTCGCCGACGAGATCTACGACCAGATCCTCTACGACGACGCCGTGCACCACTCGGTCGCCGCGCTCGCCCCCGACCTGGTCGTCCTCACCTTCTGCGGCCTCTCCAAGACCTACCGCGTGGCGGGCTTCCGCTCGGGCTGGCTGGTGATCACCGGCCCGAAGCAGCACGCGAAGGACTATCTGGAGGGCCTCACCATGCTGGCGTCCATGCGCCTGTGCGCCAACGCGCCCGCGCAGTACGCCATCCAGGCCGCGCTGGGCGGCCGCCAGTCCATCAAGGACCTGACCGCACCGGGCGGCCGGCTCCACGAGCAGCGCACCGTGGCCTGGGAGAAGCTGAACGAGATCCCGGGCGTCTCCTGCGTCAAGCCGAAGGGCGCGCTCTACGCCTTCCCGCGCATCGACCCCAAGATCCACCCCATCCACGACGACGAGAAGTTCGTCCTGGACCTGCTGCTCCGCGAGAAGATCCAGGTGGTCCAGGGCACCGGCTTCAACTGGCCCACCCCGGACCACTTCCGCATCCTCACCCTCCCCCACGCCGAGACCCTGGAGACGGCGATCGGCAGGATCGGGCGCTTCCTCAGCGGATACCGGCAGTAGGGGCAGCCGCGGCGGACCGCCGCACCCCGCCGCCGCACCCCGCCGCCACACCGCGCGGGCACGGCCCGCCGCCACGGCCCGTTGTCAGACCCCGGTCGTAGTCTTCAGACATTGTGGGGTTCAGACATTGCCGGGATCGCGGCCGGGGAGGTGGGCATAGTGGTGCGAGCGCCGAGTGCCGCCCTGCGGCGAGTCATCGACGGTGCCGATCCTGTCAGCGGACGGCTGCGGGGGACCGAGGCTCAGCTTGCGACGCTGGTGAAGCGGGGGCTGGCGTTCCGGCATCCTCGGCCGCCGCACGATCACTTCCTGACGCCCGCAGGGCACCGGATGCGGGAGGCCGTCGCAGAGCCGCCCGTGGCGTCGACGCCGGGCGGCGGCGGGGGCTTCGCCGCGCGGGTCGGGGGCGAGGAGGAGGCCGTGGCGGACGGGCCCGCGCGGGTGCGGGAGGTGCGCAGCGCCTGGGAGGGGCTGCTGGAGCTGCGGCGCATGAGCAACGCGGACGGGGCCAGGGACCGGCCATGCAGGTGGGAGCGTACGCATCTCGTGCGGGCCGCCGCGCTGGCCCTGGAGGCGGCCGGGCATCCGCCTGCCGGGCCCGGCGGCACCGACGGTTACCGGGTGCGCGCCACCTCGCAGCCCGAGGCGGTCGCCGTCTACGCGCCGGAGGGCGAGCCACTGCGCGCCTGCGCGGTCACGCTGGAGCGGGCCGGCTGGCAGGCCGGGGAGCACACCGAGCCGCGGTCAAGAGCGCGATATCTGCTGGCGTCCCCTCGGCGGGTGTGAGCGCATGCCAGGATCAGGGGATCAACGGGGGATCACTCTGTCGTGCACGAGAAGGGGAAGTCGTGAGCGAACCGTATTCCGTCCGTGTGACCGTCCGCGGGTACGAGACCGATGTACAGGGTCACCTCAACCAGGCGGTGTACGTCAACTACGCGGAGCACGCCCGCTGGTCGATGCTCCAGGCGTACGGAGTGAGCCAGGCCCGCCTGATCGGCCGCGGGGTCGGCCCGGTCGCGCTGGAGACCACCATCCGCTACCGCCGTGAACTGCTCGCGGGCGACGAGGTCGACGTGACCTGCGAGTTCGAGTGGGGCGGCGGCAAGACGTTCCGGATCCGCCAGGAGATCCGCAAGACCGACGACGGAACGGTGGCGGCGGAGATCACCGCGGTCGGCGGACTGCTCGACCTTGAGGCGCGGAAGCTCGTCACCGATCCCCGTGAGATCTTCAAGGAGTTGGCGAGCGAACTGGGTCCGTTCGGGCTCTAGGGCCGGTCAGGGCCGGTCAGGGCCAAGGTGGCACCGGGCACGGGTCCGCCGCCGGGATTGCGCAACTCCCTGGTCAGTCCCCGGCGGTGATCCTCGCCAGTCGCTGGGCCTCCGCCCTCGTCGTGCGGGCGATCTCGTCCTCGTCCGCGTGCAGCAGGCGGCCGTTCTCGACGATCTGGCGGCCGTTCACGAACGACGCCGTGACCGGGGCCGCCGCGCCGAGGACCAGGGCGGTCACCGGGTCGGCGATGGAGGCGTGGGCCAGGGTGTCCAGTTTCCAGAGGACCAGGTCGGCGAGCTTGCCGGGTTCCAGTGAGCCGGTGTCGGCGGCACGGCCCAGGACCCGGGCACCGCCGTAGGTGCCGAGACGCAGCGCCTGGCGGGCGGTGAGGGCGGACTCGCGGTGGGCGCCGAGGCGGTTGATGAGCAGGGCGTTGCGCAGTTCGGTGTGCAGTTCGCCCGACTCGTTCGACGCGGTGCCGTCGACACCCAGGCCGACCGGGACCCCGGCGGCCAGCATGTCGGGCACCCGGGCGATACCGGCCGCGAGCCGGGCGTTGGAGGACGGGCAGTGGGCGACACCGGTGCCGGTGCGGGCGAAGGCGGCGATGTCGGAGTCGTTCATATGGACGCAGTGCGCCATCCACACGTCCTCGCCGAGCCAGCCGGTGGACTCGAAGTAGTCGGTCGGACCCATCCCGAACAACTCGTGGCAGAACTTCTCCTCCTCGACGGTCTCCGAGCCGTGCGTGTGCAGCCGCACGCCGAGCCGACGGGCCAACTCCGCGCCCTCGCGGAGGAGTTCGGTGGAGACCGAGAAGGGCGAGCAGGGGGCCACGGCCACCTGGGTCATCGCGTCGGGGGAAGGGTCGTGGTGCCGGTGGACGGTCTCCTCGGTGGCGGCCAGGGCGCCCTCCAGGGTCTCCACGGCGAAGTCGGGCGGCAGTCCGCCGTCCTTCTCGCTGCGGTCCATGGAGCCGCGGGCCAGGGTGAAGCGCACGCCGATCTCATCCGCTGCGCGGATGATCGCGCCGGACAGGTCGCCGGTGCCCTTGGGGAAGACGTAGTGGTGGTCCATGGCGGTCGTCACCCCGCCGCGCGCCATCATCGCGAGCGAGCCCTGCGCCGCGGCGTACACCATCGGCTCGTCGATCCGCGCCCAGGTCGGGTAGAGGGCGACCAGCCAGTCGAAGAGATTGTGGTCGGTGGCCAGGCCCCGGGTGATCCACTGGTAGAAGTGGTGGTGGGTGCTGATCAGCCCGGGCGTGACCAGGTGCCCGGTCGCGTCGATGCGCCGTACGACATCCGCCGGTCCCTCGGGGGCCCTACCCGCTCCGAGCGACTCGATCCGGTTGCCGGAGATGACGACATACCCGCTCGCGTACTCGGTGCCTGCGGGATCGACGGTCGCGATCGCGCAGTTCTCGATCACCGTGCGCTGCGCGCCGGCTGCTGCTGCTGCCATGGCGGTCGGTCCTTCCTCCGGCCTCAGCCGTTCGTCGTCAGTCGTTCCTCGTCAGCCGTTGTCCGTATGCCGTTTTCGCTGTTTTCGCCGTCAGAGATTGGTGAGGTCCGCGGGGATCCTCGCCTCGCAGCCGTCCCGCAGGACGGTGGCCTCGATCAGGCCGTACGGGCGGTCGGCGGCGAAGTAGACCTCGTTGTCGTTCTTCAGCCCGAACGGCGCCAGGTCGACCAGGAAGTGGTGCTTGTTCGGGAGGGAGAAGCGGACCTCGTCGATCTCCTCGCGGTGCTCGATGATCCGCGCGCCCATCTGGTACAGGGTCTGCTGGAGCGAGAGGGAGTAGGTTTCGGCGAACGCCGTGAGCAGGTGCCGTTTCGTCTCCTCGTACGAGGTGTTCCAGTCGGGCATGTCCGCTTCCTCGCCCATCCAGTTGAAGCGCCAGCGGCCGGAGACCTCGGTGGCCAGGACGCGGTCGTACGCCTCGGGGAGCGTCGTGTACTTGTCCTTGACGTAGCCCCAGAACTCCGAGTCGGTCGTGTTCATCACGACAAGGTCCTTGAGCCCCGACACGGCCTCCCACGACGAGCCGTCGTAGGTGATCTGGCCGAGCCGGACCTCCTGCCCCTGCCGTACGAACGAGTGCCCGCCCGCGATGCGCTCCCAGCCGTACTCCTCGATGCGTATGCGCGCCCGGTGGATGGACGGCTGCGAGGTCACGAAGTGCCGGGCGAGGTGGATGCCGAACTGCTCGGCGGACTCGATGCCGTGCTCCTTGGCGAACGCGTACACCGTGTTCTTGGTGGTGTCCGTCGGCAGGACACTGGCGTTGGAGCCGGAGTAGTGGACCTCGTCCATGGCGCCGGAGAGCGAGACGGAGACGTTCAGGTCCTTGATGTGGTGGGTGGCGCCGTCACGGGTGATCCGTACGACGCGGCACTCGGCCTTGCCGTACTGGTTCTGGCCCAGCAGCACGGGGCGGACGGCCCTGGCGGGCGCGGCAGGGCGGGACTGGTCGGTCATGAGCTAGCTCCCTCGGTATACGGAGTAGCCGAACGGGCTGAGCAGCAGCGGCACATGATGATGCTCCCCGGGGCGGACGGCGAAGGCGACGGTCACCTCCGGGAAGAAGACGGCGGCGCCATCGGGGTGTGCGGCCGCCGTCGCCGCGAGATACGGCTCTACGGCGAACTCCAGCCGTACGTGCGTGGTCCCCTGCGGCGGGTCCGGGAGGTCCCGGCATCGGCCGTCCTCGTCGGTCACGGATCCGCCGACCGACTGCCAGCCACCGGAGCCGTCGGCACCGCGCGCGGAGAGCCGGACGGCGACGCCCGGGGCGGGGCGGCCGACGGAGGTGTCCAGGATGTGCGTGGACACGGATGCCTTGCTGGACTTGGTCATGGCCGGGTGTCCTCCGCGGTTTCCGCGAGTCGGGCGAGACGGATGCGGTTGATCCTGCCCAGTTCGGTGCGGACGATCTCCCGTTCCCGCTCCGGTGTGTTGCCGATCCGGGCCTTCGCCGCGTCGCGCATCTGCCCGGCGGTCAAGCCGGTGGCACAGATGAGGAAGACATGGCCGAACCTCTCCTGGTAGGCCAGGTTGAGTTCGAGCATCTCGGCGCGTAGTTCCTCGGAGGCTCCGGCCATGCCGCGCTGCTCGCGAGCGGAAGCGGGGTCGCCCGGGCCGGGGCGGCCGATCGGAGGGTGCCCGGCCATCGCCTCGGCCAGATCGGCACTGGTCAGGGTGGCCATGGCTGCGTCACTGGCGGCGTAGAGGGCCTCGGGGGTGGCGTACGGGCGTGCGGCCAGCAGCCGCTCCGCCCAGGCGGCGGAGGCGCACACTCCGCGGAGCACGGCCCGGGCCGCCTGCTCCTCCAGGGCGTTGAGCCTGGTCAGACCCGGTGGCGGCGTGGTCGTCGAGGTCACGGGCACCTCCTGGTCGTGAGCGGCCGTACGGGACGGGGTGCGGGAACCCGGACACCCTGAAACTGCGGACAGCCAATCCGTACCACCGGACCGGCGTCAACAGGGCCCCACCCACCCAGGAGAGCACGGCATCCTCGGGGCCGGCCTGACCCCGGCGTCTTGACAAGGCGCCACACCCAGCGGGAGCCTGCCAGCAGATTCCGTCAAGCAGAAATACACTTCCACCATATGGAATGAAGGAAGCATGGGACTCGCAGACCAGCGCTTCACCGTCAATCTGTCGATCCTCTTCACGGAACTCCCGCTCCTGGAGCGCCCGGCAGCCGCCGCGGCGGCGGGGTTCGGGGCGATCGAGCTGTGGTGGCCCTGGGTGGGCTCCCCCGTGCCCGAGCGGTCCGCACTCGACTCGCTGTGCAAGGCGATCGAGGACGCCGGTGTCCGGCTCACGGGCCTCAATTTCTATGCCGGGCAGCTTCCCGGGCCCGACCGCGGGGCACTGTCCGTGCCCGGCATGGAGTCCGAGCGGTTCCGGGCCAACATCGACGTCGCCGCGGACTTCGCCGGCTCGCTCGGCTGCCGTGCGCTCAATGCCCTGTACGGCAACCGCGTCGCCGGTGCCGACCCGGCCGAGCAGGACGCGCTGGCCCTCACCAACCTCGCCCTCGCCGCCCGCGCCGCCCATCGCGTCGGCGCGGTGCTGCTGATCGAGGCCCTCAACCGGCCCGAGTCCCCGCACTACCCGCTGGTGTCGGCCCCGGCCGCCGTCGAGGTCGCCGACAGGGTCGACGAGGCGACCGGCCTCGGCAACGCACGCTTCCTGATGGATCTCTACCACCTCGCCATGAACGGCGCCGACCTCCCCTCCGTGATCGACCAGTACGCCTCACGGACCGGCCACGTCCAGATCGCCGACGTCCCCGGCCGCGCCGCCCCCGGCTCCGGGGCGCTGCCGCTCGCCGATCTCGTCGACCGGCTGCGGAAGGCCGGTTACGACGGCTGGGTGGGCCTGGAGTACAAGCCGGGCGACGGGCCGAGCGCCGAGGCGTTCGGGTGGCTGCCCGTAGCCGCCCGCCGACGCGTCGACTCACCGACGTAGCACCACTTTCCGGGCATGCCTCAGTCACCCAGCCACGACCCAGTCGGCAGCCCAGCCACCCAACTGTCCGCCGTCCGCCGTCCGCCGTCAGAGAGGTGACCCCGTCCATGGGTTCGTCCGTGAGCAGTGTTCTCCCCGAGGTCCTCCCCACAGTCGCCTGGATCGGGCTCGGCATCATGGGCTCCCCCATGTCCGAGAACCTGGTCAAGGCGGGCTACGACGTCACCGGCCATACCCTCGAACAGCACAAGCTCGACCGGCTCACCGCCGCGGGCGGCACCGCCACCGGTTCCGTCGCCGAGGCCGTCCGGGACGCCGAGGTGATCATCACGATGGTTCCCGCGTCCCCGCAGGTCGAAGCGATCGCCTACGGCCCCGCCGGCATCCTGGAGAACGCCCGCCCCGGCGCCCTCCTCATCGACATGTCGTCGATCACCCCGCAGACCTCCGTCGATCTGGCCGCCGCCGCGCGGGAGAAGGGGCTACGGGTCCTGGACGCCCCGGTGTCCGGGGGCGAGGCGGGCGCCGTCGAGGCCGTTCTGTCCATCATGGTCGGCGGCGAGCGGGCCGACTTCGATGCGGCCCGGCCGATCTTCGACGTGCTGGGGCGGACCGTCGTCCTGTGCGGTCCGCACGGCGCCGGGCAGACCGTCAAGGCCGCCAACCAGCTCATCGTCGCCGTCAACATCCAGGCGTGCGCCGAGGCCGTGGTCTTCCTGGAGAAGTCCGGGGTCGACCTCCCGGCCGCGTTGGAGGTCCTGGGCGGCGGACTCGCCGGTTCGACGGTGCTCGCGCGCAAGAAGGAGAACTTCCTCCACCGCGACTTCGCGCCCGGCTTCCGGATCGATCTCCATCACAAGGACATGGGGATCGTCACGGACGCCGCCCGGGGCGTGGGTGCGGTGCTGCCGCTGGGGGCCGTTGTCGCCCAGTTGGTGGGGGCGGTCCGGGCGCAGGGGGACGGGGGGCTTGATCACTCGGCGTTGCTGCGAGGGGTCGAGCGCTTGTCCGGAACGGCGGGCTGAGAGTCCGTCGGCGCCGAAGGGCGGCCCGTCCGGCTCAGGACGGGCCGCCCTTCCGTACCACCGGCCGCCCCGTCAGACCTTCAACGTCCTGATCGACGTCGGCGCATGCCCCGGCTCGGTCGCGATCTCCTCGAACTCGACCACGCTCGATATGTCGTTGGTCGTCGACATCGCGATGTTCGTCACCCGCTCCAGGATGGCCTCCACGACCACCGGCACCCGGAGTTCCGAGGCGAGCTTCTTCGCCTGCTCGAAGGCGCCGCCCAGGTCGGCCGGATCGGTCACCCTGATCGCCTTGCAGCCCAGTCCCTCGGCGACCTTGACATGGTCGACGCCGTAGCAGCCCAGCTCGGGCGAGTTGATGTTCTCGAACTCCAGCCTGACCTGGAAATCCATGTCGAACGCCCGCTGTGCCTGCCGGATCAGGCCCAGGTAGGAGTTGTTGACCAGGACGTGTACGTACGGGATCTTGTGCTGGGCCCCGACCGCCAGTTCCTCCATCATGAACTGGAAGTCGTAGTCCCCGGAGAGGCCGACCACCAGCGCCTCCGGATCGGCCGTCGCGACGCCGAGCGCCGCCGGGACGGTCCAGCCGAGCGGGCCCGCCTGGCCGCAGTTGATCCAGTGCCGTGGCCGGTGGACGTGCAGCAGTTGCGCGCCCGCGATCTGGGAGAGGCCGATGGTGGTGACGTACCGGGTCTCGGGGCCGAACGCCTTGTTCATCTCCTCGTAGACCCGCTGCGGTTTGATCGGGATGTCGTCGAAGTGCGTACGACGCTGGAGCCGCGCCCGCTTCTCCTGGGCGGCGGACGCCCAGCCGGAGCGGTCGGGCAGCTCGCCCCGTGCCTTCACCTCCTGTGCCACGGTGACGAGCAGCTCCAGCGCGGCTCCCGCGTCGGAGGCGATGCCGTAGTCCGGGGCGAACACCCGGCCGATCTGCGTGGGTTCGATGTCGACGTGCACGAAGGTCCGGCCCCGTGTGTAGACGTCGAGGCGGCCGGTGTGGCGGTTGGCCCAGCGGTTGCCGATGCCGAGAACGAAGTCGGACTCCAGGAAGGTGGCGTTGCCGTAGCGGTGCGAGGTCTGCAACCCGACCATGCCGGCGTTCAGTTCGTGGTCGTCGGGGATCGTGCCCCAGCCCATCAGCGTCGGTACCACCGGTACGCCGGTCAACTCGGCGAATTCCACGAGGAGTCCGGCCGCGTCGGCGTTGACCACACCACCCCCTGCGACGATCAGGGGACACTCAGAGGCGTTGAGCATCCGCAGCGCCTTCTCGATCTGCGGGCGGGTCGCGACCGGTCGGTGGATGGGGAGGGGCGCGTAGGTCTCCGGGTCGAACTCGATCTCCGTCTGCTGCACATCGAGCGGCAGGTCGATCAGGACCGGACCGGGGCGGCCCGAGCGCATCAGATGGAACGCCTGCTGGAACACCCCGGGCACCTGCGCGGCTTCGAGCACCGTGACCGCGGACTTCGTCACCGGACGGGCGATCGCGGCGATGTCCACGGCCTGGAAATCCTCCTTGTGCAGCACGGCGGTCGGTGCCTGGCCCGTGATGCACAGGATCGGGATCGAGTCGCCGATCGCCGAGTACAGGCCGGTGATCATGTCGGTGCCCGCCGGGCCCGAAGTGCCCACGCACACGCCGATGTTGCCGGGGTGCGCACGGGTGTAGCCCTCGGCCATGTGCGAGGCGCCCTCGACATGGCGGGCGAGGGTGTGGCGGACACCGCCGGACGCCCTCAGCGCCGCGTAGAAGGGGTTGATCGCCGCGCCGGGGACCCCGAACGCGTCCGTGACGCCTTCGCGCCGAAGGATCTCGACTGCCGCTCGGGCAGCGGTCATACGAGCCATGCCGTCCCCTTCGTCATCCTTCACCCAGTCCGTTATTCCATAATACGGAAATTCAATTCTGAGATATGGAAACAACGCCCAATGTAGGAAGGTGCTCACAGGCCGTCAAGAGCGCACGGACCGGCATGGTGCGCAGTACGAACCGGCGTAACGCGTGGCACGAACCGCCCGGGTCCCACCGAACCGGCGGACAAGCCCACCCCGCTGGAGGAACATGGGTCCGCTGTCCGAACGCAATCGCCCCGGGGTTGAGCCATGTCCGAGAGCATGCCGGTGCACTGTCCGGTCTGCCGGCGGGAGCACGTCTACATCGCGCCGGCATATCCCTGCGCCTGCGGCACCCCCGTCCGCCCGCCGCTGGATCCCACCGCAGAACCCGTCACCGTCACCCACCGCACCTGGGACGACGACTGGGTCACCCTGCGCTGCCCGTCCTGCGACGGCCTCACCCCGTGGCCGCACCCGGAACTGGGCTGCCCCTGCGGCACCGTGCTGCGCATCCCGGTACTGCTCCCGGGCTCCCCGCAGTCACCGGAACCGGAACCCGGGTCGTCCTCCCCCGACCACACCACCCGCGCCGCCGTCACCGCCGTCACGCAGTATCTGCACCGGCTCGGCCACGACGACATACGTCAGGCGGACGAGCCCCCGCCGACCGGTGTCTCCCTCACCGCCCCCGGACTGCTCGCCCGCGTCGACCCGAGTCTGCGCCCGGTCGCCCTGCGCGACGTGGAGTGCCTGTGGCTCACGGCGATGACGGAGTCGGCGGACTGCGTCTGCTTCTCCCTCGCCGGTTACGCCGAGGACGCCCGCAGCCGCGCGGACTCCCTCGGCATCCCGCTCTTCCGGCTGGACCTGCTGGACCTCACGGGCACCCCGCAGCCCGTCAACGACCCCGCGGACGAACTCCACGCGAACGCCCGCCGCAAACGCCAGTGAGTGGCAACAGGCGGCGCCTCCCCCCGCCTCAGCCCTCCCCGACCGCCCCCTGCCGCAGCTCCACCTTCCGCACCTTCCCCGACACCGTCATCGGGAAGGACTCCAGGATCCGCAGCCTGCTCGGGATCTTGTAGTGCGCCAACCGCCCCTCGCAGAACGCCCGCAGTTCCTCCAGCGTCAGCGGGTCCGCGGGGTCGCGCGGGATGACGCAGGCCAGCACCTCCTCGCCGTATCTCTCGTGCGGCACCCCGACCACCTGGACGTCCCGGATGCGGGGGTGGGCGTAGAGGAACTCCTCTATCTCGCGCGGGTAGACGTTCTCGCCGCCCCGGATGATCATGTCCTTGATCCGGCCGACGATCTCGGCGTACCCGTCCTCACGCATCACCGCGAGGTCCCCGGTGTGCATCCAGCGGCCGGGGTCGATGGCCTCGGCGGTCTTCTCGGGCTCGTTCCAGTAGCCGAGCATGACGCTGTAGCCGCGGGTGCACAGCTCGCCGGGGACACCGCGGGGCTGGGTGGTGCCGTCGACCGGGTCGACGATCTTGACCTCGATGTGTGGCAGCACGCGGCCGACGGTGCCGGTGCGGTGCTCCAGGTCGTCGTCCATCCGGGTCTGCAGGGAGACCGGGGAGGTCTCGGTCATGCCGTAGCAGATGGACACCTCGGCCATGTGCATCTCGGTGACGACCCGCTTCATCACCTCCACCGGGCAGGGTGAGCCCGCCATGATGCCGGTGCGCAGCGAGGAGAGGTCGTACGTCGCGAAGTCGGGGAGGTTCAGCTCCGCGATGAACATGGTCGGCACGCCGTACAGCGAGGTGCAGCGCTCCTGTTGCACCGCCACCAGGCTGGCCCTCGGGTCGAAGGACGGCGCCGGGATCACCATGCAGGCGCCGTGCGAGGTGGCCGCCAGATTGCCCATCACCATGCCGAAGCAGTGGTAGAAGGGCACCGGGATGCACACCCGGTCCTGCTCGGTGTAGGCGATCAACTCGCCCACGAAATAGCCGTTGTTGAGGATGTTGTGGTGGGAGAGGGTGGCGCCCTTGGGGAAGCCCGTGGTGCCCGAGGTGTACTGGATGTTGATCGGGTCGTCGCAGGACAACTGGGCCTCGCGTGCGGCGAGTTGTCCGGTGAGGTCGGCGGTTCCGCGGGCGGTGAAGGCGTCCCAGCCGGGGTCGCCGATGTAGACGGTCTCTCTCAACTGCGGGCAGTTGCCGCGCACTTCCTCGACCATCGCGCGGTAGTCGCTGGTCTTGTGGCTGAGGGAGGCGAACAGCAGCGAGATTCCGGCCTGTTTGAGGACGTACTCCACCTCGTGGGTGCGGTAGGCCGGGTTGATGTTCACCATGATCGCGCCGACGCGTGCGGTGGCGTACTGGACGAGCACCCACTCGGGGCAGTTGACCGCCCAGATGCCCACCCGGTCGCCCTTGGCGACGCCGTCGGCGAGCAGCGCGCACGCCAGTTTCTCGACGTCGGCGGCGAACTGCGCGTAGGTCCAGCGCCGTCCGGAGGGCACGTCGACCAGTGCCTCGCGGTCCGGCCAGGCCGCAACGGCCCGGGCCAGGTCGGCGCCGATGGTGTCACCGAGCAGGACGGTCCGGCTGGTCCCATGGGTGTAGGAGAGGCCGCTCACCGGCTGGGCGCCGTCCGCCAGTTCACTCACCGGCTGGGCGCCGTGGGTGGGTTCGCTCATCGGCGGTACGCCGGGGGCCAGTTCACTCATCGGAAGTCCTCCTCGCGGTACTCGTTGTCGGAGCCGTGCTCGGTGGCCTCGCGCAGTTCGATCCGGCGGATCTTGCCGGAGACGGTCTTGGGCAGGGGGGCGAACTCGATGCGGCGGACCCGCTTGTAGGGCGCGAGGGTCTGGCGGGAGTGCTCGAAGAGCACCTTCGCCGTGTCCGGTCCCGGCTCCCAGCCCTCGGCGAGGAC
Organism: Streptomyces sp. YIM S03343; assembly: GCF_054729195.1. Taxonomy (NCBI): domain Bacteria; kingdom Bacillati; phylum Actinomycetota; class Actinomycetes; order Kitasatosporales; family Streptomycetaceae; genus Streptomyces; species Streptomyces sp. YIM S03343. Next base: position 1,762,270 of record NZ_JBPUKX010000001.1, read on the forward strand.
GACATACGCCTTCGGGACGGCCGCCCGCAGCTCGTCCGGCGCGGGCACCACGGCGGCCTCGGCGACGGCCTCGTGCTCCAGCAGGGCGCTCTCCAGCTCGAATGGAGAAATCTTGTAGTCCGAGGCCTTGAAAACCTCGTCACGCCGGCCCACGTAGGTGATGTAGCCGTCGGCGTCGCGGGAGCCGATGTCGCCGGTGCGGTAGTAGCCGCCGGCCATGGCCTCGGCGGTGCGGTCGGCGTCGCCGTGATAGCCGGCCATGACACCGACCGGGCGGTCCGCGAGGTCGAGCGCGATCTCACCCTCGCCGGCGCCGGGAGCGCCGGTGACCGGGTCGAGGAGGACGACGCGGTAGCCGGGGCTGGGGCGGCCCATGGACCCGGTCTTGAGGGGCTGGCCGGGGCTGTTGGAGACCTGGACGGCGGTCTCGGTCTGGCCGAAGCCGTCCCGGATGGTGACCCCCCAGGCCCGCCGGACCTGCTCGATGACCTCGGGGTTCAGCGGCTCGCCCGCGGCGACGACCTCCCGGGGCGGGGTGCGCAGCTGGCCGAGGTCGGCCTGGATGAGCATGCGCCAGACGGTGGGCGGGGCGCAGAAGCTCGTCACTCCCGCCCGTTCCATCTCGGCCATCAGCCGGGCGGCGTCGAAGCGCGTGTAGTTGTGGATGAAGACGGTCGCCTCGGCGTTCCACGGGGCGAACAGATTGGACCAGGCGTGCTTGGCCCAGCCGGGCGAGGAGATGTTGAGGTGGACGTCGCCGGGCCTGAGGCCGATCCAGTACATGGTGGCGAGGTGGCCGACGGGGTACGAGATGTGGGTGTGCTCGACCAGCTTGGGGCGGGCGGTGGTGCCGGAGGTGAAGTAGAGCATCAGCGGGTCGTCGGCGAGGGTCTCACCATCGGGGAAGAACTCGGCGGGGGCGTCGTACGCGTCCTCGTACCGCTGCCAGCCCTCCGGGGCGCCGCCCACGGCGATACGGGTGTAGTCGCCGGGCACGTCGTCGAACTTCGCGGTGTCCGCGGTGCGCACCAGCACATGCCGCACCCGGCCGCGCTCGACGCGGTCGCGCAGATCGGCGGGGCCGAGCAGCGGGGTGGCGGGGATGACGACGGCACGCAGTTTCATCGCGGCCAGCGCCGTCTCCCACAGCTCGGTCTGGTTGCCGAGCATGACGAGGAGGCGGTCCTCGGGCCGTACGCCGCTCTCGCGCAGCCAGTTCGCGACCTGGTCGGAGCGTTCGGCCATCCGGGCGAAGGAGACCTTGGTCTCGGTGCCGTCCTCCTCCACGATGTGCAGGGCGGTGCGATCGTTTCCGGCCGCGATGACGTCGAACCAGTCGAGCGCCCAGTTGAAGCGCTCGGGGCGGGGCCAGGAGAAGCCCTGGTAGGCCGTGGCATAGTCCTCGCGGTGTTCCAGCAGGAAGTCCCGTGCCCTGCGGAAGAGGTCCGTCGCCGTGGTCATCTGTCCTCTTTTCCGGTGGTTCGCGGTGTTGCGCGGTGGCTCCACGATGCGTCCGCGGTGGCTCCGCGATGCGTCCGCGGTGGTTCCGCGATGCGTCCGCGGTGGCTCCGCGGCGGTCTCGCGGCGGTCTCACGGTGGTTTCGCGGTGGTTTGCCTGGGGGCGCTGCGGTCGTTGCCCCGGTGGCTCACTCCTCCTCGGTGCCGGGCCATTGCCGGGCGGCTCTCTGCCATCGTGTAATCCGTGATGCAGGTCTCACCACCCCCGAACGGGGGTGTGGCCCGCCGGGAAGGGGCGATCAGGTGGCGGCAGACGCGGTGGGGACGGTGGAGATCCGGGGTGCGCTGGCCCGGTTGCGGCGCACGACGGGGCTCCCGGTCGCCTTCGGCGGCCTGATGGAGAACGGCCGGGGGCTGATGCGCATCAGCGAGCTGAGCGGCACGGCCACCTGCTCGCTGCTGTCGCTCGCGGTGGTCTCGGGCAACGGACTGGGCGGCAAGGCGGTCGCACTCGCCCGGCCGTGCGCGGTGACCGACTACTCGACGTCACGGCAGATCAGCCACGAGTACGACATCCCGGTCGCGGTCGAGGGCCTCCACTCGGTGCTCGCCGTCCCGGTCGTCGTACGGCGCCGGGTCCGCGGCGTCCTCTACGGCGCCCTGCGCGCGGCCCAGCCGCTGGGCGACCGCACGCTGAGCGCTGCGGTGGAGGTGGCGCGGGACGTGGAGCAGGCGCTCGTGGTCCGGGACGAGGCGTGCGGGCTGCTGGCGGCGGCCCATCCTCCGCCGGGGTCCGGAGCGGCCTGGGAGCAGGTGCGTGAGGCGCACGCCGCGCTACGGGCGCTGGCCCCGCGGATCGGGGACCGGACGCTGCGGACCGAGCTGCTGGAGGCGTGCGGGCTCCTCACGTCCGGTCCCCCGGTGGCCGAGGTGCCGCTCGCGCCGCGTGAGGTGGATGTCCTGGCCTGTGTGGCGGCGGGTTCGACGAACGCGGTGGCAGCCGAGCGGCTGGGGCTTCGGCCGGAGACGGTGAAGGGCTATCTGCGCTCGGCGATGCGCAAGCTGGGCGCTCACACCCGGGGGGAGGCGGTGGCGGTGGCCCGGCGGGCGGGGGCGCTGCCGTAGCGGCGGGCGGCGAGGGACCGAAAGTCCTGGATTCCGGGTGGGGCGGAGCGGGGTTTTTGGGTTTCGGGCGAGGTCGCGGTGCCGTAGGGTTCCGGCTCACGGCGGTGCCGTGGTCTTCGGGTCACGGCAGGACCGGGCGTTCCGGGCGGCAAGGGTCTGACGACAGGCCTTTAGGGTGCCGCGGGGTTCCAGCGGCGACGATGCCGTGGAATCCCGGTGGCAGAGGCGTCGGCGGCGCCGTGGATCCGTTGCCGCCGGCACCGGATCCACCGGCTGTCGTAGCCCCACCGACCTGTCGTAGCCACCACCTGATGCAGCCGCCGCCCGTCGGAGCCGCCGGAGCCGCTGCCGCCGGCCCCACTGCCCGCCCCGCGGCCAAACATTCGTCCGCACCCCGAATTTCTCTCATCCGACCCGTTGTTATTTCCCTCACCAAGCCATCTGTCCGAATTTCACGGAGCAGTTGCCTAGAATTTGCCCCGGACACGACACACGGAGGGGAGCGGTGACCGTGCGACGGGACTTCCAGGAGCCTGCCCGATGCCGCCCCGACCTGGTCATCGGCCGGGAGGAGCTGTTCTCGGCGGCACGGGAGCAGCTCGCCCGAGGGGGCAGTGTGCTGCTGCACGGCCCCGCCGGAATAGGAAAGTCGACAGTCCTGCGGGCATTGGCCACGGAATACGGCGCCGCCGCGCGCGTCTTGCGGTGCTCGGCCACGGAGTCCGAATCCCATCTCCCCTTCCTCGCGCTCGCCGACCTGCTGGGCCTCGTCCTCGACGAGGTGTCCGGACGGCTGCCCGCCGCACAGCGCACCGCGCTGGAGTCGGCCCTCACCGGACGCGGCGAGTCCACCCTGCAGCGCGACGGTCTCGCCCTGCGGCTCGCGGTGCTGTCCGCGCTGCGCGCGCTCGCCGTGCGGGGGCCCGTTCTGGTCGTGGCGGACGACCTCCAGTGGCTCGACCCGGCCAGCGCCGAACTGCTCGGTTTCGCCGCCCGCCGGCTCGGCGACACACCGGTGCAGTTGCTGGCCGCGGTCCGGACCGAGGGCCAGGAGTACGACCGTCACCTACGCGCGTCACCCCCCGACACCCTTGCCGTCCGGCTCGGCCCGCTCTCCCGCGCCCAGGTCTCCGCGTTCCTGGAACACCGCGGCTACGGCGGCCTGTCCCGCTCCACGGTCCGCGACATCCACCGCACCAGCGGCGGCAACCCGCTGTTCGCCCTGGAGCTGGGCCGCGCCCTCGCGGAGAGCCCCACCCCGCCGCGCCCGGGCGAGCCGCTGCCGGTGCCGACCTCGCTGCGCGCCCTGGTGCTCAGCCGGCTCGACCTGCTCTCGGTCGAGGCCCGCCGCACCCTGCTGGTGGCCAGCGCGGGTGCGAGACCCACGGCGGCGCTGCTCCAGGCCGCCGGGCGGGCGAACGCCGAGGCGGAGTGCGCGCAGGCCGCCGAGCTGGGGCTGCTGGCGACCGAGCCGGAGGGGCCGACGGTCCGGTTCGCCCACCCGCTGATCTCCGCCGCCCTCTACGCGGAGGCCCCCGCCCATGAGCGGCGCGCCGCGCACGCCGCGCTGTCCACCGCCGCCCCCGACCCCATAGAACGCGCCCGGCATCTCGCGCTCGCCACCACCGGCACCGACCCGGAGACCGCCGCCCGCCTCGCCGAGGCCGCCGCGGCGGCCCGGGACCGCGGGGCGCCCTCGGTGGCCGCCCAGCTCGGACTCCTCGCCGCCCGGCACACCCCCGCCGAGGACACACCGAGCCCCGACGAACGGCGGCTCCAGGCGGCCGAGGACGCCATCACCGCGGGCGAGGTGGACCTGGCCCGTGACATCGCCCGGGACGTGCTGACCCGGGCCACCGTGCCCGCGGACCGGGTGCGGGCCTGGATCATCGTGATCGACACGGCCGGTCACACCATGTCGGAGGTCGACGCGGTCTTCCCGCAGGCCCTCGCCGACGCGGGCGACGACCCCCGGCTGCTCGCGCTGGTCCACTACCAGCTCGCCTGGCGGGCGTTGATCGTGGAGGGCGACTTCACCGAGGCCCGCGAGGCCGCCGCGCACGCGGCGCAGCTCGCCGAACGCGGCGGCGACCGGCGCACCGAACTCCTCGCCCTCGCCTTCCAGGCGCAGACCGAGACCCTGATGGGCCACCCCGACGCCCCCGCCACCATCAGGCGCGCCCTCAAAGAGCCCCAGGACCCCAAGGTGGCCTGCCATCACAACGGCGCGGGCTCGGCCCGGTTCCGGTGGCTGGTGATGAGCGACCAGCTCGCCGAGGCCCGCGCCGCCATCAGCACCCTGCTGCGCGAGGTGCGGCGGCGCGGGTCGGTGGAGAGCGAGGTGCACTTCCTGCGCGGTCTGGCCGAGACCGAGCTGCGCTCCGGGCACTGCGGCCGCGCCCTCGATCTCGCCCGCGAGGGGCTGCGGCTGGCCCGTGACTCCGGGATCGGCGAGACCGCCTCCGCCATGCTCACCTCGCTCGCCGAGGCCTCCGGCGGGGACGTCGACCGGGCGCTCGTGCTGGCCCGGGAGGCGGTGGAGCACGCCGAGGAGGACGGCGACCAGATGTATCTGTCGCGGGCCCTGGGCGCCCTCGGCCACGCCCAGCTGGTCGCCGGTGACGCGGCGGGCGCGGTGCGCTCGCTGCGCCGGGTGCGGGAGCTGGAGCAGCACCTTGGCATCACCGACCCGGCCCGCGGCCGCTGGCACGGCGACCTCGCCGAGGCCCTGGTGCGGATCGGCGAGAGCGCCGAGGCGCAGGACGTCATCGACGTCACCCGCGAACACGCGCTGCGGCTGGAGCGTGAGAGCGTGCTCGCCGTACTCGACCGCGCGGAGGCGCTGGTGCGTGCGGCAGGCGGCGAACATGACGCAGCCGTCGCCCAGTTGACGTCAGCTCAGGACCGGCTCGGCAAGCTGGGCTACGGCCTGGAGGAGGCGCGGGCCGCCTTCGCGCTGGCCCAGCTCCGCACCGGGCGGCCCGGACCGACGGCGTACGACGAGGCGGCGCGGCTGTTCCGGCGCTGCCGGGCGCTGCCCTGGCTGCGCCAGGTGGACGCCACGGTCACCGCGGCCGTCGCGGGTCCGCCCGCCCCGGCGGCGCCCGCACCCGCCACGCTCGACGCGCTGGAGGGGCTGGCCGCGATGGAGCGTCAGGTCGCCGCGCTCGTCATGGAGGGCGCCACCAACCGGGAGATCGCCGCCCGCCTGTTCATCAGCGTCAAGACGGTCGAGGCCACGCTGACCCGGGTCTACCGCAAGCTCGGCATCCGCTCCCGGGTGGACATCGTCCGCCTGGCGGCGGGGCGCCGCCCGAAGTAACGGCGGCGGGAGTTTACTTCCGACCACCGGACACGCGACACATCAGACAGGCGACACACCGGACAGGCGACACACCGGACACCCGCCCCACCAGGACACACGACGAGCGCAAGGGCCGAACGTCCCCGAACCCGGGCCGGATAGAGGGTTTTCCCTGCCCCGTACCCCTAGGGGGTTCCCTCATTGGGAGGTGGAGGTTCCGGGTCCTAGCGTATGCGACATGCCGCTCGCCCGGGCATGACGGGGACCGGTCCCGCGGTCCCCGTACAGCACGCTCCCCCACACCCGCGCGTCCCCCCACCGGCAACCCCCACGAGGAGACCCATGTTCGGGATCGACCGCGCAAGAAAGACCGCCGCCGTCCTGGCGGCGACCGCCGCAGCCACGGCGACCGCACTGCTCAGCGCCCCCACCGCTGAGGCCGCCCCGGAGCCCATCGTGGGCGGCACGACCACCACGACGACCGCGTACCCGTTCATGATGCAGATCACGGACTCGTCCGGCAGCCAGTTCTGCGGCGGCACCCTGGTCGCGGCCAAGAAGGTCGTGACCGCCGCCCACTGTATGGTCGGCGAGACCACCAGCAGCGTCCGCGTGGTCGGCGGCCGCACCTATCTCAACGGCACCAACGGCACGGTCAGCAGGGTCAGCAAGATCTGGATCAACCCGAACTACACGGACGCCACCAACGGCGACGACGTGGCCGTGCTGACCCTGTCGACGTCGATGTCGTACACACCGGCGTCGTACGTCTCCGCCTCGGACACCGGTGTGTACGCGGCCGGCACCACCGCCCGGGTGCTCGGCTGGGGCACGACGTCCGAGAACGGCAGCTCCTCCAACCAGCTTCGGACGGCGACGGTGCCGATCGTGTCCGACTCCAGCTGCAGCAGCAGCTACGGCTCCGACTTCGTCGCGAGCGACATGGTGTGCGCCGGATACTCCTCCGGCGGCGTAGACACCTGCCAGGGCGACAGCGGCGGTCCCCTGCTCATCGGGGGCGTCCTGGCAGGGATCACTTCCTGGGGCGAGGGGTGCGCGGAGGCGGGGTACCCGGGTGTCTACACCCGGCTGACCACGTTCTCCGGCCTCGTGACCACACAGGTCAACTCCTGACCCAGTGAACCGCCCGAGCAGGTCTCGGGCCAGTGCCGGGGGGCGTTGCGGGCTTCCACGAGCAGCCCGCAACGCCCCCCCTCTCCATGTCCGCGCCCGTGTGCATGTCCGTCTCCTTGTGGATGTCCTCATCGCCGTACGACAGTCCCGAACCGGACCCCGTGCCCGCCCCCGGGATGCATCACCGAGAGCATCCGCTCCCCCTCCGCCACCACGGCGTCCCGCCGCCGCGCGGTGAGGTCGGCGAAGCTCTCGACGACGAGAGAGTCGTCGGTGAGCCGCCACACGCCCGCCAGGAAACCGTCGACCAGGAGCGTCGGATACACCGTGTTCGCCTGCCAGTGGCGCCCGCGGTACTCGGCCGGCACGACCCGGGTCCGGTCGGCGTGGGAGAGGAGCAGGTTGTCGAACTCGGGGAGGAAGCGGGGCGGGGCGGGAGTGTCCGGGCCGGGGCGGGGTGCGTCGGGGAGGTCGTACAGCTCGGTGCCGTCCGGGGCGCGGAAGGCGACGAGGCGGGGCCGGAGCCGCCGGAAGACCTCACGCAGCCGGGTCAGCCCCGACCAGGTCTGCGCGTCCTTGACGGAGGCGGGCCCGAAGGCGCCGAGGTAGCGCAGGACGAGCGCGTCCAGCGCTTCCGGTCCGGGCTCGTCGGCGGGGCGCCCCAGCCACTGCTCCGCGGTGGTCAGGGCCACCTGGCCGCTGCGGCCCCACAGCCCGCGCGGGGTCACCTGGACCAGCGGCAGCAGACAGCGAGCGGCCACGCCGAGGGCCTGCGGGTCGGCGCCGGGCCACTCGGCGAGCAGGGCGTCACGCAGCTGCCCCATGGTGCGCGGCTCGGCCTCGACCAGGTCCCGGGCGAGCGCGGCAAGGCGGTCGAGGTCGACACCGGTGAGTCCGGAACGGAAGAGCCTCAGCTCCCGGGTCCGGGCGGGCTGGACCAGCGGCCGCAGGGTGAGGCAGTCGTCGGCGGTGTGGGTGTGGATCGTGGAGCGCAGGGTGACGATACGGGCGACCTCGCGGTCGGCCATGAGCGCCGAGAGCAGTTCGGGGGCGAAGCCGTCGAGGCGGGCGGCGAGGGCGTAGTAGGGCGGCTTGACGTTCTGCGCCTGGAGCCCGAGCAGATGCCCGACGGCGTCCTTGGCGGAGAGGGCACGCGGGGGCGTGCGGCGCAGGAGGAGCTGCCGGTCGAGGGTCGCGCGGTTGAGGGCGCGCAGGTCGAGCCGGGGTGCCGCCGAGTCGGTCATGCTCACCACGCTACGGCGGCATGCGGACACCCACTGTCCGCAACCCGGCACCAGCGACCGCCGCCCGCACTCCGCACCGAGCCTGAATGTCGTTTTGCCCGTATATCCTGCCCCGTGATCAACCCGGCACCGGGACGGGGCCCGGCGCGGAGCCGGAGCGGGTGGAGTGAGAGGCGGCGGCGATGTCCGAACGACGTGTCCGACCCCCGGCGAGAAACGGCAGAAGGGCGGCCATGTGGCGACGCTCTCTCCCCCCGGCCCAGCCCCCGGCCGACGAGGCCGCGCCACCGGAGCCACCCGCCCCGGAGACGGCCGAGGTGCCGAGCGTGGTCCAGGCGGCCCTCTACCAGGACGGCGTACGGGTCTCCTCCCCGACCAGCCTCACCGACACCTTCCACGAACTGCGCGAGCGCCCGGGCATGGCGTGGATCGGCCTGGCCCGCCCCACCGAGGCCGAACTGCTCTCCCTGGCAGGCGAGTTCGACCTGCACCCGCTGGCGGTCGAGGACGCGATGGAGGCGCACCAGCGCCCGAAGCTGGAACGTTACGGCGAGACGCTCTTCGTCGTCCTGCGCGCGGCCCGCTATCTCGACGCACCGGAGGAGGTCGACTTCGGCGAACTGCACATCTTCGTCGGCCCGGACTTCGTGATCACGGTCCGGCACGGCGCGGCCCCGGACCTCTCCGCGGTGCGCCGGCGGATGGAGAAGACGCCCGACCTGCTGAAACTGGGCCCGGAGGCGGTCCTCTACGCGATCCTCGACGCGGTGGTGGACGGCTACGCGCCGGTCGTCTCCGGCGTGCAGAACGACATCGACGAGATCGAGACCGAGGTCTTCCGCGGCGACCCGGACGTGTCCCGCCGTATCTACGAACTCTCCCGCGAGATGGTCGAGTTCCAGCGCGCCACCCGCCCCCTGGTCGGCATGCTGCACGGCCTGATCGCGGGCTTCTCCAAATACGGCACCGACGAGGAACTCCAGCGCTATCTGCGCGACGTGGCCGACCATGTCACCCACATCAGCGAGCGCGTCGACGGCTTCCGCCAGGCCCTCACCGAGATCCTCACCGTGAACGCGACACTGGTCAGCCAGCAGCAGAACACGGAGATGAGAGCCCTGGCGGAGGCGGGCTTCGAGCAGAACGAGGAGATCAAGAAGATCTCCTCGTGGGCGGCGATCCTGTTCGCTCCGACCCTGGTCGGGACCATCTACGGGATGAACTTCGGCCACATGCCGGAGTTGCACTGGGTGCTCGGATATCCCTTCGCGATCATCCTGATGGCGGTTGTTTGTGCCAGTTTGTACATCATCTTCAAGCGCCGTGATTGGCTCTGAGTGATCACAGGCGGAGTGTCCCCGCCGGGGGTCGGAGGCCCCCGGTCGTGGTCGTCTCGAACGGCTCGAAGGGCGCTGGGGAGAATCTGGGGAGAATCAAGGATCTGGCCGCGATTGCGTGAATGATCTTGATTGGGTGGGCAGTGCTCAGTTCTCCTGCACTCGCCGGCAAGCGGTTGTAGGAGGCGGGAACAGTTCAACAGCCGGTGACCGGGTGGGTGGCTGGGGGGAGTGGTGGCCTGGAGGTCCCAGTCGGAGGGGTTGAAGGCCGAACCACCCAGCAGTTGCACGGTGCCCTGGACGTTCCTGGCCACGGTCTTGTGTCAGTACCAAGGCCCGGTAGGGGCGGAGTTCGCGGTATCGAAGGTCCAGCCCAACTTTCGCAGGGCTGACTTCAGATGCGCGATGACCTGCGCGTCCGTGCCCCCGCCGGTGAAACCCTGGTTCACCGTCGGCTCGTCCCAGCCGTAAGTGGACTCAATCCCATCACATGAGTCCCACATCGGCTTGGCCGCGTGCCTCGAAGAGATATGCGCCCCCGCTGATCGTCGCCGCCGGGCTCGTGGGGTCGGATCGCCTCAGAGTCTCACACCCGGAAGAACCCAGCATCTGTGCTGAGCCGAAACTGCGAGTGAGTATCGGGCCAAGGCGCTTCGATATGTCGGCCGGTCCGGGGTGCGCACCCAATTCTCATGAGCGGTTGCTGGGCACGGCAGGAGGCATGCCATCACTGCTGGGGCTGAGAGGTCTTGGCCGGGTCGCGTATGGGCGGGATCTGGTGACCACGCGGTCGGCCCGGGTGGCTGGGGATCAGACTGTCAGGCGGCGGATCGCGACTACGGCTGCGTCGTCGTTGAGGTGTCCGTGGACGTGGGCCAGCAGGTCGTTCTGGAGATGGTGCAGTAGTTCCTCGGGGTCGTCCTTGGTCCACTCGGGCGCGCGTTCGGTGAAGGGGTAGAAGACTCCGTCGGCGTTGCGGGCTTCGATGACGCCGTCTGTGTAGAGGAGCAGCAGGTCGCCGACCTCGAACGGGAAGGTCTGGACGTCGTAGGCGGCGATGCCGAAGGCCCCGCCGAATCCGATCGGGAGGTGGCTCGCCTCCGGCATGAGCGGGGTGAGCTGATTCCCGTGCAGGAGGAGCGGTGGTGGGTGGCCGCAGCTGAGCAGGTGGACAGCCGGATCCTGGTCGGGGATGTCGAGGAGCATGGCAGTGGCAAAGTCCTCGTTGGTGTCTTCCTCTCCCTGTGGTCGCCACTGGCTGGTGTCCCAGCGGAATGCGCCGTCCAGGTGGACGGCGAGGCGGGGCAGGGTGGCCTGTCGATGGGCGGCTGCGCGGAAGGCGCCGAGCAGCAGGGCGGCGTTGTTGATCGCGGCCAGGCCATTGCCGCGTACATCGCCGATGAGGAGCCGGGTGCTGTGGTGGGCGGTCCGTGCGGCCGCATACAGGTCTCCGCCCAGGTCGGCCTCTTCCTCGGCAGGGATGTACAGGCCGGCGATCCGCAGCGGGCCGACGTGTGCGGGCAGTGGCTGCAAGAGCACGCTTTGCGCCGCCTCGGCCACCGACCGCACGCGGTGCAGTTGTCGCTCACGCCGGTCCCGTACCACGCAGAGGGTGACACAGATGATGGAAACGATGATCAGTGCGGTGACCTGGGCCTGGATGTTGGTGGTGGTCAGGACTCCTCTGAGCACGCCGATCAGCACCTGGGCCGCGACCGCGAGGGCTCCCATCAGTGCCGTCACGCGGGCGCCGGCGAACGCCACGGTGATCGCGGGTGCCGCCACCAGCAGGGGACCGAGGTGGATGTGCGGCGGTGCCAGCACATCAACCACGCAGACCGTGATGATCAACCCCAGTGGGATCATGATCAGCGCGGGTGCGTGACCCGGCTGCCAGGAACGTCGGAAGTCCTGCCATGGTCTAAGGGCCATGCCCCAAGACTTCCACTTGCCCCGGTATGCGGGTATATGTGCTGCTCCTCGGATCGGGGGCCCGTGGTTGTGCGTGACGGAGGTCGTTCATCGGATGCCCTGACAACCTTCACCTTCTCCGAAGAGGTCACGGCGTCCTCGGCCGCCGAGGAGATACCCCGGGCGGAGTCGGCCCATTGCAGGCCCGCCGGTGGGGACACCGTACGGTGCGTGTACACGGCCTAATGAGGAGGCGGCCCAGCTCACCGAGGCGTCGGCGAAGATCGAGATCCATGGCGGGCGCTACCCCGACCACCTCGAAGCCCAGACCAACCGCTAGTGCCGTGACCGCTTTGGTTCGCCGGGTGTGATCCCGCAGGTTCTCACGCATGTTCGAAGAGAAGCTCGACGCGCTCTCGCAGATGATGGCCGAGCACATGGCCATGCCTTTCCCTCCACGCTTTCGCGGCCTGGACATCGAGGACCAGGACATGGTGATTCTTGATGCGGACGCCTACGGCTCAACTGGGTACAGGCAGATCGGTGCGCGCCAACCGGGTCGGCGATAAGGCGTCGTGGGCTGCCACTGTCCGTCGGTGGTCTATCAGCCCTGCGGGGTTCGGGCGTGGCTGGTCGCCCATTCGAGTGCGTAATCGGCCACCTGTTCCCAGCCGGGCTCGACACCGGTGAAGTGCGAGCGGTCCGGGAACTCGTAGGTCTCGGTCAAAGCCTCGGAGTTGCGGTACTTCTTCGCGTTCGAGCGGATCACCGAGGGCGGCATCAGGTGGTCCTTGCCGCCCATGATGAACAGCAGCGGCGCCCGGTCGTCCAGGTCGTAGTCGACCCAGGTCTCCTGGTGGCCCGGCTTCCAGTTGGCTATCAGGCCGTAGGCCCACACCCAGCTGCCGGGCGCCGGGATGTGAAGGCGGTCGTACGCCGCGTCGGACTCCTCCCGGCTGCACGTGTTGGCGAACGCATAGTGGAACTGCTCCCTGGTGAAGCCCACCGCGCGGTGCCGGTTGGCCGGGTTGGCGAGGATCGGGAACAGGGACTTGATCTGGGACGGCGGGTTCACCCGCACACCCTCGGGTGGCGCCGAGTCGATCGTCACCGCAGCGGCGCCCAGCCCCCGGTTGACCAGGAGCTGGGTGAACGTCCCACCGAAGGAGTGGCCCATGATGATCGGCGGACGGTCCAGGTTCTCGACCACGTCGCTGAGATGGTCGAGGGTTTCGGGGACGGATGCCGCGGCGATGATCTCGGGCTTCTCGCGCAGCGCCTCCACCTCGATCTCGAACCCCGGGTACGTCGGCACGACCACCTCGTGGCCCTTCGCTCGGTAGTGCTGCGCCCAGCGATCCCAGCTTCTGGCGGTCATCCAGAGCCCATGGATCAGCACGATCGGCGGGGCATTGGTCGTCGGCTCGCTCATGGTGCTCCTTCCGACTGCGGGCTGTAACAATCGTCGACCTCGAACAGCGGTCGTACAACCGCGGCGAGGAGTGGCCGCCCACCGGCGCACGGCTCCGCACCGCCGCCCCCTTCGGGGGGCTATCGCTTCCGTGACTTCCTGGCCGTCCGCGCAGATCTGCTGGAAGGGGCCGTCTGGCGGATGACCGGCTCCGCGGACGTCGACATCACCACGGTCCGTTACGACAGCAGCACCCACGACTTCATGACGCTCAACCCCCTCAGCGACACCCATGCCACCCGTGCGGCCGTCACCCAGGCCATAGCAGTACTGCGCGACGCGCTGAGAAGTGGTGCCGCTCCGCCTTGATCTGTGACGTTCCGCGACTCGGCCGATGCTTCACAGGCCGACGGTCGCTCTCCATGAGCCAACTGCCCACTTCGGGAGGCTCGGCATGGCATCCGATTCCATCTGGCGATCCGCAGCACAGCAGCTGCCGCTCAGGCTCCCCGTCGGGTGTGCAAGGCCCGGGCCTGCACCGTGTGCTCGGGGTGGTTACGGCATGCGGCCTCAACCACCGCCCGGCGAGCGCAGGGGGCGCTACTCGCCACGGCTGCGGGCCTGAGGCCCCATGGCGTCCAGGAGGGTGACGGCCGGCCCTGGACAGCGGCCGACCACGGGCACAGGTTGAGGGAAGGAGAAGATCCGTCCAGTTGCGGAGCCGTAAGGCATCCCGGCACATGGGGAGGCAGTCGTGGTCACGACCAAACAGGCCGCATCGGATTTCCTGGCCAACAAACGCATCGCGGTGACCGGCGTCTCCAGGAACCCGCAAGGACACGGCTCCAACGGCATGTACCAGCGTCTGCGGGAGCGCGGCTACGAGGTGTTCGCGATCAACCCCCATGCGGACCAGGTCGAAGGCGATCCGTGCTACCCGGACCTGGCGTCGGTCCCCGGCGGTGTCGAGGCGGTGCTGATCGGCACCAGGCCGGAGACCGCGGAGCAGACCATGCGGGAGTGCGCCGAACTCGGCATCAAACACGTGTGGATGCACCGCCTGTTCGGAACCGGCAGCGTCTCCACCGCCGCCACCGAGTACGGCCGCAAGCATGGAATCACCGTGATCGACGGCGGCTGCCCGCTGATGTTCGACCCGACCGCCGACGGCATGCACAAGGCGCTGTGCCGGGTGGCCACCTGGACACGCAAGGTTCCCAGGAAGGTGTGAGAGGCGGCGGCCCCGCCGGGAGCACACACTCCGGGAACAGCGCCGATCCCTGTCCGTGAGCCGCCCTCCCAGCGGCCGGCCTTGCTGCCCCCGGCGGCCGAAACCCCCGGCCTCGATCAGGTCGCGCTCCTGTGGGACGCTGGTACCAGGGAAGCGGTCGTCCATGACGCGGACAGGGGTTTCCGAGCTGCGGGAACGGACCAGGAGACGGCATGCGACGGGCATGATGTCGTGCGTGGCCGTGGCCTGGCCGTGGTATTGGGAGGCAGCGGCCGTATCAGCAGTTTTGCGGCGAGGACCGGGGCGGGCCGGCCTCGGCGGTGGGCTCGGCTTCAGGCTGGTCTGTGGCGTCGATGCCGACCGGGCCTCGGGGGAGCACACTGTCCAGCCAGCCCGGCAGCCACCAGTTGGCCCGGCCGAGGAGTGTCATGGTCGCCGGTACCAGCACCATGCGTACGAGCGTGGCGTCGACGAAGATCGCGGTGGCCAGGCCGAGCCCGAACATCTTGGTCGAGGGCCCCTCGGCGGCGACGAAGGACAGGAACACCGCCACCATGATGAGGGCGGCCGACGTGATGATCCGGGCGGTGCCCGAGACGCCCCGCACGATCGCCGTGTTGTTGTCGCCGGTGCGGAGGTATTCCTCACGCACGCGCGACAGGAGAAACACCTCGTAGTCCATCGACAACCCGAACAGGATCGCGAACAGGAACATCGGGATGAACGACACGATCGGTACCGTCGCCTCCAGCCCGATCAGCGCACCGCCCCAGCCCCACTGGAACACCGCGACCAGGATGCCGTAGGCCGCGCCGATGCTCAGCAGGTTCAGCAGCACTGCCTTCAGCGGTACGAGCACCGAACGGAAGACCAGCATCAGCAGCACGAACGACAGCGCCAGCACGGCGGTGACGAAGACCGGCAGGCGTTGGCTGGTGCGCCGGCCCACATCGGACAGGCTCGCCGCGGCGCCGCCGACATGGGCGCTCGCCGGGCCTCGCCCGACCGCCGCGGGCAGAACATCAGCGCGCAGCCTGGCGACGGTATCTGCCGTGGCCCGCTCCTGGGGGCCGGTGGTCGGGAACACCACGAGGGTCGCGATCCCGGTGGCCTGATCGACCCGCGCCGGAGCGACCGACGCGATGCCCGGGTCCGCAGCGACCCCTCTGACCAGGCGGTCCACGATGCCTGGGTCACCGGCGGGGTCCACGGCGACGACGAGGGGACCGTTGGTGCCCGGGCCGAACCCCTCGGCGACGAGATCGTAGGCGCGGCGCTCGGTGCGGCTTTCCGGCAGTGATCCGTCGTCGGGCAGGCCGACACGCAGGCCGAAGAGAGGAAGGGCCGCGGCGAGCAGCAGCCCGGCCGCGCCGATCGCGTACGGCACCGGGTGGCGGTTGACGTGCCCGATCCAGCGCCGCCACCCTGGCGCGGTGACGGGGCCCGACGCGGTGGTCCGGCGCCGTGCGGGCCGACGCGGCCGGATGAACCGACCCAGCCTTCCGATCCGGTGGGCGCGGCCGAGCCGGCCGGGTCGGGCCAGGCGCGGTCCGGCGGCTCCGAGGAAAGCCGGCAGCAGTGTCACCGACGCGATCACCATGATCAGGACGACGATGGAGACGGCGATCCCGCCTACCGTCATGAACGGCACGTTCGCGACGGCCATGCCGAGAATGGACACGACGACGGTGCCGCCGGCGAAGACCACGGGCCGTCCGGCCGTGGCCACCGCCCGCCCTGCCGCGTCGTGGGGCTCGACGCCTTGCGCGAGGTACTCCCGGTGCCGGGCGAGCACGAACAGCGCGTAGTCGATGCCCACCCCGAGCCCGACCATGCTGCCGAGTACCGGCGCGAACGTGGGAATCTCCGTCACCCCCGCGAGCACCGTCATCGTGGCCACTCCGACGGTCAGCCCGAAAACGGCCATGCCGATCGGCAGCGCGGCGGCCACGAGCGAGCCGAACGTCAGGAACAGGATCGCGGCCGCGGCGAGAATGCCGATCAGCTCGCCGTAGCCGCCGTCGGGGTCGGAGAAGACGTAGAAGAGCTCCCCGCCCATCTCGATGCGCAGGGGCATCTCACCGCGCAACCGGTCACCGAGGGCGACGAGGGCGTCGAGGTCTCTGGCCGACAGCCGGTTCTGGCCGGGGTACTGAACGCGCACCACGGCGATCCGCCCGTCCGCCGAGACCAGGCCGCCGCGCACGCCGGCGTTCCCGCCTCTGTCGAGCGCCCCGGCCGGGTCGCTCATGCCGAGCACGTGCGGCAGTCGCCTCAACTCCGCCTGCAGCCGCACGAGCGCGGTGCGCGCCGGGCCGTGGTCGGAGAACGTCGCCCCGTCGGCGACGGGGCTGACGACCACCTGGGCGGTCATCCCCTCCTGGCCGGTGCCGGCCCGTTCGATGAGTTCCGCGGCCTTTTGCGAGTCCAGTCCCGGAGCGGTCACGGAGTCAGCGGTCCGTCCGCCGAAGGCGACCGCGGCCACCGCCGCGAGTGCGGCGGCGAGCAGCCATACCGCGATCACGCGCCAAGGATGACGGGCGGCGCTGCCGCCCACACGGGAGAGCACACGTGAGAGCATCGGGTCCTCCAGAACACCTCGTCGGCCGTCTCCGTACGGCCGTCAACGCCGAGGTTCGCCGCGGCGGCACTCCCGGACATCGGCTCAGGAGCCGTGAATCGGTCCGTCCCCGGGCGGAGAGAGGTACCGTCCTTTCGGCCGATGCGCGGCGTGCCGGGCTCCCTAGGCTGAGGACCGTGCTGCGAGACGACCTGCGAACCCTGTGGACCGAACCACGCCCGCCCGACGCACCGGCCCGGGTGTGGCGGGACTGGGCGCTGCTCGCCGTGGGCCTGGGCGGTGTGGTGCTGGAGGCCACCCTGCGGGAGGACGTCGTATGGCGGCCGGTGGCCGTGGTGTTCGCCGTCTGGCTGTGCGTGCTGACCATGTGGCGCCGGACCCGCCCGCTGATGACGGTCACGCTCGCATTCGGCTCGATGATCTTTCTGCAGGTTGCTTCGGTGACAGCCGATCCGCCCGAGCCGGTCGGCCTGTACACCGGGGCGCTCGTGTTCGTCCTGGTGTACGCGCTGCCCCGCTGGGGATCGGGACGGGAGGTCGTGCTGGGCGGCGCCATGATCCTCGCGGCCTTCGCACTGGCGGCCGTCACGGACGACACCCCGGCCGGCGAAGATGTCGTGGGCTTCGTGTTCCTGCTCCTGCCTGCCGTGATCGGGGCATCCGTGCGCTTCCGGGCGGCGGCTCGCGATCGGCAACTGGAGCAGGTGCGCTCCCGCGAGCGCGAGCAACTCGCCCGGGAACTGCACGACACCGTGGCCCACCACGTCTCCGCCATGGTGATCCGCGCCCAGGCCGGCCGGGTGGTCGCCGCCCGGGACCCTGCCGCTGCACTCGAAGCGCTGGAGGGCGTCGAAGAAGAGGGGGCACGGACGCTGGAGGAGATGCGCGCCATGGTTGCCGCGTTGCGGGACGGCGCAGCGGGCGCCGAGTTGGCGCCACCGGCCGGAGTCGCCGACCTCCGGCGCCTGGTGCCGGCCCCCGGCGGCCGTCTTCGGGTCGACCTGTGTCTCGACGGCGACCTGGACGCACTTCCCCAGGCGGTGGACGTGGCGGTCTACCGTATCGTGCAGGAGTCCGTGACCAACGCCATGCGTCACGCGGTCGACGCGACGGAGGTCGTCGTCCGTGTCACCGGAGATCCGAAGAAGGTACGGGTGACGGTACGGGACGACGGAGTTAGAGCCGGCCGAGGCCGCGACGGGTACGGCCTGGCCGGGCTGCGCGAGCGGGCCGTCCTGCTCGGCGGGCAGCTGCAGGCCGGTCCGGGCGACGGCCAAGGCTGGTGCGTCCAGGCCGAGTTGCCACGGGGGAGGGCGGACAACGGTGTCCATCCGCGTCCTCGTCGCTGACGACCAGGCCATCATCCGCACCGGACTGCACATCATGCTGGACGCCCAGCCCGGCATCGAGGTGGTCGGCGAGGCGGCCGACGGGCAGGAGGCGGTGCGCCTGGCCCGCGACCTGCGCCCCGACGTCTGCCTCTTCGACATCCGAATGCCCGTGCTCGACGGGCTGGAGGCCACCCGTCTCCTCGCCGGTCCGGGCGTCGCCGACCCCTTTGTCGTGGTCGTCATCACGACCTTCGATCTGGATGAGTACGTCTACGGCGCCCTGCGCGCGGGAGCCCGAGGGTTCCTGCTCAAGGACACAGGGCCGGAACTACTGGCGCAGGCCGTACGGTCGGCCGCCGACGGCGAAGCCCTCATCGCACCGAGCGTCACCGTGCGCCTGCTGCGGGCTTTCGCGGACGTCCCCGCCGGGCGCCCTGCCGAGCAGCCCGTCTCCCCCGTCACCGCCCGCGAAGAAGAGGTACTGCTCGCCGTTGCGCGCGGCCTGACCAACACCGAGATCGCCGATGCCCTCTACATCAGCCTCAGCACAGTGAAGACGCACCTGGCGAGCCTGATGGCCAAGCTCGGCGCCCGCAACCGGGTGGAGATCGCGATGTGGGCCTACGAGACCCACCGGATCATCCCGGGCAGCTGAGCTTGACACACCGCCGGGGATCCTGGAGTTTCGCGGTCCGGCAGCACGGTCAGAAGGCGCGCTCGGGGCCGCTCCAATGGCCGATGCAGTCGTCGAGGTGCCCGTCCGGGCAGGAATTCTCTGGGGCAGATGCTGTGGCACGAGGCAGATTTAGGGGGATTTCCGCAGCTCAGTGCCAGGTTCCCTGACGCCAGTGCTGTGTCCGGAAAGGTTTGCCGGAAAGCCTGCCGCGTCCGGTGCGGTGCATCGCAAGGCGGAGCATCGCCGGCGTACTGGATGTATTCGGGTGATGCGACAACGCGGCGAGGTGCCGGGCCGGGCGTCGCGGGCCGGTGAACCTTTCCGGTCACAGCACCAGCAGCCGCAACAGGTGTTGCACGATCGCTGGTTCGGGTGATGCGCTCAGACGGGCGGCGCCCTGCTGAAGCGCGGCGCGGTGGAGTTCGAGAGGTGCGGTGATCCGGAGCGAGTGGCCCTGGGCGCGGCGGATCGTTCGGCAGGAGGCGGGCACTCGGCAGACGGCTCGCACCCGCAGAACCCGTGTGGCCACTGTTGCGTCACAGCCTCAGCTGATCAGCGATCGTCGATCGCGGGAGAAGGTCTGGCTCGGCGCGCCAATCGTGGTGGGCGAGCGGCGTCGGCGACGGCGTGCTCGTCCACCCGCTGCTCGGCGAACGGGTCGCGCTTCCCACACCCCAGTGGGAGGGCCCCCTCGAGTCGGCCCGGGTGCCGCGGCTGCGCGATCACGTGGTCGGTGGCGCCACGGTGCTGTCGGGCTCGGCGTATGTGGAGCTGGCGTTCTCGGCTGCGGGCACCGGGCGCCCGCAGGTGCGTGACCTGGTGGTGAGCACCGCCCTGACCTGCCCCGCGGACGACTCCGATCCCACGCAGCTGCGGGTCGCAACTGTTCTCGACGGCGAGGTGGTCACCGTCTCGTCCCGCCGCGGTGCGCCGACCGGCGCCCGCGAGGGCAGCTGGCAGCAGCTCTGAGCAGTTGTCAGTCGCCGGCGAGTGCCTCGTGGACGGAGGAGACTGCGCCGGCGCCGTCGCCGACTGCGGTGGCCACTCTTTTCGTCGAGCCCGCGCGGAGGTCGCCGGCTGCGAAGACCCGGGGTGCGCTTGTCTGGAACGGCAGGGCCGTACCGAACCGTTCGGCGGGCAGGCGGCTGTCCGTGAGGACGAAGCCGTTGTGGTCCTTGGCCACGCCGTCCAGCCAGCCCGACACCGGGTCGGCGCCGATGAAGCAGAACAGGGCGCGGCAGGCCAGCCGGTCCCGCCGCCCGTCGGACCTCTCGGCAACGATCGACGCGAGGGTGTCGTCGCCGCCCAGTTCGCGGATCGTGCTGCCGGTGCGGACCTGGATCCGCGCATGCGCTCGGATCCGGTCGGTCAGGTAGGACGACATCCGGGCTCCGAGATCGGCGCCGCGGACGATCAGATCCACCGTCGCACCACGGGCGGCGAGGGACAGGGCCGCCTGCCCTGCCGAGTTGGCGCCGCCGACGACCGTCACCGGCTGGTCCTCATAGCCTCGGACGTCCAGCTCGGTCGCGGCGTACCGGACGCCACCGGACTTCTCGAAAGCCGACCATTGCGGCAGGTCGAGGTGCCGGTAGCGCGCCCCGGTCGCGGCGATCACCGCGCGGCAGCGGATGCGTGGGCCGTCCTCCAGCAGGACGGCCGGCCGTCGCTCCTCGGTGAGGTCCAGGCCGGCCACCGCGCAGGGCGAGTGGATCCGTACACCGAACTTGAGCGCCTGGACCATCGCCAGACGGGTCAGGTTTTCGCCGCTGACTCCGTGCGGGAAGCCCAGATAGTTCTCGATGCGGGCGCTCTTGGCGGCCTGCCCGCCGAGCCCGGCGCAGTCCAGCAGTACGGTGGCGAGGCCCTCGGACGCCCCGTACACGGCGGCGGCCAGACCCGCCGGGCCGGCGCCCACCACGACGAGATCGACAACGCGTCCGTCGGCTCGGTAGGTGAGACCGAGCACCTCGGCGACAGCTCTGGGCGTCGCGCGCCTCAGCAGCGAACCGTTGACCATGGCGGCCGGGAGGTCGTCCTCGCCGAGCCCCGCGAGTCTCATCAGCGAGCGTCCGGGGTGCGAGGCCGCGTCGAGCCAGGAGTTCGGCAGGAGCATCTGCGCCACATAGGTGCGTAGTTCCAGCGACTCCGCGGCGTACGGCCGGCCGACGAGCTCCAGGGCGTTGCCCGCCGCCCCGCGGATCACCTCGCGCCGTTCCCTGAACGCCTCGATCAGTGTGTCGGCGATGTCGACCTGCTCGGCGAGGGCCCGTTGCAGCATCGCCGCCCGGATCCGGACGACTGTCCCGGCAGACACCACCCGGGCGGTCAGGTAGACGTGCTGACCGGTCAGCAGGTTGAGCTCGCCGAGGAAGTCTCCTGGGCCGCCCCGGTAGATCAGACGCTCCGGCTCGATCGCCGTCGCGTCCCGGACGATGTCCACGGTCGCCGACCGGAGCAGGAAGAAGTCGTAGGTGTCGTCGCCGGAGGTGTACAGATCCCGGCCGGGCTCGGCATGCTCCACCTCACCGTACTCGGCGAGCCGGCGGAACTGCTCGTCGTCCAGGACCGGCCCGCGCTCTGCCGCACCGTCGTTCACGTGATTCCTCCGTCACACCGGACCAGAAGGGTCTCTTGCTGGAGTGCTGGTCGAAGGGTCAGTCGGACGGCGTACGGGCCGGTACGGGACGGAGATCAGGCGTGGGGGGCGGGTCGTCGCCCTCCCGGAGGCCGTGGCGGGCGTAGAAGCGCCGCAGGGGCGCCGGCGCCCACCAGTTCGCGTTTCCGAGCAGGCGCATCGTGGCCGGTACCAGCAGCGCCCGGACGATCGTCGCGTCCACCAGGACGGCGATGAGCATCGCCACCCCGATCAGCTTGATGAACGTGATTCCGGAGATGGAGAACAGGCCGATCACCACCAGGATGAGCAGCGCGGCGCTGGTGATGATCCGGCCGCTGCGCTGCAGCCCGACCGCGACCGCCGCGGTGTTGTCGCCGGTCCGGTCGTACTCTTCGCGGATCCGGGACATCAGGAAGACCTCGTAGTCCATCGACAGCCCGAACACGACCGCGAGCACCAGGATCGGCTGGGTCGCCTCCAGCGTCCCGGTGGAGGTGAAGTCCAACAGGCCGGACAGATGGCCGTCCTGGAAGATCAGGACCAGTGCGCCGAACGACGCGCCGAGCGACAGGATGTTCATCACGATCGCCTTGATCGGCAGCACGACGGAGCCGAAGGCGAGGAACAGCAGGACGAAGCTGGCGCCGCCGATGATCAGCGCCATCCAGGGCAGCAGCTCGCCCACGGCGTCGAGTTGGTCGGCCAGCGTCGCGGTCTCGCCACCCACCAGCACCTCACCGCCCGGTGGTGCCGGTACGGCCCGGATCCGGCTCACGAGATCCCGCGACCCGGGCGATATGGGGTCGCCCCGGTACATGACCGTGACCCGGGCGACGTCGCCGGACCGACCCGTGACCTCGGCTCCGGACACCCCGTCGACGGTCCGGACGGCGGCGACGTAGCGCTCCAGACCGGCCCGGTCCGACGAGGTCACGATCGCCTCGATGGGCACCTGACCGTTCCGGACGAAGTCCCGGTCGACGGTTTCCGAGACCACACGGCTCTCGGTACCCGCCGGCAGCACCCTGGGGTCGATGCCGCCGAACTCGACGCGCAGGAACGGCGCGGCGGCCAGCAACAGGACCGTGAGGACCCCGGTCGCATAGACGACCGGGCGGCGCATGATGCTGTGCGCGAGGCGGTACCAGAACCCGTGCGCGACCTCGGTCTGCGGGAGAGCCGGCGGCGCGCGGCGGATCAGGCGCCGCACCGACAGTGCCTCGACCCGGGGGCCGAGGACGGCGAGCAGGGCGGGCAGCACGGTCAGTGCCGCCACCATCGCCACCACGACCGCGGACAGACCGCCGAGGCCCATCGAGCGGAGGAAGGTCATCGGGAAGATCAGCAGTCCGGCCAGCGAGACGGCGACGGTGACGCCGGAGACCGCGACCGTACGCCCGGCGGTGGCCATCGTGCGGGCGACGGCGTCCTCGACACCGAGCCCGCGGGCGATCTCCTCCCGGAACCGCCCGACCATGAACAGGCCGTAGTCGATGGCCAGTCCCAGCCCGAGAATCGTCACCACGTTGACCGAGAAGACCGAGACGTCGGTCAGGTAGGTCATCCCGCGCAGCGCGGTGAACGCTCCGAGGATGGCCAGACCGCCGATCGCGAGCGGCAGGCTCGCCGCGGCCACACTGCCGAAGACGACGACCAGGAGCATGAGCAGCACCGGTATGGAGATCGTCTCGGCGAAAGCGATGTCCGCCGCGACCCGCTCGCGGATGTCGCGGTCGACCGTGGTGACGCCGCCGACCTGGGTCCGCAGGCCGGGCGCGGCCAGTTCGTTCTCGATCCCGTCCAGCCCATCGCCGCGCTGCGCCTCGTCGTCGCCGGCCAGAGTCAGCACCGCGTAGGTGGCGTGCCGGTCGTGGCTGACCAGGGCCGGGCTGCCGGTGCTCCAATAGGTGACGGTCCGGGTCACCACGTCATGGGGAAGCGCTTGGAGCTTCTCCGTGACGGCTCGCCGGAACGCCGGGTCGTCAACTGTCGCGCTGGGGCTGGTGTACAGGACCACCGCGTCGTTGCCGGTCCGGCCCAGCGTCGCCTCGGCACGTGCGACCGCGCGCGAGCTCTGGCCGCCCGGGTCGTCGAACCCTCCGGTGGTCAGCGAGCCGAAGACCCGCGTGCCCCAGATGCCGCCGAACGCCAGGAAGGCCGCGGCCAGGCCGATCACCCACCACCGTCGGCGGACCATCGTCCGCCCCAACCTCTCGAACATCGCCGTCCCCCTCCTGGCTTCGTCGGCTTGTCGGTGTCAGCGCGCGGCGTGCTTGACGGCGGCGCGCTTGATGAGGGCGGCCGTCGCCGCGGGCTGCGCGATCATCGCGACATGCGAGGTGTCGGCCTCGAAGGTGTGGGCGCCGGCCCGGCGCGCCATGAACCGCTGCGCCGCCGGGGGCAGCACCTGGTCGTCGCGGCCCACGAGGTACCAGGACGGAACGGTCTTCCAGGCCGGGGCGCCGGACGGCTCCCCGAGGGTGCGCACGTCCGCCGGCCGCTGGCCGGCCCACATCAGCTCGGTGGTCGCCTTCGGCAGGTCCCCGGCGAACACGTCGTGGAAGAGCTCCTTCTTGATGTAGCCGTCGACGAGTCCCTCACCGTAGGGACGGAAGTCCAGCGCCTGTTCGCTGAGCCTGCTTCCCGGGTACTTCGTCTGCAGGCCCAGCAGCGTCTCACCCTGATCGGGCACGAACGCGGTCACGTAGACCAGCGCCTTCACGTTCGGGTTGCCGGTCGCGGCGTTCGTGACGACGATCCCGCCGTAGGAGTGCGCGACGAGGACGAGCGGGCCGCTGAGGGTCGCGAGGATGCCGGCCAGATAGGCGGAGTCGGAGGCCACGCTGCGCAGTGGGTTGGGCGGTGCGATGACCGGATAGCCGTCGCGGATGAGCCGGGAGGCGACCCCGTTCCACCCGGAGGCGTCGGCGAACGCGCCGTGCACGAGTACCACGGTGGGCTTCTGGCCGCTGCCGCTGCCGTTTCCGCTGCCGCTTCCGGTGTGTGCCTGCGCGGCGGGCGCGTCGAGTGCGGCGCCCACCAAGACCGCGGCGGATCCGGCCAGCAGCCCCCGGCGAGTTGTCGTCATCGATGTGTACCCTTCGGTATCCGGTGTTCTCGCTGTGAACGCGGGTCAGCGTAGGACCGGTTACTTGACGGGCACTGAACACAAATCCGGGCGCCCTACAGGGGCCGCTTCACTATAAGTTCCGTTACCCCGCTGCTTTTTCCGGGGCGACGGCACTCGGCGCCGCGGTGTGGGCGCGCTCGTCCAAGGTGTACCGGCGTTGCAACGCGATGGCGATCGTCATGAGCACGGCCGGCACCAGGGTGAAGCCGTAGCGAACGGCCGCCAGCGCGCCGGAGGACTGCGTGGCATGCTCGCCCGCGGTACTGGCCACGAACCCGCCCGCAGCCAGGCAGGCCGAGTACACGTACGGCCCCACTGCGCCGCCGGTGGCCTCGGCGGCGGTCCACACGCCGGTGTAACTGCCCGCACTGGCACTACCGGCCGGCCCGGCGGCGGCGATGACGTCGGGCACCATCGACAGCGGCATCAGTTGCATCGCGGCGAACGCGACGCCCAGCACGGCCACGGCTGCGATCAGCAGGGGCAGGCCCGCCGCGGCACCCAGGGCCAGCACCAGCGAGCCGGCCACGAACGCGGCCTGGGCGGCGAGCAGGCTGCGCTGCTTGCCGAGACGCCGGGCCACCAGTACCCACAGGGGCGTGGTCAGGACCGCCGGCGCCATGAACGCCGCGATGAGCACGGGCGTGAGCGCGGAGCGGCCCATCACGTACTCGGCGAAGTACGGCATGGCGGCCAGTACCAGTTTCATCGTGATCGCGACGGTCAGATACGACGCGGTCAGCGCACGGAACTGCCGGTCGCGCAGCGCCACCAGCAGCCCGCCCCGGTGCCCCGGCCCGGCCGGGGTGCCCGGCGCGGCCCGGTTGAGGCGGGCGACGCCGGTGATGCCGACCAGCATCGCCGCGAGCATGACCGCGCCGAGCAGCAGGGCCATTCTCGTGTAGTCGCCGACGCCCGGATCGTCGCCGGCGACCACCGGCGCGGCCACGCCGGCGAGCAGGACGCTCACGGTGATCACGACATTGCGGTAGCCCATGAGGCGGGTCCGCTCGTGGTAGCCGATGCCCAGGTCGGCCGGTGTGGCGAGATAGGAGACCTGGTAGCACGAGTAGAGCAGTTTGCCGGCGACCAGCGCCGCCGCGACCCATAGCGCGGCGGTTGTCCCGTGCAGGTCCGACGGCACGGCGAACACGGCCACGAAGGCGAGCACCACGACGCAGCCGGCCGCCATCAGTCGCCGGCGGTGGCCGCCGCGGGCCAGGCCGGCATCGGAGATCCGGCCCACCCACGGGCGCACCACGATGTCGGCGACATTCGGCAGCAGCAGCGCGAGGCCGGCCACTTGCGGCGGCACGGCCAGGACGTCGGTCAGGAAGTACAGCAGGAAGATGCCCGGCACGGTGGCCCAGATGCCCATGCCGATGGAACCGGCGGCGAACGGGACGAGTGCGCGCAGGGGGAGCCGAACGTTGGTCATGAGCCGCCTTCCGGGAATCCGCCATGGGGGACTGTCGTTGCTCGTGTGCGTCCTCAGAAGGCCAGGGCCAGCCGGCGTACGGCCTCTCGCAGTTCTTCCGGAGTGCGGTCGCTGTAGGCGAACCGCAGGTGCCGGGCCGAAGACCGCTGCCGGGGGTCCGCCGCGAAGTACTCGCCCGGCTGGTAGAGCACGCCGTGGGCGGCCGCCCGCCGGAACAGCGCCGCGGGGTCCACGGCGTCGTCGGTGAGCCGCGGCCAGAGGAACAGCCCGCCTTCGGGGGCCACGATGTCGAGGGCGCCCGGGAGTTGTTCCCGGAGGGCGTCGATGAGCACGCCGGCGCGTTCCCGGTACAGCGCGGTGGCGCTGCGCACGACCCGGTCGAACCATGGGGCGTCGTCGGTGAGCAGCCGTTCGATCATCGCCTGGGTCACCGAGGATGTGTGTACGTCGAGGCGGTTGCGCAGCCGGATCACCGGGTCCACGAGGTGGTCGGGCAGCACCAGCCAGCCCACGCGCCAGCCGGGGCCGAGGGTCTTGGTGAAGGTGTTGACGTGGATCGCCCGATCCGACTGGTTGAAGACGGCGACACCCTGGTCCTGGCCGCCGAAGCGCAGTTCGCGGTACGGATTGTCGACGATCACATAGAAGCCGTACCGCTCGGCGAGCTCGATCAGTGCCTGCCGCTTCGGCGCCGAGAGACTGACCTGGGCGGGGTTGTGGAAGTCGGGCACGGTGTAGGCCGCGGCGATCCGGGTGCCGGTGGCGAGCCGCCGGGCGAGGTGTTCGACGTCGAAGCCGTCGGCCACGACCGGTACCGGCAGGATCCGCGTCGTCGACACCTCCAGGGCCCACAGGAAACCCGGGAACACCGGATCGTCCACCGCGACGGTGGCACCGCGCTCGACGACGGTCAGCACCGCCAGGGCGAGGCCGTGCATGCCACCGTTCGTCACCACGATCCGGCTCGGGTCGACGCCTTCCCGCTTCGCGATCCAGTCGCACAGCGCGGCGGATCCGCGCGCCGGCGCATACTGCAGGCACGCGACCGCGGCGTCGGGGGCCTGCCACAGCCGCGCCGATGCCCGGCCGATCGCCTCGACCGGCAGAGCCTCGGGCGCGGGGATGCCACCCAGCAGGCTGATCGTTCCGGGGGCGGGGGCGGCCAGGCTGGCGTCGACGAAGCCCTTCGGCGCCGAGAGCCCCCGGGCCAGGGCCGTCAGCCCGCTCTGTTCCTCAGAGCCCGCGGTCATGCATTGCCTCCAGTCCTGAGAGGAGTCGTTCGGCGCGTCGCGCGAACAGGTGCGCCTCACATGCGGTGGAGTGCATGCAGGCCCGTTCGGCGGCGGCCCGGACAGCGGTGAGGGGTGCACCGCGGGCCTGCAGCAGGCGCGCCTTCAGCAGCAGGAGCAGCCCTTCGGCGTAACGCTGGCCGTAGTCCCACATGGCCTGGTCGGCTCGGTCGAGAGCGGCGTCGGCCCGATCGGGCGATCCGGCTGCCAGCCACATCTCGGCGATCAGTGCGTAGTGGTAGGCGATGCCCCATTGCGGCGGATCGAGCAGGTTGGCGACCAGGAGTTCCTCAGCCTCAGCCGCGGCGTCGGCCGGATCCTCGCCGGTGAGGGCGCGTGCCCAGCACCAGAACTGCCTGATGTAGTGGTCGATCTGGGCGCCGAGACGGGCGAGGCCGGCGGCGGCCCACCGCTCGCCGGCTCGCCGTGCCGCTTCGGCGTCCCCGGCCATGGAAGCGATCATGGTCGTGTAGTAGACCCAGACCGAGGTCGCGTACGGGTCCCCCGGGGTGTCCCAGGTGTCGACGAAAGCCAGTGCCGCGTCGACATCGCCGTGCAGCGCGGTCATGACCGCCCGCCAGCCGGGCCCTTCTCCGGGAATGCTGCCGTCCCGCCGGAGCGGTGTCTCTTCGTCCGGGGCGAGGGTGCCGCCGGCAGCGGCGACATCCTCCTTGCTGAAGGACCGGTACGCCTCGCCGATGTTGCCGATGTCCCACTGATGCAGGCCCCAGGCCTGCCGGCCGTAGCGTCGGACGGCCGGATCGGAGGACACCTGACCGAGCTCGTGCATGCTCCGGGCCAACTGCCCGCGGCCCTTCTCGATGGAGGTGTAGGCACCCATCAGACGGATGAAGAGGAAGTCGGCGGCCTCCGCCTCCCGGCCGAGGGTGCGGGCCAGGTATTCGGCCCGCTCCAGCAGATCGAATGTCGAGGCGTCGTACCCCGACTGTCGTCTGACGACGATGGCGAGCAGCGTGAGGGCGGAGAACTCCAGCTCCATGAGTCCGGAAGCCCGCGTGACCTGTATGGCGGAGCGCAGCTGTCGATTGGCGGACTCGAACGCGAGTTTGGCTGCCGCGCGGCGCCCGGCGCGGATCAGTGCCTCCGCGGCGCGAACGGGCTCGGCGAGGGGGCCGGCGGCCCACAGGTGGTAGGCGAGGCGTTCGGCGATGTCCTCGTCGTCGGCATGGATCTGTTCGAGCGCGTCCGCGACGCGCAGATGCAGCTGGGCGGCCTGCTGTTTCGTCGAGGTCTCGGAGACCGACTCACGCACCAGGTCGTGCGCGAAGCGGAGCGAGGACGGGTCCTGCGGCCCGGGTTCGAGCAGCCCGAGAGTGTGCAGCGGTTCCAGGCGGTGGAGACAGTCCGCGACGTCCACACCGGTGGCGCGGGACAGCAGCCTGAGGTCGACGTCGCGGCCGATGAGCGCGGCCACCCGCAGCAGGTCGCGGGCGTGGTCGTCGAGCCCGGCCATCCGGTCGCGGACGACGTCGTGGACGGTGGACGGGACCCCGGCCGAGGCGGACGTGTCGCCGTCGCCGATCGCGCCGGCCCCGCTGAGGAGCCGGGACAGTTCGCGGACGAAGAACGGATTGCCGGAGGTACGGGCGTGGATCGCGCGGGCGACGGCGTCGCCGGGATCCTGGCCGGCCTCCTGCCGGATGAGTTCGGCCACGTCGGCCGGACCAAGCGGGCCGAGCCGGAACCTCCGGTGACCGGGCCGCCGGCTGGCAGCGGCCAGCACCCGGGAGAGGTCCGGGCTGAGTGCGGGTGCGCGGTCACGCAGCGCGCCGATGATCGCGGTGCCATGGGGCAGCCGCCCCGCCAGGTGCTGCAACAACTGCAGGGAGGTGGCGTCGGCCCATTGGAGATCGTCGAGTATCAGGAGTGTGGGCCGCCGCGCCGAGGCCTGTCCGACGAGGGCGACGACCTGTTCGAACAGCCGGAACTGGGCGTTGCCGTCGGGAAACTCCCGGGTTGCGTCGTCCCGCGCCGCAAGGAGGCTTCCCAGCCCGCCGGTGAACCACTGTTTGCCCGCCGGGGCGGGCAGACTGTGGACGACCTGGCTCAGTGCCTGTTCCCATGGCCACATCGCCGGCGTCCCGTCGCCCTCCAGGCAGGAGCCCCAGACGGTGAGTGCACCCAGCCGGCCCGCCACGGCGGCGGCCTCCTCCAGCAGCCGGGTCTTGCCTGCGCCCGGTTCGCCCTCGACGACGCCGATCGCGGTGTCGCCGGCGAGTGCGCGCTCCACCATGCGCCGCAGCGTGGCGAGTTCCTCGGTCCGGCCGATCAAGGTGGCCGCCGTGGTCCGCCCGGCCTCCTCGTCCGCCTCCCGCACGAGCGGCGACGCCGGGGACTGGGTGAGAATCCGCCGGTGTGCGTCCTCCAGCGCCGGACCCGGGTCGATGCCGAGCTCGTCGGCGAGCCGGTCGCGGACCTGACGAAACACCGACAGCGCCTCCGCCTGGTGTCCGGTGGCACCGAGAACGCCGACGAGACCGGCCAGCACGGGTTCGTTGAACGGTGCCATCGATGCGGCCAGTTGAAGAGCCGCAAGCACCCGCTCCGGTCGGCCCGTCGACACGGCGAGCTCCGCCGCCGCCGTGCACGCGTCGTAGAACTCGTTGTCGAGTGCGGCGAAGACCGTGGTGGCGAGTGTCCCGTCGGCGATGCCGTCGCCCGCCGGACCGTGCCAGAGCCCGAGCGCTCCGACGTAGTGATCGAGGGCCACCTCGTGATCGTGCCGAGTCAGCGCGGCCCTGGCGGCATCGACGAGTTCCCGGAAGGCGACGAGGTCCAGCGTGGCGGGGCCGGCGGCGAAGAGGTAGGAACTGCCGCGACGGTGGAGGAACGAGCCGGCTTCGCGGACGGGCCGCAGAGGCTCGAGCAGCCGTCGCAACGCGCCGATGTACTTCTGAAGAACGTTCAAGGCGCTGGAGGGGACGTCATCGCCCCAGATCAGGTCGATCAGCTCGCTCGTGCTGGTCGGCCTGCCGGTGCGGGCCAGCAGCAGAGCCAGGAGGTATGCCTGTTGCCGTGGCCCGGCATCCAGTTCCGCGCCGTCGCGCCAGATCCGTAACGGGCCCAGGATCTGCAGATACGGCGAGCCTCTACCGGCCGGCTGGTCTTCACCGCCGGACCGGGCTGCAAGGACTGGCACCGCTGACTCCTCGATCCGGGGATGACACGACGCGATCTTCGCTGGGTCCGACTTCGTGCGAGTGTACGTGGACCGGCCCAATTCCACCGCTGGGTGCGGAAAAGCTCGCCCCTGCACGTGCTCAGCGCACAGGCACCGTCGCCGGATCCTCCGTGGCGGGTGCCGACTTCACCTTCGGGCGAGGGCGACGTCGGTCGGCGCCCTTCTCGCTGGGCGTGCGTACCGAGACGGACTTTACGGACAGTGGAGCACTGCCCGCAGGCGGTCCACTCTGCGTCAAGTGGAGGGCGCCAGTCTTTCGGTGTGCGGCGGCGTCATTGCCTGCCGGGCTGCTTACCCCACTGACTCGACGACCTTGAATGCCCACATCAGATGAAAGGGGCAGGACTCACCACATGAGCCCACTGCAACCGTTCCGGAGAATCGTGACCGGCCATGACGCGTCCGACCGCGCGGTGATCACGCAGGACGCACCGCCGACTCGCGTGGTGGAGATCGGCGGGCCTGGTGGCCCGGTCTTCCATGAGGTGTGGAACACACGCCAGACGCCGGCCGTCATCGACCGGCAGTCGGGTGAGCCGGCGGAGGACGGTCTGGTGCTCGGACCTCCCGAGCGCGGCACTCGCATCCGGGTGATCGACTTCCCTCCGGAGGACGACCGGATCCGGAACCTGACGGGGGCCGAGGCGGCCGAGAAGTTCGGGGAGATGGGCGGTGCCGACGCCGCTCGGTCCGCCGCCGGCGCGCCGCATCCGTTGATGCACCGCACGCAGACGATCGACTACGGGATCGTCATCGAGGGCGAGCTCACGCTGGTTCTCGACGACGGCGAGACCGTCGTCCGCACCGGAGACATCGTGATTCAGCGCGGCACCAACCACGCATGGGCGAACCGGTCGGCTGCGAACTGCCGGGTCGCCTTCGTCCTCATCGACGGCCAGTACACCGACGGACTCTGAGGAGGAGCGTCGTATGCGTATCCGACCCATCCCGCCCGATGAGCTCGACCCGCGGCTCCGCGAGGTGCATGACGGCATCGCCGGTCTCGTCACCGAGGAGCAGGGCCGCGTCGTCATCCTCGACGACGACGGCGCGCTCGTCGGGCCGTTCGCGGCGATGCTGCACTTCCCCACGTTCGGGGTTCCGGCGCTGTTTCTCCAGCGGGCGGTCGCGGCCGAGGCTCACCTCGATCCCATCGTTCGCGAGGTGGCGATCCTCACCGTCGGCGGCGCCTACGGCGCCCGGTACCTGCTGTACGCACACGAGCAGACGGCAGATGAGGTCGGCCTTCCGGCGGCACAGATCGCGACCTTGGCGGCGGGCGGGCGACCCTCCGGGCTGAGTGACGAACAGGCCGTCGCCCACGACGTCGCGATGGCGTTGACCTCCGGGCGCATACTGCCGGACTCTCTGTACGACCGGGCCACGCAGTTGCTGGGCCATGACGGGGTCGGCGAGCTCGTGTTCCTCATCGGCAGCTACTGCCTCATCGCGATGGTGCTGAACTGCTTCGACGTGCCGGTCCCCGGTCCAGATCCGTCAACTGCCCAGCAGTGACGACGACAAGGCGCGGCCCAGGGCCTGTCCGGCAGATCATGCCGGACAGGCCCTGGATCTGACTGCACCGCCTCGGCCTCCTCGGCTTCGGCCCCCCTCTGCCCCGGGGCTGCCGGGCGGCTCAGGTCACGGCCGGGCGAATGATCGGGATGCCGAGCGAAACGCCCAGATGTGGGCCACCAGCCCGATTCCCCAGCCCAGAATCGACCACAAGGGCCAGAAGAAATGGTCCGGGGTGAGAAGCCGCCACAGCAGGATCTGAGCCAGGTTGGCGACGATGTACCAGAAAAGGTGTATCCACAGACCCCTTCTCATGGCCTGCACGCTTTTGTGCATTCTTCCTCCCAGGGACCGGATCCATCACATCGCGACCGGCAGATGCGTCATTCCGGGAGTGCCCGCTCCTGCGCCGCCGTCTCGATGAGAGCCACCGTGGCGCCCGGCCGGGAGACGAACACCATGTGCGAGGCGCCCTCGACCACCTGGACCTTCGCACCGGAGCGCTGGGCCATGAACTCCTGCGCCGCCGGTGGAATGATCCTGTCGGCATCGCTGATGAGGTTGTAGTTCGGGATCGTGTGCCAGGCCTGCGGACCGGTGGCGGGCTCGCCCAGGGCGGCGCCGGCGGCCGGGCGTTGCATGATCGAGTAGAGAGTGGCTTCCTCGGCTGACACATCGGCCGCGAAGTGGGCATGAAAGACCTCGGGGTCGATGTAGAGGTCGACCTGCCCGTCGGGCAGCGGCACAGGCTTCAGGGACTCGCCCACGGTGCTGCCCGGGAACTTCTCGACCAATGCCTGCGCGCTCTCGCCCGTCTCCGGCACGAACGCCGCCAGGTAGACCAGTGCCTTCACGTTCGCGTTCCCCACCGCGGCAGTGGAGATGACCGCACCGCCGTAGGAGTGCCCGACCAGCACGATCGGTCCCTCGATGCTGTCCAGCAGCGCCTTGACCTGTGCCGCGTCGGAAGCGAGCCCCCGGAGCGGATTAGGCGCGGCGACCACTGGATAGCCGTCGGCGACAAGCCGCTTGGCGACCGTGTTGAAGCCGCTGCTGTCGGCAAAGGCTCCGTGCACGAGCACGATCGTCGGATTCCTGCTCACCATGTACGACCTCCCGGATGAATTCGGCGAAGAGCGACACCGACACGGCTCGACTCGGCTCGACTCGCGCCCGCGCGGCCCAAAGCTACGGCGTCGCACTGGACGGGAATGGAATGAGATCGGCGCACGGCCCGTACGGAATCCACGGATTCTTCAGTCGACGTCAAGCCGGGTTGGCCACTGTGAGCCTCCGGAGGACGGACGACTGGGGGCGTCGATGGTGGCGAACGAGGAGATCGAGGAGGCCGATGTCGTTGTCATCGGGTCGGGCATGGGCGGTCTCGCGGCGGCCCGCACGATCGCGCAGTTCGGCGGAAGGCGGGTTCTCGTCCTCGAACAGCACTACACGCTCGGTGGGATGACCCACGAGTTCTCCCGCGCCGGGCGGTACCGGTTCGGCACCGGGCTGCATTACATCAGCGCGAACGCCGGCCCGTTCCTCGAGTTCATGACGGACGGGCGGGTGCAGCTTTCGCCGCTGCCGGACGAGTACGACGCGCTGCACTTCCCGGGGTTCGATTTCGCCGTCCCCGCCACGAAGGAACGATTCCGGGCGCGTCTGGTGGAACACTTCCCGGCCGAGGCCGACGCCGTCGACGGCTTCTTCCGGACCACTCGCCGGGCCATGGCCGGGCTGGCCGCGCGCAATGTCTTCGCGTCGTTCCCCGCCGGCGTACGAAAAGCGGGTGCGCCCGTCGTCGAGCGGCTCTTCCCGTCGGCGTTCCGATCGGTGCGGGACGAGGTCTCCCGCAGCTTCCGCGATCCGCGTCTGCGGGCCGTTATGGCCGCGCGGTGGGGGCTGTACGGCACTCCGCCGGCATCGAGCGCGTTCGGCTTCCACGCGGCGGTCCCGCTGACCTTCTTCATGGAGGGCACCGCGCACCCCGTGGGCGGCCCGCAGGAGCTCAACCGGATCGTGCTGGAGATCCTCCAGCGGTACGGCGTGGTGCTGCGCTCCCGGCAGCGGGTTCATGAGGTCGTTGTCGAGGGAGGCGAGGTGGCCGGTGTTGGCGTCGAGGACACCGCCACCGGCCGCCGCTACCGCGTGCGGACGAACACCGTTGTCTCGGCGGCCGGAGTACGCAACACGTACGCCCTGATCGGGAGAAGCCACGAACTGGCGGACCTGCCCGAGGAACCGTCGGCGGTCATGCTGTTTCTCGGACTGGACCGGTCACCGGCCGAGTTCGGGCTGCGCGGCGAGAACCACTGGTTCATGCCGGACCTCGACGACCACGACGGCTTTCGCCGCCTGCCCGGGGACGGCACCCTCTACGTCTCGTTCGCATCGCTCAACAACCCGGCCGCCCGGTTCCACACGGTGGAGGCGCTGGAACTCGTCGATCCGAAGGTGGTCGACCAGTGGCGCGGGACACCCGAGAACGAGCGGCCGGACAGCTACCGGCAGCTCAAGGACGAGCTGACCGGCCGGCTGATCGCCCGGCTGGAGGAACGCTGGCCCGGCTTCCGGAAGGCGATCGCGTTCGCCGAACTCGCGACGCCGCTGTCGTTCGAGACCTATCAGCACAGCGTCCGGGGCTCCTTCTACGGTCTCGCGGCGACTCCCCGGCGACTGCGATCCGCGCGGGCCGGATGCCGTACACCGGTCAAGGGCCTCTTCGTGGCCGGACAGGACGCCTGGGGTTCCGGCGTGGTGGGGGCGTTGGCGGGCGGGCTGATGGCGGCGAACGCCGTCCTGAGACCGCGGCAGCTCGGGACCATGTGGCGGGCCCTCCGCTCCGGCGGGCCCGCCCGGCACCCGGCCACGCCCTGGCAGGGTTACCTGCGCGTGGCCCGGACCGAGGCGATGACCCCCACGGTCCGGCGGATCCGCTTCGAACCGCTGGACGGGGACACCGTGCCGTTCTCGTTCGCCGCCGGACAGTACGTCAAGGTCGACCTGCCCGTCGCCGTCGAGCCGATCGAACGGTCGTACTCGATCTGCAGCAGCCCCGGGGAGAGCGGCTTCTTCGAGATCGCCGTGAAACACGAACCGGACGGGCTCGGCTCGGGCTTCCTGCATGCGGAACTGGAGGCCGGGCTGGCGTTGCGGGTGAGCGGCCCGCACGGCGAGTTCACCTGGGATCCGGGCGCCGGGAAGAGCACGGCGGGCACTGCGAGCACGGAGGGCACGCTCCTGCTCATCGCCGGGGGCGTCGGGATCACCCCGCTGATGAGTGTCCTGCTCGCGGCCGCCGACGCCGGTCACACAGGCCGGATCACTCTCCTGGCGAGCTTCCGGACCGAGGGCGAGGTGGTGTTCCGGCCCGAGATCACGGCGCTGCGGGCCAGGCTGCCGGGGCTGGAGGTGTCGGTCTTCGTGACCGACCGGGAGGGGCGGATCGGTCTCGACGAGCTGCGGCCCCATGCCGGCCCGGCGACCCGCGTGCACCTCTGCGGACCGGCGCCGATGATGCAGGATCTGATCGGCCATCTGACGGAGCTGCGGGTGCCGCGAGAGGCCATCCACACCGAGGCGTTCGTATCGGGCCGGAGCAGGGAGACCCGCCGGGAGAAGGCGCACGCCATCGCTCTCGCCGCCGCGGCGGCCGGTGTCACCGAGTTCACCGTCGAGATGGCCGGCAGCGACCCGGCGTTCCCCTGCGACCCCGGGCAGTCGGTCCTCGACGCCGCCAACGCCGCCGGCGTCCCGATGCCGCAGTCGTGCGGCGAAGGCGCTTGCGGTACCTGTCGGGTGCGGGTGCTCTCCGGCTCCTACGACACCGACACCCGGGGGATGTTCTCCCCGGACGAGCTGCGCGCGGGCTGGCGGCTGGCCTGCCAGACACTGCCCACCGAGAACCTGATGATCGCTCTGTAGACGCGGGCGGGGCGGTCGCACGACCCGGCCTCGCCCCAGGGCCGCCGGTCCACCACCGGCGGTCGGTGTCAGCGGTCTTCGGCACAGGGGCCGCCGCTCGAAATGCCGCACGGATATTCCTCGTCGGCCGAGGCGTATGTCGAAAGAGCTGAGTCTCCGTTGACAACGGATGGCGGCAAACGGCGTACCAGAACCTGGGATTGGGAATGAGAATGGCTTCCTCCGGCACGCCTGTGCGTCTGCAGATTCTCGGTCCGCTGCGGATCTGGCGGAACGGTGTCGAACTGGATGCGGGGCCTCCGCAGCAGGCGTATCTGCTGGCGGTGCTGCTCGCCGAGGCGGGCAAGCCGGTCAGCATGAGCGAGTTGGTCGACCTGATCTGGGCCGAGGACGTCCCGGTCTCGGCCGTCAACATCCTCCAGAAGTACGTGGGTGCACTACGGCGGTTGCTGGAGCCCGCCCTGCCCCCACGTCAACCCGGCGCGTATCTTCAGCGCCGCGGCAACGGATACCTCTTCGCCGCCGTCCCCGGCATGCTCGATGTCGTCACCTTCCGGGAACTCGTCCGGACAGCCAGAACCGCCGCCGCGCAGCAGCGACCGGATGTCGCGCTCGACGGATACTTGCAGGCGGTAGGGCTCTGGCACGGTTCGGCCGGTGACGGAATCGCCCATGGATCGACCGCGACGGCAGCGTTCACCGCACTGGACGGCGAGTTCTTCGACGCCTGCGTCGCGGCGGCCGACCTCGCGGTGTCGCTGGGTCAGCCCGAGCGCGTACTCCCCTCCCTGCATCTCGCCGCCCGGATGACGCCGCTGCACGAGACGGTGCAGGCGAGTCTCGTCATCGCCCTGGCCGCCGCCGGCCGACAGGCGGAGGCGCTGTCGGTGTTCCGGACCGTTCGCGCCCAGCTGGCCGAGGAGTTGGGCATCGATCCCGGCCCGGCGCTGGTGACCGCACACCGGCGCGTACTGGAACAGACACCGGCACCGGCCGAGGAAGCATTCTCCGCGCGGCCGGCGGCACCCACCACAGGGATGCCGGGCGTGAGCCGCCTGGTGGGCCGGGACGAGGAGCTCGCGGTGCTGCGGCAGGCGGTGGAGTCGGCGCTGGCTGCAGGCACCGGGTTCGTCCTGGTCGAGGGAGAACCCGGGGCGGGCAAGACCCGCCTGCTCGAGGAGGCCGACGCCGAAGCCCACCGGCGCGGCGCACTCGTCGTCTGGGGCCGCTGTCTGGAGGGAGACGGCACGCCCTCGATGTGGCCCTGGGTGCAGGCCGTCGGCGCGATCCTGGACGACGTGCCGACCACGGCGCGGGAGGACTGGCACGCGGGCGAGCTCGGCCGTCTCATGGCACCTCACCGCAGCGGCCACGCGACGCCGGTACTGCCGGACAGCACCGCCCGGTTCCGCCTGTTCGAGCAGACTGCCGCGCTCGTCCGTCAGGTATCGGCACGGCGGCCGGTGGTGCTCGTCGTCGACGACCTTCAATGGGCCGACGCCGCCTCACTGGATCTGTTCGGCCACCTGACGGCTCACCTGCCGCGCGGCACGGCCGTGATCGGGGCGCTCCGTGACCGTGCGCCCGCACCGGGCGCGGAGTTGGAACGGCTGCTCGCCGCGGCGAGCCGGCTGCCCCGCCACCGCCGGATCCGGCTCGACCCGCTCGACCCGGCCGAAGTGGCCGAACTCGTCCGCCATGAGACCGGCCAGGACCCCGGCCCCGGCGCCACCCGCACCATCCACGCCCGCACCGCAGGCAACCCCTTCTTCGTCCGGGAACTGTCCCGACTCCTCGCCGACCGCAGCGTCCTCACCGAGGCCGCCACCGCACGCACCGGAGTGCCCGCCACCGTCCGGGACGTCGTCCGCGACCGGACGGCCCGGCTGGACAACGACACCGGACACCTGTTGCAGATCGCCGCGCTGATCGGCCGGGACGTCGACCTCGCGCTGCTCGCGCGGGCCGCCGGACTCGACATGCCGGCCTGCCTCGACCTCCTTGAACCCTTGCAGGAACTCGGCCTTCTCGAACCCTCGCCCGGAGACCCGCATGCGTTCCGCTTCGCGCACGACCTGGTCCGCGAGTCCGTCGCCGATGCCACACCGCCACCTCGCGCGAGCCGACTGCACCTGCTCGTCGCCGACGCACTGGAGCACACGACAGCGGACGACGAGCCGGTGGCCGAACTCCTCGCCCATCACCTGTGGGCCGCCGGCCCACTCGCGGACCCGGCCCGCACCGCCGGCGCGCTGATACGCGCCGGCCGTTGCGCGGCGGGAAAGTCGGCGTTCAGGGCCGCCGCACGACAGCTGCAGTCCGCCGCGCAGGTGGCGCGCAGAGCGGGCCTGGCGGAGCTGGAGCTGTCCGCCCTGTCGCTCTTCACCGCGGTGGGCGGGATACGGGCGGGGCAACTCGGTTCGACGCCCGCGTCGTTGGAGCGGGCCGAGCACCTGGCGCGTGGCCTGGGGCGGGAACGGGAGGCCGCCGACTTCCTCTTCGCCCGTTGGGCCGCCCATTCCCAGGGCATCCAGATCGACCGCGCCGGGCGACTGGCGCGGCAGCTGCTGGAACAGGGCGACGCATCCGCCGACCCGGTCGTCCGCACGTACGGCCAGTACGCGTGGGGCATCCACCAGTGGTCCGTCGGCAACATCGGCGAGGCGTACAGGTACCTGAACCGAACCGGTTCGACCATGCTCGACGACCTGGCCCGCGGCGGGGCGAACCCGCTGCGGCACGATCTACGGCTGCTCGGGCCGGTCATGCTCGCTCTGACAACCGCCCTGTACGGCGACCTCGGCACGGCGCGGACACTGTTCGACACCATCGAGTCCGCCGGTGACGACGACCCTTATGTGATCACCGTCTGGGCCGCGTTCGCCTGCACCGCAGCGGCTCTGGCCGGCGCCCCCGAGCGGGCGCTGCAGGTGGCGGAGCGGGGGATGGCCGTGGACCCGGACTTCTCCTTCTCCTACTTCGGCAGTTACCAGCGGCTGGCCCTGTGCTGGGCACACGCCGTGACCGGCGAGGACCCGGCCGGCGCCGCGGCCGACGCACAACGGCTGATCGCCGCCGCACTGGCCGACCCACCACGCTCCGGCCTCGCCACCTGGTACGGCCTCCTCGGCGAAATGTGGCTCACAGCAGGCAAGCTGGACGAAGCCGCCGCAGCCCTCGACCGGGCGGACTCGGCCCTCGACGCACACGGCCAGCGCTCCGCCGAGGGCCTGCTGCTCCTGCTGCGGGCGCGGGTCCTAGAAGCCCGCGGCGAACCCGCCGCCACCGTCCGGGCCACCGCCGAACGAGCCCTGGCACTGTCCACCGAGCGCGAAGCCCACCTCTTCGCCCACCGCGCCGACGAGCTGCTGCGGCGTGAGGTGGGCGACGACGAGCCGCACGAGT
The DNA here is from genome assembly GCF_054729195.1 of Streptomyces sp. YIM S03343. NCBI lineage: Bacteria > Bacillati > Actinomycetota > Actinomycetes > Kitasatosporales > Streptomycetaceae > Streptomyces > Streptomyces sp. YIM S03343. The sequence goes on from NZ_JBPUKX010000001.1 coordinate 1,801,536, forward strand.
TCGGAAGCCATTCCGTGGATGAAGAAGTGATCGCCCGGCAGCAGACGAAGGCGTGAGCTGGTCGACTGCCCGCGCCATCCCTCCAGTTCCGAGGGCCGCACCGTGCGGTCGTGGATGCCGCCGAACACCGTGATCGGCACGTCGAGCGGTGGCTCCTCGTGGTACTCGTACGTCTCCAGGACCGCGAAGTCCGCACGGAGCACGGGCATGATCAGCTCCATGAGCTCGTCGTTCTCCAGGACCTCGCGGGGCGTTCCGTTGAACTCGCGCAACCGGGCCTTCAACTCGGCGTCGGAGGCGTTGTGCAGCACCGGCTCGCGGCGTCGGGCGGGGGCTGCGGAAGCCGACACGAACAGGTGGCAGGGCACGGGCCACCCGCGGCGGCGCAGCAGCCGTGCCAGCTCGAACGCCACCAGTCCGCCGAGACTGTGCCCGAAGAGTGCGAAGGGCCGGTCGAGCAGCGGCTCCATCGCGTCCGCCAGCGCACGGACCAGCGGCCGGAGGCGGGAGAAGGGCTGCTCACCGATGCGCATGCCGCGGCCGGGCAGTTCGACGGGACAGACCTCCACGTCGCTCGGTACGAGCTGGTCCCATGTGCGGTACACCGCGGCCGACCCGCCTGCGTACGGCAGGCACACCAAGCGGGTGGCCGCGGCCGGCCGGGGCTGCGGCACCCGGAACCACTGCTGCGTCATTCTTCGTTCCCCTCCGCGCCGGCACCGCTCGCGGTGGCGGGCGCCTCGTCCTCCCGCAGGAGCCGGCACAACTCCTCGATCCGGCGGTCGGGATCGGCCACCACCATCTCCAGCAACCGGCTCCACTGGCGGGTCACCCGGCCGACCAGCCGTGGATCGACGCGTTCGGCGGCGTGCATCCAGATCCCGCGCAGCGCCCCCGCGTCCTCGAGCATGATGAGGCTGAGATCCACCGACCCCGGTTCCATCCCCGGCGGCACGTACACGAATCCCCAGTCGGCGGCGAGCGGTTCCAGCCGGACGTCGCGCAGCACCGCGGCGGGCAGTGGCGCGTTGAGCAGGTTGAACCCCAGGCGGACCCGTTCGCACTGCGCCGCGAACTCGCGGCGCAGGGGTTGCAGCGGCGCGCTCTGGTGGGCGTACGCCTCCAGGATCCGCTCCCGGGCCCGGGCGACCAGCTCGCGGAAGCTGGGATTCCCGCCGAGATCCGCGCGCAGCACCAGCGGGTTCACGAAGAAGCCGATGAGCTGCTCGGTCTCGGGCCGGTCCCGGCCCGCGACGGGGAAGTCGACGGCGAGGTCCCGGCTCCCGGTGTACGCGGCGAGCGAGACGCCGAAGGCGGCCAGGAGCGCCATGAAGAGGGTCGCGCCCTCGCGCTCGGCGAACTCCCGCAGCGCGGCGGTCAGGTCCGGGGACAGTTCGAAGGCGTGGCCCGAGGGGGTCGGCGCCGCCTCGTCCGGGAGCCGGACGTCGTCCAGCCGCGGCGGCGGCGGAAGCTCCGCGAGGGTACGGCGCCAGTACTCGGTGTCCGCGGCCGGCGCGCCGCTCTCGAACGCCTGGCGCTGCCATGCCGCGAAGTCGGCGAACTGGAGCGGAAGGTCCGGAAGTTTCGGCTCCCGCCCGTCGGCGAGGGCCTCGTAGGCGCCGGCCAGGTCCTGCAGCAGCACCCCGTACGACCAGTTGTCGGTGACGGCGTGGTGGACGGTGAGCACCAGGATCCGCTCCTCGTCGCCGAGGGTGGCCAGCCGCCCCCGTACCAGCGGGCCCTCCGCCAGGCGGAAGGGCCGGCTGCTCTCCTCGTCGAGGATGTCCCGGATCGCCCGGCGCGGATCTTCGGACGCGGGGCCCTCCAGCCGGGACCGGGTCAGCGGCCAGGTGCCGGTGGCGTCGACGACCTGTACCAGTCCCGTCGGCCGCGGGACCAGGCGGGTGCGCAGCGATTCGTGCCGCCGCACCACGTGGTCGAAGGCGCGTGCCAGGGCGTCCTCGTCGAGCGGTCCGCGCAGACGCGCGGCGGTCACCACGTTGTGGGCGGGACTCTCGGGGCCGCGCGGGTGGTCGACGCAGAGCCATTCCTGCGCGTACGACAGCGGGAGGTCCCCGCTGCGCTCGGCCGCCGGGATGGGTACGAACGCCGCGCCGCCGCCCTCCGCGTCGCCGTCCGCCAGCCATGCGGCGAGCGCCGCGACGGTCGGGTACTCGAAGATGTCGCGCAGGGACACCTCCCGTCCCAGCCGGGTCCGGATCCGCGAGATCGCCTGAGTGGCGAGCAGCGAGTGGCCGCCCGATTCGAAGAAGTCGTCGTGGACGCTCGCCTCCTCCAGGTGCAGGAGCTGTTCCCAGATCTCGGCGAGGTCCCGCTCCAAGTCGTTGCGCGGCGCCTGGTAGGGCGTGCGCGGATCGGAGCGGACGGCCTGGGGCTCGGGCAGCGCCTTGCGGTCCACCTTGTCGTTGGGGGTGAGGGGCAGCGCGTCGAGGAACACGAACGCGGAGGGGAGCATGTAGTCGGGCAGCTTCTCGCCCAGTGCGGCACGCAGCTGCGGCTGCAGTTTGCGGGCGCGGCGGGACGCGGCACCGTTCACCCACGTGGACAGCGGCCCGGGCGGCACCTCAGCCGCCTGCGGGAAGGCCCACGCCGGAGCCACGGGGTGTCCGTCGCCGCCCAGCCGGCGCAGCACGAGGTCGAACGCGCCGTCCGGGCCGTGCCGGGTCCAGTCCGGTTCGGCCCGGTATCCGGTCTGTTCGGCCAGGGCGGCCAGTTCCTCGGGATCGACGGCGTCCGCGGTCGTGAGCGCCAGGCTCTGCCGCAGGTCGGCGGCCGTGCCACCGGTGCTGTCCAGCCGCTCCAGCAGGTCGGCGAAGGGCCGCACCCGCGCGTTCGGCACGTCCCGGACGGCGATGACGTCCGCGGCGGCCGGGGCGAGCCGCTCCCGCAGGGCCGGGAGGGAGAGCCCGTCGGCATCCCAGTCGAGCGGGGAAAGGGCGGCGGGCGGGGCCTCCGGTTCGGTCGTGAGGATCACGTCGTACCGGAAGCGGGTCAGCTCGTTGTCGTACCCGCCGTGCTTGGGCAGGATCCGCACTCCGGCGATGCCGGGCAGCCGGGCCTGCAACGCCAGGAAGAAGCGCGGGTCGATGACCAGTTCCTCCTCCTCGGCGGCCCGGCGTCGCACGAGCTTGCGCAGCGCGTCGGCGCTCACGTCGGGTGCCGCCTTGTGCAGCTCGACCGAGGCGTGGAACGCCTCCAGCAGCGGAAGGCTGCGGACGTCGCCCACCACGACGGCGCCGCCCGGGGCGAGCCGGGGCAGCGCTCCCGCGATCACCCGGGCCAGGTACTCCTCGTCGGGGAAGTACTGCACCACCGAGTTGAGGAGGACGACGTCGAACTGCTGGTCCGGCAGCCGGTCGAGGCGGTCCGCGGCGCATTCGTGCAGCTGTACGTCGCCGGGGAAGCGATCGGGATCGGCCGCCGCCCGGCGCAGCCGCGCCAGCGCCACAGCCGAGAAGTCGGTGCCCCAGTACCGCTTGCAGTGCGGTGCGACCGCGTGCAGGATCAGGCCGGTGCCGCAGCCCACGTCCAGCACCGACTGCGGCTCGCGGCTCAGCACGCGCTCAGCGGTGCGGTCGACCCAGTCACGCATCTCCTCGGCGGGGATGGGCTCGCCGGTGTAGCTGCTCGTCCAGCCGCGGATGTCGAAGGACGGGTCGACGTCCGCGTCCGGCTCGTCGTACGCCGTGTCCCAGATGTCGCGCCACTGGTCCAGCTCGTCGGAACCCGCGCCGGAATCGGCTCCGGACGGGTCGGCGACCACGTACGCCACCAGGCGCTGGTCGCCCGGTGTGTCCTCGCGTACGGTCACCACCGCCTGCCGGACGGCCGACTGCCGTGCCAGGACCGCCTCGATCTCCCCCAGCTCGATCCGGAAGCCGCGCAGCTTCACCTGATGGTCGATGCGGCCGAGGAATTCGAGGCTGCCGTCGCCGCGCCGGCGGACCAGGTCCCCGGTGCGGTACAGCCGGTTGCCGAGGCCGATGGGGAACGGGTGCGGCACGAACCGCTCGGCGGTGAGCTCCGGGCGGCCGAGATAGCCGCGCGCCAGCCCGCTACCGCCGATGTGCAGCTCCCCGGGAACGCCCGGCGGGACGAGCGCGCCCCGGGCGTCGAGCACGTGCAGTTCGGTGTTGGCGATCGGCTCGCCCAGGAAGACGGTGCCCTCGACGATCCGGGCCACCGCCGACCAGATGGTGGTCTCGGTGGGGCCGTACATGTTCCACAGCTCGCCGCCGTCGCGGCTGAGCCGGCGGGCCAGGTCGGCGGGGAGCGCCTCGCCGCCGCACAGCATGCGGAAGCCGGGGCGCGGCGACCAGCCGGCGTCGAGCAGCAGCCGCCACGTGGACGGAGTGGCCTGCATCAGCGTGGCCCCGGACTCCGACAGCACCGCGCGCAGCCGTCGGCCGTCGGAGGCCGTCTCGCGGTCCGCCAGGATCACCCGCGCACCGGTCGTGAGCGGCAGCAGCAGCTCCAGCATGGAGATGTCGAAGCACAGCGTGGTGACCGCCACCAGGGTGTCGTCCGGGCCGATCCCCGGCCGTTCCCCCATCGACCGGAGGAAGTTGGCGAGCGCGCGGTGCGGGATCTGCACGCCCTTGGGCCTGCCGGTCGAGCCGGAGGTGTAGATGATGTAGGCCAGGTCCTCGCCCTGGCTCTCCACGTCCGGCCGGGTGGCGGGCTCGGCCTCCAGCGCCTCGCCGGCCTCGTCCAGGCAGACGACTTTTACGGCCGGCTCGGGCAGGCCGGCGAGGACAGTGCGCTGGGTGAGCAGGAGCTTGAGCCCGGAGTCCGCCAGCATGAAGGCGAGGCGCTCGCTCGGGTACGCCGGGTCCAGCGGCACGTAGGCGGCGCCGGACTTGAGCGTGCCGAGGACCGCCACCACCATCTCCGGTGTGCGCTCGGTGCAGATCCCGACCAGGTCGCCCCGCCCGACGCCCAGCCGGTGCAGGTGGTGCGCCAACCGGTTGGCCCGCCGGTCGAGTTCGGCGTACGTCAGGGTCTGCTCCCCGCAGCGCAGGGCCTCCGCCTCCGGTGTCGCCCGGGCCCGCTCCTCGAAGGCGTGATGGGCCAGGCGCAGGTCCGGCCAGGCGCGCCGGGTGTCATTGGGCTCCCGGGCCAGCCGGCGCTGCTGCTCCTCGGTGAGCAGGCTCAGCTCGGAGAGGCGGCGGTCGGGTGCGTCGGTGATCTCCTCGACGAGGACGCGCAGCGACGTCGACAGTTGCTCGATGGTGGCGCCGTCGAACAGGTCGGCGTTGTACTCGAACCAGCCGCTCAGCCCGTCCGGCCGGTCGAAGACCTGCAGCTCCAGGTCGAACCGGGCGGTGGCGCTCTCCAGCGTCAGCGGGGTGACCCTCAGCCCGCCCAGGTCCAGCTCCGGCATGTCGATGTTCTGGAAGACGAACGACACCTGGAACAGCGGCGACCGGGAGAGGTCACGCTTGGGGTGCAGCTCCTCCACCAGCCGTTCGAACGGCAGCTCCTGGTGGGCGTAGGCGCCCAGGCAGGTCGCGCGCACCCGCGCCAGGGCCTCGCGGAACGTGGGGTCGCCGGTCAGGTCCGCCCGCAGGGCCAGGGTGTTGACGAAGAACCCGATCAACGGCTCCAGTTCGGGACGGGTCCGGCCCGCGACGGGCGCGCCGATCACCAGGTCGTCCTGGCCGGCGTAGCGCTGGAGCACCACGGCGAACGCGGCCATCAGCGTCATAAAGGGCGTCGCGCCCTCCCGCTGACTCAGCGCGCGCAGCCGCCTCATCAGCGGTCCGGGCAGTTCGAAGGGGACCGATCCGCCGCGTGACGTCTGCACGGGCGGGCGCGGGCGGTCGGTCGGAAGGGCGAGCACCGGCGGGGCGCCGTCGAGCGTCTCCTTCCAGTACGCCAGGTCACCGGCCACGCCCGGGCCGTCCGCCTGACCGCGCTGCCAAGCGGCGTAGTCAGCGTACTGGACGGACAGCTCGGGCAGCGGTGAGCCGCCGCCCGCGCGCAGGACCGGATAGAGGGCGACCAGCTCCCGGACCGCCACCGCCATGGACCAGAGGTCGGCGACGATGTGGTGCATGGTGAGGAGCAGGACGTGCTCCTCGGGAGCCAGCCGGAACACCCTGACCCGCAGGAGCGGGCCCTGCTCCAGCACGAACGGCCGCCGGACCTCCTCACGGGCCAGGCGCCGGACCTCCCGCTCACGGTCGTCGCCGGAGAGGTGGGTGCAGTCGACCACGGCGAAGTCGGCCCGCCCCGTCTCGGCCACCCGCTGTACGGGCTCGCCGTCGACCTCCGTGAAGGTGGTGCGCAACGCCTCGTGGCGCCGCACGATCTCGTCGGTGCAGCGCTGCCACACGTCCAGATCCAGCGGCCCGTTGATCCGCACCGCGGTGGGGACGTTGTAGGCGGCGCTGCCCGGCACCAGCTGCTGCAGGAACCAGAGCCGCTGCTGCGAGAAGGAGACGGGGAACTGGCGCACCCGCGGTCGCCGGGCCCGGCCCAGCCGCTCGGCCAGCAGCTTCCGCTTCTGCTCGGCGGTCATGCCGTCCAGATCAGGCATGCTCATGCCTCGTTCTCCCCTTCCGCGGCAGCTTCCTCCGCGAGGAGCTTCCGCAGCATGGCGTCCACTTCGTCGTCCTGGAGCTCGTCCACGTCGGTCACGTCGCCCACGTCGGTCACGTCGGCCGGCTCGTCGCGTGCCAGCCGCACGATGGGGGCGGGTTCCTCCGCCGCCGTTCCGCCGTCCGAGCCGCCGGCGGCGAGGAGCCGGGCGGTGTTGGCCACGGTCGGCAGGTCGAAGAAGTCACGCAGTGTCAGCTCCACCCCGAAGTGGGCCCGGAGCCGGGTGCCGATCTGCACCGCCGCCAGCGAGTGACCGCCGAGCGCGAAGAAGTCGTCGTGCAGGCCGATCGGATCGACGCCGAGCGCCTCCTGCCAGATGGCCGCGACGGCGGCCTCCGCCTCGGTGCCCGGCGCCACGTACGGGGTGTCCAGGTCGGGACGCGGGTGCGCCGCGGCCGGCGCGGCCGTCTCCAGCTCCGCCGCCAGCCGGGCCGGGTCGATCTCGGCGGCCAGGCGTCGCACGGTGTCCAGGTCCTGCCGGGAGACGACGAGCTGCGCCGGCAGCGGCCGGGCCCGCAGGATGCGGCCGAACAGCTCCGTGCCCTCCTGCGCGGTCATGCCGGTGGCCAGGGCGTGCAGCGCCGCCAGTCCCGCCGGCTCGTGCGCGGCGGGCTCCGGAGCCTCGGGTGCCAGGGCCGCCGCTGCCGACTCGACCTGTTCGCGCATCATCTCGGGCTCGTGGATGCGCTTCATGATGAAGTCACCGAGCCGCACCAGCAGCCGGCCCTCGTCGTCGTAGACGTCGGCGTCGCAGACCAGGGTCTCGCCGGACGTGTCACCGCCCTCCTTGATCCGGATGTGGCAGGCCATCCGCCGGGTCAGGCCGCGTACGAACCGTAGGCTGCCGTACCAGAACGGCAGGTAGTAGCCCTCGGCGGCGTGCACGCGGGACGAACCGCCGACCACGTCCAGCAGCGCGGGGTGCAGCCGGTAGGTGTCGAGGTCGTCGGCGTACTGCTCCGGAAGCTCCAGGACCGCCACCAGGCCCCGGGGGCCGACGTGGATGCGGGTGAGGCAGCGCCAGCGGCCCTGCACGGCGAACCGGATGATCCCGCCCTCGGCGGCGAAGTCCAGCCGGAGCCGGTGCCGCAGCGCCTGCTCGCCCTCGATCACCTCCTCGGCACCGGATTCCTCGAGCAGCTCGGCGACCTCGCGCGGCGTACGCTCCGAGCGTTCGTGCAGCAGCACGGAGCCGGTGGCGTGCTCCTGCCAGTCCTGCGCCGCCCCCGGCACGCGGCTGCGGATCCGGAAGCTCAGGTCGCCGTCCTCGCCGTCCTCGCCGTCCTTGCGGTCCAGGACCGTGTACAGGTCACGCTCCTGCCCGTCGGGGACGATCACCGGCAGATGGAACAGCACGTCACGGAACTCGATCTCGCGTCCCGCCGCCAGGGGCTCCACCGCAGCCCGGACCATCTCCAGGTAAGTGGTACCGGGAACCAGGCCGTGCCCCTGCATCCGGTGCTCGTCGACGATCCAGCTGTCCGAGGTGCGGATCGTGGTCTTGAAGACCTCGGTGCTCTCCGTCCGCTGCAGGCGGCGTTGCAGCAGCGGGTGACCGAAGTCCTCGCCGGTGCCCGCGTCGGCGCCGGGCAGCGCGTGCAGGCCCGCCGCCATGCCGGTCTCACGCCAGGTGTCCCAGGCCACCGCCGTCACCGGCGCGGACCCGTCCGCGGTGCGCCAGGCGGCGAAGGCGTCCAGGAACGCGTTGGCCGCGCAGTAGTCGACCTGGCCGGGCCCGCCGACGACCGCGGTCCGCGACGAGAACAGGATGAAGAAGTCCAGGGGGTCGTGGGAGCACACCGTGTCGAGCACCAGCGTGCCGCGCGTCTTGGCGGCGAGCACGGCCTCGGCGTCGGCGCGGGACTTCCCGGCGAGCAGCCCGCTCGCTGGGGTCCCCGCCGCGTGGACGACGCCGTTGAGCGCGCCGAAACGGGCCCGCAGCTCCTTGACCGCGCGGCTCGTCTGCTCGGCGTCGGTGACGTCGGCGTGGAGCACCACCGGCCGGGCGCCCAGGCTCCGCAGCGCTTCCAGGCGCCGGATCCGGGCGCTGGTCGGGTCGTCGGCGTCGTGCTCGGCGAGCCACTGCGGCCAGGCGTCCTCCGTCGGGAAGGCGCTGCGCCCGAGCAGCCCGATGGCCGGTGCCCGCACGGAGCCGGCCAGGTGCTCGGCGAGCGCGAGACCGATGCCGCCCAGCCCGCCGGTGATGAGGTAGACGCCCTCGTCGCGGAGCCGCCCGCTGTCCGGCTCGCTCTCGCCCTCGCCTTCGTCCAGGGGGACGGGGTCGAACGTCCGCGCCCACCAGTGGCTGCCGCGCCAGGCCAGCGCGCGCTCCGCCGGGGGCGCGCCCACCGCAGCCCGCAGGGCGTCGAGCACCGTCTCGGGCGGCGCGGCCAGGATCTGCCCGGTGAGGTCGAGGACGCGGCAGCCGACGTCCGGCACCTCCTGCGGGATCACCGTGCACGGGCCGAGGACGGTGGCGTTCTCGGGCTGGAGCCGCTCCTTTCCGGTCACATCGAAGACGCCGCGGGTGAGGACGTCGAGCGCGAGGGGCGGGTGCCCGGGCTGCTCGGACAGGGCCTGCGCGAGAGCCAGCAGGCTGTGGAAGCCGGCGTCCTGGGCGCGGTCAAGCCGCGCCCGGTCCAGGTCTTCGGCGGGTTCAGTGGCGAGGCTCCACAGGTGCAGGGCGCGGGCCGGTCGCAGGTCGTCCTCGCCGAGGGCGGCGAAGAGGCGTTCGAAGTCGTCCCGGTCGGCCGGGTCGACGGTGAAGGAACGCTCGCCGTCCCGCGCGAAGCCGTCACCCGCGGACACCCCGACGACGGTGCAGCCGGCGGCCTCCAGGCCCTGCCGCAGCGTCCGGCCCAGGGGCAGCTCCGCGCCGAGCACGAGCCACGGTCCCGACGCGTCGAGGGGCCGGGACGCGGTCGGTGGGAGGCGCCGCCAGCTCGGTGTGTAGGTCCAGGTCGCGGACTCCGCCGGGCTGGCCTCGGCTGAGCCGGGCTGGGCACGGTCCGCCGGACCGGGCTCCACCCAGTACCGCTGCCGCTGGAAGGGGTACGAGGGCAGGCGCACCCGGCGGCGGCTGTCGGCGTCGTGCTGTGCCTCCCAGTCGACCTCCGCACCCCCGGACCACATCGTCCCCACGGCTTCCAGCAGCACCTGCCGGTCGGGGCGCTCCTCGCGGGGCTGGCGCAGTGTGGCGGCCACGACCCGGTCCGGCGTCCACGAGCGGTGCTGCCGGGCGAAGTTCGACAGCGTCTGGCCCGGGCCGACCTCCAGCAGGAGCAGGTCCGGGTCGGCGAGCAGCACCGACAGGTTGTCGGCGAAGCGCACGGCGGAGCGCAGGTGGGTGCCCCAGTACTCGGGGTCGGTGGCCTGGGCGTCCTCGATCCAGGTCCCGCTCACGTTGGAGCTGAAGGGGATCTGCGGGGGGTGCAGCCGGATCTTGCGGATCTCTTCCCGGAAGGGGTGTACCGCCCCCTCCACCAGGGGCGAGTGGAAGGCGTGCGAGGTGTGCAGGCGTCGGCAGCCGATGCCGGACGAGGTGAGCCGCTGCTGCAGGCGTTCGACGGCCTGGACCGGACCGGCGACCACGCTGAGCGAGGCGGAGTTGACGGCTGCGACGCAGAGGTCGTCGTCGAGCAGGGCCTTCGTCTCGTCCTCGGGCAGGAAGACGGCGAGCATCGCCCCGTGCGGGGTCGCCTGGATCAGCCGGCCGCGTGCCGCCACCAGCGCGGTGGCGTCCTCCAGCGTGAACACGCCGGCAACGCAGGCGGCCACGTACTCACCGATGCTGTGACCGGCCATGGCATGCGGTACGAGACCCCACGCCATCAGAGTGCGGGCCAGGGCGTACTCCACGGCGAAGAGGGCGGGCTGGGCGAGCGCCGTCTGCTCCAGGCGTTCCGCGGCCTTCTCGGCCTCCTCCGGCGGCGGGAACAGGGCCGCCCGCAGATCCTCGTCGAGATGCGGGGCGAACAGCGTGAGGCAGCGGTCGAGTTCGGCGCGGAAGACCGGCTCGTCGGCGTACAGCTCGCGGGCCATGCCGGCGTACTGCGTCCCCTGGCCCGGGAAGAGGAAGGCCACCTTCGCGGCCCGGCCCGCCGTGCGCGTCTCGCCGACGCGTGCCGCCTGCCGCAGCCGCCGTACGGCGTCGGCGCGGTCCGCGCAGACCACGGCCCGGCGCTGTTCGAAGGCGCGCCGCCGTGCCGCCAGGGTGAAGGCGACGTCGGCGAGCTCCTCGCCCGGGTTGGTCTCGAGGTGGTCCGCCAGTCGCTGCGCGGCCTGTTCGAGGGCCTGGCTGGTGCGTGCCGAGAGGGTCAGCAGCTGCCAGGGCCGTCCGGGCTCGCCGGGCTGGGGCGCGGGCCCCTCCTCCAGCACCACGTGTGCGTTGGTCCCGCCGATGCCGAACGAGCTCACCCCGGCCCGGCGCGGCACCCCGCCTCGGGGCCAGGGCCGGTGCGTGGTGTTCACGAAGAAGGGGCTGGTCTCCAGGGCAAGCTCCGGATTGGGCCGCTCGAAGTGCAGGCTGGCGGGGATGGCCTCGTTCTTGAGCGCGAGAGTGGCCTTGATCAGCGCGGTCGCCCCGGCGGCGGCGTCGAGGTGGCCGACGTTGCTCTTCACCGACCCGATGGCGCAGTAGCCGCGCGCCTCGGTCTCCTCACGGTAGGCGCGGGTCAGGGCGGCGATCTCGATGGGGTCGCCGAGGACCGTACCGGTCCCATGGGTCTCCACGTAGCCCACCGTCTCCGGCGACACCCCCGCGATCCCCAGCGCCTCGGCGATCACCTCCGCCTGGCCCTCGACGCTCGGCGCGGTGTAGCCGACCTTGAGCGCGCCGTCGTTGTTGACGGCCGAGCCCCGGATCACCGCGTCGACGAGGTCGCCCTGCTCACGCGCGTCGGCGAGCCGGCGCAGCACCACGAGGGCGACGCCGTTGCCGATGACGGTGCCCCCGGCGGCGGCGTCGAACGGACGGCAGTGTCCGTCCGGCGACAGGATGCCGCCCGGTTCGTGCAGATAGCCGTTGCGGAGCGGGACGTTGACGGAGACGCCGCCGGCCAGGGCGATGTCGCACTCCCCGGAGAGCAGGCTCTGGCAGGCGAGGTGGACCGCCACCAGCGAGGTGGAGCAGGCGGTCTGCACCGTGATGCCGGGGCCCTTGAGGCCGAGCTTGTACGAGGCCCGGGTGGCGAGGAAGTCCTTGTCGTTGGCGAGCTGGGTCTGGTACTGGCCGAGGGTCTCGACGACGCCGCGGTTCGCCAGCAGGTTGAAGAGCAGGTAGGTGTTGAGGCTGGCGCCGGCGAAGACGCCGATCCGGCCCGGGAACGCCTGCGGGTCGTACCCGGCCGACTCCAGCGCCTCCCAGGTGCATTCGAGGAACACGCGGTGCTGCGGGTCCATCAGCTCGGCCTCGCGCGGGGACAGCCCGAAGAAGCCGGCGTCGAAGGTGTCGGCCCCCTCCAGGACGCCCTTGGCACGCACGTACCCGGGCTGTGCCAGGAGCGCCGGGCTGACGCCCTGCTCGCGCAGCTTCTCCTCGGAGAAGAAGGAGAGGCACTCCTCACCGGCTGCCAGGTTGTCCCAGAACGCGCCGACGTCGGCCGCCTTGGGGAAGCGCCCCGCCATGCCGATGATGGCCACCTGCGACAGGTCGTCGGTCGAGTCGCTCACGGTCGGTCTCCTTGAATTTCGTTGCGGTTCCGGGAGCGTCGGCCGGCGGCATCACGGCGCGCCGCCATGGCCTCCCGGCGGCCGGCCACCCGCCCGCGGACGTCGGCCATCGGATCGGCGGCCGTGCCCGGGGTGCCGGCCAGATGCTCGGCCAGGGTGCGCACCGTCGGGAACTGGAACAGCTCGACGAGCGTGACGGGACGCCGCAGCTCCGTGGCGAGTGCGCTGCGCAGCTCGGCCACGAGCAGCGAGTGGCCGCCCAGCTCGAAGAAGTTGTCGTTGACGCCCACCTGGTCGACGCCGAGCAACCGGGTCCAGATCTCGGCGATGGTGCGTTCCACCCGGTCCCTGGGCGCCTCGTAGGGCACAGCCAGTTCGGGGCGGGACAGCTCCGGCTCGGGCAGGGCGGCGCGGTCCACCTTGCCGTTGGGTGAGAGCGGGAAGGCGGGCAGGGTGACGAAGGCGGCCGGAACCATGTAGTCCGGCAGCCGCTCCTTCAGGTAGGCGATGAGCTCGCCCGCCGTGGGCGGCTGGTCGGCGGTCAGGTACGCCACGAGCCGGGTGTCGCCGCCCTGTCCGCGGGCGGTGACGATGGCCTCCTGCACGGCGGGATGACCGGCCAGCACCTGCTCGATCTCGCCGAGCTCGATGCGGAACCCGCGGAGTTTCACCTGATGGTCGAGCCGGCCCAGGTATTCGATGGCCCCGTCGTCGCGGAAGCGCGCCAGGTCCCCGGTGCGGTAGATGCGGGCCCCCGGATCCGGGTCGAACGGATGGGCGACGAAACGCTCGGCGGTCAGCTCCGGGCGGTCGAGATACCCGCGGGCCAGGTTGCGGCCGCCGATGCACAGCTCGCCGACGACACCGCTCGGCACCGGCCGCAGCTCCGGATCGAGCACGTACATCTGCGTGTTGGCGATGGCGTGGCCGATGGGTACCGGCCGGGTGTCACCGTCGCGCCGACAGGCCCAGGCGGTGACGTCCACGGCCGCCTCGGTCGGGCCGTACAGGTTGTGCAGCTCGGCCGGCAGGCGGTCGAAGAAGCGCTCCTGGAGCTCCCGGGGCAGCGCCTCGCCGCTGCAGATCACCCGGCGCAGTCCGCGGCAGTCCTTCGCCCCGTCCTCCAGCAGGAAGACATGCAGCATCGCGGGCACGAAGTGCAGCGTGGTGATCCCCTCGCGCTGGACGGTCTCCACCAGGTAGCGGGCGTCCTTGTGCCCCTCCGGGCGGGCCACCACCAGGCAGGCGCCGGTCGTCAGGGGCCAGAAGAACTCCCAGACCGACACGTCGAAGGAGTACGGCGTCTTCTGCAGCACGCGGTCGGAGGCGTCGAGCCGGTAGGCGTCCTGCATCCACAGCAGGCGGTTGCGAATGCCGGCGTGGACGTTCATGACGCCCTTGGGACGCCCAGTGGAGCCGGAGGTGTAGATGACGTAGGCGAGGTCCTCGCCGCCGACGTGGACCTGCGGCCGCTCGCCGGACTCGCGCCCGAGGTCCTCGGCCGCCTCGTCCACACAGAGCACGGCCGCCTCGTGGTCCGGCAGCCCCGGCACCAGGCGGCGCTGCGTCAGCAGCACCGGCACGCGGGCGTCGGCCAGCATGAACTCCAGGCGCGAGCGCGGATAGCCGGGGTCCAGCGGCAGGTAGGCGCCGCCGGCCTTGAGCACGGCGAGCAGTGAGACCACCAGTTCGGTGGAGCGCTCCATGCAGATGCCCACCAGCACGTCCCGGCCCACGCCCAGCCGGCGCAGACGGTGGGCCAGCCGGTTGGCGCGGCGGTCCAGTTCGGCGTAGGTGAGCCGCTCGCCCTCGAAGCGCAGCGCCTCGGCGTGCGGCGTCGCGTCGGCCTGCGCCTCGAAGATCTCGTGGATGAGACCCGCGTCCGGCCACTCCTGAAGGCCGCCGTCGCCCAGGGCCAGCACCTCGCGGCGCTCCGCCTCGTCGAGGATCGGGAGGCCGGCGACGGGCTGGTCGGGCCGGTCGGCCACGGCGGCGAGGAGGCGCTGAAGGTACTGCGCGATGCGGCCGGCGGTGGGTGCGTCGAAGAGGTCGAGGCTGTACTCGAGACGGCCGTGTACGGTGTCGCCCTCCTCGGTCAGCAGCAGTTCGAGGTCGAACTTGGCCGTGCCGCCGTCGGCGGGCATCGGCTCGACGTGCAGCCCGCCGCCGCTCCAGGCCGGGAACGGGACGTTCTGCAGGGCGAATCCGACCTGGAAGATGGGGGTACGCGCCAGGCTGCGCTCCGGCTTGAGCGCCTCGACCAGCCGCTCGAACGGAACGTCCTGGTGCTCGTACGCGTCGAGGCACACCTGCCTCACCCGCCCGAGCAGCTCCCTGAAGCTCGGGTCGCCGGAGAGGTCGGTACGCAGCGCCAGCGTGTTCACGAACAGCCCGATCAGCCCTTCGAGTTCGGGCAGCCGCCGGTTGGCCACCGGCGTGCCGATCACCACGTCGTCGGCGCCGCCGAGGCGGGCGAGCAGGGTCTGGAAGGCGCCGGCCAGGACCATGAACAGCGTGACGCCCTCCTGCCGGCCGAGCGCGCGCAGCCGCCGGACGACGAGCGGGTCGAGCCGAAGCTCCAGCGCGGCACCCCGGTAGCTCTTCTCCGGCGGGCGCGGGCGGGCCAGCGACAGGTTGAGCTCGGCGGGTGCCCCGCGCAGCTGCCGGACCCAGTGGCCGAGGTCGTCCGCGTCGGCCTGCCGGCCGAGCTCCTGCTCCTGCCAGAGGGCGAAGTCCGGGTACTGCACGGAGAGTTCGGGCAGGGGGCTCTGTCGGCCGGCACCGAAGGCGGCGTAGAGGGCGAGCACTTCCCGCAGCAGGACGCCCAGGGACCATTGGTCCGAGACGATGTGGTGCATGGCGAGCAGCACGACGGTCTCCTCGGCGGAGACGCGGAGCAGCTCGAAGCGGAGCAGCGGTCCGTCCGAGAGCTGGAAGGGATGCGCGAAGAAGCTCTCCGCGCGGGCGCGGACCTGCTCCTCGACGCCGTCCTGGGCCGCTGCCTGTCGGGGCACCAGGTCGTGCACCTCCAACTCGGCGGGGACCTCCGGGCGTACGACCAGTCGGGGCTGGCCGTCGCTCTCGGGGAAGACCGCGCGCAGCGCCTCGTGACGCCGCATCACCTCGTCGCAGGCCCGCCGGAACACCGCGGCGTCGAGACGGCCGCGGACACGGAGGGCGGCGGGTATCAGGTAGGCGCGGTTGCCGGGGGAGAGCTGTTCGAGGAACCACAGCCGCCGCTGCGCGAACGCCGGCGGCACGGGCAGGCCGGGGTCGGCACGGCGGGGCACGGTCGGCACCTCGCCCTCGCCCGGTGCCGTACCCGTCGTCGGCTGTGCGCCCCGTTCCCGCAGCCGGTCCGCGAGCGCGGACACCGTGGGGCGCTCGAAGAGCTCCCGCAGGGGCAGTTCCACCCCGAGGACGGACCGCAGGCGGGTGGTGACCTGAGTGGCGAGCAGCGAGTGGCCGCCCAGTACGAAGAAGTCGTCGTCCACTCCCACCTGGTCGACGCCGAGCAGGCCGGCGAAGACGTCGGCGATCGTCTGCTCCAGCGGGTCGGCGGGGGCCCGGTAGGGCGTCCGCAGACCGGCGCGGCCGAACTCCGGCTCCGGTAATGCCGCGCGGTCGATCTTGCCGTTGGGGGTGAGCGGGAACGCGGTCAGGAACACGAACGCCGACGGCACCATGTACTCGGGCAGGCTGTCCCGCAGGAAGGCGGCGACCTCCGAGGACGTCGGCGCCTCGGCACAGGTGGCGACCTCCGAGGACGTCGGCGCCTCGGCACAGGTGAGGTAGGCGACCAGCCTGGTGTCCCCCGCGTGCTCGCGGGCGGTGACGACCGCGGCGCTCACCCCGGGGTGGGCGGTGAGCGCCTGCTCGATCTCCCCGAGCTCGATGCGGAAGCCGCGGACCTTCACCTGGAAGTCGATGCGGCCGAGGAATTCGATGCTGCCGTCACCGCGTCGGCGCACCAGGTCGCCGGTGCGGTAGAGCCGCTCCCCCAGGCCGTTCGGCGCCGGGTGGGCGACGAAGCGATCGGCGGTCAGCTCCGGCCGGTTCAGGTAGCCACGGGCCAGCCCGGCGCCGCCGATGTGCAGCTCGCCCGGCACGCCGGTGGGCACCGGCTGTCCGCGCAGGTCGAGGACGAGCAGTTCGGTGTTCGCGATCGGTTCGCCGAGGGAGATCGGCCCGGTGCCGATCCGAGAGATTGCCGACCAGATGGTGGTCTCGGTGGGGCCGTACATGTTCCAGAGCTCCGCGCCCAGGGGCAGGAGCCGGTCGGCGAGGCTCGCCGGCAGTGCCTCGCCGCCGCACAGCATCCGCAGGTGCTCTCGGCCCGCCCAGCCCGACTCGACCAGCATCCGCCAGGTCGCGGGGGTGGCCTGCATGAGCGTCGCTCCGGCGGCGTCGAGCGCCTCCACCAGCGCCGGGCCGTCGGCGGCCACGTCCCGGGGGACCACCACCACGTGCGCGCCGGCCACCAGGGGCAGCAGAAGCTCCAGGACGGAGATGTCGAACGAGAGGCTGGTGACGGCCAGGAGGACGTCGTCGCGGGTGATGCCCGGGCGCTCCTGCATGGAACGCAGGAAGTTGGCGAGAGCACGGTGGGTGATCTGCACACCCTTCGGTCTACCGGTCGAGCCCGAGGTGTAGATCACGTACGCGAGGTCGCCGGGGCCGGTCTGACCGGCGGGCGCGTGAGCCGGCTCGTCGGCGAGCTCCTCGCCCAGCTCGTCGAGGCAGAGCACGGCGGCGGCGCCGGCGGGCACACTCTCGGCCACGCGGCGCTGGGTGAGCACCACCGGGGCCCGTGAGTCCTGCAGCATGAACTCCAGGCGCGAGCGGGGGTAGACCGGGTCGAGGGGCAGGTAGGCGCCGCCGGCCTTGTGGACGGCCAGCAGGGCGACCACCATGTCGAGCGACCGCTCCAGGCAGAGCGCGACCAGCACGTCCCTGCCCACCCCGAGGCGGCGCAGCCGGTGGGCGAGCTGGTTGGCACGCCGGTCCAACTCCGCGTAGGACAGGGCGTGGTCCGCGAAGCGGACCGCCTCGGCGTTGGGCGCTTCCTGCGCCCGGCGGGCGAACCGCAGGTGAGCGAGGTCGCCCTCGGGCCAGGTACGCCGGGTGTCGCCGCCCGGCGCCGACAACGACCGCCGCTCCTCGTCGCCGAGCAGCGGCAGCGCCCCGACGGGCCGGTCAGGGTCGGCCGCCGCCTCCCGCGCCAGTCGGCACAGGTGGTCCGCCAGCCGGGCGACGGTCGCCTCGTCGAAGAGGTCGCTGTTGTACTCGAAGAGTCCGCTCAGGCCGCCCTCGTCCTCGACGAGTTGCAGCTCCAGGTCGAACCGTGCCGTGCGGCTGCGGACGGTGACGCGGGAGAACTCGAGCCCCGCCACGTGCAGGGTGGGCAGCGGCTGGGTCTGGTGGGCGAAACTGATCTGGACGATCGGCGGCCTGCTGAGATCGCGCGGTGGCTTCAGCTCCTCCACGAGCTTCTCGAACGGCACTTCCTGGTGTGCGTAGGCGCCGAGGCAGGCGTCGCGGACCCGCTCCAGCAGTTCGGCGAAGGTCGGGTCACCGGAGAGATCGGTGCGGATGGGCAGGGTGTTGACGAAGAAGCCGATGAGCCGTTCCAGTTCGGCCCGCTCACGGCCCGCGACCGGGATGCCGACGACCAGGTCGTCCTGTCCGGTGTAGCGGTGCAGCAGCACCTGGAACAGCGCGAGGAGGACCATGAACGGCGTGGCGTCGCGTTTACGGCCGGTGGCGGCCAGGTCGCGTACGAGCTGGGCGGGCAGGTCGAAGTGCCACGAGCCGCCGCGGAAGGACTGTGCCGAAGGACGCGGGTGGTCCAGGGGCAGCTCCAGCACCGGCGGGGCTCCGGCGAGGCGCTCCTTCCAGTAGAGCAGCGCTCCGGCCGAGGCCTGCGGCTGCGCGTTTCGCCGCTCCCACAGGGCGACGTCCCCGTACTGGATCTCCAGCGGGGGCAGCGGGGAGGGACGGCCCTCGGCGAAGGCCGCGTACAGCTCGGCGAACTCCGCGAAGAGGAGGGTCACCGACCAGCCGTCCGAGATGATGTGGTGCAGGACCACGACGAGGAGGTGCTCGTCGTCGGCCGTCCGCAGCAGCCGCATCCGCAGCAGCGGCCCGGCCGTCAGGTCGAACGGTGCCGAGATCTCGGCGGCGATCCTCTCCGTGCAGGCCGCCTCCCGCTCCGCCGCGGGCAGTGCGCGCAGGTCCTCCTCCGGAATCTCCACCGCCAGGTGCGGCGCCACCACCTGCACCGGGCTGTCGTCGCGTTCGGCGAAGACGGTCCGCAGCGACTCGTGCCGGTGGACCAGCTCGGTGACGGCGGCGCGCAGCAGGTCACGGTCGAGGGCACCGCGCACACGCACGGCCGCGGGCACCACGTACGCCGTCGTGCCGGGTGTGAGCCGTTCCAGGAACCACAACCGCTGCTGCATGGCGGAGAGCGGATAGACCTTCTCCCGCGCCTGTGCCGCCAGCCGCTTCGCGAGGAGTTCGCGCTGCTCGGGCGAGAGACTCGCCAGCCGTTCGCGCAGGCTCGCCATCAGCGTCCCTCCTCGAGCAGCGCGCGGGCCTCGGCCTCGGGCAGGCGCTCCAGCTCGGCGAGGAGCGCTTCGGTGTCGTCGGCCGACGCCTCTGCGGTGCCGACCGCAGCGCCGATCTCCGGGGTGCCGGTCTCCGCGGTGCCGATCGCGGTGCCGGTCTCGTCATCCTCCAGCTGTTCGAGGACCTGCTCCGCCACCCGCCGGACCGACGCGCCCTTGAGCAGCGTGACGAGCGGCAGGGTGACCCCGAGCTGTTCCCGGATCTGGTTCCGCAGGCCCGTGGCCATCAGCGAGTCCAGGCCCAGGTCGAGCAGGATCTGGTCGAGCCCCACCTCGACGGTGGGAGCGCCGAGGCGGCGGCGCGGGCCGCTGCCGGACAGGGCCGCCCCGACGCCGCGAGCGAGATGGTCGGCGAGGACGTCGAAGCGCTCGTCCTCCTTCAGCTCCAGCAGCGCCTCGCGGGTGAGCCGCGAACCGTCGGCGGCGGACGCGGCCGTGGTCTCCCCGGCGACCGGCGTGTCCTGCCGGTCGGCCTCGTCACCGGCCGTCGTGGCCACGGTGGCCTCCGGCGCGTCGTACCAGTGGCGCGTCCGGACGAAGGGCGAGGTGGGCACCGGCACCCGCGTGCGCGAGTAGCCCCGGTCGAACCCGGCCCAGTCGACGTCGGTGCCGTGCTCGTACAGCTCGGCGAGCGTGGACAGGACGGTACGCCAGTCGTCCTCGCCGGCCCGGAGACTCGGCGCGGTGAGCAGTTCGTCGCCGGGCCGTTCCGCCCGTATCCGGTCGACGAGGACCGCGTCCGGGCCGATCTCGACGAAGCGGGTGTGCCCGAGGCTTCCCAGCGTCGATACGGCGTCGGCGAACCGGACCGGCCGCTGGACCTGCCGGCACCAGTGCTCGGCGTCGGGGGCCACGTCCCACGGCCAGAGCGCCCCGTCCAGGCCCGAGACGAACGGGATGCGCGGCGGCGACTGGGTGATCTCTCCGGCGACCTGACGCAGCGGCGCGAGGTCTGGCTCGGCCGCAAGTGAGTCGGGCGGAAGCTGCAGGCGGGCCCGCTGCGTCACGAGCCGCAGCGCATCCTCCAGGCTCATCACCCCGGCAGTGCAGGCGGCCGCGATCTCGCCCAGGCCGTGCCCGAACACCACGGTCGGCCGCACGCCCCACGCGCTCCACAGCTCGGTGAGCGCGTACTGCACGGCGAAGATCGCCGGCTGCGCCAGGGCGGGCCGGGCCAGGTGCGCCGCGCCCGGGTCCTCGGGGAACAGGACGTCGAGGAGCGGCACCTCCAGGTCGTCCCGGAGCAGTTCGTGACAGCGGTCCAGTGCCTCCCGGAAGACCGGCGCGCCCTCGTACAGGGCGTGGGCCATGCCGGGACGCTCGGTGCCCTCGTCGCTGTAGAGGAACGCCACCTCGGGCTCGCGCCCGTCGGTAAAGACGCCCCGGTTCGGCGCGGAGCGGTCCAGGACGCCGGCGAGCGCCACGTCGAGTTCGGCCGCCGACCCGCCCACCACCGCAAGGCGGTGCGGGAAGTGGGAGCGCCCGGTGTTGGCGGACCAGCAGTGGTCCGCGACCGGCGCCGCATCCGCGTGCCCCAGCCGGTCGCGGTGCCGCTCCACGAGCAGGCGCAGTCCGGCTTCGCTGCGGGAGGAGAGGGCGAGAACGCTCAGCGGCCGGCGCTCGTCCGCGGTGGCCGACGCCCGGCCGGGGCCCTCCTCGACGAGGAGATGCACGTTGGTCCCGCTCAGGCCGAAGCTGCTGACACCGGCGATACGGCGGCCGTCGCGCGGAGTCCACTCGGTCAGCTCAGTCGGGATGGCGAAGGGAGGCCGGTCGAGGGCGATGTGGGGATTGAGGCGCTCGAAGTGCAGGTGCGGCGGGATCTTGCGGTGACGCAGCGACAGGACCACCTTGATCAGTCCCGCGACCCCGGCGGCCGCCTCGAGATGGCCGAAGTTGGTCTTCACCGAGCCGAGGTGCCACTCGGCCCCCGGTGCCGCCGGGTAGACGTCGGCCAGCGCCTCCACCTCGATGGGGTCGCCGAGAGCGGTGCCGGTGCCGTGTGCCTCAACGTACGACACCTGCCCGGCCTCGACACCGCTCGTCTCCAGGGCGCGGCGCAGCACTTCGCGCTGCGACAGCACGTTGGGGGCGGTGAGGCCGGTGCTGCGGCCGTCCTGGTTGGCGGCACCGCCGCGGATGACGGCGAGGACGTCGTCGCCGTCGGCGACGGCGTCGGAGAGGCGCTTGAGGACCACCATCCCGCAGCCCTCGCCGCGGACGAAGCCGTTCGCCCCGGCGTCGAAGGTCCGGCACCGGCCGTCCGGCGCCATCATGCCGAACTGCGAGAAGCCGACGCCGGCCAGCGGCGAGAGGATGACGTTCACGCCGCCCGCGAGGGCCATGTCGCAGTCGCCGGTCCGCAGGCTCTGGCAGGCGAGGTGAACGGCGACCAGCGAGGAGGAGCAGGCGGTGTCGATCGACACCGCCGGGCCGCGCAGGTCCAGCAGGTATGCGAGGCGGCCCGAGACGATGCTGTGCGCGTTGCCGGTCACCGCGTACGACGTCAGGTCGTCGGGGCGGGAGAACCGCTGGATCCCGTAGTCGTTGCCGATCACGCCGACGAACACACCGGTCCGGCTCCCGGCCAGGTCGGCGTACCCGGCGTTCTCCAGCGCCTCCCAGGCCACCTCCAGCACCAGGCGCTGGCTGGGGTCCATCGCCTCGGCCTCGCGCGGTGAGATGCCGAAGAACGCGGCGTCGAACTCGTCGATCCGGTCGAGGAAGCCACCCCATTTCGTGGTCATCTTCCCGGGGCGGCCCACCTGCGGGTGGTAGAAGGCGCCGGCGTCCCAGCGGTCGGCCGGAACCTCGCTGATGGCGTCGACGCCACCGGCGAGCAGCCGCCAGTACGAGTCGGCGTCGTCCACGCCGCCCGGGAAGCGGCAGCCGACGCTCACCACCGCGATGGGCTCGGTGCGTGGGCGGCGTGCCGCCTCCAGCTCGCGCTGGAGCCGGTCGATGGCGGCGAACGCCCGTTTCAGGGTGGAGGACGACTTGGTGTCGGCCGGCTGACTCATCTCAGGCCCTTTCGTCCGCAGCGTCATGTCGGCCTCCCTCTAGGGATTCCAGTCGTTCGAGGAGAAGCGCTTCGACAACGTCGTCATCGAGCGCCTCGACGTCGAGCTCCGGCTCGGCGGGCGCGGCGGCTTCGGTCGGTTCGGCGGCTTCGGTCGGTGCGGCGGGAGGGCGTTCGGCGGCCGTCGCGTCGAGCGGGATCCCCATGCGCTCGGCGAGGAAGGGCGCGAGCGCGTCGATGGTCGGGTAGCGCCAGGCGAGCGTCGCCGGCAGGGCGACCTCCACGGCGGTCTCCAGGCCCTTCCTGACCTCCAGGGCCATCAGTGAGTCGAGGCCCAGGCTGGTGAACGGCACGGTGGGGTTGACGCGGGCCGGTTCGAGCCGCAGCACGCGGCCGACCTCCCGTCGGCACCGGTCGACGAGCACGTCGCGGCGCCGTCGTCCCGGCTGCGCCGCGAGCAGCGCCCGCCGCAGCTCACCCGTCGGGCTGTCACCCGCCGCCGGGGCGAGTCCGCCCGGCCGGAGGGCCCGTTGCGCTTCGGGCAGGTCGCCGAGGAGCGGGCGGGGGCGTGCCGCCGCGTAGGCGGGGGCGAACAGCGACCAGTCCACGTCGGCGACGACGGTGGTGGTCTCGTCCCGGCCCAGGGCGCGGTCCAGCGCCACGAGGGCCGGATCGGCGTCCATGAGCCGCAGTCCCCGGCGTGCCAGCTCGTGCTCGTGCTCGTCGTGTGCCCGCCCGGCCCACGGGCCCCACTGCATCGAGGTGGCCGTCAGCCCCAGGCCGCGCCGGTGCTCGGCGAGCGCGTCCAGATAGGCGTTGGCGGCGGAGTAGGCGCACTGGCGCCCGCTCCCCCACACGCCCGTGATGGAGGAGAAGAGCACAAAGGCGTCGAGCGGGCGGCGCAGGAGATCGTGCAGGTGCAGGGCGCCCGCGTCCTTGCCCGCGACCACCTGGGCCAGCTCGGCGGTGGTGGTGCCGGCGAGCGGCTTCACCAGCGAGACGTCGCCGGCGACGTGGAACACGGCGCGGACCGGGTCACCGGCCGCCTCCAGCTTGCCCAGCAGCGCGGCGAGGGCGTCACGGTCGGCCGCGTCGCAGGCGGCCAGCGTGACCCGGGCGCCCAGCCCGGTGAGTTCCGCTTCGAGGTCCGCGGCGCCCGGGGTGGCGGGACCCCGTCGGCTGGCGAGCACAAGATGGTCCGCGCCCCGGCGCGCCAGCCAGCGCGCGAGCTGGACGCCGAGCGCGCCGGTGCCGCCGGTGACGAGAACGGTTCCCTCGGGCCGGTACGCCGGGGGCTCGACGTCGTCGGACGGCGCCCGTACCAGCCGCCGGGCGAGGATGCCGTCGGGCCGCAGCACGATCTGGTCCTCGTTGTCCGGGTTGCTGAGGGCGACGGCCAGCCGGTCGCCCGCGGCCTCGTCGAGCGGGCCTTGGACGTCGACGAGTCCGCCCCAGCGCTCCGGATGCTCCAGGCCCACCACCCGGCCCAGTCCCCAGGCGAGCGCCTGCGCCGGGCGGGTGACCGGATCGTCGGGGCCGGTGCCGACGGCGCCTCGGGTGAGGAGCCACAGCGGCGCGCCCACCCCGGTGTCGCCCAGCGCCTGCACCAGAGCCAGGGTCAGGGCTGCCCCGCGTGCCAGCCCGGGCTGACCGGGCAGCGGCGTCTCGTCCAGGGCGAGCAGCGACACCACTCCGCGCAGGGCGGGCTCACGCCCGGCCGCGTCGTCGAGCGCCGCGGCGAGCGCCGCACGGTCGGCGTCCGCGGCTACGGCGATCTCGGCGACCGTACCGCCCCGCGCGGTGATCGCCGCGCGCAGCCATCCGGTCAGCTCGTCCGGGATCTGCCCGTCCGGGGCCACGACCAGCCAGGTGCCGTGCAGCGCGGCCGCGGCCGTACCTGCCGTCGGGGTCCAGACGACCCGGTAGCGCCAGGCGTCGGCGGTCTCCTGGTCGAGGCTCTCCCGGTGCCAGGCCGAGAGGGCGGGGAGTACGGCGGCGAGGGCGTCGCGCCGAGCCGGGTCCGCGATCCTCAGCACACCGCTGAGCGCCTCCAGGTCGCCGCGCTCGACGCTCTGCCAGAGCGCCTCCTCGGCGCCGGAGCGCTGCGGAGCCGTCCCCTGCGGGGGGCCGGTCCGGCCCACGGTCGGCGCTTCGTCGATGCCGGGGAACCAGCAACGCTCACGCTGCCAGGGGTACGTGGGCAACGGCATCACCGGCGGTACGGCCCCGTACAGGCGCGCCCAGTCGACCGGGAAGCCGGCGCAGTACAGCAGGCCGAGCTCGCCGAGCAGAGCGGCGCGGCCGTCCTGATCACGGTGCAGCGAGGCCACGGCCACGCCGTCCGAGTCCCGGGTCCCGAGCTTCTCGTTGAGCGCGCCGACCAGCATGGGATGACCGGAGATCTCCACGAAGACGTCGTGCCCGGCGTCGAGGAGGGTGTCGACGGCCCGGTCCAGCAGCACCGGCCGGCGCAGGTTCGTCGCCCAGTACCCGGCGTCCAGCTCGGTGCCCTCGATCACCCGCCCGGTGACGGTGGAGACGACGGTACGCTCCGCCGGGCGCGCCGTGATGCCGGCGACCGCCTCCCGCAGCTCGCCCTGCAACGGCTCCATCTGGGGGCTGTGCGAGGCGTAGTCGACCGACTCGAGGACCCGGCAGAACACCCCCTCGTCGTCGAGGGTGGCGGCGAGGCTTTCGACCGCCGCGGTCTCGCCCGAGATGACGGTCGTCGTCGGGCTGTTGCTCGCGGCGACCGAGACCGATCCGTGGCCGAGCCGGTCCAGGATCCGTTGCGTCTCGTCGAACGTGGCACCGACGACGGCCATCTTGCCCCGGCCGATCACGGTGCGGATCACCCGGCCGCGGTGCAGGGCCACGCGGAGTGCGTCGTCGAGATCGAGCGCGCCGGAGACGTGCGCGGCCGCGATCTCCCCCACGCTGTGCCCGACCACCGCGTCCGGCTCGACGCCCCAGGACCGCCACAGGGCGGCGAGGGCGATCTGCAGCGCGCAGGTGGCGGGCTGCACCACGCCGGGGTCGGCGAGCCGGGAGCGCTCCGGCGCCATGGTGAGCTGATCGATCAGCGACCACTCGACGTGCTGCCGGAGCGAGGCGTCGCAACGCTCCAGGGCCTCGCGGAACACCGGCTCCTGGTCGAGCAGTTCCACGGTGAGCGGCCACCAGCGAGGTCCCTGGCCGGAGAAGACGAACGCCACCCGGGAGCGGCGGCCCGTGCTCGGGCCGCCCCAGGTCACGCCGGGGTGTTCCTCGCCGTTCACGAACGCGGCCAGGCCGTCGCGGAGTTCGTCCGCCGATCGGCCGACGCAGGTCAGCCGCTCCGTGTGGTGGGTCCGGCGCACCGCGGCCGCGGCACAGTACTCGGCCACGGTGGCTTCCGCGTCCGGTGCGTCGAGCTGAGCCGCGTGGCGGGCGGCGAGTTCACGCAGGGCCTGCTCGGTCGGGGCGGAGACGGTGAGGAGGTGGGCCCGGTCGCTGAAACGCTTCCGCTGCGGCGCGACCGACGGCGGGGCCTCCTGCAGGACCAGGTGGGCGTTGGTGCCGCCGAAGCCGAAGGAGCTCACGCCGGCCAGTGCCGGACCGTCCCCGGCCGGCCAGGGCCGCGCGGTGTCGGCCACCCGCAGCGCCAGTTCCTCGAAGGGGATGTGCGGGTTGGCCTCGCGGAAGTGCAGGCTCGCCGGGATCCGGCGGTGGCGCAGCATCAGGGCGACCTTGATCAGGCCCGTGACGCCCGCCGCGGCCTCCAGGTGACCGAGGTTGGACTTGACCGAGCCCACCAGGCAGGGCCGGCCACGGTCGCGGCGCTCGGAGACCACGGCCGCGAGCGCCTTCGCCTCGATGGGGTCGCCGAGCAGCGTGCCGGTGCCGTGCGCCTCGACGTAGTGGACGTCCTCCGGCGCGACGCCCGCCCGGGCGTACGCGGTGCGCAGGACCGCTTCCTGAGCGCGCGGGTTGGGTGCCATGAGGCCGTTGGTCCGGCCGTCCTGGTTCACCGCGCCGCCGCGGATGACGGCGTACACGTCGTCCCCGTCGCGCAGCGCCGCGGAGAGCGGCTTCAGCACCACCACCCCGGCGCCCTCGGCGCGGACGTAGCCGTCGGCGCGCGAGTCGAACGTCTTGCAGCGCCCGTCCAGGGCCATCGCTCCGGCCTTGGCGAAGTTGATCGCCAGCGCCGGGGAGAGGATGAGGTTGACGCCTCCCGCGAGGGCGAGCGTGCAGTCGCCCTTCGCGATGCTCGTACAGGCCTGCTCCACGGCGACCAGGGAGGACGAGCAGGCCGTGTCGATCGCCAGGCTCGGCCCGTGCAGGTCGAACAGGTAGGAGAGGCGGTTCGCTGCGATGCTGAGCGCGTTGCCGGTGCCGGTGTGCGCGTCGATCTGGTCGTACTGCTGGAACTGCAGGTGACCGTAGTCGTTGGTGGCGATGCCCACGAACACGCCGGTGGCCGAGCCTGCGAGGCGTTCCGGCACGATGCCCGCGTCCTCCAGGGCCTCCCACGCGACCTCGGCGAGCAGCCGCTGCTGGGGGTCCATGCGGGCGGCCTCACGCGGGGAGATCCCGAAGAAAGCAGGGTCGAAGCGGTCGATGTCCTGGAGGAACCCGCCCCACCGGGTGGTGGTCCTGCCCGGCGCGGTGGGGTCCTCGTCGAAGAAGTCGTCGGCCTTCCAGCGGTCGGCGGGCACCTCCGTCACCGCGTCCCGGCCCTCGCCGAGCAGCTGCCAGAACCCGTCCGGCCCGTCGGCGCCGCCGGGCAGGCGGCAGCCGATACCGATGACGGCGACCGGCTCGGTGCCGTCGCCGCCCGCGGCCGGGGTGGGCAGCGGCGCGACGGCCTCGGCGCCGTCCGCCAGGAAGGCCGCCAGAGCCTCGACCGTCGGGTATTCCCAGGCCAGCGTCGCCGGAAGCGAGCGTCCGGACCACCGCTCCAGTTCGCCGATCATCCCGACCAGCTCCACGGACTGCAGCCCGTATCCGGCGAGCGGCATCCGGGGGTCGAGGCTTTCGGGGGCGACGCGCAGACGCCCGGCGAGCTCCTCGATGAGGCGCTTCTCGTACGTCGCGCGAAGCTCACCGTCCGGCCTGGCTGCTGCCTCGCCGTCCGGCCGGGTGGCCGGTGCGCCGCGGTCATCGGAGGAGTCGGCGGCGGAGGGGACGCTCCAGCGCTCGACCGCGGCGAGCGAACCGGCGAGGTACGCCTCCTTGCAGGCGTAGCGCTGCAGTTTGCCGCTCGACGTCTTCGGGATGCTCCCCGGCGCGACCAGCACGATGTCATGCACCTGTAGACCGTGCTGCTCGGCGATCGCCGCCCGGACGGCGGTGAAGATCTCCTCGGCCGCGGCGCGGGCGGCGCCCCGAACGGCCTGCACCACGACGAGTTCCTCCGCCTCGCCGGAGTCCACCGAGAACGCGATGCCGGCGCCACGGCGCAGGGCCGGGTGCGCCTCCTCCACGGTGCGCTCGATGTCCTGCGGGTAGTGGTTCTTGCCGGCGATGATGATCAGGTCCTTGATCCGGCCGGTGACGTACAGCTCGCCGTCGTGCAGGAAGCCGAGGTCACCGGTGCGCAGGAACGGCCCCTCGCCGTCGGGGAGGCGGGCGTCCAGTCGCTCGGCGCTCTCCTCGGGGCGGCCCCAGAATCCCCGCGCGATGCTGGGTCCGGCGACCCAGATCTCGCCGACCTCCCCGTCCGGCAGCGGGGTACCCGCGTCCGGCGCGACGATCACCAGCCGGTGTCCGGAAATGATCTGTCCGCAGCTGACCAGGGTCCGGGTGCCCGCTCCGGGCTCGGCGGGCTCGACACGGTTCTGTTCCAGCAGGTCGGCGCGTACTCGTAACACGGGCGGGTTGGTGGTGCGGGCGCCTCCGGAGAGAAGCAGGGACGCCTCCGCCATCCCGTAGCAGGGATAGAACGCCGAGCGGCGGAACCCGTTGGGCTCGAAGGAGCGGGCGAACCGCTCCAGCGTCTCCGCGCGTACCGGCTCGGCGCCGGAGAAGGCCACCTGCCAGTTGCTGAGGTCGAGGCCCGCGCGCTCCTCCTCGGAGATCTTCGCTACGCAGAGGTCGTAGGCGAAGTTCGGGCCACCGCTGTGGGTGGCCCGGAAGTCGGAGACGGCACGGAGCCAGCGGGCGGGCCGCTTGAGGAAGGCCAGCGGCGACATGAACGTCACCGGGTAACCCCGGTAGGCCGGCTCCAGCAGGCCGCCGATGAGTCCCATGTCGTGGTAGGGCGGCAGCCAGATGACGCAGCTCGGGGCATCGCCCCCGAGCATGTGCCGGTCGATGGCCGCGAGGTTGGCGAGCAGGTTGTCGTGACTGAGCATCACGCCCTTGGGGCGCCCCGTGGAGCCGGACGTGTACTGCAAGAAGGCGAGATCGTGCCCGCGCACGCCCGGCCGACGCCAGTCCGCCGCCCCCGCCTCGTCGACCTCGTCCACCGCCAGCCACGGCAGCGCCGCCGTCTCCGGTGCCAGCTCCGCGATCTGATCCGCCATCGCCGCTGCGGCGGCGGGCGCCAGCACCACCGACGGTGCGGCATCCTCGATCACGCCCAGCAACCGGGGAAGCATCCGGGGGACGAGGCCGGGGTCGGGCGGATAGGCCGGCACCGCCACCACTCCGGCATAGAGGCAGCCGAAGAAGGCCGCCACATAGTCGATGCCCGGGGGGCAGAGGATCAGAGCCCGGTCGCCGACCGCCGCGCGTTCGCCCAGTGCCACCGCGATGGCGCGCGCACGCCGGTCGAGCACCGCGCCGGTGAGAAGCTCGGCCTGGTCCTCCCCATGGACTAAGAACCGGTAGAACGGTTCCTCGGCGCGCCCCAGCAGGACGGCGCCGAAGCGGTCTATGAGTGTCTTGTCGGGTGAAGCCCCCATGTCCATGTTTCCACCTCGTGCAGCGTTCTGGTTCCGGCCTCGGAGACAGGCCGTGGAAAGGCGGCCGAGCTTGGGACACGCCCGGCTCGTCGTGCGGCGGCCGGCGCACCGGCCGGGGTGTTCAGGCGAGCGAGGCCCCCCACTGTTCGGCACGGTCCACTTCGCCGTCGGCTGGCGGACCCTGCGTCGAGGTGACGAGGAAGCTCTCGCGGGTGATCAGGCTGACGGAGCGTCGGCGGAGTCGCTTCTCGATCGCCTTCGCCGCGGATCCGGCGAAGAACCCCTTGCCGGTGACGGTGTCGAATGCCGCCACGCGGCATCCCGGGTCGCCCGGAAGCGCTTCGAGCCACTCCGCCACACCGGTGGCGGGCGCCTGGCCGCCCTTCTCTTGGGCCTGCCGCCGGGAGGCCGGTGAGGGAAGCCCCATGTTGTGTGTGGGAGTGCCCAGGATCAGCAGGTCGACGCCGTCGAGCGCCGGTCCGGAGGCCGCGGCGGCGACGGTCACGGTGGCGTTGCGGGACCGCAGGCCTGTGGCGATCGCCTCGGCGACCCGTGAGGTGTTGCCGAAGCAGGACTCGGTGATCACTAGAACGTTTATCTCGGCTCCTCAGGGCGGTGGGGGCGCCTGCTCCCGGACGGGTTCGGCATCGCGCCGGGTGAGGCGGGAAAGTCCGCCGCCGGGTCGGTCCGGCCGGCGCGAGGCACAGCGTTGTGCTCCCGATGACGGCTGGAGGACAGGCCGGAGCACCGGCGAGGCAGTGTGCGCCTGCCGCCGGCGGGCTTTCAGGACGTGCTGCTCCGCCATGGTGCGGCCACAGCGAGGACGGGAGGGGAGGCGGCTGCGTGACGCATGCCGGTGGCCTTCGTGCCGGCGATCATGGTTCTCGCGGCTCGGCACACGGCACGGTCTGCAGGTGTAGGAAAGTCAGGAGGCCGGCCGGAAATGATCGCCCTCAGCCGGTCTTGCGCCCAGTGGAAGGCCTCCGGCGGCAACGCCCCTGACGGGAGACGGCCGGCGGCCAGGATGATGTAGTTACTTCCCCGCAAGATGCTCGACGGCGTCGATTCATCTTCATCGTTCTCCCAAAAAACGAAGATCCTCCGCCTGCTCGTATCTACGGCCGCAGACGGCTGCAGTACTCGTGTGAGCGAAGCGAGAGCAGAACAAGGTGCCACGTGCTGGAATAGGTCACTGCCGCATTGTCGGTCGATCTTGAAAAGACGTCAGTTACAAACATCCACTCAGGGCAGCGCATCGGTATGCGCGCCGGTCAGGTGTGCCTTAACGACAGCCTCTCCGTGTACAGGGAAAATGTCAACGCCTCGCCCCTCCAACCCCCTTACCTCGCTAGTAACCTGACGCAGCATCACCTACGCATGGTCCATTCAACCCGGACATTGAACTTCGTTCAGCATGTCCGAATGAACGAGTCCGAGGCGCCGCCCCAGCGCCTATGAAAGTTCAGGAAAAGGTTGCGACAGCTTCACATCCCTGACACGTGTCAGCCACTGGACGCAACAACCGTAAGTGCTAGTTCCGGAACGATGGACAGAGACCGAGTCCACAGGCGGTGTTAAGCACGCCAAATGATCTGTTTCGAGACAATCAACGGCGTTTGCCCCCGGAATTCTCGCATCCGGATTGCCGGGGCTCTCGGCAGGGTCGGCCGAGAGGTTGACGAACGCCGACCATATCGATACCTTGCGTTTCGCTCCGGATATCGGGCTGGCCTTTTCTCCGGCGGCATGCATCAGCGCGGCAATGCCCGCCGATTCCCCGGTCGGCGGCCACGCATTCTCGTGCCCATCGGCGTATTCCATCGGCCGCAGGGGTTCGAGCAGGTCCTCGTGGCGCGGGATGTGGTTCCACCGCGTCGAACACTCGTCGGCGGCGGACCGGGTCGGCCCGGCAGCCATGGCGTCAGCGGCCGCGTGGACGGCGGCCGGTGACGGGAAGGGCAGGTCATGGTGACCTGACAGGGGTTCACTGACCCGCCGCACCTCCCAGCGCCGCCATCGCGTCGCGGGCGTAGTCACCGATCGGGCGCTTGCGGCCGTCGCGGTGCCACTCCTCCAGCGCGCCGAAGTAGACCCCGAAGAGGTAGCTGCGGGCCAGCACCCGGGCCCGGTTCGGGGTGTTCCCGCGGGAGATCAGCACGGGAACGAAGCGATCCACGAGCGTGTCCAGGGTCGCGTAGACGGCGGCGCGGACGACCGGCTCCTCGATCACATAGCGCATCCCTCGCCACGGCTCGCTGTCCCCCGACGCTCCGGCCAGCCGCTCCATGGTCGCGGCGGGGTCGTCCACGTCGACGATCTCCTGGAAGACGTCCACGTCGGCCATGACGAAGCTGTCGACGGTGAACACCCCCTCCTTGGTCCCGAAGTAGCGGTAGAAGGTCGAGGTGGAGACGCCTGCCGCCCGGGCGATGTCGTCGACCGTCACCTGGTGGTACCCGTGCTGGTCGAAGAGGTTCATCGCGGCGTCCTGGACCGCTTGGACGGCGGCCATCCGGTTGCGCTGGCGCAGAGTCATCGGCATACCGCCAGCATATGGAGTCGGCCGGTGAGTTGATTCACCCTCGCACCATGAGTTGATTCACCCTCGCTTAATGAAACAGACTGCCAAGTTGTGTCATCGTATCAGCATGCATGCCATCGAAGCGGAGGCTCTCCGCAAGAGGTTCGGGCGCACGCAGGCCCTGGACGGCCTCGATCTCACCGTGCGGCAAGGCGAGGTGCACGGGTTCCTCGGGCCGAACGGCGCGGGCAAGAGCACCACGATCCGCGCACTGCTGGGTCAGATCACGCTGGATTCGGGCCGCGCCACGATCTTCGGGCTGGACTGCTGGAGCCAGTCCGTGCAGGCGCACCGGCGCCTCACCTACGTGCCCGGCGACGTGGCTCTCTGGCCGGGGCTCAGTGGCGGCAGCTGCATCGACATCCTCGGCCGGCTGCAGGGTGGCCTCGACCCGAAGCGCCGCGACGCCCTCGTCGAGCGGTTCGAGCTGGACCCCACCAAGCGGACCAGGACGTACTCCAAGGGCAACCGGCAGAAGGTCGCCCTGGTCGCGGCCCTGAGCGTCGACGCGGACCTCTACCTCTTCGACGAGCCGACCTCCGGACTCGACCCGCTGATGGAGAACGTGTTCCAGAGTTGCGTCCGGGAGCTGAAGGACGCCGGCCGCACCGTCCTGCTGAGCAGCCACATCCTGTCCGAGGTGGAGGCCCTCTGCGACCGGGTCAGCATCGTCCGGCACGGCGTGGTGATCCGCGGGGGCACGCTGGCCGACCTGCGCAGCCACACGCTGACGACGGTGACCGCCATCACCGGGACCGCCGTGACGCGGCTGGCCGACCTCGACGGCATCGTGGACCTCACCGTCCAGCAGCAGCCGGACGGCGTGCACACCCGCTTCCGGGTCGGCCGCGCCGCGCTGGCGAGCGCGGTCGGACACGTCGCCGCGGCCGACCCGACGGCCCTCACCGTGGAACCGCCGAGCCTGGACGAGCTGTTCCTGACGAACTACCGCGCCGACACGGTGGTCAGCCAGGGGACCCCGGCATGACGGGATACTGGCGCCTGGTCGCCGTCACCCTGCGCACCGCGCCGGCCCAGATCCTCGGCTGGGCCCTGGCCGTCTGCGCGCTCGTTGCCAGCAGCGCGTCCACCATCAGCGACAACTACACCGATCAGGCGCACCGGGACGCCTACGCGGCCACCTACGTCGGCACGCAGAGCAGCGCCGCCCTCCAGGGCCGCGGCTACGACCTGGCGACCCTGGGCGGCATCCTGGCCAACGAGATGGGCTACCTCACCCTCATCATGCTGCCGCTGATCGGCCTGCACCTGGCCATCCGCTTCACCCGCAGCGTCGAGGACACCGGCCGGCTCGACATCCTGACCGCGGGGTCGGTCCACCGGCTCGCCCCGGCCGCCGCCGGGCTGACCGCCGCCGCCCTCACCGCCGTCCTGACCTTCCTCCTCAGCGCCGCCGCGCTGGTCGGGCTCGACTATCCGGTCGCCGGATCGCTGCGGTACGCAGGCGGCCTCGGTGCGCTCATGCTGGCCTTCACCGGCATCGGCGCCCTGGTGGCCCAGTGCTGCCGGGACGCGCGCACCTCGTACGTCCTCGCCATCGCATGCTGGATGGTCAGCTACCTGGCCCGCGCCGTGGTGGACGCCCGCGGCACCGATCTGACCTGGGTGAATCCGGAGTCCTGGCTGGCGGAGATCCGTCCGTTCGCGGCCCAGCCGCCGCTGTGGCCGTGGATCGCCGTCGCGGCGACGGCCGCGGCCTCGTTCTTGGCCGCCGCAGTGGTGGCCACTCATCGCGACCAAGGTGCCGGGCTCATCCCACCACGCCCCGGACCAGCCACAGCGCCGTCCTGGATGACGACACCGCTGCGTCTGCTGATCCGGCTCACACTCGGGGTCTGCCTCAGCTGGACCATCGGTGGAAGCCTCTTCGCCTTTTCCTTCGGATACCTGACCAAGCAGATGAGCGTCCTGAGCGCAATCTCCGGCACCGCACGGGACGACAACATCGACACCACTCTGTCGCTCTTCGTCCAGATGAACGCACTGCTCGCGGCCGCGGCTGCCATCCAGCTCACCCAGTGGCTGGCCACCGAGGAGACCACCGGACGTGTGGGGTACGCCCTCGCGAGCCCTGTGAGCAGGCGACGTTGGTGGGGAGCCAGCGCCTCGCTGGTGACCGGCTGGTCGCTCATCCTGCTGATCTGCATGGGCGTCAGCACAGGTCTCGGACTCGCGGCCGGATTCGGTGACACCGGCTATCTCGACGACGGCGTGCCGGCCACACTCGCGTACACGCCGGCGGTGCTGCTCCTGGCGGTGACCGCCCTGGCGCTGCAGTCGGTGAACCCCCGCGCGGTCAGCGTCATGTGGCTCGCCGTCGGCTGGGGCACCGTCGTATGCCTGCGTGCGGACCTGCTCGACCTCCCGGAGTGGGCACGGCGGCTGTCCCCGCTGCATTGGGTGGGTGCGGTTCCCCGGGACGGCTGGGACCGGCCTGCCGCGCTGGTCATGACGCTCCTGGCGCTCGCCCTGGCAGCAACTGCCGTTCTCGCCTTCCGACGCAGAGACCTGCGAGCCGGCTGAACCCCGGTCACGGTCGAAGGGCCTGCCGAGTTGCTCTGATCGCGGCGGCCGGACCCGCCGTACCGACCTGCTCGACCGGCTACCGAGCACATGCCACGTCAGTCCTTCGGAAAGGTAGTTCGACCGCATGGGAACGGACAACAACTGCGCCGTCATCGGAAGCGGCCTCTTCGGCATCCAGGCCGTCCGCGCGTTGACGCGCCGGGGGATCTTTGTGGACTGGTACTCATCGGATCCCGAACCGGGTGGAATCTGGCAGCCCATGCCGTGGGGAAAGACCCGCGAAAGCACCGAGCTGGTGAATCCGGGGTGGTGCATCGCCCCGGAATTCCGAACGAAGCCGACGGTGACGGTTCAGGAGTTCCGCGCTCTCCTGAAGTCCTGGTCCGACGAGAACACCGACCTCCAGCAGAGGCATTTCCTCACCCGCGTCGGCAGTGTCCTGGAGTACGACTCGCACGTGAGCGTGGCGACCCCTCACGGCGAGACACCGTACGCATTCGTCGTCGTTGCGACGGGTCACTACGGGGCGCCGAACGTCCCGGGCGATTGGACGGGGGACAACTGCTACCACGCCTCCGGCCTGCAGGACCTTTCGCGCATCCAACCCGACCAGTCGGTCCTCGTGATCGGCGGTGGGCAGAGCGGGGTGGAGATCTGCGAGGAGATCATCGAGGACCGGCCCGACATACGGCTGTCGTGGTGCACCGGGCGCAGGGTGAGACTGATATCCCGGCTCTCCCCCCTCGCCATGTTGGGGACGTGCGTGCGATATTCCACGAGAGGTGAAGCGCCCCGCGGATTCGTGATCACCAAGAGCCCCTCCACGGTCCCGACCCGCTGCACGATCATGCCGACCCGTGTCCTCCAGGTCGATGGAGAGCGAGTTGAATTCTCCGACGGGAGTGTTCAGAAATTCGACCACATCATCGCTGCGACCGGGTACGCGTCACCGGTCGGCCTCGACTTCTCCGCCCCGAATCGGGCCAGGACCAAGGGCATGCGTCTTTCCCCACGCAGTCGAATAGCCGCCCTGAACTACGACGGCGACGGCTGCGGGGGCGCGTCGATGCGCTGTGCCCGCAAGCAGGCGGCTGCGGCTGCGCGGCTCTTCGCGGACTTGAGAGGACCGAAGAAGTCGCCGGCGTGACCGTATGTCATCTTCAAGCGGCGCGATCGGCTCTGAGCAAACGGTCACGTCGGTGATGCGGACACAGCCGCCCGGTGACGGCGTCCTGTGTCGCATCACCGCCTCGGAGGACCTCCGGGGTCCGTGGGCAGGCGTCGGCGACCGCCGCGACCTCCTCCTCGGCGAAGGCCAGCGGGCGCAGGCCCGGCACGCGCGGCACCGAGGCGACCAGGACAGGGCCGTCGCACTCCGGCGCAAGATCACGAACTCGGAGTGACCTTCGTGGCGGTCCCGGAGGAAGCAGGGACGTAGCCCCTCACCGGATTCACCAGCCGCCACCGCGGCGGCGCCAGGTGTATTGCCCTGTGCCGTTGGGCCACCTCCCGGCGAACACGAATGTCAAGATCATGGTGACGCTGTTGCAGCGCAGGGGGCGTTGCGGGCTTCCACGAGCAGCCCGCAACGCCCCCTATCCGTGCTGTTGCGCCCTAGGTCCTGTCTGGAGTCCGGATCACGAGTTCGGTAGATCGCCTGCGTCATGGGGTCCCTCCTTGATAGGCCATCGGCCATGGCGCGAGGCGATCTCACCGACGAGCAGTGGGCCCTGATCGAGCCCCACCTTCCGATCGCCGCAGTCGGGCCCATCCCCGACCTGCGGAAACACTTCAACGCGGTGATGTGGCGGTTCCGCACGGGCAGTCCCTGGCGCGACCTGCCCAGCGAGTTCGGGCCCTGGCAGAGCGCGTACGACCGCTTCCGGATCTGGGCGACGCAGGGCGTCTTCCAGCACCTGATGGAGGCGGTGATCGCCGAGGCCGCTGACCGGGGTCAGGCGGACCTGGGCCTGGTCAGCGTGGACTCGGCGACAGCACGGGCGCACCACCACGCCGCCGGGATGGCACTGGAACCCGAGCAGTTGGCGGCCCTGGAAGCGGCCGCCGAGTCCGAAAAGGGGGCGCCGTGGAGGGACAACAGCCGCAGGACGGACAGTGCGAGGACGACGCGGGCGCTGAGCGGCGACGGGCCCGCCGACGGCACCGGGCCCGTCTGAAGGCCGCACAACTGGGGCGTTCCCGGGGAGGGCTGACCAGCAAGATTCACCTGGCGGCCGACCGGCGCTGCCGTCCGCTGGCGTTTGTGCTCACCCCCGGACAGGCCGGCGACAGCCCGCAGTTCGTCCCGGTCCTGGAGCGGGTGAAGGTGCGCGGGCCGGTCGGGCGTCCCCGGACCCGACCGGACGCAGTGGCCGCGGACAAGGCTTACTCCAGCCGCCGTAACCGCCGCTACCTGCGGCGTCGTGGAATCCGGGCGGTGATCCCGGAGAAGGTGGACCAGGCCGCCAACCGGAAGAAGCGCGGTTCGAAGGGCGGTCGCCCGGTCAGCCACGACGCGGCCTTGTACACCGAGCGCAACACCGTGGAGCGGTGCATCAACCGGCTGCGGAACTGGCGAGGCATCGCGTTCCGCTTCGACAAGACCCCGGAGAGCTACGAGGCCGGACTGCATCTGTGCGGTGCGATGCTCTGGCTCCGCAGCATCGCACCGCAGTCGTGATCCGAACTCCAGACAGGACCTAGTTCCTGGCGAAGTTCCTGCCGAACGCCTCGTAATGCCCGCACAGGGCGTCCAGGACGTGGGCGAGGCGCCGGGCGTGGCCGACGGCCCCGCCGGTCCTGGCACTGGGCTCGGCCGCCAGCCTGCTCTTCGCCTCCCACACGCACCCGAGCGCGGCGGAACACCTGCCGCCGCCCTCCTCGACCCGCGCGGCCGCACGCTCGACCTCCGGCACGAGAACCGTCAGGTGCTCGCGCAACGCAGCGGCGAAAGTGACCAGTTCACCGGAATCGAGCGGCAGGCCGCCGGGCGCCGCGTCCGCTCCGAGGAGGAGCCTCTCGGTCTCACGCATCACGGAGAGGTCCACCCCCCGCTGAACACCGCTGCCGTTCTCGGCGGGAGCGTTCACCGCACGACCACCGGCCCGCCCGCACACCGGCGGCACCCGCAGGGCGGGGTCGGGGACATCATGGGGGGGCGGATCCTGAACGCGGGACACTCACGGTCCGTTACTCAGAGCCTCAGCGGCTCTCAGCATTCCGGGCATTTCGGCCTGGGAGGTCCGTGACGGTGTCACCAGAGCGCGAGTTGCGCTTCGGTGTCCTGACGACGGTCTCTCGCTTCCGTCTGCCGCTGGTGCGGCAGGGTCGCGCCACCTGCCCGCCCCGCACTCGTCTTGCGACGGGTGCGGGTGGCGCGGGTCTTACGGTCGGCTCCACGAGGCTTCGACACCGCCGGGGCGGTGTCCTGGTCTCCGGCCACTCCGGTACCAGTTGTTGCGGCTGCCGCGAGAGCGGCGAGGTTGAGTGCGGCGTTGTCGTCCCGGTCGATGACCAGGCCGCAGGTGTCGCAGTGGTAGGTCCGGACGTGCAGCGGCAGCTTGGCTTTCACCGCGCCGCACCCGGAACAGGTCTTGGAGGAGGGATACCAGCGGTCGGCCACGATGGTGCGGGTGGCATGGCGCTGGCGGGTCTTGTAGGTGAGCTGGCGGCGGATCTCGCCGAATCCGGCGTCGGCGATCCGGCGGGCCAGGCGCCGGTTGCGGAGCATGCCGCCGACGTTGAGGTCCTCGACCACGACGGTGCCGTACTCGGCCGCGATAGCGGTGGTGAACTTGTGCAGGGCGTCCGCGCGGAGGTTCGCCACCCGGTGGTGCACTTTGTTGCGGGCGGCGTCGGCCCTCTCCCACCGCCCCGACGGCTTCTGCCCGGTGCGCCGGTCGGGGCCCCGGCGTCGGGAGACGGTGCGGGAGGCGCGGCGCAGTTCCTTGAGCGCCCGGTCGTAGTGCTTCGGGTTGGCGACGGTGCGGATCTCGCCGGTGCTGTCGGCCATGACCGCGAGGGTCTTCACGCCGAGGTCGATGCCGACCGCGACGTCCGGGCGCGTGACGCGTTCGAGGTCCCGCTTGACCTCCACCTGGAACGAGGCGAACCAGCGTCCGCGTTCGTGCCGGACGGTCGCGGACAGGATGCGTGCCGTTGCGGCCTGCACCCGGGCCAGGAGGCTTGCGGTGGGCTCGTGGGTGCGGATCGTGCCCAGCCTTGGCAGCGTGACATGCCGGCCGTCAGCCTCCACGCGGATGGTGCCTGTGGTGAACCGGCAGGACAGGCGCGCCTTCCGCTTCGCCTTGAACCGGGGCATCCCGATCTTCCTGCCACGCCTCTTGGCGTTCTTCGACCTGGCGTAGTTGTCGAACGCGGCCGACGCGTTCGCCAGGCCGGTGCTGTACGCCTCCTTGGAGTTCTCCTGCCACCACCCGGCAAACCGGGGATCGACGTGCTTGGCGACGTTGAACGCCTTCCGCAGCGACGGCAGCGACCACGGCCGCCAACCGGTCAGCTCCGTCTCGGGAACGCCGTAGGTCTCCTCGGCCCGGCGCTGCCACCAGGAGGCGGTCACCCAGCCGACGGCCCAGTTGTACGCGGCGCGGGCGGCACCGCAGTGGGAGCGCAGCGCGGCCTCCTGGGCGGCGTTCGGGTCGAGCGCGAACCGGTAGGCCTGCACCACAAAGCCGGGCTGGGGCTGGAACTTCTTCACCCGGCGGCCTCGCCGGTCGCCACGGCCACCGCGCGGGCGGCCCGGTTCTTCGCCGCCCGCCGCCCGTACAGGCGCGCGCACATCGACGTGAGCACCTCGGTGATGTCCCGCACCATGTCATCCGTCGGCTCATCGGGGTCCAGGACCACCAGGCGCCGCCCGGACGCCGACAGCACGGCTTCCAGGTGCTCGACGCCGAACCGGGCCAGCCGGTCACGGCGCTCGACCACGATCACCGCGGCGGACGGGTCGGACAGAACCCGGTGCAGCTTGCGCCGACGCCCGTCCAGCCCCGAACCGACCTCCGTCACGACCTCCGCAACCGGCAGGCCGAGACCGGTGGCCCCCTGCACCACGCGGGCCACCTGCCGGTCAAGGTCCGGCTTCTGGTCCGCCGACGAGACCCGGCAGTACGCCACGACGCGGCCGGACACCTCCCGGGCGGGCTCGTCGACCAGCCACGTACCGGACGGCGTCTGGCGCACCGGGACCGGCATACGGCCCTCCTTCGCCCACGCCCACGCGGTCTGGTAGTGCACGCCATTGCGCGCCGCCCACTCGGAAAGCTTCACACGATCAAGATAACAGATGACAAAAACTGAGATTTACTGATGAATCACGCAGCAGTTGTCACCCCCCGGTCCTCCGTCACCGCGCCGTAGCGGTCCACCGTGTAGACGCGCAGCGTCATCTTGGCGAGCGGCGGGCCGGGTTCGTCGGGGGTTGCGGCGTTGGTCATGTCGGCGCTCCTAGCAGCATTGGCTCCCCGACGAGGCGTCACCACCTCGTCGGGGTCTGGCGCTTCGACGTTATGGGCACCACAAGACAATCGCCGACCGTGATCCGGTCGCTACGCTCAGGCAGCGAGAATGCCGACCTTGGCCGCCAGATCAGCCGCGCGCCGCCGCCGAGGAGCCCGTGTGGACTCGATCTCCTCCAGGAGGATCGCCCTTGCATAACCGTTGTACCGGATCGTCTCCGGCGCCGCCTCGAACGCCTTCTCCAAAGAGGCGATGGCGACATCCGGCTGGTTGTCGAGCTGATATCCCCGAGCTTCCTCGATCCGGTGTCTGGACCGCTTCGGCCGCGACTTGATGACGCTCTTGTCGGCGCGCGCGGCCCGCCGGACGGACTCGCCGCCTTGATGCAACTCGACAGCGACGGTGACAGCGTGCGCGCCCATCACCGCCCGGGAGAAACTCGTGACCGGGTGGTAGTAGTCGGCGGGCAGTCGCGTGGCGATGTCGTTGGCCTTGTCCCAGTGCCGCCATGCCGTGCCCGTGTCACGCCGCCGGGCTGCGGTGTAGCCGAGCTCGAACTCCAGGGCCCCTACGATGGCCAGCACCTGGTCCGGGACGTCGGGCAGCAGCGGCTCAAGGCAGCTGACCGCTGCCTGATTGATCGCGTCCGCAGCGTCGAAGTGGCCTGCTCCGGAGTCCCGGTGAGCTTGGGCCAGCAGCCAGGCAGCCACCCCGATCGCGTGCGGGTCCTCACTCTCCTGGGCTGCGATCATTCCACGCTCGGCTACGCGCCACAGGAGTGACGAGTCGGGCTGGTAGGCGAGGAAGAACTGGCTGAGACTGTAGGTCTGCGCCAGGAGGGCCTGCGCTGCCCGCCTCTCGGTTCCGGTGTCCGCGTGCCGTACCAGCAACTGGGCGTCCCGAATGAGGTCGGGCAGTAACTGCCCGATGGCCTCACGGTGATTCGGAGACTGGTGCCTCGCCTTCCAGGCGGTTTCGAGGCGGGCTTCCAGGTGCGCGGTTCTCGGCGGCTCCACCCCGCCAGTCAGGGTCACCGAGTCGGTGGTGGCCTTCACCGCGGCCAGCCGCGGATGGCCAGGGCCGATGAACAGATCGACGTGCGCCTCAGGGCGTCCCGTCAGGTCCGCAAGGTCACGGACCCGCAGCGCGGTGGCAATCCGCATCACCATGTCGATGCCCGGCGCTTTTTGCTGGCCGTTCTCAATCTTCCGGAGGGTGTGCGGTGAGATACCACGAGGTCACCCAACTGGGTCTGGGTCATTCCACGGCGCTCTCGAAGGATCTGCACCCGCTGACCGAACCTCAGCGGATCAGCGTACGGGTCGGGGGCCGCATCGTGAGACATGACGGCCTTGCCTCTCTTGGCAGCTTCTTCAGCACAGCGGACAGTGTTCCACTCGGCACCGTCCGTTGTACCCCCATCACCCGCCCCGCCACCGCGATGGCCTCTCTCCTGGCCATGGAAGGCGCCACATCATT
Source organism: Streptomyces sp. YIM S03343 (assembly GCF_054729195.1). NCBI lineage: Bacteria > Bacillati > Actinomycetota > Actinomycetes > Kitasatosporales > Streptomycetaceae > Streptomyces > Streptomyces sp. YIM S03343. Next base: position 1,842,453 of record NZ_JBPUKX010000001.1, read on the forward strand.
TCGCCCATACATCCGTGATCGAGCCCGAGCCGGATCCGATGCACGTGAGCACAGGCAAATGGGACAGAGTTCGCGCACCTTCACCATGCCGAGCCACGGAACACCCCCGCACCTGCGGGGAGGACGGCACCGCGCAGGCTGACGCCCCGTTCAGCATCGGAACCCCCCAGCACCTGCGGGGAGGACGAGGTGGCGGCGGAGGGCGGCGCCGTCGCGGGCGGAACACCCCCACGCCTGCGGGGAGGACGACGAGTACTCGGACGGGCAGGTCATGCGCGTCGGAACACCCCCACGCCTGCGGGGAGGACCTGTGGGCGCCTATCAGGTCATGAAGGAGAACGGGAACACCCCCACGCCTGCGGGGAGGACCGACGAGGCGGGCGTCCACTGGTCCAGGCCCTCGGAACACCCCCACGCCTGCGGGGAGGACGCAGCCGCCCGACATGGCGTCACCCTTGATGACGGAACACCCCCACGCCTGCGGGGAGGACGGCCTGGCGGAGACCGGCGAGACCTCGGTCACCGGAACACCCCCACGCCTGCGGGGAGGCCTCAGAGGCGCCCCTGGTGACGGTCACCCCCGACGGAACACCCCCACGCCTGCGGGGAGGACACAGGCCAGTCGCGGCCCGCCGCCCTGACGGGAGGAACACCCCCACGCCTGCGGGGAGGACGGGTCGTCCGGCGCCGTCTGGCCCTTGCCCTGCGGAACACCCCCACGCCTGCGGGGAGGACTCTTCGTGACCTGGGCTTTAGGGGTGGGTTTGCTCTTTCTTTGCCGTTGGTGTGCCTGTCATGCGGATGAGGGTCAGGCCGTCGAAGTCGATGGGGGTGCGGCGGCGGGTGCCTGCGGTGTGGATGGCGTAGCCCTGTTCGGTGTCGGCGGGGTGGACGAGGACGGCGGCGCCGTCGCCGACGGTCTCGGTGACGGCTTGCCACAGTTGGTCGCGGACGCGCGCGGAGACGGTGCCTACGAAGATGCCCGGAACGACCTCGCTCGTCCAACGGCTGAGGGCGCCACGAAGGTGGTCGGGGACGGCGGTGGTGGCGATGACAAGCATGGAGGGCATCAGGCGCCGCCGTCGGCGTAGTTGGTGCCGGCGGGCAGGATGCCCTTCTTGGGGTCCCAGAGATGGACCATTTCAACGTCTTGGCGCTCGGTGCGTTCCGTGGCGTCCGCGGAGTCCGTCGCTCCGGTCAGTCGGCCGGGTGAGGAGGCGTTGGGTGTCCTGGACCACGCGGGGCAGCAGGCGGAGGAGGCGGAGGTCTTCGCGGAACCTGCGGCGGGCTTCCTGCTCGGGTTGGTGGGCCTGGTGGAGTGCGAAAGCGAGGGGGAGAGTGGTTTCGGCTTTGTAGAGGTCGGCGATGTCGTAGACGAAAGCATGCTGGGTTCCGGCGTGGACGAAGCCGAGGGCCGGGGAGAGGCCGAGGGCGAGAAGCGCTGCGTGGACGATGCCGTAGAGGCAGGTGTTCGCGGCGGAGAGGGCGAGGTTGACGGGGTCCTGGGCGTCCCACTGGTCGGGGCGGTAGTTGCGCCGGAAGCGGCCGATGCCGTGCTGCTGGGCGAGGATCTTGTAAAGGGCCTTCATGCGCTGGCCCTCCATGCCGCGCAGTTGCTCAAGGGTGACATCGTCGGGGAGGTCGGTGTCGCCGAAGCGGTGTGCGTACATGCGGGTGGCGACGAAGAGGCGGCGGGCCGGGTCGGCCCAGGCGGTGACCTGCTGTTCGAGCCAATGGGTGGTGAGGGAGTCGGGCAGGATGCCTGCGTAGGCACGGACACCGCCGGCTCCGACACAGACGACGCTGGTGCCATGACGGGCGAGGGTACTCAAGGCGGGGGTGGTGATCGAGACGCCAGGACCGAGGAGCAGGCAGGAGAGGGCCGCCGTGGGGAGGTAGACGAGGTCAGTGCGGTTCATGGCCTGTATCTGGGCACAGACTCCTGTGTCGTCCTGGACGACGCGAACCATGTCCAGGTAGAGGAAGGAGAGGGAGTCCGCGACGCGGGGCAGCATGGCGAGGGTGGGGGCGGCGAGGCGTCTGCGGGCGTCGCCGCCGGGTTTCGGGGCACTCATGGCGTGGTTGCCGGGGCCAGGCTGAGCAGACCGGCGCCGTAGGGCTTGCCTCGGCCAATGCCGGTCCGGATGGCTCGGGAGAGGGTCTCGGGGTCGGTGACGGTGGCGGTGCCGTCGTACCGGATGAGGCTGTGCCGCATGGGTGAGGCGTCCTTGCCACGGGGGCGCACGGGCTGGAGCTGGGTGGGCGTGAGCACGTGCAGGCGGAGACCGAGGTCGCCGGCGCGGCGGGTCCACCACTGGTCGGCGTCGGAGCCGGAGAGCGGGATGATCCGTCCGCGCCCACGATCGACGGTGCGCGGAAGCAGCTCACGTTTGGCGGGATTGACGACGATGCGGTAGCGGACCGCCAGTCCTTCGCGCAGGGCGTGGAACATGGCGGCCAGGCTCTTCACGTCGGCGTGACCGTAGCCATCGGGCAGGCTGGCGGGATCGAGCCGGTCGGCCTGGACGAGGAGGACGCTGGCTGTGTCGTTCTCGTCGACTCGGTAGAGGAGGCCGGCCTGCTGACGGGAGGATTCCCCGAGCCCGTCGGGGGCCATACGCATCACCGTACGGTGCATCTGGGTGGCGTCGCGCAGGTCGCGCTGGACTTCGCGGCTGTGCGGATTGAGACGGATGCGGGCGATCATCGGGTACTCGGTCATGTGCGGTCCTGGACCATGGCGTAGTCGATCAGTCGTTGCAGCAGGGTGTGCTGGGGTCCGGCGAGAGACAGGGGGAGGTCCTCCAGGGTGCGGTAGACGGTACGGCTGCCGTGGGCGCGTGCCTGGGGGGAGAAATTGAGCGGAACGTCGTTGAGGGTGAGGCTGTCGGCCTTCACGCCGGGGCCGCCGGGCGGTGGCGTCTCGCGCAGGAATGGGACGGCGAGTGTGGCGTCGTCGTCGGTCCCGTGCGGAACAGTGCGGCTGAGAGGCACGCGCATGAGTAGTTCTTCCTCTGGGTCGACCGCGTGCGCGCGCAGGAGGAACGGCTCGTCAGGGACACAGGAGCGGCGGCCGAGGTAGGGCGCCCAGCGGGGGCGGCGCAGGGCGCGGGCGAGGGGTGCGGTGATCTCTTGGGGGCCGCAGACCGCGATGACGAAGACGGCGTCGGTGAGGTAGTGGCGTCGGGTGACGACTGCGGCGCCCTTGTGGCTACCGCCGCTTGTGGCCGCGGTGCGGGCCTTGGGGAAGCCTCCGCCGACCGTGTGGTAGTCGATGAGTGGGGTACCGGGCCGGTCCACACGGACGGTGAACCGTAGCGGGCGGTAGCGGTCGAGTCCGGCTTCGTCGCAGCGGCCGATGCCCTCGGCTGCGGCGAAGAGCCCGGTGAGGGCGGAGCGAGTGGGGAAAGGCGCCGTGTCGCGGACAGGGCTGAACACGGAACGCTCCCCCCAGGACTGGAGGGGCCCGGCGAGACGCAGAACGAGTCCGCTCATTCCGGTTGCCCGGCCGTGGGGAGTGCTGCCTCGGCTGCCGCTTCGATCAGTTCGTCGTACGAATCAACGGTGTCGCCCAGGCCGCCCAGACGCTCGTGGGGATCAACAGTGGTGTGACCGTGGAAGCAGCAGTTGCGGTGGCCTGTCAACCGGTTGATCGCCGTCGCGTACATGGCCAGGGCTGAACGGGAGGGCCGGGAGAAGCCGCCCTGCTCGTCGGCAGCGACTGGCGTCTCGAAAGCGGCGGCCAGGGAGATCGGCCGGTGTGCCCGTACGGCGAGGTAGGCGAGGTCGGGCACGGTGTGCGGGGCTGTGCTGGTGCGTTTGGCCTGAGGCAGCGAGAGCAGGAAATGTTCGGCGAACGAGGCGAGTACGGTACGGGCGGCCTTGGTGTCACCCTCAAGGTTGGTCACGAGGTCGGTGACGTTGACGGTGGCGTACCGGTAGAAGACGCCGGCGCTGAACTCGGCGGTGTCCAGGTGACCACTTCCGGTCTCGGTCTCGCCGAGCCAGTCGTCCACGGCGGTGAAGTAGTCGCGCTGCGGTTCGGCGGCATGCGTGGTGAAGGCGTGCGCGACCTGTGCGGCTCCGTCCACGTTGGCATCCGGCAGTTCCGCGAGCATGCGGCCGAGGAGGCTGATCGAGGCGGTGCGCCGCTTGAGGATCTCCTCGACACGGGCGGCAGGCAGCAGTTGCCCTGGCTTCTTCTGGTCCTGACCCTTCTCCAACGCCCTGCGGTGTTCGCGGCAGACTGCTACAAGTTCCTCGATGGCTGCCTCGGGCAGGAACAGCAGGACGGAGGTGTGTCCCTCCTTCTCCGTGCCAATGCCCTTCTTCCCGGCGCTGGCCGCGACCTGCCGCCCTGCGAAGTCCGCCAACTCCTTTGGCCAACCGTCGTGTTCCAGTGCCTGGCGGACCCTGACCGGCACCATGCGGGTACGTGCGGCGCGTTCGCCGAGGTCTGCCTCCACAGCCTGGCGGATCACCCGCTTCCAGGACTGGCTGGAGACCCGGATGCGGGAGGCGTTGCCGTAGCGAACCTGCTTCGGCGAGCCGAGGTCATCGCGGTTGAGGTTGGCGGCCGGAACCGACTGCAGTGCGCTCAGGTCGAGATAGAGGCTCGTCATCGCTCGTCTTCCTCGTGGTTCTCGTGGTTCTCGTTCTTGTGGGACCGGTCCTGCTTGTGGGGATGCCCCTGCCGGTCGGGGTGATCACGGTGTTCGGGCTCGTTGAACTGTTTCTCCACTGTGTCGCCAAGTGCGTTCTCGGCGTCCCGGATCCGGAAATAGCTCTCCAGCCAACGGGTGGCGATCTGGTCGCGGTACTGGTTCCAGAACGCAAGATCCTCCAAGAGGACCGCCCAATCCAACTGCACGCCGCCATTGGCCAGTTGCCGGGCGAGGGACGGAAGTCCGGGGTGGACCGCATCAGCGGACTGCCGGGTCATCAGATGCAGGGCGCTGTCGGCGGAGCCCTCCTTGAGGATCCCCTTCACAACGGCCTCCCCCAGCGCGGCGCCCAGGTTCGGCCGCGCGTACCAGCTGGCCGCCGGTTGTGCGTCAGCCCGGCCCGGGGGTTCGGTGGTGCGGGCGGCGCGGGGGCGGGCCGCGATGAGCGCGGCCACGGCGTAGTAGGCGCGGCGTCGGTCGACGCTGATCCTTTCGCCGTGGTTGCGGGAGATGAACGGTACGAGGTACCGATGGAGGTAGTTGCAGCGCACGACGGGCAGCCCGAGCCCACGGCGGAGTTCTGCCCGCGTCCTGTTGTTGGCGCACAGGCCGTACACGTAGGCGACGAATCGGTCGGACCGTTGGTGCTGCTGCGGCGGTGCGGGCGTCGTGGGTGTCGGACTGGTCATGGCGTTTCCCTGGATGAGGACTGCTCTGGATCACGGCCGAACCGGCTGTGTCTGCGGTGGTGCGTGCGGCGGGGTGGGTGGACGAAACCGGTCAGCCGACCGCCGTGGCTGAGCGCAGAAGGGCAAGAAGCATGCCGCGGGCACGGCTTCGGGCCCGTGCCACCCGGATGTCGGAGCGGCCGACCTGACCCATGGCCTCGTCGAGCGCCGTCAGTGCGGCATGGACGAAGGGTTGCCGGATCTCCGTACCGGCGTGCTCCGGTGATGCCAGGCGCCAGAATTCGGCTTCAGCCGCCGGCCAGAAGCGGCTCAGGGCGGCGGATGCCCAGGGCCCGGGCTTGCGCGCGTCGAAGCGGATCCTGGCCTTGGACGAAGTGGCGGTGGTCGTATCGCCGGCCATCTTCCAGGCGACCTTGGCCGCGAGGTCCAGCCGGTCCCCGGCCTCCTCGGCGGCCTGGTGACAGCGGGCGATGTGAAGGGCCATCACTCGGTCGTTCTCCTCCTGCCACTGCAGCACCGGCGGAGTCGTGGCCTGGAACCAGATGCTGTCCTTCTGCTGTCCGTCCTGCTCGAACCCGTACGCACGCACCCGCAACCCCGGAGCAAGTGCCTTCGGCAGGGCCTCCAGGCATGGGGGGCGCCGCGCGTCGCGCCGGTCGGTCTTCAGCAGCAGGGAGTCCAGGTCCCGCCACAGAGCCCGTCCGCTGTCCGCCTCGCGGGGCTCGAACGCGCCGTCCTTTCGGCGGTCCATGATCAGGTACGGTTCGCGCACAGCCGTGGCGGGCTCATGGGTCGCCCAGGTCAGATAGGCGTCCGCGACCGACCTGCGGTCGGTGGACGGGACCAGGAGCGCCGCGTGCCGGAACCGTCCGGTCAGCAGGCGTCCGGGCCAAGTCATCGCTCTCTGCGGCGCCAGCGGAGCGTTGAGGTCCTCCTCCCAGGGACAGGCGTCCTCCGCCTCCCAGTCAACCTCGATGTCCGGTCGTGGTAAGGCCAGTACCAGCGTCGTGAAGAGATCCGGTGCCCAAGCGAAATACGACAGGGTCTTCCGCAGCGGCGCCGCGTCTGTGCTCCCGGTCCGGTACTCGGTGATCCTGCGCGGAGTGCACTGGCCCGAAGGACCGAAGTAGAGCTGGCCGATGAGATGCCACACGGCCTCGGCAGCCGGGACAGGCACCGGGTCTGCGTCGGTGAAATGCCCGAAGAGAACTGCACCGTTGATGCCAGTCGGACGCCCGAACACCAGTTTGTTCACTCCGGAGGTGTTCGGCTCGCCCTTAGTGGTCTGCGTCGTAAGTCCTTCGGGGGTTGATCATGTTGCCGGGGCGGCGGAGGATTCTTCTGGGTGATCGGCGGTGTGCCGGTCGAGCCTGGCCAGGAGATCGTCCAGGTCGGAGGTGGTGAACTTCCACTGGAACGGCTGTGCCGTGGCGTTGTAGCGGTCTTCGAAGGCTCGGAGCCGGTCCGCGACCTCGTTGAGGTCGGTGAAGTCGTTGGGTGTCACGACCTTGCGCTGCACAACGGAGAAGTAGATCTCCACCTGGTTTAACCAGGAGGCGTGGATCGGGGTGTGGACGAGGACCGCGTTCGGGTAGGCGGCGGTCAGCCGGTCGGCGGCCTTCTTGCCGCGGTGGGAGGATCCGTTGTCCACGACCCAGAACACGCGTTTCGCGCTGGCGTAGGGCTCTTGGGTCATGACCTGGTCGACCAGGGCCATGAACGGGGCGATGCCGGTTCTCGGCTCGCAGCGGCCGAAGGTCTTCGCGTGGTGGACGTCGTAGGCGGCCAGGTAGGCCAGGGCGCCACCGCGGCCGTAGGTGTGGTTCACCCGCATCGCCCTGGCCTGCCCGGGGGCCAGGGCGGGGTGGCAGCGGCAGCGGGCCTGGATGGAGGTCTTCTCATCCGCGCTGATCACGTACTCGTCCGCGCAAAGCGCTTCGCCGTTCCAGATGCGGGCATAGAGGTCGAGTACGAGCTCGGCCCTGGACCGAAAGGCAGGGTCGGTGATGAAGATCCAGGACTGGTACTGCCAGGGCTTGAGCGCGTCCTGCCTGAGCCAGCGCCGCACGGTGGAGGCGGAGATCGCGCCGGCGATGGCGCGGCCGACGACCTCGCGGGCCAGCTCCGGGGCTGACCAGCGCGAGAGCGGTGTGCCGCTCTCGGCGGGCAGTTGGCAGGCCAGGGCCTTGACCTGGGCGGTCTGCAGCGGCGTGAAGGAGGCGGGACGCCCGGAGCGCTTGCGGTCGGACAGCGCGGGCAGCCGGTGCTCGGCGAATCGGCCGCGCCAGGTGCGGACGGTGTCCAGGTGCAGCCCGGTCTCGCGGGCGATGCGGGCGTTGGGGCGGCCCCGGGCTGCGTGCAGGACGACCTGGGCGCGCTGACGGAGCCGGTGCTCGGTCTTGTGGCCGTAGGCCATCGTCTTGAGCCGCCTGCGCTCGGAGGCGGTCAGGGTTATCGAGCGGGCAGGGGCAACGGGCAAGGCGGGCAAGCCGATCACGAGAAGTGGATCACGACAGGCCGTATCCTGCCCGCCCCCCGATCGCCGGCCCTCCGGCAGGATGTCCGCTGTGCCAACGCCCTCGGAACATACCCGGCTCCAACTCGAGCTGTATCTGAACATGCACGCCAAGGCCGCTTGGCCGCAGCTGGCCGGCCTGCGCGTCCGCCACCGGGGCCAGTACGCCTACGTGGACGGTGAACTGGCCGACGGCCAGAGCGTCAAGCTGATGCGCCTGCGCTACCACGGCACCGCCAGCCGTTGGGGCTTCGCCCTGCACGACCCGGCCAGCGACCGCTACCAGGACGCCCTCCTGCCCACCGGCACTGGCAGCGGCACCCCGGAGGACGCCCTCGACACCGCCTGCCACCTCCACCTCACCGCCTTCGACAGCTGACAGTGCACACACCCACGACCGGCTCTGAAGTCAACCCCCGAAGGACTTACGACGCAGACCACTTAGGCCCCACGCACTCCACGGTCAGCCTCGGGTCCTGCAGGAACGGCCGCTCGGCGTCGAAGAGATCGAACCTGCCGGATGGAACCTCCTCGTCGAAGTAGGCGTTCACCGCGTCCGGGTCGAATCGTCCCTGGCTCAGCACGCTGCGACGCGCCAGCAGCCAGTCATCCACGCTCTCCGCAAGCCCCGCATCACCGAGAGCGGTGTCACCGACCCGGGCGATCCGGGCTGTCATCGCGGCCAGGATCCGCAGCAGTCCCGCCGCTGCGGGCGCCACGGGCAGTTCCAGATCACGGATCTCGTGGGCACGCTCAAACACATTCCTCAGTCCCAGGCACAGCACCGCGCCATCCGTCATGCGCACCGGAATCCACGGCTCGTCCCGCAGGTCGAAGCCCTCGCCCACCGCCATCCGCCTCCCTCGCGAACATGGCTGTCCAAAGGGGCCTGAGTTGGACATCAGTTGTCCGCTCGTCTCCCCGACCGCCCTCCCCCGCGCCATGCCCAGCATTGAAGCAGCCACCACTGACAACGGCGGTCGGTAGGCCCCACCCGAGCCGACGGAAGCTGTCTCCAGGGACCGGATCGAGCCATACAGAAGCTGCAAGACCGAGGGTGTTGTGGCCTCACGGCCCCAGCAGTACAAGGGACTTGCGACAACACCGCCCCGCCGTGTCCGAACCCCCAGCGCCGCAGGCCGTGCCATGGGCAGTCGTCATCACAGTGATCATCGTCGTGATCAGCCTGCAGCCGGACTTGACGACTGTCGGGTCCTGTTGTGCCCTGCTGATCGCGGCTGCCGAGTCGTACCACCGTATGACACCCTGACCGCTGCGAGATCGACTGCCGTATGCCCTGGCATCAGAGTTCCTCGCAGCAGTGAGGGTGAGCCGCTGCACGAGCGCGGGTGTTCGCCGTCGAGATCCCGCCTCCCCGCAGTCGTGGGGGTGCACGTCGCGCCGGGGCGGCCATTACAGCCGTACGAGTCCGAGGTCTTCGTCCAAGCGAAGGGTTTTGCCTCCCACGGCAGCGGGTTGCGCCCGTCCGTCCCGCACCGGCAGGCGCAGGACTCGGACATCGTTCAGCATCGGGTGTTCCGTCCACGCACGCGGTGGCGCGAGCACTTCCCGGTCCTGCTCATGGAACCAGTCCGCGCGGACCGGAACGGTGCGACGCATCACGGTACGTACCGCCGCCCTGACCCCACCGTCTTCGGGAAGCACTTCACCGCCGGCGGGGTCGAGCGTCGTACGACCATCCTGTTGGATGTACGCGCACAGCAGCCGTACCGAGTCCGCACCGAGCCGTGTGGCGGTCTCCCACTCGTCTTCCTCACCGGGCAGGCTGTGCAGGCCCTGCAAACTGCCCACTTGCCCCGCCCGGGGAACAGCCACCAGCCCGGCCTGGCCGCGTTCGGCGGTCTCCTTGCCCCGATGCTGCGTCCAGGCCGTACGGCGCCGGGCATCGAGAGCGTCCCACTCGACCGACTCCGCGGCTGTGCCGTGTACGGATTCCACCAATTCCTGCACGTCATCCGGAATCGAGACGATGCCGCCGCTGAGTTTGCCCACCGCCACCGATGTCGTAACCAGGAGATGTTCCGTATAGACCTCGCCCCAGTGCCCCGGCAGAGTGCCGCCATCGGCCAGTGGATCGAGAACGACGAGAGCCGATTCCCGCGCCCATGCCGGACGGGGGCGGTCCTGGGGACGGCCGTGTCGGACCCACCAGTTCTCATGCCGCCAGCAGCGACCGGCCCGTTGCAACAGTAGGGCGAGCGGTGCGAGATCGCTGATCACCATGTCGGCGTCCAGGTCGAGCGACTGTTCGACCACTTGGGTAGCCACGACGATCCTGCGGACGGGCCGGGGACCGCTTCGACCCAACCCTCCCGTGACCTGCCTGGTGCGCAGTTCCCTGACATCGCCGGGGAAGCGGGCGTGCAACAACTGCACCACTCCACCGTCCCGGTGGGAACGTTCGTCGAAACGCGTGCGCAGCATCTGGTAGGTCTCCTGGGCGTCTGCCACCGTATTGCACACCACGAGAGCGACACCCCCGTCCTCCCCCATCAGCGGTTCCAGCAACCGCGCGACAACCACCGACCGGTTTCGCGCCCCGCCCTTTTCTCCTTGGACAACCGGTTCCACCCTCGCCCGCAACCGCATGCTACGTTCGCCGGCCTGCTCGTGCCGCTGCGGCTCCGACATCGCGGTGGCGCGTGCATCGGCATCCGCTGCCACATACAGCCAGCCCGGGTACGGTGCCGGAAACGAGCGCTTCTTGAGATCGCGTATCCCGTGACCGGCGCCCCTCAGGTACTCCTTGACGAGCCGGTCGCTGACAGACGCCGGCAACGTCGCCGACAGCAGAACGACCGGAACACCGTAGGCACCCAGCCAGTTCAGCAGCCGCCCCAACAGGACCTGCATATACGGGTCGTAGGCGTGCGCCTCGTCCACGATGAACGTCTTGCCCGACAAAGCGAGCAGCCGCAAGGCGTTGTGCCTTACCGGCAGAACGGACATCAGGGCCTGGTCCACCGTACCCACCGTGAACTGCGCGAGCAGCGGCCGCTTCGGGCCGCGCAGCCACTGCCGAGGGCGCATGTCCGCCTCGTCCTGTCGACGCCCCGGCGGACTCTCGTCCCCGTCACAGGTCACCACCCGCGCATCAGCTTCCAACTCCACATCGGAGTAAGCGCTGTTGAGCCAGGCCATGCTGTGCACAAGTGTCAGTCCGGCCGTCTGCCCCGACTGTCGGCGCAACGCCCCAGCGATACGCTCGTACATCTGATCGCTAGTCGCCATCGTCGGCAACAGGAAGGCGAACCCGCGGGTTCCGAACGCAGCCGACAGCACCCGCTCCGCCTCCAGTGCCGCCTCGCTCTTACCGTCGCCCGGGGCCGCCGTGATCAGCAGAATCCCGCCCCGCCCGCCCGCGCCCACGGCCTCGGGTAGCTCCGTCATCACCGATCGCTGCAACGGATTCGGTTCTCCATCGATCCCATATGCCTCGCTGAATCCGCGGCACCGGAGCTGCACTGGCATCAGCCCGGCATCGGCCAACAGATCCGGCGCGTCTGCACAGGACCGTGCGAAGTGGCTCTCTAACGACGGATCCAACTCCCGCTGACGGCTGCGCAGATACTTCTCCCTGCTGACCAGCCAGTCAGCCAGGATCACCAGCCCCGTCACCAGCGCGGCTTGGGGAGCCTTGAAGAACTCGGGCTCCGCAGGGGCCCCCACCAGCCCGTACACCACATCGGCATGCAGTGCGCGCTGGTGCGCCCAATCGCCCGCACCCAGAAACGGAAGGCAGCCGCCCACACCGTCCGTGCGGTGAAATCGGCCATGGTGACCGCCGATGATCTCCGCAATGCGCTCCGCGGCACCCAACTCCTGCTCAGTGTCGAATCCCAGGATCTGCAGGACGTGATCGGCCGCCTCCAGACCGGCCACATCGTGACCGAGCCGCCCGGCGGTCATCTCCTTCTCGTCCTTGCGGAAGGGCGCACCCAGATGGTCCCGGCCATGGCGGGAACAGAACTGGAACCCCGAGATCTTGCCGATGTCGTGCAGCCCGGCACACAGCCCTACCAAGGCGCGTGCCGCGTCCTGGTCGTGCGCCAGCCCCATCCCGGACGCGACGCTGCGGCGCTGATTCTCCGACAGATACAGATCCCAGAGCCCCAACGCCATCGCCGCCGCATCCAGCAGATGCCGTACCAGCGGATACGGCGGCAACCCAGGATCGAGTCCCCGCGACTTCCCCCACAGCGACTCGTCCGGCGCTTCCCCTGCCCCCACAGACATATGCCCCCGATCACGACTGGCCGCCCCCGGCTCGCCCACTTCCTGCAGATCCAAGCACAGCACACCGACAGCGCCCCCTCCTCTGCGGCGGCTAGGGTGGCAACGTGAAGCATCAGACAGCGGTCGAGCAACTCTCAACCCAGGCAAAGAGAAAGTAAAGTCGCTCTTACATGCCTGGTCAGAGAGACTCTTCCCCGCAGACGCGGGGGTGTTCCGTTCGTCTTCGTCATCGCCAGCGGAACCTGGGGCTCTTCCCCGCAGACGCGGGGGTGTTCCGAACATGCAGCGGCGTGCGGAGGTGCGGTCCGTCTCTTCCCCGCAGACGCGGGGGTGTTCCGCTCAAGGTGCGCGAGTTCCAGGTGCGTCAGGACTCTTCCCCGCAGACGCGGGGGTGTTCCGTCGATGTTGATGTCGGCTGCGGTCGGCCCGTCCTCTTCCCCGCAGACGCGGGGGTGTTCCGACGACGACGGAACCCCGCTCCTCGACGACGGCCTCTTCCCCGCAGACGCGGGGGTGTTCCGTCCCAACGCTGGCACGTCTGCTCAGTCCCCGGCTCTTCCCCGCAGACGCGGGGGTGTTCCGGTCAACGTCGCGCCGCTCGACACGAGCCACATCTCTTCCCCGCAGACGCGGGGGTGTTCCGCCGTACAGGCCGCCGAGGGCAAGGACGCCAACCTCTTCCCCGCAGACGCGGGGGTGTTCCGTCCGGCGGCAGGTCGGCAGCGAGCATCTGCTTCTCTTCCCCGCAGACGCGGGGGTGTTCCGCCGAAATCCTCGGCGCCTACCAGTGGCCCCCGCTCTTCCCCGCAGACGCGGGGGTGTTCCGATCTGCTGGATCGCCACGCCGTCGGTGCCGAAGTCTTCCCCGCAGACGCGGGGGTGTTCCGCCCCGCCGGATCACCGGGCGGGGCTTCTTTCGGTCTTCCCCGCAGACGCGGGGGTGTTCCGACTCGGCCATGGCCAGGAGGCGCCCGCTCGCCGTCTTCCCCGCAGACGCGGGGCTGTTCCGATGTTGAACGGGGCGTCAGCCTGTGCGGTCCCGTCTTCCCCGCAGACGCGGGGGTGTTCCGTTCTGCACGCCGGGAATACCCGACCCTACGGCGTCTTCCCCGCAGACGCGGGGGTGTTCCGACCGGGCCTGGTGCGGCAGGGTGGGAAGGCGTGTCTTCCCCGCAGACGCGGGGGTGTTCCGCCGCACCGGAGCCGCATGTGAGCTTCGGGCGGGTCTTCCCCGCAGACGCGGGGGTGTTCCGCCGGAGCCGCACGTCTCGTTCGGGCGGCTGCTGTCTTCCCCGCAGACGCGGGGGTGTTCCGCGGCTCAACCGGCTGCCCACCCTCCGCTCAGCGTCTTCCCCGCAGACGCGGGGGTGTTCCGCGCAGATCGGGCCGACCGCCGCGTACAGGCGCGTCTTCCCCGCAGGCGCGGGGGTGTTCCGACGGGCGGCTACAACACCGGAGGCGGCACGGCGTCTTCCCCGCAGGCGCGGGGGTGTTCCGCAGCCCCACCCCCTCTGGGCCGACCCCGCCCAGTCTTCCCCGCAGGCGCGGGGGTGTTCCGAGTGCGCCCTCCCCCGGTCTCAAGGCTCAGGCGTCTTCCCCGCAGGCGCGGGGGTGTTCCGCTCAAGACGGTCCCCCGTACGGCGATCCGGGCGTCTTCCCCGCAGGCGCGGGGGTGTTCCGATGAAGGCCGGTCAGTTCCGCAAGGGCGTCGCGTCTTCCCCGCAGGCGCGGGGGTGTTCCGCGCTCTCACAGGCGGCTTCGGTAGCCATGATCGTCTTCCCCGCAGCCGCGGGGGTGTTCCGGCAGTGGACACGGACCCGCGCGTGTCCGGTGAGTCTTCCCCGCAGGCGCGGGGGTGTTCCGATCTACGGGGTCCTCCTCAACGACTCCGGCACGTCCTCCCCGCAGGTGTGGGAATGCTCCGTCGACCACGCTCGTGGCCGCAACCGTGTCTGAGTCCTCCCAGCGGTAGCGGGGGTGTTCCGTGATCGAGGTGTCCTCGCGGTGCACGGTCAGCGCCCTCTCTGCAGGCGCGGGGGTGCTTCGCCTGATCAGTGTCCTTAAGACACCGGCGGTAACGCGCGCGTCCAGCACACCCGGTCCGGGTTTGACGGCAGGGCGGCCCTGCCACTGCTCGGCGGAGTGGTGAGGGTCACCGGCCTCATGACGCGGTCTGGCGTGACCCGTACATGATCTTCAAGCGCCGAAGCGATCACCCGCCGAGGGCACACGCCATGGCGCCAGACAGGAAGCCGTCCCGTCCGGGGGGCAGTGTGACCCGGGTCACACTGCCGTACGGACTGGTCCGCCGCACCCACGAAAAAGAGCCGATAGGTTACTTGTCGGTAATGTCCCCGATGAGCGCAGCGCTCCGGTTCCCGTGCGCTATCGCCTACCATCACTGAGGCACCGGCGCCATCGCCGCTGCCGTGCTCGACCGCAACGCCGCTGCCCCCCTGCTGGACCTGTGACTCCGCCGCCGCCCAGCCTCGAACTGGGCCGGGACAGCCGAACGGCTCGGGTTCCAGTGAGAGAGAGGGTAGGGAAATGGGTTGGGTTGATGTTCTCGGGTGGGTCGGGTCGGCCGTACTCGTCTGTTCGCTTTTGCAGGCTCGGCAGCTTCGGCTGCGGGCCCTCAATCTTGTCGCCTGCCTGATCCTGGTCACCTTCAACTGGGCGCTCGGGGTGTGGCCCCAGGTGGCGATGAACCTCGTGCTGGCCGGTATCAACCTGTGGTTCCTTCGCAGCCTGATCGCCACCCGGCACGACCAGCGGCAGTACAAGGTGGTCCCCGTCGGTACCGACGACACGTTCCTCGAGTACGTGCTCCGGGTCCACGCCGACGACATAGCCCGTTACAACCCGGAATTCCGCTGGGAGGACGGCCCGGATCACTCGGCCTATCTCGTGCTGACCGGCGACGATCTCGTGGGCGTGGTCCTGGTCCGGGCGGTCGACGAGACCACCGCGCAGGTGGAGCTGGACTATGTGACCAAGCCGTACCGGGACTTCACGCCGGGCGAGTTCGTCTTCCGTTCCAGCAGTCTGTTCACCGACCGCGGGTTCCGCAGAGTGCTGACTCCGCCCGGCGAGGTCGACCCCTACTACGGCCGGATCGGATTCAAGAAGGTCGGCGCGTCCTACGCGCTGGAGTACTGAGCACCAGGGAATACGGGGCGGGGTACGGGCGACCGTGCCTCGGTGGGTGGGGCACGGGCGCCCGTACCCCGCCCCGTTTCAGCCCGCCAGCGCCGCCATCAGGTCGTCCGCCAGATGGTCGGCCCTCTCGGGGTCCCGGCAGACCAGCGCCACCGAGTCGTTGCCGCCGACCATGCCCAGGACGTCCGGGAGGCCGGCGGCGTCGAGCAGGGAGGCCAGAAGCTTGGCGGCGCCGGGCAGGGTGCGCAGTACCACGATGCTGCCCGACGTCTCCGCGGCGATCAGCAGGCGCTTCACCGTCGGCCAGCTCGCCGCCGGGATGCCGGCCCGGGAGGCGGGCCGCCGGCTGGTGGACTGCCTGCCCAGTTTGATGCCGAGGACCGTGAGGTCGCGGGACACCGTGGACTGGCTGACGTGGATGCCGCGCTCCGCGAGCAAGGTCACCAGATCGCCCTGGGTCGTCGCCGCCTGATGGCCCACGAGCCTGGCGATCAGCTCCAGCCGCTGGGCGCGTCCACCGTCACCGGACGTGCGCGTCGTGTCCACTGCCTTCACCGACCGCCACCTCGCCCGTCACTCAGAAGTGGCCCTGCTCGGGGAAGAAACCACTCGGTGTGATGATAGTCCCCGTCTTACCGGCCAGAATGTCCGCTGCGTCCTCCAGTGCACCGATCGCGGCCATGTCGCCCGTGGTCTCCACGAAGCGGCACACCGCCTCCACCTTCGGTCCCATGGAGCCCGCCGGGAAGTCCTCGGCGCGCAGCTGGGCGGGGGTGGCGTTGTTGATCGGCGCGGCGTCGGGGGTGCCGTAGCCGCGCATCACGGTCGGGACGTCGGTCAGCAGGAGGAGTGCGTCGGCCTCCAGGGTCTCCGCCAGGAGGGAGGCGGTGAGGTCCTTGTCGACGACCGCCTCGACACCGGCCAGCTTGCCGGTCTCGTCCCTGATCACCGGTACGCCGCCACCGCCGGCGCACACCACGGTGGTGCCGGACTCGAGGAGCTGGCGGATCAGCCGGGTCTCCACGACCCGCTGCGGCTTCGGGGAGGGCACGGTGCGCCGCCAGTACTTGCCGTCCTGGCGCACGGTCCAGCCGTTCTCCGCGGCCAGTGCCTTGGCCTCCTCCTCGCTGTAGACCGTGCCGACGAACTTGGTCGGGTTGTCGAAGGCGGGGTCGGCGGTGGACACCAGCGTCTGGTTGAGCATGGTGCACACCTGGCGGCCGGGCAGGGCGTTCTGGAGGGACTGGAGGAGCCAGTAGCCGATCATGCCCTGGGTCTCGGCCCCGAGCACGTCGAAGGGGTACGGCTTGCTGAGCGCCTGGTCCGCGGCGCTCTCCAGCGCCAGGACGCCGACCTGGGGGCCGTTACCGTGGGTGACGACGAGCTCGTGTTCCGCGGCGATCGGGGCGAGGGCCCGCATGGCCCGGCGCACACCGGCGAGCTGGATGTCGGCGTCGGGGCGTTCCCCGCGCTGAAGCAGGGCGTTCCCACCGAGGGCTACGACAACGCGCATTTTTCTTGTTCCTTGCAGATGAGTTATGGGGTGGGGGGTCGGGGGGGTGGGGGTGGTCTTCTTTGGGGGTTGGGGGGTGAGTGGGTCCCGGCCGGGGCAGGGGCTTTCCTCCTGTCCTGCCCCGGCCGGGGGCTTCTCGGTGGGACCGGGTCAGTCGCCGAGGGTGGCGACCATGACCGCCTTGATGGTGTGCAGCCGGTTCTCCGCCTCGTCGAAGACGACGGACCGCTCCGACTCGAACACGTCCTCGGTGACCTCCAGGGCCGTCATGCCGGTCTTCTGGAAGATGTCCTCGCCGACCTTGGTCTCCCGGTTGTGGAAGGCGGGCAGGCAGTGCAGGAACTTGACGTCCGGGTTGCCGGTGGCCTTCACCACGTCGGCGTTCACCTGGTACGGCTTCAGCAGGGCGATCCGCTCGTCCCAGACCTCCTTGGGCTCACCCATGGACACCCAGACGTCGGTGTAGAGGAAGTCGACCCCGGCCACGCCCTCGGCGACGTTCTCGGTGCGGGTCACGCGGGCGCCGGTCTTCTCGGCGATGCGCTCCGCCTCCTCGAAGATCTCCGGGGCGCTCCACAGCTCCTTCGGGGCGACCAGTCGGACGTCCATGCCGAGCATGGCGCCGGCGATCAGCAGCGAGTTGCCGAGGTTGTTGCGGGCGTCGCCGAGGTACGCGAAGGAGATCTTGTGCAGCGGCTTGTCGGAGTGCTCGCGCATGGTCAGCATGTCGGCGAGCATCTGGGTGGGGTGCCACTCGTCGGTCAGGCCGTTCCAGACCGGGACGCCGGCGTACGCGCCGAGCTCCTCGACGAGCGACTGGGAGCTGCCGCGGTACTCGATGCCGTCGTACATCCGGCCGAGCACCCGCGCGGTGTCCTTCATGGACTCCTTGTGGCCGATCTGCGAGCCGCTCGGGTCGAGGTAGGTGACGTGGGCGCCCTGGTCGTGGGCGGCGACCTCGAAGGCGCAGCGGGTGCGGGTCGAGGTCTTCTCGAAGATCAGCGCGATGTTCTTGCCGCGCAGCCGGGGACGCTCGGTGCCGGCCCGCTTGGCGGCCTTGAGCTCGGCGGCGAGGTCGATGAGGGAGAGGAACTCGCGGGGGGTGAAGTCCAGTTCCTTGAGGAAGTTGCGGTGGCGCAGGTTGGCGGCCATGTCGGTTGTCTCCAGTGGGGGTTCGGTACGGGAGGGGTCAGGAGGGGGTCAGGAAGGGGTGGTCAGGAGGCGGCCGGGACGGGCTCGCGCTCGATGGGGCAGCTCATGCAGCGCGGGCCGCCACGGCCGCGGCCGAGCTCGGAACCGGGGACGGCGAGCACCTCGATGCCGTTGTCGCGCAGCATCTGGTTGGCGACCTCGTTGCGGGAGTAGGCGACGACCTTGCCGGGGCTGACGGTCAGCACGTTGCAGCCGTCGTTCCACTGCTCGCGCTGGGCGGCGTAGGGGTCCTGCTCGGTGCGCAGCACCCGGACGGAGTTGAGGCCCAGGGAGTCGGCGATCTCGTCGAAGAAGGAACGGTTCTCCTTGACCGTGAGGCCGGTGGGGCCACCGCTCGGGGTGAGGGTCCAGGACTTCAGGCTGTCCGGGTCGAGCTCGCTGTAGAGGGTGAACACGTCCCGGTCGACCATGGTCATCACGGTGTCCAGGTGCATGCACGAGCGCGCCTTGGGCAGCTCCACGGCGATGACGCGGGTGGCCGCGTCGTGCGCGAAGAGCGAACGGGCCACGAGCTCCACACCGGCCGGCGTGGTGCGCTCGCTCAGGCCGATCAGCACCGTGCCGTTGCCGATCACCTCGACGTCGCCGCCCTCGATGGTGGCGGGCGCCTGCTCCTCGCCCGGGCTCCACAGCGGGAACTCCGCGTCGGCGAACAGCGGGTGGTAGCGGTAGATCGCCTCGTAGTGCACGGTCTCGCGCTTGCGGGCCCGCATCATCATCGGGTTGATCGACACGCCTTCGTACATCCAGCACGAGGTGTCGCGGGTGAACAGGTGGTTGGGCAGCGGGGTGAGGAGGAACTCGTAGTCCTCCAGCGCCTCCAGGCCCAGGGTGCGCGGGATCGCCGGGCCGGCGAGCGCCTTGAACTCCCGCTTGTTGATGCCGCCGATCAGGTGGTCGGCCAGGGTGTCCGGGGGCAGGTCGCTCAGCACGCCGTACGCCAGCCGGGAGAGGCCGCCGCCCACCAGTTCCTGCCGCTCGTCGAGCACCCGGCCGAGGACGAACTCCCGTGCCTCGTCCACCTTGAGCGTCTCGGTGAGCAGGTCCTTGAGCAGATGGACCGTCACGCCCTCGTCCCGCAGCGTGCGCTGGAAGGTCTGGTGCTCCTCACGCGCCTGAGGCACCCACAGCACATCGTCGAAGAGCAGGCCGTCCTTGTTGCTGGGGGTGAGGCGCTGCATCTCCAGACCGGGCTCGTGGAGGATGACCTGGCGCAGGACGCCGGCCTCGGAATCGACGTGGAAGGACATCGGGGTCTCGCTTTCTGAGGTGGAGGGGACACCGCGGCGGCAGTGGATCCGGTGGGTTTCCGCGTCGGGGGCGGTGGCTGTGGGGGCGGCGGGAACGAGGGCCGTGGGGGCGGAGCCAGGTGGTGTCCGCCCCGGGGCGGCTGTGGGGGTCAGACCGCGTCCGCGTCGGGGGCGGTGGCGGGAGCAGGGGCGGCGGCCACGGGATCGTCGGCCTTTCCGCCGTACTCACCGCGCCGGCCCTTGACCCAGATGTAGACGACGACACCGGCGAAGACCATCAGCGTGCCGCTGAACACGGCCTCTTGGCCGGAGCCGTAGATGAGCCAGAAGGAGAACGCGACCGCGAAGACGGCGATCACCACGTCGCGGACGAAGGTCTCCGTCACCGCGCGGCCCTTGGCGATCAGCCAGAAGAGCTGCACGCTGGTGCCCAGCAGGAACGGGATCGCGGTGGTCAGCGTGGTGAGCAGCACCACCGTCTCGAACACGTTGGCCGCACCGGCGTAGTTGAACAGGATCAGCACGATCTTGAGGACGAGCGAGATCAACAGGGCTGCCCACAGCGCGCCGTTCTTGCTCTGCTTGGTGAACACCTGCGGGAACAGCTTGTCCTGGGCGACCGCGTAGGGCACCTCGGCGCAGACCGTGGCCCAGCCGATGAGCGCGCCGATGCCGGACAGCACCGCCAGCGCGGAGACCACACCGCCCCAGGCGCCGCCGAACATGTTGACCATGGCGTCGGCGAACGGGGCCGAGGACTTGAGCAGCTTGTCGTGCGGGACTGTGCCGAAGATCGTGATCGTGCTGAGGAAGTAGACCAGGGCGCAGGCCAGCGTGCCGTAGAGACCGGAACGGGAGATGTTCCGCTCGGGGTTGCGCACCCGGCTGGCCACGATGGCGGCGGTCTCGACGCCGGAGTAGGCGAACAGCACCACGGCACCGGCCGAGGAGATGGCACCCATCCAGGAGTTGCCGTCGGTGATGAACGGGCCGAAGTTGGCGGCCTTCAGGAAGAACAGGCCGACCAGCGACACGAACAGCAGCATCAGGAACTTCGCCGCGGTGACGATCGTCTGGATGAAACCGACCTTCTGCAGGCCGGCCAGGTTGATCGCGGTGGGAATGCACACGCCGATGATGGCGAGAATCGCCGAGCCGACTTTGCTGTCCCAGTGCAGGAAGTAGTTGACATAGCCGACCCACGCCACAGAAATCGCGGCGTCACCGGCCAGTACGGTGATGTAGTACGACCATGCGCTGAGGAACGCCGGGAATTCTCCGAGGCCGTGCCGGGCGTAGATGTACGGTCCGCCCGAACCGGGGATCCGCGTGGACAGCTTGCCGAAGACGGACGCGACGGCGAGGGCGCCGACCGTCACCACCAGCAGGGCTACCAGGCTGATCGTCCCGTACTGCGCCATGGTCGCGGGCAGCAGGAAGATCCCGGTGCCGATGATGGATCCGACCACGAGGGCGGTCGCCGCGGGCAGTCCGAGGGTTGCCGACGCCTTGTCAGAAGGCACCTCGGGGCCGTCGGGAGGGCTCGCCTGTCTCTCCGCCGGTGATGACGTCGTCGTCATTTCTTTCTCCGTACTCGCCTGAACGGGCTTGCGGCCGGATTACGTTCCGCCGCCCGTCCTGAGTTCCTGGGGGCGACGCCAGTCTGCATCCGCCGCGACCCGATGGCGTTGAACGTCGGCGGTGCCCGAACCGGGCCACGGAAGCGAACCGCCCTCGAATGGCCGTTTCGCCCTACGCAAGGCGCTGCATATTTGCAGCCATGCGCTCGCATGAGCCGAGTCGCCGTATGTCGGCCCATCCGGGCGTCGAGTGAATGGCTATGCGCCCCAGGAGCGCATAACGTCCGTCTCCGTGCATGAATCCGTATGCCATTCATCGGCGCTGACGACGGGCGGGAAGATCGGCGGGTGAGAGGCGCGGTATACGTATACAAACACCTCCGTTCCTGCGCACCCGCTTTGACGTGCCCTGACGGGCCAAAGGTCCCTGGAATTCAGGGCCGACCAGCCCATGCGGCAGGGACCTTGAATGCAGCGGCATGCGAGTCGCCGGGGATGACGCTTCGGGTGAGAGAACCGGCATCCATGCATGAAAGGCGGATCCGACCATGGGGACTCCCGCGGCGCCGCTCATCACCACCGGGACACCCATGACCGTTACGGGAACGGGAACGGGAACCGGGCCGGTGGTCGGAGCGGTCCCAGGGGTCGTCGCACCGACGACCACCGGCGCGGCCACGGCGGCAGGGCTCTCCCTGCTGCCCTCGGTCAGCCCGAATCTGCGGCTTGCCGATGCCTGGTCGGCGCTCGACAAACCGGCGCAGCACCTGCCCAAGGAGGCGCTGACGACCAACGCCCGGCGCTGGACATGGCGTTGGGCTCAGTCCGCCGCTCTGCTGACGCAGCCGGCGGACATCGACCTGCTGCCGCGCCAGACGGCCGGAGGGGCGCTGCTGCGGCTCGCCGTGATGGGGCTGTGCTGCGACTGGCCCGACTTCGCCCCCGGACCGGCGCCGACGGCCGACGCGGCGTCGGAGCACTCGTCGACCGACGACCCGCCTCAGTCCCTGACCCGGCTGTGGCAGGCGCTGTGTCTACGGCTGTACCGGCGGCCGACGGTTCCGGTGGGACCGGTGCTGGCCACCTGGAACTGGCGCCTGGACGTACCGAGCGGCCGCACCGGCCGCCCCTACGAGCCCGCCGAGCTGCTGGCCGCCGACGCGCTGGAACCGCTGTACTGCTGGCCCTCACCGGACGCCGCCCCGCAACTGGCCCGGCAGCTCACCGCGCAGACCGCCATGCTCGCCGCGGTCGCCGGGCTTCCGCGGTCCGCGGCCGATCTGTTCGAGGCGGGCTGCCCTGCCGACCGGATGATCCAGGTCCTCGGCGAGGTGGAGACCGCGTGCGAGACCCTCCGACTGCTGTCGCTGGACGCCCAGCGGGCGCTCGCCGAGGCGGGAGGGCTGTCCCCGGCCCAGCGGCGCGTGCTGGACCGCGCCACCGCCGTACCGGCGGGACCGCGGCCCCCGGTACGGGGCTCCGGTGTCCCGGGCGGCCGGCTGCCGCTCGCGCTGGAGGCACCGTGGCTGCTGCTCGGCGGCGACGCCGCCCTGCGGCGTCCCGGCTGCCCGCCGTGGTCACCGCGCGGCGGTGACGCGGACCGGGAGCAGGCGCGGCTGCTGGCCCTGACGCACATGGTGGGCAGGCAGCTCGCGGGCCAGTACCGCCGCCACCCCGCCGCCCGTACGGCGCACACCCGGGCGACGGACGCCTGGCTGGCCGCGGCGCAGGAGCACAGCCGCTGGATCGCGTCCTGCGGTACGGTCTGACGCCGCCGAGGGGGATTCCGCCCCCGCCGCCCCTTCCCGTTCCCGTCCCTGGGGGCTGTGCCCCCAGACCCCCTTGTCGGTCCTTCGGGCCTCGTCCTCAAACGCCGGAGGGGCTGAAATTCAGCCCCTCCGGCGTTTGAGGAGCGGGGGTACGGGGGCGCAGCCCCGGGCGGGCGGAAGGCGTTGTCTGACGCCACCGGGCGGAAGGCGGCCTGGGCACTGCCGGGTGATGTCAGTCGGCGAGAGCGGGCAGCCGGGTCGTGAAGGTGGTGCCGTGGCCGGGTTCGCTGGCCGCGGTGAGCGTGCCGCCGTGGGCGGTGGTGAGTTCGGCGGCGACGGCGAGGCCGATGCCTGAGCCGTCGGCACGGGCGGTACGGCTGCGGAAGAAGCGGTCGAAGATGTGCGGCAGTTCGTCGCCGGGGATCCCCGGACCGGTGTCGGCCACGGTGAGCACGGCCCAGTCGTCCTCCCTGCGCAGCCCTACGGCGACCGAGCCGCCCTCGGGCACGAACTTCACGGCGTTGGTGAGCTGGTTGGTGACGATCTGCCGCAGCCGCACCGGGTCGCCGTCGACCCGCACCTCGACCAGTTCGGTGCGCACGGTGATACGGGCGTCGGTGAAGGCGTCGGCGAGTCCGTCGACGGTGTCGGTGACCAGGTCGGCCAGCGGCAGCGGGCGGCGTTCGAGGGTGAACACGGCCGCGTCGGCGGAGGCGAGTGCCTCCAGGTCGGCGACGAGGCGGGTCAGCCGCATGTTCTCGTCGTGCAGGGAGCCGATGGCCGCGTCGCTCGGCTCGCGGATGCCGTCCTGGATCGCCTCCAGTTCGCTGCGCTGGATGGCGAGCGGGGTGCGCAGTTCGTGCGCCACGTCGGCGGCGAAGGTGCGGCGCAGTTCGTCCTCCTTCTCCACCCGGTCGGCCATCGTGTTGAAGGCGGTGGCGAGTTCGCCGATCTCGTTGTCGGGGATGGCGGTCGCGCGGCGGTCGCGGTGGCCCGCGGCCAGGTCCTCGGCGGCGCGGGTGAGTTCCGCGATGGGCGCGGTGGCGCGGCGCGCGGTGTAAACGCCGACGACCAGGGCGGCCAGGCCCGCGACCAGGGCGCCGCCCGCCAGGAGCCGGTTGACGGAGTCGCGGAACTCCTTGTCGACGGCCGGGACGGCGCCCTGCGGCACCCGGACGTCGAGGGTGCCGACCCGTCGGCCGTCGACGGTGACGGGCAGGCTGGTCGGGGAGCCGAGGTCGCCGGTGCCCATCATGGTCCGGTGCATCTGGAGAGTGGCGGAGTCGACGTCCGCGTCCGCGAGCGACCAGATCCTCCGGCCGTGCGCGTCGAGCAGTTCGGTCTCGGAGCCGCTCATCTCGACCGTGCCCGCGAGCCGGTCGAGGGCGGCGGTGCGCCAGCCGCCGTCCCGTTCGTATGCGCCGGTGAACAGGGCGGTGAGCTGTTGCTGGCGCACATGCTGCTGGTCGGCGAGGTAGTCGTCGAAGCGGTCGCCGAACGCGGCGTTCACGAGAACGGCGGTCAGTGCGGCCGTGCCGATCCCGAGGGCTGCGAAGGCGAGCGCGAGACGGCGCGCGAACCGGCCGCGGAGCAGCTCACGCATCACGTCTCCCGGCGAGGGTCGGGGCGCTCGTCGCGCCCGGCGGCGTCATCGTGCCCACCGTGCTCGTCACGTCCACCGCGGTCGTCACGCTCGACCCCGAGTTTGTAGCCGATCCCCGGCACGGTGACGACCACGGTGGACGGCGGGGTGTCGGTGAGTTTGCGGCGCAGGTTCTTCACATGCACGTCGACGGTCCGCTCGTACGCGTCCAGGGAGTGCCCCTGGACATGGCCGACCAGCTCCATACGGCTCCACACCCGCCCCGGGCGCGAGGCGAGCGCGGCCAGCAGGTCGAACTCGGTGCGGGTGAGCTCGACCGGCCGTCCGTCGCTGTGCACCTCACGGCGGTCGGTGTCGATCCGCAGCCGCCCGTCGCCGTAGGAGACGGGCGCCGCCGTCCCCGCGTACGGGCCGCGGGCGCGGCGCAGGACCGCCTCGACGCGGGCCACGAGTTCGCGGGGGCTGAAGGGCTTGACGACGTAGTCGTCGGCGCCGAGCCGCAGGCCCATCACCCGGTCGTTCTCGCCGGCCTTCGCGGTGAGCATGATGATCGGCACGTCGCTGGTGCGGCGCAGCACCTGGGCTACCTCCTCGCCGGGCAGCCCGGGCAGCCCCAGGTCCAGCACGACCAGGTCCGGGTGGGAGAGGGCGGCGGTCTCCAGGGCGCCGCGCCCGTCGCTCGCCTCCAGGACCGTGTAGCCGTCGCGCTCCAGGTAGTCGCGCAGCAGCCCGCGCAGCTTCGCCTCGTCGTCGACGACCAGAACCGTCGTGGTCACGGACACCCTCCTTCGTACGGCCTCCATCATGCCGCCACGCCGACGGTGACCCTGATGCCGTACGGGTTCCGGCTCCGGCGCACAGCACGAGCACACGGCCGCTTCACGGCTTCTTCACACCGCGTGCCTACGTTCCGGATTGCCGACGCCGGCAGGTGGCGTACGGCGATGGAAGGAGCCCCAGTCATGACCAGGCCCAGGACCCTCGCGGTGGCCACGGCCGCCACTCTGCTCGTCGGACTCGGCACGTTCGGAGCCACCACGGCGTTCGCGTCGTCCCCGACGGCGACGCCCGCGACCGGCGGCACGACCTCGGCCTCGGCCCAGTCTTCCCGGACGGGTGACCCGAAGAACTTGAACGCCATGCTCCAGCAGTGCGTCAAGCATGTGCCCGCCAAGGACCGCGCCGAGGCCAGGAAGCAGATGCGGGACATGATGTCCGGTCGCGGCCACGGGTCCGGAAGCTCCGGCTCGATGATGGGCGGCGGCTCGGGCACGTCGATGGGCGGCATGATGGGCGGCTCCTCCGGCACCTCGACGAGCGGCATGATGCAGGGCCTCGGCGGCGGCTCCTGATCCTCGTCTCCCCATCGGATCCAGGCCTCGCCTCCGGAGGAATCCCCCGTGAAACACATCAATAAGAACGTGCTCATCGGCGGCGCAGTCGTCGTCGCCGCCCTGCTCGCCCTCAGGCCCGGCTGGATCGCGGGCGCGTTTCCCCTGCTGCTCCTGGCCCTCTGCCCGCTCAGCATGATCTTCATGATGCGCGGGATGCACGGCGCCGCGAGCGGCCGGAGCACCGGGGCCGGGTCCGGGTCCGGCACTCCGCAGCCGCAGCTGCACAAGGCGTCCGCGGACTCCGACCTGCACCGGCAGATCGCCGATCTCCAGGAGGAGGTGCGCATCCTGCGCGCCACGACGACCACCCGCCGACGGACCACGGACGACGCACCCCCGCAGTCCTGATGCCGCAGGCCACTCCCGCGGCCGGTCCGACAGAAAAGACACGCACATGAGCGAAATGCTCCTCGGTACGACGCTGCTCGCGTCGTTCCTCGGCGGGGTCGTGGCCCTGCTCGCCCCCTGCTGCATCTCCGTGATGCTGCCCGCCTACTTCGCCTCGGGCTTCCGTTCCCGGGGCCGGGTGGTCGCCGCGACGCTGGCGTTCGGCGCGGGGGTGGCCACGGTCATCGTGCCGGTCGGGCTCGGCGCCGCGGCGGCCACGGCCGCGCTCCAGCGCTACCACCTGTGGATCTATCTCGTCGGCGGCACTCTGATGCTGCTCGGCGGGCTGGCCACGCTCGGCGGCTGGAAGCTCGATCTGCCGATGCCGTCCGGGCGCTCTCCCGGCCGCAGCGGCTTCGGCTCCGCCTACGCGCTGGGCGCGTTCTCCGGGATCGCCAGCGCCTGCTGTGCTCCGGTGCTGGCCGGTGTGGTGGTGCTGTCCGGTGCGACCGCATCCTTCCCGGCGGCGCTGAGCGTGGGGCTGATGTATGTGCTGGGGATGGTGGCCCCGCTGGCGCTGATCGCCCTGGCATGGGAGCGCGGCAACCGCGGACCCGCCCGCTTCCTGACCGGCCGCAAGGTCACACTGCGAGCGGGCCGGTGGCGGCGCACCCTGCCGCTCGGCGACCTGCT
This sequence comes from Streptomyces sp. YIM S03343, assembly GCF_054729195.1. Classification (NCBI taxonomy): domain Bacteria; kingdom Bacillati; phylum Actinomycetota; class Actinomycetes; order Kitasatosporales; family Streptomycetaceae; genus Streptomyces; species Streptomyces sp. YIM S03343. Next base: position 1,869,078 of record NZ_JBPUKX010000001.1, read on the forward strand.
GGCGGGCTGCCTCCTGGTGGCGATGGGCGTCCTGACGCTCGTCTTCGCGGTCTCCGACAACTCGATGGCCACCGGTGGCTGGCGGGTCACCTTCACCGCCGACCTCCAGCACTTCGCGTCACGGGCCACCAAGTCCCTTTCCTGGCTCCCGGGTTGGGCCGTCGCTCTCGCCGGTGCCATCGCCCTGGCCCTCCTGATCTGGCGCGCGCTGAGCCCACGCGACGGTGCGGACACCGACACCGGCAACACAACGGACGCCACGGACTCCGCCGACACCCCCGACACCGGCGACACCGGCGACACCGGCGACACGACTGAGAGCGTCGGCCCGGCCGACCCGGACACCGACGGAACCGAAGACCTGGAGCACTCCTGCCATGGCCACTGACACCAAACGCGAGACCAAAGCCGACCGCCGCACCCGGCTCAGGCTGGAGCGCGAACGGCAGCAGCGGCTGGAACTGCGCAGGCGCCGGGTGACCCGGCTGACGGTGACGGCAGTGGTGCTGGCTGCGGTGACCGGTGGGCTGTACGCGGTGTTCAACCGCTCCGAGGAGTCGGCGGCAAGCGGAGGCTACGACGTCGGCAAACCCGGCATCGGCGCAGTCGCGCCCGCCTTCTCACTGGCGTCCAGCAAGGGCGGTACCACCGACCTGTCCTCCTTCCGGGGCAAATCCGTGCTGCTCTACTTCCAGGAGGGCCTGACCTGCCAGCCGTGCTGGGACCAGATGAAGGACATGGAGAAGAGCGCGGCCAGGATCAAGGCGGCCGGGATCGACGACGTGGTCTCCATCACCAGCGACAAGGTGGATCTGATCGCCCGCAAGGTCAAGGACGAGGGAATCACCATGCCCGTGCTCTCCGACCCGGATCTGAAGATCTCCAAGAAGTACGAGGCCGAGAAGTACGGGATGATGGGGATGGACCGCCCCGGCCACAGCTTCCTGCTGGTCGGCCCCGACGGGAAGATCCAGTGGCGGGCGGACTACGGCGGCGCCCCGAAGTACACGATGTACGTCAAGGTCGACAAGCTGCTCGCCGATCTGAAGGCGGGCCGGAAAGCATGAGCGACGAAGGAATGAGCGACGAAGGAATGAGACGCTCCGTCACCCTGCTCACCCAGGCCGACTGCCCGCTGTGCGACCACGCCAAGGAGGTGCTGGCCAGGGTCGGCGCCGATCATCCGCTCACGGTCACCGAGATCGGTCTGGCGAGCGAGGAGGGCCAACGGCTGGCCGCCGGTGCCGGGTTCTTCTTCGCCCCCGGCATCCTGCTGGACGGCCGCCCCTTCGGCTACGGCCGTCTCTCGGAACGCCGTCTGCGCCGCACCCTCGAAAGGACGGCGGCGCCGTAGGGCCTGACTCTGTCGGGGATCTTGGCGGTCTGCTCAGTCTCTGGCGGACCGCCAAGACCTCGGCCGGGGGATCCCGTGCTGGTCCAGGTAGTTCTGGAAGGCGGTCGGCCGTCGGGACGGAGGCGCTTCTCCGGTCGGCGGCCGTCGGCTGAGGCGCTCGATGTTTGCAGCGATGGCTGTGAACACGTGCTGTAAGTGGGCTTTGTGCTGTCCCCGGTAGCGGCAGTGGCGCATGCCGTGTCCGTGGGCGAGCTCGTTGATGGTGCCTTCCACTCCGGAGCGGACCGCGTAGCGAGCCTGCCATTCGGGTGTCTGCTGCTCGGCACGGACTCGGAGTTGCAGGTCACGGAGTTCTCGCGGGGGGAAGCCCACGCTCCGGGCGCTGTCGGCGGTGGTCGTGCAGCGGGTGCGGACCGGGCAGGGCCGGCACTGGCTCTTGGTGAACCGGGCCACGATCAGAGGTGCCGCCGTGGGCGAGGAAGTCGGGTAGGGGCCGTGCCAGCCCGCGCTGGTCTCGCCCTGCGGGCAGGTGACCTGCCGACGGTCGAAGTCGATGTGGAAGTCGTCGCGGCCGAACCCGTTGTTCCTGCGGTTCTGGCGGGTGGTGTTGACCGGCAGTGGTCCGGTGACCGTGACCTGGTGTTCGCGGGCTGCCTGTTCCAGATGGACCAGGGAGGTGTAGCCGCCGTCGACCAGATGCTCGGCGGGCAGCAGCCCGCGGCGCTTGAGCCGGGTGTGGATGCCGGGCAGAGCCTTCGCGTCGTAGCCGGTGGCATCGGTGGTGGCCACATCCGTGATCACGTTGACGCCGTCGGGATCGCAGGTCTCGGTGAGATGCGCGACGAACCCCTTCCAACGGGTGACGTGTCCGCGGCGCGCGTAGCGGGCCGTCGGATCGTAGGGCGAGACGACCGCGACGGACGAGGGCGGCAGCCCGCCGTCCTCCACGGTGCGCCAGCGCAGGCGCCCGGCCCCGTCACGGTAGTAGTTCTGCACCATGATCTGCCGCAGGGCCTGGACGCGGGGCCCTGACAGGCGTTCCGGCCCGTGCTGCCCGAGGTGCTCGATCAGCCGGACGGCGTCGCCTCCGGTGGCGAGGATTCTGGTCTTGGGGCGGGTGGGGTTCTTGCCCAGACGGACCGGACGGCCGTAGCGGCGCCCCCACTCCTCGTCCACCAGGCCGGCCAGCAGGTGATCAGCGGTGCCGGCCAGCTCTTCCAGCGCGGCGCGGACGGCCTCGGTGACCAGTTCCAGCCGGGTCAGGTCGCGCACCGCGGCCAGGACGTGGGTGGAGTCCGTGCGCTGGGTGGTGCGTTCGCGAACGAGACCGGCCTCCTTCAGGCGTTCGAGCGCGAGGTCGAGGAGACGGTCGGCTCGGCCGTCCTCGGTGAGACGGTCGCGGAAGTCGGCCAGCACGCTGTGGTGGAAGCCGGGATCGTCCAGTTCCATGGCCAGCGCGTATTTGAAATCGATGCGGCAGCGAACCGCTTCGGCCGCCTGCCGGTCCGACAGACCGAGCAGGAACTGGAGCACACAGACGGTGGCCAGCTGGGCGGGCGAGAGCCCTGGGCGGCCGTCGCGGGGGTACCAGTCGGCGAAGTCCTCGTCACGCCACAGCCCGCCCAGGCGGTCTCTCACCCACATCGCCGTTGTACCGCTCGGGTTGCTCGCCCGCGCCATCTGCATGGTCAGAGAAGGGACTTGCTCACCAGAACGGGCGTGAAGCGACAACGGGCACCTCGACAACTGCATCGGTCCTTGAACAGAGCCGAGCATGCCCGTTGATCATGCTGCCCCGCCGGGGATCCTCAAGATCCCCGACAGAGTCAGGCCCTAACCCCCGGGCGGACGACGGGAGTTCGGCGTGATCGGGTGGAGCCGTCCTGCTTGCCGGGCGAGTGAGCCATCCGAGTGACCCGGATGGGAACCTCCGGCCGCACGCCCCGGGTTGCCTAAGATCGTTGCGTGGTCGTCCTTCTTCTCGAACGCACGGCGCCGCTCCCCCTCGACGAGGCGTGGCGCCGGCTCACGGAGTGGTCCCGGCACGGTGATGTGGTCCCGTTGACCCGCGTCACCGTGGTCACTCCGCCGCCGACGCAGGTGGGCACGGTCTTCGTGGCCCGCTCCGGGATCGGTCCGCTGTCGTTCGACGATCGGATGGAGGTGACCGTCTGGCGTCCGCCGGAGGACGGTGAGCCCGGTCTGGTCCGGCTGGTCAAGCGGGGCCGGATGGTGCGGGGTTGGGCCGAGATCGAGGTGCGGGAGGGGCCCGGCGGGCGCACCCGGGTCGTCTGGCGCGAGGAGCTGCGGGTGCGGTTCCTGCCGGGTGCGTTCGATCCGGTGCTGGGGGCGGCGGCGCGGTCGGTGTTCGGGCGGGCGGTCAATCGGCTGCTGCGGCGGGCTTAGGCCCTGTCGGCCTGGGGCCCTGCGGTCCTGGGGGCGTCGGGGTCCGTGAGGTGTTCCGGGCGGACCGGTACGCGGTTCAGCTCCAGGCCGGTGGCGTCGCGGATCGCCGCCAGGACGGCCGGGGTCGAGGACAGGGTGGGGGCCTCGCCGATGCCTCGCAGGCCGTACGGGGCGTGGTCGTCGGCCAGTTCGAGGACGTCGACCGGGATCGTGGGGGTGTCGAGGATGGTGGGGATCAGGTAGTCCGTGAAGGACGGGTTCCTGACCTTCGCGGTCCTCGGGTCGACGAGGATCTCCTCCATCACCGCGATGCCCAGGCCCTGGACGGTGCCCCCCTGGATCTGGCCCGCCACGGACTGCGGGTTGATGGCCTTGCCCACGTCCTGGGCGCAGGCCAGCTCGATCACCTTCACCAGGCCCAGTTCGGTGTCGACCTCCACGACGGCGCGGTGCGCGGCGAAGCTGTACTGGACATGTCCGTCGCCTTGGCCGGTGTGCGGGTCGAACGGCCGGGTCGGGCGGTGCCGCCACTCCGTCTCCGACTCCACGGCCTCGTCCTCCAACACGTCGGCCAGGTCGGCGAGGGCTTCCCCGCCGTCGGTGACCACTTTGCCGCCCTCCAGGAGCAGTTCGGCGGTGGCCCAGGCCGGGTGGTAGGTACCGAACTTGCGCCGCCCCAGCTCCAGTACCTTCTCCCGCACCAGTTCGCAGGCGTGCTTCACGGCGCCGCCGGTGACATACGTCTGCCGTGACGCGGAGGTCGAACCGGCGCTGCCCACCCGGGTGTCGGCGGGGCGGATGGTGACGTGGGCGACGCCCAGTTCGGTGCGGGCGATCTGGGCGTGGACGGTGACGCCGCCCTGGCCGACCTCCGCCATCGCCGTGTGCACGGTGACCACGGGTTCACCCGCGACGGCCTCGATGCGCACCCTGGCGGTCGAGTAGTCGTCGAACCCCTCGGAGAAACCGACGTTCTTGATGCCCACCGCGTATCCGACGCCCCGCACCACGCCCTCCCCGTGGGTGGTGTTGGACAGACCGCCGGGCAGCTGCCGTACGTCGACGCCCTCGCTGCTCTCCCACTGGCGCTCCTCAGGCATCGGCAACGCCTTGACGCGGCGGAGGAGTTCGGCGACCGGGGCCGGGGAGTCGACGCGCTGGCCGGTCGGCATGAGGGTGCCCTGCTCCATGGCGTTGCGCTGCCGCAACTCGACCGGGTCCATGCCGAGTTCGCGCGCCAGCTTGTCCATCTGCGCCTCGTAGGCGAAGCACGCCTGGACCGCGCCGAAGCCGCGCATCGCTCCGCAGGGCGGGTTGTTGGTGTAGAGGGCGAGGGCCTCGATGTCGACGTCGTCCACGGCGTACGGTCCGACACCGAGCGAGGCGGCGTTGCCGACGACCGCCGCGGAGGTCGACGCGTACGCGCCGCCGTCCAGCACGATCCTGGCCCTGATGTGGGTCAACTTACCGTCTCGGGTGGCCCCGTGCTCGTAGGAGAGGCGGGCCGGGTGGCGGTGGACATGGCCGAAGAAGGACTCGAAGCGGTTATAGACGATCTTGACGGGCTTGCCGGTGCGCAGGGCGAGCAGACAGGCGTGGATCTGCATCGACAGGTCCTCCCTGCCGCCGAACGCCCCGCCGACGCCGGACAGGGTCATCCGCACCTTGTCCTCGGGAAGGCCGAGGACCGGCGCGATCTGGCGCAGGTCGGCGTGCAGCCACTGGGTGGCGATGTAGAGGTGGACGCCGCCGTCCTCCTCGGGCACGGCGAGGCCGGACTCGGGGCCGAGGAACGCCTGGTCCTGCATGCCGAAGTGGTACTCGCCCCGCACGATCACCTCGGCGCGCTCGGCAGCCCGTGCGGCGTCGCCCCGGACGATCGGCTGGCGGTGGAGGACGTTCGGGTGGGGGGCGTGGGCGGCGTGGGGGTCGGTGCGGTGTTCGTGGAGCACCGGTGCGTCCGGTGCCGTCGCCGACGCCTCGTCGGTGATCACCGGCAGTTCGCGGTACTCGACCCTGATCCTGGCGGCGGCCCGGCGGGCGGTCTCCGGGTGGTCGGCGGCGACGAGTGCGACCGGCTCGCCGTGGTGGCGGACCCTGCGGTGGGCGAGGACGGGGGTGTCCTTGAGCTCCAGGCCGTAGTGGCGTACGGGGGTGGGCAGGTCGTCGTAGGTCATCACGGCGTACACGCCCGGGACGGCGAGGGCCTCACCGGTGTCGATGGACAGGATCTCGGCGTGGGCGACCGGGGAACGCAGGATCTGGCCCCACAGCATGTCCTCGTGCCACAGGTCGGAGGCGTACGCGAACTCTCCGGTGACCTTGAGGGTGCCGTCGGGGCGGAGGGTCGACTCGCCGATGCCGCCGGTACCGCCGCCGATGCCGGAGTGCTGGGTGAGTTTCGTGGGCGCGCCGTTGGGGGCGCTGCCGGGGGCGCCGATCGGAGCGCCGGGGACGGGCGGGGTCGGGGGTTCGGGTGACGGCATGGGTCAGCCCTCCTCCGGCTGCCGGGCGGCTGCCAGGCGGACCGCGTCCATGATCTTCTCGTAGCCCGTGCAGCGGCACAGATTGCCGGACAGGGCCTCGCGGATGTCGGCGTCGGACGGGTCCGGGTCGCGTTCCAGCAGCTCGTCGACGGCGACCAGCAGGCCGGGGGTGCAGAAGCCGCACTGGACGGCTCCCGCGTCGATGAACGCCTGCTGGACGGGGGCGAGGCCGATGCCCTCGCCGGTCTGGGAGTCGATGCCCCGTGGCGCCCAGGCGCGGGCCTCGTCGAGGGAGGTGCCGGGGGCGGAGGCACCCGGTGCGGTTCCGGGGGCGGAGGTGCCTGGTGCGGTTCCGGGGGCGGAGGTGCCTGGTGCGGTTCCGGTGGCGGAGGTGTCAGGTGCAGTTCCAGTGGCGGTTGCGGTCGTGGGGCCGCCTCGGGCTCGCTGTTCGGCGTACCGTGCCAGGCCCTCCACGGTGACGACCTCGCGGCCCTCCGCCTGGCCCGCCGCCACCAGGCAGGCGCACACCGGTACGCCGTCCAGGCGGACCGTGCAGGAGCCGCACTCGCCCTGCTCGCAGGCGTTCTTCGAGCCGGGCAGTCCGAGGCGCTCCCGCAGGACGTACAGCAGGGACTCGCCCTCCCATACGTCGTCCGTCTGCTGCGGGCGCCCGTTCACGATGAGGCTGACACGCATCACGCGGCTCCTTCCGGTGCCTGCGGGGTACCGGCCGACGGTGGCGAGCCGGGGCGGGTGCCCCGGTACGACTCCCAGGTCCAGGTGAGTGTCCGGCGGGCCATGACGCCGACGGCGTGGCGACGGTAGGCGGCGGTGCCCCGGACGTCGTCGATCGGGTTGCAGGCGGCGGCGCAGAGCTGCGCGAACTGCCGGGCCAGGGAAGGGGGGACGGCCCTTCCATTGTCCCAGAAGCCGCCCTCGTCCAGCGCCGCCGTCAGGAAGTCCTCGGCAGCCTCGGCCCGGACGGGGGTGGGGGCCGCCGAGCCGATGCCGGTGCGGACCGTGCGGGTGGCGGGGTGCAGGGCGAGGCCGAAGGAGCAGACCGCGATCACCATGGCGTTACGGGTGCCGACCTTGGCGAACTGCTGCGGGCCGTCCGCCGTTCTGATCCGTACGGCACGGATCAGTTCGTCGGGGGCGAGTGCGTTGCGTTTCACGCCGGTGTAGAAGTCGTCGATGGGGATCAGACGGGTGCCGCGCACCGACTCCGCCTCGACCACGGCGCCCGCCGCGAGCAGCGCGGGGTGGGCGTCGCCGGCCGGGGAGGCGGTGCCGAGGTTGCCTCCGACGCCGCCGCGGTTGCGGATCTGCGGGGAGGCGACGGTGTGCGCGGCGAGGGCCAGGGCGGGGAGTTCGGTGCGGAGGTGCTGCATGATGCGGGCGTACGGGACGGAGGCGCCGAGGCGGATCTCGTGCTCGCCGGTCTCCCAGTCGTAGAGGTCCGGGATGCGGGTGAGGTCCAGGAGGTGGGTGGGGCGGCGGTGGTCGAAGTTGAGCTCCACCATGACGTCGGTGCCGCCTGCCAGGGGGAGGGCGGTGGGGTGTTCGGCCTTTGCACGCAGGGCCTCCGGCCAGGTGGTGGGGCGTAGGTAGTCCATGGCCTGGCCTCTTTTCTCTCGATTGCTCCGGGGGCGGGTTGTGCTGCGCACGGCTGCGTTGATTCTTCGGTGCTGTTAGTGCTGCGCACGGCTGCGTTGCTTCTCGGGTGCGGGTGGGTGGGGGCTTGTCGCGCAGTTCCCCGCGCCCCTGGATGGTGCGTGGCTGAGGTGCTTGGGTGTGCTCCGGTTGTGGGGGGGTTCTCGCGCAGTTCCCCGCGCCCCTGGGGGCGTGGGTGGCTGAGGTGCTTCGGTGTGCTCCGGTTGTGGGGGGTTCCGCGCAGTTCCCCGCGCCCCTGGGGGGCGTTCCCGTTGTGGTGTTTTCTTGCGCAGGTCCCCGCGGCCCTCAAGGGCGGTGCTGTGGTCGGTTTTTGCGCAGTTCCCGGCGGTCTGTGGGGGCGACTCTTTGGGGGCTCGGGCGGGGTGTGGGGTTCAGTAGACAGGGGGGTGGGTGTGGGGGGTCAGTCACGGAAAGCATGAAGGAGTTGGCTGGCCAGGCGGGTAATCTTGTAGATTCGTATGAACGAAGGTCGTCGGAAACCTCGTCGTTTTCCCGTGGAAACACACGGCGCGGCCCGGCGGCGGGTGACTGCGGTTCATCGTAGTTTTCGAGACACAGAGACACAGAACGGCGGCGACGAGAAATGCGGCTGCGCGCACTGCTGGAGACCGATGGGCTGGGCCTGCGGCTGCTCGGTGGCGAGGGAGAGCTGGACCGCACCGTACGGGGTGTGATGACCACCGACCTGCGCGACCCCAGCCGCTACCTCTCCGGCGGGGAACTGGTCCTGTCGGGCCTGGCCTGGCGGCGGGGCGCGGCGGACTCCGAGTCCTTCGTGCAGATCCTGGTGCAGGCCGGGGTGGCCGCGCTGGCGGCCGGTGAGGCCGAGCTGGGGAATGTGCCCGACGACCTGGTGCTGGCCTGCGCCCGGCACCGGCTGCCGCTGTTCGCGGTGCACGAGTCGGTGGCGTTCGCGACGATCACCGAGCATGTCGTACGGCAGGTCAGCGGCGAGCGGGCCGGGGACCTCGCGGCCGTCGTCGAGCGGCACCGGCGGATGATGACGGCCGGACCCGCGGGCGGCGGCCATGACGTGGTCCTCGATCTGCTCGGGTCCGACCTCGATCTGCGCGCCTGGGTGCTCTCCTCCGCCGGGCGGCTGATCGCGGGCCCGAAGACCGAGGTGCCGGGACTGCCCGACGATGTGTGCGCCACGCTGGCCGCCGAGCATCTGGCCGCCACCCGTGCCGGGCGGCGCGCGCCGCACCGGGTGACGCTGGGGCACACGACGTACAGCCTCTTCCCGGTCCGCGGCGGGAGCGGCGGGCGTGCCCCGCAGGCGCCCCGGGACGTACGGGAGACCGTGCTGTCGGACTGGCTGCTGGCCGTGGACGCGGACGCCGGGGAGTGGCCCTCGGAGCGGCTGGACCTGCTGCACGGCGTCACCGAGCTCATCGCCGTCGAACGCGAGCGCACGGACGCCGCGCGCACGGTGCGTCGGCGGCTCGCCCAGGAGGTGCTGGAGCTGCTGCGGGCGGGCGCCGCGCCCACCGAGATCGCGGCACGGCTGCGCGTGGCCGCGCCGGTGCTGCTGCCCGGGCTCGGCGCCGCCCCGCACTGGCAGGTCGTGGTGGCCCGGGTGGAGTGGGCGGGCGGCGAGATCGAGGGCGGCCCGGTCGCCCAGGCGCTGCTGGAGGAGATCCTGGTCGACCCGCGCAGCAGCGGGCCCGAGCAGTCCGATCGTATCGCCGTCGCGTACACCGACGACGAGGCGGTGGCGCTCGTACCGCTGCCCGCGGTGTCGAGCGAGCACGACGGGTCCGAGACCGGGATCCTCGCCGACGCGCTGCTGGAGGCCGTACGGGACCCGCTGTCGGCGGGGCTCGACGACGACGGGCGGCTGACGCTCGGGGTGAGTGCGACCGTGCACTCGGCGGAGGGGCTGCGCGGGGCGCTGGAGGAGGCCCGGCACGCCCGGCGGGTGGCCGCCGCGCGTCCCGGACGGGTGTGCGCGGCCGGGCACCACGAGCTGGCCTCGCACGTGCTGCTGCTGCCGTTCGTCCCGGACGACGTACGGCGTGCCTTCACGGCCCGGCTGCTGGACCCGCTGCGGGACTACGACCGCCGTCACCGCGCCGAGCTGATCCCGACGCTGGAGGCGTTCCTGGACTGCGACGGCTCGTGGACGCGGTGCGCGACCCGGCTGCATCTCCACGTCAACACCCTGCGTTACCGTGTCGGGCGTATCGAGCAGTTGACGAGTCGTGATCTCTCGCGGCTGGAGGACAAGGTCGATTTCTTCCTCGCGCTGCGCATGAGCTGAGGTCAGAAGGGGGTACGCCGGGGAGCTTCACACGCTCCCCATGGCCCACGACTTTGTGAAATCTTTCACCCACCCTCTTGGCCGGGCCCGCACAAAGATGCTGGAATGCGGCGACTGCTCAGGCTCAGGACTCAAAGCTCAATGGTGCGCTCAGGGAGGGCAATGTGGCGTTTTCCGCCATGTCTGGGAACGGAACGGCGATTCCGGATGACGGTCCGCTCCAGAACGCGGTGTGGCGGTTGCGCTCCCGCGCCTGCTGGACCGACGCCGCGGCGCTGCTCCCCAGAGACACGGCGGCCGGCGCCCTCCAGCGGGCCGCCCTGCTCGTCGAGCGCTGCCTGTACACCGAGACGGGATGGGAGGACGCCGAGGACGCGCTGCGTACGGCGGAGGCGCTGGCCCAGGGTGACGAACAGCGCGGCGCGGCCGCCTGCGAGCGCGGCCAGCTCGCCTACGCCGCCACCCTGCACGGGGTGCGCGACCGGGCCGACGAGGCGCGGGCCGCGCTGGGGCGGGCGGCGGCGCTGATCCCTCCGGGGGCCGACGGCCGGGCGCTGCTGGACTTCCGGCGCGGACTGCTCGCCGAGAACCTCTCGCACTCCCCGCAGGCCGCCAAGGCCGCCTACCTCCGCGCCCACGCCGGTGCCTCCGCACATCCCGACCCGCTGCTGCTGTCGTTCACCTGGCGGCACCTCGCCGGACTCGCCCTGCGGGAGGGGGAGCTGGCCGAGGCCCGGCACGGTTTCGCCGAGTCCCTGCGGATCCGTGAGGAGCTGGGCTACCTCGTCGGCACCGCACCGGCGCTGGCATCCCTGGCCGACGCCGAGACCGAGCCGGAGGCGTCCCGGCTGCGCGAGGAGGCCTGGCGGCTGTTCCGGCTGCTGGGCGGCGTGCCGACGTGGCTGTCCCGGCAATTGACACCGCCGAAGGCGGAGCCGGAGCCGGAGCCTGAGCCGGAGGCCGGGGCCGCCACGGCGTGAGGGGGGATCCGGCGGGGCGGACCACGACGCCGGGCAGGGCCGACCACGACGCCGGGCGCCTGCCCTGCGCTGTCCGGTGCCATGGTCGCCTGTCTACCGCCTGTCTGAACTCTGGAGTTCCAACAGGCGGCGTCTGAGCGGGTGTTCAGAGGAACCTGAGAAGTTCCTGTGCCAGGCTGGCGCGCCCGACCCCCCTGAGGAGCGCCTCGCATGAGCCTCATCAATGGACTGCCCGCGCATGTCCTGCTTGTCCACTTCGTCGTCGTCATGGTCCCGCTGACCGCGCTGGCCCTGGTGGCCTCCGCTGTCTGGCCAGCGGCGGCGCGGCGCATAGGCATCGGTCTCCCCGTCATGGCCCTGGTGACCCTGGCGAGTGTGCCGGTGGCCACCCAGGCGGGCGAGTGGCTGGAGCGGCATGTCGACAGCGACCCCCTGGTACAGCGCCACGCCGAGCTGGGTGACGGGATGCTTCCGTGGGCGCTGGGCCTGTTCTTGCTGGCGGCGGTGGTGTGGTGGATCACGCGCAAGGCTGCCGCCGCGGAGAGCGGTGCGCAGGACGGCGCGCAGGGCGGGGCACAGAGCGGGCCGGAGAGCGGCGGTCTGGGTGCCGGTCGCACGGCGTCGATCGTCCGTATCGCCGCCGCGGTGCTGTCCGTGGTGGTGGCCGCCGGCGCGGTCGTCGATGTGTACCGCATCGGCGACTCCGGCGCGAAGGCCGCGTGGCACGACGGTTACTCCAAGACGGCGACCGGCGGCAAGGGCGACGGGGGCGAGTGACCCCACTCCCCTGAGCGACCCGTGCGGGACGGTCCGGCCGAGCGGACCGTCCCGCACGGGTCTTTTTTGCGCCCTACGGCACTGTGCGCACACGGGGACGCCAGGGGGCGGACGGGGGCGATGAGCCTGCCGAGCGGTCACGCGCTCCAGCGCGGTGAAGCGACCGAGCCCCACGGCACCGTGCGATCGATCAGCCGCTCTCCGCGACCCGCGCCCCCACCCCTCAGGCGGTGCCCGCGAAATGCTCGCCGAGTACGAAGCGCACGGCGTCGAGGTCGCGAGCGGTCAGCGCGTCCAGCAGGGCCGTGTGCTCCGTCGCGTCGGCGAGGAGGTCGGTGCGCGGGTGGTGGGACGCGGCGTTGGTGAGGGGCCACTGGGCGCGGCGGTGCAGGTCCTCGGCGAGGCGGACCAGTTGCTCGTTGCCGGAGAGGGCGAGGACGGCGCGGTGGAAGGCGCGGTCGGACTCGCCGTAGGCGGCGGGGCAGCCGGAGGCCGCCGCACGGACCGTCTGCTCGGCGGCGGGCCGCAGTTCCGCCCAGCGCTCGGCGGGCACGGTGCGGGCCAGCTGGAGCAGCACCGGGACCTCGATCAGGGCGCGGATCTCGGCGAGTTCGGCGAGTTCGCGGGCCCCCCGCCGTACGACACGGAAGCCGCGGTTCGGTACGACCTCCACGGCGCCTTCCAGGGCGAGCTGCTGCATGGCCTCCCGCACGGGCGTCGCGGAGACACCGAACCGCTCACCGAGCACGGGCGCCGAGTACACCTCACCGGGGGTGAGTTTCCCAGCGGCCAGCGCAGTGCGCAGCGCGTCGAGGATCTGCCCCCGCACGGAGGAACGCTGAACCACCGGCCGGGACGCCGGGGCGGGAGGCTCACTGTGCGTGTGCTCTCCCCGGGCGCCGGACGGGGCCGCCTGTGCGGGCCTTGCGGCGGGCCCTTCCGCGGGGCCGTGCCCGGCTTGCCGAACCGGGCCTCGGGCTTGTCCGGTGCCCTGCGCGGGTCGGTTCATGTCAGCGGCGGTCGGCTGGAGCGGCACCCGGGGGTGGCCGTGCTGCGGGACGGCGCGGACGGGCTGGACGGGTCCCGGCGCCGGGCGGGGCTCCTGGACCGGACCCGGTTCCGTCCCGGTGCTCGACGCCATGGCCGGCCCCGGCTCCGTCCTGAGCCTCAGCCCCGTGACCGGTTCCGCCGCGGACCCCGTATCCGGCCCCGGCTTGGATTCCCCCGCCGAGCTCTGGGCGCTCTGCTTCACGGGGGCCTCCTCCGGGTTCGTCGGTCTTGGGGTCATTACTGCGGGTTGTTACTCGTCCGTCAAGCACCTTAGGGGTAGCCGACGGCAGTTCAAATCCAGGCCCCGCCTAGTAAGGTGAGCCTTACCTACACTCGATGTCGAAATCGGCGGTCCCGGCATGCCCGTCCTCACGTCGCCCCTCACGTCCGCGTACACCCGGCTCACCGCCGCCTTCCCGGGCCTCGCCGTGACGGAACCGGGTCCCGGTGAAGGGCTCCCGCAGGGCGGCGGCTGGTTCGGCGCGGCCTCGCTGGCCTCTGGCGGAGCCGAACTGGACGCCTTCCTCGCCTGGGACGACGCCCAGGTCCTGCGGGACTACGGCACCAGGGCCCGCGCGGACGTGGTCGCGAGCTTCGCCCTGCACCGGTACGCCTGGCCGGCCTGTCTGCTGTTCACCGTCCCCTGGCTGCTGGAGCACCGGGTGCCGCGACTCCCCGTGACGCACGTGGCGTACGACCGCATGGCCGGCCGGATGGCCGTATGCCCCGTCTCCTTCGCCTGCCTCCCGGACGATCCGGCCGCCGCGCTGCCCGGCGCCCGCGTGGTCCCGGACGAGGAGGCGCTGCGCACAGAGCTGCAGGCGGCCGTCGCGGAGCATCTGGAGCCGCTGCTGGCCGCGTTCGGGCCGCGGATGCGGCGGCGCGGGCGCGCGCTGCGGGCGACGGTGACCGACGAGATCGTCGAAGGGCTGCGCTACATCGCCCCGTTGCTCGGCGAGGACAGCAGGCACGGTCAGGACGGCGACAACGGCGACAACGGCGAGGACGGCGAGGACGGCAAGGACGGTGAGGGCAGTGGGAGCATGGAGCGGCGCGCGCTGCGTGAGCTGGCGCTGCTGCTGCCGGGGGCCGTCCGGGGCACCGGGCCGTACCTCCGGGCCAGTTGCTGCATGTTCTACACCATCCGTCCCACGGACACCTGCGCGACCTGTCCCCGTACCTGTGGCACCGTCCGGAACGTCAAACCCATAACGATTGCGGCGGCTTGAACCCTCCTCAGCACCGTGCGCCACACCCCTCGCGTAAGATCACCGGCGAGCAGGGCGCACGTACGGTTACAGGCGCTTCACAAGTTTCTCACTTTTCGCAGTAACTTTCCGTGGAACCATCCGTACGGGTAGTCTTACTCGAACTCAACTCCCGCCCCTCAAACGGCAGTTCGGGCAGTACGCCGCCCATGGCATCCCCTTGCACTTCCTTGGCGGCCTCTTGCCCCGAAACCCCCTGAGGGCTTGGCGGAGTGGGCCACTATGACGGGCGTTACGCCCTATCCCAATGCAAGGGACCCCAGATGAGACTGACCGACATATCGCTGAACTGGCTGCTTCCGGGCGCCGTACTGCTCCTGGGCATGCTGGCGGCGGTGGCGGTGCTCGCGCGCAGCAAGCGGTCCGGGGAGCACGCGAAGGCGGAGGACTCGTGGGAGCGCAGCGAGGAGCGCCGCAGGCGCAAGGAGGCCATCTACGCGACGGCGTCCTATGTACTCCTGTTCGGTTGCGCCTCGGTCGCGGCCGCCCTGTCGTTCCACGGCCTGGTGGGCTTCGGCCAGGAGAACCTCGGACTGACGGACGGCTGGGAGTACCTGGTGCCGTTCGGCCTCGACGGTGCGGCGATGTTCTGCTCCGTGCTCGCGGTGCGGGAGGCCAGCCACGGTGACGCGGCGCTCGGCTCGCGCATCCTCGTGTGGACCTTCGCAGGCGCCTCGGCCTGGTTCAACTGGGTGCACGCGCCCCGCGGCATCGACCACGCGGGTGCCCCGCAGTTCTTCGCCGGCATGTCCCTGTCCGCCGCGGTGCTGTTCGACCGCGCGCTGAAGCAGACCCGCCGTGCCGCGCTGCGCGAGCAGGGTCTGGTGCCGCGTCCGCTGCCGCAGATCCGTATGGTGCGCTGGCTGCGGGCCCCGCGTGAGACGTACAGCGCCTGGTCGCTGATGCTGCTGGAGGGCGTGCGCAGCCTGGACGAGGCCGTCGAGGAGGTGCGCGACGACCGCCGCCAGAAGGAGGACGCCCGGATGCGCCGCCGGGAGCAGCAGCGCGTCGAGCGCGCCCAGCTCAAGGCGCTCAGCCGGGGTCACCGCTTCATCGGCCGGGGTCCGGGCCACCAGGCTCCCGAGCCCGCCGCACTGGAGCGGGCGAGCGCCGAGCGTGTGTCCGCGGAGCCTGCCATAGCAGCCGACCAGCTGCCCGTGCGTACCCGTCCCTCGCTCCAGCCCGTGCGCCAAGGTTCTGACTCCCTCAAGGTCGATCTCACCGCGGAGGACGACACCATGGCTCTCCCGCGGCTCGACTCCCTGGAGCGCAAGCTGAAGGACCTGGAGCAGCAGTTCGGCTGACAAGCAGTCAGTGAGCGGCCTCGGCCGCAGGCACGATTCGGGGCGGGGGCGCGACCTGTGACAGGTCGCGCCCCCGCCCCGTGTCATGGTCGCCCGCTCATGCTCCGGTCCCAGGGGCAGGCGCTAGGCAACGTCCAGTTCGAACCACACCGACTTCCCCACCCCATGGGTCCGCACGCCCCAGGCGTCCGCGAGGGACTGGACCAGGAGCAGGCCCCTGCCGTGTGTGCCGTCGTCCACGTCGGGTACGCACAGGCGCGGTCTGCGGGCCACGAAGTCCCGTACCTCCACGTGCAGTCCACCGGGTCCGACGGTCGCGGTCAGAACGGCGTCGTGGTCGGTGTGGATGAGGGCGTTGGTGACAAGTTCGCTGGTGAGCAGCACCGCGACGTCCGCCACCTCGGATGCGTCCGGTTCCTCGGAGAGGCCCGACACGGGCTGACCGTTCACGGCGGCCGAACCGTTCGCCGTGGCCGAGCCGCCGGCGCCGTGCGTCGCCGACTCCGGTGCCCCGGACCGCCCGCTTCCGCCGCCCCCGCCCCCTCCCCCGCCCCACTCGCACAGAAGTTCTCGCAGAGCCTTGCGTGATTCGGAGACGGCCCGCAGGTCCGCCCTGCCCAGTCTGCGTCTGAGTTGCGGTTCCGGCGCCCGTTCCGTGACGGTGCCGGTCTCTTCCTCCGCTGCCTTGGCCGAGGAAGCCCCGATCGTCACGGGACCGCCCCCTCGTGCTTGCCTCTCCATGACCCCCGCCCGCACGCTGTCGCAGGTACCCCTCCTGATCGAACACGTTCACCCGATCCATGCCCGGGTGGTGAACGGGCCAGTCATGTCCAGTAGTTGACGACCAGGTGTTCGGCCATGCTCAGGCCGTCCCGGGGCGCGGGAACGGCGCCCCGATCCGGCCGCGCCCGGCCGTCCGCCGCGACGGCCGGTCCCCGGCGTCCGGACGACGCCGTGACGGTCGTACGGCCCCGTCCGCGGATCTCCTGCCTACGGCACCGTAACCTCGCATGATCCCTCGCGACGCGGTGCGGGGGCCGCCCGGGGCGGATGACGCGACGGGCACCGGCGGGCGGCCCGGTACTTCTCGCGCTGCACGTGAATCTGGCCGGAACCCAGCGGTCCCCTCCCCCTGCGGTGAGCCGGAATCCGTCGGTCCGCCGGCCGGACCGCGCTGGGGAAAAGGTCTAGGGGCGTGGCACATTACGGAGGTTGGAACGGGCCATCTGGAGCATCCGGCCGACGCCGCCGTCCAGCACCATCTTGGAGGCGGACAGCGCGAAGCCGGTGACCATCTCGGCGCTGATCTTGGGCGGGATGGACAGGGCATTGGGGTCGGTGACGATGTCGACGAGGGCCGGGCCCTTGTGCCGGAACGCGTCCCTGAGGGCGCCCGCGAGCTGCCTCGGCTTCTCGACCCGTGTCCCGTGGGCGCCGCAGGCGCGGGCGACGGCGGCGAAGTCGGGGTTGACGTTCGTGGTGCCGTAGGAGGGCAGTCCGGAGACCAGCATCTCCAGCTCGACCATGCTGAGCGCGGAGTTGTTGAACAGGACGACCTTCACCGGCAGATCGTGCTGGACGAGGCTGAGGAAGTCGCCCATCAGCATGGCGAATCCGCCGTCGCCCGACATCGACACCACCTGGCGGCGCCGGTCGGTGAACTGCGCGCCGATCGCCATGGGCAGCGCGTTCGCCATCGAGCCGTGCGAGAACGAACCGATGACCCTGCGGCGGCCGTTGGGCGTGATGTACCGGGCGGCCCAGACATTGCACATCCCGGTATCGATGGTGAACACGGCGTCGTCGTCGGCGAGCTCGTCGAGCACGGAGGCGACGTACTCGGGGTGGATGGGGATGTGCCGGTCGACCTTGCGGGTGTACGCCTTCACCACCCCCTCCAGGGCGTCGGCGTGTTTCTTCAGCATCCTGTCCAGGAAGCGCCGGTTCTCCTTGGTCCCCACCCGCGGGGTCAGACAGCGCAGTGTCTCGCGCACATCGCCCCACACCGCGAGGTCGAGCCGGGAGCGGCGGCCGAGGTGCTCGGGCCGCACATCCACCTGGGCGATCTTGACGTCGTCCGGCAGGAACGCGTTGTACGGGAAGTCGGTGCCGAGCAGGATCAGCAGATCGCACTCGTGGGTGGCCTCGTAGGCGGCGCCGTAGCCGAGCAGGCCGCTCATCCCGACGTCGTACGGGTTGTCGTACTGGATCCACTCCTTGCCGCGCAGCGCATGCCCCACCGGAGACTTGATCTTCCCGGCGAGTTCCATCACCTCGGTGTGCGCCCCGGCCGTGCCGCTGCCGCAGAACAGGGTGACCTTGTCGGCCTCGTCGATCATCTCGACGAGCCGATCGATCTCGGCGTCACCCGGCCGTACGGTGGGCCGCGAGGTGACCAGGGCGGACGCGGCGGACTTCTCGGGCGCGGGCGCCGAGGCGATGTCGCCGGGCAGCGAGACGACGCTGACGCCGCTCTGGCCCACGGCGTGCTGGATGGCGGTCTGGAGCAGACGCGGCATCTGCCGGGGGCTGGAGATCAGCTCGCTGTAGTGGCTGCACTCGCGGAACAACTGGTCGGGGTGGGTCTCCTGGAAGTAGCCCAGCCCGATCTCGCTCGCCGGGATGTGCGAGGCGAGGGCGAGCACGGGCGCCATGGAACGGTGGGCGTCGTAGAGGCCGTTGATGAGGTGCAGATTGCCGGGGCCGCAGGAGCCCGCGCAGGCTGCCAGCTTCCCGGTGATCTGTGCCTCGGCGCCCGCGGCGAACGCGGCGGTCTCCTCGTGCCGTACATGCACCCAGTCGACGGCGGAGGTGCGGCGCACGGCGTCCACGACGGGGTTGAGGCTGTCCCCGACCACACCGTAGATACGCCGTACGCCCGCGCGGGCGAGGATGTCGACGAACTGCTCGGCGACGTTCTGCTTGGCCATGGATCGATGCACCCCTTCCGTTCCCTGGGTCCATCCATCCACAGCGACCGCTCTCACGCCTCCCAGACAGCCGCCGCCGTACGGTCGTCCGCGTACCCCTTGACCCGTACGCCGGTGTCCGCGAGGAACGCCGCCAGACCGGGCGGCGCCGCCCCCGCCCACCGTCCGGCCAGATGCCCGGACAGCTCCGGCGCACCGCGCAGCGGATCGGCGAGGCCGCCGGTGCTCAGCAGCAGCACATCACCCGGCCGGGCTACCGACGCCCGGAACCGGAACGGCTCGCGGGGCGGCTCGGGGGCGGCCTCGTACGGGCTCGGCGGCGTCGGGATGCCGAGGTCCATGGTGAGCCGGTCGCCCTCGGGGGTCTCGGCCGGCCGTGAACCGAAGCCGACGACCGCGTCGCCGGTGGCGTCGGTGACCCGCGGCTCGATGTCCTGCCACTCGCCGTCCCGCAGCCGGAACAGACCGCCCGCGCCGACGCCGAAGAACACCCGGATACGGCACTCCGGGTCGGCCGGGAGCAGCAGACAGCGCAGGGTGGCCGTGTACTCCTCCGGATCGACGCCCTGCTCGGCGGCGCCCGCGCGCAGCTTTCCGAGGCTGCGGTCGGTCAGGCGCTGGAGCCCGGACTTGAGGTCGCCGCGTCTGGCCGCGCGGATGTCCTCGGCGAGCCGGGCATGGCTGCGGCCCACGGCCCGTCCGATCCACCGGCACGCCTCGGCGGCCGCCCGGTGCGCGTTCGGCGTGGCCCGCGCGCCGGTGGCCATCGCGACCAGCACCAGCGCCTGGTCGCCGTCGCCGAACCGGGCGGTGAGCAGCGAGTCCCGGCGCGGCTCCCCGCGGAACCGTGCCGAGTCCCCGCGCACGGAGACCGCCCGCAGGGTGCAGGCCCCGTACCGGGCACCGTCCAGCACGGTGTCGGCGACGAGATCACCGAGCCCGTCGGGATCGGCGGCGGGGAGCGCGGTGGGCTCGGCGGCGTAGGTGGGCGGGCCGGAACCGACGTAGTCGAGAACGGCGGACGGGTTCGAGGGGACGGACGGGTTCGAGGGGACGGACGGGGCGGACGGGGCGGACGGGGCGGACGACTCAGGCTGTGGCATGGATCCAGGGGGTGAGGGGATGTCGGGGCGGGTGACGCCGGGGAATCCCGGCGGGTGGGTGGCGGGGGACGGTGGCCCGGCGGAGGGGACGGCGGGGCCACCGGCCGGGGCGGCGGGTGGTTTCGGGCCGGAGGGGAAGTTCACGGGCCCCGGCGGCACGGCGGGAGGCGCCTCCCAGGGCGCCCGGTGCCGCCCCGTACCGGCACCGGGGATCCGGGGGTACGGGGAGTCGGCGCGCGTGGGGAGCGGCGTCACGGGCGGCGGCCCGTCCGCCCAGGACGGCGGCATGGACGGCGGCATGGACGGCGGCGCGTCCGCCCGTGACGGCGGGACGGCGCCCTGCGGCGCAGGGGCGACGGGGGGTTGGGGGGCGGTGGCGCGGGGCGGCCGGGGACCGCGGTCGGTGCCGGGAGGCTGCGGGGCAGCGGCAGCGCCAGGCGGCTGCGGGGCGCGGGGGGTGCCGTAGGTCTGCGGGGCCGGGCTGGTACCGGAAGGCCGCGGGGCAGGGGCGCCGGGCGGCTGTGGCGGACGCCCGGCGAAACCCTGCGGCGGACGCGACACGGGCGGCTGCGGAGTGCGGCCCGGTGCGGAATCGTCACGGGCACGGCCGACGGAGGCGTCGCCACGGCGGTCGCCGAGTGGCTGAGGTGGAGGACCACCGAAACCCTGCGGGGAGCCCGACGGCGGCCCCTGGGGCGCGCGGCCTTCTCCGGCTTCCCTGCGAGCGGGATCGGCCGAAGCCCGGTCGGTGCTGCCGCCTCGCCCCTGAGGCGGACGCCCACCGAAGCCCTGCGGCGCACCCCCGGGGGGCACCTCCGGCGAGCCTGGCCCGGGCGGCTGCGGGGCGCGGCCCTCCGCGGAATCCCCCTGACCCTGAGCACGCTCGCCCGAAGACCGGCCGGTACCACCACCGGGCGCCTGCGGGACACCGTCACCCGGCTCCCGAGGCGGAGGCGGTGCGGAGTCCTGCGGCATGCTCCCGCCTGAGCCACGCTGCGCTCCCGAACCGGGCCCCCGCCCCGCCCGGCCTTCCGTGGACTCCCACCAGGCGCGGTCGGCCGGGGGCTGCCGGTCGGCGGCGTCGGTGAGCTGCTGCGGGGCGGGGTTGCCGGGAGGGGTTGTCGGGGGTGGTGGGGGGCCGGTGAGAGTGTTTCTCGCCGAGGTGAAACGGTCGTCCACGGAATCCGGGCCGGTTGTGGGGCCCGTGTCCTCGGTGGAGTCGTCGTACAGCTGCCCCCACCAGTCGTCGTCCCGACGGGTGGGCCTTCCCCCCTGCTGGCTCATGCCCCCAATTGTCCACCGCTACGGGCAGTTGGAAACGGGGCATCCCGAAAATCTGCCAGGCGGCGTGCCCGTAGCGGCAGGCCACGAGCGGGATGGCGAGGGGGGAGACAGTCCTGGTCACCCGCGACCTGCCGTCCCGGCCGGGGTCCGGCACTCTGGGCAGATGGGAGTGTGGGAACTCCTGCTGGTCGGCTTGGTCGTGCTGTTCGGCCTGTGCGGAGTGCTGGTGCCCGGGGTGCCGGGCTCGTGGCTGGTGTGGTCAGCGGTCCTGTGGTGGGCGCTGAAGGACCCGCAACCGGTCGCGTGGGGCATCCTGGTCGGGGCGACGGCCGTGCTGTTCCTCTCCCAGGTGGTGCGCTGGGCGCTGCCGCCCCGCCGGCTGCGCACCATCGGAGCCACACCGAAGTTGTGGGGTTACGCGGGAGCAGGCGCCCTCCTGGGCTTCGTCCTGCTCCCGGTGCTCGGCGCGATACCCGGTTTCATGGCCGGGATCTATCTCCACGAGCGGCTGCGCCTCGGCGGCCGGCGCGAGGCGCTCGCGTCGCTGCGCACCACGATGCGCTCGGGCGGTTCCAGCGTGCTCGCGGAGTTGTTCACGTGCATGCTCATCGCGGGGGCGTGGCTGGGCGCGGTGATCTGGGGGTGACCCAAACGGGGGCGTCCGGGCCGGAGGGGCCGTAGGGGACCGTCAGCTCGGCGAGGTCGATCGCGTCGGCCAGCGCCTGCATGCCCGCGTCACCGAAGTGCAGATGGTCGCCGCAGTCGTAGAGCGGGCGGATCCGCCAGGGCTGGTCGGGGTCGCGGACGACGGCGTCGAAGTCGACCACCGCGTCGAAGAGGTCCCCGCCGCGGATGACGGAGTTGACCTCCCGTCGTACGGCGTCGCGGGCGGGCGTGTAGCCGGGGTGGCCGGCGAACGGGGTGATGGTCGCACCGATGACCCGGATGCCGTGCCGGTGCGCGCGGTCGACGATCGTGCGGTACGCCCGCTCGAAGGCCGCGGCGTCGGTGACGGCGGGGCTGCCCTTGAGGTCGTTGATGCCCTCGAACATGACGAGGACCCGTACCCCGCTCCTGCTCAGCGCGTCGGCGTCCAGCCGGGACAGGGCGTCGGGACCGACGCCCTCGTGCAGGAGCCGGTTGCCGGAGATCCCGGCGTTGAGGACGCCGAGGCGGCGGTAGGGGGGCAGGTCGCGCAGCCGGGCGGCGAGCAGGTCGGGCCAGCGGTGGTCGGTGTCGGGGGTGGAGCCGTTGCCGTCGGTGAGGGAGTCGCCGAACGCGGCGACGCTGCCCGCGGCGCGGGTGGTGCGGACGTCGATGCCGGTGACGTAGTACCAGGAGCGGGTGGTGTCGCTGTATGCGTCGCCCTCCTCGTCGTCGGCGGCGGTGCCGTACGGCGCGACGAAGCTGGTGCGCAGGGCGGTGCGGTGATAGCTCACGAGTGCGGAGCCGGGGCGGGGGCCGACGGTGACGAGGAGGTCGGCGCCCGCGGGCACGGTCAGCCGGACCGGGTCGCTGACGGCGTCCGCGCCGGGCGGGACGACGACCGCGCGCTCGCCCCGGAAGGTGAGGGTGCGCATCGAACCGGGCTCCGCCACGGGGCTGTCGGGGCGCCCCGGCCCCCGCCGGGCGACGGTGACCGCGTCGAGGCGCAGCGGCTCGGTGCCGAGCCGGTTGCTGAGCCGTACCCGGACGGCCGTACCGCCGACGCTGAGGTGCACGACATTGCGCACCACGGACCCGGGCGGCAGCGCGCCCGCACCGGAGACGGCGGCTTCCCAGCTGCCGGTCCACACGGGGACGTGCGCGGCCTCGGACCCGCCGGTGCCGTCGGGCACGGCCGGGCGGGCGGCCACGATGTACGCCGGTGTGGTGTCGGCCGGTGCGGCGTGTGCGGTGGCGGTGTGCGCGGCGGGGGCCGCGAGGGTGAGGAAGAGCAGTCCGGCGAGCATGCGCCGGGTCCTGCTCATGAACCAGCCCCGATCATGAAAATCCGTTCTTCATCGCAGGTCAAAGCCACCGAAGTGGCAGCGACATGGAGAACGGCGGGGGGCGCACAACGTCACCCGCGACCCCCCTCCCGGGTGAAAGTGTCGACTTGTCTCCGGGTGTCAGTCCCTGCGGCCGGTCACCGCGACGGTGACGCCGAGGCCGATCATGGTGAGGCCGCCGATGCCGCCGACGGCCGCGAGACGGCGCGGGGAGCGGGCGAACCAGTCGCGGGCGGTGGCGGCGGTCAGGCCCCACACTCCGTCGGAGACCAGGGCGATGGCGTTGAAGACCAGCCCGAGCAGCAGCATCTGCCAGGTGATGTGCCCGCCGTCCCGGTCGACGAACTGGGGCAGTACGGCGGCGAAGAACACGATCGTCTTGGGGTTGGTCACCCCGACCGCGAACCCCTCGCCCAGGGTCCGCAGTCCCCCGTGCGCGACGCTCTCCCCGCCCTGGAACACGGCGCTCAGCGCACCGCGCCGCCGCACCGCCTTGACGCCCAGGTACACCAGATAGGCGGCTCCGGCGAGCTTCAGCACGGTGAACACCGGCACCGAGCGCTCCACGATCTGCCCGACGCCGAGCGCGACGGCCACGACGAGGACGTACGCGCCCAGCGTGTTCCCGAGCACGGTGGTCAGCGCGGCCCGCCGGCCCTGGGCGAGGGCACGTCCGATCACGAACAGGACGCTCGGTCCCGGTATCACGATCAGCAGGAACGACATCGCCGCGAAGGCGAGCAGCCGGTCGGTGGAGAGCATGGCCCACAAAAGCACGCGGACGGCCGGTCCTGAAACCGGTTATCGCAGCTCCCCGGCCGCGCGCACCCACCCCACACCCGGCAGCCGCCGGGTGCGGGCAACCCCCACGGGGCCACCCGCACCCGGCAACGCTTCCCGCACGGGCGGTGCGGGTGGGAACGAAAGGCTCCGAAGGCGAAGCCGAGGAGCCCTTGCCGAGACCAAGTGTCAGCGGCCCCGCAGCCCGCGCTTCGCCTCGCCCAGAGCCCGCCCCTCCTGCCCCTTCCGCCGCCACTCCCGCCGCAGTTCGGCCCGAACCCGCGCGTCCGTCTTGGCGACGATCCACTGGTTCTCCCGCAGCAGCTTGCGATAACTGGCCAGCCGCCGTTCCGCCAACCCGCCGGAGGCAACGGCGGCGAGCACCGCGCACCCCGGCTCACTCTCGTGGGCACAGTCGTGGAAGCGGCAGCTCTCCGCCAGTTCCTCGATCTCGGCGAACACCTGCCCCACGCCCGCCTCGGCGTCCCACAGCCCGACGCCGCGCAGCCCGGGGGTGTCGATGAGCACTCCCCCGCCGGGCAGCAGGAGGAGGTTGCGGGTGGTCGTGGTGTGCCGTCCCTTCCCGTCCATGTCACGCACGGTGTGGACGGACATGACGTCCTCACCGACCAGCGCGTTGGCGAGCGTCGACTTGCCCGCGCCGGACTGCCCGAGCAGGACGGAGGTACCGCCGCCGACCACGGCGGTGAGGACGTCGAGGCCGTCGTCGTGCAGCGCGCTGACGGTGAGCACGGGCACCCCGGGCGCGGTCGCCTCGACATCTTGGACCAGGTACGCCAGCGTCGCCGCGTCGGGCACCAGGTCGGCCTTGGTCAGCACGACCGCTGGCTGTGCCCCGGACTCCCAGGCGAGGGCGAGGAAGCGCTCGACACGACCGAGGTCGAGCTCGACGGCCAGCGACACGGCGACGATCGCGTGGTCGACGTTGGCGGCGAGGATCTGTCCCTCGGACCGCTTGGAGGAGGTGGAGCGTACGAAGGCGGTACGGCGCGGCAGCAGCGCTCGTACGTACCGCGGGTCGGCCCCGGACAGATCGACGGCAGCCCAGTCGCCCGTGCACACGACCTTCATGGGGTCGCGGGGCACGACGAACTCGGTGTCGGCGCGCACCACGCCGTCGGCGGTGACGAGGTCGCACTGCCCGCGGTCGACACGCACGACACGACCGGGCAGGAGGCCCTGCTCGCCGTACGGGGCGAACTCGGCGGCCCAGTCGGCGTCCCAGCCGTAGGGGACGAGAGGGTACGACGAAGCGGATGAAACCTGAAGTGAAGCGAAAGACAACGGAGGAACCCTTCGGAAGGGCAGCCCCGGCAGCGCGCGGTGTGCGCGAAGTCGAAGTGGTCAGCCGGGAGCCACGGAGGTGGATCGGACGAACGTCTGGATGCGGGCAGCGCCCATCGCAAAGACAGTCATCGGTCACACCTCCTGCTACTCGGCTCCGGCACAGCGGCTACAGCCGCTGCTCGATCACGCGGCAGACCATACGACGACACGGACACCGGCGCCACCGGATTTCCCGCCCGAACGTCAAAGGCGCCCCGGCCGGTGGTGGTTGATCGAGAGCGGCCGCCGGCCTGACGGCTGACCACACCGCGGCTGCCTGGGGTCAGTGCTCCGTCGACTCGTCGCCGTCAACAGCTTGCGCGGACTGGTCGGCGCCGATCACGCCGTGCTCCCAGCGGCCGGCCTCGAGGTCGGCCGCGATCGCCTTGAACTTGTCGTCCGTGAGGTTGTAGACGAAGGCGAGGACGATCCCGCCGACGACCAGCGCGATCGCCGGGTAGAGCGTCATGACGCTCTTGATCCCGCTCAGCGTCCCGGACGACTGGTCATCCTTGTTGGCGACGTACCCGGTCAGCGAGAGCATCCCGGCGCCGATCAGCGCCGCCAGCGACTGCGCGATCTTCCGCGAGAAGTTGAAGGCCGCCGAGACCATCGTCTCTTTGCGGACCCCGGTGTGCCATTCCGAGTAGTCGATCGTATCGGACACGAATGCCCAGGTGACGCCGTTCGGGATGGCAAGGCCGACGTAGCCGATCGTCACCAGGACGATGAAGGACCACAGGTGGGTGGGGAGGATGAAGTTCAGGAGGTTCGCGCACGCGCCGACGGTGCACCCGACGATCGCGAGCTTCTTCTTGCCCCAGCGCTTCACCATCTTCGGGATGAGCAGGACGGTCAGTGCGGACACGCCGATCATGATGAGGTTGATCTTCGGCTGCAGGCCCATGCTGCCGAGGTTGTACTGCGCGAAGAACACCATCATCATGTTGTTCACGTTCATCGCGGAGATGAGGAACAGCGTCATCAGCACAAGGCCGAGGAGCGGTCGGTTGGTGAAGACGACCTTCGCGTAGTCCTTGGCCGAGTTGCGCTGGTACCCGACGGAGCGGTTGACCTGGACCCGCTCGTGCGAGCTCTTGTAGCAGATGTAGAACCCGATGACGCCGACGCCGGCCATCACGAGCGACGTCAACGCCCAGGAGCTGTGGGTCATGCCGAGCCAGGTGAGGATCGGGATGAAGGCGAAGCCCGTGATCCACTGGGCGCCCAGCGATCCCACCTGCCGGCTCGACGCCAGGAAGGCCCTGTCCTCGACGCCGCGCGTCATGACCGACGCCATGGACTGGTACGGGTTGTTGGTGAACGCGTAGACGACGCCCCAGAGCGCATAGCTGCCGGCGGCCCACGTGATCTTCCAGCCCATGGAGAGGTCGGGCATCGTGAAGGTGACCACCGTCAGGACGGCGAGGGCGACGGCCCCGCCCATCATGACCGGACGGAACTTGCCCCGCTTGCCGATCTTCCGGGAGTCGATCCAGCTGGCGGCCAGCGGATCCATGAACGCGTCGAAGACCTTCGTGAGGGAGAAGATCAGGGCGACGACGCCTGCGCCGATCCCGTTCTCGTCGATCCAGAACTTCGTCAGGTAGCTCTGGCCCAGGTCGAACATGAAGCCGTTGCCGAAGTCGCCGAAGCCGTACAGGGCCTTTTCTTTGGTCTCGATCTCCCCGCTCTTGGGGTTCTTGAGAGCGACCGCTCTGTCACCGTCCGGCGGCGAGGCCGCCAAGCCACTCGGGTCTGGGCTTGTCTCCGTTGCCATTGCCCATCATCTCCGCTTGTATTTTTTGCTGACACCAATGTCGGGTGCGGTTCGGCAAGACCGTTCTCAGCCAAGGAGAATGAATTGCGTGAATCCGCGCCGGTGCCGCAGAAGCGCATCGGGACGCGTGGAATCTCATCGCGCCACGTGCGGTATGCGGCAGGCCGTTCTGTTGATTGCCGAGTCGCCGGACGTCCGTGACCCGTCTCGGCGTACGCCGGTCGGCGGCGACCTGTGTGCGGGTCACCGCGGACGGGGGGCCCGGTGTATCCGGTCGGGGGACTCAGGCGGCGAAGATTGCCTTTGCGTTGTGGTACGAGACGTCGGCGACCAGGCGTCCGAGCGCCTCGATGTCGCCGGTGGCCTCGCCGCGCTCCACCCACTCGCCGACCAGCTCGCACAGGATGCGGCGGAAGAACTCGTGGCGCGGGTAGGACAGGAACGACCGCGAGTCGGTCGTCATCCCGACGAAGTTGCCCAGGAGGGACTGCTCCGCCTGGGTCTCCAGCTGGCGGCGGATGCCCGAGCGGGTGTCGTCGAACCACCACGCGTTGCCGAGCTGGAACTTCTGGACCGTGCCGCCCTGGAAGCAACCGAACGCCGTGGCGATCGGCAGCCAGTCGTTGGGGTTGAGGGAGTAGATGATCGTCTTGGGCACGACGCCGGCGGTCTGCGCGGAGTCGAGCAGGCGCGTCAGCGGCTCCACCATCGGGCGGTCCCACATCGCGTCGTAGCCGGTGTCGGCACCGTGCACCGCGAACATCGCCGAGTTGAGGTTCCGGGCCGCGCGGAGGTGGATCTGCATCGTCCAGTCGTGGTCGTGGTAGATCCGCATCAGGCTCTTGAGGAGCCCGGTCCGGTACTGCGAGACCTCGAGCGCGGACAGGGACTGTCCGAGGCGCGCCTTGTCCGTGATCGCGTCGAGCTGCGCCGGGCTCGCCTCGTCGTAGGTGACGACGTCGACGGCGTGGTCGGACAACCGCCCGCCCATCTCGTGGAAGTGGTCGACCCGCTCGGCGAGGGCGTCGGTGAGCCCCGTGAACCCCGACACCGGGTGGCCGACGGCCTCCTCCAGGTGGTCCACCCAGGCCCCGTAGCCGTCCTTGTCGATGTTGAGCGCCTTGTCCGGGCGCATCGCGGGGATGACCTCGACGGTCTTGTCGGCCGCCAGCTCACGGTGGAAGTGCAGGTCGTCGGCGGGGTCGTCGGTGGTGCAGACGACCTCGACGCCGAACTTCCGTATGAGGCCGCGCCGGGAGAACTCCGGGGTGGCCAGCAGCTCATTCGTGCGGTCGAAGATCGCCCGCGCGGTGCTTCGATTGAGGTCGGTCTCGATCCCGAAGATCCTGCGCAGCTCCAGGTGGGTCCACTGATAGACGGGGTTGCCGACGGCCTTCTCGATGGCCCCCGCGAACGCCTGGAACTTCTCCCAGTCGTCCGCGTGGCCGGTCACCAGCTCCTCGTCGACGCCGTTCGCGCGCATCAGACGCCACTTGTAGTGGTCGCCGTAGTCGTCACCCCCGAGCCATGCCTCCACGATGCCGGAGAAGTTCTCGTCCTCGGCGATCTCGGACGGATTGAGGTGACAGTGGTAGTCGATGATCGGCAGCGGCTTCGCGTACTCGTGGAACAGCGTCTTCGCGGTGCCGGTGGTCAGAAGGAAGTCATCGTCCAGAAACATCGTTGTTTCTCCTGCTTGCTCGCCTTGTGTCTGGATGGGGAAACTGCTGCGTCGGCGCCCGGCGTCACCGGCGCCCGAGACAGCGCCGTTCATCGCGCGCCGGGGTGCCTCATTCGGTCACGCCGTCCTTGAAGATCGCGATCTCCTGCATGCCGTACTTCTCGTTACGGGTCGGGGCACCGTCGACGACGGCTGAGACGAGCTCGACGAAGTCGTCGAGGACCTGATCCATCGGCTCGGCCAGGGTGCGCCCGCCGTCGAAGTCGATCCATCGGGCCTTGCGCTGGGCCAGCGGCGTGTTCGACGCGATCTTCAGCGTGGGCACGTAGGTGCCGAAGGGCGTGCCGCGCCCGGTGGAGAACAGCACCAGCTGGCAGCCCGCGGACGCGAGCGCGGACGACGACACCAGGTCGTTGCCCGGGCCTTGCAGCAGCGAGAGCCCGGGCCGACGGACGGTGGCGCCGTAGGCCAGCACGTCCTGCACCTCGGCGGTGCCGGCCTTCTGGGTGCAGCCCAGCGACTTCTCCTCGAGCGTCGTGATGCCGCCCGCCTTGTTGCCAGGGGACGGGTTCTCGTAGATCGGCTGGTCGTAGCGCCGGAAGTAGTCCTTGAAGTCGTTGATCAGGCCGACGATCTCGTGGAAGACCTCGGCGTCGCGGGCCCGGGACATCAGCACGGTCTCGGCACCGAACATCTCGGGCACCTCGGTGAGCACCACTGAACCGCCGTGCGAGACGAGCCAGTCGGTGAAACGTCCGATCAGGGGGTTGGCGCTGATCCCGGAGAAGCCGTCGGACCCTCCGCACTTGACCCCGACGCGCAGCTCGGAGATCGGGACCTCCTCGCGCCGGTCGCCGAGCGCCGCCTCGCGCAGCTCCCCGAGCAGTCGGACCCCGGTCTCGTACTCGTCGTCGACGTCCTGGGCGACCATGAACCGCACGCGAGCAGGGTCGTGGTCGCCGAGCCCCGCACGAAGTTCATCGAGCTGGTTGTTCTCGCAACCCAGCCCGACGACCAGGACGCCCCCGGCGTTGGGGTGCCGGACGATGTCCTGAAGGATCCGGCGCGTCATGTCCAGGTCCCCACCGAGCTGCGAGCAGCCGTAGGGGTGCCGCATGACGATCGCGGAGTCGAACGGCTGACCCTCGGGGTGCGCCGCGTCGAAGTCGCGCAGGATGCCCTCGCACAGGGCGTTGATGCAGCCGACCGTCGGCACGACGTACAGGTCGTTGCGGATGCCGACCAGGCCGTGGGCGCGCCGGTATCCCCGGAACGTCCGGGCGCTCGACCCGGGCGCGGTGCGGTGCGGCGTCGGGTCGAACCGGTAGGCGAGGTCGGATCCGAGGTTGGTGCGGAGGTTGTGGGAGTGGATCCACGCGCCTGCGGGGATGTCCGTCGTCGTACGCCCGATGGGGAGCCCGTACTTGACGACGTCCGTGCCCTCGGGGACGGCGGTGAGGGCGATCTTGTGACCCGGTGCGATGTCCTCAACTACGGTGACACGCACCGTGGATCCCGGATCGCCGCCCAGCGTGAGGGTCTGCCCGGCGCGTACGGCGCGCACGGCGACGGCGACCGTGTCGGTGGGGTGCAGCACCAGTGCGTCAGCCATGTCGACGTCCTTCCGTGGAGCTCTCGGAGCCACGCAGCTCGCCAACGAGTGCGAGCACGCCGTCGGTCTGGAGCCGCTCGAGGTCGGCGCGGACCAGGTCGAGCAGCCCGGGAACCCGGGTGAGGTCCTGGCCCCAGGTCTCCTGGTCGCCCAGGGCACGTTCGACGCCGCCCGGCTCCAGGACGCCGGCGAACCGCGCGATCGTCTCCTCGGCGTCGACCGGAGCCGCCGGGGCCTTGCCGGAGTAGGTCCACAGCAGCGCCGCGAGGGTCAGCACGATCCGGCGGGGCAGCGGGCCGCCGCGGTCGGCGTGGGCGTTGACGACGGGCAGCAGCCGCGCGGCGAACTTCGAGACCGCGTTGAGCGCGATCGAATCCAGCGAGTGGCGCACGAACGGGTTGCGGAACCGTTCTTCCACCTGGTCGGCGAACGCCCGCAGCTCCTCCTCGGGGAGGTCGATGGTGGGGAAGATCTCGTCGTACATCTCGGCGCGGAGGAAGTCCCGGAACAGGTCGTCGGCCATCACGTCGCCGACGGTCGCCAGGCCGGCGTTGCGCGCCAGCGACGACATCGTCGTGTGGGGGCCGTTGAGCAGGAACACCTTGCGGTCGTGATAGGGCTGCAGGTCATCGGTGATGACGACACCGAGGCCCGCCGTCCGCAGCGGCAGCACCTCATCGAGCCATGCCGGGCCCTGGATGACCCACAGCATGAAGGGCTCGGCGCTGACGAGCAGCCGGTCCTCATAGCCCAGCTCCCGCCAGACACCCGGCGCGTCGTCCGCCGGGAACCCGGGAACGATGCGGTCGACCAGGCTGGAGCAGAAGGTGTTCTCCCGCTCGACCCAGGCGATGAACTCCTCGGGCAGCCCGAACGCGCGGGCGCACGTCAGGACGGCCTCGCACAGCTGCCGGCCGTTGTCGTCGATCAGCTCGCACGGGATGATGACGAACCCGGGCAGGCCGGCCTCGTGGCGGCGCTGGAGCAACCGGGTCAGCTTGGCCGGGAATCCGCGCGGCACCGTGGTCTCGGCGGTGTCGCGCGGGTCGACCGCGATGCCGGCCTCGGTCGTGTTGGAGACGATGACCCGCGTCTCGGGGTCCTCGGCGAGGGCGAGGAAGGTGTCCCACTGCCGGTAGGGATCGACGGTCGTGGTCAGGGCCGTGATGACCTCGCGGCTCCTGACTTCGGCGCCGTCGTGCAGGCCCTGCAGTTGCACCGTGTACAGCCGGTCCTGCTGCTCCAGGTCGGCGACCAGGCCCACGGGGAGCGGCTGGACGACCGCGACCCCGCCGTTGAAGTCGGTGCGCTCGTTGAGCTTGTGCACCTGCCAGTCGACGAAGGCCCGAAGGAAGTTGCCCTCACCGAACTGGATGATCCGGGTCGGCAGGTCCGGCACCGTGACGAGCTCGTCACTCAGCCGGGGCAGCGGCTCCTGCCGGACGGCGGCCGTCAGGGTGAGCGTCGCCTCGGCCCCCGGCTCCAGCGTGGGCGCCTGGCCGCGGACTCGTGCCGCCTCGACGCACAGGAAGTGCTGCCAGTCGTCGGCGCCGAGATCCGACGCGCTCGCGCAGCCCTCGATCCCCGGGTTCCACACCACGGCCTGCGGCGCATCGGCGGAGGTGAGCTCGATCGTGCGCCCGTGCCCCGGATCGTGCACCGTGATGTGCGCCGGCATGGGGTAGACGCGGTCGATCGTCTGCCCCTCGATGCCGGGGAACGGCGATGCCGTCTGCTCGCCGCCCTGGACGCGGTCCAGGAACGCGACGTCGTCCAGCCCGCCGAGCGTGGTCCGCCTGGCCTCGACGGACCAGTACGCGTGCAGGGCGAGCTCCGGCGTGACAGCGCGATCGGAGGTGTTGGTCGCCGTGAGCACCATGGTCAGGTCCGCGCCGACGTGCAGGTCGAGGCGCAGCGACAGGCCGGCCGGCGTCGAGTCGGCGTCCGGCCGGTCCGCCGGCAGCGCCAGTACGAGGTCGACGCCGCCGTCCGCGGCGGCCCGCACCTCGGCCAGGTCCCAGGTGCGCAGGCGAGCCCAGCCATGGTTCGGCTGACGCGTGCCGTCGGGGCCGGAACCGAACCACGGTGCGCAGACCGGCACCCCGCCGCGCAGCGCCACGCCGGGTGAGAAGGCGGTCGACGGCCCCATCCACAGCACGGGGGCCTGCTCGCGGGGAGTCCACCCGGCGATGTGGGCGCCCTGCAGATACACGCGTGCCTCGGCGGCGGGCGCGTGGATCTCGACGGCGGTCAGACCGTCCGGGGTCGAGACGAGGCGGACGTCACCGTCCTCGAGGGGCACACCCGCCCACGGCACGATCCCTTCGGGGGCGACACCCGCCCGGGCGTCGGCTCCGCTGCTGACAGCCATCTGTCCATCTCCCACGATGTCGATCCGGGGCCAGGCGTGGTGGTGGATTTCTGCATACGTTTGTACGCCAACCAGCATCATGCCTGCTCAAGCACTATGCGAACGTTCGCATTGATGTGACCATAGACCTCCCCGGGCCGCGTGTAACGGGTCCATGGGGGCCGAGTGGAGCGGGACCTTGGGCCCGCCCGGCATGGGTCCTCAGCCCTGTCGTCACATCCCCGCCGTCCGCCCGCAGGGCGGGCCCTGCGGCGTCATGGGGGGTCCCCCTGCTCGAGCGAAGTCGAGAGCTCGGGGGTGGGGGTGCCCCGTGCTCGAAGAGCTTGGGGGAGCGTGCCAGACGTCGCAGGGCAGGCGGGAATGTGACGACAGGGCCTAAGCAGGTCGGGCGAAGTCCGCTGCGGTTCGGCAGCGCCCTGAAGGGGCGCGGGGAACTGCGCGACCAGCCACGATGGCGCCGCAGACGACAGACGGCACATCGCGGCACTTTCAGCGGAGCGCTCAGGCCCGGGTCTCCGCCGCCGGACGGACGTCGTCGTCAGGAGGTACGGGACGACGGCCGGCCCGGGCACCGACCGCCGGGCCGACGCAAAAAGGGCCGCTCAGCCGCGCTGCACCGGCGCTGCGGTCGACTCCCGGACGACCAGCCGGGTGGGCATCGTCCGACGCTCGTCGGCGGCGCCGGCGCGCGTTTTGGGACGCCGCGTGGTCAGGTCGACGAACATCTGCACCGCCGCCTCGCCGACACCACGGATGTCGACGCGCATCGTCGTCAGCGTGGGCGTCGCCAGCCGGGAGACCAGGATGTCGTCGTAGCCGACGACGCTCAACCGGTCCGGGACGGCGATGCCGCGCCGCGCGAGCATCGCCAGCAGTCCCACGGCCACCAGGTCGTTGAACGCGATGATGCCGGTCGCACCGGACCCGACGGCAAGGTCGGCGGCGGCCTCGCCGCCCTCGACCCGCGGGCTGAACGCCCCCAGATCGACGATCTGGACGTCGCTGAACCGTTCGCCGGCCTGCGTCAGGCCCTCCCTGCGGCGCGCGTCCGCGCTCGAGCCGGCAGGTCCGCCTACGTACGCGATGCGTCGGTGACCCAGAGCGTGCAGGTGGGCGACGGCCTGCATCGTCGCGTCGGCGTAGTCCACGGACACCGAGGGGAGGCCGGGAGCCTCGGCGTTGATGAGGATGCTCGGCGTGCCGTCCAGGGCGGCGACGTCGAGGTCAAGGATCCGCGGAGAGGCGACCAGCACTCCGTCGGTCTGCTGGGCGAGCTGGCCCACCAGGTCGGTCTCGCGCCGCAGGTTCTCGTCGGAGTCGGCGACCAGCACCGCCATCCCGGCCTCCTGGGCACGCGCCTGGACGCCCTTGGTCAGGGAGGCGAAGTACGGGTTCTCCAGGTCCGGCACCAGAAGACCGAGCGACCCCGTGCGTCCGGACCGCAGCAGACTGGCGGCCCGGTTGGGCCGGTAGCCGAGCTCACGGACAGCGGCGTAGATGCGACGGCGGGTCGGCTCGGCGACGCGCTCGGGCTCGGACAGTGCTCGGGAGACGGTCGAGATGGACACGCCGGACGCGCGGGCTACATCATCCAGCTTGATCATTTTGATCATTTTGGCATCGCACGCCGACCGCCGCAAGCCAGCACCAAGGACGGACGCCTTCGAGGGCCTCGTACCCGGCCTGGACAACGTATGCGCAGACAGAGCTCACCGCCGCGTGGCTGCACGACGCGGTCGAGGACGGTGTCCTGAGCGAGGAGTGGCTGGAGACGGCCGGGTGCGCCGACGGCGGAGGGCGCCGGGAGCCACGCATGGGCGGCCCCCGATGGGCGAGTGAGCGCAGGGCGTTGCAGGGGCCTGCCCCCTGCAACGGATCACGGCTTACGGCTCACGCGCCGCCGCCGCGTGGCACCCCACGATGAAGCCGTCCTGCCCGGCGACCGGTTCGCCCAGTTCGGGGTGCCAGTCGGTGGCGACCACGCTGCCGGGGCCGACGATGTCCTGGACACTCACCTCGGCCTCACGGCTTACGCGCCACCGCCACGTAGTTCCCCGTCACGATGTCCTCCTGGCCGGGGACCGGCTCGCCCAGCTCCGGACGCCATGCCTGCGCCGGGGAGATGCCCGGTTCAACGAAGTCCAGGCCCTCGAAGAAGCGGGCGAACTCGGCCTTGGTGCGGGGGGTCAGGTGGATCGCGTTGGCGTTGTACATGCCGCTGACCTGCTCGGCCTGGTCCGGCAGGAAGTCCGCAGTGATGTGGGAGATGGTGAGGCAGCTGCCGGGGGCGAGGGCGGCGAGGAGGTGTTCGACCACGTCGTGGGCGCCGTCGTCGTCGGTCAGGAAGTGCAGCAGGGCGACCAGGGAGAGCGCGACGGGGCGGTCGAAGTCCAGGGTCTTCGCCGCCCGTTCGAGGATGGTGGCGGTGTCCTGCGCGTGGGCCTGTATGTAGTCGAGGGCGCCCTCGGAAGAGCCGCGGAGCAGGGCCGCGGCGTGGGCGAGGACGATGGGGTCGTTGTCCACGTACACGACCCGCGACTCCGGAGCGACGCGCTGGGCGACCTGGTGCAGATTCGGCTCCGTGGGGATCCCTGTGCCGATGTCCAGGAACTGCCGGATCCCCTGGTCGGCGGCCCAGCGGGTCGCGCGGCGCATGAAGGCGCGGTTGACTTTCGCGATCAGCGGAGCGCTCGGCTCGACGGCGAGCACCTGGCAGCCCATCGCCTCGTCCACCGGATAGTTGTCCTTGCCGCCCAGGAACCAGTCGTACATCCGTGCCGGATGCGGCCTGCTGGTGTCGATCACAGGTGGCGTGCTGTCGTTCCCCGACGCTGACATGGCGAACTCCAGGGGTGGGCGTGGCAGTCAAGTGATCACCATAGTAAGGCGAGTTGATCCGCCGTCGGACTTCAGGTCCGCATCATCGGGCGGCAATTGACCGAGCAGGACCATCAACGGTCGGCGCGCGGCACAACCGGGCCACGCGCAGCACATCCACGTACAGCACGACCGGCCCCACATACAGCACGAACAGCCCCGCGCACAACGACAACCGAGTCTGTCCGCCGCCAGGCAGGCGAGTGAACTGCCTGCCGTGATTCCGGAGTTCGACTAGCGAGCGCACTGACGGTCGTCCACCGACCCGGCGGCCCCGGCGGACGCACCGGGCCTCACCCCGTCGTGCAGCGGTTCCCGTTGAGGGTGATGTCGTGCGGGGCCGAGTTTCCGCCGTCCCAGGTCCCGAGGAAACCGAAGCTGAGGGTGCCGCCTGCGGTGACCGTCTTGTTGTAGTCGGCGGCGGAGGCGGTCACCCGGGAGCCGTTCTGGGCGACCTCGGCGTCCCACATCTGGCCGACCCGCTGGCCGTCCCGGAAGGTCCAGGCGACCGTCCAGTCGGTGAGCGGGCTGCTTGTGGTGACGGTGACGGTGGCCTGGAAGCCGTCGGTCCACTGGCTGTCCAGGCGGTACTCGGCGCTGCAGGTGGCCGGCGCGCTCCTGGTCGTAGTGGGGTCGGTGCCGTGCGCGGTGGAGGACGAGGTGCCCTGCGGCTCGGGGTCGGGGTGGGTCTTGGTGCCGTGGCTTGTACTTGCCGTACCGGTCACGGAGGGCGAGGCGGTGCGGGACGCCGCCTGGCCGGTGGGTCGCGCACTCACGGACGGGGTCGCGGCGGCGGAGTCGGCGACCGAGCGCTGCTCGGAGTCGGCGGCCGCGGTGTCGTCGGAGCCGGAGCCCGAGCCGCCGAACGGCGCCATCGACACGGCGAGCGCCACCAAGGAGAGCGCAACGGCCGCCCCGAGCAGCGAGTTGCGCACCACGCGGGCATGGCTCTCGCCGTTCTTCGGCTCGCCGGTCTCGGGGTCCACGGCCGGCGGACGGCCGCCCCGGCGCACCTCGGCGGCGCGGCGACGGCGTTCCAGATAGGCGAGCCCGCCCCAGCCGATGACGCCGCCCGCGAGGGCCGCGGGAAGCGTGCCGCCGTGCAGCCGCAGGCACGCGGCGGCCTCGGCGCACTGCACACAGGTGGCGAGGTGCCTGGAGAGGTCGACGGGGGCTTCGGCGGAGGGCGAGCGGGTGACGGCGTCGAGCAGACGCGCGTAGCTACGGCATTGCGCGTCCATCGGGGTGTCGAGGTGGTTACGGTGGCAGCGGTCCCTGAACAGGCCGCGCACCTGCTCGAGTTCACGGTCGGCGGCGGCCGGGTCGAGACCGAGGCGGCGGGTGACGGCGGGCAGCGGCATTGCCTCCACCTCGGCCAGCCACAGCAGTTCGGCGTCCGCCTCCTGCATGTCGCGCAGTCCCCGCAGGGCGATGGGCCGTTGGAGGGGCGGGCTCAGATAGCGCGCCGCCTTCTCGGAGTTGAGCCACAGCCGCAGATCCGGATCGAGGCGATGGCCATGGCCCTCCTCCTCCCATGCCGCGGCCGTGTTGCGTACGGCGGTGAGCAGCAGCGGGATCATCGGCAGCCGGGAGGCACGGCGGCCGCTGCCCCGGGCGGATCCGGTCCCGGCGGCACGGGCCTCACGCATGCCGAGCGTGAACGCCTCGGTGGCCAGCTGGTTGGCCGCGCTGGAGCCGGCCGTGCACAGGTCGGCGTACGAGAGGACCGCGTCCCAGTACTCGGAGAACAGCGCTTCCTCTGTCGCGTCCTCGGGGGTCGGCAGGTCGGGCATGGGTCTCCTGCATCAGCAGGCGAGGTCAACTCGCCTTATTGGCAATGGAGTTGCGGGGAACCTCGCCGCAGTGTCCGAGCTTTTCACGCCACGTGCACAACTGACAAGCGGCGTTCCCCGATCCGGCTGCCGCCGGTGGTACGACGGGTCGCGCTCCGCCGCCCCACCGCCGGTCACCGGCCGGTGACCGCCCGTACCCCACGGCTTTCGTGTGTGGTACGGACGGCGACGGTGTTCCGACTCACCGTATTCCCATGATTTTGTCGGCGCGTCAATGGGACTGGTGTTGCTGGTGAGTTGGGGCGGGTCGGAGCCTGCCCGTTCCCGCCCGTTCCTGACCGTTCCTGCCTCGGATGGCCGGTTCCGGCCGGTTCAGGCCTGGAGCGCCGCCTCCTCCTGGGCCGGGAGGCTGTCCATGAAGGAGCTCACGGAGAACACGGCGCGGCCGGGGCCGGGAGGGCCGTAGCCGGGAGGGGAGGAGAGACCGAACTCGTCCATCGTCGCTCGGTACGCCTCCAGCAGGCGGATGTGGTACTCCAGCGGCGCACCCTGCGGGTTGGCCTTGCCGAGCGGGGTGGTGGGCTCGGGGCACCAGGTGGTGAAGCGGGGCGTGATGCCCTGCGACATGAAGAAGCGCAGGCCCTCGGTGGTGGACGCGATCGCCTCGTCGACCGTGGTGAAGCCGAACGGCTCCGCCATCTCCACGCCCGCCACGAAGTTGGGGATGACATTGCGCGCGCCGAAGACGTCCGCCGAGTCGAGGATCCGCTTGTGCCATTCGTCGCGGCCGACGTAGCGCTCCTTGCCGGGGCAGTACAGCTCGAACAGCCGCCGGTCCCACACCTCGTAGTTGGGGTGGTAGATCTGCACGCCGTAGTCCTTGAAGCGCTGTACGTCGTCCTTCGGCAGTGCCTGGGCGACGACCTTGCCGATCCAGCGGCCGGGGAAGCGCTCCTCGATGGCCTTGGCGTACTGCCCGTAGAAGTCCGCCTCGTCGCGTCCCGCCACCGTCTTGGTGATCGCGCCGCCGGTGAGGGTGTAGGCGGTGGACGCCTTCGCGGTGTCGTACCGGTCGATGATCTCCAGGGCCTCCAGGATCTCCTCGACGTCCTTCACCCCGGTGTAGGGCCGGCCGGCGGCCTTGTGCTGGCGCCAGTTGTGGTTGATGTCGCAGTACTGGCATTCCTCCTTGGCACCGAAGTACTGGCAGACGCGGAAGACCGTCAGATAGATCAGATAGCCCCACTGGATGGTCGGGGCGACCTCCATGACCGACTTCCCGTTGGACAGGGTGTGCCGGTAGTACTCGGGCATCGGGGGCACGCCCACGTCGGCGATGCGCTTGCCGTCGAGGTACAGGCCGAGCAGGCCCTCGTCGTCGGCGGCGACGCGGTACGGCGATGCCGGGTTGACGCGTACGGAGACCACTGTGCGGCGGAGGTCGTAGGGGCCGCCGGTGAGGATGATCTCCTCCGGGGGGCGCCGCAGGGCTGCCTCGCCGAGTTCGGGGAGGGTGCCGTGGTCGAAGGAGAAGATGAAGTACGACTTCGGTTTGACCTCGCCGTCCTCGTTGTCGGAGAGGGCGGAGGCGTCGAAGGCCACGCCGCCGCGGAGTAGGTCCTCCTTGAAGACCGCCTCTCGCGGTACGTGCGGGAACCGCTCCATCAGATCTTCGACCAGTGCGGTGCGGCTGCCCATGCCTTGTTCTCCTCCGGGGTGGGTCGTACGACTCCTCACGGTATGCCCCGCCGAGCCTACGACGTTGCCGGGGGTGTTTTTCGCCCCCGCCGCCCCTACCCGTCCCGTCACGGGGGCTCCGCCCCCGTCCCCCCGCTCCTCAAACGCCGGAGGGGCTGAAGTATTAAGCCCCTCCGGCGTTTGAGGACGAGGCCCGAAGGGCCGAAAGGGGGGTCTGGGGGCGCAGCCCCCAGGGACGGGAACGGGAAGGGGCGGCGGGGGCGAAATCCCCGTTACGCCGTCCAGCTCAGCGTGGCCGGGTTCACCACGTGCTCGAGAGGCGCGCCCGCCGCCAGGCGCCCGGCCTCCTCCGCCACCGTGCGGCCCAGGCGGGCGACCTCGTTGCCCTGGGAGCCCGCCAGGTGGGGGGTCAGGAAGGCGTTGGACAGGTCGAAGAGGGGGGAGTCGGGCGGCAGGGGTTCGGGGTCGGTGACGTCCAGCACGGCGCTGAGGCGGCCGGTGCGCAGTTCTGCGATCAGCGCGTCGTGGTCCACCAGAGACCCGCGCGCCGTGTTGATCAGTACCGCCCCGTCGGGCATCAGCGCCAGTTCACGGCGGCCGAGCAGATGGTAGGTCTCGGGGGTCTCCGGCGCGTGCACAGTGACGATGTCCGAGCTGCGCAGCAGGTCGTCGAGGGGCAGCAGGCCCACGCCCAGCACCGCGGCACCGGCCTCGTCGACGTACGGGTCGGCCAGGCTCACTCGCAGATCGTGCGGGCGCAGCAACTCGATCAGGCGCCGCCCGATGCGAGACGCGCCGATGACGCCGACGCGGCGGCCGTAGTTGCCGATGCCGGGGACGATCCCGCCGTAGGGGAAGGCGCGGCGGGCGCGGAACCGGTCGCGGAAGGCGAACAGGTCCTTCCCGGCGAGCAGGATCATGGCGAGCGTGTACTCCGTGACGGGTACGGCGTTGGCGTCGGCCGCCGAGGAGACGGTGATGCCGCGCCGCCACAGCTCGGGCGTGGTGAAGCCCTTCACGGAACCGGCGGCGTGCAGCACCGCCCGCAGCCGGGGTGCCGCGTCGAGCACCGCCGTGTCGAGGCGGGGGCAGCCCCAGCCGGTGACCAGTACCTCGGCGCGGGAGAGAGCCCCCGCGAGGGCCGCATCCACTAGGTCCTCGGCCTGCTGGAAGACCAAGCCCGGGTCGATGTCCAGCGACGAGCGCAGGAGCTCCAGGACCTCGGGTGGGAAGATCTGCGGGACGTTCTCTGCGGTCATGGCGAACACGGCCCGGGGACGCTCGGTCACGGCGGTGGCCTTCCGGCTCGGTACGGAGCGGAGCACAGTCGATCTCCACCGTACGCTTCGTAAAGCCCCTTTCTTAACCCCTTGTCGAAAGTCCCCCGCAGCCCATAGCCTTGCCAGCGCCGGTGTCGTCGTCCCGGTCGGCCTGGCCTGTCGGGATGGGGGCACACCTCGGTGAAGCGCACGTCACGTGACATCCGCACCGCGAACCGCTACGAGGTACTGCGCCAGATCATCGCCGAATCCCCCACCTCCCGCCAGGAGTTGGCCGCGGCCACCGGGCTGAGTCTCGCCACTGTGGCCACTCTGGTGGGCGAGCTGATCGAACTGCACATGATCACCGAGGTCGGCTTCGAGGACTCGGCGGGCGGCCGCCCCCG
The DNA here is from genome assembly GCF_054729195.1 of Streptomyces sp. YIM S03343. Lineage (NCBI taxonomy): Bacteria > Bacillati > Actinomycetota > Actinomycetes > Kitasatosporales > Streptomycetaceae > Streptomyces > Streptomyces sp. YIM S03343. Next base: position 1,909,553 of record NZ_JBPUKX010000001.1, read on the forward strand.
GGGTCTGGTGGCCGTGGACGCGGCGGGCGGCGCGCTGATCGGTGTGGACATCGCGGAGACCTACGTCAGGGTCGAACTGTTCGACCTCGCGCTCAACGTCCTGGCCCGCGCCGACGAGGACATCCGCCCCGGCGAGAGCCGCCCGGAACAGGTCGTCGGCCATGTCGCCGCGGCCGTCGGCTCGGTGGTCGCCCAGGCCGGGGTGGACGGCTCGCGGGTGCTCGGGGTCGGGGTGAGCGTGCCGGGCCAGGTGGACCGCGACACGGGCGTGGCGGAGTACGCGCCCAACTGGAACTGGCACGACGTGCCCCTGCTGGATCTCCTCACCGAGCACATCGCCCATCCCCTCTATCTGGACAACCCGCTGCGCGCCTGCGCGGTCGCCGAGCTGTGGTTCGGGGCGGCGCGGGGGCACGGGGACGCCGTGGTGGTCAACCTCGGCACGGGTGTGGGCGCCGGGCTGGTGCTCGGCGGGGGGCTGCACCGGGGCGTCAGCAACAGTGCCGGTGAGTGGGGGCACACCACCCTGGTGCTCGACGGGCGGCTGTGCCACTGCGGCAACCACGGCTGTGTGGAGACCTATGTCGGGGCGCCCGGAATCATGCTGAATCTAAGGGAGTTGAGCCCGCGCAGTCCGCTGCTGCATTCCGAGGACCAGACCGCGACCATCGACGCGCTGGCCCGCGGGGTCGCGGCGGACGATCCGGTGGCCGTCAAGGTGGTGCGAGACACAGCCCGTTACCTCGGTGCCGGGATCGCCAGCCTGGTCAACCTCCTCAACCCGGAGGTGGTGGTGCTCAGCAGCTGGGTCGCGGCCACGCTCGGCGAGCCGCTGCTGGAGGAGGTGCGTGAGGCGGTCGGACGGCATGCGCTCAAACGGCCGTACGCCTCGACCGCGATCGTCCTGTCCCCCATCCCCACCGACCCGGTGTGCCTGGGTGCGGCGACCTTCGCCCTGGAGGGGGCACTCCAGTCGGCGGGGCAGCGCGGCGGCAAGCGGACCGGCTCCGCGCGCGGCAGCCGTACAACGCCGTAGCGCAGTACAACGCCGTCTCTGTGACGGGCGCCGTCTCCGTGACGCCGTAGCGCACCGCTGAAGCCTACTGACCGAGGGCCGCCGGCACCCCCCTGACCCGGCGGCCCTCACCCCCCGTCAACTTCGTTGCCCACTAGGAACGTTCGTCATTCCGAACCGCACACAACGTTTCGCACAGACTTCGTCCAACCCCTTGCCGAAGCCTTAGTGGAAGGTTAACGTCCGGCACCGCACCGCAATTTCGAGCCATCTGGCGCTCAGCCGGGGAGCCGCAGCCGTACTCGAGACAAGGACGTCACCATGTCGGCAATGAGCAGCAACTGGGACCGCCGATCACTCCTGCGAGCCGCCGCGGGCATGGCCGCAGCCGGTTCGCTGGCCGCCTGCGGCAGCAACAACGGCCGTGGCGGGGGCAGCGGTTCGGGCAAGGGGCTGGTGCAGTACTTCCACGCCTACGGCGAGTCCGGCACCGAACAGGCGATCAAGCGCTATGCGAAGGCGTACACCGGGGCGGACGTCACCACGCAGTGGATCACGGGCTCGGACTTCGAGAGCAAGCTCTTCGCGACGCTGCTCACCGACAACGCGCCGGACCTCTTCGAGTTCCACCCGCAGATCCAGCTGGTCAAGAGCGGTCAGGTGGCCGATCTCACCGACATCATCGAGCCGGTCAAGAGCGACTTCAACCAGGCGGACATCCAGTCCCATACGGTGGACGGCAAGATCTACGGCGTCCGTATGATCGACGACCCGCAGTTCTTCTTCTACCGGCCCTCGCTGCTGGAGAAGGCCAAGGTCGAGGTGCCCACCACGCTCGACGAGCTGATCGAGGCCGCCGCCAAGCTCACCACCGGCAAGGTAAAGGGCCTGTTCCTCGGGAACGACCTGCACGCGATCATCACCCCGATGATCTGGGCGGCCGGTGCGGACACCCTCGACTCGAACAACCAGATCGCGTACCACACGGACGGGGTCGTCGAAGGTCTGAAGAAGCTGCGCAAGCTGTTCACCAGCGGGCATCTGCTGCTCGACGCCCCGGCCGACTACTGGGACCCGTCCGCGATCAGCCAGGGCCTGTGCGCCATCCAGTTCTGCGGGATGTGGGCCATGCCGCAGATGCAGAAGGCGCTCGGCGACGACCTCGGAGTCTTCGCCTTCCCGAAGGTCACCGACGCGGGCAAGCCCTCGGTCTACAACGGCGGTTGGTCGATGTTCGTCAACGCCAAGAGCAAGAAGGCCGACCTGGCCAAGGAGTACGTCAAGTGGCTGTGGATCGAGCAGAAGAAGTACCAGGAGGACTGGGCGCTGTCCTACGGCTTCCACATCCCGCCGCGCACCTCGATCGCCCAGTCGGCCACCAAGCTGAAGTCGGGGCTGCCGGCTGAGGGCGTCAAACTCTTCAGCGACTACGGGCACTTCGACAACATCGGCTGGACCCAGGCCATGATCTCCGCCACCGAGGACGTGTTCGCCAACTGCGTCCGCAAGGGCGGCGACCCCGAGTCCGCGCTCGACGCCTGCGACAAGACCGTGAACCGCGAGCTGAAGAAGCTCTTCGGATAGGCCGGAGGAGACCGAGCGGACGGACGGATCACGACCATGTCGACGACCACGACGCGCGGCCTCGCGAGCCCCGCCCCGGCCGAGGGCCATGCCGCCCGGCCGCGGCGGGGACTTCGGGGACTGCGCGGCTCCAACACGCTGAACTTCTGGCTCTTCACCGGCCCGTTCCTGATCGGGCTCGCCGTCTTCGTGTACATACCGATCGGCTGGAGCGTGTGGCTGAGCTTCTTCGAAGCCCGCTTCACGGTCACGCCCAGCAAGTTCGTCGGCTTCGACAACTACCGCCAGATGCTGACGGATCCGGGGTTCACCGGCTCGCTCGGGACGTTCACCGTGTTCGCCGCGTTCATCGTGCCGACCACCTGGGCGCTGTCGCTGGGCCTCGCGATGCTGGTGCACCGGCTGCGGTTCATGCGGGCGTTCTTCCGCTCGGTGTTCTTCCTGCCGACGGCGTGCAGCTATGTCGCCGCCTCGCTGGTGTGGAAGATGTCCATCTTCAACGGCGTCCGCTTCGGCCTGGCGAACACCGTGATCGGCTGGTTCGGCGTCGACAACATCGCCTGGCTCGCCAACCCCGACCCGCCCTGGTACTGGCTGGTCATCGTGACGGTGCGGCTGTGGCTCCAGTCCGGCTTCTACATGATCCTCTTCCTGGCCGCCCTCCAGAACATCCCGGACGAGCTGTACGAGGCCGCCGCCATCGACGGGGCCAAGCCCGGCTGGCAGACCTTCCGCTACATCACCCTGCCGCAACTGCGGGCCACCTCGACCGCCGTGCTCCTGCTGCTGCTCGTCGCGGCGTACCAGGCGTTCGACGAGTTCTTCAATCTGCTCTCGAAGACGACCTGGGGACGCCCGCCGCTCGTCGAGCTGTACTACCGGGCCCTCGGCCAGAACCAGGACTACGGCGCCGGAAGCGCGGGCGCCGTGATCCTCACCCTGCTGATCTGCATCGTGACCCTCGCCCAGGGCAGGTTCATGGGATTCGGAAGGAACGAGGACACCCGATGAGCAGCACCGGCGACGCCGCGCCCCGGGCGGGCGGCAAACGCCCGCTGAACAAGAACGGCGGCACCCTCCTCGGCAGCACCGGCCTCTATATCGCCACCGGCGTGGCCGCGCTGCTGTTCCTGGTCCCCTTCTATCTGATCGTCCGCAACGCGCTGTCCAAGGACAGCGACATCACCGGCGAGAACTGGAAGTTCTTCCCCACCGACATCCAGTGGGGCAATCTCACCGAGCCGTTCGACGACACGACCGTCGAGTTCGGCCGCTCCATGGTCAACTCCGCGATCGTCGCCGTGCTGATCACCGCCGGCACCCTGCTGGTCTGCTCGCTCGCCGGGTACGGCCTCGCGCGCATCCCCTACCGGCACGCCAACAAGATCTTCTACGCCGTTCTGGTGACCCTGATGGTGCCGCCCGCCGTCACCTTCGTACCGAGCTTTGTGCTGGTGTCCTCACTCGGCTGGGTGGACAGCTACCGCGGACTGGTGATCCCCGTGCTGTTCAGTGGTTTCACCTGCTTCCTCTTCCGGCAGTACTTCCTGGGATTCCCGAGGGAGCTGGAGGAGGCGGCGCGCGTGGACGGACTCGGCCACTGGCGGGCGTACTGGCGCGTCGTCGTGCCGAACTCGCTGAACTTCTTCGCCGCGATCGCGACGATCACCTTCATCAGCGGCTGGAACGCCTTCCTGTGGCCGCTGGTGATCGGCCAGGACCCCAGTGCCTGGACGGTCCAGGTCGCGCTGTCGTCGTACATGACCAACCAGACCGTCAACTACCACCTGATCTTCATGGCCACCGCCATCTCGATCCTGCCCCTGCTGTTCGTGTTCCTGTTCCTCCAGCGCTGGCTGGTCCAGGGCGTCGCACAGACCGGCATCAAGGGCTGAGCTAGGAGACCGGATGTCATTCCGCACCGCGGGCACCACGGACACCACCACGGACCTCACGACGGACACCACGACGGCCACCTCAACAGAAGACGTCTCCCCGGGCCACGGGGCCCTGCCGCCCCGCGCCCGGCACCCCGCCTCGGACGCCGAGTCGCTCTCGCTGAACGGCAGTTGGCGCCTTCGGGTCTCCCCCACGGCGGATGCCGAGGACGACGCGTTCGCCGCGCCCGGCTTCGACGCCGGGGGCTGGCCCGAGGTCACCGTCCCCGGCCACTGGGTGCTCCAGGGCGACGGCCGCTTCGGCTCCCCGATCTACACCAATCACCTCTATCCCTTCCCGGTCGACCCGCCCCGGGTGCCGACCGAGAACCCGACCGGCGACCATCTGCGCGTCTTCGACCTGCCGTCCGGCTGGCCCGCGGAGGGCGGGGCGGTGCTCCGTTTCGACGGTGTGGAGTCGTGCGCCCAGGTATGGCTGAACGGCACGGAGCTCGGCGGGTTCAAGGGCTCGCGGCTTCCGCACGAGTTCGCGGTGGGCCCGCTGCTGAAGCCGGCCGGCAATGTCCTCGCGGTCCGTGTGCACCAGTGGTCGGCGGGCTCGTACCTGGAGGACCAGGACCAGTGGTGGCTGCCCGGCATCTTCCGTGACGTCACCCTGCTGCACCGTCCGCCGGGCGCCGTCGCGGACTTCTTCGTGCACGCCTCCTACGATCACCGCACCGGCGAGGGCACCCTGCGCGTCGACTCCGACGTCGAGGGGCGGGTGACGGTGCCCGTGCTGGACATCGATGTCGCCACGGGCGCGGTGGTGACCGTCCCGGTCCGCCCCTGGACGGCAGAGACCCCGGCGCTCTACGACGGTGAACTGGCCACCGGCGGCGAACGGATCCCGCTGCGCATCGGCTTCCGCACCGTCGAGCTGGCGGACGGCTTGATCAAGGTGAACGGCAGGCCGGTGCTGTTCAAGGGCGTCAACCGGCACGAATGGCACCCGGAGCGGGGCCGCGCCCTCGATCTCGCGACCATGCGCGAGGACGTGCTGCTGATGAAACGGCACAACGTCAACGCCGTCCGCACCTCGCACTATCCGCCGCATCCGGCCTTCCTCGACCTGTGCGACGAGTACGGCCTGTGGGTGATCGACGAGTGCGATCTGGAGACCCACGGCTTCACCGAACAGGGCTGGCGCGACAACCCGTCCGACGACGACCGCTGGACCCCCGCACTGCTCGACCGTACGGCCCGGATGGTCGAACGGGACAAGAACCATCCGTCGGTGGTGATCTGGTCCCTCGGCAACGAGGCCGGCACCGGGCGCGGTCTGACTGCGATGGCCGAGTGGATCCGCGACCGGGACCCCTCCCGCCTGCTCCATTACGAGGGCGACATCAACTGCCGGGACACCGACGTCTATTCACGGATGTACGCGGACCACGCCGAGGTCGAGCGGATCGGCCGACGCCTGGACGGGGGACCGCACCGCCGCCGCGAACTCCCCTTCATCCTCTGCGAGTACGCCCACGCCATGGGCAACGGACCCGGCGGACTCGCCGACTACCAGCGGCTCTTCGAGTCGTACGACCGTCTCCAGGGCGGCTTCGTCTGGGAGTGGATCGACCACGGCATCCGGGACGAGCGGTACGGCTTCGCGTACGGCGGTGACTTCGGCGAGGAACTGCACGACGGCAACTTCGTCTGCGACGGCCTGCTGTTCCCGGACCGGCGGCCCTCCCCCGGGCTGATCGAGTACGCGAAGGTGATCGAGCCGGTCGCCATCGCCCCGAACGGGGCCGACGGCACCGTACGGATCACCAACAAGCACGACTTCGCGGACCTTTCGGCGCTGGCCTTCGAGTGGTCGTACCAAGTGGACGGCGAGACCGCGGAGTCGGGCCCCCTCCAGGTCCCGTCCCTCGCCCCCGGTGAGACGGCACAGGTGAAACTCCCGGCACCGCCGGCGACCGCCGTGGGCGCCGAAGTCCACTGCACCGTAAGGGCGTCGCTCGCCGCGGACACCATCTGGGCGCCGCAGGGCCATGTGATCGCCTGGGCCCAGTTCCCGCCGTCCTCCCCTCGCCGCATCCCATCGCCTGTCGCCGCGGCACCGGCACGACCCGTCCACACCGACGGGGCGATCACCCTGGGCCCGGCCGCCTTCGACCCTCGAACGGGCGCACTGCGCACCCTGGGAGCGGTGGCCGTCAGCGGTCTCCGTCTGGACGTCTGGCGGGCGACGACGGACAACGACGACGGCGCCGCCTGGCAGTCGGACGTCCGGTACGGCCTGCTGTGGCGCACGTTCGGTCTGCACCGGATGCGCCACCGGCTGGACGCGGTGGAGGTGACCGAGGACGCCCTGACCGTACGGACCAGGGTGGCCCCGGCGGCCCGGGAGGCGGGCCTGGCGACGACCTACCGCTGGACGTCGGACGGCACCCGCCTGCGGCTCACCGTCTCCGTCTCACCGGACGCCGACTGGACCGTCCCCCTCCCCCGCCTCGGCATCCGCCTCGCCCTGACCGGAGCCGACGAGGTGACCTGGTTCGGCGGCGGCCCCGGCGAGGCGTACCCGGACACCAGGTCGGCGTCGCGGCTGGGCCGCTGGCGGTCGACGGTGGACGGGCTCCAGACGCCGTACGTCCGCCCCCAGGAGAACGGCGCCCGGGCGGATGTCCGCTGGGCCGAGCTGGGCGGCCTGCGTATCGAGGGAGACCCGGAGTTCTGGCTGACGGCCCGCCGCTGGACCTCCGAACAGCTCGACGCCGCCAGGCATCTGACCGACCTGACCCCCGGCGACAAGGTCTGGGTGAACCTGGACCACGGCCAGCACGGCATCGGCTCCCAGTCCTGCGGCCCGGGCCCGCTCCCCCAGTACCACCTGTGGCCACGGCCCGCGGAATTCACACTCACCTTCTCGGAGACGGACTGAAACGGACTCGCGAGGACTGACCACAGACCGACCGCGGACCGACAACGGACTGACACGACCTCACACGAACCGATACGGACTGACGCACACCCAGGAATCCGACGGAAGGACCATAGAGGCACACTCGGAGGCACAGTCGGAGGCGCCCGGAACCGGCCGGACCGGCACGGTTAAGGAGGAGTAAACGGCAGAAGTCGTGCCGGACCCGCCCGCGCCGGGCGGCGACGCCCGCGGCGCCGTCCTGCCCCGCTACGCTCGGCCTCCATGAGTGACCTGTCAGCCCAGGCGTACATCGACGAGGGCTCCGTCTGGAGCCGTCTCGCAGCCCTGCTCCCGGACCCCGACGACGTGGACCGGGTGCAGGGCTGCTGGGACATCGGGGAGCAGGAGGCCGGGCTGGACGTACTGGTGGGACGGCTGCTGGAACAGGAACTGGCCATCGCCGAGCCCACCCGCGCCGAACTCGCCGTGATGGCGGCGCAGTGGGGAGTGTGGGACCGGTTGGCGGCGGAGATCATGCGCTGCCGCACCGACGAGACCGACCACGCGCCGCTGCGCGTCCTCACCGGCACCGCGGCGCAGCCGATGCCGGTGCGCACCGTGCTGCCCGAGCACCCGACCCCGGACCTGTTCCTCGTCCCGTGGATCGCCTGCGGCCCCTGCGGCCGCACCCTGGCCCGGGCCCATGAGCGCGAGGACTGGGGCGACCTGTCGTACGTCCCCGAGTTCCACGTGGTGTACGCACACGACGGCTCCATGGCCCCGCAGGTGTTCGACGAGACCCGCCGGGACGCGGCGTGGGCGGCCCTGTCGGCCCTGCGCACGGCATGCCGTTGTGACCGGTCCCGGTGATCCGGTTCCCGTCGGAGAATTGATCCGAAGAGAATTGATCCGACTCCCGTGAGAGAAGGGACCACCCCTGAATGGCCCGCGCCGGCCTCACCACCGACCTGGTCGTCGCGGCGGCCGCCGATCTGGCCGACGAGTCCGGCTTCGAGAACGTCACCGTGTCCGCGCTGGCCCGCCGGCTGGGCGTGAAGGACGCCAGCCTGTACTCGCATGTGCGCGGCCTGAAGGACCTGCGCACCAGGATCGCGCTGCTGGCGGGCGGCGAGCTCATCGGCACCGTCGCGGAGGCCGTCGCGGGCCGTGCGGGCAAGGACGCGCTGGCGGCCTTCGCGGGCGCCTACCGCGCCTACGCGCTGGCATACCCAGGCCGTTACGCGGCCACCCAGATCCGCGTCGACCAGTCCCTGATCGCCGGTACCCCGGCCATGCGCCGTACGGCGGACATCACCTACGGCATGCTCCGCGCCTACGGCCTCACCGAGCCCGACCTCACCGACGCCGTCCGCCTTTTGCGCAGCACCTTCCACGGCTACTGCGTTCTGGAGGCGGCCGGCGCCTTCGGAGCCGACAGGGACGTCCAGGCGTCCTGGCACAAGGCCGTGGACGCCCTCCACACGGCTCTGACGCACTGGCCCCGGGAGGGAGGGGGCGGCACAGAGCAGCTGAGAACCTGAGGACGGACCGGGGACCGAAACGCAGAACTCCCCGAGAAGCACGAAGGCTTCTCGGGGAGGGCGGGCGGGTCCGGTTCCTCGGCGGCGTTGCCGACAGGAGCGGGCGGTCCGGTGTCAGGTCCGGAGCGCTGTCTCCCCTCGGCTGAGGACCGGTGGGCCCGGGGCGATCCGGTGTCAGGTCCGGGTCGCGGTGGGCCGGGGCGCCGTCCGCCGTTCTGAGGGGAACCGCCGTCGGTGGGGCGGTTCCCGGGGGCCGCTCGGGCCGGGGGTGGTGGCTCGGGCGGCGGCTCGGCGCGGGGTTCCCGCGCCCCGGAGGGTGCACCGGGGCGCGGGAGGTCCGCAGGGGATTACTTGGTGAGCGGGGCCAGGTTCGGGTCGTTGGCGTAGGCCTCGGCCGCGTTCGCCTTGGTCACGATGACCGGGGCGAGCAGGTAGGCCGGGACGACCTTGACACCGTTGTTGTAGGACTTGGTGTCGTTGACGGTCGGCTTGTCGCCCTTCTGGAGGGCGGTGACCATGCCGATGGTCTCCTTGACCAGGTTACGGGTGTCCTTGTTGATGGTGGAGTACTGCACACCCTTCATGATGGACTTGACCGACTCGACCTCGGAGTCCTGGCCGGTGACGACCGGGGTCGCCTTGCCGGCGCCCTTCACCGAGGTGAGGATCGCGCGGGCCAGGGTGTCGTTCGGGGAGAGGACGCCGTCCAGCTTCTTCTTGCCCGCGTAGGTCGAGTTCAGCAGCGAGTCCATGCGGGACTGGGCGTTCTCGGCCTTCCACGCCTGGGTGGCGGTCTGCTTGATGTCGGTCTGGCCGGAGCCGACGACGATCTGCTTCTTGTCGATCAGCGGCTTCAGCACGCTCATCGCGCCGTTGAAGAAGACCTTCGAGTTGTTGTCGTCCGGGGAACCGGAGAACAGCTCGATGTTCCAGGGGCCCTTGGGGTTCTTGGCCTTCATGCCGTCGATGAGAGCCTGGCCCTGGAGCTGGCCGACCTTGAAGTTGTCGTACGCGATGTAGTAGTCGACGTTCTTCGTGTTGGTGATGAGGCGGTCGTAGGCGATGACCACCGCGCCGGCGTCCTTGGCCTGCTGCACCTGGGTGGCGAGCTGGGTGGCGTCGGTGGCACCGATCACGATGACCTTGGCGCCCTTGGTGACCATGGAGGAGATCTGCGCCTGCTGGTCGGCGACCGTGGTGGAGGCACCGGCGTACTGGACGTCCGCCTTGAATCCCGCATCCTTCAGGCCGTTGGTGAACAGGTTGCCCGCGAGCACCCAGTTCTCGGAGGTCTTCGCCGGAAGAGCGACACCGATGAGGGAGTCCTTCGCGAAGCCCGAAGCGGCCTTGTCGCTGGAGGAGGAGCTGTCGCGCCCGCTGGAGCAAGCGGTGGCGCCCAGGGTGAGGAGTGCGGCAGCGCCGACCGTGGCAACGGCTCTGGTGGTGAGTCTGCGCATGACGAGTTGTGCCCTTCTAGCAATGGTGCGGGAGTTCGCGCCGATGAATCGGCACTGGAGGAGCGGACTGACGGCAGCCCGCGAGCGGTAGACCGTGGTCAGCTGGTGACCGAGGCCTTCTGGGGATCAGAGGCCGACCCGGAGGAGTCGGCCGGTGCCGCCGGTTCTTCTCGTCGGAATGGACGCATCAGCGTTCCGGTGATCGAGAACCGCCCCTGGCTCTTGTTGTACACATCGAGGGCGACAGCGAGGAGAAGGACCAGGCCCTTGATGATCTGGACCCTGTCCGAGCCGATGCCCTCAAGCTGCAGGCCGTTGTTGAGCAGGGCCATCACGAGACCACCGACGATCGAGCCGCTGATGGTGCCGAGACCGCCGGAGACCGCCGCGCCACCGATGAAGACAGCTGCGATGGCGTCGAGTTCCCAGCTCAGACCGTCCTGCGGCCCGGAGGCCGTGGACCGCGCCACGAAGATCATGCCGGCCAGAGCGGCCAGGATCGACATGTTCATCATGACGAAGAAGTTGACCCGCTTGAGCTTCACACCGGAGAGCTCTGCGGCGCGGGAGTTGCCGCCGACGGCGTAGATGTGACGGCCGCCGATGGTGTTCCGGGTGTAGTGCGAGTACGCCAGCACCAGGACCATGAGGATGATACCCGAGATCGGGAAGCTGGTGCCCACACGGCCGCCGGCGAAGCGCAGGGTGGCGAAGATGATGACAGCGACCATGACAGCGGCACGGATACCGGTGACCCACAGCGGACCCGCGTCGGCCTTCATCTCCAGCCGCGTCTGACGGGACTTCCACTCACGCCAGACCACACCCACGCAGGCCAGCACGCCGAGCAGCAGCGTCAGGTTGTTGTAGCCGGTGTCCGGACCGACCTCGGGAAGGAAGCCGGCGCCTATCTTCTGGAAGCCCTCGGGTACCGGGATGGTGTCGGCGTTGCCGATGTACTGGTTGCCACCGCGGAACAGGAGCATACCGGCCAGGGTGACGATGAACGCCGGGACCCCGAAGTAGGCGACCCAGAAGCCCTGCCAGGCGCCGATCGCCGCGCCGACGAGCAGACCGAGCAGGATGGCCAGCGGCCACGGGATGTCGTACTCCTGCATCGCCTTCGCGACAACGATGCCAGTGAACGCGGCGACCGAGCCGACCGAGAGGTCGATGTGCCCCGCCACGATGACCATCAGCATGCCGATGGCGAGGATCAGGATGTACGAGTACTGGCTGACCACCGCGATCAGGTTGCTGGAGGTCAGGGTCAGGCCGCCGGTCCAGATCTGGAACAGGAGGACGATCGCCACGAGGGTGAAGATCATGCCGAACTGGCGGGCGTTGGAGCCGGTGCCTCCGAAGAGGTTCTTCTGGAACTCTTTGAACTTGCTCATGCTGTCGGGCTCTTCTTCATCGCGGTCATCTGCTTCATGAGGAGTTCCGGATCGGCGTCGCTACGCGCCACCTCGCCGGTGATGGTGCCTTCGAACACCGTGTAGATGCGGTCGCACAGGCCGATGAGCTCGGGCAGCTCCGAAGAGATGATGATGACGCCCTTGCCCTGGCTGACAAGCTTGTGGATGATCCCGTAGATCTCGTACTTGGCACCCACGTCGATACCGCGGGTCGGCTCGTCGAGGATCAGCAGGTCCGGGTCGGTGAACATCCACTTCGCCAGGACGACCTTCTGCTGGTTGCCGCCGGAGAGCTTGACGACACCCTCGTCGACCGTGGGGGTCTTGATCTTCAGGCTCTGGCGGTACTCGTCCGATATGCCGTGCTCGGCGACCTTGTCCACCACACCGCGCTTGGCGATCTTCGACAGCTTGGCCGCGACCACCGACGTCTTGATGTCGTCGAGCAGATTGAGGCCGATCGCCTTGCGGTCCTCGCTGACGTACGCCATGCCGTGCCGGATGGCGTCCGCCACCGTCTTGACATGGATCTCCTTGCCGTCCTTGAACACCCTGCCGGACAGCCAGGTGCCGTAGGAACGGCCGAACAGGCTCATGGCGAGTTCGGTGCGGCCGGCGCCCATGAGGCCGGCGAAGCCGACGATCTCACCACGCCGGACATTGAAAGCAGAGTTCTTGCAGACCAGCCGGTCCTCGGCCATCGGGTGGCGGACCGTCCAGTCCTTGACCTCGAAGAAGACATCGCCGATGTCGGGCGTGTGCTCCGGGAAGCGGCTGCTGAGCTCGCGGCCGACCATGCCGCGCACGATCCGGTCCTCGTTGACCCCGTCGCCCTTGACGTCGAGGCTCTCGATGGTCTTGCCGTCGCGGATGATCGTGATGGTGTCGGCCACCGCCTCGATCTCGTTGAGCTTGTGCGAGATCATGATCGAGGTGATGCCCTGCTGCTTGAAGCCGCGCAGCAGGTCGAGCAGATGACGGGAGTCGTCCTCGTTCAGGGCCGCGGTCGGCTCGTCGAGGATGAGGAGCTTCACATCCTTGGCGAACGCCTTCGCGATCTCCACGAGCTGCTGCTTGCCGACACCGATGTCCTTGATCAGCGTGTCGGGGTCCTCGTCGAGGCCGACCTGCTTCATCAGCTCGATGGCCCTGCGCTGGGCCTGCTTCCAGTCGATGGCGCCCCGCCTGCGCGGTTCGTTGCCGAGGAAGATGTTCTCGGTGATCGACATCCCCGGCACCAGGGCGAGTTCCTGGTGGATGATGACGATCCCGGCGTGCTCACTGGCACGGATGTCGCTGAACCGGCAGTGCTCGTTCCGGTAGATGATCTCGCCCGTGTAGCTGCCGTGCGGGTAGACCCCGCTCAGCACCTTCATCAGGGTGGACTTGCCGGCACCGTTCTCACCGCAGATCGCGTGGATCTCGCCCTCACGGACGACGAGGTTGACGTCGTCGAGAGCCTTTACGCCGGGGAAGGTCTTGGTGATCGACTGCATCTCCAGCAGTATCGATGCCCCGCTCACGAGAGGGGCTCCGCGGAGCGGGCGCCGTGACCGCGCGGCTCCATGCCGTCGGGGATGCGGCACTTTGTGGACATCAGCTTGCCTCCGATAGCACTACGCCGTGCTTCCTTCATGTCCGGCTTATTCCGTTGCTGCGGACGCTAAATCCATTTGTTTTACTTAGTCAAGCCAGGAGCTTTGGAGGTACAAAACGGACATTTCAGGAAGTGGAGGCGTGCGCAAGGCTGGCACGAACCTCCCCAAAGTCGGGCGATACAACCAGGCTGTGGTGCTCGATCAGATCCAGATGGCGGACGGAATCAGCCGAGTAGAGATCGCGCAACGAACTGGTCTCACCCCGCAGTCGGTGTCCGGAATCGTGCGCCGGCTGCTCGACGAAGGCATCGTGCGCGAGGACGGCGCGAGCCGTGTGGCCAGCGGCGGAAAGCCGCGCACCACGCTGCGGGTGGACCCGGGCGCGGGTCGTGCGGTGGGGCTGCACTTCGACTCCGCCCATCTCACCTGCGCCGTCATCGACCTGCTCGGCAAGCCGCTCGTGGTCCGCAGAAGGCCCACTCCACCGGCCGCCGATCCGCCCCAAGTCATCGCCGCCATGGCCGAGTTGGTGTCCCAGGTACTGGCCGAGGCGAGGCTGTCGCGGGACGAGGTCTTGGGCCTCGGGCTCGCCACTCCGGGGCCGATCGACCGGGGGCAGGGCATGATCGTCGCTCAGCCGCAGCTCACGCGCTGGACAGGGGTGCCGTTGCAGCGAATGTTGAGCGATGTGACGGGCCTGCCTGTGACTCTTGACAACGATGCCACGGCGGCCGCGATCGGCGAACGCTGGTCCGGAGCGGGCAAGGGAGTCGCGAACTTCGCCTACTTCTTCTTCGGCACCGGGATCGGCGGCGGGCTCATCCTCAACTACCAGGTCTATAGGGGAGGTTCGATGAACGCGGGAGAGTTCGGACATGCCTCGCTGCTCCCCGACGGGCCCGAGTGCCACTGCGGCAACCGGGGCTGCCTGGACCAGCTCGCCCATCCGTCCGCCCTCGTGGCCGAGGTGCGCCGAAGGCTCGCCGAACCCGGTTGCCATAGTGTGCTGTCGCAACTCTTCGCGAAGGATCCCGCGTCTGTCGATCATGCCGCGGTCCGTATCGCCGCCTCGGAGGGCGACCCGGTCGCGGCCGCCGTGATCGACGAGGCGGCGGGCCATGTGGCCTCGGTCGCGGCCAGCATCGTGAACTTCATCGACATCGACCTCGTCATCCTCGGCGGGCACGGCATCCAGTTCGTGGAGTCACGGTACGTCGAAGTGGTCCAGTCCGCCCTCGAAACCAGGCCATTGTCCCGTCACATTCGGGTCGTGGAGGTGGCCGCCTCGCCCCTCGGTCCCGACGCGGCCGTGGTGGGCAGCGCGGCGCTGGTCCTGCACGCCCTGTACTCACCGCAGTTGTCGTCGCTCCTCTCGAACTGACCGTCGCGGCGATCCGGCCGTTCCGGCCGGGAGAGCTGCAGGCAGGAGCGCGTCCGGCCTGCGTCCACCCGCCCTGCGTCCGCCCGCCCTGCGTGTGCTCGGCAGGAGCCCCGCCCGCCAGGCGCTCGGCCTCGTGCCCGGACCAGTGCTCGGCCCCGTGGTCGGTGGCGTGTCAACGGTGACCGCCCCCATCCACCTGGCCGAGGCACCCCGGTTCGGGTCGTACGGCACCCGCGGTACAGACCGTGCGGCAACCTCCCGCGCTCCGGCGGCGACCGAAGGGCATGACTACCGCACGACGCACGACAGATCACCGCCGGATCCGCGCCGCACGCAAGCCCGCGATCGGCGCGCTCGCCGCCGCCGGGGTGCTGGCCGGGGCGTGGTACGCCACCGCCGGCGCGGCCACCACCACCGCCACCGCCCTCACGCCGACCAGCACCACCGTCACGCTGTCCGCCAAGTTCCCTTACCTGTCGGCGGGTTACAACAACACCCGGGAGTGGACCCGGACCTCCACCGCGGTCGCCCCCGACGGCACGCTGCGGGTGGCCTGGCCCGCCTCCGACGGCGTCCATGTGACCCCGCTCACCGCGGCCGGAAAGCGCTCCGGCGCGGACACCGTGGTCAAGGGCGCCAAGGAGGTGGGCGGTCTGGTCGCGCACAACGACGGCTTCGCGCTGCTCACCCGGGTCTCCGACACCAACAAGTGGAAGGAGACGGCGGCCGCGATCGTCCGCTACAAGGGCGGTACCCAGGCATGGCGTACGAAGCTCACCGGCACCGCCTCGCACGACACGTCCCCGCTGCTGGACGGCCAGCTCACCTGGAACGGCGCCAAGTACGGTGCCTACTTCGTGGTGCACGGCGCGGGCGGCTTCGCCGACGGGCACTACGGCGACAAGTTGGCGTACGTCAGCACCAAGGGCGGGAAGCTGAGCGGCGGCTGGGACTGGGGATGCAGCCACAACGAGGGCATCGCACTGCACGCCGAGTCGTCCGGCGCGTTCACCTCGGTCTGCTTCGACGACTGGCGTTCCGGCCTGTTCGTATCCACCGGGATCGCCGCCCCGGACGTGGCACCGGTGGTGCAGCGGGAGGAGTGCTGGGCGGGGTACTGCGGTGGTACCTTCCCCAGCCGCACCGGTGACCTGGTGAAATCGTCCACGGGCCGCTACGCCACGGCGTTCGCCTCACGCGGGGCCGCCTCCGCGAAGAAGAACCCCGCCGACTCCAGCGGCCGCGGCTGGTCGGTCACCCCGAAGACCAGCACCCATCAGGTGGCGGTGGCCTTCCTCAAGAACAAGTCCTCCGGCCCCGGCAAGGCGCTGTACCTGACCAACGCCAAGGGCACCGAGCACGTCAACGTCCACGTGGCGCCGTACGGCAAGGACCGGCTGCTGCTGTCCTGGGAGTCGCTCAAGAACGCCACCTGCAAGAGCGGCACCTGCACCGGCACCTTCACGGGCACCCATCTGCGGCTGATCGACTGGAACGGTGGTTTCAAGAGCGCGGACAAGGTGGTCTCGGCGCGTATCACCGGGGACATCGCGGTCCTCAAGGATGGCACGCTGACCTGGGCGTACGCGCCGGTCACCCCGTCGTACGGCAGCCCGCTCAGCGCGGCGTCACCGACCACGACGACGCTGCGGACGGCCCGTCTGACGCCGTGAACCTGAACCGCCGAACCCGGCGGGTGCGCCAGGTGACGTCCAGTTCGATGTCCTGCGCACCGTCCGGTCCGGCGGCCTGCCGGGGGTCGTCCGCGGCCCGGCCCCCGCGGACCGTGACGGACACCAGCTCGGGGAGGGGCAGCGGGTCCCGCTCGGCGGTCAGGCGGGCCGCCGCCACGAAGAGGGTCGCGGGGGCGTCGCCGGTCACACCGGTCAGGGGGGCCGGTGCGGCAGGCGGCATGTCCGAGAGGTCCGCGGACGGTTCGGGGTCACCGCCGTCCGCCCGGTGCAGGTCCGCATGGCGCGGGTCCGCATCGTGCGGGTCCGCATGGCGCGGGTCCGCATAGCGCAGGTCCGCATGGTGCAGGTCTCCCCGCTGCAGGCCCAGCAGGCCGTGCAGCGGCAGCAGTTCGGCCGTCTCGCCGTTCTCGTCCCACGGCACCCATCCCGTGACCCGGACCTCCGTCCCGGGAGCGGCGCCCGCCACCAGATGGGCCCGGATCTCCGCGGCGCCCTCGGCCACCACGAGGCTGACGACCGACGCCCCGGCGGCCGTGATGTGACGGGAGGCCGCCCAGCCTTCCCCCACCCCCAGCGGCACGATGCCCGTACGCTCCGGATCGCCGCCGACCGCGAGGGAGTTGTCCGGCGGTGAGCCCACCGGCCGCGTCACCGTCGAGTAGGCGAGACGCGTGTAATAGGGGTCATAGCGGACGTCCTCGCTGCCGTGGTTGTGCAGCCGGACGATGCCGTCCGTACGGGTCGACTGGAGCAGCCAGTTGGGGCCTGTGATCGAGGTCACCTCGTCGGCGCGCTCGGCCGGGCCGGGTTCCTCCGGCGCCGTCCACACCGGATGGTCCGGCGGGAGCAGCAGCCCGAGGAAGCCCTTGCTGGCCCAGTACGGCGACGCGGGGCCCGAATAGCCCTGCAGCACGGCCGGGTCGGGGCCGTCCCAGCCCAGGGTGAGCAGGCCCCGCTCGTCCACGGCGCCGCGGTCGAGGAAGTACTTCAGCGCGCCCGACGCCAGCCGCCGGGTCTCGCCGGGGGTGAGCGGTGTCCGGCCGGTGAGCGCGCCCAGCCAGAGCGGGGCCGCCGTGGCGAAGCGGTACGTCAGGGAGCGCCCCTGGTGCATGGGGGCGCCGTCGCCGCCGAAGAGGCGGGCGTAGTCGGCGAGATGGCGTTCGAGACGACTGCCGTAGCGTTCCAGCAACTCTGCGTCACCGGCCAGCCATGCGTGCAGCACCGGATAGAGGTGCAGGGCCCAGCCGTTGTAGTAGTCGAAGGCGCGGCCGGGACCGTCCGAGTACCAGCCCTCGCCGATATACCAGTCCTCGATGCGCTCCAGTCCTCTTTCGACCGCTTTGCGTGCGACGTCGGGGGTGTGTCCGACCTCGACGAGGAAGCCTCCGACCGTGACGGGAAACAGTTCCCAATTGCAATGCCACGGTTCCGCGACAAGAGCGTCGGAGAGCCAGTCGGCGGCTCTCTGGCGCACTCTGTCGGACAGCCGGTCCCACAGCAGGGGCCGGGTCAGCCGCAGGGCGAGGGCGATCGAGGCGGCCTCGACGAGGGGCTGCCCGCGGTCCTCGATCCGCGGCCAGACGCCCGCGGTGCCCGCCGCCAGGCCCTCCGCGTACCGCCCGAGGGCGTTCCCGTCCCGGCGTAAGGCCGCGAGGAGCAGCGTGCGGGCATAGCCCTCCAGACCGTCCGAGAGGCGCCCTGACCAGCTCTGGCGGTCTCCGGGGAGGTGATACAGGGCCAGATCCTCGGTGGCGTACGGCCGTACGGCGGCGAGCAGGGCGTCGGCGGCGGCCTCCCAGTGGGCCCGGGTGTAGCCGGTGCGCGGGCTGAGGGTACGGTCGGCGGGGGGCAGGTGCATGGGAGGCTTCGCTCCTTACTGTGGGGGTTTCGAGCCGACGACAGAGGGCCAAAACCTTCGGCAGGTGAAAGCATCCACCCCGAAACAGCCCTTGATTCGTTCAACCCTTGAAATCACCCGCTGCGTGCTCGTTCAGCTTGTGAAAGCACTTTCCCCCTCCTGAGACCTTGATCATTCAGTCTGTGAAGTTCGGCACTATGGTTTTGACCTGGTTTGCCGCGGGGTGAAATGCGCCACAGTGGTGGCGGGGCCCCGGGCAAGGGCCGACAAGAGCCGGCAACGGCCTGGGACGGATCGGTTCCGGTCAGGATGCCCCAGGGTCCTATGGGGTGACCGGCTCGTCCATAGGCCGGTCGGCCATCTGGTCCGCCCGCCCCTGCTCCCCTCTTACCCCCGTTATCCCCCGCTTCTTACCCCCCGCTCCGGGACCAGATGCAGGGCGACCAGCGCGTCACGCACCAGGCCCGCGTAGACGGTGGCTCCGTGGGCGGAGGTGTGCGTGTTGTCCCTCTTCTCGTTGTAGAGGTAGAGCGCCTTGGAGCCCTCCACGCCGAGGGACTCCACGAGCGCCTTGGTCCGCGCGGTCAGATCGACGAGGGGGACGTCCTGGGCGGCGGCGACCGAGCGGATCACAGCCGGGTGGTCCACGCCGAGCCCGTTGACCAGCAGGGCGGTGCCGTTGTTCAGGGTGCCGTCGGCGCTGAACCAGCGCCGGACGATCGGCGTGACGAGGACGGGCCGGCCGCCCTTCTCCCGGACACCGGCGACCAGCGTCTCCAGATTGGCCCGGTAGGTCACCTCGTCGGTCGTCTTGTCGTTGTGCGCGAGCTGGATCAGCACCAGGTCGCCGGGGCGGATCAGCGGCTGGACGGTGCCGAACAGCCGCGGGTCGGCCAGATAGCTGACCGTGCTCTCCCCGGAGTCGGCGTAGTTGGCGACGGACAGACCCCGGCGCAGGAACTGCGGCAGCTGCTGGCCCCAGCCGGAGTAGGGGTCGGCGGGCTGGTCGCACACGGTGGAGTCGCCGATCAGCAGGATCTGGCGAGCGCGCCTGGCCGGGGTGACGGTGATGCCGGCGAGGGCGGGGGCGGTGCCGCCGAGGACGAGGTCGAGGCCGGGGGTGCCGTCGGGGCCGGTGGGCTCGCCCTCGGGGGTGCGGACGTTCACGGTGAAGGAGCGGGTGACGGTCTCACCGGCGGCGGTGGCGGTCTCGGGGAGCAGCGAGCGGCGGGTCTCACCGCTGATGCTCGTGCTGGCGGCCGCCGCGCCGCCGAGGCGGACCCGTATGTCGTAGGTGCCGGGCGGGACGTCGAAGTGGCAGGCGGTTGCGGTGCAGTCGGCGATGCCGAGCGGGCGCTGCGGGGGCTGCGACCGCTCGTGCGCTTGGGCCGGTACGGCCGTGAGGGCGGTGCTCAGGGTGAGCACCGCGAGGGCGGAGAGGGCGAGTCGTCTGCTGGGCGTCCTGGACGGGACGGGCGTCACAGGCGTGATGGGCGTCGTGGATGTGATGGGCGTCGTGGGCGTCATACGTCGGCTCCTCCGGATCGAACGTGAGCGGGAGTGATCGAGCACGAGCGGCGGGGCGGGGCGGCCGGGGCGCGGTACAGAGCCGGCCGCAGGACCGTACCGCTCTCGACAAGCGCTTTCTAGACTTCCGCCGTGCTTCACAAGAAAGCCGACTTCCCACCGGCGAAAGCCCTTTCGCAATAACGATTCAACTGCCACCCTGCCTGACACCGCACGAGCACCCGCACCCCCTCCCCTTCCGAAGGAGGCACCCCATGTCCGGATCCGTGAACAGGCCGGTGCGACGCCGTACCTTCGTGCTCGGTACGGCCGCCGCCGGTTCCGCGGCGCTGGCCGGTCCGCTGGCACCCACCGCGGCGGCGGCCGGTTTCGGCTGGAGCGACGACGGCTCGAACTATGTCGTCGACACCGGCGCGAGCCTGGTCTTCAAGGTGAGCAAGACCAACGGCGATCTGACCTCCCTGGTCTACAAGGGAACCGAGTACCAGGGCTACGGCGGCAAGAACTCGCACGTCGAGTCGGGGCTCGGCACCTCCACCGTGACCGTCGCGCAGTCCGGCTCGACGATCCTGATCTCCGTGACGTACGGCACGCTCAGGCACTACTACGCGGCCCGCAGTGGCGAGAACAATGTGTATGTCTGGACCAACAAGGCCGACGCCTCGGTCAGCGCAACCCGTTACATCGTGCGCGTCAGGGCGGGCATGTTCCTCAACGACGAGCCCGACTCCTACACCTACGCGCCCACCACCATCGAGGCGTCGGACGTGTTCCAGAAGACCGACGGCCAGACCCGCTCGAAGCACTACTCCAAGCTCCGCGTCATCGACTACGACTACGTCGGCTGGACCACCGGCGCCGTCGGCCTGTGGGTGGTGCGCAGCAACCACGAGAAGGCCTCCGGCGGTCCCTTCTACCGCTCGCTGCTGCGCCACCAGAGCGCGGACGGCGGCGGGCTGTACGAGATCCTGTACTACGGCGAGAACCAGACCGAGTCGGAGCGCTACGGCCTCCAGGGCCCGTACGTCATCGCCTTCACCGACGGCGGCGCCCCGTCCTCCTCGCTCTTCCACGCCGGCCTCACCCCCTCTCCCTCGTGGGCGGATGCGCTCGGCATCGCCGGGTACGTGCCCGCGAGCGGGCGGGGCCGGGTGGCGGGCGTCGGGATCGCCGGACGGAACACGGCCTACGCCTACACCGTCGGGCTCGCCAACTCGGCGGCCCAGTACTGGGGATCGGCGCGTGCCTCGGACGGCTACTTCTCCGTCACCGATGTGCTGCCGGGGACGTACACCCTGACCGTCTTCAAGGGTGAACTGGCCGTCTACACCACCTCGGTGACGGTCACCGCGGGCGCCACCACCACCCTCAACACGATCACGGTCCCCACCTCCAACGACCCGGGAAACGCCACCGCGATCTGGCGGCTGGGCGAGTGGGACGGGACGCCGGGCGGTTTCAAGAACGCCGCCCTGATGACGTACGCCCACCCGTCCGACGTACGGGCCGCCGCCTGGACCGGGAACGTGGTGATCGGCAGCGGCGGCGAGACGGCGGCCTTCCCGGCGTATCTCTGGAAGGACGTCAACAGCGGTCTGATCGTCTACTTCAGGCTCACCTCGGCGCAGGCCGCCGCCGCGCACACCCTGCGGATCGGTGTGACGACGGCGTACGCCAACGGCCGCCCGCAGATCGCCGTCAACGACTGGACGTCGTCGATCCCCTCGCCGCCCACGCAGCCCAGCACGCGGTCGCTGACCGTGGGCTCGTACCGGGGCAACAACCACACCTTCACCTACAGCGTTCCGGCGAGCGCCTGGCTCACGGACACCAGTCAGTACAACCTGCTGAGGATCTATGTGGTGAGCGGCTCGGGGACGACGAGCTATCTCAGCGCCGGCACCGCGGTCGACGCGATCGACCTGCTGGCCTGACGGCCTGACCGATCCGCCGATGTGATGTCAGGTCCCGCGTGTCCACTGCTGGTTGGTCCCTCCGTTGCAGGTGTACGTGATGATCGCGGCGGAGTTGGCGGTGGAGGCGCCGGACACGTCCAGGCACTCGCCGCTCGCGCGGGACTTGATGTTCACATAGGAACCGGAGGTGACCAGCGACCACTGCTGTGCGGTGCCCGAGGTGCAGTTCTCCTGGGTGACGTCAGTGGCGTTCTCCTGGAGGCACAAGGAACTGCCGCGGCCCATGAGCTGGTAATAGCCGGAGCCGAGATCCTTGAACCACCACTTCTGGTTGGTGCCGCCGTTGCAGGTGTACTGGTTGATCGCGACGCCCTGCCAGAGGGACTGGCTCGGCACGTCGGCGCACTTGGAACTGTGCCTGGCGATCAGTGTGTTGTACGTGGCGGCGGTCCCGGTGACGGTCCCGGCCGCGGTGTCGACGGAGACCTCCGGGTACCAGGACATGGACATCGACGTGGAGGTCGGGAAGATCAGCGGCAGCCATACGTACCGGGAGTCGTTGACGGTCCCGCCGAAGGAGTTGCCCCAGCGGTCGCCCATGTAGAGGTACGAGGTGCCCGAGGTCCCGGTGACCGGAAGGACGTAGGCGGTCTGGGAGTTGTACGTCGTGGAGTCGCCGACATTGGTCCAGGAGGTCCAGGGACCGGCGACGGAGGTCGCGGTGGCGTACTGCTGCTGGTTGGCGTTCCAGCCGGTGGCGGCCGAGGTGAGCATGAAATAGACGCCGCCGCGCTTGAACAGGGCCGGGGCCTCCCGGTGGCCGCCGGGCCAGGGGTTGGCGACCAGGCTGTCGATGCCGGTGTAGTCGGCGGTGAGCTTGTAGATGTGCAGGTCGTAGTTCTCGTTGGCGGCGGAGACCATGTAGGCGGTGCCGTCGGTGTCCACGTAGGTGGTGAGGTCGCGGGACATGTACTGGCCGAGCGACCGGAAGCTGCCCTGGTAGGTGTAGGTCCCGTCCACGGTGCTGGAGACGGCGACGGCGGCCCTGGCCTGGCTGTAGTCGACGCCGTTCTCCTTGTGCATCCACATCACGTACGTGCCGGTGGCCGCGTTGTAGATGACCTTGGGGCGCTCGATGTAGGCGGTGCCGAGTTCGTCGGCGGAGGACTGGGACAGGACATGGCCGCGGAACTCCCAGGACTTCAGGTCGGTGGAGCGGTAGGCGTCCACGTATCTGAAGGTGTTGTCGGAGTTACGGTCCTCCCCGAACCAGTAGTAATAGTTGCCGACCTTGATGACGCCGCCGCCGTGCGCGTGCACCGTGTTGCCCGAAGTGTCGGTGAACTGGACGCCGTTGGTGACGGTCTGGGCCGCCGCCTGGGCCGTACCGGCGAAGCCGAACGCGCCGGCGAGCGCGAGACAGAGGGCGAGGAGCAGAGCTCGGGCGCGTCTCAACTCGATCCCTCCGTCGCGGTGTCGGCGACCGGGATGCCGAAGTCCGGTGTCCCGTCGGCGTGCCAGCCGAACCGCTGGATCCGGGTGTGGCGGTTGGGGTCGTTCAGCGGGTCGCCGGTGATCTCCTTGTACTGACGGGCGTGATACACGAGGACATCGCTGCGGCCGTCCTCGGCGACGGTGAAGCAGTTGTGCCCGGGGCCGTACTGCCCGGTGGTGTCGTTGCTGGTGAAGACCGGAACAGGGGACTTGGACCAGTTGGCCGTGTCCATCAGGTCGCGACCGGCGTCGGCGGTGAGCAGGCCGATGCAGTAGTGGTAGTCGGTGGCGCTGGCCGAGTAGGTGAGGAAGACCCGGCCGTTGCGCTGAAGGACGTACGGACCCTCGTTGACCTTGTAGCCGACGCGCTCCCAGTCGAACTCGGGCGTGGACAGCCGTATCTGAGGACCAGTCAAAGTCCACGGATTCGCCATCTTGGACAGCCACAGGGCGGTGTTGTTGTCCATGCCGGGCTCGTGCTGGGCCCAGGCGAGATAGCGGCTGCCGTGGTGGGTGAAGGTGGTGGCGTCGAGGGAGAAGGTCTCCCAGGCGGTCTTGATCTGCCCCCGCTCCGTCCAAGTCCCCTTGAACGGATCACGGTTGGCGTTCTCCAGCACCCAGATGCGGATCGCCCAGATATCCTCGGCGGGCGCGGAGGCGAAGTAGATGTACCACTTGCCACCGATGCGGTGCATTTCGGGCGCCCAGATGTGCGCGCTCATCGGCCCGGTGGTGTGCGCCCGCCAGACGACCGACTCGGCGGCGGTGTGCAGGCCGCCCAGGGTGCGGGAGCGGCGCAGCACGATCCTGTCGTACTCGGGGACGGTGGCCGTGAAGTAGTAGACACCGTCGGTGTGGCGGCTGATGTGTGGGTCGGCGCGCTGGGGGACGAGGGGGTTGACGAAGGGTGTCGCGGGCCTGGCGGACTTGGCGGGCGCGGCGTGCGCTGCGGGCGCGGCGATGGCGGTGGTCGCGGTGGGGATGGCGGACGCGGCGGCCAGGGCGGCTCCGGAGGCGGCGCCCTTCAGCAGCAGGCGCCGACTGGGGGTGGGGGGCAGATGCTGTTCGCGGCTCATGCGGACTGCCTCTCGGCGGAGGGATGCAGTTGTTCAGTTGTCAGTTGCTCAGTTGCCCGGCTGTGCGGTTGTTCCGTCGTTCGTCGTTCCGTCGTTCATCGTTCGTGGTTTCGAACGCTATCTGGCATTACGAACGATAAAAAGGTAAGGGCGGGGTACGGGAAGGTCAACGGGACAGACGGGACAAGGTGGTAAGCGTTTTCTGAGCGGTGTCGGACGCTGTCGTATGGACTAGCGTCGAGGCGTGAGCACCACCGATACGCCTATGCCCTCCCCGAGCCTCTCCGAGGCGCTCGCCGCCGGACCGGTCGTCCTCGACGGTGGGATGTCCAACCAGCTCGAGTCCGCGGGGCACGATCTGAGCGACGAGCTGTGGTCGGCCCGGCTGCTCGCCGAGCAGCCCGAGGCGATCACGGAGGCGCACCTGGCCTATTTCGAGGCGGGCGCGAGCGTGGCGATCACCGCGAGCTACCAGGCCACGTTCGAGGGCTTCGCAAGGCGGGGCATCGGGGCGCCGGAGGCCGCGCGGCTGATGGGGCTGAGCGTGGAGCTGGCGCGGGAGGCGGCACGGCGGGCCCGGGCCGGAGGCGTGACGCGTCCGCTGTGGGTGGCCGGATCGGTCGGTCCGTACGGGGCGATGCTCGCGGACGGCTCCGAGTACCGGGGGCGGTACGGGCTGAGCGTGGCCGAACTGGAGCGTTTCCACCGGCGCCGGGTGGAGGCGCTGGCCTCGGCGGGGCCGGACGTGCTGGCACTGGAGACGATTCCCGACGTGGACGAGGCGAGGGCGCTGCTGCGGGCAGTACGGGGGGTGGGGGTGCCGGTGTGGGTGTCGTACACGGTCGCCGGTGGGCGTACCCGGGCGGGGCAGTCGCTGGAGTCGGCGTTCTCCGTTGTCGCCGGTGTGGACCAGGTGGTCGCGGTGGGGGTCAACTGCTGCGCGCCGTCGGATGTGGACGAGGCGACCGCCGTCGCCGCACGGGTCACCGGCAAGCCGGTCGTGGTGTACCCGAACAGCGGGGAGTCCTGGGATGCGGGGGCGCGTCGCTGGATCGGCGGTTCCCGGTTTTCGGTGGGGCGGGTGGGGGCGTGGGCGGATGCGGGGGCGCGGTTGATCGGGGGGTGCTGCAGGGTGGGGCCGGAGGGGATCCGGGCGATCGCTGAGGCGGCGGTGGGGGCGGGGTGAGGCGTTGCGGGTCGAGTGCGGGCACGTCGTGGCCGGTCGCGCAGTTCCCCGCAGCTGACGGCCTGGAAAACAGGGTGCGGTCGGCTGAACTGGGGTGATAGGCAAGCGATGTGACAGAGAGCCTTGAGTATTCCGCCCTGCTGCAACTGATCGACGAGCGGTCGGCCGCGTTCCGGAGTGCGGTTGCCGCCGCGCCCAGCCTTGACGCGCCGGTGCCGTCCTGCCCCGAGTGGACGTTGTTCGATCTGGTACAGCACCTGGGTACGGGCCAGCGCTGGTGGGCCGCGATCGTCGCCGCGGGCCCGGCCGAGGCTCCGCCGGCCAAGGATGCCGCGGAGGTGCCGCGCGAGCTCCAGGCGCTGCTGGCCTGGTACGCCGAGTCGAACGAGCTGCTGCTGAGTGCGCTGCGCGAGGCCGGCCCGGAGCGCGAGTGCTGGGCGTGGTGGAGCGCCGGCGTGTCGCCGGCGAACGCCTGGGGCGTTGCCCGGCGCCGGGTGCACGAGGTGTTGGTGCACACCTACGACGCCCAGCTCGCCACAGGCGCCGTGCAGCCGATGCCGACGGACGTCGCGATCGACGGCGTGGCCGAGTTTCTCGACACCTGCAACTCCACCCCGGCGGCCTGGCCGCACGAGGCCGCCACCATCCACTACCACGCCACCGAGGGCCGCTCCTGGCTCCTCGCGCTGGACAGCACAGGCGCCTGGCCCGCACCCCTCACCATCGACGCCGCGCCCGCCTCCGCTTCGGCCACGGGCACGGCCGAGCAGCTGCTCCTCTTCGTCTGGGGCCGCCTCACGCTGAGCGACCTGAACATTGAGGGCGACCAGCAGGTGTTCGAGCAGCTGATCGCCTGGGAGCCCGAGGAGTAGCCAGTCAAAACCGCCGGCGAACGGCCTCGATGACGTCCGCGTCGGTGAACATCGCGAACAGCTCCGCCTCCGCGCGGCGGACGGCCGGCACGGCCCCGTACAGCTCGGACGCGAGCGCCTCCCGCAGCACTGCCGACTCAGCCAGCAAAGGGATATGGCTACGACCAGGCTTTCTGTCAGGTGCTCTCAGCCGCGCGCAGCGCCCACGCTCACCGTACTGAGCGTTCCAACGCGGTCCGGTGATCGGAAACCCACTGATAGGCCGTCTGAACCTGCCTCACCACCCCCGCGTCACGGAGCCGGGCCATGGCGACGTCACCCGTATCCGCCTGGGACTCGATGCCCCGCCAGCACCGGTCCTGCCACCACAAGATCGTGGACAGGAGACGTTGCCGGTCGGACAACCCGTAGCCGTCGACGATCAGCCTCATGCGCCGGGCTGCCTCCTCGACGTCGGTGACCGAAGGGCCCAGACCGAGGTACTGCCAGCAGACATGAGCGTTGTCATGGATCCGCGCGCCCGGCGCAGCAAGGTCCCAGTCGATGAACGCCGTCGGCCGGAGCTCGCCACCGCACAGCTGATAGACGGTGTTCTTCGGCGACAGGTCGTTGTGACACACGACCTCTTGGTCTCCGGCCAGCGGGGTGCCGGCCGTCAGGTCGTGGAACTCACGCACGAGCCGGGCGACCGCCGTCAGACTCTCGTCGGATGACACGGCAGCGGGTTGGCGCGGCTCCCATGCCACATGGCCATCAAGGTGACTGAGGACTTCACGGCCCTCGTCGTCCATACCGAGATACCGCGGAGCACCACTCCAGCCACTGGATTCCAGCAACCTCAGCAGATCACTCACAAAGTTCGTGCGAGCCGAGGCCGGACGGCGCACCGTGTCCCCGACACGAACGACAGCATTGACGAAACCTCCGGGCAAGGACGACTCAGGCATCCGCCCACCTTGCCCGATCGCTACGTCCAGCGCTCAATGAGTACGAGGCGGTGTTCAGTGCGCCGGCACGCCCGGCGCCTCGCTCACTTCTCCGTCTCGCCCGACCCCGCGAAGGAGCCCCCTGACATGTCAGCCTCCACCGCACCGGTTACCCCGCCCGACACTCCTCAGCTCTTCCGCCTCAGCGTCGAGGTCGGCGACCTCGACCGGGCCGTCGCCTTCTACAGCGAACTGTTCGGCATCGAAGGCCATCGGCAGCCCGGTGCCCGCTGCTACTTCGATTGCGGGCCCGTCATCCTCTCGGTCCTGGACGTCTCGGCCGTCGGAACGCCGCACACCGCGGCGAAGGCCCTGTACTTCACCGTCCGGGACCTCGAAGCCGTCTTCGCCCGCGCCGAGGGCCTCGGCTGCCTGTCCACGGACCTCGTCCACGACCAGAGCGCCGGGGCCATCGTCGTCCGCCCGTGGGGCGAGCGGTCGTTCTACGCCGATGATCCCTGGGGCAACCCGCTGTGCTTCGTGGAGCGCGGCACCGTATACGGAGGCTGACTTCCGCGGCGGTCCGCGACGGTCATGTCTACGGCGACGTCCCGTCGTGCTTCTGCTGCGGGTGGGTGTTGTGGCCGGTGTTGTGGTCGGTGTGCTGTGCGCCGTGCTGCCCGCCGCTGTGGTGGGTGCTCTTCACATGGGTGCGCAGTCGGGAGGTGACGTCCTCGGGGGGCAGGAAGCGGGACCAGCGCTCCGGGAACTCGGACGGCATGTCCGGGTCGTCGGGGTCGGGCTCGCGCTCCTCGGCCACCCGGGCGACGTACTCGACGATCTGCGCCTCCCGCAGCCGCTCGTTCGCGGCGCGCGCCGCGGCGGTCGCGGCGGCGGGCCAGACCCGGTCGACGGCGGCGTTGACCGCCGCGCCGACCAGGACGGCGAAGGCCGACACACCGATCCACAGCAGGACGGCGACGGCCGCGGCGAGGGAGCCGTAGATCGTGGCGCCCTCGATCTCGTGGGTGATGTAGATGCGCATCAGGAAGCTGCCGAGCACCCACATGCCGAGGGCGACCAGGGCGCCGGGCACGTCCTCGATCCACGGGGAGCGCACCGGCACGGACACGTGGTACAGCGTGGTCAGGAAGACCACGGACAGAATGATCAGCACAGGCCAGTAGAGGATCTGCACAAGCGTCTCCGACCAGGGGACCACCTCCACCACCACGTCCGGGCCCGCCACCATCAGCGGCAGCGCGACCGAGCCGATCAGCAGGGCCACGACGAACAGCAGGAACGACATCACCCGTGACCAGACGACGCCTCGCACACCGTCCAGGCCGTACATGACGGTGATGGTCTCGACGAAGACGTTCACCGCTCGGGAGCCCGACCACAGGGCGAAGAGGAAGCCGAGCGAGATGACATCGGGGCGGCCGCCCTTGTTCACGTCGTGCAGGAGGGGCACCAGGATGTCGTGGACGCCCTTCTCCGACAGGACGGTGCGGGACGCCTCGACGATGTTGTCCTCCAGGCTCCTGATGGAGTCGGTGCCGGTCCACTCGTCGACGTAGCCGAGCATTCCGATCAGGCTGAGCAGCAGCGGTGGCACGGAGAGGAGGGTGAAGAAGGCCGCCTCGGCCGCCAGGCCCAGGATGCGGTAGTGCATGCAGGAGTCGACGGTGTCCTTGAGCAGCAGCCAGGCGGTCCTGCGCTTGGAGACGTTCCGGTACAGGGCTCGCGCCCGGTGGAGGCGGCCCACGGGCCTCTCGGGGGTGTCACTGGCATGCTGCACGACCTAACGGTATCCGTCGTGGCAGGTCGCACTCATCCCGCGGGCCCCGTGGCCGGTTCTGCCGACCGGGCCCTGTGGCCCGTTTGCCCGGGACCCGGGGCCCCGGCGGAGGCGTTCCGGGTGAGCGGTCGGGGCCGCCCGGGTAGGTTCCTGGACATGGCACGCACCACGCACACCGTGACCAATCAGCCGCCCCCGCTGACCGGTCACGACACCTTCGCCACGGACCGTGCCCTGGTGGCGGCGGTCGAGCGGTACACCGATCCCGCGATGCTCGACGAGGTGTGCGACGAGCTCTCCCTGCTGGGCCGCACCTGCGGGTCGGCGCAGGTGCAGGAGTGGGGGGTGCTGGCGAACGAGAACCCGCCGCGGCTGCGCACCCACGACCGGTACGGGCGGCGCGCAGACGAGGTCGACTTCCATCCCGCCTGGCACCGGCTGCTGGGCAAGGGCGTCGGGGCGGGCCTGACCGCGGCCTGGGTGCGGCCTGCCGGGCATGTGCGGCGGGCGGCGGCGTTCCTGCTGTGGTCGCAGGTCGAGGCGGGCAACGGCTGCCCGCTGTCGATGACCCACGCGGCGGTGCCCGCGCTGCGCGCCGACCCCGGGCTGGCCGCCGAGTGGGAGCCGCGGCTGACCTCCGTGATCTACGACCGTGAGCTGCGGCCCGCCCGGCTCAAGGCCGGGGTGCTGTTCGGCATGGCCATGACCGAGAAACAGGGCGGCAGCGACGTACGCGCCAACACGACGGCGGCGCTGCCGCTGGCGGAGGACGGGACGTACGAGCTGACCGGGCACAAGTGGTTCTGTTCGGCGCCGATGTCGGACGGCTTCCTGGTGCTGGGGCAGGCGCCGGGAGGCCTCACCTGCTTTCTGGTCCCGCGGGTGCTGGAGGACGGCAGCCGCAACGTCTTCCTCATCCAGCGGCTCAAGGACAAGCTGGGCAACCGTTCGAACGCCTCCGCCGAGGTCGAGTTCGACGGCACCTGGGCGCGCCGGGTCGGTGAGGAGGGGCGCGGGGTGCGCGTCATCATCGACATGGTCGCGGCGACCCGGCTGGACTGCGTGCTCGGCTCGGCGGGCCTGATGCGGCAGGCGGTGGCGCAGGCGATCCACCACTGCACGCACCGGGAGGCGTTCGGCGGACCGCTCGCCGACAAGCCGCTCATGCGCAACGTACTGGCCGACCTGGCGCTGGAGTCGGAGGCGGCGACCGCGCTCGGAATGCGGCTCGCGGCGGCGCACGACGACGGGGGCGAGCAGGAGCGGGCGTTCCTGCGGCTCGCGGTGCCGGCGGCGAAGTACTGGGTGACCAAGCGGTGCGCGCCGCTCGTCGTGGAGGCCGCGGAGTGCCTGGGCGGCAACGGGTACGTCGAGGAGTCCGGGCTGCCCCGGCTGGTGCGGGAGTCGCCGCTGAACTCGGTGTGGGAGGGCGCGGGCAACATCCAGGCCCTGGACGTCCTGCGAGCGCTGCAGCGGGAGCCGCAGGCCCTCGACGCCTTCCTCCTGGAGGTGGGCCGGGCCCGCGGCGCCGACCACCGCCTCGACGCCGCGATCAAGGACCTCCTGACCGAACTCGCCGACCTGGACAACGCCGAGGGCCGGGCCCGGCGCCTGGTCGAACGGCTGGCCCTGGTCCTCCAGGGCGCCCTCCTGGTCCGGCACACACCCCCGGAGATCTCCGACCCCTTCTGCGGCTCCCGCCTGGGCGGCGACTGGGGAGCGGCCTTCGGCACCCTGCCCTACGGCGGAGGGCTGGCGTCGGTGGTGGAGCGGGCGCGGCCGGTGGCTTGAGCGGGTACCCATTCGGCTTGCCGAGTCGGTGGTGGGTGGTCATAGGCCCGGGGGTCCAGGGGGCGGAGCCTCCCTGGGACGGGAGCGGACGAGGGCAGAGCCCGCGTACCCACGGGGTTGGATGGCCGGTCAAGGCGCCGCCTGGGCACGCGCGGGGGTGGTGCTGCGCCGACACGGCACCACCCCCGCCTCACGGGCCGTTCGCGGGCCGCGTGCACCGCTCTCGGCGGCGTGGGACAAGTTTCAATGACCACACGCCACGTTCACCAGGGTTGCAAGGGGTTGCAACTTGTTGGCGACTGTGTGCGTACGGTGCCCCTGTGTCACCGGTGAACGGCAGTATGGGTCCGACAGCTGGACCGGCCGCCGGACCGGGAACCGTCGGCCGGGACGCCCGACGTTCGGGACGCCCGACGGCCGGACCGCCCGTTTGGACCCCCGGGAGGATCCCTGTGGCGAAGCCGCCGATGGACGTGGCACGACTCTCCGCCGTCGACGCGGCCGGTGCCGCACGGGTGCTGAGCGAGGTGCGCGAGTCGGCCCTCGCGGGACGGCGCTCAGGGGTCGCGCCCCGGCCCGTCATCGAGCGGTCCTGGGAGCGGGTGCTGCGCGGCGGTGTCGACCCCGATCACGACTTCCGGGCCGGAGGTCTGCTCGCCCGCGAGGAGGTCCGCCAGTTACGCGCCCGCTCCCCGCTGCGGCATGTGCTGCCCGTGCTGCGCGAGGGCCTGCTGTCGGTCGCGGACGTCGCCCAGCACATCATGGTCGTCGCGGACGCCGACGGCAGGGTGCTGTGGTGCGAGGGCTCCCCCGCCGTGCTCCGCAAGGCCGACGACACCGGCATCGGACCCGGCGCGGACTGGCGCGAGGAGGTCGTCGGCACCAACGGCGTCGGCACCACCGCGGTCGTACGGCGGCCCGTCCAGGTCTTCGCCGCCGAGCACTTCGCCCGGTCGCTGGGCTCCTGGACCTGCACCGGCGCCCCCATCAGCGACCCGCGCGACGGCAGTCTGCTCGGCGTCGTGGATGTGAGCGGCCCGCTGGAGACCATGCACCCGGCCACCCTCGCCTGGGTCGACGCTGTCGCGAAGCTCGCCGAGGCCCGGCTCCACGAGATGCATCTGAGGTCGCTGGAGCAACTGCGCTCGGTGGCAGCCCCGGTGCTGGCCCGGCTGACCGGGCGCGCCCTCGTGGTGGACCGGGACGGCTGGACCGCCGCGCTCACCGGAATGCCGTACACCGGGCGGATCGCGCTGCCCAAGTCCCTCTCACCGGGCCGCCGCTGGCTGCCCGCGCTGGGGCTGTGCGCGCTGGAGCCGATGGCGGGGGGCTGGCTGGTGCGGGCGGGCGACGAGCCGGTGCCGCAGGACGCCGCGCGGGTCGTCCTGGATCTGTCCCAGCCGCGCCGCTGGTCGCTGACGGTGTCCGGCGGCTCGGGCTCTTGGACCCGCGAACTGAGCGCGCGTCACGCCGAGTTGCTCTATCTCCTCGCCGTGCACCGCTCGGGGCGCAGCGCCGCGCAACTCGCCGATGCGGTGTTCGGCGACCCGGCCCGTACGGTGACGGTACGCGCCGAGATGTCCCGCGTCCGCCGCTATCTGGCCGACCTCCTGGACCACCGCCCGTACCGCTTCCGCTCGGACGTGGACCTGGACCTGCGCCGGCCCGAGGACTCGGGCGGCCTCCTTCCCGACGGCACATCAATTCCCTGAAGGGGCACGGGGGTGCAGTCGAACACCCAGCCAAGCCGCGCACCGGACAACGGCATATGCCAATTACCCGCATCCCCCCTGCAGACCCCACAACTTCCGCAGTCTGGGGCTTGGTCCACACCCGGCTGCCGTAGCATCCCTCTACGGGCCACCCCACCTGTGTCTAGGTCAACGCAAGGATCACCGGGCACAGTTGGCTCGCCTCGGGAGGACAGATGACGCATCGGGGCAGACACCGCCGCCGCAGGCGGGGCAGGGCGATACGGGCCTTCCTGGCCGGAACCGCACTCGCGCTCACCGCCGCCGCCACCATGATCAGCGCCTCGCAGGCCACGGGCGCCGCCGATCCCGGGGCGCTGAAGCCGCTCACCTCGTCCGCCGGGATCGAGAAACTCCAGCTCCAGGAGCGCCCGCAGCCGCAGACCACCCTCGACCGGCTCGCCTCGTCGATGGGCCGCCCCGTCGGTGTCGACGCCGTCCTGAAGAGCGCCGACCGCTCCCTGCGCGACGCGTCCTCCTGCACGCAGACCGAGAAGCAGGCGCTGCCCGTCGAACCGGCGGCCACGCGCGCGTACTGCTGGAGCGCCGCCGACACCGAGGCCTGGCAGCCCGGTGCGGTCACCACCTCCGGGGACGCCGACGACGACGGCTGGTGGGGCGAGAGCCGCGTCATCCTGTCCGGCTGGAGCCGGCACGGCAGCATCGCCCGGGTGGCGTTCGTCGACGCGCGCGACCTCGGCCGCCTCACCTACACCTGGGTCCTTCTCGCCCTCCCCGTGGACGGCGGCCGGGACTACCGCGCGCTCGCCTCCACCGTGACGGGCATGGTCTGGTACCAGCAGAAGCTCCTGGTCACCGCCTCGGGCCACGGCTCCGACGCGCTCTACGTCTACGACCTGCACCGCATCCAGCGCGCCACCGTGCAGTCCGACGCGGTCGGCCGGGTGCCGGGCGGCTTCGCCGCGGCCGGGTACCAGTACGTGATGCCCTCGGTCGGCACCTACCGGCTGACCGGCGGTGCCTGCACCGCCCGCTCGGACACCGGCACCCCCTGCGTGGACGCCGTCTCGCTCGACCGCAGCACGGCTCCCGACAGCCTGGTCGCCGCCGAGCAGGTGCCCGCGGACACCGACTACGACGGGCACACCCGGCTGTGGCGCTATGCCTTCGACAGCACCGGCGTCCCGGCCCGCGGCGGGCTGCTCGCCACCGACTACGCGGGCCGCGCGGACGCCAGCGAGGCGTACGAGACGAAGGCGACCGGGGTGCGCGGTGTGCTGTCGTACCGCTCGGGCTGGTACGTGGGCCGGGCGGCCGACCAGCCGGACGGCCACGGCACGCTGTGGCGCCAGGACACCGACGGCGCCGCGGCCACCGAGTGCGGGACGGACGACACCCAACGCTGCTGGACACCGCGGCCCGGGCCGCTGTCGTACTGGCCGGAGACCGGCGAGGTCTGGTCCCAGTCGGACCGGGTGCTGTTCGCCCTGCCGCTCACATCGATCGGCAGCGCCCTGCACTGACACCGTCCCGGGCAGGTGTGCTTCCCTGGCCGTCATGAACAGCATCGCCGTGACCACCTGGTCCCTGGAACAGACCGACCCGGCCGACCTCGTGCCCTCCCCCGCCCCGGACCCGGAGAGCGAGGTGCGGATCGTCCGCGCCGGGGTGCCCTCGCCGGAGTTCAGCCGGTATCTGTACGCGTCGGTGGGCGGCGACATCCGGTGGACCGACCGGCTCGGCTGGCCGTACGCCCGCTGGCGGGAGCAGTTGGAGCGGCCCGGCGTGGAGACCTGGGTGGCGTACGACAGGGGCACGCCCGCCGGGTACACGGAGCTGGAACCGCAGGACGACGGGGTCGTGGAGATCGTCTACTTCGGCCTGCTCCCCGCCTTCCGCGGCCGGCGGATCGGCGGGCACCTGCTGTCGTACGCCACCGCCCGCGCCTGGGACCTGGCGGACCGCTGGCCGGGGCTGGCGCCGACGAAGCGGGTGTGGGTGCACACCTGCAGCTGGGACGGTGAGCACGCCATGGACAACTATCTGAGGCGCGGATTCCGGCTGTTCGACACCAGGGTGGAGGAGGAGCCGGATCTGGCCACGCCCGGCCCCTGGCCTGGGGCATACCAGCTCTGACCTGCCGGTACAAGCCCGCGTACGGCCGATTACGGCCCATGTGAGCGATGACACCGGTGGTCCGTATTCCGGGACGTGAGTGTCCGTATCGCGGACGAAGCTGGACTGTGTCCAGAACGCCGTGCCACGCTTCCGTCATGTCTGGAACTGGAATCGCCTTGGTGAGTCGGCGGCACGTCGACCTCGGCCGCGTGTCCAGCGCCATCTGTCCGGCCTGCTGACGGGTCCCGCAGCTCGCTCACGCCGGTTTTCCTGCCTTCTTCACTCCCTGCTGTTGTTCTCTGTTCTTCTCCGTTCAGGCAGCGGAGAAGACCTGCCTTCTCCGCTGCCTGCGCAATGATGCGCGGGCATGCCTCCATGCGCCCGTACGCGCAGGTCAGAGCCGCATCCCGCCTGTCCCGAAGGACGTATCCACCATGGCCGCCACCCCGCAGAACCCTTCCGCCGCAGCGCCCCGCCGCAAGGTGAGCCGTCACCGTGGTGAGGGTCAGTGGGCCTTGGGTCACCACACCCCCCTCAACGGCAACGAGCAGTTCAAGAAGGACGACGACGGTCTCAATGTGCGGACACGCATTGAGACGATCTACGCCAAGCAGGGCTTCGACTCCATCGACCCCACCGATCTGCGCGGCCGTATGCGCTGGTGGGGCCTCTACACCCAGCGGCGTCCGGGGATCGACGGCGGCAAGACCGCGATCCTCGAACCGGAGGAGCTGGACGACGAGTTCTTCTTGATGCGCGTCCGCATCGACGGCGGGCGGCTCACCACCGCGCAGCTGCGGGTGATCGGTGAGATCTCCCAGGAGTTCGCGCGCGGCACCGCTGACATCACCGACCGTCAGAACGTGCAGCTCCACTGGATCCGTATCGAGGACGTGCCCGAGATCTGGCGGCGGCTGGAGGGGGTCGGCCTGTCCACGACCGAGGCGTGCGGTGACACGCCCCGCACGGTCCTCGGTTCGCCCGTCGCGGGGATCGCCGAGGACGAAATCGTCGACGGCACCTGGGCGGTGGAGGAGATCCACCGGCGCTACATCGGCAATCCGGCGTTCTCCAACCTGCCCCGCAAGTTCAAGACCGCGATCTCCGGCTCGCCGCTGCTGGATGTGGCGCACGAGATCAACGACGTGGCGTTCGTGGGCGTCGAACACCCCGAGCACGGGCCGGGTTTCGATCTGTGGGTCGGCGGCGGTCTGTCCACCAACCCGAAGATCGGGGTACGGCTGGGCGCCTGGGTGCCGCTGGACGAGGTGCCGGACGTCTTCGAGGGCGTCATCTCGATCTTCCGCGACTACGGCTACCGGCGGCTCCGCAACCGGGCCCGGCTGAAGTTCCTCGTCGCGGACTGGGGCGCGGAGAAGTTCCGGCAGGTGCTGGAGGACGAGTACCTGATGCGCCGGCTCGTCGACGGGCCCCCGCCCGAGCAGCCGGTGCAGCGCTGGCGCGACCACGTCGGAGTGCACCGGCAGAAGGACGGCAATTACTACGTCGGTTTCGCCCCGCGGGTCGGCCGGGTCGACGGCACCACCCTCACCAAGATCGCCGAACTGGCCGAGGCGTACGGCTCGGGCCGGGTCCGCACCACCGTCGAGCAGAAGATGATCGTGCTCGATGTGGAGGAGGGGCAGGTCGGCTCGCTCGTCGAGGGGCTCGAGGCGCTGGACCTCACGGTCACGCCCTCCCCGTTCCGGCGCGGCACCATGGCCTGCACCGGCATCGAGTTCTGCAAGCTCGCCATCGTCGAGACCAAGGCGCGCGCCAGTGCCCTGATCGACGAACTCGAGCGGCGCCTCCCCGAGTTCGACGAGCCGATCACCATCAACGTCAACGGCTGCCCGAACGCCTGCGCCCGTATCCAGGTCGCGGACATCGGTCTCAAGGGCCAGCTCGTCCTCGACGACAAGGGCGAGCAGGTCGAGGGCTACCAGGTCCATCTCGGCGGCGCGCTCGGCCTGGAGGCCGGGCTCGGGCGCAAGGTCCGCGGTCTGAAGGTCACTTCGGAGGAACTGCCCGACTACGTCGAGCGGGTGCTGAAGCGGTTCGAGGCCGAGCGCACGGACGGCGAGCGGTTCGCGGCCTGGGTGGCGCGGGCCCCCGAGGAGGCCCTGTCGTGAGCGAGCGCGCGGCCCCCTTCCACTGCCCCTACTGCGGCGACGAAGACCTGCGGCCGAACGAAGAAGGTCACGGTGCCTGGGAGTGCGGGTCCTGCAACCGCGCGTTCCAGCTGAAGTTCCTGGGGCTGCTCACCCGGGGCGTCCAGAGAGCCGACCACCGAGGGGACGGGACATGACGACGGCTCAGGAAGCGCGTACGAGCGAGGAGTTGAAGGCGCTGGCCGAGCGGGCCGGGCGCGAACTGGAGGACGCCAGTGCTCTGGAGATCCTCCAGTGGGCGGTGAACACCTTCGGCAAGGGTTTCTGCGTGACCTCCTCCATGGAGGACGCCGTGGTCGCCCATCTCGCGTCCCGCGTGCTCAAGGGCGTCGACGTGGTGTTCCTGGACACCGGCTACCACTTCCCGGAGACCATCGGCACCCGTGACGCGGTGGAGGCCGTGATGGACGTCAACGTCATCACGCTCACCCCGCGCCAGTCGGTCGCCGAGCAGGACGCCGAGTACGGCCCCCGGCTGCACGACCGCGACCCCGACCTGTGCTGCAAGCTGCGCAAGGTCCAGCCGCTGGAGGAGGGTCTGAAGGACTACCGGGCGTGGGCCACCGGGCTGCGCCGCGACGAGTCCCCCACCAGGGCGAACACCCCGGTCGTCGGCTGGGACGAGAAGCGGCGGAAGGTCAAGATCTCCCCGATCGCCCGCTGGACCCAGGACGAAGTGGACGCGTACGTCGCCGAGCACGGTGTGCTCACCAACCCACTGCTGATGGACGGCTACGCCTCCGTCGGCTGCGCGCCCTGCACCCGCCGGGTGCTGGACGGCGAGGACGCGCGTGCCGGCCGCTGGGCGGGCCGTGCCAAGACCGAGTGCGGGCTGCACGAATGACCGCCCCGACCGACTCCACGGCGTACCCCGCGAGCGCCGAGAGGACCGAGAGCACCGGGGACCCCGAGACCCCGGAAACCCCCGAGACCCCCCGGAATCAGGAGACACACGTGACGACCGGAGCCACCGTCTGGCTCACGGGTCTGCCGAGCGCCGGCAAGACCACCATCGCGTACGAGCTGGCCGGCCGGCTGCGTGAGGAGGGCCACCGCGTCGAGGTGCTCGACGGCGACGAGATCCGCGAGTTCATCTCGTCCGGCCTCGGCTTCTCCCGCGCGGACCGGCACACCAATGTGCAGCGCATCGGTTTCCTCGCCGAACTCCTGGCCCGCAACGGCGTCAAGGCGCTGGTCCCGGTGATCGCGCCGTACGCCGACAGCCGCGAGGCGGTCCGCAAGCGGCACGAGGAGAGCGGGACGACGTATCTGGAGGTGCATGTGGCGACGCCGGTCGAGGTGTGCTCCGTACGCGATGTGAAGGGCCTGTACGCCAAGCAGGCCGCGGGCGAGCTGACCGGGCTCACCGGGGTCGACGACCCGTACGAGGTGCCCGAGACGCCGGAGCTGCGCATCGAGCACCGCGACCAGAGCGTGCAGGATTCCGCGGCGTCGGTGTACGCGCTGCTCGGTGAGAGGGGCCTGGTATGACGACGACCGTCCCGTCCTCGCGGGAGGGCCAGGAGGGCCGGGAGGGCACAGACAGCCCGTACGCCCTCTCGCATCTGGACACACTCGAATCGGAGGCGGTGCACATCTTCCGTGAGGTGGCGGGTGAGTTCGAGCGGCCGGTGATCCTTTTCTCCGGCGGCAAGGACTCCATCGTCATGCTGCACCTCGCGCTGAAGGCGTTCGCCCCGGCCGCGGTGCCGTTCTCGCTGCTGCACGTCGACACGGGACACAACTTCCCCGAGGTGCTGGAGTACCGCGACCGGACCGTCGCGCAACACGGGCTGCGGCTGCATGTCGCCCTGGTCCAGGACTACATCGACCGCGGTGTGCTGAAGGAACGGCCCGACGGGACCCGTAACCCGCTCCAGACGCTGCCGCTCACCGAGAAGATCCAGAGCGAGAAGTTCGACGCGGTGTTCGGCGGCGGGCGGCGCGACGAGGAGAAGGCGCGGGCGAAGGAGCGGGTGTTCTCGCTGCGCGACGAGTTCTCCCAGTGGGACCCGCGCCGCCAGCGCCCCGAGCTGTGGAACCTGTACAACGGCCGCCACGCCCCCGGCGAGCACGTCCGGGTCTTCCCGCTGTCCAACTGGACCGAACTGGACGTCTGGCAGTACATCGCCCGCGAGAAGATCGAACTGCCGCAGATCTACTTCGCGCACGAGCGCGAGGTGTTCCGGCGCGGCGGCATGTGGCTGACCGGCGGTGAGTGGGGCGGCCCGAAGGACGGCGAGAGAGTCGAGAAGCGCCAGGTGCGCTACCGCACCGTCGGCGACATGTCCTGCACCGGCGCCGTCGACTCCGACGCGGTGACGCTGGAGCAGGTGATCGCCGAGATCGCGGCCTCCCGGCTCACCGAGCGCGGCGCCACCCGTGCCGACGACAAGCTGTCCGAGGCCGCCATGGAGGACCGTAAGCGCGAGGGGTATTTCTAACGATGAGCACGATCACGGCCGCGGAACTCCAGGCCACCACCCTGCTGCGATTCGCCACCGCCGGTTCCGTCGACGACGGCAAGTCCACCCTGGTCGGACGGCTGCTGCACGACTCCAAGTCGGTCCTCGCCGACCAGTTGGAGGCCGTGGAGCGGGCCTCGGCGAACCGCGGCCAGGAGGGCCCGGACCTCGCGCTGCTGACGGACGGCCTGCGCGCCGAGCGCGAACAGGGCATCACCATCGACGTGGCCTACCGCTACTTCGCCACCCCGAAGCGCCGCTTCATCCTCGCCGACACCCCCGGCCATGTGCAGTACACCCGCAACATGGTCACCGGCGCCTCCACCGCCGAGCTGACAGTGGTCCTCGTCGACGCCCGCAACGGCGTCGTCGAGCAGACCCGCCGGCACGCGGCGATCGCTGCGCTGCTGCGCGTCCCGCATGTCGTCCTCGCCGTCAACAAGATGGACCTGGTCGGCTACGAGGAGAGCGTGTTCGCCGCGATCGCCGAGGAGTTCACGGCGTACGCGACCGAGCTGGGCGTCCCCGAGGTCACCGCGATCCCGATCTCGGCGCTCACCGGGGACAACGTGGTCGAGCCGTCGGCGGTCATGGACTGGTACGGCGGCCCCACCGTCCTGGAGCATCTGGAGACCGTCCCGGTCAGCCACGACCTGGCGCACTGCCACGCACGGCTGCCGGTGCAGTACGTGATCCGTCCGCAGACCGCCGAGCACCCCGACTACCGTGGCTACGCAGGGCAGATCGCGGCGGGCTCGTTCCGGGTGGGCGAGCGGGTCACGGTCCTGCCGTCCGGCCGTACGACGACGATCTCCGGCATCGATCTGCTGGGCACGCCGGTCGACGTGGCGTGGACGACGCAGTCGGTGACCGTGCTGCTGGCCGACGACATCGACGTCTCGCGCGGCGATCTGATCGTGCCGGCCAAGGACGCACCGGAGACCACGCAGGAGGTCGAGGCGACCGTCTGCCATGTCGCCGACCAGCCGCTGGCGGTCGGCCACCGGGTGCTGCTCAAGCACGGCACCCGCACGGTGAAGGCGATCGTCAAGGACATACCGTCCCGGCTCACCCTCGACGACCTGTCCCTGCACCCGCATCCCGGGCAGCTCGTCGCCAACGACATCGGCCGGGTGAAAATCCGTACCGCCGAGCCGCTGCCGGTCGACTCCTACGCGGACTCGCGTCGTACCGGTTCCTTCATCCTGATCGACCCGGCCGACGGCACCACGCTCACCGCGGGCATGGTCGGCGAGTCGTTCGCCTCCCCCGAGCCCGTCAACGACGATGCCGACGACGACGGTTGGGACTTCTGAGCATGAACTCCCCCGATGTGTACGACGTCTACGCGACGTTCGCGAAGGAGGGCGGCCGTGTCGGCAGCGGCCACCTCGGCAGCGGTCAGGGCGGTGTGACGCGATGTGCGAAATGACGTACGCGCACCGCATGCGCGCCCTCACCCCCCACCGAACACGACGACGACCTGCCGAACTCCCGGCCACGACCTGAGAGTCCGTGACCGCCGGGCCAACGAGAGGACAGCCTCCCGTGCCTGCCTACCCCGTGTCCCGAACCGCCCTCGTCCGCGGCGGCGTACTCGCGCTCGCCGCACTCCCCCTCCTCGCCCTCACCGCCTGCGGCTACGGCTCCCAGGCCGCCGACGACTCGCCGAAGCAGAAGGTCGCCGCCGGTTCGTCGAAGATCGACGGCCTCGGCTCCGTGAAGATCGGCTACTTCGGCAACCTCACCCACGCGACCGCGCTGGTCGGCCGCGGTGAGGGCATCTTCCAGAAGGAACTCGGCGCCACCAAGGCCGAGTACGCCACCTTCAACGCGGGCCCCTCCGAGATCGAGGCGCTCAACTCCGGCTCCATAGACATCGGCTGGATCGGCCCGTCCCCGGCGATCAACGGGTACACCAAGTCCGGCGGCAAGAACCTCAAGATCATCGGCGGTTCGGCCTCCGGCGGGGTGAAACTGGTGGTGAACCCCAAGAAGATCACGTCCCTGAAGGACGTCAAGGGCAAGAAGATCGCCACACCTCAGCTCGGCAACACCCAGGACGTGGCATTCCTCAACTGGATCGCCGAGCAGGGCTGGAAGACCGACGCGCAGAGCGGCAAGGGCGACGTCACCGTCGTACGCAGCGACAACAAGGTGACCCCGGACGCCTTCAAGACCGGTTCCGTCGACGGCGCGTGGGTGCCGGAGCCGACCGCGTCGAAGCTGGTCGCCGAGGGCGGCAAGGTCCTGCTGGACGAGTCGACGCTGTGGCCCGGCGGCAAGTTCGTGATCACCAACATCATCGTGTCGCAGACGTTCCTCAAGGAGCACCCGAAGGCCGTCGAGGCGGTCCTGAAGGGCTCCGTCGAGACCAACAAGTGGATCAACGCCCACCCCGACGAGGCGAAGGCCGCCGCCAACAAGCAGCTGGAGGCCGACTCCGGCAAGGCGCTCCCGGCCGACGTCCTCGACCCGGCATGGCAGTCGATCCATGTCCTCGACGACCCGCTGGCCGCCACCCTCGGCACCGAGGCGGCGCACGCCGTCAAGGCGGGACTGCTGGAGAAGCCCGATCTCAAGGGCATCTACGACCTCACGCTCCTCAACAAGGTCCTGACGGCCGAGGGCGCGAGCACCGTCGACGACGCCGGCCTCGGCAGCAGCTGACCAGGTCCCGATGAGTTCCCAGGAGGTGACGACCATGGCGACCACCCTCGCCAAGTCCGCGGCGTCCGCGGGGTCCGCGCAGTCCGAGCGGTCCACCGGGGCAGCCCGTGACACCGGTGACACCGGTGACGCGCCGTACGCGGCCCGGCTGGAGCACGTCTCCAAGTCCTTTGCGGGGCGGGGCGGGCAGCAGCTCGTCCTGGACGACATCAGCCTCGATGTCGCGCCGGGCGAGTTCGTCACCCTCCTGGGGGCCTCGGGCTGCGGCAAGTCGACGCTGCTGAACCTGGTGGCGGGCCTCGACAAGCCCACCGCCGGGACCATCACCACGGACGGACGCGCGGCCCTGATGTTCCAGGAGCACGCCCTGTTCCCGTGGCTGACCGCGGGCAAGAACATCGAACTCGCCCTGCGGCTCAGGGGCGTGGCGAAGGACGAGCGGCGCGGCAAGGCCGAGGAACTGCTCGAACTCGTCCGGCTGAAGGGCGCGTACGGCAAGCGGGTGCACGAACTGTCCGGCGGTATGCGGCAACGGGTGGCGCTGGCCCGGGCGCTGGCGCAGGAGAGCCGACTGCTGCTGATGGACGAGCCGTTCGCCGCGCTCGACGCCATCACCCGGGACGTGCTGCACGACGAGCTGACCCGGGTCTGGCAGGAGACCGGCCTCTCGGTCCTGTTCGTCACGCACAACGTGCGCGAGGCCGTACGGCTCGCCCAGCGCGTGGTGCTGCTGTCGTCCCGGCCGGGCCGGGTGGCCCGGGAGTGGACCGTCGGCATCCCGCAGCCGCGCCGTATCGAGGACGCCCCCGTGGCGGAACTGTCCCTGGAGATCACC
The DNA here is from genome assembly GCF_054729195.1 of Streptomyces sp. YIM S03343. NCBI lineage: Bacteria > Bacillati > Actinomycetota > Actinomycetes > Kitasatosporales > Streptomycetaceae > Streptomyces > Streptomyces sp. YIM S03343. The sequence goes on from NZ_JBPUKX010000001.1 coordinate 1,952,468, forward strand.
GAAGTACTGCGTGGGGAGATCCGCCGCCATGGCCAGCACTGAGACGACAACCGACACGACCGACACGACCGACACCGTCAAGGAGGCCGAGAGCACGGGTCTCGCGAGCGTGGAGGCGGGGCTCGACGCCCTCGAGACCACGGTCGCGGGCCGTACGCCGCTGCGGCAGACGCTGCTGCACAAGGTCCTGCCGCCGGTCACCGCTGTCCTGCTGGTCCTGGTGGTCTGGCAGGGCCTGATCACCCTGAAGATCGTCGACGACCCGACGAAACTGCCCTCGCCGTCCGCGGTGTGGGACGAGATCCACCAGTCGTGGCTCAAGGGCACCCTGCTCGGCTACATCTGGACCAGCGTCTCGCGCGGTCTGCTCGGCTTCTTCTTCGCCCTGCTCATCGGCACCCCTCTGGGGCTGCTCGTGGCGCGGGTGAAGTTCCTGCGGGCCGCGATCCACCCGATCCTGTCGGGCCTCCAGTCGCTGCCGTCGGTGGCCTGGGTGCCGCCCGCGGTGATCTGGCTGGGCCTGAACAACTCGATGATGTACGCCGTGATCCTGCTCGGTGCGGTCCCGTCGATCGCCAACGGTCTGGTGTCCGGCGTCGACCAGGTGCCTCCGCTGTTCCTGCGGGCGGGCCGCACGATGGGCGCGACGGGGCTGAAGGGCACCTGGCACATCACCCTGCCCGCCGCGATGCCCGGTTATGTCGCGGGCCTCAAGCAGGGCTGGGCGTTCTCGTGGCGGTCGCTGATGGCGGCCGAGATCATAGCGTCCTTCCCCGACCTGGGTGTCGGCCTCGGACAGCTGCTGGAGAATGGCCGCAACGCCAGCGACATGGCGATGGTGTTCGAGGCGATCTTCCTCATCCTGTTCGTCGGGATCGCGATCGACCTGCTGATCTTCAGCCCGCTGGAGCGGTGGGTGCTGCGCAGCCGCGGTCTGCTGGTGAGGAGCTGAACGGTCATGTACGGGAAGCCGGTTCTGCTGCTCGTCGCGCACGGCAGCCGCGACGCGCGGCACGCCGCGACCGTGCACGCCCTGACGCGGCGGGTACGGTCCCTGCGGCCGGGGCTGCGGGTGGAGACCGGCTTCCTGGAGTTCAACCTCCCCTCCGTGCGCGGGGTGCTGAAGTCCCTGGCGGCGGACGGCGTACGTGACGTCGTCGCCCAGCCGCTGCTGCTGAACCGCGCCTTCCACGCCAAGGCCGACATCCCGGCCGTCCTGCGGGACGCTCCGGCGCGGCTGCGGATCCGGCAGGCCGAGGTGCTCGGCCCGTCCCCGCTGCTGCTGGCCGCCCTGGAGCGGCGGCTGTACCAGGCGGGGCTGTCACCCGCCGACAAGCCCTCGACCGGGGTCGTACTGGCCTCGGCGGGGTCCTCCGACCCGGAGGCGATCGCAGTGATCGCAGAAATCGCGCGGGAGTGGCGGCACGCCGGTTGGTGCGCCGTGCGGCCTGCGTTCGCCTCCGCCTCACCCCCGCGCACCGAGGACGCGGTACGCGAACTCCGCGCCCTGGGCTGCGCCCGCGTGGCCGTGGCCCCGTACGTCCTGGCCCCCGGCTTCCTCCCGGACCGCATCGCCCTCGGCGCCGGGGAGGCGGACATCCTCGCCGACGTCCTCGGCCCGGCCCCGGAAGTGGCCCGGCTGCTGCTGCGGCGCTACGACGAGGCGCGCGGCGTGGGGGCGTCGGTGCCGGTGGGGACGGCACGGGCGGCGGCCGTCGGGGCCTGAGCGGCGGGGCGGGCCCCGGGGGCCCGAGCCGCCCGCTGTGCAGCCGGGCCGTCTGACTCGGATGCACCACCGAGGCGACCGCGCCCAGCCCGGCGCCCAATGCCGTGCACGCCCCGCCACGGCGCCACGACGAGACACGCGGCGGAGCCGGCCATGAGCCGGTCGAGGCCCTCGGCCTCACTCGGCCGCCCCCGGTGTCCTGGCGAACCGCATCACCCGGGACACCGCCGGGGGCCACGGCGCTCAGCCCGGCACCCGAAGTCGCGCAGGTGCCGCTGCGACGAGGCACGTAGCGGCAGCCCGTGTCGGCCGGGGCCCTTGGGGTCCGAGAGGCTGGTCGGGGTCCCCGGCGGCTGAGGCACCGTCATCACAGCAGGTGCCGACCTGCCCGGATTACCCGAAAACCCCACCTGTTCATGGCTGGATCTGCTGGGATGGTGCGGTAGGGCTATCGGGGGAGCATGGCACGTGGCGGGTCGTGAGTTCGGGCATCATCTGGGGCTGCCCCGCGCCCTGTCCGGGCTGCCCCTGAGCCCGCTCGCCCCCGGCTACGGCGCTCTCGTCGCCGCCCAGCAGGCAGCGGGCCTGCGTCACGCGGGCCAGGCGCTCTCACCGGGCGGTGGACTGGGGGTCCTCGACGGGTTGTACGTGCCCTCCGGGTCGCGCGGCCGGCGCCGGGTGGACGCCGCTCTGCTGGACGGCCTCGCCCGCACCGGGAACACGGTCGCCGGACTCCTCGCCGCTCTGCACCGGCACGATCCGCAGGCACCGCGCCGGGTCGTGCTGTACCAGCTGATCGGGCTGCTCCAGGACCGTCCGGTCACGGAACGCATGCGTACGGCCGCCGAGTTGGGCGTGCATGAGGAGGAGAGGGCCGGTCTGCTCGCCGCCGCACGGCTGCGTCCCACCCTCGACCGGCGGCAGCGCGGCGCGGCCGAGTCCGTCGCCGACGCCTGGGAACGGCACCGGCTGCACTCCGTACGCACCCTGCTGGAACGGATTCCGCGCGGTGACCCGGCCCTCGACACGCTCACCGCCGAGACCGCCGCACGGCTCGCCCAGGCCGACGCCGCACTGCGCGCCGCCCGCCGCGCCGAGGACGCCGGGGACCCGGACGCCGCATCGGAGGAGTATCTGCACGCCCTGCGCACCGCCGCCGACGACCGGCGGGCACTTCGCGGCCTGGTCCGAGTCCACCAGCCCCGGCGGGACCGCGAGGCCCTGGTGAGCACGGAACTCTCCTCGGGCGCCGTCGAGTTGGCCTGGCCGGTGGACGGGACGGGCGAGAGGGTGGGCGAGGGGACCGTCGGCGCCTGGCGGCTGCTGCGGCTGTACCGAGACGAGCGGGGCACCCCGAGGGTGCGGGACGTGCGCGCGGGATCCGGGACCGCCCGTGACGAAGCCGTGGCGCTGGGCTCGGCGGTGCGTTACGCCGTGTTCCCGCTGCGCGACGGGCGCGTGGCCGGGCCGCCGCTGGTGTCGCGCCGGGTGCTGGTCGCCCCGGAGGTGGCCGAGCCGGTTCTGGCGGACGGGCCCGGGCGGGTCGACTGCACCTGGCGGCGCCCGGCGGGAGCGGCGGACGTGACCGTCGAGCGCACCGGTCCCGACGGTTCGACCGAGCGGGTGCGCCCGGACTCCGACGGCTTCACGGCCTCGGACCTGGCGAACGGCACGCACGCCTTCCGCGTCGTGTGCCACTACGCCGGGCCCGGGGGCAAGCGGGTCGCGTCGGCCGGGGTGCGCGTCTCCCGCACGGTGCATCGCTGGCCGGAGTCCGTCCTTGCGCTCACCGCTTCGGCGGAGGGCGGGGCGCTGCGGTTCGCCTGGACCGGGGCGCGGGACGCCGAGGTACGGCTGGTGGAGTGGCCCGGGGAGACTCCGGCGCCGGGGAAGGAACTGCGTACGGCGGAGGTGCCACCGCGGCTGCTGTGGCCCGAGCGGGCGGGGGCGCTGTGTCCGCCGCCCGGCAGACATGCCCGGGTGGCCTCGGTCGCGGTCCTCGGGGAACGGGCGATCGCGGGCCCGGCGGTCGATGTGGAGGTCCTGCATCCGGTCACGGGTCTCGCCGCCCACCGCCTCCCGGACGGCCAGGTCCGCATCACCCTCGACTGGCCGGACGACGCGGGCCAGTTGAGGGTGACCTGGGAACCCCTCGACGACCCGGCGCCCCCGCCCGCCGATCTCGCCCACGCCACCCATGACCGGGAAGCCGCACCGCACAGCCTGCCGACGCAGACCGCCCCGGCCGAGACATCCGGCCACACTCGACGGAGCCGCCGGACCGCCACCCGCACCGCCCAGGAAACCCGCGCCGTACCGCGCCAGGCCACGGCCTCGACGGCGACGGCAACGGCAACGGCGGCCTCGACTGCGACGGGAGCCGAACCCGCCACCGGGACCGGTGGCGCCGCCGTCGCCACCCGCGACAGCGCACACAGCGCACTCACGGCCCCAACGACCGAACCGACCGCCGCACTCGGACCCGCTCCCTCACCCGCCCCCGCGACCAATCACCCCCGCACCACCCAAGAACACATCGTCACCGCCCACTCCTACCGCCGCAACGGCCTCCACCTCCCCCTCGGCCCCGGAGCCGTGCGGATCCGGGTCGCGACCGCGCCGCGGGTGCCCGGGGCCGTCGTGGTCGTGCCGGACGCCGCCGAGGTGGTGCTGCCGCCCGATGCGGCGATCGGGTATCACGTCGTGCGCTCGCCACGACGGTTTCTCGGCAGGGGCAGGGGTCGTACCCTGTTGCGGGTCACCCTGTCCGCGCCCGGCGCGTTTCCCGAGGTCCCGGAGTTCGTGTGCGTCGCCCGCAGCGGCACCCTCCGGCCGCGCAGCGCGGCCGACGGGACCACCCTGCTGCGGATCGCGGGCACGGATCTGGCGCGGCACGGCACGGTCGAGCAGGAGCTGCCGGCCGCGCCCTGCCCGGCCCCGTACACGCTGCGCGGGTTTCTGCTCGGCGAGCACGCGGACGCGGTGCGCCTGGAAGAACCGTCCCCCGCGACCCTGGTGGTGCGCTGAAGCCATGACGACCGTGATCTGCCCCTACTGCTTCGACCGCGCGTCGGCGGCAAGACTGCCGTACCGCTGTCTGATGACCCCGAGCGGCGTCCGCGGGGGCACCCCCTGCGGGCCCGAACGCGACGACGTGTGGGCCGGTTTCATGGGCCCGAGCGTGCCCCCGGCGGCACGGCAGCGCGGCCCGGTGTTCGCTCCGGCCAGGAGCGTCGCGTCGCTGGCGGCGGGGCTGCGCGGCAGGTCGGGCAGCAGTGTGCCGTGCCCCCAGTGCGGGGTGCCGACGCCGGTGCGGGTGTGCCGGTCGTGCCACAGTGATCTGCCGAGCGACTACTGCGACCAGGACAGCCGGATCATCGCGCTGGTCGGGGCGAAGGCGTCCGGCAAGAGCACCTATGTCTCGGTGCTGGTCAACGAGTTGAACCAGCGCGTCGGGCAGGCGTTCCACGCCTCGCTGGCCGCGATGGGGCAGAGCACCCAGCAGCGCGACCGGGAGATGGCGGAGGACCTGTACGAGCGGCTGCGGCTGCCGGAGGCCACCCGGCCCGCCGCGCTCGGTTTCAACGACCCGCTGCTGTACCGGCTGAGCGTGCCCCGGCGCGGACCGCTCGGCAGCGGAGGCACCCGGCACACCACGCTGGTGTTCTTCGACGCGGCGGGTGAGGATCTCGCGGGCAGCGAGGCCATGGACCGCTACACCCGCTATCTGAGCGCCGCCGACGGCATAGTGCTGCTCGTCGATCCGCTCCAACTCGGCTCGGTGCGGGACCGGTTGGCGGGGCATGACGGGCCGCCGCTGCCCGTCGTGGAGACCCCGCCGCAGCAGATCGCCGCCGATCTCGCCGCCCAGTTGCGCGCCCACGGCAAGGGCGGTTCGCGCGGCAGGGTGTCCACGCCGATCGCGGTGGCCGTCACCAAGACGGACATGCTGCGCCCGCTGCTCGACCCGCACTCCCCGGTGCTGCGCAACGCCCCGCACACCGACGGCGCCTTCGACGCGGACGAGCGGCTCGGCGTCCACGAGGAGATCCGCTCCCTGATGGCCGACTGGGACTCGGGGGCGCTGGTCCGGCAACTGGAACTGGACTTCACCGAGTTGTCGCTGTTCGGTATCTCCGCGCTGGGCGCACCACCACCGGCCGACGCACCGGCTGACGTACCGAAGTCGGGGCCGCAGCCGGTGCGGGTGGAGGATCCGCTGCTGTGGCTGCTGGCCCGGCGGGGTGTGCTGCCGGTGCGCAGCGCGGAGAAGGGGCGTGTCAAGTGAGCCTGGTCCAGCTGCACTACACCTCGGCGCCGCCCGGACCCGACGGTTCGGGCTTCCGGTTCACCGCGGTCAGCCCCGGTGTGCCGCAGCCGCTGCTGAGGGAGGCCGAGCAGCTCATCGGCTACGAGCCGCCCCGCGACTGCCCGGCCCGCCCGGACGCCGAGCAGTTGAAGGGCTTCCCGAAGGCGTTCAGCTGCACCGAACTCGCCGACGGCGGCCGTCTGCTGAGCCGTTCCGTCTACACCGGGGCGGACTACAGCGGGCGCTGGGGCAACTTCCACGCCCACGCCCTCCATCTGCCGCCCGGGACACGGCTGCCGGACGGCGCGCTGCCCATCACCGTATGGGAGTCGCCGACCTGGGCGGACGCCACCCCGGCGGACGGGCGGCCGGTGCCGGTCGACCGGCTGGAGCCGTCGGGGATGCTGCGCCGGGAGGGACTGATCGCGTTCGCTCGGTCGCGGGCCGAGCGTCTGGCCCCGTTCTTCGCCGATCTGCGCACCCTGGCCGACGGCACCGACGCCCGTCAGCTGGTGATCGTGGAGCGGGACAGCGCCGATGTGGCGCTGTGGATCGCGCTGGCGTGTACCGTGCTGCCGCGCGAGCAGGCCCACCGGCTGACCTTCACCACGTACACCCGCCGTCCGCAGCAGGCCCGTCAGCAGGTGGTCGGCGCGCTGCCGTCGTCCGAACCGGTGGCGCACGACCAGCGGTTCCGGGTGCACGACGGCACGGGACCGGCCCCGGCCGCCCCGGTGACGGACGCCTGGGCGGAGGTCGCCGCGCGGATCTGGTGCGCGGGGCTGCCCGAGCTGTTCCGGGACGTGCCGCACGAGCTGGGCCCGCTCGCCGTGGCGGCGCTGACCGCGGGGGTGGAGCTGCGCCCGGACGGGCGTGCGGCGGCGGCCCGCCTGGCGGTGGAGCGGGCCGGGACGGTGGACGAGGAGACGCTGGCCCGGCTGGTCGGCGCGCTGTGCACGGGGAGCGGCGGCGGAGCGGACGCGGGGCCGGGCGCGGGGTGGGGCGCGGGGTCGGGTCGTAGTGCCGTCAGCCGTGCCCGAGCCCTCGCCGCCGACAGTGCGGCCGACGGTTCCGCGGCCGGCTCCGCCGCCGGTGAGCAGGAGGCGCTGGCCGCCCTGCTGGCCCGGCTGGACGGCCAGGTGCCGACCTCGGTGTCCGCGCCGCTCGCCGCGCTGGTGCTGGCGTCGGCGGTGCTGGCGCGGGGCCCGGTGCCGATGCTGCGCGCCGGTTCGCTCACCCCGGACGCCCAGACGGAACTGGCCCGCGACCTCGCCCCCGCCCTGTGGTCCGGTATCGCGGACGCGGCCGAGCCGCCCGCCGGGCGCCCGCTGGCCCTGCTGCGAGTCGCCGATCTGCTCGACATCGACTGCGCGGACGTACTCCCGGACCTGGCGGGCCGCCTCGCGCGCGCCCTGGTGGGTCGCCCCGGCCCGGACCCCGAGCCGGACGCACGGCCCACCGGGTCCGCGGCGGGCCCGGCGCATCCGGCGGGCACCCCTGCCCCGCCGGACTCGGACCCCACGGCCTCGGCGGACGCCGACGCCCCGGGCTGCCCGCCCGCCGTCCTGGACGCCGTGCACGGTCATCCCGGCCTGCGCATCGCCCTGTTCGGCGCGCTCGACGCGCTCGCCGCCGCGCATCCGGTGCGGGTCGCGGCCCGGCTCGGCGGTTCGGGGCTGCCCGTCGCCCTGCCGCCCGTCCGCCCGCATCTGCGGATGTGCGTCATCCCGCCCGAGCCCGCGGGCGGCGACCGTCTCGCGCGCTTCCAGGCCCTGCTGCGCACGGCCGGTGTCTCCCCGCACGCCGAACCACCGGTGCTGCGCACGGCGTTCCACCTGGTGTGGCCGGGGCCGGAGGACCGTCCGACCGGTGAGGAGGCGAGCCTGCTGCTCAACGAGATCGGCTCGGACGCGCACCGCGCCGCGGGCACCCGGGACCTGCTGATCGAGGCCGCGCTGTCCGCGCCCGCGGACGACCCCGATGTCCCGTTCCTCGCCGTCGATCTGCTGACCCGCTTCTCCGACGAACTGAGCCCCGGCCGGCGTGCCGCCCTGCTCCTGCTGGAGTTCACGGGACGGCTCGGCACCGAGGCCGAGGGCGAGAACTGGGTGTACACGATACGGCAGTTGCGCGACGGCGCCGCCGAGCCGGTCCCGGAGCCGGTGGCCGAGCGCGCGTACACGGTGCTGGCGCGGCGGTTGCTGAGGACGTACGTACCCGAGAGCGAGCTGTACGGCCTGGCCCGCTCCGGCGAGCCGGGAATGCTGGCGGCGTACGAGCGGGCGGCGCGCTCGGAGCGCACCGGTGACCGACTGCGCACCTCACCCTCGTATCTCGCCGCCCGCTTCTGCGACTGGAGCGCCTTCCCGGGCACCGCTCCCGGCTGGGACCAGACCCGGACGGCGCTGCTCGGCAAGGTGCTGCGGCCGATCGTGCGGGCGCTGCCCGCCGCGGACCAGACCGGGGTCGAGGAGGCGCTCGGCCGGGCGGGCGGCGGCAAGCTGGACGCCTACCGCGCCTGGAACCGGCCCGGTGCGTTCGGCCGGCTGGCGGGGCGGTTCGCCGGGCGGGGGCGGCGCGGCGAGCAGGGCGGCTGGTACGGCGATGTCGAGCCACCGGGGGCGGGGGGCCGCAGATGAGAGCCGAGTACACCGGGCTGCTGGCCCTGCTGGGCTGGACCTCGGCGATCGCCGTCGCCGTGTGCCTGTTCCGCACGCTGTGGGAGTTCCTGGTGCTGGGGGTGCGTGCCGTGTGGCGGGGCCTCGGGCCCTGGCAGGCCGGACGGCACGACCAGCGGCTGCCGCCGCGGATCGGCGCTGTCGAACCGGCGTATCCCGGGTACTGGTGGGGGCAGTTGCCGGTGGACTGCGGTTCGGCGGCGGCCTACGGCATGCGGGTGATCTGGACGGCGTTCATGGATCCGTGGATGCACCGCGTCGCACGGAACCTCTTCCGGGGGCGGCGCCCCTCCGGGATGCGGGCGCGGGCGCCGCTGTACCGGATGTGGCTGATCGTGTTCGTCGCGCCCGGCACCGCCGGCGGAGCACTGCTCGGGGCGGTCCTGGCGACCGTGCTGCTGGGCTGGGCGCTGCTGTTCTTCGCGCTGCTGACGGGGCTGGTGTGGCTGGGCTGCGCGGCGGCCGTGCCGGTGCTGCGGGGTGCGGAGGGCAGCTGGGCGCTGGTGCGGCGTATCCGTGTGGTGTGCCCGCACCCGGGCTGCTGGCGGCCGGTCCCGCTGGCCGTGCACCGCTGCCCCAACTGCCGTGCCCCGCACCGTGCGTTACGGCCCGGGCAGTACGGCGTGCTGTGGCATGTGTGCGTCTGCGGGCACCGGCTGCCGACGACCCGGACAGCCGGGCGAGGCAAGCTGACCATGGTGTGCCCGCACTGCGACCGGCATCTGCCGGACGCCGTCGGCACCACCCGTGTGGTGCACACACCGCTGGTCGGCGGCACGTCCTCGGGCAAGACGATGCTGCTGGCCGCGATGGTCGAAGGACTGCACGCGCTGTCCAGGAACGGCGAGCTGAAGGTCGAGTACGCCTCGGCCGACGACCGCCGCGCCCACAACGACCTCGACCAGGAGCTGCACAGCACCGGTTGGGCCCGCGCCACCACCAACGCCCGGCCGCGCGCCCAGATGCTGACCGTCACCCGGGGCCGACGCCGTCGGCTGCTCTACCTCTACGACCCGATGGGCGAGTCGGTGAAGGACGCCGAACGGGTCCGCGAGCAGCAGTATCTGGCGCACGCCGACGGGGTGATCCTGGTGGCCGATGTGCTGGCCGATCCCAAGGTGCGGGGCAGGCTGAGCGACACGGACCGGACGCGGGCGGCCGACGCCCGCCCGTCGGCGCAGGGGCCGTGGGAGACGTACCAGAGGCTGACCGGCGAGCTCGCCGCGCTCACCGGGCGGCGTGCCCGGCTGCCGGTGGCAACAGTGGTCACCAAACGGGACGTCCTCGACCAGTTGGTGTCGCTCCCGGTGCCCGGTGCGCGGATCGACACCTGGCTCGCCGACATCGGTCTCGGCGGGCTGGTGCGGGCCCTCGGGCACGACTTCCGCGCCGACCGCTACTGGGCGGTCAGCGCCCACGCAGCCACCGGGCCGGGCCAGTTGGAGGGCGAGCAGCGCAGGGCCGCCGAGCCGGTGCTGTGGCTGCTGGCCGCCTCGGGGCTGCGCACCGGCGCGCTCACCGGATCCGGCTCCGGGCCCGGGCGCGCCGATGGCGGCCGGGGCGGGCTGTCGCGGTTGCGCGTACTGAGGCTCCGTCAGAGGACCGGGAACGAGAGGAGGTACAGCGCGGTATGAGCCAGGTGACTCCTGCGGTCGGGCGGGCCCGGCGGGTGGTGGCGGGCCTGTTCGTCGCCTCGCTGGTGCTGGCCGCGGCCTCGATGGCGGGCGGCGCGTGGTGGCTGCTGCGCTGAGCAGCCGGGCAACGGCCAGGGCAGGAAGCGTGGTTGCCCCGCGCCCGACGAACAGAAGACGAACAGAACAGAATAGAACAAGACAGGACAGGACAGATGACCGAGAAGACGGCAACGACCACCGGAAGGACACGCAGTGAGTGACATCCCCGGCGGGCCCATGGCGAACCGGCCGGTCCACTTCATCTGGCTGCTCGACTGCTCGTACTCGATGCAGGGCGAGAAGATCGCCAAGCTCAACTACGCGATCCGGGAGGCCATTCCCGAGATGCGCTCGGTGGCTCATGACAACCCGGCCGCCCAACTGCTGCTGCGCACCATCACGTTCTCGTCCACCGCGCGGTGGCACACCCAGAACCCCGTCCCGGTCGACGACTTCACCTGGCAGGACGTGCAGGTGGACGGCATGACCAACCTGGGCGAGGCGCTGCACCTGGTGTCCCGGGAGCTGAAGACCCCGCCGATGCCGCAGCGCGCCCTCAAGCCGGTGCTGGCGCTGGTGTCGGACGGGGTGCCCACCGACGACTGGCGGGCGGGCCTGAAGGCGATCGACGCGACGCCCTGGGGCCGCAAGGCGGTACGGGTCGCCATCGCGATCGGCACCGACGCGGACCGCGGGGTGCTCCAGGAGTTCCTCGGCAACCCGGAGTTGCAGCCGCTGGACGCCAACAGCCCCAAACAGCTCGCGGCGGCCATCAGATGGGCGTCCACGGCGGCCGTCAAGGCGGCCTCCCAGCCTGTCGCGGGCAACGGTTCGGGCTCCGGGGTGACCATGGCCAAGCAGCCGTTCGCACCGCCGGTCCTGGACGACGACGATGACGACGACGTGTGGTGACGCTCGGGGTGCGACGCTGGGAGACACTGAGCGGCACGGTCCAGGGAGTCAACAAGAAGCGCAACCAGGACTGGTTCACGGTCGAGGGCACCGGTTCCGGTGACGACCCGCTGGTCCTTGCGGTGGCCGACGGGCACGGCTCGGCGGTGCACGCGCGCAGCGGCCTGGGTGCGCGTTTCGCCGTGGACCGGTTCACCGCCCTGGCCGCCGAGTTCGGCCGGTCGGCCCGCGACTGCCATGAACCGGGGCGGCTGGCCCGCCTGATGGCGTACGCCCGGGACGGCTTCCCGCGCACGCTCGTCCACGAGTGGCGGGAGTCGGCCCTCGGGCACTGGGAGCGGAACCCTCCGTACCCCGACACGGGCGGCCCGGAGCCCGGTCCGGAGCAGAAGCTGGTGCTGTACGGCACCACGCTGATCGGCGCAGTCCTCACGCCGTGGCTGCTCGTGGCCTGGCAGATCGGTGACGGCGATCTCGCGGTCGTCGAGCACGACGGCACGCTGTGCCGCCCGCTGGCGCCCGCGGAGGAGGACCTGGGCGACGAGACCGAGTCGCTGTGCGGGCGGGAGGCATGGCGGGCGGTGCGGATGCACTGGGCGCCGGTGTTCGAGGAATCGCGCACCCCGCGGCTGGTGGTGCTGTCCACGGACGGGCTGTCCAAGAGCTTCGCCTCGGGCGACGGCTACCGGCAGTTCGTCGCGGGTCTGGACGGCCGGCTGACGGCGGAGGGCGGCGAGGACGTACGGGCCGCGCTGCCGCAGTGGCTGGCGCAGGCGTCGCAGTACTCCGGCGACGACACGACCCTGGTGGCGGCGCTCAGGTACGCCTACGCGGACCACGCACAGGTCGCGGAGCGGACGACGGCGGCTGCTGCGGCAGCGGCCCCGGAGGCGGCGGACGACGCGAAGGCCGACGACGCGGGCGGCGAGGCCGACGGTCCGACGGCCGGGGCAGGTGACGCGACCGCCGAGGCCGGGACCGGAGCGCCGGCGGCAGCCCTTCCCGGCGAGGCGTCCGCGGCCGGCGGCGGCCGCACGGAACTGGAACGGAATACGGAGACGTAGATGAGCGGCATGCTCGACAGCGGTACGCGCCTGACGGTGGAGAACGGCGACGAGGCCGAGATCACCGGCTTCCTCGGCGCGGGCGGCCAGGGCGAGGTCTACCGGGTCAGGACGCCGAACGGGGAACGCGCGCTGAAGTGGTACTACCCGACGTGCGCGACCCCGGAGCAGGAGGCGATCGTACGGGAGCTGGTGGACCGGGACTTCGCCGACGACCGGTTCCTGTGGCCGGAGGCGTACGTGCCGGAGCGGCACGGCTCGTACGGCTATCTGATGGGGCTGCGCCCGGACCGGTTCAAGGGTCTGCCCGCACTGTTCCGCCGCCAGCTGCGCACCAATACACAGGCGTTGCTGACGGCGTGCCTCTACACGGTGGAGGCGTACCAGGCGCTGCACTCGCGCGGCATCGCCTACCGGGACATCTCCTGGGGCAACATCTTCTTCGACCCGGCCACCGGTGACGTGCTGGTCTGCGACAACGACAACGCGGTGGTCGAGGGCGACGTCAGCGGCATCTCCGGAACGATGGAGTTCATGGCACCGGAGCTGGTGCGCGGCGATCCGGGCGCCCGGCCCGGCACCCAGTCCGATCTGCACTCCCTCGCCGTGCTGCTGTTCATGTTCCTGATGAATCATCACCCGCTCAAGGGCAGGCGGGAGTTGCAGATCCACTGCCTGGACGAGGCGGCCGAGCGCAAGCTGTACGGCAAGAACCCGCTGTTCGTCTTCGACCCGGCCGACGACTCCAACGCGCCCGACCCGATGGAGCACGCGACGGTGCTGGCCACCTGGGACGCGGCGGCCGGGCGCCTCCAGGAGCTGTTCCGCCGCAGTTTCACCACCGGACTGCACGACCCGGCGTCCCGGGTGCGCGAGTCGGAGTGGCGCAACGCGCTGCGGGCGGTGCTGGACTCGGTGGTGGAGTGCGCCTCCTGCGGGCGGCAGAACATGACCGAGCCCGGCGAGAACCCGCCGCCGCGGCTGTGCTGGGGCTGCAGCGGACGGCTGGTGCTGCCGCCGCGGCTGACGGTGACCACTCCCCCGCCGCGCACCGAACACCACATCCGGCTGCGCCGGGCCGCCCGGGTACAGGCGCACCATCTGCACCCGGAGCCGACCCGGCACGACTGCTCGGACGCCTCGCTGGTCGCGGAGCTGGTCGAGCACCCGACGAAGCCGGGCCGCTACGGCATCGCCAACCGCTCCAAGGACACCTGGACGGGCACCCGTTCGGACGGCAGCGCGCAGCGGATCGGCCCCGGCCAGACGGTGCCGCTGCGCTCGGGCCTGGAACTGGAGCTCGGGGGAGGGGCCCGGGCGGTCGTACGGGCCAAGTGAGCCGGTGAACGTACGGCGGCCCCGTCACCGCACGCCCGCGGTGACGGGGCCGCTCCGTTCTGTCCGTCCGGGTCTGTCGACCGGGTCCGTCCGACCGGGGTCTACAGCCCGAGGACCCGGCCCAGTTCCTGGACCAGCGCGAGCCCGCCGCTGCCCGCGGCGACGCCCACGCTGATGGTCTCCAGGGCGGCCTTGATCCGGCCCCGGTTGGCGGGCTCGCCGCCCTGTCCGGCGCTCGCCAGCTCGCCCTGGATGACCTGGGCCTGCGGGACGAGGGCGGGGTTGTCCTGCCGCAGCCGGTCCACCAGCCGGTCGGCGAGCTGCAGGACGGCGGCCGGGTCGGCGCCGTAGTGGTTGATCTCGATACGGCCGTTGTCGCCGATGTTGCTGCCCGTGACGTTTTCGATGTTGTACGTACCCATGTGCCGGCTCCCGGTTCTGCGGTGTGCGTTCTGCGTTCTGCGTTCTGCGGTGTGCGGTGTGCGTGCTGTGGTCGGCGTTGCGCAGTGGGCGCTGAGGACCCGACGTTCAGGGGTGCTGAGGCCCGCCGGGGCCGCCCGGCCCCTGTCCCGAAGGCCCTTGCCCCTGCGGACCGTTGTTGTTGTTGACCTGCCCGTTGGGGCCGATGTTGCTGCCCGTGACGTTGCCGATGTTGTAGGTCTGGGTGCTGATGACGGCCTGCGCCTTGTCGAAGGAGCTGGTGTCGACGTTGTGGTCCTGGAGGAAACGCTCGGTGGCCACGAGCACGCCCTGCTGGAGCCGGAACAGGAAGTCCTGGGCGTCGACCTCCTCGTCGTAGCCCGCCTGGCGCCAGTCGCCGAGCCCCTGGCGCACACTGCCGACGGCGCCGCGGTCGTAGATCACATGGTGGTCGGTGATCTCCCGGCGCTGCCGTGCGAGAGCCTTCTCCGCCGTGCGCCGCCACCGGCTCCGGGCCGTGATCCGTCCGATGGCGCCCTTCAGTTCGGGCAGGGTGTGCGAGGTGGCGTACGAGACGAGGCTCCACCAGCGTTCGAAGCTGGCCACCGGCAGCCGGTCGACCTGGTAGAAGCGGCCGCCGAGCGGGGGGATGGCGTAGGCGGCGACCTCCCACGTGAGGCTGGGCCCGCTGAGGATCGCCCGCAGATACAGGGAGACGATCAACCGCCCGCCCTCACCGACCCGTTCCAGGCACAGATGGGTGCGCATGCCCGCACCGGGGTTGATCAGCCCCGACTGCACCCACTGCTTGTCGATCCGGGCGCAGGGTCTGCCGACCGGGTCGGGCAGCAGGTCGGGCAGGAGATGGGCCTTGGAGCCGAGGACGTAGAGCCGGTTCTTGGCGCGCAGCCCGTCGAGGCCGGAGATGCCCTCCATCTCCCGTGCCACATAGGTGTGGAGGTCGACGGCGTCGAAGGGGCGCAGGGTGAGCTTGCCGCCGTTCGGGGCGTCGGCCGGGCGGCTGACGTCGATGGGCTGCCAGACGACTTCCTTGATCTTGCTGCCGCTGCCGACGAACGGGTTGGCGCGGGCGGCGGCGTCGGCGTACGCCAGGACGTTGGCGCGTTTGAGCTCGTGCAGCCACGCCTCGGCCTCGGGTTCCACGGGAGGGGCGAGCTTCTCGGCCTTGTCGGGGTGCTGGAACACGCCGCGGGCGGCGGTACGGGCCTCGGACTCGGCGCGGTGCACCAGCCACCAGGAGACGACGAGGATGCCGGCGATGCCGTAGCCCCCACCGAGAGCGACGGACCCGATGCCCCGGACGAGGCCCGACACCACCGCCGCGAAGGCCGCCAGCAACGCGACGGAGAGCCAGGCGAGCTGCCGGTCCAGCGTCTCGCGGCGGCGCAGGGCCGCGCGGGCGTGCCGGGCGAGGGCGACGAAGTTGATGCCGAGGGTGAGGCCCATGGCGGTGATCCCGTCGCCGGTGAGTTCCCGGTCGGCATCCAGGGCGAACTGCTCGTCGAGGTGGACCGACGCGCACAGCCGCCGCGTCACCCCGTCCTTGCGGTACTGGGGCAGCGTCGGCAGCCCTCTCGACGGTACAGCTGTGCTCACTTCGACCGGCCCCCGATTCCCGTCCCCCGAGTGTCTGTGCGGCGCGCTATCAACCCTAGGGACAACACGGGCGCATTGTCCCGGGGTTCACCCGAGTCGGGCGCGATCGGCATGCGGAGTGGTGGCCGGTTCGGCGGCGGTCCGGGGCACGGTGGTCGCGGTCCGGCACTCCCCTGTGTTGCCGGACCGCGACCACGGCTGACCACGTCGTACCGCAGTGGCACGCCTTCTTGTCGTGGTCGGCACTACTTACTGCGCCTCTTGCGCCGTTGGTGTCACAGTGCGATCTGACCGTGCGAGAACGGGACTTGACGCTCCCTCACCCCGCACGGGTCAGCTCCGCCAGTTTCACGACCGTGTTCCAGTTGCGGGTGGTCGCGATCAGCCCCTTGTTGAGGCGGGGACGGCTGAGGTACTCGGCGAGCTTGGAGCGGCCGAGACCGCCGGGCGCGTAGAGATACAGGGCGCGGTCGCCGAGACGGAACTCCTCGGGCAGGAAGGCCGGCCGGTCGACCTCGGCGAAGCGCTCCTCGTCGACCTGTGCGGAGAAGTAGGTGACGTGCAACTGCTTGGCCTCCAGTTCGGCGGCCGGGAAGGGGCACGCCGCGACGACGGCCGCGAGATAGGCGTGGTCGCGCACCAGGGCGTCCACCGTGAAACCGAACTCCTGCTCGATCGATTCGGTCAGTTCGGCGGCCAGGGAGTCCTCGTCGCCGTGGTCGGCGGTGAACGCGGCCTGGCCGCTCTGGAGATAGGTGCTCACACCGGTGTGCCCGAGACCCTCCATGAGGCTGCGCAGCCGGGCCATCGGAAGCTTCTTCTTGCCGCCCACGTTGATCCCGCGCAGCAGCACCGCATACGTCGTCGTCACGCGGCCAACCCTAGGGCAGACCCTGAGCGGGCGTCCGCGCCCCGTGGGGGTGGGCGCGACCGCCGCTGGGGGAGGCTGGGCGACCCCGCGAAACTCTCGCCGATCGGGGCGCGCAGATCAACAACCACACGCGGCTGCGGGTTATTCAACAAGGTTGAGTAATTGCGGAGAGCGCTCCGCCGACGGTTCGGGGGTGGTCCGGACCCGCTCCGGACCACCCCGGAGCCGGTCCGGATACCGGCCCGTAACCCTGAACCTCATCCCTGACATCGGCCGAAGGATGTCAGGGTCACCCGTCCTCCCCAGTGCGGAGGGGCCGCGCTCCGAGGGGAGGAGCGGGGTCCTCGGCACTTCACCGGACAGCACGACGAGATGGATTTATCCCGCCCATACCTTCGAATCGAACCGATCGAAAGGTGACGGCAGCGGGCCGTCACGACGACAAGGGGGAAAGCCCGTCATGCAGAACGGAGAATCGCGGGTGCGGGGCTTGGCCGCCCGAGCCGGCGGCTGGAGCGCACGGCACCGATGGGCGGCGGTCGGCATATGGGTGCTGTTCGTCGTCCTGGCGATGGGACTCGGTTCGGCGGCGGGCCGGGTCGATGTCAAGGAGTCCGGCCAGCTCAAGGGCGAGATCCACACCGCCGGTCAGATCATCGAAGACGCCGGGATCAAGGCTCCGGCCAGCGAGTCCGTGCTCGTCCAGGCGAGGAACGGCACCACCAAGGCCACGGACCCGGAGTTCCGGTCCGCCGTCGGCGCGGTCGTCCGGGCCGTCGAGTCGACCGGCAAGGCGACGGACGTGACCTCGCCCTACGACACGAGGACGATCTCCCGGGACGGGCACAGCGCGCTCGTGCAGTTCGACATGCGCGGTGACGCCGACACCGCCGCCGACCGGGTGGAGCCGGTGCTGAACGCCGTCGCCGGGGTCCAGAAGGACCACTCGTCGCTGCGGATCGAGGAGATCGGCGGCGCCAGTATGAACAAGCAGTACCAGGACGCGTTCGGCGACGACTTCCAGCAGGCCGAGCTGTCCGCCGTGCCCGTGGCTTTCGGCATCCTGCTGATCGCGTTCGGCGCGCTGGTGGCGGCGCTGCTGCCGGTCGCCCTGGCGATCACCGCGATCGTGGCGACGATGGGCCTGATGGGCGTCGTCAGCCATCTCCAGCCGATGAGCGACACCGCCAACTCCGTGATGCTGCTGGTCGGCATGGCGGTCGGGGTCGACTACTGCCTGTTCTATCTGCGCCGGGAGCGCGAGGAGCGGGCGGCGGGCCGGGACGCCGGGACCGCGCTGCGGATCGCCGCCGCGACCAGCGGCCGCGCCATCATCATCTCCGGTGTCACGGTGTGCGTGGCCATGGCGGGCATGCTGTTCACCGGGCTCGCCGAGTTCGAGGCGATGGGCCTGGCCTCGCTGATGGTCGTGGCGGTCGCCATGGTCGGTTCGGTGACCGTGCTGCCCGCGCTGCTGTCACTGCTGGGCGAGCGGGTCGAGAAGGGCCGCATCCCGTTCCTCGGCCGGCTCCGTGGCCGTAAAGGCGGCCGTACCGGCGGCAGCACCGAGAGCCGGTTCTGGAGCACCGTGCTGCGCGGTGTGCTGGCCAAGCCGTGGGTCGCGGTGGCGCTCGCGGCCGGGGTGCTGCTCGCCGTGGCGTCGCCCGCGCTGGGCATGAAGACCTCGCAGCTCACCCTGGACCAGGAGTTCGGCGACAAGCTGCCGATCGTCCAGACGTACAACCGGATCAACGACGCCTTCCCCGGCGGCTCAGAGCCCGCCGAGGTGGTCGTCAAGGCCAAGGACATCAACTCCGCCGAGGTGCGCGACGCACTGGTGCGGTTCAAGGACGAGGCGATCAGCTCGGGCGCCTCGCGCGGCCCGGTCGAGATCAAGGTGCACGACGCCCAGAACGTCGCCCTGGTCTATGTCCCGCTGGTCGGCGGCTCCGACATGGGCAAGGCGACGAAGAGCCTGGAGAAGCTGCGCGACGAGGTACGGCCCGCCACGCTCGGCAAGGTCGACGGCGTCCAGGCGCCGATCACCGGCCAGGTCGCCGGCTCGCACGACTTCAACGACCAGCTCCTCGGTTCCGTCGGCCCGGTCTTCGCGTTCGTCGTGGTCTTCGCCTTCCTGCTGATGCTGCTGTCCTTCCGCTCGCTGACGGTGGCGATCACCTCGATCGTGCTGAACCTGCTGTCGGTGGGGGCGGCCTACGGCATCCTCGTCGCCGTCTTCCAGCACGGCTGGGGCGCCTCACTGGTCGGCGCGGAGGGGGTGGGGGCCATCGTGACCTGGCTGCCGCTGTTCCTCTTCGTGATCCTTTTCGGTCTGTCGATGGACTACCACGTGTTCGTGGTGTCCCGGATCCGTGAGGCCCGGCTGCGCGGCCGCACCACGCGGGACGCCATCCAGCACGGCGTGGTCACCACGGCCGGTGTCGTCACCAGCGCCGCCGCCATCATGGTCGCGGTGTTCGCGATCTTCGGCACGCTGTCCATGCAGTCGATGAAGCAGATGGGCGTCGGCCTCGCGGCGGCGGTGCTCATCGACGCGACGCTCATCCGGGGTGTGCTGCTCCCGGCGGTGATGGCGCTGCTGGGCGAGCGCAACTGGTACCTGCCGACCTGGCTGCGCTGGCTGCCCGACCTCAGCCACGACGAGTCGCCCGTGGCGGTGACCAGGGTGGTCCGGGGCGAGGACGAGGACGAGACCGAGCCCGCCAAGGTGTTGTGACCTCCTCTCCCTTGGCCCCCTTGGACAGAGGGCCCGCCGGTTCCGGGGACCGGCGGGCCCTCGCCCGTGCCCCGGCACGGACACCGGGTGCGAGACTGACCGCCGGACGGCCCTGGATCACGGGTCGGAGGCGAAGGCGGGCGGATGGACGAGGCACAGGCGCGGGACGTACTGACCAGGGCCGGGGTGCTGCCCACCACGTCCGCCCGGGACGCCCGCCTCCTCGCCCTGGGCGAGAACGCCGTGTTCGCCGCCGGTGACCTGGTCGTCAAGGTGGGCCGCGACGCCGAACTCCTCGACCGTGCCCGCCGTGAACTGGCCGTCACGGTATGGCTGGCCGGGGCCGGTGTCCCGGCGGTACGGGCGGCCGATCCGGAACCACGGCTCGTCGAGGGCCACCCGGTCACGGTGTGGCAGCGGCTGCCCGACCCGGTACGCCCCGCCGAGCCACAGGATCTGGCCCACCTCCTCCGCCAGGTCCACGCCCTGCCCGCCCCGCCCTTCCCCCTCCCGCCCCGCGACCTGCTGGGCGGAGTGGAACGCTGGCTGCGCCTGGCCGGCGACGCGATCCCCCCGGCGGACGCGGCCTACCTCCGCGCCCGCCGCGACACCTACGCCGCCGCGGCAGCATCCCTGACTCCCCACCTCCCACCCGGCCCGATCCACGGCGACGCCCTCCCCCGCAATGTGCACATCACCCCCGACGGCCCGGTCCTCATGGACCTGGAGACCTTCTCCACCGACCTGCGCGAACACGACCTGGTGGTCATGACCCTGACCCGAGACCGCTACGGCCTGCCCCCCGAGTCCTACGCAGCCTTCACCAAGGCCTACGGCTGGGACGTAAGCGACTGGGACGGCTGCGAAACCCTCCGAGCCGCCCGAGAAACAGCAAGCTGCGCCTGGGTAGCCCAACACACCCCGACAAACCCAAGAGCCCTGACCGAGTTCACCCGCAGAGTGGCCTCACTACGCACAGCAGACGAAACGGTGCGGTGGCACTCGTTCTGAGCAACTCCGCGGTCTTTCAGGGGCGCGGGGCTGTATCGATATGCGGCTCCGCCGCGATGGGGGTACCTCCCTGCTCGAACGAAGTTGAGAGCTTGGGGGAGCGACAAGCCACAACCCACGCGCAAATGACGCACAACAGCAACCACCCCATCAGGGGCGCGGGGAACTGCGCGAGAACCCCCACGCACCCGCACCGAATTCAGCACCGCACCCCGGAGGGGGACCGCATCGGCCACGTCCCGTCCACCACAGCCCCCGCATCCCCCTTGCCCCGCAAGAACGCCTGAAAGTCCGCCGCCCAAGCCGCGTACCACTCGACCTGCCGCCGATGCAGCTCCGCAGGAGCCAGCGCCGCGACCTTCCCGTGCCGGCAGGCGATCGCCCCCGCAAGCCGCGCAGCCGCCAGCGCATCGGCCGAGGCGTCGTGCGCCCGCCCCACGGCTATCCCGTACTCCGCGCACACCGCCTCAAGGTTCCTCTTCCCGGGCCGGTACCTCTCGACCCGCCGGTCGATGGTGTACGGGTCGATGACCGGTGCGGGCTCCCGCCCGCCCAGCCGCTCCCGCAGCGAAGCCAGCCCGTACCGCCGCAGCTCGGCGGAGAGCAGCGTGAGATCGAACGCCGCGTTGTACGCGACGACCGGCACGCCGGAGTTCCAGTACCCCACCAGCACATCGGCGATCGCGTCGGCCACCTGGTCCGCCGGACGGCCCTCGCTCGCCGCCCGCTCGTTGCTGATCCCGTGGACCGCCACCGCGTCCGCCGGGATCTCCACCCCCGGGTCGGCGAGCCACTCCCGGCTCCCGAGCGGCTGTCCGTCCTTGACCTCTATCACGGCGCCCGTGACGATGCGCGCCTCACCCGGATCGGTCCCGGTCGTCTCCAGGTCGAAGCCGATCAGCAGCTCCCGGTGCCAGCCCATGGCGGCCCCCCTTTCGTGGTGCTCTCCCCCAGTGATCTCCACCATCGCATGCGCCACTGACAATCAGACGCCCGCGTTCCGCTCATGCCGGCGGGCAGGCTCCCCAGCCGCCCCCGAAGCCCGATGAAAACCCGATGAAAACCCGATTCAACCCGGTGAACTCAGGACACCGGGCGCGAATCCGCCCACATCTGCTCGAACTCCTCGCGGTAGGCGGGAAAGAGCCCGCCCTCGTCGATCTCGTCCGACTTGACGACCCTGCTCCCGCCCCGCAGCACGAACACCGGCGTCTCCATCCCGCGGCTGCGCCGCAGATAGGCCTGCACGACGGCGACACCGTCGGTGCCGTCGCCGTCGACCAGGTAACAGGTGAACCGCGGTGTCTCGTCGTAGACCTGGATCTCGAAGGCACCGGGATCACGCAGCCGCGAGCGCACCCGGCGCATGTGCAGGATGTTCATCTCGACCGAGCGGGACAGTTCGCCCCGTTTCATCCCGAGTTCGCGTTCTCGGCGCTTCACCGCGCTGGAGGCCGGGTTGAGGAACAGCAGCCGTACCCGGCAGCCCGCCTCGGCCAGCCGCACCAGCCGGCGGCCGGAGAAGTTCTGCACGAGGAGGTTGAGGCCGATGCCGATGACGTCCAGCCGGCGGGCGCCGCCGAAGATGTCCTC
The DNA here is from genome assembly GCF_054729195.1 of Streptomyces sp. YIM S03343. Lineage (NCBI taxonomy): Bacteria > Bacillati > Actinomycetota > Actinomycetes > Kitasatosporales > Streptomycetaceae > Streptomyces > Streptomyces sp. YIM S03343. The sequence continues at coordinate 1,974,417 of NZ_JBPUKX010000001.1, forward strand.
GGCGGGGAACTGCCGCAGCAGCCGTACCCGGTCGGGGTGCACCGCGACGACGTCTGCGTACCGGTCGCCGACCAGGTCCTCGACGGCGTCGACGGGCAGCCGTCTCGCGGAGGGCACGTCGCTGCCCGCGCCGAGGATCTCCAGCAGCCGGGCGGAGGCCCGTTCGGCCTGGCTGAGCACGGCCTCGGACAGCGCGCGGTTGCGGGAGACGACGTTGCGGGTCACCTCCAGCTCGTCCAGGGCGAGTTCGACGTCGCGGCGCTCGTCGATGTACGGCTCGAAGCACGGCCAGTGCTGCACCATCAGCTCGCGGAGCTGCGGCAGGGTCAGGAAGCTGATCACGTTGTCGTCGGCCGGGTCCAGCAGGTAGCCCTTGCGGCGGCTGACTTCGCGTACCGCGACGGCGCGCTGCACCCATTCCTGTCCGGCCGGTCCGGCCGCGGCGACCACCCAGTCGTCCCCGTGGACGGGTTCGTAGACGGGGCGCAGCACCGCGGCGACGACGGCGCGCAGCCGCTGTTCCACGAGGTTCAGCCAGATGTAGGCCCGGCCGGCCCGCTGGGCCCGGACGCGTACCTCGTGCCAGGCGCCGGCGTCCCAGTCCAGCTCCGGGCCAATGGCCCCCGCCGCGTTCATCGGACGCGCCAAGGACACCGCGCCGGGCGGGACTTCTGCCGAGTTCCCCTCGTGACCGTCGTCACCAGGGGGCAACTCAAGCCCTCCCGAGCCCACCCGTGCACCGCCTTCCGCTCCCCCGAGCACTCCCTGTCCCAACGATCAAGGAAGGGTACTCCGGGAGCGGTCGGCGGTGCAGCCGGATGGACAAGAGGATTCCGAAGTGTCCTACCGCCAGTGACCGTTCTGTGAAGCGAGCTCGGCGGGGGTGAGCGGGTTCATGGCCGTGACGTCGCGCGGAGCGATGGAGAAGCCCTGCCAGTGCACCGGCATGGGCTGCTGGTCCTCGTCACGGGCGATGTGATGGAATCCCACGTTCACCCACACCACGGGGTGAGTCAGCGTCTGCCCGTTGACCCAGGTGTCCACCGACCTGCCGTGCCCGGCACCGCAGTCGAGCGGATTGCCGCTGGCGTACTGCTCGCACTTGTTGTACTCGGTGAAGTACACGTCATGCCGGGTGAAGCCGCGGCCCGGGTACTTGGCCGTGGCACCCTGCACGATCTCGTACGAGCGCGGGTGGTCGTCGTTGTTCTTGCCCGCGGTGCTCACGACCCGCCACCAGCGCATGTCCTTGGCGTCGCCCGCGAGTTCCTTGGTGACCTTGGTGAGCGTCGTGCGGTTGGTCGGGGCCTCCTGGCCGTGGGCGGGCGGGCTGACCACCGAGTCGTACTGCTCGACGCGGGACTTGGAGGAGCCGTCGAGGCCGAAGTCGAGCCGCCAGAAGATGTTGTGGCTGTGGCTGGTGGCGTACGCCTTGGCGCCCTTGCCGAGGGGCCAGCCGCGGCCGTCGCCCGCGTCGTAGTCGTCGGGCGAAAGGCTGCCGGTCGCACCGGCGTTCATGCTGATCAGCCCGTCGTCCTGGAAGCGCCACTCGGTGATGTACTCGTACCAGCCGACCTTGTTGACGGTGTAGAGCAGCAGATCCTTGCCCTGCGCCTGGTAGTTCTTCCCGTTGGTGTCGCTGAGCATGTGGTACGCGTGGCCGCGCGAACGGGTGGTGGCGCACAGGCCCTTGACGTTCGGCGTCGAGGAGTAGAAGGGGTCGGTGACCTTGACGGTCCTGATGGTGCCGCCGGGGCATTCGGCGGGCGTCAGATTCAGCAGGCCTTTGCCGAAGTTGTAGTCGGTCACGTCGCTGTACTCGACGCTGCCGTCGTCGTACGGCACATCGATCTGGGCGAGCTTGGCGCTGTTCAGGACCTTGATCGGCGCGGCGGCGCCGGGCGGCTGGTAGGAGATGTCGTCCAGGACCACCCCGGACCGGCTCTCGAAGCGCCAGCACATCCGCCAGGTCGTGCCGGTGGAGAGCTTCTGCTCGATCTGGTAGGCGGCGCTGCACGAGGCGGCGGCCGGGGCGGCGGGTGCCGCCTTCGGACCGGCGAAGGCCGGGGCGGTCGCCGTGCCACCGAAGGCGAGTGCGGCGGCCACGAGCAGGCCGGCCGCGGCCCGCCCACGCGGCACCCTGCGGCGGGCGGCACGGCTGTTTCTGCTTTCGCGCATGACGAAGTCGCTCCCTTGCGGAGGTAAGGAGGTGCGGAGGTGCAGAGAAGGCAAGTTGCGTTGGAAAAACGAACGGACACCGTCGCCCCGAGCGGATCACGACCGGCAGGAGCGGGTCACGGCTGTCTGATGCGCATCGCGGCTGCCCGGCGCGGATCACGACCGCCAGGAACCGACTGGGGCCGTCAGGAACCGACCGCGGTCATCCGGCACCGACCGCCGTCGCCCGGTCGCGGTTCAGCCGAGCCTGACGACCTTGCGGGCGCTCAGGTCGATCACGAAGTCCCGGGTGTCGATCCACGCACCGTTCTTGATCTTCGGGAACAGCCGGGTGCAGCGGTGCTCGCCGCAGGCGGTGAGCGCGGCAGGCCGGACGCCCGGGACGGCCCGGAAGACCATGCTGGTGAGCGTCAGCTGGTCCGGGGAGGTCAGCTCTTTGCCGGTGGCGTCCTTGTAGTCCGCCTTCAGGCCCGCACCCAGCGGATCGGCGATCAGCAACCGGGCTGCCTCGGTCTGCTCGGCGAGGCTGAGCGGCGGCTGCACACCGTGCTGCTCGGAGGTCTCCACGACCTTGCCGGTGTCCAGGTCCACCGTCCGGGTGACGACGCTGTCGTCCCGGTAGTCGTAGTACGTCACGTCGGCGCGCCGCGCCGCGTCCGGGGCGTCCACCTCGTCCGCGTCGGGCTCCGCCAGCTCGACGGTCAGGCGCTGCGGGCCGCGGGCGCCCGTGACGCTCTCACCGGAGTCGAGCAGCTGCCGGTTCAGCGCGATCCGCTCGACACGCTTCACCTCGTCGTCGGTGAGCGGGTCGAGGCCCTTGCCCTTCTCCCCCTCGGCGGGGGCCGCCCGGACGACACCCGGCGCGACCGCGCCGCCGCCCCCGTCGGCCCGGTCGGCCTGGGCCGACCGATCGCTGCCGCTGCCGCCCCCGCCCTTCTCGTCCGCCCCGGCCGTGCCCGGCAGGGTGATCGCCACCATCACGGCCGTCCCGGCCACCGCGACGGCCGCGCCGGCCATCACCTTGCCCAGATGACGGCGCACTGTCCCTCTCACGTAGTTCCCCCTACTTCCCCTGAGTCCACGGGAGCACGTGTTCGACCCGATTGGTCACCCTTGGCAGGAATGCGGGCCGCTCCACCGTGTATGCACTGGTCGAGCGGTAAGAGGGGCGTAAGTCACAGGTGGTTCCATCACTTTCGGGGAGACTCGGTGACAAGGCCCCCCGAACGGCGCGGCAACCTGAAAGAGTCGTCACCATGCAGGTCTGGCCTGGCGAGGCGTATCCCCTCGGTGCCACGTACGACGGCGCCGGCACCAATTTCGCGGTCTACTCGGAGGCCGCGGACCGAGTAGAGCTGTGTCTGCTGCACGACGACGGCTCGGAGACGGCGGTGGAGCTCAAGGAGTCCGACGCATTCGTACGGCACGCGTACTTGCCGGGCGTCATGCCAGGGCAGCGCTACGGCTTCCGGATGCACGGACCGTACGCGCCCGAGCGCGGACTGCGCTGCAACTCCGCGAAACTGCTGCTCGACCCCTACGCGAAGGCGATCAGCGGCTCGGTGCACTGGGGCGAGGAGGTCTACGGCTACCACTTCGACGCCCCCGAGCAGCGCAACGACCTCGACTCCGCGCCGCACACCATGACGTCGGTCGTGGTCAACCCGTACTTCGACTGGGGCGACGACCGGCGCCCGCGCACCGGGTACCACCACACGGTGATCTACGAGGCCCATGTGAAGGGCCTCACCATGTGCCACCCGGGGCTGCCGGAGGAGCTGCGCGGCACCTACGCGGCGCTCGCGCACCCGGCCATCATCGACCATCTCACCTCGCTCGGCGTCACCACGCTCGAACTGATGCCCGTACACCAGTTCGTCAACGACCACCGGCTGGCCGACATGGGCCTCGGCAACTACTGGGGCTACAACACCATCGGCTTCTTCTCCCCGCACAACGCGTACGCCTCGTGGGGCGACCGCGGCCAGCAGGTCCTGGAGTTCAAGTCGGCGGTGCGCGCGCTGCACGAGGCGGGCATCGAGGTCATCCTCGACGTGGTCTACAACCACACCGCCGAGGGCAACCACATGGGCCCGACGCTGTCCTTCCGGGGCATCGACAACGCGTCGTACTACCGCCTGGCGGACGACCGGCGCTACTACACGGACACCACCGGCACCGGAAACTCGCTGCTGATGCGGTCCCCGCACGTGCTCCAGCTGATCATGGACTCGCTGCGCTACTGGGTCACCGAGATGCATGTCGACGGCTTCCGCTTCGACCTCGCGGCGACCCTGGCCCGGCAGTTCCACGAGGTGGACCGGCTGTCGTCGTTCTTCGACCTCGTGCAGCAGGACCCGGTGGTCTCCCAGGTGAAGCTGATCGCGGAGCCCTGGGACGTGGGCGAGGGCGGCTACCAGGTGGGCAATTTCCCGCCGCTGTGGACCGAGTGGAACGGCAAGTACCGGGACACCGTGCGCGACCTGTGGCGGGGCGAGCCGCGGGCACTCGCGGAGTTCGCCTCCCGCCTCACCGGCTCCTCCGACCTCTACCAGGACGACGGACGCCGCCCGCTGGCCTCCATCAACTTCGTGACCTGTCACGACGGCTTCACGCTGCGCGACCTCGTGTCGTACAACGAGAAGCACAACCAGGCCAACGGCGAGGACAACCGCGACGGCGAGAACCACAACCGATCGTGGAACTGCGGCGTGGAGGGCGACACCGACGACCCGGTGGTGCTGGAGCTGCGCGCCCGGCAGACCCGGAACTTCCTCGCCACGCTGATGCTGTCCCAGGGCGTGCCCATGCTCAGCCACGGCGACGAGCTGGGGCGCACCCAGCACGGCAACAACAACGCGTACTGCCAGGACAGCGAAGTGGCCTGGGTGCAGTGGCCCGACCCGGACGGAGGGGCCGAGGCGGGCGAGGGCGAGGAGGACAGCACGCTGCTGGACTTCACGCGCGCGATGGTGTGGCTGCGCAAGGACCATCCCGTCTTCCGCAGGCGCCGCTTCTTCCACGGGCGGCCCGTGGAGGGCACCCACGACGACCTCTCCGACATCGCCTGGTTCACCCCGGAGGGCAGGGAGATGACCCAGCGGGACTGGGACTCGGCGCCCGCTTCGGCGATGTCGGTGTTCCTGAACGGCAACGCGATCTCGGAGCCGGGCTCGCGCGGCCAGCGCATCGCCGACGACTCGTTCCTGCTGCTGTTCAACGCCTCCCCGCAGACCCTCGACTTCGTCGTGCCGGTCGATCACGGCCGCCAGTGGCAGATCGTGGTCGACACGGGCCGCCCGGAGGGCGTACCACCGGGCACGGGCGAGAAGGTGGAGGCCGGGGAGCGACTGACACTGGTGGACCGCAGCATGGCCGTGCTGCGGCGGCCGGCGTAGGCGGCGGTCCGGCGCGGTCTGACGGCGGTCTGACGGCGGTCCGACGGCGGTCCGACGGCGGTCTGGCCGCCGCCTCGGGCATCACGCGCGCGTGGCCGCATTTATGGGCGGCACGCGCGCGGGTGCCCTCCGGGCGGGTTCGCGCGTTCGACGGGGCGGGTCGGTCCGCTGGCCCGGCGGGCCCGGCCGGTCCGGCGGGTACGCACTCGAAGCGGGCGGCACGCACCGTTCCGCGGGTCCGGCGGGGCCCGCAGACCCGCGAGCCCGACGGGCCCGGCCGATCCACGGATCCGATCGATCCGCAGGTCCAGCCGATCCGCGCTCGAAGCGGGCCGCACGCGCGGGCGAGCGCCCGTGGATCAGCGGCGGGCCGATGACACGAATTCCGCCGCGGCGGGTACGTAGGAGTCCATGACACCTGAGCGCCCCGAAGCGGAAGTGCCCACGGCCACCTACCGGCTCCAGCTCCAGCCCGGCTTCCCGTTCGCCTCCGCGGCGGCGGCCGTGCCGTATCTGGCGTCGCTCGGCGTCTCGCATCTGCATCTGTCGCCCGTCCTGGAGGCCGTCCCGGGCTCCCTGCACGGCTACGACGTCGTGGACCACGCGCGCGTGCGCGAGGAGCTGGGCGGCGAGGAGGGCCTGCGCGCGCTGGCGCGCACCGCGCGGGAGCACGGGCTCGGTCTGGTGGCCGACATCGTGCCCAACCACATGGCGATGGTCCCGCGGCACAACCACGCCCTGTGGGAGGTGCTGCGGGAGGGCCCCGGATCGCCGTACGCGCGCTGGTTCGACATCGACTGGCCTGCCCAGGACGGCCGCGTCCTGCTGCCCGTCCTCGGCGGGCCGCTCGGCGCGGAGCTGGACCGGCTGGAGGTCGACGGCGATGTGCTGCGCCACTACGACCAGACGTTCCCGCTGCGTGCGGGCACCGAGGGACTGCCGCTGCCACGGCTGCTGGACGCCCAGTGGTACCGCCTGGCGTGGTGGCGGCTGGCCCGCACGGAACTGAACTACCGGCGGTTCTTCAGTATCTCGGAGCTGATCGGGGTGCGGGTGGAGGACCCGGAGGTGTTCGACGCCACCCACGGCAAGATCCTCCAGCTCCTGGACGAGGGCGTCCTCGACGGGCTGCGCGTCGACCACCCCGACGGCCTCGCCGACCCCGGCGGCTATCTCGCGCGCCTGCACAAGGCCACCGGGGGGCGCTGGACGGTCGTGGAGAAGATCCTCGCGGACGGCGAGCGGCTGCCCGCCGCCTGGCCCGTGGCAGGCACCACGGGCTACGACGCCCTGCGCCGCGTGGACGGCGTCTTCACCGACCCGGTGGGGGCCGAGGGCCTGCTCGGCCGGTACCGGCGGCACGCGGCCCCGCCGCCGGACCGCGGCGGCGACTGGGCGGCGACGGTACGGCGCGCGGCGCACGAGGTGATCACGCACGAGCTGGCCGCCGAGCTGGACCGGCTGACCCGGGTGGCGGTCCGGCTGTGCGCCGCGGTGCCCGGCCTCACCCTTCGCGACCGGGCGCCCTGGGCGCTCCGGGCGGCGCTGCGGGAGCTGCTGGTCCGGATGGAGGTCTACCGGCCCTACGGCCCCGACGACGCGGCCGCCGTCGTCACCGAGGCAGCCGCCGAGGAGGCGCGGCGTGCGTTCACCGTCCCGGAGGAGGCGGAGGCGGTCGGCGTCGTACGGGGCCTGCTGCTCGCGTCGGCCGACGACGGCGGGCACGACCCGCGCGACCTGGCGGAGTTCCACGCGCGGTTCGCGCAGACCTCGTCGGCGCTGCGCGCGAAGTCCGTCGAGGACACGGCGTTCTACCGCTATGTGCCGCTGCTGTCCGCGACCGAGGTGGGCGGCGACCCGGGCGCCCCCGCCGTGTCACCGGAGGACTTCCACGCGTACTGCGCGCGCGTGCAGCGCGACTGGCCGCTCACCGGGACCGCCGTGTCCACTCACGACACCAAGCGCAGCGCCGACGTACGGGCGGCCCTGGCGGTACTGACCGAGTGCCCGGACCGCTGGGCCGACACGCTGGCCGAGGCCGAGGCGGGGGGTGAGGGGGTGCCGGACGCGCAGTTGGCGTGGGCGGCCTGGCAGACAGTGTTCGGACTCGGCCCGGCAGCCGCCGAGCGGGTCCAGGGGGCGCTGCTGAAGCATGTGAGGGAGGCGGGGCTGCACACCAGTTGGACGGAGCAGCAGCCGGCGTACGAGGAGGCAGTGGCGGCGTTCGTGGCGGCGGGGCCGTGCGGGGCGCCCGGCGAGCGTGTCGCGGCCCTCCGCGCCGTCCTGGAGCCGCACATCCGGGCGAACGTCCTGGGCACGGCCCTGGTCCATCTGACGATGCCGGGCGTGCCGGACATCTACCAGGGCACGGAGAGCGAGTACCGGGCCCTGGTGGACCCCGACAACCGCAGCCCGGCACCGTTGTCGCCGGACGCATCCGGCGACAAGGACGAGCTGACGGCGGCGGCACTGCACCTGCGCGCAAGACGCCCGCAAACCTTCGGCGAGTCGGCGACCTACACCCCTCTGCCCGCCGAGGGCCCGGCGGCACCCCACTGCCTGGCCTTCACCCGCTCCGGCCGGACGATCACAGCGGTCACCCGCCTCTCCCTCCGCCTGGCGGAATCGGGCGGCTGGCGTGACACCAGCCTCCCCCTCCCCCCGGGCCACTGGACCGACCTCCTGACCCCGAACCACCACTTCGAGACCCAGGCCCACCTGACAGACCTCTTCGCCGACCTGCCGGTGGCCCTCCTGGAACGCACAGACGGACCCGATACCGATGGGCAGGGCGGGTGACAGCACCGCTGGGCGGGACCGCGAGGCGTACCACGGGAGTCCGCACAGCAGCGGTGGCAAGCCGTCAACGCACCCCACCTCGTCGCCCTCGTCCGCGCCGGAGCCCGCTTTCGAACGCGGCCTGCCCGTCGAGCGCCGGAACTGGGTGGCGTAGGCAGCATTCGGCGTGCCGGGCGGGCTCCGGACGCTCGCCGCGTCGCCAAAGCATCCTGACGATTCCGCCGGGATCACGGGACGGGACCCGAGTGGTGCACTCGCCCGAGGTGTCGGTGCCGGTGCCGGTGCCGGTGCCGGTGCCGGTGTCTGTGTCTGTGTCTGTGTCTGTGTCGGCGGTGCGTGTGACCACTCTCATAAAGGTGGAACCGGATCTGCGACGCACGGCCGACGGCCAGCTCGCGCGGCGCTCGAGACCGGGCAGTGCCGACCGCACACGGCCAACGGTCGCACCACCGGCGGCCCGGACGGGACGCCACGCCCCGCCAGCTGACCGGCCGTCAAAGTCGGCCGCACGCTCAGCGGTTCGCTTCCGGTGTACCGACGGAAGGCGTGCACCGGGTGATCGCGGCGCAAGCCCGTACGTGGGACGCCGATGCGGTCACGAGAGCCGTCCGCCGTGCCGCGGCGGTCGAAGCGGAAGCGGAAACGGAATCCCGGGAACGGGCAGATGTTGAACTTGCAACTATTGAACGGGTCTGCCTAGCGTAGGTCCACCATTCGGTACCGCGGCCCCCAAGTGGGCCGGCTCCTGCCCGGGCCGTGCCTCGAACCGAAGGAGTTCGTCCCTCATGACCGGACGCCTCAACAGCGCCCAGCCCTACGTTCTCGGCCTGTACCGCATCGTCGTCGGTCTGCTCTTCGCCGCCCATGGCGCCGCCTCGCTCTTCGGCGTCCTCGGCGGAGCCGTCGGCACCAAGGGCGGCACCATCGACGCCGGGACCTGGCCCGGCTGGTACGCAGCCGTGATCCAGCTGGTCTGCGGCGGCCTCGTACTGCTCGGCTTCGGCACCCGTGCCGCCGCGTTCCTCGCCTCGGGATCGATGGCGTACGCGTACTTCGACATGCACCAGCAGACGGCCCTGTGGCCGATCCAGAACGGCGGCGAGGCCTCGGCGATGTTCTGCTGGGCTTTCTTCCTGCTGGTCTTCACCGGATCCGGGGCGTTGGGACTGGACCGGTTGTTCGCCAGGCGGGCAGCGTCTGGGACCGAGCGGTCGGCCGGCAAGGCCCCGGTCCCGGCCTGACCGCAGCCGACGGTCCGCAACCGGCACCGTGCAACGAAGGCGCCCCCCGTCACAAGCAGGGGGCGTCTTGGCGATTTTCGCCCGCCTTCGGCTCCCAGCAGCCATCAAGCAGTCAGGGCGCAGCCCCCGAGCACCGCTACGGGCCCCGGGGCTGAGCCCCGGGGCAGGTGGGGGCCGGGGCGGCGGAGCCGCGGGTCAGGCGTCGAGGGCGAAGACGTCGCGCGTGTGGGCGGTCATCTCACACGTGTTGGCGAAGGTGTGCGCGTAGGCGACCCGCTTGCCGTTCCAGACACCCTCCGCCTGGGCGGTGACCGGCGCGTAGATCATCGGGCAGATGACCTCCTTGTGCGGAACGGCACCGATGTCGCCGGAGGCCGCCTCGAGTTCGGCGCAGGCGTCGGCGGCGTGGGCGTGGCCCTGGGGCGGGTCGCACATCAGGAGGCTGCTGCGGCTGCCGCCCGCGCGCGCCTCGCCGTGGGTGACGGTGACGTAGAGCCAGTTGCCGTTGCCGTGCGCGTGCGGGGCCGCCTGGGCGGGCACCGGGCCGGCGGCGAGGAGGGCGGTGGCGGCGAGCAGAGCGCCGCGCACGGCTGTCGCTCGGGTGAAGTGGTTCATTCCCGGTGCATCGGCACGGCGGCCTCCGTACCCCAGTCCGGCTCACCCGAACGGGAACGCACGCGCGGGCGGCGCGCGGCGAGCGCAAGGGCGCTGAGGACCACGCGCGCCTGGTACTCGGCCTGGCGGGAGACGGGGATCCAGCGCGCCTGGAAGCCGTCGCGGTACTCGGCGCACCAGGTGTCGATCAGTCCGTCCAGGTCGGGCAGCACCCCGGCCGGGTCGTGGCCGGAGCCGCGCACGAGGCGGTACAGGAGGCCCGCCGTGCGCAGGGCGAGCCGCCGTCCGGAGATGCTCAGGGCGACCAGATGGCCGGTGCTGAGCGGCGGCAGCCGGAGCGCGGTGCCGTCGTCGGTGTCGGGGTCCCAGGCGTCGGCGAGCCCGGGGCAGACGAGCAGGTAGTCGTCGACGGGGGCGAGCAGGCGGGCCGTGTCGGGGGCGTCGGCGAGATGGGGCCGCAGGCGCTCCAGAAGGCGCTCCAGGAGCCGCGTGTCGGCGCGCAGGGTACGGCTGACGGTGCGCAGCAGGGTGTCCCGGTCGGCGGGCGGGGAGCCGTCCTCCACGGCGGTCACGCCCCACATGGGCGCCTCGACGACGGCGGTCACCGTGCCGTGCCGCTGGGGGTGGAACCATGTCGACTCGACGGCGGCCTCGGTGATGGCGGCGGCCCGGCTGCCGGGGCGCGGCGGGGGGATGCGGTAGACGGCGGGGCCGAGGCGGGGCCAGTACAGGGCGTCGTAGGGACCGAGTTCGCGCGGGATGCCGAGTCCGGCCGCGATGCGGGCGAGGCGCGGGGCGAGGCCGGGCAGGTCCCTGGTGAGCTCCACGAAGCCGCCGCCGACGTCGACGCCGTGCAGGGAGCACTGGAAGAAGGGCCGCAGTTCGTCCTGGAGGCCGAGCAGCGCGCGGGTCTCCGGCAGGGCCGCGGCGGCGGGGCCGTCGGGCAGCCATTCGGGCTGTTCGGCGAAGCCGGGCCGGAAGAAGTTCCGGAAGTAGCGGCCCAGGGTGTACGGGCCGGTCAGCCAGCCCTCGTTGCGGCGGGAGCCGTCAGGGTCGAGGCAGAGCAGCAGGTCGAGGGTGGTGTCGGTGTCCTCGCCGCGGCCCTGGCCAGCCAGCGCCCGCTCGGCGAGCCGCAGGACGGTGGCGCCGCCGACGGGCTCGTTGGCGTGCGGTCCGGCGACGACGAGGGCGTGGCGGTCGCCTCGGCCCACGGAGAGCAGCCACAGGGGTGTGCCCGCGCGTGAGGTGCCGACGCGGCGCAGCCGGGCGTGCCGGGGGTGGCGGGCTGCGAGCGCGGCGGCGCGCTCGCCCAGCTCGTCGACGGACGGGTAACGGAGGCGTGGCGGCAGGACACACCTCCACAATGCGGCGCCGTCGCTTCACCTGGTGTGCATGGTGTACACACAGTCAGTCACGAGTGGCGGGGTACGTCAACACCACAACGAAAGAAACCTTTCTTCAAACCTTTGTCCACCAACCGGCCCCCGGGCTGCGGCCCGCTGCCGACTCCCCCGCTGCCGACTCCCCCGCCGCAGACGCCCGCCCGGTCGCCGAGCGCCACACCGGTTCAAGCGCCACACCAATTCAGTTCGCAGACAGACGGAACATCATCCGCCCGAAGCCGATCTGGTCGCCCTCGCGGACGACGGCGGCGCCGATCACCCGGCGCCCGTTCACCGTCGTGCCGTTGGTCGAGCCGAGGTCCCTGAGCACCCACATGCCGCCCTGCATCCGCAGCTCGGCGTGGACCCGGGAGACGGTCTCGTGGGTGAGCCGCAGGCCGCTGGCGGGGTCGCGGCCTATGAGCAGCGTCCGGCCGCCCGCGGGGTGCGGCAGCAGCAGCTTGGGCAGCCGCTCGGCCCGCCAGGCGCGCCGCAGCCGTACGGTGAAGCCGGAGACCGCCTCGACGGTGCCGAACACCGCGCGCGACAAGCGGTTCTCCTGCGGCAGGTCCGCGGTGAGCACCGCGAGTTCGTCGCTGTGCCGGGCGGCCAGGGCGAGTTCCATGCGCCGTACGAACGTGTCGTGCGACAGCCGTCCCATGGCGACACCGTCGCGCAGCACCTTCAACGCCTTGTCGCGCTCCGCGTCGGACGGCCGCGCGGGGTACGTGTGGAACTCGAATGACGACGTCACAGTGGTGATTGTCGGTCAGTGAACCCCGGGTGTCCAGAAACCGAGAAGCGCACGCCTCACGCGCGTACCGGGTGACACCTGGCGTAATAGGGGTGATTCAAAGGTGATTCCGGGGCGGATCGATCTCGTTTGGCGCACGATGGACGGGCAGACGCGGGGTCTGGCCAGAGCTAGTGCCCCGGCAGGCAACGTTTGCCCGTGAAGGAGCGGCGTCCGGTGCGTGCTCTCGGCGTGCCGGCCGGAAGCCCTCGTACTGGACGTACTTGGGCTTTCGGCCGGTGCGGCGAGAGTGCGTGCCGGGCGTCGCGACGGGGCGAATGTTGCCTGTCGGGGCACTAGGCGAGCGACAGGCCCCACCTCCCGGCATCCCGGTGAGCAGACGAAGGGGAACCGTCCGTGCAGTTCGAGGTGTGGGCACCGCAGGCCGGCCGTGTGACGCTCCATTGCGACGACATCACACAGGCGATGCGGCACGATCCCGGCCGCCCCGGCTGGTGGCACGGCGAGGCCGAGGCGCACGACGGCACGCACTACGGCTTCGCGGTGGACGACGGCCCCGTGCTGCCCGACCCGCGCTCCCGCCGCCAGCCGGAGGGGCCGGACGGCTGGAGCGCCGTGGTCGACCACGAGCAGTACGTGTGGCGCACCGCGGGCTGGCCCGGGCGGTCCCTGCCGGGCGCGGTGCTGTACGAGCTGCACGTGGGCACGTACACCCCCGAGGGCACCCTGGACGCGGCCGCCGCACGGCTGGAGCACCTGGTCGAACTGGGCATCACCCACGTCGAGTTGATGCCGCTGTGCCCCTTCCCCGGACGGAACGGCTGGGGGTACGAGGGGGTCTCGCTGTGGGCCGTGCACGAGCCGTACGGCGGCCCCGAGGCACTGAAACGCTTCGTGGACCGGGCCCATGAGCTCGGTCTGGGTGTCGTCCTGGACGTCGTGCACAACCATCTCGGCCCGTCCGGGAACTATCTCCCCGCCTTCGGCCCCTACTTCACCGAGACCCATCACACCCCGTGGGGCGCCGCCGTCAACCTGGACGCGCCCGGCTCGGACGAGGTGCGCGCGTACTTTCTCGGCAGCGCGCTGGCCTGGCTGCGCGACTACCGGATCGACGGACTGCGGCTGGACGCCGTGCACGCGCTGAAGGACACGCGCGCGTGCCACTTCCTGGAGGAGCTCTCCACGGCCGTGGACGGCCTCGCCGAGCGCCTAGGACGGCCGCTGTTCCTGATCGCCGAGTCGGACCTCAACGATCCCCGGCTGATCACCCCGCGCGAGGAGGGCGGCCTCGGTCTGCACGCCCAGTGGAACGACGACTTCCACCACTGTCTGCACACCGTGCTCACCGGCGAGTCGCAGGGCTACTACGCCGACTTCGCGCGCGCGTCCTTCGGCGGTCTCGCCAAGACGCTGACGGGCGGCTACTTCCACGACGGCACGTACTCCAGCTTCCGGGGCCGCGGCCACGGGCGGCCGCTGGACCGTGCGCGGGTCGCCGGGTACCGGCTGTTCGGCTACAGCCAGACCCACGACCAGGTCGGCAACCGCGCGCAGGGCGACCGCCTCGCCGCGTCGCTCTCACCCGGTCTGCTGGCCTGCGCGGCCGCGCTGACGCTGACGGCGCCGTTCACCCCGATGCTGTTCATGGGCGAGGAGTGGGCCGCGGGCACGCCGTGGCAGTTCTTCACCGATCACACGGACCCGGAACTCGCCGAGGCCGTACGGCGCGGCAGGCGGCGGGAGTTCGCGGCGCACGGCTGGGCCGAGGAGGACGTGCCCGACCCCCAGGAACCGGCGACCCGCGACCGCTCCTGCCTCGACTGGTCCGAGCCGGGCCATGAGCCGCACGCGCGCATGCTGGCCTGGTACCGGCGGCTCATCGCGCTGCGCCACGACCAGCCGGACCTCTTCGACCCGGACCTCACCGACATCAGGGCCGCCTACGACGAGGACGCCCGCTGGTTCGCCTTCCGGCGCGGCGACATCCGGGTCGCCGTCAACCTCGGCAAGGAACCCGCGGCGATCCCTCTCGGGCCCCGGCGCGCGGTGGTGCTCGCCGCGTGGGAGCCGGTCGAGGCACCCGGCGCGGACGGGCTGCTGCATCTGCCCGGCGAGTCGTGCGTGGTGCTCGCGCAGTCCTAGGGCGTGTTTCGAAAGTAGCGCCGACCGCCCGAAGGGCGGGCCCTGCGGCGTCTGGTGCGTGCGATCGCAAGGCGGAGGGTCGCCCTCGTACTGGGCGTACATGGGCGATCCCGACAACACAGCCGGGGGCACCCCCTGCTCGTCAGAGCTTGGGGGAGTGCGTGCCAGGCGTCGCAGGGCAGGCGGGACTTTCGAAACACGCCCTAGGGCGTGTCTGACAATTCGCGTCGGATCAGCGCGCGGCGTCTGGTGCGGTGCATCGCAAGGCGGAGGATCGCCCGTGTACTGGACGTACTCGGGTGATCCGACAACGCGGCGAGGTGCCGTGCCAGGCGTCGCGCGCCCGGCGGGAATTGTCAGACACGCCCTAGTACTCCAGTCGCAGACAAGGGGGACGGGGGCGGACCTCACAGGTCGTGGTGGCCCCCGGCTCCGTGGTCTCGCAGTTCCGTGACCCGTTCCAGCAGGATCGTCTCCCAGGCGTGCCGCAGATGGGTGCGCAGCACGGACAGCGGGGTGCTCTCGCGGCCATCCAGGCGGGCGGCGAGGCGTACGACCGCGTCGCAGCGGGCCAGCCACAGACCGCGCAGACAGGGGCGGGCGCCGTAACCGGCCAGGGTTGCGGCCCGCACGGCGGTCGGGGAGCCGACGGCGAGGGCGAGTCCGGCGATGTCCTCGGCCGGGTCGCCGACGGCGGCATCGGTCCAGCCGAGCACCCCACGCACCCGGCCGTCGGGGCTGACCACCAGATGCTCTCCCCGCAGATGGTGGTGCACGAGGACCGCGGTACCGGGCTGGGCGGAGAGCTGGGCCGCGACGGGCGGGGTGAGCTGGTGCAGCAGGGCGGGCTCGAACTCGTCCGCGGCGCCGAGCTGCTGGGCGGCGTGCACCGCCATACGGCGCAGCGCCTCCAGGGAGCGGGCGGGCACGCGCGGCACGCCGAGCCCCTCGGCCTGCCGTACGGGCACATGGCGCAGCCCCGTCAGCAGTGCGGCCAGGTCGGCCTCGCCGACGGCGGTGACGTCGAGTTCCTCCGCCGAACTGCCGGGCACCTTGGTGTCGAGCGTGTACGACAGTCCGGGCGCCCACTCCCCGTGCGCCACGCTGGTCGGCACGGCGACGGGGACGTGTGGGCGTACGAGGTCGCGCACCCGCAGTTCACGGCGCTGACGGACGGTGGCCTCGCGGTCGGGAGCGAGGCGCAGCACATGGCGGGCGCCGACCCACCAGGTGGCGCTCTCGCCGCCCGCGGAGACAGGCCGGACGTCGGGTCCGGCGGTGCCGTTCCCGGTCTGCTTGCCCTCCTCGCCTTCCTTGAGGAGGGAACGGACCAGTCTGCGGACGATGTCCGCGGTGGGTGTCGGTGCCTGGGTCATGGTCGCGCCGTCGTCGTTCGGGTGGGGCCGGGGTGAGGGGGCCTGCAGGGTCCGGCCGGTGCTGTCGGTACCGCTGCCGTCTCCGGTGCCTCTGCTGTCTGCGGTGCCTCTGCTGTCTGCGGTGCCTCGGCCGGCTCGGCTGCCTCTGCTGCCTCTGCTGTCATGAGTCGTGCGGGTCGTCGTAATGCACCTTCTGATGTCGGGGGGACGGGGCCTGGCGGGGGACCTGGCGCGGGACGCGGGGGCCGGACGCGGTGGCTGCACGTCAGTCCACGATCACCATCTCGCGTGTCGTGTCGTTGAGGCGGCGGCCACCGTCCTCGGTGACCGTGACGATGTCCTCGATGCGTACGCCGAAGCGGCCGGGCAAATAGATGCCGGGTTCGACGGAGAAGCACATGCCGGGCACCAGGGGCTGTTCCTCGCCCTCGATCATGTACGGCGGCTCGTGCGTGGTGACGCCGATGCCGTGGCCGGTGCGGTGGATGAAGTACGTGCCGTATCCGGCGTCCTCGATGACCGCGCGCGCGGCCCGGTCGACCTCCTGGCAGGCCACGCCGGGGCGGACGGCACGGAAACCGGCCTCCTGGGCCCGGCGCACGATGTCGTGGACGCGGCGCTCCTCGTCGCTCGGCTCGCCCACGTGGACGGTGCGGGAGGTGTCGGAGCCGTAGCCGTCCCTCAGGCCGCCGAAGTCGAGGACGACCATGTCGCCGTGCTCGATGACGCGGTCGCCGACCTCGTGGTGCGGGTTGGCGCCGTTCGGCCCGGAGGCGACGATGGTGAAGTCGACCTGGGAGTGTCCGAAGCGCCGCAGCAGGGCGGCGAGGTCGGCGGCGACCTCGGACTCGCGGCGCCCGCCGAAGCGCACGGTGCGGATCTCCTCGAAGGTGGCGTCGGCGGCGGCGCCCGCCGCGGCCAGGAGTTCCAGCTCCGGCGCGTCCTTCACGGCGCGCAGCATCGGCAGGGCGTTCGTGAGGGAGGCGTAGGAGGTGCCGGGCAGCGCTTTCTGGAGGCCGAGCAGATGCATCGCCCAGGCGTTGTCGCTGATGCCGAAGCATCCTGAGGGGCCGAGGAGCTGTGCGGTGAGCGCGTAGGGGTCCCGGCCGTCGGTCCAGTCGCGCAGGGCCAGGGCGGGGGCGCCGGTCGCCTTGGCGGCGTCGGGGGCCTCCAGCGTGGGCACCACGAGCACCGGGTCCTTTCCGGGGACGAGGACCAGCATGGTGAGGCGTTCGGTGGCGGCGGTGGGCGCGTAGCCGGTGAGCCACACCAGGTCGGGGCCCGGCGCGACGAGCAGCCCCGCGAGACCCGCGTCGGCGGCCGCCCGCGCGGCCCGTGTCATCCGCGCCCGGTAGTCGTCGGCGCTGAACGGGGCGAGTGTGCTGGCGGCCATCGGGACCTCCGTGAACGGGCGAGACGATGCTACGGGCAGCATCCTGCCCGTCTGCGCAGATCAACGCGAGCGGATGAGGCGCCTTTGACGCCCCCGGCTTCCCGGAATCACCCCTCGGCTCGAACACCGGCACCGCGTGAGCGCTCCGCGGGAAGCGGCAGGAGGGGCCGTCGATCGTCTGCGGGGCCGTTGTGGCTGGTCGCGCAGTTCCCCGCGCCCCTGGGTGCTGCCGGACCGTCGTCGACTTCGCCAAAGCCGCTCAGTCGTGCCCGCCACAGCTCACGCCACGCCGATGACCGGGCACCCGACCCTCGGACTGGCCGACGGGGACGCCCGGCAGACACCTGAGCGCTCCGCGGGAAGCGCCACGATGGGCCGTCGACCGTCTGCGGGCCCGCTGTGGCTGGTCGCGCAGTTCCCCGCGCCCCTGGGTGCTGCCGGACCGTCGTCGACTTCGCCGAGGCCGCTCAGTGGCGCCCGCCACAGCTCACGCCACCGCCCGGCCTCACCCCACCGGAATCACCGGTGCCCGATCCGGAAGGAAGCCGTGGGCGCGGCGGGCGAGGTAGGCGGATTTGTAGCGGTCCACGGACAGGTGCCAGTTGAGGATGCCGGACATCCAGTTCTCCAGGTCGGTGACATAGTCGGCGAGGATCTCGCGGGCCTCGTCCGAGAGGCCGAAGTCCTCGCACAGGACGGGCAGCTCATGGGCGGCGACGTGCTGGAACTGGCGCATGCGCTGGGTCATCAGGTCGTGGACGACGCCGAGTGCGGTCGGGTAGTCGATGCCGAAGAAGTTCTGCACCACCAGGACGGCATTGTGGATCTCGCCCTCGTACTCGATCTCCTTCTGGTACGAGACCACGTCGTTGATCAGGCAGGCGTAGTCGACGGCCGCGTTCTCCAGGGAGCGGACGGGTCCGCTGCGGTACACCTCGGGCGGTACGGCGGGGCCGTGGCCCATCCGGCACAGGCTCATGGTGAGGTCGGAGCCGAAGGTGGCGCGGCGCATCTCCAGATAGTCGACCGGGTCGGGGATACGGTGCTGGAGCTGGTTGGACAGCTCCCAGACCCAGCTCTCGGTCATCGAGTCGACGGCCGATTTGAGCGTGCGCCGCTGGTCGGGCGTCATCGCCGCGGTGGTGCGGGCCCACAGGTCGATCAGGCCGCGTTCCATGCCGTTGACGGGCCCGGGGACGGCCTCGCCGTCGACGGGCATGCAGGACGACAGGCGGGCCGTGGTCAGACGGGCGGCGGCCAGGTCGCGGCGGTGGCCGTAGACGAGGGGGTAGTAGTCGTCGCCGTAGGTGCCCCAGGCCAGCCACTGGGCGCTGAGGTCGAGGGCCTCGGGGGTGGTGTCCGGGTCGATGCCGGCGGAGCAGAGCGGGAGGTCGGCGGCGGCGAGCCGGTCCTCGTCCCAGACGCCCTCCTGGAGCATGCCCATGGTGTGCATCCAGGCGGCGAGGCTGCTCCGGGCGCCGTCCACGTGGGGGCTGAGCCGTGCCTGGAAGGGCATGTGGAAGTCGGGCAGCAGGGACGGGCCGACCCGCTGGTAGGGCTGGTGGGTGTACGCGCGCAGGCGTTCGGCGGCGGCCGTGGCGAGCAGCGCGCCGACGTCGGCGGCGGAGGCGCCGGGGCCGGTCGGACCGTGCCAGGGGCTGGTGGAGCGGGCGCCCTCGTTCATATAGCGGCTGGAGCGCAGGTGCCATTCATGGCCGCCGGACTGCCAGTCCGTCAGCCCCTTGGCGTACGCCGCCACCGCCGCGGTCTCGGCAGGGGTGAGGCCCTGGTCCAGGGCGATCGCCGGGACCTCGGTGAGCGCGGTGTGCTCGAACTGGTGGAGCCGGGAGGTGAGGATGTCGTTGACGGTGTCGGCGGCCTGCTGGGTGGTGCAGCCGAAGAAGGTCTCCAGGACGAGCACACCGTTGCTCAGCTCGCCCTCGTCCTCCACCTCGCGCTGGTAGGAGAACAGGTCGTTGCGCAGGTGGACGGCGTCGGAGAAGGTCTCCATCAGCACCCTCAGGGGACGGCTCTCGGCGACCTGCGCGGGCACCTCGGCCGTCGCGTACTCCACGAGCCCCGCCGACCAGGGGGCGCCGCCGACCTTGCGGCGCATCTCGATGTACTCGACGGGGTTGGCGATGCGTCCCTCGTTGATGTTGGACAGCTCCCACAGGGACTCGTTGAGCAGATGCTCGGTGGCCACGGCGAATCGGCGGCGCCAGTCGGCGGACATCGCCGGGACCGTGCGCGCCCACAGGTCGGCGAGGCCGGCCTCGACCGGGTTGAGCGGCTCGGGCACGTCCGCGGCGGGGTCCAGGGGCATGAACAGCGGGAGCCGGTCGAGGTGGGCCTTGCCCGCGGCGCGGTCCTGGGTGCGCTTGTACATCTCCAGGAAGTGGTCGTCGAAGAAGAACACCCACACGTACCAGTCGGTGACGAGCGAGAGGGCGGGGCCGTCGCAGTCGGGGTGCGTGTACGCGCACAGGAGTCCGTAGTCGTGCGCGTCGAGGTCGGCCTGCTCCCAGACCCCGGAGCCCTCCAGCATGCCCATCTCGCGGGCCCACCCGGTCGCGTGGGCGCGCGCCTCGTCGACATGCGGGTTGAGCCGCGCGGGATACGGCATGTAGAAGTGCGGGAGTTCGAACGGCTGCGTCATGGCCGGGCCCTACCCGTGGTCCCGAGCGGGCATCCGCGGGGCCGGGGCTGATCACACCATTGCGTGAACCGTGGCCGGAACGGCAACTTCCGGCGGGGGCGATGGTGTTCACCGAGTGTGGGGCGCGCGGGCGGTCCGGCGGAGGGCGGCGGCGACCCGTCAGGGGATCCTGATCTCCCGCTCCAGCTGGGTGGCGAGGGTGAGATAGCGGGCGCGGCGGGGCACGGGCACCATGCCCCGGATCACCAGGTGCCACATTTCGGCAAGGCGGCGGGGATGGCGCCCGACCGGTTCGAGGGTGCGTCCGACGACGCGGGTGCCGACGAAGAAACAGACCAGGGAGTGTGCGGCGGCCTCGACGTCTATGTCCGGATGTATGTCCGACTCCTTGGCCGCGCCCACCAGCCGCCGCGAGGTGATCTCCAGCCACTCGGCGTAGGGGTGCCGCAGCGGCGGCCGTACCTCGACCTCGCCGGCGGCGAGCCGCAGTCCCGCGCGCGGGATGGGGCCCTGCACGGCGAGGCGGGAGTAGGCGAACGTGGTGCGCATCAACGACTCGAGCGAGGAGTAGCCGCGGCTCTCCATCTCGCGTGCCACCTGCCGGGACTGACGGGCATGGAGTTCCAGGATGGCCTGGGCCAGGTCCTCCTTGGCCGCGAAATGGAAGTAGAGGGCGCCTTTGGTGACTTGGGCGTGCTCGACGATGTCGCTCAGGCTTGTCGATTCATAGCCGTGACGGTCGAACAGGTCTGCGGCGGCCGTGATGATCGTCGCGCGGGTCTGCTCGGCGCGTAACTGCCTCGCCATCGGCTGGACTCCCCCTTGGGACGGAATCGGGAACAGGATCAAGAACGGGATCAAGAACGGGATCGAGCGCGGAATCGAAGACGGAGAAAACCGGACGCGCCGTTTGTTTTTGGTCACCACTCGTACATGACGGTTCACGCATCAGTAACCATAAGGGAAGCGACGGGAACGCTCGACACCCGCCCCACACCCTTGTCTTTCGGCCATTTCGCGCTGCCGTTCGCATGCAGAATGGTCGAACGACACGTGTAACGGATGTGTACGAGGCCGCAGATGCCACGGCGTTCGCAAGTGTTCGCGGTCGCAGCACGCCCTCCCTCGTTGCCACGCGGCCATGACTGGCGACCGGGCGCTCGACCCGGAGATCGCCAGATTACGAGCCGAACGGTTTGTTTTCAACGTGGCGAGGCACGACTCGGGCGGACCGAGGACGGACGGAGGGCGGACGAGGGGCGGACCGAGGACGGGCTGAACGCACCACGCCGCCCGCCCGTACTGCTCGTTACCGTTCACCGTCCCGCGCCGGCCGAGGAGACGTCCCCGATGAGCCGTACCACCGCACCCTTCAGGGCCGTCGGAGCCGCCGCGGCGGCCGGAGCCGTGCTCGCCCTGTGGGCGGCGGGTCCCGCACAGGCGCACGGCGCGCCCACCAGCCCGGTCAGCCGGACCTTCGCCTGCTCTCCCGACGGCGGCGCCGACGCGCGTACGGCCGCCTGCCGGGCGGCGGTCGCGGCGAACGGCGCGCCCTTCACCCTCTTCGACAATGTGCGGGTGCCGGACGTGAACGGCAGGGACCGGCAGGTGATCCCGGACGGGAAACTGTGCGGCGGCGGGCTGTCCGACTACAAGGGGCTCGATCTGCCGCGCTCCGACTGGCCCTCCACCCGGCTCGCTCCGGGCGCCCGGCTGACGATGACGTACGCCGCGCCGATCCCGCACACCGGCACGTTCCGGCTCTATCTCACGAAGCCCGGCTACGACCCCACCCGCGCACTCACGTGGTCCGACCTGCCCGAGCGGCCGTTCGCCGAGGTGACGGACCCGCCCCTGACGGACGGCGCCTACCGCATCAACGCGACGCTGCCGTCGGACCGTACGGGCCGGCAGGTGCTGTACACGATCTGGCAGACCACCAGCACACCGGACACCTACTACTCGTGCTCCGACGTGGTGTTCACGGGCGGCGGGTCCAAGTCCTCACCGTCCCGGCCGGCTTCGGCGGCGCCCTCGGCATCGACGTCCGCCACGTCCACACCCTCGACCGGGGCGACCGCCGCCGGCAGGCCCGCCGCGACGTCCGACGCGGGCAGCCGGACCACCGGGGCACCGGCCGCGCCGCAGTCGGCGAGCACCCCGGTGGCCTCGGCCACCCGCGAGGGTTCGGGGCCCTCGGCCCCGCTCGTGGCGGGCGGCGCCGCCGCGGTGCTGGTGCTCACCGGGGGCGCCGCCTTGTTGGTGCGACTGCGCAGCAGCCGCTGATCCATCAACGCCCTTTACATACAAGCAGATTGATGGTCCATCAGTTCACTGCAACGGAATGTCAGTTCACGGTCACCGTCGCGCCCCCGTCGGTGACCGGGGCGTACTTGGCGGTGAAGTAGCCGTTCGCGAAGCACAGCGTCGAACCCGAGACCTTGGTGAACTGCTGGTTGGTGAAGTTGATGCTGTGGTCGCTGTTGTCGGCGGTGCCGGTCAGGCTCGACGCCTGGTAGACGCAGGTGATGGAGCCGAGCAGGGTGCGCAGCTTGACCGTGGTCTGGATCGCGCCGGCGCTGCCCGCGGAGACGGTGAGGGCGCCGCCGGAGGTGACGCTGGTGGTGTAGGGCAGGTTGTCGACGGTGATGCTGGTGACGCCGGTGACACCGAGGACGTTGCTGGTGCAGCTGCTGCTGGTGAAGGTGTGGCCGCTCACCGACTCCGTGGCGGTGCCCGGGGCGGTGGGGTTGCCGGTGACGGTGGCTGTGAACTGCGAGGTGGAGCACTTGACGCCGCTGGTGCCGGTGGCGCTGGAGTAGAGCGTGGCGTTGGTGCCGGTCGCCAGGGGGGCGGTGAGGACGTCGCCGACCGCGACGGCACCGGCGTCGGTGGTGAGGACCGGGGTGTCGGCGGCGGAGGCGGGGACGGCGGTGAGGGAGAGCGCGGCGGCGGTACCGGCGAGGGCCAGGAGGGTTCGGGTACGCATGCGGGTGCCTCTTTCTTCGATGTGGGGCTGCTGAGGGTGGGTTCGGGCCCCGTGGGGCCGAGGCGGACCGGCGTCGGCCGTCGCGGTCCGTCACGCCTTCTCCGTACGTGACGGACCGGCGACGGCCTCGGCCGGTCACCGGCCGAAGTCCCTCCGGGGGAAGGTCTTCGGCCGGGCCGGGCGCGAGGTGGCGGGACACGGGCGAAGGGGGAAGCCGACCGTGTCCGTGCCGCACTGAACTGGGCCGGGGCAGAAAGCGCCCCGACGGAAGGGGGGGTGACGGGACAGTCCCGGGAACGCGGACGGTGTGCCGCGCGGCGGATCCGGCGCCACGGATCCTGGGGGGAAGTCAGGCAGAGTTGTAGACCTGATGTTCCGTCAACGTCAAGACATTGCAGGGAAGTTGATATTACGGTCGGCGGGTGTCACATCATCGACACCCGTTTTTCACAACTCCCTTGACCCTTCAATGTAACCCCCGGTAACTTCCTGGAAGGCTACTGCCGCGTAACCACAAAGCCCCTGCGACGCCGGGAGTTGCACGGACGGGTGCGCGGCAGCCGCTGTCCGCGCCAGGACAACGTGCCACTGAAGCCCAACCCGCATGACTATGCCCATGGGAGCAGACATGGCCTCGTCCTCGGACTTCTCGTCCGCCGACAACACCCCCGGGAACCCCGACACCGGTTCCGGACCAGAAGCACCGGCGTCCGCCGTGACCGGCGGAGGCCCCCACAGACGCGGGCGGGTCCGGCTGCGCCGGGCCGCGGTCATGGCGGTGCCGGCCGCCGCGGTCACCGCCGGCCTCGCGGTCCTCACCGCCCAGGGCGCCCTCGGCGTCCAGTTCGCCATCTCCGGCATGCCGTTCGTGGTCACCGCCGACAAGCTGGACGGCACCGGCTTCGAGCAGTTCGGCGGGCTCGACAACATGATCGAGAACAGCCCCAACGCCGGGGACACCGGCGGCCAGGAGCTGGTCGTCACCTCGGTGGTGAAGAACGGCACCCTCACCAACATGTGCCAGAGCGTCGACCTCGGCGGCATCCAGCTCGTCCTCACCGCGGGCGCCGGGTCCAAGCCGGTCAGTGTGTCGAACCTCGCGATCGACTCGGACGACATCAAGGGCGACGCGTCGTTCAACAACATCGAGATCGGCCGCGACGCCAGCACCTTCGACAAGGCCGGCGTCCAGGGTCCGAAGGGCGTCTACGGCCAGCAGGCGGACGGCGTCGTCATCAACCACCTCTACCAGCACAACTACGCCGCCACCGCGGCCGTGTTCAAGCTGCCCGACCTGCACATGCGCTTCGGGAGCGAGGGTTGCCCGCAATGACCCGCTTCCGGCAGTGGCGGGGCGGCCGGCCGTTCGTGGGCGGGGTGCTGCTCACCGTGGGCGGCGCCGAGATCCTGGTGACCATGAAGGCACCGCTCGGCGTGCTCCTCCATATCGGTATGCAGGGCGTGGCCGGCCTTCTGCTGCCCGTGCTGATGATGGTGTGCGGGCTGCTGGTGCTCTTCAACCCGGCCCAGCGGCTGTTCTACTCCATCCTCGGCATCCTGCTGTCGCTGGGAACCTGGGTGACGTCCAACCTCGGCGGCTTCTTCATCGGTCTGCTCCTCGGGGCCACCGGCAGCTGCATGGCCTTCGGCTGGCTGCCCGACCAGGAGCCGCGGATCGGTCGGCGGCAGCGCAGGAAGGCCGCCGCCCGGGAGGCGGCGCTGCGGGAGGGCCAGGGGGCCGAGGAGGCCGCCGGCACCGCGGAGACGGGTGACGCCGGAGAGGCGTTCGCATCGGCGGTCCCCAGCACGGCGGAGGCGGGCTGACGCCTTCCCCGCACTCACCCGGAAGAAGGAACGCTCAGCCCGGTGTCCCGTCCGCTTCGGCGGAGGGGACACCGGGCTTTTCCGTCACTGCGTCCCGGAAGCGGGACCGGAAGCGGGATCTTCGTCCTTCATCGCCTTCGCCTCGCTCTTGAGGATGCGCATCGACCTGCCCAGGGCCCGCGCCGTGTCCGGGAGCTTCTTCGAGCCGAACAGCATGAGGAACACGACGGCCACGACCAGCAGATGCCAGGGTTCCAGTCCGTTGCGGAGCATGACCGCCCCTCCTCCAGATCAGGTCCACCGCTGCGGTGGTCACCGCACGCAACGGTACAACCCGGGGTGAGCCGGACCGGGTGCAGAAGGTGAGCGATGGGTAAGGACGCCGCGGAACCAAGCGGAACTTATCCACCGCCCCGCCAGTTTCCACGGTGTTGTCGATCCACCCCTGTGGATCTACATCTGCAGACTCGTGTTCGACTATCACCACCTGGAGTTCCGATGGCCCTGTGGGACCGTGTCAAGGAGTCCGCGTCTCAGATGCAGACCCAGCTCGTGGCGAAGAAGAACGATCTTAAGAGCGGCGCGTTCCGTGACGCCAGCATGGCGATGTGCGCGCTCGTGGCGGCAGCCGACGGCACCGTGGACCCCTCGGAGCGGCAGCGTGTCGCCCAGCTCATCGCCACCAACGAGGTCCTCCAGAACTTCCCGGCCGACGATCTGCGGCGCCGTTTCGAGGAGAACCTGAACAAGCTCGTCACCGACTTCGCGTTCGGCAAGGTGAGCGTGCTCCAGGAGGTGGCCAAGGCCAAGAAGAAGCCCGCCGAGGCTCGGGCCGTCATCCAGATCGGCATCGTGATCGGCGGCGCGGACGGCGACTTCGACAAAACCGAGCAGGCAGTGGTCCGCGAGGCGTGCTACACGCTCGATCTTCCCCCGCACGAGTTCGACCTCTGAGAACCGCCGGCGTCCTACGTCCTGCTGCGGGGGGTGCCGGTACGGCCGTACAGGCACCCGCAGCAGGACGTAGGACGCCGCACGCCCCGCCGCCCCCGGGGCCGCGCTCCGATCATCACAATGCGGCAGCGAGAATTCACACCAAGTGGCTGGTCACTTGACTACCGGCGGCCCCACACGGTTGGCTCCGGCCCAGGAGAGTCACCCGGGCGGCGTCACCGGCCGGGCCGGGCTTCCGCTTCCCCTTGCTCGGCCGCACAGTGAGGTGCCGTACCCTCATGAACACTCCACCATCCGCCTCTGACAGACGCACGCGCGGCCCGGCCGCGATCGCCGTCGGCGCCATCGGCGCCGTCTGTGTACTGCTGCTGGCCGGCTGCTCGGGCTCGGGCGGCGGCTCCGGGGGCTCCACCGCAGGCAAGGGCAACGCCCGGTTCAAGGTCGCCCTGGTCGCCCACGGCGCCAAGGGCGACGACTTCTGGGCGCGGGTGCAGAGGGGCGCCGAGGACGCGGCCGCCAAGGACAACATCGCCCTGACCTTCGCCAGCGACCCGGACGCCGCCGGCCAGGCCGAACTGGTCCGGGACGCGATCCGCGACGGCGTCGACGGCATCGCGCTGACGCTCGCCAAGCCGGAGGCCATGAAGGGCCCGATCGCGCAGGCCAAGGCCGCGGGCATCCCGGTCGTCGGCCTCAACTCCGGTATCGGCGCCTGGCAGGCCGACGGGGCGCTGGAGTACGTCGGGCAGGACGAGAGCGTCGCGGGCCGCGCCGTGGGCGACAAACTGGACGCCCTCAAGGCCAAGCACGCGCTGTGTGTGATCCACGAGCGCGGCAATGTCGCCCTGGAGGCGCGCTGCGCCGGGGTGAAGAAGGCGTTCGGCGGCCAGACCGACATCCTGTACGCGGACGGCACCGACACCGACGCGGTGACCGAGTCCGTCACTGCGCGCCTGAAGCAGGACCCGAGCATCGACGAAGTGGTGATGCTGGGGGCGCAGCCCGCCCTCGCCGCGGTGAAGTCGGTGCAGCAGGCCGGCGCCCGGGCCCAGGTGGCCACGTTCGACCTGAACGGCGATCTGGTGAAGGCCGTGCAGAGCGGCGACGTTCAGTTCGCCGTGGACCAGCAGCCGTATCTCCAGGGGTATCTCGCCGTGGACGCGCTGTGGTTGTACCGGACGAACGGCAACATCAGCGGCGGCGGCGCTGCCCCGGTGCTCACCGGCCCGGCGTTCGTGACGAAGACCAACGTGGCGTCGGTCGCCAAGCTCGCGGCGGGCGGCACACGCTGAGCCGTCGGCGGCACCCTCCGGGCGGGTCCGGCCCGGCACCTTGGGTGCATTCGGCGGCAGTTGTGTCCACCCTCACCGTGCGTACGGTCACTTGCACGGATAGCATCTGCGCACCCCCTGCGCTCCACCGGACCCGCAGCCACCCGCCGCACCCGTCCCCCGTCCCCACCTGCTCCACCAGCCCGTTCGACTCCCATCCAGCCCTCCGCCCGCTCCGACCCCGCCAACTCCCTCGCTGCTCGCCCTAGGACGACGATGTCTCCACGGACAGGTCCCCGGCGCCATCTCGGCACCATTCGTACCTCCCTGATCCTCCTGGCGCTGGTGCCCAGCGTCACCCTCACCGCCATGTGGGGTGTGACGACGACGCAGATGTTCACGGAGGGCCTGGATCTGCGCTCCCAGACGCAGCTGAGCCGGTCGACCGGCGCCATGGGCACCGAGGCCACCCTCGCTCTCCAGCAGGAGCGCAGCATGTCGGCGCAGATGCTGGCGACGCCGAAGGGCCCGCGGGGCCAACTGGACGCCCAGCGCCGCAAGACGGACGAGGCGGTCGCGAAGCTGGTCCGCCAGGCCGACGCGATCAAACAGGTCCCCACCCGCGTCAAGGACCGGCTGTACTCGGTCGTGGCCTCGGTGAGCAGCCTGGAGTACTACCGGGGCCAGGTGGACGACTTGACGGACATCACCGCGGCACAGGTGCTGGACCAGTACACCTCGATCATCGACGACCAGATCCACGGCTTCCAGGAGCTGTCCCAGGTCGACGACGGCGATCTGACCTCGCAGGCCGGTCCCCTGATCGCCCTGGAACACGCGGCCGAGCTGGTCTCCCAGGAGGACGCCCAGCTCACCCTGTCCGGGCCGACCGGTGTGATGGACGACGAGGCGTGGACCACCTTCACCCAACTGGTGAGCACCCGCCGCTGGCTGGTGAAGGACCAGGTCATGCCGTCCCTGACGGGCAGGGCCAAGTCGCAGACCGAGGCGATCCTGCAGAGCTCGGACTGGAAGGCCCTGGAGACGATCGAGGACACGGTGCTCTCGGCCGAATCCACCAAGAACGGCAAGGGACGGATTCTGCAGCCCGGTATGGAGCACCAGTGGCGGACCTCGCTGCGGGTGGTCTCCGACGAGTACTCCACGCTGATCAGCGGGCAGACCTCCACGCTGCTCACCCACAGCGCCGAAAAGGCACACGGGCTGCTGGTGACGGCCTTCTCGCTGAGCGCCGGCGGCCTGGTGGCGCTGCTGCTGAGCGTCGGCATGTCGATGCGGATAACGCGCTCGCTGTCCCGTCGGCTGCACGGCCTCAGGATGGCCACCCTGGGCCTCGCCGAGGAGCGGCTGCCCGACGTGGTGGCGCGGCTCGACCGGGGCGAGAAGGTCGATGTGGAGCTCGCCACCCCGCCGCTGGACTACGGCGGTGACGAACTCGGCCAGGTGGCACGGGCGTTCAACACCGCCCAGCGTACGGCGGTGCGCACCGCCGTCGAACTGGCCGACACCCGGCGCGGTTTCCAGAAGGTCATCCTGGGCATCGCCCGGCAGAGCCAGAACCTGGTCAACCTCCAGCTCACCAAGCTGGACGCGCTGGAGCGCACCCACAACGACCCGGAGGTCCTCAAGGGGCTCTACGAACTGGACTCCGCCGCGAGCCAGTTGCGCCGCTACGAGGAGAACCTGGTCATCATCAGCGGTGAGCAGCCGCGCCGCAGCTGGACCGAGCCGGTCGCGCTGATCGACATCCTGCGCAGTGCCGTCGGCGAGGTCGCCGAGTACCAGCGGGTGGAGGTGCACACCGAGGAGGAGGTGTCGCTGGCGCCGCCCGCGGTGGCCGACGTGATCCATCTGCTGGCCGAGCTGATCGACAACGCGACGGCGTACTCACCGGCGCCGAGCCCGGTCGCGGTGTCGGCGGCGATGGTCGCCAAGGGGCTCGCCATCGAGATCGAGGACCGCGGGCTCGGCCTGTCCGACGAGGACTACGCCTCCTTCAACGCCCAGCTGGCGGTGGCCCCGCAGTTCGACGTGGCGGGTCTCGCCGACGATCTGAGACTCGGCATGTTCGTGGTGGCGCGGCTTGCCACCCGGCACGGTGTCGCGGTGACGCTGCGCCCGTCGCCGTACGGCGGTACGACGGCGATCGTGGTGGTGCCGCACGAGATCGTGGTCCTGGACACCGCGGACGACATGGGGACGCCCGAGCCGCGGGCCGAGGTCACGGCCGGGACCGGCTCCTACGCCGGGGCGGGGGCCGGGACCGAGCCGGTCGTCCCCGGCCCCCGCCCCGCCGCCAGGCAGGGCCACCCCGGCGCCGACACCCCGACCGCGCCCCGACCCTCCAGAAACGGCGCCCTCACCCCGCTGCCGCGCCGGGTGCCGCAGACCAGCCTCGCCGCGGAGCTGTTCGACGAGCCCAGGAGTCCCGAGGAGAAGGACACCCTCGACGAGTTCAGCGACTTCAGCGAGTTCACCGCCGAGCGTGCCGCCTCCTCCCTGGCAGGCTTCCAGCGCGGCACGCTCCAGGCGCGCGACGAGGGCGCGCCGACGCCGTACGACGGGGAGGACGAGGATCCGACCGCGGCCGAGGAAACGGTCCGCCCGGTGTCCGCCGCGGGACGCCCCGTCAGCCCCACGCCGCCCGCCGACCGTTCATGAAGGACATCACCATGACACGCCCCATCCCCGCCACCCACACCCAGCTCGACCAGTTGCTGACCGGACTCGTGGAACGGGTCGCCGAGGTCAACCACGCCGTCGTGCTCTCCGAGGACGGGCTGGTGGTCAGCAAGTCCACCGGGTTCCTGCGGGACGACGCCGAGCGGCTCGCGGCCACCGCGTCCGGGCTGATGAGCCTCAGCAAGGGCGTCAGCATGGACTTCCGGGGCGGTCCGGTGCGCCAGGCGCTGATCGAGATGGCACACAGCTATCTGATCCTCACCTCGGCCGGGCCGGGCGCCCATCTGGTGGTGCTGACCAGCCAGGGCGCCGACGTCGGCGTGGTGGCGTACCAGATGAACATGCTGGTGAAGAAGATCGGCGAGCATCTGAGCGCGGCTCCGCGGGCCGGCGCCGTCCCGTCGGACCGCGGCGAGTGAAGTGAGCGGAGGCGACGCGGCGGGCCGGCTGGTACGGCCGTTCACACTGACGGGCGGCCGGACCCGGCCCTCCCGCGCCGACTTCACCCTGATCACGACGGTGACCGCGGTGGATCCGCCGCCCCCGTGGGCGACCCGGCCGCAGCCGGAGCACGTGCGGATCCTGCGGCGGTGCGCCGAGCCGGTCGCCGTGGCGGAGCTCGCGGCGCTGCTCGACCTGCCGGTGAGCGTGGTTGTCATCATGCTGTGCGATCTGCTGGAGGCGGGACGGATCACCGCCCGTCCGCCGCATCCCGTCTCCCGTACCGCACCCGATCTGGAACTGCTTCAGAAAGTGAGGGACGGCCTTGGCCGGCTCTAGCGCCACCGCCCGGGCCGGGTCGGCCCCGGACACGGTCAAGATCCTGATCGCCGGGGGCTTCGGCGTGGGCAAGACGACCCTGGTCGGGTCGGTCAGCGAGATCGCGCCGCTGCGCACCGAGGAACCGCTGACCACCGCGGGCCTGGGCATAGACGACCTGGACGGCATCGAGGGGAAGACGGCCACCACGGTGGCCCTGGACTTCGGCCGGATCACCATCAGTTCGGACCTGGTGCTGTATCTGTTCGGCACACCGGGGCAGCAGCGGTTCTGGTTCATGTGGAACGACCTGGCGATCGGCGCGCTGGGCGCGGTGGTCCTGATCGACGTACGGCGGCCGCAGACCAGCTTCGCCGCGATCGACTTCTTCGAGCGCCGGAACATCCCCTTCGTGGTCGGCGTCAACGGCTTCCACGGCGAGCATCCCTATCCGCCCGAGGAGATCCGGGATTCGCTGGCGCTGCCGGAGCACGCCAAGGTGCTGCTGTGCGACGCGCGGGAACGGGATTCGTGCCGGGACGTGCTGATAGCGCTGATCGACCAGCTGATCGCCACAGCGCGCAGTTCCGACGGGTCGGGGCGGCTCACCGGACACGGCCGCTGAGGCCGTTCGGCCCCGTCGGTGACGCGAGCCCTCCCCCCTGAACTCGGCACCCAGCACTCGCCACCCCACAGGCTCCGCCACGCCAGTTCACAGGTTCGCGTCGAGATCCGGCCAAGAGCGCATCCGCCATTGACGCGAACTCGTCAGCGCTCCTACTTTCTGACCGACTTTCCGAACCATGTTCGAAATCTCGTCAGATCTCAGGTACCCGCACCCCCTGGAGCGACATGACACCCCACGCCCCCCGACTGTCCCGCCGCGGCCTGCTCGGCATGTCCGCCGCCCTGCCGCTCTCCCTGGCCCTCGGCGCCGGTTCCGCCCGGGCGGCCGGATCGGCGTACGTCATGGTCTACTTCACCGAGTCGCCGAGCGGCACCGGCACCGACTACGGCCTCCATCTCGCCGTCAGCACCGACTCGCTGCAGTGGACGCCGCTCAACCAGAACAACCCCGTGGTCACGCCCACCGAGGGCGACCTCGGGCTGCGCGACCCGTTCGTGCTGCGCAAGCAGGACGGCACCTTCGTGGTGCTGGCCACCGATCTCAAGGGCACCGACTGGACCTACATCAGCCAGTACGTGCATGTCTGGAACTCCACCGACCTGCGCACCTTCACCGGCTACCACCGCCTGAAGCTGCACGACATGGCCACCCACGCCTGGGCGCCGGAGGCCTTCTGGGACGCGGGGCGCGGCCAGTACGCGCTCATCTACTCGGCCGTGAACTCCAGCGGCCACAACGTCATCATGGTCAACTACACCAGCGACTTCGTCACGGTGTCCGACCCGCAGGTCTTCTTCGACCCGGGCTACGACGTGATCGACGGCGACATGGCCGTCGGCGTGAACGGCGTCAACTACCTCTATTTCAAGAAGGACCAGACCCTGGTGGGCGCCCGCTCCAGCACGCTGGACCCGGGCAGCTTCACCGTGTTCAGCACCCCCGCCTCGCACGGCGGCACCGAGGCCCCGATCCTGGCGAAATCGCAGTCGACCGGGACCTGGTACCTCTGGGGCGACACCTACACCCCCAACGGGGTGTTCTACGCCTGGCAGTCCAGCAGTCTCGCCTCCGGCACCTGGACCGCGCTCGACCAGAAGCTCTACACCCAGCCGGTCAACTCCAAGCACGCCGGCATCCAGCCGATCACCACCACCGAGTACGACAACCTGCTCGCCAAGTGGGGCGCCCCGGCCTGGAACCGGCTGAAGTCCTACAACTACCCGGCCCGTTACGTCCGCCACTCCAACTACGTCGGCCGCATCGACGAGTACCCCTTCGACCCGTACACCGACTCGCAGTGGAAGCTGGTCCCGGGCCTCGCCGACAGCGCCGGGGTGTCCTTCCAGTCGGTCAACTACCCGACCCGCTATCTGCGGCACTACAACTACCAGCTCCAGCTGGACGTCAACGACGGCACGTCGGCGTACGCCGCGGACGCAACGTTCTATCGCACGGCCGGCCTCGCGGACTCCTCGTGGGCGTCCTTCCGGTCGTACAACAACCCGACCCGCTACATCCGTCACTCCAACTACGTGCTGCGCATCGACCCGGTCTCCACGGCCACCGAGCTCCAGGACGCGACCTTCTCCGTCGGCTACTGAGAGCCCCGAACAAAATGGGAGTCCGATCAGCTCGCGGCGTCTGGTGCGTGCGATCGCAAGGCGCCGGAAGGTCCTCGATGGGGGTCCCCCCTGCTCGAGCGAAGCCGAGAGCTCGGGGGAGGAGCTACTAGGGTGCGTATCGAGTCGTGATCAATCTGCGGGATGTGCCTTCGGGGCACGGCTCGGTCCGATAGACCGTCTGACGTGACACGAGTGCAACTGACCGACGCGGACTGGGAATTCATCGAGCCGTACCTGCCGATCGGCGAGTACGGCCCGTACCCCGAGCGGCTGCGGCAGCAGTTCGAGGGCGTGATCTGGCGGTTCAAGACGGGCGGGCAGTGGCGGGAGATGCCGACGGAGTTCGGCGCCTGGTCGACCGTCCACAACCGCTTCCGGCAGTGGCGTGACGCCGGGGTCTTCGAGGCCCTGTTGGAGGGTCTGATCGCGGAGGCCGCCAAGCGTGGTGAGGTGGACCTGTCCCTGGTCAGCATCGACTCCACCACCGCCCGGGCCCACCACGACGCAGCCGGGATGCACCTCGACGAGGACACCGTAACCGCCCTGGAGAAGGCCGCCGCAGAGGAAGAGAAGGCCAGGTCAAAGGGGGCGGCCTCGAAGAACAAAGCGGTCAAGATCCCGCGCGGGAAGAACGAAGACGCATCCGACGACGGCACAAACTCCGGCTGAAGGCCGCCCTCCTCGGACGCTCCAGAGGCGGGCAGACCAGCAAGGTCCACCTCGCTGCCGACCGCAAGTGCCGCCCACTGGCGTTCATCCTGACCGCGGGCCAGGCCGCGGACAGCCCGCAGTTCATCCCCGTACTGAACAAGGTGCGGGTGCGCGGGCCCGTCGGCCGTCCCCGCACCCGGCCGGACGCGGTCGCCGGAGACAAGGCGTATTCGTCCCGCGGCAACCGCGCCCACCTGCGCAAACGCCGTATCAAAGCGGTCATCCCGGAGAAGAAGGACCAGGCCGCCAACCGGAAGAAGAAGGGCTCCAGAGGCGGTCGGCCCGTCAGCCATGACGCCGACCTCTACAAGGACCGGAACACCGTCGAACGCCTGATCAACAGGCTCAAGGCATGGCGAGGCATCGCCACCCGATACGACAAGACCCCCGGCAGCTACCTCGCCAGCCTCCAACTGCGCGCCTCGATGATCTGGGTCAAAGACCTCACTCGGACTACCCAGTGATCACGACTCAATACGCGCCCTAGGACCTTCCGGCAACGCGGCCGGGGGTACCCCCTGCTCGAAGAGCTTGGGGGAGTGCGTGCCAGGCGTCGCGAGCCAGGCGCCCATTTTGTTCGGGGCTCTGAGCAGCGGCACCCGGAAAGGAACCGTCTACAACCGGGCTAGTTCCGGGAGGAGTTGCACCGCCGTCGCCACATCGCCGGACAGCGGGCGGTCCTCGGTGCCGGAGGGCAGCGCGGCCGCCGCGACGGCATAGGCCAGGACCGGCGGCGGTCCCGGGTGCAGGCGCAACGCCCGTACGGCGGTGACGAGTTCGCAGGCCAGGACGATCGCATAGGCATCGCTCGCGCGCAGTGCCTGGCGGGCGGCCTGGCCCGCGAAGCTCGCCGCCTCCTCCAGACCGTCCGAGAGGACGGCGTGCCCCACCGAGGCGGGCACGGCACAGGAACGCAGCTCCGCGAGAGCGGAGTTGGCGGTGTACTCCAGGATCATCGTGCCGGAGCTGCTCGCGGGCCCGGTGGCCAGGAATGCGGGCAGTCCGGTGAGGTCGGGTCTGGTCAGCGCGGACAGCCGGGCGGCGGACAACTGGGCGGTCCCCAGCAGGGCGAGGCCCAGACAGTCCAGGGCGAGGGCCAGCGGGGCGGCGTAGAAACCGCCGTGGTGGTGGACGGCGGTGCCGTCGGGGTCCAGGACCGGGTTCTCCGAGGGGCAGTTGATCTCCACCTCGATCACCTGCCGCAGCCGTTCGGCGGCGTCCAGGGCGGTGCCGTGCGCCTGGGGGAAGGCACGGAAGCCGTAGGGGTCCTGGATCCGGCGGCCGGTGCCGAACGGCCGGTCGGCCATGCCGAGCAGCCTCCGCACCTCGGCTGCGGCGCGGGCCGGGCCGGGGTAGGGGCGCAGGGCGTGCACCGGGGCGGCGTAGGCCTCCGGGGAGCCGGAGACCGCGGCGAGCGAGAGGGCCGCGACCGTATGTGTGGCCCTCAGCAGGATGTCGAGGTCGTGCACGGCGAGGGCGGCCTGGCCGAGCGCCAGGGCGTTGCTGCTGAGAAGTGCGAGGGCGTCACCGGGCTGCGGGGTGACGGGGGCGGGGAGGGTGAGCGACAGGGCCGGATCCGCGGGGCCGGTGTCCACGGGGCCGGGCGCCGCGTCCGAGGGGGCGGTGCCCGCGGGGCCGGGCGGGACGGTGTCCGGTACGGGCACTACGGCCTGTTCGGCTGCTGCGGCCTGTTCGGCCAGTGGGGCCTGTTCGGCTGCTGCGGCCTGTTCGCGTCCGGTGCCGGCGAGCCAGGGGCGTTCGCCGATCAGGGTCAGGCCGGTCTGGGCGAGCGCCGTCAGATCGCCGGTGCCGACGCCGCCGTACTCGTTGACCGCGGGGTGTACTCCGAGGCGCAGTGCCTCGGTGAGGGCGGTGATGAAGGCTGGCTGGATGCCGGAGCCGCCGGCGAGCAGCTGGTTGGCGCGCACGGCGAGCATCGCGCGGATTTGGCGGGCCGGGAGCAGCGCCCCGGCGCCGCCCGCGTGGCTGCGCAGCAGCCGCAGGCCGTGCTCGGCCTCGTCGTGCGGCTCGACCGGCACCGACCGGTGGGCGCCGACGCCGGTGCCGCGGCCGTACCAGCGGCCCTCGGCGGCGAGCCGCTGGGCGTTCGCCCAGGCGCGCCGGGCCCGGTCGAGGGCTTCCGGCGCGACGGCGGGCAGGGCGGCGCGGTCGGCGAGGCGGACCAGTCCGGGGACGCCTAGCGCGCGGCCGTCGAGCACGACGCGGGTGTCCCCGGCGTCCGGGGACACCCGCGTCGGGTCGTCAGTGGCGCTGTCCAACTGCGGCCGTCAGATGAGGCCGACGGACTGCAGCCAGGTCTTGGCCGCGACCAGCGGGTCCATGTTCTTCGACTGGACGTCGGTGTCCAGGTCGAGGAGTGTCGAGGTGTCGAGCTTCGCGGAGACCGCGTTGAGCGCGTCGACGCCCTTCTGGGACAGGCCCGACTTGTAGACGAGCGGCTGGACGTTCTCGAAGCCGAAGAGGTTCTCCGGGTCCTGGAGGACGACGAACTTCTCCTGGCTGATGGTCGGGTCCGTGGTGAACACGTCCGCGGCCTGCACCGTGTCCTTCTTCAGCGCCGCCACGGTCAGCGGGCCGCCCGCGTCGAGCGCCTTGAAGGACTTGAACTCCACGCCGTACACCGACTTCAGGCCGACCAGGCCCTGCTGGCGGGTCTGGAACTCCGGCGAGCCGCCGATGACCAGGTCCTTCGCCGCGGTCTTGAGGTCGGCGATGGTGGACTTGGACGTCAGGCTGTACTTCTTGGCGGTGTCCGCGTTGAGGGTGACGGAGTCCCTGTCCTGGGCGGGCGCCGCGTCGAGCAGCGTCAGCTTGGAGTTCAGCTTGGCGTTGATCGCGGCGGTCGTGGCCTCGACCGTCTTCGGTGTGGCCTTCGGGTCGAGGTAGGCCAGCAGCGCCCCGTTGTACTCCGGCAGCACCGTGATGGACCCGTTCTTGAGCAGGCCGTACGTCGTCTCGCGGGTGCCGATGTTGGGCTTGTAGGTGACCTTGATGCCCTTGGCCTTGAGGGCCTCGCCGTAGATGTCGGCGAGCAGGATGCTCTCGGCGAAGTTGTTGGAGCCGACGACGACGCTGTCACCGCTCGCTTTGCTGTCGTTCAGCGGGTTGTCGGACGTGCTGTCGTCGGAGGAGCATCCCGCCAGCAGGGCCGACGTCACGGCGAGCGCAAGAACCGCCGCGCCGGAGTGTTTGCTGAGGGACCTGCTGCTGTGGGCGTTTGCAGTCACGATTCCAGTTCCGGGCTCGGGGATGTGTGGATCGGGCGGTGCCGATCAGGCTGATGCCGGGTGGTGATCGGGCAGGCTGTGATCGGGCAGGGGTGGGTCAGGAAGCGGTGGGTCGGAATCCGCTGTCATCGATCCAATCCAGGTCGTTCTCCGTCAGTCAAGTGGTCTTGGATCACCGATTGGCTTCGATACGCGGGCACTTGTGAACGAACTGCGCATGAAACACGGCGGAACAAGTGCTCTTTGTGATGGATTCTTGACGTAGGGCGAGTGATTGTCGCTTCAGGAAGGCGATAGTCTCAGCCGAGTTGACGTCCGTCACGCGGTGCACGGGGCCCGCTACGGTGTCGTCACGCAACACGCTTCAGGGGCGGCGACGCCCTTGCTCCACGGGTGGAAACACCCCCTCAGGTCCGGGTGGAGACACCCCCCACGAAGGAGGCCCGGTGTCCACGAAAGCGGTGGACGCGCCTGTCCGTGGCTTCGCCAACCGCTGGCCCTTCCGGCGCAAGCTGAACCTGCTGGTAGGTGTGCCGCTCGCGGTGGTGGCGATCCTGCTCGCGTATCTCATCACCGACCAGGTGGGCCAGTCTCAGAGCGCCAAGACGGCGGCACGGCTGGTCCGGGACAGCGCCCAGGTCGCCGTCCTCGTCGACCGTGTGGAGATCGAGCACCAGCAGGCCATTCTCCTGTCGGTGCGTCACGAGGCCGCGGAATCCGGCAAGAGGCCCTCGCTCGCCGCGTTCCGTGCGGCGCAGACCAGGGTCGACGCGCAGGTCGAGAAGGTCCGCGAGGCCTTCGGTGACCGGCTGCCCGACACCGAGGAGCAGGCGCTGAAGGAGGTCAGCGGTCTGTCCGTGCTGCGGGTGACCATCGAGCAGAGCTATCTGCCCGCGTCCAACATCGACCCGGCGTACACCAACGCCGCCAAGTCCCTGATCGACGGACTCGGTCTCGACCGCAACGGGTCACTCGCGGCCACCTTCACGGGCAATCTGCTCGACTCGCTGCTGCGCGCCAACGCCGCCCACGCGTCCTTCGAGACCAGCGTGTTCTCGGCGACGACAGGCGACACCAACGCGCTCATCGAGTACACCAGCGCGGTCGGCTCCTACGACGTGTACTCCTACCAGGCCGACCGGTTCGGCCGGTTCGCCTCCGAGGAGCAGGGCGACGAGCTGGCGGGGATCGAGCACAGCACCGCCCAGCGGGACATCGCGGAGGCGTACGCCGGGCTCCAGGTGGACCCGAGCGGACTCCAGAAGGACTCCCCCGCGCAGATCCGCGCGGCCTTCCGGGACGCGATGCGCGACTACCCGTCCTACCCGCAGCAGGCCAAGTCCCGTCTGGCGATCACGACCTCGCTGGTCGGGCAGATCGCCGACCGGGCCGACAAATCATCGACCGACGCCCAGTGGCGCGCCGCTCTGCTGCTCGGCTTCGCACTGTTGGCCTTCGCGCTGTGGATCGCCTTCGCGGTGGCCGTGCGGCGCTCGGTGATCCGGCCGGTGCAGGCCCTCACCGGGGCCGCGCAGGAGGTCGCAGAGGTCGCCGGGCGCGAACTGGCCCGGGTGGCCGACGACGACGCGGAGGACGACGGCCCGCCGCGGCTGCGCGAGATGCCGGTCACCGCGCAGGACGAGATCGGCGAGCTGGCCGAGGCGTTCAACCATGTCCAGACCAGGGCCGCCGCACTGCTGGAACGCCAGGTAGTCGGCCGGCGCAACGTCGCCGAGATGTTCGGCAACGTGGGGCGCCGCGTCAGCAACTTGACGGCACGTCAGCTCTCGTTGATCGACGCGGTGGAGCGCGGCGAGACCGACCCGGCGCTGCTGGAGCGGCTGTACTCCATCGACCACATCGCCGTACGTCTGCGCCGCAACGCGGACAGCCTGATGCTGCTGGCCGGCATCCGGGAGACGGTGCTGGACTCGGGTCCGACCGCGCTCAGCAATGTGGTGCGCGCAGCGCTCGGCCAGATCGAGGGCTATCAGCGGGTACGGCTGCACGCGGGCACCGAGGCCGTGGTGGAGCCGGACGTCATCGGCGACCTCACCCTGATGATGGCCGAACTCCTGGAGAACGCCGTGTCGTTCTCCCCGGCGGGCAGCCCCGTCGAGGTGACCGTGCGCTCCGGTGAGGACGGCACGTTCATCGTGATCGCCGACCACGGTCTCGGCATGAGCCCCGAGCGGGTCGCCGAGGAGAACGCGCGTCTGGTGCGCCGTGAGCGCCTCGACGTCGTACCGACGAAGGTGCTCGGCCTGTTCGTGGTCGGTGCCCTCGCGCGCCGCTGGAACATCGGCGTCACACTCTCCCGCACCCCGGGCGGCGGTGTGACCACCGAGGTGTCCCTGCCGCCGTCGCTGCTGCTGACCATGAGCGCGCTGGCCACCGAGGACATGAACACCGGCGACCGGCACGGCGGTCCACGCTCCCGGCGCACCGCGTCGGCGGAGTCCGTCGGGCACGAGCTGCCCGAAGCGCAGCCCCTGCCCGCCGAAGCGAGCACCGCGGCAGGCGTCGTACCGTCGCCGCGGGCACCGGAAACGGCACCCGCGCCCCTCCCGCCCCCTGCGCCCTCGGGCCCCGTCCCGTCGACCGCACTCGACGCCGAGACAGGCTTCCCCGACCACACGGCCGCCCCCGACCACCCCGACCGCCTCCCCCGCCGGGTCCCGCGGCGCGAGACGACGGGGACCGACGACACGCCCCCGCTGATCCCGCGGGCCCGGACCGAGGCGACGGTGACCGAGCACAGCCGTACCGAGGACACCACCCACCCGCACGGGCCCACCGGGTCCGGCCCGGCAGGCCCCGGCGGCGCGGGAGGTGACGGCGCCGGCCCGGGCGGCCCCCATCCGCTGCGGCGCCGGGTCCGGGGCGCCACGCTCCGGACGACCGCCGACGCCGCGGCACAGGCCGCGCGCCAGGCTGCACGACCCGCCGACGCGGACGAAGTGCGCGACTCCCTCGACGAGTTCGAGGCCGCCGTGGCACGGGCCAACCGCGACAGCGGCCAGTCGGCCCTTCGACCCCCGCACGACCGGCACGACCGGCACGACCAGAACGACCTCCCGGAAGGAGCCGAGCAGTGAGTACATCGACAGGAGGCGCAGCCCCGGGAGGCAGCACGCCGACCGACCTACGGGCCGCGGCAGCCGACTTCACCTGGCTGCTGAACCGCTTCGCGACCGAGACCGCGGGCGTCGTGGACGCCATCGCCGTGTCCTCGGACGGACTGCTCATCGCGGTGTCCCAGCTGCGCGAGCACGCCGACTCCGAGCGGCTGGCCGCGATCGTCTCCGGCATCACCAGCCTGGCCGCCGGAGCCTCCGGCAACTACGGCCTGGGCGCCCTCAACAAGGTCATCATCGACCTGGAGGGCGGCCATGTGCTGGTCTCCGCGATCGGCAACGGCGCCGTGCTCGGCGTCGTCACCGACAAGGAGGCCAAGCTCGGCAACATCGCCTACGAGATGACACTGTTCGCCAACCGTGCGGGCGCCGCGCTCAATCCGCAGCTGGTGCTGGAGCTGAAGAACAGCGTCGGCATGACGTCGGCGCGCTGAGCCGGTCCGGCGGAAGGCCGTTCGGCGGAAGGCCGTTCGGCGGAAGGCCGTTCGGCGGAAGGCCGTTCGGCGGAAGGCCGTTCGGCGGAAGGCCGTTCAGCGGAATGGACCGGTGCCGGCGGAGGCCGGTGAGCGGGGGCCGGTGCGCGTGGAGGCACGGCGGGGAGCAGGACGACGCGACGGGGGTCGCCGCCTGTCCGCCGTGTCCGGGGCGCAGGTGCCCGGCCCTGCGTCTCCGGCCCGATCCGCCAGCCGGACGTCGGCCGGACGCCGGACGCCCCGAACGGCAGCACGTCGAGAGAGGAAGAGACATCCATGGCGGACGGCACGACGCCTCCGGGCCCCGACCCGGTGGGACCCGCCCCCGCCGTACGACCGTTCCTGGTCACCGCCGGCCGGGTGGCACCCACCGCGATCGGCAGGCCGGTGCCGGTCGAGACCCAGGTGGTCGCCACCGCCGAGGGTCTCGCCGGGCTGGACCGGCTCTCCTTCGAGCAGTACGACATCGTCGCCGCCTGCCGCATACCGCAGTCCATCGCGGAGATCGCGGCCAGGCTGCGGCTGCACCTCAACGTGGTGCGGGTCCTCGCCGAGGACCTGCGCGCCGCGGGGCAGCTGACGGTGCATGTGCCCGATACCGGCGTCGTCCACGACGCCTCCGTCCTGCGAAGGGTTATCGATGGCCTCCGCGCCATCCCCGATTCCATAGGGGTAAGTGATTGACGTCCTCCCCCTCCTGAAGAGGGGGATTCCTGGCTCAGGCTGCCTCCGGGAGCAGCGCTCCCGGGGGTCTTGCGCCCTCGGTACCAGCCGGGTTGAGACCAGCCCGGACCAGCATCACGCGTGCGGAGTTCTTGTCCCTGGGGGATGCGGCTCCGCATGCGGTGCAGGCATACGTTCGTTCTGAGAGAGGCAGTGCGTGCTTGGTTCTCGCTCCGCACGATGCGCAGTCCGTGGTGGTGTGCGCGGGATGCACGAGGCGGATGTCGCGCCCGTGCTTGCGGCCCATCTCGATCAGTGCGTTTTTCGTGGCGCCGATCGCGGCGTCGGCCGCCTTGCGGGCCATGGTGGTCCTGGCGAGGAACCTCGGTCGGAAGTCCTCCACGGCGATGGCGTCGTGGTCGCGGACCACGCGTTTGGCCCACTTGCGGGCGGTGTCCTGCCGCCGGCGGGCGATCTTCTTGTGGAGCTTCGCGGCCTGCGTCTGAGCCGTCCGGTAGCCCT
This sequence comes from Streptomyces sp. YIM S03343, assembly GCF_054729195.1. Lineage (NCBI taxonomy): Bacteria > Bacillati > Actinomycetota > Actinomycetes > Kitasatosporales > Streptomycetaceae > Streptomyces > Streptomyces sp. YIM S03343. Next base: position 2,015,861 of record NZ_JBPUKX010000001.1, read on the forward strand.
TGGAGGCGGCCTGACCGCGCGCGGGCTTTCGGCGGGCCGTCATCCGCTGGTAGCGGGCGAGTTTCTGCGCTGCGGTCCTCCCGTGCTGGGTGTGCGGCAGGTCGTGCGCGTCGGACGTGGTGGTGGCGGTCTCCCTGACGCCCCAGTCGATGCCGATCACGGCGCCCGTCCCGGGCAGCGGCTGCACCTCGGTCGCGACGACGAACGACGCGAACCAGTGGCCGACGCTGTCCCGGTACACGCGCACCGAGGACGGCACGGACGGCAGGTCCCGCGACCACACCACCGTCACAACGATCCCACCAGCGAGGTGCAGACGGCCGTCCTTCAGCCGGAAACCCCGGGTGGTGTAGTTCAGCGTCGGCAGCGCCTCACGCTTCTTCTTCACCCTCGGCATCCCGGCGCGCTGCCGGACCGGCAGCCGCTTCCCGATGTCCTTCAGCGCCTTGGAGCGGGACTTGGCGAAGTCGCGGACGGTCTGCTGCTGAGGGACGCTCGCGCCGTCGCGGAGCCATGTCAGCCTGGCACGGGACTCGGTCAGCATCTTGTCGAGCTGCGCCGGACCGCACGTCAGCCTGTCGTTCGGGTGTGCGCGGTTGAGGGCGTGTACTGCGCGGGACTTGGCCACGCATTCGTTCCACACCCACCGGCAGCGGTCCCACTCGGCGAGCAGCGCCTTGCGGGCGGTCGACGACACGCGGAGCCGGTAGGTGTACCGGGCGTACCCGGTGTCCTCCGCCGTTTTCCATGGTGTCGTCATGGCATCATTTTAGCATGGAAGACGAGAAGCGGATCTCTCTCCGCCTACCGACAGACCTGCATGCACGCCTGGTTGAGGCGGCCCGCGCCGACCGGCGGTCCCTCAACTCCGAGATCATTCACCTGCTTGAGGCCGCGCTCGGCCCAGTGGGTGGAGACGACCAATCGCCCTGACGGCGATTGCCCCATCCCATGCCCCGCTCCGCCGGAGCTTCGACTCCTCCCCGCCCCAAAGGACGGGGCATCCTCGAAGGAGACCTTGTGACACCGACTGAACCGATGCTCGGCGGGGGGGCCGCGCAGACTGCCGTACGACCGCCGCTGCCGGTGAAGCTGGTGATCGCGGGCGGTTTCGGCGTGGGCAAGACCACCGCCGTGGGCGCCATCTCCGAGATCCGGCCGCTGACCACCGAGGCGGCCATCACCGAGGTCGCGGCGGGGGTGGACGACCTCACCCACACCCCGGCCAAGTCCACCACCACGGTGGCGATGGACTTCGGCTGCCTGACCATCGACCCGACCCTGAAGCTCTATCTGTTCGGCACACCCGGCCAGGAGCGGTTCGGGTTCATGTGGGACGACATCGTGGAGGGCGCGGTCGGCGGCCTCGTCATCGTCGACACCCGGCGCCTGGACGACTGCTACGCGGCCGTCGACTACTTCGAGCACAAGGGCCTGCCGTTCGCCGTCGCGGTCAACGCCTTCGACGGCAAGGTGCAGCACACCCTGGACGAGGTCCGCTGGGCCCTCGACATCGGCGAGAACACCCCGCTGGTGGTGTTCGACGCCCGTGAACGAGGCTCGGTGCGGGACGCGCTGCTAGTTGTGCTGGAATTGGCGCTGGCGCGCACCGAGCGCTAGCCGCGATGTGCCGTCGCCGTCTGTCGTCTTTCGGCTGCGGCACCGTCGTGGCTGGTCGCGCAGTTCCCCGCGCCCCTTCAGGGCGCCGCGGGCGCCGGTGCTGGCACGAGCGAGGGGGCGGGTTCCCGATGCGGAACCCGCCCCCTCCGCGCTGCCGTACGGCCCTCAGACGCCGCTCCTGCGCACTCCCGGCGAGACGGTGGCCCGGGCGAGCGCCCAGAACACCGCGAGGGTCGCCAGGGCCAGCACGGCGACCAGGGTGGCGCCGCCCACGACCTTCTCGTAGTCGTGCTGGTAGAGCCCGTCCACGATGTACCGGCCGAGGCCGCCGAGGCTGACGTAGGCCGCGATGGTGGCCGTCGAGACGATCTGGATGGCCGCCGAGCGCAGTCCGCTGAGGATCAGCGGGAGCGCGACGGGCAGTTCGACCCGGAAGAGGATCTCCGCCTCGTGCATGCCCATGCCCCGGGCCGCGTCCACCGGCGAGGGGTCCACGGAGCGCATCGCCTCGTACGTGGTGACGAGGACGGGCGGGACGGCGAGCACCACCAGCGGGATCATCACCGGCAGCAGACCGAGCCCGAGCAGGATGAACATCAGCACCAGCAGACCGAAGCTGGGCAGCGCCCGGGCGGCGGTGGCGATCATCGCGAGGACGTTGCCGCCGCGCCCGGTGTGACCGGTGATCAGGCCGACGGGCAGTCCGATGGCGGCGGCGATGCCGAGCGCCATCAGGGAGTACTGGATGTGCTCCCAGGTGCGGGTGGGGATGCCGTCGTAGCCCTGCCAGTGGGAGCTGTCGTCGAAGAACGCGTTGATGAAGTGGAGGACGTTCACCGGGCCGCGTCCTCCAGAGCGAGGGCGGGCCCCGGCTGCTCGGCGGTCCGCGCGCGTCCGCGGCGGCTGTCGCTGGGCATCCAGGGGGTGAGCACGATGCGCAGGAGCACCAGCAGGGCGTCGGCGAGGATGCCGAGGACAGCGATGCCGATCACGGAGAGCCAGACCAGCCGGGTCTGGTGATAGATCATGCCGTCGTGCAGCAGGTTGCCGAGGGCGCCCTGGTTGCCGATGAGCATGCCGACGCTGACGAGCGAGATGCTGGACACGGTCGCCACCCTGAGCCCCGCGATGATGGCGGGCGCGGCGATGGGCAACTGCACCTGGAGATAACGGCGTACGGGCCCGAAGCCCATGGCGGTGGCCGCGTCGAGGGTCTCCTGCGGCACCGAGCGGACGCCGTCCACGATGGCCGGGACGAAGATCACCAGACTGTAGACGGCCAGCGGGATCATCACGGTGGTCTCGCTCTGGCCGGTGTAGTCGATGAGGATCACGAAGAACGCCAGCGACGGGATCGCGTAGAGCACGGTCGTCACACCGAGCACCGGCGCGTACAGCCAGCGCAGCCGCACGCAGAGCTGCGCGATCGGCAGCGCCGCCACCAGACCGGCCAGCACCGGCACCAGCGCCTCGCGCAGATGCACGCCCACCAGGCCCCAGTAGGTGTTCTGGAGGTCGCTCGGGATGTGGAAGAGGCCGCCGCTCATCCGGCCACCTTCTCGACACTGTGGCCATCGACGCTTTGGCCATCGACGCTGTGGCCATCGACGCTGTGGCTTTCGGCGTGCGCGGCGCGGATGGCCTCGGCGACGGCCTGCTGCGACACCACCCCGGTGACCCGTCCGGCGCCGTCCACGCCGACGGCCCAGCCGGTGGGCGACAGCACGGCGCCGTCGAGGGCGGCGCGCAGCGAATCGGTGCCGTGCACGAAGGGCCGCCCGTGCGGCAGCAGCCGCGCCGTGTCGAGGGACCCGGCCGTCAGTTCGCCGGCGGGGCTCCAGCCGAGCGGCTTGCCCGCGAGATCGGTGACGAGGAGGTACGGCGCCCCGGAATCGCGGCGCGCGGCGATCTGCTCGGCGGTGGAGTCCACGGCGACGACCGGCGAGGTCTCCAACTCCAGTGCGGCGGACGGGAAGAAGGACAGCCGGCGGATGCCGCGGTCGGTGCCGAGGAAGTCCTCCACGAAGTCGTCGGCGGGGTCGGACAGCAGCTCGGCGGGCGGCGCGTACTGCGCGAGATGTCCGCCGGTGCGCATCACGGCAACCATGGTGCCGATCTTGATGGCCTCGTCGATGTCATGGGTGACGAAAACAATGGTCTTGCCCAACTCGGCCTGGATACGGAGAAGTTCGTCCTGAAGCCCCTTGCGCACGATGGGGTCGACGGCAGAGAACGGCTCGTCCATCAGCAGCACCGGCGGATCCGCGGCGAGCGCCCGCGCCACACCGACGCGCTGCTGCTGGCCGCCGGAGAGCTGGTACGGGTACCGCTTGGCGAGCGAGGCGTCGAGCCCGACCCGCTCCATCAGCTCCCGCGCCCTGCCCCGCGCCCTGTCCTTGCTCCAGCCCAGCAGCCGGGGCACGGTGGCGATGTTGTCGAGGATCGTGCGGTGCTGGAAGAGACCGGCGTTCTGGATGACGTAACCCATCGACCGGCGCAGGGTGTTGACGGGCTGCTTGGTGATGTCGACACCGTCGAGGGAGATGGTGCCCTCGGTCGGATCCACCATCCGGTTGATCATCCGCAAGGTCGTCGTCTTGCCGCATCCGGAGGGGCCGACGAGGACCGTGATCGAGCGGTCCGGGATCTGCAGGGAGAGCCGGTCGACCGCCGTGGTGCCGTCCGGGTACCGCTTGGTGACTGAATCTATCCGTATCAAAACGCCGAACACCCTTCGGGTCGGGCAGGTGCGGGCCGTGGGGCCCGGCCCGCACGTGCGGGCCGTTGGGGGGAGAGTCTAGACGCCCTTTATTCCGGCTCTGTGTAACCCTGCGCCCCGGCGGAGCCCACGGCCCCGGCCGGAAACAGCGGTTGACCGGACACCGCACGCGCACTGTGACAGGGAATGCCCGTTCTCCGGTGTTCTCCGGTGCCTTGGGCACGCCTGTCCTGCCCGCGACGGGCTGGCCGCCGCCTTCGGCCTGTGGTGGGACGCCGGGCCTGACGGCGAGCAGCTGCGTGCGCCTGTTCACGGAGGTCGTGGGCCTGCTGCTGGGCATGCAAGGCGTGTCCGGTGGGGCGGGTGTGCGGGGGCGGGAACTTCGGGCACCGGCTCCACCGGGCACGGGACACCGGCATCCGTCGGTCTACTGCGGCGATCTGGAACGGCTGGTACGGCATGCGGTGCTGCGGTTGAGCGAGGTGCACCCGTACCGGGCTGATCCACGATCGGCCCGGCCGCGCTCCATTGACCTCAACGGGTGTGTGCACGGTTCGGAGCTGACGTTGCGTAGCTGCACGGGGGAACCCATCAGTTAGGTGACATCAAAACCGCCCACAAGTCTTCGATTCTGTTGTTCACACGGTAGGGGTTACGGTCGGATGCCTGACAGGTCCAAGGGACGCGGATCCCACGAGCGCTTCACCATCAGCTATGCGGGATTCAACCGCCCCTGGGCAACCTGGATCGCGCACCAGTTGGACCAGCTCGGTCATGAGACGACCCTGCCGCGCTGGGACCCGCCGCTGTCCACCTCCCTGGCCGACGCCGTGCGCAGTCTGCTCCAGGCCCCCGGATGGGTGCTGTTGGTCCACGACAACTGGTACTTCAGCCTGGGCCCGCGCTCCGAGGCCGAGTGGACCGATGCGCTGCAAGAGGTGGTCCCGCCGTTCGTCGACCGGGTCTCCGCCGTCAGCGTGGCCACCCGGGCGCTGCCGCCCATTGCCGCCTGGCTGCGCCCGGTCGATTTGCGCGACAACGTGCCGCACCGCAATCTCCGCTTCATCGGCCGCGACGAGATCCTTGAGGAGCTGCACGACCGTTTCGAGCGGGGCGGCTGGAATGGGGCCCGGGTCGCACTGCGGGGAATCTCCGGCGTCGGCAAGACCCAGATCGCGATCGAGTACGCCCACCGGTTCGGCAACGACTACGACATCGTGTGGTGGGTCCGCGCGCTTCAGTGCTCCGGCCCGTGGGCGCTCCGCCCACTCGCCCCGAGCCTCGGTCTCGATGTCGGCCAGGAGCTGAGCGAGCGGATCAGGGCCGTCCACGAGGCGCTGCGGACCGGGAGTCCGCACAAGAGGTGGCTGATCGTCCTGGACAACACCGACGACATGGAGCAGATCGAGGACCTGCTCCCGGAGGGCAACGGACACGTTCTGGACACCACGCCCGCCCAGGACTGGCATGCCTCCGGCGCCGTCACGGAGATCGAGGTGCTGCCCTTCCAGCGTGTCGAGTCCGTCGCCTGCGTCCGCCGCCACGCCGAACGCCTCACGGCCGACGAGGCCGACCTGCTCGCCGAGGCCGTCCAGGACCTGCCGCTGCTGCTGGTCCAGACCGGAGCCTGGCTGGACGCCAACTCCATACTCGCCAAGGACTACATCAACATGATCCGGCGCGGCGAGGCCAGCCGGATCGGCATCTGTATCCCGACCGACTACCCCATGGGGTTCCAGGCCAACTGGTCGATCACCCTGAACACCCTCCAGGACAAGAACCCCGAGGCGGTCGAACTCCTCTATCTGTTCGCACTGTTCTCACCGGACGCCATCCCGGTCCGGCTGCTGCAGGCACCCGCGCACCCTTCAGGACCGCGGCAGTCCGGCCGTGGTCACCGGTCTGGTCGGCCACTACGAGGAATCGCTCGCCCAGCACCACGAGCTCCTGCTGATCCACGAGCGGCAGCTGGGCGAACGGCTCCATCTCACACTGCGTTCCGGCATGTTCTACGCCTGAATGCTGAGTCTGCTCGGCCGTTATGCCGAGGCCGCTTCCCGGCAGGAGCCGAATATCCGGCGCACACAGAACGGAATGCGCGCAACGGTGGGCCTCGATCACCCCTGGACGCTCGGCGTGGGTCTCAACGCGGCACGGGCGCGCAGCCTGACGGGGGACGAGGAAGGGGCTGGCCAACTCAGCCCGGACATGCGGAAGTCAGGACGCCGCGTGCTGAGCGAGACCCACCCGCTGACGCTCTCCCGCAAGGCCGCCCTGACCGCCGACCTGCGCTCCCTACAGTGCAGCGAGAAGGCCGCCAAGCCGGAGGCGGAGGCACTCCGACTGCTCGCCGACACCCCCGGCGAACATCATCCGCATACGCTCTCCGTGTGGAAACGGAAGCTTCCCTATTGGGGCTTCGAGCCGTTGCCTACGAGAGCCGAGCGCGCAAGGGCCGGCGGCCAGATTGTCGCGCAGAACTTCTCCCCTCAGGTCTACGGGAATCGCATCCGGGGAAACGCGGCCGATGCACAATGACGCCGACGGCGGTCGATTCAAAATGTCCAAAACCTTGGGGTTGATCCGTTTGGGATTCGACCTTCTGGAGAGAGAACGTGCTGGCAGAACATGGGGACCGAACCCCCATAAGTGCAGCGCAGGCCGACAGTCGCGTGCTGCCCGAATTCGGTGATCTGAACCTGCTCACCCTGTCCCGCCAGTCGGGCCATCCGGTGCTCGCAGCGGTGGCCGCGGGGCTGCTGCCCCGTACGCTGAGCGGCCGGCCGCCGATGGCGTTCTACGAGGACGGCCCCTATCAACTATGAACGCTCCCTGGCCACTTGAGGAACTGGACATCCCTGCGTTACGCGCTTCGGGCGTCGCACCGGTGCCGTTCCACCAGTTCGTGCTGAAGGTGCACAGCTGGTGCAATCTGGCCTGCACCTACTGCTACGTGTACGAGGGCGCCGACAGCAGTTGGCGCGAGCGACCGCGCAGGGTGTCCGACCGGGTGATCAAGGACACTGCGTTCCGCATCGCCGAGCACGCCGCCGTGCACGGACTGGACCGGCTGCACCTCAATCTGCACGGCGGGGAACCGCTGCTGGCCGGGACCGCCCGGCTGATCGCCCATGTCGAAGAGATACGGAAAGCCGTACGCGGCAGACTGGGCCAGGACTGCGTGGTGGCGGCGTCCGTGCAGACCAACGGCACGCTCCTCACCGAGCGGACGGTGCGCGAACTGGCCGCCGCGGACATCGGGATCGGGATGTCCCTGGACGGCGGGCTGCCCCGGCTCAACAACCGCCGTGTCGACCACGCGGGGCGCTCCGCCTGGTCGGCGACGGCTGCGGGGCTGAGGATCCTGCGGCGTCACCCGGAGGCGTACGCGGGCATCCTCGCGGTGATCGACCCGGACACCGATCCGATCGAGGTGTACACCTCGCTGGCCGCCTTCGCGCCGCCCTCGATGGATCTGCTGCTGCCGCACGCCCATTGGGGCGCGCCGCCGCCCGGCAGAGGCCGCCACCCTTACGCCGATTGGCTGATCAAGGTGTTCGATCTGTGGTTCGATACCTCCGGTCCCGTCGTACCGGTGCGGCTGTTCAACGAGATCATCGGGCTGCTGCTCGGGGTGAGCAGCGGGGCCGAGGCGGTGGGCAACTCACCGATGGTCGCAGTGGTCGTCGACACCGACGGCAGCATCGAGCAGGTCGACTCGCTCAAGTCGGCCTACGCCGGGGCGCCTGCCACCGGCCGCAATGTCGCCGAGCACAGTTTCGACGAGGTGCTGGACCACCCGGGTGTGGCGGCACGCCAGTTGGGCCGCGCGGCGCTGGCCGACGCGTGTCTGAGCTGCCCTGTGGTGGACGTATGTGCGGGCGGCAACTACGCCCATCGCTACCGGCCGGGTGAGGGCTTCCGCAATCCGTCCGTCCACTGCGACGACCTGCGACGCCTCATCCTGCACATCGCGGACCGCGTCCGGCGCGCCGCCGATCTGACCGCCACCCGCGACGGAGCCGACGCTCGCTGAAAACAGGGTTGTTGGCTACTCGTCGGAAATGGGGAGGGTAAGCGCAGGATCCGGCTCAGCTACGGGGGTAGTGCTGCATGGCGATCGTGACACACTCGGCTGCCGACGACCGGGGCACACCGGTCTACATCGAGGTCGACACCGCGCAGTCGTCCGACGGCCTCGACGAGATCTACGGCGGCGTCGGCACCCGGGGCAATCCCGCGGCCAGGGTCGTGGGCATGACACGGGACGTCTACGAGGACGGGCTGCGGCTGGCCCGCACCCTGGCAGCGCAGGCCGCCGGGCGGCTCGGCGACCTCGGCGACCTCGGCGAGGGGCTGACGCCGGACGAGATCGAGCTCCAGCTTGCCATCAGGCTCGACGCGGAACTGGGCGCCGTCCTGGTCAAGTCCAGCGCGGAGGCGCAGCTCCAGATCACCTTCCGCTGGGCCCCGGGGTCGGCGTCGTGACCGCAGCCGATGACGTGCACATCCTGCCGTACAGCCTGGTGGTCGGGCAGAGCGAGCTGAAGCTGGCGCTCGAACTCAACTACATAGCACCGCGGATCGGCGGGGTTCTGGTCAGCGGGCAGCGCGGCACGGCCAAGTCGACGGCGGTGCGCGCCTTCTCCCTGATGACCCGGGGCGAGCTGCCGGTCACCCTGCCGATCAACGCCACCGACGACCGGGTCCTCGGCGGCTGGGAGCTGGACGCCCTGATGCAGGGCGAGGCCAGGACCCAGCGGGGCCTGCTGGAGGAGGCCGGCGGCAAGGGGATGCTCTACATCGACGAGGTCAATCTGCTGGACGACCACATCGTCAACATCATCCTCGACGTGGTCTCCACGGGTGTGCTCTCCGTGCAGCGCGAGGCCATCGACACCGTCCGCACCCTCGGCTTCGGCCTCGTCGGCACGATGAACCCCGAAGAGGGCGGACTGCGGCCGCAGTTGCTCGACCGGTTCGGCCTGATGGTCACCGTGTCCGAGCTCGACCAGGAGGCACGCCGGGAGCTGGTCCTCACGGTGTTGCGCTTCGACGACGCGGCGGGCACCGCCTCCGAGTGGCTGGCCAAGGGCGTGGAAGCCGACGAGGAGCTGCGCCGGCGGCTCGACGGGGCGCGGGACGCGCTGCGGGACGTACGGCTCGGCGAGGACATCGCCCAGCTCTGCGCCGACGTGGCCGGCCGGCTGCGCGCCGTGGGACACCGCGGCGAGGTCGTCACCGCGTGGGCGGCCCGCGCGCTGGCGTCCTTCGAGGGCGCCGGGGAGGTGACCGTGGACCATGTGCGCCGGGTGGTCCCGCTGTCCCTGCGGCACCGGCGGCCCGAGGCGGCGCACGGCGGGCCCGTGGAGTGGACGGCGGAGGAGTCGGAGCTGCTCGACGGGCTGCTGGGATGACGGCGGCGGGGATGACGGCGGCCGGTCAGGGGCGGCCGTCTCAGCGGGAGCGCCTGGTCCAAGTGCTGGCCTGCGCCGCGCTGGGCCCCGGGCTCGACGGGGTGCTGCTGTTCGACCTGGAGCCGGAGCTGATGGCCCCCGCCTCCGACACGTTCGCCGCCTGTCTGCAACTTCGCGACGGGCGTCCGGTACGGCGGGCGGTGCTCGGCTCGGTGAGCGGGGAGGACGAGCTGTGGCTGCGGCCCACGCTGCGCCGCGAGGCGTCCGGGGTCGGTTTCTCGCTGGCACCGGGTCCCCTGGTGGACCGGCCGGACGCCCCGGCGACGCTGGTGGTGGTGCCCGATCTGGTGCGCCTCAGCCTTCCCGGGATGCGGGCCGCGGTGCAGCTGCTCGGGGCGGACGTGGCCGCCGTGGAGCGGTCCGGGTTCCGGGCCCGCTGGCGGCCCCGGGCGCGCTGGCTCGCGGTGTGCCGCAAGGACGAGGTGGGCAGCCTGTCGCCGCATCTGCTCGACCGTTTCCCGCTCCGTCTGGACGTCTCCGGGCTGCGACCGCCCGGCAACGGCCGTGAGCGGGTGCGGCGCGCTCTGGAGGACCTGGGGCCCGAACCGGGGCTCGGTGAACTGCCCGACGCCTGGCGCGCCGTACTGTCCGCGCCACGGCCGCCGTGCCCGATCGGTGAGGAGGCCGCGGCCCGCGCCGTGGGGTTCTTCACCGGTGACACCGGCCGCCGCCGTGCGATCGGACTGGCCCGGCTGGGCCGGGCGCTCGCCGTCCTGGACGGCGCGGCCGTCTGCGGCCCCGAGCGAATCGACGAGGCGGCGCGGCTCATCGGCGTGGCCGCCCGGCCCGAGCCGCCGGCCGGCACCGAGGTGTCCGCGGCCGGTCCGCCGCTGCCCGCCGGGCCCGTCGCCGAGAGCCGTACACCGCCCGAGGCGCCGAAACCGGATGCCGCGCCCGAGGAGAGCGCCCCGGCCGCCCCGGCCGGCTCGGCGCTCGCCCTGCCCGCGAGCCCCGCCGAGGCGATGGACGCCTTCCCGGCCGACGCCGGGGACGGTCAGCGCTCCCCCTACCCGGAGGACGAGGCGCATTTCCTGCGGGAGTTCGCCGCGCTCAGGATCCCCTGGCAGCGGCGCCCGGAACCCAGCTCGGCGCGCGGCCCGGTGATCGGCGTACGGTCCGTCACCACCCTGCGCGACCTGGCGTTCGTCGCCACCGCCATCGAGGCCACCAAGCACCGGAATCTGCCCGGCCGCCGGACGCTGCGGGCGGCCGGGGACGGCAGACTGGTCGTGCTCCCGGGCGACTTCCGCAGCTACGCCCGGCTGCCCGCGACGGAGCGGATGCTGGTGCTGGTCCTCGACCACACCTGCCGGCGCGGCTGGGACTGGCGCCCGGCGCTCGCCCCGTACCTCCAGTGGGCGTACACCGGCCGGGCCTCGGTGTGCGCGGTCGAGGTGGGCCGCCGGGACGCGTCGCACGAGCTGCGCGCCGACCACTTCGTGGCCCGCAGCGTCCTCGACCCGCGCGTCGCCGGGGCCCTGCACCGCCCGGCGGGGCGCAGCAGTCCACTCGCGCACGGTCTGGCGCTGGCCGACCAGTTGCTGCGGCGCGCCTTCCAGCAGCATTCCAATCTGGCCGAGGCATGGCTGGTGGTGGTGTCCGACGGGCGCGGGAACGTGCCGCTGGATGCCAGCGCCAGCGGCCGGCTGTCGGGGCCGGTGCGGCGGGCGGGCGTCGAGGACGCGATATCGGCGGCGGGCCGGATCGGCGCCATGGGCCGGATGCGGCTGCACTCGGTCGTCGTGGACGCCGCCCGCGAGCCCCACCCGGATCTGCCGTTCCTGCTGGCCGAGGCGCTCGGCGGGGTGACCGTCGCCGGACGCGGCGCACAGGGGGTGGACCATGTCCACTGAACCGCCCTTCCCCTCGGGCCTCGGCGGGGTGATCCCACTGGGTCCCGGTATGCCCGCCAGCCCCCCGGCCCCCGATGCCCTGCCCGCGCCGCGCACCGCCGCGGTCCCCGAGCACCTGGCCGAGCCGTACGAACCCGTCGCGCTGCCCCCGGCCCCGGTCGACCCCGAGGAACGGCTCCCCGACGGTTTCGTACGGCTCGCCGTGCACCGCGCCTACGACGAGCGGGGACGGGAACTGTTCGGGCTGACCGGGCACGGCGGCGATCTGGAGCTGGCGCCCGGACCGGCGGACACCCGGCTGCGCCCCGAGGACATCACGCTGAGCAATGTGCGCCAGAAGGGCTTCGCACCCAGCGAGTTCTTCCACGCCGTCGGGGAATGGTCCGAGGGCCAGGAGGAACTGGTCCGCTGGATCAACGATCTGCGGGCCCGGCACGGGGCGACCCTCCAGCTGGTCATCTGGGACGACACCGACTACGACATCCCGTGGGAGCTGCTGCGCCTGACGGCCGATCCGCGGCGCGGACTGGCCCCCGGGATCCTGGGGGCGCTGGTGACGGTGGTGCGCTGGACCACCATCCGCAAGGCCGGGACCACCCCCTTCGGCAGACCGGCCGACTGCACCGGGCAGGTGCTCGGCTACTACGCCGAGCCCATGCGCCGCGACCGCGAGGTCTTCGAGCCGTTCGTGCACATCGCGCACTCCGGCAGCACCCGCACCTTCCTCAACGATCTGGCCCGCCCCGATCTGGGCGCGGGCCTGGTCTACATGGGCTGCCACGCCACCTACGGCCCAAAGCTCTACAACCTGCGGCTGGACACGGTGACCTGGAGCGAGCTGAACGCGCAGGCGATGCCCGCGCTGGACGGCGGGAGCACCCTGGTCTGCCTGAACGCCTGCCACTCGGCCCGTCTGGTGCACAACGCGGCGCGCGGCGAGAACGCCCTGCGGGGCTTCGCCGAGCTGTTCCTGCGCAAGGGCGCGGGCGGCTGCATCGCCACCTCGGGGCAGGTCGGCGACGATCTCGCGCACGAACTGGTGCGGGAGCTGATGGGGCGGCTGGGCGCCCGTCCGGAGCTGCCGGTGGCGCACGCCCTGCGGGAGTTCCGAGCCGCCGCGGCGGCCCGGCTGCCGGACCCGCTGCCCTTCCTGTACGGCGACGACGGCTATGTCGACGCCGCCGGGCAGCAGTCGCTGCTTCCGTTTCTGTACAGCTTCATGTTCCTGTACTTCGGCCATCCGCGGACCACGCTGCGGCTGAGCGTACGGGCCCAGGAGGCGACAGCATGACCCCGGACCCGGCTTCGCTGACGATCGAGCCACTGGTGGGCTGGCCGCGCAAGGCCCAGGCGGGGCAGAGCTATCTGGTCACCGTCGATCTGGGCGGCCCGGTGGACGGCGGCGCCTGGGACCGGTTCGATGAGGAGGAATTCGACTTCGGGGTCGCCCTGGACGGCTCGCCGCGGTTCACCTGCGAGGCGCTGGGCGAACCCACGGTCGTGCTGCACAGGTTCGGGGGCACCTACGGTCCGGCGCGCTTCGTCGTCACCGCGCACCGCGACCCCGGCCCGGGCACCCTGTGGCTGACCGTCAGCAATCGCTGGGGAGTTCCGGTCCGTACGGTGGAACTGCTCAGCGAGATCGTCACGGAGCCGGTGACCGCGGGGCCCAGCCATGTCCTGGTGCCCTCGTCCGGAGACCCCTCCCCCGGCACTCGGTACGACGTCCCGGCCACCCGCTCAGACCGCCTCGTCGCCGAGTCACCGGGCGGCTGGTCGGCCAGGCACTTCACGGTTTGCCACGCCGGTGCCCGCCGGGACTGGGCCGTGTGGGCGACACACCAGCTGGAGCGGCACGGCTGCCACACGGCGCTGCTGCGCTGGGATCCGCCGCCCGAAATCCCACTCGCCGAGACGTTCGCCGGACTGCTCACCGCCCCGGGCCGGATCCTGCTGCTCCTCGACGACACCTTTGTGCGGCTCGGGCAGCACGGCGCCGGGGAGTGGGCCGAGGCGCTGCACGAGGTCGTCGTACCCCATGCCGAACGGTTCGCGGCGGTCAACCTGTCCCATGGGCCGCCGCCCGCACCGCTGGCCGTGCTCGACCCGCCGGACCTGACCGACCTCGACGCCGACGAGGCGCTGCACCGGCTGCTGGCCGCCGTCGGCCTGGCGCAGACCCCGCCCGCCCCGGCCGGGGAGCCGCCCGGTGTGCCGCGCTTCCCTGACACACCGCCCGATGTGTGGAACGTGCCGCGACGCAATTCCCGGTTCACCGGGCGTGAAGCGGTCCTGGAGGAGCTGCACACCCGGTTCGCGGACGGCGGCACGGCCGGGGCCCGGGTGGCGCTGCGCGGCATCTCGGGCGTCGGCAAGAGCCAGATCGTCATCGAGTACGCCCACCGGTTCGCCAACGAGTACGACGCGATGTGGTGGATCAGAGCGAGCTACCGCGCCACCGTGCGCCAGCAGTTCGCCAAACTCGCCGCGCATCTGGGCCTGGGGCAGCAGGGCGGCGGCGATCCGGTGCGCACGGTGCAGGCGGCACTGCAGGACGGGCGCCCGTTCCGGCGGTGGCTGCTCATCGTGGACGGCGCCGAGGATCTGGAGCAGGTCGAGAACCTGCTGCCGGAGAGCGGCGGCCATATCGCGCTCACCACGCTCAACCGGGGCTCGGCGGCGTCCGGCGGAGTGCCGGGGATCCATGTGGAGCCGTTCACCCGAGCGGAGAGCATCAGCTACGCACGCCGTCATGTGGCCCGGCTCACCGAGGCCGAGGCCGACCAGCTCGCGGACGCCCTGGAGGACTTCCCACTGCTGCTGGCACAGACCTGTGCGTGGCTCGACGCGAACCCCATGCCGGCCCCCGATTACATCGGGCTGCTGCGCGGTGCCGACGCCGACACCATCAGGATCCAGACGCTGCCGGACTATCCTCTCGGTTTCCAGGCCAGTTGGGCCATCACCCTCAGCTCCTTGGAGCGAAACAGCCCCGCGGCGGCCGAACTACTACGCCTGTTCGCGATGTTCTCGCCCGCCTCGGTGCCGGTACGGCGTCTCGAGCTGTCCCCGCCCGACGCTCTGCCGCCGCGGCTGGCGGCGCTCGCGGCCGACCTGGCGGCTTGGCGCGACGCGCTCAGTCGGCTGTCGGAGTCCACCGCGGTCCGTTTGGACACCGTGCAGACCTCCGAGAACGACAGCTATGTCGCCAGCGTCGAGATCCACGGCATCTACCACCGCTTCCTGCGCCACAGCCTCTCCCCCGACGACCGCGACAACCTCTCGGCGGTGGCCTGCCGAGTGCTGGTCGCGGCCGACCCCGGGCAGCCGTCGGCCGTGCGCTCCTGGCCGGTGTACGCCGAACTCCTGCCGCACCTCAGCCCGTCCGGGGCGCTGGGGAACACCGAGGCCCCGGTCCGCGACCTCGTACTGCACTGCATCGAGTATCTGCGGCTGCGCGAACAGGAGAGCACCGGTCTGACCCTGTGCGAACAGGTGCTGGCCCACTGGCAGCCGCGGCTCGCGCCCACCCATCCGTCGATGCTGATGCTCGTACATCAGCACGCCAACATGCTCCGCCGCTGCGGCCGTTACCGGGAAGCGGAGGGGGTCGGCCGCGCCGTCGTGGAGCAGCTCGCCGAGGAACGGCCGCCGGATGACGGCGACCTGCTGCGCGCCCAGGGCGGTCTGGGCGGCACCCTGATGGCCCTCGGCCAGTTCTCCGAGGCGCAGGAGCTGTTCCAGCAGGTCAACCGCGCCTACCAAGGCCTGGCCGGGCCGGAGTCCCCGCGCGCCCAGAGCTCGCTCAGCAATCTCGGCACCTCTCTCGGTCTGGTCGGCCGCTACCGTGAAGCGGTCTCCGTCCACCTCGGACTGCTCGTCCTGCGGGAGCGGTTGTACCCGGCGGACGATCCGCTCGTCCTCAACAGTGGCCTCAGCTACGCCCGTGCGCTGCGGATGCAGGGACTGCACCAGGACGCCATCGCCCGCCAGGAGGCCAACTCCGCACTGCACCGGCACACCATGGGCGATCATCATCCGCAGACCCTGGCCGCGCTGCACAACCACGCCCTGTGCCTGCGGCGTTGCGGTGATGTCTCCGGCGCCGCCGATCTGCTGCGTGACCTGGTGGACCGGTGCCGCCAGATCCAGGGCGTACGGCACCCGATGACTCTCATGGTCGAGTCCGACCACGCGTCTCTGCTGCGCGTCCACGGCGACCCGGCCGAGTCCGTCGAGCTGACCTCTCTGGTCCTGGACGGCTACCGGCAGCTGCTGGGCGACGACCACCCCCACACCATGGGCGTGCTCGGCAACCGCGGTCTGCTGCGCTGGCATGGCGGTGACCGCACACGCGCGCCCCTGCTGATCGATGAGGCGTTCCTGGGCATGCGGCGCGCGCTGGGCGACGGCCATCCGTGGACCCTTGGCTGTGCCCTGAACGCCGCCGCCGTTCGGCATGCGGCGGGCAGTGTGGAGGAGGCCGCTGCGCTCCGCGAGGACACCGTGCGGCGGGCCCGCGGTCTGGTGGAGGCCGGTCATCCCCTGCTGCTGGCCTGCGAGCACGCCCTGGGCGACGGCGCCGGGGAGCCGCCCGGCTGGGATTTCGAGCCGCAGCCGATCTGAGGTCGCCACCGTCGGTGTCCTCCGAGGCAGCCACTCCGGCCACCGGCGAGTCCGCCGCTGTGTCCGCGGGGCCGGGTCCACCGCCACATCCGTCATGCAGGCCCGGCGGGCCGTCAGTCGTCCGACGACCGGCACCCCTTCGGGAACGACGTGTCGCCGCCGCGGTCGGCCAGGAAGAAGACGTCGATCCTGACCTTTCCCGAGGGGCCGCCCTTCCAGTAGCCCCGTTTGGGGGCGTGGCTGAAGCGGGGCAGGTCCTTGGTGATCTGGGAGTTGACCTTCTCGGCGGCGGCCTGGCCGGGACCCGGGTCGGGGGCCGTGCCGAAGGAGAGGACGAAGCCCGCCGTGCGGTTCGCCACGCCCGCCTTCTTCAGCTGGCCGCTGATCTGCCGGGTCACCGAGCCCGCGCTGCCGGTCGCCACCGTGAAGCTGCACGGTTTGAGGACCAGTCCGCGTTCCGCCCGCTCGCTCGGCGACGGGCTCACCGTGCCGGAGCGGCTCGGGGTCGAGGTGGCGGAGACGTCGGTGCGGTCCTCGCGGGGCAGCGAACCCAGCGCGATCACGAGGAGCAGCAGGAGCAGGTCGGCGAAGAGCCACCCGGCGAGCAGAACCGTGCGGCCTGCCGGGGGACGGCCGCTCACGATCCGCTCCTCGGCGGGGGCGGCATGTCGGCGTTGTCCAGCGGGCGGGCCCGCAGCGGGCCGTGGCCGCCTGCGTGGTCGAGCCGGTCGACGACCTGCCAGATACCCCGGGTGGACTCGACGACATTGCCGGTGCGCTCGGAGAACACCTGGAGCGCGGTGCCGAGTTGCTGGGCGAGATCGCGTACGGCGGCGACGGCGAGGTCGTGGCGGTGGATCTCCCGGCCGGTGATCTCGTGGGCGTTGCGCAGGTCCGTCACCAGCGCGTCGAGGGCGGCGCGGAGTTTCGCCTCGTCCTCCGCGGTCTGCCGGCGGATCCTGATCAGGTCCTGGGCGAGTTCGCCCGGCACGGTCAACGAGCGGATCAGGCCCTTGAGTTCGTCGACCGTCGTGGTCCAGGCGTCGAGCGCGGTCTGGATCCGGCTGGCCGGGCCGGTCTCCATCACGTTCACGATCTCCTCGGCCGTACGCCGCAGCGCCGACTCCAGGTTGACGGTGCTGGCCAGGATCTGGGCGGCGAGCCGGTCGGCGCCCGCGCTGTCCAGGGGTTTGCCTGCCGGACGGGCGGCCGGGGCGGCCAGCAGGAAGGTGGCCAGCGCCAGTTCGACGGCCAACTCTTGCCGTCCGTCCTCGCGCGACAGCCGCCGTTCCCTGAGGTGCTGCACGGCGTGCACGCCCAGGGTCAGGGCGACCACCAGCACGATCAGCAGCGTGACATGGACCGCCGAGGTCCCCAGCGTCACCGTCGTGCGGGCGGGCGGGCTGCCTTCCGGGAAGCCCCGGGCCCAGCCGAGCAGGAAGGGGTCCTTGCTCTTCGTGGCGTCGTAGGCGTGCAGGGCGTCCCGCAGCCGCCACCAGGTGAGCGCGACCGGTGCGAACACCAGGACGTCGCGGACCACCCCGATCCAGCTCTCCGCCTCGTGCCAGCGGCGCAGCGGCGCGTCGGGCAGCAGGACCTCGGGCGGGTAGGCGGTGACCAGGTCGGTCCCCGCGAGGGTGACGCCGCCCGCGTCCAGGTCGTCGGCGATCCGGTCCAGGACACGGGTGTCCGTGCCGTCGGCGCGGGATCGGGCGCCCAGGGCGCGGATCCGGGCGGCGATCCGGGTCAGTTCTTCGGTTGCCTCGTCATGCGGCGTCGTCATGCGGTGTCATTCCGGGTCGTCGGGTCCGGGCGGCGGGGTGAGGGGTGAGGGGTGAGGTGGAGGTGGGCGCGTCGGCGTCAAGGGTTGAGGCTCGCGGCGGCGATGTAGACGAGGCCGCCGAGGACGATGACGGCCAGAATGCAGATGAGGGTGGTCACGACGATCTTGCTGAGGCGGTCATCGTCCGGGTCCCGGTCGCGTTTCCGGTCCCGCTCGTGCTGCGGGTGAGCGGTCGGGTCGGCCGTCGCGGATGCGTTCGGGGGTGTCCGCGGCTGCGGGGGCTGTCCTTGGGGTCCCGGGTACGGCGCCCTCGCCGGGTACGGCGTCGTCGTGCCGTACGGCGTCCTCGGCGGGTACGGGCTCCACCCCTGCCCCGCGCCGCCGCCCGCCGTCCCCTGCCCGGCCGGAGCCGTCCGGCGCGCGGGAAGGTCGTACCCCTCCTCCCGCAGATACCGTTCGGCGATCGCGTACCGCACGTTCCGCTCGGCCCCCTCGTCCCCGGCCCGCTCCAGCGCGGCAGCGAGCAGGCCGAGCGGGGCTCTGGTGCCGGCCCGCTCCAGCAGTTCGGCGGTGTCCTCGCGGCGCAGCCGGCGACCGTACGCGGCGGTCAGCAGCGAGCGGTAGCAGTCGAGTTCGCGGTCGCGGTCACCGTCGGCAATGGTGTCGACCTGGGCGAGCAGCAGATCGTGCCCGTACCAGACCTCGGCCGCGCCCGCGGCGCCGTCCCGGGTGCCCACATGATGGCGGAGCAGCACGTACGCCGCCCGCGGGAAGTCCGCGGTGTACTTGGCGAGGAAGAACTCGAGGAGCACCGCGGCGGGGGTGGCTGCCAGCAGGCCCTCGCGGTCCAGCTGGTCCGGGTCCAGGCCGAGGTGGAGGGCGACGATCAGCAGGCGCTGGTGCCCTTTACGCCTCAGGTCCAGTCCCTCGTAGGGGATCTGGCGCCGGAACACGGTGGCCACCATGTCGCGCGGCGGGCCGGCGACCAGCGTCGCCTCGACCAGTTCGTTCGGCCCGGACTCGGCCAGGCACGCCTCCACCGCCTCGTGGAGGACCAGGTCCCGCAGCGAGGGGTGGCGTACGCCCCGCTGGGCGTCGGGGCCCCAGCGGTCCAGCACCTGGACCAGCCAGTCCGCAGGCTGACGGCGCAGCTCGCCCACGAGTTCGGTCCGTACGGAGTCCAGGCCGCCGCGGGCCGCCGCCGCGGCGAGCAGATCGTCGTCGACGAGGACGTCGCGGCGCAGCCGGGGGTCGGCGATCCGGCCGTCCACGACGGGCACCGAGAGCCGCCAGCGGGCCACGTCCTCGGCGGCGCCGAGCGCGAAGTGCGGGCGGATGCGGTCGAGGGCGGCGTTCCCCGACTCCAGGTAGAGGTCGGCCAGTTGGCCGGGGAAGGGGTCGGTGCCGGGTTCGGCGACGGCGGGTTCGACGCGCAGCCGGGTGTTGACGTACATGGACTGCGGCGGGCGGGCGGGGAGGAAGACCACGCGGGGCTGGTGGCCGCCGACGTCGTTCGACTCGTGGCTGGTGAAGGTCCACGGGTGGCCTGGCACCGGGCCGGTGATGTCGAGGAGCGCCGTCATCATGGGCAGGGCCAGTTCGGGGCGGGTGATGACGGTGAAGTCGGCGGCGGGGTCGTGCAGGACGTGTTCGACGAGCGCCGTGAGCTGCGGCCGGGGGATGTCCTGGACGCGGTCGCGCAGTGCGTCGAGGCCGGGGCGGGCGGCGTCCTGGAGGTCGGCGAGGTCGAGCGGGCCGAGGGGAGCCGGGGCGCTGTCGGGCGTGCTCTCGCGCCAGCCGGTCCAGTCGTGCAGGCCGAGGGCGAGCTGGGCGTCGATGGCGTCGCGGGGTCCGACGAGGGCGTGGGTGAGGGTGGCGCCGCTGCGGCCGTGGAGGTTGCGGGAGGGGACTTTGCGCAGCACGGCGGCCTCGTCGTCGAAGACGAGGTGCACCAGGGCGGCGGTGGCGTCGGCCGCATCGCCGCTGCCGTCGCGGCTGGCCCAGACGTTCTGGAGACGGCTGCCGGTCCAGCGGTCGAGGGTGGGGGGTGCCGAGTGCGCGACGGGGCGCACCCCGGCGTTGCCCTCGCCGTCCCGCTCGGCCCAGCCGAAGAGGATCTGATGAACCGTGGTCATCCGAGTCACCGGACTGCTCCCTGGCCGAGGTCGGCGGGGCCGAGGACCCCGCACATGGCGAACAGCGCGAGCAAGGGTTTGAGGGTGCGGCGCGGGGTGAAGCCGCCCAGCGGGGAGCGCTGGGCGCCGTTCTCCTCGACGGGTTTGTGGCCGGTGGCGGTGGCGAAGTGCAGGGTGGACTGCGCGCAGCGGAGGAAGGGGGCGAGCCAGCCCTGGGCGCCGCGGGTGCTGAGGAAGACATAGGCGTCCTCGCTCTCCGCCTCCACGGTGCGCAGGTCGAACTCCTCCTCGGCGGTGGAGTTGCGCAGCCATCGCTCCACCAGGGGCTCGTGGTGGCGCAGCAGATCGGACTTGCCGACGACGACGGCCGCCGGCAGCGGTAGGAACCGTTCGCCGTCCGCCCCGCGCAGCCTGGCGATCTTGTCGAGTACGACGCCGAAGGACGGGTCGCCGGTGACGGAGCCGGAGGCGGCGGTCATGCCGCGGATCCTGGTCGGGTCGACGACGAAGACCAGGGCGCTGACCGCGCCGAGGAAGGGGACCTGGGCGTCGTGGTCGGCGAGCCACTCGCCGGAGACGTCGAAGAAGGCGACGGCGAAGCTGCGCTTGGTGGTGCTGTTGTGGACCCACAGGGCGTCGGTGAACTCGGGCGGCTGGGCCGGGGTGCCGGCCAGGCCGCGGCCCTGGTCGAGGAAGGGGCGGACGGTGTCCTTGAGGTAGCGCTGGTGGAGTTTGAGGTCGAGGCCGCCGACGACCAGGCCGAGCCGGGACATCCGCTCGACGTCGGACAGCATGCCGATCATCGCGGCCAGCAGATGGCTCTTGCCGGCGGCGGACTCGCCGACGACGCCGATGACGAGGGGTTCGCCGAAGTCGCCGTAGCGGCCGGGCAGGACGTGGGGTTCACCGCCGCCGCCCTCGCACAGCCGGTAGGCGTCGAGCCTGCGGTGGTTCCAGTGCAGCTCGTCCTCGGTCTCCTGGCGGAGCAGGGGTTCGGGGCGGCCGTCGGCATTCATGGTGACGGTCTGCGCCCTCGCCCAGTCCACGGTGCTGAGGCAGATGGGGCATCTGACGGGTGCGGTCATGGTCTCCTCCTGCCGGTCAGGCCAGCGTGACGGCGACGATCAGCGCGCCGAGCGCCACCACGGCGGCGAGCAGCACGACGACGACGGGTGTGCGCACCCGCCACCAGGGGTCGGGCGGCGGAGCCGACGCCACGTACGGCGGGGGCGCGGGGCGCGGGAGGCGGGCGGCCCGGTGGGCGAGCTGCTGGGCGCGCAGGGCGCGGAAGTTCTCCCTGGCCTGCTGTTCGATCTGGGGGACCGGCGGCGGGACGGGGGGCCCGGCCGGGACGCCCGGATCGCGGCCGGTCTGGGCGGCCCGGCGGCGGCGCAGGGCGAAGCCGCTGACGCGCTGGCGGGCATGGTCCGTGAAGACGCCTTCGAGCAGGTTGTGCAGACTGCTGTCGAGGAGTTGCACCCGGGTCCGCATGTCGGCGGCGGTGGAGGCCTCCTCGCCGGTGGCGAGGTGGAAGATCACGGCTCCGGCGGAGTAGACGTCGTCGCGGCTGTCGGCCTTGCCGAGGCCGCCGGCCTGTTCCGGGGACCGCCAGGGATCGGTGCCGACGGGCCTGCCCCGCTCGTCGAACTCGTCCGTGACGAGGCCGGATTCGGTGAGCTGGAGGGCCGTGCCGTCCCACAGCAGGGTCTCGGGCCGGATGTCGCGGTGCACGAGGCGCAGATCGGCGAGCTGGGTCAGCACGGCGATCACACCGTCGATCACGGCTCCCAACCGGCCAGGGTGCAGCGGTAGTTCGTCGCGGAGTTCGGAGAGAGGCGTGCCGCGCCGGGTGGCGACCAGGTAGGGTGCCCTGCCGTCGGGGCGGTGGCCGACGATGCGGGTCAGTTCCCGCGGGTAGCCGGTGACACCGAGCCTGCGGGTGAGCATGTCGGCGGTCCGCACGGCTCGTTGCAGTTCCTGGCGTGCCTGGTCGGTGTAGGCGATGCGCTGGACGACCTGTTCACCGCCGCCGTGCACCAGAACTCCACGGCGTTCACGGAATCCGTCCCTCGTGTATTCACCTTGTTCGAAATCGATTTCGAAGATCGATTTTGCCGTACCGCCGCCAGAGGTGATCATTTCCAGACGCTCGATCAAAACCTGTCCCCCGTTTAGTGTGCTGCGTACCCGAAAATACACCCAGAACCCTTCCCAGCGCGTACGCTTCTCCTGAACCATGTAAGACAGGACGTATGAACTGGCAATGGCACAACGGACGTTGGCACGGGGGATGTACACATGGCCGGTCCGGGCTGGACACAATTGCGTGATGCAGGCGCATTCGAAACACTGGGCGAATTGTTTCCCGACGCGGTGGGCGCGCACGCCTTCCTGGAGGACCTCGGCGTAAATCCCGCGCTCCTGCCGGTTTTCGCGCCGCCGCTGCCCGCCGCCTCCTGGTGGCGCTCGGTCTGCCGCATTGTCGACCAGGGCCGGTTCGCCGGTGTCACACTCGGCGTGCTCGTCGGCGGGGCCGCCGCCCTTTACCCCGGGAATCCCGCATTCCGGGAGTTGGGCGGGCAGGCCCGGCTGCGGGTGCTGTGCCTGATGGCGGCGCCTCTGGACGAGGCCCGGCTGCGGCTCGGCGCGGAACAGCGGGTGCTGGCGGAGGCGGCGGCCCGCTCGGGCGGACGGCTCGCCGTGACCGTCCATCCGGCGACCCGGGTCGGCGACATCCAGCCCCGGCTGGAGGCCGTACGGCCGCAGATCCTTCATGTCGCGGGACACGGCACGGACGACGGACGGCTGCTGTTCGAGGATGAGACGGGCATCTCGGTACCGGTGCCGGTGCAGGCGCTGGCCGGGGCGCTTCGGCCGTACGCCCCGCTGCGCTGTGTGGTCCTCAACTCCTGCTGGTCGGCGGGATACGCGGACGGACTGCTGGACCGGGCCGACGAGGTGGTGGGCACCGCCGGCGAACTGCCCGACGAGGCCGCGCTGTTGTTCACGGAAGGCTTCTACGGCTCCCTGGCGCACTCCCCCTCCGTGGCGCGGGCCTGCGACGCCGCCCGGGCGGCGATGGAACTGCGGGGCCACTCCCCCGCCGGGGTCCGCCGGGTCTCCCGTACGGAGCACCTCGTATGACTGACCGTCAGCAGCCTGAGGAGAAACCGCCGTTCTCGGGTGCGCCCGAGGTGGCCAGCGGCTTCGAGCGGGGTCTCCAGCGCGGGGAGAACCCGCAGGTCGCCGGGGCCGACGGCCCGGCCTCCACCACGCTCGACTCCCGCTGGCTGGGCACCTGGCGGCGGCCGGGCACCCGGCGGCGGGTGCCGTGCAGGGTGTGCGGGCACACGTTCCGGCAGGACGACACCGTGTATCTCCGGCACTCCGACGACGGCAAACTCGTCGACGTCACCCACCACTTGCGCACCCTGCCGTGCAGCGGCGAGGCACCGGCCGCCGAACGGCCCGATCCGCAGCGGCAGGCCGCGTTCTTCCGCGGGGTCGACGGCACCGACCCGTCGCCGGACACCCTGCGCACCGTCCGTCTGATGCCCGGCGACCCGGTGCTGGGCCAGCTGCGACAACGCAACGCGTGCTTCGTGTGCACCCACACCTTCCGGCTGTTCGAGACCGTGGTGGTGTGCCCCTGCTCACCCGGCGACCGCGGCTGCCTCAAGGCCGTCCACCAGGACCCGGCGCGCGGGCTCGGCTGCTTCGAGCAGTGGCGCAGCGATCTCGACGTCGCACAGTGCCCGATGAACTTCCGCACGCTGAGGCGGGACTGACATGGCGGCCGCCTCGGAGCGCTTCGCGCGGCACGCGCATCTCCCCGGCTGGGACCAGCAGCGGCTCGCCGCGGCCACCGTCGTGGTGTGCGGGGTCGGCGCGCTGGGCAATCAGCTCGCCCAGCAGCTGGCGCTGGCCGGGGTGGGGCGGCTGGTGCTGTGCGACCCCGACGAGATCGCCGAGTCCAACCTCAGCCGCGCCCCCCTCTTCCTCCCCGCCGACGTGGGCAGCCCCAAGGCGGCGGTCGCCGCGCGCCGACTGGCCGGGCTGTCGCCGGTGACCCGGGTGGACGCCCGGGTCGCACCCCTGATCAGCGGGGTGGGCCTGGCCGAGCTGCGGGACGCCTCGCTGGTCGTGAGCTGCCTGGACAGCCTCGCCGCACGCCTCCAGCTCGCCGGGCGGTGTCTCCAGATGGGCGCCGCCCTGCTGGACGGCGGCACCGGACCGTGGGGCGGGGAGATACGGCTGTACGAGCCGTCGGGGCCGTGCTTCGGCTGCGGGCTGGGTCCCAGGGACCGGGCGGCCCAGGACGACCCGTGGGCCTGCACCGACGCCGCGCCGCGGGAGGCCGGTGCCTCGGCGCCGGTCTCGGCGCTGATCGGCTCCTGGCTCGCGGTGACGGCCGTACGGCTGCTGTGCGGCGCGGACACCGCGCCGGGGCTGGTCCGGGTGGACGCGGCGGGCGGTACGGCCACCCCGGTGCGGCTCGCCCGTGACCCGCACTGCCCGCTGCACACCCGTATCCCGGCCGACCGGGTGGCGTCGACCGAGCACACGGTGCTGTCCACCCCGGCCGAACTCGCCGCCCGGCTCGGCCCGGAGGAGTCCGTGCTGACCTGGGCGCCGCTGCCCGGGGCCGCACCCGCGCGGGAGTCGACCCGGCTCGCCGACGCCCCGCCGCGCGCCCGCCTCACCGATCTCGGTGTCGCGCCGCGCGAGATCCTGCCGGTCCTGCGGGCCGGCCGCACCAGCGAAGTCCGGTATCTGGAACTGTCCGAGGCCGGCGGGAAAGGAATCTCCCGGTGAACACCGACCCAGCCAAGCTGCCCACCGAGATCAAACGGGCCCTGATCGACACCCTGGCCGATCTCTACCGCACCCAGAACCAGGCCGAGGAACTCCTCGACGACATGGAGTTCCCGCCGCGAACCAGACCGCGCTGGGACGGCGCCCAGGAGGTGGTCGCCTTCTGGCGGGACCTCGTACGCGCCCTCGAACTCGGCGCCGTGCAGCAGGACGGACTGCTCAGGCTGGTGGAGACCGCCCTGCGGCGCTGGCCGGGCAACCACGACCTCCAGAAGATCCTCACCTTCCTGCGGGCCGAGCGGCAGGAGCAGGCCCAGGCCGCGGGCAACGCCGACACCCTGTACCGGACCGTGGAGTTCGTGGGCAGCGAGGCGTACCCGGAGTTCCACCGGCTGCTGCGGGAGATCGTCGACCCGGAGGCGCTCCAGCTGTACGCGGGCAACCAGCAGGCGGCGTTCCAGGTCGCCGATCTGCCGCCCCAGACGGTGCAGGAGCAGCTCCAGGAGCGCGTGGAGCGCATCGCGCCCGGTGTGCAGGTGCTGTACGGCGAGCACGGCTTTAGGCCCGCCCTCTACACCCGGCTCCAGATCATGGGCCCCGACCGGCAGTTGTACGAGATCCAGTACGTGCCGAACACCACCCTGCCGAGCGAGCTGGTCCCGGCGGTGTGGGCGCAGTACCGCCCGGAGGTGGCCCGCGACGCCAACGGCCAGCTGCTGCGGGCGGTCGTCGACTTCCGCGACGAGAACGGCGAGGCCCGCCGGCTGGACCCGGAAGTGCCGCTGCACGGGCAAGGGGTCCGGGAGGGCGGCCAGTTGGAGGTGTCGGCCGAGTCGACGGCCGGGGTGGACGCCCAGTTGCGGCTGGAGGCGATCTCCCGTGCCCGGGACGACATCACCGACTTCGCCGACGAGCACCCGGAGTTCACGCTCGTCAGGATGGACGACGACAGGTGGCCCGTGAGGTTCGAGGTGGAGCTGCATGTGCCCGGCTTCGCCCCGCCGGACGACATGGAGGCCTGGCCGCTGGACCCGAAGGTCATCGACCACCACGAGCTGGTGGTGTGGCTGCCGGGCGAGTTCCCCATCCAGGCGCCGCGGGTGCTGTGGGTGTCGGAGGTGTTCCATCCGAACATCGCCCGTGACCCGGAGCGCAAGGGCTCGGTGTGCCTGGGCCCTCTGATGACCGACTACACACCCGACCTCAGCCTGTACTCGGTCGGCCAGATGCTGATCGACATGGCCTGCTACCGCAACTACGAGATCCTCCCGCACGACTACGAGATGGCGCTCGACTTCGACAGCCTGGTGCGGGACATCATCGAGCGCGGCGGCTATCTGGACGGGGCCGCCGCGGCCTGGGCGTTCTCCATCGAGGGGCAGGAACGCATCAAGGAGATCGGCGGCACCACCTGGCTGGCCCGCGCCGGGCTGATCCGGCCCGCAGGCCGCGCCCGGTCCCTGACCCTGCACCGGGTGGAGACCACCGCGGACACCGACGTGGAAGCGGGCGCGGATGAGCGCATCGGCGTGGAAGCGGGTCCGGATGAGCGCTGAGAACCGTGCCGCGACGGCCATGGTGCTGCTCTACAAGGGCACGTCGTTCGATCTGGTGGGCAAGATCTCGCTGACCTCGCTGCTGGTCGAGGCGCTGCGGCAGCTCCTGGAGAAGGGCGACCAGGACGAGCATCTGATCATGCATCTGCGCTATGTCCGCAGGCCGGACCCGCGGTTGATGGACGGTCCGCGCACCATCCACAATCTGCGCGCCCAGATCGGCCGGCTCGGGGTGGTGATCTCCCGCAACGGCGAGAGTGTCCTGGACCGGGAGTTCCCGGTGCGGGAGCTGCTCGGCCCCGTGCTCCAGCACGTGGTGCAGCAGATCGACCCGGACGAGGAGGTGTGGGGCTTCTGTCTCGACCACCCGTCGATCAGCGGCATGGCGCTGGGCCGCTCGACCCCCGAGGTGGCGGGCGCCATGGACCTCGATCTCAGGGAGCCGCGGCGCAGTTTCACCGTCCGGAAGGTCGCCGAGCCGCCGGTCCCCGAGGTGGATCCGGCCGAACTCGGCCTGGACCCGGACACGTTGGGACCGGTGACCGTGCTGCTGCCGGGCGGAACCTACGACCATCTGCATCTGATGAAGCTGTCCCTGCGGCTGGAGGAGGGCGGCTTCCTGCTCGGCAAGGTGCTGCGGGTGACCGGCGGCGGGGACAGCAGGAGCGGCGGCAGGCACGGCGGCGGGGAACGCTATCTGGTCGAGATCACCGAGGTCACCCCGGCGGACCACTCGGGCGCCGGGGCGCTGCACTTCACGTTCACCGGGGACTCGTTCCGCGAGATGAACCGGCTGATCACGATCGCGGGCGAGGACAAGCAGCTGATGGGCTGGTACCACACCCATCTGTTCTCCGGGGACGACATGGGCCTGTCCGCCGTCGACGTCGAACTGCATCTGGGCACGTTCCGGCAGCCGTGGCAGGTGGCCGGACTGATCAACATCACGGGCGACGGCCGGCTGCTGCGCTTCTACGCGCGCTCCGGGGACGACGTCCGGGAGTGCGAACAGTGGGTGAGGGATGAGCGCGGTCGATACCGCCTTGCGCGTACTGCAGTGGTCGACGGCCGCTGAACCGGGGCAGCCGGTGCAATCCGCCCCGCCCGAGGGAGATCTGACGGACCCCCAGGCACTGGCCGGTCCGCCGCCGGACATCACGGCGGCGGTGACCGGGCTGGCCGCGCGGACCGCGGCCCGGCTGCGGCTGGACGGGCCCGCGGCGGCCGAGCGGCGCCCGGTGGGCGCGGGCGCCGTGGTGCTGGCTGCCGCGGTGGGCGCGCGCGGCCGGGCGGGGCTGGCCGCCGAGGCCGTACGGGCCGTACCGCCGCCGCGTTCGCTGTGGGACGCCCTCGCCCATCACGCCGTGGTCGCGCCCGCCCTGCGGCACTGCGCGGCCGACCCGGTGCTGGCCGGCCGGCTGCGGGACGCCTCACCGCTGACCGCGCTCCTCGACCGGCCCACCCGGGCGGGCGAAGCCGCTGCCGAACTCCTCCTGGAGGACGTCCTGCTGGAGCATCCGCACGGCCGCCGTCTGCTGGTCACCGTGTACTGCGAGGCCCCCGCCTCCCCCGGCCAGGCCCTGTGGCGGGGCCAGGTGCTCGACCGGCTGCGCATGACGGAGCGCGAGCTGGTGCTCGACGTGTACGAGGCGGCGCTGCTGCGGCACCTGCCCGCGCACCGCTCGCTGCTCGACCGGGCCGGGGCCGTCCTCGTCCCGCCGCCCGACCTGCCCGCCGCCCGCCCGGTCGCCCAGTGGTGGGCCGCGCTGGCCCGGCTGGAGCGCTCGCACCCCCGGCTGGTGAAGGCGCGCACCGGGATCACCCGCCACTATCTGGCGGGCGTACGGCTGTTCCGGCAGTTCGAACGACTGGAGGCGATGAACGCATGACCACGTCCACACGCCGGATCTCCGTCGTCGCACCCGACGAGAGCGCCCTGCGGGCGCTGCGCCGCCAGCCCGGCGGTATCACCGTCGCCGAGGCCCTCGCGTCAGGGCCGTACACCCTGCTCACCCCGCTGGAACCGGGCTGGGCGGTGCTGCGCTGGGAGTCCGTCTCCGCGGATCTGCTGCTCCAGTCGGAGCTGGCGTACGGCACCCCGGTCTACCCACCGACGTACACCGCGCCGACCGCCGCGCCGCAGCCCATCGCCTTCAGCAAGCCGCCGCAGGAGACACCCCCGGTGGAGGCCGCGCCCGCGGAGCCGGAGTACCGGCATCCGCAGCCCGACGAGTTGCACGAGGCCGAGGCGACCGTGCTGGCGTACGGCCGGGACATCGCCCAGGTGGCCTCGCTGCTGCGGGCCCGGCTGTCGGTGCTGGTGGTCGCGGAGAAACCGGTCGTGCCGCATCTGTGGCGGGAGATGGCCAGCCGCGCCGGGCTGCGCGCCGAGGTCCTGGAGTCCACCGACGACTCCACCGACGGCACCGCCGCCCAGCCGCAGGAGGCGGGCCCGCCGCAGGGCGATCAGCTGATCCCGGTCCAGCAGAACGCCCGGCAGCGGCTGCTGGCCCGGCTGCGGGAGCTGGTGCGTGCCCTCAACGACGACACGGTGCTGGTGGTGCAGCACCTCGATCTGCTCGCCGGGGGCAGCGACGGCTCGCTGTCGGCGGAGGCCCGCGAGGTGACCGAGCTGCTGCACGGGGCGCCCGAGCGGGTGATGCTGGCGTTCGCGGCGCCCTCCCTGTCGGTGCCGGAGGTGCTGGCCGAGCGGTTCAGCACCCGGGTGTCGATCACGGGGGTGCCGCGCACCGTGTGGTTCCGCGACGACGACGAGGAACAGCCGCTGGGCCGGGCACTGGTGACGGTATCCGAGTCGGAGCGCTTCAGCCGCTACGACCCGGTCGAGTGCTACAAGCATGTGGCCGGTATGAACCCGGTGCTGCTGCGCCAGGCGATGCGCTACGCGATGAGCGTGCACCGCGACGCCGAGGCGCCCACCGCCCGCGACCTGTACGCCACGATCCGCGCGTTCAAGGCGCAGATGTCGAGCAACTTCGAGGTCCCGGACGTCGGTTTCGACGACATCGCGGGCTACGACGAGGTCAAGGAGCACATCCAGCGGGCCATCGACATCGTCATCGGGCACCACCGGCTGCCCCCGGAGTACGACCATCTGCGCACCAAACTGATCCCGCGCGGCTTCATCTTCCACGGGCCGCCCGGCACCGGCAAGACGCTGTTCGCGAAGGCCATCGCCAACCGGATGAACGCCACCATCCTCGTGGTGTCCGGCCCGGAGATCATGGGCACCTACGTCGGCGAGAGCGAGCGCAATGTGCGGGAGATCTTCGCCGAGGCACGCCGCAACGCCCCCTCGGTGGTGGTGTTCGACGAGTTCGACTCGATCGCCTCGCGCCGCTCCGACCACTCCGACGGCGGCACCCGCGCGGGCAACGCGGTGGTCGCGCAGATCCTCACGGAGATGGACGGTTTCCGCCCGGAGGTGCCGACGCTGGTGATCGGCACCACCAACCGGCTGAACCTGATCGACGAGGCGCTGCTGCGGCCCAGCCGCTTCGAGACCATCGGCATCGACGTGCCCAACGACGAGGCCCGGCTGAAGATGATCAACCTGCACGCGGCGAAGTTCGGCATCGACGTCGGCGGCGGGGTGGACGAGCTGATCGCGGCGGCCCTGCGCGGCCGCAACGGCGACGACATCCACTCGGTGTTCCGCGACGCGTTCGTCGCCGCGCACTTCCGCAATCCGCCGCTGCCGCCCACCCCGGAGCAACTGGGCCAGATCGTCGGCCAGTTGCAGCGCACCCGGCGTGAGCAGCGGCGCTCCAGCAGGCGTTGAACGGACACCGGCAGGACGGGAGAGGAGGTACCGGGTGAGCTGGGGACAGGACACCGTCGACACCGTCAGGGACCTGGAGTACGTACGGCGGCGGCTGGGCGACGAGTTCGTGGGGCGCGAGCGTGCCGTACGGCTGCTCCAGCTCGCCATGGTGTGCCGGGAGCACGCGCTGCTGCTCGGGCCGACCGGCACCGCCAAGAGCGAGCTGATCGCCGCGCTGGCCCGGCACATCCAGGCGCGGCACTTCAGCTATCTGCTGACCCGGTTCACCGAGCCGTCGGAGATCTTCGGGGCGCTGGACTTCGAGCGGTTCCGCGAGGGCACGTACCACGTGCGCACCGAGGGGATGCTGCCGCAGGCCGAACTGGTCTTCCTGGACGAGGTGTTCCAGGGCAGCAGCGCCATCCTCAACACCCTGCTCACCCTGCTCAACGAGCGCCGCTACCACAACGGGGCGCACGCCGAGAACGCTCCGCTGATCAGTCTGCTCGGCGCGACCAACGACATCCCGGACGACCCGGGACTGACCGCCTTCTCCGACCGGTTCCTGATCCGGCTCCAGGTCGAGCCGGTCGGCGGCATCGGTCTGGAGCGGCTGCTCCGGGTGGGGTGGGAGCACGAGAAGCGTCGGCTGGCGGCGTCGGTGGGCGCGGCGGCCGGGCCGCGCCCACAGGTCACCGGCACGCTGACCGTGGAGCGCCTCGGGCAGCTCGCGCTGCGGTTGCGGGACATCGACCTCGATCCGGTGCTCGGTGAACACCGGGAGCTGGTACGGCAGTTGCTGATCCAAGGGGTCAGACTGTCGGACCGGCGGGTGGTGCGCAGCCTCAAGCTGGTCGCGGGGGCTGCGCTGCTGCGGGAGTCGCACACCGCCCAGCCGGTGGACCTGTGGCCGTTGGCGTACATCTGGACCGACCCGGCCGACCGCGTCACCGTCGAGGAGGCCGTGCACGCCGTGGTGGAGAAGCACGGCGGCGAACCGGCCCGGCGGCGCCGCCCGGACCGCGAGATCCTGCTCGACGCCCGGGAGATCAGCGCCCCGCTCACCGGCGGGCGCCACCCCAGCGAGTGGAGCGTCATCGACGGGCTGCACAAACTCGGCGACCTGTCACGAGAGCTGAGGGAGCATCAGCCGGTGGACTCGGGTGCCGAGTCGGAGTTGTCCCGGATCATCGCCGGGGTCAACGCGCTGCTCGACCGGTTCGGGTGAGCGGGGGCGGAGGCGGAGGCAGAGGCGGGGGGAGAGGCGGGGGCGGTGGCGGGTTCGGTCCGGATCCGGGTCCGTGGCGGGTCCGGATCCGTGGCCGGGTCCGTGGCCGGTGCCGCTGGGCAGGGCAGGGCAGGCGAGACCGTTTCGACTGGGCAAGACAGCAGGGAGGCTATCCGATGTGCAATCCCCGACGGGTCCAGGTCCGGGCCTCGAGTCGGCTCACCCGTATGTGGCAGGAGGAACTGCGCAGAACGGGCCGGGCCAGCATGGAGGTCGCCGGGCAGGCCACGCTGCGGCAGCCGTTCGGGACACAGCTGGGCGCGGCGGCCCGCCGTGCCTTCGAGACGGCGCTCGGCGCCGACACCCGCTGGACCTGGCAGGACGGCACCTACCGGCTGGACGTCGAGGACGGCTCCATCACCTATCACCTCGACACGGGCGAGATCGAGATGACGACCTGGGTGAGCGATGTGGTGACCGCCGAGGCCGAGGTGACCCGCACCGTGGAGGGCACGGTCGTCGTGGAGGCCACCGCCGAGGAGACCGCACGCTACTACGACGACAGCTGGGGCGGTCTGACCAAGGATGTCGCGGAGCGCTCCGCCCGGCTGGAGGCACAGCAGCGCGCCGACCAGGACGCCGCCGAGCAGATCACCCGCAAGGAGGAGAAGGAACGCCTCGCCGGGCAGCACCTGCTGGCCGGGCAGCGCGGTGAACTCGACGCCGAGGCCCAGGAGGAGGCCGAGCGGCGGCTGGCGGCACCGGCCGAGCAGCGCCGGGAGGAGCTGTCCCGGGACGCGGCCGACCGGCTGGCCGACGCCAGGGAGGACTTCCTGCGCCCGGTGCACGAGGTCCTCGCGGTGGCCTACCGCGACGCGATCCTGGAGTACGCGCGTACCCACGGCGCCCAGGCCCTCCAGGTAGACGACACGGACGGGGTGCTCAGCATCCAGTTCGAGATGGAGGCCTGAGCGATGCGGGTCAGGGTCGAGTTCCGCTACAACGCCGAGACCGGGGAGGTGGAACTGTTCCAGGTGGACGACATCGGGCGCACCACCAGGGTCCAGGACCACGACGCCGCGCACGAGCAGATCGCTTTCGACCTGGGCCAGGTGCTGGACCGCAGGCCCGGTGTGGAGGAGGTCGTCGATGTGAGCCGGGGCCGCGAGAGCATGCCCGCGGGGCAACGGCCCGCGGCCGAGGACGAGAACACTGACGCCGTACGGCGCGACGAGCGGCTGAGGCAAGGCGACGGATGATCCGCGAGCCCGGCCTCCTGCAACGCGCCGCCCTCTGCTACGCGCAGGCGGGCGACCTGGCGCAGGCCGCCCGCTGCCACGAGGAGGCGGGCTACCGGCTGCGGGCGGCCGAACTGTGGGAACAGGCCGGGGATCTGGTCCGTGCCGCCGACTGCTGGCGCGGCGCGGGCCGGGCCCGCCTGGCCGCCGAGTGCCTGCTGCGGGCGGATCGCCCCGAGGAGGCCGCCGCATGCTTCGAGCAGGCCGGCGACCCGCTGTGGGCGGGCTGGACCCTGGTCACCCGTACCCGTTCCTACGCCACCGCCGAGCAGTTGTTCGCCGCGGCCCGGCCCACCGGCCCCGGCGAACGGCTGCGCCGTCGGCTGGGCCACGAACTGGCCGCCGCGCTGGCCTACGGCACCACGGCCGCCCTGGTGGCCACCCTGTCCGGGGTGCCGGACCGCATCGGCACCCTCGCCCCGGCCCGGGAGCGGGTGGAGGCCGAGCGGTGGGCGGTCGCCGCGGCCGACGCGATCCGCAGACCCGACCTCGGCGCGCTGGTCCTCGCCGCGTCCTACCGCGCAGGTGTGCCGGGCTGCGCCGGCCGCTGGCAGCGGTGGGCGGTCCACGCCCTGGGCGACACCACGGGCGTACCGACCGGCCCGCCACCACCGCAGCCGGACACCCCGGCGGCCGGCTAGCACCACAGCACCACAGGTAGCACCACAGGCACCACAAGCACCACAAGACTTCCGTTCAGGCACGACAGGACACATCGGCAACACCGCTCCACTCATCGGGGGACCCGTACCTATGACGACTCCACGCCGCCGCAAGAGAAGGTTCTTCCCTTCAGCGGTGCCCGAACCGCCGCCCACCCCGCCACCGGCGCCGCCGCGCTTCACGGCCAGACCGGTGGACGCATCCGGCGGCAGGGTCCCCCCGCCCCCGCCGCCGGACGAACCCCCGTACGGTCCCCCGGCTCCCGAACCGCCGCAGGCCTCGCCCTGGTCCGCCGCGGCCCGCTTCCCCGCGCCGCGCGCCGCCCTCGGCCATCTCGCGGCCACCGCCGAACTGGGTGTGCCGGGGCTGCGCAGCTCGCCGTACGACGACTCGGTGTGGGTGCTGCTGGACACGGCGCATCTGGCGGCCCTGCCGCTGGTCGCCGGATACGGCGGTACCGCCTTCCAGCCGGACGGGGACGGACTGCTGTGGCCCTACGACCCCTCGGACCCGGCGGGTGGTGTCCCGGACCGGACCACCGCCGCACCGCCCGTACCACCCGCACCGCCGGTACCACCCGCACCGCCCGTGCCTCCGGCACCGACCGTGCCGCGCCTGCCGTGGCCGCCGCCCGCCGCCCCCGTCGCCCCCGTCGCTTCTGCCGCCCCGGCGCCCCGCATCCCGTGGCCGGCCACCACCGCGGAACACGCCCGGCGCGAGACGCCGCCCACGCCCCGGATGGCCGACGTGGCCGGCTGGGCCCCGCTCCCCGTGGCCGAACTCGCCGCGCACAGCCCGGTCGGCGCCCCGCCGCAGGGGCTGCGGGAGATCTCGGTGCTGGCGCCGGGCGCCCTGGCCCGCTGGCTGCTGCGCCGGAGCCTGGCCGCCGGGGTTGCGGCCACATTCACACCGGTCGAGCGGCTGGACGGGGCGGGGCGGGGCGACCCCGGCTGGCTGCTGCTGCGCCTCGGCGCGGCCGGGGCGGTGCCGCGGGGGCTGGTGGAGGCGTGCGGTCGGCTGCCGGGGACTGTGGCGTGCCGGGCCGCGGATCCCGACGGCCGGGTGCTGGTGGACCTCGGGCTGCGGCTGCCGCTGGACGACGCCCTGCTGCTCGACGAGACCCCGCCGGGACGGCATGTGGTGGTGGAGCGTGCGGCGGCCGGGCCGCCCTGGCAGTGGCGTCCGCTGGGCGAACCGGCATCGGCGGAACTCCTCGACGCGGGCCCGGTACGGGGCCGCACAAGGGCGCCCGTCTCGGTCCCGGTGCCGGTGCCCGCGCTCGGTCCGCCGCTGCCGGTACGGCTGGTGCCCAGCGCCCGTGCCCCGCGCCGGGTGGACGCCGTACTGGTCGCGGACGCCGAACTGGACGGTCTGCGGCGGTTTCTGCGCTGCCGCCCGCTGCACGAGACGGCGGTGGTGGCCTTCGGCCCGGGACGGCATCTGGTGACTGAACCACCAGGGCTGCTGGAGGCGTTGCCGTTCGGGGTGCCGGTCTACCAGGCGGGCCCGGGATCCCTCTACCTGGAGAGCGGCTGCGTCCTGAATCCCCCGCTGCCGGAACCGGCGCGCGACGAGGTGTTCGGGCTGGGGCCCGATGTCATCAAGGTGCTGTGCAGGGACGGCGCGTGGCAGCTTCGGCTGGCGGACGTACGGCCGGCCTGGCAGCTCTGGGTACCGGCGGCACCGGCCTTCGAGAGCGGACTGTCGCACCCGGCACGGGAGTTGCTGAACCGCCTGGCCGACCTGGTCCCCGCCCCGGACCCCACGACCCCGTCCGCCCCGCGCACCACGGAGACGGAACGCGCCCGCCTCAACCAGGAGGCGATGGAGCACCTTCTGCGCGGCGACTACCGCAAGGCCGCCGAACTCCTGGAACAGGCGGGCCACTTCCAGCGCGCGGCCCAGATGTACGAACGGGCGGCGGAGGAGTTGGGGGAGGAACGGTGAGGGCGGGGGGCACGGTGAGGGCGGGGGGCGCAGTGAGGACGGAGGGGGCAGTGAGGACGGAGGGCGCGGCGTGCGCGGCGTTCGGGCCGGGCGAGGCGACGGCGACGGGCGGTTCGGCCACGCCGGGCTGTTCCGCCATGCGGGACGCGGTGGCCGGGTCCGGCGCCGTGGCCGCGTCCGGCGCCGTGGCCGCGTCCGGCATCGGGGCCGGGTCCGGCATCGGGGCCGCGCGATGCACCGTATCCGCGGGACGTGCCGGATTCGCGCAGGGCACTAGGTTCAGGTGGCCCGTCGAGCGGTTCAGGTGGCGCGCCGCTCCCGGACAGAGCCGCGGCCTCGTACCCGGCGCCGTGACAGACACCGCACCCGCCCGACGCGCCCCCGCGGCAAGGGCGTCGGCCCCCGGTGGCCCCCGGTGACGGCCGCCCGGCCCGACGCCCCCTGGTACGCCCAGCGGGTGCTCACCCTGGCCGCCGTCGACGCGCGTTGTCTGTGTCTTTCGCCCGACGGCACCGGACTGGTCGTCGTACACGGTGAGGAAGTCGTGCGCTACGACGACGAGGGGCGGACGGTGTGGCGGCTGGCGTCCCGGGAGGGGCCGGGCGGTGCGGGCGGGGCCGCCGTGTGGAACCCCGAGGGTGACCGGCTGCTGCTGCTCACCGGCGGGCGGCTGGCGCTCGTCGACGCGGACACCGGTGAACTGCTGGAGCTGCCCGGCCAGTTGCACGACGAGGGCGAGGTCACCGCCGTAGGACTGTCGCCGGACGGGCGGCTGCTGGCGGCCGGGCTGCGGTCCGGGGACGTGCTGCTGCTCGACCGGACCGACCAGTCCGTGGCCCGGCTGCGGGGCGTCGACCCGGTGGTCGAGGTCGCCTGGGTGCCGGGCACGCCGGACATCCTGTGCGTGGCCACCGGCACCTCCGCGCAACTGTGGGAGCCGCAGGGCCGCACCATGACCGGCACGCTCGGCGGGCCGTTCCGGGAGCTGCGCCGGGTGGCCGCCTCGCCGGAGAACGGGACCGTGGCCGTCGAGGACTACAGCGGACTGCGGCTGCTGGACGCGGGCTCCGGCCGGGAACTGCGCCGGCAGTTCCTGCCGCACCGGGTGACCGCGCTGACGTACAGCCACGACGGCTCGCTGCTGATCGCCGGTTCGGTGCTGGAGGGGCTGCGGATCCTGGGCCCGGGGCTCGACACACTGGGGGTGCTGCCGGGCCGGGTGACCGGACCCGGCGACCTCGCGCTCTCGGCCAGCGGCCTGTTCGCCGCCCGCCTGGACGACGACTCGGTGGCCGTGTGGGAGCCGCCCGGCTCCGTGCCGCGTCCGCACCGGCGCCGGGATCCGGCCGCGCTGCGCCGCTGGGCCAACGCGATGGGTGTCACCGTGGGCAAGGTCCACACCCGGTCCGCGGAACGGCCCCGGGGCGTGCTGCGTTCGGCGCTGCTCCCGGGCGCCGGGACGGGCTGTGTGGCGCCCGCCCTGGCATGGTCGCCGGACGGCGCCCGGCACTGGTGCGAGTCCGGGCCCGGCCGGATCCTGGAGTTCGCCGCCGACGGCACGGCTCCCGTCGGCGAGCAGGCGGTGAACGGCTTCGACCACGGCTGGTACGACGCTGTCTGCCTGGCCGGGCCCGAGCCGGTGCTGGTGCTCGCCGCGCACTGCGGCACCGGGGTGAACCGGGTGGTGGAGCCGCGCACCGGACGGCTGATCGCCGAGCGCCCCGCGGGCCAGGCCGTGGCCGCCGACCCGGTGCGCCCGCTGCGCTGGGCGGTACCTGAATCGGGCCCGGAACCCGTGCAGTTGCTGGTCCACGATCTGGACCGGGACGCGGGCGGCCCACAGCGGCTGCCGGTCGAGAACGGCGTACGGCGCCCCGCGTTCTCCCCCGACGGACGGCTGCTCGCCGCGGGCACCCGGGGCCGGGTGATCGTATGGGGTCCGGGCGCCGGACAGCGGTGGCGTCGGGTACGGGTGCTGGAGTGGCCGGACCGGGACGCCATGGTGTGCCGGGTGGCATGGTCGCCGGACGGCACCCGGCTCGCCGCGACCGAGGGCAGCACCGGCGGTCCCGTGGCCGTGTGGGACACCGCGTCCTGGCGGCGGCTGCGGGAGTTCGGGCAGGCCGGGGGCCGGGACTGGGCGCCCGCGCTGTCCTGGTGCGCCGACTCGCGGCTGCTCGCCCTCCCGTCCGCCGACCAGGAGTCGGTGGCCGAGGTGTGGGACGCCGAGGAGGGCCGCCGGGTGCGCTCGCTGCTGCCGCCGGAGGGGGTGGGCCGGCATCTGTGGACGCTGCGCTGGTCACCGGTCGGGGACCAGCTCGCGGCGACCTACAACTCGGGGGCGGTGGTCCTCTGGGACCTGTTCACCGGCGGTCTCACCGGCTCCGGCGCCGTGCCGCCCAGCGGGCAGGAGGAGCTGGTGCGGGTGGGGGCGCTCGCCGCGGCGGGCGGGTTCGCGGTGCCGCTGGACCTGCTGGCGGACGTACTGGCGCTGCTGCGCGGCACGGTCCCGCCCCGGCTGCGCGCCCTGGCGGACCACCGCGGGCTGCACGCGCTGCGCGAACTGGGCTGGCCGGGGCCCGCACAGGCGGGTCTGGCCCTGCTGCTCGTGGCCGCCCTGTCCGGCGACCCGGCGTATCTGCCGCCACCGGAGGCCACGGCGGACGACCTCGCAAACGCCCTGGGCCGGGCCCTGGCGGGCTCCTCGGTGCCCGCGCGCCGCTCGGCGCCGGTGCTCACCGAGCTGACGGCGGCCCTCGGCGCCGTGGACGACCGGCTGCTGGCGCTGCTGCGGATCCTGGGCCC
This sequence comes from Streptomyces sp. YIM S03343, assembly GCF_054729195.1. Classification (NCBI taxonomy): domain Bacteria; kingdom Bacillati; phylum Actinomycetota; class Actinomycetes; order Kitasatosporales; family Streptomycetaceae; genus Streptomyces; species Streptomyces sp. YIM S03343. The sequence continues at coordinate 2,054,170 of NZ_JBPUKX010000001.1, forward strand.
GGAGGCGGTCGCCGCCGACCCCACGCTGCCCGCCAGGATGCGCGCACTGCGGCTGTCACTCACCCCACCGGGCCCCGAACAACGTGCCCTCCTGGGCCTGCGCCTGCTGGACGGCGACACCGGGCTCGCGGTGGGCGGCGCGGGCGGCACCGGCCGCTCGGGACTGGCCCGGCACGGCCCCGCGAACCGTCTGCTGCCCACCCAACTCGCCCTGCCCACCGACCTGCTGCGCGCCCGGCACGCCCGGGACGAGCTGCTGTACCGCACCAGCAGCGGCCGTCTCCCGCGCGACCCGCACGGAGTCGTCCTGGTCCTCGACGACACGCCCGCCACCCACGGCAAGGTCGGCTCGGTGCTGCGGCTCGCCGCGCATCTGATGGCGTCGGCGGCGCTGCGGCTGGGCCGCCCCTGCGCCCTCGTACCGCTGACCGAGCCGTGGCGGGCGGGGGTGCTGGCGGGCCCGGAGGACCTGGTGCGGGTGTGGGCGACGGGCGCGCTGGAGGCGGGTGACGTGGCGACCGCGTTCCGGGAGGCCGGGGTGGTGGCGGCACGGCTCACCGCCGATGTGTCGGGCCCACCGAGGGTGGTACTGCTCAGCCACCCCTACCTCCGCCCCACCCCGCTCCCGGGCCTGCGCGAACTACGCGTGCACTACCCCCACATCCCCTGGCGAGAACAGTCCCCCCACCGCCACGTCCTCCCCCCGGACCCGTCCGCCGAACAATTGCGAGCAGCGCTCACGGCACTGCTGCTGGAGGAGTGAGACGCTTCTTCCAGCCCGTCCGGCGCTTGAGGACGAGGCCCGAAGGGCCGACAGGGGGTCTGGGGGCGCAGCCCCCAGGGACGGGAACGGGAAGGGGCGGCGGGGGCGAAATCCCCCGAGCGGCCGACGGACAGCGCCTCCGCCGACGGGCCGTACGGCGGGCTCCGCCAGTGAGTCCGCCCAAGCAGCCCGCGTCAATGCCCGCGTCACCCGCACAGCATCTGCTCGATGTCATCCGGTCCCAGGGACTCCAGCAGTCTCTCCAGGAGCTCCGGGCGGAAGGCGTCGCCGATCAGCTGGACACCGTTGCCGTCGCTGCTGATGCTGATACGTACCAGGCGGCCCTGCGGATGCTGCTCGTACTCCTCGGGCTGGATGAGGTCGGGGATGTGCGGGACCATCCGGTAGTGCGGGTGGGGGACGGACCGGTCGTCGACGCGGGCGTCGGAACGGGTGTCGGAGCGGTCGTTGGGCAGTTCGTCGGGGATGTTCTGCTCGATCACGGGATCACCAGCGTCCTTCCACGAGTGCCCGGCAGCGCGGGCACCGTCCGTCGGGTTCGAGTGTGCTGCCGTCGAGCGCCCAGATGTCGCGTGCGACCACGGTGGTACGGCACTCCGGGCAGCGGGTGGCCCGCCCCTCGGCCCCCAGGGCCCGCTCCACATACACATGCCGCAGCCCCTCCTCGTGCCCGGTCCGCACCCCGGCCTCCAGCGCGGCGACGGGGGTGGGCGCATGGCCCGTGCGGTGGTGGGCGGGGGTGGCCCGGACGAGATGCCAGGGCATCTGCGGGTCCAGAGCGGCCAGGGCGCGTGCGATGGGCCGCAACTGGCGTGGCTCATCGGTGAGTCCGGGGATGAGCGGGGTCGACACCTCGACCCACACCCCGAGTTCGCGCAGCCCGGTGAGCGCATCCAGGACGGGACCCGGGCGGGCGCCGGTGAGCTCGCGGTGGTCGCGTTCGTCGAGCGTCTTGAGGTCGACGTTGACGGCGGCGACATACCGGGCGGCGAGTCCGACCCCCTCGGGGGTGAGGAAGCCGTTGCTCTTCCACACCACGTCCACACCGAGCGGTCGGCCCGACTCGGCGAGCGCGGCGGTGAGTTCGAGGGCCAGGGAGGGCTCGGTGTACGAGATCGCCACGCAGCCCGAGCGGGCGGCGGCCTCGGCGACGACCTCGGCGGGGTCCACGGGCTCGGCGTCCCAGGGGACCGCGTCCTCACGGCCGTACTGGGACATCCGGTGGTTGATGCAGTAGTCGCAGGCGAAGGTGCAGCCGGGCGCGGCCAGGGTGAGACAGGGCGTGCCGGGCCGGTAGTGGAACAGCGGTTTGCGCTCGACGGTGTCCCAGTGCCGTACGGAGGACGCGAAGGTCGCCGTCTCCAGCCGATCGCCGGCCCGGCGGCGGACCCCGCACAGTCCCGTCTCACCGTCCTGCAGGGAGCAGCGGAAGGGGCACAGGACGCACTGCACCCGCCCGTGGTGCGGCCGATGCAGCAGTGCCGGTGTCCACTTCAGGGCCATGTACCGTCCCTCGTCCGGTTTCTGAGCCATCGCCAGAGTAACGCCGTTCCCTGCCGCCTCACGGGCGAACGCGCCGACTCGGCCCGTCCGTCGGCCCCGGTTCCGCGGTGGCGTCCAGCGCGGCGAGCAGTGCTACGGCGGCCTCGGCGCGGGCGGTCCGGCGGGCCGGGTCGGTGTCCGACGCCGGGAGGGCGTCCCGGGAGCCGGTGGGGCGCAGGCGCAGTACCTCGGTGACGGCGCGGTCGGCGGTGCCGTGGGTGTCGTAGGCGGCGGGGTCGGTCTGGAAGGCGAGGGCGGCGGCGGCCAGGACGGTGGCGGCGGTGCCGCAACCCGAGGGGTGGCCGTTCAGCAACCGGGCCGCGCCGCGCGGGACTCGGGCGGTGTCCGGAGGCAGGAGGAGATCGATGAGGGTATGGCCGTCGAGGCCGCGGTATCCCCCGTCCAGGAGGGCGGCGGCGATCCGCTGGGTCTCCGGGTCGGGCGTCTCGTACTCGCCGGGGTGCCCGGCCGCGCGGGCGGCGGCGAGGGCCAGCCGTACCCGGGTGGCGGGGGGCGGGTGGGGTCCGTCGAACTCCGCTTCCTCGTCCGTCATTTCGATCACCGCGGCCTCGTCCTGTCCGTCTCCGGCGAGGAGTTCGGTGAGGACTCCGGCGTAGGCTGGCCCGCAGACGACCGCCGCGCACACATCGGCGAACGCCTCCCCCGCCCACCGCTCCCAGTGCGCGGACCGGTCGGCGGACAATCCGGCGGACTCCCGTACCCGGAGCTGGAGTTCGTCGCCGAGGCCGCGGTCGTCCTCGATGTGGTGAGCGGTCTCATGGGTCACCGTCAGCAGCGCGGGTGGCCGGGAGCCGTAGTGCCAGGGCATCTCGATCACCGGGAACGGCAGACACGCGGCGGCGGCCCGACCCTCCCGGGTGTGGATGCCGCCGCGGGGCAGGAGGTCGTGGTAGGCGCTGCCCCGGCGATGGGCGCGGGGCGCGGCGGTGCGGCTGAAGCAGGTGAGCGGCGGCTCCTTGGGGCGGGCGCCGGTGAGATCCAGGACGGGCCGGTAGCACTGCCAGGCGAGTTCGTCGGCGACGTCCAGGGTGCGCCGGTACTCCCGCACCCTGCGGAGCATGAGGCGGGTGCGGTAGAAGTCCCAGACGTGGTGGAGGTCCAGGATCCTGGCGGGCACCTCGGCGCCGTGCCCGTCGTCGAGCCGGGCGCGGACGTCTGCCACGCCGGGGCCGAGCAGTGCGAGCACGGCGTCGATCTGGCTGCGGTGCTTCTCCAGCGGGCCGCCGAGGCGGCTGACGCCCTCCCACTGGCGCAGTTCGCCGAGCAGCCCGTCCACCGCGTGCCGCCGGGCGGCGGCGCGCCGCTCGGACAGCGGGGCGGTCACACCTCCGCCCCGGGGACCTCAGCCCCGGGGTCTCGGCGGTACTTCTCCGGCCCGGGCTCCTCGGCCTCAGGTTTCCTTGCCCCGGGCTCCTCGGACCCGGGCTCCTCGGCTCCGGGCCCCTCGGACCACTGCGGGGACGGCAGCGACTCCAGCACGGCGGCCGGATCGTCCAGGGCCTCCTCCAGCAGCACCGGCGGGGTGGGCTCACCGCTCAGCCCCTGGCCGGGCTGCGGAGGCCCGAACTCCCGGCGCACCCCGCCGAGCCAGGTGCGCCGCAGCCGTACGACCCGGTAGAGCGGGGTGGCCGTGTCGCCGACCCACTGGAAGCCGAGCCGTCGGCTGTGCGCGACCTGGGCTGCGCCCGCGAGGTCGACCAGTTGCACCGGCCCGGCCCCGGCGGAGGTGGCCAACCGCAGTTCCACGGCGGCCTCGGCACCCGCGGCCACCAGGACGGCGGCGGCATCGGCCCTGACGACCTCGGTCACCGCGAGCAGTTCCGCATCCCAACGGCCTTGCCAGTAACGGCCGATGAGGCTGACCGCGAGGTCCCGCACATCGGTGACCCCGGACGCGGTCAGCCCCCGGTACGCCACCAGCGCCGCGCGCTCCCGGGCGAACCGCACCAGCACTCCGGCATCCGCGTCGGCGAGCGCCGAGAACAGGGGGTCGGTGGTGCCGGACGCCTTGAAGCGCACATCGAGGCCGCCACCGGCGTCGTAGACGAAGCTGCCGCGTGCCGCGGGCGGGCTCTCCCGGAAGGGGACGCGCCGCTCGGCGAGGGTCCCGGCGGTGCGTACGGAGCCGTCGGCGAGCTGAAACACATCGCCGACGGCGACCTGCTGGAGCAGCGGCCAGGCCAGCCACCAGTCGCCCCACGCCTCACGCATGGCGTCCCGGTACACGGCGAACGGCTGGACCACGCCGGTCAACTCCTTCCCCTGCCTCGCCCGACGACCTGCGTCTCGTCCGACGACCTGCGCGCAGGCTAGCAGCGCGGCACCACCGACACGCGTCAACCGGACTGGGGCGAACGTCTGTTGGACAGCGGCCCGGATCGGAGGAGGGGGCGGGGTGAGGTGTCGCGGCGCGGCTCAGGAGGCCGGGGCCTGCCGGTCCTCCTCGTGGAGGGCGGCGTGCAGGGCGGCGTGGAGGCGGGGGGCGCTGGTCCAGGGGGACGCCGGCCCGTCGGTAGCCGTGGGCCGGCCGTGGCCACGGGTCGGCGGGACCTGCCAGTACAGGCCCGGACCGGCGGTGCGGTGCAGGGGCGGGAACGCCACATGATGTCCGCGCCCGAGGACGGAGACCCGCTCCAGCCGCCACCCGTCAGCGGACCCGGGGGCGACCAGCCAATAGAGAATGGCGCCGAAGCCGTCCCGGATCACCGCGCCGGAGTCGTCGCCGAGCAGACGCAGCGCGGTCAGGCCGAGGTCGAGCGGCACACGTACGGCGTCGAACCAGTCACCGGCAGCCAGAGCGCGCACCTCCGCGCCGCGCCCCGGCAGCCAACCCGGGACCGCTCTCACCGTCATCGCCCCCACACGTCTTCTGATCCGAACATGTCGAACCCTAGGTCCGGACCCGTCCCCCGGCTTGCGTGCACGCGCACGGAAGTTGTGCCGGTGCGCACGCACCGTACGGACGGCGGAACCCCAAGACGACCGGCGCCGATACGCGCCCCCACCTCCAACTTACCGTTGGCATATGCCAAATGTCCCCCGACGCTCGGCCCGCCCCACCCCGTGCCCTAACCTGACTACACGTAACGACCTGTGAGCACAGGGCAGTTCACGCCCGAACGCTTACCCGCGCCGCTTCCACATATGCCATCGGACCATTCCAGCGGAGGAGTCACCTTGCCCGCGGGAAGTTACCTCGTGGAGTCGAAGAGCACCTACGGTCCGGCCCCGCACGAACGGGCCGGCTCAGAGGCCGGGCACCCGGCACCGTACGGATCCCCGTCGGACCGGTGCCACGAGCGCACCGCCGACGCCTTCTACAACGCGACAACCCGCCGGCGCACCGCCGCCTACGCCACCTACCGCCTCACCCGCTTCGGAGCGGACGAGCCGGAGTACGGCCGCACGACCCAGCAGATCCACCTGGCCCCCGACGACGACTACCGTCTCCTGGTCCCGATCGACGCCAGGATCACCCTGCGCCAGGACGACCGGGAGGCCAGCCTCTCCCCGGGATCGGGCGCGCTGCTCGCCTTCGGGGCGCCGTTCCGCTGCGTCCAGGAGCCGGCGACCTGGGTGTACGTCCTGACGATCCCGGCCCGCGAGATGGACGACCCGCTGAACCGCAGACCCCCGATGGCCACCGCCCTCGATCTGGCCCAGGGCCTGGGCCGGGTGCTGCGCTCGATGCTCGACGAGCTGCACGAGGAGCGCCACACGCTCAGCACCCCCGAGTTCAACGCGGTGGCGGACCGCATCGTCGAGCTCCTGTGCATGCTCACCTCCGGCGAGGACCGCGCGGACCCGGCGAACCCGCTGACCGAGGTGGAGACGGTGGTCCGCCGCCACATCCGCGCCCACGCCACCGACCCGGCCCTGACGGGCACGTCCATGGCCCGCTCCCTGGGCTGGTCGCTGCGCCAGATTCAGCTGGCCCTCCAACGCGCGGGCACCACCCCCCGCGACCTGATCCGCGAGGAACGGCTGCGCATGGTCCGCGACCGCCTCCGCTGCGGCCACTGCGAACACCTGACGATCACCGAACTCGCCTACGCCGCCGGCTTCTCCTCGGCCAGCGCCATGAGCACGGCCTTCCGCCGCCGCTTCGGCATCAGCCCCCGCGAGATGCGCCACGAACCCCGCTGACCCGGGCACGGGCCCGGGCCATCGGCGGGGCTAGCGAGAACCTGCCCAACCACGCCTATGCCCTCGCCGACCCAATTGCCGCGGCACAGAGGGTGACGAAGCCTTTGCCCTGGACGGCGGACGCGTGGTGGGCAAAGACTTCGTGACGAGGCGGTGCCGGGCCGTCAGCTCAGGGCGCTGCCTTCCTTCCACTTGGCCCAGTCGACGTTCCAGTCGCCGTAGCCGTTGTTGACAGCCGCGGTGTCCTTGGAGTTGACGACCGTGACCGGGTCGCCGTAGTTCACGCGCTCGAAGTACCACTTGGCGTCGGCGGTACTCATCCCGATGCAGCCGTGGCTGGCGTTGACCTTGCCGAACTTGCCCTCGTTCCAGGGCGCGGCGTGGGTGTAGGTGCCGGAGGGGGTGAGCTGGACGTCCCACTTGACCGAACCGAGGTCGTACGCCTCGGGTCCGAAGATGCCGACCGTGGCGGAGTTCATCCGGATGCTGGGGACCTTGCTCAGCACGACCATGGTGCCGTTCCAGGTCTCGAAGGACTTCTTGCCGGCGGAGACCGGGATGGTCCGCACCGCCTTGCCGTTCTCGCTCAGGGTCAGCGTCTTCTTGACGACGTCGACCGTCGTGGTGACCGCCTTGCCGACGGTGAAGTCGACCTCGCGCTTCTGCGTGCCGATCAGGTCGCCGCTCTTCACCCCGACCAGGTCCATCCGGAACGTCACCTTGGTTCCCGGCTTCCAGTAGTCCCGGGGGCGGTAGTCCACGCGGTCCTTGCCATCGCGGTCCTTCATCCAGCTCCAGGAGCCCTCGACGGCCGGCAAGGAGGTGACACTGAGCTGCCGCTCCACCGCCGCCTTGTCGTGAATCGGCTTGTTGAACACCACCGACACCGGCAGGGCGACACCGACGGTCGAACCGGCATTGACGTTGTAGGTGCCGACGAAGATGTCCTGCTTGCTCACCGTCGTGAAGCTGCTGCTACGGGAGAGTTTGGAGCCGTCGGAGCCGGTGAGCTCGGCCTTGAGCGTGTAGCCGGTGCCGTACTCGGTGTCGTGGGTCGAGGTCCAAATGGCGCCGTCGGCGGACACCTTGCCGTCGAGGACCTTGCCGTCGCGGGTGACGACCGACACCGAGGACAGTTTGCCGCCCTGGGCCTTCACGACGAGCGGCTCGTCGGCTATGACCTGGTCACCCTTCACCACCGGAGAGAGTGAGACAGCCGCCACCCCCTTGGCCTTGCCCGGGGCCGCCCCGCCCCCCGCCTTCGAGCCGTCCGACGCCGACGCACCCCGGCTGCACGCCGCCAGCGTAACGATTCCGGCTGCGGTGAGGACGACGCATCCGAACCGCCTGCGTCGGCTCCGTGGGCCTGCGGGCTCCGAGAGCCCGCGTCGACTGTGCTGCACTGCCGTCCTCCGTTCGAGGTAAAACTAAGTCATTTAGCAGACGTGCGGGCACCCCTTCCTGGTTCCCGGCGTGATCACAGAGGAAGCTTTCACTAAACCACTTAGCAGCTTCCGCCTATACTGCAAGGCATGCGGCTCGCCTACCTGCCCAGCCCGTCCACGGCTGTTCTCCATCTGGGCCCCATCCCGCTGAGGTACTGGGCCACAGCCGGGCCTTCGCCCTCTACGTGGCCGCCTACACCGCCGGCCGCTTCTGGGCCGAGTACCTGCGCATCGACGAGGCCCACCGCATCCTGGGGCTGCGCCTGAACGACTGGACTCGATCGCGGTGTTCATCGCGGCCGTCGCCTGCCTCATGATCTCGGCGCGGCGGCGGCCGGGCCGGGAAGAGCTGACCGACACCGACGCACCGGCCGGCGCCGACACTCCGGCCGCCACCGAGCAGAAGGCGAGCACGGCATGACCAAGACGAAGAAGCCCGAGCAGACGAAGATCGGGCGCATGCACACCCGCTCCGTGCCCTCCCGGTTCTTCGGCTGGTCGTTGTTCTGGCTGAACATCGTGGTGGTCGTGCTCAACTGGATCGAGGAGTTCAGTACACTCAACGCCCTGCCCGGCGGCCACTCCGTGTTCTACCTGACAGGCGGCATCCTGGGCGCCGCCGTCGGGGCCTGGCGGGCCGGCGTATTCGACGCCAAGTCCTGAACGCCGCCCGGCCGTTCGGCCACCCCAAGGCAGAGGCCGCGCAGGCCGCCCCCGACACCAGCCCGACCTCGCCCGGCCCCCGGCGGCCTACGTGCGCCGGGACAGCGTCGGCTTCCTCGTCGCCCTCGGCATCCGGCCGGACCGCCGCGACCGTGGTCCTGCACGGAATGGCCGCGGCCATCCCCGTCTCCGTCGCCCGTTCCGGCCGTGGCCGACGCGTCCCGCAGCTCCAGCCGGGTTGACGGAAGCGCGAAGTCCCACCAGTCACCTGAACACTCCCCGACTCCCAAACGTACTAAGAGCACTAGCAGTTGGCTGCCGGTACGAAGATGATCGGGAAGGTGACGATGGGAAACGTCGCGCTCAGTTGGTCCATCGCAGCAATCGCCGCTCTGGTGGCCGCCGTCAGCGCGGTCCGGGTGGTGACCACCAGCGGAGAGACACGCTTCGCGGCGGGTGGCGAGCTGCTCATGGGTCTGTGCATGGTCCTCATGACCCTGCCCGCGACCATCGCCTGGTATGCGGACTACGGCGTCTGGTGGGCGGTGGTGTTCGCGCTGCTCGGGCTCGGCGGTGTGGCGCTGGCGGTCAAGCACACGCGCACATACGGGTGGAAGCACGGCCGCCACTGGGTGCACCTCATCGTCGGCAGCGCCGGCATGGTGATAATGACGCTCGCGATGACGAACACGTCGTCCGGTCCCGTCCTCGCGCTCGGCTCCTCCATGGCCGACATGCCCGGCATGGAGAACATGGCGAGCACCACGAACACCAGCAGCATGGCCGGGATGGACTCCATGCAGGGCATGGAAGGAATGCAGTCGATGCCCGGGATGAACATGCCGGGCATGACCAACGCTACGGCGGGCGCCGGTGCTTCCGGAGACTCGGGCTCCGTGTGGCGCTACCTCATCGCAGCGCTCGCCGTGTACTTCCTGCTGTCGATCGCCGCGTCCGTGTTCGCGCGGGTGCGCGGCACGGACAAGAACCTCGCCTCGAGCCGGAGCTGGGGGCGCTGGCTGCTCGCCGTCCCGGACACGCTGGTCGTGTTCCTGGCCTCGCTGACGCTCTCGGTGTGGGACAAGGCTCGGGCGGGCGAAGAGGGCGGCCGTGGCCGCCGCCGCAAGGTCGGCGCCGCACCGGACGCGGCTCTGGCGGCACACATCGGCATGGGCGCGACCATGTCCGGGATGCTGCTGCTGATGGCCGCCTGATGTGAGCCGGGCCGGCCCCGCCGGGTGAGCGGGGCCGGGCTGGCCCGGGGGCAGCACCGACGACCCCGACGCTCGTCTACTCCTCCGGCTCAGCACCCTCGGCGACGCCGCCCTTCCAGCCGACGCCACTTCTCGTGTCGCCGCCGCCCTCGCCGCCCGGGCCCGGGTCGCAGACCCCAAGGGTCTCGCCGCCGTCTTCCTGGAGACGCAGGCTACTGGACCGGCACCGACTGCTCCCGCGCGGAGGGCGGCGCCCTCGTCAGCACCCGGCGTCCACGCACTCCGCCACGCCGCTGTCCGGCCGTCGGCCGATCTGACCCAAATCGCCGCGGCACTAGCCCCACGCGGAACAGGCACCTCATGTGCGATGGCGCCTGGGAAAGGAGGAAATCGCCAGCCCCGGTCCCGCCTGAGCGCCGGCGCTGAGAAGCACACCCACCGCGGGGATGCCCAGACCGCTCTCAAGCGGCGCCTGTGGTCCTGTCGCCGTACTCGATCGACACCGTGAGCCGGGCGCCGAGTGCTGCGGCATACGTCCGCATCGTCTCGAGGTTGTGGATCTCACCCCGCTCGATCTGTGACACCCGAGCCTGCGAGATACCTACCGACGCCGCGACCTCCGCCTGGCTCAGGCCCCGCTCCTCGCGAATCTCACGCAGGTGATATCCGAGGACGTATGCCTCGGTGGCCGTCCGCGCCTTCCGCTTGCGGGCCGCCCATTCCTCGTCGGAGGTCTCCGGACGAGTCGCGCGCAGCCGCCGCTTCGTCTCACGCCAACTGGTGTAGCCGCTCACCGGCCTTCGCCTTCCTCTCCAGCAAGCCGCACGGCGGTAAGCTACTCGTCGTAACCGGCCTCAGCCACCAGGATCGCCACGCTGTACCACTGATTCCGACGACCGGGCTGTGCGGATCCTCCTCCGTCAGTTTCAGCAGCCACGACTCCACTGCCGAATGAAGGTGGAGAGGTTTGTGGTGGAACGGATACAACTCCGCCTCCGTAGCAGTCAGTCACCAGTTGACTTCCCGTTTGCAGGACTAGCGGCGTATGGCGTCGACAAGTGCAGTGAAGACGGGCGCGGGGATGAGCAACGCAGGCCCGTTCGGCCGCTTGCTGTCCCGGATCGCTATGCCGTTGTACCGCGTGCTGGTGAGGTCCGTGACCTCGACGCAGTTGTTGCCGGCACCGTCCGAGTACGAGGACTTGATCCAGCGGGCGCCAGTCGCGCTGAGTTCCGAGGCTGTGTAGGTGCGGGGGTGAGTCATCAGGTCATCTCTCGGGTGAGTCGTTCAAGGAAGGCGGGGGTGTCCTCGGGTGGCAGCGCCGACGCCGTGAGGGCATTGAACTTACGGGTGAAGCGGCCGACTTCGCGGGGCTTGTCGGATACCGACGTGGCGCTCCACGCGTTGTCCACCTGTACCGAGGTGGGCATGCCGTCGTCCAGGTGCAAGATGCTGAAGTCGTGGACGGCCAGGTAGCCGCGCAGGGACTGGGGGAGGACCTGGACGCTCACGTTGGGGAGGGCGGTGAGGCGGGTGATCTCTGCGTATTGCTCGCGCATGATCTCCGGGCCTCCGACGACGTATCGCAGGGCCGGCTCGTAGAGGATCGCGCGCAGGCGCAAGGGTTCATCCTCGCGGATCAGTGCGTCCTTGCGGCGAACGCGGACCTGCACGTTCTTGTCGATGAACTCAGTCGTCGTCTCCTCGATCGGCTTGGCGAGTTCGTACAGGGCGCGGGCGTAGGCCTCGGTCTGGAGGAGGCCGAGGACGAGGGCGGGGTGGTAGGCCCAAGCCTCACGGGCGGCACTCTCGATGCCGACGAAGCGGGGCATGCCCGAGGGCATCGTGGAGCGGAAGGGGGTCCACCAGTCCTGGCTGGAGCCGTCCCGTTGGATGTGTAGGAGTTGGTCCACGTCGCGGTCGTCGGTCACGCCGTACAGTTCGAGCAGTGCTCGCAGGTCGCCCGCACTACGCAGGTCCTGCATGCCCTTCTCGACTCGATGCAGCTTGGTCGAGTAAAGGCCCTTGATCGCGCCGCTGTTGACGACCTCTTCCAAGGTCAAACCGGCGTGTTCACGCAACTGCCGGAGTTCATAGCCGAGTTCGATTCGGCGCACCGTCGGTCGGGGCTTTGCCGCCATGTGCTTGCCTCTCCATCGCATTGGTTCGTGAGAAACCGCGATGCGCGCAGTGTGACATGCCATCTGCGTGCCGCAACAGGTCATGCGCTTGCTCCGGCATGTGCCAGTTTCGTTCGCGGTGTAATTTCTTGAGCTGTTTCATTGCGAAGCAACTCTGACACACGGCATGGTGGTTGAGCCATCGAAGTGGGCATATCGCACGCTTTCGTCCCACAACTCCGGCTGTTCACATCGCCGATGTCCGCTCCAGCGCAACCGCGCCCGTCAGCAAGGTGGGTCCAGGATGACCTTCCACACCGACACTCCGCCCCCGACCACACCCCTGATCTGCTTCCATCCGGCCCCGCTGCCCACCACTCCCCCGGCCGACATCGGTGACGTGCGAAGCCGCTACGCCATCCTCGGCTTCCGGCCCGAACGCGAACGCGTCCCCGAAGTCCGCCACGTCGTCACGCGACTGCTCCGCCATTGGGGCATCGCCCCCGAAGTCCAGGACACCGCGGCCCTCGCGGTGAGCGAGCTGACCACCAACGCGATCCTCCACTCCCCCGCCTCAACCTCGGTCACTGTCGTGGTCAAGGTCACCGACCAACTCCACATCGAGGTACGTGATGGCAGCTCGCAACTCCCCGTCCCGCAGAACCCGGACAACGACGAGGACGAACACGGGCGCGGCCTGGCCCTCGTAACGGCCCTGTGCTCGGATTGGGGCACGACAACCTACGAGGACGGCGGCAAGTCCGTGTGGGCGTGTCTTCCGCTGGTCCCAGACTCCACAACGGGCTGACCAAGTTCACCAACAGTGACATGAGCCCCGTCCAGTCCCGGCCACACCTGGTCGATGGTTCTTCCCCTCGACGACCGCGGCTTCCGCCCCGTACGCCGTCGCCGTCGACCGATAGAAGGTGATGTCGCCGGTCGAGTACAGGCCCGGGGCGTCCCGGTGGGTGTGTCCGGAGTGGCATTGGAGGCTGCTATGGACGTGATCCAATCTCATTGAGAAGCCAACTATCTTCGCCGGGAGACCGAATAGGCCGGGTCGGCCTACGTGGTGGCACTCAAACCGCATCGCGGTACCTGGGCCCCGGCCGACCAACCGCACACCCCCATCGACGCCGCCCACGCCCTGAACCGTACGGACGCCGATCGTCCAGGTGACTGGACGCCCGTTGAGCGTCAGTTCCGTGACGGGCACACCGAAACCTACTGGGCCACCGACGCCCGTCTGGGCGGCCACGGCCCCGGCTCCCCCTGCCGCCTGATCGCCGCCACCTTCGATCCCGCCACGCTGCCGGAAAATGCGATGTGGCGCATGGACGGCGGCGATGAGGACGTCCGTCGTTCCTGGGCATGACGCGACCGCCACGACGCGCGCGTGTGCGGGTTCAGGCCCAGGGCCACGCAGGGGTGCAGGCTGGTCCGCTCCTGGCCGGGGTTCATCTCCAGATGATCTGTCAACTAGGCCCCTGTGAACCGGAATGATCTCTTCCGTCATGGCATGTACAGCTCTAAGCTTAGTTGATCTTCAGCCATGATGACTGAAAGGCATTTCCTGTGCATCTCTCCGTCTCGACCGACCCGGCCCCGGGCGGGCGAAGACTCTGTCGGAAGCAACGAGCGCTGACTGCGGTTCTGCTGGCCGCTCTTGTGTTTACGCCACTGCCGCTGCTCGACGAGCCCGCGTTCGCCGAAGACGCCGCCCCGCCCGCTGATGCCCCGGTGGCGCAGGAGGGGCCCAGGGCCCGGACCGAGATCGTGTCCGAGCGCACCGACTCGACCACCACGTGGGCCAACGCCGACGGAACGACCACCATCGAGGCGTATACGGGCCCGATCCGGGTCAAGCAACCAGACAGCAGCTGGCACCCGATCGACACCACGCTCGTGGCCGAGAAGGGGGTGGTGCGGCCGAAGACAGCCGCCGCTGACATCGCCTTCTCCGCCGGCGGTTCGGAGCAGCCGCTGGCCGAGGTCTCCCGAGGCAGCCGGACGCTCGGTCTCGACTGGCCCGGCAAGCTGCCCGAGCCGCGGTTGGAAGGCCCGACCGCCGTCTACCCCGACGCCGTCGAGGGCGGCGATCTGGTGGTGACTGCCCTCAAGGAGGGCTTCTCCCACTCGATCGTCCTGCACGAGCGCCCCGACGGCCCGGTCAGCTACCGGCTTCCTGTCTCGGCCGACGGCCTGACTCTGCATGAGACCGACGACGACCGGCTGCGCTGGAGTGACAGCAGCGGCCATACGGTGGCCACCGCGCCGCTGCCGGTGATGTGGGGCTCGGGGGAGGAACGCGTCTCCGGTGAACCCGAGGATCTTGCTGCCATCGACGTCACCGTCGAGCGCGACACAGACACCGGGGACCAGGTCCTGGTTCTCAATCCCGACGCAGAGTTCCTCGCCGACCCGGATCTGAAGTACCCGGTCACCATCGATCCGACCGACTCGCTGTTCGGTCCGGTGACCGACACGTGGATCCAGTACGACGACTACCTCACCTCGCAGCGCGGCTCGACCGAGCTGAAGGCCGGCACCTACAACGGCAGCGAGAAGGCCCGCTCGTACTTGAAGTTCGATGTGGCGAAGTATGCCGACAAGCATGTCCTCGACACCGATCTGCGCCTGTACTCGTACTACTCGTCCACGTGCAGCACCACGAACTCCGGCAACCAAGTACGCCGGATCAGCTCGTCCTGGGATCCGTCGGCGATCACCTGGTCCGAGCAGCCGACGACCACCTCAACCGGCGCCGTGACCTCCACCGCGGCCAAGGGCTACAACTCCAGCTGCCCGGCCGGCCACGTCTCCTGGGACATCGACGGGATCGTCCAGGCCTGGGCCGACGGCCAGCCCAACTACGGCGTGCGCATCGCGGCTGTCGACGAGACAGACCCGCTGACCTGGCGCCGCTACTACTCGGCGAACCAGACCGACGGCTCCCACAACCCCGACTACGAGCCCTCCCTGACGGTCACCTACAACTCCAAGCCCGGTGCCGCAACGGCCGTCTCCCCGCTGTCCGGCACCTGCACCTCGGACACCACGCCCACACTGTCCGCCAAGGCCACCGATGCCGACAGCCAGCAGCTCACGCTGACCTTCGAGATCTGGGCGGCGAACGGCACCGCGGCCCTGCAGTCCGGCACGTCCGCCTCCGTGGCGTCCGGGGCGGTGGCGACTCACACGGCCGGCACCCTTGCGCCCGGTGACTACAAGTGGCGGGCCAAGGCGTCCGACGGCACCGACACCGGGGCATGGTCGACCTGGCAGACGTTCACCGTCGACACCACCGCCCCCTCCGCCCCCACCATCACCTCCACCAGCCACCCCTCCGCGTCGACCTGGTACAACGCCACGACCTTCACGGGCACACTGGCCGCGACGGACGCCTCCGGCGTGACCGGATACGCCGTCAAGGTCGACCAGAACCCGACGACCGCCGCCGGAACCACCGTCACACAGACGGGAACCGCCCTGAGCTACAGCGGGCGCACCGACGGCACCTGGTGGGCGCACGCAGCCGCCAAGGACAAGGCCGATCTGTGGTCCGCGACCCGGCACCTCGGTTTCAACGTCGACACCACCGCCCCGGGTGTCCCCGGTGACCTGGTGTCATCCACACACCCCGTGACCACCAGCGCATACGCCAACCGCACGGCATCCTTCAGCTGGTCGGCCCCCGCCGACCTGTCCGGCGCAGCCGGTTATGCGGTATCCGTGGACCACAACGCCGACACGCTGCCGGACACCACGGGCACCGTGCAGGCATCGACGAAATACACCACCACCGTCGACGCGGACGGAACCTGGTACCTGCATGTGCGGGCCAAGGACCAGGCAGGCAACTGGTCGTCCACCGCCGCGCATACGGCGTTCCGTGTCGACATGACCCTGCCGCCGAGCCCGGTGATCAGCTCGTACACCCACCCGGACCAGACGGGCGCGTACCAGAGCGGCACCTTCGGCGCGACCTGGACCGAGCCCGCCGGCGCCTCTGCCGGATACAGCATCGTCGTGGACGACACCGCCGACACCGTGCCCGACACCACGGCCGACACGAGCGACACCCTGTACACGACGACTCGCGCCGAGGGCACCTGGTACCTGCATGTGCGCGGCATCGACGGCAACGGCACGGGCGGGGCAACCTCGCACTACCGCTTCACGATCGACACCACCGCGCCCGGTGCCCCTGCGGTGGCCTCCGCGGCCTACCCGGCGGATGCCTGGGCCGGTGGCGCGGACGTGACCGGGACGTTCACCTTGACGCCCGACGGCAGCGACACACGGAGCCTGACGTACACGGTCGACGCCGGGTCCCCGCAGACGGTGACCACCAGCGGCGGCCCCGTGGAGCTACCGATCACTCCGGCCGCGGAGGGTAGCCACCAGCTCGTCGTCACCGCGACCGACCGGGCGGGCAACGTCTCGGGCGAGGCCAAGCGCACCTTCCACGTCGGCCGCGCGACGGTGACCGCGCCCGCCAACGGCGAGGTGCTCGTCGGCCCGGTCGACCTCGCGGTCACCGCCCCGGCTTCGCTGACGGACGTCACCTTTCTCCAGCGCGCCTCGGCGGCCGACCCGTGGCAGGACATACCCGCCTCCCAGGTCACCCGCGCCGACGGCACCACCGTGACCTGGCCGGTGTCACTGACCGGCGGGTCCGCACCGAAACTACTGTGGGACACCTCAGCCCTGTCCGCCAGCGGCAGCCAGCAGATCGGCGCCCGCTTCGGCGGGTCGTACGACCCGCCGAAGGCCGAGCCCGTCTCCGTGGTCGTCGACCGCGTCGAGGTCATCGAGGGCGGATCGAACAACGACGTTCCGCAGGCCGAACCGGCCCAGGCCTACGCCCTGGAGCAGGCCACAGCGCGCGCGGCCGAAGACCCCGACGCCTTCGCCCCGCCCTACATCGACCCCGCAACAAGTGAACTGGTCGCGCCGGTCGTCAACCCTGCATCGGCCGACGAGGCATCCGCCCCGATCCAGGTCATGCAGGCCCCAGCCGACGAAGGCAGCGGACTCACCGCCGACAACACGGAGGACGGCGCCAAACCCGACACCGAATCCACCGAAACGGAGACTCCGACGCCACCCGCCGACGGGTCCGCAGAGACCACCGGCGAGGAATCGTTCCCCATGCCGGAGGAAACCACCCAGCCCACCCCCGCACCGGACGGCCCTACCGTCACCGAGCAGGTCACCCCGCGCTCGGAAGTGGTCGAACACAGCGTCACCACACTGGAGTCCGTACGCGACGAGGTCCTGCAGCTACCGGAAGCGGAACTGCCCGGCGTCAGCGGACTGCGTATCGCATACCTGGACGCAGCGGACAACCGCGTCGTCGTGGAAACCGAGACGGCAGCGCCGGAACTCGCCACAGCCCTGGGCGAGCGATACGGCACCGACGCTGTCGCCGTGCTCCTCACCCCAGGCTCCGACACCCTGGTGCCCCAGGCGACCCGCTACAACGACACCTCGCCCTACTACGGCGGGGCACGCATCAAGTCGTGGGTCACCACCAACACATTCAAGTGGTGCACCGCGGGCTTCGCCTGGCGGTACGACGGCAAGTGGTACATGGTGACTGCGGGCCACTGCACCACCGGCAACGGCGCCATCACAACACCCAACGACAGCGACTACATCGGCCCCGTCGTCCGGGACAACTGGAAAAACGACTACGGGTCGGTGAAACTCGCCGGCCAGAGCTACTACTCGGGCGACCTCTCGCTGTACCACGTCAACAGCGACAGTGCCGCATCCGCCCGGATCTACAAGGGCGGCCCGACGTCCAGCTCGTCTCGTCCCGTCCACGACTACTGGCACCGCTGGGCACAGAGCGGCGACAGCGTCTGCACGGGCGGCATGATGAGCGGCGAGCTGTGCGGATGGAAGGTGATCGCAACCCAGGCGACCGTCCACTACTCCACCGGAACCACCGCCAAGAACATGGTCGTCGCCAGAAAGACATCCGGACACTGCGTCATCGGTGGTGACTCCGGCGGCCCGGTATACACCGTCGACAGCAACGGCGCAGCCTATGCCAAAGGCATCGTCTCCGGCGGCGGTGGCGGCGGAAGCGATCACAGCGGCGGGTACTTCGACCCCTGCGAGCTGGTCTTCACCGACATCGGACTGGCCAACAGCGCCTTCCCCGGCACAGTAGCGCGGTACTGACATGAAACATGCCCTTCTCACACCACTGCTCGCGGTGGCCCTGACCGGATGCTCGTTCCTCGGCCAGGACGCGCCGTGCACCAAGACCGGCATGGACTCGCACGTCACCGTCATATGGCCGCCCACCGACTTCGGCGGAGCGGACGCGGCAAAGATCCGACTGTGCGTGGACGGCACCTGCAAGGAACGGACGTCGGGCAGCCCCGACGACCCGTTCGCCTCGATGTCGATCCATCTCCCCGACGACATCGGCGCGTCCACCGTGCTCGTGCGGCTCACCGTGACGTCCACGAAAAGCGGTGACCCGATCGTCGAGGACAGCACCCGCGTCAAACTGACGGAACAGCATCCCAACGGCAAATCCTGTCCGCCCACTGCCTGGACGGCGACATTCCGCGCCCACCCCGACGAAGGACTCACTTCACCAAAGGGTATAAAGCTCCAGAAGTGACCCACACACGCAAGCGCCCGTTCCCGTCAGCACCGACAGAAACGGGCGCTTCGCGTCGCAGGAAAGAGACGCAACTGTCGGCCTCGTCGATCGACGTGCACGTCTGTGGCACAACGCGCTTCAAGCAGCTCGCCGCCGACGCCCGCTTACTTCTCCCCCGGCTCCAGCCGCAGCGAGATCGAGTTGATGCAGTACCGCTGGTCCGTCGGGGTCGGGTAGCCCTCGCCCTCGAAGACGTGGCCCAGGTGGGAGCCGCAGCGGGCGCAGCGGACCTCGGTGCGGACCATTCCGTGGGTGCGGTCCTCGATCAGTTCGACGGCCTCCGTGTCCTTCGGGTCGAAGAAGGACGGCCAGCCGCAGTGCGACTCGAACTTGGTGGTGGAGGTGAAGAGCTCGGCGCCGCAGGCGCGGCAGGAGTAGACGCCCTTGGCCTTGGTGTCGGTGTACTCACCGGTGAAGGCGGGTTCGGTGGCGGCCTGCCGCAGTACGGCGTACTCGGCCGGGGTCAGCTCCGTGCGCCACTGCTCGTCCGGCTTCTCGACGTCGTACGACATGGGTCTCAGCCCCTCACTTCGTCAGACGGTCCAGGATCAGGGGGCCCAGGTCCGTGACGTCCCCGGCGCCCATGGTGAGAACGAGATCGCCCGCCCGTGCCATTCCCGCGACCACGGACGGCGCCTCCGCCTTGTCGTGGACGGCGGTGACGTCCGCGCCCGCCGCCTCGGCGGCCTCGATGATCAGGGCGCTGGTGACACCGGGGATCGGGTCCTCGCGGGCCGGGTAGATGTCGAGGACGACCGAGGCGTCGGCGAGGGCCAGGGCCTGGCCCATCTCGGTGCCCAGTTCCTGGGTGCGGGAGAACAGGTGCGGCTGGAAGAGGACCAGGATCCGGGCGTCGCCCGCCGCCGCGCGCATGGCCTCCAGGTCCGCCGTCATCTCCGTGGGGTGGTGGGCGTAGGAGTCGATCACCTGTACCCCGGCGGCCTCGCCCTTCAGCTGCAGGCGCCGCTTCACACCCGTGTACGCGGCCAGGGCGGGGGCCAGCTCGGCGGCCGGGATGCCCAGGGCGACGCCCGCGGTCAGGGCCGCGACCGCGTTGTGCGCGTAGTGGCGGCCGGGGACGGACACCGTGAAGGTCAGCTCCGAGCCGTCCAGAAGGATCGTGACCTCGCTCTTCAGGCCCTGCGCCGCCACCGACAGCACGCGTACGTCGGCGTCCTCCGCCTCGCCGTACGTGACCGTCCGCACGCTGCCCGCGAGCCGTCGCGTCAGCTCGCGCGCGCCCGCGTGGTCTGCGGAGACGACCAGCGTGCCGCCGGGGACGACGCGGCTCGCGAAGATCTCGAAGGACTCGTAGATCTCGTCCATCGAGGCGTAGTTGGCGTGGTGGTCCAGCTCCACGTTGAGGACGATCGCGACCTCGGGCGCGTACTTGTGGAAACTGCGATCCGATTCGTCCGCCTCGGCGACGAAGATGTCACCGGTGCCGTGCAGCGCGTTGGAGCCGGGCGCGTCCAGGTCGCCGCCGATGGCGTACGACGGGTCCAGGCCCAACTCGGTCAGGGACACCGCCAGCATCGAGGTGGTGGTCGTCTTGCCGTGGGTGCCGGCCACCGCGATCGGGCGCAGGCCGATCATCAGGGCGGCGAGGGCGTCGGAGCGGTGCACGACCGGGATGCCCAGCTCGGCGGCCCTGGCCAGCTCCGGGTTGTCCTGGCGGATCGCCGAGGAGACCACGATGCAGCTCGCGTCGTCGGCCAGGTGCTCGGCGGCGTGGCCGATGTGCACCGTCACGCCGAGCGCCCGCAGCGCCTCGACGGTCGGCGAGTCCTTGGCGTCGCTTCCGGCGACCTTGGCCCCGCGCTGCGCGAGGATCTTCGCGATCCCCGACATCCCGGCGCCGCCGATGCCGATGAAGTGCGGTCGGTCCATGGCGGTAGGAAGGCCGGGTGCCATGCGCGTTTCTCCCAGGGTGCGGTGCGACGGTAGTACGACGTGCTGTGGTGCTGTGGTGCTGTGGTGCTGTGGTTCTGTGTGACGGTACGGCGGTGTGACGGTACGGCGTGAGGGCGCGCCTCCTGCTCACAGGAAGCGCGCCCTCAGCCTATTGCCTGTCACGGTGCGGGGACCTCAGCGTCCGCCGTACCCCGCGCTCGCGCCCTGCTGTGTTCTCCCCCTGCTCACGCCTTGCTGTGCGAGAACAGCTTCAGCACCGGCACGCCCACCTTGTGGCGGGCCCGCGAGGCCCAGTCGCGGTGGAAGAACTCTTCCACGTAGTGCGGATCGGTCAGGACGATCACCTCGTCGGCCTCGACCTCCTCGACCAGGGACTTCAGCGCGTCCAGCGGATGGTCCTCGACGAGGCGGCCCTCCGCCGCGCCGGTGACCGCGCGCAGGGCGACCAGGGACACCTCCAGGGCCCGCTCCCCGATCTCTCTGGCCTGCTCGCCCTCGGGCGTCTCGCTCTCCCGCACGGCCGTGTCGAGCTCGCCCATCGCCACGTCGTCGAGCGCGCGCAGCAGACGGTCCGCCTGGTCACCGCGCGGCTGGAGCAGCACATGGAACAAGACCTGCTCGTCCCCGTGCAAGGTGGTGACGAACTCCACGTCGGCGGACGTCAGGGCCTTCTCGATCATCAATACGCTTGTGAACACCAGGCGCCCCTTCTTGTGGGAGGACCCCCGTCCTCCGTCCTGCGTAGTCCGTGCCGGGCCCGCGCCAACGCCGGTGCCGGGCCTGCAAAAACCATCCTGCCCCGTGATCGCTGCTGTACTGCCGGTACCAGTCTGCCCAGGTGAGGCCGAGCGGAACGACTCGTTCCGGTGTTTTGGGGACCAGCAGTCCGCACATCAGGCCGACCGGTACCGGCTGAAGAGGAACCCGTCCTCTTCCAGCAGCGACGCCAGCGCGAACCGCCTGGGCACCGCCACCGACGGCCCCCCGGCGATACGCTGCGCGTCCCCGGCGGTGAGCATCGGGGCGACGGTCAGGCACAGCTCGTCGAGCACCCCGGCGGCCACGAACTGGCCGAGCAGCCGGGGGCCGCCCTCAGTCAGCAGCCGGGTGTGGCCCAGCTCCGCCAGGGCATGTACGGCGCGCACCGGATCGACGCCGACACCGTCACCGGCGATCACCACCCGGGCCCCCGCCTTCTCGGCCACCGCGATCCGGGCGGGGTCGGCCGCGGCGCCGGTGAGGATCAGTGTGGGCACCTTGGGCGAGGTGAACAGGGGCAGCGTCCAGTCCAGCTCCAGGCTCGCGGTGACCACGGCGATCACCGGCACCGGCGGCTGCCCGGCCGCCTCGCGCAGCGCCGCGAACTCCGGGCGCTCCCGGGCCGGGCGGTAGCGCTCCTGCCGTACCGTCTCCGCGCCTGCCAGCACCACGTCCGCCAGTGCGCGCAGGGTGCCGAAGATCCGCATGTCGGCGGCGCTGGAGATGGACTGCGAGCGGCCTTCGTGCTGGGCGGCGCCGTCCAGGGTGCTCACCATGTTGGCCCGCAGCCAGGGTCGCCGCGGGGTGGTGCCAGGAACAACGTCGGGCTCGGGGTGGGGCTCGGGGTCGGGGTCGGGGTAGGCGTAGGCGGCGGCCAGTTCGGCGAGGGTCCACTCCCGGTCCGCGGCGGCCTCCGCACCGGCGGCCGGAGCACCTGCGGCCGGAGCACCCGCGGGGCCGGTTCCGGCACCGCCGTCCCCACTGGTCCCGTCCGCCCCGTCCGCCCCGTCCGTCGTCCGGCCGGGCCGGGCCGCTGTCTCGTAGGTCACAGGGAACAGACGTCGCATGCCGTGCAGTGTGACACGCCGCTTAGCATGGGTGACCGTGTCGACCTCCTCCCCTGCCACCGGAGTCGTCCCGACAGCCGACGCCGCCCCGCTGTCCCTGTGCGCCCGTGAGCCGTTCGTCCCCGCGGACCGGCTGGTCGCCGAGATGGTGCCGCCGCCGCGCTTCGACTCGGTCCGCTTCGCGACGTACCTCCCGGACCCGAACCAGCCCAGCCAGACCGCAGCCGTCCGCCTCCTGGAGGACTTCACCGGCGGGCTCGGCGGCGCACACGCCACGGGTGCCGGGCGGCGCGGGCTGTTCGGTCTGGGCAGGCCCAGGGTGCCCAAGGTCCCGACGGGCCCCCGCGGTGTCTATCTGGACGGCGGCTACGGCGTCGGCAAGACCCATCTGCTGGCCTCTCTCTGGCACGCCACTCCGGCGGAGCCCGCGCTCAAGGCGTTCGGCACCTTCGTCGAGCTGACCAACCTGGTCGGCGCCCTCGGCTTCCAGCAGACGGTGCAGACCCTCTCCGGCCACCGTCTGCTGTGCATCGACGAGTTCGAGCTCGACGACCCCGGTGACACCGTCCTGGTCTCCACGCTGCTCGGCAAGCTCGTCCACGCCGGTGTGGCGCTCGCCGCCACCTCCAACACCCTGCCCGGCAAGCTCGGCGAGGGCCGGTTCGCGGCCGCCGACTTCCTGCGCGAGATCCAGGGCCTGTCCGCGCACTTCCGCGCCCTGCGCATCGACGGCGAGGACTACCGCCACCGCGGCCTGCCCGAGGCCCCGGCGCCGTACTCCGACGAGACGGTGACGAAGACGGCGTACGCCACCGAAGGCGCCTCCCTGGACGACTTCCCGCATCTGCTGGACCACCTGGCCCGCGTGCACCCGAGCCGCTACGGCGCCCTCACCGACGGCCTGCGCGCGGTGTGCCTCACCGATGTGCGGCCGGTGCCGGACCAGTCGACGGCACTGCGGCTGGTGGTACTCGCCGACCGGCTCTACGACCGCGAGGTACCGGTGCTGGCGTCGGGGCTGCCGTTCGACCGGCTGTTCAGCGAGGAGATGCTGAACGGCGGCTACCGCAAGAAGTACTTCCGCGCGATATCCCGGCTCACCGCCCTCGCCCGCGACGCCGGGGCGCTGGTCGGGAGCCGCTAGAACGTGCCCTGAGGGCGTGCCCTGAGAGCGTGTCCCAGGGCCTGTCGTGTGGATCAGGTCGCAGGATGTGGGCCGGCCGCCGGCCGCCCTCCCCGCCCGGCTGGCCGCTGACCCGCATCCGCCCAACCTGCCAACGCTAGCCCCTCCCCGCCCCCGAGCGCCAAGCCTTCGCCGTGCACCGGCGGCCGGGCCTAGCATCCGCCTTGACTTTCCCTTGACCAGTCCCTGGAACACCTGGCGCAGAGCGGGAGATCCGGGCCGGCGGTAGACGGGAGGGGGACGCTGCGGCGCGCGGCACGACAGCCGGGCTCAGCGCGGAACGGCGTCGTACCGAACCGTCGTGCGGGCCCGACGCGCCGCTCGGCGGGCGAGGAGGAACAGACCCATGCAGCAGCCCCTCATCGAGCACGCCCGTGCCTTCGGACAGCACCCCGAAGACTTCGCCGAACTCGCCAAGGGCCAGTCCCCGCAGGTCCTGTTCATCACCTGCTCCGACTCCCGGGTGGTCCCGGCCCTGATCACCGGCGCCGGTCCGGGCGAACTGTTCGAACTGCGCACCGCCGGCAACATCGTCCCGCCGTACGCGTCCGGGCACCCCACCGGCGAGGCCGCGACGATCGAGTACGCGGTGGGGGTGCTCGGCGTCAGGGACATCGTTGTGTGCGGTCACTCGCACTGCGGAGCCGTCGGCGCGCTGGTGCGCGGCGACAGCCTCGACGCGGTACCCGCCGTGCGCGACTGGCTGACGCAGGCCACCCCGCGTCCGGAGGGCGCGGCGGAGGACCGGACCGTCGCCGGGGGCGTGCAGAACCACGTCCTGGCCCAGTTGCTGCGGCTGCGCGCCTACCCGTGCATCGAGCGGGGGCTGGCGGACGGCCGGATCACCCTGCACGGCTGGTACTACGAGGTGCACACCGGCGCCGTCCTGGCGCACCACCCCGAGAGCGACACGTTCACGGCCCTCTAGAGCATTCATTCGCGAGCATTCGCGGCCCTCCAGTACTCCGGTACGAGGCCGCGCTGGGGTCGCCCAGCCGTGCGCCCGGTGCCGGGCCCGAGCCCTCGTGGCCCGGGACCCGGCATCGGGCATATCGTGGCAGGAGCAGGCATATCGGGATATTGGGATGTCGGGCCCCTGATGGAGGAGGTCGCCATGCTCCAGGCGCTGATCGGGGTGATCGTGGCAGCCGGTGCCGTCGGCCTGGTGTACGCGGCAGCGGGGATACGGGTCGTCAAGCAGTACGAACGCGGAGTGATCCTGCGGCTCGGCCGGCTGCGGGGCGAGACGCGCGGGCCGGGGCTCGCGGTGATCGTGCCGGCGGTGGACCGGCTGCGCAAGGTCAACATGCAGATCGTGACGCTGCCGATCCCGGCCCAGGAGGGCATCACCCGGGACAACGTCACGGTGCGGGTGGACGCCGTCGTCTACTTCAAGGTCGTGGACGCGCCGGCCGCGATCATCAATGTCGAGGACTACCGGTTCGCCGTCTCCCAGATGGCGCAGACCTCGCTGCGCTCCATCATCGGCAAGAGCGACCTCGACGATCTGCTCTCCAACCGGGAGAAGCTCAACCAGGGCCTGGAGCTGATGATCGACAGCCCAGCCATCGGCTGGGGCGTGCAGATCGACCGGGTCGAGATCAAGGACGTGTCGCTGCCGGAGTCCATGAAGCGGTCCATGGCCCGCCAGGCCGAGGCAGACCGGGAGCGCCGGGCACGGATCATCAACGCGGACGCCGAGCTCCAGGCGTCGAAGAAGCTCGCCGAGGCCGCCCAGCAGATGGCGGCCACCCCGTCCGCGCTCCAGCTGCGGCTGCTCCAGACCATCGTGGCGGTCGCCGCCGAGAAGAACTCCACGCTGGTGCTGCCGTTCCCGGTGGAGCTGCTGCGCTTCCTGGAGCGGGCCCAGCAGCCGGAGCACCCGGAAAAGCCGGTGGAACAGCTCCCGAAGCCTCCGCCGCCGCCCCAGGAGTTCCCACCGCCGCCGCAACAGCTGTCCAAGCGGCAGAAGGCGGCGGGGTGAGGACGCGCGGCGCAGACGGGTGGCCGCCATGGGGTGCCGCCGACGGGTGGCCGCGGTACGCGTCCGGCCGCTAGCGTGCGCGGCATGCGGGGCATTCGGGGCATGCGCGGCAGGGGAAGTGTGACGGCCATGGTGGCGCTCATGATCGCGCCCGCCCTCATGGCGGGCTGCGCGGACAGCGGGGACGGCGGCGGCGCGAACGGCGGCGACTCGTCCGCCTCGTCGGCGGCCCCCTCCCCCACCGCCGCGCGGCGGATCACGGTGTCGAGCAGCGCGTTCGCCGAGGACGGCACCGTCCCGCGCCGCCACACCTGCGACGGCGCGGACGTCTCGCCCCCGCTGGCCTTCTCCGGCGTACCGGAGGGCGCCGCCGGGCTCACCGTGCTTGTCGAGGACCCCGACGCCCCGCGCGGCACCTTCACGCACTGGCTGCTTTGGGACGCCGATCCACACGAGACCCGGTGGGCCGCGGGCACGGCCCCGCGCGGCGCGGTGCAGGGCCGCAACGGCTTCGGCAAGAACAGCTACGGCGGCCCGTGCCCGCCCAGGGGCAGCGCCCCACACCACTACGTCTTCACGGTGTACGCCACCGACAGGGCCCTCGGCCTCGCCCCGGGCGCCTCCGCCGACACCCTGAAGCGCGCCCTGGAGGGCCACGTCCTCGCCTCCGGCACACTGACGGGCCGTTACGGCCGCTGAGCGACGGCACTCGGCCGTCCTCGCGACAACCGGGGTGACGACCGGCGCGTGCCCCGCTGCGATCAGAAACGATCGCCATACTTTCGTATGATGATCACCTTCACCCCCGCTCTGCGGCGCATCGGCATGGTCTGCGCCCTCACCACCGCCCTCGCCACGGCCCTCGGCACAGCCCTGACGGCCTGCAGCACCCCCCGAGCAACCCAGGCGACCCGCCCCGCCCACGCCGCCCACCCCGCCCCGGCACACCCCTCCGCTTCCCCCTCCGCCTCGCCGTCCCCCTCGCCGTCCCCCTCCAGTTCCCCCGTCCCCACCCTCGCCCCCGGCCCGTCCGGACTGACGCCGGTGTTCCGCAACGGCCCGCGCACCGTCGGCAAGGTCGTCGCCCTCACCTTCGACGCCGACATGACCGCCGACGAGGGCCCGCGCGCCGCGGCGGGCGAGCGTTTCGACAACCCGGCGCTCATCGCCACCCTGCGCAGGCTGAAGGTTCCGGCCACCGTGTTCATGACCGGCCGGTGGGCCGAGCAGTACCCGGCCGAGGCCCGCTCCCTCGGCACCGACCCGCTCTTCGAGGTGGCCAACCACTCCTACAGCCACTACGCCTTCACCGCCGACTGCTACGGGCTGCCGGTCCTGGCCCAGCAGCGGATGCGGAGCGATGTGGAGCGGGCGTACACCGCGCTGCGGGCGGCAGGGGTGCCGCACCCGATGCCGTACTTCCGCTTCCCCGGCGGCTGTTACGACCGGTCGGCGCTGCGGGCGCTGAGCGGCACCGGGGTCAACGCGGTGGTGCAGTGGGACGTGGTGAGCGGGGACCCCTTCGCCACGGACGCCGACGCCGTGGCCCGCAACGTGCTGGACGGGGTCCGGCCGGGGTCCGTGGTCGTCATGCACTGCACCCGCAGCGCGGCCCCGGCGACCGAGCGCGCCGTACGGACGATCGTGCCCGCGCTGCGGGCGAAGGGCTACCGGTTCGTGAAGGTGTCCGAGCTGATCGCCGCCGCGGGCGCCCGCCGGTGACCGCGCCGGTGACCGCCGTAGTCTGAAGAGATGAGCGAGGACGACTACTGCACCATCGAGGCGGTACGGCCCCCGAAGGCCGACGGCCCGCCGTATGCGGAGTGCGTGCTGTGCCGGGAGCCGACCGAGTATCCGCAGTCGTACAAGGGGATCACGTTGTGCCCCGTGTGCGAGTGGCGGGAGGCGGAGCGGACCGCTTGCTCGGGGTGAGCGGTTTGTAGGGTTGGCGGGCGTGAGCCCTGATGCGACGGACACGACCGTGAGCCCTGAAACGCCGAACACCCGGGACACCCCGGACGCCCCGGACACTCTGCACACTCCGCCCTCCGGCGAGAGTCCCTTCCAGATCGAGCCCACCGCCCGCGACGAGGCACCGCAGTTCGCGCTGCCGCTGGTGGTACGGATCGAGCGGGACGCCCCGCCCGCCCGCACCGACGCCCTGGAGACCGCCGCACGCGCGGTGCTGGCGCTGCTGACCGACCCGCGCGCAACCGGGGACGGGGAGTGGGCAGAGCTGGTGCGGGACTGGCAGGACGGGCGGATCCGCAAGGTCGTACGGCGGGCCCGGGGCGCCGAGTGGCGGCGGGCCTCCACCCTGCCCGGGATCACCGTCACCGGGGAGTCGGCCGAGGTGCGGGTGTTCCCGCCGGTGCCGCTCGACGGGTGGCCCAAGGAGCTGGCGAAGCTCCAGGTCTCCGGCACCGACCTCGACGACCCCGAGCCGCCTGCCGCCGCCGGGCCGAACGTGCCGGTGCTGTGGCTGAACCCCGGGCTGGAGATGTCGGCGGGCAAGGCCATGGCCCAGGCCGGGCACGCGGCCCAGCTCGCTTGGTGGGCACTGCCGGACCGGGAGCGGACGGCCTGGCGGGACGCCGGTTTCCCGCTCGCCGTGCGCCCCGCCGACCCGGCCCACTGGGAGCGGCTGACCCGCAGCGGGCTGCCGCTGGTGCGGGACGCGGGGTTCACCGAGGTCGTCCCGGGCAGCTGCACGGTCGTCGCGGAGCATCCGGCGCTGCCGCTCTGACCGAACCTCAAATGTTGCTCTGAAGACCCGCGGCCATGGATTCACGCGCCGCTACCCGGGCCATACCCCCCTAGGGCCTGTCTGGGGTTGTGATCTGGGCTCGCGGGGCGTGGCACGCACTCCCCCAAGCTCTTCGAGCAGGGGGTACCCCCGGCCGCGTTGCCGGAAGGTCCTAGTAGCTCCGCTACGAGGACCTTCCGGCGCCTTGCGATCGCACGCACCACGCCGCGCTCCCTGATCCAGATCACAACCCCAGACAGGCCCTAACGCCGGAACGGACTACGGTGCCGAAAGGCGCCGAAGGGGGACGGACCATGCGGACATCGGGGGAGGCGACACCCATGGCGGTGGCGACGGGAGAGGCGGCAACAGCCGGGACTGTGGCGACAGGGGAGACGGCCGCGGCGACGGCCAGGACGGTTGCGGCGCCGACGCCTAGGACGGCGGCAGCTGCGGGCACGCTGGCACCGAAGCCGATGCCGGTGCCGGTGCCGCTGGGGACGGGGATCGGCTGGCGACCGGAGATCGCGGACGCCGTGGAGGAGATGGCGGGCATCGACTGGGTCGAGGTCGTCGCGGAGAACGTGTGCCCCGGTCACCTCCCCGAGTCCCTGCTGCGACTGCGCGCCCGCGGGGTCACCGTGGTCCCGCACGGCGTCTCCCTTGGTCTCGGCGGCGCCGAACCCCCGGACGAACGGCGGCTGACCGCTCTCGCCGAGCGGGCCTTGGCCCTCGGCTCGCCCCTGGTCACCGAGCACATCGCCTTCGTACGGGCGGGCGGCCCGCTCACCGCCTCGCCCGGCCTGGAGGCGGGCCATCTGCTTCCCGTGCCGCGCACCCGCGACGCCCTCGACGTGCTGTGCGCGAACATCCGCGCCGCCCAGGACGCGCTGCCCGTACCGCTCGCCGTCGAGAACATCGCCGCGCTGATCGCCTGGCCCGGCGACGAGCTGACCGAGGGCCAGTTCCTGTACGAGCTGGCCGACCGCACCGGCGTACAGCTCCTCATCGACGTCGCCAACCTGCACACCAACCACGTCAACCGGGGCGAGGTCCCGGCCGAGGCGCTCGCCGCGCTTCCCCTGGAGGCCCTCGCCTACGTCCATGTCGCGGGCGGCGTCGAGCGGGACGGCGTCTGGCACGACAGCCACGCCCACCCCGTCCCGGTACCGGTCCTCGCGATCCTCACCGACCTGGCCTCCCGCACCGCACCGCCCGGAGTTCTCCTGGAACGGGACGACAACTTCCCCGAACCGGCCGCACTGCAACGGGAACTGACGGCGATACGGGGTGCGGTGGTGAAGGGGAGCGTGAGGCGGCGGCGCGTGCAGGCACGCCCGCCGGAGCTCTCGCGCGCCGCGCGCACGGCAGTCGCCGTGACCACCGCTCCGGACTCCCAGTCTGCCTCCGAGCCCGACTCCGGCTCCGGCTCCGCTCCGGACTCCCAGTCCGCCTCCGAGCCCGGCTCCGCTCCCGCCGCCCGTCAGCGTCTCGCCCTCGCACAGACCGCCCTGCTGTCGGCTCTCGTCGCCGGGACGCCCGCGCCCGAGGGCTTCGACCGGGCGCGGCTGCGGGTGCAGTCCCGGGCGCTGGCCGCCAAACGGGCCGACGTGGTGGCGAAGATCGCCTCGGAACTGCCCGGCATCCTCGGCGCCGGTTACCGGCCGGCCTTCCTGGACTACGCCCACGGCCACCCGATGACCGGCGGCTACCGGCGTGACGCACTGGACTTCGCCGAGCACCTGCTGACCGGCGGCACGCTCGAAGCGGGCGCGGCCCGACGGGAGCTGCGGGAGTGGTGGCTGGAACGCAGCGGCCCGGTGCCACGCTCCGGCCGCCGTACGACACGTCTGGCCCGGACGGCCCGCCGGGTCCTGCTGCGCCGCTGAGCCGGGCGGCAGACGCGCCCATCGGCCGGCCGTACACTCCCCGGCCGACCGGTGGCCGGGCGGAGGCGTTCCACAGCCGCACGCCCCCGAGAACTCACCGCACACGCACCACCGGCCGCTCCCCGCACCCGCCCCACCGCCCCCGGAGAACTCCCCGGTAATATGCGTCCTCCCGCACCCCGCAGGCGTCCTCGCGTGCGGCGTGGGCAGGAGGCACCATGCGACCCAGACCCCCCGTCAAGGGCCGGGGCATCTTCAGCGGCACCGGGCTCATCATCACCGGCCTGGCGGCCACGCTGGCCGCGCTGATCTACCCGGTCTGGTCGTACTCCGACCGGTCCGGCCCGGGTGTGAACGACGCCGAGGTGCTCAGCGACCGTTCGGTGTCGACGCCGTACGGCCCGCTGTCGGTGGCGGACCGGGACTTCATCGCCAAGGTGCGGCTGGCCGGGCTGTGGGAGCTGCCCGCGGGGCGGCAGGCAGAGGAGAAGGGCACCACCGACGCCGTACGGGTCGCAGGGCAGCATCTGATCGACGGGCACACCTTCCTGGACGAACGCGTCCGTGACGTCGCCGCCAAGCTCAGCCTGCCCCTCCCCGACCAGCCCACCGAGCAGCAGAAGCAGTGGCTGAGCACCCTGAACACCGCTCAGGGCGAGGATTTCGACCGGGAGTTCGCCAACCTGCTGCGGCTGGCGCACGGCAGGGTCTTCTCGCTCGTCGCCGATGTCCGTGCGAGCACCCGCAACACCCTGGTCCGCGCGCTGGCGGACGACGCGAACACGACCGTGCTGGACCACATCAGGATGCTGGAGGGCACGGGGTTCGTCGACTTCGACGCGCTCGCCCGGGACCTGGCGGCGAGCCCCACCCCCACCTCCCCCGCCTCGGTGCCCCCGGCGCCCGTCGCCGACCCCTCCCCGGCCGTCCCCGTCGCCCCGGCGGGCAGCCTCGGCACCGGTTGGTCGCTGCCGCCCGCCGCCACCGCCCCGCCCCCGACGCCCTGACCCTGCCCCTCACCCTGAGCTGCGGGCCGAGCGGAACGTCACAAACCCACAACAGCGCGTCCTGATTCCTACCCCCGGCATGGCGCGCGACTGCGCCTTTGGCATAGAAAATTGGCATGTTCTGGGTCCTTCTCCTGCTGCTGGCCTGGGCCGTCGCGGGCATCGCATGCACCAGGCTGTGTCTGGCCGCCGTACGCGCGGCGTCCGTGGACACGGAGTACGCGGCGCTCGTCGCCGCGGGCGCCGCCCACGATCTGACGCTCTACGAGGCCGCGTTCCTGTCCGGCGGACCGGGCCGGGTCGCCGATCTCACCCTGGTCTCCATGGCGCGCCAGCAACGGCTGCTGCTCGCCCACACGGGCTGGGCGACGGTCGTCGACCCGCGCGGCCGGGACGACATGGAGCGCACGGTGATAGGGGCGATCGGCCCGGAGGGCCAGTCCCGCATAGCCCCGGTGCGGGAGACGGCGGCCGCCGGTGACGCCGTACAGGGGCTGGGCGACCGGCTGGTGCGGGAGGGCCTCGCCGTGCCGGACGGGGACCGTACGACGGTCGCGTCCGGGGTGCGCCAGGTGCGGATCGCCGCGCTGGCGGTGGTGGCGCTGGGCACCGCCGCGCTGCTCACGCCCGCCCCGACGGATCTGTCGCGGAACCTGGTCGCGCTGTGGTTCGCGCTGCCTCTCGCGCTGACGCTGAGCTGTCTGGTCATAGCCCGGTTCGAGGTGCACCCGTACACCCGCTGGGCCTCACCGGCCGGTCAGCGGCTGCTGGGCTCGCTGATGCGCCGCGGGTCCCGCCCCGCGCGCGACGGCCGTACGGACCTCACGTCCGTCGCGGTCCGCGGCGTCCGCGCGATCGGCGAACCCGAACTCCGCGCGGCCTTCGCCCACCGCGACCAGCCGCACTGGCGGGACTAGGCCGTGTTCTGAAAGTGCCTCGATCCCTTTGTCTCGCGTCGTGATGATTTCGGTGTGGGACGAGGGGATCTTTCTGACGAGCAGTGGTCCTTGCTGGAGCCGTTGTTGCCGGACGCGGTGTCGGGGCGGCCGCCGGTTGGCCGGAGGAAGCTGATCGACGGGATCCGCCGGCGAATGCGGCCAGGTGCTCCGTGGAGGGATTTGCAACGCGACGGCACCTGGGCCGTGCTGCTGACCGGACTGCAAGCCCGGGCGGACGCGGCAGGGCTGATCACGTGGGAGGTCAACGTCGACTCCACAGTCTGTCAGGCCCACCCGCACGCCGCAGGAACCCCGCCGCGACGGACGGGCCCGGAAGGAACCGCCAGGCGATCTCTGCGTCCAGCCCGGCGGCCACGGCCTAGGTCCTGTCTGGAGTCCGGATCACGAGTTCGGTAGATCGCCTGCGTCATGGGGTCCCTCCTTGATAGGCCATCGGCCATGGCGCGAGGCGATCTCACCGACGAGCAGTGGGCCCTGATCGAGCCCCACCTTCCGATCGCCGCAGTCGGGCCCATCCCCGACCTGCGGAAACACTTCAACGCGGTGATGTGGCGGTTCCGCACGGGCAGTCCCTGGCGCGACCTGCCCAGCGAGTTCGGGCCCTGGCAGAGCGCGTACGACCGCTTCCGGATCTGGGCGACGCAGGGCGTCTTCCAGCACCTGATGGAGGCGGTGATCGCCGAGGCCGCTGACCGGGGTCAGGCGGACCTGGGCCTGGTCAGCGTGGACTCGGCGACAGCACGGGCGCACCACCACGCCGCCGGGATGGCACTGGAACCCGAGCAGTTGGCGGCCCTGGAAGCGGCCGCCGAGTCCGAAAAGGGGGCGCCGTGGAGGGACAACAGCCGCAGGACGGACAGTGCGAGGACGACGCGGGCGCTGAGCGGCGACGGGCCCGCCGACGGCACCGGGCCCGTCTGAAGGCCGCACAACTGGGGCGTTCCCGGGGAGGGCTGACCAGCAAGATTCACCTGGCGGCCGACCGGCGCTGCCGTCCGCTGGCGTTTGTGCTCACCCCCGGACAGGCCGGCGACAGCCCGCAGTTCGTCCCGGTCCTGGAGCGGGTGAAGGTGCGCGGGCCGGTCGGGCGTCCCCGGACCCGACCGGACGCAGTGGCCGCGGACAAGGCTTACTCCAGCCGCCGTAACCGCCGCTACCTGCGGCGTCGTGGAATCCGGGCGGTGATCCCGGAGAAGGTGGACCAGGCCGCCAACCGGAAGAAGCGCGGTTCGAAGGGCGGTCGCCCGGTCAGCCACGACGCGGCCTTGTACACCGAGCGCAACACCGTGGAGCGGTGCATCAACCGGCTGCGGAACTGGCGAGGCATCGCGTTCCGCTTCGACAAGACCCCGGAGAGCTACGAGGCCGGACTGCATCTGTGCGGTGCGATGCTCTGGCTCCGCAGCATCGCACCGCAGTCGTGATCCGAACTCCAGACAGGACCTAGGTCGTTCCCGCGGCGGCAACTGCGGGCTGTCACCACGCCGGCGTGCGGTGACCAGCAGGGACAGCGGCCGCTGGCCTTGTTCGCAAGCCAGGTGGATCTTGGTGGCCGGAGTCCTGGGTCGCCTCCGGGCCCCTTGGGTTGTGGTTGGGGGCGGATGCCGGGAGCGCGGGGGCCGACAGTAGTGTGGGTTTCGTGATCGATGCTGTTCGGGGGTGCGGTGTGCTGCCGGTCAGGCGTGTGATGCTCCCACTGGTCGTCTGGGTGGCCGTGGTGCCGTGGCTGCTCGCTACAGCGGCGACCACGCTGTGGGGGTTCTCGACGGAGTCGGACGGGCTGTTCCTGACGTTCGGCACCCGGATGGCGCTGGTGCCGCTGCTGCTGGTCGGTGAGGTCGTCGGCACGGTGGCGGTCTTCCGGCGCTATGACGGTCTGCGCTCCGACTTCTGGCCGGGAGCGGGCCTGGCGTTTGCTCTTCTGGCGCTGTTCACCGTGATGGGTGTGGCCGCGACGTGGGGCGAGTGGGGCGGGATGCTGCTGATCTGGGCCCTGTATACCGGCTATGTCTTCTTCGTGTTCGTCTTCGGTGGGCTGGCCTGGAAGAAGGTCTTCGCCTAGAAGACTGCTGAGAGTCTTGTCGGCGACGTCGTCAGACAGGAGGCTCGGGTCCGTCAACGAGGGACGGCACCACCGCGATGACCGGTGGTGCCGCCTTGTACCGGCCGAACGTGTCGCGCCCGTTGCGCCGTCGCTGAAACCCGAGGCGGTCCGGGCCGTTCCTCATGCCGGACGGTTATTTGTACGTGCCGTAGTAGCCGGTGAGGTTCGTCAGGTCGCACAGCATGGCGCCGACGAGGCAGAGCGGGGAAGCGTACTTGCTCTGGTGCACCCAGGTGACACGTCCGTCGCGTGACACACGAGACGATCTACCAGGCGCTCTACGTCCAAGGCCGCGGAGAACTCCGCCGTGAACTCACCAAGGCCCTGCGGACAGGACGGGCCCGCCGACGTCCCCAGCGCCAGGCATACAAGCGTCAGATATTCGCACCGTCGCACGGACCGAGGGAGGATCTGATTCCGGCCCCTGCAGGATCGCGGATGGTTTGTAATTCAAATAATCGTCATGCTTGATCAGCGGGAGCGTCTTCGGTGGCGGCCCCACAGGCGACCCGGCAAGGAAAAAGCCGGCGTGCCGGACGGCCGCTCCTGTGCCAGGGACTCCCGCAGAACCTGGCACGGAGCGGGCCGACCGGCACGCCGGACGTGTCGAACCGCTAGGGCCTGTCCGGCGGATCATGCCGGAGACGCGGGGCTGGCACGCACATCTGCAGCGTTGTCGTCACTCGCCGACGCTCCGCGTCGACTCCCTCCTCCGCCTTGCAGCTGCACGCACCAGCCCCCGCTCACCTGGGCCGATGGGTACCGTCGGTTTCCTCCGACTTGATCCGCCGGACAGGCCCTAGGCGAGATCCGCGACCAGCTCGGCGATGTCCTTGCGGCGGCCCGTGAAGAACGGGACCTCCTCACGGACATGCATCCGGGCCTCGGAGCCCCGCAGATGACGCATGAGGTCGACGATGCGGTACAGCTCGTCGGCCTCGAAGGCCAGCATCCACTCGTAGTCGCCGAGCGCGAACGCGGCGACCGTGTTGGCGCGCACGTCCGGGAAGCCGCGGGCCATCTTGCCGTGGTCGGCGAGCATCCGGCGGCGGTCCTCGTCGGGCAGCACGTACCAGTCGTAGGAGCGGACGAAGGGGTAGACGCTCACATAGTTGCGGGGCGTCTCGTCGGCGAGGAACGCCGGGATGTGCGAGCGGTTGAACTCGGCCGGGCGGTGCAGCGCCATGTTCGACCAGACCGGCTCCAGCGTGCGGCCGAGCCGGGTGCGGCGGAAGAGGTTGTACGCCTCCTGGAGCTGCTCGCTGGTCTCCGCGTGCCACCAGATCATCAGGTCGGCGTCGGCACGCAGCCCCGAGATGTCGTACGTGCCGCGGACCGTCACTTCCTTCGCGGCGAGCTGCCCGAACAGCTCCTGGACCTCTTCGGCATATCCGGCGCGGTCCTCGGGCAGCACGTCCTTCAGCTTGAAGACGGACCACATGGTGTAGCGGATGACCTCGTTGAGGTCCTTGGCCAGCTTGCCCTTGTTGGGGACCCTGCCGGACTCGGTGGTGGGGACGTCGTCACTCATGCACTCATTCTCCCGCTCGCCCTCAGGCGGTCTGCACCGGGTCGGCGTCGGGGCGCGGTCCGCCGCCGAGGTCTGCTTCGAGCCGCTCCACCGCGCTGTATGCGCTCGCGATGCACGCCGGGATGCCGACCCCGTCGTACTGCGCGCCGCACACGTCGAGGCCCGGGAGCTTCGCCACGTGCTCACGGATGCGGGCCACGCGCGCGTAGTGGCCGACGGGGTACTGAGGCAGGCCGTCGTCCCAGCGGGTGACGCGGGTGTCGATCGGCGTGGCGTCCAGGCCGGTGGCCGCGCGCAGGTCGTGCCGCGAGACATCGACCAGGCCGGTGTCGTCGCGCTCCAGGACCGCCGTCTCGCCGTAGCGGCCCAAGGAGGCGCGCAGCACCGTCACGTCCGGGTTCTGCTCGGCGATCCAGCCCCACTTGCGGGAGGCGAAGGTGGACGCCTTGATGGTGTGGCCGTCGACCGGCGGGACCAGGAAGCCGCTGCCCCCGGGCAGGTCGACCTCGCTGCTGCGGTAGGCGAGGGTGACCAGGGCCATCGACGCGTACTCCACGGCGGCCAGCTCGGCGGCGGCGCCCGGGGCCTCGGCGCGCAGCAGCCTGGCGGCGGCCGGGGCGGGTACGGCGACGACGACGGCGTCGGCGGTGAGGACGCGGTCGCCCGCGGTGACGCTCCAGCCGTTCGTCTCGCGGCGCAGTCCGGTGGCGGGCGCGTCGGTGACGATCTCGCCGCCCCGCGCGCGCACGGACTCGGCCACGGCGAGCGGGAGACTGCCGACGCCGCCCTCGATGCCGAGGAACACCGGGCCCGGCTGCTGACCGGGCTGCTGGGCCGCGGCCACCTTGGCCTGGATCTCGCGGACGGCCTCGGTCAGCGAGTCGTGGGTGCGGGCCGCCTGGTAGAGCTGGGGGACGGCGGAGCGCATCGAGATGCGGTAGGCGTCGCCCGCGTAGACCCCGCCGAGCATGGGTTCCACCAGCCGGTCGACGACCTCACGGCCGACGCGGGCCGCCACGTACTCCCCGACCGCCACGTCGTCGCCGACCTCGGTGCGGGGCAGGTCGGCGTCCTGCTCGATACGGCGCAGGCCCTCGTCGGACAGCACGCCGGACAGGGCGGCGGCGGTGCCGGGGACGCCCATCACATGGCCGCGGGGCATGGGGCGCAGGGCGCCCCGGGTCCAGATCGTCGCGGACGCGGTGGCGGGTGCCTGGAGCCGGTCGGCGAGGCCCACCTCGCGCGCGAGGCCGACGGCCTCCGGCCGCTTCGCCAGCATCGACTCGGCGCCCAGGTCGACACGGGCGCCCGCCAGTTCGCCGGGCAGCAGCTTGCCGCCGACCCGTTCCGAAGCCTCCAGCACCGTCACGCGCGCGCCGCGCTCCAGCAGCCGGTGGGCCGCGGCAAGACCCGCGATGCCCGCTCCGACAACGACCACATGGTGGGTACCCGTACCTGTTCCGCCTGTTCCGCTCATGGGCTCCACCCTCTCAGATCCCACTGACACCCGTGCCAGGGCCTTGTGGCCCTGGTCGCGATGTGATCGTGACCGCTTCGGAACCAATTCGCGCCAACGTTTCTCCTGGTCCGGGCGTCGAAGGAGCGTCCGTCGACATCGACCTTCGGGGGGATCAGCCATGCACCCACGACAGACACGACAGACCGCCGCACCGGGCTCCGCGGACCCCGCGCACCCCATGCACCCCGTCCACGCCGTACGCACCGTACGCCGACCCGTGCTCGCGCTCGCCGCGCTGCTGGCCGCGGCCTCGCTCGCGCTCACCGGGTGCAGCAGCTCCGGCGGCTCCTCCGCCTCCTCCGCCGACAAGGCCGCCGCGGACAGCGCGGGCAAGGGCGCGCAGTACGGCGCCGGTGACGCCAAGAGCGGCGGTTCGGGCGCCGCCTCGGGCACGCGCTCCGGGACGTCGCAGACGCCCAAGCTCAACGCGGCCAGCATCATCCGCACCGCCTCCCTGACCGTGCAGGTCAAGGACGTACCCAAGGCCCTGGACGACGCCCGCACCACCGCCGAGAACGCGGGCGGCTACATCGGCGACGAATCCACCACCCGTGACACCCGGGGACACGAGCGCACGCGTGTCGTGCTGCGCGTCCCCACCGATCGCTACGACAAGGTCCTCGCCGACCTCCAGGGCAGCGGCAAGCTGCTCGAGCGCACGGCGAAGGCGCAGGACGTCACCGACCAGGTCGTCGACGTCGACAGCCGGGTGAAGTCGGCGCGCGCCAGCGTGGCCCGGGTGCGCGAGCTGATGGACCGGGCGACCAAGCTGAGCGACGTGGTCACGCTGGAGGGCGAGCTGAGCAGCCGCGAGTCCGATCTGGAGGCGCTGCTCGCCCAGCAGGCGTCCCTCAAGGACCAGGTGGGTCTCGCCACCATCACGCTGACGCTGACCGAGACCCCGGTGAAGAAGGCCGCGAAGGACGACACCCCCGGCTTCATCGACGCCCTCTCGGGCGGCTGGCACGTCTTCCTGACGGTGGTGCGCTGGATCGTCCTCGCCATCGGCGCGGTCCTGCCGTTCGCCGCGGTGGCGGCGCTGCTTGCGGTCGTGTGGCTGCGCCTGGTACGGCCCCGCCGGGGCCACCGCCCGGCCACGCCGGTCACTCCGGCCACTCCGGCCGGTCCCGCGGTCCCCGCACAGGGCTCGCTGCCGCAGTACCGCTCGGCGGACGAGCACACGGTCGACGAGGACTGACGGACGAGGGCTGCCAGGGAACGGCCGCACCGGGCCCGAAATGCCGTACACCCGTAGCGTGTTCACATGGCCATGGACACGAGCGCGAACACGAGCGCGAGCGCGAGCACCGCGACGGGAACGGGCCCGGGTACGGGTATGGGTACGGACGGCCGGGAGCGGATGGTGGTGATCGGTGGCGACGCCGCGGGCATGTCCGCGGCGTCGCAGGCCCGGCGGCTGCGCGGCCCCGACGAGCTGGAGATCGTGGCGTTCGAGCGCGGTCACTTCACGTCGTACTCGGCGTGCGGGATCCCGTACTGGGTGGGCGGCGACGTGCCCGAGCCGGAGCAGCTCATCGCCCGTACGCCCGAGGAGCACCGCGCGCGCGGGATCGATCTGCGGATGCGCACCGAGGTCACCGAGATCGATGTGGCGGGGCGCCGGGTACGCGCGCGTGACGTCGATTCCGGGGCGGAGTCGTGGACGTCGTACGACAAGCTGGTGATCGCGACCGGGGCACGGCCGGTCCGCCCGGAGATGCCCGGCGCGGACGCCCCCGGGGTGCACGGCGTGCAGACCCTGGACGACGGTCAGGCGCTGCTCGACACGCTGAGCCGCTCGCAGGGCCGCCGCGCGGTGGTCGTCGGCGCGGGCTACATCGGCGTGGAGATGGCCGAGGCGCTGATCAACCGGGGTTACGAGGTGACGGTCGTCAACAGCGGCAGCGAGCCCATGGCGACGCTCGACCCGGACATGGGCCGCCTGGTCCACACGGCGATGACGGGCCTGGGCATCACCATGGTCGACGATGCCGAGGTCACCAAGGTGCTCACCGGGGACGACGGCAGGGTACGGGCGGTGGCCACGGAGGACACCGAGTACCCGGCGGACGTGGTGGTGCTGGGCATCGGCGTACGACCGGAGACCTCGCTCGCGCGCGCGGCGGGTCTTCCACTGGGCGACCACGGAGGCTTGCTGACGGACCGGGCAATGCGGGTGCGCGGCCATACGGACATCTGGGCGGGCGGGGACTGCGTGGAGGTACTGGACCTGGTCTCCGGCCAGGAACGGCACATCGCGCTGGGCACGCACGCCAACAAGCACGGGCAGGTGATCGGCACCAATGTGGGCGGCGGTTACGCGACGTTCCCGGGGGTGGTCGGGACGGCGGTCAGCAAGGTCTGCGACCTGGAGATCGCCCGCACGGGCCTGCGGGAGAAGGACGCCCGCCGCGTGGGTCTGCGCTACGAGACGGTCACCATCGAGTCGACCAGCCGCGCGGGGTACTACCCCGGCGCGTCCCCCATGACGGTGAAGATGCTTGCCGAACGCCGCACCGGCCGGCTCCTGGGCGTTCAGATCGTGGGCAGAGAGGGCGCGGCCAAGCGCGTCGACATCGCGGCGGTAGCCCTCACGGCGGGTATGACGGTGGAACAGATGACGTCCCTGGACCTCGGTTATGCCCCGCCCTTCTCCCCGGTCTGGGACCCGATCCTGGTCGCAGCGCGCAAGGCAGCCGCGAAGCTCCGCGCCTCCGCGCTCTGACCCGGCGGGGGCGAAAACCCGACCGCGTCCGGCACGGCACAGCAGGCAACCGGGCCGCGCCCGGAGCCGTCGACCCGCCGGGCAGGCTACGCCGTGCTGCTGCCGTTGATGCGCTCGATGACCTGTCGGGCCTGTTCCGCCGGGGGACGGGGTGGGAGGGAGGAGACGGAGGCCGTCTGGGGCGGGGTCACTGAAGTGTCCGTCGTGGTGGGACGGGCGTGGGCGGCGGAGGCCCGCAGGGACCGCAGCCGGTGGCTGACCGCCTCGTCGAGAGTGACCGGACGCTGGGTCTGCGAGGCCAGCCGCGCCGCCTCCTGGCCCAGGCGGGCCACGTCCTCCCAGGGCAGATGGATCACAAGGGCGATCTCCGCCTCGCCGTCGGGCAGCGCGTGGATCGGTGGAGCAACTCGCTCGGTCATCGCCGGTTTCCTCACGTCGTCCCCGCGACACGCCTTCCCCTGCACCGCGGGCGGTTGAGAAGTCATACGCAGCCGCCGCCGGTCGCGTTCACCGGTTCGGCGTGCACATCGGGGGCACTACTTCTGTGTGGTCATCCCTGTTCATGACGTGAACCCGGTCCGCCGCACCCCGTACGTGACGTACGCGCTCGTCGCAGCGAACGTCCTGGTGTTCCTGGTCACGCCCGGCGTCATCGGCTCCGTGGCGGGCGGCAGCAGCCTCTCCCAGCTGTGCCATCTGCACGCCTTCCTGGACCAATGGGCCGCGGTGCCGAGGGAACTGATCCACCAGCGGATGCCGCACCTGGTGCCCACCGGCCAGGTCGGGCTCACCCCGCAGGGCGCCGCGGGCTGCGTGGTGGGCGCGCCGGGCTACGACAAGTCCCCGCCGCTGTCCGTCTTCACGGCGATGTTCCTGCACGGGAGCTGGCTGCATCTGCTGGGGAACATGCTGTTCCTGATCATCTTCGGCAACAACGTCGAGGACCGCATGGGGCATGTGCGGTACCTGTTGTTCTACGTCGTCTGCGGCTACGCGGCCGGATACGGCTTCGCCGTGCTGAACGCGAACTCGGCCGACCCGCTGATCGGCGCGTCCGGGGCGATCGCCGGAGTGCTGGGCGCCTATCTGGTGCTGTTCCCGAGGGCCAGGGTGTGGGTGCTGGTGCCGTTCCTGGTGTTCCTGCCGCTGAGGCTCCCGGCGTGGCTGGTGCTGGGCTTCTGGTTCGTGCTCCAGGCGGTCTACTCGTCCGGCGGAGGCGTGTCCACCGTCGGCACGGTGGCGTACCTGGCGCATGTCTTCGGCTTCCTGGCGGGCATGCTGCTGGCGTGGCCGCTGAAGGCGGGCACCCCGCCGCCCCCGGAACCGCCCCGCCTGCTGTTCGGCAGACGGGCGCGGACCCGGTACACGTGGTGAAGCGGTGAACAGCGGGCAGGCTCAGTGAGCGGTCCGGGTGTGGACGTACTCGACCAGCCGGGTCAGTGCGTCCGGGTCGGTGGACGGCATCACACCGTGCCCGAGGTTGAACACATGACCGACATCGCCTTCGAGACCGGCGGCGGCGTCGAGCACCTCGCGGGTCTTGGCCTCGACGGCCTCCTTGCCGGCGAACAGGACCGTCGGATCCAGGTTGCCCTGGAGCGCCTTGCCGGGGCCGACCCGGCGCGCGGCCTCGTCGAGCGGGACGCGCCAGTCGACGCCGACGACGTCCGCGCCCGCCTCGCCCATGAGCTTCAGCAGTTCACCGGTGCCCACGCCGAAGTGGATGCGCGGCACGCCGTACCCGGCGACGGCGTCGAACACCTTCGCCGAGGCGGGCAGCACCGAGTGCCGGTAGTCGGCGGGGGCGAGGGCTCCGGCCCAGGAGTCGAAGAGCTGCACGGCGCTCGCGCCCGCCTCGATCTGCACCTTGAGGAAGGCGGCGGTGATGTCGGCGAGGCGGTCGAGCAGGTCGGCCCACAGCTCGGGGTCGCCGTACATCATCGCCTTGGCGTTCTCGTACGTACGGGACGGCCCGCCCTCGACGAGATAGCTCGCGAGGGTGAAGGGGGCGCCGGCGAAACCGATCAGCGGGGTGGCGCCGAGCTCGCGGGTGAGCAGGCCGACGGCCTCGGTGACGTAGGAGACGTCCTCGGGGGTGAGGTCGCGCAGCCGGGCCAGGTCGGCGCGGGTGCGCACCGGCTCCTCGACGACCGGGCCGACACCGGGCTTGATGTCGAGGGCGATGCCGATGGCCTTGAGCGGTACGACGATGTCGCTGAAGTAGATCGCCGCGTCCACGTTGTGCCGCCGTACCGGCTGCAGCGTGATCTCGGTGACCAGCTCGGGCCGCATACAGGACTCGAGCATCGGGACGCCCTCGCGCACCTTGCGGTACTCGGGCAGCGAGCGGCCGGCCTGCCGCATGAACCACACCGGAGTGTGCGGCACGGGTTCGCGCCGGCACGCCCTGAGGAACGCGGAGTCGTACGTCGCTGTCGGCTGCTGGCCCGAAGGGCTTGCGTTGGCACTCACAGCGGCAAGTCTCGCACGGCGTCACACCGGTGGGGTGTCTTGCCCTGCGCACGGGGTCTGTTCCCTTTACTCTTCCCCGCATGGCTGCGGCTCAGGGACGACTGTCGGACGGCACTGACGGAATGGACGACGCGAAGGAGGAGGACCTGTACGACACCAGGACCGCTCCGCCGGCCTTCCGGGCCGCCGTCGACGCGCTGCGTACCGCGCGGCTGCGGCCCCAGGTGGAGGTGGAGACGGTACGTCCGCCGCAGCGGCTGGCCCCTTTCGCGCACTCCCTGGAGGCGGCGGTCGTGGACGGTGACCAGGAACTCGCGGACGGCCGGCTGATCCTGCTGCACGACCCGGCCGGGCACGACGCCTGGCAGGGCACGTTCCGCCTGGTCACGCTGGTGCGTGCGGAGCTGGAGGCCGAGATGGCCGCGGATCCGCTGCTGCCCGACGTGTGCTGGTCGTGGCTGACCGGCGCGCTCCAGGCCCGCGGTCTCGCCTTCGGCGAGCCGAGCGGCACCGTCACCCGGGCCAGCTCCCACTACTTCGGCGGCCTCGCAGCCCGCCCCGCCGCCTCGCAGATCGAGATCCGGGCATCCTGGACGCCTCGCGAGAACCTGGGCGGCATCCCGGACACGGCGGCGCATCTCGCCTCCTGGTGCGATCTGCTGGCGCAGGTCGGCGGGCTGCCCC
Source organism: Streptomyces sp. YIM S03343 (assembly GCF_054729195.1). NCBI lineage: Bacteria > Bacillati > Actinomycetota > Actinomycetes > Kitasatosporales > Streptomycetaceae > Streptomyces > Streptomyces sp. YIM S03343. The sequence goes on from NZ_JBPUKX010000001.1 coordinate 2,097,336, forward strand.
CGGCCGCGCCCGGGGACGCCTCGGTGGTGACGCTGCCGCAGCGCAGGGGACCGCAGTCCCGCTGACCCGCCCGCCGTACGCACCGGCGGCGCCACGACCGGCGACGGCCGCACCCCTGGCCGCACCCGTGATCCTCCGTCGCCGTCCTCCGTGATCCTCCGTTTCCGTCCTCCGTGATCCCCCGTCGCGTCCTCCGCGATCCTCCGTCACCGTCCTCGGTGACACCACCGACCACTTTGGTCACTTTGTCGATTCAGATGCATTCGGGCACTTTCAGTCACCCATGGCCGCCGGAGTGAACCGATTCGATCTTCGGATGATCGATCGCGCGTCCGAATTGCACGGAATGTTCTCACCGGATCGTGATCATTCTCTAAAGGAGCACGGGTTCGCTGCCGAAGACGACTGTGACCTTGAAAGCACGGTTCGTACCGGCTTCACCCCCCATGAGCCGGCCCCGTCCCGCACCCCAGGAGGCCTGGTGTCCGTTCTCCTCGAGCAGCCCGCAAGCCTGGTCGCCTACCGCCCCAACAAGCCCACGGCGATGGTGGTGGTGGCCGACCCGCGGGTCAGGTCCACTGTCACCCGGCATCTGTGGGCGCTCGGAGTCCGCGACGTCATCGAGGCGTCGTCGATCGCGGAGGCCCGTCCCCGCGTCGGCAATCCGCGCGACATCTGCGTCGCCGACGTCCATCTCCCCGACGGCTCCGGTCTCACCCTGCTGTCCGAGACCCGCGCCGCCGGCTGGCCCAACGGCCTGGCGCTGTCGGCCGCGGACGACATCGGCGCCGTGCGCAACGCGCTCGCCGGCGGTGTCAAGGGCTACGTCGTCACCGGCACCCGTACCAATATCGGGCTCCCCGCCCGGCCGGGCGCCGCCCCCATCGGCTCGGCCGCCGCCCGGATGCACCGCCGCCCCCCGGGTGCCCCGAGCCACCCGGGCGGCTACCGCGAGCTGTCCGGCCGTGAGGTCGAGGTGCTGCGCCTTGTGGCCGAAGGCCAGTCGAACAAGGCGATCGGCGTCTCCATGGGCCTGTCCGCGCTGACCGTCAAGAGCCACCTCGCCCGTATCGCCCGCAAGCTCGGCACCGGTGACCGCGCCGGGATGGTCGCCGTGGCCCTGCGGACCGGCATCATCCACTGACCCCCTCCCAGTCACCCGTCCCCTCCCCCTCCCTCCTCCCCCCTCCCCCCTGTCCCCGCCGTTCTCGCCGCCCCACCCTGGGTGAACCAGGCGTTTCACGGACCTGTCCGGTTTACGACCCTCCGGCGCCCGCCGACGGAACGTTCCGTCGGCGGGCGCCGTCCGTCCATGGATACCCTTGACAGGTGACCGACGCCCAAGACATCGCAGCAGACACTTCACTGCGAACCACCGGAGGCGCCCCTCCGGACGAAGGCGGAGCTACTGCTGCGGGGGCGCCGATTCCTCTGTTGGAGCCGCGCGAGGGCATTCCGCCCGTCGTCGCGGACGAGACGGCCCTCGCCGAGGTGACCGCCGCCTTCGCCGCGGGCCGCGGCCCGGTCGCCGTGGACGCCGAGCGCGCCTCCGGCTACCGCTACGGACAGCGCGCCTATCTGGTCCAGCTGCGCCGCGAGGGCGCCGGGACCGCACTGATCGACCCCGTGGCCTGCCCCGACCTCTCCGGGCTCGGGACGGCGCTGGCCGACACCGAGTGGGTACTGCACGCCGCCACCCAGGATCTGCCGTGCCTGCGGGAGATAGGCATGATGCCGACGCGGCTGTTCGACACCGAGCTGGCCGGGCGGCTCGCCGGGTTCCCGAGGGTCGGCCTCGGGGCGATGGTCGAGAACGTGCTGGGCTTCGTGCTGGAGAAGGGCCACTCCGCCGTCGACTGGTCCTCCCGCCCGCTGCCCGAACCCTGGCTGCGCTACGCCGCGCTCGATGTGGAACTCCTCGTCGATCTGCGCGACGCGCTGGAGAAGGAACTGGACCGGCAGGGCAAGCTGGAGTGGGCGCTCCAGGAGTTCGACGCGATAGCCGCAGCACCGCCCGCCGAACCGCGCAAGGACCCCTGGCGGCGTACGTCCGGCATGCACAAGGTACGCAGACGCCGACAGCTGGCGGTGGTACGGGAGCTGTGGCAGACCCGGGACCGGATCGCGCAGAAGCGGGATGTGTCACCCGGCAAGGTGCTGAGCGACGCGGCGATCGTCGAGGCGGCGCTGACCCTGCCCGGCACGGTGCAGGCGCTGACCGCGCTGACCGGTTTCGGGCACCGCATGGGCCGCCGTCAGCTGGAACAGTGGCAGGCCGCGGTGGACCGCGCCAAGTCGCTGCCCGAGGCGCAACTGCCCCAGCCCGGCCAGCCGGTGACGGGCCCGCCGCCACCGCGCGCCTGGGCCGACAAGGACCCGGCGGCCGCGGCCCGCCTCTCCGCGGCGCGCGCGGCGGTGTCGGCCCTGGCCGAGCAGCTGAACATGCCCCAGGAGAACCTGATCTCCCCGGACACGGTCCGCAGAGTCTGCTGGGAACCCCCCAAGCCCGTGGACCCCACAACGCTGTCCACATCCCTCACCACCCTGGGCGCCCGCAACTGGCAGGTGGACCTGGTGACCCCCGCCCTGGTTTCAGCCCTGACAACCAACACCACCCCCACGGCATAACCCCGGCCAGGGCCCCTGGGCCCCTGACCCCGACACCACCGGCCACGCCCGGGCAGGGACGACCGACCAGCGCCCCTGCCCGGCCGGGCTGCGGCGCCCCCACACCCCGACGGGTCACCGCCTCCGGCACGGCCCCACCCCCACCGGCCACACCCGGCCACGCCCCCACCGGCCACACCCGGCCACAACACCAGCGGCACACCGCGGCACACCCGGGCAGGACCGACCGGCCACAACACAACCGGCTCCCTGCCCGGCGCAACACCCCGTCCCTGAGGCCCTACGACCACACCCCTCCGGCCCTCCCGCCCCGCCCACCCGGCCCACCGAGCCGAGCGGCAAGCGCGGCGGTCCCCATCCAGCCCACCGAGTCGGGTGGTGGTTGGGCATAGGCCGGGGGTCCAGGGGGCGGAGCCCCCTGGGACGCCTGCTGGAGCAGCGGCACCCGTCCAGCTCGGGGGTCCAGGGGGCGGAGCCCCGTGGTACGCCCCCTGGAGGGGCGACGCCCGTCCGACCGGGGGTCCAGGGGGGCAGCGCGCCCCCTGGTACGTCACCTGGAGGGGCGACACCCCTCCAGCCCACCCCGGTGTGACGTTCACCGCTCCGACAGACAAGACTGGGCAGCCACGTTACCCACAAGTAGCATGGGGCTGAGCGCGCGCTCAGCGCACCCCGCACCCTGGAGGAGAGCCATCGTGCCTCGTACCGTCAGGGACGTCGTCTTCGTCGACGGCGTCCGTACCCCGTTCGGCAAGGCGGGCCCGAAGGGCATCTACCACGAGACCCGCGCCGACGACCTCGTCGTGAAGGCGATCCGCGAGCTGCTGCGCCGCAACCCGGGCCTGGACCCGAAGAAGATCGACGAGGTCGCCATCGCCGCGACCACGCAGATCGGCGACCAGGGCCTGACCCTCGGCCGCACGGCCGGCATCCTCGCCGGACTGCCGAAGTCGGTGCCCGGCTACTCCATCGACCGGATGTGCGCCGGTGCCCTGACGGCCGTCACCACGACCGCCGGTTCCATCGCCTTCGGCGCCTACGACGCCGTCATCGCCGGCGGCGTCGAGCACATGGGCCGCCACCCGATGGGCGAGGGCGTGGACCCGAACCCGCGGTTCGTCAGCGAGAAGCTGGTCGACGAGTCCGCCCTGTTCATGGGCATGACCGCGGAGAACCTGCACGACCGCTTCCCGCACATCACCAAGCTGCGCGCCGACGAGTACGCGGTGCGCTCGCAGGAGAAGGCCGCCAAGGCGTACGCCAACGGCAGGATCCAGCAGGATCTGGTGCCGATCTCGGTGCGCCGTACCAACCCCGAGGCCGGTGAGACCGGCTGGGGGCTCGTGACCGCCGACGAGCCCATGCGGCCCGGTACGACCCTGGAGAACCTGGCGAGCCTGAAGACGCCGTTCCGCGTCCACGGCCGGGTCACCGCGGGCAACGCGGCCGGTCTGAACGACGGCGCCACCGCCTCGATCATCGCCAGCGAGAGCTTCGCCCGGGAGAACGGCCTGCCGGTCAAGATGCGGCTGGTCTCCTACGCCTTCGCGGGTGTCGAGCCCGAGGTGATGGGGTACGGGCCGATCCCGGCCACCGAGAAGGCGCTCGCCAAGGCGGGCCTGGGCATCGGTGACATCGGGCTGTTCGAGATCAACGAGGCGTTCGCCGTCCAGGTGCTGGCCTTCCTCGACCACTACGGCATCGCGGACGACGACGAGCGCGTCAACCAGTACGGCGGCGCCATCGCCTTCGGCCACCCGCTGGCCTCCTCCGGCGTGCGGCTGATGACGCAGCTCGCCCGCCAGTTCGAGGACCACACGGACGTCCGCTACGGCCTCACCACCATGTGCGTCGGCTTCGGCATGGGCGCGACGGTCGTCTGGGAGAACCCGCACTTCGAGGGGGACAAGTGAGCACCACCGCTGAGCTGTTGAAGGGCGCGGCCGAGCTGTTCCCCGACGAGGTCGTGACCTCCGCGCACGTACGCCACCTCGATCTGCCGTACGGCGTCGGCCGCTTCGCGCTGATCACGCTGGACAACGGCCTCGACCACACCAAGCCGACCACCTTCGGCCCGGCCTCGCTCGCGAACCTCAACGCCGCGATCGACCAGGTCGAGAAGGAGGCCGCCGCCGGGGAGATCACCGGCGTCGGCATCACCGGCAAGCCGTTCATCTTCGCCGTCGGCGCCGACCTCAAGGGCGTCGAGCTGCTGAAGAACCACGACGACGCGCTCGCCATCGGCAAGGGCGGCCACGAGGTCTTCAAGCGTCTGGCGAACCTCGCGGTGCCGACGTTCGCGTACTACAACGGCGCCGCGATGGGCGGCGGTGTCGAGGTCGGTCTGCACTGCACCTACCGCACGGTGTCGAAGGCGATCCCGGCGTTCTCGCTGCCCGAGGTGTTCCTCGGGCTGGTGCCCGGCTGGGGCGGCTGCACCCTGCTGCCGAACCTGATCGGCGCGGAGAAGGCCGTCTCGGTGATCGTCGAGAACAGCCTCAACCAGAACAAGCAGCTCAAGGGCGCGCAGGTCTACGAACTCGGCATCGCCGACGCGCTGTTCGAGGGCGCCGACTTCCTGGAGCAGTCGCTCGTGTGGACCGCGAACGTCCTCAAGGGCGAGATCACGGTCGAGCGCCCGGCGATCGACCGCGGCGAGGCCTGGGACCAGGCGGTCGCCAAGGGCCGTTTCGTCGCCGACGGCAAGGTGCACGGCGCCGCCCCGGCCGCCTACCGCGCGCTGGACATCATCGCCGCCGCCAAGGACGCCGATCTCCAGAAGGGCTACGACGCCGAGGACACCGCCCTCGCCGACCTGATCATGGGCGGTGAACTGCGCGCCGGCATCTACGCGTTCAACCTGGTCCAGAAGCGCGGCAAGCGCCCGGCCGGTGCCCCGGACAAGAACCTGGCCCGCCCGGTCACCAAGGTCGGTGTGGTGGGCGCGGGTCTGATGGCCAGCCAGCTCGCCCTGCTCTTCCTGCGCCGCCTGGAGGTGCCGGTCGTCCTGACCGACATCGACCAGGAGCGCGTCGACAAGGGCGTGGGCTACGTCCACTCCGAGATCGACAAGCTGCTCTCCAAGGGCCGGGTCGACCAGGACAAGGCCAATCGCCTCAAGGCGCTGGTGACCGGGGTCCTGGACAAGGCCGAGGGCTTCTCGGACGCCGACTTCGTCATCGAGGCCGTCTTCGAGGAGATCGGCGTCAAGCAGCAGGTGTTCGCCGAGGTCGAGGCGGTCGCCCCGGCGCACGCGATCCTCGCGACCAACACCTCCTCCCTGTCGGTGACGGAGATGGCGTCGAAGCTCAAGCACCCCGAGCGGGTCGTGGGCTTCCACTTCTTCAACCCGGTCGCCGTCCTGCCGCTGCTGGAGATCGTGCGCGGCGAGCGGACCGACGACGCCTCGCTGGCCACGGCCTTCGCCGTCGCCAAGAAGCTGAAGAAGACCGCGGTGCTGGTGAAGGACGCCCCGGCGTTCGTCGTCAACCGCATCCTGACCCGCTTCCTGGGCGAGATCCAGAACGTCATCGACGAGGGCACGCCGGTCGCGGTCGCGGAGAAGGCGGTGGAGCCCCTGGGCCTGCCGATGTCCCCGCTGGTCCTGCTGGAGCTGGTCGGCCCCGCCATCGGTCTGCACGTCTCGGAGACCCTGAACCGCGCCTTCCCCGACCGCTTCACGGTCTCGGCGAACCTCGCGGCCGTCGTCAAGGCGGGCAAGCGCGGCTTCTACGTCTACGACAGCGGCAAGCCCGAGCTGGACCCGGAGGTCGCCGCGCTCCTGAAGCAGGGCGACACCGTCCTGACGGAGGAGCAGGTCCGCACCCGCGTCCTGGACGCCGTGGCGCAGGAGATCGGCCTGATGCTCGACGAGGGTGTCGTGGCCGAGGCCCAGGACGTCGACCTGTGCCTGATCACGGGCGCCGGCTGGCCCTTCCATCTGGGCGGCATCACGCCGTACCTGGACCGCGAGGGCGTCTCGGAGCGCGTCACCGGCCACGCCTTCCTCGCCCCCGGCGTGGCGAGCGTCCCGGCGTAATCCCCGCCCCCGGCGAACCCGTCCCGGGCCCGGCCCACCACCCCGGTGGGCCGGGCCCGGCGCGTGTCCGGGACGGCGCGGCGGACCCTTCCAACCGGTCGGCGAGTGTCCGGGGCGCGCCGTCGGGCGTCCCCGGACGGGGTCGACCGCCGTTCCGGCCCCCTGGACGTCCCCGCAGTCTCCGCAACCGCCCACGACGGGGGTGTCAGCCCCGCAGGTGCCCCGGCGCGGACACCGGCGGGCACTCCGACCGGCGTCCCCGGAAGGGAACCAGCCCCTCCTCCGGGCGTGTACCGACGGCCGTCCCCCGGCGCGGGCGGCCGGCTTCCACCGCACGGAGGCCGGACGCGCAGGCAGGTGAGCTCCCGCGGCGCGCGAGCAGGCGCTCGTCCGCTTCTGCGCGGGGCCCGGCAGGCCCCTCACCGCCATACATATGCGGGCCCGCGGGCCCGTGCCAAGCAGGTCGGGCGAAGTCCGCTACGGTTCGGCAGCGCCCTGAAGGGGCGCGGGGCTGTACCGATCTGCGGCTCCGCCGCGATGGGGGTACCTCCCTGCTCGAACGAAGTTGAGAGCTTGGGGGAGCGACCAGCCACGACGATGCCGCAGACGACAGACGGCACATCGCGGCAGTTCCAGCGGAGCGCTCAGCGCGCATCCTCCACATGCACGACGCGGAGTTCATCACCGTCCTGGCCGCGTCTGGTGCGGCCGAGGATGCCCACGGCGAGGTGGGACTGGTCGTCGCAGTCGCCGATCGGGACGAAGGTGACGACGTCCGGGTGATGGCCCGTCACCAGCCAGCCCTCGCCGTTGTTGAGCTCCAGCACCCGGAAGTCCCCGGCCGGCGAGGCCACCTGCACGGGGCCGTACTGGCGCAGGATGCCGGTGGCGTGCTCGGCGAGGTCGCCGACGGGGTCCTCGACCACCACGCAGGTGCCGTGCTCGAACAGCACCCATGACTTTCCGGAGCCGGTGAGAAGACGCCGCCAGGCGTCGATGAGTGTCTCGGTGTCCACGACCATCATCATGTCGCACTCACACCTCCCGCCACGCCTCCAGCGCCAGGCCGGGCTCCTCCTTGCGGCGGGTGAGCAGCAGCCGACCGGTCAACGGGGACAGCGTCGCTGCCGCCACCCGGCCCTCGAAGTCCACGGCGAGCGACACGACGGCGTCCGCGGGCAGGGCGGGACCGGACTCGGTCCACCAGGCGCCCGCCTCCTCGTCCTCGGTCGGATAGGCGGCGAAGGCCACCCGGCCGCTCGCCGAGCGCTGGGCGAGCAAGGTGCAGTCGTAGCCGTCGAGTTCGCAGCGCACGGCGGTGACGGGCCCGGGCCCGGCCGAGGGCAGCAGCACGGCCGGCTTGCCCCCGGCCCGCCAGGCGCACAGGTCGCCGGAGCCGTCGGTGTAGTAGAGCGTGGTGCTGGTGGGCGAGGTCGCCAGGGCGTACAGGGTGCCCGGGCGGACCGGGGTCTCCAGGGCCTCCTGCAGCACCGGCTGGGCGCCCGGCTCCCCCTGCCGCCAGTGCAGCACGCCGCCGGGGACGGCAGCGTACAGCTCCACCCGCCCCGACTCCCCCGTCACGGCGGCGAGGTCACCCTGGATGTCATGGCCCTTCAGATCCCGCCAGGGATCCCAGCCGCCCTTCGCCTTCTGGGCGACCATCCGCACCCCGCCGCCCGCGCCGCGCACGAAGAGATGAGCCCGCCCCTCGGCGTCGACGGCCACCGCGGGCCCACCGGTGAGGGCGCCCTTCTTGTCGGGGTGGCCCACCGGGTTCCAGTCCAGGGCGGCGAGCAGCGGGCGGAAGTGGGTGGAGTGCACCAGCCCCGCCTCACCTCCGGCGGTGGGCCGCCAGGACACCAGATGGGCATAGCCGTTGGCACCCCGGCCGATCGCGAGGACGCCGGGGTGCAGCTTCTGTTCGCCGCCCATCCGGCGCGCCTCGTCCCAGGGCCCCCCGGGCATGAGCTCCGCCCGGCACAGGACGGCGTCGCCCGAGGACAGATAGACACTGAGCCGGCCGTCACGGCCGCGAATGAGCCAGTCGCCGTTCACCGCTTCACTCTAAGCGCGTCCACTCCCCCGAAGCCTCTCAGCTCCTCCCGTCCAGCGACTCAAAGTCGTTTGGCACTGCGGAACGGTTCGGTTCGGTGCACTCGTCAGGGGATGGACCCCGAGCCGGGGCCGTCATGGCACCCTGGCCGCATGACCGAGACACTCCCCCTGCTCGTGATCGTGGACGGCGCGAACGTCGTCGGCTCGGTGCCCGACGGTTGGTGGCGCGACCGCAAGGGCGCCGCGGAACGCCTCCGCGACCGGCTGGCGGAACACGGGGTGCCGGGCCGGCCGGAGGACACGGAGATAGTGCTGGTGGTGGAGGGAGCGGCACGCGGCGTCAGTTCCGTACCCGGCGTACGAGTCGAGTCGGCCCCGGGCAGCGGCGACGACCTGATCACCGACCTGGCGGCCACGGCCACCGATCGCTCGGTCCTGGTGATCACGGCAGACCGCGAACTCCGCCATCGCGTCACAGCGGTGGGCGCGGAGGTGGCGGGCCCACGGACGGTACGGCCGTGACACGAGACCGGAGTCCCGGCGTGCAATCCGCGGCCTGGGCCCAGTAGTCAACAGCCACCACGCACCGGGCCAGGCACACGGCCGCACACACCCCGCGGGGCCGGGACCGGGGCCTGCCCCGGAACCGGAGTCACCACCCCCCGCGGCGGCTACGCCCGTCCCCTCTCCGCCCGGCCAGGGCTGAGGCGGCTGTGGCTGCGGCTGTAGAGGAAGTAGACGACGAAGCCGATGACCATCCAGATGGCGAAGCGGAGCCAGGTCTCGGCGGGGAGGTTGATCATCAGCCAGAGGGTGGCGAGGACCGAGAGGATCGGGAGGAACGGGACCCAGGGGGTGCGGAAGGCCCGGGGCAGGTCGGGGCGGGTGCGGCGCAGGACGATCACGCCGATGGCGACCACCATGAAGGCGAACAGGGTGCCGATGTTCACCAGTTCGGCGAGTGCGCTGAGGCTGGTGAAGCCCGCGACGATCGCGATGATCACGCCGAGCAGGATCGTCGGCCGGTACGGGGTCTTGAAGCGGGGGTGGACGACCGAGAAGAAGCGGGGCAGCAGGCCGTCGCGGCTCATGGCGAAAAAGACCCGGCTCTGGCCGAGGAGGAGAATCATGCACACCGTGGTCAGGCCGACCGCGGCACCGAAGCTGATCACCCCGGCGTACCAGGGGTGGCCGGTGGCTTTGAAGGCGTCCGCGAGCGGGGCGTCCACGGTCAGCTTGGTGTAGTGCTCCATTCCGGTGACGACGATCGACACGGCGACGTACAGCAGCGTGCACACGAGCAGCGAGCCGAGGATGCCGCGCGGCATGTCCCGCTGCGGGTTCTTGGTCTCCTCCGCCGCGGTCGCGACGACGTCGAAGCCGATGAACGCGAAGAAGACGACGGAGGCGGCGGTGAAGATGCCCATCACGCCGAAGTTGGAGGGCGCCCAGCCGAAGATCAGCTCGATCAGGGGTGCTTTGAGGGTGCCGCCCGCCTCCACGGTCTGGGTCTTCGGGATGAACGGCTTGTAGTTCTCGCTCTTGACGAGGAACGCGCCAGCGACGATCACGATGAGGACGACGGTCACCTTGATCGCGACGACCAGCTCGTTGACCCGCGCGGACAGCTTCGTCCCGAGGATCAGGATGCCCGTCAGCACCAGCACCAGCGCCGCCGCGAGGATGTCGAAGCCGAAGCCGTGGGCGCCGTCGCGCCCGGCGAGCGAGGCGGGCAGATGCCAGCCGGCGGTGTCGAGCAGCGAGCGGATGTAGCCGGACCAGCCGACGGCCACCACCGCCGTGCCGAGTGCGAACTCCAGGACCAGGTCCCAGCCGATGATCCAGGCGGGCAGCTCGCCGAGGGAGGCGTAGGAGAAGGTGTACGCGGATCCGGCCACCGGCACCGTGGAGGCGAACTCGGCGTAGCAGATCGCGGCGAGGGCGCACACCACACCGGCGACGACAAAGGCCAGGGAGGTCGCGGGCCCGGCGTTCTCCCTGGCGACCTTGCCGGTGAGGACGAAGATGCCGGTGCCGATGATGACGCCGACGCCGAAGACGGTGAGGTCCAGCGCGGACAGGGTCTTGCGGAGCGCGTGCTGCGGCTCCTCGGTGTCACGGATGGACTGCTCGACGTTCTTCGTTCTGAAGAGGCTGGTGCTCACGGGTGTACCTCCACGCTCGCCGCCCGACATTCCCGACATGATGGGGAGGCGGCGTGGTACGTGTGCCCCGGCGCGGGGCATTTCACGCGAACGGGCCGGTCGCGCCACCGCGATGGGTGGTACGACCGGCCCGTTCGAGGGGGCCGTTCCCGCCGTGCCGGTACGGCTAGTCGCGCGCCGGTTCCACCGAGTCGACCTCGGCGTTCACCTGAGCGATGTGCGGGACACCGTCCATCTTGGCGACCAGGCCGGTGACCTGGCGGGCGATGTCCGGGGCGGTCAGACCGATCTCCGCGAGGACCTCGCCGCGGGAGGCGTGGTCGAGGAAGCGCGGCGGGATGCCGAAGTCGCGCAGCGGTACGTCGACGCCCGCGTCACGCAGGGCCTGCGCGATCGCCGAACCGACTCCGCCGACCCGCGAGTTGTCCTCGACGGTGACGACGACCCGGTGCCGCTCGGCAAGCGGGGCCATCGCCTCGTCGACCGGCTTGACCCAGCGCGGGTCGACGACGGTGGTGGAGATGCCCTGCTTGTCGAGGAGGTCGGCGACCTCCAGGCACACCGGGGCGAGCGCGCCCACCGAGACGAGCAGCACGTCCGGGGTGGTGGTGCCCGGCTGGCGCAGTACGTCCATGCCGCCGACCGTTCCGACGGCCGCCACGGCGGGGCCGACCGCGCCCTTGGAGAACCGCACCACGGTCGGCGCGTCCTCGACGGCGACGGCCTCCCGCAGCTGGAGGCGTACCTGGTCGGCGTCGCGCGGCGCGGCGATGCGCAGCCCGGGCACGACCTGGAGGATCGACATGTCCCACATGCCGTTGTGGGAGGCGCCGTCGGTGCCGGTGATCCCGGCCCGGTCCAGCACGAAGGTCACCCCGCACTTGTGCAGGGCGACATCCATGAGGACCTGGTCGAAGGCGCGGTTGAGGAACGACGCGTACACCGCGAAGACCGGGTGCAGCCCGCCGTGGGAGAGGCCGGCCGCGGAGACGGCGCCGTGCTGCTCGGCGATCCCGACGTCGTAGACCCGCTCGGGGAACGCCTTGGCGAACTTGTCGAGGCCGACCGGCTGGAGCATCGCGGCGGTGATGGCGACGATGTCCTCCCGCTCCTTGCCGAGGCTGACCATCTCGTCGCCGAAGACGGACGTCCAGTCGGCGCCCGCGGTGGCGATGGGCAGACCGGTGTCGGGGTGGATGCGGCCGACGGCGTGGAAGCGGTCTGCCTCGTCCTGGAGAGCGGGCTGGTAGCCGCGGCCCTTCTCGGTGAGGATGTGCACGATCACCGGGCCGTTGAACCGCTTGGCGCGGGTCAGGGCGGACTCCAGGGCCTCGATGTCATGGCCGTCGATCGGGCCGACGTACTTCAGGCCGAGGTCCTCGAACATGCCCTGCGGGGCGATGAAGTCCTTCAGGCCCTTCTTCGCGCCGTGCAGCGTGTCGAACAGCGGCCTGCCGACGACCGGGGTGCGCTCCAGGACCTCCCGGGTGCGGGCGAGGAAGCGCTCGTAGCCGTCGGTGGTGCGCAGGGTGGCGAGGTGGTTGGCGAGTCCGCCGATGGTGGGGGCGTAGGAACGCTCGTTGTCGTTGACGACGATGACCAGCGGGCGGTCCTTGGCGTCGGCGATGTTGTTGAGCGCCTCCCAGGCCATACCGCCGGTGAGGGCGCCGTCGCCGATCACGGCGACCACATGGCTGTCGCGTTTGAGCACCTGGTTGGCCTTGGCGAGGCCGTCGGCCCAGCCGAGGACAGCGGAGGCGTGGCTGTTCTCGATGACGTCGTGCTCGGACTCCGCCTGCGAGGGGTAGCCGGACAGACCGCCCTTCATCTTCAGCCGGGAGAAGTCCTGCCGACCGGTGAGGAGCTTGTGGACGTAGGACTGGTGTCCCGTGTCCCACAGCACCTTGTCCTTCGGGGACTCGAAGACCCGGTGCAGAGCGATGGTCAGCTCCACCACACCGAGGTTCGGGCCCAGGTGGCCGCCGGTCTTGGAGACCGCGTCGACCAGAAAGGTCCGGATCTCCTCGGCCAGCTGGTCGAGCTGCTCCAGGCTGAGCCGGTCCAGATCACGCGGTCCCGTGATACGGGTCAGCAGCGGCACCCGTGCCTCCTTGCAGTAGAGCTGTTCGAGCTGTTACCGGGCTTGTCGAGTCTAATGTTCCGCCCCGGTAACCGGTGTCGGGGCGATGCGTCGTACGTCACGCGAACGGCCCTACCCACCATCGGCCCCATTGATGACGCGGAGGGGATCTTTAGCCCGTCCGGCGTTTGAGGACGAGGCCCGAAGGGCCGAAAGGGGGGTCTGGGGGCGCAGCCCCCAGGGTCGGGAACGGGAAGGGGCGGCGGGGGCGAAACCCACGGGCACGACTGTGCCCGGCACCACCGTCGGCGCCGGGCACAACCCGTATCTGTCCCCTCTGTCCCCCTGCCGGCCAGGCCTTGGACTACGCCCGCCCCGCAGCCTTCTGGCTACGGCGCGACACGGAGTCGATGACCACGGCCCCCAGCAGCACCGCACCGGTGATCATGTACTGGATGGACGTGTTCATGTTGAGCAGGTCGAGGCCGGTCTGGATCGACTGGATGACCAGCATGCCCAGCAGGGCCGACCAGACACTGCCCCGCCCGCCGAACAGGCTGGTGCCGCCGATGACCGCCGCGGCGATCGCCAGCATCAGGGTGTTGCCGCCGCCGGCGTTCAGCGTGGCGCTCGCGGTCTGGCCCGCGAAGAACATGCCGCCGACCGCCGCGAACCCGCCGGAGATGGCGAACACGGTGATACGGATCATCGGCACGCTGATACCGGCGCGGCGGGCCGCCTCGATGCCGCCGCCGACCGCGAAGATCTTGCGGCCGTAGGTGGTGCGGCGCAGCACGAAGTCGACGACCACCAGACAGGCGAGGAAGATCACCAGCGCGTTGGACACCCCGGAGGCGTTGTTCAGCACGGCCGCCGCCGCGAAGGAGGCCACGGCGAGCAGACCGACGCGCAGCAGGATCTCGCTGGTGGCCCGGAACGGCACTCCCGCGGCCCGGCGGCGGCGCTGCTCGCTGAGGGAGCCGACCAGCATCAGCACCACACCGAGACCGGCCAGGAGGTACGCGCCGATGACTGCCTGGTCCATGAAGAAGGAGCTCTGGCCGAGCAGATGCACCGGGCCGCTCTCGGCCGGGATGTTGATCGTGCCGCTGGAGCCCAGCAGCCACAGCATCAGACCGTTCCAGCCGAGGAAGCCGGCCAGGGTCACGACGAACGCCGGTACACCGATCCGGGCGAAGAACCAGCCTTGCAGCCCGCCGATGGCGATGCCGCAGAGGACGGCGAGGGCCACCGCCAGCCAGTCGTTCATGCCGTGCTGGACGACGAAGACCGCGAACAGGGTGGACGCAAGACCGCTGACCGATCCGACGGACAGGTCGATCTCGCCGAGCAGCAGCACGAACACCAGGCCGATCGCGAGCATGCCGGTGGCCGACATGAAGTAGCTGATGTTCGAGAGGTTGTCGGCGCTGAAGAAGCGGTCGTTCTGGAGCTGGAAGATCGTCCAGATGATGATCAGCCCGATGACGACCGGCAGGGAGCCCAGCTCACCGCCCTTGACCTTGCGTTTGAACTCGGTGAGGTAGCCCCTGAGGCCCTCCTCGCGGACCAGCAGCCGCGGGTCGACGACGGTGACCGGAGCGGCCGTGGGGTCGTCGGACGGAGCCACAGTGTCCTGCTCCGGCGCGGCGTCCGTCTTGGAAACCTTGGACGTGTCGCTCACTTCGCCGCCTCCGTGGTGCGCCGCCCCGCACGACGGGTCACGGCGTTGTCCGTGGCACCCGTGATCGCGGCGATGATCTCTTCGTGGCTGGTGTTCTTCACGGAGAAGACACCGTTGTTCCTGCCCAGGCGCAGCACGGAGACCGTGTCCGCGACGGCCTTCACATCGGCCATGTTGTGGCTGATGAGGATGATGGCGAGGTCCTGCTCGCGCAGCCGCTCCACCAGATCGAGCACCTGGGCGGTCTGCTCGACACCGAGGGCGGCGGTGGGCTCGTCGAGTATGACGACCTTGGGCTCGCCGATGAGGGCGCGCGCGATGGCGACGACCTGGCGCTGACCGCCGGAGAGGCTCGCGGTCGCGATGCGCACGCTCGGGATCCGGATGGAGAGCGTGTCCAGCAGTTCCCGGGCCTTCTTCTCCATCGTGACTTCGTCGATGGCGCCCCGGTGCAGCAGTTCGCGCCCGAGATAGAGGTTGCCGACCACGTCGAGGTTGTCGCACAGCGCGAGGTCCTGGTAGACCGTCGCCACGCCGAGTCCCTGGGCGTCGTGCGGTTTGTTGATGCTGACCGGACTGCCTTGCCATTCGATGACGCCTTCATCGATGGGGTGAACACCCGCGATCGTCTTGACCAGGGTCGACTTTCCTGCGCCGTTGTCGCCCACAAGGGCGACCACTTCTCCGGCGTGGACCTCCAGATCTACGTCGGTGAGGGCCTGGACCGCACCGAATCGCTTGGAGATTCCGCGCAACGCCAGCACGGGCGTAGCGGACACGTGAATCATCTCCTTCGCCGCCTGACCGGCGGGGATGCCGCGCCTGACACTCGCCGAAGACGCGGAAGGGTGTGCGCGATGCACGGTTTACAGAATGAACATGCGCGAATCCGCTGCCATCGGCAACGGCTTGTTCCGGCGCCCGCCCGGCATTGTGGTCGAAAATGCCGGGCAGCCGTCGGAAGGCTTTATCGCGGGACCGCGCGAATGGCGGCCGTCATGGGCGGTCGCCCGCGCAGTCGTCGACACAAAGGGAACTCGGGTTCCCTTTGTGCCAGTGTGCTACTCGAGGCCGGCCGTCTTGCAGGCCTTCGCGTAGGCGGCGGTGCAGATCTGGGGGATGGTGTAGAGGCCGTCCTTGACGACCGTGTCCTTGATGTTGGCCACGGTGACCGACACCGGGGTCAGCAGCTGCGAGGGCACCTTGTTGCCGGAGCCGCTGGTCTGGGTGGTGGTGGCCTGCGAGGTGATGCTCTTGCCCTGGAGCAGGTTGTAGGCGAGCTGCGCGGCCGCCTCGGCCTCGGGCTTGAACGCCTTGTAGACGGTGCTGGACTGGGTACCGGCGACGATGCGCTGGATGCCCGCGAGTTCGGCGTCCTGCCCGGTCAGCGGGATGCCGGAGATACCGGCGCCCTTCAGGGTGTTGGCGATGCCACCGGCCATGCCGTCGTTGGCCGCGTAGACGCCCGCGATGTTCTTGGCGCCCAGCTGGGTGATGGCGGCGGACATCTTCTGCGCCGCGACGGTGTCCTTCCACAGGCCGGACTGCTCGTAGGCGATGGTCACCTTGCCGTTCAGCGCGGAGTGGGCGCCCTGCTTGAACTGACCGGCGTTCGGGTCGGCGTCGTCGCCGTTGATCATGACGATCTTGGTCTTGGGGGTGGCCTTGGAGCCGAGGGCGGTGAGCAGCGCCTCACCCTGGAGCTGACCGACCTTGACGTTGTCGAAGGAGACGTACGCCGAGACCGGGCCCTGGGCCAGACGGTCGTAGGCGACGACCTTGATGCCCTTGTCGACGGCCGTCTGGATCGAGGACTTGATCGCGGCGGAGTCCTGGGCGGAGATCACGATCACCTTGACACCCTTGGTGATCATGCTGCTGACCTGCTGGGCCTGCTTGGCCGGGTCACCCGCGGCATTCGCGTACTCGACCTTGCAGTCGGAGCAGAGGCTTTTGACCTTGGCCTCGAAGTACGGCTTGTCGAACTTCTCGTACCGTGCCGTGACACTGTCGGGAAGCAGAAGGCCGATGGTCTTGCCGCCCGAACTGCTGCTGCCGGAGTCACTCTTGTTGTTGTCTCCGGCCTTGCCACATGCGGCCATGGAAACAGCCATGGAAACCGCGGCCGTTCCGATCACGACGCTACGCATCATTGCGTTCATTTGCGGTGCCTCCCTGACAGGGCCGCAACGGTGCGGCCGAGGTGGCTGGAAGTCAACTCGGCCGCACGTACGACGTCAAGAAGTAAATTCTTAACGGCTTGGCAACGGCGCAATCCGTTCTCTAAGTGAAGGCGGGTGCTCACCTCTATGTGAAGGCGGATGCCCGCCTCTGCTGAAGGCGGGTGCCACCTCTAAGTGAAGGCGGGTGCCGCCGATTGCAGCGAGCCGTCCAGAAGTGTCGAATCACCCATCTCGCTCAGCGCGAGAGCGAGTGCCCCGAGAACTTCCGCACGGCCCCCGAGCGCCCCGGGAAGAACGGAGAGCTGCCGTGCCGCGCTGGGAATTGCGTAGCGGCCGACCGACTCCCTGATCGGACCGAGCACCAGTTCCCCGGCCTCGGCGAGATCACCACCGAGGACAACCCGGCTCGGGTTGAGCAGATTGCAGAGATTGGCCACTCCACGTCCGATGTGACGGCCGACGTCAGCGATCACCCGACGGCAGCCCGGGTCCCCGTCCCGCGCCAGCCGGACCATGCCCTCCATGGTCAGGCCACCACCGTGGCTGGGCTGGAGCAGCGGCAGCACATAGCGCGCTGCCGCGAAGGTCTCCAGACAGCCCCGGTTTCCGCAGCGGCAGACCGGCCCGGATTCATCAAGAGTAATATGACCGATTTCTCCTGCTGTGCCACCCGGGCCGCGGTAGATCGTGCCGTCTATGACCAGTCCGGCGCCGACGCCGCTAGCCACCTTGATGTAGGCGAGGTCGTGGACGCCCCGTCCGCTGCCCCAGACCAGTTCGCCCAGGGCACCCAGATTGGCGTCGTTGTCCACGTGCACGGAAACGCCGAGGCGCTCCCGGAGCTCCTCGGCGGGACGGGTGCCGGTCCAGCCCGGCAGGATGGCGGTGGAGCCCAGGGTGCCGGACTCCACGTCGATCGGTCCGGGTACGCCGAGGCCCACCCCGGCGATCTTCGACCGGTTGACGCCGGTCGCGTCGATCAGCCGGTTGACCAGTTGCTCCGCCCGGTCGAAGCCCTGGGCGGCGGAGGCGTCCACATCCAGCGGCTCGGACTCCTCGGCCAGTACCTGATGGGCCAGGTTCCCGATCGCGACCCGCAAATGGGTGTGCCCGAAGTCCACTCCTATGACGATCCCGGCGTCCCCGCTCAGCGACACGCTGCGGGCCCGCCGGCCTCCGGAGGACGTGGGGGTGACCTCGACCGTGCCGTTGTCCTTGAGTTCGCGCACGATGTTGGAGACCGTCGCCGCCGACAGCCCCGTAGTCCTCGCGATCTCCGCCTGGGTCAGCGACCCGGCGAGCCGTACGGCCCGTACGACCCGTTCCAGGTTGGCTCGGTGCAGCGACGACTGCGACCCCGGAGTCTCCACGACGACCTCCTGCGCGGCGGGACCGCTTCGATGAGGTCCCGTTCATGTCCAACTAGTGAACTCTAAGCTGAGCCGTTCGGGTCGCCTTCCGTCAAGAGGTTGAGCCGGATCGGGGCATGCCCCCCTCAAACACGCACGCGAAAGGCGCCGCAAGCGGTATGGCGGCGAGTCTTTCACACTCTGAACACCAGTCCCCCCGACGCTACTTCAAGGTGGCGGAGGTGAGACCAGCCTGCACCTGCCTCTGGAACGAGAGATACACCACGAGCATGGGAATCATGGCGAGCGTCACACCCGCGAACAGCACCGGAAGATCGGACGCGTACCCCTGCTGCTGCTGGAGCTGGATGAGGCCCTGGGTGAGGACATAGCGCTCGGGGTCGGAACCGGTCTGCGGCTGCATCAGGACCGTCGGCAGGATGAACTGGTTCCACTGCCCCAGCATGTTGAAGATCCCGACGCTGATCAGCCCAGGTTTCGCCATCGGAAGCATCACCTGGAAGAACGTCCGGGTGTGCGAGGCGCCGTCCAGGATCGCCGCCTCGAACACCGCCGTGGGCAAGGTGCGGAAGAAGGCGTGCATGAAGAACACGGTGAACGGCATCGAATAGGCGATGTAGACGAGTATCAGGCCCTGGTAGGTGTTCAGCATGTCCAGCCGTTTGACCATGAAGAACAGCGGCACCAGGGCCAGGAACACCGGGAACATCGCGCCCGCGACGAAGAAGTAGTAGAGGAACCGGTTGCCGGGGAAGCGGTAGCGGGCCAGCACATAGGCGGCCATCGAGCCGAACAGCATGGTCAGCGGCACGGAGAAGGCCAGCACGATCACGGTGTTCAGGAAGTAGTCGCCGATCCCCTTGTCCCAGGCGCGGCGGAACACGTCGAGGGACCAGTGCGCGGGCCAGCCGAAGGCCGAGCCGCCGATCTGGGTGTCGGTCTTGAAGGAGCTCAGCACCAGCCAGATCAGCGGCAGCACGATCAGCAGCGCCCACAGGGCCAGGAAGCCGTGCGAGAACGCATTCAGTACGACGCCCTCGCCGCGGGCGTCCGAGGACCGCGCCGACGCCTTCGCGGCGGCCCGGCGGGGCGGGACGGGGCCGCCCTGGGCGGCGTTCTCCTTGAGGGATGTGCTCATGTCAGTTGTTGCTCCCGCTCGGAATCGGTACTCCCGCTCAGAACTCGATGCGCTCAGAACTCGATGCGCTCACGGCGGGTGGCGCGCAGCGTGACCACGGACAGGACCAGGGTGAGCAGCAGCATGACCACGCCCATGGCGCAGGCGTAGCCGCTCTTTCCGAAGTACTGGAAGTTGCGCATCATCACGGTCGACATCACGTCGCTGTGGTGGTCGGGGCCGCCCCCGTACGCGCCCATGTTCTGCGTCATCGACGACACCAGGACGAACATGTCCATGGCGACGATGCCGAGGTACACCCAGGTGGTCTGCACGGTGTCCCACAGCAGCGGCAGGGTGATACGGAAGAAGGACTGGCCGCGCCCCGCCCCGTCGATCAGGGCGGCCTCGTAGATGTCCCTGGGCACGGACTGCATGGCGGCGGAGAACAGCACCAGGTAGAAGCCGACCCCGTGCCAGACCACGACGGCGATCAGCGCCCACAGGACCATGTCCGGCTCGTTGAGCCACTCCACGGGGTTGTTCGCGTCGACCAGCCCGAGCTTGATCAGGAAGCCGTTGAGCAGACCGCCGCCGTCGCTGCGGTACACCGCGTTGAACAGCACGGCGAGAATCGCCAGGGACAGCACCTGGGGAAAGAAGTAGACGATCTTGTAGAACCCGGAGCCGGCCACGCCCCGCACCCCTCCGGCCCTGCCGTGCCCGCCCGCGTTCACCATGAACGCGAAGAACAGGGCGAGCAGGATGGTGATCACCGGGATGAAGACGAGGAACAGGATGTTGTGCCAGATGGCCTGAAGGAAGACGTCGTCCTTCAGCAGCGCCCGGTAGTTGTCCAGCCCGACGAAGTCGAAGGTCTGCGACTGGCCCTTCCAGTCCGTCAGCGAGTAGCCGAAGGTCTGGATGTACGGCCAGATCACGAAGATCACATAGAGCGCCACGGGGACCAGCAGGAATCCCGCGACGAACCGATACTGCCCTTTACGCATTGGCGTCCCTGCCCCCTGGGTGTGCCGACCGGACCGGGGACGCGGCCGCACGGCGCACGGCGGTACGGGCGTCGTCCCCGGTCCGGTGGCGGTTCTCATCGAGCGAGCGTCGGCGGCCGTCGTCGGCCCTGGTCAGCGCTCACCATCCGCCGTCGGCCGCCTACCGGACTCAGTCGTGGTGGTTCTTCTTGCCGGCCGGGTCCTTGGCCGCCTTGTCGACCGCGGCCTGACAGCGCTTCAGCCATTCCTTGGGCTGGATGCGCTTGGCCATCAGCTCGTTGGAGGCGTTCTGGATCGCCGTGTCCATCTCGCTGTACCACTCCAGGTACAGATACCGGAACGTGTTGTCCCCGGCCGCCTTGGACGCCTCCACGGTGGACTGGGTGCCCGGGCGCAGCGTGACGGTGGGGTCGACGCCGTCCTTGAGGATCGTCAGGGAGTTGGCCTGCTTGGCGAAGAGCGTCGACCACTCCTTGGAGAGCATGTGCCGCATGAACTCCTTGGCGCCGGGCAGGTTCTTGGCCTTGGCCGGGATGATGAAGGGCTCGCCGGAGCCGGCCCGGATCGCCTCGAACGGCATCTTGGCGCCGTCGAGCAGCGGCATCGGCAGGAACTTCATGTCGAAGTCGGCGGGGGTCTGCTTGAGCTGCTCGTTCTCCAGCCAGGAGCCGCAGGTGATGAAGGCGGCCTTGTACTGGTTCCAGCGGGTCTGCGACTCGGTGTGGGTGAGGCCGTTGGTGCCGGGCATCAGCAGGCCCTTCTCCACCACCTCGTAGATCGCCTCGATGCCCGCCTGCGCGGCGTCGGACCCGACGAACGCCTTGGGGTCGAGGTTGTCGATCGCCTTGACGGCGTCGATCCCGCCCTGCTTGGCGATCATGTCCATGATCGCGACATTGATGTAGTACGGGTACTTGCCCTGGTGGGCGAGACCGCCGATGCCCTGCTTCTTGGCGTCCTGGCAGATGGTGATCAGGTCGTCCCAGCTCTTCGGTGCGGTCCAGCCCTTCTGCTTGAAGAGCTTCCCGGAGTACCACAGCCCCCACACCGTGTAGATGTAGTTCAGGGCGACGACCTTGCCCTCCTGGACGCCCGGGTCGAGGGTGCCGGGGATGAGGGTGTCACGGACCTTCTTGGCCGGGTCGTCGACGGAAGGCGCGTCCAGCACCGCGGCGAGGTCCAGGAGCTGGCCGTTCTTGTAGAGGACGTCGACCTTGATCTGCTGGGCACCGGAGTCGTCCACGATGTCCGGCGGGTTGCCCGCGTTGAAGCGGGGCTGGAGCTTGCCGGTGATCTCCTGGGTGCCGGTGTGGGTGGAGCCGATGCCGATCTTCTTGTCGAAGTCGGCCTCCCACGCCTTGGCGTAGTCGTCGCCGTAGCCGCCCTTGAAGATGACGACGTCGAGCGTGCCGCCCTTCTTGGCGCCGAAGGGGTTCGACTTGGAGGTTCTGCCCTCGGTCGCGCCCTTGTCCCCGCCGTCACCCCCGCCGCCGCTCGCACAGGCGGACAGGGCGCCCAGCGCCGGTACGGAGAGCAGGCCGAGCGCCGCGGAACGCCGGATCAGATCGCGGCGGCCCACGCCGTGGAGGCCGCCGGTGCCAGGGGTCGGGCCGGTGCCGTCGTGGCCGGTGCCGTCGTGAGGGGTGCCGTCGTGGGGGCTGCTGTTCTCGGCTGACGTGGATCCCATGCTCAAGTCCTCGCCTTCTCCAGGACTCAGGCGGTGAACCGGATCCTGACCGGCACCGCGATCGGGTCGAGCTGGTTCGTGCAGGCAGTCCTTCGTGCGATGGTTCGGGCGATGCTCCGTGTGGCGCTTAGGTGATGGTCCGTCATGATCCTTGCTGGACAAGGGAATCACCGACAGGCCCGGCAACATGCGGATTCCGCACGTCAAACCACCCTTTCGGTCTCCCCCAGGGGCCGTTCACGGCCCGTCGAACGGCTACGCGGACGCGGACAGGTATAGTCCACTCCACGCCAACCGACAAGATCGGGCACAGAGTTGGCCATTGGTCTTTTCCGAAGTGAGACCTGCCGGAAATATGACCCCGCTGTGGATTCCCGGTGCGGGCAATGAACCACATTGTCCCCGAATGCCACACCCAACACCCTTGACATCACTGGCCACTTGCCGCCCTACTGGACCTTGCGCAGAAAGTTGACAACGTTGTCCGCACGCGCAGGGAGGGTGCTGGCTGATGCAGCGCAGAACTCGGCACAGATGGGGTCCGGCGGTCGTCCTCGCGGCCGCTTTCACACTGGCGGTCGGCTCGCAGGGGGCGGCGGTCGCGATACCCGCCCAAGCCACGGTGGCCGACCGGGAGTTCGCGTCCTCGTTCGAGACGGGCGACCCGGCTCCTGACTGGCTGAACACCGTCGACACCGGCCCGGACGGGGCCAAGCGTGCCTCCGGGGTCGACGGCGGCTACAGCAACGGCATTCCGGGCAATGTCGACGACCACGTCACCGATCTCCGCGCGAGCGGGGAGAACTCCGGGGCGGGCGAGGTCAAGGAGAACCTCGTCGACAGCGAGTCGAGCACCAAGTGGCTCACCTTCGAGCCCACCGGCTGGGTCGAGTTCGACTTCGACAAGCCGGTGAAGATCGTCACCTACGGCATGACGTCAGCCAACGACTACGCCGAGCGCGACCCGAAGGACTGGACACTCCAGGGGTCTGCGGACGGCAAGGACTGGAAGACCGTCGACACCCGCTCCGGCGAGACGTTCCCCGAGCGCTTCCAGACCAAGACCTACGACCTCGCCGAACCGGCCGAGTACCAGCACTTCCGGCTCGACGTCACCAAGAACAACGGCGCCTCCGGCATCGTCCAGCTCGCCGACGTGCAGTTCTCCACCGGCGGCAGCGGCGGCCCGGTGCCGCAGGACATGCTGTCGCTGGTCGACCGGGGGCCGAGCGGCTCGCCGACCGCGAAGGCGGCGGCGGGCTTCACCGGCAAGCGGGCGCTGCGCTACGCCGGACGGCACACGGCCGACGGGCGGGCGTACTCGTACAACAAGATCTTCGATGTGAATGTGGCGGTCGGCCGCGACACCGAACTCTCGTACCGGATCTTCCCGCAGATGGCCGACGGGGACCGCGACTACGACGCCACGAACGTCTCCGTGGACCTCGTCTTCACCGACGGCACCCACCTCAGTTCCCTGGGCGCCACCGACCAGCACGGCTTCGCGCTCACCCCGCAGGGGCAGGGCGCCGCCAAGGTGCTGTACGTCAACCAGTGGAACAACGTCATCGCGCGGATCGGCTCGGTGGCGGCGGGCAAGACCGTCGACCGCATCCTGATCGCCTACGACTCCCCCGGCGGCCCGGCGAAGTTCCGTGGCTGGCTGGACGACGTGAAGCTCGAC
Organism: Streptomyces sp. YIM S03343; assembly: GCF_054729195.1. NCBI lineage: Bacteria > Bacillati > Actinomycetota > Actinomycetes > Kitasatosporales > Streptomycetaceae > Streptomyces > Streptomyces sp. YIM S03343. The sequence continues at coordinate 2,121,038 of NZ_JBPUKX010000001.1, forward strand.
CGGGCGGCACCCGAGCAGCCCAAGGCCCACCTCTCGGACTACGTGCTCACCACCCGCGGCACCAACTCCAGCGGTTCGTTCTCGCGGGGCAACAACTTCCCGGCGACGGCGGTGCCGCACGGCTTCAACTTCTGGACGCCGGTGACCAACGCGTCCTCGCTGAGCTGGCTGTACGACTACGCGCGTGCGAACAACTCCGACAACCTGCCGACCATCCAGGCGTTCAGCGCGAGCCATGAGCCGAGCCCGTGGATGGGAGACCGGCAGACCTTCCAGGTGATGCCGTCGGCCGTCTCCGGCACGCCCGACACCGGGCGCTCGGCCCGCGCGCTGGCCTTCCGGCACGAGAACGAGACCGCGCGGCCGTACTACTACGGCGTGACGTTCGAGAACGGTCTCAAGGCCGAGATGACCCCGACCGACCACGCGGCGGCGCTCCGCTTCACCTACCCGGGCGCCGACGCGAGCGTCCTGTTCGACAACGTCACCGACCAGGCGGGCCTCACCCTCGACAAGTCCACCGGCACGGTGACCGGTTACTCGGACGTCAAGTCCGGCCTGTCGACCGGCGCGACCCGGCTGTTCGTCTACGGCGTCTTCGACAAGCCGGTGACGGACGGCTCGTCGAGCGGCGTCAAGGGCTATCTGCGCTTCGACGCGGGTTCGGACCACACCGTCACCCTGCGCCTTGCGACCTCGCTGATCAGCATCGACCAGGCGAAGGACAACCTGGCGCAGGAGATCCCCGACGGCACCTCCTTCACCACCGTCAAGGCCCGCGCCCAGCGCACCTGGGACAAGCTGCTCGGCAAGATCGAGGTGCAGGGCGCCACTTCGGACCAGCTGACCACCCTGTACTCCAGCATGTACCGGCTGTACCTGTACCCCAACTCGGGCTTCGAGAAGGTCGGCGGCACGTACCGGTACGCCTCGCCGTTCTCCGCGATGCCGAGCCAGGACACCCCGACGCACACCGGCGCGAAGATCGTCGACGGCAAGGTGTACGTCAACAACGGCTTCTGGGACACCTACCGCACCACCTGGCCGGCGTACTCACTGCTGACGCCCAGTCAGGCGGGTGAGATGGTCAACGGGTTCGTGCAGCAGTACAAGGACGGCGGCTGGACCTCGCGCTGGTCCTCGCCGGGCTACGCGGACCTCATGACCGGCACCTCCTCGGACGTGGCGTTCGCCGACGCATACGTCAAGGGCGTGAAGTTCGACGCGAAGGCGGCGTACGACGCGGCCGTGAAGAACGCGACCGTCGTGCCTCCGGCGTCCGGCGTCGGCCGCAAGGGCATGACCACCTCCCCCTTCCTCGGCTACACCACGACCTCCACGGGCGAGGGCTTCTCGTGGGCGATGGAGGGCTACGTCAACGACTACGGCATCGCCAGGATGGGCCAGGAGCTCTACAAGAAGACGGGAGAGAAGCGCTACAAGGAGGAGTCGGCGTACTTCCTCAACCGCGCCCAGGACTACGTCAACCTGTTCGACAAGCAGGCAGGCTTCTTCCAGGGCCGGGACGACAAGGGCAACTGGCGCGTCGACTCCGCCAAGTTCGACCCGCGCGTATGGGGTTACGACTACACCGAGACCGACGGCTGGGGCTACGCCTTCACCGCCCCGCAGGACAGCCGTGGCCTCGCCAATCTCTACGGCGGCCGGTCGGCCCTCGGCGACAAGCTGGACACGTACTTCTCCACCCCGGAGACGGCCTCCCCGGACTTCGTGGGTTCCTACGCCGGTGTCATCCACGAGATGACCGAGGCGCGGGACGTGCGGATGGGCCAGTACGGCCACTCCAACCAGGTCGCCCACCATGTGATCTACATGTACGACGCCGCCGGTGAGCCGTACAAGGCGCAGGCGAAAGTCCGTGAGGCGCTCTCGCGGCTGTACGTGGGCAGCGAGATCGGCCAGGGCTACCACGGCGACGAGGACAACGGCGAGCAGTCGGCCTGGTACCTCTTCTCCTCCCTCGGCTTCTACCCGCTGGTGATGGGCAGCGGCCAGTACACCATCGGCTCGCCGCTGTTCACCAAGGTGACCGTGCATCTGGAGAACGGGCACGACCTGGTGATCAAGGCGCCGAAGAACAGCACGAAGAACGTCTACGTGCAGGGCGTGAAGTTCAACGGCCGTGCCTGGAACTCGACGTCGCTCCCCCACACGATGCTGTCCAAGGGCGGTGTCCTGGAGTTCGCCATGGGCTCCAAGCCGTCCTCGTGGGGCACCGGCAGGAACGCCGCCCCGGTCTCCGTCACGCAGAACGACAAGGTGCCGACGCCGCGAGCGGACGTACTGAAAGGCGACGGGGCCCTGTTCGACAACACCTCGGCGACGGACGCCACGGTGACATCGGTGGACCTTCCGGTCGGCGCCGCGGCCAAGGCGGTCCAGTACACCCTCACCTCGTCCAAGGACCACACCAAGGCACCGACCGGTTGGACCCTCCAGGGCTCGGCGGACGGCACCACATGGCAGACCCTGGACAAGCGCTCCGGCGAGTCGTTCACCTGGGACCGGCAGACCCGGGCGTTCTCGGTGAAGACGCCGGGCTCGTACGCGAAGTACCGGCTGGTGCTGGACGGGGAGTCGACGCTGGCGGAGGTGGAGCTGCTGGCGTGACGTCCAAGTCATCATGAGGGGCGCCCCCGCCGGTGCTGGGACTGACCGGCGGGGCGCCTTCTTGTCCGGTGGTGCTTTGTGCGGGTCAGCCGGCCTGCGGGCCCGTCGCGAGGGTAAAGACGTGCAGGTCGGTGAAGCGGACGCGCCGTGGAGGACATGACGCGACCCCTCCTCCTTCGGACGGGTCGCGCACCACGCGTTGCACAAGCCGCGGCGAGACGCGGGCGACGCGGAAGACTGCCCCTCTGCGCAGACGGCATGTCCTCCACGATTGCCCGTTCGGGCCAGCCAACCGGAAGTGACCGTGTCATCTGTGCCGAGTACACCAACTACCTTGACGTCATTGTCCGTTGAAGCGATAAAGTCGTGTTGCAGCATGAGACAACGTTGTCGCATCGCGGCGTCGTCACAAGCCACCCTCACCGGACCGGCGCCTCCCCCGAGCCGGCCGGCTCGCGGACCCGGTGTGCACCGCCACCGGGTCCGCCCCGAGCTGTCAAAGAGCCGTAGCCGGGCTGCCTGCGTGCGCCGGTCAGCCGACCTGGCAGGGCAGGGTCGTCGCGCTGTCCCCGCCGTTGCCGCTGACGACATAGCCGAAGGTCGTGCTCTGTCCGGGACTGAGCGAGCCGTTCCAGTCGGCGTTGTGCACCATCACATCCTGTCCGCTGTAGGTGGCGTTGCCGTTCCACAGGCTGGCCACCGACTGGCCGCTCGGCAGTGTCCAGTCGACCATCCAGCCGAGCATCGCGACATCACCGGAGTTGGTGACGGTCACCTCGGACTGGTAGCCGCCCGGCCAGCTTCCCGTGGTGCGGCGGGTGGCGGTGCAGGTGCCGGGCGGGGGCTCGGTCGGGTTGCCCGGGTCGTGGATGCCGGTCACCTCGCCGTGGCCGCCGTCGAAGACGACGTCGGAGCAGGAGTAGAAGGTCTCGGCGCTGTCCGAGCGCTGCCACACCATGTAGACGATGTGCCGTCCGGTCTTGCCCGCGGGAAGCTGGCCGGACCACGAGTAGTTGGCCTCGACCGTGCCCGGGGTGCCGTTCAGCGGCGGGTGGTCGACGGTGAGGAAGGGCTGGTCCTCCATCTCGTCCCAGGTGAGCGGCTTGGTCGGGTCGTAGGTGTCCTTCGTGACGTAGACGTAGAACCAACCCGGGTGCGCGGCCCACGCGTTGTACGAGAAGTCGACGGTCGCGCCTGCGGTCAGATGGGTCACCGGCCAGTCGTCGCGGGCCAGGTCGAAGCCCGAGAAGTTGGGGTTCCCGCCGCTGCACAGCTGGCCGTCCGGCACGAAGCCGCGGGTGCGGCCGGCGCCGTCGGAGCGCAGTACCGAGAACCAGTTGTAGAACGGCGTGGTCCCGCTGACCTGCTGCGCCCCCTTGCAGGCCGGGTTCACGGGCTTGATCTCACCGGTGCTGGTCAGCGCGTCCTGCCAGCACAGGAAGGTACGGCTGCCCGGCTTCATCGGGGTGCCGTGCGCCTCGGCCCGGGTACCGGTCGCCACGATCAGCGCGAGGGCGGGGAGGGTGGCGAGGAGGGCGAGGAGTACGAGGAAGACGGCCCGGGGGCGGCTGGCGGGGAGCGGTAATCGGAGGCGGCGGGGGGTGGGCGATGGTGGCGATGTTGTCGTATGCATGACAGATATACCTCTGCGGATGGGTGATCCACGGGCATGCGGATGGGGACGCGGATACGGGGTCCCTGCGCGTGCGCTGTCGGCCGACCGGCCCCTGCACGCGCAGCGGTCCTCACGCGCGCAGGGGTTCTTGTGGTTCTTGCACGCGCACGTCCTCGCGCGTGCGAGGCGGGACGGGAGCAGCTCCCACGACGGGTTCCGGTCCACCGATGGGAGCGCTCCCATCCCACTCCTTGGTGAAGTTAGCGCGAACGGGCAAAGCTGTAAACGGTCTGTGGCGTACTGATGAGGTCGTACGGCGGGGTCAAGTCACCGGCGGCGCACGGCAATTCGGCCCCAGTGGTCAGATTCCCGGCACCACCGCGACGCCCGTACCGCCCTCCGGAAGTCCGGTCACCGCCGCGCCGGTCGGTGCCACGCCCGTCGGTACCGCACCGGTCGCCGTCACTTCGGTCGTACCCGCCGTGCCCGCCATACCCGCCCCCGGCAACTCGACCCGGAACTCCGTGTGCCCCGGCACGCTCTCCACCCCGATCCGCCCGCCGTGCGCCGTGATGATCGCCGCGGCGATGGCGAGGCCGAGCCCCGAGCCGCCGCCGGTGCCCTCGGCGCGGGTGCGGGAGGCGTCGGCGCGTGTGAAGCGGTCGAAGACGGAGGGCAGCAACTCACCGGCGATACCAGGCCCGTTGTCGCGCACACGGATCACACAGCCGCCGGCCGTCGCCTCGACGGAGGCCACCACCCGGGTGCCGGGCGGCGTATGGGCGCGGGCGTTGGCCAGCAGATGGGCGACCGCCTGACGCAGCCGTGCCGCGTCGCCCCGAACCGACGCCGGTGTGTCGAGGCTCAGTTCGAGCTGCCAGTCGTGACCGCCGCCGCCCGCGGCGCGCGCGTCCCACAGCGCCTCGGCGACCAGCGCGGTCAGATCCACCTCGGCGGACTCCAGTGGACGGCCCTCGTCGAGCCGGGCCAGCAGCAAGAGGTCCTCGACCAGCCCCGTCATCCGGGCCGACTCGGCCGACACCCGGCGCCAGGCGAGCAGCGGCTCCACAGGGTTCGCGCCGCGGTTCATCAGCTCCGCGTATCCGGCGATCGAGGCGAGCGGTGTGCGGAGTTCATGGCTGGCGTCGGCGAGGAACCGGCGCATGCGCTCCTCACTGCGGCGGACCTGCTCCTCGCTGCGGCGGCGTTCCGCGAGGGAGGACTCGACATGGTCGATCATCCGGTTGAGGGCGGCGCCCACCTGACCGGCCTCGCTGCCGGGGTCGGTGTCGTGCTCGGGCACCCGGGCGAGAGCGGTGACCTCGCCGTGGCCGAGGGGTGCCCGGGACACCGCGGCGGCGGTCGCCGCGACCCTGCCGAGGGGGCGGAGCTGACGCCGTACGACCACCGCGCACACGCAGCCCGCCACTGCGAGCCCCACGCCCGCGACCGCCGACTCGACGAGCACCAGCCGGCCGATGGTGCGCTGCACGTCGGCCATGGGCAGCCCGGTGAGGACGCGGATGCCGTCCGCCTCCAGGACCCCGACCCGGTAGGTGCCGAGCCCCGGGACGGAGCGGGTGTGCATCGCGCCGTCGGCCGTGACCCCCGCGAGGGCCGCCCGCTGGGTCGCGTCGAGCGGTTGCGGGTCGGTGCCCTGCCGGACGACCTCGGCGGCGAGGACGGTGCCGTCGTCGTCCACACGGGCGGCGAGCAGTCCGGCGGGCTGGCCGGGCTGGCCGAGGAAGGTCAGGTCGGCGGGGAGTTGCGGCCGGAGCGAGGCGTCGCTGAGGCTGTGCTCGGCGGCGTCGCCCACGCGGTCGTCGAGCCCGTCGAGCAGATAGGCCCGCTGGGCATAGGCGGTGGTGAGCGCCATCGCGGCGCAGAGGGCCACGAGGGTGATGCCGAGGAACGCGAGCAACCGGGCCCGCAGCGACCGCCCGGGCAGGCGGTGACGCAGCCGCGTGCGCAGCCGGTCGCGCAGGCGGGGGCGCGCGGAACGTTTCCGCACGCTGCGGGCCGCGTACGGCGGCCGCCCGCGCACCGGGGACCCTGGAATGCCAGTCATGTACCGATCGTGTCCCAGTCCGCTGAGAGAACCCTGTGGCCGCACTGAGTCATACCCGTGCAGAAGCGCGCAACTGACGGGCGGAGTACGGCATACGGACCGCCGGCGGGCGGCGTACGGACGGCCGGCGGGCGGCGCACGGACGGCCGGCGGGCGGCGTACGGACGGCCGGCGGGCGGCGTACGGACGGCCGGCGGGCGGCGCACGGACGGCCGGCGGGCGGCGCACGGACGGCCGGCGGGCGGCGCACGGACGGCCGGCGGGCGGCGTACGGACGGCCCGGCGGCGACGCACGGACGGCTTGCGTATCGTGCACGGACGGCGAAGGGCCGCGCCCCCGGGGATCCGGGAACGCGGCCCGCTCATCGCAACTCGGCTGCCGCCGGGGGCTGTTACTTGCGGATGAGGTTGCGCAGCACGTACTGCATGATGCCGCCGTTGCGGTAGTAGTCGGCCTCACCGGGGGTGTCGATACGGACGACCGCGTCGAACTCGACGCCGGTGTCGGTGGTCACCTTGACCGTGCGCGGGGTGGTGCCGTTGTTGAGTTCCTCGACACCCGTGACGGAGAAGGTCTCCTCGCCGGTCAGCCCGAGAGACTGGGCGGAGGCACCCTCCGGGAACTGGAGCGGGAGCACGCCCATGCCGATGAGGTTGGAGCGGTGGATGCGCTCGTACGACTCGGCGACGACGGCCTTGACGCCGAGGAGCGCGGTGCCTTTGGCGGCCCAGTCGCGGGACGAGCCGGAGCCGTACTCCTTGCCGGCCAGGACGACCAGCGGGATGCCCTGCTCGATGTAGTTGCTGGAGGCGTCGTAGATGAAGGCGACAGGCCCGCCGTCCTGCGTGAAGTCGCGGGTGTAGCCGCCTTCAGTACCCGGCGCGATCTGGTTGCGCAGGCGGATGTTGGCGAAGGTGCCGCGGATCATGACCTCGTGGTTGCCGCGGCGGGAGCCGTAGCTGTTGAAGTCGCGGCGCTGGACTCCGTGCTCGGTGAGGTACTGGCCGGCCGGGGTGTCGGCCTTGATGGCACCGGCGGGCGAGATGTGGTCGGTGGTCACCGAGTCGCCGAGCTTGGCCAGGACGCGGGCGCCGGAGATGTCGGAGACCGGCTCCGGCTCCATGCCCATGCCCTCGAAGTACGGGGGCTTGCGGACGTAGGTCGACTCGGGGTCCCACTCGAAGGTGTTGCCGGTGGGGATGGGCAGCGCCTGCCACTGGGCGTCACCGGCGAAGACGTCGGAGTAGGACTTGCTGAACATGTCCTCGCCGATGGCGTTGGCGACGACGTCGTTGACCTCGGCCTCGGTGGGCCAGATGTCCTTCAGGTAGACCGGGTTGCCGTCCTGGTCGGTGCCGAGGGCGTCGCGCGTGATGTCCACCTTCATGGAGCCCGCGATGGAGTAGGCGACGACCAGCGGCGGGGAGGCGAGGTAGTTCATCTTGACGTCGGGATTGATCCGGCCCTCGAAGTTCCGGTTGCCGGAGAGGACCGACGTCACGGCGAGGTCGTGGTCGTTGACGGCCTTGGAGACCTCCTCCGGCAGCGGGCCGGAGTTGCCGATGCAGGTGGTGCAGCCGTACCCGACGAGGTTGAAGCCGGCCTTGTCGAGGTACGGGGTGAGCCCGGCCTTGTCGAAGTAGTCGGTGACGACCTTCGACCCGGGGGCGAGCGTGGTCTTGACCCACGGCTTGCGCGTGAGCCCCTTCTCGACGGCCTTCTTGGCCACCAGGGCGGCGGCGACCATGACGTACGGGTTGGAGGTGTTGGTGCAGGAGGTGATCGCGGCGACGGTGACGGCGCCGTGGTCCAGTTCGTAGACCGTCCCGTCGGGGGCGGTGACCTGGACCGGGTTGCTGGGCGCGCCGTTGGGGGCGACGGCCGGGGAGTCGGAGGCCGGGAAGGACTCCTGGCCCGCCTCGTCCACGGCGTCCACGTAGTTGCGTACGTCCTGCTTGAACTGCTCGGCTGCGTTCGCGAGGACGATGCGGTCCTGGGGGCGCTTGGGACCGGCGATGGAGGGGACGACGGTCGACAGGTCGAGTTCGAGCCGCTCGGAGAAGTCGGGCTCGGCCTTGGGGTCGAGCCAGAGGCCCTGCTCCTTGGCGTACGCCTCGACGAGCGCGACCTGCTGGTCGCTGCGGCCGGTCAGGCGCAGGTAGTTGAGGGTCTCGTCGTCGATCGGGAAGATCGCGGCGGTGGAGCCGAACTCCGGCGACATGTTGCCGATGGTGGCGCGGTTGGCGAGGGAGGTGGCGGCGACGCCCTCGCCGTAGAACTCGACGAACTTGCCGACCACACCGTGCTTGCGGAGCATCTCGGTGATGGTGAGCACGAGGTCGGTGGCGGTGGTGCCGGTGGGCAGCTCACCGGTGAGCTTGAAGCCGACGACGCGCGGGATGAGCATCGACACCGGCTGGCCGAGCATCGCGGCCTCGGCCTCGATGCCGCCGACGCCCCAGCCGAGGACGCCGAGGCCGTTGACCATGGTGGTGTGGGAGTCGGTGCCGACGAGGGTGTCGGGGTAGGCCTGGCCGCCGCGCACCATGACGGTCCGGGCGAGGTGCTCGATGTTCACCTGGTGGACGATGCCGGTGCCGGGCGGGACGACCTTGAACTCGTCGAAGGCGGTCTGCCCCCAGCGCAGGAACTGGTAGCGCTCGCGGTTGCGGCCGTACTCCAGCTCCACGTTCTGCGCAAACGCCTCGTGGGTGCCGAACTTGTCGGCGATGACGGAGTGGTCGATGACCAGCTCGGCCGGGGCCAGCGGGTTGATCTTCGCGGGGTCGCCGCCGAGCTCCTTGACGGCCTCGCGCATGGTGGCGAGGTCGACGACACAGGGCACGCCGGTGAAGTCCTGCATGATCACGCGGGCCGGGGTGAACTGGATCTCCTGCGACGGCTGGGCCTGCGAGTCCCAGTTGCCGAGGGCGCGGATGTGGTCGGCGGTGATGTTCGCGCCGTCCTCGGTGCGGAGCAGGTTCTCCAGCAGCACCTTCAGGCTGTAGGGAAGGCGCGCGGAGCCCTCGACCTTGTCCAGCCGGAAGATCTCGTACGACTCGTCGCCCACCGGCAGCGTGCTGCGGGCGTCGAAGCTGTTCGCCGACACGACAGTCTCCTTCATTTTTGTGCGCGTACCACCGCACCCTGCCGCCACGCCGACCTGGCCCTTCCACTGAGGTCAGGCTAAGTCAGGTGACCCTTACTCGGGTGGCGACTGCGGTGCGCCTCGGCAGATATCTCGATGTCGAGATAACTCTAGTACATAGGGGCCGGATGGTCATGCCGGGCTCGGTCGATCTCTCGCGGCGAAGGTTGAGCGTCGCTGCGGAAGGCTGAGCGTCGCCGCCGAAGGTTGGTGACCGCCAAGTCTTCTCACCCAAGGCCGAGCGATTGTTCAGGGCTGATCGTCTGGGACCGCCGGCGCCCGCCCGGCAGGATCTGCGCATCACCCGGCTGCCAGAACGTCTTCATCACCCAGGTCAGCGGCCCCGAACGCCGCTACCGCTCCCGCCGGTGCGCGACCCGCGAACGAGTCGCAGCCCATCGCCGCTCCCACCCCACGGAACAATCGAGCGAAATTGATCCGTCGCAACGAAGCCTGAGCATTCTCACCAAAGGCTGAGCGTTCTGCTCTCCGGCTGCGGAAGCGACTGGAGCGGGGGGTAGCATCCGTTCATGGTTCAGAAGATTGTGACCGTTTACTCGGACGACCTCACCGGTACGGAATCGGACGAGGTGAGCACGCACAGGTTTTCCCTGAACGGCATTGAGTACGAAATCGACCTCACCCCGGAGAGCTACGACAAACTAGACGCAGCGCTCCGGCCGTTCATCGAGACGGGCCGAAAGATGGGCCGGACAAAGGTGACGGGTCGGGTGCACAGGGGTGCCGCGGCCGGTCCTAGTGCGGAAGAGGTTCGTGCATGGGCTCGCGAGAACGGCTATGAGGTGAATGACCGCGGTCGCGTCCCCGGTGAAATCCGAGAGGCGTTCGAAGCCGCCCACTGACCCAGGGACTCCAGGACCATCGCGGCGGCGCGCACGGTGACCTCGGGCCTGGACAATTGCCGGGAAATCTTGACACGGTAAGGAGCACCGGCCCAGGAATCGAACATGCGGCCGATTCCTTCTGGGGGCCAACCATGCCATCCGCTCGCCTCGCACCGGACGCTGCCGCCTTCTATGCCGCGCAGAGCGCCTTCTCCAACCCCGGCAGCCTCGCCCCGCTCTATGCGGACTTACCGGACGATCCGACTCAACTCGCCTGCGTGGCACGCGATCTGATGGTCCACCGTCTGGAGGGCGAACAGTTCCGCTATGCCATCCCGCAGGACCGCCTGCACAACGATGCCGAGTCGCGCTACCTCGACGACATCTTGCGGATCATCATCGACCGCAACGACGCCCCGCTGACGCAACGGCGTGATGTCGGCGACCGCTTCGTCGGCGTCTGCCGCGACTTCGCGCTGCTGCACTGCTCGTTCCTGCGCCACGCAGGCGTTCCCGCGCGCCTGCGGTCCGGCTTCGCCGACTACTTCGGCCCGGACGGTTTCCACGGCGACCACATGGTGACCGAGTACTGGGACACCGAACGGGGCTGGCTGCTCGCCGATCCCGAACTGGCCGACCCGATGGTCATCGACACCTTCAGGATCGGCTTCGACCCGATGGACGTGCCACGCGACCCTTTCTGGTCGCGGGCAAGGCGTGGCAGGCCATCCGAGCGGGCGAGGCGGACCCGAAGACCTTCGGACTCCCCCACAGGAGGGGCCGATGGTCGGGGAGTGGTTCGTGGCAGGCAGCATCCGGCTCGACCTCGCGGCGCTGAACAAGGTCGAGACACTGCTGTGGGACATCTGGGGTGCGGGAGCGGACAGCGACGATAAGATGACGGACACGATCCGTGAACTCTACGACCGGACCTCACTGGTGGCCTGCGACGACGTCCCCTTCGAGACGGCACGGAAGCTCTTCGCGCAGAACGCCGGGCTGCGGACGCCAAGGACCGTGCTGTCCTTGGCGCCGTTCAATGGCCCGAGCGAAGTCACTCTCCGGTGACCACCCGGCCGTGACCGCCACTCGCTGGATGCGGGGCCGGGCACAACACGTTCGATCCCAGCCTCCATCCGGCCATACCAGAGTGACGAGCTGCCTTTCGGACCGTCACATCTGAGATCATGAACCCGAAGCAGTCGAGATGCAGACGGGGCAGAGGTGGCTGACTACAGGAGCGAAGTCCGGCAGAGCGTGACGACACTGCCGCATCGCGTCCTCCGAGCGCTCGAGCAGTTCAACGCGGCCCACCCCTGGGACCACAACGCCCACTACCACCGGTGGATCCTGCGGCAGTTCCCCCGGCTCTTCGACAATGCACTGGACGTCGGTGCCGGCAGCGGTGACCTGGCCAGGCTCCTGGCCACACGGGCCGGCAAGGTGCAGGGGATCGACTCCGACCCGGCGATCATCGCCCGTGCACAGGAGCTGACTCCTTCGGCAACCCCAGCGACCTTCACTGTCGCCGACGCGCTGACCGGCATCCCCGCGGGTTCCTACGACGCCATCACCTGCGTCGCCACCATCCACCACCTGCCCTTCATCGAAGCTCTCACCGTCTTCCGTCGGCATCTCGCCCCCGGAGGAACCCTGGTGATCGTCGGCCTCTCCCGAGCGCAGACGCCGGGAGACCACCTGCTCGGCTACCTGGCCGTCCCGCTCAACGCCGCCATCGGCTGGCTCAGGAACAAGGGCCGCAGGGCACCTCGCCCCGTCTCGATGACCGCCCGGACCCGACCAGCGGACATGAGCTTTCCCGACATCGTCCGCGAGACCCATGCCACCCTGCCCGGCGCGCGGTTGCGCCGTCGGCTGTTCTGGCGCTACACGCTCGTATGGCATCGCCGCTGAGCGAAGCCCGAGATCGCCCTGGGCGCGGGCCGCGGTATACGCACAGCGACACAGGATGTCGTACGACATCAGCTGATTTGCCCGGATCTTTCGGGTGGCCCCGCTCCCGCTCGGGCAGGTGGCATTGACCGAGCGTCACCCGAATGGCCCACCCGGCAGGCACCATCTCATATCTGAGATAACCTCAACCCCATGGCAGACGACTACCTCGTACGCATCGGCAGGCTCATCCGCGACGCCCGGCAGCACCGGGGCTGGACTCAGGCCCAACTCGCGGAGGCACTCGGCACCAGTCAGAGCGCCGTGAACCGCATCGAGCGCGGCAACCAGAACATCAGCCTTGAGATGATCGCCCGAATCGGTGAGGCCCTGGACAGCGAGATCGTCTCGCTGGGCTACGCCGGGCCGATGCATCTGCGGGTCGTCGGCGGACGGCAGCTGTCCGGGGCCATCGACGTCAAGACGAGCAAGAACGCCTGCGTTGCCCTGCTGTGCGGCTCACTCCTGAACAAGGGGCGCACGGTACTGCGCCGGGTCGCCCGCATCGAGGAGGTCTACCGTCTGCTGGAGGTGCTCAGCTCCATCGGTGTGCGCACCCGCTGGATCAACGACGGGGTCGACCTGGAGATCGTGCCGCCGACCGACCTCGGCATGGACACCATCGACGCCGAGGCGGCCGTACGCACCCGGTCGATCATCATGTTCCTCGGCCCGCTGCTGCACCGCATGGACCGTTTCAGGCTGCCGTACGCCGGCGGCTGCGACCTCGGCACGCGGACCATCGAGCCGCACATGATCGCCCTGCGCCGCTTCGGCCTGGACGTCGCGGCCACCGAGGGCCACTACCACGCCACCGTGGACCGCTCGGTCAGCCCGGACCGCCCGATCGTGCTGACCGAGCGCGGCGACACGGTGACCGAGAACGCGCTGCTGGCCGCGGCCCGCCAGCCCGGAGCGACCGTCATCCGCAACGCGTCCTCCAACTACATGGTCCAGGACCTGTGCTTCTTCCTGGAGGCACTGGGCGTACGGGTCGACGGCATCGGTACGACGACGCTGACCGTGCACGGTGTGGCGGACATCGACGTGGACGTCGACTACTCCCCCTCCGAGGACCCGGTCGAGGCGATGAGCCTGCTGGCCGCCGCCGTCGTCACCGAGTCGGAGCTGACGGTGCGCCGGGTGCCGATCGAGTTCCTGGAGATCGAGCTCGCGGTCCTGGAAGAGATGGGCCTGGACCACGACCGCTCACCGGAGTACTTCGCCGACAACGGCCGTACGCGCCTGGTGGACCTGACCGTGCGCCCCTCCAAGCTGGAGGCGCCGATCGACAAGATCCACCCGATGCCGTTCCCCGGCCTGAACATCGACAACGTCCCGTTCTTCGCGGCGATCGCCGCCGTGGCGCAGGGCAAGACCCTGATCCACGACTGGGTCTACGACAACCGCGCGATCTACCTCACCGACCTGAACCGTCTCGGCGGCCGGCTCCAGCTCCTCGACCCGCACCGCGTACTGGTCGAGGGCCCGACCCGCTGGCGAGCGGCGGAGATGATGTGCCCGCCCGCCCTGCGCCCCGCGGTGGTCGTCCTGCTGGCGATGATGGCGGCGGAGGGCACGTCGGTGCTGCGCAACGTGTACGTCATCAACCGGGGTTACGAGGACCTGGCGGAACGCCTGAACTCGATCGGGGCGCAGATCGAGATCTTCCGGGACATTTGATACACAGATACCGCCGCACCCCGTCTGACATGGAGAGGACGCCGGTGCTCTTCTTCCAGAGCGCCCCCGACCATCAGCGCGGACTGCTGGCCGGCGTAGCGCATGGCGTTCTTTTTTCGGCGCAGTCGAGTTGAACCCCAATGGGTCGGCTGCGACGGGACAGGCTCCCGTCGCAGCCGACCCGCGCGCTGTTCATCGCTGCCCCTCAGAGAGGTCCCGATTCCATGGCCCGACGGCTACTGGAAGGCGGGAATACTCCCCCAGGCGATCTCCCGCCGCCCCCGCGGACGCTGACGGCCGATCTTCACGTGCACGCCATGCCTCAGGAGGGGCGGCGGCGTCCTGTCACGGTGCGAAACCGTCACCCACCCGCTGTCCGAGCCTTGCTTCACCTATCGAAAAACGATAGATTCTCATCGCAACTCGATGGAAGGGTGGGTCATGGGAAAGCTGACAGTGGGTGCGCTGCGCGCCGTGCTCGTGGTGGTGTTCGCCGGCACCGTGTTCGTACAGGCGGGGATGGTGTGGGTGTTGGTCAGCGGGAACGACCCGGAGGACGGGTCGCTCCCGCTGACCCCGCTGCGTGTGGTCACGATCCTGGGCATGGTGTCGGCCCAGGTCGCCGTGGTCTGCGTCTGGCGGCTGGTGACGATGGTGCGACGCGGAACCGTGTTCTCCCACTCCGCCTTCCGGTACGTGGACGGCGTGATCGGCTCGATCGTGGCGGCTGCCCTCGTGTGGTTCGCGGTCACGGCCATCAATGCGCCGGGCCAACGGGACGACCCGGGCGTCACCCTCATCATGGGCGGGGTCGGCGTGGCCATCCTGGGGGTCGCCCTCATCGTGCTCGTGCTGCGGATGCTGCTCGCCCAGGCCGTCGCGCGCGACGTCGAAGCGGAGCAGATGCAGGCCGAGTTGGACGAGGTCATCTGATGCCGATCGCCGTCGACATCGACGTGATGCTGGCCAGGCGCAAGATGTCCGTGGGCGAGCTCGCGGACCGCGTGGGGATCACGCCCGCCAACCTGGCGGTACTCAAGAACGGCCGCGCCAAGGCGGTCCGCTTCACGACGCTCGCCGCGCTCTGCGAGGTGCTCGAGTGCCAGCCGGGCGACCTGCTGCGCTGGGAGGCCGAAGACACCGTGGGCGAAATGGACCGTGCGGTCAAGAGATGAGAGAAATGGCCGGACGCCCGATGCACGGGGGGATCACCTGACCCGCGACAGCTCTGGAAAGCGTCTCGCCGATGGGCGGCTGAGGCCGTGGGGAGCACGGGCGGGTACCGCCGCGCCCTGCCAGGCCCACCGGGATGCGGGTCCGGAGGGGCGCGGCGGCACCGCATCCCTCCAGTGGGCCGGCCCGTGCCCCCAGGCAGGCATGAACCGCCCGTTCCGGGCCACCCGGAAACCATGGCTCGGTCCAATGACGAGGTCGCGGGGCTGTTCCAGGAGTACGCGGACCTGATCTCGATCACCGGCGGCGAGGCGTACAAGGCACGCGTCTACGAGAAGGCCGCCCGTGCGATCGGCGGCTATCACGCTGACGTGTCCACGCTCGACGCCAAGGGGCTGCGGGAGATCCCCGGGGTCGGCAGGTCGATCGCGGAGAAGGTCACCGAGTACTTCGGCACCGGCAGTGTGTCCGCGGTCGAGGAACTGCGCGCGAAGATCCCGGCCGGTGTCCGGCGGCTGACCGCCATCCCCACGCTCGGTCCGAGGAAGGCCATGGCCCTCTACGAAGAGCTGGGGATCTCCTCCGTCGACGAGCTGGTCGACGCGATACACGCCGAGAAGCTGCGCGATCTGAAGGGCTTCGGGCCCAGGACGGAGGAGAACATCCTGCACGGCGTGGAACTCCTCCGCTCCTCCGGCGGCCGTGTGCAGCTCGACGCGGCCATGGATCTCGCCGACGACATCGTCGGGCAGCTGTCCCGTGTCACCGGCTGCCGCCGCTGCGCCTACGCCGGATCGCTGCGCCGTATGCGGGAGACGATCGGCGACATCGACGTCCTCGTCGCGGCCGAGAAGTCGGGGCCGCTGATGAAGGCCTTCGCCGAGCTGCCGTACGTCACGGAGGTCGTCGCGCACGGCACGACGAAGACCTCCGTGCGCACCGGCAAGGGGCTCGCCGTCGATCTCCGGGTCGTACCGCCGGATTCCTGGGGCGCGGCGCTCCAGTACTTCACCGGGTCGAAGGCCCACAACATCCGCACCCGGGAGCTGGCCGTGCACCAGGGGCTGAAGCTGTCCGAGTACGGCCTGTTCGACGCCGAGAGCGAAGAGAAGATCGTCTCCGAGACCGAGGAGGAGGTCTACGCCCGGCTCGGGCTGCCTTGGATCCCGCCGACCCTGCGTGAGGACCGCGGGGAGATCGAGGCGGGCCTGCGCGGCGAACTGCCCGCCCTGGTGCAGGAGTCGGACCTCCGGGGAGACCTGCACACGCACACCGACCTCACCGACGGGCTCGCACCGCTGGAGGAGATGGCCGAGGCGGCCGCCGGGCGCGGCTACGCCTACTTCGCGGTCACCGACCACGGTCCGGATCTGTACATGCAGCAGATGACCGAGGAGCGGATGCTGGCCCAGCGCGAGCAGCTGCGGAAACTCGACGGCGCGTACGGGAGGGGCAGGCGGGGCGGGAAGGGCAGCGGGCGCGGTATGCGGCTGCTCCACGGCGTGGAGCTGAACATCGGCCCGGACGGCGGCGTCGACTGGCCGGAGGAGTTCCTGGCCGGGTTCAATGTGTGCGTGGCCTCGGTGCACTCGCACTTCAACCAGCCTCGCGAGGCGCTGACCAGGCGGATCGTACGGGCCTGCGAGAACCCGTACGTCAACATCATCGGCCACCCCACCACCCGCATCATCGGCAGGCGGCCGCCCCTCGACGCCGACCTCGACGAGATCTTCGCCGCCTGCGGCCGCACCGGCACCGCCCTGGAGATCAACGCCCACCCCGACCGGCTGGACCTGCGCGACGAGGACGTCCTGCGGGCCCTGCGGCACGGCGTGAAGTTCGCCGTCGACAGCGACGCCCATGCCGTCCCCCACCTGGCCAACATGCGCTACGGCGTGGCTACGGCACAGCGCGGCTGGCTCACCGGCGACGACGTGATCAACACCTGGCCGGAGACCCGTCTGCGGCGCTTCCTGCGCAAGGCGCGGCGCACGTCCCATGGCTGACGACGCCAAAAGCCCGGTGCGGTCCGGGAGTCGATGCTCCCGAGGACCCGCACCGGGCCGTCATGCGATGTGCTGGTTCAGCAATACAGGTTGGAGCCGGGGCTCACGCCGAGGATCGAGGTGAAGCGCTGGTAGGCGTCGACGCGGCTCTGGACCTGGGCGGGGTTCTTGCCGTCGCACTCCAGGGAACCGTTGATGGAGCGGATGGTCTGGCCGAAGCCGGCGCTGTTGACCATGGCGTTGTGCGGGGTCATGGTGCCGGGGCCGGACTGGGTGTTCCAGTACCACAGGCCGGTCTTCCAGGCCACGGAGGAATTCTGCTCGACCTGCCAGGGGTTGTTGAGCAGGTCGATGCCGAGGGCGTCGCCCGCGGCCTTGTAGTTGAAGTTCCACGACAGCTGGATGGGGCCGCGCCCGTAGTAGGCGGACTGACCGGCCGGGCAGCCGTAGGACTGGCCCCAGTCGCAGTAGTGCGAGTAGTTGGCGGTGTTCTGCTCGACCACGTAGACCAGGCCTCCGGTCTCGTGGTTGACGTTGGCCAGGAAGGCGGCGGCCTCCTGCTTCTTCACGGTGTCGGAGCCGGTCTTGGCGAAACCGGGGTACGCGGACAGCGCGGCGGTGAGCCCGCTGTAGCTGTAGAACGAACTCCGGTTCGGGAACATCTGGTTGAACTGGGCCTCGCTCACCACGAAGCCGGATGTGTTGCCGCCGCCGCCCGCGGGGGCGTTCCACTTCTGGTTGGCGGCGCCCGTGCAGGTCCAGATCTGGAGCCGCGTGCCGTTGGCGCTGTTGTTGTCGCGGACGTCGAGGCACTTGTTCGCGGCCGGGTTGACGATGTCGTGCGCGGCGGTGACGACCCACTGCTGGTTCGCACTGCCGGCGCAGTCCCACAGCTGTACGGCGGCGCCGTCGGCGGTGCTCTTGTCAACGACGTCCAGGCACTTGCCGAGCGCGCGCAGGGTGCCGTCGCCCGGGTTGGACCATACCTGGGCGCCGGTGCCGTTGCAGTCGTAGAGCTGTACGGCGGTGCCGTTGGCGGGGTTCGCGCCCGCGACGTCGACGCACTTGCCGGCGAGCCCACTGATGGTGCCGTCAGCCGCGTGGGCCGCCGGGGCGACCGTGAACATCGCGGACACGACAGCGGCGACGGCGGCGCCGATGGTCAGCCGCTTGAGGGACCCGCGTCTGGGCGAGGTGGGGATGAGACGGGGAGACATGAGGTGTCTGCTTCTCCTTGGTAGGAGGTTGGTGGGGGGTGGAGCCGGACCGCATACCGTCGGCGTCGACCTCAGTTGAGGATCGTCTGCGTCACGACGATGTGCCCCGAGTCAGGGTTGAGCACGCCGCCGAGCCGGTCGTACGCGCCGTCGGTCAGATCCAGGCACTTGGGCTCCGCCTGGGTCTGGGCGAACGTGCCGCGGTCGTTGATCCGGACGGTGAGGGAACGTCCGTTGGCCTTGTTGGTCACCAGGACCCGCGTGCCGAACGGCAGTTGGGGCTGGCGGGTGAGGGACGTGGCGGCGGTGTCGGCGTTGCCGTCGTAGACCTCGCCGCTGGCAGTGTAGGCACCGGCGGGGATCGGGCCGTAGTGCGTGGCCCAGCACGTCTCACCGGTGTTGCCGCTCTGGGAGGGGGCGGTCCACTTCTGGTTGGCGGCGCCGGTGCAGGACCAGATCTGCGTCCGGGCCCCGTTGGCGGACGAGTTGTCGGTCACGTCGAGGCACTTGTTCGCCTGGGGGTTGACGATGTCGTGCGCGGCGGTGACGACCCACTGCTGGTTCGCACTGCCGGCGCAGTCCCACAGCTGCACCTTGGTGCCGTCGGCGGTGCTCTTGTCAACGACGTCCAGGCACTTGCCCAGCGCCTTGACGGTCCCGTCCGAACCGACGGTCCACTGCTGGGCGTTGGTGCCGTTGCAGTCGTAGAGCTGTACGGCCGTGCCGTCGGCGCTGTTGGCCCCGGCGACGTCGAGGCACTTGCCGGCGAGCCCGGTGATCTGCCCGGTGCCGGCGGCCTCCGCCGACGAGGTACCGAGCGGACTGAACGACAGCGCCACGAGAGCCACGACAGGCGCAGTCCTCAAGGCGGTCCTGGAGAGTGAGCGAGAGGCCATGAGTGGGGGGTGCCTTTCATGCGGATACGCGCGCAGGGGGCCGACGAAAGCTGCGGGTGGCCCCAACTACGCACCGGCAAACGGAGCTTGCCGATCCGAAAAGCTAGAGGTCTACACCACGCACGTCAAGACGCGAACACCCCACAAACCCTCCCAAACCGACAGGAAGCCCTTTACACGAACCACACATCGTCCTCACAGCCACCACCTACACCCACGCCCGGCTTGGCCTCCGGCGGGCCGTCGCTGTCACGGGATACCACCCAGCCCCCGCACCGACCGGCCGGACTGCCCACCGCAAACGGGACCGGCCGCCGACCGGGAAGGGCGGACGGCAGACGGAGGGGGGTACACCTAGGAAGACGCCGACCAAGCGCTAGCAAGTCAGTAGACGTTTTCCCAGGTCAGGCATCGAATACGGCTGAACCACTAGCGGTTCTGGACGTCCGTCAAGAACCCCTGGAGGTCCGTCCGCACGTTCTGGGCGAACGCCCAGAGGTCGGCGCGCAGTTCAGGGTTCTGCACGAGGCGGCGACGGCCACGACGAGGAGCACGAGCCAGGTGATCGTTCGCCTGCCGCCTGACGGAGTCATTGAAGGCTTGCTGGCTGGCTTGCTGAGCAGGGTCGGGAAACATCGTCGGCCACCCCCGGAGTCGAACGTTCATGTGCTCGTGTCCACGCGTCCGGTCGGGCACAGGGTTGCCCACGGACCCCTTGTCCGGCATCTGGCGCCCCAACTCGACGGACTCGACGGTGTGCTTCGAGTACCACGTCATCCTCTGCTGGCTCGCCCTCCTCCTCATCCGCATCATCGAGACCCAGGCTGGCAACACCTGGACCCAGGCCCGCCGCGAGCCAGCTGCGTGAAGGTGCTGGTGGGGGCGTCGGAACGTACCGGAGAACATCACGGAGCGTGCCGAATCGGCTGACCCTCGTAACCGCCCTGACCGACCACTGGGACACGGTCCCCTACCCACCCACAGGCAAAACGGTCCGAGCCCGCCTCTCACCCCACCCCCGCCTGACCCCAACACCGAAGAGTTCGGAGTGGATGTGGGTGATGACGGCATACACCGGCCACCGGCCGAGCCAGTCGACGAGTCCTCGGGCTGCTTCGGTGGCCATGTCTCTTGCCTGCCCCGGGGCCCCACGACCCGGGCGACCTCGGCGATGAGGCGGTGACCGGATGGGCTGACGGTCGCCTGGACTGTGCCCGTCAGGCAGGACTTGTCACACAGCCGGGGTGTCCGGGGCGCCGCCGATGTCAAAAGTGGATCGGCTCCTTGGTCTCATCCGAGCGAGAGAGCTGGAGGAGGAGGCCAAGGAGCCGGTGGAAGATCAGATATAGCATTCGCAACGCCACGCAGTCCGCCGTGGCCGCCCAACGTCACAAAGTGCCTGATCAGATCCTGTGTATTGCTATCGTCATCCCACGGGATCCCCTTCATGCTGAAGTGTCGAGCCCGTCACGATGACGATGTCGGCAGATCGGGGCAGCCTCACACCCGATGGACTGGGAAGTTCGTCACCTCCGCTCCCATGTCCACCAGCTTGTCCACGGTCCGTGACACCGCTCCCGAGCCGACGATTCCCATGGTTTGGGCCAATCTCCTCCAGGTCAGCGCATCGTGGCCGCGCGTGGGCTCGCCTGTGCGTTCCCCCGCGGGCTTCCGATCGGCTGGAACGGCGGCGCACTCGTGCGGTTCCACCGCCAGGGGTTCATCCTCCGCCGCGAATCGCACGATTCTGGCTGAATTTCGATCAACTCGCACAACCTCCCCCGCAGGAAAGGTCTCCACTTCTCCCTCGAACCCCATCGCCCCCGCGCACACGAGCGCGAGGGTGTCCGAGCAGTTCTCCGCAATGCAAGCAGAGAACTGCCTGGCGACAGACCCCACGATTCTCGAATCCTGGGCCGAGGTCAGTCCAGACACGTATTCCCAGTAGTGCGTGAAAGAATCGGCGGATCCGTTCCCGGATCCCACAATGCAGACACTGTAGGAAGCGAGCACGGACAGTAGTGCCTCCACGGCGTTCCCGGATGGGCCTGGCGCCATCAGCCGCGTCGCCGTCCCACAGGAGCAGCGATACGGTCCCCCGACTGACAGCACCTCAATTCCCTGGAAGCCGTATTCCCTCTGAAGCGAGACCAGCACGTCGCACGCGGATCGTGTCGGCAGATCCGAGTCCAGCAGGATCAGGTCGACCGGTGCGTCCTGCGCTGCTCTCACCCAGTCCAGGTCCAGCGGGAGTTCACTCAGCAGGGAAGGAGTGAGGCGCACGATACCGTTCTCTCCGGCCACCCGCATGCCGGGAACATCGTGCAGTACCCGCCCCTCTTCGCCGACCACCACAGCGGTCGTCACTTTCTCTTTCCCGGCCCGGGGATCTGTCATCGCTGCAGCCACGAAGTCACCGAGGCTGTTGCCGGCTATGACACGCAACATACCCGCTCTAAGAATCACGGCAGCCTCACTAGTCCCATTTTCCGTAGCCGTACAGGACGTACTTCTTGCCGCCCGGCATGATCACATCTCCCAAGAAGTCGATCTCCACGGTGCTGTAGGCCTCTAGATGACCGTGCAGGATCAGGTCGTAGCGGTACCGGCCGCGGTCGCTTCCTGCGTGTTCCCCCCACTTTGAGTGCCAGTAGTAGCTGCCCTCCTCGGCGTGACCATAGTCGTGCCATTCGCTTACTGTGTGACCTTCGACCAGGATGGTGAATTCGAAACGAACAGAATAGGCCGAGCGCCAGTGACCCGTAAGTTTCGCGCCCCAGAAGATGGAGCAGTATCCGCTCGGTTCAGCGCATTTCCTTGTCAGGTGTATGCACCCTGCCGTATTGCACTGCCAGCCGTCATTCTTGTACTTGAAATTCGTCCCCATTGGGTCCGACGTGTTCACCGGATCCTGCCCGGCGTAGTCGTACAGGTTCTGGCTGCCACCAGGAATCGGATCGGTCTGCAAGAACCGTCCGTTGGCCGGGTCGTAGAGGCGGACGCCCAACAGCACCAAGCCACTCGGGGTCTCCGCGGAGCGTTGCAGGTTGCCGAGCCATCCGTAGCGGGTGGCCGTCGCGCTGCCCTCGGGGTTGCCGTATTCGTCGTAGGAGCGGGAGATCGGTGCCTTGGTGGTGTCCGTGGGGAGCTGAACGATGGTGTCGCCGTGGACGTCGGTCAACTGCAGCACGATGCTGCCGGTGGCATCGGTGGTCGCGGCGAGGGAGCCAGTGAGGTCGTCCACGTTGCGCGTGATCGTGCCCGAAGTGTCTTCAGCGGTCCACGTCGACAGGTCCGTGTTGTCGGCGTAGTGGTTTGTCCTGCTCTTCGTGGTGGTCCAGGCGCCGTCTGAGAGCGTCTGCGTAGTCCAGCTCGCCAGGCGCTGGAGTCCATCCAGGCTCCAGGTCTGTCTGGCGGTGCCGGTGGTCTCCTGCCGGACAAGGTCATTCGTGAAGTAGGCAATCGTGCTGCCGTCGGGGGTTGCTGTGGTTCGGCCGAAGGCGTCGTAGACCGTGCCGGACGTGACCAGGCGGTCGGCGCTGTCGTGGGAGTACGACGTGGTGGCTGCACCCATGGAGGTGCAGTCCGAGCCGACGTCACTGGTCGAGACGTCCAGGGCGGTGCGGTTGGAGTTCTTGTCGAAGGTGTAACCGCGGCGGGTGCACGACCCGTCAGGGTTGGTGTCGTCCGCCTGGGTCAGACGTCCCACGGCGTCGTAGGCGTAGTTGCGAGTGCGGGCTTGACCGTTGGTTTCGGTATCCGTGACGGTCTGGCCCTGAGCGGTGTGGCTGACGGTGTCGGAGGCTACAACTATGTCGTCGCTGTTGCGGGTGTAGACCCGGGACGTCTCCTGGCCGGCTTCGTCCTGGGTGGTAGTGAGGGTATAACCGCCGGGAATCCTCTCGGTGGCCAGATTACCGTCACTGTCGTAGGTCGCGGAGAAGGTGCCCGCCACAGAGTCGGTGCGGGAAGTCTCCAGACCGCGGGGGTCCACGCTGGAGTCGTAGGCGTAGGTGGTGGTGGACGGGGCGGAGTCGGTGGTTTTCACCGGCCGGTCGAGATCGTCGTACTCGGTGGTGACGCTGTTACCCGCACCATCGCTGTAGGACACCTGGCGCCCGAGCTGGTCGTAGCCATGACTGATGATGCCGGCGCTTGAGGTGACCGCGGATATCTGACCGTTATCAGGATCGTATGAGGTGGTCATGTCTGGCACCGCGGTGCCCACGCCGCCCGAGACGACGGTCTGAATGGGACGACCAGCGTCGTCGTAAGCGTTGGCGGTCGTGCGAGTGACCCCGTTGGCGATCTCGGTCAGCTTCGCGGTGTTTCCCCACCTGTCGTATTCGGTGGTCTTGGTCGGAAGCTGCGATGGGTTGGCGTCGCCACCGGTGATGTCGCTGGCCGGGCCTGTGGCACAGATCAGGTCCGCCCACTCCGGCTTTCCGCCGCAGGTGCCGCTGCCGGTCGCGGA
The DNA here is from genome assembly GCF_054729195.1 of Streptomyces sp. YIM S03343. Lineage (NCBI taxonomy): Bacteria > Bacillati > Actinomycetota > Actinomycetes > Kitasatosporales > Streptomycetaceae > Streptomyces > Streptomyces sp. YIM S03343. Next base: position 2,144,748 of record NZ_JBPUKX010000001.1, read on the forward strand.
ATAATACGTCGTCAGGGTAGTGCCGGCGTCAGATCCTGACGACTTGGGCTGGGTGATCTTGATCTCCCGACCTTGGGAGTCGTAACTGGTAGTGGTGGTAATAGCCAGCCCGTCGGGGTCGGTGACCTTCTTGGTGGGCAGGCCCTTGCCCCAGTCGTAGCCGGTGGTGGTCACACGCGGGTCGGCGACCAGGTCCGGCCAGGACCTCACCTGGGCACCGACTGTCTGCTTGGTGATCTCGTACTTCACCGTTGCCGTACCGTCGGTCGGACGGTCGGCGTCGTACTCCAGAGTCGTGTGCTGGCGTGCGATCACCCGGCTGCCGGCGGCGGCCAGCTTGGTGGTACCGCTGGTGAGGTTCGCGGTGAGGGTGATCTGGTGCAGGGGGCCGTAGGTGTCGGTCTCCCGCTGGCCGTCACTGTCGTAGACGGAGGTGCTCGACAGCAGTTGGGCGCGCTCACCGGCGGCCAGGGCGTTGATGCCCAGCGCGGTAAGCCGGTCCTTCTGGGCCTGGGTGGTGCCCAGGGCGAGCTCGCGGTCGCCGGCGGTCAGCGTCCGAACCGTGTTGCCGAACCGGTCGTAGTCGGTCACCGTTATGTGGTGGCCGGGGGTGGCCTCGTTGACGACGCGGGCGGAGGCGTCGAGGTAGTGGATACCGGCGCGGGTGTAGTCGCCCGCGGCCAGGGCGGTGCCGTCATGGGAGGCGGGGACCTGGTCGGGTGGAAAGACTGCGGTGGCGTCGGTGGGCAGGTCGCTCTGCCCCCAGGTGGCGACCGCGCTCGCGCCCAGGTTCTCCGGTGCCGCCGAGCCGGTCAGCGGTACGCCGTAGACCACGGATGTGGTGGCGGTGCCGTTGGTCTGGCTGGCGCTGCCCGGGGTCAGGGTCGGGCGGGAGACGGACAGCAGCATGCCGTCACCGGCTGCCGGGTTGGATCCGGCCTTACCGTAGGTGAACGTCCACGGCAGTTGTCCGGGCGGGGTGAGCGTCGTGACGCGACCGGTGCTGTCGTAGGTGTAGGCAGTCGTCAGTGCCGGGCTGATCCGCGGGTCCCACGATTGCCGCAGTCGTCCCTGGTCGTCGTACTTGTATCGGGCGACGACGACCGCGGTGGCTGTGGAGGCGGCGGGTGCGGTGGACCACAGTTTGATCTGGGAGACCTGCCCGGCGTAATCGCCGAAGGCGCTCGAGGTGGCGGTGGTGATCGTCGGGTAGACGAACTCCATTACGCGACAGCCCCTCGTGGAGGGATCGGCTTCACAGGCGGCCAGGGTGGTCGCGGTGGTGGAGGCGATGATCCGCTTGGGACGGGCCAGGGTCTTGCCACCGGAGGTGACGGCCTCGGAGACCACCTTGGTGGTGGAGTTGGCCAACCCGTCCGCCAGGGAACTGGTCACCGTCCAGGTAGTGGCGGCCGGATCCACCTTGGAGAAGGTGGTCACCGTACCGTCGGTGCCGGAGAGGGTGAAATCGCCGGTGGAAAAAGAGCCTTTGAGAGTCAGGCTCTCAGAGCCGGGCTCGGGTACCCATCCTGTACTGCTGGCGTTGGCGGTGAACTGGATGCTGTCACCGTCGGCGGTCGCGATGTCGAGGGAGGTGTCCGAGGTCTTGCGGATCTCGGCGAAGTTGGAGTTGGTCGCCTCGGCGACCACGCCCGAGGTCCACTCTTTGCCAAAGATCGGCACCTGGCCGTCCTGGTTGCCACCGTCAAGAGGACTGCGGGAGGAGGCGGTGCGGGTCACCGTCATCCCGAACATCGAGGCGTCGGTGGAGGACAGGGCATAGTCACCGTTGAGGAGGTTCACCGAGCCGGGCCCGACGGCCTGGCTCGCGGCTCCGTCGGCGGTGCGGTCCACCACCACGGTGATCGGGTCGGAGGAGGTGGTGGCGTTGTTCGGGCCGGTGAAGTCGGCGCGGACCTGGACGGTTCCGTCCGGGGTGACGGTGGAGGTGGCGTTCCACGTCAGGCTCGGGCTCTTGCCCGAGGACAGGCTCACCGGCCAGGAGGCGAGCGCCTGCCCGCCCTCGGTGACGTCCCCGGCCGGGATCCTCGTCCAGGTGTCCGCGTCTCCGCGGCGCCAGGAGAAGGACACATGGTCGTAGTTCGAGCCGTCGGCCTCGGCTGCCAGCGGCGCACGGGCAGCGGTGCGTGTCCCGTCGTCCGGCGATGTCACCCCGCCAGGTCCGACATGGAAGGCATAGGAAACAGGCTCGGACTTGTTCTCGGCCTTGTCAGTGGCACGCACCTCCAGGGTGTTGGTGCCGGCCTTGTCCGGAGTCGCGGAAAAGGACACCGGGCTGGTGTTGCCGCCGGTGTCGACCTTGTTCCAGGTGGTGCCGTCCAGCGACCACTCGATGCCGTTCTGGTCCCCGCTGGGCGGGGTCACGGTGAACGTGCCGGCCTGACCGGCGCCCTTGACCCACCGATCGGCGGGATAGTCGGTCGAGGTCACCGACGTGGGTGCGGAGGGCGCGGAGGTGTCGACGGTGAAGGTCTCCCACGGCGACCACGCGGTGTTGTAGTGCGTGCCGTCGTAGGGGTTGGTACGGAACTTGTATGTCTTGCCGTTCTCCAGGAGCCCGGCCGGCACGGTCACCGACGCAGGCTGCCCGGAAGGCACGTACGGAGAGACCACATACTTGCCGACCTGAGTCTTCGTGGCCGCGTCGTCGATCTCGAAGGTGCCGTTGACCTTGTCACCGTCGGCGTCGACGAAGGTGTCGCGCAGCGTCGGCGTGGTCGTGTTGACGTACCAGGTGCCGTCTGTGCCTTTGAAGAACGGTGGCCCGGCCTGTCGGCCCGTACCGGTCCTGGGCCGGTAGTTGTAGTTCACGACCAGCTTCGGCGGGTTGGAGGCGGCGTTGGCGGAGTTCACCCGCTTCCACTGCGCCACCACCGACTCGTCGGATGCGCGCAGGCCCATGTGGCTGCGGGTGGCCTTGGCCGAGGCCCACTCCTGCACCAGCGTGGACACATCGGCGTTGATCCAGCCGTCCGGTTGGGCCGAGCACTCGGGGCTGCCGGTGGTCTCTGTGGATGTGGCCTTCTTCGAGATCCACGACGGTTGATCCGTCCAGCGCGAGGACGTGGAGGCCGCGTCGGTCGACCACACCTCCCACGGGTAGGGCTGGCAGTCGGTGTTGGCCGAGTGGAAGTTCCACAACGACAGCTTCGCGTCCAGGACCAGCGCGTCCCGGATCGGTGTGGTGTCCCAGGAGATGAAGGACCGCGCGGTGCGCGGGGTACCGTCCGCGTTCGTGGTGCCCGGGTTGCCCAAGTCGAGTTCGGTGTCGGTGGACCAGTCGACGGTCTCGCCCTGCTGCACGTAGGTGTCGAAAACGTTCGACAATGAGGAGGTGGACGGATCGACGGTGACCGGGTAGGTGGTGGCCGGGTCGGCGAGGAACTTGGCGTCCGGGGTCACCACCAGGTCGATGGAGGAACCTTTCTGCATCACCTTCAGGCCGACCTTGGCCTTGTGAGTGTGCTCCCCGGACCGCTTGTCGACGCTTGCGTCCCACATGACCGGGGCGGGCATCACCGCCCGCTTCCTGTTCTTCCTGTCGGTGAAGAGCACGCTGCCGTTGGGCAGTTGCTTGGCCTTCAGGTTCTTAGCCTTCAACGGCAGCATGTAGGAGTAACTGCCCGCGTCGGGGCGCTGCTTGATTTGAACGTACTGCTCAAAGCCCGTCCGCGTGGCCTCCACAACCACGTCCGCGCCGGGAACAGCGTTGACATAGTCCGCGCGTGTCCCGGCCAGCTTCGGCCTCGGCAGACCGCCCTGCCACTGGAGGGTGATCTGCTGTTCGCCTTCACCCAGTGTCACCAGGTCCGTGGCCTTGGCCGTGCGTGCGGCACGCAGCGACTTTGCCGGAGTGCCGGACTTGCCGGCCAGGCGCAATCCACGCGGATGCGCCTCCGGCTCGACTGACCCGTCCGCGTTCTGGATCAGGTCCAGGTCGACGTAACGCCACTTTCCCGTGGCCTCGTCCCTGAACCGGACCGGACCCGCGTTGAGTTCTGTGGTGAGCGAACCATTCTTGTTCGCCCATGTCGTGGAGGTCTCCGTACGCTCGGACAACGCTTCTACGCGCCTACCCGACAGACGGGCCGCAACGCGCGCGGACGGGATGTCCGCCGCCTGCGTAGGCGCCGCCTTGCTCGGAGCCTTGGAGGTTCGCAGCCCGGCGGCGGCCGCGGCGTACGTGCCATTAAGCAGCGCGACGGTCAGGGCCAGCGACACAGTTCCCGCTGTCCAGCGAGTCCTTCCGCCAAACCAGGGACGTCTGCGTCTACCAGACGTCGTCTTGCGAATCATCATGATTCACCGGTCTTTTCACTTCGTGACGATGCATCACACATGTGAAGCGACCGTGAAGTTACCTTGATCCAAAACATGGTTAATGAAGGTAAGGGACAACAAAGGGGATCTATCCCTCCGCTTACGGCGGGATCCTTTATCAGTCCTTGAAGCACTGACTTGTCCCGATGGCCCGGGAGCCCCTGGAGCTTCCCCTGGGCAACCGCTCGGCGACATACTGGCCGCCCGCATCACGCGCACGCTGGCCGAGCGCGGGCGGCCGGAGCTGGAGAGCGGATGCCGGCAGCGTTCGGTGCCGCCTTCCTCGCCGACCAGACCGTCTTCACCCTCCCCGAGATCCACCGTGCCCTCGGCGCCGACGCCTTCGCCAACGGGCTGCTCGATATCGATGCGTACTTCCTCGCGCCGTTGCTGCGTCCTGCGGGGCCGGACCAGGTCGCCTTCGCGCACACCGCGTACCGAGGTTCGCGGGGTCCGACAGGTACCGGGCGGCCAGCAGTTCCACTCGAATCGGCTGCGGACCTCCCGGCCTTCCTCACCGAACAGGTACGCGCCTTCCTCGCGGCAACGCCGGAGGCTCCGGAGACCGACGCCTGCGTACTCCCGGCCGGGCCCTACCTCGTCGGTCCGGCGGAGCGCCTACTGATCCGCCGCATCCGGCGTCCCGTACGTTTCGACCGCCATGCGGTGACGGTCACCGCTACCGCCGTTTCCTGGACGCGCGGGAGGCGGACGGCACCTCGCGCTGGGACCACCCGGACCAGCCCGCGCACATCTCCCACCGCCCGTGGACCGACCGGCTCAAACACCCGGACTACTACGAGAGTCCGCGCTACGCCGATCACCCGGCCATCTGCGTGAACTGGTGGAGCGCGTACGCGTTTGCCGCGTTCGGCGGCCAGCGCCTGCCCACTTCCCTGGAGGGGGAGGCGGCCGCACGCGGCAGGGACGGGCGGTTCCCCTGGGGCGACACACCCGACGCCGACCGCGTCAACTGCGCGGACTCCTGGGTCGGACGGCCCGTCGTGACGCATCAGGCGTGGTATCGAGACTTCGCGGGTGACGCCGTGCGCCACGCCGCCGCGGCCCCGGCCGGTGAACGCCTGGACAACCGCTCGCCGTTCGGCGTTCTCGACATGGTGGGAAACTGCTGGGAATGGACGTCCACCACGCTGGACGACCCCGGGGAGGCCGTGATCTTCCCGGGAAGCGGGCGGCAAGCCAACCGCACTCAGTGCCCCGACGCGAACCTCACGAACGACCCCCATCCGTCGCGGCCAACCGCGAAAGGCGGGCGGCTCACGTCCTTGGAGTCCCGTACGTGGACGCCCTGTTCAGCGATGGCGATCTCCACGCAGTCGTCGCCCTGGCTGCCGCTGTAGCTGGACTTGAACCAGGCGAATTCCGTCATACCGGTCTTCATAGCTCTCCTCGGAGTCGCTCCAGCAAGGCCCGGGATTCACGCGGGGGCAGGGCCTGCGAGCGCAGTGTTTCATAGCGCTGACAGAGCAGGCTCACCTCTTTCCGGTCGGCAATCAGCCGCCCGTTCTGCTGCCCTTCCGAGTAGGCGAGTCGCCGCCCTTCGGGAGTCTCCAAGATCCGCACAGGCCCGTCCAAGCACGCGTGCAACCCAGAGCGCAGGGGCACCACTTGAAGCGTAACGTTGCGCAGAGAGGTGCGCTCCAGGACGTGATCGATGAGCGCCTGCATCACCTCCGCATCACCGAAGCCGCGCCAGAAGACCTGCTCCTCGACGATGAAGCTGAACGGCACCTTCGGCCGCTCCCACATCATCGCCTGCCTCTCAATCCGGGCGCAGAGCTGCTCCTCAAGCTCCTCATCGGTCCGGAGGGGAATGGTCCCCTCGAACACGGCACGGGCATAGGCCTTGGACTGCAACAGCCCCGGCACCAGCCGGTTCTCGTACGTGCACAGGCTCACCGCATCGCGCTCCAGCCCGGCCCACCGCCGGAACCACGCCGCCAACCCCGGCTCCCCCCGCGCCAGATACCGGGCGGCCTTCCGCAGCGCACCGGTGTTACCAGTCGCCTCCTCCCCACGCTCGACGAACGCCTTGTCCGGCATCCGGCGCCCCAACTCGACAGACTCGACGGTGTGCTTGGAGTACCGAACCAGCCGGGCGAACTCGACACGACTGAGCCCCGCATGCTCCCGCAAGGCTTGCACGACCGCCCCGAACGTCCGCAAGCTGTCCGACGGATGGGGCTCCCGCTCCCACACCCCCACCGAACCCGCAGGGGAAACCGCACCCGCCTCCCCGTCACAGCCGCAAGCCGGCAGGCCCTCGGCATCGTTGTCGTCGATCTCGCTCCCGGCGAGGGCCTCGTCCCCGTTGACGATGTCCATGCACCGCCCCTCTCTGCGTACCGCACCACAACGGCCCCGTAAGCCGCACAGCGCTCAACACTCAGAGTGAGCTATAGGCAACCGTACTGTCCACCCTGCGTGCCCGTACGCTGACTACGCGTACGCGCCCGCCACCTCGCAACCCGGCCCCCGAACCCACCACGCTGACCCCATGAACCACCCACTCCCCCAAGTCGACGCCCCCACCAGCACCTTCACGCAACTGCTGTCGTCGACTCCGAGAGGCGCCCGCCTGGCCCGCCTCCTGACCATGCACGAACTGCACACCTGGAACGTACCGGAGAACATCACGGAGCGTGCCGAAGTGGTCGTAGCGGAACTGGCGAACAACGCGGTCCGGCACGGCAGACTCCCCGGCCGAGGCTTCCGCCTCACCCTCACCTACCACGGCACCCCCGCCCCCACCTTCCTCGTCGCCCAATAGATCTGGACTAGACGTACGACGGGGACGGCACCCACCTGCGCGGCAGGCGAAACAAGGATCATCTACACCACCTCGGCAGCCGCCCCAGCACCCTGGACCCCTGGCCTCTCACCCACGACCACCTGGGCTCTCGCCTACGCACAGTCACCCCAACGGAGATCGCCTACACCCGCTGGGGCGGGGCCCCCACACCGCAGGCAGCACCCCTGGGCCTCCCGGTCATTACGAATGACCGGTGCGAACCCAGACAGAACGGTAAGGGTCCAGTACAAGCCCCACCTGGACGACGGCCGTCTCCCACCCATCGGTCGGGCCATGGACGACGACGCGATCAGACCGCGGGACTCCGCGAGTTCAACCTGAGGAACCTCTTTCCCGTCTTGCTCCGTCGCACTACAGGGTCGAAAATTCTCCTTCACACCTTCTCAACCGACGGCACTACTGTGGCTTTATCGACCGAGCCCTCCTTACATCCTGCAGAGCCGCTTCCCCAGTTTGCAGCCTTCTCCAGTCTGCGCTGAAATTAAAGGTGAGGCGGATTCTACAACCGAGTAGGAGGACTCACCATGGTAGATCACGACGGAGATGTAGTAGAACACGAAAGAACATCCTGGGCCCAGCGCATCAGTGCACATATCTCAGACCTCCAAAGCCAGATCAACAAGATCAATGAACGTGGCAGCCCCGCCGACGAAGATAAACCCATCATAGAAAAGGCGAATACACAACTCAAAACCGCCCGGGAGACCCTGCGGCATGGAGGTCTCTGGTCTCGCCTCAGTGGGCGACAGATTGACCGCGCACTGGCAAACGTACATGAGGCCGAGGTTGCGATTTTGCGCATTCTCCCTGAAAATGAATTGAAATGGAAGGCCCTGCCAGCTCTTGTTCATGCACGGCTACATCTAGACCGCTCTGACGCCCGATTGCAGCAACTCGAATGGCGCCTTCAGACCCCAAGCGGCGAATTCAAGAAGCTCCCTAACGCGGATCGAGAATTGCTAGCCGGCACCCTCCACGCCGCCTACCAGGCAGAAGAAGCAGATAGGGCGAGAGTTCGCAATTTCACGCAGATGGTATGGTGGGCAACAATAGTGATGATTGGCATTGCAGTTGGATTCTCGACCTGGGTAAAAGTCGGCTCCCCCGATATCGCGCGACTATTTTGCTTCCCAGACAACCCGGACCTTATCGCCTCCCGACGGAATCCAAATGTATGCCCTCTGGGAGGAAAACCAAGCTGGGAAGGTGTTTGGTTTATTGAATTTACAGGCGCGCTCGCTGCCGCGGTGGCTGGCGCCGTGTCACTAAGGAAGGTTCGAGGAACCTCCGGTCCATTTCACGTAACGACGAGTCTGCTGGTTTTGCGGCTTCCAGTCGGGGCCTTGACTGCAGTAATTGGAATCCTGCTACTTAGCGGAAGTTTCGTGCCAGGACTTACTGCCCTTGATACCTCAGTGCAAATTGTGGCCTGGGCTGCCGCATTCGGAATTTTGCAAGAATCAGTCACTCACGCGGTCGACCGGCAGGGACAAAACCTGCTGGACAATGTCAAGACTCCGGGGCACGACGTTGATTGGGAATCGGGTCCTGTTCGCCGCCCCTCAGACCTGTCAGGCGATCTGTCAGAGGACCGTCCCCAAAAAGGTTCGCCAGAGGGCCGTCCCCCAGAGGGGAGCTGACCCAGCGGTCCGGGCCACTTGCCAGCAGCCCGGACCGCTGGGCGGACGAACAGGCCGTCCGTGAACAGCTCGCGCACCATCGCGCTCGTTTGACGAGTGTGCCGCACTACGTCAAACCCATCCTGAGCTGGGCTGACACAACACAGCAACCAGGTCCCAGCCCACCAGGGCCTGCTCGACCTCCGGGCTCATCTGCTGCGCGCCTGGCTGCACGGATGTCGCCTTCGCTGCCGACTCCGGCACCTACAGCGCCAACCTTGCCGTCGGCGCTGCGGCGAGGCCGGCGCCCCCGCGGGGAAGGCGCCGGCCTCGGCTCACATCAGCTGACCGTCGCCCACTGGTGGGCGCTGCCCTGGTGGACGGTGGCGTAGATGCGGTCGCGCAGCAGATTGGCGTCGTGGTCTGTGAGGGTGCGGTCCAGGTGCCGCAGGACCACCTTGAGCAGGACGTTCTTCTGGTCCGGTCGGGCTCCGAGCCGTTCCAGGGCCTGTGGCGGCAATTCCGCGCACGGCGTCTGGCTGAGGATCTCGACGGTTTCCACACAGTCGGCCTCGGGGCCCAGGGCGTCGCGGACCCGGTCGCCGAGGTCCTCGGCCAGGTCGTCGCGGTCGACAGCGACGGACAGGTCCCGGCGGATGGCGGGCATGGCGGACACAGCTCGGTAAGGGGCCAGGTCGGCCATCTGCGCGGCCACGGACGGCTCGGCCGAACGCAGGATCCGGATGTCCGGGATGCCCTTGAGCAGCATCAGCATGCGGTCGAGTCCCATGCCGAGCGCGAGGCCGCTCCACGAGTCGTCGAGGCCGGCCCGCTCCAGCACCTCCGGATGCGCCAGGCCGCACTCCGCCACCTCGATCCATTCGCCGTCGCGATCGATGTCCACCTGGCGGCCGGAGAGGGTGTAGGGGTGGACGCGGTGCTCGTGGCGGTGCTTCGCCCCGGGGAGGATCCCCGCCACGAGAGTGGCGACCATGTCGTCCAGGTCGGCTGTGGTCATGGGGGCCGGGCGGCGGGTGATGCGCCAGAGGTCGAGCTGGTGGGGAGTGCCGGTGTGAAGGCGGTCGATGCTGTCGCGGCGGTAGACCAGTCCGGGGCAGACCAGGAGCACGTCGTCGGCCGGGTCCACGGCCAGCGCACGCAGCGCGGCCGGGATCAGCGCGCTGGAGTGGCTGCGCAGCATGCTCCGATCGTCGACGTAGCGGGTGTAGCGCGCGTCGCGGGTGATGTCGTCAGCACGGTAACCGAGGTTGTCGTAGTTGTCCTCGACGGTGACCGTGCGCTCGCCGCGGCACCAGCGGACCTCGCAGCCCCAGCGTTCCGCCAGCGCCTCGACGGCATGGTTGAGGACGAGCTGGAGAGCGTGTGGTCCGGTGGCAGGGTCGGTGAGGTCCCGGATGGACAGGTCACGGGCGAGCTGTTCAGCGGAAAGGTGGGCGGGCATGTCGGCCTCCTGGCCAAGAGCAGTGACGGGGTTTCGGAAACCCCCCAGCCCCTGGGCCTGACCGCACGGTGGGGTCAGCCGACTCAGCTCTGGAGACGTGGCAAAGTCCGACCCCTGCGGCACCCTTCGGGGGCCAGGGGGCCGGTAAATCGGCGAGAGATCGCTACGACGGCCACACCAGGACTATAGCTGGCCTCCGACACCGGGCCTCGCTGTTTCCACTGCGGGGACGTGTGCCGGTGATTCATCACCGGCGGAAGCAGCCCGACGCCTGGCGGTGCGGCGCACGGCGGCTCCTAATCCTTGAGTACTGGCTCCGGTTGGCCCCCGCTGAGGGGCTGACCGGACTGGCTGCGTGCGGGCGGGGCTCGGCGTGGCCGTCGTACTGCTCCTGATTGCGACGAAGTCAGTTGCGCGGGCCGCGGGTGACCCCGCCGGCCCGTCCCGGCCTGCACCGGACGATCGCCCTGGCCCACCGCAGCGATGTGGCCCCCACGTGCCCGCCAGAGAACTGCAACGCATGCTGCTGGAACGCTGATCGCCCCTAGGATGAGGGGCCTTGTCTCACGGGGGTGACCGGAATGCAACGGACACGGTTGTTGGGCGCGGCGCTGCTCGGGCTGGCGCTCGCGGGCTGTACGAGCCCGGGGAATACGCCTTCCCGCGAGTCAAGTCGTACGACGGTCTCGGCGCCCGGGGCCCCCTCCGCCCCATCCACCCCCGTGACCGTCTCCGGTCCGTGGCATGCGTGGACCACTGTCCTCTCCAGACAGGAGGGCCGCTGCGGGGCGACGGCTCATCAGGTCGTGTGCCGCACCGGCTTCGGCGGCCTCGTCGGGCGATCCCGGGTCACCGGCGAGCTCACCTGGGCCGTCCCCCCGACCGGCGGCGGCAAGGATGCCGCGCTCGTCGTCGACTCGGCCGACGAACGGGCCGTGACCGGCTCCGGCGAGATACTGCGCGCGGCAAATCTGCGCACGGGCACGGCCGCCTGGACACGTCGGCTTGCCGACGGCGGCAGCGCCTCCAATGCGCTCGGGGCGGCGGACGGGACGGTCTACGTCCTCGAAACGCCGGAAAAGACCGCCGGGAGCATCGCCCTCGGCGCCTTCCGGGCGTCCGACGGCAGGACGCTGTGGTACCGCACCGTCGACGCGGACCCGTACGGGGGCATCGCCGCTTTCGGGGGCCGCGTCTACACCACCGACGGCGCGAAGGTCACCGCCCGCGACGCCCGTACCGGCGTCGCCGTGGCGACCAGCCCCCGGGGAGTCGAGTGCCCGAACCTCATCTCCGGCAGCCATTACCTCGTGTGCACCGGCAGCCCGCTCTTCGCCGGGGACGCCTTCCCACCGCTCCGGCGCCTGGACCCGGTCACGCTCGGGCCGCTGCCGACCGCCGAGGACACGGGCGACAAGCCCGAGCGCGGTCTGATCTCGTCCGACGGTGTGCTCGTGTTGTACGAGGACAGCGCAGAGGACCCGGGCGCCGGCGCCTGGAACGCGTACGACCTTGTCCGCCACCGGAGGCTGTGGAGTTACGCCAACACCACCGAGGAGGAAGAACTGGCCGGCGAACGGTTCGTCACCTTCACCCCGGGCAACGTCGCCACCGTCAGAGGACGCGTGATCACGATCGACCTGCACGCCGGCCCAAAGGCGACCGGAGCTGCCGCGCCACGCATGTCCGCGCCGTACCCGCAGACGAGGGACGGGGAACACCCCACGCTCGTCGTCCCGGGCGGCGACTCGGGCCATGTCGTCGTCCAAGCGCGCACACATCGCGGCCTACGGTCGATCCCGCTGCCCTGATACCGCGGCTCGGAGCGGGCCACGGCAGCGGCTCACCGCAACCGCCCCATCGCCGATGGGGGCTGGGCCGCCTCCAGCCACCCCGAGCCGGATCGGCTCTTGCGTTGACCGCCGGGCCCCCAGCCGACGACGACTGCCCGCCCCGCCCCGCCCCGGACACCGGTCCCGGACACCGGCGCACGCCGTTGCCCTCACCTGCCGAACTGCGTCTGGCGGCCGCAGCGGTGGGCAGCCACACCGAACTGAGCCACGAGTCGTCCTTGTAGAACTCCGCCACGATGAGCAGCGTCGTGCCTTTCGGGATCATGTCCGGGTTGATACGGGCCGTCCCGGGGCCGTCCGGCAGCGTCAGCGCGAAGTCCTTGGTGGTCTTGGGAGCCTCGGGCGGAGCGCCCGTGGGGCGGTTCTTGTCCCCCTCCCGAGCGGCAGCCCGTACGCCCATCTTGTTCAGCCCCACCGAACCCCCGGCGGCAACCGCACCCGCCTCCCCGTCACCCCCAAAGGTCGGCAGGCCCCCGGCATCGTTGTCGTCGATCCCGCTCCCGGCGAGGGCCTCGTCCCCGTTGACGATGTCAATGCCGCCCCTCTCTGCGTACCGCACCACAACGGCCCAGTAAGCCGCACAGTGCTCAACACTCAGAGTGAGCTATAGGCAACCGTACTGTCCACCCTGCGTGCCCGTACGCTGACTACGCGTACGCGCCCGCCACCTCGCAACCCGGCCCCCGAACCCACCACGCTGACCCCATGAACCACCCACTCCCCCAAGTCGACGCCCCCACCAGCACCTTCACGCAACTGCTGTCGTCGACTCCGAGAGGCGCCCGCCTGGCCCGCCTCCTGACCATGCACGAACTGCACACCTGGAACGTACCGGAGAACATCACGGAGCGTGCCGAAGTGGTCGTAGCGGAACTGGCGAACAACGCGGTCCGGCACGGCAGACTCCCCGGCCGAGGCTTCCGCCTCACCCTCACCTACGCCCCACTGCCCGAAACCCTCCACATCGAGGTAACGGACGCCCGAGGCGACCGCCTCCCGAAGCTCCCCCCACAGCACACCACCCCGGACCCCTTGAGCACCGGCGGCCGAGGCCTGACCCTCGTAGCAGCCCTGTCCGACCACTGGGACACCATCCCGTACCCACCCACCGGCAAAACCATCCGAGCCCTCCTCACCACCCCACCCCCCGAGTAACCCGCACCGGCCCGATCACCACGCCCGGCCCCGCCACCCCCGGTCACCCCACGCGGCTCGCGTCGCATCCCCTCCCCTCACGCCCCGGCTGAGACGCCGCTTATTTTGACTACACGGTGTATTGAGTCCGTCGCGTCCTGAACTTGCTTCGTCGCCGATTGAGCCCTGGTCGTCGGCAACCAACTGCCCGCTCCTGCCCTCTTCTGGTCGACAGATGTCTGCGGTCGAACCGCCACAGCCATCCCTGCTCAAGGGAGAATCGTTGTTCCGCAGGGCAGTTGGGGTCGCGGGCGTCGCCGGTCTTGCCGTAGTCGCCTTGCTGGGAGGGGCGGCGGGGGCGTCGGCCGGCGAGGGCGCGAGCCCGGCTTCGGGCGGCAGCCCGTCTCCGGCGGTCCGCCTGGAGTACCACGTGGCTCAGAACCTCGCCCTGGAGGCGGGCGACGACATCTCGTTCAGCCTCGACGGAATGCCACCGGGATGGGACAAGGTCGAGGTCAGCTCACCGGCCCTGCAGGAGCCGATCACCCTGACTCCCCTGAAGAAGGGGTCGACGCAGTCGGTCCAGGTGGACGCGCCAGGAACAGACCACCGCGTCCGCTCGGGCCTGCGCGCGGGCACCTATCCGGTCACCGCGACCAGCCACGGCCGTACCGTCGCCACCGCACAACTCAAGGTCCTGGCCGAGAACACTGCGCAGATCTACCGGTTCGTCATCGGTCCCAGGAACGCGTCCCCCGGCAGCGACACACCCGCCTCCCTCCGCCCGGGCAGTGACGTCCGGGTGGTCCTCACCGACCTGCGGGCCGCACCAGGGGAGGACTCCCTCACCGTCACGTCGCCCATCTTCAAGGGCCCGTTGACCATCAAGACGGACAGCCCGGACAACCCCGGCTGCAAATGCGACGACCCCGGCACGGTCTACGCGGGCCACGGACAGTTGCGAGGCGACGTACCCAACGGCCGCTACACCGCGACCGTGGTCAGCCACCATGGGCAGCAGACCACGAAGCAGCACGTCACGATCGCCGGCCAGCCCGTCGCGGACGGCGGCGGCTCGTCCTGGGCGGTCACCGGTGGCGTCGCGGCCACGGGGCTGGCCCTCGCCTCCGGCGGCGCGTTCGCGGTGCGGCGCCGCCGCTCACGGAAGGCTGCGCCCTCCGCGTAGCGGCGGACCCGGCGGCCGCGGACCGTGCCCCGGGCGGGTCGAGCGGGCACCGGTGGGCGCGCGCCGAACTCTGCTCCCCGCCTTCCACGAGTGCCATGGCATGTGGGGCGGTGTCTCCGGCGGCCCATGGTTCTCCCGGGTCGACTGGAAGAAGGGCACTGGCGAGATCATCGGCAACGTCGGCGGCTACAACGGCGGCGGCAACGACGACAACGTCGACTGGCTCACGTACAGCCCCATACACGGCGACTGGTTCTTCCGCCTGTACGACGAGTGACCGGCTGCCCGTCCGCGAGATACGTCTTGACCTGGTCGTTGATGTAGTGGAACTGGGCGTCCCGGTCCGGGTGGCGGGCACCCTCGGTCGTGCGCGAAGTGCCCTGCAGGGAGAACCCTTCGACCTTCAGCAGCGCGGCCACCGTGTCGTGGCCGACCTGATGCCCCTGGCGGGACAGCTCCGCGGCCAGGACGCGGGTCGACTTCACCGTCCACCGCAGCAGCGACTCCGGATCTCCCCGCTGGTCCGGCTCGACCAGCGCGAGCAACGCCGGCACCAGTTCCGGATCAACGTCCCGCAACTGCTTGCGGCCCGCGCCCACCGCCCGAACCCGGCCATCGGGCTCCTCACCGCGTTCCAGCTCACGCAGCCCGCGCGACACCGTCGACTCCGCCACCCCCGCAGCACCAGCCACCCGGCGAATCCCGCCGTGCCCTCGCACACGGGCAGCGGCCCCCAGCACCAACCGCCACCGCCGCTCGTCCAGATGCGGCAGCAACAACCCCAACGCCTCCGCCAGTCCCGCCTCGATCCCCTCCGACACACCCGCATCCTACGGGCCAACAGACGCCAGAAACCGAGGAGTTATTTATCGACAGATCCCAGGGCCTCGGCAAAGTCGCGTGATGCCCGGTTCGTGATCTCGGGGTCCCGCGCGGTGAGGGGCGTCGAACGGCGCAGTCCCCACGAACCCGAGTGCTGATAGTTTCGCGTCCGTGATCGTGTATCCGCTGTGGCATGTCGGCCACCAGAACGAAGCCGGCGACGACGGATCGACCGTGCACGTCGATGAAAGCGGCGTGTTCTGCGACGAGTCGGACGGCGACGACGTGAAGCTGCTCGGCATCTACTCGACCCTCGAACGGGTTGAGGAGCGTGTGCGGCAGGCTCGACTGCTACCGGGCTTCCGTGATGAACCGGAGTGCTTCTACTTCGACCCCTGCGAGCTCGATGAGGACGATTGGACCGAGGGCTTCGTTCGAGTTCCGCCAGGTGAGTAGGTCTGTGGGCAGAGCTTCGGTGGGATGTCGGCTCCTGGTCACGTGAGCCCGAGGAGAGCGAGGGGACGGGTCACGTCGCGGGTGTTGTGACGCTGCCTGTCGCCGTGGCAGGTCAGGCCGCGTTGGTCCTGTTCTCGAGGGCTTTGAGGCGCTTCTCTTGATGCGGCCGTAGAGCTTGTCCTTGCTCCTGTCGGGCCATGCCTGGCGTTGGCTGTCGGCTAGGTCCTGTCTGGAGTTCGGATCACGACTGCGGTGCGATGCTGCGGAGCCAGAGCATCGCACCGCACAGATGCAGTCCGGCCTCGTAGCTCTCCGGGGTCTTGTCGAAGCGGAACGCGATGCCTCGCCAGTTCCGCAGCCGGTTGATGCACCGCTCCACGGTGTTGCGCTCGATGTACAAGGCCGCGTCGTGGCTGACCGGGCGACCGCCCTTCGAACCGCGCTTCTTCCGGTTGGCGGCCTGGTCCACCTTCTCCGGGATCACCGCCCGGATTCCACGACGCCGCAGGTAGCGGCGGTTACGGCGGCTGGAGTAAGCCTTGTCCGCGGCCACTGCGTCCGGTCGGGTCCGGGGACGCCCGACCGGCCCGCGCACCTTCACCCGCTCCAGGACCGGGACGAACTGCGGGCTGTCGCCGGCCTGTCCGGGGGTGAGCACAAACGCCAGCGGACGGCAGCGCCGGTCGGCCGCCAGGTGAATCTTGCTGGTCAGCCCTCCCCGGGAACGCCCCAGTTGTGCGGCCTTCAGACGGGCCCGGTGCCGTCGGCGGGCCCGTCGCCGCTCAGCGCCCGCGTCGTCCTCGCACTGTCCGTCCTGCGGCTGTTGTCCCTCCACGGCGCCCCCTTTTCGGACTCGGCGGCCGCTTCCAGGGCCGCCAACTGCTCGGGTTCCAGTGCCATCCCGGCGGCGTGGTGGTGCGCCCGTGCTGTCGCCGAGTCCACGCTGACCAGGCCCAGGTCCGCCTGGCCCCGGTCAGCGGCCTCGGCGATCACCGCCTCCATCAGGTGCTGGAAGACGCCCTGCGTCGCCCAGATCCGGAAGCGGTCGTACGCGCTCTGCCAGGGCCCGAACTCGCTGGGCAGGTCGCGCCAGGGACTGCCCGTGCGGAACCGCCACATCACCGCGTTGAAGTGTTTCCGCAGGTCGGGGATGGGCCCGACTGCGGCGATCGGAAGGTGGGGCTCGATCAGGGCCCACTGCTCGTCGGTGAGATCGCCTCGCGCCATGGCCGATGGCCTATCAAGGAGGGACCCCATGACGCAGGCGATCTACCGAACTCGTGATCCGGACTCCAGACAGGACCTAGAACGGGGGATCCTCGTTGCTCCAGGGGAGAGGGTGGAGAGGCTCCACGTACTTCGGCGGTTGCCGGAGCAGGGCCACGGCGTCTTTGATGCGCCCAGCCGTCATGAGGTGTGCGGCGAGGGCGCTCCGGTTGGCCGGGATCGCCGGGTCCAGGATCACGACGGCCTCCTCCGAGCGTCCGGCGTCGGAAAGCAGCGCAGCGAGGTCCTGCGCCTCGCACCAGTTGTCCGACTCAGGGCGCGACCGGGCCTCCTCGATCGCCTGCTCCCGGCGACCGCAGGCGACCAGGAGCTTGGTCCGCAGCCGGAAGAACTCTCTCTCCTCAGAACCACATCGGGCCTTGCGGTCATCGAGGTACGTCAAGCCTTCCTCGGCACGGCCCTGGTCGGTGTACAGCGTGCACAGCGCGTCAACGACCCAGTCTTCATCGCCCGCGCTCGGCAGAGAACGCAGCAGCTCGATCGCCTCATCGCCCCGATCATGCCGGGCGAGGAGCCACGCGAGCAGCACTGCCGTATGCGGCGAATCATCCGCAGCAAGCGTTCTGTAGGCGTCGATCGCGCCCGCCACGTCCCCGCGTTGCTCCAAGTACTCCGCGAGACATTGGGCGGCCTCGCCGAGAGTCTCGGTCGCCGCGTACTCCCGCAGTTCCTCGATCCGATCGTGCCGAGCCAGCAGATCGGCCAATTGATCGCGGCCGTTGACCGACGTGATCTCCCGCGTCCGCAGGAGGGCGATCGCCTCGTCCACCCGCCCCTGCCGCTCGCGCACGGTCGCCAGCAGCTCGGTGGCGTTGCCGGGTTCGGTACTCCGGCCACCGAAGTCCGGCCAGCCGCCCTGATGTCCTGCCTCGACACGGGCGGCCAGCAGCGCGGCGACCTCTTCGTCCCGCCCCGGGCCGGCGCTCACCGCGACCAGGGCATCAGCTATGACCCAGTCCTCCAGGTACGGCAGGAGCAGGCCGAATGCCTCATCGCCCCGGCCGTGCCGGGCGAGCAGCAGCGCAAAATTCTCCAGCGCCAGCCGCCAGTTGGCCTGCATGTTCAAGCGGGAGACTTCGATCGCCTCGTCCGCCCGTCCCCATCTTTCAAGCAACTCGGCGACGCTCCGGGCCGCCTTCCACCACCCCGTGGCAAGGTAGGGGGCGAGCACTTGCAGGGCCTCGTCCTGCCGATCCTGGTCAACGAGGATCCGCACCCACGCCTGGGCACAGAACCAGTCGCCGCCACGTGCCTGGTGTTCGACTTCGCCGAGATGGCCATGGTCGACGAGCCAGGAGACCAGGTGGGGAGGTATCCAGCCGTCGCGCGTACGGTCCCGGCGGTCAAGTTCGGCAGCGTTCACGAGGACGCACTCTAGACTCCCACGCCTGCCTCGTCGGCTGCGGTCGCATGACCGGGATAACAGCCAGAGCGCGGGATAACGCCAGAGCGACCGCGCGCGCAGCATCGCGAACGGCGTCCTCCTCGTCCGTCGCCAACCGTTGGAGCACGGCGTGGACAAAAAGATCTACGCAACGGACGCTGACAGTGCAAGCGTAATCCGAGTCACCGAGGACAGGATCACAGACGCATACACGATGGGAAATGGGAAATGTGACGGCTGAATCCAAAGGAAGACCGCCGCCACCCCAATGCACGCGGCAGAGACGACAGCACCCTTCTTGTCGCGCCGGAACAGGACCCAAGGGAGTGCGATCAGACCTATCGTACCCAGGAGCTTCAACCCTGCCGCAGGGGAAAAGATCAACGAGAATGCTGCTATTCCTGCATATCGTAGAGACGCGAAGCAGCTGATTACTGTGGCACATATCAGGGTGGCCGCGAGCCCGTCCCTGAACGATCTGCACCGAATGCCGAACGCGACCCCGATGACGACGCTCAAAGCCGCGAACGCCGCGTACGCGTAGCTCGGCATCAGTTGATCCTTTCACGTGGACGGGTCGGGTGGCCTCCCGGACGGGTTGTCCGGAAGGCCACCTTGAGGAACCCGCTACCTGCTGAAGTTCGGGTCAGGGCTCTTGCCGGGTGCGTTGCAGAAGTGGGCGTTCGACGGGTCTATGCCCGCATCGTCAATCGCTCCGATGTTCCATGGATTGCCTCCATGGCCGGTGGTGATGTCACACGAAGCATACGGGTGCTCTGATTGATCGGGGGTGGGTAGGGGGGCGTCGATCCCACTGAAGTGGTAAAAGTCGCCGGTCGTCACCGGGGCGCTGGATCCGGTGTAGTTGCCGTCGAGATCGATGGCTTTGCCGTTGCGGTACAGGTACTGGTTCGGCATGAAGCTGGAGCGAAGGACGGGAGCTCCGCTCACCTTCCTGATGGTGCCGTCGGTGCAGGTCTTGAAGTCGAGTTCCTGCCAGATCGGCGGGGCGGACCCGAAGATGGATCCCGTGAGACCCGGCTTGAAGAACATGTTCCGGATTTCCTGGGCCATCGCTGCGACGGGGTTGTCGGATGATCCGGTGTCGTTCGACACCCGCGTCACCCAGTCGGCCACGCTGCCGGTGAGGTGCTCATCTGCCAGCGCGGTGCGGTAGCCGATGGACCCGCCGGCGGTGTGCATCACCGCGACGCAGGTGCCGTTGTTGTCGGTGACCACGTTGTCGTCGGCGTCGGTGATGACCGGTTTCACGCCGATCGACTTGTAGGCGCGTCCGGGAAGGATGCCGTTGCTGTTGGTCGAGGTGGTGGTGGACCTGCCGTTGTGGACGTTCAGATCCTTGGCGATGTAGTCCAGGTCCGGCGGTTGGGTGCCGTAGTCCTGCTGGAGTGCCGTGAAGAACTGGCGCACGAAGTCCGGCATGTGGGTGTCGGCGGTACGGTCGTCGTACGTCACGCTCTCACTGCCGTTGATGATCTTTCCGTCGCTGGTCTTCACGTACGAGACGGTGGCCTTGTTGTTCATCTTGAAGGCGGCGTCGTCCGTACCGAACCAGGACGGTTTAGTGTCATCGGCGGGGCGCTTGGTGTACGGGTTGGAGTAGTGCATCCACGCCGGGATGCTGTGCCCGTCGGGGTGGTCGGTGGTACTGGTCCCCGACGTCGTCACCTCCTGGTTCCACCGGACCATGGCGGCCTTCGTCTCGGGCTTGACACAGGTCGGGGACGTTCCGACCACACAGGTCGGCAGATCGATGATCTTCTGCGACTTCCCGATCGCCCAGTCGTACAGGTCCTGGCGCGACTTCAGAGGGGTCTTGAAAAGCCGGCTCTCGGGCCTGACGTCGATGTTCTGGTCCTCGTCGAAGTATGCGTCTGCCTCGACGCTGTCTGAGACGTAGGTGCCGTTGACGGGCTGGAAAGCGATCGCGCCGAAGGCGATGTCGTCGTCAGCGGTGCCGTCGGGCGTGTAGTTCGACAGGCTGACACCAGGGGTGCCGGTGAACTTGTAGGCGCCCAGCGACACCCATGTACCGCTGCGGGCCTTCTGGTCGACATAGCGGTCGTACGGTCCGCCGAGGGCGCCGCGTATCACGTAGTGCGCGTTTTTGGCCCGTGCACCGGTGTCCGGGACGTGCACCCAGACCTGAGCGAGGTCCATGCTCTCGCCGAGCGTCCAGGTCCCGTCGATGTCCATCAGCCCGCCGTCACCACCGAGGTGGTCCTCGTTGCGGGTGTGGGTGTACCAGAAGTGGCCGCCGTAGCCGCCGCCGATCTGGTGCAGGTCTGCTTTCGCCTCGTAGTGGGTGCCCATGGTGTCCGGGAAGAACGTGAACTGGAAGGTGCCCGAAGAGGTGATCTGCCCGCAGTCGCTCCAGGTTTCGGTGCTGTTGGCGACGGAGGCCACGACATGGGACCCCGTCGGTGCCCCGCTGCAGAGCGGTGTGCCGTTCTTCAGGCGGTAGCCGCGCCCCGGCTCTGCGATCAGCGTCTGATATTTGATGAGTTCATGCCCGCAGTCGTTGTCGCAGTTGGTCTTCCAGGTGGCGTTGGGCTTGTTCCACCAGTACCGCGCGTAGCAGGCTTCCGTCCCGCAATTGGGGGGTGTGTCCGGGTCACAGTTGTTGTTGCTGTTGCAGAAGGTGCCCAGCGGCGGCGAGACCTGGCTGCGCTGGCCGGTGCTGGTCCACCAGGCGGGCCGGAAGCCGGCCGAGGAGAACCCGGATTCGCCCGGCCAGTCCTGCCGGCCGGCAGTGCTGTACGAGTAGCCGGTGTCGATGGACCAGGCGGCCCAGCCCATCACCTTCTCCTCGTACGGCCAGTCCTGGGGATGAGCGGCGTCGTGGTTGGCTTCGGTGCCGTCCACGTCCGTGTCCATGAACGGGTGGCCCCAACTCTTCTTGTAGATCGGGTTGGCCGGGTTGTTGTACCAGCCGAGGCCCCAGTGTCCGTCGTGCTGCGATGCGGCGGAGGGCGGGTTGAAGCCGAGGTTGTAGTTCCACACCGCGGTGAACCAGTTCTCCACGCGGGAGGGGTCGTCGTTGTTCACTGTGACCGTCTGCCCGGCGGTGTGGACCTCGTTCCACTTGCCGGCGAGGATCTTCATGGACGCGGCGATGTTGGTCGTGTAGTCGATGGCGACGGCCTTCTGCAGAGCCGGCGAGAGACTCGTCTCGTTGGCCTTCTCGTGCCCGGCCAGGCGCATGCCGTCGGTGACCTGTCCGACGCCGTAGCCGCAGTCCGACTTGTCCCAGTTGATGTTCCAGTAGGAGTCCGGGTTGCCCGGGTCTTTCTGGTGGCCGTAGTAGCCGTCCACGGCGGCGAGCGGGTTGCCCATCTGCCCGGGAATGGCACCCGCCTCGGCCTGCCACAAGTTGGACTCCTGGGCCATGATGCCCAGCATGACGTTCGCCGGGATACGCGCGTTGCTCGCTCCCGCCAAAGTCGGCGGCGGGAACAGGCCCTGCGGGTCGATCGTGCCGAGGCCGGCCTGGTTGCGGTAGCCGCCCTGGCGAATGTAGCTCGCACGCAGGTTGCCGCGTATCGCCATGTCGACGGCCCACTCGACCTGGTTCGGAGTGGGTTGCAGGGCCTGCACGTTGACGTCGTTGCGGGAGACCGAGCACCAGCGATCGGGATCCGTCGGGTCGTGCGACACATTGGCGGTCACCGGGGTCCGCATCAGTTGCGCGTGCTCGCCGGGGTCTGAGCCCGAGCCCGATGTGCCGGCGGTGTTCATAGCCGGCGAGAGCCGCTCGTTCCCGGCCGGCTCGGTGGTGTTCGTGACCGTCTGGCTTATTTTCGCACCCGTGCTGACGGCGGTGGACGTCACCGTCACCAGTGTGTCCGCCGACGGCTCTTCCGGCCCCGGAACCGGGCTGCCCTGCGGGGAGGGCTCGGTTCCGGTGAAGCCCTTGCCCGCGTTCCTGATCCGGTCGACGCCCGCTCGCACACCTGCGGTGAGGACCGGGTCGACGGCGAGTCGGCCCTGGCTGGAGACGTCGGTGTCGGCCGGGGCGTTGACGCGGGTGATCCCGTTGCCCTGGGTGCGTGGGGTGCCGGCAACCTGCCCGGTGAGGAAGATCTGCGCGGATCCGCCGCGTTTCAGGTCGAAGTCGCCGAGCCTGCCGGTGGCGACCGTGGTCGGCGCACTGTGCCCGTTCCACACCCGGGCGCGCGCCTTCTCGCTGCCGTCGCGTTCGACGAAGGCGATCTTCCCGTTCTCGGCCGGATGGATGTCGAAGGGCAGACCGACCGCCGTGAGCAGGTTCTTGACCTTGCCGGAGCGGTCGAGGTGGACCAGGTGGCGGCCGACGGCGGCGATCGCGCCGTCCTTGACCGGGACGGCGCTGGTCACCTCACCCTTCGTGGCGGCCGAACCGACGGTCGTCCCGGCGGAGTTCACGCTCACCACACGGGTCCTGGTGTCGGCCGGGTCGTTCATGTCGCGGAACGCGGTGAACGCGGCGGTGTGGGTGTCCGGATTGCAGGAGGGGTCGAAATACGCCAGTGACGCCGTTAACGGCAGCTTTGTCACCTGGCCCGTGGTGAGGTCGACGATGGCGGTGAACGCACCGCCCTGCATCAGGTCCGGCTTGTTCGTGAAACTGCGCGGCGCGTACACGACGGCTGCGTGATCGGGGTCGATGACGCATTGATTGCCGATCCACGAGTCCGCGGGCATACCGGGCTCGGCCAGGACGGCGGCACTCTTCCACTTGTACGCCGTGGCCGAGTCGGCGACGAGGATTCTGAAGCCGCTGGTGTCGGCAGCGCCGGTGACGGCTCGGTCCTTGGAGGTCTTCCAACTCCTGCCGAGCTTTCTGTCCGGATCCGTTACCCGGGCAGGCGGCGTGGGCGTCGGCTTGGCGGATCGTCCGGGTCTCGGTTTCGGATTCGCCTCGGCGGCGAGCGCTGGTGCGGCAGCCTGTATGAGCCCGGTCAGGACCACGGTGGCCGTCAGGCCCGCAACAACGACGCGTGCCTGGTGAGCCGGTCTGGGTACCTTCAACGCCTTTACCCCTTCTGATGCATGTTTTCGTGCATGACAGGGCAAAGCCGCCGCACCTCGGGCTGTCTTCAATGGAATGAGACGAACTTTGAGGTGCGGCGGCTGTCTTGGGAAAATGGGAAGCGGCCTACTTTCGGGCGGCCAGGACAGCCTGAGCCTGCCCGATCAACTTCTTGTTGCGGGCCTTCTCCGCCTCCAGCTCATGCTTGTGAGAGGCGATCTGCTGGTGCTGGTAGGCAGACTCCGCCTTGTACCAGGCGCCGACCAGGTTGCTGGTCTGCTTGCAGTCGACGTCGTCGGTCGCCATCGACACCTCGGCTCTGCCCGGCTTCAGACCGTGCAGCTTCGGTGTGGCGAACTGATCCTCGGCCTCGCCGAGGGTCTTCACCCGGCGGCCGTGGCCGGCCATGCACGACGACCACGCGGCGACGGCGTTCCTGACGGGCGTCTGCTTGCCGGTGGCACCGTAGGACTGCGAGGCGAGGTCTCCCGCCAGGTCGGTCTGGTACAGGACACCGACCTTCGCGTTCGCCTCGGGAATGCATGTGCCGTTCATCGCCTCGTCCCAGCCGGGAACAGACGACTCGTCGTCCTCCCTGGCGAGTTCGGCGTTCTCTGCCGCGGTGCTGTCGTCTTCGGTGCCTGCCTGGGACGGAGCAAAGCCGTGTGAGGCGGCCTCGCTGCGATCGGTGATGCCGTAGCGGCGCTTCATGTTCATCGCGTCGTAGGCTGCGGCCGGGTGCAGGCCGGACATTTCCGGCGTGAACTGGAAATTGAGGCGCTGCATGCACTGCTGCTTCACCAGGTCCCTGGCGTTCTCCACATCCACGACGTCGGCATAGCCGAGCATGTAGTCCTGGAGCGGCAGCCGCATTCCCTTGGCCAGCCCCTGTTCCACCTGCGCCTTCGGCCAGGCGGCTCGGACTTTGGCATCCGGCAGGGGCATGGCCTGGGCAGCCAGTTGCCGGTCCTTCGCGCTGCCCGAAGTGTCGTGCGGGGCGCCGCATGCAGAGGTGAACACGGTGGCGGCCGTGGCAGCGGCGAGCGTGAGGGCAGCGGCCCGGGCTCCGGTCTTCGACATCACCGATCAACCTCTCTTGTGCGAGCCGTTGTGGTTCTTCAGGCCACTGCCCAGGTTGCGGGCGATCCCGTCGGCCTTCGGGTAGTACTTGCTCGTGCCGCTGTAGCTGGTATTGGCGTACATCGTGTATCCGGCGTACGAGTCCTGGTTCCACGCGGAAGCAGCGTTGTGATAGACACCCTGCCCGGATCCGGTGTTGTCGCAGGGGGACTTCATGCCGCCGTAGGCGTCGGACGGGAAGGCGCCGAACACGAAGCTGATGAACGTGGCGCCGTTGGGCGAGTAGCCTTCCTCGTTGGAACGGGAGTGCCGGGTGGCCAGACAGGCACTGTCGGACTGCTGGGTCACCTCGGAGCGCGAGTTGAAGTGAATGCGGAAGCAGTGCGTCGGGTGGCCGGTGTCGCTCGACGTGCAGTCGTTGTGAACGTAGGACGTCACAGCCGATGCCGGCGAGCTCATGACGGTGGCCACCACAGCGGCTGCGGCGGTAGCGGCGGCGGCCAGTGTGAGACGCAAGGAAGCTCTCCCCCTCGGTAGCTGTGTGCAAGCAGGGGAGAGCACATGGTCGGATACGCTCCCCCGCTTGCCGGTCTCAGCCTGCGTGCGGACGGATTGGTCTGATCCATTCGCTGCAAGCAGGGGCACTGTATGCACACGCACACCAGGAGCAGCAAGAACACTTCATGCGCATGACGGGAAACCGGCATGCTGTGCGGAACCCGCTGCCATGCGCCTCTACCTGTGTGTCCTCTGTGAATCGGAACGAGTGGGGCTCCACATGAGGGCTCTACGGATGGCGGAAACCCGCCTCTCACGCACCGGCTCATGGCCGGCGCATCACTCCGCCCTCGACCGCCGTCATCCGGGCGAGTTGATGAAACTCCTTGCCCGTCAGCAACACCGCCTTTAGCCTTCGGGCGTCATGCGCACACGAATCGCTGCTTGCGCCGCAGCCCTCCTCGCCACGCTCGCCGCGTGCACCAGTCACACTCCCACCCCCACCCCTGCTCCCGCCAAGCCGGTCGAAGTGACCCAGTACGGAACCGAGATGAGCCACGGGCGCCTTGTCTTCTCCGCCCAGTACACGATCCGCAACACCGGCCCGTCACCCGTCGAGTACAAGATCGCCTTCAAGTTCGACGGAGACGGCCCGGGTGCAGTGAATCCGAAATGGGTCACCCGGACCGTCGGCGCCAACAAGACCTACACCGGAACCGTGTCCGTCCCCTGGGAACGGGACGCGGCATCTACAGGAGTGGATATCAGCCAAGTGGAAGAGACTCCTCTCTGACGTAGTCCGCCTCCCGCCGGCACCGTCACGTTGTCGGGTTCATGGGTGTCTGACGGTGTGTCGCCCCAGAGCTGTTCCGCGATGCGGGACCGCCCCGGCCCACTGATGTGGGCCGGGGCGATGCCGGTTCTCCTACTGCCGCATGAGGAGGAGCCCGATCGGGCCCATGACCAGGGCGATGAAGCTCCAGTCCCTGCGGTCGGCTCCCTTGCGCGGCGCCAGGCGGTACGCGAGGAGGCAGCAGGCGCAGTTCACCGCGATGCCGACGACGGTCGGCAGAACATTCGACATGGGTGTGGGTTCTCCGGCCCCGGATTTCTACGTGTAGTGGTAGCTGCTGCTGTAGATGTACGGGCCGACCAGCCACGTCGGGCCACAGACGGTCGACGGCCCGTCATGGCCCCGCGGCGTGGTCACGGATCGGCACAGCCCGCGGTGCGCTCAGCGGCCCAACCGCCGCCGTATCCGCCGTACTTGCCCGTTGTCCGCGACCGAGTCGAGGAGCCGGCGCCCGGTGCCGGGCTCGTATGCCGGGCCTTCCAGGCGGAGCAGGGCGCCGTCGCGGACGACGGCGTGTGCAACCGGGGTGTCTGTCTTCGGGAGGGTGACCGGGTGGCGGCCGGACGGGAGCTTGAGGCGGGTGGGGAGGCGCAGTTCGACCGTTGTGCCGTCGGGGGCGGGGATCAGCTCGGCGTCGAGTGTCAGGGCGGAGACCGTGACCTTGATGCGAGCCGAGGCTCCGCCTGGCCTCGTCGCCACGTACGGCAGCGGGAGCGAACGTCCACCGCGTCCGGTGTTCGCCGCGGCGGCGGCGGCCGTGTCGGGGCCGACCTTGCGCTGGCGCTGGTCCACGTCGAGGGCGAGCTGGCCGCTGCCCGTCCAGTACGGGAGCGCGAGGCGGCCGCCGGTCAGCGCCGGGCCCGTGGCCGGGGCGCCCGGGGTGCCGTCGCCGGTGACCCGCACCATCCGGTCTACGCCGAGCAGTTGGACGTACGCCCACACGTCGTGCACCCCGCGCTCCAGCGGACGGCCGCCGGCCAGGCGCTCGGGATCGAGGAGCAGCCGTCCGGAGGCGACCAGCCGTGAGCGGCCCTCGCCGAGCGGCTCCAGGCGCACCTCCAGATCGCCCTCGGGGTACCACCAGTCCTCGCGGTCCCGGTCCTTGACCACGAGTTCCGCGTACGCCAGCCGGAACGGGTCGCGGACCTTCCAGCCGTCCTCCGCGCCGGGCACACCGGCCAGCAGCTCGGGGTCCAGCCACCGCTTGCCGTCCCGCTCGACGAGGACCAGCGGTTCGCCGTCCCCGCGTATCAGGTGGACGGTGATGTCGGCGACCAACCGACCGCCCTCCCAGTGCAGTCCGCCGACTTCGCTGCGGGCCTTCACCTCGCGGACGCGCCGGGCGAGAGCCGACGCGCCGTCGAAGTCGTCACGTTCGAGGAGTTCGGCGCGTAGGCGGGACACGGTGGGCAGGCCTTCGCGTACGGCCGCCGGGAACTCCGTCAGCGCCAGTTCGCGGGCCGCCTCGAAGTGCCGCTTCTGCTCGGCCGGGTCCTCGCGGAGTATCTCGGGCTCGCGGGTGCGGGAGAGTATCTCGACGTGGTAGAGGCGGTGCAGGAGGCGGTTCTGCAGAGCGTCGATGTCGTCGGAGGCCTCGGTGCCGTCCTTTATCTGGCGGACGATGGTGCGGCAGTTGCGCCAGAAGCCGTGCCGGGGGTTGAACCGGTGCTGGGTGTTGTTGCCGCCGTCGTCCCGCTTCATCCAGTAGTAGCAGGGGTAGTCGGCGAGTATCGCTATCCGCTCCGCCTTGAGGTAGGCGGCGCTGACGAAGAGCAGGTCCTCCAGGATCCAGGGGCCCTCGGGGAAGCGCAGGCCGTGCTCCTCGACGAAGGCGCGCCGGAACATCTTGTGCGGCGACATGCTCTGCATGAGCTCGTCGTTCTCGATGGTGCAGGCGTCCACCGTGTGCCGGAACAGCCGTCGGGGCCGGACCATGGTGCTGGACATCTTGCCGAGCACCACGTCGGCGTCGTTGCGCTTGGCGTACTCGTACAGCCGCTCCAGCGCCTCGGGGCCGAGGGTGTCGTCGTGGTCGACGAACTGGATGTACTCGCCCCGGGCGTGACTCATGCCCAGGTTGCGCGGTGCGCCCGGCCAGCCCGAGTTGGGGCGGGTGTGCACCTGCACGTTCGGGTGCTCCGCCGCGATCTTCTCCAGGCGGACCAGGGTGTCGTCCGTCGAACCGTCGTCGACGTAGATGACCTCGTACTCGTCGGCGGGCAGGGACTGCCCCAGCAGCGACGGCGCGCACTCGTCGACGTACTTCCCGGTGTTGTACACGGGCACGACGACGCTGACCTTGACTCTCGGCATCCCACAGACCTTACCGGGCCACCGCACAGGTGACGGGCGGAGACGTATCGCCGAGATCCGCCCCAGTAATTGACTCGGCGACAGCCGAGCACCCGCTGGGGCCACCCCAGCACGGTTGGCAACGGCCGCCCCCTGGTGCCTGTTTGAGCGAGAAACGCGGTGCGTCAGAGACGCTTCGCCGTACCACCGGTGACCGTGCCGCTCGTCGGCGGTCAAGTCCCCGCTGTCGTATCCGTCGTATCCCTCGTATCCGTCGTATCCGTCATCACGATCGACCCGTTTCCACGCCGAGGGACTCCAGAAACGGCAGGTACGCCACCTCAACCCGCCGGACGTCGCGACGGACGTACGTGCGGACGCCGTTCCGCGGGTTGTCGTCGAAGCCGCACGGGAGCCGAAGGCTACGGGTCCGTCCTGGCCGCATCGTTCCCTACACTCGCGGGATGAACAACTACAGGTGCACCTGTTGCGGCACCGTCGGTCTGATGGACGGTTTCATCGAGGATGCCGGCCAGAACTCGCGGGGCTATGCGCGCTGGATCGAGGGCGCGTTGGAGCGGGGGATTTTCGGAGGCGCCAGGCGGATGGGCCGACCCCGGCGGCAGATAGAGGCGTTCCGCTGCCCGAAGTGCGGGCACCTTGAGCTGTTCGCCACCGGTGAGGTGTAGCTCGTCGCAACCGTACGCCTGTGCATTGTCGACGTTCAGAAAGAAAATATGGAACCGGAGCTCTGGACCGTACGCCGCACATCGGATACGTCGCTGCGCTGAGTTCTGTTCCTCGATTCGCCGCAGAGCCCTGTGCACGATGACGCTGCCGGAGAGGAGCGTGGTCTTCGTACCACTGCACTCTTCGTACCACTGCACACCGTGCGCACCGTGCGCACCCGGATGTTCGGTTGAGGCGATCCCTGGCGTGATCGCCACCGTCGCCCCCCTCGTGCGTGCACGGTCGCGTCCAGGTCCAGGACGCGGTCACAACTTGATCAACTACCCCACGCAAGCCGGATGCGTGCGACTGGGGCACGGATGCGGATTACGCGGCGGAGCCAGGCGGAGTTGGGCCTGATATCCGATACGCGTACAGGAATCACCTACCGCCCTCGTGGTGGAGCCCTCAACTCCACGCGGTCGGCGCACAGTCAAGACCGCGGATGCCCCCGTGAAGTGGATCGATCCACAGGGGGCGCTTCTACCTTTCGGTCACGGTCGTCGATTCCCGGCCGTGGCCGAATCTGCGGGAGGGCATGTGGACAGATCCCGGGGAACACAGGGGAGTTGGACATCCCGGCACAGACGTAGCGCACAGGCCGCGCGTGGGCCGGAGCGACAGCGGGCTGAGGGCTGCGGCCGGGGGCGCAGGTCCCCCGGTCGACGAGGTTACGAACCCTCCGGACTCTCCGTGAACGCCGTGGCGTGGTCGGCGGCCCACTGGCGGAACGTTCGCGGCGGCGTTCCGAGGATGTCGGCCACCGCAGTGGTGACGTACGCGGGCTGTCCGACCGCCGCGCTCCACGCGGCGAGCAGCATGTCGACGACCGGGCTGGGCGCCGTGCCCTCCGACAGGCTCCGGAACTCGGCCGGCGTCATCTCCTCGAATGCGATCCGGTTCCCCAGCACGTCACCGATGACGCCCACCTGCGCGGCCTGGGTCAGCGACTCGGGGCCCGTGAGGACGTAGTCGCCTCCGACATGTCCGTCCTGACAGAGCGTCCGCGCGGCGACGGCTGCGACGTCGCGGTCGTCGACCGGTGCGGTCTCGGCAGCGCCGTAAGGCCACCGGACGACCTCGCCGGCCCGGATCGCGGGCGCCCACCAGGCCAGCGAGTTCGACGCGAGCATCCCCGGCCGGATGATCGTCGACTCGAGTCCGGTGGCCGCGATGTGCCGCTCGATGTCGGCATGGAGCATCGCCATGGGATTGGGCTGCTGGAAGAAGGGGTGCGGCGTCTGGTGCGGGGAGGAGAGGAAGACGACCCGCCGCACGTGGGCTGCCAGCCGCTCGACGACTGCCGCGGCGGTCTGGGGCGGGGCGGTCCAGACGAGGAAGACCGCACCGGCGCCGTGCAATGCCGGGTCGAGCGACTCGGGCACGGTGAGGTCGCCGGTGAAGACCTCGGCCTTCGCCGGCAGCGTCGCCGCCGCCTCGGTGCGATGGGTGAGGGCGCGGACCGGCACGCCCGCGTCGAGGAGTTGGTCGATGACGACACGGCCGATCCGGCCGGTCGCCCCGGTGACGAGCACGGGAGGAATGTCTGTCTGCTTCACGCCGTCCATGGAAACGTTACTCGGTTAAAAAAGCAACCCGGTAATGAATGTTAGTCTGGTCAGATGAGCGAGCCGACGGGACTGCGGGCCCGCAAGAAGGAGCGGACGCGTGACGCCATCGGCGACGCGGCCGTCTCGCTGTTCCTAGAGCACGGCTTCGACCGCGTCTCGGTCAACGACATCGCCGCGGCGGCCGAGGTCTCCAAGCCGACCCTCTTCCGGTACTTCCCCACCAAGGAAGACCTGGTGCTGCACCGGTTCGCGGACCACCAGGGCGAGGCGGCACGTGTCGTACGTGACCGCAGTTCGGGCATCGAGCCGGTGACGGCTCTGCACCGGCACTTCATGGCCGGCCTCGATCGGCACGACCCCGTCACCGGTCTCAACGATCATCCCGAGGTGGTGGCGTTCCATCGGCTGGTGTTCACCACACCGAGCCTGGCGGGACGGCTCACCCGGTACCAGCTGGAGGACGAGGAGGCACTGGCGGACGCCCTCGGCGAAGGCATCCAGGCACGTCTGCGAGCCGCGCAGGTACTCGCGGTCCAGCGGGTGCTCGCCCGGGCCAACTGGCAGAAGATCGCCGACGGCCGAACCGCCCACGACGTCCACCCCGAGGCCATGGCCGACGCCGACCAGGCATTCGACCAACTGCGCTGACAGGCGACGCTCCCGGCCGAAGAAGGCTCCGCGGCACGGCGCGCGCAGGGGTGCTCCGCCGTCGATGAAACACTCGCAGCGCCGCGAACTGGGGCGCACGCAGGTGCTCTGGAAGCCTGGTGGGGGCTGTGCGGCTTCGACACCCGTCCGCGCGCCCCGCCATACGGGTGATGTTCCGTCACTTCTCTTTGCCGCCCCATCACCCGTATGCATCAATGGAGATACCGGTGGGCGGCCCATCCCATTCGGGTAGTGCGTATCGCTGATGCCCGCAGCTGTCTCATGCGCGTCAGTAGCACATGCAGCTGCGCCGCAGCCCACGTCGAGAGCTGACCGACAGGTCTTCGCCAGCTCGCCGAAGGCCGTCACCGTCGATCAAGGCTCATGGCCTCTCGCCCGGCACCGTGATCTCCAACGCCTCGCCCAGGCCATCTCCCCCGCCGATGCGGCCGTGCCAACTCGGCACAAGGCAAGGCAGGCACCCGCGGGGAGCGGCTGATGCGCCTCGTACAACAACGACCCAGTCCAGGAGGACACTCATGTCTCAAACCACCCTGCTCCCCGTCCTGACGCAGCCGACGCTGTTCGCCGCGGTCCCCGGCTTCGGGCCGACCGCCGGCGGCAACCCCGTCATGCTCATCGGCGCCAACCTCGGCGGTGCGACCTCGGTCACCTTCGGAGGCTCGCCCGCGACCATCGTCTTCCAGGACCCCTTCGGAGTCCTGATCCTCGTGACCGCACCGCCGCACGCCGCCGGCAACGTGCCCGTCGTGGTAACCACGCCGGCCGGTGTCAGCAACCCGACGAACTACATCTACGTGGGGCCCATCGTGCCCCCGCCCCCGACCGTCCTCGGAATCACCCCGACCGCCGGCCCGACGACCGGCGGCACCCCGTTCACGATCGTCGGGACCAACCTCACCGGCGCGACCGTCACCTTCGACGGGGTACCCGCCGTCGGGGTCAACGTCGTCGGAGGTGTGGTGCTGACCGGTATCACGCCGCCGCACGCCGCCGGCAACGTCCCCGTCGTCGTGACGACTCCCGCCGGCAGCGCCTCTGTCGCCGGCGGATTCACCTACGTCGCCACGCCGCCGCCCACCGCGGTCTCCATCACCCCGGCTGTCGGCACTGCCGTCGGCGGTACGCCGATCACCATCGTCGGCACCAACCTCACCGGGGCGACCGTGACCATCGGCGGTGTCCCGGCGACCGGCGTGGTCGTCGACGTCACCGGCACGGTGCTGACGGCCGTCACCCCCGCCGGAGTGGTCGGAAACCAGGCGGTCGTCGTGACGACCCCGGGCGGAAGTGCGACCGTTGCGGGCGGATTCACCTACGTGTGATCGATGCGTGTGTGGGCCGGACGGCGATCTGCGTCCGGCCCACACACGTGTATTGATCAGATGAAATTGGCGTACCTTCGTCGCCGTTCGGAATCGGTGAACGCATACACCGACAGCAACGACGAGATGACGCTGAAGCAGCAGGACCGCCACTGAAAGTCACCCGGCGGATGCTCGAGAGGCGTTCCCTACTGTCGACGAGCAGGATTTTCGGGAATATCTTAATCCTTCTGGAAATGCGCTCCTCGGTGCGCCCCACCGATCGGGTGACTGGACATCATATCTCTTGCGTCATATTCCACGTCCTGCGTCACTAGAGGTATCCAACCGGTGGGTAGCCCAGCCTCTCGGGGGGCGCGGTATCCGGTCCGGCCGCTGCCTGCCTTGCGCGTGGGGCAGCCCAGCGTCGAGCTTGATGCCGCGATGGGCACCCCCTAGATGCGTGGGTCCCCCAGTCGGCGCCATTTCCTTGGTGCCGACTGGGCGGTTGGTGGCCGCCGTCCCATTTAAGGAGCTCCTCGGAACGGTGCTTGCCGGCTCCGCACTCGAACCGAAATGTTCCTGGCAGTCAGCTCGCGAGGAGTGTTACGAGCCGCGTGGTCTGTTCGGCCGCGGTCCGTTACGGTCTTGGACCTCACCCACACCCGCCCTCGAAGGCAATGGCGATTCCATAGTCGAGGCCGCGCAACTGGGCGGGGATGTCGTCGCCCGCGGCGGTGACGGTACGCCGAGTGCCCCCCCAATTCAGCGACCAAGCGCCGGTGTCCGAGCGAAGGATCCGGCCAGAGTTGCCCTTACTTTACGATCGGCGCGTTTGCACCGTCAACGCATCTCTTGAATATGCCCACTCGGAACTTTGCGTCACTTGACAACGTCAACAGGTAGGGTGTGGGCTGTTCGCGCAGGCCTCGTCCGACCCGGAAGGTCACCCATGCCGCAGCTCGACCGGCTCCCCGGCACGCCCGAGTTCCGCATCGGACTCCCCAAGGACGGCGGTGAGGCGCGGGGGTACCTGCTCACCGAGTACGGCGGCAACGGCACCAACAAGTTCCTCCTGCTGGAGGGGTCGACGCTGGCTGCCGAGGCATGGCCCGGACTCGGCGACTACGCACGCCGGTTGCGTGCCGAACTGCGGGCCAGCGGCGCCCTCGCCGACACACCCCCCGACCCCGACCGGCCGCAGGCACCGCCGCGCTGGGTGACGACCCGGGACATCGAGTGCAACTCCTCCTCGGCCGCCGCGGCGCTGGTGTACGGCTACGACGCCTCCGGCCCGGAGTCCTGGCGCACCGCCGAGGGCCACCCGCTCGCCGACTATCTGTCCACCGGCTGGCGTCCCCCGCGCAAGGCGTGGCTGGTACGCGGCTCCAATGTCTCGGGGCACAACCTGGTACGGCAGTTGTGGCTGACGGAGGGAATCGTCTCGCTCGCGGGAGCGCACCTGCCTCCGCTGGAGGAGAGCGACCCGACCAAGAGCACGCTGCGCCGCTTCGTCGAGGAAGGGTACGAGGGGGCGACGTCGTACAACCAGAAGCGGGACCTGGTCGACGAGATGCACGCCTTCCTGGCGCAGATGCGCGTCGGCGACACGGTGGTCACCATCGCGGACGGCCTGCTGCACACCGGGCGGATCACCGGGGACGCCGTACAGAACACCTCACCCGGCGGGCTGTCCAATCTCCGCCGGAAGGTCAACTGGTCGTCGCAGAGCCACGCTTACGAGGAACTGCCCGGCGAGGTGCAGCAGAAGCTGTCCGTGCAGCACGACGTCGTCGATCTGACCGGCGTCATGGACGCGCTCGACACGCTCATCGGGCCGAGTGGGCCCAGCGGTCCCGGTGGGCCCGGTGGGCTCAGCGGACCCAGTGGGACTGAAGTCCCGCCGTCCGCCGACGGCACCGGCGAGCACCCCGTCGTCGAGCGGCCCGCGCCACGGGAGTTGACGCTGCCCGACATCACCGACGACCTCGCCGCCGACCTCCTCGTCCACGACCGCGCCTGGCTGGAAGAGATGCGCGAACTGCTGCTCGACGAGCGGCAGTTGGTCCTCTACGGACCGCCGGGCACCGGCAAGACGTACCTGGCGATGAAGATGGCCGAGTACTTCGGCGGCGGCCCCGAGCAGGTCAAGATCGTGCAGTTCCATCCGTCGTACGCCTACGAGGACTTCTTCGAGGGCTTCCGGCCCGTGGAGGATCCCGAGACCCGGGAGGTGGCGTTCCGGCTGACCGCCGGACCGCTGCGCGAACTCGCCGATCTCGCCTCCCGCGAGGGCAGCCGGCACATCCCGCACTTCCTGATCATCGACGAGATCAACCGCGCCAATCTCGCCAAGGTCTTCGGCGAGCTGTACTTCCTCCTGGAGTACCGGACCAGATCGGTCCGGCTCACCTACTCCGGCGACGACTTCGCACTGCCCCCGAATCTCTTCGTGATCGGCACCATGAACACCGCCGACCGCTCGATCGCCCTCGTCGACGCGGCGATGCGGCGCCGTTTCGCCTTCGTGGAGCTGTCCCCGCGCACCGAGCCGACCGCCGGGCTGCTCGCGCGCTGGCTGGTGAGCGAGGGCCGGGACGCCGAGCCCGCCCGGCTTCTCGACGCCCTCAACTCCCGTATCGACGATGCCGACTTCGCGATCGGGCCGTCGTACCTCATGAAGCCGGGCGTCTACCGGGACGGCGGTCTTGAGCGGACCTGGCGGACCAAGATCCTGCCGCTGCTGGAGGAGCACCACTACGGCGAGGGGCTCGACGTCTCCGCCCGCTACGGCCTCGGCTCCCTGCGCGAGCAGCACCCGTGACAGTGGCCACCGGCGCACCCGAGGTGACGCTGCGCGAGTACGGTCCCGCCGTCTCCGTACCGCTGGACACGGCGGCCGGACGGGCCCTGGCCGCCTCCGGGATCCTGGAGAGCGCGAACCCGGACCCCGGCCGGGACGGGCACTGGCTGCTGCGGGCGGGCAGCCGCGTCGGCGCCGTACGCACACCGGGCGGAACGGTCGTACGGATCACCCCCAAGACCCCCGTGACCCGGCTGTTCTTCCTCCTCGGCTTCAGCCTCGACCCGGCCCGCGCCTGGCGCGACAGCCGGGAGGGGACGGTGGACACCGGCTCCTACGACGACATCGTCCCCGCCCTCGCGCATGCCGTGGAGCGCCGGATCGACGCGGCGCTCCGCCGGGGTGTCCTCCAGGGGTACCGGGAGGTGGAGGAGTCCGCGCTGGTCGTACGGGGG
Organism: Streptomyces sp. YIM S03343; assembly: GCF_054729195.1. Lineage (NCBI taxonomy): Bacteria > Bacillati > Actinomycetota > Actinomycetes > Kitasatosporales > Streptomycetaceae > Streptomyces > Streptomyces sp. YIM S03343. The sequence goes on from NZ_JBPUKX010000001.1 coordinate 2,180,411, forward strand.
CGGCTGCGCGAGGCCGAGCAGATCCGGCGGCATCGGCCGGACGCCGCCCGCGGAGATCACCTACGACGCGTACACCGCCGACACCGCCGAGAACCGGCTTCTGCGCGGCGCCGTGGAGCGGCTGCTGCGGCTGCCGGGCGTGCCCGGTGCCGTACGGCGGCGCCTGGCCCACCAGCGTGTCCGGCTCGCCGACGCCCTGCCGATCGTACGTGGGCAGGAGCTGCCGCACTGGCAGCCGTCGCGGCTCAACTCCCGTTACCAGCCCGCGCTGCGGCTCGCCGAGGCCGTGCTGCGCGGGGCATCGCCGGAGCACCGGCCGGCCGGGGCCGAGCCGCTCGCCGTGGACGGTTTCCGGCTCGACATGAACAAGCTGTTCGAGGACTTCGTCACGGTGGCCCTGCGCGAGGCCCTGCGCGAACACGGCCTGACCGCGCGCCTCCAGGACTCCCACCACCTCGACACCGCGCGGCTGGTGCGGATGCGGCCCGATCTCGTCGTACGGACCGGGGACGGCCGTACGCCGCTCGCGGTCGTCGACGCCAAGTACAAGGTCGAGAAGGCGGACGGGCTCCACAACGCCGACCTCTACCAGGCGCTCGCCTATGCCACCGTGCTCGGGCTGCGCGAGGCGCACCTGGTGTACGCGGCGGGGCGGCAGCCGGAACGCTGCCACGAGGTGCGCGGTACGGCGGCGGGGCCGGAGGGGCGGGGACTGCGGCTGTATCAGCACAGCCTCGAACTCTCCCGCGAGCCCGGGCAACTCCTGTCGGCTGTACGGGACATCGCCGGGCGGCTCGCCGAAGGTACGTAAGACACGCAGGGCGCCGAGGGCGTGCGGCTGGCGACGATGCATGCGATGAAGGGGCTGGAGTTCCGTGCGGTGGCCGTGCTCGGGGTCGGTGAGGGCGCCGTCCCGTTCACCCGTGAGATCACCCCGCGGGAGGCGGACCCGCTCCAGCACGACGCCGATCTGCTCAGGGAACGGTGTCTGCTCTTCGTGGCGTGCACGCGGGCGCGGGAGGCGTTGAGCGTGACGTGGAGCGGGGCGGCGAGTCCGTTCCTGCCGGACGCCGGCTGAGGCGGCCGAACGCCCCCTGAGGTTGCCGGAGTTGCGGGCGGTACGGGGCCCGGTGGCGTGCCTGCCGAGCGGGCGGGCCGGCCGCGTACCGCCTGCGCCTGCTCACTCCTCCGGCGACAGGGCTCCCGTGGCGAGGCCGTCGCGGGCGATCTCAGCGAGTCGCCGGCTCAACTCCTCCACCTTCCGCATGCCTTCCTCGAACGCGGACAGGGCCCGGAAGGCGGAGCCGTAGCGCCGCTGTTCGTCGATGCCCATACGGGGGATGCGCGCGCCCCGGCTGTCGAGACGGTAGGTGCCGCTGGCGCTGGTGGAGCGGCGGGAGTTGACGGAGCTGCGCAGGAAGCCCTGCAGATAGTCGGTGTCGAGCTGCTCGCTCGCGGAGACCGCTTCGGGACCGTCGTAGGCGACGAGTCCGGCGCGGGCCAGGTCGGCGACGCTGGTGGTGGCGCCGTCGAGCGAGCCGGGTCCGCCGCCCGGCTCCAACTCCGGCAGGAGTGCGACCAGTCGGCGGATCCGGTCGTGGAGTTCCCCCCGCAGGGCGGCGTACTCGGCGGGGTAGTCGCGGTGGCGGGTGCGCAGGTGGCTGCCGGGAGTCAGGTCGACGGTGTCGTCGAGGAGTTCGATCAGGGGTACGTCGGCGGTCTGGTCGGGTCGGGGGTCGAGGCTTCCGTCGACGTCGGGGCTGTTGCCGGTCAGATCGACCATACGGACGGTGAGGCTCGTGTCGGCGGCTCCGGGGTTCTCCGGGCGCCGCAGGCACCACAGATGGACGGGCAGGGCGTGGGAGGTGGCCGTGCCCGGTGGCAGGGCGACCACCTGGCGCAGGATGCCCCGGCGTACGAGCTCCGCCCGGATACGGCGGCCGGCCTTGCGGTAGGCGGCGGAGGCGGGCATGACCATGAGGACATGGCCGCCGGGCTCGGTGTGCGCGTAGGCGTGCTGGAGCCAGGCGAGTTCGCCCTCTGCCTTGGAGGGGGTGCCGAGTTCCCAGCGGGAGTCGAGCAGCAGTTCCTCCCGCCCCCACTCGGTCACACCGGCCGGAGGGTCGCAGACGACGAGGTCCGCCTTGAGATCGGGCCATGCGTCGGTGCGCAGTGAATCAGCGGCCACGATGCGCACGTCGGACCGCCCCAGGAGGTCGGCGCGCAGCTGTGCGAAACGGGCGCTGTCGGCGTCCACCTCCTGGCCGCAGCAGCGCGCGCCCGCCTCGGAAGCCGCCCCGGAGGCCACCCGTGAGGCCGCCTCGGCGGCGACGGACAGGAGCAGCACGCCGATTCCACAGGCGGGGTCGAACACCGTGGCGCGGGGCGGCAGTCCGGGTGCAAATCGACACACGGCGCGCACCACGCGCTCGGGTGTCACCTGGTCCGATCCGGCACGCCGGGCGGAGTCCAGGAAACGCTCGGTGAGTCCGTTGACAAGGTCGACGGGTGACTCTGACAGCGGCGGCGCTTGCAGCCGGGTGGCGACGGAGTCCGGCAGTCCGGACTCGGCCTCTCCGGTCAGTAACCCGGCCACCGCGGCAAGACCGGCGATCATCTGCTCGCCGTACGCGGCCCGCAGCGCCTGCCACAACTCGACCTCGGGCGCCACCTCCTGCCCCTTGCGTTGCCTGTCCAGCCACGCCTGGACCTCGGTGAGCGCGTAGAGCGGACTGTTCGCGGCACCACCCGCCGGCGCGGGGAAGTCGTCGTAACGCCGACGCCAGTTGGACACAGCGGCCCGCGTGACACCGGCCAGCCGAGCGATCTCGGAACCGGTGACCAGCGGGCCGACCGTTGAAGCGGCATTGTCCGTCATGGGGCCAGCGTACACGGGGCACAGCTACCCTTCTAGGGCAGAGCGCGTTGACAATGTACACAATAATCCACTCGCCGACCACATCGTGGGTGGCGTGGAAGCTGCGGACGTGGTCGGCCTCCTCGGCATGCGAAGCCGCCCCGCCTACGGGGTGGAGGAGTCACGGCCACGGTGTGTTCGGCGGTCTACTGTACGGCTCCGGCAACGTCCTCTCGGAGACTGGGGGGACGACTTCGTACAGCTGAAGGACGACGTCTGGCATGGCTTCAAGAGCATCTTCCGACACCGCCGCTCCCCACGACCCGGTTCAGATCCCGTCCCTGCCGGGACTCGGCACCTCCTGGTACGAGCGCGGGGCGCGCTACTGGCTGCGCCGGGTTCTCACGGGACTTCTCTGGCTCACCGTGCTGGCCTTTACCTGCTATGTCGTGGTCCGGCTCTACCAGTCGTTCCGAGCTGACCTGCCGTCCACTCTGCGTCTGGTGTGGGACTGTGCACAGGTGGCCGTGGCCTGCATGACCCTGGTCTGGGGATGGGTGGCGGCGCGCCGACGGCACGAGAAAGCGCTCCTGGACCCGCCCACGCCGAGCGAGGCACGTGCAGCGCGACGGGCCCGGGCCGGCCGCAGTGTGGGGCTGGCCTTGGCCGGCCGCATCCTCATGCTGGTCGTGATCCCGGTCATGCCCGCGGTGTTCGCCTACGCCGTCGGCGAGTTCCTCGTCGTCCTGGCCGTTCGCGAGTCCGCCGCCGAAGTGGGCGCCCGCCGCTGGGTGGACAAGCACCAGTCCGGATCATGAAGACGGGCCACGCTGTTGACTGCGCCGGGCCCTGAGTGCCGCGTTCGGCATCTTGGGGAGCGGTTCTCCCGGAGAGAGCTTCGGAGGTCGGCCGTGCGCTATCCCATGACCGCGCGAGCCGCGTCGAGGAACGCCAGCCGGTTGTCCTCCAGGTAGTCCCGAACGCTCTCGCCGTCGGGCAGGCCTTCCCACACGGTCCGGTTGAGGTCGAGGAAGTACGCGCGTGCCGCGTCATGCACCGGCAGGGGGAACTGGATGCGGATGAGCCGTTCCGCGACCCACAGCCTGTTCATGACGTCCCGGGTCGTCAGGTACCAGTCGTGGGTGTCGTCCCACTCGGCCGGCCTGCTGAACGCCGCGCGTTCCGCTTCGGCCCCCACCTCGACGAACCGCTCCAGCAGCGCCAGCCGTTCCGCTCGCCGGGCCTCTGACAAGGCGATCTGCTGCCGTTGCTGTTCAGCACGTTCCGCCGAAAGCTGTGTCCTGTGCTGGACGAGGTAGGACAACGAACCGCCGAGGACGACGCCGCCCAAGGATATGAGTGACACCCAGACCGGAGCCGACATGGCGGTCATCGTCCCACGCCGTCGATCGTTGAGACGATCAAGCTGACGCGGACCCGGTCCGCAAGGGCCGGCCGTGGAACCTGCCGCTGGAAGACCGGGTGTTGCCGGTGGCCGCGTACTGGCAAACGAACTTGACCCTGCGACAGTTGGCCCCACGAGAATCACCCCCATGAACAACACCCGCAGACGCACCGTCCTGGCCTCGGTCGCCGCCGTCGCCGCCGGGCTGCCCACCCTCAACGCCGTGGTCGGCAAGGGCGCGACACCGGCCGCCGCAGCCGACCAGTACGCGTCCAACAGCGAGCTGTACACCCGTACCGCCGACAAGGAGGGCACCGACTGGATGCGCCGGTTCCGCATCGGAGCGCCGACGCCGGTCACGGACAATGCCCGCAGCACGAGCAGCCCCCTCGGCAGCACGGCCGTACTGGCCCCGCACGGCGGAGGGATCGAGGCAGGTACGAGCGAGCTGTGCATGGCCGTCGCCGGCTACACGCCCTTCGACGCGGATACGGACCCGGCGAGCGCTGCGGTGACGGGAGAGCCGCAGCGGGACTACTGGATGTTCGAAGCTCTGGCCAACTCAGCCGCGCAGCACGTCACTTCCACACACTGCGACGACCCGGCCGCCCTCGCGGTGTGCGCCGACAACCTGTACGCCGTCTCCCTGCACGGCTCCAGCGACACGACCACCAGGACGATCAGCATCGGCGGCCGTGACGAGCGCCTCAAGCGCAACCTGCTGGCGGCCTTCACGAAGTACGGTCTGACCTCCCCGGCGACCAATGCCGACTGGGACGTGACCGTGGCCTTCGCGGGTGCCACCGACCCCATCAACGGCGACGACCCGGCCAACATCGTCAACCGTACCCGCACCGCCGCCGGCGCCCAGCTGGAACTGTCGACGGCGCTCCGCAAGGCGATGTTCGGCGACTTCTCCGGCGGCGCCAAGCGCAGGGCGACGGCCGGCGTCCCGAGCACCGACAGCCCCTACGCCGACCACTTCTGGAACGCTTTCGTCAGCGCGGTCCGCGAGGCCGTCAAGAACCACGAACTCGGCCTCGACTCCCTCTAGGCGATTCCTTCCGGACCGTCAGATACCGGTATCCGGCGGCACCGTCGACCGAAGCTCAGTGCACTCGGACCGACCCGTTGCCGCCGGTCCGGACCCACAGGCCGGCGATGCTGTTGCGCGGCCCGGTCGCGCGGCCCGGTTGCGAGGCCCGGTCGAGTCCGCTGGGGAGACGTCACAGATAGGTGACTGCCGCATCGAAGAGGCCCCACCTATCACAACTGACGCTAGGGTCAGCTGTGCAAGTACGTCCTGGGGGGGGACATATGACCAATCCATACACCATGCCACCACAGCCGCGCGTCACAACGGCCCCGAAGTGGGCGCGGAAGCGGTACGTGCTGCCAGCGCTCGGGCTGGCCTTCTTCCTCGGCGTCGGCGCCGACGGGCAGGGGAGTGGGGAAGAGGCAAAGGCTGCGGCAGCCACGGTTCAGCCGACCGCCACGGTCACCGCGACAGCCACAGCGACGAAGACCGCGGCACCGGAGCCCGGACCGACGGTGACGGCAACGAAAACGGTCAAGGTGAAGGTGACCGTCACCGCGGGGGCAGCGGCCGCGGGTTCGGACGGCAACGGCAGTTCGTCCGGGGGGTCGTCCACAAGCGGCGGCTCAGGCTCTTCAGGGGGTTCCAGCACTGCCGGGAACGGTGCCACCGCACTCTGCAACGATGGCACCTACTCCTACGCCGCCCACCACCAGGGCGCCTGTTCGCACCATGGGGGCGTTGCCGTCTTCTACAGGTAGGACGGGTACGTGGTCTGCCGACAGTCCTCGTGGGGACAACGTCTCGCCCCCGCGAACCGGGCGGCGCGACCGGCGGCCTGGTCAGGACCGGGTCCAGGCCGCCGGTCGGGGCTGCTGCCGGTCACGTCAGCCACGCGGTCCGCTCGGCTCCGGTGGCGTGGAAGCTGCGGACGTAGGCCGGCGGTGCAAGGCTGCTCTCCCTCATCAAGGAGAAGATCTCGGCTCCGTCGTCCGGCGAGCCGTCCATCGCACAGGCCTCCGCGAATCGCACGTACTCGACTCCGTCGAGGTCTTCGCAGTACTCGGCCGCCTCCTCCTCGGCACGGCCGATCGCCTCATCCAGGGAACCGGCGACCCACACGGTGATCCGTTCCTCGTAGACCTCCAGGGCACGGTGCCGGAACAGGCATCTGACGCCGTACCAGGACTGCTGGCTCATGGAATATCTCCTCCACTTTCAGAGACGGCCGATTCGGGTCGTGAGGCAATCGGTGAGAGGGTACGGGCGTTCCTGGGGAAGGAGATCTCGGGCTCCGGCAGGATCGGGGGCTTTCGCCGTCTCACGTGTCCACAGGGAGAAGTCGCTGCTCGTCGCTACGGCGATGGTGCGGCCTGAGGGCGAGAAGCCGGCCGTACGGAGTGTGGAGCAGTTCGCATGAAAGATGTGCCACCACCGCTCTCCGTGCGGACCCGCGTGCGGGAGCCCGCCGTCGCGGGACAGCAGGACACGGTCGTTCGGCCAGGCCGGGGTGACGACCTCCAGAGTCCAGCCGTCCTCCGTGGTGGTGTGCAGCCCTCCGCCGAAGAGCCCCGCGATGCGTACGCGGCTCCCGGCGATCGGCCCCAGCCCCGGGCAGGACAGATCGGCAACCGCGTCGGGGGTGCTGTCCGCGGGATCGGGGTCGCGATCCCTGGCGATCTTCTCCCCGGTGACGGCGTCGAAGAGACCGTGCCCGTCGGACGAGACGACCATCACCAGTTCGCGGCCGGTACCGGGGTCCGACGCGAACCCGATTCCGAGCAGTCCGCCGACAGCAACGCCGTACTCACTCTCGAAGACGGGTCGCCAGGGCTCGGGTGCGGTCACCACCGGGGCCGCGAGAAGCCGGTTCCGCATCGCCCTCTGGTACGCCGAGAGTTCTGGCTCATGCTCCGACTGCCCTGCTGAGGTCCCGCTCTTCGTCCGCTTCTTCACGGCCCCATGATCCACGCCTCGACAGGCCGGCCCATAGTGACGTGCGCCGTTCAAGCCAGGGCCGTTAGGGTGCGCCGTCATGGGCACGGACATCTATGGCGGGATCGAGTTTCGTCATCCCTATGCCGGCACCGATGACTACAGCGGCGAGCCATGGGTGACTGCCATGGATCTGTGGCCGCTGTACGACGAGACCGACTACACGGCCTTCGGCCTTCTCTTCGGGGTGCGCAACTACGTGGGCTTCCCGCCGCTTGCACCCGGTCGTGGTCTTCCCGATGACCTGTCGAGCGGTATGCGCTCGCAGTTGGGCTCCTGGGTCGAGCGGGGCGAGATGGACGGCGCGAGCTGGGTCAGCTGGGGGGAGCTCGCTTCCCTCGATCCCGCGACCGGGCCCGAGCACTTCGTCGGTCGTGTGACCTGGTACCAGAAGTCACTGCCGTCGACACTGCATCGCCAGGCGGTATCCCATCGGTGGTCGTCGGATTTCTTGTCCGTGGTGGGCGAGCCACCTCTGGACTTTCGCAATGCTTCAGAACGTGTTGAGTGGACCACCGGCGATCTGGTCTGCGTTTACGAGCCACTGACCGCCGGAGCTGTCCTGGGTGCGGAGACTCACTGGCAGCATGTATTCGCTGTGATGAAGGCTCTGGCCGGCCGCTTCGGTGACGACGGTGTCCGCCTGGTGGTGGCATTCGACTGACCGCGCAGAACTCGAACCCGTTGCTCGGCACAGGACAGCGGCGCTGTGGGCCCCCGGTCACCGTCGGCTCTTCGCCGTCCGGGAGCTGAACACAGCCGAGAGGAGCACCGAGGGGAACGCGTTCAGTCCATCAACTCGATGGAGAGGACCTGCTCCTGGTCAGGCTTGGTGGCCCAGCCGCAGCGACGGAAGCGCAGGCGCCCGAAGAAGGCGGCCGTGAGACTGGCAACTCGCACGGTGTTACGGCCGACGTGCTCCGTCGCGGCGAGCAGCAGTCGAAAATCGGTGGCCGCCTGAGCCGGCCGACCCCACGCTTGTACGCCATGGAAGAACCGCACCGCGGGATCCGCGCGCTCCACACGGCATCCACGATCACCGTCTACCAGGCCTACGCCCCTGATTTCGGCGTGGCCGCCGTCCGCGACGGCCGCTTTCCCTCCACCTGGCGGCGGAATCGCATGACGTGGATAAAGCCCAGCTTCCTATGGATGATGTACCGCTCGAACTGGGGCACCAGTGCTGGGCAGGAGACCGTTCTTGCCGTCGAGATCGCTCGCGTCGGCTTCGACTGGGCGCTGCGCCACGCCTGCCTGTCGAGCTACGTTCACGGCCTGCATCCCGATCGCGGCACCTGGCAGCGTGAACTCAAGCGCGCACCGGCCCGTGTCCAGTGGGACCCCGAACGCGACCTGAACCTGCGTCCCCTGCCGCACCGTTCGCTGCAACTCGGGCTCTCGGGCGAGGCATCGTCGCGCTACGCGGACGAGTGGACCGTGTCCATCAGCGACGTGACTCCGCTCGCCCGGGAGATCCGCGCACTCGTCGATCGCGGCGATCTGGACTCCGCGGCACGACTGCTTCCCCAGGAGCAGCGATACCCCGCCGGTGACGAACTGCTGGCCCACCTGCGGCCCTGACCAGCCCCTTCTCCGCCAAGGCCATGGTCATTCCCGGGTCCGCAGACGCCTGCGAGGGGCCCGGGCGCAGGCATCGCGGCGTCGGGTGGGCGAGCCGTCCGGCCCATGTCGTGGAAGCGGAAGGGGCCGACCGGCCCTAACCTCGCTCAGGCCGTGTGGAGGACGATGGGTCGATGGCTCACGACGACGATGCGTTCCGGGCACTGGACCGGGAAGAATGCCTGCGCCTGCTCTCCAAGGCGCCGGTCGGCCGTATCGTTTTCACCCGGCATGCGCTGCCCGCCGTGCTGCCCGTCAACTTCTCCATCGACTCCGACACGTCCGTGCTGCTGCGCACCTCGGCCTCGTCCGAGCTGGTGCGGGCCATCGACGGTGTCGTGGTCGCGTTCGAGGCCGACGCCTTCGACGTCACCCTCCGGTCGGGCTGGAGCGTCGTCGTCACCGGGCGGGCGGCCGTGGTGACCGATCCCGCCGAGCACGAGCGGCTCAGCCGTACCGGGCCGCGGTCCTGGATGCCGATCGCCGACGCCATCTTCGTACGTATCGAATCCGAGATCGTCACCGGGCGGGAGCTCGGCGACACCGGTCGTATCTGAGTATCGGAGGTCGTCGCAACCCCTTCACCGTCCACCGCAACCATCCACCGCCACCATCCACCGCCACCGTCCACCATCCACCGCCACCGTCCACCATCCACCGCCACCGTCCACCATCCACCGCCACCGTCCACCGTCCTCCGTCTGCACCACCCCTGTGATCATCCGAACACCGGCGAGATAGCATCGGCCCCGCCGGGGTTCACGTATGCCTAGCGGGGCCCCGACCGCAGATCGAGAAGGCGAAGGGCGGGGCTGGCCATGACTGTGCCACCGGAGGACGGGCAGGACCGGCAGGATCCGCAGGGGCGCCTGCGCGACCTGGAATCGATGCTGGACGCGCTGACCGACCAGGCCGTCATCAAGCTGGGGCCGGACGGTGCGGTCGTGCGCTGGAGCAGCAGTGCCCGCGCGATGACCGGGTACACCGAGGACGAGGTCGTCGGACGGCAGCTGTCGCTGCTGCGCACCGAGGAGGACCGCGAGGCCGGATTCGTCGACCAGGAGCTGGCGGCGGTACGGGACGAGGGGCGCCGCGAGTTCCAGAGCTGGTGGGTCCGCAAGGGCGGTGAGCGGTTCCTCGCGCACACCTCGCTCACGGCCGACCGGAACGGCAGCGGCTTCGTCACCGTGCTGCGCGACGCCACCGAGAGCGCCCGCGCCGAGTCGCTGTTCCACGGGCTGCTGGAGTCCGCCCCGGACGCCATGGTCATCGTCGCCTCGGACGGGCGGATCGTGCTGGTCAACCGACAGGCCGAGGTGCTGTTCGGCTTCGAGCGCGCCGAGCTGATCGGCCGGGAGATCGAGGTGCTGGTGCCCGGCCGGTTCCGTGACCGGCACTTCGGACACCGCAGCGGCTTCTTCGCGCACCCCACGGTGCGGCCGATGGGCGCCGGGCTCGAACTGTGGGGGATGCGCCGCGACGGCACCGAGTTCCCCGTCGAGATCAGCCTCAGCCCCCTGGAGACCGCCGAGGGGCAGCTGGTCGCCGCCGCCGTCCGCGATGTCACCGAGCGCCGCGAGACCGAGCAGCGGCTCCAGCGGCAGCGCGACGAGATCCTCGAACTGTCCACCCCGGTGATCCAGGTGTGGGACAAGGTGCTCGCCCTTCCGATCATCGGCACGCTCGACACCCTGCGCGCCACCCGGCTCACCGAGGGTCTGCTGGAGAAGATCGCGCAGACCCAGGCCGAAGTCGCGATCCTCGACATCAGCGGGGTGCCGACCATCGACACCCAGGTCGCCCAGCATCTGCTCAAGACCGTGCAGGCCGCCGCCCTGATGGGCACCGTCAGCATCATGAGCGGGGTGCGCCCCGAGACGGCGCAGTCCATGGTGCACCTGGGCATCGACATGGGGCGGCTGCGCTCGCGCAACACCCTCTCGGACGCCCTCCAGCTCGCCCTCGCGGTGCTGGCCGAGCGCGCGGACAGCGCCTCGACCGCCGCCCGTGCGCTGATCTCCGGAGGCCGCGGTGAGTGACGACGTCGTCCCGGTCATGCAGATCGGTGACACCCTGCTGGTGGCGCTCCAGGGCGACCTCGACGACACCACCGTCATCCAGATCGAGGAACAGCTCACCCGCGAGGTCGCGCGCACCGGCGCCACGGGCATGCTCGTCGACGTCAGCCGGCTGAGCGTCGTCGACTCCTTCATCGCCCGTGTGCTGGCCCGGATCGTCGCCATGGTGCGGCTGCTGGGCGCGCAGGCGGCGATCGTGGGCATCCAGCCGGCCGTGGCCATCACCCTGGTCGAACTCGGCGTGCCCATGGGGCATCTGGACACCGCGCTCAACGCCGAGCAGGGCCTCGCGCTGCTCCGGCGGCTGCGCCGCAACGCCTCCGGTACGGAATGACCGTGCGCGCGGAGACCGCTACGAGCCGTGAGCCCGCCGATTTCGACATCATCGACGAGTCCGACCTCATCCGCGTCCGCAAGGTGCTGCGCACCGAGGCCGAGGACGCCGGGCTGAACCTCGTCGACACGACCAAGCTGATCACCGCGGGCAGCGAGCTGGCCCGCAATATCCTGAATTACGCCACCGGCGGCCGGGGCCGCTTCAGCGTGGCGCGGGTGCTGCGGGACGGCCGGTCCGGGGTGCAGGCCACCTTCGCCGACGACGGGCCCGGCATCGCCGACCTCGACGCCGCCATGACCGACGGTTTCAGCACCCGCGGCAGCATGGGCCTCGGGCTGCCCGGCGCAAAACGCCTGGTGGACAGCATGACCCTCACCTCGGCGAGCGACACGGGCACGACCGTGGTGATCGTGAAGTGGCAGCGGTGAGCGCCGGAGGGGCGGCCGTGCCCGCCGGTCGGGTACCAGTGGTCTCGGGAGTGGTCTCGGGAGTGGTCTCCGAGAACGGTGGCGGCGTACGAGGAGTGGTGCCGTTCTGAGTGAGAGCGAGCACCGTCGGCATCCCGTCGCCGCCGAGGAGGACGTCGGGGCGCTGCGCCGTGCCGTGGCCCGGTTGGCGGTGACGCAGTCCGGGGTACGGCCCGGTGCCGCCGAGCTGGTGGCGACCGAGCTGGGCACCAATCTGCTGCGGCACGCCATGCCGGGCGGCTATGTGCTGGCCCGGAAGGCGGGCGACGGGATCGAGCTGATCTCCGTCGACGGCGGTCCGGGGATGCCCGCCACGGCGGTGTCCCGGGCGCTGTCCGGCCAGGAGAGGGTCGTTCCCGCCGCCGTCTCCGTTCCCGGGGTGCCGCCCGCTCCCCCGCCGCCGTACCGGGGCGGCGGGCTCAACGCGGGCCTCGGTGTCGTGCGGCGTCAGGCGGCCGAGTTCGATCTGTACTCCAACCGGCGCGGCACCGTCGTCTACGCCCGTCTCGGCAGCCCGCCGCCCACCGGTTCCGCCGGCCGGGACGGCGGCTGGCGGTTCGGCGGTGTGAACATCCCCTACGGCGGCGACGGCGAGTCCGGCGACGCCTGGGCGGTGACGCCGGGCCGGACGCTGTCCGCCCTGGTCGTCGACGGCCTCGGGCACGGCCCTGCCGCGGCAGTCGCCGCCCGTGCGGCGGTCGCGGAGTTCGAGCGGACGCCGATGACCGGTCTGGAACCGTTCGTCCGGCACGCCCACGAGGTGCTGCGGGCCACCCGCGGCGGGGTGCTCGGCGTCTGTCTGATCGACCCGGTGCGCGGCGAACTCGGCTACGCGGCGGTCGGCAATGTCACCGGCCGTGTCGTCACCGGCGGCCACGGCACGCATCTGCTGGACCGCCCCGGCACCCTCGGCACCCATATCCCGCTGCCCACGATCCGCGTCCAGCACTGCCCGTGGCAGCCGGGGTCCACGCTGATCCTGGTGAGCGACGGGATCCGGTCCGGCTGGACTCCCGCGCCCGAGGACCACCCAGGGCTGCTGCGACACCATCCGGCGGTGGTGGCCGCTGTGCTCCACCGCGAGTACGGCAGACCGAACGACGACGCCACGGTCCTCGTGGTCCAGCAGTCGTAGACGGGGTGGGGGGCGGGCCGGGCCACGGCTCCCCCTCGCGGCCGGGCCACGGCTCCCCCTCGCGGCCGGGCGACGGTCCGCAGCGCCGACCGCCCCAGTCACCCCGGGCCGGGCCACCCGCCCCCGGCCAGGAAGTCACCCGTCCGCCGCAACTGCACCCGTCCGGGTTGTCCGGTACCCGCCACCGGGGTGACATGGTCGTCCGGCCGGGTGACATGACATGATGAGCGCGGCTCAGGCACCCAGTGGTGAAGGACGGACAGCATGGGGGACACCCTCGGCCCCCGGCCCGGGAGCGGCTCCGGGGACTCGGCGCCGCAGCACACTGAGCTGGCGCACCGCGACCGTCTCATCGACGAGCTGCGTCAGGAGCTCGAGGACACCAACCGCGGCCTGATCGCCCTGCACACGGAGCTGGAGCACGCCCGGCGGGCGGAGACCCGGCTCGCGGCGATCGTGGCCTCCTCCGACGACGCGATGTTCGCGCTGGACCTCGCGTGCCGTATCCAGACCTGGAACCCCGGCGCCCAGCGGCTGCTCGGCCGTACCGAGGCGGAGACCGTCGGTGAGTCCACGGACGTACTGATGTCCGGCGAGGCCGGTACGGCGTTCCACACGGCGGTCGACCGGATCCGCGCCGAGCGGCGCGCGGACTCCTACGAGTCGCACTGGCTTCGCGCCGACGGCAGCGAGGTGGACGTGTCCGTCTCCGTGTCGGCGATGCGGGACCCCGAGGGCGCGCTGATCGGCTTCGCCGCGACGGCGCGGGACATCACGCATCAGCTGGCCGCCCGGGCCGAACTGGCCGCCGCCCGCGCCGACCGCGAGGTCATGGCCGACCGCGACCGCATCGCCCGCGATCTGCACGACATGGTGATCCAGCGGGTGTTCGGCGCGGGGCTCGCGCTGCAGAGCATCACCACCCGGCTCGACCGCCCGGACATCACACCGCGCCTTCAGTCGGTCATGGACGAACTCGACGCCACCATCCGGGAGTTGCGCGGCACCATCTTCAATCTCCACCAGCCGCTCCAGAAGGCGATCAGCCTGCGCGCCCAGGTCGTCGACGAGACGAGCGCGGCCACGGAACGGCTCGGTTTCGAGCCGGTGGTGGAGTTCCACGGCCCGGTCGACGCCGCACTGCCCGACGAGACGGCCGTCCAACTGCTCGCGGTGGTGCGTGAGGCGCTGTCCAACGTCGTGAAGCACGCCCACGCCTCCGCGGTCACGGTCGTCGTGCACGCCGGGCGCGATCTGCTGCTGGAGGTCACCGACAACGGCCGCGGTCTCGGGCAGCCGACCCGCAGCAGCGGTCTGACCAATCTGCGCCGCCGGGCGGAGAAGCTGGGCGGCACGTTCGAGGCGACCAGCCCCGCGGCCGGTGGCACCCGCCTGCGCTGGCGGATTCCGCTGGAGGCGGACGCGGGGCGCTGATCGCCGGCGGCCCTCAGACCACCGTCGGACCTCTGCCCGTCACACCTGTACCAGGGTGATGTCCTGCCGCGCGATCGCGTGGATGCGGGGCAGCGGCAGACCGTTGATCGGCCGCAGCTCCACGATGGCGGCGTCGACGTGAGCCGCGCCCGCCACGAACGTGCCGGGCAGGCTCACGCCCGTGTTCACCCAGGTGTGCACGGTGCCGTCGCACACCGCATGGCTGCCGCCGACACCGGCGCCGACCGTGCCCGAGCCCGAGTTCTGGGTGAGGGACGCGCCGACGAACGTCAGACCGATGGCGTCGGTGCAGGAGTAGGTGCCGGAGAGGGTGATGGTGCCGCCGGCGGAGACGCTGCCGGTCGCGTCGATCGTGATGAACTCGTTCGGCGCGAGCTTCTTCGCGGGCGCGGCGGGAGCGGCGGACGCGGTCGACGCGGTCGGCACCAGCAGGGCCGCCGCGGCGACGGCAGCGGCAGCCGTGCCGAGCAGGCCGCGACGGCGCTGTGCGGGTCTCGCGCTCTTGGTCGTGAACATGGACGTACCTCCGATGAGGAAGGCGGTGAGTGTGTTCTTCGCGGGACCGCCGGGGATGCCGTGCGGGCCCGGGGTCACTGGTACCGGTCGGCGACGGCCAACGGTGTGACCGTCACCCCATCGGTGGCGAGTACACGCCCAAGTGCACGGATCTGCGGCGAGATTCGCGGAACGGTCCGGAGATCGTCCGCACCGTGTCACACCTGGCTCCAGGCCGTTCCTAGGAGTCCACGAGCGGCGCATGGTTGAGTTGCGTCAGGCGGCGCCGAAGCCGCCGGCACCCGTCCGACCTGGAGGTGCGCCATGTGTTCCCGCCAGCCTTCGTGCCCTGCCGACTCCCGTGCCGCGCACATCGTGGCCGCCCGCCCCGAGCAGGGCTGGACCCTGCTGTGCGACGGCGTGATCGTCTTCGACGACACCGGCGAACTGCTCCCCGACGGCCGGATCGTCGCCCCGCACCGGGTTACTGCCGTACCGGGCACGTCATCGCTGCGTAAGCGCTCCGCTGGGTGTGCCGCTATGTGACGTCTGTCGTCTGCGGCGCCGTCGTGGCTGGTCGCGCCCACGCGGCGGAGCCGCATATCGATACAGCCCCGCGCCCCTTTGGGGCGCTGCCGAACCGCACGGTCCTACGGCAGCACCGCGAAGCCGTCCAGTTCGACCAGTGCCCGGTCGTCCCACAGCCGTACGATCTCGACGACCGCCATCGCCGGATAGTCCCGGCCCGCGAGCCGCCGCCAGATGCGGCCGAGTTCGGGGGCGTGGGCGCGGTACGCGGCGACGTCGGTGGCGTAGACGGTGACGCGGGCGAGGTCGGCCGGGGTGCCGCCCGCCGCGTGCAGCGCCGCCAGCAGATTGGCCAGCGCCCGCTCGAACTGCTCCGGCAGCGTCGCGCCGGTCACCTCACCGTCGGTGTCGAGGGCGGTCTGACCGGCGAGGAAGACCAGCCGGGAGCCGATGGCGACGACCGCGTGGGAGAAGCCGGCCGGTGGGGACAACTCCCGCGGGTTGACACGCTCGACGCTCACGCGTGCCCCTCCGCCGCCACGTACCGCGCGTACGACTGCCTGGCGATGATGTCGCGCTGGACCTCGCTGGCTCCCTCGTAGATCCGGGGTGCGCGGACCTCGCGGTAGAGGTGTTCGAGCAGATGGCCGCGGCGCAGGGCGCGGGCGCCGTGCAACTGGACGGCGGTGTCGACGACGAACTGCGCGGTCTCCGTGGCGAGCAGCTTCGCCATCGCGGAGCGGCGCGGGACGTCGGGATCGCCGGTGTCGTACGCCGTCGCCGCGGCGTACACCATCAGGCGGGCCGCCTCCGTGCGCAGGGTCATCTCGGCGACCTGGTGGGAGACGGCCTGGAGGTCCTTGAGTTTGCCGCCGAAGGCGTCGCGACCGGCGGTGTGGGCGAGGGTGGCGTCGAGCGCGGCCTGGGCCATGCCGACGGCGAACGCACCGACGCTGGGGCGGAAGAGGTTCAGGGTGCCCATCGCGACGCGAAAGCCCCGGCCCACCTCGCCGAGCACGTCGTCGTCGGTGACGGGGACGGCGTCGAAGCCGAGGGTGCCGATGGGGTGCGGGGAGAGCATGTCGAGGGGTGCGCCGGTGAGTCCGGGACGGTCGGCGGGCACCAGGAAGGCGGTGACGCCCCGGGCCCCGGTGCCGGGGGTGGTGCGGGCGAACACCGTGTACAGGTCGGCCTCGGGCGCGTTGGAGATCCAGCACTTCTCTCCGGTGAGCCGCCAGCGCCGGGGGCCGTCGGCCTCGGCGGCGAGATCGGGGGCTACGGCGGCCTGGTCGCCGGGGCCGAAGGGCGGGGCGGGCTGACCTCCGGCGCCTCGGCCCGAACCGGGCCCCGCAACCGCTTCGGCTACGGCGCCACCCGCCACCCGAGCAGCCACGTCCCCCCGCTCCCCATCCCCGCCCCGACCCACGCCGGGCGCCAAAGCCCCGCCGGCCGCGCCACCGCCCCCTGCGCCCCCCGCCTCCCCCACCGCCCGCAACCCCAACCCCGCCGCATCCGACCCCGCCCCCGGCTCCGTCAGGGCGAAGGCCGCGATCGCCGTGCCGTCGGTCACCCGGGGGAGCCAGTGGGCGTGTTGGGCCGGGGTGCCGTAGGTGTGCACGGCGTGGGCGCCGAGGCCCTGGAGGGCGAGGGCGGTCTCCGCCTCTGTGCAGCCGTAGGCCAACGACTCGCGCATCAGGCACAGTTCGAGTGCCCCCGCCCCGAACAGCCGGGCCGTTAGCCCGAGTCGGCCGAGTTCGGTGACGAGGGAACGGTTGACGCGGCCGGGCTCGCCCTTCTCCGCAAGCGGGCGCAGCCGCTCAGCGGCCAGGTCGCGCAACTCGGCGCACCAGGCGAGCCGTTCCGGTTCGAGCGAGAATGCGGGCATCCCGGTCCTCTCCGCACCCGTGACCACCACGGGGCCCGACTGCTGGGCGCCCCGGTGCCGGTCGTGGCCCCGGCCGGGCAGCACCCGGCTCCCGTCGGCCACGACCACGGCCACGACCACGAAAGCGACCGCCACCACGACCACCGCGACGTTATCGCGCACAGTTGACTGCCGTCACCAACACGATACGCTCCCTGTGCGAGCCCACCACAGCGCCGTCGCGGCCATCGAGGCCGTCGAGGCGTTCGAGGCAAGGGGGCGAACCATCGTGGAACCCACCGAAGACTCCGCCCGGGAGCCCTCCCCGGCGACGCCCTCGGCCCATGTCGACACCTTCGCCCGCGATCACCTCCCGCCCCCGGACCAGTGGCCCGACCTCCTCCTCGACCTGCCCGAACTGCGCTACCCGCCCCGGCTGAACGCCGCCGCCGAACTGCTGGCGCACACCGCCCCCGGCCGCCCCGCGGTCCGTACCGCCGCCGGAGAGGTGTGGACGTACGGCGAGCTGCGCGCCCGGGTCGACCGCCTCGCGCATCTGCTCACCGGCGCCCTGGGTGTCGTACCCGGCAATCGTGTGCTGCTGCGCGGCCCCAACACACCCTGGCTGGCGGCCTGTTGGCTGGCGGTGCTGAAGGCGGGCGCGGTCGCGGTGACGGTGCTGGCGCAGCAGCGGCCGCAGGAGTTGCGCACGATGTGCGAGATCGCCGGGGTGCGGCACGCGCTGTGCGACGCGCGCACCGTCGACGATCTCGTGAAGGCCGACATACCCGGCCTGCGGATCAGCGTGTACGGCGGTGACGCACCCGACGATCTGCTGGGCCGCCCGGCGCCCGAGGGGCCGTACACCGCCGTGGACACCGCGGCCGACGATGTGGCGCTGATCGCGTTCACCTCGGGCACCACCGGGCGCCCCAAGGGGTGTACGCATGTCCACCGGGACGTGCTGGCGATCGCGGACACCTTCTCGAAGCATGTGCTGAAGCCGCGTGCGGAGGACGTGTTCGCGGGCAGTCCGCCACTGGGGTTCACCTTCGGGCTCGGCGGTCTCCTCGTCTTCCCGCTGCGCGCGGGCGCGAGCGCGCTGCTGCTCGAACAGGCCGCGCCCAGGCAGCTGTTGCCGGCGATCGCCGAGCACCGGGTGTCCGTACTCTTCACCGCGCCGACCGCCTACCGGGCGATGCTCGGCGACGGCAGGCTCGACGCATACGACATCTCCTGTCTGCGGCGCTGTGTGTCCGCCGGGGAGAATCTGCCCGCGGCCACCTGGCGGGCCTGGTACGAGCGGACCGGGCTGCGGATCATCAACGGGATCGGCGCGACCGAACTGCTGCACATCTTCATCTCGGCGGCCGACGGGCTGATCCGCCCCGGGACGACGGGCGTCGCGGTGCCCGGCTGGCAGGCGAGGGTGCAGGACGCGCGGGGCGAGCCCGTGCCGGACGGCGAGCCCGGGCTGCTGGCGG
The DNA here is from genome assembly GCF_054729195.1 of Streptomyces sp. YIM S03343. Taxonomy (NCBI): domain Bacteria; kingdom Bacillati; phylum Actinomycetota; class Actinomycetes; order Kitasatosporales; family Streptomycetaceae; genus Streptomyces; species Streptomyces sp. YIM S03343. The sequence continues at coordinate 2,199,167 of NZ_JBPUKX010000001.1, forward strand.
TGCGCGGCCCGGTCGGCTGCCGCTATCTCACCGATCCGCGCCAGAGCGAGTATGTGCGGGGCGGCTGGAACGTCACCGGCGACACCTATGTCCGGGAGAGCGACGGGTACTTCCGCTATGTGGCGCGCGCCGACGACATGATCGTCTCGGCCGGGTACAACATCGCGGGACCCGAGATCGAGGATGCGCTGCTGCGGCATCCGGACGTGGTGGAGGCGGCGGTCGTGGGGCGCCCCGACGAGGCGCGCGGGCAGGTCGTGGTGGCGTACGCGGTGCTGCGCGAGGATGCCCGGCGGGACGCGGAGGCACTGCGTGCCTTTGTGAAGGCCGAGTTGGTGCCGTACAAATGCCCGCGTGAGATCGTCTTCGTGGCGGCCCTGCCACGCACCGCTACCGGCAAACTCCAGCGGTTCAGACTGCGCACAGAAGGTGACCAGTAGTGATGCCGAAGACCTAAGATGATCAACGTGTCCGACCAGCATGCTCCACGGTCTCTGATCGTCACGCTCTACGGCGCGTACGGCCGCTTCGTGCCCGGCCCGGTACCGGTCGCCGAGCTGATCCGGCTGCTCGCCGCGGTCGGTGTGGACGCACCCTCCGTGCGGTCCTCGGTGTCCCGGCTCAAGCGGCGCGGGCTGCTGATGCCCGCCCGTACCGCTCGGGGCGCGGCGGGGTACGAACTCTCGCCGGAGGCCCGGCAGTTGCTGGAGGACGGCGATCAGCGGATCTATGCCGTCAAGCCGCCCGAGGACGACGGCTGGGTGCTCGCGGTGTTCTCGGTGCCGGAGTCGGAGCGGCAGAAGCGGCATGTGCTGCGCTCCCGGCTGGCCGGCCTGGGCTTCGGCACGGCGGCACCCGGCGTGTGGATCGCCCCGGCGCGGCTGTACGAGGAGACCCGGCACAGTCTGCGGCGGCTGAGGCTGGACCCTTACGTGGACTTCTTCCGCGGTGAGCATCTTGGCTTCGCGCCGACCGCGCAGGCCGTGGCGCGATGGTGGGATCTGGCCTCGATCGCCGAGGCCCACGAGACGTTCCTCGACCGGTACGCGGACGTCCTCGGGGCGTGGGAGGTGCGGCAGGACACCCCGCCCGAGGCGGCGTACCGCGACTATCTCCTCGCCCTGGACTCCTGGCGCCGGCTGCCCTACACCGACCCCGGGCTGCCCGCGCATCTGCTGCCGGACGACTGGCCGGGCGCGCGCTCGACGGCGGTGTTCCGGGGGCTGCACGAGCGGCTGAGGGACGCGGGGGCGGTGTTCGCCGGGGTGTGACACGGGAGTTGAGCGTCGTCGTGACGGCGGCACGCACATCCTCGTGACGGCGGCACGCACATCCTCGTGACGGCGGCGCGCGCCTGTGATCCGGCGGCACGTAGCTGTGATCCCTGGCACATCTGCTGGCCCTAAGTGAACCCTCAGCTCATTCCATCCCTCTTCTCATGTTTCTTACCTAGCGTTCAACCAGCGTTTGCCCGAGGTAAGAAAGAGGACAGGTGCGGATGACCACCACGGCTAGGGCTCAGGGAGCCACCGTCTGGCTCACGGGGCTGCCTAGTGCGGGGAAGACGACCATCGCCCGGTTGCTCGGCGACCGGCTCAAGGCCGAAGGACGGCGCGTCGAGGTGCTCGACGGCGACGAGATACGCCGTTTCCTCTCCGCCGGTCTGGGCTTCTCCCGCGAGGACCGCGACACCAATGTGCAGCGCATCGGGCTGGTGTCCGAGGTGCTGGCCCGCAACGGCGTGCTGTCCGTCGTCCCGGTCATCGCGCCGTACGCCGACAGCCGGGAGGCGGTGCGCAGACGGCACGAGAAGAGCGCCACGCCGTATCTGGAGGTGCATGTGGCCACCCCGGTCGAGGTGTGCAGCGAGCGGGATGTGAAGGGCCTGTACGCCCGGCAGGCGGCGGGCGAGCTGTCCGGGCTGACGGGGGTCGACGACCCGTACGAGCCGCCGGCCGATCCGGCGCTGGTGCTGCGCACCCAGGAGCAGAGCCCGGCGCAGTCCGCGGACGCGGTGTACGCGCTGCTGGCGGAGCGGAGGCTGGTGTGAGCGGCGTCCCCCTCTCGCATCTGGACACGCTGGAGTCGGAGGCGGTGCACATCTTCCGTGAGGTGGCGGGTGAGTTCGAGCGGCCGGTGATCCTCTTCTCCGGCGGCAAGGACTCCATCGTCATGCTGCACCTCGCGCTGAAGGCGTTCGCCCCGGCGCCCGTTCCCTTCTCCCTCCTGCACGTCGACACGGGACACAACTTCCCCGAGGTGCTCGATTACCGCGACCGCACGGTGGCCCGGCACGGGCTGCGGCTGCACGTCGCCCTGGTCCAGGACTACATCGACCGCGGAGTGCTGCGCGAGCGGGCCGACGGGACCCGTAACCCGCTCCAGACGCTGCCGCTCACCGAGAAGATCCAGAACGAGAGATTCGACGCGGTGTTCGGCGGCGGACGGCGCGACGAGGAGAAGGCGCGGGCGAAGGAGCGGGTGTTCTCGCTGCGCGACGAGTTCTCCCAGTGGGACCCGCGCCGCCAGCGCCCCGAGCTGTGGAACCTCTACAACGGCCGCCACGCCCCCGGCGAGCACGTCCGGGTCTTCCCGCTGTCCAACTGGACCGAACTGGACGTCTGGCAGTACATCGCCCGCGAGGAGATCGAACTGCCGTCCATCTACTACGCCCACCACCGCGAGGTGTTCCGGCGCGGCGGCATGTGGCTCACCGCCGGAGAGTGGGGCGGGCCAAGGGCGGGCGAGAGAGTCGAGAAGCGCCAGGTGCGCTACCGCACCGTCGGCGACATGTCCTGCACCGGCGCCGTCGACTCCGACGCCGACACCATCGAGAAGGTGATCTCCGAGATCGCCGCCTCCCGGCTCACCGAGCGCGGAGCCACACGTGCCGACGACAAGCTGTCCGAGGCCGCCATGGAGGACCGTAAGCGCGAGGGGTACTTCTGAGCATGACCACCATCACCGAACCCGCCGCGGCGACCGCGGATCCGGCGTCCGCGGATCTGACGTCCGCGCCCGGGCTGCCGTCGGCCGCGGCCCCCTGCGCCACGATCGACACCCTGCGGTTCGCGACCGCCGGTTCCGTCGACGACGGCAAGTCCACCCTGGTCGGACGGCTGCTGCACGACTCCAAGTCGGTCCTCGCCGACCAGCTGGAGGCCGTCGAGCACGCCTCCCGCAACCGCGGCCAGGAGGGCCCGGACCTCGCACTGCTCACCGACGGCCTGCGCGCCGAGCGAGAACAGGGCATCACCATCGACGTGGCCTACCGCTACTTCGCCACCCCGAAGCGCCGCTTCATCCTCGCCGACACCCCCGGCCATGTGCAGTACACCCGCAACATGGTCACCGGCGCCTCGACCGCCGAGCTGGCGATCATCCTGATCGACGCCCGCAACGGCGTCGTCGAGCAGACCCGCCGGCATGCCGCCGTCGCCGCGCTGCTGCGGGTGCCGCATGTCGTCCTCGCCGTCAACAAGATGGACCTGGTCGGCTACGAGCAGGCCGAATTCGACCGTATCGTCAAGGACTTCACGGTCCAGACGGCTGAACTGGACCTGCCGGGCTTCACCCCGATCCCGGTCTCGGCGCTCATCGGCGACAACGTCGTAGAGCGCTCGGCGCACATGGACTGGTACACCGGCCCGGCGCTGCTGGAGTTCCTGGAGGAGGTCCCGGTCCACGTCGACCAGGCCGACGCCCCCGCCCGCTTCCCCGTCCAGTACGTCATTCGGCACGGCGAACACCGTTCTTACGCGGGCCAGTTGGTGTCCGGCACGCTGCGCGTCGGCGACCGGGTGACGGTGCATCCGTCCGGGGAGAGCTCCGAGATCACCGGGATCGACGTGCTGGGCACCGAGGTCACCGAGGCGTACGCGCCGCAGTCGATCGGGGTGCGGCTGGCCGACCAGCGGGACGTCTCGCGGGGCGACATGATCACGGCGGGGGTGGACGTGCCCGCGCTGACCCAGGTGGTACGGGCGTCCGTCTGCCATCTGGCCGACCGGCCGCTCAGGGTCGGCGACCGGGTGCTGATCAAGCACACCACCCGCACGGTCAAGGCGATCGTCCACGACCTCGCCGGGGCCGAGTCGCTGACCGTGAACGACCTTGGCCGGGTCACCCTGCGCACCGCCGAGCCGCTCGCCCTCGACGAGTACGCCGTCTCCCGCCGCACAGGCGCGTTCATCCTGATCGACGCGGCCGACGGGGCGACGCTGACGGCGGGCATGGCCGTGGTCGGCGACTGAGCTGCCGCTGACCACCTGTCAGCCGGCGTCGGCAGCCCATCCGCTGTCGGCGATCGGCAAGTGGTCAGCGTCGACCGACGGGTGGTCAGCGGCCATCGGCAGGTGGTCGGCGGCTGAGGCTCAGGCACGGCCGAGCCGGGGCAGGGGAGTGTCCGTGCGCCCGGTCCGCGGCGGCCGGCTGCCCGCGCGGTAGGGGGCGGGCCAGACGGCGCCGGGGCCGTCGTAGGCCTGCTCGGCCGCGGCGTGCAGGGTCCAGTGCGGGTCGTACAGATGCGGGCGGGCAAGGGCGCACAGATCTGTACGGCCCGCCAGGATCAGCGAGTTGACATCGTCCCAGGAAGAGATCGCACCGACCGCGATCACCGGTACGCCCACCTCGTGCCGGATCCGGTCGGCGAACGGCGTCTGGTACGACCGCCCGTACTCCGGCCGTTCGTCGGACACGACCTGCCCGGCCGACACATCGATCGCGTCGGCGCCGTGCGCAGCGAAGGCCCGCGCGATCACCACCGCGTCGTCGGGGGTGTTGCCGCCGTCGGCCCAGTCGACGGCGGAGATGCGCACGGTCAACGGCCGTTCGGAGGGCCACACTTCGCGTACGGCGTCGAAGACCTCCAGCGGGAAGCGCAGCCGTCTCTCCGGTGAGCCGCCGTAGGCGTCGGTGCGCAGGTTGGTGAGCGGGGAGAGGAAGCCGGAGAGCAGATAGCCGTGCGCGCAGTGCAGTTCGAGGAGATCGAACCCGGCGCGGGCGGCACGGACCGCGGCTTCCGTGAACTGGCCTCTGACGTCGGTGAGTTGCGCTCGGGTCAGCTGGCGTGGCACCTGCCCGCCGGGCCGGTACGGCACCGGTGACGCCGCCACCAGGGACCAGTTGCCCTCATCGAGCGGCTCGTCCATGCCTTCCCACATGAGCTTGGTGGACCCCTTGCGGCCGCTGTGCCCGAGCTGCACCCCGATGGCGGTGCCCGGCGCCGTGCGGTGCACGAAGTCGGTGATCCGCCGCCACGCCTGGGCCTGTTGCCCGGTGTAGAGGCCCGCACAGCCCGGGGTGATCCGCCCCTCGGGGCTGACGCACACCATCTCCGTCATCACCAGTCCGGCGCCGCCCAGCGCCCGGGCGCCGAGATGGACGAGGTGGAAGTCGCCGGGGACTCCGTCGCGGGCGGAGTACATGTCCATGGGGGACACCACGACCCGGTTGCGCAGGGTCAGTCCGCGCAGCCGGAACGGGGTGAACATCGGAGGCGTGCCGGGCGGGCAGCCGGACTCCCGTTCCACGGCCGCGGTGAAGCGGGCGTCGCGCAGCCGCAGGTTGTCATGGGTGACGCGGCGGCTGCGGGTGAGCAGGTTGAACGCGAACCGGTACGGCGGCTGGCCGACCTGGAGGGCGAGGTTCTCGAACCATTCGAGACTTGCCCGCGCCGCCCGCTGGGTGGACGCGACAACGGGCTTGCGTTCCTCCTCGTAGGCAGCCAACGCCCCCTCCAGGGAGGGGTGTTCGCTCAGGCAGGCGGCCAGGGCGACGGCGTCCTCGACGGCGAGCTTGGTGCCGGAGCCGATGGAGAAGTGGGCGGTGTGCGCGGCGTCGCCGAGGAGGACGACATTGCCGTGCGACCAGCGCTCGTTGACGACCGTGCGGAAGGTCGTCCAGGCCGAGTCGTTGGACGACAGCGGCCGTCCGCCGAGCGCGTCCGCGAAGATCTTGGCGCAGCGTTCGACGGACTCCCGCTCGTCGAGCCGGTCGAACCCGGCCGCCCGCCACACCTCTTCGCGCATCTCCACGATCACCGTGGAGGCGTCCGGCGCGTAAGGGTAGCCGTGCAGCTGCATCACGCCGTGCTCGGTCTCGGCGATCTCGAAGCGGAAGGCGTCGAAGGCGAAGTCCGCGGCGAGCCAGATGTAGCGGCACCGGTGGCCGGTGATCCGGGGCCGGAACACCTCGGCGTGGGCCGTGCGCAGCGCGCTGTGCACACCGTCGGCGGCGATGACGAGGTCGTAGTCCTCCGTCGGCCGTGCGGGGAACGGCGCCTCGGTGCAAAAGCGCAGCTCGACGCCGAGGGAGCGGCAGCGTTCGTGAAGGATCTGGAGGAGCGTGCGCCGGCCGAGGGCGGCGAAGCCGTGGCCGCCGCAGGTGCGGCGGGTGCCGCGGTGCACGATGTCGATGTCGTCCCAGCGCACGAAGTGCCGTTCGAGGGCGGCGTGGACGACCGGGTCGGCGTGCTCGATGCCGCCGAGCGTCTCGTCGGACAGGACGACACCGAAGCCGAAGGTGTCGTCGGGGGCGTTGCGCTCCCAGACGGTGATCTCGCGGGCCGGGTCGAGACGTTTGAGCAGCGCTGCCGCGTACAGCCCGCCGGGTCCGCCGCCTGCCACAGCGACCTTCAAGGCAGTCTTCTGGGCCATCGCCTCACCTCCCCCGCCACTTCGGCGGGCGTTTCGCGGCGAAGGCGGCGTGGAACTCGGCGTAGTCCTCGCCGTTCATCAGGAGGGCCTGGGTGGCGGCGTCCAGTTCGACGGCGGCAGCCAGCGGCATGTCGAGTTCGGCGGTGAGCAGCGCCTTGGTCTGCGCCAGCGCGAGCGCCGGGCCCTCGGAGAGGCGGCGGGCCAGAGCGCGGGCGGCCGTGTCGGCCCCGCCTTCCTCGGTCAGTTCGCTGATCAGGCCGATCCGCTCGGCCTCGGCGGCCCGTACCGGCTCACCGAGCATCAGCAGCCGGGTGGCATGGCCGAGCCCGACGACCCGGGGCAGCAGATAGGCGGCGCCCATGTCGCCGCCGGACAGACCGACGCGGGTGAAGAGGAAGGCGAAGCGGGAGGTGGGGTCGGCGACCCGGAAGTCGGCCGCGAGGGCGAGCACCGCCCCGGCGCCCGCCGCGACCCCGTGCAGCGCGGCGACCACCGGGAACGGGCACTCCCGTACGGCCCGTACGACCTGCCCGGTCATCCGGTTGAAGTCGAGCAGCTGCGCCGTGTCCATGGCGAGGGTGGCACCGATGATCTCGTCGACGTCGCCGCCGGAGCAGAAGCCGCGCCCCTCCCCCGCCAGCACCAGGGCGCGCACCGAGCGCTCGCGGGACAGCTCGGCGAGCAGATCGCGCAGATCGGCGTAGGCGCCGAAGGTGAGCGCGTTCAGCGTCTCCGGGCGGGCCAGGGTGACGGTCGCGACCCCGTCGGCGATGTCGACGCGCAGATGCCGCCAGTGGGGGGTGCGGGCGGCGGAGCCGGTGAAGGGACTCATGACGTGCGGCCTCCTCGGACGGTGGCGCGGACACGAATCTCTCGGAGGATCTCTGGTTGGATCCGTTGGGCGGATCTCTGGGCGGATCTTGTGAGCAGCGGGCCCGAATCGCTCGGCCTGCTTACGAAGTTATCACTCTCTCGTGACCGTCGTCACGAGAGCAATACAAGGCGATACAACGTGAGGGGCGCCCGTCGACGTGTCACGGATCGTCGATGGCGTGGTAACAAACTGCCCGGGCGCGGGAGGGCGGGCACGGACGGGGGTACTCCGCCTGGTACCGGGGCCGAAGGTCCCGTACGGCATCCGTCGAAACGCCCCTGCCGGACGGAGCCGCACCCTTCATAAGGTTGAAGGCAGGACAACCTGCTCAGAAACGGAACGACCGTGCAAGAACGTCCCTCAGCGTCCGCCTCCTGGCGGGTGGCGCTGCCCCACTCGGCCGCGGCCGTGCCCGTGGCCCGCGCGCTGATCCGCACGGCACTCGCCGGGGCGGAGCACGGGACCGACCGGGACACCGCGGAACTGCTCACCGCGGAACTGGTGGCGAACGCCGTGGAGCACACGGCCGGGAGCACCCCGATCGAGCTGGTGATGGAGCTGCTGCCGACGGGGTGCCGGATAGAGGTGCACGACCCGGACCCGGCGCCGCCGGGCGATCTGACCCGGCCTGGTACGGACGGCAGTCCCGATCCCTGGCAGGAGCACGGTCGCGGGCTGCTGCTGATCCGCTCCCTCAGCTCGTCCTGCGGGCATCGCCGCAGTGGGTCCGGCAAGGCGGTGTGGTTCCGGCTGCCCGTGGTGCCGCCGCAGCGGCGGCACCGGACCCAGCCGTGAACGGGTCGCGAGCAGGCCTTCAGCAGGCCGTGAACAGGCCTTGAGCAGGCCGTGAGCGGGGGCGGTCAGGCGAGGGTCGCCACCAGCACCGCCTTGATGGTGTGCAGACGGTTCTCCGCCTCGTCGAAGACGACCGAGTACGGGGACTCGAAGACCTCGTCGGTGACTTCCAGCGAGTCCAGGCCGTACTCCTCGTGGATCTCGCGGCCGACCTTGGTGCCCAGGTCGTGGAAGGCCGGCAGGCAGTGCAGGAACCTGACGTCCGGGTTGCCGGTGGCGCGCAGGACGTCCATGGTCACGGCGTACGGCGACAGCGCGGCGATGCGCTCGGCCCAGACCTCCTTGGGCTCGCCCATCGACACCCATACGTCGGTCGCCACGAAGTCGGCGCCGCGCACGCCCTCGTCGGTCCGCTCGGTGAGGGTGATGCGGGCGCCGGTCCCCTCGGCCAGCTTGCGGGCCCGGGCCACGATGTCCTCGGCCGGCCAGTAGGCGCGGGGTGCGACGATCCGGACGTCCATGCCGAGCAGGGCGCCGGTGACCAGGTAGGAGTTGCCCATGTTGAAGCGGGCGTCGCCGAGGTAGGCGTAGGCGATCTCGGTGAGGGGCTTGGCCGAGTGCTCGGTCATGGTGAGCACGTCGGCGAGCATCTGGGTGGGGTGCCAGTCGTCGGTGAGGCCGTTGAACACGGGGACCCCGGCGTACGCGGCGAGTTCCTCGACCTTGGCCTGGCTGTCGCCGCGGTACTGGATCCCGTCGTACATACGGCCCAGCACCCGCGCGGTGTCCTTCACGGACTCCTTGTGCCCGATCTGCGAGCCCGACGGGTCGAGGTACGTCGTCGAGGCGCCCTGGTCGGCGGCGGCGACCTCGAACGCGCAGCGGGTGCGGGTCGAGGTCTTCTCGAAGATCAGCGCGATGTTCTTCCCACACAGATACCGCGTCTCGGTCCCGGCCTTCTTGGCCGCCTTCAGCTCGGCGGCCAGCTCGATCAGCGCGCGGAACTCGCCGTCGGTGAGGTCCAGCTCCTTGAGGAAGTGACGGCCGGTGAGGGCGGTCGGGACGGTCGCCATGGGTCGTGCTCCTGGGGTCGCGGGTGGTGCGGGGGTGGGAGGAGGGAGAGGGGCTCGGACGATCAGTCCCGGAAGTCTATACGAGGCTCAGCATTTCTATACAGCCACCCGTTCGACTCGTCCGGCACCCGTCCCATGCGACCGGCCACCCGTTCCGTGCAACCGGCACCCGTTCTCGGCGACCGCCCATCCGCCGGGAAGGCCGCCTAGACGGCCAGCCGTTCGACCGGGCAGCTCATACAGCGCGGGCCGCCGCGGCCCCGGCCCAGTTCGCTGCCCGGGATCTCGATGACCTCGATACCTTGTTTGCGCAGGTGGGTGTTGGTGGTGGAGTTGCGTTCGTAGGCGACGACGACGCCCGGTTCGACGGCCAGGACATTGCAGCCGTCGTCCCACTGCTCGCGCTCGGCGGCATGCACGTCCTGGGTGGCGGTCAGGACACGGATCTCGCTCAGCCCGAGGGCGGCGGCGATCGCGCGATGCATATGCTCCGGCGGATGGTCGGTGACCTTGAGCTCCTTCTCGCTCACACCCGGTTCGATGGTGTACGAGCGGAGCATGCCGAGGCCGCCGTACTGGGTGAAGACATCGCCGTCGACCATCGTCATCACGGTGTCGAGATGCATCAGGGCCCGGCTCTTCGGCATGTCGAGCGCGACGATCGTACGGGCGGACCCGGCGGCGAACAGCTTGTGGGCGAGCATCTCCACGGCCTGCGGGGTGGTGCGTTCGCTCATGCCGATGAGGACGGCGCCACGGCCGATGACCATCACGTCCCCGCCCTCGATGGTGGACGGATAGTCGGCCTGGCCCTCGGACCAGATGTGGAACTCCTCGTCCCGGAAGAGGGGATGGTGCCGGTAGATGGCCTCGAAGTGCACGGTCTCGCGCTGCCGGGCGGGCCAGCGCATCGCGTTGATGGAGACGCCGTCGTAGATCCAGGCGGAGGTGTCCCGGGTGAAGAGATGGTTGGGCAGCGGGCGGAGCAGGAAGTCGTCGAGCTCCATGACATGGAAGCGCACCGAGGTCGGCTCCTGGTGGGCCTCCAGGAACTCGCGCTTGGTCATGCCGCCGACCAGCGCCTCGCCGAGCTCACGGGAGGGCAGCGCCTCGAAGGCGGCACGGAGGTGGTCGGTGGCGAGGGGGCCGTACTCCTTCTCGTCGAAGACCCGGTCCAGGACGAGTCTTCGGGCCTCCGGGATGTCCAGGGCCTCGGTGAGCAGGTCGCCGAAGAGGTGCACGACGACACCGCGGTCGCGCAGCACATCGGCGAACCCGTCGTGCTCGGCGCGGGCCCGGCGCACCCACAGCACATCGTCGAAGAGCAGGGCGTCCTTGTTGCTGGGGGTGAGCCTTTTGAGCTCGAGATCGGGGCGGTGCAGGATGACGCGGCGCAGCCGCCCGGCCTCGGAGTCGACGTGGAATCCCATGACTCCATCCTGACCACCGGCGCCCGCCTTCACCCATTGTGGTGCGATAACGAGATCGTCTCACCACGAGACGGGACGAGGCCGTCACATCGCGGCACCGATCGGCCGGGAGTCCTGTTTTCGAGATCCCTGTTTTCGTCCCCTTGACGACAAGCAGGCGTTCCGCTTATCGTCCACATGACGAAAATCAGCAAGGGGGGCCACATGGCCGACATCACCCGGCGCCTGGGCTGGCGCCATCTTCGGGGCGCGCCGACGGCGCACATCAGACACCACAGCTCGGGTCAGCTCGCCCATGACGGAACCGGGCTGAGCTTCTGGTTCCGGGCGCTGCACGCGGCGCTGTCGGAGATACCGGTCGACGACCGCGAACTGGCGATGACCTTCCACGCCCGCACCTCCGACTTCCAGGACGTGACGGTGCAGGCGACGGTCACCTACCGGATCAGCGACCCCGCCGTCGCTGCCGCCCGCCTCGACTTCTCCGTCTCCCCCGACACCGGCGTGTGGCGCGGTGCCCCGCTGGAGCAGCTCGGCACCCTGCTCACGGAGACCGCGCAGCAGCACGCGCTGGCCGTCCTCGCCCGTACGCCGCTGTCGGCGGCGCTGGCCGACGGGGTGGCCGCGGTGCGCGAGCGGGTCGCGGAGGGGCTGGGCGCCGAGCCCCGGCTGCCGGCCACCGGCATCGAGGTGGTCGCGGTACGTGTCGTGGCGCTGCGGCCCGAGCCGGAGGTGGAGCGGGCGCTGCGCACCCCGGCCCGGGAGCAGATCCAGCAGGAGGCCGACCGGGCGACGTACGAGCGGCGCGCGGTGGCCGTCGAGCGGGAGCGGACGATCGCCGAGAACGAGCTGGCCAGCCAGATCGAACTCGCCCGCCGTGAGGAGCAGTTGGTCGAGCAGCGCGGCACCAACGCGCGCCGCGAGGCCGAGGAGCACGCCGCCGCGGACGCGGTGCGCGCGGAGGCGGCGGCGGCCCGCACGGTGAAACTCGCCGAGGCGGAGGCCGCGCGGACGGTGAAGCTGGCGGACGCCGAGGCCACGCGTGCGGTACGGCTCGCCCGGGCGGAGGCCGAGGCGGCCCGCGAGGTCGGCGAGGCGCGGGCCCAGGCCCAGGCGGCCTGGCTGCGGGTGCACGGGGACGTCGACGTGACGACGCTGCACGCGCTCACCGGGACGCGGCTGGCGGAGAACCTGCCGCACATCGAGAGCGTGACGGTGTCGCCGGACGTACTGACCGGGCTGCTGTCGAAGCTCGCCGGGCGGGAGGAGGCGTGAGCCTCGCGCCGCGGGTCGTGCTGGTCCATCGCACCACGGAGTACGAGGAGCTGGTGGCCCATCACGGCACGCACGGCCAAGCGGCGTTCTTCCTGTCCTCGCGGGGGCGCGGCATCGACGAGGTCGCCGAGCGCCATCGCCGTACGAAGGCGGCACTCGCCGAGGTGACCGCCGCCGTGCCCCTGACCTGGCGTCAGGCCAGCGTGGAGCGGGCCGACCTGGACCGTTTTCTGTTCGCCCCGGAGGACGTGGTGGTCGTGGTCGGCCAGGACGGTCTGGTGGCCAACGTCGCCAAGTACCTGGCGGGCCAGCCGGTGGTGGGCATCGACACCGACCCGGGGCGCAATCCGGGTGTGCTGGTAAGGCACCGGGCCGCCGACGCGGCGACGCTGCTGCCCGCCGCGCTCGCCCGGGGCACGGGGACGGACGAACTCACGATGGTCGAGGCCGTAGCAGACGACACGCAGCGGCTGGTGGCGCTCAACGAGATCTACCTCGGCGCCGCGGGTCATCAGACCGCTCGGTACCGCCTGGGACTCGACGGCGACAGGGGTGCCGTCGAGGCCCAGGCCTCCTCCGGGGTGCTGGTGGGCACCGGGACCGGGGCGACCGGCTGGATCCGCTCGGTGTGGCAGGAGCGGCGGGGTGGGGGCGGGCTGCGGCTGCCCTCGCCCACGGAGGAGCGCCTGCTGTGGTACGTCCGCGAGGCCTGGCCCTCCCCCGCCACCGGCACCACCCTGATCTCCGGCGAACTGACCCGCTCGGCCCGGCTCCGGCTCACCGTGGAATCGGAACGCCTGATCGCCTTCGGCGACGGGATGGAGGGCGACGCGCTGGAGCTGACGTGGGGGCAGACGGTGCGGGTGGGGGTGTGCGGGGAGCGGTTGCGGTTGGTGGGGTGAGGGGCGCTGCCGCGGGGGCTGGCCGGGGGTGCGGTGCGACGCTACTGGGGCTGGCCGGGGGTGGGTCGCGCAGCCCGGCGCTTACGGGGTGCCGCCCGCGCCCACCCGTGCCGCCCCAGCGGCACGACTGCCCGCGGCTGGGCGGGGCGTCTGCCCGCGGCTGGGGCGGGAGGCTGCCCGCGGCTGGGGCGGGAGGCTGCCCGCGGCTGGGGCGGGAGGCTGCCCGCGGCTCGGGGGTCGCCGTTCGGGCTGACGTGAGCCGCAACTCCCTAGGGGCGCGGGGAACTGCGCGACCGGCCACAACGGGCCCGCAGACGAAATCCGACGGTCAGCAATACGGCGGCTGATGGCCAAGCGCCGTAGCGACCCGCATCCAGACGCCGAACTGGCGATACAGAGAGGGAAGTTCGCCCTCGACGCGAACCGTGCGAGAGTCGGTCGCCGTAACACCCGGCAGCCCCAGCAACGTGGCGGGGACAGACGCAGACTGCCACCGCACCTCCAGGACAGCCGGCCCCTCCACCGGCTCGGGTGAGGAAATCGGTGCAGCGAGCGCCGCGGACACCGCGTCCTCGATCGCCTGACGGGCGTCGTCCTCGGGACGCAGCTCTGCCGAGAACCGGTCGGTCGCGTACTTCACGGCGACCGCGGTGATCGACGGATCCCACTCGGTGGCCTCGGTGCAGGCGGTGTCGTCGCCGGTCAGCGCGACCACCGGGACGCCGAGCGTCGCCGCCGTGGCCTGCGCCAGCCCGATCTCACCGACCGGGCGGCCGTCCAGCCACATGTCCTCGATCTCGTGGCCCATGAAGCTGTGGCTGAGCACGCCGAGGGCACCGGCGCGGGCGTGGTAGCCGACGCAGATCATCGCGTCGTGCTCGGGGGCCAGCCCTTCCAGCATCCCCAACTGCTTGGGCCTGCCGCGGATGAGCCGGGCCGCCGGGTGCAGGTCCTCGGGGAGCAGATTGCGCATCTGGCCGTGGGCGTCGTTGACGAGGACGTCACTCGCCCCGGCCGATAAGGCCCCCCGCACCGCCGCGTTGACGTCCAGCGCCATCATCCGGCGGCCGCGCTCGTAGTCCCGGCCGCCGGGCTGGACGTCGTCGCGGTCGACGAGTCCGGTGATGCCCTCCATATCGGCGCTGATGTAGATCCGCACAGGTGCACTCCCCACCGCTTACGACGTGTCGATCACGCGAAGCATGCCACGCGCGAGGAGCGCACCCATGCGGATCGGGCCGGGACCCGTACCGATCAAGCCGGGCCGTACCGATCGCACCGGGTCACAGCCGGGGGTCGACCGGCTCCGACTCCAGGGCCAGCACCCCGAACACCGCCTCGTGCACCCGCCACAGCGGCTCGCCCCCGGCCAGCCGGTCGAGGGCCTCCAGACCGAGCGCGTACTCGCGCAGTGCCAGCGACCGCTTGTGGTTGAGGAACCGCTGCCGCAGCCGGGCGAGGTGGTCCGGGCGGGTGTACTCGGGGCCGTAGATGATCCGCAGATACTCACGGCCCCGGCACTTGATGCCGGGCTGGACCAGCCGGCCGGACTCGCCGCGCACCAGCGCTCCGAGCGGCTTGACGACCATGCCCTCGCCGCCGCGTCCGGTCATCTCCAGCCACCAGTCGACGCCCGCCTGCACCGACTCGGGGTCGCCGGTGTCGACGTAGAGCCGCCGGGTGGTCTGGAGCAGGCCGGTGCCGTCGTGCTCGACGAGCCGGTCGATGAGCGCGAGCTGCTCGTCGTGCGGCAGTGCGGCCAGGCTCCGGCCCTGCGCCGCGAGGATCTGGAACGGGGCGAGGCGGACGCCGTCGAGGCCGTCGGTGGTCCAGCAGTAGCGCCGGTACGCCGCCGTGAACGCGGCCGCGTCGTCGGCGCGTTCGCGCTGCCGTGCCAGCAGGTCACCCACGTCGACACCGCGGTCCGCGGCGCCCTGGAGCGCGGCGAGCGCACCCGGGAACACCGCGCCGGAGGCGGCGCCGACCGCGGCGTACTGGCTGCGCAGCAGGCCGCGCGCCTTCAGCGACCAGGGCATCAGCTCGGCGTCCAGCAGCAGCCAGTCCGTCTCTAGTCCGCTCCACAGCCCGGCCGCGTCGATCGCCGCGCGCAGCCGGCCGAGGATCTCCTCGGTGATCGCCGGGTCGTCGAAGAAGGGCCGGCCGGTACGGGTGCAGAGCGAGCCGGTGGGAGCCGGTGCGCCCGGGGTCGCGGTGACGCCGAAGCGCTTGGCGGCGGTCTCCGCGTCACGGCACACCAGGGCCACGGCGCGCGAGCCCATGTGCTTCTCCTCGCAGACGACCCGCGCCACCCCGTCCTCGGCGTACTGTGCGAACGCCTCGGCCGGGTGCTCCAGATACCCCTCGACGCGGCTGGTCGCCGTCGGCGCCATGGTCGGCGGGAGGTACGGCAGCATCCGCGGGTCCACCGCGAAGCGGCTCATGACCTCCAGCGCGGCCGCCGCGTTCTCCTCGCGGATCGCGACCCGGCCCGCGTGCCGGGTCTCCACGACCCGCCGCCCGTGCACGTCCGCCAGGTCCAGCGGGCGCCCGTCATGACCGCCGGGCGCATCGCTGCGCAGCGGCCTGGCAGGCTCGTACCACACCTGCTCGGCCGGTACGTCGACCAGTTCCCGCTCCGGCCAGCGCAGCGCGGTCAGCTTGCCGCCGAAGACGGCACCGGTGTCGAGACAGATGGTGTTGTTGAGCCAGGTGGCCTCCGGGACCGGTGTGTGGCCGTAGACCACGGCGGCCCGGCCGCGGTAGTCCTCCGCCCACGGGTAGCGCACCGGCAGCCCGAACTCGTCGGTCTCACCGGTGGTCTCGCCGTACAGCGCGTGCGAGCGGACCCGGCCGGAGGTGCGGCCGTGGTACTTCTCCGGCAGACCGGCGTGGCACACCACGAGCCGGCCGCCGTCGAGGACGTAGTGGCTGACCAGTCCGTCGATGAACTCCCGCACCCGCCGCTTGAACTCGTCGCTCTCGCCCTCCATCTGCGCGACCGTCTCGGCGAGTCCGTGCGTGTGCTGGACCTTGCGGCCCTTCAGATATCGCCCGTACTTGTTCTCGTGGTTGCCGGGGACGCACAGCGCGTGGCCCGCCTCGGTCATCGACATCACCCGGCGCAGCACGCCCGGGCTGTCCGGCCCGCGGTCGACGAGGTCGCCGACGAACACGGCGGTACGGCCTTCCGGGTGCCCGGCGTCGGTGTAGCCCAGCTTGCCGAGCAGCGACTCGAGTTCGGCCGAGCAGCCGTGGATGTCACCGATGATGTCGAACGGGCCGGTGAGATGGGTCAGGTCGTTGAACCGCTTCTCGGTGACGACGGTGGCCCGCTCGGCCTCCTCCGCACCGCGCAGCACATGCACCTTGCGGAAGCCCTCGCGCTCCAGGTGCCGCAGCGAGCGCCGCAGTTCGCGTATGTGGCGGCGGATGACCCGGCGCGGCATGTCGGCCCGGTCGGTGCGGCCCGCGTTGCGCTCGGCGCACACCTCCTCCGGCACATCGAGCACGATGGCGATGGGCAGCACGTCGTACTGCCTGGCCAGGCCGATGAGCTGCTGCCGGGCGTCGGACTGCACGCTGGTCGCGTCGACCACGGTGCGACGCCCCGCCGCCAGGCGCTTGCCCGCGATGTAGTGCAGGACGTCGAAGGCGTCCTTGGTTGCGCTCTGGTCGTTCTCGTCGTCGGAGACGAGGCCGCGGCAGAAGTCGGAGGAGATGATCTCGGTGGGCGCGAAGTGCCGCCGGGCGAAGGTGGACTTGCCGGAGCCGGAGGCGCCGACGAGGACGACGAGGGACAGGTCGGTGACGGGGAGGACACGTCCGGGGGACGCGGTGTCCGTGAGGTTCTCGGTCATGCTGCCTTCGCCTCCTTCGCGGCGGTGCTGCTGTCGGACCCATTGGGGCTGGGGCTGGGGCTGGGGTTGGGGCTGGGGCTGGGGCTGGGGCTGGGGCTGGGGCTGCGGTTGTCGTCGGGGTCGGGGTTGTGGAGGGTGAACACGGCCATCTGGGTCGGCGGCCCGACCTCGGGGTCGTCGTCGCCGACGGAGCGGAAGACGGCTCGGTAACCGTGCCGTACGGCGACCGAGTCCGCCCAGGCGCGGAACTCCTCGCGGGTCCACTCGAAGCGGTGGTCGCCGTGCCGGGTGTGTCCGACGGGCAGGCTCTCCCAGCGGACGTTGTACTCCACGTTCGGCGTGGTCACGACGACTGTGCGCGGGCGGGCGGCGCCGAAGACGGCGTACTCCAGGGCGGGCAGCCGGGGCAGGTCGAGGTGCTCGATCACCTCGCTCAGCACGGCGGCGTCGTAGCCCTTGAGCCGCTTGTCGGTGTAGGTGAGCGAGCCCTGGAGGAGCCGCACCCGGGAGGCCTGCCGCTCACCCATGCGGTCCAGCCGGAGCCGCCGGGAGGCGGTGGTGAGCGCCCGCATCGACACATCGACACCGGTGATCTCGTCGAACGCCATGTCCTTCAGCAGGGCCTGCACCAACTGGCCCTGGCCGCAGCCGAGGTCGAGGACCCGGGCGGCGCCGGACTCCTTCAGCGCGGCCAGGATCGCCTCCCGGCGGCGCACGGCGAGGGAAACGGGCTTCTCACCGGCGGCGCCGGAGTCGGCGGCGTCGGCGGTGCCTATCTCGGCCGTGATGGTCTCACCGGCGTCGCTCTGGCTCTGGCCCTGGCCCTCGCTCTCCTCCTCCGCCCCGACCGCGTTGTCGATCTCCTCGACGTCGGTGTCGTCGGACTCGGCGAGCCGGACCAGTTCCAGCCGGTCCATCGCCTCGCGCGTGAGGGACCAGCGGCGGGAGAGATACCGGCTGGTGATGAGCCGCTGCTCCGGGTGGCCGGGCAGCCAGCCCTCACCGGCCCGCAGCAGCTTGTCGACCTCCTCGGACGTCACCCAGTAGTGCTTGGCGTCGTCGAGGACGGGGAGCAGGACGTACAGATGCCGCAGGGCGGCGGCGAGGGTGAGGGTCGCCGACTCCAGGACGAGGCGGACGTAGCGCGAGTCGCCCCACTCCGGGAACTCGGTGTCCAGGGCGACGGGTTCGGCGGTGACCGTCCAGCCGAGCGGCTCGAACAGGTTCCGCACCAGGTCCGGTCCGCCGCGGGCGGGCAGCGCGGGCACCTCGACGCGCAGCGGCAGGGGCTGGGCGGCGCGCTCGGGCAGGGCGCTGCACACGCCGCGCATGGCGCTGGAGAACACCGAACTGAGCGCCACGGCGAGCAGTGAAGAGGCCGCGTAGGGGCGGTCGTTGACGTACTGGGCGAGCGCCGCATCGGGGGCTCCGCCGCGCCCCTTGCCCCTGCCGCGCCTGACCAGCGCCACCGGATCGACCTCCAGCAGCAACGCCGCCGTGCAGCGTTCGGCGTCGGCCTCGGGGTAGAGGACGTGGGCCGTGCCGTAGGAGGTGCTGAACGCCTGGACCTTCCCGGGATGCTTGTGCAGCAGGAACCCGAGGTCGGTGGCTGGGTGTTCGGGGGTGCCGGTGGTGGTGATGGTCAGGAACATGGGCGGGCCTTGGGTGTGTTGGGGCGGCCGGAGCCGCGACGACCGACTCAACATGCCATATCGATCATGCGAGCGCCCGCGGATATTCCGGCACTCCGGCCGCCCGGAACCCCACCAGATCCCGCCGAACCCCTACGACAGCTGGGACTGCACCTGACCGGCGATCAGCTCCAGGTGGTCCAGGTCGTGGAGGTCAAGGACCTGGAGGTAGACGCGCTGACAGCCGACCACGGCATAGCGGCCGATCTTGTCGACGACCTCGGCCGGGGAACCGGCGAGTCCGTTGGTCTTCAGTTCATCGACCTCACGGCCGATCGCGGCGGCGCGGCGGGCGACCTCCTGATCGTCCTTGCCGACGCATACGACGAGGGCGTTGGAGTAGGTGAGGTCGTCGGCGGCCCGGCCCGCCTCTTCGGCGGCGGCCCGCACCCGGCCGAACTGGCGCTCACTGTCCTCGATCGAGGCGAACGGCATGTTGAACTCGTCGGCGTAGCGGGCCGCGAGGCGGGGGGTGCGGCTGGCTCCGTGGCCGCCGACGAGGACCGGGATCCTGGCCTGCGCGGGCTTGGGGAGGGCGGGCGAGCCGGTGAGGTCGTAGTAGGCGCCGTGGAAGTCGAAGGTGTCGCCGAGCTTGGTGTTCCAGAGCCCGGTGACGATCGCCAGTTGCTCCTCCAGCCGGTCGAACTTCTCCTTCGGGAACGGGATGCCGTAGGCAGCGTGCTCCGCCTCGAACCACCCCGCACCCAGCCCCAGTTCGACCCGGCCGCCGGACATCTGGTCGACCTGGGCGACCTGAATGGCGAGCACACCGGGCAGCCGGAAGGTACCGGCGGTCATGAGGGTGCCGAGGCGGATACGGCTGGTCTCACGGGCGAGCCCTGCGAGGGTGATCCAGGCGTCGGTGGGCCCGGGCAGCCCGTCGACATCACCCATGTGGAGATAATGATCGGACCGGAAGAAGGCATCGAACCCAAGCGCTTCGGTGGCCTTGGCCACGGCGAGCAGGGTGTCGTACGAAGCGCCCTGCTGAGGCTCGGTGAAGATACGAAGACGAACATCCATATCCCCATCCTGCACGCTCCCACCCAGTCCGGCCCCCACCAGCCCGTCCGGCGTTTGAGGACGAGGCCGTCCAGGCCGAACGGGGGTCTGGGGGCGCAGCCCCCAGGACGGGACCGGAAGGGGCGGCGGGGGCGAGAACCCCACCGCACCGCACCCTGGCAGGGCCCCGCTAGCCGGCCTCCGCCACCACCGCCTCCCGATCCGCCAGCTTCCGCAGCATCTCCATCACCCGGTCCCGCGCCTCGTCCGCCGCATCGATCGCCTCCATGCACTGCCAGTACGCGCCCTCCTCCCCCGCCGCGCAAGCCGCACCCACGAGCGCGATCCCGACCTCCCCCAGCAGCCCGGCAAGGCACAGCAATGTCTGCCGCGCATCCCCCAACTCGGTCAACTGCGCCGCCCGCAGCTCACCCGGCGCGAGCCGAGGCGTGTCGAGCACCCCGCACCCGCGCCCCGCCAGCTCGGTCAATCCCAGCGCCTCACCCCGCAGTTCCGGCGGTCCGAAGACCGCGAGACGGCTGCCGATGGCCTGGGCCAGGGCCTGTGCCTGCCACACCTCCGTCATCACTTGCGGCACATCGCCGCTTCCCACCAGGGCCCGTCTGCTTGTCACGATGAGCCGCATCGCATCCATGCGCTGTCCCCGTCCGTCCCCGTCGCACTGGTCGCGCGTCCACTACCCAGAGTGAGGGACGGTGGGACGAAAAGCTAGAGGAAGACGGAAATCTATGGACAACAAATCGATTTCAGAGCCATTTTTGACTCCGGAGAGTGAAAGTGGACGGTGGGACTCCCTGCTGGCTCCCTGTCAGCCGCCCGCCGTTCACTCCTTGCCTCACTCCCCGCCCGGCCTGGGGAACCGCACCTCGTTGCGCTCGATCTTCTCCTCCAGCGCCGCCAGCGGATCGACGTCGAGCACCTCGCACAGCTGGAGCAGATACGCCAGCACGTCGGCCACCTCGTCCCGGACCCGGCGCGCGGTGCCGGGGTCGGCCATGACGCGGGCGGACTCCTCGGGTGTCAGCCACTGGAAGATCTCGACCAGTTCGGACGCCTCGACGCTGAGCGCGGCGACGAGATTCTTCGGGGTGTGGTAGGGCTGCCAGTTCCGCGCGGCGGCGAACTCGGCCAGCCTGCGCTGGAGTCGGGGCACGTCCGGGTGTTGCTCGGGCTCTTGGTTCACCTGATTCCTTCAGGGAGGGGAGGATTCAACCGTCCAGGTGTACCACCGTGACGCCCGCGACCCCCGCGGCCCGTGTCACCCAGGAGGCGTCGCTCACCGCGCCCACGCAGCGGATGTGCCCACGCCGACCCATCCGTGCCGCGAGCCGCAGCAGCCGGACGCGCTGCCCGGCGTCGAGGCCGCGGTCGAAGCCGTCGGCGAGGACGGTGAGCGCCTGGAGGGCACCGGGCACCTCACCTGCCGGGTCGACCTCCAGGACACCGGGTCCGGTGAGCAGCACCAGGGCGAGGGCGACGTAGCGCAGTTCGCCGTGGCCGAGGCGGCCGAGGTCCGTCCGGCAGCCGTCGCCGCGGTCGAGCAGCGCCCGTACCGTGCCGTCGGGCAGCGGTTCGGCGAGCAGGTCGGCGACATGGCCCGAGCATCCTTCGCGCACCGCCGCCACGAGGTGGGCGTGCCGCTGCGCGCACTCCGCGCGGGTGCGGCGCAGGACGTCGGCGAGGTTGGCGCAGTCGCGCAGCAGCCGTCCGGAACCGGCCGGGACGGGGGCACGCATCAGGCCGGGCCGGGGGTCGCAGGCGAAGACTGACCGCAAGGCGACGAGCATCTGTTCGGCCGCGGCGAGGACATGGCGCTGGCCGCGGGTCGTCCCGGAGACCCGCAGCGGCAGCAGGGCGGTGGCCAGCCGGTCGTCGGGCAGCGGGGCGCGGGTCACCGGTGCGGGTCCGGCGGCGTCGCACACCGCGTGGACGACGGGCTCGGCGGGGTCGCGCAGGGCGGTCTCCAGGAGGACGAGTCCGCCGGACGTGAGCCGTTCGCCCATGACGCGCAGCTCCGGTTCGGCCTGTACGGCGAGGTCGAGCCGGACCGGTCCGGCGGGGCCGTCGGAAGTGCAGCCGATGCGGAAGCCGCGGCGGCGCAGCGCGTCGGGCCTGGACCGCTCCGGTACACAGGCGACGGGGTCCGGGAACACCTCGCCGACGGTGGCCCCGCCGCCGAGCCGCGCGAGAGCCTCGTACGCCCTGAGCGCGCTGCTCTTGCCGCAGCCGCTGGGCCCGGCGAACAAGGTGACCGCCCCGAGCGGGAACCCGGCCCGCCGGTGTCCGGCGAACGCGGAGAGATGCAGCTCGGTGACATGAGGCCGGAGCCGGCCGGAGGACCGCGGGGGCGTCTCCAGCGCGACAGCGCCGCCCGGTGTCACGTAGGGCACGGTCATGTGCGGACCGTAGACCCGCCCCACCGGCCGAACCGTTCCTGCACCCCGCCCTTCCCACCCCCGGGGGACCACCCGCATTGACGCGGCCTGCCACCGGGGCCCGCCGCACCCCAGGCGGACGAAGCCGGGACCCCCGGCTCGGTCCGTCCGGACCCACGAGGTCCGCCCCGGGCGACCTCGTCCCGAAGCCGCCCCACGACGCAGGGCTCCCTGCGCCGTCAGCCGGTAGGCATCCCCGCCATCAGCCCGCTGACCTCCGTGCCCGGTGGGGTCAGCAGGAAGACGTTGCGGTCGACCCGGTGCATCCCGCTCGACAGACCGAAGACGACGCCCGTGCTGAAGTCCAGGACGCGCTTGGCGACGTCGCCCTCCGCGCCGGTCAGGTCGAGCAGGACCGGAATGCCCGACATCAGGGTCTCGGCGACCTCGCGCGCGTCCGCGAAGACATTGACGCGCAGCACGACGAACCGGCGCCGCGCCTCCGTCTCGGCCTCGGGCCTGGCGCGGTGGTCCACCGCCGACGGCCAGGCGTCCCGGCCGCGCAGGGGCACGACCTGGGCGAGTCCTTCCCACTGTTCATCGGTGACGTCGCGACGGTTCACCGGCTCCCCCCGACCTGGCTCGCTGTCATTGCCTGCACCGGCCAATTCTTACGGCAAGTCACCCGATCGGCCCAACAACGACACGGTGTGACACGCCGACAGCCACTTCTGTTCCGATCCGCGCCGAATACGGTGGTTCTTACCGCGCTCACACCGGACTCTTCACATCCTTCGGGGCCCCGCTCACCGGCCCCTATTAGCGTGCGGTGACGTGCACTTGGCAGAAACACAGCGGGTGGCACCCGGTCGGCGGGCACAGTCGGCGGTGTCCGCCCCGGAACCCCCCGCTCAGTGGCATCGCGTCCTGACCCTGCTCGCCGATGTCAGCCTCTTCATCGGCACCCGGGCGATCTGGACCTCGGCGGCCACCCACCGTCCGGCCGTGGCCGCAATCGTCTCGCTCTGCTACGCCTCGATCCTGGTGTGCGGCGTGCTCGCGCTGACGGTCCGCCGTACGCGCTCGCTCGCCCGCGTGGACCTGGTCGTCCTGATCACCGCGATGACACTCACCCTCTGTGCCTGGGTGATGGCCCACAACGGCGGCGACGAGGCCGTGCTGACCACCCAGGCGGCAAATGAGCTCGTCTCCGGACACGCCGCCTACGGCCAGCCGTGGCCCTTCCTCTTCCACAACACGGGCATCGCGCTCACCCCGACGGTGAGCGGCACGTACGACTACACCTACGGCTACCCCCCGCTCGAGATGCTGCTCACCGCGCCGCTGCTGTGGCTGCACCACGCCGGCAGCGCGGCGACGGCGGTCAGCACCGTCGCCCTGCTCGCCGCCACGGCCGTACTGTGGCGGATGCTGCCGGTGCCGTGGCGCTCGGCGGCGACCATGACCTGCCTCGGCTTCGCCTTTCTGCCCACCTACGCCCGCCTCGGCTACCCCGCGATCCTCGGTCTGGCACTGCTCATCCCGGTGGTGGTGCGCTTCCCACGTACAGGACAGGGCGGACGGCTCGGCGCCGCAGGCGTCGCACGGGCGGTATGCCTCGGCCTGGCCTGCGCCGCGCAGCAACTGCCCTGGTTCGTCGCGCCGTTCCTGCTCGCCTGCATCTACTCGGTGCGCCGCGGCGAACTGGGAGCCCGGCAGGCCGCGTACGTCGTGCTCCGTGTCGTCGGGATCGCCGCCCTCGTCTGGCTGCTGGTCAACACCTACTTCATCGTGCACGAGCCGGGTCAGTGGCTGAAAGGCATCGCGCTGCCGCTCACCCAGGGCGCCGTCCTGCACGGCCAGGGTCTGGTCGACATCTCGCTGTACATGACCAACGGCAGCAACCGGCTGGACTGGTACTCGCACGCCAGCCTCCTGCTCGCCGCGGCCCTGCTGGCGCTGCTCGTGCTCTTCATGCGGCGGCTGGGCCCGGCGGCGACCGTACTGCCCTGGCTCGCATTCTTCCTGGCGACCCGGTCCCAGGACGGCTACTACCTGATGATGACCCCGCTGTGGCTGGCCGCCGCCGTCACCGCGCCCGCCTCCGAGTTCGCCGGTGCCTGGCAGCCCCGGCCGCGGCTGATCACCGGACCGCACCGACGTACGGCCCTGGTCACCGTGTCGGCCCTGCTGGTGGCCCCGGCGCTGCTGAGCGCGGTGCTGGCCGTCACCGGCACTCCCCCGCTGCGGATGCAGGTCGTCGCCGCCAAGCGTGCCTCGGGCACCGCCCTGTCCCGGCTGACACTGAAGGTCACCAACGCGGGTGACAGCACCCTGACCCCGCACTTCATGGTCACGACCGGACAGGGCATGAGCAGATTCTGGGACCTGACCGAGGGCCCGGCCACGCTTCCGGCGCACAGCAGCGCAAACGTCGTGCTCCGGCCGGTGTCGGGGCACTGGGACCTGCCCCGCAACGGAGTCCGGGTCCGGCTGCGGGCGTTCACGGCCACGCCACAGACCCTCTCGTCCACGGACGTACGGCTGCCGCAGCGGCGGTAGGCGGCCGTACGGCAGCGGCGGTGGACGGGCCCCGGGCGGCCTCCGGGTCCGTCCACCGCCGCCGGCCGCGGCGGCCCGGATCCGCGACGCCGTCCCTGACCGGGGGCGGGCCGCCCGGGCTCACCGCCCCTCATGCCTCCACGCGCGCGCACCCGACTCCCGCCAGCGCGCGCGTGGAGCTCATTTCTGCGTCCACGCGCGCGTGCCACCCATCTCGGCCGCACGCGCGCGTGGCGCCCATCCCCATCCCCATCCCCATCCCGCACGCACCATGCGCACCATGCGCACCGTGCGCACCGTGCGCACGTCGCGCACATCCCCACGCGCGCGTGCCCTTCGTTCACGCCCCGCCCGCTCACGCCTCCGCGCGCGTGAACCGCAGCGTGGCGACGACCGTCGTCAGACCGCGCAGCATCCCCAGCTGGTTCCAGCTCATGCCGAACTGCTCCCGGTCCACGGTGAACTCCGTCTCCAGGGTGACCGCCCCGGTGTCCGCGCCGGTGACGCGGGCGGTGAGGTCCTGCGGCCGGGTGATGCCCCGCACGGTCAGCTCACCGCCGACCGGGACCGTGCCCTCCTCGGTGAGCGGCCCCGCGGTACGCACCGCGAAGACGATCTCCGGGTGCTGCTCGGCGTCGAAGAAGTCGGCGGACCGCAGATGCTTGTCGCGCTTGCCGTTCCTGGTGTCCAGGGAGGCGGCACCGATGGTCACGGTGCCGGTCGCGGAGCCGTCGGCCTGGACCTCACCACGGCCGCCGACGGTGCCGAAGCCGCCCTTCACGGTGACCAGACCCCACATCGTCCGATGGCGCACGGCGACGGTGGAGGCGGTCGGGTCGAGCTGCCACAGCCCGGTTTCCACGGCGACGGTCATGGTTCTACTCCTGTCCGGATCAGAAATCAGATCATCCAGAGATCATCCTTGGATCATCCAAATTTGAATGACCTCAAGTTAACCGGTCATCCAAAATTGAACAACCCCTTCATCCCGCCTCATTCAAAATTGGACAACGCGGTATACTCGCCGCATGCCCGCCCCCGAGGAACCCCCCTCCGACCAGCCCGCTTGTCCCTCCGCGCAGGGCGGCGGCCTGCTGCCGGCCGAGCTGCACGCCTGGATGATCCTGCTGGCGGCGACGGGAGCGGTGGAGCAGGAGCTGCGCACCGTGGTCAAGGGGTCCCTGGGGGTCTCGCACGACGAGTTCCTGGTCCTGTGCCTGCTGGCCGAGCAGCCCGCCGACGGCCTCCGCATGACACAGATCGCGGAGCTGCTGGGGCGGCCCAAGACCCGGCTGACGTACCAGATCGCCTGTCTCCAGCACGCCGGGCTGGTCAACCGCAAGGCGGTCTCCGGGGACCGGCGCGGTGTGGAGGTCGCCCTCACCGGCAAGGCCCGCGATCTCCTCAAGGACGCCTCCGGGACACTCGCCGAGACCGTGAAGCGGGCGCTGGAGCAGTTCGTCGGCCCCGCCCAGCGCGAGGCCGTGAACGGTCTGCTCCCCGGCCTCGTCGAGAACTGAGCCGAGCACTGCTCCGAGCACTGCTCCGAACACCGCTCCGAGCACTGCTCCGAACACCGAGCCGAGCCCGAAAGGCCCCAAGAGCCCCCGCCCCCTACCCGACCGGCCCCGGACCCCACCCCAAGAGGCCCACGTCACAACTCGGGAGAGGGCAAGGTCACAGGCCCGGCTGCGCCCCGGCTTTAGTCCGCACCCCTAGCATCCGAACATGACGGTCTTGCCTGAGAACGGGCTCTCCCTGGCCGCCGAGTTCCCTGACGCGACACATGAGCAGTGGCAACGCCTCGTCGAGGGCGTGCTGCGCAAGTCGGGCAAGGAAGTCTCCGGCACTGCCGCAGAGGAGGCCCTGTCCACGACGTTGGAGGACGGGCTGCGCACCCGCCCCCTCTACACGGCGAACGACACCGCGAACGACACTGCGCATGGCGCCAAGCACGGCACCGCGCCCGGCGCCTCGCACCACACCGCGCCCGACACGGGCTTCCCCGGCTTCGCGCCGTACGTCCGGGGCGGCCGTGCGGAGGGGAACCTCACCGGCGGCTGGGACGTGCGCCAGCGTCACACGGCGGTGCAGGACGGCGCGGTCCTCGCGGATCTGGAGAACGGCGCCACCTCCCTGTGGCTGGTCACCGGCGACGGCGGGATCCCCGTCGGCTCGCTCGGCGCGGTCCTGGAGGGGGTGTATCTCGATCTGGCCCCGGTCGTCCTCGACCCGGGTGCCGAGGCCGAGGCCGCCGCCCGGGAGCTGTGGCGCGTCCACGAGGAACGCGGGGTCGCCGCCAAGACGGCGCGCGGCAACCTCGGTGCCGACCCACTGGCGTACGAGGCCCGCACCGGCGAGCCGCTCGACCTCGCCCCGGCCGCCGGACTCGCCGTACGCTGCGCCGAGCGGTACCCGGGGCTGCGGGCCCTCACGGTGGACGCCCTGCCGTACCACGAGGCGGGCGGCTCGGCCGCGCAGGAGCTGGGCGCGTCCCTCGCCACCGGCGTCGCGTATCTGCGCGCACTGACCGAGGCCGGGCTGCCGGTGGAACAGGCGCTCGCCCAGCTGGAGTTCCGCTACGCGGCCACCGCCGACCAGTTCCTGACCATCGCAAAGCTGCGCGCGGCCAGGCGGCTGTGGGCGCGGGTCGCGGAGGTGAGCGGCGCGAAGGGCGCGGGCGCCCAGCTCCAGCACGTGGTGACCTCGCCGGTGATGATGTCGCGTCGCGATCCGTGGGTGAACATGCTGCGCACCACGGTCGCCACGCTGGCCGCCGGGGTCGGCGGCGCGGACTCGGTGACGGTGCTGCCGTTCGACCACGCGCTGGGCCTGCCGGACGCGTTCGCACGCCGTATCGCCCGCAACACCTCGTCGATCCTGGTCGAGGAGTCGCATCTGGCGCAGGTGATCGACCCGGCGGGCGGCTCCTGGTACGTGGAGCGGCTGACCGACGAACTCGCGCACGCCGCCTGGGAGTTCTTCCGCGGGATCGAGCGGGACGGCGGCCAGGCTGCGGTACTGCGCTCCGGGCGGCTCGGCGGGGAACTTGCCGAGACCTGGCAGGCGCGCAGCGCGAAGCTCGCCAAGCGGCGCGAACCGATCACCGGCGTCAGCGAATTCCCGGACCTGGTCGAGAAGCCGGTGACCCGCGAGCCGGCACCGGAGCCGCTCAAGGGCGGGCTGCCCCGGGTACGGCGCGACGAGGCGTTCGAGGCGCTGCGGGCCCGCTCCGACGCCCATCTCGCGGCGACCGGCAGCCGTCCACGGATCCACCTGGCGACGATCGGACCGGCCGCCGCGTACACCGCGCGGGCCACATTCGCCGCGAACCTCTTCCAGGCGGGCGGCATCGAGCCGGTCACCGGGGGCGGCTTCGAGGACAGCGGGGCCGCCGAGGCCGTACTGTGCTCGAGCGACGCACTGTACGAGGAGCAGGCGGCGCAGGCCGCCGAGGGGCTCAAGTCGGCCGGTGCCAGGCATGTGTTCCTGGCGGGCCGTCCGGCCGGGTACCCGGCGGTCGACTCGTACGTCTTCGCGGGCTGCGACGCCGTGGCGGTGCTGTCCGCGACCTTGGACCGGATGGGAGTGTCCTGATGGGCCGGATGGGAATCCCCGACTTCTCCGGGATCGACCTGGGGACCCCTGGACAACCTGGACAGCCGTCCGCCGACGGCGGCGCGGACGCGTGGCGTACGGCCCTCAAGGCGGCCACCGGCTCCGAGGAGCCGCTGTGGGAGACGCCCGAGGGCATCGCCGTCAAGCCGCTCTACACGGGGCGCGATCTGGAGGGCCTGGACTTCCTGGGCACCTACCCGGGCATCGCGCCGTATCTGCGCGGCCCTTACGCGACGATGTACGTCAACCAGCCCTGGACGATCCGCCAGTACGCGGGCTTCTCCACCGCCGAGGAGTCCAACGCGTTCTACCGGCGCAATCTGGCGGCCGGCCAGAAGGGCCTGTCGGTCGCGTTCGACCTTCCCACGCACCGGGGTTACGACTCCGACCACCCGAGGGTGACCGGTGACGTCGGCATGGCGGGCGTGGCGATCGACTCGATCTACGACATGCGCCAGCTGTTCGACGGGATCCCGCTGGACCGGATGACGGTGTCGATGACGATGAACGGCGCCGTGCTGCCGGTGCTGGCGCTGTACATCGTGGCGGCGGAGGAACAGGGCGTGCCGCCTCAGAAGCTGGCGGGGACCATCCAGAACGACATCCTCAAGGAGTTCATGGTCCGCAACACGTACATCTATCCGCCGAAGCCGTCGATGCGGATCATCTCCGACATCTTCGCGTACACCTCGCAGCGGATGCCTCGCTACAACTCCATCTCGATCTCCGGCTATCACATCCAGGAGGCGGGTGCGACGGCCGACCTGGAGCTGGCGTACACGCTGGCGGACGGGGTGGAGTACATCCGCGCAGGGCGTGAAGCCGGCCTGGACGTCGACGCGTTCGCGCCGCGTCTGTCGTTCTTCTGGGCGATCGGCATGAATTTCTTCATGGAGATCGCCAAGTTGCGCGCGGCCCGCCTGCTGTGGGCCAAGCTGGTCGCCCAGTTCGAGCCGAAGAACCCCAAGTCACTCTCGCTGCGCACCCATTCGCAGACCTCCGGCTGGTCGCTGACCGCGCAGGACGTGTTCAACAACGTGACGCGCACCTGTGTCGAGGCGATGGCGGCGACCCAGGGCCACACCCAGTCGCTGCACACCAACGCCCTCGACGAGGCGCTGGCGCTGCCCACCGACTTCTCGGCGCGTATCGCCCGCAACACCCAGCTCCTCATCCAGCAGGAGTCGGGCACCACCCGTGTCATCGACCCGTGGGGCGGCAGCGCCTACGTGGAGAAGCTGACGTACGACCTCGCGCGCAAGGCGTGGCAGCACATCCTGGAGGTCGAGCAGGCGGGCGGCATGGCGCAGGCCATCGACGCCGGGATCCCCAAGCTGCGTGTGGAGGAGGCGGCGGCCCGCACCCAGGCCCGTATCGACTCCGGGCGGCAGCCGGTGATCGGGGTCAACAAGTACCGGGTGGACAGCGACGAGCAGATAG
Source organism: Streptomyces sp. YIM S03343 (assembly GCF_054729195.1). NCBI lineage: Bacteria > Bacillati > Actinomycetota > Actinomycetes > Kitasatosporales > Streptomycetaceae > Streptomyces > Streptomyces sp. YIM S03343. The sequence continues at coordinate 2,228,738 of NZ_JBPUKX010000001.1, forward strand.
AGGTCCTGAAGGTCGACAACTCCTCGGTGCGTGCCCAGCAGGTCGAGAAGCTGCGGCGGCTGCGCGCTGAGCGTGACGAGACCGTCTGCCGTGACGCGCTGGACGCGCTGACCCGGGCGGCGGACGGCGACGGCAATCTTCTGGAGCTGGCCGTCGAAGCGGCCCGTGCCAAGGCGACCGTCGGAGAGATCTCCGACGCCCTGGAGAAGGTCTACGGCCGTCACGCGAGCCAGATCCGTACGATCTCCGGCGTGTACCGCAACGAAGCAGGCGAGTCCCCGAACGTGGACCGCACCCGCGCCCTGGTGGACGCCTTCGAGGAGGCCGAGGGGCGCCGTCCGCGCATCCTGGTCGCCAAGATGGGCCAGGACGGCCACGACCGCGGCCAGAAGGTGATCGCGACCGCCTTCGCCGACCTCGGCTTCGACGTCGATGTCGGCCCGCTGTTCCAGACCCCGGCGGAGGTCGCCCGGCAGGCGGTGGAGGCCGACGTCCATGTGGTCGGCGTGTCCTCGCTGGCCGCCGGTCATCTCACCCTCGTACCGGCGCTGCGCGAGCAGCTCGCCGAGGAGGGCCGGGGGGACATCATGATCGTGGTCGGCGGGGTGATCCCGCCGCAGGACGTGCCGACGCTCCTGGAGATGGGTGCCGCGGCCGTGTTCCCGCCCGGGACGGTGATCCCGGACGCGGCGTACGACCTGGTGAAGCGGCTGGCCGCCGACCTCGGCCACGAGCTGTAGCCGCCCATGGCAGCGATCGAACTGGACGCGTATGTGAAGGGCGTGCTCGACGGGAAGCGGGCGATCGTGGCCCGCGCCATCACCCTCGTCGAGTCCACCCGGCCGCAGCACCGGGCGCTGGCGCAGGAGTTGCTCACCGAGCTGCTCCCGCACAGCGGCCGGGCTCGGCGCATCGGCGTCAGCGGTGTGCCGGGGGTGGGCAAGTCGACGTTCATCGACGCGTTCGGCACGCAGCTGACCTCGCTGGGGCACCGGGTGGCAGTGCTCGCCGTCGATCCGTCCTCCACCCGCACCGGCGGCTCCATCCTGGGCGACAAGACCCGCATGGAGCGTCTGGCGGTCGACCCCGACGCCTTCGTACGGCCGTCCCCCAGCGCGGGCACCCTGGGCGGGGTCGCCAAGGCCACCCGTGAGTCCATGGTCGTGATGGAGGCGGCCGGTTACGACGTGATCCTGGTGGAGACCGTCGGCGTCGGCCAGTCCGAGACCGCGGTCGCCGACATGGTCGACTCCTTCCTGCTGCTGACGCTGGCCCGCACCGGGGACCAGCTCCAGGGCATCAAGAAGGGCGTGCTGGAGCTGGCCGACGTCATCGCCGTCAACAAGGCGGACGGCCCGCACGAGCGCGACGCCCGCGCCGCCGCCCGTGAACTGGCAGGCGCGCTACGGCTGATGCACGGCAGGCACGCGTTCTGGACTCCGCCGGTGCTGAGTTGCAGCGCCCGTGAGTCGATGGGTCTTGACATCGTCTGGGAGCGGCTGGAACAGCACCGCTCGCTGTTGGACGGGACCGGCCGGCTGGCCACGAAGCGGCGCGATCAGCAGGTCGGCTGGACCTGGTCGATGGTCCACGACGAGCTGCTGACCCGGCTGCACTCCGACCCTGCGGTACGGGAGCTGACGCCCGGCCTCGAACAGCAGGTGAGGGAAGGCCGGTTGACGGCGACGACGGCGGCGGAACGGATCCTGGAGGCGTTCGGCGGGGCGGGCTGAGGCCACCGCCACGGGACGGCGTCCGCATGCCAATGGCCCGGGCGGAGGAGAAGACGACTCCACCCGGGCCGTCACCAAGTCAACCGCCTCACCTTCGCCCCGGGACAGGGCCGTTGGACCCCAGCGGGCAGGTCCCACTGCACCGCAGTGCGGCGGCAGCACGGGTGGGATGCCGAACCCTCTCCCCTCCCCCGACCGTCCCCGAAGTCGTGGCCACCGAGCCGGGTGAGGCCCGCCGCGCCGACGGCGCCGGTCTCGGCCCCGGGGTCCCCGCCACCGAGGGTGGCCCGGGACGACATCCGCCGCATCATTCGGCGACCGCGACCGCGGTCCCGCATCCGGCGTACGGCGTACGGCCCGTGCACGGTCGGGCACGAGCGTCATTCGCCGTGGTACAGACGTGCCATGTCGATCAGCTCGACGTCGCCTCGCCGGTCGGCCTCCCGGCGGAGGTCGGCGGTGAAGCCGGAGCGGGCGAAGAGCAGCAGCTTGGGCAGTGCGGCCACGCGGGCGGCGGGCAGCAGCCCCCGCAGATGTTCCAGGCGTTCCAACTGCGGCAGGCTCACAGGCGTGAGAGTGCCCTTCGCCTCACCGATCGCCGTGATCCGGTCGGTCCCGAACGCGGGCGACTCCGCCACGACGAGGTCCAGTTCGTGGCCCTGGCGGTGTTCCCTGCACGCGATCTCGGTCGGGCGTACCCAGCTCGGACGGCCGCCGAGAGTCTCCGGTGCCGCGTGCTCGAAGCACCACTGGCGGGCGAGTTCCTCGAAGTGGGGGCCGTAGATCTTCCCGGCGACGGTGTCCGCGTTCTCCTCCCACACCCGGTCGGCCATGCCCACCACGAGTTCCGGTTCATGCCGCTGGATCAGCAGTTGGTGGAGTCGTACCACGGGCTCCGCCACCCGGAAGACGCTCCGCTTGTCCCTTATGGCGTCCTCGGTCTGCTCCAGCAGCCCGATGTCCTGAAGTCCGGAGAGCAGGTGCGCCAGCGCACTGCTCGGCCGCCCCAGCGCACCGGCGATCTCGGACCGCCGGTGATGACCGGCGCTCACCGCCGCCAGGACGGCGGCGTACGAGGTCGGGTCCGAGATCGAGGGCTCCTCGCGCAGCAGCAGCCCGCCCTCACGGAACATGGCGGACGCCGGATTCAGCAGCCGGTGGCCACCCAGCGGTCGAAATCCGCGAGGCCGTCGGGCCCCGCGCCCCCGCACATCTCCTTGTACGCGGGGGTGCCCCCCAGCAACGCGTGCATCCTGAAGGCCAGTTCGGGTTCGTCCGCCACCCCCCAGAAGGCGCCCGCCTCACGGAACCGGAAGGGGCGCACCACGAGCTCCCCTCAACGTCAGGTAGGACGACGGGTCCCAGGACGGTCACCCGGGCCCCATGGAATCAGACCGTTCCAACACCGGCCGTATCCCGCCGGGACACGGCCAAGTAGCCGACGAACGCGACGATGGCGACCGTCCAGGCGGCGGTGACCGGTCCCAGGCCCAGTTCGAGGCCGCCCCGTTTGTGGGCGAGAGCCATCCAGTCGGCGAGGGAGGCGCCGAGGGGGCGGGTGATGACGTAGGCCGTCCAGAAGGCGGTGACGGCGTTCAGGGCGGCGTAGCGGTGGGCGATCGCGGGGACACAGATCGCGGCGGCGAAGAGGGCGACCGAACCGAGATAGCCGAAGCCGGTGGTGGCGGTGAGGTCGCCGGCGGCGGTGCCGAGGGCGAAGGTGGCGAGTACGGCCCCCCAGTAGAAGCTCTCACGGCGGCGGGTGCGGATGCTGTGGATGGAAAGGGTGCGCTCGACGGCGTACCAGAGGGCGAAGACCGCGGCCAGTGCGACGAGGAAGAACGGGGTGGACACCGCGTACGGCACGCCGAGGCCGATGTGCAGTACGTCGGCGGCCATCGTGCCGAACACGCTGACCATGACGACGGCGGTCCAGTACACCCAGGCGATGTACCGGCGGACAGCGAACTGCACGACCAGCGAGACCACCAGGGCGAGACCGCCGAGCGCGACCGCGGGCACCGGGCCGAGGACTCGTGCCAGGAGGTCCGACGCCGTCTCGCCCATTCCGGTGGTGAGCACCTTGATGATCCAGAAGTAGACGGTCACTTCCGGCACCTTGTTCGCCATGGTGCGGAGAGGAACAAGGGAACGGTCGTCGAGGAGGTGCTCTGTGAACATGAACCGCACGATGACACAGTGAACTCCTGGTGCCCCAGGGGCCTTTGCCATGGTTTTGAGGGCCCTGGTGCATGAATTTTGAATTCACGCGGACAACCTGAAAGCAACCTGAGCGGTTGCCGAAATTCCTGGTCACGTGACGTGTGTCGACGGTAGGAGTGTCTGTGTGCCGAGTGTGGTGATCAGTGCGAGGCGTTCGGCGTCCTCCGTGCCGGGTTCGGCCGTGTAGACCATGATGTGCAGATCGCTGCCCGCCACGGTCAGGATGTCGCAGTCGAGGGTGACCGCACCGGCGTGCGGATGGTCGATCGTCTTGCGGGACGCCTCGTGACGGCCGGTGATGCCGGTCTCCCACAACTCGGCGAACCGGGCGCTGTGGGCGAGGAGTTCGGCGACCAGGTGCCTGAGCCGCGGGTCGGCCGGGTAGCGTGAGGTGGCCGTGCGGAGGTCGGCGACCAGGGCGGTCTCCAGCTCGCGCTGTGACTGCGGAGTGCGTCGCACCCGGTCGTTCAGGCCGAGGAAGGTGCGCCACACCCCGTTGCGCCGGTGACCGCTCCAGCCGGACGGATCGCCCATGAGGGCGGCGTAGGGCACATTGGCGAGGAGCAGGGTCCAGGCGGCGTCGTAGACGGCGACGGGGGTGCCGGTCAGCCGGTCGAGGATGCGCTGCACGCTCGGGGTGAGGTGGGTGGGCATGGTGTCGGGCCCCGGTGGTCGAAGCCCGCTCAGCCGGAAGAGGTAGGCACGCTCGACGTCCGTCAGGCGCAGGGCCCGGGCCAGGGCTTCGACGACCTGTTCGGAGGGGCTGGTGGCCCGGCCCTGTTCAAGCCGGGTGATGTAGTCCACCGAGATCCCCGCCAGCAGGGACAGTTCCTCCCGTCGTAGCCCCGGGGCACGCCGCTGACCGCCGACGGGCAGTCCGGCGGCTTCCGGCGGCATCCGGTCGCGCCACCGGCGTACCGCCTGCCCGAATTCCGTCGTCGCCATGACAGCCAGTGTGCCTGCCCGTTCTCCGGTCTTCCTGGTACTGCCGTTCCCAGGAAGCCGGGACATCTGGCCGACCGTACGGCCACCGCGCAGCCTGGGTTCATGAGCACGTACAGCGAACGAGAAGAAACAGGGGTGCGCGGGCTCGCACTCGTCACCGGCGCGACCTCCGGAATCGGCAGGGCCTTCGCCGAGCGCCTCGCCGCCGACGGCTACGACCTGGTGATCGTCGGACGGCGCAAGGACCGCCTGGAGGAGTTCGCCGCCGCGCACCCGGAGGCCGACGTCAGGACGGTGGCCGCCGACCTGTCCACTACGACGGGTATCGGCACGGTCGCCGGGATCTGCGCGAGCGAGCCGCTGACCATGCTCGTGAACAACGCCGGGGTCGCCCACTACATGCCGCTGGCCGAACTCCCCGCAGACAAGGCGACCGAGCTCGTCAACGTCAAGGTCCTCGCCCCCACCCTCCTCACCCGCGCCGCGGTCGCCGGCATGCAGGAACGCGGCCGGGGCACCATCGTCACCATCGCCGGGATGATCGCCTTCAGCGGCCCCGCCCCGCACTCCCAGCTGCCGCGGCGCGTCGTCTACGGCGGGACCCTGGCCTATCTCGTCGCGATGTCCCAGACGCTCGGTGCCGAGCTGGCGGGGACCGGTGTCGGTGTGCAGGTCGTGTGCCCGGGCGTGGTGGCCACCGAGTTCCACGAGCGGCAGGGCCTGGACCTGAGCGGCATCCCCCGGATGAGCCCCGAGGACGTCGTCACCGCCAGCCTGCGCGGTCTCGAACTGGGCGAGACCGTCTGCGCCCCGGGGGTCGAGGACGCGGGGCTCCTGGACGCGGTCTTCCGTGCGGACCTCGCCGCGTTCGGGGCACAGAGCACGGCGCTCGCCACCCGCTACCGGACCGTCTGAGCCGGGATGCGCTGGGGCGCGCAGGGACGCTCCGGCACAGCCGCCCGCAGGGCATGAGCCACGGCCACGTGGTTGGCGACCCCGGCCTTGACGGCGATCAGGCCCACGCTGGGGCCACACCACAAAGCGGGAAGACCGCTCGGAAACCTGGTTCAGTGGGCCGCGTTCCCCAGATCCGAGAGGAGAGCGTCGAGGACCGACTCCTCTTCGACGCGTATTGCGTGCTCGGTCATCGCGGCGGCCAAGGGTGGATCCCACGGCGTCGGGGTGGCCGGGCCCGTCAGGGGCTGGGGATCGGTCGCTCCGGCCGCCGCTTTCCGGTAGTCGGCGGTCTCGTAGCGCCAGGGGCGCCAGGGGACTCCGCGGCCCAGCACCGTGGCGATGTGCACTCCGCCCCAGTCGAAGTCGCCGTGGTAGAGGAGTACCGCTCCTCGCGCGGACAGGGCGCGCAGCAGGGCGAGGGCGGCTGCCGACGGCTGGCCCTGGAGGCACGCCATGGGAGGGCAGGCCGGACCCAAGGCATCGGCGGCGGCGGACAGCACGGCCGGGTTCTCGCACACGTGGACGGTTCCACTGGCGGTGGTGATGCCTGTCGTGCCGTGGTGGGTGAGGGAACGCAATGTCAGGACCGCGGGTTCGCCCTCGTCGGCCATCCAGTCGAGGGCCGGTGTGCCTCGGAGGTTGAGGGTCAGGACGGTGGACGACACGTCGTCCCTGAGCAGGCCGGCCGAAGCCCACGCTGCGCGGCGCCACTCGGCTCCGGCGCCGTCGGGGAAGCCCGTCAGGGCGCGGATCCCCGACAGGACCAGTGTGGCGAGGGGTGTTCCCTCGTCCAGAGCGTGGGCACCGGAGAGATGACGTGCCGCGAACGCCGCCCGTGACGTCGGGGGGACCGCAGGCAGCTCGCGCAGTGCCTGTACGGCGGCCCTCACGAGCGGTCCGGCTGCTTCCGGCGTGCGGGCGAGGCGTCGTACGAGACCATCCCTGCGGAGGCGGTCCGTCCAGTCGGGCAGTTCGGTACTCAGGGCGGCCAGCGGCGTCAGCGCCTCCTCCCATGCCTGTGCCTCTCTTTCGCGCGTCTCCGCGCGCCGTGCGACAGGTCCGGTCAGGGCCACCACGGCGGCATCCAGGCCGTCGGGGCTGACGCCGGAGCGGCGCAGGACCGTGTCCACCGCTTCGAGGCGGACGGTGAGAGAGCGCCCGGCGCTCGGAGCGCGCCCCAACAGACGCTCGGCAGCCCGGCGCTGGAGGTCGTCGGGGTGTGCCAGGGTGACCGTGCCGGTGAGCGGGCGGGCCTCGGCCATCCGCCGGCGAAGTCGTTCAAGGAGCCAGGCGAGACCGGGGTCTCCGAGCAATCGTCCCAGGCGTTCCGTATCGACCCGCTTGTCGTCTTGTGGTGGCATGGGCGGGTCCGCCGCACCCTTCACGTTCACGTCCACGTTCGCCTTCACCTCCACAGGGAATCCTGTTCTCCGGCGCTGCCGGGTCCCGCGGACCCTGTTGGTCCGGTGAGCGGTCCGGGCTCGGTGCCGTGCCGTCTCTCAGCGCCGTCCCACTCCCACCTGGTCACCAGGACGGCTGCGATGTCGTCGACCCGGGACAGCTGTGCGATGGCGATACCGGGGACCTGCGGGTAGCAGGCCCACTCCCGCTCGCTGGTCATGACGACGTCGAGGTCGAAGGCGCGCAGCAGCCCCAGGCACTTGGCGCGGGAGTCGTCGTCCACTCCCGCGAACGCCTCGTCGAGGGTGACCAGGCGGGGGGCGTACGCGCCCGCGGCGCTCGCGTAGTGGGAGGACGCGGCGGCGAAGAGGGGCACGGACGCGGCCAGTACGCGTTCGCCGCCCGAGGCGGGTCCGGTGGCCGGGACCCATTTTCCGTGCTGATGGCGCTCGACGCCGAACTCGTGCCAGGCACGGTAGTCGAGGGCGGCGGCGAGGTCCTCCTGCCAGCTACCGACGCTGTCGTCGGCCTGACGGCGGGCGATCTGCTCCTGGAGGAACGCGCCGACGGCGGCCCGGTCCTGCGGCGACCAGGCGTCGGCGGACTGCCGCAGCCGCTCACGGACCTGGGCCAGCCCCTGCGGGGCCCTGCGGGAGGCCCGCCACAACAGGCGCAGCTTCATTCCCGTCGAGGTCGGGCGCTCCTCCAGTTCCTGGTTCATCGCGCGCACCTGGCGTTCGGCCGCCCCGATCAGTTCCTGGAGCGTCCCGGCGACCTCCGTGATCAGGTGGGTCTCCAGGATCTCGCGCTCGTGCGCGGACAGCAGACGGGTCAGTTCGGCGACTTCGGTGGACAAGGCCGCGGCGAGTTCGGGAACGGCCCGCTCCCGGCCCTGGTAGACGATGTCGACGCGCATGCCGTCCTCGCTCGGGCGGGCCGTCGCGGTGTGGCCGTGCCGCGACAACGCGTCCTGGAGTCTGCCGAGTTCCTCGCTCAGGCGCTTCTGGACACGTTCCCAGGCGGCGTCCGAGTCGTCGATCGACGAGAGCCGGGACTCGACGGCACGGGCGAGGCTCACGGCGGGAGTCGCCGCCCACGGTCCGCCGTCGTCGTCCGGCACGGGGAGGTCGGAGAGGGCGACGGCGAGCAGTCCGGTCGACACGAAGCGCTGGAGCGCCGCGACGGCCCGTTCGCGCGCGGCGGTGGCGTCCGTGACGTCCTCGGCGAGCCGCTCTATACGGCCCTCGGCGTGGCTCGCCCGCCGGTCGGCGTCGCCGATGCTCTGCTGGGCACGCTCTTGTTCGGTCTCGCAGGCCACAACGGCGGCCGCGGTCTCCTCCAGCCGCCGCTGGAGCTCCGCGACGGCCGCTCCGACGGTGGAGCGCAGCGTGCGCAGGTGTTCGTCCGCCGCGACGGCCAGCCGCGCCGCCTCGGTGGCACGCCCGGCCAGTTCGACGACTTGCTGCTCTGCCCGGTCGGTCTCGGCCTGCTCCTCGGTGACCGTCTGTCCGGCGTCCGCGCGCTCGCGCAACGCGGGCCACAACGCGGCGAGGTGGGCGGTGTGATCGGCGAGTGCCTGTCGTACGGTGCCCAGCCCGTCCCGGTCCCGAGGGAGGGTCAGATCTGCTGCGATCTCTACGAGTTCGGCCGCGGCGTGGTCGGCTTTCCCTGCCGCGCGGGCCAGTTCGGCGGCCCGCTCCCGCTGCCGGGTACGGGTCCGGTGGACCGTGTCGGCCAGCGCGCCGACCCGTGCGTGGGCGTGGCGCAGGTCGTCGTCGCCCGGTACGGCCGCCAGCTCGGCGTCGAGCACCCGGCGGCGCTCGGACAGCGCACGCTGTTCCCCGGCAAGTTGCTCCAGCTCTGTCTCCAACGTCTGCTGTTCGTCGCGCAGTTCGCCGATCCGGACACGGCGGGCCTGTTCCCGGGCCCCGTCCCCCACGTACTGGGCGCCGTCCTTGGCCCAGCTCCCCATCAGCGCCCCGACGCGGAAGCGTCCGTCCGTCGAGACCCATGTCCCGTGGCTCCCGCCACCGCCACCGGTCACTGGGATGTGCTGCTCCTGTGCTCCGTCACCGTGGCCGTCCGCGAGGCCGATGGCGGCCAGCAGCCGCCCTACCGTGTCCTCCCCCACGGCGGCGGCCCGCACGTCGGCGTGGTCGATCGCCGGGCACAGGGCGCGGCCGAGACCGCCCGCGAGCTGTCCTGCGAGTCGTGGATCGGACGGGCCCAAGGGGGGATCGAACGGGTCCAAGGGGGCGAGCAGCACGTCGTGGCCGTCCGCCGTCGTCGCGGAGCCGTCCGGTCGTACCCAGGCGTCGAGGAGCCCCGATGCCTCCAGTGCCGCTTCCAGGCCCGCGCGTTCGGCAGGGGTCACGTGCGGCAGGAAGTCGACCAGCCGCCACAGCGGTGCCCCGAGTGCCAGGGTGCGGGCGTCGGCGGCGCGGGTGTGGGGTGCGGCGGGGCCGCGCTGCCCGCCCGTCTCCAGGGCGGTGAGTTCCTCGGCGACGGACCGCAGGCGCTGTGCCGTCGCCGCCCGGCGGTGGTCGAGGGCAGCGGCCCGGTCGGCCAGCCGGGAGGCCATCCGGCGGTGGGTTTCGTCCGCCGCCGCGCGGGCCGGGTGAGGGCCGTTCAGTCCGCCCGCCCAGCCCTGCACCGCGTCCAGCACCCCGGGCAGGCCCTCCACGTGCAGTTCCACGCAGCCCGACAGGTGCTCCCGCACGGCGGCGACCAGTGCGCGCCCCGCTTCCGCGACGCCTTCCTCGGCCTCCGCCAGCCGCTCGGCGCTGTGCACGGCCTCCTCGTCGGCCTCGTCGGCGCGCAGCCGGGCTGCCGTGCGTGCCTCCTCGGCGCGTTCGGCCCGGGTCACCAGGGATTCGACGTGCTCCACGGCGCGCCGTCTGGCCGCCGTGGCCTCGTCCGCCGCGCGGCGCAGGGAGGTGACGGGGGCGCCCTCGGTGCGCGGGACGCAGATCCGCGCCGCCGCCGCGCTGTCGGACACCCGGTGCCGGATGTCGTCCAGTGCTTCCTGGGCCCCGGTCAGCCGGTTCCGCGCGGTGGTGAGCCGGCCGAGGGCACGGGTGTGTGCCTGGGACGCCGTCTGCCGGTCGGTGTCGGACCGGGTCCGTTCCGCGGCTGTCCGGGAGGCGTCGGCCGCCGCCTGGTCGAGTGCGCGTGCGTCGCGCATCTCGGGCCCGGACCTGAGTGCCGCGTCCTGGGCGCTCAGCCGGGCCGCCCGCTCGGCGAGCGTCCGCGCCCGCTCCTCGGCTTCCGCCCGGTCCGCCACGGCCTGGTCCCGGTCGGCCTGCGCCTTGCCGAGTTCCCGCTGGAGGTGTTCGTAGCGGGCGTGTTCGGTGCGGGGCAGGCGGGCCCGGCGGCGGGAGGCGATGCGGGCGTAGCGCCGGTAGTGGTCGAGGAAGGCCGAGGATGCCTGTTCGGCCTCACGGGCGGCGCGCAGTTCCTCCTTCTCCTCGTCCAGCGACCGGAACGCCTCCGCCGCGTCGGCGACGACCGCCTGGTCCATGGGCGGCAGGGCCTCGGTCAGCGCCCGGGACAGGGCGGCTTCGCTCGGGCGTTTGGAGAGCTGGGGCTGGCGCAGTTGGATCAGCAGGTCGACGAGCGCGCCGTAGCGCCGCTCCCCCAGCCCGAAGAGCGCCTCGTCCACCGCCCGGCGGTACGTCCTGGCGGTGTCGTACACCATGCCGTGACCGCCGATGGCCTCCGCGAGCCGGTCGCGGGACAGCGCGGTGCCGGTGGCGTCCAGCAGGTCGAGTCCGGCGCGGACGCGCTGGCCGGTGACGGCGAACCAGTGGCGGGCGATGCCGCGTCCGGTGACGGCCTTCAGCCCGCACAGCAGGGTGCGGAAGTGCGCCTCGCCGGTGGTCTCGTCGAGCCGTCCGAACTCGATCCAGGTGTAGCCGAGCCGTTCCGGGTGCGGATGTTCTCCACCCAGGAGCAGGTTCCACTCCATGCGTTTGCCGGGGTCGCCGTCGGGCTCGACGCGGCGGGCGGAGAGGTCGCCGTCCAGCAGGAACGGCAGGGTGAGGGCGAGCACCTTCGACTTGCCGGTGCCGTTGTTGCCGCGCAGCAGCAGCCGCCCGTCGCGGAACCAGAACTCCTCGACGTCGTAGTGGAACAGGTCGACGAGCCCGATCCGCAGGGGGCGCCACCGGCCGGGGACGGGGGTGGGGAGGGCGGGGGACGGGAGGGCAGGGGCCGGATGGACGGGGGTCGGGGTCGGCGCGGTCACTGGGCGGATCACCTTTCGTCGCCGGTGTGCCGGCCTGCGGCATCGCCGGTGTGCCGGACTACGGCGTCGCCGACGGCGTAGCGGGCCAGGGCGGGGCGCGCGACGACGCCTCGTGCGGTGCGCTCGGCGAGCCCGAGGGCTTCGAGCTTGGTCAGGGCCTGTTCCACCAAGGCGGGTTCGGCTCCCGGTTCCCGGGCCGTCTTCGACCAGAAGGTGCCGTGCTCGGCGGCCAGTTCACGTACCCGCAGGGCCAACTGTTCGGGGGTGACGGGCCCGTCGGCGCGGGCCAGGTGCTGGGCGAGCAGCAGAGTGATGTGGCCGTGTGTGCCCTGTTCCGGCATGCGTACGTCGGTGAGGTCGTCCTGCGGATCGACCATGGCGATGCCTTCCGCGCGTACCTCGGCAACCAGTCCGGTCAGTTCGCCGATACGTGCGGTGATGAAGCCGCGCTGCCGGGTGAGGTAGGCGAGTTCGTCGTCGGCCAGGTCGGCGTAGTAGAGCACGGGATCGTCGAGGAGGCGGCGGGTCAGCGTCCAGCGGATGGCGCGGAACCTCAGCTCGTCGCTGTCGAGGGCGGTGGGCGCCGTCATCTCCACCAGTCGTTCCTCGAAGTCCTCCGCCTCGACCAGGGAGGGGCCGCGCAGGGTGGCGGGCATGCCTGCCAGTACGCGTCGGCGCACGTCGTACAGCACGTCCCCCGAGCCGCTGACGTACGCCTCCTCGTCTCCGGCCACCCGCCGCAGCACGCCCAGCCGCAGCAGCAGGCGTACGACAGCCGCGAGGTCGAGCCGCTCGTCGCGCCGCTCCAGGGTGAACGTGATCCCGGCGGCGACGAGTTCGGGGTCGGCCGCGGCCAGCACGACGTGTTCCGCGAGCCGTCCGAGGGCCACCTGTGCCTCGCCCCGCTCCAGCGCGGCGAGGGTCAGGCAGAGCAGGACGTAGCGGCGGCGGGTGAAGGGCAGCCCGGCCCTGGACGCCTCGCGGGCGGGGTGTGCGGCGTCGGTGAGGGTACCCGGTGTCTTGCGCAGCCGTGCGGCGTCGGCGTCCGTGCGCAGGGTCCAGCCGGTGTTGCGTTCGAACCAGCCGCGCAGTTCCGCCGCGTACCGTCGCACCAGCCGGAACTCGTCGGCGTACGGCCCGTCGAAGGTGAGCAGTGGCTCCTTGAGCAGGGCCCGTGCGGCCCGCTGGAGGTCGGCCTCGCGCTGGCCGTCGAGGATCTCGGTGACGGAGGCGGTCATGGGTTCTCCGTGAGCCGGGGGGTGAGGTGTAGGGGGGCGGGTCGTCCTGGGACGGGGGCGAGGGCGGGGTGTGCCGGGAGGAGGGCGGGCTGCCCCGAGACGACGGCAGGCTCTCCCGGGACGACGCCGGGCTGCCCCGAAACGGCGGGCTCTCCCAAGAGGGCGGCAGACTGCCCCGGGGCGAGGGCACGCTGCCCCGAAACGGCGGCAGGCTGCCCCCGGACGGGAGCGGGCTGCCCCGAAACGGCGGCAGACTCTCCCAAGTCGGCGGCAGACTCTCCCGAAACAGCGGCGGGCTGCCCCGAAACGGCGGCAGACTCTCCCAAGTCGGCGGCAGACTCTCCCGAAACAGCGGCAGGCTGCCCCGAAACGCCGGCAGGCTGCCCCGAACCGGGAGCGGTCACCCGGCCGTCGTGGCCCGCCGTGAGGTCGACGATGTCGACCAGATGGTCGGGGCCGCGGAACACCCCGTCGGGTGTGCGCACTTCCGCCGTGCGCCCGTCGTCGAGCGCGGTCAGCCGGATCTCCATCGTTCCGTCCCCGCTGGTCGCCGTGGTGGTCGTCATTCCCGGTCGCCAGGTGGCGAGGGCGTCGCCGAGCAGGCGCAGGAACAACTGGAAGACGGGCGGGTCGAGTTCGCCCAGCCGGGACAGCCGGATCGGTCCGCCTGTCGCCAACCGCTCCCGGGCCTGCCGGCTCTCCTCCGTCTGCCGGGCTGCGATCTCGGCGAGTCTGCGTCTGGCCTCGCTCCGGTCGGCCACCCGGCGTGGCTTGCCGCGGCGTTCGTAGCTTCCGGTGCGGCGGAGCTGAGGGCTGATCCGCAGGGGGCTGGCCGCGGCCCACGGGGTCGAGGCCGGCTCCGGTGTGGCGGTCCGTTCGGCGAGGGTGTCGGCGTCGACGGTGAGGTGCCGGGAGGAGTGCAGTCCGAACGCGACCCGCCACAGCCGGTGCCGTGCCGCGTCGTCCGGCGCCTGCGCGAACCAGCGTGCCAGCGTGCTGAAGTCGGCGGAGCGGTCGGACCGCCCGGCCCGTCGTTCGTTCAACTGGCGTACGACGGACAGCAATTGCGGAATCGCCCCGAGCGCACGCCCGCGCAGCAGACGGGCCTGCGACTCGCGCCCTTCGCCCGATACGAACCACCGGGCGAGCCCGGACCACCGCGCGGCCCACTTCTCTTCGGCCGTGGCCCGAGCGTGCTCGGCGTCCTCGGGAGCGGCGTCGGCGGACTCCCGGTCGGCGGCGAGCGACAGCAACGCTCCCACCTTCCCCTGCTCCTCCAACTCCCCGATCAGCAGGGCGATCCGGCCGCCCAGCGTGATGAGATCCTGGATGAACCGCTCCAGATACTGGATCAGCCGGTCCTTGTACGCGAGAAACGCCTCGACCTCGATGTCGTGGAGATCGATGGTGCGCTGCAACGACCCCATGAAGGCACGTGCGTTGTCCGCGAGGTCGGTGAAGCGTGCTGTCAGCACGGCCAGCGCGATGTGGGCCTTGGCAGGATCCGGCTGGTCCTCGCCGGCGATCACCAGCAGCGCCCGCAACTGGGTGACGATGTCGTGCAGCGCGACCGCCTGCAGTTCCCCGCGCCGCCCGAGTGCCTGGTCGTACGTCCCGAGCGCCGCCTCGGCGGCTTCACCTGCCCGGGTGAGCTGGTAGATGAACCGCCTGCGGTAGAAATCCTCGACCGCCGTCACCCGCGCATGGTCGGGGTCGGCCCGCAGGTTCCCCCAGGCGACGAGGCTGTCGAGCGCCTTCACCACCGGCTCGACGTCACCCGGCCGGGTGGCGGCATCCAGGGCCGCGTGGACGTCCTCGGGCCGCAGATGGACCGCGAACCGCTCCTTGGCGGCGAGGAAGGCACGCATCACCTGGCGGTAGAGGGGGGCGTTGGGAGCGGTGAGGTGAGCGAAGGGGGTGTAGTCGGTGAGGGGCGCGGCTGGTTCGGATCCGGGCGGCGGGACGGGGTCGGAGGTCGGCGAGGTCATCGTCGGTCCATTGTTCCGGATCACCGGCGGTGACTGTGAACGATGTCCGGATTTTCCTGTCACGATGCACCACGCATCGAGTTCCTGGGCCGCGGCCTCGTCGACGGCGTCCTGATGATCGCGCCGGTCCTGGAGGACGAGACGGTCGAGCTGCTGCGCCGCCAGTCCCTGCCCTGCGTCATCATCGATCCCCTGCGCCTGGACGTGCCGCTGCCCCGGCTGACCGTCGACAACTACCACGGCATGCGCCAGGGCACCCAGCACCTGATCGACCTGGGCCACACCCGGATCGCCTACCTTCGCGGCGAGGAGGACCTCGACAGCACGTCCGTCCGCTACCAGGGCTTCGAGGACGCGATGCGGCTGGCCGGGCTGGAGGTGGACACGCGGATGGTCGTCTCCTGCGACTTCTCCTACGCCTGCGGTTTCCGCACCGCCACCCGCATCATCGCCGAGCACGCCCCCACGGCGATCGTCGCGGGCGCCGATCTGATGGCGCTCGGCGCCGTCGACGCCGCCCGGGCGAGTGGGCTCCACGTGCCCACGGACTTCTCCGTCGTCGGCTTCGACGACCTCCCGCAGGCGGCGCAGAGCTTCCCCGGTCTGACCACCGTTCGCCAGCCATTGCACGACATGGGCCAGAAGGCGGCCCGCGCGCTGCTCACCCTCGTCGAAGGAAAGAAACTGCTCATGGAGCACATGGAGGTCGGCACCCATCTCGTGGTCCGCAACTCCACGGCCCCGCCCTCCCCCAGCGCCGGCTCCTGACCGCCCGGGTCGATCGCCCAGCCCGCCCCGGGCACCCGCAGCACCACGCCGTAGTGCACGAACAACGGGAAGTTGTCGCCGAACCGGGCGTCGCAGAAGGACCGCCGCGGCTCGCCGATCGCTCGCCGATCACCACCGCGCGAAGGCCGCGCCCGGGGGCCGGGCGGGCTGCCGGAACGCGCGGGGGGTGGCGTCAGGACGCCCGCAGCCGGTCACCGATCAATGTGAGCCAGCCTCACACGTTCAGCACAAATTACATACATCCCCCTCTTCATACCGGCTTTCATGGTCTAGATTGACCGGTGCTTCAGCTGTTCGGACATGAGGCGATCAATAATGATCTATAAGTCCGGCGCTACGGAGAACAAGTAGTCGCGTCCCCGGCGCCGGACGTGGGGGTGATCAATTCTTGGAGCCCGAGAAGGGGCTTCGGGTGCGGGGAGCACCCGGGGTTTCGACGGGTTCCCGCACACCTCGAGAGTCTGGCAGGACATACGAGTCCGATGCCGCCAGGGTGGGTTGTTCACATTGCTCTGAAACAGCCGGAACGTCATGCGCGGGGAGGGGTGGGGGCCTCCCACGGGGAGGAACAGCGCGGCGCGGGGGGCGGGGGCCTCCCGGGGGGAGCAACAGTGCGAGGCGAACACGTCGAACCACTGGGAACCTGGGGGGTTCTGTGCGGCAAGGGGGACAAGTCAGCCTGTTTCCGTCGGAGCGCGGGCATCTGGCGGACGGGGAGATCAACCGGCCCGCGATCGACTGGGAGCAGCGGTACCGCCGTACCGTGATCATCAGCGATACCGTGGCCACCGCCTTCGTGGTGGCGGCGATCGGCCAGTTCTTCGGGGCCCGGGACGCGGCCAACTGGCACGAGAAGTGGGGAATCCTCGCCTTCGGCACCGAACTGCTGGTGCTCGGGGCGCTTGCGGTGAGCCGGTCGTGGGCGCCGGCCGTACTCGGCCAGGGCGCCGAGGAATTCCGCCGGCTCGGACGCTCACTGTTCACGGCGACCGTCGTACTGGCGCTCGGCGGAATCGCCCTCACCTCGCGCAATATCAAGCTCTGGATCTTCGTCGCGATCCCCGCGATCGCGCTGATCACCATGACCGCGCGATATCTGCTGCGCCTCTGGCTGCACAAACAGCGCAAAGAAGGACGGTGCCTGAGACCGGTGCTCGCCGCCGGGAGCGTGGCCACCGTACGCGACCTGATCACCCGGACCCGCAAGTTCCCGCACCTCGGCTGGCGGGTGGACGCGGTGTGCACGACGGACGGTCTCGGGCTCGACGGTGACCAACTGGACGGAGTGCCGGTCGTCGGCCGGCTGGCGGACGTCGCGGGCCACGTCCACCGCGACGGCTACCGTGTCGTCGCGGTCACACCGGACCCGCACTGGTCACCGGCCCGGCTGCAGCGGCTGGCCTGGAACCTCGAAGGCAGCGACGCCGAGATGATCGTGGCCCCGGTGCTGATGGAGGTGGCCGGCCCACGGCTGCACGTCGACGCGGTGCTCGGGATCCCGCTGCTGCGGGTCAGCATGCCGACCTTCGCCGGGGGCCGCCGGGCGGTCAAAGGGGTCGTCGACCGGATGGGCGCGGCGGTCCTGCTGCTGCTGTTCGCTCCGCTGATGCTGTTCGTCTCGCTGCTCGTCCTGGTGGACAGCCGGGGTGGGGCGTTCTACCGCCAGCGAAGAGTCGGCAAGGACGGCCGCGAGTTCACCATTCTCAAGTTCCGCACCATGGTCGCCGGGGCCGACCGGGCACGCGCCGAGCTGGCCGACCGCAACGAGGGTGCCGGTCTGCTGTTCAAGCTCCGCCGGGATCCGCGGGTGACCCGGGTCGGAGGAGTGCTGCGCCGGTACTCGATCGACGAACTCCCGCAGCTTTTCAATGTGCTCACCGGATCGATGTCGCTCGTCGGTCCACGGCCCCCGTTACCGGAGGAGTCCGCCGCGTACGGCCCGGACATCCGGCGGCGACTGCTGGTCAAGCCCGGGCTCACCGGCCTGTGGCAGATCAGCGGACGCAGCGACCTGTCGTGGGAGGAGGCCGTCCGGCTGGACCTGCGCTACGTGGAGGACTGGTCGCTCGCCCTGGACACGGTGATCTTGTGGAAGACGCTGCGTGCGGTGCTCTACGGGCAGGGGGCCTACTGATGCACGGGAGTTGTCGTCCGGTCGGACTGATGCGCGGGAGTTGTCGTCCGGTCGGTGCGCGGACCGCAGGCCCACAGGGCCTGTCTGGGGGGAGGAACGCGTCATGAAGGTCAGCGTTTTCGGGCTCGGCTACGTGGGCTGCGTGTCGGCCGCGTGCCTGGCGAGCATGGGTCACGAGGTCATCGGGGTCGACGTGAACCAGGTGAAGGTCGACCTGGTCAACGACGGCAAGGCCCCGGTGGTCGAGGAGCGGATCGGCGAGCTCATCGCCGAGGTCGTGCGGACCGGGGCGTTACGCGCCACCGGCGACGTCCGCGAGGCCGTCATGGGCAGCGAGGTGTCGCTGGTCTGCGTGGGCACGCCGTCCGAGCCCAACGGCAGCCTGTGCACCACGTACTTGGAGCGGGTCACCGAGCAGATCGGCGCCGCGCTGGCCGAGGGGGCCGGGCAGAGGGGCCGGCACACCGTCGTGTTCCGCAGCACCATGCTCCCGGGCACCTGTCTGAACCTGCTGGTACCGATCCTGGAGAAGTACGTCGGCGGCACGGCCGGGGCGGACATCGGGGTCGCGGTCAACCCGGAGTTCCTGCGCGAGGGCACCAGCGTGCGGGACTTCTTCGACCCGCCCAAGACCGTCATCGGCGAGCTCGACCCGGCAAGCGGCGATGCGGTGACGGCGCTGTACGACGGCCTGCCCGGCGAAGTGTTCCGGGTGCCGGTCCCGACGGCCGAGGCGATCAAGTACGCCGACAACGCGTTCCACGGCCTCAAGATCGGCTTCGCCAACGAGCTGGGCGCGGTGTGCCAGGCGCTCGGGGTGGACTCGCACCAGGTGATGGACGTCTTCCTGGCCGACCGCAAGCTGAACATCAGCCCCGCCTATCTGCGGCCCGGCTTCGCCTTCGGTGGCTCGTGCCTGCCCAAGGACCTGCGCAGCCTGGTCCACGCGGCGCAGCGGGCCGACGTCTCGGTGCCCATCCTCGCCCATGTGCTGCCCTCCAACTCCGATCATCTGCAGCGCGCGGTGGAGCTGGTCGAGCGCACCGGCAAGCGCCGGGTCGGACTGTTCGGGCTGTCCTTCAAACCCGGCACCGACGACCTCCGTGAGAGCCCGCTGGTCGAACTGGCGGAGAGGCTCTTCGGCAAGGGGTACGACATCAAGATCTACGACGCCCATGTGAGCCTCTCCCGGCTGCTCGGCGCGAACCGCGAGTACATCCAGACCCGCTTGCCGCACCTCGCGCAGTTACTCGCGGATTCCGTCGACGAGGTGCTCGAACACGCCGAGGTGTGCCTGGTCGGCACCAGGGATCCGGCCGTGCTGGCGGCGCTGCCCCACGGTGACGGCCCGGTGATAGTCGACCTCATCCGCCTTCCCGACGCCGAGGCGCGCCGGGCCGAACCGGGGTACATGGGCCTTGCTTGGTAATACATCGTTCGGTGACACATCGCCTGACAACACATCGCCTGACAACACATCGTTTGGTAACACATCATCTACTGACACATCGTCCGGTGACAACGCCGACGGCGGCCGGCGGGGCCGGCGCGCGCTGATCCTGGTGGAGAACCTGTCGGTGCCGTTCGACCGGCGGGTGTGGCAGGAGTGCACGACGCTGCGCGACGCGGGCTGGAAGGTGCACGTCATCTGTCCCCAGGGGAGCAAGCGGGACACGGAACCCGAGGTGGAGATCGACGGGGTGCGGATCCACCGCTACCCGTTGCGCGCGGCCACCGGAGGGCCCGCCGGTTATCTGCGGGAGTACGGATCGGCGTTGTGGCACACGCTCCGGCTGGCCCGGAAGGTCGGCCCGGTCGACGTGGTCCACGCCTGCAACCCGCCCGACCTGCTGTTCCTGCCGGCCCTGTGGCTGAAGCGGCGCGGAGCGCGGTTCGTCTTCGACCAGCACGACCTGGTGCCCGAGCTGTACCTCTCCCGGTTCGGCCGCGGCGAAGATCTGCTCTACCGCGCCGTGTGCGCGCTGGAACGGCGGACCTACCGGGCCGCGGACATCGTCCTCGCCACGAACGAGAGCTACCGGGACGTCGCGGTGCGCCGTGGCGGCCGGCGGCCGGAGGACGTCTTCGTGGTGCGCAGCGCGCCCGACATCGACCGGTTCCACCCCGTACCGCCCGAGCCCGAGCTGAAGCGCGGCAAGCCTCATCTGCTGTGTTACCTCGGCGTCATGGGCCCGCAGGACGGCGTCGACTACGCCTTACGGGCCCTCGCGAAGCTGCGCGACGAGCTCGGGCGGACCGACTGGCACGCGGTGTTCGTCGGCGGCGGCGACACCTTCGACGCGATGGTGGAGCTGTCCCGGCGCCTCGGGCTCTCGGAGCAGGTGCAGTTCACCGGGCGCATACCGGACGCCGACCTGGTGCGCTACCTGTCCACCGCGGACGTGTGCCTCTCCCCCGACCCGCACAATCCGCTCAACGATGTGTCGACCATGAACAAGGTCCTGGAGTACATGGTGATGGGCCGGCCGATGGTCTCGTTCGACCTCCGGGAGGCCCGGGTCTCCGCCGGTGACGCCGCTGTGTACGCGCCCGCCGACGACGAGGGCGAGTTCGCGGGGCTCATCGCGCTGCTGCTGGACGATCCGGAACAGCGGGCCCGGATGGGCAAGATCGGCCAGGAGCGGATCAACGGGCCGCTCTCCTGGCGGAATTCCCAGCGCTCGCTGCTCGCCGCCTACGCCGCTGCCTGCCGTGACCACGCTCCGTTATCGGCGGGCGGCCCGGACCGGGCGGGGAGGAGGCCGCACCATTGAGCGATGACACGATACGCCTGGTCACGATCGGGCGGATTTTCCGTCGGCGCTGGCGGCTGCTCACCATCCTCGCCGTGGTGGGTGCGCTCGTCGGCTACGGCGCCTCTCTGCTGTTCCCGCCGCGTTACACGACGTCGGCTTCGGTACTGCTGTCGGGGCAGTGGGAGGAGCGCGAGCTGCTGACCCAGGCGCAGGTCGCGACCAGTTCGGCGGTGGTCGACCGCGTGGCCGCCGCGCTGGGCTGGAGAGGGGTCGGCGGCAGCGAGCTGCGAACCCGGGTGAGCGCCACGGCCGCCGACGGGAACATCATCAAGATCTCGGGCACGGCCGAGACCCCGGAGCGCGCGCAGAAACTCTCCGACCAGACGGCCCAGCAGTTCGTCACCTTCGCCGCGCGGATCGCGGGCGACAACACCGACCCCGACGCGGCGGCGGGGCTCGAAGCGCTGCGGCAGCAGGTGGTGCAGACCAACCGCCGCATCACCGACCTGGCCGATGCGGCCGGTCCGGGGCAGACCGTGGAGAGCGTGCAGGCCCGCACCGAGCTCGAGAAGCTGCGTACCACCCTGGCGGAGGCCATGAAGAAGCTGGACCAGGCCGGCCCGGCGACGAACAAGGCCAACATGGTCGTCATGGGGTCGGCGGCCCGGCCGACCGGCACGGCACCGCCGACCAGGATGCAGCTCATCGTCGCCGGGGCACTGCTGTTCTTCCTGCTCGCGGTCATCGGCCATCTCGCCGCCGCACGGATGAGCCGTCGGCTGCGCACCGAACCGGAGATCGCCGCAGCGCTGGGCTCGGTGCTGCTGGGCACCGTCGACGTGCCTGATGAACGGCCCGGGCACCGGCCAGGAGGCCGCCGCCCGCGTGCCTTGATGAAGCGCATGCTGGGTGTCGACACCCGGTGGGACATACCGACCCCGCGGCCATCGGGCGACGAGACCAGCATGCGGATCCGCTACCGGCGGGTGTACGCCCGCCTCCGGGACCGGCTTCCGGCCCCCCTGCGGCTGCTGGTCGTCGTACCGGACGGCGACGAGACCGCCCGCCGGGCCGCCGGACAGCTCGCCGCCGAGGCCGGGAACGATCCTTCCCCGAGCTCTTCGAGCAGGGGATACCCCATGCTGCGGGTGGTGGGGGTCTCGGTGTCCCAGCCGATGGTGCCGGACCGCGACACCGAGTCCGGTGCCCTGGTCGTGCTCAGCGCGGGCAGCTGGACCGCGGGGGAGCTCGCCGGCATCGCCGAGGCGTGTACGGACGCAGGGCATGAGGTGGTCGGCGTCGTCGTCGCCGGCACCGTCCGGGCCCGTCCGGCACGGCCCGCCGCCCCTCCTCCGGACGACGCCGCACCGGCGCTCGCGGTGCGCAGCGACGCGACGGGAGGTTCGGTGTGACGACGAGCTCGACCCCGGAGCAGTCGGCCGCCGCTCCGCTGCTGGACCTGCAGGCGCTGGTGGTGGCGGTGCGAAGGCGGCGCCGCCTCTGGGGCTCCATGGCGCTGCTGGGGCTGGTCGTCGGCGCGGCGCTGGCCGTCCTGATGCCGCCGCCGCCGACCGCGGTGACCAAGGTGCTGGTCGCCCATCAGGCGGACCAGCCGAACGACCCCGGAACGCTGATCCGCACCGATGTCGCACTGCTGCACACCACGCGGATCGCCGGCAAGGCCCTGCGGTCCCTCGGGTCCTCGGAGAAGCCAGAGGACTTCATGCAGGCCTACAGCGGTATCGGCCTGACCAACAACGTGCTGCAGATCACGGCGACAGGTGACAGCGACGCGGAAGCGGTGGCCCGCGCCAAGGCGGTGGCCGATGCGTTCGTCGCGGACCATGTGAGGCGGATTCAGGAAGCCGCGAACGCCGAGGCCAAGGCCCTGCTCGCCCAACGCGACCGGCTGCGGGAGGAACTCGCCCAGGTCAACAAGGCGATCGGAGACGGATCACAGGAGAGCGGGGCGAAGGCGTCGAACCTGGAGTCGCTCTTCGCCCGCCGGGCCGAACTCACCTCACGGATCACCGATTTCGGCCAGCGCGCCGCGGAGGCGGGCATCGGCACGCCCCAGCTCGTGGCCGGCACACAGATCGTGGACGCCCCGTACGCACTGCAGCACTCCCTGCCCAGGACCGCCGCCACCGATGCCGTGATCGGGCTCGTTCTCGGGCTCTTCCTCGGGCTCGCGGTGGCCGCGGTCGGCACGGTGGTGGCCGACCGCCCCGTGCTGCGCCGGGAGATCGCGGCGCACCTCGGCGCCTCGGTACTCGCGGAGCTGCCCCGCCGGTCGCCCAGGCTGTTCCGGCGCCGACGGGTCCGGGCGGCACGCGAACGGCTCACGGTGTCCCTGGCCCGCACCGTACGCGGCTCCGCGGAACCGGTGTCGCTGCTGGAACTGGGCTGTGCGCGCAGCGCGAGCGTGATCGCCCTGGACCTCGCCAGGGCACTGGCGGCGGACGGCCCCGTGGCCGTCATCGACGGTCTGCCCGGCTCGCAGCTCACCAGGCGCCGCCCACAACCGGGAGACCCGACCGTGGTCGGCGGCGAACGTGCCGCGGCCCTGTCGCATCAGGAACTCCGGCTCGGCGTCGGCTCGGTGACGCCCGGCACGGCGTGGACCGACCTCCAGTACCTCGGCACTCGGACCGTGCTCGTCGTGCGTGCCGGGCACGGCAGCGCCGCATGGCTGCACACCGTGGCGCGGCAGCTCTCGGACCAGCGCATTGTGGTGATCGGTGTGGTGCTGATCGACCCCGATCCGCGTGACCGGACCGACGGCACGCTGTGGGACGGGCCGCACACCGCGCTGCGCGGCCAGAACGAGCGGCCGGCCCGGCAGAACGGTGGCGGTACCTCCCACGCCGTTCAGGCAGTGGGGGAGGGCCGACGGGGGACGGAGCGGCTGCCGATGCCGGCGGCACGGGTCCCGGACAGCGACCAGGAGGCGCGGTAGTACATGTGTGGCATCGCAGGCACTTACCGGTGGCCGGACGGGAAGGCCGTGACCGACCGGCTCACCGATACCCTCGCCCACCGCGGCCCGGACGGGGCGGGCCGCTACAGCCACCCCGCCGGTGACGGCGAAGTACACCTCGGGCACCGCAGGCTGGCCATCATCGACCTGTCCGAGACCGGCGCCCAGCCGATGGTCTCGGGCGGCCTCGTCCTGACCTACAACGGCGAGTTGTACAACGCGCCCGAGCTGCGTGCCGAACTGGCAGCCGCCGGGGTGCGCTTCCGCGGTACCTCCGACACCGAGGTGCTCCTCGAGGCC
Source organism: Streptomyces sp. YIM S03343 (assembly GCF_054729195.1). Lineage (NCBI taxonomy): Bacteria > Bacillati > Actinomycetota > Actinomycetes > Kitasatosporales > Streptomycetaceae > Streptomyces > Streptomyces sp. YIM S03343. The sequence goes on from NZ_JBPUKX010000001.1 coordinate 2,252,428, forward strand.
TGGCGGCGCTGGGGCACGGACTGCCTGCCCCGGCTGCGCGGTATGTTCGCGTTCGGGATCTTCGACGAGCGCACCGGTGACCTGGTGCTCGCCCGCGACCAGCTCGGCATCAAGCCGCTGTTCCTGCTGCGGCGCGGCGAGGGTCTGGTGTTCGCCTCCGAGCTCAAGGCGCTCGCCGCCGTGACCGGCAGGTCGCTGCAGGTGGACCATGCGGCGCTGGTGGCCTCGCTGCTGTACTACTGGGTGCCGGACTCACGGTGCGCGTTCCGCGAGGCGGAGAAGCTGCCGCCGGGGAGCTGGCTCAGGTGCCGGCCCGACGGCCGGGTGGAGCGCGGCCGGTTCTGGCACCTGAGGGACGTCGCCGCCGAGGCCCGGGACCGGGCCCGGGGCGGCGAGCAGCCGGATGTCGCCGCCGTCGTCGAGGAGTCGACCCGCCGCCATCTGCTCTCCGACGTACCCGTGGCGACCTTCCTCTCCGGCGGGCTGGACTCCAGCTATCTGACCGCGCTGGCGGCCCGCGACCGGCCCGGGATCTCCGCGTACACGATCGGGTTCCGCGCCGAGGACGCCAGGTTCGAGGCGATGCCGGACGACCTGCGCTATGCCCGGCGGGTGGCCGAGCGGTTCGGCGTCGATCTCCAGGAGATCGAGATCGCTCCGAATGTGCTCGACCTGCTGCCGCAGATGACGTACCACCTTGACGAGCCGATCGGCGATCCCGCCGCGATCAACACGTTCCTGATCTGCTCGGCCGCCCGGGAGGCCGGGGTCAAGGTGATGCTCTCGGGGATGGGTGCCGACGAGCTGTTCGCCGGTTACCGCAAGCACCTGGCCAACCTGATCGCGCTGCGCTACCAGCGCGTCCCGCGGCCCCTGCGGCGCGGCCTGTCCAGGGCGGTGGACCGGCTGCCGGTGGCCACGGCCCGCCGGGGGTACCGGTCGGTGCGCTTCGCGAAGCGGTTCCTCTCCTTCGCCGATCTGCCGGAGGAGACCGCGTTCCGGCGCAGCTACACCATGTACGACCGGGACGAGTTGCTCGCCCTGGTCGATCCGGACCTGGCCCCGGCGGTCGAGGACGTGCTGACCGAGCATGCCGATGTCTACGAGGACAACGACCTCGACGACTTCGTCAACCGCATGTGCCTGGGCGACGCCCGGATGTTCCTGCCGGGCCTGAACCTCGCTTACACGGACCGGTCGAGCATGGCCGCGTCGACGGAGGTGCGGGTGCCGTATGTGGACGTCGAGGTGGTCAAGGCGGCGTTCGCCGTGCCCGGTGATCGCAAGATCGTCGGACGGCAGGGCAAGGCCGTCCTCAAGGAGGCGGCCACCTCGATCCTGCCCCGGGAGATCGTGTACCGGCCCAAGGGCCTGTTCAGCGCCCCGCTGCGGGCCTGGATGAGCCGGGACCTGGCACCCCTGGTGCGCGAGGTGGTGCACGACGGCGTGCTCGTCAATTCAGGGCTCCTGCGGCGGGACGCGCTGCAGCGCATGGTCGCCGAGGACGCCGCCGGGCAGCGGGACTTCTCCAAACATCTGTGGCATGTGCTGACCCTCGAGTACTGGTATCGCGGCGCGACCTCCGGGTCCGGCCAGAACTCTCCCTCGACGGCGTAGAAGACAGACCAGACGGCGTAGAGACAGGCGCAGAGACAAGGGACTTCGGGTGAAACAGGTTGTACAGAACTACAAGAGCGGCGAGCTGGCGGTGCTCGACGTGCCGGTGCCGGGATGCAAGCCGGGCGGTGTGCTGGTCCGCAGCGCCTACTCGCTGATATCCACCGGGACCGAACTCATGAAGGTGTCCGAGGCCGGCATGTCGATGCTGGGCAAGGCCCGCTCCCGGCCGGACCAGGTGGCCAAGGTCATGCAGAGCGTGGCCACCAACGGGGTACCCGCCACCTACCGCAAGGTGATGGGCAAGCTGGACTCCTACACGCCGCTGGGCTACTCGCTGTGCGGGGTGGTCGAGCAGGTCGGCGCCGGGATCGACGACGTGAAGGTCGGCGACCTCGTGGCCTGCGCCGGCAACGAGCACGCGTTGCACGCCGAGCTGAACTGGGTGCCGAAGAACCTCTACGCCCCGGTGCCGGACGGTCTCGCGCCGCGGCACGCGGCCTTCGGCACCGTCGGGTCGATCGCGTTGCAGGGCGTCCGCCGCGGCGAGCCACAGCTCGGCGAGGTGGCGCTGGTCATCGGCCTGGGGCTGATCGGGCAGTTGGTGGTGCAACTCCTTGCCGCCTCGGGAGTCCGCGTCGTCGGCGTCGACCCCGACCCGGTGCGCTGCGAGCTCGCCGAGCGCCTGGGCGCCGCGGCCTGCGGCGATCCCGCCTCCGCGGCCGTGGAAGCCGCGGTCGCCGAACTCACCGGCGGTCACGGCGTGGACCAGGTGTATCTGGCCGCCGGCGGCGGCAGCAACCAGCCCGTCGAGCTGGCCGCGCGGCTGAGCCGGGACCGCGGCCGGGTCGTCGACATCGGCAAGTGCCGCCTGGACCTGCCGTGGAACGCGTACTACGAGAAAGAGCTCGACGTCCGGTTCTCCCGCAGCTACGGCCCCGGGCGCTACGACCCGGAGTACGAGCTCGAAGGGCGCGACTACCCGATCGGCTACGTGCGCTGGACCGAGCGCCGCAATCTGGCGTGCTTCCTGGACCTCGTCGCCCGCGGGCGCGTCGACGTGGAGCCCCTGGTCTCCCACATCGCCGACTTCGGTGACGCCGTCGAGACGTACCGGCGTCTGAAGGACGGCGAACTGAAGGCCGTGGCTGTGCTGTTCCGGTACCCCGAGCACCCCGACCAAGCTGCTGAGGCTCAGACCCCGGCGGTGGCCGTGCCCGCGGTGAAGCGAGGCAGCGGTTCCGCGCCCGCCCCAGCCCGGGCCGCCGTCAGAACGCCGGTGCGGCTGGCGTTCGTAGGCGCCGGAAACTACGCGACGTCGATGCTGCTGCCGCACCTGGCACAGCGCGACGGCGTCGAGCTGTCGACCGTCGTCACCACGACGGCGTTGTCCGCGGCCAACGCGCAGCGGAAGTTCGGCTTCGCCGAGGCGACCACCGATCTCGACGCCGTGCTCGGCGACAAGTCCGTCGACGCGGTGTTCGTGGTCACCCGGCACAGCTCGCACGCCGAGCTGACCCGAAGGGCGCTGCTGGCCGGAAAGACGGTGTTCGTGGAGAAGCCGTTGGCGCTCACCGAGGACGAACTGGCCGGTGTGCTCGCGGCGGTGGAGCAGTCCGGCAACGACCGGCTGCAGGTGGGCTTCAACCGACGGTTCGCGCCGCTGCTGCAGGAGGCAAAGAGGCAGTTCGGCGTCAGGACCGGTCCGGCAAGCCTGCGTTATCTGGTCAACGCGGGCCGGCTGGCGCACGGCAGCTGGTACCTCCAACAGGGCACCGAGGGCTCGCGGTTCGCCGGCGAGGGCGGACACTTCATCGACACGGCGAGCTGGCTGCTCGACGCCGATCCAGTCTCGGTGTACGCGGTCGCCGCGTCCGGCAACGAGGATCTGCAGGTCGTACTGCGCTACCCGGACGGGTCCACGGCCACCATCAGCTACGTCACCACCGGCGCACCCGGCTTCCCCAAGGAGACGCTGGACCTGGTCGCGGACGGCAAGGTGCTGCGGCTCGACGACTTCGTCCGTGCCTCGGTGTACAGCCGTAAGCGGTGGGTCAGTTCGCGGCTGCCCAAGGCCCGGGACAAGGGCCAGTCCGCCGAACTGGCCGCGTTCGTCAAGGCCGTGCGGACCGGCGCACCGATGCCGGTGCCGCTGGAGTCGCTGGTCTCCACCACGGCGGCCACCCTCGCCGTGCAGGCCGGTCTGGCCGGCGGCGCTCCGGTGACGCTGGCGACGGCGCGATGACGGTGAGCTCGGGGAGTGCGGGGAGTGCGGGCTGGTACCTGCGGCGGCTGTCCCGGATGGGGCCGCGGGAGGTCGGCGGCCGGGTCGGCGACGCGGTGCGCAGGCGGCGGTGGCGCTCGGCGCGGCCGGGCTGCCCGAGCGTGACCGGCGCCCGGTTCACCGCGGTACTGCCCGCGGGGACGATCGCCGCGGTGCCGCCGGACGCCGCGAAACGTCTCGTCGCCGAGGCGGACCGGCTGATGGCCGGGCACGCCGAGTACTTCGGGGTGGACCGCGACGATCTGGCCGACCCGGACTGGTGGTACGACCCGAAGACCGGGCGCCGGGCGCCGTGGGGCTACGCCTTCGACGTGCCGTACCGGAACGAGGACGTGGTCGGGGACATCAAGCAGATCTGGGAGCTGTCCCGGCATCAGTACCTCACCGTGCTCGCCGCCGCCTACGCGATCACCGGGGACGAGCGGTACGCCGAGCGAATATCCGAGCACCTGCGGTCGTGGTGGGCGGCCAACGCGCCGCTGCGCGGAGTGCACTGGACCAGCGGCATCGAGCTGGGGATCCGGCTGCTGTCCTGGGTGTGGATCCGCCGGCTGCTCGACGGCTGGCCCGGCGTGACCGGGCTGTTCGAGGACAACCCGGTGGCGCTGAACCAGATCTGGCACCACCAGCGCTGGCTGGCCGCCTTCCCCAGCCGGGGTTCTTCGGCGAACAACCACATCATCGCCGAGGCCGCCGGGCAGTTCGCCGCGGCCTGCGCCTTCAGGTGGTTCCCCTCCTCGGCGCGCTGGCGCGCCGACGCGCTGCGGTCCCTTGAGCGGCAGCTGCGGAGCAACACCTTCGGCTCCGGCCTCAACCGCGAGCTGGCCACCGAGTATCACGGACTGGTGCTGGAGCTCGGCCTGGCCGCGGTGGCCGAGGCGGACACCGCCGGCGTACCGGTCCCCGCGTCGGTCCGGCTGGTGCTGCTGCGGATGACCGACGCGCTCGCGGCCGTCGTGGACAACCGGCTACGGCCACCCCGCCAGGGGGACGCGGACGACGGGCACGGTCTGATCGTGGACGGCGGCGGCACCGACCGCTGGGGCTCGCTGCTGGCCACCGGGGACGCCGTGTTCGGCCGGCTCGCCTGGTGGCCGGCGGTGACCGGCACCGATGTGCGCACCCCGCTGCTGGCCGCGCTCATCCGGCCGTACGCGAAAAGCGGTACCGCACCGGCCGTGTCCCGCCCGGCGAGCCGACCGGACCATTTCGCCGACGCGGGCATGACCATCCTGCGCGGTCCGGGAGGCACGGGAGGCACGGGAGACGCGGGAGACGCGGGAGAGATCTGGTGCCGCTGCGACGGCGGTCCGCACGGATTCCTGTCCATCGCCGCGCACGCTCACGCGGACGCGCTGTCCGTGGAGGTCCGGCACGACGGGGTCGACGTTCTCGCCGACCCGGGGACGTTCTGCTACCACGGGCAGCCCGAGTGGCGGCAGTACTTCCGGTCGACCCTGGGCCACAACACCCTGGAGTTGGACGGCGGTGACCAGTCAGTCTCCGGCGGCCCGTTCCTGTGGACCCGGCATGCCCGCAGCCGCGTCCTGGTCGCCGACACCTCCGGTTCCGTCGACGGGGGGACGGCCCGCTGGTGCGCCGAGCACGACGGTTACCAGCAGTCCGTGCACCGTCGCCGCGTGGAGCTGACGGCCGCGAGCCGGGAGCTGAGGGTGGTCGACGAGGTGCGCGGCCCGCGCCGGGCCGTACGCCTGGCGTTCCACCTCGGCCCGGCGATCGCCGCGGATCTGGTGGGGCACCGGGCGGTGCTCACCTGGACCCGGGACGGCGAGGACCGCTCCGCGGCGCTCGACCTGCCCGGACAACTGAACTGGCGGGCGCATCGCGGCGAGACTGACCCACCGCTGGGCTGGTACTCCCCCGGCTTCGGACGCAAGGAACCCACCACAACGCTGATCGGCACCGGCTTCGCCGACGGCACCGCGCTGTCTGGGGAGTTCACCACCGTGCTCACGTTCTGCGGCTAGGGGGGAGGAGGCTTGGAGATCAAGTGGCGGTACTGGGCGTTACCGGCGGCACCGCTGGCGCTGGTCCTGCTGGCGGCGACCGGCTGTGAGAGCACGCCGGACGCGCGGCCGAAGCCGGCCGCCGCGCCCGCCACGTCCGTGGCCCGGGTGTGCGCCGATCCCGCGGCCGGTCCGTCGAAGGCGCCGGCGGGCGCGGTGACGGTCGACCCCGCGGTGGCCGGTGACCTGGCGGCGAAGACCAAGAGCAGCCCCCCGCACACCACGTTCTGGCTCCGACCAGGCAAGCACAGGCTTGACTCGAACCGCTACGCCCAGGTCATCCCCAAGGAGGGGGACAGCTACCTCGGCGCGCCGGGCGCCGTGCTCGACGGCCGGAAGACCAACCAGTACGCGTTCGGCGGCACCGCCCGCGACGTCACCATCCGCTATCTGACCGTGCAGGGTTTCGTCGCGCCGCGTGACGAGGGTGTGGTCAACCATGACTCGGCCGACGGATGGGTGATCGAGCACGCGACGATCCAGAACAACTCCGGCGCCGGGCTGATGGCCGGTGCCCGCCAGCGTGTCCGCGCCAACTGCCTGCGCGGCAACGGTCAGTACGGCATGAACGCGTACAAGGCCACCGGCCGTATCAGCGGCCTGGTGGTCGAGGGCAACGAGATCGTGGGCAACAACAAGGACGACTGGGAGCGGCGGCGGCCGGGCTGCGGCTGCACCGGAGGCGTCAAGTTCTGGGCCGTCAACGGCGCCGACATACGCGGCAACTGGGTGCACGACAACCGCGGAACCGGGTTGTGGGCGGACACCGACAACAACGACTTCCTCATCGAGAACAACGTGCTCGAAGCCAACGACGGTGCCGCGCTGATCTACGAGACCAGCTACAACGCGGTCATCCGGAAGAACACGATCCGGCGGAACAACTGGGTCGAGGGCCGCAGGTACGCCGACCGCGGCGACAACTTCCCGTTCGCGACCGTCTATCTGTCCGAGTCCGGCGGCGAACCACGGATCCGGGCCCGCACGGACAAGATCGAGATCTACCGGAACGTACTGGAGAACAACTGGTCCGGGATCACCCTGTGGGAAAACGCCGACCGGTTCTGCAACAGCCCGGCCAACACCTCGTCCGGTGACTGCACCCTGCTGGTGAAGAAGACCGACCGCTGCGCACAGCCGGCGATCGCCACCGCACCGCTCTACGCCGACTGCCGGTGGAAGACCCAGCGGGTGGACATCCACGGCAACCGGTTCGTGCTGGACAAGTCCGTCGTCGGCTGCACGGTGAAGTGCGACCGCATGGCGGTGCTGGCCAACTACGGCACCTATCCGGACTGGTCGCCGTACCAGGGCGAGCGGGTGGCCGAGGCGATCACCCTCAAGCAGCACAACCGCTGGCACGACAACGTCTACGTCGGACCGTGGACATTCGTCGTCCACGACCCGAGCCGGATACTCGACTCCGGTCAGTGGCAGGGCACGCCGTACCAGCAGGACGCGGGCAGCACCTTCCGTGCAGGGGACGGTGGTTGAGATGAGCACCCACCACGCGTCCCACACTGAGATGAGCACCGACCGCACCTCCCGCACGCCGAAGATCGTCGGGACGGTCTGGGGGCTGCTGGTCCTCAACACGCTCGGCTCCGCCGGGGCGAAGACCATCGTCCCGCTGCCCCGCTCCCTCATCCAGATGGTCACCATGGGCGCACTGGTCGCCGCGTTCGCGCTGGCGCTCACGGTCAATCTCCGGCTGCGCATCCGGGCCGGCGCCTATGTGTTCCTGCTGACCCTGCTGCTGGTGGAGAGCGTGATCTCCAGCGTGCATCTGGAGTCCGGGTTCGGCGCGCTGTTCCGCTGCTTCCGGCTGGCTCTCTTCGTCGGCACGCTGTGGCTGCTGAGCCGCTGGTGGGACGGCGGTCTGACGTTCGTCCGGCACCACATCCGGATGTATTTCGCGGTACTCGGGTCGGTGGCCGCCGGCTTGGTCGTCTCACCGGGCATGGCCCTGCCCGACCTCTACGGCGGGCGGCTGGTCGGCGCGTTGTGGCCGCTCACCCCGCCACAGATCGGACAGTACGCCGCGGTGATCATCGGGCTCACCGTGCTGCTCGTCCTGGGCGGCCGGACCGACAGGACCAGTGCGGTGGTGGTCATCGTGCCGTCACTCGTCCTGCTCGCGTTGACCCATACCCGGACGGCCACACTCGGCCTGCTCCTCGGGCTGGCGCTGGCGATCGGCTCGCTCGTCCTGACCAGCGCCGCCGCCCGCCGGTTCTTCGGCTGGGCGGTGCTGTGCGCCGCGGTGGCCGCGGTGGCGCTCGGCTCGCTGCTGCAGGCGTGGTTCCTGCGCGGACAGAGCCAGGAGAATTTCTCCAGCCTCACCGGTCGGGCCAAGGTCTGGAACGCCCTGCTGGCAGCGCCCCGGACGACCACGGAGTACCTGTTCGGCGTGGGCCTGGGCGACAAGTCGTTCGGCGGGCTGCCGATCGACAACAGCTGGCTGGCCGTCTTCAACGAGCAGGGCGTGATCGGCGTCGCCCTGGTCGCGGCGTTCATCATCGTGCTGGGCGGCGTCGCGTTGCTGCGGCCGCCGTCGCTGTCGAGGGCCTGCGCGATCTTCCTGATCAGCTACTGCGCGATCGCGTCGTACACCGAGGCCGGGCTGGGCGACGCCTCGCCGTATCTGCTGCATCTGGCCTTGGCCGCCTCGCTGCTGGCGACACCGGCACCGGGCGCGGCCACTCCCCTCTCGACGCCCGAAATCCGTACGACACCCGACGTTCGTGCGACGCCCGAAGTCCGTGCGACACCCGACGTCCATGCGACACCCGACGTCCATGCGACACCCGACGTCACGCCCGAGGTCCGTCCGACGCGAGAAGTCCGTCGGCGACGCGTCCCGCGATGGGCCCCGGATTCGGAGGTGACCTGAGCATGCACATCCTCGCGGTGCACAACCGCTACGCCTCGGCGCAGCCGAGCGGGGAGAACAAGGTCGTCGACCAGGAGGTGGCGCTGCTGCGCGGGGCCGGCCACCGGGTCGAGGTGTTCGAGCGGCGCAGCGACGACATCGCCGCCCGGTCCCTGCTGGGCAAGGCCGCGGTACCACTGCTGGTGCCGTGGAACCCGGCGGTCCGTGCGGAGCTCACCGCCCGACTACGCACCGAGCGGCCGGACGTGGTGCACGTCCACAACGTCTTCCCGCTCCTGTCGCCGGCAGTGCTGGCCGCCTGCGCCGACGCCGGCGTGCCCGCCGTGGCCACGCTGCACAACTACACCCAGGTCTGCCCGCCCGGCACGCTGCAGCGGGACGGCCGGCCCTGCGCCGAGTGCGTCGGGTCCACGCCGCTGCCCGCCGTCCGGCACGGCTGCTACCGGAACTCCCGGCTGGCGACGGTGCCGCTCGCGGTCAGCATGTCGGTCAACCGGCGGCGGTGGTGGTCCGGCGTGGAGCGGTTCTTCTGCATCTCCGCGGCGCAGCGCGACGTCCTGGTGCGGGCCGGTATGCCGGCCGAGCGGCTGGCGGTGAAGCACAACTTCGTGCCCGACCCGGACGTCCGCCGAGCGGGCAACGGCGAGCACTTGCTCTATCTCGGCCGGCTCGCGGAGGCCAAGGGCGTACGGCTGCTCATGGCCGCGTGGGACGAGATCGCCGCCGGCGGCGGTGTGGGCGTGCCGCTCGTGATCGCCGGCGCGGGGCCGCTGGAGCCGGAGGTGACCGCCTGGGCGGCGGGCCGGGACGACGTGCGATACGTCGGCCTGTACGACGCGGCGGAGTGCCGGCAGGCCATCGCGCGGTCGGTCGCCGTGGTGGCTCCCTCCACATGGCTGGAGGCGTTCGGCCTGGTGGTCGTGGAGGCGATGGCGGCGGGGGTCCCGGCCGTCGCCGCCGGTCACGGCGCCTTCGTCGAACTCGTCGAGGACGGGGTGACCGGGCTGCTGCACCGGCCGGGCGAGCCCGCCTCGCTCGCGTCCTGCCTGCGCCGGATCACGGCCGAGTCCGCCCGAAACCAGGAGATGGGCCAAGCGGCCAGGCGCCGTTACGAGCAGGGCTTCAGCCCGGCCGTCGGACTGGAGCGCCTGGTGGACGGGTACCGCACCGCGATCGCGGGTCGGTACGACGGCGGGGACAGCCCGCCGAAGACAGGGGAAGAAAGCACTGGCTCGCGGCGGGGACACCCGCGCGAGCAGGGGGGATGGGGACAGTAGATGACACGATGCCGACTCTGCGGCTCGGAAGCGATGGCGAGCGTCGTCGATCTCGGGGCGACGCCGCCGTGTGAGAGTTTTCTCGCCGCGGACCAACTGGACCAGCCGGAACCGGCGTACCCGCTGCACCTGCGGGTCTGCACCGACTGCTGGCTCGCGCAGATCCCTCCGCTGATCACGCCGGAGGAGACGTTCAGCGAGTACGCGTATTTCTCCTCCTACTCGACCTCCTGGGTGGAGCACGCGCGCACCTTCGTCGCCGACGCCGTACAGCGCCTTGCTCTCGGCCCCGACGCCTTCGTGGTCGAGGTGGCGAGCAACGACGGGTATCTGCTGAGGCATGTGGTGGACCGCGGGATCCGCTGCCTCGGCATCGAGCCCTCGGTGAACGTCGGCGCGGCGGCGCGGGACGCGGGTGTGCCCACGCTCACCGCGTTCCTGGACCCGGACACCGGCGCCGGCGTCCGAGCCGAGCACGGCCCGGCCGACCTGGTCGTGGCGAACAACGTGTACGCGCACATCCCCGACGTGGTCGGGTTCACCCGGGGGCTGCGTGCCCTGGTCGCCGACGACGGCTGGGTCTCCATCGAGGTGCAGCACTTGCTGACCCTGATCGAGGAGAACCAGTACGACACGATCTACCACGAGCACTTCCAGTACTACACGGTCGCGTCCGCGGCCCGGGCGCTGGCGAGCGGCGGACTCGCGCTCGTGGACGTCGAGTTGCTGCCCACGCACGGCGGCTCCATCCGGCTGTGGGCCCGGCCGGCCGAGGTGGCCGGCGAGCCGAGCCGCCAAGTGGCCGACGTGCTGGACCGGGAGAAGGCCGCCGGGCTGCAGGAGCTGTCCGGGTACACGGAGTTCTCCGCTCGGGTGGCCAAGGTGCGCCGGGACCTGCTGCGGTTCCTCATCGAGGCGGCCGAGCGCGGTGAGACGGTCGTCGGCTACGGCGCCCCGGGCAAGGGCAACACCCTGCTCAACCACTGCGGCATCCGGCCCGACCTGCTCCCGTACACGGTCGACCGCAACCCGTACAAGCACGGCAGGTTCACCCCGGGCACCCGCATCCCGATCCTGCCGCCCGAGCAGATCAGCACCGACAGACCGGAATACGTCCTCGTCCTCCCGTGGAACCTGCGGGCCGAGCTGACCGAGCAGTTGTCCTTCGTGCACGCCTGGGGCGGCCGACTGGTCTTCCCCGTACCGGAACTGAGCATTGTCGAGGTCAAGCCATGAAGGTCGTACTGTTCTGCGGCGGCTACGGGCTGCGGATGCGCAACGGAACCTCCGACGACGTGCCCAAGCCGATGGCGATGGTCGGACCGCGGCCGCTGATCTGGCATGTCATGCGCTACTACGCGCACTTCGGGCACACGGAGTTCATCCTGTGTCTCGGGTACGGGGCGCACCACATCAAGGACTTCTTCCTCACCTACGAGGAGACGACGTCCAACGACTTCGTGCTGCGGGGCGGGCAAACCGAGCTGCTGTCCACCGACATCGCCTCCTGGACGATCACGTTCGTGCAGACCGGCGTCGAGTCACCGATCGGGGAACGGCTGCGCCGGGTCCGGCACCATCTGGACGGCGACGAGATGTTCCTCGCCAACTACGCCGACGTGCTCACCGATGCCCCGCTGCCGGAGATGATCGACCGGTTCGCCAGGCGCGACGCCGGTGCGTCGATGATGGTGGTGCCGCCGCAGTCCTCGTTCCACTGCGTGGACCTGGGCGACGACGGCCTGGTGGGGGGCATCACCCCGGTGAGCGAACTGCCGCTGTGGGAGAACGGCGGCTACTTCGTACTCCGCCAGGAGGTCTTCGACCACATCCCTGAGGGCGGTGACCTGGTCGCCGACGGATGCGCCCGACTGGCCAAGCAGGGGCGGCTGGTGGCGCACCAGCACCGCGGCTTCTGGAAGCCGACCGACACCGTGAAGGAGCGGGCCGCGCTCGACGACGCCTACGCCCGGGGCGACCGCCCGTGGGCCGTGTGGGAACACGGCGGCGCGGGGGCGAACGCCGGGGTGAGGACCTCGTGATCCAGCTCGGCGCCGGGCGCCTGGACCGGATCGTCGCGGTGGCCGCGCACTGCGACGACATCGCCATCGGCGCGGGTGGCACGCTGCTGACGCTGTGCCTCGCGCGGCCGGGTGTCCGCGTCGACGCGCTGGTGCTCTCCGGCGGTGGCGGCGAGCGGGAGCAGGAGGAGCGGGCCGCGCTGGCCGCCTTCTGCCCGGGCGCCGACCTGCGGCTGACCGTGCACAAGCTGCCCGACGGCCGGCTGCCCGCGCACTGGGAAGAGGCCAAGGCCGCGGTCGAGGAGCTGCGCGCGGGGACAGAGCCTGATCTCGTGCTGGCCCCGCGCACCGATGACGCGCACCAGGATCACCGCGGCCTGGCGAAGCTGATACCCACCGCGTTCCGCGACCACCTCGTGCTCGGCTACGAGATCGTCAAGTGGGACGGCGATCTCGGCCGTCCGGCGGCGTACCAGCCGCTGTCCCCGGAGATCGCCGAGCAGAAGGTGCGGCTGCTGCAGGAGCACTACCCCTCGCAGCGGCACCGGCCCTGGTTCGACCGGGAGGCCTTCCTCGGGCTGGCCCGGATCCGCGGTATCGAATGCCACGCGCACTACGCCGAGGCGTTCGCCGTCACCAAACTCACGCTCAACCTGGGGGGTTGAACCTTGCGCGTACTGCTGACCGGACACCAGGGCTACCTGGGCACCGTGATGGCCCCGGTCCTCACGGCCGCCGGACACGACGTCGTCGGTCTTGACGCCGGCCTGTTCGCCGACTGTGTCCTCGGCCCGACACCCGCCGACCCGCCGGGGCACGTTGTCGACCTGCGCGACGTCACGGCCGAACACGTGGCCGGGGTGGACGCCGTGATCCACCTGGCCGCGCTGTCCAACGACCCGCTGGGATCGCTGGCGCCGGAACTCACCTACGACATCAACCACCACGCGTCCGTCCGCCTCGCCCGGCTGGCCCGCGACGCCGGAGTGCGGCGCTTCCTGTACGCGTCGACCTGCTCGGTCTACGGCGCCGCCGGCGGCGACGACCTGGTGGCCGAGGACGCCCCGCTGCGCCCGGTGACGCCGTACGCCGAGTCCAAGGTGCGGGTGGAGGACGACCTGCACGTGCTCTCCGACGGCGACTTCAGCCCGGTGTACATGCGCAACGCCACCGCCTTCGGCTACTCCCCCCGGCTGCGCGCCGACATCGTGCTGAACAACCTGGTGGGCCACGCGCTCCTGTCCGGCGAGGTCCTGGTGCTCTCCGACGGCACCCCCTGGCGCCCGCTGGTGCACGCCGCCGACATCGCACGGGCCTTCGCGGCCGCGCTGGTCGCGCCGCGGGAAGCGGTGCACGACCGGGCGTTCAACATCGGCAGCGAGATCAACAACGTCACGGTCGCCGAGATCGCCGAGCAGGTCGCCGAGGCGGTGTCCGGCGCCAAGGTGGTGATCACCGGGGAGAACGGTGCCGATCCGCGGTCGTACCGGGTGGACTTCTCCCGGTTCCGCACGGCGATACCCGGCTTCGACTGCGAGTGGACCGTGAAGCAGGGCGCGCTCGAACTCGCCGACGCCTACCGGAAACACGGGCTGACCCGGGAGGACTTCGAGCGACGCTTCACCCGGCTGGCCGTGCTGCGCGCGGCGTCCGACGCCGGCACCGTCGACGACACCCTGCGGTGGCGCCGATGACGACGGCCGGCGAGGAGATGTACGCGCTGGTGGAGCGGTTGTACCCGCTGTGCCGGAGCATCACCGGCGACGGTGTGCGCGCCACCCTGGAGATCGTCGGCGAGTACGTCCCGCTGCAGGTGCACGAGGTGCCGACCGGGACTCAGGTGCTCGACTGGACGGTGCCGCAGGAGTGGAACATCCGGGACGCGTACATCGCCGACTCCGCCGGGAAGCGGGTCGTCGACTTCGCCGAGTCCAGCCTGCACGTGCTCGGCTACAGCGTGCCGGTGTCGGCGACCATGCCGCTGGCCGAGCTGCGCGGACATCTGCACACCCTGCCGGACCACCCGTCCTGGGTGCCGTACCGCACCAGCTACTACCAGCCGGAATGGGGGTTCTGCCTGGCCCAGGAGACCCTGGACGCGCTGCCGGACGGCGAGTACGAGGTGCGCGTCGACTCCACGCTCGCCGACGGCCACCTCACCTACGCCGAGCATGTGGTCCCGGGGCAGGTCGCCGACGAGGTGATCGTCTCCTGCCATGTCTGCCACCCGTCGCTGGCCAACGACAACCTGGCCGGCATCGCGGTGGCGACGTTCCTGGCCAGGGCACTGGCGGAGCAGACGCCGTACTACACCTACCGGTTCCTGTTCGCGCCCGGCACCATCGGGGCGATCACCTGGCTGGCCCGCAACGCGGAGCGGGTGGAACGCGTGAAGCACGGAGTGGTGCTGGCCTGCGCCGGTGACCCTGGGCAGCTGACGTACAAGCGGAGCAGGCGCGGCGACGCGGAGATCGACCGGGTGATGCGGCATGTGCTGACCGCCTCCGAACGCCCGCACCACATCGCCGAGTTCACCCCGTACGGCTATGACGAGCGGCAGTTCTGCTCGCCCGGGTTCGATCTAGGAGTGGGCTCGCTCAGCCGGACCCCGTACGCCGGCTACCCCGAGTACCACACCTCGGCGGACAACCTGGACTTCGTCTCCCCGGAGGCGATGGCGGACACCCTCGCGGTCTGCCGCGAGGCGTTCGGCATCCTCGACCGCAACCGGCGGTACGTCAACCTCAGCCCCTACGGCGAGCCGCAGTTGGGCCGGCGCGGGTTGTACGACGCGCTCGGCGGCCGCAGCGACACCAAACAGGCCCAGATGGCCATGCTCTGGGTGCTCAGCCTCTCCGACGGCGAGCACAGTCTGCTGGACGTCGCCGAGCGGTCCGGGCTGCCGTTCGACGCCGTCGCCGCCGCGGCGGACGCCCTGCGCGGCGCCGAACTGCTCAAGGCGTGACGCCGATGACCGCCGAGGGGGAAACGACCGCCGAGAGGGAGATGACCACCGAGAGGGAGAAGACCACTGAGGGGGAGATGACCGCCGAGAGGGAGAATCCGCAGACGACGGCGCCACCGGCCAAATCCGCCAAGCGGGCCCTCGTCGGCCGGCTGTCCTGGGGGCTGGCCGACCAGGCGGCCTCCAGCATCTCCAACTTCGCGGTGGGGATCTACGTGGCGCGCTCGCTGGGGGTGACCGCGTTCGGCGTGTTCAGCCTGGCCTGGGTGACCTACGGCGTGGTGCTCAACGTCTCCCGCGGGCTGGCCACCGACCCGCTCGTGGTGCGCTTCAGCGGTGTGCCGGACGCGTCCTGGCGCGGGGCGGTGGCCCGGTCGTCGGGTACCGCGCTCGGCGTCGGTGCCACCATCGGCGCGGCGTGTCTCGTGGCCGGCCTTGCTCTCGGCGGCCGGGTGGGGCCCGCGTTCGCCTGCCTCGGCGTCATGCTGCCGGGCCTGCTGCTGCAGGACGCCTGGCGGTTCTCGTTCTTCGCCGCCGGGAACGGGCGGAAGGCGTTCGTCAACGACGTGGTGTGGGGCATCGCGCTCGTCCCGGCCATGGTCGTGGCGGCCCACGAGGGCAGCGTGGCCGCTTTCGTGCTCGCCTGGGGCGCGTCCGCCGCGGTGGCCGCCGCGTACGGCTGCCTCCAGTCCGGCATCCGGCCCCGGCCGACCGGGGCGCGCGGGTGGCTTCGCGAGCAGCGCGATCTCGGCTACCGGTACCTGGTCGAGAACGTCAGCCTCAGCGGCGCGAGCCAGCTGCGGGCGTACGGGCTCGGCGCGATCGCCGGGGTCGGCGCGGTGGGTGCGGTGCGGGGCGCCGAGCTCCTGATGGGCCCGTTCCTCGCCGTACTGATGGGGCTGTCGCTGGTCACCGTCCCGGAGGCGGCCCGGGTGCTGCGGCAGGCCCCGCAGCGGCTCGGGAAGTTCTGCCTCCTCCTCGGCGGCGGGCAGGCCACCGGCGCGCTGCTCTGGGGCGGGGCGATGCTGCTGATGCCGGACCGGCTCGGCGAGTTCGCGCTCGGCGAGGTCTGGCACTCCGCCGCGGAGCTCATCGTGCCGATCACCCTCGGCGTCGCGGGCGCGGGCCTCGGCACCGGCGCGGCGGCCGGGCTGCGCGCGCTCGGTGCGGCCCGGCGCAGCCTGCGCTGCCAGTTGTTCGCCTCCGCGTGCTATGTCGGCGGCGGGCTCGGCGGGGCGGTCGTGGCCGGCACGGTCGGCTCGGCCTGGGGCGTCGCCGCCGCGACCGTCAGCGGCTCGGCCGTGTGGTGGCTGCAGTTGCGGTCCGCCCTGCGCGAGCACCACCACAACTCCGTTCCCGAAGTTCCCGAAGTGAGGACCTCATGACCGCCCGACCCAGGCTGAGCATCGGCCTGCCCGTGTACAACGGCGAGGAGTACCTGGCCGAGTCGTTCGACGCCCTGCTCGGGCAGACCTACGAGGACTTCGAGCTGGTCGTCTCCGACAACGCCTCGACCGACGGGACCCAGGAGATCTGCCGCAAGTACGCCGCGCAGGACTCACGCATCCGTTACCTCCGCCTGCCCCGGAACATCGGCGCCACACCGAACCACAACCATGTGTTCGCCGAGTCCCGCGGCGAGCTGTTCAAGTGGGCCTCCCACGACGACCTTTACGGCCGGGACCTGCTGCGGCGCTGCGTCGACGCGCTGGACGAGCGGCCGGAGGTGATCCTCGCGCACACCGGCCAGGCGGTCATCGACGGCGACGGCCAGGTGAAGGTCCCCTACGAGTACGGGCTCGCCACCGACTCGCCGCACGCGCCGGAGCGCTTCCGGAGCCTGCTGTTCGAGCCGGGCGGCGACGACTTCTACGGGGTGATGCGGGCCGACATGCTGCGCCGGGTGAAGCCGCTCGACAGCTACCACCACGCGGACCGCACGTTCGTCGCCGAGATCACCCTGCACGGGCCCTTCTACCAGGTCCCGGAACTGCTGTACTTCCGCCGCGACCACCCCACCCGCGCCGAGCGGGCGAACCCTTCCAAGCGCGCCCGGTGCGTCAATCTGGACCCGCGCCGGGCGGGCCCGCTGCACCCGACGCCCCGGCTGCTCGCCGAGTACGTCTGGGGCTTCGTCGCGGCGGTCCGGCGGGCACCGTTGTCCCCGGCCGACCGGCGCGCGTGCTACCGCCACCTGGCCGCATGGATGACCAGCCGGGTCCGGCCGGGCGCCGGCGAGCGGGTCGAGGACCGCGCCCCGGTCGACCCGGGCCTGCTCACCGTCTCCGTCGACGCCCTGGTCGCCGGCCGTGAGGGTCGTAACGGGGGGCAGGCATGACGTCCGCGGACAAGGCTCCGGTGCGCGTCGGGGTGTTCGGCCTGCTCGGCTCCGGCAACCTCGGCAACGACGGGTCGCTGGAGGCCGTGCTCGGGTATCTCCGCGCCGAGCACCCGGAGGCGGTCGTGGACGCGCTGTGCGGCGGACCCGAGGCCGTCACCGCCCGGTTCGGGATCCCCGCGACGCGGCTGCACTGGTACCGCGGGGAGTACCGGACCGCGTCACGTGCGGGCGCGATCGCGTCGAAGGGTCTGGGCAAGCTCGTCGACGTCTTCCGCACGGCAGCCTGGGTGCGCCGGCACGATGTGGTGATCGTGCCGGGCATGGGCGTCCTGGAGGCCACGCTGCCGCTGCGGCCGTGGGGCTTCCCGTACTCGCTGTTCCTGCTCTGCGCGAGCGGTCGGCTGCTGCGCACCCGGGTCGCGCTGGTCAGCGTGGGCGCCGCGACGATCGGCAACCGGCCGACCCGGGTCCTGGTGCGCTGGTCGGCACGGCTGGCCGCGTACCGGTCGTACCGGGACGCCCCGTCCCGCGACGCGATGCGGGCGATGGGCGTGAACACCTCGCGCGACGAGGTCTACCCGGACCTCGCGTTCTCTCTGCCGACACCCCCGGCGAGCACGCCCTCGGGCTCGCCGGGCCCGGTCTGCCTCGGCGTCATGGACTTCCACGGCGGCAACGACGACCGCGCCCGGGCCGACGAGATATACCGCCGCTACCTCGACGGGACGATCAAGTTCGTGCGCACGCTGGTCGAGGAGGGCAGGCCGGTCCGGCTGCTCACCGGCGACCAGTGCGATCTGTCGGTGGTCGCAGCGATCCTCGACGCCGTCGACTCACCGCTGGTCACCGCGGCCGAACCGGCCTCACTGGCCGACCTGATGAACGAGATGGCGGCCGCCGACACCGTGGTGGCCGTCCGCTACCACAACCTGATCTGCGCGCTGAAGACCGGAACGCCCGTGCTCGCCCTCTGCTACGCGGCGAAGAGCGACGCCCTCATGGACCGGATGGGCCTCGGCACGTACTGCCACCCGGCCCGCGAGGTCGACGCCGACCGACTGCTCGAACAGTTCCGGGAGCTGGAGAAGCATTCGGCGGAGCTACGGCAGACCCTCACCGAGCGGAACCGGGTCGCCGCGCAGCAACTCGCCGACCAGTTCACCGCCTTGACCACGACCCTGTTCCCTGCGAACGTCCACGCCCACGCCCCGCGGAAGGCTCCATGAAAGCGACCGAAGTCCCGGAGATCGCCGGCGCATACCTGTTCGAGCCGACCCCGTACGCCGACGAACGCGGCTTCTTCTGCCGCACCTTCGACGCCGACGTGGTCCGCTCGGTGGGCCTCGACCCGAACGCCTTCGTCCAGGACAGCGTGTCCCGCTCGGTCCGGGGCGTGCTGCGCGGCCTGCACCTGCGCTCCGGCGCGGGCGAGGCCAAGCTGGTGCGGTGCTCGTACGGGAGGATCTTCGACGTGGTCGTGGACCTGCGGCCGGACTCACCGACGTACCGCAACCGGGCCTTCTTCGAGCTGTCCGGCGACACGCAGGTGACCCTGTACATCCCGGCGGGGTGCGCGCACGGCTTCCAGGCGCTGACCGAGACCGCCGACACCTCGTACCGGATCGACCGCCCGCACGATCCGGCCGAGGACGTGACGATCGCCTTCGACGACCCGGAGCTCGCCATTCCCTGGCCGCTGCCGGTCACCTCGATGTCCCGGCGGGACCGGGAGGCGCCGAGCCTCGCCGAGGTCCTGAAGCACCAAGAGAGTTGAGGTCGGCGTGACCACCGAAGAAACCGAAGACACCGGAGGGCCCCTCCTCCCCCGGTCGCGGAGGGCGAACGAGCGGCTGCACGCCCTGATCCCTGGGGGCGCGCACACCTACGCCAAGGGCGACGACCAGTACCCCGAGAACCTGGCCCCGGTCATCAGCCACGGCCACGGTGCCCACGTATGGGACATCGACGGCAACAGCTACATCGAGTACGGCTCCGGCCTCCGGTCGGTCAGCCTCGGCCACGCCCACCCACGCGTGATCGAGGCGGTGCGGCGGGAACTCGGCCGCGGCAGCAACTTCGTCCGGCCGTCCATCATGGAGGTCGACGCCGCCGAATGCTTTCTGTCTACGGTGCCGACCGCCGAGATGGTGAAGTTCGCGAAGAACGGCTCCGACGCCACCACCGCCGCAGTACGCCTCGCCCGCGCCGCCACCGGGCGGGATCGGGTGGCCATCTGCGCCGACCACCCGTTCTTCTCCGTCGACGACTGGTTCATCGGCACCACACCCATGTCCGCCGGCATTCCGGCGGCGACCAAGGAACTCACCGTGGCGTTCCCTTACGGGGACCTGGCCGCCACGGAGGAGTTGCTCACCCGGTACCAGGACGAGGTCGCCTGCCTGATCCTCGAACCCGCCACCCACACCGAGCCCCCGCCCGGGTACCTCACCGGCCTGCGCGAACTGGCCGACCGGCACGGCTGCGTACTGATCTTCGATGAGATGATCACCGGCTTCCGCTGGTCCGAGGCGGGCGCCCAGGGCCTGTACGGCGTCGTCCCCGACCTCTCCACGTTCGGCAAGGCGCTGGGCAACGGATTCGCCGTCGCCGCGCTGGCCGGGCGCCGCGATCTGATGGAGCGGGGCGGGCTGCGTCACTCCGGCGACCGGGTGTTCCTGCTGTCCACCACACACGGTGCGGAAACGCACTCCCTGGCAGCAGCGATGGCCGTGCTCACCACCTACGTCGAAGAGGGCGTCACCGCGCGGCTGCACACCCTCGGCGAGCGCCTGGCCGCCGGTGTCCGCGAGGCCGCGGCGGGCATGGGCGTCGGCGACCACATCGTCGTCCGGGGCCGGGCCAGCAACCTGGTCTTCGCCACCCTCGACGAGAACCGGCAGCCGTCACAGCACTACCGCACCCTGTTCCTGCGCCGGCTCCTCGCGGGCGGAGTGCTGGCCCCGTCGTTCGTGGTGAGCAGCGCACTCAGCGAGGCCGACATCGACCACACCGTCGAGGTGGTGGCCCAGGCATGCGCGGTGTATCGCAAGGCACTGGACGCCGCCGACCCCACCCCCTGGCTGGCCGGACGACCGGTGAAGCCGGTGTTCCGCCGCTTGGCGTGACGTAACACGACATCAGTGACGCTGCCGCAGACCGGCATCGGCCGTCCGATCGGCCAGCCGGTCAGCCAGCCGGTCGACCAACCACGCGGTCGCCGGTATCACCGCCAGCGCGGTACACCAGCCACCAAGAACATCGGTCGGGTAGTGCGCACCCAGGGCGACCTGCGCCCAGCCCATGGCGGCACCGGCGACCAGCGCCGCGGCGAGCACGAGTGACGTGCCGGCGGCCGTGCCGAGACCGAGCATGCCGGTCGCGAGCAGCCCCGCCACTAGGGCGAGCGCGGTGGCGAACGCGGTGTGCCCGCTCGGGTAGGACAGGTTGCCGTCGCCGTGGATGGTGCGTCCCACCAGATGCTTGAGCAGCGTCGCCGTCCCCACGGTCATGCAGACGCCGACCACGACGAGCACCGCGAAACGAGGACGCCGAAGCAGCAGGCACCCCGCTACGGCGGCCCCGACCACCATCACCGATCCCACGGGCTCCCCCAAGAAGTCCATGGCCAGAGCGACTTGCCGCCACGGCGACCGCACGCCGTACACCGCCGACTGGATCCAGGCGTCCACCCTGCCGGGCCGACTGCGTCCGGCGTACAGAACCCCGACCACGACAACCACCAGCGCGGCAAGCGCCGCGATCGGCCCGAGCCACGCGCGCAGCGCCGGGGGCAGCACCGCAGGCGCCGACCGGCCGCTCACACCCCCACCGCGTCGGGTCGACCCGCGGTGCTCAGTGGTGGCGATTGTTCCAGGCGGGGGAAGAGAACCGCGCCCTTCGTGACCGTGGCGCCCGCGGGGAGCCGGCCCCACGTGCCCGCGTCCTGCACCTGCTGGCCGGCCAGGGCGCCCAGAGTCGGCTCGGCGCCGAGGGACTCCCAGAGCCTCTGGGAGGTCTCCGGCATGACCGGGTTCAGCAGGATCGCGACCGCGCGGAGAGACTCCGCGGCCGTGTAGAGGATCGTCGCCAGCCGGGCACGGCCCTCCTCGGACTCGTCCTTCGCGACCTTCCAGGGCTCCTGCTCCGTGATGTAGCCGTTGACCTGCTTCACGAAGTCGAAGACCGCCAGGATGCCGCCCTGGAAGTCGAGTTCCTCGCCGATCTTCTCGTCGGCGGTGGCCACGGTCTTCGCCAGGACCTCGTGGATCACCTTCTCGGCGTCACCGTCCGCCGTCGACGCCGGCAGCTCACCGCCGAAGTACTTGCCGACCATCGCCGCGACGCGCGAGGCGAGGTTGCCGTAGTCGTTGGCCAGCTCGGAGGTGTAGCGGGCGGTGAAGTCCTCCCACGAGAAGGACCCGTCCGAGCCGAACGCGATCGCCCTCAGGAAGTACCAGCGGAACGCGTCCACGCCGAAGTGCGAGGTCAGGTCCTGCGGCTTGATGCCGGTCAGGTTCGACTTCGACATCTTCTCGCCGCCGACCATCAGCCAGCCGTGCCCGAACACCTTCCCGGGCAGCCGCAGGCCCTGCGCCATCAGCATCGTCGGCCAGATCACCGCGTGGAAGCGGAGGATGTCCTTGCCCATCAGGTGGACGTCGGCGGGGAAGGTGGAGTCGAACTTCCGTGGGTCCTCGTTGTATCCCGCGGCCGTCGCGTAGTTGAGGAGTGCGTCGACCCACACGTAGATCACATGCTTGTCGTCCCACGGGATCGGGATGCCCCAGTCGAAGGTCGAGCGGGAGATCGACAGGTCCTGAAGGCCCTGCTTCACAAAGTTCACGACCTCGTTGCGGGCCGACTCGGGCCGGATGAAGCCCGGATTCGCCTCGTAGTGGGCGAGCAGCCTGTCTGCGTAGTCACTCAACCGGAAGAAGTAGTTCTCCTCCTTGAGAAGTTCCACCGGCGTCCTGTGGACCGGGCACAGCTTCTGCCCCGCGTACTGTGCCTCGCCGTCCAGCAATTCACCGGGAAGCCGGTACTCCTCACAGCCGACGCAGTACGGGCCTTCGTAACTTCCCTTGTAGATCTGCTCCTTGTCGTACAGGTCCTGCACGAATTCCTGAACACGACCGGTATGCCGCTGCTGCGTGGTGCGGATGAAGTCGTCATTCGCGATCCCCAGGTGCTCCCAGAGAGGCTTCCAGGATTCGTCGACGAGTCGGTCGCACCACTCCTGCGGGGTGACACCGTTCGCCTCGGCCGTGCGCATGATCTTCTGGCCGTGCTCATCGGTGCCGGTGAGGTAGAACGCCTGCTCACCCCGCTGACGGTGCCAGCGGGCGAGCACGTCGCCCGCGACCGTCGTATAGGCGTGCCCCAGGTGAGGAGTGTCGTTGACGTAGTAAATGGGGGTGCTGACGTAGAACGTCTTGGCTTTCCCGGACTCGGGTTCCAGGGGACTCATGTCGGCGGTGACCTCCACGGAGAACAAGGGGATTCTCGCCGACATCGGCAGCGGCGTCCTGAAACATCAGTCGCCCAGGCGACCACTCTTGACGGCCGCCACGAAGGAGGACCAGCCGTCGGCCGGGAAGACGAGCACCGGACCTCGGGGGGCCTTGCTGTCCCGTACCGGGACGACGACGGCGGCGAAGTCGTCGGAGATCTCGACACACTGACCGCCGTCCGAGTTGCTGTAGCTACTCCTGCGCCAGGCAACGGCGCTCAGGTCGATGGTTCGCATGGCACTTCCTCCAACACGCGCCGGATGTACTTCCGAGACTCGTCCGGGGACAGGGCCAAGTCCCGCACCGCATCGTACATTTGCTGGAGATTTTCGACTTGGGAAGCGTTCTCGACAAGGTCTCCCCGGCTCGCACTCTCAACATAGGCCACGGCACGGCCGTCCGGCACTCGCAGGAACATCACGTCGGTGTGCGAGAGGCTGTGAGGTCCCGCGCTGTGCGGAAGCACCTGGATCGCCACCATGGGCCGCTCGGACATCTCGACCAGATGGGCCAGTTGCTCACGCCATGCAGCGGTGTCCCGCAACGGCGTGCGCAGCACCGTCTCGGACAGGATCGTACGGAAGTGTGGCGCGTCCTCACCTTCCAGCAGGTCACGTCGAGTCAGCCGGGCCTTGACCTGCTGCTCCAATTCCTTGCCCTTCAGCCGTCCCGCCGCCAGAACCTCCCTCGCGTACCCCGGCGTCTGGAGGACACCCGGAGGCACACCCACCGCGAAGTGCCACAGGCACACCGCCTCCGCCTCCAGCGCCATGTACCGCCGGTACCGCTCGCGGAACTGTGTGTGGTCCCCGGCGGCCAACTCCCAGAGGGCCAGCAGCAGTCCCGGCGTTCCGTAGTGCGTGTCGAGGGCCTGGACGACCTCCGGGCTGCCCAGGGTCTCACCCTTCTCCATCTTGCCGAACAGGGACCAGTCCCAGCCCAGCCGCTCTCCGAGCTGCCGCAGGCTCAACCCGCTGGCAACCCGCAGGCGGCGCAGTTCCTCGGCGAAGCGCTGGCGTGGCTCCTGGCTGCGGCCGGTGATGACGCGTCGTTGCGGCATACGACTGGCTCCCCTCCGAGCGACTCACGTGGACGGTGTGGAAGATGTGGAACGGCCTCCGGGGCCCGGGGAAGCACGACCCCGTCCACACCTCAGTTGTCCCGATCCGGGCGCATTCTCGTAACGCCCGGACTGCGCAACGTAATACACGCAGCGCAACCGGGACGCGGAATCCCCAGGAATGGACCGAGAAGGATGACGATGCCCCCCACACCACGACACCCGGACCACGCCACGACGATCGCGCACGCGTCCGTCCCGGACAGCCCGCCTCCCAGCGGCCCGAAGATCAAGGAGGCCATGGACGCCCGTGACGCCCTCGCCTCCGCCCTCACCCGGGCCGGCATCCAGCTCCCCGCGATGGACATCCGCACCCCATGGGCGGACGAGCGTGAGGGCGAGGCCCGGTACGCACTCGTCCACCTCGGGGTGTGCTCCGCACCCGTGGCCGTGATGCTCGCAGACCTGATCCTGAAGGGGATCGGCACGTGACGGAGGACGACGACGGGGGCGGAGATCAGAGGGCCCTCCTCCGGACAGAAAGGGCCCGCTGATGTCGTTTCCGCGTACGTCGGCGGCTACGCGGGATCCAGCACGGGCCGCGCGGGGAGCCCGCCGTTCTTCTCGCAGCGCAGTTCCTTGGCCATGGCCAGCGAGAAGGAGTGGGCCACGGTCGCGTAGGCATCCTTCAACGCCTTGACGTCGCCCTCGGGCTCCTTCGGCATACCCCCGCGCTCCACGCCGATGATGATGTGGGCCGCACTCGACGACCCGGCCAACCTGTCACTCCTGCACGCGAACTGGACGAACGCGCTGTCCGCCGCCGTCACGGCATCCTCCCCCATCTTCAGAACGGTGAACTTCGGGGCCGGGGCGTCCGTCGAGGCGCCGTCGACCAGATCCCAGGTGATTCTGAGTTCGAAATCCGGCGTGCCGAGCGGCGTGTAGACACGGCAGACGTCCTCGGTCACGGTGGAGGCCGGGGACGCCTCGACAAGGACCGCCGCGGCCTGCGCGACGGTGTACTTCTCTGCCGACGCCTCGAACCGCGACGCCCCCGTGATTACCTTCAGTGCTCTGGCTGCGTCGGCGGACACAGCCCCCCCACCGCAGAGTTGTGTCCCCGCCACGACCTTGTAGTCCTTCGGAAGTCCGCCCTTGTCTCCGTCTCCTCCACAACCCGTGGCCGCAAGAAACAACGAGCCGGCCATGGCCGCGGCGAGGAGTCCCCCGCGTACCGACCTACGACTGATCACTGTCCGCATCCTTATGTGTCGTCGGCCGTCCACGGGCCTCAGCCGGTCTCAGGGTCGTTGCCCTGCTGGTTCTCCCGATCGTTGCCGACCCCGTAGCCGATCAGCATCGATTCGTGCAGGTCCTGCCTGAACACGCTGCGCTTGTCCACGCCGTGCTGCAGCAGGAACTCCTTCATCGGGGACTCGGCCATGTTCTCACCGGCGGAGTAGATCTTGGTCTTATCCTCCCTGGTGAGCTCCTCCATCTTCTCCTTGTGCTCATCCACCGAGTTGTCGGAGATGTCGCCGACCATCTGGCTGATGACCTGTTCGGCAGCGCCACTGGCGGTATCGGTCGCCAGCGGGATGAGCACCGCGGCCGTGCCCACGGCCGCGGTCGCGGGCAGGAAGGCGACGCCCGCCGCGACGCCCGCCGTGGCCCCGAACTCGACCCAGCCCGACCGCTTGGCGACCGCCTTCTCGTAGTCCTCGTGGGTCTTGAGGTTCGTCGCCTCCACCTGGTCGGCCCGGGACTGGTCGAGCATGCCCTGCACTTCGGCTCCCACCCGCACGGTCGCCCTGGCAGCGCCCTCGTCGATCTTTCCGTCCGGGCCCACGGTCTCTTCCAGCGCGCTACGGGTGTAGACCTGTTCCGCGGTCGAGACCGTCGCGTAGGCGTCCGGGTGCTGACCCAGGGTGCTGAGGAAGCTCCGGGCGACGCTCCGCCCGTTCATGTCCGTGGTGTCCGCGAAGTCGAAGTGCCCGTCCGGGTTCTTGCCCGGCGCGAACACGCTGTCTGGATCGTTCTTGTCCAGCGCCCAGTTGATGTCGTCGATGTAGCCGGCGCCCATGACGCCCAGGCTGTCGGCCATCGCCTCGTGGTGCTCCTTGAGCAGGCCCGGGTCCGCACCGTACTTCTCCATGACCTTCTGCATGACCGCGGCGTTGTCCGCGTCCCGCACCACGGTGCCGTCCGGGTGCCCGGCCGGGTAGCCGAGGGTCGCTGCCTCGAGGGCGTGGCCGAGGGCGTCGGGCATCTGGTCGAGCGACGCCTTGAGTTCCTTCTCGTCGAGCGAGTTGACGTCGGGGAAGGACTCCCACTTCTCGTTGCCGAAGAAGTCGAGGTAGTTGTTGATCGCCTTGCCGTCCTTGTCCTTTCCGAGGTCGGCTGTGGCTCCGTGGTTGACCGTACCGTCCTCGTTGTACGCGGTCGGGGGGTCGGTGAAGAACTTCTTCGCCGCTTCCGGACTGTTGCCGAGCGCTTCCAGCATGGCGGTGGCCGGGTCGTAGCCGGCACCGTTCACTCCGGAGGGGTTGAACGGGTTCTTGAACGGACTGTTCACCACCTTGTTGTCGGCGAACATGTACGGGTCCTTCTTGTGCAGCTGCGCCACGTGTTCGGCGATCGGGTTGAGGAACTTCGCGTCGTAGTTCCCGTACCGCATGATCCCGCCGAGCAGCTGGTATCCGAACGGTCCGTTGTAGTCGTTCTTGGCCAGCGGAATGCGCTCCGTACCCAACTTGCGGAGCTCCGGGCCCCACTTGTCGGTGAACTCCTTGTCGTGGGAGGCGGTGGCCAGGTTGAGACCCAGGTTCCTCTGGAGCTCCTGGACGTCCTTGAGGCGCTCCGGGTCGACCTTGCCGTACTCGTACGTGTCCGTGGCGAGCTGGCCAAAGAACGCGAGCGACTTCTCCGGGCCGAGCTTCTCGTAGAAGTCTTTGGAAAACTCGACCGACGAACTGTTGTCCTTCAGCAGCTCGTTGAGCTGCTCGAGTTCGGTGTGTGTGATGTCCCGGCCCTTGGCCGCCAGCGCGGCGGCGCGGGCGGCCTCCTCCTGGTCCAGCTTCGTGTACGTCGGAGCGTTGAAGTCCTTGCGGTCGGTGACGTTGGCCTCGAGGGAGTTCTTGAGGGAGAGGTCGGTGTCGTTGCAGTTGTCGACGATGAGGTCGATCCTCTGCTGCCACGACTCGATGTTGCGCTTCTCCTGACGCAACATCTCGCTGTAGTCGGGGTCGTGCCGCGCCCCCTGGTCCTCCGACACAGGAGACCGCGCCGTGACCTTGCCGCTGCCGTCCACGTGGATACCGGCCGCGGGCCCCTCGTGGCCCCGGATGCCGACCAGGTCGTCCCTGGCCTTCTTGATGGCCGCGTAACCCTCTTCCAGGATCAGCTTCACACCCTTGGCCTCGGCCGCGGCGTCCGCGAACTCCTTGGCCGTCTTGCCGATGAACGCCTTGGTGACCCCTGCGTTGACGCCCTCCCAGGATGCGCTGTCCGCCTTCGCCTTCATCCCGTCGGCGGCGTCGGCGGCGAGCTTGTCCAGCTTCTCCGCCATCTCCGACCAGTCGTCGGCGGCGGCCTTCAGCTTCGCCACCGGGGCGTCGACTATGTCCTCGTACTTGAGCATGTTGAGCGCTCCCCCGAGCCCTATTTCATGTATTCCGTGAGCACGGATATCCGCTGCAGGTCTCCCTCGACCTTCGCCTCGTCCTTGGCGTGCTGGGCCTTGCTGTAATCGAGGTGATTCGAGATCTGCGCACAGGAATCCAGCAGCGTCTTCAGGTGAGCCTGCCAGAAGTCATGCACCTTCAGCACGGCCGAACCGCTCACGAAGTTCCCGTTGGTCAGCGCCGTCGCCGCGTCGAATGTGGAGGAACGGGCGATGTCGCCCTCCTTCCCCAGGCGACCCAGCAGCTCATACGCGTCATTGCCGATTGCGCCGAGGTCGTCCCGATTGACCACCAGGTCGTCCCCGCCACCACCTCCGCCGCCGTCGGCGGGAATGCTGTCGATCTGCATGGCTGTCCGCTTGGCCGCCGCCCCGCGCAATTCATCCCATTCCTGCTCGAACGTCACAAATTCCCCCAAGTTCATCCGGGCGGGCCACTCCACCGTATTCACGCGGCCACCGACCTGATCACCTGTCGTTTGTATCATCACCCGCGCGCGGGGTGGCTGGTAGTGGATTCCCGAAGCCCGGACGAAACAACCGAATTCCGGCAGCCCGGCGTTCGCGACCGCAGCGTACGCGGAGCGCGGGTCGGCACACCGAACCTGACTGCCGACGCAGTCAGCAGACGGGGTGCCCACCAGAACCGATCACCGTCAACTACGTCAATGCGCCCGCCCGTTCGACGATGGCGACCCCATCACCCGCACCGTCGGCCAGCAGGCGCCCGGGAGCAGGCCGTCACCAAGATCCGCACCCGATCCGTACAGGTCCCGAGCGTCGCCGTCCGGAATCCAGGCACCGTGGCAGATAGCCGGTGCCGCGGCGGGCGGCGGTGGCCTTGGCCTCGCCGATGGGGACGACCTTGCACGGGGAGCCTGCGGACGCTCACCGAGGGCCAGGGCGATGGCATCGACCCTGTTCCGCGAACCCTGCTCCGGGATGGCGGCTTGAGGCAGCGTCAGCGGATGACGGGGTCGGCGAGCGTGACGAGGGCATCGTGTCGGGACGCAGGAGGCACGGCAGTTCTTGTCCAAGGAGACCTCACATCGGAACAGGTCCAATACTCCGCCACACGTACAGGTCTGCTTGGACGAGCGTCAGATGAGCGTCAAGATTTCCGACAAGACGATGCCATCGGGCGCCACAGCGGCCCCGACCGACGGGAACGCGCAGGTCAGTGCCGGTGCGGGCGGATCGACCTGTTGCGAGGACGGAAACAGGTCAGACCCTCGAGATCACCGCGAAAACGCTGGTCAGTGACCCTTTGCCGCGGGCTCAAGAATGGCCACGCACTCCACGTGCGAGGTCATCGGAAAGATGTCGGTCTGAGCGAGTCGCGGAAAAGACCAGGTCAGATCACCTTTCTCGCTTCATCGCCCTGCGTGCGGGTGTCCAGAGCGTCAAACGAGCGTCACGGCCGACAGCCCGTCCCTGCTGCTCAAAGCAGAAGAGACTGCACATCCAGCTCACCGGCAGGATCCGCCTCGGCTCACTCCGGACGCCAACTCGCACATCATGCCCCGCACGATTTCTCCGGTCGCCATAATGGAGTCATTCCCTCCAGCCCGCAGCACCCCCCAACCCAGGCCGAGCGACCTCTCGGGCGCGGTTGCCGAGGACCTGGCGCTGTACCGGGAGAAGTTCTGGCGGCGTCTGCCGGAGTCACTGGACGAGTTGCGCGGCCCGACCCAGGGGGCGTGGAGCTACCGCTGCACATGGCCTGGTACGGGATGACCTCGTACGACCTGGGCAAGCCTCGCCAGCGCATGGGCCTGTACCGCACCGTCCTGCACGAGGGACTGCGCGCCGATCTGCCCCGCTACCTCAACCAGGAACTGCTCCTCCAGCTGTGGCCGGTGCTGCGCACACTCGTCGGCCGCACCGTGCGCACCGTGTGGGAAGACGCCTTCCCCCAACTCGCCTCCCGCACCCGGGCAGCCATGGGCAGGCCGGTACGGCTCTGTGTAGCACAAGCGCGGAGCCCCGCCCACCCCTAGCCCTGGGTGGGCGGGCCCCCGTCCACAGCACCCGGAACTCAGCCAAGCTGGGTCGGAACAGGGCGGTTCCGGCCGAGTGAGGCCACCCCGCCGGGGGTGAGGGCCTCGGTGAAGAGTTGGACGTCGGCGACCTTGCCGGCGGTGTACTCCCCGTAGGTGCCCTCGGCGATCCTGCGCCCGATCTGCAGCGGTCCGGTCGCGTTCCAGACCGTGCCCTCGTAGGAGGCTGTGGCAGCCAGGTCGTCGTTGACGTAGAGACGCAATTGCTGTGTGTCGGCGTCGAAGACGCCCACCAGGTGGAACCACGTGTTGGTCCTCGGGCTCTGCACTCCCGTGGTCGGCCCGTAGGCGCTGGTGAACTGGCCCTCGGTGTCGTCCGCGTGGGCGTGGCCGAAGGCGAAGGCGTGCGCGCCGCTGGAGTAGTACAGCTGGAGGCCGTTGGCGCTGGTGCCGGACTGCGAGACGAAGGTGGAGTTCGCGGTCAGGCTGCTCAGGCTGGCCCAGGCCGAGACGGTGTAGCTGCGGCTGGTGTCGAGCACGGGCCCCGAGGTGGCGGCGTAGCCGGTGCTGCCGTTGAGGGCGAGCGCGCTCCCCCGGGCGGCGTCGGCGGTCAGGGCGGCGCCGCCGTTCAGGGTGAGGCTGTTGGCGGGGCGGACGCTGTCCGCGGTGCCGTCCAGCTTCCACCAGTCGGCGGGCCGGTGGACGTGACCGATGTTCACCGGGGTGGTGAACTGTGCCAGCCCGCCTTCGGCCGCGGCACCGGGGTACTCGATCATGCGGCCGGACCGGGACGCGGCGTACAGCGCCGGGAAGCCGGTGCCCTGCACGTCGCCCGGAGAGGCAGCGGTCGGGTAGTCCTGTTCGCCTACGGCGACCGGAAGCACTGGCTGGGCGGCGGGCAGCACATTGCCGTTGGTGGCGGCCCACTTCTGGTCGGCGATGTTCTTGCAGTCCCAGATGACGACCTGGGTGCGCGGGTTGCGGTTGCCGGCGGGGTCGGCGAGGCAGCGGCCGGACTGGGGGTTCTTGAGCGTGCCCGGGTAGGGGCCGGGGACCCATTCCTGGGAGCCGGTGTTGTTGCACTGGTAGAGCTGCACCAGGGTGCCGTTGTCGGTGTCGCCCTTGGTGACGTCCAGGCACTTGCCCAGTACGTGCACGGTGTGGTCGGTGCCCAGGGTGAACATCTGGGCGTCGGTGCCGTTGCAGGTGTACATCTGCGCCGGGGTTCCGTTGGCGGTGCCGGACTTGGCGATGTCCAGGCAGAGGTTCTTGTTGTTGGTGTCGAGTACGCCGGAGACCAGCGGCGCGTGCCGAGGGACGGCCGGCTTGGCGGTCGGGACGCCCGCGGAGAAGGTCAGCGGGAAGCTGCTGATCGCGCCGGTGGCGTTGTCACGGACCCAGAGGGTCGGGACGCCGCCCACGGTGCCGGGGGCGAGCAGGGTGGTGTCGGACCAGTCACCGGTACCGATCTTCACGCCCGGGCCGAGGTTGCAGCCGGCCTGGAAGGTGCCGGGGTAGTACCAGAGCTCGCCGTTGTCGACCGTGATCAGGTCGGGCACGTCCGCGAACTGGGCCAGCTTGCCGGGCGCCAGGATCTGCGTCACGTTGTCCCAGGTGCCGTCGGAGCCCTTAGCGGGGCAGGAATCGGAATTGCGGATGGGAACGACGTTCTGGGTCAGGGTGAAGTGCCCGGCGGTTCCGCCCGGGGTGACGGCGTCGTTGGCGTAGAGGTAAAGCTCGTGGGTCGTCTTGTTGTAGGCGAACAGGTCGTCCACGTTGCTGCCGGTGGCGGTGCCACGGTGGGCGACCAGATAGTTGTCCCAGCCGGTGCCGTCCGGGCTCTGCGCCTTGGTCGACATCGTGCTGGGCGGAGCGGCCGGATCGGCGTTGCCGCGGACCAGGACCAGGTCGCCGTCGCGGGTGGGAGCGGCGAGGTCGGGCACGGCGTCGCCGTCGAGGTCACCGGCGGTGACCTTGGTCTTCGGGTTCCAGGGTGCGAAGAAGCTGTACTGCCCCACGGTGCCCTGGGTGTTGCCCGCGTTGTCGACCGCCCGGACGTAGAGCGTGTGCGCGCCCCACTGCGCGGCGCTCAGTACGATCGGGACCTCCGCGGTGGCGGTGCCGCCCGTGCCGGCGACGGCGTCCACCTTGGTCGCGCCGTTGCCGGGGATGTTGGTGTCCAGCGAGTACTCGAACCGGTCGATGCCGCTGCTGACGCAGCTGCCCCGGGTGCAGCCGGTGGGCGTCGGGTCGTTCGCGGTCACCTTGATCTTGACGCCCTCGTCGCCGGCGTGGCCGGTGGGTGCTTGATCGGCGCCGAGCGGTGGGAAGACCGTGGAGTCGGTGAAGGAGGGGATGCTCGGCGCGCTGAGGTCGATCTTGAAGTAGCAGTTCGGCGACCAGCCGCTCATCAGGGTGTCGTCGTCGGCCCTGACGTGCCAGCCGTACTGGTGGCCGTCCGCGGCCTTGAAGCCGATGTTGACCCGGGTGGTGCCGCCGTCGCTGACCCAGCCGCTGACCGGCTTACTCTTGCTGGTGGAGCTGCCGTCGTCGTCCGCGGTCTTGGTGTCCCACACCTCGTACCGGGCGCGCAGGTTGACCCCGCTCATGTCGGTGTTCAGGTGCGCGTTCAGCGTGATGTCGGAGGTGTCGCCGGCGAGCCCGGACTCGCCGATCCAGCCGTCGGCCGCGCCGTCGCAGCCGTTGCTCGCGGGGTTGATCGTGGCGGGTGTGGTGCCCAGTCTGTCCGGCTCCGAGGGGGCGATGTCGAACACCGTGGTCAGGTACGGGTTGGTCGCGAACCGTACGAAGTCGTAATTGCTGGAGGACTTGGACTCG
This sequence comes from Streptomyces sp. YIM S03343, assembly GCF_054729195.1. Taxonomy (NCBI): domain Bacteria; kingdom Bacillati; phylum Actinomycetota; class Actinomycetes; order Kitasatosporales; family Streptomycetaceae; genus Streptomyces; species Streptomyces sp. YIM S03343. The sequence goes on from NZ_JBPUKX010000001.1 coordinate 2,284,946, forward strand.
TTGCCCCACAGGCCGAAGGTCCAGCTGTCGTCCTTGCCCGCCAGCTTCCTGATCTGCCCCGTGACGTCGAAGTTGACGTCGTGGTCGCCGCAGTGCTGGCTCATGTTGGAGCTCTTGACCTTCTGCGTACCACCGATGTAGCCGTCGCCGGCGAGCTTCGGCTGGTGGTCCCAGTCGGTGTTCTTGCTGATCCCCGACACCGTGGCGAGCCGCACGCTCGTCTCGTTGTCGCAGTCGAAGGAGGCACCGTAGGTCGAGGTGAGGTGCACGACGGACTTGGAGATCACCATCGACTTGGTGAGGTTGCCGGTGTTGAGCTCGTAATACGCGCGGTTGAGCCCGAAGCAGTTCCGCCAGTGCTCGTAGCCGACCCCCTCGCCGTTGTCCTGCGCGTCGTCGTACGGGCTCTGCGAGGGGCAGCCCTCCTTGACCGTGATGAAGTGGCTCTTCTTGCTCGTGATCGGGCTGGTGTAGGGGTCGATGTAGAGCGGCCAGACTGTGTCCTTGCCGCCGAGCAGGTCTGCGTCCGGGGTGAGGGTGAGCGCGCCCGGTTCGCTGGTGACGGCGATCGGCTTCACCTGTGCGGCGCTGCCCGGCTGTTCCGCGGTCGAGGTGGTCTCTCCGGTGGCGCCCTTCGCGGCCGGGGCGTTCTCCGCGCGGGCGGAGCTCCGGACCACCGTCTTCGACGCCGCGGCGGGGGAGTGTGAGCCGGACGAGTCCCACATCATCGGTGTGGGCGAGCTGAACAGGGCGGTACCGTCCGACGCGGCGGCGGTCACCTGGCCGTCCCGGTCGGCGTTCACGGCCATGCCGTCGCTCGTCGCGGTGGTCAGACGGAGCGAGGCGAGGGCGGGGTCGGCGGCGGCCTTGGCGTCGTGGACGATCAGGACCTCGTGGAAGCCACCTTGGTCGGTGGTGGTCACCTTGAGGTCCACGCCCGGCAGCACGTCGCTGTACTGGGCGCCGGCACCGCTGACGACCGGGGTGGGCAGGCGGAACGGGAGGGTGTACGAAAGCCGGTGCCCGTCCTCGTTGACGAGGGTGGCCAGCGGTCCGTCGCCACCGCCGGACAGGGTCAGCGCCGACGGCGTGGCCTTGGTGGAGAACGTGCCGTCGGAGTTCCGGGCCAGGCCGGCGTCGACGTCCCTCCAGTCACCGTCCTTGCGGACCCGGGTCGGCTGGAGATGCGTGGTCTGGGTGAAGGTGCCGTCCGCATTGGCGACGGTCTCCGTGGTCTCAGTGGTCAACTGGCCGACGGTGACCGGCTGTCCGCTCCTGGCCGCCTCGGCGCTGGCGGCCGCGAGCGGTGAGCTGTCCGCGCCGTCGGCGGCCGCCGACGCGGACGGGACTGCCGCCGAGACAGGACCGACAGCGCCGAGCAACAGGCCGATGACGGCCGCCGACAACGACAGACGCCGTGTCAAATTGCGTGCCGGATGACTCCGGACGCGGGTGAACTCCCCCATGAATCGCCCTTTCGAGGAGCGTGGGCGGCGTCCCCCGGCGCTCCGCTGTGGTCCTTCTCACAGCGCGCGTCCCCCCGAGGGCCGTCGCGTGTCGGATTTGCGGTGTTTCTTCTGCCGTGCCCCGCTGTGAAGGACTCATGAGGGACCTGTGTTAAGGCTGAGAGCAGTGTGACCGCTGAGGAAGGGTATTGCTGTGCCCCTGACATCGCAATACGGTTCCGATCTGACCAGACAGGCCGTCAGCTGACCACTGCTCAATTCGGCTTCTGGACTCTTCACATGGGGGACTCACGCATGCGCGGAAGACCAGTTCGACATCAACGCGCCCAAAAGCAGGCATGGGTGCGGCGCATATTTCTCTGGGCGGCGATAACCACCGCCTTTTCACTGGCGGTTCAGCCAGCCGTAGCCGACGTCGTGGTCGGCGGCTACCAGTACAAGGACGAGGTCTGGGCGGCCGATCCGCTGCCCGAGCAGCCGAAGGTCCCGGGACACCCCGCGGACAGCCCCGGCCTCAGGGAACCCACCCCGCCGCCTGGCGCCCGCGAGCTTGCCCGACACGGGGTGAAGACCCCGAAGTGGCCTGTCGGCGCCACCGCGACCGTCGACCTCGGAAAGGCGCCCACGGTGCGGAGCCGGGCCGCGGCCGCCGCGGGGGGCAAGGTGAAGGCCGCTTCGCTGCCCGTCTCGCTGTCGCCCGCCGCGCCGTCGGCGATCGGTGGACACGCCCGCGCACTCGTCGGGCGAAGCGCCCCGGTGGCCCCGGCAGGCGCGGTACGGGTGCAACTCGCGGGCCGTGGACAGGCCAAGAGAGCCGGCGTCGACGGACTGCTGGTCGGCCTGGCGCGCGCCGACCACCGCACCGGCGCCGGCGGCGTGTCCGTCTCGCTGAACTACGCTGCCATCGAGCAGGCGTACGGCGGTGGCTGGGCCTCCCGGCTGCGCCTGGTGGCGATGCCGGCCTGTGCCCTGACGACACCTCAGGTAGCGGAATGCCGTGCCCGCACGCCGCTGGAGTCGGTCAACGACCCGCAGGCCCGGAAGGTGACCGCAACCGTCGCCGTACCCGGCAGTACCGCTGCCAAGGCACCCAGCAAGCCCGCCGTTCCCTCCGCCCGCACCGCCCTGGCCTCCTCGGGCGTTGCGGTCGCGGCGGTAGCGGGCAGCAACGGTTCACAGGGCGACTTCGGTGCCACCTCGCTGTCCGCCTCGGGCGCCTGGTCATCCTCGGCCTCGGGTGCGTTCACGTACAACTACCCGATCACGGTGCCGCCCTCCCTCGGCGGTGAGGCGCCCAACGTCGGCCTCTCCTACGACTCCCAGTCGGTGGACGGCGAGACCTCGGCCCGCAACTCCCAGTCCTCCTGGGTCGGCGACGGCTGGTCCTACAGCCCCGGGTTCATCGAGCGCTCCTACAAGAGCTGCAAGGACCAGGGCATCAAGGACTCCGGTGACGAGTGCTGGGGCGGCTGGAACGCCACCATCCAGCTGGGCACCCACAACGGGCAGCTGGTCCGCGACTCGGACGGCGAGTACCACCTCCAGGCCGACGACGGCACCCGGATCCAGCGGCTCACCGGAGCGTCCAACGGCCTGTGGGACGGCGAGTACTTCAAGGTCACCACGACCGACGGCACCGCCTACTACCTGGGCCTGAACCACGCGCCCGGCACCACCGACGACAGCGCCACGGACAGCGCCTGGGGCGTGCCGGTCTACCACCCCAAGTCGGGCGACCCCTGCCACGACTCCGACAAGGGCGACGACTCGCAGTGCGACAAGCCGGTCGGCTACCGGTTCAACCTGGACTTCGTCGTCGACCCGCACGGCAACGTCCAGCGCTACGACTGGGCGACCGAGTCCAACTACTACAACATGGGCTACGGCCAGGTCGCCAAGGACGACAAGGGCGGCAAGATCACCAAGTACGTCCGCGGCGGGCACCTCACCCAGATCTCCTACGGCTACCAGCTGGCCGATGCCCGGGCGGGCCGCGAACCGGCCGCGAAGGTGGTCTTCCGCACCGCGCAGCGCTGCACCACCTCCGACACGGTCTGCAAAGCGGACAACCTCTCCTCCAAGACCGCGAAGAACTGGCCGGACACCCCGTACGACCTGCACTGCGAATCCGACTGGAAGAACAAGGTCAAGGACGACGACACCGACGGCGTCTGCCTGACCTCCGGTCCGACCTTCTGGTCGACGTACCGGCTCAAGGGCATCGACACCTCGGTGCGCACCGCCTCCGGCTGGCAGGACGTCGACAGCTACGACCTGGGGCAGGTGTTCTCGGACGCGGGCGGCACCTACGACCCGGTCACCGGCAACACCCAGGACCCCAAGAGCACCGGCTCGCTCCAGTCGGTGATGTGGCTGTCCTCCATCGTCCACACCGGCAAGGACACCTCCGCCGGCGGCGACAAGCCGATCACCCTCGACCCGGTCACCTTCGCCGGCATCGAGATGGACAACCGCGTGGACGGCCTGACCCCGGCCGCCCCGCCGCTGTTCCACCCCCGGATCTCCAGCGTGCAGACCGAGACCGGCGAGTCGGTCGCGGTCACCTACCGCGCGCCGGAGTGCTCGCGGGAGAAGAAGAACATGCCGGCCTCAGCCGACAGCAACACCATGGCCTGCTACCCGGTGTTCTGGAACACCCCGGGCGGCGTGGAGCCCATCGAGGACTGGTTCCACAAGACGCTCGTCGCGCAGGTCACCGACAGCGACCGCACAAAGGCCGGTTCGCCCGCCAAGGTCACCAACTACACCTACGGCGGCGGCGCGGCCTGGCACCGGGACGACTCCGACCTGACCGACGACAAGCACCGCACCTGGAACGACTTCCGGGGCTTCCGCACCGTCACCACCACCACCGGCGCGGCGCCGGACCCGGTCACTCAGAACACCGTCTCCTACCTCCAGGGTATGGACGGCGACTACAAGTCCGACGGGTCCAAGCGCAGTGTCAAGGTCAAGAACGCGCTGGACGAGGAGATCACAGACAGCCCCTGGCTGGCCGGTACCCCGTACCAAGCCCTGACCTACCCCAAGGCCGGCGGCACCGTCGTGGGCCGCACCCTCACCGACCCGCCCACCTCGAAGGTCACCGTCTCCCGGAACCGCACGGCGTGGACGTCCGAGGACCCCAAGCCCGACAAGCTCTCCACCCTGCCGGACATGACGGCACGCCGCATCACGGCGACCTCGTCCCGCACCATGGGGCTGCTCTCCGACGGCACCTGGCGCACCACCCGCTCCGGCACCACCTTCGACGACAAGGGCCGGACCTGGAAGGTCGACGACGAGGGCGACGTCTCCAAGCCCGCACAGGAGACCTGCACCACCACGAACTACGCCGACGCGCCCGCCGACAACCCGATGATGCTGGTCTACCCCAAGGAGACCAGCAGCGTCGCCGGCCCCTGCGGCACCGCCCCCGGCAAGGACACCACCCTCTCCGACAAGCGGATCTTCTACGACGGGGACGGCTCGGTCGACAAGGTCGGCACCCTGGGCAGACTCGGCCAGAACGGTGACTCGCTCGGTCTGGTCACGGCGACCCAGTCGGTCACCTCGTACGACGCGAGCGGCGACCCGAAGTACCAGACGCTCGGCGGCATGTCGTACGACAAGTACGGCCGGGTCGTCGCGAACACGGACGCGGCGGGCAACACCACGACCTCGTCGTACGAGCCCGCTTCGGGCATCCTGCCCACCACCCTGTCCACGACGAACCCGCTGAAGTGGACGGCCACCAGTACGGTCTCACCGGGCCGCGGCTCGGTGACCCACGCGGTGGACGTCAACAAGCAGGTCACCGACGCGACCTACGACGCGCTCGGGCGGCGGGAGAAGGTCTGGTCGCCGGGCCGGGACAAGGACAGCGAGACCCCCGACCGGATCTACAGCTACGACGTCCACGGCGTGGGCGACAACCCCACACCGTCGTCGGTGACGTCCAAGAGCCTGCGTGAGGACGGCTCCTACAGCACCTCCGTCACCATCTACGACGGTACGCTGCAGCCCCGCCAGACGCAGTCGACCCCGGCGGACAACTCGGCTGGCCGACTCGTCTCCTCGACGTACTACGACTCACACGGCTGGACCGTCTCCGACATCGCGGCGTACTCCGATGCAGAGCACGAGCCGGGCAGCACGATGTGGGCGGAGACCAACCGCACCGGCCCATCGGTGACCCGCACGTCGTACGACGGGCAGGGCAGGCCAGTCACCACCTCGACTGCTTCCTTCGCCAGCACTCTGTTCACGTCCTCGACGGACTACCGCGGCATCGACCGGGTCGACACCACCCCGCCGCAGGGCGGCAAGTCCACCACGACCTACACCGACGCTCTCGGCCGCACCACATCCACGGTGATGCGCGACACCACGCCGGACCGCAAGCTGGCCTCCGGCGGCAAGCTGGCCTCGGGCACCTCGTTGGTCTCCGCCGGTGTCCGGCTGGCCATGCAGGCCGACGGCAACCTGGTACTGACCTCGCTGGTCGGCGACAAGGTGCTGTGGTCGTCCGACACGGCCGGTAAGCCGGGCGCGTACGCCGTCATGCAGACCGACGGCAACTTCGCGGTCATGGACGCCACCGGCAAGACCACCCTGTGGTCCAGCCGGACCTCGGGCCACACCGGCGGCTATCTGAAAGTGCAGTCCGACGACAACGTCGCGGTGTACGACGCGTCGAACACCGTGCTCTGGTCGACCGGGACCCCCGACAAGGCGGCGACGGCGGACATCACCACCCGCTACACCTACACGCGCGGCGGACAGGTCGAGACGGTCAAGGACTCGGTGGGCAACACCTGGTCCTACGACTACGACCTGCAGGGCCGCGTGGTCTCCCAGACCGACCCGGACACCGGCACCTCCACCTCCCACTACGACGACATGGGGCGGCTGGACCGCACCACCGACGCCCGCAAGCAGACCCTGTCCTTCACCCACGACCTGCTGGGCCGCCGCAAGGCCGAGTACTCGGGCGAGGGCACGACGGACCCGTCCAAGCTGCTGGCGGAGTGGACCTACGACGAGCTCGGCAAGGGACTGCCCGTCGCGTCCATCCGCTACGTCGGCGGCAAAAACGGCAGCGCCTACGTCCAGAAGATCGACTCGTACAACGCGATCGGCCAGCCGACCAGCACCTCGACCGTGATCCCGGACGCCGAGGGCCCGCTGGCGGGCACCTACACCGCCAAGGCCTCCTACACCGAGAACGTCGGCCTGCTGGCCGCGACCACGTACGGCGCCGACGGCGCTCTGCCGGCCGAGACCGTCGGTTACGGCTACAACCTCCAGGGCGGCCTGGTCAGCATGGGCACGCCCAGCCGGCCGTACGTCGCCACGGTCAACTACAGCCCGCTCGGGGAGGTTCTGCAGACCACCGTCGGCACCCCGTCGAAGCAGCTGCGCACCGCGCAGACGTACGACCAGGCGACGGGCCGACTGGCCACCAACCGGGTCACCCTGCAGACCAACACCGCCAACCCGATCTCGGACACCACCTACGGCTACGACCAGGCCGGTAACATCACCGCAATCTCCGACATCCGCTCCAGCGGCGGCACGGACCGGACCGCCGACACCCAGTGCTTCGCCTACGACGCACAGGACCGGCTGACCACCGCCTGGACAGATACCAAGGGCCTCACCACGGCCGCCGCGGGCCAGCTCGCCCGGTGCACCACCTCACGCCCCAGCCCGGCGACCATCGGCGGGCCGGCCCCGTACTGGACGGACTGGCAGTTCAACCAGCTCGGTGACCGCACCCAGCAGGTCGCGCACGACGTGACCGGCAACGCCGCCAAGGACACCACCCAGACGTTCGCCTACCCGGGCGCCGGCACGGCCCCCGCCAAGCGGCCCAACGCGGTGTCCACCGTCACCACCCGCAACCCCACCACCGGCACGTCCGTGCTGACCCCGGAGTACGACGACGCGGGCAACACGAAGACCCGGACCACCACCGGAGCCCGCCCGGGAAGTCAGGGGATCGAGTACAACGAGGAGGGCCTGACCTCCGCCACCACCACCGACGGCAAGAAGACCGGCTACCTCTACGACGCCGACGGCCAGTTGCTGATCCAGCGCGGACCGGGCAACAACACGCTCTACCTCTTCGGCGGCAACGAGCAGCTCAGCCTCGACACCGCCACCAAGGCCGTCACGGGTCTGCGCTACTACTGCGCCCCTGACGGCACGATGACGGTCCGCTCCAGCAAGGGCCAGTTCAGCTACCAGCCGACCACGCCGCAGGGCACCGCCCAGCTCCAGGTGGACGGCAGCACGTTGGCCGTCACGCGGCGCGCCTTCGACCCGTACGGCAACCCGCGCGGCCCCGCGCCGACCGGGTGGGCCGACAACCACGGATATCTGGGCAAGCCCACCGACGCCACCTCCGGTCTGGACCTCCTCGGGGCACGGAACTACGACCCGGTCACCGGCCGCTTCCTGTCGGTCGACCCGCTCTTCGAGAGCGACGACCCGAACCAGATGGGCGGCTACGGCTACGGAGCCGGCAACCCCGTCTCGGGAAGCGATCCCAACGGACTGTCTTGGTACTCGGGCTGGGGCAGCTCGATCGGCAGCTTCTTCTGCGGCGTGGGCGACAGCTTCGTCGGCGACCCGTGGCAGTGGAGCGTCAACAAGCTCTCCGACGGCTGGAACGGGTTCGCCAGCATCGTCAACGGCGACAACCAGTGGTTCAACGGCTGGACGGGCTACTCGAACGAGACTCCGTTCCAGCTCGGCTACACGGGCTACGTCGACGACCACCCGCTGGCCAACCTCTTCGGCGTCGACACCGGCTCGACCTCGTACGTGGCCGGCCAGTGGACCGGCGTGGTCGGCACCTTTGCCGTCGACGGCTACGGCGCCTACAAGGCGGTCAGCGGCGGAATCAAGGCCGTCAAGGCGGTCAAGGCGGCCATGTCGGAGGGCGAAGACCTCGTCGGAGCGGTCAAGAGACTGCTCTCCGGTGACCTGCCCACCACCACCCCGGCCGACCCCGCGCCCACCACGCCCAAGTCCGGCGACGCGCCGTCCACACCCAAGTCCGGCACCGGCAAGGGCGGCAAGGAACCGGGCGGCAGCGGGAAGGCCGGGGGCGGGGAGGAGCCGACTCCGGCCCCGGAGCCCAAGCCCGAGTCGAAGCCGAACGAGTCCCCTTCGGACCAAAGGGGAGCAGCACCCCAAAGTGCCCCCGGGGGCAAGAACGGCGCTGCCGTTAGTATCAAGCAGGTGAAGATGGCGCTGGGTAGAGCCGGCATGAGCGTTTCCCGGTATGACATCGTGCACGTGCCGGAAATCAGAGGAACGAATGGCATGCCTGCTTACGGGAACAGTCCTCACGATGGGTTTGGAAAACCGAGCCTTGGCCCCCGTGGGCGGCCTGTGATTCAAATCTCGAACATGGGGCTGGCTGACATGGATACGGCCGTGAAAACGATCTTTCACGAGACCTATCACCATCGCATGTTCGCTACCTGGCCAAAGTCTTTGGGTGGCAAGGAGTCCGCTGCAGAGAGCTATGGGGAATCCATGCTCAGCGTTTTTAGGCGAAGGGTGGGGTCGTGATTCAGATGAAGCGTTTCACGCAATCGGAAATCGAGACCCTCGGGAGGGAGTGGAATTTCCTCCAGAATCAGTCGGAGTGGCGTTGCCCTTCGTGTGGAGAGGTTTCGGTTCGCACCTACCTCAGAAATGTCCCGCACCCGGATCGCCCCGCCGTGATCAGCTACACTTGGTGCGCTGCTTGCCGCAAGATGTCCGGCTCCACCGGCCCACTTCCAGTCGGGCTGATTATTTCTGATCCATGGCGAGAAGTGGATCCGGTGGCGTGGGAAGAGTTCGACGCGAGCTTTTCCAAGTTCTTCGCGAGACTCGACCGACTGTGGGAAGATGGTGTGCTTCCGCAGAGTTTTAGTTGGGTGCGGCGGTAGAAGGCTGACGGTCTCTTAGCGGAGGACGGCGCGCTGCGAGGACCAGGAGCTGACGCGACGTCGGTCGGCCGTGGTGGGATCACCTCCCACCACGGCCGACCGGCTCGGTGCCCGTCCTTGCTCTGCAGAGAGGTCCGAGAACCATGCCCCGCCCCTACGACCAGCAGCACCTTGAAGCGCTCGGCGCCCAACTGCACCTGCCCGTGACCGAACGAACCTGCCCGATCTGCGGCCATGTCACCATGCGCATCTACCACCACACGACATACGGCCGGACCGAACCCGCGTGGATCAACTACCTGTGGTGCGGCAACTGTCACGCCTACTCGTCGTCCTTCCACGGCGCCGGCCGCAAGATGGTGGAGAGCGACCCGCTCCTCGAGGAATACGGCGATCGGATCGCCGAGGTTTTCCGTGACCACGAACGCCTGCTCAAGATCCTCGACGGCTACTGGAAGGCGGGAAAACTCCCCCAGGTGATCTCCCGCCGCCCCGCGGACGCTGATGGCTGAGGACTACGCCGTCCTTTTGACATCCTCCCTGATCACATCAGCGTTCTGATCAAACAGGGCATGGGTGGTGTATGGCGTTGTGCCGTGAGTTCGACCCATTCCAAATATGACCTGACCGATCGGTGGGGCGAGAAACGGCATGACCTACTACGCGGATTTGTCACTTTACGACTTCATCGAATACGAAGAGCCCGAGGGTCTCACCATCGGCTGGCTGGAGGATGGCCACGACTACACCATCGATGAGATCTCCGAGGAAGATCTCGCGAACATCATCGATCTCGGTTCGCTGCTGCAACACGCGAGCAGGGGCTGGCACACGTGCACCCTCTGTCCGGAGTACACCGAGCATACGGCGACCTCCGCACGGGCGGGCTTCACGTACAGGCTCGGCCATGCCGAGATTCGGGCCGTTTCGGACGACGGAGTGCTCTACGTCGCTCCGAACCTGATCATCCACTACATCGTCGACCACCTCTACGGACCGCCCGCCGAGTTCATCGACGCCGTCCGGTCCGAAGTCTGCCCCCGTGCTGTAGCGACTACTGGACCATCTCGCCGACGGAGACTTGGATAGACCCCACGACCGACCGGTCGACGATAAAATCCTCCCCGACGGCACGCGAAACCTCTCCGAAGCCGGGTGGAATTGCACTGTGCACGGGCGACACGTCCGCTGGAAGTCCCCCGCTGGGGACGCAGGAGTGCAGTTCGCGACGCCTTCGCCGCTCAGCATCCGACGCGGAACATGGCCACGTGGACCCTCTGGGTTGGACCAAGCCCGGCCGTGACCACAGACCCAGCCCTCACGTAACACCGTCGTCAGGCCCGCCCCGCCCTATCGCCGCCCGCTCGCGCTGAGCGACTCCCCCACGTGCGACAGGCGCGCTGACCATACTTCCGCGTGTGGGCAAACCTCCCGCACAACTGCCGACCAACCCCGCGCGGCGACTTCTCCACTACTCCTTCGGGCACGGACTGATCGAAAACCCTCATGAGCAGACGCGCGGTGTCGCTACCGCGTCGAGCGCGGCGTGAGCCGTACCAGCGCCGTTTCCTGGAGGATTTTACGGAAGAAGGAGTACCGGGCCTCGCGGAGGACCTCGATACTCACCTGGTCGCTCGTCAGCCCCAGGCGGGCGAGGCCGGCCTGTACGGCTTGTTCGGTTGTGGGGCCCTCCTGCTCGATGGGGGGCAGTGGCACCGGCGGCATGCAGCCGAATCCGGTTGACGGACGGAGTTGAGGACCCCGCGGTGACGGGCGGCGCGCCGTCGGCACCGGCGGCGGGCGGAAGTCGCGGAACGGGTCAGTGACTTCGGACTCGGTGTGCTCCCACGCCCGCCCGGTTGCCAGGTCCGTGCTCTGCACGGAGCGGACGTCTGCCGTGCTCAAGTCGGCCCACCTATCGACCCGTTGTCGGATCAGCTCCACCAGGGCACGGATCTGGCCGATATCGGAAGCCGTGGCTTCGAGTACCGGGTCGGCTTCGCGTTGCCGGAGGAAGGTGCAGCCGCTCAGGGTGAGCAGGGAGCGTCGTTCCGTGCCGTTGAGGATAGGGCGGCCCCGGAACGCGGGGTCCAGCGTGATGACCACGTCAACGATCCGCGCTTTCCGCAGTACGCGGGTGACGGCGGGGACCAGTGCCGCGCGCCGCCGGCCGATGAGCACCATGCTGTTTCCCCGCATCTCGCAGACGAGGACATCCGGCAGGGCGAGGAGTTCGTCCAGGTACCGGGACTGTCTGCCGCGTACCCGGCCGATGACGGCGGGGTCCACCTCGATGCGTACACCGGCCCAGGCTTGCGCGTCCGCCAGTTCCGCTCGAGCGGATTCGACCGCGGCAGGCGGTCCCACCAGCGTGATCTCCGCGGACCGCGAGACGAGCCGGTCCAGACCGAACTGCTCAGCCCATTTCTTGCCGACGGCGGACGGCCACGCGTCATGGAGCCACGGCGGCGCAGGTACCACGTCCGAGGACCCGGTGACGCGCACTTCGCGCACGCTCAGCCGCTGGCTTTCGAGCCAGAAGCGCCAGACGCGCCGCTGCCAGCCGTTGTCGTCGTCCGCTCTCAGCAGCCCGTCGACCGTGGCCCGGGGAAGCGTGTCCGCCGTCGGCTTGAGCGTGCGGGCACCGTCCAGTCGCAAAAAGGCGGCGTGCGCCGACACGAGCCGAGTGAGAGCGGCGGGATTCCCCTGCCAGGTGAGGGAGGGGTCCTTCTCGGAGCCGAGTCGTACCTCGACCTCCCGGGTCTTCGCCGGCTCCCCGACCATGCCGTCCTCCGCGTACGTGTCCCGTGCCGCCAGTCCCTCGATCAGGCGGGGGGACACGGTGAGCGCGGACAGTCCGGTGTCTCGGTCCGGGAGGGTGAGGCGTATCAGCGGGCCGGGGCCATCCTGCCGGTCATCAGCTGGTTCCAGAAGGGCCGGGTACCAGCCGTCCGGGGTCGTACGCGCCCGGCTCAGGGCCCGGCGCAGCGCGGGGAGCGGACTCAGCTCGGCTGGGTCCCTGTCGCGCGGGCCTGGGACGACCGTCCAGGCCGCCTCCGTGTCCCGTGCCAGCGTGCCCGGCAGGTCCACGTGCCTGGCTCCCAGGCCCCGGGTCTGCGGATGCAGCAGGAATCTCCGACCGTCGGCCGCCCACAGGACGCGGAACTCGTCCAGGTAGTCCCTGGTCCAGCCGCCCGCTCTCAGAGTCAGTTCGGTGCCGAACCGCTCGTCCAGGCCGAGGCTCGCGGCGCCGGCCTCCTTCAGCGGTTCGAGGAGCAGGGTCACCTGGCCGTCAGCAAGGTCATAGCCGACCACCTTGCCCAGACCCTGGTCGTACCATCCGTGGTCGTCGGCGACGTCGTACAGCTCGGGCTCTCCTGTCCACCGCAGAAGCACGCCGTCGGGGAACCCGCCCCGCGGCCCCGTGTCCGTCTCGCGATCCTCTGTCCACTCTGCGGCGGGGCCTTCGTCGTTGGTCTCCTCCAGCGCCGTCAGCGCGAGGGCGGTCTCCTCCTCCGGCACCTCTCCCTGCGGCACGGGTCCCAGGGGGACGTTCACCTCGATGTCCGACTGCGCCGAGCGGTTCGCTCCTGGTGTTCCTCCTGACCGGCCGCGCCCCTGTGTGGCGGTCCTGACTCGCTTCCCGCGCTTCGGCCGGCGAGTCCGGGAGCCGTCTGCCGGGGCCTCAGCCGACTGGGCGCTGTCGCCGGGGTACGGGAGCGGGGCACTCACCGCCCGGGGGCGGCCCGAGGACGTGTCGACGACCACGCCCACCGGCAGCGCCTCACACAGCAGATCGAGAGTGCGCCGGTCGGCAGGCTCAGGAAGGGGCGGAGCGTGGCGGGAAGTTCGTTCCAACAGCGCGAAGGGGTCAGGTGAACCCTCGACCGCCCACCCTGCGATGCGGAGCAGCTGCCCGATGACGGTCTCCCGGCCATCACCTTCCCCGGCGGCTGCCGTCCTGTCGAGCGGTCGGGTGCGTCTGAAAGCGACGACCAGCCCTTCCGGGCGGGTCAGCTGGAACGGCGCGAGCGTCACCGTCTTCCCGGGGTCCTGGGCGTCCGTCCACGCCTCACCACTGTTGCCGAATGTGAAGCCGGTCATGGCGTAGGCGCGGCTCAGTACGCCCCTGGCCCGCCCGAGGAGCCTCAGATCCAGGGACCGGTCGGCCGACTTCTTCATGTGCGAGGACAAGCCGCCCACCGTCTCCTTCACCCGATTCTCGGCCGCCACCAGCACGTCGTGGTCCAGCCACCAGGTGCGCGCCCACTCCTCGCGGTTCTCAGCGTTCTGCCAGGCGCTGAACACCCGCAGGACCAGTTCGAGATCGTCGCCGCAGCCGACCGCCAGGGCCCGGTGGCAGGAGTAGGCGTGCGCGCGCCACACGGCCGGCCAGGAGAAGTCGAAGCGGAACAGACCGGAGCGTCCAGTGAGGGGGCCGTCGAGGAGATGCAGCGCGGCAGCCACCTCGTGCAGGCAGGTGAGGCGGTCAGCGAGCATGATGGCCACGGCACGCTGTGCAGAGCCCTCGGCGCGTTCCAGTTCCCGGCCGAGCGCGGTCAGGTTCCCCTCCGTATCGAAGGCGCCCGATGCCGTCAACGCGGTTCTGGCGCGGGCCAGTTCGGTGGTGAACAGGGTGGCGCTGCGCCTGCCGTGGGCGTCGGGCTCGTAGTCCTCGTGGGTGAAGTTGGCCGGCAGGGTCAGAGCGGCGGGGTCGTCCACATCCGCCGACTTCAGCCTGAGAACGAACTGCTCCAGGTTGGTGCGCGTGGACTCGGGCGGGGTGTTCCGGGGCATCACCCGGAGGAACTGTTCGTGGTCGTACAGCGGGAAGACGAAGCCGGGCGCGTCCCGTCCCACCCGCCCCCAGCGCTGCCGGGCACCGGACCGGCTGTGCTGCCTGGTCACGATGTCGCCCTTGGCCAGCGCAGGGTCCCACTCCGACTGGCAGATCAGTCCGGAGTCGATGATGTACCGGACACCGGGCACAGTGAGGGACGTCTCGGCCAGATTGCTGGAGACCACGATCTTGCGCTGTCCCGGCTTCGACCTGGCGAGTGCCTGCTTCTTGATCCGGTCGTCGGTGGAGGCTAGGAGCGGATGGACCCGAACGGTGCCGTCGTCCGGGTTCCGCTCGTCGATGCCGTCCTGGATGGCGGCCACGGCCGCATCGATCATCCTGGACTTGGGGAGGAAGCAGAGGATGTCTCCGGCCTCCGTGCCGTCGAGGACCCGCAACGCCTGTTCGGCGACGGCCGCGGACACCCGCTTCTCGGCGTCGGGTGAGGGGCGTTCGGTCCATTCCCAGAGGTCGACCGCCGTCGTGGGACGGAGGGTGGCCAGGTGCAGGGCGTGGTCGTGCACGGTCTGGCCGGAGCCGTCGAGCACGGTGTCGTCGAATCCGGCGAACCGGCCGTCGAGTCCGTCGTCCATGCCTTCGGCGAGTACGGCCGCGTCGAGAGCGAGGTCCGGGAAGAACGGGATGCCATAGCCGAACGACTTGACGGCCGGCACCGGCAAGTGGTGCACGCGTCCGTGGCCGCCGAAGTACTCGACGAAGAAGTCCTTGTCGATCGTGGCGGAGGCGATGATGACCCGCAGCCTCGGGTATCGCGGCAGTTGCTCCCTCAGGAGCGCGAGGATCAGGTCGATGTTCTCGCTGCGCTCATGGGCCTCGTCGACGATCACCGCGCCAATCCGGGCCAGTCTGCCGTCCCGGATCCAGTTGATCATCGTGCCGTCGGTGACGTAGATCAGCCGGCAGGCGTCGTCCCAATGCTGGTTGCCGCTCGTCTGGAAGCCGACGGGGAAGCCGGGCCCGGTATGCCGTCCGCAATCAGGGTCGTGTCCGTAACAGAGCGCCTCGCCGACGAAGGAAGCTAGTCCCGTCGCCGCCGGAATCCGCGGTTCGGTGACCACAATGGGACCAGCGTCCGTGAGTCGGAGCGCTGCGCCGTCGGGCGGATGCATCAGTCTCAGGGGGGCGAAGGTCGATTTCCCCGTCCCCGTCCCGGCCTCCAACACCGCGACGCGTTTGGTGACCCGCCCGGGGTGGTCGGCGAGGCCGTCGAGCAGGTTCAGGATGTGCCGATCCTCGAGGCCGAACTCGTGGTCGCTCAGTGCCACGCCGACGGACTTCTCTTCGTGGGTCGTAGGCAGCGGCCCCAGTCCGCCGAGCGGCCCCCGGGGGTCGGCCGGATCGGCCACCGAGCCGAGAACGGCCAGGTCGACGTACGGCACCGCGATGGCCCGGATGGCGTCGCGGTGTTCACGTCGATGGCGAGGGCACCGGTCCGAGCGCGATCCGCCGCGTTCCAGCACACGGTCGGACCATTCGCCCGAGTACTCGAACACTTCCTCGTCCCGGGTCGTGTTCCGGCAGTCCTTGCAGCCCGCCGTCCAACTGTGGGTCGTCGCCGTTCCACGGGAGGGGGGCGGCTGTGAGTTCACGGTGACCTCCATGGAATGCCTTCACCGAAGGGTCCGTCGTCGCGGTAGAAGACGGGCAGCACGGCGAGAGAACCCGGCTGTTCGCGCAAGTGGTCCACAACCGCGCGGTAGAAGCCGACGACGGCCGGCTCCAGACCGCTCTGATAGATCTTCAGGGCGACCTGGCCGGTACCGGTCAGGGCCGCCAGTTGCCAACGGCTGGTGTCATAGACGAGTTCGTCCGTCTGTGCCATGGGGCGGGGCCGGCTGATCTCGCTGTTCCGCAGCCAGGCGCCGTCCACCGTCGCGTCGAGTTCGACGTGACGGATCGACATCAGCGCGAACCTCAGCAGGCGTGCGGTCGGTTCCCAGGTCCGGCCCATGGGAACCGCGCCGAGGGGGAACGGCTTGGCGCGCGATCCGTCCCGATAGCGGACCGGCACGTCGACCGGTCCTCGGCCAGGAACCTGCGCAACGAACTCCCTCAGTGTGTCGGTCAGCACGGCGTTCGGGATGCCGCTCGGCACGATCGCCTCGGGGCGTTGTCGCGCCGTGCCAGACGCTATCCGGCCGCGGCTCGGGGACTCCACGGCCGTGTTCATGGCGACCTCCAGCTGACCGCGGAACCTGACCTGTATCGCCTCCTTGGCCCGCATGCCCTGGGCGGACCAACGGCGAGCCGGCGGGAGTTCCGCGTCCCCCCTCTCCGGCAGCACCGTCGCCCCGGGAGCGAACGGCCAGACCACCTCGACCACCACCGCCCCGGGTCCGGCGCGTTCCAGCAGGCGGCGAACCTCCGGGGGCGCGGGGGACGGGGGCGGGGCGGTGTCCAGCAGCGCCGAACTCCCCCGGCCCACCGGGCTGTCGCTCATCGTCCAGGGCGCCCCGGCCGCCCGTGCCGCCAGCGCCAGCGCTTCGAGGGCACTCTGCGCGCGCTCGTACCGCGCCACGTCGATCGCGTTGTCGGCCGGATTGCTGGCGGCACGCGTCAATGCGCTCCGGGAGCGGTCGTGGAGCGCCATCGCCTCGTCACGCTGGCCGCCCTCAAGCGCGATCAGCAGGAAGAGTTCCGCGCTCATGCCCGGCTCACCCGCGCCGACAGCAGCTTGCCCTCGATACTGCTGTCCAGTTCGTAGAGGGTGTACGGGCAGCGCAGCACGGGCAGCCGGCAGCCGTCGAGGCCAGCTGCGTCGTCCGGGACCACGAGCGCCACCCGCGCCCCGCTACGCCGGGCAAGGTCGACGCCGAGGCTCTCGTCCTCGGCTGTCGGCCGGGCCCTGGGGAGTACGAGCAGCGGTCGGTCCGCGGCCTGGGCGAGGTCCTCCGGGTCCGGGAGCCAGGGCAGCGGGGTGTCCACGCCGGTGAACTCCACTGTGGCGTTGAGGCCGTCCACCACCCAGGTGACCCCCCGCCGCCCGTCCTCGAAGACCCGGGCCTGTCCGGTACGGCCCGCCGAGTCCACCGAGTCGAGCCGCCGGTGGAGCGTCCCCGCCAGCACGGCGGCCCGGCACACCTCGCTCTCCGCAGCGCGGGCGCGGCGCTCCTCGGGCAGAGCACCGCCCGCCAGCACCGACGCGGCTCGCCCGCTCGTGGCCAGCATGAAGTCCAGCTCGATGTCCCACCAGACTCCGGCCGCCAGCATGTAGCACAGCCGCTCCGGGGTGATCAGGCCGCTGTCCGTCAACTCGGCGGCGCGCTTGGCCAGTCCGGCTGGCATGTCGGTCGCCGCCCAGAACAGTCGCCTGGCTTCCTCAGGGGTGATCAGGTCGCGGCGTTCCCGGCCGAGGGTGATGCCCTTGGTACGGGCGAAGCGCCGGAGCGCGGCCGGCACCGACTGCTCCGGATGGCCGCGGAACCGGATCTCCATGGTGCCGCCGCAGGCGAACGCGTCGCAGAGCATGAGCAGTGACAGGGCACGCGTTCCTTCGTGCGTGGCGACATGGGGCACTTCGCAGGTCTGCCACAGGGGCACACTGAGTCCGTCGAAGGACGAGTCGTGCCGGAAGGCCGCGAGCCCCACGACGACGTTCTGGCAGGCGAGTTGGACGGGGCGCAACGCATAGCCAGGAGGCCGGACGCCCGGCTCGCTGTACCGTTCCGCATAGGTGGCCTGGGCTTTTGCCATCTCGGCGAGACCTCGCCCGCGTGCGGCCTGTTCCTGGGTTCTCGTGCGGAGGTAGTCCGGCGCGGTGATGTCGAGCAGTACTCCCTGACGGTCACGGGGGATGTCGTCCAGGTGCCACCGCAGCACGGCGCCCTCCCCCTGGACCGTCGCCATGCCAGGCTTCCGGCAGACGACCACCGCGAACGACCGGTCGTCGACCGGTGCGACGGGGACGATGTTGCGGGGCACGGTCTGGGCGCTGGTGGTCAGCGCGTTGAGCGCGGCGGCCAGCGACATGGGGTCGTCGGACGCCAAATCAGGACGGTAGAGCAGCCCTTCCGAACCAGATGGAGGAGCGGCGTAGACAGTGCGCACACCGTCCGGGAGGACAACCTCCAGCGCCTCTTCCGCAGCGCGGACGAAATCTATTAACACAGGCGGGGGTGACGCTATGGACAACGCATGACCTCCTAGGTGTGAGCACCTTAGGGCACGACAGAAGTATGTCGACACTCTTTCCGATATATGCCTCAAACATCCCTAAAACCATTGACACTACGGTCGGTAGTGCGCTGTTCTTGGCTGCGCGCACGAGCGTCGGACACGCGCGAGCAGGGGGTAGGGCGATGGGTTGCGCAAAGCCCGGCGGGGAGACGACGCCCGCCGTGGAGAGCCTCGGCCCGACCGTGCCACCGGGCACGAGCCTGGAGGAGCAGGCCCTGTTGCACGCCGCGTGGGAGCAGCGTCACCCCACCGACCTGAATGTGCCCTCGCCTGCTGAACTGGATAAGGCCGAGAAGGAGATGCGCCAAGCGCAATCCGCGATGGACCGTGCGAAGGCGGCCGGGGCCGACCCCGCGACCGTCGCCCGGCTGGCGGAACGGCTGGCGCAGCTGAGAGAGACCACACGGGCCATGAATGCCAAAGTGCGGAGTGTCGACGCAGAGATCTCGGCCGCGGATCGGGCCCAGCGCGCCGCTGTCGAAGGCCGGCCGGTACTGGTGCCCGTTGCGGCGGATCGGAAGGCGGTCGCCGAGATGACCACCGCTCTCCGGGAGGCAGCCCGCCCAAGGTTCCCGGAGCGGGACGACAAGCAGCAGGAGCCGAGGACCTCCGACGACTTCATCGTCATGAAGCCCGGATGGCACGTACCGAAGGGGCAGTCGCAGAAGGAGGGCGTCAGACCCGCCGACGTCGACGGCCGGCCAACGGTCGACTTCTTCACTCTGCTGAACCACGAAGGCAGCATGCGTTTCCGCGAAGGCGCCAAGCAGAACAGGTTCCAGGAGGTCGATGAGTCCGGAACACCGGTCACAGAGCCTCTGCATTCCCACTACCGTGCGACCCTCGCACCGCTCTGGCAGGTTGTCGAGAAGCAGGGCGAGGACGGTCCAACAGCAGAACTGATCATCGGTCATCAGTTGATCCTCCCTGTCGACCCCGTGGAGCGCGAACAGCAAGTGGGCTGGGCAGGCAGGCCCGAAGGCCCGAGAGACTGAGGGAGCCGACGAGCGTGGCAGTTCCGTTGGAGGTACTGGCGACATCGGCCGACGGCGTGCGAGTCCACTACGCCCCTGTGGGCTCGCACGCCGCCACCCACTTCGCCGACACCCCGCAACTCGCGGCACTGACCCGCGAGGCTCTGGCACGCCTGACGGTGTCCGACGGGCCCACAGTCGTGTCCGTCATGTTCGACCGTGTGGTGGGCGAGCAGGACCTCGTCCCCACAGACGCTACCGACGACATCGTGTACGCCCGCCGCCTGAACCGGGACACTTACTCTCGCTTCACCAGGTCCCGGCGGCCCGTTCCGTCGCACACCGTCTCCCTGGTGCTGGGCACGTCCGGCGGAGTCGTCCTTCTGGCGAGTTCGTGGATCGGCCCCGCCTCTCCCCCGTTCCCCGGCGACCCGTACGAGACGCCTGACAGTCGTCCGTACTGGTACCGTCACGCTCTGGCCTGGGGCCGTCAGGAAGTCGACGTCGGCAGCATCACCCAGGAGTGTCCATGGGACTGATCCCGGTTCACAGCTTTCGGCGCAGCCGGTCCACGACCGCATTCACCTCATTGCCACCGGGGCTCCCGCGGAGAACGGTCTTCTCCTCGTGCATACCTCCCCCTCGGGAGATCACTACGACCACCTCACCGCCCCGCTCATCATGGATGACATGGACGTGGGGGTACTTGGTCGTGGGCTCCCCGTGGCGGTCGACCATCACATGGACCTTGCCGTCGTCCTGCCGGTACTTCGAGTACCAGCCCGCACCCGAGGGCCTCGGGTAGCGCGGTCCCTCCAGGGCCTCCCGCTCACGGCGGATCTCGTCGGCGGCCCGCCGGATCGCGAACGGCCCGTACCCGTCGCCCCGCCTGATCGAGCGCACTGCTCCCCTGAGGTTGTCCATAAGGCTGGATGAGCCGTAGACCATGGAAATCTCCCCTTCCCACCCTGCCGGCACGCACCCAGAAGTACCGGACCCGGCGACCCTCTCCGATCTCAGCCGCATCCCACCACAGCTATGTCCCGCTTATGTCTCCAAGAGGCTGGCATGACCGGCAAGAGTTCAGCGGGAGTCGCCGCCACCGCCGCCCTCCTCCAGCGCCTGCTCACCACCACCCCGCAGTACATGCGCACGTGGCGCGTCCACGGGCAGCGGGCGCGGGGCGAGGTGAACCAGCGCGCGGTGGCCCGCGTGCTCGCGCAAGTGGAGTACGAGAGGGGCGACATCTCAGACCCCACCGAACCCCTGGTGATCCGGCGGCTGAAGAACTCCGTCCACCGCGCCTTCGCCGGACAGAGCCTGCCCGGTCAGCTCCTAGCGGACTTCATCGAGGGTTTCGACATGACCCCCGACGATCAAGGCAACCTGTGGCGCACGTTGACCGGCTCTCATGCGGTCGAGGGCACGATCCGTACCCCGCGCGCCCACGGCAAGCGTCAATGGCACCGGACGCTGTCTCTCTTCGAGCACTGGCACATCGACGAGCGGTCGGCGCTGTCCCGCCGCCGGACCGTGCAGTGTGTGGAGGCGCTGGAGGACGGCGTCGACAGCTACCTCTACAACCACGAACCCCACGCGACACAGATCGACGTGATCCACGGTGGTCGGCTCGGCCGGCACTACGAGTACGGGGAGGGCCTGATCAGCGACGACATCATCCTCGACCGTGTGCTGAGCAAGGGGGAGCGCGCCTCGCTCGAGTACCAGACCTTCTACGAGCCGGATAGGCGCGTCACGGAGGTGCGCAGACCCGCGCGGAAGCGCACCTACAACCCCTCACTGCACGTGCATTTTCCGCGCAATACCCTGCCACGATCAGTGTGGTTCGCCGTGTGGGAGGACCACTACCTCGGCATGCACATCCGTGAGACGCCGCTTGCGTTGTCGGACTCCGGTACGGCCGCCTACTGCCTGGACCACATGGAGCAGACGGTCGTCGGCTTCCGCTGGGAGTGGTGACGCCGGCGGAGCCAACAGTCCTCCCTGCGTCTCCTTACGTCTCAAGGAAGTTGAGGACATACGGGGGACGATGCCTCTCTAGCCTTCCCTATCGACCGGCTCTCCAGCCGGCTTGAGGTACGGAAGGGGCATCACCTGATGATCAATCCTCTTTGCGCCGGGCGCGGCCACCCGTCGGGGCGGTCCCGCCGCGTCGGGCCGTGGCTCCTGCGCGGTCCCGCCGCCCGCCTTCGGACGGGCGGCGCGCCGCGGCGGACGCCCGTGAGCATCGCGGTGACGGTCCTGCGCAGCACTTGGACCTGTTGGCAGGTCCTGGAGACGCTGGACGATCTGTCATCACAGTCCGTGTTTCAGCTGACGGCCATGGTGCTGTGGGCCGCACACGACCAGGCTGCGCGCCTCCGGGCCAGCCGCGGGACCTCGAGCGTCCCGCCGACCGGTCCGGAGCCCTCGCCGTCCCCGCAAACGGTGGCCGCTAGCCCGCCACCGTCGCTCCCCCACTCGTAATCGGTAGCGGCACCGAGCGGTTCCCTCTGCCAAGTCGCGCACGCGTCGCGCTCTGCCAGGGCTTGGTAGAGGATCAGCGCCGCGGGCACATCCCTGTCGCCGCCCTGTTCCTCCCGTCGGCGCAGGCGCTGCAGACATTCCACGAGGTCCTCCGTGCGGCCTCTGCAGAAATGCCCAGGGCGCGCAGCACATCACTGCGTCTGCCGACCAGTTGCTGGATCTCGGGATGGAGGAATCGCTCGTCGTCCGCCCCGTACACCGCGACCGTGCCGGTGGTCCGCATGCGGAGTCGAGCCGGGGCAGACAGTGCGCCGTTACCGGCGTCCAACC
Organism: Streptomyces sp. YIM S03343; assembly: GCF_054729195.1. Taxonomy (NCBI): domain Bacteria; kingdom Bacillati; phylum Actinomycetota; class Actinomycetes; order Kitasatosporales; family Streptomycetaceae; genus Streptomyces; species Streptomyces sp. YIM S03343. The sequence continues at coordinate 2,307,192 of NZ_JBPUKX010000001.1, forward strand.
ATGGTGTGTCGCGCAACTGCCAGAGCCAGAAAGCTGCGGTCCTGCCCCGGTTCTGCCATGCGTAGTAGTCGTGGACGGCATCCACCTCGTCGTGGTCGGAGAAGCGGCTCCATGCCCGCCCGAGGACGTGAAACAGCGCTGCCGCCCTGCGCCTGCGGAGCTGCGGGTCCTGCTCCGCCGCTATGCCAGAGGCGACGGCACGTAGGTCGGGGCTTTCGTAGTCGTCGAGCGTGAAGGTCGCTTCCAGAACGCGCAGGGCATCAGTGCGTGCTCGAGGTCCCGAAATGACCGCCGCCGGCAGCCCCTTCGGGCTCTGCGTGAAGCGTTCCCGCGCCCCCGGGTGCCTGCGCAACCTCGGCGCGGTCTCCGCGCCCAGGAGCCTCAGGAACTTACGGGCGCCCATCCCCGCGCCGCCGCGCTGCAGGACCTCGGCGTACCGAGGCCGCAGCCACACCAGCCCGGCCGTGCGACCGGCGGCAAAGGCGAAGCTCTCCTCGCGTTCCGAACTGTCCAGTCGGGCGGGTAGGTACGCCCGGGCGGGAGCGACGTCGATGTCTTCACGCTTTCCGGCCCGGTCGTAGCGATGCCCCTGCAGCCGGATTGCCTGGCCCACGTCGCGCCCCAAGGTCTCACGCTCATGGTCCGGCACTCGTGCGAACCCGTCGCGCAGTTCGATGAGCTGGTCATCTGTCAGCCGCAGTACGTTCGGGCCGCTGCTCCCCGCCGCGCCGATGGCCGCGAGGCGCCGGATCACGGCCACCGCGTCCGCGTCGGTCAGCAGCGCCTCCCGCTTACGGAGCCATGTCCTCACCGACCGCGCCTCGTCGGTGTCGGCGAGGAATGCCGGATGGATTTCGCGGGAGAATCCGAGACTGGCGCCGAGGCCCCGCGGGGCGTCGGTGAACACCGCTGGCTCCGCGGGCCGGGGCACACGGTGACGGCCCCCTGAGCTGTCCACGAGCCAGCGGCTCGACAGCAAGGAGGAGTAGATATTCGAGGCAAGTCCCACCGCGGCGAGGCGGATGTTCGCCTGCGGCGACCGGGTTTCGTCGTCGAGGAGGCGTAGCGCGTCGTAAAGGCCCACCGTCACGGGAACCGCACTGTCGTGGTTCTCCCAGTCCGCCAGCACCTCGCGCCATCGACCGTCCTCGTCCCGCGCCACCTTGGGCAGCACGGCGGTCCGCTCGGCGACGCGGGAGATCTCTTCTTCGGTGACCACGCCCACCAGCGTCTCGTCCTCCACCGCGAGATCATCCAGGCCGAGCGGCCCGTAGCCCGGGACGTCCAGGACGAGACCGTGGGACACGCCCGCCCTGGCACGGTCGAGGAGTAGTCGCTCCAGCGCAGCGACCGGGTCGCGGGAGTCGCGCATGTCGTCAGGGAGCGGCACGGTGCGCCAGGCCCGTGCCGGATCCCGCCGGAACTGCCACAGAGCGGCGGCCTTCCACAGGTCGCCCACCAGTTCAATCAGTGCGCGGTTCCACGGGGTGTCGTCGAGCGCCTGACGGCTGGCGATCGGATCGAACTGGGCGTTGATACAGAGGGACAGAGCGGTGTCCGCGACCGGAAGACCGGCGTAGATCCGCCCGGCGTCATCGGGTCCGAGAGGAAGAGCCACAGCGATTGCGGTGGTGGACCCCACCGCCTTGTGAGACCGAGTGATCCCGGAGGGGCTGGGAACGGTCGTACGGCAGATCAGCCACCGGGACCCGTCGCCGGCGCGTGCCTCGCCGGTCTCCACGTCGGCGCTCTGCCCGCCCACCACGGCCTCGAACGGCGCGCCGGTCTCACGGTCGAGCGCCAGCGGGTGCCGGACACGACCTTGTTCGTCCAGGTGCGTGACGCTGCCGACACTGCCGAGGAAGAGCAGCGCGCTGTCCCCCCCACTCGGCAAGCCACGCGTCCACCTCGTCCGCGCCGAGCACGCCCGGCTCCAGAGGAACCCGTAGAACCGTCCAGGTGTCGCCCGCGAACCAGTCAGGCAACGGGAACGGCCTGGCCACGGCGATGTCAGGATCGCCGACCCGGAACCGGTAATGCCCGCAGTGAACCTCCAGATGCGGGGAGAGGGACTGGAGGGTCATCAGGCCGATCCCGAACCTACCGGTGGATTCCGCCTGCTCTGCCTTGCTCGTCAGCCAGGGCATCGCCAGGGCCAGAACGTCCGGCAACCGTACGGGACTGCCGTTGTGGGCGACGAGGAGTTCCCGTCCCCACATCAGAATGCGTACGTCCGTGGCGCCGAGGTCCTCGGCGTTCTGCACGATCTCCGAGAGTCCCTGGAGACGGTCGCTCGACAGATTCCCCGCGTGATCTCGGGTACGTCTCAGCGCGTGCCGTACTTGACCGTCCAGTCGCGCGAACCGGCTGCCGAGTCGCTCGACCGCCGCCTCAGTCGCCGCCTCACCCTCCGGCTCCGGTACGACGGCTCCTTCTGGGATGCCCTCCATGGAGAAGAGCGCATCGGCGGACGCAATTCCCCGCTCCACCGCAGCCGCTCGACGCACCGCATCCCCCGTGCTCATCTCCGCCCCCACGTACCTCGGCACTCCCTGCGACACAGGGTAACGAGGCCAGCGCAATCAGCACACGTCTATCCGAGACCTGTCGCCGTATAGCCCAAGCCCAAAGAACAGACCTAACGCGCTACTCGACGGGTTGAGCCCGAAAAGTCGATTGACCCGCGCATCTGGTCCCAGGACGACCACCTCACACTCCGTCAGAAACAGCGTCGAACGAGCGTCAAGACATTTCCCGAACCCGTCTCTGACGGAGTTGAGCAGAGCGTTCTGGACTCACGCTCCCGCTGCGAAACCGCAGGTGAGCCACGTGGCGGCTACCTACAACAGGCTCCACGCGGTGAACTTTGGGAAACAGGTCGAGCACCACCGACCACATCTGGAAAACACGAGAAAGCCGCAGGTCAGAGCCCCTTTGCAGTAGGCTCCAAAATCGCCACGCACTCCACGTGCGAGGTCATCGGAAACAGATCGAACGCCCGAAGCGTCCGCACCCGGTACCCGCCCTCGCGGAAGTAGGCGATGTCCCGGGCCAGCGCCGCGGGGTCGCAGGCGACGTAGGCGATGCGGCGGGCGGTGAGGGAGGTCAGGTGGGCGATCGTTGCGCGGCCCGCGCCTGCGCGGGGTGGGTCCAGGACGATGAGGTCTGTCTCTGTGATGCCGGTGCGGGGCAGGGCCGTGTCGACCTTGCCCTGTTCGATGCGGACTCGGTCGAAGGCCGCGAGGTTGTGGCGGGCGTCCTCGACGGCTCGCTTGGAGGACTCGATGCCGAGGACCGCGCCCCGGTCGCCGAGGCGGTCGGCGAGGGCTCCGGCGAAGAGGCCGACCCCGCAGTAGAGGTCCAGCGCCGTCTCGCCCTTGCGGGGCAGCAGGCCCTGCATCACCGCCGTGACGAGTGTGTCGGCGGCCTTCGGGTGGACCTGCCAGAAGCCGCCGTTGCCGACGCGGTACGTACGGTCGTCCGCGCGCTCGCGGACGAAGGGGCGGCCGTGGACGCGGTGGACGCCGCCGTCCTTCTCGCCGATGCGGAGGACGGACACCGGGCGGTCCAGTTCCACGATCGGGAGGCGGGCGCCCAGGTGCGGGGTGATGATCACCTGGCGGTCCTGGGAGCCGGTCGCCGCGATCGCCTCGACCGACGCCATGCCCGTCCAGTCACGCTTCTCCACGCCCAGCTCGCTGACGCCCTCCGCCGCGATCAGGCAGTGGTCGATCCGCTCCACCTCGTGCGAGCGGTGGCGGCGCAGGCCGGCGCGGCCCTCGTCGTCGATGGCGAACTGGACGCGGGTCCGCCACTGCGGCACCTGGCCGGACGGCAGCTTGTCGCCCTCGGCCGGCATCACCGTGCCGTCCCAGCCGGCCTCCTCCGGGGTCAGCCCCGCCAGCCGCTGCAGCTGCTCGGCGATCACCTCGCCCTTCATACGGCGCTGCGCCCCGGGCTTGGCGTGCTGCCAGTCGCAGCCGCCGCAGCGGCCGGGACCGGCGTAGGGGCAGGGGGCCTCGACCCTGTCCTTGGACGCCTGGAGCACCCGTACCGCGTCCGCGCGCAGGAACCGGGCGCCCTCCTCGCCCTCCGTCACCCGGGCCACCACCCGCTCACCGGGCAGGGTGTGCCGTACGAAGAGCACCTGACCTTCGTCGGTGCGGGCGATGCAGTGCCCGCCGTGGGCCACGGGGCCGACCTCGACCTCGTACTCCTCCCCCACCAGCGAGTTCTTCGGTTCTGCCTGCATGGCGGGGTGACTCCACATCGAAAGGACGATCCAGGTGGGCGGCGGGGTGCCGTTGCCGGTGCCGGAACGGAACCGGTGGGCTGTCGCCGGTCGGCGGCCGTACCCTCGGGCAGCGGTGCCGGTCGGCAACAGCCCACCAGTCTACGGGGTGAGCGAGGGGCGCCTTCCCCCAGACCCTGACGACAGGGCCTGGGCTACCGTCAGCCGCGCGACTCGGCCTCCTTCGCCCGCCGCTCCTCCTCCGCGGGGCCGCGGCGCACCGCACCCGGCGCGTTCCAGTCCTGGCGTCTGCGGGCACGGTCGCGGGCCAGTTCGGAGGACTCGAGCTGGTACGGCACCGACGTCACCATCACGCCCGGGGTGAAGAGCAGCCTGCCCTTCAGGCGCAGCGCGCTCTGGTTGTGCAGCAGATGCTCGTACCAGTGGCCGACCACATACTCCGGGATGATCACCGAGACGGCGTCGCGCGGGGACTCGCGGCGCAGTCTCTTCACGTACTCGATGACCGGCCGGGTGATCTCCCGGTAGGGCGAGTCGAGCACCTTCAGCGGTACGTCGATGGAGCGCCGCTCCCACTCCCTGCGCAGTTCGGCCGTCTCGGCCGGGTCCACGCCGACGGTGAGGGCTTCCAGGGTGTCGGAGCGCATCAGCTTGGCGTAGGCGAGGGCGCGCAGCGTGGGGCGGTGGATCTTGGAGATGAGGACGACGGAGTGGACCCGCGAGGGGCGCACGCTGTCGTCGCTCGGGCCCTCGGGGGCGGCGAGTTCGGCGGAGACACGCTCGTAGTGGCGGTGGATCGCGGTCATCGTCGCGTAGAACAGGCACATGCCCAGCAGCGCCACCCAGGCGCCGTGCGTGAACTTCGTGACGAGGACGACGACCAGGACGAGGCCCGTGAAGAAGGCGCCGAAGGTGTTGATCGCGCGGGAGCGGATCATACGGCTGCGCACCGCAGGGTCGGTCTCGGTCGCCAGATGGCGGTTCCAGTGCCGGACCATGCCGGTCTGGCTGAGCGTGAAGGACACGAACACGCCGACGATGTAGAGCTGGATCAGCCGGGTCGAGTCGGCGCCGTAGATGACCACCAGTGCCATGGCCGCGCCCGCGAGCATCACGATGCCGTTGGAGAAGGCGAGCCGGTCGCCGCGGGTGTGGAGCTGGCGGGGCAGATAGCGGTCCTGGGCAAGGATCGAGCCGAGCACCGGGAAGCCGTTGTAGGCGGTGTTGGCGGCGAGGAACAGCACCAGCGCGGTGGCCGCCGCGAGCAGCATGAACAGGAAGCTGCCCTTGCCGAACACCGCCTCGGCGACCTGAGTGATCACCGGGTCCTGCACATAGCCGGAGCCGACCCCGACGCCGTTCTTCAGCAGGTCGGTGGCCGGGTTCTCGGCCATCCGGACCTTGGTGACCAGGGCGAGGGCGATGATGCCGCAGAACATGGTGACGGCCAGCAGGCCCATCATCAGGAGCGTGGTCGCCGCGTTCTTGGACTTGGGCTTGCGGAAGGCGGGCACGCCGTTGGAGATCGCCTCGACGCCGGTGAGCGCCGCACAGCCGGAGGAGAAGGCGCGCAGCATCAGGAAGACCAGGGCGAAACCGGCCAGGCCCTGATGCTCGGCCTTGATGGTGTACGCGGCGGTCGGCGCCCGCATGGTCTCGCCGAGGGCGAGGCCGCGGAAGGCACCCCACGCGATCATGATGAAGACGCCGGTGACGAACACGTACGTCGGGATCGCGAAGAGCTTGCCGGACTCCCTGACACCGCGCAGGTTCATCAGGGTCAGCAGCAGGATCACGCCGACGGCGCAGAGCACCTTGTGCTGGACGACGAACGGGACCGCCGAGCCCAGGTTCTCGATGCCGGAGGCGATCGACACGGCGACGGTCAGGACGTAGTCGACGAGCAGGGCGCTGGCCACCGTGAGGCCCGCTCTGGGGCCGAGGTTGGTGGTGGCGACCTCGTAGTCGCCGCCGCCGCTGGGGTAGGCGTGCACGTTCTGCCGGTACGAGGCGACCACGGTGAACATCAGCACCACGACCGCTACCGCGATCCACGGGCTGAAGTGGTACGCCGACACGCCCGCGATGGACAGGACGAGCAGCACCTCGCCCGGTGCGTACGCCACGGAGGACAACGGGTCGGAGGCGAAGACGGGAAGCGCGATGCGCTTCGGCAGGAGCGTTTCGCCCAGCCGGTCGCTGCGCAGGGCACGCCCGATGAGAATCCGTTTGGGCAGGTCGGTCAGTTTGGACACGAGAGAGGATCGTAAGGCTCTGGCGCCGTCATGGGCACATCCGAGTGAAATATGGACCGCCGACGGGGCGGGCGGCACCCCTGCACGCGTCCGTATGCCTTGATGACCGGAGTCATGACTCCGGTCTCCGGCACAGCCGTTGCCGGGGCCTGGCGCGATCTGACCGTGCCATTGGTCCCGATGTCAACCCTTCTGGCCCCGATGTCAGCGCCTCTGGTCCCGATGTCAGCACCTTTGGTCCCGAAGTCCGCCCCCGGAACCGAACCCGCGGTAACCCCCGTCACCTTTGTTACTCCCATCACTTTCGGCCACCGCCTTCACCTTTGCCCTTCCCCTGCCCCGTCCAACCGTCTCCCGGAGACTTCGATGTCATCAACTCCCGCGGAAATCATCGGTGCCGCAGCCGCACTTGTCGGCCTCGCCCTTCTGACCTTCGCCAGCGTCCGCAGCATCAGCCGCCGCTGATCATGGCCCCCGTGCAAGGGGGTGCCGTCCGGGGAAGGCTCGTGTGTAGCTTGGGCGCCGGTTCTGAGAACCTGGTAAGGCCAAGTCAAAATATTCTTGACATCGGACAATTCTCGCCTTCGGAAGGACGGTCGTGCACATCGTCATCATGGGCTGCGGCAGAGTGGGCTCAGCTCTCGCCCAGACCCTGGAGCAACACGGACACACAGTTGCCGTGATCGACAGGGATCCCACCGCCTTCCGCCGCTTGGGCCCCGGATTCGGCGGCCGCCGGGTCACCGGGGTCGGGTTCGACCAGGACACCCTGCGCGAGGCGGGCATCGAGGAGGCCGGGGCCTTCGCCGCCGTCTCCAGCGGCGACAACTCCAACATCATCGCGGCGCGCGTGGCGCGGGAGATGTTCGGTGTGGAGAACGTCGCGGCCCGTATCTACGACCCCCGCCGTGCCGAGGTCTACCAGCGCCTGGGTATCCCCACCGTGGCCACGGTCCGCTGGACCGCCGACCAGATGCTGCGCCGACTGCTGCCCTCGGGGGCCGAGCCGCTGTGGCGCGACCCCACCGGCGGCGTCCAGCTCGCCGAAGTGCACGCCTCGTCCGCCTGGGTGGGGCACAAGATCAGCCAGCTCCAGGAGGAGACGGGCGTCCGGGTGGCGTTCCTGACCCGGCTCGGCGAGGCGGTGCTGCCCTCCTCGCAGACGGTTCTGCAGGAAGGTGACCTCGTGCATGTGATGATGCGCACGGACGAGGTCGAGAAGGTCGAGTCGGCGTTCGCCGAGGGTCCCGAGGAGGGCGGTCACCGATGAGGGTCGCCATTGCCGGTGCCGGTGCGGTCGGTCGTTCGATCGCCGGCGAGCTGCTGGAGAACGGTCACGAGGTTCTGCTCGTCGACAACGCGCCGACCGCCATCTCGGTCGAGCGCGTCCCGCAGGCGGAGTGGCTGCTGGCCGACGCCTGCGAGATCACCTCGCTCGACGAGGCCGCGCTCCAGCGCTGCAACGTCGTGATCGCCGCGACCGGCGACGACAAGGTCAACCTGGTCGTCTCGCTCCTCGCCAAGACGGAGTACGGCGTCCCGCGCGTCGTCGCCCGCGTCAACAACCCGAAGAACGAGTGGCTCTTCAACGAGTCCTGGGGCGTCGACGTCGCCGTCTCCACGCCCCGTCTGATGTCCGCCCTGGTCGAGGAGGCGGTGAGCGTCGGCGACCTGGTCCGGCTGCTGCGCTTCAGCCACGGCGACGCCAACCTCGTCGAGCTGACCCTGCCGGAGGAGTCCGCGCTGGCGGGCACCGCGGTCGGCGATGTGCAGTGGCCGCGGGACACCTCCCTGGTCACCATCATCCGCGGCACCCGTGTCCTCACGCCGTCCCGCGAGGACGCCCTGGAGGTGGGCGACGAGCTGTTGTTCGTGGCCGCCCAGGCCCGCGAGGGACAGCTGGAGGATCTGCTGTCGGTGCGCCGGGAGGACGCCGAGGAAGAGTGAGAAGCGCGTCAGCCGACGTCAGCGCCGCCCCGGGTCAGGGGCTCGTACGACGCCTGTAGCGCGAAGGGCGCCCGGAGGGATCTCCTCCAGGCGCCCTCGCGTCTGTCGTGTGACGTCTGCCGCTGGGCGGCTGCCCCGTTTGAGGTTCGTCAGTCGTGCGGCGGCTGCACGCGCACGCCTGCCGGTGGCCGTCGGCGCGACCTCGGGGGGTGACCTACGCCCCGCGGCGGTGGCGGCCGCCTGCCGGGGCATCGCCGCCCTCTCGGGCGAGTGCCTCCTCGCGCTCCCGCTCGGCCCGCTCCTCCGCCTCCATCTCCGCGAACACATCGATCGGCGGGGGCGCCTTCGCCAGGAAGACCCAGGTCAGCCAGACGGCGAGCAGGAACGGCGGGATCTTCAGGGCGACCAGGACCCAGCCCAGCTGGGTGGTGTCGGCCCACCAGTACAGCGGGAAGAGGACGGCGCACTTCCCCAGCAGGATCAGGCCCCAGGCCCAGCTGGCCTTCGCGTACGCCGTCTTGCGGCCGGGGTTGCGTTTACGCCAGGAGAGGTTCTCCTTGAAGACCGGGCCCAGCAGCACACCGATCAGCGGGAACCCGAAGAGCGTCGAGACGATGTACCCCACGCCCATGCCCAGGGTGTAGAGCATGCCCGGCAGATAGAAGTCCTTGGCGTTGCCCGTCAGCATCGCGAAGGCGACGCCGAAGACCACGCCGAAGACACCGCTGAAGGCGTGCTTGACGGTGTCCCGCATCACCAGCCGGACCACGACCAGCACCACGGACACCGCGAGGGCGGCGATCGCCGACCAGTGCAGATCCTTGTTGATCGTGAAGATGGTGACGAAGAGCAGGCCGGGCAGCACCGTCTCGACCATGCCCCGGACACCGCCGAACGCCTCGAAAAGCGCGGCCTCGGTCACCGCCCGGGCGTCGTCCTGCTGAGTGGTGTCTTCGGTCGTCGGCTTGTCGAGTGACGTCACCGGCTACTCCCGTCCGAGGGGTCTCAGTTCGTATTTCGGGTTGAACAGCACGCGGCGGCCCCGGCTCATCGAGATCCGGCCCGATGCGATCAGTCTGCGCCCTGGCTCTATCCCCACTATGGAACGTCTGCCGAGCCACACCACGTCCAGCGCGGCGGTCCCGTCGAAGAGTTCCGCCTCCAGGGCCGGAACTCCGGCACGCGGCCGCAGGGTGACCGTGCGCAACGTACCAGTAACCGTGACGAGCTGCCGGTCATGGCAGTCGCCGATCCTGGTGCAGCCCGTGTCGTCCGCGTCCTCACGCAACTCCTCGGACTCCAGATCCTCCTGAGAGGAGGAGAGCCGACCGATCATGCGCCGGAAGCGGCCCGCCGGCTTTTCGGAACGAGGAACAGCACCCATGTCTGAAGCGTACCGGGGTGCAATGACAGCTACGTACCCGTGGGTCCGTCACGCGAACCGGCCGCTCTCGGCCACCTGCCGTCGCGCCCGTAGGCCACCCGGCGGTCAGCCGACAGTCACCCCTCGAACCGGTATCCCATCCCCGGCTCCGTGATGAAGTGCTTCGGGTGCGAGGGGTCCACCTCCAGCTTCCGGCGCAACTGCGCCATGTACACCCGCAGATAGTTCGACTCCGTCCCGTACGACGGCCCCCACACCTCCTGGAGCAGCTGCTTCTGCCCCACGAGACGGCCGGCGTTGCGCACCAGCACCTCCAGCAGATGCCACTCCGTCGGGGTCAGCCGTACGTCCTTGCCGTCCCGGTTGACCTTCTTCTTCGCCAGGTCGACCGTGAACGCGTCGGTCTCCACCAGAGCATCGTCCTCGCCGCCCCCGACCGGCTCGGCCCGCCGCACCGCCGCCCGCAGCCGGGCCAGCAGCTCGTCCATGCCGAACGGCTTGGTGACGTAGTCGTCGGCGCCCGCGTCCAGCGCCTCGACCTTCTCGTCGGAGGAGTGCCGGGCGGACAGCACCAGGATCGGCACCCGGGTCCAGCCGCGCAGCCCCTTGATCACCTCGACGCCGTCCATGTCGGGCAGCCCCAGGTCCAGCACGACCACGTCGGGGTGGCGGGCACCGGCCAGTTGGAGGGCGGTGGTGCCGTCGGACGCCGCGTCGACCTCGTACTTGCGCGCCTTGAGGTTGATCACCAGGGCGCGCACGATCTGCGGCTCGTCGTCGACGACCAGCACCCGGGTCATGAGGCCTGCCTTTCTGGTTGTACGGAGCCCTCCACGGGCTCACCACTCTGCGCCGGGCTGGAGGGGACGCCGGGCGGTGCTGGGGCGGTTCCGGGCGGTGCGGTATCGGTTCTGGACGCGGCTGGGTCGGTAGTGGGCGGATCGGCCGAGGACGGGGCGACCGCCGCCGGATCGGCCGGCGTCGGATCGTCCGGAGACGGGTTGTCCGGAGACGGGTTGTCCGCGGGCGAGCCGACCACAGGCGGGCCGACCGGAGCCTCGCCGGTCAGCGGCTCGTCGGCCGGTACCGGGCCTGCCGGCGACGGGTCGGCCGAGCGCGGGTCGGCAGGGGGCGGACCGGCTGCCGTCAGGGCGTCGAGCGGCTCGGACCGGGGCGTGGCCGCGCGGACGGTGAGGACCATGGTGAGGCCGCCGCCGGGTGTGTCCTCGGCCTCCAGAGTGCCGCCCATCGCCTCGGCGAAGCCCCGGGCCACGGCGAGACCGAGTCCCACCCCGGAGCCGCGCGGGGAGTCGCCGTAGCGCTGGAACGGCTCGAAGATGCGTTCCTTGGCCACGTCCGGCACGCCCGGCCCACGGTCGACGACCCGCACCTGCACCCGGTCCCCGAGGGCACTGGCGGAGACGAGGACGGGTTCGCCGCGCGGGCTGTACTTGACCGCGTTCTCCACCAGATTAGCCACCACCCGCTCCGCCAGCCCCTTGTCCACCAGCACGATCGGCAGGGTCTCGGGGACGTCCAGCTCCGCGCTGCCCTCGGGCACCCCGCCGAGCGCCATCGGCACCACCTCGTCGATGTCGGCCTCGGTGACGATCGGCCGGACCGTACCCGTCTGGAGCCGGGACATGTCCAGCAGATTGCCCACCAGGTGGTCCAGACGGTCCGAGCCCTCCTCGATGGCCGCGAGCAGCTCGGTCCGGTCCTCCGGCGACCACTCGACGTCGTCCGAGCGCAACGACGACACCGCCGCCTTGATCCCCGCCAGCGGGGTGCGCAGATCGTGGCTGACCGCTGCCAGCAGGGCCGTACGGATGCGGTTGCCCTCGGCGAGCACCCGGGCCTTGTCGGCCTCCTCCTGGAGGCGCTGGCGGTCCAGCACCACGGCGGCCTGCGCACCGAAGGCGGCCAGCACCCGCCGGTCGGCCGCGGGCAGCACCCGTCCCGACAGGGCCAGCGCCATGTGGTCGCCGACCGGGACGTCCACATCCGCGTCCTCCGGCCGTTCCAGCGGCCGGCCCCGGCCCACCCGGCCCGCGCAGGTCCACGGAGCCGTACCGCCGCCGCGTTCGAGCAGGGCCGCCGACTCCATCCCGAAGGTCTCCCTGACCCGCTCCAGCAGCGCCTCCAGGGTGTTCTCACCGCGCAGCACACTGCCCGCCAGGAAGGACAGGATCTCCGACTCCGCGCGCAGCCGGGCCGCCTGGTCCGTGCGCCGGGCCGCCAGGTCCACCACCGACGCCACCGACACTGCAACGCCGACGAATATCACGATGGCGACGAAGTTGCGGTGGTCGGAGATCGTCAGCCGGTGCAGCGGCGGTGTGTAGTAGTAGTTCAGCAGCATCGACCCCATGGCTGCCGACGTCAGCGCCGGGAAGAGCCCGCCGAGCAGGGCGGCCGCCACCGTCACCGTCAGGAACAGCAGCATGTCGTTGACCAGCCCGAGGTCCACGGTCTTGAGCAGCACCGCCATGACCACGGGTCCGCCCGCCCCGACCGCCCAGCCCCACATCACGCGGGCCCGGCTGAGCCGGCCGCCCCGCGCCACGGGAAGCCCGCGCCCCTTCGCCGCCTCCTCATGGGTGACGATGTGGACGTCCAGGTCGGGCCCCGACTCACGGGCGACGGTCGAGCCGACGCCCGGTCCGAAGGCGTACTGCCATGCCTTGCGCCGGGACGAACCGAGGACGATCTGTGTGGCGTTCACTCCTCTCGCGAAGTCCAGCAGGCCGCCCGGTATGTCGTCCCCCACCACATGGTGGAAGCTGCCGCCCAGGTCCTCGACCAGGTTGCGCTGCACGGCGAGTTCCTTCGGGGAGGCCGAGGTCAGGCCGTCGCTGCGCGAGATGTACACGGCCAGCACCTCGCCGCCCGCGCCCTTCTCCGCGAGCCGCACCGCACGCCGGATCAGCGTCCGCCCCTCGGGGCCACCGGTCAGCCCGACGACGATCCGTTCCCGCGAGCCCCAGATCCGCGACACCCGGTGCTCGCTGCGGTACTCCGTCAGGTACTCGTCGACCCGGTCGGCCACCCACAGCAGGGCCAGTTCCCTGAGCGCCGTGAGGTTGCCCGGCCGGAAGTAGTTCGACAGGGCCGCGTCGATCTTGTCCGGCTGGTAGACGTTGCCGTGCGCCAGCCGCCGACGCAGTGCCTGCGGTGACATGTCGACCAGCTCTATCTGGTCGGCACGCCGCACCACCTCGTCCGGCACGGTCTCCTGCTGGCGGACCCCGGTGATCGACTCCACGACGTCACCCAGCGATTCCAGGTGCTGGATGTTGACCGTGGAGACCACGTCGATCCCGGCGGCCAGCAGCTCCGCCACGTCCTGCCAGCGCTTGGCGTTGCGCGAGCCCGGGACATTGGTGTGCGCGAGCTCGTCCACCAGGGCGACAGCAGGAGCACGGCGCAGGACCGCGTCCACGTCCATCTCGGTAAACGTGCCGCCGCGGTACTCCAGTTCCTTGCGCGGCATGTGCTCCAGGCCGTGCAGCATCACCTCGGTGCGCGGCCGCCCGTGGTTCTCGACGAAGGCGACCACGACATCGGTGCCCCGCTCGGCGCGGCGGTGCGCCTCGGACAGCATGGCGTAGGTCTTCCCGACGCCCGGTGCCGCACCGAGATAGATCCGCAGTCTGCCGCGTGCCATGGCCTCATTGTCTTCCCGTGACGTCCGCCTACGCAGCGTCGACCCTACGGCCATCCATCCCGCCGGGCGGGACGGGAAGGGGGGCCGCGAGCCGTCCTTTACGCAACTCTGATGCGCGCGGACACGGGCATGAGCACGGACTGACCCTGTCTTTGTGTCATCGCTCCCTGTCGCTCACCTCCGGTCCCTCCGTCTCGTGCGATCCCTTGGTCTCGTGCGATCCCTTGGCGCGGGCGGACCGGGTGCCAGTGCGGCTGGCTGGACACCCGGCCCGTCGATCGGTCGCCTGGTCGGCCTCTCACCACTTCAACGGTCGAGACTCCCGGATGGTTTCACTCTGAGCAACGAATTTCAGGCGGGATTGTCACCGTGCGTGAGAGTCTCCCAGGCGACGAACAGGTTGTTGGTGCCAGCCGGGCGGTTGCGCTCGGTCAGTGCCTGGGTGTTGGTCATGGCCACGCCCCGGCGGTTGTGCATCGCGTTGTAGCCGACCTCGGTGATCGGGCCGAGGCCCAGATTGAGCGAGCCTCCGCACAGCGAGCTCGGCACGGCCGCCCCCAGCTCGTACTTGGCCTGGAATCCGAGGGCCTGCCGCAGGCGTTCGCCGACATCGGTGCCGTAGAGGTCCTGGCCCTGGATCCGGCTGGTCTCGGCGATGTGCGAGATCGAGGAGATGCCGTACCCGGTGTGGGTGAAGTCGCGGCACGTCTCCTGGGTCAGTCCGGTGACGAAGGTCGACTGGCCCTGCCAGTACGAGACGATCTTGGCCTTGGTGTCGAGATGCTGGCTGGGCACGGTCTTCGGCAGATCGCCGTCGGTGGAGAGATAGACGTAGGCGGCGGTGCGGGTGCGGAAGGTCGCCATGGCCTTGTCGTAGGAGGTCTTGTCCTCCAAGAAGACGGAGATGCCCACGGCGGCCTCCGTCATCGTCAGCTCCCAGTTGCCGTTGGAGTTGGAGCCGTTGATCACCTTGGGCAGGTACACGTCCCGGAGCATGGTCGAGAACCGGCTGGAGTTGGACCACCCGCCGGTGTACGTGTACTTGACGATCTCGGCCGCCTTGGCCCACGAGGCACCCGCCCAGCCCGTCTGGAGGGGGGCGTTGCTGTTGGTGTGGTCCTTGACCACGGCGGACCAGGCGTCCATGATCGCGATCGCCTTCTTGGCGTAGCGGTCGTCGCGCGTGATGTACCAGGCCAGGGCGTCGGTGTAGGCGGCGATGGCGTCCTGGCGCTCGTCGGTGCAGCCGTAGTCGGGGTTCGAGTACGGACCGCACTCCACGGTCGCGCGAGGCTTGGGGGTGCGGTTCAGATCGGCGTACTTACTGGCCATCATCTGGTCATACGCACCCTTCCAGGGCTGGGCTCCGCCGAGGACCTTGCCACGGGCGAAATCGAGCTGGGCCTGGGAGACGGTGACTCCGGGGTGCGCGAAGGCCGTGGGGGCGGCGCCCGCGTGGCGGGCTCCGGGCCAAGCGAGCAGTCCGGCCACGAGGGCGGTGACAGCGGCACCGGTGACGAGAGCGGGACGCGCTCCGCGGCGGTGTCGTGTGGGGGTGTCTGACATGGACCGTCCGTTCTTGTACGTGAACGACAGATGGGCTTCTGAACGCGCGCGCACGCCGGACCATAGGTCTGGACCAGACTTCCGTCAAGTTGCTTGGAAACAGGGCCCGTTGAGTCCCTGTTGAGCCCCATGTGGGCACCCCGGCCCCATTTCCCATCCCCTACCCGCCCTGCCCCTCCCTCTGGCCCCCGCCACCCCGCTGCTCCCGGCTGCCGGCTGCCGGCTCCCGGGGCACGGGTGCACGGGGCATGAGAAAAGGGCCGCACCCGGCGCCCGGGTACGGCCCTTCTGTTGATGTGGCCCGCGGTCAGCGGACCTCGGTGATCTCCGGACCGCGCTGGAGCTGGCCCATGCCGCCCGAGAAGCGCGAGGCGCCCTCCTCCTGCTGGGCACCCTCGGGGACCATCTGGGCATCGTTCGGCAGCTTCAGCACGATCGGGTCGCGGGGCGCCATGGGCCCCTCGCCGCGCACCACGACCGTGTCCCTGAAGATCTGCTCGAGCAGCCCGGCGGCCTGCGGCTGCACCGCGCCCTGCCCCGAGATCACACCGCGCAGGAACCAGCGCGGACCGTCCACGCCGACGAACCGGACGACCTGGAAGCCGCCCGTGCCGTCCGGCAGCTGGACGGGCACCTGCGCGCGCAGCTCCCAGCCCAGCGGCCCCTCGACCTCGTCGACGATGCCGCCCTGCTGGGTGATGCCGGACGCGATCTCCTCGCGCACCTCGCCCCAGATGCCCTCGCGTTTGGGCGCGGCGAACGCCTGCAGCTGCACGGCGCTGTCACGCAGAACGACGGTCGCCGCGACGATCGCGTCGCCCGCGACCTCCACCCGCAGCTCCATGCCGTCGACACCGGGCACGAACAGTCCGCCAAGGTCGACCCTGCCCTCACCGGGCTCGCGCACCTCGGAGCCGTCCCAGGGCCCGTCGGGCCTCGGCTCGGGCTCGAGCCGTACGCGCTCCCGCTCGACTTCTTCCTCGTCCGCCTCGGTGTCGACGCTGTCGACGACCTGCTCGGCCTCGCCGGCCGCGTCCTCGGCGGCACCCTTCTTCTTGCGACGTCCGAACACGTCACTGTCCTTCCCGGTCGGATACGACCGAAGCGTATCGATTCCCACCCGTCCGGCCGCCCTCGGCGACCTGACCGCTTGTGCCGCTCCCGCCGCCCACCGCGGCATGGCCACCGGTGGACCCGAAGCCCCCCTCGGCCCGTGCCGAGCCGGGAAGCTCCGCGACCTCCTGGAAGCGGACCCTCTCGACCTGCTGGACGACCAGTTGGGCAATCCGGTCGAAGCGCTCGAACCGCACGGACTCGCGCGGGTCGAGATTCACCACGATCACCTTGATCTCCCCACGGTACCCGGCATCAACCGTCCCCGGGGCATTCACCAGGGCGACGCCGCACCGGGCGGCGAGACCCGAACGAGGATGCACGAAGGCCGCGTACCCCTCGGGAAGCGCGACGGCCACCCCGGTGGGCAGCACGGCACGCTCTCCGGGTGCCAGCTCGCAGCTCTCGGTGGTGCGCAGATCGGCCCCCGCGTCGCCGGGGTGTTCATACGCCGGAAGCGGTACGTCGGGGTCGACGCGCCGGATGAGCACCTGGAGGGGTGCACGGCTCACGGGCCAGCCCGCCACGGGTCCGTCGGGCACGGGGGCACCGGTCACGGGTCCATCGGTCACGGGGGCACCCGTCATGGGCTCACCGGTCAAGGGTTCACCTCGAAGGCGCGGGCGCGGCGGACCTGGTCCGGGTCGTTCATCGCGGCGCGGATCTCCGCGGGACGGCCGTTGTCGACGAAGTGCTCGACCTTCACCTCGATGAAGAGGGCGTCGGCACGGACCGCGACCGGCCCCTCCGGGCCGCCGATGCGTCCGGTGGCGGTCGAGTAGATCTTCCGGCCGGCGACCGCGGTCACCTCGGCCTCCACGTACAGCGTGGTGCCCACCGGCACGGGCCGTACGAAGTCGGTCTCCAGCCGCCCGGTCACCGCGATGGTGCGCAGCAGCCAGTTCAGCGAGCCGAGCGTCTCGTCGAGGGCTGTGGTGAGCACACCGCCGTGCGCAAGGCCCGGCGCACCCTGGTGCGCGGGCTGCACGGTGAACTCGGCGGTCAATGAGACGCCCTCGCCCGCACGGGCCGCCAGATGCAGTCCGTGGGACTGGTTGCCCCCGCAGCCGAAACACTCCCCGTAGTGCGCGCCGAGCAGTTCGCCGGGTGCGGGGGCTTCGGGGTGACGCACCGGTGTCACGGCGTCGGCGGGAGGCTCAAGAGCTGCGGAACTACGACTCACAGCCGCAGACCTTACCCGCGCGTCGGCCCGATTCGGACACCGTGCCAAGCTTGGCCCCATGCAGCCCTCCTCGTCCCCGTACGACGAACGCCTCACCGCTCCCCGCTCCTGGTGGGTGATCTGCTTCCTGGTCGGGATCTCCCTCGCGCTGATCCTGCTGCCGCTGGGCACCCTGCCGTTGCTCGGCGGCCTGGTCGGCGGTACGGCGGCCGCGGCGGTGGTCGCCAGTGCGTACGGCTCGCTGCGCATCCGTGTGGTGGGCGACTCGCTGATCGCGGGCGAGGCGAAGATCCCCGTGTCGGCGCTGGGCGAGGCGCATGTCATGGACGCCGAGGAGGCGCGCGCCTGGCGCACCCACAAGGCCGACGTCCGTGCCTTCCTCCTGCTGCGCTCGTACATCCCCACGGCCCTGCGTGTGGACGTCACCGACCCCGAGGACCCGACGCCGTATCTGTATCTGTCGACGCGGGAGCCGGAGCGGCTGGCGGCCGCCATCGAGACGGCCCGCAAGGCCGCGGCGTAGCGCGCGAGCCCGCAGCACGTCGTAGCGCCTCTGGCACGTCTTCACGGCAGCCAGGGCAGCGACAGCGACCTTCTGGCGCCTTCCGGGCCCCGGTCGGGGCTACGGCGGCCACGGCGGCGTCAGCCGATATCGGTGCCGGTGCCGGACTCTCCGATGATCTCGTCCATCGGAAACGGGTCGGCCGGGGTCTCCAGCGGCGGCAGCTCGGGCAGCGCGTCCCAGGGGACCTGCGCATGTCTGAGGTCCTTGCGGATGCGCGCCGCGAGCCTTCCGGTGTCGCGGTGGTTCATGGCCGCACCGACGGCGGCGCCCACCATGAACGGCATCAGATTGGGCAGGTCACGGATCGTGCGCTTCATGATCTGCTGGCGCAGTTCGCGCTTCATATGGCTGCCGACGGCCGCGTTGACGGTCGACGGCTTGAGCACCTCGATGCCGCGCTCCCCCGACCAGGAAGACAGATACGCGGTGCTGCGGTCCATGAGGCCTCCGGGCGGTCGCAGGCCGTAGACCTCGTGGAGCTCGGCGATCAGCTTCAGCTCGATCGCCGCGACCCCGGTGATCTCGACCGCGATCTCGGTGGGCATCGCGGGCGGCACCGGCAGCATCGCCGCCGCCCCCACTCCGGCCCCGACCGCCGAGGTCGCCGCCGCGGCGCCCGCCACGAGCTTGTCGGCGAGCTGCTCCGGTCCCAGCCCCGGGAACTGGGCGCGGAGCGTGGCCAGGTCACGCACCGGGACGCGCGGGGCCATGTCGATGATCCGGTCGGTGAGATGGCTCAGCCCCGCGCGGGCGCGGTTGCCGCCGTTGCGGACCCCCTGGAGGGCCCTCTCCTGGGCCCTGTCCCGGATCTCGGCCATCCGCCGCCGGGCCGAGGGCACGGCGGGTCGTGTCACCGCCGGGAGGTCGTCCCGGGCGGTCGTAGCGTCGAGCGGGGCCCCTCCGCCGGATGGTCCGGCACCGGATGAGCCCCGCTCGTCGTCGCGTACACGCTGCGGGCCGTCGGACGGCCCCTCGTCCGCTTCCGACCGGGGGAAGCGGCGCTTCCGGGGAGGGGTCGAGCCAGTCACGGCCGACCCCGCCTCAGTCGCAGTCGCGGCAGATCGGCTGACCGTTCTTCTCCCGCGCAAGCTGGCTGCGGTGGTGCACCAGGAAGCAGCTCATGCAGGTGAACTCGTCCTGCTGCTTCGGCAGCACACGGACGGCCAGTTCCTCGTTGGAGAGGTCGGCGCCGGGCAGCTCGAGCCCCTCGGCGGCCTCGAACTCGTCGACGTCGACAGCGGAGGCCGACTTGTCGTTGCGCCGAGCCTTGAGTTCTTCGAGGCTGTCCGAATCGACGTCGTCGTCGGTCTTGCGTGGAGTGTCGTAATCGGTGGCCATGTCGCTCTCCCCCTCTGGGTGTCTGCGGTGTCTCCAGCGCACGTAACGCGCGAGAGGCCGGACTTGTGCCCGACCTGAGGCGGAGATTTTGCCTCACATCAAGGTCTGTTACTCAATCGACACCCAACCGGACTCCTCAAGAGTGATCGGCTTGGATGGCGATCGGGACCGTACACGGTCCGAGGGCCGCACCTCAAAGGCGTCTCACCGAGTACTTCCCGTGATCAAGAGCCCCGAAAACCCGGACTTTCCAGGCTTTACGGCAGGCACTTCGGCCACGGAGAGTATATGGCTGGAAAATCGCCCATGTGATCGATCACACATGCGGCGGTCCGCCGGTTGACCGGAAAATTCCGCGCAAAGCGAACATCCTCCGTGTGTCGGCGGCCTGCTCCCGGTGCCGCAGGGACACCTGCGGCACCCGCTCATTTCGGCACCGGTTCACAGGGGCAGAGTGACGCGCATCACCAGCCCGCCGCCGTCGCGGGGCTGGGCCGCGATGTGGCCGCCGTGCGCCCGGGCCACGGACCGCGCGATGGACAGGCCGAGGCCCACGCCCTTGTCGCTGCCCGTGCGCTCCGTGCGCAGCCGCCTGAACGGCTCGAAGAGGTTGTCGATCTCGTACGCCGGCACGACCGGCCCCGTGTTCGACACCACCAGCACCGCCTGGCCGTGCTGCACCTCGGTGCTGACCTCGACCCAGCCGCCCTCGGGCACGTTGTAGCGCACCGCGTTCTGCACGAGGTTCAGCGCGATGCGCTCCAGCAGGACGCCGTTGCCCTGGACGACGGCGGGACTGCACTCCCCGCGGATCGCGACGCCCTTGGCCTCGGCCTCGGCGTGCACCTGGTCGATGGCCTGGGAGGCCACCTCGGCCAGGTCGACCGGCTTGCGCTCGATGATCTGGTTGTCACTGCGGGCGAGCAGCAGCAGCCCCTCGACGAGTTGCTCGCTGCGCTCGTTGGTCGCCAGCAGGGTCTTGCCGAGCTGCTGGAGTTCCATCGGCGCCTGCGGGTCGGACAGGTGCACCTCAAGCAGCGTGCGATTGATCGCCAGCGGGGTGCGCAGCTCGTGCGAGGCGTTGCCGACGAAGCGCTGCTGGGCCGTGAAGGCCCGCTGGAGCCGCTCCAGCATGTCGTCGAAGGTGTCGGCCAGTTCCTTCAGCTCGTCGTCCGGGCCGTCCATCTCGATACGGCGCGACAGGTCCGAACCCGCCACCGCGCGGGCGGTCCGGGTGATCCGGCCGAGCGGGGACAGCACGCGGCCCGCCATCGCGTAGCCGAACGCGAAGGCGATCACGGCGAGGCCGAGCAGGGCCAGCAGCGACCGGCTGAGCAGGTTGTCCAGGGCGACCTGGCGCTGGTGGTCGATACAGCGGCTGATCGCCGAGTTGAACTCGGAAAGCTTCAGACTTCCCGTGACGGCCGGGCAGTTGTCGCTGGTGACCCTGATGTCCGCGCCGCCGCCGACGATCTTGAACAGGGGCTGGTTGCCCGTGTTCAGGGCCTGGGCGGCCAGCAGATAGATGATCGACAGCAGAAGGATGCCGGCGATCAGGAACATGCCGCCGTACAGCAGCGTGAGCCTTATACGGATCGTCGGGCGCAGCCAGGGGAACGGGGGCTCGGGTCTCCTGGGGTCCCAGGTCGGCTTCGGCGGTGCCTGGGGAGGAGCGGGGGTGGCGGCCACAGTCATCAGATCCGGTAACCCGAGCCGGGGACGGTGACGATGACGGGGGGCTCGCCCAGTTTGCGGCGCAGCGTCATGACCGTCACCCGCACCACATTGGTGAACGGGTCGGTGTTCTCGTCCCAGGCCTTCTCCAGCAGTTGCTCCGCCGAGACCACCGCGCCCTCGCTGCGCATCAGCACCTCGAGAACGGCGAACTCCTTCGGCGCGAGCTGGACCTCCCTGCCCTCGCGGAAGACCTCGCGGCGGTTGGGGTCGAGCTTGATCCCGGCGCGCTCCAGAACGGGCGGCAGCGGCACGCTGGTGCGCCGGCCCAGGGCGCGCACGCGCGCGATCAGCTCGCTGAACGCGAAGGGCTTGGGGAGATAGTCGTCGGCGCCGATCTCCAGGCCCTCTACGCGGTCGCTGACATCGCCGGAGGCGGTGAGCATCAGCACGCGTGTGGGCATGCCGAGCTCGACGATCTTCCGGCAGACGTCGTCGCCGTGCACGAGCGGGAGGTCGCGGTCGAGGACGACCACGTCGTAGTCGTTGACGCCGATGCGCTCCAGGGCGGCCGCACCGTCGTACACGACGTCGACGGCCATGGCCTCCCGGCGCAGTCCGGTGGCCACTGCATCGGCGAGCAGCTGCTCGTCCTCGACGACGAGTACGCGCACGTCGCTGTCCTTCCTCTGTCCACCCGCGTAGCGCCACTCGGGCAGGCGCGGGCAGGGTGTGCGTGAGTGTGTGACCTCCATCCTGCCCTTTTCAGCCATAAGTCGGGGGTAAGGCGGGTGACGGAGCGGCAGGGGTGGGCGCGGGGCCGGTGCGGGGTGGGCGGCAGCGCCCTGCCGTTTGGCACCGGTCCGGATGGTGGTTCGCTCCGGACGTGGACACGGATCTGGACGCGGGCGCGGACGAGGGCCGAGGCCGGGGGACGGTGCAGGTGCGCGGACGGGCAGCCCCAGTCGTTGGACACCGGTCAGGGTGGTGGTCGGACCTGGACATGCATGCGGGCCGGGCCCGGGGCCGGTAAGGATCGGGGCGGCCAGACGGGTCAAGGTGCCGAAGCGGGCACGGGCCAGGGTTCCCGAGGGCACTGGACTGGGTTCCCGGGGCACAGGCCGGGTTCCCGGCGGACGCCCTTCCGGTAGTCGGCCGCCACTCCCGTTGGTGGCCCCCGGCCCGGGTGGTGGTCATCTCCGGGCGTGGACGCGGGCCGAGCCCCGGGGGATGGTGCGGGCGGGTCGGGCGGGAGTCCGGGAATGCGGAATTTTCTCGTGCGGTTGAGGTTTCCGTGGAAGGGAGCGGGGGGAGGACGGCTTTACACCCCGCGATCACGCTCTGTGCGTGTCTGCCGCAGCGCCATGCGGTACGTCACCATCCGCTTACCCGGAGCGGGCGTGGATGTCCGGCACCGAGGCCGCCCGGCAGGGCAGCGCTGGGCACCCCACAGGAGTCGTGATCGCCCCTTCCCGAACGGCACACCCCCGTGCCACCCGACCCACGACCCAGGACGAGGGGGCGCACATGGACGCATTCACCGCAGGACTTCTGCAGCGCATAAGGACGACCGAGTCCGACCTCACTCGGGCTCGCAATGAAGGCGACGACTTCCTCGTCGAGGTGGAGCAGGGCGAGCTCGACGACCTGCGCCGCCTCGCGGCCGAACACGGTGTGGAGGTCGGCGCGTCCAGCGTCTGACAGCCCTAGCGGAGCGGGACCCCGGCGAATCCAGCGCCGGGGTCCCGTTTTGTGTCTGTTGGGTCTCAGTCCCAGGCGAGTCCTGGGTGACCCGCACGGCCCGCCCAGCCGTGACAGGCCGCTCAGCCGTGACGGCCCGCTCTCAGTCGTGCCAGGCCCCGAAGTCCTCCAGGAGGGTCTGGAGAGGCTCGAATACCCCCGGGGTGCCCGCGACCGTCAGATCGCCCGTCGGGCGCTCTCCGGGGCGTCCACCGGTCAGCGCGCCCGCCTCGCGCGCGATGAGGTCGCCCGCGGCCACGTCCCAGGTGTGGAGGCCCTTCTCGTAGTAGCCGTCCAACCGACCCGCCGCCAGGTCGCACAGATCGGCAGCCGCCGAA
Organism: Streptomyces sp. YIM S03343; assembly: GCF_054729195.1. Classification (NCBI taxonomy): domain Bacteria; kingdom Bacillati; phylum Actinomycetota; class Actinomycetes; order Kitasatosporales; family Streptomycetaceae; genus Streptomyces; species Streptomyces sp. YIM S03343. The sequence continues at coordinate 2,330,214 of NZ_JBPUKX010000001.1, forward strand.
CCGCTGCGCCGGATGTCGCGCAGCAGCGGGATGAGCAGATGGGCGACCTCGGCCTGGTGGGCACGGACCTTGGCGACGTAGTTGAACCCGGTCGCGACGAGCGCCTGGTCCAGGGGCGGTGCGGGGCGGACCGCGAGGACGCGCTCGCCCTCCCACGCGCCGGTGGCCCTGGCCCCCGCGCCGCGCACGGCATGGAACATCTCGCCGCGCATCGGGATCGAGACGGCTCCGGCCACGGTCTCGCCGTCCTTCTCGGCCGCGACGGACACCGCCCAGGTCGGCAGTCCATAGAGGTAGTTGACCGTGCCGTCGAGCGGGTCGATCACCCAGCGGATGCCGCTGGTGCCCTCGACGGAGGCGCCCTCCTCACCGAGGAAGCCGTCGTCGGGGCGGTATCCGGCGATCAGGTCGGTGATCAGCTTCTCCGCCGCGATGTCCATCTCGGTCACGACGTCGATCGGACTGGACTTGGTGGCGGCGACCGCCAGGTCGGCAGGGCGGCCGTCCCGCAGCAACTCGCCCGCGCGGCGGGCGGCCTCCAGGGCGATCCTCAGCAGCTCCGCGTGCAGGGGATCGGTCGCAGGGTCGGTCACGGGGTCGTTCACAATGCTCCTTACGCGTACGTACTGTCGGTGCCCGCGGCGGCGGGGCGGAGGGTGCGGGCCGGGCAGCAGCCGGCCGGGCAGAGGTCGTGGCTGGCGCCGAGCGTGCCCAGAGCGCACCGCGGGATCTCCTGGCCGCGCTCGGTCGCCGCGCGCTCCAGGACCAGCTCACGGATCCCGGCGGCGAACCGTGGGTCGGCGCCCGGGGTGGCCGAGCGGCGCATCGGCAGACCGAGTTCCTCCGCCTTGGCCCTGGCCTCCGTGTCGAGGTCGTAGATGACCTCCATGTGGTCGGAGACGAAGCCGATCGGGGCGATGACGACCGCCGGGACCGCGGCGTCGTGCAGGTCCTGGACGTGGTCGCAGATGTCGGGTTCGAGCCAGGGGATGTGGGGGGCACCGGAGCGGGACTGGTAGACGAGCTTCCAGGGGTGCTCGACGCCGGTGCGTTCGCGGACGGCGTCGGTGACGGTCCTGGCCACGTCGAGATGCTGCCGGATGTATGCCCCGCCCTCGCCGTGGCCCTCGGCCGGACCCGAGGCGTCCGCCGCAGAGGCCGGGATGGAGTGCGTGGAGTACGCGATGTGCGCGCTGTCCCTGACTTCCTCGGGGAGGTCGGCGAGGGCCTCGACCACCCCGTCGATCACCGGCTCCAGGAAGCCGGGGTGGTTGAAGTAGTGGCGCAGCTTGGCGACCGACGGGATCTCCAGGCCCTCGGCCTCCAGCGTGGCCAGGGCGTCGTGGAGGTTCTCGCGGTACTGGCGGCAGCCCGAGTAGGAGGCGTAGGCGCTGGTCGTCAGGACCAGGATGCGGCGGCGGCCGTCGGCGACCATGTCGCGCAGGGTGTCCGTCAGATACGGCGCCCAGTTGCGGTTGCCCCAGTACACCGGGAGGTCCAAGCCATGGTCGGCGAAGTCCTTGCGGAGGGCGTCGATCAGGGCGCGGTTCTGGGCGTTGATAGGACTGACCCCGCCGAACTGGAAATAGTGCCGGCCGACTTCCTTGAGGCGTTCCTGGGGGATGCCGCGGCCTCGCGTGACGTTCTCCAGGAACGGCACCACGTCGTCCGGCCCCTCGGGGCCGCCGAACGAGAGCAGGAGCAGGGCGTCGTAAGGGGTGGCATCGAGCACATCTGGCATGCCCCGATCCTCCCACCCACCACTGACGCCCGGGCACGACGGGTGGCCCCCGGCGGGTGGGCGGCGCGCCGTTGCGGTGAGGCGGCGGGCCATGGCGGGTGAGGCGGCGGCCATAGCGGCAGGGGGAACGTTTGGGCTTTCAGGACCGCCGCGGGAGCCCGGTCAGACGCCCGACCGGCCACCCTGCCGAACCAGCGTGCGCGCCGCGCCGTCAGCGAACGGACCGCCAAGCCCAGGCAACCTGGCACGGCGGACGCGCCGAGCGCCATGAACACGCGAGACGCGAGGGACACGAGGGACACGAGCAAGTCCGCCGCACAACAGACTCCGCTGGCGAGCGGACGACCACAGCGACGCCGTGTCACGCCCACCCGCATGCCACACGGTCCTTCCGCGTCCGCCGCCATCACCCGTCGGCGCAGCCCGTCTGGCGCAGCCCGTCTGACGATCGCCCGGCCACTCGACCACCACGGCCGCCACCCGCACACGGCCCGCACGGCCAATCATGAACACGCCACCCGCTGCCGCAGCGCGCAGCGGCGGCCCGGCCGGCGTCCGTGCCCACGGCCGATCCAGCCCCGCGCGCAGGCACTGCAGGCACGGGACGACACGCCGCGACGCGCCGGGCACCTGCCACGCACGCGCGCTGGACGCCGTACTCACCGACCGCGTTCACCCCCGGCACCCAGCCGTCACCTGCGGCAAGGGGGCCGGAAGTTTCTTAGGGCTACCTAAGTCGTCAGCTGTATTCGCTGGATTCACGCCTGTCGAATACGGCATTCTTGTCCGAGCCGCATTTCCCTCACGTCGCGCCGAGCTGTCGTCCGCGCGTGACCGGACCACCGGAGCGTCCCGTGCCCAGCCCGTACCGCGCCCTGTTCGCCGCCCCCGGCACCAAGGGTTTCTCCGCCGCGGGCTTCATCGGGCGCATGCCGCTGTCCATGATGGGCATCGGCGTGGTCACGATGGTCTCCCAGCTCACCGGACGGTACGGGCTCGCGGGCGCGCTGTCGGCCACCATCGCGCTGGCCGCGGCGGTGATAGGGCCGCAGATCTCACGGCTCGTGGACCTGCACGGGCAGCGGCGCGTAGTGCGCCCCGCGGCCCTGGTCGCGCTCACCGCGGCGGCCGGACTGCTCCTCGCGGCGCATTTCCGGTCGCCCGAGTGGGTGCTGTTCGTGTGTGCCGCCGGAATAGGTTCGGTGCCTAGCCTCGGCGCGATGGTCCGCGCCCGCTGGGCGGTCCTCTACCGGGGCACGCCGCAACTGCACACCGCTTACTCCTTCGAGTCCGTGGTGGACGAGGTCTGTTTCATCTTCGGACCCATCCTCTCCATCGGCCTGTCCACGGCCTGGTTCCCGGAGGCGGGACCTCTGCTGGCCTCGGGCTTCCTGATGGTCGGTGTCTTCTGGCTGACCTCGCAGCGGGCCACGGAGCCCGAGCCGCACCCTCGTGAGCACCACGGCGGTGGCACGGCCATGAGCTCGCCCGGACTCCAGGTCCTGGTGACCACCTTCGCGGCGACCGGGACGATCTTCGGGTCGGTCGATGTGGTCACCGTCGCCTTCGCCGAGGCGCACGGCCACAAGAGCGCCGCGAGCGTCGTCCTGGCGCTCTACGCGGCGGGTTCCTGCCTGGCGGGCATCGTGTTCGGGCTGATGCGTTTCTCAGGGGCGCCCGCGCGCCGGTGGCTGCTGGGCGTATGTGCGATGGCCGTGAGTATGATCCCCCTCCTACTGGTCGGGAACCTACCGTTTCTGGCCGTGGCGCTGTTCGTTGCGGGCCTGTCCATCGCTCCCACGATGATTACGACAATGTCCCTCATCGAAGAGCACGTACCACGCGCGCAATTGACCGAGGGAATGACCTGGGTGAGCACCGGCCTGGCGGTGGGGGTCGCCCTCGGCTCCTCGGTGGCCGGCTGGGTGATCGACGCGGCCGGTGCGCGCTCCGGGTACGGGGTTCCGGCCGTGGCCGGATCCGTCGCGGTCGCGGTCGGTTTCCTCGGGTACCGCCGGCTCAGCAGGCCGGCTACGGGTCGGGGAGGCACCGTTGAGCATCACAGCGAACGGCAGGAACGGCACGTGGCATAACTGGGGCGGCAATGTGGGCGCGCGCCCCGCGCGGGAGGTCGAGCCCGCCTCCGTCGAGGAACTCGCGGCGGCGGTACGGAAGGCCGCCGAGGACGGTCTGAAGGTGAAGGCGGTGGGCTCGGGGCACTCGTTCACCGCCATCGCCGCCACCGACGGTGTGATGATCCGCCCTCAGCTGCTGACGGGCATCCGGCACATCGACCGCGCCGCCGGCACCGCCACCGTGGAGGCCGGCACGCCGCTCAAGCGGCTCAACGCGGCCCTCGCACGTGAGGGGCTGTCGCTCACCAACATGGGCGACATCATGGTCCAGACGGTCTCCGGCGCGACGAGCACGGGAACCCACGGCACGGGCCGCGACTCGGGCTCGATCGCCGCCCAGATCAGAGGCCTGGAGCTGGTGACGGCCGACGGCACGGTGCTCCCCTGCTCCGAGAAGGAGAACCCGGAGGTCTTCGCGGCCGCCCGCATCGGTCTCGGCGCCCTGGGCGTCGTCACGGCCATCACCTTCGCCGTGGAGCCGCTCTTCCTGCTCACGGCCCGCGAGGAGCCGATGCCCTTCGAGCAGGTGCTCTCCGATTTCGACGAACTGTGGGCCGAGAACGAGCACTTCGAGTTCTACTGGTTCCCGCACACGGGCAGCACCAATACCAAGCGCAACAACCGCAGCGCAGGCCCGGAGCGGCCGGTGGGGCGGCTGACGGGCTGGTTCGAGGACGAGTTCCTCTCCAACGGCGTCTTCCAGGCGGCCAATTGGATCGGCCGAGCGGTACCGGCGACGATTCCGGCGATCGCCCAGATCTCCAGCAAGGCGTTGTCCGCACGGACTTACACCGACATCCCTTACAAGGTGTACACCTCGCCACGGCGCGTGCGGTTCGTGGAGATGGAGTACGCCGTTCCGCGCGAGGCCGTGGTCGAGGCGCTGCGGGAACTGAAGGCGATGGTCGACCGTTCACGTCTCAGAATCAGTTTTCCCGTCGAGGTGCGCACCGCCCCGGCCGACGACATCACGCTGTCCACGGCATCCGGCCGTGACAGCGCGTACATCGCCATCCACATGTTCCGGGGCACGCCGTACCAGGAGTACTTCACCGCCGCCGAGCGGATCTTCACAGCGCACGAGGGGCGCCCGCACTGGGGCAAGGTCCACACCCGCGACGCGGAGTACCTCTCCGGGGTCTACCCCCGTTTCGGTGAGTTCCTCGCACTGCGTGACCGGCTCGACCCCGATCGTCTGTTCCAGAACGACTACTTGCGAAGGGTTCTCGGGGACTAGCCCCGACGAGGAACGGCCGACCTACCAGGAACGGCGCCCACCGGGCGCCGTTCACGTCTGCAGCCGCCCCCACAGGAATCGATCGTGCAGGAAGGGGCATACCTACGAAATCAAGAGTTCCGTTTCCGGGGATTGCGTGAAGTGTGCCACTGTCAAGATCAGGAAATGCCGGTCCCGTACGACCAAGTCCCGCTCCTTGCCAGAAGTTGAGCGGCGTGCCCATCCACGCACATGGTCCAAATGGAGTAGTCTTGCGAGCCCTGGGCCCAGTTTCCCGCCAGGGTGCTTCGGGCCCTGCTGGACCGCCAGGAGGGGGCTTGTTGCACAGGGTGACAGGGTCAGTCACTTAGCGTTGCGAATAGGTAACCGTGCCATAACGGCGATCCAGGGCCCGCGCCCGACACGCCGGGCAACTCGGCAAGGTTGTGGCAGGCTGCACCCGGGCAGGCCACACTCGACTAGCGGAAGCAGCGACGCACGTGACGTCGGCAGGCACCACCCGGGAGGTCCCCATGCCCGAACTGCGTGTCGTGGCCGTCTCGAATGACGGCACACGGCTGGTGCTGAAGGCTGCGGACAGCACGGAGTACACGCTTCCGATCGACGAGCGTCTCCGTGCCGCCGTGCGCGGCGACCGTCCCCGCCTCGGCCAGATCGAGATCGAGGTGGAGAGCCATCTCCGCCCCCGCGACATCCAGGCGCGGATACGCGCCGGCGCGACCGCGGAAGAGGTCGCGCAGCTCGCCGGTATCCCCGTCGACCGTGTTCGGCGCTTCGAGGGACCGGTGCTCGCCGAGCGTGCCTTCATGGCGGAGCGGGCCCGCAAGACCCCGGTCCGCCGCCCCGGGGAGAACGCGGGACCGCAGCTCGGCGAGGCCGTGCAGGAGCGGCTGGTGCTGCGCGGTGCCGACAAGGACAGTGTGCAGTGGGACTCGTGGCGCCGCGACGACGGCACCTGGGAGGTCCTGCTGGTCTACCGTGTCGCAAGCGAACTGCACTCGGCGAGCTGGACGTACGACCCGCCTCGGCGGCTCGTACAGGCCGTGGACGACGAGGCCCGCTCGCTGATCGGCGAGGCCGACGACCTCGCCGTGCCCGAGCCGAGTTTTCCCTTCGTACCGCGCATCGCACGGCTGCCCCGCGACCGTGGCCTCGACCGGCCCGAGCGCCCCATGCTGCCCTCGCCGTCACCTGAGCCGGCCGAGGAGAGCGCGGGCGAACGCGACTCACTGACCAGCCTGTTGGAGGCGGTGCCGAGCTTCCGGGGCGACATGGTCGTACCGGAGCGCCCGACGGAACCGTCCGAGGATCCCGGGCAGGAGCCCGTGGCGGAGGAACCCCCGGCGCCCGCCGCGTCGGCAGGGTCCGCCTACGCCGATGTCCTCATGCCGCGCGCCGTCAGCAGCCACCGCGACCGGCTCATCGGTGCCACGGACCGCCAGGCCGAGGCGGACGGTGTCCGCCCGGGCCGCCGGGCGGCGGTGCCGAGCTGGGACGAGATCGTGTTCGGGACACGGCGGAAGAAACAGGAGTAGCCGGTCGTACGACAACGGGGCCGCGCAGCTAGTGCCCCGGCAGGCAACGTTCGCCCCGTCGCGACGCCCGGCACGCACTCTCGCCGCACCGGCCGAAGACCCAAGTACGTCCAGTACGAGGGCCTCCGGCCGGCACGCCGAGAGCACGCACCAGACGCCGCTCCTTCACGGGCGAACGTTGCCTGCCGCGGCACTGGTCGAGTGCGGCGGCGGCCCTGTTTCCGGCTGTCTGCGACCGACGTCCGGCTGCTGGCGATCACATCCGACCGCCCGCAGCCAACGCCCGCCGGCACACGCTGGACGCCGGTCAACACGCCATTGACGTCACGCGATCGACACCCGTCAGCACGCAGTTGACGCTCGCCTGCCGCCGCTTGACGTTCGGCTGCCGTTGTTTGACGTTCGGCGGCCGCCGCTTGCTGTTCGGCTGACCGCCGTTGACGAACCACGGCCCAGCGTCGACGACCCACGACCCACCGTTGTCGACGACCCACAACCCACCGTTGACGTCCCACGAACCGCGGCCCGCATCAGAACCACCCGCCCCTACTGCGGATCCGGTCCCACCGCCACCGGCCGTTCCGGATCCGACGACCACTCCGACCACGAACCGACGTACAGCGCCGCCGGAATGCCCGCCACCGCGAGGGCCAGCACCTGGTGCGCCCCGGACACCCCGGAGCCGCAGTAGACGCCGACATCCGCGCCGTCCGCCGCGCCGAGCGCCGTGAAGCGCGCCCGCAGCTCGTCGACCGGCAGGAACCGGCCATCCGCGGCCACGTTTTCGGTCGTCGGCGCAGAGAGAGCGCCCGGAATGTGCCCGCCGACCCGGTCGATCGGCTCGATGTCGCCCCGGTAGCGCTCCCCCGCGCGCGCGTCGAGCAGCACCCCGGAACGCGCCACGGCGCCGGCCGCGTCGGCGTCCAGAAGTGCGACGTCCGCCGGGGCCGGGACGAAGTCGCCCTCCGGGTGAGCGGGTTCCGTGGTCTCCAGCGGCCCCTCCCAGGACGGCAGCCCGCCGTCGAGAACCCGCACGTCCGGGTGACCCGTCCAGCGCAGCATCCACCATGCGCGGGCCGCCGCCCAGCCCGCTCCGCCGTCGTAGACGACCACCGGACGGTCGCCCGACACGCCCGCGCGACGCATCGCTGCGCCGAATTCGGCCAGGTCAGGCAGGGGATGACGGCCCCGCAGGCCAGGGGCTGCGGCCAGCTCCCGGTCGAGGTCGACATAGCCGGCGCCCGGGATGTGCCCGGCCATGTACTCGGCCCGGCCGTCGAAGGGCGGCTCGCCGTCGGCCTTGGCCAGGGTGAGCTGCCAGCGGACGTCGAGCAGGGTGGGCGGGTCCTCGCCGCGGAGCAGTTCCGCGAGCCGGGACGCGGTGATGATGGCTTCCATGGTCACCATCCTTACGTCAGGGGTGGCCGCGCCGTCCAGGTCCGGCTACTCTGCTCCGCCAACAGTCTCGATCACCGGGCGTACCGGATCGGGCACATGCTGTACGGCCGACCGAAATTCGACGGCTGCCGCCCGGTCGACGGGTGGGACACCACAGGCCGGGCATCCTTCCCGCAGACCGCGCGGGGACCTGCGGCGCGGCAGGGCATGTGGTGCCGCCGGCGGTGCGAGCATCGGCACGAGCGTGCGCGCGGTTGCTGTACGTGGGTTGCGGAGAGCGGAAGCGACACGGCCATCACAAGGGTGGCCGGGGAGAGAGTGACGATGACCGACGCACGTGCTTCGGCGGGCCCGAACGGCGACACGCACGCCCGGCGCCCGCCCGGCACACCCTGCTGGGTGAGTCTCATGGCGCACGCGTTGGCCGCCACCGAGGAGTTCTACGGGGCGCTGTTCGGCTGGGAGTTCATCGAGGGCCCGCGGCAGCTCGGCCCTTCACTGCGGGCCCTGCTCGACGGACATGAGGTGGCGGGCATCGGCCAATTGCCGCCGGAGCGCGATCTGCTGGTCTCGTGGACACCGTATCTGGCCTCCGACGACGTGGATCTGACTGCGGAAACGGTCAGGCTGTGCGGCGGCACGATCGGGGTGGGCCCGCTGGACGCGGCGGACGCGGGCCGCATGGCGATCGGCTCCGATCCGTCGGGCGCCGTGTTCGGCATCTGGCAGGCCGTACGGCATCTCGGCACCGGCATCACCGGCGTGCCCGGCACGCCCGCGTGGAACGAACTGGTGACCTACGAGACGCAGAGCGTCGCCAAGTTCTACGGGACGGTGTTCGGTTACCAGGAGGAGACGGTGGAGGCCGCCGGCCTCGACTACATGGACCTCTCGGTGGACGGCAGGCCGGTGGCCGGTGTCCACGGCGTCGGGAACGCGGTGCCGAGCGACCGGGGCCCGTACTGGAGGACGTACTTCGAGGTGGCCGAGACGGACAAGAGTCTGCGGCAGGTCGCCGAACTCGGCGGCAGGATCCTGGAACCGGCCCACGACAGCCCGCACGGCCGGGTGGCCACGGTGGCGGATCCGGAGGGTGCGGTGTTCTCGGTGATCGAGGATCCGCACTGAGCCGACGCCACCCGTCCTGACGGGCGGGGCACCTGTGTGAGACAGCTCAGGACGGGTGCACCGGCAGGACGTCCGGGGAGAGTGCCGCCGCCCGGGCCCTCGCCGCTGTCATGCGGCGGCGGTGGTCGTGGCGGCGGCACAGAACCTCGCGACTGGCGATCTTCGTGACTTCCACCGTCGGACTCACCGTCAGGAGGCCAGGGCCAAGGAAGTTCGGGATGTGATCAGTAGGTCGTGCTGTCGGCGGAAGCCAGCCCGCATCGGCTGATCAGGCGGCGCCACATCCGCGCGAACGGCCCTGCCACATGTACGCACAATGGGCCACCATGAGAAAAGGAGACCGACGTCTCCTGAGTCATCGCCCGGAAAAAGTGCTGCCCCAGCGTGGTTTGACGGGTGGTGGTCCACCGAAACCCGTGGCGATGTGCGAGAAGGTCGTGGACGAGTTCACGAGCGAGCCCCTGACGCTGAAACGTCTCGTGTATCCAGATATCGAGGATCAGTCCCGTGCGACAGCTATTGCAGGTACGGAAACGAAGCCGTCCTATAACGGTGCTCTGCGGGTCGAGGAGCACCATTTCGGCGGCAGCACGCTGATCGGCGTACAGGGTCCCGAGTAGCGGCGGCGACTGGTGACGCCGGGAGTCGAATCGCTCCGACATAGATCGGCTGCCTCCCAGGTCGGTCCGACCTCACTCCATTCTTGGGACGACACTATAGCGAGCACATCTGATCGCCGGAACCTCACATAAGCGCCGCGAAGATCCGACGGGCGGGGCTTTGGCGGCGGCCTCTCCGCGCGATCATGGACTAACAAAGACGGCCTGCATCCAGGAAAGCCTTTCACCGGATTCCTGACAATGTCGGCGTTTACAACAGCCGCCTGGCCGTACGGTATCGACTCAAAAGCACTTTCTCGTTCAGCCTGTAGTACCGGGAGCCCGAAGGCCCTGCCGTGCAGATCCAGGGCACCGGCAACACGGCTGTCTGCCGGCCGGTCATGGGGTTGGCCTCGGAAGACTCGGCCACCGACACCGATAAGATGGCGAGTCTGTGCTACGAGAGCTCCCTCATCTGATCATGACTCGCTCGACCGAAGGTCTCCTCGCATGATCCAGACGGCCGATGCCGCCGACGTCGTCCCCGATACCGCGTCCAGCCGTCCGGGTCTGTCGTCACCCGCCGACCCCGCGCCACTGCATCGCGCGATCACACTGCTCGCCATCATCAGCTTGTTCATCGGCATGCGCGCCGACTGGGGCACCGCGATCGCGAAGCGTCCGGCGATCGCGTTTGTCATCACCCTCGGTTACGCCGGAATCCTGGCTCTCGGGATCTTCGCCCTCGCGGTGCGCAGCCGCCGCGCCCTCGTGCGCGTCGACGCGGGCGCCCTGCTGCTCGGCATCGTTCTGGCGCTGTGCTCGTACGTTCTCGCCACCAGCATGAACGACGAGACGGTGCTGATGACCCAAGCCACGCACGAGCTGGTCCACGGGCATGCGGTGTACGGGCACGAGTGGCCGTGGGTGTTCCAGCGCCACCATGTCGGGGTCACGAAGACCATGTCGGGCGGCGCGGACTACTCCTTCGCGTATCCGCCGCTGGCATTGCTGTTCAACGCCCCCGTGTACGCGTTGATCGGCACCAAGGCGGTCACCTTCGTCCCGACGATCCTGTTGATCGTCGGTGCCGCGGTGTTGTGGGTACTGCTGCCGACGCCCTGGCGGTCGGCCGCGACGGCGGTCTGCCTCGGCTTCCCCATGCTCAAGGGGTACGCGGCCATGGGCTATCCGGCGATCCCGGCACTCGTCCTGCTCATCCCCGTGGTGACGCGCTGGCCCTCCATCGGCGCCGGGGGGCGGCTTCGCCGCTGGGACGTCGTTCGCGCGGGGCTTCTCGGTGCCGCGTGCGCGACGCATCAACTGCCCTGGTTCGTGGCGCCGTTCCTGCTGACCGGTCTGTACGCGGTGCGGCGCGGTGAGCTCTCGGGGCGGGCCGCGTTCGGTCTGGTCGCACGCTTCACCGCGATCTCCGCGGGCGTGGCCCTGGCCGCCAACGCCTACTTCATCGCGCAGAGCCCGCGGGCCTGGGTCTCCGGCCTGATCCTGCCTTTCACCCAGCACGGGGTGCTGCACGGCCAGGGCATCATGGGCCTGTCGTACTACTTCTCCGACGGCAGCAGCCGACTGGACTTCTACTCGTACGCCAGCATGCTGCTGGCCGCCGGACTGCTCGCGTTGTTCGTGCTCTTCGTACGGCGGTTGGGCCCGGCCGCCACCGTACTGCCGTGGTGCGCGTTCTACGTGGCAACACGGTCGCAGGACGGCTACTACCTGATGATGACACCGCTGTGGGTCGCGGCCGCAGCCACCGCCCCCTGGTCCGCCTTCACATCCGCCTGGCAGCCCCGGTTGCCGCTGGGCCGACGGCGGGCGGTCAACGCGGCCGTGGCAGCGGCGGCGCTGCTTCCGGCCGCTGTCTCTGTGACCATCGCCGCTGCGAGCGGGCCGCCGATCCGGCTGACGGTCAACGACGTCCAGGGTGACAGCCGCGGTATCAGCGGGCTCACCGTGCAGGCGACGAACACCGGTGACACCGCACTGACCCCGCACTTCGCGTCGAGTACCGGCCAGAGCACATCTGCGTACTGGACCGTACGCAGCGGCCCGAGCGTGCTGCGCCCGCATCAGTCGGCGCGTTACGTCCTGGTGTCGAGTACCGGACGCTACTCCCTCCCGAACCGGCCCCACCTGCGGGTACGGCTGAGGGCTTTCACCGACAGGCCGCAGACCCTGAGCAGCACGGACATCCACGTACCGAAGAGTTAGTGCCGCGGCAGGCAACGTTCGCCCCGTCGCGACGCCCGGCACGCACTCTCGCCGCACCGGCCGAAGACCCAAGTACGTCCAGTACGAGGGCCTCCGGCCGGCACGCCGAGAGCACGCACCAGACGCCGCTCCTTCACGGGCAAACGTTGCCTGCCGCGGCACTAGGGCCTGTCGTTCGGATCATGCCGCAGACGCGGCTCGATCCGAACGACAGGCCCTGGCAGCTGTCCGTCACCTGCGGGTGGTGGCCGCCTTGGTCGGTTCGGCGCCTGAGGCACGCACCGTGGTGTGGGCCGGTTTCTTGTGGTGCCGGGGCACCACGTCCTGGGGGAAGGTCAACTGCTGGTTCATCCACTTCAGGGTGGCCGGCATCTCCCGTACCCAGGTGGGGAAGTTGTGGCTGCCCTGGTCGGGCAGGATCGACACGACGCGCATGGGTGCCTTGACGGCCTTGATGAACGCCAGCGTCTGCGGGTAGCCCTTCTCTCCGTGCTTGCTCTCGGCGACCAGGACGGAAACCTGCGGCACGGGAAGATGCTTGAGCCGCCACATCAGATCGTGCCCGTTGACCCGCTTGATCCGGCCCAGCCCACTGCCGAAGAGATTCCCGGTCGTGGCATCGTCCTTGACCTTGTAGTCGGGCGAAAGGGCGCCGGCCGTCGTGTACACGTGGGGGTTGCGCATCGTCAGCTGCAGGGCGCAACTGCCGCCCGAGGAGTAGCCCATGACACCCCAGGAACCGGCGGAGTGGCCCACCCGGTAGGCGGACTTCAGAGCGTCCGGAAGGTCCTTGGCCAGGAAGGTCTCGGTCTGCGGTCCGCCCGGGACGTCCACGCACTCGGTGTCGCGCGGCGGAGCGATCGTCGGCCGGATCATCACCATGATGGTGGGCTGCATCTGGCCACTCTTCTGCAGGTCACCGGCGGTCTGTGACACCCGAAGGTGCTGCGCGAGGTTGAAGATGCTGCCGGGGTACCCGCTGAGCGCGACGATCACCGGGAAGCGCTGCCTGTGGTACGCCTTCTGGAAGTACTGCGGCGGCAGGTAGACGAACGCGGGGTTGACCACACCCGTGCGGCGGCCGATGACCTTCACGGACTCCACCCGCCCGTTCACCGCCGCAGGACCGGTGGGCAGTCCGCTGACCCGGCTCAGCTGCTCATCGGTGGCGGGTTGTATCAGCGCTCCCTGCACGGAACCACCCGGCGTCAGGCCGTCGCCGTTGTGGACCGACGCCTCCGTGACACCGACGGGGGCCGTGTCGACGTTGCCGAAAAGCTCACCCCACGATCCGAAGAACTGGTAGGACGAGTTCAGCCAGCACGCGACAGCCGCGATGATCGTCACCTGTGTCACTCCGACGGCCGCCAGCCGTCCGAGCACCTGCCACAGCCCCTGCCGGGCGAGGCGTGGCCACAACCAGACCAACAGCGCTACACAAACGGCGGACAGAGCCGCCATCACATACACGGTTGTCTCGCTGGTCAGGCTCATACCACTCAATCCCTGATTTCCTTGCCCGTGGTCTTTCCGTCACCCAGAAGGAGTGCTGTGAGCCCTTCCGCGTTCCCCAAAAGGCGCTAAAGGGAAAAAGACCAGGGCCCTTCCGTGTGTCCACGGAAGGGCCCGTCGAGAACCTGAACGGCCGTCAGTCGCCCCGTAGGGTCCTGCGGTAGGCGACGCATTCCTCGTACAAGGGGAGCAAACCCTGTGCCTCCGCCTCGGCCAGCGTCGGCGCCTGCTCGTCCTTCGGGGACAGCAGCGGCTCGATGCCGGCCGGCCACTCGATGGCAAGATCCGGGTCCAGCGGATGGATGCCGTGCTCACGCTCGGGGGCATAGCCCTCGGAGCAGAGGTAGACCACCGTCGCGTCGTCCGTCAGAGCGAAGAAGGCGTGGCCGAGGCCCTCGGACAGGTAGACGGCGTGGTGGGTCTGGTCGTCGAGCCGCACGGCTTCCCATTGCTTGTACGTCGGTGAGCCGACGCGGATGTCGACGATGACGTCGATGACCGCGCCGCGCACGCACTTGACGTACTTGGCCTGGCTCGGCGGAACGTCGGCGAAGTGGATGCCGCGCAGCGTGCCCCACTTGGAGACAGAGCAGTTGGCCTGAACCAGGTCGAGGTCCTGGCCGGTCGCCTCGCGGAACTCGGCGCCGCGGAACCACTCGTGGAAGCTGCCGCGGTCGTCGGGGAAGACCTTGGGCTCCAGCACCCAAGCGCCCTCAATGCCCAGTGGTCGCACGTGTTGATCCTTGCTCGCGTGGTTCGGTTACTTCTTCAGAGCGCGACGGAGTTTGCCCGCCGCGCGGCTGAAGATCGTCGGCTCGGCGGAACGAGAGGCGGAGCTGCGCCGCCCGGGGTCCTTGGCTGCCAGGTCTGCGGCAGCGTCAGCGAGGCGTTTGACCACGGCACCACCGCTCGCGGAGACATCGAGCGCCAGAGGGAGGGGCACCGGCTTGCGGACTCCGGTCGACGGCAGGGTCAGCTCCAGCCGCCACCAGCCGTCCACCAGCTCGTCGAACGGCAGGTCGGCCTTCAGATCGGCGTCGCCGGTCACGCGGGCGGTCAGCGTGGCGGTGAGGTCGACCGAACGGCTGGTCGCGACGTTCGTCAGCTTCAGGGTTGCCTCACTCTCGCCCTGGACGTGGAACGGCAGGACAACGGCGAGCCGGCCGGGGTCCTTCGTCACGGTGACGTCGGCAGGGACCAGACCTGCGAACTCGTACGAGATCCGGTTGGTCTTCTGGTCGATGTCGAGCGAGAGGTTGCCGTGCGGGTCGGTCCAGTACGGCAGCACCATCTGGGCCGGGGAGCCGACAACGGCGGCACCGCGCCCGCGCCCGGCCGCCTCGCTGCGCAGGGCACCGAGACGGGTCTCCTTGGTCCACCCGCACGAGCTGATGCGGATGACGACATCCCAGACACCCGTGTCCAGCGCTGCGCCGTTCGCCGCCACCAGCGGATCGACCCGCGCGGTGGCGTGCAGGACCTGACGGAGGTATCCCTCCCGGCCCTCCACCGCGACCTTCTCCCGGGTGAGCTCGATGGGCTGGAAGAACTCCGCAGCCGTCGCGCGCTCACGCACGACGAGGTCCACCTTGGACTTGGCCAGCGGCGCGGAGGTGTCCGCGCCGAGCAGGGCGATGGCGTCCAGGCTGGTCTGCGGCAGCGGCGGAACCAGCAGGTCCTTGTCGCCATCGGCGCGGAAGGTGATGGGCTCACCTCCCGACTTGTACTCGGCGGTGAAATCGATCGTCAGTTCGCCGTTCTCCCAGCCGAGGTTCTCCAGGGCGCCAGAGGGCTTGATCCCCGCCTCCCACTGGGCGAACTCCTCGATGTCGCCGAGCCGGTTGGCCGCGATCAGGCCGGCGACGATCTGCTGGGTGGGCTGCAGACCGGCCGCGACACCGGGCCCGAAACGCTCGACGACCACCTTGTGGATCTCGCCGAAGAGCTCCCGGCGGTAGTCCTCCGGCAGCTTGAGCAGACGCTGTCCGCGCATGCGCTCGACCATCTCGTTGCGCAGCCAGCGGCGGAAGAGCCGGTCACGCAGCGGGCCGGGCTCGGTGAGCTCCTCGACGATGTCGAGCGCCTCGCGCAGGTTCTTGAAGTAGCCGACCGGGTCGAACCGCTGGAAGCCCGCGTTCGACGCGTCCTCGCGCTTGACGTGGTAGTAGCACAGGTAGTCGCTGAGAACGGCGATGTTCTCGGCCCGCAGGTAGGCCTCGGTGACGAAGACGTGGTCCTCGAGACGGCGGCGTCCTTCCATGTAACGGAGGTTGTGCCGGTCCAGGAACTCCTTGCGGAACATCTTGTGCGGGGTCAGGCTGTCGATCAGCGGGGCGTTCTCGACGTTCGCGTGCGGGCGGTTCTTGCGGAACAGCTCCAGCGGGACCGGGCGGCCCTTGCCGGCCATCTTGCCGACGATCACATCGGCGTTGTTCTCCACGCCGTAGTTGTACATACGTTCGAGGGCCTCGTCGCCCAGCCAGTCGTCGTTGTCCACGAACTGGATGAACTCACCCTTGGCCGCCGCGATACCGACGTTGCGCGGCTTGCCCGACCACCCGGACCCCTCCTGGTGGATGACATGCATGTGCGGGTGCTCGGCAGCAAGCCTGTCCAGGCGCTCGGGGGTCTCATCGGTGGAGCCGTCGTCGACGAAGATCGCTTCGTACTCGTCGTCCGGCAGGCTCTGGCGCAGAAGAGAGGCGATGCAGTCCTCGATGTACTTGCCCGGGTTGTAGACCGGGATCACCACGCTCACCTTGACGGGCATGTCTCTTCTTCCGCTTCAGTCACTGGGAGTCACAATGTGATGACCCGGCGCGCGGCGCCGCCCACCAAGGGCTAAGGCTAACGGGTCACGGTCGCACCGTGGTCACGTCAAACGGCGGCCACGGGCACGAACAGATCACAAAGCCCCCGCAATGGTTTGGCGAACTGTGAGGGAACACACGGAGAGGTGCTCGGCTGAGAGCCCGGTTAGGATGCGCCGCATGAAGGCTCTCGTTCTCTCCGGTGGCTCGGGCACCCGTCTGCGCCCCATAACCCACACATCGGCCAAGCAGCTGGTGCCCGTCGCCAACAAGCCCGTGCTGTTCTACGGCCTGGAGGCCATCGCCGACGCCGGCATCACCGACGTCGGGATCATCGTCGGCGACACCGCCGAAGAGATCCGGGAAGCCGTGGGCGACGGGTCGAAGCTCGGAATCAACGTCACGTACATCCCCCAGGACAAGCCGCTCGGCCTGGCCCACGCGGTGCTCATCGCACGCGAGTTCCTGGGTGACGACGACTTCGTGATGTACCTCGGCGACAACTTCATCGTCGGTGGCATCACCGGCCTCGTCGACGGATTCCGCGCCGAACGCCCCGACGCCCAGATCCTCTTGACCCGGGTGCCCAACCCGACCTCGTTCGGTGTCGCCGAGCTCGACGAGAACGGCCGCGTCAAGGGGCTGGAGGAGAAGCCGAAGCAGCCCAAGAGCGACCTCGCGCTGGTCGGTGTGTATCTCTTCACACCCTCGATCCACGAGGCCGTCCGCAGCATCGAGCCCTCCTGGCGCGGCGAGCTGGAGATCACCCACGCCATCCAGTGGCTGGTCGACCAGCACAAGGACGTCCGCTCGACGACCATCTCCGGCTACTGGAAGGACACCGGGAACGTCGCCGACATGCTGGAGGTCAACCGTTCCGTCCTCGAGACGCTCCAGCCGACCGTCGAAGGCACCGTCGACGAGTCCAGCGAGATCATCGGTCGCGTGCGGATCGACGCCGGTGCCGAGGTCCGCGGGTCGCGCATCGTCGGCCCCGCCATCATCGGCCCCGGCTCGGTGATCACCGACTCGTACATCGGCCCGTTCACCTCCATCTCCGAGGGCTGCCGGATCGACGACAGCGAGGTCGAGTACTCCATCGTCCTGCGCGACTCCTCCATCACCGGCGTACGGCGCATCGAGACCTCGCTCATCGGCCGCAGCGTCGAGGTCACCCCTGCGCCCCGCAACCCCGCAGCCCACAGTCTCGTCCTCGGCGACCACAGCAAGGTGCAGATCTCCTCATGACAACCCGAATCCTGGTGACCGGCGGCGCCGGTTTCATCGGCTCCCACTACGTGCGTACCCTGCTCGGCCCCGAGGGCCCGGGCGACGTGGCGATAACCGTCCTGGACAAGCTCACCTACGCGGGCAACCCGGCCAACCTCGACGAGGTACGCAGCCACCCGGGCTTCGCGTTCGTGCAGGGCGACATCTGCGACCCCGAGCTCGTCGGGAAGCTGATGGCCGAGCACGACGAGGTGGTGCACTTCGCGGCCGAGTCGCACGTGGACCGCTCCATCGACGGCGGGGCCGAGTTCGTCCGCACGAACGTCGTGGGCACGCACACCCTGATCGACGCCGCGCACCGGGCCGGGATCAAGACCTTCGTGCACATCTCCACCGACGAGGTCTACGGCTCCATCGACGAGGGCTCCTGGCCGGAGACCGACCCGCTGCAGCCCAACTCGCCCTATTCCTCGGCCAAGGCGTCCAGCGACCTGATCGCCCTGTCGTACCACCGCACCCACGGCCTTGACGTGCGGGTGACCCGCTGCTCCAACAACTACGGGCACCACCACTTCCCCGAGAAGGTCATCCCGCTGTTCATCACGAACCTGCTGGACGGCAAGAAGGTCCCGCTGTACGGCGACGGCGCCAACGTTCGCGACTGGCTGCACATCGACGACCACGTCCAGGGCATCGACCTGGTACGCACCAAGGGCCGTGCCGGAGAGGTCTACAACATCGGCGGCGGCACCGAGCTGTCCAACAAGGAACTGACGACCCTTCTGCTGGAGGCCTGTGGCGCCGGCTGGGACAGCGTCGAGTACGTCCAGGACCGCAAGGGCCACGACCGCCGCTACTCCGTGGACTGCACCAAGATCCGCACGGAGCTCGGTTACGAACCCCGCAAGGACTTCGCCACCGGCCTCGCCGAGACCGTCACCTGGTACCGGGACAACCGCAGCTGGTGGGAGCCCCTGAAGGAGCGCGCGGCGCTGTGACTTCCACCTGGCTGATCACCGGTGCGGCCGGAATGCTCGGGAAAGACCTCCTGGCCCGTCTGGCGGCCGACGGCGTACAGAGCGTCGGCCTGGACCTGGCGGACGTCGACATCACGGACCCGGAGGCGGTGTACGGGGCCGTCGCGGAGCACCAGCCGGACGTGGTGGTCAACTGCGCCGCGTGGACGGCCGTCGACGACGCGGAGACCCGGGAGCCCGAGGCGCTGCGAGTCAACGGCGACGGTCCCCGGAACCTGGCGGCAGCCTGCGCCAAGACCGGTTCCAAGCTGCTGCAGGTCTCCACGGACTACGTCTTCGCCGGCGACGGCACCTCTCCGTACGCCGAGGACGCCCCCACCGCCCCCAAGAGTGCCTACGGCCGCACCAAACTCGCCGGTGAGCAGGCGGTACTGGCCGAGCTCCCCGACTCGGGCTACGTGGTGCGCACGGCATGGCTGTACGGAGCGGGCGGCGGCAACTTCATCCGTACGATGATCAAACTGGAAGGTGTCAAGGACACCCTCGACGTGGTCGACGACCAGCGGGGCCAGCCCACCTGGACCGTCGACCTCGCCGACCGGCTCGTCCGCCTCGGCCGCTCCGCCCTGACCGGTGCCGCCCCGGCCGGGATCTACCACGGCACCAGCGGGGGCGACACCACGTGGTTCGGCCTCACCCGGGAGATCTTCCGGCTGCTCGGCGCGGACCCCGAGCGGGTTCGCCCGACCACCAGCACCGCCTTCGTCCGCCCGGCTCCCCGGCCCGCCTACAGCGTCCTCGGCCACGACCGCTGGTCGGCCGTCGGCATCGAGCCGATCCGCGACTGGCGTGCGGCTCTGCATGAGGCGTTTCCGGCACTGCTGGCGGCCGAGCGGCCGTAGTCCGAGGCGACGGACACTGATAGTCCCCTTGAAACAAGCGGGGTTGGCTGAACCTGTTGCCGGTTCAGCCTCCCTGCTCGTTGTCGGGTCGTCCGGCGCTCAGTGCGAACCCCTGCGCCGACGGACGACGAGGACCACACCGCCCAGCAGAGCGGCGCAGCCCGCCGCGGTGGCGATGAGTGCCGTCCGGTCCGCGCCCGTGGCGGCCACGGTGCCGCCGGACGGTGCCGTCGAGGTGGCCGACACGCCGAAGGCGAAGGTGACGCGGTCGTTGGCGGCGTCCGGGTCGTAGAGCGGGACACCGGCCGGGCCGGGACGCACGGTCGCTGTGCCCTTGGCCCCGTCGTACCCCTCGGCGGTCTTCACCCACAGCACGAACAGCCTGCTCTTGCCGGCGGCGACACCGTAGGGCACGGGGCACACGTAGTGCCGATGGCCCGCCTCGAACGGCGCAGTCCTGGTGTTGCCGACCCGGAGCAGGCACTGGCCGTACGGGGTGTCCTCGCCCTCGTCGAAGGCGTTGCCGGTCGCGACCGCTCCCTCGGGCAGGACGACATCGACCTGGGCGACGGCCTTGCTGACGATGTTGTACACGGAGGCCGGGCCGTGGTTGACGGCGTTGAGATCGAGGGTCCATTCACCCGCTTTGCGGCCGGGCTTGGCCGTGGCGGTGGCGGCGAGGTCGGCGGAGTTGTCGGCCGAGACGGTGAAGCGGCCCTTGGCGCCGGACTCGAAGCCGCTTCCCGGCCCGGAAGCCGGGACCAGCGTGAG
Source organism: Streptomyces sp. YIM S03343 (assembly GCF_054729195.1). Taxonomy (NCBI): domain Bacteria; kingdom Bacillati; phylum Actinomycetota; class Actinomycetes; order Kitasatosporales; family Streptomycetaceae; genus Streptomyces; species Streptomyces sp. YIM S03343. The sequence goes on from NZ_JBPUKX010000001.1 coordinate 2,350,418, forward strand.
CGCGGGTCCGGTGCCCCGCTCACTGCCGCCGCCGGGTTGCTCGTTCGGTCTGAGGAAGGTGACCGAGTAGTCGGTCACGGCGTTCAGGGCACGCTTGCCGACGGTGGCGGTCAGGGGACTGCTCAGCTCCACGGTGGCACCGGCGGGCACGGGGGCCTTGAAGATGCAGGTGACGGATGCGCGGCCGCCCGGTTCGCCCGGGTCGACAGCATCGTCCCCTTCGCCGTAGGTGCAGTTGGAGAACTTCCGGTCGAAGACCAGACCGCCCGCCGATTCCCACTGCACCATGACACGCCGGTCGGTGGCCAGATTCCCGGTGTTGCGGAGCCGGAGCGGAACAGCGAGCCGGGATCCGATCTCGGCGTGCGGCACATCTGGGACCTTGCCGACGACCAGGTTCGGAATGCCGACGACCACCTTCGCTTTCGCGGTGGCGCCGGTGGCATGGTCGGCGGTGAGCGTGTACGTGATCGTGCCGCTGTCACCGAGCTCGGCGCCCGCGTCCGCACGCACGGTGAACTGGGCCGAAGGGCTCTGTGCGGAATCCGTGTTGACGCACGTGATGACCTGCCCGTCGGCCTTGCATCTCGGGTCAACGACCGCCACGCTCGCCATGCCCGCGAGGTCACGCGCATCGATGACGAGCGTGTCGTTCGTGGGTACGGGGACTTGCGCACCGTCGTTTTGGAACCCCCAGCTCACACCGGCCGTCTGCGCGGTCGACCCCACGTTGAGCTGTGCTTCCGCCTCGATCCTCGCGTATGCCTGCGTGGGCAGAGAAGACGGTGTGACAGACGGATCGCCGGCCACGGCGGTTGCACCGGGCGCCAGGCCGAGCACCAGGGCGACCAGCGCTGCTCCGAAGACCGTGTACCTGGGTTTCATGCACATGTGATGCACGGGATGCCCCGAAGGTTGCCCGTCAGGAAGAACGCCGGAAGCCACATCGCGCCGGTCTGCCCGGCAGGGCTACGAGGCGGAACGTCGCGGTCAAGCCGATGTGACCGGCAGGACGTCGGGGGACAGCACGCCGGCGCGGGCTGACGCACTGGTCAACCGGCGGAGGTGGTGGCGGCGGCACAGGACCTCATAACCGATCTCCTCCGCCGGGCGGTTGACGTCGCCGACGACCACCTGAGCACCCTCGACCACCATCTCCCCGCCCACCGTACGGGCATTGTGCGTCGCGCGGGCGCCGCACCAGCACAGGGCCTCCACCTGGAGGGCCTCGATCCGGTCGGCCAGCTCGATCAGCCGCTGCGAGCCGGGAAAGAGCTTGGTGCGGAAGTCGGTGGTGATGCCGAAGGCGAAGACGTCGAGCCCGAGGTCGTCCACGACCCGCGCCAGCTGGTCGATCTGCTCCGGCGCGAGGAACTGCGCCTCGTCGACGATCACATAGTCGACCTTGCCGCCCTTGGACAGCTGATCGACCAGATACCCGTACATGTCCATACCCTCGGTGGCCTCGACAGCCTCCGTGATCAGGCCCAGTCGCGAGGACAGCTTCCCCTCACCCGCCCGGTCGTCCCGCGTGAAGATCACACCTTGAAGCCCCCGGGTCGAGCGGTTGTGCCCGATCTGGAGCGCCAAAGTCGACTTCCCGCAGTCCATCGTTCCGGAGAAGAACACCAGCTCGGACATGGAAGGTTGAGCACCTTTCGGCGGAACGTGAACAGGGAGTGCGAGGTCGGGTCAGGGTGGTGGCGGGCGGCGGCTTCAGGTGCGTACTTCGAGGAGCGGGACCAGTTGTTCCGCGGGCGTCATGGAGCCGTGGTTGCCGACCATCGCCGACTCCTTGGGCTCCCGTTCGGAAGCGATGATCAGAACGTCGTCCCGGGCGGCCGCGACCACGTCACCGAGCCGGCCGCGGACCCGCTCGTCGACCTGCGGCCCGAACCAGCCCGCCGCGATCGCCTCGTTCCGCGAGGCCACCCAGAACTGCTCACCGAGCACCTCGCGCCAGCAGGTCAGCACATCGTTCTCGGCACCCGGCAGGGCGTAGACATGGCGGGCACGGCCCTCACCGCCGAGCAGGGCGACCCCGGCACGCAGCTCCCAGTCCTCGTCGAAGTCGATGCGGTGGTGCTCGTCGAACGGGATGTCGACCATGCCGTGGTCGGCGGTGATGTACAGCGCGCTGCGCGGGGGCAGTTGTTCGGCAAGCCGCTGGGCCAGCCGGTCGACGTACATCAGCTGGCCGCGCCAGGTGTCGGAGGCGACGCCGTAGCGGTGGCCCGCGCCGTCCAGCTCGGAGTAGTAGGTGTAGACCAAGGAGCGGTCGCCGACGGCGAGTTGTTCGGCCGCGAGATCCACGCGGTCCTCGCCGGACAGCCGCCCGAGGAACGTTCCGCCGCTGAGGGCGACCTTGGTGAGCGGGGTGGCCTCGAAGGTAGGCGACGACACCTGAGCGGTGTGCACACCCGCCTCGTGGGCCTGCTGGAAGACCGTGGGGTACGGCTGCCACACCTGCGGCGAGGTCCAGGGCTGCCAGCGCAGCTGGTTCATCAGCTCGCCGGTCGCCGGGTTGCGCACCGTGTAGCCGGGCAGGCCGTGCACGCCCGGGGGCAGCCCGGTGCCGACGGAGGCGAGGGAGGTCGCGGTGGTCGCCGGGTAGCAGGTGGTGAGGGGGCGGCCGGTGCCGCCGCGGGAGCCGGCGAGCAGCGAGGTGAGGAACGGCGCTTCCTCGGGGTGCTCCCTCAGCTGCTCCCAGCCGAGGCCGTCGATCAGGAACACACAGTTGCGGTCGGCGGGGGTGAGCTCGGTGATCGCCGCGGTGGTGCCGGGGACCGCGAGGCCGGCGGCCAGGGTGGGGAGCAGGTCGGCGAGGGAACCGCTGCCGTACTCGGGCAGCGGCGCGGAGTCCGGGGCGAGGGCCTGGGGCTCGTCCCAGGCGGCCGATGCGGCCGGGACGGGCACGCGGTCTCCCCGGTCGTGGGCGGTGGCGGGTGTGGGCTGCGACATCAGCGGGTGAGGTCCGCTGTCGCCTCGGAGAGCGACTGCGCGAAGGCGAGCGCCTGGCGCACCGTCTCCGGGCCGTCGCCGGCCTCGCTGACGCGGAGGCTGAGATCGTCCGCCGTCGAGCTGCCGGTGTAGCCGTGATCGGCCTCGCAGTTGGGGTCGCCGCAGGCGGCGGGCTCCAGGTCCAGGCGGGCGACGGCGCCCCAGCCGATGGTCAGCACGACCTCGCGGGGCAGGGTGCCCGGCACGTACTGCTCGGGGTTGGCGACCACGCGGCTGACGACGACGGAGGAGATCCGGCCGAGCTTCACGGACTCGGTCGAGGTGGTCGCGTACGGCGTCGGGGAGGTGGTGTCGGCGGTCTGCTCGTCGGTGTGGCTGACGATGAACCGGTTGCCGGTGAGGACCAGCACGGTGACGTGCCTGCGCACCTCGTTCTGGTCGAACGTGGTCTCCTGGTGGACCAGGTACGACCGGATGGGCTCGCCGCCCACGGCGGCCTCCACCGCCTCGGCCACGAGGGCCGGGTAGTAGCCGCTGCGCTCGATCGCCGCGCGCAGCCCCTGGGTCGACGTACTGGTCTTGGCCATGACGTCCATCCTACGGGGGTGCACTGACTGCGAGGGACCTGTCGCGGTCGTCTCGGTGCACCGGAGGTGCCCCTCCCGGTGGACCGGCGGTGTCTGTTCAGTAGACCGGCAGTGTCCTGGGGCCGAGGTCGTCGCGTGCCGGGGGCCGGGCCAGCCGCACGGTGGCACCGAGGACGCTCAGGCCGTGCGGGGCCACGACGACGGGTTCCAGGGCGACCGCGACAACCTCGGGATGGTCGTCGACGAGCCGCGACACGCGCAGCAGCAGTTCCTCCAGGGCGGCCGAGTCGACCGGTGCGGAGCCGCGCCAGCCGAACAGGAGCGGTGCCGTCCGGATCGACCGGATCATGGTGGCGGCGTCCCGGTCGGTGACGGGGATCAGCCGGTGGGCCATGTCGCCGAGCAGTTGCGAGGCCGCTCCGGCGAGGCCGAACGACATGACGGCGCCCGCCGCCGGGTCGATCACGGCGCGTATGACGGTGTCGACACCGCGTGGCGCCATCCGCTGCACGACCGGCCGCAGCTCCACGGGTGATCCGAACAGCTCGGTCAACTCTCCGTACGCCCGCCGCAGTTCCCGCTCGTCCGCGAGGTCGAGGCGTACGCCGCCGAGGTCGGCGCGGTGGCGCAGATGCGGGGCGGTGGCCTTGAGGGCCACGGGGTAGCCGAGGGTGCGGGCGGCCTCGGCGGCGGCGTCGGGGGTGGCCGCGGGCAGGGCGCGGTGCACGTCGATGCCGTAGTGGCCGAGCAGTTCGCAGGTCTCCTCGTCGCTGAGGGTCAGTCCCTGGCCGCGGGCGAGGAGGGTGCCGATGACGGCGGCGGCGCCCTCCGCGTCGACGTCCTCGTGGTCGGGCACCTTGCCGGGCACGGCGGCGTCGGCCCGCCACTGGGCGTACGTGACGGCTTCGGCGAGGGCGCGGACGGCCCGCTCGGCGGCGGGGTAGGCGGGGATGAGGCGGGAGTGGACGTGGGTGGGGGTGGGGGCGGCGGGTGCGGCGGAGGGGGCTGCGGTGCCGGTGACCGGGGCGGGCGGCGGTGCGGTGGCGGGTCCTTCCGCGGTGCGGGGCCCGAGGCCGGCCGCGTCGCCGGCGGGCTCGGTGGTGATGTCGGTGTCCGGCTCGGGCGCGGTGCCCGCGGCGAAGGACAGGGCCGCGGCGAGGGCGCCGAGTTCGACGTGCACGACGAGGACCGGTTTCCCGGGGACCTGCCATGCGGCCGACTGGAGTGCCTCGGCCAGCTCGGTGTACCCGGTGGCGTCCTCGCCGACCGCGGGTATGACGGTCACCACCACGGCGTCGCACTCGTCGTCGCCCAGGGCCTTCGTCAGGGCGGCGTGGAAGTCGTCCGCCGAGGCGCTCGTCGTGAGGTCGAGCGGGCGCAGTGGCTTCAGGCCCTCGGCGAGGCAGGCGTCGTAGGTCAGCAGGCCCAGCGACTCCGAGTTGCCGAGGATCGCCACGCGCGGGCCGCCCGGCAGCGGCTGGCGGGCCAGGAGCAGGCCCGTGTCGACGAGTTCGGTGATCGTGTCGACGCGCATCACGCCGGCCTGGCGCAGCAGGGCCGAGACGGTGTCGCGCGGCAGGCGTGTCGCGCGGACGGCGTGTCCCGTCGGGACGGAGCCCGCGCCCTGGACGACGACCAGGGGCTTGACCGCCGCCGTGCGCCGGGCGAGGCGGGTGAACTTGCGCGGGTTGCCGATGGTCTCCAGGTACATGAGGACGACATCGGTGTCGGGGTCGTCGTACCAGTACTGCATGAGGTCGTTGCCGGAGACGTCCGCGCGGTTGCCGGACGACACGAAGGTCGACACTCCTGTGACCCCGGTGACACCGCCGCCGCGCCGGTGCAGCCGGGCGAGCAGGGCGACGCCGATGGCGCCGGACTGGGCGAACACTCCGATCCGGCCCGTGCGGGGCAGGGCGGGGGCGAGGGAGGCGTTGAGCCGCACACCGGGTGCGGTGTTCATGATCCCGAACGCGTTGGGTCCGACGATCCGCATGCCGTACGCGCGCGCGTGCCGGACGAGTTCGCGCTGGCGCTCAAGGCCTTCGGGGCCGCTCTCGGCGTACCCGGCGGACAGGACGACGAGGCCCTGGACGCCGTGTTCGCCGCATTCGGCGAGGACCGGGGGCACCTGCTCGGCCGGTACGGCGATCACGGCGAGGTCGATGGGGCCCTCGATCTCGCGCACGGAGCGGTGGGCGGGGACGCCGTCGAGTTCCTTCTGCCCCTCGGGAAGAGCCTGGTTCACTGCGTACAGGCGGCCGGTGAACCCGGCGTCCCGGATGTAGCCGAGGACGTCGTGACCCACGCCGCCGCGGGTGCGGCCCGCGCCGACGACGGCGACGGAACCGGGGGCGAGCAGCCGCCTCACCGAGCGGGCCTCGGCGCGCTGCTCGCGGGCGCGCTGGACGGCGAGCGAGCGGTCCGTGGGCTCGATGCCGAACTCCAGGTGCACGATGCCGTCCTCGAAGCTGCGCTTCTGGGTGTAGCCGGCGTCCCTGAACACCTTGATCATCTTGGTGTTGGCGGGCAGCACCTCGGCGGTGAACCGGCGGATGCCGCGTTCGCGCGCGACGGCGGCGATGTGCTCCAGGAGGGCGGAGGCGACGCCCCGCCCGTGGTGCGCGTCCTGCACCAGGAAGGCCACCTCGGCCTCGTCGGAGGGTCCGGAGGCGGGTGTCCCGCCGGGGCCGATTCGGTCATAGCGCACGGTGGCGATAAACTCGCCGCCGACGGTGGCCGCGAGTCCCACCCGATCCACAAAGTCGTGGTGCGTGAAGCGGTGGACGTCCTTCGCGGACAGCCGCGGGTAGGGCGCGAAGAAACGGAAGTACTTCGACTCGTCCGAGACCTGCTCGTAGAAGCTGACCAAGCGGTCGGCGTCGTCGGCGGTGATGGGCCGGATCCGCGCGGTGCCGCCGTCACGCAGCACCACGTCGGCTTCCCAGTGGGCGGGGTACTCGTGCCGGTCCGGCGAGCTCTGCATGGGGCCCAGCGTACGGCTCGCCCATGACAACGGCGCGGGGCAGCCTGTGAGGACGCAGACCGGGCCGAGGCCGCGACCCGGCGGCCGTTCCCGGACGGGCCGGACGGCCCATCCGGACACTCCTCACAATATGCAACACTGGTCTAGACAACCCTGAGAACTCTGAAGGGCAGCATCACATGGCTGAGCGCCGCGTCAACGTCGGCTGGGCCGAGGGCCTCCACGCCCGTCCCGCTTCCATCTTCGTCCGGGCCGCCACGGCCGCAGGCATCCCGGTGACGATCACCAAGGCCGACGGCACCGTCGCCAACGCGGCGTCCATGCTGGCGGTCCTGGGCCTCGGTGCCCAGGGCGGCGAGGAGATCGTCCTCACTTCCGACGCCGAGGGCGCGGAGGCCGCTCTCGACCGGCTGGCGAAGCTGGTCGCCGAGGGGCTCGAGGAGCTTCCGGAGACGGTCTGAACCACGGCGAGACACCACGGAGCCGCGTCCCCCTTACGGGTGGCGCGGCTCTGTCGTACCCGGGCGTCGCCGCTCCCGGGCCATGCCGTTCCCGGGCGGCGTCGCTTTCCGGGCGCCGTTGCTTTCCAGAACCGCTCGTGAGTTTCGCCACACCGGCCGCGATGTCACCGCGGCGCGCATGGAATTACCCGGGGCATACATCGAACGCGTCACGCGGGCATGCAAAAGGCGCACCGGCGGAATACACCGGGGCGCGGAAATCCGGGCAGCGGAAATACATCCCTGCGGAATAACACTTCTTTGTATACGGTGCGCGTGTTAATGCCGTAGACCCGTCATGTTTACGGGAGGTTGCGAAGTCCTCACACGCTCCAGACGGTCCGGGCCGCCGGAAAAGCGCAGCCGGTGGGCGGCCGTCGCACGCTCGGTGTGCAGGGCGGTGATCGCCCGCGCGCGCTCGCTGTCGCCGCGCGCCACCGCGTCCACGATGGCACCGTGCTCGGCCCAGGAGTCGACCGGGCTGGCGGGTGCCTCCACCGTGTACATCCAGGCGATCTTGTGCCGTAGCTGGGTGAGCATCGAGGTCAGGGCATGGCTGCCGGACGCCTGGGCGAGCGTCTCGTGGAACCAGCTGCCCAGGGAGCGCAGATCCTCGCTGTTGCCCCGCCGGGCGCGTTCCTGGCCCAGCCTGACCAGGCCGCGCAGCACCTTCAGATGGGCCTCGGTGCGGCGCTGGGCGGCCCGCGAGGCACCGAGCGGCTCCAGGAGCATGCGCATCTCCAGCAGGTCGGCGGCCTCGTGCTCGGTCGGCTCCGCGACGCACGCGCCCGCGTGCCGCCGGGTGACGACGAAGCCCTCGGCCTCCAGGGTGCGCAGGGCCTCGCGGACGGGGACGCGGGAGACGCCGTAGCGGCGGGCGAGGAGTTCCTCGGTGAGGCGGCTGCCGCGTTCGTAGGCACCGGCGACGATGTCGTCCCGGATCGCGGTGCACACCGAGTGCGCCGGAATACGCATGACCGACCTCCGCCTTAATCCCCGTGAAACGTCGACGATTGACATGTGTTCCGTGACTCTATTGCAACGGGACGGAATTTCCGACGGCGGACCGGAATCCGGGGATATTTTTTGGACAGTGGGCCGCCCAAAACACCGCGGGGCCCCGGCTCGGACGAGCCGGGGCCCCGCGGGATGCCTGCCGCGCGTCGGTGTACGCCCGCGCGCGGGGTGGGTGGCAGCGAGTGTCAGACGTTCACGCCGTGCTGGCGGAGGTAGGCGACGGGATCGATGTCGGAGCCGTACTCCGCGGTCGTACGGGCCTCGAAGTGCAGATGCGGTCCGGTGACGTTGCCGGTCGCACCGGACAGGCCGATCTGCTGGCCGGTGACGACCCGCTGACCCACGGACACCGCGATGGACGACAGGTGGCCGTACTGGGTGTAGGTGCCGTCGTTCATCCTGATGACGATCTGATTGCCGTACGCCCCTCCCCACCCGGTCTCGACGACGGTGCCGTAGCCCACCGCGTGGACGGTCGTACCGCTCGCGGCGTGGAAGTCGATGCCGGTGTGCGCGCCGGAGGACCACAGCGAGCTGCTGGCCTCGTAGCCCGTGGAGACGTACGAGTGGGAGATCGGCGCGACGAAGGTGTTGAGGCGCTTGCGCTCGGCCTCGCGGGCGGCGCGCTCCTTGGCCTCGCGAGCCTTCTGGGCCAGCTCGGCGGCGCGCTTGCGGGCGGCCTGCTCGGCCTCCTTGCGCTCGGCGGCCGCCTGCTGGGCGGTGGCCTGGGCGTCGATCTTGTCGGCGACCTTGTCGCCCAGGGCTACGACGGGGATGAGGCCGCTCGTCTCGACCGCGTTCTGCGCGGAGTCCTCGGCCGCGAGTGCGGGAGCCGCGAGGGTGCCCACGACGCCGCCGGTGGCGAGGGCCGCGATACCGGCGGCCTGGGCGGTGGAACGCTGCATCCGGCTGGGCCGACGGTGCTTCCCGGTGGCGCACGACGCCATGAAGTGGGTGGTCCTTTCCTTCCCTCTCGCCTACCGGGTTAGCTGACGGGTTCGGAGCAGGAAGGTCTCCTACGGACCCCCTCGCTGCACGCGCGGGCGCCCGATTCACCCCAGGGGACTGCTGTGGGTCCCCGGCTCCCCTGGCTCGCGCCGTACGGGGACTCGGCGATGGCTGTCCGGTGCCGCGGGTGCGGCGTGCTGCCTGACGGACAGGCCCGGACGACGCTAGACGGGGCGGCTTTCCGTCCTCAAACGGATCACGACTTTTGTAGCGCATGCCACAGGACAGACAGGGCCCCTCGGCCTCAAATCGGGCAAACGGGAGCCCTGGCGGTCCCGTTGGTGAACGAGGCTCGCGCTCTGACGGCGCCTCAGCCGCCCGGGCCCACGCGCGTGGGTCGGCGCGGTCGCCGCACGGAGGGTCTCGTGCGCCCGCGTGTCCACGTGCTCAGGTGCGGGTGCCGCCGCGGCGCGTGCGACACGGCGGGCCACGGAACGAGGCTCACGCACGCCATGCTTCCGGACTCGCGGTCCCGGTGGCCTACGGCGGGCGCCGGTGTGCCCGCTATTGCTGCCCCCCTGCCGTCGCGCTCCGCGGCTGCCCTGGAACGGCTGCGGCACAGCGGCCCGTCGAGCGACGCCCTGCCGGGTGAGGCACGCCTCGGTCCGATGCGGGCACGCGCGTGGCGCCTGATGCGAGCACGCGCGCGTGCCGTCCTGATGTCGGCACGCGCGCTTGTCGCTGCCGTGTGACTACTCCGCCGTGACGACCGTGACGTCGCCGATGCCGAGGGCCTCGACGGGCTCCTTGATCTGCGCCGCGTCGCCGACGAGGACGGTCACCAGGCGGTCCACCGGGAAGGCGCTCACGACCGCCGCGGTGGCCTCCACGGTGCCGGTCGCGGCGAGCTGCCGGTAGAGCGTCGCCTGGAAGTCGTCGGGCAGGTGCTGCTCGACCTGGTCGGCCAGCGTGCTCGCGACGGCCGCGGCGGTCTCGTACTTCAGCGGCGCCACGCCGACCAGGTTCTGCACGGCGACATCCCGCTCGGGGTCGGTCAGCCCCTCCGCTGCCAGCGTGCGCAGCACCGTCCACAGGTCCTGGAGCGCGGGCCCGGTGTTCGGCGTGTCGACGGAGCCGCTGATGGCGAGCATCGCCGCGCCGGTGCCGTCCGGCGTGGAGCGCAGGACCTGGCCGAACGCGCGCACGCCGTAGGTGTAGCCCTTCTCCTCGCGCAGGACGCGGTCGAGGCGGGAGGTGAGGGTGCCGCCGAGGCAGTAGGTGCCGAGCACCTGGGCGGCCCACATCCGGTCGTGGCGGTCGGGGCCGATCCGGCCGATGAGCAGCTGCGTCTGGACGGCGCCGGGCCGGTCCACGATCACGACCCGTCCGGTGTCGTCCGCGCTCACCGACGGCACGGCACGGTCCCGGGCGGGGGCGCCGGTCCAGGCGCCGAGGGTGTCCGCGAGCAGTTCGTCGAGGTCGACACCGGTGAGGTCGCCGACGATGACCGCGGTGGCCGTCGCGGGACGTACGTACCGCTCGTAGAACCTGCGCACCGCCGCCGAGTCGATCTTCTCGACGGTCTCCTCGGTGCCCTGGCGCGGGCGCGACATGCGGGAGGTCTCCGGGAAGAGCTGCCTGGACAGCTCCTTGGCTGCACGGCGGGCCGGGTTGGCCAGCTCATGGGGGATCTCGTCGAGGCGGTTGCGCACCAGCCGCTCGACCTCGCTGTCGGCGAACGCGGGCGCCCTGAGGGCGTCGGCGAGCAGCGCGAGCGCCTTGGGGAGCCGGGAGGCGGGGACTTCGAGGCTCAGCCGGACACCGGGGTGGTCGGCGTGCGCGTCGAGGGTGGCGCCGCAGCGCTCCAGCTCGGCGGCGAACTCCTCGGCGGAGAGCGTGTCGGTGCCCTCGGAGAACGCGCGCGCCATGATCGTGGCGACACCGTCGAGGCCGGCCGGCTCGGCGTCCAGGGGCGCGTCGAGGAGCACCTCGACGGCGACGACCTGCTGGCCGGGGCGGTGGCAGCGCAGCACCGTCAGACCGTTGTCCAGCGCGCCGCGCTCGGGTGCGGGGAAGGCCCACGGCCTGGCCGTGCCCGCCTGGGGCCGGGGGTGGAACTCCATCGTGGCCAGCTCGGTCACTTGGCCGCCTCCTCGTTGTCGTCGGTGGCTTCCACGGTCGCCGCGGACTCCGGGTCCTCCGTGTGCCCGGCGTCCTCGGCGGACTGCTGGTCGGCGCCTGTGGCGGGCTCGTAGACGAGCACCGCGCGGTTGTCGGGGCGCAGCCGGGACTTGGCGACCTCCTGGACCTCCTCCGCGGTCACCTCCAGGACGCGCCCGACGGCGGTGAGGGCGAGCTGCGGGTCGCCGAACAGGACCGCGTAGCGGCACAGTTCGTCGGCGCGGCCCGCGACCGTGCCGAGCCGGTCCAGCCATTCGCGCTCCAGCTGGGCCTGGGCGCGCTCCATCTCCTCGGGCGTGGGGCCCTCCTCGGCGAAGCGGGCGAGTTCCTCGTCGATGGCGGACTCGATCACCGGGACCTCGACGTCGCCCGACGTCTTCACGTCCAGCCAGCCCAGGGAGGGCGCCCCGGCCAGCCGCAGCAGGCCGAACCCTGCGGCGACAGCGGTGCGGTCACGCCGTACGAGCCGGTTGTAGAGACGGGAGGACTCGCCGCCGCCGAGGACGGTGAGCGCCAGGTCGGCGGCGTCGCACGCGCGCGTGCCGTCCTCCGGCAGCCGGTAGGCGCCCATCAGCGCGCGGGCCGGCACCTCCTCCACGACGACCTCGCGCAGCTGCCCGCCCATGACCTCCGGCAGCGAGCCGTCGCGGGGCGCGGGCTTGCCGTCGTGCGACGAGATGGAGCCGAAGTACTTCTCGATCCAGGCGAGCGTCTGCGCCGGGTCGACGTCGCCGACCACCGACAGGACGGCGTTGTTCGGCGCGTAGTAGGTGCGGAAGAACGCGCGCGCGTCCTCCAGCGTGGCCGCGTCCAGGTCGGCCATCGAGCCGATCGGGGTGTGGTGGTAGGGGTGGCCGTCCGGGTAGGCGAGGGCGGTGAGCTTCTCGAACGCGGTGCCGTAGGGCACGTTGTCGTAGCGCTGGCGGCGCTCGTTCTTCACGACGTCGCGCTGGTTCTCCATCGACTCGTCGTCCAGGGCGGCGAGCAGGGAGCCCATGCGGTCGGCCTCCAGCCAGAGGGCGAGCTCCAACTGGTGGGTGGGCATGGTCTCGAAGTAGTTGGTGCGCTCGAAGCTGGTGGTGCCGTTGAGCGAACCGCCGGCGCCCTGCACCAGCTCGAAGTGACCGTTCCCCTTGACCTGGGCGGAGCCCTGGAACATCAGGTGCTCGAAGAGGTGAGCCAGACCGGTGCGCCCCTTGACCTCGTGGCGCGAGCCGACGTCGTACCAGAGGCACACCGCCGCCACCGGGGTCAGGTGGTCCTCGGAGAGCACCACGCGCAGACCGTTGGCCAGGCGGTGCTCGGTCGCTGTCAGGCCCCCGGAGCCTGCCTCGGCTGTGGCCGTGTGACCCATGGGCATGTACGTCCCTTCGCTCGCGGAGCTTTGGCGGAAACTGTGGTCGGAACTGCAGAATCCTGCCGGTCCTGCCACTGTATGCAAGCGTGCGGTGCCGCGGCGAAGTTCCCGGAGACCGTACGCCCAGAGCGAGATCGTCCCCCGGCGGCCGCGGTATGTGGAGGGCGCGGGCGCCGGGGACACGGCGGTACGGTGCGGGTGCGGCGAGAACACGGTGCGGCGCCACGGCGGGTACCGTTCGAGGGCCGCGCGGGTACGGTACGGAACCGCGGCGGTACGGTGCGAGGGCGGCGCGGCTGCCCCGCGCGGGCGTCGCCGGACCCTCGGCGGACCCGTTCCGGGCCGCTGACGCGCAGGTCAGGGCGCCTTCGCGCGCCCCTGCCGCGACCGGTCCCGGTCCGCGTTGTCAGTCCAGCGGTCCACAATGGTCCGCAGCAGATCCCGTTCACGCTTCAGCACGAGCGAGCCGAAGGGGCGTGCCCCGCAGGCGAGCGACCAGGAAACAGGAGGAGCCGGCAGGATGGCCCGCCGCAGCACGAAGACCCCGCCGCCCGACGACTCGTACGAGGAGAAGATCCTCGACATCGACGTCGTGGACGAGATGCAGGGCTCCTTCCTCGAGTACGCGTATTCGGTCATCTACTCCCGCGCCCTGCCCGACGCCCGGGACGGCCTCAAGCCGGTGCACCGCCGCATCGTCTACCAGATGAGCGAGATGGGACTGCGTCCTGAGCGCGGATATGTGAAGTGCGCGCGGGTCGTCGGCGAGGTCATGGGCAAGCTGCACCCGCACGGCGACGCGTCGATCTACGACGCCCTGGTGCGCATGGCCCAGCCCTTCTCGATGCGCCTCCCGCTGGTCGACGGCCACGGCAACTTCGGCTCGCTGGGCAACGACGACCCGCCCGCCGCCATGCGGTACACCGAGTGCCGGATGGCCGCGGCGACCGGTCTGATGACCGAGTCGATCGACGAGGACACGGTCGACTTCGCGCCCAACTACGACGGCCAGGAGCAGGAACCGGCGGCCCTCCCGGCCGCCTTCCCGAACCTCCTGGTCAACGGCGCGTCCGGCATCGCCGTCGGTATGGCGACCAACATGCCGCCGCACAATCTCGGCGAGGTCGTCGCGGCCGCCCGCCATCTGATCCGCTACCCGAACGCGGACCTGGACACCCTCATGCGGTTCGTCCCGGGCCCCGACCTGCCCACCGGCGGCCGGATCGTCGGCCTGGCCGGCATCCGCGACGCGTACGAGTCGGGCCGCGGCACCTTCAAGATCCGCGCCACGGTGTCGGTGGAGACGGTGACGGCGCGCCGCAAGGGCCTGGTCGTCACCGAGCTGCCTTTCACGGTGGGTCCCGAGAAGGTGATCGCCAAGATCAAGGACCTGGTCGGCTCGAAGAAGATCCAGGGCATCGCCGACGTCAAGGACCTCACCGACCGCCAGCACGGCCTGCGCCTGGTCATCGAGATCAAGAACGGCTTCGTGCCGGAGGCGGTCCTGGAGCAGCTCTACAAGCTGACGCCGATGGAGGAGTCCTTCGGCATCAACAACGTCGCTCTGGTGGACGGCCAGCCGCTCACCCTGGGCCTCAAGGAGCTCCTCGAGGTCTACCTCGACCACCGCTTCGAAGTGGTGCGCCGCCGCAGCGAGTTCCGCCGGAGCAAGCGGCGCGACCGGCTGCATCTCGTCGAGGGCCTGCTCACCGCGCTGGTGGACATCGACGAGGTCATCCGGCTGATCCGCTCCAGCGAGAACTCCGCGCAGGCGAAGGAACGCCTGATGGAGCGCTTCTCCCTGTCGGACGTGCAGACCCAGTACATCCTCGACACGCCGCTGCGCCGCCTCACCAAGTACGACCGCATCGAGCTGGAGTCCGAGAAGGAACGGCTCACCGAGGAGATCGCGGAGCTGACCCGGATCCTCGAGTCGGATGTGGAGCTGCGCAAGCTGGTCTCGGCCGAACTGGCGGCGGTGGCGAAGAAGTTCGGCACCGAGCGGCGCACGGTGCTGCTGGAGTCGAGCGGTGCCCCGGCCTCGGCGGTGCCGCTCCAGGTCGCCGACGACCCGTGCCGGGTGCTGCTGTCCTCCACGGGCCTGCTCGCCCGCACGGTCAACGGCGAGCCGTTCCACACGGACGACGACGGCACGCGCGCGAAGCACGATGTGATCCTTTCGGCGGTCCCGGCGACGGCGCGCGGTGAGGTCGGCGCCGTGACATCGTCCGGTCGGCTGCTGCGGATCAATGTGATCGACCTCCCGCAGCTTCCGGCGACGGCGTCCGCGCCGAACCTGGCCGGCGGGGCATCGCTCACGGAGTTCGTCCCGCTGACGGACGACGAGACGTTGGTCTGCCTGACCACCCTGGACGAGTCCTCCCCAGGCCTGGCGCTCGGCACCGAACAGGGCGTCGTCAAGCGCGTCGTCCCGGACTACCCGTCCAACAAGGACGAGTTGGAGGTCATCACCCTCAAGGAGGGCGACCGCATCGTCGGCGCGGCCGAGCTGCGCACCGGGGAGGAGGACCTGGTCTTCATCACCGACGACGCCCAGCTGCTGCGCTTCCAGGCCTCCCAGGTCCGCCCTCAGGGGCGCCCGGCAGGCGGTATGGCGGGCATCAAGCTCGCGGACGGCGTGAAGGTGATCTGCTTCGCCGCGGTGGACCCGGCGGTGGAGGCGGTGGTCTTCACCGTCGCGGGCTCGCGCGGCACGCTGGACGACTCGGTGCAGACGACGGCCAAGCTGACCCCGTTCGACCAGTACCCGCGCAAGGGCCGCGCGACCGGCGGCGTGCGCTGCCAGCGGTTCCTGAAGGGCGAGGACTGTCTGTCGCTGGCCTGGGCGGGCCCGACCCCGGCCCGTGCCGCCCAGAAGAACGGCACCCCGGTGGACCTGCCGGACGTCGACCCGCGCCGCGACGGCTCGGGCACGTCGCTGGCGAAGACGGTGTCGGTGGTCGCGGGTCCCGCCTAGGGACAGGCCCTGGAAGGCGACCGGGCCTGAGCGCTCCGGTGGAAGTGCGGCTGGAAGTGCCGCGGGCTCAGAGGGCCGGGGTGCGGGGATCCGGGTCCTGCTGCTCGGGTTCCTGCACATAGCGCAGGACGCCCCACATGCCGTGCTCGTCGGTGTGCGGGGCGTCGCTCGCGCACTGCTCCAGCTCCTTGGCGAGGGCGGGCGTGTCGATGCCGGAGCCGATGAGGACGAGCTGGGTACGGCGTGGCTCGGCGGCGGGCCAGGGTTCGGGGTAGAAGCGCAGGAACCGGCCCACGGCGTGGACGGCGTAACGGTTGCGGACGTCGTACGGCCCGAAGTCGACGTACCCCTTGATGCGGTAGAGGCCCTGCGGGCGGCTGTCCAGGAAGGCCATCAACCGGCGCGGGTCGAGCGGCACTTCGCTGACGTGGGAGAGGCTGTCGTAGGCCGCGTGCAGATGGCCCGCGTGAAGGTCGTGGACGTCGTCGCCGGTGTGGTCGTGCAGATCGTCGAAGGACAGCTGCCCGATGCGCTCCTCGCCGGGCCGGCAGTCGAAAAGGAGCTCCGGGTCGACGCGACCGTAGGACGCCGGTACGACGGCGGCCCGGTCGACGAGGGACCGTACGAGCGCGAGGATCCGCCCGCTGTCCTCGGCGCGGTCGGCCTTGTTGACGACGACCAGGTCCGCGAGGGCGAGATGCCGGTCGATCTCGGGGTGCCGGGCCCGGGTGCCGTCGAACTCGGTGGCGTCCACGACCTCGATCAGCCCGCCGTACACGATGTCCGGCTGCTCGCTGGCGAGCACCATCCGCACGAGTTCCTGAGGTTCGGCGAGGCCGCTGGCCTCGATGACGATGACATCGACACCGAGGGACTGCCGCGCGAGCCGCCCGAGACAGTCGTCGAGTTCACCGGTGTCGACCGCGCAGCACAGACAGCCGTTGCCGAGCGAGACCGTGGACCCGCCGAGGGCGCCCGCGACGGCCATGGCGTCGATCTCGATCGCCCCGAAGTCGTTGACGATCGCGCCGATACGGCTGCCTCCGCTGCGGTGGAGGAGATGGTTGAGCAGGGTCGTCTTGCCGGAACCGAGGAAACCGGCGAGGACCACGACGGGGATCTGCCGGGTGCTGCGAAGCCGGTCGCTGTCCGGGTCCGGCGATCCGGTGGCCGGGCTCTGGCTCGGGCTCGGCTGGCTCAACGTGCGACCTCTTTCACACCGGCCTGCGCGCCGGACAGCGACCCGGCGGGGACCGGGGGTTTGGGGTGATCCCACGGTATCCAGAGGTCAGCGAGAGTGTGCGGCGTGTCGCCAAAGAACATGCACGACACGGACGGCCCCGAGAACTCCGGCGACCGAAGCGCCCGTCACCAGCAGGAACGTGTCGACGGCGGGCGGAAGGTGCCAGACGACGACGGGACCGGCGATCGCCGCGAACATGACAGCTGCGAGGAAGCACGCGCTGAGCAGCGCATAGCCGATCTCCACCGTGATCTCGTCCCGCTCGGCCTGACTTCGTCGCCCCGATCCCATGACTCAAGCATGACACCTCGCCGGTGCCCGGGCGTCAGGGCAACGCCGGTACCGCAGCCGGGGGTTGGGGGCCCACATAGCGGGCCGCCGGACGAATGATCTTCGGGTCCTCCGCCTGTTCGAGGATGTTGGCGCTCCAGCCGACCGTCCGGGCCGCCGCGAACGTCGGTGTGAACATCTCCCTGGGCAGACCGCACAGTTCCATGACCACGCCCGCGTAGAACTCGACGTTCGTGTGGAGTTCCCGGCCGGGTTTGAGTTCGGCCAGGATGGCCTCCACGCGTTGTTCGACCTCGGTCGCGAAGTCCACCAGCGGGCCGCCGAACCGCTGTGCGATGCCGCGCAACAAGCGGGAACGGGGGTCCTCGGTGCGGTAGACGGGGTGGCCGAAGCCCATGATGCGCTCGCCGGCCAGGACGTGTTCGCGGATCCACGGGTCGATCCGGTCGGGGCTGCCGATCGCGTCCAGCGTGTCCAGCGCGCGGCTCGGAGCGCCGCCGTGCAGCGGACCGGAGAGCGCCCCCACGGCGCCGACCAGGGCGGCTGCCACGTCCGCGCCCGTCGATGTGATCACGCGTGCGGTGAAGGTGGAGGCGTTGAAGCCGTGGTCGACGGTGGAGATCAGATACTGCTCGATCGCCCTGGCCCGCTCCGCGTCCGGTTCCGCACCGGTCAGCATGTACAGGTAGTTCGCGGCATACGGCAGATCCGTGCACGGTTCGACCGGCTCCAGGCCCTTCCCCAGCCGGTACAGCGCCGTCAGCAGTGTGGGTACGGCCGCCACGGCGGCGACGGTGTCCGCGCGGCGCCGGTCGGCGGAGACGTCGTACACCGGCCGGAAGCCCTTGGACGCACCGAGCAGGGACAGCGCACTGCGCAGACCGGCCAGCGGCCCGCTCGGGCCGCTCGCGGCGGCGACGGAGGGCAGCGCGGCGCGCACGTCCTCGGGCAGTCGGCGCAGCCGCGCCGTGTGGGCGGTGAACGCGGCCAGTTGTGCGGCACCGGGCAGTTCGCCGTGGACCATCAGATGCCAGACGTCCTCGAAGCCGCGGCTCTGCGCGAGGTCGACGGCCGAGTACTGACGGTAGTGGTAGAAACCCTCCCGCCCCCTGACGTCGCCCAGGGCGGTGTCGGTGACGGCGACGCCCGCGAGCCCCCGCGGTACGTCGACAAGGGTGGATGCGGCCCCGTTGACGGACATGTTGACGGACATGATTCCTCCTCGGACTTGATTCGACTGTCCATGATTGATGAAATAGGTGTCAATATTGATTCAGTCAACACATCAGTCAACACATCTACTCCCGGTGGATACGGTGATCCGCATGCCTGACCAGGAACCCGCTGCCGGCCACCCCGCGCGGAGGCTGAGCACCAAGGAAGCCGCCGAGCAGCTCGGCGTGAAGCCCGAGACCGTGTACGCCTATGTGAGCCGGGGCCAGCTGAGCAGCGCCCGCGCGCCCGGCGGACGCGGCAGCACCTTCGACCCCGAGGAGGTGACCGCGCTCGCCCGGCGCAACAGGCGCGAGAGCGCGGAGAGTCCGGGCTCCGGCGGCGAGCTGTCGGTGCGGACCCGGATCACGCTGATCGAGGAGGACCGGTACTACTTCCGGGGCGTGGACGCGACCGAGCTGGCCGCGCGCCACTCCTACGAGGAGATCGCCGAGTGGCTGTGGACCGGACGGCTGGACCCCGGCGTCACCTTCACGGCTCCGGAGGCATCCGTGACCGCCGCCCGCCACGCCGTCGGCGCCCTGCCGGAACACACCGGGCCCGCCGACCGGCTGCGGGTCGCGGCGATCGCGGCCGGGGCCGAGGACCCGATGCGTTTCGACCTCTCCGAGGAGGCCGTGCTCGGCACCGCCCGCATCCTCATCCCCACCCTGGTCGCCGCCCTGCCGGGCATGCACGGCCACGGTGACGACGGCCCGCTCGCCCACCGGCTGTGGGGCCGTCTCACCGGTCACCCGGCCGACGAGGCGCGGCTGCGGGTCCTGGACACGGCGCTCGGCCTGCTCGTCGACCACGACCTGGCCGCCTCGACCCTCGCCGTGCGAGTCGCCGCGTCGGCCCGCGCGCACCCCTACGCTGCGGTTTCCGCCGGGCTCGGGGTGCTGGAGGGTCCGCTGCACGGCGCGGCCAGCGGGCTCGCCCACCGTCTCCTGCTGGAAGTACTGGACCACGGCAGCGCAGGCCCGGTCGTCGCCGAGGAACTGCGCGCCGGGCGCCGTATCCCCGGGCTGGGCCACCGGCTCTACCAGGGCGAGGACCCGCGCGCGCGTGCCCTGTTCACCCTCCTGGAGGAGGTTCCCGGTGCCGCGCCCGCCCTCGCGGCGGCCCGCGACATCATCGCCACGACCGTGCGCCACACCCCGCTGCACGCCAATGTGGACCTCGCCCTGGCCGTGCTCACCGTCTCCTCCGGCATGCTTCCCTCGGCCGGTGAGACGGTCTTCGCGGTCGCCCGCACGGCCGGATGGATCGCGCACGCCCTGGAGGAGTACGGCGAACGCCCCCTGCGCATGCGGCCCGTCGGCCACTACGTGGGGGAACGGCCGCCTCGACCGCTGCCGGAGCCCGGCACCAGGATGCCTGGAGGCCGTCACCAGTAAGTCAGGTTAGGCTCACCTGCGTGAGTACGTGCGCGACCGTCTCCCGCAGCCTCGACGAGCCCGTCGCCGGAACCGCGGCCACCGCGACGACGTGGCTGCTGCTGGAACAGCCCGGCCCGTGGGGTGCCAGAGCGCTCACCTCGAGTCACCTGGACCCCGCGGTCGGCCGCGCGCTGGAGCAGGCCACCGAGGGCACCGGCGTACGGATGGCGCTCATCCGCCGCCCGGGACGGCACGCCGACCCCGGCGGGCCCGCCGTACGCCAGGTGTACGCGGCCCACACAGTGCCCGGGAACGCCTGGCTGCACAGTGCCACGACCTGCGACCCCCGCCGACTGCTCGACCTCGACTTCGCCGCCCTCGGGCGCGGCGACCACCGCACGTTCGGCGCGGCACTCGGCGGCAGCCGGCACACCCGGGATCCGCTCGCGCTCGTGTGCACCAACGGCAAGCGAGACCGCTGCTGCGCCCTGCTCGGCCGCCCCCTCGCCGCCGAGCTCAGTGCCTCCGGCGTCCCGGGTGTCTGGGAGGTCACGCATCTGGGCGGTCACCGCTTCTCCCCCACGGTGCTCGTGCTGCCGTACGGCTACGCATACGGGCGGGTCGAGGCGCCCGCGGTCAAGGAGATCCTCCAGAGCGTCCAGGAGGGGCGCGTCGTCGTCGAGGGCTGTCGGGGCAACTCGGCCTGGCAGCGGCCCGGGCAGTCGGCCGAGCTGGCCGTGCGCACGGCTGCCGGCGAGTACACGGCGGACGCGCTGAGCGTCGTACGCATCGAGGGCGCGGCGCCGCGCTGGGAGGTGACCGTCGCGCACACCGACGGGCGCCGCTGGCTCGTCGTCGTGGCACAGGGCGCCGCCCTGCCGCCCCGCCCGGAGAGCTGCGGCGCCTCCGTGCTCGGCACACCGGGCAGCATGGACGTGGTCGCGGTGCACGAGCTGGCGGCGGTGCTCCCCCGCTGAACCACGGGAGCACGGCCCGCGCGCGTGGGACGGCGCGGAGGCGTCCGTACGCGCGCGGGGTGTCGCGTGGCGAAAACGACTGCACGCGCGCGAGGCGACACCGAGCGGCATCGGCCGCACGCGCGCGAGGAGGCCCCTGGTGATGCCCTGCCAGGTCGATGCATGACGTCGCCGGCCTCACGCGCGCGGAGGCCGCAACCCGTCCCGCGCCCTGTGGCCGCAACGATCCACGTCACACCCCTTCGGTACGCCCCGCCCTGCCCCGTACCGTCGTCGCCATGAGTCGCACCGCATCCGTACGCCGCCTGCGCCTCGGTCTGCCCCGGCGGGTGTTCTCGCAGGTCCTGCTGATGCAGCTGGCGATCGCGGCGGGCGTCGCGGTCCTCGCGACCGGACTTTTCCTGGCGCCGCTCAGCCACCAGCTGGACCATGAGGCGATGCGGCGCGCCCTCGCGATCGCCGAGACCGCCGCGCAGGAGCCGCAGATCGCCGAGGACCTCCAGAGCACCGCGCCGACGGCGGACGGGCCCGTGCAGCAGGAGGCGGAACGGATTCGGCTGGCCACCGACGCCGAGTACGTGGTGGTAATGGATCTGCGTGGTATGCGCTGGTCGCACACCGACCCGGCGATGATCGGCGGACGGGTCTCGACCGACCCCAGCAGGGCGCTCGCCGGTGAGAAGGTCATGCAGATCGACACCGGCACCCTGGGCCGCTCGGCCCGGGGCAAGGTGCCGCTGCGCGACACGCGGGGCCGGATCGTCGGTGCGGTGTCGGTCGGCATCGCCTACGACAGTGTGCGCGCCCGTCTGATGAGCGCGATCCCGGGGCTGTTCGCCTACACCGGCGCGGCCCTGGCCGTCGGTGCGTTCGCCGCCTGGCTGGTCTCCCGGCGTGTCCTGAGGCAGACCCGTGACCTGGCCTTCTCCGACATCTCGGCGCTTCTCGCGGAGCGCGAGGCGATGCTGCACGGCATCCGGGAGGGTGTCGTCGCCCTGGACCGCACCGGCCGTGTGCGCCTCCTCAACGACGAGGCGCGCCGGTTGCTGGCGATCGGTGACGAGGCCGTCGGCCGGTCGCTCGACGAGGCGCTCGGCGCCGGCCGTACGACCGATGTGCTGGCGGGCCGGGTGACCGGCACCGACCTGCTCACCGTGCGCGGCCACCGTGTCCTGGTGGCCAACCGCATGCCCACCGGCGACGGCGGCGCCGTGGCCACCCTGCGCGACCGCACCGAACTGGAGCAGCTGGGCCGCGAGCTGGACTCGACACGCGGCCTGATCGACGCGCTGCGCGCCCAGGACCACGAGCACGCCAACCGCATGCACACCCTGCTGGGCCTGCTGGAGCTGGAGATGTACGACGACGCCGTGGAGTTCGTCGGGGAGGTCGTGGGTGATCACCGGGTCACGGCGGAGCAGATCACCGGGAAGGTCGCGGATCCGCTGCTGGCCGCCTTGCTCGTCGGCAAGGCGACCGTCGCGGCCGAGCGGGGTGTCGCCCTGTGGGTGTCGGAGCGGACGCGGCTGCCGGACCGGCTGATCGATCCGAGGGGGCTGGTCACGGTGGTGGGCAACCTGGTGGACAACGCCCTGGACGCCGTCGCGGGCGGTCCGCACGCACGCGTGGAGGTCGAGATGCGCGCCGAGGGCCGTACCGCCGTCCTGACGGTGCGTGACACGGGCCCCGGGATCCCGGCCGAGCAGCGTGAGCTGGTCTTCGCCGAGGGATGGTCCACGAAGCGGCCGCCCGCGCACGGACAGCGCGGCATAGGGCTCCCGCTGGTACGGCGGCTCGCCGAGCGCCAGGGCG
This sequence comes from Streptomyces sp. YIM S03343, assembly GCF_054729195.1. NCBI lineage: Bacteria > Bacillati > Actinomycetota > Actinomycetes > Kitasatosporales > Streptomycetaceae > Streptomyces > Streptomyces sp. YIM S03343. Next base: position 2,372,849 of record NZ_JBPUKX010000001.1, read on the forward strand.
GGAGCGCGACGGTGGGCGAGGCGGACGGCGGGGGCGCGGAGTTCACGGTGGTGCTCCCGGAGGCGCTGGCCGGGCAGGAGCTGCTGCCGCTCCCGGAGGCGCTGGCCGGGCAGGAGCTGCTGCCGGTACCGGAGGCCGGGCCGGAGCCGGTACCGGATGCCGGGCCCGGGCCCGCCGTCGAGGAGCGGCGATGAGCAACCCGCGCTCACGGCGTACGGCGGCGCGGGTCGCCCGGGACACCGTCGCAGGGGCGACCCGCGCCTGAGGCACGGCCCGTGGGGGCGAGGGGGGGAAGAGGCCGCGCCCTCCTTCATACGTATGTCAGCCCGCGGAGTTCTCGGCCGCGTTCTTCACGAACTCGGTCGTATAGGTCTTGCTCAGATCGACATCCGCGTTCTTGACCGCGGGATTGAACGCCTTGAGGACCTTTTCGACCGTCTCGGGCCCGTTCTCCGGCATCACTCCGTCCTTGGTGAACATCGGCAGTGTGCTCTTGATCGCGGCGGCGTAGAGGACACCGTTGCCCTGGGAGTAGTCGGCGGGCATCTTGTCGGCGATCTCGGAGGCGCTGTGGGTGGCCATCCAGCCGAGCGTCCTGACGAAGGCGTCGGCGAGCTTCTGGACGGTGGCCTTGTGGCCGTCGACCCAGTCCGTGCGCATATAGAGGCTCGACGAGGGGTACGGCCCGCCGAGCGCCGACTGCGAGCCCTCCGGCGTGCGCATGTCGATGAGGACCTTGCCCGCCTTCTTGGCGAGGACGGTGGCCACCGTCGGGTCGGTCGTCATACCGGCGTCGATGGAACCCTGCTGGAGCGCCGAGACGAACGTCGGTCCCGCACCGACCGCGACCGAGGTGAACTCGCCGGTCCCCACACCGTTCTTGACGGCGAGGTACTTGGTGAGGAAGTCGGTCGAGGCACCGAGACCGGTGACGCCGAGTTTCCTGCCCTTGAAGTCCTTCGGGGAGGTGATGTCGTCCTCGTGCTTCGCGGCGACGATCTCGACCTCGCCCGGTGCCCGGGAGAACTGCACGACGGACTCGACGGTCTTGCCCTTCACCTGAAGGTCGAGCGTGTGGTCGTAGAAGCCCACCGCGCCCTGGACCTGACCGGAGACGAGCGCGGTCTCCGCCTGAACGCCCGCGGGCTCGCTGAGCAGTTCCACATCGAGGCCCTCGGCGTCGAAGTAGCCCAGCCGCTGGGCGAGCATCGCCGGCAGGTAGATGACCTTGTCCAGGCCGCCCACCATGATCTTGACCTTCTCGCCCTTGCCGTCGCCCTTGCCTCCGGAGCCGGTGGACGCGGTGCTCGCCGCGTCGTTCGCGCAGGCGGTGAGGGAGGCGAGGGCGAGCAGGCAGGCAGTCGCGAGCGAGGCGCTTCTGACGTTGGTGACGGTCTTGCGGATCGTGCGGATCTTGCGCATGGCGGTGTCACGTCCTTGTGAGAGGGCTGTGCGGGCCGAGGGGGGTGGTGTCGGAGTGCGAAGGGGCGCGCTCAGTGGTCTGAGTGCGCCGGTTTCCACCGGAAGACGCGGCGCTCGGCGAAGGTCAGCAGGCCCTCGGCCACCAGGGCCACGACCGCGAGGATGACCATCGCGGCGTACACACCGGCCGCGTTGAAGGTGCCCTGCGACTGCGCGACGAGCAGGCCGATGCCCTTGGTCGCCCCGATGTACTCGCCGACGATCGCGCCGATGAGAGCGAAGCCGAAGCTGACATGGAGGCTGGTGAAGATCCACGAGGTAGCCGACGGAACGACCACCTGGAATGTCACCCTGCGGTCGCTCGCGCCCAGGATGCGCGCGTTGGCCACCAGATTGCGGTCGACCTCGCGGGCGCCCTGGAAGGCGTTGAAGAACACCGGGAAGAACACCAGGACCACGGCCGACGCGACCTTGGAGGCGGGCCCCAGCCCGAACCAGATCACGAAGATCGGGGCCAGCACGATCCTCGGAATGGAGTTGAGGACCTTGATGTACGGGCCGAGGACATCGGCGAGGAAGGCGATCCGCCCGAGGGCGATGCCGAGGACCACACCGGTCGCGACCCCGAGCACCCAGCCGAGCAGCGCCTCGTGCAGCGTGTACCAGATCTGCTCGCCCAGGGAGCCCTGAGCGGTTCCGTGCATCACCCAGGTGCGGATCTGGTCCCAGATCTTCGAGGGCATCGAGAAGTTGAACGGATCGATGACCTCGGCCCGGGAGAGCGACTCCCACAGGCCGAGCACGACGACCAGCAGCAGGACACGGGCGGCCATGACGACGGCCTTGCGTCTGCGCGCGGCTCCGGCCCCGGACCGCCTACGCTCGGGGACGGCGGCGGAGACGGCGTCGGCGACAGGTTCGGCGAGAACGTCAGGCGACACGGGCGGCACCCCTCTCCCGGGTGATACGGACCTCTTCGCCCAGCGACTCCCAGATCTCCCGGTAGATCTCGATGAACCGCGGTTCCAGGCGCACCGATTCGACCTTGCGCGGGCGGGGCAGGTCGATGTCGAAGATGTGCTTCACGGTCGCGGGCCCGGCCGTCATCACGACGACCTTGTCGGCCAGCGCGATGGACTCCTCGAGGTCGTGAGTGACGAAGACCACCGAGGCGCCGGTGCCCTCCCACAGGTCGAGGAGCTCGTCCGACATCAGGGCACGGGTCTGCACGTCCAGCGCCGAGAACGGCTCGTCCATGAGCAGGATCTCGGGGTCGTTCACGAAGGTCGCGGCGAGGGCGACACGCTTGCGCTGGCCACCGGAGAGCTGGTGCGGATAGCGGTCGTGGAACCCGGCGAGGCCGACCCGGTCCAGCCAGTCCCGCGCCCTCGCCCTGGCCTCGGCCTTCGGTACACCGCGGAAGCGCGGGCCCGCCATGACGTTGGACAGCACCGTGCGCCAGGGGAAGGTGGCGTCCTGCTGGAAGACGAAGCCGACCTTGTCGCCCACACCACGCACCAGCTCACCGGCGACCAGGACCTCGCCCTCGGTGGGCTTCTCCAGACCGCTGACCAGGGTCAGTGTGGTCGACTTCCCGCAGCCGGTGGGGCCGACGACCGCGACGAACTCGCCCCGGCCGACCCTGAGATCCAGTCCACTGACGGCCGTGTGCAAGGCCCCCGACGGGGTCCTGAACATCTTGCTCGCGCCCCGCAGTTCGATGGCGGGGCTGGTGTCTGCGCTCATGGCCCGGACCGTAGAAGCGGCCCGGGACGCCACGGCAGTCTTCCGGTCGCAAGCCGTTCTTTTGCTCGCAAGAGCCTGTTGTGCTCGTTTTGCTCGCGCTACAAAAGCCAGCACGAAACACGGGCTTTACGCTCGCCGACCTTCGAGGGAGAGGCCCGATGATTGACGTCCTGGTCGTGGACGACGACTTCCGCGTCGCCGAGATCAACGCCAAGTACGTGGGAAAGGTTCCCGGGTTCCGGGTGGCCGCCCGCGCGCACAGCGCCGCCCAGGCCCTGACGGCGGTGCAGCGCGGCGGTATCGATCTGGTGCTGCTCGACCACTATCTGCCCGACCAGACCGGGCTGGAACTCGTGCACCGCCTGCGGGAGCAGGGGCACGGCGCCGATGTCATCATGATCACGGCGTCCGGCGATGTGACGACCGTGCAGCGGGCCATGCGGCTGGGCGCGCTGCACTACCTGGTCAAGCCGTTCACCTTCGCCGCGCTGCGCACCCGGCTGGACTCCTATGCCGCCCTGCGCCGCACCGTCGACCGGGTCGGAGGGCGTGGCCTGGCGGGCCAGGAGCAGGTCGACCGTATCTTCGGCGCGCTGCGGACCGCGCCCCCGTCGTCCTCGCCCGGCCTGCACAGCGGTCATACGGAGCCCACCACGGACCTGATCTGCGGTGTGCTGCACCGCGCCGGCGAGCCGCTGTCCGCCCACGAGGTCGCCGCCCGCACCGGTCTGAGCCGCTCCACGGCCCAGCGCTATCTGCGCCATCTGGAACGGGCCGGGCGGCTACGGCTGTCCCTCAAGTACGGCGACACGGGCCGCCCCGAGCACCGTTACGCCTGGGTGGCGCCGTAGCCGCCGTAGCCGCCATAGCCCGCGAGCACGGCGCGGAGACGCTACGGCGGAGACGGCACCGCGTCCCGTCAGACGGCCCCCGCCCCCGTCAGCGAGCGCACCTCGGTCTCCGCGTGCCGGGCCTCGTCCGGGGCCTCGGCCGAGGTGACCGTGCCGATCCAGCCCGCGAGGAAGCCGAGCGGGATGGAGACCAGGCCGGGGTTCTCCAGCGGGAAGTACTGGAAGTCGAGGCCCGGGAACAGCGCTTCGGGGCTGCCGGACACCACCGGGGAGAGCACCACCAGCACCAGCGCCGGAACGAGCCCGCCGTACACCGCCCACAGCGCGCCCCGTGTCGTGAAGCCGCGCCAGAACAGCGAGTACAGCAGTACGGGCAGGTTCGCGGAGGCCGCCACCGCGAAGGCGAGGCCCACCAGGAAGGCGACGTTGAGGTCCCGGGCCAGCAGGCCGAGGGCGATCGCGACGACGCCGATACCGACCGCCGCCACCCGGGCCACGGCCACCTCGCTGCGCGGCTTGGTCCGGCGGCGCAGCGAGGCGTACAGGTCGTGCGCCACGGACGCCGAGGAGGCGAGCGTGATCCCGGCGACCACCGCGAGGATCGTGGCGAAGGCGACGGCCGCCACGACGGCGAACAGCACGGTCCCGCCGGTGGAATCCGCGCCGCCGCCCAGGTCGAGGGCAAGCAGCGGAACCGCGGTGTTCCCCGCCGCGTTCGACTCCCGGACGGCTTCCGGGCCGACGATCGCGGTGGCCCCGAAGCCGAGGACCACGGTCATCAGATAGAAGCCGCCGATGAGCGCGATCGACCAGATCACCGAACGGCGGGCGGCCCGCGCGGTCGGCACCGTGTAGAAGCGGGACAGGATGTGGGGCAGACCGGCGGTGCCCAGCACCAGCGCCAGGCCGAGACTGATGAAGTCGAACCGCTCGGTCCAGTCCCCGCCGTACTTCAGGCCCGGTGCCAGGAACGAGTCCCCGTGGCCGCTGCGTTCGGCGGCCGTCCGCAGCAGTTGGTTGAAGTCGCCGTGGAAGCGCACCATCACGAGCACCGTCAGCACGACGGTGCCGCCGAGCAGCAGGACCGCCTTGACGATCTGGATCCAGGTGGTGGCCCGCATCCCTCCCAACGACACATAGATCACCATGAGCGCGCCGACGCCGATGACCGTCCATGCCTGGGCCGCGGCGCCCGTGCCGCCCAGGAGCAGCGCCACCAGGCTGCCCGCTCCCACCATCTGGGCCACCAGATAGAAGACGGACACGATGACCGAGGAGGTTCCCGCCGCGATCCGCACGGGCCGCTCGCTCATCCGCGCGGCGAGCACATCGGCGAGGGTGAACCGCCCGCAGTTGCGCACCAGTTCGGCGACCAGGAAGAGCACCACCAGCCACGCGACGAGAAAGCCCACCGCATACAGCAGCCCGTCGTAGCCGAAGAGCGAGATCACCCCGGCAACGCCGAGGAAGGAGGCGGCCGACATGTAGTCACCCGCGATGGCGAACCCGTTCTCCAGCGGTGTGAAGAGACGCCCGCCCGCGTAGAACTCCTCGGCCGAGCCCTGCCGTTTGCGGCTCACCCATGTCGTGATCGCCAGGGTGACGGCGACGAAGACGCTGAACAGCAGGAGCGCCAGCGTCTGGTGCGGACCCGTCACCGCTTGCCGCCTTCCATGCCACGCGTCAGTTCCTGTGTGTCCCAGCGCAGTTCGAGCGCCGCCCGGTCCCTGCGCAGCCGTGCGTGCAGGGCGTAGGCCCAGGTGAGCAGGAACGTGGTGAAGAACTGCCCCAGTCCCGCGATCATCGCCACGTTCACGACGCCCGCCACCGGCCGTGCCATCAGGCCGGGCGCGGTCGTCGCCATCACCACATAGCCCACGTACCAGCTCAGGAAGGCGGCTGTTCCGGGTCCCACGAACCTTCGGTACCGCCGGCGCACCTCCTGGAAGGCCGCGCTGCGCTGCACCTCCAGATACACATCAGCGGCGCGGACGGCCGGGACCTCCTGCTCCTGGCGGGCGGCCGGCACAACGGCGGGACCGGGGGCCGGAGTTCCACGGCCGACCGACTCCCCCCAGCCGGGGGCGAGGAGGTCGTACCAGGGATCTTCGTACGCCGGCTCCCCCGCCACGGGTGCCGCCGACGCGGGACGCCAGCCGTTATCGGCCCAGCTCTCGGAGCCGCCGCCGCTCTCGCGGGGACGGACATTGCTTGACTGCATACCCCAAGGATGGACAGAACGGGAAGATCACCAAAACTTCTTCTTCGGGGTATTCACCCCATCAGGTGAGTGGATCCCCTGGAGGGCGCACAAGCCCCTTCGCGTACGCGTAACGCACGGCCCCCGCACGGTCCTTGAGCCCAGTTTTGGCGAACAGATTGTTGATGTGGGTCTTCACCGTCGCGGTGGAGACCTGCAGCGTCCGGGCGATCTCCCGGTTGTCGAGCCCTTCGGCCATCAGGACCAGTACCTCGGTCTCCCGTGCGGTGAGCCCGTCCGGCGGCTCCGCGGGGGCCGGCGGCTGCGGCACGGGCTCCGACAGCCTTTCCAGCAGGCGCCGTTGGATGCTCGGCGACAGTCCCGCGTCGCCGGACAGCACGCTGTGCACGGCCCGCACGATCTCCTCGCCGCCGCCGTCCTTGGTGAGATAGCCCCGCGCCCCCGCTCTCAGCGCGGGGAACAGCGAATCGTCGTCCGCGTACGTCGTCAGCACCACCACCTGGGTGCGGGGGTGCTCCGACCGGATCCTGCGCGTCGCCTCCACACCGTCGCAGCGCGGCATCCGCAGGTCCATCAGGACGACGTCCGGGTCGAGTTCGGCGACCAGCTTCACCGCCTCGTCCCCGTCGCCCGCGGCACCGACCACCTCGACGCCGGGCAGCAGCCCGAGCAGCATCACGATGCCTTCCCTGACCACGGTCTGGTCGTCGGCGACGACCACCCGCGCGGTCCTGAGGCCGGTCTCCTCCGTCATGCCGGCACCTTCAAGGTCACCACGAACCCTTCCTCGTCCGGACCGGCCGCCAGCGAACCGCCCAGCAGCTCGGCTCTCTCCCGCATGCCCAGCAGACCGTACCCCCCTCCCGACGCGGTGAATTCGCCCGGCGAGCCGCCGGAGTCCCGGACGTCCAGCGTCACTTCGTGCTCGCCGTAGTCCAGGCACACCTGGACCTTGGCGCCCGGAGCGTGTCTGCGGACGTTGGTCAGGGCCTCCTGGGCGACCCTGCGCACCGCCTGCGAGGCCTCGGCGGCCAGCGCCCTGCGTTCACCCGTGACGGTGACCTCCGCCGCCCCGTCGGCGGTACCGACGAGTTCACTCAGGTAGTCCTCCAGCGGGGTCAGCTCACCGCGCAGCGCGGAGAGTGCCTGACGGGTTTCGGCGAGACCGTCGCGGGCCATGCCCCGGGCCGCCACGACCCGATCGAGTATCTGGTCCCGGTCGGCGCCGCGCTCGATCAGCAGGCGGGCCGCCTCCAGGTGGACGAGCTGCGCCGAGAGGCTGTGGGCCAGCACGTCGTGGATCTCCCGTGCGATCCGTGCGCGCTCGGCGAGCGCCGCCGACCGGGCCTCGGCCGCTCTCGCGGCCCGTTCCTGGGCGAGCAGCCGCTGGGCGCTGCCGCGCGCCTCGGCGTCCAGCCGCTGGACATAGCCGACGAGCGCCAGGCCCGTGACGGTGGCGGCCGTCGTGAGCCAGACGTCGTTGTTGACGACGGCGAACGCGGCGAGGGCGACGGCCGCGACCGGCAGGGCCGCCCGCAGCGGAATCCGTTCCAGTGCGGAGATCGCACAGCCGCACGAGACGACGACCGCGGGTCCCCGGAATCCGCCGGCGTACGCCACGCCCGCCATCCCGAGCAGCAAGGTGATCAGGCAGAGGGACGACAGCAGCCGGTGCTGGAGCGTGGTCCGCCAGAACGCCCAGGCGAGCGCGCCGGTCAGCTGGATCCCGGCGACCGCGGCGGCCACTCCCCAGCCGTGCACATGGTGGCTCGCGAAGGCTCCCCACAGCAGCATGGGGAACACCAGCGCCCGCACAGCCCAGGACAGCAGGCGCCGCAGCGGGGAGATCCCCGCGCGGCCGAGCGCCTCCCGGGACGGCCAGCGTGTCCAGGCGTTCTCCGTCACACGCGCTCCTTCCGGGCGGGCCGGACCCCGTGGTCACCGTACGCCGGCGCCGGACCGGCCGTCGCGGTCAGGGACTGCGCACGCAGGACCAGGAACCCGGAGCGCACCAGCAGGGTCGCCGCGAGGGCCAGCATCAGGGCCGAGCTGTTCTGGTACACCCCGAGTGCGGCGCCCAGCGCGAACAGCCCTACCCGTACGGCTATGCCGAGACCCCAGACGGCCAGGCTCGCCCTGGTGCTCCGGCTCCACACCGCGCCGTCCGGCTCCGCCCATATGCGGGTGGTCCAGGCCCAGCCGGCTCCGATCGCGAGGCCGATGACCAGTTCGGCGCCGAGCAGGACGCCCGACCCGGTGCGGTGGTGGGCGTCGAGGGTGCCCGGTTCGCCCAACGCCACGACGGCGAGGACCGCGGGCAGGACCCACCAGCGCCGTTCCGTGGTGATCTCGCGTGCGCCGAACTGGCGGGCGATGACGAGGACGGCGACGGCCGCGATCACCAGCACCTTGACGAGCCCGGGCATGGGCAGCCTCCGTGAGCGGGAAGGGTGAACCGGCAGCGAGAGCTGCCGGCACCTTCGACGCTACGGAAATCCGCAGGTCGGCGGATCGGAGCGAGGGTGGATCTTGGGTGGATCCGCGACCGCACGGGGCTCCACCCACGGGTGGAGAACAGCCCCCGTCCGCCGACCAGGCCGACGGACGGGGCGGGCGGACCGGACGGGGGCAACCCGGGTGCCCGCCTGGACGTGGCAGGCGGGCCCGGCCCGGGTGTTCGGCCGGGGCGTTCTCGCCGTAAAGACCCTGGGACCCGTACGGCGCATTCTGCCGGAGGGGGGCTCACCTGGGCCGACGAGCGCCAACGGCATCCTCCGGCTCGATCCGGGCCGGATCCGGCCCGGATCGAGCCGGACAGCCCTTACGCGTCGATCCGCGACCGGTCGAGCGTGGCCGCCGAGTTCGAGATGAACTCCTTGCGCGGCGCCACGTCATTGCCCATCAGCAGGTCGAACACCGTCTCGGCGGCCTCCAGATCCGAGAGGTTGATACGGCGCAGGGTGCGGTGGCGCGGGTCCATCGTGGTCTCGGCCAGCTGGTCGGCGTCCATCTCGCCGAGGCCCTTGTAGCGCTGGATGGAGTCCTTGTACCGGATGCCCTTGCTCTGGAACGCCAGCAGCTTGTCCCGCAGCTCGCGGTCCGAGTACGTGTACACGTACTTGTCCTGGCCCTTCTTGGGCTGGACGATCTCGATACGGTGCAGCGGCGGCACCGCGGCGAAGACCCGGCCGGACTCGACCATCGGCCGCATGTAGCGGTGGAACAGCGTGAGCAGCAGCGTACGGATGTGAGAGCCGTCCACATCGGCGTCGGTCATCATGATGATCTTGCCGTAGCGGGCCGCGTCGATGTCGAAGGTGCGGCCCGAGCCGGCTCCTATGACCTGGATGATCGCGCCGCACTCGGCGTTCTTCAGCATGTCCGTCACGGACGACTTCTGGACGTTGAGGATCTTGCCCCGGATGGGCAGCAGCGCCTGGAACTCTGAGTTCCGGGCGAGCTTGGCCGTGCCGAGCGCGGAGTCGCCCTCGACGATGAACAGTTCGCTGCGCTCGACGTCGTCGCTGCGGCAGTCGGCCAGCTTGGCGGGGAGCGACGACGACTCCAAGGCCGTCTTCCTGCGTTGCGCGTCCTTGTGCTGGCGGGCCGCGATGCGGGTACGGGCCGCGGCGACGACCTTCTCCATGACCACCCGGGCCTGGGCGGCGGCGTCACGCTTGGTGGAGGTCAGGAACGCCTTGAGCTCCCTGGAGACGACTGTGTTCACGATGCGGCGGGCCGCCGAGGTGCCGAGCACCTCCTTGGTCTGGCCCTCGAACTGCGGCTCGGCAAGCCGCACGGTGACGACCGCGGTGAGCCCCTCCAGGGCGTCGTCCTTGGCGATGTCGTCCTCGGCGACGCGCAGCAGCTTCTTGGCGCGCAGCGCCTCGTTCATCGTCTCCCTCACGGCCTGCTCGAAGCCGGCGACATGGGTGCCGCCCTTGGGGGTCGCGATGATGTTGACGAAGGACCTGAAGGTCGAGTCGTAGCCCGTGCCCCAGCGCAGCGCCACGTCGACGCCGAGTTCGCGGGTGACCTCGGTCGGGGTCATCTGGCCGTGCTCGTCGAGGACGGGGACCGTCTCCTTGAAGGTGCCCTGTCCGGAGAAGCGGAGGATGTCGCAGACCGGCCTGTCGGTGGCCAGGTATTCGCAGAACTCGCTGATGCCGCCGTCGAAGCGGAAGGACTCGTCGCCCTTGCTGCCGTCCGGGCCGAGGCCGTACTCGTCGCGGACGACGATGGTCAGGCCGGGCACCAGGAACGCGGTCTGGCGGGCGCGCTGGTACAGCGTCTCCAGGGAGAGCTTGGCGTCCTTGAGGAAGATCTGGCGGTCGGCCCAGTAGCGGACGCGCGTACCGGTGCGGGTCTTGGGGATCTTCTTGGCCTTGCGCAGCCCGCTCGCGGCCTCGAACCCGGCGTCCGGGCCGCTCGCCGCGAAGGCGCCCGGGACACCGCGGCGGAAGCTGATGGCGTGGGTGTGTCCGGCGCGGTCCACCTCTACGTCGAGCCGGGCCGACAGGGCGTTCACCACGGAGGCGCCGACGCCGTGCAGACCGCCGGACGCGGCGTACGAGCCGCCGCCGAACTTGCCGCCGGCGTGCAGCTTGGTCATGACGACCTCGACACCGGACAGGCCGGTCTTGGGCTCGACGTCCACGGGGATGCCGCGGCCGTTGTCCCGCACCTCCACGGATGCGTCGTCGTGGAGGATCACTTCGATGTGGTCGCAGTAGCCGCCGAGGGCCTCGTCGACGGAGTTGTCGATGATCTCCCACAGGCAGTGCATCAGGCCGCGACTGTCGGTCGACCCGATGTACATGCCCGGGCGCTTGCGCACCGCCTCGAGCCCCTCCAGGACGAGCAGGTGCCGCGCGGTGTAGTTGGAACCGTCCCGGTCTGCTGAGGCCAGCAGTGTGGTGGACGGCACGGACGTCTCGGCGGTCACGCGGTTCGCTCCTCGCTGAATTTTGAGTGGGACCCTTCGGGGTAAGGGTGCGGCTCCGTTCGCCGCCATGAGGGTACCGAGCCCTGGTAGAGCCGTTGTAACGCCACCCTCGTCAGCCCCTCAGCCTAGTCGAGAGTCGTAAGCGTGTTCGATCACTCGACGGAGTGAAGTACATATCACGTTCCCTTCGGCGCATGAACCATTTAGGCTCCGGGCACGTCCTCATGAACAAACGGCAAGCCGGCCGGGAGGACCGACACACTGACCGACAGCGCGAAACCGTAAGACACAGAGAGACGCATTACGGCACATTCGCCGCCAACCGGCAGCAGACGGCCACCTCGTAGATTTTTTTCGAGTGAGAGGCCCGAGCGGGAACGTTTTGGGCCTGGTTGGATGTTGACCCTGGTACGACAGCTCGTCGAGCTAGAGAAGAGGCGACGTGACTACTGTTCTGACCCCCGCGAGCCCACTGACGGCCGCTGATCGCTGCGACCGCTGCGGCGCCCAGGCTTACCTGCGCGTCGTCCTGCTGAGCGGCGGAGAACTGCTCTTCTGCGCCCACCACGGTCGCAAGTTCGAGCCGGAACTCAAGAAGATCGCCGCTGAGATACAGGACGAGACGGAGCGGCTGACGACCGTTCCGGCATCGGCATCCGACGAAGAGCGCTGACACCTCGCACCCACGACGAGCATCTCCGGCACAGGCCGGCGGGCGGGCGGTGGCTCCTGGCAGAAGGGGCGACCGCCCGCCTTCGTGTACCCATCGGTTCCCCCGCGCGCCCTCAGCGGCCTTTCAGTGCCCCCTGCGCCCGCGTAGCGTCCCGGCCGCCGCCCAGCGCGCGCACGACGTACGACACCCGTGTGTAGACGCCCGGCTTCCCGGCCTGTCCGCAGCCACTCCCCCAGGACACGAGCCCGATCAGCTTCCCCTTTGCCACGAGCGGGCCGCCGCTGTCGCCCTGGCAGGCGTCCGGACCGCCCTCGGTCTCACCCCCGCACAGCATCGTGTCGGCCCGGTAGGTGCCGTCGAAGCCGCCCGGGTAGGCGCGCTCGCACTGGCCGTCGGCGAGCACATGCAGGTGTGCCGCATGCAGACTGTGCGCATACTGGCCGGTGCCCGAGGTGTCCCCCCAGCCGTAGACCGTGGCGGGTGTGCCCGTCGCGTAGGCCGGGTCGCCCTCGCCCGCCGTCGCGATCACCGCGCTCGCCGGGAGCGAGGTCGCCAGGGTGAGCACGGCGAAGTCCCCGGAATCACTCGCGGCGTCGTAGCCCGGGTCGACCCGGGCGTCGCGTACGGCGATCTCCTCTCCCCCGGCCGCCAGCAGATCCGTACGGCCCGCGATGACCTTGAGGTCGGACGCGCGGTGGGGTGGTGCGCCCAGCACCTCGTCGCCCAGGCAGTGGGCCGCGGTCAGCACGGTGGTCGGGCCCACCGCCACCCCGCCGCAGAACTGTCCCGCGCGGGTACCCCCGAACCGGTCACGGCTGGAGAGCGCCACAGTCCACGGAGACTCGGACACATCGACCGGGAAACCGCCGACCACGACACTGCCGGCGGTCGCCGGGGCCGCCGACGCCAGTGGTATGACGGCCGCCGCAGCCGACAGGACCAGAGGCCGGGCCAGGGCCCGGACCAGGGAACGACGCATACAGACTCCTCACTCTGGGATGATTACGAGACACCCAGAGTGATCCAGACGGCCGGACCCCGCACCCGCGCGGCAGCACGCAGGCCCGGCTCCCCGAGGGGAACCGGGCCTGGTGGTGGTGTACGACGGTGCTAGTCGGTGCTAGTCGAGGTAGTCGCGCAGTATGGATGGGTGAGCGCTGTGCTTGGCTTGCATGGATACAGGTGGGTGCGGAGCGCAGTCTGCGAAATATCTTGGATTGAGAGGGCGGTATGAGAGTGGATAGGAGTTTTGTCGTCACCTGATCGTGTGGCGGTGCGGCGTCCCGGCCGGCTGGCGGCCATGGGCATGTTGGGCTGGTCGCCGTGAGCGAGCGCAAGCCCTACAAGACCGACGTGAGCGACGAGCAGTGGGCGCTGGTCGAGCCTGTGATCACCGCGTGGAAGGCCGCGCATCCGTCGGTCAGCGGCCATCAGGGTCGGTACGCGATGCGGGAGATCGTCAATGCGCTGCTCTACCAGGGCCGGACCGGTTGCCAGTGGGAGCTGCTCCCGCACGACTTTCCGCCGCCCGGCGCGGTGAAGTACTACTTCTACACCTGGCGTGACGACGGCATCGATCAGACCATTCACGACCTGCTGCGCTGGCAGGTGCGGGAGATGGCGCGTCGGAAGGCGGACCCGAGCCTGGTGGTGCTCGATACCCAGAGCGTGCGCGCGGCGGCTGGGGTGCCCGCTGAGTCGACGGGGTGTGATGCGGCAAAAAAAGTGCCGGGCCGCAAGCGCGGCCTGGCCGTTGACGTTCTGGGGCTGGTGATCGCGGTGGTCGTGGCGGCCGCGTCGGCGCACGAGAACGCCGTCGGCATCGCGCTGCTGGACAAGGTCGCCGCCGACACCGACACCGTGGAGAAAGCCCTGGTCGACCAGGGCTTCAAGAATGCCGTCATCGCGCACGGCCAGAAGGTGGGCATCGAGGTGGAGATCGTCGAGCGCAATCCCGCACAGAGCGGGTTCGTTCCCCAGGCCAAGCGGTGGGTCGTGGAGCGCGCCCACGGGATCTTGATGCTGCACCGCAGGCTGGTGCGCGACTACGAGCACCGGCCACGCAGCTCGGAGTCGCGGGTGTACTGGGCGATGACCGCGGTGATACTCCGTCGGCTGACCGGGGCCACCGCTACGGCCTGGCGCAGCACATGACCGGCGGGGAGCTGACCCTCGGGGCGGTACTGGCGCGACTGGAGGAGCAGGAACGGGAGATCGCCGTGCAGGCCGAGGTGACGAGGGAGCAGATCGCGCAGCTGACCGCACGGCTGGACGAACTCGGCCGGGCCGCCGAGGAGGTCCGGATCACCCGCAAGACGCTGCTGGCGCTGCCCGATCCGGCCCCGCCCGCGCCACCGGCCCCGAAACTGCCGGACCATCCGGCCTACCAGCAGATCATGGCGGTGTTCACCGCGGCCGACCATCCGCTGCGTGCGCGGCAGGTGTGCGAGGCGATGGACCTGGCGATCGCGCCCAACAACATCAACAACACCCGACTGAAACTCAAGCGGCTCGCCGAGCGCGGCATCCTGGCCGAGACCGAGCCGGGCTTGTTCACCCAGCCTCGGCCGTAGTCGCCCGGCGTCGCCACGACCTGCCCGCCTGTCCCGCACGAAACGAAGAATCGGGCATCAGGTCTCATACCGCCCTCTGAGATGAACCGAACCGCTATGACCCTCCGCACGATCGCCCACCACCTCGGTCTGCCGGTCCGGCGCGACCCACAGGAGATAGCGAAGATCATCGAGGGACTTCGCCCAACCCTGGACGAGCTTCCCAGCGACAAGCGGGAGCAGCTCCCCGCCGAGTGGACCAAGGTCCCCAGTGAACGCCACTGACACCGGCCCTATCTCCGGGACTGAGCGCCCTGCATGCGCGCCCTCTGTTTATAGATACGCCCGGCACTAACCGGAGCGTGTCCCGACCTGTGACGACTCGGCCGCCGGGCCTCTGACGTGGGCATATGGTGACCGCCGCTTGGGGTCGTTTCCGATCATCACTAAGCGTGTCCAGCGCGTCAGGCGGGCCGCCTCGCACCGCCCCCTTTTTGCGCGGGGTTCCTGCGACGACGGGTGATCCAGACAAGGCCCAAGACCAACACCCCAAGCATGGTGCCCAGGCCCACCCAGGTGACGACGGTGCCGCTCATATGCCCCTTAGAGGGCGGTATGAGACCTGATGCCCGATTCTTCGTTTCGTGCGGGACAGGCGGGCAGGTCGTGGCGACGCCGGGCGACTACGGCCGAGGCTGGGTGAACAAGCCCGGCTCGGTCTCGGCCAGGATGCCGCGCTCGGCGAGCCGCTTGAGTTTCAGTCGGGTGTTGTTGATGTTGTTGGGCGCGATCGCCAGGTCCATCGCCTCGCACACCTGCCGCGCACGCAGCGGATGGTCGGCCGCGGTGAACACCGCCATGATCTGCTGGTAGGCCGGATGGTCCGGCAGTTTCGGGGCCGGTGGCGCGGGCGGGGCCGGATCGGGCAGCGCCAGCAGCGTCTTGCGGGTGATCCGGACCTCCTCGGCGGCCCGGCCGAGTTCGTCCAGCCGTGCGGTCAGCTGCGCGATCTGCTCCCTCGTCACCTCGGCCTGCACGGCGATCTCCCGTTCCTGCTCCTCCAGTCGCGCCAGTACCGCCCCGAGGGTCAGCTCCCCGCCGGTCATGTGCTGCGCCAGGCCGTAGCGGTGGCCCCGGTCAGCCGACGGAGTATCACCGCGGTCATCGCCCAGTACACCCGCGACTCCGAGCTGCGTGGCCGGTGCTCGTAGTCGCGCACCAGCCTGCGGTGCAGCATCAAGATCCCGTGGGCGCGCTCCACGACCCACCGCTTGGCCTGGGGAACGAACCCGCTCTGTGCGGGATTGCGCTCGACGATCTCCACCTCGATGCCCACCTTCTGGCCGTGCGCGATGACGGCATTCTTGAAGCCCTGGTCGACCAGGGCTTTCTCCACGGTGTCGGTGTCGGCGGCGACCTTGTCCAGCAGCGCGATGCCGACGGCGTTCTCGTGCGCCGACGCGGCCGCCACGACCACCGCGATCACCAGCCCCAGAACGTCAACGGCCAGGCCGCGCTTGCGGCCCGGCACTTTTTTTGCCGCATCACACCCCGTCGACTCAGCGGGCACCCCAGCCGCCGCGCGCACGCTCTGGGTATCGAGCACCACCAGGCTCGGGTCCGCCTTCCGACGCGCCATCTCCCGCACCTGCCAGCGCAGCAGGTCGTGAATGGTCTGATCGATGCCGTCGTCACGCCAGGTGTAGAAGTAGTACTTCACCGCGCCGGGCGGCGGAAAGTCGTGCGGGAGCAGCTCCCACTGGCAACCGGTCCGGCCCTGGTAGAGCAGCGCATTGACGATCTCCCGCATCGCGTACCGACCCTGATGGCCGCTGACCGACGGATGCGCGGCCTTCCACGCGGTGATCACAGGCTCGACCAGCGCCCACTGCTCGTCGCTCACGTCGGTCTTGTAGGGCTTGCGCTCGCTCACGGCGACCAGCCCAACATGCCCATGGCCGCCAGCCGGCCGGGACGCCGCACCGCCACACGATCAGGTGACGACAAAACTCCTATCCACTCTCATACCGCCCTCTTAGAGCACACCTCGGTCGCGGCAAGACCGGCGATCACCGCTACTACGACCACTGCGCCGAGCGCAGCGGCCCGGTTCAACATTCCACCGGGAAGACTCTTCACCTTGCCCGAAGCGACACCGAAGCTGAACTCGGTCTCTTCCATCGGATCTCTGGAAGGAATATCGGTGGAAAGGTCTTCCTCCGAGACGATCTCAACCCTGGGTACCGACTCAGGCACAGACGGAGCATGTTGCCTCTGAGACCCCTGCGCCTTGCGAGCACCGCGCCGGAATAGACCGCCGGTCATCCGCCAGGACTCCCTTCCATGGCCCCGACGATCTTGTGAGGTTCCGCATCTTCGGTCGGCCGCTCCTGCGAAAGATCTTCTTCGCTGCTCGCGATCACAGCGCCCGCTTCGTCCACTTTGGGATCACTCTGCACACCCATGGCCGCCTCGTTTCAGCACTTACGACTCTTATGTGAAAGTCTGCAAACTGTGGGACCTGAGTGCATCTTGGGGCGAGTGGGCATACGTAGACCATCAGATGTATGGTCTAGGACCATACGAAGCACATGCAGAATATGTACATCAGCCGCATGAGGCGGTAGGCTTGCAAGATGGCCAAGAGGCCGTGAGAGCGCCTCGCAATCCCATCCCTGCAGATCTAGAAGGTGTCAACAATGGCCACTGAAACCCGAAACCCCACAGAGCCGGTCGTGAAGCTGCATCGTCTGACCGTGAACCTCACCGAGCGGGCGCATGCAGCACTGGAAGAGGTCCACAAGCTCACCGGCCGGTCGAAGACGGACACCGTCAACCGAGCACTGATCATCAACGGCTGGCTCGAAGAGCTCGACCGCAACGGAGGGGCGATCTACGTGGAGGAGAAGCCCGGCGAGCTTCAGAAGGTGAAGATCGTCTAAATTTGCCCACCGGGGCCTCTCAGGTGATCGTGCCCCCGGTGGGCAAACAGTCTTGCCCGGCTTTACTCATGGGCGAGACCAACTGCGCTCATGGCTTCGGCCATCCGCTCGGCCGCGTCAGCACGGACCATGCCCAGATGCACGTAAGCCTTGCCACTGTGGGTCGCCATCGGCCGGACACTGCCCCCCGACACTCTCGGGGAGGTCGAGCCCCGCCCGGATCGCCCCTGCTGCGTTCGTAGCCTGCTTACGGCCGTCCCGGTAGATCTGCAAGTCCACGGTCATCAGTGCCCGCCTCCGGCGTGATCGCGAATCGCGGTGGCTGTGCCTGACGGCCTTCGTAATGTCGCCGTCGTCCTTCGCGGCGCTGAGTTGCCTCCAGTTCGCGGCACACACCTTGCAGCCGGGGGCCGGCGCGCAGTCGAGGAGCCAGGCATTGAAGCCGACCGGAAGGACGCGCTCGGCGGTTCCTGGGTGGTTTTGGACCTCGTGGCCATGGATGCCCCCGACTTGACCGCTGGGCTATCCACGCTGCCTCGCCGCGCTGCGATCTCACGTTGGGTCGCCCGCCGCCTTACCTGATTCGATGCCGGCCAGATGCCTGCGAGCCCTCACCCTTTCCCATTGCCGCCGTAGACGTTTCGACTCGTTGACATGGGCGAGGACTGAGGTCCGGCTTGCCCCGCTGGGTGCTCGCGGGGGTTCATCATCCTTGCGTGTCCTCAGACGAGTACTCTCGGGTGCCAACACCGTCACGAGTGGTCCCATCGAGGTCAGACGATGCCACCCGCCCCATCCCTCCCCCGAAAAGCCAAGGCCAAGAGCACTGCCCTTCGCAAGGATGGCAAGCCCTCTTGGGCATCATCGCCCGCCACGCAGGCGAGTATGCAGTCGAACAAGGGGAGGGATACGAAGCCTGAATTGGCACTCCGCAGTGCCGTCCACGGCTTGGGGCTTCGCTACCTGGTGTCGGAACGGCCACTGCCCAAGGTCAGGCGCACTGCAGACCTGGTCTTCACCCGGGTTCGGCTAGCCGTTTTCATGGACGGCTGTTATTGGCACGGCTGCCCGGAGCACCACACCCTGGCGGCGACCAACACGACATTCTGGACGGATAAGGTCGAGACGAATCGTCGCCGCGATCGCCAGACGGACCAGTGGCTCCACGACGCGGGGTGGGAGGTGCTCCGTGTGTGGGAGCACGAAGACCCGAAGCTCGCCGCACTTCAAGTGCGTGAGGTCTACGGCCGGCGGAGCCAAGAGCTCGAGAGAGCTCAAGCTGAGCGCAGGAATGCTCGCAGAGGGTCGGGCACGGCCCGCTCCTGACCTTCGGGCTCGCTCGGCACTCGGGCCTGCCAGACTGAACCGCATGATTCGCGAACCGACGGAAATCAAGATCGACGAGAACGGCCGCATCGAGCTTCCCCTCGGGCTCCTCGCCGAAGCCGGACTCTTCCCTGAGAGCTCGGTTGTGGCCTTCAGCCAGGGCGACGGACGCATCGTGCTACGCCGTGCCGAGGATGCCATGCGCGATCTGATCGAAAAAGGGACGTTGGCATGATCACATGCCTCCACGCCGAAGTCCCAGGACGCGGATCGACCAGTTCCCCGGGTGGGGCCTTGGGCCTGTGATCACTCGTCGTCCGGCGGCGTCGGGCGTGTCGGGAGCTCGTCCGTGTCGCCGACGAGCCAGTGCAGGAACGCGATGAGGTGAGCATTCATGTCCGAGCCGACCTCCGCGACCGCTCGCTTGGCACGTTCGTGAAGCTCCGGGGCCGGGCGGCAGACCACCGCCGGGAATTTGTGCTGGCTCGGCATGGCCTTAGCGTGCCATGGTGGCTAGCCACCATGAACAGGGGTTATTCTGTCGGATCGACGACGGCGACCCTTTGGGGGGAGATCGAGGCGGCCACGTTCGCGACATCCTCGTGACCACCGCCGCGGACCATTTACTGCCTGGAGACTACGTGCCCGACCACCAGATTGTGGATCTTTTCGCCGGTCCCGGTGGACTGGACGTGGCCGCAGGGTGGCTGGATATCCCCGTCACAGGCATCGAACTGGACACCCTGGCCTGCGCTACACGCGATGCAGCGGGATTGGTCACCAAACAAGGCGACGTGAAGGGCTTCAGCCCGGCCGACTTCCCCTATGCCAGAGTGCTGGCCGGAGGCCCGCCGTGCCAGACGTACACCGTCGCGGGCGGACGCTCCGGGGGCGCCGGACGCCGGGCACTCGACCAGGTCCTCGGGTTGGCCGACCTCATGGCCAAGGGCAAGAACGTCGAAAGGAAGCTCGCCAAACTGGCTGAAGCGCCGGGAGACGAGGGCCGCACGGGCCTGGTCCTCGAACCGTTGCGGTGGGCGCTGACCGCCCTAAAGGACGGGACCCCCTACGAGGCGATCGTGCTGGAACAGGTCCCCACCGTGCTGCCGGTTTGGGAAGCCTTCGGCAGCATCCTCAGGCGCAAGGGCTACACGGCGGTCACGGATGTGCTGCACGCCGAAGAGTACGGGGTGCCGCAAACCCGTAAACGCGCCGTCTTGATCGCTCGTCTCAGCGGCACTGGACCGGCGATGCTGCCGGAGAAGACACATCGCGCGTTCCGCAAGAAGATCACCCCGGAAGACGAGACCATGCGGCCCTGTGTGACGATGGGCGATGCGCTCCGCCGCCCAAAACCGTTCGAGGTCAAGTCCAACTACGGCACCGGCGGCATCCCTGGCAACCGCGGCAGACGACGAGACGACGAGCCGGCTTTCACCGTCACGGGCAAAATCCGCAGGAATAAGGTGGGTCTTCCCGGCGACCCAGACCCCACAGACCGCTTCACCGACGCCGAAGCCGGCCAACTGCAGAGTTTTCCCGAGCGCTTCCCCTGGCAGGGCAGTGACCCCTCCCAGCAGATCGGCAACGCCGTTCCGCCCGTTCTCGCCGTCCACGTCCTCGCCGCTGCGCTGTACCTGGGGAACGAGGCTCGCGACGCCGCTATCAAGAAGGCGATCGCCTGCCGTGCGGCAGCGCCGGAATCGGCACCGTTGCCCGCTGGGAACAGGAGCACCGGCTTGCAGATTCAGGAAGCGTTCCCTGTGCAGGCGGCATTGCCCGTCAACCAACCGGTGTAAGTTACGGGCCTTGTGGCGGGCTCAAGCCCGCTGCGTCGGACCGTGTTCAGCACCCGCCCGAAGCGGGTGGGGCAGGCCAGCGCCTCGGAAACGGAGCACCACCGGGATGGGCACTCGGCTGACGACGAACCGGGGTTGGCGTTACACACGCGCGTGACAGCCGGGGAAGAGGATTGTGCCCCGCCGCGTGGTACAGCGGCGATCACAGTGAAAGCGCAGGACCGCTGCCCTGACCCACGGCCAGTCGAACGCACGAGTCTGATGGTGCGTCAGTCGTGGCCGCCTTCGCGTGGCATCGCCGGTGGTGACGACTTTCGCCAAGGCCAGCGGGATGGCCTTGGCGCCGGCCATCGCGACCATGACCGCTGACTGACGGCAAGTCAGGTGACCACGAGCGCCGGAGCGGCTGGTCGTGTGCGCGACTGCGTCTTCGCTGCGATGGCGGCTACACCACTCGACGGGGCATCACTGGAAAAAGCCACCTGAGGTGCCGCCCGAGTGGCACTGGCGGAGACGTTCTACGAATGGCGTGAGCACCTGCGCTTCGGCCCGAGCAACCAGAATGCGAGTCGATTCGGGGAGAGCCGGCGCGGTTGTCAGTGCTGATCGGTAGCGTAAGTCAGTGGAAGGACGTCGTGTCGGCCAGGCAGGGATGCTGGCCGACTGTGATCACTTGTGAGGCATGGTGGGCAACCCGCGTATGGACGCGGCCTGGGAACGCTTTCGGAGCATGCTCGATGGGATGCTCCCGCACGAGGCCACACAGCAGCTCCGCGATCTCTTCGTGCCTGAAGAGGTGATCGAAGAGATGCTGCAGCGTCATGAAGCCGCCACGACACAGATCGTCAGCCTTCGGGAGCCGCTTGCAGTCGGTCGGGAGAACACCCCTCCCTGGTACGCGGGATCGCGAGCAGGGGACAAGAACTGGCCGGCGTTCGAGAAGCGCCTGCGGCGCCAACTGGACGCGGACGAAGTCAGGAAGATCGACGAGGCATCCGATCGCGTCGTCGCGATGCTCGACCATCCGGCCACCCCGAACTTCCGTTCCCGCGGTCTGGTCATCGGGCACGTGCAGTCCGGCAAGACGAGTAACTTCACGGCCGTCGTGAGCAAGGCCGCAGACCGCGGCTACCGCATGTTCATCGTACTGTCCGGCATCCACAACTCACTGCGCCAGCAGACCCAAACCCGCCTTATCCGCGACCTGGTGGACCTCAATCCAGCGTTGTGGCATCAGATCACCAAGCCGGAGCATGACTTCCAACCACCGGCGAACGCTCAATCATTGGTGGCGTCCAAGGACCAATACCTCCTTCTGGTGGTCAAGAAGAATGCCCCCGTACTCAAGAAGTTGCGAGATTGGCTTGAGGAAGCGCGCGAGCAGCTCGGCAATTGCCCCACGTTGATCATCGATGACGAGGCTGACCAAGCAACCCTTGCCACCCGCCGGATCAATCCGCTCATCCGAGATGTGATCGGCCGAATCCCCAAAGTCTGCTACGTGGGATACACAGCCACGCCGTTCGCCAACCTCCTCGTCGACCCCGTGGACCACGAGGACTTCTACCCTCGAGATTTCATCCTCAGCCTTCCTCGCGGGGAGCGGTATCAGGGACCAGAGACGCTGTTTGGTCGGTACCCGCTCGAGCACGAAGACCCGTCCGAAGTTCCAGGCGGACTCGACATGATCCGGAGCATCCCCGTAGAGGAGCTGAGCGCCCTACGGCCAGCGAAAAAGGCTGAGATTCCCGACTTCAACCCCACAGCGGCTCCTTCCCTTCGCCGCGCCGTTTTCTGGTTCTGGCTGGCTACCGCTGCGCGGCATGCCAGAGGGCAGAGCGACCAGCATTCCTCGATGCTCATCCATGCCCACTCTGACACACGTGTCCATGACTCCTACCACCCCGTACTCCAAACACTCCGCCACGAGGTTCTCCGGGGAATCCAGGCGAATGACGGCGTCGTCGAGGAACTACGGAAGCTGTGGGACGAAGAGTCTCGCCGCGTCAAACCTGCGGACGGGAATCGACAGTTCGACTTCGAGACTGTGTTCCCGGCTCTGGAGGCGGTCGTCTCTACGACCACAATCGTCATGGACCACTACCGCAGCACAGACCGTCTCGACTATGCCTCGGGGCCGGTCAATGTCATCGCAGTGGGAGGCAACACCCTCTCCCGGGGGCTCACTCTGGAGGGCCTCGTAGTCAGCTTCTTCGTTCGCTCGTCCAATGTCTACGACACGCTGCTTCAGATGGGTCGTTGGTTTGGATACCGCCCCGGCTATGAGGATCTTCCTCGCATCTTCATGCCCGACGAAACCCGACGTTGGTTTGCCCACCTGGCGACGGTCGAAGAGGAAATGCGCATCGAGATCGACCGATACCTCACCGAACACCTCACCCCACTCGACATGGGTGTGCGGATCCGAACCCACCCGAAGATGAAGGTGACCGCTCCCTCCAAATCCAAGAGTGCAGTCCGTGCCGCAGCTTCTTACGGAGGACAGCTCGTCGAGACTCGTTACTTCCCATGCAGGCACAACGAGGAAGACGAGCAATGGCACGCCAAGAACGGTCTTGCCGTGTGGAAGTTGATGACCGCCGCGCATCGCGATGGGACAGTCGACGTCGATGTTGCCGACGGTCGCGCCTTGTGGCGTGGTATTCCCGTGGAGCACGTCCTCAACTTCATCGACGAGTACCAGTTCGACCCCAAGGACCTCGATGCCGCTCGCAATCTGCTGCAGGACTACATCGTCAACAGGAGCAAGAACTCTAGCGGCTTGACCCGCTGGAACATCGGAGTCATCGGGAAGAGGCCGACCTCCGAGAGCGGCCGGGTCGAACTGCCTCACGGCGCTTCAGTAGATCCCGTGGTCCGTACCCGTCTGGCATCGCCGGCCGACGAATCCGTCGCCGACATCAAGACGCTCACAGGTCCCCGCGACGAAGCGTTGGACCTTGACCTCTCGAAGGGCGACGGGCCGGTCAACCGAACACTGCTCAAGCGCTTGAGGGTGTCGCAGCAGCCTGAGCGAGGCTTGATTCTCCTCTATCCGATCGATTCGAAGGCGCCCGTGCCCATCCGTAGTAAGAACGGCGAGGAAGAGCCGGTGACGGGTCGGGCCCCGCTGGACGCGCCGGGTGAGATCGTGTGGGGCGTCGCCCTCGTCTTCCCCGAGCCGACCAACGGACCGGACCTGGGCGTCGAGTACGACTACCTCCAAGTCGACCTCTCGCGGGTCTTCCCGTCCGCAGGCGAGGACGAGGACGAAGACGTCTCGGTGCTCTACCAGGATCTCGATGTCGGTAACGAGGCTGCTGCATGACCGAGCACCGCTGGTCAGTTGCCTCTCTCCGACTGCGGGACCTGCTCGAGGGGCTCTGGGACCTGCTCGACCAACAGGCTGCCACAGCCATCGATGATGCGATGATCACGGCAGGGCTGGAGGTCGGCACCATCCACGGCGCTCTTCGGCTCGGCCGTGATTCCGAGGGACTGCGCCACCTGCTCGTGCCCATCGGCCCCGGCGACAGAGTCGACGACGACCTTCGCAGCACCGGCGTCCACCTCACAACTCGGACGCTGTCCAGCGACGACGCATTGCCCGTCCGATACGCCGACATCGCCTGTCGGCGACGCGATCTCGCCGGAACGTTCACAGGACTGGTCGCGGACCTGGCCGGGTTGATCGCGATGGAGCCCTATCGGGCGCCTTCGCTCATCGTCCGTACATTGCACGCCTGGAGGCTCCTGTTCGGAGGAGGATCCAGTCGATGGACCGTCCCGCGTTTGGCGGGATTGTTCGCCGAACTCGTCGTGCTGGAGGAGCTGCTGGGTGTGGATCCGCGAGCCGTCCGTGCGTGGCTGGGCCCCCTCGGGTGCCCTCAGGACTTCCGCGGCGCCCACCACGCCATCGAGGTCAAGGGCACCGCGTCCGCCGAAGGCCGCGTCGTCCACATCCACGGTGTGGATCAGCTGGAGGCACCGGAGCAGGGCACCCTCACCCTCGCCTGGTTGCGAGTCACAGAGTCGACGGCCCCCGGCGCCCGTTCCGTTCTCGAGTTGCTCGCCGAGTGTCGCGGAATGACCGACGACCTCAGCGCCTTGGAAACCCGGCTGACAGCCCTGGGTCTCCCACAAGACGATGAGGGGCCGATAGGCCGAACCCGTTTTCTCGCCACGGAGCAACGGTGGTACGAAGTATCCGAGGATTTTCCTCGGGTTATCCCCCAGAGCTTCGTCGGAGCAGCCGTCCCCGTCGGGGTCCAGGATCTGGAATATCGAATAGACCTCGACACAGTCCCGCACATCACCGAACGGGAGCCCGTGCTCGAGCGTGTAGGGGCCGATCTGTGAGCGAACCCGGCTGGTACGCACAGCCTTTTCGCGCCGACGGCGGGATCACCGCGAACGGTCTACTGAGCCAGCTCGGGCGCCCCAGTCTGTCGCAGCTGACGCTGCTCGTCCGCGAAGCGGCCCAGAACTCATGGGATGCCCGCCTGCCGGAGCAATCCGTCGTCCGCTTCCGACTCGACCTGAGCACCGCAGGCGCCGGTCATGCCGCCGCGTGGCGCCGCATGTTCTCGGAGGGGTCCTCGAACGTCGGCCACCAGAACGGGATGTTCCGTTCACTCACTCAAGCGACGGCCATCCGATATCTGGCGGTCTCCGATCGTGGCACCACCGGCCTCGCTGGCCCGACCCGGTCCGACGCCGGAAAAACTGCGCGAAGAGAGTGGGCGCGGTTCGTGCTGAACAGCGGCGATCGTGACGGAGTCGCGAACACGTCGAGTGGGGGTACGTACGGGTACGGCAAGAGCGCTTTGTTCCAACTGTCGAAAGCCGGCTGCGTCCTCGTATACACCCGCTTCAAGGGCGATGACGGACGCCTATGCACGCGCTTCATCGGCGTCGCCATTCGTCAATCCTTCTGGGATGGAGACTCTCGATACACCGGACGACACTGGTGGGGTCTACCGGAGCGGGAACACTGTGAGCCGCTGCGGGACGCTCAAGCGGACACGGTCGCTCGCGAGTTGGGCATCCCGGTCTTCAACATGGAGGAAACCGGGACGACGCTCGTCGTGGTCGACCCCGACCTGACGGACCCCAGCCTGCCGGACTCGGACACGACTCCGGAACTGTCCGTGCACGAGGCAGGCGCTTACCTCGCTGACGCGACAGCGTGGAACCTGTGGCCGATCACACTCGTCGATCGAGCCGTACGCATGGATGTCGCGGTCACGGCAAACGGCACGGACATCGCCGTTCCAAACGCCGAGACCGATGCGACGCTCGCCGAATTCGCGTCCGCCTATCACAAGATCGCCGAAGGTACTGCGCAGCCACTGGCCTGTGGCAAGCCGCGCAAGGACTTGGGGCACTTCGCTTACCAGTACACCTACGGGGCCTCCGTAACCTCCCTGGCGGCCCGTGAACTCGGCATCGAGGGAGCTCCGCACCATGTCTGTCTTCTGCGCGGTCCCGAGCTCGTGGTTCGGTACCACTCCGGCCCGGAGAGATCGCACCCGGACGCCGGCTATGCCGCCGTCTTCAAGGTGACCGACGAACTGGATGAGACGTTCGCACGAGCAGAGCCGCCGACCCACGATGCGTGGGAGCACCAGCAATTGCAGGGACGAGAGGCGACCTTCGTACGCACCACAGGGCGGCGACTGAAGGACCAGTGCGACAGATTGAGCGGAGCCCAGGCACGAAGGGCAGTCAAAGTCGGCACCTACGCCATGGGCTCGGTGGCACAACGGCTGGGACATCTGTTGGCGGGCCCAGGCGGGACGGGAGCCGCCGTACTGCCCGCCAGCCCACTTCCCGGGACCTCTCGGCCCCTAGTGGCTCCCGTGCCCGACGACGCATCGGGAACTCAGGCCCCGCCGACGCCCTCAGGGCCGGCTCCGCAGGGGGAGGGCGGGCCACATGGCGGTCGCTGGGAACAGGGCGGCGGAAGAAGGCAACGGGTGCGCAGGCCCACCCTGACGGCCGAGCCGCACTTCGAAGTGATCAACGGGATGCCGGTCGTGGTACAGCGAGTTCGGCTTCACGGGCCTGACCGGGTGGAAGGTTCCGTGCGAGTCGTCACCGGTGACGGAGGAACGGAGAGCCAGTCCCCCACGGGTGCGGTGCAGCCCGAGGTGTACGGCTGGCGTGTACCGGTGGACGGCCGCATCGTGGTCGGAGAGGTCCTCTATCACTCCGGTGATGCCACCGACGTCGATCTGCTCATCAGGGCCGTCGCCGACGTGCTCATAGACATCAATGTGGTGGGGCGCTCATGAGCGTTCGCGTCTGGCCGTACCGAAAGCCCGTCGACCGAGTGCATGCCGAGCAGTGGAGATCGGGCGACGCGACCGGCGAGCCCGCACCCGACGCGCTGACGGCCTGGGACTACACCACCGACTTTACGTTGAGACGGGTGGTCGAAATCGACCTAGCCGAGCTCCGCAAGGACTGCGGGCTGCCAGGCGATGCGCCCCTGCGCCTGTGCGTGCGCTACTGGCCTTCGACGTCACTCCTTCGCAAGTCCGCCTTCGTGGAGGAGCTCCCCTCCCACTCGGACCGAGCCTCGTGCGAGGTGCAGATCTCAGCCGACAGCGCTCAGCTCGGCGGTTTCCTGACCGTCGAGACGCTCATAGAACTGGCCGCCGACCTGCCTACCGTCGAGCCCTTCGTCGCCACCCGGACCGGGTCGATCTTGTGGAGCGATCAGAAACGCATCCATCTCGAGGGTGGAGCCGGTCTGTTGCCAGTCGCCCCTGTGTCCTTCAGGGAGGCCGGTCTCCCGGCGGGTTCAGCCTGGTACGTGAGCATGGACGGCGGGGACTGGCAACAAGCCGCGATGGGCAGTCTGCTCGTGCTCTTGAACGAGGACAATCCCGCGGTCAAGCAGGCGATGGAAGCCGCGCAGGGCGAACTCTCCGGAATGGTGTGGAGCGTGCTCGAGGTCGATATCGTCACCGACCTCGTGGGACGGGCCTTGGACGACGACGCGTTCGTCGATGAAACACCGTCGGACGACCCCGACGGCGACTTGACCATGGCGGGTCTGGTGCGTGCGCTCGTGCGCACGTACCTATCGCGTCCGGGTGAGTCCGCCGAGCAGGCGATCAAGCGGCTGCGCGACGAACGCCGCAGGGATCCGTCCCGGTTCAGAGCCGATGTCCACGCCGGCGTCAGATTCCCACGGGAGGCCACGGCATGAGCCTGCTCTACCCGCGCCTACTCCCCAGCGAGACGGAGCACCGCTTTCGCGTACTCCACGACACGGCTCCAGACCAGCACCCGACCATTGTTGCCAACCACTCCCGCCGAGCCGTCTACGCGGCCACTGGAGGCCGCCGGATCTCACCCGAGGAACTCGATCAGCTCCGGGACGGCATCGTTCGCGTGGCCCGCGAGCAAGGTTTCCCGTCATCCCGATCCACCGTGCAACGGAGCCTCTTCGACCGGACAACAGCCCAAATGCTGTACGAGCAGTGCCTCATGGCGCCCGGCGAAGCCTCACAGCGACAGGTGTGGGCGTTCCTCTCACTTGTCCTCCTCCCCGACGTGTGTGCCTGGAGGTGGCAGGCGGACTCGGACGGTCGTTACCCGGCCGACCGTTTCAAGGGAACCGACCTGACCCGCCACGCGCTCGCCCGTCTGTGGACCCGTGCGCATGTGCTCCACGACCCGACCGCCGACGATCCCTACCACCTGCTGGACGTCTTGGGCGAGAACGATCTCGACCAGATCATGGCCAGACGCTTCGCTCTCGCCGCGTCGCCAGTGCTAGTCAGGGCGATCGTCCGGGCGCACCGGGAAGACATGGCCGACGGGAGCGTCTCCACCCGGGAGGTGTTCCGGCAGAGCCTGATGCGGCTTCTCCGACTTACGGCGTTCCTCGACCTCGACTCCACATCGGAGCCGGAACTAGGGCACTTGGTGAGGAAGGTCCGGTCCGAGGCCCGTGCCGCGCTGACAAGATGAGGGAGATCCAGGCGAGAACACATGAACGCTCGGCCTACACCAGCGGGTGAGACGATCTCGCGACCGTGAACATCACTCGAATAAGTTTCGAATCCGGACAGGTGAACTTTGGCCAGCGGGCTACGAGTCGGACAGGTCTATCGCTATGCAGGCAGCCAGGACCCGAAGCCGGCGACTCTGAACGACCACTCGAACTTCCACTACGTCACGCACTCACCGGGTTTCAAGAGGGTCTTGCTGACCGCAGGAATCAACGGGATAGCAGAAGT
The DNA here is from genome assembly GCF_054729195.1 of Streptomyces sp. YIM S03343. NCBI lineage: Bacteria > Bacillati > Actinomycetota > Actinomycetes > Kitasatosporales > Streptomycetaceae > Streptomyces > Streptomyces sp. YIM S03343. Next base: position 2,401,581 of record NZ_JBPUKX010000001.1, read on the forward strand.
CGAGGCGCCTGATGGAATCCGGCGCCCCGCAATCCTCATTCGGTCGAGCCCATGGAAGGCCGGCACCGAACAGACGCCATGGCACGACGTGTTCGGCCTGGCCAACGGTCACGTTCGCTATTTCGGCGACCACAAACCCGGCCTGACCGTTGCACCCGGCTCTACCACCGGAAATTCGGCGCTCTTGGATGCTCTCACCGGCCATCAAGGCCGAACTCCCGAGGAGCGCACAGCTGCGGCCCCCCTTCTCCTCTTTCGCGCCGTTTCACGGAACGGCCAGGTAAAGGGATATGTGGAGTTCTGCGGTGTAGGCGTAATCGAGCGCACAGAGCGACTGGTCCAATGGGGCGGTGGCGAACACACGACCTTCGTCAATTTCGTCTACGACATCGCTCTACTCGATTTGACCGCTGAGGACGACACTGTTGCATGGGAGTGGATCCGCGCTCGTCGAGACGGGAACGTGACCCATGCCGAGGCCCTCAAAATGGCGCCACGATCGTGGCGGGAATGGGTCAAGCACGGCAGCTCGGCTCTCCCGAGACTCCGCCGCCGCGTCGCCCGAGCCAAGGTCGCCAAAGTGCGCGACCAGCGTTCCCGCCCGGAAAGCAGGGATGCCACGGACCTGGAGGCGGTCTACAAGTACTTCGACGGGCGCAAACACGACTTCGAAGCACTGGCTGCGACTGTGGCCGCCCGTGTATTGCGCGGCGCCGGCCACGGCTACATCGAGGGTTGGTTGACGCGCCGTTCCGGCGACGGAGGAGCAGATTTCGTCGGCCGACTCGACATCGGCAGCGGCCTGGCCGGAACGAGCCTCGTCGTACTCGGACAGGCCAAGTGCGTCAGGCCCGACACCCTCATCACCGCCGAGCACGTCGCCCGCGTTGTCGCCCGACTCCACCGAGGTTGGATCGGTGTTTACGTGACAACGGGCTCCTACTCGGAGGCGGCGCAGCTGGAGATGGTCGAAGATCAATACCCGATCGTCCTCATCAACGGCCGAACTCTGGTTGAAGAACTCCGAAGTATGGCCCGCGACGACCACGGAGGGGACCTGTCTGCGTGCATCGATCAAGTCCTCAACGGCCAGGAGACCGCCGTCACCAATCGCCGTCCGGAAGAGATCCTGCTGCAGTGACCGCAACTCGGTGCAGGTCGCTGATGCTGCGACGCGATGCCGGGGCGGCTTCCCAACCTGGGGCGCCTCCGTACGGTGTCAGAGCCTCAGAAGGGAAGCGAGTTCAATCTGACTGCGTGCCACTCGATTCATTGCCGGCCTGCCGATCATCGGTCTGCTGCTCTTCTTGCCGCACCGGTTGCGTGAGCGAGATGTGAACGATGCCTTCCTCTGTGGCAATCGAAAGGTCCGCGCCGAGGACTGCAACGTCTCGAACCGAGGTCCCCAGAGGAACGGTCAGTTCAACGTGGTCGCTGAGTGGATCCCAGATCCGGACGACACCTTCGTAACCGGCGACCAATCGGATACGGCCATCCATGCCAGTGAACGCGGCGATCGCCCGCACCCCGCCGAAGTGGCCGGTCAGCGTGGTGGATGCGGTACCGCTCTCGACATCCCAAATCCGCACCGTGCCGTCCGTCCCGCCGGTGGCCAACCTCGCCCTGCCGTCGGAGCCGGTGAAGGCAGCGACCGCCTCCACTTCCCCGACGTGGCCGGTCAGTGTTGCCACCGGCGTCCCACCATCCAGATCCCAGATTCGTACCACGCCGTCGGCCCCGCCGAGGGCCAGCCGAACATCGCCGTCCGTTCCGGTGTACGTCGTCACCGCTCCCACACCGCGGCCGCGACCACCCCATGGGGCGAGATGGTCGCCACTGCTCGGGTCCCAGATCCGCACCGTCCCGTCCACACCGCTGGTCACCAGATGCGTCAGGCCGTCGACGCCCGCGAATGCCGTGACCGAGCCGACGGAGTCCGCGTGGCCGTTCAGCGCGAAGAGCTGAACTCCTCCGTCCGGATTCCAGATTCGCACCATGCCGTCCGCTCCGCCGGTGACGATCTGAACGCTGCCGCCGGCGATGAACGTCTCCACAACATGGATCCCTCCGACATGGCCGAGCCATGCGGAGAGCTCCTTTCCAGCGTCCGCATCGCGGATCCTCACCATGCCGTCCGCCCCGCCGGTGACCAGCCGAGGGGCACCGTCCGTACCCGCGAACAGCGCGACCGCCTGCGTGTCACCGATCTGATCGACCGGCTCGACGCGCTCGATGCCGCCGGCCGCATCCCAGATCCTGACTGTCCCGTCCGTCCCGCCGGTGGCAAGCAGCACGCGGCCGCCGGTGCCAATGAATGCCGCGACCGATCCCAACGAGCGACTGTGACCGGCCAACATCCCTAGTTCGGTACCGGTCCGCGGATCCCAGATACGCACCGTTCCATCGTTCCCCCCGGTGGCCAGTCGCACCTCGCCATCCTGACCCGTAAGTGCCTCCACGGCCCACACCCCGCCGTCGTGGCAGGTCCATGCTGCCAGTTCGACTCCGGTGTCTGCGGCCCAAATGCGCACGAACCCGTCGTCACCACCGGTGGCCACCTTGACGCGGTCGTCCTGTCCAGTGAACGTCGTCACCGCCCACACCCCACCGAGGTGACCGGCAAGCACTGTGAGTTCGCGACCGCTGTCGGGATCCCATACGCGTGCCGTACCGTCACCACTGCCTGAAATCAGACGAACGCCATTGTCCTCGACCGTGACGACGGCGATCGCCCACACGGAACCGGAATGACCCGTCATCTCGGCGATCTCCTTGCCGCTCTCCGTATCCCAGATCCGCAGCGCACCGTCGCCGCCTCCGGAGATCAGCCGCACTCGCCCTTCTCTGTCGCCGAAGGAGGCCACTGCGCCAACTGAGCCGGGGCGACTGGGCCATACATCCATTTCGGCGCCGTCGCTCGGATCCCAAATCCGAACGGCCCCATCGCCGAAGTCACCGCCAGTGGCCAGACGTACACCGCCGTCCCAACCGACATACGCCGCCACAGCTCCCACCCAGGGCACCTTGGCGGGCCAAGCAGCGAGTTGAGTTCCACTGGCCGCGTCCCAAACCCGCACCATGCCGTCGTCACCACCGGAAGCCAACCGGGCACGGCCGTCCCCGCCGGTGAATGCCGCCACGGCGCCCACTCCGCCGCTGTGGCCGGTCAGGGGAAGATGTACGGAGTGTCGGGGCAGGCGTGCCCATTTCACTGTCCAGGCACACACCGGATCGTGCACCTCCGGCCGGGGAAGAACCTTCTCAGAGTGGTCCGCGTAGCGGACCGTCGCCAGCTCTCGGATACCTCGACGGTCACTGGGTGCCGCACCGGCGAGCATGTGTTGTGCACCGAGAACCCCCGCGATCACGGGCGGCAGCTTCGAGCGACCGAACGTGTGAAGCATGACGTTGGTCGTGACCGCTGTGGGGTCGAGCCGGTCCAGAACGCCGGGGTGGCCTGCCAGGTCCTCCCAGGCTTCAACACCGCCGAGCGCAGCGTGCGCGGGCAGGTACTGGGAGATGTAGGCGTTGAGCTCGTGATCGGGGAGACGGGACTCGACGTCCGTCGTGAGGCGGGCCGAGATGTGGTGGTGGCGGGGATCGGGTAGGGACGGGGCTCGGAAGTGTTCTGCGAATGTGCGGTGAGCAAGGCGATAGACGCTCTGCCCGGACTCCACGTCGAGCATGAGGTAGGGGGCCGCGGTTCGGGTCAGAGTGTCGATGTGTTCGTCCGTCACGGTGAGACCGTCGGCGATCGCGGACGCCGCTGAAGCCCAGACGCCGTCACGCAAAGGCATCCCGTGTCCCTGAGCCAGTGCGAGTGCTTCGAGGAGAGGGCGGTTCGCCTCGGCGCCGGCGGCCAAACGGTCGACTGCGCGGCCGAAGAGACTCCGGTGGTCGCCGTCGAGTAGGGCGTTGAGTTCGTCCTCACCGTCCCCGGTGAGCAGAGTCGGGTTCTGCAAGATCTCGTGCACGGCGAGACGTGCGTAGAGGAACTCCCGGTCGCGGCCGCCGATGGCGTCGGCGATTTGCTCGATGCGATCCGACGGGCTCAGATCCGACCGAGCGGACACGGCATCGGTCAGGCGGCGGCGTACGTAGCGCGTCACCGCGTCACCGTCTCGGGGAACGTGGATCGACAGGTCGGCCCGACCGAGTGCCTCGAGTAGACCCTCGTCATCGGGATGGGGGAGGTCGGGCCCTTCTTTGGTGGACCGCCGGGTACCGACGATGACGCGTAGCAGCGGGAGCTTCGCGAGTCGACGCAGGATGCGCTGGGCGGTCACCTCGGGGAGGTGCCCTTCGTCGAGGCCGTCGGCGAGCAAGGTGAAGGGCTTGCTCCGTCCTTTCATCTGCGTATGAAGCCAGTCCGTTTGGACGGTCGGTGACGGGTCCGCGGGAGGCATGGGAAGCCCCGCTGCCTTCGCGATCCGAGACACCACGTCCTGCGGGGTGGCACCGCTCAGGTGAAGGACGGCGTCGAAGGGGTCGCACGGGCGCGGAGCGCCAGAAGGCAGGGGGTCGAGTTGCCCCGCGCGTTCCAACAGGTTGCACAGCTGCGGCCGCGTATGAACTAGGACATGCCCCAAGAGCGCGGACTTACCGGAACCGGACGCACCTGTGACGACTGCAAGGCCGCTCTGAGCAGTGTCGAGCCAGTTCAAAAGCTGATCACGCTCGGTTGAACGGCCTTCAAAATACCAAGCCTGTTCCCCGAATTCGGCGCCGCTTGCTTTGGGAATGAAGTGGCGGCGCTCGTCGTCGGTGAAACCAGCGAGTACGGCTTCGATATCGGCGAGGACGTCCAGTGGAGCTGCGATTGCGCCAGCCAAGGTTGGAATCCTGCGTTCCAGCGCAGCGGTGGGTTCGATGCCGTGTGGTATGACCGGGCAACCAGGCAGGTTCCGGCTGAGTTCGGCCGCAAGGGTCCATAGGCTGATGGTGTTCTCGGCGGGAAAGTTGACCGTGAGGGCGGTATCAAGAGCCTTGCGGAACCGGCCCAGGTTGGCGATACCTTCCTCCGAGGTCGCCACCATCAGGACGTTGCGTGGGCCACCGGCGGCATCGCTATGGGCTTCGGCGCTCATCAGCTGGACGAACCTGGCGGAGCGGCACGCATCGATGACGACGATCGCCCATGTCCCGTCCGCCAACTTGTGGCCCTGGCGAGACGTGAGGTAGTCAACGAGCCTCTCGGGGGACACGCCGCCGGTCGTGAGCGGGCGAGGACTACGGGAATGGGCCAATCGCGCCGACTGGCCGTCGCTCTCCCCATGACCGAGCCAGTACAGAAATGTGTCGGCGTGGATGGTCGGCGCGGCCCAGGCGTTCAGGCGTTCCTCGACCGCGTCAGCGCCCCGGTCTTCGTCGGGCACCTCCCACGGGTGGACCTCGGCACCGAACGGAGCGAGGAGTTCGGCCACGCTCTCGACTTCCACCGTCGTGTCGAGCGGGTCGTGGTGGTCGTACCGGCCGATGGCGACCGGGAAGTACTGAAGGGGACGCGAGTCCTCGGAATCCGTCGGCATGGCGGCGACCGTTCCCTCACCCGTCCAAGTCCGAGGCGTCGAGCGCGGCCGCCAGAAGCAACTGCGTCACGGGGGAATTGCCGCCGGTATTAACCCGGACTCGGTACAGCCCGGGGGACGTCAGCGTCACCGGAGCTCCGATCTCACCGTCCATCCACCTCAGACGGGGGGTGTCGAGTCGGCGATCGTCCTCGGCGTCGTGGATACTGCAGAGGATGCTCGCAGGCGAGTCGGCACCGGTCACACGCAAAGTCCAGGTCTCCCCCACCTCGACCGCGTCCGGTACGGCGAGGCCGATCTCGCCAGCTCCCAATGGGAGGCCCAACTCCTCATCGGGTTCCGTGAGAACCGCCTGCACGTAGCGCAGTGCCACGCTGTCCTTGGCCAAAGCACCGTGCTGCAGGGGCAGATAGGTGACGCCGACACCGCTCAGAGAAGCGGCATCCCGCTGGACGGTGCCGTCTCCCGCACGGTCGTGACGCTCGGGGACACCGTCTGGGGTGCGACGGAGGTCGCCGTCGGTGTCCGGGCGGAAACCGACGTACTGCACGTGGACGATCCCGCCCTCCAATCGCAGGCTCTGCATGGTGGGTTGAGCGATACCGACGACGGCCCGATGACCGGGCAAGGCCTCTGGACCGGACATCCGTATCCGCTGCCGGAACTCCTGTGAATGCTCGGCGAGTTCTTCGTCGCCGCCGAGCCCGCCCACGTCACGCGGGGTCAACCGGTGGACCTCCAGACCTGCGTCGACACACCGAAATTCGGGCAGCAGGTCGTGCACGCCGGGAAGGGTCGCCGCCAAGGCGGCCATTCGGTATCGAGGCAAGGTGGGCAGAGGATCGTGGCGACTTCCGTTGAGGATGGCGGCCGCCTTGACGGACCCGTGGAACGGGGTACCGAGGGTGATCACGGCACGCGTGTCAGAGGTCAGGTCGACATTCGGATCTGCAAGGGCGGCGCGGGTGACGAGGCCGCCCATCGAGTGGGCGACGAAGACGAGACGCGCGGGGCGGCCGCCTCCAGAGGCCATCGGATGAGCGCGCCAGACGTCGAGATGGGAGCGCGCCGCCGTGGCAAGCCGCGCGCCGTTGACGGCCACAGGCAGCCGCCAGTCGTAGGGGAATTCCAGGATGGCCGAAGGGTCCGCAACGGCCTTCCTCACGGCGACGACCAGATCACCGTACGGTTCGAAGCCCTGCAGGAACGGAGCCCAAGCCGGGACCTTCAACAGTCCCGTCGCTCTCACCCGTCCATACTTACCGGCGCGTTCCTCGGCGGTCAGATGCAGCGGCAGGAGTCCGTCGCGGCAGCTCCAGGCCCGCGCCAGCAGATTGACGCTCAGTCCCCAGAGGGGCTCGCCGGTCGCACCGTCCTCCAACGCACTACCCATGATTCCTGGGATGACGATGACGGCGTCCCGGGTGATGTCGGCAGCCGTTAACGGTAGCGGTGACCACGGTCGTTGCTGTGTGCCCGCCATCGCTTCTTCTTCCTCCCCCACTTTGTTATGTCTTGGAACGATAGCCAGCGTGCACCTGCTGAGCGAGCCGAACACGGGCACCGTCCCGCTGGCCGCTATGTAGGCAAGTGAGCCGCCCCAGAGACACTTCGAGGGCTATGGCGCATGCGCGCCGAACACTCGACGAAGGGGCACCGGGGCGGTGACTCGCTAGAGCGTCGGATCCCAATAACCGATCTTCACGCCGTCCGGCGTGCCGTAGAGATGCCATCGCGAAAGGTTGCGGTTCCACAACTGGCATGCCGTCTCCGGGAGTTGCAGACAGCCGTGGTCCGCACCTTTGTTGGTGAGCATGCAGTTCGGGTCGTACAGACAGGAGTCGTTGTCGACCGCTCTGGTCACCACAGCGTCCAGGTTCTGTTCGAGCACGGTGCGCAGGGCGCCGAGGGTGAAGTCACTCCCTCCATTGGGGTAGATGGCGAAGGCCAGGTCGTTCGGGAACAGGTATTCGGACAAGCTCGTTTCGCTGTACCCGCTGTCGACCGCCAGGGCCCGCAGCAGCTGGTGGGACAGTGAGTGCAACAGCCCGAACAGTTCGTGCACCGCGAAGTCGGGGTGGCCTTCGGCCGGTGGCGTTTCGTGTGCGAGCGCTTTGCCTCCGCTGCGGCCGAGCTGGTGGACAAGCCAGCGGGCGACACCCCCTGCCTCGACCAAGTCGTTGCGATCGACCAAGTCATTGCGCACCAACCAGCGGCTGATCCTCTCCCGGTCCACCGGGAAGAGCAACGCCTCCGCCTGCGTGGGGTGCGCATAGAGAAGGGTCTTCTCCGGAGCGCCTCTCCCCGCCCGGCCCCGGTAGGGAACGAGGTCCGCCTCGTCCGGGCTGAAGCCTGTGCGGCTGTAGCCGATCGCGAGATAGGTGATGGGCAGCTCGGTCACGAGGCAGGTCTGCTCGCCGTCGAAGCCGGCTCGGGAGAGCACCCCGGGGTACCGATCGTAAAGCGCCCGACGCGCGGGGGTACGTGCCTCCTTGGCCAGGCGGCGGATGTCGAGGCGGTGCAGATTGCGCACCCGCTGATAGGTGTGCAGCTCCGCGGCCAATGCGCGAGCCTCGTCACCGTCGACGTCGAGGCCGAGTGTCTTGCCGACCTGCTCGCGCAGGCCGCCCACTTCGACGGGCATGAACCTCGCCCGCAGCGCTCTCGCCTGGTCGACGAGACCGGCCTGTTCCATGGCCCGGACGCTCTCGATCACCTCGTCGGGAACGTCGACCGTGTGTCCGTCGGTGAGGCGTCGAAACTCGCCCTCGGTGATCTCTCCGAGCCAACGGCCGAGCACCGCCACGGTGTAGTTCGGATTGTTCTGTCGCGCCGCTTCCTCGGTCGTGGTGACGTTGACGAGGGTGAGGCCTTGGCCGACGTGCGCGGTTCCGGCCGTGTGCAGCAGGGGGCTCATGAGTTTGTCCGGGTAGCCGCACGAAGTGTTTCCGCAGCTCCTCTGCACCGGGAGAGGGAAGCCGCAGTCCAAGCACTCCCAGCGGAAGTCGCGGAACCGGCTCGGCCGGTCGTCGAGCTTGAACTTCGTATGCCCCCTCGGGCACTTCTGCGGCGGATACATCGGCGAGATCTCCCCGCAACGGTGCGCGAAGACGAACTGGAGCTGGCGATTGCCGAATCCGTTGCCGCAGCGCGGACAGGGCGGCGGCCACTCGTCGGCGCCCGGGCGCGGATCACCGGCCGCCCACACATGCCCGCAGCGGGAGCTGGAGCAGCGTACGACCCGAGGCCAGACGCGGCAGAACACCTTGCCGGGCACGACGACCTCGTAGTGCCGCGAAGCCAGACGGTCCTCATCGCCGGGGAACTCGGGGGCCCGATCCGCGCCGGCCGCCTGCGCCCGACCTGCTGCTCGCCAGGTGCGGACGAACCGCATCGCGGCCTGAACCAACTGGTCGCGGTCGAGCGATGGGCCGTCGAACTCGTCGTCGCGGCCGTACTGCATCACCTGAGCGGTGTATCCGCCGCGGTGGTCAAAGGTCTGCCCCGGGCGGAAGCGGTAGAGGACCTGGCCTCGGTCGCGGGACATGTCGTGCTCTCGGGGGTTGAACACGGCCATCACGACCTCCGCCCGTCGGACACGATATGGAACGGGATGCCTTCGGAGACGTCTCGGAGACTCGTCATGGGCCGGTATTCCAGGCCCAGATGGTCGCCGGTCGAGCGGTAACCACGGTTGTCGCCGCCCGCCAGGCCAGCGGATGCACCGGCGGACCGGAGATGGGTGATCGCGTCCTCCACCAACCGCTCCAGATCGGTCCGCAGTTCCTCTCCCTCGGGACGCGACGATTGGAAGACGGCGTGCATCGTCTCCAACAACCGGGTGAGTTGAACCGTGGACAGGCCTCCGACAGCCGGGGCACGCAGAGCCGCCTGCATCTTGGACAGGTCATGCAGATGCCCGGGGCCGTTGCCCGCCTGCCACCAATCGCGATTGGCGATCTGCAGGACTTGGCCCATGAGGATGCCCGGGAGGGTGCGGCGAACCGCGAAGCGGCTCCAGCGGTTGATCGCGACGGGTTCCACCATGCGGTCCAGGTACTCGTGGAACTTGCCGTGATAGCGGTAGTGCGATCGGTCGCGCTCCCGTACGGGGTTGAACAGCATGAACACCAGGCCGTGATAGGCACGGCCGACGCGAGAAGAGGCCTGGATGTACTCGGCCATCGAGCGGGGCATGCCGTTGAACAGCATGAGGTTCAAACGGTCCACGTCCACGCCGTGGCTGGCCATGCTGGTGGCCACGACCATGCCCGTCTCCCCGTCGGTGGTGCTCAGATCCTCGAGAACGCCGCGGACACCGTCGAGACCTCTGTTGTTCTCGCTCTTCAGCTCCGCCACCCGGAGATCGGGGAATCCGTCCCGGCGCAGGGTCTCGTTGACCTGAGTGTCGAGTGAGCGACGGATCTTCCCGAAGTCGACGAGCGAGGTCACGTACGTCAGGCTCGTACGGTAGAGGTCCACCGTCGCCGCCAGCTCTTCCGCCGGCCAACCGGCGAACTCATCGGGCAGGTCCTTGCGCAGGACGAGCTTCCAGAGCGCGCGATGCGCCGAGGTGAGCATCCTGACCAGCGTCATCTCGGCCGTGCCGCGGGTCGGCATGACCCCGACGAAGCTGCGCATGGGCCGGTCTCGGTCCAGCTTCCAGTAGAAGCTCTCGTCCGGGCTGGGTCCGGGAAGCGGCACCACCACCGACGGAAGCCCGAAGAGGTGCTCACTCTGACGGTCCTCGCCGCGAATGGTCGCGGTGGTCGCCACGACCTTCATCCGTACGCCCCGACCGTCGGTACGCTGTCGGGCCGACAGGGTGCGCTGGACCTCGGCCAACAGACCTTCGTAATGCCCGGAGAAAGCCCCCAACTCTTCGTTGACCATGTGGAGTTCATCGATGATCTCTAGGGACGGAGAGGGGTCGCGGAGAGGTTCCCTCAAGCGCCGGGGGGCGACCTTCGAGTGGCCCGGAGCATGGCGCTCATGGCACTTCCCGCCCCGTCCATAGCCGTGGTCGGGGCAGTGACAGTCGACATCGCCGAAGAGGGCGCCGAACTTGTCGGACAGACCGATGTTGGCGAGTTTGTCCAGCGTCCCCACCACCACAGTGGGGAGGTAGCGGTAGATCTCCGTGTCCACGACGATGATCGGCAGGGTCTCCCCGCACTGCTCATTGCCGCATACGTGCAGGAGCCTGAGCTTCCTCGGATCCGGGGGCGGAATCTTGACGGACGCCTCGCGGCAGTAAGGGCACTCGTGCACCAGGCGGTACTCGTGGCGGGCTTCCTCACTCGTGCGCAGTCGGTCGAGCATCCCGTCCGCCAACAGCGAGTTGGGCGTGTTTCCGCTACCGGCGTAGAAACCGATGAAGAAGGGCCAGTCGGCGCCGCCCATGGCCTTGATCCGTGCCGCGTTGCGCTCGAGCTTGCGTACGGTCTCAGCCGCGGCGACCACATTGAGCTGTCGTTGTGTCTGCTGAAGGGTCAGCAGACGCAACGGGAACCGGCACCAGGCTGAAACGCCCTCTTTCTTGCCTCGGATCCGGTCGTAGAACATGCACACCACGACCAGTCCGAGATAGGCCTCGGTCTTGCCGCCGCCCGTGGGGTACCAGATGATCGTCGCCGCCTCGGTGGGATCGACGTTGTACTCGTCGCCCCAGAGTCCCGCCGTGAACTCCTCCTCCGGGTGCTCACGCCATGCCAGAGCGCCGAGTTGGCTGACGATGGACACGAGTTGGAATAGGCGCCATCCTCGACTCGGCTTCGTACTACGGCTGTTGACCTCCACCATCGACTCGTTGGCCAGTCGGAAGGCGAGGAGCAATTTTTCATCACGCCTCAGCCAGGCGATGCCGTCGCGAAACCGAGCCACCTCCAACGCAGAGGCCTCCCTGTCGGCCTCCTTCTGACGGGCCTGCGCCGGTTCGTCCTGGAGGTCGACGGTGCCCCACACAGGCTTCGACAGGTACGACTCCATGGCGTCTGCCAACTCGTCGAGGGCCGGGAGCGGATCGGCGGCGAGAGCGTCGTATGCCCACCGTTCGCCGGTGCGGGGAACGGCGCGGTGCGTGTCGTGCACCGGAACCGGCACGCTGCGGATGCCGACAAGACGTCCATCGCCCCAGCGCTCGACACCGCAGTTGTTGGCATACGCGCCCAGCTCGCGGGAGTAGCGATACGCATCGGCACCGAGGTCCATCTCGATGGGGAGCAGACGGTCGCCCTCGATCTCGAGTGCCGCCCGGAAGAGAGTGTGGTCTCTGGCCTCGTCTCGGCGGGATCGCCCGGCGTTGGTGCCGCGCCCCTGCACGGTGATCATCGGGTCGGTGGCGAGGTTCTGCAGAGTCGCGGTCACTCGAAGCCGGCCCGTGTCCACAGGCCGCGAAGTGATCACGACATGGGCGTCGGGGGACGGCACGACGGGATCACCGACGGCTTCCCGGGCCAGCCACTGCTCGAAGGCCGCCTCGTCGGCCATCGCGGCGGGTGGGACCATCCGCTCCCGACGATCGTGTCCGTGACGACGGTCGATGCGAGGGTCTCGCTGCGCTTGCCTCACGGCCTCGTCGAAGGCTCGACGAAACTCGTGCTCCAGAGTCTTCGTCTGGCGCAGGCCCGTCTGCCCGAGGACGACGTCGACGGGTCCGACCGCCACCTCGAGACGCCGGAACACGGGCGCGAGCCTGTACGGCTCCGTGCGCTCGCCCGCCCACTGCAGCTGCTGGTCACGGGTCGGCAGTACGGCGTAGTAGAAGGAGGCACGGGCCTTCACGCTGATCTCACTGGCGTTCTGGGCCTCGAACTCGAAGCCGAGGCTGTCCGGAGCGGCGCGGCCGTAGCTCTGAGCAGAGCCACCGGGCCCGGCGTTCGGGGCCAGGCTCGCCATGTAGTAGCGGGCGCTGGGAGGTTCGCCCAGGCAGACGTCTCCGTCCGATTCGCCGGTCGCATCGCGTACGACGGCCTTGACGAGGTGGTCCACCATCGCCGTCTGCTGAGGGATGGTCGGCTCGAACTTCGGTGCGCTCATCGGACCCTCCAGGTCGCACCGAACGGGCTGGAGGCGTCGATTGAGACGAACGACGCGGGATCGTCAGCGCCGGGCAAAGCGAGCAGTTGTGCAAGGGCGCGGTTCGACAGGTATGCCGAACTAGCCCGTAGGACATGGACGTCCACGGAGTCTCCAACGTCCGCGAGTCAGAAGCCGCCCTGGCACGGCGCCAAGGTCGGACATCTTCTGCTTCTTCGAACTCGATCAGAATGAGCGAGAGCCGGTAGAGGGATCAAGCGCATAGCCGAAGTTGATCGAAACCGACCTGATCTGACACGACACTTGTCCTCGTCAAGCAGGCTTCCGTCGACGCGGACGCAACACAGTCTCGACTGCGAGCCCGCGCCGCGAGCGAACGCCGCATTCAAGTCGACCGCGCTGGCGCCCGACGGTCCGTCGATCTACCCGTGCCCGGCTGGGGTCGGTCTCGGTGCCCGCAATCAGGATGCCCGTGAGGGTGCGGTGGGACGGGTCGCCAACCGCGGCCTGTCGCTGATCACGATCTGCGAAACTGATGCCGGAAGCCTACGAGAGGATGTCGAGTCCCTCCCTCACACGAATGCCGGGCTGAGGGAGGAGGCACGTGCGAACGGGGGATCGGTGATACACCGTCAAGCGCTCGTGGTCGGCGTCGAAGGCCCTATCGGAGGCCCGGCAGACGAGTCGCCGCCGAAATGGCAGCCACTTGGGTACGCGAAGCCGTACGCGCAACGTTTACGCGATGTGCTAGGAAAGCAGTACTCCTACGTCCTCTTGGAGCCCGACCCCGACCCCGCCTCCACTGCGGCTGCGCTCGGTGATGCCCTCACAAGAGCCGTCATGGGCAATGCGGACTTCACTGTCATCCACCTGCTTGCGCACGGGGAGCCCGAACAGAACGGCGACGGTCTCCAAGCCGTAGGAGGCGACGGCGAGTTCACTGAGACTCTCGCGCGCTGGATCAAGATGGCCGAGAACCGGAGGACGGACGGAGAAGACGAGCCAGCAGTACTACTGATACTCGATCTGTGCCAGTCCGGCACCGTGGCGACCGAACATCTGCAATCGCTGGTCGACCCGGGGCGGCGACGTGTCTGGGTACTGGCCGCCTGTAACTCCGCCCAGTCCGCCTACGACGGCCGCCTCAGCCTCGCGGTCGACGAAGTGCTCCGCGGCTTCGCATCCGGCGCTCTGAAGCTCGACGAATCGCAGAAATACATACCGCTTGACCTATTCTGCCGCGAAGTCGTCCTCAGCGTCGAAAAACAGAGTGTGGGCTCCTATCCACAGACGGTCGGGCTTCCACTGGCCGCAGTCGGCGCCGACCTGTCGCACCTCCGCTTCTTTCCCAACCCGCGCTACGAGCCGGCCGCCCTCCGCAGCCGCGAGGGCATCGATCCCGCGGTGTTCACGCTCCTGGACGAGGTGGCCGACTCGCGTCACTTCGTGGTCCGAGCCCAGGGTGCCAACAGCGCCTTCGGGGACAGCGGCATGCCGACCTTCACGGGTCGCAGCGACGAACTACGCGAGCTCTCAACATGGTTGGAGGGCGAGGGCTCATCCCTGCGCGTCATCACAGGAGTGGCCGGCGCCGGAAAGTCCGCCCTGGTCGGTCTCCTCGCCTGCGCCGCACACCCTGCACTGCGCGAAGCCACAGAGCGGGTCTGGAGGCCATCCGGTGGCGACCTGCCCGGGGCGGTCGAAGGACTGGCCGTCGTGCACGCGCGGCGGCGGACCCTCGCGGAGGTACTCTCCTCCCTTGCAGCCCAGTGGAACCTGGACTCACCTACCCGCGGCAAGACCTGGACCACGGACCAACTGGTGGCCGCACTGCGCACGAGGGCCGAACCTCCCTATCTGATCGTGGACGCCGTGGATGAGGCAGAACATCCCGACGACCTCGTCACCGCCCTGTTGCTGCCCTTGACGTCGACTCAACGGGTGGATATGAAGCCGCTGTGCAGGGTGCTGATCGCGACCCGTCCCGAAGAAGGACTCCGGCATCTCTTCGAGGCCGCCGCCGAACATGATGGTCTGCTCGACCTGGATGAGGTCCCCGCCGAACGACTGCGACGGGACCTGGTGAACTTCGTCAGCCGCGTACTCCGGCCCATCGGCACCGGCGTATCCGCGTGGTGCTCGCTACCCGCCGCCGAAAGCCTGGGCCGGGCGATGGCGGACACCCTCCTGAGCGGATCTCGGGAATGGGGTGAGTTCCTCGTAGCCGGGCTCTACCTCCGTCTCCTCCGAGAGCAGAAGACCCCACCGGCCACCACTACCGAGGCCAAGGCCCTTGGCAGGGACGTGCCCCGTACTCTCGGTGCGATCCTCGACCTCAACCTGGAATTCCTCGCCCGTCCCGGGCTGCGCGAGCTCATCGCCGCGCTGGCGTGGGCCGAAGGTTCCGGCATGCCGGAGCGGCTGCTCGCCTACGTCGCGGGCATCGCACCTGACGTGAGTGGCGATGAACAGCCGGATTCCTCGGAGCTCCTCCAGGTCCTGCGCTTCTACGTACGCCGAAACGTCGACCGCGACGGCACGCCGCTGTACCGCCTTTTTCACCAAGGTCTCGCAGACGAACTCCGGGGTCGGCCTGTCCTGGATGCGGTGACAGTCTGGGAGCGTCTTCTCGCGACGGTAGGAATGGGCGCCGCACGAAATGGGCGTTGGGCGACCGCCGAGCCGTACCTCCTGCGCCATGCCGCCCGCCACAGCGCGCTGGCCGACAAGCTCGGCGCATTGCTCGAAGATTCTGAGTTCCTGGTCCACGCGGATCCGGCGCCGCTGGCGGACGAGCTCTATCACAGCGAGCAGAGCCCGCGGGGCGCAGTCTCTACAGTCAGGTTCTGAGTGCGGCTGGCGGCTGCCACTCAACGACGACGGGAACCTCCCGCCGCACCACTGCTACGGTCGCGTTCATGACTCTCTCGGTCTCCACGGGTCAGGCTGTTGATCTACGGGTACAGCCGGTTGACGAGGTTCTTGATCGCGTCGAGCGGTCCCTCCAAGTGCGCCTGCTCCCGGACACGGTGGTGCGCAAACGCCGATCCGTCGGAGCCAGAACAGACCGCGACACCTGGGTGCGCGTCGAGCGACGCTTGCCCGACAAGATCCCCGACCAGGGGTGGAACGGCACTGAAAGTGCCGCACGTCTGGCAGGCATCGCCCAGCCCGAATGGCACGGATGCTTGGTATGGCGGGACACGGACGAGCCCGTGATGTGGCGAGCCGACGAAACCGAGCTCCTGCCAGGGCCTCCCGTCGGAAACGCCATCTTGAGTGACGCCCCGGAGCTGCCGGACACCTGGTGGGAGGCATTGAACGCCTCGTTGGACGCTCTGGCGGCACAGGACACGAGGCGGACCGCCACACCGGACACCGTCACCATCACCCAAGCCCTCGTCGCCGAGTCCATCCGCGGCGTCTTCTCCGGCGACTTCGATACGACTGTGGAGCGGTGGGTACCGGCCCACGCGGACCTGAACTGGGCGAACATGACCGCGCCGGCGTTCAGCCTCTTCGACTGGGAAGATTGGGGCAGCGCACCGCGGGGGCTGGACTCGGCCTCCCTGTGGGCGAGTTCCCTTGCCGTCCCGGCTCTGGCCGATCGTGTATGGCACGAGCGCCGGTCCGACTTCGAATGCCGGGACGGCAAGTTGATGACGTTGTTCGTCTGCTCGAAGATCCTCGGCCCTTACGCGCACCCAGAAGACCCCCGCCTGGAACCTGCCCGGCGCATGGTCGAACAGGTCATCAAGGAGCTTCAGGCCGATTGATCGCGCCAGCGGTCCCGAAGGAGACTCCAGTACTCCTGAATGGTCCGCTGCTCGATCTCGCCGGCCAGGGCGCCGACGAGTTCGCCCAGGTGTGCGGGCTCATCGGTGCCCACGGCGACGGAGTCCACCAGCGGGAGGTGATAGGCGGCTCTGAAGGCCGCCTGTACGCGGGAAAGTTGACCGCCGTCCCGGAGAAAGACGCGGGGGTCAATCCTGGCCCACACCGGCGCACTGGTGCTGCCTCCGAAGGGGCTCATCCCCCATACCTCGCCGCCCATACCCCACGCCTTGGTGAGGGCATCCGCAGCATCCAGCGTTCTGGCTCCGACAAGCAGGCCGGCGCGGACCATGAGGACCGATGGCCTGGGTACGGTCGCGTCGATCAGGCTCAGCAGCGGTGCCGGGTCCCAGGACGCCACGCCCCAGGCGGCGCACAGCCCCGTCGCTGTGGCATCGTCGAGGGCAGTGCACGCCTGTGCCAGCAACTCCTGGTTGCGTGGGGCTGCTTCAGGGAGCGAATGTTCCGGGTTATGCAGGAACACCAGGTCCGGCTCCCGTCCGAGGTCCTTAGCCGCCTGTTCCACAGCCGCGTACAGCCGTGCGGGATCCAGGGAGTGCTCCGCCCCACCCGGCTCCGGGAAATAACCGACCTTCGTCGAGACCGTGAACTTCGGCAACAGGTCGCCGGCTGTCCTCGCCAGGACCTGATGCGAGCGGAAGCCGAGGTAGTTGGTGCTGGTGTCGAGCGCGGTGACACCAAGGTCCAACGCCCCAGTCAGGACACGGCGTTCGTGACGAGACCGGTGTAGCCCGAGGACAACTCGGGGGTCAGCACCGCGCACAGCTCCTCCTTCACCAGGATCTCGGCGACCTCCGCCACTTCGGCCCCGCCGACAGTCGCGGCCCGCTCCAGCTCGACCGGCCTGCCGCTCAGCAGCAGACGCAGCACGGGCAGGGCCTTGGCCGCGAGAGTGAGCTTCTTCCCTGAGACCAAGACGTCGACGGTCTCCCCGTTTTCCTGGATCCGGGGAGGGAAGTGGGTGGTGCACACCACGGCGTCGAGCGGGCCGAGTATGTCGAGGAACGGCACGTGTCGAGGCAGCGCCGTCTCCTGCTCGTACTTGGCCAGGAAGTCAGTCGGCGAGCGTTCACCTACCAGCTGGGTGGCCGCCGCGGTCAGGGCCTCGCCGCCGGTCCCCTGCCAGCGGTCGAGGTCGTGGCGAAAGATCTCGCGCTCGCGGCACCAGTCGGCCACCCACGCGAGCCAGCTCGCTCCCGTGCGCTTGGTAATGCCGAACGTGACGTGAAGGCTCTTGCCCGATCCGCTGCCTGTGCGTGTCGCCTGGTGCCAGTGGCCCCGGGGGATGTGCATGACGTCACCGGTCCGCATGACGCCGGACCAGATGATCTCGTCGCTCGGAGTGTTGTTGGGGTCGGAGTCCCGGTACATCGGGACGTTGCGGGAGGTCGCACGGACCTCCCACTCCTTCTCACCCGCGAGCTGGACGATGACGACATCGTGGTCGTCCCAGTGCAGGGGGAAGCCGGAGGCGTCGTTCGTCGTCAGGTACGCGTTGACCTGGACTCGCTCGCGGGACCACCACTGCAGGGCCCGGCAGGCGACCTCCATCGTCGGATCGAAGACGTTGGCCTGGTCCATGATCACCGTCGCGCCTTCCCCCAGGAGCCTGCCCAGGCTGCGCATGTTGACCATGGGGATGCTCTGGCCCCGGGGGCTGACGCTGTCGGTGTAGTAGATGGCCGGATGGACCTCCTCGCCCGTCTGGAAGCACCGGAACTGCGGGCGGTTCAGGCTCCTGCGCATCGCGATGTCGAGCAGGCGGTTCGGGGTCATGATGCGGGAGACGAGTTCGGGGTCGTCCATGCTCCCGCGTACGAAGCCCTTGCCCAGCTCCTCCGCTCCACTCCACCCGAGTGCTGTCTCGATGGCGCTGATCAACTGATGTTCCATCGGTGCGTTCCTCCATGGGTTCGACCACGTGCTTCGGGCGCGGTGGGGTCGGCACGGCCGACCGCTCCGACCCCACCGCTTGGTGCCTACTCGCTGTCGTGCAGGTTGCCGTCGCCACCCGGCCACGGCGCGTCGCCGGAACTCCCGGCGTTGTCCGACCGGAGGCTGTCGTACCGGTCGTGGACGGCGGTCAGCTCTTCTACCGCCACCAGAAGGCCACTTCGGGCCGGAGGCGGTGTCGTGGGCTCTGCCACCTCGTACTCCTTCCTCTTCGGTTCTCCCACCAGGGCTCTGGCGGGAGGTCGATGGCCGCCCCACGGGCGTGGGAGAAGTGGGTTGCCGTGTGGGGCGGCGGTCATTGGGCACCGTGATGAGCCGCAGTCCCGAGCCAGGGACCGGGCAGATCAGCGGTGAATCGGCCGAGCGCCTGCGTCCTCGCGCATGTTGATCTCCAGAACGCGCTGGTCCAGTTCGTACAGGCACGCACGACAGGCGTAGAGGGCCGCGTGCATACCGCTCGACCGGACGGGCCCGATCCACGTCACCTCGACGTCGTCCCGTCCGCACCACAGCCAGCACTCGCCTCGTGCCTGCCATTCGTGGCGATCCCACAGCGCGTAATCAGTGGGCTCCTTCGTGACGGGGTCGATGTCGCGGCGGGTGGGCCGGAAGACCACGTCGGGGTCAGGAAGCGGATTCGCTCGTAATGCGTGCCGTCCCATCACGCGACCGCCAGAGTGAGCGACTCGGGCTCGGCTACGACCCCGCGCTTCGGCCGGCGCGCGAATAACCTGCGTAGAACGGCGGCTCGGATGGCAGACGCCGCCCTGGGAAGCTCGATCTCCGCCCATACGCGCTTCCCGCCACCGGAGGGCTCCCAGGCAGACCGCGAAGCGAGAAGACCCACCAGCGCAAGACCGCGCCCACTCTCATCGTTGTCTTGGGCACAACTCATTTGCGGGGCCAGAGGATTGCCGTCGACGACGTCGATCACCAAACTGCCGGGGCGGTGGAACAGGGCGACGGTGACGGGCCCCTCCCCATGGACCACGGCGTTGGTGATGAGTTCGGAAGCGACAAGGCGGATGGCGTCAGCTGTCTCGTCGTCCACCGGCACACCCCAGGTACGCACCTTGTCGACGACCTGGCGCCGGGCAAGGGGCACCTCCCTTTCCGTACCCGCAAGGACGAACCGATGGACGAGCGTGGGCATGGCGGACGCCTCCGAAGAGCTGGAGAGCGGCGTCGTCCCCGACGGGGGACACGGGGGCGAAGCCGCCGATCTGAGGAACCGTTCCCGAAGCGGTCGCCCTGCGCGCGCTCCTCGTTGGACGGCTGATACTCAGTCAACGGCCCCAGCAGGCAAGGCGGAACGTTTCTAGGGGGTTCCTCATGGGGACGCCCTCCCCTTACACGGACACGCGAAGTAGCCTCCCCACTACGCCGCGAGGGGATGACGGGAGTGATGACGTGCCTGGTGAACCGTTGGCAGTCCACCCGCTGAGCTTCCTCCGCCACACGCGCGGATGGGGCAAGGCCGAGTTCGCCCGCCTCATGCAAGCACACGGGAGATCACTCGGAATCCCGCTGGCGACCAACCGCACAACCGTGTGGAAATGGGAGCAGGGCCAGGAGCCGGACGCGGACGCCCAGCGCGTTCTCGCCGACTTGCTGTGTGTCCCGTACGAGCAGGTCCGGGAGGAAGGCTGGCCACGGTGGCTCCCGGTCTGGGAGATCGCGGGGCTCACCACACCGTGGACCGAGGCCGGTACCGTTGAAGCCTTGTCCGAACTCGTGGGGAGTGGCCGCATGGACCGCCGGGGCTTTCTCACCATCACCGGCGCCGCCTTGACGGGCCTCGCAGCGAGCTGGGCGGACGCGCCCTCCGCCTTCGCCTCGGCACTCAACGGCGACCGGGTCACGGACACGATGGTCTCGACGATCGAGCAGCGCATCAGCACGCTTCGCACGCTCGACGACCAGCTCGGAGGCGCCCGGCTCCTGGAGCAGGCACGCGGTGACCTCGCCTTGGTGACTGGTCTCCTCGGCACCGGCCGGTACACGGACAGGATTCGCGTCCGCCTCTACTCGCTGGCGGCCCGGGTGTCGCACCTGACCGGCTGGATGGCCTACGACGCTGGCCTGCGGTCCGCCGGCCAGCGCTACTACGTCGGGGCCCTGCGTAGCGCTCGAACTTCCGGAGACGACGCCTTCGGCGCCTTCATCCTCGCGGAGATGGGAGTCCAGGTCTCCGAGGCAGGACGGACCGCCGAGCGGGTCAACCTCATCTCGACCGCCATCGACAACGCGCCTCAAACGCTGTCGCCGTACACCCAGTCCTTCCTCTACCTGCACAAGGCCGAGGCACTGTCACGCGATGGCGACCACCGGAACGCCGGAACGGCACTCAACCGAGCCGTGTCCCTCGGGGAGCACGGCTCGGCGGAGGAGAACCCGGACTGGCTCAACTGGTTCGGCGAGGCGCAGTTGAAGTCGACCGAAGGCAAGGTCCTGTTGCGTTCCGGGCAGGTAGAGCGCGCGACGAGTTCCCTGGAGACCTCCGTGGAGAGCGCGGCTCCTCGGGACAAGGCCGTACGGTCCAGCCGCCTGGCAGAGGCACGGCTCGCCGGCGGCAACCTGGAGGGGGCGCTGGACGCCGCGAACTACGGCGCCGGGCTCTTGGAGAGCAGTGTCAGCTCCGTGCGGGCTCTGGACCGCTTGAAGGAGTTCTCCGCTCGACTCGAACCGCGCAAGTCCGTCCCCGCTGTCCGCGAGTTCCGCGAGCGTCTTCAGGCGCTTCCCATCGCGGCCTGACAAGCGCCCTCTCGGAATCCGAGGGCGAGCCCGCCCCGTAGGAGGAGTCGGCCCAAATGCCAGGATGGACGGCATGACGAGGATCGACGGTGAGGTCGCGGCTGGGTTCGAAACGGTGCGTGAGGCGTTCGAGGCGAACTTCTCCCAGCACGGGGACATCGGCGCGGCGGTATGCGTGTACCAGCACGGCCGACCGGTGGTGGACCTGTGGGGTGGCGTCGCCGATCCGGAGACCGGTCGTCCATGGGCACGGGACACGTTGCAACTGGTCTACTCGGCCACCAAGGGTGCGACCGCGACAGCAGCCCATATGCTGGCCCAGCGCGGCATGTTGGACCTGGACGCGCCGGTGGCGAAGTACTGGCCGGAGTTCGCCGCGAACGGCAAGGCGGACATCCCGGTGCGCTGGCTCCTGTCCCACCAGGCTGGCCTGATCGCGCTGGACCAACCGGTCCCGCTGCACGAGGCGCTGGCCTGGCACCCGATGGCGGCCGCCCTGGCCGCTCAGCGTCCACTGTGGACGCCGGGCACTGCACACGGCTATCACGGTCGCACCTGGGGCTGGCTCGTCGGCGAGATGATCCGCCGAGTGTCCGGCCGCACGCCGGGCCGCTTCTTCGCCGACGAGATCGCCGCCCCTCTCGGGCTGGACTTCTTCATCGGATTGCCGGCGGATGAACGGGACCGGGTCAGCCGCATGGTGTACCAGCGTCCGGACGTCGACCTCACCACCGTGCCCGCCGAGTCGATTCCCGACGAACTCCGCGAAGTGGTCGCCGCCTGGCGCGACCCGAGCTCCTTCAGCAACAGGGCGTACGCCGTCACCGACCCCACCGAGATCGACTTCGACTCGCCCGAGGTACAGGCCGCGGAACTCCCGGCATCCAACGGCATCAGCACCGCTCGCGGACTGGCGCGCATGTACGCCGCGCTCATCGGCGAGGTGAACGGCGTACGCCTGCTCACCCCGGAAACCCTGGAGGCGGCGACCAAGGAACAGGCCAGCGGGAAGGACCAGGTCATGCTGATCCTGAGCCGGTTCAGCTCCGGATACATGTTGCCCACCGAGGCCAACCCCATGACCGGCCTGAGCGCCTTCGGCCACACGGGGCGAGGCGGCTCACTCGGCTTCGCCGGCCCTGAGCACGGCATTGCCTTCGGTTACGTGATGAACAACATCATCGGGGGTACCGACGACATGCGTGCAGCTTCGCTGGTCGACGCGGTGCGAAGGTCGGTGGCGTAACTGATCGGGCTGCGCTGGGCTCTACTGGCGGGCGAAGCGGACGATCCGCGCAACTCGGAGCGGCCGTCATCGCTGAGCTCCTCGATTCTCCGTAGGGTGGCCGCTTCAAAGATCAACTAGGACCATTTCACATTAGAGAGAGAAAACCGCAGACTGGGCGGAGTCTGCGGCCCTTGATCTCGCTACGTGCAGCCCCTCCCCCCCTTGGCCAGGGGGACTCCCCTGCACTCGGGCTAGACCACCCGCTCGGTAGCCGACGAGGACATCGGCGAGAGTCACGTTGCACGTCGGGTACGTGTACCAGGCCCACAAGATCACTCAAAAGTCCCTGCGATCCCTTTCGACTCGTTCCATGACTCGATGACTTCGATTCTCCTTTGCCTTGTTCTGATGTTGATGGTTATGAACACATCACTCATGGCATGAGGGGCGGCACAAGGGCCAGATGGGGTGTGGGATGGCACCGCGCCAGGCAGAGGGAGTCGGGGGTGGCAAGAAATTAGGCGGCGAGTGGGGGTGCCTCGTCGGCCGCAATGGGGTCGCAAGTCCGTCTTCGCGGCCATCAGGACCTGCCAGCGCTGAGGCGGTCGGTGAGTGATTGCCGATGCAGTACTGGCAGGGCGTCAGATGGGCGCGTATCAAGCTCCCGGGCCTGCCGCTCCTCGGCCGCCTCGACCGTCTCGCGGGCGGATTCCTCGGCGTCCAGGATCGCCCTGCCCCCTCGGCGTCGTCGCGGCGAGCGCGATGGGGCCGACCAGCACGGGACCGTCCCCCGCGGCCTGCACGGCCCGCATGGTGTCGGCCAGCGACGAGGTCGCTCCCGTCGGCGCCGGGCACCTGGAGTCGTGGAAGACGTCGATGCAGTCGATGCCGCGCTTCTCGTCGTACGAGAAGCGCGTCTCGCTGTGACATTCCGAGCAGCGGTAGGCATCGGCCATCGCGGCAAGCTGAGGGCGGTCGGGCCTCGCACGGGGAGGCTTGTGCGGCTTCCTGCGGCACATGGGGATCTTCCATTCGTGGCAGCGGAGAGTGACTTTCGGAGGCGGAGGCGACCATCCCGTCCCACATAAGTGAGACAAGCGAGACAAGCGGTACGCCGCAGGTCAGAGACTTTTGGCTGTCTCACTTAGAGCGGGTAAGTGAGACAAGCGAGACGGCCTCAGCGCCCTGACCTGTGATGTCCCGCTTGGACCACTTGTCTCGCTAGGGCGGAGCGGGACCTTCCATCACTCCTCCTGCGGCGACGGACAGTAGCGATTCCAGGCGTCCTCGAACTGCGGCCGGAGGTAGCCACGCTGCCTCGTATGGTCGGAGAACCGGATCTGCTTCGGCCGGATCTCGTACGGCGCGAGGAGCTTGCCGAGCTGGTGCGCGTTGAGCCCGTCGCGGCCGTACGTCGCCCACTGCGAGTGCGGGTCCTGCTTCAGGTACTGCAACAGCGTCTCGGTCTTCATCTCGTTCGGGTTGGACGCCTTAGCGAAGGCGTCGCGGCAATCCGTGAGGATGGCGTTCTCGGCGCCGTCTTCCGCCTCTTCACGGGCCTTCTCCAGCTCGCCTGCGGCCTTCCGAGCGGCGTCAGGCCACCAGCCCCCGGCAAGGTCGGCCACCAGGAACAGCGGCTCCCACGTGTCTGCGGCCCGGTCCTCAAGGGGCAACATGTCGGGGTAGGTGTCGGCGATGTCCG
The DNA here is from genome assembly GCF_054729195.1 of Streptomyces sp. YIM S03343. Classification (NCBI taxonomy): domain Bacteria; kingdom Bacillati; phylum Actinomycetota; class Actinomycetes; order Kitasatosporales; family Streptomycetaceae; genus Streptomyces; species Streptomyces sp. YIM S03343. Next base: position 2,425,639 of record NZ_JBPUKX010000001.1, read on the forward strand.
CGGCGCCCAGCCAGACGGCGAGGCTGTCCCGGATCTCGTTGAACCGCGGCGCGTCGCGCCGTGCCCGGAACGGCTTCACCTCCTCGCCGTGGTGGCGCCTGCGCATACGGATGACTACGGCACGGTCCATGATCGTGTCGGGCAGGTCGCCGATACCGGCCAGCGCCGCCATGGCGAACGTCGGGAACTGCTTCACCTCGTGGTTCGGCCCAGAGCACCGGGTCGCGGGCCTTCCGCGCTGATGACCCGCGTTCAGCAGGCCACGGAAGTCCTCGTTGTTCTCCGCGGTCTTCTTCGTGCCGAAGATGGAGTCCGCCTCATCGACCAACAGCGTCGGCGGGTCGTGCTCGTCGATCGACCGGAACACCGCTGCCACGGTCGCGTTGACCGTCAACAGCGGCTTATGGGACGCCTCGTACACCACGTCCAGGAGACGGGACTTCCCGCACCGCTTCTTCGGGGCAACCACGGCGAGCCGCGGCGCATGAAAGCTGTGCCGCTGCGTGTGCGTGGCCGCGATCCACAGGGTGACGGCGACCGCGGCGGCGTCGCTGGGGAAGACGACGTACTCACGCATTGCGTTGTACAGCTCATCCAGGACCCGGGCGCCGTCTGCCGACGCCGTGTACTCCTCGGGCAGGGCGGAAGCGGTACCGAAGCCGTCTGGGCACCCCGCGCGCATGCACCTCCCCTTGAGCTGGTCGTGCTCGCACCGGTCTGAAGCCGCTTCGGACGCGGCACTACTCATGAACTCGTCGGGGGTACTCATGCAGCCACCCCCTTGTACGCGGAGCGCAGATGCCGCTGGATATCGCGTTCAGTCCACGGGGCCCGCGAGCAGGGCCACGCAAAGACGATCGGCCGCAGCTGGTCGCACGCCTCCTGCGGACTCAGCCCCTCATCCCGCAGCGCCCTGACCGCCCAGCAGAGCGCGCCATCTTGGTTGCCCGGGTGAACGCTGGCAAGCCACCCGAGGATGCCGCCCACATCGCCTGAAGGGAGTGGTGAACGCGGCTTCGATGTGACCGGCCTCGGCGCGGGCCGCAGCAGGCCGAGAAGCCACGCCGGCGCAGCGACAGGCGGCCGGGGATCGAGCACGACATACGCCATGGTGTGCGCGGAGTCGTCGGCCCTTGACGGGGGTGCGACGACCTGCCCCCCGTTGCCCCGAGTGTCCAGGCCAGGGCCGAGCTTGCCAGCGGAGTTGCCAAGGTCGAAGTCGACGCCCTGCCACGCCCAGTAGTAATGGACGCCACCGCTCCCGGTACCTACGGCGTACGTCAGCGGGAGTTCTCCGTACCGGCGCTCCAGGTCGGCGAGGGTGGTCGATCCAACGGCCCCGTTCTTGTCGTCGATGTCGAGTACCCAGATCCCCGATGCCTGCCCCGTGACGATGCAGACGTTGGCGTCAGGGCACTGCGTCCACCAACGCTCGATAGTGGCGACGTCGGTGGTGGCGCGCTCCTGCCACGCCTTCACGGTCGGGTGCTTGCTGCCGGGCGGTGCCCAGATGACCCGCCAGCCACGCTCGGCGCAGCTGATGGCGGCAGCCATCGGCGTTACCCTGGCACGGATCGAAACCGTTGCCTGGTTGTTGATCATTGCGGAGCCGTTGCCCTGGCCGTGGGCGGCGGCTCCGGTGCCGTTATGCCGCATCTTCGCCACCTCCGCCTTTGGCGGTGCGGCGGGCAGCGGCCTTGGCGGCGCGGGCACGTGACGAAGCCAGGGCCAGGCGGCTGAAGTAGGCCTTGCGCGCGTGCTCAGCGCGGCGTGCGCGCTCTTCCGGAGCAAGAGTGCCGTCCGGGTCGACCTGCCGCTCGAAGCGGTCGAGGAAGGCAGCCCTGGCAGGTGCCGTGTGGGCAGAGGGGTCTTCGGTCTTGGACCAGAGGGTGTCTGCTGCGATCCGGGCGCGGATGCGGCGCTGCCCGGCGTTCAAGCCGGTGCGCTCGGTGATGTCGTCGGACACGTGATCTCCCGGCACCTCACCGAGAGGGTGGGTGCGTGGGAGCGTTTATCCGGGATTGCGCTCTACCGGTCCCGTCGCATGTAGCGATGCAGATTTCCTCGCAAGGCTAGCATTGCGCTCATGGTATGGGACGCCGGGCGAAAGATCCGTGCGCTACTCAACCGTGATCACGAGATCATGGTGCGGGTCCGCTGCGGCAACTGCCGCCGCACTCTCGATCACATTTACGGAGATGCCGAGCGTCCTTTGTTCCGGTACAGCGAAGGCTCGGTTCCGGGCCGGATCGTAGCCAATGAGCGTGTGCTGCGGTGGCGATGTCGCTGCGGTGCTGACGTTCCGGTGCGGCTCGACAGGTTCACGCAGGCATACAAAGCGGTCGCAACCCTGCCGGGACCGCAGAGGATGCTCTCGGTACCGCTTACAGGTCCCCCAGGTTGAGCCTGCGGGCTTCGTCGGCTGCCCTGCGCTCGGACGACGCGCGGGTATAGCGGTCCAGCATGTCCCGCCGCGTCCATCCGGCAACGGCCATCAGCCCGCCCTCGCTGCCACCGGCCGCCAGCCACCTGGACGCTGCCGTGTGACGCATCAGGTGGGGGTGGAAGCCATCGATACCGGCCAGCTCCGCCCGACCCTTCAGAGCGACGTACAAGCCGTCATAGCCGAAGCCCTTGCCCCGATCGCCGAGCCAGAGGGCAGGCGTGTCAGCGAGCTGATGCGCTCGGCGCAGCCGCAGGTAGCGGTCGATGGCACGCCCGGTCTGGGCGCCGAAAGGTACGGTCCGACCCTTCCCACCCTTACCCTTCCGGATGACCGCACCGCCGTCGCGAAGGTGAATGTCGTCCAGGGTCATTGAGACGACCTCTCCGGCACGCGCTCCGGTCTCGATCATGAGTCGGATGATTGCCTCGTCGCGCCGGTCGCGGAGATCGTTTCCCTTGCACGCTTTTATCAGCGCCTTCAGCTGATCGTCATCCAGGCATTCGACGACCTTCGCATCCAGCTTCGGCGGGCGCAGATTGACGAGCTGGTCGTGGTCGATCTCGCCCTCGTCGGCCAGCCATGCCGAGAACCGGCGGACCGCGAGCTGACGTGAACGTGCGGTGGACGCCTGCGCTCCGCCGTCAATCAGTGCGACCGTGAAGGCGTTCACCGTGGGCCGGTCCAGCGCCGGGGGAATGCCGGTCGAGGCCGTCCACCGCAGGAAGGACCGCACCCCGTCACCGTAGGTTTTCAGGGTCTGGGCAGACTTCCGTTCGGCCGCCAGATGGAGCACCCAAGAGTCCAGAAGCGCACGCATGTCCGATTCATTCATGCCGAAAGCATATGCCAATCCCCTGCTGGGATATCTGGTCTAGGAGCGCTGCGCTTGCGATGAAAAACGCCCCCGACCCGCGATTCAGCAGGTCAGGGGCGCTCTGTTGATACTTGGCTTAATCCAGGTAGTCGCGCAGCACCTGCGAACGTGACGGGTGGCGCAGCTTCGACATGGTCTTGGACTCGATCTGGCGAATGCGCTCACGCGTGACGCCGTACACCTTGCCGATCTCGTCGAGGGTCTTCGGCTGACCGTCGGTGAGACCGAAGCGCATGGAGACGACACCGGCCTCGCGCTCGGACAGGGTGTCCAGGACGGAGTGCAACTGCTCCTGGAGAAGCGTGAAGCTGACGGCGTCGGCCGGGACGACGGCCTCGGAGTCCTCGATGAGGTCACCGAACTCGCTGTCGCCGTCCTCGCCGAGCGGGGTGTGCAGGGAGATGGGCTCACGGCCGTACTTCTGGACCTCGATGACCTTCTCCGGGGTCATGTCGAGTTCCTTGGCCAGTTCCTCCGGGGTGGGCTCGCGGCCCAGGTCCTGGAGCATCTGGCGCTGCACACGCGCGAGCTTGTTGATGACCTCGACCATGTGCACCGGGATACGGATGGTGCGGGCCTGGTCGGCCATCGCGCGAGTGATCGCCTGGCGGATCCACCAGGTGGCGTACGTGGAGAACTTGTAGCCCTTGGTGTAGTCGAACTTCTCGACCGCGCGGATCAGACCGAGGTTGCCCTCCTGGATGAGGTCCAGGAAGAGCATGCCGCGGCCGGTGTAGCGCTTGGCCAGGGAGACCACCAGTCGGAGGTTGGCCTCCAGGAGGTGGTTCTTGGCGCGGCGCCCGTCCTCGGCGATGATCTCCAGCTCGCGCTTGAGCTTCGGGGCGAGTTTGTCGGCGTTGGCCAGCTTGTCCTCGGCGAAGAGACCCGCCTCGATCCGCTTGGCGAGCTCGACCTCCTGCTCGGCATTGAGCAGGGGAACCTTGCCGATCTGTTTGAGGTAGTCCTTGACCGGGTCGGCTGTGGCACCGGCCGCGGCGACCTGCTGGGCCGGCGCGTCGTCCTCGTCCTCGTCGGAGAGCACGAAACCGGCGCTCTCCGTACCCTCCGGCTCGTCACCGGCCTTGGACTCCTCGAGCACCTCGTCCTCGAGGATCTCGGCGTCGTCCTTCTTGGCGGTGGTCTTCTTGGCCGCCGTCTTCTTGGCGGGCGCGGCCTTCTTGGCTGCCGCTGCCTTCTTCGCGGGCGCGGCCTTCTTGGCGACGGCCTTCTTCGCGGGGGCGGCTTCCTCGGCGGGGTCACCGGCGACGGGCGCGGCTGGGGCGGCCGCGGTGCTGGCAGTGGCCCTACGCGTGGTCACCGTCTTCGCGGCGACCGTCTTGGTGGCGGTGCGCTTCGCCGGACTCTTCGCTGCGACGCTCTTCCGGGTGCGCTTGGGCTCCGCGGCACTGACCATCAGCGTCACACCCTCTTCCTCGAGGATCTGGTTGAGGCTGCGCAGTACGTTCTTCCACTGAGTGGCCGGAATCTGGTCAGCTTCGAAGGCCCGACGCACATCGTCGCCGGCGATCTGCCCCTCAGCCTTTCCCCGCTCAATGAGCGCCATGACAGAGACGGACTCGGCGATCTCCGGCGGGAGCGTACGGGATGTGCTGGCCGACACGAACAACCTCTCGGAACGTTGGAAAACGGCTTCCGGCCCCGTCCACGACGGACTGGAGCCGACCGCCGGCTTGGGGATGGGCCGACGGCGCGGGCGGGGGCCGGGAAGATGCACAGCGCCTTGCGTGGCGTCCGTATTCCCTCCGCGGCTGTCACCTCTTAAGTCATCGCGCTGTTTCCACGAGCGTTACGCCGATTCCGCGTGGCCCGAGTCACACCCCATAAGCATGTAAAACCAGTCATATACACACAGGGCGGCTGATGTGTGATCTTGTGACCGCTCGACAGGGCCGAACGGCTGCGGCGTACACCCCGCCGCAGCACCGGACCCCGCCGGTCTCCCGAAGGATACGGCGGGGTCCGGCAGGGTCCGGCGAGTGAGCGACCCCCGGGGCCGGGCGGTTGTTCGAGCGGCGACGCGTCCCGGCGAGGCGTCGCACACGGTGTGCGGGTCAGTGCTCGCGGGGGGCGGGCACCACACGCTCGACCTCGGGATGGACGATGAGCAGCTGCCGCATGGCCGCCTCGGCTCCGGCACCGTCGCCCTCACCGAGGGCGGCGACGATCCGGCCGTGCTGCGCCAGGGTCGCCTCGTTCGGCCGTTCACAGCCGGTGACCGGCCCGCCGGAGACCTGGAGCGCGGCCGAGACGATCCCCGACAGGTGTTCCAGCATGCGGTTGCCGGCGACCTGGATGAGCAGGGCGTGGAACTCGGCGTCCGCCCGCGAGAAGGTGAGCGCGTCGCCCTGCGCCATGGCGTGGCCCATGATCTCGACCATGTCGGAGAGCCTCTGCTGGACGTCCTCGCGCCCGTGTCCGGCGGCGAGGCGGGCGGCCAGCGGCTCGATGGTCCAGCGCAGCTCGCTCAGTTCGCGGCGCTGGTCGTCGCGCTGCGGTCCGAAGGCGCGCCATTCGATGATGTCCGGGTCGAGGAGGTTCCAGTCGCTGACGGGACGCACGCGCGTGCCGACGTTCGGGCGGGCGCTCACCAGCCCCTTGGCCTCCAGGACCCGGAGCGACTCACGGACGACGGTACGGGACACCTCGAAACGCTGGCCGATCTCCTCGGGGACCAGCGGGCGGTCGGCGCCCAGATCACCCGAGACGATCATCTGACCGAGCTGCTGGACGAGTTGGCCGTGCAGTCCACGGCCTCGGCTGCCTGCGGCGCGTCGGCCCACCCGGGTCAGCTCGGGATCTGCGCCGTCCCAGATGTGGGGTCCGATGCGATCGGGGGCGGGGCCCTCGGCATAGGGGTAGCGGTCGAGTTCGCCCGGGCCGGCCAGACCGGAGTCTGCGGAGCGGGCGGCGGTCATCATGGTGTGCGCAAGGGTACTCACGGATCTTTTGTCGGCGTCGCCCCCAACTGCCTTGAGGGCTTTGGTGAAAAGCACACGAAAGGGTGATCGCTCACCCCGTCGCAATTGACGCCTTATCGGAAAGAATTGGCCTTTCGATGGGGAGTTGTGCGCGAGTCGGGACCGGAACGGAGCGGATGGTCGTCATCGAGCCCTGCTGCGCAGGGTCGTGAGCAGATACGCGCAGAGCAGGACGGCCAGCGACAACGCCAGTGCACCGCCCACGGGTTGGGCGGCCGTCCGGACCGCGGCGAGCAGGTGACGCTCGCCGCCGAAGGGCCATGGCCACAGGAGCAGCTGCGGCAGCCGCAGCGGAACGCCCGCCGCCGTCCGTACGTTCGGACCTTCGAGTGCCTTGTGCAGCAGGGGCACGACGAGGACCGGTACGGCCACGACGGCGGCGAGTCCCGCCGTGGTGGAGCGAAAGACGCCGGCGGCCAGTACTCCGGCCCACGCGCACCCGGCGGCGAGGCCCAGCCAACTCGCGGTGAGCGGGAACCAGTCGGCGGGAACTTCCGCGATCTCCCGGCCGTACAACAGATACAGCAGTCCCGCGTCGCAGCCGATCGTGAGGGCGGCCAGCAGCAGTGCGACGGCCGTGGAGACGAGGAGTTTCGCAGTGAGCAGCCCCAGTCGGCGGGGCACGGTACCGCGATCGGCCGCCAGCGCGGGGTGGCGGAACTCGTCACCGAAGGCCAGCGCGCCCAGCAGTCCCGCACCGAGGGCCGCGGGCGGCAGGGGCAGTTCCCGTGGCCAGGCGGCGAGCAGGCGTGCCTGCGGGGTGTGTCCGACACGGGCCAGCAGTACGGCGGTGAGGGCGGACACCGCGATCACGGCGGCGCCGATCAGATAGCCGGTGCTCACCCCGGTGACTCGGCGGAGCTCATAGCGGATCGGGCGCAGGGGACTGCGTACCGGGCGGACGGCGATGGGAGGTGGGAGCGGGGACAGGTCATCGTCGGCGATGCCGGTCGTCGCAGGGAGAACGAGTGTCGGTGAGAGCCCGGTGCCGGTCGGCTGAGGTCCGTCGGGGTCATGGGGCGTGGCGGCGGCCCGAGGCTCCTCGGCGGGCTGGGGGTTCGGCGACGGCTGCGGGGCCCCGGCGGGCAGTGGCGCGCTCACGGCCGGTACCGACGGATCGGGAGTGCGCGGTGGGTCCGCCGTGTCGGTCGCGCCCAGCGCGGCGGGCACCCGTGTCGGCGGCCGGGCGCCCGACACATACGACGTATCCAGCGCATCCGTTGCATCCAGCGAAGCAGGCTCGGGGCGCACACCTGACGCAGGCAGCCCACCTGATACAGGCAGCACAAACGACGTGGGCAGCACATGCGGCGAGGGCACCACATGCCGCGCGGGCAGCACATGCGACGCGGGCAGTTGGGCATCCGGTCCGGTCGAGTCGTGCCCCGGGGACTCTCCGACGGCGCCCGGCCCCATGTCTCCGACTTCATCGGCGAGCTGGTGGACGAGGATGCCGTGGCGGAACGCGGCCTCACCGACATCGGCACACGTACTGCCGTAGACCGAGAGGCGGTTGCCGTTCTCCCGGACCACCTCGACGGAACACCGGGCGCTCCGGGCCTCCTTGGTGAGCAGTACCGCGAGACGGGCGGCGTGCGGGCTGCGGACGGCCACGCGGGGGCGGAGCCGGGTGCGCGCGAAGTCGCGGGCCTCCTGGTCGGCCACCAGCCTGCCCTGGTCGAGGGTGACGACCCGGTCGGCGGTGCGGGCAGCCTCTTTGGGGTCCGCGGTGGCGAACAGGACGGTGCCGCCCTGCTCCACATGTGCCCGGAGCATGCCGTGCAGCCAGCGGCTTTCACCGACCGAGAGACCGTCCGCGGGGTCGTCGAGCACAAGGGCGTGCGGGTCGGGCAGCAGCGCGCAGGCGAGCCCGAGGCGGCGGTCCATGCCGCGGGACAAGGTGTCCAGGCGTTCACCGCGCAGGCTGACCAAGCCCACTTCTTCGAGGACGTCATCGGCGCGGCGGGCCGGAACGCCCGCCGCCGCGCACAGCATGCGCAGATGGCCGCGCACTGTGCGAGCGGGGTGGCCGGGCACATCGCCCAGCAGCACTCCGGCCTCATGCGCGGGATGGGGGATGCGGTGCAGGGGGCGGCCCCTGAAGTACGTCATTCCGCGGCCCTGTTGGAGTTCGAGCATCAGCCGCAGCGCCGTCGACTTGCCCGCGCCCGGTGCTCCCAGCAGCGCGGTGACATGGCCTGTGTGCGCCTCGAAGGAGACGTCGTCGACGGCGGGGGGATGCTCCTTGCGGGGGGTGCTGGTCAGTCCGATCGCCTGGATCACCCGCAGCAAGATAGCGCGCTATGTTCGGTTTTCGGGGCATACGCGACGTGGCAGGCGATGTGTGCTCGCCAGTTCAGGACCGCGGTTCACCGCGTGGTCCTCCCCCGTCACACCTCGGGGCGCAGCATCGGAGGGTTGAGCAGGGTGGCGCCGCCCGCGCGGAACAACTGGGCGGGGCGGCCGCCCTGGCGTGTGGTCGTGCCCCCGGTGGGGACCAGGAAGCCCGGCGTCCCCGTCACCTTCCTGTGGAAGTTGCGCGGGTCGAGAGCCACGGCCCAGACCGCTTCATAGACCCGGCGCAGTTCACCGACCGTGAATTCAGGAGTGCAGAAGGCAGTGGCGAGCGAGGAGTATTCGATCTTGGACCGGGCCCGCTCGACCCCGTCGGAGAGGATCTGGGCGTGGTCGAAGGCGAGGGGGGCCGCCTGTTCGCCGTCCCGTCCGTATCCGCCCTGTTGCAGCAGTTCCTCGACCGGCGCCCAGCGCGCGTTGCTGGCGTCGCCGCCCGCCCGGGGTGCCGGGAGGTCGGGGGCGAGCGCGAGGTGGGCGACGCTGACCACGCGCATACGGGGGTCCCGGTCGGGATCGCCGTAGGTGGCAAGCTGTTCCAGGTGGGCGCCGTTGTCCTGGACGGGGGCGGCGGGGTCGTGGGCGCGCAGCCCGGTCTCCTCGGCCAGTTCGCGCGCCGCCGCCTGGGCAAGATCCTCGTCGGCCCGCACAAATCCGCCGGGCAGTGCCCAGCGTCCCTGGTAGGGCGTTTCCCCCCTGCGCACCGCCAGCGCACAGAGGGCATGGCGGCGCACGGTCAGCACGACCAGGTCCACGGTGACGGCAAAGGGCGGAAAGGCTGACGGGTCGTAGGGCATGCCGCGATCATAGTCGTCTTCCTGACGATAAACACTCTCTTCGCCGATCGCTTCGATGGTTGATCCGCATCGTTCCGCAGCGGGTCCGCGCCTGGTCGGGGCGGCGGGTGGGCGGCGGTGCTCCCTGCGGACACCTGCCGCCGCCCGTCATCCGGTTCACGCCCGGACGTGTCCGGAGCCGACGCGGAGTCGCCCTGCCCCGGCCACGGCTCGATGCCCGAGGGGCCGGCCGCACCACTCGCGTGACCCGCACATCATGTCGGCCGGTCACACCTCCCCTTCAGCGGTGTCGTTCTCGCTCACGGGACGCGAGCCGTCCGGGTCGGCGGACGCCCGTCCTCGGCCGCCGGAGCCGACACCACCATGCCTCACGTCGTCCGGTCCTGAGGTGCGCCTGCGCTGTGCACCGGGCGAGGCAGGGCCGGGGTGGGTGGGGCCGCCAGCGGGTGTGCGGCGCGTCTGCCGCCCGACGGTGCGCGCGGTGCGAGGGCGGAGGACGGCGGCTTCCGCCCGACGGCGTGCGAGGCGTCGGCGGCGGGCCAGGAGGCCGGCATCGGCGTCGGCGCACGACCTGGCGGTCGCCGTCGTCTGCGGACCGGGCCCGGTCCGCCTCGTCGTCCCGCGCCAGGCTGAGGTCCTGCCTCCTCCGCCCGGCCCGTCGGCCTCCCCGCTCACCGGCCCGGAATCCGGCCCGGCGCTCTCCGGTCCCATGCCTGCCCGTCCCGTGCCTTCGGGTCCCGTGCCTTCCGGTCCCGTGGTTTCCCCGCTCACTGACGTCTGCGTCCGCCCGCCCCGTTCCGTGCGGAGGCAACGGCGGACGGACTCCGGGTCCAGGCCCTGGTTGCACGCCTGGTGGAGCAGACGGGCGAAGAGGTAGTCGGGATCAGCCGCCAGAGCCATGGTGAAGGCCTCCCGGGCCTCGATGTCGTCACCGGTCGACCATGCGACCCATCCGGCGAGGGTGAGCGGCGCCGCCGCGTGCTCGCCGTAGGACCCGACGCAGCGACGGGCCAGCGCACGCCACAGTCGCAGGGCCGGAGGCGCTTCCTCGCCCTCCATCCACTCGGCGGCGCGGTCACGGGTCGTACGGTCCTGGAGGCCGAGGATGAGCGTGGCCGCCTCGTCATGCGCCAGCAGTTCGTCGTCGCGGAGGTCCGCCGGGAGCGTGCCGGACACGGACGAGGCCGCCGCGAAGCGGTTCACCAGGCGTTCGGCGAGCACCATGGTCTCCCGTGCCACGTCCGCGCGCGCCCCGTCGTCGACGATCCGTGGGACCAGGGTCCGCGCCGCTGTGTCGAGCGCGCTCTCCTGATCCAGCGCGGCAGCGCACTCCCAGGGCATCAGCCTGGACCGCAGCCCGCTGAGGGAGCCGCGGACCTGGACCCCGGCGTAGGCCGCGGCGGCGGCCAGCACGGAGGTGCCGGCCAGGCCCATCGGCGTTCCCTCGGACGGGCAGCATGCCTCCTGCTCGCAGCAGTACGACCAGAAGCGCCCGTCGGAGACGCACAGCGCCTCGATCACCGGGATGTCGAGTCGGCCGCACTCGGTGCGGAGCAACTGGGCCAGCGGGCGCAGCCGTTCCATGGTCGCGCGCCCCGACTCACCGTCCGCCGGTTCCTGGCAGACGTAGGCGACCATCTGAGCGGGGCGTGTTCCTCTGCGCTCGCTGCCCGTGACCAGGCCCTGGACCAGTTGCCGGGTGGCCGCGGCCCAGTCGTCGGCGTTCCCGGGGATACCGAGCCGGGCGCGTCCGCCGAGCCTGCCGCGTCCGTCCTCCTCATGGAGGGCCACGAGGACCATGCTGTCCTCGGGACGGTATCCGAGGAGGTACGGCAGGGCGTCCGCCAGTTCGCCCGGCGTGCGCAGGGTGACCTGGTGCGTCGTGGAGTGCACGTCGTACAACGCGCCGTCGCCGTCACCCGCACTCCCGCCCTGCCCACCGTGCCCGTCCAGCCCACCGTGCCCACCATGGCCGTCACGCCCATGACCCGCATCACGCGCGCCGTGCCCGTCACGTCCGGCGATGTCACCGTTTTCCGAGGATCCAGTCGTTTCGCTGTGATTCGTCATGCGCCGACGATCTCGCGATTCCCAAGATCGCGTCGGAGCCTGTGGATAAGTTCGATCAAGAACACGACAACCGGCGAGGGCCGTGGCCGGTGCTTGTCAGTGGCGTCCTGTTGGATGGGGGCATGGAGCAGCACACGAACGACGCGGATCTCAGGACAGAGGCCGACGCGGTCCTCGCCCGGCTCGTCGGCGACGGTACGGGGGCGGCGCGGCTGCGTGAGGACCAGTGGCGGGCCGTCCAGGCGCTGGTCGCCGAGCGGCGGCGGGCACTGGTCGTGCAGCGCACCGGCTGGGGCAAGTCCGCGGTCTATTTCGTGGCGACCTCGCTGCTGAGGGCCAGAGGCAGCGGGCCGACCGTGATCGTCTCCCCGCTGCTCGCGCTGATGCGCAACCAGGTGGACGCAGCGGCGCGCGCCGGTATCCACGCCCGGACGATCAACTCCGCCAACACCGAGGAGTGGGACACCGTCCAGGAGGAGATCGCGGCCGGTGCGGTGGATGTGCTGCTCGTGAGCCCGGAGCGGCTGAACAACCCCGACTTCCGCGACCAGGTGCTGCCCGAGCTCGCCGCGGCCACCGGTCTGCTCGTCGTGGACGAGGCGCACTGCATCTCCGACTGGGGACACGACTTCCGCCCCGACTACCGGCGGCTGCGCACCATGCTCACCGAACTGCCGCCGGGCGTGCCCGTGCTCGCCACCACGGCCACCGCCAACGCCCGGGTGACGGCGGACGTCGCCGAACAACTGGGCACGGGCGTCTCGTCGGACGCGCTGGTGCTGCGCGGACCGCTCGACCGGGAGAGCCTGCGGATGGGGGTGCTGCGGCTGCCGAACGCGGCCCACCGGATGGCCTGGCTCGCCGACCACCTCGACGAACTGCCCGGCTCCGGGATCATCTACACCCTGACGGTGGCCGCCGCCGAGGAGGTCACGGCCTTCCTGCGGGAGCGCGGTCACACGGTGTCGGCGTACACGGGAAAGACGGAGAACGCGGACCGTCAGCAGGCCGAGGACGATCTGCTCGCCAACCGGGTCAAGGCCTTGGTCGCCACCTCCGCATTGGGCATGGGCTTCGACAAGCCCGATCTCGGTTTCGTGGTGCATCTGGGCTCACCGTCCTCGCCCATCGCCTACTACCAGCAGGTCGGCCGCGCCGGCCGCGGAGTCGAGCACGCCGAGGTGCTGCTCCTTCCGGGCAGGGAGGACGAGGCGATCTGGGAGTACTTCGCGTCGCTCGCCTTCCCGCCCGAGGACCTGGTGCGCCGCACTCTCGGCGTCCTCACCGGCGCGGACCGGCCGCTGTCGCTGCCCGCGCTGGAGCCACTGGTGGAACTGCGCCGCTCCCGGCTGGAGACCATGCTCAAGGTCCTGGACGTCGACGGCGCGGTCCGGCGCGTCAAGGGCGGCTGGGTGGCGACGGGGCAGCCGTGGGCGTACGACGCCGAACGGTACGCCTGGGTGGCACGGCAGCGGACGGCCGAGCAGCGGGCGATGCGGGAGTACGCGGCGACGACGGGCTGCCGGATGGAGTTTCTCCAGCACCAGCTGGACGACGAGGGCGCCAAGCCGTGCGGCCGCTGCGACAACTGCGCAGGCGCCCGCTTCACGGCGGACACCTCCGCGGCGGCGGTGGATGCCGCGCTCGCCGATCTGGGCCGGGCAGGCGTCGAGGTGGAGCCGCGCCGGATGTGGCCGACGGGTCTGCCGGCGATCGGCATCAACCTCAAGGGGCGTATTCCGCCCCGCGAACAGGCTGCCGCGGGGCGGGCCTTGGGACGCCTGTCCGACATCGGCTGGGGCAATCGGCTCCGGCCGCTGCTGGCACCCGGGGCCGCCGACGGCCCGGTGCCGGACGATGTGGCGCGGGCGGTGGTGGACGTGCTGGCGGACTGGGCCAAGGGGCCGGGCGGCTGGGCCTCCAAAGCGGCCGACGCCCGACCCCGCCCGGTGGGCGTCGTCACCCTCTCCTCCCGGACCCGGCCGCAGCTCATCCATTCCCTCGGCATGCGCATTTCGGAGGTCGGACGGCTGCCGCTGCTGGGCTCGGTGGCGTACGAGGCGGACACCGCGCCGGTCCCGCGCAGCAACAGCGCTCAGCGGCTGAAGCTGCTGGAGGGTGCCCTCACCGTGCCACCCGCCCTGGCGGCGGCGCTCACCGAAGCCAGGGGCCCCCTGCTCCTCGTGGACGACTACACGGAAACCGGCTGGACGCTCGCCGTCGCGGCCCGGATGCTTCTGCGGTCCGGTGCCGAGGAGGTGCTGCCGCTGGTCCTCGCCGTGCGAGGCTGATCCGTCGCCCGGATGGCACCGCCCGCCCGCACCGGGCATCTCCGGAGGGCAGGCTGGGTAAGAACATTTGCCACACATCACTAGATAATTTCCAGTGGTCCCAATTGCTCGTTGCCGCATCTCAGTTCGACAGCAAGAATTGAAGTCCGCTCCCCGCACGGCCCGGCCGTGACCAGGTTGAGCCCTGCTGCGGTGTGCGCCCCCGAATCCGACCCCTCGCCCGCAGTGTGGGCGCGTAGCCGAAGGGAGGAACGTGACCTTCGGATTCACTCCGTCCTCAGCGGCATCCCTGTCGACGTCCGCGTCCGCCGCTTCCGCCAGCCGTCTGCTGGAGCCCGCGGAGTGGGCCTCCGCCGGGATCCCGCTGCTGAGCAATCCCCGTGAAGTGGTCAGCGGCCTGCACTCCCGGCACCGCCCCAGACCGTCGACCGCGATCGTGGCCGTCCTCGATCCCGAGGAGCGGCTGCTGGCCAGCGCCTCGTTCGTCCGCCGTCCCACCCCTGTCGACGGCTGGATGTTCCGCAACGCGCTGCTCTCCCAGCTGCGCCGGATCATCCCGCACGACCTGCGGCGCCGGACCCCCGTGCGCACCGCGGTGCTGGTCTACTGCCGCGAGGGCGAACCGGGTTGGACGGAGGAGGACGGCGCATGGATGTGGGGACTGCGTGACGCGTGCACCTTGCACGGGCTGCGCTGCGGGGCGTACATCACGCTGACGAACGACGGCTGGAACGTGCTCGGCGAGGGCCGCGGCGGTCGCCGTCCGAACGCACACTCGTCGCCCGAACCCTTCGCGCTGTCGGAGATGCCTCCCCCGCTGCCGCGCACCGGCGGTGCCGTGTCCGAGGTCCTGCGGCGCGCGGCCGCCAGGTGAGATAGGTCCCCGTTTCGGCCACGGCCACGGCCGCAGCCCCGGCTGCGGCTGGGGCTGAGGCCGTGGTGAAGCGACGGCAGGCAGCCAGGGCACGCGGCCGGCCGCCCCGTACGTCGGCTGGTTGTGCCCTGCAGGCGCCGGACGGGGCCCGCGCCGCCTTCAAGACATGAACGCAGCGAGCGTCGGCCGTACCCGCGCGCCGTCACTCTCGGAACAGCGGGAACCATCCACCGCGTCCGGCTGCCGGGCACAGGACACCCTGCCCCGAGGGTGGCGCGGAACGCCGTGCGGATGCGCGTGTCACAGTGCGTCGGGCGCGCGCCGATTCCGGCCCACGGGTACTCAGCGAGTTTCCGGGGCGCGGGCGACAGGCGCGGCGCGGATGCCGGACGGCAGGCCTGCGGATGCCCGGCCGCCGGCCGTCCGGGCACGCCGAAGGCCGCTCTGTGCCGGTGCCGCCTCGGCGGCACCTTCCGTCACACCCCCGAGCGTCCCCGGGCCGCGGAGACGCTCAGACGCCCGCGCCCAGCACCGAGTTGATCTGCTGCGGGTCGCCGCAGACGATCAGCAGGGCACCAGCCCTGGCATGGGCCAGCGGAAGGGCTGTGACGGCAGCGGTGTCGTCGCCGTTGACGGCGACGACGACCACGGCACGCGGCGCGGCACGTCCGACACCGGCGGCGTCCGTGTAGAACACGTCGTCGCCCGCGTCGTGCTGCGCCCAGTAGGCGGCTTCGCCGAAGGACAGTTCGTGCGCGGCCCACGGGTGCGGTTCGCCGGTGGTGATCACCAGCACCTCACCCGGGGAACGGCCCGATTCCAGCAGCAGGTCCACGGCTTCCTCGGCGGCGTCGAGCGCACCGCCGACCGTGGCCGGGATCAGCTGGATCTGCGGGGTCGCGGAAGCAGCGGAGGACGGGGAGGGAGCGGCCGGACCCTTGGGTCCGGGCTTGGCCGGTGCCACGTCGCGCGGCGTGCGTTGCGCCGGAGGCGTGGGCCGGAGAGGTCCGGGACGACCCGGACGCGACGGAGCCGCGGGGCGCGGGCCGGGTACAGGGCGGGGGGTCGGCGCGGTACGGCCACTGGCCGGAGTGGCGCGGGGACCCTGGGCACTCTCGTGAATCTGAGGCTCCTCGGGAATGAGAGGCATGAGCTGATGTCTATCAAACGTCGGCGCGGATCGCGCCGTCGGGTGGCACATGAGTGCGAAACGGAACGATCAGAAGTCGAAGCCCAGCTGCCCCTCGATCTCCGGACCGCCTCGGTCCGCCCAACTGCGGGCCTTCTTGAGGTGCCGCCACTGGGGCAGCGCATCGAGATACGCCCACGTCAACCGGTGATACGGGGTGGGTCCCCGCTCCTCCAGCGCGGCCTTGTGCACGGGCGACGGATACCCGGCATTGTCCGCAAAACCGAAGTCTGCATGTTCCATACCCAGTTCGGCCATCATTTTGTCGCGCTGAACCTTGGCGATCACGGAAGCAGCCGCGACGGCCACACAGGACCGGTCGCCCTTGACGACCGTACGGACCTGCCACGGGGCACCGAGGTAGTCGTGCTTCCCGTCGAGGATCACCGCGTCGGGCCGGACCGGCAGGGCCTCCAGGGCGCGCACCGCGGCGAGCCGCAGCGCAGCCGTCATCCCCAGATCGTCGATCTCCTGCGGTGAGGCGTGGCCCAGCGCGTACGACGTGACCCACGTGCGCAGTGCCTCGGCGAGCTGGGTACGCCGCCGCACGGTGATCAGCTTGGAGTCGGTGAGCCCCTCAGGGGGGCGACGCAGTCCCGTGACCGCCGCGCAGACGGTGACCGGACCGGCCCACGCGCCGCGCCCCACCTCGTCGACACCGGCGATGACCTTCGCCCCGGTCGTGGCACGGAGGGAGCGCTCAACGGTGTGAGTAGGCGGTTCGTACGGCATGGCGCCCATAGCGTACGCCGCCTGGATCCCCCCGCGACACCCAGGTTTCCCCGAGCGGGTGTGCGGTGTGCACCACTCTTCGTCAGCGGGTGACCGGTCGCAGCAGCGGCAGCATCAGCTGATCCACCATCTCCTCGATGTCAGCCTCGGTCCATTCGCTCCCGCACACCTTGGCGCGGTACATCATCATGGCCGGGATGGCGTCGTAGACAAAGCTGTTCGACGCATCGGGACGCACCTCTCCCCGCTCGATGCCACGGTCGACGACCTCGCGAAGCAGCCTGGTGGCCGGTTCCAGGAGCCCCTCGAAGATCACCCCATGGAAACGCTCGGCCTGTGCCGGGTCGCATTCGTGAATGACCGAGCGCAGTGCGAATCCGGGACGTGAGTACATCGCCCCGCGCGCCTGGCGGCAGAGTTCCAGCAGATCCTCACGCACACCGCCGAGATCGGGTGCCGCGTCGAAACGCGGCAGCCCGGCCTGAAGGGCGTCAGCGACGAGGTCCTCCTTGGAGGGCCAGCGCCGGTAGACCGCGGCTTTGCCGGTCTGGGCGGCGGCCGCGACCCCCTCCATGGTCAGGCCCTTCCATCCGACCGTGCTGAGCTGTTCCAGCGCGGCGTCGAGGATGGCGCGTTCGAGTACGGCGCCGCGCCTGCGAAGGGAGGCCGCATGAGCGGGAGCGGCCGTCCAGCGCGAGGTAATCATCTGAGTTTCTCCAGCGGACAGGGGGAGCGGAAACGTGCGGGACGGGGGAGGTGCCACGCGGAGACAAGGGGGGAGACACCGCGCGACAACGACTTAAGTGAACGCTTGCGTTCTCTATGAGGGACTCATTAAGGTGGTCCAGACAGTGAACGCATGCGTTCACTAACGTACTCGTGAGGGACCCAATAGTGACAACCTCTCAGTTGATTCAGGAACAGAAGCCGGGTGCGGCCCGCCGGGACGGGCATCCCGGCATCGCGCTCACCGTCATCGCGGCCTGCCAACTCATGGTGGTACTCGACGCACCCGCTTGGTCATGAGTCTCAGAGTCCTCCAAAAGGAGGCGCGGTTCAACGGCCCCGGAGATCTCCAGGTCAGGCAGGCCAACGGCTGTGGACATGATCGGCACCGGAACGGTTTCAGCACCAGCGAGAGCGGCCACCACACGGCCCCGAGTCCCGTCGTAAGCCCACCTTGACCAGCGCGACATAAGGGACTTGCTCGCGCCTCGCTGCATGCGAGCAGCAGCCTCGCTCCAGCCATCCCCCGTGCGCCCCTTCCACAAGATGGCTTCGACGGCATCCCTGAGAGGCAGATCGGTCTTCTTTCCAGAACCCCGACCAGTCTTCTTCACCAGCGGCTCAATCCGAGCCCAGGCATCATCGGTAACAACTACGGGAATGCCCAGGCCCATTTCCCGGAACGACGCACCCACTGAGCATTCCTTGCCAGCCCTTCTTACCGGCACCGTCCCCTGAATTCGAACCCTGATGTCTGCGAGGTCGATCACCCCAGCCTGATCTTCTGGCGGCATGCTGGGCATTTCTGTACGGGCCAGCTCGGCGAGCGACCGCAGGTCTCGCGCCCTCTGCTCGGCCGCAAGGGTTTCCATCTGCCAGGCAACGGCTTCATCTTTGAGTTTCTTGAGCCGCGCCAATTCCTCGGTGAGCGGCTTGACGGCGGCCGCAATCAGCTCTTGCGCTGCATGACCTTCCAGGCCCATCTCTGCAGCCTGTTTCGCCGTCATCCCCATGACGACAGCAATCGCTTTTTCCTGTACCGTCATATTGCGATCGAGGTCTTCGATTCGGTCTTCGTGCTCCAAGTTACCCCCGAGCGTCACATCAATCCACTCGGAGGCGAGGGCCACCAATTCTTCGGGATCTCCAAAGATCTTGGCAGTGCGGCCCCACACTTCAGCCTCAATCTGCTCGGCGTTGATCTGACTGCACTTACACACGGGAGCTCCAGCGTACTTCGGTTGCTTCCCGGAGCAGACGTAGGTGCGCTCACCCGTGGAGGATTGCACTCGACCCACATAGTAAGAGCCGCAAAGGCTTTCAATCCTCATGGAGAGCGGGTAAACATTCTTCCCCTTTCGTGGGGAGCGTCGCTTTGTAATCTTCTCAGCAGCATTCTTCAGCTTCTCCACTTGCTTTTCGTCTAGCACAGGATCCAGACGAATCGTGACCGTCGCCCCGTAAAGCGGGTTTCCGTCGGAGTCAACTTTTGCACCACGACCGTACCGGGAATCCCTTGACTCGACATCCCTGAAGACCTGGACACCCTCAAGCACAGCACGTGACATCATGCGGCATTTCAGATTCTCACTCGACCACGGCGCTCCGGAACGAGTTACCTGGACTCGCCACCCATATGGGACGGTACCGCCCGTGTAACCGCCTTCTTCCGCCTTTTCCTGAACACCACCCTGGGTGCGTTCTCGGATAACCTCACGCTCTTCTTCCGCGTAGTCGGCATCCTTACGCATCTTCTTACGACCGTCGACGGTTGTGTTGTCATAGTCGCCCTTTACAACGGCGACATAGACGTCAAGATCTTCAAGTTCCCAGACCCAACGCCAAAAGGCCCGACCGGTTCGACCGATCGCACGGCCTTCAGGGACGACCACGACATCGAAGGGCCGGGGGTCCTGCCGGACATCCTGCATGAGCCCCTTCAGGTCGTCCCGCTCATGTGCTTCGAGACTCCCACTCACGCCCTCGTCGGCATAGGTGGCAATGTGGTGCCACCCCTTCTTCTGGATGTACTGCGCCGTCTTCTTACCCGTGTAGGCGATGCCGTAGCCCTTGGCCTGTTCCTCGGTCGACACCCTGAGGTAGTCGACGGCCCGGAGCTGAGCACCCTTGACGGCCGTGCCCACAACCTGGACGGCGGACGTGAGAGTATGGGTCATGTCAGTCCCTTCGCGACTGGCAGGCCAGCCTGTCGGTTGGCCCGACCCCGGAGTGCGCGCCAACGTCTCTCCGGGGTCGTTCTCTGATACGGCTACCTCAGCCTTCGCGCCCCGTGTCGTGGTCACGTTCCGACCCGCCAACTCTCGTTCCTCTCGGTTGCATTGCCTTCCTTCTCCGCCAGGTGTCTGAAGAGGAGCCGGGCAAGCCGCCTGCGTTCGGCAGGCCCCCAGTCAGCCGTACGCCAAACTTCGACAGTGGATCCGTCAGCCCGATGCTCGACCCGTTTCCGGCTCATGCCTCAAACCCCCGATCCGCCTTTTCCTCACGGGCCAGTTCGCGGCTTGCGGCGATATCCTCGGCAATGCCAGCGGCGAGCCGGGCAGCACCGGCGGTGTATCCAGAGCCGAAGTAGCGCCAGTTCGACTCTGTAATGACGGCCTGGTTGTCGGTCGGTTGTGTGTCACCGCGCTGGTATTCGGCTCGTTCCTCGCACAGTGCGCCGTACGTGGTGGAGTAACGGCGGGATTTGGTAAGGATGTGGCCCCGGTAGCCGAGGCTGTGAGTCCAGGAGTTCGACGTGTACTGGCCAGGTTCAACCAGTGGATGCAACACCGCCTTATTTGATCGATAGTAGATGGTCGTTGAGGGCTTCGGCGGGTGTCTTCCAGCCGAGGCTCTTGCGAGGGCGGCTGTTGAGCGTGGCTGCGACCGCCTCGATATCCTCAGCCACCCATCGAGAAAGGTCGGTTCCTTTCGGGAAGTATTGGCGCAGCAGGCCGTTCGTGTTCTCGTTCGTGCCGCGTTGCCAGGGGCTGTGTGGATCGGCGAAGTAAACCGGGACGCCGGTCTCGATCGTGAACTGGGCGTGCGCCGACAACTCCTTGCCCCGGTCCCAGGTCAGCGACCGCCATAGTTGCTCGGGCAGGGTGCTGATCGTCGCCGCAAGCGCGTCTTTCATCGTCACCGCGCCGTAACCGGCCAGCGGCGGTCCGTTCTTGGTGCGGGGGACGACACCGTAGCCGTCCTGGCGGGGCAGATGGACAAGCACCGTGTACCGGGTCGTGCGCTCGACCAGCGTGCCGATTGCCGATCGCTCAAGTCCGATCAGGAGGTCGCCTTCCCAGTGTCCCGGTACGGCGCGGTCGTCGGCTTCGGCCGGCCGTTCGCTGATCAGCACCTCCGGTGTGACGTGGGCCCACGCCTTCCGCTTGGACCGGGCACGAGGCACCCTCAGGGCCCTGCCGGTGCGCAGGCAGGCAACGAGCTCACGCTTGAGTGCTCCCCGGCCTTCGATGAACAGGGCCTGGTAGATCGCCTCATGGCTGATCCGCATGGACTCATCATCGGGGAAGTCGACCTTCAGCCGGTTCGCGATCTGCTCCGGACTCCACGCCATGACCCATTGGCGGTCGCCGCGGTGCGGCTTGTTCCTCCCTTTCCACCGCGGGCCATCCGGCCCCAGTACCGTCCCGGACAGGCCGCTGACCTGGCCGGAAAGCCTTTGCTGCACGTAGTCCCGCAGCCGGTCGTTCGCGGCCAGTTTTGCTGTCTTGGGGCGCCGGGCCACAAGGTCGGCCTTCCACTGCGCGACCGAAGCCCGGTAGTCCAGTCGGCCGCCGCGGGTCGCGGCGTTGCGGCGCAGCTCGCGGGATACCGTCGATGGATCGCGGCCGAGGCGTCGCGCGGTCTCCCGGACTCCGATGCCCTGTGCTTTGAGGAGCGCGATCTCTTCACGCTCGTGAAAGGACAGGTACCGGCCGGACTGCGGAGCAAGATCCATTGGTGGCATGCCGCCACCGTGACGGAACCACCTGCAACCCGCCGCCTGGGATACGCCGACCGCAGCTGCCGCCTCCTCGGCAAGCAGCCCCTTCGCGATCTGCCGCCAGAACTGGCGTTCTACTTCCCGCCGAAGCGCTGGCGCACCCGGAGACTTCATCGGCGACCGTCCGTTCAACGCCGCCATCGATCCCGCCGGCCTGCCCATCAACACCTCCGAGGACGAGGTGTTGCAACGACCGATTGAATCCGCCCTGACAGCCGTGGTCGGAGTGGTGAATGAGCTGTCCGGGCGCAGCCGGAGGAGTTCCAGTCCCGGCAGGCCGCCCAGGCGCCAGCACGTGACCATGAGGGCCCGTACGTGGGGTGTGACGACGGCCGCGTGGATGTCGTCCGGGCTGGTGACGCGGTAGTCCAGTCCTGCGCCGGTTTCAGCGGTCCCCTTGGAAACGTACTTGGCCACGTAAGCGGCGACCGCGTCATCGGTGGGTCCCTCATCGTCGGCGAAGGCCAAGATGGCCGCACGACCAACTGGTCGCCAAAGACGAGGAGTTCAGTTCCGTAGGCGTCGGAATCGGGGACGCGCACGTTCGCCGCAGCGGCAGCCGCGTGTACGGCGCCGGTGAGCAGTTCGGCTGTGGCCCATTGGGGGGACGAGGCGCCGGGACCGGCCGGACCGTCGACACGGACCACGCCATGGAAGCTGAATGAGACGGAAACTGAGACGGCCCGGCCAGTCGCCGAGCCGCCTCATGGGTGGCGTGACCTTGTGAACCGTAGCTCTAGATAGATCGGTCAGTGACGGTCATACAGGCCGCGCTTCGGGTCTACAGGGACGCTACGGGACGGTACCGGTTGCTGTGGTTGCTGTACTTCGCTGCTGTACCGCCGTCTCAGGGCCTCCCTCAGGCGGGCACACGGCGGGCAGGCGGGGCGGGTGTTCAGTTCTCGGCATCCTGCTTGTGCGCTCTGCGACGTTTCGGCCGGGGACGGATGTGATCGAGGGCCGTGCCGACAAGCGTCACCCCGCCGACGATCAACATCAGGTTGGAGGCGACGCGATACATGCCGGTTTCATAGATCGACTCCCCACAGGCCCAGAGCAGGCTGACACAGAACATGATCTGGCCGGCGATTCTTCGAATGCGTGGAGTCGTCATGTCTGCCTCCAAGTCCGATGCGCTCTCAGCAGGCGCTGTAGGAGTGTGACATGAGGGAGCGGACCGGATTGCGACCCTCTCGATGCGAACTATGGGCGGGGCGGTCGCTGAGGTCTACCAGGCACGTCAGCCGAGCGCTTGGGTCTGGAGGCGGTCGGTCGTGGGCGAGGAGGTTGCTGTACTTCATTGCTGTATCGGACCCCGGGGCAGCCTGCCTGGACGGGGCAGCATGACGGCCAGCACTTGCGCGATCATGAGCGCTCGGAATGTCGCCACCATGTGGCATCGCGAACTTGTGAATGCGAAATCGGCACTCAGTCCCCTTCGGGTGAGCCACCGGACTTGTCCGTGCGCATGAGAATGCCGGGGCAGTCTGGATCGACTTCGCCCGTGTAGTGGTTTCGCCAGAAGTAGCGACTGGTGCGCGGCAGCGGCACCTCCACAAGTCGGCCGTCGTGCATCATCCACAAGCCGAAGCAGTCATCTTCCTCGTCGTGGATCAGCACCTGTACGGAGTGCGGGGATGGCCAGGGCTGAGACTCCAGGTGTTCCAGGAGTCCGACCCAGTTGCTCCGTCGCGCGAACTCGATGGCCCAGCCGCCGAACAGGCCATGCCCGATATCGGCAAATTGCCCAGACCACTTACGGTTGCGGTCCGGTTGGGTCAGCGGTTCCATGATCTCTTCTGCGCTGCTGGCCAACACGATGACCTCGGCGAATCTGCTCATGGCCGAGTATCACCGGAGACGTGGGAGGAACTGCAATCGAGTTCCGTCTTTGGAATCGCCATCCGCGATCCGAAGACGACGATGGCGAGAGGTTGGCTCCGAGACTTTGGGCTGGAGCTGCCATGGGGCGAGTGATCATGGCCCCGTAAGCTTCCGCCGAGTCGGGCAGTCTGTGGACCTAACGTCGCGTCGCTATTTGGCTGGTGGTTGAGGTGTGACGCGGGGTGTCTCGTCTCGGCGGCAGATGGTGATCGTGTAGGTGACATTGCCGGTGGGCACGGGGCCGGGGGCTCGGACGCGGTGGTTGGGTCCCTGTCTGGCGCGGGGCCTGACGCGGCGGGGTCTGCGGGGGATGAGCTGGGCCAGGGCCTCGGCCCGGACGAGGGTGCTCAGCGGGGGCTGTCCTGTGGTCGGTAGGTAGTGCAGGTAGCGGCGGGTGGTGCGCAGGACGGCGGTGAAGGAGATGCGGTCGGGGTCCAGTTCCTGGCCGGTGGTGGGATCCAGGCTGGCCTGGGCGGCTCGGGCGCGTTGGGACTGCAGGTATTGGTGGGTGATGAGCAGTCGGTAGATTTCCTGCGTGACGCCGTCGGGACTGTGGGAGCGCAGCAGGGGCCGGTGGTCGCGTTGGAGGATCTTGGCCTCGGACAGGCTGGTTTCGCTGTTCCAGCGTTCCGCGTAGACGGCGGCGACCTGCTGGGCGGGTGCTTCGTCGGGGTTGAGCAGGCTGGTGATCACCCGCAGCGGGCGGGTGCGGGGCGGTCCGTGTTCGGGGGTGGCGGTGATGTCGGCGTCCACGACCCGCACGGGATGCCGTGCGGGTGGCCTGGAGGCATGCGCCGGTTGCAGAACCGGGAGTCGGCCTGGCGCTGGCTGGAGGCCCGGTCCGGGACGCAGGACAGGAAACTGCCGTCGGCCAGTTCGCGCAGGTGGGGCAGCCAGTGGTGGGCGTGGGTCCGGACGATGAAGTCGGCGCCGCCGGCGGCGATCCGGGTGAGGATGTCGTGGCCGTGGAAGGCCCGGTCCATCAGCACGAGCTGCCCGCTGGACAGGGTCGGGGCCGTGGCCAGGTGCTTGGCCAGGGCGACTTCGTTGTCGCGGCGTGGTCCGAAACGGGCATCGACGATGCCGCGGGTGCCGCATGCGATCAGCAGGACGAGTTTGACCTGCGGGTGGCGTCCGGGTTTGTGACCGCCGCCCGGAGGCGGGCCGAACGCCTTGGTGTTGCGGTACCCCAATGGCGTCGGCAAGGTCCCGCATCTCTTGCGTGAGGGTACGCCGACGCGCGATCACCTGGCCGAAGATGTCCCGCGCGTAGCGCTGGTTCGGCAGCCACTGAGGAGCGTCCGCGCGGATTCCTTGAAGAACCTCAACCGTCTTCGCGTAGTCACGAGAACGCGCATGCGCCTCTGCCACATCCAGCAGATGACGGTTTCGGTTGTTGGAAGTCGGCCGCATGCCGCCGGTCGGAATTCGCGCCGAGAGTTTGAGCACGAGGTCCGGCTTGTCGACGATCATGGCGTTCTCTGCACGCTTCAGGGCCACTGTGACCGGGCCGAAAGCCTGCAAGAAGTCGTCGCGAGGTGCGAACTCCCGCCCCATCGCGACCGCCGCCGAGTTGGCGTAGCGCAAGGCATCCTCGGCCGCTCCAGGCCGGTGTCGCGGATCGCGGCAGCGGAGGCCCGCAACAGCAGCCAGCCCCACGCGCTCAGTTCCCCAGGGGTCGCCCGCGAGATGCGCGGCTCCACCTCGTCCGCCCACCGCGTCGCCAATGTCCGCACCTCCGCCAGACGCCCGCGTCGCAGCAGCAGCCAGCACTGCGTGCTCACCGTCGCCGCCGCCTGAAGCCGGTCCGAGGACTCCTCAAGAGACCGGGACAGGGCAATGTCTGCCGCTTCGAACTGCCGAGTCTGAGTCAGCAACCAACCCGTCAGCTGAGAGAGCCGTACTCGCACGGCCCGTCCCTCCGGGCCATGCTCGGCGATGAGGTCGGCGTCCCGCAGCAGTGGCGGGAGAAGAACGCTCAGTTCGGCGAAACGATCGCCGGAGAACAACGGCAGGGCCGACTCCAGAGCGCCCCGCACACCGTGCACGGTCGGCTCTTCACTCGGCCCGTCCGCGCGGACCGGAGCCACGAGCGCCCGCCGGACTCCCTCCCAACGCTCATCCGCTCCAGGAGCCGCCTGCCGCTCCTCCTCATGGTCGGCAATGAGGTTTGTGGTCGGCACCCGCAATGCTTGTGCCAGCTGGCGCGCGGTCTCCAAGCGCGTATCCGCGCGCTCCCCCTGTTCCAGCTTTCGGATCAGGGAGAGGGAAACGCCGGATTCGCTGGCCAGTTGGCGTTGGGTCAGGCCACGCCGCTTGCGCACTTCCTGAAGACGTTTGCCGATGTTGGCGCTCATGATTCGAGCGTACGGCGCCCGCAGAATGTGCGCGCCGGCTTCCACGACTCGCCGCCGATCGGGGGACAGCGGGTGGACGTCATCAGCCCGCAAGCTGAACTCGGAACCTCAAGACGCGCTGCGGTTCAGCACGACCGACCTCACGTGGGTCGTCATGGCCTACACGCTCACCTTCGGCGGCCTGCTGCTCCTCGGCGCACAGCCCGGGGACATCCTGGGCCGCCGCCGGGTGTTCATGACACGCATCCTGCTGTTCACCTTCGCCTCCCTGCTCGGCGGCCTCGCCCAGGAGCCGTGGCAACTGCTCGCCGCACGTGCCTTGCAGGGCGTGGGCGGCGCGATAGCGTCGCCCACCTCGTTGGCGCTGATCACCACCACCTTCCCCGAGGGCCCGGAACGGAACCGGGCCTTCGGAGTGTTCGCCGATGGTGGTGTTCGGCTTCGGCATGGGTCTGAACTTTGCGACTGTGACCGTCACCGCCGTCTCCGGGGTCGCCCGCACGAGGCCGGCGCGGCGTCCGGTCTGCTCAACGCCACCCAGCAGGTGGGCGGTTCGCTCGGCCTGTCCATCCTGACGACGGTGTTCGGCACGGCCAGCAAGGACGAGGCGAAGAAGCAGCTGCCGAAATTCCTGGCGGAGGGCTCGCCCCAGCAGAAGGCGGAGTTCGCCAAGACGCACCAGCTGCCCGCGCCCTGGGGGCACGAAGTGCTCGCGCACGGCATCTCCACCGCTTTTGTCCCGGCGGTCGGAATGGCGGGGCTCGCCCTGGTCACGGCTGGGCTCGTGATCAAGGTCCGCAGGAGCGACCTCGAGGCGCTCGCCGGCACGGCGGGTCCCGGGCTCGGCTGACCCGCCCTGCCGGACCCGCCACGCAGAACCGGCCGGTCCGGCAGGGCGGGTGGGAGGTCGTGGCCGCCGCAGTGCGGCGGCCACGGCCGTCAGGGCGACGAGCATCAACCCGAGCCACGCGGACCGTACGGAACGCCACAACGGCATGACCACCTCCCGCGCCTTCTCCTCCACCGCCCCGTGCGCACCCGTACGTCGCACGGCGGATGAGAGAAGAACGGGTGGGCATCACGCAGAGTTCCCGCCGAACACGCGGAGTCAGGAAAGCGGAGTCAGCGGGAGCCACGGAAGACCGAGCCCCGGAACACCGTGTCAGGCGGCTCCGGGCACCCAGTCCGGCAGCCGCTCCGTGTGCGCCACCCACGCAGGGGGTGGTGTCCCCGTCCCTGCGGCCAGCACCCCGCCCACGATCGCGCAGGTGGTGTCCACATCGCCACCGACCTGCGCGGTCGTCCAGAAGGCGGTCTCGTAGTCACCGAGGGCCCGGGCGGCCGACCACAGGGCGAAGGGAACGGTGTCGTGGGCGGACGTCCGCCTACCGCACCCGAGGACGGCCGCGACGGTGGTGGCGTCGCCGTAGTCGAGCATGTCCCGGGCGCGCCGCAGGCCCGCGCCGACGGCGCTCTTCGGGACGAGGGCGACGACGCCGTCGAGCAGCGCCGTAGGAGTCGGCGGTCCGCCCGGGGCGCCGGCCAGCGCGGCCGCAGCGGCCACGGCCATGGCGCCGACGACCGCCTCGCGGTGCTGATGGGTGGGGTAGGCGGAGATCTCGGCCTGGTGGACCGCCTGTTCGGGGTCGTCGGCGTACCAGGCGCCCAGCGGGGCGATGCGCATCGCGGCGCCGTTGCCCCACGACCCCTGGCCGTCGAAGAGGCCAGCGGCCAGCTCGCGCCAGTCACCGCCCTCCCGGACGAGCCGCAGGAGCCGTCCGACGGCCGGGCCGTAGCCGCGGTCGAAGTCGTGGTGCCGGGCGAACGACTGCGCCAGGGCGTCCTGGTCGGCGCGGCGTTTCGCGGCCAGGACCGCGACCACGGAGCAGGCCATCTCCGTGTCGTCCGTCCACTGCCAGGGAGCCGTCGGCAGCTCCCGGCGTCTGAGGAGGGGATAGTTGTCGGGGACGAAGAACTGCGAGCCGAGCGCATCTCCCACCGCCAGGCCGCGCAGGCTGGCGAGGGCACGCTCCAGACGTACGTCGAGAGAGGAATGTGCGGTCATCGAGCTGCCACTCTAGCCCCCGCGCCCCCGGCATGATCCGCCGGACAGGTCCTAACGGCCGATCCCGTACGACTCGGGGTCCCGCCAGCGGTCGAAGGGCCGGTCGAGGGTGTATTTGCCG
Source organism: Streptomyces sp. YIM S03343 (assembly GCF_054729195.1). NCBI lineage: Bacteria > Bacillati > Actinomycetota > Actinomycetes > Kitasatosporales > Streptomycetaceae > Streptomyces > Streptomyces sp. YIM S03343. Next base: position 2,453,419 of record NZ_JBPUKX010000001.1, read on the forward strand.
TCGTCCCCCAGAACGAGCATGCGCATCTCCGCGTTCCCGGGGTTCGACAGCGACTCGAATTCCGCGACCGTCCAGTGGAACCAGCGCATGCAGAACAGCCGCATGGCCAGCCCATGGGTCACCAGGAGCACATTGGGCGGGTGGTCGGGGGCCTCGAAGCTGCGGTACAGGCTCTCCAGGAAACCGCCGACCCGGTCGTAGACATCGGCGCCGGACTCCCCCTGGGCGAAGCGGTAGAAGAAGTGGCCGTAGGCGTCCCGGTACGCCTTCTGGAGCCGTACGTCGTCGCGGTCCTGCCAGTTGCCCCAGTCCTGCTCCCGCAGCCGTGGCTCCTCGCGCACCCGTATGAGGTCGGGGTCGAGGTGGAAGGCGCGGAGGGTCTCATGGGTGCGGCGGTACGGGGAGACGTAGACGCTCACCCGCTCGCGGCCGAAGATCTCCCGCAGGGCCTTGCCCGTCTCCTCCGCCTGCCGCCAGCCGCGGTCCGTCAGCGGGAGCGCATGGTCGGGTTCACGCTCGTACACGGAGTCGTCGACATTGCCGGCCGACTCTCCGTGCCGGACAAGGACGATGCGCCGTGGTCTTGCCATGGAAGGAAACCCTAGATCGGGTTGCCGCCGATCGAGCACTCGTACGGGCTCCATACGGCGTAGATCACATCAATCCTGCACCAGTCGTCCCCTCCGCACCCCGCCGCGCACGGCCTCCACCCCGGCTTCACGCCCATCCCTGTTACCCGGTGCGTCCGGAATTCAAACCGTCCAGGTGGGTTCGAGTTCCACGATGTCACCCGTGAGGGCGGCGACATCGGCCTCCGTCTGCGCGCGCAGGGCGAGCCGTTCCACCCGCTCGGTGCGGTACTTGCCGTGCTCGGCGCTCGACTGCCACATCGACATCACGAGGAACTCGTTCCCCGGGGCCTCGGCGAACAGCCCGCGGACCATGCCCGGCGAACCGGCCATGGCGGGGTTCCAGACCTTCTCCTGCATCAGGGTGAAGTTGTCCACGCGCTCCTTGTGGACGCGGGCCAGCGCCAGCCGGACCAGGTCGGCTTCGGTGAAGCGCGGTTCGAAGCCCGTCTTCACATCGAAGCGGTACTCGAACAGTTTGACCTGGGCATCCTTGAAGGTGCCCGCCTGCGTGGCGGCCAGCCGGTCGTGCGAACGGGCCATGAAGGAGTCGTAGAAGGCACGGCTCTCCCAGAAGGCGAAGACATGCGCCACCCCGGGACGCCCCCGGCTCCAGCCGCCGCCCTGCCCGCGAAACCCCGGCTCCCCCAGAAGCCCCGCCCACTTCCGCTGTCCCCGTTCGAAACCGCGGCGGTCCACCACGGTGCAGCGAATCCACTTGACCAGCACCGCGCCATGGTAAGGCCAGGGACCGCACCACCGGCATGGCCCCGGCGGACGGTACCCGCGCATGCTCCCCCGCGCGCGTGGCACGATGGACAAAAAGCCCTGTTGTCCCCGCAGTTGGGGTGGAGGCAACGGGAACGGGGAAGGGGAAGCCTGTTGAACGGCCTCAGCAAAGGCATCCGCAAGGTCGAGGTCGCGCTGAAGTGGGATCCGAGTCCGGCCGGGCAGCCGCCCACCGATCTGGATCTCGTCGCCGCGACCTATCTGTCGGGCGATCCGTACGGACCGCCAGCATACGTGGTGCACTTCGACAGCCGGTCGCCCGACGGCACGATCTACCTCAACCGTGACAGCACGGACGGCAAGGGCTTCGGCTGGGACGAGGTCATGACGGTCGAACTCGACCGGCTCGACGACCGCTACGCGCGCGTGATCGTCGGTGTCGTCATCCAGCAGCGCGGCATGGACCGTACGTTCTCGGGCGTCGCCAACCCTGCTGTGCGTGTCCGCGAGGGCTACACCGTGCTCGCCGAGGACGAGTTCCGCTCGGTGCCCGCCGCCACGGCGAGCACGGTCGCGGAGTTCGTGCGCGGGGAGGGCGGCGGCTGGGACTTCCGTCCCGGTCTGCACGGCTTCGAGGACGACCCCGCGATCTTCACGAGGGTCATGGGCCGGGCCCGGCAGTCCTGACGGACAGCGCCGAGGGCGGTGGAACCGGGGCTCCCGGTTCCACCGCCCTCGGCGTGTCGTCTCACGCCCGGCGGGCGCCCGGCGTCAGCTGCAGCCGCTGGTCGAGCCGCAGCCCTCGCAGATGTAGCAGGAGCCGGCCCGCTGCATCTTCGTACCGCAGGAGAAGCACAGCGGGGCGTCCGCGTGGATGCCCAACTGCATCTCCACCAGCTCGGCGCTGGTGTGGGCCTGCCGCGGGGCGGGCTTGGCCGTCGCGGCCTCCGGCGCGGCGGCCGCAACCGCCTTCAGCTCCTGGGCACGCGGCGCCGACTGTGCCAGGCCCTCGACGTCCACCTCGTCGTCGGCGGGCTCGTACGAACCCGTCTCCAGGTGGCGCTGGCGCTCCTCGGCGGAGTGGATGCCGAGCGCGGAGCGCGTCTCGAAGGGCAGGAAGTCGAGCGCCAGGCGGCGGAAGATGTAGTCGACGATCGACTGCGCCATCCGCACGTCCGGGTCGTCCGTCATACCGGCCGGCTCGAAGCGCATGTTGGTGAACTTCGCGACGTACGTCTCCAGCGGCACGCCGTACTGGAGGCCCACCGAAACCGCGATGGAGAAGGCGTCCATCATCCCGGCGAGGGTCGATCCCTGCTTGGACATCTTCAGGAAGACCTCGCCGAGACCGTCGTCCGGGTAGGAGTTGGCGGTCATGTAGCCCTCGGCGCCGCCGACCGTGAAGGAGGTGGTGATGCCCGGGCGGCCCTTGGGCAGGCGCTTGCGGACCGGGCGGTACTCGACGACCTTTTCGACCGCCGTACGGATCGTGTCCTCGGCCTTCTCCGCGATCCCGGCCTTGTCCTTCTCCTTGGTCTTCGCGGAGAGCGGCTGGCCGACCTTGCAGTTGTCGCGGTAGATCGCGAGGGCCTTGACACCGAGCTTCCAGGCCTCGAAGTAGATCTCCTCGACCTCCTCGACGGTCGCCGACTCCGGCATGTTGACCGTCTTGGAGATGGCGCCGGAGATCCACGGCTGGATGGCGGCCATCATGCGGACGTGGCCCATCGCGGAGATGGCGCGCTCGCCCATGGCGCAGTCGAACACCTCGTAGTGCTCGTGCTTGAGGCCGGGGGCGTCGATCACATTGCCGTTGTCGGCGATGTGGGCGACGATCGCCTCGATCTGCTCCTCCTGGTAGCCCAGGCGGCGCAGGGCCTGCGGCACGGTGCCGTTGACGATCTGCATCGAGCCGCCGCCGACCAGCTTCTTGAACTTGACCAGGGCGAGGTCGGGCTCGACACCGGTGGTGTCGCAGGACATCGCCAGGCCGATGGTACCGGTGGGCGCCAGGACGGACGCCTGGGAGTTGCGGAAGCCGTTCTTCTCGCCGATGCGCAGCACGTCCTGCCAGGACTCCGTGGCGGCGGCCCAGATCGGCGTGTCGAGGTCGTCCATGCGGACGGCCACCGTGTTGGCGTCGGCGTGCTGCTCCATGACGCGGTAGTGGGCGTCGGCATTGCGCGCGTAGCCGTCGTACGGGCCGACGACCGCCGCGAGTTCGGCGGAGCGCCGGTACGCCGCGCCGGTCATCAGGGAGGTGATGGCGCCGGCGAGGGCACGGCCGCCCTCGGAGTCGTAGGCGTGGCCGGTCGCCATCAGCAGGGCGCCGAGGTTGGCGTAGCCGATGCCGAGCTGGCGGAACGCACGGGTGTTCTCGCCGATCTTCTCGGTCGGGAAGTCGGCGAAGCAGATGGAGATGTCCATCGCCGTGATGACCAGTTCGACGACCCTGGTGAAGCGCTCGACGTCGAAGGACTGGGTGCCCTTGCCGTCGTCCTTGAGGAACTTCATCAGGTTCAGCGAGGCGAGGTTGCAGGACGTGTTGTCCAGATGCATGTACTCGCTGCACGGGTTGGAGCCGTTGATACGACCGGACTCCGGGCAGGTGTGCCAGTTGTTGATCGTGTCGTCGTACTGGATGCCGGGGTCGGCGCAGGCCCAGGCGGCCTCGGCCATCTTGCGGAAGAGGGCCTTGGCCTGGACCTCCTCGATGACCTCGCCGGTCATCCGCGCGCGCAGGCCGAAGGTGCCGCCCTGCTCGACGGCCTTCATGAACTCGTCGTTCACCCGGACCGAGTTGTTGGCGTTCTGGTACTGGACGGACGTGATGTCGTCGCCGCCCAGGTCCATGTCGAAGCCCGCGTCACGCAGGGCGCGGATCTTCTCCTCCTCCTTCACCTTGGTCTCGATGAAGCCCTCGATGTCCGGGTGGTCGACATCCAGGATGACCATCTTGGCGGCGCGGCGGGTGGCACCGCCGGACTTGATGGTGCCGGCGGAGGCGTCGGCGCCGCGCATGAAGGAGACGGGCCCCGAGGCGTTGCCGCCGGAGGACAGAAGTTCCTTGGAGGAGCGGATGCGGGAGAGGTTCAGGCCGGCACCGGAGCCGCCCTTGAAGATCATCCCCTCTTCCTTGTACCAGTCGAGGATCGAGTCCATGGAGTCGTCGACGGACAGGATGAAGCAGGCGGAGACCTGCTGGGGCTGCGGGGTGCCGACGTTGAACCAGACGGGGCTGTTGAAGCTGAAGATCTGGTGCAGCAGGGCGTATGCCAGCTCGTGCTCGAAGATCTCGGCGTCGGCGGGCGAAGCGAAGTACCTGTGGTCCTCTCCGGCCTTCCGGTACGTCCGCACGATGCGGTCGATCAGCTGCCTCAGGCTGACCTCGCGCTGCGGGGTGCCGAGGGCACCCCGGAAGTACTTGCTGGTGACGATGTTGACCGCGTTCACCGACCAGAAGTCGGGGAACTCGACGCCACGCTGCTCGAAGTTGACCGAGCCGTCGCGCCAGTTGGTCATGACGACGTCACGGCGCTCCCAGACCACCTCGTCGTACGGATGCACGCCGGGGGTGGTGTGGACGCGCTCGATGCGCAGTCCCTTGACGGCTTTGGTTCCCTTGGCCCGGGAACCTCGTGCCGGACCGCTCGCCGTCTCTGTCATGCCGCCTCCCATGTACGGGCGAAAACGCCCTGAAATGCCACGTTGTTCCCGTGACATCGTGTTTCTGTCTGGTGTTGCGGGCACGCTCACGCTGCCGCCCGCAACAGGTCTTCACTGCGCCGCCGCGCGACCGGATCCGGGGCCTCCGCCCGGTTTCCGGCCCGCCTGTCAGTCGGCGGCGTGGGCCGGCTCGGGGAACTGCACGGTTCCTCCGGGCCCGGCTCCGTCCTCGTGGCTCCCCGCTCCCGCGTCTTCGTCGTCCGCGGCGGGGCCTCGTGTCGCCTCCCTCAGCTCCGCGATGGCGGCCTCGAAGTCCTCGAGCGTGTCGAACGCCCGGTAGACGGAGGCGAATCGCAGATAGGCGACAAGGTCGAGCTCCTGCAACGGGCCGAGTATGGCCAGTCCCACGTCATGGGTGGTCAGCTCGGCGCTCCCGGTGGCGCGCACCGCCTCCTCGACCCGCTGGCCGAGCTGGGCGAGTGCGTCCTCGGTGACAGGCCGTCCCTGGCATGCCTTGCGCACACCGTTGATGACCTTGGTACGGCTGAACGGCTCGGTGACTCCGGACCGCTTGACCACCATGAGCGAACACGTCTCCACGGTCGTGAAGCGACGGGAGCAGTCCGGGCACTGGCGGCGCCTGCGGATCGACGTGCCGTCGTCGGTCGTACGGCTGTCGACGACGCGGCTGTCGGGGTGCCTGCAGAAGGGGCAGTGCATGATCTCCAACCCTCCTCACGGCAGACTCAACGGCCTCGCCAGACCACTCGGGCCCCGCGAAGCAGCCCCAAGCATAGGCGATCGCCAGAGTCGCGAAGACCCGGGGGACCACAACCTGTGGGCCGCTTCAGCCATCCAACCACTAGATGTGGGAATTGGCCCATACAGTGAGGCAATCCCGCGTGTCGCCTACGGACAGCCGCACACCGGGCACCCAGGGTCGCCACGGCGGAACACGCGGGCGCACGGCCGTATCCCCGAGCCCGCCGCACGGATACCGTGGGCGCCGCACGGAGGAGGCTCGGAGCTCCCGCACAGGAAGGGTCCGACCCCGCTCCGCGGAACGCCGGATGACAGACTGGGGCGGCACCCACGAGGTCGCACCCCGGCGGCGAAGAGTACAACAACCAGCCCCTTCGCCCGCCCAGCGTCGCGTTGGCCATACACCCGGACGCATGATCAAGTCCGGCAATCCACACTTTTTCACTCGAACGTGTGTTTGGCGCAACCTTTCGAAAGCAACTACCGTTGTGCAGCAGGGAGACCATCGAGAGGGGCCGACGACGTGACCACCACCGCAGACAGTGCCACCATGACCGCCCAGGACCGCTCCCAGGGCCGATACGAGCCGGTGCACGCGATGAACGAAGCCATCAGTCCAGAGGGACACAAGCGCTCCCTGCCGGGCCGACCTCCAGGCATCCGGGCGGACAGCTCGGGGCTCACCGACCGGCAGCGCCGGGTGATCGAGGTCATCAGGGACTCCGTCCAGCGGCGGGGCTACCCGCCGTCCATGCGGGAGATCGGCCAGGCCGTCGGGCTCTCCAGCACCTCCTCGGTCGCGCACCAGCTGATGGCGCTCGAGCGCAAGGGGTTCCTGCGCCGCGACCCGCACCGCCCGCGTGCGTACGAGGTGCGCGGCTCCGACCAGGCCGTCTCCATGCAGCCCACGGACACCGCGGGCAAGCCCGCCGCGTCGTACGTGCCGCTGGTCGGCCGGATCGCCGCCGGTGGCCCGATCCTCGCCGAGGAGTCGGTCGAGGACGTCTTCCCGCTGCCCCGGCAGCTCGTCGGTGACGGCGAGCTGTTCGTGCTGAAGGTCGTCGGCGACTCGATGATCGAGGCCGCGATCTGTGACGGCGACTGGGTCACCGTCCGCCGCCAGCCCGTCGCCGAGAACGGCGACATCGTCGCCGCGATGCTCGACGGCGAGGCCACCGTCAAGCGCTTCAAGCGCGAGGACGGCCATGTGTGGCTGCTCCCGCACAACGCGGCCTACGAGCCCATCCCGGGCGACGACGCGACCATCCTCGGCAAGGTGGTGGCCGTACTGCGCCGCGTCTGACGACAGCGCCGGGCGGGCCTCATCTCCCTGCCCCCTGGACAGGCCCCGGAACCAACTGCGCCGGTTCCGGGGTCCTGCTGTGTGCGGACACTGCTCCCCCGCCGAAGGGCGTCCGCGGGCCGGTGGTCGGGCACCCCGGGAGCCGGGCCGGGCGGTCGGCGCGGCACCCCGGGGCCCGGCAGACCGGGCGGCGCCGATACCGGGGCTGCCGCCTCCGCTACTGCTGCTGCTTGGCCGCCGCGTCGATGGCTGCCAGGGACTTCCGCACCTGGTTACGGTCCGTGGTGAACCAGAAGTCCGGCATCGACGCCTTGAGATAGCTCCCGTATCGGGCGGTGGCCAGCCGCTGGTCGAGGACCGCCACGACACCCCGGTCGCCCGACGCCCGGACGAGACGGCCTGCGCCCTGAGCCATCAGAAGGGCCGCGTGGGTGGCGGCGACGGCCATGAAGCCATTGCCGCCCGCCTCCTCGACCGCCTTCTGGCGGGCACTCATCAGCGGGTCGTCGGGGCGCGGGAACGGGATCTTGTCCATGACGACCAGCTGGCAGCTGGGGCCGGGCACATCGACGCCCTGCCAGAGCGACAGCGTGCCGAACAGACAGGTCTCGGGCTCAGCCGCGAAGTTCTTGATCAGCTCGCCGAGGGTCTCCTCGCCCTGGAGCAGGATCGGGAACTCCGGGATGCGCGTGCGCAGCTCCTCGGCGGCGAGCTGCGCGGCCCGCATGGAGGAGAACAGACCGAGGGTGCGGCCGCCGGCGGCCTGGATCAGCTCCGTCAACTCGTCGAGCATGTCGGCGCGGTCACCGTCGCGCGCGGGGCGCGAAAGATGCTTGGCCACGTAGAGGATGCCCTGCTTGCCGTAGTCGAACGGCGAGCCCACGTCGACGCCCTTCCACTGCGGCAGGTCGTCGCCCTGGGTGCCCTCGGGGGCCAGCCCGAGAGAGGCGCCGACGCCGTTGAAGTCGCCGCCGAGCTTCAGCGTGGCCGAGGTCAGGACGACGGAGCGGTCCGCGAAGAGCTTCTCCCTCAGCAGCCCGGAGACGTTCATGGGGGCCACCCGCAGGGACGCGCCGCTGGGTCGATATGCGGCTCCGCCGCGGGAGTCGTTCCGCTCGTACCAGACCACGTCCCATTCGGAGCCGTTCACGATCCGCTCCGCCACATCGTGGACGGTCTCCAGGGAGGCCAGGGCCTGCTTGCGGACCGCGTCCTCGTCCTGGACGGACTTGTCGCGGGTCGCGCCGATCGCGGAGATGACCGTGCGAGCGGCGTCGCGCAGCGCCATGAGGGCGTAGCCGAGGTCCTCCGGGATCTCCTCCAGGCGGCCGGGCAGAGCCAGCTCCATGAGCCGCTCGAAGCCCTCGGCAGCGGTCTGGAGCTGGTCGGCGGCCTTCTCGTCGACCAGCTTGGCGGCGCGTCGGACCGCCCGGTTGACCTGGCCGGGGGTGAGCTCACCGGTGGCGACGCCGGTGACACGGGAGACCAGTTCGTGCGCCTCGTCGACGATCAGGACCTCGTGCTGCGGGAGCACGGGGGCGCCTTCGATGGCGTCGATCGCGAGCAGCGCGTGATTGGTGACCACTACTTCGGCCAGCTTGGCGTGCTCCCGGGCCGTCTCCGCGAAGCACTCCGCGCCGTACGCGCACTTGGAGGCGCCGAGGCATTCCCGGGACGACACCGACACCTGCGCCCAGGCACGGTCCGACACGCCCGGGGTGAGGCCGTCGCGGTCGCCGGTCTCGGTCTCGTCGGACCAGTCCCGCAGGCGCAGCAGATCCTGGCCCAGCTTGCTGGTGGGCGCGGCGGCCTCGAACTGGTCGAACAGGCCCTCCTCCTCGTCCTGCGGCATGCCCTCACGCAGGCGGTGCAGGCACAGATAGTTCGATCTGCCCTTGAGCATCGCGAACTCCGGGCGGCGGCGCAGCAGCGGATGCAGTGCCTCGACGGTGCGCGGGAGATCGCGCTCCACGAGCTGGCGCTGAAGGGCGAGGGTGGCGGTCGCAACGACGACGCGCTCCCCGTGCGCCAGCGCGGGCACCAGATACCCGAGCGACTTGCCGGTGCCGGTGCCGGCCTGGACCAGCAGATGGGAGCCGTCGTCGATGGCCTCAGCGACGGCTTCGGCCATGGTCACCTGGCCGGGGCGCTCCGCACCGCCGACGGCTGTGACGGCGGCATGCAGGAGTTCGGGGAGTGAGGGCTTCGTCATAGCGCGACCACCCTACGACCCGGCACTGACAATCGGGTGATCAAGCCCCCGGCGCCCGGGGCGGACAGGAGTGGTGAAGGGGGCGGAGGTGCCCGGCGTGGGGAGCACGCCGGGCAGGCGCAGCTCCAGGGTGTCCTCACTGTCCCAGCCCGGGACGGTGGAGCCATGGGGTCGCGCGGCAGGGGCTGCCGGGTCCGGACCGGCGGCGGCACCGGTGTGGGTGGACGGCACGGCGTGCTCCTCTCGGGAGGGGTGGGGGTGAGGGTGAGGTGGCGCCCGGGGCGGGACCGGCAGCATGTCGTGGGATCGGTCGCCCGGGCAGAGCGCAAGCGGCAGGGCAGGGAACAGGTGCGGGGACAGGCTCAGGGGCCGTGTCCGGCCGTCCGCGGCGGGTGCGGCGGCGTGCCTTCCCGTGCCACGGTCGTGCCTTCCCGCGCCACGGCCGCCACCGCGTCGGTCAGCCGGTCGAGCACGGCCGCGGTCTGCTCGTCGCTGATCGTCAGCGGGGGCAGGAGCCGTACGACGTTCCCGTGGCGGCCGCCGATGCCGACGATCAGCCCGCGCCGCAGGCATGCGCGCTGGACGGCGGCGGCCAGGTCAGGGGCCGGGGCACCGGGGACGCCCGGGTCGGGGTCCGGGGTCACGAGGTCCGTCCCGATCATCAGACCGCGCCCACGTACGCCGCCCACCCAGTCGAAGTCCCCCACCGAATCCCGCAGTTGGCGCAGTATCCGGGCGCCGACGACCGCAGCCCGTTCGGCGAGCCGGTTCTCGCGGACGTACGCCAGGGTCGCCGCGCCCGCCGCCATGGCGAGCTGGTTGCCGCGGAAGCCGCCGGTCTCGGTACCGGGTGCCGAGACGTCCAGGGCCTCGTGGTGGACGACTGCTGCGAGCGGGAGGCTGCCACCGATGACCTTGGACAGCACCATCACATCGGGGATCACACCGCTGTGCTCGACCGCCCAGAAGGCACCCGTGCGTCCGACTCCTGTCTCGGTCTCGTCGACGACGAGCGGGACGGAACGGGCGGAGGCCAGCTCCCGCAGACGGCGCAGCCATGCGTCGGGCGCGGGGCTGACGTCCTCGGCCTGGACAGGTTCGACGATCACACCGGCAGGCAGGGGTGTGCCGGGCTCGGGCGCGTCGAGCGCTCGTACGGCCGGATCGGCGTCGGGAGCCGCACGGTCGGCCGCGGGGCCGGTCCCGGCGGCGGGATCGGTCCGGTCGGCCGCGGTCCCGGAGCCGTACGCACCCGGGGAAGCCGTCAGGATTCCGGTTCGCCCGGTGGCGGCCCGGACGAGGCGGAGAGCGGCCTCGACCGCTTCCGTGCCGCCAGGGCAGCAGAACCGCACGCGCGCGTGGCCCGCGAGAGGGGGCGGCAGGGTGCGGACCAGTTCGGCGGTGAACGTCTCCTGCACGGGAGTGGCCAGATCGAGCCCGTGCAGGGGTGCGCCGGAGTCGAGGACCTCGCGGATCGCGGCCAGGACGACGGGGTGGTTGTGGCCCAGGGCGAGCGTGCCGTCTCCGGAGAGGCAGTCGAGGTAGCGGTGGCCGTCGGAGCCCTCGACGGTGAGCCCGCGCGCCCGCACCGGCACGACGGGCAGGGCACGCGCGTAGGTGCGCGCCGTGGACTCGCGCGCGGGGTGCCGTCGCGGGCTCTCCTCATGAGCGCCCCGTTCACCCGGTGTGTCCCGCGCCGTCACCGCTCCCACCGCCCCAACCCCAGCCCCTGTCACCGTCGTTGCCACCACGGGACCGGTCACAGACAGCAGGCCCCCCGTAATGCGCAACTGCCAAAGATGCGGGGAGGTTACGGGTATCCGCGAAATTCTTCACCAGGCGCGTTCGAGCAGAGCTGGTCACCCCGCCTGCACACCGACCGGCCGATGGGCGGCGCACCGGTACGGCGTGTGCGGCCGGAGCGGCCCGACCGGACGTCAACTCACCACACCCCGGCTCGTTTGCCAGGTCAGACGGCTGTAGCCGAACCGTTGCCGTTCCGTGGGAAGTCGCCCACAGCAAGCGCATAGTGTGTGTTGCCGTTCCCAAATATCCGTGAGACCGCCATGAACTTCCTTGAGTTCGCGCGGAGATCGCGGTCCCGGCGCTCAGTTCCTTCACTCCAGGGGGAGTCACCACCATGCGAACCATACGGCCGTCCTCCACCGCTCACCGGGGACGGAACGCACGCCGTACGCCGCCCGTGCTGGCGGCCGTCGCGCTGGCCTCCGCGCTGGCGCTCACCGCGACCGCGTGCCAGTCGGGCGGCACAAAGGCGGACGGTCAGCCCTCCGCCACCGCGTCCGCGGACGACGGCCTCGGCGACGGCAAGATCAAGATCCCGGACGACATCAAGAACAAGCTCAAGGAGCACGGGATCGACATCGACAAATGGAAGGGCGGCGCCTGGAGGAACTGGAACAAGGACGACTGGCTGCGCGAGGCCAACGATTTCATCAACCCGATCATCAAGGGCCTGTGGGACCCGAACCGGATGCGCGAGGCCAACGACCCCGACAAGGCCGTCGCCAACGACATATCCGGTGACCAGGGCGTCACCGACCCGACGCCCGCGCCGGTCAGCGCCAAGGCCGTGGCGCCCGCCTACCACGCCAACGCCGCCACCGCGGGCAAGGTGTTCTTCGACGCCCCCGAGGGCACGATGGTCTGCTCGGCCACCGTCGTGGAGGACCCGGCCCACCCGGGCAGGTCCAACCTCATCTGGACCGCGGGCCATTGTGTGCACGCCGGCAAGAAGGGCGGCTGGTACCGCAACATCGCCTTCGTGCCGTCGTACAACAACTCCGGCAGGACGGAGCAGCAGCTGCAGGGCGCCGCCAAGGCGGAGGTCGCCCCGTACGGCGTCTGGTGGGCCGACTGGGCGCAGACCTCCCAGCAGTGGATCGAGCAGGGCGGCGAGACGGGCGGCGACGGCGCCCCGTACGACTACTCGGTCATCCATGTGACGCCGGAGCAGGGCGGCAGCGGCAAGTCGCTGGAAGAGACGGTCGGTTCGGCCCTGAAGGTGAACTTCGACGCACCGGCGGTGCCGAAGGTGTCGAGCATCACCGCGACCGGCTATCCGGCGGCGGCTCCGTTCGACGGCCAGAAGCTGTACCAGTGCCAGGACAAGCCGGGACGGCTCTCGCTCAACGACACCGACCCGACCATGTACCGCATCGGCTGCACCATGACCGGCGGTTCGTCCGGCGGCGGATGGACGGAGACCGGCTCGGACGGCAGGCCGGTGCTGGTGTCCAACACCTCGATCGGCCCGGTGAGTTCGGGCTGGCTGGCGGGGCCGCGGCTGGGTGATGTGGCGAAGGGTGTGTACCAGTCGGTGAGCAAGAAGTTCGCGAACCGGTAGGCGGCGCAAGAGAACATGAGCCAGAACCGCGGCGGGCGCTGACCGGTCCGCGCCCGCCGAGCACGGCGAAGGGCCCGCCCCTGCCATAGGGGCGGGCCCTTCGGACTGTCCGGGCTGTCCGGGCTGTCCGAGGCCGTGCCCGGTGTGCGTCAGGCGGCCGGGGCCGGGGTGTACGGCGCGAGGTCGGCGGCCAGTTCCTCGTGCACCCGGACCTTGAGCAGGGTGCCCTCCGCGGTGTGCTCCTCGGAGATCACCTCGCCCTCGGTGTGGGCGCGCGCGACCAGCTTGCCGTGCGTGTACGGCACCAGCGCCTCGATCTCGACGGACGGCCGCGGCAGCACGTCGTCGATCAGCGCGACGAGCTTGTCGATGCCCCGGCCGGTACGGGCCGAGACCGCGATGGAGCGCTTCTCCACCCGCAGCAGCCGCTGGAGCACCAGCGGGTCGGCCGCGTCCGCCTTGTTGATCACGACGATCTCGGGCACATCGGTGGCGCCGACGTCCCGGATCACCTCGCGCACGGCGGCCAGCTGCTCCTCCGGCACCGGGTGCGAGCCGTCCACCACATGCAGGATGAGATCGGCGTCGCCGACCTCCTCCATGGTGGAGCGGAAGGCCTCGACCAGGTGGTGCGGCAGATGGCGTACGAAGCCGACGGTGTCCGCCAGTGTGTAGAGCCGTCCGCTCGGGGTCTCCGCCCGGCGCACGGTCGGGTCCAGGGTCGCGAACAGGGCGTTCTCGACCAGCACGCCCGCGCCGGTGAGCCGGTTGAGCAGCGAGGACTTGCCCGCGTTGGTGTAGCCCGCGATGGCGACGGACGGCACCTTGTGGCGCCTGCGCTCCTGGCGCTTGATCTCGCGGCCGGTCTTCATCTCCGCGATCTCCCGGCGCATCTTCGCCATCTTCTCGCGGATCCGTCGCCGGTCCGTCTCGATCTTCGTCTCACCGGGACCACGGGTGGCGAGGCCGCCGCCCTTGCCGCCGCCCATCTGCCGGGACAGCGACTGACCCCAGCCTCGCAGCCTCGGCAGCATGTATTGCATCTGCGCGAGCGAGACCTGCGCCTTGCCCTCACGGGACTTGGCGTGCTGGGCGAAAATGTCCAGGATCAGGGCCGTACGGTCGATGACCTTGACCTTGACGACGTCCTCGAGGTGGATCAGCTGGCCGGGGCTGAGTTCGCCGTCGCAGACGACGGTGTCCGCGCCCGTCTCGATGACGACGTCGCGCAGTTCCTCGGCCTTACCGGAGCCGATGTAGGTCGCCGCGTCGGGCTTGTCGCGGCGCTGGATGACACCGTCGAGCACGAGCGCGCCCGCGGTCTCCGCGAGGGCGGCGAGCTCGGCGAGGGAGTTCTCGGCGTCCTGCACGGTTCCCGAGGTCCAGACGCCGACGAGGACGACCCGCTCCAGGCGGAGCTGGCGGTACTCGACCTCGGTGACGTCCTCGAGCTCGGTGGAAAGGCCCACGACGCGGCGCAGGGCCGCGCGCTCGGAGCGGTCGAACTGGTCGCCGTCCCGCTCTCCGTCGATCTCGTGGCTCCAGGCGACGTCCTCTTCCATCAGGGCATCGGCCCGAAGAGCTTCGGGGGAGGAGTGCGCGAAGCGCCTGTTGTCCTGGGAAGGGGAAGAAGAGGAGGTCATTGGGTCCTTACGTCGTGGGAATCCGTATGCGATGACGGCTCGAGGCGAAGCCGGACCGTCACTCATTACAACGCACGGGCGGCCGGGAAGATTCCCGCACCCGCCCCGCTGCGCGCGCCGACCCGACGATGGTCGCACGGGTCGGCACGTTCCGTCACGGCGTTAACCCCTGGCCGGTTTCCTCGCCTCCGCGCGCGCGGGCGCGGCCGAGGACGTCCAGTCCGGGTGGCCGGGCATCGGCGGGGTCTTCGCGCCGTACAGCCACGCCGTGAAGAAGGCGCTCAGGTCACGTCCGGCGACGGCCGAGGCCAGACGCTCGAAGTCGGCCGTCGTCGCCGTGCCGTCCGCGTGCCCGCGCACCCAGAGCCGTTCCAGACGCTCGAACGCCGCCTCGCCGATCGTCCCACGCAGGGCGTAGAGGACGAGGGCGGCACCGTCGTAGACATTGGCCCGGAAGATCCCGATCTTCTGTCCGGGCGCGGGCGGCCTGGGCGCGGCCGGGGGCCCGCCGGCCTTGCGCCAGCCGTCGGAGAGGGCGTAGGCGGCCTTCATACGGGTCACCATGGGCTTGTGCGCCTTCTCCTCGGCGTAGAGCTCCTCGTACCAGGTGGCGTGTCCCTCGTTCAGCCAGACGTCGGACCAGGTTCGCGGGCTGACGCTGTCGCCGAACCACTGGTGGGACAGCTCATGCACCATGATCGACTCGATGTACCACGCGGGGTAGGCGGGCTCGGTGAACAGGTCCTCCTCGAAGAGGGAGAGCGTCTGCGTCTCGAGCTCGAACCCGGTCGCCGCCCGCGCCATGAGCAGACCGTACGTCTCGAACGGATACGGTCCCACCTTGCTCTCCAGCCAGGCGATCTGTCCCGGGGTCTTCGCGAGCCACGGTTCGAGCGCCTTGCGGTCGGCGGCCGGTACGACGTCGCGGACGGGCAGGCCGTGGGGGCCGGTGCGGCGCACCACCGCCGAGCGTCCGACAGAGACCTGCGCCAGCTCGGTGGCCATCGGGTGCCGGGTCCGGTACGTCCATGTCGTCGTCGGCGTCGCCCCGCCGGTCCGGATCTCGTCGGCCAGGAGACCGTTGGCCACAGCGGTGTAGCCGTCGGGCGCGGTCACGTGGATGGTGAACATCGCCTTGTCGGAGGGGTGGTCGTCGCACGGGAACACCAGGTGGGCGGCGTCCGCCTGGTTCGCCATGGCGAGGCCGTCCGCGGTGCGGACCCAGCCGCCGTCCCGGTCCTCTACGGGCACGGGATCGCTGGTGTGCCGCACGGTGATCCTCGTCCAGCTGCCCTGCGGCAACGGCTGCGCGGGCGTGACGACCAGGTCGTCACCGGCGCTCACGAACCGGGCGGGCCTGCCGTCGACGACGACGGACGTCACCTCACCGTGCGCGAAGTCCAGGTTGACGCGGTCGAGCGGCTCCGTCGTCCACGCGTCGATCGTCGTGACCGCCCGGAGCGGCTTGCTGTTGCTGCCGGAGTACGTGAAGGAGAGGTCGTACGACGCCACGTCGTACCCGGGGTTGCCCAGCGACGGGAAGAGCCGGTCCCCGACGCCCAGCGGAACCGGCGGCGCACTCGCGGCGACGAGGAGGACGGACAGGGCCGGGGCGAGCAGCGCGGCTCGGATCCGGCGGAGAACTCGGGGTACCCGGGGAAAACGGGACCAGAGGGTCTGCGGCATGCACCACGGCTACCAGCGCGCGCGTGCAGCGCGGCGACGGCGCGCGACCGGCGCACTCTAAAGGGGGTTCGCGGGGGTTCGCAGACAGGTGGTGAGGGTTGGGAGGAATGCGGTGGGTTGGAGGAATGCGGTCGGTGGAAGGTGTGCGGCCGGCTCAGGCGCCCGCAGTGTGCGGCTGACTCAGGCGCCCGCGATGTTCGGCTGACTCAGGCGCCCGCAGTGTGCGGCTGGTTCAGGCACCCGCGGTCTGCGGGCGGGCGCGGCTCACGTCGTACACGCCGGGCACATTGCGCATGGCGCGCATCAGGGCCGGGAGGTGGGCCGCGTCGGGCAGTTGGAGGGTGTAGGTGTGGCGCACCTGCTGCTGGTTGGGCGGCCCGACGGTCGCGGAGACGATCGCGACGCCTTCCAGGGCGATCACCTCGGTCAGGTCGGCCAGCAGACCGGGGCGGCCGAACGATTCGGCAATCAGTGTGACCCGGCACTCGGTGGTGTCTCCCCAGTGGACGCCGACCTCCGCGCGCCCCGCGCCCTTCATCCGCGTCACCACGGGGCATTCCACGCGGTGCACGGTCACCACTCCCCCGCGGACGGTGAACCCGGTGACCTCGTCGGGCGGTACGGGCGTACAGCAGCCGGCGAGCCGTACGGTCGCACCCGCTCTGTCCGCGGCGGCGCTGGCGGTCGTGGCGGAGCCGGCGTTCGTGGCGGGGCCGGCTGTCGTAGTGGTGTCGGCGGTCGTCGTGGAACGGTCGGCCGTGGCGGGGCCAGGGGCGGACGGGTCGGTACCGGCGGTGAGGCCCGTGACCGGCACGGAACGCCCGCCCCGCCTCCTGGCTCGGCCGCGCCCAGGGTGTTTCTGGACTTCCCGGGCCTCCCCGGCTCCTCCCTCGCCGTCCGCCGGATGGGTCGCGAGCCAGCGCTGGATGGCGATGCGGGCGGCCGGGGTGTGCGCGTGCTCCAGCCACTCCCGGGACGGCTCGGACGCCGGGTCCTGGCCCATGAGCAGCTGCACGGCGTCACCGTCGCGCAGGACGGTGCTGAGGGTCGCCAGGCGGCCGTTGACGCTCGCGCCGATGCAGGCGTGCGCGTCCTCGCCGTACTGGGCGTAGGCGGCGTCCACGCAGGTGGCGCCCTCCGGGAGGATCAGTGTGCCGCCGTCGGGCCGGAAGACGGCGATCTCGCGGTCCTGGGCAAGATCCTCGCGGAGCGTGGACCAGAAGGTGTCGGGGTCGGGCGCGCCACGCTGCCACTCCAGGAGGCGGGAGAGCCAGCCGGGGCGGGTCGGGTCGGCACGCTCGCCGTCGGGCGCCGGACGGTCCGCGGAGGCGTCCGTGCGGTCGGCGGAAGCGGTCGTGCCGTCGGCGGAAGCGGTCGGTGGATCGGCCGGTGCGGGGTGCTCCTCGGGGTGCGGGGCGTAGGGGTTGCCGAGGGCGACGACCCCGGCCTCGGCGACCCGGTGCATCTGGTGGGTGCGGATGAGGACTTCGACGACCTGGCCGTCCGCGCGGGCGACCGCGGTGTGCAGGGACTGGTACAGGTTGAACTTGGGTACGGCGATGAAGTCCTTGAACTCCGAGACGACGGGGGTCAGGCAGGTGTGCAGTTCGCCCAGGACGGCGTAGCAGTCGGCGTCCTCGTTGACCAGGACCAGCAGACGGCCGAAGTCGGCACCGCGCAGCTGCCCGCGTTTGCGTGCCACGCGGTGCACGGAGACGAAGTGCCGTGGGCGGACGAGGACTTCGGCGGGGATACCGGCGTCGCGCAGGACCGCGCGGACCTCTTCGGTGGTCTCGGCGAGCGGGTCGCCGGCGCGGGCGGCGTTGCCGGCGATCATCTCGCGGGTGCGCTTGTGCTCCTCGGGATGGAGGATCGCGAAGACCAGGTCCTCAAGCTCGGTCTTGAGCGCCTGGACGCCGAGGCGTTCGGCGAGCGGGATGAGGACGTCCCGGGTGACCTTGGCGATGCGGGCCTGTTTCTCGGGGCGCATCACGCCCAGGGTGCGCATATTGTGCAGCCGGTCGGCGAGTTTGATCGACATCACGCGGACGTCGTTGCCCGTGGCGACGAGCATCTTGCGGAAGGTCTCGGGCTCGGCGGCGGCACCGTAGTCCACCTTCTCCAGCTTGGTGACGCCGTCGACGAGGTAGCGGACCTCCTCGCCGAACTGCTCCCCCACCTGACCGAGCGTCACGTCCGTGTCCTCGACGGTGTCGTGGAGCAGAGAGGCCGTCAAGGTCGTGGTCTCGGCGCCGAGTTCGGCGAGGATCAGGGTGACCGCGAGCGGGTGGGTGATGTACGGCTCGCCGCTCTTGCGCATCTGGCCGCGGTGCGAGGACTCGGCCAGTACATAGGCGCGGCGCAGCGGCTCCAGGTCGGCGTCCGGGTAGTGGGCGCGGTGGGCGTCGGCGACGTGACCGATGGCGTCCGGCAGCCGGTCGCGGGCGGTGGTGCCGATCATCGCGGCCCGGCCCAGCCGGCGCAGGTCGATCCTGGGACGGGTCCTCCTGCGTGGCGTCGCGGGCAGCTCTGCGGCGGCTGTGACCGTCACAGGGCCTGGGCTCGCGGGATTCGTGGCCTCCGTACTCATGGGCACCTCCGGCTGCGTGGACCGGCGGACGGGGCGCCCCATGGCGGACTCGGCTCAGGGATGGCGACGGATCCCCCGTCCGGGCCGGTGCTTGATGCTACCGAGCCGGGCACGTCCGAATGACCGCCTCCCGCCGAGCGTGAAACGGATCACCCGGATGAGCGACACTTTTGAGGTTTAGGGTTGCCGTTCGCCAGAGCTGCGATCAGGCGTGGCGTCGTGTCGACGGACGCTCCCGGCGCTGTGGCCGCCGTACGTGATGTGGTCCGCGCGGCGCCGGAAAATCCGGCCCGTCGGCGTGCCGGATCGTCAACGGGCGGCGTACTCAAGCCACTCGGGCTCGATCACGCCCTCGGCGACGAGTACGGCGGGCCCGGTCATCTCGATCTCGCCGTCGGGCCGCTCGGTGATCACCAGCCGTCCGCCGGGCACATCCACGGTGTACGTCACCGGGGTGCCGGTCTCGGCCGGGTCGGCGCCGTCCCGGCGGGCGGTGGCCACGGCGACGGCGCAGGCACCCGTACCGCACGAGCGGGTCTCACCGGCGCCGCGCTCGTGCACGCGCAGGGCGACGTGCCGGGGACCCCGGTCGACGACGAACTCGACGTTCAGCCCGTCCGGGTAGCCGGCGGCCGGGCTGACCGGCGGCGGGGAGAGCAGGTCACCGGCGTGCGCGAGGTCGTCCACGAAAGCCACGGCGTGCGGGTTGCCCATGTTGACGTTCCGCGCGGGCCAGCTGCGCCCGCCGACGCTCACCGTGACGTCCCCTTCGGGCAGCCGTGCCCTGCCCATGCCGACGGTGATGTCGCCGTCCTTGGCGATGTGCACGGTCTTCACACCCCCGCGCGTGGCGACGGCGAGGTCGCCCTCCGCGACGTACCCCGCGTGCTGGAGGTAGCGCGCGAACACCCGGACGCCGTTGCCGCACATCTCCGCGATCGAGCCGTCGCCGTTGCGGTAGTCCATGAACCACTCGGCCTCGGCCGCCATGGCCGCCGCCTCCGGATGCGCCGCGGACCGCACGACATGCAGCACACCGTCCCCGCCGATACCGGCGCGCCGGTCGCACAGGGCGGCCACGGCGGCCGGGGACAGGCCGATGGCGTTCTCGGGGTCCGGGACGATCACGAAGTCGTTCTCGGTGCCGTGCCCCTTGAGGAAGGCGATACGCGTGCTCATTCCTCGATCGTACGGGGTGCGTGTCGCCGCGTCGGCTGGGTACGAGCGTGCGCGGGCCCGGCCCCCGCCGACGCGAAGCCTGTGCCCTGTGGGGAGGCAGCGGGCGGGCCTCCACCACCGGCTCTCCGCGGTACTGGTCCGCGCGATGCGCGCGGGTGGTGCGACGCCGGGGGGCGCGACGCGCGGGTGACCGAGCGTCGTGGCGTGCCGTCCGCGCGGCTGATCGCTTGTTCGGCGCCTCACGCGCGAGACGGTTGTCCCCGGAGGTGCCCCGCGCGTGAGGGTCGCTGTTTCCGGCACCCCGCGCGCGTGGTGGTCCTCAGCGCAGTCGGGCCACACGCCACACGGCGAGGACGACGACCACGGCCACCACCAGGACGTACCCGAGCACGACCCGCCAGTCGGGGCGGCGGCCGGAGCCGCGGGGCGGGAGGCCGGGCCAGGTGTGGCCGACCCGGAGCGCGGCCGTCATCCCCCAGCCGGCCGCGCACGAGCAGATCAGCAAGCCCAGCATGGCGATCACGGCGCCGCTGTCACCGAAGTCGAAGGCCAGCGGGAACGCGAACATCAGTGAGCCGACCGCGGCCAGGGCCACGATGGGCGCGAGCTGCCACAGACGCAGCCGACGCTGCGGGCGCAGCTCGACCTCGACCTCCGGCCCGGGGAACATCTCGTCGGGACCTGGGCCGTCGGCGGTCACGCCACCCTCGGTCTCGTCGGGTCCGTCGGAGCTCAGACGGTCCTCGTCCGGCCCCGGACCACCGGGGTCGGTGGTGACGTGCTCGGTGCTTCGTGCGGTGTCGCGAGGGCCGGCCTCCATCGCCACGCGCCCTCCCAACTAGGACTCAACTTGGTCGATCGAAGGTCGATGATGGCACGGTGCCGGAGGCCGGGATGACGGCCGGAGCATCCCGATGCCATCACGTGATCAGGCTGTAACCGGTCGTTCGACCAACGCCAGCGCAAGGTGCGGAAGTTCCTTCCGGTCGACTGCGGCCCCACTCAACCAGTGCACCCGCGGGTCGCGCCTGAACCATGAATCCTGGCGGCGCGCGAAGCGCTTGGTCGCACGCACGGTCTCGGCGCGCGCCTCGTCGTCGGTGCATTCACCGGCGAGCGCGGCGAGCACCTGCTGGTAGCCGAGCGCCCGCGACGCCGTGCGCCCCTGGCGCAGGCCGCGCGCCTCCAGCGAGCGCACCTCGTCGACGAGACCGGCGTCCCACATGTGGTCCACCCTGCGCGCGATGCGGTCGTCCAGTTCGGGGCGCGCCACGTCGACGCCGATCTGGAGGGTGTCGTACACGGAGTCGTGGCCGGGAAGGTTGGCGGTGAAGGGCTTGCCGGTGATCTCGATCACCTCGAGGGCGCGGACGATACGGCGCCCGTTGCTCGGCAGGATGGCGCGCGCGGCCTCGGGGTCGGCGGTGGCCAGGCGCGCGTGCAGGGCGCCGGAGCCGCGCAGTTGGAGCTCCTCCTCCAGCCGGGCCCGTACCTCGGGGTCGGTGCCGGGGAACTCGAGATTGTCGACGGCGCCGCGGACGTAGAGACCGGAGCCGCCGACGAGGATCGGCCAGCGGCCGTCGGCGAGGAGCGCGTCGATGCGTGTGCGCGCGAGGCGCTGGTACTCGGCGACGGAGGCCGTGACGGTCACGTCCCAGATGCCGAGGAGGTGGTGCGGGATGCCGCCGCGTTCCTCGGGTGTCAGCTTCGCGGTCCCGATGTCCATCCCCTGGTAGAGCTGCATGGAGTCGGCGTTGACGACCTCTCCGCCGAGGCGCTGGGCGAGGAAGACGCCCAGATCCGACTTTCCTGCGGCGGTGGGGCCGACGACGGCGATGACTCGGGGGGCGGGGGCTGCGCTGCTCACTTTCCCAGTCTCCCAAACCTGCCGCCCCCTCCTCGAACGGGTTATGTGCTCAGCCCTTCGGGCGACGCGGGAGTTCACCCGCTCCCGTAACGTATGAAGTCGATATGGGCGCTTTTGTTCGGGCGTGTGAATCCGGTGTGGGCTGACGTGAGCCGAGGTGCCCCGACGTGGCGCAGTCGGCCGACGGCCTGTGAGGGAAGGTGGACCATGGGTCTCCTGGAGAGTCTGAAAGGCAAGCTCGGTCCGGCCAGGGACAAGGTGTCGGGGCTCGCACAGCGCCACGGGGGCACGGTCGGGCACGGGCTCGACAGAGCCGCGAAGATGGTCGACGAGAAGACCCGGCACAAGTACAGCGACAAGATCCACTCCGGTACCGGCAAGGCCAAGGACGCCATGGACCGGCTCGCGCACAAGGGCGACAGCGGGAGCAGCGGCAGTTCGGCGGGCAGCGGGCCGGAGGGCCCCTCGGCGGCCTCCTGACCCGCCCCGCCGCTCACGGACGGCCCGGCGGGCAGAACGGCTCACCGGACGGGTGGAACGGCCGGAACGGACGGCTGGGCGGACGGGTGGAACGGCCGGAACGGACGGCTGGGCGGACGGGTGGAACGGCCGGAACGGCTCCGGGCACGCGTCAGGACCAGACCGCGACCAGGTATCCCACCCCGTACGGCGCGTCCTCGTACAGGAGCGAGCCGGTGAGTTCCGCGCCCTCGGCCGCGCCCGCGAGGACCTGCCAGGGCGCCCGCCCGGAGGCCTTCAGTTCGTGCGCCAGCGGGGCGTCCAGGGCCGTCAGGGCGGTCACGTCGGCGGCCCCCAGCGCCCGCGCGACCGCGGCGTCGAAGGGCGCCGCCCGCTCGTCCAGGTAGCCGGGCGCCTTGAGCGTCCGGCAGGCGCTTCCGTCGCCCATCACGAGAAGGGCGACCCGTCCGGCCGCGGCGCCGATCCGGCGTCCTGCCGCGACGCACCGTTCGGGCGCGAGGGTCTCCCCCACGCCCAGTCCCTCGATCGGGGCGTCGGACCATCCGGTGCGCTCCAGCAGCCACGCGGCGACGGTGAGGGAAGCGGGGAGATCGGGTCCGCCCGGGGCCGCCTCGCCTGGCCCCAGCCGTACGTCGAGGTCGACGCCGAATCCGCGCAACGAACCCCGGGCGCCCTGCGGGTGCGGCCGTTGCCCGCTCCGGTCGGCGGGCCCGACGACCACGAGCCGGTCCGGCCGGGCCGCGGCGAGCACGCCCAGCACGTCGGCGCAGGCGTCGCGCGCGGCGTCCAGCTCGGGCGCGGCCCCCGCGGCGACCTCGGGCACGAGCAGCGGCGGGCAGGGGCAGACTGCGGCGGCGACAAGCATGATCGGCAGGGTAACGCCGTAAGGCAGCGAGGCGTCACTACTGCGCACAGCTCAGCACGGCCCCGCACGGCCGCCCACGGACCGGTGACCCGGCTGCCGAGGCCTCCGCCGATCCCTCCTGCCGATCCCTCCTGCCGGCCCCTTCCCCCCGGCGCGGTTCAGCCGCGGCCGCAGGCGCTGCCCGAGGCGACCGGGAGCGGCTCGGGTGCGCCGATGGTCGGGAGGCCGAGCATGACACCGACCGGCTTGGCCGTCTCGGCGGCGTTGCGCTTCTCCCAGGCGTCACCCGCGCGCGTGGGGCGCACGTCGAGGACGGGGCCCTCCGCGAGAAGGTGGTGCGGGGCGGCGTAGGTGATCTCGACGGTGACCACGTCGCCGGGGCGGACCTCCCGGTCGGGCTTGGTGAAGTGCACGAGCCGGTTGTCGGGGGCGCGGCCCGACAGCCGATGGGTGGCGCCGTCCTTGCGGCCCTCGCCCTCGGCGACCATGAGCTCCAGGGTGCGACCGACCTGCTTCTTGTTCTCCTCCCAGGAGATCTCCTCCTGGAGGGCGACCAGACGCTCGTAGCGCGCCTGGACGACCTCCTTGGGGATCTGGTCCTCCATGGTGGCGGCGGGGGTGCCGGGCCGCTTGGAGTACTGGAAGGTGAACGCCTGGGTGAAGCGGGCCTCGCGCACCACGTGCATGGTCCGCTCGAAGTCCTCCTCGGTCTCGCCGGGGAAGCCCACGATGATGTCGGTGGTGATCGCGGCGTGCGGGATGGCGGCGCGGACCTTCTCGATGATCCCGAGGTAGCGCTCCTGGCGGTAGGAACGGCGCATCGCCTTCAGCACGGTGTCGGAGCCGGACTGGAGCGGCATGTGGAGCTGCGGCATGACGTTGGGCGTCTCGGCCATGGCGGCGATGACGTCGTCGGTGAAGTCGCGGGGGTGCGGGGAGGTGAAGCGGACCCGCTCCAGGCCGTCGATGCTGCCGCAGGCCCGCAGCAGCTTGCTGAACGCCTCGCGGTCGCCGATGTCGGAGCCGTAGGCGTTGACGTTCTGGCCGAGCAGGGTGATCTCGCTGACGCCCTCGGCGACCAGTGCCTCGATCTCGGCGAGGATGTCGCCGGTGCGGCGGTCCTTCTCCTTGCCGCGCAGGGCGGGGACGATGCAGAAGGTGCAGGTGTTGTTGCAGCCGACGGAGATCGACACCCAGGCCGCGTAGGCGCTCTCGCGCCGGGTGGGCAGCGTGGAGGGGAATGCCTCCAGGGACTCGGCGATCTCGACCTGCGCCTCCTGCTGGACACGGGCGCGCTCCAGCAGGACGGGCAGCTTGCCGATGTTGTGCGTACCGAAGACGACGTCCACCCAGGGCGCCTTCTTCACGATCGTGTCGCGGTCCTTCTGCGCCAGGCAGCCGCCGACCGCGATCTGCATACCGGGCCGCGCCGCCTTCTGGGGCGCGAGCCGGCCGAGGTTGCCGTAGAGCCTGTTGTCGGCGTTCTCCCGCACCGCGCAGGTGTTGAAGACGACGACATCCGCGTCGCCGTCGGCGCCTTCGGGGGCGCGCACATATCCGGCCTCTTCGAGCAGCCCGGACAGACGCTCGGAATCGTGGACGTTCATCTGACACCCGTAGGTGCGGATTTCATAGGTTTTAGATGAAGGAAGGTCCACTGCCGGGCTCCGGTCGCTGCTGATGGTCATGAGTCAAGGGTAGGCCGTAGGCGAAGAGCCCCTTCCACCCCGTGACCGTCCGGCATGATCCCCTGCTCCTGGGCCTCGGCGGTCTTAGGCGCGACAAGTTCGCGACAAGTCCGCGGCGCGGCCCGGCAGCCCCGGGAAAGCTGTCGGCGAGGGGAGCGACGAGCCGGTGCCTGACGGATCCTGCGAGACGAGCCCGCCGGAAGCCGCGAGCGGCCCGTGGCGCGCCCAGCGGCCCACGCGAGCCTCAAGCCTGTTTCATCAGTCGTGACCAGCAAAGTGTGTCGTAACCAGCAGAGTGCAAGGAGTCGCCAGCCATGTCACTTGCCCGCGTCCACAACTTCTCCCTCTCGCTCGACGGCTTCGCCACCGGTGAGGGCCTGAGCCATGACGCACCGTTCGGCCATGCCGACCACAGGCTGCACGAGTGGATGTTCACCACCCGGTTCTGGCACAGGATGTCCGGTCGGCCCGGCGGGACCAGCGGCTCCGACGATGCCTTCGCACAGCAGTTCACGCCCGGGATCGGCGCCGAGATCATGGGCGCCGGGAAGTTCGGCCCGCCCGGATGGCACGAGGACCCGGAGTGGAAGGGGTGGTGGGGGCCGAACCCGCCGTTCCACACGCCGGCCTTCGTCCTCACCCATCGCCCACGCCCGTCGATCGAGATGGAGGGCGGCACGACGTTCCACTTCCTCGACGCTTCGCCCGCCGAGGCGCTCGAGACGGCTCGCGAGGCGGCGGACGGCCAGGACGTACGCATCGGCGGCGGGCCCACCACGGTCCGCGAGTTCCTCGCCGCCGGGCTCATCGACCACATGCACATCGTGGTGGTCCCCATCCTGCTGGGCCGAGGCGTACGCCTCTGGGACGGGCTGGAGGGCATCGAGAAGGACTACGAGGTCGAGGCCGTCTCCTCGCCCAGCGGAGTCACGCATGTGACGTTCACCCGTGCCGGTCTCTGACTGGGCAGCGGTACGGGATCAATGGTGCGGGGAACGGGACAGGTGCCGCGTCCGGGACTCGTCGGCTTCGGCGTACGGGGGCCGGCGGAGGTGCCTGACCGCGACGGTCACGACCGCCACAACGACGAGGGCGATCACCGTACTCATCAGGTCCGCCGTCGCTGCCGTGCGAGCTCGGCGAGGGTGCGGAACCGGTCCCACTGCACCCGGGGCCGTTGCAGACCGCGGCGTTCCAGGTACCGGTCGGTGGACTGCTGCGTGCGGCGCAGCACCCGCAGTGCGTCGCCGGGTCGTCCCGAACCCATCGGCTCCACCACCATGGCGGGCTCCAGGACCAATCCGTTTCCGGTCTCCGTCAGGCGGCCTCGGACGAGCGCGTTCCTCATGTGGTTGAGGCGTTCGTCGTGCCGGTGGACGAGCAACGAGGCCGGGCCCGGTGTGGCGGCGCAGTCGTCCGGCACTCGCACCGCGAAACCGGCGTCCGTCGGCACCGGCCTCACCCGCGCCGTCACAGGCGCTCCCGAGGCGTCACGAGCAGCCAGTACCGCTGTGGGGTAGGGGGCGAGTTGTGCGGCTCCGGGCAACGCCGTACCTGCGTCCGGAGTCGCGACCGTCTGCGGCGCTGGGGGCGGTGCGGCGGGCCGCACCATCACCTGTTCGGCCGTGACGGTGATCAGGAGCCGCAGGTAGTACCAGTCCATCAGCCGCCTCATCGGGCGCATGAGGTACGAGCGGCTGTGCGGCTGCCGTTCGAAGAGCATCCGCCAGTAGTCCTCGGCGCCTTGAGGGCCCGTCATGATGTCGTCCGGGCTCTCGGCCCGGCCGCCGACGAAGATGTGCGGGGGGTCGGTGAGACCGCTGCCGGTGGGGTCGGAGAAGAGCAGGGCGACGCGGCCGTCCCGGCGCACGTTCAGGGCCTTCTGCGCGAACGCGAGGGATGTGGTGAGCAGAAGGGTCCCGTCCGCGCGCCGCGACACCGCCGTCGGCCAGGCGAGCGGCGTTCCGTCCCGGCCCAGCGTGACGAACTCGCAGGTGCGATAGGCGTCCAGGACCTCGCGCGGAGCGGAGTCGAGTACGGTCACCGTCCCGCCTCCTCGGTCAGCGGGGCTCGCACGGCGCGGCAGGCCGCCGCGTACTGCCGTCGTCCCAGGGCCTTCCACAGCAGACGTCCGATCAGCGGGGCCTTGCCGAGGAAGTAGGCCCTCTCCTGTTCGGTGGCGTCTTCGAGGATGGCGCCGAGGGCGAGCATGACCTTGTTCTTCGGCAGGGTCTCCAGCCCACGGCGGCCCACGAGGTCCCACTCGGCGACGGTCAGGTGGTCGGCGACCAGGGGAAGGACCAGCCGTTCCTCGTCGTCGAGGTGCTCGAGCAGCACGGACCGATGTTCGTCCAGCGCAAGCGAGAGCTCCTGCGCGGCCACGCTGTCGGCCGATCGGCCCCACAACGGCCCCCACTGAGCAACCACCGCGAGGCTCCGGTCGATGCGTTCGTGCTGCCGTTCCATCCGGGCGACCAGGTCGTCGGCGTCGGCATCATCGACGGCCGCCCGAGCGCGCAGCAGCGGCCAGATCAGTTCGTCCTCGAGGGCGTGGTGATGGTGCAGGCCCATCAGGTAGTCGTCCAGGTGTGCCGACACCTGCGCCGCGCGTGCCGTGGCCCCGTCGGGTACGGCACGCACCAGACGGGGAAGCAGCGCCGACTCACGGCGGAAGACGCGGTGGACCACGACCATCTCGTGGGTGTGAGGCCGCTCGTCGGAGGACGGTCCGGACGGCATACCGCAGGACGGTTCACTGCGGGATGGTTCACTGCGGGATGGTTCACTGCGGGACTGCATACTGCGGGGGGTCACGCTCGTTTGCTCCAATGCTCGGAATCCGACAAAGGCGACGGGCACCCACCGTGTCGCGGCCCGCTTGGCGACGACTTGGCGCGTCACTTGGCATCACCCGGCCGGTCCCCGTGCGCGGCCCCTCACGGGTGTCCGCGTGGCCCTCTGGCGGGGTGTCCGCGTAGGCCTCTGCCGGCCCCCCTACCTGCCTTCTGGCCAGGGCGTTTATCCTCCGTTGAGGGGGTGCGCGGGGCGCTCGGGTAGATTCCGGCCGTGTGGTGCACATTCGCGTACTGGGCCCCTTGGAAGCCGATGTCGGGGGCCGAGCGGTCGGGCTGGGAGCCCCGCGGCAGCGGGCCGTCCTCGCGCTGTTGACCGCGGCCCGCAATCGGGTGGTGTCCGTCGACCGCATGACGGACGAGCTCTGGCGGGGGGCACCACCGGCCAAGGCAACCGTCTCGCTGCACGCCTACGTGTCGAATCTGCGCCGCCTGCTCGAACCGCGGCGGCCTCCCCGTACTCCCGCCGGCGTCCTGGTCACCACGCCTCCGGGCTACGCCCTGCGGCTGCCTCCCGACGCGGTGGACGCCTGGCGCTTCGAGCTCTGGGTGAGCCGCGCGCGTACCGCACCGGCGGCGCAGGCAAGGGAGTTGCTGGGCGAGGCGCTGCGCTGGTGGCGGGGACCCGCTTTCCTCGAGTACGCGGACGAGACCTGGGCCGAGCCCGAAGCGGCACGCTTGGACTCGCTGTTCGCCGAGGCCCGCGAACTGGCCGTCGCGGCCGATCTACGCACCGGGCACACTGCCGAGGCGGCCGCGGCCGGCGAAGCCCTGGTGAGGGACAGCCCGTTGCGGGAGGAGGGGTGGCGTCTGCTCGCCCTCGCCCACTGGGCCGCCGGCCGGCAGAGCGACGCCCTGTCCGCGCTGCGTCGTGCCAAGGCCGTACTGCGCGACGAACTCGGCTGCGATCCCTCACCGGCCCTGGGAGAACTGGAACATGCGGTCCTCGCGCAGCGGCTCGAGGTACTGCACACCGCCGTACGACCCCTACCACCTCCACCCTCTCCGCCGCTGCCGCCGACCGTCGCTCCTGCCGGTGAACACGACGGCGGACACGGCGACGACGACGATGGCGGTGACGGTGGCGGTGGCGGTGGCAAAGGTGGCGGGCAGGGCCTCTTCGTCGGCCGACGCGAGGAACTGCGCGTCCTGGACGCCGCCGCCCGGGCGGCACTCCGCGGGGGAGCCGTGGCGCTGGTCAGCGGGGAGGCCGGCGCGGGCAAGTCCGCCCTCCTGGCACAACTCGCCGACGGCCTGCGGCGCGAGGGCTGGACGGTGGTCATCGGCCGTTGCCCGGAGTACGAGGGGGCTCCACCGGCCTGGGCCTGGTCGGAGGCGCTCGGCGCACTCGCCCGTGCCATACCCCCGGCGGATCACCGGCACCTGTCGGCCCTCCTGCACGACTCGGACGGCACGGCCGCCGCGACCCGCGACGAGGTGAGCGCAGGGCGGTTCCGTCTGCACCGCGCCCTGGCCGGCTGGCTGCGTGACGCAGCCGCCCGGCAGCCGCTCGCCGTCCTTCTCGAAGATCTGCACCGCGCCGACGGCCAGACCCTCGCCCTGCTCGAAGCAACAGCCGGTATCACCGGCGTACCGCTGCTCACCGTCGCCGGCTACCGCCCGTCGGAGGTCGGAGAGCACCTGCTCAAGACCCTCGCCCACCTCGCTCCCCTGGTTCCGCACCGTGTTGCGCTCGCCGGACTGTCCCCCCAGGACGTGGCCACGGTGGTCGACGCCGCCTGCGGCGCCCCCGTGGACAAGGCCACGGTCACCGCGCTCGCCGAGCGGACCGGCGGCAACCCCTTCTACGTCTGGGAGAGTGCCCGTCTCCTGGCCAGTGAGGGCGCCCTGGTGGCCGTGTCGGACGTCCCCCAAGGCGTCCGGGACGTGCTGCGCAGGCGGCTGGCGTTGCTGCCGCCGGACGCGCGCTCAGCCGTACAACTCGTGGCCGTGGCAGGCCTGGAGGCCGACGTCGCGCTTCTGGTGGACGCGGCTGCCATGGCCGACATGGACGAAGACTCCGTGCTCGCCGGGCTCGACGCCGCCGTGGCAGCGGACCTGCTGAGCGAACCCGGTCCCGGACGCGTCCGCTTCGTGCACGCGCTGGTCCGTGACACGGTGTACACCGACCTGTCCGGCATCCACCGTTCGCGCCTGCACGACCGTATCGCCCGAGCACTGCGCCGGCACCGCCCCGAGGACTTCGCCGCCCTGGCGCACCACTTCGCCAGCTCGGGCCGAACGGCCAACGCCGAGCCGACCGTGGAGTA
Organism: Streptomyces sp. YIM S03343; assembly: GCF_054729195.1. Classification (NCBI taxonomy): domain Bacteria; kingdom Bacillati; phylum Actinomycetota; class Actinomycetes; order Kitasatosporales; family Streptomycetaceae; genus Streptomyces; species Streptomyces sp. YIM S03343. The sequence continues at coordinate 2,483,207 of NZ_JBPUKX010000001.1, forward strand.
CGCACTGCGCGCCGCCGAGACGGCCGAGCGGCGGTACGCACACGATGTGGCCGTCGACCTCATCCAGCAGGCGCTCGACACCCACGCCGCGGCGACGCCCGACCCCGACCCGGACCGCACGGTCGCCCTGCTGGTGCGCCTGTTGGGGGCACAGATGCGCTGCGGCGCCACGGACGCCGCCCGGCACACCCGGCAGCGGGCGATCGACCTGGCCGTACGAGCAGGCCGGGACGACCTGGCCGCGGCCGTCTACGGCGCGTGGACCGAACCCTCACCCTGGCGCAGCCGCCTGGAGGGCCGCTACGACCGGGCGGCACTCGCCCGCCTGGAGCGGCTCTCCCGTGACCACACGCTGGACGGTCCGACGCGCGCACGGGTGCTCCAGGCCCTGGTCGACGCGGTGGCCGCCGAGGACGCGCCGCGCGCCCTGGAGGCGGCACGCACCCAGCTCGAACTGGCGCGCGCCGACGGCGAACCGCGTCTGCTGGCCTCGGCGCTGATGACGTCCGCCAGGCTGCTGCCGCACGAGGTGCAGGGCAGCGCCCGTACACCGCTCGTCGGCGAACTGCGCCGGCTCGCCCGGCAGCACGACCTCCCCGCCTACCGCTGGGTGTGCGAGCATCTCGACAGCATGACCGCCGCGACGCGCAACGATCCGGCAGCGGTGCGCCGGCACACCGCCGAGGGCCTTCAACTGGCGCACCACTACCGGATGCTGTGGGCGCAGGGCATCAACCTCACCACCTCTGCCATGCTGGCCACGGTCGCGGGGCGCTTCGACGAGGCGGAGGCCGTGTACACCCAGGCCGACGGCTTGTTCCAACGGGTCGGGACGCACCATGCCACGGGACCTCGCACGCTGGGCCTGTGGACGATCCGGCTCATGCAAGGACGGGTGGCGGAGATCGAACGGGGCGTGCGCGAACTGCACGCGGCCGTCGGCGCCCCCGTCGCCGTGGCGCACGCTCTGGTCCTGGCCCGCCTGGGCCGGCTGGACGAGGCGCGGGCCGTGTCCTTTCCCCCGCGGCCGGTGGCCGACCACCTCTACGGCGTGGAGCTCGACTACCGCTGCGAACTCGCGGTCCTTCAGCGCGACCCCGACACGGCGGACATGCTGATCACGGACATCCTGCCCGTCCGGGAGCAGTTCGCCGGCACCGCGGGCGCCGCGTACGCCACCCGTCCTCTCGCCCACGCCCTGGCCGACCTGTACCGGCTCGTCGGCGAGGAACAGGCCGCTGCCGACGCCTACGCACTGGCCGAACGCGTCGCCCTGGCCTGGGGCGCAGCCCACCACGCGGCCGCCGCACACCGGGCGGCCACGGAGCTGTCGACGCGCCTGGCCCGGCGCCGGACCTTCTCGACGTGACGCACCGTCGGCCATCGCTTGTGGAGGTCACCACCCGCAGGTGCGGATCTCATGGATCGGCGAACGCCCGGACGTCTCAGGCGTCGCCGGGTATCCACCCCTGGCCGCGCAGCACCGCCCGCACGTCCGGCGCCTCGTAGTGCTCGCCCTTGAGGACCTTGCCGTCCTCGCGGCGGGCGACCTGGCCGTCGGGGCCCAGCTTGGTCATGTTGGAGCGGTGGATCTCCGCGATCACGGCGTCGAGGTCGATGCCGTGCACCAGGGCCGTGCCGTACGCGACATAGACCACGTCGGCGAGTTCGTGGGCCAGTCTGTCGAGCGGAGCGCCGACCGACACCTCGGCCACCTCCGCGGCCTCCTCGGCGAGCAGTTCGCCGCGGTGCGCCGCGAGGCCGGGGGAGACCTCGGTGGGGGTCTCCCGGGCGTCGAGACCGAAGGCCAGGTGGAAGGCGCGGACCAGTCCGGCGGGCGATGAGCTCATGCAGCGACTGTATCGGCCACCACTGACAACCCGGCCGACCGCACACATCCCCCCCGCACCCGGATCTCTCCCCCTCCCCCCACATCCCCGGCGCCCCGCTTTTCCTCCCCTCCCCCGTCCCGTCCGGCCCGCCCTGGTCACCACCGCCGCCGGGCTGGCAGGATCGCGCGCATGTCCCTGGTCCTCCCCCGTATCGGCCGACGCCGTGCCCTGTGGCTCACGGCCGCCGCCCTCGTCGTCCTCGGACTGCTGCTGTGGTGGCTGCTGCCGCTGCGCGAGCGGCCGCCGAGCGGAACGATCACCATCAGCACCGGCACACCGCGCGGTGTCTACCAGGCGTACGGCAAACTGCTGCGCACCAGGCTCGGCAAGGACATGCCGGGGCTGACGGTGAAGCTGAAGACCAGTGAGGGCTCGCAGGAGAACGTCGCCCGTGTGGCGAAGGGCAGCGCCGACTTCACCATCGCCGCGGCCGACGCCGTGGAGACGTACCAGCTGGGGCACGGGGCCGACGCCTCCCGGCTGCGCGGTGTCGCCCGTCTCTACGACGACTACGTCCAGGTGATCGTGCCACGCGGCTCGTCCGTCCGCTCGATCGCGGACCTGAGCGGCAGACGGGTGTCCATCGGGCCGACGGACTCGGGTGTACGGCTGATCGCGAACCGGGTCCTCAAGGCGGCCGGTGTCGATCCCGCCAAGGACATCGAGCCCGAGGCCGACGGCATCGACACCGGGCCGGACCGGCTGCGGCAGGGGAAGATCGACGCATTCTTCTGGTCGGGCGGCCTGCCGACCGGGGGGCTCCAGGATCTGGCGAAGAAGTTCGACTTCAGGTTCCTGCCGATCAGCGCCGACCTGGTCGCCAAGCTGCACACCGAGAGCGACGCCACCCGCTACTACCGCGCCACCAACATGCCGGAGTCGGCCTATCCCCGTATCCAGAACGGCCGGACCGTCCCGACCATCGCGGTCTCCAATGTGCTGATGACACGCGACGACATGGATCCCCGGCTCACCCAGTGGGTGACCCGCACCGTCATCGAGAGCCGCGACGACATCGGGAAGCTCGTCCACTCCGCCCAACTGGTCGATCTGCGCACCGCGATCTACACCGACCCGCTGGCCCTGCACGAGGGCGCCCGACGCTACTACCGCTCGGTGAAGCCGTAGGGGCGTGTCCGACGGTTCCCGCCGGACGCGCGACGCCTGACGCAGTTCCCCCACGCTCGGCTCCCCCAGGCTCGGCTCCCCCAGGCTCGGCTTCGCTCGCGCGGGAGGGGCCCCACCACCGCGATGTCGGATCGCCCGAGTGCGTCCAGTACGCGGCCGATCTACCGCATTGCGATGCTCCCCGGCTGTCCGAAGGGTGGGAGGGCCCCGGCACCTGACGCCGCGCACTGATCCGACGCGAAGTGTCAGACACGCCCTGGGCCCGTCCTCACGCCCCGTTCCGCGGCAGCCGCACCGTGACTTTCAGCCCGTGCGGCTCATGATGCTCGTATACGATCGCGCCCCCGCCCGCCGTGAGCAGGGTCCGGGAGATGGACAGGCCGAGGCCGGAGCCCTTCACGTTCTGATGGCGGCCACTGCGCCAGAACCGGTCGCCCACGCGCGCGAGTTCCTCCTCCGTGAGGCCGGGCCCGGTGTCGGTGACCACCACGGTCGACGCCGTGCCGTCCGCGGCGACGGCGACCTCCACGAGGCCGTCCTCCGGCGTGAACTTGACCGCGTTGTCGATCACCGCGTCCAGCGCGCTGGACAGCGTGACGGGGTCGGCCCAGGCCGTGGTGGGCGGGCAGTCCCCCACGAGCCGTACACCCTTCGCGTCGGCGACCGGCGACCAGGCCGCGACGCGCTCCGCGGTCAGCGCGCCGATGTCGGTCACCCTCAGATCCGCCTCGGCGTGCTCGGCCAGCGCCAGGTCGAGCAGATCGTCCAGGACCTGTGCGAGGCGCTTGCCCTCGGTGCGCACCGAGGCGATCTCCGCGTTGCCCTCGGGCAGTTCGAGGGCGAGCAGTTCTATCCGCAGCAGCAGCGCGGCGAGCGGGTTGCGCAGCTGGTGCGAGGCGTCGGCGACGAAGGCGCGCTGCTGCTCCAGCACGTCCTCGACGTTGTCCGCCATCTCGTTGAACGACCGGGCCAGGCGTCTGAGTTCCGGTGGTCCGCTTGCCACCGCGACCCGGGACTTCAGACGGCCGGTGGCGATGTCGTGGGTGAGGACGTCGAGGATGCGCACCGGCCTGAGCACCCAGCCGGTGAGCCGAAGCGCTGCCGCGAGCGCGAGGAGCATCGCGGCGGACTCCCCGGCGCCGATGAGCAGCCAGCCGTGCAGGATCCGCGAACGCATCGGCCCGGTGGGCGAGTCGGTGACGACCACCGCGACGACGTCGCCGTCCCGGATGACCGGTGAGGCGACGACCAGACGGGCGCGCTGCCACGGCCACACCTGGTGCGGATCGTGGCTGCGGCGACTGAGCAGCGCCTCCGCGAACGCGTCACGCACCTCGCCCTCGGCGGGCAGCGGCCAGGCCGACGGCGCCTCGGCCATGGGCGTGCCGGTGCGGCAGAACACGCCGGCCCGGATGTCGTAGACCCCGTAATAGCTGTCGAGCTCGCTGCTGAGGGTCTCCAGGCGGCTGTCCGTGGAGGTGCGGCCGGCCCCGCAGGCGTCGGTGACGAACTGGGCGAGCGCCGCGAAGCGCGCCGTGTCGTCGATACGGTCGACGACCACCTTCTGTTGCTGCGCCGAGGCGAGGCTGACGGCGAGCGGGAAGCCGAGCGCGAGCAGGACGGCCGCCATCAGGACGATGAGCAGCGGGAGGAGCCGAGTGCGCACCCGTCCCCGCTATGCGGCCGGGGCGACGAGCCGGTAGCCGACGCCACGCACGGTCTCGATCAGCGCGGGCATGCGCAGCTTGGCGCGCAGGGAGGCCACATGCACCTCCAGGGTGCGCCCGGTGCCCTCCCAGCTGGTCCGCCACACCTCGCTGATGATCTGCTCCCTGCGGAAGACGACGCCTGGACGTTGCGCGAGCAGCGCGAGGAGATCGAACTCCTTGCGGGTGAGCTGGACGATCGAACCGTCCACGCTGACCTGCCGGTTGGGCAGCTCGATGAGCACCGGGCCGAGGCGCAGCGCGCTCTCGCCGCCGCCCGCCGTGTCCTCGGGGACGGTGCGCCGGCTGACGGCGTGGATCCGGGCGAGCAGTTCCCCGGTGTCGTAGGGCTTCACCACGTAGTCGTCGGCGCCGAGGTTGAGGCCGTGGATGCGGGAGCGCACATCGGAGCGGGCGGTCACCATGATGACCGGGGTACTGGTGCGCTTGCGAATCTTGCCGCACACCTCGTAGCCGTCCTGGTCGGGCAGGCCGAGATCCAGGAGCACGACACCGTAGGCGGGGCCTTCCGGGACGAGCGCCCGGAGCGCCTCGTCGCCGCTGCGGGCATGGGTGACGTCGAAACCGTGCCGCTTCAGGACCGCGGACAGGGCGGCGGCGACATGGTTGTCGTCCTCGACGAGGAGCAGTCTCATCCTGGCCCCCTCCGGTTCATCGTTCGTACGGTTTCGGTGACTGGAACGCTGCTACCCGCGCATGCACGATGGCAGTCACGCTGATGGACGAGTCCGGCGTCAAGAGGGTTCCGGCTGCGTTCGAGTTCCGTTACGCGGCCGAAACGCGCCACCCTGGCCGACACGCTGCGTGTTTACGCGATGCCACATTGTGATGCTCAGATCTCCCTCAGATGTAATGACGCTGGTCATTGTGCTCACCTACTGTCCTCCGCAACCGATGAGGACGGAGCCCGAACGCCATGACCGAAGTATCGGTTGCCAAGGAAGACGCGGTCGCGACCGGCGAGTTGGTCGTCCTGAAGAGCGTCAACAAGCACTTCGGCGCGCTGCATGTGCTCCAGGACATCGATCTGACGATCTCCCGCGGTGAGGTCGTCGTGGTCATCGGTCCCTCCGGGTCCGGCAAGTCGACACTGTGCCGCACCGTCAACCGTCTGGAGACGATCGACTCGGGCACGATCACGATCGACGGCAAGCCGCTGCCGCAGGAAGGCCGTGCGCTGGCCCGGCTGCGGGCCGACGTCGGCATGGTCTTCCAGTCGTTCAATCTGTTCGCGCACAAGACAGTGCTCGAGAACGTGATGCTGGGGCAGATCAAGGTCCGCAAGGCCGACAAGAGGGCCGCGGAGGACAAGGCCCGGGCCCTGCTCGACCGGGTCGGCGTCGGCACCCAGGCCGACAAGTACCCCGCGCAGTTGTCCGGCGGCCAGCAGCAGCGGGTCGCCATCGCGCGGGCCCTGGCCATGGACCCGAAGGTCATGCTCTTCGACGAGCCGACCTCGGCGCTCGACCCCGAGATGATCAACGAGGTTCTGGAGGTCATGCAGCAGCTCGCCCGGGACGGCATGACGATGATCGTCGTCACCCATGAGATGGGGTTCGCGCGGTCGGCCGCGAACCGCGTGGTGTTCATGGCGGACGGCCGGATCGTCGAGGAGGCCGCGCCCGAGCAGTTCTTCAGCAATCCACGCAGCGACCGGGCCAAGGACTTCCTGTCGAAGATCCTGCATCACTGACGTCCGGTCCCGTACCGCCGTTGCCACCGCCCTGGCGGTCGCCGAAGCGGCCCGCCCTGTCGCCGAAGCGACCCGCCCCTGTCACCGCATCGCGCGCCGACCGTCGTCAGCCGTCGCCGGCCGTCGCCGGCCGTCGGCCCTGCCGGCCGATCCTGCCCCACGCGCGCGTGCGGGTCCGTAACCGTTCATCACACGAAGGATGTGCTTCATGAAGCTCCGCAAGGTCACCGCAGCCTCGGCCCTCGTGCTCGCGCTCACCGTCACGGCCACCGCGTGCGGCTCCGGCGACGACAGTGACTCCTCCTCCGGCGGCGGCAACAAGATCAAGATCGGTATCAAGTTCGACCAGCCCGGTCTCGGCCTCAAGAAGCCGGACGGCTCCTACTCCGGTTTCGACGTGGACGTGGCGACGTACGTGGCCAAGGAACTCGGTTACAAGGCGAGCCAGATCGAGTGGGTGGAGACCAAGAGCGCCGACCGTGAGAACGCCCTCCAGCGCGGCGACGTGAAGTTCATCGCGGCCACCTACTCGATCACCGACGAGCGCAAGCAGAAGGTCGACTTCGCCGGCCCCTATCTGCTGGCCCACCAGGACCTGCTGGTCAAGCAGGACTCCACGATCGCCAAGGGCACCGACCTCAACGGCAAGAAGCTGTGCTCCGTGACCGGCTCGACCTCGGCACAGAACGTGAAGGACAGCATCGCCCCGAAGGCCAACCTGCGGAAGCTCTCCGGCTACTCGGAGTGCATCGCCGGCCTCCAGAGCGGTGCCGTCGACGCGGTGACCACCGACGACTCGATCCTCGCGGGCTTCGCGGCACAGGACAAGTACAAGGGCCAGTTCAAGCTCGCGGGGCTGAAGCTGAGCAACGAGAACTACGGCATCGGCGTGAAGAAGGGTGACACCACGACCCTCGACAAGATCAACAGCGCGCTGAAGAAGATGGTGTCGGACGGCTCCTGGCAGAAGGCCGTGGACACCAACTTCGGCCCGGCCAACTACAAGAACGAGCTGGCCCCGCAGATCGGCAACATCGTCAAGTAGGACACCCCCCGGGGTGGCGCGCCGCGGCCGGCCGGCCGCGACCCGTGTCGCACGCCGGCGCGCCACCCCCCGGCACACGCGGAAGCGCGGGAGATCGTGTTCGACTTTCTTCAAGGTTATGACGTCCTAGGGGCGTTCTGGATGACGGTGAAACTCACCGCCCTGTCCGCCCTGGGTTCCCTGGTCTGGGGCACGGTGCTGGCCGCGATGCGGGTCAGCCCGGTCCCGCTGATGCGTGGGTTCGGCACGGCCTACGTCAACATCGTCCGGAACATCCCCCTGACGGTCATCATCGTCTTCACCTCGCTGGGACTCGCCGACATCTTCGGTGTGACCATGGGCGCGTCCGACTTCGACATCCAAGGTTTCCGGCTGGCGGTGCTCGGACTCGTCGCCTACACGGCGGCGTTCGTCTGCGAGGCGCTGCGGGCCGGCATCAACACCGTGCCGGTCGGGCAGGCCGAGGCGGCCCGTGCGATCGGGCTGAACTTCTTCCAGGTGCTGCGGCTCATCGTCCTGCCGCAGGCCTTCCGCGCGGTGATAGGGCCGCTGGCCAACGTGCTGATCGCCCTGACCAAGAACACCACGGTGGCCGCGGCCATCGGCGTGGCCGAGGCCGCCGCCCTGATGAAGGAGATGATCGAGAACGAGGCCCAGACGGTGGCCATCGGCGCGATCTTCGCCCTCGGGTTCGTCGTCCTGACCCTGCCCACCGGCCTGTTCCTCGGCTGGCTCGGCAAACGACTGGCGGTGAAGCGATGAGCTCCGTCCTCTACGACACCCCCGGCCCCCGCGCCCGGCGGCGCAACATCCTGTTCGCGGTGGTCTTCTTCGCTCTGCTCGGCGGCTGCCTGTGGTGGGTGTGGGGGACGATGGACGACAAGGGCCAGCTCAAGTGGGCCCTGTGGAAGCCGTTCACGACCGCCGACGCCTGGACGACCTATCTGCTGCCCGGCCTCGGAAAGACCCTCAAGGCCGCGGCGCTCGCCATGGTGATCGCGCTGCCGCTCGGCGCCGTGTTCGGCATCGCGAGGCTCTCCGAGCACCGCTGGGTACGCGTCCCGGCCGGCTGGGTCGTCGAGTTCTTCCGGGCGATCCCGGTGCTGCTGCTGATGCTGTTCGCCAACGAGCTCTACTCGCGTTCCACGGTCGTCGGCAGCGAGGAGCGGCCCCTGTACGCGGTGGTCACCGGTCTGGTGCTGTACAACGCCTCGGTGCTCGCCGAGATCGTCCGGGCCGGCATCCTGGCGCTCCCCCGGGGGCAGACGGAGGCGGCGTACGCTATCGGACTGCGCAAGGGCCAGACGATGGTCAGCATCCTGCTCCCGCAGGCTGTGGCGGTCATGCTGCCCGCTATCGTCAGCCAGCTCGTGGTCATCGTGAAGGACACCGCCCTGGGCGGTGTAATGATCGGGTACACGGAACTGCTCAACGCCCGCAGCACCCTGGCGGCCAACTACGCCAACGTCGTCCCCAGCTTCATCGTCGTGGGTGCCCTCTACATCGTGGTGAACTTCGCGCTCACCAGCTTCGCCCACTGGCTGGAGGGCAGGCTGCGCCGGAGCAAGCGAGGAACGGGGACGGTGATAGGCGCCGAGGAGGCGGACGAGCTCAACGCCGGCGAGGTCAGCGCCGCGGCGGCGGCCGCTGCGGTCAGGGCGGTCTGAGTGGCCAGAGCGGTCTGAGCGGCCACAGCGCCCGGAGCGGTCCGAGCAGTTCGGCCTGAGCGGTCTGACGACCCGTTCATCGGCACAACAGGCAGGAAAGGCCGAAACGGCACACGTCCGCCGAACAGCCCGGAAGGGCGCGAGGGGCAGTGGCAAGATCGCCACTGCCCTTCATCGCTTGACGCGGTCACCGGCAATGGGTTGCATACGTTCTGTGATCGTGCACCCTGCTCAAACCTCCTGTTCACACCTGTCCCACAGGACTCCGCCGCGGGCAGGGGGCGGCACGCCGTGGACCCGGTGATCATCGTCGGGGCGGGGCCCGTCGGGCTCACGCTCGCTCTGGCGCTGGCGCGCCACGAGGTGCCGTCCGTCGTCCTCGACGAGGGGCCGGGCAGAGACGAACCACGCCTCGCGCGCACCGTGGTGCTGCGTGAGGACACCGCCGCACTCATGTCCCGGCTGACCGGGGCCCGGCTCGGCGAGGCGGGAATGCACTGGGCCGGATGGCGCTCGCTGCGGCGCAAGCAGGTGACGCGCGAGATCACGTTCGGCGACGACGACCCCGCCCCGCTCCATATCGCGCAGCACGTGCTGACCGGTGCCCTGCGCACGGCCCTCGCCGCCGAGCCGCTCGCCGAGATCATCATTCACAGCCGCCTCGACGACGTCGAACAGGAGCGCTCGGGCGTCACGGCCCACACCCGCGGTCCGGAGGGCACCTGGTGGCGGGGCAGCCATCTGGTCGGCTGCGACGGCCCGCGCTCGACCGTGCGCAAGCTCGTGGACATCCGCTTCCCGGGCCGTACGGCCGTCGAGCGGCACGCCGTCGCCGCGCTGCGTACGGAACTTCCGTGGCCCGGTCAGGCGTTGATCCACCGGAACCCGCCGTGGCGGTCGTCCGGACCCTCCGCCGGGGAGATCACCGCCCGCCCGCTCCCGCACGGCGTGTGGCGGCTGGACTGGCTGCTGCCGCCCGGCAAGGAACTGGTCACACCCGATGTACTGGTGGCGCGTATCCGGGAGACCCTGTCCGGCTGGACCGGCGGCCCCACACCTCCGTACGAACTCCTGGACACCGGGGTCCACACGGTGCACCACCGGCTCGCCCGCCGGTGGCGCGCGGGGCGGGTGTTCCTCGCCGGGGACGCCGCGCATCTGCTCGGCGCGCTCGGCACCCAGGGGCTCGACGAAGGGCTGAGGGACGCCGACAACCTCGCCTGGAAGCTGGCCTCGGCCTGGCACCACGGCCCGCACGAGGCGCTGCTCGACAGCTACCAGACCGAGCGGCGCGCCGTGGTCTCCACCCGGCTGCGCGCCGCCGACCAGGTGCTTCCGCTGCTGCGCGGCGGCGGGGGCCTGCGGGCGTACGTCCCGGGTTCGGCGCGCAGCACCGACGCGCTGCTCACCGACGGCCACTTGGGGCAGGGCGTGCTCGGCGCACCGGGCGGCTACGCCGGTTCACCGCTCGCGCCGCGACATCTGGAGGCGGAGGTGCCGGTCGACACCCCGCCGGGCGCGCCGGTCACCGACGTACCGGTCACGGCGGACGACGGCTCCCTCGTACGGCTGAGGGACCGGCTGGGGCGGGGTGCGCTGCTGGTGCTGCTGGTGGCGCCCGGCTCGGCCGTGTGGGAGCGCAGGCACTGGGTGACGGCGGGCGTCATGCCCCGGCTGGCCGCCGCCGTGGCCGCGCTGCCGCACCCCGCCGAACTGCTGGTCGCCGAGGACTATCCCGGCGCGGCCGCCCACACCGTCCTGCTCGTACGGCCCGACGGTCACCTGGTGACCGCCCTGAACGGAGTGCGGCCCGCCGATCTGCACGCGGCCGCGGAGGCGGTGCTGGGAGAGGCGGCGCGCGAGAAGGAGGAGGCGGCGGCGGAGGCGGCGGCCGGTTCGGCCCCGTAGCAGTCGCCGAACCCGGGCTCGGAACACCGCGGCGCGCCCTGGTGCGGGCCGCCGGTCACTGTGCGGTCCATATGGTGACAGCGAGTTGACCATCGATTGTCCCCATGGTCTACTCCGATCCGTGACCGACACCGATGTGCGCCTGTGGCGGAGGGTCCATATGGACCTGGTCCGCTATGCGGGCTGCGTGTGTCGACCGTCCTGCTGAATTCGCCTCCCCTCTCACCTGCGCGCCGCCGCCGTGCCGCCGCGCGCTCTCACGCGAACTCTCTTCAGGACGGTGCACGTGTCTGTCTCCTCCTCATCTCTGTCCGGATCCGGTTCTCCTGCATCCGGATCCGGTTCTCCTGGGTTCGGTTCCGGATCTCCTGTGTACGGTTCCGGCTCGTCGTCGGCGCCGGACGCCGGTTCCGCTGCCCGGACCGGCCCCTCACAGGACGAACTCCTCGACTTCGCGCGGCGTACGGCCGACGACGACGCGCTGATCGCGTCGCTGCCGCTCGACCCGGAGGGCCGCACCTGGGTACGGCTGGCCGGACCCCGGGGCAGCGAGGCCTGGCTGATCGGCTGGCCGCCCGGCACGGGCACCGGCTGGCACGACCACGCCGAGTCGGTCGGCGTCTTCGTCACCGCCCGCGGCGCACTGCGGGAGAACTCGCTCGCCGTACGACTGCCCACGGACGGCTGGCGGACGCTGGAACTCACCGAAGGAGTGGACCGGGAGCGGCGGCTGACAGCCGGTCAGGGCCGGGCGTTCGGCCGTCACCACGTCCACGAGGTGCTGAACGAGTCCGCTGACGGGCACACGATCTCCGTGCACGCCTACTATCCGCCTCTGCCGCAGATCCGCCGCTACAGCCGGACCGGCGGCACACTGCGCCTGGAGCACGTCGAGCGACCGGAGGACTGGCAGTGAGCAGCGCGGACGAACGGCAGCTCGGCATTGAGGAGTTGCTGGAGCGGGTGCGTGAGGGCTACCGGCGGATCGGACCGGAGGACGCCCATCGCGCGGCGCGGACCGGTGACGCGCTGCTGGTCGACATCCGGTACGCGGCCCTGCGGGAGCGCGACGGGGTGATCCCGGGCGCCCTCGTCATCGAGCGCAACGAGTTGGAGTGGCGGCTCGATCCTCAGGGCAGTCATCGTGTCCCCGAGGCCACCGGGCACGATGTGCGGGTCGTCGTGATCTGCAACGAGGGTTACGCGTCGAGTCTCGCCGCCGACTCCCTGCACCGGCTCGGACTGCACCGGACCACCGACCTGGTCGGCGGGTTCCAGGCGTGGAGGGCGGCGGGGCTGCCGGTCGTTCCCGCGTCGGCCGACCCCGCCCCCGTCGTCCCACCGCCGGGCGGGGGTCAGTCCGTGGCGCAGTAGACGGGTGCCCGTGTCCGTGCGTTGCCAGGCTGCCCTTGGTGACCAGGCGGACCGGTGTGCCGACGATCTTGTCGATCGACTCCTTTCTTGCCTCGGAGCAAGGCGATGGGCGGTGCCCTCGACGGCCGGTTTCCCCCGTGTCGTTGGCCGAGTGGGAGACTGCGGCGGAGAAGCGGCCGTCCTTCACTGCGGCCAGCGCCGGGTCGGTGCCGTCGACGCTCACGATCTTCACGCCTGTGGCACCGGCCGCGTCGAAGGCCTTACGGAAGGCGAAGTCCAACTCCTCATCGGCGACGAGACGTAGTCCACATCGGGGCGGGCCGGATTCGTTCCCAACCCGCACGGCCAGCACATCCCGCACGCCGCGGCACATCCCGCGCGCCGAATACGCGGATCCCGTGACACGGGCCCGCGGACAGCCGTACCGCCCTCGGGACCTCTGACCAGCCGCCAAGCCCCGTGCGCGGCCTCAGGCTTGGCGGGTCTCAGACCTGCATGTCGCCCTCACCGTCGAGGAACTCGGTGTCCTCGCCCTCCTCCTCCAGCGCCTGCCGGACCACCCGTAGGGCCAGGCCCTCGGAGTAGCCCTTGCGGGCCAGCATGCCCGCGAGTCGCCGTATCCGCTTGTCGCGGTCGAGGCCACGGGTGGCGCGCAGTCTGCGGGCGACGAGTTCGCGCGCCGTCGCCTCCTCCTGGTCGGAGTCCAGCCGGCCCATGGCCTCGTCGATCAGCGCCGCGTCGACGCCCTTGGTGCGCAGTTCCCTGGCGAGCGCCCGGCGGGCCAGACCGCGCCCATGGTGCCGGGACTCCACCCAGGCACCGGCGAACGCGCCGTCGTCGATCAGCCCGGCCTCCTCGAACCGCGACAGCACCTCCTCGGCCGCCTCGTCGGGGATCTCCCGCTTGCGCAGGGCGTCGGAAAGTTCCTTGCGGGTCCGCGGGGTCCCGGTGAGCAGGCGCAGGCAGATCGCCCGTGCCCGCTCGACCGGGTCCGCGGGAGGCTGCTCCTGCTTCTCGGCCCTCGCCGGGAAGGAAGCCGCCCCGTCATCACCGGACAGCTCGCCGAAGCCGCGCCTGCGGCGGCCGCGGCCGCCCGGCGCGTCCCCGGTGCCACGACGGCTGCCGCCGCCGGGCGTGCTGTCGCTCCGGGGCGAGCCCGTGTCCGGTTCCTCGCTCCCGTACGAGCCGTCACTCCCGTACGGGTCGTCGTCCTCCCCCGCCCGGTCCCTGCCGTACGCGCCGTCCCGCCCGCGCGGGGTGCCGGGGCGGGTGTGCTCCTCCGGCCACTCGGTTCGTCGTGTCACGGGTTACTTGGCGGCCGGGGACTTGGCCTTGGTGGCCTTGGCAGCCGGGGCGGCGGCAGGCTTCGCGGCCTCCGGGGGGGTGGAGACCGCGGCGTCCGCGCCCGGCTCGGCGGCGGGCTCCTCGGGCCGCACACCGACGCCCAGCTTCTCCTTGATCTTCTTCTCGATCTCGTTCGCCAGGTCGGGGTTGTCCTTCAGGAAGTTGCGCGCGTTCTCCTTGCCCTGGCCGAGTTGGTCGCCCTCGTACGTGTACCAGGCGCCGGCCTTGCGGACGAAGCCGTGCTCCACGCCCATGTCGATCAGACCGCCCTCACGGCTGATGCCCTGGCCGTAGAGAATGTCGAACTCGGCCTGCTTGAAGGGCGGCGCGACCTTGTTCTTGACGACCTTGCACCGGGTGCGGTTGCCGACCGCGTCGGTGCCGTCCTTGAGGGTCTCGATGCGGCGGATGTCGATGCGCACCGAGGCGTAGAACTTCAGCGCCCGGCCGCCGGTCGTGGTCTCCGGGGAGCCGAACATCACGCCGATCTTCTCGCGGAGCTGGTTGATGAAGATCGCCGTGGTCTTGGACTGGTTGAGCGCGCTGGTGATCTTCCGCAGGGCCTGGCTCATCAGACGGGCCTGGAGACCCACGTGGCTGTCGCCCATCTCGCCCTCGATCTCCGCGCGCGGGACGAGCGCGGCGACGGAGTCGATGACGATGAGGTCGAGGGCGCCGGAGCGGACCAGCATGTCCACGATCTCCAGGGCCTGCTCGCCGTTGTCCGGCTGGGAGAGGATCAGGTTGTCGATGTCGACGCCGAGCTTGCGGGCGTACTCGGGGTCGAGGGCGTGCTCCGCGTCGATGAAGGCGACCTGGCCGCCGGCCTTCTGGGCGTTGGCCACGGCGTGCAGGGTCAGGGTCGTCTTGCCGGAGGACTCGGGGCCGTAGATCTCCACGACACGGCCACGTGGCAGACCGCCGACGCCGAGGGCGACGTCGAGCGCGGTCGACCCGGTCGGGATGACCTCGATGGGCTCTCTCGACCGCTCGCCCATGCGCATGACCGCGCCCTTGCCGAACTGCCGTTCAATCTGTGCGAGCGCGGCGTCCAGCGCCTTCTCGCGGTCGGTTCCTGCCATGGGTTCCACCCGGTTTGCTTGAGTCGATCGCTTCACGTCAAAGACGCTAACGCCTGCCACTGACAATGCGCCCCGACGCCGGTCCAGCCTGTGGACAACTCGGGTATTTAACTACCCGAACCAGGGTGAAACACCCGCCGGAGCACCTTCCGCAGGCCTCGCCGGTGGTTCCATAAGAATGGATGTTCGATTTTTGTGTCAAGCGCACCACACGGCACTTCCGAGCCCGCTGAGCCGTCCGGCGGCCCGCGGACCCGCTCCACCATGCGGGGGAACCCGGCTGACGGCACCCGGCTCACTCCTGGCGCTGTCCCCACAGCCGCCGTACGCGGGTGATCAGGCCCGGGCCGCGGTCACGTTCGCGGTGGCCGTGGACACGGGGGTCGTCCGTGACGTCGTAGCGCTTCACATACGCCCCCAGGAACGCCTGGAGCGTGGCGACCGCCGGAATGGCGATCAGCGCACCGACGGCGCCGAGCAGCGCGGTGCCCGCGACGACCGACCCGAAGGCGA
Organism: Streptomyces sp. YIM S03343; assembly: GCF_054729195.1. NCBI lineage: Bacteria > Bacillati > Actinomycetota > Actinomycetes > Kitasatosporales > Streptomycetaceae > Streptomyces > Streptomyces sp. YIM S03343. Next base: position 2,498,580 of record NZ_JBPUKX010000001.1, read on the forward strand.
CGGCGGGATGGATGTCGACGGTCTTGGAGGTCAGCTTGGGCTGCAGCACATAGTTCTCGAACTGCTGGTAGACCACGACGAAGACCAGGACCCACACCGCGTACCACGGGTTCACCGTGAACGCGATCAGCATGGGCAGGGCGCCCGCGAGATAGGTGCCGATGGTGGGGATGAACTGCGAGACCAGGCCGACCCAGACGCCGAGCACGGGCGCGTACGGCACGTCCAGCGCCTGGAGCAGGATGTAGTGGGCGATGCCGGAGACGAGGGCCATCAGACCGCGCGAGTAGAGATAGCCGCCGGTCTTGGCCACGGCTATCTCCCACGCCCGCAGCACCTCGGCCTGCCTGGCGGGCGGCAGCACGGAGCACAGGGCACGGCGGAGCCGGGGCCCGTCGGCGGCGAAGTAGAACGAGAACAGCGTGATCGTCAGCAGCTGGAACAGCCCGCCCAGCACCTGGGCGGACACGTCGAGGACTCCGGCGGCGCTGTTCTGCGCGTACTTCTTCAGCCAGTCGGAGCGCAGCAGTCCCTCCTGGACGTCCACACGTCTGAGGTCGGTGTGGAAGGTGGTGTTGACCCAGTGGATCACCGAGTCCAGATAGTCCGGGAAGCCCTCCACCAGTTTGACGATCTGACCGGCCAGCATCGAACCGAGGAGCACGACGAAACCGGCGCTCACGATCACCAGACCGAGGAAGACCAGGAAGGTGGCGAGCCCCCGGCGCATGCCGCGCGCGGCCATCCTGCTGACCGCGGGTTCTATGGCGAGGGCAAGGAAGAACGCGATGAGGACGTTGATCAGCAGGCCGGTCAACCGGTGGAAGGCCCAACTGCCCAGCTGGAACGTGGCGATGAGGGCCAGCGCGAGCACCATGGCGCGGGGCAGCCAGCGCGGCATGCGCGCGCTCACCGCCGCCGCACCCCCCGGGGGCCGGGCGGCCGGTGTCGTGTCGTTCTGGGGTGCGTGTCGAGGGGTCTGCCCGGTCTCTTCAGTGGGTGCCACGTATCAAGTCTCGCCCACTGCGCCGACATCCGGTCCCGGCCGCCGGATCTTGTGCCCGCTCAGCGCCGCTCCCGCGGAACGTTCATGACGGCGCAGACCACCCGCCACACGTCCTGCGCCTCCCAGCCCGCGGACAGCGCCTCGTGCACCGTGCGCCCGCCGAGCTCCGACATCACGTGGTCGCGCGCGAAGGTGTCGGCGTAGCCCGCACCGAAGTGCTCCGCCATCCGCTGCCAGAAGACCGTCAACCGCATGCGGTCAGTATCCCGCTCCTGCGGGTGGGGCGCGGAGCGGCGGTCTTCGCCGAAGCCGCCTTCCGTCCTACGGTCGGTCGCATGCCCGAAACCGGATCCTCAGCAGTGCCTCCGACCCCCGAGACGCTCCCGGCCGCTGCCGCCCGGCCGCCGTCGGCCGCGCAGCCGACGGCGGCCGGCTCGCCGCTGTCGCGCGCCGAGCAGTTCGTGTGGCTCACCGCGCGCGTGCTGGAACAGCGCCTGTTCGCCCATTTCTTCCTGGACGGCGGCCCCGACCCGGTGGAACGCGCGCTGGACGCCTACCGCAACGAGGACGGCGGCTACGGACACGCGCTGGAACCCGATCTGCGCGGCCCGGTCAGTCAGCCGCTGCACACCGCTCACGCCCTGCGTGTCCTGGACGCCATCGGGCGCTGCGGCGGCAGGCGGGTGGAGCGCGTGTGCGGCTATCTGACGGCCGTGTCCACGCCGGACGGGGCGCTGCCCGCGGTCCACCCCAGCCAGCGCGGCTACCCTGCGGCGCCGTTCGTCCCGATCCTGTCGGACCCGCCCGGCGAACTGCTCGCGACCGGGCCGGTGGTGGGACTGCTGCACCGCAACGAGGTGTGGCACGCCTGGCTGTTCAGGGCGACCGACTTCTGCTGGCAGGCCGTCGAGTCGCCGGCGGAGTCCCACCCCTACGAGGTCGAGGCCGCCGTGGCCTTCCTGGACGCGGTGCCCGACCGCCCGCGCGCGCAGGCGGCCGCCGACCGCCTCGGCCGTCTGGTGCGCGAGCGGCGGCTCGCGGCCCTGGACCCGGAGCACCTCGACGAGTACCCGGTGCAGCCGGGTTACGCGCCCGGCGAGCACCACTTTCCGCACGACTTCGCCAGGACCCCGGACTCCCTCGCGCGCGCGTGGTTCACCGACGCCGAGATGACCCGCTCCCTGGACTTCCTCGCGAGGGATCAGCAGGAGGACGGCGGCTGGCCCGTCCGCCGGCGCCAGTGGGCCCCGGCCCCCGCCCTGGAGGCGCGTCCCCTGGTGACGATCGAGGCGCTGCGCACCCTCAGGGCGTACGGCCGCCCCGTCGGCTGAGCCGGCCGGCGCCGCCGGTTCAGCCGCCCAGGGCACGCACCGCGGCCGTCACCAGGACGGCCGACGCGACGACGATCAGGAACGGGGCGCGCAGCACCAGCGCCACCGCGGCCGCCCCGAGCCCGGCCACCCGCGCGTCGAGCACGAGCGCGTGGCCGTCGGCGAACGTCTGCTGGGCCGTGAGCGCGGCGAGGAGGGCGACGGGCAGCAGCGCCGCCAGCCGTTTGACGAGCGGCCGCTCCAGGGCGCCCGCGGGCACCAGGAGACCGGCGAGTTTGACGACATAGCAGCCGAGGGCGGTGACGCCGATCGCGATCCAGGTGTTCAACGCCGCTCCTCGTCCATGGTGCAGCCGTCCTCATGTGTGGTGCCGTCGCCGTCCTCGCTGCCGCGGGGCTCCACCGGGGACGCCCCTCCCGGGCCGCTGTGGCGGCCGCGGAGCCCTTCCAGGCACAGGACGGCCGGAGCCGCCAGCGCGGCCGCCAGGACGGGGACACCGGCGGGCAGCAGCGGCAGCAGGCCGAGGCCGAGGAGCACCGCGAGACCGGCGACAGCGCGCTCGGTGGTGGTCCTCAGCATGGGTGCCAGCAGTGCGAGGAACACGGCGGGCCCGGCCGCGTCGAGCCCCCACGCGCCGGTGTCGCCGATCGCCTTCGCGCCCAGCGCGCCGAGCAGCGTGGTCAGGTTCCACAGCAGATACAGGCTGAGTCCGGTGACGGCGAAGCCGATGCGGACACCGCGCCGGGTGCGCTGGGCGAGCGCGACGGCCGTCGTCTCGTCGATGACCCACTGGGCGGCGAACGGCCGTATCGCGCGCGGGAGGGCGAGCAGCTGTGACAGTCGCAGCCCGTAGAACGCGTTGCGCACGCCCAGGAAGAAGGCGCCCGCGGCCGCCGTGAACGGGTTGCCGCCGGCGGCGAGGGCACCCACCAGCGCGAACTGGGAGGCGCCGGTGAACACCAGGAGGCTGAGTGCGCAGGTCTGGAGCAGGGTGAGCCCGCTGCCCGCCGACGTCACCCCGAAGGCGAAGCCGGACAGTCCTACGGCGACACCGACCCCGAGGGCGTCCCGGACGACGGCGGAGTCCGGTCTGCCCGCGCCGGCGTGTTCGGTCCCTGTGTCTGCGAGAGCGGTCTGTTCTGCCACGCGTCGGACGTTAGGCGCAGCCTGCGCGCTCGTCTTGTACGTTCTTGCGCTCCCGCCGGTAGGCGCCCGGGGGCACGCCCACGATGCGGGCGAAGTGACGGTTCAGGTGCGGCTGGTCGGTGAACCCCACGGCCACGGCGGCCTCGGCGGGCGTGTCGCCCGCGTCCAGCAGCCGCCGTGCTCTGCGCACGCGCGCGTCCGTCAGCCAGGCGTGGGGCGGCATGCCGTAGGCGTCCCGGAAGGCCCTCAGCAGGGCGAAGGGGCTGGTGCCGAACTGGGCGGCCAGTTGCTCCAGGGTCGGCGGCTCGGCCATCCGTTCCTCCAGCACGGCACGCGCGCGTGCCGCCGTCCGTGCTCCGGCCGTACGTGTCTCGCGCCGGGGCAGCGGGCCGCCGTTCAGCCTGAGCAGCCGGGTCACGGCGACCCTGAGCAGGGTGTCGGCGGCCAGCGCGTTGCCCTCGTCGGCGGCGCGGAGCACCCGGTGGACCAGGGCGGCGGCGTACGGGTCGTCGAGCACGGGGCCGGTGAAGCCCGGTGTGCCGCGGATCGTGGTGGTCTCGGCCGCGATCGCGGCGACCAGTTCGGGAGAGGGGTAGAGCGCCCCGTACCGCCAGCCCTCCGGGACGCCCGCGCGTCCGGTGTGCGGGGTGTCCGGGTTGATCAGCGCCAGTGTGCCCGCACCCGCGTACTGCTCAGCGCCGCGGTGGTGGAAGACCTCGAGCCCGTCGGAGATGGCGGCGATCACGAAGTTCTCGTGGGTGTGCCGCACGAACGTCTTGCGGACGTACCGGGCCCTGAGCAGGTCGACACCCGGCAACTCGGCGTACTGCCAGTGCCGCGCCAGTTCTTTCGCCGGGCCCGCCATGGGCCCATTGTCCACGAGGACCGCCGCCCGATGCCCCACTTCGGGGCGTTTGCGCAGGTCAGGCCGATTGTCAGTGGGCGGGTGCAGGATGGACGCATGGTCGACTCCGCACATCGGGCCCTCGACGGCTTCTCCCCCGCGACCCGCGGCTGGTTCACGGGGGCGTTCTCCGCGCCCACCGCGGCCCAGGCGGGCGCGTGGCGGGCCATCGGCGCGGGCTCCGACGTGCTGGTGGTGGCTCCGACGGGGTCGGGCAAGACGCTGGCCGCGTTCCTCGCCGCCCTCGACCAGTTGGCCTCGACGCCTCCGCCCGCCGATCCGCACAAGCGCTGCCGCGTGCTCTACGTGTCCCCGCTGAAGGCCCTCGCAGTCGACGTCGAGCGCAATCTGCGCAGCCCTCTGACCGGCATCCGCCACGAGTCGCTGCGTCTCGGGCTGCCCGAGCCCGAGGTGAAGGTCGGCATCCGCTCCGGCGACACCCCGCCCGCCGAGCGCCGCGCCCTGGCGACCCGTCCACCGGACATCCTGATCACCACCCCGGAGTCGCTGTTCCTGATGCTGACGTCGGCCACTCGGGACGCGCTGACCGGCGTGGAGACGGTGATCCTGGACGAGGTGCACGCGGTGGCGGGCACCAAGCGCGGCGCGCATCTGGCGCTCACCCTGGAGCGGCTGGACGAGCTGCTGCCGAGGCCGGCCCGCCGGATCGGCCTGTCCGCGACCGTCCGCCCGGTGGACGAGGTGGCCCGTTTCCTCTCGCCGCGCCGCAAGGTGGAGATCGTCCAGCCCGAGTCCGGCAAGGAGTTCGATCTCTCCGTCGTCGTCCCGGTGGAGGACCTCGGCGAGCTGGGCGGCTCCCCGGTGGCCGAGGGCGGTGAGGGCGCCGAGCGGCCGTCGATCTGGCCGCATGTGGAGGAGCGCATCGCCGATCTGGTGCAGGCGCACCGCTCGACGATCGTGTTCGCCAACTCCCGCCGCCTTGCCGAGCGCCTGTGTAACCGGCTGAACGAGATCGCGTACGAGCGCGCGACCGGCGAGCCCCTGGACGAGCACCACGCGCCCGCCGAGCTGATGGGCGGCTCCGGCGCTGCCCTGGGTGCGGCGCCGGTCATCGCGCGCGCCCATCACGGCTCGGTGTCCAAGGAACAGCGCGCGCTGGTCGAGGAGGACCTCAAGGCGGGCCGGCTGCCCGCCGTGGTGGCCACCTCCAGCCTCGAACTGGGTATCGACATGGGCGCGGTGGACCTGGTGGTCCAGGTCGAGTCGCCTCCGTCGGTGGCCTCGGGCCTCCAGCGGGTCGGCCGCGCGGGGCACCAGGTGGGTGCGGTGTCCACGGGGGTGGTCTTCCCGAAGTACCGGGGCGACCTCGTCCAGTCCGCCGTGGTCACCGAGCGGATGCGCACGGGTGATATCGAGTCGCTGCGGGTCCCGGCGAACCCGCTGGACGTGCTCGCCCAGCAGGTGGTGGCGATGACGTCGATGGACACCTGGCAGGTCGACGACCTGCTCGCCGCAGTGCGCCGGGCCGCGCCCTTCGCGTCGCTGCCCGAGTCGGCGTTCACCGCCGTCCTGGACATGCTCGCGGGCCGCTATCCGTCCGACGCGTTCGCGGAGCTGCGCCCGCGCGTGGTGTGGGACCGCGTCACCGGCACGGTCACGGGGCGCCCGGGTGCGCAGCGCCTGGCGGTCACCTCCGGCGGCACCATCCCCGACCGCGGGCTGTTCGGCGTGTTCCTCGCGGGCGCCGACCCGAAGAAGGGCGGCGGCCGGGTCGGTGAGCTCGACGAGGAGATGGTCTACGAGTCCCGGGTCGGCGATGTGTTCACGCTGGGCACCAGCAGCTGGCGCATCGAGGACATCACGCGCGACCGTGTCCTGGTGTCCCCGGCGCCGGGGGTGCCCGGCAGGCTGCCGTTCTGGAAGGGCGACCAGCTCGGCCGCCCGCTCGAACTGGGGCGCGCGGTGGGCGCGTTCCTGCGCGAGGTCGGCTCGCTGTCCGACGAGGACGCCCGGCTGCGGCTGCTGGCGGCGGGACTGGACGCCTGGGCCGCGGACAATGTGCTGGCGTATCTGGCGGAGCAGCGCGAGGCATGCGGTCATGTCCCCGACGACCGGACGATCGTCGTGGAGCGCTTCCGCGACGAGCTGGGCGACTGGCGGGTGGTGGTGCACTCGCCGTTCGGCGCCCAGGTGCACGCCCCGTGGGCCCTGGCGCTGGGCGCCCGCCTCTCCGAGCGGTACGGCATGGACGCTCAGGTCATGCACGCCGACGACGGCATCGTGCTGCGCCTGCCGGACGCCGATCTGATGGGCCTGGACCTGCTCGACCAGGACCCGGCGCAGGCGGCGCCCTTCGCCTCGGGCGCCGACCCCGACCAGGCGCCCGTCGGCGCGGCGGACGTCGTGTTCGACAAGGGCGAGGTCGACCAGATCGTCACCGACCAGGTGGGCGGCTCGGCGCTGTTCGCGTCGCGGTTCCGCGAGTGCGCGGCGCGCGCCCTGCTGCTGCCGCGCCGCAACCCGGGCAAGCGCACCCCGCTGTGGCAGCAGCGCCAGCGCGCGGCGCAACTGCTCCAGGTGGCCAGCGAGTTCGGCTCGTTCCCGATCGTCCTGGAGGCCGTCCGCGAGTGCCTCCAGGATGTGTTCGACGTGCCCGGCCTGGTCGAGCTGATGGGCGACCTGGAGTCCCGCAAGGTGCGCCTCGTCGAGGTGACCACGCCGGAGCCGTCCCCGTTCGCACGCTCGCTGCTGTTCGGGTACGTGGCGCAGTTCCTGTACGAGGGTGACTCGCCGCTCGCCGAGCGCCGCGCCGCCGCGCTGTCCCTGGACTCGCGGCTGCTGGCCGAACTGCTGGGCCAGGCCGAGCTGCGCGAGCTGCTGGACGCCGAGGTCCTCACCGAGCTGGAGCGGGAGCTGCAGTGGCTCACCGAGGACCGCCGGGTCAAGGACGCCGAGGGCGTCGCCGACCTGCTGCGGCTGCTCGGACCGCTCACGGAGGCCGAGCTGACCGAGCGGGGCGCGCAGCCCGAGTGGCCCCGGGAGCTGGCCGCCGCCCGCCGGGCGATCCGGGTCCGAATCGCCGGGGCCGACCACTGGGCGGCGATCGAGGACGCGGGCCGGCTGCGCGACGCGCTGGGCACGGCGCTGCCGGTGGGTGTCCCGGAGGCGTTCACGGAGCCCGTCAAGGATCCGCTGGGCGACCTTCTCGCCCGCCATGCCCGCACGCACGGCCCGTTCACGTCGGCCGCGGCGGCGGCACGGTTCGGGCTGGGCGTCGCGGTCACGGAGGGCGCGCTGAAGCGGCTCGCCGCGAACGGCCGTGTCGTACTCGGGGAGTTCCATCCGGCGGGCATCGGGCAGGAGTGGTGCGACGCGGCGGTGCTGCGCCGGTTGCGCCGCCGTTCGCTGGCCGCCCTGCGGCACGAGCTGGAGCCGGTGCCCCCGGCCGCGCTCGCCCAGTTCCTGCCGCAGTGGCAGCACATCGGCAAGGGGCACGCGCTGCGCGGGGTCGACGGACTGGTGCGCTGCATCGAGCAGTTGCAGGGCGCCTCGGTGCCCGCCTCGGCGCTGGAGAAGCTCGTCCTGCCGTCCCGGGTGACCGGGTACACGGCGTCGATGCTCGACGAACTCACCGCCGCGGGCGAGGTGGTGTGGGCCGGGGCGGGCTCGCTGCCCGGCAAGGACGGCTGGGTGTCGCTGTATCTGGCGGACGCGGCGCCGCTGCTCCTGCCGCTCCCGCACCCCCTGGAGCTCACCCCGCTGCACCAGTCCGTGCTGGACGCCGTCGCCGGGGGTTACGGCCTGTTCTTCCGTCAGATCGCCGACCGGGTCCGCGCCACCACCCACCCCGATGCCACGGATCCCCAACTCGCCGACGCCGTCTGGGAGCTGGCGTGGTCCGGCCGTCTGACCAACGACACCCTGGCCCCGATGCGTGCCCTGCTCGGCTCGGGCCGCACCGCGGGCTCCACGGCACACCGCGCCAAGCGCGCGGTCCCGCGCGGCCGTTACGGCTCCCTGACGGCCGCCGCCCGCACGGCGTCCCGCAGCGGGCCCCCCACGGTGGCGGGCCGCTGGTCGCTGCTCCCCGCCCATGAGCCGGACCCCACCGTGCGCGCCCACGCCCTGGCCCGCACGCTCCTGGACCGGCACGGCGTGGTGACCCGGGGAGCGGTCGCCGCCGAGGGCGTCGAGGGCGGCTTCTCGGCGACGTACCGGGTGCTGTCGGCGTTCGAGGAGAGCGGCCAGGCGCGGCGCGGCTATGTCGTGGAGGGCCTCGGCGCCGCCCAGTTCGCCATGGACGGCGCGGTGGACCGCCTGCGTGCGGTGGCCAACGCGCGCGAGCGCGGGGCGGCGCTGCCGGACCTGCCGTACGGCACCGATCCCGCCACGGGCCGCGGCGCCGGACCCGGGGCGCCGGGCACCTGGGACCCGGACGGCTTCGAACCCCTCGGCCCCTTCGAAGTCCCTGGCGGACCGGGTGACTTCGGCGAGTCCGGTGACTTCGGCGGCTTCCCCGGCCTTGAAGACCTCGAAGGCCTCAGAAACCCGGCCGACCCGGCCGACCCGGCCCGCACCGACGCTCCCGGCGGCCACACGCCCGGCGGCAGGATCCCTCGTCCCCAGGGGCCGCGTGGCCGCCGCAGCACTCCGGACGGGTACATCTCGCCCCGGGATCTCGCCCAGCCCCCGGGAACCCGAGGCGGCGGCCAGGCGTTCTCCTCGTACGACCGTGGTCTCCCCCACCGCACCACCACCCCAGGCACCGGGCCCGCGCCCGCCGTCGTGCTCGCGGCGGCGGACCCGGCGAACGCGTACGGCGCCGCTCTCCCCTGGCCGGACCCGCCCACCGGCGCCGGGCACAAGCCGGGCCGCAAGGCGGGCTCGCTCGTCGTGCTCGCCGACGGGGAGCTGACGCTCTACATGGAGCGCGGCGGCAAGACCCTGTTGGCCTGGCCGGTGGCCCCCGACACCGCGCCCTTCGACGACACACGTCTCCAGTCGGCCGCGGAGGCCCTGGCGGCGGCCGCCCGCGCGGGCACGCTGGGCACGGTCACCGTCGAGCGTGTCAACGGCGCCTCCGCGCTGACCTCGCCCATCGGGGCCCTGCTGGAGCGGGCGGGCTTCATCGCCACCCCGCGCGGACTGCGGCTGCGGGCATGACCGGGTCAGGGCGTGTCTGACAATTCGCGTCGGATCAGCGCGCGGCGTCTGGTGCGGTGCATCGCAAGGCGGAGGATCGCCCGCGTACTGGATGTAGTCGGGTGATCCGACAACGCGGCGAGGTGCCGTGTCAGACGCCGCGCGCCCGGCGGGAATTGTCAGACACGCCCCAGGCCGGGCGGACCGGCGCACGCACCGGCACCCGGGACACACCAGCACCTGGGACCTCGGCACCCGGACCGTGCCACCCTTGAGCCATGCCCGAAGGTGACTCCGTCTGGCAGACCGCGAGACGGCTGCACGACGCGCTCGCGGGCAAGGTGCTGACCCGCAGCGACCTCAGGGTGCCCCGGTTCGCCACGGCCGATCTCACCGGCCGCACCGTCCTGGACGTCGTGCCGCGCGGCAAGCACCTGCTCACGCGGGTCGAGGGCGGGCTCACCCTGCACTCGCATCTGCGGATGGACGGCGTCTGGAAGGTGTACGCGACCGGCCGGCGCTGGACCGGCGGTCCGGCCCACCAGATCCGCGCGATCCTCGGCACCGCCGACCGCACGGCCGTCGGCTACCGCCTCCCGGTGCTGGAACTGCTGCGCACCGCCGACGAGAGCCAGGCCGTCGGCCACCTCGGCCCCGATCTGCTGGGCCCCGACTGGGACCCGGACCGCGCCCTCGCCAACCTCCTCGGCGACCCCACCCGCCCGCTCGGCGAGGCACTGCTCGACCAGCGCAACCTGGCGGGGATCGGCAATGTGTACAAGAGCGAGCTCTGCTTCCTGCTCGGCGCCACTCCCTGGCTCCCGGTCGGCGCGCTGCCCGCCGAGCGGGCGGCGAAGCTGCCGGGCCTCGCCAGGCGGCTCCTGGAGGCCAACCGCGACCGCCCGGCGCGCAGCACCACGGGCCGCCGGGGCCAGGACCTGTTCGTCTACGGCCGTGCGGCCCTGCCTTGTCTGCGCTGCGGCACCCCGGTCCACGCCGCCGAGCAGGGCGACCGCTCCGGCGAACGCCCCACCTACTGGTGCCCGGTCTGCCAGACCGGCCCCGCCCCGGACCGGCCCCGCGCCGCTCCCCGCACGGCGCACGGCACCCCCCGCCCCCGCACGGACAATTGACGAACCGACAATTGACGGTCCATCAGAAATCCTCGTACCGTCCCCTCATGCCCGTCACGGCGTACGACCTCACCGGACGCACCGCCTTCGTCACCGGCGCCGCCAGCGGCATCGGCCGTGCCAGCGCCCTTCTGCTGGCCGATGCCGGGGCGGCCGTGCACTGCGCCGACCGCGACGCACCGGGCCTGCACAAGACCGCCGCCCTGATCAAGGACCGCGGCGGCACCGCGCATCCCCACCCGCTCGACGTCACCGACCGCGAACAGCTCGGGCAGGCCGTCGCGTCCTGCGAACGGCTGGACGTGATGGCCGCGGTCGCCGGGATCATGCACCGCAGTCCCGTCCTGGAGACCCGCGACGAGGACCTCGACCGGGTGTTCGACGTCAACTTCAAGGGCGTGCTGCGCGCCTGCCAGGAGGGGGCCCGCCGGATGATCGCCGGAGGGACCGGGGGCAGCATCGTCACCATGGCGTCGGGAGCCGTCGACACCGGCGGCCCGGGACTGCTGTGCTACAGCGCGGCGAAGGCGGCCGTGGTCCAGCTGACGAGGACGCTGGCGACCGAAGTGGGCGGCCACGGCATCCGCGTCAACGCGGTCGCCCCGGGCTGGATCCGCACTCCGATGACCGACCGCGACGACCCGGCGGCGACGGCACAGACCGAGGGGTGGATGTCCCGGCTGTCCCCGCTGGGGCGGGTCGGCGAGCCGGAGGAGGTGGCGCACACGGTGCTGTATCTGGCTTCGGACGCGTCGTCGTTCACGACGGGGCAGATCCTTCGCCCGAACGGGGGTGTGGCGATGCCTTGGTAGGGCGAGCCGTCCGCCAGGCGGCCCGCCAGCGGCCCGTCCCCACGGCACCCTCGGCGGACCCTTTCGGCACACAGTTCACCGGCAGCAGACTCAGCCCCCAGCCGCCGGCCACGATCGCGCCCTCCACGATCCCGGCGTGCGGGGCGCACACGACCCGCAGCGCCGCGCACCACCAGACCGCCCCGAGCGCCAGCACTGCCCCGCCACGCACCGCCCGCCCGACCCTGGCCGCCACGCCACCACCTCCAGCCGGACGCTACGACGCCGCCGAGCCCCACCGCGAGGGCGCACCGACGGCACACAGGCGCGCCGTACGCCCCGCACGCCCCGTACTCGGCGTGACGCGCCGCGGACACCATGCCGCGCGGAGCCCCTCCACCATGACCGCACCCCCGCTCCCCGGCAAACGGAGACACACCGGGCATGCCCGGCATCGGAGGGGCGGGGAACCTCACCCCAGGAACGCGAGAACCCCGACCGCACCCCTCCGGACCGATTTCTCCGGAGCGGCCCCGGCCGGGGCTTTGTATGTACACATGTACACGTTCATGGTCAGGTCGGTTCTCCGACCCCGATCGCCGGCACCCGGGATATCAGGCGGCGACCACGTCCACCGCTTCGGCGGGCGCCTTGATGGTCACCCGTTCCGGTGGCACACCAGCCACCGAGACGGAGCCCAGCATGGGGCGAACCGGCGTCGGTACATGTTCGCTGGGGGTGGCCGCTGCAGACTGGGCCAGCTCCGCGAGGGCGAGCTCGTCGCTCACTTCCCGCATGAGCTCGGACATCCGTACGTCCAGCGCGTCGCAGATGGCGGAGAGCAGTTCGGAGGAAGCCTCCTTCTGCCCCCGCTCCACCTCGGAGAGATAGCCGAGCGAGACTCGGGCGGACGAGGAGACTTCGCGCAGAGTACGGCCCTGGCGCTGGCGCTGCCGACGCAGCACGTCACCCAGCAGGCGACGGAGCAGAATCATCGGTGGCTCCCTCCTCGGACCGCGTAGCCGCATCCTTCTCGCCCCACCGTACCGCCTCGCGCCGCGGCCGTGCGGGGAGCGATGTCGTGTTCACTCAGGGCTGCAAACATCAAAACCCCCCGTTCCGTTCCGTATCCTGTGCCCGTTCATTCCCGGTGTGTTCGCTCACGATCTCCGTCAGGAGCAGCGCGAGTACGCTCCGTACACTCTCCATACGAATGTCCGCGCGGTCGCCGTTCAACCGCAGGGCCTCCACTTTTCCGCCACGGGCGGAACCCCGGAGGGTACCGGACGGCCCTTCCACGGCGATGAAAACCGTGCCCACGGGCTGTCCGTCCTGCGGGTCCGGACCGGCGACACCGGTGGTCGCGATGCCCCAGTCGGCGCCGAGCGCCTTGCGCACTCCGCCTGCCATCCCGGCCGCGACCTGCGGGTCCACCGCGCCGTGGACCGCCAGCAGATCGGCGTCGACCCCCAGCAGCAGATGCTTCAGCTCCGTGGCGTAGGCCGTCACCGACCCCCGGAAGACCTTGGAGGCCCCCGGGACCGAGGTGATCTCCGCCGCCACCAGACCGCCGGTGAGCGACTCGGCGACGGCGAGCGTCTCACCCCTCACCGTCAGTAGTCGCACCACGTCGGTGGCCGCGGAACTCACCCTTCGGTCTCCTCCAACGCCGCCGCGCGCTCGGCGATTCCCCGGCGCCTGAGCACAATGGCCTGTCTCACATAGTCGAGCCCGGACAGAACGGTCAGGACGACCGCGACACCCATCACCCAGAACCTCATGGTCGCCAGCCATCCCGTCAGCGCCAGTACATACATGCCGACGGCGATGCCCTGGGTGAGGGTCTTGAGCTTGCCGCCGCGGCTCGCCGGAATGACGCCGTAGCGGATGACGAGAAATCGCAGCAGGGTGATCCCGACCTCCCGGCCGAGAATCACGATGGTCACCCACCACGGCAGATCACCCAGGGCGGACAGACAGATCAGCGCCGCTCCCATGATCGCCTTGTCGGCGATGGGGTCGGCGATCTTCCCGAAGTCGGTGACGAGGTTGTAGGTGCGCGCCAGATGGCCGTCGAACAGGTCGGTGATCATGGCGATGGCGAAGGCCGCCCAGGCGAACGAGCGCCACGCGGGGTCGTGGCCGCCGTCCGCCAGCATCAGGGCGACGAAGCCCGGCACCAGGACCAGCCGCAGCATGGTCAGCAGGTTGGCGACGTTCCACACGCTCGCCTGGTTGACGGCGGCCGCGGCGATCTTCCCGCCGCGCGGCGCCCTGCCGCCCTCCGCCTCCCCGGCAGCGCCGGAAGCAGCACCCTGGGGGGCGCCCGCGGCGCTCCGCGAGCCCGGGGAGCCGCCCGCGGCGGATGCCGGGACTCCGGTCATCTGGCCGCCTCCTCACTGGCCGCAGGCCCGCCCGGCAGGGGCTCGGCCACGAGGTCGACACCCTCCGTACCGACCACCTTCGCCTCGACGATACGTCCCGCCGTCAGGCCCGCGCCGCTCATGAGCAGCACCTGGCCGTCCGTCTCGGGTGCCTGGTGCGCGGCGCGGCCCAGGACGCCCTCCTCGTCGTCGACGGACTCGACGAGCACGTGCACGGTCTCGCCGAGCCGCTCGTCGGCCCGCTGGGCCACCAGCCGGTCGGCGAGCCGGGAGACGCGGGCCACCCGCTCGGCGACGAGGTCCTGGTCGAGCTTGTCCTCGTACGTCGCCGCCTCGGTGCCCTCCTCGTCGGAGTAGCCGAAGACGCCGATGGCGTCGAGGCGGGCGTGGGCCAGGAAGCGCTCCAGCTCGGACAGGTCCGCCTCCGACTCGCCGGGGAAGCCGACGATGAAGTTGGAGCGCACACCGGCGTCGGGGGCCTTGGCGCGGATGGTGTCCAGGAGTTCCAGGAAGCGGTCGGTGTCGCCGAAGCGGCGCATCGCCCGCAGCACGCCGGGGGCGGAGTGCTGGAAGGACAGATCGAAGTAGGGCGCGATCTTCGGTGTCGAGGTGAGCACGTCGATCAGGCCGGGGCGCATCTCGGCCGGCTGGAGGTAGCTGACGCGGACGCGCTCGATGCCGTCGATCCCGGCGAGGTCGGGCAGCAGGGACTCCAGCAGGCGGATGTCGCCCAGGTCCTTGCCGTAGGAGGTGTTGTTCTCGGAGACCAGCATGATCTCCTTCACGCCCTGTCCGGCCAGCCACCGTGTCTCGTTCAGCACATCGGCGGGGCGGCGTGAGATGAAGGAGCCGCGGAAGGACGGGATGGCGCAGAAGGAGCACCGTCGGTCGCAGCCGGAGGCCAGTTTCACCGAGGCGACCGGGGAGCCGTCCAGACGGCGGCGCAGGGGCGGCCGGGGGCCGGACCCGGGCGCCACGCCCGCCGGAAGGTCCGTCGGAGCTCCGTGACCGGGCAGGGCCACCTCGGTGGCGGACTCCTGTCGCTCGGCGGGGCTGACGGGGAGCAGCTTGCGCCGGTCGCGGGGGGTGTGGGAGGCGTGGATGCCGCCGCCCAGGATGGTCCTCAGGCGGTCGGAGATGTCGGCGTAGTCGTCGAAGCCGAGCACGCCGTCGGCCTCGGGGAGGGCGTCGGCGAGTTCCTTGCCGTACCGCTCGGCCATGCAGCCCACTGCGACGACGGCCTGGGTTCTGCCGTGCTCCTTGAGGTCGTTGGCCTCCAGGAGGGCGTCGACGGAGTCCTTCTTGGCGGCTTCGACGAAGCCGCAGGTGTTCACCACGGCGACCTCGGCGTCCGCGGCGTCCTCGACGAGCTGCCAGCCGTCCGCCTCCAAACGGCCTGCGAGCTCCTCCGAGTCCACCTCGTTACGGGCGCAGCCGAGAGTGACGAGTGCGACGGTACGGCGTTCAGGCATGGGCTCAAGACTACTTTGTCTGACTGACACCCCACGTCGACGGGGTTGGCCCTTTCTGGACCAACCCCGTGTGTGCTTACCCGTTGGGGCCCGTTCGGGGCCCTTTGGCGGAGAAGTGCGAGCGTGCGGTGTCGCGGTAGTGCGGGCGCGCGGGTGTGCGCGGGACGGTCAGCCGACCTCCGGGTCGCCCTTCGTGTACGTGAGGCGTTCCACGGCGCCGGGCTGGAAGTCGTCCTCGATCTTCTTGCCGTTCACATAGAGCTGGATCGCTCCGGCGTCGCCGAGAATCAGGTTGATCTTCGAGCTGTCCTGGAAGGTCTTGGACTCGCCCTTCTTGAGGAGCCCGTCGAAGAGCATGCGGCCGTTGTGGTCCTTGGCGGAGATCCAACTGCGTCCGTCGACGGCGCTGACCTGGACGGTGACCTTGTCCTGGGGCGCGGCGGCGATGGCACTGTCGGAGGGTTCGGGCTTCTGGTCGGCGGGTTTGGTGTCCGTGGGGGTGGGCGAGGCGGGTTTGCTGGTGGTGGGGGTGGCGCCTTCGGCGACCTGGGTCTTGGAGCCGCCGGAGTCGTCGCCGCGGAAGGCGGTGAAGCCGACGAAGCCGACCACCGCGACGATCGCGGCGACCATGGCCGCGGTCCAGTTGGGTCCGCGCCGCTCGGGGCGGATACGTTCCGCCTCGAACAGGGGCGCGGCGGGGGTGGGCGCGGGACGGCCGCCGTGGTCGGCGTCGTACTGCGCGAGCAGCGGGGCCGGGTCGAGATGCACGGCCTTGGCCAGGGTCCTGATGTGGCCGCGTGCGTACACGTCGCCGCCGCAGGGGGCGAAGTCGTCCGCCTCGATGGCGTGCACGATGGCGATGCGGACCCGGGTGGCGGTACTGACGTCGTCGACGGTCAGCCCGGCAGCTATCCGCGCCTGCCGCAGGGCATGGCCGATGGAAGTGGTCGCTTCCTCGCGAGCGTCGTCGAACGGACGCTCGCCTTCAGAAGAGTTGCCGATGGACACGGGGGCGCCTTTCGAGCGTGTAGCCACCTGTGTAAGAGGTTCAGTTTAGGCGGGGTGCAAAAGGGCGGGGCAACCGGTCGGCGGAACTTTGTACGCCATCGGAATGGACTCGTCACCGACGGCCGGTCAGGCACGAACCCCATGGTGGGACCCATACCTGTCCTCCCGCTCAACTTGACGTGCGGCGAAGGGAAACGGTTGCTCGGCGATCTCTAACGGCTGGGTCACGACGGCTGCGCCGAACGGCCGTACTCCCGTGCCGCTACGACTCCCCACGGATGACGGCGAGTACGCCGTCGAGTTCGTCCGGTTTCACCAGGACGTCACGGGCCTTCGAACCCTCGCTCGGCCCGACGACCCCGCGGGACTCCATGAGGTCCATGAGCCGGCCCGCCTTGGCGAAGCCGACGCGCAGCTTGCGCTGGAGCATCGAGGTCGAACCGAACTGTGTGGAGACGACGAGTTCGGCCGCCTGGCACAGCAGGTCGAGGTCGTCGCCGATCTCCTCGTCGATCTCCCTCTTCTGTTTGGTGCCCACGACGACGTCGTCGCGGAAGACGGGCGTCATCTGCTCCTTGCAGTGCCGCACGACGGCCGCGATCTCCTCCTCGGTGACGAAGGCGCCCTGCATACGGGTGGGCTTGTTGGCGCCCATCGGCAGGAACAGCCCGTCGCCCTTGCCGATCAGCTTCTCGGCGCCGGCCTGGTCGAGGATGACGCGGCTGTCGGCGAGCGAGGAGGTCGCGAACGCCAGCCTGGAGGGCACATTGGCTTTGATCAGACCGGTGACCACGTCGACCGAGGGCCGCTGGGTGGCGAGCACCAGGTGGATGCCCGCCGCGCGCGCGAGCTGGGTGATACGCACGATCGCGTCCTCGACGTCGCGTGGTGCGACCATCATCAGGTCGGCGAGCTCGTCGACGATCACCAGGAGGTAGGGGTAGGGCTGGAGCTCGCGCTCGCTGCCTTCGGGCAGCTTCACCTTGCCGTCGCGGACGGCCCGGTTGAAGTCGTCGATGTGCCGGAACCCGAACGCGGCCAGGTCGTCGTAGCGCAGGTCCATCTCGCGCACGACCCACTGGAGCGCCTCGGCGGCCCGCTTGGGGTTGGTGATGATCGGCGTGATGAGGTGCGGGATGCCCTCGTAGGCGGTCAGTTCGACGCGCTTGGGGTCGACGAGGACCAGGCGGACGTCCTCCGGGGTGGCCCGCATCATGACCGAGGTGATCAGGCAGTTGATGCAGGACGACTTGCCGGAGCCGGTCGCGCCGGCGACCAGCAGGTGCGGCATCTTCGCCAGGGAGTGCATGACGTAGCCGCCTTCGACGTCCTTGCCGAAGGCGACGAGCATCGGGTCGTCGTCCTCGGCGGACTCCGCGAGGCGCAGTACGTCGCCGAGGTTGACCATCTCCCGGTCGGTGTTGGGGATCTCGATGCCGACGGCGGACTTGCCGGGGATCGGGCTGATGATCCGCACGTCGGGGCTGGCGACGGCGTACGCGATGTTCTTGGTGAGCGCGGTGATCCGTTCGACCTTCACGGCGGGACCGAGCTGGACCTCGTAGCGGGTGACCGTGGGGCCGCGGGTGAAGCCGGTGACGGCGGCGTCGACCTTGAACTCGGCGAAGACGTTGCGCAGGGAGTCGACGATGGCGTCGTTGGCGGCGCTGCGCGCCTTGCCGGGGCCGCCGCGGGTGAGGAGGTCGAGGGAGGGCAGCCCGTAGGTGATGTCGCCGGACAGCTGGAGCTGTTCGGCGCGCGGCGGCAGCTCGCGGTGCTCCTCGGGGGCCGACTTGGTGAGGTCGGGCACCGCGGAGTCCGCCGGGAGCCGCTCCTGCCGGGGGCGGACCGCGGGGGGCGCCGGTTCGGGGCGGGCGGCCGGTACGGGGGTCGGGGCGGTGTCGGTGTCATCGCGGTCGCCGACGCGCACGCCCTGGGTGAGGTCGGCGACGATCGGGGACGGCTGGATGCCGTGCAGGACGGCACCGTCGAGGGCGGCGGCCGCGGCCGCCGCGACGTCCACGGCGTCCATCCGGCGCTCCATGTCGGGCTGCGGCACTGCGGAGCGCCTCGGACGGCCGCGGCGCCGCGAGAGTGCGTCCTGTTCGGCGGCGTCGTGGTCGTACGGCCGCGGGCCGCCCCCGCGCCTGTGTGTGCGCGCGGGCAGCGCCTCACGCCACTGCTGCTCGTAGCGCTCGTCGTCCTCGGAGAACTCGTCCGAACCGGGGACCCCGGGGAGTACGGCCTCCTCGTGCGCTTGCAGGACGCCGAGGCGGGTGCCGAGGGCGCGCAGCCGCTGCGGGATCGCGTTGACGGGGGTGGCGGTGACGACGAGCAGCCCGAAGATCGTGAGCAGCACGAGCAGCGGTACGGCGAGGACCTCGCCCATCGCGTAGGTCAGCGGGGTGGCCGCGCCCCAGCCGATGAGACCGCCGGCGTCCCTTATCGCCTGCATGCCGTCGCTGCGGGCGGGCGAGCCGCACGCGATGTGGACCTGGCCGAGCACGCCGATCACGAGCGCGGACAGGCCGATCACGATACGGCCGTTAGCGTCGGTGTTCTCGGGGTGCCGGATGAAGCGGACGGCCATGACCGCGAGCAGTATCGGCACCAGCAGATCGAGCCGTCCGAAGGCGCCGGTCACCAGGATCTCGACGAGATCGCCGACCGGGCCGCGCAGATCGGCCCAGGTGCCCGCCGCGACGATCAGCGCGAATGCGAGCAGCAGCAGGGCGATGCCGTCCTTGCGGTGGGCGGGGTCGAGGTTCTTGGCACCGTTCCCTATGCCGCGGAACACGGCGCCGATCGCGTGCGCGATGCCCAGCCAGAGGGCGCGCACGACGCGGTAGACGCCGCCGGTGGGGTTCGGCGCCGGTTTGGGCGCCGGTGCCGCCTTTTTCGCCGGGGCCTTCTTGGCGGGGGCTTTCTTCGCGGCGGCCTTCTTCGCCGCCGCCTTCGCGGGAGCGGCCGCCTTCTTCGCTGGCTGCTTCTTGGCTGCGGAGGGACGTGAGGCCATGGGTGCGAGGTTACCTGTGGAGACGACGGCCGACACGTGAGCCGACAGCTTCACCCGTTCGTGTCACTCGTGCGGAGGCGTGGAACTGACGCCCGGTCACGCACAACTGCACGTGAGGCGGGCGTCAGTTCTGCGACGGCAGCGAGTGGGGGCTTCCCGTGCCAGGTTCGAGTGCGTCCAGGGCGCGTCGCAGTCCGGTGAGCTTGCGCTCCAGATGGGCCGCCGTGGCCACCGCGGCCGCGTCCGCGCTCTCGTCGTCCAGCTGCTTCGACAGGGCCTCGGCCTGCTCCTCCACGGCCGCGAGCCGGGCGGAGAGCTCCGCGAGGAGCCCGGCCGACTCCTTGCCGCCGACCGCGCCGCCCCTGCCGCCGCCCTCCAACTGGAGCCGCAGCAGCGACGCCTGCTCGCGCAGCTGGCAGTTCTTCATGTACAGCTCGACGAACACCGAGACCTTGGCGCGCAGCACCCACGGATCGAACGGCTTGGAGATGTAGTCGACCGCGCCCGCCGCATACCCGCGGAAGGTGTGGTGCGGGCCGTGGTTGATCGCCGTGAGGAAGATGATCGGGATGTCCCTGGTCCGCTCCCGCCGCTTGATGTGCGCGGCGGTCTCGAAGCCGTCCATGCCCGGCATCTGGACGTCCAGCAGGATGACCGCGAAGTCGTCCGTGAGCAGTGCCTTGAGCGCTTCCTCCCCTGACGATGCCCGCACCAGTGTCTGATCGAGCGCAGAGAGGATGGCCTCCAGCGCCAGCAGATTCTCCGGCCGGTCATCGACCAGGAGGATCTTGGCCTTCTGCACCATGGCCCGCCCTCCTCGCCCCGGCATGGGGCCTCCCCTGACCGCAGGACTTGGGGAGGCACCGGGCGCCGCCCCTGGGGACGACTCCCTTGCGCCGCCCGTCCTTGTGCCGGTCATCGTAGCCGCACCCCGACCGCCGACACACCCTGTCACCGCGATGTCACTGTGCACGTAGCGCAAACGCGGCCGGGGAACAGAAGGTTCCCCGAACCCCGCACTTCCACACGGTTCCTGCCGTACCGGACCGGCAACTGCCGGTGCACACCCGCCGTTCCCGTCACTCCCCCCGCATCCACTGGTGCATCACCGTCAGCAGGTGATCGGGGTCGACCGGCTTGGTCACATAGTCGGAGGCGCCCGACTCGATCGCCTTCTCCCGGTCCCCCTTCATGGCCTTCGCGGTCAGCGCGATGATCGGCAGCCCGGCGAACTGCGGCATCCTGCGGATCGCCGACGTCGTCGCGTAGCCGTCCATCTCGGGCATCATGATGTCCATCAGCACGACCGCGACGTCGTCGTGCTGCTCCAGCACCTCGATGCCCTCACGGCCGTTCTCCGCGTACAGCACCGACAGCCCGTGCTGCTCCAGGACGCTGGTGAGCGCGAACACGTTGCGGATGTCGTCGTCGACGATGAGCACCTTCTCGCCGCCGAAACGGACGCGCAGCGGCTGCCCGGCCGGCTCCTGCCCCGCCTCCTGCCACCGCTCGCGCGCGGTGTGGCGGGCGGTGTCGGCGACGCCGCGCCTGCGGCGCCGGAACAGGGCCGCCGCGCCGTTCTGCGTCTCCTGGTACGACTTCACCTCCGCGGGCATCTCGATCTCCACCTCGGACAGCTCGGACAGCCCGTCCGCCAGCGGGTCCGGGACGACCAGGTCACCGGCCTCCAGAACGGCCGACGGCTGCTGATAGCCCTGCGGCGGCAGCTCGCTGGGGTGCAGCGGCAGATACAGCGTGAACGTGGAGCCGCGCCCCGGCTCGCTCTGCGCGTAAATCTCGCCGCCGAGCAGTTGCGCGATCTCCCGCGAGATCGACAGGCCGAGGCCCGTACCGCCGTACTTGCGGCTGGTCGTGCCGTCCGCCTGCTTGAACGCCTCGAAGATCACCCGCATCTTGCTCGCCGCGATGCCGATGCCGGTGTCGGTCACCGAGAACGCGATGAGCGCCGCCTCCGGGTCGCTGAGCGAACCGGCCTCCAGCAGCTGCTCCCGGATGCCCCGCGGGACGTCCGGACCGGCGGGCCGGATCACCAGCTCGACCGAGCCGGAGTCGGTGAACTTCACGGCGTTCGACAGCAGATTGCGCAGCACCTGCAGCAGGCGCTGCTCGTCGGTGTGCAGGGTGGCGGGCAGCTCGGGCGAGACCCGCACGGACAGGTCGAGGCCCTTCTCGGCGGTCAGCGGGCGGAAGGTGGCCTCCACGTAGTCGACGAGCTGCACGAGCGCGATACGCGTCGGGGAGACGTCCATCTTGCCCGCCTCGACCTTCGACAGGTCGAGGATGTCGTTGATCAGCTGGAGCAGGTCGCTGCCCGCGCCGTGGATGGTTTCGGAGAACTCGACCTGTTTCGGGGAGAGGTTGCCCTCGGCGTTGTCGGCGAGCAGCTTGGCCAGGATCAGCAGCGAGTTGAGCGGGGTGCGCAGCTCGTGCGACATGTTGGCGAGGAACTCGCTCTTGTAGCGCATCGACACGGCGAGCTGCTCGGCGCGCTCCTCCAGGACCTGGCGGGCCTCCTCGATCTCGGTGTTCTTCACCTCGATGTCGCGGTTCTGCCTGGCCAGCAGCTCGGCCTTCTCCTCCAGTTCGGCGTTGGACGCCTGGAGGGCCTTCTGCCGCTGCTCCAACTCCTCCGACCGCAGCCTCAGTTGCTCGGTCAGCTCCTGCGACTGCTTCAGCAGCACCTCGGTCTTGGTGTTGACGGAGATGGTGTTGACGCTGGTCGCGATCATCTCGGCGATCTGGTTGAGGAAGTCCTTCTGGATCTGTGTGAACGGGGTGAACGACGCCAGTTCGATGACGCCGAGCACCTTGCTCTCGAAGAGCACCGGAAGGACGATCACCTGGGCGGGCGGCGCCTCGCCGAGCCCCGAGGAGATCTTCAGATAGCCGCTGGGCGCGTTCTCCACGAGGATCGTGCGCCGCTCCTTGGCGGCGGTCCCGATGAGCGCCTCACCGGGACGGAACGACGTCGGCATGGAGCCCATCGAGTACCCGTACGAGCCGAGCATCCGCAGCTCGTACGCGTCCTCGCCCGCCACGCGCGCGTCCTTGCCGTCGACCAGCGGCATCGACAGGAAGAACGCGCCGTGCTGCGCGGAGACCACCGGGGTCAGCTCGCTCATGATCAGCGAGGCGACGTCCGCCAGGTCGCGGCGTCCCTGCATCAGTGCGGAGATGCGCGCCAGGTTGCCCTTGAGCCAGTCCTGCTCCTTGTTGGCGATCGTGGTGTCGCGCAGGTTGGCGATCATCTTGTTGATGTAGTCCTGGAGCTCCTGGATCTCGCCGGCAGCGTCCACGTCGATCTTCAGGTTCAGGTCGCCGCGGGTCACCGCGGTCGCCACGCGCGCGATGGCGCGCACCTGCCGGGTGAGGTTCCCGGCCATCTCGTTTACGGACTCGGTCAGATCGCGCCAGGTGCCGTCGACGTCACGCACGCGTGCCTGGCCGCCCAGCTGGCCCTCGGTGCCCACCTCGCGCGCGACACGGGTGACCTCCTCGGCGAAGCCGGACAGCTGGCCGACCATGGTGTTGATCGTCGTCTTGAGCTCCAGGATCTCACCGCGGGCGTCGATGTCGATCTTCTTGGTCAGGTCGCCCTTGGCGATGGCCGTGGTGACCATGGCGATGTTGCGCACCTGGCCGGTCAGATTGGACGCCATCTGGTTCACGGACTCCGTGAGGTCCTTCCAGGTGCCCGCCACGCCCGGCACATGCGCCTGGCCGCCCAGGATGCCGTCCGTGCCCACCTCGCGGGCCACCTTGGTGACCTGCTCGGCGAACGAGCTCAGCGTCTTGACCATCGTGTTGATCGTGTCGGCGAGCTGGGCGACCTCGCCGCGCGCCTCGATGGTGACCTGACGGGTCAGGTCACCGCTGGCGACCGCCGCCGACACCTGGGAGATGTTGCGCACCTGGGTGGTCAGGTTCTTGGCCATCAGGTTCACATTGTCGCTGAGGTCCTTCCAGATGCCCGTGACACCCGGCACATGCGCCTGACCGCCCAGCATGCCCTCGGTGCCCACCTCGCGCGCGACGCGCGTGACCTGCTCGGCGAAGCTGGACAGCTGGTCGACCATCGTGTTGACGGTCGTGACGAGCTCCAGGATCTCGCCCTTGGCGTCGACAGTGATCTTCTTCGACAGGTCGCCCATGGCGACCGCGGTGGTGACCTCGGCGATGTTGCGGACCTGGATGGTCAGGTTGTTCGCCATGAAGTTGACGGACTGGGTGAGGTCCTTCCAGGTGCCGGACACGCCCTGCACCTCGGCCTGACCGCCCAGCTGGCCCTCGGTGCCCACCTCACGGGCCACCCGGGTCACCTGCTCCGCGAACGACGACAGCTGGTCGACCATCGTGTTCAGGGTGTTCTTGAGCTCCAGGATCTCGCCGCGCGCGTCCACGGTGATCTTCTGCGACAGATCACCCCGCGCCACCGCCGTGGCGACCTGCGCGATGTTGCGCACCTGGGCGGTCAGGTTCCCGGCCATGCCGTTCACCGAGTCCGTGAGATCACGCCACACGCCCGCCACACCGGGCACCTGCGCCTGGCCGCCCAGCCGGCCCTCCGTGCCCACCGCCCGCGCGACCAGGGTCACCTGGTCGGCGAAGGCGGAGAGCTGGTCGACCATCGTGTTGATGGTGTTCTTGAGCTCCAGGATCTCGCCGCGCGCGTCGACCGTGATCTTCTGCGACAGATCACCCCGCGCCACCGCCGTCGTCACCTGGGCGATCTGCCGCACCTGGGCCGTCAGATTGCCCGTGATGGAGTTGACCGAGTCGGTCAGCTCCTTCCAGGTGCCCGAGACGCCGTCCACGCGCGCCTGGCCGCCCAGCCGGCCCTCCGTGCCCACCTCACGGCCGATCCGCACCACCTGGTCGGCGAACGACGACAGCTGGTCCACCATCGTGTTCACGGTGTTCTTCAGCTGGAGCATCTCGCCGGACACGTCCACGGTGACCTTCTGCGACAGATCGCCGTTGGCCACCGCCGTCGTCACCTGGGCGATGTTCCTCACCTGTCCGGTGAGATTCCTGAACGCCGTGTTGACGGAGTCCGTCAGGTCCTTCCACGCCCCCGCGGCCCCCGGCACCTGCGCCTGGCCGCCCAGCTCGCCCTCGTCGCCGATCTCCCGCGCCACCCGGGTGACCTCGGCGCCGAAGGCGGACAGCTGGTCCACCATGCCGTTGACGGTGTTCTTCAGCTCCAGCATCTCGCCGGCCACATCGACCGTGACCTTGCGCGACAGATCACCGTTCGCCACGGCCGTCGTCACGGCGGCGATGTCACGCACCTGAGTGGTGAGGTTGCGGAACACCGTGTTGACGGAGT
This sequence comes from Streptomyces sp. YIM S03343, assembly GCF_054729195.1. NCBI lineage: Bacteria > Bacillati > Actinomycetota > Actinomycetes > Kitasatosporales > Streptomycetaceae > Streptomyces > Streptomyces sp. YIM S03343. Next base: position 2,523,224 of record NZ_JBPUKX010000001.1, read on the forward strand.
CCGTCAGCCCCTTCCAGGTGCCCGCAGCGCCGGGAACGAGCGCCTGCCCGCCCAGTTCGCCGTCGTCACCGATCTCGCGCGCCACGCGCGTGACCTCGTCCGCGAAGATCCGCAGTGTCTCGGTCATCTGGTTGACGGTCTCGGCCAGCTGCGCGACCTCGCCCCGCGCCGGAACCGTCACCTTCTGCGACAGATCGCCGTTGGCCACGGCCGTCGTCACCTGTGAGATCCCTCGCACCTGGGCGGTGAGATTGCCCGCCATGATGTTGACGGAGTCGGTGAGTTCCTTCCACACCCCGTCCACCCCGGCCACCTGTGCCTGGCCGCCCAGGATGCCCTCGGTGCCCACCTCGCGCGCGACGCGCGTGACCTCGGACGAGAACGACGACAGCTGGTCCACCATCGTGTTGACGGTGACCTTCAGCTCCAGCATCTCGCCGGCCACGTCGACGGTGACCTTGCGCGACAGATCGCCCTTGGCGACCGCCGTCGTCACCAGCGCGATGTCACGCACCTGCGCCGTCAGCCGGTACGCCATGGTGTTGACCGAGTCCGTGAGGTCCTTCCACGACCCGGACATCCCCCGCACCCGCGCCTGGCCGCCCAGTTTGCCCTCGGTGCCCACCTCGCTGGCCACCCGCGTGACCTCGTCGGTGAACGTCGACAGCTGGTCGACGAGATTGTTGACGGTCCGGCCGACCTTCAGGAACTCCCCGCGCAGCGGATGCCCTGTCCCGTCCGGCGCCTGCGAGCGCAGCTCCATACGCGGCGACAGATCGCCCTCCGCGACCGCGGACAGCACCCGGCCCACCTCGGAGACCGGCCGTACGAGGTCGTCCACCAGCGCGTTGGATGCGTCGATGGCGGCGAGCCAGGAGCCCTCGCACGCGGCCGTCTCCAGCCGCTCCGTCAGCTTGCCCTCACGGCCCACCATGCGGCGCACCCGCGACAGTTCACCGGTCAGATGCAGATTGCGGTCGGCCACCTCGTTGAAGACCGCCGCGATCTCCGACATCACGCCGTCGCCGGACACCGTGAGCCGCCGCCGGAAGTTGCCGTCCCGCATCGCCACGAGAGCCACGAGGAGGCGGCTGAGCGCGGCCGTGTCGACCAGGGTCGTCCCGCCTCGCGTCCTGCGCTGGTTGCCCGGTGTCTGCCCGCCCTTCGCGTGGGCCTTCGGGCCCCGCGTCGCCGCGCCCGACTCCGTCGCTGCGCCAGACTCCACTGTGTCCCTCCCGCAGGGGTCGACCATTACCGCTGTGCCCGGGTGTTCGCGCCCGGCGTACCAGATGCCGCTGTGCGTGTCCGCCCGATGGAATCGGGCCACTCCGGGTGCTGCTGCCCGCCGTCGACAGGAGACACCCAGTCTGCCCGGACCTTCACAACAAGCTTGCCCAGTGTTTCACCCCGGCCGAACCAGGCCATAACAGTTCGGCAGCTTCGCACATCGTCCGCACACCCACAGGGCGGAAACACCGGCGACCGGCATCCGCACGAACGGCGAAGGTAAGTAACCTTGCATGCGGCTGTCCAGCCGCACGGTCCGTCCGGTCTGGGCGGTGGCACGAGAACGAGCGGGCACGGAGGGGCGGCCGCAGACCATGACCACCGGAGTGATCCCGGGGGGACAGCCCCCGGAGCCACGGCCGACGGGCACGCGGATGCCGCATCAGCGGCGCGAGCAGGCCGGACGTGGGCCACTGCATGCCGACGACCGGTCGAGGAGTTCTGTGATCACCGCGCGCGCGGCCGCCAGTTTCGAGCCCGTCGGGCGATCGGTCGCGACCGCCCGGTCCTTCGTCAGGGACACGCTCCAGGGCTGGGGATTCGCCGATGTCATCGACGACGCCGTGGTCCTCACCAGCGAACTGGTGACCAACGCCGTGGTCCACGCGGGCACCTCGGCGGACGTGCTGTGCCTGCGCACCCAGGACGGCGTGCGCATCGAGGTCGCCGACCGCTACCCCGAACGCGAAGTCCCCCTCCAGGGCTCCCCGGTGACCATGGGCAGCCCCGACCGCGAGGGCGGCCGCGGACTCCAGCTCTGCGCGGCCCTGGCCGGCCGCTGGGGCGTCGAGTACGCGCCCACGCACAAGAATGTGTGGTTCCAACTCGACCTGCCCGAACGCCCCGTGGGCACCCGCACGGCGGGCCCCTCCCTCCCGGCCGACCTCCTCCCGCTCGCCGACGGCAGAGTCCGCGTCGCGGTCGTCCAGATCGACCGCAAGGGCGCCATCACCGCGTGGAACGAGGACGCCGAGGAGCTTTTCGGCCACCCGGCCGAACAGGTCATCGGAAGACCCCTCACCGATCTCGCCGCCTGGCCGCACACCCCCGGCACCGGCACCGGCATCGCGGAGGCCCTCCAACTGTCCCGCTGGGAGGGCAGTTACGGCATCCGGGCCGCCGACGGCCGCGTCAACCCGGTGTACGCCTCTCACCTCCGCGTGCGCGACACCGGCGGTGAACCCTCGACGGTCTGCCTCCTGGTGCGCGACCACGAACGCGCCGTGCTCCAGACCCCCACACGGATCCCGGCTTCCGACACCGCCCCGGTCCCCGACGGCCAGAACATGGACCCCTTCGAGGTGTTCATCGGCTCGCCCGCCCCGGACGACCTCGACGGCCTCCTCCAGCGCACCGTGGAACGCGCCCGCGACATGCTCGACGGCGACTCCGCGTTCCTGCTCCTGGCCACCGACGACGAGACCGAGCTGGAGGTGCGCGCCTCCACCGGGCTGCCCTCCGCCCGGCAGCGCTTCGCGCGCGTACCCGTCGAGGCGGGCCCCGGCCGCTACGGCTCCGCCAGGATGCCCGCCGTCCACGACGACCTCACGGCCGTCCCCGGCGCCGTACCCCTGCTGGCCGGCACCGGCATGCGCTCGGTCGTCACGGTCCCCCTGAAGGTCGAGGGGCGCCTCACCGGATCGCTGGGCGTCGCGGCCGAGTCCGCGGGCAGATACACCAACGAGGAGGCCCTGCGCCTCCAGTTCGCCGCCGACCGCATCGCCCTGGCCGTCGAATCCTCCCGCCTCGGCGAGCTGGAGCGGCTGCGGCGAGGTTCGCTGAGCTTCCTCGTCGAGGCGTCCGACCTGCTCGCCGGCACCCTGGACCGCGACCAGACCCTCGCCCTGATGGCCCAGATGACCGTCCCGACGCTCGCCACCTGGTGCGCGGTCTACACGATCGCCGACCAGGCGTCGGACCCGTATCTCTCGTACGTCCTCCACGAGGACGAGGACCTCATCGACGGCATCAAGTCCCTGCTGTCGAAGGTCGCCCCGCCCGACCCGGTACCGACCCCCGGCGCCCGCGTCTGGCCCGTCCCCGGCGAGATCGCCCACCAGACGGCCCTGCGCAGTTCCATGCGCAGCCTGGGCCTCACCGGCGGCACCACACACCAGTTCGCCTCCGGCATGGGCCCCGCACTGGCCGTGGCGGCCGCCGTCGGCGGCGAGACGGTGGTGCTCCCGCTGGTCGCCCGCAACCGCGTCATCGGCATGCTGACGCTCGGCAAGCCCACCGACGAACACTTCCGCCAGGAAATCCTCGAGCTGGCCGAGGACTTGAGCCGCCGCGCCGCCCTCGCCCTCGACAACGCCCGCCTCTACTCCGAGCGCACAGCCATCAGCCAAGCCCTCCAGCGCAGCCTCCTGCCGCCCGACCTCCCCACCATCGGCGGCGTCGAGGTCGAGGTCATCTACCGCGCGGCCGGCGAGGGCAACGAGGTCGGCGGCGACTTCTACGACCTCTTCCCGATCGGTGACGGCGTCTACGGCTTCGCCATCGGCGACGTCTGCGGCACCGGTCCCAACGCCGCCGCCGTCACCGGCCTCGCCCGGCACGCCCTGCGCCTGCTCGCCCGGGAGGGCCTCAGCGGTCCGGCGGTCCTTCAGCGCCTCAACTCCGCGATCCTGGACGAGGGCGACCGCAGCCGCTTCCTGACGCTCCTGTACGGCGAGATGCGCCCCCAGGCCGACGGCAGCGCGGAGCTCAAGGTGGTCTGCGCCGGTCATCCGCTCCCCCTCCGGCTGCGCCAGAACGGCACGGTGGAGGCCGCCGCCGAACCACAGCCGCTCCTCGGCGTCATCGACGACCTGGAGCTCTACGAGCAGACGGTCACGCTGGATCCCGGTGACGTCCTGCTGTGCGTGACCGACGGTGTCACGGAACGCCGTGAGGGCACCCGGATGCTCGGCGACGACGGCCTCGCCGACGTCCTCTCCACCTGCACGGGCCTGACGGCGGGCGCGGTCGCCGCCCGCATCATGCGCGCCGTGGAACGCTTCGCGACGGACGCCCCGTCCGACGACATGGCGATCCTCGCGATGCGGGTACCGGGAATTCAGCAGAACTGAAGAAGGCCGGGAACGGGAAAACGACCGGAGGAAGGGAAACGGCCGAGGAAGGGAAACGGCCGGAGGAGGGAACAGAAAAGGCCCAGCCGGATTGGCTGGGCCTTTTTTACTGCTCTGCTGGAGCCCCCAAACGGAATCGAACCGTTGACCTTCTCCTTACCATGGAGACGCTCTACCGACTGAGCTATAGGGGCCGGTCACCGGATTGGGGTTTCCCCCCGCGGCGACGCAAGAAATCATACCCTGAGCCGACCCGTGCTCCAAAATTCGTTCGGAAGCGGGATCGTGGCCTTCAGTAGGCGGGCTGGAGCAGTCCGCCGAGTGCGTTGCAGGCCGCAACGATCCGCTGCATGTCACGTTTGGTCAGCGTGGCGTCCACCGGAAGCCCGAGCGTCTCGTCGGCGGCACGCTCGGTCTCCGGCAGCGACACACAGCGCCGGAACTCGGGCAGGCGGTGCACGGGCGTCTTCACCGGCACGCCGCACTCGACTCCCCTGGCCCGTAGGGCCCGTGCGAACGCGTCACGGTCCGGTCGGCCGTTGCCCGGCACCCGGACCACGTACTGCTGATAGGTGTGCCCGTCACCGCCGTCGGGCGTCCTGACACCCCGGAGCTTCGCGTCGAGGTACGCGGCCCGTTCCCGCCGCTGCGCGATCTCGTCGTACGGCGCCTCGGACTCCCCCTGCTGAAGCACCAGCAGTTCCAACCGCCGCCCCAGGGCGAGCAGCCGCACCATGTCGGCCTGCCGGCCGAAGCGGTGCACGACGACTATCGCCGCGGTCCGCGGAGTCACGGCCGTCTCGACCGCGTCCGGGGCGAGACAGAAGGTCACCGGATCTATGTCGGCGAACACCGGAAGCCCACCCGCCAGGGTCACCGCTTCGGCAACTTCAACGTTCCCGAAGGCCGGTACGACGACCTCGTCACCGACACCCACGCCGGCGGCCCTGAGCATTGCAGCAGTACCCATGGTGTGGATGCTGGGCTCGGAACGTGAACTTCAAGTAACGGCAAACAAAAAAGGGTTGGTCCCAGAACCGAAGTTCCGGGACCAACCCTTTTACATTTAGTTCGGCGGTGTCCTACTCTCCCACAGGGTCCCCCCTGCAGTACCATCGGCGCTGTGAGGCTTAGCTTCCGGGTTCGGAATGTAACCGGGCGTTTCCCTCACGCTATGACCACCGAAACACTATGAAACTGTCCAGCCGCACCACGCAATAAAGCACGTGGGGCTGTTCGTGGTTTCAGAACCAACACAGTGGACGCGAGCAACTGAGGACAAGCCCTCGGCCTATTAGTACCGGTCACCTCCACCAGTTACCTGGCTTCCAGATCCGGCCTATCAACCCAGTCGTCTACTGGGAGCCTTACCCCATCAAGTGGGTGGGAGTCCTCATCTCGAAGCAGGCTTCCCGCTTAGATGCTTTCAGCGGTTATCCCTCCCGAACGTAGCCAACCAGCCATGCCCTTGGCAGAACAACTGGCACACCAGAGGTTCGTCCGTCCCGGTCCTCTCGTACTAGGGACAGCCCTTCTCAAGACTCCTGCGCGCGCAGCGGATAGGGACCGAACTGTCTCACGACGTTCTAAACCCAGCTCGCGTACCGCTTTAATGGGCGAACAGCCCAACCCTTGGGACCGACTCCAGCCCCAGGATGCGACGAGCCGACATCGAGGTGCCAAACCATCCCGTCGATATGGACTCTTGGGGAAGATCAGCCTGTTATCCCCGGGGTACCTTTTATCCGTTGAGCGACGGCGCTTCCACAAGCCACCGCCGGATCACTAGTCCCGACTTTCGTCCCTGCTCGACCCGTCGGTCTCACAGTCAAGCTCCCTTGTGCACTTACACTCAACACCTGATTGCCAACCAGGCTGAGGGAACCTTTGGGCGCCTCCGTTACTCTTTAGGAGGCAACCGCCCCAGTTAAACTACCCATCAGACACTGTCCCTGATCCGGATCACGGACCCAGGTTAGACATCCAGCACGACCAGACTGGTATTTCAACGACGACTCCACCACCACTGGCGTGGCAGTTTCACAGTCTCCCAGCTATCCTACACAAGCCGAACCGAACACCAATATCAAACTGTAGTAAAGGTCCCGGGGTCTTTCCGTCCTGCTGCGCGAAACGAGCATCTTTACTCGTAGTGCAATTTCACCGGGCCTATGGTTGAGACAGTCGAGAAGTCGTTACGCCATTCGTGCAGGTCGGAACTTACCCGACAAGGAATTTCGCTACCTTAGGATGGTTATAGTTACCACCGCCGTTTACTGGCGCTTAAGTTCTCAGCTTCGCCCCACCGAAATGGAGCTAACCGGTCCCCTTAACGTTCCAGCACCGGGCAGGCGTCAGTCCGTATACATCGCCTTACGGCTTCGCACGGACCTGTGTTTTTAGTAAACAGTCGCTTCTCGCTGGTCTCTGCGGCCACCCCCAGCTCAGGGAGAAAATCCCCTCACCAGGCGTGGCCCCCCTTCTCCCGAAGTTACGGGGGCATTTTGCCGAGTTCCTTAACCATAGTTCACCCGAACGCCTCGGTATTCTCTACCAGACCACCTGAGTCGGTTTAGGGTACGGGCCGCCATGAAACTCGCTAGAGGCTTTTCTCGACAGCATAGGATCATCCACTTCACCACAATCGGCTCGGCATCAGGTCTCAGACACATGAGCGGCGGATTTACCTACCACTCGTCCTACACCCTTACCCCGGGACAACCACCGCCCGGGATGGACTACCTTCCTGCGTCACCCCATCGCTCACCTACTACCAGCTCGGATCACCGGCTCCACCACTTTCCCCAACGGTAAACCGAAAGGGAACGGCTTCACGGGCTTAGCATCACCGGATTCGATGCTTTTCGCGTCACAGCGGGTACCGGAATATCAACCGGTTATCCATCGACTACGCCTGTCGGCCTCGCCTTAGGTCCCGACTTACCCTGGGCAGATCAGCTTGACCCAGGAACCCTTGGTCAATCGGCGCACACGTTTCTCACGTGTGAATCGCTACTCATGCCTGCATTCTCACTCGTCAACCGTCCACAACTCGCTTCCGCGGCTGCTTCACCCGGCAGACGACGCTCCCCTACCCATCACAGTCTCCGTTGGGAGTATGTACTGCAATGACACGACTTCGGCGGTACGCTTGAGCCCCGCTACATTGTCGGCGCGGAATCACTAGACCAGTGAGCTATTACGCACTCTTTCAAGGGTGGCTGCTTCTAAGCCAACCTCCTGGTTGTCTCTGCGACTCCACATCCTTTCCCACTTAGCGTACGCTTAGGGGCCTTAGTCGATGCTCTGGGCTGTTTCCCTCTCGACCATGGAGCTTATCCCCCACAGTCTCACTGCCGTGCTCTCACTTACCGGCATTCGGAGTTTGGCTAAGGTCAGTAACCCGGTAGGGCCCATCGCCTATCCAGTGCTCTACCTCCGGCAAGAAACACACGACGCTGCACCTAAATGCATTTCGGGGAGAACCAGCTATCACGGAGTTTGATTGGCCTTTCACCCCTAACCACAGGTCATCCCCCAGGTTTTCAACCCTGGTGGGTTCGGTCCTCCACGAAGTCTTACCTCCGCTTCAACCTGCCCATGGCTAGATCACTCCGCTTCGGGTCTTGAGCATGCTACTGAACGCCCTCTTCGGACTCGCTTTCGCTACGGCTACCCCACCCGGGTTAACCTCGCAACACACCGCAAACTCGCAGGCTCATTCTTCAAAAGGCACGCAGTCACGAGGACAAGGCAAGCCTTGTCCCGACGCTCCCACGGCTTGTAGGCACACGGTTTCAGGTACTATTTCACTCCCCTCCCGGGGTACTTTTCACCATTCCCTCACGGTACTATCCGCTATCGGTCACCAGGGAATATTTAGGCTTAGCGGGTGGTCCCGCCAGATTCACACGGGATTTCTCGGGCCCCGTGCTACTTGGGTGTCTCTCAAACGAGCCGCTGACGTTTCAGCTACGGGGGTCTTACCCTCTACGCCGGACCTTTCGCATGTCCTTCGCCTACATCAACGGTTTCTGACTCGTCCTGCTGCCGGCAGACAGCAGAAGAGAGATCCCACAACCCCGCATGCGCAACCCCTGCCGGGTCTCACACGCATACGGTTTGGCCTCATCCGGTTTCGCTCGCCACTACTCCCGGAATCACGGTTGTTTTCTCTTCCTGAGGGTACTGAGATGTTTCACTTCCCCTCGTTCCCTCCACACTGCCTATGTGTTCAGCAGCGGGTGACAGCCCATGACGACTGCCGGGTTTCCCCATTCGGAAACCCCCGGATCAAAGCCTGGTTGACGACTCCCCGGGGACTATCGTGGCCTCCCACGTCCTTCATCGGTTCCTGGTGCCAAGGCATCCACCGTGCGCCCTTAAAAACTTGGCCACAGATGCTCGCGTCCACTGTGCAGTTCTCAAACAACGACCAGCCACCCACCACCCCGCACCAACACGCGCGAGTTCACCGGGACCGGCATGCCGAAGGGCGAGCAGCGCTCGCACCCTCAGACACCCAACAGCGTGCCCGACACCCCCGCCCTCTCGTCGTTCCGTTCCACGCCGAAGCAGTACTGGGAAGACACTGAGGTCCAGGTGTGCCGAGTAGTCAACGTTCCACCCATGAGCGACCAGCATCAGACATTCGCTGATGTTCTGGCGTCTGGACCCCCGAAAGGGCCAGGTGCTCCTTAGAAAGGAGGTGATCCAGCCGCACCTTCCGGTACGGCTACCTTGTTACGACTTCGTCCCAATCGCCAGTCCCACCTTCGACAGCTCCCTCCCACAAGGGGTTGGGCCACCGGCTTCGGGTGTTACCGACTTTCGTGACGTGACGGGCGGTGTGTACAAGGCCCGGGAACGTATTCACCGCAGCAATGCTGATCTGCGATTACTAGCAACTCCGACTTCATGGGGTCGAGTTGCAGACCCCAATCCGAACTGAGACAGGCTTTTTGAGATTCGCTCAGCCTCACGGCATCGCAGCTCATTGTACCTGCCATTGTAGCACGTGTGCAGCCCAAGACATAAGGGGCATGATGACTTGACGTCGTCCCCACCTTCCTCCGAGTTGACCCCGGCAGTCTCCTGTGAGTCCCCATCACCCCGAAGGGCATGCTGGCAACACAGAACAAGGGTTGCGCTCGTTGCGGGACTTAACCCAACATCTCACGACACGAGCTGACGACAGCCATGCACCACCTGTACACCGACCACAAGGGGGACCCTGTCTCCAGGGTTTTCCGGCGTATGTCAAGCCTTGGTAAGGTTCTTCGCGTTGCGTCGAATTAAGCCACATGCTCCGCTGCTTGTGCGGGCCCCCGTCAATTCCTTTGAGTTTTAGCCTTGCGGCCGTACTCCCCAGGCGGGGAACTTAATGCGTTAGCTGCGGCACCGACGACGTGGAATGTCGCCAACACCTAGTTCCCACCGTTTACGGCGTGGACTACCAGGGTATCTAATCCTGTTCGCTCCCCACGCTTTCGCTCCTCAGCGTCAGTAATGGCCCAGAGATCCGCCTTCGCCACCGGTGTTCCTCCTGATATCTGCGCATTTCACCGCTACACCAGGAATTCCGATCTCCCCTACCACACTCTAGCCTGCCCGTATCGACTGCAGACCCGGGGTTGAGCCCCGGGCTTTCACAACCGACGCGACAAGCCGCCTACGAGCTCTTTACGCCCAATAATTCCGGACAACGCTTGCGCCCTACGTATTACCGCGGCTGCTGGCACGTAGTTAGCCGGCGCTTCTTCTGCAGGTACCGTCACTTTCGCTTCTTCCCTGCTGAAAGAGGTTTACAACCCGAAGGCCGTCATCCCTCACGCGGCGTCGCTGCATCAGGCTTTCGCCCATTGTGCAATATTCCCCACTGCTGCCTCCCGTAGGAGTCTGGGCCGTGTCTCAGTCCCAGTGTGGCCGGTCGCCCTCTCAGGCCGGCTACCCGTCGTCGCCTTGGTGAGCCACTACCTCACCAACAAGCTGATAGGCCGCGGGCTCATCCTGCACCGCCGGAGCTTTCCACCCGCCGAGATGCCTCGGCAGGTCGTATCCGGTATTAGACCCCGTTTCCAGGGCTTGTCCCAGAGTGCAGGGCAGATTGCCCACGTGTTACTCACCCGTTCGCCACTAATCCCCACCGAAGTGGTTCATCGTTCGACTTGCATGTGTTAAGCACGCCGCCAGCGTTCGTCCTGAGCCAGGATCAAACTCTCCGTGAATGCTTTTCACGGGAGCGGTACGAGAGGAGGAATAGTCCCCTCGTACACAGCGTCCTCGCTGTATTTTTCTTCAAAGGAACCACGTCCCGACCGGAGATCCGGCCGGAGACGGGGTATCAACATATCTGGCGTTGACTTTTGGCACGCTGTTGAGTTCTCAAGGAACGGACGCTTCCTTCGTACTCACCCTCTCGGGCTTTCCTCCGGGCTTCCCTTCGGTGTTTCCGACTCTATCAGATCTTTTTCCGATCCGATTTCCTCGGTGCTTTCCAGGTTCTCGCTCTTGCGAGCGATTTCCTTTCCGGCAGACCCGACTTTATCAGAGATTCTGAGTCGGGATTTCCACCCCTCCGGGAACGGCTCCGGCGAGCACGAAGCTACCGGGATTCCCCGTCAGGAGGAGTCGTAAACGTACTGGAGCGGGGTGCCCCGACGCAAATCGGGGTTCCCCGCTCCGGTTCCCGTGGTCGACGGGCCGTACAGGACGTCGTACGACCGTCAGACCTCCACCACGACCGGGAGGATCATCGGCCTGCGCCGATAGGTGTCGGAGACCCACTTGCCGAGGGTGCGGCGCACGAGCTGCTGAAGCTGGTGCGGCTCCACGACGCCGTCCTGGGCCGAACGCTCCAGCACCTCCGCGATCTTCGGAGCGACCTCCGCGAAGGCGGAGTCCTCGATGCCGGAGCCGCGGGCCTGGATATGGGGGCCGCCGGTGATCTTGCCGGTCGACGAGTCGACGACGACGAAGACCGAGATGATGCCCTCGTCACCCAGGATCTTGCGGTCCTTGAGCGCCGGCTCTCCCACATCGCCGACCGAGAGGCCGTCGACGTAGACGTACCCCGCCTGGACCTTGCCGGCGATCTTCGCCCGGCCGTCCACCAGGTCGACGACGACGCCGTCCTCCGCGATGACGATGCTGTCGTGCGGAACACCCGTCAGCGCGCCCAGTTCCGCGTTGGCACGCAGATGGCGCCATTCGCCGTGGACCGGCATCAGATTCTTGGGACGGCAGATGTTGTAGAAGTACAGCAGTTCGCCGGCTGACGCGTGTCCGGAGACATGGACCTTGGCGTTGCCCTTGTGGACGACGTTGGCGCCCCAGCGGGTCAGGCCGTTGATCACGCGGTAGACGGCGTTCTCGTTGCCGGGGATCAAGGACGAGGCGAGGATCACCGTGTCGCCATCGACGATGCGGATCTGGTGGTCCCGGTTGGCCATGCGCGACAGGGCGGCCATCGGCTCGCCCTGGGAGCCCGTACAGACCAGGACGACCTCGCGGTCCGGGAGATCGTCGAGCGTCTTGACGTCGACCACCAGGCCCGGGGGGACCTTCAGATAGCCGAGGTCGCGAGCGATGCCCATGTTGCGGACCATCGAGCGGCCGACGAAGGCGACCCGGCGGCCGTACTCGTCCGCCGCGTCCAGAATCTGCTGGATGCGGTGGACGTGGCTGGCAAAACTCGCCACGATGATCCGCCGGCTGGCACTCGCGAAGACCTGGTGCAGAACGCTGGAGATGTCGCGCTCGTGCGGGGTGAAACCGGGCACCTCGGCGTTCGTGGAGTCGGCGAGGAGGAGGTCGATGCCTTCCTCGCTGAGGCGGGCGAACGCGTGCAGATCCGTGAGCCGGTTGTCCAGCGGCAGCTGGTCCATCTTGAAGTCGCCGGTGTGCACGACCATCCCGGCCGGGGTGCGGATGGCGACCGCGAGGGCGTCCGGGATGGAGTGGTTGACGGCGACGAACTCGCAGTCGAAGGGGCCGATGCGTTCCCGGTTCCCCTCGGCCACCTCAAGGGTGTACGGGCGGATCCGGTGCTCCTGGAGCTTGGCCTCGATGAGGGCGAGGGTCAGCTTGGAGCCGATCAGCGGGATGTCCGGCTTCTCGCGGAGGAGGAAGGGGACGCCGCCGATGTGGTCCTCGTGCCCATGGGTGAGGACGATGCCCTCGATGTCGTCGAGGCGGTCCCGGACGGACGAGAAGTCCGGCAGGATCAGGTCGATGCCGGGCTGTTCCTCCTCGGGGAAGAGAACGCCGCAGTCGACGATCAGAAGGCGGCCGCCGTACTCGAAGACGGTCATGTTCCGGCCGATCTCGCCGAGGCCACCGAGCGGGGTGACGCGCAGACCGCCTTCGGGGAGCGGCGCGGGCGCGCCTAGTTCAGGATGCGGATGACTCAAAAGACTCTCCTCACCATGCACGCCACGTACCGGTGGGCACGTGGCGTGCATGACGTTCGTGCAGAAGCAGTTGTCGTTGTGGGTGAAGCAGCGCAGGCACCGGTGGCCCGCGCATCCGGTTGTTTCATTCAGTTGTGTGTGTCATTCAGTTGTGTCATTCAGTTGTGAAGTCTGGTGCTAGAGCTGTACCCCGCCCGCGGCAAGATCGATCTTGAGCTGCTCGATCTCTTCCGGAGTGCACTCGACCATGGGCCCGCGCAGCGGCCCGCCGGGCAGGCCCAGAAGGGTGAGCGCGGCCTTGGTGGTCATGACGCCCTGGGTGCGGAACATGCCGGTGTAGACCGGCAGCAGCTTCTGGTGGATCTCGGTGGCCTTCTGGACGTCGCCCGAGGTGAACGCTTCGACCAGGGCACGCAGCTCAGGGGTGACCACATGGCCGACGACGGAGACGAAGCCGACCGCGCCGACGGACAGCAGCGGCAGGTTCAGCATGTCGTCGCCGGAGTACCAGGCGAGGCCGGAGCGGGTGATGGCCCAGCTGGCGCGGCCGAGGTCGCCCTTGGCGTCCTTGTTGGCGACGATACGCGGGTGCTCTCCGAGGCGGACGAGGGTGTCCGTGTTGATCGGGACGCCGCTGCGGCCGGGGATGTCGTAGAGCATCACCGGGAGGCCGGTGGCGTCGGCGACGGCCGTGAAGTGGCGGTACAGGCCCTCCTGCGGGGGCTTGTTGTAGTACGGGGTGACCACCAGCAGGCCGTGCGCGCCGGTGCGTTCGGCTGCGCGGGCGAGTTCGATGCTGTGGTGGGTGTCGTTGGTTCCGACGCCGGCGACGATATGGGCGCGGTCGCCGACCGCCTCGAGTACGGCTCGTACGAGGTTCGATTTCTCCGCGTCGCTGGTGGTGGGCGACTCGCCGGTGGTGCCGTTGATGATCAGGCCGTCGTTGCCTGCGTCCACCAGGTGGGTGGCGAGCCGCTGCGCGCCGTCGAGGTCGAGTGCGCCGTCCGCCGTGAAGGGCGTGACCATGGCGGTGAGGACCCGCCCGAAGGGGGTCTGCGGAGTCGAGGTCGGAGCCATGGGGAACACGCTACTCGCTGCTCACCGGGAGGTCTGCCCTAGGGGCGGGCGACAAGTGCTGACAAATGCGGAGCCCGGCACTGCCTGCTCGGGGGTTCAGGCAGTGCCGGGTCCGTTTGATCAGGCTAGATGAACTTCTACAAAAGCCGCAATACGGACACCTCGCGAGGCTGAACCGTACATCTGTGCCCGGCCGGGAAACGAATGTCCGCTACGGCGCGACACGGCCGTTGGTGTTGAAGGCCGCATGGGTGAGCGGCATGAGCCTCGCCCACTCCTCCTCCATCTTCTCGCCGACCATCGCGATCTCCCGCTGCGGGAACGACGGCACCTTGGCCAGCTCGTGCTGGGTGCGCAGGCCCAGGAAATGCATCAGCGAGCGGGCGTTGCAGGTGGCGTACATCGAGGAGAACAGGCCGACCGGGAGGGTGGCGCGGGCGACCTCGCGGGCGACACCGGCGGCGAGCATCTCCTGGTACGCCTCGTACGAGTGCCGGTAGGAGTCCTCCATCACCCGGCCGACCAGCTCCTGCTGACCCTGGGTGCCCTCCACGAACCGGTACTTGCCGGGGCGGCCCTCCTGGACGAGCTTGCGGGACTCGCCGGGGATGTAGAACACCGGCTGGAGCTCGCGGTAGCGGCCGGACTCCTCGTTGTACGACCAGCCCACCCGGTGCCGCATGAACTCGCGGAACACAAAGATCGGGGCGCTGATGAAGAAGGTCATGGAGTTGTGCTCGAAGGGGCTGCCGTGCCGGTCCCGCATCAGGTAGTTGATGAGGCCCTTGGATCGCTCCGGGTCCTTGCCCAGTTCGTCCAGGGACTGCTCGCCGACCGTCGAGACGCGGGCGGCGAACAGCACGTCGGCGTCGGACGCCGTGTGCTTGACCAGCTCGACGGTGACTTCGCTGCGGAAGCTGGGCTTCGGGTCGTCGGCGGGGGTGTCGGTCACGGCTCGGGGGGTCCTTCCATCGCTGCTGTCGTGCGGCGCCCACTCTACGGCGCGGTGTCCGCCGGGGTGGCGCTCAGCGGCTCCCGGCGGCTCCCGGGCGGGCTCTCGACGGCTCCCGGCGGCTCCCGGCGGCTCTCGGCGGCTCTCGGCGGCTGGGGGGCGACGACCGCGGCGGACCACTGGGGCCGCACCGAAATCCGGGCCTTCTCCAGCGTCGCGAACTGCATCAATGGCACGAATGCCGCAGCACGCACCCCCCTTGGCCCCCCGAAGGTGGTGAGCGGGAACGACGGCGGATAGCCTCACCGGGCACAGCCCACGCATGGATGGAGTGAGGATCCGTCGTGCCCCTGCAATTCCTGACGGCCGATCGCACATTCGAGGCGGCCGACGACATCGCGCTGCCGTACGACGACTCCGACCACTGGCGGCGCCCCTACCGGCCCGGCCCCTGGCGGGTCGCGGCGGCGGCGCTGTTGCTGCTGATCGCCTCGTACCTGCTGTTCGCCGCCGTCGTCATCGCCCTCACCGGGAGGGTCTCCGAGGCCGGGGTCATGCTCGGCCTGGGGCTCGTGGTCATCGCCGGTGCGCTGCGGCTGCTGCGCATGGGGGTGTGGGTGAGCGCGCGCGGGGTGCGGCATGTGGCGTTCCTGGTCACGCGCAGCGTGCCGTGGGGGCGGGTCGTCACGGTGCGTACGGTGCAGCAGCCGGTGCGCTGGCTGGGGCTGCCGCGGACGGTCCAGGGGCAGGCGCTGACCGTCGTACGGCGGGACCGGTCGCCGCAGGACACCCCGGCGCTGCTGACCACGCACAACGCGGACTTCCTGGGGCGCCCGGAGGCGTTCGACCGGGCGGCCGACACCGTCGAGGCGTGGGCCGCCGAGCATCGGACGCGCTGAGCCCGCTGAGCGGGACAGGCGCGCGTGCCCTCCGGGGGCATCCGCATCACCGGTCGGGGCCTGGTGCGCCGGACGGCGCACGAGGCCCGGCGCGCCGCACGGGACCCGGGTGCGCCGGACGGCGCTCAGACGCCGACCGGACCGCCGTCGTGCAAGGCTATGGCCCGCTGCATCGCCTTGCGGGCGCGGGGTGTGTCGCGGGCGTCGTGGTAGGCGACGGCCAGGCGGAACCAAGAACGCCAGTCGTCGGGCGCAGCCTCCGTCTCGGCCTTGCGCAGGGCGAAGACCTCGTCGGCCGAGTCACGGTCGATACGGCCGCTGGGGGTGCGCGTCAGCTCGTCGACGGGCAGGCCGCCCTCGGCGTCGAGTTCGGCGGCGAGGGCGTTGGCCCTGCGGACGAACCGGGTGTTCTGCCACAGGAACCAGACACCGATCACCGGCAGGATCAGCACCGCCACGCCGAAGGTGACGGTGAGCAGCGTGCCCGCCTGGATGAGCATCACGCCGCGGCTGCCGACCAGGACGAAGTAGAAGACCAGGACGGCGGCCGTGACGGCGTAGGAGATCTTCGCGCGCATTCCGGGGCCGGTCTCAGCCCAGGTCCATGAAGTGCTCCAGGCCGTAGGTCAGGCCCGGGGCGTTCACCACACTGCGTACACCGAGCAGGATGCCCGGCATGAAGCTGCTGTGGTGCAGGGAGTCATGGCGGATGGTCAGGGTCTCGCCCTCGGTGCCCAGCAGCACCTCCTGGTGGGCCAGCAGACCGCGCAGCCGGACCGCGTGGACCGGGACGCCGTCGACATCGGCGCCGCGGGCGCCCTCCAGGGCGGTGACCGTGGCGTCGGGGGCGGGGGCGGAGCCGGCCTTGGCGCGGGCCTCGGCGATGAGCTGGGCGGTGCGGGTGGCGGTGCCGGAGGGGGCGTCCACCTTGTTGGGGTGGTGGAGTTCGACGACCTCGACGGACTCGAAGTACGGCGCGGCGATCTGCGCAAACTTCATGGTGAGGACGGCGCCGATGGAGAAGTTGGGTGCCACGAGGACGCCGGTCTCCGGGGACTCGGCCAGCCAGCCCCTCAGCCGGGCAAGGCGCTCGTCGTTCCAGCCGGTGGTGCCGACGACCGCGTGGATGCCGTGGCGCACACAGTGGTCGAGGTTGTCCATGACCGAGGCGGGCGTGGTGAGTTCGACGGCGACCTGGGCGCCGCTCTCCGTGAGCCGGTCCAGCGGGTCGTCGCGGTCGAGGGCGGCGACCAGTTCCAGGTCGTCGGCGGCCTCGACGGCCCGGGCGGCCTCCGAGCCGATACGGCCCTTGGCGCCGAGGACCGCCACGCGCAGCTTGCTCATGTCTCCTGCTTCCTTCAACCGAGGACGGTGGTACGGGTGTACGGCTGTACGGGTGTACAGCCGTACGGGTCTGTCCGTGGCGAGCGGGACGGACCGGGTCAGGCGACGGCGTCGTGCAGACGCGCGGCCTGCTTGTCCTTGAGCGGGCCGATGACGGACAGCGACGGGCGCCGCCCCAGGATGTCGCGGGCGACCGAGCGGACCTCGTCCGGGGTCACCGCCGCTATCCGGGTCAGCATGTCGTCGACCGACATCTGGTCGCCCCAGCACAGTTCGCTCTTGCCGATGCGGTTCATCAGCGCCCCGGTGTCCTCAAGGCCCAGGACGGTGGAGCCGCGGAGCTGGCCGATGGCACGGCCGATCTCCTCGTCGGACAGACCGTTCTCGGCGACCTGGTCGAGTTCGTCGCGGCAGATCTTCAGCACGTCGTGCACCTGGCTCGGACGGCAGCCCGCGTACACGCCGAACAGGCCGCAGTCCGCGAACCCGGAGGTGTACGAGTAGACGCTGTACGCCAGTCCGCGCTTCTCCCGGACCTCCTGGAAAAGGCGGGAGGACATGCCGCCGCCCAGGGCGGTGTTGAGGACACCGAGGGCCCAGCGGCGGTCGTCGGTGCGGGCGATGCCGGGCATGCCGAGGACGACGTGCGCCTGCTCGGTCTTGCGTCCGAGCAGTTCGACACGGCCCGCGGTGCGCAGGGTGCGGCGTCCGTCGCGCGGGGCGATGGGGACGCCTTCCACGGCGCCGAGGGCGCCGGCCTTCTCGAAGGCGGCGCGGACCTGTCGTACGACCTTGTTGTGATCGACGTTGCCCGCGGCCGCGACGACCAGGTGGGTGGGGTCGTAGTGCTTCTTGTAGAAGCGGCGGATACGGTCCGCGGTGAGGGCGTTGACCGTGTCGACCGTGCCGAGGACGGGGCGGCCGAGCGGGTTGTCGCCGAACATGGTGCGCGCGAACAGGTCGTGCACACAGTCGCCCGGGTCGTCCTCGGTCATGGCGATCTCTTCGAGGATGGCGCCGCGCTCGACGTCGACGTCCTCCTGGAGGATCAGGGAGCCCGTCAGCATGTCGCAGACGACGTCGATCGCGAGCGGCAGGTCGGTGTCGAGCACGCGCGCGTAGTAGCACGTGTACTCCTTCGCCGTGAACGCGTTCATCTCGCCGCCGACCGCGTCGATCGCGGCGGAGATGTCGAGCGCGCTGCGGCGTGCCGTGCCTTTGAAGAGCAGATGCTCCAGGTAGTGCGTGGCGCCGCCCAGCGCCGGGGTCTCGTCGCGGGAGCCGACGTGCGCCCAGATGCCGAAGGTGGCCGAGCGCACAGAGGGCAGGGTCTCGGTGACGACGCGCAGACCACCCGGAAGAGTGGTCTTGCGGACGGTGCCGATGCCGTTGCTGCCCTTGATCAAAGTCTGGGTACGGGCGACGGCCCGCGCCTCCGAGGAGGTTCGGGCCGTCACCGTGGAGTCGTTCGACGTCACTTGTCGTCCGCGGCGCCGCCGTCGGCGGCGTCCTTCTTCTCGTCGCCGGAGTCCTCGCCCTCGATCACGGGGACCAGGGAGAGCTTGCCGCGGGAGTCGATCTCGGCGATCTCGACCTGGACCTTCTGGCCCACACCGAGGACGTCCTCGACGTTCTCCACGCGCTTGCCGCCGGCGAGCTTGCGGATCTGCGAGATGTGCAGCAGACCGTCCTTGCCGGGCAGCAGCGAGACGAAGGCGCCGAAGGTGGTCGTCTTCACGACCGTACCGAGGTAGCGCTCGCCGACCTCGGGCATCGTCGGGTTGGCGATGCCGTTGATCGTGGCGCGGGCGGCCTCGGCGGCCGGGCCGTCGGCGGCACCGATGTAGATCGTGCCGTCGTCCTCGATGGTGATCTCGGCGCCCGTGTCCTCCTGGATCTGGTTGATCATCTTGCCCTTGGGGCCGATGACCTCGCCGATCTTGTCGACCGGGATCTTCACGGTGATGATCCGCGGCGCGTTGGGGGACATCTCGTCCGGCGTGTCGATCGCTTCCATCATCACGTCGAGGATGTGGAGGCGGGCGTCACGGGCCTGCTTGAGGGCGGCGGCCAGGACGGAGGCGGGGATGCCGTCCAGCTTGGTGTCGAGCTGGAGGGCGGTCACGAACTCCTTGGTGCCGGCGACCTTGAAGTCCATGTCGCCGAACGCGTCCTCCGCGCCGAGGATGTCGGTGAGGGTGACGTAGTGCGTCTCGCCGTCGATCTCCTGGGAGATCAGGCCCATGGCGATACCGGCGACCGGGGCCTTCAGCGGCACACCGGCGTTCAGCAGCGACATGGTGGAGGCGCAGACGGAGCCCATGGACGTCGAGCCGTTGGAGCCGAGTGCCTCGGACACCTGGCGGATCGCGTAGGGGAACTCCTCGCGGGTGGGCAGCACCGGGACGAGCGCCCGCTCGGCCAGGGCCCCGTGGCCGATCTCGCGGCGCTTGGGGGAGCCGACGCGGCCGGTCTCGCCGGTGGAGTACGGCGGGAAGTTGTAGTTGTGCATGTAGCGCTTGCGGGTCACCGGGGAGAGGGTGTCCAACTGCTGCTCCATACGGAGCATGTTGAGGGTGGTGACGCCCAGGATCTGGGTCTCACCGCGCTCGAACAGCGCCGAGCCGTGCACCCGCGGGATGGCCTCGACCTCGGCGGCCAGGGTGCGGATGTCGGTGACACCGCGGCCGTCGATGCGCTTCTTCTCCTTGATGACACGCTCGCGGACCAGGGCCTTGGTCAGGGAGCGGTAGGCGGCGGAGATCTCCTTCTCGCGGCCCTCGAACTCCGGCAGGAGCTTCTCGGCGGCGAGCGCCTTGACGCGGTCCAGTTCGGCCTCGCGCTCCTGCTTGCCCGCGATGGTCAGCGCGGTGGCCAGCTCGGGGCGGACGGCGCCGGTCAGGGCCTCCAGGACGTCGTCCTGGTAGTCCAGGAAGATCGGGAACTCGCCGGTCGGCTTGGCGGCCTTGGCGGCGAGGTCGGCCTGGGCCTTGCACAGCACCTTGATGAAGGGCTTCGCGGCCTCCAGACCGGCGGCGACGACCTCCTCGGTGGGCGCCTCGGTGCCGCCCTTGACCAGCTGGATGGTCTTGTCGGTGGCCTCGGCCTCGACCATCATGATCGCGACGTCGCCGTCCTCCAGGACGCGGCCCGCGACGACCATGTCGAAGACGGCGTCCTCGAGCTCGGTGTGCGTCGGGAAGGCGACCCACTGGCCGTTGATCAGCGCGACGCGCACGCCGCCGATCGGGCCGGAGAAGGGCAGGCCGGCCAGCTGCGTGGACGCGGACGCGGCGTTGATCGCGACGACGTCGTAGAGGTGGTCGGGGTTGAGCGCCATGATCGTGCAGACGACCTGGATCTCGTTGCGCAGGCCCTTGCGGAAGGACGGGCGCAGCGGGCGGTCGATCAGTCGGCAGGTGAGGATGGCGTCCTCGGAGGGACGGCCCTCACGGCGGAAGAAGCTGCCGGGGATCTTGCCGGCGGCGTACATCCGCTCCTCGACGTCCACCGTGAGGGGGAAGAAGTCGAGCTGGTCCTTGGGGTTCTTGGAGGCGGTGGTGGCCGACAGCACCATGGTGTCGTCGTCCAGGTACGCGACCGCGGAGCCGGCGGCCTGCTTGGCCAGGCGGCCCGTCTCGAAGCGGATGGTGCGGGTGCCGAAGGAACCGTTGTCGATGACGGCCTCGGCGTAGTGGGTCTCGTTCTCCACTAGCGTTTTCTCCGTTACTTGTCGTCTTTCGTCCCTGAGCTGCCCGTGTGGCAGGGGGACGGTCGCGGAGAGGCGCTCCTTCAGGTGCGGGCCGGTCTTCGATCGAAGCACCCGGGGCTCGCTTCCCCCCGGGGGCCACTACCGAGGACCGGCGGCGGCGAGGTGCGCCTTTCTCCTCGTTGTGTGTCGTGCGTGGTGTTCTGGGCCGTACGCCGTGCTGAGTCGTGCGTCGAGTCTTGCTCTGAGTTGAGTCTTGCTCTGTGCCGTGCTCTGCAACGCCGTACGGACTGCGTTCGGTCGTGCTGTCGGTCGTACTGCCGGTCATGCCGCGTCGGTGCGGGCTGCTACCACACTACAAAGCGTGAGTGACACTCCGCACGTTTCCGCACATACGTGCGAGCTGGCCGTGTACGGCAAAGGGAGCGGCCCCGGATCGTCCGGGAACCGCTCCCTGCACGGCGTACTACTTGGCGCCCGCCGCACCGCGGCGGATGCCGAGACGGTCGACCAGCGTACGGAAGCGCTGGATGTCCTTCTTCGCCAGGTACTGCAGCAGGCGGCGGCGCTGGCCGACCAGGATCAGCAGACCCCGGCGGGAGTGGTGGTCGTGCTTGTGGGTCTTGAGGTGCTCCGTCAGGTCGGAGATCCGACGCGACAGCATCGCGACCTGCACCTCGGGGGAGCCGGTGTCACCTTCCTTGGTACCGAACTCGGAAATGATCTGCTTCTTCGTAGCGGCGTCGAGCGACACGCGTACTCCTCGTTTTGGTCTGTGAATGCCCACCGAGCGCCCCCGGTCTGTGTCTCGGGGGAGCTTCCATGACTCGGAAGGCGGGGATCCGCCGCGCGGGGTCTCCGGAAGGGTCCGAAGACGCGTACACGAACGGCCGTCACTCAGGGTACCAGGAGGTTGCAGGCGGTCCGACCGGGGTCCGAGGACCACCCGGACGGCCGCAGGCCCGGCCACTAGGTCCTGTCTGGAGTTCGGATCACGACTGCGGTGCGATGCTGCGGAGCCAGAGCATCGCACCGCACAGATGCAGTCCGGCCTCGTAGCTCTCCGGGGTCTTGTCGAAGCGGAACGCGATGCCTCGCCAGTTCCGCAGCCGGTTGATGCACCGCTCCACGGTGTTGCGCTCGGTGTACAAGGCCGCGTCGTGGCTGACCGGGCGACCGCCCTTCGAACCGCGCTTCTTCCGGTTGGCGGCCTGGTCCACCTTCTCCGGGATCACCGCCCGGATTCCACGACGCCGCAGGTAGCGGCGGTTACGGCGGCTGGAGTAAGCCTTGTCCGCGGCCACTGCGTCCGGTCGGGTCCGGGGACGCCCGACCGGCCCGCGCACCTTCACCCGCTCCAGGACCGGGACGAACTGCGGGCTGTCGCCGGCCTGTCCGGGGGTGAGCACAAACGCCAGCGGACGGCAGCGCCGGTCGGCCGCCAGGTGAATCTTGCTGGTCAGCCCTCCCCGGGAACGCCCCAGTTGTGCGGCCTTCAGACGGGCCCGGTGCCGTCGGCGGGCCCGTCGCCGCTCAGCGCCCGCGTCGTCCTCGCACTGTCCGTCCTGCGGCTGTTGTCCCTCCACGGCGCCCCCTTTTCGGACTCGGCGGCCGCTTCCAGGGCCGCCAACTGCTCGGGTTCCAGTGCCATCCCGGCGGCGTGGTGGTGCGCCCGTGCTGTCGCCGAGTCCACGCTGACCAGGCCCAGGTCCGCCTGACCCCGGTCAGCGGCCTCGGCGATCACCGCCTCCATCAGGTGCTGGAAGACGCCCTGCGTCGCCCAGATCCGGAAGCGGTCGTACGCGCTCTGCCAGGGCCCGAACTCGCTGGGCAGGTCGCGCCAGGGACTGCCCGTGCGGAACCGCCACATCACCGCGTTGAAGTGTTTCCGCAGGTCGGGGATGGGCCCGACTGCGGCGATCGGAAGGTGGGGCTCGATCAGGGCCCACTGCTCGTCGGTGAGATCGCCTCGCGCCATGGCCGATGGCCTATCAAGGAGGGACCCCATGACGCAGGCGATCTACCGAACTCGTGATCCGGACTCCAGACAGGACCTAGGGTGAGTCGTCGGACTGATCGTACGTCCGGGCGCGCGTCGCTGGAGACGCGCGCGGACCACGTCTGGAAGGGGTCGCTGCGGATGGCGGAGACGGCGGAGGAGATCAAGGCCCGCAAGGAGCGGGAGCGGGACGAGCTGTACGGCCTCGACATCTCGGGGGTCGAGTGGCACAGCGCGCCGGGCACCGAGCAGCACGAGGAGCGGGTCGAGATCGCCTATCTGCCCGAGGGAGCGGTGGCGATGCGCTCGTCCCTCGACCCGGACACCGTGCTGCGCTACACCGAGGCGGAGTGGCGCGCGTTCGTGCTGGGGGCGCGGGACGGGGAGTTCGACCTGGACACGGAGGCGGACGCCGCCGCGGAATGATCCGGGTCCGGACGGAGAAGGGGGCGGCGCCTGCGGGCGCCGCCCCCTTCGTTACGGAGGACGGCAGACACGAGGTCCCCCGTGGCCGTCGGTGCTCCGGTCCCGTGCCCGTCAGTGCTTCAGTCCCGCGCTGCCGATGCCGACGGCTTCGAGTACCGGGACCGTCGGGTGCTTGTCGTCGCGGACCAGCTCCCGCTTCGCGAAGAAGACCCTGCCGTGCTCCACGAGGATCTCCGACTGTTCCGGATCGCTGAGCCCGCCCTCCTCGTCGTCCGGCAGCATGAAGAGAAGGAACGGGGTCTCCCGGTCCGTATGCGGATTCCAGAGCACTACGGCCGCCGGTCCGTAGGTGTCAGGGCTGCGGCGGTAGATCAGGAGGTCGTCTCCGCTCATCCTCAGCGGCAGCACCGTTTGCCCGCTACGGCCGTCGAACTTTCCCTGCGCCTTGCCCGTCCGCAGGTCGAAGGCCACGATCCAGTTCTCCGGTCCTTCGCCGACCTGGTCCTTGGCGGTGAGGTAGAGCTGATTCCGCCCCACTACCAGCCCGTCGCACGCCTCGATCAAGCCGAAGTAGGGCTCTCCGTAGAGCCGGTCCCCGCACCGCGGGGCATAGCGCCCGTGCTGCATGGAGACCGTGGCCAGGTGTCTGCCCTCCCCGTCGAGCGTGATCAGGTCGGTCACCTGACTGTCACCCGCCGCCACGGCCAGGACCGGCGGGTCCGAGGAGGGCAGGTAGACGTCCTGGACTCCGGCGGCGACCTTGTAGGTCCACTGCGGTCGTCCGGTGCGGGGGGTGAGTTTCTGCACCTTGTACGTGGCGTCCGGGCCCTGCCCGCACCGGACCAGCGCGAGCAGCGCGCGCCCGCCGCCGAATCCGGTGTCCACGCATCCGGCCTCGCCGGTGTTCCACAGCCGCTTGCCGCTGCGCATGTCGTAGGCCACAGATCCGTGGCCCCAGGCGACGGCGACCACTCCCTCGGTCAGGGTGAGGTTGGTGTGGGTGACGTAGGCGAAGTCGGCCGCGGGCATCTTCCTCTGCCACACCTTCCGGCCCGTGTCGAGGTCGACGAGGACCAGTTGGTCGCAGACGCCGTCGGTCGCCGAGCCCTTGGGTTTCGGGGGCTGAATGACCACGGCGGTGCGGCCGTCGGCGGTGACGTGCTCGCTGGTGGCGCAGATGTGTCCACCGAGCTTGAGGGTCCAGGCGGTCTCGTCGTAGGGCGGGTTGATGCGCAGGCCCACGATCCTGTTGGCGACGCCCTTGGCGAAGATCCGGTCGGTCGCCCAGGTGCCGGGCGCGTAGACAGGGTGGTCCTCGTCGGCCTCGGCGAGATCCTTCTCGCTGTGCTCGATCACGAGTCGGCCCTCGGCCGAGGCGGGGACCTTCTCGACCGTTTCCCTGATCTCGTCGGGGGCCTGCGCGCCGGCCGTACCGCCACCGGCCGCCGTCCGGCCGTCACCCGCGGGCACCAGGAGCCAGACCCCGGTGCCCAGCGCGGCGGCAAGGAGGAGAGCGAGCACGCCGAGCAGTGCGCCTCTGCGGCGTCTGCGGGCGTGGTCCGCCGCCAGGGCGGACTGGGTGTAGACGGACGGCGGTGGGCCGAAAGTCATGTCGGAATGCCTTTCCGGCGGGAGATATGTCCCGGCCGGGTCATTTGCTGGTCATCGCGCGCGCCGTGGCATACACGTCGAAGACCGCCAGCGTGAGCGGGATGAGGGTGAGCAGGACGAAGCCCTCGGCGATCTCCAGGAAGCGGCCCCAGAACGGGGTGAGCCCGCCGCGCGGCAGGATCAGGCCGAGAGCGGTGACCAGGGCCGCGGCGGCGGCGATGACCGCGATCAGCCAGATGGTGCGGATGTCCAGGTCGGTGCGGTCCCCCGCCAGCGCGTCCCGCATGAGGTTCGCGGGCGGATTGAGAGCAAGGCCCAGGCCCAGCAGCACCAGGGAGGCGAGGCCGGCAGCCAGGACCGGGGCGACCTGGGCGGTGTAGCGGAACAGATGGGCCCGCATCAGCAGGGCCACACCGGTGGCGAGGGCGAGCAGTTGTGCCCAGAGATCGTCGGAGAAGCCGAGCACCACCGAGGCGCCCACGGCGAGCAGCGCGCAGCCTCCGACGAGGCCGACGAGGAGTTCGTGACCGCGGCGGGCCTGGGCCTCGATGCGTTCGGCGTCCACCGGTTCGTGGTGGGCGGTGTCGGTGCCGTAGGCGGAGCGGGGTGCGGTGTTCGGGGCGTCGAAGCCGATGGGCAGCCGGGCGAAGCGCATGGACATGCCGGGCAGGAAGGCCAGCGCGCCCACGGCGATGGGGGCGCACAGGGCGGCTGTCTCGCGGGGTGCCCAGTCGAGAAGGGTCGCGAGGAAGACGGCGACCAGGGCGACGGCGGAAGCGAACGCCATGGCCACGAACGGGCCGTCGCCGTGCGGCGAGCACAGGGCGAGGATCAGCGCGGCGACCAGGACGGCCGCGCACGCCAGCAGGAACTGGAGCCTGCCGATGCCCTGGCCGTCGGTGAGCGGAAGCAGTCCGCTGCCCGCGACGCCGATGTTCGGCAGGGCGCCGAGGCCCAGGGCGACGGCCGAGCCGCGGTCGTCGTAGACACGTGCGCGGATCGCGGCCAGTACGACCAGGACGGTGCCCGCGACCGCAGCGAGGATGCCGGCCAGGCCGTTCATGTCGTGGCGCGGGTCGGCCGTCCAGGCCACGAACGCGAGCAGGGCCGGCAGGACGCCGCCGCCGACGAGTCCGGCGGCACGGGTCAGGTCACCGCGCCACAGGGTGCGTTGCTTGGTCACGGCCGCCGCGACGGCTTCGGCGACGTCGTCGAAGACGGCGGGCGGCAGTGACTCGGCGAAGGGGCGCAGGGTGAGCAGTTCGCCGTCGAGGATGCGCTGGGCTGCGAAGGAGCGGGCGCTTTCGAGGACGGTGCCGTCGGTCCGGACGAGGTGGTAGCCGACCGGGGCGCCCTCGGTGGGGCTCTGCCGGGAGAGCCGCAGGATCTCCGGGTAGAGGTCGGCGACCGGTACGTCGTCGGGCAGCGCGACGTCGACACGGCTGTCGGGCGCGACGATGGTGACGCGGCAGAAACCGACTCCGGTCCCGGCCGCGGTGGCGGCTGGAGCGCCCGTGCCGGACCCGCCGCTGGCGGTGGCCGTCATGCTCACCTTCTGATCCCCCTCAGTGGTGGTGGTGCATCTGTGTGTGCTGCGTCTGGTGTGCAACGTCTGTATGTGCCGCGTCCGCATCTGTGCGGTGAAGGTCCTGTACGGGTTTCTCCGCGCGCCGCGCCGTCGGGCCGAGCGGGACCTCTCAACGACCGTTCTCCACGCCCGTGGATGACGACACATCACATGCCACATCACACGGAATGCGTGGTTTTCCAGCCGAGTTCACATGTGCTCACGCGAACATCCGGCACCTTACCGCCCACCGGTGTGCTGTGAAATCAGTAGGATCACGCGGCGGCCTGTGCCCGCCGGACAGGGGCGGCGGGCGGAATGCCCTGGGCCGGGCAAGGGAATGGTGAGCAGTGAGCCAGATTGTCGTCAAACGTCCTGCGCGGGTGCTGCCCAACGAGGTACCCACGGCGGAGGTCGTTCTCCAGCCTCCGCCCGAACTGCCGCGCGGGCATCAGGAGAGCGTGCTGATGCAGCTGCTGCCGACACTCGGCATGGGCGGCTCGGTCGTCTTCTTCTTCACGAACGGACAGCCGTTCATGAAGATCATGGGTTTTGTGATGATCGCGTCGACGGTGGCCATGTCGATCGCGATGATCGTCCGCTTCCGGCGCGGCTCCCAGGGACAGCTCGCGGACATGCGCCGCGACTATCTGAGTTATCTCTCACAGACGCGCAAGGCAGCCGTGAAGACGGCTACGGCGCAGCGCGACGCCCAGTACTACCTGCATCCCTCCCCGGAACAACTGTGGGCGCTGGTCGCCGAGGGCAGCCGGGTGTGGGAACGGCGGCCGGGGGACGAGGACTTCGCCCATGTGCGCATCGGCCTGGGCCCGCAGACACTGGCCACTCCGCTCGTCGCCCCCGAGACGGGGCCGGTGGAGCAGCTGGAGCCGCTGACCGCGGGCGCGATGCAGCGGTTCCTGGCCGCCCACGGCACGCTGGAGCACCTGCCGATGGCGGTCTCGCTGCGTGCCTTCTACCACGTGACCGTCAGCGGTGACCCCGCGCTGGTCCGCTCCACGGCCCGGGCGGTGGTCGGCTCACTCGCCTCGCTGCACTCCCCGGAGGACCTGGTGATCGCCGTCGCCGCGGGGCGAGAGGCGCTGCCCCACTGGGAGTGGGCGAAGTGGCTGCCGCACGTCCAGGCGTCCGGGGCGGTGGACGGCGCGGGCACCCGCCGTCTGATCGGCGCCGATCCGCGGGAGCTGGAGGACCTGCTGACGTCACGGTTGGCCGGCCGCCCGCGTTTCCACCCGGGCGCGGCGCCGCTGCCCGACGAACCGCACATCGTGGTCGTCCTGGACGACCTGTCCCTGCTGCCCGGCTCGGTGCTCGCCGCGCCGGAGGGCCTCCAGGGCGTCACGGTGGTCGAGGTGGTGCCGGGTGAGCTCACGGGCGCCTGGGACGACCTCTCCATCGTGGTACAGCCCGGCGCCCTGCGTCTGGAGTCGGGGCAGGGCATGGTCTACGAGGGCACGCCGGACGGACTGTCGTACGAGTCTGCCGAGGCGCTCGCCCGGCAGCTGGCGCCGCTGCGCGTGGCGTCGGGCGGGGACGACGACCAACCGCTGCTGGCGAACCTGGAATTCACGGATCTGCTGGGGCTCGGCGACGCCGCGGCCGTGGACACCAAGCGGACCTGGCGGCAGCGTGCGCTGGCCGAGCGTCTGAGGGTACCGATCGGTCTCGGTGAGGACGGCCGGCCGGTGATGCTGGACCTCAAGGAGGCCGCGCAGGAGGGCATGGGCCCGCACGGGCTGTGCGTGGGCGCGACCGGTTCCGGCAAGTCGGAGCTGCTGCGCACGCTGGTGCTCGGTCTCGCGGTCACGCATTCATCCGAAACGCTGAACTTCGTCCTCGCGGACTTCAAGGGCGGCGCCACCTTCGCGGGCATGGCACAGATGCCGCATGTCGCGGCCGTGATCACCAACCTGGCCGACGATCTGACGCTCGTCGACCGCATGGGCGACTCGATCCGCGGCGAGCTGAACCGCCGTCAGGAGATGCTGCGCGACGCCGGCAACTACGCGAACATCCACGACTACGAGAAGGCACGCGCGGCGGGCGCCCCGCTCCAGCCGGTCCCCTCGCTGGTCCTGGTGATCGACGAATTCAGCGAACTGCTCACCGCCAAGCCGGATTTCATCGAGATGTTCGTGCAGATCGGCCGTATCGGCCGTTCACTGGGCGTGCATCTGCTGCTGGCGTCGCAGCGGCTGGAGGAGGGGCGGCTGCGCGGTCTGGAGACGTATCTGTCGTACCGGATCGGTCTGCGTACCTTCTCCGCCGCCGAGTCGCGTGCCGCGCTGGGCGTCCCGGACGCCTATGAGCTGCCGAACGTGCCGGGTTCCGGGTTCCTGAAGTTCGGCACGGACGAGATGGTGCGCTTCAAAGCGGCGTATGTGTCCGGTGTCTACCGGACCGGCACGTCCCACGCTGCGCTGCCGGGCGGGCCGCTGCCGGTGGACCGGCGGCCGGTGCTGTTCACGGCGGCCGAGGTGCCGGTGAGCTACGCGGCCGTACCGCCGCAGCGCACGGACTCCGGCACGGACGAGGTCGACGACGCGCTCGCCGACACGGTCCTCGACGTGATCGTGCGCAGACTGGAGGCGCAGGGGCCAGCCGCGCACCAGGTGTGGCTGCCGCCCCTGGACAGCCCGCCGTCGCTGGACGGGCTGCTGCACGGCCTCACCGCCGTCCAGGGCCGCGGACTCACCCAGCCCGGCTACGAAGGCGCGGGACGGCTGGTCGTCCCGCTCGGCCTGGTGGACAAGCCGTACGAGCAGCGCCGTGACCCCCTGTGGGCCGACTTCTCGGGCGCGGCGGGCCATATGCAGATCATCGGCGGCCCGCAGTCCGGCAAGTCGACGCTGCTGCGCACGCTGATCTGCGCCTTCGCCCTGACCCACACCCCGCACGAGGTGCAGTTCTACGGCCTCGACTTCGGCGGTGGCGGCATGGCGGCCGTGGCCGGGCTGCCGCACGTCGGCGGCGTGGCCTCCCGTCTCGACCCGGAGCGGGTACGGCGTACGGTCGCCGAGGTGTACGGCGTGATGACGCGCCGCGAGGAGTACTTCCGCTCGGCGGGCATCGCGTCGATCGCGGACTACCGGGCCCGGCGGGCGCGCGGCGACATCTCCGTCGCCGACCAGCCGTGGGGCGATGTGTTCCTGGTCATCGACGGCTGGGGCAACTTCCGGACGGACTACGAGGGCTTGGAGGCCGCGGTCCTCGACATGGCCGCGCGGGGCCTCGGTTACGGCATCCATGTGATCATCACGGCGTCGCGCTCCATGGAGGTCCGCGCGAATCTCAAGGACCATCTGATGAACCGCCTGGAGCTGCGGCTCGGCGACACGATGGACTCCGAGATCGACCGGAAGGTCGCGGTGAACGTCCCGACGGGGGTGCCGGGCCGTGGTCTGTCACCGCAGAAGCTGCACTTCATGGCCGCGGTGCCGCGTATCGACGGCCTGACCTCCGACACGGACCTCGCCGACGCCACCGCGGCCCTGGCCACCGAGGTCGGCCGCCACTGGCAGGCCCCGGGCGCCCCGGAGGTACGGCTGCTGCCGCGCCAGCTGGAGGCGCTGGAACTGCCGTCCGGCGACCGCGAGCCGCAGCGGGGCGTGGCCTTCGCGCTCGACGAGGACAACCTGGAACCGGTCTTCGTGGACTTCGAGCAGGACCCGTTCTTCCTGATCTTCGGCGAGAGCGAGTCCGGCAAGTCCAATCTGCTGCGCCTGCTGATCAAGCAGCTCGCCCTGCGGTACGGGGGCGACGAGGTGAAGTTCTTCGTGGTCGACAACCGCCGGTCGCTGCTGGACATCACCCCGGCCTCGCATCTGGCCGAGTACATCCCGATGTCCAACCAGATGGACCATCACATGAACGCCCTGGCCGACCTGATGCAGCGCCGCACCCCGACGGCCGACGTCACCGCGCAGCAGCTGCGGGAGCGGAGCTGGTGGCGTGGGCCGCAGGTGTTCGTCGTCATCGACGACTACGACCTCGTCTCCACATCCAGCGGCAACCCCCTCAGCGACCTGACCGAGCTCCTCCCGTTCGCCCGCGACGTCGGCGTCCGCTTCATCATCGCCCGCTCCTCGGCGGGGGCCAGCCGGGCCTCGTACGAGCCGTTCCTTCAGCGCATGAAGGAGCTCGGCGCCCAGGGCCTGGTCCTGGCCGGCGACCCGAACGAGGGCGACATCCTGGGCGGGGTCCGGCCCCGGCCGATGCCGACCGGGCGGGGCGTGTTCGTTTCACGGAAGCGGGGGCGGCCGCTGGTGCAGACGGGGTTGGTGGATGTGGAGTACTGACGCCGATCAATACGGAATGTCTGCCATGTGCTCGCGATCCGGGCGGCCGGGTGTCGGCCGCCGGATCGGCCGTTTTCCGAGTGGTATCCAGTGTGGAGAGGGATCCGCAAACGTCGCGGTTCAGAAGACCGGAAAAGCGTACAGGGAGGCGCCGTTCCTGATGAAGACCCGGTTGCCGTCGGCCGCGATTCCGTAGCCCTGGTCGCCGGAATTGCCGAAGACTTTGGTGTCGTACGTATGGAAGGACCAGATCTCATCACCGCTGTTGATGTCGTCGGTGCTGACCCTGCCGGGCCCGTCCTCGAACATCCAGGCACCGCTGCCCTGGACGAGGACGGGGGCTTCGTCGTCGGCCAGCGACCATGACTTCCATGTCACCGTGCCGCCGACGAGTTCGACGCGCTGAGCGCTGCCTCCGGCGGACGCATAAACCGAGTCTGCGGTGAGCGTCGGGCGACCCCATTCGGCTGGCTTCTTGTACATGTCCTTGGCCTTGGCCGACCACAATTGTCTGCCGTCCGAGATAGTGCGTGCTGTGAGCGTCTTCCCATTGAGGTAGACGACACCGTCCCGAGCCTCCGCGACAAGCTGTCTCTCATTCGCCATGTCACGCAATGACCACACCTGACGACCGTCCTTCGTCCGCACGGCGAGGGCGTGACCGGTGGTCGTCGTGACCACAAGCACCCCCTGGTCGACGGCTCCCCGCGCGTAGAGGGTCGTGCGGAAGTTCGCGGGCATCTGTGCGGTCCAGCGAATCCTGGCGTCGGAGCGTCCCACACTGCGCAGCCGGTGGTCCTTCGTCACGACGAAGACCGCTTCAGCGTCCGCGGCCAGCAGATCCGCCGCGTCGGCATTCGCTGTCCATTTCGGCTCGCCGGTGGACGGGACGAAGGTGCGCAGCTTGCCGTCGGACTCGACGGCCACGACCAGACGATCGGAGAGCGAGAGGTATCGGGTCCCCGACAGCACGTCCGGTGCCGCCCAACGCCGCTTTCCGTCAACGACATTGAACGCCGCAATGCCACCGTCCGACGAACCCACGATGACGACGTCCCGGAGCGGCACGGGGGACGGAGAGTCGTCCGCCACCACGTCGTACGGCCCCCACAGGGCTTTCGGTGCCTCGCCGACAAGGTAGTCGCCGTCGTCGGCGGAGAGCAGGCGCGCCGTGGGAGTCTGCACGGCGACCGGGAGCGTGAACAGGTCCTTTTTCCTGCGTTCTGCCGCCGTTCCGTGCAGCAGCCACCAGCCTGCCGTACCGCCACCCGCGGCAAGCAGCGTGCCGCCGCCCGCGACTCCGGCAAGCAAGCGCCGCCTGCTGAGCGTGGTGTGTGTGCTCGTCGTCGGCAGGGGCGCGGTGAGAAGCCGTATGTGTCGCTCCCGCTCCCTGATCTCATCGCCCACAGGCCCGCGCCGCCACACATCACCACTTTTCCCGGGCACCGTGAACGCCCCGGCGATCTGCTCAGGCGTCGGCCGCGCTGCCACCTCCTTGGCCAGGCACGGGGCGATGAGCGCGTGCTGCGCGGGCGACAGGCCGTCCCAGCGCGGCTCTCCGTGGACGACCTCGTACTGTACGGCCGCCACGTGAGCGCCCTCGAACGCGCGGTGCCCGGTGGCGGCGTAGACGAGTACGGCACCCAGGGAGAACACGTCGGCGGCGGGAGTGACGCGCCGTCCGAGCACCTGCTCGGGGGCTCCGTACCCCGGGGTCACCGGGATCTGGCCGGTCGTGGTGAGCGTCAGTCCGTGTTCCGGGCGTGCGATGCCGAAGTCGATGACCCGGGGGCCGCCGGCAGTGAGCACGATGTTCGGCGGCTTGAGGTCGCGGTGGACGAAGCCCGCGGCGTGGATGTCCCGCAGGGTGCGCGCGATCGACGATGCCAGGGCGTTCACCCTCACCTCGTCGAACGGGCCGTGCGTGTCGACGATCTGGTCCAGCGTCGGCCCTGCCAGGAACTCGGTGGCGATCCACGGGCGCCCGCCCTCGGTCTGCGCGCCGAGCACGGCCGCCACGCCGGGGCTGCACACCGCCTGCGCGGCGAGCGCCTCGCGGACGAAGCGCTGTGCGAGACCCGAGTCGTGGGCGAGTTCCGGGCGGAGGACCTTCACCGCGGCGGCGCTCCCGGTGTTGTCCTGGCCGACGTACACCTTGCCCATGCCGCCTTCGCCCAGCACACCGAGCAGGCGGTACGGGCCGAGGCGGACCGGGTCGCCGGTGCCCAGGGGTTTCATACGCTGATCGCTTTCTCTGTCGTCATCGCAGCGGGAAGGCCGCGAGGAACTTGCCGCCCAGCGTGATGGTCGTCTTGGCCTTCTCATGCGCGATGAAACGGTCTCCAGTGGTCTTGTAGGAGCGGCTGGGCATGCGGGAGGAGAGATCGATCTCCCAGAGTTCCGAAGAACGCTTGCTGTAGGCGTAGTCGGTACCGATCACGGGTGCGGCGGTCAGGTCCGCCTTCGCGCCCTGCCCGCCCTTCTCCTGCCACTTCGGCTGTCCGGTCTGCGCATCGAACGTGACAAGGCCGAGGCCCTTTTCGACCACATACACGGTGCTGTCCTTGACGTTCGGGAGGCCGTAAGTACGGCCAGGCCGTTTCGACTCGGAGTCCCATGCGAGTGCGCCGTCGCTGAGCCTCAGTGCCTGCAATCGGCCGGCGCCGAGGTAGAGGTGCTGCTCGTCCGTGGCCAGGGGCCGACGCATGCGCTCCGGACTGACCCCGTCGAGCGCCCTTTGCCAGCGGACGGAGCCCGTGCGGGTGTCGCGTACGACGACATGAACCGAGCCGTCGTTCGCCTCTTGAAGGGCCACCAGTCGGTTGTCGACGATCCGGGCTGTGAGGAGATGCAACCGAGCGGTCCCCGAACGTCGTGCGGGCAGTGGCGTGGTCCAGAGCCTCCGTCCCTTCCTGATGTCGACGGCGCAGAGGGACCAGGACTGGGAGGCGAGGAAGCCGTCGTCGGAAGCGTCCCCCTCTCCAGCTACCAGATAGACGACGTCTTCCGCGGTGCACACGAGATGGTTCTCATAGATGGCCCCGTTGAAGTCCGTGAAGTGTGCGAAGGGTTCGCTCGCCTTGCCCGTGACAAGGTCGACGGACGTAAGGAGCAGCGGACCCTCAGCGCCGTCCGGCTGCACCAGTCTGACGAGACGCTGACCATCCGTCGTGACGTGCCAGCTCAGCAGCACCTGGTCGGAAGTCCACCTGACGTGGCCGGTCTTCGCCTCGACGCCTGCGAGACCAGAGTCCGCCATCACCGTGACGAGATCGTCGACGACAAGCGGCGTCGCCTTGATGAGCTCCATCGGGGGATTCCCGACCTGGATCTGCCATGTCGAGTCCAGCTTCTTCCTCGGCAGTTGGCTGTTGCTCGGCCCGGGGGCGGGCTGCGTCTGCCCCTCCGACCCGCCCCGCTCGTTCCAGGCCCACGCTGCCGCCCCGGCGGCAGCGGTCACGAGCGCGGCACCGCCCCCTGCCAGCAGCAGTCGGCGACGGGAGAGCTTGGCGGGAGAGGCCGTAGGCGTGTCCGCCTGCTGGGGCGGGGCGGGCAGCCGCTCCGGAGCGATATGCCAGACCTCGGTCGCTCGCCGCGCGATGTCCGCGAGCAGGGCGTCCGGTAGGTGATCGGCGAACTCGCCTGTGCCGTCGTGGAGTTGAGCTGCCAGGTGCGCCGTCGTCAGCCGCCGGAAGGGATTCTTGTCCAGGCACTGTGCCAGGACCGGGACCAGGGCCGCTGGTACGTCGCCCAGGTCCGGGTCGGCGTACCGGACCCGGTAGAGCAGGTCCGCAGCCTGTCCCTGGCCGAACGGGCCATGCCCGGTGGCCGCGAAGACGAGCACACCGGCGAGCGCGAACACGTCTCCGGCCGAGGTGTGTTCCTGGCCGCTCGCCTGCTCCGGTGACATGAACGCCGGTGTGCCGACAGCGGAGCCGGTGCTGGTGAGGCGGTCGTCGCCGATCGCGCGGGCGATGCCGAAGTCGATGACCTTCGGGCCGTACGCGGTGACCAGGACGTTCGACGGCTTGAGGTCGCGATGGACCACGTCGGAGCGGTGCAGTTGGTCGAGGGCCCCGCAGAGCGCCGCGCCGAGTGCGCGTACGGATGCTTCCGAAAGCGGGCCGCAGAGCTCGACGGCATTGTCGAGGGGCGGTCCCAGCACATACTCGGTGGCGAGCCAGGGGATCTGGGCACGTACATCCGCGTCCACGACGCCGGCGCCGTACCGATCGCCGACGACCCGGGCCGCATCGGCCTCCAGTTGGAAGCGAGCACGGGAGGTGGGGTCCGAGGCGATGCCGGCGTGCATCGTCTTGAGTGCGACGGTCCGGCCTCCGACGGAGCGGGCCAGGTAGACCGTGCCCATGCCGCCGCTGCCGAGGCGAGCGATCGGTCGGAACGGTCCGAACGCTTGGGGATCGTCGTGAGTGAGGGGGGAGGGCATGGGGTCGTCGTCAGCTCTGGTGATGGGTGGTGGACACCGGGTGCAGATGCGAGCGGACTGCGGCAGCGGGCCCGACGGCGAGGTCGACCGTCAGAACAGCCGCCGACTGATGAGCGAGAGCGGCAATCACACGGCCGGGCAGCCAGCCGGGGCCGAGCAGGGCGGCAGAACGGCCCGCGATCCCGCTGTCGATGCAGGCGCGTTCGTCCCGGTGGTTGGCCGATCGGTGCGGGGAACTCGGGGACGAACCCGTCAACTCTTCGATCAATTCACCCAATTGAGGGCGTTCCTCGGGCCCTCGTGACAGACACCGGCGGATGACGGTACGGAGTGCCGGCGGAAGCTCGTCCCGTTCCGGAGTCGTGTACCCGGTCGCGGCATATGCGAGCGTCGCGCCGAGTGCGTAGATATCACCGAGTGGACGCGGGTGCCCACCGGACGCCTGCTCCGGCGGAAGGCTGCCCGACTCGAGTCCCGGCAGACCCGAACGGGGAGTGCCGTCCGGGGCGGCAGCTCGCACTGCTCCGAAGCAGGTGAGACGTGGCCCATCCGCAGCGAGCAGGACGGCCGCCGGTGACACACCCCCATACGCCAGTCCCTGGCCATGCAGGATCGCCAGGGATTCGGCCAGGGCGACGCCGAGAGCGCGTACGGTCCGCTCGGGAAGCGGACCGCCGTGTACAGCAAGCGACGTCGGGAGCGGCAGGACGGGCAGATAGGGACGGGCGTGCCAGGCGGCGGGCTCCCCAGGCGCAGCGAAGGCCGCGACGGGCGACACGAACGGGCCCAGGAGGTAGCGCGAGGCTTCTGCCTCGGCAATGAAGCGCTGGGGGTCGGCGCCCGAAAGCGCGATGCCGAGCAGGACAGTATGCTCGCCGTCCGTGCTGCGCGCGATGTAGCGCCGCTCCGGCACCGGGATCCGGCTGCGGGCATCGTCGAGTGCTGTGATCAGCGTGTACGGGCCGATTCGCCTTGAGTTTGCGGCTCTGCGCGATCCTCCCCGCCCTCCATCGGCTCCAGCGCCTGTGGCATGTGCGTGCAACATTCCCGTCCTGTTTCTTCCCGTCGCAATGACCGGTGGCTCGACGGAGGTCAGGGCCACGGGCATGCCGCGGGGTGGGCACCTCCCGTGCGTGCCCACCCCCACGGCTCTTTGCCGATCGGCACTACATGTAGTAGCTGGCGGCCTTCTTGTCGCCGCCCAGGTAGTCGCCGCCGGCCTGGTGGACGACGCGGCCGATGGCGACCAGGGCCTCGTGGATGCCCCTGGCCTCGCGGTCCCAGAGAGCCTGCTGCTGGGTGTAGGCACTGTGGGCCTCGCCCTCCCACATGCCGGAGACGCTGTTGACCTTCTGCTTGATGGCCTCAAGGCTGGCCTCGAGCTGGCTTGCCTCGTTGGCCAGACGGGTGGCCGTCTCGTCGAGGCTGCCGTACGAGACTTCCAGCTCACCGCTGTTGTTGACGCCCATGTTCGCTCCGTTGTCCGTGAGGTGTCGATGAGTCCGGGTCGCTGCCGATGAGCAGCTGGATCAGTAGCTGGAGAGCGCCGAGTGCGATCCGCCGAGGTCCACGTCGATGCTCTGGACCTGGGCACGCACCTCGTCCTCGGTGCCGTCCTTGATCTTCCGGGTCTCGGTCATCGCCTCGATGAACTTGGCCAGGATGTTGCCGATCTTGACCATGCGCTCGTTGATCTCGGTCTGCTTGGCGTTGAACGCGCCGGCTCCGATGCCCTTCCAGTTGCCTTCGAGGCCGTCGATCGTGGCCTGGAGGCGCTTGAGCTGGCCCCTGATTCCCTCGAACCTGTCGAGGAGTTCCTTCTCAAGGGCGACGATGTCCTTGTCGCTTACCTTCTGACGTCCTGCCATTTTCCATGCCTTTCATTTGGGAACGGAGTGGGTGTACGAAAAGCCGCTCAAGCACTGCGGCGTGAGCGCAGCACAGCGAAACCTGCCCCGCCGACAGCCACAATTCCGGCGGCGGCTCCGAGACCCACCCACAGCGTGGTGTCACCGGAGTCGGAAGCTGATCCTGCCGCTGAAGTCTTACCGCTTGAAGTGGTTTTCGAGGCTTGTGACGACTCTGCTGCGGAAGCGGAGGGCGAGGCACCGGAGTCCGCGTCAGGGGAGACGGTCGGCGTCTTCCTGTTACTGATGGGATCGATGTCAGCGGGTCCCGGGTCACCCTTGCCCTTGAGGAGCACCTGCGCGGGGCGGATCGTGCCGTACCCGAGGTAGACGCTCGGGGCGTTCTTCGGCCAGTCCCGACCTGCGGTGTCGATCATCACACGAAGGACCTGGTTGGCGGTCCAGTCGGGGTGGGCGGCCCAGATGAGGGCGGCGGAACCGGAGGCGATGGCGGCGGCTTGGCTGGTACCCGCGGCCTTGTCGCAGTACGACGTGAAAGTGCTGTCGCACCACACCGGCACATCAACGCCGGGTGAGGCCAGGTCCACGTAGTCGCCGTGCTCCGAAAACTTGGCCACGTTGCCGTTCTCGTCAGTCGCCGCGATTCCGACCACGCCCGGGTACTGGGCCGGATAGTCGATGTCGTTCACGTCTTGGGCGCCGTTACCCACGCTGGCGATAATCAACTTGCCCTTGCTTCGGGCATATTGTACGGCTTCAATTCCCCCATTGACGTTGACATCTGTTCCGGCGGAAATATTGATAATCGCCGCATTGGAGTCGGCGGCAGCGTGAATGGCCTTGGCCAGAAGATTTCCCTTTGTCAGCACCTCCTTGCCATAGGGGGTGCGAATTGGGAGAATCTTGGTTGCGGGAGCAATCCCCTTGATACCGCCGGACTTACCGGTCCCCGCGATCAGTTCGGCCATGGAGGTGCCGTGGCCATCGGAGTCCTCGGTAGCGCCGCCCGCCTTCCCCGTGACGTCAACGCCTGGGAGTATTACCTGGCCCTTCAGCGAATCGGTGTCCGCGTTCACTCCCGTGTCGATTACTGCGACCGTTATGCCCTTGCCTGTACTGACATTCCACAGGTCCTGAGCTTTCATCGCATCCAAGTACCACTGTCTCGACTGGGTTTCGTCGGCAACGGCGGCAGGGCCCAGCCCCGCGAACGTCATGGCCAAGGCACCGAGCACCCCACCCAGGATGGTCACACGTCTCCGGGGACGCCTCGCCACCAGCATGGCTGGCATGGGGCGGCGTACGCCAGTCCCTGACTTCATGCTTGTGTCGTCCTCGCTCGTCTCGGTCAGTCGGTCGCCGACGGCGCATCACCGCGCCGCGCGTCATCACGCGAGCGCTTCTTGTCCTTGGCAGAGTGCTGTTGGCGTCGCGCCTCCCGGTCAGCGGCACCATCAGGGCCACGGCGCCCCACAGAGCCTCGTGTCAGCCCCGACCTTGCGGACGCGGCTTCGTCACCCCTCGCGTCGGCCCGAGCCGTGGGTGCGCCGACCACGCCCTCC
The DNA here is from genome assembly GCF_054729195.1 of Streptomyces sp. YIM S03343. Lineage (NCBI taxonomy): Bacteria > Bacillati > Actinomycetota > Actinomycetes > Kitasatosporales > Streptomycetaceae > Streptomyces > Streptomyces sp. YIM S03343. The sequence continues at coordinate 2,561,773 of NZ_JBPUKX010000001.1, forward strand.
GTGTTGCTCAAGGCGCGGCGCGGAGGCTGCCCCTGCCTTGCGCCCAGAGCCGGGGTCTTCTGGCCGATGACCCCACGCTGGCCTGGCCTTTCACCCACCGGACGAGTGCTGGGTGAGCCCTCGCCACCGATGACGGTACCCCGCGGAACCCTTGCACCGGTGGCGCTCTGGCCGACCTCAGGGGCGGGTTTGCCGCCGACCACGCCACCCGTGCGAGCAGCGCCCGTGGGACCAGGGCCGGTCCGCGCCGTCGGCCGACCGGACACGCCGCCCTCACGCCCGATCGGCATAGCGGTACGTGGACCAGTGCCCGCCGTCTTGGGCATACCGCCGGTGACGCCTCGTCCGACGGGCGACCTGCCTGTCGCCGAGGCGGGCCCACGGACACCCTCCTGGCCGACCGCCGAAGCACGGCCCAACGGTCCCATGGGCCCCCGTGTTCCCCGGCCTCCAGCAGTGGCGCCTTCCTCCGGGGTGATGGAGCGTCCCTGAGCCGAGACAGGGCCCTTGCCGCCTGTTGCTCCGCCGAGTCCGACGGAACGCCCGACCAGCCGACCAAAGGAAGGAGGTAACGTGCCGGTCTCCATGGGAGGGAGCGTCCCTGCGGAGGGTCCCTTGGGCCCCGTCGGGGTGGAAGCAGGAGCCGCAGGCAGCGGTTGCGCAGCGTGCGGTGGAAGCGTGTCGACGCTGTTGATCTCCGTACCGACCGTGGGGAGAGTCGGGTCGTGCGGCGCGGCATGCGTGTCCGCAGGCGGAGGTCCAGAGGAGGGAAGAGTGCTCGCGGGATCTCCGTGGGACACGTCGACGTGCTTGGTGTCACTCGTGACTGCTCGATGGCTGGGACGTGAGGTCACACCGGGGGTGCCTGTACTGGCTTCGCTGGGGGTCAGGCTGTAACCGGGGCCTGGCACCCCCGCTTGCGGCATCGACTTGAACGCCGGCGGCTGAAGCTTCGACAGTTCTCCCCTGGAAACCGAGTAGAACGACGCCAGGCGATTCATCTGATTGATCGCCTCTTGCCGATCATGCTCAACCCGGACGGCCTCGTCGTACGCCCTGTTGCCCTCGACCTGCTTGGCTTGCGGGAGTTCCGTCGGCTTCTTCTGGTCGGCGAGGGGGCGGGTGTCCATGCGCGGCATGGAGCTACGGACGGATGCGAGCCCCGTGGCGGCAGCCGCGATCTGCACCTTGGCCTTGTCGGCGAACTCGGCCAATCCTTGAGTGTGCGTGACGAGGTTGTCACCCCACTCCTGGAAAGCCGTGCCGGCTTGGCCCTTCCAGTCCTCGCCCGCGTACTTGAGGTGCCGCTGTAGGGCCGTGGCTGCATCGCTGATCGCCTTGCTCGCCTTCCCCAAGGCTTCACTGGCATGTTCCAGATCAGCGGGGTTCGAGCTGTGAACCACATCGATCATGGTGTTCAGTCGGTGGTTCTCGAAGTCCGTCGTGCCGAAGACGGGCGTACCGGCGTGACCGAACAAGCCGCCAGCCAACTCCGACACAGTGCTGGTCGCGTTGATGACTCCGACTTGGAGGTCGACCTGCTGCTGGTCGGTCAGCCTCGGCTTCTTGTCGCCCCCGCTCACTAGTTGTACCCCTTCTCAGTACCGCTCGTGTTGCTCTGCTCCCGCCGGGCTTCACCGGACTTCTTCCGCTGGGCTTCCTTGTACTGGCGGCCGACCTCCATCTGGATCTCATGGAAACGACGCCGCTGATCCTCGTCGAGGTTGGTGAACTTGTGCGCCGCGCCCTGCGTGGCGATCCCGATGCCCTCGAGTTGCATCCCAAGCAGCTTGGAGAGTCGTGTGAGCTCGCTGTGCACCCACTCACACTGATCGAACAGGTCGTCAGCCTCGTGAAAATCGATGCCGTGCCCGCTGAGTGATGCCCTGGGGATGCGAAGCGCGGCCACCTCGGAGGGGCTCCCGGGCGACCCCTCGAAGTCCTCCAGCAACTTGTCGATGCGCTGCTTGAACGACAGCAGCGTCTCCGCGTTGGCCTTCAGGCCCGTCACCATGTCCGCAGGAAGCACGATGCTCCCCTCCCCGTTCGTGTCGCTCGCTCTGAGCCTCACACCTCAAGCGTTCATTTGCGCAACGAGATCACTGTAGTCACTTCCTCCGACAGCCCCAACCGCCTTACGCAACAGCTGTGCCACAGCCCGGCCAACTGCACTACATCCGCACAACGTTGTGCCTCAAGCACCGTCACTGCCGCAATGCAAGGCTACGGGTGCAGGAGTCGGCAGACCTGAGTACGGGTACTCATGTGCTTTCATGAATTATCAAGACGCCGCGCACCAGGCCCATCGGCCGCCCGGACTCGCCGACGGCCTTGATCACTTCGCCCCAGTCGACGACGGAGGGGGAGCCGCCGTCCTTGGGCACGACTGCGGGGGCCGCGAGCATCGGCTTGCTCGGACAGCCGGGCTGAGGCACGGGCTGACAGCCGGGACGGCTCAACATGCACACAACGGACCTGACTCGCCCTTTACCTGACGGGGACGGGGTTCGCTCATGGCATGGGACGAGTGGGAACAGCTGAAGGCACGGGCAGCCGAGCGGCAGTCCACACAGATGCAGTTGAACCATGTCGACGACGGCGGCGGGACCTACGGACCGTACGTCGTGCCGAGCAAGACAGGTGACCTCAAGGTCGGTCACGCGGATCTCGTCAAGATCGGTACGGCGGCCCATCACCTGTACGACCAGTTGTGGGACAAGGCCCGTGTCGCCGTTCCCACCAGCGACGCCGCGGCCGGCGACCTGTCGAAGCGGGGCTTCTCCCTCGGGGCTGGGCTCCAGCATGTGTCGAACCGGTGGGAGGAGCAGCTCAAGTCGCTGATGGACGCGTGCGCGCAGATCTCGAACCACATGCAGGTGACCAAGGCCCTGCACGCCAACGATGAAGCCTTCATCCAGCGCCAGATGAGCAGCATCGACGCGCTCGACGCGGGTTTCGACGAACGGGTCGGAGCCCCCGGCGAAAAGAACCCCGTCTACGAGAACAAGGGCGACAAGAAGAAGGATTAAGAGGCACACGTGAAACGGCCCCCGAAACTCGCTACTTGCCACCTCCTGGGACGATGACCGATGAATCTCAACTCTCTGCTCCACGCCAACTTCAGTCTGCTCGACGACGCCGTCACCGACTGGTCGACGCTCGTGAAACACCTTGAGGACTTGAAGAGGGACGCCGAGGACGATCTGCACTAGGCCGCCAACGCGGCCAACTGGGCCGGTGTGAACGCACAGGTGTCCAAGGAGTTCATTGGCAGGATGGCCAGCGAGTTCACCGACGCCCAGGCGCAGGCCAAGTCGATCCACAACATCCTGAGTGACACGCGGGACTCAGCAGCTCAAGGAAGCAGTCGACCGCGCCAACGAGAAGCATCTCACCGTTGTGGACACCGGTTCCGGTTCCTTCACGGTCACGGGCAACACCCGCCCCGACTGGTCCTCCGACCCGAGCGGCAGCCAGAGCGCCATCAGTCAGACGGACGTCGACGACGCCCGCAACGAGATCAAGGGGATCCTCAGCAAGGCGACCGAGAGCGACAGCTCGGCCAAGACGGTCCTCATGGCGATCGCCGACCAGAGCGCTCTGGGCTTCTCCGATGTCAGCTACAAGGACCGCGACGCCGCGGCAGACGCTGTCAAGGAGGCCGACGAGCTGGCCCGGCTGGCGAAGAAGAAGCCGGAAGATCTGACGGTCGAGGAGTTCGACCGGCTCAACGCAGGACTGAAGAAGTACCACGACGACCCGCTGTTCTCCGAACGCTTCGCAACGGATCTCGGCCCTGAGGAGACGCTGTCGTTCTGGGCCGACATCAGCGACCCCCCGGTCACACCGCAGCTCACGCGGGAACGGCGCTTCAAGTATCTGTTCGAAGACCGCCACTGGCCCCATGAGAGCAACAGCGACTTCAGCTCCGGCGAAAGCGTCGACGGGCGCAACAACCTGGCCCTTGCCCTGGAAGCAGCCACCACCGGGCATGCGGCCGGTGAGCTGCCCACTGCGGACACGCCCGCTCACACGGCAGCGCAGGCCGGGCTGATGAGGGAGCTCGTCAACTCCGTCTCCGAGGACCCGAACCGCCTCAAGGACCATGACTGCATGGCGGACAGCATCGGTCAGATCGGCTCCGAGTATCTGCCCGACATCCACCGGGCCATGGCCGATGGGCCGACAGTCAAGGACGGCACCTCCGGATGGAACCTGCTGTATCCGCTCGCCGGTGAGGACGCCAAGCTCGACCACAACGCCGTCACACGATTTCTCGTCACCGCCGGCCAGAACCCGGAGGGTTACAGCGCGCTGAGCGTCGGCGAGAAGGCGTACACGGCCAGCCTGATGGACTATCACCTGAACCCGGATCTTCCCGCGGACCAGCGCTATCCGCACGACGCTCAGGAGACCATCACGAGCCTGTCACGCAAGTCAGGCGAATTCAGCGGACTACTGGCCCAGGGGCGGCAGGAGGCGGTGCTCGGTCCGGCCGCCGAGAAGGACAGCGACTTCGACTACGCGGTCAGTCAGAAGAAGAACGTGATCTCGGGAATCGTCGGCACGGGAGTGGGTATCGGCACGAGTTTCATCGCGAGTCCCGTGGTCGGCGCCGGCGTGGGCGGTGCCGCGGGCACGGTCACCTCGGTCGTACTGGAAGGTTTCTTCAAGGACGAGTCCGGTGCGTACCGCTCGGAGGCCGGTCACGACATCGCGACCCGGTGGGAGACCATCAAGGACAGCACCACCAACATCAACTACACGGCTGCCCATGAAGCCGCCAAGGCTCACCGCGCCAGCTACGACAGCAAGATCGACACTTGGGTGAGCGAAGGAACGGCCACCGGCTTCAACGACGCCACCACGGACATTCACGCCATGGCCAAGGACCTGGACACGGAGATCCCCGACTGATCCCACGTCCACAGACCGATCCATGACGGCCCGTACGGCACAACCGACGTTACTGGAAGGCGAAATGCAGGGATTCTCACGCGGCACACGCGGCGACGCCGTTGTCGTTCTCGGAGCGGCCGTTCTGCTCGGCTTGCTGACTTCCTGCTCCTCATCGTCGTCCTCGCGCGAGTACGCCGTACCGAAGGACCTGTGCGGTACGAAGATCTCCAGCTCCCTGCTGGAGCCGCTGCTGCCGCCCGGCAAGAAGATCAGCGCCCAGCCGACGTCCGCCGTCGGCGTCGAGCGCTGCCGCCTCGTGGTCGACGGCGACATGGCCTTCTCGAGCAGCGTGGAGCAGCGAGGCACCAGGGTCTCGGCACGGGACATGGCCGAGTCCGCCTACGGGGTCGCCCCCGGCGACGCGAGCGCGAACGGCGGTCGCTTCATCTACTCCGTGACGGGAGCCGTCGGCCTGGTCGAGTGCCCGGATCACGCGTCGGCGGACCACTCCGTGTGGGTTACCGCGCGTACCACGCGCGCCTCCGAGGCTTCGGACATGCGGAAGTTCATCGAACAGTACGCCGCCGCCGTGGCCGAGACGGACGCTTGCCGGGAGTCGTAGGGCACGCGGATCCGAGAGATGCGTGTGCACGCGATGACCGATTCGTCATCCCTTGCCCTCGAACCGCAGCCGCCGCCTCCGCGCGTCCCGCAGCGCCACTGCTCCCCCGCTGAGCGCGGCCACCATGACCGCCGCGCCGATGGCCACGTAGGTGGCCAGGCGGGCGTTGCGTTCCTCGGGGGTTTCGCCCAGGTGGAGTTCGGCGGCCTGGGGGGCCTCCGCCTTGCTCAGGCCCTCGTGGGGGCTGGGTGTCTCGATCGCGTGATCGTCCTCCGTCAGGGCGCGGACCGGGTCGACCACGCCCCAGCCGACCAGGCGGTCGTGGTCGGCGATCGAGCGTTCCGCGGTCTGCTCGATCTGGGCGACGACCTCGCGGGCCGTCCAGTCGGGGTGCTTGGCCTTGATCAGCGCGGCCACACCGGCCACGTAGGGTGCGGAGAAGCTGGTGCCGTTGTCCGAGCAGTGGCCGCCCTTGGGGACGGTTGAGATCATGTCGACGCCGGGAGCCGCCACGCCGACGAAGTCACCGGACTGGGAGAACGACGCCCGTTCGTTGTTGCGGTCGGAGGCGGCCACGGCCAGGACACCGTCGTAGGACGCGGGGTAGGTCGGCTTGACGTTGCCGCCCAGGCCGCCGTTCCCCGCAGAGGCCACGACGACGATCTTCTGGGCCAATGCCTCGTCGACCGCCTTGTGCAGGTCCTCCGGCGGTTCCACAGCGTTCGAGGTGTCCTGGGAGATGTTGATGACCTGGGCCTTCATCCGGACGGCGTAGCGGATGGCCTCGGCCAGCTTCAGTGCGGTGCCGTCGCCCTCCGCGTCGTTCTGCTTGATCGGGATGATCGTGGCCTCGGGTGCCAGGCCCGCGAAACCGGTGCCCTTCATGGGGCGCGCGGCGATGATCCCCGCCACGCGTGTGCCGTGACCCACCGTGTCCGTGGTCCCGTCGGACCTGCCCCGATCGATCTTCTCGCCCTTGCTGTTTTTGGCAGGCAGGAAGTTGGCCCCCAGCTTCGCGTCCACCGCCTGGGTGAGCTGCGGGTTCACGGTGTCGACGCCCGTGTCGATCACGGCCACCTTCACGTCCTTGCCCTTCGACTGGTCCCACAGTTCGTCCAGCAGCACACGCTGGAGGGCCCAAGGGGTGCCCGTGTACTTGTGGTTCGACGTCGAGAACGTGCAGGTGTCGTCGCTCGTCGAGTCCGCCGCCGCGGAGGGTGCGAGGGCGATCGTGGAGGCCGTCAGCAGCGTCGCTGCCATCGTGGTGCGGATCGCGGTACGGGAGTACGGCATCGTCGCGCCCCTCACGAGCCCTGCGGCTGGCGGGCCGCCGCCGTCGACAGACGTGGGCCCGTCGGGAGGAACTTGGACCAGGGTGCCGGGATCGGGGCCGGTTTCACCCCGGCGTAGCCGAGGCGGGTCTGGGCGAGTTTGGCCTCCTGCTGGAGCTGTTCCCGCTCCTTGGCCGTGGTGCCGATGCCTGCGTCGTCGGTGGCGCTGTCGTCGTTGGACTGGAGGGCGTAGCGCAGGCCGGTGTCGGTGACCAGGAAGACGGGGCCCGCGTCGGTCTCGGTGCCCTTGAACTGGCGGTAGAGCTGGCCGGAGCCGGGGGTGACGTAGGCGCTGGAGGAGCCGGTGGCCAGGGTGGCGGGGAAGTCGGTGCCCGCCCAGGTGCTCAGGGTGGTGGTTCCGCTGCCGCCGTCCACGTCCTCCAGGATGTTGCAGACCGTATTGCGGCTGCCGTCCGCGATACCGGCCTCGTTCACGGCCACCGGTTTCAGGCTCGGCCACTTCTTGTCCGATGCGAACGCCGTCGCGCTGGGAGCGAAGGCGCCCGCGCTGACGTCGAGTGCCGTGCTTGCCTGGCCGAGGCCGACGAGGTCCTTGCTGTTGAGGAGCAGCTGGGCGGTGAAGTCGGAGACGGGTGCGACCTTGCCCGCCTCGACGAGGTAGTACTGCTGGCGCGCGCCGTTGGGCGCCCTCAGGACCATACCGACCTTGTTCGCGGCGTCGGTCAGGGTGCCGGAGACCCCGGCAGGGGAGCCGATCTGCCCGTCGACCTTCGGGAAGGTGATGGGGTCACCCGGATGGAGGGTCTCCAGCCAGTCCTGGGAGACCCGCTGAGGTTCCCGGCCCGAGCCGACGAGGGTGCGCAGCAGCAGTTCGTCGTTCTTGTCGACCTCGTACGCGGAGCCCTTGGAGTCGACGATGTAACGGGTGTCGTCCGGGGTGGTGACGTAGAGAAGCTCGCCGCCGTGCAGCGGTTGGCGGGTGCCCTCGGTCTTCTTCATGTCGCGCTCGGCGAGGACGAATGCGGCTTTCTGGATGGAACTGCCGCTGCCGCTCGGACGTTCACACACCACCCAGCGCTTGTCCGCGCCGGCCTCCTTGTCGGAGGGCAGCCGGTCGGGGGCGTAGGGGATGCCGATGGTGACGCCGTGCGGGATCTTGCCGTTGTCGAGGATGGATTCGTCGACGGTGACGACATCGACGGCGCCTTGACTGTCGTCGAGGACGAGTTTGGCAGAGGCCATGTTGAGGACGGGGTGGAGCTGGATCTTCTTGTCCGTCTTGAGGACGACGTACCGGGTGGTGGACTTGCTGGCGATGATCACTTTCTTGCCGGGGTCGTCCCAGCCCTGCGGCGCCGTGGGTTTGAACATGCCCCACGCGCCGAACACGGCCATGACCACGACGGCGACGATCATGCCGGGCAGTACGGCGCGCAGCGGCCGGGGAGCGCTCTCGTCCGAGGCGTCCGGTGCCGACTGCACGAAGGATGCGAGCATACGGCGCTTCGCGAAGGTGTAGGCGTTGAGCTGATCCCGCCGTGATGCCATCTGTGCCCGTCTCTCCCCGTACTTCGCGTGGACGGCGCCGGGGACGTCGCTTTCTCCGGCCCTCTGTTGTCGGACGCTGCCCCTACTATGCCTGGTACGAGGGCCGTCCTGTGGAACGGGTAGGGTACCTGGGCCCTCAAGAGGCTTGTGAAATGGCCTGGTTCCAGCGAGTTGTGAGCAAATCGGGGGGATGGAGTGATGGTTTCCGGAGCACGGTTGCGCTCCCGTGACCGGTCCGGGGCGCAAGGAGACCCCGCCCCGCGTCCGGCGGGACCGGGTCAGCCACCCGGTGCGGCCGGTACGGCGCCCCGGCCGGCCCCGCTCAGCCTGAAATCCCGTCCGGGGCAAGCGGGTTCGTTCCGTCTGCAACGGATCGTCCTGGTGGAGCTGGCGGCGGCCGTGCTGCTCGTCGGCTGGGTCGTGGGTCCGATCGCACTGGTGGCGGCCGCGGTCGTCGCCGCGGTGCTGGTACTGCTTGCCTTCGTACGGCGGCGGGGCCGCTCACTGCCCGAATGGCTGGCCACCGCACAGGCGTTGCGGGTGCGGCAGCGCCGGGCGGCCGTTACTCGGGTACCGCCGGGCACGGAACCCGGCCTCGTCCCGGCCGTGGAGTGCGAGCCGAATCTGCGGACCTGCTCCTACGGCGCCCGGGACCGGCGTCCGGTCGGCATCGTCGGAGACGGCACGTTCGTCACCACGGTGCTCCAGGTGGAGGCCGACGCAACCGCGCTGCGGGCCGAGCGCAGCCGTCAGCCGCTGCCGCTCGCCCTGGTACGGGACGCGCTCGAAGTGGACGGGATCCGGCTGGAGTCGGCGCAGATGGTGCTGCACACCCAGCCCGCGCCCGCGCTGCATCTGCCCCAGCAGTCGGTGGCCGTCTCCAACTACGCGCCGCTTCAGGAGCAGACGGGCGCTCCGGCAGTACGCATCACCTGGATCGCGCTGAAGCTGGACCCGGAGCTGTGTCCCGAGGCCGTAGCGGCGCGGGGCGGCGGTCTGACCGGTGCGCAGAAGTGTGTCGCGCGTGCGGCTGACCATCTTGCGAGCCGGCTGACGGGCGCCGGGTTCCGGGCGACCGTGCTCGACGAGGAGGAGCTGGTGGCTGCCCTGGCTACCTCCGCGTGCGCCAACCCGCTGGTGACGGCGGAGGCCGGACGGACCGAGGCACGGGAGCGGCGGACGGAGGAGTCGGGCCGCAACTGGCGCTGCGACAACCGCAGGCACACCACCTACTGGGTGCGCCGCTGGCCCCGACTGGGCGGTGGTGACGAGCCGTCGCTGCCGCAGTTGGTCGCCCTCGTCACCGCTGTGCCCGCACTCGCTACCACCTTCAGTCTCACCATCGCGCGCGGCGAGCGGCAGGAGCTGTCGCTGTGCGGGCACCTGCGGGTGACCGGGCGCGGCGACGACGAACTGGTCGCAGCACGCCATGCGTTGGAGGCCGCCGCCCGTGAGGCGGGCGCCGGGCTCAACCGACTCGACCGTGAACAGTTGCCCGGCATGCTCGCCACACTGCCTCTGGGAGGTGCCCGATGATCGTCCCCACGGCGCGTGAGCGGCTGCGCGGCGGCTTCGGCCTCATCGGTCCGCGCCACGGGCGTCATACGTTGCCCGCGGAACAACTGGACACGCTGGCGCTGCCCATCGGAGACGACGGGGTCGTGGCCGGGGTGGACACCGAGGGACAGCCCGCCGTACTGGGGCTCAACCGGCCCACGCCGTACGACGTCGTCCTCATCGGGGGTCTGTGGACCGCGCAGGTCCTCGCGCTGCGTGCTGCGGCGACCGGGGCGCGGGTGGCGGTGGAGACGGGGCGGCCGCAGGCCTGGATGCAGATGGTGCACGCGATGGGCGGCGGGCAGAACGGCCTGGCCGTGCACGAGGTGGGCCGGGTTCCGCCGCAGGGCGCTTCGGCGGGCAGTCCCGTGCTGGTGGTGCGCGACTGCGGTATGCGTCCGCCGCGCGGGCGTGTGGTGTCCGGGCCCTGGCAGTCGGTGCTGACGCTGCTGCCGTATCTGAGCCCGGTCGCACCCCGGCTGCTGCGCCAGGCCCGGCTCTCCGGTATACAGCGCGTCTCGCCGGACGAGGCTGCGGAGTTGGGGCGCACCATGGCGCTGTCCCGGGCCGAGGTGGAGTCGCTGCCCGCGCTCCCCGACGGCGTCACCCTGTGGTGTGCGGACCGCGACCGGCAGTATGTGATGACACAGCCCACCGACGCCGAGACCGGATTGTTGGGTACGCCACGCCGGATGGACTGACGGTCCGGGCACGGACTGCTGTTCGGCGTGGTGTGTGTGGTTTACGGGGCCCGGGCTGGGGCCCCTTGTCCTGCCTTGTCCGGCTCCGTCGGGCGGGTGGTGCTGCCGGGCGGCCGGACAGTGCGTCAACTCCGGGCCCCGTGCGTTCTGCTGGGCCGGTGCGGAGGGGCGGACGGACCTGCCTCGGCGGGGCTTGTGGTGATTAGGCTGGGAGAGGGCGCCACACGAGAACCCGTGGACCGGACGTCGGCGCTCCGGGGGAACCGTCGGACGGACGGCCTCGAACGACCCAGGACGACGAGAACTGGTCGCCCCGGCGCGGTATCGGGATGCCGCGGCCGTACGCGACCGCACCAGGAGGAACTGTGAACAGCGATCGGGACGGGATCCGCGGGGGCTGGGCCACGCCCGGCGACGACCAGCCCGACGCGGAGTCCGGCATCGAGGTGACGGGCGAGTTCACCATCGACTACGCGCCACCGGCCTGGTACACGCAGAACGCTGCGGGTGCGTCGGGTACTTCGGGGGCTTCGGGCGTGGCGGGGGCTTCGGCCGCGTCCGGGGACGGCTCGGCGCAACCCGGTCCGCCGCCCTCGCCGCCGGTCGGGTCTCCTGGTCCGGTGCCCAGTCTGCCGCCCGCCTGGACTGCGCAGCCGACTCCTGCCGCACCTCCGGTCCCTCCGGCCCCTCCCGTCGCTCCTGCGGCTCCGGCTGTGCCTCCGGCCGAGGAGGACGAGAGGGAGGGCGACCTCGTCAGCGGGGCGACCCTGCGGATCTCGTCAGTCGCACTTAAGCGGCAGATCGCGGAGCGTGCGGAGGCTGCCGAGTCCGGGGCCGGGTCCGGGGCCGGGTCCGAGGGGGGTACGGCAGCCGAGGGCGGGGATTCCGTGGGGGCGGAGGAGCCTGCGGGGTCCGAGTCCGGTGCGTCCGGTGCGTCCGAGGCAGTTGCGGGCGCGGCGGCCGAGGCCGGTGATCAGGCTGCTGCTGCCGCTCCGGCCGCGGAGACCCCGGGTGACGACGAGGAGGCGGCGGCAGAGGCGGGAGACGCCGCCGACCGAGGGCCCGGTGACGGTGACGCGGACGAGGTGGCCGACCCGGCAGTGGACGCGCCGGGCGACGACGACGTGCCGTCCGGTGAGAGCACGAACGCGGACACGGACGTCCCCTCGGACGCCGAGGACACCTCGGGCACCGACGACGGTGACGCCGTAGCCGCCCAGGACGCCCCCGCGCAGGCCGCGCCCGAGGGCGACGCCGTAGCCGTCGCTGACGTCGTGCCACCCGCACCCGTACCTCCCGTGCCCGCCGTGCCGCCCGTCCCCCAGGACGCCCCGCTCGCCTGGACGCCGCCGCCCGCGCCGCAGAGCGGTGTGCCTCCGCTGCCGCCCTCCTACCAGCCCGCCGCGCCCGCACCGGCGGCGCAGTGGCCCGCCCAGCCGCAGGCGCCGCAGGCCGACCCGGCCGCCGCCGCGCAGGGGCAGCCGCCCGCACACACGCAGCTGCCGCCCTTCCCGCCGTTCCCCCAGCAGCCCCAGCAGCCCCAGCAGCAGCCCCCGTTCCAGCCGCAGGCGCCGCAGCCCGCCCCCGCCGCCTGGAACCAGCCGCCCGCCCCGCAGCCCCCGCAGCAGTCCGGCTACGCCTACCCGCACCCCGGTGTTCCTGGCCCGGCCGGGCCCCAGCCACCGGCTCCGCAGCCTCCGCACACCCCCAGCGCCTACGCCTTCCCCCAGCAGGGCGGATACGGCTTCCCGCCGCCGCCCGCGCCCACCCCGCCGATGCCCGACGCCCAGGGGGGCTACGGCTTCCCCCCGCAGACCGCCGCCCCCGCACCCGCCCCTGCTCCCCCGGCACCGCAGCAGCCCCAACCGCAGCCGCAGGAACCAGCGGTAGCACCGGACCAGGACCAGAACCCGGACCAGGCACCCGCCCCGCAGAACCCCGCACAGGCCGCACAGCCCCCGCACCAGCCTCCGCAGCAGCCCCAACCGCCGCAACCCCCGCACCCGCAAGCCGACTCGGCGGCCACGCCGCCGCCTCCCGTCGACCCGCGTACCGGTACCGCCTGGCCGCAGCCCGTCCGGCACGATCCGCGACAGCCCGTCAGCCCCGGGGGCGCGCCGCTGGGTTACACGGCCGCCGTCGAGCTGTCCTCGGACCGGCTGCTCAACAACCGGAGGCAGAAGGCCAAGAGCGGGCGTCCCGCGGCCGCGGGCGGCCGGTTCAAGCTCGGTGGGAAGAAGGAGGAGGCCGAGCGGCAGCGCAAGCTGGAGCTGATCCGCACCCCGGTGCTGTCCTGCTACCGCATCGCCGTCATCAGTCTCAAGGGCGGCGTCGGCAAGACGACCACGACCACCGCGCTGGGCTCGACCCTCGCCACCGAGCGCCAGGACAAGATCCTCGCGATCGACGCCAACCCGGACGCCGGTACGCTCGGGCGCCGCGTCCGTCGTGAGACCGGTGCGACCATCCGTGACCTGGTGCAGGCAATTCCGTGGCTGCACTCCTACATGGACATCCGCCGGTTCACCTCGCAGGCGTCGTCCGGTCTGGAGATCATCGCCAACGACGTCGACCCCGCCGTGTCCACGACGTTCAACGACGAGGACTACCGGCGGGCGATCGATGTGCTCGGCAGGCAGTACCCGATCATCCTCACCGACTCCGGCACCGGTCTGCTCTACAGCGCCATGCGCGGTGTGCTCGACCTCGCCGACCAGCTGATCATCATCTCGACGCCCTCTGTGGACGGTGCGAGCAGCGCCAGTACGACCCTCGACTGGCTGTCGGCCCACGGGTACCAGGATCTGGTCGCGCGGTCCCTCACCGTCATCTCCGGGGTGCGCGAGACCGGCAAGACGGTCAAGGTCGAGGACATCGTGTCGCACTTCGAGACGCGGTGCCGCGGGGTGGTGGTCGTGCCCTTCGACGAGCACCTCTCCACCGGTGCGGAGGTCGACCTCGACATGATGCGGCCCAAGGTGAGGGAGGCGTACTTCACCCTCGCGGCGATGGTCGCCGAGGACTTCGTACGCCATCAGCAGTCCCAGGGGCTGTGGACCAACAACGGCAACCCGCCCCCGGTGATCGCCCCGCCCATGCCGGGCCAGCCCTACGCAGGCCAGCCGTACCCGGGCCAGCAGTACCCCGGCCAGCCGATGCCGGGCCAGGGCGTTCCCGGCCAGCCCGTTCCCCCGCAGCCGGGGCCGCCCGGACAGCCGTACCCCCCGCAGGCTCCCGGACAGCCGTACTTCCCGCAGCAGGGCCAGCCGCCCTACCCCCAGCAGTACCAGCCCCAGCCCCAGGCCCAACCCCAGGCTCAGCCGGGCACGCAGCCGTATCCGCCGCAACAGGCCCACCCCTACCCGCCCCAGCAGCAGCCCCCGCAGCCTCAGCCTCCGCAGCCGACCCCGCCGCAGCAGCCCCCGCAGGCGCCGCCGCAGCAGCCGTAGCCCCATCCCGGACCCACAACCGACCCCAGCCACCACAACCCGAAGGGCGGCCGGTGCTCATCGCACCGGCCGCCCTTCGGCACAGTCTCACCGTCCAGAGACGATCCAGAGTCGGCTACTACCGCTCCTCTTCCGCCGCCACCAGCTCCCGGCACCGCTTCACATCGCGGCCCATCTGCTCCAGCAGCCCCTCCAGCGACTCGAACTTCGCCTGTCCGCGCACGAACGCGAGGAAGTCGACGGCGACATGCAGGCCGTAGAGCTCCAGGCCGACGCGGTCGATGGCGTATGCCTCCACCGTCCGCTCCGTGCCGTCGAACTGCGGGTTCGTGCCGACGGAGATCGCGGCCGGCATGGCCTCGCCGTCCACCTGCAGATATCCGGCATACACACCGTCCGCCGGGATCGCTGTGTGCGGGAGGGTCTCGACGTTGGCCGTCGGGAAGCCGAGTTCACGGCCGCGCTGGGCGCCGCGGACGACCACGCCCTCCACCCGGTGCGGACGGCCCAGGATCTCCCGGGCGCCCTCGACATCGCCCTCGGCGACCAGGCGTCGGATGAGGGTCGAGGAGAACGGCTCGCCGCCGCCCGCCGCGCCGGTCAGATACAGGTCCACGACCTCGACCTCGAAGTCGTAGGTCCGCCCCTGCTCGGTCAGGAACGCCACATTCCCCGCGGCCTTGTGGCCGAAGCGGAAGTTCGGGCCTTCGACGACGGCCTTGGCGTGCAGCTTGTCGACCAGCACCTTGGCCACGAAGTCGCCCGGGGAGAGCTTCGAGAACTCGGTGGTGAACGGCAGGACGAGCGACGCGTCCACGCCGAGGTCCGCCATCAGCTCCGCGCGGCGATGGTGCGGGGCGAGCAGCGGCGGGTGGCTGCCGGGGCGCACGACCTCGCTGGGGTGCGGGTCGAAGGTGACGACGACGGAGGGCACGCCCAGCTCGCGGGCCCGGTCCACGGCGTGGCTGATGATCAGCTGGTGGCCACGGTGGACTCCGTCGTACGAGCCGATGGTGACGACGCTGCGCCCCCAGTCCTGGGGGATGTCCTCCAAGCCACGCCAGCGTTGCACTGTGACCGCTCCTCGAACCCGTGTCCGTCTCACACGAAACGTTGCCTGTTACGCAGCTCTAAGGGTGCCATGCCGGGTCGGCAGTGCTCGCATCGGCATGGTCGCTGTGATCCGGAGCACGTGCCGGGCGGGCCGATGCGCGGGCTGGTGCACCGGCCGGTGGGCAGGTTCATGCAGCGGTGCGCAGCTGGTCGAGGAGGGCGAGTGCGGCACGGTACAGGGCGGGGTCGGCCGGGTCGGCAGGGTCGGCCGGATCAGTGGCGTCAGTGAGCAGGGCCAGGGCGGCGTGGCGCAGCAGGTCGCGGTCGGTGCCGGTGCGTACGTGCGGCGCGGCCAGCCGTCCGTATGTCGCCGCGGCGGCCCGGTGTGCCGGGTCCTTGCCGCGGGCCCAGCGGTCGACGGCCCGGCAGACGGCGGACGGCTCCTCCTCTGCCAGGGCGGCCAGCAGTTCGGCCGCGTGGGGCCGGTGCGCGCTCTCGGCCAGTGTCTCGACGAGGTCGTCCAGGGCCCGGTGCCGATGGGTGTGCAGCAGGGCCTGCGCGGCGGCGGCCACGGTCGCGCGCGGCAGGGCGGGCAGCGGCCGCTCGTCGTCGAACCAGCGCACCAGGTGCGGCTGTACGGCGACGGGGTCGGCGGCGAGGAGTTGGGCGGTCGCGTGGAGATACCGGGGGCCGGCAGCAGGCGCCTCGTCGGATACGACCAGACGGCCCAGCAGCTCGACGCGCTCGCCGTACGGCAGCCGCAGCCCCGTCCAGAACGGCGGGCCGAACTCCCCGGGCACGGGCCGCCGTTCACGCCGTAGGACGGCAATCCGGTCGGCGAGATCGCGCAGCACCCCGGCATACGGCACCGCGTCGGACACCTCTGCCAGCGCGTGCGCGAGCAGCGGCCCCGCCCACCAGGAACCGGGGTCCGCCTCCCACCCCCGGAGCACCACCGCCAGCCACCCGCTCAGGAACACGGCGCCGTGTCTGTCGGCGAGGTGCAGCAGGGCCTGAGCCACGGGACTGACGGGACCGAGGCTGCCGGAGAGCAGGACGCCCGCGCCTCGTACGGATCGAGCCGCGCGGTCCGGAGCCAATCGGCGAGGTGCCCGGCAGACGGCCCTGACACACCGGAGGTCTCCCACACCCCGGCAAGATTGAGATCGGCGCCGTACGACGCAACGGTGACCGCATTGCGGGCGAGCAGGGCGAAGAGCGGGGCTGCGAGCGGGGCGTCGTCCGCCCCAGCCCGAGGCGCGCCCACAGCGCCGCTGACCGCCCCGGGAGCCAGCAGCCGTACCGCCAGCCCCGTCCCCCGGTCGCCGCCGGGGCGCAGGGACGTGCCGAGGACACCGAGGACCGCGCCCGTCTCCGCGTCGAGGACCGGGCCGCCCGCCGCTCCGGCGCCGGGGCGCAGGGCGTCGCGGCCGGTCGTGCCGATCGCCAGTTCCAGCGCGTCGCCGAGGTGATGGCGTCGCCCCCCGGCCGTCGTGTACGTCACCGGTGTCACCCCGAGCACCCGCGCCTCGCGCCAGCCGCAGGCGGCGAGGCGGACATAGGTACCCGGCTCGACGCGCGGCCGGACCGTCACCGGAAGGGGGTCGGCGTCGAGGCCGTCGGTGCGGATCAGGGCGAGGGCCAGGGCGGGCAGGGGGGTCACCGCGCCGGCGGTGTCGACCTCGAAGGTGCGGCCTGTCGCCGTCTCCAGCACCAGCCTGGCCGGGCCGTCTACGGCTTCGTGGCTGGTGACGACGGTGCCGTGGTGATCGGCGACGAATCCTGTGCCGCGCTGCCGACCCGCCGTGTCACGGATCAGGACCAGCGCGCGGCCCAAACGGTTCGGCTGGTCCGCACGGTTCCGCTCCCCCGGCACGCCGTCCCGCAGCCCCCGTCCCCCCATGGCGAACCTCCCGCCGTGCTCCACGCTTCACCGCGCATCCGTGACCACGCACCTCGTGACCTCGACGTTAGGCGCCCAAAGATCGGCGGGGCAGTTCGCGCACTGAACGCGCCCCCCTCTGCTCCCCCCGTTCACTCCGAGCGCCTGGCCACTCGGGTGAATAGGTGCGGGCGGTTGGATACACCCTAGGGGTGGGGGAACCGAGGGGGGACCGTGGAGCGGCGGACGGCGAAACCCCGTGTCCGCCGCTCCACGGGCAGGCCCAGCAGACCTCGGCGGACCCCAGCGGAGCCCGGCGGAGGACCCCAGCAGAGGACCTCAACAGCCCCCGCAGCCTCAGCGGCCCCCACCCCCACAGCCCCAGCAGCCCCCAGCAGCCCCCAGCAGCCCTCCGCAGGCCAGACAGGGCCCCGGGCAAGGCCCGGGGGGAGCCCCGGGTCAGCCGAACACGGCCAGGCTCTTGGCCTTCCCCTTCTGCTCCTCCACGAGCGCCAGGAAGGTGCCCTCCGGGCCGAAGACGGCGACGGTACCGGCGCCCGCGTACTCCTCGGGCATCTCCAGCCGTACGCCGTTGGAGAGCAGCCGGGCGCGTCGGGTGTCCACGTCCCAGCGGGGGAACGCGGCGGCGGCGGCCTCGGCGATCGGCATGATCGCCAGCTCCTGCTGGAGCTGGTCGAGGGTGCGGGCCGCATCCAGTTTGTACGGGCCCACGCGGGTGCGGCGCAGGGCGGTGAGATGGCCGCCGACGCCCAGATCGGCGCCCAGGTCGCGGGCGAGCGCGCGGATGTAGGTGCCGGACGAGCAGACCACGGAGACGACGAGGTCGAGCACGGGGGTGCCGTCCTCGGCTTCGGCGGGCCGGACGTCGTAGACGGTGAAGGAGGAGATGGTGACGGGCCGGGCGGGGATCTCGAAGTCCTCGCCCTCGCGGGCCCGTTTGTACGACCGCACGCCGTCGATCTTGATGGCGCTGACCTTGGACGGCACCTGCATGATGTCGCCGGTCAGCTTGGCGATCCCGGCGTCGACGGCCTCGCGGGTGATCCCGGAGGCGTCGGCGGACGACGTGATCTCACCCTCGGCGTCGTCGGTGACGGTGGTCTGGCCGAGGCGGACGGTACCCAGGTACTCCTTCTCGGTGAGCGCCAGGTGTCCGAGCAGCTTGGTGGCCTTCTCGACACCGAGGACGAGGACACCGGTCGCCATCGGGTCGAGGGTGCCGGCGTGCCCGATACGGCGGGTGCGGGCGATGCCGCGCATCTTGGCGACCACGTCGTGCGAGGTGAAGCCCGACGGCTTGTCCACGATGACCAGGCCGTCGGGCGGGGTGGGCTTCTGGATCATTCGGCGGCGTCGTCCTCGTCGTCACCGGGCTTCCGGTACGGGTCCGCTTCGCCCGCGTAGCTGGCGCCCGCCGAGACCTCGCGCACCTTCTCGTCGGAGGCGCGTGCCTTGTCGAGGAGGTCCTCGATGGTCCGGGCGGTATCGGGCAGGGCGTCGGCCACAAAGGTGAGCGTCGGTGTGAACTTCACACCGGCCGCCGCGCCGACGGCGCTGCGGAGCACGCCCTTGGCGCTCTCCAGCCCGGCCGCCGCGGCCTTGCGCTCCTCTTCGTCGCCGTACACGGTGTAGAAGACGGTCGCCTCCCGGAGGTCCCCGGTGACCCGGGTGTCCGTGATGGTGACGTGCGAGCCGAGCCGCGGGTCCTTGATCCCACGCTGCAGCTTCTGGGCCACCACCTCTCGGATGAGGTCCGCCAGCCTCTTGGCCCGCGCGTTGTCGGCCACTGGTCGTCTCCCGTTCTTTCTTGTTCTGCCTTGTTCTGCATGTTTCTGTTTGCGTCGCAATCGGCTTGCGTCGCAATCGGCTTGCGTCGCGGCCGACTTGCTTCGCGGTCGACTTGCTTCGCGGTCGGCTTGTGTCGCGTACGGCGCGTTCCGTGCGCCTGCTGCGATCCCCGGCGTCAGTCGTCGTGTTCCCCGTGGAGGCGCCGCCGCACGGACAGCAGTTCCACTTCGGGGCGCCCGGCGACCAGCCGCTCGCACCGGTCGAGCACCTCGGTCAGATGCCCGGCATCGCCGGAGACCATCGCCAGGCCGATGACGGCCCTGCGATGGAGGTCCATGTGATCGACCTCCGCCGCGCTCACCGCGAACTTCCGCTGGAGCTCGGCCACGATCGGTCGGACTAGGGAGCGCTTCTCCTTCAGCGACCGGACGTCGCCGAGCAGGAGATCGAAGGACAGAGTCCCCACATACATGGATGGTCCGGATGACCCGCCGGTACGGGATCGATGAGTCCGCCGAGCGACCGCCGGGTGGTCGTGCGAGCGGACCGATCAGGTGATCGGCCGACCGCACGACCGGGCGATCGGCAGGAACATCAGAACCGTACAACGAACGGCCGGGGCCGATCGACGGAAATTTGCTCTCCGCCGACCGGCCCCGGACCGGAGCGACCGTGCCGGAAGCCCGGCGCCTAGACGCGCGGCTTCTCGCGCATCTCGTACGTCGCGATGACGTCGTCGACCTTGATGTCGTTGAAGTTTCCGAGGTTGATACCACCCTCGTAGCCTTCGCGGATCTCGGTGACGTCGTCCTTGAAGCGACGCAGACCCTCGATGTTGAGGTTCTCCGCGACCACCTTGCCGTCGCGGATGAGGCGCGCCTTGGTGTTGCGCCTGACCTCGCCGGAGCGGATGAGCACACCCGCGATGTTGCCCAGCTTGGACGACTTGAAGACCTCGCGGATCTCCGCCGTACCGAGCTCGACCTCTTCGAACTCCGGCTTGAGCATGCCCTTGAGGGCCGCCTCGATCTCCTCGATCGCCTGGTAGATGACCGAGTAGTAGCGGACGTCCACACCCTCGCGCTCGGCCATCTGCGCGGCACGGCCGGCCGCGCGGACGTTGAAGCCGATCACGATGGCGTCGGAGCCCATCGCCAGGTCGATGTCCGACTCCGTGACCGCACCGACACCGCGGTGCAGGACGCGGATGTCGACCTCTTCGCCGACGTCCAGCTGGAGCAGGGAGGACTCGAGGGCCTCGACGGAACCGGAAGCGTCACCCTTGATGATCAGGTTCAGCTGCTGGACCTCGCCGGCCTTCAGCACCTTGTCCAGGTCCTCCAGCGACACACGGCGCGTGCGCTTGGCGAACGCGGCGTTGCGCTCGCGGGCGGCGCGCTTCTCCGCGATCTGGCGGGCCGTACGGTCCTCCTCGACCACGAGGAAGTTGTCGCCCGCGCCCGGGACGTTGGTCAGGCCGAGGACCTGGACCGGCGTCGACGGGCCCGCTTCGGCGACGTTGTTGCCGCTGTCGTCGAGCATGGCGCGGACCCGGCCGTAGGCGTCGCCCACGACCATGGTGTCGCCGACCCGCAGCGTGCCTCGCTGGACGAGGACCGTCGCCACGGCACCGCGGCCGCGGTCGAGACGGGACTCGATCGAGATGCCCTGCGCGTCCTGCTCCGGGTTGGCCCGCAGGTCGAGCGAGGCGTCGGCCGTGAGGATCACGGCCTCCAGCAGCGAGTCGATGTACAGACCCTGCTTGGCGGAGATGTCGACGAACATCGTGTCGCCGCCGTACTCCTCGGCCACCAGCCCGTACTCGGTCAGCTGGCCGCGGACCTTGGTCGGGTCGGCGCCCTCGACATCGATCTTGTTGACCGCGACCACGATCGGCACGTCGGCCGCCTTGGCGTGGTTGAGCGCCTCGACCGTCTGCGGCATGACGCCGTCGTTGGCCGCGACGACCAGGATCGCGATGTCGGTCGACTTCGCACCGCGGGCACGCATGGCGGTGAACGCCTCGTGACCCGGGGTGTCGATGAAGGTGATCTTGCGCTCTTCGTCGTTGACGTCGATCGCGACCTGGTAGGCACCGATGTGCTGGGTGATGCCGCCGGCCTCGCCCGCGATGACGTTCGTCTTGCGGATGGCGTCGAGCAGGCGGGTCTTGCCGTGGTCGACGTGACCCATGACGGTCACCACCGGCGGGCGGACGACCAGGTCGTCCTCGCCGCCCTCGTCCTCGCCGAACTCGATGTCGAAGGACTCGAGCAGCTCGCGGTCCTCCTCCTCGGGGCTGACGATCTGGACCTTGTAGTTCATCTCCTCGGCGAGGAGGTGCAGGGTCTCGTCGGAGACGGACTGGGTCGCGGTGACCATCTCGCCGAGGTTCATCATGACCGCGACGAGCGACGCCGGGTTGGCGTTGATCTTCTCCGCGAAGTCGGTGAGCGACGCGCCACGGGAGAGACGGATGGCCTCACCGTTGCCGCGCGGCAGCATCACGCCGCCGACGCTCGGGGCCTGCATGGCCTCGTACTCCTGGCGACGCTGCCGCTTCGACTTGCGGCCACGCCGGGCCGGACCGCCGGGACGACCGAAGGCGCCCTGCGTGCCACCACGGCCACCGGGACCGCCGGGACGGCCGCCGAAGCCGGGACGGCCCGCGCCGCCACCGCCGAAGCCGCCGCCACCACCGGCGCCGGGGCCACCGCCGCCGGGACGACCGGCGAAGCCGCCGCCGCCACCGGGACGACCGGCACCGCCGCCGCCACCGGGACGACCGGCGAAGCCGCCGCCACCGGGACGACCGGCACCGCCGCCACCGCCGGGACGGCCCGCACCGCCCGGACCGCGGCCACCGCCGGGGCCGGGACGCGGACCGGCAGCGGGACGCTGCGGCATCATGCCGGGGTTCGGACGCGGACCCGCGGGACCGCCGCCGGGACGCGGACCGCCCTGCGGACGGGGCATGCCCGCCGGCGAGGGACGGGAACCGCCGGGCGCCTGGGGACGCGGACCGCCGCCCTGGGCGCCGGGCGCCTGCGGACGGGGACCGCCGCCGGGCGCACCGGGGCCGCCGGGGCGCTGCCCCTGCGGACGGGGCGCCTGGGGACGCGCCATACCGGCGTTGCCGCCGGAGGTGAAGGGGTTGTTGCCCGGACGCGGACCGGCCGGACGGGCACCCGGACGGGCACCCTGACCACCGGGGCGCTGGCCGCGCTGGTCCGGACGGTCGGAACGCTCGGGACGACCCGACTGACCCTGGCCGGAACCGCCCGGACGACCACCGGGCTTGGGGCCGGGACGCGCACCGGGGCGCGGACCCGAGGGGCCCGAGGGTGCGGACGGTGCCTGCGCCGCCGGGGCCGGCGGAGCGGTGAACTCCGGGGCGGCCGGGGCCGGACGCGGGGCGGGCTTGGGACCCGGCACCGGGCGCGGCGCGGAGGCCGCGGGAGCCGGGGTGACGGGGGCCGGAGCCGCGGGGGCCGCGGGCTGCGGGGCCACCGGAGGCCTGGGGGCGGCCGGCTTGGGAGCAGCCGGACGTGCCGCCTGCGCCGGAGAGGGCGCGGCGGGCCTGGGGGCGGCCTTCCTGGGCGCGGGACGGCCGGCGGACCTGCCGTTGCCGCTGCCCGCCTGGAAGGCGTCAGTCAGCTTGCGTACTACGGGCGCCTCGATCGTCGAGGACGCCGAACGGACGAATTCACCGAGTTCCTGGAGCTTGGCCATCACGACCTTGCTCTCCACACCGAACTCCTTGGCGAGTTCGTAGACCCGGACCTTAGCCACTTCGCTCCTTTGAGGTCCGGGTTGCGGCCGGACCGTCGCTAGTTCATGGGCGTACTCATCGCGTACTCATCGAGTGCTCATCGCAATCTCGACCTGCTTTCGACTCGCGAGGTACCAGGCCGCACGGGGGCTTCCGTACGGCGCTGTGTTACTTACCGTGTCGCCTGTTCGGCAACTGTCATCTGCTCGACGTGCCGGCGCAACGCCTTTGTGTCGAGCGTCCCCGGGGCGCGCAACGCCCGTGTGAACGCCCGGCGGCGTATCGCCTGGTCGAGACAGACCAGGGCGGGGTGCACATAGGCACCCCGGCCGGGCAGCGTACCGCGAGGATCGGGGACACACTCGTCCCCGCTCATCACGATGCGCAGCAGCTCCGTCTTGGCCGCCCGCTCCCGGCACCCCACACAGGTGCGTTCAGGGCATACTCCGGTCGCCGTCCGGCCAGACACTCTTAAGTCTACCTCCCCGCGGCGACCTCACCCTTTTGGGTAAGGTCTCGAATACTTTGCCGCGTTATAACTGACGGGATCCGGACCCCCGCAGGCCGAGATCTACTCCCCGGCCCCGCTGTCCGGCCTATTCCCCGGTCTGCTCCCCGGCCTGCTCGGTGTCCGGGCGGATGTCGATGCGCCAGCCGGTCAGCCGGGCGGCGAGGCGGGCGTTCTGGCCCTCCTTGCCGATCGCCAGCGAGAGCTGGTAGTCCGGCACCGTCACCCGCGCGGAGCGGGCGGCGAGGTCGACGACCTCCACCTTGGAGACCCTGGCGGGCGAGAGCGCGTTCGCCACCATCTCGGCCGGGTCGTCCGACCAGTCGACGATGTCGATCTTCTCGCCGTTCAGCTCGCCCATCACATTGCGCACCCGGCCGCCCATCGGGCCGATGCAGGCCCCCTTGGCGTTCAGGCCCGAGCGGGTGGACCGTACGGCGATCTTGGTGCGGTGGCCGGCCTCGCGGGCGATGGCGGCGATCTCGACGGACCCGTCGGCGATCTCCGGCACCTCCAGCGCGAACAGCTTCTTCACCAGGTTCGGGTGGGTGCGCGAGAGCGTGACCGAGGGGCCGCGTACGCCCTTCGCCACCCGCACCACGTACGAGCGCAGCCGCAGCCCGTGCGGGTACGTCTCGCCGGGGACCTGCTCCTGCACCGGCAGGATGGCCTCGATCTTGCCGATGTCGACCAGCACGTTCTTGGGGTCGCGGCCCTGCTGCACCACGCCGGTGACGATGTCGCCCTCGCGGCCCGCGTACTCGCCGAGCGTCGCGTCGTCCTCAGCGTCGCGCAGCCGCTGGAGGATCACCTGCTTGGCGGTGGTCGCGGCGATACGGCCGAAGCCGGACGGCGTGTCGTCGAACTCGCGCGACTCCTGGCCCTCCTCCAGGTCCTCCGGGTCCTCCTTCGCCCACACGGTCACATGCCCGGTCGACCGGTTGAGCTCCACGCGCGCGTGACGGCGGCTTCCCTCGGTGCGGTGGTAGGCGATGAGGAGGGCCGACTCGATCGCCTCGACCAGCAGGTCGAAGGAGATCTCCTTCTCCCGAACCAAGCCCCGCAGGGCACTCATGTCGATGTCCACGGCTACGCCTCCTCTTCCTCACTTGTCCTTGCGGTTGAACTCGACCTGCACGCGCGCCCTGGCGATGTCCGCGAAGGCGAGTCTGCGCGCGGTCGGCTTACGGCCCTTGACGCCGGGCACCTCGAGATCGAGGCCCTCGTCGTCGGCCTCCAGGATCCTGGCGACCAGTTCGCCGCCGTCCTTCAGACGGAACTCGGCGAGGCGGCCCTCGGCGCGCACGTAGTGGTGGTGCTCCGTCAGCGGGCGTTCGGCGCCCGGGGTGCCGACCTCCAGCTCGTACTCGCTGTCACCCATCACATCCGTCTCGTCGAGCTTCGCCGAGAGCAGACGGCTCACATCGGCGATCAGGTCCAGATCGGGACCGGTCTCGGAGTCGACGACGACACGCAGGCTGCGCATGCGCCCGACGGAGTCCACGGTGATCTCTTCGAGATCGAGGCCCTGGGAGGTGACGAGCGGTTCCAGTAGTTCCCGCAGCCTCTCGCTCTGGGTGGTGCTCATCCGGGTGACTCCTCGGCCGCGTGTGCTGTTGTGGGATGGGTCGCGTGTCTGGTCAAAGGGTATCGGAGCCCGGGGGGTGTTGCCGTCCACCTGTGTACGGGCGCTGCCGGTGGCCGGTGCGGGGCACGCGCGCGGGTACCGTGATCACGGGCGTGTACGCCCCTCCCCTCTGTTTGCCGTACGAGCTGCCCCGAGGACGTCCCCGTGTCCCTCCCCCTTCCGTCGCGCACCTCCCCAGGGCCGCGCAGAAGAACCCTGCTCGCATCCGCCGCGGGCTCCCTCGCCGCCGTGGGCGCCGTGGGCGTCTCGGGCTGCTCCCGGCGGCCCGCGGACGCCGATTCCGGGAGCGCGGGCAGCCCCTCGGTGGCCGACCGCACGCGCGCGCGTGCGGCACGCGACAGCCTGGGGCTGCTGGGGCGCTACGACGCCGTCATCGCCGCCCATCCGCAACTGGCGGCGCGGCTGCGGCCGCTGCGGGCGGAGGTGGCCCGGCAGGTGACGGCGTTCGGCGGCGACGCCGCGAAGGCCACGGCGACGGTGTCGCCCTCCGCGAGTGCCGTCGGCGCGAGCAGCGCGCCGACGGGCACGGCCGACAGTGCGAGCACCGCGCCGGAGAGCACGGGCGGCAGCGGGAGTGCTCCGCCGGAGAGCGCCAAGGACGCGCTTTCCGGGCTGACCGCCGCCGAGAAGGAGCTCTCGGCACGGCGCACGGACGCTCTGACGGAGGTGCCCGGTGAACTGGCCCGGCTGCTCGCCTCTGTGGCGGCGGCCGGAGCGGTGCATGTGTTCCTGCTGACGGAGGGCGGCCGATGAGCGGGACGGACACGGCGAAGGCGCGGCGGCTCACGGCGGTCCAGGCGGCGCTGGCGGCCGAGCACGCCGTCGTCTACGGCTACGGTGTGGTCGGCGGCCGGATCAGTGAGCAACGGCGCTCCGAGGCACATGCGGCGTACGACGCGCACCGGGCCCGCCGGGATGCGCTGGGGCGCGAAGTACGCGACCTGGGCGGACGACCGGTGGCCGCGGACGCCGCGTACTCCCTGCCGTTCCCGGTGCCGGACTCGGCCGCCGCGGTACGGCTGGCCGCCGAGCTGGAAGAACGGGTGGCCGCGGTCTACTCGGACCTGGTGCGGGCCACCGAGGGCGCACGGCGCCGCGACGCGGCCGGTGCGCTGCGGGAGGCGGCGGTACGTGCGGTGCGGTGGAGCGGCGAGAGCGTAGCCTTCCCTGGTCTCGCCGAACGGGCCGCGCCGACCACGCAGGCCTCGCCGAGCGCATCGGCCTCGCCGACGGCGTGACAGCCACGGGTGGCCCACGGCACGACCGGCTCACGCAGCCGCATCACGCCCACAGGCCGACCGGCCCACGTGCCCACGTGCCGAAGAGAACAGGAAGGAAACGACTCGCGCATGGCTTTCGAACCGCCCCCGCGTCTGGTGCGGGCGCTCGGCGAGACGGCACCGCAGGGTGACGACTGGCTGGAGAAGCTGCCGGAGACGGCCCGTCAGGCCGTCGCGCTACGCGAGTTGACCGTCGAGCGGATCCAGGTGCCCGGCGGGCGCAGCAGCCTGGTGGTGCTGGTGCGGCGGCCGGACGGTACCCCGGCGGTGCTGAAGCTGATCCCGCGCCGGTCCCGCCCGGAGAGCGAGCGGGCGGCGCTGGCGCACTGGGGCGGGCTGGGCGCCGTACGTCTGCTGGAACCCTCCGGCACAGAGGGGGTGCTGCTCCTTGAGCGCCTGCACCCCGATGTGTCGGTGCGGTCGCTGCCCGAGCGGCGGGCCCTGCTGGAAGCGGCGGACACCCTGCGCCGGCTGTGGGTGGAGCCGCCCTCGGACCACGACTTCGAGACCGTCGCCGACCGCACGGGACGGCAGGCGGCGGCGATGCGGGCGAGTGCGGAGGCCGACCCCGAGGTGGCGCCGCTCGTCGAGGAGGCCCTCGCGGCCCGTGCCGAGTTGCTGGTCGCCCCGCCCGAACACCGGCTGCTGCACGGCACGTTCCGGCAGAGCAAGGTGCTGGCCGGGGACCGGATGCCCTGGCTGGCGGTGGGTCCGGACCCGGTGGTCGGCGAGTGCGCCTTCGATCTGGCGCGGCTGGTACGGGACCGGGTGGAGGACCTGATCGCCACGTCCTCCGGCTCCGTCACCACCCGCCGCCGTATCCGTCGGCTCGCGGAGTCCCTGGAGGTCGACCAGGCGCGTCTGCGTGGCTGGACGCTGTTCCGGGCGGTGGAATCAGGCGTGCGGGCTCGCAGGGTGGGGCGGCCTCGGGACAGTGAGCTTCTGCTGGAGTTCGCGAGCTGGCTGTGACGGGGGCGGCCCCCGGCCCCGGGTCGGGCCCGGTGAGCGCCGGTTCCCTGCCGGGCGGGGCGTAACCCGCAGCCCGGTGCGTGGCTCGGGCCGGGGGCGTCGCACAGCCCGGTGCTGTTCCCGTGCCGGGGTAGGGGCGGGGGCCGGGGTTGCGCAGCCCGGCGCCGGCGGGGTGCCGCCCGCGCCCACCCGTGCCGCCCCAGCGGCACGACTGCCCGCGGTTGGCGGGGCCGCACGGTGCGCGCGGCTTGGCGAAGGCGACCGACCGCGGCTGGGCGGAGGCGACTGCCCGCGGCTGGGCGGCGGCGACCGACCGCAGCTCGGCGGAGGCGACTGCCCGCGGCTGGGCGGCGGCGACCGACCGCAGCTCGGCGGAGGCGACTGCCCGCGGCTGGGCGGCGGCGACCGACCGCAGCTCGGCGGAGGCGACTGCCCGCGGCTGGGCGGCGGCGACCGACCGCAGCTCGGCGGAGGCGACCGACCGCGGCTGGGCGGAGGCGACCGACCGCGGCTCGGCGGGGGCGACCGACCGCGGCTTGGCGGGGGCCCGGGGCATCCGTCAAGCCGCGGGGGGGGGCGGGGGGCCCGGGGTCGGTTACGGGTGGGTCAGGCGGGTGATGGCCTCTGCCACTGTCAGTTCCTCGCGTTCGCCCGTCTTGCGGTCCTTCAGTTCCAGGACGCCCTCTGCCGCGCGGCGGCCGGCGACCAGGATCTGGGGGACGCCGATGAGTTCGGAGTCCGTGAACTTCACGCCCGGGGAGACGCCCGCGCGGTCGTCGACCAGGACGCGCAGGCCGGCCTCGGCCAGCTTGGCGGAGACCTCCAGGGCCAGCTCGGTCTGGAGCGCCTTGCCCGCCGCCACCACATGGACGTCGGCCGGGGCGACCTCCTGGGGCCAGCACAGGCCCTGCTCGTCCGCGGTCTGTTCGGCGAGGGCGGCGACGGCGCGGGAGACGCCGATGCCGTAGGAGCCCATCGTGACGCGGACCGGCTTGCCGTTCTGGCCGAGGACGTCGAGCTTGAGGGCGTCGGCGTACTTGCGGCCCAGCTGGAAGATGTGGCCGATCTCGATGGCGCGGTCCAGCTCGATGCCGGTGCCGCACTTCGGGCAGGGGTCGCCGTCCTGGACGACCACCACGTCGACGTACTCGTCGACCTCGAAGTCCCGGCCCGCGACTACGTTCTTGGCGTGCAGGTCGGGCTTGTTGGCACCGGTGATCCAGGCGGTGCCGGGCGCCACCCGCGGGTCGGCGAGGTACTTGACCTTGGCCAGGCCCTGCGGGCCTACATAGCCGCGCACCAGGTCGTCGCGGCCCGCGAAGTCCTCGGCGACGACCAGCTCGACGACGGCCGGGGCGAAGTGCGCCTCGACCTTGTCCATGTCGACCTCGCGGTCGCCCGGTACGCCCACGGCGACGATCTCGCCGTCTACCTTGACCAGCAGGTTCTTCAGCGTGGCGGACGCCGGGACGCCGAGGTGCGCGGCGAGGGTCTCGATGGTCGGGGTGTCCGGGGTGGGGATCTCCTCGAGCGCGGGCACGGCGGAGCCGTCGACCGGCTTCAACTCGTACGTCATCGCCTCGGTGTTCGCCGCGAAGTCGCAGTTCGGGCAGTCGGCGAAGGTGTCCTCGCCGGCCTGGGCCGGGGCGAGGAACTCCTCGGACTTGGAGCCGCCCATGGCACCCGCCGTCGCGGCGCAGATGCGGTAGTCGAGGCCGAGCCGCTCGAAGATCCGCCGGTACGCCTCGCGGTGCAGGGCGTAGGACTCGGAGAGGCCCTCGTCGGAGAGGTCGAAGGAGTACGAGTCCTTCATCAGGAACTCACGGCCGCGCAGGATGCCGGCGCGGGGGCGGGCCTCGTCGCGGAACTTGGTCTGGATCTGGTAGAGGATCACCGGCAGGTCCTTGTAGGAGGACGCCTGGTCCTTCACCAGCAGGGTGAAGATCTCCTCGTGGGTGGGGCCGAGGAGGTAGTCGCCGCCCCTGCGGTCCTTGAGGCGGAACAGTTCCTGCCCGTACTCGTCCCAACGGCCGGTCGCCTCGTAGGGCTCCCTCGGCAGCAGCGCGGGCAGCAGCACCTCCTGGCCGCCCATCGCGTCCATCTCCTCGCGGACGATCCGCTCCACGTTGGCGAGCACCTTCTTGCCCAGCGGCAGCCAACTCCAGATGCCGGCGGCGGTGCGGCGCACATAACCCGCCCGGACGAGCAGCTTGTGGCTGAGGACCTCGGCGTCGGCCGGGTCGTCGCGCAACGTCTTGGCCATCAACTGGGACATGCGCTGGACCTGTGCGTTCGCCATGGTTCTCGTACTCCTGCCGCGGAAGGGTTGTGCCTTGGAGGTTAGCCCGGTGGCCACCGCGGCCGGAAATCCGTTTCGCGCCTTAGAGCTCCGAACAAAATGGGAGTCCGATCAGCTCGCGGCGTCTGGTGCGTGCGATCGCAAGGCGCCGGAAGGTTCTCGTAGCGGAGCTACTAGGGCCTTCCGGCAACGCGGCGAGCGTGCGTGCCAGACGCCGCGAGCCGGGCGCCCATTTTGTTCGGAGCTCTTAGCACCGCAGCAGCGGCAGGGGCGCGCCCATCACGGCGTACGGCTTCGGGGCGCTGGGGAAGAGAACCTGGCGGGCCAGGTCCTGGTAGCCGAGGGAGCGGTACAGGCCGCGGGCCGGGCTCTCGATGTCGATCGCGGAGAGGATCGAGCGGGGCTGCACGGCGCTGTCGGTGATCGCCGTGATCAGGGCGCGGCCGATGCCCCGGTTCTGGTGGAGCGGATGGACGTGCAGCTCGGTGATCACGAAGGAGTCGTCGAGCCATCCGTCGGTGCCACGGGCGCGCAGATACGGTTCGACGACGGTGGACCACCAGTGCATACGGTCGTTGGGCATGCCGTAGACGAATCCGACGAGGGTGTCCCCGACGGTGGCGCCGAGCGCGCGCGCACCCGGCGAGGTCATGTGACGCAGGACGATCTGCCGTCGTACGGCCACTTCGTCGGCGCCCAGCCCGAAGGCGACTGCCTGCACGGCCAGTGCCTCATCCACGTGGGCGGACAGGTCGAGGGGGCCGATAACGGGGTCCATGGCCGGAGCCTACAGGCGGGTCTCGGCGGTGTGCGGCGGGCGGGTGCGCTGTGCTATACGGCGGGCGGGGCTGCGGGGAACGGGGGTCGGAGAGCGAGGCTCAGAACAGGACGCTCATGAACTCGCCGACCTCCTGGAAGCCGACCCGGAGATAGGTCCGCCGGGCCGCCGTGTTGTAGTCGTTGACGTAGAGGCTGACGACGGGCGAGACATCGGCGAGGGCATAGCGCAGGACGGCGGCCATGCCGGGGGCGGCGTAGCCCTGGCCGCGGTACTCGGGGGCCACCCACACGCCCTGGATCTGGCAGGCCAGCGGGGTGGCCGCGCCGATCTCAGCCTTGAAGACGACCTTGCCGTGCTCGTCGAGGCGGGCGAACGAGCGGCCGGAGCCGACGAGTTCGGCGACCCGGGCCTGATAGAGGAGGCCGCCGTCCCCGGCCAGCGGGGAGATGCCGACCTCCTCGGTGAACATGGCCACGCACGCCGGCATGATCGTCTCCATCTCGTCCTTGCGGATGCGTCGGACGTAGGGATCCGGAGTGATGCCGCCGGGCAGATGGTCGGCGGTCATGAGCGGCTGGTGGGCGCGGACCTCGCGGGCCGGGCCCCAGTGCGGTTCGAGCAGCCGCCACAGTTGGGCGGTGGGTGCGGACGGGCCGACGATGGAGGAGCAGCGGCGACCGGCCCGGCGGGCGCGGTCGGCGAAGGCACGTACGGCGCGCGGGGTGGCGCAGATCGGGACGAGGTTGGCGCCCGCGTAGCACAGGGAGGTGAGCATGCCGTCCTCGTACCAGCCCCACATCTCGCCGCCGAGCCGCCAGGGGTCGAGCCCGGCGACCTGGATCCGGGCCGCGACGAAGGCGTTCATGACCGGCTCACGGTCGAGGACAGCGAGCGCGGCGTCAAGATCGCTCGGTTCGAGCACGCGGGAGGTGGTCTGCGTCAACACGTGTGCGGGGCCTCACCCTGGGCGGCTGCTGATCTCCGCACTGTACCCGCCGACGGTCCGGGGCGCCGCACCATGCGGCCACGGCCTGTGACGGCCGGGACGGTGCGGGTCGCCCGGGGCGGCCGTGACCAGGACCGCGGAGGGGGGAGGCCCCCCGGTGAGGGACGCCCGGGGCGGTCATGACCCGGGCTGCCGGGGAAAGGTCCCCCGGTGGGGATCGCCCGGGGCGGCCATGGCCGGGGCCGCGGGGAAAGGTCCACGCGGCCGGGCGGGCACACCCCGGGTCGGAGATCCGAGCGGTCCAGCGGTGCAGCGGTGCAGCGGTTCAGCCGGCGACGGTGCAGCGGTTCAGCCGGCGACGGTGCAGCGGTTCAGCCGGCGACGGTGCAGCGGTTCAGCGGTTCAGCCGGCGACGGTGACCTCGGGCTCGCCGGAGGCGGCGCCCTCGGCCTCCATCTGCTCGGCGAGCTTCATGGCCTCCTCGATCAGGGTCTCGACGATCTTCGACTCCGGGACGGTCTTGATGACCTCGCCCTTGACGAAGATCTGCCCCTTGCCGTTGCCGGAGGCCACACCCAGGTCGGCCTCCCGCGCCTCGCCGGGACCGTTGACCACACAGCCCATCACGGCCACCCGCAGCGGCACCTCCATGCCGGTCAGCCCCGCCGTGACCTCCTCCGCCAGCTTGTACACATCCACCTGCGCCCGCCCGCACGACGGACACGACACGATCTCCAGCCGACGGGGCCGAAGACCCAGCGACTCCAGGATCTGGTTGCCGACCTTGACCTCCTCCACCGGCGGCGCCGACAGCGAGACGCGGATGGTGTCACCGATCCCCCGCGACAGCAGCGCACCGAAGGCGACCGCGGACTTCACCGTGCCCTGGAACGCCGGACCCGCCTCCGTCACCCCCAGATGCAGCGGGTACTCGCACTGCGCCGCCAGCTGCCGGTAGGCCTCGATCATCACGACCGGGTCGTTGTGCTTCACCGAGATCTTGATGTCCCGGAAGTCGTGCTCCTCGAACAGCGACGCCTCCCACAGCGCCGACTCCACCAGCGCCTCCGGGGTGGCCTTGCCGTACTTCTGCAGCAGCCGACGGTCCAGCGAGCCCGCGTTCACCCCGATCCGGATCGGCGTGCCGTGGTCCTTCGCCGCCTTCGCGATCTCCCGGACCTGGTCGTCGAACTTCTTGATGTTGCCCGGGTTCACCCGCACCGCCGCGCACCCCGCCTCGATCGCGGCGAACACGTACTTCGGCTGGAAGTGGATGTCCGCGATCACCGGGATCTGCGACTTGGACGCGATCGCCGCAAGCGCGTCCGCGTCGTCCTGGGTGGGGCAGGCGACCCGCACGATCTGGCAGCCCGACGCGGTCAGTTCGGCGATCTGCTGAAGGGTGGAGCCGATGTCGGAGGTGCGGGTGGTGGTCATCGACTGCACCGACACCGGCGCGTCTCCGCCGACCGGCACGGACCCGACCTGGATCTGTCGGCTCTTCCGGCGCTCTGCGAGGGTGGTCGGAACGGACGGCATGCCGAGAGAAATCGCAGTCATCTGCTGTGCAACCCCAAGTCGTGGATCAAGGTCCGGTCCCGTGTAACGGCGGGCTCCAGGCTTCGAGATTACGGCACCGGCGGAGCACCGGGCACATCACACCGGCGGCTCGCACCAGCGGATCCACTCAGAAGACGGCAGCCCGGGACGAAGGGGCCCGGGCTGCCGTGAACAACCGGTGACTACGTGATTTTGACGGGGTTGACGACGTCCGCCACCAGGACGAGCAAGGTGAAGCAGACGAAGATCCCGGCCACCACATAGGCCACCGGCATCAGCTTCGCCACGTCGAACGGGCCCGGGTCGGGGCGGCGCAGGACGCGGGCGAGGTTGCGCCGCAGGGACTCCCAGAGGGCGCCGGCGATATGGCCGCCGTCCAGGGGGAGCAGGGGGAGCATGTTGAAGAGGAACAGGGACAGGTTGAAGCCCGCGACCAGCATCACGAACATCGCGAGCTGCTGGCTGGCCGGGACATTGAGGGTGACGATCTCACCGCCGACGCGGGCCGCGCCGACCACGCCCACCGGGGAGTCGGCCTGGCGGGGGGCGCCGTTGAACGCGGCGTCCCACAGGGCGGGGATCTTGCCGGGCAGGGCGGCGATCGAGTCGACGGCCTCACCGACCCGGTCGCTCATCCAGGTCACCGACTCGCCGAAGTCCTGCCGTACGACACCGGTGGCGGCGCTGAAGCCGAGGAAGCCGGCGGTGACGTAGTGGCCCTGGACGATCTGGCCGCTGGAGTCCTTCTGCTGGACCTTGTTGGTGGCGATCTTCGCGTGCAGGGTGAGCTGCTCGCCCTTGCGCTCGACGACGATCGGCACCTGCTTGCCGGGGGTGGCGCGGATGAGGTCCGAGAGCTTGTTCCAGTTGTCGGTCTTCACCCCGTCGAAGGAGACGATCTTGTCGCCCGCCTTGAGGCCCGCGGCGGCGGCCGGGGAGGGCTTGTCGGTGGACTTGCAGGTGTTCCGGTTCTCGCTCTGGGCGATGACGCACTGGGAGACCGAGCTGACGCTGGTGGTCTGCTGGGCGATGCCGAAGCCCATCAGGACCGTCAGGAACAGCGCCACGGCCATGACCAGGTTCATGAAGGGGCCCGCGAACATCACGATGACCCGCTTCCACGGGGCGCGTGTGTAGAACAGGCGGGTCTCGTCGCCCGGCTCCAGTTCCTCGAAGGAGGCCGAGCGGGCGTCCTCGATCATGCCGCGCCACGGTGAGGTGGAGCGGGCGGCGATCCGGCCGTCGTCGCCGGGCGGGAACATGCCGATCATGCGGATGTAGCCACCCATGGGGACGGCCTTGAAGCCGTACTCCGTCTCGCCCTTCTTGCGCGACCACACGGTCGGGCCGAAGCCGACCATGTACTGCGGCACACGGATGCCGAAGAGCTTGGCCGTCGACAGGTGGCCGAGCTCGTGCCACGCGATCGAGATCAGCAAGCCGAAGGCGAAGACGAGTATGCCGAGGATCATCATCAAAGCTGTCATGCACGCGCCTCCGCGGTCGCCGAAGTCGTCTGCGCCGTCACTTCACGGGCCCGGGCCCGCGCCCAGGTCTCCGCATCGAGGACGTCCGCGACGGTGAGGGAAGTTCCCGCACTGGGCCGTCCGTGTTCCTCCACCACCCGGGTCACCGTCTCGATGATGCCGTTGAACGGCAGCGCACCTGTACGGAACGCCTCCACGCACTCCTCGTTGGCGGCGTTGAACACGGCGGGCGCGGTGCCGCCGAGCTCGCCCACCTGCCGGGCGAGGCCGACCGCGGGGAACGCCTCGTTGTCGAGCGGGTAGAACTCCCAGGTCGACGCCTTGGTCCAGTCGAAGGCGGGCGCCGCGTCCGGGACGCGTTCGGGCCAGCCGAGACCGATGGCGATCGGCCCGCGCATGTCGGGGGGCGTCGCCTGGGCGAGCGTGGATCCGTCCGTGAACTCAACCATCGAGTGGACATACGACTGCGGATGCACGACCACCTCAATCCGGCTGAAGGGAATGTCGTACAGCAGATGCGCCTCGATCACCTCCAGGCCCTTGTTGACGAGGGTCGCGGAGTTGATGGTGATCACCGGCCCCATGGCCCAGGTGGGATGGGCCAGGGCCTCCTCGACGGTGACATGGGCGAGCTGCTCCCTGGTCCGGCCGCGGAACGGGCCGCCGGAGGCGGTCACGACCAGCTTGCGGACGTCCGCGCGGGTGCCCGCCGCCAGCGCCTGGAAGAGGGCGGCGTGCTCGGAGTCGACCGGGATGATCTGGCCGGGCTTGGCGAGCGCCTTGACCAGTGGGCCGCCCACGATGAGCGACTCCTTGTTGGCGAGCGCGAGGGTGCGGCCCGCCTCCAGGGCGGCGAGGGTGGGGGCGAGGCCGATGGAGCCGGTGATGCCGTTGAGGACGGTGTGGCAGGCGGAGGCGGCGGTCTCGGTGGCCGCCTCGGGCCCGGCGAGGATCTCCGGGAACGGCTCCCCCGCGCCGTAGTGCGCGGCGAGCGCCTCGCGCAGCGCCGGTACGGCGTCCTCGCGGGCGACCGCGACGGTCCGCACCCGTAGCCGGTGCGCCTGCTCGGCGAGGAGGCCGACCCGGCCGCCGGCGGCGGAGAGCGCGGTGACCCGGAAGCGGTCCGGGTTGCGCAGCACGAGATCGATGGCCTGGGTGCCGATGGACCCGGTCGAGCCGAGGATCACCACGTCCTTGGGACCGTCTCCCGCGACGGGGTCGTAGACGAGGTGCGGATCGGCAAGGGGGGCTGGACTGTCGCTCATCCCCCCATTCTTGCCGCAAACGAGGGGCGCGGGGACAGCGCGTCGCCCGGGCGGGCGCCTTATCAGGTCTTGGCCGCGAATGGAGCGAAATCACCCTTGTGAAGGCATAGTGAAGATCATGTGATAACACTTTGTCGTGATCGGTGGACGACCGGTCACCGGACGACTTCCAGGGGGGAATCTCCATGCGCATACGCGCTGCCCTGCCCGCGCTCGCGGGCGCCGTGGCTCTCACCGGCACCTTCCTCAGCACTCCGGCCGAGGCCGCCGGGGGCGTGAGCATCTACCACGTCTGGTTCGACAGCCCCGGCTCGGACACCGGCTCCAACACCAGCCTGAACGGCGAGTGGGTGCAGATCAGAAACACCGGCGGGTCGGCGATCTCGCTGAAGGGCTGGGTCCTGAAGGACGCGCAGAACCACAGGTACGTCTTCCGCGACGTCAAGATCGGCGCCGGGAAGTACATGAAGGTGCACACGGGCAAGGGCTCGGACACCGCGTCGAACAAGTACCAGAACCGCGGCGCGTACGTCTGGAACAACACCAGCGACACGGCCACGCTGACCAAGGCGAGCGGCTCCAAGGTCGACTCCTGCTCCTGGACGACGCGGGATCCGAGCGACAAGTACTGCTGAGTTCACCCGGCGTGCCGGTGCACGTTATCCGTCGTCGAGGGCCCGGGGGTCGCGTCCGCGATCCACGGGCCCTCGCCCGACAGATCGACGATGCCCTGCTCCAGCCAGGTGTAGGCGCCGTCCATCACGCCCGCCGCCACCCTGCGGTCGGA
This sequence comes from Streptomyces sp. YIM S03343, assembly GCF_054729195.1. NCBI lineage: Bacteria > Bacillati > Actinomycetota > Actinomycetes > Kitasatosporales > Streptomycetaceae > Streptomyces > Streptomyces sp. YIM S03343. Next base: position 2,597,887 of record NZ_JBPUKX010000001.1, read on the forward strand.
GTCGTCGGTGTTGGTCCACAGCCGGTCGAAGAGTTCCCCGACGCGCACCCGGGCCTGGCGGCAGAAGGCGTCGGCCAGGCGGTACGCCTCGGCGCCGTTCTCGCCCTGGCGGCGCAGCAGTTCGGCGCGTACGCAGGCCGCGCTCATCGCGAAGAGTTCGGCGCCGATGTCGACGATCCGGCCCAGGAAGACCTGCTTGGTCTCCAGCCGGCCCTGCCAGCGGGACATGCCGTAGAAGGTGGCACGGGCCAGCTTGCGGGAGTGCCGCTCGATGTAGCGGAGGTGGGTGGACAGATCGGCGGCGTGCCGGAACTCGCCGTAGGCCCGCGGGACCTGGCCCTGTCCCGCGACCAGTTTCGGCAGCCACTTGGCGTAGAACACCCCGGCGCCCGCGCCCGCCCGCGCCTTGTCGGAGAGGGATTTGGCGGGGTCGATGAGGTCACCGGCGACCGAGAGGTGCGCGTCGACGGCCTCGCGGGCGATCAGCAGGTGCATGATCTCGGTCGAGCCCTCGAAGATGCGGTTGATGCGCAGGTCGCGCAGTACCTGTTCGGCCGGTACGGCACGTTCGCCGCGCGCCTCCAGCGACTCGGCCGTCTCGAAACCGCGCCCGCCGCGGATCTGGACCAGCTCGTCGGCCATCAGCCAGCCCATCTCGGAGGCGTACAGCTTGGCGAGGGCGCCCTCGATGCGGATGTCGTTGCGGTCCTCGTCGGCCATCTGCGAGGCCAGGTCGGTGACGGCCTCCAGGGCGAAGGTGGTGGCCGCGATGAAGGAGATCTTCGCGCCGACCGCCTCGTGCCGCGCGATCGGCTTGCCCCACTGCTCGCGGGCCGCCGACCATTCGCGGGCGACCTTCAGACACCACTTGCCCGCGGCGACGCAGGACGCGGGCAGCGACAGGCGCCCGGTGTTCAGCGTGGTCAGCGCGATCTTGAGGCCCGCGCCCTCGGGGCCGATGCGGTGGGCGGCGGGGACCCGCACCTGGTGGAAGCGGGTGACGCCGTTCTCGATGCCGCGCAGCCCCATGAAGGCGTTGCGGTGCTCGACGGTGACACCAGGTGTGGTGGTCTCCACGACGAACGCGGTGATGCCGCCCTTGTGCCCCTCGCTCGCGGGCACCCGGGCCATCACCACCAGCAGGTCGGCGACCACGCCGTTGGTGGTCCACAGCTTCACGCCGTCGAGGACGTAGTCGTCGCCGTCCGGGACGGCGGTGGTGGCGAGGCGGGCGGGATCGGAGCCAACGTCGGGCTCGGTGAGCAGGAAGGCGCTGATGTCGGTGCTGGCGCAGCGCGGCAGGAAGGTGTCCTTCTGCTCCTGGGTGCCGAACATCTTCAGCGGCTGGGGCACGCCGATGGACTGGTGCGCGGAGAGCAGGACGCCGATGGCGGGGCTGGCGGAGCCGACCAGGGCGAGGGCCTTGTTGTAGTACACCTGGGTGAGGCCGAGACCGCCGTACTTGGGGTCGATCTTCATACCGAGCGCGCCGAGGTCCTTGAGGCCGGCGATCACCTCGTCGGGGATACGGGCCTCGCGCTCGATACGGGCGGGGTCGACCTTGGTCTCGACGAATTCGCGCAGCCGGGCCAGGAACTCCTCCCCGCGGCGCACCGCCTCGTCGGAGGGCAGCGGGTGGGGGTGGACGAGGTCGAGGCGGAAGCGGCCGAGGAACAGTTCCTTGGCGAAGCTGGGCTTGCGCCAGTCCTGTTCCCGGGCGGCCTCCGCCACCTGGCGGGCCTCGCGTTCGGTGACGGTGGGGCGTTGCGAAGACGGGGTGCTGGGGGCGGACATAAGGCTCACCTCGACGCGGACAGGGATGAAGGGGGACTGTTCCTTGTCGATCATCACCGGTCGGTGTCGATCATCACTGATCGGTACCGACCGGTGCTACTGGATCGTTCGTACCTGAAACGGGCCGTCCCCACCAGTCCTCGCGCGTCCGTCCGGGCTATATCGCGTGCGACGGCTCGGGGCGGCTCAGCCGATGTCGACCGAGTACGACGTGGTGTCCAGGCGTCCCGAGCCCTTGAAGACCTCGATACCGGACTCGATGCCGGAGATGTACTTGTCGTTGCTCAGCAGCTTGCGGCGGACCAGGGCCTGGGTGAAGTCGTCCAGGTTCAGCGATGCCTTGGTGGTGTCGGTGCGGCGGACGAAGGAGTAGACCTTCCAGCCGATGTCGCCCTGGTAGATGTCCCACATGGCGCCGTCCAGGCTGACGCTGCCGTACTTGGTGCCCAGCGGGCCCGCGCCGCCCTTGCGGTTCAGCCAGATCATGATCTCGTCGGTGGGCTTGTCCTGCCAGTCCGCGTCGTTCTTGGCGTGCAGCCACAGGTCGTACGCCACATCGACGGTGCCGGGGTTCGAGCTGAGGCCGAACGCCCAGCTGGTGCGCACCGGCTTGCGGTCACCGACCCTGAGCGGCAGTCCGGTGGCGGCCTTGGAGGTCTTCCAGCCCCAGTGCCAGCCGAGGACGGTGCTGCCGTACGACTTCACATCGGCGTCGGTGCCCTTGCTGTTGTTGGCCCAGCTGTAGCTCGTGCCCCAGGAGACGGTGGAGCCGGAACCGGTGGCGCCCCAGACGCACTGGCTGCCCGTGCCCTTGTCCTGGCCCCAGAGGTTGTTGTTCACGTAGTACTTGCCGAGCGTGACGGTGTCGAAGGCGGTGCATTTCTTGCTCGCCTCGCCGCTCGACGCACTGCTCGTCTGGCCGGCCTGCGCCGCGGTGACGCCCGCGGCGGCGGCCAGGGCGACGGTGCAGGCGAGAAGGGCCTTCGCCTTCTTCGACAGGCGCGGTCTGCGGTGTTGCATCGGGGGTCCTTCCGGGGGACGGTTCGGGTACGACCGTTCGGTTCGTCCCGGACCGTTCGCTTCGTGTACGACCGTTCAGTGGTCGCCGCCGGCCGGAAGGTTGCCGCCGCCTTCCGGGGACTCTGCCGCGCGACATCGGACCAGAAGGGTGTCCATAGGGTGTCGAAGCGCTTCGACACCCTATGGACACCCACTCCTACTGGGGCTACTGTCAAACCACCCTCACTCACCGTCATCCGCACCGCGCACTGTCGAAGCGCTTCACATCACTGGGAGAGCTGGATGGTCACCCTCGCCGAGGTCGCCCAGCACGCCGGAGTCTCGGCGAGCACGGTGAGCTATGTCCTCAGCGGCAAGCGGTCCATCTCCACCACCACCCGGCACCGGGTCGAGGAGAGCATCCGGGTGCTGGGCTACCACCCGAACGCGGGCGCCCGCGCCCTGGCGAGCAACCGGTCGAACATCATCGCGCTGATGATCCCGCTGCGCACGGACATGTATGTGCCGGTGATGATGGAGATCGCCATCGCGGTCGCCACCACGGCCCGCGCCCACGGCTACGACGTCCTGCTGCTCACCGGCGAGGAGGGCCCGGACGCCGTGCGCCGTGTCACCGGCAGCGGACTGGCAGACGCGATGATCCTGATGGACGTCCAACTGGACGACGAGCGGCTGCCGTTGCTGCGCAGCACCGACCAGCCCTCGGTGCTGATCGGACTGCCCGCCGACACCTCCGGGCTGACCTGTGTCGATCTGGACTGGCGGGCGACGGGCGCGCTGTGCGTGGAGCGTCTGGCGATGCTGGGGCACCGCGACATCGCCGTCATCGGCGAGGCCCCGGCGGTCTACGAGCGGCACACCGGGTTCGCCGAGCGCACCCTCGACGGACTGCGCTCCCGCGCGGGCGAGCTGGGCATCCGGCTGCTGCACCGGCCGTGCGAGGGCGGGTACGACGCGATGACCGTCACGCTCGCCCGGATCTTCGACGAGCGGCCCGGCACCTCGGGGTTCGTGGTGCAGAACGAGTCGGCGGTGGAGCCGCTGCTCGCGCTGCTGCGCCAGCAGGGCCGGGCAGTGCCGGAGGACGTGTCGGTGATCGCGATCTGCCCGGACCAGGTCGCCGCGCAGGCGTCGGTACGGCTGACCTCGGTCGCCATCCCCGCACAGGAGATGGGGCGGCACGCCGTGGCGCAGCTGGTGGCCAAGCTGGAGGGCCGCGCCGCCGACGACGTGGTGCTGCTCGCCCCGGAGCTGACGGCCCGGTCCAGCACGGGCCCGGCCCCCGCCGGGGCCTCCTGACACCCCACGGCCGGTCCCGGGGGAGCGGGACCGGCCGCTGGTGCCGTGGCAGGCAACGTTTGCCCGTCAAGGAGCGGCGTCCGGTGCGTGCTCTCGGCGTGCCGGCCGGAAGTCCTCGTACTGGACGTACTTGGGCTTTCGGCCGGTGCGGCGAGAGTGCGTGCCGGGCGTCGCGACGGGGCGAACGTTGCCTGTCGCGGCACTAGATCGGTGCGGGTGTCAGATCAACTGCTGCTGACGGACAGGCTGTTGGTGGCGAAGTCGAGGCCGCCGGACGAACTGGTGATCTCGAAGCCGAACTGCACGTCCCCGATGGTCACATTGCCGAACCAGCCCTTGGTGTCCTTGATCCACTTGAGGATCGGAAGGATGCTCACGCTGCCGGACGACGAGTTCGAGGAGCGGACGAACGAGAAGACGTCGTTCGAGTTGTTGTTGCCCTTGTAGACGGTCCAGGTGGAACCGCCGAGGGTCACGGTGCCCTGCGAGGTGCCCAGCGGGCCCACGGCTCCGGTCTTGTTGACCCAGAGCATGACCTCGTAGGCGTAGGAGGTGTCCCAGATGTCGTACGACGTGTTGTACGAGCCGGACGACGGCACGGTCACGTTGTAGCTGCTGTTCAGCGAACCGAGCGAGGTGATCGATTTGTTGATCACCTTCTTGGCGTTGGGGTACGACTTGATGCCGCTGGTGTTGGGGTGGTTGGCCCAGACGCCCCAGTTGGTGCCGGAGTTGGCCCAGATGCACTGGCTTCCGGCGCCGGAGCCCCAGATGTTGTTGTAGAGGGTGTAGCCGTTGAGGGAGGTGTTGCCGTACTGCTCGCAGGAGTTCCAGACGGCGGCCGAGGCGGGGGCGGAGGCGAGGCCGACGGTGACCCCGAGGGCCAGTGCGGGCGCTGTCAGGGCCTTGGTGATACGGCTGAGCGTGAGTGGTGCCATGGTGTCCCTTCCATGGGTGGGGGGATTGCGGGGGTCACCACGTCCCCAGGGTGAGGACGTGGTCTTCTCCGGCGACGAGATCGAGCGGCTGCGCACCGGAGGAAGTCCGGAGTTCGACGCGGTGGGTACGGCGGGGGTGGAGGACGGCGCGCAGGGCGCCGGGAGCCCAGCGGAGATCGAGGTCGGCGCCGAACCGGGTGCGGATGCCGCGCAGTTCGCCCCTCCGGTATGCCTCGGGGAGCGCGGGCAGCAGGATCAGACGGTCCGGGGTGGACTGGACGAGCATCTCGATCAGCACGGCGGGCAGGGTGTGCGCGGCGTCGGCGTTGTAGACGTCGCGGTGGGGGTAGTGGGCGCTCATCAGGGAGTTGTGGAAGAAGTCCCCTTCCAGCACGGCGGCAAGGGCCTGAGCGACCCGTCCGGGGTCTCTGAGGCGGGCGGCGATCAGGGCGTGGTGGAGGAACCCGTGCGCCGAGTCGTTCTCGGCACCGCGCAGTTCGAGGGCGCGGTGTGCGGCCGCGGCGAGGCCGGGGGTGTCGTAGGGGTTGATCTCGTCGAGGGGCCAGACGCCGTAGAGGTGGCTGAGGTGGCGGTGGTCGTAGGTGTCCTCCAGTCCGGGCCAGGCCCATTCGGCGAGGGCGCCGTCGGCGTTGATCCGGTGCGGCGGGAGCCGGTCGGCGAGGGCGCGCAGCCGGTCGGCGGCGGGGCCCGGGTGGTAGTCCGCGGCCGTGTGGAGGGCGTGGCGGGCGGCGGACAGGTCCATCGCCGCGTTGAGGACGCCCCAACTGGCGTTCGCAGGGCGGTTCTCGGGCGAGTAGGAGGGGACGACGACCAGCCGGCCGTCGGCGTCGGTGCGGGTGAGGAAGTCCTCGTAGAACTCGGCGACCTCGGCGAGCGCGGCGGCGGTGCGCGGGTCGCGGGTGCCGGTGGTCTCGTCGTGGTCGACGAGGGGCTTCAGCAGCCAGTCGGCGCCCGCGGTCCACAGGTGGTGCGGGTACTCACGGTCGAAGTGGTACGAGTACCCCGACTCGCCGTCGGTGTGGGTGGGCGCGACGACACCCCGGGCGCCGAGGACGGCCCGGGCGTTCTCGCGCCAGTGCGGCAACTGGCTGTCGACCAGCTGCGCGTGGGCCTCGGTGACCTCGGGGAGGGCGGCTGCCGCGGCGGAGGCCGTCTGGAGATTGAGGTTGGCGTTGGTGGTGAAGGCTCCGGACCAGGCGGTGTCCCAGTCGCCGGTCCACAGGCCGGTGAGGCGGGGCGGGAACAGGCCGCTGGCGGAAAGGAGATGGTAGCGGCCGGCCGCGAAGAGGCGTTCCAGGAGCGCCGGGCTGCCGGGGCGCCTTAGCAACTCACTGCCGGGTAGAGCCCGTTCGGCGGGCTCGGCGTCGAGGTCGAGAGTGACGCGCTGGTAGGCGGTGCGGTGCTCGGCGAGGTGGCGGGCGAGGAGGTCGTCGTAGGTACGGCCGTCGAGGATGTCGCGCAGGGCGCGGCTCTCCTCGGCGTTGTCGAGTTCGCCGGTGTGGCGCCGGACCCGGGTGAGGATCAGGACGGCCCGGGCGCCCTCGATGTGCGCGCCGGGCGGGACGTACGCGACGGGCCCGAGCCCGGTGGTGCCGCCGGTCACCGCGATCAGGGTGACACCGGTGTAGGCGCGGTCGCTGCCGGGGTAGTGGGCGCGCAGGGTGAGCAGGGCGCCCTCTGCGGTGCGCACGGCGCTGTGGCCCACGCCGAGTGCGGCGGGCACGCCCGGGAGTTCATGGTCGAGGGAGACGGTGAGGTTGAGGGTGGGCGAGGTGACGGCGGGCGCGGTGAGGTCGGGTGCGGTGAGGTACTGGACGATCACGTCGTCGGCGCGCGAGACGAAGACGCGGCTGAGCAGTCCGTCGCAGGCTGTGGTCACCTCGCCGGTGGTGAAGTCGACGCTGCGGCGGTGGTGCGGGGCGGGGCCGGGCGGCCGACGCAGCCGGATGTGGAAGGCGGGGTGGAAGGGCTGCACCCACTGCAGCGGCCGTCCGTCGGTGAACTCCTCGGCCGCCGTCAGATCTCCGGCGAGCAACCGGTCCTGGAGCGCGGGCAGTTGCTCGGCGAGCTGCGGCGGGCGGCCGCGTTCGGCGCCGTTGGGGCGGACCAGGGTGTGATGGGTGACGACGACCCGGTCGTCGTTCGGATCGCCGAACACAAGAGCGCCGTGGCGGCCGTTGCCGGTGAGGAAGGCGTCCTCCCAGCGGAGGGCGGGACCGGGTTCCCAGGTGCCGTGCACGGGGTGGCGCGGCCGGGGTCCGTCGGGCGGGTTCGTCATGGCTTCAGGACCTTCACGTCGTAGCGGCCTAGCACGGCCCGGTCCGTGACCTCGATGCCGGTGAGCAGGTCGCGGTGGGTGCCGGGGACGGGGACGGTGACCGGCTCGCGGCCGTGGTTGAGCAGGAACAGCAGTTCGCCGCGGCGGACGGCCTCGACGCCGGCGGGCAGTCCGTCGAGCACGGGCCGGACGCCTGCCTCGTCGGCAATGCGGGCCAGCAGATCGCGCAGGGCGTCCGGCTCGGGGAGCGTGGAGAGGTACCAGGCGCGGTCGCGGCGCAGTACGGCGGGCATTCCGTCGAGTTCGCCGCCCTTGTAGGGGACGGCCTGCGCCGCGCCGGGCACGGCCTCGATCTCCTCGGACCAGAGCGTGCCCCGGAAGCCGTCGCAGTCGACGGTCTCCCCCGGCGGCAGCGGCCACCACTCGTGCAGGGTGCGGATGCCGAACAGCTCGCGCAGCCGGGCGTCCATGCCGCCGGGCCGGACCCGGTCGTCCTGGTCGGCGATGCCGGTGAGGAAGCCACACACCAGGGTGCCGCCGCCGCGGACATAGCCGAGGAGGTTGTCGATGGCGCTGTCGGTGAGGACATGGAGCTGGGGGGCGAGAACGAGCCGGTAGCGGGCGAGGTCGTGCCCGGGGTGGGCGAAGTCGGTGGTGAGGTTGGCCTCCCACAGCGCGCGGTGCCAGGCGGTGAGGACGGTCGCGTGATCGACCTCGCTGGAGGGCCGGCCGTCCTGCGCGGCGGCCCACCAGGCGTCCCAGTCGTGCAGGACCGCCACCTCGGCGGTCACCTGGCTATTGCTCACCTCCGGTCCGAGCGCGTGGAGTTCGGCGCCGATGCGCTTGACCTCCTGGAAGGTACGGCCCTCCTCCCCCGCGTGCGACAGCATCCCGGAGTGGAACTTCTCGGCGCCCTGCCGGGACTGGCGCCACTGGAAGTAGCAGAGGGCGTCGGCGCCGCGCGCCACGGCCTGCAGCGACCAGAGCCGGTTGAGGCCCTGCGGCTTGGGGTGGTTGACACCGCGCCAGTTGACCGCGCCCGCCGCCTGTTCCATGAGCATCCAGGGCCCTCGCGCCTGCGATCGGGTGAGGTCCTGGACCAGGGCTCCCTGCTGGGCGCCGAGCGGGTCGCGCGGATCGGGGTAGAGGTCGACGGAGACGACGTCCTCCTCCCGGGCCCAGCGCCAGCCGTCCTGGCCGATCCACAGCGGCATGAAGTTGGTGGTGACCGGGATGTGCGGGGTGTGCCGGGCGACGATGTCGCGTTCGGCGGTGTAGCACTCCAGCAGCATGTCGGAGGTGAAGCGGCGGAAGTCCATGATCTGGGCGGGGTTGTTCAGGTAGTGGGCGTGCCGGGGCGGCAGCACTCCGTCCCAGCTGTCGTAGCCCTGGCCCCAGAAGGCCGTCCCCCAGGCGGAGTTGAGGGCGTCGAGGCTGGCGTACCGCTTGCGTAGCCAGCGCCGGAACGCGGCGGCCGACTCGTCCCCGTAGTCGGCGGTGCAGTACTCGTTGTTGATGTGCCACATCGTGAGGGCGGGGTGGTCCGCGTACCGGGCGGCCAGGTCCTCGGTGATGGCGGCGGCGTACCGGCGGTAGGTGGCGCTGGAGTGCGAGAAGTGCTGCCGCCCGCCCCACCACTCCCTGCGCCCGTCGGCATCACGGGGCAGGGTGTCGGGGTGGAGGCGGCCCATCCAGGGGGGCGGGGAGGAGGTGGGGGTGGCCAGCACGACCCCGATGCCGTTGTCGTGCATCAGGTCCATGAGGGTGTCCAGCCAGCCGAAGTTCCGCTCCCCCGGCTGGGGTTCGAGCTTCGCCCAGGAGAAGACGCCGAGCGTGACCGAGGTGACCCGGGCATCCCTCATCAGCCGGATGTCCTCGTACCAGGTCTGCTCCGGCCACTGCTCGGGGTTGTAGTCGCCGCCGAACAGGATGCGGCCGCGGGTGGCGTCGCTCAGGCGTGGCATCACACGGGCTCCCCGTACTGGACACCGCGGCCGTTGGTGGCGAGGTAGACGCGGCCGTACACACGTGGGTCCCCGGTGATGATCTCGCCGGTCCAGCCCCACTGATGCCGGTCGTCGTTGATGCGCACCCAGGTCTTGGCGCCGTCGTCGGAGCGGTGGACGGCGGTGACGGCCTCGGTGGCGCCGACCTGGTAGACCGCGGGGTAGTCGGCGCCTTCGGCTGCCTTGCCGAAGCCGAGGGTGTAGGAGGCCCAGCAGCTGTCGATCTTCGAGAAGGTGGCACCGCCGTCGGTGGAGCGGTAGAGGCCGTTCCACTTGGCGCTGAGCCAGAGGTCGCCGGACCGGCCCGGGGCCGCGACCAGCTTGAACTGGCTGTCGCCGGAGGGGAGACCGGTCGCACGGGCGGTGAAGGTCCGGCCACTGTCAGTGCTGGCGAATATGGTTCCTTTGTCCGTGTCGTACGTGTAGAAGAACGTCGGGTCGGCCGGGTCGGCGACCGGCGTGGCGCCCTTCGGGAAGGAGGAGACCTCGGACCAGGTCGAACCGTTGTCCGTGGAGCGGTGAGCCGCGTACTTCGTGCCGTCCCAGTGCACGAAGGTCCACAGCAGGACGCTGCCGTCGGCGTTGGTGGCGATCGGCCCCGGTGCGTTCTTGGCGATGTCGGGCTGGGCCGCGAAGGGCGCCCAGGTCCGGCCCCCGTCGCCGGAATAGGCACCGTTGCCGTGGTCGCCCCAGCCGCTGCGGACGACGTACGACGGCTTGGCTGCGGCCTGGGCGAGTCCCGTCGCCGACCCGAAGACGGGGTTCGTCGCCATGCCCCGCGACGGAGACGCCGTGAGCCGCTCGTGGTACATGACGCCGATGTCCCGCGACCCGCTGAGCAGGTGCGCCTCCCCGACCGGGGGCGAGATCAGCTGCACCACGGACGTCTCCTCCAGGCCGCGGATCTGCGGGGCCCAGTGGGTGAGGTCCCGGGTGCCGTAGAGGGTGGCGCCGGTGCCGTAGAGGAGGTGCCGGGAGTCGTACGGGTCGATGGCGACGGCCTGGATCCACCAGCCGAACTTGGGTTGGTCATTGCCCCACTTGAGGAAGGGAGTCTCGGACACGTCGAAGACGGCGGAGTCCTTCAGCGACGTCCAGGTGCGGCCGGCGTCGGTGGAGCGGTACAGGGTGTCGACCGCCGCCCAGCGGTTGTTGGTGGAGACGACGACGGTGCCGGGACGGCGGGCGTCGACGGCGACACCGCCGTAGCCGAAGGTGTCGGCGGAGCCGTCGCTGGTGGTGCCACCCGGTGCCACAGGCGTCACATCGGTCCACGTGCCGGTGGCGGTGGCCAGTTTGTGCACGCTGCCGTCGGACTGGCCGTTGGGGCCCGCGGCGTTGGCGTACGTCACATACAGCTCGCGGGTGAGGCAGGCATGGGCGGCGCGGATCGGGACCTTGGCGGAGGTGCCGGTGGGCTGTCCCGGGACGGCTTCCCAGGTGGTGCCGTCGGCGGTGCGGAAGAGGTTGGGGCTGCCCGCGGTGCCGTCGGAATCGCCCCAGCCGGCGTAGACCGTGCGGCCGGCGGCGACGAGGAAGGTGACGCCCTGGCCGCTCGCGCCGGCCGTGGCCGGGAAACCGGCCACGGCTGCCCAGGTGGCGCCGCGGTCGGTGGACTTGAGCAGACCGTCGTGCCGCGTGCCCAGCCAGAGGGTGTCGCTGTCGCGCGGATCGACGAGCAGGCGTTCGCCCGCGCCCCGGCCGTCCTCGTTGGCGCCGAGTTTCACGGTGAGGTCGGTGCGCGTCCACGTGGCGCCGCGGTCGTCCGAGCGCAGGACGGCGCCGTTGCCCGCCCAGGACTGGGCGTAGGTGCCGAGGGCGAGGTAGATGCGGTTCGGGTGCGCGGGGTCGACGGCCATCGCCTCGACGCCGAGGAGGTTCCAGTCGTCCCAGCCGAGGTGGTCGAGGAGCGGGGTCCAGCGGGCGGTGCGGTCGTCCCAGCGGTAGGCGCCGCCGATGTCCGTCCTGGCGTAGGCCAGGCCTCGGGCGGCGGGGTGGAAGAGGATGCCGGTGACGAAGCCCGTGCCCCCGATGACGGCATTGCGCCAGCGGTAGGCGGGGCCGGCGTCAGGGGTTTCGGCGTCAGAGGTTTCCTCCGCTGCGTGTGCGGGGCCGTTCAGTGCCGGGACGACGGTGAGGGCCGCTGCGACGGCGGTACCGGCGAGGACGGTGCGTCGGGAGACGTGGGGCGCGTACATGGCGAACCTCGTTCGGGGGGTTGTCAACTGCTCGCTGGAGAACGTGCATCAGGGCGGTTTAGCTCGATCGTGTGATGGTTGGTTCCGGGGCTTGCGGTGGCCTGCGCCGTTCTGGCTACGGTGATCGTGCGATCTGGGACGCCGGATGCGGCGCCAGCGTGCGGGGCCCCCGCTCCACCGGAGTGATGGTTCGGGGCCTCCCCGTCGCCTCTGGCCGTACCCATATGGCCAGGTCGTGAGGGAACCGGCCTCCCGGGATCGGACCACGGACAGGATCCGTGTCGCTGCCCCGGGATCGAGTACGCCGGGGACCAGTACGCCCAAGACCGTTCGGGGCGCGCGGCTGAGCAGGCTTACTCCTGCTCAGTCCACAGGAACGGTAAGTGGTCCGGGTTTCCGGGCGCTGTGCGTGGGAGCTGACCGGGGAGAACGGGACGCGCAGCCCGGCGTGACTGGTTGCCTCCCCCAGCCCTTTGGGCAGGGGGGCTCCCAGCGCCCGGATCAGGACCGATACACCTGCCGCGCGCTGTCCCGCTCAGGGCGTCACCCCTTCACCGCACCCGTCAACATGCCCTTCTTGAAGTGCTTCTGGACGAACGGCGAGAGCACGGCCACCGGCAGCAACGCCATCACCATGACCGCCATCTGCACCGCCAGGCCGGACAACTCACCGGTCTTGATCGCCTGCCCCAGCCCCACCGGCGCCTCCTGCTTCTGGACGAGCTGGATCATGACGTTCTGCAGCGGCATCATGTCCTGGTCGTTGAGGTACAGGGACGCGTTGAACCAGGCGCTCCAGTAGCCCACCGCGTAGAACAGGGTGATCACGGCGAGCACGGCCCGCGACAGCGGCATGACGATCTGCCACAGGATGCGGAAGTCACCCGCGCCGTCGATGCGGGCGCTGTCGATGAGTTCGGGCGATATGCCCATGAAGAACCCGCGCAGCACAAGGATGTTGAAGACGCTGACGGCGCTCGGCAGGATCAGCGCGAGATAGGTGTCGGTCAGTCCGAGGGACTGCACCAGCAGATAGGTCGGGATCAGGCCCGCGCTGAAGAACATGGTGGCGAGCAGGATCATCAGGAACCAGCGGTGCCCGAGCGACCCGGTGCGGGAGAGGCCGTAGGCGCACAGGACGGACACCGTCATCGAGAACAGCGTGCCGACAAGGGTGATCAGGACGCTGATGACGGTGGCGCGGGTGACCTGGCCGCCGCTGAGCAGTTCGCGGTAGGCGATGATGGTGATGCCCTTGGGGATCATCACCAGACCGCCGGCCTCGTCGATGGTCTTGCGGGAGGACAGGCTGGTCACGACCACGATCCACAGCGGGAAGAGGATCACGAAGCAGGCGAGGACGAGCACCAGGCCCTTGCTCGCGATCCCAGCCTTGCTGGGCGTCTCCTCCCACACCGGCCGGGGCGGGGCGGACCAGGGGCGGCGCGGTCGCTCGGTACGGCGCGCGGGTTCACGCACGGGCTGTCGGGTCACGGCGGTCACTTCTTGTACACCCCCTGCTCGCCCATCAGATGGGCCACCTTGTTCGCGGCGAGGACCAGGCACAGGCCGACCACGCCCTTGACGAGTCCGGCCGCCGCGGCATAGCCGAAGTCCTGGTTGCGGACACCGGTCCACCACACGAAGGTGTCGAGGACCTCCGCCGCGCCGGGTCCGACAGCGTCACGCTGGAGCAGGATCTGCTCGAAGCCGACGGTCAGGGCGTCACCGACGCGCAGCACCAGCAGCAGGGCGACCACCGGGCGCAGCGCGGGCAGCGTGACATGCCACATCCGGCGCCAGCGGCCCGCGCCGTCCATCGCGGCGGCCTCGTAGAGGTCGGGGCTGACGGAGGCGAGGGCGGCGAGGAAGACGATGATCCCCCAGCCGGAGTCCTTCCACACTGTCTGCGCCGTGACGAGGAACTTGAAGGTGTCCGGGTCGGTCATGACGCTCAGCCCGTCGAAGCCGTGCTGGCGCAGCAGTTGGGAGAGCAGTCCCGCGCCGCCGAACAGCTGCTGGAAGACGGCGATGACGAGCACCCAGGAGAAGAAGTGCGGCAGGTACAGGACGGCCTGTGCCACGGCCCGCACCCGGGGCCTGACCACGCTGTTGATGAGCAGCGCGAGCAGGATCGGGATGGGGAAGTACAGCACCAGCTGGAGGAAGAAGAGCACGAGGGTGTTCTGCACGGCGTGCCAGAACGCGGTGTCCTCGAAGATCCGCTGGAAGTTGTCGAGCCCCACCCAGGGGCTGTGCAGCATCGCGACGATTCCGTTGTCGCTGACGTAGGGGTCGTAGTCCTCGAAGGCGACGATGTTGCCGAGGATCGGCACATAGTTGAAGAGCAGGACGAGGAGGACGGCCGGCAGCGTCATCAGGAGCAGGACGCGGTCGCGTCTGAACCTGAGGCGCAGACTCAGCTTCCCGGCGGAGCGCCCCCTGGCGCTGGTGCGGGTGGTACCGGTGGCGCCGCCGGACGCCACCGGGGTCTCACCCGTCGTGTCGGCCTCGGTGGTGCTCCGAGGCACCGTGCTGTGTGACACGGCCGTTCTCCTTGCCCTCGCCTGTGTCTGGTCAGCCCGCTGCCGTGCCGTTGTCGTCGAGCAGCTTCTTGTACCAGTCGCGCAGTTGGTCGCCGCCCTTGCTCTTCCAGTCGGAGACGGCCTGCTGCATGTCGCTGATCTTCTTGCGACCGCGAGTGATGTCGTCCTCCAACTGCTCGAAGTCGTTGGAGAGGTTGGTCCAGCGGGACGGCTCGGTGATCATCTGGCCGTAGAAGGTGGACTTCTTGGTGAAGGCGCCCATCCGCTGCTGCCACTCGACCTGGGCCTTGGCGACCTCGGGGAAGTCGGGGTGGGCGATGGTGGCGGCGGGGCTCGCGACCATGACGTAGGCGTTGATCACCTCGTTGTTGCCCTTGGTGGTCTTGGTGGGCACGCCATTCTTGACGGTGTAGTGGGTGCCCTGGACGCCGTAGTTGGTGAGCATGTACTCCGTGGTGCCGTACGGCGCGGCAGTGACGTTGGCGACGGCCAGCGCGTCACGGATGACGGACTCGGACGCCTTCTTGTTGATGAAGGCGAAGATGCCGGCCGGCTGTTCGGCCCACAGGGTCGGGTCGCCGCCGTCGTGCCCGAAGATGTCCATGCCCCAGATCTTGTAGTCCGGGTTCTGGGTGGCCTGCTCGGCGGTACGGCTCCACCACTGGCTGATGTTGTTGGCGTAGATCAGGAACTCGCCCGACGCGAACTTGGGGCCGGGGTCGGTGGCGGCGCTCTTGCCGAGCTTGGCGTCGGGGTGAACGACGCCGGCGGCGAAGAGTTTACGGGTCCACTCCAGCGCTTCGAGGTACTCGTCCGTCTCGATGCGGTTGACGAGCTTTCCGTCGACGAGGTTCCAGCCGAGCGGCTTCTCGCTGCCGGACAGTACGCCGAAGGCCTGGAAGGCGGTCCACTTCATGTCCAGGCAGGCCCAGCGCTTGGCCTTGGCGTTGGTGATCTCCTTGGCGAGGGCCATGAACTCGTCGGCCGACCGGGGGACTTCGTAGCCCTTCTTCTCGAAGATGTCCCTGCGGTAGAGGGGCGTGATGCCGGTGACGTACGGGGAAGGCTGCGGCAGGCCGCGCAGCTTGCCGCCGAAGATGCAGCGCCGCCAGGCGTCGGTGGGGATGGCGGCGAGATTCGGGTAGTCCTTGATCTTGTCGCCGGAGAGGTAGGGGCCGAGGTCGGCGAACTTGCCGATGATGGCGCTGGGTATCTTGCCGCCCAGGTTCCAGCTGGGGACGACCACCATGTCCGGTACGTCGCTGGAGGCGAGGACGGCACCGAGCTTCTGGTCGTAGGTGTTGCCGTCCTGGTTCTTCCACTGCACGTCGACGCCGATCGCGGCGTTCATGGCCTTGTAGTAGTCACAGTCGTTCTTCGGCGGGGAGCCCCAGAACGGCGACATGATGCTGACCTCGCCGCCCTTGCCGAGCTTCTTCGGGACCGACGACTTGAGGGTGGCAAGGTCGAGCTTGCTGGTGAAGCCGATCGCGGAACCGTTCTTGGCGGGGATGTCCGGCGTCACCACGTTGCTGGCCACGTACGTCGGCAGCAGCTTGTTGGTGCCCTTGCCCGAGGACGAGCCCCCGCTGGAGCCGTTGTCCGAACTGCCGCAGGCGGACAGCAGCGGCATCCCTCCCGCCACCACGGCGGTGGCGACCGCCGTGGAGGCGAGGAAGCTTCTCCGGCTGGGTGAGGAGGAGGCGGGGGCGGCATTCGGCGTCATTGCGTCAACCCTTCATGGCGCACCAGGACACCCGGCGGAGGGCCGTCGGCTGCGGTGTCTCGTAGTGGAACTGGCTGAGCTTGTTGGGGAACTGGCTGGACTCGTTGCGGAACGCGCTGGACTCGTTGCGGAACGGGCTGGACTCGTTGCGGAACTGGCTGAGCTGAGGCGTCCGGCGGTCCCGGGTGATCGGAGGACTGCGCGTCCGGGTGCGGCAGGTCCCACGGTCGAAGGATCGTCGAAGCGCTTCGATGTTGCTGTGAGATTAAGTGAAGGGCAGGAGGTGCACAAGGGCAGCAACCAAGAAATGCTCGGAGGTCTCAGCGGACCTCCCACCCCGCAAACGGCTTGAAATATCGGGCGTGGCCCCTTTTGTTGCAACACGGTCTCTTGACATCCGACCTGTGGTCCGCCCAGCATCGAAGCGCTTCGAAAGCAGCACGTCGCTCCATCACAAGGGGAACCCCAGGTGAACCCATCCACGCCGCCCGCGCCGCCCTTCCGTGATCCTCACCTCCCGTTCGCGAAGCGCGTCGACGATCTGCTGGCCAGGCTGACGCCCGCGGAGAAGGTGTCGTTCCTGCACCAGTTCACGCCCGCCGTCGAGCGCCTCGGCATCGCCGCCTTCCGCACCGGCCAGGAGGCCCTGCACGGGGTCGCCTGGATGGGCCCGGCGACCGTGTTCCCGCAGGCCGTCGGTCTCGGCGCGACCTGGAACCCGGAGCTGGTCCGCCGGGTCGGGGAGGCGGTGTCCAACGAGGTCCGCGCGATGCGCGCCCGCGACAGCCGGGTCGGCCTCAACGTCTGGTCCCCCACCGTGAACCTGCTGCGCCACCCCCTGTGGGGACGCAACGAGGAGGGTTACTCGGAGGACCCGAGGCTCACCTCGGCCATCGCCACGGCCTACACCCGCGGTCTGCGCGGCGGCCATCCGACCTATTGGCGTACGGCGCCGGTCCTCAAGCACTGGCTGGCCCACAACAACGAGACCGGCCGCGACGTCACCTCGTCCTCGGTCCGTCCGCGGGTGCTGCACGAGTACGACCTGCGCGCCTTCCGCGACACCGTCGCCGCAGGCGCCGTCGCCGGGGTGATGCCGGCCTACAACCTGGTCAACGGCCGCCCCAACCACGTCTCCCCGTATCTGCGCGAGCAGCTGCGCACCTGGACCGACGAGGACCTGCTGGTGTGCTCCGACGCGGGCGCCCCCTCCAATCTGGTCCAGTCCGAGCACTACTTCGACACCCACGAGGAGGCCACCGCGGCGGCCGTCCTTGCCGGTGTCGACAGCTTCACCGACCACGACTCCGACAGCTCGAAGATCGTCGCGCGGGTGCAGGGGGCCCTGGACGCGGGGCTGCTGACCGAGGCGAACGTGGACGCGGCGGTACGGCGGCAGCTCTCGGTGCGTTTCCGGCTCGGCGAGTTCGACCCGGAGCAGGATCCGCACGCCGTTGGCGCCTCTGACTCCGCTGACGCCGTTGACGCCGTTGACGCCGTTGACGCCGTTGACGCCGATGACACCGATGACACGGACTTCGACACCCCGGAGCACCGGGCCCTGGCACAGGAGGCGGCCGAGCAGGCGATCGTGCTGCTCCAGAACGACGGCACACTGCCGCTGGCCCCGGACGCGCGGATCGCCGTCGTCGGGCTGCTCGCCGACGAGTGCAAGCTGGACTGGTACAGCGGCACCCTCATCCACCGGTCCACTCCGCTGGAGGGGCTGTACGAGCGGTTCGGCGCCGAGCACGTCGAGTTCGCGGAGGGCGTGGACCGTATCCGGCTCAGGACGGCTTCCGGCGCCTTCCTGAGGGTGCCGGAGGCGAAGGACGCGGCCGACAGGGTGCGCGGCGCCGAGGGCGCGCTGAACCCGGCCGATCTCACCGGGCGCACCGATCTGCCGCCGCTGACCACCGACGCCCACGGCACCGAGCTGGCGCTGATCGACTGGGGCGAGGACGTGCTCACCCTCCGTGCCCCCGACGGCCGTTACCTCTCCGTCGCCGACGACGGCTATGTGCGCGCCTCGGCCGACCAGCCCGGCGGCTGGGTCGTCCAGGAGACCTTCCGCCTGGAACCCCACGGCAGCGGCCACCTCCTGAGGCATCTGGGAACGGGTCACCATGTCTCGGTCGCCGCCGACGGCGTGAAGGTTGCCGCCGACGGCGGCCCCGACGTCCCGGAGGTCTTCGAGACGGTCGTCGTCGAGCGCGGTGAGGACGCGGTGCGCCGCGCGGCCGACGGCGCCGACGTGGTGCTCGTCGTCGCGGGCAACGACCCGCACATCAACGGCCGCGAGACCGAGGACCGTACGACCCTGCGGCTACCCGGGCAGCAGGAGCGGCTGCTGCGCGCCGCCCGCGCCGCCAACCCAGCGACCGTGCTGGTGCTGGTGTCCGCGTACCCGTACGCGATCGATGCGGCCGACACGGCGGGGCTGCCCGCCGTGCTGTGGACCGCGCACGGCGGCCAGGCGGCGGGCACCGCGCTGGCCCGGGTGCTCGCCGGTGACGTCTCCCCCGCCGGCCGCCTCCCGCAGACCTGGTACGCCTCCGACGCCGATCTGCCGGACCTGCTGGACTACGACATCATCGGCAGCCGCCAGACCTATCTGTACTTCGAGGGCTCGCCCCTGTTCCCCTTCGGCCACGGTCTGTCGTACGCGTCCTTCGGCTACGCCGACCTGGAGGTGCGGAGCGGTGCCGACGGGGCTCAGGTGTCGTTCACAGTCACCAACACCGGTGATCTGACCGCCGACGAGGTCGCCCAGCTCTACGTCCGCGCCGTGGAACCGTCGGTGCCGCGCCCGCGCCGCCAACTGCTCGCGCACCGGCGCGTCACGCTGGCGCCGGGCGAACGGGCCGAGGTGTCCTTCGACGTGCCGTGGTCCGAGCTGGAGTTCTGGGACGTGGCCCGGGGCGGACTGCGGCTCGAACCCGGCCCGTACGAACTGCTGGTCGGCGCGTCCAGTGAGGACGTCCGCCTCCGTACGACCCTCACGGCGCCCGGCGAGCCCGGCGCACCGCGCCCGGTCGTCGAACGGGGCCTGAAAGCCGCCGACTTCGACGAGCAGTCCGGCGTCGCGATCGTCGACCGGGCGAAGGTGTCCGGGGACGCGGTGACGGCGGCCGACGGCAGCGGGGGCGAACTCCTCTACCGCTGCTGCGACTTCGGCGACGGCGTCACGGGGGTGAGCGCGGAGGTGTCGGGCGAGGGCACCCTGGAGCTGGTGCTGGACGGCGGCTCGGCCGGGGCGCCGATACGCACGGCCGTGCTCACCCTGGACACGCCCACCTCGGGCCCGTACGCATACACGACGCTCACCGCGGACCTCCCCGCGTCCGGTGTGCACGACGTACGCCTGCGGCTGCGCGGCCCGTTGCGGCTCGCGCACGTCGGCTTCTCCGGTTGAGGGTCCGGAAGAGGCCGGCGAACCAAGGAAGGGGCCCGGTGCGGGAGTTGGTCCTCCCGCACCGGGCCCCTTCGGGGTCTCTCCGGCGTCCTGGGGCCCGTCCTACAGGGCGAGCCCGGTCAGGACCAGCACCCGCTCGTAGGTGTAGTCGTCCATCGCGTACCTGACGCCTTCACGGCCGACGCCGGAGCGCTTGGCGCCGCCGTAGGGCATCTGGTCGGCACGGTAGGACGGTACGTCGCCGATGACCACGCCGCCGACCTCCAGGGCGCGGTGGGCGCGGAAGGCGGTCTGGAGGTCGTGGGTGAACACGCCTGCCTGGAGGCCGTACTTGGAGTCGTTGACGGCGGCGAACGCGGCGGCCTCGCCGTCCGTCTTCTGCACCGTGAGGACGGGCCCGAAGACCTCCTCGCAGGCGAGGGTGGCGCTCGCCGGAACGTCGGTGAGGACGGTGGGCGCGTAGGAGGCGCCGTCGCGCTTGCCGCCGGTGTGCAGCACCGCCCCGGCGTCCACGGCCTCCTGCACCCACGACTCCACGCGCTGTGCGGCGGCCTCGCTGACCAGCGGGCCGACATCGGTGGCGGCGTCGGACGGGTCGCCGGTGACCTGGGCCTCCACGGCGGCGACGATGCGCGGCAGCAGCCGGTCGTAGACGGCGGCGTCGGCGATCACGCGCTGCACGGAGATGCAGGACTGGCCGCCCTGGTAGTTGGAGAAGGTGGCGATGCGGGTCGCGGCCCGGTCGAGGTCGGCGTCACTCGCCCAGTCGCCGAGGACGACGGCAGCGCCGTTGCCGCCGAGCTCCAGGGTGACGTGCTTGCGCGGCACCGAGTCCATGATCGCGTAGCCGACGGTCTCGGAGCCCGTGAAGGAGATCACCGGCAGCCGCTCGTCCCGGACCAGTGCGGGCATACGGTCGTTGGGCACCGGGAGGATGCTCCAGGACCCGGCGGGCAGCTCGGTCTCCGCGAGCAGCTTGCCGAGGATCAGGGCGGACAGCGGGGTGGCCGGGGCGGGCTTGAGGACGATCGGCGCACCGGCGGCGATCGCCGGGGCGACCTTGTGGGCGCACAGGTTGAGCGGGAAGTTGAACGGCGCGATGCCGAGCACCGCGCCCTTGGGGAAGCGCCGGACCAGCGCGAGCCGCCCCTGGCCGCCGGCGTCGGTGTCGAGGCGCTGCGCCTCACCGCCGTTGAACCGCCGGGCCTCCTCGGCGGCGAACCGGAACACCGACACAGCCCGGCCGACCTCGCCGCGGGCCCACTTGACCGGCTTGCCGTTCTCGGCGGAGATCAGCTGGGCGATCTCCTCGGTGCGCTCGGCGAGCCGCCTGCTGACGTGGTCGAGGGCGGCGGCGCGGACGTGGGCGGGGGTGGCGGCGAACGCGTCCCGCGCGGCGTGGGCGGCGGACACGGCCTCCTCGATCTGCGCCTCGCTGGGCACGCTCACCCGTCCGACCAGCCGCCCGTCCCACGGCGAGGTCACATCGAAGCCGCCGCCCTCACCGGCGGCCTCCCGGCCGGCGAGCCAGAAGCCGTAGGCCTTCGCCGTTTCTTCCTGTGCCATGTCCGAGCCCTGGCCTTCCGCGTTGCTGCTGCGTGTGATCTGCGGGCTCCACGGTAGGTGCGGGATGGCTGGGCGGCGTTTGTCCGGGGTGTAGCAGTTACGGGGTGGGGTTGCTGCGGATTGTCGAACACGGGTGGGGCGGGGCGGGCTGCGTGGCGGGACGGTTTTCGCCCCCGCCGCCCCTTCCCGTCCCGTCCCGTCCCGTCCCGTCCCGTCCCGTCACGGGGGTTCCGCCCCCGTACCCCCGCTCCTCAAACGCCGGAGGGGCTGATTTTCAGCCCGTCTGGGGGTCTGGGGGCGCAGCCCCCAGGAACGGGAACGGGAAGGGGCGGCGGGGGCGCGATACTCGCTACTCCCCCGACGCCGTCTTCAGCGCCAGCCACAGTTCCATCCGGGCGTCCGGGTCGTCGAGGGAGCGGCCCAGGATCTCCTCCACACGGCGCATGCGGTAGCGGAGGGTGTGGCGGTGGACGCCCAGGTCGGCGGCTGCGGCGTCCCACTGGCCGTGCCGGGAGAGCCAGGCGCGCAGGGAGGCCACCAGGTCGCCGCGGCCGGTGGCGTCGTGTTCGTACAGGGGGCGCAGCAGGCCGTCCGCGAAGGCGCGCACCGCGTCGTCCGCGAGGAGCGGCAGGACCGACCCCGCGGCCAGTTGCTCGTGCTCCACACAGACCCGGCCCCGGCGGCGGGCCACCGAGAGCGCCTGTTCGGCCTGTTTGTAGGCGGCCGCCGCCGCGATGGGGCCCGCGGGCGCGGACAGGCCCACGACCAGGTCGCTCTCCTCGCCCGTGAGGTCGTCCGGCTCCGCCGTACGGGCCGCCTCCAGGGCCGAGGCGTGGTCCGAGCAGGCGGCCGCGGACGCGCCGCCGTCCGAGGCCAGGACCACCAGCCGCTCGCCCTCCGGGACGATCAGCACCGCCTCGCCGGAGCGGGCGGCTGCCGCCTCCAGGATCTCCGCCAGCACGCCCAGCGGGTCCGCCGGTTCCGGGGCGGTCTCGACGCTCCCGCGCGACTTCGCCGTCTGCTCGGCGATGATCAGCCGGAACGGCGCGTCGAGCAGCCCGCCGTACAGGTCCCCTGCGACCGCACGGGCGTGGTCGGGCTCCCCGGCGAGCAGCATGCGCAGCACGGCCGCGCCGAGGCGCTGTTCCGCCGCGTGCAGGGAGCGGGACCGCTCGGTGGTGAGGGTGAGCAGGGCGATGGCCGAGTGGACGGCGTAGCGGTCCGCGGTGCCGAGGGCGGCGGCCGTGCCGACGGCGAGCGCGGCGCGCGGGCGGCGTCCGGTGCCGAGGGTGTGCAGTTCGACGCGGTCCTCGTGGTCGGGGCCGCCGACCACCGCGGAGGCGGGCGCGGGCCGCTCCCGCAGCCGTTCCACCTCGCCGGTGAGCCGTGCGGCCCGGCGCCCCGCCCACTCGGGCGCGGTGGCGACGACGGCGCCGGTGGCGTCGTAGAGCGCGGCCCAGCCGTCGACCTGCGCGGCGAGGGCGGCCAGCAGCCCCTCCGGCCCGGCGATCAGCGCCTGCCTGGTGAGCTCGCGCTGGGCGGCGAAGCCCGCCGTGACGGCCCGGTACTGGTCGGCGGCGATGGCGGCCGAGACCGCCTTGCTGATCGCGAGGAACGGGGTACGGCGCGGCACCTCCAGCAGCGGCAGACCCTCCTGCTCGGCGGCGGCGACCAGCGCCACGGGGACCTCGTCGTAATTGACCCCGACGCCGAAGGCGAGCCCCACCACTCCGGCGTCCACCAGCCGCTTCACATACCGCCGCATGGCCTCCGGGTTCTCCGCGTCCAGCTTGAGCGCGGTGATCAGCAGCAGCTCCCCGCCCTCCATGTACGGCACGGGGTCGGCGAGTTCGCTGGCGTGCGCCCAGCGGACGGGCACGTCCAGGCGGTCCTCGCCCGCCCGCACGGTCAGTTTGAGGGCCGAGTGGTGGACCAGGGAGGCGAGGGTGGGCGGCATGGCACCTTCGGTTCGAGAGCGCGGCTCGTCGAGGGCCCCGCCCGGTGATCATTTGTCCGCCGCGTACGAACGGCCTGTGCCGATTCTGCCGCACCGTACGGTGCGGGCGCTCGGCGGGGGGCGGGTTTCGCCAGCTTCGTGGACCGGCCGGAACCGGGGCCGCGGAGGGCCGTTCGCGGGACTGTTTTCGCCCCCGCCGCCCCTACCCGTCCCGTCCCGGGGGCTCCGCCCCCGAACCCCCGCTCCTCAAACGCCGGAGGGGCTTGATTCAGGGCCGACAAGGGGGGTCTGGGGGCACAGCCCCCAGGGACGGGAACGGGAAGGGGCGGCGGGGGCGAAAAACCGGGTCGGCGTGCCCGCGGCTCAAGCCCGCAGGTCCACCAGCGACGGCGGGGCGTGCTCGCCCGTCACGTCGGTGAGGGACAGCACCGCGTGCCCGGGGGGCACCTCGTGGGCGAGTTCGGAGGCGGACCAGCGGTCCCGCTCGATCTTGCGAACGGTGACGGCCTCCGTGGTGACCGCCTTGCCGGTGACGAGCTTGCGCAGGGCGTGGATGGCCCGGGTCATCGGCTGGTCGGCGAACACGGTGTGCTGGGCCACGTCCCGGGTCTCCACCCACTCGGTGCCCCACGCCTGCGCGAACCGGCTGCCGTCCCAGGTGGTCACCCCGGACAGCGCCATACGGCAGCCCACCGCGCCGTACAGCGGCCCGTGCAGGGCCTCCGGTACGTCGCCCACGGTGCGCAGCGTCAGCACCACACCCGCGTTCTCGGCGCGCAGCCGCTGGATGCGGCGGACGGAGTCGGTGGTCACCGCGCCGGTGGCGTCGTCGAGGACGAGGCAGGCGAAGTGCCCGCGCCCGCTCTCCCGGGCGACGGCGGTGAACTGGGCCAGGACCAGCCGGGTGATCAGCCGGCCGGCCTCCTCGTGACCGTGGGCGGGCAGGTCGATCCGGACCCGGAGGGGATGGTGGGCGACGGCGCGCAGGGAGAACGGCCGGGCGGCCGCACTGCCGTCCCCGCTCCCGTTCCCGTTCCCGCTCCCGTTCCCGTTCCCGCCGAAGAAGTCGGCGAAGGCCGGCCGGTCGAGGAGGGCGAGCCGGTCGGCGAGCGCCGGGCCGGGGTCGGCAGCGGTGCCGGACTGCCGCAGCCGGGCGTCGAGTTCGCGGCGCATCACGGCGTGCTGGTCGCCGTGCAGGGCGTCGTGCAGGGCGGTGAGGGCGGCCGGGCCGCCGTCGAGCAGTTCGCGCAGCGCGGGCAGCGCGGGGAAGGCGCCGTAGGCCGCCCGATAGGGGCCGAGCAACTGGGCGAGCGCGGTGACGGCGCGCTGGCCGGAGACGGTGTCGAGGTCTCCGGCGAGGCCCTCCGCGAGGAAGGCGGCGGCCTCGTCGGGGTCGTCGGAGTCGGCGTAGGGGTCGAGGTCGTGCACGGAACGGGGGTCGCCGACGCGCACCACCACGTCGTAGGCCTCGTCCGCGCCGAGCGGGGTGCCCGCGGCGCACACCGCGATGACGGCGCAGCGCCCGGTGAGCGCCTCCAGGGCGAGGGACTCGACGACGGGCGCGACGACGTGCCGTGTCTTGCCGGACCCGGACGGTCCTACGACGAGGAGGGAGGTGCCCAGCGTCTCGGGGCCGAGGGCGGCGCCGACACCGCGGTAGGCGAGCGGGGTGCGCTCGGCGGGCGCCCACTGGCCGATACGGACCTGGCGGGCGAGCAGATCGTGCCGGGCGGCGCGGCCGGGCAGGTCGCGGGCGCCGGAGGGGTGGGTCCAGGCGGCGGCGCCGTACCGGAGCACGGTCTCGGTGAACAGGGCGAGCCGGGCGTGGTGGCGGGCGCCGGTCCAGGCGGTGGTGACACGGGCGCAGTCGACGTCGTTCATCCGGCCCGCGAGCACCTCGGCGGCGAGGAGGTCGGCGGCCGCGTGCTGCGCGGCGGCGCGCAGCTCGGGCCACTGGGTGGGCGGGGTCTCGGCGGTGGGCGGAGCCGTACGGCCTCCGGTACCGCCCTGCCGCGCGGCGTCGCGGGCGGCGAGGCGGCCGCGCAGCAGGGGCCACCAGCCGCCGACGCGGCCGAAGGGCCAGAGCACGAGCAGGGTGATGAGCGTGTACAGCCCGTCGGTGAGGAACCGGGAGGTGAAGACGTCGTAGCCGCCGGTGAGGAGGACGACGAGGGAGAACAGCGGGTCGACGACGGGCAGGGCGTTCCAGCCGAGCCCGAAGGCGTCCGGGAAGACGAAGCTGAGCGTGATCAGCGCGCCCAGCGCGGCGAGCAGGGCGCGGGCGGGCTGCTCGCGCCGGGTGACCACGTGCCGGACGATCTCGGGCCAGCTGCCCAGCCGCCCCATCACACCGACGAGGATCGCGAAGAACACTCCGTCGGCGACGGTGACGGCCTCGACGCCCTTGCCCTTGGGCGAGCTGGTGCCGCCCCACCACCAGTCGCCCGGGGTGAACAGCCTGAGCAGCGCCCACTGGTAGGGGATGCTGCCGTGCCGCCACAGGGACCACAGGAGCAGCGCCACGACGAGCGGGACGATGACGCCGACGATGGTCACCGGGGAGAGCCGCTGCCTGCCGTGCTCCGGCCGGGGCATGCGGTAGCGGTACCGCCAGATGCCGGGCCCGGCGGCGGGGCGGGGGGCGTCGAGCCAGTCGGCGACGGGGGGCCGCCCGCCGGGAGCCACCGGACCTGGCTCGGTGGGCACCACCGGCGCCATCGGCGGTTGCTGCGGCATCGGAGGTGTCGGCGGAACAGGCGGAGCAGGCAGAGAAGGAGGCCGAGCAGGCGGAGCCGCAGGTGCCGGGGGATTCACCGGGGCTGTATACCCCGAGGCCTCATCGGGCGGCGGCGTAGGACGCGGCACAGGATGGGAATGTGCCCCCTGCGCGCCCGACGCACCCGTCTTGCCCCACGGGTCCCGCGTCCCGTCGCCGTCCATGCCGTTGCCCCCTGACCAGCCGCTCCGTCCACCACCAGCGTCAGCGAGCCAATCTAACGCCCCGGCAAGGGGAGTTCACCGATTGCCCGGCCAGGCGTCGGTGTGCCGTGGTGACGCCGCAGGTGGATGACCGGTGCGCCACGGCGTCCCAAGCACCCGCCGCCTATGTCCACGGTGGACAACGAAGCCCACCGACAACGCCCACATGGAGCATGCCCAGCCTGGTGGCCACCGCCCTAGCCTGCGAGAAAGGAAGGACCCCGGATCCTCGTATCCCCCGAATCCCCCGCGTCCCCCGTGTCTCCGTAACTCCGCATCTCCGCATCTCCGCATCTCCGCATCTCCGCATCTCCGCTTCGCAAGATCATCAGGGAGCCCCCATGACCGCTCTTCCGCAGGAGCGCCGCGTCGTCACCGCCATCCCCGGCCCGAAGTCGCAGGAGCTTCAGGCCCGTCGCACCGCCGCGGTGGCGCAGGGCGTGGGCTCGACGCTGCCGGTCTTCGTCACCCGTGCGGGCGGCGGGATCATCGAGGACGTCGACGGCAACCGCCTCATCGACTTCGCCTCCGGCATCGCGGTGACCTCGGTCGGCGCGTCCGCCGAGGCGGTGGTACGACGGGCGTCCGCGCAGCTCGCGGACTTCACGCACACCTGTTTCATGGTCACGCCGTACGAGAGCTACGTCGCCGTGGCCGAGGCGCTGGCCGAGCTCACCCCGGGCGACCACCCCAAGAAGTCGGCGTTGTTCAACTCGGGCGCGGAGGCGGTGGAGAACGCGGTGAAGATCGCCCGCGCCTACACCAAGCGCCAGGCGGTCGTCGTCTTCGACCACGGCTACCACGGCCGTACGAACCTCACCATGGCGCTGACCGCGAAGAACATGCCGTACAAGCACGGCTTCGGCCCCTTCGCACCCGAGGTCTACCGCGTCCCGGTCGCCTACGCCTACCGCTGGCTGACCGGCCCGGAGAACGCGGGCCCGGAGGCCGCGAAGCAGGCGATCGACCAGATCACCAAGCAGGTGGGCGCGGACAACGTGGCCGCGATCATCATCGAGCCGGTGCTGGGCGAGGGCGGCTTCATCGAGCCGGCCAAGGGCTTTCTGCCGGCGATCCGGCAGTTCGCGTCGGACAACGGGATCGTGTTCGTCGCGGACGAGATCCAGTCCGGCTTCTGCCGTACGGGCCAGTGGTTCGCGTGCGAGGACGAGGGCATCGTCCCGGACCTGATCACCACCGCGAAGGGCATCGCAGGCGGCCTCCCGCTGTCGGCGGTGACCGGCCGCGCCGAGATCATGGACGCCGCACACGCGGGCGGCCTGGGCGGCACCTACGGCGGCAACCCGGTGGCGTGCGCGGGCGCGCTGGGCGCGATCGAGACGATGAAGGAGCTCGACCTCAACGCGCGGGCGAAGAACATCGAGGCGATCATGAAGCCGCGCCTCACGGCCATGGCCGAGAAGTTCGACGTGATCGGCGACGTCCGGGGCCGCGGCGCGATGATCGCGATCGAGCTGGTCAAGGACCGCACCACGAAGGACCCGAACCCGGAGGCCGCCGCCACCCTGGCCAGGGCCTGCCACGCGGAAGGCCTCCTGGTCCTCACCTGCGGCACCTACGGCAACGTCCTCCGCTTCCTCCCTCCGCTGGTCATCGGCGACGACCTCCTGACCGAGGGCCTGGACATCCTGGAACAGGCGTTCACGACGCTGTGATCCACCAGACCTCATGACGCCATCCGGTCACAGCAAACCCGCAGGTGGCACATGGCAGTCATCCCTCTCCAGCACCACCCGCCCCACCCCTCCCACAGGCGGTTCAAAGGGGCCGCAGAGGGACCGTCAGAGGGTGTGAAGAACGTGTGCGGGGTGCATGGCGGGACGTGATTCCGCCTGACTTCGCCACACCCTCTGCCGTACGTTCTACGCAGATGAGAGATACACCCGCCCACAGGGGATTGTGGGCGATCTCAGGCCGGGGCATCCCCTGCTTCGACCTGGCCGTGCCCTCGCGCACACAACCGGGGCCTCGCGCTCCGGAATCTCCTCACCGATCGGACAGTCGCCCGCCCCAAACCCCCCGGGGCGCGCGACCCCCCGATCCGGACGGCCGCCCTGGAACGCCCCCCCCTGTTCCGGGGCGGCCGGCCTCCTTCTTACTCTGAACCTTGCTCTGGACGGTCGGCGGAGCACCGAGCCATGAGCTGACAAGCTGTCCCCATGTTCGTCGACCCGATGCCCCGTCCCCAGGATTCGCCTGTGGCACAGGACGGCAGCATCCCCGTACCCGCGCGCAGGACGGCGCTCGTTATGGCCGCTGCTCTCGCGGGGCTGTTCGGGCTGATCACCTGGCAGGTCGTCGTCCGCGGGCCGCTGGTGGGCGTGGACGAGCGGGTCAGCCAGGGGCTGCTGCGTCCCGACCGGTTCTCCGAACTGCTCGCCGACCTCGGGAGCGTGCAGATCGCCGTGCCGGTGCTCGTCGTGGTGCTCGGGTACGTCGCCGTGCGGGGGCGGCGGGCCGGGGTGGGGGTGTGGTGGGTGGCGCCCGTGGTGGCCGCGGTGGTCATGGCGGTCGTACCGGCGATCGTCGTGCCGGTGAAGCTGCTGGTCGGGCGGGGTGGGACGGCTGCCGTGCCGCCTGGGAGCGGGTACTTTCCGTCCGGGCACGCGGCTACGGCGGTCGTCGCCTACGGGGCGGCGGCCCTGGTGCTCCTTCCGTGGCTGAGAAAGGTGTGGCCCCGGCGGGCAGTCGCCGCCGGGGCCGGGACGGTGGATCTGGGGGTCGGGTACGGGCTGGTGCGCCGCGGCTACCACTGGCCACTGGACGTGGTGGCCAGTTGGTGCCTCGGGGTGGTGATGCTGATCGCCTTCGTCCTCGCCGTCGACCTCGTCGGGCGTCTTGGCAGGTCGGGCGAAGTCTGCCGCGGTTCGGCAGCGCCCTGAAGGGGCGCGGGGAACTGCGCGACCAGCCACGACGGTGCCGCAGACGACAGACGTCACATCGCGGCACTTCCAGCGGAGCGCTTTGTCGGGCGTCTCGTCGTCAGCCGAAGTACGCGTCGAAGTTCTTCTGGAACTCCCAGTTCGAGAAGTGGTCCCAGTTGACCGACCAGGTCATCAGCCCGCGCAGGGCGGACCAGGTGCCGTGGGTGGAGTAGGAACCGCAGTCGGTCTTCTTGGTCAGGCAGTTCAGGGTCTTGGTGACCTCCGTCGGGGCCACATAGCCGTTGCCCGCGTTCACCGAGGCCGGCATGCCGATCGCCACCTGGTCCGGGCGCAGCGGCGGGAAGATCTTGCTCGCGTCGCCCGCGACCGGGAAGCCGGTGAGCAGCATGTCGGTCATGGCGATGTGGAAGTCGGCGCCGCCCATGGAGTGGTACTGGTTGTCGAGGCCCATGATCGGACCGGAGTTGTAGTCCTGGACGTGCAGCAGGGTCAGGGCGTCGCGCAGGGCGTAGATGACGGGGAGGTAGGCGCCGCAGCGCGGGTCCTGGCCGCCCCACTTGCCGGTGCCGTAGTACTGGTAGCCCATCTGCACGAAGAAGGTCTCCGGGGCCATCGTCAGCACGAAGCCGGAGCCGTACTTGGCCTTCAGGGTCTTCAGGGCCGAGATCAGGTTGACGACCACGGGGGTGGTCGGGTTCTTGAAGTCCGTGTCGTTCGCGTCCAGCGACAGCGAGTGGCCCTCGAAGTCGATGTCGAGGCCGTCGAGACCGTAGGTGTCGATGATCTTCGAGACGGAGCTGACGAAGGCGTCCCGGGCCGCCGTGGTGGTGAGCTGGACCTGGCCGTTCTGGCCGCCGATGGAGATCAGCACCTTCTTGCCAGCCGCCTGCTTGGCCTTGATCGCCGCCTTGAAGTCGGCGTCGCTCTCGACGTTCGCGCACTCGGTGGCCGGGCACCGGTTGAAGCGGATGTCGCCCGAGGTGGCCGAGGTCGGCTCGCCGAAGGCGAGGTCGATGACGTCCCAACTGTCGGGCACGTCGGCCATACGGGTGTAGCCCGCGCCGTTGGCGAAGCTGGCGTGCAGATAGCCGACCAGGGCGTGGGTGGGAAGGGTGCCGGTACCACCGCCACCGCCACCGCCTCCACCGCCGCCGGTCGCCGAGGTCGTCGCCGTCACCGTCGCCGACTTCGCCGACTCACCGGCGTCGTTGACCGCCGTGACCTGGAAGCTGTACGCCGTCGAGGCGGACAGTCCCGTCACGGTCGCCGAAGTGCCGCTCGCCGTCTGGACCTTGGTGCCGTCCCGGTACACCACGTAGCTCGTCGCGCCCGACACCGCCGACCATGACAGGGCGACGCTGGACGAGGTGACCGCGCCGGTCGTGAGGCCGGTCGGGGCGGCGGGCGGCTGGCCGGTGGCCGCGCCGGGGCCGACCAGGGAGATGTCGTCGGCGTAGTAGGCGCCGGTGCCGTACCAGCCGTGGGTGTAGATCGTGACGCTGGTCGTGCTCGCGCCGGTGCGGAAGGTCGTCGACAGCTGCTGCCAGTCGCCCGCCGACGGGGTCCAGGTGGAGACGTCGGTGGTGCCGGTGCCGCTCGCACCCAGGTAGACGTACGCGCCCCGGACCCAGCCGGACACCGTGTACTGCGCGTTCGGCTGCACGGTCACCGTCTGGGAGCACTGCGCGTTGTCGCTGCCGGACGGGGTGGCCTGGAGCGCCGAACTGCCGCTGTGCACGGGCGTGCTGACGGTGTTTCCGGCGGTGCAGGTCCAGCCCGTGAGGCCGGACTCGAAGCCGCCGTTCTTCGCCAGGTCCGCGTCGGACGCACGGGCGGTCGACGAGAGCGCGGTGATACCGGGCACGGCCAGCAGCGCGGCCGCGAGCGCGGCGAGGACTGGTCTGGTGCGATCCACAACTTCCTCCGGACATGGGGGGATTGGAGGGTGGGGGAAATGCTGGGTGGAGCGCGAACAACTTGGTCCAGACCAATCCGGTTGTCAAGTCCCGTCAGCTTCCGGCGCTCGGCCCGTCACCCCCTCCGGCCCCATCACCCCCTCCGGTCCCTCCGACCCCTTCGACCCCTTCGGCCCTCTCGACCCCTTCGGCCCTCTCGGCCCCGTCGGCCCTCCTCGCCCCTCCTCCACCGCCCGCGCGGCCGCCGCCTCGTGCATCGCCAGCTCCAGCGGCACCGGGTCGGTGAGGGTGCCCGAGCCGTCCGGCTGGACCAGCCAGCGCATCCCACCGGTCGTACGGCCCGGGTACGGCACGATGATCCAGGTGCCCTCGCCCACCGTACGGATCCCGGTCCCGACCCAGCGCGCCGCGGTGCCCGGCGGCACCAGGAACCCCACCCGTCCGGCACCCAAGTCCGCCAGCACCGGTCCGGGCCTGCCGACGACCCGGGTGAGCACGTCCAGCGTGGGCTCACCCAGCACCGCCGGCAGCATGAGCACGTCCCACACCCTGCCCGCCGGCAGCACCGCGAACCCGTGCGGATTGCGCTCCCACGCCCTGTGGCACGCCTCGGGATCCGGAGCGGCCGATGCCAGCCACTCCGCTGCCCTTCTGGCCCCCGTCATGCCCGTCATGCCCGGACCTCCCCGTCTCTCGTGGGCTCTCACGACCACGTCCGACCGTCCGTCGACGCGGATCGCCTCATGAAGGAGAGGGAGGTTCTCGCGGTGCATTACGAGGATTCGGCAACCTGTTTCGGGTGAACCCGGCCACATCCGGTACCGACACCGGCACCCCCACGGGCCCGATGACTGGCGCGGGTACGGGCACAGGCACGGGCCGACGGCACGAGCGCGGACGTCAGCTGTCGAACCCCAGCCCCAGCCGGTCCATCGCCCGCAGCCACAGATTCCGCCGCCCGCCGTGTGCGTCGGCGCGGGCCAGCGACCACCTGGTCAGCGCGATCCCCGTCCAGGCGAACGGCTCCGGCGGGAACGGCAGCGGCTTGGTGCGCACCATCTCCAGTTCGGTGCGCTCGGTCCGCTCCCCCGCCAGCAGGTCGAGCATGACGTCGGCGCCGAAGCGGGTGGCGCCGACACCGAGGCCGGTGTAGCCCGCCGCGTACGCCACCTTGCCCTGGTGGGCGGTACCGAAGAACGCGGAGAAGCGCGAGCAGGTGTCGATGGCGCCGCCCCACGCATGGGTGAAGCGGACGCCCTCCAGCTGGGGGAAGCAGGTGAAGAAGTGCCCGGCCAGTTTGGCGTAGGTCTCCGGGCGGTCGTCGTACTCGCGGCGCACCCGGCCGCCGTACGGGTAGATCGCGTCGTAGCCGCCCCACAGGATCCGGTTGTCGGCGGACAGCCGGAAGTAGTGGAACTGGTTGGCGCTGTCGCCCAGGCCCTGGCGGCCCCGCCAGCCGATCGACGCAAGCTGGGCGGGCGTCAGCGGCTCGGTCATCAGGGCGTAGTCGTAGACCGGGACGGTGTACGAGCGCACGCGCTTCACCAGGTTGGGGAAGACATTGGTGCCGAGTGCGACCTGCCGCGCGCGGACCTGGCCGTACGGCGTGCGTACGGCCATGCCGGCGCCGTAGGGCCGCAGGGAGAGGGCGGGGGTGTGCTCGTAGAAGCGGACGCCGAGGCGGAGGCAGGTCTGCTTCAGGCCCCAGGCGAGCTTGGCCGGGTGGAGCATGGCCACGCCGCGGCGGTCGTACAGGCCCGCCTGGAAGGTCGGCGAGTTCACCTGCTCGCGCATCGCATCGGTGTCGAGGAACTCGATGCCGTCGGCGAGGCCCTTCTCGTCCAGTTCCCGGTGCCAGTCTCGCAGTTCCTGTGCCTGGTAGGTCTCGGTGGCGACGTCGATCTCGCCGGTGCGCTCGAAGTCGCAGTCCAGGGAGTGGCGGGCGACCGTCTTCTCCAGCTCGTCGAGGTTGCGGGCGCCCAGTTCCTCCAGGCGGTGGATCTCGTGGGGCCAGCGGGCGAGACCGTTGGCCACGCCGTGGGTGAGGGAGGCGGCGCAGAAACCGCCGTTGCGGCCGGAGGCGGCCCAGCCCGCCTCACGGCCCTCCAGCAGGACCACGTCCCGCCCGGGATCGCGCTCCTTGGCGATAAGCGCGGTCCACAGTCCGCTGTAGCCGCCGCCCACGACCAGCAGGTCGCAGGTCTCGGTGCCGGTGAGGGCGGGTTCGGGGCGGGGTCTGCCGGGGTCGTCCAGCCAGTACGGGACCGGCTGGGCGTCGGAGAGAGATCGGATCCATCGGCTGTCCGCACGGCTCATGGCGCTCGGGGCCATGATGTCAACTCCCTACGAAGAACTCGCTACAAGGCCCATAAGGCCCATCAGGCCCATCAGACCCATCAGGCCCATCAGACCCATCAGGCCCATAAGGCTTACAAGGCTTACAAGGCTTACAAGGCTTACAAGGCTTACAAGGCTTACAAGGCTTACAAGGACGGTGAGATTCACGCCTTCTGCCTGCCCCGCCTGTTCCCGACCACCATCGACCCCAGCACCAGCAGCACCGCGACGACGAACATGGCGGTGCCGATGACGTTGATCTGGACGGGCGTGCCGCGCTGTGCCGAACCCCAGACGAACATGGGGAAGGTGACCGTGGAGCCCGCGTTGAAATTGGTGATGATGAAGTCGTCGAAGGAGAGCGCGAAGGCGAGCAGCGCGCCCGCGGCGATTCCGGGGGCGGCGATCGGCAGGGTGACCCTCAGGAAGGTCTGCACCGGACCGGCGTAGAGGTCCTGGGCGGCCTGCTCCAGGCGCGGGTCCATCGACATCACGCGTGCCTTGACCGCCGTCACGACGAAGCTCAGGCAGAACATGATGTGCGCGATGAGGATGGTCCAGAAGCCCAACTGCGCACCCAGGTTGAGGAACAGGGTGAGCAGCGAGGCGGCCATGACGACCTCGGGCATCGCCATCGGCAGGAAGATCAGCGAGTTGACGGCGCCTCGCGCGCGGAACCGGTAGCGCACCAGAGCGAAGGCGATCATGGTGCCGAGGACGGTCGCGCCGAGGGTCGCCCACACGGCGATCTGGAGGCTGAGGGAGAGGGAGCCGCACATTCCGGCGACACCGCAGGGGTCTTTCCAGGCGTCGGTGGAGAACTGCTGCCAGTCGTAGTTGAAACGGCCCTTGGGTTTGTTGAACGAGAAGACTGTGACGACGGCATTGGGCAGCAGGAGATAGCCGAGTGTGGCGAGTCCCGCGATGACGACCAGATTGCGCTTCAGCCAGTTCAGGAAAGCCATTTAGACCAGATCCTCCGTCCCGGACCTGCGGATGTAGAGCGTGACCATCAGGAGGATGGCGGCCATGAGGATGAAGGAGAGGGCGGCGGCCGTCGGATAGTCGAGGACTCTCAGGAACTGGGCCTGGATGACATTGCCGACCATGCGGGTGTCGGTGGAGCCGAGCAGTTCGGCGTTGACGTAGTCACCGGCGGCCGGGATGAAGGTCAGCAGCGTGCCGGAGACGACGCCCGGCATCGACAGCGGGAAGGTGACCTTCCGGAACGTGGTGAAGGGCCTCGCGTACAGATCGCCGGCCGCCTCGTGGAGCCGTCCGTCGATGCGCTCCAGGGAGGTGTAGAGCGGGAGGATCATGAACGGCAGGAAGTTGTAGGTCAGTCCGGTCACCACGGCGAGCGGGGTGGCGAGGACACGGTCGCCGGCCGTCCAGCCCAGCCAGTTGGTGAGCTGGAGGATGTGCAGGGTGTCCAGCAGGTGCACGATCGGGCTGTTGTCCGCGAGGATCGTCTTCCAGGCGAGGGTGCGGATCAGGAAGCTGGTGAAGAACGGCGCGATCACCAGGATCATGATCAGATTGCGCCAGCGGCCCGCGCGGAAGGCGATCAGATACGCCAGCGGATAGCCGAGCAGCAGACACAGGACGGTCGCCGCGGCGGCGTAGAACACCGAGCGCAGGAACTGCGGCCAGTACGCGGTCAGCGCGTCCCAGTACGTCGCGAAGTGCCAGGTGACCTTGTAGCCCTGCTCCAGGGAGCCGGTCTGCACGGAGGTGGACGCCTGGTAGATCATCGGCAGCGCGAAGAAGACCAGCAGCCAAAGGATGCCGGGCAGGAGCAGCAGGTACGGCGTCCAGCGGCCGCGTCTGCGCGGCGGCTTCTGCGCGGTCTCGGGGGCGGGCGCCAGGGGCGGCGCCTCGGTGACGGCGGCCATCAGGCGGCGTCCTCCTCGACGTCGACACCGGCGTCGATGTCCTGGGTCGCATCAAGGCCGAAGGTGTGTGCCGGGTTCCAGTGCAGGACGACCTCGGCGCCGGGCACCAGTCGGGCGTCGCGGTCGATGTTCTGGGCGTACACCTCGAAGTCGGGACAGACGGGGCTGTCGACGACGTACTGCGTGGACACGCCGATGAAACTGGAGTCGGCGATCTTCCCGGTGATGCGGTTGCGGCCCTCGGGTATCCCGCCCGCGTCGTCAGCGTGCGTGAGGGTGATCTTCTCGGGGCGCACCCCGACCAGCACCTTGCCCCCGGCCGTCGCCGGGGCGCTGCAACGGGCGCCGGGCAGCAGGAGCTTGCCGTCACCCGCCTTGAGGACGATGTCGTCGCCGCTCCTGGTGTCGATCTCGGCCTCGATGAGATTGGAGGTGCCGAGGAAGTTCGCGACGAAGGTTGTCTGCGGGTTCTCGTACAGATCGGTCGGGGAGCCGAGCTGCTCGACACGGCCCGCGTTCATCACGGCGACCGTGTCGGCCATGGTCATGGCCTCCTCCTGGTCGTGCGTGACATGGATGAAGGTGATGCCGACCTCGGTCTGGATGCGTTTGAGCTCCAGTTGCATCTGGCGGCGCAGCTTGAGGTCGAGGGCGCCGAGGGGCTCGTCGAGCAGCAGCACCTTGGGGTGGTTGATCAGGGCGCGGGCCACGGCGACGCGCTGCTGCTGGCCGCCGGAGAGCTGGTGCGGCTTCTTGCGGGCCTGCTCGCCGAGCTGTACGAGGTCGAGCATCTCCTCGACCTGCTTCTTCACCGACTTGATGCCGCGCCGGCGCAGTCCGAAGGCGACGTTCTCGAAGATGTCGAGGTGCGGGAAGAGGGCGTACGACTGGAAGACCGTGTTCACCGGCCGCTTGTACGGCGGGAGATGGGTGACCTCCTGGTCGCCGAGGTGCACGGCGCCGCCGGTGGGGTCCTCCAGGCCCGCGATCATGCGCAGGGTGGTCGTCTTGCCGCAGCCCGAGGCGCCGAGGAGGGCGAAGAAGGAGCCCTCGGCCACGGTCAGGTCGAGGGGGTGGACGGCGGTGAAGCTGCCGTAGGTCTTGCTGATTTTGGAGAGGCGGACGTCGCCGCTGGTGTCTGTCGTCATCTCGTCACGCCCCAGTGAGCTTCGCGAACTTCGA
This sequence comes from Streptomyces sp. YIM S03343, assembly GCF_054729195.1. Lineage (NCBI taxonomy): Bacteria > Bacillati > Actinomycetota > Actinomycetes > Kitasatosporales > Streptomycetaceae > Streptomyces > Streptomyces sp. YIM S03343. The sequence continues at coordinate 2,633,866 of NZ_JBPUKX010000001.1, forward strand.
TTCGTAGGCCGTCTCCTCCGTCTGCGACAGCGCGCGGAAGGAGTGCGACCGGGCGGCCGTGGCCTTGTCGGGGATGATCAGCGGATTGTCCGCCGCGGTCTTGTCGATCTTCGTGAGATACGGTTTCACACCGTCGACGGGGCTCACATAGTTGATGTAGGCGGCCAGGGCGGCGGCCTGTTCGGGCTCGTAGTAGAAGTCGATGAGCCGTTCGGCGTTCGTCTTGTGGCGTGCCTTGTTGGGGACGAGCAGGTTGTCCGTCGAGGTCATGTAGCCGGCCTCGGGGATGATGTAGTCGACGTCCGGGTTGTCCGCCTTGAGCTGCACGATGTCGCCGCCCCAGGCGACACAGGCCGCGAAGTCGCCCTTGGCGAGGTCGGACGTGTAGTCGTTGCCGGTGAAGCGGCGGATCTGGCCCTTGTCGACGGCCTTCTGGATGCGGGCGATCACCGCGTCGAAGTCGTCGCCGGTGAACGTGCCCGGGTCCTTGCCCATGTCGAGCATCGTCATGCCGATGCTGTCGCGCATCTCCGACAGGAAGCCGACGCGGCCCTTGAGCTTGGGGTTGTCGAGGAGGTCGGAGACCGATCTCACCTCGACGCCGTCCAGGGCCTTCTTGTTGAAGGCGATGACGGTGGAGATGCCCTGCCAGGGGTAGGAGTAGGCGCGGCCCGGGTCCCAGTCGGGGGCGCGGAACTGCGTGGCCAGGTTGGCGTAGGCGTGCGGCAGATGGGAGGGGTCCAGCTTCTGGACCCAGCCGAGGCGGATCATGCGGGCGGCCAGCCAGTCGGTGAGGACGATGAGGTCCCGGCCGGTGTCCTGGCCCGCGGTCAGCTCCGGCTTGATCTTGGCGAAGAACTCGTTGTTGTCGTTGATGTCCTCGGTGTACTTGACCGAGATACCGGTCCGCTTGCGGAAGGCTTCGAGCGTGGGGTGGTGTTTGCCGCTGTCGTCGACGTCGATGTACTCGGTCCAGTTGGAGAAGTGGACCACCTTCTCCTTGGCCGAGCGGTCCTCGGCGGAGGTGCCGCCCTCGGTCCTGCCCGCCGCGGGGATCCCGCAGGCGCTCAGCGCCCCGAGGCCGCCCAGCGTGAGCGCTCCGCCCGTCGAGGCGCGCAGCAGCGAACGGCGGGTGAGTGCCGCCCTGCCGTTGCTCAGGCTGCGCCGCACGGCGGCCACTTGGGGCGGGGTCAGGCGGTCGGGCTCGTACAGCTCCATGCGCGTGGTGCCCTTTCGGGAGGGGGCGGCCGCGGGCCGCGCGGCCGGCTCCGGTCTGCTATCGGTCCCCGAAAACGGTGCGGTGCCAGTCCTTGGCGGCCACCGCCGTGTTGTCGAACATGACGTGCTTGATCTGGGTGTACTCCTCGAACGAGTACGTGGACATGTCCTTGCCGAAGCCGGACCGGCCGTAGCCGCCGTGGGGCATCTCGCTGATGATCGGGATGTGGTCGTTGACCCAGACGCAGCCCGCCCTGATCTCGCGGGTGGCGCGGTTCGCCCGGTAGACGTCGCGGCTCCAGGCGGAGGCCGCGAGGCCGTACGGGGTGTCGTTGGCGAGGCGGATGCCCTCGTCGTCGGTGTCGAAGGGCAGGACGACGAGCACGGGGCCGAAGATCTCGGACTGGACGATCTCGCTGTCCTGCGGCGCGTCGGCGATCAGGGTGGGGCGGTAGTAGGCGCCGTTCTTCAGATCTCCCCGCGGATGCCCCAGGGGGTCTCCCTGCAGACCTCCGTGCGGGACCTCGCCGCCGGTCACCACGCGGGCGTATCCGCGGGCCCGGTCGACGAAGGCGGCGACGCGGTCGCGCTGGGCGTGCGAGATCAGCGGGCCGAGGTCGGTGCCGGGCGCGAAGGGGTCGCCGAGCCGGACGGTCTCCATCAGCGCTGCGGTCCGCTCGACGAACGCCTCGTAGAGCGGGCGCTGTACGTACGCGCGCGTGGCTGCGGTGCAGTCCTGGCCGGTGTTGATGAGGGCGCCCGCGACCGCGCCGTTGACGGCGGCGTCGAGGTCCGCATCGTCGAACACGACGAACGGTGCCTTGCCGCCGAGCTCCAGATGGATCCGTTTGACGGTGGCGGTCGCGATCTCCGCGACGCGCCTGCCCACGGCGGTGGAGCCGGTGAAGGAGGTCATGGCCACGTCCGGGTGGCCGACCAGATGCTCACCGGCCTCCCGCCCCGTCCCGCTGACGATGTTGACGACCCCGTCGGGGATGCCGGCGTCGGTCGCCGCGCGGGCGAACAGGAGGGAGGTGAGCGGGGTGAGTTCGGCGGGCTTGAGGACGATGGTGTTCCCCGCGGCGATCGCCGGAAGGATTTTCCACGCGGCCATCTGGAGCGGGTAGTTCCAGGGCGCGATGGAGCCGACGACACCGATGGGCTCACGGCGGACGTACGAGGTGTGGTCGCCGGAGTACTCGCCCGCCGACTGCCCCTGGAGGAGCCGGGCGGCGCCCGCGAAGAAGGCGGTGTTGTCGATCGTGCCCGGGACGTCGAACTCACGGGTCAGCTTCAGCGGCTTGCCGCACTGGAGGGACTCCGCGCGCGCGAACTCCTCGGCGCGGTCGGCGAGCACCGCGGCGAAGCGGTGCAGCGCGTCGGAGCGTTCCCCCGGGGTGGCCCCGGCCCACGCCGGGAACGCGGCGCGGGCGGCGGCGACCGCGGCGTCCACGTCGTCGGTTCCGGCCAGCTCGTAGGTGTACACGTCCTCGCCGGTGGCCGGGTCGACGACTGTGTGCGTACGGCCCGACGTCCCCTTGGCCGGGCGGCCCGCTATGAATTGCGCACCGTCCGCGAAACGCGCCGGTGCGGGGAATCGGTCCGGGGTGGCAGTACCCGGGTTGTGCATGTCGCTCTCCTCCGGTCGCCCCGCTGCACACGGGGGCGGCTGGCGTAGCTCCAGCTCGATATGAGTGCCGATCCTGACAGAGCAATGGGACACCCACAAGGGATTCCGTTGTTGCCTTTCGGTTACACGACGAATTCTGTCGACCAGGTGTCGAGGCGAGGTCGAAAAGCAGGTACGGACTGTCAGTGGCGGCTGCCACACTCGCATGCATGGGGAAGATCGAGTCTGTGGACGCCCTGGTCAGGGAAGTCCGCGCCGGGACACGCGTCAAGTATCTGCACTTCTGGGGGCACAGCCCGCGGGCCGACGGCCAGGTCGGCGCGAGCTGTCTGAGCCAGTGGTGGCCGTCGCCGTTCACCGTGGACGGGGTGACCTATGAGACGGCCGAGCACTGGATGATGGTGGGCAAGGCCCGGCTGTTCGAGGACCCGGAGGCACTGAAACAGGTGCTGGCCGCGGCGCACCCGTCGGAGGCGAAGAAGGCCGGCCGCCTGGTGCGCGATTTCGACGACGCCGTCTGGAAGCGGGAGCGCTTCCAGATAGTGGTGGAGGGCAGCGTCCACAAGTTCGCCGCTCACGCGGATCTGCGCGAGTTCCTTCTCGGCACCGGCGACCGGGTCCTGGTCGAGGCCAGCCCGAGGGACCGCGTCTGGGGCATCGGCATGTCGGCGTCGAACGAGTCCGCCTCGGACCCGGAGCACTGGAGGGGGCTGAACCTGCTGGGCTTCGCCCTGATGGCGGCGCGGGAGCGGCTGGCGGAGTGACGGGCGGGTGAGCGGGGCCGGGGTCGGGGGATGGGGTCGGGGGGCGCCCGGGTCCGTTCGGTCGGACCAAGCAGGGCGGGCGAAGTCCGCTGCGGTTCGGCAGCGCCCTGAAGGGGCGCGGGGCTGTGTCACCATGCGGCTCCGCCGCGATGGTGATACCTCCCTGCTCGAACGAAGTTGAGAGCTTGGGGGAGCGACCAGCCACGACGGCGCCGCAGACGGCAGACGGCAGACGGCAGACGGCACATCGCGGCACTCCCAGCGGAGCGCTAGGTCGCTATCAGGTAGGCGACTCTCACCAGGCCGAGGACGATGCCCACCGCGCCGAGGACGACGGCGACCAGCGCCTGGGTGCCGTTGGACGCTTCGCCGCAGCGCGCCTTCTGGCGGCCCAGCGCGCCGAGGGTCACCGCGACCCCGCCCAGCAGGATGCTCAGCGGCCACAGCCACCAGACGAGCGCTGCGGGCACGCCGATCACCAGGCCCGCGGTACCGGTCCCGTTGCTCGGCGGCGGCTGCAGTCCGGGCCAGCTGCCGTAGGGATGGCCGTATCCACCGGGGCCGCCCGGGTAGCCGTAGGGCACCTGGCCCGGGCCGTCGGGGGCGATGGGGGGCGGCGGGACGGGTTCGTCGCGGGGGGAGGCGGGCGCGAAGACGGCGGGGGGCGGTGGGGCGAAGGGGTTGTACGGGGCCGGGGGCCCGTACAAGGGCAGGCCCGGACCGCCCGGCCGGGGGAAAGGGGGTGGGGCGGTGGCTCCGCCGGGCATGGGCACGAAGGGGTGAGCCGGGGCTCCGGGCTGCGGTGCGGGCGGTCCTCCGGGGGGTGCGAACGGGAGCGGTGCCGTGGCCGGGGGCATCGGGGCCGGACCGGCGAAGGGAGGCACGGGGGCCGTTCCCGGCGGGGTGAAGCGGTCCGGCTGGGGTGGGATGCCTGCCAGGGGCGGGGCGGAGAAGGGAGGCGCGAAGGTCTCGTCCGGCGGGGGTGCGAAGGGATTCACCGGGGCTTGGCCGGGCGGCGGCGTCGGCGGTCCGGGAGGGGGCATCGGGCTCGGACCGGCGAACGGAGACACCGGGGCCGTTCCCGGCGTGAACGGTGGAGCGTACGGGCTCGGCTGGGGCGGGATGCCGTCCGAAGGCGCGGTGAAGGACGGCGATGCGGCGGTCTCCTCGGGCGGGGGCGCGAACGGATTCACCGGGGCTTGGCCGGGCGGCGCCGCGAAGGAGGCGGCCGGAGCTTCGCCCTGCGGGGCGGCCGGGCCGACGGGTGGCACAGCCGGACCCGGACCGGCGGGCGGAAGCGGTGCCTCAGCCGAGGTGCCCGTGAGCGGGGCAGGAGGCTCGGGGGTGGTGGGCGGGGTCCAGGGGGAAGGGTCGGGCGGGGTGTCGGTGGGCATGGCTGCGGGGACTCCCTCTGGCGTGCGTTCCGCCATGTTAAGGCCCACCACAACGTCCCCACAGGTCCGGCCTACGATGATGCCCGAGTCATCGATCAGCCGATCATCCGCGTTCCCCCGCCCCAGCGGGCTACGCCGGGAACGCCGTTCCGGGGAGGAACCCGTGTCCGACCACCGCGCCGCGCAGCAGGCACCCACGCCCGGCCGCGACCTGCACCCCTTCATCGCGGGCCTGCCCAAGGCCGAGCTGCATGTCCACCACGTCGGCTCCGCCTCCCCCCGGATCGTCTCGGAGCTCGCCGCCCGGCACCCCGACTCCAAGGTGCCCACCGACCCCGAGGCCCTCGCCGACTACTTCACCTTCACGGACTTCGCCCACTTCATCGACGTGTATCTGTCCGTCGTCGACGTGATCCGCACCCCGGAGGACGTCCGGCTGCTGACGTACGAGGTGGCCCGCGACATGGCCCGCCAGCAGGTGCGCTACGCCGAGCTGACCGTCACGCCGTACTCCTCGACCCGGCGCGGTATCGACGAGCGGGCCTTCATGGACGCCATCGAGGACGCCCGCAAGGCCGCCGAGGCGGACTTCGGGACCGTGCTGCGCTGGTGCTTCGACATCCCCGGCGAGGCCGGGCTGGAGTCGGCCGAGGAGACCGTGCGGCTCGCCACGGACGACCGGCTGCGCCCGGAGGGCCTGGTGTCGTTCGGGCTCGGCGGGCCCGAGATCGGCGTGCCCCGGCCGCAGTTCAAGCCGTACTTCGACCGGGCCATCGCCGCGGGCCTGCGGTCCGTGCCGCACGCCGGTGAGACGACCGGCCCGGAGACGGTGTGGGACGCGATCAACGAGCTGCGCGCCGAGCGCATCGGCCACGGCACCAGTTCCGCCCGCGACCCCGAGCTGCTCGCCCACCTCGCCGAGCACGGCATCGCCCTGGAGGTGTGCCCCACCTCCAACATCGCCACCCGCGCGGTCGCCACCCTCGACGAGCACCCGATCAGGGAGTTCGCCCGCGCCGGGGTACTGGTCACGGTCAACTCCGACGACCCGCCGATGTTCGGCACCGACCTCAACAGCGAGTACGCCGTCGCCGCCCGCCTCCTCGGCCTCGACGAGCACGGCCTGGCCGACCTGGCCAGGAACGCGGTGAGCGCCTCCTTCCTCGACGATGCCGGAAAGGCCCGTATCACCGCGGAGATCGACGCGTACACGACGGCCTGGCTCGCCTCCTGAGCCCAGCCCCCTTCACCCTGCCCGCACAATGGTGACCATGCAGACCGTGACCGCCGTGGCCCACCGCGGCGCCCCCTACCGCTTCCGTGAGAACACCACCGACTCGCTGCGTGCCGCGCTCGACCTGGGCGCGGACGCGGTCGAGTTCGACGTACGGCTGACCCGGGACGGCGTACCCGTGCTGCTGCACGACGAGACGCTTTCGCGGCTGTGGGAGCTGGACCGCCCGTTGTCCGCACTGTCCGCGGACGAGGTGCGCGGGGTCACGGAGGGCGGGGTGCCCCCGCTGGCGGAGGCGCTGGCCGCGACGGAGGGCACCCGGGTGATGGTCGACCTGCCCGGCATGCGCGACCCGCGGGCGGCGCGGCGGATCGTGGACGCGGTGCGCGCGTGCGGCGCGCAGGACCGCGTGTACTACTGCGCCGACGCCACCGCCATGCTGGCGGTCCGGGCCGCCGACCCGGCCGCCGAGATCGCCCTGACCTGGACGACACTCGCCCCGCCGCGGCCCGCCCTGCTGGCCGCGGTGAAGCCGCGCTGGCTCAACTACCGCTTCACCCTGATCGACCGCGAGCTGGCGGCCCGTGTCCACCGGGACGGATATCTGCTGTCCGTGTGGACCCCGGACACCCGCCGCTCCATGCGCCGTCTCATCGACCTCGGCGTCGACTCGATCACCACGAACCGCATCGACGTCCTGTGCACCCTGCGCGACACCCACGACGGCCCCCGGGAGCCCCGGGAAGCCTGACCGGCAGGCCCGGTCGGGTGAACCCCGGACGGGTCGTCCCGGCAAGCCGCCCCTTCCGCCCCGTGGTGACGGTAACGACATCCCATGCGCGCACGCGCGCTGAAGACCCCTCACCGACGCGCCCCCGTACGGCGCGCGCCGATGAGCCGGTCGTTGTCAGCACCGATCACTTCGACCCTTGGCGGGAACCCCATGCAACCATCCGTGACAGCCCCCACGGCCAGACGCCGCAGGCGGCATCTGGCCCGCGCCTCGGCCGCCGCGTTCCTCGCGATGGCGGCCGCGGCCGCCCTGCCGGGCTCGGCGCACGCCGATCTGCCGGGCGCCGACCCGCAGCTGACGCGGGCGCCCTACCTCACCGACCTCACCACCGGCGGCGTCCGCGTCAACTGGGCCACCAGCACCCAGAGCCGGGGCATCGTCAAGTACGGGCCGCTCGGCAACTGCACCGCGAACACCGTGCAGTCCACCGTGCTGGGCTCACCGACCACCATCAACGGCGTGCGGGAGTACACCAACTCGGTCGCGGTGACCGGGCTCGCCGCCGACACCCCGTACTGCTACCGGATCTACACCGGCACCACCCCTCAGACCGACCTCCTCGGCACCAACACCTCCCCCGACTTCAGGACCCTCCAGGCCGAGGGCGGCACGAGCCCCGTCACCTTCGCCGCGTTCGGCGACTGGGGCGACACCACCAACCACGGTGTCAACGACGGCTCCCTCAACGTCAACCAGGCCAATCTGCTGTCCCGGCTGGCGAGCAGCGGCGTCCGCTTCGCGCTCACCACCGGTGACGTGGCCTACCCCGGCGGCACCCCCACCAACTACGGCGATCTCAACCAGACCGGCGTCAACATCAGCGCCGTCTTCGGGCCGCAGTACTGGGCCGTGCCCGGGCAGCGCATCCCGTACTTCTCGATCAACGGCAACCACGGCCGCAACCAGACGCTCCTGACCACCTGGCCGGAGACGGCGACCGCCACGGCCTCGGGCGGCAAGTACGTCATGGAGGACTATCCCTCCATCGACGGCTCGACCCCGGCGAGCTACCCGTCGACGTACTACGCCTTCTCCACCGGCAACGTCCGCGTCTACATGCTCGACGCCTCCTGGTCCGACACCAACACGGGCGACGCGACCGGCGGCGCCTGCGGCTCGCGGTGCGCCGGGTACGAGGTGGACCACGACGCGCACTGGACACCGGCGGCCGCCGAGTACCAGTGGCTGGCGCAGGACCTGGCCGCGCATCCCGGCGGCATCAAGATCGCCGCGTTCCACTTCCCGCTGCGCTCCGACGACTCGACCGAGCCGGACGACGACTATCTGAAGAACAACCCGGGCAGCACCGACACCCTGGAACAGTTGCTGCACGACAACGGCGTCGGCCTGGTCCTCAACGGCCATGCCCACATCTACCAGCGCAACATCGCCCCGCCCGGCGGTGTCGTCAGCTACGTCACCGGGGGCGGCGGCGCCAGGCTGAGCGGCTTCGCGGGCCGCGGCTGCTCCTCGACCGACGCCTACGGCATCAGCTGGTCGTACTCCTCGAACTCGGGCAGGCGGTGCGGTTCGGCGCCCGCCCCGACCAGTGACTCCCAGGTGTTCCACTTCCTGAAGATCACGGTGAACGGCAACCAGGTCACCGTCGCGCCCACCGACTCGCTGGGCACGGTCTTCGACCAGCAGACCTACGACTTCGGCCCCGACGCCACCGCCCCCACGGCGCCCGGCGGGCTGAGCGCACGGCGCCAGGGCCAGAACACCGTGCGGGTGAGCTGGAACGCCAGTTCGGACAACAAGGCGGTGGCGGCGTACGACGTCTACCGCGACGGCCAGTACCTGGCGACCGTGACGCCGGGCACCCGGACGTACACCGACCGGCCGGTCGCCTGCCCGGGCAGTCATCTCTACCGTGTGGCGGCCCGTGACCTCGCGGGGAACACCGCGTCGTCGAGTATGCCGGCCGTCTGCTGATCTTCGGCACAGCCCGCAGGGCTACGGTCGCCTGCGCCGCCGCCACGCCGCGGCGCAGGCGACCGCCACGGCCGGGACCGTCACCCCGGCCGCGGCGAGCAGCGCCCGCGCCGCACCGGGCCGTGCGGACCCGTCGCTGGAATCGGCGCCCGCGGCCGACAAGGACGCGGGAAGGGTGCCGTGCAGGGTGCGCAGCACGTCGAGATAGCGGGTGCCGAATGTCCTGCTCGGCTCGACCTGGGAGTTCTCGCTGAACTCGTTCCAGCTGATCAGACCGAGCGCGTCGGGCGAGGAGCGGACGGCGGCCGCGTACTCGGCGCGCAGGGTCGCTCCGTCGCGGCGCGGCACCGTGCTGGTGCCGCCGACGAGGCGGGCGTCGAAGCCGGGGGCGAACGGCGCTATCCAGTAGTGCCCGTCGGCATGCACGGTGCGGCCCATGGCGCGCAGTTTCGCGGGGGCGTCACCACCGGTGCTGTACGGGTCCGCGGACGACCAGTAGTAGGCGTCGCCGTCGGTGACGTCGGCGAGCCGCCGGCAGCCCGCCGGGTTCTTCTCCGTCGCCAGCACCAGCATCGCGGGGCGTACGGGGGCGGTGATGCGGGCGACCTGGTCGTGGGTGTACTTCCAGGTGCCGCTGAAGAGGGTGAGGGGGCGGCCGCCCAGTCGCAGGAAGACCGGGTCGGGGGCGTAGTGGTCGCGGAAGGCGCGGAAGTCAGCGGCGACACGGTCCACGGGCAGGGGGCGGCGGGAGAAGTCCAGGCCCTGGTAGATCATGGCGAGCTTGAAGTGCTCGGCGCGGGCGGTCCTGATGAGCAGGTCGAGCCGGCCGTCGAGGCGGGGGGTGTCCTTCCAGCTGACGATGAAACCGTCGATGCCTGCGGACTTCGCCCACCGGATGTGCTGCCGTACGACGCGCGGGTCGGCGCTGGAGTAGCGGCCCAGGAGCGGCAGATCGGACTTGCCGCGCCGCCAGGAGGCAGGGTCGTACCAGGGGTAGTAGTACGCCAGCAGCGGCACGGCGGGCCGGGCGGCGGCCCTGGGAGCGGCCGGCGGCGGCCGGTCCGGGGCACAGCCGAGGACGGACAGGCAGCACAGCAGTACGGCGGCGAGCAGGGTGAGGGCGCGCCTCACGGCCGGCCTGCCCCGGCCCCGGCACGGTCGCCGGACCTCGCTCCCGGAGCGGCCGGGTCGTCCGGCCCGCCCGGATGCCGCTGTGCCGTGCGCACCCGCCGGATCAGGAGCACACCGCCGGCCATCACGAGCAGGGACACCGCGGCCGAGGAGAGATCGAGCGGGGTGATCACGGCGGTGTCCACGGTCCGCGACCGGGACAGCTGGAACTCCTGCTCGGCCACCACCCCGCCGGGCACCCGGACCGCCACACGGTAGCGGCCGCGCGGCAGATGGGTGAGGACGGCGGTGTGGTGCGGGCCGAACCGTACGGAGCGCACGGTGCCGTCCGGTCCTGTGACATCGGCCCGCCGACCGGTGTGACCGCCGAAGACGGCGTCGTGTGCGGTGACGGTCAGGTCGTGGAAGGGGCCGACGAGGGTGACGGTGCGTCCGGTGGCGGGGTTGAAGCGCTGCCGCCCGGCGTCGGCGAGCTGGGCACCGTCGTAGACGAGGCTCTGGAGGGAGTAGGTGACGGGCATGAGCTCGACACGGCCGCCGTGGTGGACGGGGACGGCGCCGTCGAGCCAGGTGGTGCCGCGGGTGGGGAGGTCGGTGATGCGGCCGGTGGAGCTCTTCACGGTGGCCTTCGTGATGCGGGCGGGGTCGAGGAGGGCGCCGTGCTGGTCGGTGAAGCGTGCGGTCACGGGGTAGGCCACGGTGAACGCCGCCGTGACGGTGTGGTCGGCGCGCAGCAAGAGCCCGTGCACGACGGGGCGGTAGGCCTGGTCGGGGTCGCGCTGCCCGGTCCAGCGGGCGAAGCGGTAGTGGCGCCGCCCGGTGTCGACGGTGGTGTCGAGCAGGGCGAGGGTCTGCCGTGCAGTGGTCGCAGGGCCGGTGTAACTGGCGTGTCCCGCGGCATCGGTGACCAGCACCCGCCCGCCGAACGCGATCCGCACCCCGGCCACGGCGGGCACGGTACGGAAGCCGACGGTGACCTGACGGTGGGCGGCACGGTGCGAGAACGCGGGCGACGCGGGCGCGGAGACCGACGAGGGGCGCTGCCCGGAACCGCCATCCGCCGCCGCGGGCCGCGCGGCTACAGCAGCCGCCGCGGCGGGCTGCCCCGCCACGACGGCTGCGGGGGCGGGCGGCCCGGTTACGGCGCTCGCCGCAGCGGCCTCCCCGGTCGTACCGTCCGGCCCTGCGGGCCGCGCGGCTGCGGCGGTCGGGGCCAGGACCGACGCGGCGAGCACCAGCGGCACGGCGAGGAGCGACAGCAGGTGGCCGAGGCAACGGCGTTGGTGCCGGGACTGACGGGGGTTCACCGGGGTGCTCCTTCCGGGACGGCGGGACTGCGGGCCGCAGGCCGGTGGGCCCCGAGCCGAAGCAGGACCCGAGTGCGCCACGGGCCGCATGGCCCGGCCACGGCCGGGAGGACCGCCCGGGCGGACACCGGCAGCACCCCGCTCCACGGCAGACGGAGGCCGAGACGACCGGAACAGCGGAAGGACCGGCAGATCACCGGCTCGCTCCTTCCCGGACGGCGGTAGCGCCCCGCAAGGCCGCACACCCTGGCGGCGGCCACGAGGACCGCCCGGACCGGCACCGTCAGCACCGCGGCGAGCAGTGCGCGGGCGATGAGGCGTCGGGACCGGCGGAGGTTCACCGGCTTGCTCCTTCCCGGGTGGTGGGGCGGGTCCGGAAGGCGGCGAAGGCTGCCAGGGCCAGGGCGGCGAGGGCCGCGGGGCCGTAGACGGCGTAGATCGCCGGTGAGTCGACCCGGCCCACGAGGTGACGGTGGGGGGCGGCCGGGAGGATCTGCGGGGTGCGCGGGCCGTGGCGGAAGTCGAACGCGCCGGTGAGGCTCGCGGCCGCCGCGTCCCGTGCGGCGAGCGGCTTCAGCCGCCAGTTGTCCTCGACGAAGCGCAGCGCGCTGGTGGAGTCGAGCACGGTGTGGTCGACGTGGCCGGGCCTGGCGTAGGGGCTGAGCAGCACCGCGGGGACGCGCGGGCCGCGGGGTCCGTCGACCGCGCGGGGCGGGGTGACGTGGTCGTACCAGCCGCCGGAGCTGTCGTAGCTCCACAGCAGCGCGGAGCTGTCCCAGTAGCGGCTGAGCATGAGCTGGGTGGCCAGGGAGCGGATGAGTTTCTGACCGGCGGGCACGGAGCGGGCCGAGCGTTCGGCGGAGCCGTTGGTGGCGAGGTACGCGACGGACGGCAGGCTGCCGTTGTCGAGGTCCCGGTAGTACTGGTCGAGGCCGGTGATGTGGCCGCGCAGAGCGGGGTCGTCGGTGAAACGGGCGTAGCCGAGCAGCGGGACACGGACCGGCTGGGTGGCTCCGGGGGTGCGCCAGCTCTGCTGAGGCCGGTAGCCCTCGACGTAGAACTTCCAGCTCACGCCCGCCTTCTGGAGCCGGTCGAAGAGGGTGGGCCGGTTGCCGTAGCCGCCGGCCGGCACGGTGTCGCCGCCGCCGGGTGCGGGAGCACCGGACACCCAGTAGGAGCGCTGGGTGGCGGTGCCGTAGGGGGTGGCGGAGAAGAAGCGGTCGAAGAGGGTGCCGGTGCGGGCGGCCGCCCAGCTGAAGGGCAGGTCGCGGCCGTCGTAGTGGCCCATGGCGGTGGCGCCGTCGCGGCCCTGCCGGGTGTAGGCGGAGACGAAGCCGTCCATGCGGCCGCCGTTCAGCTGGTCGGCGACGGTCGTGCGGGTCGGCGACAGCACGGGCGGCACGGTGCCGTGCAGCGCGAACGGTGCCACGCACCCCCGGGAGGGGTCCTGCGTGAAACGGGGCTGGCAGGTGCCGCGCGGGAATCCGTCGGCGCCGGGGTAGGTGCCGAAGTAGTTGTCGAAGGTCCGGCCGCCCTGCATGAGGAAGAGGAAGTGCCGGATGGGGGTGACGGGCCGGGGCTCCGGCTGCCGGGCCGCGTGCGCGGCGGTCGCCGGGATCAGCGTCAGCACCAGCAGGGCGGCGGCCAGAGCGGCCAGCGCGGCCAGAGCGGCCGGCGCGGTCGGCAGCCGACGCCGGGCCTTCGTGGCGGGCAGGTGAGGGGCTGTCATGACGCACGCACCCGGTAGATCACGATGGTCTCGCGGTCCGCATGTCCGCTCCCGGAGCGGACCCGCTCGACGCCGGTGTAGACGGCGATGCCGTGGTACTTGTCGGCGAGTGCGCGGGCCTGGTCGCCGTAGAAGGGCGAGCGGGCGGCGGTGTACGAGTCCCATACGACGTACTGGAACCGGCCGTCGCGCAGTGCGCGGTCGGGGTTGCGCACCGGCACGTACGCCGGGTTGTGCTGCCGTGTGCCGCCGGTCACGGACAGCGCCGAGACCTGGCGGTGGCCGTAGAACTGGAGCACGTTGGCGAGCGACGGGCCCCCCGCGAGAAGCCGGGCGCCCGGCGGGGCGTGGTCGCGCACCCAGTGTCCGGCTTCCCGTCCACCGGGCAGGCCGCCCGCCCCGGCGAGCTGCGTGCCGGTGGGCGCGGGATCGATCCGCTGGACGGCGGGCACCGCAAGGGAGGCCGCGAGGCCGAGGGCGGCCAGCAGGGCGGCGGCCGGGGCGAGCCGGGGCAGGCGCAGCCGGGCGACGGCGGCGACGGTGCGTCCGCCGAGCACGGCGAGCGGCGGGGTCAGGGGCAGCAGGTAGGGGTAGCCCTTGACGGGCCAGACGGTGAAGAACACCAGCGGTACGGCGATCCACCACAGCAGCAGCGGCTCACGCCAGGTCGCGTCGCGCCGCAGCCACACCAGCCCGGCCGCCGCTGCGGCGAGCACGCCCCAGCCGATCGCTCCGGGGAGGGTGAACGCGTAGAACCAGGCGTGGTGGTTGGCGCGCCGGAACAGCTGCCAGAGCAGATAGTTCTGACCGGTCGTGTGACGGCCCGACACCACCGTCGCCAGCGGGAACGCGAGGGACACGGCGAGCATGGCCGCGAGGCCCCCCAGCAGAGGGCGGGGCCGCACCGGGACGCCGCGCGTCAACGCGAAGAAGCCGTACAGCGAGCCGAGGAACACCACACCGGTCTCCTTGGCGAGGACGGTGGCGCCCAGCGCGGCCCCGGCGGCGGCCAGCCACACCGCCCGCTCGCTCTCGACGTACCGGACCACGCAGTACAGCGCACCGGTGGCACACAGCGTCAGCAGCCCGTCGAGGAGCACCTGGCGGCTGACGACGACGTGGTACGGCATGACGGCGAGCAGCAGCGCCGCGGCCGAGGCGGCTCTGGGGCCGTAGAGCCGTCTGGCCAGTCCGTAGGTGAGGGCCACGCACAGCACCCCGATGGCCGCCGTCACGGCGCGGGCCGAGTAGTCGTCGATGCCGCGGCCGAGGACGCCGGACAGGAGGGTGGCCAGCAGCAGGGGGTGGGCGCGGAAGACCGGGAAGAACTGCTGGAGCGTGGGGTCCCCGGCGAGGGAGGCGGCGGTACCGGTGTAGACGGCCTCGTCGCTGTTGAAGCCGGTGGCGTTCAGGTCCCAGAAGCGCAGCAGCGTGGCGAGGGCGAGGATCGCGGTGAGGGGGGCCGCGGCGACGGCCTTGGGGATGAGCCGGGCGGGGAGCCGGTGGCGGCGGTGGGGGGTGCCGTCCGGGGGGCCGGGGGGTGGGGCGTGGGCGTCGTCCGGGGAGTGGGCGTCCTGCGGGGCGGGCCGGGTTGTGGTGAGGGCGGTCAGGCTGCGGACCTGGCAGGCCGTGCCGGTGAGCAGTGCTCTGGCCTGCCGCATCATGAGGCGCCTCCGGCGGGCAGCGCGCGGACGGCGGCCGGCGGGGCGAGCGGGGTGTCGAACCGCCAGTCCCAGTGCGGCCGTCGGTCGCCGTCCACCTGGCCGGTGGCCTGGATCGGCAGACCGTCCCGGGCCAGCAGTCGGGGGATCACGTCGGCCCAGCCGAAGCAGTCGGAGGCGAGCGCCCTGACACGAACGCCGGTGAGGAAGCCGCACAGGATCTCCCGTTCTCTCAGCCGCAGTTGGGTGTGGTCGAACCCGGCGACGCTGAGGGCGGGCGCCAGTTGGCGGAAAGGCGGGAAGCCGTACGCGTCCTCGGTGTTGGCCAGCAGCCGCCCCACCGCCTCGTCGTGGGGGATGTCGGCGAGCCGGGGCGTACCGCGCTCTATGACGAACAGGTCCTGTACGACGGTCGCGGTGCCGATGGCGCACGGCACGAGCCGGTCGACGGCGTACTTGGGCGGCGGCACCAGGATCTGGGTGACGGCGTTGATGGCCATGATGGGGATGTTGAGGCGGGCGAGGGTCAGGGCGAACGAGCGGCCGCCCTTGGAGTGCAGCCGGCTCTGCCACCGCAGCCGGGTCCACTCGTGGCCGGTGAGATCGTCGGCGTGGACTGCGCGCAGGGTGTGGGCGCTGATGGTGAGCGGCTTGGGGAAGCACAGGGCGTGTCCCGCGGCGTCGACGAGGGTCATGTCGTCGGAGAGGAAGCAGCCGCCGTGTTCGCGCAGCAGTCTGAGGACCGTGGCGGTCTTGCCGGTGTCGGTGAGGGCGGACAGCATCACACCGGTGCCGTCGAGGTCGATGCACGCGGAGTGCAGCAGCATCCAGCCGCGCGGCACCAGCACGAAGCGCAGCAGCGCCTCGACGATGTTGGTGTAGACGACGTGCGGCGAGCGCGCCAGCAGCGGGCTGACCTCGACGGTGATCGCATCGCCCAGATCGACGCTGAAGTTGGCGCCGAGACGGCCGAGTTGCTCCTCGTAGCGCAGTCGGGTGGGCCGTTCGTCGGCCGGGCGGGCGAGTTCGGTCATGGCGGCCCGGTGGTGCGGCCTGCGGCTGCCGATGTCAGCAGCCCGTACGACGATGTCGCAGTCCGGCGGCAGCCACTGGGCGCGGAAGAACTCCAGCTCGGGCAGCGGGATCTGGGAGCCGATGGTGACCTGTCCGGCGACGTCGTAACGGTACGCCAGATAGCGGGTGCGGCGGTGGGCGTGGCGGGGGCGGTGCACGGGCTCGGCCGGAGCGGGCGCGGCCGGAGCGGGCGCGGCCGGAGCGGGCGCGGACAGGTTCGTGGAGGTCGGGACAGGCGCGGGCTGGAACGTGGACGCCGGGGTGGACGCCGGGTCGGGTGCGAGGGCCTGCGGGTCGACGAGGGTGCGCACCGGGTCGCGTCGTACGCCGGAACCGGCGCCGCCGGCGGCGTAGATGACGCGGTCGCTGAACAGGAAGCGCAGCAGAAACAGTCCGACGAGGGTGAGGATGTTCGCGGGGAGGACGCCGGCACCCCAGCCGATCAGCAGGGCCAGGACGGGGAGCCGTCCGAGCAGCAGAAGGTTGTTGAGGGTGAAGAAGCGGACGGCTCGGCCGGGACGGGTGCCGTTGCCCGCGCCCCGGTAGACGACGCCTTCGACGAGGGCGAAGTTCCAGGCCGTGGAGACCTGGGTGGCCACCGCCGCACTGAACAGGGGCGGCACGCCCAGCACGTGGAACAGCAGCCACAGGGCGGCGGTGTTGACGCCGATCCCGGTCAGCCCGACGAACCCGAAAGCGAGCAACCGGCGGAATTCCCGGGCGCGTTGTCCGCCGCCGCGGCGGCACGAACGGTGCAGCCGCACCAGATGGTGCAGAAAGGTGAGCCCTTCGCGGAGGGACGCCTTGGAGCGGCCCACGGCACGCGGCGCGAAGGTGTAGGCGACCTCGGCGACCCGCGCGGCGGGATTGCGGACCAGGATCTCCAGCAGCACCTTGAAGCCGAGCGGATCCAGCCGGTCCAGGCCGACGGCGTCCTTGCGGAACGCGAACAGCCCGCTCATCGGGTCGCTGACCCCGGCCAGCCGGCGCGGGAAGAACATCTTCGCGAGGACCGCACTGCCCGTGGAGACGACGACCCGTCCCACGCCGCCGAGCCCGCCGCTGGAGCCTGATCCGGCGTGCCGTGTCCCGACGACGATGTCCACGTCGTGCCCGAGGGCGGTCCGGGCGATCGCCGCCGCGGCCCGGGGCGGGTGCTGGAGATCGGCGTCCATGACCAGCACCCAGCTGCCGCGGGCCAGGCGCGCCCCGGCGAGCACCGCACCCGACAGACCACCGGCCCGGTCCCCGGGCGCCCGATGCAGCAGGCGCACGGGTTCCGGACACCCCGCCGCGTACCGTGCGGCGACTGCGGGGGTGTCGTCGTCGCTGTCGTCGACCAGGAGGAACTCCGCACCGAGGTCCGCGAAGGCGGGCCCCAGCGCCCGCAGCAGCAGGGGAACGGCTTCCCTCTCGTTGCGGGTCGGTACGACGACGGTGAGACGGGGCGGGGTCTCCCTCACGGCCCGGTTGAGATCCAGGCAGGGCGGAGGGTCGGTGCGGGTGCGATCCATCGTTCAACCGCCTCCAGACGGGAGTGCGGGCCGTACATATACGGCGTAAACGTACGACGTACCAGCTAGTTTCCCCCGCATCGAGTGCGAGGTCAAGAAATGCGCTAACAAATGGTGAATATGCGGTGAACCCGCCAAGGACGCCGGGGCCGCCGGTCAGACCTACGCGACGGCAGCCGCCGCCCCGGCCCCCGCAGTGGCCGTAAGTGCCTCCAGCCGCTTGATCTTCTTCCGTACGACATACAGCGGGACGACCCCGAACTCCTTGTTACAGCCCCACGATCCGGTTCCAGCGCTTGGTGAACTCCAGGCGTTCCGTCGAGGTGATGTCGCGGGCGATCGCGAGGCGGCTGCGCATCGTGGTGTCCGGGAAGATCAGGGGGTTGTCGGCCAGGGCGGCTGTGTCCTTGTCCTTGGCGTTCGCCAGGACCTCGCGGGCGGCGGGGACGGGGCAGACGTAGTTGACCCAGGCGGCCAGTTCGGCGGCGACCTCGGGTTCGTAGTAGTAGTCGATCAGGTCCTCGGCGTTGGCCTTGTGGCGGGCATGGTCGGGGATCATCAGGGAGTCCGCCCAGAGTTCGGCGCCCTCCTCGGGGACGACGAAGCGGATGCCGGGGTTGTCGGCCTGGAGCTGGATGACGTCGCCGGAGTAGGCCTGGCAGGCCAGGACGTCTCCGCTGACCAGGTCCTTGGTGTAGTCGTTGCCGGTGAAGCGGCGGATCTGGCCGCGGGAGACCTGCCTCTCCACCTGGTCGCACACGGTGTGGAAGTCATGGGCCGTCCACCGGGTGACGTCCACGCCGTTGCCCTGCATCAGCAGCGCGAACGCCTCGTCCAGACCGGAGAGCAGGCTGACCCGGCCCTTGAGGTCGTCGACCCACAGGTCCGACACCTGCCGTATCTCACGGCCGAGTCTGTGGTGGTCGTAGGCGATGCCGGTGATGCCGGACTGCCACGGCACGGTGTGCTTGCGGCCCGGGTCGAAGGCGGGCGAGCGCAGCAGGGGGTCGAGGTTCGTCGTCACATGCGGCTGGCGGGCGCGGTCCATCTCCTCGACCCAGCCGAGCCGTACGAACCGCGCGCACATCCAGTCGCTGACGACGATCAGGTCCCGGCCGGTCTGCTGACGGTTCATCAGAGCGGGGCTGATCTTGCCGAAGAACTCGTCGTTGTCGTTGATCTCCTCGACGTAGTCGACGGAGACGCCGGTGCGTTTCTCGAACGCCGCCAGCGTGGGGCGGCGGCCCGGGTCGTCGTCGTCCGTGTCGATGTAGAGCGGCCAGTTCGCCCAGGTGAGCCGTTTGTCGGTGGCCGACAGATCGGTGCCGGCGCGGTCGCCCGGGGCGACGTAGGCCGCGGGCACCCCGCAGCCGGCGAGCGCGCCGAGCACGGCCGTGCCGCCGAGGGCGCGCAGCAGCGAACGGCGGGAGGGGGCCCGGGGGGCGGGCGGGAGGAGTGCCATCCGGGAAGGATGCCGGGCCCTCCGGGGACCGGGCAATGGACGGCCCGTCGAGCGCGGGGGGCGGGGCGCGACACCGTGTCGACCCGTCACGCCATGAAGCGCCCGCGGTGCCGCGAAGTCCACGCGTGCGGGGGGTGGTTTCCTCGCCCCCGCCGCCCCTGCCCTTCCCGTCCCGGGGGCTCCGCCCCCGTACCCCCGCTCCTCAAACGCCGGATGGGCTGATTTCACGACACCCACGACGATCACTGGGCGGGCTCGTCTCCTGAGCCCGCCCGGCGATGACGGACCGGGTCCGAGATCAGCCCTCCAGCGACGTCATCACGTGCTTGATGCGCGTGTAGTCCTCGAAGCCGTACGCCGACAGGTCCTTGCCGTAGCCGGACCTCTTGAAGCCGCCGTGCGGCATCTCCGCGACCAGCGGGATGTGGGTGTTGATCCAGACGCAGCCGAAGTCGAGTTTCTTGGACATGCGCATGGCGCGGCCGTGGTCCTTGGTCCAGACGGACGAGGCGAGGGCGTACTCCACGCCGTTGGCCCACTCGACGGCCTGGTCCTCGTCGGTGAAGGACTGGACGGTGATGACCGGGCCGAAGACCTCCCGCTGGATGATCTCGTCGGTCTGCTGGAGGCCGGAGACAACGGTCGGGGCGTAGAAGTAGCCCTTCTCGCCGACCTGGTGACCGCCCGTCTCGACCTTGGCGTGGGCAGGGAGCCGCTCGATGAAGCCGGAGACCTGCTGGAGCTGGTTCGGATTGTTGAGGGGGCCGTACAGCACGTCCTCGTCGTCCGGGAGGCCGGTCTTCGTCTCGGCCGCCGCCTTCGCCAGCGCCGCCACGAACTCGTCGTGGACGGACTCGTGGACGAGGACGCGGGTGGCCGCCGTACAGTCCTGCCCGGCGTTGAAGAAGCCCGCGACGGAGATGTCCTCGACGGCCTTGGCGATGGCCGTGCTGTCGAGGTCGTCGAAGACGACGACTGGCGCCTTGCCGCCCAGTTCCAGATGGACGCGCTTGACGTCCTTGGCGGCGGACTCGGCGACCGACATACCGGCGCGCACCGAGCCGGTGATGGAGGCCATGGCCGGGGTCGGGTGCTCGACCATCAGCCGGCCGGTGTCGCGGTCGCCGCAGATGACGTTGAAGACGCCCTTGGGCAGGATCGAGCCGAGGATCTCGGCGATCAGGACGGTGGAGGCGGGCGTGGTGTCGGACGGCTTCAGGACGACCGTGTTGCCCGCCGCGATCGCCGGGGCGAACTTCCACACGGCCATCATCATCGGGTAGTTCCACGGCGCGACCTGCGCGCAGACGCCGACCGGTTCACGCCGGACGATCGACGTCATCCCGTCCATGTACTCGCCGGCCGCGCGGCCCTCCAGCATCCGCGCCGCGCCCGCGAAGAAGCGGATCTGGTCCACCATCGGCGGGATCTCCTCGGAGCGGGTGAGCCCGACCGGCTTGCCGGTGTTCTCCACCTCGGCGGCGATCAGTTCCTCCGCGCGCTCCTCGAACGCGTCGGCGATCTTCAGCAGGGCCCGCTGACGCTCGGCCGGGGTGGTGTCGCGCCAGCCCGGGAAGGCCGCCGCGGCTGCCGCCATGGCGGCGTCCACGTCGGCCGGTCCGGACAGCGGAGCGGTCGCGTACGCCTCGCCGGTCGCGGGGTTGACCACCTCGGTGGTCCGTCCGTCGGCGGCGTCCCGGAACTCACCGTCGATGTGGTTGCGCAAACGACGCAGCTCGGTGCTCACTGCCGGCCTCCTGTCGGGTTGGGTCGGGGTTGCCTCGGGGTACTTCACGCATTCCCACTGCGGGTGGATGCGGGTCTGACCGGTCCCGGCGAGCGTGACCGTCCAGTCACTGAGACACCCACCCTAATCGTCAGGTCCACGTTTTCAACACCCTCGATCGGAGCAATACTACGGATTCCGCAAGTCTCAGCCGCGTAAACAACGAATTTCATCGCTACGGCCTTGCGAAACCGTCGAGAGGTCGTGCACAGTGAGGCCGTGGCCAGTCGAAGCGCAGAACCGAGGGACTCCCGCGAGTCCAGGAACGGCACCCCCCATCTGGACGCCGTCTCCCTCGCCATCATCGAGCAGCTCCAGGAGGACGGCCGCCGGCCGTACGCCGCGATCGGCAAGGCCGTCGGCCTGTCAGAAGCGGCCGTGCGCCAGCGCGTCCAGAAGCTGCTCGACCAGGGCGTGATGCAGATCGTCGCCGTGACGGACCCGCTCACCGTGGGCTTCCGCCGCCAGGCGATGGTCGGGATCAGGGTCGACGGCGAGCTCGAACCGGTGGCCGACGCGCTGACCGCCATGCCGGAGGTCGAGTACGTGGTGATGACCGCGGGCTCGTTCGACGTCCTGGTCGAGATCGTCTGCGAGGACGACGACCACCTGCTGGACGTCATCAGCAAACGCATCAGGGCGCTGCCCGGCGTGCGCTCCACCGAGAGCTTCGTCTATCTCAAGCTCAAGAAGCAGACCTACATGTGGGGAACCCGATAACCGTGACCTCATCCGTGCCCTCGAAGGACCTCAGCCGAACCGCGTACGACCACCTGTGGATGCACTTCACCCGCATGTCCTCGTACGAGAACTCCCCTGTGCCGACGATCGTCCGCGGCGAGGGCACCTACATCTACGACGACCGGGGCAGGCGCTACCTGGACGGTCTCGCGGGTCTGTTCGTGGTCCAGGCCGGTCACGGCCGCACGGAACTCGCCGAGACGGCGTTCAAGCAGGCCCAGGAGCTGGCGTTCTTCCCGGTGTGGTCCTACGCCCACCCCAAGGCCGTGGAGCTGGCCGAGCGGCTCGCGCACCACGCGCCCGGCGATCTGAACAAGGTCTTCTTCACCACGGGCGGCGGCGAGGCCGTCGAGACCGCCTGGAAGCTCGCCAAGCAGTACTTCAAGCTCGTCGGCAAGCCGACCAAGTACAAGGTGATCTCCCGCGCGGTCGCCTACCACGGCACCCCGCAGGGCGCCCTGTCGATCACCGGTCTGCCGGCCCTGAAGGCGCCCTTCGAGCCGCTGGTGCCGGGCGCGCACAAGGTCCCCAACACCAACATCTACCGCGCCCCGATCCACGGCGACGACCCCGAGGCGTTCGGCCGCTGGGCCGCCGACCAGATCGAGCAGCAGATCCTCTTCGAGGGCCCGGACACCGTCGCCGCGGTCTTCCTGGAGCCCGTGCAGAACGCCGGCGGCTGCTTCCCGCCGCCGCCCGGCTACTTCCGGCGGGTGCGCGAGATCTGCGACAAGTACGACGTGCTGCTCGTCTCGGACGAGGTCATCTGCGCCTTCGGCCGCCTCGGCACCATGTTCGCCTGCGACAAGTTCGACTACATACCGGACATGATCACCTGCGCCAAGGGCATGACCTCGGGCTACTCCCCGATCGGCGCGTGCATCGTCTCCGACCGCCTCGCCGAGCCCTTCTACCAGGGCGGCAACACCTTCCTGCACGGCTACACCTTCGGCGGCCACCCGGTCTCCGCGGCCGTGGGCCTGGCGAACCTGGACCTCTTCGAACGCGAGGGCATCAACCAGCACGTCCTCGACAACGAGGCCGGGTTCCTGTCCACCCTCGAGAAGCTGCACGACCTGCCGATCGTCGGCGATGTCCGCGGCAACGGCTTCTTCTACGGCATCGAGCTCGTCAAGGACAAGGCGACGAAGGAGTCCTTCGACGAGGAGGAGACCGAGCGCGTCCTCTACGGCTTCCTCTCCAAGGCCCTCTTCGAGAACGGCCTGTACTGCCGTGCCGACGACCGCGGCGACCCGGTCGTGCAGCTCGCCCCGCCGCTGATCTCCGACCAGGGGACCTTCGACGAGATCGAGCAGATCCTGCGGGCGACGCTCACGGAGGCGTGGACGAAGCTCTGAACCTGGCCGCACACACCGCCCGCGGTGTGATCGGCTGATCCTGCGACAACTCCGGCCCCGGCGCCGTCCGTTCGAGTGAGAAACGGCGGCCCGGGGCCGCGTGCTGTCCGGTGCGGCGCCGCCGCCTGCCTAGCGTGCCCACCAGTGACCGATCGGCCCTGCCTTCGTTCCCCCGTAAGGGGGACTTCGCTTTCCACACACGGCGTTCGCACAGCGTTCGCACGGCATTTCGCACTGCATTTCGTACGGCATTCCTGATCTGAACCGAGGTGTACGCGATGGTGGCCCCGCCGGACAACGACGTGCTCTGGACACGGTCCCTGCACTTCACCCACCCCGACGGCTCGCCCGCGCTGAGCGGTGTCTCGCTGGGTGTCCGCGAGGGCGAGATCCTCGCCCTGGGCGGCCCGCGCGGCAGCGGCAAGACAACGCTGCTGCGCTGTCTGTCGGGGCTCGCGCGGGTGCAGCGGGGCGAAGTGTGGTTCAACAGCAAGCCGGTGCACACCATGGGCCCGCTCGCCCGGGAACGGCTGCGCCGCGACCGCTTCGGCTGGATCGACCCGGCGCCGGTGCTGGTGCCCGAGCTGACCGTCTGGGAGAACACCGCTCTGCCCCTGATGCTGCGCGGCACCAGCCGCCGCCGGGCCAGGACGGCGGCCGAGGAGTGGCTGGACCGTCTCGACGTCGGTGACACGGCCCGCAAACGCCCCGGCGAACTGCGGCAGGCCGAGCGCCAGCGCGTCTCCATCGCACGGGCCCTCGCCCCCTCCCCCACGGTGCTGTTCGCCGACGAGCCGACGGCCCCGCTGCACCGCGCCGACCGCGGGCATGTGCTGCGCACGCTCACCACGGCGGCCCGCTCGCACGGCATCACCGTCGTGCTCGCCACCCACGACGCGGAGACCGCGGCGCTCGCCGACCGCACGGTGCCGCTGCTGGACGGGCGGTGCGTGACGACCGTGCATCTGCCACCGGTCACCGAGACGGAGGGCCGGGCCGCGTGCTCGCTCTCCGTCTGAGCCGCGGCGCGCGGCCCGCCGTACAACTGCGCCGGCTGCTGGTGGCGGTGGCGTCGGCGGGCACCGCCTTCCTGCTGCTGTGCGTGCTCGGCCACGCGGTGGGCCATCCGCAGGCGGCCGGCGCGTCGGCGCTGCGGCTCGCCTGGTGTGCGGTGCCGCTGGCCGCCACCGTGTACCTCGCGGTCGCGGTGGCCCGCACCGACCCCGGCACCCGGCCGCGCCCCGGACTGTCCGCGATCGGGCTGGGCCCGGGGCGGCTGATGGCCGTCTCGGCGACCACGACCGCCCTCGCGGGCACGCTGGGCTCGGCGGTCGCCCTGCTCTGCTTCCTCCAGCTGCGCGGCGACCTCACCGCCCTGCCGCTCGCCGGCACGGCCGCCACCGACTTCCTCGCGGCAGGCCTGCCCCTTCCGGTGCCGGGCGCGGTGACCCTCCTCGCGCTGCCACCGGTGACGGCGTCGCTGGCGGTGGCGATGGTCCTGCGGCCACGGGAGAAGCGGCGGAGGCCGGCGGGTGGCGGTACGGCAGCGTCGTACGGGCGTTTCGGCTGGCGGCGCGGGCCGGGGCAGGGCGCGGGCCGGGCCGGTGAGGGGGCCGTTGACGGCGCCGGAACCGGCACTTCGGTCCCGCCCCCGCCGTCGCCGTCGGCCTCGTCCTCGTCCTCGCCCTCGCCCGAAAGCGCGGCGGGCTCGGCGGACGCGGCAGACCCGGCGCCCGCACCCCCCGCCTGGGCCGGGGCCCTCCCCGCCGTGCCAACGCCCGCGCCGCCGCAGCCGGCGCCGCACGAAGCACCCCGTGGACTGCCCTGGGGGATCGCCGTCACCGCCGCCGGGCTGACCGTGGAGTCCTATGCGGGCCGCGCCTCCGCGCCGGGCGGGGTGACCATGCCCGGCGGGCTCGCGGGCGGCCCCGCCGGGGTGCTCGTCGGCTGGCTGCTGACCGCGCTGGGGCTGGCCCTGGCCGGTCCCGGGCTGACGTATCTCTCCGGTCGGCTGCTCCAGGCCGTGCGCCCCGGCCCCCTCCGGCTGCTCGGCGGACGAGTCCTGATGGCGGAGGCGCACCGGATCGGCCGTCCGCTGGGCGTGGTGTGCGCGGTGACGGCGGGCGGGTACGCGATGAGCACGCTGCACGGTCCGGGCGGCCCCGCGTTCGGCCCGCTGACCGTCCTGGGCGCGCTGCTCGTCACCGGGTGCACGGTCGCGACGCTGCTGACCGCCGCCGTGGAGGCCAGGCTGGCCCGCGCGGACACCATGGCGGCCCTGCTGCGGCTCGGCGCCCCGGCGACGCTGCTGCGCAGCGCGGCGCTGCTGCGCGCGGGTGCGCTGCTCGCCGTGTTCGGGCCGCTCACCGTGGCCGTGGCGTCCCTCGCGGCGCTCCCGCTGACGTCGTAGGCGCGTCCGGCGACGGGAATTCCCGGACCGCCGATGAGTTCTTCGGCGGCCCCGGGTCTACCCACCGAACAGACCACCGAACACCACCGAACACCGCTGAACGCCATCGGAAGCCACCGGAAGCCACACGGCGGTGAACGGCACGATGCCACGGGAGGCCCCATGTACCAGCAGATGATCTTCGTGAACCTGCCCATCGACGACGTCGACGCGTCGAAGAAGTTCTTCACCGAGCTCGGCTACACGATCAATCCGCAGTTCACCACCGACGACTCCGTCTGCGTCGTGATCAGCGACACGATCGTCGCGATGCTGCTGAGCAAGCAGCGCTACTCGGACTTCACGGACAAGGAGATCGCCGACTCCGCCCGGACCAGCGAGGTCCTGCTGTGTCTGAGCGCCGAGAGCCGCGAGAAGGTCGACGAGCTGGTCGACAAGGCGATCGCGGCGGGCGGCACAGCCACCTCGGAGGCGATGGACCACGGCTTCATGTACGGCCGTTCCTTCGACGACATCGACGGCCACACCTGGGAGATCATGTGGATGGACCCGGCGGCGGTACAGGGCTGAACCGACCGTCCTCGTAGAGGGGACACCCAGAGGGGACACCTAGAGTGGGCGGGTGCTTCCGATACCCGCCCAACCCCATCGCGCCGCCCACGACCGCGAGATAGAGTCCCTCGCCGAGTTCGACGAGGTCGTCGCCGCCGAGGGCACGCTCGCCCGGTACCGAGTGCAGGCCGTCGATCTGACCGGCCGCACAACGGACTTGCTCACCTTGGACACCGAGGGCGCCGTGTTCCTCGGCTGCCCCATGGACCCCGACGCGGCCGCCCGGGTGCGGTCCGCCGGGGCCCTGGTGTTCCCGCCGGTGCCCGGACTGCCCTTCGACCCGTACCGGGGGTTCGTCTACACCCCCGAGGAACTGTTCGAGTCGCTCGGCAAGGACGGCTACGAGGCGACACCGGACGCCCGCGCGTACGCCTGGTTCCAGCGGACGAAGGCCGACGGCGACGTCTTCGCGTCGATGCTGCGTGCCGTCCACGACGACGCCGTCTCCGACGCGCTCGACGAACTCCTCGTCGGGGCACGGGTGGTGGGCGTGATGGGCGGTCACGCGATGGCGCGCGGGACGGCGCGGTACGGCGCTGCCGCGCACCTCGGCCGTGAACTGGCCCGCGCCGGCTACACGGTGGCCACCGGAGGCGGCCCCGGCGCCATGGAGGCGGCCAACCTCGGTGCGTACCTTGCCCCGTTCGACGATTCCGCGCTCGACGAGGCGCTCCCGCTGCTGGCGGCGGCACCCAACTTCGCACCGTCGGTGAGTGATTGGGCGGGCGCCGCCTTCGACGTGCGCAAGCGGTGGCCGGACGGCGAGTCGTCCGTCGGTATCCCGACCTGGTTCTACGGCCATGAGCCGCCGAACGCGTTCGCCTCGCACATCGCCAAGTACTTCGCCAACGCCACCCGCGAGGACGGCCTGTTGGCCCGTTCCAACGCCGGGGTGGTGTTCCTGCCGGGCGCCGCCGGGACCGTACAGGAGATCTTCGACAACGGGACGCCGAACTACTACGAGTCGCGCGGCGAGCCCACTCCGATGGTGCTCGTCGACCGGGCGCACTGGACCGAACGGCTTCCCGCCTGGCCGTTGTTGCAGGCTCTGGCCCGCGGGCGGGCGATGGAGTCCCATATAGCCCTTGTCGACCGGATCGAGGAGGCTCCGGAGGCGTTGAAACGTCTCGCCGGGCAATGAGAGGGTAAAGTCAACACCCTTTGCGGACATTGACGTTGACACCCCTTACGGCGTCCTTATAGACCTGTGAGTCACCTGGGGGTGGTGGAACCTCAGTGCTGCCCGGGTCCGAGGGACAGGTCCCGCGCGTGCCGTGGCGTCGCTGTCACCGCCCCCTCAGCCCCCCGCAATTGCGCATCCCGTGAAGGGCACAGTGGCCATCACTTCCATATCCCGCCGCACCGCACGCTCCGTGCGCATCCTCGGTGTCGCCGCCGGCTCGGCCGCGCTCGCGCTGAGCGCCGCCGGAAGCGCGCTCGCGTGCAACATCAGTGAGTTCTCCGCCGAAGCCACGTGCAACGGCTCCAAGGGTGTCATCACCGTCACCGACAAGGACGCCTCCGGCACCCCCGCTGTCGTCACCGTGTTCCTGGAGAACAACGGCGCCGACGCCAAGCAGGTCGGCAAGCCGACGAACGTCAAGGGCTCGCGCGAGGGTGTCGCCATCACCTTCGAAGAGGACTGGCAGCCCAACGCCGTCTACCGCGTCCATGTGAAGGCCGGCAACGTCGTCGACCAGGACATCAAGCCGAACCTGACCACCCCGTCCAAGGCCTGCACGACCGAGGACACCCCGACCCCCTCTCCCAGCCAGTCGGACTCGGCGTCGCCGTCGCAGTCCGCCTCCACCCCGGCCGGGTCCAACACCCCGACCCCGTCCGCCTCCGAGAGTTCGAGCACCGCGCCCGCGGGCACCGCGAGCAACGCGCCCTCTCCGGCGGCCGGTGACTCCAACCTCGCCGAGACCGGTGCGAGCTCCAACACCGGTCTGATCGCCGGCATCGCGGCCGCCCTGGTCATCGTCGGCGGCGGTGCCGTGTTCTACGGCATGCGCCGTCGCGGTGCGAACAACGGTCGCTGATACGCCGTAGTCCGAGGTCGCGTGCGGCCCGTTCCCTTCAACGGGGGCGGGCCGCATGTGCGTTGACGGACGGGGCGCGGTTCACGAGCAGGTCAGTCCAGTACGACGGCCTCGGACGCGTCGAACTCCACGCCGACCGCCGCCCCGGGCTCCGGCGCCTCCCGCAGCGCGCAGGCCGCCTCCAGGGGCGGGCCGCCGTCCTCGGGGCGCAGCCGGACCGCGACATGGGTGCCCTTGAAGGTGCGGGCGGTCACCGTGCAGCGCAGGCCCTCGCCGACCGCCACGAGCCGTACCCCGGCGGGCCGTACGAGCAGGGTGCGGGCGCCCTGCGGGGCGTCCTCGGGCACCGGGACCTTGCCCCACGGAGTGACCGCCACCGTACCGGCGACGGTCGCCGCCACGACGTTGTCGAAGCCGAGGAAGCGGGCCACGAACTCGTCCGCCGGGCGCTGCCACACCTCAAGGGGCGTGCCGGACTGGGCGATCCGCCCGTCCCGCATCACCACGACCCGGTCGGCCAGCGCGAACGCCTCGCTCTGGTCGTGCGTCACGGCCAGCACGGTGGTGCCCAACCGGCCGAACAACTCGCGGAGTTCGACGACCAGCCGGTCCCGCAGCGAGCGGTCGAGCTGGCCCAGCGGCTCGTCCAGCATCAGCAGCCGGGGCTGCGGCGCGAGGGCCCGGGCCAGGGCGACACGCTGCTGCTCACCGCCGGACAGCGCGGCCACGGCCCGCCGGGCGGCGCCGGGCAGCCCGACCATGTCCAGCAACTCGGCGACCCGCTCAGCCTGTCCGCCGCGTGAGGCGCCGTGCATCCGCAGCCCGAACGCGACGTTGCCGCCCACGTCGCGCTGCGGGAAGAGCTGGTGGTCCTGGAACATCAGCCCGACCCCGCGCCGGTGCGCGGGCACTCCCGACTGGTCCCGCCCGTCGAGCAGCACCCGCCCGGCGTCGAGGGGTTGCAGCCCGGCCACGGTTCGCAGCAGCGTGGACTTGCCGCTGCCGCTGGGCCCGAGCACGCACACCACCTCGTGCTCGGCGACATCGAGGTCGACGGCGTCCAGCACCGGCCGCCCTGCGAACCGTACCGTCGCGCCCTTCAGGCTCAGCAGCATCAGAACTCCCCCGTCCGGTCGGTGCGCAGGCGCTCCAGGACGAGCAGCGCCACCGCGCACACCAGCATCAGAATCGTCGAGAGGGCCATCGCCTGGCCGTAGTTGAGATCACCGGGCCGTCCGATCAGCCGGGCCACCGCCACCGGGAGGGTCGGCCGGTCGGGCCGCGCGATGAACACGGTCGCGCCGAACTCGCCCAGCGACACGGCGAACGCGAACCCGGCGGCGACCAGCAGCGCCCGCCGCACCATCGGCAGATCGACCTCCCGCCGCACCCGCCACGGCGACGCCCCGAGCACCGCCGCCGCCTCCCGCAGCCGGGTGTCCACGGCGCGCAGCACCGGCAGCATGGTCCGCACCACGAAGGGCACGCCGACCAGCGCCTGGGCGAGCGGCACCAGGATCCACGAGGAGCGCAGATCCAGCGGCGGTTCGTCGAGCGCGATCAGGAAGCCGAAGCCGACGGTGACCGCGGAGACGCCGAGCGGCAGCATCAGCAGCATGTCGAACCCGCGCACCAGGCGTCCGGCGTCGCGCCGGGCCAGGGCCGCGGCGGCGAGGCCGCCGATGAGGACGGCGATACCGGTGGCGGCGAGGGCGTACTGGAGCGAGGTGCCGATCGCGGTGATGGGCGCGACCAGGAAGGTCCCGCCGTCGTCACGGGTGAGGGCACGGTAGTAGCCGAAGTCCGGCGCGCCGAGGGACCGCTGGACCAGGACGGCGAGCGGCAGCACCAGCAGCACGGCGACGGTGGCGAGGACTCCGGCGAGCAGCGCCCACTGGCCGGCGCCGCGCGGCCGGCGGGCGGTGACGGAGGCGTCCACCAGCCGCAGCGCGCTCTCCCGGCGCCGTACCGTCCGGGCATGCACGGCGAGGATCGCGCCGACCGCCGCGAACTGGACGAGGGTGAGGACGGCTGCCGTGGACAGGTCGAAGATCTCGGAGGTCTGCCGGTAGATCTCGACCTCCAGGGTCGAGAACGTGGGGCCGCCGAGGATCTGGACGACGCCGAAGGAGGTGAAGGTGAACAGGAAGACGATCAGCGCGGCGGCGGCCACAGCCGGGGCCAGCGCGGGCAGGGTGACCTTCCGCCACGCGGCGAACGGCGAGGCGCCGAGCATCCGCGCCGCCTCCTCCTGCCGCGGGTCGAGTTGCGCCCACAGTCCGCCCACCGTGCGGACGACGACGGCGTAGTTGAAGAAGACGTGCGCGAGCAGGATCGCCCACACGGTGGTGTCGAGCCGTACGCCCCAGAGCTGGTCGAGGAGCCCGCCGCGGCCGACCAGCGCGAGGAACGCCGTACCGACGACGACCGTGGGCAGCACGAACGGCACGGTGACCACGGCCCGCAGCACCTGCTTGCCCGGGAAGTCCAGGCGCGCGAAGACATAGGCGGCGGGCAACGCGATCAGCAGGGTCAGCGCGGTGGACGCGAGCGCCTGCCAGACGGTGAACCACAGGACGTGCCGGATCCCGGGGTCGGTGACGACCTCCGGGATCCGGCCGAGGTGCCAGGACCCGCCGGTGTGCAGCCCGCGGGCCGTGATCGCGGCGACGGGGTAGGCGAAGAACACGCCGAAGAACGCGACGGGCAGGACCAGCAGCCCCAGCCGCGCCGCGCTGCTCCCGGCCCGTGGCCGCCGCGTCGTACGGCCCTCCTCGGCGGCCCGGGAAGCTACTTCAGGACGAGTGACGTCCACGACTTGACCCACTGGTCGCGGTTGGCGGCGATCTTGCCGGGCGTCATGGTCTCGGGATCCTTGGCGGCCTGGCCGTACTGCGTGAACTCGGCGGGCACCGCCGCCCCGCTCACGACCGGGTAGACGAACATGTTGAGCGGCATGTCCTGCTGGAACTCCTTGGACAGCAGGAAGTCGATGAACGCCTTGCCGCCCTCGGTGTTCTTCGCGTTGCTCAGCAGCCCGGCGAACTCGATCTGCCGGAAGCAGGTGCCGTACGACACCCCGGTCGGCGCGGTCTTCGGCCGCGGTTCGGCGAAGACGACCTCGGCGGGCGGCGAGGAGGCGTACGACACGACGAGCGGCCGGTCGCCCTTGGCCTTCTTGCCGCCGGCGGATCCGGAGAACTCCTGGTTGTAGGCCTGGTCCCAGCCGTCGACCACCTTGACGCCGTTGGCCTTGAGCTTCTTCCAGTAGCCCGTCCAGCCTCCGTCGCCGTAATGGGCGGCGGTGGCGAGCAGGAAGCCGAGGCCGGGCGAGGAGGTGGAGGCATTCTCGGTGACGAGGAGGTTCTTGTACTGCGGCTCGGCCAGGTCGTCGAAGGACTGCGGCGGGGTCAGCTTGTGCTTGCTGAAGTACGCCTTGTCGTAGTTGACGCAGATGTCGCCGTAGTCGATCGGTGTGACGCGGTGCTTGGCCTGGTCGAGCTGGTAGGCGGCGCCGACCGAGGCGAGGTTCTTGGCCTGGTACGGCTGAAAGAGGCTGTTGTCGAGGGCGCGGGAGAGCAGGGTGTTGTCGACGCCGAAGAAGACGTCGCCCTGCGGGTTGTCCTTGGTCAGGATCGCCTTGTTGACGGCCTGCCCGGCGTCGCCGCTCTCCAGCACCTTGACGGTGTAGCCGGACTGCTTCTCGAAGTCCTTGAGCACGCTCTTGGACACGGCCCATGAGTCGTGGCTGACGAGGGTCACGGTCTTGGAACTCGTGGAACTCGTGGAACTCTTCGTGTCGGACGACGCGCACGCGGACAGCGTGGCGATCGCCACCAGGCCGAGGCCGGTCGCGGCGGCGACACACGTTCTGTACTGCACTGAATTCCTCCTGGGGGTGACCAGGAAGAGACGCGGCCCTGCCCGGGCGCCCGCGGAGGAGATCCGCCGGTGCCCGGGCAGGGCGCAACAGCTCGAGTGATGACCGAACTTCCTACCCAGAATGACCTGGGCGAGGTTCAGAGGGTCTGCGGCCCGGGTGCCGCACTCTCAGCGCTGTGGCGCTCCCCTGTCGGAATATGGAGATGTGATGCCATATGGAGATGTGACGTCGGCACCCGCTGGTGCCGACGGCCCAAGATTACCGCTCGGTGCCGCGAGAGGTTACCGCTCGTGGCCGCGAGAGGCTACCGCTCGGTGGCTGCCAGAGGCTACCGCTCGGTGGCCGCGAGCTGACCACAGGCTCCGTCGATCTCCTGGCCGCGGGTGTCCCGGACGGTCACCGGAACCCCGTGCGCCGCGATCGCCTCGACGAACGCCTTCTCGTCCTCGGGCCGCGACGCGGTCCACTTCGAGCCGGGCGTCGGGTTGAGCGGGATCAGATTGACGTGCACGGGCCTGCCCTTGAGGAGGCGGCCGAGCCGGTCACCGCGCCACGCCTGGTCGTTGATGTCCCGGATCAGGGCGTACTCGATGGACAGCCGGCGGCCGGACTTCTCGACGTACTCCCATCCGGCGTCCAGGACCTCACGGACCGAGTAGTGCGTGTTCAGCGGGACGAGGGTGTCGCGCAGCTCGTCGTCGGGGGCGTGCAGGGAGATCGCCAGCCGGCACTTGAAGCCCTCGTCGGCGAACCGGCGGATGGCGGGCACCAGGCCGACCGTCGAGACGGTGATCCCGCGCTGCGAGAGGCCCAGCCCGTCCGGCGCGGGGTCGGTGAGCGCGCGGATGGCCCGCACCACCCGGTTGTAGTTGACCAGCGGTTCACCCATACCCATGAAGACGATGTTGCTCAGCCGCGCCGGGCCTCCGGGCACCTCGCCGTCCCGCAGGGCGCGCATCCCGTCGACGATCTGGTGCACGATCTCGGCGGCGGACAGATTGCGGTCGAGGCCCGCCTGCCCGGTCGCGCAGAACGGGCAGTTCATCCCGCAGCCGGCCTGTGAGCTGATGCACATGGTCACCCGGTCCGGGTAGCGCATCAGCACCGACTCGACGAGGGTGCCGTCGAACAGCCGCCACAGCGTCTTGCGTGTGGTGCCCTGGTCGGTGGAGACATGCCGGACGACCGTCATCAGATCCGGGAACAGCGCCTCGCGCAACTTGCCGCGCGAGGCGGCGGGGATGTCCGTCCACTCCTCGGGGTCGTGCGCGTACCGCGCGAAGTAGTGCTGCGAGAGCTGCTTGGCGCGGAACGGCTTCTCGCCCGCCTGGGCCACCGCCTCCTTGCGCTCGGCGGGCGTGAGATCGGCGAGATGCCGCGGCGGGCGGGCACCGCGGGGCACGATGAGGGTGACTTCTCCGGGCTTGGGCATGGTGCTATCAGTGTCGCAGATCGACTCCGGTGGCCTGTGCCCGGCGACCGGAGGCCCGTGCGGCACCCGTGCTGCGGCCGTGCTGTCTGTACCCGTGCTGTCTGTACCCGTGCGGTATCCGTCACCGCACCCGCGTCACCGCACCCGTCAGGCCGCGGTGGGCCTCAGGTGGTCCTTGAGGAGCTGCTCGTTGCGGGGCATCTCACGGCGGGCCTGGGGGCGGACCAGCAGCGGGAGCAGCACCTTGCCGATGCCGTGGCCCTCGAAATCGAGGTCCATCGTCATATGCGTACGGCGGCCGTCGTCGAGGGGGGCGACCTCGCCGTGGAACACTCCCCGGACCGGGCCGTCGATACCGCGCACCGTCCAGGCGTGGCCCGGCTCGTACTCGGTGCACTCCATGGTCATCGGGATCGTGCGGCGGCCTACGTGCCGTACGACGCGGACCTTGGAGCCGAGGCCGAAGGGGCGGTCGTCGAGCGGTTCCGCGGACACCGCGCTGGCCTGCCATTCCGGCAGGTGGGAGGGTTCGATGACATAGGCCCAGACGTCCTCGGGACGGCGGTCCAGGTCGAACTCGTCATGGAAGGCGGACATGGCGCCCTCCTTTCGGGTGGTCCCCGTTGAGGGCTTACTCCCGAATCGTCCCACTTGCCCGCCGCTTGGGCCATCCCCGGGGCGGGCAGGGTCGGTCGCGGTCGCGGCGGAGAGCGCCACCTCGGGCCGGGCCGGTCTGGGGCCGGGCCGGTCTGGGGCCGGGCCGGTCTGGGGCCGGGCCGGTCTGGGGCCGGGCCGGTCTGGGGCCGAGCCGGTCTGGGGCCGAGCCCGCTTCAGGCCGCCCGCTTCAGGCAGAGCCCGACTCGGCCCGAACCCCCTTCAGGCAGAGCCCGACTCGGGCTAACCCGCCTCAGGCCGAAACCCGTCTCAAGCCGAGCCGACGAACGCCACCATCAGCAGCCACGCCACCGGCGCGGTCGGCAGCAGCGAGTCGAGCCGGTCCATGATGCCGCCGTGGCCCGGCAGCAGGGTGCCCATGTCCTTGATGCCCAGGTCCCGCTTGATCATCGACTCGCCGAGGTCGCCCAGCGTGGCGCTGACGGCGACCGCCAGCCCCAGCAGCAGGCCCTGCCACCAGGCGCCGTCGTCGACGACGAACTGCATGCACAGCGCGCCCACCACCATGGCGAACCCCACGGCGCCGAGCAGACCCTCGCGGGTCTTGCCGGGGCTGATGCGCGGGGCGAGCTTGTGCCGGCCGAAGCGCCAGCCGACGGCGTAGGCGCCGGTGTCGCTGACGACGGTCAGCAGCAGGAAGGTCAGCACCCGCCAGGGGCCGTCGTCCGCCTTGAGCATCATGGCGACGAACGTGGCGAGGAACGGGACGTAGAACGCCGCGAAGACGCCCGCCGTCACATCCTTCAGATAGCCCTCCGGCGGCTGTCCCATCCGCCAGACCAGGACCGCGAGCGCGGTGAACGCCATCGTCACCCAGGCGCCCTGCGCTCCGCCCGCGTACCCGGCGACGACCATCCCGGCGCCGCCGACCGCGAGCGGCACCAAGGGCGCCTTGATCTCCTTGCGTTCCTGGAGCCTGCTGGTCAGCTCCCACAGGCCGACCACGACGGCGACGGCGACGACGCCGACGAAGACCGCCTTGACGACGAACAGGGACGCGACGACCAGGGCGCCGAGACCGACGCCGACGCCTATGGCCGCGCCGAGGTCCCGGCCCGCGCTCTTCTTCTGCGGGGCGGGCGCCGGCTGCGGGGCGTCGGGCATGGGCTCCGGATTCTGCTCGTCTCGGAACAAGGGGCCGCTCGTCCGAACGGCCCCCCGGCCGGCATCCTGGTCTCCGCCGTACGCGGGTACGTCGGGCACGATGGGCATGGGGCGAGTCTGCTGCGCCTCAGGCGCATCGTACGCGGGGACCGCCGGCACGGCCCCCGGGACCGGTCCGTGCACGGGGCCCTGCGCGGGCCCTGGCGCGGACGGCCCCCAGTACCCGGCCGGTGGCGGCGCCCCCCAGGAAGAGTCGTTCATCAGACTTCGAGCAGTTCCGATTCCTTGTGCTTGAGGAGCTCGTCCACCTGGGCGACATACTTCGCCGTGAGGTCGTCGAGCTCCTTCTCAGCGCGGCGGCCCTCGTCCTCGCCGACCTCGCCGTCCTTGATCAGCTTGTCGATGGCGTCCTTGGACTTGCGGCGCACGGAGCGGATGGAGACGCGGGCCTCCTCCGCCTTGTGCTTGGCGACCTTGATGTAGTCGCGGCGGCGCTCCTCCGTGAGCTCGGGGAACACCACCCGGATGATGTTGCCGTCGTTGCTCGGGTTGACGCCCAGGTCGGAGTCGCGGATCGCCTGCTCGATGTTGCGCAGCGCGGTCTTGTCGAACGGGGTGACGACCGCCATGCGCGGCTCCGGCACGGAGAACGAGGCCAGCTGGTTGATCGGCGTCGGCGCACCGTAGTAGTCGGCCACGATCTTGTTGAACATCGCCGGGTGCGCACGGCCGGTGCGGATCGCGGCGAAGTCCTCCTTGGCGACCACGACGGCCTTCTCCATCTTCTCCTCGGCCTCGAGGAGGGTCTCTTCGATCACCACTTGCTCCTGCGTGTCTTGAGTAAGGCCCGGCTGCGGTTCCTCGGTGGGGCGGCGGCCGGCTGCGTCGCGTCTTCTTCCTGCACGGTTCCCGACCGTCAGGACATTGTCCATCCCACGGCCGCGGCCCGTGACCGACCGGTCAGTGCCGGCTGCCCTGGTCACCCACGAGCGTGCCGATCTTCTCACCCTTGACGGCCCGTGCGATATTCCCGGCCGTCACCAGCTCGAACACGAGGATAGGCAGCTTGTTGTCGCGGCACAGGGTGATGGCGGTGGCGTCGGCGACCTTGAGGTCACGGGTGATGACCTCGCCGTAGCCGAGGGAGTCGAACTTGACGGCGTCCGGGTTGGTCTTCGGGTCGGAGTCGTAGACCCCGTCCACACCGTTCTTGCCCATCAGCAGGGCCTCGGCGTCGATCTCCAGGGCGCGCTGGGCGGCGGTGGTGTCGGTGGAGAAGTACGGCATGCCCATACCGGCGCCGAAGATCACCACACGGCCCTTCTCCAGATGGCGTACGGCGCGCAGCGGGATGTACGGCTCGGCGACCTGGCCCATGGTGATGGCGGTCTGCACCCGGGACTGGATGCCCTCCTTCTCCAGGAAGTCCTGGAGGGCGAGGCAGTTCATCACGGTGCCGAGCATGCCCATGTAGTCCGAACGGGCGCGGTCCATGCCGCGCTGCTGGAGCTCGGCGCCGCGGAAGAAGTTGCCGCCGCCGATGACGACGGCGATCTGTGCGCCGTCCCGGACGACGGCGGCGATCTCGCGGGCGATGGCGTGCACCACGTCGGGATCGACGCCCAGGCCCCCGCCGCCCGAGAATGCCTCCCCGGACAGCTTCAGCAGAAACCGGCCGTGTACTTTGCCGTCGTCGCTCTTCTGGGCCTTGGTGGTCATGGGGATCCCGCCTCTTTTACGTCGTGCACATACGAAGAAGGCCATTGCCGGTGGGGTCGCTTTTCGCTGCCCGTCCTCGGCAATGGCCTCCTCGTCAGATCTGCTGTCGTCCGTCACGCGCCCGCGTGACGGCGTACCCGGACGACTGTCTCCGACCCTATCGGGACGGCGCGCCGCTCGCGGTACGGACTCAGATGCCGACCTTGATGCGCGTGAAGCGCTTCAGGGTGACACCGGCCTCGTCCAGGACCTTCTGGACGGACTTCTTGTTGTCGAGCGCGTACGGCTGACCGAGCAGCGTCGCGTCCTTGAAGAAGCCGTTGAGACGACCCTCGACGATCTTGGGGAGGGCGGCCTCGGGCTTGCCCTCGGCGCGCGTGGTCTCCTCGGCGATCCGGCGCTCGGACTCGACGACGTCGGCCGGCACGTCCTCCTTGGAGAGGTACTTCGGCGCGAAGGCGGCAATGTGCTGAGCAATGCCCTTGGCGACAGCACCAGTCTCATCGGTCAGCTTGTCGAACTCGACGAGAACACCGATCTGCGGGGGCAGGTCGGGCATCGTGCGGTGCATGTACGCGGTGACGAAGCCGTCGGTGAACTGCGCGAAACGGTCCAGGACGATCTTCTCGCCGAGGTTGGCGTTGGCCTCGTCGACGAACGCCTGGACGGTCTTGCCGGGCTCGATCTCGGAGGCGAGCAGCGCCTCGAGGTCGGCCGGGGCGGCCTTCACGACGTGCTCGGCGATGGCGCGGGCCGCGGCCTGGAACTTGTCGCCCTTGGCGACGAAGTCCGTCTCGCACTTCAGCTCGACCAGCACGCCGGAGGAGTTGTCGTCGGCGATGATGGAGACCACGGCGCCGTTCTCGGCGGAGCGGCCCTCGCGCTTGGCGACGCCCTTCTGGCCCTTGATGCGCAGCGCCTCGACGGCCTTCTCGACGTTGCCGTCGGCCTCGTCCAGCGCCTTCTTGCAGTCCATCATGCCGGCGCCGGTGAGCTCGCGGAGCTTCTTGACGTCGGCGGCGGTGTAGTTCGCCATGAGTCTGTGAGTCTTTCTCGAGGTCTGGAAGATCGAAGATCAGGGTGTCCGCGGTCCGGCGTATCCGGGGCCGACGGCCCGCCGCTGACCTACGGGTGAACGGCGGGGGCGGACTGGATGTCGCCGCCCCCGCCGTCCCCCTGACGGATCAGGCCTGCTCGCCCTCGGCGGCCGGCGCCTCGGCGACCGGAGCCTCGGCAGCGGGGGCCTCGGCAGCGGGGGCCTCGACCGGGGCCTCAGCGGCCGGCGCCTCAGCGGCGGGGGCCTCGGCAGCGGCCTCGGCGGCCGGAGCCTCGTCCTTCTTCTCGCCCTCGAGCAGGTCACGCTCCCACGCGGCGAGCGGCTCGCCCACGACCTTCTCGCCCTTCTCACCGGTGGCGACGCCGGAACGGGCGATGAGGCCCTCGGCGACGGCGTCGGCGATCACACGGGTGAGCAGGGTGACGGAGCGGATCGCGTCGTCGTTGCCCGGGATCTTGTAGTCGACCTCGTCGGGGTCGCAGTTGGTGTCGAGGATGGCGACGACCGGGATGTTGAGCTTCCGGGCCTCGCCGACCGCGATGTGCTCCTTCTTGGTGTCCACGATCCAGACGGCGCTGGGCACCTTCTGCATCTCGCGGATACCGCCGAGGGTCTTCTCCAGCTTGGCCTTCTCGCGGGAGAGGACCAGCAGCTCCTTCTTGGTCAGACCGGAGGACGCGACGTCCTCGAAGTCGATCTGCTCAAGCTCCTTGAGGCGCTGCAGACGCTTGTAGACGGTGGAGAAGTTGGTGAGCATGCCGCCCAGCCAGCGCTGGTTGACATACGGCATGCCGACGCGGGTGGCCTGCTCGGCGATGGCCTCCTGCGCCTGCTTCTTGGTGCCGACGAACATGACCGTGCCGCCGTGGGCGACGGTCTCCTTGACGAACTCGTAGGCGCGGTCGATGTACGACAGCGACTGGAGCAGGTCGATGATGTAGATGCCGTTGCGCTCGGTGAAGATGAAGCGCTTCATCTTCGGGTTCCAGCGACGGGTCTGGTGACCGAAGTGGACGCCGCTCTCCAGCAGCTCCCGCATCGTGACGACGGCCATGGCCGTATCTCCTTGGGTTTCTCGGTTGTGCCGCGGATTCCGGACGGATTCCGCGCCTGACGCCCGCGTGCGCCGTTGCCACAAAGGACCGAGGGGCGCTGATACGGAGGATCGGACCAAGACCGGCCACTTCGTATCGGGGCGTGCGAAGTCGACCCGATCGCCCGGGTCGCCAGAAGAAGTGTACGGGAACGGCGGAGCGGCGGCTGACGGCAGTGTCCACAACCAG
The DNA here is from genome assembly GCF_054729195.1 of Streptomyces sp. YIM S03343. Taxonomy (NCBI): domain Bacteria; kingdom Bacillati; phylum Actinomycetota; class Actinomycetes; order Kitasatosporales; family Streptomycetaceae; genus Streptomyces; species Streptomyces sp. YIM S03343. The sequence continues at coordinate 2,672,814 of NZ_JBPUKX010000001.1, forward strand.
TCAGTAGTCCACGGTCCCGGCCATGATCACCGGGAGCACGGGACGGTGTCCCGCATGCGAACGCCTCACTCGGCTCTCCTGGCGCCCCCGGCCCTGCTGCTCCTCTCGGCTGCCCTGCTGACCTCGACGGCAGCCCTGGCCGCCCCCGCGCCCCGTACGGGCGCCCCGCCGCGCCCCGCCGTCTGGCCGGTGCCCGGCCGGCCCGTGGTCCTGCGCGGCTGGCAGCCCCCGTCGACCCCGTACGGCCGCGGCCACCGCGGCATCGACCTCTCGGCGGCCCCCGGCACACCGATCCGCGCCCCGGCACCCGCCCGGGTGACCTTCGCGGGCCGGGTGGCCGGAACCGGAGTGATCTCCCTGACCCTGGCAGACACCGGCACCCCACCCCTGCGCACCACATTCGAACCGGTCCAGGCCTCGGTCCGAGCGGGCGACCAAGTAACACCGGGCGAGCTGATCGGCACCGCGGAACCCCCGCCCACCCCACCCCATTGCCCCACGTCCTGCCTCCACTGGGGCCTGCTGCGCGGGAGCACGTATCTGAACCCACTGAGCCTGCTGCGCAGGGGGCCGTCGAGGCTGCTGCCGGTGGCGGGGGTGGCGGTGCCTTGAGGGGGGTGGGTGGGGGTGCGGTGCGGGGGCGTTGGCGGGAGTGGGGGCGCGAGGTCCGGCGCAGGGGCGGCCGGGGTCAGGCTCGGATGCCCTGGAGGGCCATCGTGACCGCTGCGTCGCTGATGGCTGTCGGGGCGCCCATGGGGCCCATGTCGCCGAGTTCCATGCGGGCCGCGGCGTCCACGACGCCCTGGAGGAGCATCGCCGCCAGGCGCGGGGTTTCGTGGCCCAGGTCGGCGAGGGCCTGGACGATCATCGTGACCAGGCCGTGGTGGGCGTTGCGGATCTTCTCGCGGGCGGCGGCGTCCAGTTCGCTCTGCGAGATCGCGACGACGGCACGGTGCCGCCGGTCGCCGACCAGCTCCAGCTGTTTGCGGACGTACGCCTCGACCTTGGCCTCGGGCGCCTCCGCCGACTCCATGGCCGCCTCGACCTCGGCGGCCCAGACGGGGAAGTCGACCTCGCAGAGTTCCTGGACCACCGCGGCCCGGGAACGGAAGTACTCGTAGACGGACGAGCGCGCGAGACCCGTCCGCTCGGCCAGGGCCGGGAAGGTCAGCGCCTCCGTTCCGCCCTCGGACAGCAGGGAGCGGGCCGCGTCCAGCAGGGCGGCTCGTTGCATCGACCGGTGCTCGGCCACGGAGGCCGCTCGAATCCTTGGCACATCGACACTCTACGTACCGAACCGCCCCTGGTGGGAGTCGTGGCGCCCGTTCACCGGCCGAACCCTGCCAGCTTCGCTCGCAACTGGAGCACCGATTTGGTGTGGATCTGGCTGACCCGGCTCTCCGTCACGCCCAGCACATTGCCGATCTCGGCGAGCGTGAGGCCCTCGTAGTAGTAGAGCGTGACGACGGTCTTCTCACGGTCCGGCAGGGTGTTGATCGCCCGCGCCAGGAAGCGGCGCAGCTCCCGGTCCTCGGCGACCTCGACCGGGTTGTCGGCGGCGGTGTCCTCCAGGGTGTCCATGAGGCTGAGCCGGTCGCCCCCGTCGCCGCCCACATGCAGCAGCTCCTCCAGCGCCACCACGTTGGCCAGCGACAACTGACTGAAGACGGCGTGCAGTTCGTCGACCGCGATGCCCAGCTCACGGGCCACCTCGGCCTCGCTCGGGGTGCGCCGCAACCGCGCCTCGAGCGTGGCGTAGGCCCGCTCCACGTTCCGCGCCTTCTGCCGCACCGAGCGCGGGATCCAGTCCAGGGCGCGCAGTTCGTCGATCATCGCGCCGCGGATCCGGGTGATCGCGTACGTCTCGAACTTGATCTCCCGGTCGATGTCGAACTTCTCGATCGCATCGATCAGCCCGAACACCCCGGAGGACACGAAGTCGGCCTGCTCCACGTTGGGCGGCAGGCCGACGCTCACCCGGCCCGCCACATATTTCACGAGCGGTGAGTAGTGCAGGATCAGCTGCTCCCGCAACCGCTCGTCCCCCGTCGCCTTGTACGACCGCCACAGCTCGTCGAGCGTCGAGGGGGCGGGCGGCCGCACGCTGCCACCGTCGCGGGCGGCTGGGGGGGCCGCCGCCCGGTCGGACCCGGAGGTGTGCTGGGGCATTCGTCGCCTTGTGCCGTCGAGTGTCGATATTTGCCGGTTGTCTGCCGGAATCCTCGTGAGCGTAGCGTGACTGGAGTGTCGCGGTGTGCGAAGACCGGCACCGGGTCCGTGCGCGGATTCATTCCGCGAGGTGCCCGGTCGAATCACAACGGTCACGCTGTGTCGCCGTCCGTGTAGACCGGGTCCGGAAAAACCCCACGCCACAGCGGTCGATCCGACAGGGCGAACACGCTCGGTCAGCACGGCCCCCGGCCCGCCCGTGCGGAGATCACCGCCTCACGTGTCAACTTCCAGCCACGGCCGTGTCGTTCGACGTAACCAAGTGATCGGAGTTCGTACAGCCGCGCGAGCGCGTCGTCGTCCGTGGTCTGCGCGCCCCGCGCGATCTCGCCGGTCTCCGCCTCCCGGCCGCCGGGCAGCGCGTCCAGGACACGGCGGGCGGCCGGATCCAGCAGGTCGCGCGGGAGGACGGGGCCGCGCCGGTCGGGGGCCAGTTCGCCCATGTCCCCGACCAGTTCGACGACCTCGGCCGCGTCCGTGACCAGGACCGCCTCGGCACGCAGCAGTTCGTGCACCCCGGCGGAGAGCGCGCTGGTGACCGGCCCCGGTACCCCTATCATGTGCCGTCCCAGCCGCCGGGCGGCCCGCGCGGTGACGAGCGAGCCGCTGCGGCAGGCGGCCTCGACGACGACCGTGCCCCGGGTGAGCGCGGCGATCACCCGGTTGCGCAGGACGAACCGGCTCGGCGTCGGATGATCACCGGGCGGCAGTTCCCCCACCACCAGGCCCTGTTGCCCGATCCGGCCGATCAGCTCGGCGTGACCGCGCGGATAGGGCCGGTCGATCCCGCAGGCCAGCACCGCGACGGTCGCCCCGCCCGCGCCCAGCGCGCCCCGGTGCGCGGCCCCGTCGACGCCGTACGCGCCGCCGGACACCACGACCCACCCGTGCTCGGCGAGCCCCGCGGCGAGAGCCGTGGCGACATGCGCGCCGTACTCGGTGCAGGCGCGGGCACCGACGACGGCGACCGAGCGCAGCGCCCACATCCGCAGACTGGGCCGCCCGCGCACCCACAGCCCCAGCGGCCGCCCGTCGCCGAGGTCGTCCAACTGCCCCGGCCACTCCGCGGCGCCGGGCGGCACGAACCGCACGCCCGCCTCCCGGGCCACGGCGAGGTCGTCCTCCGGGCGCGCCCGCTCGGCCCTGGCCAGCAACCCCGCCCACCGTGTGCCGCTCACCCCGGGCAGCGGCGGCCCACCCTCCCGCAGCCGCCGGACCACCTCCCCGGCCCCGCGCTCCCGCACCCACCGCCCGGCGACCTCGTCCCCGGGCTCGACGACCCGGCTGAGAAACACCCGCGCGAGCGTCTCGGCGTCCGCACCACCCCCCTCACCCGGCGTCCCCCAGCCATCACCCATCCCCGGTGCCTCCCTCGCCCTCGACGCATCACCCGTCCTCGGCGCCTCCCTCGCCCTCGGCGTATCCCTCGTTCCCGTCGCACCGCCCGTCCCCGGCGGGTGGTCTCCGCGCGCCGTATCGCCCCCTCCCGGCGCACCCCGTCCGCCTGCCGCGCCGCGGGCCCCCGTCCCCGCTCGCGGGTCCGCGCCCCCGGTCACACCTTCCCCCATGGCCACGTCCACACCGTCTTCCCTGGCTGCGTCCCCGCCCCCGGTCATGTCAGCGCCCCGATGGCCATCGGTACGCCCCGGGGCACCCCGGTCCGCAACTGGAGGGCCAGGGCGACGTCGGTGGCGTCAGGGCGGGGTCGGCCTACTAGGTCGGCGACCGTCCAGGCCACCCGCAGGACGCGGTCGATACCGCGCGCGGTGAGCGCGCCCCGCTCCAGGCTGCGCTCGGCCTCGTCCATGGCGCCCGGCACGGTGTGCCAGCGGGTGCGCAGCTCCCGGCCGGGCACCTCGCTGTTGGTGCGCCACGGGGTGTCCGCGAGCCGGGCGGCGGCCCGCTCCCTGGCCGTACGGACCCGGTCGGCGACCGTTGCGGTGGACTCGCCCCGCGCACCGGGCGCGGTGAGCTCGGCCCGGGTGACCGGGTCGACCTCGACGCGCAGATCGACCCGGTCGAGGAGCGGCCCGGAGAGCCGGGCCTGGTAGCGGCGGATCGCCGAGGGCGGGCACTCGCACAGCGTGTCGCGCTGCGAGAAGCGGCCGCAGGGGCACGGATTGGCCGCGAGCACCATCAGGAACCGCGCAGGGAACCGCACCACGCCCGCGCTGCGCGCGATGACCACGCACCCGGACTCCAGCGGCTGGCGAAGGGCGTCCAGGGTGCGGCTGTGGAACTCGGGCGCCTCGTCGAGGAAGAGCACGCCACGGTGGGCGAGGGCCACCGCGCCGGGCCGGGCGACACCGTTGCCGCCGCCGACGAGGGACTGCATGGTGGCCGAGTGGTGCGGGGCGCAGTAGGGCGGCATGTCGATCAACGGCTTGCCGGGCGGCAGCAGTCCGGCGATCGAGTGGACGGCGGTGACCTCCAGGGATTCCTCGCGGGTGAGCCGGGGCAGTACGGCGGGCAGCCGTTCGGCGAGCATGGTCTTGCCCGCGCCGGGCGGACCTTCGAGGAACAGATGGTGCCCGCCGGCCGCGGCCACCTCCACACCGGTGCGGGCGGTGACCTGGCCGACGACGTCCGCGAGGTCGAGCCCCCGGTCCAGCCAGGCGGCGCCGGAGGCCGCCGCGTCCGCCCCGCTGCCGGGCACCCGGAGTCCGGCGAGCAGCGGATCGGGGCGGCCCTGTTCGTCGGACCGCTCCTCCTCGGGCACCGGTTCGTCGGTCAGGACGGCGATCAGCTGGCGCAGGCTGCGCACGCCGAGCACGGACACCCCCGGCACCAGCGCGGCCTCCGCCGCTGCGCACTCCGGGACCACGACCTGCTCGTACCCGGCGTCGGCCGCCGCCAGCACCGCGGGCAGGATGCCCCGCACCGGCCGCACCCGTCCGTCGAGACCGAGTTCCCCGATCATCACCAGGTCGGTGAGGACCCGGGGGTCGATCCGCTCCGCGGCGCCGAGCACCGCACAGGCGATGGCGAGGTCGAACCCGCTGCCGGCCTTCGGCACCGACGCCGGGCTGAGCCCCACCGTGAGCTTCTTCTGCGGCCACTCGCCGCCCGAGTTGGTCACCGCCGCCCGCACCCGGTCCCGGCTCTCGCTCAGGCTCTTGTCCGGCAGCCCCACCAGCGTGAACGCGGCGACACCGGGCTCCAGGTCGGCCTGGACCTCGACCACCACTCCCTCGACGCCCACCAGCGCCACCGCACAGGTCCGCGCGAACCCCATCTCAGGCCACCCCCCGCGCGTGCTCGACCACGGGCGCGCCGCGCGAAGGCAGCACGACGCCGACCAGGTCGATACGGACGCCGCCCGGCGGGGCTCCGCCGTGTTCCTCGATCCAGCGCGCGGCGAGGGCGCGCAGCCGGTCCGCCTTCCGCGGGGTCACCGCGGCCATCGGGTGCTGGTACCCACCGCCCCGGCGGGTCTTGACCTCGCAGACCACCAGGACATCGCCGTCGCGGGCGACGATGTCGATCTCTCCGGTCCTGCCGCAGCGCCAGTTGCGCTCCAGGACCGTCATCCCGGCCTCGGCCAGCCGCCGCGCGGCCAGCTCCTCGCCGTACCTGCCGAGTGCACTGCGTGCCAGCTGTGCGTCCATGTCGGCACCACCTCCGGCACCGACCGTCCCGCACCGGGCCGACAGAAGTGGATCTTGGTGTGTTACCCGCCGGTTGTGGACAACTCCGCCACCCGTACGAGTGACACCGCCGACGGCAGCAGACGCAGCGTCAATCGCCGCATCAGCTGCCCGGCAGCTCCAGGTCGGTCTTGTTCAGCTCCTCGATGTTCACGTCCTTGAACGTCAGGACGCGCACCTGCTTCACGAACCGAGCCGGCCGGTACATGTCCCACACCCAGGCGTCCGCCATGGACACCTCGAAGAACACCTCGCCCTGCACCGAGTGGACCTGCATCTCGTAGTCATTGGTGAGATAGAAGCGCCGCTCGGTCTCGATCACATATTTGAACAGACCGACGACATCTCGGTACTCCCGGTAGAGCTTGAGCTCCATCTCGGTCTCGTACTTCTCGAGGTCCTCGGCGCTCATGGCATGTTCCCCTTCAGCCGTGCGATCCCACCATTGTGCGCCAGTCCCCTGCGCCCACAGACGATTTCCGGTTCACCACCCTATGCGGGGTCCGCCGGGGCGGTTACCGGACGATTTCCGGATCCAGGGTCATGGGGCCCGCCGGCAGGCCCTCGGCGAGCAGGGTGCGCAGCAGCTCGGCGAGTCTGCTCGGATACACCGTCTCACGCGCCCGGGTCAGTTCACGGCAGGTCCACCAGCGCGCTCCTGCGACACTGCGCCGCTCCAGCTCGGTCAGGGCCCGCGCCTCGATCGCCGTCTGCGTCGTACGGGCCAGGTAGTACCACTCGTCCTGGTCCCAGCGGCGGCCCGCGAACGGGAAGGAGCACATCCGCCGCCACAGCATCGGGCCCAGCTCGACCTCGGTGATCCCGGTCTCCTCGAACAGCTCCCGCAGCGCGGCCTGCTCACGGGTCTCGTCGCCCTCCAGACCGCCGCCCTGGGGTGAACCACCAGTCGTCGGCCGGATCGTCGGGCTGATGGCCGTGCAACAGCAGGATGCGGTCCTCGGGATCGAGCAGCACCACCCGGGCCACCTTGCGCAGCCCGCCCTCGTACGGCTCCTCCCGCGGGAGCGGCACCTCAGCGGGCACCGGCGGCCTCCGGACGGGCTCCACCGCGGGCCCTGGCACGGCCCACCCTCTTGGCGACGGGGCCGTACGCCGCACCACCGAGGATCATCACGGCGCCCACCACGATCAGCAGCACGATCATGCGCAGCGGGCCCGGCTGGGAGAGGCTTCCGAGGGTCTCGAAGCCGGTGGGCCGCTTGAGCATGCCCTTGGCGGGCCACACCACGGCGTCCACCCGTGCCGTCACGGCGCTGCGCGCGACGGTGCCCCGGGCGGCGTCCGTGAGATGGGCGGTGGAGTCCAGCGAGCCCTGGCGTTCGTCACCGAGCAGGAACAGCCGACCCTTGGGGACCGTGACCGTCGGGAAGCCGGTGATCTCGGCCAGGCTGCCCTTGGGCAGATAGGGCTCGTCGATCTCCTTGCCGTTGACGGTCAGCTTGCCGTCGGTGCAGCAGGACACCGTGTCCCCGCCGACCGCGACGACCCGCTTGACCACCGACGCGTTCTTGACCCAACTGGTGTCCTTGAAGACGACCACATCACCGCGCCGCACCTCGGAGCCGTCGATGTGCTGGGCGAGCACCCGGTCGCCGGTCCCGATCGTCGGCGACATCGAACTGGTGGGCACGGTGTACGGCCGGTACACCACCGCCCCCCACACGAAGCCGCCGAGGAACATCACCAGCCCCAGTGCGATGACCAGTCCGGAGAGCCGGTCACCGGTCCGGCTGCCCGCCGGGACCGCGCCGGTGCCGCCACCGTGCGGGGCCGTCTGTGTCGTGCTCTCGCCACCCATGGACCCGCACCCTACCCGTCGGTACCAACCGCGGTCAGCCCCTCTCCGGCGACCGGAACCGAGGGCCTGTCGTCAAATTCCCGTCGTCCGCCCGAAGGAGGCTGGCGGGAATTTGACGACAGGCCCGCGGGGCCCGGTGAGGGTCTCACCGGGCCCCGCGGTCCCTCACGGTCTACGACGCGGACGACGAGACCGGGGTCTCGGTCTCCCGCTCAGCCCGCGCACCGGACGTCCGACGGCGCCGCCACAGCGCCACCGGCACGACCCCGGCCAGGGCCAGGCCCTCCGGGGCGACCGTCAGGGCGGCCGAGGCCGAGGACTGGTCGCCGATGCCGTTCTGGTCGAAGGTGTCCGGGACCGGCAGGGTGCCCCAGCGCGTGATCGGCCACGCCTTCACGATGGCGCGCCCCACGACGTCCTTCACCGGGACCATGCCGTGGTGCTTGTCGGTCTGGTTGTAGCGCGAGTCGCGGGAGTTCTGGCGGTGGTCGCCCATCACCCAGATGTAGCCCTTGGGCACCTTCACCTTGAACTGGCCGCCCTCGGTGTCCTGGCTGCACGGGGTGTTGCCCGGATACACGTACGACTGCTCGTTCAGCGCGTGGCCGTTGACCTTCAGCGGGCCGGTGCCCTTGCACTCCACGGTGTCACCGCCGACGCCGATGACCCGCTTGATCAGGTCCTTCTCCTCCGCGGACGGCATCAGGCCGATCCAGCTGAGGACCTTCTGCGCGGCGTTCGGCTCGGGCGTCGGCTCGCCCTTCAGCCAGTCACCCGGGTCGTGGAAGACGACCACCTCACCGCGCTCCGGCTTGGAGCCGAACCACGGGGTGAGCTTGTCGACGAGCACCCGGTCGCCCTGCTGGAGCGTGTTCTGCATCGAGTCGGACGGGATGGAGAACGCCTGCACCAGAAACGTCTTGATCAGCAGCGCCAGCACCAGCGCGATCAGGATCAGCAGGGGCAGTTCCTTCCAGAACGACCGCGGCCGCGCGGGCCGCCTCGCCGGACGCTCCGGCCCCTGGTCCGGGCCGAAATCCCGGTCGGGGCCCCCGTCGGGGGTCTGGTCGTCCGTCACAGCTCCGTCCTCGGTGTCCCGGGCATGGGTCCCGGAAGTGTCCCGGGCGTCATTCCCGGAGGTCATGACGCCGTCCGCGGCGGGGACGGCGTCCACAGGGTGCCCGCGGTCCTCCTCGCCGTCGTGCCCCGACCGTGCGCCAACCGCCACATCCCCCACGCCAACTCCTCACTCTCTGCCGCCGCCTGCCCCAGATACGGTGCAGGCCCACCACTCCCATAACGAGCGGGAGTTCCGCAGGGGTCGGGAGCTGGACCGTCGCCTTCAAAACGTCCGTAGCAACCCTATGCGACCGCTGGTCGGACGCGGTCGTTCCCGACACGGAGTCCGTCACGCTTGCGAAGGTTTTAGGTTCGTTCAGACTCGTCCAGTGGCCGACGGGCCAGCCGATCCACATGGCACGGCCCACCACCCAGTCCTGGGAGATGGTTCCCTTGTACGGTTTGTCCTGGTGGTACCGGGAGTCCGCGGAGTTTCCGCGGTGGTCGCCCATCACCCACAGCCGCCCCTTGGGGACGGTGATGTCGAACGCCTGCGCAGACGGCGCGTTCCCCGGATACAGATAATCGCCCTCCGTCAACGGCACGCCGTTGACGGTCACCCGGCCCTGGCTGTCACAGCACTTGACGTGGTCGCCGCCGACCCCGATGACCCGCTTGATGAGATCCTTCTCGTTGTCGGAAGGCAGCAGACCGATGAAGGTGAGTGCTTCCTTCACCTGCTTGACGACGATCGGGTCGTTCTTCTTGGTCGTCGGCTCGCCGTCCAGCCAGCCGGCCTCGTCGTGGAAGACGACGACATCGCCCCGCTTGGGCTCGGAGCCGAACCACGGGGTGAACTTGTCGACCAGCACACGGTCACCGATCTGGATCGTCTGCTCCATCGACCCCGAGGGGATCACGAACGCCTGCACCAGGAACGTCTTCAGCACCAGGGCGATCAGCACGGCGACACCCACCAGCAGGGGTATCTCACGGACCGCGCCGCGCCTGCGTTTCCGCTTGACCTTGCGCTGGAGCCTGCGCCGCTCCGCACGCGAACGCCCGGTGGGACCGCTCCCCGCCGAGGAACGCCGCGCCCCGGTGGGCAGCAGACTCTCCGTCCCGAAGGAACTGGCGGGCGGCGTCGGACGGCGCGGCTTGCCCCGGTTACCCACGGGCACCGTCCGCGGCGGGCACTTGTGCATAGGCGCCTGGCCGCTCCAGCCGAGTGGCACGGCCCGGCGGCCATACGATCCAGTCGGCGCGGCCGATCACCGCGCTCACCGGGATCATGCCGCCGCCCGGCGAGCCCAGATGGTCGCGGGAGTCGGCGGAGTCGCTGCGGTGATCCCCGAGGACGAAGACCGTGCCGTGGGGCACGACGACGTCGAAGTCCACCTCGGACGGGCTGTCCCCGGGATGGAGGAACGCCGTCTCGTCCACCGGCCGGCCGTTCACCTCGATCCTGCCCTCCTTGTCGCAGCAGACCACATGGTCGCCTCCCACCCCTACAACGCGCTTCACATAGTCCGCGTGCCCGAAGTAGCCGGTCCCGTCGAACACGATCACATCGCCGCGCTGCGGCCGGGCACCGGAACCGTATGCCAACTTATCTACGAGAACGCGGTCTCCGATCCTCAATCCCGGCTCCATGGATCCGCTGGGAATCTGGAAAGGCTGAGCCACGAATGTGTTCAGGAGCAGCACCGAAACCAGGCAGACGAGGAGGGTGAGGACGATCCGGCCGCCCGGCAGCCAGTCGGCGAGCCGCGCCGACGGACCGGTGGGCCTCAGCCGCAGCCACAGCCGCGACAGCAACGCGGAACGCGACCGCCCCTCCGGCCCCTTGCCGTCCGGGGTCTGCCCGGCGGTGGAAGGGCGGGGGGAGCGGTCGCGCTCCGTCTGCTCTGCTTCGGTGTCCATCGGAGCCAGATGCTATCCGGCCCCGCCGAGGACTCCTGGACGCGCTCAGTTGTCGCGCTTCTCCTTGATCTTCGCCGCCTTGCCGCGCAGGTCGCGCAGGTAGTACAGCTTGGCGCGGCGCACGTCACCACGGGTGACGAGCTCGATCTTCTCGACGATCGGGGTGTGCACCGGGAAGGTGCGCTCGACGCCGACGGAGAACGAGACCTTGCGGACCGTGAAGGTCTCGCGGACACCGGAGCCCTGGCGGCGGATCACCACGCCCTTGAACTGCTGCACACGGGAGCGGTTGCCCTCGATGACGCGCACGTGGACGTTGACGGTGTCACCCGGACGGAAGGCCGGGATGTCGCTGCGCAGCGACGCGGAGTCGACGGTGTCGAGCAGGTGAGACATGTCTGTCTGCTTTCTTCGCCGATGCCACAGGTCATCAGCGGGAACTAGGTGTTCGGTAAGGAGACTGCACGCGGGTCGGGACGGACGTCGTGTCCCCCTGTGGCAGGGGCGCACGCCGGACGGCGCACAACAGCGGTCTATTCTTCCATGCCCTCTGGCCTGGACCAAAATCGGCCGTAGGGCGCCCCCTCCGGGTCGGGAGCCCAGCCCAGGATCGAGAGCATCTCGCGGTCCTTCTTGTCGAAGCCGGCGGGGTCGCAGCGCTCGATGAGATCGGGCCGGTTGGCCGCGGTGCGGCGCAGCGCCTCGTCACGGCGCCAGCGGGCGATCTTCCCGTGGTGGCCACTGAGCAGCACCTCGGGGATGTCCCGGCCGCGCCAGAGCGGCGGCTTGGTGTAGACGGGGCCCTCCAGGAGGCTGGCCATGGCGCCGGGCGCGAAGGAGTCGTCGCGGTGCGACTCGGCATTGCCGAGGACACCGGGCAGCAGCCGGGCCACGGCCTCGGTGACGACCAGGACGGCCGCCTCGCCGCCGGCCAGGACGTAGTCGCCGATGGACACCTCGTAGACCGGCAGCCGGGTGGCGTACTCGTCCATGACACGCCGGTCGATGCCCTCGTAGCGTGCGGGCGTGAAGATCAGCCAGGGCCGCTCGGAGAGCTCCACGGCGAGTTCCTGGGTGAAGGGCCGGCCGCTCGGGGTGGGCACGATGATCGCGGGCGCGTGCGCGCCGTCCTCGTAGCCGTCGGTGAGGACGGTGTCCAGGGCGTCGCCCCAGGGCTCCGTCTTCATGACCATGCCGGGGCCGCCGCCGTACGGCGTGTCGTCGACCGTGTTGTGCCGGTCGTACGTCCACGCCCGCAGGTCGTGCACCCGTACGTCGAGCTGTCCGCGCGCGCGGGCCTTGCCGACCAGGGAGACGTTCAGGGGCTCCAGGTACTCGGGGAAGATCGTGACGACGTCGAGCCGCATCACGCCTCGTCCCGGGCCGGAGCGGTGTCGTCCCCGGCCGAGTCGGTCTTGTCTCCGGCCGAGTCGGTCTTGCCTTCGGTCTTGTCTTCGGCCGGTTCGGTCTTGTCTTCGGCCGGTTCGGTCTCGTCCCGGGCGGAAGCGCTGTGCCCATCAGCGACTTCGTCGCGGGCCGCCCGGTCGTCGATCAGACCGGGGGGCGGGGCGATGACGGCCCTCTGCTCCTCCAGGTCGATCTCCGTGACGATCTCCCCGACGAAGGGGATCATCACCTCGCTGCCGTCGGGCCGCTCGACGATGAAGAGGTCCTGGGAGGGCAGATGCGAGATCTCGGTGATCCGGCCCACCTCCGCCCCGTCCTCGGTCACCACATCGAGGTCGATGAGCTGATGGTCGTAGTACTCGTCCTCCTCCTCGGGCAGCTCCGCCGGGTCGACCTCGGCGATCAGGAGGGTGTTGCGCAGGGCCTCGGCGCCGGTGCGGTCGGCGACGCCCTCGAAGCGCAGCAGCAGCCGGCCGCTGTGCACCCGGCCGGTCTCGATGGTGAGCGGCCCTGCCGAGGGGGGATCGGTGGACAGGACGGCGCCGGGCGCGAGCCGCAGCTCCGGCTCGTCGGTACGGACCTCGACGGTGACCTCGCCCTTGATGCCATGGGCACGGCCGATGCGCGCGACTACCAACTGCACTGTGCTCGGTTCTCCTCATCCACGACCACGGGCCGGGGAGGGCCGATCGGCCCTCCCCGGCCCGAGCCGGTGCTGCTGTGTATTGAAACTCAGCGGACGTGGTCCACGTCGACGAGGTCGACACGGACTCCGCGACCGCCGATGGCACCCACGACGGTGCGCAGGGCGCGCGCGGTACGGCCGTTACGGCCGATCACCTTGCCGAGGTCGTCGGGGTGCACCCGGACCTCGAGCACCCTGCCGCGGCGCAGATTGCGCGAGGCCACCTGTACGTCGTCGGGGTAGTCGACGATGCCCTTCACGAGGTGCTCGAGAGCCTCCTCGAGCATGCTCAGGCCTCGGTCGACTCAGACGAAGACGACTCGGCGGCAGCCTCGTCCTTCTTCTCGGCCTTCTTCTTCTGGGTGATGGCCTCACCCTTGCCGTCGTCGTCGCCGCCGAGAGCCTCGAACGTCGGACGGACGGCCTTGTCGGCCGGCAGCAGCAGCGGAGCCGGGGCGGGCTCGCCCTTGAACTTCTGCCAGTCGCCGGTCTTCTTCAGGATGGCGAGCACGGGCTCGGTCGGCTGGGCGCCGACGGAGAGCCAGTACGCCACGCGCTCGCCGTCGACCTCGATGCGCGACGGGTTCTGCACCGGGTGGTACAGCCCGATCTCCTCGATGGCCCGGCCGTCACGGCGGGTACGGGAGTCGGCGACGACGATGCGGTAGTGAGGCGAACGGATCTTGCCCAGACGCTTCAGCTTGATCTTGACTGCCACGGGAGTGGGTTCTCCTGGTTTGACGGGGTGGGCACAGCGGGATGGCCGCGTGGGGCTGCGGTACCCGAGTGGCCCGATGGACGCGTCAGCCGGAGGAGAGAGGGGTCCTGTGCGGCTGTCGAGTACAGCTAGCCATTGTGCCATACCCTGCGGGTTGCTTTGGCTGGGGGTTTGCTGCGGCTGGGCGCGCTGGATCGGCACCCGGCGCCACGGTGCACGTACGTCGGGTGCGCAGCCCGGCGCTTTCGGGGTGCCGTCCGCGCCCACCCGTGCCTCCCCCAAGCTCTTCGAGCAGGGGGGACCCCCGTGCGGCACGACTGCCCGCGGACTGACGGCCGTCGCCCGTCGGCACCCCTGTGCGTCTTTGGTTGTGTGATGACCGGCGTCCACGAGATGCCGGTGCTCCTTGGTGCCTTACGCCGCGCCTGCCACCTCGGGGATGCGGAAGGGTTTGCCGCAGCCGCCGCAGACGATCGGGGCCTGGGCCAGGACCGACGGGACCACTCGGACGTTACGGCCGCAGTCGCAGACCGCCTTGACACGGACACCGCCGCCGGACGAACCGTGCCGGGCGGCAGGGCCTCGGAAGGTGCGGGTGGTGTCCGCCGCTGTGGCGGCCGTGTGGGCTTTCAGGGCGCGCTGCAACCGCTCGATGGTCGGGCGGTAGCGGCGCTTGGCCTCGGCGTTGAGCGTGACCAGCGAGAAGCCGCTGCTCGGATGCGGCTCCTCGGGGTGGTCCAGGCCCAGCTCCTCGGCGATCGCGAGGAATCGGCGGTTGTGGTAGCGGCCGGCCCGGGAGGTGTCGCGCACCCCGCGGGCGGCGGCGATGCCGTGGACTGCCTCATGGAGCAGCCGCTCGAAGGAGAGTTCGTGACCGCACGCGGACGACGACTCCCCGATCAGGGACTCTGGCGCGGCGAGATCCGGCAGCTCGGGGTGGTACCGCTGAATGTCGGCCCACGCCTCTGCCAGCTCTGCGGCGAGAACAGGTGGTGTCTGTGTCGTGCTCACGTAATGACAACGAGCCGGGGTGCCTCAGTGTTCCGATTCCGGGCCATCCCAAATAATTTGCACGTACCCGTCAGTTTCCACTGATGCGTCCCGACGAGGGCGGGTGCGCTGATCTGCGGAGAAGCCGCACAGCTCGTACCAAGCCGGTACGTAGTCTGACGTAGTCCCGATGTCGGCGCGGCGTCGGCGCGCGGTATCGGCGCGGCCGGGGCCCGAGTGATGACGGTGACGTTACCGCTTACGCCCGCACCGCCCGGAACCGGCCCTTCACCGGCGATCCGGAACGGGTGCCCCCGCCATGGCCTGATGCTACGGCCCCAGGTAACCGGCATGTGAAATCTGGCCACCTGGCCCGCCGGACGGCATCCCGGGCTCCGCAACCCCTGGACGACCGGTCGGACGGGGAGTTACCTGGCATACGGGAACACCCACGGGGGATCGCAAGCGCGTAGCACGGGGTCCAGACACGGGAACACCCGTGCACCTTCGGCAGATTGGGGCGCTTACTGATGACACCTACGCTCGTGCGGCACCATCTGCCTCACGCGGGGCCCGCGCCCCGGGTGGACCTGTGTGCACGCGCGCGTGACTGGTCGGAGATCCAGGAGCGAATGCTCGTACCGCTCTACGAAGCCGTCTACGAACGGCTCGAAGTGGGCCCCGGAACCCGGCTGCTGGGCCTCGGCTGCGGTTCCGGACTCGCCCTGCTGATGGGGGCGTCCAGAGGAGCCGCGATCACCGGAGTCGATTCCTCCCCCGAACGGCTCGCCCTCGCGCGGGCCCGCCTCCAGTCCGATGCCCGCGGCCCGCGCGCGCGGGTGGCCGCCCGGATCGTCGAGGGCTCCGCCCGAAGCGCGGCCGACACCGAGACACCCCCGTACACCCTGGTGACCGCCTTCGAACCCGTCGGCTGCCGCGCGGGCGACACCCAACGGCTGGAGGCGCAGCTCACGGCCGCGGCACCGCTCGCCGAGCGCGGGACGCCGGTGGTGGTGGTCGGCTGGGGACCGCCGGAGCGCTGCTCCACCTCCGATGTGCTGCGGGTGGCCGCCGCGCCGGCGGAGGCGGCGACGCGCGGCACGGGCTGCTGGCGGCCCGCCCTGCGTGACGACCTGGAGGAGGTCGCCGAGCGCGCCGGGCTGCGGCCGGACGGCTCGGGGCGGGTGGCGTGCCCGTTCGGCTACGCCGACACGGACAGCGCCGTACGCGGCCTGATGTCCACGGGCCTGTTCGACCGGGCCGTGGCCGCGGCGGACCAGACACAGGTCGGCAAGGAACTGGCGGAGGCTCTTCAGCCGTTCGTGCGGCGGGGCGGCACCGTGTGGATGCCGAACGTCTTCCGCTATCTCATCGCCCGGGTTCCGTAGCCTCCAGCCTCCGGCGGGCTACCCGACGCGGGATCCGGCGCAACCGCTGCCGCGCGGCCATGCGCATCGTCGTGCGTTGTTGGTGCGCAGCCCGGCGCTATCGGGTTGCCGTCCGCGCCCACCCGTGCCGCCCCAGCGGCACGACTGCCCGCGGGCTGACGGCGGTCGACTGCCGGATGTCGGTACGAAACGGGGGCGCCCCCTGTATGGAGGGCGCCCCCGGCATACAACCGTGTGCGGGCTGGTCAGCCCATGAACTTCTTGAACTCCTCCGGGAGTTCGAAGTCCTGGCCGCCCTGCTGCGGCAGCCCGAGCGCGTTGCCGCCCTGGGCTGCTGCCGCGCGGCGGGCGGCGGCCTCCTGCTCCTGCTGCTTGCGCTTCATCGGGTTGCCGGAGCGCTGCTTGCCCTTGGCCTGCTTCGGCTGCTTCTTGGAACGGCCGGGGCCGCCGCCCATGCCCGGGATCCCCGGCATACCCGGCATCCCGCCGCCCTGCGCCATCCGGGACATCATCTTGCGGGCCTCGAAGAACCGTTCGACCAGATTCTTCACGGCGCTGACCTCGACACCGGAACCACGGGCGATACGGGCGCGGCGGGAGCCGTTGATGATCGTCGGTTCCTGGCGCTCGGCCGGGGTCATCGACTTGATGATCGCGGCGGTGCGGTCGACGTCGCGCTCGTCGAGGTTGTTGATCTGGTCCTTGATCTGGCCCATGCCCGGCAACATGCCCAAGAGCTTGCTGATCGACCCCATTTTCCTGACCTGCTCCATCTGAGCCAGGAAGTCGTCCAGGGTGAAGTCCTGGCCCTTCTTCGACGCCAGCTTGGAGGCCATCTTCTGGGCCTCTTCCTGGCTGAACGTCTTTTCCGCCTGCTCGATCAGGGTGAGCAGGTCACCCATGTCGAGGATGCGGGAGGCCATCCGGTCCGGGTGGAACGCGTCGAAGTCGTCGAGCTTCTCGCCGTTCGACGCGAACATGATCGGCTTACCGGTGATCTGCCGGATCGACAGGGCGGCACCACCGCGGGCGTCGCCGTCGAGCTTGGACAGCACCACACCGTCGAAGCCCACGCCGTCGCGGAACGCCTCGGCCGTGTTGACGGCGTCCTGACCGATCATCGCGTCGACGACGAAAAGGATCTCGTCCGGTCGAGTCACATCGCGGATGTCCGCCGCCTGCTGCATCATCTCCTGGTCGATGCCCAGGCGGCCGGCGGTGTCAACGATCACGATGTCGTGGACCTTGGACTTCGCGTAGTCGAGGGAGTCCTTGGCGACCTTGACCGGGTCGCCGACCCCGTTGCCCGGCTCGGGCGCGTAGACCGCGACACCGGCCCGCTCGGCGACGACGCTGAGCTGGTTGACGGCGTTGGGGCGCTGGAGGTCTGCGGCGACGAGCAGCGGGGAGTGGCCCTGCTCCTTCAGCCAGTGGCCCAGCTTGCCCGCGAGCGTGGTCTTACCGGCACCTTGGAGACCGGCCAGCATAATAACGGTCGGCGGCTGCTTGGCGAAGCGCAGGCGCCGGGTCTCACCGCCGAGGATGGTGACCAACTCGTCATTGACGATTTTGAGGACCTGCTGCGCGGGGTTGAGGGCCTTGGAGACCTCGCTCCCGAGGGCCCTCTCCTTCACGTTCTTGATGAAGGTGCGCACGACGGGCAGCGCCACGTCCGCTTCGAGCAGCGCGATGCGGATCTCACGGGCCGTGGCGTCGATGTCCGCCTCGGACAGCCGTCCTTTGCCGCGCAGGTTCTTGAAAGTCGCTGAGAGGCGATCGGAGAGAGTATCGAACACGGCGGCGTCGGTCCTCGGGGTCGGAGTCGTTTCGGGGCTGCCCTCCAGAGTATCCGGCCCGGCAGGCAAATCGTCCCCGCCAGCTGTATGCAGCGGGCGGGGACACGCCCCCGCGCGTGCGGGGAGCACGTGGCGTCCATGTCGGCCTCGCAAAGCCTGCCCGGACGACCCCCGCACCAGCGGGGAGCACTCCCGGTAAACGCGTGACACGACCCCAAGGTCACGCCCGCAACGTCTCCTCCAGCTTCCGCGCCACCGCCTCCGCCTCCTGCACCGGCAGGGGTGAGCCCGTGGGCATCGTCACGTAAAAAGCATCGACCGCGTTGGCGCCCAGGGTCGAGACATGGGCGCTGCGGACCCGCACCCCCGCGTCCTCCAGGGCGCGGCCGATGCGGAAGAGCAGGCCGGGGGCGTCCTGGGCGCGGACCTCGATCACCGTGGCGTGCCGGGAGGCGGCCGGGGCGACCTTCACGCGGGGCGGCGGGGCGATGACGCCCCGGCGGCGCGGGTAGGCGGCGTCGCGTTCGGCGAGGCGGGCGGCGATGTCGAGGGAGCCGTCCAGGGCCCGTACCAGGTCGGCGCGGAGCCGGGCGGCCTGTGGCAGGGAGCCGTACTCGGCCGCGACGCGCCAGTCGAGCAGCAGCACGGAGCCGTTGTCGCCGAAGCCGTCGGGCATGTCGAGGGCGCGTAGTTCGGCGGTGCGGACGGTCAGCCGGTGCACGGCGAGGACGCCGGACACCGAGGGCAGCACGCCCGGCTGGTCCGGTACGGCGATCAGCAGCTCCACGCCGAGCGGTTCGGGGGCGCCGGTGGGCTCGTCGTCGGTGGGCGGCTCGGTCTGGGCGCGCAGTGCGAGCACGGGTCCGCCGGTGCGGAAGGCCTCGACGGCGAGCCGTTCCTGTTCGGCGGTGGGCGCGCCGGGCTCGGGTTCGTCGAGGGCGTCGCCGGCGAGCAGTGCGGAGACCCGGCGGACGAGTTCGGCGACGAGGGAGCCGCGCCAGGAGGACCAGGCGGCGGGGCCGGTGGCGAGGGCGTCGGCCTCGGTGAGGGCGTGCAGCAGTTCCAGGGTGCTCTGGGTGCCGACGAGGTCGGCGACCGCGCGCACGGTGGCCGGGTCCTCCAGGTCGCGCCGGGTGGCGGTCTCGACGAGCAGCAGGTGGTGGCGTACGAGTACGGCGAGTACGGCGACGTCGGCGCGGTCGAAGCCGATGCGGGTGGCGACGTCCTTGGCGATGATCTCGCCGGCCACGGAGTGGTCGCCCGGCCAGCCCTTGCCGATGTCGTGGAGCAGCGCGGCGACGAGGAGGAGGTCGGGTCGGCTGACCCGGCGCGTGAACTCGGAGGCGCGGACTGCGGTCTCGATGAGGTGGCGGTCGACGGTCCAGACGTGGACGGCGTTGCGCTGGGGGCGGCAGCGGACCCGCTCCCAGTCGGGCAGCAGGCGGGTGATCAGTCCCTCGGCCTCCAGGGCTTCCCAGACCTCGACGGTGGGATGGCCGGAGCCGAGCAGGGTGACGAGCTGTTCGCGGGCCTCGGCGGGCCAGGGGGTGGGCAGCGGGCGCACGGTGCCGGCGAGGTGCCGTACGGCGTGCAGGGAGAGCGGGAGTCCGGCCTGGGCGGCGGCGGCCGCGGCGCGCAGCGGGAGGACGGGGTCGCGGTCGGGGCGGGCGGCGCGGGCGAGCACGACCTCGCCGTCCTGTTCGACGACGCCCTCGGCGAGCGGGGAGCGGTCGGGCACCGGTTTGCCGCCGCCGAGCATGGCGCGCAGCCGGGGCCGTACGGCGCGGGAGCGCAGGACACGGCCGACTTCGCGCCAGGTGACGTCGCTGGCGTAGGAGATGACGCGGGCGGCCTCGTAGACCTGGCGGAGCAGGGTGTCGGCGTCGAGGAGGCCGAGTTCGGCGGCGACCTGGTCCTGCTCCTGGAGGGCGAGGCGGTCGGTGGCGCGGCCGGTGGTCAGATGGAGGGCGTCGCGTACGTCGAGGAGGCGGCGGCGGGCGTCGTCGAGGCCTTCGCGGGGGGCGTCGGCGAGCCAGGAGGCGGCGACGGCGCGCAGGGCGGTGGCGTCGCGCAGTCCGCCGCGGGCCTCCTTGAGGTCGGGTTCGAGGAGGTACTGGAGTTCGCCCTGGCGTGCGGCGCGTTCGGCGCACAGCTCCTGGAGCTGGGGGAGACGTTTCGGCGCCTGGTTGCGCCAGTCTGCGAGGACGGCGGTGCGCAGTGCGGCGGTGAGGCCGAGGTCGCCGGCGAGGTGGCGGGCGTCGAGGAGGCCGAGCTGGACCTTGAGGTCGTCGCCGGCGGTCCTGCGGGCCTCGGCGGGGGTGCGGACGGAGTGGTCGAGGGCGAGGCCTAGGTCCCAGACGGGGTACCAGAGGCGGTCGGCGACGGCGGCGATGGTCTTGGGGTCGCCGCCGTCGTGCAGCAGGAGGAGGTCGAGGTCGCTGCGCGGGGAGAGTTCGCCGCGTCCGTAGCCGCCGACGGCGACGAGGCTGACGCCCTTGAGGCCCTGGGCGGCGGTGGTGAAGAGCCCGGTGAGCCAGCCGTCGGTCAGCTCGCTGAGGGCGGTGCGGCGCGGCGGCCCGGTCCGCGCCCCCTCCTGGAGGAGGCGCAGCCGGGCCGCCGCGTAGCCGCCGGATCCCGAATCCTCTGTTTCGTTGTGCACGTGCGTGCCCGTCACCCGGCGACTCCTGTTCTTCTGCTGGTCAGAGCGCGTCGGGGCCGCGCTCGCCGGTGCGTACCCGGACGGCCGTCTCGACCGGGAGGCACCACACCTTGCCGTCACCGATCTTGCCGGTGCGGGCGGCCTTGACGATGACGTCGATCAGCTGCTCGGCGTCGTCGTCCTCGGCCAGGACCTCGATGCGGATCTTGGGGACCAGGTCGACCGTGTACTCGGCACCCCGGTAGACCTCGGTGTGTCCCCGCTGGCGACCGTAGCCGCTGGCCTCGGTGACGGTCAGCCCGTGTACTCCGAAGGCCTGGAGGGCTTCCTTGATCTCGTCGAGCCGGTGAGGCTTCACGACGGCGGTGATGAGCTTCATGCGTCCACCTTCTTGCTCTGCGTCGTGCCCTGCGCCGTGGCCGGGGCGGGTGCGGCGGAGCTGCCGACGATGCCGCCGCCCGTGCCGCTGAAGTCGTATGCGGTCTCGGCGTGCTCGGCCTGGTCGATGCCGGACACCTCTTCGTCCTCGCTGACCCGCATGCCGATGGTCTTGTCGAGGAGGAAGGCGAGGACCGCGGAGACGATCAGGGAGTAGGCGAGGACGGCGAAGACTCCGGCGCACTGGATCCAGAACTGGTGCATCCCGCCGCCGTAGAACAGGCCCTTGACGTCCGACTGGCCCTTGCCGCTGGCGAGGAGGCCGATGAGGAGGGAGCCGGTGATGCCGCCGACCATGTGGACGCCGACGACGTCGAGGGAGTCGTCGTAGTTGAAGCGGAACTTCAGGCCGACGGCCGAGGCGCAGGCGACACCGGCGACGGCGCCGACGGCGATCGCGCCGAGCGGGGAGACCGCGCCGCCGGAGGGGGTGATGGCGACGAGGCCGGCGACTGCGCCGGAGGCGGCACCGAGGGTGGTGCAGGCGCCGTGGCGGATCTTCTCGTAGCCGAGCCAGGCGAGCATGGCGGCGCCGGTGGCGATCTGGGTGTTGACGAACATCAGCGGGCCGACGCCGTCGTCGTTGCCGAGCCAGGATCCGGCGTTGAAGCCGAACCAGCCGAACCACAGGAGGCCCGCGCCGAGCATGACCAGCGGGAGGCTGTGCGGGCGCATCGGGTCTCTCTTGAAGCCGACGCGCTTGCCGATGACGAGGATCACGCCGAGTGCCGCGGCGCCCGCGTTGATGTGGACCGCCGTTCCGCCCGCGAAGTCGATCACGCCGAGTTCGTAGGCCCAGCCGCCGGTGCCCCAGACCCAGTGGGCGACCGGGAAGTACACGATGGTGGCCCACAGCAGCAGGAACAGGGTCCAGGCGCTGAACTTGACTCTGTCCGCGAGGGCGCCGCTTATCAGGGCCGGTGTGATGATCGCGAACATCATCTGGAAGACGGCGAAGACGAACACCGGGATGGTGTAGCCCGGCCACAGGTCCATCTTGTCGATGCCGGCCCAGCCGACGTAATCACCGGTCCAGCCGATGAGGGAGCCGTGGTCGGTGCCGAAGCTCATGGAGAAGCCGTAGAGCACCCAGAGGATGGTCACGACACCCATGCTGATGAAGCTCATCATCAGCATGTTGAGGGTGGACTTGACCCGGACCATGCCTCCGTAGAAGAAGGCCAGTCCGGGAGTCATGATCAACACCAGGGCGGATGCGATGAGCATGAAGCCGGTGTTCGCGGATGACAGCTTGGGTGCTTCCGCGGCAAGCGTGATGGCTGGTGCCATCGGCGTCTCCTCGTCGGTTGGTACGGCCCCGTGCGGGCGAAGCCTGAGCGGTCCGGTCAGTGAGGGGTGGGCCGGTTATGCGCCATGAGAATTTCGCAGCGCCGTTTCGGTCGACGCCCCTCGTTGTTTCGCCGCAGTGACGAAGGCGCCTTGCGTGTTACGGGTGAATGAACTGCCGGATGCGGGGCGTTTCTATCGTTATCGTGGCGCAACCTTCGGCGGGTGGGAGGAACGAGCTCCGTCATACGGGAACCGGATGAGGCGGCGACGACCACCGCAACCATCAATTGAGCAACCCAGACGGCGAGCAACCACGTCCGCGAGAGCGGCGCCGGTTTAGGCGCAAAGGGGTGCCCGGCCACGGTGGTCCTCCGGATGACCTGGCATGGGGGAGCCGAGTCGGGCAGTTCGGGAGGACCGGCCGCGGCCGGGGTCTCGGGGTGGTGCGGGCCGTTCAGACCGCTTCGGCGGCCTCCTGGAGGTCCACGACGAGCTGTTCGCCGAGCTCGACGACCTCGGCGAGGTCGCCGTGGTCGCGGACCGCTGTGTCGACGGTCTTTCGAATACGAGTGTTGACGCGCTCGGAGCGCACCTTTTTTGCGACACGCATGGCCTGCCGGGCGTAGTCGGCGCCCTGCTCGGGTTCGCGGCGCAGCAGATGCACGGTGGCCATGCCGATCAGGTTGAGCGCGTACGACCGCTGGTGCTCGGTGTCCTCGGCGAACAGCTCCACGGCTCTCTGCATGAGGGGTTCGGCGAGCGAGGCGTAGGCGGGGCTGCGGCCGGCGACATAGGCGAGGTCGCGGAAGGAGTGGCTGTTCTCGGCGTACAGCTCGGCCTCGTTGAAGAAGCGGATCCAGTCGGGGTCCGGCTCGTCCCAGTCGGCGGCGTCGGCGAAGGTGTCCTCGGCCATGCGGACGGCGCGCTTGCAGCGGCCGGGCTGGCCCATGTTGGCGTACGCGCGGGCCTCCATCGCATACAGCATGGCCTGGGTGCGGGGGCCGGCGCAGTCACGGCTGCCGTACTGGGCGAGGTGGATGAGCTCCAGGGCGTCGTCGGGGCGGCCGAGGTGGATCATCTGGCGGCTCATGCTGGAGAGGATGTACGAGCCGAGGGGGCGGTCACCGGCTTCCTTGGCGGCGTGCAGGGCGAGGACGAAGTACTTCTGGGCGCTGGGCTGGAGACCGACGTCGTAGCTCATCCAGCCCGCGAGTTCGGCGAGTTCGGCGGCGACCTTGAACAGGGTGCGGCCGGTGGCGGCGGGGTGGGGCTCCTGGAGGAGGTCGGTCACCTCGTGGAGCTGTCCCACGACGGCCTTGCGGCGCAGTCCGCCGCCGCACTGGGCGTCCCACTGGCGGAACATCACCGTGGTGGACTCCAGCAGTTCCAGCTCGGGTTTGGAGAGCCGGCCGCGGGCCCGGCCGGGGGACGGGGTGTCGGCGTCGTCGCGCGGGGCGGCGGGGCCGGGGACGAGCCAGCGCTGCATCGGCTCGATGAGCGACGGGCCCGCGGACAGCACCAGCGAGCTCCCGAGGAAGCCGCGCCGCGCCAGCATCAGGTCGCTGCGCGAGAACTCGCTGAGCAGGGCGACGGTCTGCGGGCCCGTCCACGGCAGGTCGATCCCGGAGACGGAGGGTGACTGGCGTGCGGCGCGCAGTCCGAGGTCCTCGACGGAGACGACGCAGCCGAACCGCTCGGAGAACAACTCGGAGAGAATTCTGGGGATCGGCTCGCGCGGGTTCTCGCCGTCCAGCCAGCGGCGCACCCTTGAAGTGTCGGTGGAAATGTGGTTCGCGCCCAACTGGCGTGCCCTGCGGTTGACCTGGCGAGCCAGTTCACCCTTGGACCAGCCGCTGCGCACGAACCACGAAGCGAGCAGCTCATTGGGGCGCTTGTCAGCGTTTGTCCCGCCTCCGCCACTGTCGCCCACTGGAACTCCCCCATCCCTGAGACCACTTGACGCCGATCGCGCCAAGCCCTATCAGAATGCCGGTAAATACGGCCGCCCGTCCGCCACTTCTCACCCTTCGAACGGGATGCCACCATGCCTCCGGCATACCCACGAGTGCTTGTGTCCCCAGGACTCGTGCACACACCGTAATCCTACGATCACCGTCCCAGCCACGGCGATCCCGGAAACGCCACCATTCGCCACCCCTTCGAATGAACTAACGGTTGCCTCTTAACGCTTCACTTGACACCGGACGGCCGGGAGCGGGCGCAGCGATGCACGCAGGGGCGCATGCGGACGAGCGCACCACCCCTGGCGCTTCCGGGCGCCGCCTGGATCGTGCGAAACGGGGAAACCGGAAACAGAGGGTCACTATCCGGCTCCGTCTCGTAACCACCGGCGCGCCGGACCCGTTGGAGGGGGCATGGACTTCACGATCGGCGGCATCCGCGAAATGCGTTCCGGCGCGCGTCGGCGCGGCCGCACTGACCGTTCGTCCCGTTGGTCGGAGTGCACCACGGTCGCGGAGTACACCGGGCTGTGGGGCTGGGACGTGGTGCCGGGGGCGCGGGCCGCGGCGGGTGTGTGCTCGTGCGGGCGCGCCGGCTGCCGGGCGCCCGGCGCGCATCCGCTGGAGTTCGCGCCCCGGGTCCCGGCCGGGGCCACCCTGGACGAGGTCGCCCGGGCGTGGGCCGAGGTGCCGGGCGCCGCGGTGCTGCTGGCGGTGGGACAGACGTTCGACGTGATCGAGGTCGCCGAGCCTGCCGGGCGGCGGGCGCTGGTGCGGCTGGAGCGGATGGGCCTGCCGCTGGGCCCGGTCGCGGTGACGCCCCAGGGCCGTGTGCAGTTCTTCGTCGCCCCCGGTGCCGCCGCCGAACTGCCGGCGCTGCTCTACCGCATGGGCTGGGACGACCCGGCCGCCCTCGATCTGCGCGGTCTCGGCCCCGGTACGTGGATCACGGCGCCGCCCTCGGACCGGGGCGGCCTCGGCCCGGTGCGGTGGCTGCGCTCCCCCGCGCTGGACACGGCGACTCGCCCGCCGGAGGCTCGGCTGCTGCTGGGGGTGCTGGCGTATCTGGCGCACCGGTCACGGGCGTAGAGGCTGCCCATAGGGGTCCAGGGGTCCAGGGGGCGAGGGGGCCGGCCATACATACGGAAGCGCCCGTCCCCGAACTGCTGTGTCCTGCGGGGGCGGGCGCTGCGGGTGTCGGTAAGTGGTGGTCATTCACCGATGAGGGCGTCAACGAACGCCTCCGGCTCGAACGGCGCGAGGTCGTCGGCGCCTTCGCCTAGGCCGACCAGTTTGACCGGTACGCCCAGCTCGCGCTGGACGGCGACCACGATGCCGCCCTTGGCCGTGCCGTCCAGCTTGGTCAGCACGATGCCGGTGACGTCGACGACCTCAGAGAAGACCCTGGCCTGGACTAGGCCGTTCTGCCCCGTGGTGGCGTCGAGGACCAGCAGCACCTCGTCGAGCGGTGCCTGCTTCTCCACAACCCTCTTGACCTTGCCGAGCTCGTCCATGAGCCCGGTCTTGGTGTGCAGCCGACCGGCGGTGTCGATGAGCACCACGTCGGCGCCCATCTCCTTGCCCTCCTTGACCGCGTCGAACGCCACGGAGGCCGGGTCGCCGCCCTCGGGGCCGCGCACGGTGTAGGCGCCGACCCGCTCGCCCCAGGTCTGGAGCTGGTCCGCGGCAGCGGCACGGAAGGTGTCGGCAGCGCCGAGCACCACGCTGCGGCCGTCGGCCACGAGGACGCGGGCGAGCTTGCCGGTGGTGGTGGTCTTGCCGGTGCCGTTGACGCCGACGACCATCACGATGCCGGGCTTGCTGGCCTCGGGCTCGGTCTTCACCGTGCGGTCGAAACCGGTGCCGACGAGGGTGAGCAACTCCTCGCGGAGGAGGGTGCGCAGCTCGGCGGGGGTGCGGGTGCCGAGCACCTTGACGCGTTCACGCAGCCGCTCGACCAGTTCCTGGGTGGGGGTCACACCGACGTCGGCGGTGAGGAGGGTGTCCTCGATCTCCTCCCACGTGTCCTCGTCGAGGTGCTCGCGGGAGAGGAGGGTGAGCAGGCCCTTGCCCAGCGCGTTCTGCGAGCGGGCGAGGCGGGCACGGAGCCTCACCAGACGGCCGGCGGTGGGCTCCGGGATCTCGATCGGGAGGACCGGGAGCTCTTCCGCGACAGGCGGCTCTTCGACAGTTGCCGGTGCCCCTCCGGAGAGGTCGACCTCCTCTATGGTCCGGCGCGGTTCGTCGTGCGGTGCTTCGGCCTCGTCGCCGATGTGCGGCTCGGCCGGTGGGGCGGTGAGGTCGGGCGTGGTGGGGGGCGGCGGGGGCAGCGACTTCTTCCGTCGGCTGCCGACGACCAGCCCGCCGAGCACGCCGACCACTACCACGGCGATGACTACAGCAAGGATGACGGTTTCCATAACGCGTCCAGTATCCATCCCGACGTTGTCAGAGTCGGGCTGACTCGAACGGTCACCTCCCGGCGGGTTGCCTCCCGGTGGGTGCGCTGACGGAACAGGCCGGTACCGATGGCTACGCCGTGGGCCTCGCAGCCCGGTGCCGATGGCTACCGCCGTAGGCCTCACAGCCCAGTGCCGATGGCCTACCGCCGTAGGCCTCAAGCCCGGTGCCGATGGCCTACCGCCCTGGGAAGGTCACACAGCCCGGCGCGGACGGGGTACCGCAGGGGCAGGTCGCGCAGCCCGGCGCTGTCGGGTTGCCGCCCGCGCCCACCCGTGCCTCCCCCAAGCTCTTCGAGCAGGGGGGACCCCCGCAGCGGCACGACTGCCCGCGGCTGGGCGAGGCGGGCGTGCGTCCCGGCACTTCTGCGCGCCGGACCCGGCAGCGCCCCAAAAGGGGCGCGGGGAACTGCGCGACCAGCCACCAGCCACCCGCACCCGCCCATGGCGAAGGGGATCCACCACCGATCGCGAAGGGGCGCGGGGAACTGCGCGAACGAGCCCCACCCACCCGCAGATGCCCACCGACCGCCGGCCCCCAAGGGGCGCGGGGAACTGCGCGACCAGCCACCAGCCACCCGCACCCGGCATGGACCCGCGCGAACCCATGGCCAACTGACACTCCGTCAGCTATCGTCCCCACCCCACCCCACCCGCCCCCGCGAAGGGGAACCCCATGCCCGTCACCGTCGTACGGTTCAATCTGGTCGACCCCCACGCCACCCACGCAACCCTCCGCGCCCGCTACCACGCCGCCCTGGAGATGGCGAGGTACGCCGACGCGCACGGGATCACCACCGTGCAGACCGAGGAGCACCACGGAGTGGCGAACGGCTGGCTGCCCTCCCCCTTCGTCTTCGCGGGCGCGGTGTTCGGAGCGACGCAGCACGTCGCGGTCACGGTGTCCGCGGTGATCGGCCCGCTGCACGACCCGCTGAGGCTCGCGGAGGACATCGCGGTGCTCGATCTGCTCAGCGGAGGGCGTCTGGTGACCGTCGCAGGGATCGGGTACCGGCCCGAGGAGTACGCCCACTTCGGCGTGGAGTGGAAGCGCCGCGGCCGACTCCAGGACGAGCTGCTGGAAACGGTGCTGAAGGCGTGGACGGGAGAGCCGTTCGAGTACCGGGGACGCACCGTACGGGTCACCCCACGGCCGTTCAGCGACCCGCATCCCCTCCTCCTCGTCGGCGGCTCCTCCAAGGCCGCCGCCCGCCGCGCCGCCCGGCTCGGGCTGCCGTTCTTCCCCAGCGCCCATCTGCCGGAGCTGGAGTCGTACTACAAGGAGCGGCTCGTCGAGTACGGCACGGAGGGCTGGACGATGATGCCGGCGGCCGAGACCCCGCTGCTCCACATCGCGGACGACCCCGACCGGGCGTGGGACCGGTACGGCGAGCATTTCCTGCACGAGGCCCGGACCTACGCCTCCTGGCAGTCGGGCGACATCCGCTCGGCGGTGCGGTCGGGGGCGGCGACCGTCGACGAGCTACGCGCCGAGGGCGTCTACCGCATCCTCACGCCGGAGGCGTGCGTGGCGCTGGGGCTGGACAACCATGTGCTCCACCCCCTCGCGGGCGGGATGCCCGTCGAGGAGGGGTGGCGCAGTCTGCGGCTGTTCGCCGAGCAGGTGATCCCGGCGTTGCAGGACTGACAGAACACGGTCGCGGGACTGACGGACATGCACGGACCGCCGCCCCGGCTCGGGGTGCAGTCGAGCCGGGGCGGCGGTCACGAGGTCGAGGAGAGGGGCGGCGGGGACTGTGCCCGTCTCCTCGGGTCCAAGGGGCGGTCAGCACATCTCCTCCAGGTAAGCCCTGAAGGTAAGAGTGACGTTTCAGAGATTATGCGTTCAAGTGTCGAAGTCAAGCCGAAAGTCGATATCGGTAACAACGGAACAGCGGGGCGGAGCTCGCCGAGCACTGTTCAGCAAGTGAACACAAGACGGGAAGCGCAGGTCACAGCGGGCACCGACGGGGGTCGGCTAGCGCAGCCGCTGCGAGATGACCTTCGACACACCGTCGCCCTGCATGGACACGCCGTACAGCGCGTCGGCGACCTCCATCGTGCGTTTCTGGTGGGTGATCACGATCAGCTGCGAGCTCTCCTGGAGCTCCTGCATGATGCGGATCAGCCGCTGGAGGTTGGTGTCGTCGAGGGCGGCCTCGACCTCGTCCATGACGTAGAACGGGCTCGGCCGCGCCTTGAAGATCGACACCAGCAGCGCGACCGCCGTCAGCGACCGCTCGCCGCCGGACAGCAGCGACAGCCGCTTGACCTTCTTGCCCGGCGGACGCGCCTCGACGTCCACACCGGTGGTGAGCATGTTGTCGGGATCGGTCAGGACGAGGCGTCCCTCGCCTCCGGGGAAGAGCCGGCTGAACACGCCCTCGAACTCCCGGGCCGTGTCCCGGTAGGCCTCGGTGAAGACCTGCTCGACGCGCTCGTCGACCTCCTTCACCACCTGGAGGAGGTCGGCGCGGGTCTTCTTCAGGTCCTCCAGCTGCTCGCTGAGGAACTTGTGGCGTTCCTCCAGCGCCGCGAACTCCTCCAGGGCGAGCGGGTTGACCTTGCCGAGCTGCTGGTAGGCGCGCTCGGCGGCCTTGAGCCGCTTCTCCTGCTCGGCCCGTACGAACCGTTTCGGCTGGTTGCGGGGGTGCTCGGGGTCCTCGGGCAGTTCCTCGCCCTCGGCGGGCGGGGACGGCGGCACCGGCTGGTGGGGGCCGTACTCCTCGACCAGCCCGGCGGGCTCCACGCCCAGTTCCTCCAGCGCCTTGGCCTCCAGTTGCTCGATCCGCATCCGCTTCTCGGCACCGAGCACCTCGCCGCGGTGCACCGAGTCGGTGAGCTTGTCCAGCTCGGCCTTGAGGTCGCGTCCGGCGCCGCGGGCGGCGGCCAGCTCCTGCTCGCGCCGCGCCTTGGCGGCCTCGGCGGCGGCCCGCTCCCGCTCGGCCCGGCCGAGCGACACCTCGACGTGCGCCAGCAGTTGCCGGGCCCCGGAGGCGACCGCCTCCGCCACGGCCGCCTCGTGCCGCAGCCGCGCCCGCCGCTGCTCGGCACGCGCGCGTGCCTCGCGTTCCGCGCGGGCCGCCCGGTCGAGGGAGTCGGCCCGTCCGGCCAGTCCCCTGACCCGTTCCTCGTGGGTACGGGTCTGGAGGCGGGCCTCCATCTCGGTCTGGCGCGCGTTGGCGCCGTCGGCCGCGAGCCGGTCCCGTACGGAGGTGTCCGGCTCCTCCTCGAACGGCAGCTCCTCGGCCACGGCGAGCCGTTCGGCCAGTTCCTCGGCGTCGAGTACGGCGTTGTCGAGCGCCTCCTGGGCACGCGCCGCCGCCGCGGTGGACCGCTCCGCCTCACCGGCGGCGCCGCGCGCCTGGCCCGCGAGCCGTCCGAGCCGCTGGGCCACGGCCGACTTCTCCCGGTCGGCGGCCCGCCGCCGCTCCCCCAGCTCCTCGACCAGCGCGGCGCACTCCCTGCGCCGCTCCCCCGCCGCGTCCTGCGCGGCGGTCAGCTCGTCGCACCGTACGGCGAGCTCGGCCAGCTCCGCGGCGGCCTCGGCCACGGAGGCCTGGACCTCCAGCAGGCTCGGCGCGCCCGCGGAGCCGCCGTGCGCGAAGTGCGCGCCCAGCAGATCGCCCTCGGCGGTGACGGCGGTGAGCCCCGGGTGCGCGTAGACGAGGTCCTCGGCGTCCTCGAGGGTGCCGACGACGACGATCCCGCGCAGCAGACGCCGTACGGCCGGCATCAGCTCGTCGGGACCGCGCACCAGACCGGCGGCGTACGACAGTCCGTCCGGGCCCGGCTGCACGGCGGCCGGCCCTGCGGCGGCCGGGTCCTCGGGGGCGGAGGCGAGCAGCAGGGCGGCGCGGCCCGCGTCCTGTTTGCGCAGCAGCCGGATGGCCTCGGCGGCGGAGGCGGGGGTGGTCACGGCGAGCGCGTCGGCGGCGGCGCCGAAGGCGGCGGCCAGCGCCACCTCGTGGCCCGGGGTGACAGTGAGCAGTTCGGCGGCCGGACCGAGCAGCCCGGAGAGACGATCCTGCGCCATGAGGAGGGCGCCCGTGCCGTCCTTGCGGCGCAGGCCCAGGGCGAGCGCCTCGTGGCGGGCCTGGGTGGCGGCGCGGCGGCGTTCGGCGGCGGTGGCGGCCTCGCGGGCGGCGCTCAGCCCGGTCTCGGCCTCGCGCAGCGCGGCCCGGGCGCTGTCGTGGCGTCCGGCGAGTTCGGCGTCGTCGGCGTCGAGTCCGTCGACCTCGGCCTGGAGCGTCTCGTACTCCTCCTGGGCGGCGACGGCCCGTTCCTGGGCCTCGTCGCGGGCGGCGGCGAGGCGGTCGATCTCGGACTGGGCGGCCGCGGCGCGCGAGCGGGCGGCGTTGACCTGGCCGCTGAGCCGGGCGAGGCCTTCGCGGCGGTCGGCGATGGCGCGGGCGGCGTCCTTGAGACGGCGTTCCTCGACGGCGAGCTCGCGCTCCAGCTCGGCGCGGTGGGTGACGGTGTCCTCCAGGGCGTGCTGGGCCGCCTCCAGGGCCGCCTCCAGCTCGGCCTCCTGCTCGCGGATGCGGGCGGCCTCGCGCTCCATGACCTCGGGGTCCTCGCGCTCGCGGCCGCGGCGTTCGTCGGGGAGCGTCGAGGTGGCGCTCTTCACGCGGGCGTCGGCCAGCGAGATGGTGCCGCGCACCCGTTCGGCGAGCTGGGAAAGCTCGTACCAGGTCTGCTGGGCGCCGTGCAGGCGGGGGGCGAGCCGCCGCACCTCGTCCTCCAGCAGGGCCTCGCGCTGCAGGGCCTTGCGCAGTTCCTGCTCGGCGGCCTCCTTGCGATCCTTGAGCGCGGCCTCGTCGGCGACCTCGGCGGTGAGCGCCTCGCGCAGCCGTACGAGGTCGTCGGCGAGCAGCCGCAGGCGGGCGTCGCGCAGGTCGGCCTGGATCACGGCGGCGCGGCGGGCCACGGCGGCCTGGCGGCCGAGCGGCTTGAGCTGGCGGCGCAGTTCGTCGGTGAGGTCCTGCACGCGCGCCAGGTTGGCCTGCATGGCGTCGAGTTTCCGCAGCGCCTTCTCTTTGCGCTTGCGGTGTTTGAGGACGCCGGCCGCCTCCTCGATGAAGGCGCGTCTGCCGGTGGGGTCGGCGTGCAGCACGGAATCGAGCTGGCCCTGGCCGACGATCACATGCATCTCGCGGCCGATACCGGAATCGGAGAGGAGTTCCTGGATGTCGAGGAGTCTGCAGGTGTTGCCGTTGATCTGATATTCGCTGCCGCCGTTGCGGAACATGATCCGCGTGATGGTGACCTCGGTGTATTCGATGGGGAGGGCACCGTCGGTGTTGTCGATGGTCAGGGACACCTCGGCGCGGCCGAGCGGCGGGCGGCCGGTGGTGCCGGCGAAGATCACGTCTTCCATCTTGCCGCCGCGCAGGGATTTCGCGCCCTGTTCCCCCATCACCCAGCTCAGCGCGTCCACGACATTGGACTTTCCCGAGCCGTTCGGGCCGACGACGCAGGTGATCCCCGGTTCGAACCGGAGCGTGGTCGCCGAGGCGAACGACTTGAAGCCGCGGAGGGTCAGGGCTTTGAGGTGCACGCCGTCGGACTCTACCTTTCGCCCGTATCTCACTCCATGAACCGTCGCAACCCCGCGGTTTCACCTTTGAACGTCCAGGGCACACCAAACGTTAAAGACACTGAAAGGGTGCGGGGGAAAGAAAGAAGGGACGCCGAAGCGTCCCTTGCAACTCTGACAACTGAAGCGGTTGATACGGGCGGCCCAACCGCTGCGTATGCCGTCGTGCGGCGCTGCAGCGATCAGGTGAGCGCAGGCTCCGCCTGGCGTGCGTCGATGCTCTCCAGAAGCGCGTCGTGAGAAGCGGCAGCCTGCAGCGAGTCGTTCTCCGCCTGGATCCGTACAAGCTCGGATTCCAGGTCCTGAACGCGCTGCTGGAGCCGTCGCATCTCGGCGAGGAGTCGCGGGTCGGAGCCGCCGACGTAACCGAGAAGCGCCTTTGCCATGATGGATGGTCCTCCACACTGAGTGACCGACCGAATCGGTGTGGGTCGTGAGGGATTCGCACCCGGAGTGCCTGGCACACTCGAGTGGTTCTCTGCCGTTCCTGCATGCCAAACAGTTAAGGTGCGCGGGGCTTTCAGCGTCTCACCAAAAAGTTTGACGGTCAACACGATCACACCCCGTATCGGCGGGCAGCCCTGCGTCGCGCGGCCGGGAAACGGCGGCGCTGCGATCTGCGGGGCCCTCTTCGGGTGACGATCATTCTTGGGTGCGCAGCCTGCCATGGGACGCCTTTCTTGGCAACCACCAGGGCATTTCCGGTTGGGCAGTTGCCGGTGGCAGGTCCCTCCGGTGATCTCCGGTCCGCCGCACCCGTCGTATGCAATCGGCTCAGCGGATGGCGAAGCCGTCGTACCCGCCGCGAGGTGTGTCCCAGATCTCTGTGACACCGTCCACGAACCCGGGCGTGTCGCCATCACGGAGCCAATCGAGGAGGTCCTCGCACCGTGCGCGGGGGCCCTCGGCCACGACCTGTACGCGCCCGTCGGCCAAATTGAGAGCAAAGCCACTCAGTCCGCCGAGTTCGAGCGCCTTGGCGCGTGTAAACCAGCGGAAACCCACACCTTGGACGCTTCCGCGTACCCAGGCGACCAGCCTTGCATGCTCGCTCATGCCTGCAACTTAGCGGGCGGGAGTCTCCTCGGACACATCCGTCCCGTCCGTCATGCGGTACCGTCCCCACCCAATGAATCTCATATGAAACTCACTCGATCGTGTGATGCGGCTTACTCCGCAGGGCCGATCGGATGATGTGGGGTTGACCGCAAGGACGAGGAAGGCCAGGACATGGGACGCCACCGACGCTCCGACGCCGGCCGCGCCGCCACGGGCCGCGCCACGGGGGCCACTGAGACGCACGGCTCGTACACGGACAGCCACGACCCGCACGACTTCGCATACGACTTCTCGTACGAGGGCGACCCGCCGCCCCTGGGGACGGCCCCCTATCTGCAGGCGCAGAGCGGACCGTACCCACAGACGCAGAGCGGACCGTATATACCGGCGCAGAGGGGACCGCACGACCGTAGCCAGGAATACCTCTACGCGACCGACGACGAGTACGCCCGGAACACCGGCACGATGTTCCTCCCCGAGGCGGGGTTTGCATCCGGCGACGGTCCCGGGAACAGCGCGCACCGGCGCCGCAAGAAGAAGGCCGGCACCCCGGTCCGCACCGGGCTGCTCGGTGTGTCCGCCGCCGTTGCCATCGGCACGGCCGCGGTGGCCACCGGCGCGGTGCCCGGACTCCAGAACCTCCGCATAGGCGGCGGCACCAGCAGCTCCGGCGACAATGTGCAGGCGGCCGACCAGCCCACCAACTCGGCCACCGAGCAGGGCGGCACCTCGGGCAGCGCCGACACCGGCGCCGGCAGCAGCGTGACGGCAGGCAGCGGGACCGCGGGCCGTACCACCTCGCCCTCGGCGTCCCCGTCCGCCTCGGCGTCGACCTCTGCCTCGGCCTCGCCGAGCAAGACGGCCACCGAGAAGCCGTCGGCCACGCCGAGCAAGAAGCCGAAGAAGACCAAGGCGCCCGCCGCGAAGAAGACCTCTCCGGCGAAGAAGACCACCGCCCCGGTGACGGTCTCCGCGGAGGCCGCCGCCGAGGCGGAAGTGCTCAGGCTGGTCAACGAGCAGCGGGCCAAGGTCGGGTGCAGCGCGGTCGCCGCGAACAGCTCACTGACGACGCTCGCCGAGAAGTTCAGTGTCGCGATGGACGAGCAGAACTTCTTCGACCACACCGATCCGAGCGGGGCCACTCCGTGGGACCGGGCGTCGAAGCTGGGGATCAGCAACCTTGGGGGCGAGAACATAGCCCGGGGGCAGGCCGACGCTGCCGCGGTCATGGATGCGTGGATGAACAGTGCGGGGCATCGGGCCAATATTCTGAACTGCGATTTCAAGACCCTGGGGGTCGGTGTGCACTATGGGTCCGGTGGGCCCTGGTGGACGCAGGACTTCGGCTATTAGCCGGTTGTGTTTCGGCTGCGGGTGCGTGGGGGCTGGTCGCTCCCCCAAGCTCTCAACTTCGTTCGAGCAGGGAGGTACCCCCATCGCGGCGGAGCCGCATATCGGCACTGCCCCGCGCCCCTGAGTTTGTCCACCCTCCGGCGTTCATAGGCACCGTCAGCTGCCTGCCGACACCAGCCCGCGTGTGAAGGTGCGGGCAGTCTGTGTCACCCTGCGGCCCAGGTGTTCCGCTGTCTGGATGTCTGCCTTGTGTACGGCGTCCGGGCCCTCGTCGACGTTGGTCTGGGCTGCCGCGCCGGCGAAGACGCCGAGGCGGTTGAGGTCGTGCTCGGAGCCCTCGCTGTTGTTCCAGCCGGGGTGCAGGCCGAGGTTGATCCAGTGCATGCCGTGCTGTGCGGCGAGGATCTGGAAGAACTGCAGGGTGTGCAGCTTGTCGCCGCTCTTGGAACCGGAGTTGGTGAATCCGGCCGCCAGCTTGTCCTTCCAGTCCTGTCCGAACCAGCGCTTCGAGGACGCCTCGGCGAAGACATGGAAGGCACCGGATGCGGTGCCCATGTAGGTGGGCGAGCCGAACACGATGGCGTCGGACGCGTCGAGCAGGGCCCACTGCTCGTCGGTGATCTCGTCCACCTTGATCAGGTGCACCTGGGCTCCGGCCTCCTCGGCACCGGCGCGGACGGCCTCGGCGAGGACGGCGGTGTGGCCGTAGCCGGAGTGGTAGGCGATGGAGACAACGGGTCCGGCCGGAACGGCGGCGGGGCTGGTCATGCTGAAACTCCTCTGATGGGAGCTGATGGGCAGCTCACGAACGATGAGAAAAGGTAAGCACTAACTTCTGGTTAGTGCAACCTGTCGGTTCGCGCTGTGCTCGAGTACGCTTGGGCTATGAACCGCACCGTGGAGGAGCAGGAGCGGCAGGAGCTCCCGTACAACGTGTTCGCGAAGTCGTGTCCCTCGCGCGGCACGCTGGAACATGTCACCGGCCGTTGGGGCGCGCTCACGCTCGGCGCCCTGTCGGAGGGGCCGGTCCGTTTCAACGAGCTGCGCCGCCGAGTGGACGGCGTGAGCGAGAAGATGCTCTCCCAGACTCTGCACGCCCTGGAGCGCGACGGTCTGGTGCACCGCGAGGCCCAGCCCACCAACCCGCCCCGGGTGGACTACGAACTGACGCCGCTCGGCCATGAGGTGGCCGGGCGGCTGCTGAGCCTCATCCACTTCGTGGAGGGCCGGATGGGCGACGTGCTGGCGGCGCGCAGGAGCTACGACGACACGCGCGGCGCCCTCTGACACCTCGGGCAGAAGTAGCTGGACCGGTTCATCCACGGACGGCGGCGCATCGGCGTGCCGCAGCGCCGGCAGGGCAGACCCTCACGGCCGTAGGCGTCGAGCGAGCGGTCGAAGTAGCCGGACTCGCCGTTGACGTTGACGTACAGGCTGTCGAAGCTGGTGCCGCCGACGGCCAGCGCCGCGTTCATCACGTCCCGCACATGGCCGAGCAGGCGGGTGGTGAGGGGGCGGGTGAAGTTCGCGGTCGGACGCTCGTAGTGCAGCCGGGCGCGCCACAGGGCCTCGTCCGCGTAGATGTTGCCGACGCCGCTGATCAGCGACTGGTCCAGCAGGGCGCGTTTGACGGTGGACCGGCGGCGGCGCAGCGCCTGGTGGAACGCCTCGTCGTCGAACAGCGGGTCGAGGGGGTCCCGCGCGATGTGCGCGATGGCGTCGGGCAGTCCGTCGGGGGTGGTGTCGTGCAGCGACAGCCCGCCGAAGGTGCGCTGGTCGACGAAGCGGAGTTCCGTGCCGAGTGTGTCGGCGAACCGGATCCGGACGCGCAGGTGCTTCTCGTCGGGCGTGGTGAGCGGCTGGACCAGCAGTTGGCCGCTCATGCCGAGGTGGGCGAGGACGGCCTGGCCGGTGTCGGTGAGGGGCAGCCACAGATATTTGCCGCGGCGGCTGGGCACCCCCATGCGATGGTCCTTGAGCCGGTGCGCGAAGTCGTCGGCACCGGCGAGGTGACGGCGTACGGCGCGCGGGTGCAGCACCTCTACGTCGGCGACCGTGCGGTCGGCGACCCAGCGCTCCAGCCCGCGCCGGACGACCTCGACCTCGGGCAACTCGGGCATCGGGACCCCCGTGACCAGTTGTGCTGACTGTCGGTGGTGCACCGAGCGCCCGCCCCGGACGGGGTCGGGCGCTCGGGTGGTGCCGGTGCCGTCGGGCCCAGGGCGTGCCCTGGTGCCGTCAGGCGGAGGCGGGGGACGACGGGTCCGCGCCGTCGGCGGCGGCCTTGGCGGCCGTCTCGGCGCGTTCGTCGGCGGCGGCCCGGATGGCCCGCCAGGCGGACTCCGCGGCCTGCTGCTCCGCCTCCTTCTTGCTGCGGCCGGTGCCGGTGCCGTACGAGACGCCTCCGACGCGGGCGGCAGCAGTGAAGGTCTTCTCGTGGTCGGGGCCGGTCTCCGTGACCAGGTACTCGGGGACGCCGAGCCCCTCGGTCGCGGTGAGCTCCTGGAGGCTGGTCTTCCAGTCCAGGCCGGCTCCGAGGTTGGAGGACTTCTCGATCAGCGGGTCGAAGAGCCGGTGCACCAGCTCGGACGCCGAGTCGAGGCCCTGGTCGAGATAGACCGCGCCGATCACCGCTTCCAGGGTGTCGGCGAGGATGGATGCCTTGTCCCTGCCGCCCGTGCCCTCTTCACCGCGGCCGAGCCGGATGAAGGCGCCCAGGTCGAGCCCGCGGCTGACCTCGGCGAGCGCGCGCGAGTTGACCACCGCGGCCCGGAGCTTGGCCAGCTGGCCCTCGGGCAGGTCGGGGTGGATGCGGTACAGCGTGTCCGTGACGACGAGGCCGAGCACAGAGTCCCCGAGGAACTCCAGCCGCTCGTTCGTCGGCAGACCGCCGTTCTCGTACGCGTAGGAACGGTGGGTCAGCGCACGCACCAGAAGGGCGGACTCGAGCTGGTAGCCGAGCCGCCCTTCCAGAAGCGTGTGGGACGAGGCCGTATGGTCCGATGGGTCACTTCCGCCGAGGCGGGAAGCGTTCTTCTTCGCCGTGGACACGGTGCCTCTCACCAGCCGCTCAGACCTCGAGGACCTGGCGCTTGTTGTAGGTGCCGCACGACGGGCACGCGATGTGCTGCAGCTTGGGCTCGTGGCAGCGCTCGCACGCAACCAGGGTGGGGACCGCAGCCTTCCACTGCGACCGGCGGTGGCGCGTGTTGCTGCGCGACATCTTCCGCTTCGGAACAGCCACGGCTACTTCTCCTGCTTCTCGTCGACGCCAGTTCCGGCGCCGCTCATCTCGTCCTTCTCGCCGTCCGACATGGTTCCGGCGAGTCCCTGCAGTGCCGCCCAACGGATGTCGACGGCGTCATGGTGGTGGTCCGGGTCGTCCGCGAGCCGCGCTCCGCACTCGGAGCACAGTCCCGGGCAGTCTTCCTGGCACACCGGCTGCATCGGCAGTGCGAGCACCACCGCATCGCGCAGCAGAGGTTCGAGGTCGAAGAGTCCGTCCTCGAGGAAGTACCTGTCCTCGTCGTCCTCGGCGTCATCGCCCGGTTCCGTGATCACACGGCCCCGGTCGTCGGCGTCGGGGTACGCGAACAGTTCCTGGAATTCCGCTTCGGCATCCAGCCCGAGCGGCTCCAGACACCTTACGCACTCCCCCTCGGCCCGTGCACGGGCGGTGCCCGTGACGAGCACCCCTTCCATGACGGACTCGAGCCGGAGGGCGAGCTCCAACGGGGCGCCTTCCGGCACTCCGACGACTCCCTGGAGACCGAGGTCCCGGGGGGCGTCGACCGTACGGGTCAGCCGCTGCAGCGCACCAGGACGCCGGCCCAGCTCGTGCGTGTCGAACACGAGGGGGTTGCGGTGGTCGAGGCGGGCGTGAGAAGCCATTCCTGTTTTCGATCTTCCGAGCTCTGGGAGGGGACGCCGCCCGGCGGTGTTCCGGGGCAGCGCTGATCGCGGACGTACACGCGACCGAACAGTCAGGATACTGGACCTTTCGCCGAGGGCCCAATCCGGTGGTCAACCGTGGTCAGCCCTGGCCACGGCCCTGCTCATAGGCGCGCAGCTGCTCCGCGCTGATCATGCTGGTGTCGAAGAGGCTGGTCTCGTCGAGGGTGTGCGCGGAGGGCGGGGCGGGCAGGGCGG
Organism: Streptomyces sp. YIM S03343; assembly: GCF_054729195.1. Classification (NCBI taxonomy): domain Bacteria; kingdom Bacillati; phylum Actinomycetota; class Actinomycetes; order Kitasatosporales; family Streptomycetaceae; genus Streptomyces; species Streptomyces sp. YIM S03343. The sequence goes on from NZ_JBPUKX010000001.1 coordinate 2,711,442, forward strand.
GCTGGCCGTAGCCCTGCTGGACCTGTGTGGGGTCGTAGCCGGTCTGCTGGGGCTCGTAGCCCTGGTAGGCGGCGTACGGGTCGGGCTGCTGCTGGTAGCCGTAGGGGTCCTGCTGGGCGTAGCCCTGCTGGGAGTAGTCCGCGTAGGCGTCGGGCTGCTGCTGGTAGCCGTACGCAACCTGCTGGTCGTACTGCGGCTGCTGGGCGGGCGGCTGGGGCGGCTGCTGCTGCGGGATCACGGGCCGCGACTGGGCGGGCTCGGGGTCCGCGAGCGCGGCGAGGTCGGCGAGGTAGTCGGCGTCACTGGAGTGCTTGAAGGTCGTGGTGTCGTCGGCGAGGGCGCCGAGGTCGTCGGTGGCGATCCGGCCGTGCAGCTTCTGCCGGCCGCGGCCGACCGCCTCCAGGGTCTTGGCGAGCACCGCCTCGAAAGCGCCGAGCTTGACGTCGACGTACTCGTCGGCGGTACGGCGCAGGGTCTCCGGGTCGTGGCTGCGCTCAGGGGCGTCCTCGTCCTCGTAGCCCTCCTCGTCGAGGCCGGGGCCGGTGCCCAGGAGCTTCTCGCGTCCGCGGCCGACGGAGCCGAGGGTCTTGGTGAGGACGACCTCGAAGTTGGCGAGTTTGGAGTCGACGTAGTCGTCGGCCTCCGCACGGACCTCCTCGGATTCCTGGCGGGCCTCGGCGAGGATGCGGTCGGCCTCCGTCTGGGAGCGGCGGGCGATCTCGGTGTCGGAGACGATCGAGCCGCGTTCGGCGTGCGCCTGCCCGATGATCCGCTCGGCCTCCTGGCGGGCCTGCTCGACCATGTGCTCGCGGTCGCCGATCAGTTCCTGGGCCTGCGCGAGCGAGCCGGGCAGCGCCTCGCGCACCTCCTCCAGCAGGGCGAGCAGTTCGGCGCGGTTGATCACGCACGAAGCCGACATGGGCATGGACCGGGCGCTGGAGACCGCGGTGACGATCTCGTCGAGCTTCTTCTGCACGTCCACCGTGTGCTCGCCACTTCCTGCCGATGTGTTGGAGACGGACGGGACGACTGTACGACTCCGGGCCGACCGTGGGACACCGGGTGACGGACTGTCAGGTTCCGTGGAGGTCCGGTGCGGTTCGTGCGGCGCTGGTCAGTCCCGGCGCAGGCGCTCGGCGAGGGCCTCGTTCACCGCCGGCGGGACCAGATGGGAGATGTCGCCGCCCCAGGTCGCGACCTCCTTGACCAGGGAGGACGACAGGAAGCTGTAGGTGGGGTTGGTCGGCACGAAGAGGGTCTCGATGCCCGACAGGCCGATGTTCATCTGGGCCATCTGGAGTTCGTAGTCGAAGTCGCTGACGGCGCGCAGTCCCTTGACGATCGCGGGGATCTCGCGCTGCTTGCAGAAGTCGACGAGCAGTCCGTGGAACGCCTCTACGCGTACGTTGCCGTACTCGGCGGTGACCTGGCGGATCAGGTCGATCCGTTCGTCGATCTCGAACAGGCCCTTCTTCGCTTTGTTGATCATCACTGCGACATAGACCTCGTCGTACAGCTTGGAGGCCCGGGCGATGATGTCGAGATGTCCATTGGTGATCGGGTCGAACGACCCGGGGCAGACGGCGCGGCGCACTGGAGTTCCCTCGCTCTCGGTCCGGTCATCGTGCGTCTTTGCACGTAGAGGCGGCGCGACCGTACCAAAACGTTCCCTCGCCGTAGCGACGGGACCGGATCGCCTCGAATCCGGCCGGCCATCGGAATGCGCCGCCTCTGGTGCTCCGCTCCACGGTGACGAGGGCTTCCTCCGCGAGCCAGCCCTCGGTGCGGAGTGTGAGCAGGATCTCCCGAAGATCGTCGTCCGTGACGGCGTAGGGGGGGTCGAGAAAGACGAGTTCGTACGGCTTTGGCGGCGTTCCGCTTCTGATGATCTGCTCGGCTTTGCCCGCGCGCACCTCGGCGCCAGGGAGGGCGAGGCTTCTCGCGTTGTCCCGCAGGGTGCGGACGGCGCGGGCATCGGCCTCGACCAGCAGGGCGTGCCCCGCGCCCCGGGACAGGGCCTCCAGTCCTACGGCACCGGAGCCGGCGTAGAGATCCAGCACGCGGTGCCCTTCCAGGGGGCGGCCGAGGAGGGACTGCCAGCTGGAGAACAGGCCCTCTCTTGCGCGGTCGGAGGTCGGGCGGGTGCCTTGTCCCGGCGGGACGGCCAGCCTCCGTCCTCCGGCCGTGCCGGCGATCACGCGGGTCATTTCTTACGGTCCTTTACGGTGTCGCGAGCGTCGTGCTCAGTCTCTCAGGCGGGGCGCCGTGGGGGCGGGCAGGTGGCTGATCGCGCCCACGCGGCGGAGCCGCATATCGACACAGCCCCGCGCCCTTCAGGGCGCTGACATCGCCGACGTGCAAAGGTGCCAGCCCAGCCCAGCCGCGGGCAGTCGTGCCGCTGGGGCGGCACGGGTGGGCGCGGGCGGCAACCCGATAGTGCCGGGCTGCGCGACCTGCCCCCGCGGTACCCCTGCAGCGCCGGGCTGCGCGCCCCAGCCCCGCGGTACCCCGGCAGCGACGGGCCCTCCGAGCCGCGCCCCGGGCACCAGGCATGGGCACCGGGCAATCGTCCTCAGCCCTTCTCCAGGTACTGCTCCCTCTCCTCGTCCAAGAGGGCGGTCAGGGCTGTCTCCAGGCCCTGGAGGTCGGTCAGCGTCGGGTTGGTCGCGACCAGCGTCGTCGCTTCCTGGCGGGCCGCCGTGATGATCTCCTCGTCGTCGATCACCGCGAGGACGCGGAGGCTGGAGCGCGCCCCGGACTGGGCCTGGCCCAGCACGTCGCCCTCACGGCGCTGTTCGAGGTCGACTCGGGACAACTCGAAGCCGTCCAAAGTCGCCGCGACAGCGGAGAGGCGGGCGCGAGCCGGGCTCGCCTCCGGCATCTCGGTGACCAGCAGGCACAGGCCGGGCGCGGACCCACGGCCCACGCGGCCCCGCAGCTGGTGCAGCTGCGAGACACCGAAGCGGTCCGCGTCCATGATCACCATCGCCGTCGCGTTGGGGACGTTCACCCCCACCTCGATCACCGTGGTCGCGACCAGCACATCCGTCTCACCGGCAGAGAACCGCCGCATCACCGCGTCCTTGTCGTCCGGCGGCATCCGCCCGTGCAGTACCTCGACGCGCAACCCCGCGAGGGGCCCGCGGGACAGCGAGTCGGCGATGTCCAGCACCGCCAGCGGGGGACGGCGCTCCGCCTCGTCCTCCGGAGACGGAGACGGGGACTTCCGCCCGGCCTTCGGCTCGTCCTCCTCGTCGCCGATCCTCGGGCAGACGACGTACGCCTGGTGCCCGCCGCCCACCTCCTCCCGCACCCGCTCCCAGGCGCGCGCCAGGAAGTGGGGTTTGTCCGCGGCCGGGACGACATGGCTGGCGATGGGCGAGCGCCCGGCGGGCAACTGGTCGAGGACGGAGGTCTCCAGGTCGCCGAAGACCGTCATCGCGACCGTGCGCGGGATCGGGGTGGCCGTCATGACCAGCAGGTGCGGCGGCTGCTTGCCCTTGCCGCGCAGCGCGTCGCGCTGTTCGACCCCGAAGCGATGCTGCTCGTCCACCACCACGAGACCGAGGTCGTGGAACTGGACCTTGTCCTCGATGAGCGCGTGCGTGCCGATCACGATGCCCGCCTCGCCGGTGACGAGATCGAGCAGCGCCTGACGGCGGGCGGCGGCGCCCATCGAGCCGGTGAGCAGCACGATCTTGGTGGCCTGCTCGGCGCCGCCCAGCATGCCTCCCTCGGCGAGCGAGCCCATCATCTCGGTCACCGAGCGGTGGTGCTGCTGGGCGAGCACCTCGGTGGGCGCCAGCATCGCGGCCTGCCCGCCCGCGTCGACGACGGCGAGCATGGCGCGCAGCGCGACCAGGGTCTTGCCCGAACCGACCTCGCCCTGGAGCAGCCGGTGCATGGGGTGTTCGGTCGCCAGGTCGGCGAAGATCTCCTGCGAGACCTTGCGCTGGCCCTCGGTGAGGGTGAAGGGCAGCCGGTCGTCGAAGGCGGTGAGGAGCCCGTCGGGGGCGGGGCGGCGCGGGACGGCGGGGAGCTGGGCGTCGGCGTGGCGGCGCCGGGCGAGGGCGACCTGGAGGACGAACGCCTCGTCCCACTTGAGGCGTTCACGGGCGGCGGCGATGTCGGCCTTGGTGCGCGGGCGGTGGATACGGCGCAGGGCGTCGGGCAGGGAGAGCAGTCCGCGCCCCTCGCGGAGGGAGTCGGGCAGGGGGTCGATCGCCTCGCCGGCCAGGCCCAGGACCGTGTCGACGGCCTTGCTGATCTTCCAGGACTCCAGTTTCGCGGTGGCCGGGTAGAGCGGGATGAGGGCGCCCGCCCAGGACTCGACCGCCTCTCCGGCCGTTCCGCTGTCGCCGCGCAGGAGTTCGTAGGCCGGGTGGGCGAGTTGGAGGCGGCGGTTGAAGACGGAGACCTTGCCCGCGAACATCGCGCGGGTGCCCGGCAGCAGTTCCTTGTGCGGCTTGTGCACCCCGGAGCCGAAGAAGACCAGTTGCAGTCGGCCGCTGCCGTCCGTGATGGTGACCTCCAGGCGCTGGCCCTTGCCGCGCGGGGCCTTGGCGGAGGCGAAGCTGTGCAGCCGGGCGTCGGCGACCATGGCGACCACCGTGACGTGCTCGTCCATGGGGAGGTCGGCGAGGTGGGTGAGCTGCCCGCGCTCCTCGTACCGGCGGGGGTAGTGGTGCAGGAGGTCGCCCACGGTGTGCAGGCCGAGGTGCTCGGCCATCACCTTGGCGGTGGCGGGGCCGACCTCGTTCTTCAGCGGCTGTTCCAGTGCGGGCACGAGATCCATTGCACACCACGCCACTGACATTGCCGTATACGTCTCGGGAATCTCCTGGTCAGGCGCGCGGCTGGAGCCGTAGGATGACGCGCTCCGGCCATCCACGCGGTCGCCGCCTCACACGGGACCGCCCGACCCCGCGCCAGTCGCTGGTGCCCGCACAGGCACTGGTCCCCCCACCGGCGCTGCGACGATGGACTCCCAGACCTCACAGTCATCCCAGGCCCCTCAGTCACCTCACACCTTCCAGGTCGATCTGCGCGGCCTGGTGGACCTTTTGTCTCATCATCTGTATTCCAGTCCCCGGGTCTACCTCCGCGAGCTGCTCCAGAACGCCGTGGACGCGGTCACCGCCCGGCTCGCCGAGGAGCCCGGCGCCCCGGCGCGGGTGCGGCTGTCCGCCGAGGGCGGCGCCCTGCGGGTGGAGGACAGCGGCATCGGGCTCACCGAGGCCGATGTGCACAGTCTGCTGGCGACCATCGGGCGCAGCTCCAAGCGGGCCGACGGGCTCCAGGAGGCGCGGTCCGGTTTCCTCGGGCAGTTCGGCATCGGGCTGCTGGCCTGTTTCGTGGTCGCCGAGCGGATCCGGGTGGTCAGCCGCAGTGCCCGTACGCCGCATGCGCCGCCGGTGGAGTGGACGGCGCGCGACGACGGCTCGTACACCGTACGCACGCTGCCCCCTTCGGCCCGTCCCGAGCCCGGTACGACCGTGCATCTCGTGGCGCGGGCCGGGGCCGCGGAGTGGCTCGCCGAGGAGCGGGTGCTGGCGCTGGCGCGGGAGTTCGGGTCGCTGCTGCCGTACGACGTCCGGGTGGGCGAGGCGGCCGTCACCGATCTGCCCGCGCCCTGGGACCGGCCGTACCCCTCCCCCGCGGTGCGGCGGGTGGCGCTGGCCCGGCACTGCCAGGAGCTGTTCGGTTTCGCGCCGCTGGACTCGATCCCGCTGGACGTGCCGCTCGCCGGGATCCGCGGGGTGGCGTATGTGCTGCCGTCGGCGGTCAGCCCGGCGCAGCGGGCCACGCACCGGGTGCATCTGAAGGGCATGCTGCTGACCGAGCGTGCCGAACAGCTCCTGCCGGACTGGGCGTTCTTCGTGCGCTGTGTCCTGGACACCGACAGTCTGCGGCCCACGGCGTCGCGGGAGTCGCTGTACGAGGACGAGACGCTGGCCGCCGTACGGGACGCGCTCGGGGAAAGGATTCGTTCCTGGCTCACCTCACTCGCCGCCGGTGACCCGGAGCGGCTCGCGGCGTTCCTCGCGGTGCACCACCTGGGGGTGAAGTCCCTGGCGCGGCACGACCGGGAGATGCTGCGCACGATGCTGCCGTGGCTGCCGTTCGAGACGACCGACGGGCGGCTGTCGCTGGAGGAGTTCGCGCAGCGGCACCCGGTGGTGCACTTCACGCGGACCGTCGAGGAGTACCGGCAGGTCGCCCCGATCGCCTCCGCCCAGGGTGTCGGGGTGATCAACGGCGGCTACACCTACGACGGCGAACTGGTCGAGGCGCTGCCGTCGGTGCGGCCGGGGACGGTGGTCGCGGAGCTGGACGCGGAGACGGTGACCGCGCATCTGGACCCGGTCGACCCGGCGGAGGAGCTGGCCCTGGCGGGCTTCCTGGCGGCGGCTCGGGCCCGGCTCGACACGCTGGGCTGCGATGTCGTGCTGCGCGCGTTCCACCCGCTGTCGGTTCCGGCGCTGCATCTGGACGACCGGGGGGCGCGCCACGAGCAGGCGCGTGCCGAGGCCGAGGAGCAGGCGGACGATCTGTGGGCGGGCATCCTCGGTTCGCTGCGCGGCAGCGCCCCGCGCGCGCGTCTGGTGCTCAACCATCTCAATCCGCTGATCCGCAGGATCGGCGGATTGAAGGACCCGGAGCTGATCGGCACCGCCACCGAGTCGCTGTACGGGCAGGCGCTGCTGATGGCCCAGCGCCCGCTGCGCCCTGCCGACTCGGCGCTGCTGAACCGGGCGTTCATCGGGCTCCTCGAATGGGCCACCCATGGGGAGGACGGCCACTGATGGATGAGATCACCGACTTCGACACGCTGCGCCGGGCGATGGCGGAGAACTCCGAGCAGCCGGAGGGCCCGGCGCGCAACGCGCGCGCGGAGCGGCTGCTGGCGGCGGCCGAGCGGCTGGACATCCCGCTCGCCGTGATCGAGGCGCTCGGGCATCAGCTGAAGGTCTACAACTACAGCTCCGAGAAGGACAAGATGTTCGTCCCGTTCGCGCGGCTGCTGCGCCTGTGGGACGAACGGCCGGGGGACTTCGACGAGTACGAGACGCACTCGCTGCACTGGGTGTTCAAGTGGGTGTCGGCCGGGATGCTGGACCAGCCGCATGTCCCGCTCGCCTCGATCGAGAAGTGGCTCGGCGAGATGGAGCACCGCTACCGGCTGGCCGGGCACTCCGAACGGGCGGTGCGCAGCGCCGAGTTCAGTGTCGCCGCGCATCTGGGAGACATACCGCGCGCAGAGCAGGCGTACGCGGCGTGGCTGGCCGCCGAGCGGGACTCGATGGCCGACTGCCATGCCTGCGAGCTGCACGGGCAGGGCTACTGGCAGGTGAAGCAGGGGCGGGACGCCGAGGCGCTGGAGCTGTGGCGGCCGGTGCTGGAGGGTGAGTTCACCTGTGCGCACGAGCCGCACACAGTGCTGGCGTCCTCGCTGGTGCCGCTGCTGAGGCTGGGCCGCCCGGACGAGGCGCGCGCCAACCATCTGCGCGGTTTCCGGCTGGTGCGGCCGATGGAGAGCATGCGCGGCGCGCTCGCGGACCATGTCGAGTTCTGCGCGCTGAGCGGCAACGAGGCGCGCGGTCTGGAACTGCTCGCGGAGCGGCCCGCGTACTTCACGGACACCGGGCATCCGCGCAGCCGTCTCGACTTCCTGGCCGTGGTGGCGCTGCTGATGGACCGGCTGACCGCGCTGGGGCTCGGCGGGCAGCGGGTGCCGGGCGGCAGCGGCGAGGAGTGGACCGCGCGGGAACTCGCCGCCCACGCGCGCGGGGAGGCGCTTGCGCTCGCGGCGCGGTTCGACGCGCGCAACGGCACGTCCTACGTGGGTGACCGCACGCGCGCGTGTATGGCGCAGGAGCCGCTGGTGGACCGGCTGCCGCTGGGCGTGCGCGCGACGCGCCCTGCCGCCGCCGTCCCTGTGGTGCCGCCGCCCGCGGCGGCCCCGGCCAAGGCGGAGCGGGACCTGGCGGAGCTGCTGGCAGAGGCGCGGCGGCTGTCGGACACCCTTCAGCCGGACGCCATGGCGGCCTGGGAGGCCGTCGCACTCGCCGCCGGGGGCGAGGAGCTGGACGCGCGCACGCGCGCGGAGCTCGCCGACCACGAGGCAATGGCGAGCGGTCCCGACGGCGCCGTGCTGTTCGAGCGGGCCGCCGGGCTGTACGCGGAGGCGGGCGACGCCGGCGAGTCGCTCGGGGCACGCGCGCGTGCGGCGTACGTACAGGCCCTGTCGGGCGACCTCGACGGGGCGCTCACGGCGGTCGCGGAGCCGTACGACGGGATCCTCGCCCTGTACGCCGACGAGGGCACCGGGGTGCGGGAGGCCGCGTCGGTGCTGATGAGCAGGGCGCGGATCCTGATGCGCCGCCTGCACGAGGTACACGAGACCGGCGCAGTCGTCACCGGCGGCCCGGGGGGCTCCGGCGGGGCCGCCGAGGCGGCCGAACGGGCCGTACGGGAGCTGCAGGCGCTGGTCCGCGGGCACGCCGGCAGCGATGTGCGGCTGGCGTCCCGGTCGGCGGAGGCGCGGGCGATGCTCGCGGAACTCGCCGAGCACCGCGGGGACCCGGAGCGGGCGGCGGAGCTGTTCCGGATGGCGGTACGGGAGTTCACGGCGTCCGGGCTGCCGTGGTTCGCGGTGGAGTACGAGGTGCGGGTGGCCGCGCTCGCCCATCAGCTCGACGACATGGCGGAGGCCGAGCGGGCGGTGCGCGCGGCCCTGGAGCTGGGCGGGCCGTATGTGGAGGCGACCGGGCGGGCCCAGTTGCATCTCCAGCTCGCCGAACTGGTCGGTGAGCGGGGCGAGGCGGAGGAGGCCGCGGAGCACGCCCTCCAGGCCGCGCACTGGGCCGACGAGGCCGGTCAGGGGCCCACGCTGGGCGCCTGGGCACGGCACATGCTCGGCGGTTTCCTGCTGCGGCTGGGCCGGTACGCGGAGGCCGCAGAGGTGCTGGAGTCGGCGCTGCCCGATCTGAGCGCCGAGACCCACGGGGACGGCGCGGTGGTGCAGACGCTGTGGTGGCTGGGCGACTGTCTCGCCGCTCTCGGCGAGCACCGGACGGCCGCCGAACGGCGCCTCCAGGCCGCCGACATAGCCCGGCACTGGCCCGAGCAGCACGACCACGCCACGCTGGCCCATCTCGCCGCCGAGTCGCTGAGCCGCGCGGATCTGTCCGCCGAGGCGGACCGCGCCTACGCACGCGCGGGCGAGCTGTGGCGGACGGTCGGCAATGTGCACGGCCTGGTCCGCTCGCTGCGCGCCCGCGCGTGGCTGGCGCTGGGCACGGACGCGGGTGTCGGGCCGGCGCGGTCGCTGATGAGAGAGGCGCTGGACGAGTGCCGGGCCGCTGCGGACGCGGCAGACGCCGAGAACGCAGAGGACGCCGAGGAATCGCGGCTCCGTGTGGTCGCCGAACTCGGTCACACCCACCGGCAGTTCGGTGATCTGCTGGCCCGGTCTGTGGCCGAGGACGCGGAGGACGGCTCGATCCGGGCGGCGTTCGAATCGGCGCTGGCCCAGATCACCGAGGCGGCCACGGTGTTCGCCTCCCTCGGACCGGAGGCACTGCACTCCCGGACCGGTGCGGAGTTGGCGGCGGGGTGGCTGGAGGCCGATCTGGGGCGTCCTGCCTCGGCGGCGGCGCGGGCCCGGGCGGTTCTGGCGGCGTACGAGGGCTACGAGGAGGCCGCCGGGCCGGACGAGACGGTGCAGGCACGGCGGGCTGAGGCGGGCCAGTTGCTGGAGCTCCGGGAGGAGTGAGGCGGGTGGGGCGGCAGGGTGTGGATTTCGCCCCCGCCGCCCCTTCCCGTTCCCGTCCCTGGGGGCTGCGCCCCCAGACCCTGCTTTCGGCGCTTCCGGCGCTTTCGGCCCGAAACGTCAGGCTCAGGCGATGCCCATCTCGGTGGAGCCGCAGTCGTGACCGGCACCGAGGTAGCCGTCGCCGCTGTTGGAATAGGCGCTGTCCACGCTGCCGCAGGCCCTCACCCACACATCCGCGCCCTCGGGGATGTCCGACCAGGGGTGCTTCGTGTCGGTGGTACCACAGCCGGACGTGTTGTGAATCGTCCGGAAATGCCATCCGTCTCCGGACTTGTACCACGTCAGCTGAGCCCAGACAGTGTCGCCGTCGCACTTGCTGTCATGGATGCGGAAATCGTCGCCGTTGGACACGAAGTACGCATAACCGTCACCGTTGCTCGCGTCGGAACCGGGCGAGTCCGTGCCCGCGCTGGCGGATGTGGCGGTTCCCAGGATCAGGCACGCTGCCGCGGCGGCGACAACCGAGAGTCGACTCCTGGACTTTGCCGTCATGTCGGGAATTCTCCGATCTGGAGGACGTCACGGGCGATTGCACATCACTCATCCACATCGGCACATCTCGCCGCAGATGACGTGTCCACGTAGACTCTCACGCGGAGCGCGTCGCGATCAAGCAATTTTGCGGGGGTATGACTGCGACAACTCCGGCTTGTTCAAGGGGAGTTCACGGCTACTCCACGCCGATCAGCAGCAGCGCGCCCTGGCGGCCACCCCGGTAGACCATGGTGTCGACGGCGAGCCAGGACTCCCGTACCCGGGCTTCCAGGCGTTCGGCGATGCCGTCGGGCGCCTCGTCGCCGAGGACGAGGGTGACCAGTTCACCGCCCGCCGACAGCATGCGGTCCAGGACGGTTTCGGCGGTGGCCAGGACGTCCGAGCCGATCACCGCCACGTCGTCCTCGATCAGCCCGAGCACGTCCCCGGCCTGGCAGATGCCGGCCATGGTCCAGGACTGCCGTTCGGCGATGGTGACCTCCGCGTAACGGGTCGCGCCCGCCGCCGAGGTCATCTGGACGACATCCTCGTCGAACCGGCGCCCCGGCTCGTGCACGGCGAGCGCCGCGATGCCCTGCACCGGCGAGCGGGTCGGGATCAGGGCGACGCGGATGCCCTCGGCGCGGGCCTGGTCGGCCGCGGCGGCCGCGGTCAGCCGCAGATCGGTGTCGTTGGGCAGCAGGACGACCTCGCGCGCGTGGGCCCGCCGTACGGCCTCCGCCAGTTCGCCGCTCGCGGGCGGCTCGCCGGGGCGCGCGAGGACGGTGGTGGCGCCCGCCTCGGTGTAGAGCCCGGCCAGGCCCTCCCCGGCCACGACGGCCACGACGGCCCGCTGGACGCGCTCACGCAGCGGGCTCTCCGCCCGGTTGGTGTGCGCCGCGCCCGCACCGAAGTGGGTGATCCTGATCCGGTACGGCCGCCCGGTCTCGACGGCCGCCTCCACGGCCGCGCCCGCGTCGTCCACATGGACATGCACGTTCCACAGCCCGTCGCCGCCGACCACCACCAGGGAGTCCCCGAGCCCGTCGAGCCGTTCCCGCAGCCGGGCCACGGCCTCGTCACCGGCCTCCAGCAGATAGATCACCTCGAAGGCGGGACCTTCCTCGTCCACCACGGCGTCGGGGCACACACCGCCCGTGACCGCGCCGCTCCCGGCCCCGTCGGCCGAAGTCCCCGGCGTCTCCCCCGTGAACGTCTCCACCAGCGCCGCGAGCACCGTGACCAGCCCTCGCCCGCCCGCGTCGACCACCCCGGCCCTGGCCAGCACGGCCAGCTGCCCCGGGGTCGCCGCCAGCGCCGCGCACGCCCCGTCGTAGGCCGCCCGGGCCACCGTCCCGCAGTCGCCCCGGGCCAGCCCGGCCGCCGTGGCCGCCGCCGAGGCGACCGACAGCACGGTGCCCTCGACCGGGTGGGCCACGGCCTCGCGGGCGGAGTCGGCGGCGTGCCGCAGGGCCAGTCCGAGACCCGGCCCGTCGGCGTGGGGAGTCTCACCACCGTCGGCGAGCACCTGGGCCATGCCGCGCAGCAGTTGCGCCAGGATGGTGCCGGAGTTGCCGCGCGCCCCGATCAGCGCCCCGTGGGCCATCGCGCGCACCGCGTCCGCCAGCGAGGGCCCCTCGCCCGCCCCGGGATCAGCCTCGTGACCCGCGAAGACGGCCTCCACGGCGGCCGCCGCCGACTCCAGCGTGAGGTACAGGTTCGTCCCGGTGTCGCCGTCGGCCACGGGGTACACGTTGATCGCGTCGATCTCCTCGCGCACCCTCCCCAGCGCACCGAGCGCGAGGGAGCACCAGCTGCGCACCGCCAGAGCATCGAAGAATGTCTGCGGCACCCGCGCCACCCACGCCTCCTTGACCCGCCGGACCGAGGGCCTGTCGTTCGGATCACGCCGCAGACGCGGGCCCTGGACGCAGCGTAGACCCCGGCCGGGTGTCCCCCGGAAATCGGGCCGTGCGCGGGCCGCTGATCAGCCATGGTAGTTTCGTTGTACGGGAGCAGCCGTTGTATGCTGCTCCGGTTGCCCGATCCAGGTCGGGCCATTCCCCTGGCAACGCCACTCAGATCCTGATCGGTCACCGATCGCGTGATCCTGATCCCGGCATGCCGGGATCAACCGTAAGTGCATCTGAAGTCTTTGGAGTGACCCGTGGCTGCCAACTGCGACGTCTGCGGCAAGGGCCCGGGCTTCGGCAACAACATCTCGCACTCGCACCGCCGTACGTCCCGCCGCTGGAACCCCAACATCCAGCGTGTGCGTACCGTGGTCGGCGGGACGCCGAAGCGCGTGAATGCCTGCACCTCGTGCATCAAGGCCGGTAAGGTCTCGCGCTGACGCTCAGCTGACGCGCGGCCCCTGCTGGTTCGCTGCATCGAGCCGGTCCACCGAGAGGTGGGCCGGCTTTTTGCCGTGCGCCGAGCATGCCGCTCCCCCGCCTCGTCACCCCTCAGTTCTCCCGGTTCTCGCCGTTCTCCCAGTTCTCCCTGTTCACCGCCCGCCGCGCCCACCCGTGATCCACCGGCCCGATCCCCCCGCCCAGCGCGAAGCCGCCTGCGATCGCCCCGGTGACGTACTCCTTCGCCGCCCGCACCGCCTCCGGGACCGTCCGCCCCTTCGCCAGCCCGGCGGCGATCGCCGAGGCGAGGGTGCAGCCGGTGCCGTGGGTGTGCCGGTTGGCGAGCCGGGGTGCCCGCAACCAGTGCTCCTCGCGGCCGTCGGTGAGCAGATCGACGGCGTCACTGTCGCCCGGCAGATGACCGCCTTTGATCAGCACCCAGCGCGGCCCGTGGCCGAGCACCGCGGTGGCCGCCTCCCGCAGCCCGCCCTCCGACCCGACCCGCACCCCGGTCAACCGGGCCACCTCGTCGAGGTTCGGGGTGGCCACGGTCGCCGCCGGAAGCAGCCGGGTGCGCACCGCGTCCAGCGCGGAGTCGGCCAGCAGGGTGTCGCCGTGCTTGGAGACGCCCACCGGGTCCACCACCGCCGGGGCGTCGGTGCCACAGATCAGCTCCGCGACCGTCTCCACGATCTCCGCCGAGCCGAGCATCCCGGTCTTCACGGCCCGTACCCCGATGTCGTCCACCACACTGCGGTACTGCGCCAGCACCGCCGCCACCGGCAGCGGCCAGGTCCCCTGCACCCCGAGGGAGTTCTGCGCGGTGACCGCGGTCACGACGCTCATGCCGTGCACCCCGAGCGCGAGCATCGTCTTCAAATCCGCCTGGATCCCGGCGCCCCCGCCGGAGTCCGAGCCCGCCACGGTCAGTACAGAGGGGACGGTCCCCGGGGCCGTCACCGCTCGATGTCCCCGAAGTGGTCCCAGCCGCCCTTGCTGGTCCACGGTGCCCCGTCGACCGTCACCAGCGGCTGCGCCGAGGGGTTGAGCACCTCGCCGATGATCTTCCAGCGGGCCGGGAGCTTCACGTCCGGCGGGAAGGTCGCGACGATGGCGTGATCCTCCCCGCCGCTCAGCACCCACTGCATGGGGTCGACACCGACGGCCTGGCCGATGTCGTTCATCTGCGACGGGATGTCGATGGCGCCGGAGCGGATGTCGATTCGGACCTTGCTGGCCTCCGCGATGTGCCCGAGGTCGGCGATCAGTCCGTCGCTGACGTCGCACATGGCCGTGGCGCCGAGCGCGGCGGCGGCGGGGCCCGCGTGGTACGGCGGTTCGGGGCGGCGGTGCGCCTCGACGAACGCGCGCGGCGAGCGGAACCCCCGCGACAACACCGCGTACCCGGCCGCCGACCAGCCGAGCCAGCCGGTCACCGCGACCAGGTCACCGGGCTGGGCGCCGGCGCGGGTGACCGGCTCCTGGTTGCGCAGATCACCGAGAGCGGTGATCGACACCATGATCGAGTCACCGCGCACCACATCGCCGCCGACCACCGAGGCACCGGCGACCTGGCACTCGTCGCGCAGCCCGTCCATCAGCTCGGTGGGCCAGGCGACCGGGAGTTCGGCCGGAACGACGAGACCGAGCAGCAGCGCCGTCGGTACGGCGCCCATGGCGGCGATGTCCGCGAGGTTCTGCGCGGCAGCCTTGCGCCCGACGTCGTACGCCGTGGACCAGTCGCGGCGGAAGTGCCGTCCCTCCAGCAGGATGTCGGTGCTCGCCACGACCCGACGGTCGGGCGCGGCGATCACCGCGGCGTCGTCGCCGGGGCCGACCCGCACCACGGAGGTGGTGGTGAGCCGGGCGGTGAGCTCCCTGATGAGCCCGAACTCGCCCAGCTCACCCACGGTGCCCTTCATCGTTCGTCCTCTTCTCGTGCTCATAGCGCCCGGTCGCGGGCGGTCCGCGGGCTCGGTACGGTCGACATGACCGTCAACTTCTGTCGTCCCCGCGTCCCAACGCGGGGACTGCGCCCTCCACAGGTCTCCCCGCGGCGAGCGGCGACGCGATACCGTGGCGTTCCTTTTCCCCACATGATCCTCGTGGCCGCCCTGGAGGTTCCGTGGTACAGGCGTACATCCTGATCCAGACGGAGGTCGGCAAGGCGTCGACCGTCGCCGAGACCATCAGCAAGATCCCTGGAGTGCTCCAGGCCGAGGACGTGACGGGACCGTACGATGTCATCGTGCGCGCCCAAGCCGACACGGTCGACGACCTCGGTCGCATGGTGGTCGCCAAGGTCCAGCAAGTGGACGGCATCACCCGCACCCTGACCTGCCCGGTCGTGCATCTGTAGCCCCCGTCTACCCTTGGCCGGTGACCTCTTACCGCCGCCGGCTCATCGGTCTTCCCGTGCTCGCCCTGCTGATCGCCGCCGCGGGCTGCTCCTCGGCGGACGGCGGGGCCACGGTCGCGGTTCCCCGTCCGGACACGACGACCGCGAAGCTGTGCCGGAATCTGGACGAGGTGCTGCCCCCCAAGGTGGCGGGCCTCGGCCGGGACGACCCCGAGCCCCGGTCCGCCCTCACGGCGGGCTGGGGAGGCTCGGCGATCATACTGCGCTGCGGTGTCACCAGGCCGCCCAGGATGACCGACCCGGACGTCGCCGAGGGCGCGGACCCGGGCGCGGTCTCGGGCGGGGTGAACGGCGTGGACTGGCTGATGGAGAAGCAGGACGACGGCTCGTACCGCTTCACCACGGCCAACCGCCGCGCCTACGTCCAGGTGAGCCTGGCGAAGGCGCGGACCGGGGACAGCTCGGCGGTGCTGGTCGATCTGGCCGCCTCCATCAAGAAGGCGATCCCCTCGGGGATCGCCAACTGACTGATCACACGGGCCGGCTGTCGGCCGCCGGCCGCTGCCGTGGGCGCTACCGCAGGCCGGTGGACCGCCGCAGCGCCGCCTGGACGAGGCGGTCGACCAGTTCGGGGTAGGAGATCCCGGTGGCCTGCCACATCTGCGGGTACATCGAGATCGGGGTGAAACCGGGCATGGTGTTGATCTCGTTGATGACGAAGTCGCCGTCCTCGGTGAGGAAGAAGTCCGCGCGCACCAGCCCCTCGCAGGAGGCCGCCTCGAAGGCCTCCACCGCGAGCCGCCGCACCTCGGCGGTCTCCTCCCCGGTGAGCGGGGCGGGCACGATGCCGGGCGTCGAGTCGATGTACTTGGCCTCGAAGTCGTAGTACGCGTGCGTCTCGGGCGGCGGGATCTCGGCGGGCAGCGAGGCGCGCGGGCCGTCCTCGAACTCCAGGACGCCGCACTCGATCTCGCGGCCGTGCAGCGCGGCCTCGACGAGGATCTTCGGGTCGTGGCGCTGGGCCTCGGCGATCGCGTCGTCCAGTCCTGCGAGGTCGTCGACCTTGGTGATGCCGATCGAGGAACCCGCGCGGGCGGGCTTCACGAACAGCGGCCAGCCGTGCTCGCCCGCGAAGTCGACGATCTTCTTACGGGCCGCGGACTCGTCCCGCTCCCACTCGCGGGGCCGGATCACCACGTACGGGCCGACCTTGAGCCCGAAGGAGGTGAACACCCGCTTCATGTACTCCTTGTCCTGGCCGACGGCCGAGGCGAGCACACCGGAACCCACGTACGGCACCCCGGACAGCTCCAGGAGACCCTGGAGAGTGCCGTCCTCGCCGTAGGGGCCGTGCAGCACGGGGAAGACGACATCGACCTCGCCGAGCACCTTGGGCACCGCGCCGGGTTCGCTGTAGACGACCTCGCGGTTGGCGGGGTCGACGGGCAGCACCACGATGCCTTCCGACGACTCGGCGAGGCTCTCGACGCTCGGCGTACGGCGGTCGGTGATCCCCATGCGGTCGGGTTCGTCGGCGGTGAGCGCCCAACGGCCGTCCGCGGTGATGCCGATGGGCAGGACGTCGTACTTGGCGCGGTCGATGGCCCGGAGTACGGCGCCGGCCGTGACCACGGAGATCCCGTGTTCGGAGCTGCGGCCGCCGAACACGACGGCCACGCGCGGCTTGCGGGGCGGCTGCGACGGGCGCTGCTCTGGGCGCTGGGGGAGGTTCTCGCTGCTCATATCGCGTTGAGAGTACCTGTTGGTAGAGGCCTGATACAGCGTCGGACGGCGCCCCTTGCCGGGTATCGCCCGTCCGCCAGGCCGGATGTCCCCCAGCCGGGTAGCCGACACGGCGCGTGCACCGCGGCCTGGCGGCATCCGTCCCCGTGAGCCACCGGCTGTACGACGTCGGCCACCGGCCCGGCGCTGGTCACCACCGCCAGTGGTGGTACCCGGGTGGGGTTGCGCAGCCCGGCGCTCACGGGGTGCCGCCGCGCCCACCCGTGCCTCCCCCAAGCTCTTCGAGCAGGGGGGGACCCCCGCAGCGGCACGACTGCCCGCGGCTCAGCGGGTGCGGGTGCGGGTGCGACGGCGCGGAGGTGGTCGGTCGCAGGACGCGTAGTCCGTCAGCGGCGTTCTGGTTTGGCGGTGCGGGACATCAGTTCCTTCACTGCTACCGCGGGCTGTTTGCCCTCGTGGACGATGGCGACGACCGTCTCCGTGATCGGCATGTCGACGCCGTGCCGCCGGGCCAGATCCAGCACCGACTCGCAGGACTTGACGCCCTCGGCGGTCTGGCTGGTGACCGCGATGGTCTCCTGGAGGGTCATGCCCTTGCCGAGGTTGGTGCCGAAGGTGTGGTTGCGCGACAGCGGGGACGAGCAGGTCGCCACCAGGTCGCCCAGGCCCGCGAGCCCGGCGAAGGTCAGCGGGTCGGCGCCCATGGCGAGACCGAGGCGGGTGGTCTCCGCGAGGCCGCGGGTGATGAGGGAGCCCTTGGCGTTGTCGCCGAGTCCCATGCCGTCCGCGATGCCGACGGCGAGGCCGATGACGTTCTTGACGGCGCCGCCCAGTTCGCAGCCCACCACGTCGGTGTTGGTGTAGGGCCGGAAGTACGGGGTGTGGCAGGCGGCCTGGAGCCGCTTGGCGACGACCTCGTCGGCGCAGGCGACCACGGCGGCGGCGGGCATCCGCGCGGCGATCTCACGGGACAGATTGGGCCCGGTGACCACGGCGACCCGGTCCGGACGGACCTTGGCCACGTCCTCGACGACCTCGCTCATCCGCATGGTGGTGCCGAGTTCGACACCCTTCATCAGGGACACCAGGACGGTGTGCGGGGCGAGCAGCGGCGTCCACTCGGCGAGATTGCCGCGCAGGGTCTGGGCCGGGATGGCGAGGACCGTGAAGTCGGCGTCGCGGGCCGCGTCGGCGGCGTCCGCGGTGGCCCGTACGGTCTCGGGGAGTTCGACGCCGGGCAGATAGTCCGGGTTGATCCGAGTGGAGTTGACCACCTCGGCCAGTTCGGGGCGCCGTGCACACAGCACGACCTCGCAGCCCGCGTCCGCGAGCACCATGGCGAAGGCCGTGCCCCATGACCCCGTACCGAAGACCGCCGCCTTGACGGGCTTGCTCACGTACCCTGCCCTTCTTCTTCCTTCTGTTCCACAGCGGCTTCCCGCGGTCCTTCCGCGGTCCGGACGGCCTTCACCGGCTGCGGACGAGTTGTCGTCTGTGCCTCGGTCCTGCGGCGCTGCTCGATCCGCTCGCGACGCGGATCATAGGGGGCGTCGGGCGCCTTCTCGCCGCGGATCTCCTCCAGCTGGCGGGTGATGGCGGCCATGATGACCTCGGTGGCCTCCTTGAGGACGTCGGCGGTCAGCTCACGGTCGTAGAACTCGGACAGGTCGACCGGCGGGCCCGCGAGGACGTGGTGCGTCTTACGGGGCCAGAGGTCGGGCTTCTTGGCGTACGGCGGCAGAAGTTCGTTGCAGCCCCACTGGGCGACGGGGACGACCGGGCACCGGGTGACCAGGGCGACGCGCGCGGCACCGGTCTTGCCGGTCATGGGCCAGCCGTCCGGATCGCGGGTGAGGGTGCCCTCGGGGTAGAAGGCGACGCACTCGCCGCGCTCCACGGCGTCGATCGCGGCGCGGAACGCGCTGAGCGCGTCGGTGCTCTCGCGGTAGACGGGGATCTGCCCAGTGCCCCGCATCGCGGCGCCGACGAAACCCTTGCTGAAAAGGCCGCTCTTCGCCAGGAATCGCGGCATCCTTCCGGTGTTGTACTGGAAGTGTGCGTAGGCGAGGGGGTCCGCGTGCGAATTGTGGTTCACCGCGGTGATAAATCCGCCCTCGGCCGGAATGTGTTCCATTCCGCGCCAGTCCCGCTTGATCAGAACGACCAGTGGCGGTTTGCAGAGCACCGCGGCGAAGCGGTACCAGAAGCCGATTCTGCGGCGGGGCACTCGGACACCTTCCTCTTGCGTCGTCACCTTGACCGGGGGGCCGCACAAGTGTGGCCCCGGGCCGCCGGTCTGTCGAGAACACCGTACGCCCCGACCCCCGGCGGGCCCGGTGGTCCGGGGGACAATGGCGCAGAGAAGAGAGGGAAGATGCACCGGTGCAGTGGACCTTGGTCATGCCCCTGAAGGCCCTTGCGCAGGCCAAGAGCAGGCTTGCGGACACCGCCGCCGACGGGGTGCGGCCGGGGCTCGCCCTGGCGTTCGCGCAGGACACCGTGGCGGCCGCGCTGGCCTGCCCGGCGGTGCGGGATGTGGCAGTCGTCACGAGTGACGCGCTGGCCGCGCGGGAACTGGCCGGGCTGGGCGCGGTGATCGTCGCGGACGAGCCGGGCGGCGGCCTCAACGCCGCGCTCGCCCATGCGGCGGCGGTCGTACGGTCCGCACACCCGCAAAGCCCGCTCGCCGCGCTCAACGCAGACCTCCCGGCGTTGCGTCCGGCGGAATTGGCCCGGGTGCTGGATGCGGCGGCGCAATTCCCGCGCGCTTTTCTCCCCGACGCGGCGGGAATCGGCACGACGCTGCTGACGGCGGGCCCCGGCCAGGAATTGCGGCCGGCGTTCGGCGCGGATTCCCGGGCCCTGCACCGCGGCTCGGGAGCGGTGGAACTGCGGCTGGGCTCGGTGGACTCGGTACGGCAGGACGTGGACACCGGGGACGATCTGCGCGCGGCGCTGGCGCTCGGGGTGGGGCCCCGGACGGCCGCCGCCACGGAGCGGCTGCTGATCGCCGGGCAGTAGGCTGCGTTCATGCAGGCGACCGCGTACTCCTACGACCCCGAGACCCGCAGCGGGCAGGTGCTGCTCGACGACGGCACCCCCGTGCCCTTCGACGCCGCCGCGTTCGACGCGGGCGCGCTGCGGCTGCTGCGGCCCGGGCAGCGCGTGCGCATCGAGACGGAGGGCGAGGGCGACGCCCGCCGGATCACCTTGGTGACCTTGCACACGTTCTGACCCGGCGCACGCCCCGATGCCGCAGGGACACGGGTCATTTCGCGCACGCCCTGACTTCGCGCACGCCTGACAACACATACACCTGGCTTCGCGCACGCCCGGCTTCACACACAGCCGGCTCCGCGCACGCCCGGCTTCGCACACGCCGCGGGCCGGACTCCCGGAGGAGTCCGGCCCGGCGCGTGAGTGCCTTGTGGTGATGCCCCGTACCGCGCTCGCTCAGCCGGCTGCGGTGGTCTTCTTCGCGGCGGTCTTGCGCGCCGGGGACTTCTTGGCCGGGGCCTTCGTGGCGGTCGCCTTCTTGGCCGGGGCCTTCTTGGCGGTCGCCTTCTTCGTCGCGGTCTTCTTGGCCGCGCCGGTGGCCGCCGCCTTCTTCGCGGTGGTCTTCTTCGCTGCCGCCTTGGTCGCCGCGGCCTTCGTGGTGGCTGCCGTGGTCTTCTTGGCCGCCGCCTTGCGCGCCGTGGTCTTCTTCGCGGTGGTCTTCTTGGCCGCCGCCTTCTTCACCGTTGCCGAAACGCCACCGGTCAGGCTGCCCTTGGGGGCCTTCTTGACGGCGACCTCGCCACCACGGGGGAGCTTCTTCGTCCCGCTCACCAGGTCCTTGAAGCCCTGACCCGCGCGGAAGCGCGGCACGGAGGTCTTTTTGACCCTGACCCGCTCACCGGTCTGCGGATTACGGGCGTAACGGGCCGGGCGGTCGACCTTCTCGAACGAACCGAAGCCGGTGACCGAGACCCGGTCGCCTGCGACGGTCGCGCGGACGATGGCGTCCAGGACCGCGTCGACGGCGTCGGCGGCCTGCTGGCGGCCACCCATCTTGTCGGCAATCGCTTCTACGAGCTGCGCCTTGTTCACGTCTTCCCCTTCGGAGACATCGCCAGAACGAAAGTGTTCAAGCTTTTTCGCACGTTAGGCAGATATATACCGCAAATCAAACACGAAACGGGCTTATCACCCTTGTGCCGCAGCGAACTCGGCTGCCCCGGACGAGTTCAGCGTTCCTCTTCGGGGAATCGACCCGCGTCGAGGTCCGATGTGAACCGCTCCAGACGCCTTGCCGCGTCGGCGAGATCGTGCTTGGCCGCGGCCGTAATGACCAGCAGCTTCCGGGTCAGCGCCATCCGTACGCCCTCCGGGACTTGCAGTGCGCGCACTCTTGAGTGCGCTTCTTTCAGTCGGTCCGCGACAACCCCCCAGAGCTTGAGTTGGCCGTCGTGTCCCATGCACAGATTGTGCCATCTGGGGCGAGTTGTCGCCTGCGCAGGGGGCAACTGCCGCCTTGAACCACCTTTCCGGGGGCCGCGCACATCGCGGCTCAACCGGTCGCCTACCCCGGCAACCACCGCTCTAACGTGGGAAGTTGTCCCGAACGGCCGTCCGGATCGGGGCCGTTCGGGTACAGAAACAGCCGTACCCCCGATCGGCCCGATCGGGGGTACGGAGAGGGATTTCAGTGGCCGAAACTCGACCTGTCTCGGTCTGCTGTGTGCTTCCGGTGCGGCTCGGCGCTCAGTGCTGGAGGGTGCGCGGCTTGAAGGACGGGCGTTTCGCCTCGTAGGCGTCGATGTCGGCCTCGTTCTGGAGGGTGATGGAGATGTCGTCCAGGCCGTTCAGCAGCCGCCAGCGGGAGTTCTCGTCCAGCTCGAAGGCGGCGGTGACACCCTCGGCGCGCACCTCGCGGGCCTGGAGGTCGACGGTGATCTCGGCCTGCGGGTCACGCTCGGTGAGCTCCCACAGGGCATCCACGATCTTCTGCTCCAGAACCACGGTGAGCAGGCCGTTCTTGAGCGAGTTGCCACGGAAGATGTCCGCGAACCGGGACGAGATCACGGTCTTGAAGCCGTAGTTCTGCAGCGCCCAGACGGCGTGCTCGCGGGACGAGCCGGTGCCGAAGTCGGGGCCCGCGACCAGCACCGTGGCACCCTGCCGCTCGGGCTGGTTGAGGATGAAGGAGGGGTCCTTGCGCCAGGCCTCGAACAGCCCGTCCTCGAAGCCGTCCCTGGTCACCTTCTTGAGCCAGTGGGCGGGGATGATCTGGTCGGTGTCGACGTTGGAGCGGCGCAGCGGGACGGCCCGGCCGGTGTGCGTGGTGAAAGCTTCCATGATCCTCAGACTCCAGCGGGCGTACGGATGTCGGCGTCGGACAGATCGGCCGGGGAGGCCAGATGGCCCAGGACCGCAGTGGCGGCGGCGACCTGCGGGGAGACCAGATGGGTACGGCCGCCCTTGCCCTGCCTGCCCTCGAAGTTGCGGTTGGAGGTGGACGCGGAGCGCTCGCCCGGGGCCAGCTGGTCGGGGTTCATGCCCAGACACATCGAGCAGCCCGCGTGCCGCCATTCGGCACCGGCGTCCTTGAAGACGACGTCAAGACCCTCGGCGACGGCCTGGAGCCCCACGCGGGCGGAGCCGGGCACGACCAGCATCCGTACGCCGTCGGCGACTTTGCGCTCCTTGAGGATGTCCGCGGCGGCCCGCAGGTCCTCGATACGGCCGTTGGTGCAGGAACCTACGAAGACGGTGTCCACCGTGATGGAGCGCAGCGGCTGTCCGGCCGCCAATCCCATGTATTCCAGGGCCTTTTCGGCGGCGAAGCGCTCCGAGGCGTCTTCGTACGAGGCCGGGTCGGGGACGGACGCCGAAAGGGGTGCGCCCTGGCCGGGGTTGGTGCCCCAGGTGACGAACGGGGAGAGCGCGGCGGCGTCGATGTGCACCTCGACGTCGAACACGGCGTCGTCGTCGGTCCTGAGCGTCTTCCAGTACTCGACTGCCGCGTCCCAGTCGGCGCCCTCGGGGGCGTGCGGGCGGCCCTTGAGGTAGGCGAAGGTGGTCTCGTCGGGGGCGATCATGCCCGCGCGGGCGCCGGCCTCGATGGACATGTTGCAGATGGTCATGCGGGCCTCCATCGAGAGCTTCTCGATGGCGGAGCCGCGGTACTCCAGGATGTAGCCCTGGCCACCGCCCGTACCGATCCTGGCGATGATCGCGAGGATCAGGTCCTTGGCGGTGACGCCCTCGGGCAGCTCGCCGTCGACCGTGATCGCCATGGTCCTGGGGCGGGCCAGCGGCAGCGTCTGGGTGGCCAGCACATGCTCGACCTGGGAGGTGCCGATGCCGAACGCCAGGGCGCCGAAGGCACCGTGCGTGGAGGTGTGGGAGTCGCCGCACACCACCGTCGTACCGGGCTGGGTCAGCCCCAGCTGCGGGCCCACCACATGCACCACACCCTGCTCGACGTCGCCCAGCGGGTGCAGGCGTACCCCGAACTCGGCGCAGTTCTTGCGCAGGGTCTCCAGCTGGGCGCGGGAGACCGGGTCGGCGATGGGTTTGTCGATGTCGAGGGTGGGGGTGTTGTGGTCCTCGGTCGCGATGGTCAGGTCCAGGCGGCGCACGGGGCGGCCGGCCCCCCGCAGTCCGTCGAAGGCCTGCGGGCTGGTCACCTCGTGCAGCAGGTGCAGATCGATGAAGAGGAGGTCGGGCTCGCCCTCGGCGCGCCGGACGACATGGTCGTCCCAGACCTTCTCCGCGAGTGTCCTACCCATCGCTGTTCCCTCCGGCCGGCCATAGGGGCACCGGCCCAACTCGAGATCGTGAGGAGACGACTCCCGCGCCCTCCCCTGTTCCCGGGCGCCCGCCGCCAGGCCCGCTCGTCCACGGGCCGCTGTGCCTCCAAGGGTTGCGCGTCTCACGGAAAATTGAACTTGCGTTTCACAGAGTGAGACGTGAGTATCGTTGCATGGACAACAGTAGCGGCGTCGGCGTTCTGGACAAGGCGGCCCTCGTCCTGAGCGCTCTGGAGTCCGGTCCGGCCACCCTCGCGGGCCTGGTCGGCGCCACCGGACTGGCACGACCCACGGCTCACCGCCTGGCCGTGGCACTGGAACACCACCGCATGGTGGCTCGCGACATGCAGGGCCGGTTCATCCTCGGCCCCCGGCTCGCCGAACTGGCGGCCGCCGCGGGCGAGGACCGGCTGCTCGCCACGGCGGGGCCGGTACTCACCCACCTCCGTGACGTGACGGGCGAGAGCGCGCAGCTCTATCGCCGGCAGGGGGACATGCGGATCTGCGTGGCCGCGGCGGAGCGGCTGTCCGGTCTGCGGGACACCGTGCCGGTCGGCTCCACACTGACGATGAAGGCGGGCTCCTCGGCGCAGATCCTGATGGCCTGGGAGGAGCCGGAGCGGCTGCACCGCGGCCTCCAGGGCGCCCGCTTCACGGCCACGGCCCTGTCGGGCGTACGGCGCCGGGGCTGGGCCCAGTCGATCGGCGAGCGCGAGCCCGGTGTGGCGTCGGTCTCGGCCCCGGTCCGAGGCCCCTCCAACCGCGTGGTCGCCGCGGTCTCCGTCTCGGGCCCCATCGAACGCCTCACCCGCCACCCGGGCCGTATGCACGCGCAAGCGGTCATCGACTCGGCAGCCCGCCTCTCCGAGGCGCTACGCCGTACCGGCTGAGCCAGCCGATCACCGCCCCGTCGGCCCAAGGCCAGCCCCAACGCCGCGGCTGCCTTGTCCCGACGGGGAGTAAGCATGGGAGCGGACGGTTGTACGGGTGCGGGTCGTACATGGCTGATCGCGCAGTTCCCCGCGCCCTTAGGTAGGACGACCGTCCGTCTCTCAAGAGGGGCCGGGCACTGTAACGATCTGCAGCCGGACCGCGCGCAAACCACCAGCCACGGGGCTTTTCAGGGGCGCGGGGAACTGCGTGAACGCCTGAGCAACGTGCAGACCGGCATACCTGAGGGGCGCGGGGAACTGCGCGAGAACCACCCACGACGCCGCACCCGCCGCACAACAGAAATGGCCCCCCACCTCAGCGAACCGCCAAGGCGAAGAGCCATCGTCCCGTACCCCCGACCGGATTCGAACCGGCGCTACCGCCTTGAGAGGGCGGCGTGCTAGGCCGCTACACAACGGGGGCGTGGATCCTGCGTTTCCGCAGGTCCGAGCTGGTCTACCTGGACTCGAACCAAGACTAACTGAACCAGAATCAGTCGTGCTGCCAATTACACCATAGACCAATGTGGTTTAGACCAGTCAGTACCCCCGACCGGATTCGAACCGGCGCTACCGCCTTGAGAGGGCGGCGTGCTAGGCCGCTACACAACGGGGGCCCTAGCATCCCGACATGATCGGGACCGTACCCCCGACCGGATTCGAACCGGCGCTACTGCCTTGAGAGGGCAGCGTGCTAGGCCGCTACACAACGGGGGCTTTGCAGATGAGCTCTGCGAGCTGGCCTACCTGGACTCGAACCAAGACTAACTGAACCAGAATCAGTCGTGCTGCCAATTACACCATAGGCCACTGGAACGCAAGCCCCTAAGGGGTCCTTGTTCTAGCTAGCGCCTCCGGTTCAGGCCTTTCGGCCCGCTCTCGGCGGCGCAGGAAGAACATTACCCGAAGGTGGACGGGGCTCCAAAACGGGTATCCGGGCCGAGCAACGCCGGGAGTTCGTCGAGCGAGCCGATCCGGCGGAACCCGGCACCCTCCCCGTGAGCCCGGTCACCCCCGGCACGGTCGTCACGGTCGTCACGGTCGATCAAGACGGACAGCAGTCCGGCGTCGGCGGCGCCCCGCCCGTCGATCTCCGGATGGTCACCGACGTACGCGACCTGGTGCGGAGGCAGACCGAGGGCGTCGCAGGCGGTGAGGAAGGCGCCGGCCTCCGGCTTGGAGACCCCGAGATCGGCGGCGCACAACACGGTCTCGAAGCGGTCCCGCACCCCGAGGATGCGCAGCTTGCGTTCCTGGACCTGGAGGCTGGAGTTGGACAGCACGGCGTGCCGGTGACTGGCGGCGAGCAGATCAAGGACGGGCAGTACATCGGGGAACAGCGCCCAGGCGGCCTCGTAGTGCGCGACGTACCGCAGGAACCACTCCTCGGCCTCGCTGTCGCTCAGCCGGGCGGCTCCGAGGAACACCCGCACCCGATCGAGCCGCTGCTCCTCGAAACTGACCTCCCCGGCGGCGAACCGCGCCCACTGCGCGTCGGTGACGTCCCGCCACCGCACCAGTGCCGCTTCGACGCTCTCCCCCGCCCCGAGCAGCCGCTCGGCCACCAGATGCGCCCGCATCCCCTCACGGTCCGCGGTGGTGTAGTCGAAGAGGGTGTCGTCCACGTCCCAGACCACCGCTCGAATCCCCATGATCCGACGGTAGCGCGTCGCCAGGACCACGGATCCCCCGGGGCACGGACTGTGCCGTAGCCTGGGGTGACCGCCGAGCGAGAGAGCGAGCCCGTCATGACCGACTACCGCGTCCAGTTCACCGTCGAGGCCCGTGCGACGTACGACGCACTGCCCGCAGACCGCCGCGCCCAGTTGGACAGGGCGGTAGGCATACTGGCTCGCGACCCGTTCCGGAAGAACTCCACCGCGCAGCTGGGCCCGGACGAGCATCTGCGCAAGGCGTACGTCGCCCCCGGCGTGATGCTGGAGTACATGGTGGCCGGGGCGATCATGGTCGTCGTCGTGCTGGAGATCTTCGACGAGGTCGCCTACTTGGTCGACGAGACCGACGCGCAGTGACATAGCGGCGTAGACATAGCGGCGTAGACACAGCGGCGTAGCGCCGAGGGGCGGCACCGGAACTCCCGGTGCCGCCCCTCGTGTGTGACCCTGTTACGCCGCGTCACGCCGCCAGCTTGGCCAGCGCCGCGTCGATGCGAGCCAGCGTCTTCTCCTTGCCCAGGACCTGAAGGGACTCGAAGAGGGGGAGGCCGACGGTGCGGCCAGTGACGGCCACCCGGACCGGGGCCTGGGCCTTGCCGAGCTTGAGGCCGTGGGCCTCGCCGGCCGCCAGGACGGCCTCCTTCAACGACTCGGGGGACATCCAGTCCGCCGAATCCAGCTTCTCGCGGGCCGTGATCAGGAGAGCGTCGGCGCCCTCCTTCATCGCCTTGGTCCACGACGCCTCGTCGGAGACCGGCTCCGTGAGGAAGAGGAAGTCGACGTTGTCCGTGATCTCCGAGAGGACCTTGAGGCGGGTCTGGGCGTGCGGTGCGATCGCCTCCCACTTCGCCTCGTCGAAGTCCTCCGGCGCCCAGGGCGCGAACGGGGCGCGCAGCCAGGGGCGGCAGCGCTCGGTGAAGTCCTTCACCTCGAGCAGCCGGATGTGGTCGGCGTTGATCGCCTCGCACTTCTTCAGGTCGAAGCGGGCCGGGTTCGGGTTGACGTCCGCGATCTCGAACGCCTCGACCAGTTCGGCCGTGGTGAAGATGTCCCGGTCCGCCGACAGGGACCAGCCCAGCAGGGAGAGGTAGTTGAGCAGGCCCTCCGGGAGGAAGCCGCGCTCGCGGTAGAGGTTGAGGGATGCCTGCGGGTCGCGCTTGGACAGCTTCTTGTTGCCCTCGCCCATCACATAGGGGAGATGACCGAAGGCGGGGACCGACTTGGCGATGCCCAGTTCGATCAGCGCGTCGTAGAGCGCGAGCTGCCGCGGGGTGGAGGAGAGCAGGTCCTCGCCGCGCAGGACGTGGGTGATCTCCATCAGGGCGTCGTCGACCGGGTTGACCAGCGTGTAGAGCGGGGCGCCGTTGGCGCGGACGATGCCGTAGTCCGGGACGTTCTCGGGGAGATAGGTGATCTCGCCGCGGACCAGGTCGTTGAAGGTGATCGTCTCGTCGGGCATCCGGAAGCGGACGATGGGCTCTCGGCCCTGGGCCTTGTACTCCTCGACCTGCGCCTCGGTGAGGTCGCGGCAGTGGCCGTCGTAGCCGGACGGCTTGCCGGCGGCGCGGGCGGCCTCGCGGCGGGAGTCCAGCTCCTCCTGGGAGCAGTAGCAGTGGTAGGCGTGGCCGGTGTCGAGCAGCTTCCGGGCGACGTCCTTGTAGAGGTCCATGCGCTGCGACTGGCGGTACGGCGCGTGCGGGCCGCCGATCTCGGGGCCCTCGTCCCAGTCGAAGCCCAGCCAGCGCATCGCTTCGAGGAGCTGGTTGTACGACTCCTCGGAGTCGCGGGCCGCGTCGGTGTCCTCGATGCGGAATACGAATTGACCACGGCTGCCCTGGTGGTGCCGGGCGAACGCCCAGTTGAACAGGGCGGTGCGCACCAGGCCCACATGCGGGTTACCTGTGGGTGAGGGGCAGAAACGGACGCGTACGGAGGAGCCGGGTGCGCTAGCCACGCTTGACAACCTTGTTGGTGAGAGTGCCGATGCCTTCGATGGTGACGGCGACCTCGTCGCCGACGTTGAGGGGGCCGACCCCCGCGGGGGTGCCGGTGAGGATCACGTCGCCGGGGAGCAGCGTCATGGCCTCGGAGATGTTGACGATCAGGTCCTCGATCGAGTGGATCATCTCGCTGGTGCGGCCGAGCTGGCGTTGGGCGCCGTTGACGGTGAGCTGGACGGTCAGGTCGGCCGGGTCCAGGTCCGTCTCCACCCAGGGGCCGAGCGGGCACGACGTGTCGAAACCCTTGGCCCGCGCCCACTGCTTCTCGCGCTTCTGGACGTCGCGCGCGGTGACGTCGTTGGCGCAGGTGTAGCCGAGGATCACGTCCTTGACGCGGTCGCGCGGGACCTCGCGGCACAGCCGCCCGATCACGACCGCGAGTTCGGCCTCGTGCTGCACGTCCTGGCTGAAGGAGGGGTACTGGATCTCGTCGCCGGGGCCGATCACGGAGGTGGCGGGTTTGAAGAAGGCGAACGGTTCGTCCGGCACCTCGTTGCCCAGTTCCCTCGCGTGCTCGGCGTAGTTGCGGCCGAAGGCCACGACCTTGTTGGGGAGCACCGGCGGCAGCAGCCTGACCTTGCTCAGCGGCACCTTGGTGCCGGAGAGCTCGAAGTCGGCGAAGGGGATGCCCTTGATGATGTCGAGAACGAGTTCGTCCTGCTTGTCGCCCTCGACCACGCCGAAGGCGACGTTGCCGTCGATGGAGAACCTGGCGATGCGCACGGGATCCTTTACGACCCTTCGGAGGAGTAAGCGGATAACGGAAGCGGATTGCGGAAGCGGAGGGGACGACGGGCTGAACCGCCGATCTGAGCCGCCGGTCCAGGCTAACGCGGCAGAGGTTCCCCACCTCGCGTATTAACCGCGGCGCCGACCCCGTGCCGACCCCCGTGCCGGGTCTCGTCGGCGACGCAGGACAATGGAGGCGCGCCCTCGGGCGCGGGCTTCGACGGAGAAGGGCGCCCCCCGCGGAGGGGGACGCCCTTCTCGTCCGTTCCCGGCCGTTCCCGTCCGTCTCACCGGCGGTGAACGCCACGGGACCGGATTCCGTATTGCGCTCCGCTTACTGCGCGGCGGCGGCCAGCGGCTCGTCCTCCAGGACGGTGCGCCGGGGGTTGGCCGTCCGGGCGGGGAGTTCGACGGAGTGCTCCGGCCGCTCGTGGGTGCGCAGGGCGTCGGTGCCGTCGAGGTGCACCAGCGTCGTGCGACGGGGGTTGGCGGTCTTGTGGAGCATGTAAGTGGTCTTCAACGTGTACTCGACCCCGGGTTGTCGTGGGTTGGCAGGTTCGCCCATCTTGTAAAGCGTCAGGCTAAACATGCAATTCCCCATCGAACGCGTGAAGACCCCGTGATTCTCGTGTGAGTTTGCTCACTGAGCCCTACCCAAACCGGTCAAGTCCGACTTGCGTCACACCACGACAAAGCGGACATCGAACACCTGAAGCCATCATTCCGCTCCTGATCATGGCGACTGGGACACGCGCAGGGTGGCGTCAACTCGCGCATTTACGCCCTATTTATCCGCGATCATTTTCCACGTTTTGTAATCTCTCGCTCACAGGCGGTCACGCTGGTCACAGGTCGACCTATGGCCCTTGTTGGAGATCCGGCACTGTGCTGGAATCAGGCGGACCGCTGCAGGATCGAGCCGGCGCGCAGGGGGCGCAACGCAGCGCCGAGTGGCGGCGAGACAGGGGGAACCAGCGCCGGTCACCCACGACCACCGGGGGGGCGTCTTCACCCACGCTCCCCTACAACGCCGACACCGTGTCCCTCCGTTCACCCGGAGGGGCGCCTGGTCCAGAGGTTGCGACGCTAGTGCAGGGACGTTTCAAGAGGGATGGCAGTGCTCCGGCCCAGCCGGAGCCGCACGGCGGGACCGACCGTGGTTCCTCGCCCCAGCACGCCCAGAACCAGGGGCCGGCACCGTCCGGCGACAGCGGCGGCCGTCCGGGGACACCGGCGCCGTCCGCGCCGTCCACGGGCTCTCCCACTCCGCCACCACCGGCCAAGCCCCCCAAGGCCCAGACCGGTCCGGGCCCGCGAATAGCCCTGCGCAACTGGCGCATCTCCACCCGACTGGTGTCGCTGCTCGCGCTCCCCGTGGTCGCGGCGACCTCGCTGGGTGCCCTGCGCATCAACGACTCCATGAACGACATCCAGCAGCTCGACAACATGAAGCTGCTGACGGACATGACCCGGCAGGCGACGGCACTGGCCACCGCCCTCCAGGAGGAGCGCGACCAGTCCGCCGGCCCGCTGGCGCACGGTGGCAACGCCAAGACCGACTACACGGTCAAGGGCGTCCGGGAGAAGACCGACCAGGCCAAGGAAAACTTCATCAACTCGGCCGAGGAGATCGACGCCGAGAGCAAGAGCGGCAACCTCCAGGGCGTCCGTGACACCCTCGTCGGCCTCGTCGGCGACCTCGACAACCTCGCACGCATCCGCAACACCGCGTACGAGCAGCAGGACAACTCCACCCAGACCGTGGAGTCGTACCACCGTCTGGTCACCCAGCTGATCGCCCTGTCCCAGGACATGGCGCAGGCGACCAGCAACCCGGAGATGATCCAGCGCACCCGCGCCCTGGCCGCGTTCTCGACGGCCAAGGAGTACGCCTCGGTCCAGCGCGCCGTGATCGCCGCGGCCCTGCCGATCACCAAGGACAATTTCGGCAGCCTCTCGGAGAACGACCGCCTCTACGGCGACTCGGCCTACGAGAGCGAGAACTCCCAGCTCAACATCTTCCGCAACGTCTACGGCTCCTCGGGCGCCGAGACACTCCTCGCGCCCATCGAGGACGGCAGCGCGACCATCGAGGCCGCCGACACCTACGCCAAGCGTGCCCTCAGCTCCAAGGGCGGGCTCAGGACCCTCGACAAGCGGTCCTACCGCGACTGGGTCGACGACAGCTCGACCAAGATCTTCGAGATGAAGAAGCTGGAGCACACCCTGCTCCAGAACATGGAGCAGAAGGCCCGTGAGCTGCGCAACGCCTCCCAGCAGGAAGCGATCATCTCCGGTGTCCTGATCCTCCTCGTGCTCGGTATCTCCCTGGTCGGCGCCTTCGTCGTGGCCCGGAGCATGATCCGCTCGCTGCGCCGGCTCCAGGAGACCGCCACCAAGGTCGCCCAGGACCGGCTGCCCGAGCTGGTCAAGCAGCTGTCCGAGTCCGACCCGCAGGACGTCGACACGTCCGTGGAGTCGGTCGGTGTGCACTCCCGGGACGAGATCGGCCAGGTGGCCGCGGCCTTCGACGACGTGCACCGCGAGGCGGTCCGCCTCGCCGCCGAGCAGGCCCTGCTGCGGGGCAACGTCAACGCGATGTTCACCAACCTCTCGCGCCGGTCCCAGGGCCTCATCCAGCGCCAGCTGTCCCTGATCTCCGAGCTCGAGTCCCGCGAGGCCGACCCCGACCAGCTGTCCTCGCTGTTCAAGCTCGACCACCTCGCGACCCGTATGCGCCGTAACGGTGAGAACCTCCTCGTCCTCGCGGGTGAGGAGCCCGGCCGACGGTGGACCCGCCCGGTCCCGCTGGTCGACGTGCTCCGCGCCGCCGCGTCCGAGGTGGAGCAGTACGAGCGCATCGAACTCGCCGCCGTCCCGACCACCGAGGTCGCCGGACGCGTCGTCAACGACCTCGTGCACCTGCTCGCAGAGCTGCTGGAGAACGCCACCTCGTTCTCCTCGCCGCAGACCAAGGTCAAGGTCACCGGTCACGCCCTGCCCGACGGCCGGGTGCTGATCGAGATCCACGACACCGGTATCGGTCTGTCCCCCGAGGACCTCGCGGCGATCAACGAGCGGCTCGCCTCGCCGCCCACCGTGGACGTCTCCGTCTCCCGGCGCATGGGCCTCTTCGTGGTCGGTCGTCTGTCGCAGCGGCACGGCATCCGCATCCAGCTCCGCCCGTCCGACTCCGGTGGTACGACCGCGCTGGTCATGCTGCCCGTCGATGTCGCCCAGGGCGGCAAGAAGCCCGCTCCCGGCAAGCCCGGTGCCGGCGGCCCCTCCGGCGGTCCGGCCGCCGCGCAGGCCGCGGCCGGTGCCGCCGCCGCCCGGCGGGGCGCCCAGGGCGGAGGCGCGCTCGGCGCCGGCGGTGCCGCGGGTTCCGCACGGCTCGGTGCCGCCGCCGCGCGCGGCCAGGTCGGCGCCCAGGGTCCGCGTGCCGCGCTGCCCGGCGCGGGCGGACGCCCCGGCGGCCCCGGCGCACCCGGTGGCCAGCGTCCCGGCGGTGCCCCGCAGCAGGGCCGGCCCGCGCCGGCCGGTGCGGGTGCCGGTGGCTACGGACAGGGCCCGGCCGCCCCGCAGGGCATGCAGGGGCCCGGTGCCCCGGACGCCTTCGCCGGCGGTCAGCAGGACGCCTTCGGTGCCCAGGACCCGTTCGCGGGCACCGGTCAGCAGCAGGACCCGTTCGGTCCGCAGGGCGCCTTCGGTGCCCGGGACGCCTTCGGCAACGCCCCGCGCAATCCGGTCCCCCAGCAGCGGGCGGCCGGTCCCGAGCAGGGCCGCCAGCCGCAGCTGCCGCCGCGCGGCGGGGCGCCGCGGCCCGAACTGCCGGGCGGCGACCCCCAGCCGCGGGTGACCTGGGGCGAGGACAACGCCCAGCGGGACATGGGCCGTACGCCGCTGGACGCCCCGCGCGGCCACGACGAGCGCGACGCGTCCCACACCGCGCAGATGCCCCGGATCGACGACCGGCAGGGTCCCGACTCGACCTCCGCGATGCCCCGGATCGACGACTGGCAGATCCCGTCCTCGACCTCCGAGTTCCCGCGGCCGGACTTCAACGCCCCGCGGCCCGGCGGTCCTTCGGACACCGGCCAGTTCCCGCGGCCCGACTTCGACGCCCAGCGTCCGGGAGCCGGAGCCCCGCAGGACACCGGCCAGTTCCCGATACCTCCGGTCGACAACAGCCAGGACACCGGCCAGTACGTCCGCTCCGACGTGTTCGGCACACCGGCCGGGCAGAACAACCCGGCCGACACGGGCCAGTTCGCCGCCCCGCAGCCGTACGACCCGAGTTCCACCGGTCAGTTCGCCGCGCAGGGCTACAACGGCTCCACCGGCCAGCACGCCCTGCCCGGCTACCCGGACGCCCTCGGCGACCCGGCGGGCACCGGCCAGTTCCCGCGTCCGCAGTTCAACGGCGCCGACTACGGCGGCCAGCGCCCGCCGGCCCCGCAGGCCCCCCAGCGGCCCGCACGCCGCCCGGAGCCCGAGGCACTGCCGCCCGCGCCGGGTCCCGGCGACGGACGCACGCCGCTGTACGACACGCTGGAGACCAACTGGTTCCGCGGCGGTCAGGGCCAGCAGCCGGGCAACGGCACCGCTCCGGCCCCTCAGCCGGCTCCCCAGGCGGCGGCACCGGCAGCACCCGTGGCGCCCGCCGCTCCTCCGGCGCCCACGGCTCCCCCACAGCGTCCCCCCGCCACCTGGCGCACTTCGCCCAACGACGAGTACGTCAAGCAGGCGGAGCGGGTCAGGAAACCGGCGGCGGGCGGTGTCACCACCTCCGGCCTGCCGCGCCGGGTGCCCAAGGCGAACCTCGTCCCGGGCACGGCTCAGCAGCAACAGCACCACACCGGTCCGCAGGTCTCGCGTGCGCCTGACGACGTACGCGGCCGGCTGACCAATCTCCGTCGGGGTATCGCGCAGGGCCGTCAGGTCAACACCGGCCAGACGGGCAGCTTCCCGAACCCCACTCACCAGCAGGAGCGTTAGTTGAGCCAGATGAGCCAGGCGGCACAGAACCTCAACTGGTTGATCACCAACTTCGTGGACAACACCCCCGGGGTGTCCCACACCGTCGTCGTGTCCGCCGACGGTCTCCTTCTGGCGATGTCGGAAGGCTTCCCGCGGGATCGCGCCGACCAACTGGCGGCCGTCGCGTCCGGCCTCACCTCGCTGACCGCCGGGGCCTCCCGGATCTTCGAGGGCGGCAACGTGGCGCAGACGGTCGTCGAGATGGAACGCGGCTTCCTCTTCCTCATGTCCGTGTCGGACGGCTCGTCCCTGGCCGTCCTGGCTCACCCGGAGTGCGACATCGGCCTCGTCGGCTACGAGATGGCGCTCCTCGTCGATCGAGCGGGTGCGGTCCTTACTCCGGATCTACGTGCCGAACTACAGGGAAGTCTGCTTCACTGATCGGCCTCGGCACCACCCACCTCACGAAATCACCGTCCGGCCGCCACAATCCCCCCACCGGCACGATGGACGGCACGACTGACCGAGCACTGCTGTCCCGCCCGGAGGTTCCATGACCCCGCCCACCGCCCATCATGATCCGTACGCCGAGCCGTACGGCGACGAGGGCGACCAGCCGCTGGTACGTCCGTACGCGATGACCGGTGGCCGGACCCGGCCGCGCTACCAGCTCGCCATCGAGGCACTGATCAGCACGACGGCCGACCCGGCAGCACTCATGGGCCTGCTCCCGGAGCACCAGCGCATCTGCCATCTGTGCCGTGAGGTCAAGTCGGTTGCAGAGGTCTCGGCTCTCCTCACCATGCCGCTAGGCGTGGCTCGGATCCTCGTCGCAGACCTCGCCGAGGCCGGACTGGTGGCAATCCACCAGCCGGGCGGCGACGAGAACAACGGCGGCGCTCCGGACGTGACGCTGCTCGAAAGGGTGCTCAGTGGACTTCGCAAGCTCTGACGGAGGTCGGGCCACCACCTCCGCGAAGATCGTGGTGGCGGGCGGCTTCGGTGTCGGCAAGACGACATTCGTCGGCGCCGTCTCCGAGATCAACCCGCTGCGCACGGAGGCCGTCATGACGTCCGCGAGCGCGGGCATCGACGACCTCACCCACACCGGGGACAAGACCACCACCACGGTGGCCATGGACTTCGGACGTATCACGCTCGACCAGGACCTGATCCTGTATCTGTTCGGCACGCCCGGCCAGGACCGCTTCTGGTTCATGTGGGACGACCTGGTCCGCGGTGCGATCGGCGCGGTGGTGCTCGTGGACACCCGGCGCCTGGCCGACTGCTTCCCGGCGGTCGACTACTTCGAGAACAGCGGACTGCCCTTCGTCATCGCCCTCAACGGCTTCGACGGGCAGCAGCCCTACACCCCGGACGAGGTCCGCGAGGCGCTCCAGATCGGGCCCGACACCCCGATCATCACGACGGACGCCCGCCACCGCGCCGACGCCAAGAGCGCGCTCATCACCCTTGTCGAGCACGCCCTCATGGCCCGGCTGCGGTAGTCGCGACGACCGCGCGGGCGCCGCAAAAGGGAATTGTCGTACGACGGTTCCCGTAGGCGCCGGGGGCCGGCAGTGGACTTTGACACGGTCGGCCCCGCTGTTCATAACGTTTCGGCAGAAGAATCGACCAGCACGGCCACGCGTCGCGGTCATTCGGTGCCGCTGTGTCCGCAATGGCCCCGCCTTTTGGCGGGGCTTGTTCTTTTTGACCGTTTTTCTCGGGGCTCTCAGGGGCGCATTCCGGGCCTTCACAGTGTTTGGAAGTGCGCTGCCCCGCATGCTGGAATGCCTGAACTGCCCTTTGGTCAAAGACGTACTTCCCAGTGGTCACTGACCGACCCAGTAGCGGTCGTCGGTGCAGCTGGCTCTGAGAGAATGCGGCACGAAGAAGGTGCCGAACCGCCGAGAGGTTGTTGGTCGAGTGAGGCGAAGCAAGAACGGTCCCGAGCCATCGGCGCGGGGCAACTTCACCCCGCCGCCGCGCGGTGCGGCGCCCGCCAATGTGCCCGGTTCGGAGCCGACGGCCGCTCCCGCGCAAAGCGGCGGCCGTCTCTCCCCGCGCAACTGGCGCGTACCCACCAAGCTGAACGCGATCCTGCTCATACCTGTCGTGGTCGGCCTCGTGATGGGCGGCTTCCAGGTCAAGGGCTCGATCGACACCTGGCAGGACGCCAAGGACGCCGAGAACACCGCCCGTCTGGTCCGGGCCGCGATGGCCTACAGCAGCGCGCTGCTGGTCGAGCGTGACACCACGGCCGCCCCCCTGCTCAAGGGCAAGGGCGAGAACGACCCGACCGTGGTCAAGGCCCGCAAGCTGACCGACCAGGCGGCCGACGCCTTCGACCAGGCCGCGCAGAACATGCCCGACCAGGACGGCCTGAAGCGCCGACTCGACCGCTTCCGGACCGTGGAGCCCGAGCTCCAGAAGGTCCGTGCCGCCGCCTACACCAATAAGCGGACCGGCGTGCAGACCGAGGAGAGCTACGTCGGCATCGAGCACCGGCTGCTCGAGTTCGCCAACGAGCTGGGCTTGGGCACCGGCAACATCACCAGCTACGGCCGCACGGTCTACGCCGTCGCCCTCGCGCACGGCGCGCTCTCCCTGGAGCGCTCGATCGGCATGCATCTGCTGATCAAGCCCGGCACCAGCACCACCAGTCTCACCCAGCAGCGGGTCGCGCTCACCTCGTACGCGTACCTGGAGGGCATCGCCATCCAGGAGTACCAGAGCGGCGGCACCGAGCAGGACATCGCCAACCTCGACAACGCGCAGAAGAAGATCAAGACCGACGGCGCGGCCATGGCCGAAGCCGCCAAGGGGAAGAACCCGCAGTACGTGGCCCCGCCGTCCACGACGAAGATGGTCGCCGCGCTGGCCCAGCTCCAGACCACGGACCCGACCGCCCGCGAGGCGCTGGCCCAGCAGGGCGTCACCGCCGAGAACTGGTGGGCGGTCAACACCCTCAAGTTCGACGCCTATCGCAAGATCGAGTCGGACATGACCGACGCTGCGGTGAACGAGGCGTCGAGCATTGCCGACAACGCC
This sequence comes from Streptomyces sp. YIM S03343, assembly GCF_054729195.1. Classification (NCBI taxonomy): domain Bacteria; kingdom Bacillati; phylum Actinomycetota; class Actinomycetes; order Kitasatosporales; family Streptomycetaceae; genus Streptomyces; species Streptomyces sp. YIM S03343. The sequence continues at coordinate 2,748,375 of NZ_JBPUKX010000001.1, forward strand.
AAGCAGGACGCGTACATCACCGGTGCCGCCGTCGTGGTCGCGCTGCTCCTCGCGTTCATCCTGGCCGGCGCCGTCGCCCGGCAGATGAGCCGCTCCATGCGCCAGCTGCGCAACGCCGCCTTCGGCATCGCCGAGCAGCGGCTGCCGATGCTGGTCGACCAGCTCTCCCGCACCGACCCCGGCCGGGTCGACACCCGGGTCGCGCCCATCCCGATCTCCTCCACCGACGAGATCGGCGAGGTCGCCCGCGCCTTCGACCAGGTCCACCGCGAGGCCGTCCGGCTCGCCGCCGAGCAGGCCCTGCTGCGGGGCAACATCAACGCGATCTTCACCAACCTCTCGCGCCGCAACCAGTCCCTGATCGAGGGCCAGCTGACCCTGATCACCGACCTGGAGAACAACGAGGCCGACCCGGACCAGCTGGAGAACCTCTTCAGGCTGGACCACCTCGCGACCCGTATGCGCCGCAACGGCGAGAACCTCCTCGTCCTCGCCGGCGAGGAGCCCGGCCGCCGCTGGGACCAGCCGGTCCCGCTGGTCGACGTGCTGCGCGCCGCCTCCTCCGAGGTGGAGCAGTACGAGCGCATCGAGCTGTCCGGTGTCCCGGAGGCCGAGATCCACGGCCGCGCCGTCACCGACCTCGTGCATCTGCTCGCCGAGCTGCTGGAGAACGCCACCACGTTCTCCTCGCCGCAGACCAAGGTCCGCGTCACCGCGACCCGGCTGCCCGACGGCCGCGTCATGATCGAGATCCATGACAAGGGCATCGGCCTGACCGCCGAGGACTTCGCGGACATCAACCACAAGCTGGCCAACCCGCCGACCGTGGACGTCGCGATCTCGCAGCGCATGGGTCTGTTCGTGGTCGGCCGGCTGTCCGACCGGCACGGCATCCGGGTCCAGCTGCGCCCCTCGGGCGAGCAGGCCGGCACCACCTCACTGGTCATGCTGCCCGACGCGATCACCCACGGCGGTGGCGGCGAACCGGTGCTGGAGCGCGACGACTTCACGGTCTCGCAGATCATCCCGGAGAACGAGTTCCAGGGCGAGAACTTCACCGAGCTCCCCCCGATGCGCACCGCGGCCGAACTCGGCTTCGACGACAGCCGCTACACCGAGGTCCCCGACGACATCCGCGAGCTGGACCCGGTGGGCCGCTCCCTGCTGCGTGAGGAGCGCCGCGCCGCCCTGGAGGCCCAGACGCACGGCCCTGAGGGCGCACAGAGCCCCCAGGAGGCCTCCGAAGGGGCTCCCGCGTACCCCGACGCGTTCGACGCGCCGCAGGCGTACGAGGACGGCCAGGGCGGCTACGACGCCCAGGGCGCGTTCCCCGAGCAGCCCGCGGCGTTCGGAGGGCACCTGGCGTACGAGGAGCCGCAGCAGGCGCCGTACGACGAGCAGCAGCCGGCGGCGTACGAGGAGCCGTACTACGCGCCGAACGGGCACCTGCCGCACGCGGACCCCTTCGCGGCGAACGGTGGCTATCAGGACCCCGGTTATGCGGAGGCGTCTCAGAACGACCAGGCGGCCCAGGCGGCCCACCCGGCCGCCGCGGCCGAGGGCTTCCCGGCCTATGGCGAAGCGCCTTATCAGGACGACTGGCCCCAGCAGGGCGGCTACGACGGCGGTTACTCTGTACCGGACGCGGGATCCGTGCAGGCCGCTGATGTGACCGAGCAGGACCCCGTAGGCTTCGACCGTCCCGGACCGGCTGCCGGACCCTCCGTCCACGGGATGACCGGCTCCGGACTGCCCCGCCGCTCAGGCGCCGCGGGCGGGACGAACGGCGCCGCTCCCCGGGCGGCCCAGGAGGCGCCTGTCGCCGCTCCGCAGAGCAGCGGCGACAGCGACTGGCAGTCGGCCAACGACCAGCGCTGGCACCAGGCGTCGTCGCTGCGGAAGCCGAAGGCGGGCGGGGTCACGGCCTCGGGCCTGCCCCGGCGGGTGCCCAAGGCCAATCTGGTCGAAGGTTCCGCCGAGACCACCCCCCAGGGAGGCCCCCAGGTCTCCCGTGCCCCGGAGGACGTCCGGGGCCGACTGAGCAACCTGCGTCGGGGCGTCCAGCGCGGACGCAGCGCAGGCGGCAGTGAAACGAACGGCCAGGGCTACGGTCCTGACAGCACCTACGACCAGGAGCGTTAGTGTGAGCCCGATGAGCCAGGCGGCACAGAACCTGAACTGGTTGATCACCAACTTCGTGGACAACACCCCGGGGGTGTCCCACACGGTGGTGGTCTCCGCCGACGGACTCCTTCTGGCGATGTCCGAAGGCTTCCCCCGCGACCGGGCCGACCAGCTCGCGGCCGTCGCCTCCGGTCTGACGTCGCTGACAGCAGGCGCCTCCCGGATCTTCGAGGGCGGCAGCGTGAACCAGACGGTTGTGGAGATGGAGCGGGGCTTCCTGTTCATCATGTCCATTTCCGACGGTTCCTCGCTCGCGGTTCTGGCACACCCCGAGGCGGACATCGGTCTCGTCGGGTACGAGATGGCGCTTCTTGTGGACCGTGCCGGCACGGTTCTCACCCCGGATCTCCGTGCGGAGCTCCAGGGAAGCCTTCTCAACTAACAGAGAGACGGTGCGTTTTGGCGTCCCGGGGCCGTAAGGTTTCGGGACGCGGCTTCCATGAGTACGGATGCCTGGCACAGTCGGAGGAGGAGAGAAAGTGGCGACACCCCCAAACGGTTCGAATTCCGGAAACTGGTCGTACGGCCCCGCGCAGGGTCACGGCGACAACTCCGGGGACCGCTACAACTTCCCTTCCGCACCACGCCACCGGCAGCCCTACCCACCGCAGGGCCCAGGCCCCTCGCCGTACGGCCAGCCGGGCGCACCGCGCATCCAGCCGGTGCAGCCGCAGCGACGCACCCCTGAGCCGGCGCCCGCCGGATCGTCGAACAACCCCTTGGTGCGTCCGTACGCCATGACCGGCGGACGGACCCGCCCCCGGTACCAGCTCGCCATCGAGGCGCTGGTGCACACCACCGCACAGCCGCACCAGATGCAGGGCCAACTGCCCGAGCATCAGCGGATCTGCCACCTGTGCCGGGAGATCAAGTCGGTGGCCGAGATCTCGGCACTGCTGACCATCCCCCTCGGCGTGGCCAGGATCCTCGTCGCCGACCTGGCGGAGGCGGGCCTGGTCGCCATCCATCAGCCCGGCGGCGACGAGAACGCCGGTGGACAGCCAGACGTGACACTGCTCGAAAGGGTGCTCAGTGGACTTCGCAAGCTCTAGCGGCGGTCCTTCCCGCTCCACCACCTCCGCGAAGATCGTGGTGGCGGGCGGCTTCGGCGTGGGCAAGACCACGTTCGTCGGCGCCGTCTCAGAGATCAACCCGCTGCGCACAGAGGCCGTCATGACGTCCGCGTCGGCCGGCATCGACGACCTCACCCACACCGGGGACAAGACCACCACCACGGTGGCCATGGACTTCGGACGCATCACCCTCGACCAGGACCTGATCCTGTACCTGTTCGGCACCCCCGGCCAGGACCGCTTCTGGTTCATGTGGGACGACCTGGTGCGCGGCGCGATCGGCGCGATCGTCCTCGTCGACACCCGCCGTCTGGCCGACTGCTTCCCTGCGGTCGACTACTTCGAGAACAGCGGACTGCCCTTCGTCGTCGCCCTCAACGGCTTCGACGGCAGCCAGCCGTACCAGCCCGACGAGGTCCGCGAGGCGCTCCAGATCGGCCCGGACACCCCGATCATCACCACCGACGCCCGCCACCGCGCGGACGCCAAGTCGGCCCTGATCACCCTGGTCGAACACGCCCTGATGGCCCGCCTGCGGTAGCCTCCGGCGCGAGACATGCGGAAGGGCCCCTCTCGGAGGAGAGGGGCCCTTCGGCGTGTCTGGGAAGCGTCGTCGTCGGCTGCGGGTGCGTTGTGGCTTGTCGCGCAGTTCCCCGCGCCCCTCAGGGAGTTGCGGTCGCCGCCAACTCCACGAGTGACCCCAAGTCCGTGCCTCCGACAGGCAAGTGAAGATCAGCTACCCGCGCCAGCTGTGCGGCGACCGGAACCCGCCCTCACGTTCCAGCCGACGCCACCGGGCCTTGGGCCGACGCCCATGACCCTCAGCACCGGCAGAGTCAGACTTGGCCGCAGCCCGAGCCAGCAGCACGGCAGTGATCGCAGCGACTTCCTCAGGGTCCGCTTGACCCTTCTCGACGCGAATATCAGGCGTGGTCATAGTTGTCAGTCTCCGTGAGAGAAGTTTCACCGGCAGGATCGGAGGGTTACTGCGGGGGGTTGCCGTGCTTACGCGAAGGCAGGTCCGCGTGCTTGCTCTGGAGCATCGCCAGCGACCTGATGAGCACCTCGCGGGTCTCGGCGGGGTCGATGACGTCGTCGACAAGGCCGCGCTCGGCGGCGTAGTAGGGGTGCATCAGCTCGGCCTTGTACTCCTTGACCATGCGGGCCCGCATGGCGTCGGGGTCCTCGGCCGCGGCGATCTGCCGCCGGAAGATGACGTTCGCGGCACCTTCCGCGCCCATGACGGCGATCTCGTTCGTCGGCCAGGCGTAGGTGAGATCGGCGCCGATGGACTGGCTGTCCATCACGATGTAGGCGCCGCCGTAGGCCTTGCGCAGGATCATCGAGATCCGCGGCACGGTCGCGTTGCAGTAGGCGTAGAGGAGCTTCGCGCCGTGCCGGATGATGCCGCCGTGCTCCTGGCCGACGCCGGGGAGGAAGCCCGGGACGTCCAGGAAGGTGACGAGCGGGATGTTGAAGGCGTCGCACATCGTGACGAACCGGGCGGCCTTCTCCGACGCCTCGATGTCGAGGACACCGGCGATGGACTGCGGCTGGTTGGCAATGATGCCGACGACCTGGCCGTCGAGGCGGGCCAGCGCGCAGATGATGTTGCGCGCCCAGCGCTCGTGGACCTCCAGGAAGTCGCCGTCGTCGACGATCTCCTCGATGACCTTCGCCATGTCGTAGGCGCGGTTGGCGTCCGCGGGGACCAGGTCCAGCAGGACGTCGCTGCGTCGGTCGGCCGCGTCGGACGCCTCGTGACGCGGGGGGTTCTCGCGGTTGTTCGACGGCAGCATCGACAGCAGGTACCGCACCTCGGCGAGGCAGGTCTCCTCGTCGTCGTAGGCGAAGTGGCAGACGCCGGAGGTCTCGGCGTGCACATCCGCGCCGCCGAGCCCGTTCTGCGTGATCTCCTCACCGGTGACCGTCTTCACGACGTCCGGACCGGTGATGAACATCTGCGAGGTGTCGCGGACCATGAAGATGAAGTCCGTCAGCGCCGGCGAGTAGGCCGCGCCGCCCGCGCAGGGGCCGAGCATCACGCTGATCTGCGGGATGACGCCTGACGCCTTGGTGTTGCGCTGGAAGATGCCGCCATACCCGGCGAGCGCGCCGACGCCCTCCTGGATACGGGCACCCGCGCCGTCGTTCAACGACACCAGCGGCGCCCCGGCCGCGATGGCCATGTCCATGATCTTGTGGATCTTCGTCGCGTGCGCTTCGCCGAGCGCACCGCCGAAGATCCGGAAGTCATGGGCGTACACGAAGACCGTCCGGCCCTCCACCGTGCCCCAGCCGGTGATGACACCGTCCGTGTACGGCTTCTTCGCCTCCAGACCGAACCCCGTCGCCCGGTGCCGCCGCAATTGCTCGACTTCACGGAAGGACCCCGGGTCCAAGAGCAGCGCGATACGCTCCCGCGCGGTCAGCTTGCCCTTGGCGTGCTGCGCCGCCGTCGCCTTCTCGCTCGGCCCCGCAAGGGCCTGTGCACGAATCTCGTGCAGCTCGGCGACCCGCCCGCGCGCGTCCGTCGGCTCACCGGCCGGCTCACCCGTCGTCTCATCCAATGCGGTCATGTAGTGACCTTACGAAGCACCGCCAGGTGAGCGGGACGTCGACTCCGTACAGTCTCGGAGGCGTTTTCCTGGTGCCACCGAACAGAACCACTTCGGCGTTCAGCCGTTCCGACTGCTCACAGGCCATCCGCCTTGTAGGAGTCACACAAAGCCGGGGCCTGAGACCCCGCTCACATCCGGCCGCCGGGCGTACCGCCGCGCGGGTGAAGCGCGGCCCTTTGGGGCACTCATATCCCGATGATGTTGAAAGTTGAACGGAATAGGTCTACGGTCGGAGTCGTTGAAGCTCATTGAAGATTCAACAAGCGGCGATCTCCGAGCGCCGATCTCCTTCACCGTTCGTATCACCGTTCATATCACCGTTCACCATCTCGACCACCCGCACCGGGAGCATCTCATGGGCATCTTCGGCAACAAGAACTCCGACCAGGCCGCCACCGACACCGCCGTCAACCCCGACCTCGCCGCGCTGACCGGCGAGTACACGCTGGACCCGGCCCACACGACGATCGGCTTCGTGGCCCGCCACGCCATGGTCACCAACGTCAAGGGCAAGTTCATCGACTTCTCCGGCGCGCTGCACCTCGACGGTTCGGATCCGGCCAAGTCGACGGCCTCGATCGACGTGAAGATGGAGAGCATCGACACCGGCAACGCGGACCGTGACGGTCATCTGAAGTCGGCGGACTTCTTCAAGACCGACGAGTTCCCGGTCATGACGTTCCGGTCCACCAAGGCGGAGGCCCTGGGCGGCGACGACTACCGCATCACGGGCGACCTCTCCATCCTCGGTGTCACCAAGCCGATCACCATCGACCTGGAGTTCAACGGTGCCGCCAAGGACCCGTTCGGCAACGAGCGCGTGGGTTTCGAGGGCAAGGCGGAGCTCCTGCGCTCCGAGTGGGGCCTGACCTGGAACGCTGCGCTGGAGACGGGTGGTGTGCTGGTCTCCGACAAGATCAAGCTGAACTTCGACATCTCGGCGATCAAGAGCGCCTGATCCCGGCACCGGCCGGTCACGGCCGTCACGGCCGTCACGGCCCACCGTACGAGCGCGCCCGCCTCCCCGGACTCCCCGAGCCCGGAGGGCGGGCGCTCGCGTACCCGCCGTAGGCCTGGTCCCCGGCCGGGACACCTGACCCGACCACCGGGCACCCCCTCAGAACCCTCCGCCGAAGTCCCCGCCGCCCCCGCCGAAGTCTCCTCCCCCACCGTCGCCGAAGCCTCCGCCGAAGTCCCCCGGGTCGAAGTCCGCCCCGGACACGTCCCCACCGTCGTAGCCCGCGGCCCCGAAGTCGCCGTACCCGGTGCCGTAGTCGGCGGCGTAGGAGGGCGTGGCCATCATGCTGCCGAGCAGTGTGCCGACGAGCAGACCGGGCAGCAGGCCGCCGCCGAAGTAGCCGCCCGCCCAGGGGCCGTAGGCCGGGCCCGCGTCCCAGTAGGGGCGGCGTCCGTCGGCGGTGTCCACCTCCCGGACCGCCGGGTCGCGGCCGTCGGCCAGCCGGGCGCGGTCGGCCGCGCAGACCGGGACCTCGCGCGGGCTGCCGCCGGGCGGGGTCCAGTCGGCGTCGGCCGCCGAGGGCCCGTGACGGGGGTCGAAGAAGCACGGCGGGCGGCGCTCCGGGAGCGGTGCCCCGGTGCGCCGGGCGGCGAGCTGGGCGAGCGAGAAGCGGCCGTTCTCCAGGGCCTGGGTGACGGCGCGCACGTCCTCGGGCCGGGCGGCCTGGGCCATGGACTGCTTCGCCTGTTCGTAGGCGTCGAGGGCGCGTTCGTAGTCCGCGCGCATGGCGTCGTCGGCGCCCGCCTCCGCGGGGTGGAAGTCCAGCCGGTCCAGTTCCTCGCCGAACGCGGTGATGTCCTCGTCCACGACGACCCGCAGCTTCTCCAGCGCGGCCCGCTGCTCCTCCCGCCTGCGGTGCCGGCTGCGCCGTACGAGGGCGTACGCGCCCAGGCCGCCCGCGACCAGCACGGCGCCCACGGCGATCAGCGACGCGGCCGAGACGCCACCGCCGCCGGAGCCGCCCCAGGACGCCGGGGCCGAGCCGCCCATGTTGACGAGGGCGCGGTCGGTGAAGTCCTTGAGCTGGGCCGGGGCCGACTCGCCCTGGACGCTGGTGACCAGGTTGTGCACGGCGGCGCGCGGCAGGACGGAGGCGTCGGCCCGGGCGTCGAAGCGGTCGCCGAGGCGGACGGCGTACAGGCCGGTGACGCCGGTGGCGGTGCGCAGGTCGGTGAAGAGGTTCGCGGTGGGGTAGCCGGCCGGGAGGACGGCGATGAAGAGCGGCTTGTCGGCGCTTGTGATGCTCCGCTTGAGCGCGTCGGCGTCGGCGGCGGAGAGCTGTCCGACGGCGGCCGGGTCGATGTACAGCGGGCTCTCGCGCAGGGCCCGGCCGATCTCCGAGACGCGGGTGTCCGCGGCGGCGGGCGGCGCGGAAGTCCCGACGACGGCGAACACGGCCAGGGCGGTGAGCGCGAGGGCCAGCAGCAGCCGCGGGAGACCACGGGTCAGCAGCCGGGGGAGACCTCGGGTCAGCAGCCCGGGGAGGCTTCGGGTCCGAACCACGGCCTTCATGGTTAGAAACTACCCGAAGCCTCCCCAAAGCGGTCCTTCACCGGTCATGTGCCGAACGGTGGCCGGTCATTCCATGGACGGGGTGCTCAGGCCTTCCCGTACGCCTCCCGGAGCTTCTGCACGGCCGCCCCGTAGCGTCCGGTGAGCAGCAGATGGTCGGCGTCGGCGAAGGGCTTGGCGACGGCCGCGGTGATGTCCTGTCCCGCCTTCTGCTGGACGATCAGCCGTGCCTTGCGGACCAGTTCGCGTCCGGTCCGCTCCGCGCCCGCCTTCTCGGCCGCCGCGGCGGCGAGAGCGAGGGTGCGCAGGGTGGCCGCGCCGCCCGAGGGGACCTTGGTGAGGGTGGTGAGACCCCAGCCGTACGGGAACTGCGGGTCGTACGAGGTGTCGCCGACGTTGATCGGCAGCTGAGCCTCGGACTTGGGCCAGGTCACCGGGAGCTGCCCGGTGAAGGGCCGCCTGCCGTAGAGGACGTCGGCGACGCCGTCGCCCTCGGTGCCGGGCAGCCAGGAGGCCACCAGCGCGTCGATCTCGCCGAGCCGGTCGCCGATCAGCTGGGGCCGCCCGGACACGATCAGGACCGCGCACTTCATCGCCGCGCACACCCTGTCGACGGCGGCCTTGTCGGCGGCGGAGAGCTGGAGGTCGTGCCCGTTGCCGACGTCGCCGACGCCCTCGGCGTACGGGGTCTCGCCGACGACGACCACACCGACGTCGTAGCCGCTCGTCGGGGCGGAGGCGTCCTTGGAGTACGTGACAGCGCCGCCGCTCGCCTTGCGCAGGCCGTCGAGGACCGTGGTGCCGGTCGTGACGGCGCCGGACGAGCCCTGCCAGGTGAGGGTCCAGCCGCCGGTCTGGTTGCCGATGTCGTCGGCGTTGGACCCGGCGACGTAGACCTTCTGGGACTTCTTCAGCGGCAGGACGGAGCCCGCGTTCTTCAGCAGCACCTGCGACTCGGTGGCCGCCTGCCGTGCCACGGCCCGGTGCGCCGCCGAGCCGATCCGCGCGGCGCCGCCGGTGTCGGCGTACGGCTTCTCGAACAGGCCGAGCTTGACCTTCTGGGTGAGGATGCGGGACACGGCGTCGTCGATACGGCGCTCACTGATCCGGCCGGCCTTCGCCTCGCTGATGAGCGCGGCGGTGAAGTCCTTGTAGCCGTACGGCACCATGATCATGTCGAGTCCGGCATTGATGGACGTCCGGACGCGAGTGGGAAGGTCGCCGGGCAGCTGGTCGATGCCGTTCCAGTCGCTGATGACGAAGCCGTCGAAGCCCATACGTCCCTTGAGGACGCCGGTGATCATGTCGGCGCGGGCGTGCATCTTCACCGCGCCCTGACCGTCGCCGACGATGTCGAGGGACGAGTAGGACGGCATGACGGTGCCGATACCGCGGTCCACGGCGGTCCGGTACGGCGCGAGGTGCACGGCCTCCAACTGCTGCCGGGTGACCGTGGTGACGCCCTGGTCGATGGTGTACGACCCGGTGGTCGACGAGCCGTACGCGGTGCCGCCGTCGCCGACGAAGTGCTTGGCAGTGGCGAGCACCTTGTCGCCGCGGCTCAAGTCCCGGCCGTCCGCGCGGCCTTGGAGGCCCTTGATGACGGTCTCCATGGACTCGACGAGCGCCGGGTCCTCACCGAAGGACTCGTACGACCGCCCCCACCGCTCGTCCCGGCTCACGCACAGACAGGGCGCGAAGTCCCAGGGCACGCCGGTGGCCCGCACCTCACTGGCCGTCACCTCGGCCGTCTTCTCCGCGAGTTGTGGATCCCGGGTGGCGCCGATGCCGATGTTGTGCGGCATGATCGTGGCGCCGGCCAGGTTGTTGTGCCCGTGGACGGCGTCGACGCCGTAGATCAGCGGGATCTGGAAGCGGGTCGCCTGCGCGCGGAGCTGGAAGCCGTCGATCATCCTGGCCCAGGCTTCGGGGGTGTTGGGCGTCGGGGTGGAGCCGCCGCCGGAGAGCAGCGAGCCGAGCCCGTACGCCGCGATGTCGCCCGGCGCGCTCATCGCGCCGCGTTCGGCCTGGGTCATCTGACCGGCCTTCTCCGCCAGGGACATCCGGGAGACCAGGTCCGCGACGCGCTTCTTCACGGGCAGCTTGGCGTCCAGGTAGGGCAGTCCGTGCGCGTCGATGACCACCTGCGGGGTCTCGGCGGGGGCCTTGGCACCGGTGACCGTGAGCTTCACGGGGACGGTCTCGGCGGCTTCGGCGGAGCGGTCCTTCAGAGTCGGGACCTCGATGGTGCGGCTCGCGCCGGAGGCGGTGCCGGCGGGGAAGGTCAGGGTGCCGGAGACGGGGGTGTAGTCCTTGCCGGGCTCGGCGCTGCCGCCGGTGCCATCGGCGCCACGCGTGTCGTATACGACGGTGACCGGCTCGGCGAGCGGGACGGACCCGGTGGCGGCGACGCTGACCCGTACGACGGCCGTACGCCCCTCCTTCACCGGATAGACGGCGGAGTCGGTGGTGACGCTCGCCCGGAGCGCCTGATCGGCCTTCCCGTACAGCTCGACGCCGTCCATGGCGAAGCGGCCCGGTGCGCCGGTGGGGAGGGTGACGGCGTAGCCCCACATCCCGGTAAGGCCGAGGACGTGGTCGATGCCGCCGACGGGCTGGTAGTCGGTTCGGTACACGAAGTCGGTGAAGGGGATGTCGACCTGTTTCCAGCCGGTCCAGTCGTCGGTGAAGGACGAGGTCCACAGCTCGGAGGCCTCGCCGTTCGCGCCGCCGTCCTTGATCTCGAAGGCGATCTTCTTCCCGTTGTCCTGGCCGTCCCACCAGAAGCGGATGCCCTGGTGGGCGGACCAGTCGTGGGGGGCCTCGTTCGCGGCGAAGTCGTGGGTGAAGCCGCCGTAGCCGCTGATGTCGTAGGTGCCGGACAGGACCTTGGCGCCCTCGGGGGCATCGGAGCGCTCGGCGAGCCGGAGCGCGGGCGGGTCGTCGCTGTCGCCGCCCCAGGTGAAGATCCCCTCGGCGGGCTGTCCGGCGAAGGGCACCTCGCCCTCGAAACGGTCGACGGCGACGGGAGCGGGATCATCGGCCGCGGAAGCCGCTCGCGCGACGGCCGACGGGAGCAGGGCGGCGAGCAGCGCCGCGGTGGCCGCGGAAGCAGCGGAGACGAGCAGGGCGGTTCTCGGCATAGACCTTCCCTCGACTCTCATGGTTCACTCAGGACTTACCTCACGCCGTGAGTTAACTGGGCCCGCATGACGGCGTCAAGACACCCCGTCAGACGGCACACATGCAGCCCACGTCACCACCACCGACCCAACCACCCCCCATTCCCCCATACCCCCATACAAGACAAGTTGTCCTCGGAAAGGGCGACACACATGAGGAGAACCCCCCGCGTGGTCCGGCTGCTCCTGGCCGGACTGCTCTCCACAGCAGGACTCACCGCGGCCGTGGCCCCCGCTCACGCGGCCGGTGAGACGGTCACCGCGTATCTGACCACCACCGACGACGCAGCCGGACGCCATGTCGTCCGCGGCCTTGAGGCACAGACGCCGTTCGCGTTCCAGTCCGGCAGCGGCGGCAGCGGTGAGAACATCACCGTCGACGAGAACACCCGCTACCAGACCTTCACCGGCGGCGGCGCGTCCTTCACCGACACGGCCGCGTGGCTGATGAACAGCAGCGGCGCCCTGTCTCAGTCGACCCGGGACGCGACGATGCGCAAGCTGTTCTCGCCGACGGACGGGATCGGGCTGTCGTTCCTGCGCAACCCGATGGGCGCGTCGGACCTGGCGCGCTACGGCTACAGCTACGACGACGTGGCGTCCGGCCAGACGGACCCGAACCTGACGAAGTTCTCGATATCGCACGACCTGGCGGACGTCGTCCCGCTGACCAAGCAGGCCCTCCAGCTCAACCCGTCGGTGACCGTGATGGCCTCGCCGTGGACGGCACCGGCGTGGATGAAGGACAGCGGGTCGCTCAACGGCGGCTGGCTGAAGTCGGAGGACTACGGCGCCTACGCCTCGTACTTCGTGAAGTACCTCCAGGCCTACCGCGACCAGGGCATCGACGTCTCGTACGTCACCCCGCAGAACGAGCCGACATGCTGCTCCGGCTACCCGTCGATGAGCTGGAACGCCTCGGGCCTGGCCTACTTCATGAAGAGCGAGCTGCTCCCGAAGCTCCAAGCGGCTGGCCTGTCGACCAAGGTCCTCGCCCACGACTGGAACTGGGACGTCTACGACTCCTACGCCGCCGCGGCGGTGGACGACTCGGCGATCCGCAACCACCCCAACTTCGGCGGCATAGCGTGGCACGGCTACGGCGGTGACATCGCCAAGCAGACCTCGGTCCACAACCAGTACCCGAACCTGGACGCCTTCGGCACCGAGCACTCGGGCGGCACCTGGATCGCCAACCAGCAGCGCGAGGACATGTCCAACATCATCGACTACACCCGCAACTGGGCGAAGTCGGTGACGAAGTGGTCGCTGGCCGTGGACCAGAACATGGGCCCGCACAACGGCGGTTGCGGCACCTGCACCGGTCTGATCACCGTGCACAACGGTGACGGGGCGAGCGGGACCGTGGACTACACCGTCGAGTACTACACGATGGGCCACCTCACGAAGTTCGTCCGCCCGGGCGCGCAGCGGATCGCCTCGACGGCGTCCTCGGCGGTGCCGAACGTGGCGTGGCGCAACCCGGACGGCTCGAAGGCGCTGATCGCCTACAACGACGCGTCCTCGGCGAAGACGGTGACCGTCAACTGGGGCTCGCAGCACGCGACGTACTCCCTGCCGGGCAAGACGTCGGCCACCTTCACCTGGTCCGGCACGCAGTCGGGCGGCGGCGCCCGGACGGGTTCGTTCGTCGGCCTCGCCGGCAAGTGCCTCGACGTGGCGGGCGCGTCCAGCACCAACGGCACGGCGGTCCAGCTCTACGACTGCAACGGCTCCACGGCACAGCAGTGGTCCGTCCAGGCGGACGGCTCGGTCCAGGCACTGGGCAAGTGCCTGGACGTGGCATCGGCGTCGACCGCGGACGGCGCGAAGGTCCAGCTCTACGACTGCAACGGCACGGGCGCGCAACGCTGGTCCTACAACGCCTCCACGGGCGACGTGGTCAACGTGGCGGCGAACAAGTGCCTGGACGTGACGGACAACTCGTCCGCGAACGGGGCGCGGGCGCAGATCTGGTCGTGCACGGGGGCGTCCAACCAGAAGTGGCACTTGCAGTAACCATCCGGGGGCGGCGGCGGGTCTTCGCCCCCGCCGCCCCTTCCCATTCCCGACCCCAGGGGCTCCAGCCCCCGGAACCCCGGGCTTGGCCCGACTCCGTAGCTTGAAGGGTTCACCTCTTGACCGACCGAGTCGGGTGGGTGTGGTGGGCAAACGGGGGTGCAGGGGGGCGGAGCCCCAGGGCAAAAGGCCCGCGGGGGTTACTCCGCCGGCTCAACTCCCGCTCGCAACAGGCCGTAGGTGTACGCGTCCTCCAGGGCCTGCCAGGACGCGGCGATGACGTTCTCCCCCACTCCCACCGTGGACCATTCGCCGGTGCCGTCCGAGGTGGAGATCAGGACCCTCGTCGTGGAGGACGTACCGTGCTTGCCCTCCAGGATGCGGACCTTGTAGTCCACCAGCTCCAGCTTGGCCAGCTGGGGATAGATCCGTTCCAGGGCGACCCTCAGCGCGCGGTCCAGGGCGTTGACCGGGCCGTTGCCCTCCGCCGTGGCGACGATGCGCTCGCTCTTCGCCCACAGCTTCACCGTCGCCTCGTTGGCGTGCGTGCCGTCGGGGCGGTCCTCGACGATCGCTCGCCAGGATTCGACCCGGAAGTAGGTCAGGGGCTTGCCCTCTACCTCCGCCCGGAGGAGGAGTTCGAAGCTCGCGTCCGCCGCCTCGTACGTGTAGCCCTTCAACTCGCGTTCCTTGACGCGCTCCACCACCCGGCCGACCAGCTCGCGGTCACCGCCCAGGTCCACGCCCAGTTCCTTGCCCTTGAGCTCGATCGAGGCGCGGCCCGCCATGTCGGACACCAGCATCCGCATCGTGTTGCCGACCAGCTCGGGCATGATGTGCTGGTACAGGTCGGGGTCAACCTTGATCGCGGACGCGTGCAGGCCCGCCTTGTGCGCGAACGCGGAGACGCCGACGTACGGCTGGTGTGTGGAGGGGGTGAGATTTACGACCTCGGCGATCGCGTGGGAGATGCGGGTCATCTCGCGCAGCCGCCCGTCCGGCAGGACCTTCTTGCCGTACTTCAGCTCCAGCGCCGCCACCACCGGGAACAGGTTGGCGTTGCCGACCCGCTCGCCGTAGCCGTTGGCCGTGCACTGCACGTGGGTCGCGCCCGCGTCCACCGCGGCGAGGGTGTTGGCGACGGCGCAGCCGCTGTCGTCCTGCGCGTGCATGCCGAGCCGGGCACCGGTGTCGGCCAGCACCGTGGCGACGACGGCGTGGACCTGCGCCGGGAGCATCCCGCCGTTGGTGTCGCAAAGGATCACCACGTCCGCGCCCGCCTCCGAGGCCGCCCGTACGACGGACTTGGCGTACTCGGGGTTGGCCCGGTAGCCGTCGAAGAAGTGCTCGCAGTCGACGAACACCCGGCGGCCCTGCTCGCGCAGATAGGACACCGTGTCGCGGACCATCTCCAAGTTCTCGTCCAGCGTGGTGCGCAACGCCAGTTCGACATGCCGGTCGTGGGACTTCGCGACCAGGGTGATCACCGGGGCCCCGGACTCCAGCAGCGCCCTGACCTGCGGGTCGTCCTTCGCCTTTCCGCCCGCTCGCCGCGTCGCGCCGAAGGCGACCAGCTCGGCGTGCCGGAAGTCGATCTCCTCCTGGGCACGGGCGAAGAACTCTGTGTCCCTGGGGTTGGCGCCGGGCCAGCCGCCCTCGATGAAGCCCACGCCGAAGTCGTCCAGGTGCCGCGCGATGGCGAGCTTGTCCGCGACGGTGAGGTTGATGCCCTCGCGCTGGGCCCCGTCGCGCAGGGTGGTGTCGAAGACGTGGAACGAATCGTCGAGCTCGCTGGATGCGGTCATGGTGTCAAGGCTCCTGTTTGGTTCTCGGTCGTACCGGAAGAACCGGCTCCACCGTCCCCCATGATCCCTCGCGCTCTCGCTCCCGGTTGTGGATGGGCCAGGAAAACGAAAAAACCTCTCGCGGGTGCGAGAGGTCTGCGCGCGGGTCGAGACGACGATGGCCGCCCGTACCTGGTCGTACAAGGGCGGTCACTGCGGACCGGCGCGCCTGCTGCCAATAATCATGGCGAACGAGAGCACGGGGGCAGTCTGGCACAGCAGTGCCCGCAGCTCACAGCCGTCTCAGAATGCGGTCGCCCGCCGACACCCTGTGGCCCTCCGTCGTCACGCAGGTGCGGTGTCGCCGCCCAGGGTCTCGTCCAGCAGCTCCCCCACATGCGTCAGCACCTTCGCGCGGTCCGTGCCGCGCAGGCCTACGGCCACGTTGATGGAGAAGCCGTCGAGCAGGGCACGCAGGCGGGTGGCGCAGCGGTCGGGGTCCACGGGGCGGAACTCGCCGTGTGCGACGCCGTCGGCGATGAGGGCTGTCAGGTCGCTGTGCCAGGCGGCCTCGATGGCGGCCTGGCGGGCACGGGCGTCCTCGTCGGCGTACTGCGAGCGGTTCCAGACCTCCAGCCACAGCGTCCAGTGCGGGTCGCGGGGGCCGTCGGGGACGTAGAGGTCGACGTAGGCGTCGAGGCGTTCGCGGGCCGGGGCCGGGCCGCTGAGGAGGCGGTCGCGTTCGGCGCCGAGGCGGCTCTCGGTCCACTCCAGGGTGCGCAGCAGGAGTTCGTCCTTTGAGCCGAAGTAGTAGAGCAGATGACCGCTGCTCATCCCGACCTCGCGGCCGAGCGCCGCCATGGTGAGCTTCTCCAGACCGCGCTCGGCGATCATGCTCATGGCAGCAGCGAGGACCTCCTCGCGGGGCGGGGCCTGCCTGCGCCCACCGGCCATACGCCCCTCCCTGCTCCTTGATCCTCTTGATCCTGTTAGATCCTGGGCTGCTGCCGAGTAGTCGTGCGGTAGGTGCCACCACCGCCGTCTGTTCCCCACCGCCGGAGAGACCGCCGGTGGGGAAGAGACGGCGGTCTGCCACCTCTCCCCTACCCCGGGCCATGCTCACCTCACGGTGTTCACCCCAGCGGGTGCATCCAGCCGTGGGTGTCCTCGGCGATACCGCGCTGGACGTCCAGCAGGGCCTGGCGCAGCCGCATGGTGACCTCGCCGGGCTCGCCGCCCGACTGCTGCCAGTCGGCGCCGGTGCGCTTGACGGTGCCGACCGGGGTGATCACGGCGGCGGTGCCGCAGGCGAAGACCTCGGTCAGGGTGCCGTTCTCCGAGTCGCGCTGCCACTGGTCGATGGAGACGCGGGCTTCCTCGGCCTGGTAGCCGAGGTCGCGGGCGAGGGCGAGGAGGGAGTCGCGGGTGACGCCCTCCAGGATGGAGCCGGTGAGGGTCGGGGTGACGATCCGGTCGCCGTAGACGAAGTACAGGTTCATGCCGCCGAGTTCCTCGACCCACGTGCGCTCGACCGCGTCGAGGTAGCAGACCTGGGCGCAGCCCTCCGCGGCGGCCTCGGCCTGGGCGAGCAGGGAGGCGGCGTAGTTGCCGCCGGTCTTGGCGTCGCCCATGCCGCCGGGGACGGCGCGGACGTGGTCCTCGGAGACCCAGATGGAGACCGGCTTGACGCCGCCGGGGAAGTAGGCGCCGGCCGGGGAGGCGATGACGACGAACAGATACTCGTTGGCGGGCCTGACGCCGAGCCCGACCTCCGTGGCGATCATGAACGGGCGCAGATAGAGGGAATCCTCGCCGCCGTGTGCCGGGACCCAGTCCTTGTCCTGGCGGACGAGTGCGTCGCAGGCCTCGATGAAGGTCTCGACCGGCAGCTCGGGCATGGCGAGCCGGCGGGCGGACGCCTGGAAGCGGCGGGCGTTGCGGTCGGGGCGGAAGGTGGCGACGGAGCCGTCGGGCAGCCGGTACGCCTTGAGGCCCTCGAAGATCTCCTGCGCGTAGTGCAGGACGCTGGTGGCGGGGTCGAGGGGGATCGGCGCGTAGGGAACGAGCTGCCCGTCGTGCCAGCCGCGGCCCTCGGTCCACTTGATCGTCACCATGTGGTCGGTGAAGTGGCGGCCGAACCCGGGGTTGGCCAGGAGCGCCTCGCGCTCGGCGGCGGCAAGAGGACTCGCGGAGGGCTTGAGCTCGATCGTGGGCGTCGTCATGAGTGGTGTGTCCTTCACCGGTTGTAGTGACGGGCCGCGCTCACATCCGTCCCGGCCCGGCGGCCGGTGGCAAGACGT
Organism: Streptomyces sp. YIM S03343; assembly: GCF_054729195.1. Taxonomy (NCBI): domain Bacteria; kingdom Bacillati; phylum Actinomycetota; class Actinomycetes; order Kitasatosporales; family Streptomycetaceae; genus Streptomyces; species Streptomyces sp. YIM S03343. The sequence continues at coordinate 2,766,068 of NZ_JBPUKX010000001.1, forward strand.
CCGAGCAGTGCCTCATTCCCGGGCTCGCGGCCCCGCGTTCGATTATCGCGCGGGGTCCGTCGTGGCTGGAATGGGTGTGAATGCGGCCCGGGTCGATGGTGTCACCCGGCGGAGCACAGGAGAAGCCGCCGGGTGCGGATGCGACCCGGCGGCTTCGAAGTGGGGGTTCGAGTACGGCGGGATCAGCCGGCTACTCGTACGGCGAGCGCGTCGCCGATCTCGGCGGTGCTGCGGGCGGGCTTGCCGGTGCGCTCCGCTAGGTCGGCGGAGACGGCTTCTTCGATCCGGGTCGCCTCGGCGTCGTAGCCGAGGTGGCGCAGCAGGAGGACGGCGGACAGGACGGTGGCCGTGGGGTCGGCTTTGCCCTGGCCTGCGATGTCCGGGGCCGAGCCGTGGACCGGCTCGAACATGGACGGGAACTCGCGGCCCGGGTTGATGTTGCCCGAGGCGGCCACGCCGATACCGCCGGAGACGGCCGCGGCGAGGTCGGTGATGATGTCGCCGAAGAGGTTGTCGGTGACGATGACGTCGAACCGCTCGGGCTGGGTGACCAGGAAGATGGTCGCCGCGTCGACATGGAGGTAGTCGGTCTCGACCTCGGGGTACTCCGCGGCGACCTTGTTGAAGATGTTCGTCCACAGATGGCCGGCGAAGGTCAGCACGTTGTTCTTGTGGACCAGCGTGAGCTTCTTGCGCGGGCGGGCCTGGGCACGGGCGAAGGCGTCACGGACGACGCGCTCGACGCCGTAGGCCGTGTTCACGGAGACCTCCGTGGCGACCTCGTGCGGGGTGCCCTTCCGGATGGTGCCGCCGTTGCCGGTGTACGGGCCCTCGGTGCCCTCGCGGACGACCACGAAGTCGATGCTCGGCTCACCGGCGAGCGGGGTGGCGACGCCGGGCAGCAGCTTGCTCGGCCGCAGGTTGACGTGGTGGTCGAAGGCGAAGCGGAGCTTGAGCAGGAAGCCGCGCTCCAGGACGCCGGACGGCACGGACGGGTCGCCGATCGCGCCGAGCAGGATGGCGTCGTGCTGCTTCAGGGCTTCGAGGTCGGCGTCGGTGAGGGTCTCGCCCGTCGCGTGGTAGCGCTTGGCGCCGAAGTCGTACTCCTTGGTCTCCAGCTTCACATCCTGCGGGAGGACGGCGGAGAGGACCTTGAGGCCTTCGGCCACGACTTCCTGGCCGATGCCGTCACCGGGGATCACTGCGAGATCGATGCTGCGAGACATGTCGGCACCCTACTCCTCGTCCCATGGAATGACATGACGTGTCCGCGATGCGGACAGCACCGCACCGAGGTGACCCGCCGGGTGACGAGCGGCCGTGTCCGGGTCCCGCATGGGCGTCATCCTTTTGGCCACGGTTCACTCGTATGTGTGGCGCTCGTTGGCATGCGCTGGGAACTTCACCGACATGGAGACCCCCGACTTCGGCATTCCGCCGCGGCTGGCCGAGCGCATGACCATGGCCGAGCAGCACGAGTACCTGCACACCAAGCTGTTCCGGCGCCGCTCCCTGGTGACGACCGGCATGGTGGCCGCGGGCGGGCTGCTCACCGGCTGCGGCGGCGCGTCGTCGCCGGGCGTGGCGTCCGCGTCCTCCGGCGCCTCCGTCTCGTCGGTGCTCCCGTCGCCCCGGACCTCCAAGGTGCGCGGCGCCTTCGTCACCCCGTTCGGCCGCCATCTCGCCTTCGACGCCGACCCGAAGACCCAGATGCGGATCTCCTGGCAGGTACCGGCCGCGGTGCAGAGGCCGTACGTGCGCGTCGGGCTGCGCCCCGACCAGTTGAGCCACCGCATCTCGGCCGAGATCCGCGATCTGCACACCCCGGGGGTCACGGGAGTGCGTCCGGCGGTCGAGCAGTACTACATGCACGCCGCCCTGGACGGCCTCGTGCCCGGCACGACGTACTACTACGGAGTCGGCCACGAGGGCTACGACCCGGCCTCCGCCGCGCACCGCGGCACCGTCGCCACGTTCCGCACGGCGCCCGCCCGTCCGGGGACCTTCACCTTCACCGCCTTCGGCGACCAGGGCGTCAGCACCAGCGCCGCCGCCAACGACAGCGTGCTCCAGCGGCTGAAGCCCGCCCTCCACCTCCACGCCGGCGACATCTGCTACGCCGACGTCAACGGCCAGGGCAAGAAGTCCGACGGCTACGACGCCACGTACTGGGACCTCTTCCTCAAGCAGACGGAGCCGGTGGCCCGTTCGGTGCCGTGGATGGTGACGACCGGCAACCACGACATGGAGGCCTGGTACTCGCCGGACGGCTACGGCGGACAGCTCGCCCGCTGGTCCCTGCCCGGCAGCGGCCCCGACGCCCGTACGGCGCCGGGGGTGTACTCCTTCGTCTACGGCAATGTCGGCTTCGTCGCCCTCGACGCGAACGACGTGTCGTACGAGATCCCCGCCAACTTCGGCTGCACGCACGGCAAGCAGACCGCGTGGCTCGACAGGACGCTCGGCCGGCTGCGTGCGGCCGAGGACGTCGACTTCATCGTGGTCTTCTTCCACCACTGCGCCTATTCCACCTCATCGCACGCCTCCGACGGCGGGATCCGCGACGCATGGCTGCCGCTGTTCACCAAGCACCAGGTGGACCTGGTGATCAACGGCCACAACCATGTGTACGAACGCACCGACGCCGTGAAGAACGGCCGCGTCGGCCGCGCGGTGCCGGTCGGCGGCTCCACGGACCCGACCCGGGACGGCATCGTCTACGTCACCGCGGGCGGCGGCGGGCGGGACCTGTACTCGTTCCCGGCGGGCGCCAAGGAGAGTTACGAGGGGCATGTGACCCGCGTCGAGTCGGTGCAGACCTTCCACTGGACCAAGGCCCGGACCCAGCACGCGGAGACCGTGGAGTGGTCGCGGGTGCGCTATCGGGGCTTCTCGCTCCTGTCGGTGGAGGCGCAGGCGGGTGCGCGGCCGGTGCTGAAGGTGTCGGCGCTGGCCCAGAGCGGCGAGCGGATCGACCACTTCGAGGTGCGGCGCGGCAGCTGAGCGCGGGGGCCGGGCGACAGGCCCTTGATCGCACCCGGGCGCAACCCGGGCGCACCCGCCGCCGACCGCCGCACCCGCCGCCGACCACGCCGCACCCGGCAGCCGCGCCGCACCGAGCGGGCGCGGCTCGCGGCTGGTGGTGCGGCTCGTGGATCGGGTCGGATCGGGTCGGATCGGGTCGCTGGTGACCGGCCTCAGTGGCCGGTGGAGCCGCCGTTGTCGCGGCGGTCGAGGGCACGCTGGAGCGCCGCGGCGGCGTTCTGGCGGTCGGCCTCGCTGGAGCGGGAGGTGTGGCGGACTCGGCGGCGGACGGTCGTCTCGGCCATGGGGGATCGACTCCTTAGAGCATCCGGGAGTACGGGCAAGGATTACGAGACGCCGGAAGGCGGAGAGCGTGCCGCAGGGATCACCTGCACAGGGCCCGGCTCACAACCGCCAATCGCTGGATCGAGCGAAACGTTCGGCACTTACCACGCTAGATGAGCAGGCCGCCGCTGTCTCCACCATTACTCGGACTTCCTACTATCTGAGACAGTGCGGTGAGTCACACCCCTGTGACCTGCGCTTACGTCGTTTGCCGACCGGCCGCGGACATGGTGACGGGCCGGGCAGCCCGTTCGGAGGTCGGGCTGCCCGGCCCGTGCCGGAGGGGCGGTCAGCCCATGTGGGGGTAGGTGTAGTCGGTCGGCGGGACCAGGGTCTCCTTGATGGCGCGGGTCAGGGTCCAGCGCAGCAGATTCTGCGGGGCGCCAGCCTTGTCGTTGGTGCCGGAGGCCCGGCCGCCGCCGAAGGGCTGCTGGCCGACCACGGCGCCGGTCGACTTGTCGTTGATGTAGAAGTTTCCGGCTGCGTAGCGCAGCTTCTCCATGGTGTACGCCGCCGCAGCACGGTCGTTCGCGACGACCGCGCCGGTGAGGGCGTAGTCGGAGACGGACTCCATCTGGGTCAGCATCTCGTCGTACTTGTCGTCCTCGTAGACATGGATGGCGAGGATCGGGCCGAAGTACTCCGTGCGGAAGACCTCGTTGGCCGGGTCGCTGCACTCGATCACGGTCGGGCGGACGAAGTACCCGACCGAGTCGTCGTAGGTGCCGCCCGCGACGATCGTGCAGGCCGGGTCCTCCTGGGCGCGGTCGATCGCGGCCTTGTTCTTGGCGAAGGCGCGGTCGTCGATGACGGCGCCGATGAAGTTCTTCAGGTCGGTGACGTCACCCATGGTGAGGGAGTCGGCCTCGGCGGCGAACTCCTCACGGAAGCCGTCGTTCCAGATGGACGCCGGGATGTAGGCGCGGGAGGTGGCGCTGCACTTCTGGCCCTGGTACTCGAAGGCGCCGCGGGTCAGCGCGGTCTTGAGGACGGCCCGGTCGGCGCTGGGGTGGGCGACCAGGAAGTCCTTGCCGCCGGTCTCACCGACCAGACGCGGGTAGGAGCGGTACTTCTCGATGTTGGCGCCGACCGTCTTCCACAGGTACTGGAAGGTGCGGGTGGAGCCGGTGAAGTGGATGCCGGCCAGGTCCGGGTGGGCCAGGGCGACCTCGGAGACCGCAACGCCGTCGCCGGTGACGAGGTTGATGACGCCCTTGGGCAGCCCCGCCTCCTCCAGCAGCCGCATGAGCAGCACGGCGGAGTGCGTCTGGGTCGGGGACGGCTTCCACACCACGACGTTGCCCATCAGCGCGGGCGCGGTGGGCAGGTTGCCCGCGATGGCGCTGAAGTTGAATGGGGTGATCGCGTAGACGAAGCCCTCCAGCGGGCGGTGGTCGAGACGGTTCCACACGCCCGGGGAGTTGGCCGGGGGCTGCTCCGCGAGGATCTGGCGGGCGTAGTGGACGTTGAAGCGCCAGAAGTCGACCAGCTCGCAGGGGCTGTCGATCTCGGCCTGCTGGACGGTCTTGGACTGGCCGAGCATGGTGGAGGCGGCGATCGTCTCGCGCCAGGGCCCGGCGAGCAGTTCGGCGGCGCGCAGGATGATCGCGGCGCGGTCGTCGAAGGACATCGCGCGCCAGGCGGGCGCGGCGGCGAGGGCTGCGTCGATGGCGTCCTTCGCATCCTGCTGCGTGGCGTGGTGCAGGGTGCCGATGACCGCCTTGTGGTGGTGGGGCTGCACGACCTGGAACGGCTCACCGCCGCCCATCCGCTTCTCGCCGCCGATGACGCACGGCAGGTCGACCGGGTTCTCGGCCAGTTCCTTGAGCCTGACCTCCAGCCGGGCCCGCTCGGGCGACCCGGGGGCATAGCCGTGCACCGGCTCGTTGACAGGCGTGGGGACCTGGGTCACGGCGTCCATTGGTTACCTCTTCCGAGTGATTCCCGGACTACGACCGGGATGAGCTGAAGCGCTGGATCATGATGGGCGGTGGTCACGGCTTGACCGTCACGGCCTGCTCGTATCGGGTTCGCTGTGGCGAGCTCGTGAGCGGCCTCGGCCGCGCTCTTCCGAGGCGGAGTCACGGCTTCCGTACCGCTGGTGGCGGAATCGGGTCCGGTCCGGGTCCGTGTCCGGCTCAGCGGTCGGCCACAGGGCGGAGTGCCGTTCTCCGGCGGCTGCGGAGTGCCGTTCTCCGGCGGCTGCGGAGTGCCGTTCTCCGGCGGCTGCGGGGAGCCGTTCTCCGGCGGCTGCGGATCGCCGTTCTCCGGCGGCTGAAGAACGGCAATCGGCTCTCACCCCTTGCTGACCATCGAGCGGACGAAGAAGCGCAGGTTGGCCGGCTTCTCCGCCAGGCGGCGCATGAAATAGCCGTACCAGTCGGTGCCGTAGGCGGTGTAGACGCGCATGCGGTGGCCCTCGGCGGCCAGCCTGAGGTGCTCTTCGCCACGGATGCCGTACAGCATCTGGAACTCGTACTCGTCCAGTTTGCGCCCGGCCCGGTGGGCAAGCTCCTGCGCGATGGCGATGAGGCGCGGGTCGTGGGAGCCGACCATCGGGTAGCCCCGGCCCGCCATCAGGATCTTCAGGACGCGGACGTACGCCTTGTCGATCTCGTGCTTCTGCTGGTAGGCGACCTCGACGGGCTCCTTGTAGGCGCCCTTGACCAGCCGTACCCGGCTGCCGCTCGCGGCGAGCCGGCGGGCGTCGGCCTCGGTGCGGAAGAGATACGCCTGGAGGACGCAGCCGGTCTGCGGGAAGTCCTTCCGCAGTTCCTCGTGGATGGCGAACATCGAGTCGAGGGTGGTGTGGTCCTCCGCGTCCAGGGTGACCGTCGTGCCGATCTCGGCCGCGGCCTCGACGACCGGGCGGACATTGGCGAGCGCCAGGTCGTGGCCGCCGGGCAGGGCCTGCCCGAACATGGACAGCTTGACCGACATCTCGACCCGCTTGCCGAGGCCCAGCTCCTTCAGCCGGCCGACGAGCGCGAGGTAGGCGTCGCGCGCGGCGGCGGCCTGCTCCGGGCCGGTGATGTCCTCGCCGACGACGTCCATCGTGAGGTCGAGCCCGTGGTCGGTGAGGCCCTGGATGACGGGCACGATGTCGTCGAGTGTCTCGCCGGGGATGAACCGGTCGACGACCTGCTTGGTCACCGGGGCCGCCGAGATCAGGCGTCGCATCCGGTCGCTGCGCGAGGCGGCGAGAATCACGGGACCCAGCACGGGGCACCTCCAACACACAGGCAGGAAAGGCCGGATTCCGACGATTCGGGTACGGCACGGAGAACCACCGTGAAAACTAAGGATCGTTTCGAGCGTGAACCATCGACAGCTGTCACGCATCCCCGGCACCGATCTCAGACAGGTGTATGAAGGATGGCCGGAAGATGCGGGAAAATAACCAGGTGACGTCGGAACACAGGGGTGATTACCAGGAGCTGGTCGACGAGATCTCCGAGTTGCTCGGCGCACCGGCGACCTTGGAGAACCGCGACTTCGAGCTGATCGCCTTCGGTGCCTACGACAGCGAAGGCGACCTGGATCCGACGGTGCTGGACCCGGTGCGCACCCGCTCGATCCTGACCCGCCGCTCCACCGCGGCGGTGCGTTCCTGGTTCGAGGGCTTCGGCATCACCCGGGCGACCGGGCCGGTGCGCATCCCGCCGACCCCGGAGGCGGGTGTGCTGCGGGGCCGGATCTGTCTGCCGGTGCGGCACCGGGGCGTGGTCCTCGGCTACGTGTGGCTGCTGGCCGACGATCCCGGGCCGGCCGAGCGGCAGCTGGCGGCGGCGATGGAGGTCACCGTGCGCATCGGCGCGCTGCTCGCCGACGAGGCGCAGCACGGCGCCGACCTCACCCGCGAGCTGCGGGCGGTGCTGACCGCCGGGCGGGACTGGGAGCGGGACATGGCGGTGGCGGAGCTGCGCACCGCGCTCGGCCCCAGGGCCGACGGGCCGCACACGGTGATCTGTGTGGCCCCGTGGACCTCGGCCGATCCGGACGACGCGCCGTCCGTGCGCACCCTGCCCGGCGCGACCGCGCTGTGCACCGTGCCGTGGGGGGACGCGGCGCGTCCGGCGCTGCCCGGCGACATCGGACTGCGCTGTCTCGTGGCCCTGATCAGGCTGCGCTCGGCGGACAGCCTGGCCCCGGCGACCTCGGCGGCGGCACGGCTGCTGGAACGGGCGCGGATGCTGCCAGGCGCCGAGGCGCTGGGCACTGCGGCGCTGGGCACTGCGGCGGCGGGTACGGCGGCGGGTGTCGGGGCGGGGCGCTCCGGGCTCGCCGAGCTGGGCGCGGCCTGGCGCGAGGCATCGGCGGCGGCGCGTGCGGCCCGCGCGGAACCGCGGCTCGGGCCGGTGGCGGAGTGGTCCGCGCTGGGCCCGTTCCGCCTGCTCACGGCGCTGCCCCCGCAGACCCCGCCCGATCCCGCCGTACGCGCCCTGCTCACCCCCGACCACCAGGAGCTGGCCCGCACGGCGGAGATCTACCTCGACTGCGCGGGCCAGGCCGCCCGCACGGCGGCCCGGCTCGGGATCCACCGTCAGACCCTCTACTACCGTCTCTCCCGCGTGGAACGCCTCACCGGCCTGGACCTCACGGACGGCGAGTCCCGCCTGCTGCTGCACATGGCCCTGAAGGCGGACCGGCTGTGACGACGGTGGCCTGCCCTCTGTGCACGGCCGGTGAACCGGCTGTGACGGCTGTGACGGCTGTGACGGCGGTGGCGTTCCCGACACACCGGCTGTGACGGCAGAGGCGCGTGCGACGCAGGCGAGGAAAATGGATACGTAGTTTATTTCATCACTCCGTCCCATTCAGGGATCTTGTGCCAACCTGCTTTCACGCCCAGAAGACAGCGTGAGCGGGGGAGTTCACGGACGCGGGAGGCGCAGGAGAACCACCTGTCCTGCACAGCGTCCGCGGCACCCACGGTGCAATCCCCCCGGGCACGCGGCACGCCACGGCTCGTCCAGCGGTCGCCGAACCGACGGGCCCGAGGGGGAGAATTTGACGATCAGAGTGGTGGCCGCTGTCGACTTCGGGACACATGGCTCCGGCTTCGCCTGGTGTCCGGTCGACGCGGCCAACGACAAGGTGTCCGACCGGACCGTCTACTACTTCGACCAGTGGCAGAACCAGCCCGTCGTCTATCCGAAGAACCTGACCGCGCTGCTCCTGGACGGCACGGGCAAGGTGACCGACTGGGGATACTCCGCGCGGCGGGCGCTGACCGACGCCGGACTGGGCGCACGCGCCGGGAACGTCCGGTTGGTCCAGGGTTTCAAGATGTGGCTGCGGGCTGGGGACAGCCCCGCGAACGGACACCTCAACGGCACACCCGCTCAGGCGCTGCCCCTGATCGCGTCCTATCTGAGACGGCTGCGGGAGGTGGCCGTCCAGCACATCACGGACGGCGGGTACCGCGAGGAGGAGATCCGCTGGTGCCTCACCGTCCCCGCGATGTGGACGGAGTACCAGCGCAACGCGATGCGCAAGGCCGCCGAGCGCGCCGGGTTCCCCGGGACCGCGGAGCGGCTACTGCTGATCACGGAGCCGGAGGCGGCGGCCATCCATGCCTTCGCCCGGACCCCGTCCGGCGCCCCCGACCTGCCGATCATGGTCGTGGACTGCGGCGGCGGCACCGTCGACATCGCCGCCTACCGGCCGGAAGGGGACGGCAGGCTCGCCCAGTTGGGGCACACCGCGGGCGGTGACCTCGGGGCGGCGTACATCAACGAGCGGTTTCTCACCGGCGTGGTGAGACCCCGGTTCGGTCCCGAACTGCTCGACCGCATCGAGCGGGAGGCACCCGACGCGCTGCAGGAGATGCTGGACGCCTTCGAGAGCGCGAAGCGGCACCACGACACCGGCCGGGACGCTCCCCTGTCGATCACCATTCCCGGGAAGATCTACGGGCTGCTGCACAGCAGCGGAGGGCTGCAACGGCTGGCCCGGATGCAGGGCGGACAGGACTTCCACGTCCTGGTCGAGGCCAAGGCCGCCGACGACCTGTTCGAGGGAGTGGTCCGTCCGCTCACCCATCTGGTGGCGGAGCGGATCGTCGACATGCGCAAGCTGCTGGGCGACCGCAAGGCCGCCATCCGCATCGTCCTCGTCGGGGGCTTCGCTCAATCGCCCTATCTGCGCAGCAAGTTGAGTGCGTTCGTACAGCAACGGTACGGCTCCACGGTCCAGTTGCTGATCCCGCCGGATCCCGCGCGGGCGGTACTGGCCGGGGCGGTGCACTACACGTACCGGCCGACGGTGGTGGCCTCGCGGACCGTGGAACTCACCTACGGCATCAGCTGCCTTCTGCCCTTCGAGACAGGAGTGGATCCGGAGCGACTGCGCTACGTGGACGACCTGGGGAAGGTGTACTGCGAGGACCGCTACAACATCTTCGTGCAGAACGGCGACTCGGTGGCCGTCGACCAGGTCGTCACGAGGGAGCTGATCCCCGTCCAGCAGGCGCAGACGTCCGTGCAGTACAACCTGCTGTCGTCCGGTGAGAAGAACCCCCGCTACAGCACGGGCGAGGGCGTCCGGGTGCTCGGCACGGTCGACGTGGATCTCGGCACCGCCGTGCGCCTGCCCATGGAGCAGCGGAAGGTGGAGATCTCCATGCGCTTCGGCGGTACGGAGATCGAGGTCACCTCACGCAATGTGCACACCGGCGGCGTGCTGCGGACGACGCTGTCCTTCAACCCCGACACCGGCGCGTGAGGCGGAGCGATGACCCATCCGACACCGCAGCATCGCGGTGAACCCCCGCACGACCTGCTGGGCGAACTGGCCAAATGGCTGCACGATGCGGGCCAGGGGTTGTTCTGGTACGCGGAGCAGGTCGGCCGGCTGTCCCGGCAGCAGCAGCACGACATCCGCGGGCTGCGCCAGGAGCTCGCGGAGCTGAAGCGGGACCAGGACACCCGGCTGAACGAAATGCTGGCCCGCTTCAGCCAGCTGCGGCAGGAGCTCGCCGGTGCGGCCGACGTCCGGCACCAGGATCTGTCGGGCAGGTTCCGGGATCTGGTCAACCTGCATGTGCTGCCGTTCTGCGTCAAGGTCGAGAGCCTCGGACCCAACAGCGGTGAGTCCGATGTCCAGTTGCGGCGCGTGATGCTGACCCGGCGCCTGTGCCGGCTGCTGTTCGGCGCGCTGCCCGCCCCGAACCGCGAGGTACGCCATCTGCTCAAGGCGTTCACCGGGGCCGTGCCGGAGGACACCCAGGCCGATCTGGTGGAGCGGGCGAGGTCGCTGTGCACCACGGTGAACGCGCTGCGCGCCGAGATCGCCGACACGGGCACCCCGTTCCGCTGGGACTTCGAGGTGGCGTCGGGCACCGCGTACGCACCCGACCGCCACCTGCTCTGGCCCGCCGCCTCCCCGCAGGCCCCGGTCCAGTACGTCGTCGTCCCCGGCTACGTCGTGCCCGGCAGGCCGCCGCATGTGCAGGCGATGGTCTTCACCGCGCTCATCGAACAGCCCAGCGCTCCCGCCCTGAAGTGAATCCTCCGGTACCGCACTGTCCGCTGTTCCGCTCCGCTGTGCCACTCCGCTTCTGTTTCGCTCCGCTTCTGTTTTACCCCGCCCGCATCCCGCCCCGACCCGTCCCGGAGACGCCATGCCCGCCAAGGCCGTCCTGCTGCCCTTCTACGTGGTCGTCGACACCTCTCTGTCCATGGACGGGGAGCCGATCACCGCTGTCAACGACATCATCCCCACCCTGTGCGACCTGCTGCGTGAGAACCCCACACTGCGCGACAAGATCCGCTTCAGCCTGGTCGAGTTCTCCTCCCGGGCGGAACTGCGGGTGCCGCTCAGCGACCTGCGCAATGTGCAGCAGCCGCCGGACCTGACCGCCGACGGGGCGACCTCCTACGCCGCCGCCTTCCGGCTGGTGCGCGAGCTGATCGAGATGGACACCCAGCAACTGCGGGTCGACGACTACGCGTTCCACCGGCCCGCGGTGTTCTTCCTGACCGACGGCGAGCCGACCGACGCCGACGACGTCTGGCACCGGGAGTTCGAGGCGCTGGTGACCGGCGCGAACTGGCCGAACGTCGTGCCGTTCGGGGTCGGCGAGACCAATCCGGCGACCCTGAGCGAGCTGGTCCACCCCAAGGACCGCTTCCAGGCCTACACGGTGGCGGACGGGCATACCGCCTCGGACGCGGTCAGGGACACCACCCAGGTCTTGATCCAGAGCGTCCTGGCGTCGGCGAAGGGGACGGAGGACGGCGAGGACGGGTTCGTCCTCGACCCCGGCTTCCAGACCGAGGCCGTCGTCCCGGTGCCCATGGACGAGGACATCCCCTGGAAGGACTGACCGGTGCACATGCACAGTCCCGGCTCCCCGGCCCTGACGGCATCTCCCGCGAAAGGCATCCGCATGGCCGCTGAGAGGACCGGTGCCGAGGAGGCGATGCCCTACGGCGCCTTCCGCATCGGTGACCCCGGTTCGCACCGGGACATCCTTCCCAGGCTCACCGCACCGGCCGAGGTGCACACGGAGTACGGGAACTTCCCCGTGCCCACCTGCCCCGGCTGGCGCAAGCCGGACACCGTCTTCGACGGGGCCCGCCACGGACCCCTGGCGGTGCGCGCGGCCAGCACCCGCGGCGACAGCCACCGGCACAGCGGTGCACCGCGTCAGGACGACTACTGTCTCTTCGCCTCCGACGACTGGCTCATCGCGGCCGTGGCGGACGGCGTCTCCCAGGGCAGCCTCTCCCATCTCGCGGCGGAGGCGGCCGTGGAGAGCGGCTGCCGCGCCCTGGCGACACAACTGCGGGCGGCCGGGGACCCCGGCGCCGTCGACTGCGAGCAGGTGGTGCGCGACAGCGCCAAGGCCGTCGTACGGGCGGTGCACCAGTCGCTGGCCCGGGAGACCGGGGCGACGGAGGTCCTGCCGTTGGGCACCTTGGCCCGGTTGGCCTCGGCCGCCGTCGTCTATGCCGTCATACCCGCACAGGCGGACGCCGACGGCGCCCGGCGCTCCCTGCTGCTGTGGGTGGGCGACGTCACCGCGTGGACGCTGGGCGACGAGGAGGGCTGGCTGCCGCTCACGGCTCTCAAGGCGGACGGCGGCAAGGAGGTGATCACCGGCACCACGGCCGCGCTGCCGCTGCTCGGCCGGGAGTCCTGGCACCAGGCGCCCTTCACGCTGGCCGCCGGCGAAGCCGTACTGCTGATGACGGACGGGGTGGGCGACGCGCTCGGTGACGGCAGCGGCGATGTCGGCACCGCCCTGCGCGAAGCCTGGCGGCAGCCGCCGGACCCGCATGTCTTCGCCGCGCAGGTGGACTTCCAGCGCGCCACCTTCACCGACGACCGCACCGTGGTAGGGATCTGGGCCTCATGACCACCGCGTTCAATCGCGTCCATCTGGTCCTGGCGAAGAAGGAGATCGGGGGCACGGAGCCGCTCGACCGGGGCGGCCAGGCGGTGGTGCACGCCGCCCCGGACCTGACGCTGCCGGACTGCCCCGGCCCGCTGGTGTACAAGGAGTACCACCGGTCCCTGCCGGACGGGTTCGCGGAACCCATGCTGGCCATCGTCGCCCTGCGGGAACGCCTGGAGCCCAGGCACCGGCGCATCCTCGACGAGCGCACCATGTGGCCGGTACGGCTGGTCACGGACGGCTCCCGGGCCTGCGGCATCGTGATGCGCCGTATTCCGGACCCGTTCTTCCAGGAGTTCCGGCGGTTCAACGGCCAGATCGTCCGCCGCCCGCGCGACGTCCAGCACCTCATGACCCCGCCCGAGGACAACGAGGCGGCCGGTATCCACCCGGCGCGGCTCGGCCAGCGCGGCGCCCTCTGCCGCGAACTGGCCGTCACGCTGGGCCTGTTGCACGGCGTCGGCGCGGTGTACGGCGACCTCAACCAGCGCAATGTCCTGTACTGGAGCGACCCCGGGGGCCGCTGCGCACTGCTCCTGGTGGACTGTGACGCGGTCCGGCTGACCGGAAACGTCGCGCCGCTCCCCCAGCTGCATGTGCCCGAGTGGGCGCAGCCGGAAGGGGGGGCCGTGCAGAGCGTGGCCTCCGACCGCTACAAGTACGGCCTCTTCGTGCTGCGCACCCTCGTCGGCCGTGCGATGGGCAGCGTCAGCCGGGACCCCGAGGACCTGGCGGGCGTACTCGACCCGACGGGCCTGCGCCTGCTCCGCGCGTCCCTGGACGACCGCCCCTCGGCCCGCCCGTCACTGCACGACTGGTACCGCTACTGGAACGCGGTCCTAAGCTGAGACGGTTCGCGGCCCTGCGCAGCGGGGCGGCGCGAGCCGCCGCGGTGACCGGTATGCTCCGCGTGCTCATGCCAAGGGCATCAGCCGGGGGCAGGCTCTGTCACCCGGTGGACGGCGTCAGCGTCAGCGTCTCCGTCGAACGCTCGCCGCTGTTCGGCGACACGCTCCATTTCCCGCCCGCGCGGTGAACTTACACCCTCGGCCGAGTCCGCGTGGCGGCCTCGATGATCTGGCGCAGGCCCTCGGTCAGCACATCGCCGTCGGGGGCGGTCTTCGGATCGAAGGCCCACTGCGAGATGACGCCGGACATCAGGGTCATATAGAACCGGCCGAGGGTGTCGGCGGTCTCGTCGGAGACCTCCTCCTCCGGTACGCCCATCAGCAGCGAGGTCAGCCCCCGGCCACCCTCGCGCTGGGCGCGGGCCAACTGGTCACGGACTACCGGCAGTTGGTCGCCCATCGCCATGATCTCCACACCGAGCCGCCACATCGAGCCGGGCCCGCGCATGCTGTCGACGATGTTCGACCACACTTCCCGGAACCGCTCCAGCGAGCCGGGCGCGCCCGCGATCCCGTCGCCGCCCTCGAAGGACGTCTCCTCCACGAGTGCGATGTAGGCCTGGGCGAGCAGGGCGTCCTTGGATCCGTAGTGGTAGCCGATCGAGGCGAGGTTGGTCCCCGACTCCTTCACGATGTCGCGCGCCGTCGTCCGCGCGAACCCCTTCTCCAGCAGGCAGCGCTTGGCGCCTTCCAGCAGATCCTCACGGTGTCCCATAGGGCCAGCCTACCCCGGGATCCATACAGACGTCCCAGACACATGACTTACACGATCGTTCTATACAAGCGTTCTAGACATACGTTTAATACGCGCGTACATTTCCTGGCATGGCGAACCCGACGAGCAAGACCTCATCCCCGTCCGCATCCCCCTCCACCACCCCGACGACCGCTCTGGCCGGCCGCCGCGAATGGATCGCGCTCGGCGTGCTGATGCTTCCGCTGCTGCTGGCCTCGATGGACGTCTCGGTCCTCTACTTCGCCCTCCCTGCGATCGGTGCCGACCTGGAGCCGAGCGGCACCCAGCAGCTGTGGATCCTGGACATCTACGGCTTCGTCCTGGCCGGCCTGCTGATGACGATGGGCTCGATCGGCGACCGCATCGGCCGCCGCCGCCTGCTGCTGACGGGCGCCACGGCCTTCGGCGGCGCCTCGCTCCTCGCCGCGTACGCGAACAGCGCCGAGACCCTGATCGCCGCCCGTGCGATCCTCGGCATCGGCGGCGCGACCCTGATGCCGTCGACGATGGCCCTGCTGCGCACGATGTTCACCGACCCCGGCCAGCGCGCGAAGGCGATCGGCGTGTGGTCCGGTGTGATGACCGGCGGGATCGCCCTCGGCTCGGTGATGAGCGGGATCCTCGTCCAGCACTTCTGGTGGGGCTCGGTCTTCCTGGTCAATCTGCCCGCGATGGCGATGCTGCTGGTCCTGGGCCCGTTCTTGCTCCCGGAGTCCAGGAACCCCGCCCCCGGCCGCTTCGACTGGCCGAGCATCCCGCTCTCGATGGCCGCCGTGCTCCCGGTCGTCTACGGCCTGAAGGAGATCCCCTCCGAGGGCTGGCACCCGCTGTACGTCGTCTCGATCACCGTCGGCCTGTTCTTCGCCGCGCTCTTCGTCCACCGCCAGCGCACCGCCGACTCCCCGCTGATCCCGCCGGCCCTGCTGCACGGCCACGGCTTCAGCCCGGCGCTGGTCCTGACCCTGGTCTCGGCGTTCGGCATGATGGGCTCGGCGATCTTCACCACCCAGTATCTGCAGTCGGTCCTGGGCAAGAGCCCGCTCTCCGCGGCGCTGTGGAGCCTGCTCCCCTCGGTCCTCATCGGCGTCACGGGCCCGCTCACGGCCCAGCTGGTCGCACGAGGCGCCAACCGCGGGTACGTCGTCGGCGCGGGCTTCGCCGTCACGGCGGCCGGTTACGCGATGCTCGCCTGCACCGGCACCGATGCACTCTGGCTGGTCCTCGCGGCGGCCGGTGTGCTGGCCTCCGGGGTCGTCATGGTGATGTCCCAGCTCACCGATCTGGCGATGAGCACGGCCCCGGTCGAGCAGGCGGGCACGGCCTCCTCCCTTCTGGAGACCGGCACGGAGTTCGGCGGGGCTCTGGGCATGGCCGTCCTCGGCTCCATCGGCACGGCGATCTACCGCCACGGCATCCCGGACTCCGCCCCTGCCGAGGCCCACGAGACGCTGAGCGGCGCGCTGGCCGTGGCCGGCCGGTTCCCGGAGCGAACAGGGAAAGCCCTGGTGACGACCGCGCGCGAGGCGTTCACCCAGGGCATGCAGGGGGCGGCGATCGCGGGAGCGGTGCTGCTGGCGGGGGCGGCGGTGGGTGCGACGGTCACGCTGCGGAGGATCGGCGCCGCTGACGAGCAAGCCGAAGACAGCTGAGGGGACATGGAAACGCCGGACGGGCCGAGTGTTCCTCGGCCCGTCCGGCGTTTGCCGAACAGTCGATGTCAGACCAGGTTCACGGAACGCGCCGAGGTGGCGCCGATCTCCGAGGCCAGCTCGGCCAGGACCGTGGCGGAGACCGTGTCGTCCACGGTCAGCACGGCCAGCGCCTCGCCGCCGACCGCCGCACGGGCGACCTGCATACCGCCGATGTTGATACCGGCCTCGCCGAGGATGCGGCCGACGGTGCCGACGACACCGGGACGGTCCTCGTAGCGCAGGACGACCATGTGGTCGGCGAGGGAGAGGTCCACGTCGTACTCGCCGACCGCGACGATCTTCTGGAGGTGCTTGGGACCGGCCAGCGTGCCGGACACCGAGACCTCGTCGCCGTCGGCGAGGGTGCCGCGCACGGTGACGACATTGCGGTGGTCCGGGGACTCCGAGCTGGTGGTGAGGCGCACCTCGACACCGCGCTCCTGGGCGAACAGCGGCGCGTTGACGTAGGAGACGGTCTCGTCGACGACATCCTCGAAGACACCCTTGAGGGCGGAGAGTTCGAGCACCTTGACGTCGTGCTGGGTGATCTCGCCGTAGACCTCCACGTCGAGGCGGACGGCGACCTCACCGGCCAGCGCGGTGAAGATCCGGCCGAGGCGCTCGGCGAGCGGCAGGCCCGGCTTGACGTCCTCGGCGATCACACCGCCCTGCACGTTCACCGCGTCGGGCACCAGCTCACCGGCGAGCGCGAGGCGCACCGAGCGGGCCACGGAGATACCGGCCTTCTCCTGGGCCTCGTCGGTGGACGCGCCCAGGTGCGGGGTGCACACCACCTCGTCGAGCTCGAACAGCGGGGAGTCCGTGCACGGCTCCTTCGCGTAGACGTCGAGACCGGCGCCCGCGACACGGCCCTCCTTGAGTGCCGAGTACAGCGCCGCCTCGTCGACGATGCCGCCGCGCGCGGCGTTGACGATCCGCACGGTCGGCTTGACCTTGTGCAGCGCGTCCTCGCCGATCAGGCCGAGGGTCTCGGGGGTCTTGGGAAGGTGCACGGTGATGAAGTCGGAGACCTCCAGCAGCTCGTCGAGCGTCAGCACCTTGACGCCCATCTGCGCGGCGCGCGCGGGCTGCACATAGGGGTCGAAGGCGACGACCTTCATGCCGAAGGCGGACATGCGCTGCGCGACGAGCGCGCCGATACGGCCGAGGCCGACGACACCGAGGGTCTTCTCGGCCAGCTCCACACCCGTGTACTTGTTGCGCTTCCACTCGCCGTTCTTCAGGGCGGTGTTGGCCTGCGGGATGTTGCGGGCGGAGGCGACGAGCAGACCGCAGGCCAGTTCGGCGGCGGTGACGATGTTGGAGGTGGGGGCGTTGACGACCATGACGCCGGCCTTGGTGGCGGCCGCCACGTCGACGTTGTCGAGGCCGACACCGGCCCGTGCCACGACCTTCAGCTTGCGGCTGGCGGCGATGGCCTCGGCGTCCACCTTGGTGGCGGAGCGGATCAGGATCGCGTCGACATCTGCGATGGCGGGGAGCAGTTCCGCCCGGTCCGCCCCGTTGCAGTGGCGGATCTCGAAGTCCGGGCCGAGCGCGTCAACGGTGGCGGGCGACAGCTCTTCAGCGATGAGTACGACAGGTTTCGAGCTCACGTGAGTCCTCACAAGTCCAATGCGGACGGCCGTCCCGACGGCCGCTGGCGGTGGAGGGGTGCTAGCCGCGTGGAAGACGCACGACGCTGTGGGCCTGACGCGTATGTGTGCAGCAGTGTAATGGCGCCGTGAACGCCACTTTGCGCCACTGCGGAAGGATCACCCGTCCGTGGCTGGACGGGGCGGACAACCCCGTCCGGGGGATGTGCCGGGTTGTTTTTCCGGGTATCTCCGGGGCGGTGCCGGAGACACCCGGGCGGACCGGATCGAACCGCTCCGGCCCCTGCGGGCGAGGGTGCCGCGGCAGGCCCTGGGCCTGCCGACAGACCCTGAGGCCTACGCCTCCTCGTCCACCCAGCTCATCAGCTTGCGCAGCTGCTTGCCGGTGGTCTCCAGCAGATGCTCGGAGTCCTGCTTCTTGTACTCGTTGTACTTCTTCAGACCGCCGTGGTACTCGTCCATCCAGGCCTGCGCGAACGAGCCGTCCTGGATCTCGGCGAGGACCTGGCGCATCTCGGCCTTGGTGGCGTCCGTGATGATGCGCGGGCCGGTGACGTAGTCGCCCCACTCGGCGGTCTCGGAGATCGACCAGCGCATCTTCTCCAGGCCGCCCTCGTACATGAGGTCCACGATCAGCTTCAGCTCGTGCAGGCACTCGAAGTAGGCGATCTCCGGCTGGTAGCCGGCCTCGGTCAGGGTCTCGAAGCCCGCCTTGACCAGGGCGGCGGTGCCGCCGCACAGCACGGCCTGCTCACCGAACAGGTCGGTCTCGGTCTCCTCGGTGAAGGTCGTCTTGATGACACCGGCGCGGGTGCCGCCGATGCCCTTCGCGTACGACAGGGCCAGCGCGAAGGCGTTGCCCGAGGCGTCCTGCTCCACGGCGGCGATGCAGGGCACGCCGCGGCCCTCCTCGTACTGACGGCGGACCAGGTGGCCGGGGCCCTTGGGGGCGACCATGCAGACGTCCACACCGGCCGGGGGCTTGATGAAACCGAAGCGGATGTTGAAGCCGTGCCCGAAGAACAGGGCGTCGCCGTCCTTGAGGTTCGGGGCGATGGACTCCTCGTAGACCTGGGACTGGATGGGGTCCGGGACCAGGATCATGATGACGTCGGCCTCGGCGGCCGCCTCGGCGGGCGTCACCACACGCAGGCCCTGCTCCTCGGCCTTCGCCTTGGACGTGGAGCCCTCGTGCAGACCGACCCGCACGTCGACACCCGAGTCGCGCAGCGACAGGGCGTGCGCGTGGCCCTGACTGCCGTAGCCGATGACCGCGACCTTGCGGCCCTGGATGATGGACAGGTCGGCGTCGGCGTCGTAGAACAGCTCGGCCACTTTGGGTTCTCTCCTTGTGTGCAGGTGTTGCTCCCTGTTGCGTCCCACCGTATGACGGGGGACGTACGGGGCGTGTCGGGATCTCGGCATACGGGCTAGGGCATGCCCCAGGGCCCGCCCGGTGTCTTACGGGCCCGGCCGGCCGGTTGCCCGGCCGGTCCGGGTGCGCCCTACGCCGACCGGTCGAGGGCGCGCAGCGAGCGGTCCGTGATGGAACGGGCGCCGCGGCCGATCGCGATCGTGCCGGACTGGACGAGCTCCTTGATGCCGAACGGCTCCAGCATCTTCAACATGGCCGCCAGCTTGTCGCCGCCGCCGGTGGCCTCGATGGTGACGGCCTCCGGGGAGACGTCGACCGTCTTGGCACGGAACAGCTGGACGATCTCGACGATCTGGGAGCGCGTCTCATTGTCGGCGCGCACCTTCACCAGAACGAGTTCACGCTGGACGGCCGCCGACGGCTCCAGCTCGACGATCTTCAGCACATTGACGAGCTTGTTCAGCTGCTTGGTCACCTGCTCCAGCGGCAGGTCCTCCACGTTCACCACGATGGTGATGCGGGAGATGTCGGGGTGCTCGGTGACGCCGACCGCTAGGGAGTCGATGTTGAAGCCGCGGCGGGAGAACAGGGCCGCGATCCGGGCGAGGATGCCCGGTGTGTTCTCCACCAGGACGGAGAGCGTGTGCTTGGACATGTTCTGGACTCGGCTCTCTCTCAGTCGTCTTCGTTGTCGCCGAAGTCCGGGCGGACGTCCCGGGCGGCCATGATCTCGTCGTTGGAGGTGCCGGCCGCGACCATCGGCCACACCATGGCGTCCTCGTGCACGATGAAGTCCACGACGACCGGGCGGTCGTTGACGGAGTTCGCCTCCTCGATGACCTTGTCGAGGTCGTCCGGCGACTCGCAGCGGATCGCGTAACAGCCCATCGCCTCCGACAGCCTGACGAAGTCGGGGACGCGGGTACCGGAGCCCGGCTGGGTGAGGTCCGCGCCGGGGCCGGAGTGCAGCACCGTGTTGGAGTAGCGCTGGTTGTAGAAGAGGGTCTGCCACTGGCGGACCATCCCGAGGGCGCCGTTGTTGATGATGGCGACCTTGATCGGGATGTTGTTCAGGGAGCAGGTGGTGAGTTCCTGGTTGGTCATCTGGAAGCAGCCGTCGCCGTCGATCGCCCAGACGGTGCGCTCGGGGGCGCCGGCCTTGGCGCCCATGGCGGCCGGCACCGCGTAGCCCATGGTCCCCAGGCCGCCGGAGTTCAGCCAGGCGGAGGGCTTCTCGTGCTGGATGAAGTGCGCGGCCCACATCTGGTGCTGGCCGACGCCCGAGGTGAAGATCGTGTCGTCGGGGGCGAGCTGCCCGAGGCGCTCGATGACCTGCTGCGGGGACAGCGATCCGTCGGCGGGCTGGTCGTAGCCCAGCGGGTAGGTCTCCCGCCAGCGGCTGAGGTCCTTCCACCAGGCGCGGTAGTCGCCCCGGCGACCCTCGCTGTGCTCCTTCTGCACGGCCTGGACGAGATCGGCGATGACCTCGCGGGCGTCGCCCACGATCGGCACGTCGACATCCCGGTTCTTGCCGATCTCGGCGGGGTCGATGTCGGCGTGGACGATCTTGGCGTACGGGGCGAAGCTGTCCAGCTTGCCGGTGACGCGGTCGTCGAAGCGGGCGCCGAGGGCGACGATCAGGTCGGCCTTCTGGAGCGCGGTGACGGCAGCGACCGAACCGTGCATGCCCGGCATGCCCAGATGCTGCTCATGGGTGTCGGGGAACGCGCCGAGCGCCATCAGGGTGGTGGTGACGGGCGCCCCGGTGAGTTCGGCGAGGACCTTCAGCTCGGCGGTGGCGCGGGCCTTGATGACGCCGCCTCCGACATAGAGGACGGGACGACGGGCCGAGACGATCATCTTGGCCGCCTCGCGGATCTGCTTGGCGTGCGGCTTGGTCACCGGGCGGTAGCCGGGCAGGTCGATGGTGGGCGGCCAGGAGAACACGGTCTGCGACTGGAGGATGTCCTTGGGAATGTCGACCAGGACCGGGCCGGGGCGGCCGGTGGCGGCGATGTGGAACGCCTGCGCGATCGTCCGGGGGATGTCGACGGGGTCGGTGACCAGGAAGTTGTGCTTGGTGACCGGCATGGTGATGCCGACGATGTCCGCCTCCTGGAAGGCGTCCGTGCCGATCGCCTTGGACGCGACCTGACCGGTGATCGCCACCATCGGCACCGAGTCCATCTGCGCGTCGGCGATGGGCGTGACCAGGTTGGTGGCGCCCGGTCCCGAGGTGGCCATGCAGACACCGACCTTGCCGGTGGCCAGCGCGTAGCCCTCGGCCGCGTGGCCCGCGCCCTGCTCGTGGCGGACCAGGACATGGCGGACCCGGCTGGAGTCCATCAGCGGGTCGTAGGCGGGAAGGATCGTACCGCCGGGAATACCGAATACCGTCTCGGCGCCCACCTCCTCGAGGGAGCGGATGAGGGACTGCGCGCCCGTGACGTGCTCGGGGGCGGACTGCTGTCCTCCGGATCGGGGCCGCGGCTGCGGATGGGCCCCGGAGGCCTGCTCGGTCATCGGCATTCTCTTCTCGATGCTGAGGATTTTTGCGAGTTTTGTACGGGTTACGGCTCTGACACGGGCGATGCCCGTGCAACAAAAAACCCCTCGTGCCGTGAGGCAAGCGAGGGGAGCGCGCCGGTGTCGTCGCTGGGGTTTCCGGATCGTCCTCCGGTGAGTCCCAGCTCAGCCGACGCGCTTGCCAAGTACGAGAATTCGGGTGCGCATGGCACAGACCCTCCCCCCGGCGCGCACCCCATGTCAAGTGGGTGGGATGGGGGTCTCATTATGTGAGCACAGGGCGCCCGCACCGCCCAGCACGGCCGGTACGGCGGGGATGACCGACGCCGCGGGCAGTGCCTGGAGGGCGGGCATCGGCGGCCCCGCCGTCATGGCGGCCGTGGCCGCCACGATCGCTGACCCGCCGGTGTAGATCCCGGGGCCGCCCGCTCCCGCCAGCGCGGGTTCGGCCAGCCCGGGTCCGGTCAGCGTGGGTCCGGTCAGCGTGGGTCCGGTCGGGGCGTGCGGGACCGGGCAGTGGCCGGAAGCGAGCGCCCGGCGCAGCCGGTACTCGTCCAGCGGGCCGCCGAACGCGAGCCCCTGGCCGTGGGTGCAGCCCATCGCCCGCAGGGCGGTGATCTGCTCCGCCCGGTCCACGCCGTCGGCCACGGACTGCAGTCCGAGGTCGCCCGCGATACGGAGCAGCCCTCGTGTGATCTTGTAGAGGCGAGCCGACTCGGCGATGCCCTCGACCAGGCTGCGGTCGAGCTTCAGTACATCGACGGGGAGCCTGCGCAGGGCCGTGATCGCCGCGTAGCCGCTGCCGAAGCCGTCGAGCGCGATCCGCACACCGAGCCTGCGCAGCGCGGCGAGCCGGCGCTCCAGGTCGTCCAGGGAGACCCGCGGGTCGGTGTCGGCCAGCTCCACGACCAGCGCCCCCGACGGCAGCGCGTGCCGGGTGAGCAGTGCCTCGATCGAGCCGAGCGGCAGCGAACGGTCCAGCAGCCGCCGGGCGCCCATCCGGACCGTCACCGGCACACCGAGCCCGGTCGCGGCCCGTTCGGCTGCCTGGGCAACGGCTTCCTCCAGCACCCAGCGGCCCAGTTCGGCGGTCTTCTCACCGTCCTCCGCGACCCGCAGGAACTCGGCGGGCGTGAACAGCACGCCCTGGGAGGAGCGCCAGCGCGCCTGGGCGGCGACCGAGGTGATCCGGCCGTTCTCCAGGTCCACCACCGGCTGGTGCAGCAGGGTGAACTCGCCGTCCTGGAGCGCGGCGCGCAGCCGGGTGGCCAGCTCCGCCTTGCGTACGACGTCCTGCTGCATCTGCGGCCGGTAGAGCTCGACGCGGTTCTTGCCGCCCGCCTTCGCCCGGTACATCGCGAGGTCCGCGTTGCGCAGCAGCTCGCCCGCGCCGAGCCCGGGTTCGGCGAAGGCGACGCCGATGGAGGCGGCGACGCGGACATCGATGCCCTCGATCGCGTACGGCTGGGAGAGGGTGAGCCTGAGGCGGTCGGCGAGCTCCAGGATGTGCCGCTCCCGGGCGGCCCGGTCGCGGGTGCCGTCGCCCACGATCAGCGCCGCGAACTCGTCGCCGCCGAGCCGGGACGCCGTGTCGCCGTGCCGGAGCGACTCCTGGAGTCTGCGGGCGGCCTGGACGAGCAGTTCGTCGCCGGCCTGGTGGCCGATCGTGTCGTTGACGGCCTTGAAGCCGTCCAGATCGATGAACAGGACGGCCGTGCCCCGCAGGGCAGCGCCCCGGTCGGAGGCGCGGCGGCCGGACAGGGCCTGCTGGACGCGCTTGGTGAACAGGGCGCGGTTGGGCAGGTCGGTGAGCGGGTCGTGCTCGGCGCTGTGCTGCAACTGCGCCTGGAGCCGCACCCTCTCGGTCACATCACGGCTGTTGAAGATCAGACCGCCGTCGTGGCGGCTGACGGTGGACTCGACGTTGAGCCAGCCTCCCCCGCTCTCAACTCCGATCGAGCGGGAGCGGGAGGTGCCCCCGTCACCGGAGCGGAAGCGGCACTCGATCCGGGTGGTGGGCTCGTGCAGCGGGCTGGCCGCGAGGAAGCGGCGCACCTCGTGCACCACGGCGCCCAGGTCCTCCGGGTGGATGAGATCGGCCAGCTCGGTGCCGAGGAGGTCCTCGGCGGGGCGGCCGTAGACCCCGGCGGCGGCCGGGGAGACATAGCGCAGGACACCGTTGGGCTCGGCGATCATGATGACGTCGCTGGAGCCCTGCACCAGGGAGCGGAAGTGGTTCTCCTTCTGCGCCAGTTCCTGGGTGAGCCTCATGTTGTCGAGCAGCATGATCCCCTGCCGCACGACCAGCGCCAGCACCACGGCCCCGGCGGTCACCAGCACCACCGGGTCCGGGCTGCGCCCGTCGAGCACGTTGTAGAGGATCCCCAGCGTGCAGACCGCGGCCGCTAGGTACGGGGTGAGAGCGGCCAGGGAACCTGCGATGGGGCGGGGGGTGGTGTGGTGGGTGTGGTGGGTGTGCTCGGTTGCCTCTGGTGCGGCTGGTGTGGTCGGCTGTGGCGCGGGGTGAGTGCTCTGTGGGTGGCGGTCCGCCGGGTGAGGATGCCCCGGGTGGCCGGTCGTCGAACGGATGGCCGTCGGGTGGTGGGCCGTCGCGTGGTGGACCGTCGTGTGGTGGACCGTCGTGTGGTGGGACGGTGCGCCGTCCGGCAGTGGAGTGTGAGCCCATGGGGTGTGGGCCCATGGGGTGTGGCCCGGTGCGCGCTGTACGGGCAGGTGGGCGTGGTCCGCGGCGGTCGCGTCCGCGCCGTCGTAGGACGCCCCGTCGTGGCGCGGGGTGTCGTGGCGCTGGCCGACCCAGGGGGCGTAGGCCAGCAGGAGGGAGCCCGCGAACCAGCCCGCGTCGAGGAGCTGGCCGGAGTGGTAGTTGCTGTGCAGCAGCGGCGAGGTGAACAGGGCGTCGCACAGCACTGTGAGGGCGAGCGCGCCGATCGCGGTGTTGACGGCGGACCGGTTCACCGGTGAGCGCCGGAACTGAAGCGCGACCACCATGCTGACCAGGGCGATGTCCAGCAGCGGATACGCCAGGGAGAGCGCGGTGTGCGCCACGCTCGGCCCGTCGAAGCGGGCCGCCTGCGCGAGCGCGAGGCTCCAGGACAGGGTGAGCAGCGAGCCGCCGATCAGCCAGGCGTCCAGCGCCAGACAGATCCAGCCCGCCTTGCTGGTGGGCCGTTTGGCGAGCACCAGCAGGCCCACGATGGCGGGCGGCGCGAAGCACAGGAAGAGCAGGTCGGCGATGCTGGGGTTGGGCACGGGCCGCTGCAGGACGACCTCGTACCACCCCCAGACGCCGTTGCCGAGGGCCGCCATCGCCGAGGACAGGGCGAACAGCAGCCACGCGGGACGGAAACCGGCGCGTGGATCACGGGCGTGCAGCAGGCACGAGACCGCGGCGGCGCCGCCCGCGGCGGCCAGCCCGAAGTCACCCATGATCAGCGCGAGTTCATTCGTACCCCAGTCGAACGCGGCACCGACGGCGTATGCCGCGCACACCAGGGCCAGCACCAGTTGGTGCATCAGGCTCGGCCTTCCTCCACCGCCGGACGGCGGCCGGGGCGGCAGGCTCCCGGGGAACGGCTCCCCGGGGGCCGGCAATGCCTGCGGCACGGCGTCGAGCGTGGTCGTGGGAGAGGACGGCGAGCTCACCGGGGCCTCCCGGTCAGCGTCGCTCCGCAGTCCCGCAGACCGCGGGACGCCACCGGATTCCTGTGATGACCGTGACGGCCGCGATGGCCGTTGTACCGGTCGCCGTGATGGCCGCGTCTGCGCGTGGTCGTGCGCCAGGGTCGCCGCCGGCGGTCTCGCCGCGTCGGATCGTTCGTCCATAGGCCGTGCATCGCCCGTCGCCCCCCTCACAAGTCCGAAAGTCCATCCCCGGCGCCGAACGGTGCGCGGCGCAGCCCCTGCCCGGACGATACACCAGTCTCGTCACTCAGGGACAGGGGTTCTCTACGCTCAGTGACGGTTGACGTGATGCGCGCACTCCTCGCGCTCACGGGACTGCGGAGGGTGCCCGGAAGGGACTACGTACCCGTCATGCCCCCGCTTCAGTGCCCGCCGGGCCGGTCGAGCCCGTCACAAGGATCACGTGGGCAAGTGGTTGACGGTTCACGAGACGAGTCAGCTGGTCGACCAGCAGCCGCTCGGCGCGCGGCAGGAAGGCGGAGGTGGGCCCTCCGACATGCGGGCTGATCAGCACCCCCGGCGCATGCCACAACGGGTGCCCCGGGGGGAGGGGTTCGGGGTCGACGACGTCCAGCGCCGCGGTGATACGGCCGCGCTCGAGTTCGGCCAGCAGGGCCTTGGTGTCCACGACGGCCCCGCGCGACACGTTGACCAGCAGCGCACCGTCCTTCATCCGGGCCAGGAAGTCCGCGTCGACCAGGCCGCGGGTGCCCTCGTCGAGGGGCGTGACGATGATCACCACGTCCGCCTCGGGGAGCAGTTGAGGCAGGGCGGTGACCGGATGCACGGGGCCGCGCGCCGTGGTGCGCTCGGAGCGCGCGACGCGCGCCACCCGCGCGACCTCGAACGGCACGAGCCGGTCCTCGATCGCGGCGCCGATGGCCCCGTATCCGACGATGAGGACGTTGCGGTCGGCGAGCGCCGGATGGAAGCCGCTCTGCCAGTGCCCCTGGTCCTGCGCCCGGACAAAGCCGGGGATGCCGCGCAGCGAGGCGAGGGTCAGGGCGAGGGCGAGCTCGGCGGTGCTGGCCTCGTGCACGCCCCGCGCGTTGCACAGCGCCACACCGGGCACGATGGACGGCAGCGCGGCGGTGATGTCGTCGACCCCGGCGGTCAGCGTCTGGATCAGCCGCAGGCCCCGCATGTGCTCCAGGGGGCGCACCTTGACCGGCTGCCGCTTGAGGTACGGCACCACATAGACGGCACATTCCGCGGGGTCGCCGGGGAACTCCTGCGTCCCGTCGTCGCCCCCGTCCCAGAACAGGTAGTTGAGCCCGTCGGGGAGCCCGGTGATCTCCTCCGGCGGAATGGGCAGCCATACGTCAGCACTCATGGTCAGGAGGCTATGCCGCCGCACGCACGTGTGCAGCGGCAGAGGTCGCGTGTGCAACGGGCAGAGGTCAGGTGTGCGGCGGCAGACGTTAGGTTGGGGGGTCGGGAGAGTGGAGGGTAACGGGCAGGTGGAGCGCAGGACGATCGGCGCGGGGGCACTCGCGGTGGGTGCCGTGGGACTCGGGTGCATGCCGATGAGCTGGGCCTACAGCGGGTCGCGGCAGCGGGGCGGCGAGTCGCTCAGAGCGGTGCACCGGGCGCTGGACGTGGGTGCGACGCTGCTCGACACCGCCGACATGTACGGCCCGTTCACCAACGAGCTGCTGCTGGGGCGGGTGTTGAAGGAGCGCCGCGCGGACGCCTTCATATCGACCAAGGTCGGGCTGCTGGTCGGCGACCAGCACATCGTGGCCAACGGCCGCCCCGGGTACGTGAAACGTGCCTGCGACGCCTCGCTGCGGCGGCTCCAGGCCGATGTCATCGACCTCTACCAGCTGCACCGCGCCGACCCCGAGGTCCCGGTCGAGGAGACCTGGGGTGCGATGGCGGACCTCGTACAGGCGGGAAAGGTACGGGCGTTGGGGCTGTGCGCGGTGGGTGCGCGCGGCGGCCGCCGCTCCGACGCCGGGCTGTACGACGCGACGCTCCGTCAACTGCGTCGCGTGCAGCAGGTGTTCCCCGTGAGCGCGGTGCAGGCCGAGCTGTCGGTGTGGTCGCGCGAGGCGCTTCAGGCGCTGCTGCCGTGGTGCGAGGCGCACGGGGTGGGCTTCCTGGCGGCGATGCCGCTGGGCAACGGTTTCCTCACCGGCACGCTCACCCCGGGCGAGGGGTTCGAGCCGGACGATCTGCGCGCCCGGCACCCCCGTTTCACCGCCGAGATGATGGCGGCCAACCAGCCGATCGTGGTGGGCCTGCGCCGTATCGCCCGCCGCCACGGCGAGGACGTCACCCCGGCCCAGGTGGCCCTGGCCTGGGCCCTGGCACAGGGCCCCCATGTGATCCCGGTCCCCGGCACCAAACGCGAGCACTGCGTCACGGAGAACGCCGCGGCGGCCGACCTCCGGCTGACGGAGCGGGACCTGAGGGAGATCGAGGACCTTCCGGCGGCGCGGGGGTCGTGGGACTGAGGGTGGTGACGACGTCGCCCGACGCCGTCACCACCCTGACGGCGTCGCCCGACGTGACCGCCCTCCGCGGGCTTCGGCCGTCCCCTGCCGGGAACTCGTGAGGCGTGGTCGGAGTCGAACAGGTAGGACGGAGAGACCGGAGCCGTTGATCCGCCCGGCAAGGGTGGTGCGGGGCCGGGCTCGGGGCCGTGGTGGGTGTGGAAGGGGAAGCTGACCATGACCGTACGACTGCGACGCCGGACCATGACCGTGCAACCGCGGTGCCGGGCCGTCTCCGCCATGGCGACGGCGACCGTGCTCCTGCTGACCGCCGTCGCCTGTTCCTCCGGCGGCGGAAGCGGCACCCCGAGCGGAAGCAGAAGCGGCAGCACCACGGCCCCGGGCTCCACCCCCGCCACCACCCGGGCCACGGCCTCGCTCCCGCCCGCCAAGGGCTCGGTCCAGGTGCTGCGCACGGTCGCCACCGGTCTGACGACCCCCTGGGGCCTCGCGCCGCTACCCGGCGGCGACCTGCTGGTCTCCTCGCGCGACGACGGCACGATCACCCGCGTCGACGCGAAGACCGGAGGGAAGACCGTGCTCGGCACGGTGTCCGGGGTGTCCGCGGCCGGTGAGGGCGGCCTGCTCGGCATCGCGCTCTCCCCCTCGTACGCCTCCGATCACATGATCTACGCCTACTTCACCTCCGCGTCGGACAACCGCATCGTGCGGATGCGGTACGACGAGAAGAAGCCGGCCGGGCAGCAACTGGGGGCGCCCGACACGGTGTTCAAGGGCATCCCCAAGGGCTACATCCACAACGGCGGCCGGATCGCCTTCGGCCCCGACGGGATGCTGTACGCCGGTACCGGCGAGACCGGGCAGCGCGGACTGGCCCAGGACAAGAAGTCCCTGGGCGGCAAGATCCTGAGGCTCACCCCGGAGGGTGAACCGGCCCCCGGTAACCCCTTCCCGGACTCCCCCGTCTACAGCTACGGCCACCGCAATGTGCAGGGCCTGGCCTGGGACCGCGAACAGCGGCTGTTCGCCTCGGAGTTCGGCCAGGACACCTGGGACGAGCTGAACGCGATCAAGCCGGGCGGCAACTACGGCTGGCCGGAAGCGGAGGCCAGGTCCACGAACCCCGCCTTCCAGAACCCGATCACCCAGTGGCACACCGACGACGCCTCCCCCAGCGGTATCGCCTATGTCGACGGCGTGATCTGGATGGCCGCGCTCAGGGGTGAGCGCCTGTGGCGCATCCCCCTGGACGGCACAAAGCTCGCCGCCGCCCCGCAGTTCTTCCTGAAGGGCACCTACGGCCGCCTGCGCACCGTCGTAGCGGCGGGCGGCGACAAGATCTGGCTGACGACGAGCAACACGGACGGCCGGGGCACCCCGAAGAAGGGGGACGACCGGATCCTGGAGGTACGGGTGCGGTAGGGACAGGTGAGCGTCTGTTCGCCTATTCCTCTATCAGCGACTGGTCGAGGACGGCCACGGACACAAGGATCAGGAAGGCCCGGTGCACCATGTAGCCCACAGTGAGGCCGGGCGCGACGGACACGACACGGATGTCCTCACCGCTCACGGCCTGTGAGACCGGGGTGAACGGGTCTTCGGCAAGCTTCAGCAGCCCTCGTTCCAGCAGCTTGCGCCGGTCCTCGGGAAGCGCGTCACGCTGCGCTGCGGCGCGCTCGGTGAATTTCGATCTGGTACAACACGTCTCCTCCCCAGTGCTGGGCGTCATCATCCCGCTCCCGCGCCCTTTCCCGCCCCACTTGCGAACAGCCCCGACCGATGTGCCACCGCCGCCGCCTCGCCGCGCCCCGAGACGCCCAGCTTGCCCAGGATGTTCGAGACGTGGACGCTGGCCGTCTTCGGGGAGATGAAGAGTTCCTCGGCTATCTGGCGGTTGGTGCGGCCCTCGGCGACCAGGCGCAGGACGTCGTGCTCGCGGCTGGTGAGGCCGAGGGTCCCTGCGGGGGCGGGGGGCTGCGGGGCGGGGCCGGTCAGGGGGAGGCGGGCGCGCTGGGCGAGCAGAGCGACGGCGTCGGCGAGCGGGCGGGCGCCGAGGTGAGCGGCGACGGCGTGCGCGAGGCGGAGCAGTTCGGCGGCGCGGTCGCGCTCGTCGTCGCCGCCCTCGGTGAGCAGCGCCTCGGCGAGGCGGTACCGGACGCGGGCGAGGTCGTAGGGCCGCTCCAAGGGCTCGACGGCGCAGACCACCTCGGCCCAGTCCGCGGCGTCGGCGCGTCCCTCCGCGCGCAGCAGTTCGGCGCGCACCCAGCGGTCGTAGGCCTGCCAGACGGGGACGCCGGTGGCCACGGACCGGGCGGCGGTGCGGATGGCCTCGATGGCACCGGCGCGGCCGGGCTCGCTGCCGGGGCGGCCCACGGCGTCGCCCTCGACGGCGGCAGCGGCCAGCAGCAGGGGCCACACCTCGCGCTGGGTGCCGGGCGGGAAGCCGCCGTCCAGGGCGCGTCCGAGTTCGTCGCGGGCGTCCGCCAGGCGATCCTCGCTCGCGGCGAGTTCGACGGCGAGGCGGACCAGGAGCAGCACGTGCTGGGTCGCGTTGTCGTGGGTGCCGTAGTGGGCGCGGGCGGCGGCGAGTTGGTGCCCGGCCTCCATCAGATCACCGCGGGCGAGGGCGAGTTGGGCGCGCAGGGCGGCATGGAAACCGCGGGGCTTGGCGCTCTGGCCGATGCGCTCGGCCTTCCTGCCCGCCTCGGCGGCCTCGTCCCAACGGCCCAGCGTGCAGAGGGACTCGGCGAGGTTG
Source organism: Streptomyces sp. YIM S03343 (assembly GCF_054729195.1). Classification (NCBI taxonomy): domain Bacteria; kingdom Bacillati; phylum Actinomycetota; class Actinomycetes; order Kitasatosporales; family Streptomycetaceae; genus Streptomyces; species Streptomyces sp. YIM S03343. The sequence goes on from NZ_JBPUKX010000001.1 coordinate 2,796,608, forward strand.
CCCCAGATCCACGCCTCGGAGTCGAGCAGCCCGAAACTGCGGGTGTGGACGAGGCCCTCCTCCAGGATCGGCAGGGCCTCGCGGGAGCGGCCGACGAATTCCAGGTAACTGGGGAGGTTCACATACGCGCGGCCCGCCACGGCGGACATCCCGTCCTCGACGGTGCGTTCCTTGACCTCGGCCATCTCGGCGAGCCCGGCCTCCACGTGGCCCGCGCCGACCATCAGGCCGCCGAGGGTGAGTCGGGCGTTCATCTCGATCTCGTGGGCGCCCACCATGCGTGCGTACTCGACGGCGAGTTCGGCGGCGGAGACGGCGTCGGGGCCCGGGGCATGGAGCATGGACCAGTTGGCGACGTTGGCCAGCACATCGGCGTGCACCTCGGACGGCGGCAGGCCGCGCACCAGGTCCTGGGCGGTGCCGAGTTCCAGCCAGCCGTCGCCGCGGCCCTGCGCCTGCACCAGGCGGGAGCGCTGGGTCCAGAACCAGGCGGCGCGCAGCGGATCGTCGTCGTCCTCCAGATAGCGCAGCGCACGCTTGATGATCTTCAGGGCCCGTTCCCGCTCCCCGCCGAACCGGCCGGCGACGGCGGCCTCGGCCATGAGGTCGAGGTAGCGCAGCGGGGTGGTCTCGGGGTCGCGGCCGCAGGGAGGGTAGACCTCGGTGTGGTCGACGGGGCGCAGCTTCGCGCGGACATCCTCCGGGACCGTGTCCCACAGTTCCATCGCCCGTTCCAGCAGCCGCAGCTGCTCGCTGTAGGCGTGCCTGCGGCGGGCGGTGACGGAGGCGTCGAGGACGGCGGGGAGGGCCTTGGCGGGGTCGTGGGCCTGGTACCAGTAGCTGGCCAGGCGGGTGGCGCGCTGCTCGGCGGGCACCAGTGTGGGTTCGGCCTCCAGGGCCTCGGCGTAACGGCGGTTGATGCGGGAGCGCTCGCCGGGCAGCAGGTCGTCGCTGACGGCCTCGCGGACCAGGGAGTGCCGGAAGCGGTAGCCGTCGTCGGTCGGGGCGGCGAGCAGAATGCTGGCGTTCACGGCGGCCCGCAGCGCCTCGATGAGGTCGTCCTCGGCGAGCCGGGCGACGGCGGCGAGCAGCCGGTACTCGACGGTGGAGCCGCCCTCGGCGACGATTCTGGCGACCCGCTGCGCGGTCTCCGGCAGTGCCTCGACCCGGACCAGCAGCAGATCGCGCAGTGAGTCGGACAGACCGGTGCGGCAGCCCTCGTGCAGGGCTACGGCCAGTTCCTCGACGAAGAACGCGTTGCCGTCGGAGCGTTGGAAGATGTCGTCGACCTGGGCGGGGTCGGGTTCGGCGGCGAGGATGCCGGCGATCTGGCGGCTCGCCTCGGCGCGGTTGAAGCGGGCGAGTTCGAGACGGCGCACGGTGCGCAGCCGGTCGAGTTCGGCGAGCAGGGGCCGCAGGGGGTGGCGGCGGTGGATGTCGTCGGAGCGGTAGCTGCCCAGCACGACCAGTCGGCCGGTGTGCAGGGTGCGGACGAGATAGGCGATGAGGTGGCGGGTGGAGGCGTCGGCCCAGTGGAGGTCCTCCAGGACGAGGACGACGGTGCGGTCGGCGGCGACGCGTTCCAGCACGCGCGCAGTGAGTTCGTAGAGGCGGGCCATGCCCTCCTCGTCGTGCCGCCCCGGTCCGGCCTCACCGAGTTCGGGCAGCAGTCTGGCCAGTTCCTCCTCCTGGCCCGCCGCCGCCGCGGCCAGTTCGGCGGGCAGGGCGCGGCGCAGGGCGCGCAGGGCGGTGGAGAACGGGGCGAACGGCAGCCCGTCGGCGCCGATCTCCACGCAGCCGCCGAGCGCGACGACGGCCCCGGCGCGGCAGGCGGCCGTGGCGAACTCCTCGATCAGCCGTGTCTTGCCCACGCCCGCCTCGCCGCCGACGAGCAGCGCCTGCGGCTCTCCCGCGGCGGCGCGGGAGAGCGCGTCGTGCAGCGTGTCCAACTCGTCGGCGCGGCCGACGAACACCGGACTGACGGACCTGGTCTCCACGGGCCCGAGCATCGCACGGGGGTCTGACAACGCGGCACCCGTTTTCCGCGGAGCAGAGCGCACCAGGGCGCCGGCCGGGCGGGCCGGGGCCCTGGAGGCGGTGCTCATGCCGCCCCGGGGACACGGAACCAGCGGCGACGGCGGTCGTGGTCGTCGTCCCCGGATGCGTCGGATACGTCGGATACGTCCCCGGTCGCGTCCCCGGCAGCGTTGGTGGCATTCCGGGTGGCTTCCGCGCGGGCGGCGCGACGGCGTCGTGCGGCCTCGCGGACGAGGCGCTGCCGCTCGGCCTCGCGGCGCAGTTCGGCGGAACGGAAGTGGTGGAGGTCGTAGTGGACGTCGTAGTGGGCGTCGTACCCGTTCATGGTGTCTCCCTGGCGGATGGTGATCGCTGGATCGCGATGCCTCCAAGGTCGTCCGCCAGGGGGGTCTGTCACATCGGGAGAGTGCCGCATCTTCCGGCACCGGGCATGCCTTAGCCGCGGCCGAGGAGCCCGGTTTTGGGCTCCGTAAGGTGCCTAAGGTGCCCGGGGATGTCCTGCGACAGGCCCTAAGGCCCGTCGCGGGCTGCGGTGATGCGGGTGCGGTCAGCTGCTGGCCGAGGGCAGGGCCAGCAGGGCGTCCGTGTACTTGAGGACGGCCAGGAGCAGTCCTACGACACCGAGGACGACGCCCGCCCATGCGACCGACTTGATCCAGGGGGCCTGGACGCGGCGGGGGGTGCCGAAGGCGGGGCGGGCGAGCACGACGACGCCGGTGACCAGTGCGGTCAGTGCGAAGATCCCGGCCCACATGGCAGTGGTCTGCCAGGCGTCGCCGTAGATCTCCTTGATCTGCTTGGAGACGCTCGCCGACGACGAGGTGTGGAGCTGGCCGATGAGCGTCTCGCGCGCGGCGGCGACCGTGCCGATCCAGCCGCCGGTGAGCGAGACGAGACCGAGGACGGCGGAGACCACGGCGGCGGCGCCCTGGCCGACCGCGGTGGGCTTCTCGGCGGCGGGGGGCTCTTCGTCGCCGAGGAGGTCGTCGGCCAGGTCGTCGTCGGTGTCGTCGGTGACGTCGTCCTGGTCGGCGTCTTCCTCGGCGTCCTGGGCGTCATTTTCGTCGACGGCCTTGTCGGTGTCGTCGGCGGTCGCCTTCTCAAGGTCCGCCGCGGTGCCGGTCCCGGCCGGTTCGGCCTTGGCCTCTACGGCCGTGTCCTGCGTGGCGGCTGCCGTCTGAGCCGTCTGCCCCTCGGGCCTCTCCCCGGTGCTCACGGTGCCGGTGTCCGTCGTGCCCTCGTCAACTGGTGTGGTAGCCATGGGGCGCACGGTACGGAGGCTGTCTGAGAGGCTTCTTAATATTCGGCTCGCGCGCGTGCCGCACGCCATTCCGGGGCAAGGACCGACCAGATCTCGACGTCGTGCCGCTCCCCCCGGTGCAGATGGCTCTCGCGCAGCACCGCATCCCGGTTCATCCCTAGCCGCCGGGCGACGCCGACGCTCGCCTCGTTGGCGCTCGCCGCATGCCACTCCACCCGGTGGATGCCGCGCTCGTCGAAGGCCCAGTCGAGCAGCACCCGCATCGCGCGCGTGACGAGCCCCCGTCCGGTACCCGCGGGTTCCAGCCAGCAGCCGACCTCGCAGACGCCCTGCGCGGCGTCGAAGGTGCGGAACAGCACGCCGCCGACCAGGGTGCCGGAGAGCCAGATGCCGTGCAGGCTGCCGCCGTCCTCGGCGCGCCGCTGGGCGTACCTGTGCAGCAGGGCGCGTGCCGAGTCGGCGTCGGTCTCCTGGGAGCCGAAGGGGATGTACCGCCCGATGAACTCGCGTCCCCGGTCGAGGTGCGCGAGGAACTCCTCGGCGTGCCAGGACTCCAGGGGCCGCAGTTCGGCGCCGTCGTCACCCAGGGATATCGCGTACATCCTGTTCCCCCCACTCCGTCTCCGGTTCCCGTACGGCGGTGCCCGGCGCTTCCCCGACCGGGGCCCGTGGGGCCGGTATGTCCACCACTCGCACGTCGGCGTCCAGCGCTTCCGCCACCAGTACGTCCGCCACGAGTGCGTCCGCCACCAGTACGTCCGGCACCTCGGCGCCCGTCGCGGCGGCAAGCCTCTCATGCGCGGCGCGGCACTCGGGCGGCTCGATGCTGATGCGGGGCAGGATCCGGTCGACACTGCGGGGCAGCCACCAGTTGGCGGCGCCGAGCATGTGCATGAGGGCGGGGACGAGCAGGGTGCGCAGCACGAAGGCGTCGAGGGCGACGGCGGAGGCAAGCGCGATGCCGAACATGGCGATCACACGGTCGCCGCTGAGCACGAAGGCGAGGAAGACCGAGATCATGATGACGGCGGCGGAGTTGATCACGCGGCTGGTCTCGGCGAGGCCGACGCGGACGGCGACCCGGTTGTCACCGGTCTCCAGCCATTCCTCGTACATCCGGCTGACCAGGAACACCTGGTAGTCCATGGAGAGCCCGAAGAGCACGGACACCATGATCACGGGCAGGAAGGGTTCGATCGGCCCGGCGCGACCGAGGCCGAAGAGTTCGCCGCCCCAGCCCCATTGGAAGATCGCGACGACGATCCCGAAGGCGGCGGTCACGGCGGCGATGTTCATCAGGGCGGCCTTGACCGGGATGCCGATCGACCGGAAGGCCAGCAGCAGGAGGATGGCGCCGAGCCCTATGACCGCGCCCACGAACACCGGCATCTTGCCGACGATGACGTCCGCGAAGTCGTCGTAGCTCGCGGTCACCCCGCCGACATGGACCTCGAGGGAGGTGCCGGTCTCGGCCCGTGGGAGCACCTCGGTGCGCAGCCGGTCGACGAGGTCGCTGGTGCGCTGCGACTGGGGCGCGGAATCGGGGACGACGGTGAGGTAGGCGCTGTCGCCGCCGGTGCCGTAGGTCACCGGGGTGACCGCCGCGACGCCGTCGGTGGAGCGGAGGGTGGCGTCGAGGTTGTCCAGGGCGAGCCGGTCGGCGGCGCCGTCGACCTTGGTGACGAGGGTGAGGGGGCCGTTGACTCCGGGGCCGAAGCCGTCGGCGAGGAGGTCGTAGGCCTGCCGGGTGGTGGTGGTCTTGGGGTCGTTGCCCTGGTCGGAGGTGCCGAGGCGCAGGGAGAAGGTCGGCAGGGCGAGCACGGCGATGACGAGGACGGCGACGGCGCCGAGCGCCTTGGGGTGGCGTTCCACGAAGGCGGACCAGCGGGCGGCGAACCCGGTCGGCAGCTCCGGCTCGGGACCGAGTTCGGCGAGGCGGCGCCGCTCGCGCCGGTTGAGGGCGCGCATGCCGATGAAGGACAGCAGGGCGGGCAGCAGGGTGACGGAGGCGGCGACGGTCAGCACCACGGTCAGCGAGGCTGCGACGGCGACGCCGTTGAGGAAGTTCAGCCGCAGGATCAGCATCCCGAGCAGCGCGATGCAAACGGTGGCACCCGCGAAGACCACGGCGCGTCCCGTGGTGGCCACGGCGTTGGTGGCGGCCTCGGTGACGGTGAGTCCGCGTTTCAGTCCGCGCCGGTGACGGGTGACGATGAAGAGCGCGTAGTCGATGCCGACGCCGAGCCCGATGAGCATGCCGAGCATGGGCGCGAAGTCGGCGACGGTCATGGCGTGGCCGAGCAGTTCGATACCGGCGTAGGCGGTGCCGACCCCGGTGAGTGCGGTGGCGATGGGCAGCAGCGAGGCGGCGAGCGAGCCGAAGGCGAAGAACAGCACGACGGCGGCCACGACCACCCCGACGATCTCTGCCGTGTGCCCGCCGGTGGACTGGGTGGCGGAGATCGCGGTGCCGCCCAGCTCGACCTGGAGCCCGTCGGTCTCGGCGGACTTGGCGGTGTCCACCACGGCGTGGGCCTCGGACGTGCCGATGTCCTGGGCCTGCCTGTCGAAGGTGACGGTGGCGTAGGCGGTGTGTCCGTCGGCGCTGATGGTTCCGGCGCCCTGGCCGTCGTAGGGGCTGGTCACGGCGGCGACGCCGGGCAGTTCGGCGACCTTGTCGAGTGTGGCGGTCATCGTCTGCTCGACGTCCGAGGCGCGGACGGTGCCGGTGGTGGTGTGCCAGACGATGGTGTCGCTGTCGCCGGCGAGACCGGGGAAGCCCTTCTCCAGCAGCTGCATCGCACGGCCCGACTCGGTGCCGGGGACGTCGTAGTCGTTGGAGTAGGCGGAGCCCGCGACGGCCGCGGCGGCGGTGGCCCCGCCGAGGGCGAGGACCCACAGAAGTACCGCGACAAGGCGGTGCCGAACACTCCAGCGTGCGAGGGCTGCCACGAACGTGCTCCCAGCGTGCGATGGGTGGATCTTTGACCGGGAACAGTCGTGCCTGAACTGAACAGCCCGCAAAGAACGCATGAGCAATGCGTTCACTCTCGCAGGTGAAAATGATCGTTTGAGTGGATTGTGCCCCCATTCACAAGAGTGGGAGACACATCACAGGACAGTTACGGCAACTCTGTACCCTGGGGTGACACGCCTCACGTGACTACGAACACGTAACAGAGACACGGCGGTTGAGAGGGCCGTTCAGGGTGGCTCAGCGTGGCTCCGGGTGGCCCAGAGTGACTCAGTCGAACTGATCGCCCAGCGCCATCACCATCACGCCGAGGATCAGCAGCCACAGGGCGCGGCGGGTGCGGCCGCGGGCGCCGAGGACGGCCGCCAGGGCGCAGATCGCGGCGCCGGTGGCATAGGCGGCGGGCACGAGGGCGGGGGCGGACCTGGTGAGCCGGAACAGCGACGCGCCGAGTCCGGCGAGGGTGAGCAGGGTTCCGGTGGCGGTCGCCGTCCAGCGGGCCCGGCGGGCCTCCGTGAACGTGACCTCGTCGTACTCGTCGTCCTCGGCGTACTCGGCATCCTCGGGCATCTCGCCGTACTTGGCGTACTCGGGGTTCTCGGCGTACTCGGCGTACTCGGCGGCCACCTCGGGTATCCCGGGTTGCGTTTGGGAATCGCCTCGTCCGCTCATGACCGGGGAGCCTAGCGCCTTTCGGCCAGCGCCCCGGACCCGGGGCACGGCGGAGGGGGTGCGACGCGGTCGGCGCACCCCCTCCTTTTGTCCGGGTCGGTCCGGGTGTCAGCCTTCGCTGACGCCCAGCTTCTCCAGGATCAGTTCCTTGACGCGGGCCGCGTCCGCCTGGCCACGGGTGGCCTTCATGACCGCGCCGACCAGGGCACCGGCCGCGGCCACCTTGCCGCCGCGGATCTTGTCGGCGACGCCCGGGTTGCCGGCGATGGCCTCGTCGACGGCGGCGCCGAGCGCGGAGTCGTCGGAGACGACCTTCAGACCGCGCTTGTCGACGACCTCGTCCGGACCGCCCTCACCGGCGAGGACGCCCTCGATGACCTGGCGGGCCAGCTTGTCGTTCAGGTCGCCCTTCGCGACCAGCTCGGCGACCCGGGCCACCTGCTGCGGGGTGATCGCCAGTTCGTCGAGCGCCGTGCCGGACTCGTTGGCGCTGCGCGCCAGCTCGCCCATCCACCACTTACGGGCGGAGGCGGCGTCGGCACCCGCGTCGATGGTGGCGACGATCAGGTCCAGCGCACCGGCGTTGATGATGGCCTGCATCTCGGTGACCGAGATGCCCCACTCGGCGAGCAGCCGGGTGCGGCGGACCAGCGGCATCTCGGGGAGCGCGGCGCGGATCTCCTCGACCCATTCGCGCGAGGGTGCCACCGGGACGAGGTCCGGCTCCGGGAAGTACCGGTAGTCCTCGGCCTCCTCCTTCACCCGGCCCGAGGTCGTCGACCCCGTGTCCTCGTGGAAGTGCCGGGTCTCCTGGATGATCGTCCCGCCGGAGGAGAGCACGGCCCCGTGGCGCATGATCTCGAACCGGGCCGCGCGCTCGACCGAACGCAGCGAGTTGACGTTCTTGGTCTCCGAGCGGGTGCCGAACTTGTCGGCGTCCTTGGGCATCAGCGACAGGTTGACGTCGCAGCGCATCTGGCCCATCTCCATACGGGCCTCGGACACGCCGAGCGCCCTGATGAGCTCGCGCAGCTCGTGCACGTACGCCCGCGCGACCTCGGGGGCCCGCTCGCCCGCACCGGTGATCGGCTTGGTGACGATCTCGATGAGCGGGATGCCGGCGCGGTTGTAGTCCAGCAGGGAGTGGGACGCGCCGTGGATACGGCCGGTGGCGCCGCCGATGTGGGTCGACTTGCCGGTGTCCTCCTCCATGTGGGCGCGCTCGATCTCGACGCGGAAGGTCTCCCCGTCCTCCAGCTGTACGTCGAGATAGCCGTTGTAGGCGATCGGCTCGTCGTACTGGGAGGTCTGGAAGTTCTTCGGCATGTCCGGATAGAAGTAGTTCTTCCGGGCGAAGCGGCACCACTCGGCGATCTCGCAGTGCAGTGCGAGACCGATCTTGATCGCCGACTCCACGCCGGTCGCGTTGACGACCGGGAGGGCGCCGGGCAGGCCGAGGCAGGTGGGGCAGGTCTGCGAGTTGGGCTCGGCACCGAGTTCGGTGGAGCAGCCGCAGAACATCTTGGTCCGGGTGCCGAGTTCGACATGGACCTCAAGGCCCATGACAGGGTCGTAGGACGCCAGCGCGTCCTCGTACGACACCAGGTCGTCGGTCGTGGTGGTCACGGTGAAACTTCCCTCTCAGCCCAGCAGGACGTCGTCGTCGCCCAGCCGCTTCAGCTCGCGGACCAGGATGGCGAGGCCGGTGACGATCGCGACCGCGGAGACGGTGGCGTCGATCAGCCGCAGGGTGTCCTGCTCGGCCTTGGCCTTCTTGATCTGCTTGGCGACGCCGATCGCGCCGAACGCGGTGGTCGCGATGGACAGGTACGTACCGGAGCGGGACTTCTTGAAGCCCTTGGCCTTGGACAGTGCGTTGCTCACAGCGCCGGAGCCTCCTCGAGGAGCGGGTGACCCCACCTTTCCACGAAGGCGGCCTCGACGGCGGCACCGACCTTGTAGAGCCGGTCGTCCTGGAGCGCCGGGGCGATGATCTGCAGTCCGACCGGGAGGTTGTCCTCCGGGGCGAGGCCGCAGGGCAGCGACATGGCCGCGTTGCCCGCGAGGTTGGTCGGGATGGTGCACAGGTCGGCGAGGTACATCGCCATGGGGTCGTCGGCGCGCTCGCCGATCGCGAAGGCGGTGGTCGGGGTCGTCGGGGAGACGATCACATCGACCTGCTCGAACGACTTCTCGAAGTCCCGCGTGATGAGGGTGCGGACCTTCTGGGCGCTGCCGTAGTACGCGTCGTAGTAGCCGCTGGAGAGGGCGTACGTGCCGAGCATGATCCGGCGCTTGACCTCGGCGCCGAAGCCCTCCTCGCGGGTGAGGGAGGTGACCTCCTCGGCGGAGTGGCCGCCGTCGTCGCCGCTGCGCAGGCCGTAGCGCAGGCCGTCGAAGCGGGCGAGGTTGGAGGAGCACTCGGAGGGCGCGATCAGGTAGTACGCCGACAGGGCCAGGTCGAAGGACGGGCAGTCCAGCTCGACGATCTCGGCGCCCAGGTCCTTCAGCAGCGCGACGGACTCGTCGAACCGCTGGATGACACCGGCCTGGTAGCCCTCGCCGCGGAACTGCTTGACCACGCCGACGCGCATGCCCTGCACGCTGCCGTTGCGGGCGGCCTCGACGACCGGCGGGACGGGCGCGTCGATCGACGTGGAGTCCAGCGGGTCGTGTCCGGCGATCACCTCGTGCAGCAGCGCCGCATCCAGGACCGTACGGGCGCAGGGGCCGCCCTGGTCGAGGGAGGACGAGAACGCCACCATGCCGAAGCGCGAGACCGCGCCGTACGTCGGCTTCACACCGACGGTGCCGGTGACGGCGGCGGGCTGGCGGATGGAGCCGCCGGTGTCGGTGCCGATGGCCAGCGGCGCCATGTAGGAGCTGATCGCGGCGGAGGAACCGCCGCCGGAGCCGCCGGGGACCTTGGTGAGGTCCCAGGGGTTGCCGGTGGGCCCGAAGGCGCTGTTCTCGGTGCTGGACCCCATGGCGAACTCGTCCATGTTGGTCTTGCCGAGGATGACCACACCGGCGGCCTTCAGCCGCTTGGTGAGCGTGGCGTCGTACGGCGGGATCCAGCCCTCGAGGATCTTCGAACCGACCGTCGTGGGCACGCCCTCGGTGGTGAAGATGTCCTTGAGCGCGAGAGGCACACCGGCCAGCGGGCCGAGCTTCTCGCCGCGCTCGCGCTTCTCGTCGACGGCACGTGCCTGCGCCAGGGCGCCCTCGCGGTCGATGTGCAGGAAGGCGTGCACCTTCTCGTCGACGGCCTCGATCCGGGCGAGATGCGCCTCGGTGACCTGGACCGCGGTGAGTTCACCGGCGGCGATCTTCGCGGCGATCTCCGCCGCGGTGAGCTTGATGATGTCCGTCATGACTGTCTAGTCCTCCCCCAGGATCTGCGGCACCTTGAAACGCTGCTGCTCCTGGGCCGGGGCGCCGGAGAGCGCCTGCACGGGGGTGAGCGACGGACGGACCTCGTCCGCCCGCATGACATTTGTCAGCGGGAGCGGGTGCGAGGTCGGCGGTACGTCTTGGTCGGCGACCTCACTGACGCGGGCCACCGCGCCGATGATGTCGTCCAGCTGTCCCGCGAAGTGGTCGAGCTCTTCGGGCTTCAGCTCCAGACGCGCCAGCCGGGCGAGGTGGGCGACCTCCTCGCGCGTGATGCCAGGCATGCAGCGTTCCTCTGGGGGTGAGTGCGTGTGGTTTGAGCCCAATCCTAGGGGGCGGGGGGTGTTGACCGTGAAACGGTTTGCCGGAGGCTGCCCTTCGGGGTCACCGGTGAGCCGGCCGACAGCGGCAGCCGCCGACGGTGACCGGGCCCCACGGGAGACGGTCACCGTGGGGACATGCCGAACGGGGCCGAACGGGCGGACACGCCGAACGGGCGGGCGCGTGGGTAGATCACTCGTCCGAAGCCGCCGCGGGCAACGCGGCCCGTGGCCGCTGCCACCCCCGCGACCCCCGCGCCAGCAGCCACGCCGTCGTCTCCTCGGGAGGCATCGCCGCGGCGACCAGCCAGCCCTGTACGGCGTCGCAGTGCAGGTCCCGCAGCCGCTCCCACGTCTCGTCGTCCTCGACACCCTCGGCGACCACGAGCAGCCCCAGCGAGTGCGCGAGGTCGACGGTGCAGCGGACGATCTCCGCGTCCTCGGCGTCGAACGCCAGCCGGGCCACGAACGAGCGGTCGATCTTCAGCTCGCTGACCGGCAGCCGCCGCAGATGCACCAGCGACGAGTACCCGGTGCCGAAGTCGTCCAGCGACATCTTCACGCCGTGCATGGACAGCCCGGCGAGGGTGTCGGCGGCCCGCTGCGGGTCCTCCAGCAGGACATGCTCGGTGATCTCCAGCTGGAGCGCCGAGGCCGGGACACCGTGCCGGGCGAGACGGGCGGCGACGGAGCCCGCGAAGCCGGGGGTGTGGACGTCGCGCGGGGAGACGTTGACGGCGACCGGCACGAACAGGCCCTGGGCGCGCCAGCGGGCGACCTGGGCCAGCGCGGTCTCCAGCACGTACTCGGTCAGATGCGGCATGAGGCCGGACGATTCGGCTATCGCTATGAACTCGTCCGGCGGCACCTTGCCGCGCTCCGGGTGCACCCAGCGGACCAGTGCTTCCAGGCCCGCGACCTGGCCGTCGAAGCGGACCTTGGGCTGGTAGTGCAGCTGCACCTCGTGGGCGTCCAGCGCGCGGCGAAGATCGCCGAGCAGACCGAGCCGGTCGGGGGTGTTGGAGTCGCGCTTGGACTCGTACACCTCCACTCCGGTGCGGTCCCGCTTCGCCTGGTACATCGCCACGTCGGCCCGGCGCAGCAGTCCCTCGGCGTCGAGGGCGTGGTCGGGGAAGACGGCGACTCCCGCGCTGGCCTCCAGGACGAGGGTGAGTCCGTCGAGGTCGAGCGGGGAGCTGAGCGCGGCGACGAGACCGCGGGCGATACGGGTCGCGGATGTCGTGGAGTCGGCGACGGGCAGTAAAACGGCGAACTCGTCGCCGCCGAGCCGCGCGGCCTCCGCCCCGCGCGGCAGCGCCGCCCGCAGCCGGTCGGCGGTCTGCAGCAGCAGCCGGTCACCGGCGAGATGGCCCAGGGTGTCGTTGACCGAACGGAACCGGTCGAGGTCGATCAGCATCAGGGCGGCCCGCGCACCGATGCGTTCGGCGTCGTCGAGCGCGGTCCAGATCCGCTCCAGCAGCCACTGCCGGTTGGGCAGCCCGGTGAGCGGGTCGCGCAGCTGCTCCTCGGCGCGGGCGCGGGCGATCCACAGGGTGGAGTCGAGGGCGATCAGCGGGACGGCGAACAGCGGCAGCAGGACCGGCTGGGCGACGGCGACCACACAGACCAGCGGTGCGATGCCGAGCAGGGCGACTGCGACGAGGCTCTGCCGGACGAGGGCGGTGCGGGCCACCGTGGGCAGCCCGCCGCGGGCGGATTGCAAGTACCACAGCAGGGCGCGGGTGACGAGCAGATAGGCGGCCGCGACCAGCACCACCTGCGGGGCGGTGTAGAGCGTCCAGGTGCCGGGGTCCCAGGGCTGCTCGACGCTCGGCACCCGGCCGAAGGCGCCCAGCAGCAGGGCTCCGGCGCCGATGCCGAGGATGTCGACCGAGCCGTGCAGCACCCCGGACCGCCAGCGGCCCCGGCGGGCTATGCCGACCAGGACGACCACCGTGAGGCTGACCATCCCGGCGGGCACCCAGCCGTAGAGCATGAGGACGGCGAGGGTGAGGGCGGCGCCGGAGCCCGTGCCGCCCCACCAGCGGGAGCGGCCGAGCATGACGAGATGGCCGACGATGATGCCGCTGAGCACGGCGAAGGACCAGCCGACCGTGCCGGACGGGAACAGGGCGTGGGTGCCGGTGAAGGCGCGGTAGAAGCCGGCGCCGAGCACCAGGACGGCCGCCGTCACGACGGCGACGGGCAGCGCGGGCACGGCCGGGCGCCGCTCGTGACCGGTGCTGTCGCCGCTGCCGGGCGGCAGCGCGAGGAGAGGCCGACCGGGCGGCCGGATGCCGTTGGTGTACGGGGGGCCGGCCGCCTGCCGTGGGTCGGCGGCCTGCCGCGGCGGTCTCCCGGGAGTGCGGCCGTCCGTGAAGACGCCGGCGAATCCGTCCGCGAACACGCTTCCCGGTCCTCGCCCTCGCCCGGATCCGTCCGCGGCCCGCTGCGCGCCCCGGTCGGCCGCCGGGTAGCGGCGGTCCGTCGCCGACCGGTCCGTGGCTGGGCGGTCCGTGGCCGGGCGGTCCGTCGCCGCGGACCGGCCGGGCGGACGGCCTTCTGTACCGCCTGTGCCGCCGTCACGTCCCGACAAGGACTCACGTCCCGACAAGGACCATGTCGCCCACCGGCTCCCCCGCCACGCCCCTGCCGCACGGCGCAGCCGTGAGACCGGGGCGACGCTCTCGGTCGGTTCCATTCCCGTCCCTCTCACGGCCGGCGGTGCCCACGCCACGCGGCCCGATGCCCGACACATCCCTCAACGGCCTCCGCGTCGAAAAACCCCGTTGAAAAACCCTTTGTCCTGTTCCTCGAGAGCCCATCGGGGAGCGGGACCTTGCCCCGGCCGCTGCTGGGCACGGCGGGCGCTATCCCAACAGTAGGCCGCGAAAGGCTCTTACGGGCGGCGGTCGCCGGTGGTTGCCCGAATGCGCCCCGGCCACCCTTATGCATCTGGTATGCGCCGATCGGGTGGCCTTCAACCGCTACTCCCCGGTCGGCAGGGCAACTTCGGCCGCCGCGTCCGCGCCCTGTTCGAGCAGGACACCGAACCCGTCCTCGTTCAGAACAGGCACTTTGAGTTGCATTGCCTTGTCATATTTCGATCCCGGATTGTCACCTACAACAACGAAGGATGTCTTTTTCGATACGGAACCGGTGACTTTGGCTCCGCGGCTCTGCAGCGCCTCTTTTGCCCCGTCCCGGGTGAAATGTTCGAGAGTGCCGGTGACGACGACGGTGAGCCCTTCGAGCGGACGCGGCCCCTCGTCCTCACCCGACCCGTCCTCCTCCATCCGCACCCCGGCGGCCCGCCACTTGCGCAGGATCTCCTGGTGCCACTCCTCGGCGAACCACTCCTTGAGCGAGGCCGCGATGATGGCGCCGACACCGTCCGTGTCCGCCAGCTCCGCCTCGGTGGCCTGCTCGATGCGCTCGACGGAGCGGAACTCCCGGGCCAGCGCCTCCGCGGCCACGGGCCCCACATGACGGATCGACAGCCCGGTCAGCACCCGGGCCAGCGGGCGCTCCTTGGCCGCGGCAATGTTGTCCAGCATGGCCAGCGCGTTCTTGCGGGCGCCGCCGTCCTGATTGGCGAAAACCAGCGCGGTCTTCTCCTCGCCGGTCTTCGGGTCGCGCTTGGGCAGCCCGCTGCCCTGGTCGTAAACGAACGCCCTGATGGGCAGCAGCCGCTCGACGGTGAGGTCGAACAGGTCGCCCTCGTCCGTCAGCGGCGCCTCGGCCGGTTCCAGCGGCTTGGTGAGGGCCGCAGCCGCGACATACCCGAAGTGCTCGATGTCGAGTGCCTTGCGGCCCGCCAGATAGAAGAGCCGTTCCCGCAACTGGGCGGGGCAGGTCCGCGCGTTCGGGCAGCGCAGATCGACGTCGCCCTCCTTCATCGGCCGCAGGGGGGTGCCGCACTCAGGGCACTCGGCGGGCATCACGAACTCGCGCTCGGTGCCGTCCCGCAGGTCGGCGACCGGCCCGAGGATCTCCGGGATGACGTCACCAGCCTTGCGCAGCACGACCGTGTCACCGATGAGCACACCCTTGGCCTTGACGACGTCCTGGTTGTGCAGGGTGGCGAACTCGACCTCCGAACCGGCCACCGTCACCGGCTCGACCTGCGCGTACGGCGTCACCCGGCCGGTGCGGCCGACACCCACACGGATGTTGACGAGCTTGGTGTTGACCTCCTCCGGCGCGTACTTGTACGCGATGGCCCAGCGCGGCGCGCGGGAGGTGGAGCCGAGCCGTCCCTGGAGCGGGATCTCGTCGAGCTTGACGACGACGCCGTCGATCTCGTGCTCCACGGAGTGCCGGTTCTCGCCGTAGTACGCGATGAACTCCCGCACGCCGTCGAGGCCGTCGACCACCTTGTTGTGGCGCGAGGTCGGCAGCCCCCACTCGCTCAGCAGGTCGTACGCCTCCGAGAGCCGGGTCAGCCCCTCGAATCCCTCCAGCGCCCCGATGCCGTGGACCACCATGTGCAGCGGCCGGGTCGCGGTGACCCGGGGGTCCTTCTGGCGCAGTGAACCGGCGGCGGCGTTGCGCGGGTTGGCGAAGGGCTTGTCACCGGCCTCCACCAGACGGGCGTTGAGCTCCTCGAACTGCTCCATCGGGAAGTAGACCTCACCGCGGATCTCGACGAGATCCGGAACACGGTCACCGGTCAGTCTGTCCGGAATCTCCGCGATGGTCCGCACATTGGGGGTGATGTCTTCGCCGGTCCGGCCGTCGCCACGGGTCGCCGCGCGGGTGAGACGCCCTTGCTCGTACGTCAGATTGACGGCTAGGCCGTCGACCTTCAGCTCGCACAGGAAGTGGTACCCGCCAGTGCCCACGTCCTTGTGGACGCGCTCCGCCCAGGCGGCCAGCTCCAGGTCGTCGAAGGCATTGTCCAGCGACAGCATGCGCTGCCGGTGCTGCACGGAGGTGAACTCCGTCGCGTACGCGCCCGCGACCTTCTGGGTGGGCGAGTCGGGCGTCCGCAGCTCGGGATACTCCGCCTCCAGCGCCTCCAGCGCGCGCAGCAGCCTGTCGAACTCCGCGTCGCTGACGACCGGGGCGTCGTTCACGTAGTACCGGAAGCGATGCTCCTCGATCTGCTCAGCGAGCTGCGCGTGCTGCTCCCGCGCCTCGACGGGCACCGTCGTCTCCGCTTGCTTGTCGCCGGCCACCGTGTGGTCCTCCCGTTACTCTGGGTTGTCCGCGAGGGATCTCGCCGCCCGGACGCAGTGGGCGAGCGCCGCGCGGGCATACCCCGGGGAAGCACCCGCGAGCCCGCACGCGGGCGTGAGTGTGACGACGTCCGCGAGAAGCCCCGGTCGCAGCCCCAGCCTGCGCCACAGCGTCCTGACACCCATGACGCTACCGGCAGGGTCTGACAATGGGCCGTCCGTGCCCGCCACCACACCGGCGAACAGCCGCGTGCCCCCTTCCACTGCTTCCCCGATCGCGTCGTCGTCACGCTCGGTGAGCAGAGAGAAATCGAAGGAGACGGCGTCGACGCCCGCCCGCCGCAGCAGTGCGAAGGGCACGTCGGGCGCGCAGGAGTGCACGACGACGGACTCGGCGCCCGCGCTGCCGATGAGGTCGCGCAGGGTCGCCTCGACCACCTGCCGGTCGACGGCCCGATGCGTGCGATACCCACTGGCCGACTTCACCTGTCCGCGCAGTACGGCGGTGAGGGAGGGCTCGTCGAGTTGCAGCACGACCCGCGCCCCCGGCACCCGCCGCCGCACCTCGTCGAGATGCAGCCGCAGCCCCTCGGCGAGCGAGCCCGCGAGGTCCCGGCAGGCCCCGGCGTCGGAGAGGGCGGCCTCCCCGTTCCTCAGCTCCAGACCGGCGGCCAGCGTCCAGGGCCCCACCGCCTGCACCTTCAGCGGTCCCTCGTACCCCTGGGTGAATTCCTCCAGCGCGTCGAGGTCCTCGCCCAGCCAGGAGCGGGCCCGCTTGGTGTCCCGGCCCGGCCGGTCGCCGATCCGCCAGCCGCTGGGCTCCACGCGCGCGTACAACTCGACGAGCATCCCGGCGGTACGGCCGATCATGTCGGCGCCGGGCCCTCGGGCGGGCAGCTCGGGCAGGTGGGGGAAGTCCTCGAAGGTCCCGGTGACGGTCTTGACGGCCTCACGAGCGTCGCCCCCGGGCATGGACCCGACACCGGTGGCTCCGCCGAGGTTCGCCTTATCGCTGTTGCTCACCTGGGCAGCCTACGTAATGTGCCGCGGCACACATCGCCTCCAGGGGGCTCCGCCTCACGCTCGCCGTGGAATCCGCTCAGCGCACCCCCGGCCGAACCGTCACGTCGTTGACCTCCGCGTCCCGCGGCAGATCCAGCGCCATCAGAATCGCCGTAGCCACGGACGACGGCTCGATCCACCGCCCCGCCTCATACTCCTTCCCCTCCTGCTGATGCACCTTCACCTGCATAGGACTGGCCGTACGCCCCGGGTACACGGAAGTGACCCGCACCCCGCTCCCGTGCTCCTCCTGCCGCAGCGAATCCGCCAGCGCCTTCAGCCCATGCTTGGACGCCGCATAAGCCGACCACGACGCATGCGCATTCAGCCCCGCCCCCGAGTTCACGAACACCACATGCCCCCGGGCCACCCGAAGCTGCGGAAGTAGGAGGCGGGTCAGTTCGGCAGGCGCGATGAGATTGACGTTGAGCTGGTGCCGCCACGACTTGGGCGTCAGTTCCCCGACCGTCCCCAGGTCGACGACCCCGGCGATGTGCAGCAGCGAGTCCACCCGCTCCGGCAGCTCCTGGTGCGAGAAGGCCCAGCTCAGCCGCTCCGGCTCGGCGAGATCACCGACAAGGGTCCGCGCCCCGGGAAAGGCCGCAGCCAGTTCCTTCGCGCGACCGGCGTCGCGCGCGTGGAGCACAAGCTCGTCCCCACGCGCATGCAGCGACTGCGCGACGGCGGCGCCGATGCCCGATCCGGCTCCCGTGATCACATGAATAGCCATGTCCGCCATGCTCGCATCACGGGGCACTCACCGAGCCGCCGGTCTCACCGATCCTCCGGTCTCACCGGGCCCCGAGACTCTCCTCCAGATACGCCAGCGCCCCCACCGGCTCCTCCGCGAAGAACACCAGCTCCGCCAGCGGCCGAGGAAGGAACCCTTCCTCCTCCATCCGCCGGAACTGCTGCTTGAGCCCGTCGTAGAACCCCGCCGTGTTCAGCAGCACCACCGGCAGCTCGGAGTGCCCGTGCTTCTTCAGCTCAAGGATCTCCGTCGCCTCGTCGAGCGTGCCCGTGCCGCCGACCATGATCACCACGGCGTCGGCATACTCAAGCAGCAGCCGCTTACGCTCGGAGAGATCACGGGCGACGACCATGTGATCGACACCCTGCCGAGCCGCCGCCGCCAGGAACTCCACCGACACGCCGAGCAGCGTGCCGCCCGCCTCCTCGACGCCGTCCGCGACGACCTTCATGAGGCCCACATCGGAGCCGCCCCACACCAGCGTGTGCCCGCCCTTGCCGACCAGTCCGGCGAACTGGCGCGCGGGGACCGTGTAGCGGTCGTCGAGATCGGCGGCGGAGAGAAAGACACAGATTCGCATGGCGTCACCGTACGGGGGAAGAACGCGGCGCCCGCAAGCGCTTTTGAAACCATGACCGCAGGACACAAGATCACCATCGAGCAGGGCGACCGGCACGTGCGCGTGGTGCACGACGGCAGGATCCTCGCGGAGACCGACCGCCCCCTGGTACTGCGCGAGACGGGCTACCCGCCGCGCTACTACCTCCCGGCCGAGGACGTACGCCTCGACCTCCTGACCCCCTCCGACAAGCACACCGTCTGCCCCTTCAAGGGCACGGCGTCCTACTGGTCCGTCCCGGACGGGCCGAAGGACCTCGTCTGGTCCTATCCGGACCCGAAACCGGAGGTCGCGGCGATCAAGGGACACCTCTGCTTCTACGAGGCGGAAGTATCGGAGACGTCCGAAGTATCCGGGGCGCCTGACGTGTCGTAGCCGGTGACGACCGCACGCGATGGCAAGGTGCACAGACATGGACAAGCAGACGATTTCGCGTGACGGCACGCCCCTCGCCTATACCCGCGGCGGCCGCGGCCCGGCGGTCATCCTGGTGAGCGGCGCCATGTCCACGGGCGCCACCGTGGCGCCCCTCGCCGGGCTGTTGTCGACCCGCTACACGGTCGTCGGGTACGACCGCCGGGGCCGCGGGGAGAGCGGCGACACGCCGCCGTACGCGGTCGCGCGCGAGGTCGAGGATCTCGCCGCGCTGGTGGAGGCGGTGGGCGGCGAGGCGTCGCTGTACGGCATGTCGTCGGGCGGCGCGCTGGTGCTGGAGGCGGCGGCGAGCGGGCTGCCGGTGCGTCATGTCGCGGTGTACGAACCGCCGTTCGCGATGGACGAGGCGGCGGCCGAGGAGCGCGTCGAGTACACCAGAAACCTGAGGCGGGCGCTTCGCGAGGGGCGGCGCGGGGACGCGGTGGAGCTGTTCCTGAGGCTCACCGGCCTTGCCGAGGAGATGATCCGGGGCGCCCGCCAGTCCCCCATGTGGCAGGCCATGGAGGCCATCGCACCGAGCCTCGCCTACGACGACGCGGTCATGGGCGACGGCCGGGTCCCCCGGGACCGCCTCGCCGCCGTACCCGTGCCGGTACTGGCGATGGCGGGCGGCGCCAGCCCGGCATGGATGCGCGAGGCCGCCCGGGCAGTCGCGGACGCGGTGCCGAGGGGCACGTACCGCACCCTGGCGGACCAGACCCACATGGTGGACCCGAACGTACTGGCTCCGGTGCTGGCGGAGTTCTTCACCGCATGACCGGGGCGCGCGCCCCGACTCAGCCCCCGACTCAGCCCCCGGCCGGAACGGGATCGTGCCGGATCCGGTCCGCCGGCACCCCGAGCCCGGCCAGTCGGCGCACCGCGGCGATCACTAGGCCGGGCGGCCCGCTGACGTAGGCGGCATGACCGGTCCAGTCGCCGTGCGCGGCCATGGTCTCGACGACCGACCCGCGCACGGACCCGCTGCCGGCGTCATCGGCGACCGGCACGATCCGCAGCCAGGGGCAGCGGCTCTCCAGCCGGGTGAGGACGGACCCGTCGTAGAGGTCGTCGGCGGAGCGGACACCGAGGAAGAGGTGCGCGGAGACCCCCGGCCCACGGCGCAGGGCAAGGTCCTCGACGAGAGCACGGGCGCCGGCCCAGCCGGTGCCCCCTGCAATGACGAGCACATCGCGCGCCCGGCTGTCGTCGAGCACGGTGTTGCCGCGAGCGGGCCCGAGGCGCAGGGTGTCGCCGACACGGGTGCCGGTCACCAGCGCGTCACTCACCCCACCGGGCCCGGTACGCCTGACATGGAACTCCAACTCACCATCAGGACTGGGCAGTCCGGCAGGCGAGTACGGCCGCCAGGTGTTCGGTACGAGGGGCGTCTCGACGGTGGCGTACTGCCCTGGCAGGAAGGGGTACGGCTCAAAGGGCCGCACACGGATGACGGCGAGGTCGGGACGCCGCCGCTGATGCTCAGTCACGGTGGCACCCCAGTAGGCGGGTTCACCCACGGCTTCCGAGGCCCCGTCCACCATGGCGGCTGCGGCAAGCCGCACCATACGCAGCCAGGCCCGCGTCACCTCGACATCGAGCCGCCCACGGGAACGCCGCTGTAGCGCTTCGGCGAGGGCCTGCTCGAAGACGCCGTAATGCACGGGCAGCACACCGAGTTTGCGGTGGTCGCGGCCCAGCCGGGCGCAGAAGGCGGCAAGTTCGGCGGGCCGGTCGAGATGCTCGATCAGATAGCGGAACGCCCGCTCCAGGTGGCCGCGTTGGAACTCCATGGAGTCGGGAAAGAGCTGACGCAGATACGGATGCCGGTGGAAGAGGGCGGCGTAGAGCTCGTCGATGAGTTCGCCGAAGGGCATGAGGAGGTGAAGGTCACGGGTGATGATCTCCTGATCCCGAACGGAGTCGTACGACCCTTCAGGAACCCCCACAACGGCGGAGCGCAAGCCCCCCGAACCACCCACCCGGGCTCCCGGAGTAAGCAACTGGTCCCGGAACCGCATGGCTTCACGCCGGGCGAGCAGCGCGTGATAGTCAGCACCGCTCATCGGCAGACCTGCCGAACACACCCGGCACAGGCGGCCGCCCCATCACCCCCGCAGGCACCCACCGTTGCTCGCTTCCGCACCCCACCGGCCCGCCGCAGGTAGTACCACCCCATATTGGAGGTGACCCCCGCCAGCAGCACCCACACGACCCCGAACCACGAACCACGGGTGAACGACACGACCGCGGCGGCGGTGGCGAGAACACACACGGCGAAGATGAGGACGGCAGGACGGCGGGACATGCTGCGGCTACTCCCTTGTCGACTCGGTGTCGGCCCGTTTGACACCGCTGGAAACGGGACCAATGACACCACCGGAACCGGGACCATTGTCGCGCCAAGGGTCCCGCCGATAAGCCCGAAGGTCCCTTCCCTGAGGGCCGGTCCGTCCCTGGCGTAAGCGCACTTGCCGCGCCAGGCAGGACGGTCAGGCCACCAGGACGGGCCGCGCTGGCACTGTGCCGCTACCACTGCCACCGTCGTTGGCGCAGCCCCCTGACGACGGATCACCCCCACCCAGCCGCAACTCGAACCAGACACTCTTGCCACCGACCCCGAACACCGACTCCCCGAGACTGCATCCGCCCCAGTCGTCGGCGAGCAGGTCGAGAATCAGCAGCCCGCGCCCGCGTTCGGCATCCGGCCCGCCCGGCACCAGCGGCGCGGGGAGGAGCGGGCAGGTGTCGGTGACGCTGACCCGTAGGACGGGGTTGGCCCAGTTCAGCCGCACGGTCGCAGGACCGAGGGAGTAACGGACGGCGTTGGTGGTGAGTTCGGAGGCGAGCAGTTCCGCCCGGTCGGTGAACTCCCCGAGCCCATGGGCCCCCAGGACGGCTTTGAGCGTCGTACGGGCAACGGCCGGCCCACGCGCGTCACGGGGGAAGTGGAGCTCGTACTCCCAGGGTTCGGCGAACGGAATCAGCGGCGGGTGTCCGGGTTCCACGTTCGTCACGGCACCTCCTTATGCGCTGTGCGATCAAATGGGTTGGTACGCCTGTGAAGATGAGTGGCGCGGGTCACACCATACCCACGGAGATTTAACCCGTGTAACCGTATTCACTGGAACGAGTTAATTACCGTCAACCGGTGGCGAGCCAGAAGCGACGTCGGCACACTGTGCGCGAGCGAGGAGAGAGCATCGAATGGCACCACGGACCACCCCCACCATCCGACAGCGGCGGTTCGGCGCGGAGTTGAGGCGGCTTCGGGAGGCGGCAGGCATGTCTGCGCCGACCGCAGCCACCCTGCTGGGAACTGACCGCACCAACATTTCGAACATCGAGGCAGGCCGATACGGCATCAGCGCAGAACGACTGCGACGGCTTGTCAGCATCTACGAGTGCAATGACCAAGCCTTCGTGGAGGCGCTGGTCGAGATGACCGGAGGCAGGAAGACCGGCTGGTGGGACGAGTACAGGGGAAAGATCCCGCCAGGCTTCTTGGACGTGTCAGAGGTCGAGCACTACGCCGTGCGGCTACGCACCGTGCAAACCGCTCACCTGCCCGGGCTCTTCCAGACCGAGGCACACGCAAGGGCGATCTTCGAACTCATCGTTCCGCCCCTTCCCAGGCTGGAGTTGGAACTGCGAGTTGCCCACCGCATGGCCCGACAGTCCGTCATTACCGGTTCCGCTGCGACGCCCTATCTCGGGGTCATCCACGAGTCGGCCCTGAGGATGCAGTTGGGGGGTGGAGAGGTGGCGCGTGCTCAGCTCAACCATCTGCTGGCAGCGACGGACCGCGACAATGTGACGTTGCGCGTGATCCCGTTTGGCGCAGGGGGCTTCCCGATGGCTGGAGACAGCGTGCTGTACGCCGAGGCCGCCAACCCTCACCTCGACACCGTGCACATGGACTCCCCTGCCGGAGCCCTCTTCTACGAAGCTCCCATGCAACTGGAGAACTTCCGCAGACAACTGGACCTGGTCGAGAAGACGGCGTTGACTCCGGAGCAGTCAGCGGATTTCATCCACAAGGTGGCCCAAGAGTTGTGAGAGGCAATCACCTTGGCTGAACTGAGCTGGTACAAGTCGTCCTACTCCGAGGAAGGCGGCAACAACTGCGTCGAGGTCGCGGTCCGCGACGACATGCGGATAGCACTGCGGCACAGCGTCTACCCGGCCCGCGGGTTCTCCGTCGGCCAAACAGCGTTCAGTGCGTTCGTCAACGCCGTCCGGGTCCAGGCACTGGACGACATCCTTCACTGAATGTGCTTCAAGGCCCGCTCCACTGGACCAGCGGGAGCACAAATGACCCCGAAGGATCTCACGAGGTAGACCAGACCACTCCGGCGCCGTGATCACACCAGCCCACCCAGATCATTTCAGTTGCCGTGAGCCTTCCCGGGACCGATCCTGTCGACTGGACGACCCAGGAGGATGCAGTGGGGCTCATGTTGTGCCCGGCAGACGGAGACGTCGCCAGTCCGGACGTCGCCTGGTCCTATACCGGCTTCGGCATGTTCCGCCACTGGTTGGCACAGGCCGAGGGCTTCCACCTTGACGAGATGTGGGGCTTCGGCGGAGAGCGTCCGTGGAGCGATGTCTCCACCACGTTGAAACCGCTTCTCGATCACCCTGACGACGACGGCCCGGACCTCACTTCGGCCCAATGCGCCGCGCTTCTGCCCCGTCTCAGGGAGATCATTGACCAGAGGGGGGACAGCACAGATCCACTCGTTCAACGACGGGTCGACGACACCGGCCGACTGGTCGCCGTCCTGCACTTCTGCATCGAGCAGGGCGTCGACCTCATGTTCTGCTGAGCGACCAGGCACAGAGGCCGTTCCCACTTCCGTGTCAGCAGCCATTGGACGCAACGTCCGTCAGTTCCGAAGCCCACTCGTGCTTGTACTGTTCACGCTGACCGTCGGGTCATCGGCACGCTCTTCCTTGCCGTAAGGGGAATCAGAATGTCAACCACGTCCGGCCTGCGGGGACTTGTTCTCATCGCCATCGCAACTGCATTGGGCATGTACGCGTGGGGCCTGTTCTGGGTGATGCTGTCCGAAGCAGGCAACGAAGGGGCCGACTCAGCCCCTCCGCCGAGTTGCCGGAACGATCCCCGCGCACGTCACGTCACCGCCCGAGGTCACCTACCTTCCGCTGCAGATCGAATGCCGACTCACATCAGGCGAGCGGTACACATCGGACGACTTGCCCGGATACGTCAATCCGACAGTCTTCGGGGCCGCAGCAGCCGGAGCTCTCGCCGCCGCACTCCTCAAGGTGCGCCAGGAGAATGGCTGACTCACGTCATCCGAATCTGTGCGCCAACCTGCCCTCAGCTTCTACCAAATCGCGCACGTGGTCGCGGACGGTGTATCGACCATCTGACGCATCACTCACGTCGGCAAAGAATGCACAGGAGCTTACGTCCGCTCTGCGCGCGGGTCAGCATCATGCTCGTTGCTGTCTCCTGCTCACGCTGTTGCACACCGCAGTGACTCCGGACCAGTCCGGCACACCGGACGGATTCCGATCACGCAACGAACCCTGGGTCACACAGGCCGACGTCATGCAGACCCCGGATTTAGCAACGGCGCCAAGACATACCTGACAAGGGCCCCAGATTTACCAGGTAAGAATGGGTGCCACCCATTGAAGTGTCACCGCGAGGCGGTACGGTCACAGCCTCATGGCACCGCACCGGATCACGTTCTTCGCCAATCTCAAATCGAGAATGGCAGCTCTAGCTATTCAGACCCCAGCATCAGGGCATCTCTGTCGAACTCGTAGATTTCGATTGCATCAGGGGAATGGTCCATGAGTTCTTCCCAAAACCCTGTAACTTGCCAGGCAGCAGGCGCCATCTTGAGCGATCCGTCCCACACAGTGGATACCGTCCACGATGGATGCACATCCGAGTCGACAACCTCGAAGAGTCGCGAGTCGAAGAGGGCGGGAAGCTCTCCTCTATGGAACTCGACCCTGAAGTAGTTCGGTCCGTCCGTCTGACAGTACGCCTCAAGGACCACGTACACCTGACCCTGATGCAGGGAATCCGCCCCTTGCCGGACACTCTGCTCGGGACCTCCGAAGTCGATGAACTTCACTTTCACGTGGTGCTCCCAGGTTTGCGCAACCAGAAGTCGCGCGCTGTGGGCGGCAGCGGCTCGTCGACCTTCACTTCTTCTTCTCCATCAACCACTGGATGTTCAAGGCGGGCGGGAACTGCGGTGCAGGCAGTCCGCAGCGTGCCGGTGTACTGACCATGGGTCCGACACCGGAGGCGAACTTTACCTCGCGGGGACCGCGTTCCTCCTTCGAGGCATGTTGCTTCCAGACTACGGCCAAGGAGCCCTACCGGTATTCGATACCGGGAGGGCCTCCAGGCTGCGTACGAGTCATTTATGCGGGCTACTCAGAAACCTCAATCTGGATGCTCAGCACGAGTTCGATTGCTCGCCATTGCCATCGGCAGCCGTCATCTCACTCAGGATGCGTGCGCTCCCACTCCTCAATCAAGCAGGTCGCAAGCCAATGCCCATCAACGAGTGCCATGTGCTCTGCCGAAACGCCGGTTCCACCGTCCGAGCGCCTTCGCGGGTCAGCCCCTCGGGCAAGGAGATACGCGGTTGTATCCACGTGTAGCGGCTCCCCCGTTTGGGTATGTCCGTCAATCTCTACATCGATTGCATGGTGCAGCAGGGTCAGCCCCTGGTGCTCCTCGTTAATATCGACCCCTTGATCAAGGAGGTCACGAAGAGCTACTAGGTTTTCCATCTCGACAGCCTGATGAACTGGCGTCATACCCACTATCAATCAGCACCTTCTGGTTGTGTAAACCTGGATGCAGAAATTCCGTTTACCCGGCACCTGGCTGCTGACACTGGTGCCAGCAGCCAGGTGCCGGCGAACCACGTCGGCCTGCGGATCACGCCGGTTGCCGTCACCCACTTTCATGGATGGGCGGTCTCGTCAGGAACGAAGCCGATCGATTCCACTGAGCCAGGGCAGTTCGTCCTCGAAGAAGCATGCGGCAACAGCCGGAATACCGGATTCCCGCATTGCTTCAATAATCTTGGGATGCCCGATGTGGACGTCCACGAAGGGACGTCCAAGCCACAGCGCCACTGACACGGCAGCTGTAGTTCCGATCATGGCTGGTCCTGGAGTTCGTGTCGGCGCTGGTGGCAGGCTTGCGCGACGGCTTGATGGTGGCGGCGCCAGGCCATCCAGTGCAGGACGTGTTCCGCTTCCCGGACGGGTGGTGTGAGGACGAACACCCGGAGAAGCCGGACGAGTTCAGGACAGGTCAGTGGGACGAGCCGGACCGGTCCGGCGGGGCCGACTGTGACCGTGGCAGCGGCTGTGAGTGCGAGGACGGCGGAGGCGATCAGGGAGAACAAGGACCAGCGCATCCAGGAGTTCCAGCAGGTCACCTGGCCTTCGTCCAGACCGGTGAAGGTCTTGCCGAGTTGAAAGGTCTCCTCGATCCGCCATCTGCGGCAGATCACCTCCACCAGCTGGGCGAGGGTGACATCTTCGGGCGTCCAGCAGCGGAAGAAGGAGAGCTCGCCGGTGTACCGGTGCCGGCGGGCGACCAGGAGGCTGGTGCCGTTCTCGTCGTGTCCGTCGGGGGTGTCGTCCGCGCGGACGTCGAGCCAGGCCCAGTCGTACTCGCGGGTGCCCTTCGTTCCGTGTCCGGTCTGGATGCGCATCCACTGGTGAGGCAGCACCTTGTTGATCACCTGGCGGGCCTTCCACTTGCGGCCCGCTCCGTCAGTCACCACGTGTGTATGGGACACGCCGACTGCATAGCCGAGTCCGAACGCTCGTATTTTCGTGCGGAGTTCGCGGCCGGAATAGACCTCGTCGCCCACGAACCAGTGTGCGTCGATGCCCGACTGGAGCGCTTTGGCGACCATGGCGGCGGTCTGCTGCGGCTTGGTGGCGAACATGATCTCTTCCGGGACACCGGCCGCGTCGCGGCGTTCCTCGTCCGCGGCCCAGTCCTTCGGGAGATACAGGGCCCGGTCGATCACCACCCGCGCTGTCGCGGTGACCACGGCGAGGTGGACGGCGATCTGGCACAGACCGACGCCCTTGAGCGCGCCGGAGTACTGGCGGCCGGCTCCCACACAGTCGGTGGACGACTTGGCGTCGCCGGTCTCGTCCGCCACCAGCACCACATCCTGACCTGCCAGTTCACGCGCAACGAGACGGGCGATCTCCGTCCTGGCCCGGTCGTGGTCGAACTTCGCGCGTGACAGGAGGTGCTGCAGCCGGTGCGGACCCGGATGCCCCAGCGCCTGGGCCAGAGTCCAGCAGTTCCGCGTGTCCACCTCCGCCAGCAGCCCGCTGATCATCTCCGCCGCAGTCGTGCGAGTCTCAGGCCGCACGAAGCAGTCCGCGATCACGTGCATCGCCGCCCCGAACACCCGGCCCCAGACTGTCTGGGCTATCGTGACCTCCACGGCCACCGCTTCTTGAAACGTCGTCACAAACGTTCATGATCACGGTGGCCGTACCCATACCCCCACCCGGCCCCGCGAGCTGCTGACCAGGGAAGACGCCGGAACTACAGCTGCCGTGACTGACACCGGGCGCGGAGGTCGCTGGATCAGGCGATCGGATCCTCCGCCAGGATCGCGTCACGGATCGCCGCGAAGGCGGCTTCCGCTTCCGGATCGCGCTCCATCATGCGTTCCCAGAAGTCCCCCGCGATCCACTCCTTCGGTCCCATGCTCAGCCCGCCCCAGGGATGAATCTCCACGCTCCACTGGGACGGAATGACATCGGACACCTGCTCGAAGTGCTTCCCGCCGTACAGACCGGCGAGGTCGCACGGCGAGTGCTCGATGCGCAGGGAGGAGGACCCGTCGCTGCGGACATGGAGTTCGAGTACGACTTATTCCTGCCCCGAAGTGAAGTGGTACCTGCCGTCGAGCGGGTCGGGCGGCGTGTCCGGGACACCCAGATAGCGGACTCTCACCTTCGCTCACCTCCGCCCAGCTTCACCTTGTGGTGGTAGTAGTAGATCTCTCCGCTCACTTCGTTTCGGTAGAAGTGGACGTCGAACGTTCCCTAGCCTCCCCGGAATGTTGAGCGCGGGGTGGCGTACTTGCCCCACTGCTCGGCTCCGCCGTGCGCCGCGAAGTACTCCTTCAAGTGGTCGTCTCCATCTTGGTCCCCTCCTGAATCTTCGTGGAACGCGCGATGGTCTCCGCAGGGGCAACTGTCCCACCAATGAGTTGTGCGACATATTCATCCCTGCGCAGTCCCAGCACAGCGGCCTCCGCACCCCGGGTGGCGTTTACTGCAGCTTCCGCACTTTGAACGGCGCCAGAGGAAGGCAGACTTCCTCCCGCAGCCCCTCCGGTCGCCACTTCAGTGATTACCGGTAGTTTCGTTACTAACGAACTACCGGTAATCACTATCGATTTCCTGTATCCACACCCCTGCAATGGCTACCTATGAATCGGCTGAGGTGCGCCTCGCCGTACCGGCGGAAGGCCGACGCTCGGACACCGATGTCGTCACTTACGCGAAGAGGATCCGGGTCAGGCCAAGGTCTTCCAGCTCGCTTCCACGCAATGATGGGCCTGAGCAGCGGATACAGCTCTGACCTGTAGAAGCAGCCAGAAACACACAGGGTTCTCGTCCAAGGTCTAGCGGACGCGTGGGCCGCCGAAGTAGCCGCCAGACGATATGAGGCCGCTTCGACAGCCCCACCGTCCGTTACATCCTGGATCCGAACACCACGAGTTTCTGATCAATAGAACAGACCCTCATGGCTGATCAGCCACTATCTCACGTAGGAGTTGCCCGTACTCCGAGTGACTCACAAAGCGACAACGCCCGCTCTTTGAGTCGACGACAATCCCAGGACTACCCCCAAGTCTTGGCCTTCCGGTCGAGGACGGTGGATTCACGGTGATCTGAAACAGGTAGAGACCAGCCCCCGAAATACCTCGAGAACGAATCCCCAATTGCAATCCATCACTTCCGGGAAGATTGCGTGACCTGAATTCTTGTGCAGCTAGCTTGGCAGCCTCCAGTGAGATCATTTCTTTCCGCCACCCGTGTGCATGAATTCCCAATGATCCCAATCCATGTCGGCATATCCTCCCGCCTGCCCGTCAAGAAATTTCACATTCCCTCCGTGATTTACCGCGTTGAAGAAGTGCCCTAAGTCCGCGCCGTCTCGCCAGGCAAAGATCACTCCTCTTGCTCCATCACCTGCGTTAAGGAGCTCGCCCACCACCCCGTTTGCACCATGCTTCTGATATTTGAACGCACTGCCGAAGTATTCTTCTAGAACCTCTGGTTGCAGTGGTCCACTGTCCCAAGCCTGCATGGGCTTACCCGCGAGTGTGCTGTCAACCGCAATAGCACATGCTCCACAGTTGTACCAGTTCTTGGGCGCTCCGTCTTCTGCCGCGTTGACAAACTTGAGAGACCCGCCAGGCAAACTTCCTCCTGAAGCCCCTCCAGTCGCCACTTCGCCGACAACCTCGGCGCAGGCAGGGGGGTCAGCCAAGCAGGCAGCGGCAGCTTCCGGGCCCACGGCCGCCGCGACCGGAGCACCCGCCACGACCACGCTGATGCCTGTGGCGATACCGAGAAGAACTTTCTGCCACGTGGCCAGCTTCCCCCTCTTTATCCAGCCGTCACTGACGCTGGAGTCGTAGTTGGGGTTGGTGCCCATGGCGTAGCCATGGAAAACAACGGGCTCCTTTACGATCGTCTGGACAAAGATGGGTTTGTTGCCGAGGTCGAAGACGGTGGTCGTAGTCTTCGTGCCTCCGTTCTTCAGCGTCTTGGTCGTGCTCTTGGAGCAGACGCCGTAGCGGCACGAACCCGCGGAGCTGTTTCCTGGGTCTATGGGGCCAGTGGTAATAGTGCCGCTCGAGCCTCCGGTGACGTTGCCTCTGGGCACCCCGACACCACATTGGTCGGGGTGGCACAGTCCGGAGGGGTCACTTTCGGTAACCGGGCTGTTGTCTGCGTAGGTGTAGCCGTTGAGGGACTGGGCGTCGCTGGGGGCGAGGACGGGGTCGACGCTGATGAATCGGCCGAGGGACGAGTCGTATTCGCGTGCACCGACATAGGTGAGGCCGCTGGTCGTGTCGGTGGTCTTGCCTAGGAAGGTCTTGTCGTCCGACCAGGTCCCGGTGCCGCCGGTCCGCGAACTGCCGAAGGGTGTCAGGTAGCGCTTGGTGACGGCCTGGGTGGTGGCGTCGAGGCTGACCGTGGAGGTGCCGTGCGGGTCGCCGGACAGATAGGACAGGGTCTGGGTGCCGCTCTTGTTGGTGCGCAGGGCGACGGTCGTGCCGCCGGCGTCGTAGTAGCGCTGGGCCCAGTATTTGGCGGTGCTGGTGGAGGTGTCGAGGTGGACTTCGGTCGTGCCGAGGTAGAGGACGGTTTCGCCGCTGGTGTTGCGGCGGATGAGGAGGCTGCCGCCGGCGTCGTAGACGTGGCTGGTGGTGCTCTTGGTGGTGCCGCTGCTCGACTTCTCGGTGAGGGTGTCGAGGTTGCCGGTGGCGTTCCAGGTCAGGGACTGGGTGTCGCTGCCGTTGGGGCGGGTGGTGGTGTTGCCGGAGTCGTAGGAGTAGGTCGCGGTGACGCCGGTGCAGGAGGTGGCGGTGGTGGTGGCGGTGAGCTGGTGGGGGTGGGCGGTGTCGTAGCAGTAGTTGCGGGTGGAGTCACCGGTTGAGGTGTGGGTGGTCTCCGTCTGGCGCAGGCCGCTGCTGGTGTAGGTGTAGGAGGTCCAGTAGGGGGAGGCGCCGCCGAGGTTGCTGGTGGTGCGGCCGGCGGCAGTGCAGGAGGCGGTGGAGGGGGTCCAGGCCTCGGTGAGGCGTTGGTAGCCGTCGTAGGTGAAGCACTGGTAGTCGGTCTTGCCGGTGCCGGAGAGGTTGGCGGTGTCGAAGGTGGAGGTGACGTTGCCGGTGTCGTCGTAGGTGTAGTTGAGGTCCTGGACGCTTCGGGTGGCGTCGGTGGTGAGGCTGCGGGTGAGCCGGTCGGTGCCTTCTTCGTGGGTGTTGGTGATGTAGGTCTTCTTGGCGGTGGCGTCCTCCGAGGTGCCGAGGACGTATTGGTTCGCCTGGCCGAGCTGGTTGTAGTCGGCGGACAGGAGGTAACCGGTGGAACCGCCGACGTTGGTGACCAGTCCCAGGTCGTCGTACTCGGAGTCGACGGTCTCGCTGCTCAGGCCGCCTGCGGCCGGCTCGGTGTAGTACTGCCGGGTGCCGTCGATGTTGTAGTAGGCGCTGTAGGCGAGCGTCGTGGTGACGGCCTTGGAGGTGACCAGGGGGTCGCTGGCGGGCAGCGTCAGCTGGCCGCCGGTGACGTGGTAAAGGCTGTCGTAGGCGGTGACCTTCTGGGTGTAGGCGCTGCCGGTGGTGCCGCCGACGTAGCTGATGGAGTCGTCCAGCTGTCCCTTGGCGAGGGTGTCGTAGTCCCAGTGGGCGAGCTTGTTGGCGTCCGTCTTGGAGGTCTGCCACTGATCGGTCTGACGGCCCAGGACGTCATAGGCGTACAGCAGCTTCTTGCCGCGGGCGTCGGTGGTGGTGTCCGTCCGGTCCAGGTTCGTGTACGTCGTGGTCGTGGTGCCCAGGTCCGGGTCGGTGGCCGAGGTCTGCCGGCCGAACAGGTCGTAGCCGTAGGACCACTTGGTGCCGTCCGTACCCGTAATGGTGGAGGCCTTGCCGTCCAGGGTGTTGGTGTACTTGACGGACGTGTAGGCGGCACCCGTTCCGGCGCCGTAGGCCGCGTCGGCCGGACTGGTTCCTGAGTAGGTGCGGGTCTCGACGGTGTTGCCGAAGATGTCGGTGATCGTGCGGGTGGCCGAGCCTCCGTCGAGGGCGGTCGTCGCGGTGGAGTCACCGGTGTAAGTGGCGGCTGTCGTCCACTTCTTGACGCCGTACACGTACAGGCTGCTGTCCAGGGTGCGGCCCGCGCCGTCGTAGGTGGTCTCGGTCTGCTTGGGTGCGCCGCCGTACTGGGCGCGGGTGTAGGTGCCTGAGGGCAGGTTCTTGGAGTCGAAGACGTCTGTGTAGGTTTCGTAGGCGAGGCCGCGGGTGTCGTAGCGGGTGTCGGTGAGCAGGCGGCCGCCATCGGGGGTGGGCGTCTGGGTCTGCAAGGGACGCAGTAGGGAGTCGTAGATGGTGTAGCTGGTGTTGTAGTTCACGCCGTCGGCCTTCAGGGTGGAGGTCGACGTCCAAGAGGGGGCGTCGTTGGTGACGCCGTAGTCGTAGGTGTAGTTCGGGGTCTGGGTTGCGGAGTGAGAGCGGTTGGGCAGCCAGGTGGCCGTCTTACGGCCGAGAGCGTCGTAGCTGGTTTCGGTGATCTTGTTGTTGACGTCGTAGGCCTTGGTCGGCAGACCGGAGGCGTAGTCGGTGTAGGTGTAGGTGTTCTGCGCCTTGGGGTTGGTGGTCTTGGTCTTGGTGAGCGGCCCGGTGTCGGTGGGCGTGTAGGTGGTCGTGGTGGTGTTGCCAGCCGCGTCGGTGACAGTCAGGGGCCGGCCCAGGCCCGAGGTGCCGGCGCTGTCGTCATAGGTGCTGGTGGAGGCGGTCTGCCAGGAGGAGGGGTAGCGCTCGCCGTTGGTGGCGGAGGCGGGGTAGGCGGAGGCCCGGCCGGTCCACGTGGCTTCGCCGAGGGTCGGGGTCTGGGTGGCGGACCAGGCGGTGGCGGAGGTGTTGTCGTACACCACCGCGGTGTCGGAGAGGACGTCTCCGCGGGAGCCGGACGTGGCCGGCAGGCTCAGGTCGGTCTCGGCGGTGGAGCAGTCCTTGCCCACGGAGCGGGTGCGGGAGACGAGTCCGGTGAGGCCGATGGCACGATTGCGGGCGTACCAGGTGCGGGTGCAGGTGTTGTCGCCGCTGACGCCGGTCTGTCCGGTGTCGGCCACCTGGGTGGCCATGCCGTAGGAGTCGTAGTCGGTGATGACGGTGTGGGTGCGCCAGGTCGCGGATGCGGTGAGGTAGTTGGAGGTGGAGGTGGCGCCGGTGCGGATGTAGTAGGCCTTGATGCTGGCGTAGGACTTCTGCTGGCTGGCGGTCTGCGAGGACCAGGGGGTGTTGACCGTGGTCGCGATCGGGGCGGAGCCGTTGTAGGTGATCTGCTCGCGCAGGAAGCCTGCGTCCTGGTCGCTGTCGGTGATGTCGGCGACGTCTAGGCCAGCGGTGTCGATACCGGCGACGGTGGCCGAGGCAGTGGTGCCGTCGGACTTCTTGTCACCGTCCATGCCCTGCATGTACGTGCTGACTATCTTGGACTGGGTGTCGCCCGCAGCGCCGGTGACGGTGGTGACCTTGCCGAAACCGCGCCACTCGGACCAGGTGCGCTCGTCCGCGGGGACGAACGGGTTGAAGGCGTAGTGCCAGGCGGGGTCGGCGTAGGTGTAGGAGGTCTCCACCGCTTCGCCCAGGCCGGTCGGGTCGGAGCTGAGGACGGCCGTGACCCGGTACTTGTTGAACCAGTCCAGAGAGGCTTCGTCAGCGCCGTTGATGTGCCAGTACTGCGGGTAGCAGCTCATGGTGTCGTCGTCCTCGGACGACGGCATCTTCGAGCCCCGGACACACTCGGGGTCGGACAGCGTCACGGTGGTGATGGCGCCGGTCTCGGATGTGATGGTGCCGATGCGGGGCATGCGCAGCGGCAGGATGTCATCCGAGGTGGAGTCCACCCGGTTGTCCCGCATCTGGTAGGTGAAGGTCACCGGCTTGAGCTTGATGTCGGTGCCGTTCTTCCCCGTGTGCTGGATGGAGGACAGCGTCAGGGTCTGGTCGGCGGTGCTGCCGATCTCCTGGCCGTCTTCGAATTTCTGCGTCAGCGCCCAGGAGTCCACCGCCGTGTCCGCGGAGGTGGTCGCGTTCCAGGCGAGCGTGTCGATGCCGGTCAGGCGCTTGCGGGTGAAGAATGAGGGGCTCGCGCTGTGGCAGGCGTCGTCGCCGCTTGCGCAGATGAGGTCGTGCGGGACGTCCGGCCAGTTGTCGGCGGTGGAGTCGGTCAGCGAGGAGCAGTCGCTGGCGGTGCAGCGTTCGTCGTAGGAGAAGGTGACCTCGTCGGATGCCTTGCCCGTGAACAGGGTGCTGGCACGCTGCCCGTAGAGGATCTTGGTGAGGTATCCGCCGCGGGTGTATTGGGTGTTGGCGGTGGAGGCACCGTTCTTGGGGTAGTAGTTGGTCTCGGCCGTGTACCAGTAGGACATGGCGTTGCCGTGGAGGTCGACGACGTAGTCGAGGTTCCACCGCCAGGCCTGGGTGAGTGAGCGGTCTGCGAAGGCGGAGCCCTTGTCGTAGCCGGGTTCGCCGGAGTCGTCGCCGAAGACGGGCGCGGTCCACACCGAGTTGGTGCGTTCGGTGTCGGCGCCGGGGAGCTTGTTCAGGCCGAAGACGTACTTGGTGCCGTTGCTGGTGGTGACGGTCCAGTATTCGCCGTCGTTGTCGTCGTTGTCGGCGCCGGTGGAGTGGGTGACGGTGGAGGCGTCGTCGTCCTTGAGGTGCCAGGCGCCGGTCGTGTCGTCCTTGACGAGTTCGGTGGACTTGCCGTTGAGGACGAGGGAGGCGTTGTCGTACTTCCAGCACTGGTCGTACGTGCCATCATGCCCGTCGTCGTCGCAGGAACCGTAGGAGCGTTCGACGTACGACGTGGCACTCAGGTCGAAGCCTTCGCCGACCTGGGTGGACTGGTTGTTGGTGGAGGCTGTCTTGCCATCCGTGCTGCCGGAGTCGTAGTCCAGCGACAACGACGGCTCCGGCCCTGCCGCCGCGGGCGGGGTGCTCAGCGGGTACGACCAGTCGAAAGCTCCGGAGGAGCCGCCCGCCTGCCAGGTGGAGGAGGCGGACAGGGGCGAGGCGGCATAGTTGCCGGAGCCAGATGTCGACTCACCCGAGGTGGCGGCGAGTGCCAGCACGGTCGCGGAAGCGGCGGTGTCCGCCGTCAGCGGCGCGGACCGCGCACTGGAGCGGGAGGCCCGCTCCTCACCGCTCCGGGCTGAGCCTTGTCCGAGCCGGACGGTGGCGGACACCTGCTGGCCTGAAATGTCGTTGTAGGACTTGAGGGGCGTCTGGACGCGGCAGGCGGCCTTCTGGGGAGTGGTCAGCGCGCAGGCGGGCAGCGTGACCAGTCGCAGGCGGCCTGCCCAGTCGCCGCCGTTGGCCGAGGCGAAGGCGCTGTAGTCGATGCTGACCTTGGCTTCTCCGTTGTTGCTGGCGCCTGCGGTCAGCAGCACACCCTTGATGCCGGCTGCTGTCGCGGCCTTTCGGCTGAGGACCCGGACGCTGACGGTGCCCGAGGCGGATTTCGCTCCCGCGCCACGGTGCACGGATACGGGCAGTCCGCCGGCTGTCAGCTTGACGGTGCCTGAGGCGGGCAGGGGCGCGGTGTCGGTGGCGGCCTTGGGCCAGGTCGCCTTCTGCTCCGTGAGAGCGTGTTCGGCCTGCTTCTTGTTGGCAGCCTTTTCCGCGGCCACTCGTGCCCGGGCCTTCTTCGCCCCCAGCCCCTTGACCGTCTTGACGGTGTCGGAGCGCTGCTCTGGTACGGCGGGTACCAGTTGCTTGGTGGTCGTCGAGGCTTGGGCGGCCACGGGACTCAGGCCGGCCACGGCCAGCGCGAGTGTCACGCAGACCGTGAGCACTCGGTGTCTACGGCGTATCGCGTCACTGGCGGCACGCACGGCAACAACCCCTTACATGTGAGAAGTCATCAGCAAAGGAAGCGTGGGATTTACCCGTGGTGAGGCAGCATCTGCTGCCTCACCACGGGCGGTGGGGACGTCAGTCCTTGACTGTTTCGGCGACCTGTTCCTGGCTGGCCATGGCACCGGCATAGACCCGGACGTCACTGACCGTCGCGGGCAGATAGTGGCCCCAGGCGGACTTCACGTACGCCTTGCCGACAGCGAAGTCGCCGGTGCCCGGGGTTGCCGTGTAGGCGGTGTCTTCACCGTTTTGTGCGTCGCCCACATAAAGGCTGACCGTGCCGGACTGGGCGTCGAACACACCGGTCAGGCGTACCGCGCTCCCAAGGTCGGCGATGTGGTCGGAGACCACTCCGGTGAAGCTGCCGTCGGTGTTGAGACGGCCGAAGTGCCAGAACCCGACAGGGACCGTGGCATCGGTTTCGGGGTCGGTGTCGGTGCCGGTCAGCTCGTACCACAGGCCCCAGGCGGAGCCGTCCGCGCTGCGCTGGCCGAGGACCTGTCCCATGTAGCCGGCCGGCTTTGCTGCGAGCGCGGCGCTGTCCAGTTGCACCGCGGTGGTCGCGGTGAAGGATCCGGTGTCGTCCACCAGCGGTCCCGGTGCGGTCGCGGCGTCGTCGGTGCCGTCAAGGACGATTCCCGTTCCGTCCAGCGACGCGCCGCCCGACAGCGTCAGGGACGTACCGTATCCGGAGATGGTGTCGGCGACGGTGGTGCCGGTCGCCGCGGACGGATCCCAGTCCGCCACCATCGCAGCAGCTGCGTAGCTGTCGTTGATCTTCAGCTGCGCCTCGGTGGACAGTTCTGCCGGCGACAGGGCCCGCTGCCAGACGGTTGCCTCGTCGATCTGACCGTTGAAGTAGTCCGTGAAAGTGCCTGCGGTGCTGCCGTTGCCGCGGCCGAACTCCAGCGGTCCGGTGACGGCTTCCGGCTCCCCGCTCGGCAGAGCCTGCGGACTGCCCTGGGCCTTGCCGTTGATGTACAGCTGGATCGTGCCCGCCTTCGCGTCGTACACGCCGGCCAGGTGCGTCCACACCTTCACCGGGGGCGACGCGGAGTCCGCGAGCGACCGCACGAAGTGCGTGGTGCCGGCCGAGTCGGTCCAGTGCCAGTTGAAGGTCCACTTGCTGTAGGCGGTGGAGTAGTAGATCGCGAAGCCGGGCTGTGTGCTGCCGCTGCCCGTCTGGGAGAGCACCACGTAGTTGTGCGTCGGGGTGGCGGCCATCCGGGCCCAGGTCTCGACCGTGTACGACGACCGGGCCTCCACCACAGCACCCGAGGTGGCCGCGTAGCCAGCCGAACCGTCCACCGTCAGGCCCGTGTCCATCACCGACGGAACCAGTTCCGCGCCCGAAGCGTCATGCGTCAGCACACCCCGCCGACCACGCCCGTCCCGGGAGGCACCGGAGGAGGACAGGGTCGCGTTGTCCTGTTCCGCCGCAACCGTCGTGGACGTGTCGAGGGCGGCGCCGCTCGCTTCGTCGAAGTGCCACAGGCCGATCGGGCCGGGACCTTCCGCGACCAGGAAGTCCACCGAGTTCTGGGCGCCCCAGCCCAGCGAGTCCTCCGCCCGCACGAAGACACTGAATGTGCCCGATGTCGGTGGGGTGAACACCGCAGTCGGTTTCGAGGCGGGGATCGGCGCCGACCACGCGGCCGAGGAGGTCAGCTTGTACTCGTAGTACGTGTTGGTGGCAGCGTCGCCGGACGCGGGACTGAACGTGAACGTCACGTCCGTACCCGGCCCGCCCGCCGCGGTGCACGAAGTGTTGCACGCCGAGTACGGGCTCGACAGGGCGATCCCCGGGGCCTTGGGACGGGTGGGGTCGACCTTGAAGTAGCACCAGGCATTGCTGGCCGCGTTCGACGGGCCGGCCAGGTAGTCGTCCCCGCTGTTGTAGTACGACCGTGTCCAGGCCCGGTACCGGTACAGCGTTCCCTCGGTCAGCGTCGACGTCGGGACGCTGCCCGGTGAGACGTTGTCACCCACGTACCCGCTGGTGGGCCGTGCTGTTTCGAAGACGGTCGACCATGTGCTGCTGCTCGCCGTGTACTTGTCCACGCTGTAGACCGCCTTGAGCGACGCGCCCGACTCACCGCCCGCCGCGGTCTGCGGTGTCGCCGTGAGCGCCGGCGTCGGGTCGGAGACCACCAACGGGTCCGACTGCTTGGTCTCGCATGCGACGCCCGTTCCGACGACCAGGCCGATCTTCGTGGGCTTGGCCGGGATACCCACGTACTTCACATCGATCTCGGCGTCGTCGTCGAACCGCTTCCAGCTGTTCGGATCGGTCTCGTCGTGCGCCTTGAGCATCAGCGTGAGGCGGGAGAAGTCGCCGTTGGCGAACTTCGTCAGGGTGGAGGTGAGGTTCTCGTTCGTCTCGGCGGGGTTGTCGTTGAACTCGATCGGTGCAGCGGGCTGGCTGGGACTACACGCCGAACCGCGCCCCGCGGACACGTTCCGGTCCACCATCAGGTCCCAGTTCGCCGTCGGTCCCGGCCAGTTCGTCGACGACGAGATATTGCCCGTGCGCACGAGGTCCACCCACGACGGGGTGCAGGACATCGACCACTTCTCCGTGATGGCGAACGTGGCATCCAGGACATGCTTTCCCGCCAGCTTCGCCGGCGAGAACTCGAAGTACATGCGGTTCTTGTAGCCGGAACCGCAGTAGTAGGCGTAGCCGCCGGTGACGTAGGTGTCGCAGTAGCCGACGCCCTTGCCGCTGTCGCCACCGGAGAAGTTGTAAAAGGTGTCGCCGTCCGAGGAGAGCAGCGTCCGCTCGGAGGCCGTCATGCCCACGTCCGGGTCGATGTACTGGGGGAAGACGGCCGCACCGTCGGTGAGCATGGACGCATCCGGGGTAACCGTGATCGTGTCCTGTTCCGCGGTGACCGGAAGGCGGGCGGAGGAGTCTCCGTCACCGGGCCCCTCGGTCGGGTCCGGTGTCGCCTCACCGTCGTCACTCGTGGTCGCATCCGTAGCGCTGGCCTGCGCCGTTGTCGTGAACGAAGCCTGGGACGCCGAGTGGGAGGATGCCGCGGAAGAGATGGTCGCGGTATCGCCAGCATCGCCCGCCGAGTCCCACTGCCGGGCGGCGGGAGCACGGAAGACGGTGTTGCCATCGTCGTCGACCGCGGACAGGCCGCCGCCTCCCCCGTCCTTCAGGGACAGCCCGTCGGCTCGCACCGGAAACGAGAGCTTCTTCAGTTCCGGATTCGAGGCGGCCGATGCCGAGGTGACCACGAGCACCTCGCGGTAGCCCTCGGTGGTGGCGGTCATCCGCAGATCCACGCCCGGCAGGACATCCGCGTACACGGCCGAGTCACCGTCCAGAGTCGGCTTCGGCAACGTGCCGGGCCACCCCACGGTCAGCGACCGCCCGTCGAGGGACAGCTTCACCAGATCAGAGCCGCTTCCCCCGCCGGAGAAGGAGATCTTGGCGACCGACGCCTTCGGCCCGACCGTACCGTCCGACCGTTTCTCCAGCGTCGCATCCGGTTGCGTCCAGGACCCGTCCGCCCGGCGTGCCCGCACCGGCACGGCGGAGTCCTTCAGCGTGAACGTCACACCGTCCGGATTGGCGAACGTCGTGGTGTACGGCGTCCGTTCGCCCACGATCTCGACCTGTTCCCCCGTCTGTGCGGCCTTCTCCGCATCGGCCCGCGCCTCCGGCGTCACCTGGCTGGTGTCACTCGCGCCCTCGGCCTGCGCCACCGTGGCTGGCGCCGCGAGAGCCGGCCAAGCGGCCAGCACAGCGGCCGACACCACCAAGGACACGGCACGTCTACGCGCGCCAACTGTCTTCCCAGCACGCCAACGAAACCCCATGCCCACCCCAACGGTTCACGACGTTCTTACGCCGCTTTCACGGCCGCTTCATGAGACCGCCGTGATCATCCGTGGTCAATGGCACATGCAACCACGCGGACATTGATCAAGCCACGTCCGTGCACCAAAACAGGCGAATGAAACCACCGGACAGAACCGTCTCCGAGACCCCCAATCACTGCCCCTTTCCCTCACAGCGCACACACAAGATTGCTCCACATCGGGGATCAAAGGGACATGAGCAGAGACACAACACGTCACAGAAGTTGGATTGCGAATGCAACCTCCGTGGTCATCCAAGGAGGGAATTGACCGCGTTCGGTCAATCTAAGATCGGATTGCCTCTACGGTCAGCGATGCGCAACTGCACATAACCGGAGAGTGACAGCTGCCGCAACTGCGGCTATCAACAGCAGCGGACACCTGCAAGGATGGACACCACCCTCATGCCCGTACACCTCTCCAGCCGATGACTCTGCAGGCTCCAGTACCCGCACGGAGACCGTCGGGCATGGCCGAAATTCCCTCCTAGATCAGGCAAAGAAGAAATAAAATCCGCGCAGGCGAAGCACAGGGCTAGCGCCCTGCAGGGCCAGCACGCCGACCCGTGGGGACCGAGCACATGATCAAGAAGATGGACATCGCCTGGAACCTGCGTCTTCGCGTGGCGGAGTGGCCGAAGCGCGGAGCAAGTGGACGGTCGAGTCATGTTCGGCCTGCGCGCGGCATCAACGGGTTCACCGACGGTTACCCGACGGTACTGGGTTGTGCGTAGCATGCGGTCGGCGGCCGCACCCGAGCCGCACAGCATCTGCCATCGCACCGCGCCGGTCGCCGCCCGCCCTGAGAGCCAGCCCTAATACCAGGCGAACAGGAAGGATCACAGGGCACCTGAGCCGGCCGAGGCACAGGCCGACCCGTAGTGTCCGGGCCGTGCGGACGCACCCCGCACACTCCCGGTGCGCCTCACCCTACCGAGCTCGGCTCCCCCGCCCGCACCGTGGACGCGATCGTCGCCGAGCCCACCACTCGGGTGCCGTCGTACAGGACGATCGCCTGGCCGGGGGCCACTCCGCGGACCGGGGTCGTGAAGCGCACCTCCACGACGTCGCCCACCGGGTCCGCCGTCACCTTCGTCTCCTCGCCGTGGGCGCGGAGCTGGGCCGTGTAGGCGGCCGGGGTGGTGGGGGCCGTGCCGCACCAGCGGGGGTTGATCGCGGTGAGGGCCACCACGTCCAGGGCCGCCGCCGGGCCCACCGTCACCGTGTTGGTCACCGGGGAGATGTCCAGGACGTAGCGCGGCTTGCCGTCGGCGGCCGGGGTGCCGATGCGCAGGCCCTTGCGCTGGCCGATCGTGAAGCCGTACGCGCCCTCGTGCGTACCGATCTTGGTGCCGGTCTCGTCGACGATGTCGCCGTCGGCCCGGCCCAGGCGGTCGGCGAGGAAGCCCTGGGTGTCGCCGTCGGCGATGAAGCAGATGTCGTGCGAGTCGGGCTTCCGGGCGACCGCCAGGCCCCGGCGCTCGGCCTCGGCGCGGATCTCGTCCTTCGTCGTCACCGTGTCGCCCAGCGGGAACAGCGCGTGCGCCAGCTGCCGCTCGTCCAGGACGCCGAGGACGTACGACTGGTCCTTCGCCATGTCCGAGGCACGGTGAAGTTCACGCACGCCGTCCGGCAGCGTGACGATCTTCGCATAGTGGCCGGTGCACACCGCGTCGAAACCCAGCGCCAGCGCCTTGTCGAGCAGCGCGGCGAACTTGATCTTCTCGTTGCAGCGCAGGCACGGGTTCGGGGTGCGGCCGGCCTCGTACTCGGCTACGAAGTCCTCCACCACGTCCTCGCGGAAGCGCTCGGCGAGGTCCCAGACGTAGAACGGGATGCCGATCACGTCCGCCGCGCGGCGGGCGTCGCGGGAGTCCTCGATGGTGCAGCAGCCCCGCGCCCCCGTGCGGAACGATTGCGGGTTCGCGGAGAGGGCCAGGTGGACGCCGGTGACGTCATGGCCTGCTTCCACCGCGCGCGCGGCGGCGACGGCGGAGTCGACACCGCCCGACATGGCGGCGAGGACGCGGAGGGGACGGGGCTGCGGGGTCTCAGTCATAGCCCTTCCAGGGTACGGGGACGCGGGAACCGGGGCCCGCGAGTATCCGTTGACGATCACATGGGGGCTATCGCGGATGTGGACGATGTGGATGACGTGACGGAGCGGGCCGAGCAGGACGCGCGGCGGCAGCGGCTGGGGCGGCGGGCGCTGCTCGTCGGCGGGGCCTTGGGGATCGTGGGGGCGGGGGTGCTCGCGCGGGATGGGCTGACGCGGTGGTACTGGCGGCTGCCGGGGGTCGAGAAGGACCGGGTGGAGGGTGCCGTGGACTTCCGCGGGGCTCACTGGATCGCCGCATCCACCGCCAACTACATGCGCGCCGACCGGCCCGCCGACTACGCCGTCGACCGCGTCGTCATCCATGTCACCCAGGGGTCCTACCGCAGCGCCGTCAAGGTCTTCCAGGACCCCGGGCACGAGGCCGCCGCACACTACATCGTGCGGCAGAACGGGCAGGTCACCCAGATGGTCCGGGAGCTCGACGTCGCCTACCACGCCGGTAATTGGGGGTACAACCTGCGCAGCGTCGGTATAGAGCACGAAGGGTTCGTCGACCGCGCCTCGTCCTTCACCGATGCCCTGTACGCCGCCTCCGCCCGGCTCACCGCCGCGACCTGCCGGCGCTACGGCATACCCGTCGACCGGCAGCACATCGTGGGGCATGTGGAGGTGCCGGGGACCGATCACACCGACCCCGGGCCCCATTGGGACTGGGACCGTTACATCCGGCTCGTCCGGAAAGCGTCCAGCGTGCGTGACGCACGTCACATCCAGTGAGCAACCCGGTCCCCCCAATGCTGTGTCATGTCCTCGACCTGCACATAGTCAAGTCCATGT
This sequence comes from Streptomyces sp. YIM S03343, assembly GCF_054729195.1. NCBI lineage: Bacteria > Bacillati > Actinomycetota > Actinomycetes > Kitasatosporales > Streptomycetaceae > Streptomyces > Streptomyces sp. YIM S03343. Next base: position 2,838,771 of record NZ_JBPUKX010000001.1, read on the forward strand.
GTCCATAGGCCAGTTGGCCCGTGATCACCGCTCACGGCGCGCGCACAGGCCGTCCGGCCGACTGCCAGGTTCGGCCCAGTGCTCACACAGTCCTTACGTCGAGCATCCCGGCCATGACTCACACCACAGAGCCCGGCAAGGGCGCGCACGCGATTTCCGGCTCGGCGGCGGCAGGACAGAAGAAGGCGGGGCACTCCAAGGGCGGCAAGGGGAGCAAGGGGCTTCACCGGCGGAAGTTCCTCGGCGGGATGGCCGGTGTCGGGCTGGCGGCCGTCGGGGCCGCCGGAGGGGCGTTCGCGCTGCTCACCGACAGCGGGCGCAAGGCCTCCGCGGCGACCAACACCCTCACCGTGCCCGACCTCCTCGAAGGCACCACGTCCGACGGCACCACCACCTTCACGCTGGAGGCCCAGACCGGCACCGCCGAAGTGCTCAGCGGTGTCACCAGCACCACCGCCGGGTACAACCAGGCGTTCCTCGGCCCCACCCTGAAGTGGACCAAGGGCGACACCGTCCTGCTGAACATCACCAACAGCCTCGGCGAGGACACCACCGTCCACTTCCACGGCGCCCATGTCCCCGCCAAGATGGACGGCGGCCCCCAGCTCGCCTTCGCCGACGGCAAGACCTGGTCCCCCACCTTCGAGGTGAAGGACGAGGCCAAGACGCTCTGGTACCACCCGCACGCCCTCGGCACCACCGCCGAACAGGCGACCAAGGGCCTCGCCGGAATGATCATCGTCGAGGACTCCACCGACACCTCCGCCGCGCTCCCCAGCGACTACGGCGTCGACGACATCCCGATCATCCTCCAGTGCCTGGCCGCCGACAGCTCCGGCGAGATCAAGTACAACCTCACCGGCTATCTCAGCAGCGGTCTCAGCTTCCCGGTGCTGTGCAACGGCACGAACGTCGACGACACCACCCTCACCTTCGAGGCCACCAAGACCCGCACCCGCTTCCGGCTCCTGAACGCTTCCCCCTCCGACATCATCACCGTCCAGCGCAGCGACGGCGGCAGCATGACCCAGATCGCCACCGACCAGGGCTATCTCGCCGAGCCCGCCAAGGTGACCTCCGTACGGCTGGTGGCGGGCGCCCGCGCTGAGGTCGTCATGGACCTCTCCGACGACGTCACCCTCCAGGCCGTCATCACCACCGGCTGGGTCCGCGGCGGCAGCGGCACCTACGACTTCCTGACCGTCACCGCGAGCGGCACGGACACCCCCGACGACCTTCCCAGCACCCTGCAGACCATCGACCGGTACGACACCTCCGACTTCACCGCCCGTACCATCACGCTCGGCCAGAGCGGTGCGACCATGCTGATCAACGGCTCGGCGGGGACCAGCATGTCCTCCATGGCCATGATCAGCACGACCCTGGGCTCCAAGGAGATCTGGACGGTCAAGAACAACACGCAGCTGGAGCATTCCTTCCATCTGCACGATGTGCCGTTCCAGCTCATCTCGATCAACGGCGAGGACCCGAGCGGCACCGACCTCGGCTGGTACGACACCTACGAGGTGGTTGGCGGCGGCTCCATCGAGATCGCGATGGAGTTCACCGACTTCGCCGACGACACGTACATGTACATGCTCCACTGCCATCTGCTCCAGCACGAGGACGAGGGCATGATGGCCTCCCTCATGGTCACCGAAAGCTAAGCGCTCCGCTGGGCGGCCGCGATGTGTCGTGTGTCGTCTGCGGCACCGTCGTTGCTGGTCGCGCCCACGCGGCGGAGCCGCAGATCGGTACAGCCCCGCGCCCCTTCAGGGCGCTGCCGAACCGAACCGTAGTCGACTTCGCCATGGCCGCCTGGCCCGGGGCAGCCGGGCGGGCAGCAGCCGCTACGACAGGCCCGCCGCCCTCGCCCGTTCCACCGCCGGGCCGATCGCCTTCGCCACCGCCTCCACGTCCGCCGCCGTGGAGGTATGGCCGAGGGAGAAGCGGAGGGTGCCGCGGGCCAGGGCCACGGAACTGCCGGTGGCCAGGACGACATGGCTGGGCTGGGCCACGCCCGCGGTGCAGGCGGAGCCGGTGGAGCATTCGATGCCGGCCGCGTCCAGCAGGAGCAGCAGGGAGTCGCCCTCGCAGCCCGGGAAGCTGAAGTGCGCGTTCGCCGGGAGGCGGTCCGCCGGGTCACCGCCGAGGATCGCGTCCGGCACCGCCGATCGGACGGCCTCGATCAGGTCGTCGCGCAGGGCGCCGATCTCACGGGCGAACCACGCCTGATGCTCGGCCGCGTGCCGCGCCGCCACCGCGAAGGACGCTACGGCCGGGACGTCCAGCGTGCCGGAGCGCACATGCCGTTCCTGCCCGCCCCCGTGCAGCACCGGCACCGGGGTGTACGCCCGCCCGAGCAGCAGCGCGCCGATGCCGTACGGCCCCCCGATCTTGTGGCCGGACACGGTCATCGCGGCCAGCCCCGACTCACCGAAGGCCACCGGCACCTGACCGACCGCCTGCACCGCGTCGGCATGCATCGGGATCTCGAACTCGCCCGCCACCTCGGCCAGTTCACGCACCGGCAGAACCGTGCCGATCTCGTTGTTGGCCCACATGACTGTCACCAGGGCCACATCCCCGGGGTCGCGGGCGATCGCCTCGCGCAGCGCCTCCGGGGCGACCCGCCCGTAGCGGTCGACCGGCAGGTACTCGACGGTGGCGCCCTCGTGCTCACCGAGCCAGTGGACGGCGTCCAGCACGGCGTGATGCTCCACGGGGCTGGACAGCACCCGGGTGCGGCGCGGGTCGGCGTCTCTGCGTGACCAGTACAGACCTTTGACGGCGAGGTTGTCGGACTCGGTGCCGCCGGAGGTGTAGACGACTTCGCTGGGGCGGGCGCCGAGCGCTTCGGCTAGCGTCTCGCGGGACTCCTCGACCATGCGGCGGGCCCGGCGGCCGGACGCGTGGAGGGAGGAGGCATTGCCGGTGGAGCTCAGCGCGGCGGTCAGGGCCTCTGCCGCCTCCGGGAGCATCGGCGTGGTCGCGGCGTGGTCGAGGTAAGCCATGGTGGGCCCGATTCTACGGCGGCAGGGTCGCCGGTCCGCAGACCGGGCCCGGCCGAAGTGCGCGCGGGTCCGCGCCCCGTCGTCCTCGCGCCGAGGGAAGGCCCGGCCGTCGTGACGTCCGGGGCGGTCTCACACGCTCGCGGTCTCACATGCTCGCGGTCTCACATGCTCGCGGTCTCACATGCTCGCGGTCTCACGTGCTCGCGGTCTCACGTGCTCGCGCGTCACATGCTCCACGACACTGTGCCGGTCATCTGCACCAGGAGCAGCAGGACCGCCAGGTCGGCCACGCCCAGGCCGAGGCCCAGGAAGGCCCGGCCGCGGCGTGCCGTGCCGCGCCACAGGGCGACGGCCGCCAGGGCGATGGCGATCGGGCCGAGGAAGAGGTTCAGGACGAGGAGGCCGATCAGGCCGAGGACGAAGGACGCGACGGCCATCCCGTCGGCGTCACGGGGACCCGTAAGGGTGTCAGTGCGGCCCGCGACGGGTGCGGTCAGTTGCATCGAGATCAGCTCCCGAGATCGGTGCGGACGGACGGACGAACAATGCGGATGGTGCGGATGGTGCGGATGGTTGCCTTGGCCGGTGGGGACGGTTGTCTCGGCGGCGGGAGCCGTCAGTGGGCCGGCGTACGGCGACGGCGGGCGTGGCGCTCGCGGAGCGCGAAGATGCCGAGCCAGGCGGCGATCACGACGGCACCGGCCGCGCTCACGGTCAACGGCATATGTGCCACGGCGCCCAGGACGATACCGAGCAGCATGAGTGCGGCGACGAGGAACAGCATGGGATTCGTCTCCCCCTTCCGTGAAGTCCCGACGTTCCGGTGAACGGTTGTAGCAACACTTGTTCACTGACTACAGAGTCTAGCGCGCGCATCCGGCTTTTCAATTCGGGAGAACAGTTGTTAACTGGATGACATGAGTCACACCCTCGGCATCCGGCAGGCCCAGAAGCAGAAGACCCGGCAGGCGCTGCTCGACGCGGCGCTCGGTCTACTGGAGGGGCAGAGCCTGAGCAGCCTGGGGCTGCGGGAGGTCACCCGAGCGGTCGGAGTCGCCCCGACCGCCTTCTACCGGCACTTCCGCTCGACGGAGGATCTCGGAGTCGCCCTGGTCGACGAGGCGCTCAGCAGCCTGCACCCGATGGTGCGCACGGCGGTGTCCTCGGCGGACGGCAACGACGAACGCGCTGCACGGGCCATCGAGTTGATCGCCCGTCACGTCGACACCTATCCCGCGCACGTCCGTTTCATCGCCCGTGAACGGCACGGCGGCGTACGCCCCGTGCGGGAGGCCATCCAGGAACAACTGGAGCGGTTCGCCGCCGAGGTGAGGGACGAACTGGCCAAGGACCCCGAGGCGGCGGGCTGGAGCGACGACGACCTGCTGATGCTGGCCCAGCTCTATGTGGACCAGATGCTGGCCACGGCCTCCCTCTTCCTGGAGGCCCTGGAGTCCAACGCCACGGCCGAGGAGCGCGCACGGGTCGTACGGGTCGCGACCCGTCAGCTGCGGCTGATCACCATCGGCCGGGAGCACTGGCTCGACTGAGGGGACGGGGATGCGGGGACCGGAGAAAGGGGAGGGGCGGTGGGGTGACCTGTGCGCCCCACCGCCCCTCCCCGCAACCGGACTTCAGCCCTGCTGCGCCTGACCACCCCCAGCCGTCGCGCCGGCCGGCGCCTGGTCGCCGCAGTTGTTGCCGCCGGGGCCGCCCTGACCGCCGCCGGGCCCGCCGCTCGGCATACCCGACGGGTTGCCGGACGGCTTCCCGGAGGCCTTGCCCGACGGAGCGCCGGAGGGGAGCCCGGACGGCGCGCCGCTGGGCCGGCCGGAGGCATTGCCGGTCGGCATCCCCGACGGCGGCCGGCACGACTGCTGAGCGGAGCTGCCGCTGTCGGAGGACGTTGTCGAGTCGCTCGAACCGCAGGCCGTGAGCAGCAGCGGCGACAGGGCCAGCAGAGCCACGGCGGGAACGAGACGCGCACGCTTCATGAGGAACAACTCCAAGGCAGATGAAAGAGTCCTGAGGCGGCCACACTCAACCAGCGGCGCATTGGCCGCGCTTGGGCCTCCTCTGTCCCCAGCCTGTGAGTCGGGCAAAGCGCGTCCCAAGACAGCAGCTCCCGGGGCCCCGATGGCCAGTTCAGTCCAGCCGTACCCGCGCCAGTTGCCGGGACTGGGCGACCAGCCGGTCGGCGCCGTCCCAGACCTCGGCGTCCTCCTCCAGGAAGCCGCCCGCGAGATTGCGGGTGGTGATGGCGACGCGCAGCGGGCCGGGGGCCGGGCGGCAGCGGATGTGCACGGTCAGCTCGACCGTCGGCACCCAGCCGGTCAGGCCGAGCTCGAACGCGGTGGGCGGCAGGGCGTCCACGGCCAGCAGCAGGGACAGGGGGTCGTGGTCACGGCCGTCGGCGAGGCCGAACCAGGAGCGCATCTCGCCCTTGCCGGACGGTGCGCCGAGCGCCCAGCCGAGGGTGGCGGGGTCCAGCTTGAGCATCAGACGGTCGGTGATGGCCGAGCTTCCCGGGACCGGAGCGGGACCGTCCGCGGGGCCGAAGCACTGCTCCGGCGGCGGGATCCGCGGCGGCCGGGCGGTCGTACGGACGTCGTTGGGGAGGGCGCCGAGGTCGCCGTAGGAGGCGAGGACCCGGATGCGTTCGACCTCCTCGCCCCGCTCGTCGTACTGAAGGAGCGAGGCCTGGCCGGTGGAGAGGGTGCGGCCGGTGCGCACGGTCTGGGTGCGCACCACCGCCGGGCCCGGCTGGGAGGCGGTGAGGTAGTGCGCGGAGACGGTGAAGGGGTCGGCGTGCGGCAGGGTGTCGGCGAGGGCCCGGCCCAGCACGGCCAGGAGATAGCCGCCGTTGACGGCGTTGATGATCGTCCAGCCGGCGGAGAGGTCGATGTCGTAGACACCGGGCTCGCGCCGGGTGAGCGCCGTGTCGCGGTCGAACTCGCTGTCGCCTATGGCGACCCGGGCAACCGGGACGGCCGGGGCGGTCCGGGCGACCGGGGCGGAAGCTGCTTCTGGCATGGATGAACCGTACAACAGGAAATTACTGAGCGGTAGCTTTGTTGCGCGAAGCGCAGATGACGCCTTACCTGCACCGACACCCACCGGGCACATGATCGCGTATGAATATGACAAGGCGATCGCCCTACCGGGTGAGGTTCCGGCAATTTCTCGGTAAGTGTCCGGACCTGTCCGTAACCAGTGCCCCCTTGGACCCCTCTATGAGGACATGAGCCTCACCGGTACGCCGTTCCTCTATACGCTGATCGCGCTGTCCGTGGTCGCCGTCGTGCTGCCGCTCGTCCTGTGGTCACGGCTGCGGGGCCCCCGGGCGGTGCGCGGGGCGGCACGGATCCTGATGCTGCTGTTCGCCCAGAGCACCGCAGTCGCCCTCGTCTTCGTGCTGGTCAACAACCAGAACAACCTGTACGACAACTGGGCCGACCTGCTCGGCACCGGCAACCATGTCCAGCAGGCCGCCAACCTCGGCGCGGACGGCACCGGCGGGATAGCGCTGAAGAAGCTGCCCCGGGTGCACCAGACGTTCACACCGGCCGACGGACCCGGCATGCACTCGGCGGGCGGCGTACGGGTCACCCAGCTCAAGGGCCGGGTGTCGGGCGTCAACGCGGAGGTCTACGTCTGGCTGCCGCCGCAGTACAACCGGCCGGCCTACCGGAATCACAGATTCCCGGTGGTGGAGCTGCTGTCGGGCTACCCCGGCTCGGCGAAGGCGTGGTTCGGCGCGCTGAAGGCCCATGAGCAGCTGCTGCCGCTGATGCGCAGCGGGCAGGTCGCGCCGTTCATCCTGGTGGCGCCGCGCACCAATCTGCTCGCCGGAGTGGACACCGGCTGCGCCAATGTGCCCGGCACCGTGAACGCGGACAGCTGGCTCAGCATCGACGTGCCCCGGATGGTGACGGACAACTTCCGCGCGATGCGCGCCCCGAACGGCTGGGCGACGGCCGGCTACTCGGCGGGCGCGCACTGCGCGGTGAAACTCGCCGTCGCGCACCCGGACCGCTACCGGGCCGCGATCGGCATGTCCGGCTACAACGACCCGATCGGTGAGCGGAACTCCCTCGCCGCCCAGACGCCCGCCCTGCGCGCCGCCAACAACCCCTATCTGCTGCTGCGCAAGGCGCACACCCCGCCCCGGATCGCGCTGTACATCTCCGGTCAGCCGCGCGACGGCTACGAGGCGGGCATGGCACTGGAGCAGAGCGCGAAGGCGCCGACGACGGTGCATGTCGTCTTCGTCCCGTCGAGCGCGGGCGGGCACACCATGGCGCTGTGGCGGCCCCAGGTGGTGCCGTCGTTCAGCTGGCTGACCCAGCAGCTGGGGCTGTCCCGCGCGACGGGCGACGGGGCCGGGAACGGGGTGCCGAACGACGGGGCGAACGGGGCTACTGCTCCTCGGTCACGGTCGACCGGCGGTGCCACGCACGCGGCGCTCGCCAGTGGTACCGCATCGCAAGCAGGCGCAGCACAAAAGCGGTGACCGCCGCGAGCCCGATGGTGACCGGGCTCAGCAGCCCGTAGTGGATGCACAGCACCACCATGGTGGCGCCGACGATCGCTGGGACCGCGTACAGATCGCGGTCCCAGCGCAGCAGCGACGGCACCTCGTTGGCGAGTATGTCCCGCAGCACACCGCCGCCGACGGCGGTGGCCAGGCCCAGGGCCGCCGAGGAGGTGAGGTTGAGCCCGTAGTCGTACGCCTTGGTCGTCCCGGCGACGCAGAAGAGGCCGAGGCCGGCCGCGTCGAAGACGTTGACTCCGACCTGGATGCGCTCCACCTGGGGGTGGAGGAAGAACACCAGCAGCGCCGCGAACAGCGGTGTGATGAAGTACCCCAGGTCCGTGAAGGCCGCCGGGGGCACCGCCCCGATCATCACGTCACGGAACAGCCCGCCGCCCAGCGCGGTGACCTCGGCGAGCACGGCGATGCCGAAGACGTCGAAGTTCTTGCGGACGGCCAGCAGCGCCCCGGAGATGGCGAACACGAAGATGCCGATCACATCGATGGTGTGCTGGACGTCGGGGCTGAAGAGCTGTTCTTGTTGCTGTAGCACAGGGATATTTTCACCCATATGCAGCACAGGGATTTTCACCCGTACACGGCACACCCGTACACAGCGCTCCCGAACACAGCACAGGGCCGCCGCGGGTGTGCGGCGGCCCTGTGCCGGTCAGGAGTTCCGTGACCTACTTGTCGGTCGGCTCGGCCGACTCGGCCGACTCCTCCTGCGCGGTGCGCTTCTCGGCAGGCTCGGCGGCCTCGGGCTCGGCCTCTGCAGCCCCGGCCTCCGGCTCGGCCTGAGCCTCAGCAGCGGCCTCGGCCTCGGCTTCAGCAGCGACATCGGCCTCCGCAGCCACCGCCGTGTCCGCCTCATGCACCAACTCCGCCGCCTCCTTGGCCTCCGTCAGCAGGACGGTGTCCCGCGGCGCCAGGTCCTCGAAGTTCTCGGGGTGGTGGCAGGCGACCCGCTGACCGGGCTTCAGCTCGATGAGCTGCGGCTCGGTCGTCCGGCAGATCTCCGTGGCCTTCCAGCACCGGGTGTGGAACCGGCAGCCGCTCGGCGGGGCGATCGGCGAGGGCACGTCGCCGCGCAGCAGGATGCGCTCGCTCTTGCCGCCCTGGCGCTTCGGGTCCGGCACCGGCACGGCCGACATCAGGGCCTTGGTGTACGGGTGCATCGGCGCCTCGTACAGCGAGGTGCGGTCGGCCAGTTCGACGATCTTGCCGAGGTACATCACCGCGATACGGTCCGAGACGTGCCGGACCACGGAGAGGTCGTGCGCGATGATCACGTACGTCAGGCCGAGCTCCTGCTGGAGGTCGTCCATGAGGTTGACCACCTGCGCCTGGATGGACACGTCGAGCGCGGAGACCGGCTCGTCGGCCACGACCAGCTTCGGCTTGAGGGCCAGGGCGCGGGCGATGCCGATGCGCTGGCGCTGGCCGCCGGAGAACTCGTGCGGGTAGCGGTTGTAGTGCTCGGGGCTGAGGCCCACCAGCTCCAGGAGGCGCTGGACCTCCTTCTTGATGCCGCCCTCGGGCTCCACGCCCTGGAGCCGGAAGGGCGCCGAGACGATCGAGCCGATGGTGTGACGCGGGTTCAGGGAGCCGTACGGGTCCTGGAAGATCATCTGGATGTCGCGGCGCAGCGGGCGCATCTTCCCGGTGCTCAGGTGCGTGATGTCCCGGCCCTCGAAGTGGATCGTGCCGCCCGTCGGGTCCTGGAGGCGGGTGATGACCCGGCCCATGGTCGACTTGCCGCAGCCGGACTCGCCGACGACGCCGAGGGTCTCGCCCTTGCGGACCTCGAAGTCGATGCCGTCGACGGCCTTCACGGCGCCGACCTGGCGCTGGAGGATCCCCTTCTTGATGGGGAAGTGCTTCTTCAGGCCCTCGACCTTGAGCAGCACCTCGGCGTCCTTGGGACCCTTGCGTCCCTCGGCGGCCGGTGACTGCTGCGGGATCACGGCCTCACCGGCGCCTTCCGTCTTCTTGGTCTCACTCACAGCTTCGGCGCAATCTCTTCGGTCCAGATCCGCGTGCGGTCCTCCGCCGAGAGGTGGCAGGCGGACCAGTGGCCGGTGCTCACCTGCTGCAACTCGGGGCGCACCGTGCGGGTGACGTTCCCCTTGGGGATGTCCGCGTAGGGGCAGCGCGGGTGGAAGGCGCAACCGGACGGGACGTTGATGAGGCTCGGCGGCTGGCCCTTGACCGGGGTGAGCCGGTCGGAGGTCTCGCGGTCGATGCGGGGCATCGAGCCGAGCAGGCCCCAGGTGTACGGGTGCTGCGGCTGCTCGAAGATGTCGCCGACCGGGCCGCGTTCCACGCACCGGCCGCCGTACATCACAAGGACGTCGTCGGCGATCTCGGCGACCACGCCGAGGTCGTGCGTGATGAGGATGACCGCGGAGCCGAACTCCTTCTGGAGGTCGCGGATCAGGTCGAGGATCTGCGCCTGGACGGTCACGTCGAGGGCGGTGGTCGGCTCGTCCGCGATGAGCAGCTCGGGGTTGTTTACCAGGGCCATGGCGATCATGGCGCGCTGGCGCATACCGCCGGAGAACTCGTGCGGGTAGCCGTCGACCCGCTTGGCGGGCTCGGGGATGCCGACGCGGTCGAGCATCTCGATGGCGCGCTTGCGGGCGACCTTCTTGCTGACGTCGTGGTGGACCCGGTAGGCCTCGACGATCTGGTCGCCGACCTTGTAGTACGGGTGCATCGCGGACAGCGGGTCCTGGAAGATCATCGCCATCTCGCGACCGCGCAGCCTGCGGACCTCGCCCGGGGAGGCGCCCACGAGCTCATTGCCGTCCAGCCAGATCTCGCCGGACATCTGGACGTTCTTGCCGCGGGCGCCGAGCCGGTGCAGGCCCATGATGGCGAGCGAGCTGACGGACTTCCCGGAGCCGGACTCGCCGACGATGCTGAGGGTCTTGCCCTTCTCCAGCTGGAAGCTGAGCCCGTCGACGGACTTGACGAGGCCGTCGTCAGTCGGGAAGTGCACCTTGAGGTCACGGACTTCGAGGAAGGCGCTCGGGGCCTTGGAGGGCGAGCCGGTGGGCTCGCCGACAGCGGCGCCGGTCTTGGAGAGTTCGGTCACGAGAGCCTCACCCTCGGGTCGGCGGCGGCGTAGAGCACGTCCACCAGGAGGTTTGCGATGACGACGAAGGCGGCTGCGAGCAGGGTCACGCCGAGGATCTTGGGCAGGTCGTTGTCGGTGATGCCCTGTACCGCGTACTGGCCGACGCCGTGCAACGAGAACACGGTTTCGGTGATCACGGCACCGCCGAGCAGCAGACCGAGGTCCATGCCGAAGACGGTGATGATCGGGGTGAGAGCGGCCCGTAGTCCGTGCCGGGTCACCACGGTGCGCTCCCGCAGGCCCTTGGCGCGGGCCGTGCGGATGAAGTCCTCGTTCATCGTCTCCAGCATGCCCGAGCGGGTGAGCCGCGCGTAGATGGCGGAGTACAGGAGGGCGAGCGAGCACCACGCGGGGAAGAGGGTGTTGGCCCACTGGGCGGGGTTCTCGGTGAACGGGACGTAGGTGCGGCCGAAGATCGGCCACTGATAGGTGAAGAGCAGCAGTGCCAGGTTGCCCGTGAAGAACATGGGCAGCGAGACACCGGCGAGCGCGACACCCATGAAGGTGCGGTCGAAGAACGAGCGCGGCTTCAGCGCGGAGATGACACCGATGGTCACACCGGAGACCAGCCACATCACGGCCGCGCCCGCCGCCAGCGAGGCGGTGACGGGGATGCGGGAGGTGAGGTCGGGCCAGACCGCCTGGTGGGTCTTGAAGGAGTAGCCGAAGCACGGCGCGTCGCAGTGCGCGGTGGTGGGGCCGAGGTCGTAGGTGGCGCCGGAGACGATCCCCTTGATGAAGTGCCAGTACTGGACATAGACGGGCTGGTCCAGACCGAGGTTGTGCTTGACCGCTACGACGTCCGCCTTCGACGGGCTCTTGCCGATGTACTGCTGCGCCAGCTGGTCCGCTGTCTGGCCGGCGAGTCGCGGCAGGAGGAAGAAGATGGCAAAAGTGACCGCTGAGACGATCAGCAGCAGGATCACTGCCGCGAACGTCCGGCGGAGGATGTACGAGATCACGGGGATCGGCGCTGGTGCCCGCGGGCCTCGCGGCCCGCGGGCACCAATGCCTTCACCTGCCTTCCGGGGCTGCTACTTCGACTCGACGCCGATGTTGAGGTAGTCGTACTGGCCGCTGAAGGCCGCCGTGGACACCAGGTTGGTGGCCTTCGGGCGGGCCAGCAGGACCTTGAAGTAGGTCAGCGGCACGAGGACGGCGTCGTCCATCGTCTTCTTGTCGATCTCCGTGTACAGGGCGTTGCGCGCGGTGGTGTCCTGCGTCGCGATCGCCTTCGACAGGAGGTTGTTGACGTCCTTGTTGTCGTACTGCGACAGGTTGGTGTTACCGGAGGCACCGATGGCGCTGCCGTTCAGGATCTGCTGCAGGAAGCCGTAGCCGGACGGCCAGTCGGCGCCCCACTGCATCATGATCAGGCCGATGTTCTGCTTCTCGGTGAACTTCGGGACACCCGCGTAGTCGGTGAAGTACTTGCCCGACGGGTACTGCTTGAGGGTGGCGTTGATGCCGACCTTCTTCAGGGAGTTGATGATCGCCGTGGCGGCGTCGACCTCCTGCGGACGGTCGGAACGGGCCGAGATGTTGGTGCTGATGGCCGTCTTGCCGCAGGCCTTCAGCTGCTCCTTGGCCTTGGCGGTGTCGCCCTTGCTGCCGGTGGAGGCGTAGACGTCCGACTTCGAGTAGCCGGGGATGTCCGGCGGGAGGACGGTGGTGGCGACGTCACCGCGGACCGGACCGCCCTCGGCGGTCTGGACGGAGACCTTGTCGATCGCGTACTGCACGGCCTTGCGGCAGGCGACGTTGTCGAACGGCTTCACCTTGGTGTTGATCGCCATGTAGACCAGGCGGCCACCGTAGGTGTTGTCGGAGTTCGCCTTCTTGGCGGAGTCCGTGAGGATCTGCGCCTGGGTCGCGGCCTGGACGCCGGTGCCACCGAGGTCTATCGCGTCGCCGGCGAGGACGTCCTTGTCGATCGTCTCGGCGTTGACCTTCAGGTTGACGACGATCTTGTCCGGCAGCTGCTTGCGCAGCGGGTCGGTCTTCGGGTCCCAGTTCTCGTTGCGCACGAGGACGGCGCTCTTGCCCTCGGAGTAGCTCTGGAACTTGTACGAGCCCGAGGACACGATGTTCTTGACGTAGTCGACGCCGTTGTCCTTGGACTGCGGGACCGGGGCCGTCTGCGGGGCGGCGACCAGGTAGTCGAACTCCTGGAAGGCCTGCTTCAGGTGGAAGACGACCGTCGTGTCGTCCGGGGTCTCGATGGAGGACAGGCCCTTGGCGCTCTTGTCCTTGTAGGGGCCCTTGTACTTGGCGCTGTCGGCCATGAACACCTGGAAGTAGTTCGGGCCGAGGGAGAGCACGTCACGCGCGAAGTTGGAGCGCTCGACGGCGTACTTGACGTCCTTCGAGGTGATCGCCGTGCCGTCCTGGTACTTCAGGCCGCTGCGCAGCTTGTACGTCCAGGTCTTGCCGCCGTCGCTCGGCACACCCTTGCTGGCCGCGAGGTCGGGGACCAGGGTGTTGCCCTTGGAACCGGCACCGGGCTGGAAGGTCATCAGCGGGCGGGCGTAGAGCCGGCTGAGGTTGTACATGTACGCGTAGTACGTGTTGCCGGGGTCGAAGGAGTCCGGAACGTCGGACAGCTCGTAGGTGAGCGTCCCGCCCTTCTTCGAGGAGGCGTTGACCACGTCCTTGGTAGCGGCGTTGGCAGCGGCGGAGCCGGAGCCGTTGTCGTTAGAGTTGTCATCGGCCTTGCTGCAGCCTGCGACCAGCAGACTCGCACTTCCGATGGCCGCAATGGCGGCCAGCGCTGACCTTCGCATGATGGGCTGGTTCCCCTTCATTGTCGGAAACTTTGTCAGGCTCTCTGCGGCAGGCGTCAGCGGCTGCGCGGGTCGAGAGCATCACGGAGACCGTCGCCCAGCAGGTTGAACGCCAGGACGGTCACAAAAATGGCGAGGCCGGGCACGATCATGTACTGGGGGTCGACCTGGTAGTACGTGACCGCGTCCCGGAGCATGCCGCCCCAGGACGCCTGGGGCGGCTGGATGCCGACGCCGAGGAAGCTCAGGGAAGCCTCGAAGAGGATGTTGGTCGGGATCAGCAGCGTCGAGTAGACGATGATCGGACCGACCAGGTTGGGCATCAGCTCCCGGAACACGATGTACGGGCCCTTGGCGCCCATGCCCCGGGATGCGTCGATGAACTCACGCTCGCGCAGGGCCAGGGTCTGGCCGCGCACGATACGGCCCAGGTAGGGCCAGTTGAAGAAGCCGATGACGAAGATCAGCACGCTGAGGTGCAGCGGCAGCCCGTTGAGGCCGAACGCACCGCCCTGCAGGGTCGCGGAGATGGCGATCGCGAAGAGCAGCAGCGGGAAGGCCAGGAAGATGTCCATCAGACGGCTGATGAACGTGTCGGTGCGCCCGCCGTAGTAGCCGGCGACGACACCGAGGATGGCGCCGATCACGTTGGACAGCACCGTGGCGCCGAAGGCGACCACCAGTGACACCCAGGAGCCCTCCAGGATGCGGGTGGCGATGTCGCGGCCGAACTTCGGGTCGACGCCCAGCGGGTGCTCCAGGCTCATACCGCCCCAGCCGCTCTTGGGCAGCGAGGTGTCGGGGCTGATCAGGTCCTGGTGGAAGGCGTTCGGGTCCAGGCCGAACATGGACTGGATCGGGCGGGACAGGACCGCGAGCAGGATCAGCAGGATGACGATGACGCCGCCAACGACGGCAACTCTGTCCTTTTTGAACCGAGTCCAGGCGATCTGTCCAAGGGAACGGCCCTCGATCTGCCCCTTACCGGCACCCTCGAGGACAGCTTCTGGCTGTGCCTCGGCTGCCGCCCCGGTGGTCTCGATCGGTGCGGTCACTGTGACCAGACCCCTCTCGCCGGTGGTGACCGGCTGCGCCTGCCGCTCTGTGCGGGTTTGTCGTCTTACTTAGTCCACGGGGTCAGAGGACCCTATGTGCTTGAACCGGGAGTCTTCAGCGTGGTTGCGATCACCCGCCAGATCTGACGGAGAATGTATGCGCAACCGTGATGCACTGCTGGGGATTCCGTTATCCGAACGCTGGGTAGCGCGTACCGGATGTGGAGCAGTTGGCGACTCAACGGCAATTCGGCACGCTTCGGACACGTCACTGTGTCTACGTGCGTAGAGAAAGTGTTTGCTGAGTGAATCTTACGGCCGATTCGAAAAGGTATTGACCACCCCAGGGCTCCCACCGACGGCCGGACGGCGCGAAAAGGGGTTGCACCGGGACTGACCAGATCGTATAGCGGCAGCCCGCAGGCTCGGTCACGGGCGCGGTCCGAGGGAGGGCAGTGGCATGAAATCCGGCGGATACGCGTGCGCGATTATCGGAATGCAGAAGTCCCGTCAATACCCGTCTCACATTGCGGGCAATGGCCTTATCGAAGAAGGCGCGTCAATAGGACTCAGATGGGGATTCTGCCAGGTGAGGTGGGGGTTGGGGGCCACGTGAGGGCGCGGTGGGGGGCGAGCTGCGTCAACAGGTGCGGAGGGGGCCCGGCCCAACCCCGGAACCTTTCTACGGCGTGACGCATCTCCACGTTGCGCCGCTTCGGGCGGGCTTGACGGGTGGCGGCGGCGTCCTGTGTCCCTACGGCGTCCCGCCACACATCCCGACGGCGTCACGTGTCCCGAGGGCAAGGGCCCACCCCCGTGAGCTGTGCCTACGCGTCGGCCGCGAGGGAGCCGTAGGGGCGGCACAAAGCGCCCCGGAGGCGACCGAGCAAACAGAACAGGAGGGGTCAGTAACCGCCAGCCGGCGGGAACCCGTACCCCGTCCCCGCGGCGGCCCCCGCGCCCGCCCCGCCATGGGCCTCACGGTCATAGAACGGCCGGGCATTGGCGCGCAGCCACATCACCACCGGGTCGAAGTCGTCCGACATGGCCACCGTGGACACCGGCAGCCCGTCGGGCACGGCGCCGATGGACTGCTGCATCATCGCCCGCACGGAGTCGACCGAGGGCGGCGAGGTGTCGTAGACGTCGAGGCCGATGGCCAGGTAGGGCGCGCCGAGGGCGGGCTGTACCCAGGCGCGGCGCAGGGAGCGGAGGGCCGGGGTGCGGTGGGCGTTCTGGGTGAGGAGGGCGTAGAACTGAGGGATGGCGATGCCGGGTTCCGACAGCCGCAGGGGTCCGGCGGGCTGGCGGTCGAGGCCGGTGGCGATACGGCGGAGGTCGGGCCACGGGACGCCGACACCGCCCCCGGGGGCGTGCGGGTTGAGCCAGAGGCCGTAGTGGTCGGGGTAGAGGGTGCGGGCGACGTCGAGTCCGTCGACGACCTCGTACGACCGGCTCCAGCCGCTGGCCGACAGTTCCTGGGCGGAGGTGACGCAGGGCGCGTAGCCGTAGCCGCCGACCTCCATGGTGCCGTACTGGGCGTCCGGGGAGCCGGCCTGACCGTGCCACAGGAGCATCCAGACCTGGCCGGAGGAGGGGCTGGCGAGGGCGCGCAGGAGGGCCTCGTAGGCGTCGTAGCGCCCGGGCGTCACCTGGCGCACCATGTGCTCGACCTGTCCGGTCGCGGTGCCGCTCGCGCTCACCTGTACCGCCCCTCCACTAAGTTGCCCCGGATATGAAACCAGCTTAAGGGCCGGGCGCTCCGCTGAGAGTGCCGTGATGTGGCGTTGTCGTCTGTCGTTCGTCGTCTGCGGCGCCGTCGTGGCTGGTCGTTCCCCCGAGCTCTCAACTTCGTTCGAGTAGGGAGGTACCCCCGTCGCGGCGGAGCCGCATGTCGGTACAGCCCCGCGCCCCTTCAGGGCACTTCAGTCCCCGGAACTGCACAGTTGTCGGGCCGGGCGACGGCCCCCGCGCTACTGGCCGTACTGGTAGAAGGGGCGTACGTGTTGCTTCAGCCAGTCGCCGACGGGGTCCTGGGCCACGTCGAGGAGGACGAGGTTGACCGGCCAGGGGACGGCGACGCGGCCGAGGGCGCGGCCGAGGGCGTCGAGCGGGAGTTCCCGCAGTTCGCCCTCCCACTGGGTGAGTTCGACGCCGATGAACATGACGGGGTCGGCGGTCTCGATGACGGCGAGGCAGCGCCGGGCGCTGAGGACGACGCCCGTGGCGCCGAACTCGGCGGATGCGGCGGCGAGGAACTCGACCGGGTCGTCCTGCCAGTCGGGTTCGAAGAGACGGACACGGCCGCCGCCGGTCGGTCCGTCGAGTTCGGTACGGCCGCTGCGGGCGACCTCGGCGACGGCGGCCGGGGGCAGGGGCACACCGACGACGCCGTCCGGGTTGAGGGCGAGGCCGATCTGGGCGGGCAGCCCGCGGGCGAACTCGGTGGCGGGCGCGACGGTGAACGACATATGGGAGCCGACGACCTGGCGGAACTGCTCCTCCGAGCTGAACACCGGGACGTACGCCTGGCCGGCGATCTCCATGGTGGGCAGGTCGAGGGGGCCGCTCTGCGGGCCGCCGCCGTTGGGCAGGGGCACCCAGAGGAAGCTGCGGCCGAGGACCTCGACGACACGGCCGGCGGCCGAGGGTACGCCGAGGGAGGCGGAGAGCACCTCCTCCAGTTCGTTGCCGGGCCAACCGCCGTGCGGATGGGGGTGTGTCTGCGCCGGGTAGTCCGCGGGAAAGTCCGCCGCCGGGAAGTCCATCTGTTCTACCGCCTGCTGGGGTCCACTGCTGTGGCTGAAAGGCTAGCGGGTGCCGGGCCCGGGTCCGGCCGGGTCGGTCCGTTCACCCCACTCACCCCATTCATCCCGCGACGGTCACCCGCCTCATCCCGCGAAGGTCACCCGCCTCATCCCGCGAAGGTCACCCGTCGCAGCGCGTCCACCGCGTCCCGGTCGAGGAGCACCGCCGCGCCGCAGCCCTCGGGCAGGTCACCGCGTTCCACGGCGTGCAGCAGCCGGGCGGTGGCGCGCCGGTGGCGCAGGAAGGCGTAGCGCGAGACGCCCCGGCCGCGGTCGAGCTGGCCCTGGAGGGCGGTGTCCGGGGTGACGTCGAGGAGCAGCAGATGCAGGGTGCCGCCCCGGCGCCGGGCCTCGCGGGCCAGCCAGCCGCGGACCCAGGCCTGGCTGCCGCAGTCGTGCACCACGACACCTCGGCCGGTGCGCAGGGCGCTGCGCAGTCCGGCGTAGTGGGCGAGACGGACCACAGGGCGGTAGAGGGCGTACGGGAGGCAGCGGGGCAGGCGGTCCGCCCAGCGGTCGCGGGTGTCCTGGGAGTCGACGCGTGTGCCGCGGACCGCGCGGTGCATGAGGGTGGACTTGCCGCTGCCGGGCAGGCCGGTGACGACGACGAGGTCACGGGGGCCGAAGACCAGGCCGTGCGGGCTGTGTCCGGCGCGTTCGCGCAGGTCGCGGACGACCGGCTCGGGGCGCTCGGCGCGGCGCTCGCGGGCGGGGGCGGTGGGCTGTCCCGACAGGGCGACCCCCGTGGTCGTGGCGTATGCGGTCGTCGTCCTTTTCACTGTGGTCTTCACTTACTCGTCCTCCCCTGGACTTCCCTCGGGCCTCTCCCGGGCTTCCCTCGGATGTCCCTCGGGCCTTCCTCGGGCCTTCGCGTACTCCCTTGAGCGTTCCCTGGTTCCCCCCTGGTTGTTCCTTGGGTTCCCCTTGGGTCCCGACGGCGTTGTGCCCCTCGACTGTAAAGAGAAGGTAATCCACAGAGTTCCGCGGCCGGTCCGTAAGGAGCAACAGACGGGTCACAGATGTCGACACACCCTCGCCGCGCATTCCGGCGTCAGCAGCAACACGGCGCTTTACAGGTGTCACCCCCACCATCACCCCGGCATTCAATGCCCGCCGCCGCCGATTGCCTTGCATTGCGACGTCAGTAGCGTCAATCCGGTTCGCAAATGACGGCCCCCTCTCGGCCCACTCTTATCCGGCCATCGCGGGGCGCCGTTTTCCGGCCGCCGCCGGAGCCGATTCCGCTCCCGCGCCCGCCCTGCCGTCCCCCCGGGACGCGTGCGATGATGTCCGCGCCAACTGCATACCGGCCGCTTGAATCCGCGCGGGAGAGTTCCCTGCGGCGCTCGGACAGAGCGCTCCGGGGACGCCGAAGGAGCAAGTCCCTCCCTTGAATCTCTCAGGCCCCGATACCGCGCGGGCGAGGCACATCTGAAAAGCGGGCCGCCGCCGCGGTACTCCGGTACTCCGGCTCCGGCGGCCCCACCCAAGGTGCAAACCGTGGCATGGGCGACCCCCGTGGGGAGCGCCCACGAGTCACGGCGAACCTCTCAGGTTCCGATGACAGATGGGGAGGACGAGGACCGACCCCCGCCCTTGTCATGTCTTGCTTCGCCTTGCCTTTGGAGACGACCGATGAGCAGCACCGACCCTGCCCTGTCCCCTGCCGCCTTTCCCGCCGCCCCCGCGGCTCCGCGCCGTACCGCGCTGGACGCCCTGCACCGCTCGCTCGGCGCGACGATGACCGACTTCGCCGGCTGGGACATGCCGCTGCGCTACGGCTCCGAGCGCGACGAGCACAACGCCGTACGCACCCGGGCCGGACTGTTCGACCTCTCCCACATGGGTGAGATCACGGTGACCGGCACGCAGGCCGGCGCCCTGCTGAACCACGCGCTGGTCGGCGACCTCGCCGCGCTGGCCGTGGGCCGGGCCCGCTACACGATGATCTGCCGGGCCGACGGCGGCATCCTCGACGACCTGATCGTCTACCGGCTCGCCGAGACCGAGTACATGGTGGTCGCCAACGCGTCCAACGCCCAGGTGGTGCTGGACGCGCTGACCGAGCGCTCCACGGGCTTCGACGCCGAGGTGCGCGACGACCGCGACAACTACGCCCTCCTCGCCGTCCAGGGCCCCGAGTCCCCCGGCATCATGAAGTCCCTGACCGACGCCGACCTCGACGGGCTGAAGTACTACGCCGGACTCCCCGGCACCGTCGCCGGTGTCCCGGCACTGATCGCGCGCACCGGGTACACCGGCGAGGACGGCTTCGAACTGTTCGTCGCCCCGGCCGACGCCGTGAAGTTGTGGAAGGCGCTGACCGAGGCGGGCGCGTCGGCCGGTCTGGTCCCGTGCGGTCTCTCCTGCCGTGACACGCTGCGCCTGGAGGCGGGCATGCCGCTGTACGGGCACGAGCTGTCCACCGCGCTCACGCCGTTCGACGCCGGGCTCGGCCGGGTGGTGAAGTTCGGCAAGGAGGGCGCTTTCGTGGGGCGCGAGGCGCTGCTGGCCGCCGCCGAGCGCGCCACCGCGAGCCCGCCGCGCGTCCTGGTCGGCCTGGTCGCCGAGGGCCGCCGGGTGCCGCGCGCCGGGTACCCGGTGGTCGCCGGGGGCGAGGTGATCGGCGAGGTCACCTCCGGGGCGCCGTCCCCGACGCTGGGCAGGCCGATCGCGATGGCCTACGTCGACGCCGCGCACTCGGCGCCGGGCACGGCGGGGGTCGGGGTGGACATCCGCGGCAGCCATGAGCCGTACGAGGTCGTGGCGCTGCCGTTCTACCGGCGCCAGAAGTAGCGATCGGCCTGAGCCGTCTCCACGAGCCTTCTCCGCGAGCCGTCTCCCCGGGGCGCGCCCACCGCGCCCCGGCGGCCCGGGCACAGCCCGCACGGTCGCCTCGATCACTGCTGCCACCACAGTCACCTCTGCCGCCGCAGGCACAGCGGTCACAGCAGGGTCACCACCGGTCACAGTGGTCAGGGTGGTCAGGGTGGTCAGGGTGGTCAGGATGGTCAGGATGGTCGCAGTTATGCCCATCATCGTCTCTGCCGTCACCACGGTCACCGCAGTCCTTCGCGTACAGGAGAATTCACGTCATGAGCAACAACCCCCAGCAGTTCCGCTACAGCAAGGAACACGAGTGGCTGTCGGCCGCCCAGGACGGCGTGTCGACGGTCGGCATCACCGAGCACGCGGCCAACGCCCTCGGTGACGTGGTGTACGTCCAGCTCCCGGCGGTCGGCGACACGGTGACCGCGGGCGAGCCCTGCGGCGAGCTGGAGTCGACGAAGTCGGTGTCCGAGCTGTACGCCCCGGTCACCGGTGAGATCACCGCGGTCAACGAGGACGTGGTGGACGACCCCTCGCTGGTGAACTCCGAACCCTTCGAGGGCGGCTGGCTGTTCAGGGTGCGTGCCGCGTCGGCGCCGGAGGACCTGTTCTCCGCCGACGAGTACACCGCCTACACCGCCGGCGAGGAGTCGTAGCCGCATGTCCGTCCTGAACACGCCGCTGCACGAGCTCGACCCGGAGGTCGCCGCCGCGGTCGACGCCGAGCTGGAGCGCCAGCAGTCCACCCTGGAGATGATCGCCTCCGAGAACTTCGCCCCGCTCGCGGTGATGGAGGCGCAGGGCTCGGTCCTCACCAACAAGTACGCCGAGGGCTACCCCGGACGCCGCTACTACGGCGGCTGCGAGCACGTCGACGTCGCCGAGCAGATCGCCATCGACCGGCTGAAGGAGCTGTTCGGCGCCGAGTACGCCAACGTCCAGCCGCACTCGGGCGCCTCCGCCAACCAGGCGGCCCTGTTCGCGCTGGCCCAGCCCGGCGACACGATCCTGGGCCTGGACCTGGCGCACGGCGGCCACCTCACCCACGGGATGCGGCTGAACTTCTCCGGCAAGCAGTTCGACGTCGTCGCCTACCACGTCGATCCCGGCACCGGTCTGGTCAACATGGCGGAGGTCGAGCAGCTCGCCAAGGAGCACCGGCCGAAGGTGATCATCGCGGGCTGGTCGGCGTACCCGCGGCAGCTCGACTTCGCGGAGTTCCGCCGGATAGCCGACGAGG
This sequence comes from Streptomyces sp. YIM S03343, assembly GCF_054729195.1. Taxonomy (NCBI): domain Bacteria; kingdom Bacillati; phylum Actinomycetota; class Actinomycetes; order Kitasatosporales; family Streptomycetaceae; genus Streptomyces; species Streptomyces sp. YIM S03343. The sequence goes on from NZ_JBPUKX010000001.1 coordinate 2,860,175, forward strand.
CCGGGGCGTATCTGTGGGTGGACATGGCGCACTTCGCCGGTCTGGTCGCGGCGGGCCTGCACCCGAACCCGGTCGAGTACGCCGATGTCGTCACCTCCACCACGCACAAGACGCTGGGCGGCCCGCGCGGCGGCATCATCCTCGCGAAGAAGGATTTCGCGAAGAAGCTGAACTCGTCCGTGTTCCCGGGCTTCCAGGGCGGCCCGCTGGAGCATGTGATCGCGGCCAAGGCGGTGTCCTTCAAGGTCGCCGCCTCTCAGGAGTTCAAGGAGCGCCAGCACCGCACGCTGGAGGGCGCGCGGATCCTCGCCGAACGGCTCACCGCGCCGGACGCCCGGGCGGCCGGGGTGAACGTGCTGTCCGGTGGCACCGACGTCCATCTGATCCTGGTCGACCTGCGTGAGTCCGAGCTGGACGGGCAGCAGGCCGAGGACCGGCTCCACGAGGTCGGCATCACCGTCAACCGCAACGCGGTGCCGGACGACCCGCGCCCGCCGATGGTCACGTCGGGCCTGCGCATCGGCACCCCGGCACTGGCCACCCGCGGCTTCACGGCGGAGGACTTCGCCGAGGTCGCGGACGTGATCGCCGAGGCGCTGAAGGCTCCGTCCCCGTTCGGGGCGGACGACGCGGCGGCCCTGCGTGCCCGGGTGACGGCGCTGACCGAGAAGCACCCGCTGTACCCGGAGCTGGGCAAGTAGTCACCCCCGGTTCAACCGCTTTCAAGCGGCACCGCGCACACTGGACACAGCAAGCCTCCTGTGAGCGCGGTGCCGCTCCCTTGATTTCCCGATGTCCCGACGTCCAGATCCCCTGAGTACCTGAGTACCTGATCCACTTGACCCGTATGCGCACCCTCACCCGCATCACCACCCCCCTTCCCGCCCGGAGGAGTCCCGTGGCCATCTCGGTCTTCGACCTGTTCTCGGTCGGTATCGGCCCGTCCAGCTCCCACACGGTGGGCCCGATGCGCGCGGCGCGCATGTTCGCCCGCCGGCTGCGCAACGAGGGGCTGCTGGAGCCGGTGGCCTCGCTGCGCGCGGAGCTGTACGGCTCGCTGGGCGCGACCGGTCACGGGCACGGCACGCCCAAGGCGGTGCTGCTCGGTCTGGAGGGCGTCTCCCCGCGCACGGTCGACGTCGACACGGCCGACGACCGGGTGGAGGCGATCCGGTCGACGGGCCGGATCCGTCTCCTCGGCGACCACGAGATCGCCTTCTCCTGCGACGACGACCTCGTCCTGCACCGCCGCAAGACGCTCCCCTACCACGCGAACGGCATGTCCCTGCGGGCGTACGACGCCTCGGGCGCGGAGCTGCTGGCGAAGACGTACTACTCGGTGGGCGGCGGCTTCGTGGTGGACGAGAACGCGGTGGGCGCCGACCGCATCGTGCTGGACGACGCGGTCCTGAAGTACCCCTTCCGCACCGGTGACGAACTGCTGCGCCGCACCTGGGAGACCGGTCTGTCGATCTCCTCGCTGATGCTGGAGAACGAGCGCGCCTGGCGCACCGAGGAGGAGATCCGCGCGGGCCTGCTGGAGATCTGGCGGGTGATGCGGGAGTGCGTGGCGCGCGGGCTGTCCCGGGAGGGCATCCTGCCGGGCGGGCTGAAGGTGCGCCGCCGTGCGGCGATGACGGCACGTCAACTCCGCGCGGAGGGCGACGCGCTGGCCCGCTCGATGGAGTGGATCACGCTGTACGCGATGGCGGTGAACGAGGAGAACGCGGCGGGCGGCCGGGTGGTCACCGCCCCCACCAACGGCGCGGCCGGGATCATCCCGGCGGTGCTGCATTACTACATCAACTTCGTTCCCGGCGCCGACGAGGAGGGCGTGATCCGCTTCCTCCTCGCCGCGGGCGCGATCGGCATGCTGTTCAAGGAGAACGCGTCCATCTCCGGCGCCGAGGTGGGCTGCCAGGGCGAGGTGGGCTCCGCCTGCTCCATGGCGGCCGGCGCCCTCGCCGAGGTGCTGGGCGGCACCCCGGAACAGGTCGAGAACGCCGCGGAGATCGGCATGGAGCACAACCTCGGCCTCACCTGCGACCCGGTCGGGGGGCTCGTCCAGATCCCCTGCATCGAGCGCAACGGCATGGCCGCGGTGAAGGCGGTCACCGCGGCGCGCATGGCGATGCGCGGGGACGGCTCACACAAGGTGTCCCTGGACAAGGTCATCAAGACCATGAAGGACACCGGCGCGGACATGTCGGTGAAGTACAAGGAGACGGCCCGGGGCGGGCTGGCGGTGAACATCATCGAGTGCTGACACCTCCGGCGGCCGCACGGAATAACAAGTCTTTTGTTAAAGTAAGGCTCATGGCTCTCCCTCCGAACCCCGGTGAAGGCCCCGTACGTCCGGTCTCGGTCTCCCTCCACGAGGGGACCATCGCGGCGCTCAGGGCGCGCACCGGCAAGCGCGGTATGTCCGCCTACGTCGAAGCCCTCATCCAGCGTCAGCTGGAGCGCGACCGGCTGCGTGAGCTCATCGAGGACGCCGAGACCGAGCACGGTCCCGTCGACCCGGCGGCCGTCGAGGCCAAGCGTGCCGTTCTGCGCGGCGACGCGGCCAGCTCGGTGGACGCCGCGTGAGCGGCACGCTCGTCCTGGACTGCGAGGGCCTGTCCGGCCTGGTACGCCGCACGCCGGAACTCACCGAATGGCTGGCCGCGGCCGAGGCAGAGGACATCCGCGTCGTGGTCAGCTCGGTGACCCTCGTCGAAGCCCGGGACCCCAGGACCCATCAGGCCCGCTTCGACTACGCCGTCTCCCGCGTGAACATCGTCCCGCCCACCGAGGCCGTCGCACGCCATGCGAGCAAGCTGCTCGCCGCGGCCGGCCTGCACGGCCACAAGTACGCTCTGGATGCCATCGTGGCCGCCACCGCCCTCGCCTCTCCCGCCCCCGTGACCGTCCTGACCTCGGACCCGGAAGACCTGCTGATGCTGTGCGGCCGGGGTGTACGCGCGGTCAAGGTCTGACCGGGCGGCGGCCGGGAGGGGCTGGGGTGAGACAAGGGGCCGGATGGCTGCGGGTGCCTGTCGGGGTGGATGCCGGGCGGTGGGTGACACGGGCCGGGTGCCGGCGGGTGCTGTTCGTCGTGCACAACGTGACGTCCGCGACGCGGTTGTTGGATGTACTGCCGCTGTTCCACAGCGATCTGAGGGTGCAGCTCTTCGCCACCTGCACGGGGTCGTCGCCCTTCCAGGCCGGGGTGAGCGAGTTGCTGGAGGGGGCCGGGCTGCCGGTGCTGCCGTGGGAGCAGGTCGGACAGACTCGGTTCGATCTGGCCGTGTCCGCCAGCTACGGCGGTCAACTTGCGACCATACAAGGTAAGTTGGCGGTTCTGTCACACGGTGTCGGATACAATAAGAAATTGGCCACACCGGACACCGGACACCGGACACCGGACACCAGACACCAGGCGCCGGTCTTCGGGCTCTCGCCGGAGTGGCTCCTGACGGACGGGCGGCCGCTCGCCGACGCGACCGTGCTGTCGCACCCGGAGCAGCTGGAGCGGCTGCGGTCCTCGTGCCCCGAGGCGGCCCCCACCGCCGTACTCGCCGGTGACCCCTGCTACGACCGCATCCTCGCCGCACTTCCCCAACGCGACCGCTTCCGCCGTGCGTTCGGTGTCGCCCCGGGGCAGCGGCTGGTCGTCGTCAGCTCCACCTGGGCGCCGCGCTCCCTCTTCGGCGGCACCGCCGAAGAGGACAGCAGCGGCGATCTGCTGCCCTGGCTGCTGTCCCGGCTGGCCACGGAACTGCCCGCGGACGAGTACCGCACCGTCGCCGTTCTGCACCCCAACATCTGGTACGGCCACGGCCCCGGCCAGGTGCGGGCCTGGCTGGACAACGCCCAGCGGGCCGGTCTGGACGCCGTACCGCCGCTCGACAGCTGGCGGCAGGCGCTGATCGCCGCCGACTGCGTCCTCGGCGACCACTCCAGCGTCACCTCCTACGCGGCGGCCATCGGCGTCCCCGTCCTCCTCGGATCGTTCCCTCAGGAGGATCTCGACCCGCGCTCCCCCGTCGCCGCCCTGGGGCGGACCGCTCCGTGGATCGACCGGCGCGGCAGTCTGCGGGAGCAGATCGACTCCGTCATCGAGACGCACTACCCAAGCCGGTACAAAGAGCTTGCCGAACACGTCAGTTCGACGCCCGGCGAGTCCGCCGCGCTGCTGCGGTCCCTCTTCTACGGCCTCATCGGCATCGACGAACCCCACGGCCACCCGGCGCTCCTCGACCCGCTGCCACTCCCGCCGCATCAACCCGCCCACCGCACCGCGCCGTTGCGGGTGTTCACGCGGGAGTCCGGTGCCGAGGCGCCGGAGGTCTCGGTCGTCCGGTACGCCGTCGTCGGTGACCCGGCCGCCCCCGACACCGGGTGCGACGGCTACGACAGCGCGCACACCGTCGTCGACGAGGAGACCCGGGAGATCTCCCGGCTGCGGATCGCGGATGTCGTCGTACGGTACGCCGCCGCCAGCGATGCACGGCTCGGGCCACCCGGGGCGTGGGTGGCCGAGGCGCTTGCGCGGTATCCGTACTGCGGGCTGGTCGCCTACGTCGACGGGCCGGACCGGTGTGTCGTGGGCACCCGCGGAGGTGAGGTGCTACGGCTGACGGCCGGTGCGGCTGCCGACGGGCGGGCCGATCCCTGCGATCCGGCCACCTACGCCTCCGCGTTGTACGCGTGGATCACCGGCGGCCGGTCGCTGACCCGCGTCCTCGGCGGCACGCTCACCGTGCGGACCGGAGCAACCGGACACCCAGTCCGCGTCGAACCGCTCTCCTTCGACTGAACGCCGAACAGGGCTGCTTACGGCTCCAGTTCAGCCAGCCGAGCCCGTACCCGCTCCAGGCCCGCCCCGTCGCCGTTGCGCTCGTACCAGTCGGCCGCCGTACCGAGGTCCGCCGCCTCCTCGGCCGGGCGGCCCGCCAGTCGATGGCAGCGGGCCCTCAACTCGGCGGCGTCGGCGAGCTGGAGGCCCGCCCCGGTGGCCGTCATGACGTCGACGGCCTTGTCCAGGCAGACCCGGGACTGTTCCAGGTCCCCCGCGTCCAAGTGGGCCTCGCCCAGACTCATGTACACGCGGCCCTCGTTGTACGGGTCGCCGCCTCCCGGGAGCCGACGGAAGAGGGCGAGCGCGGAGTTGAGGCGGGTGAGAGCGGCCTCGCGGTGGCCCTGGCGGGCCTCGGCCCTCCCGATGTGGTTTTCCAGCAAGGCGGTTGCGCGAGGCACGTCCTCCCGGCCGGGATCGTGCTCCCCGATGCGCGCCAGCACCTCCCGCGCCTCCTCGAAACACTGCCGCGCCTCCGCGTAGCGCCACTGCTTGAGGCGCAGCAGGCCCAGCGCCTCCACCGCGCTCGCCTGCCCCCGGTGGTGAGCACATGCCTGGTCCGCGGCTGCGGCCTCCGTGAGCGCTGACTCGGCCTCTCGTGCGCTGCCGACTCCCATGTATGCGAAAGCCAGTTGGACCAGCATCCGGCCCACCGCACGCGGGTCACCGAACTCCGCGGCGCCACGCCGGGCCGCCTCGACGCCGAGCAGATGCGTGTCGATCCACTGCGCGTGAAAGCCGAGCAGCAGATGCAAGCCCCACATCGCCTCGCACAACTGCCATACGTGTTCGTCGAATCCATGGTGCGCGGCGGCCCCGACGACGGCGGCGAGGTTCTCCCGCTCCTCGCGCAGTGCCTCCAACGCCCGCTTGCCGTCGCACGGTTCGCGGTCGGGCGGGAGGGTGAGGCCGGTGTACGCGGGGCCCAGGCGCCAGCGCTTCGGCATCACCCGGAAGTCGGCCTCCGCGGCGAACCGCAGCTCTCCGACCGTGACCCGGCGCACCGCTGCGGCCATACGGGCGGGGCCGTCCTCGGCAACGGCGAGGTCCCGGGCGTGGGCGCGGGCGAGGTCGTGGAAGCGGTAGCGCTCCTCGCCGACCTCGGTCAGCAGATGCACCCGGGCCAGTTGCTCCAGCAGCTCCCGCGCCTCGGCCTCCGGCACCCCTGCGGCGTGCGCGGCGCACGGGACGGTGACCGTGGGCCACGGCCACACCGCGATGGCGCGGTAGAGCGCGGCGCACTCGGGCGCGAGGTCGCCGTAGGACACGTCGTAGGCACGGCGTACGGCATCGGTGCCGGTGTCAGTTGCGGTGTTGGCCTCGGTGCCGGACACGGCACCACCCCCCTGGTCGGGACCGTCGATCCGGTCGGACAGCTGCCGTGCCACCCGCTCCCACGCCAGATGCTCCCGTACGGCGAGCCCGGCGCCGGTGGTGCACAGCGCGAGCGGCACCCCGCCGGCCGCCTCCGCCACCGCCCGGACGGCTGCCGCCACGGTCTCCCCCTCCGCCGGACGCCCGCGCCCTGCGACCCGGGTGAGCAGCCGTACCGAGTCAGCGGGCGACAGCGGCCGGACGGTCAGCGGGAGCGCCCCGTGCTCGGCCACCAACCGGGCCGGACGGCGGCGGCTGGTCACCAGGACCAGGCACCCGGGGGCGCCGGGCAGCAGGGGCAGGACCTGGGCGTCGTCGTGGGCGTTGTCCAGAACGACGATCATGCGCCGGTCGGCCGTGCAGTCGAGGTACAGATCCCGCTGACGTGTCTCGTCGCCCGGGACCGCGGCGGCCGGTACTCCGAGGCTTTCCAGGAAGCGGGCGAGGACGTCGGACGGGGCGAGGGCCGTGGCGGCGGAGTCGCCCCGCAGGTCCGCGTACAGGGCGGCGTCGGGGAAGCGGTCGCGCAGATCGTGGGCGCAGCGGACGGCGACGGCGGTCTTGCCGATGCCGCCGGGCCCGGTGAGGGCGACGACGGCCGGGGCGCCGGAAGCGCGGTCCGGGTCGTCGAGCAGGGCCCTGACGGCGGCGAGGACGTCCTCGCGGTCGGTGAAGGCTGCGGTCACCGGGGGCAGCATCTGCGGACGGGACGCGCCGTGTGCGACGGCGGGTACGGCGCGTGGTGCCAGCCAGCCTGCCTCGCGCACCCAGTCGGTGAGTTCGCGGGCGAACTCGGGTGATCTGCGGGCGAGTTCGAGCAGGCGTAACGCCGCCGCAGTCTGTTGGGGTCCGGTGGTCGGGAGCGTGGGCGGCGGTGTGCCGCGGGAGTCCCCGGCCGCCGTACGCACCGTACGGTCCTCCACACGGGCGCGGGTCAGCAGGGTGTGCAGCCGCTCGGAAACCCGGCGGCCCGTCTCACCGCCCGCTCCGGACAGCGCGCCCGAGGCGACCATGCCGACAGCCGAGACCACCATGCCCGTCAAGGGTTCCACCGCGGACTCCCCCAATTCGCCGTTGCCGCCATCGTATCGGCAAGATCACCCGCACCGGGGCAGAATGGGAGAGTCGGCCCGCGCCGCCGCTCGGACCCGCCCGGACCCGCCCCGATGCCGAACTCGGCGGCCGACTCGACGACATGACACAGCTGTACGAATGCGGTGGAGGTTCCTGTCGCGTGCCAGAGGGCACAAGTCCTGCATGCTCCACGGCATCGACGTCAGCGCGTACCAGTCCTCGGATTTCGCTACGGACGGCCTCTCCTTCGTCTTCATCAAGGCGACGGAGGGCCGTTCGTACGTCAACTCGAAGCTGGCCGCACAGACCAAGACGGCGCGGGACGCGGGTCTGGTCGTCGGCTTCTACCACTTCCTGTGGCCGGGCGACATCACCGCCCAGGCCGCGTACTTCGTCTCCAAGGCCCCCGAGAGAGCCGGTGACATCCTCGCCGTCGACTGGGAGACGACCGGCGAGGGCACCCGTGCGAGCAACGCCGAGAAGGACCGCTTCATCCGCAAGGTGAAGGAACTCCGGCCGCACCACCGCGTGTTGCTCTACACCAACCGCAGCTTCTGGCTGAACATCGACACCACCTCGTACGCCGGGGACGGACTCTGGATCGCCGACTACGTCACCGCGGGCCATCCGCGGATCCGGGCGAAGTGGCGTTTCCACCAGTACACCGACGCACCGCACGACAAGGACGTCGCCGCCTTCACCGACAAGGCCGCGCTACGGGCCTGGGCCAAGGTGAGCTGAGAGAGCGGGACTTGGAGAGCGGGACTTGGAGAGCAGGACTTGGGGAGCGGGACTTACTCGCCCCTGAAGTCCGCGCTGCGTTCCGGGGACGCCTCCGCCAGGGCCTTCTTGACTCCTTCCACGTCCTCCCTGATGCCGTAGGCCGGGGTGCCGGGCTGCTGGCGCCAGGAGTCGTCGATGCCGCCCGAGTCGACGGTGTCGAAGCCGATGTCGTCGATCAGCGCCCGGACCTTCGCCTTGGCGGCCGCGTCGTCACCCGCGACCGCGAGCGCCATACGCTCGGGGTCACCGGCCGGGCGCGGGCGGTCCAGCAGGTCCTGGGCGAAGGTGCTGTTGAACGCCTTGATCACAGGGTGGCCGATCCGGCGCTCCGTCCAGCGGCTCTCGGTGATGCCCTCGTCCTCGATCTCGGCGATACGGCCGTCACGCTGCTGGGGGTAGTAGTTGCCCGTGTCGATCACCGCGACGTCCGGCGCGGCACCGTCCAGCAATCCGGCCGGCAGCTTCGGGACCGCCTTCACCGGGACCGTGACCACGACGACCTCGGCACCACGCGCCACCTCCTCGACCGGGACCGGGGTCGCGCCGGTCTCCTCGGCCAGCGCTGTGAGCGTCTGCGGGCCGCGTGAGTTCGCCACGGCCACCTGGTGGCCGACGGCGGTGAACCGCCGGGTGAGGTTGCCGCCGATGTTTCCCGTGCCGATGATGCCGATCTTCATGACTGGCCCTTCCGGGATGGAGGCATATGTGTGGCTTCCCCGTCCCACACCCCAACCCCGTCACTCCCGTCCCTATTCCGCTGATCCGCTGCCGTGCGGTGAGGCGGGCCGGTGGCGGGCCGGTGGCGGACCGGTGACTCTATGAGCCGGTGGTCGGGTGAATGGCCCACTGATGGCCCCACTGATGGCCCACTGGGGGAAATGGGTGAGGGGGGTGTCGGTCCGGCACCGGACCGACACCCCCCTCACCCACTCGTCACCTGTCCAGGTAGCCCCAGAACTCCTCGAACGACAGCACCTTGTCGCCATTGAGGTCGCGGGACCTGATGATGGCCTCCGCGACCTCCGTCGTGACGTTCCAGTCGCCCCCCTCGGCCAGCGCCGTCTTCAGCTCGGCGGCGGTAATGACCCCGTCGCCGTTTCGGTCGATCCGCTGGAACTCCTTGCGTGCTTCCTCGATGTCTGCCACCGATCCGCCCCTTTTGCGTTGGCCCGTTGCCGTATTGGCGCCCTGACGCCGGTCAAACTAACAGGCCACGTCGGCGCGCAGAGCGGCGGCCACCCGGTCCAACTCCTCCCGGTGTCCGGGCGATTGACAACCGGCCGCTGTGGCACGGTTCATCGGAAGATGCCGGTGTGACCCAGGGAGTAACGGCCGGGCTGGGGGTAGACGGCGAGGCCGTGCGGGCCGCTGCCGACCTTGATGCGGGCCAGCTGTTCGCCGGTGCGGGTGTCGATGGCGTACACCTCGGAGTTGTAGCGGCCGGACAGCCACAGCACCTTGCCGTCGGCCGACACACCGCCCATGTCGGGGCTGCCGCCGTGCGGGAGGTGCCACTTCCTGGTGACCTCGCCGCGCTCGAAGTCGAAGACGGACACGGTGCCCTCGCCCCGGTTGCTGATGTACATCTCGCGGGAGTCGCGGCTGATGTAGAGGCCGTGGGCGCCCTTGCCGGTGGGCAGGAAGGTGGGGGTGGCGAAGGTGTCGCCGTCGAGGACCCAGACGCCGTCGGCCATCATGTCGGCGATGTAGAAGCGTCTGCCGTCGGGGGAGATCTTCACGTCCTGCGGCATCGAGCCGTGGAACGGCAGCTTCTGCTGTCCGATCACCTTCATCTTCGCCGTGTCGACCTTGAGCAGTTCCCCGCTGAACTCGCAGGAGACGATGAAGTACCGGCCGTCGGTGGAGAAGTCGGCGTGGTTGACGCCGTAGCAGCTGACCGGGACGGTCTTCATGCGGCGCATGGTGTGCGCGTCGCGGAACACCAGCTCGCGGTCGAGGGAGGCCATGACCACGGCGTACTTGCCGTCGGGCGTGAAATAGAGGTTGTACGGGTCGTGCACGTCGACCGGCTTGCCGGCCGCGCCGGTACGCGGGTCGATGGGGGTGAGGGTGTTGCCGCGGTCGTTGTTGACCCACAGGGTCTTGAGGTCCCAGGAGGGCACCACGTGCTGGGGCTGGTTGCCGACCGGGATCGTCTCGATGACCTTGTAGGTCTTGGGGTCGATGACGGAGACGGTGTCGGAGTTGGTGTTGGGGACGTAGACCCGGGAGGGGAAGTCCTTCACGACCGGGGAGAGCCGGTTCGGGCGGTCGGCGGCGTAGACGTCGTGGGGGTCGAGGACCGGCGGCATCCCGGGCAGGCCGGGCGGGATCTTCTCCCGGGCCGGGGCGGGGGCGAGCGAGTCGACGGCCTTGGCGGGCTTGGTGGCGGCGGCCGGTCTGCCGGACGTGGTGCCGGACGTGCTGCCCGAGCCGCAGGCCGCCAGGGCGGCGAGGGCGGCACAGCAGACGAGGGCTCGGACCGGCGTGCGGGTCTGGAGGGTGCGTTGCATCAGCTGAGCAGCTCCGTGGTGGTGACCGCGCGCAGCCCGCGGCGGCCTAGTTCGTCGAGGACGGCGGGGAGGGCGGCGACGGTGTCGGGGTACCCGAAGTGCATGCTCACCACGGACCCGTTGCGGATCTCGGAGAGCACGTTGCGGGTGACAGCCGCCGCGCCAGGTGCGGTGAAGTCGAGCGAGTCGACGTCGTACGAGAGGACGTGCGGGTAGCCCGCGGCCCGGGCCAGCCGGGTCACGAGCGGGGAGGCGCGCGGGGCGCGGGAGGGGCGGAACCAGGTGCCGATGGAGCCGGTGAGCCGGTGCAGCCGTGCCGCGCAGTCGCCGATCTCGGCGCGGGCCGCCGCCTCGGGCATGGTGTTGACGGCCAGGTGGCGCTGGGTGTGGTTGCCGAGGTCGTGGCCGCCGTGGAGGATACGGCGGGCCATCCCGGGGTGCTGGTCGAGCCAGTTGCCGACGGCGAGCACGGTGACCCGGGCGCCACGCCGCTCGGCCTCGGTGAGCAGGGCGTCGGCCATGGCGGGGTCGCCCTGGCCGTGGAAGGTGAGGGCGACTTGGGGGCGGTCGCGGGGGCCGTGGGTGAGCTGCGCGGGGCGGCCGGGGTAGGCGCGGGGGGCCGGGGCCGCGAGGGAGCCGGGTTTCGCAGCGGTCGGCGAGCCGGGCGACGGTGCGCCGGCTGACGGCCCGTCGGTCGCCGGTGATACGGCGGTGGAGGTTGCGGGTGATACGGCGGTGGAGGCCGCGGGGTCGCCGGCCGGGCCGGGTGCGGAGCAGCCGGCGGCGAGGGCGCCCCCGGCGACGAGCCCGGCACCGGCGCGCAGCACCCCGCGGCGGTCGGTCGTGGTCACCCGCACCATTTAAGGGGCGGAGGGTAAGAAAACCGGCGATTCACCCCGTTGCCCGTCCGGCGCGGGTCGCCTGCTGGTCAGCGGGCCGGAAGTGGCGTTTCAGCGGTCGGCGACCCGCATCTCGAACCATGTCGTCTTACCCCGGGGCAGCAGATCGACGCCCCAGCGGTCGGCGAGCTTGTCGACGAGGAACAGGCCGCGTCCGCTGATGTCCATCTCCTGAACCGGCATCAGACACGGCAGCCCGCGGGACGGATCGCGGACCTCGATGCGGATCCAGCCACGTCGGTGGCGCATCCGGAGGCCGAATACCCGGGCGCCGGTGTGCCGTACGGCGTTGCCGACCAACTCGGACACCAATAAGACGGCGTCCTCGGCCATCTTGGGGGTGAGGCCCCACTGCCGGAGGATCACCACCTGGGCGAGCCGGCGGGCGGTGGCGGCGGATTCGGGGCGGGACGGCAGATGGACCTCGGACTCCGTCGGGTTGCCGAACAACTCGAGCGCTTTGACCGCTCGTTCGTCCTCCACCGCGGGCGACCAACGCGCCGCGGTCGCACGGCTGTGTCCCCGTGGCTGTTCCATGCCCTCCAGCCCCGCCATGCCCCCATCATGACCGCCGTCAGCGCCACGCGTGGCCGTTCCTGCGGAAAACACCCCTTGGAGGGGCCCCTTCCGGAGGATCCGATCGGCATATGCCACTGGCAGTTCGGAGTCCGGCACCGCCCCTCCGACCTGCACGGAAGGCTCGGTTCCGGGCAAGGGGAGAGCCTCCTCGACAAGATGGCCTTAAGAGTGTCTTAAGGCTCCCATAAACCACCCTGACGAGGGACCCGGATCAGACGTCATGTCAATTGCAAGAGGTTCGGCGTGATTCCCAGCTCTCCCCCACGAACTTCACAGGGTCCGCCCGCGCGGTGCGGAACACCGGGCTCCGGCACAGTCCGCCAGGCCTCCACAACCGCTGGTTTTCAGAGGAACTTCGCCTTGCCCGGACCCTCCTCGACGAAGCTGCGCATTCCGCGCTCGCGGTCCTCGGTGGCGAACAGGCCCGCGAACCAGTTCCGTTCCACCGCGAGACCGGTGTCGATGTCCGTCTCCAGACCGGTGTCGACGGCCTCCTTGGCGGCGCGCAGCGCGAGCGCCGGACCCTGTGCGAGCTTGGCCGCCCAGGCGTGCGCCTCGGTGTACACGTCGGCGGCGGGCACGATCCGGTCGACCAGGCCCAGGCTCAGCGCCTCGTCGGCCTTGACCATCCGTCCGGTGAAGATGAGGTCCTTGGCGCGGGAGGGCCCGACCAGCCGGGCCAGCCTCTGGGTGCCGCCCGCGCCGGGGATGAGGCCGAGCAGGATCTCCGGCTGGCCGAGCTTGGCGTTGTCGGCGGCGATGCGATAGTCGGCGCACAGGGCGAGTTCGCAGCCGCCGCCCAGCGCGAAGCCCGTGACGGCGGCGACGACGGGCTTGGGGATGCGGGCGACGGCGGTGAAGGCGTCCTGGAGGTCGCGGACGCGCAGGACCATCGCGGTGTGGTCCATGGCCTGCATCTCCTTGATGTCCGCGCCCGCCGCGAACACCTTCTCGCCCCCGTAGATCACCACGGCGCGGACGTCCTCGCGGCGCGTGGCCTCCTCGGCGAGTTCCTTGAGCCGGTCCTGCATGGCCACGTCGAGCGCGTTCATGGGCGGGCGGTCGAGACGCAGGGTGCCGACGCCCTCGGCGACTTCGAGATTCACGGTCATGCAGGCAGGTTAACGGTGACTAACCTGGCGGGGTCCGGTGCGGTAGGGCCTTTCGTTTGGATCAGGTCGCAGGATGCCGACGGTGCATGTCCAGTGCCGGGCAGCGGGGTCTGGTGCGTGCGGCTGCAAGGCGGAGGAGGGAGTCGACGCGACGGGGGTCCCCCCTGTTCGAGCGCAGCCGAGAACTCGGGGGAGTCGGCGAGTGACGACAACGCCGCAGACGTGCGTGCCAGACCCCGCGTCTGCGTCATGATCCAAACGAAAGGCCCTGAGTCGCACCGGCGCCGTGACGCGCGCCGCGGCACGGCACTGCGGTCTCGGCCCCGTGATACGGCGAGGGCCCGGCACTGCGGTCTCAGCCCCATGACGCCGCGAGGGCCCGGCACCGTGGTCTCGGTGCCGGGCCCTCGCGGCCTGCTGAGGCAATGGGCGATGGGGTTACGCGGTCCACTTCTCCCAGGACATGTTCCAGCCGTTGTAGCCGTTGTCCGGGTCGACCGTACGGTCGTTGGAGTGCTTGACGACCACCACGTCACCGATCATCGAGTGGTCGAAGAACCAGCCGGCCGGCAGGGAGCGGTTGCCGCCGCCGCGCACGTCCTGGAGGCCGACGCAGCCGTGGCTGGCGTTGTAGTTGCCGAACGCGCCGCCGCCCCAGTAGTTGCCGTGGATGAAGGTGCCGGAGGTGGTCAGACGCATCGCGTCGGGCACGTCCTTGATGTCGTACTCGCCGCCGTAGCCGACCGTCTCGCCGTTCATACGGGTCACCCGGAGCTTCTCGCTGATGACCATCTGGCCGTTCCAGGTGTCGTACCCGGCCTTGCCGGTGGTGACGGGCAGCGTCTTGACGACCTTGCCGTCGTGCATGACCTTCATGGTGAGCTTCTTGGCGTCGACCACGGAGACCTGGTTGCGGCCGATGGTGAAGGAGACCGTCTTGGTCTGCTTGCCGTAGACGCCGGAGCGGCCCTCCACACCGTCCAGGTTGAGCTTGACGGTGACCTTGGTGCCGGACTTCCAGTACTGCTCGGGGCGGAAGTCGAGGCGGTCGTTGCCGAACCAGTGGCCCTGGACGTCCACGGCGGGCTCGGTCTTGATGCTGATGGCCTTCTCGACGTCCTCGGGGTGTGTGATGCCCCGGGTGAAGCGGACGGAGAACGGCATCCCGACGCCGACGGTGGAACCGTCCTCGGGGGTGAAGTAGCCGACGAAGGTGTTCTGCGGCGTCAGAGTGGTGAAGCTGGCGTCCTCGGCGGCCTCGCGGCCCGCGGAGTCCTTGGCGGTCGCGTGGACCGTGTACTTGGTGGACGCAGCCAGATGGGTGGACGGCGTCCAGGTGGTGCCGCCGCCGGTGATCGCCCCGTCGACCGTCTTGCCCTTGGCGTCCTTGACCTCCACGTCGGTCAGCTTGCCCTTGGCCGAGCTGACCTTGAGGGCGCCGCTGGTGTCGACGGACTTCGCGCCGTCCTTGGGCGCGATGGTGACGACGGCCTCGGACTGCTTGCTCTGCTGCTTGTCCGCGTTCTTGCCGGCATCGGAACCGGTGCCACCGGATCCCGACCCGCCGCCGCACGCAGTGACGCCCAGCAGCAGAGCGCCGGCTATGAGCGCCATCCGCCCCTTCGTCGTGCCCCGCCCCCCGCTGCGGCGCTCGTCAGCCGACGCCCCCGATATCGGACGCACGTTCAACTCTGCTCCCCTCCAAGGGGCCGGTCAGGCCCCACCCCTGCGTGTCCCGCGCACGCTATTGGCGCATATTAACCGCCTGGTTTTGAGGGAAGTGTCAGGTGAATGTCACCGTTCAGCAGCAACTTCCGGCCGCTCGCCGCAGGGTCCCCACGCGGGTCCCGCCGTGGTCAGCCCGATGCACCGCCCGGGTCCCGCCGTGGTCAGCCCGATGCACCGCCCGCCCTCCACTGCGCCCACCCCATGTTCCACCCGCCAAGACCGTTGCCGGGCGCGACCGTTCGGTCATCACTGTGGATCACTTCGATCACATCACCGATCAGACTGCGGTCGAAGAACCAGCCGGCGGGGGTGTCGGACGCACCGCCCTTCACATCCCTGAGCCCCACACACCCGTGGCTGACGTTCTCGTTCCCGGGGGCGTCCGGCGCCCAGTAGTTGCCGTGCAGAAAGGTCCCGGAGTCGGTGAGCCGCATGGCGTGCGGGACGTCCTTGATGTCGTAGGCGTTGCCGAAGCCGACTGTGCGGCCGTCCATACGGGTCACCCGCTCCATGTCCATCACCACCATCTTCCCGTTGTAGGTGGCCGTCTTCGGGGCGCCCGCGGTGATGGGCACGGTGGCCAGCAGAGCCCCGTCGCGCCGTACCTGCATGGTGTGGCGGGCCGCGTCGACCAGGGAGACCTGGCTGCGGCCGACGGTGAAGGAGTACGTCCGTTCCTGGAGCCCGTAGACACCGGGCGAACCCTCGACACCGTTGAGGCGCAGCGCCACCGTGACCTTGGTGCCGGGTCTCCAGTAGTGCTCGGGGCGGAAGTCGAGGCGGTCGGAACCGAACCAGTGCGGCCGGATCTCGACGGCGGGCCGCGCGGTGACGCGAACGGCGCGCTCGACGGCGGCGCGGTCGCGGATCTCCCGGCTGAACGCCAGGGAGACGATCATCCCGGTGCCGACGGTCGTACGGTCCCCGGGCAGAACGTCGGCGACGAAGCGCCGGGCCGGTGTGTACGCCGCGAAGGCGGCGTGCCGCTTCCAGCGGTGGCCCTGGGCGTCCAGCGCCGCCGCGTCCACGGTGTAGCGGGCGCCGAGCAGCAGCCGCCGGTCGTCGGGCTCCCAGGTCAGGGCGTCGGGGGAGAGCCTGCCGGGCACGGGGACGCGTTGTCCGGCCTGGACCCTGACGACCCGTACGGACTCCAGCCGCCCGTCCGAGACCCGCACCCGGAGCGCCGCACGGGGGCCGACCGCGCGGTGGCCGTCCAGCGGGGACACCCGGATGACGTCGGCGGCGGTGGGCGCCCTGCCGAACAGCCCGCCGAGGCCGGTCCCGGCGGGGCCGGGGGCGGCGCAGCCGGCGGCCGCGGCCAGCAGGGCGGCCCAGGTGAACAGGGCGGCGAGTCGAGCGAACGGAGCCCGTGCGGCCCCTGACAGTACGGTTGCCGGCGCGGTCAGCGCGGCTCTCGCGCGCCGTGCGCGCCCTTGTGCATGCCTCACGGGTGCTCAACGACCAGCACCGCCCTGGGGAAACGTGAGTGCGACGCAAGCTCTGGGCAGAACAGTGGAGAACGACGCGGCAGGAAGCCGCGGCCGGGACGCCGCATGCCTTTTTCCGACGCCGTTCCATGAGCCGCAGGAGGCCAGCAAGTGACGAGCGCAGCTGACGCAGCTGAGAAGCGGGCCGTGGCGCAGGGGCACGCCACGGAGGGGACGCGCCCGTCCGCCACGGGACGCGACGGGGTACCGCGTCCGACGCCGCCCGGTGTGCCGGTGTGGCCGGGCTCGCCGACCCCGCTGGGCGCCCGTTTCCGGACCGGACCGGACGGTGTCGCCGGCACCAACTTCGCGCTCTGGGCGGCTGGGGCGGAGGCCGTCCAGCTGTGTCTGTTCGACGACCGCAGCCGTGAGACCCGGGTGCGGCTGACCGAGCTGACCCATGAGATCTGGCACGGCTTCATCCCCGGGGTGATGCCGGGCCAGCGCTACGGCTACCGGGTGGACGGCCGCTGGGACCCCTGGATCGGCGCCCGCTGGAACCCGGCGAAGCTGCTGCTCGACCCGTACGCCCGCGCGGTGGACGGAGAGTTCGCCCTGCCGCCGGAGGTGTACGGGCATGTCCGGGACTGGCCGGAGCAGCATGTCGCGGACACCGTGCGCGACGACCGGGACTCAGCGCCGTACGTCCCCAAGGGCGTCGTCGTCGACGACGATGACGACTGGGAGGACGACCGCCGCCCCAAGACGCCCTGGGCCGACTCGGTCATCTACGAGCTGCACGTCCGCGGCTTCACCCGGCGCCACCCCGGCATCCCCGAGGAACTGCGCGGCACCTACGCCGGACTCGCCCACCCCGCCGCGATCGAACACCTGGTCCGGCTGGGCGTCACCGCCGTGGAGCTGCTGCCGGTCCACCAGTTCGCGCACGAGGACCATCTGCTGCGCCGCGGTCTGAAGAACTACTGGGGCTACAACTCCATCGGCTACTTCGCCCCGCACGCCGCCTACGCCGCCTCCGGTACGACGGGACAGCAGGTCGGCGAGTTCAAGCGGATGGTGCGCGCGCTGCACGCGGCCGGGATCGAGGTCATCCTCGACGTGGTCTACAACCACACCGCGGAGGCGGGCGAGCTGGGCCCCACCCTGTCGATGAAGGGCATCGACAACCGCGGCTACTACCGTCTCCAGGACGACGCCCGCCGCTACGCCGACTACACCGGCTGCGGCAACACCCTGCACGTGGTCCAGCCGCAGGTGCTGCGGCTGATCACCGACTCGCTGCGCTACTGGGTGACCGAGATGGGCGTCGACGGCTTCCGCTTCGACCTCGCCGCGGCGCTCGCCCGCTCCATGCACGACGTCGACATGCTCTCCCCGTTCCTCGCCGTCATCGCCCAGGACCCGGTGCTGCGCCGGGTCAAGCTGATCGCCGAGCCGTGGGACGTGGGCTCGGGCGGCTATCAGGTCGGCGCGTTCCCGCCGCTGTGGACCGAATGGAACGACCGCTATCGCGGTGCCGTACGGGACTTCTGGCGCGGCGCGCTGCCGGACGTACGGGACCTCGGCTACCGGCTGTCCGGCTCCAGCGACCTGTACGCCTGGGGCGGGCGGCGCCCCTACGCCTCGGTCAACTTCGTCACCGCGCACGACGGCTTCACCCTGCGCGACCTGGTGACGTACCACCACAAGCACAACGAGGCCAACGGCGAGGGCAACCGCGACGGCTCCGACGACAACCGGTCCTGGAACTGCGGCGCCGAGGGCGAGACCACCGACGAGGACATCCGCACCCTGCGCCGCCGCCAGCTGCGCAACCTCCTCACCACCCTGCTGCTGTCCACCGGCGTGCCGATGCTGGTCGCCGGCGACGAGCTGGGCCGCACCCAGGGCGGCAACAACAACGCCTACTGCCAGGACAACGAGATCAGCTGGCTCGACTGGAGCCTGCGCGACGACCCCGGCTGCGCCGCCCTGTTCGACCTCACCGCCCGCCTGATCGAGCTGCGCCACCGCCATCCGGTACTGCGCCGCAGGGCGTTCTTCTCGGGGCGGGCGCACTCGGCGGACGGACTTCGCGACCTCGCCTGGTTCACCGCCCGCGGCACGGAAATGACGGAGGGCGACTGGTACGCCCCCGCCGCCACCCTCGGCATGTATCTCTCCGGCCGGGACATCCCCGGCCGCGACGAGCAGGGCGCCAAGATCCTCGACGACAGCTTCCTCACGATCCTGCACGCCGGGTCCGCCGAGACGGAGTACGTGCTGCCGGGCCCGCCGTGGGCGGAGCGGTACGAAGTCGTGATCGACACCTCGCAGGAGAACCAGTCCGCGGCTCCGGCGGAGGTGCATCAGGCGGGGTCGACGATCCGGGTGCCGGGAAGGTCGGTGCTGTTCCTGCGGGCGGTGCAGCCCTAGGACAGACATCGATCCAGTCCCTCCGCATACCCCCACCCCCACCCCCTCCCACCCACTCACCCACCCAGCGCCTCCCACCCAGCCCCCCGCATACCCCACCCCACCCACCCAGCGCCCCCACCCAGCCCCTCCGGCGTTTGAGGAGCGGGGGTCCGGGGGCAGAGCCCCCGGGGTCGGGAACGGGAAGGGGCGGCGGGGGCGCAAGAAACGCCGCAGCTCACCCGAGGTCGTAGGACCGAAGCCCGACCCAGGTCCGTCCAAAACTCGCTGGGCGCGCCCCTCACCGATCCGTAGGCTCGCCATGATGCCCACGACACGTGCAACCGCCGCAGACCGCCCCGCACAGCGCAGCGCCGTACGCACCCTGCTCCGCCTGTGGCCCTACGTGAGACCCGTACGCGCACGCGTGTTCACGGCCGCCTTCGTAGCGATCGTGGCGTCCTGCCTGGGCCTGGTGATCCCGCTCGTCCTGAAGTGGATGGTGGACGGCCCGGTCGCCCACCGGGACCCCGCCGGGGTATGGCTGGGGGCGCTGTACCTGCTGCTGCTCGGCGTCACGGAGGCCCTGCTGTTCGGGACGCGGCGCTGGCTGGTCGCGCGCCCGCTGTCGCGCGTCGAGGCGGAGATGCGGGCGGATCTCTACCGGCATCTCCAGCGGCTGCCGGTGGCGTTCCACGACCGCTGGCCCTCGGGCCAGCTGCTGTCCCGGGCGACGACCGATCTGATGCTGCTGCGTATGTTCCTCGCCTTTCCGCTGACGTTCCTGCTGGTCAACGGGGTGACGATCCTGGTCGGCGTGGTGATCATGCTGCTGCAGGACTGGACGCTCGGGCTGGTGATCCTGGGGCCGGGTGTGCCGGTGGTCGTGCTGTGCGTGATCTTCGAGGAGCGGTACGCGAACGTGGCGCGGCTGGCCCAGGACCAGGTGGGCGATCTGACGACGGTCGTCGAGGAGAGCGTGCTCGGCATCCGCATCATCAAGGGGTTCGGAAGGCACCGCAGCCAGGCGCGGGCGTTCCGCGAGCTGTCGGGCACGTTGCGCGGCACGGAGCTGCGCAAGGCGCGGCTGCTGGCGTGGATCTGGGCGGTGATCGTGACACTGCCCGAGGTGGCCATCGGGGCGGCGCTGGTGCTGGGGAGTGTGCAGGTCGCGCACGGCGGGCTGTCCGCGGGCACGCTGGTCGCCTTCCTGACGACGGCGCTGGCGCTGCGCTGGCCGGTGGAGGCGATGGGCTTCCTGCTGGCGATGAGCCAGGAGGCCGCGACGGCCACCGAACGGTACTTCGAGGTGATGGACGCGGAGCCGGAGGAAGCGGGGGCCACGGAAGGTGCCGAGGCCCCGGGCGAGGACGGGCTGCACTTCCACGGTGTGCGGTTCCGCTACCCCGACGCCCCGCCCGGTTCGCGTCCCGTCCTGGACGGCATCGACCTGCACATCCGCCCGGGCGAGTCCATGGCCCTGGTCGGTGCGACCGGCAGCGGCAAGACGACACTGACGGCGCTGGTCCCCCGGCTGCACGAGGTGACCTCGGGCCGGATCACCCTGGACGGCACCGACATCAGCGCCATGACGCGGGCGGAGCTGCGCTCTCTGGTCTCCATGGCCTTCGAGGAGCCGACCCTGTTCTCGGCGACCGTCGGGGAGAACGTCCTGATGGGCGCGGGGGACGCCGCGGGGGACGCCGAGCTGAACCGGGCGCTGGGCGTGGCGCAGGCCGACTTCGCGCACGCGCTGCCCGAGGGCACGCAGACCCAGGTCGGCGAGCAGGGACTGAGTCTGTCGGGCGGTCAGCGGCAGCGGCTGGCGCTGGCGCGGGCGGTGGTCGGACGGCCCCGGTTCCTGGTCCTGGACGATCCGCTGTCCGCCCTGGACGTGCACACAGAGGCCGCGGTGGAGGCCGCCCTGCGCCGGGTGCTCGCGGACACCACGGCCCTGATCGTGGCCCACCGCCCCTCCACGGTCCTGCTGGCCGACCGGGTCGCGCTGCTGTCGGACGGCCGTATCACCGCGGTCGGCACCCACCACGACCTGCTACGCACGAACCCCGAGTACGCCCACCTGATGTCGGGAACGGAAGACACCCCACAGGACCACCCACAGGACACCCGGCAGGACGACCCGCACGACCCGCAGCCCACCCGGCAGGCCACCCCGCAGGACGAGCCGCAGCACGACCCGCAGGAGGTCCGCCGATGACGGCGCCCACCACGTCCGTCTCCGACCGCGACGAGCCGAATGACCGCGACGACCGCGACGACTGGGCCGACGGGGCAGACGCGGCGGACGGCCTCCCCGACCCGGACGACACCGCGGGCGACCCCTTCGACCGGGACGTCCTGCCCACCCGCCCCGGCGCCACCGCCACCCTGCTGCGCTCACTGCTGCGTCCGCTGCGGGCCCGGGTCGCGCTGTCCGTCGTCCTGCTGCTGCTCCAGCAGGCCGCCGCACAGCTGGGACCCCTGCTGGTGGCGTACGCCATCGACAGTGCCGTACCGGCGCTGCGCGACCACGGCGACCGGGGGCCGCTGATCGCGGTGGGCGCCGGATATCTGCTGTGCGCGCTGGCCTCCGGGGTGTTCCAGTACGCGTTCATCGGGGCGTCCGCGCGGGTCAGCCAGGATGTGCTGCTGGATCTGCGCGGCCGTATCTTCCGGCACGCGCAGGCGCTCAGCGTCGACTTCCACGAGCGTTACACCTCGGGCCGGCTGATCTCCCGCTCCACCACGGACGTGGAGTCGCTGCGCGAACTGCTCGGCGAGGGGCTCCAGGAACTGGTCGTGGTGATCCTCTCCTTCTTCTACATCTCGGCGCTGCTGCTGTGGCTGGACCTCGGTCTCGGCGCGGTCGCGGTGCTGTCGCTCGGGCCGCTGTATCTGTTCGTACGGCGCTACCGGCGACGCGCGGGCGAGGTGTTCACCTTGCGGTCGACGGCGATCGCGCGGGTGATCGTGAAGTTCGTCGAGACGATGAACGGCATCCGCCCGGTGCGCGCGTTCCGCCGCGAGGCGGCGAACGACGCGGACTTCCGGGTCCTCAACCGCAGGCTCGAGCGCACCAACGGCGACGCGCTCCTGGAGATGGCGAACTACGTCGTCGCATCCAGGGTCCTGGCCAACGCGACGGTCGCGGTGGCCGTGCTGTGGGGCGCCTACCGGGTGGCGGACGGCTCGCTGGAGCTGGGTGTGCTGGCGGCGGCGGTGCTGTACCTGCGGCGGCTGTACGACCCCATCGACCGGCTGGCGATGTTCCTCAACTCCTACCAGTCGGCGGCGGCATCGCTGGAGAAGATCGCGGGGCTGCTGGCGCAGACGCCGTCCGTGCCGGAGCCCGCGAAGCCCCGGCCGCTCCCCGCGCCGGTGTCCGAACTCCCGGGCCGCGAGGTCGTGTTCGACGGGGTGCGGTTCGCGTACCGCACCGGTGGCGAGGTACTGCCCCGCTTCGATCTGACGCTGCCCGCCGGGCAGACGGTCGCGGTGGTCGGGGCGACCGGCGCGGGCAAGTCCACGCTGGCGAAGCTGCTGGCCCGCTTCTACGACCCCACCGAGGGCCGGGTGCTGCTCGACGGGGTGGACCTGCGCGATCTGGCGGTGCCCGAACTGCGGCGCGGGGTGGTGATGGTGACGCAGGAGGCGTTCCTGTTCTCCGGGACCGTCGCCGAGAACATCGCCATCGGCCGCCCGGACGCGGGCCGCGCGGAGATCGAGGCGGCGGCGAAGGCCATCGGCGCCCACGAGTTCATCACCGCGCTGCCCGACGGCTATGACACCGACGTCCGCAAGCGGGGCGGCCGTATCTCCGCCGGGCAGCGGCAACTGGTCGCGTTCGCCAGGGCGTTGCTGGCCGATCCGGCGGTGCTGATCCTCGACGAGGCGACCAGTTCGCTGGACGTCCCCGGGGAGCGGGCCGTGCAGCACGCGATGGCGACGGTGCTGCGGGGCCGTACGGCGGTGGTGATCGCGCACCGGCTGTCGACCGTGGCGATCGCCGACCGGGTGCTGGTGATGGAGCACGGCCGGATCGTGGAGGACGGCGAACCGGCCGCCCTGATCGCCGGCACGGGCCGCTTCTCCGCGCTGCACCGGGCCTGGCGGGACAGTCTCGCCTGACGGCTCAGAGGAGGTATTCGTCGTCGTCGGTGGTCTTGCGCTTCCGGTTGGCCATCGTTTCCCAGAAGGCGTGCAACTCCCTGACGGGGATGCTCACCCATGGCGCGGTGTGCCTGCTGACGGCCGGCAGACGCCAGCGGAAGCGGCTGTGCAGGAGCGCCTGCTGCTGCCGGCAGAACAGCTCTTCCACCTCCGTCTGTGCCTTTCCGGCCTTGGGGGGATAGGGGCACAGACGGAACTCGCACGGGGACAGGCAGGTGGTGCGGGATTCGTCCCTGTCGGCCTGGCCGACACTGCGTTCGGGGTGGAGCCGGCTGCGGTCGTGGGTGAGACAGTGCGGGAGGTCGTCCTTGTTGGCGAGGTTCAGACGTTCCTCGACATCGTCAGGGCTCCCGTTGCCCTCGGTGAGATTGACCATGACCAGTACGTCGGCGACAAGGCGTTGCGCTCGTGGGTGCAGGATGCTCCAGCCGACGGACGGGGCGATCCACAGGTTGTGCTTGCGGTAGCGCTCCGGATCGGCCGGGGTGGAACCCACATTGTCGACGGCTCCGTTCTCATCGATCCAGATGAACCGCTCGGGGTGTCCCGTCTCCAGGGCCAGGGTCACCAGATCGCCGGCTTCGGCGACAAACGGGTGGAGGACCTTTTCAGCACGGCGTTCGTGTCCGGCGCCGCCCGGGCCCGCAGTCTCGTGTGCGCTGCCCGCCATCGCGAGCCATCGGGTGACCGACCTCATGGGCTCCATGGGACCGCGGGATGCCACGTCGCCGTCCTTCGTGAGCTGGGTGGCCGGTGAGGTGGGACGGCGGCGGTGCCCGTTCGACGCGTTGGACCCGGTGGTGCGTCCGACGGTGTCGGGAAGCTCCCACAGGCACAGGGCATGGAGCAGACTCAACTGCGCGTACCAGTAGCGAGTGCAGGTGAGCATCTTCTCCGCCTGTTTCACCAGGTAGGCCCGGGCCTCTTCGTAGGCGTCCGGGTGCCGTTTCCGGCGGTTCGCCGCGTTCTTGAAGCCCTGCGCCAGAGCGTTTTCCAAGGAGAGCGGCATGAGCGGGTTCTGGCGGGCGGTCGGGGCGGTCAGGTTGTGCATCCAGAGGTTCAGCCGCTCCTTTGCCTCGTCACGGTACTTTTCGGAGACAGACCCGACGAACATGGGAACGAGCCAGGCCCGGAGGGCGAAGTGGCGCCACCATGCGGTGCGGCTCTGCTCGTACTCGTCCACGATCCGGTCATGCTGCCGCTGTCTCTTTTCCACTGCCTCCGGGTCGGCAACAGGGTTCGATTCTTGTTCATTGAGCCAGGCGGTGCAGTCATGGTCGAACTTCCGCTTGGCCGCACCGGTCTTCCCCAGGTACTGGGATATCGGATCGGCTCCGACGGGGAACTCCGTGCGCAGGTCCTGGAAGGCCGCGTCGCCACCGGCGGCTATCTGATGGGCGATCGCGATCCGGACAGGATGGGAGGACTCGCAGGTACCGATCCGGAAGAGGCGCATGTAGGGAAGGGACGGCTGCGCGGGCTCCTTGCCCAGGAGCGGACGATCCCTCCTGCTGCGGCGCTCCCGTTCACGCAGAGCGGCTCCGAAGCGCCGCACCAACCCCAGCTTCGCCTCCTCGGTGGTCCGCTGATCACCTCTGATGTCGAGGTCCGCCCATTGTTCTTCGAGCTGTTGGGCCAGCTTGTCCTGGATCGGCGCCGGATCGACGCAATCTATTTCCAGGGCTGCGGCGTACAGGTCGAAGTACTTTGCGTCGTACCGGTTCGCTGCGGCATTGCTGAGCAGCTCGGACAGTCTCAGCGACGTTCCATGACCGCTCCGGGCACTCCCTGCCCGGTGACGTGACAGCAGCACCAGAGCGATGAGCAGTTCCCGGGACGGGCCCGGGCTGTGAAGTGCCGGTTCGACGACCGCGGCGATCTCGTCGTCCCCCAGCTCCCGCAGCAGGCGATAGCCCAGATATGCCTGGAGGATGCTGTGCGGGAACCGAACCCTGTTCTCGCTGCCGTACACCAGCCCGAGGAGCTGTCCGTTGGCGATGGCTCGCGCCAACTCGGTACGGCACTCGTTGGGGTAATCCAGGGTGTTGAGCCAGGGCGCCGACCCGCCGATCTTCCGACTCAATACGCCCCATATCGCGTCGCGTTGTGTCGGGGAAACTGAAAGCCGAGTCCCATATTGATGGGCACTGCCCGGCGATTCCTCTTGATTGCCCTGAGAATGCCTGTGGTGACGAAGGTCCTCCACGTGTGCGCTGACGAAATCCTCGAACGTCACCTCGAGACTGTCCTGCAACAGTCCCAGACAGGCCAGCGCCGACAGGACCCACGTGGTCTCCCGGCGTTCCCCGCGGTCCATCACCAGCTTGTCGTATATGCGGCCGTCTTCGATGGCCTGACGGTAGGTGTTCAGAAGCCAGAGTCTGAGAGTGGAGCAGTCGTTGCTGCGGGTGTCCAGGCGGGCGCCTTCCTCGCGGAGTGTCAGGTGCTCCAGCAGCCCGCACCGCTGCAGCAGCCGGGCGATCCGCAGGTAGATCGGCGAGTCCGTGACCTCGGCGGTCTCCACCACCCAGTCGATGCGGCGCTCGTCCAGCTCACCGGATTCTCCTCTCAGATATTCGAGGGCCGCTTCCTCGTTCAACGGTTCCAGGTTGGCGATGACGGCCCGGGTGCCCTCCAGCGGTGTGTGCGGGCGCGAGGCGATGACCAAGGGCAGCTTCTGGCGATCCGCTCGGTCTATCGCCCGTCGGATGATGTTGTCGCGGTCCTCCTGGTACCTCTCGTCGAGGAGAGCCTCTTCCAGGCCGTCGGCGATGACGACAGCCTTGTCGTCGAGTCTGAGCTGCCGCCACGTCTTGTCGATGGCGCCGCCGGCAAGCAGTCCTTGGTTCGCTTCCTCCATGAAGCGGCGCCGCGCCATTTCCTCGAAGTCGAGTTCACCGTCGCCCTTCATGTCGCGCAGGTTGATGGGCACGGGAACGGCGGACTGCTCCGCCAGCATCCGAGTGAGTTCCACCAGAACGGCTGTCTTGCCGACGCCCACGCCACCGACGAGCAGATAAGGCTTTCGGGTGTTCCAGTCGCGAAGTGTCTGGACTATCACCTGGGACAGTTCGTGGCGTCCGACGATCCGGTTGACGAGGGTTCCAGCCGTGGGGACCAGATCATGTGGACGCGTACACGCCTTGGCAACGAGCGGCTTCTTGGTCTTGTGGTACCAGAAGAGAAGGAAAAATGCCAGTATCAGGGCGCCCATCAGAATAGGCTCCACGATGTCCGAGCCGGTCCTGAACCATTCGGTCTTGCGCATCTTATGGACCGATGAGCGGTGTGGAGCCCCGTTCACGGAATCATAAATGGCCATTCCCACCATAAAGAAAAGCAGAACCGCTCCGAGGAAGGCGAATGCCCGCAGCACGCGGCCCTGGGAGAGGTTCCAGCGGCGCCAACTACGATTGGGGACGATGCTCCTGTGCGCCTCTCGTCTGGTTCTGAACGTACGCCACCGCTTGCCCGTTGCCCCTGAGATCCGGGACCACCACCGTCTGGGATACAACGTGTACCAGGGAGCGTTCTGCGGCCTCCCCTTGCCTTCCGGGTGGCGGATGACCTTGGTGGGCATGAGGTTTCTTCCCTCCGCGGCGCACATGATTGGCGGGACATCGTACGTTCGCCGAGTTTCCGCGAATATCTGCCTGCACGTATGCCTCCATTTCCATGGAAACACCGGCGGGGAAGACCGCAACACGGCCGCCGCCGGGCAGCTGAGCTGACAACACGTGAAATTTACGATGTCCGCGCGCCCACGAAACGGGTTCTGATATACATTCAGGTCACCGGCGCGGTCCCAATCGGCGATCTTGGCGGTTTCCGCGTAGGGTGGATGACGCAGCTGTGGTCTGCGCGTCAGGCGTTACCGGCAGATACCAACACGCTGGTTGACCATCGAAGTTTCTAGTTTCTACGAACAATCTGCACTCACTTGCGCCGTCCATCCGGCTTGCTCGCGCCGGAATGCCGCGTATCCGTGGCGGCAGCCCATGGACAGCACTCGGTTCCAAGCCTTTCTCTGCACGTGACGCTCGCTCGTGACGCTCGTGACGCTCGTGACGCACGTGACGCACATGACCAGGACGCCGACCGCCGACTCGATCCGACAGATCCGCTCGGAAGATGACGGAGTTCAGCAATGTCCGAGTCCCCCACGCCCGACATGCGCGCCCGCACCAACCGTCCGGCCGACGCTTCCCGAGCGCGGGCGAGCGTCCAGACCTCCCTTGCCCCGGGAGCGGTCGATCTGCCGTCGCTCGCGCCGATCATGTTCACCTTCATGTTCCGGAACATCGCGAGCGACGGCTTCGTCTACAGCGATCCTCAGTCGCCGGGCGACGTTTCCCGTGACTCGAAGCCGGGTTGCATCATCGCCGCCCCGTCCTTCCCTGCCCTGACCCCCGGTATCGACGAGGACTACGTCTTCAACTGGGTGCGCGACGGGGCCATTACGGCGATGGAGGTGGCGCAGGCCGACCTGCCCGTGAGCCCGGGCGGGACGGTGCAGACGCTCAACGACTACGTGCAGTTCGCCGACCTCTGCCACTCCAGCGCCCAACCGCCGCTGACCAAAGGCCACGCCTGCTTCAACATCGCCGGCGACGCCCGCCCGTGGACCGAGCAGAACGACGGTCCGGCCCTGCAGACGATCACCGTTCTGGCCGCCTACGACCAGCTCGACCCCGTTGTCCAGAAGCGGGCGGTCGACCTGGTGAACGCGAACGTGGCCTACCTCCTCGACGTCTACGAGTACCCCACCACGAACCTGTGGGAGGAGCACACCGGGTTCAGCTTCTTCGCCCGCGCCGCCCAGTTGCGCTGCTTCGAGGAGATCCAGGCCTCGACCGTCGCCGGCATCGACAAGCCGGCCGGGCTGCAGCCCGCCGTCGACTGGCTGCGCCAGGCGCTCGCGGGCCACTGGGACGGAAACACGTACGTGAGCATGCTGGCCGACCCGGGTCCCGGGGGCCGGCCCTCGCCGCAGAATCCCGTCGTCAGTGGATACGACCCGAACATCGACATCGTCCAGGCGGCCCTCTACGGCGCTGTTCCCGTCGTCGACACCAAGCTGCTGGCCACGGCGGCCCAGCTGCGCTCGCAGTGGGAAGAGGGCGGCATCGCCTTCTACCCGATCAACAAGTCGGACAGGGAACAGTTCGGCATCGGGCCGATGTTCGGCCGCTACCCGGGCGACGTCTACGACGGTGACACGGCGCACCCGATGCTCGGCGGCCACCCCTGGGCCCTCTCCACATGCAACGCTGCCGAGCTGCACTACAAGCTGGCCGCCGAGATCAGGTCGAGCGGCAGAGTTCCCGTGGACGACCTGTCCGCGCCCTTCTTCGCCCAGTCCGGCGTCGACGCGTCGGCGGCCCCCGCGGTGGCCGCCGCGGCCCTGAAGGCCACCGGTGACGCCATGGTGATGGCCGTCGTCTACCACAGCGATCATCTGGAGCTCTCCGAGCAGTTCGACGGCACCACCGGCTACCAGCGCAGTGTCCGCAATCTGACGTGGAGCTACGCCGCCTACCTGTCCGCCATGCGAGCCCGGGCCGCCGTGTGACCGTGGCCGACCGACTCGAAGCCGACCGCCACACCGAAACCCGGCCGCCGCGCCGGTCCCGGCTGCGCCTGGCAGAGAAGGAGTGACTGCCTCATGTACGAGAAGTTCCCCAGGGGGGCGGCGAAGCACACCGGCACCCATGCGGCCGAGGTCGTCTACGACGCCGTCATCGTCGGCGGCGGGATCTCCGGCGCCATCATCGCCTCGCGGCTGAGCGCGGCCGGCAAGACGGTGCTGATCCTCGAAGCGGGCCCGGCCGAGGACCTGAGCCTGAGACGCTACGAGGACTACCTCGACCGGTTCTACTCGGCCATCAGCAAGGACAACCAGGCCCCCTACCCGGTCGTCTCCAACGCCCCGATGCCCCGCGGCACCGACGTACGGCGTATCACCCCGGGTGCGCCCGACGCCTCCGCCTACCTCGTCCAGAGCGGGCCCTTCGCCACGGACACCACCTATACGCGGGTCCTCGGCGGCACCACCATGCACTGGGAGGGCAAGACGCTGCGGATGCTGCCCGAGGACTTCCGGATGCGGACGCTCTACGGCGAGGGGGCCGACTGGCCGCTCACCTACGAGGACCTCGCCCCGTACTACAACGAGGCCGAGCGCGAGATCGGTGTCTCCGCCGACGTGGAGGACCAGGCCTACCTGGGGATCACCTTCGACGAGGACTACGTGTACCCCATGAAGGGACTGCCCCTGTCCTATCTGGACCAGATGGTCGCCAAGGACGTCGACGGGATGCCGGTCGAACTCGACGGGGAGCAGCGGGAGCTGCGGGTCCGGCCGTTCCCGCAGGGCCGGAACGGGATACCGAACCCGGACTACGACGGCGGGAAGGGCTATGTGCCGCAAGGGGCGGTGAGCACGTACCAGGTCGAGGTCGGCGAGCGGTGCCAGGGCAACAACAACTGTGTGCCCATCTGCCCGGTGCAGGCCAAGTACAACGCCGGCAAGACCCTCGCTGTGGCGCTGAGGAGCGGCCGGGTCGACATGGTGGCCCAGGCGGTGGCCCACAAGGTGCACATCGACGAGGACACGCACCGGGTGACCGAGATCGAGTACCGCCGCTACGAGCGCCCCGACAGCACGGCCTTCACCACCAGGAGAGCCCGCGGCCGGCTGTTCATCCTGGCCGCCAACGCGGTGGAGAACCCCCGGCTGATGCTGGCCTCCGGTCTGCACGGTTCGAGCGGCCTGATGGGGCGGAACTTCATGGACCACGCCTATCTGCTGGCGTGGAGCCTGCTGCCGGAGGTGGCCGGCACCTTCCGTGGCACGAACTGCACGGGCGGCATCACCGATCTGCGCGGGGGCCGCTTCCGCAGCCGTCAGGCGGCGTTCGGCGTCGACATCCACAACGACGGCTGGGGCTGGGCCCGGGGCGCGCCGATGACCGACCTGATGGACCTGGTGGACTCCGGTGGCCGCTACGGCGATTCCCTCCGTCAGGGTCTGGTGGACCGGGTGTCCCGCCAGCTTCAGCTCGCGTTCATGGTCGAGGTCCCCGCCGACCCGAGCAACCGGGTCACCGTGATCCCGGACTTCACCGACCGGCTGGGGAACATGCGGCCCGTCCTCACCTACGACATCCCCGAGTACACGATGCGGGGGGTGGCGTACGCCCGGCAGCTGTCGAAACGGATCTTCGCCCGCCTGGGGGCCGAGGACCACACCCAATACGACCCGAACTTCTGGGGCTACGCCGTCCACGACGGCGAGGGGTACGAGATCCGCGGGGGCAACCATCTCGCCGGAACCCATGTGATGGGCAGTGACCCGTCGGCCTCGGTGGTCGACGCGGATCAGCGGTGCTGGGACCACGAGAACCTCTATCTGGTCGGCGGGGGAAGCATGCCGACCGTGGGCACGTCGAACGTGACGCTCACCATCGCCGCCCTGTGCCTGCGCAGCGTCCGGGCCATGCTGGCCCAGCTCGACTCCGACACCGCACCGATCGAGATCACCTCGACCGGCGCCGCAACAGCGCCGACTTCAGGGGAGGTAGCCCGGTGAACGAAACGACCATCGAGAACCGCGACGACCTGGTCCGCTATCTGGACGCGGCGATGGCGCTCGAGCACGCGACCATCCCCCCGTACCTGACCGCGTACTACTCCATACGCTCCACCACCAACTCCGATGCCGCCCACATCATCCGGGTGGCCGTGGTGGAGGAGATGCTGCACCTGACCCTCGTCGCCAACGTCCTGAACGCCATCGGCGGGAAGCCCGACCTGACGGTCCCCGGCTTCGTGCCGTCGTATCCGGCCTATCTGCCCGACGGGGAGGACGACTTCACGGTCGATCTGCGGTCCTTCTCCCCCGAGGCGGTGGAGACGTTCTGCAAGATCGAGCGGCCGGCCAAGGCCCCCAGTGCCGAAGTGCGGCTGATACAGGAACCGGATGACAGGGCTCCGCTCCTGGTCTCCAGCCCCACGGCCGAGGGAATGCGCTTCTACAGCATCGGTGAGTTCTATGAGGAGATCATCGAAGGGCTGGAGAAGGTGGCGGAGGACGACCCCACACTCTTCTGCGGGGATCCGGCCCAGCAGGTGGGGCCCGAGTACTTCTACTCCGCCGGCGGGGACATCAGCGTCGTCTCCGACCTGGACTCGGCCCAGCGCGCGCTGCACTTCATCGCCGCCCAGGGCGAGGGCCTCGATTCGGGTATATGGGACGCGGAAGGGGAACTGGCCCACTACTACCGGTTCCGACAGCTCCAGCTCGGGCGCTACTACCAGGCGGGCGACGGCCCTGATTCGCCCTCGGGAGCTCCGCTGAGCATCTCCTGGGACGATGTCTACGACGTGAAGGTGAGCGCCAAGCTGGCCGATTACCCGGCGGGATCAGAACTCGCCCGTGTCGCCCGGGACTTCAACGCCGACTACGCTGCCTTCCTCGCCCTGCTCACCAAGGCGTTCGACGGACAGCCGGACCTCCTGCAGGACGCCGTCGTCGAGATGTTCCGCCTGCGCGACGAGTTCAGCCGGCTGATACGCAACCCCCTGCCGGGCAGCGGCGGCCTGCACGCCGCTCCCACCTTCGAGATTCCGGGCGCGGTCGGGTCCGACCCGCACGGCTCACCCGGTACTGACGAGACGACCCGGGCGGTGACGCCATGACCGTCCCGTCGTTCGACAAGTTCCTCCTGCTGTCGGTCGACCTCACCGCCTTCGAGGAGACCGATCTGCTCGGTACCGGCATGGCCCACCCCTATCTGGCGAAAGTGCGGGCCGCCTGCGGCGACGAGGTCGTCACCGACCTCCTGGACGCCCACCGGGCAGCCCGGGCCGACGCGGCGGGTGAGGCCGGAAGCCGTGCCCGGACCCCGCTCGACCGCGATCTGTTCGACCGGGCCCTGCGTCACCGGATCTTCAGCGACGACCGGCTCGGGCCGGTGGCCCGCACGGTGATCAAGCTCTGGTACTCGGGGATGTGGTACGCGCTGCCACCCGAGTGGACCGACCGCTACGGAGCCCATACGCCGGCACAGACCTCCACGATCGCCGCCGCCTCCTACCCGGAGGGGCTGCTGTGGCGGGCCATCGCGGCCAATCCTCCGGGTGCCAAGGCACCCGGGTACGGCTCCTGGGCCCAGCCACCTCGTATCGCGGACCGCTACCTCAAAGGGGCGACAAGATGACAGTCGTAGCCGAACGCCTCAGCCCGGACAAGGTGAAGCTCGGTGTGTGCTGCACCCTGTGGTGGAACGACGACTTCCCCACCATCGACGCCGGTATCTCCTTCGGCCAGGCCGTGAGCGAGATGGCGCTCGCGGGCTTCCAGGGCTGCAGCCTCGGGCACAAGTACCCGTCGGACGCGGCCGAGCTGAAGGCCACCCTCGATCTCCGCGGCCTCAGGGTGTCCGAGCCGTGGACGAGTACGTACTTCACGATCGACAGGATGCGGCAGAAGACGATCGCCGCTTTCGAGGAGACGCTGGCCCATATCAAGGCACTGGGCGGAAACGAGCTGGTCGTCGCCGAGTTCGGTGCGTCGTCGCATCTGCTTCCGGTGGACGTGTTCGCCAACCGCCCGGTCTTCACCGACGCCCAGTGGGACGCCCTGACGTCGGGCCTGGACAAGCTCGGCAAGATCGCCGACTCGGCCGGGATGAAGCTCAGTTATCACCACCACATGGGCACCGGCGTCATGACGCGGGCCGACATCGACCGGCTGATGGCCTCGACCGATCCGGACCTCGTCCACCTGCTGCTCGACACCGGCCACATGGCCTTCGCCGGCGAGGATCCGCTGGACGTGGCCCGGGCCTACGCCGATCGCATCGGCCATGTCCATATGAAGAGCGTCCGGCCCGAGGTGGTGAGCCGGGTGCGTGAGGAAGGCCTGTCGTTCCAGGAGGGCATCGAGCTCGGCGTCTTCACCGTGCCCGGGGACGGGGCGATCGACTTCCGGCCCATCCTCGACGTGCTGGCCGACGCGCATTACCAGGGGTGGCTGGTCGTGGAAGCCGAGCAGGACCCGAACAAGGCCGTCCCGCTCGAGTACGCCAAGAAGGCCCGCGCCTACCTCGC
Source organism: Streptomyces sp. YIM S03343 (assembly GCF_054729195.1). NCBI lineage: Bacteria > Bacillati > Actinomycetota > Actinomycetes > Kitasatosporales > Streptomycetaceae > Streptomyces > Streptomyces sp. YIM S03343. Next base: position 2,893,202 of record NZ_JBPUKX010000001.1, read on the forward strand.
CGACGTTCTGGGGTGGTGACGATGAACGCAACACCTAGACGAGACGGACGAGACGTCTACTTCAGCTTCTTCATGTTCACGGCCGATCTGCGGCCACAGGACGCCCGGTACACCCAGACCTTGATCCATCACCTCGAAGTCCTGACCGACATGGGCTACGACGGCTTCGACGTGCATATCGCCGCCCAGCCCCCGACCGTCGATCACAAGGTCGAGGTCGACCACTACACGGGCCTCAAGAAGGCCTTCGAGAGGGCAGGCCTGGGGGACGTGAAGTTCACCACCAACGTCGGGACCACACGGACCTTCGACCCGACGTCGCCCTACGAGGAGCAGCGCGCACAGGCCCTGTCCTACCTCAAGTCACGCGTCGACATCACACGGGTCCTGGGCGGCGACTCGATCATGTCCGGGCCGTTCATCTACCCCTACGGGGTCTTCCCGGTCACGGACACCGGTGAGCCGATCTGGAGCGACGCCCTGCAGGACTGGATGAAGCCGCGCTACCACGCGGCGCGTTCCGTCTTCGAGGAGCTGCTGGAGTACGCCGCGGCGCGAGGGGTGAAGCTCGCCGTCGAGCCCGTCAAGAGCTGGGAGACACCGCCGCCCAACATGGTCTCGGAGGCACTGGACTTCCTCGAATGCCTCGAGCACCCGCAGGGCGGCGTGACGATCGACACGGCACAGGTCATGATGGAGAGTCAGGGGCCCTCGGTCTTCAAGGAGAACGTCGCGCGGGCGACACGACAGGACCGGCTGTACTACGTCCACCTGTCCGCACCCGACCGGGGCGCGGTGAAGGACAGCTGGATCCCGTGGGACATCATCTCGAACGTGATCGAGCCGGTGTTCCGCGGGCCGTACCTGATCGAAGTGTTCAACGCGATTCCGCCGTTCGACAGCTCCATGCGCATGGCGCGCCGGCGTTTCTGGCGGCCCGGCGAGGACGACCCGGTGCCCGGCGTGGACAGCGCCTACGACGTCGCGAGGGACGCGTTGGAGGAACTGCGGAAGCAGACCACATAACCGCGGGGAGGCTCGCATGCCGGCTCAGGTGTCAGATCACATCGCCATGGTCGTGAAGCAGACGGACGATGTCCGCATTCACACTTTCGTCGCGTCCTTCACACACAACAACATCGCGAACGCCACGCACATCATCGAAACCAGGAACCAGCTGGTTCTCGTCGACGCGCAGTTTCTCGCCCCCTACGCAAGGGCGTTCAGGGACTACGCGGACAGCCTGAACAAGCCGATCGAAAGGCTGTATCTCTCTCACCGGCACCCTGACCACTGGTTCGGTCTGGGGACCGGGTTCACCGACGTCGCGGTCTATGCGCTGTCCGAGACCATGGCCTTCATCCACGAGCACGGTGAAGAGTCGAGAAGTGACCACTGGAAACTCGGCGACCTCCTTCCGGAGCGCGTAGTCGTTCCCAAGAACGTCGCCAGTCCGGGTGAGGAGACGATCGACGGGGTCAGATATGTCTTCGATCGGGTGACGGACACCGAAATCGACTACGACCTCACCATCAGGCTTCCTGAGCTGGGGGTGTATTTCGCTCAGGACCTGATCTACAGCGGCACCCATCTGTACCTGACGAAACACATGGACCACTGGACTCGGGTGCTGCAGGACATGCTGGTGTCGGACTACGAGTTGTTCATGCCGGGCCATGGCCTGCCGGCTGACAAGAACGAAGTCGCCCGCAACATCGAGTACCTTTCTGCCGCTCGGCAGGCGATCGGTGACGGGCTGGCGGACGACGCCTTCAAGAATTTCATGCTGCAGCGGTATCCGGAACGCGGGTGCCCGGGGATCTTCGACATCTACATGCCCCGGCTGTTCGGCGGCGCGAGCGACTACTGACCACGGAGGTGTCCGACCATGAACGAGGGCTGCACTGTAGGACGGTACCTGGTAGACCGGCTCCGTCAAGTCGGACTGGAGCACCTGTTCACCATCGCGGGCGACTACTCGATAGAGTGGCTGAACCGGTACGTCGCGCCCGGCGGTATCAATATCGTCGAGGAAGTCAATGAGGTGAACGCCGGTTACGCGGCGGACGGATACGCCAGGATGAAGGGTATCGGCGCCCTCTGCGTCACCTACTCCGCAGGCGCCTTGTGTGCCGTGAACGCCGTTGCCGGTGCGTATGTCGAAAAGGTGCCGCTCGTGCTGATCAACGGCACACCGAGCATCAAGAAGACCCTCACCTTCGAGCAGACCGGCTTCAGTGCACATCACTTCATCACCGGTCGCGAAACGGATCTTCAGTCGTTCGAGCACCTGACGACAGCGGCCATACGGATCGACAATCCGGACCTCGCACCGGGGCTGATCGATTATGCCCTGACCCGGTGCATCAGTGAACGGCGCCCGATCTATATCGAGTTGCTCCAGGACATGGTCGATTTGGAATGCGAGCCGCCGAGGGGTGTTCTCGAGCCGACCAGGAAATTGTCGGACGAGACCAGCCTCCAACAGTCGGTCGCGCGTATCTCCGCACAGCTCGAGAGCGCCGAGAATCCGCTCATCTGGCTCGGCGTGGAGATCGACCGGAGCGGCCTTCAGGACAAGGCCATGACCCTGATCCGGCAACTGAACGTCCCGTTCGTCACGGAACTCCTGAGCAAGGCCGTCCTTTCCGAGGACGATCCGCTGTTCGCCGGCGTGTTCGACGGCCAGGCGTCCTCGAAGGCCGTGATGGATCTGGTCGACGCGTCCGACTTCGTCCTGGCCCTCGGTGTATGGCTGACCGACATCAACGCGCTGGGCTGGGACCCGGACTACGACAAGACCGCGTTCGCGTCGTTCGACGCGGTCAAGTTCGGCACCTACTTCGGCGGACAGGTCGCGCTGGAGCACCTGATCGACGGCATCCTGGCGGAAACGATCGCGCCCAAGACACCGAAACTGCCAGAAAAGCCGGCTCACACCGCGCCGACCGTGGACGAGGCCGATTTCATCACGTACCAGGGGTTCTACAACTACATCCAGCAGTACGTCGACAGAGACACCATCGTCAGCGCCGACGCGAGCATGAACTACTTCGGGAGCCTGCTGCTCGATGTGCCGAGCCCGGGAGGGTTCATCGTCCAGTCCTCCTACTCGTCGATCGGTTACAGCGCGCCGGCCGCGACGGGCATCTGCCTGGCCAAGCATCCCGACCAGAAGGTCATCGTCCTCTCCGGTGACGGCGGCTTCCAGATGACCGCCCAATGCCTTTCGACACAGACCCGGTTCGGGCTCGATCCGATCGTCTTCGTCATCGACAACGGCGTCTACGCCGTGGAGCAATGGCTCGCCGATGCGGCGGTGTTCCATTCCGCCGAGCCGTTCTACAGGCCGTGCCTGCTGCACCGGTGGAACTACAGCATGCTGGCGGACGTCTTCGGCTGCCAGGGGTGGGAAGTCAGCACGTACGGAGAGTTGGGGGACGCCATGAAGGGCGCGCTGGAGAACTCCGGCAGCCCGTCCCTCATCCAGGTACGAGTGCCTGAAAAGGCGATCCCCGACAATGCGAACTGGAAGGCCCACTAGCCGCATCAGCCGCATTAGCCGCACTGGCCGCTGCCACTGAAAGGGGCCCTCCGATGGACGGCTACCCACTGATCGAGAACCACGGTCTCATCGGCGATCTGCAGACCGCGGCACTGGTGTCCACCGAGGGAGCGATCGACTGGTTCTGCTCCCCGCGGTTCGACTCTCCGAGTGTCTTCGGGGCGCTCCTGGACAAAGGGAAGGGCGGGCACTGCACGGTCCGGCCGGCGGACGGGACCCATGCGACCAAGCAGTTGTACCTGCCCGACACGGCGGTCCTGGTGACCCGGTTCATCACCGAGGCGGGCGCCGGTGAGGTGGTCGACTTCATGCCCGTGACCGGTACCACGGTCACCTCCCGCCACCGGCTGGTGCGTCTGGTCCGCTGTGTGCGCGGCAGCATGACGTTCCAGGTGGAGATCGCCCCGCGGTTCGACTACGGGCGCGGGAAGCACGAGGTGCACATCACCCCGCACGGAGCGGTCTTCGCCGCGGAGGACGGCACGGAACTCACCGTGCACCTCATCCGTGAACCGGAGGACGAGCGGCTCGCCCACGTTCTCACGAACCAGGGTGCCGACCTGAATCTCTCGCTGACGCTGCAGGCCGGTCAGCAGCGGGGGCTGGTTCTGGAGATGGACGCTGAGGGGCCACCCGCCGAGGTCCGCCTGGCCGCATACGAACGGCTCTTCGAGGAGACCACGGCGTTCTGGCGCTCCTGGCTGGCGCAGTCCCGCTACACAGGGCGCTGGCGGGAGGAGGTGGAGCGTTCCGCGATCACACTGAAGCTCATGACCTACGCACCCAGCGGTGCCGTGGTGGCCGCCCCGACGGCGGCTCTTCCGGAGCAACTGGGCGGCGAACGCAACTGGGACTACCGCTTCACCTGGATCCGTGACGCCTCCTTCTCCGTGTACGCCCTGCTGGGGCTGGGCTTCACCGAGGAAGCCCGGGCATTCCTCGCCTGGCTGAGCGACCGGGTCAAGGAGCGGGCCGGCAGCAGCACGAACACGGGCCCGCTCAACATCATGTACAAGGTCGACGGCTCATCCGACCTGGACGAACAGACCCTCGAACACTGGGAGGGGTATGAGGGCTCCTGGCCGGTACGGATCGGCAACGGCGCCGCGACGCAACTCCAGCTCGACATCTACGGCGAGGCGCTGGACAGCATCTACTTCGCGCACCGGCACGGACTCCAGATCGGGTACGCGGGATGGACCTCGATGCTGGCGAACCTCGACTGGCTGGACGACCACTGGGACCAGGCGGAGGAGGGTATCTGGGAGACCCGCGGCGGGAAACAGAACTTCACCTACGGCCGGGTCATGTCGTGGGTGGCGCTCGACCGCGCGCTGCGCCTCGCCGAGTCGAAGGGCTGGCCGTCGGAGGCCGGGCGCTGGCAGACCGAGCGGGACGCCGTCTACGAACAGGTCATGGCCAAGGGGTGGAGCGAGGAACAGCAGGCGTTCGTCCAGCACTACGGCAGTGACGTACTGGACTCCTCGCTGCTGCGCATGGGGACGGTCGGGTTCGTCAGCCCCGAGGATCCGATGTGGGCATCGACCCTGGACGCCATCGACCAGCAACTGGTCAGCGACAGCCTCGTCTACCGCTACAACCCGTCGGCCTCACCCGACGGCCTGCGCGGCTCTGAGGGCACCTTCTCGCTGTGCACGTTCATGTACGTCGACGCCCTCGCCCGTGCGGGGCGGACGGACAAGGCACGGCTGGTGTTCGAGAAGATGATGGGGTACGCCAACCATCTGGGCCTGTACTCGGAGGAGATCGGCCTGACGGGCCGCCAACTGGGCAATTTCCCCCAGGCGTTCACACACCTCGCGCTCATCGACGCGGCCATCACCCTGGACAAAGCCCTCGACGGGCATTAGCCCGAGCGGTGTCCTATTCGCCCCCGGTCGCGGGCCCTGTTCCCGACCGGGGGCTGACTGCGTGCCCTGGCCGGGGGCGGACTGCGTGCCCTGGCCGGGGGCGTACTGCGTGCGCGCGCTTCGAAGCAATCGCCGAACGATTTATTCGATGGGCGACCGTCGTCCCCCTCGGTAGCCTCCAACAGCGCCTGCCAGACCGACCGGCCTGAGAAGGGGGACGGGTTGATCGACGCCTACGAGGATCCGGGGACGCCCGAGCGGCGGGGCGGATGGCGGTATCTGTGGTGGCTGGTGCGCTGCCAGCCGGGGCGGGCGGTGGCCGGGGCGGTGCTGTCCGCGGTGTGGATGGTGCTGATGGCCGTGACGCCGTACTCGCTGGCCAGGGCCGTGGACGAGGGGATCGTGGCGGGCGATCCGTGGGCGCTGGCCGGGTGGACGGGCGTACTGCTGGTCATCGGGATGTTCAACTCTTGGGTGAGCATCGTGCGGCACCGCACGATGACCCGGGTGCGGATGGACGGCAACTTCCGGACCGTGAAGGCGGTCGTCGGGCAGGCGGTGCGGCTGGGGGCGGCGCTGCCGCGGCGGGCCGGAGCCGGGGAGGTCGTCACGGTCGGGGTGAGCGATGTCAAGACCATCAGCCAGGCGCTGACGATCACCGGTCCGGGCGTCGGGGCCCTCGTGGTCTACGCCGTCGTGTCCGGGCTGCTGCTGTCGATGTCGCCGCTGCTGGCCGGTGTGGTGCTCTTAGGTCTGCCGGTGCTCGCCGTGCTGACGGGGCCGCTGCTGGGGCGGTTGCAGAGCGCGGAGGGCGAGTACCGGGAGCGGCAGAGCGTGCTGACCGCCCGGATCGGGGACCTCGCGGGCGGCCTGCGCGTCCTCAACGGGCTGGGCGGCAAGGGGCTGTTCGCGGACGCCTTCCGGAACGACTCGCGGCGGCTGCGGGAACAGGGCTACCGGGTCGGCGCGGTGGCGAGCTGGATCCAGGCGTTCGGGATGGGCCTGCCGACGCTGTTCCTTGCCGTGGTGACCCGGCTCGCGGCGCGGCTCGCCGCCCAGGGGGACATCACGGTGGGCGAGTTGGTGTCGGTGTACGGCTATGTCGCGGTCCTGGTGGGGCCGGTGGCGTTCCTCGTCGAGATGGGCTACGAGCTCAACCGGGGCATGGTCGCCGCCCGGCGGGTGGTGGGGCTGCTGCGTCTGGAGGCCGAGCCGGACCACGGCGGCGCCGCGGCACCCGATGCCCCGGCCGTGCTGCACGACCCGGAGTCGGGCGTACGGGTCTCACCCGGTCACCTCACCGCCCTGGTCGGCGCCCGCCCCGGCGACGCCGCCGAGATCGTCGACCGGCTCGGCCGGTACGCCCCGTCCGACGTCACGTGGGGCGGCGTACGCGTCGACGCCGTGCCCCTGTGTCAGGTGCGGGAGCGGATCCTGGTCGCGGACAACGAGGCCGACCTCTTCGCGGGCACCCTGCGCGAGACGGTGCGGGGGCGCCGGGAGCGGGACGCCGGGGCGGTGGCACGGGCGGTGCGGGCGGCGGCGGCCGACGACATCGTGCAGGGGCTGCCCGACGGGCTCGACACGGCCGTGGCGGCGCAGGGCCGCAGTCTGTCGGGCGGTCAGCGACAGCGGGTACGGCTGGTGCGGGCGCTGCTCGCCGATCCCGAGGTGCTGCTGGCCGTGGAGCCGACCTCGGCTCTGGACGCGCACACCGAGGCCACCGTCGCCGCACGGCTGCGGGGTGCCCGCGAGGGCCGTACGACGGTCGTCACCACCACCTCCCCGCTGGTCCTGGACCACGCGGACACCGTGCACCACCTGGTCGACGGCAAGGTCGCGGCGACCGGACGGCACCGTGAGCTGCTGGCGGCGGAGCCGGGGTACCGGGCGCTGGTCGCACGGGACGCGGACGACGAGACGTATGCCAAGACGGATGACCAGACGGATGCCGAGCCGGATGACGAGACGGATGCGGGGGCGGAAGTGTCACACGCGTCGGGCGTGTCACAGGCGTCGGAGGTGTCCGGGTGAGCGCGACGGCGGGGCGGCTGCCCGTCGCGGGGCGGGCCGAGGTGCGGCGGGCGGCGGTGCGGCTGGTGCGGGCCGACGGGCGGGCCTTCGCCGCCGTGCTGGCGCTGAACGTGGTGGCCGCTGCGGCCGGAGCGGCCGGGCCGTGGCTGCTGGGACGGATCGTCGACGAGGTGCGCGCCGGGCAGGGCACCGGGGCCGTGGACCGGCTGGCGCCGCTGATCCTGGGGTGCGCGGCGGCGCAGCTCCTGCTGGCGCGCTGGGCCCGCGAGCGGGGCTACCGGCTCGGGGAGCGCACCCTGGCCCGGGTGCGGGAGGAGTTCGTGGACCGGGCACTCGCGCTGCCCGCGTCGGCGGTGGAGCGGGCCGGTACCGGTGACCTCACCACGCGCGGCACGGCGGATGTGGCCGCCGTGGGCACCGCGCTGCGGGACATCGGGCCCGAACTGCTGGTGAACGCCATGCACGCACTGTTCGTGCTGGTCGCGGTGTTCGCCATCGACCCGCTGCTGGGTGCCGTGGGAATCCTGGCGCTGACGCCGGTCTGGCTGGTGCTGCGCTGGTATCTGCGCCGCGCCCGGGACGGCTATCTCGCCGAGGGCGCGGCCACGTCGGAGGTCGCGGAGATCCTCGCCGCGACCGCTGCCGGAGCACGCACCGTGGAGGCGTTCCGGCTGGAGGAACGGCGGATCGCGGCGAGCCGGGACGCGCTGGACGAGTCGAAGCGGACCCGGTTCCACACGCTGTGGCTGCGCACCGTGTTCTTCCCGGTGGTCGAGGCGTCGTACTCGCTGCCGGTGGCGGGTGTGCTGCTGGCCGGGGGCGCGCTGCACGCGCACGGGGCGGTGAGCCTGGGCGCGGTGGTGGCGGCGGCGCTGTATCTGCGGCAGTTCACCGAACCGCTGGACCAGATCCTGATGCATGTGGAGCAACTCCAGAGCAGCGGTGCCTCGTTCGCCCGTGTGGAGGGCCTCGCGGCAGCCCCGCGGGCCGGGTCCGGGCCGGTATCGCCGGTGCCGGACGGCGACCGCATCGATGTGACCGGGGTGCGCTACTCCTACGAGCACGGCGGGGAGGTGCTGCGCGGGGTGGACCTGACGGTGACTCCCGGGGAGCGGCTGGCGGTGGTCGGGCCGTCCGGGGCGGGGAAGTCCACGCTGAGCAGGCTGCTGGCGGGCGTGGACGCGCCGGGCACCGGTGCGGTCACCGTGGGCGGGGTGCCGGTGTCGGGGCTCGCGCCGGAGGTGCTGCGGCGGCAGGTGGTGCTGGTCACACAGGAGCACCATGTGTTCCTGGGCACGGTCCGCGACAATCTGCTGATCGCCGAACCGGGGGCTTCCGACGAGGAGTTGTGGGCGGCACTCTCGGCGGTCGGGGCGGACGGCTGGGTGCGTGAGCTGCCCGACGGCCTTGATACGGCACTGGGTTCGGAGCGTCGGCGTACGGACGGCTCGCAGGCCCAGCAACTCGCCCTGGCCCGGGTGGTGCTGGCCGACCCGCACACCCTGATCCTCGACGAGGCAACGGCGTTGCTCGATCCGACGACCGCCCGGCACACCGAGCGCGCCCTGGCCGCCGTACTTGAGGGGCGCACCGTCATCGCCGTCGCGCACCGGCTGCACACCGCGCACGACGCCGACCGGGTGGCCGTCATGGAGGACGGTCTCATCACCGAACTCGGCACCCACGACGAGCTGGTGGCGGCGGGCGGGGCGTACGCGGCGCTGTGGCACACCTGGCACGGGGATGCGGCGGTTTAGCGGGGGTGTAGGGGCGGCGTAGCGGCGGTGTGGTCGAACAAGGGGTTCGGTGGGGAGGTGTGTCCGGTGCGGGGGGTGCGGCGGGGGTGAAAACGCGCCAAGCGGGGGGCGGGTGTGCGAGGGTGCGGCGCGTCTTGACAGCGGTGGGTGGGGGGGCGGTCCGTGGTGGTGGCTTCGAGGCGGGGGATGGCGGAGTGGTGTGAGGGGTGCGGGGGTCGGCAGTGGCGCTGCCGGGAGTGTGGGGATGTCGAAGTTCCTTGTTGAACAAGGCAGTTGAGAGCAAACGGTTCTGCGGCACCGGGCGTCCCGGGGCGCGGGGATCGAACACGGATCGTCGTGGCGGGTGTGCGCCGAGATGTCATGCCGACACCGCCTCTCGGCACTCCGGCCGCCCCCTGTAACACCCGTTCACACCCCCGAAACATTCACCCACCGTCCCGCTTTGAGCCAACATCACGACAGGGTCCTGACATGTACGCGCCCTGGGTGTCACTCTCTCTCCACGCCGCAAGCAGTACAGCCACAGCACCGCCCGGCCAGTGCCCCACGCTGACCGGCAATCCCCCACGAGAAGGAGCTTGCGTGAGCCCCCTCTACGCGCGTCACAAGCGCACCACTCTGGCCATCGCCACCGCCGTCGCGGCCGGAGCCCTCCTCACCACCGGTCTTGCCACCAGCGCCTCGGCCCAGACCCCGGCCGCCGCCTCCGGCAAGACCGCCCACCTCGCCGCCGCGCCGACCGCGCTCTCGGCGGCGGCCCGCACCACCCTGATACAGAAGGCCCAGGCCGACGCCGCCGGCACCGCGCGGCACATAGGCCTCGGCGCCCAGGAGAAGCTGATCGTCAAGGACGTCGTCAAGGACGCCGACGGCACCGTGCACACCCGCTACGAGCGCACCTACGCGGGCCTGCCCGTGCTCGGCGGCGACCTGGTCGTGCACACCGCGAAGTCCGGTGCGACCGAGGGCGTCACCAAGGCCACCAAGAGCACCATCAAGGTCGCCTCGCTCAAGCCGCAGGTCACCGCCGCCAAGGCCGAGAAGCAGGCGCTCACCGCCGCCACGTCCCTCGGCTCCGCGAAGACCACCGCCGACGGCGCGCGCAAGGTCATCTGGGCGGGCTCCGGCACCCCGGTCCTCGCGTACGAGACGGTCGTGGGCGGCTTCCAGGACGACGGCACCCCGAACCAGCTCCACGTCATCACCGACGCGGCCACCGGCAAGAAGCTCTACGAGTACCAGGGCGTCGAGACCGGCACCGGCAAGACCCTCTACTCGGGCACGGTGACCCTCAACACCACGCTGTCGGGCTCGACGTACCAGCTCTACGACACCACGCGCGGCGGCCACAAGGTCTACAACAAGGCCCACAGCAGCAGCTCCTCGCAAGGGACCCTGTTCACCGACGCCGACGACGTGTGGGGCACCGGCGCCGCCTCCAGCTCCACCACCGACCAGACGGCCGCCGCCGACGCCGCCTACGGCGCCCAGGAGACCTGGGACTTCTACAAGAACACCTTCGGCCGCAACGGCATCAAGAACAACGGCACCGCCGCCTACTCCCGCGTCCACTACGGCAGCAGCTACGTCAACGCGTTCTGGGACGACAGCTGCTTCTGCATGACGTACGGCGACGGCTCCGGCAACACCCACCCGCTCACCGCGCTCGACGTGGCCGGCCACGAGATGAGCCACGGTGTCACCTCCGCCACCGCCGGCCTCAACTACAGCGGCGAGTCCGGCGGGCTGAACGAGGCCACCTCCGACATCTTCGGCACCGGCGTGGAGTTCTACGCCGCCAACTCCTCCGACGTCGGCGACTACCTCATCGGCGAGAAGATCAACATCAACGGCGACGGCACCCCGCTGCGCTACATGGACCAGCCCAGCAAGGACGGCGCCTCCGCCAACTACTGGTCCTCGTCGGTCGGCAACCTCGACGTGCACTACTCGTCGGGTGTCGCGAACCACTTCTTCTACCTGCTCTCCGAGGGCAGCGGTTCGAAGACCATCAACGGCGTGACCTACAACTCGCCGACGTCCAACGGCTCCAAGGTCACCGGCATCGGCCGCGCCAAGGCGCTCGCGATCTGGTACAAGGCGCTGACGACGTACTTCACGTCGACCACCAACTACAAGTCGGCCCGCACCGGCACCCTCAGCGCCGCCGCCGCGCTGTACGGCTCCGGCAGCACCGAGTACAACGCGGTCGCCGCGGCCTGGTCCGGGGTCAACGTCAGCTGACCGCACGGCAGTCGAGAGTCCGGTAGTTGAAAACGGCGGCACCTGGGGGCGCATTCACCCCGGGTGCCGCCCTACTCTTGGGTGCCATGTCTTCGCAGGACTTCACGTACGAGGCCGTCGGCGCGACACGCAAGAGCCCTGACGCGTACCCGCCCGGCTTCCATCCGCTCCATGTACGCACCCGGGTGGGAGAGGGCGAGCAGGTGTTCCTACGGGCCTCCGAGGCGCTGCTCACCTGGGAGTTGCACCGCGCGATCGGCGTGGGCGTCGATGCCGCGGCCGAGCGGGCCGCGCCCGGCGTCGATGTCACGGTGACCCTGGCCGGGGTGATCAAGGCGCCGTGCCGGGTGGTGTGGACGGTGCAGGAGTACCGGCGGGCGGGGTGGGCCTACGGCACGCTGCCCGGTCACCCGGAGTGCGGTGAGGAGGCATTTGTCGTGGACCGGACCGGGGATGGCACCGTCTGGCTCACGATCAGCGCGTTCAGCCGGGCTGCGAAGTGGTATGCGCGGGCAGGTGGGCCTGCGACCCGGGGGTTGCAGCAGGCGTATGCGCGGCGGTGCGGGGCGGTTCTTCGCAAACTGTGCGCCGAGTTTGAGTGAGCGTCCGGGGGGCTGCCGCCCCCCGGACCCCCGGCTATCGGCCTTCGGCCTCGTCCTCAAACGCCGGACGGGCTGAATGTGTGCCGGCCTGGGCCTCAAAGTTGCGGCCCAGGCCGCACGACCAGCCTTCCTACCGCATCAACACCCCCGCCGCTGCCGCCAGTTCCTCCGACGGCACCGCCACCAGCCCCATCTCCGCCCCCGATGCCACCAGCGGGTGGGCCGGGAGAATGCGGATCGTGTAGCCGTACGGGCCCGTGCGGTCCAGGGAGAGGGGGCCCTCGTAGCACCAGCGGCCCTCGGCGTCGGGGTTGCCCGCCGGTTTCAGCGGGACCGTGACCGCGTCCGCGATGGTGTCGTCGGGGTCGACGCGGCCGGAGACCGCCTGGACCTCGACGTCGTCCGGGCCGAGTGCGCCGAGGCCGACGCGGACCCGCAGGCCGAGCGTGGTGCCGAGTTCCGCGGTGGCAGCCGTGGCGGTCGTCTCGACGTGGTCGACGGTGATATCCGGCCAGGCCGCCCGCACCTTGCTCTTCCAGGCGGCGAGTTCACGCGCCGAGGAGGGGTTCATGGCGCGGTGGGCGCGGGCCGCGGGGGCGTAGAGACGTTCCACGTACTCGCGGACCATGCGGCCCGCCAGGAGCTTCGGGCCGAGATGGGTGAGGGTCTGGCGGACCATCTCGATCCAGCGGTCGGGCAGTCCGCCCTGGCCGCGCTCGTAGAAGCGCGGCGCGACCCGCTGCTCCAGCAGGTCGTAGAGCGCGGCGGCCTCTATGTCGTCGCGCCGGTCCGGGTCGGTGCCCACACCGTCCGCCGTGGGGATGGCCCAGCCGAAGTCGGGCTGGAACCACTCGTCCCACCAGCCGTCCAGGACGGACAGGTTGAGGCAGCCGTTGAGGGCGGCCTTCATCCCGCTCGTGCCGCACGCCTCCAGCGGGCGCAGCGGGTTGTTGAGCCAGATGTCGCAGCCCGGGTAGAGCTTCTGCGCCATCGCCATGCCGTAGTCGGGCAGGAACACGATCCGGTGCCGTACCCGGGGGTCGTCGGCGAACCGGACCAGTTCCTGCACCAGCCGCTTGCCGCCGTCGTCCGCCGGGTGCGCCTTGCCCGCGACGACGATCTGGACCGGCCGCTCCGGGTGGAGCAGCAGGTCCATCAGCCGGTCGCGGTCGCGCAGCATCAGGGTGAGGCGCTTGTACGACGGCACCCGCCGGGCGAAGCCGATGGTGAGCACGTCGGGGTCGAGGACGCCGTCGATCCAGCCCAGCTCGGCGGTGCCCGCGCCGCGCTGCCGCCAGGAGGCGCGCAGCCGCTCGCGGACCTCCGTGACGAGTTGTTCGCGCAGCTCGCGCCGCAGCTCCCAGATGTCCAGGTCGGGGATCTCGCCGACCGAGTCCCAGCGGTCCGAGGCGCCCACGCTGAGCGCGTCCTCGGTGCGCTGGGGGCCGATCTGGCGGGCGCCGAGGCGGAACACCTCGGGGGCCACCCAGGTCGGCGCGTGCACGCCGTTGGTCACGGAGGTGATCGGCACCTCGGTGGCGTCGAAGCCCGGCCACAGGCCCGCGAACATCTCCCGGCTGACCTGGCCGTGCAGCAGCGAGACGCCGTTGGCGCGCTGGCCGAGGCGCAGGCCCATCACGGCCATGTTGAACAGGCTGTCCTGGCCGCCCGGGTAGGTCTCCCTGCCGAGCCGGAGGATCCGCTCGACGTCGATACGGGGCAGTTCGGCGTCGGGGCCGAAGTGACGGGCGACCAGATCGCGGTCGAAGCGGTCGATACCGGCCGGGACCGGGGTGTGCGTGGTGAACACCGTGCCGGCGCGCACCGCCTCCAGGCCGGCGTCGAAGTCCAGCCCCTCGTCGGCGAGCTCGGCGATGCGCTCCAGACCGAGGAAACCGGCGTGGCCCTCGTTGGTGTGGAACACCTCCGGCTGGGGGTGCCCAGTCAGCCGGCAGTACGTCCGCACCGCGCGCACCCCTCCTATGCCGAGCAGCATCTCCTGGAGCAGCCGGTGCTCGCTGCCGCCGCCGTAGAGCCGGTCGGTGACACCGCGCTCGCCGGGGTCGTTCTCCTCGACGTCGGAGTCCAGCATCAGCAGCGGGACCCGGCCGACCTGGGCGACCCAGATCCGGGCGCGCAGCCGACGGCCTCCGGGCAGGCCCAGGGAGACCTGGGCGGGGGTGCCGTCGGCCTCCGGGAGGAGGGCCACGGGCAGCTCGTTGGGGTCCAGCACCGGGTAGTGCTCCTGCTGCCAGCCGTCCCTCGACAGGGACTGCCGGAAGTAGCCGTGCCGGTAGAGCAGGCCGACGCCGATCAGCGGGACGCCGAGGTCGCTGGCCGCCTTCAGATGGTCACCGGCGAGGATGCCGAGGCCGCCGGAGTACTGGGGCAGGGCGGCGGTGACGCCGAACTCGGGCGAGAAGTAGGCCACGGCGGCCGGGAGGTCGGCGGACTGCGCCTGGTACCAGCGCTGCCCGGTCACATAGTCGTCCAGGTCGTCGGCGGCGGCGGTGAGACGGCGCAGGAAACGGCGGTCCTCGGCCAGCTCGGCCAGGCGCGCGGGGCGAACCCCGCCGAGCAGCCGTACCGGGTCGCCGCCGCAGTCGGACCACAGCTCGGGATCGACGGACTGGAACAGATCACGGGTCTCCGCATGCCATGACCAGCGCAGATTGCGCGCCAGCTCGCTGAGCGGCCGGAGAGGTTCCGGGAGAACGGGACGGACGGTGAACCGACGGATCGCCTTCACATTCCACCTCACGCGGGGTGTGCGTATGAGGACGCACGTCGGTGTGCGCCCCGTCATGACCCCAGACGTTATCGGTGCGGGGTGCTCTTCAACCATGGTGCCTCCGAGCGCGGCGCGGCGTGACTCGCCCCCGCCGCCCCTTCCCGACCCGGCCCGGGGGCTTCGCCCCCGCACCCCCGCTCCTGGGGCTTGATATAGCCCGTCCGGCGTTTGAGGACGAGGCCCGAAGGGCCGATATGGGGGTCTGGGGGCGCAGCCCCCAGGGACGGGAACGGGAAGGGGCGGCGGGGGCGAGAACACCCCTCGGCCGGGTTGGCCGATTTCACCCCCGCACGCGTCCTTGTGGCGGTCCACCAGGCACGAGAGGCTGCCCAGGTGGCGTTTTCGCCGACTGCCGTCGGCCACCACCGCGTGCACCCGCATGCGTACCGGCGTGTCGCGGCTGCCGTACGGCACACACCTGAGGAGGGGCCGAGGAGGGGGGACCGGATGGAACTGGGGCGGCGCGCCGGACCTGTTCGCCCCCGGGGTCGCCGTCACGTCCGCGACCGACGTGAGCGACACTGGGAGGGCGCGCCGTGTCCGGCGTGGTGTCGGAGGCGGGGTCCGGATCTCCGGGGAAACTGCTGCACGTTCCGTGGTCGTAGTGGCAGAGTGCCGGTCATCGGCCCCGTTGCCACCGGACGGGGCCGGATTTGTGTGTAGACATACACGGGAGTAGTCAACAAAGTTCCGGATTGCCCATCCGAATAGGGTGGGAAGGCTCCTCGGATACGCCTCACCGGTGTATCAGCTGGACCACACTCCCCCACCATCCATCCGCCCACACCCTCGTTGACGCGGACAGGAGCGGTCATGCCCGCCACGCACCACTCGTCAGCCCCCTCGACCAGCTCGCCGTCCCCTCCGACCGGCGACACATCCAGCGGCAGGACAAGCAACAGTAAAGGTAGCGGCAAAAACAGCAGCAAGGGCAAGCGGTCGGGCGGCACGTCCGGCGGCCGGTCCGGCGGCGGCAGTACACCCGGCAGCAGGAAACCCGCCACCGCCAAAACCACCGCCGCAGTCACCCGGCCCGCCGTAGGCCGTATACCGGTGCTCGACGTCCGCCCCGTCGTCCAGCACGGCCGCAGGCCCGCCAAGGCGGTCACCGGCGAGACGTTCCAGGTTTCGGCCACCGTCTTCCGGGAGGGCCATGACGCTGTCGCCGCGAATGCCGTCCTCACCGACCCGGACGGCACGCCGGGCCCCTGGACGCCGATGCGCGAACTCGCCCCCGGCACCGACCGGTGGGGCGCCGATGTCACGCCGGACCGGCCCGGCCGGTGGACCTACCACGTGGAGGCGTGGGGCGATCCGGTCAGCACCTGGCGCCACCACGCGCAGATCAAGATCCCGGCCGGGATCGACACCGCGCTCGTCCTGGCGGACGGCGCCCGGCTCCATGAGCGGGCCGCCGAGGGCGTGCCCGGCAAGGAGCAGCGGGATGTCGTCCTGGCCGCCGTGGCCGCCCTGCGCGACGAGAGCCGACCGGCCGCGACGCGGCTGGCGGCGGCGCTGACGCCGGAGGTGGACGCGGTGCTGGCCCGGCATCCGCTGCGGGAGCTGGTGACCGCCTCCGAGCCGCTGCCGCTGCAGGTGGAGCGGGAACGGGCGCTGTTCGGGTCCTGGTACGAGTTCTTCCCCCGCTCGGAGGGCACGGCCGCCGAGCCGCACGGCACGTTCCGCACCGCGGCCCGCCGGCTGGAGGCGATCGCGCGGATGGGCTTCGACGTGGTCTACCTGCCGCCCATCCACCCGATCGGGACGACGTTCCGCAAGGGCCGCAACAACGCGCTGTCCGCCGGCCCGGAGGACGTGGGGGTGCCGTGGGCGATCGGCTCGCCGGAGGGCGGGCACGACGCCGTGCACCCGCGCCTCGGCACCCTGGAGGACTTCGCCTGGTTCGTTCAGCGGGCGCGGGAGCTGGGCCTGGAGGTCGCCCTGGACTTCGCGCTGCAGTGCTCGCCGGACCATCCGTGGGTGGACAAGCACCCGGAGTGGTTCCACCACCGCGCGGACGGCACCATCGCCTACGCGGAGAACCCGCCGAAGAAGTACCAGGACATCTATCCGATCGCGTTCGACGCGGACATGGACGGGCTGGTCGCGGAGACGCTGCGGGTGCTGCGGCACTGGATGAGCACGGGGGTGCGGATCTTCCGGGTGGACAATCCGCACACCAAGCCGGTGGTGTTCTGGGAGCGGGTGCTCGGCGAGATCGCCCGCACCGACCCGGACGTGGTGTTCCTGGCGGAGGCGTTCACCCGCCCGGCGATGATGCACACCCTGGGGCAGATCGGTTTCCAGCAGTCGTACACCTATTTCACCTGGCGCACCAGCAAGCAGGAGCTCACCGAGTACCTGACCGAATTGTCGGGTGAGGCGGCGGCGTACATGCGGCCGAATCTCTTCGTCAACACCCCCGACATCCTGCACGCGTATCTTCAGCACGGCGGACGGCCCGCGTTCGAGGTGCGTGCCGTGCTGGCCGCCACCCTGTCTCCGACCTGGGGGGTGTACAGCGGCTACGAACTGTGCGAGAACGTCCCGCTGCGGGAGGGCAGCGAGGAGTATCTGGACTCGGAGAAGTACCAGCTCCGGCCCCGTGACTGGGAGAGCGCCGAACGCGAGGGACGCAGCATCGCGCCCCTCATCGAGCGTCTCAACACGGTCCGGCGGCAGAATCCGGCGCTCCGGCAACTGCGCGACCTCCACTTCCATCACGCGGACCAGGACGCGGTGATCGCGTACTCCCGGCGCAGCGGGTCCCACACGGTTCTGGTCGTGGCCAACCTCGACCCTGAGCACACACAGGAGGCGACGGTGTCCCTCGACCTGCCGCGCCTCGGACTCGACTGGCACGAGTCACTGCCGGTGCGCGACGAGCTCACCGGCGAGACCTATCACTGGGGCAGGACCAACTATGTGCGTCTGGAGCCGGGAGTCCGGCCGGCGCACGTGTTCAGCGTCCTGCGACCGTCCACCCCGCAGATCGGAGGGTCACCCACAACATGATCGTCAACGAGCCCGTCCCGGACACCTTCGAGGACACCCCGGCCAAGGACCGGGACCCCGACTGGTTCAAACGCGCCGTCTTCTACGAGGTCCTCGTCCGTTCCTTCCAGGACAGCAACGGCGACGGCGTCGGCGACCTCAAGGGGCTGACCGCCAAGCTGGACTATCTCCAGTGGCTCGGCGTGGACTGCCTGTGGCTGCCCCCGTTCTTCAAGTCCCCCCTGCGGGACGGCGGCTACGACGTCTCCGACTACACCGCCGTGCTGCCCGAGTTCGGCGACCTCGCCGACTTCGTGGAGTTCGTGGACGCCGCCCACCACCGCGGCATGCGCGTCATCATCGACTTCGTCATGAACCACACCAGCGACCAGCACCCGTGGTTCCAGGAGTCGAGAAGAGACCCGGACGGGCCGTACGGCGACTACTACGTATGGGCCGACGACGACAAGCAGTACCAGGACGCGCGGATCATCTTCGTCGACACCGAGGTGTCCAACTGGACCTACGACCCGGTCCGCAAGCAGTACTACTGGCACCGCTTCTTCGCCCATCAGCCGGACCTCAACTACGAGAACCCGGCCGTGCAGGAGGAGATCATCTCCGCGCTGAAGTTCTGGCTGGACCTCGGTATCGACGGGTTCCGGCTGGACGCGGTGCCGTACCTCTATCAGGAGGAGGGCACCAACTGCGAGAACCTGCCGGCGACGCACGAGTTCCTGAAGCGGGTGCGCAAGGAGATCGACACGCAGTACCCCGACACGGTGCTGCTGGCGGAGGCGAACCAGTGGCCGGAGGACGTGGTCGACTACTTCGGCGACTACCCCAGCGGCGGCGACGAGTGCCACATGGCGTTCCACTTCCCTGTCATGCCCCGCATCTTCATGGCGGTGCGCCGCGAGTCCCGCTACCCCGTCTCCGAGATCCTCGCCAAGACCCCCGCCATCCCGTCCAACTGCCAGTGGGGCATCTTCCTGCGCAACCACGACGAGCTCACCCTGGAGATGGTCACCGACGAGGAACGCGACTACATGTGGGCCGAGTACGCGAAAGACCCGCGGATGCGCGCCAACATCGGCATCCGCCGCCGTCTCGCCCCCCTCCTCGACAACGACCGCAACCAGATCGAACTCTTCACCGCCCTGCTGCTGTCCCTGCCGGGCAGCCCGATCCTCTACTACGGCGACGAGATCGGCATGGGCGACAACATCTGGCTCGGCGACCGCGACGCCGTCCGCACCCCCATGCAGTGGACCCCCGACCGCAACGCCGGCTTCTCCTCCTGCGACCCCGGCCGCCTCTTCCTGCCCACGATCATGGACCCCGTCCACGGCTACCAGGTCACCAACGTCGAGGCCTCCATGTCCTCGCCCTCCAGCCTGCTGCACTGGACCCGCCGCATGATCGAGATCCGCAAACAGAACCACGCCTTCGGCCTCGGCTCCTACACCGAACTGCCCTCCTCCAACCCGGCGGTGATCGCTTTCCTGCGGGAGTACGAGGACGACCTGGTGCTGTGCGTCAACAACTTCTCCCGGTTCGCGCAGCCGACGGAGCTGGATCTGCGGGCGTTCGAGGGGAGGCACCCGGTGGAGCTGTTCGGCGGGGTGCGATTCCCGGCGATCGGCGAGCTGCCGTATCTGCTGACCCTCGCGGGGCACGGGTTCTACTGGTTCCGGCTCCGCAAGGACGCCGTGTAAGGCGCCGTGCAAGACGCCGTGCAGGGCCTTTACGCGGCGTCGGCAGCGCATGGGAAGGGGCTGTCCCGGCAACCCGGTCATAGGACGGACCGGTCACCGGCCGGACCGGTCATAGGACGGACCGATCACTAGCCGCACCGTTCACGGAACGGACCGGTCACCCGCCGGACCGTTCACGGAGTGGACAGAGCGAGACAGAACCACGGGGGCGGGGCGGTTTTCCCCGCCCCACCAGGGGCACGCATCACTCACACCCCGACGATCCGGGGAAAGGACGCCACGCCATGTCGGACGCAGCGACACACTCCGTCACCACCAGCGGGCCGGGCCTCCTCGCTTCCCTGGATCCCCTGCTGCGGGAATGGCTGCCGCGGCAGCGCTGGTTCGCCGGCAAGGGGCGTCCGGTCACCGGTTTCACCCCGGTCGCGGCGACCGAGCTACTGCCCTCCCCCAAGCTCTCGGCGCTCTCGGCCTCGTCCGGGCAGGGCGGCGCCCCCCTCGGCAAGCTCGGCCTGCACCATCTGCTGGTGCGGGCCCACCAGCCCAGTGCGCTGGGCGCCGAGACGCATCCCGGGGACTGCTACCAGCTCCTGATAGGCGAGCGCGAGGCGCTGCCGCCGCGGCTGGCGCCCGCGCTCATCGGGCATGTACCGGACGGACCGCTCGCCGGACGCACGGTGTACGAGGCCCTGCACGACACCCGGCCCGCCGAACTGCTCCTGGAGGCGCTGCGCTCCCAGGCCCGCATCGGCGGGCTTCGCTTCGAACGGGACCTGCGGCAGGACATCCGCGGCGATCTCGTGCCACGGCTGCTGACCGGTGAGCAGTCCAACTCGTCCGTGATCTACGGCGACCGGTACATCCTGAAGCTGCTGCGCAGGATCGTGCCCGGCGTCAACCCCGATCTGGAGCTCCCGCTGGCCCTGGCCCGCGAGGGCTGCCCCCGGGTGCCCGCGCCGACGGCCTGGCTGACGGCGGAGGTGGCGGACGAGTCGTACGTCCTCGGTGTCCTCCAGCCCTACGTCCAGGGCGCCGCCGACGGCTGGGAGCTGGCGCTGCGCGAGGTGGCCAAGGGTGAGGACTTCGTCGCCGAGGCGCATGCCCTGGGCCGGGCCACGGCCGAGGTCCACACCGCGCTGGCCCGCGCCCTGCCGACGGCCACCCTGGGCCACGCCCAGCTGCGGCTGCTGGTGGACGGCATGGTCGAGCGTCTGGAGGCGGCGGCGCAGGCGGTACCGGCGCTGCATCCCTACGTCCCCGGGCTGTACTCGGCGTTCGAGGCGCTGGCCGACCTCGCGGCCGAGGGCGGGACGTGGACCGCCCAGCGCGTCCACGGCGATCTGCATCTCGGGCAGTGTCTGCGCTCACCGTCCGGGGAGTGGTCGCTGATCGACTTCGAGGGGGAGCCCGCCAAGCCGCTCGCCGAGCGCCGGATGCCGCAGCCGGTGGCCCGGGACGTGGCGGGGATGCTCCGCTCCTTCGACTACGCCGCCTATTCGGCGGGCGCGCCCGGGCCGTGGGCGGCGGCCTGCCGGGCGGCGTACTGCACCGGGTACGCGGAGGCCGGCGGCCGCGATCCGCGCACCGATCCGGTGCTGCTGCGGGCCTACGAGACCGACAAGGCGGTCTACGAGGTGGTCTACGAGGCCCGGCACCGGCCCGACTGGCTGCCCGTACCGCTCTCCGCGGTGCGCCGCCTGGCCACGACCGACGTCATCTGAACACATTCACTCCACTCCTTGCCGCACACTCCAGCACCCTCGCCGAGGAGGCACCGCACGTGACCCCCCGTTCCCCGTCCAGCGGTCCGGAACAACACCCGACGCCCACGAAGACGGCTCCCGCCGGGAAGACGGTGGCGAAGAAGGCCACGCCGGCCGCCGCCACGGAGAAGGAGGCCGTCGCCGCGACGGCGCCCGGGGCCGAGGTCCCCGCCGAGCAGACGGTGGGGAAGAAGGCTCCGGCAACGAAGGCGGCTACGAGGAAACCCACCGCCGCCAAGAAGACCGCGGCGAAGAAGACGGCTCCCGCCAAGAAGGCGACGGCTGCGGGCGCCACCGGGGGGACAGCGGGGCCCGAGAAGGCTGTCGCCGCGCCGGCAGCACCCGGGGACACGGTCCCCGCACGGGACGCGGGGGCCACGAAGGCCGTGGCGAAGACGGCCGCCAAGAAGACCGGCGCCAAGAAGGCGGCGGTCAAGACCGGCGCGAAGAAGGCCGCGCCCGCGAAGGCCACGGCGAAGACTGCGGCGCCCGAAGAAGCGCCCGCCACGACACCGCCCGGGGACACTGCCCTCGTCGGAGCGACAGCGGCGATCATGGCCTCGGCGAAGAAGACCCCCTCGAAGAAGGCCCCGGCCAAGAGCACGCCTGCCAAGGCCGCCGCCAAGAAGACCACGGCGAAGAAGGCCACCCCCGCCGAGAAGGCGACTGCCAAGAAGGCAACTGCCGAGAAGGGCGTCAGCAAGAAGGGCGTCGCCAAGCGGACGGCGGCAAAGACCACAGCCGCCGGGACCACCGCGGCCACGAAGAAGGCGCCCGCCCCCGCCAAGGCTCCCGCCGCGAAGGCCGCCACCACCGAGGCGACCGCTCCGAAGCCCGCAGCCCGAAAGGCCACCGCCGCCCAGAAACCCCCCGCCAAAAAGGTCACCCCGGCCCCGGCCGCTCCGGCTCCGCTCACCCCGGCCGCAGCCGCTCCGGCACCGCTCACCCCGGCCGCAGCCGCTCCGGCACCGCTCACCCCGGCCCCGGCCGCTCCGGCACCGCTCACCCCGGCCGCAGCCGCTCCGGCACCGCTCACCCCGGCCCCGGCCGCTCCGGCTCCGCTCACCCCGGCCGCAGCCGCTCCGGCACCCGCCGAACCAACCCCGCACACCCCCGCCCCCGCCGAACCGGCGGCAGCCGCTCTCGGCGACGACGACCGCGCGCGGCTGCTCGCCGGTGCGCATCATGACCCCCACTCCGTGCTCGGGGCCCACGCCCACCCCGGTGGCGGGGTCGCTTTCCGGGTGTTCCGGCCGTATGCGCTCGGGGTGAGTGTCGTCGCCGGGGAGATGCGGGCCGAGTTGCACGACGACGGGGAGGGGTTCTTCTCGGCGGTGCTGCCGCTCACGGACGTGCCGTCGTACCGGCTGCTCGTGGCGTACGAGGGGACGGTGCAGGACGTCGTGGACGCGTACGCCCTGCTGCCCACCCTCGGTGAGCTGGACCTGCATCTGATCGGCGAGGGGCGCCACGAGCAGCTCTGGCAGGTGCTCGGGGCGCACCCGATGACCCACCAGGGCGAGACCGGCACCCGGTTCTCGGTGTGGGCGCCGAACGCCCGGGGCGTGCGGGTGGCCGGTACCTTCAACTTCTGGGACGCCACGGGGCATCCGATGCGCTCGCTGGGCTCCTCCGGGGTGTGGGAGCTGTTCGTGCCGGACATCGGCGAGGGCGAACTGTACAAGTTCGAGATCACCCGGCCTGACGGCTCGAAGACCCTGCGCGCCGACCCGCTGGCCCGCGCCACCGAGGCCCCGCCGGCCACCTCGTCGGTGGTGACGTCCTCGCACTTCGAGTGGGGTGACGAGGAGTGGCTGGCGCGGCGTGCGGAACGGCCCGCGCACGAGGCGGCGTTCTCGGTGTACGAGGTGCATCTGCCGTCCTGGCGGCCCGGGCTGACGTATCGCCAGCTCGCCGAGCAACTCCCTTCGTACGTGAGGGATCTCGGCTTCACGCATGTCGAGCTGATGCCCGTCGCCGAGCATCCCTTCGGCGGTTCCTGGGGTTACCAGGTCACCGGTTTCTACGCGCCGACCGCGCGGCTCGGCACCCCGGACGACTTCCGGTGTCTGGTCGACGCGCTGCACCGGGCCGGGATCGGTGTGCTGATGGACTGGGTGCCCGCGCACTTCCCGCGCGACGACTGGGCGTTGGCGGAGTTCGACGGGCGGCCTCTGTACGAGCACGAGGACCCGCTGCGGGCCGCGCATCCCGACTGGGGCACCCTGGAGTTCGACTTCGGGCGCCGTGAGGTGCGCAACTTCCTGGTGGCGAACGCCGTTTACTGGTGCGAGGAGTTCCACATCGACGGGCTGCGGGTGGACGCCGTCGCCTCGATGCTCTACCTCGACTATTCGCGCGAGCCGGGCCAGTGGACCCCGAACGAGCGCGGCGGCCGGGAGAACCTGGACGCGGTGGCGTTCCTCCAGGAGATGAACGCGACCGTGTACCGCAGGGCGCCGGGCGTGGTCACCATCGCCGAGGAGTCCACCGCCTGGGACGGTGTCACGCGGGCCACGCACCACAAGGGCCCGAGCGGCTTCGGCGGGCTCGGCTTCGGGCTGAAGTGGAACATGGGCTGGATGCACGACTCGCTGGAGTACATGAGCCACGAGCCGGTACATCGCAAGTACCACCACCACGAGATGACGTTCTCGATGGTGTACGCGTACAGCGAGAACTACGTGCTGCCCGTCTCGCACGACGAAGTGGTGCACGGCAAGCGGTCCCTGGTGTCGAAGATGCCCGGCGACTGGTGGCAGCAGCGGGCCGACCAGCGCGCCTACCTCGGCTTCATGTGGGCCCATCCCGGCAAGCAACTCCTCTTCATGGGGCAGGAGTTCGCCCAGGGCGCCGAGTGGTCCGAGACGCACGGCCCGGACTGGTGGCTGCTGGACCCGGCCTACGGCGCCGAGGCCGACCACCGTGGGGTGCGCGACCTGGTCCGCGACCTCAACACCGTCTACCGGGCGAACCCCGCGCTGTGGGAGCGCGACACCGACCCGTCCGGCTTCCAGTGGATCGTGGGCGACGCCGCCGACGACAACGTGCTCGCGTTCCTGCGCTACGACGCCGCCGGGAACCCGCTGCTCGCGGTGTCCCACTTCTCGCCGGTGGTCCGCCACGACTACCGGCTGGGCGTTCCCGACGGCGTACCGGCCTGGTACGAGGTCCTCAACACCGACAGCGCGCGCTACGGCGGCGGTGACATCGTCAATCCGGATCCGGTCAAGCCGGACCCGCAGGGGCAGCACGGCCGACCGGCGAGCATCGGGCTCACCCTGCCGCCTCTGGCGACGGTGTGGCTGCGGCCCGCGTAGCAGCACCGGCACCACCGCCCGCTCCCGCCGCAAGGGCCGAGGCGAGGGCCGACGCCAGCGGCTCCGGCAGCGCTGCCGCGTGCACGATGCCGAGCCGCTGGGTGGCCCGGGTGAGCGCCACATAGAGATCGCTGGTGCCGAACCGGCCGGGCTCGACCACGAGGACGGAGTCGAACTCCAGCCCCTTCGCCTGGCGGGGGTCGAGGAGGACGACGGTCCGGGTGAGATCGGGCTCGGCACCGGCCGTCACCCCGTCGAGCCGCGCGGCGAGCGCACGGTGCAGCTCGCGCGGCGCGATCACCGCCAGCCGCCCCTCGTCCGGGGTGAGTTCGCCGACGGCCTTGGCCACCGCGCCGGGCAGGTCGTCGGTGGCGCGCGCCCAGGGACGTACCCCGGTGGAGCGGACCGAGCTCGGCGGCCGGAAGCCGGGGTCCTCGGCGCGCAGCACGGCCGCCGCGACGTCCATGATCTCGGCGGGGGTGCGGTAGTTGACGCCGAGGCGGGTGTGCTCCCAGCGGTCCTCGACATACGGGCTGAGGATGTCCGCCCACGCGCCGACGCCCGCCGCCTCCGACGTCTGGGCCGGGTCGCCGACCAGGGTCATGGAGCGGGTGGGGCTGCGCCGCATCAGCAGCCGCCAGGCCATCGGCGACAGTTCCTGCGCCTCGTCGACGATGATGTGCCCGAACGCCCAGGTCCGGTCGGCGGCGGCGCGTTCGGCGGCGCTGCGGAAGTCCTCCTCCTCCTGGCGCTCGGCGAACCGTTCGGCGTCGATGATGTCGTGCGCGGACAGCACCTCGCTGTCCTCGTCGTCCAGGCCGTCGAACTCGTAGGTGCGGGAGGCGTACGACACGTCGAGCACGCCCTGCGCGTAGGCGACCTGGGTCTCCCGCTCGCGCTCGGCCCGGGCGCGAGCCAACCGGTCGTCGGTGCCGAGGAGTTCGGCGGCCTCGTCGAGCAGCGGCACGTCCGCGACGGTCCAGCGCCGGGTCACCGGGCGGCGTACGGCGTCGGCGTCCTCGGGCGGAAGGTAGCCGTCGGGCTCGGCGAGGAAGTCGGCGATCAGCCGGCGCGGGGTGATCCTGGGCCACAACTGGTCGATGGCTGACCAGACTTCGGGGTTCTCGGCGAGATCGTCGCGGATCTGGGTGATGTCGCTGGCGTCGAGCAGATTGCTGCCGTCGTAGGGGTCCGTGCCGATGCGCTCGGCGACCATGTCGGTGAGGGTGTTGAGAATGTGGCCCTCGAAGTACTCGCGCGCCGCGTTGTGCGGGAGCTGCGCGGCCCGGGTGCGTTCCCGGGCGACGCTCACCAACCCGTCGTCGAGCAGCAGGAGTTCACGGTCGTGCTCGATGGCGATGACCGGATCGGGCAGCGCCTGCCGGTCCCGTACGACCTCGGCGAGCACGTCGGCCATGGCGGCGCGGCCCTTCACCGCGGCGGCCTCGGGGGTGTCGGCAGCGGTGGCCCGTACGCCGGGGTACAGCTCACCGACGGTGGCCAGCAGCACGCCGGTCTCGCCGAGCGAGGGCAGCACCTCGCCGATATAACCGAGGAACGCGGGGTTGGGCCCGACGATCAGGACGGCGCGGCGGGCCAGCAACTCCCGGTGTTCGTAGAGGAGATAGGCCGCCCGGTGCAGGGCGACGGCCGTCTTGCCGGTGCCCGGGCCGCCCTCGACCACCAGCACCCCGCGGTGCGGTGCCCGGATGATCTCGTCCTGCTCGGCCTGGATGGTCCGCACGATGTCGCCCATCCGGCCGGTGCGCGCGGAGTTGAGGGCGGCCAGCAGCACGGCGTCGCCGGTCGGGTCCTCGTGGCCGGTGCGGGTGGCGTCGCCAAGGTCGAGGATCTCGTCGTGCAGCGCGCTCACCCTGCGGCCGTCGGTGGCGATGTGCCGGCGGCGGCGCAGCCCCATCGGGGTGTGGCCGGTGGCCAGATAGAAGGGCCGGGCGACGTCCGCGCGCCAGTCGATCAGCAGCGGAGTGTGCTCGGTGTCGTCGGCGCGCAGGCCGATACGGCCGATGTGGTGGTGGGTGCCGGAGGTGAGGTCGATACGGCCGAAGCAGAGCGAGCCGTCGACGGCGTTCAGCGCGGCGAGCAGCCCGGAGCGCTCGGCGACCAGGATGTCCCGCTCCAGCCGGGCCTGCATGGGCGTGTTGCCCTGCGCGAGCGCGTCGGTGACACCGGCCTCGGTGTGGCCGCGCAGCGCGTCGACGCGCGTGTACAGCCCGTCGATGAATTCCTGCTCCCGGCGCAATTCATCGTCCGGAAATTCGCTGTTTGACAATTCTGCTCCCGCAGCCATATACTGTGGTCAGTGAAGTTCTTCTGCGGCTCGATGAAACGAAGTCGCGAATGGACGAATATACGCGAGAAAATCCCCCGGACGCAATTGTCCAGGGGATTTTTTGTGTGCCCTACGCCCGCACGGGAGCACATCGCCGCAGGTCAGCGCCGACCGGCGCGGGTCAGATCACATCGGACAGCTCCTCCCGCAGCCGCCGTCCGGGCCGCGAGCCCACCATCGACTTCACCGGCTCACCGCCGCGGAACACCATGAAGGTCGGCATCAGGGCGATTTCAAAGTCCGGCTGTTCGCGCGTCTGTGCTGGTCAGTGGAGTCCGAGGAGTGCCAGGGGACGGGTGAACGGCTCGTAGGACATCTCGCGGAGCCCGGCGGCGATGTTGTGGTGGCCGGCGGCACGGAGGCAGTTGATCGCGAAGCTGCGCAACGTGGCCATGTTTTCCGGACCGTGCTCGGTGTGGACCTTGGAGGCGTCCGCGCGGAAGGCGGTGTCGCCGACGAAGTGGAGCCGGTTTTCGCACCGCGACCAGGCCGCGCACCTCCTCCGCGTCGGAAGCGCCGGGGTCAAGGCCCGCCCACTGCGGCGCACCCTCAAGATCCACACTGCGGCTCCAGCCGGCGTTCACCCAGCAACGAGGCTCGCCGCGACCCGGCCCCGAGGCCGCGACCGCGCCATTCAGCACCCCGACAACGTCTGCGGCGCTCATCCCCATCGCCCTGGCGATCGCCTTCACCGACCGACCCTGCTGATCAAGCAGCCGCACCCGCGCAACAAGCGACTCATCCACTGGTCGAAGCCCCGGCTGACGCAGAGCCCTTGAGGTCGGAACACTGTTCTATTCTCGCCTCCGCACGGGGTGATGGTCACTCCGGGATTCCGGAAGGACACGGACATGCAGTGGTCGTGGCAGTGGTTGGGGCGGATCCGGTCGGCTTCGCAGGGGGCGGTGCGTGGGCGTCCGGTCGTCTTCGGCGTGGGACTCGGGGTCGTGGTCGCCGCCGCGGTGGCGGCGGTCTTCCTGTGGCCGTCCACGGGGAAGGACGATGTGATGCCGACGGCGCGGGCCTACCGCGACGTGGACGCCTGTCTGCTCACCGACAGCCGCGGAATCTCGCCAGGTCTACCGGCAGCGCCGGTGTGGGCCGGCATGCAGGACGCCTCCCTCGCGACCAAGGCGCGGGCGAGTTTCCTGTCGGCGATGGGGCCGGACACCCAGGCGAACGTCGTGCCGTACGTCAACTCCCTGGTGCAGGAGCACTGTTCGGTGGTGGTGGCGGTGGGCTCGACGCCGGTGAACGCCGTGCGTTCGGTGGCACCCCGTCAGAAGGGCGTGCATTTCGTCGTCGTGGGCGACGGGGCGGATTCCGCGAACGTCTCGGTGGTGCGGGAGGGCGACCGGACGAAGGTGAGGGAGCACGTGCGTGAACTTCTCACCTCTCTGACCCGAGCGTCCTGATACACCCCCTTCGAGGAGTTCAATCCGCTTACGAACCAGGCATATTGGACTGGTTTCGGACAACAGTTGCCTCATACCCAGTAAGGATCATGTAAGAAGATCGACTGATTGTGGTCAGAACATGATCACCAAGGAAACATTGATCTTGCTTTGTGTTCGCAATGTTTTCTCTAAGGATCGATCATGTCCTCCCTTCAACGTCGCCGCTCAGCGCGGCAACCACGGTGGTTGCGCCGCCGTTGGTTGGCGCGCGGCGTCACCCTGATGGTCAGTTTCCTGCTCGCGTTCATACCGTCCGCCGAAGAGGCGATGGCGCAGGGAATGACGCTCCCGGCTCTGACCATGCCGAAGATGACCCTGAGCGGCCTCTGGGACTGGCTCAACACCTCGCCGCTCAAGCTGCCCAAACAGCTCGGCGGTTCGGCGAGCGGGCTGGCCCACGCCGCGTCGGCGGCGCGCACGCGCGCGAACGGCGGCCACGGTCACAAGCCGGGCTCCGGCAAGGGCGAACTGCCCGCGGACACCCGGCACCACCGCGCCACGAAGGAACACACCACGGGTGCCGCGGTGGTCAAGGGGCGTGACGGTTTCGTCGCGGCGACCAGCAAGCGCGACGCGGCCGCCTCGTCGGCGAAGGTCGACGTGTTCCGCAACGCGAACGGCACGACGACCAGGCGCGTGTACTTCTCCCGCCACAACTTCCGCGCCCCCGACGGCTCCTGGAAGCCGATCGACACCACGCCGGCGAAGTCCGGCGGACGTTGGCGGGAGAAGGCCAACGACGTGGCGGTCGACCTCGCCGGTGTGGCGGGCGACGAGCGGCTGGCGTCGGTGGAGTCCGGCTCCGGGCACAACGTGGCGTACGCGCTGAAGGGCGCGCAGGACGTGCCGGGCGTCACGGACGCGGACGGCACCGTCTCCTATGCCGGCGTGCTGCCGGACACGGACCTGAAGCTGGTACCGCTGGCGGACGGCGTCAAGGAGAAGATCGTCCTGTCCTCGGCGAAGGCGCCGACGTCGTGGTCGTTCAAGCTGGACGCCTCGGGTCTGACGCCGCGCCTCGCCGACCAGGGATCGGTCGAGTTCACCGACGCCTCGGGCGCCGTGGTGGAGCGGATTCCGCACGCGTTCATGCAGGACTCGAGCGTGAACCGCAGGTCCGGCGAGCCGACGACCTCGCAGGCGGTGGAGTACGGTCTCTCGCGGTCCGGCGACGACTGGATCCTGACCATGACGGCTGACCGTTCGTGGCTGGGCACCAAGAACCGGGTGTGGCCGGTCACGGTGGACCCGACGCTGACCGTGAGCGACAGCACGTACGCCGAGAGCAGCCTCTCGGGCGACCACTCCACGGAGGACGTGCTCAAGGTCGGCTCGTACGACTCCGGCACGCACAGCGCCAACTCGTTCCTGCACCTGACGGGTCTGACCGGCATGATCACCGGTCACACCGTGTCGGCGGCGAGCCTGCACCTCTTCGACATCTGGGCCGCGACCTGTACCGCTGAGCCGTTCTCCGTCGCCCCGATCAGTGCCTCGTGGACGGGTTCGGCGGTGACGTCCTACCCAGGCCCGGCGTACGACAGCCCCGCGCTGGGACAGCTGACCGCCAACCCGGGTGCGGCGTGCACCAACTCCGGCGGTTCGCGGACCACGGGTACGTGGATGAACGTGCCGCTGAACACCACCTGGTTCAACGGCATCGCCGGCGGAACGGTCAGCAACCACGGTCTCGCGCTGTACTCGACGAACACCGACGCCCTGCACTGGAAGCAGTTCGACTCGGTCAACGCCCCCACCAGCTACCGGCCCTACCTGGACCTGACGCTGAACGAGAACGTCGCCCCGCAGATCGACGCCTCCTACCCGCCGGACAACTACAACACCCAGACGCTGAAGCCCGAACTGGTGGCGTACGGCTACGACTCGGACAACTACCCGGGTTCGGCGCTGAAGTACCAGTTCCAGCTCCTGGACGCCTCCACCGGTGCGGTGATCTCCGACTCGGGGCTGATCACCGGTGGTGACTGGACCGTCCCCTCGGGGAAGATGACCTGGGGCGGCACCTACCTGTGGCAGGTGCGCACCTACGACAGCCTGCTGTACTCGCCGTGGACGCAGAGCGAGCTCACGGCCGTGGTGCCGCAGCCCGTGGTGACCTCGGGTCTGTCGCAGAACACCGACGGACACGACTTCGATCCGAGCGTCGGCAACTACACCACCTCCGACACCGACGCCGACGTGCAGACGGTCGGCCCGTCGCTGTCGGTCGAGCGTGACTACAACTCCCTGGACCCGCGGGTGGACGGCGCGTTCGGCGCGGGCTGGTCGACGGTCGCGGACATGGAGGCCGCGGAGGTCAAGGACTCCTCGGGCGCGGTGGCGAGTGTCAACATCACCTACCCCGACGGTTCGCAGGTCGGCTTCGGCAAGAACGCCGACGGCTCCTTCACCCCGCCGCCGGGGCGCTGGGCGTCCCTGACCGCGACCACCACGCCGGCCGGCTACAAGCTGTTGGACAAGGACGACACCGCCTACCTCTTCCAGAAGGGGATCACGAGCAGGACGGGCGCGTACGCGATCACCTCGATCACGGACTACGCCGGCCGCGCGGAGACCTTCGACTACAGCTCCGGCCCGCTCACCAAGATCACTTCGCAGGTCTCGGGCCGCACGCTGAACCTGACCTGGTCGAAGCCCGCGGGCGCGACCGTCTCCCATGTGGCGACGGTGGCGACCGATCCCGCGACGGCGGGGAACTCCAGCACGATCGAGACCTGGAGCTACGGCTACAGCGGCGACAACCTGACCTCGGTCTGCCCGCCTGCCGATCCCACGCACTGCACCACCTACGGCTACGCCGCCGG
The DNA here is from genome assembly GCF_054729195.1 of Streptomyces sp. YIM S03343. Taxonomy (NCBI): domain Bacteria; kingdom Bacillati; phylum Actinomycetota; class Actinomycetes; order Kitasatosporales; family Streptomycetaceae; genus Streptomyces; species Streptomyces sp. YIM S03343. Next base: position 2,924,493 of record NZ_JBPUKX010000001.1, read on the forward strand.
CAACCATTACCGGACCACGGTGTTGGACGCGGACCCGTTCGCGTACTGGCGCATGGGTGAGACGTCCGGCACGACGGCCGCCGACGGTGTGGACACCAACGAGGGCAACCTCAACGGCACTTACCACAACGTCACCCTGGGCTCGACCGGGCCGCTGGCGAGCAGCCACGCCGCGTCGTTCAACGGCACCAGCTCGTACCTGTCGATCCCGGGCACGCCGGGCGCGACGCGCACGTACGCGTCGGTGTCGCTCTGGTTCAAGACGTCCCAGGCCGGCGGCGTGCTGTTCTACTACGGTGACAAGCCGCTGACCGACTCCGACCCGGTCGCGAACACCAAGTACAACACCCCGGCGATCTACATCGGCACCAACGGCAAGCTGCACGGCTGCTTCGCGATGGCCGCCGGCTGCAACACCCCGATCCAGTCCGCGACCACGGTCAACAACAACGCCTGGCACCAGGTGGTCCTCACCTCCGCGGGCAACACCCAGTCGATGTACCTCGACGGCGCCCTGGCCGGAACCATGGCCGGCAGCCTGTGGTCCTGGAACCAGCCGTACGTCACCTTCGGCGCGGGTGTGGACACCCACGGCTGGCCCGACATGCCCGCCGACACCCTCGGCCACTACAGCGGTCTGATGGCCGAGGCGGCGATCTTCAACCAGCCGCTGGACGCGGCGACGATCACCAACCAGTACTCGGCGGCCACGACGTCCGCGAAGGTGCTGCAGACCATCACGCTGCCCTCGGGCAAGACCCAGAACAGCGTGCAGTACAACGCGGTCGACGACACCATCTCCCAGGAGACGGACAACAACGGCGGCGTCTGGAAGCTGACCCCGCCCACGGTCACCGGATCCTCGCAGGTCTACCGCTCCGCGGTGATGGGTGCCGGACCCTCCGGCTACTGGCGGCTGAGCGACACCTCGGGTTCCGCCGGGGCCAACGAGGTCAACACCGGCCACGCCACCTACAACAACGTCACCCTCAACGCCGCCGGCCCGTTCGGCGCCAGTGACGTGAAGGCGGCGTCGTTCGCGAACTCCTCCAGCTCCTGGGCGAGCCCCGGCACGTCGGAGGTCGACACCTCCAAGAGCTTCAGCGTCTCGGCCTGGGTGAACCTCAACTCCACCACCCGTAACTACACGGCCGTCAGCCAGGACGGCACGTACCACGCCGGGTTCTACCTCGGTTACGAGCACACCCAGAACAAGTGGGCGCTGCGGGTTCCGACGGCTGACTCCTCGAGCGGCAACCTGACCACGCAGGCCGTGTACTCGACCGCCATCGCGGCGACCGGCCAGTGGACCCACCTCGCGGCCAGCTACGACGCCACGAGCGGCAAGCTCGCGCTCTACGTCAACGGCACGCTCCAGGGCACGATCGCACGGCCGAACGTGTGGTCCGCGACCGGCGCCCTGCAGATCGGACGCGCCCTGAACGCGGGGAACGAGAGTGACTACTGGGAAGGATCGCTCGCCGAGGTCGCGGTCTTCCGTTCGGCCCTGAGCACCGCCCAGGTGACGCAGCAATGGGCGGCGTACAAGGCCTCCTCCGGCGTCGCGCCGGTGCGGACGGTGCAGATCCAGGTGCCGACCACCGACGGGTCGACGAAGTACATCACCTACGGCTACGACGTCGACAACGGCGACCGGGTCCTCTACCAGACCGACGCCCTGGGCAACCGCACCACCTACGGCTACGACACCTCCGGCTTCCTCTACACCACCACGGACCCGGACGGGAACACGACCACCACCGGGCACGACGTGCGCGGCAACGTGGTGTCGAAGACGACGTGCCAGGACCAGTCGCAGAACCTGTGCGAGACGGACTACTACACCTACTATCCGGACGACACCACCGCGAACCCGACGCCGGACCCGCGCAACGACCTGATGCTGACCGAGCGGGACGGTCGCTCCTCGGGCCCGACGGACAACACGTACCTGACGAGCTACGGCTACGACCAGTACGGCAACCAGACGACGGTGACCACCCCGCCGGTACCGGGCTTCCCGGCCGGCCGGACCACGACGACGACCTACACCACGGCGACCACGGCCGCCGCGGACAGCGGGTACGCCCCGGCGTACCTGGAGGCGTCCGTCGTCACGCCGGGTGGCGCGACCACGACGTACACCTACAACCACAACGGTGACCTGGCGCGGCAGACGGACGCCAACGGCACGTTGGTCAACTTCGGTTACGACAACATCGGCCGGAAGCTGAGCAGCACCGAGATATCGGACAGCTATCCGGCGGGTCTGACGACGTCGTACACGTACGACAAGGACGACCAGGTCGTTTCTGAGACCGCCCCGCCCGTCCTCGACCGCGTGACCAGCGCGACCCACACCGCGCAGACGACGACGGTCTACGACACCGACGGCAACCCTCTCTCCGAGACGATCAAGGACCTGACCGGCGGGGACGGACAGCGCCGCACCGAGTGGACCTACGATTCGGGCAACCGCATGGCCACCAAGTCGGAGGTCTCGGCCTTCAACGCGGACGGCTCGGACAAGACGCTCCTGACCACGACCTACACGCATGACGTGTACGGCAACGTGGTCACCGAGGTCGACCCGTCGGGGAACGAGACGGACTACACCTTCGACGCCGACAACCGTGGGATCACCACCACGCAGCCCGGCTACACAGGTGACCCGGACAACCCGTCCCCCGCACGCACCCTGACGCTGGACTCGCGGGCGTACGACCCGGCGGGACGTCTCGCCTCGGTCACGAACTCGATGGGCTTCACGACGTCCTACACCTACACGGACAACGGGCTCCCGGCGACGATCACCCGCACGGACGCGGTGACGGACCCGGCCAACCCGAAGTCGTTCGTGGACCAGGTCAACACCTACGACGCCGCCGACAACCTGATCAAGCAGGTCTCCGACGACGGCGCGGCCACGACCACCTTCGCGGTGGACGCGGCGTCCCGCACGACCACCACGACGCTGGACCCCACAGGGTTGAACCGCAGCGACACGGTGTCGTACGACCCGGACGACCACGTGGTCACGTCCACGCACACCGGCGCCTCCGGTACGCCTGAGACGACGTCGTACTCCTACGACGCGCTCGGCAACACCCTCTCGGCAACGGTGCACGACGCCAACACCGCGCCGGTCGGCCGCTGGAAGCTGAACGAGACGTCCGGAACCAACGCGGCCGACTCCTCGGGGGCGAACAACCCCGCGACCGCCGCGAGCGGTGTGACGAGGTCGACCGACCACGGCGGCAGCGCCGTGTTCAACGGCACGTCCACGTCGTACGCGGAGACCGCGAGTCCGGTCGTGGACACCGCGACGGGCTACACCGTCTCGGCGTGGGTCAAGCTCGGCTCCTCGGCGAGCAACTCCACGTTCGTCTCCCAGAACAGCGCCACCACCAGCGCCTTCCAGCTCTACTACTCCTCCGGGGCCAACCAGTGGGCCATCGGAGGCCACAGCGGCGACACCTCCACAGCCACCTGGACCGCTGCCTACGGCGGCACCCCCGTCGTCGGCCAGTGGACCCACCTGACAGGTGTCTACAACGCCGCGGCGAGCCAGTTCGAGCTCTACGTCAACGGTGCTCTGGCCGGCACGAAGGCCTTCACGACCCCGTGGAACGCCACCAGCACCTTCGACATCGCCCGGAAGAAGTCCGCTGGCACCTGGGGCGAGTACGCCAACGGCTCGGTCTCCGACGTCCAGGCATACTCCAGCTCGCTGTCCGCCACGCAGGTCTCGAGCCTGTACGGCGGGACGCTCCCCGCGGCGGGCTCGACCGTGCACACCACGCGGGCGGACCTGGACCAGCGGGGACTCCCGCTGTGGCAGGCCGACGCAAACGGCAACGTCACGTCCTACGCCTACGACGAGGCCGGGAACCTCGCGGTCACGACGGCGCCGACGGCGGACTCGGAGACGGTCGACGCGGCGACGGGCACCTCGACCGTCGGGGCATCGCACCCGATCGCGTACACCGGTTACAACACCTTCGGTGAGGTGGCCGAGACCAAGGACCCGAACGGCAACGTCGTCACGACGGGGTACGACCCGATGGGTCAGCAGGTCTCGCAGACCATGCCCACGTACACGCCGCCGGGTTCCTCGACGCCGATCACGCCGGTGACCTCGACGCAGTACAACACCGCCGGTCAGATCACCTCCGAGACCGACGCGCTGGGCAAGGTCACGTCCTACACCTACGACCAGCTCGGCGACCAGGTCGACGAGACGCTGCCGGGCGGACGCACGACCCACTCTGCCTACGACACCAACGGTGACCTGCTGTCGGTGACCGACCCCACCGGCGCGGTGACCCAGGCCACCTACGACTACCTGGGCCACCAGCTCACCGCCACGCAGGTCGAGCGCCGGCCGTCGCAGGCCGCGTACACCACCACCAACCACTACGACGCCCCCGGCGGCCTGCTGTCGTCGTCGGTGTCGCCGGACGGTGTGACCACGTCGTTCACCTACAACGCGGCCGGTGAGCAGACCACGGTCGTGGACGGGGCGAACAACACCACCCAGTACACCTACGACCTGGACGGCCGCCAGACCAAGGTCACCAACCCGGACGGCACCTTCTCGACGGCCACCTACGACGCCTTCGGCAACACGGTCGGCACCGGGGAGTACGACGCCACCTCCATGCTGCGTCGCACCACCTCCGCGCAGTACGACCCGGAGGGCAACGTCACGTCCTCCACCGACGGCAACGGCCACACCACCACCCTCGCCTACGACGCGACGGGAATGGTGACCAAGGAGGTCCAGCCGGTCGCGGCCGGACAGTCGATCACGACATCGTTCGGCTACGACGCCGTCGGCAACCTCACCCGGTTCACCGACGGCAACGGCTACGACGCCTCGGGCAACCCCGTGGCCGGACACGACTGGCTGACCACGTACAACAAGTGGGGCCTGCCGGAGTCGCAGATCGAGCCGTCCACGCCGGCCTACCCCACAGTCGCGGACCGGACCTACACCAACGTCTACGACGCCGACGCGCGGGTGACGCAGCAGACGTCCCCCGGCGGCGTGTCCGTCGTCGACTCCTACGACTCGACCACAGGAGACCTGACCAGGCAGACCGGCACCGGTGCCGAGGCGGCGACCGCGGACCACACCTTCGGCTACGACGCCGACGGCCGCATCACCTCCGCCGCCGCCCCGAACTCGGACGACACCTTCACCTATGACGACCGTGGCAACCTGCTGACCACCGCCGGACCGTCGGGAACCTCGTCCTTCGCCTACGGCGGCGACGGGGAGATGACCAGGCGTACCGACGCGGCGGGCACCTCCACCTACGGTTACGACACCGCGGGCCGGCTGAAGACCATCGCTGACGCCGCCACCGGGTCCACCGCCACCGTCGGCTACAACACGATGTCACTGCCGTCGTCCGTCTCCTACGGCACCGGCAAGGCGAACCGCACCCTCCAGTACGACTGGGCGCACCGGCTCACCAGCGACACCCTCACCAAGCCGGCGGGCGGGACCGAGGCGTCGATCGCCTACGGCTACGACCTGAACGACAACGAGACCTCCAAGACCACCACCGGATTCTCGGGGGCCGCGACCAACACCTACACCTACGACTGGGCCGACCGGCTCGCCTCCTGGAACAACGGCACCACCACGACCACCTACGGCTACGACAACGCGGGCAACCGCACCAGAGTCGGCGCGGACACCTACACGTACAACGCCCGCAACGAACTGACGTCGGACGGCCACAGCACCTACAGCTACACCGCCCGTGGCACCCTGCGCTCCGTCGTCGACGCACAGAGCCAGACCACCAGCACCACGGCGGACGCCTTCAACCGGGTGATCACCTCCGGGACGAAGACGTACACCTATGACGGCCTGGACCGGATGGTCACCGCCAACAACGGGGCCACCAACCAGACCTTCGCCTTCACCGGCATGGGTAACGACCTGGCCTCCGACGGCTTCACCACCTACAGTCGCGACCCCGGTGGCGCACTGATCGGCATCAACGCCGGCGGCACCAAGGTGCTGGCCATGACCGACGTGCACGACGACGTGGTCGGCCAGTTCACCGACGCCGGCACGGCCCTGACCGGATCGACCACCTATGACCCGTTCGGCAAGGTCCTCGCCACGCAGAGCATGGTCGGGGCCCTGGGCTACCAGTCGGAGTGGACCGACCCGGACACCTCCCAGGTCGACATGGCCGCGCGTTGGTACAACCCCAACATCGGCCAGTTCTCCTCCCGGGACACCGTCGCCAACAGCCCCATCCCGGACTCGGTCGACGCGGACCGCTTCGCCTACGGCGACGACAACCCGCTGACCAACACCGACCCGACCGGCCACTGGTCGCTGTGGGGCGCGGTGAAGTCCATCAAGAAGCATGCCTCCCACGCCTGGCACCACTCCAGCCTGCGCCGTCACCTGAAGTCGGCCGCCAGGCACGTCAAGAACTTCGTGAAGCAGGTGAAGAAGCACGGACTGAAGGCCGCGATCAAGAAGGTCGCCAAGCACTACGCCAGGAAGGCCGTCAAGTACGTCCGTGACCACCATCCGGCCATCTATCACTACGTCAGCCACACTTACCACCGCGTTCGGCATTACGTGCACCGCGCGATCAAGAGCGCGACGCGGCACTACCACAGCGCCGTCAAGCAGCTCAAACACACTGCCAAGGCGGTCGGCGGTGCGCTGAAGAAGGCCAAGAGGGCCGCGGACAAGTTCATCAAGAAGCACAAGACCGCCATCGTCGCGACGCTCGCCGTCCTGGCCGCGGCCGGTGCGTTCACCTGCGTCGCCCTCACTGCCGGCGCATGCCTCGCGCCCATCGCCACTGCCTTTGGCGAAGGTGCCGTACTCGGCGAAGGCGCCGCAGTCGCCAGCGCCGGTATCTCCGCCATCGTGGAAGGCGGTTCAGCCCTCTGGGGAGCCGGCTCCGTGGTAGCGGGTGGAGGCGCAGTCGCCGTCGAAGCCGGTGTCGGGGACGACGCGGCAGCCGGTTCTTCCGCAGCCAAGTCGGTCAGCTCCGGCGCGCCGAAGTCGGCCGGAGGAACCGCCAAGGCCGGCGGAGGCGGCGAAGGTGGTGGCCTGAGGGCACCGAAGAAGTCGTCCGGTGGCAGCGAGTCGCCCGAGGGGAATACGTGCACCTGTCCGTGCAGCTTCTCCCCGAACACCAAGGTTCTGATGAAGGACGGCAAGACCAAGGCGATCGGCAAGATAAAGGTCGGCGACAAGGTCGAGTCCGCCAGCCCGAAGACGGGTAAGCACCAAGGCGCCCGCGAAGTTGAGCACGTATGGGTCAATCACGACCGCGACCTGCTCGACCTGACCGTCCGCACGAAGGGCGGCAAGACCGCCACCCTCCACACCACGTCCAACCATCCCTTCTGGAACGACACCACCCACCGCTGGGTCGCCGCTGGCAAACTTCACCGGGGCGACGCCCTCAGCACGTCCAGCAACGGCCACGTCTACGTAGCCACCACCCGGATCACCCCTGGTGAGGCAGACCGCTGGAACCTCACCGTCCAGGAACTCCACACGTACTATGTACTTGCAGGTCGCGTCCCGGTGCTGGTGCATAATTGCGCCAAAAAGATTCCTTCCGGCCCGACACAACCGGTGATCCCCAGGGAAGTGAAATATCATTACACAGCCATCAAGCGAGGGAATGGAATTCCCCAACTCGACGAAGATGGCGTGCAGAAGATATTTCGCGGCGACAAGCCGACTCAGAGGATGTGGGCAGGGGCGAAGGAATGGGTTGTGCCGACGAATCGCCCGGGGAACGAAGTGAGAATCCTGCAGAACGAAGAGACGGGCCGCATGGGATGGTCTGATAACCACTACAGAACAATTCAGGAATTCCCTGAGGGTTACGGAAACTAGACTGTCCGTATTCATAAACCTACAGACGGTCACCCGAGGGGCCTGGTGCATACCGCAGGCCTCTCGGGTTCCTTCGTTGAATGGACTTACGCGATGCACACATCGACCACACCTTTCGCATTCTCATTCCATGCAGACGATGAAGAAGAAACCCCTCTCGGGAATTTTGCCGACCTCGAAAATTTCTTCATTGGCTCTTCCAGCGCACTCTCCGAATTCGACGATGAAACGGAGAGCGAATTGCATGGTGGCGGATTCTGGCTCCACCCTCAACTGGTTGGCCTGACACCGTCTGAAACCTTGAAAGAATCCTGGACCGCCGGATCGGTCCGGGAAAGACAGCTCGGGAATGCGTGGATCAACATCCACGATACCCATGGACAAGTGATCGGCTCATACTTTGCAGGATCCGTGACGCTGGAAGACTGGAGAGAGAGTCCGGATCTGACAGTAACCGCTGTCTTTTCTTGCTGGCTCAACGTACTTCCCGAGAGAAGTGCTGGCGCCCTATGGAAAACCTGGAGTCACCAAGCGCCTACATCCATGAATGATTGGGTAGATATCCCACTGGGACAGAGGGAGGGTTGGATTGAAGTTTCCCGGATGTATGGAAGGACCTCACCCCACGCGAAGAATCCCGATGGGGAATATGTGCTCATCGGCACCAATATCATGGACCTCGCAAGTTTCTACTGTGCCATCGGCGAGGCCATGAATGGCCCCGGTGGATATTATGGAAGCAATTTGGCCGCCCTTGACGACTGCCTCTTCGGCGGGCACGGTCAAGCAGCCCCGTTCCGGCTCGTATGGCAGAACTCTGCGGTTGCAATGAACTCGCTCGGCGCCCTGCCTACTTATATTGATAACAAAACTGCAATGGGCTTGATTCTCGAATGTTTCGAGCGACGTGGGGTGACTGTCGAACTGGCGTGAGGTGAATTCTTAGGTTATATTTCTTGGGTGCGGAGAATTCCGATTCGGCTCCGCCGCACCTCCGATCCCGCCACTGGCGGGCAATATCCCCCGCCATCAGAAAATAAAGACTCCCTCTCCCTTCCTGCGAAGGTACAGGAAGGGAGAGGCGCACCCGGCAGGCGTACTATGCCGTCGCAGGCACTACGCCGATTCTTGTGCACAATGCATGCGGCGATTCTGCTCATGCCGATGACTGCTACTGCAATTGGGGCGAGCCGGTTATTCTGCGCCCTAACACTGCTGCTCGGGGTGATGAATTCACACTTCACGCTATGCAGCGCCTGGAGCAGCGTGGGGTTTCGGCAGAGGATGCTCAGGCCGTTCTTGGGAGAGAGTCATTCTCTTACAAGCACGAGGATCAGTGGAAGATGGGCTACTGTGATCCCAAATCCAAGGTGTTTGTCGCCAAGACCGTTGACGGGAACGTGAACACCGTGATGACCAATGTGGATCAGGCATACATCAACCGTCTCCAAGGAGGGGGCTGAGCATGGCTGACGTGAGAGTTACATACGATCCGAAGGCAGATGCGGCATATGTCTACTTCACGGATCCGCAAGCGCGCACGAATGCGGCGCACATGTATCCCTGCGATCCGGTCGAGGTCGGGGGCATGATCAACCTTGACTTCGATGAGAACGGGTGCCTCATTGGTGTCGAGGTGCTGGCGGCCAGTTCAAAGCTGCCCCAGTACTTGCTCGACGTAGCGGAGCGACTCGACGCATAGGGTTCCTGAAAGCCGCTAACGAGATCTGGACTGAGTTCTCGAATTTGGTTTTATCCTCCCCGCTTTATGGCGGGAAAGGTTCGAATCTGCTCATCAAAGATCTATTGCTGGGCTCACTGAAGCTGAGTTCGGTGAATGAGCAGGGGTAATCGCGGTATGGAGCTGAAGGTAATTGGCGAAGGGTGTGCTGGCGTAATCCGAGCCACTTGACGGCAACGCTGACGGCAACGGAGCCGGACGCCGACGGCCCCACGAGGTATCTCGTGGAGCCGTCGGCGTTCCTGGATGGGGACTACGTCACGAGGTCGCGTCTCGCCCACGCCACCCTGACCCGGAAGATCGACAACGGCACTCTCACCGAGGGCACGGAAATCACCGCCGAGACCACGGCCGACCTCCTCGGTGCGGACGTACGGACCGCGCAGCAGGCGCTGAACCTGCTGATCATGGAGCGCAAGGCCGCCCGCGTCCGCCGAGGCATCCCCACCGCTCACGGTGGGATGAGGGTCGAGGAGGTCACCGTGATCGGCCCCGGACCGAGCCAGGGGACACCGGGAACCTTGGAGGTCCTCAGCGGCCCCAGCCCCGAGGAGATGCAGGCCCGCATGCGCATGGACGTGCTCGCCGACGCACTCGAGGACGCCCTCGGTCAGATCCAGGAACTCCGCGAACGCCTCGACCACCTCGGAGGCAAGCACACCCACGACTGACCCTGACAGGACCGGGCCGGACAGCTTCACCGCCGGTACGGCCAGCGGCCGAGGACTGCGTCCACGCTGGTCAGGGATCTGCTGGGGTGAGGTGTCGGGTCTCAGGTGATGCTTGACGGTTCGGCATCGGGTGATGCTTGACGTCTGTCCTAGACGATCTTTCGTCTGTTGTACTCCCCGGACTTGCGGACGACCACCCCCTTGGTGGTGGTGCGGGGAACGGTGGTGATCAGGTCGTCGCCGTGGAAGACGCGGATGACGCTGTCGTCCAGGTGGGCGGTGACGACCTGGTGGGCATAGGCCCGGCCGATCTGGATGCGCTGGCCCGCGACGACGAAGCCGCCGACGGTACTGACGGTCCGCTCGGCGATCTGCGCGGCGGGCGGCGGGACGGTCGGGGGTGAGCCGGCCGGTCTGGCCCCGCGCAGACGCCCGCAGGCGGTGGCCGACAGCGGGCAGGGCAGTGCAGCCAGCAGGACCCGCTGTTCGTCGAGAACCTGCATCACGGTGCCGTCCAGCCGGAGGGTGACCCGCTGCCCGGCGAAGGCCCAACCGATGTTGCACCGGTCGCCGCCCAGACCGATGTAGCCGACCGGGTTGACGGTGCGGTCCACCTCCACCGCGGTGGTGTCGGCCGGGCCCGGCTCGTCGGCCCACGGCCCTGCGGGCCGGGCGTCCCCGCAGGCCAGCAACGCGCGCAGGTCGCGGCCGGACAGCTTCGAAGGAAGGGTCTTGTGCCGGGCACCGCCGATGAGCACATGCAGCCGGTTCACGTCGATCCGCAAGGTCACCGTGGTACCGGCCAGCGCGGGACCGAACCAGATCTGCTGCCCGCTCACCGAGAGGTTCCCGCTCGGCGGCACGGTCCGCTCCACCTCGATCGTGCCGACGTCGTCACCGGTCACGGGCCAGGAGCAGGCCGCCTGCTCCTGCTCCGGCGGCCGACGCGGGGCAGGCACCACGACAGATGCCCCTGTGTCGGCGACCGTTTGAAGGCTCGGCGGCAGCTTCACCGGCAGCACTGCAGCCTCCGCCCGGGCCGCCTCGGTGCTGAACCGGACGGCCGGAGCCTGCATGGCCAGTGCCTGATGCGGACGGGCCCGGTTGTAGTCCTCCAGCCACCCGTCCACTGTCTGCTGCGCGGCGGCCACGTCCGCGAACGGCAGGTGCTCGTCGAGCAGTTCACGCCGCAGCGTCTGGTGGAACCGCTCGATCTTCCCCGTAGTCGTGGGGGACCTCGGCCTGGTGAGCCGGTGGGTGATGCCGTTCTCCCGGCAGATCCGGTCGAACATCGTCTCTCCCGGCTTGCCGGAGCCGAACCGGGCGGTGAACTGCTTGCCGTTGTCGGTGAGCACCTCGCCCGGCACCCCGAACCGCTGCAGGGCCTCGCCGAAGGCCAGACACACCGCCCGCCCGGTCGCCCGCCGCACCACCTTCGCGATCACCACGAAGCGGGAGTGGTCGTCGATGCCGGTGACCAGCTTGCACTCGGCCCCGTCGGCCAGCAGCAGCCCGCCGACGATGTCCATCTGCCACAGCTCCATCGCCGCTTCCCGCTCCCACCTGCGGTAATCGCGCACCCCCGGCTGCACCAGGCCGTTACGTACCAGCACCCGATAGACCGTGGCCCTCGACGGCACTGGCACCACCCCCGCACGCGCCAGCTCGTGCACCAACCGGCGCGGCCCCCAGGCCGGATGCCGACGCCGCAGCTCACACACCACCGCCTCAACGTCCGCCGCGATCCGGTGCGGACACGAGGCCGGCCGATGTGACCGGTCTGCCAGCCCCGGCAGACCCGACTGCTCGTACTTGCGCACCCAGGAATGCACGGACTGCCGTGACACCCCATACCGGGCCGCGACCTGGGTGACGGGAACCCCCGCGGCCACCTCCATGACCGCGTGATACCGCTGCTCGACCACGCTCAACTCCACCAGCACGGCCTCAGCCCTCCCTGCACGCGCCGATCAGACGCACACAGCCAAGCCGAGGCAAGCGGTGTCAAGCATCAGGTGAAGCCGCAGTGTCAACCATCAACCGAGACAGGACATCTGCTGGGGTGAGGGTTGCGTCGATAATTTCTATGCGGTTTCAAGGCGGGCCCGCTGACGCGGACCCGCGCGCGGCCGGGACGCAGGCCCGGCCGCTACGGCGCCGCCCCGCTAACCCCGAACCCGGCCCCTGGCCGCGCAGAACAGCGCTCCGGAACGGCGGGTTGACCGCAGGATCTTCCGACGCGCCGGCACTCGGCAGATCAGGTCAGCCTGTCGCGAGTCCGGCCAAGACCGTCCTGGGACAGTTGACGTCCTACCGGTGTGCCGGGTCAGAGCGAAGCTGCTGGAGATGGGGGCGCGACGGGTGCTGTCGCCCTAGACTGGCTGGGTGACCGCAGCATTCGACTACGAGGACATGCACTACCTGGTGGACCGGCTCACGCCGCACCAGGTACGTCGGCTGCGCCTGCTCGTCACCCAGGACGAGGAACTCGCACAGGCTGCCGAATCCCTCCCCCCGCGTCCCACCGAGGAACGGGCTGCTCCTGAGGGACTGCTGGCGCTGATCGGGGCGGTCAACGGGCCGGAGGATCTGGCCGAGCGGCACGACGACTACATCCGCGAGCGGATGCGCGAGCGGTTCGGCGACGAGGCGTGAACGCGATCGTCCTCGACACCGGCCCGCTCGCCGCGGCCCTGAACGCGGGCGACCGTCGCCACGCGGAGTGTGCCTCACTGCTGGTCTCCACGACCGGCCGCCGCCTGCTCCCCAGCCCCGTACTGACCGAGGTGTGCTGGCTGCTGGAACGCTGGCCCAAGCTGGAAGCCGCCTTCCTCTCCGAGGTCGCCAAGGGCACCTTCGAACTGGTCCACCTCACCCCTGCCGACCTGGAGCGGATGGGGGAGCTCGTCCTGCAGTACGCGGACTTCCCACTTGGCGGCGTCGACGCCTCGGTGATCGCCGTGGCCGAACGCTTCGGCGTGGAACGGGTCGCGACCCTCGACCGCAGGCACTTCAGCGTCGTCCGCCCCAAACACACCCCGGCTCTCACACTGCAGCCCTGACGGCAACGCCGACGGCAACCGGACCCGCCAACAGCGGACACCAGCGGACTTCCACGGACCCATAGACCGACGCTGACCTGCGAAAACGCAGGTGCAAAGGGTACCTCCAGCACACGTACTATGTGCTGGCGGGGGCAACTCCGGTGCTGGTCCATAACTGCAATGGCTTGGAGGCGGACGAGGCTCAGTATCCCGACTTCGCCCACACGCTCAGGCACCATGTGAGGCCCGGTGACAACCTCGGGGCTCTTGTGGACGATAAGGGCATCAACTCGGTCTTCCACAACCAGGCCGACGCGCAGGCGATCGCCGACGAGGTGATCAAGAGGATCACCGCCGGCGGACAGAAGAGCCAGCTGCAGAATTGGTTCAAGACCAAACTCACGAAGTCTCCTCCGTACACGGGCTACTACGGCCCCAAGGGAAGTTCCCTGAGAACGGCGTACACCCGCGACAGCGAGGGGAATCTGGTCGGCACTCCAACCGGAAACGGGTATACGGTGATCCTTCGACGGATGAAGGGGCACCCGATGGGGTTCATCGTCGACACCGTCATCCCTAAATAGTCAGATTCCAAGATGAAGCACGGGACACCTGAAGCCATGACCGATGAAATTCTCAATGTAGCCGAGTTCGATTTCGGCATCACTCGACTCGCCGGCGAATTTCATCAGGATTGGCGCAACTACGCGAAAACGCCTGAGGGTCTGGTTCACACCTGGATCAGCGAACTCGGCGAGCTGCGAGCGAAGAAGGTGTCCCTGCTACTCGAGGACGCCCAGAGAATGCTCCGCTCAGAGCTTTCGGCGGACTCTCTGGGCACCCTATGGGACGCCTGCGCCCCTTGGGTGTGGCCAGCCGGCCTCTTCGGAAGGGACGGCAGGGAGTGGATTCTTCAAGTATCGGACATCGCCCGGGGTTGGCTGGCCGAGAATTCTGGATCCGAACTCGACGTCATTCCGGCCTGTCAGCATGATCCGCTTCCTGCTCCGGTGAGACAGTGGATCGACAAGACGGCCTCGGCCGGCGGTCTCGTCCAGCAAGGGGTTTCGGACTCCGAGTTTCTGGCCGCGTGGGATGAAATTGCCGACAATGTCTGTCCGGAACTTGCACTCCGCATTGCCGTTCGCAGTCTCCTGAACTCCGCCCACCCTGTCCCCGCCCACATTTATGGCGAACTGGAAAGGCAGGGCGCCTCCTATGGATACGGCGAATTTCTGGTTGCGGCAATGGAACACCTGATTGACAACGAGGTGGCGGAGAGTCAGGGCCGGGAGCACTGACGCGATTCGTCTACTCGCTCCACCCCACGGAAGCCCCGCTCGACCACATCGAGCGGGGCTTCCTCATTTTGAGTGCGGTATGTGGAACTCGACTTTCGCTGTTCTCGCGGGGCTGGTGTGATCAGGCTGTGTGTTGGAGGCCTGCTTGGGCCCAGGCTTGGTGGTTGTCGGCCGACCCCTGCCCGGCAACCGCAACGACTGCAACGCATGGGAACTGTCCGGAGCGAAAGCTGCCGTCGGCCACACCACCGTCATCGCCGATGGCGGCTACCGCGGCACCGGGCTGATCATCCCGCACCGCCGCGAACCCGGCCAGACCGAACTCCCGGACTGGAAAGAGGAACACAACACCTCGCACCGCAAGGTCCGTGCCCGCGTCGAGCACGCCTTCGCCCGCATGAAGAACTGGAAGATCCTTCGCGACTGCCGGCTGAAAGGCGACGGCGTCCATCACGCCATGCTCGGCATCGCCCGACTTCACAACCTCACCATCGCCGGATAACGAGGAACGTGCAGGTCACCTGGCATGCCAGAGATCATTTACGGGACAGCCTTTAGTGACCGAGTATCTCAACAACCCCAACATGCCACCGCGGGAAATCCGGACGGAAGCGTCGACAAGTTCACGGGACAAGACCTCACCAAGCAGCAGAAGAGATTCTGAGGGTCCTGGAAGGATTCACCGATCTACTGGAACGGTAAACCGGGCAACCAGATAAGGATCATGGTGAATCCAAAAACTGGCGAGATCGCCTACTTCCCCCTGACAAGTAAAGGCGTACACAACTACGGGTCGCCAAAGATTTACAAGTGGAGGTAGCCTAAAGTGAGCAGTGCACGGAACCCCTCAAGGGGTTCCGTGCACTGCTTCATCTCATCATCTATTGGTTTTGTCTGAGGTTTTCCCAGAAAGGCTGCCATTATGGACCACCTTGAGCGCCTTGCTCCGGGCGGACTGATTTACCTAGAAATGATGGACCCGGAACATCCGCTCATCCCACCAACACTCGCCACTCGGGCCTCGGGTTATCCGACAGCATCCGGAAAATGGTCCCGATCGGTCATCGACAGCGGTACTCCTGATTTCGTCACCATGGCGAACAACGGTTGGTTCGACCTCTCCCGTGAAGGAGGTCTTTTCGCTGCCGATCGAGAATTCCTGGTAGCCACCGAGACTCACGACGGAGACTGGTGGTGGGCGCGCGTCAGGCTGGCCGAGTCCTGGGACATCATGGGCGCGGGGTCCGCTGCCGCACTCGGAGGCGGTTTCGGTGCACCGGAGTTCGCAATGCTGTCACTGACCGGGGACGTCATCGTCTGTGGCACTACGGGGGATTCCTCGATCGGCACTGTCCTGGTGAATGACTTCCGCAATCTCACCGGCCTTCGCGAACTCGCGAATTGGAAAGCAGAATGGCGGGGGACACCTCAACAGGAGCGGTCGGCTTCCCGGAGATGGCTTGAGTCCATCGGCTACCGAGGTGAATGAGGCGATGATCGCCCGCACGACGTCAAGGCAACAGCGGCCGGGTCCGGGTCAGACCAGCACCCCGGCGGACACCTCGACCTCCAGCAGCGAGGCGCTGCGGCGTTCCTCCTCGAACGTGCGGCGGCCGCCGCGCAGGCCGAAGAGGCGCTTGGCGAGGGCGATGTAGAGGACGGCGAGGATGTTGAGCACCAGTGTGGTGATCTTCAGCCAGCTGATGTGCTCGGTGAGTTCGTAGATCTCCAGCGGGAGGAACGCGGCGGTGGCGACGACCGTCAGATACTCCGCCCAGCGTTTGGCGTACCAGAGGCCGACCGCCTCGACGAGTTCGATCAGCGCGTACGCCATCAGCAGCGCGGCCACCATGAGCAGCGTGGAGTGCTTGTAGCCGAACGTGTGCTGGATGGTGCCGACCACGGGCGAGTGGTCGAGGTCGTAGTGGAAGTGCCGGAAGACGGGCCGGAAGACGTCGAGATATTCGTCGAACAGCCGGCGCACCGCGTCCTGGCTGTTGCTGAACCGCCATACGGCGATCGCGACCAGCACGATGAACACACCGCGCACGGCCCGCTCGACAGCCAGGAAGCGCAGGATGAACAGGTCCCGCAGCACCTTGCCGCGCGGCACCAGGGGCGCCTGGGCGGCCGGTCCCGAGCCGTGCGGCTCGCCGAGCACGAAGTCGCCGCAGCGCAGACAGCGCCAGACCTCGCCGAGCGCGGTGTCGGCGCGCAGCCGGATCCGCAGCCGGGGGTCGTCCGGCGCGTAGGTCACATGCCCCTTGCGTGCGCATGTGCGCCGGTCCCAGTCGATCGCCATCCCCCGCACCTTCCCTGAACAGCCGGTATCACGCACCGCCGTGCCGCGCCGGGGTCCGGCACGGCACGGCGGTGTGTCGCGGTGAGAGACGCCGTGGCGGTGTCTTCAGTTCACCGTTGCGTCCGCGAGTTCCCGCGACGGCTGCTCGGGCTCGCCGTCGTCCTCGCTCGGCATGGCCCACTTGCGGGGCAGCAGCACGCCCACGAGGACGGTGCCGATGCCGAGGATCACCGCGCCGACCAGGCTGGTGTGGGCGACACCGTCGGCGAAGGAGGAGCCCACCGCGTCCGCCATCTGCCGTGCCCCGGAGGCGAGCTGCTGGGCCTGCGCCTTCAGGGCTGCGGCCTGCTGCGGGTCGCCGGCCTGCGCGGCCCGGGCGGCCTGCGCCGCGAGTTGCTGCGCCTTGTCGCCGATGCCCTGGGCGACCTGGTAGCCCGCACCCACCGAGTCCTGCGCGGTGGCCAGCGTGGCCGCCGGGAGACGGCTGCCGCCGGTGGCGTCGGCGAGGTGGTTCGAGTACGAGGTGGAGAGCAGCGAGCCGAGGATCGCGATGCCGAGCGAGCCGCCCAGTTCCAGCGAGGTGTCGTTCACGGCGCCGCCGACGCCGAACTCGGCCTCGGGGAAGACGCCCATGATGGCGTCCGTGCAGGGCGAGAGGGCCAGCCCGATCGCGATGCCCAGGATGATCAGGGGCGCCACGAGGTCGCCGTAGGACGAGGTGGCGTCGATCCGGGTCAGCAGGGCGAGGGCGGTGGTGCCGCCGACCATGCCCGCGGTGACCGTCACCTTCATGCCGAGGCGCGGGGTCAGATAGGCGGTGAGCGCCGAGCCGACGAACACCGCGCCCGCCAGCGGCAGCATCCGCAGACCGGTGCCGAGGGCGCTCTCGCCCAGGACGAACTGGAGGTACTGGGTGAGGTAGTAGAACGCGCCGAAGACGGCCAGGAAGAACATCACGACGGCGAGGTTGGACCCGGCGAACCGGCGGTGCGTGAAGCGCCGTACGTTCAGGACCGGGCGCGGGTGGCGCAGCTCCCACAGCACGAACAGCACCAGGCCCGCGCCGGCGACGACGGCGGCCGTGACGGCCTTGGTGCCCCAGCCGAAGTGCGGGCCCTCGATGATCATGTAGACGAGGGAGCCGATCCACACCACGGACAGCAGCCCGCCGATGTAGTCGATCCGGTCGTGGTGCGCGGCGCGGGACGGCGGGACGAGCACAAAGGCGGCGATCAGGGCGACGGCGGCGATCGGCACATTGATCAGGAACGTCGACTGCCAGCCGTGGTGCTCCAGCAGCGCGCCGGCGACCAGCGGGCCCGCGGCGATCGCGAGTCCGGCGGTGGCGGTCCACAGGGTGATCGCCTTGGTGCGCTCACGGCGCGGGAAGGTCGAGGCGAGCAGCGAGAGCGTGGCGGGCATGATCAGTGCGGCCCCGAAGCCCATCACCGCGCGGGCTGCGATGACGGTCGTGGAGCTGTCCGCGAGATACCCGAACACCGAGCCGCCGCCGAAGACGACGAGACCGAGGGCGAGCGCGCCGCGGCGGCTGTACTTGTCGCCGATCGCGCCGAGCAGCAGCATCAGCGCGGCGTAGGGGACGGTGTAGCCGTCGATCACCCACTGGAGGTCCGCGCTGGACAGACCCAGGTCCCGGGTCATGGCGGGCGCGGCGACCGTGAGGGCGGTGTTCGCCATCACGATGATCAGCAGGCTCAGGCAGAGCACGAGGAGCGCCCACCAGCGCCGGGCGTAGGGCCGCTCCTCCGTCCTTTCGACCGGTCGGGTCATGACGAGTGACATGGCAGGGTGCCTTCCTCAAAATTTCCGTGCTCCGGGACGCACACCGACTTGCACAGCGGTGTGCACTTGCACAACGATGTGCAATGTACGTCGACTGCACAGCGTTGTGCAAATGAAGGAGGTGAAGCCCATGCGGAGCGGCGCGGCACGCCAGCACACGCCCCTCCGCGGGGCAGGCACAATGACCACCATGACCACGGGCCCCACCAGTCGCGCCGACGCGAACCGGCGCCGCATACTCGACGTCGCCCTTGCGGAGCTGCTGCGCGATCCCGACGCGTCCATGGACCAGATCGCCCGCGCCGCCGGCGTCGTACGGCGCACCGTGTACGGCCACTTCCCCACCCGGGAGGCGCTGGTCAGCACCCTGCTCGACGGCGCGGTGGCGGCGGTCGCGGCTGCCATGGAGTCGGGGCGGGAAGCCGCCAGGGAGTCGGCGCGGGAAGGGGCGGCCGACCCCGCGGAGGAGGTGGCCCGCTCCGCGCTCGCCGTGTGGGAGATCGCCGACCGCTACCGCATCCTCGTGGGGCTGGCCCAGCACAGCGTTTCGGTGCAGGGCATCCGCGAACGTCTCGCCCCGGTGCGCGAGACCTGCGCGGAGATCCTCCGGACCGGCCTGGACGAGGGCACGTTCACCTCACCGCTGCCGCCGCCGGCACTGGCGTTCGTCCACGAGCAGATGCTGTTCGCCCTGATGGCGGCGGTGAACGACGGGCTGCTCGCACCGGAGGAGGCGGGCCGCTCGGCGGCGGTCACCCTGCTGACGACGGCGGGGGTGCCGGCGGTACAGGCGGCGGAGCTGGTGGGGAAGCTCAGCGCTGGGGCGGGGTGAGGGTTTTCGCCCCCGCCGCCCCTTCCCGTCCCGTCACGGGGGCTCCACCCCCGTACCCCCGCTCCTCAAACGCCGGAGGGGCTGACTTCAGCCCGTCCGGCGTTTGAGGACGAGGCCCGCAGGGCCGACAAAGGGGGGTCTGGGGGCACAGCCCCCAGGGACGGGAACGGGAAGGGGCGGCGGGGGCGGGACGGCTGGCGCCGGGTGCCCGCCGGGCGGCCGGACCCGGTTCAGGCGGGGCCGGACGCCCGGCGCGTGGCGCGGGGTGTGCGGGTGGTCAGGCGATGGTGAGTTCCTTCCGGCTGTCGCCCTCCGGGCGGTCCGCGGGGTCCGGGCCGGTGGGGGTGGCGTGCTCGTCGAGGAGGGTCGTCTCGTCGAAGGGGAGCTCGCCCGCGAGCACCCGGCGCACCCGGTCCTTGTCGATCTCGTGCGTCCAGGTGCCGATCAGCACCGTCGCCACCGAGTTGCCCGCGAAGTTCGTCAGGGCGCGGGCCTCGCTCATGAAACGGTCGATGCCGACGATCAGACCGACCCCGTCGACCAGCGCGGGCTTGTGCGACTGGAGGCCGCCGGCCAGCGTCGCCAGGCCCGCGCCGCTGACGCCCGCCGCGCCCTTGGACGCCAGCAGCAGGAACAGCAGCAGCGGGATCTGCTCGCCGACCGACATCGGGGTGCCCAGGGCGTCGGCGATGTACAGGGACGCCATGGTCATGTAGATCATGGTGCCGTCGAGGTTGAAGGAGTAGCCGGTCGGCACGGTGATGCCGACCACGGCCCGGCTGACGCCCAGGTGCTCCATCTTCGCGATGAGCCGCGGCAGCGCCGACTCCGACGACGACGTGGACAGGATCAGCAGGAACTCCCGGCCCAGGTACTTGAACAGCGAGAAGATGTTCAGCCCGGTGAACGCCCGCAGCAGCGCCGCGAGCACGACGAAGACGAACAGCACGCAGGTCACGTAGAAGCCGAGCATCAGCACGGCGAGGCTCTTGAGCGCGTCCAAGCCGGCCGAGCCGACGACGGCGGCGATCGCGCCGAACGCGCCGATCGGCGCGGCCCACATCACCATGGCGAGGATGCGGAAGACCAGCCGCTGGATGTGCTCGATGCCGCGCAGCACCGGCCGGCCGGTCGGGCCCATCGCCTGGAGGGCGAAGCCGGTGAGCAGTGCGATCAGCAGGGTCTGCAGGACCTGTCCCTCGGTGAAGGCGGACACGAAGGTCACCGGGATGATCGACAGCACGAAGTCGACGGGCGGCAGGGCTTCGCTGGACACCTGGTCGTGGCCGGTCGCCCGGAGAGCGTTGGTGAGGTGCAGGCCGTCGCCGGGGTGCAGGATGTTGCCTACGACCAGGCCGATACCGAGCGCGACCAGCGACATCGTCAGGAAGTAGCCGAGCGCGATCCCGCCGACGGCGCCGACCTTGGCCGCCTTGCGGACCGAGCCGATGCCCAGCACGATCGTGCAGAAGATGATCGGAGAGATCATCATCTTGATCAGGTTGACGAAGCCGGTACCGAGCGGTTTCAGCTCGATGGCGGCGTCGGGGGAGATCAGGCCCACGGCGATGCCGAGGACCACGGCGACGATCACCGCGAGATAGAGATAGTGGGTCCGGTCCCGCTTGGCGGCGGGCGCGGCAGGTGCCGGAGCAGGGGAAGCAGGGGAACGGGACACGGCTGCCCTCCTTGACGTCTTCGTCGGCATGACCGGCGTGCGGCTCACGTCCGGGGTGGTGGTCGGGGGGTTGCCGTGAACTATCGCGTGCGGTGTGAGGGCGGTCACCTTTCCGTTCATTGAGTTCACGTCTCATCGAGTTCACGTCTCATCGAGTTCGCATCTCGTTGAGTTCACGTCTCATTGAGCTCGCGTCATTGAGTTCACGCCGGACGTGTCATGGGGTCACGTAGGTCACGCTTGACGTGCCGGGCACACTGGCGGCATGCGAGTCGTCCTGCCCCGACCCCGCAGCCTGGCCGGTCAGCTCTTCGCCGTGCAGGCGGTGCTGATCGCCGTCGTCGTCGCCGGGTACGCGCTGTTCACCTACGTCAGCGACCGCCGCCAGGCCGAGGACGCGGCCGGCCGACAGGCCATGGCGGTGGCCCGGGCGGTGGCCGACGCGCCCTCGGTGCGGGCGGCGATCCGCACCGCCGATCCCTCCGCGCGGCTCCAGCCGTACGCGCTGCATGTCACCGCCGACACCGGCGTCGACTTCGTCACGATCATGGACCGGGAGGGCATCCGCTGGACCCACCCGGACCGCACCCAGATCGGCAAGCCGTTCCTGGGACACATCACGCCCGCGCTGGACGGAAGGCCGTTCACCGAGACCTACACCGGCACGCTCGGCCCGTCGGTGCGCGCGGTGACACCGGTGCGGGACGGCGGGCGGGTGGTCGGGCTCGTCAGCGCCGGGATCCGGGTCGAGGCGATCAGCCGGCGGGCGGAGGGCCAGGTCACCGCGCTGGTGGGGGTGGCAGCGGGCGCGCTCGCGCTGGGTGCGATCGGGACCTACGTCGTCAACGCCCGGCTGCGCCGTCACACCCACGGGATGAACACCGCCGAGCTGAGCCGGATGTACGACTACCACGAGGCCGCGCTGCACGCGGTGCGCGAGGGGCTGCTGATGCTGGACGGGCGGTACCGGATCGCGCTGATCAACGACGGCGGGCGCGAACTGCTGGGCGTCTCCGGCGATGTGACGGACCGTTCGAGGGCTGACCGTTCGGTGGTGGGCCGCTCGGTGGCGGACCTCGGGCTGCCCGCACCGCTGACCGGGGCGCTGCTGGCGTCGGAGCCACGGGTGGACGAGGTGCATCTGACAGCGGACCGGGTGCTGGTGGTCAACACCTCGCCGGTGTCCGGCGGCGAGCGGCGCGGCACGGTGGTGACGCTCCGGGATGTGACCGAACTCCAGTCCCTGATGGGCGAGTTGGACTCCGAGCGAGGTTTTGTCCAGGCGCTGCGCTCCCAGGCGCACGAGGCGGCGAACCGGCTGCACACCGTGGTCTCGCTGATCGAGCTGGGCCGCGCCGACGAGGCCGTCGGCTTCGCCACCGCCGAGCTGGAACTGGCCCAGGCGCTCACCGACCAGGTGGTCGCCGCGGTGGGCGAACCGGTGCTCGCGGCCCTGCTGCTGGGCAAGACGGCGCAGGCCAACGAGCGGGGCGTGGAGCTGGTGGTGTCCCCCGACAGCCGCCTGGACGACGGCCTGCTCCCGAGCGCTCTGCCCACCCGTGACCTCGTCACCATCCTCGGCAATCTGATCGACAACGCGGTGGACGCGGCCCAGGGCAGCGCACGGGCCCGGGTGACGGTGACGGCCCGCACCGAGGGCGCCGACCTGGTGCTGCGGGTGGCGGACACGGGGGCCGGTGTCGACCCGGCCCACACCGAGCTGGTATTCCAACGGGGGTTCTCGACCAAGCCGTCCGGCCCGGGCGGCCGAGGCCTGGGCCTGGCCCTGGCCCGCCAGGCGGTCACCCGCCACGAGGGCACGTTGACGGCGGCGCGGAACGGGGAGACCGGAGCGGTGTTCGAAGCGCGGCTGCCGTGGCGTCCGACCGCTTCTGCCGCCCCCGCCGCCCCTTCCCGTCCCGTCACGGGGGCTCCGCCCCCGTCCCCCCGCTCCTCAAACGCCGGAGGGGCTGGCTTTCAGCTCGTCCGGCGTTTGAGGACGAGGCCCGAAGGGCCGAAGGGGGGTCTGGGGGCGCAGCCCCCAGGGACGGGACGGGAAGGGGCGGCGGGGGCGAGATCCCCCCGTCAGCTGCCGGGCACGAGCGAGGCCACGCCCACCCACCCAACAGCACCGAGAGGTGACGCATGACAGACCACGGCGCCGGCCGGCAGGCCATCCGTGTGCTCGTCGTCGAGGACGATCCCGTCGCCGCCGACGCCCATGTGATGTACGTCGGCCGTGTGCCCGGGTTCGTCGCGGCCGGGAAGGCGCACACGGGGACCGAGGCGCGACGGATGCTGGACCGCAAGGCGGTCGACCTGCTGCTCCTCGATCTGCATCTGCCCGATGTGCACGGACTGCAGCTGGCCAGGTCGCTGCGGGCGGCCGGGTATCGCGTGGACGTGATAGCGGTCACCTCGGCGCGGGACCTCGCGGTGGTCCGTGAAGGGGTGTCGCTCGGCGTGGTCCAGTACGTGCTCAAACCGTTCACCTTCGCGACCCTGCGCGACCGTCTCGTCCGGTACGCGGAGTTCCGCGGTGCCGCGGGCGAGGCCAGCGGGCAGGACGAGGTGGACCGGGCGCTGGCCGCGCTCCGGGCACCCGGTCCCGCTGCGCTGCCGAAGGGGCTGAGCGGGCCGACCCTGGAGCGGGTCACGGGAACCCTGCGGGACTCCACGGCGGGGCTCACCGCCGCCGGGGTCGCCGAGGCGGTCGGGATCTCCCGCATCACGGCCCGCCGCTATCTGGAGCATCTGGTCGAGGCCGACCGCGCCGCCCGCACCCCGGTCTACGGCCAGGTGGGCCGCCCGGAACTGGTCTACCGCTGGCTCACGGAGACCGAACGGGGGCGGTGACGACACTGCGGCGCAGTGAGAAGCGCCACATCGAGCGGCAGCTCCCACCGAAATGGCGTCCCGCCGGGTGTCCGCCGGGTGGTGCAGCCCACCAAGTCGCCGGAGTCCGCAGGCCGGCGGTGGTGACTCGGCATGCCCGGGCGCTCAACTCGCCCCGGCAGGACACCTCGTGGACCGTGGAACTCGGCGAAGATCGCCTGGAGTCTCGTACCGGAACGCGTAACGCTTGATCCCCTGCACCACGACGCACCACGACGCACCACGACACACCACAACGCGGGACACGCCCCGCACCGACCCCCGGCAGGGTAAGGATCGCGCCGTCCGCGCCACCCTGCCGTCACGTTTCGGCAGCCCTCACCGGACACCCGGACACCGCGTACACCCATACCCTTTCCGCCCACACGTGCGAATACCGTGACGGCTTACCCGCCGTCGCAAAGGTGAGCAATCCCACGTTCCATACCCGTCGGCCGACCCCGCATATGCCCGCCCACCTTGCCGTTCGCCCATCCGTTTGGCAGTTCGCGCGCGCTCGTGCACCGCACGGCCGCCACTACGGCGACCAGCGCCCCCCACCCTCTCCGCGCGACCAAAACCGTATATTCGTACGATCTGTGATCCTGTCCAAACAGTCCGTAGTCATCGCACTCCGGGCGGTCCTACGTTGAAACCCATGCGCCGACCACCCCCCGCTCCACCGCACCTGACCGCCCCGCCGCCCCCGCCCTTCGACCCGACCGCCGCCCGCCGACTGCGGACCGCACTGGGAATGGGGCCCGAACACGTCGCCTACGGCATGCGCGCCTCGTACGGGCTGCCGTATGTCTCGCCCGATCTCGTCCTAGCCTGGGAGCACCGTGCCGCCGCCCCCAGCAGGGCCGAAATGTCCGCGCTGGCCGCCGTGCTGTGGTGTTCACCTGGTGAACTCATCGGCAGGCCCCGCACCCTGCGCGAGCACCGGGTCGCCCACGGGCTCTCTTCGCAGGACGTCGCCCGCGCCGTCGGGCTCGAACTCCTCGTCTATCTGCGGATGGAGGAGAGCAACGCGTGGCGCGGCACCCAGCGGCAGTCCGCCGTGCTCGCCGATCTGCTGGAGCTGTCGCTGCCCGACTTCATCACCGTCACCGGACGCGACCCGAAGCTCGCCGGGCTGCTGCGCGGCGCGGTGACCGCGCGCTGGCAGGCGTATGTACGGCCGGTCGGCAGGGTCGTACCGCTGGAGCGGCCGCTGCTGGAGGACACCCTCCTCGACCTGTACGAGGACTACCGGGCGCGGCTGGTCACCGTGCCGGGCTGGGGCGTTCCGCAGGGCGACACCGGCGCCCACGGCCGTGACTTCCTGGTCCGCATCGTCGACCACTTCTGGGAGACGGTCGGCAGGACCCGCTGACGGCACGAAGGCCCACGGCCCGCCGGGGGCACGAAAACACGCGGGCAAAGGCGAACGGCCGGTGCGCCCGAGGGTGCACCGGCCGTCGAGAAGCCGTACGGAGGGCCGTCCCGGTCTAGAAGACCGACTCCGCCTCGTCCATGCGGTCCTTGGGGACCGTCTTCAGCTCGGTCACCGCGTCCATGAGCGGGACCATCTTGATGTCGTTGCCGCGCAGCGCGGTCATCTGGCCGAAGTCGCCGCGGTGCGCCGCCTCCACCGCGTGCCAGCCGAACCGGGTGGCGAGGACACGGTCGTACGCCGTCGGAACGCCGCCGCGCTGGACGTGGCCGAGAATGACCGGCCGGGCCTCCTTGCCGAGGCGCCGCTCCAGCTCGAAGGCGAGGGCGGTACCGATGCCCTGGAAGCGCTCGTGACCGAACTGGTCGATCTTGCCCTTGCCGTAGTCCATGCTGCCCTCCATGGGGCGGGCACCCTCGGCGACGCAGACGACCGCGAACTTCTTGCCGCGGGCGAAGCGGGCCTCGACCATCCTGACGAGGTCGGCCGGGTCGAAGGGGCGCTCGGGCAGGCAGATGCCGTGGGCACCGGCGGCCATGCCGGACTCCAGGGCGATCCAGCCCGCGTGCCGGCCCATGACCTCGACGACCATCACACGCTGGTGGGACTCGGCGGTGGTCTTCAGACGGTCCATCGCCTCGGTGGCGACACCGACCGCGGTGTCGAAGCCGAAGGTGCGGTCCGTGGCGGAGATGTCGTTGTCGATCGTCTTCGGGACGCCGACGACCGGCAGACCCGCGTCGGACAGCATCTTGGCGGCGGTCAGGGTGCCCTCGCCGCCGATCGGGATGAGCGCGTCGATACCGAAGTCGCGGGCCATGTCCGTGGCGTTCTCGCACGCCTCACGGAGCCGGCCGCGCTCGAGACGCGAAGAACCGAGAATCGTACCACCGCGGGCCAGGATGCCGCTGACCGCCTTCAAGTCGAGGGGGTGGTAGATGCCGTCGAGAAGACCGGCAAAACCGTCCTCGAAGCCGATGACCTCGTCGCCGTAGTTGTCGATCGCGCGGTGCACGACCGACCGGATCACTGCGTTGAGGCCGGGGCAGTCGCCACCTGCGGTGAGAACTCCGATACGCATCGTGCTGCTTCTCTCCTGCTCGCTGTTGATAACCGGTGAGCCGAGTCCGATTGTTTCATGCCCTGAACGCAGCGGTGCCCGCCCTTGGCACTGCCCGCATGGGCCGATGGTCCCTGCGTTGGGGGTCGAATGCGGGCGGGCGTCTTATCCACACCGAAGGGTATTGTCAAGGGGGTTCGGGTCACTCCTGTGGGCGAACCCGGTACCGCTTACCGCGGGCGTGACCTGCGGAAACGCCCACGGTCAGAACCGCACCGTCTGATCGATCAAAACGATCGGGCGAACCGAAGAGACGAAACGGAGTGCTCGCGTGACGCGCAGCGTATACGTGACCGGGATCGACCGCGGTGACGGCCGACAGGTGGTCGAGCTGGGGGTCATGGAGATCCTCACCAGGCAGATCGATCGGGTGGGCGTGTTCAGGCCACTTGTCCATGACGGTCCCGACCGATTGTTCGAATTGCTCAAGGCCCGTTACCGGCTCACCCAGGAACCGGCGACGGTCTACGGCCTCAACTACCACGAGGCATCCGCCCTCCAGGCCGAGAAGGGCACCGACGAACTCGTCTCCACGCTCATCGACCGCTTCCACAAGGTCGAGCGGGAGTACGAGGTCGTTCTCGTTCTGGGCACCGACTTCTCCGACACCCAGCTGCCCGACGAACTCGCCCTCAACGCCCGCCTCGCCAACGAGTTCGGCGCCGCCGTGATCCCGGTGGTCGGCGGCAAGCCCGACGAGAGCGCCGAAGCGGTGCGCTCCGAGACCCGCAACGCCTACCGCGCATATCACAGCCTGGGCTGCGACGTCCTCGCCATGGTGGTCAACCGGGTGCACCGCGAGGAGCGCGACGTGATCGCCGAGCGGCTGGAGTCCCGGCTGCCGGTGCCCTGCTACGTGCTGCCCGACGAGCCCGCCCTGTCCGCGCCGACGGTCGCGCAGGTCGCCCAGGCGCTGAACGCCAAGATCGTGCTCGGCGACGAGGCGGGCCTGGCCAGGGACACCCTCGACTTCGTGTTCGGCGGCGCGATGCTGCCGCAGTTCCTGAACTACCTGACCCCGAGCTGCATGGTGGTCACCCCGGGCGACCGCGCCGATCTGGTGGTGGGCGCGATGGCCGCGCACAGCTCCGGCACCCCGCCGATCGCCGGTGTGCTGCTGACCCTCGGCCAGATCCCGAGCGAGGACATCCTCAAGCTCGCCACCCGCCTCGCTCCGGGCACCCCGGTCATATCGGTGCCCGGCAACACCTTCCCGACGGCGGAGCAGCTGTTCTCCCTGGAGGGCCGGATCAACGCCGGCACCCCGCGCAAGGCGGAGCTGGCGCTCGGTCTGTTCGAGCGGTACGTCAACGCCGCCGATCTGCTCAGCCGGGTCTCCGCGCCGAGCAGCGACCGTGTGACGCCGATGATGTTCGAGCACAAGCTGCTGGAGCAGGCCCGCTCCGACCGGCGCCGGATCGTGATGCCGGAGGGCACCGAGGACCGGGTGCTGCACGCCGCCGAGGTGCTGCTGCGCCGCAGTGTGTGCGATCTCACCCTGCTCGGCAATGTCGACCAGATCCGCAAGAACGCCGCCGACATCGGCATAGACCTCGGCGACTGCCAGCTCATCGACCCGGCCACCAGCGATCTGCGGGAGTCCTTCGCCCTGAAGTACTCGCAACTGCGTGCGCACAAGGGCGTGACCGTGGAGCTGGCGTACGACATCGTGTCCGATGTGAACTACTTCGGCACGATGATGGTCGAGGAGGGGCTCGCCGACGGCATGGTGTCCGGCTCGGTGCACTCCACCGCCGCGACCATCCGCCCGGCCTTCGAGATCATCAAGACCCGGCCGGACTCGAAGATCGTCAGCTCGGTGTTCTTCATGTGCCTGGCCGACAAGGTCCTCGTCTACGGCGACTGCGCGGTCAACCCCGACCCCAACGCGCAGCAGCTCGCCGACATCGCCGTGCAGTCGGCGGCGACCGCGGAGCAGTTCGGTGTGGACCCGCGGATCGCGATGCTGTCGTACTCCACGGGCACCTCCGGCCGCGGCGCCGACGTCGACAAGGTGCGCGAGGCGACCGAGCTGGTGCGGGAGCGGCGCTCCGATCTGAAGATCGAGGGCCCGATCCAGTACGACGCGGCCGTCGAGCCGACCGTCGCCAAGACCAAGCTGCCGGGCTCCGAGGTCGCCGGGCAGGCCAGCGTGCTGATCTTCCCCGACCTCAACACCGGCAACAACACCTACAAGGCCGTGCAGCGGTCGGCCGGCGCGATCGCCGTCGGCCCGGTCCTCCAGGGGCTGCGCAAGCCGGTCAACGACCTGTCCCGCGGCGCACTCGTCCAGGACATCGTCAACACCGTCGCCATCACGGCGATCCAGGCCCAGACCTCCGTCAAGTGACGCAGCACAGAAAGCATTTCCACACCGTGACCGCGACCCGCGTCCTCGTCCTGAACTCCGGCTCCTCGTCGGTGAAGTACCAGCTGCTGGACATGCGTGACCACAGCCGGCTCGCCGTCGGTCTCGTGGAGCGCATCGGCGAGGAGAACTCCCGCCGCAAGCACACCCATGTGGCCAGCGGTGTGACCCGCGAGTCCGAGGGGCGGATCGCCGATCACGAGGCGGCCCTGAAGGCCATGGCCGACGAGCTGGTCCTGGACGGGCTCGGCCTGGACTCCCCGGAGCTGGCCGCCATCGGCCACCGGGTGGTGCAGGGCGCGGGTTCCTTCACCGAGCCGACGCTGATCGACGACAGCGTGATCGAGGAGATCGAGCGGCTGATCCCGCTGGCCCCGCTGCACAACCCGGCAGCCCTGGCCGGGATCCGCACTGCGGTGGCGCTGCGGGGCGACCTCCCCCAGGTCGCCATCTTCGACACCGCGTTCCACTCGACGATGCCGGAGTCGGCCGCCCGCTACGCGCTCGGCGTGGAGCTGGCCGACAAGTACAGCATCCGGCGGTACGGCTTCCACGGCACCTCGCACGCCTATGTCTCCCGGGTCGCGGCGGGCCTGGTGGGCAAGGCGCCCGAGGACGCCAACGTGATCGTGCTGCACCTCGGCAACGGGGCGTCGGCCTCGGCGGTGCGGGGCGGTGTGTGCGTGGACACCTCCATGGGGCTCACGCCTCTGGAGGGGCTGGTGATGGGTACCCGTTCGGGCGACCTGGACCCGGCCGTCATCTTCCATTTGATGCGTGTTGGCGGAATGTCCGTCGACGAGATCGACACTCTGCTCAACAAGAAGAGTGGCATGCTCGGACTGTGCGGTGACAACGACATGCGCGAAATCCAGCGCCGGGTCGACGAGGGCGACGACCGGGCGAAGCTGGCTTTCGACATCTATATTCACCGTCTGAAGAAGTACATCGGCGCGTATTACGCGGTGCTCGGCCGGGTGGACGCGGTGGTCTTCACAGCGGGAGTCGGGGAGAACGCGAGTACCGTACGGGAGGCAGCCGTGGCGGGCCTGGAGGACCTGGGCCTGGCGGTCGACGCCGAGCTCAACGCCGTACGTGGTGACCAGCCGCGACTGATCTCGCCCGAAGGCGCGCGAGTGGCTGTCGCGGTGGTGCCGACCGACGAGGAACTGGAGATCGCCACCCAGACCTACGCACTCGCCGGAAAGAACTCCTGAACAAAATACACGGCGGTAACACGGCTGAGCGCATGTCCGCCCATTTGCATCTTCCATACTGCGGAATATTCCGCAGCGAAACAAACCGATAGGATCGCCCCCATGCGCCGTTCCAAAATCGTCTGTACTCTCGGCCCCGCGGTCGACTCCCATGAACAGCTGGTCTCCCTGATCAAGGCCGGCATGAACGTGGCCCGTTTCAACTTCAGCCACGGCAGCCACTCCGAGCACCAGGGCCGCTACGACCGGGTCCGCGCCGCCTCCAAGGAGACCGGCCGCCCCATCGGCGTCCTCGCCGACCTCCAGGGCCCGAAGATCCGTCTGGAGACCTTCGCCGAGGGTCCGGTCGAGCTGGAGCGCGGTGACGAGTTCGTCATCACCGTCGAGGACGTGGCCGGCGACAAGCAGATCTGCGGCACCACGTACAAGGGCCTGCCCGGCGACGTGACGCGCGGCGACCAGATCCTGATCAACGACGGCAACGTCGAGCTCAAGGTGCTGGATGTCGACGGCCCCCGGGTCCGCACGATCGTCATCGAGGGCGGCGTGGTCTCCGACCACAAGGGCATCAACCTGCCCGGCGCCGCCGTGAACGTGCCCGCGCTGTCCGAGAAGGACATCGAGGACCTCCGCTTCGCCCTGCGGATGGGCTGCGACATGGTCGCCCTGTCCTTCGTCCGGGACGCCAAGGACGTCGAGGACGTCCACCGTGTCATGGACGAGGAGGGCCGCCGCGTCCCCGTCATCGCCAAGGTGGAGAAGCCGCAGGCGGTCGACAACATGGAGTCCGTCGTCATGGCGTTCGACGGTGTGATGGTCGCCCGCGGTGACCTGGCCGTCGAGTACCCGCTGGAGAAGGTCCCGATGGTGCAGAAGCGCCTGATCGACCTGTGCCGGCGCAACGCCAAGCCGGTGATCGTCGCGACCCAGATGATGGAGTCGATGATCACCAACTCCCGCCCGACCCGCGCCGAGGCGTCCGACGTCGCCAACGCGATCCTGGACGGCGCCGACGCGGTCATGCTGAGCGCCGAGTCCTCGGTGGGCGCGTACCCGATCGAGACGGTCAAGACCATGTCGAAGATCGTCAGGGCAGCGGAGGAGGAGCTGCTGTCCAAGGGCCTGCAGCCCCTGGTCCCCGGCAAGAAGCCCCGCACCCAGGGCGGCTCGGTCGCCCGCGCGGCCTGCGAGATCGCCGACTTCCTCGGCGGCAAGGGCCTGATCGCCTTCACCAAGTCCGGTGACACCGCCCGCCGTCTGTGCCGCTACCGCGCCGCCCAGCCGGTGATCGCCTTCACCACCGACGAGAACACCCGCAACCAGCTCACGCTGAGCTGGGGCGTGGAGTCCCACATCGTCCCGCTCGTCAACAGCACCGACGAGATGGTCGACCTGGTGGACCAGGAGATCCTCAAGCTCAAGCGGTTCAGCGCGGGCGACACCCTGCTGATCACCGCCGGTTCGCCCCCCGGGGTCCCCGGCACCACCAACATGGTGCGGGTCCACCACGTGGGTGGCGGCGCGCGGGACTGATCCCGCTCCGCTCCCGGTAGTACGGCGCTGAGGGCGCCCCCTGTGCTTGCGGCAGGGGGCGCCCTCAGCTGTGTGCGGCTCCCGGACTGGCTTGTGGTGACGGTCGGTTCGTGGTGTGTGGACGGTATGTCAGTCCGATATGTGGGCCGATGTGCAGACCGATGCGTCAGTCCGATGCGTCAGTCCGATGTGTAGACATGCATGCCGGGGATGTGCAGCGATCCGCCGAACTGGGCGGCCTGGGTCACCTTGACGTTCGTGAAATAGATCAGCGGGATGTTCAGCGGCGGCGGGCTTGCAGGGCTGAACGTCACCGGGACCAGCCCGAACAGGTTGCCGGAGATGCTCTCGGTGTACATCACCGTGTCGCCGTCGCGGATCGTGGACGTCGAGCCGGACTCGGCCTGCACATGGTAGGTCTTGCCGGACTGCTTGTCGTTCACCGTCTGGTGCAGATCGCCGATGTCGGTGCCGCCGGAAATGACGAACTTCAGCACCTTCTTGACGGTGCCGTTCGCCGACTTCACCTCGACGACGCCCTTGTAGTCGGCGCCCTTGAGCAGCAGTGAACTGGCGTTCAGATACCAGGGGTCGTCGGCCACCGGGACCTTGTTGTCGACACCGCTGACCGCGTCCGTGGCCGCCACGCAGTCCGAGGTGTCCGTGGAGGAGCTCGCAGACGGGCTCGGCGAGGCGGTGGCCGACGGGGTGGCCGACTCCGTGGCCGCCGTCGCGGTGTCGGCCGTTTCGGACGCCGTGTCGGTGACCTTCTTCGCGGTGTCCTTCACGGTGCTGGAGGAACCGGACGAACCCGAGCCGCTGCTTCCGGTCCCCGTCGACGAGGCGGACGCCGAGGGGGTCGCGGACGGCGTGGGGCTCGCGCTCGACGAGGAACCCGAGTCCGACCCCGAGCCGCCGCCGCCCCCGGTGAGGATGCCGGTGATCGTGTCGCCGATGGTGTCCAGCAGACTGCCGCTGCTCGCGGACGCCGAGGGACTGGCCGTGGCGGTGCTCGTGCCGGAGCCCGACGTGGCCGAGGGCGTGGGCGTGGCCTTGTCGCCGGAACCTGAATCCGACGAGGAGGAGGTGCCCGAGCCCGAACCCGAGCCGGAGTCCGAGGACTTGGAGTCCGAGGACGGCGAGGACCCCGAGTCGGACGCCGACGGCGAGGGCGTCGCCGAGTCGCTCGCCGAGGCGGACGCCGACGGCGAGGCCGAGGCTCCGTTCAACGCGGCGACGCAGTTCTTGTAGTCCTCGGCGCTCTGGCTGTTCGACGTCGTCGGCGTGGAGCCGTTGCCCGCGGCGAGCGCGAGCGTCGATGTGAACCCCATGCCCACGAGGACCGCGGTGGGCATCGCCGCCATGGCGATCGCCTTGCCGGCCGGCATATGGAACCTGGTGAACAGCGGCTTCTTGGGTGCCGCGTGACGCGGCCCGGTTCTCCCGCGGGACTCGTCCACATCAGTCCCGTGGGTCACCTCGTCAGCCGGCACTGTGCCTCCCGTTCGCCCCGTTGGCCGGGCTCGTTCCTGACAGGTCGTTCGGCTCGCCCGCCTCGTGCACGCCCGGGTCCTCGGCCACGGGTTCACCGGTCTTGACGTCATCGGTCGTGACGTCACCGGTCACCGCCTCGCCGGTCATGGTG
The DNA here is from genome assembly GCF_054729195.1 of Streptomyces sp. YIM S03343. NCBI lineage: Bacteria > Bacillati > Actinomycetota > Actinomycetes > Kitasatosporales > Streptomycetaceae > Streptomyces > Streptomyces sp. YIM S03343. Next base: position 2,957,957 of record NZ_JBPUKX010000001.1, read on the forward strand.
TCGCCCGCGCCCGGATCCGGCACGACCTCGGGGGCGGCCACCCCGAGGTCCGTCTCCTGCACCGACTGCGGCTGCGGCAGCTGCTGCTGCTGCGGTACACCCGGCGCCCAAGCCACGGCCATCGCACCGCCGATGAGGGCGAACAGGAAACCGACGACGAAGCCGCCGAAGTTGGAGACGGGGATGGACACGAGGCCCAGCAGGATCGACGCGACGCCCGCGAAGACCCGGACATGCTTCTGGAACCACAGGCTGAAGCCCAGAACGACCAGCAGCACACCGATGATCAGCGATCCGGCGCCACCGGTGGTGGCCAGCGCCAGGGTCAGATGGCCGAGCTGGAGGTGCGCGTACGGGAAGTACATGATCGGCACGCCGGCGATCATGACGAAGAGGCCGGCCCAGAACGGCCGCGTCCCCCGCCAGTCGCGGAACTGCAGCCTCCGGCGGGTGAACTGGCCGGTCACGGCAGAAGTCTCGGCGCTCATGGAAAACAGCTCCCTGGTGCGGCGTTGCTGTGGTGAGGGTGGTACCTCGTTAAGGGCGGTACCGCGTTGCGGGCGGTACCTCGTTGCGGGCGGTACCGCGTCGAGCCTGGTACCTCGTTGGGGGTGGTACCGCGTGTGCGGTGTGGGGGGTGTGTGAAGAGCCGGCTGGAAGACGGACGGGCGGGGGCGCCCCGATCAGGCATCCCCCGCCCGTCACGGAGTGCCCAGTGCCGTGGCAGGCAACGTTTGCCCGTGAAGGAGCGGCGTCCGGTGCGTGCTCTCGGCGTGCCGGCCGGAGGCCCTCGTACTGGACGTACTCGGGTCTTCGGCCGGTGCGGCGAGAGTGCGTGCCGGGCGTCGCGACGGGGCGAACGTTGCCTGTCGCGGCACTAGTAGCACTCGGCGCTGGTACCCGTCGACAGCGACATGTGCAGACCGCTCAGCTTGAAGGTTCCGGCGGTGGTGGCCCACGCCGTCTGCTTCACGTCGGTCAGCGTGGCCTTGGTGGCCTGCTGGGAGAAGCCGTAAGGATTCGCCGTGTCACCGCTCTTGATACCGGGACCCTTGTTGGCGTCCTTGGCGGCCACACCGATGTCGATGTCGTCGAACGTGGCGTCGGCCTTCAGGTCGGCCACGTCGATGTAGATGTTGTGGGCCTGCACCGGGTCGTGGCCCGCACCGCCGGCCTCCAGCCGCAGGGTGACCGAACCGATCAGCGGGATGTCCGGGGTGACCACGGACTGGCACATGTTGGTGATCGTCGCGTCGTTGAACGCCGAGACGGCGACGGGGTGAGCCGTCTTCTTGCCGTCCAGGGTGTAACCCGAGTCGATCGCCCCGTACTGCTCGAACCCGTAACCCACCAACTGGTCGGCCCGGACCTTGAAGTTCTGGCCCGACACGCTGAACGACGCGGCCAGCGCACCCTGCGCGAGGGCGACACCTATCGCGGCAGTCGCGGCGACGCTGGGCACCATGACCACAGCGAACCGCTTCCATCTGGTCCCGCCACGCACCTGGGACTCCATATTTCCTCCTTCTCGGACGTACATCTCCTGGTCCCGGCTCGCCTCCTGACGACGGCTCAGCCGGGGGCAGGGATGGGAGAAGTGCTACGTCCTCGGAAGGGGAGCGCCCGCGGTCACGGGCGCCAACCGCACCCGGATCACCGGCGATCACCCCCGAGCGACAACCACTGGTCGCGCCTGACACGCATCACGCACAACCTTTCTGGACAGGCTTCGTCCAGCGGACGAAGACCCCCCTGCCCAAGAGCCGGCGCGACGGCCGGCTCTGCCCGGTGGGGACCCACAGATGAACCCGGCCGCCCGACCGGCTGTCGGGGGTACGGGAATGGACCGAGCGTCGCCGATCGTGGTGCATTCTGGCCGCCCGCACAAGGGGGTTCGTTACTCACGGGTAACGGCCGGATAACCGCACGCCCGCCCGTCGGTCGCGAACGGCGACGCTCGGTGCCCCGGAATGGCGGAACAAATACGCCGTTCTGCGGACGGAACGCGACAGAACAACGACCTTGGATTACCCCAAGTAACAGCGGCCGCGATTACCAAGATTTGGTAAAGCGCGGCCGCATCGGTGTCTCACAACAGATTTTTCACGCGGGGACCACAACCCCCGGCGTTTAGCAACAGCTCAGAACGGGCCACCCGCCCCGCGCCTCCACCGCCGCCATGGGCCCGCGGCCCCTAAGGGCGTGTCGTCCTAGAACAACGCCCGGGCGAGCGCCCGTCGGGCCGCGACGACGCGGGGATCCTCGGTCCCGACGACCTCGAACAGCTCCAGCAGCCTGCGCCGCACGGCGTCCCTGTCGTCCCCCGCCGTCCGCTTGACGGTGTCGATCAGCCGGCCGAAGGCGTCGTCCACATGGCCGCCGACCAGGTCCAGATCGGCGGCGGCGATCTGCGCGGCCGCGTCGTCCGGCTTCTCGGCGGCGTCCTTGCGTACCTGCTGCGGGTCCACGCCCTGTACGCGCTGGAGCAACTCGGCCTGTGCGAGGCCCAGTTGGGCCTCAGGGTTGCCGGGGTCGTCGTTCAGCACATTCCGGTACGCCTGCACCGCACCGCCGAGATCACCGGCGTCCAGGGCCTGCACGGCGGCTTCGAGGAGGGCGTCGTAGGGCCCGACCGGCGCCTCGTGCACGGCGGCATCCCCCGCCTCCGCGTCCGGGTCGACGGTCAGACCGGTCAGCCCGAAGCGCTGCTCGGCGACCTGCACCAGCTGGTCGAGGGTCTCCCGGATCTGGGCCTCGGGCGCGGCCCCCTGGAAGAGCGGCAGCGCCTGCCCCGCCACGACGGCGAAGACGGCCGGGATGCCCTGGATCCCGAACTGCTGCATCAGCATCTGGTTGGCGTCGACATCGATCTTGGCAAGCAGAAAACGCCCGTCGTACTCGACGGCGAGCCGTTCCAGGACGGGGCTCAGCTGTTTGCAGGGCTGACACCACTCGGCCCAGAAGTCGATGACGACGGGCACCTCGGCGGACCGCTGGAGGACGTCCCGCTCGAATCCCGCCTCGTCGACGTCGATGACGAGGTCGGCCGGGGACACCGCCCCTCCCCCGCCCTGCCGTACCGCTTCGGCACGCGTCTGTTCCGCTTTGGCCTTGGCCTCCTGGGCCGCCTTCACCGCGGCGAGGTCGACGACGCCGCTCATGGACATGTTCCGTGGCTGCATGCGTCTATCCTCCCCCGTTCCCGCGCGTGAGCGAAAAACGCAGAGGAAGCCGACCCCACTGCGTGCTGCCGTTGTGACGTACTGGACGTACTGATCGGCGCCAGGTCCCCACCGGACGCCAGGTATTACGGTGGTCGTCGCTCGAGGGCGCACAGAACAGCCATCGCACCCTTTCGCTACGCCTCGTAGCGTAACGGCACAGCCCCCTCACGCGGAACCACCCGGAAGTGATCCGCCTCACACACCTGTACGACGTGGCCCCACGGCTATGGTCATGGCATGCAGAGCCGCATCCCCACCGCCCGCACGGGCCGCACGGGCCGCCCGCGCAACGCCGCCGCGGACACCGCGATCCTGGCGGCGACCCGGGCGGCCCTGGTCGAACTCGGCTGGTCCCGCCTGACGTTGGGAGACGTGGCGGCCAGGGCGGGGGTGGCGAAGACGACCCTCTACCGCCGCTGGTCGGGCAAGAACGAGCTGGTGGTGGACGCGGTGGCGGAACTCTTCGACGAGCTGGAACTCCCCGACAGGGGCAGCCTGGCCGCCGACATCGAGGGCGTGGTCCTGCAGTTTGCGACGATCCTGGCGCGCCCGGAGGCCCGGAGCGGTCTGATGGCGGTGATCTCGGAATCGACCCGCGACTCGGCGCTGCGCGAGCGCATCCGGGACTCGATCGTCAACCGTCAGAAACGGCTGGTCCTGGAAGGCCGGGAGAGGGCCGAGCAGCGCGGTGAACTGCCGCCCCCCGCGGACCCCGAGGAAACCACCCGCACGGCGGACCTGATCTTCGACGTGGTGGCAGGAGCGGTGGTCCACCGGACCCTGGTCAGCGCGGAGCCGGCGGACGAGCGCTGGGTAGAGGGCCTGACCAAGATCCTCCTGAACGGCCTGAAGCACCAATCCGGCCCGTCGGGCGCCTGAGCCCGGGATCTCGCCCCCGCCGCCCCTTCCCGTCCCCTCACGGGGGCTCCGCCCCCGTACCCCCGCTCCTCAAACGCCGGAGGGGCTGATACCAGCGGGGGTCTGGGGGCGCAGCCCGCAGGGTCGGGAACGGGAAGGGGCGGCGGGGGCGCAAACCCACCCGGTCAGAACCCGGCCGGCTCGCTGTACACCCCCCACTCCTCCCGCAGCACCCCACAGATCTCCCCCAACGTCGCCTCCGCCCGCACAGCGACCAGCATCGGCCCGATCATGTTCCCCCCGCCCCGAGCCGCCGCAACCATCTCCGAGAGCGCCAGACGAACCGCCCCCTCGTCCCGCAGCCCCTTCCGCTCCCGCAACCCCCGAACCTGCTCACGCTCCACCTCATGACTGACCCGCAGAATCTCCAGTTCCCCCGTCACAGACCCCTCGTGGACATTGACGCCCACCACCCGCTTCTCCCCCTTCTCCAGCGCCTGCTGATACCGGAACGCGGACTCCGCGATCTCCCCGGTGAACCACCCGTCCTCGATCCCGCGCAGAATCCCGGAGGTGACAGGCCCGACGGGATGCCGCCCGTCGGGATGCGCCCGCAGCCCCCGCTCCTTGATCCGCTCGAAGATCGCCTCCGCGTCCGCCTCGATCCGGTCCGTCAGCTGCTCGACGTACCAGGAACCACCCAGCGGATCCGCGACGTTGGCGACCCCGGTCTCCTCCATGAGCACCTGCTGGGTCCGCAGCGCGATCTCCGCGGCCTGCTCGGAGGGCAACGCGAGCGTCTCGTCGAGGGCGTTGGTGTGCAGCGAGTTGGTGCCCCCCAGCACGGCAGCCAGCGCCTCGACAGCGGTCCGCACCACGTTGTTGTAGGGCTGCTGAGCCGTCAGAGACACCCCGGCGGTCTGCGTATGGAACCGCAGCCACTGCGCCTTCTCACTCCGCGCCCCGTACACGTCCCGCATCCACCGCGCCCAAATACGCCGCGCCGCACGGAACTTGGCGATCTCCTCGAAGAAATCGACGTGAGCGTCGAAGAAGAACGAGAGACCCGGCGCGAAGACATCCACATCGAGCCCCCGGGACAGCCCGAGTTCCACATACCCGAACCCGTCCGCCAGCGTGTACGCCAGCTCCTGCGCCGCCGTCGCCCCGGCCTCGCGGATGTGGTAGCCGGAGACGGACAGCGGCTTGTAGGCGGGGATGCCGGCGGCGCAGTACTCCATGAGGTCGCCGATCAGCCGGAGATGGGGCTCGGGCTGGAAGAGCCACTCCTTCTGGGCGATGTACTCCTTGAAGATGTCGGTCTGGAGCGTGCCGTTGAGCACGGAAGGATCGACGCCCTGCCGCTCGGCCGCGACGAGGTACATGCAGAAGACGGGGACGGCGGGGCCGCTGATGGTCATCGAGGTGGTGACGTCGCCCAGCGGGATTTCCCGGAACAGGACCTCCATGTCGGCGGCCGAGTCGATCGCGACACCGCAGTGGCCGACCTCGCCCAGCGAGCGGGGATCGTCGGAGTCACGGCCCATGAGCGTGGGCATGTCGAAGGCGACGGAGAGGCCGCCGCCGCCCGCCGCGAGGATCATCTTGTAGCGCTCGTTGGTCTGCTCGGCGTTGCCGAACCCGGCGAACTGCCGGATGGTCCAGGTACGCCCCCGGTAGCCGGTCGGATAGAGACCGCGGGTGAAGGGATACTCCCCCGGCCAGCCGATCCGCTCGAAGCCCTCGTAGGTGTCCCCGGGCCGGGGACCGTAGACGGGGTCGACGGGGTCGCCGGACAGCGTACTGAAGTCGGCGTCCCGCTTGCGTGCGGCGTCGTACCGGGCCTGCCAGCGACGGCGGCCCTCCTCGATGGCGTCAGCGTCCATGCTTCAAATTTACTAGGACGTCCAACTAAATGTCGATGGGAGACCGGGGCGCCCGAGTGACACCCCAGTGCTGACCCAGCCGTACGAGGCGGAGACCCCGTACGCCTCAGACCTTCGCCACCGCCGCCGCAGGACCGGCGACCTTGCCCTCCAGCTCATGGCTGATCTTCCGTTCCACGAAAAAAGCGGCCGTCGGGATCGTTCCCGCGAGCAGCACCCACAGCTGCTTGGCGACCGGCCACTTCGCCTTGGAGCCGAGATCGAAGGCGACGACGAGGTAGACGACGTAGAGCCAGCCGTGCGCGATGGCAACGACCCGAGTGAAGTCGGCGGCGCCGTCGACGTCCAGGCCGTACTTGGCGATCATGCTCAGGCACAGCAGGACGAGCAGGACACCGGTGGTGTAGGCCATGACGCGGTAGCGGATCAGCACGCTTCGTTTCATGCGCACGAGCGTAACCACCGCTCCGGAGCGATCTTCGAGCGGCCCCTCCGCGGACGCGGACGCGGAGGTCACTCGTCTGTCACTCGTGGGTCATTCGTCGGTCATTCGTCCTGGAAGTCCTGCGCGGCGACCCGCAGCGGCCGCAGCATCGCGAAGATCTCCGCGCACTCCTCCGCGTCGTACACCCCGAGCCCGAAGTCCATCGCCATCAGATCGCGGGTGGCGGCCTCGACCGCCTCACGGCCCTTGGCTGTGATGGAGGCGAGCGTGCCGCGCCCGTCGTTGGGGTTTGGCCGCCTGGCCACCAGACCGGACTTGACCAGCCGGTCCACCGTGTTGGTGACGGAGGTCGGATGCACCATGAGCCGCTCGCCGATCTTGGACATAGGCAGCTCGCCGGCCTTGGAGAAATTCAGCAGAACGAGTGCCTCGTAGCGCGCGAAGGTCAGCCCGTACGGCTTGACCACCGCGTCGACCTCGGCCAGCAGAATCTGGTGCGCCCGCATGATCGAGGTGATCGCGGCCATGGACGGCACGTTTCCCCAGCGCTGTTTCCAGAGCTCGTCGGCACGGGCGATGGGGTCGAAGGGAAGACTGAGGGGCTTGGGCACGTCATCAGACCTTACCCGCCGGTCACATTGCGGCCAGCACTGTCTCGGCCATCGATATCCGGCCGCTCACCCCTGCCGCCCCACTGGTCCGCGCCCCGCCGGTCCGCGCCCCGGCGATCCACGCTCCGCCCGGCCGCCACTGCCGTCGCCCCGCGGCGCCACGCCGCCCGCGCCAGCAACGCGCAGCACACCACCCCCAGCGCCCCCGCCCCCGCCACGGTGGCCCGCACCCCGGCGAACTCCGCCGCCATGCCCGCGACAGCCATGCCCACCCCCTGCACGGTCATCAGCCCCGCCGTGAGCAGCGTCATCGCCCGCCCGCGCAGCTCCTCCGGCACCGCCCGTACGAACCACTGATCCAGGCCCAGCGTGTACGCCGCCCCCGTGCCGGAGACCAGCAGGAGCAGCAGGGACACGCCGAGCCCGGGGCGCAGGGCGTAGCCGAGGTACGGCAGGAGGGTCACACAGACCAGCGGCAGCGCGATCCGCTCACGGGCCGCCGGTCCCAGCCGGGCGCCCGCCCAGACCTCCCCGGCGATGGTGCCCAGCGGCAGGGCGCACATCAGCAGGCCGAGGCCGGTGGACCCGGCGCCGAGGTCGTCGGCGTACGGCGCGGCCAGCGCCTCCGGGACCACGGTGAACATCGGCGGCACCCAGAAGAGCAGCAGCAGGACGCGCACCCTGCGGTCGGCCAGCACCAGGCGGGCGCCGCGCAGCGAGTCCGCGAGCAGCACGCCGGTCTGCCGGGCCCGGGCGGGTCGGCGCCGGGTGCCGAGGCGCAGCAGGGCGGCGGAGGCCAGGAAGGTGCCGACGGTGATCAGCAGGGCGTGGCGGGGCGCGAGGACGGTGAGGAGCAGCCCGCCGAGGCCGTAGCCGGTGAGCAGCGCGCCCTGGGAGACGATCCGCAGCAGGGAGCGGCCGAGCACGAAGAGGTCGCCCTCGCCGAGGATGTCCGCGAGGGTCGCCATCCGGGTCCCGGCGAACACCGGGGAGACGACGGCGAGGACGCAACGCAGGGCGAGCAGTACGGCGATGGGGGCGCCCGGCGCGGCCATGAGCGCGACGCAGCCCGCGCACACCAGATCGCAGCCGACCAGGACACGGCGGGCGGGGAGGCGGTCGGCGAGGCCGGCGAGAAGGGTGCCGCCGACGAGGTAGGGCAGGAAGCCGAGCGCGAAGGCGAGGGCGCTCATCAGGGGTGAGCCGGTGAGGTCGTAGACGAGGACGGACAGGGCGATCTCGGTGACGACGACGCCGAGCAGGGAGAGGGTGTGGGCGGCGAAGACGGCTCGGAACTCACGGACCGCGAAGACACGGGCGTACCCCTGCCGGGGCTGGTCGTCGGGCTGGTCGGGCCGGCAGGGCTGGTCGGGCTGTTCGGGCATGACCGCAGGCTGCCGGGGCGGGGGCCCGGGGCCGTAGAGTTTCGGCACCTGCCGAATCTCTCCCCGACCCATAACAGGGCAACCATCGGCCGAGCACCGCAAAGGACCCGCCCATGCCCTCGTACCTGCACTTCGGTGAGGAGGACTACCTCCGCTGCCGCTTCGCCGTGTCGCCGCTGTGGGAGACGCAGGACGTGGTGCGGATGCTCAAGCGGCCCGAGCGGCACGGCTATCACGCCCGCTGGCTGCGCCGTACCCGTGCCGCGGCGGCCTCGCTGGACCTGACACCGCTGTGGCTGCTGATGCCGCGCAGGGGGCACAGCCCGGACTGGCTGTGCCCGCCGCCGCTGGGGCCCGCGGTGTCGTTCGAGGAGGAGATCGCGGCCGTACGGGCGGCGGACCCGGTGGCGGCCCGGGCGGACACGGCCCGTTCGCTGGCGGCGACGCCCGGCGCCGCCGAGTCCCCGTACGGGCGGGCCTGGATGGCGGATCCGGCGGGCATGGTGCGGCAGCTGGCGGACGCGCTGGAGGAGGTGTGGCACACGCTGGTCGAGCCGGACTGGCCCCGGCTGCGGACCCTGCTGGAGGCGGACATCGCCTTCCACTCGCGGCGGCTGGCCGAGGTGGGGCTCGGCGGGCTGCTGCCGGAGATCAATCCGCGGTTCGGCTGGCGGGCCGGGACGCTGACGGTGGAGTTCCGGGGCGAGCACGAGCGGCATCTGGACGGGCGGGGGCTGGTGCTGATGCCGAGCGTGTTCATCTGGCCGGACGTGGTGAGCACCTTCGAGCCGCCGTGGCAGCCGACGCTGGTGTATCCGGCGCGCGGGATCGGCGGGCTGTGGAGCGAGCAGGGCGGGCGTGCCCCGGACGCGCTGGTACGGCTGCTGGGGCGGGGCCGGGCGGCGGTGCTGGCGGCGCTGGACGAACCGGCCACCACGACCGCGCTCGCCCAGCGTCTGGAGCTGGCCCCGTCGTCGGTGTCGGCGCATCTGACGGTGCTGCGCGACGCGGGACTGCTCACCGCGCGGCGCTACGGCCACCGGGTGCTGTACGAGCGGACACCGGTGGGAATCGCACTGACATCCGGCGAGTGACGCCGCCTCTCACGGGTGACGCCGCCTCTCACGGGTGACGCTGCCCCTCACGGGTGACACCGCCCGAACACCACCGGCCGATGGCTACTGCGCGAGATGCCTCTCGACCGTCGCCACCTTCGACGTCAGTCCGTCCGTCACCCCGGGCCGGATGTCCGCCTTGAGGACGAGGGAGACCCGGGGCGCCCGTGCCTCCACGGCGGCGACGGCGCGCCGTACGACGTCCATGACCTGGTCCCACTCACCCTCGATCGAGGTGAACATGGCGTCGGTGCGGTTCGGCAGCCCGGACTCGCGCACCACCCGTACGGCGTCGGCGACGTACTCCCCGACGTCCTCGCCGACCCCGAGCGGGGTCACGGAGAAGGCGACGATCATGCGTTCACCACACCTTCCTTGCGGGCGCGGGCCGCGATGACCGCGTCCTCGGCCGCGCGACGCAGCCTGCGCTCGGCGAAGAAGCCGCCGGTGGGCAGCACGGAGAGGACGAAGTAGAACGCGGCGGTTCCCTTGCCCCACCTGGCGCGGTTCCAGGCGTCCGCCCAGAAGACGACGTACAGGATGAACAGCACCCCGTGGAGGGAGCCCATGACGGGCACCGCGTTGAAGTCCGTGGTCCGTTTGAGGACCGAGCACAGCAGCAGGAGGAGGAAGGAGACGGCCTCGGGGGCGGAGACGAGACGGAGGCGGCGGAGGGCGGTGGCGGTCTTGATGTCCACGGATCACCTTCGGTCGGGGTCGCGGCGTCCATTGTCGCAAACGGCCTGTCACAAACGGCCGCCGGGCCGCCGGACGGGGGTCGGGCCGGCGCCGGGCTGGGATGGGGCCGGCGCCGGGCTGGGGTCGGCGGGGCCCTCCGGCCCCCTGTCCGCAAGCGCTGCCTGCGGTTACCTTCGCTCCGTGGCGATGTTCCGACTGCAAGGCAGCAAGGTGCTCGCCGTCGACATGACCGGGGACGCCGTGAAGGCGAAGAACGGCTCGATGGTCGCGTACGACGGCTCGATGGCCTTCAAGAAGATGAGCGGCGGCGGTGAGGGGCTGCGGGGCATGGTGACCCGGCGGCTCACCGGCGAGCAGATGACGGTGATGGAGGTGCGGGGGCAGGGGACGTGCTGGTTCGCGGACCGGGCCACCGAGATCAACCTCGTCACTCTTCAGGGTGACACCCTCTATGTGGAGGCGAGCAATCTGCTCGTCACGGACGCCGGGCTGCGCACCGGGACGACGTTCACCGGGCTGCGTGGCGCGACCCAGGGCAACGGGCTGTTCACGACCACCGTCGAGGGGCACGGACAGGCGGCGATCACCTCGGACGGGCCGGCGGTGGTGCTGCGGGTGAGTCCGCAGTATCCGCTGATCGTCGACCCGGGCGCGTACATCGCGCACCAGGGGAACGTACGGCAGTCCTTCCAGTCCGGTGTGACCTTCCGCACCTTCTTCGGTGAGGGCGGCGGCGAGGCCTTCCAGATCCGCTTCGAGGGCGACGGCCTGGTGTACGTCCAGCCCAGCGAGCGGACCACGATCGCGGGGGATCTCTGAGATGGCGTTCCGGGAGCTCAACTCCAAGATGGTCGAGGCGACCGTCATGCGCGGTCAGCAGCTGTTCAGTCAGCGCGGCGCGATGCTCGCGTACAAGGGCGAGGTGTCCTTCACGCCCAATATGCAGGGCGGTCAGGGCGGGATCATGTCGATGATCGGGCGCCGGGTCGCGGGCGAGGCGACGCCGCTGATGACGGTGGAGGGCAGCGGCACGGTGTTCTTCGGGCACGGCGGCCACCATGTCCAGGTGATCAACCTCGCCGGGGACACGCTGTACGTCGAGGCGGACCGGCTGCTCGCCTTCGAGGGCACCCTGCGGCAGGGCACGATGTTCATGGGCTCGCAGGGCGGCGTCATGGGCATGGTGCGCGGCCAGGTCACCGGCCAGGGCCTGTTCACCACGACGCTCCAGGGGCACGGCGCGGTCGCCGTGATGGCGCACGGCGGCGTCTTCGAGCTGCCGATCACCCCGCAGCGGCCCGTCCATGTGGACCCGCAGGCCTACGTCGCCCACCACGGCGACGTCCGCAACAAGCTGTCGACCGCGCTGGGCTGGCGGGACATGGTGGGCCGCGGCTCCGGCGAGGCCTTCCAGCTGGAGCTGAGCGGCAACGGCACGGTGTACGTCCAGGCATCGGAGGAGAAGTTGTGAACGCCCCCTACCCGGGTGCCGGTACCGGCGCCGGCCCCGTCGTCCACGACCCGATGACCCTTCCCGCCGATGACAACGTCAACAAGTACACGTTCTGCGTGGAGCTCAAGAGCGGCCAGTGGTTCCTGCAGAAGGGGAAGATGATCGCCTACTACGGGGCGATCGAGTTCAACGGCGTCGGGCACGGCCGACTGGACCGTCTGGTGCGTACTTCGTTCCATTCGCCACTGCACGCAAGCGACTGGGTGGTGGCGGAGGGCTCGGGCAAGATGCTCCTGGCCGACCGGGCCTTCGATGTGAACTCCTACGACCTGGACGACGGCAACCTCACCATTCGCTCGGGCAACCTCCTCGCTTTTCAGCCAACTCTTTCACTCAAGCAGTCGATCGTTCCGGGCTTTCTGACCCTGATCGGAACCGGCAAGTTCGTGGCGGCGTCCAACGGTCCGGTGGTGTTCATGGAACCGCCCATCCGGGTGGATCCGCAGGCACTGGTGGGCTGGGCCGACTGCCCCTCCCCCTGCCATCACTACGACCACGGCTACCTCACCGGTGTCATGGGCGGTCTACGTGCGATGACGGGGCTGGGCGGGGCCTCCGGGGAGGAGCATCAGTTCGAGTTCGTCGGGGCGGGCACCGTACTGCTCCAGTCCACCGAGACCCTGATGGCCGAGCAGGCCACGGGCACCGTGCCCAGCGAGCCCGGAGTGCCCGGCGGAGGGGCATATTCCGGGGGCCATTCACCGCAGGCCGGTACACCGCGCCTTCCCGGACAGCTGGGCGATCTCCAGCGTCGCTTCGGGCTGTGAGCGGTAATCTGCGGAGTGTGACATCGAACGGGTGCGCACCGTCACACCACCCTCACTAGTTCACCTTTCAACTTTTTAGGTAGACTTCATTCATGGAGACCGAGACGGCCACGAGCTGGCTGACCGATGCGGAGCAGTGCGCCTGGCGCACCCACCTGGAGGTCAACAGGCTGTTGAACTATCAGCTGGAGAAGGACCTCCAGCCGTTCGGGCTGACGAGCAACGACTACGAGATCCTCGTGAATCTGTCCGAGTCGGAGGGCGTACGGATGCGGATGAGTGACCTCGCCTCCGCCACCCTCCAGTCCAAGAGCCGTCTGTCGCACCAGATCACCCGGATGGAGAACGCGGACCTGGTGCGCCGCGAGAACTGCGAGTCCGACCGGCGCGGGCTGTACGCGGTGCTCACCGAGCACGGCATGGACACGATGCGCAAGGTCGCCCCGCATCATGTCGCCTCGGTCCGCCGCCACTTCATCGACCTGCTGAGCCCGGAGTCCCTGATGGAGCTGGACAAGGCGCTGAAGCCCATCGCCGAGCACCTCCGCGGCCAGCGCGGCCGTCCGTGACGTCAGCGACGTCCCCGACGCCCGTGATCCGCTCCGCCGCCGACTGACCCCGGCAGCACCCCCGCCCCCACCCCCACCCCCTCGACAGCCGGAAATCCCTCGGGGCTTCGCCTGGCGATACGTTTCCTCGCACCGTGCGGGCCTCTCGGGCCTCTCGGGCTTCGTGGGGCCGCCGGGGTTCTGCGGGGGCCGCCTGGGTCCGGCGGCCCCGGCATGAAGGCCCTCCGCGCAGGCGCTACGCCGTCGTCAGGCCCGCCACCAGTTCATCCGCCGCGCGGTACGGGTCCAGCTCGCCCGAGACGATGCGTTCGGCGAGGGCGGTGAGGTGGCGGTCGCCGTGCAGGTCGCCGATGCGTTCACGCAGGGCCGTGACGGCGATCGTCTCCACCTCGTGAGCCGCGCGGGCCAGCCGCCGCGCCGTCAGCACGCCGTGCTCCGCCATCCATGCACGGTGCTTCTCCAGGGCCTGGACGACCTCGTCGACGCCCTCGCCGCGTGAGGCGACCGTCTTCACGATGGGCGGGCGCCAGTCGCCCGGGGCGCGGGCCTCGCCGAGGCCCAGCATGTGGTTCAGCTCGCGCGCGGTGGCGTCGGCGCCGTCCCGGTCGGCCTTGTTGACGACGTACACATCACCGATCTCCAGGATCCCGGCCTTGGCCGCCTGGATGCCGTCGCCCATACCGGGTGCCAGCAGGACCACGCTGGTGTCGGCCTCGGAGGCGATCTCCACCTCCGACTGGCCGACGCCGACCGTCTCGACCAGGATCACGTCGCAGCCCGCCGCGTCCAGCACCCGGATCGCCTGCGGCGCCGCCCAGGCGAGGCCGCCGAGGTGGCCGCGGGTGGCCATCGAGCGGATGTACACACCGGGGTCGGAGGCGTGCTCCGACATCCGGACCCGGTCGCCGAGCAGGGCGCCCCCGGAGAACGGGGAGGACGGGTCGACGGCCAGGACGCCGACCCGTCTGCCCTGCTCGCGGTAGGCCGTCACCAGGGCCGAGGTCGTCGTGGACTTGCCGACGCCGGGCGAGCCGGTGAGACCGACGACGTAGGCGTTGCCGGTGAGCGGGGCCAGTGCCGCCATGACCTCCCTGAGCTGCGGGGACGCCCCCTCCACCAGGGAGATCAGCCGCGCCACGGCCCGCGGCCTGCCGTCCCTGGCCTGGGCCACCAGAGTGGAGACGTCCTGCATCACAGCTCCGATCACTCCGATCACGAAGAACGACAGTCACGAGTACGACGGTCACGACGTACGAAGGCCACGCCATACGTGCGTACGACCGTCAGGCCGTACGACCGTCAGGCCGTACGCCCGTCAGGGCCGTACGAACATCACGCCCCACGGCCATCACAGCCGCCGGGACACCGCCCCCGCACGGGCAGTGTCCCCGCCGCCGGTTCAGGCCTTCGGCACCCGCACGATCAGCGCGTCGCCCTGACCGCCGCCGCCGCACAGCGCGGCCGCGCCGACACCGCCGCCCCGGCGCCTGAGCTCCAGGGCCAGATGCAGCACGAGACGGGCGCCGGACATCCCGATCGGGTGACCCAGGGCGATGGCGCCGCCGTTGACGTTCACCATGTCCGTGGACACCCCGAGGTCCTTCATCGACTGGACCGCGACGGCCGCGAACGCCTCGTTGATCTCGACGAGGTCGAGGTCGGAGACGTCCAGGCCCTCCTTCTTCAGGGCGTGCAGGATCGCGTTGGACGGCTGCGACTGGAGCGAGTTGTCGGGCCCGGCCACATTGCCGTGCGCGCCGATCTCGGCGATCCAGGCAAGGCCCAGTTCCTCGGCCTTGGCCTTGCTCATCACGACGACCGCGGCGGCACCGTCGGAGATCTGCGAGGACGTGCCCGCGGTGATCGTGCCGTCCCGGGTGAACGCCGGGCGCAGCTTGCCCAGGGACTCCGCCGTGGTGTCGGCGCGGATGCCCTCGTCCTTGCTGAAGACGACCGGCTCGCCCTTGCGCTGCGGGATCTCGACCGGGGTGATCTCGGCCTCGAAGACGCCGTTCTTCTGCGCGGCGGCGGCCCGCTGGTGGGAGTGGGCGGCGATCTCGTCCTGCTCGGCGCGGCCGATGCCGAGGCGGGCGTTGTGCTTCTCGGTGGACTCGCCCATGGCGATGTTCTCGAAGGCGTCGGTGAGGCCGTCGAGGGCCATCGCGTCGAGGACCTCGACGGCGCCGTACTTGTAGCCCTCACGGGACTTCGGCAGCAGATGCGGGGCGTTGGTCATGGACTCCTGGCCGCCCGCCACGACGATCTCGAACTCACCGGCGCGAATCAGCTGGTCGGCCAGCGCGATCGCGTCGAGGCCGGACAGGCACACCTTGTTGACGGTGAGCGCCGGGACGTTCATCGGGATGCCCGCCTTGACGGCCGCCTGGCGCGCCGGGATCTGCCCTGCCCCGGCCTGCAGCACCTGGCCCATGATCACATACTGCACCTGGTCGCCGCCGATACCCGCGCGGTCGAGGGCGGCCTTGATCGCGAAGCCGCCCAGATCGGCCCCGGAGAAGGACCTGAGGGAGCCCAGCAGCCTGCCCATGGGCGTGCGGGCACCCGCGACGATGACGGATGTCGTGCCGTTCGTTCCTGAAGTACCTGAAGTACCTGAAGTACCTGAAGTGTCTGTCGTACGTGTCGTACCTGACGTTCCTGACATGAGGTGCGATCCCCTTTCAGCTGCACAAGCTGAGGAGTGAACGAGGGTTTACCCGAATGTACTGAGCGCTCCCGTGCCCGTCATCGGGAGGCCGGTGTGATCGCGCGCACGTTGCGTAACCACCCGATGAGCGCTGCACTGACTACATGCTGACGCGAATCGACCACATCGGGATCGCCTGTTTCGACCTCGACAAGACCGTCGAGTTCTACCGTGCCACCTACGGCTTCGAAGTGTTCCACTCCGAGGTCAACGAGGAACAGGGCGTGCGGGAGGCCATGCTGAAGATCAACGGCACCTCGGACGGCGGCGCCTCCTACCTCCAGCTCCTGGAACCGACCCGCGAGGACTCCGCGGTGGGCAAGTGGCTGACGAAGAACGGGGAGGGCGTTCATCACATCGCTTTCGGTACGGCGGATGTCGACACCGACGCGGCGGACATCAGGGAAAAAGGCGTACGTGTTCTGTACGAGGAGCCACGGCGCGGCTCCATGGGGTCCCGGATCACCTTCCTGCACCCCAAGGATTGCGGCGGTGTCCTCACAGAACTGGTCACATCGGCGGCAGTTGAGTCACCTGAGCACTGACCCTCGTACATATGGGCCGGTAGGGTTGGGGTCGGTCGCCGCTCCCACCAGGGCGACCGGGTCCTGTCGTCTGCGACGCCAGGACCGGGCCGGGGTCCGGGTTTCGGGGGAAGAGCGTCGGGGCAGCAGCCCGTGCTCCGCCGTTTGATCTGACACCATTCCCCGGGGGCCCCGTCCGGCGGATGGACGGAGCTCGTGTGGACAGGCTTGCGACCAGGGGACGGATGGGACCGCGCAGTGCGGGGCTACGAACGCCAGGAGCGAGAGCCGGCGGCTGACGTCGACAGCCTCTCTCGGTTCGAGGCCGAGATGGAGCGGCTGAAGACCGAGCGGGAAAAGGCGATCCAGCACGCCGAGGACCTCGGCTACCAGGTCGAGGTGCTGCGCGCCAAGCTGCACGAGGCGCGCCGCACCCTCATGTCCCGGCCCGCCTACGACGGCGGCGACATCGGCTATCAGGCAGAGCAGATGCTGCGCAACGCGCAGCTCCAGGCCGATCAGCTGCGCGCCGACGCGGAGCGCGAGCTGAGCCAGGTCAGAGCGCAGACTCAGCGCATCCTTCAGGAGCACGCCGAGCAGGCCGCACGGCTCCAGGCCGAGTTGCACACCGAGGCGGTGACCCGCCGCCAGCAGCTCGACCAGGAGCTGGCCGAGCGTCGGCAGACCGTCGAGTCGCACGTCAACGAGAACGTGGCGTGGGCGGAGCAGGTGCGGGCGCGCAGCGAGTCGCAGGCCCGCCGGCTGGTCGACGAGGCGCGTGCCGAGGCCGAGCAGGCCATGGCCGCCGCCCGTGCCGAGGCCGAGCGGGTCGCGATGGAGGCCCGCCAGCGGCTCCAGGCCGACGCGGAGGCGGCGCGTGCGGAGGCGGAGCAGTTGCTGCGCCGGGCCCGCACGGATGCCGACCGGCTGCTGAACGCCGCCTCCACCCAGGCCCAGGAGGCCGCCGACCACGCCGAGCGGCTGCGCAGCACCACGGCCACCGAGTCGGAGTCCCTGCGCCGTGAGGCCGCAGAGGTGGGCCGGGCCGCCGAGCAGCGCATGGCCGAGGTGGAGACGTCGGTCAGGGCGGCCAGGGCCGAGGCGGAGAAGCTGGTCGCCGACGCCAAGGAGGCCGCGGCGAAGTCGCTGGCGAGCGCCGAGTCGGCGAGCGAGCAGCGCAACCGTACGGCGAAGGAGCAGGTCGCCCGGCTGGTCACGGAGGCCACCAAGGAGGCCGAGGCCACCAAGGCGGAGGCCGAGCAGGTCGTCGCGGACGCCCGTACGGAGGCCGAGCGGATCGTCGCCGAGGCGTCCGAGAAGGCCCGCAGCCTGACCGCCGAGGAGTCGGCCTCCCAGCTGGCGAAGGCGGCGAAGACCGCCGAGGACGTGCTGGACAAGGCGGCCGAGGAGGCTCGGCAGACCACCCGGGCGGCGGCCGAGGAGGCCGAGCGGATCCGCACCGAGGCGGAGACCGAGGCCGACCGGCTGCGCGCCGAGGCGCACGACATCGCCGAGCAGCTCAAGGGCGCCGCGAAGGACGACACCAAGGAGTACCGCGCCAAGACCGTCGAACTCCAGGAGGAGGCGCGGCGGCTGCGCGGCGAGGCCGAGCAGCTGCGGGCCGACGCGGTCGCCGAGGGCGAGCGGATCCGGGCCGAGGCGCGGCGCGAGGCCGTCCAGCAGATCGAGGAGGCGGCCAAGAGCGCCGAGGAACTGCTGGCCAAGGCGAAGGCCGACGCGGACGAGCTGCGCCAGACCGCCACCACGGACAGCGAGAAGGTCCGCACCGAGGCCATCGAGCGCGCCACCGCGCTGCGCCGGCAGGCCGCGGACACCCTGGAGCGCACCCGCAAGGACGCCGAGCAGCAGCAGGCCGAGGCGACCGAGCGGGCGGAGTCGATCCAGGCGGACGCCGAGCGGGCCGCGCGCGAACTGCGGGAGCAGACCGAGCAGGCGGTCGCGGACCGGCAGGCGCAGGCCGCCGGGGAGCTGGACCGGCTGCGGACGGAGGCCGACGAGCGGCTGACCGGCGCCGAGCAGGCGCTGACGGAGGCCCGTGAGGAGGCCGCCCGGATCCGCCGCGAGGCCGGTGAGGAGACGGAGCGGCTGCGCGCCGAGGCCGCCGAACGGATCCGTACGCTGCGCCGGCAGGCGGAGGCGGAGTCCGAGCGGCTGCGCAACGAGGCCGCGGCGGACGCGGCGTCGTCCCGCGCCGAGGGCGAGAACATCGCCGTACGGCTGCGGTCGGAGGCCGCCGCGGAGGCGGAGCGGCTGAAGGCGGAGGCGCAGGACACCGCGGACCGGATCCGCACCGAGGCGCAGGCCGCCGCCGAACGGCTGGCCACGGAGGCGTCGGAGACGCTGGCCGCCGCGCAGGAGGAGGCGGTACGGCGCCGCCGCGAGGCCGAGGAACTGCTCGGCTCCGCGCGCACCGAGGCGGACCAGGAGCGTGAGCGGGCCCGCGAGCAGAGCGAGGAACTGCTGGCGTCGGCGCGCAACCGGGTCGAGGAGGCGCAGACCGAGGCCGTACGGCTGGTCGAGGAGGCCGACCGGCGGGCCACCGAGATGGTGTCCGCGGCCGAGCAGCACGCCCAGCAGGTACGGGACTCGGTCGCCGGGCTGCACGAGCAGACGCAGGAGGAGATCCAGGGCCTGCGCTCGGCCGCCGACCACGCGGCGGAGCGCACCAGGCGCGAGGCCGAGGAGGAGTCGGACCGGGTCCGCGCGGACGCCTATGCGGAACGGGAGCGGGCCACCGAGGACGCCAACCGGATCCGCCGCGAGGCCCGCGAGGAGTCGGACGCCGCGAAGGCGCTCGCCGAGCGCACGGTCACCGAGGCGCTGGCCGAGTCGGAGCGGGTCAGGTCGGACGCCGCGGACCACGCCCAGCGGGTGCGCACCGAGGCTTCCGACACCATCGCGCAGGCCGACCACGACGCCGCGCGCACCCGGGCCGACGCCCGGGAGGACGCCAACCGGATGCGGTCGGACGCGGCGACGCAGGTCGACACCCTGATCACCGAGGCGAGCAACGAGGCCGAGCGGCTCCAGTCGGAGACCGCGCAGGAGGCCGAGCGGGTGCGTGCGGAGTCGGTCGCCAAGGCCGAGCGGCTCATCGCGGACGCCACCGGGGACGCGGAGCGGCTACGTGCCGAGGCCTCCGAGACGGTGGGCTCCGCCCAGTTGCACGCCGACCGGACGCGGCACGACGCGGAGCGGCTCAGGGCCGACGCGGAGGCGGCGGCGGAGCGGCTGGTGACGGGGGCGCGCACCGAGGCGGAGCGTGCGCTGGACGAGGCGCGCAAGGACGCCAACAAGCGGCGTTCGGAGGCGGCCGAGCAGGTCGACACGCTCATCACGGAGACCGCCGCCGAGGTCGACAAGCTGATGTCGGAGGCGCAGCAGCAGGCGCACAAGACCACCGCGGACGCGGAGGCGCAGGCCGACACCATGGTGGGCGCGGCCCGCAGCGAGGCCGAGAGGCTGGTCGCGGAGGCGACGGTCGAGGGCAACTCGCTGGTGGAGAAGGCCCGTACGGACGCGGACGAGCTGCTCATCGGCGCGCGCCGGGACGCCACCGCCATAAGGGACCGCGCGGAGGAGCTGCGCGACCGCATCACCAGCGAGATCGAGACGCTGCACGAGCGGGCCCGCCGCGAGGCCACCGAGACCATGAAGACCACCGGCGACCGCTGCGACGCGCTGATCAAGTCCGCGGAGGAGCAGCACGCGAAGGCGCAGGCGAAGGCCAAGGAGATCGTCTCCGAGGCCAACTCCGAGGCGGGCAAGGTCCGTATCGCCGCCGTGAAGAAGGCCGAGGGCCTGCTCAAGGAGGCCGAGCAGAAGAAGGCCAAGCTCATCAAGGAGGCCGAGGACCTGAAGGCCGAGGCCATCCAGGAGGCGAAGGCCAGCGTCGAGGAGGGCAAGCGCGAACTGGAGATCCTGGTGCGCCGCCGCGAGGACATCAACGCGGAGATCTCCCGGGTCCAGGACGTCCTGGAGGCCCTGGAATCCTTCGAAACCCCGTCAGCGGGCAAGGACACGGGGGTGAAGGCCGGCGCCACGATCGGCGGACCCCGGGGCGGCGGCAAGGGGTCGGACGGCTAGCGGCCGAGCCTTCCCTGCATGGGGATGGCGTGGTGATGGCACGGCGAGGGCGTGTCGTGGGCGTGTCGTGGGCGTGTCGTGGGCGTGGCGTGGGCGTGGCGCTGTCGGGGCAAACGCCCGGTCGACCGGGGGCTGTTCACCGCACCCGCCCCACGGCGCTCGCCCCGCCGCAGGGCGCACTCCCGCCCCCGTCGCGCCCCTCCCGCCAAGGCGTGCCGGTGCGTCCCTCCTACCGGGCGAGCGTTACGGAGCTGATAGTTGGATGGGACTTTGTGTGATCCAGGGGTCACCCAACCCGGTTGATTTCGCCTGCTTTCGGGGCATTTAATTGATCATTTGGCAAGCCGCCCGGGCTTCAGCCACTCAAAAGGGGTGTCATTCTCCAGATCAAACACGCATCCGCTCGATGACACACCGTTTTGGCCCCTAGGATTCCACCTATCACCTCACCGGTCTCATTCGACAGGAACCCCATGAGCGACACTTCCCCCTACGGCTTCGAGCTTGTGCGGCGTGGGTACGACCGCGCTCAGGTGGACGAACGAATCTCCAAGCTCGTCTCCGACCGTGACAGTGCTCTGGCCCGCATCACCGCTCTGGAAAAGCGCATCGAGGAACTGCACCTCGAGACGCAGAACGCCCAGGCCGCGATCACCGACGCCGAGCCGTCGTACGCCGGTCTCGGCGCGCGTGTCGAGAAGATCCTGCGTCTCGCCGAGGAAGAGGCGAAGGATCTGCGCGAGGAGGCCCGCCGCGCCGCCGAGCAGCACCGCGAACTCGCGGAGTCGGCCGCCCAGCAGGTCCGCAACGACGCCGAGTCCTTCGCCGCGGAGCGCAAGGCCAAGGCCGAGGACGACGGCGTCCGGATCGTCGAGAAGGCCAAGAGTGACGCGTCGCAGCTGCGTCAGGACGCGCAGAAGGACGCGCAGTCCAAGCGCGAGGAAGCGGACGCCCTCTTCGAGGAGACCCGTGCCAAGGCCGCGCAGGCCGCAGCCGACTTCGAGACGAACCTCGCCAAGCGCCGCGAGCAGTCCGAGCGCGACCTGGCCTCGCGTCAGCAGAAGGCCGAGAAGCGCCTCGCGGAGATCGAGCACCGCGCCGAGCAGCTTCGCCTGGAGGCCGAGAAGCTGCGCACCGACGCCGAGCGCCGCGCCCGCCAGACGGTCGAGACGGCTCAGCGCCAGGCCGAGGACATCGTGGCCGACGCCAACGCCAAGGCCGACCGGATCCGTTCGGAATCCGAGCGCGAGCTGGCCGCCCTCACCAACCGCCGCGACAGCATCAACGCCCAGCTGACGAACGTCCGCGAGATGCTCGCCACGCTGACCGGTGCCGCGGTGGCCGCCGCGAGCAGCCCGTCCACGGACGACGAGCCGATCTCCCGCGGAGTCCCGGCCCAGCAGACCCGGTGACCCGCGCCTTCTGCGGAGCGCAGATGGCGGACAACGGGTAGCGGCTGACGGATGACGCAAGCGGCTACGAAGGCCCGCGTCCCCGGTGGACATCCACCGAAGGCGCGGGCCTTCGCCGTTCCCGCAGCCGACGGCGGCCGGTGGCCGTCGACAGCCACCGACGATCACCGACAACCACCGGCCGCACGGTGGGGGGACGTTCCGGGACGGATGGGGCGATGATCGGAAGACCTCGTGTTTTTACCTGCTCTTGAGCGGAACCGTCAGCGCCTCGATAAGCTTCTAGCCCTTACGGGGGGCATGTGCCCCGCTTTCCTGAACCTGTCGATGGGTGCGGAGCATGATCGAGGCAGTCGGCCTGACCAAGCGCTACGGCGACAAGACCGCTGTGTACAACCTTTCCTTCCAGGTGCGCCCCGGCGCCGTGACCGGTTTCCTGGGCCCCAACGGCTCGGGCAAGTCGACGACCATGCGGATGATCCTCGGCCTGGACAATCCCACCGCGGGCCAGGTGACCATCGGCGGCTACCCCTACCGCAAGCTGCCGAACGCACCCCGGCAGGTCGGCGCCCTCCTCGACGCCAAGGCCGTGCACGGCGGCCGGCACGCCCGCAACCATCTGCTGTGCCTGGCCCAGTTGTCCGGCATCCCGGACCGCCGGGTCGACGAGGTGCTCGGCGTGGTCGGCCTCCAGGACGTGGCACGGAAGCGGTCCAAGGGCTTCTCCCTCGGCATGGGCCAGCGCCTCGGCATCGCCGCCGCGCTGCTCGGCGACCCGCAGGTGCTGCTCTTCGACGAGCCGGTCAACGGCCTCGACCCCGAGGGCATCCTGTGGGTGCGCAATCTGATGAAGGCGCTCGCGGCAGAGGGCCGTACCGTCTTCGTCTCCTCCCATCTCATGAGCGAGATGGCGCTGACCGCCGACCACCTCATCGTCATCGGGCGCGGCCAACTGCTCGCCGACATGGGTGTGAAGGACTTCATCGCCGCCAACTCCGCGGGCTTCGCACGAGTACGCACCCCGGACACCGAGCCTCAACTGCGCGAGAAACTCACCTCCGCGCTCACCGAGGCGGGCGGGCAGGTGCTGCCCGAGCAGGACGGCGCGCTGCGCGTCATGGGGCTGCAGTTGCCGCGCATCAGCGACATCGCGCACGACACCGACGTACGGCTGTGGGAGCTGTCGCCGCACCAGGCGTCGCTGGAGGAGGCGTACATGCGGATGACGCAGGCCGCCGTCGACTTCCGCTCCACCGTCGACCAGAAGGAAGGGCTGATGCAGCCGCTTCCGCCCGGCTTCCAGCCGCCGGCGCCGGTACCGGGCCAGGGGCAGCCCGGCTGGTACGCCCCGCCGCCGCCCGGACCGGGCGGGCAGCCCTTCTCGATGCCCCCAGGTACACCTCCCGGAATGCCCCCGGGCGGGCCTGGCCAGCCGGGCCGGCCGGGTCCCTACGGCGCTCCCAACGGCCCGCTGCCGGGCGGTGCGGGCGGCGGCGCCCAGAACCCGTACGCCGCCCCGGCGGCCCCGTCGGCCGCGGCCGTCGCGGCGCCCCAGGCCCAGCCGCAACCCCCGTCCTCCCGGCCGCCCGTGCCTGAGCCCGCACCCGCCGCGGCCCCCGCTCCCGCCGCCGCACCTGCGCCCGCCGCCGAGAAGCCCGCCACCGACCTCACCAAGCCCGAGGACGCCCGATGAGTACCCCGCAGTCCCCGATGCCGCAGGCCGTGCCGCCCGCTTGGCAGCAGGCGCCCGGCTCGCCGTACCCGACCTACACCTCGCCCATCCCGATCGTGCGCACCCACCTCGGGCACGCCCTCGCCTCGGAGTGGACGAAGATCAAATCGGTGCGCTCCACGATGTGGACGCTGGGCGTGTTCGTCCTGCTGGTGGTCGGGATCGGGCTGCTCGCCGGTGTCGTCGTCGCCAACTCGTCGTCCGGGCAGGAGCCGGGCTCCGACAGCAACACCGCGCTGTCCCTCGGCCTCTTCGGACTGCTGCTCGGCAGCATCTGCATCATCACCTTGGGCGTGCTGACGACCGCCTCCGAGTACGGCACCGGCATGATCCGGACCACCGCAACCGCGTGCCCCTCCCGGGTACGGGTGCTGGCGGCCAAGTCGATCGTGTTCTTCACCGTGGCCTTCGTGGTGACGCTGGCGGCAGTGTCGTTCGTGGCCGTCGTCCAGGTCGGTCTGGTGGACGCGGCGAAGGCGCCGTCGGCGTCGGAGTGGCTCAAGGGCACGGTCGGCATCAGCCTCTACATCGCGCTGCTGGGGCTGCTGTCGCTGCTCGTCGGCTCGATCGTGCGGCACTCCGCGGGCGCCATCACGATCATGATCGGCGTGGTGCTCGCCCCGCTGGTGATCGCACTGTTCATGTTCACGCCCTCGCTGGAGAAGGTGCAGACGGCCCTCTTCCAGTACTCGATCCCCAACCAGCTCGTGGTGTTCTACGACGCCTCCCTCAGCAACACCGGCGGCCCGTCCGGCTGGGACCCGCTGTGGATCATCGTGGGCGTGACGGCCGTGGCGTTCAGCGGGGCCTGGGCACTGCTGGAGCAGCGGGACGTATAAGACGTAGAGCCTGTCGTTCTGTCGTCCTAGAACCTCGGCGCGTTGCGGGACCGCTGTACCCGAGTGGTGCGGCGGTCCTTCGCGTTCCAGCACGCCTTGTGCCAGTGCCGGCGGTCGTCCACGCCCGCGTGCTCCGGCCAGGCCACCACATGCGGGACGCCGGAGGGGATCGTCTGGTCGCAGCCGGGGCAGCGGTACGTCTTGCCCGCGGCGGTGGCGCCCGCCACGTGCCGCACGCTCCAGTCCTCGCCCTGCCAGCTCTCCGTGGACTGCCAGCCGCCGTAGCGGCCCGACGGGTCGTCCTCGGCGCTGCGGCTCGCCGCGGCGCCTCCCCGGGGGTCCTTGGGTCGGTTGCGGCGCGGGGACACGGAACACCTCACGAGGTCGTACGGACTGCGGGGACCCTGTCCAGCGTACGCGGCGCGGACAGGGGTATGCGTAGGTGGCCAATCATGACAAGTCCCCCTCCGCCCCGCCCCGTTCTCCAGAAAATCCGCAAATCTCTTCGCTACCCCGTGTCCTCGGCACGTGTCGGACGGTTATGCCGGGTGGGGGAGCTCCGTGTCGGAGCCAAGGAAGCGGGAAAGCACCATGCACGTGGGAAGTTTCGTACTGGCGGCCCAGTTCCCGGGCCAGGGCCAGGGGGAGGCGCTGCACCGGGCGGTCCGAACGGCGGAGGCCGCCGAGGAGGCGGGACTCGACTCGGTCTGGGTGGCCGAGCACCACTTCGTGCCGTACGGCGTCTGCCCGTCGGCGGTCACCCTGGCCGCGACACTGCTGGGGCGCACACGGCGCATCCGGGTGGGTACGGCGGTGAGCGTGCTGCCCACCGCGCACCCGGTCGCCCTCGGCGAGCAGGCCGCGCTGCTGCATCTGACGAGCGGCGGGCGGTTCTCGCTGGGCGTCGGGCGCGGCGGGCCGTGGGTCGATCTGGAGGTGTTCGGCGCAGGCCTCGCGGCGTACGAGGAGGGGTTCCCGGAGTCGCTGGACCTGCTGCTGCGCTGGCTGCGCGAACCGGCGGTGGGGGCCTCGGGCGGGCGGTTCGCCTTCCGTGAGGTCCCGGTGGTCCCCCGCCCGGCGGAGTCGCTGACGGACGCCTCCGGGCCCGAGGTGCTGGTCGCCTGCACCTCGCCCGCGAGCGTACGGCTGGCGGCCGGGCGCGGGCTGCCGATGCTGCTCGGGATGCACATCGGGGACGAGGAGAAGGCCGGGATGGTCGCCCTGTGGCGGGAGCACGCGCGGGCGGCAGGGCTCGGCGCTGAGGAGATCCGCGCGGCGGGCCATGTCTCGGCCGGAGTCGTCCAGATCGCCGACCGGCGCACCGAGGCGGTGGAGACACTGACGAAGGCGATGCCGGGTTGGCTGAAACAGGGGCTTGAGGCGCATATGACGGTGGACGGCCGGACGCGCTCGATGCGTGATCCGCTGGCGTACACCGAGCTGCTGTGCGCCCTGCATCCGGTGGGCACGCCACAGCTCGCCGCCGACCGGCTGGCGGCGACCTCGGAACGCACCGGGGTCACCCGTTTCGCGCTGCTCGTCGAGGGCTCGGGGGATCTGACGGCCACCGAGGAGAACGTACGGCGGCTGGGCGCCGAGGTGCTGCCCCAACTCCGCTGAACGACGCAGTAACTCCGCACCAACCCGATCAACCGGATCAACCGGATCAAACGGACGCGGGGCAACTCCCCTTGCCCCGCTGAGACTTGCCGCTCCATGTCGATCGCACCTCCCGCACGGAGCGGCAAGCCGAGGACCGCCGGACGAGGGGTCCGGACGGGTGCGCGGTCAGCAGTCCCTGAGCTCCGGGGACTGGTTGAGTATCTGGCTGCGCACCGAGGTGAAGCGGGCGAGGGTCTGGTCGACCGAGTCGTCCTGCGGGAACACGGCCACGCGATGGCAGTTCTGGAACGCCAGCCGCACCCCGAAGTGCCGCTGGAGCGCACCGCGTATCGCGTCACTCGCGAGCGCGCGCAGCAGCTGACCGCGCGCGTGCTCGTCTGGCGGAGGCGTCTGGTTGTCGGCGAACGGTCCGCCGTCGACCTTCAGCTGGGCCACCAGGGAGCTGATCATCTCCCACGCAAAGGGCAGGGAGGTCCGGACGCAGTCGACGAATTCGGCTTCGTCGACCTCGCCTCGCTCGGCCTGTTCGAGTAGGGCCGGTGAGACGTCGAGCGACATGGGTTCTCCTCTCGCACCCCCGCCGGGACAGGGGTTGCCGGACACAGGTCAAGGAGGGAGTTCGCGTTGTCAACCACGGTGCGTACACACACCGCGACCTCCCGTTCCCTACCGTAGGCAGCGGACGGTGACCGCACCAGCAGAACGCGTACATGCGATGAACCGTTTGAGCCGACAATCAGCCATGAAGGAACACGGGTCTTCCAGGGCGAATCGCGCCGGGTGCCGGGGTCGAGTAGCGTTGCGCACCATGCGTCTCGTCATTGCCCGGTGTTCCGTCGACTACGCCGGCCGGCTCACCGCCCACCTCCCCGCGGCACCCCGTCTGATCTTGGTGAAGGCCGACGGCAGCGTGTCGATCCATGCCGACGACCGGGCCTACAAGCCCCTGAACTGGATGTCGCCGCCCTGCACGCTGAAGGAGGGCTCGGGCGACGAGGAGGGGGTGTGGACGGTCGTCAACAAGGCGGGCGAGAAGCTGATCATCACGATGGAGGAGATCCTGCACGACTCCTCCCATGAACTCGGCGTCGATCCCGGCCTGATCAAGGACGGCGTGGAAGCACACCTCCAGGAACTGCTCGCCGACCGCATCGAAACGCTCGGCGAGGGCTATACGCTCATCCGCCGCGAGTACATGACCGCCATCGGCCCGGTGGACATCCTGTGCCGGGACGCCGCGGGGCAGACGGTCGCGGTGGAGATCAAACGCCGCGGCGAGATCGACGGCGTGGAACAACTCACCCGCTACCTCGACCTGTTGAACCGCGACCCCCACCTCGCCCCGGTCCGCGGCATCTTCGCCGCCCAAGAAATCAAACCCCAGGCCCGAGTCCTCGCCACCGACCGAGGCATCGGCTGCCAACTCCTGGACTACGACGCGATGCGGGGCCTGGAGGACGACAAACTCCGCCTGTTCTGACGGGCCCCTGCGGGGGCGGGTGTCTGCGGGTGCGGTTCCCTTGCGGGTGCGGGTGCGTTGTGGCTGATCGCGCAGTTCTTTGCGCCCTTGGGGGTGCAGCTGACGTCGGCTACAGCCTTGCCGCCGCCCCCACCCCGGTAGCCGGAAGGTGGGGCAGGTGAAGGAGGCGGGGCGTCCAAAGCCTCATCCCAAAGGTTCCGCAGGTTCTGACGGTGCGTGGGCGCGTCGTTGTTACCGCCTTCCCAGCGCTCCGTGTCCGGGTCGATGTCCCGCCCGCGCGCACAGCACCGTCAGGACGCCGTCCACCACCGACCAGTCACCGGGACGGTCTTACGAGTTCGTCGTGCGATGCCCGGTTCCGGGACGCGGTTCGCGCTCGGTCACGGTCACCGAGCGGATCTACTGCGGACACGCTTGCCGACAGGCCGGGGCGTGGTTCTGGCACACCAGCGAGTACCGCTCCTTCGTCCCACCGTTGCGCGCCGACGTCGGGCGTGCCCTGGCGGGCACCATGGAACCGTGGGCTCACTGCTTTGCGGTAGGTCCTTCCGCTGCTGCGGATGCCGGCATATCGCGGGTGTCGGCCATCGCTTGGTAGTTCACCGGCTTTCGCCCGAACCCGAGCGACTCAAACCCTTGACTGGCCGTTCTCTATCCGCTCGGGTGCTCGATCTGGCTCGAACGGGGTCCTGGATCGGGTGAGTTGGCCGATGTCGGGGCATGACAGAAGGGCCTCTTGGTAGCTCGCGGTTGTCGAGTCCAGCGAGGAGCAAGAGGCCCTGTTGTCGAAGTGTCGCGTGGTGGCGGTTGCCGGGTCCAGTCCGGCCATTCCTGGGTGTGACTGTCTCGCCCACAGGTTCGGGAACGCGGCCGACCGGCCGGAGCGCCGGCCCCGGTACGGCTCGGACATGAGCGATGCCGAGTGGGCACTCGTGCGGGATCTGCTGCCGGTGCCCGGATGGCTGGCGGGCCGGGGCGGCCGTCCGGAGGGCTACTGCCACCGAGAGATGATCGACGCGGTGCGCTACCTCGTCGACAACGGCATCAAATGGCGCGCGATGCCCTGCGACTTCCCGCCCTGGCCGCGGGTGTACGCCTTCTTCGCCCGCTGGCGGGACGTGGGACTGGTGGCCGAGCTGCACGACCGGCTGCGCGGAGCCGTCCGCGACGCTGAGGGCCGTGATCAGGAGCCGAGTGCGGCGGTCGTGGACTCGCAGTCGGTGAAGGCGGACGCCGCCGTCACCTTCGCTTCACGGGGATACGATGCCGGGAAGAAGATCAACGGACGCAAGCGGCACCTGCTCACCGACACCCTCGGACTCCTGCTGGCCGTGCTGGTCACGCCGGCCTCCACGACCGACCGGGACGCCGCCCGGATCCTGCTGCCGACAGCGAAGAGCCGCTTGCGGCGGCTGTCGCGCATCTGGGCCGACGGCGGTTACACCGGCCATCTCCAGGACTGGACCGCCCGCCACCTCGGACTCGTTCTCGATGTCGTCCGCCGCAGTGACGACGTCTCCGGCTTTCAGGTCCTGCCCCGCCGCTGGGTCGTGGAAAGATCCTTTGCCTGGTTCCTGCGCAGCCGGCGTCTGGTCCGTGACTACGAGCGGCGCCCCGACACCAGCGAAGCCGTCATCCTGTGGTCGATGACCATGCTCATGAGCCGCCGTCTGGCCGCCCGGCACCAGCAACCTGTTCGGGTGCGGGCAGCGTGAACCTGCCTGGTTTCTCCTCCACCAGCCAGCCCCGCTCCACCAGCCGCTTCAGCCGGGCCCGCGCTCCCTCGACACGGGAGGCGGACGCACTGTCCCAGCCCAGCACCACCGCTGCACGCCGGGCACCCAGCCCGTCGCCTCCCGCCTCCAGGGCGGCGGCCATCAACCCCTGGTAGTCCGAGGACAGTTCTTCGACCCCGGCAGCGTTCTGCCGGTGAGGCACCGCCCGGCGCGGTCCAACCGGCTTCCTCCGCGACACCCCGCCGACCGCCATGGCGGGCGCGTCCTCCTCGGCCAGCGCCTCCAGATACTGCTCCACGCCGATCACGCGGCACCTGAGCACCTCTTCGGCGTCGGCCAGAGCCGCCCGCACCCGCTCCAGCTCGGCTTCGAGTTCTTCTACCCGCACCGCCGCGGCCTTCTGCCGCGCCTCCAGAACCGCCCGCATCGACGGCATCCGCCACCCCCACGACATCTCGGTCAGCAACGGACCGAGACTTCCGCGACAGGCGGGATCTCATGCCTGACCAGCAGAAACCGCACACGAGGTTCGGAAAGAGAACAACCTCTGAGGAAACAAGCTCAGGCGTAGCTGAGGATCAGGCAGGCCAACACGACCTGAGCCGTCCACTGCACCACGACGATCCCGGCTCTGGCGCCCGTCCAGCGGGCCCGGGGCCACAACAGCGCCGTCAAGCCGGCGACGACGGCCGTCCAGAAGCATCCGTAGAGGAATGCGCCGGGGACCGCAGAGCACTCGTCACCGTAGGTGATGCACCGGCTGCCGCGCCCACTGGCGAGGACCGGGACGCAGCTCAGGACGACCATCGGCAGGAGCAGTCCTAGTCCCCAGCCGGACCACTTCCGTAGCCCGCGGTCAGTGTCCTGCTGATGCGTGGTTGCCGAGGTCGTGTTCATGAGCCCAGCCAACCGTCCCGGCCAGCTCCCGTGACCGGGCGCAGTACTCACATGTCCTGAGTTCGCATACTCAACGCCCGCGCTACAGGTCTGCCTTGATGCTCTGCCCCGGACAAGACCACTAGTCAGGCGAGACCGCCCGGGAAGTCCGCCCACGCGCTCGTGTTGAGACCGGCGCCGCCGTGGCCCTCAAGTTCGTCGAGTCCGCCAGACTCGATGGCGGGCCGTGAACGCACCCCACCTCGTCGCTCTCGTCCGAGTCGGAGCCCGCATCGAACCCGGCCACCTCGTCGAACGTCGAAGGTCGCGCAGCCTGATCAACCTCAACTGATCTGCAGGGTGCGACAATTACTCGTCACCTCCGGGTCAGCTGCCGTACTACAGCCTCTCCACGCGGCCGACGGGCCGGGCGAATGACGCGTCATCGAGCGCGGTCGGCGGGGCTCGAGTGATGCCTCATCGGACACGGCGAGACACCCCCGACGCAGGAGCATTACTCAGGGCCTCACGGGGAGAAGACCCGTTACCGCATCAGGGGTGCCGCTTGGTGAGTGGTCCTCATTTGTGGGGCCGAAGGACAAGGACCACTCGGCATGATGGGTTACCCGGCCCGCATCACGGGCCGTCCTCCCCGTGCTGGGCCAGCAGTACGTGTGGCTGCACGGTGGAGCCGTGGGAACGGATGACCGGTGCGCTCTCGACCTTCGACAGTGGGCCGTCATGCGCCTGGCAGTCGCGCGCAATGGTGGTGTCGACGTCCATCGTCAACCGGCCCGAAAGAAGCTGCCGTTCCCACAAGTGCAGTTCGCGACTCGGCGTGTCAGCGGGTGACGGCGTCGCTGTAGGCGTCGCCCTGTCCCGCAGTCGCGTGACCACCTCGGTCATGGTGGCCGGGTCATCGTGCCAGGTCGGCGCATCGGAACGACGTGGCGGCGGTAGATGAGCCTGCTCTTCGGCGGGCAGGTCGGTCGGAGCGGGCTCGCCGGGGAAGTCGAGTTGCGCCCAGACTGCCTTACCCGAGTCCGGGTGCGGAGTGGGGAAGGCATAGCCCCACTTGGAACTCAGCTCCTCGACCAGACGGAGGCCGCGCCCGCCGTTGTCATCGAGCGAGGGTGGCCGCAGTACTGGCGGCGTGCGGTCCTGGTCATAGACGTAGATGTGGATGTGGTCGGGGAAGCACCACAGCGTCAACACGAAACGGCGCACGCGACCATCTACCACCGAGGGCGGCGGAGCGACCGCCGAACCACTGTGGCGGACGGCGTTGGTGGTCAACTCCGAGACAACCAGCTCCGCATCATCAATGACGCTTTCGGGTACCTCCCACTGCTTCAAGATTGCGCGAGCGTGCATCCGAGCCCAGCGGACGGCGGTCGGCTCACAGGCCAACTCAAGGCGGCTAAACCAGGGTTGAGGCGGATTGGTCATAACCGGACCTCCGCCCGGAGCTGGCCGCGTACTGAGCGGTTGAGGTGATGGGCGGCTGGCTTGGTCCTGACGGTCATGGTGCTGGCCTCGTTCGACGGGCGCGGCCATCAACCGGCCGCTGGTGGTGGGGGACTTCATGCGGTCATGGGCCCGCTTGCCTGGCCACAGACAGCCCGAGCTCACGGGCCAAATCGGTCGCCAACGTCATGGCCTGGGCTTCGGTGATGGTCTCGATACGCACGCCATCGCGCCCGAAGCAAAGCAAGAAGCCGTGCTGTCCCGGCGCGACCCGGCGCATGAGCGGCACCCGTAAACCTGGGGTCTGGCCGAACTCGTTGCTGACCAATGGGGCTCCTAGGCCATGACCAGTGGGGCTGTCCGTAACGGTCGGTGCTCCTCAGAAACACCGGCAGTGACGGGTCGCCTACGGTAGACCGAAATCGGTTCCTGTCGCAACGGTTCTATTGGAACGGTTCCGTTCGCCAAGAACGGTTCCAAGATCACCAGATACCACTGGCCGGCGAAAACGGGCAGACTGGTCCCGAAGAACAAAGGGAGGAACACGGTGGCCGAGCAGACACCGACGGTGCGTCGCCGCCGCCTGGGCTCTGAACTGCGCAAACTGCGGGAAGAAGCGGGCGTTTCCCTGGAGCAGGCCGCCGAGACACTGGAGTGCAGCCGTTCCAAGATCAGCCGCATCGAGCTGGGGTACCTGGGCATCAGGGCGCGGGACGTACGCGACCTCTTGGCCAGCTATCACCTCAAGGATGACGAACTGCTCGAGAGGTTGACGGCCCTGGCCCGGGACGGAAGCAAGCGGGGATGGTGGGACGCCTACGGCCAGATCATCCCGCCCGCCTACGCCAACTACCTTGGCCTTGAGGCCGATGCGAACTACATCCGCACCTTCCAGTCCATCCTGATCCCCGGCCTGCTCCAGACCGAGGACTACAGCCAGGCCGTCATGAAGGCGAACCCGGCCATGGTCCGGGATGAAGTCGTGGACACCCTGAAAAAGGTGCGGGCGGAACGTCAAGCCATCCTGACGCGCAACCAGGACCCGGTACGGTTCTGGGCCATCATCGGGGAGGCCGCACTACTTACACCGGTGGGCGGAGCAGAGGTCATGCGTGCCCAGCTCGCCCACCTGACGAAGATGGTGGAGCGACCCAACATCACGCTTCAGGTCCTGCCGTACAAGATCGGCGCTCATGCCGGCCTGTCCGGCCCGTTCCTGGTGCTGTCGTTCGCGGTGCCCAATGACAGCGGGGTGGTCTGGCTGGAGAACCTGTCATCCAGCCTGTACCTGGACACCCAGGAAGAAGTAGCCGGGTACACCCTCGTCTTCGATGACCTGCGCTCCAGCGCGCTCAACCCCGCCGACTCCCTGCAACACATCGCCAGGATCGCTCAAGAACTCGGGACCGAGGGAAGCTAGAGGTATCGATGGACACCCCGACGAACTGGCGCAAGTCCAGCTACAGCGGCAGCACCAACGAGTGTGTAGAAATAGCCGACCTGGCCGACGGGGGCCGGGCGGTGCGCGACTCCAAGCGCCCCGATGATGGGTTCTTCTGTTTCACGGCCGACGAGTGGCAAGCCTTCGCCTCCAGCATCAAGGCAGGCGACTTCGACCGGTAGGCCCACAACCATTGGGGGCCGACCAGGACACAGACCGCGGTCCACATTCCAGGTTTCGCCCTGCGCCGCATCATCGCCTGTCTTCAGCGGCATGACGCCGACGGGCCACTCTGGGTGCCACAACCCGTCCCGCTGTACTGCCTTCAGGGTGAAGGCGTGGATCGTCATGCCAGCAGGAAGCTCAATCATGGTGACGGCGTGAGAGAGCCTTGCGTACGGCCGCCTCGGCCTTCTTACTGGTCAGATGTACCGGGGGGAGCATCCCCCCTCTGGGGATGCAACCCGCAAGCGCCGGGCTACGCGGCCCAGCGACGGTATGCCAGCCGGGGCCTTGCGCCGGTGGGGAACAGCGGCCCGCAGATGCGTCCGGTGATGAGCCGGGGCAGCAACTGGGCAGTACCGGACTATCAGTGGATCCACTCGGTCGCCCCGCCCTTGGCAGCGATCTTGCCGCGCTTGTCCTGCGGGTACAGGTCCTCCACGTTCAGGCACAGGACCTCATCCACCCGGGCGGCGGACTCGTAGACCATCTTCCGCTGCGTCTTCTCCCGCAGGGCCACGTCTAGAGCCTGTCTCTTTGATGAGTCGGTCCTCTGATTGGCCCCCTCGTGAATGCTTGCGGCATCGTGCATGGAAGCCTGTCCTCATGGACACATTCGCGGACCGATTCGACGGCGGGTGGATGTGGTGGGAAGCCGCCATCGAAGAAGCGCAGGAAGGGCGCTGGGTCCGTGACGCCGTGGAACGGCAGGTCATCGAGGACATCGGCGCCGCCACAAACCCTCTATGTGGCGGGCGGATGGCCCCCTTCACCGAGGACTCGTGGCACGTTCGAATCGGGAGGATCGCGAACTGGGCCGGGGTGCTGCGACTCGCAGCCCGGTCAGGCCGATGGGTGCTCCGGCCAGTCGCCGGGCGCCGCCCGCCGCACCCTGCGGGCATGGCTGAGCTGCTGTCCGGCATCTACGCGGTCGGCGAGCAGGGAGAAATCTGGATGCGGCAGCTTCTGAAGGGCGAGCTGCCACCAGAAGACGAGATCGCGAAGGCTGAGGGCTTCCTCACCGGGCCTGGATCCGTGGAGGACCTGGAACTCTTCTTCTACGACTGACAGGTCGTCGCTTCATCGTCACCGCCGTGTCCAGATGAAGATGGCGGCGAGGTGGAGTGCGGCCTGATAGGCGATGGCGAGCTTGTCCGTTCGCATGGCCAGGCCGCGCCACTGCTTGAACCGGTTGATGCGTCGCTCGACCGCGTTGCGCTGCTTGTACGCCTCAGCATCGAAAGCCGGTGGGCGACCGCCGACGCGCCCTCGCCGCAGCCGTGGCCGATCTGGTCGGAGATGACGTCCCGCCTGGTGCAACACCGTTGCGTTTGGCGGGCGGCGTTGCTGTCAAGGGGTCCATCCGTCGGCGATCACTTCGGTGTGAATGGTGTATTTCTGCGCCGTTCTCGGGTGGCGGTTCCGGTTGAAGGGGTACGTGCTGTATCTCTTCAGCATCCGTGACTTCATTCGCCACCGGCGTTGCTGCGGGATCAGGTTCGCCAGGGCGGCGCGGCCGATCGCGCCCACCAGCGTTACCGGTTCGGCCGGGGCGATGCCTGCTGCGGTCACGATCTGGTCGGCGGCGGCCTGCAGCAGGACGGTGAAGCTCACGCGGTGCGCGGACAGCTGCGGGTGCACGGTGGTGAGGTCGTCGGCCGTCCTGATCAGTGCCTGGTAGACGGTCAGCAGGGCGTAGATCTCCTGCTCGAGGCCGGGGACCGTCCGTGAGCGCAGGACCCGGCCGTCGAGGATGGTGGACTTCAGCGAGAAGTAGCAGGTCTCCGCCTGCCAGCGCCGGTGGTAGAGCTCGATCAGCTCCGTGGCCGGGTGGCGTTCGGCATCCAGGAGCGTGGTGAGCAGGCGCCACAGCTCCGTGCGCCGGGTCCCGTCTGCGAGAGTGACGGTCACCCACGCTTCGATCACCCTGACCTCCAGGCGCTGTCCGTAGCCGTGGCCTGCCCGGTAGTTGTTGGACTGGATGAAGGTCCGGTAGGAGCCGTCGGACAGCGGGTGCCGGACGGTCGGGCGCCGCTTGCGGGTGGAACGCAGCAGGAAGGCCGCGCCGGTGTCGGAGACCGCGGTCAGGAAGCCGACCGCGTCGTAGTAGGCGTCGGCCAGCAGCAGCATCGAGGCGTCCAGACGGCCGAGCAGGCGGTGGGCGTAGGAGATCTCCCCGATCCGGTCCGGGCCGAAGACCGCGTCGAGGAGGGCACGGGTGCCGCACTCGACCAGGGCCACCAGGCGCACGATCGGGTATCCGAATTCACGCACGCGGCCGACGTGCTTGGGATACCGCGAGGTCACCGCCGTCTCGTCGGGGGCGTTCAGCGTGGTGCCGTCGATGGCGACCACGCGACGCCCGCGGTAGAAGGCGCAGGACTGCACGGGGGTGGCCACCGGCCCCGCCAGGACTGTGAACAGGGCACGCAGCGGTGCGACGCCGAGCCTGCGGCGGGCACGGGACAGGGACGAGGCACACGGCCGTGCCACGGCGGTGTGGGCGAGGCCCGCGGTGAGCTTGCCCCAGACCGCCTGGTAGGAGGACCGCTCGAAGAAGGCCAGGGCGAGGACGAAGTACACCACGACCCGCGCCGGCAGCAGACGCAGCCGCTGTTCCCGCGCAGCGGTCTCCTCGATCACCGCATCGACGAGGACGGGATCGATGATCCGGGTCAGCTCGCCGAGGTGGCCGGGCGCGTACAGGTCCGGATCTGTCGCTGGGCACCGGACGCTGGCAGACTTCCGTAACAACGGGACCTCCGGGTTGCTCATCCCTGGCTCGACACCAAGGGACCTACCCGGGGTCCCGCCCTCGTGTTCGCCCCCTTGACAGACCCACCCATCGGCCAAACGCAACGGTGTTGCACCTCGCGGGACGCGACCTGGTCGGACGGCTGGGGGATGACAGCGCGGATTCCACGTCGGCGGAGGTGACTCCGGATCGCGTGGGATGAGTACGCGCGGTCTGCCAGGACCACATCGGGCCGGGTCCTCGGCCTCCGGGCCCGCCTCGCGGAACGTGGATGGCAGCCATGACGGTCTCGAAGACGGCGCGTCGCCAGCCTGACCTGCGGTGACGCGGAGGGCCAGAGGTCGCGCACGGCCGTCGCTGGCGAGGTGGGCCTTCGTGCTCAGGCCACCGCGGGAGCGTCCGAGCGCGTGATCCTCGGGTTCGGTTGGGCCTGGAGCCCCCGGTACGAGACCTACCGCCGAGGACTGTCAGATGCGCCTGACACGATGCCTGGTATGAGCCCGACACCAGAGCTGACACAGAGGACCCTGACTGCACGTGGCTTCCGCGGCTTCGTGCCGTTCCGTGAACTGTCCGGCAGCAACGTCCCCACCGGGCACGGAATCTACGTGGTGATCCGCACGGACACCTCGCCCCCGTCGTTCCTCCCCACCAGCCCTGCCGGGCATCTCAAGGGACGCGACCCGTCCGTGACCGCCGACAAGCTCGGCGATGCCTGGGTGGACGGGGCAACGGTCGTGTACATCGGCAAGGCCGCAGGTCAGGACGGACTGAATCAGCGGCTTGCCGACTACCGCCGCCACGGCACCGGTCTGTTGGCCGGCCACTGGGGCGGACGCTACATCTGGCAGCTGGCCGACTCGGACGCACTGCTCGTCGCCTGGCGGCCGATGACCGAGGACGACGCGGGTGAGGCTGAGCAGGACCTGATCGACGAGTTCAAAGAACTCCACGGAGGAGCCCTGCCCTTCGCCAACCTCAGGAACAACGCCCGAAAGACTCCGGAGACAGACGCCAGCGTCGACTAACCCTGGTCACTCTGTACCGCCCGGGGGCCGCGCGCCACCGGCCCCAGTCCCTGGGCGTCACCATGGCTGGACCCCGAGTACCGGAAGGGCGGGGCCCTTGGTTGTCATGTGACGCGAGATCAGATCATCGGGCTGGACGTGTCGTTCGTCGGGGTGACAGCCGAACTGCTTGTCGTCGCCGGGGCGCTGGACGCCGGTCCGCTGGCCGACGACGGGGTGGATGGGGTCGCAGAGGCCGACGGCGACGCGGAGGGAGTGGGCGAGGTCGGGGGCTTCGGCGACTTCGAGGGCGTGGACGACGGCTTTGGCGTCGACGAGTGCGAAGTCGACGGCTTCGTTGTCTTCGACGGGCTCGGCGTGTGGGTCGAGCCGGTCCCCGAGCGCCTCGTGCCCGTCGGGTCGGGGGACGGCACCGTCGATGGTGTCGGATCGTCCGTGGGGCTGGCGGTGGGGCTCGCGGTGTCGGTCTTGGCGGCCTTCTTCGGGGTGACCGACAGGTCGCCGTCGTCCAGGCCCACGCTGATGGAGGGGTTCACGCCCACCTGGTCGGACGGCGTGTCCGCGTTGTCGTTGGACGTCATCCCGAGCGTCACCACCGTCCCGATCACCGCCACGAGCACGGCACCGGAACCCACCGCCATCAGGTTGCGCCGGGCGAGTCGGCGGATGCCGCCGCCGGAGGGGTGGGGTTTGCCGGGGTTGTAGGCGATCAGGGTCGCGGTGTCGGGGGCGGAGCCGGGCGGGAGGGCCGCCCGGACGGTGCCCGGCGGCAGGGCGCGGTCGTCGTCGAAGTCGTCGCCGAGCACGGCGGCCAGGCCCAGCGCGGTGCCGGTGC
Source organism: Streptomyces sp. YIM S03343 (assembly GCF_054729195.1). Classification (NCBI taxonomy): domain Bacteria; kingdom Bacillati; phylum Actinomycetota; class Actinomycetes; order Kitasatosporales; family Streptomycetaceae; genus Streptomyces; species Streptomyces sp. YIM S03343. Next base: position 2,995,813 of record NZ_JBPUKX010000001.1, read on the forward strand.
GGTCCGCGACCAGGGCCAGGGCGCGGCGGCCCGCGACGGTGCCGCGCTTCTCGGCGAGCGCGCCGTGCAGGGCGATGGACCCCTCCAGTTCGGCGCGGGCGCGGTCCATCTGGCCGAGGCAGAGGGCGAGGACGCCCAGCTCGTGGTGGAAGTAGGCCTGGTCGGAGACCTCACCGGCCAGCGTGGAGACCTCGGCGCCGGAGCGCAGGGCGCGTTCCCAGGCGCTCCAGTCGAGGCCGGTGGCGAAGGCGGGGGCGGCGGTGCGGGCCAGCCGGACAGCGATGTCAGCCTGTGCCTCGTCGACTTCGGCGGGCAGGGCCGGGGCGGGGGATCCGGTGCTGTCGAAGGGGTCGCCGGTCTCGAAGGGGTCGTCGGATTCCGGGGTGGTCAGCGGCACCAGGGCGGCCAGCGCCGCGAGCACCGCGTCGGCCTCGGCGCACACCCGCTCCGGCGTGACGGAGGGATGCCCGGCCCACCAGGCGTAGTGCTCGGCGAGGGTGCGGGCGTCGGTCTCCAGGGTGTCGGCGTACCCGGCGGCGGTGAGCTGGGCGACCGCCCCGGCGGAGAGCCGGTAGCGGGAGCCGACGGGGGTCACCAGGGCGCAGCCCGCCAGTTCGCCGAGGGCGGCGTCGGCGTGGGTGTCGCCGACCAGCGCGGGCAGATGCGCCTGGTGGGGCACCTCGCCGCCGAGGGCGACGGCGAAGCGCAGGGCGGCGCGGGCGGACAGGCTCAGCCGGGACGCCAGCAGCGCGGCCGGTCCCGCCGTCTCGCCGACGGACGGCAGCGGTATCTCCTCGCCGTCGTCCACCGCGTCGGCCGGTACGTCCGCGGGGCCGTCGGCGGGTGCGTCCTGGAAGACGCCGTACTCCTCCACGGCGTGGGCGCTGGCGCGGAGCTGGTCGCGCTGCCGCAGCAGGGCACCGGCCTGGACGAAGCGCAGCGGCAGGCCCTCGGACTCGAACCAGAGGTCGCCGGCCCAGTTCTCCTCCTCCTCGGTGAGGGGGCGTCCGGCGGCGGCCTCCAGGAGGCGCAGGCTGGCGGCGCGGTCGAGGCCGCCCAGGACGACGTCCTCCATCTCCGATTCGGCGGTGGGGGCGGGTGCTTCCGGGGTGGTCGCGACGAGGAACGCGCACTCGGGCGTGGCGTCGAGCAGCTCCTCCAGCGCGACGCCGCCGAGCTCGGCGTCGTCCACGACGACGACCGCTCCGATCTCCCGGACCAGCTCCAGCAGTTCGTCCCGCTCGGGGCGGTGGCGGGGGGCGCGGTGGACGGCGTAGAAGAGGTCGTGGAGGAGGTCGTCCGCGGTGCGGTGGAAGCCGCTGAGGCGGACGACGCCGTCGGGGGCGAGGTCCGCGCAGTCCTCGGCGACGATGTCGAGCAGCCGGGTGCGGCCCGAGCCAGCGGCGCCGACCAGCCGTACGCCGCGGCCCCGGGCGAGCAGCCGGACGAGCTGCTCGCGGTCCTCCTGGCGCTCCAGCAGCGGCAGCGCGGGCTGGTCGGGGCCGGGAGGCGCGGGCGGCCGGGCGGCACGCTCCGCCTCGGCGCGCTCGGCGGCGGTGCGCTTCTCGGGGCGGCCGGGCAGTTCGCCGGGCGGGCACACCTCGATCTCGCTGCCGTCGACCGGATTGACGGTCAGCAGGTACTCCCCCGTGACCACTCGGGCGGTCCGGGCGAGCGCCGGAGTGCTCGGGCCGAAGTCCGGGGTGAGGGATTCCCGGGGCGGGCGCCGGTTCGGCGCGAGTGCGTCGCCGTCGTCGCCGTACGCGTCGTACGCGTCGTCACCGTACGCTTCGGGTCCCGCGTTGTTCGGGTCCATAGGTTCCAGCCCCCAAAAGCGTCGCTGTGCTCTGAAGCCCCTCCCGGCCTTGCCGCACACCGCGCTGTCGCTTCTGGTCCGGGCCCGCTCGAGGGTCGTACAGCGGCGGGCGTCCGCACCCTAAACCTTCCGTAAGTATCTCCGACAGTCCAGGGGGGTGCCCCGCCCGAGACATCACGGTCTCGTGAGGATTGCACGTCAGATGGGCTTCACAACCGGAACGCCCGGCTCGCCCAGGTCGTCCGGGCTCCGGGGAATCAACCGGACATCTCCGGCGGAGCCAATCGGACAACTACGGTCATACGACCGGCTCGTCACCCTCACTCACACGGGGCACCCCGGCCCCGTAAACCCCGACGCGACGAGGATCACACCTGCGGCAGCGACTCCGCCGCGATGCCTCCCTCGATGGTCAGGATCCGGTGCAGCCGGGTGGCCACCAGCAGGCGCTGCATCTGCGGCGGTACGCCGCGCAGCACCAGCGTCCGGCCGCAGCGGCCGGCCCGCCGGTGGGCCCCCATGATGACGCCCAGTCCGGTGGCGTCCCAGGAGTCCAGCTCGGACAGATCCAGCACCAGATCGCCCACTCCGTCGTCGACGGCCGAGTGCAGGACCGTACGGGCGTCCGCCGCGCTGCGTACGTCGAGGCGGCCCCCGACGACCAGTTCGACGTGGTCGCCCCTGATGTGCATATGCGCTCCCCGTGAGTGCCATGGTGTCCGCGGTGCTGTGCACGATGTCGTGCGCGGTGTGTCACGCGACGGCGCACGCGGTGACCTGCTCCGCGTACTCCGTGACGCCGGCTGTGCAACCTCTGACTGCTTCAGCGGCAGAGCGGTTGCTCCTCGTAAGCGAACCGATACCGAATTCACCCGCAGGGGTGAGCAGCGCGGTGCAGGTCGTGCTCAATTGCGCCGTTCAACGGACACTAGCGCCCGGGAACGCACTCTGTGACTGCGGAGTAACGCGTTTCACGTCTCGCGGCGTGAGACACCTGTCACGTCCGGGCGGGACCGGTCGGTCTACATTGGCCGCATGGTCAATCTGACGCGTATCTACACCAGGACCGGCGACCAGGGCAGCACGGCTCTGGGGGACATGAGCCGGGTCGCCAAGACCGATCTGCGCATCGCGGCCTATGCGGACGCGAACGAGGCGAACGCGGTCGTCGGCACCGCGATCGCACTGGGCGGCCTCGACACGGAGGTCGTGGCGGTGCTCACCCGCGTCCAGAACGACCTCTTCGACGTGGGCGCGGATCTGTCCACCCCGGTGGTGGCGGAGCCCAAGTTCCCGCCGCTCAGGGTGGAGCAGTTCTACATCGACCGTCTCGAGGCGGACTGCGACCGCTTCAACGAGGAACTGGACAAGCTGCGTTCGTTCATCCTGCCCGGCGGCACCCCGGGCGCGGCGCTGCTGCACCAGGCCTGCACGGTCGTACGCCGGGCCGAGCGCTCCACCTGGGCGGCGCTGGAGGTGCACGGCGAGGTGATGAACCCGCTGACCGCGACCTATCTCAACCGGCTGTCGGATCTGCTGTTCATCCTGGCGCGCACGGCCAACAAGGAGACCGGTGACGTGCTGTGGGTGCCGGGAGGGGAACGCTGAGCCTTCCGCATGCGGTCTGCATGCGTTCCGCGTGCGGTCTGCGGCGGAATGTACGGCGCGGGGCGGGTACGGCCTGTGTATCGGAAGATCTGCTTGATCAATGCCCTGGATTCGAAAGGAAGTTGAGGATCAAGCCGATTATCCGGACGAGTGGTCCAGACCTATTGACCGCTGGTCCAGACCTTCCTATTCTCACGGCACTGAGGGCGTGAAGGCTCAGTCACGCCCCCTCATCCTCACCCCCCGACAAGGAGGCGCTGCATGCGCTTCAGGCACAGAGCTGCTGCGGGGTTCGCGACCCTGCTGCTCCCCCTCGCCGGTCTGGTGGGACTGGCGAGCCCGGCTCAGGCCGCGTCCACCGCGACCGCCACCTATGCCAAGACCCAGGACTGGGGCACCGGCTTCGAGGGCAAGTGGACCGTCAAGAACACCGGTTCCAGCGCCATTGATTCCTGGACGATCCAGTGGGACTTCCCGTCCGGCACCTCGGTCACCTCCGCGTGGGACGCGGACGTGTCGAGCTCCGGCACCCACTGGACCGCCAAGAACAAGTCCTACAACGGCTCCATCGCCCCGGGCGCCTCGGTGTCCTTCGGCTTCAACGGCTCCGGCTCCGGATCCCCCAGCAACTGCGCACTCAACGGCGGTAGTTGTGACGGCGGCACCACTGTCCCGGGTGACAACCCGCCCTCCGCGCCCGGCACTCCGACCGCCTCCGGCGTCACCGACACCTCGGTGAAGCTCAGTTGGAGCGCGGCCACCGACGACAAGGGCGTCAAGAACTACGACGTCCTGCGCGACGGTGCGAAGGTCGCCACGGTGACCGACACCTCGTACACGGACACCGGTCTGACCGCCGGCACGGACTACTCGTACACCGTCCAGGCGCGTGACACCGCCGACCAGACGGGTCCCGCGAGCGGCTCGGTCGCCGTTCACACCACCGGCGGCGGCACCAACCCGCCGACCACCGGTGACAAGGTCAAGCTCGGCTACTTCACCGAGTGGGGCATCTACGGCCGCAACTACAACGTCAAGAACCTGGTGACGTCCGGCTCGGCCCCGAAGATCACGCACATCAACTACGCCTTCGGCAACGTGACCAACGGCCAGTGCGCGATCGGCGACTCCTACGCCGACTACGACAAGGCGTTCACCGCCGACCAGTCGGTCAGCGGCGTCGCCGACACCTGGGACCAGCCGCTGCGCGGCAACTTCAACCAGCTGCGTGAGCTGAAGGCCAAGTACCCGAACATCAAGGTGCTGTGGTCCTTCGGCGGCTGGACCTGGTCCGGCGGCTTCGCCCAGGCGGCGGCCAACCCGACCGCGTTCGCGCAGTCCTGCTACAACCTGGTCGAGGACTCGCGGTGGGCCGATGTCTTCGACGGCATCGACATCGACTGGGAGTACCCGAACGCCTGCGGTCTGAGCTGTGACACCAGTGGTGCCGCGGCCTACAAGAACGTGATGGCCGCGCTGCGCTCCAAGTTCGGCTCCTCCGCCCTGGTCACCTCCGCGGTCACCGCGGACGGTTCCGCCGGCGGCAAGATCGAGGCCGCCGACTACGCGGGGGCCGCGTCCTCCGTGAACTGGTTCAACGTGATGTCGTACGACTTCTTCGGCGCCTTCGACGCCAAGGGTCCGACGGCACCGCACTCCCCGCTCACCTCGTACAGCGGCATCCCGAAGGCCGGGTTCGACACCGCCGACGCGATCGCCAAGTACAAGGCGATCGGGGTCCCCGCGAACAAGCTGCTGATCGGCATCGGCTTCTACGGCCGCGGCTGGACCGGGGTCACCCAGGACGCCCCTGGCGGCACCGCCACCGGCCCGGCACCCGGAACCTACGAGCAGGGCATCGAGGACTACAAGGTCCTCAAGACGTCCTGCCCGGCCACCGGCACCGTCGCGGGTACGGCCTACGCCCACTGCGGCAGCAACTGGTGGTCCTACGACACCCCGAGCACCATCGCCGGAAAGATGACCTGGGCCAAGAACCAGGGCCTCGGCGGCGCGTTCTTCTGGGACTTCAGCGGAGACACCAGCAACGGCGAACTGGTGAGCGCGGTCAGCAGCGGCCTCGGCTAGTCCGTGGCACGCGGCAGCAGTAGTCACCGAGCCATATAACGCACCCCCCACCCCGTCGCGGGCGGACCACGGTCCGTCCGCGGCGGGCTTTTCTGCGCTCCCTGCACGCCCTACGCGCTCTACGCGCCCCCGGCGTGCGCGGTACCGGGCCGTTCGGCACATATCGGCAGGAAGATCGGCAGGTGAGCAGCGGTCACGGAACCGGAACACTCTCTATCCAGACCAGAAAGCGGCATACCGCACGCGGGGGCAGAAAAATGAAACGCCGTACGAACAGGACCAACAGGTCCAACCGGTCCCACAGGTCCGACAGTTCCCATGGCCACCATAGGGACCACAGCGAACGCGGGGACCACAGCGAACGCGGAGCGCACGGGACGCACGAAGAGCACAGCGAACACAGGGAGCACAGGACGCACACGGAGCACTGCGAGAGCACGCCGGACCGGTCCCGCTCCGGCCGGCCGACGGCCGGGCAGGCCAGGTTCGCGACGCTAGGGACGTTCACCGGAGCGGCCCTGGCGGCGTTGCTGACCGCCAGCCCGCTCACCGTCTCGGTGTCACTGAGCCCCGAGCTGCGCACCGTGGTGATCAGCCAGAGCGACGCCCAGCACCCCGTCTGCCCGGTCCTCGCAGGTCAGGCCACATTGACCCGCTGACCGGGCGGGGCGGCCTCCAGCCAGGCGAGGAAACCGGTCAGCGCGTCCTCGCTCATCGCGAGTTCGAGGCGCGTGCCCCGGTGCAGACAGACCAGGATCACCGCGTCCGACAGCAGCGCCAGCTCCTCCTCGCCCTCGGGGAGACGGCGGCCCGCCACCTCGATGGCGGAACGGTCAAGGACCCGGCGCGGCCTGGGAGCATAGGAGAACACCCGGTACCACTCGACGCTGTCACCGCTGTAGCGGGCGACGCCGTAGCTCCAGCCCTTGCCGCTGGGGTCCGGACGCTCCGGCACGTCCCAGCGCAGCGAACAGTCGAACGTGCCGCCGGAACGCTGGATCAGTCTGCGGCGCAGACCGAAGACGAACAGCCCCACCACCACCAGGGCCACGACGATTCCGCACACAGTCAGAGCGAGGACCATCGACACCGACCTCCTCGTCTCCTAGGTACCGAATGAACAGGTAACGGAACGGAAAAATCATCCAGATCTGCCACAGCCGCGGCCGGCTCCGGATTGCTCCGGTGCCGACCGCGGCTGAGGTATGTCATCGCTCGTGAGCGCTGGTTCAGTGCGTGGTCGCCGCTCGCAGGCGAACCTCCGCGCGGCGTTCCGCGTAGGCGTCCGCCGCGCGTTGCGCCCGCTCCAGGGCCCGCTCCGCGCGCTGGACGTCGATCTCCTCGGAGAGCTCGGCGATCTCGGCCAGCAGCGAGAGCTTGTTGTCCGCGAACGAGATGAAACCGCCGTGCACCGCGGCGACGACCGTTCCACCATCGCTCGTCCGGATGGTCACCGGGCCGGACTCCAGCACACCGAGCAGCGGCTGGTGACCGGGCATGACGCCGATGTCGCCGGAGGTGGTGCGCGCGACGACCAGGGTGGCCTCGCCGGACCAGACCTGGCGGTCGGCGGCGACCAGCTCGACGTGCAGCTCAGCAGCCAAGGAAGGCTCCTCGGGTCACCACCCGGCGGTAGTGCCGGGTGTGGGTCGATTCTATCGGGCGTGACGGGAGGGGCTGGACACACCTTGGCAACGGCTGTGGCCGCGCCCCTCCCGCTCGGAGCACTCGGCTCAGGAGACGCCCAGCTCCTTCGCCTTGTTCTTCAGGTCCTCGAGACCGCCGCACATGAAGAACGCCTGCTCGGGGAAGTGGTCGAAGTCGCCGTCGCAGATCGCGTTGAACGCGGAGATCGACTCGTCCAGCGGAACGTCCGAGCCGTCCACACCGGTGAACTGCTTGGCGGCGTGGGTGTTCTGGGACAGGAAGCGCTCCACGCGACGGGCGCGGTGGACGACGAGCTTGTCCTCCTCGCCGAGCTCGTCGATACCGAGGATCGCGATGATGTCCTGGAGGTCCTTGTACTTCTGCAGGATCGTCTTGACGCGCATGGCGGCGTCGTAGTGGTCCTGCGCGATGTAGCGCGGGTCCAGGATCCGGGACGTGGAGTCCAGCGGGTCCACGGCCGGGTAGATGCCCTTCTCCGAGATCGGACGGGACAGCACCGTCGTCGCGTCGAGGTGGGCGAAGGTGGTGGCCGGGGCCGGGTCGGTCAGGTCGTCCGCGGGGACGTAGATCGCCTGCATCGAGGTGATCGAGTGACCGCGCGTCGAGGTGATGCGCTCCTGGAGCTGGCCCATCTCGTCGGCCAGGTTCGGCTGGTAACCCACCGCGGACGGCATACGGCCGAGCAGCGTGGACACCTCGGAACCGGCCTGGGTGAAGCGGAAGATGTTGTCGATGAAGAACAGCACGTCCTGCTTCTGGACGTCACGGAAGTACTCGGCCATGGTGAGGCCGGCCAGCGCGACGCGCAGACGGGTGCCCGGGGGCTCGTCCATCTGGCCGAAGACCAGCGCGGTCTTCTCCAGAACGCCGGACTCCTCCATCTCCGCGATGAGGTCGTTGCCCTCACGGGTGCGCTCACCGACGCCCGCGAAGACGGAGACGCCCTCGTGGAGGTTGGCGACACGCATGATCATTTCCTGGATCAGCACGGTCTTGCCGACACCGGCACCACCGAACAGGCCGATCTTGCCGCCCTTGACGTACGGGGTGAGCAGGTCGACGACCTTCAGGCCGGTCTCGAACATCTCGGTCTTGGACTCGAGCTGGTCGAACGCCGGGGCGGTGCGGTGGATGGTCCAGCGCTCGCCCTCGTAGGCCGCGTCGGTGTTCAGTACCTCGCCGAGGGTGTTGAACACCTTGCCCTTGGTGAAGTCGCCGACCGGGACGCTGATGCCCGAGCCGGTGTCGACCACCGCGGCCTGGCGGACCAGACCGTCGGTGGGCTGCATCGAGATGGTGCGGACCAGGCCGTCACCCAGGTGCTGGGCGACCTCCAGGGTCAGCGTCTTCTTCTGGCCCTCGTTCGCCGGGTCCGCGACCTCGACGTGCAGGGCGTTGTAGATGTCCGGCATCGCGTCGACGGGGAACTCCACGTCGACGACCGGGCCGATGACCCGGGCAACGCGGCCCGTGGCCGTCGCGGTCTCAACAGTGGTGGTCATTAGCGGTCACTCCCCGCGGTCGCGTCGGCCAGGGCGCTCGCGCCACCGACGATCTCGCTGATTTCCTGGGTGATTTCGGCCTGGCGGGCCGCGTTGGCAAGACGGGAGAGGTTGTTGATCAGATCTCCCGCGTTGTCGGTGGCCGACTTCATCGCGCGCCGCGTTGCGGCGTGCTTCGAAGCGGCCGACTGGAGCAGCGCGTTGTAGATACGGCTTTCCACATAGCGCGGCAGCAGCGCGTCGAGGACTTCCTCCGCCGACGGCTCGAAGTCGTACAGCGGCAGGATCTCGCCCTCCGGGCGCTCCTTCGCCACCTCTTCGAGCCGCAGCGGCAGCAGCCGGGCGTCGAGCGCCGTCTGCGTCATCATCGAGACGAACTCGGTGAAGACGATGTGGAGTTCGTCCACGCCGCCCTCCGCCGTCTCCTTCTCGATGGCCGCGATCAGCGGGGCCGCGATCTTCTTGGCGTCCGCGTACGCCGGTTCGTCGGTGAAGCCGGACCACGACTCCACGACGACCCGCTCACGGAAGTTGTAGTGCGCGAGGCCCCGGCGGCCGACGATGTACGTGTCGACCTCCTTGCCCTCGGCCTGGAGGCGGGCGGTCAGCTGCTCCGCCGCCTTGATGGCGTTGGAGTTGAAGGCGCCGGCCAGTCCGCGGTCGCTCGTGAGGAGCAGCACCGCGGCACGGCTCGCCGTCTCCGCCTCCGTGGTCAGCGGGTGCTTGGTGTTCGATCCGGTGCCGACCGCCGTGACCGCGCGGGTGAGCTCGGCCGCGTACGGCGTGGAGGCCGCCACCTTGCGCTGCGCCTTGACGACGCGCGAGGCGGCGATCATCTCCATCGCCTTGGTGATCTTCTTGGTCGCGGTGACGGATCGGATGCGACGCTTGTAGACCCGGAGCTGGGCTCCCATGAGTCAGGTCCCTTCCTTACGTCACTTCGCGGCGGCGGGCGCGTCCTCGCCGAGCAGCTTGCCGTCCGCAGTCTCGAACTGCTTCTTGAACTCGGCGATCGCGTCGGCGATGGCGGTGAGGGTGTCGTCCGACATCTTGCCGCCCTCCTTGATGGAGGTCATGAGGCCCTGCTCCTTGCGGTGCAGGTACTCCAGGAGCTCCTTCTCGAAGCGGCGGATGTCGCCCACCGGGACGTCGTCCATGCGGCCGGTGGTACCGGCCCAGATGGAGATGACCTGGTCCTCGGTGGCCATCGGCTGGTACTGCGGCTGCTTGAGCAGCTCGACCATGCGCTGACCGCGCTCCAGCTGGTTCTTGGACGCGGTGTCCAGGTCGGAACCGAAGGCGGCGAACGCCTCCAGCTCACGGAACTGGGCGAGGTCCACGCGGAGCCGGCCGGACACCTGGCGGATCGCCTTGTGCTGGGCGGAGCCACCGACACGGGAGACCGAGATACCGACGTTCAGCGCGGGGCGCTGACCGGCGTTGAACAGGTCCGACTCCAGGAAGCACTGGCCGTCGGTGATGGAGATGACGTTGGTCGGGATGAACGCCGAGACGTCGTTGGCCTTCGTCTCGACGATCGGCAGACCGGTCATCGAGCCGGCGCCCAGGTCGTCGGAGAGCTTTGCGCAGCGCTCCAGCAGCCGGGAGTGCAGGTAGAAGACGTCGCCGGGGTAGGCCTCACGGCCCGGCGGGCGGCGCAGCAGCAGCGACACGGCGCGGTAGGCGTCGGCCTGCTTGGACAGGTCGTCGAAGATGATCAGGACGTGCTTGCCCTCGTACATCCACTGCTGGCCGATGGCCGAACCGGTGTACGGCGCCAGGTACTTGAAGCCGGCCGGGTCGGACGCCGGGGCGGCGACGATGGTCGTGTACTCCAGCGCGCCGGCCTCTTCGAGAGAGCCGCGCACGGAGGCGATCGTCGAGCCCTTCTGGCCGATGGCGACGTAGATGCAGCGGACCTGCTTGTTCGGGTCGCCGGTGCGCCAGTTGTCACGCTGGTTGATGATGGTGTCGACGGCCAGGGCGGTCTTGCCGGTCTGGCGGTCACCGATGATCAGCTGGCGCTGGCCGCGGCCGATCGGGGTCATCGCGTCGACGGCCTTGTAGCCGGTCTCCATGGGCTCGTGCACCGACTTGCGCTGCATGACCGTGGGGGCCTGCAGCTCCAGGGCACGGCGGCCGGACGTCTCGATCTCGCCGAGGCCGTCGATCGCGTTGCCCAGCGGGTCTACGACACGGCCGAGGTAGCCCTCGCCCACCGCTACGGAGAGCACCTCGCCGGTACGGGTGACCGGCTGCCCCTCCTCGATACCGCTGAACTCACCGAGGACGATGGCACCGATCTCGCGCTCCTCGAGGTTGAGGGCGAGGCCGAGGGTGCCGTCCTCGAACTTCAGCAGCTCGTTGGCCATGGCCGAGGGAAGTCCCTCGACCTTCGCGATACCGTCGCCGGCAACGGTGACCGTACCGACCTCCTCGCGCGAGGCCGCGTCCGGCTGGTACGACTGGACGAAGTTCTCCAGCGCGTCCCGGATCTCCTCCGGCCGGATCGTGAGCTCCGCCATCTGGGTTCCCTGCTCTCCTTGTTGGGCCCGAAGTTTCACTTGGGGGGTTTGGGGACTCCCCCCAATTCGAGGTGAATCCTCTGCACGGCCCAACCAGGGCCGTAATGAGTACTTGGTGCTGTTGTGAGTGGCGCCCGACTGCCGCTGTGCGCCGGTGCCGGGGGGCGGTCAGCTCGCCATACGGCGGGCCGCGTCCTCCAGACGGTCGGCGATGGAGCCGTTGATGACCTCGTCGCCCACCTGCACCCGGATCCCGCCGACGACCTCGGGGTCGACGTCGAGGTTGAGGTGCATGGTGCGGCCGTAGACCCTCGCCAGGGCGTCGCCCAGGCGCTGCTTCTGCCGGTCGCTCAGCGGTACCGCCGAGGTGACGACGGCGACCATCCGGCCCCGGCGCTCCGCGGCGAACTTGGACAGGGACTCCAGTCCCGCCTCCAGGCTACGTCCGCGCGGCGCGGTCACAAGGCGCGTGACCAGACGTTCCGTGTCGGACTCGACACGGCCGCCGAGCAGCCGGCGCAGCAGCCCCGCCTTGGCCGCGACGGTGGCCGCGCGGTCGGTCAGCGCGGCGCGCAGCTCGGTGTTCGAGGAGACGATCCGGTTGAAGCGGAACAGTTCGTCCTCGACGTTGTCGAGCGTGCCGCGGCGCTGGGCGGCGGTGAGGTCGGCGGTGTCGGCCAGCTGCTCCAGGGCGTCCACCAGGTCGCGGGGCTGCGACCAGCGGGAGCGCACCATGCCGGACAGCAGATCGGTGGTCGCGTCGCCGACCTGGGCTGCCAGCAGGCGCTGGACCAGGGTCGCCTTGGCCTCACCGGCCTGCGCCGGGTCGGTGAGGACCCGACGCAGCGACGCCTCGCGGTCGAGCAGCGCGGTGACGGCCGCCAGCTCGTCGGCGAGCCTGACGGCGTCCACGGACCGGGAGTCCGTGAGCGCGTCGAGACGCTCGCGTGCGGCTGCCAGGGCCTCGCGGCTCGCTCCGTTCATCGCGCGGCCTCGGCCTTCTCCTCAAGCTCGTCGAGGAAGCGGTCGATCACGCGGCTCTGGCGGGCGTGGTCCTCGAGGGACTCGCCGACCAGCTTGCCGGCCAGGTCGGTGGCGAGCTTGCCGACGTCCTGGCGCAGGACCGACGAGGCGGCCTTGCGGTCGGCCGCGATCTGGGCGTGACCGGCGGCGACGATCTCCTCGCGCTGCCGCTGGCCCTCGGCCCGCATCTCGGCGATGAGTGCGGAACCCTGCTCCTGCGCCTCCTGGCGCAGTCGCGCGGCCTCGTGCCGGGCCTCGGCGAGCTGTGCCTTGTACTGCTCAAGGACGCTCTGGGCCTCGACCTTCATGGACTCGGCCTCTTCGATGCCGCCTTCGATCGCTGCTCGGCGCTCGTCCAGGACCTTGTTGATGGCCGGGAGGAGCTTCTTCCAGAAGAAGAAGAACACGATGGCGAAGGCGATGGTGCCGACGAGCAGTTCGGGGCCCGGCGGGACGAGGGGGTTCTCTTTTTCCTCAGCCGCCAGCTGAACCAGGTTGGCGATCACATCAGTGCCTTTCGACGATGCGTGTAGCGGTAAGTAGGTACTACTGACCGAACACGAACGGCATGACGATGCCGATGAGGGCGAGCGCCTCACAGAAGGCGAAGCCGAGGATCTGGTTGGCGCGGATCAGACCGGCCGCCTCGGGCTGGCGGGCGAGGGCCTGGGTGCCGTTACCGAAGATGATGCCGATACCGACGCCGGGGCCGATCGCGGCGAGACCGTAACCGATGGAACCGAGGGAACCGGAGACGCCGGCGGCGAGCTCGATGGCAGCGGACATGCCGTTTCTTCCTTCTCTGTTGCGAACCGGTGGTGGTTGGCCACCGGACGAATGGTGGGGTGTGCGGACGGGAAGGCTCAGTGGTGCTCGGCCAGAGCGCCCTGAACATAGGAGCAGGCCAACAGGACGAAGACGTACGCCTGGATGGCCTGGACGAAGAGTTCGAAGAGGATCATGACGATGGTCATGAGGAACGAGACGCCCGCGGCCGGGATCATGTAGCTGTTCAGCAGGTACCAGCTCGCGACGGTGAACATGACGAGCAGCAGGTGACCGGCGAACATGTTGGCGAAGAGCCGGACCGCGTGGGTGAAGGGACGGACGAGGACGTTCGAGAAGAACTCGATCACGACGACCAACGGCAGCACCGCGCCGAGGGACTTGTCGAAACCGGTGATGTTCTTGAAGCCACCGATGAAACCGTGCTTCTTGAACGTCAGCACCATCCAGGTCACGTAGACCACCGCGGCCAGCACGATCGGATAGGCGATGATCGACGACACCGGGAACTGGGCCAGCGGGATCACGGACCACACGTTCATGATCCAGACGAAGAAGAACAGCGAGACCATCAGCGGGACGTACTTCTCGCCCTCGCGCTTGCCCAGCGTCTCGTACACGATCCCTCGGCGTACGAAGTCGTAGCCGGCCTCGCCGATCATCTGCAGCTTGCCGGGGACGACCCGCGCCTGACCGAAGGCCGCGGAGAAGAAGGCGACGACGAGTGCACTGGTGATGATGGCAAGGAGCATCACCTTGTTGAACTCGATGCCCCCGACCGTGACAAGGGGCTTGAAGAGAAACGAGTGCAGGCCCGGAGCCGGAAAGCCACACCCGTTGTCGGACAGGATCCGACAGCTCCAGTCAAAGGCGAGCTGGGTCTGGTCAGCACTCACCGCGGGCTCCTTCGGCGTGACGCATGGGTTTCGGCAACCTCGTTGTGTCGGCGCGGCGCACAGCCGCGGATCGGCACCGGACTGGTGTTACGGATGGGGGTGCGGCTGGGGGGCCTCGAGCGTTGCGTTGGAACAGGCGTCGGCTCGGATGCCCGCGCCCTCGATGCCGCATTTTGCACCGGACGATAGCAGGAGACTTTCCACGTGCTTATCCCGCCCCTACCCCTCACGACCTCGGCCCGGTTCCGGCGGGCCCGCCGTTCTTCACCGTGTCCGGATCAATGTAGAAGATCTTGGACTTGAGATGCGCGCGGGCCTGTGCGGCCATCCACACCACGGTGCAGACGACCAGCGACAGCGCGAACGCCCTCGGGTTGAAGAGCGACGTGTCCTTGAACAGGGCCACGAAGATCATGAGCAGCAGGAGTTGGGCGACGTAGAGCAACAGGCCCATGGCCTGGAAGAGCTGAGGGAGAGCCTTTGCCGTCCACTGCAGAGCGACGATACCCAGCCCCATGAAGAGCACTGTCAGCGCCAGGCCCACGGCCGCACCGGTCGCGCCTTTGCCGCCGGCCACGGCGCCGCTCGCGGCGACGGCGATGGCGCCGACGGCCGCGGTCGGGACCGCGATCGGCAGAAGACTCCGGACGTCATGGGACAGCATGGCGGCAACTCCGCTTTCACAGGGGGGCAGGATGTCGTCATGGACGAGCGTAGACCCGGTCCGAGGAGCGATCCCTCACGCCAATGGACCGTCGCGCTAGGGCCCTTCGGCTCTATCCGGGGTTTAGTGAACGGTATCACAAACTATTTGATGAGGTCTTTACCCGGCGAGTGTGCGCGCTATCACACATGAGACCGGTGGCGCGCATTTGTGCAAAATCCAAGGTCTTATGTCGGGTATTAACCCGCTTTGCACTCCCACGAATTGGCAACGCTTTAGTCAGATTCTTACCTTGGGACCTTCAGCGGGACGACCCGGTCTTGCGCCGGTCGGCGAAACGTGCTTTACCGCCTCGGAGGGCCGTAGCACCGTTCACACCATTCACTCGGACCGCTCCGGACACGCCCGCACCGACCGGAGAGCGGTCCTGCGCAGCATCTTGACAAACCGTCTCCTGTGCTGTCTCGGCCGCCTCGTACGACGAAGCGACCGTCACCGCGTGCTGTGCAGCGACCACGGACTGACGGCGACGGCGGTAGCGCGGCGGCACGAAGGCCTCGGCCCAGCGCGGGGCACGCGGCGTGAAGCGCGGCAGCAGAAGCAGGACGAGACCGATGGCGCTGAGGAACACCACTCCGAGCACGATCCACATGGACGCCGAGTTGACGGAGTAGGCGAGCGCGCCGAACGCGATCAGGGCCGACCAGAAGTACATGATCATCACGGCCCGGCTGTGCGAGTGGCCGATCTCCAGCAGCCGGTGGTGCAGATGGCCGCGGTCGGCGGCGAACGGGGACTGGCCGCGCCAGGTGCGGCGCACGATGGCCAGCACCAGGTCGGCGGCGGGCACCGCGATGATGGTGAGGGGCAGCAGCAGCGGGATGTAGACGGGCACCGTCTGGTGCACGGCCGCCTGCTCGGACCCGGCGAACAGCGAGAGCGCGTCGGGGTCGACCTGTCCGGTGATCGAGATGGCGCCCGCCGCGAGCACCAGGCCGATGAGCATGGAGCCGGAGTCACCCATGAAGATGCGGGCGGGGTGCATGTTGTGCGGCATGAAGCCGAGACACATGCCCATGAGGATCACGGCGAACAGGGTGCCCGGCGCCGCCGCCTCGATGCCGTACGAGTACCAGATGCGGTAGGCGTACAGGAAGAACGCCCCCGCCGCGATGCACACCATGCCGGCCGCGAGACCGTCGAGACCGTCGACGAAGTTGACCGCGTTGATGGTGACGACGACCAGACCCACCGTCAGCAGAGTGCCCTGCCACTGGGTCAGCGCCACATTGCCGACACCGGGGACCGGCAGCCACAGGATCGTCAGACCCTGCATGACCATGACGCCCGCGGCGATCATCTGGCCGCCCAGCTTGATCAGCGCGTCGATCTCGAACTTGTCGTCCAGGACACCGATCAGCCAGATCAGCGCGGCGCCGGAGAGCAGAGCGCGCGGCTCGTTCGACTTCTCGAAGACCTCTTTGAGGTTGGTGAGGTGATCGGAGACCAGCAGTCCGGCGCACAGTCCGAAGAACATGGCGATGCCGCCGAGGCGCGGAGTGGGCTCCCGGTGCACATCGCGTGCCCGGATCTGCGGCATCGCCCCGGCCACGATCGCGAACTTGCGCACCGGCCCGGTCAGCAGATACGTCACCGCGGCCGTGACGCAGAGCGTCAGGAGGTATTCACGCACGGGCTTCCCCACAGGTCTCGCTGGCCATCTCAGCCCCACAGCCTAGCGATGTACGCATATCTGTGAGGACTCCCGGGTAGTGGGGATGGTTGCACATGGGGCTGTGAGCGTGGCGGCACAAGGACACACCTGACCGCACCGCCCACCTTTCACCCGGTATATGTCTTTTCACCCGCTGTACGCCGAAAGGGTGAACCGCAGGCTTACCCTTTCACCCCGGATACGGCGGGAATCTGCCGGTCAACTCACGGACCTGTTCACGCACATCCGCCCCGGCGACGTCCTCCGGGTCTCCCCGCAGGACGCGGCCCATCAGCGCCGCGATCACCACCATCTCGGCCTCCCCCATGCCCTGGGTGGTCACCGCCGCGGTGCCGAGGCGCAGTCCGCGGGCGTCGCCGTAGGGCAGTGCACAGCAGTCGAGCACGACGCCCGCGGCGGCGAGCCGTTCCTTGGCGGCATGCCCCTCGACCCCGAGCGGCCCCGGGTCGGCGGTGATCAGGTGGGTGTCGGTGCCCCCGGTGGTGACCATGAGACCCTCCGCGGCGAGACCGTCCGCGAGCACCCGGGCATTGGCGACGACCTGGTGGGCGTACAGGGCGTACGCCCCCGTGTCCGCCTCGCCGAACGCCACGGCCTTCGCGGCGATGGTGTGCATCTGGGCGCCGCCCTGGGTGAAAGGGAAGACGGCCCGGTCGACCCGCTCGGCCAGCTCCGCGCCGCAGAGGATCATCCCGCCACGCGGTCCGCGCAGCACCTTGTGGGTGGTCGCGCAGACGACGTCGGCGTACGGCACCGGGCTGGGCGCCGCTCCCCCGGCGACGAGGCCGATGGGATGCGCGGCGTCGGCGATGAGATAGGCGCCCACCTCGTCGGCGACGTCGCGGAAGAAGGCGTAGTCGATGTGCCGGGGGTAGGAGATCGAACCGCACACGATGGCCTTGGGCCGGTGCGTACGGGCCAGGGTGCGGACCTGCTCGTAGTCGATGAGCCCGCTCTCCGCGTCGACCCCGTACGAGACGAAGGTGAACCAGCGGCCGGAGAAGTTGGACGGAGCGCCGTGGGTGAGGTGACCGCCGTAGGGCAGCCCGAGGGCGAGGACGGTGTCGCCGGGACGCAGCAGGGCGGCGTAGGCGGCGAGGACGGCGGAGGAGCCGGAGTGCGGCTGGACGTTGGCGTGGCTGGCGCCGAAGAGGGACGTGGCCCGGTCGATCGCGATGCGCTCGGCGACGTCGACGATCTCGCAGCCGCCGTGGTGGCGGGCGCCGGGGTAGCCCTCGGCGTACTTGTTGGCGAGGGGTGAGCCGAGCGCGGCGAGGACGGCGGGCGAGGTGAAGTTCTCGGCGGCGATCAGCTGGAGCGACCCGGCCTGCCGCTCCTTTTCCCCGAGCAGCACATCGGCAAGCTCCGGATCCTGCCGCCGCAGGACATCCCCCTCGAGCCCACGCACAACGCCCATGACACACCCCACAACACGCCGAACCGACGTACCCCCCAATGTAGGCCAGCCACCCCACGGCTGCCGCGGCCAACCACCGGCGGCCACTGCCGCTCCCGCATCCGCTGCGGGCAACCGCCCAGCCCGGCTGCGGGCAATCTCCTCGCCCGGCTGTGCGTAACCGCCCCGCCCGGCTGTGGGCAATCGTTCCGCGCGGCTCTGCGTAACCGGCCCGCCCGGCTGCGGGCAACCGCCCCGCCCGGCTGTGCGTAACCGGCCCGCCCGGCCGCAGGCAACCCGCCCCGCCCGGCCGCAGGCAACCCGCCCCGCCCGGCCGCAGGCAACCCGCCCCGCCCGGCCGCAGGCAACCCGCCCCGCCCGGCCGCAGGCAACCCGCCCCGCCCGGCCGCAGGCAACCCGCCCCGCCCGGCCGCAGGCAACCCGCCCCGCCCGGCCGCAGGCAACCCGCCCCGCGCGGCTGTGGGCAATCGTTCCGCACGGGGGTCCCCCCTGCTCGAAGAGCTTGGGGGAGGAACGGGTGGGCACAGCCCCCAGCACCGGGTGCCCAGCAACCCCGGCCGTCCGCCCCACGGCGGCACCGCACGGGCAAGCCCACCCCCGGCACGACAAGCAGCGGCAGCAAGGCCTCACATCGGCGCCGCCACCCCCGTCAACGCCGTGACAACAGGATCCACCGCCTCATTTATCTCCTCCCCGATGGACCGAAAAAACGTAAGCGGCGCCCCATAAGGATCATGAACCTCATCCGCCTCAGCCGTAGGCGCAAGAAGCCACCCGCGTAGAGCGGCAGCAGCCCGCACCAGCGCCGTGGCCCGAGCCACCACCCCCTCCGACAACGGAGGCAGCGTCGCAGGATCAATGGCCCGCACCAGCCGGGTGAACTCCTTCAGCGTGAAGGTCCGCAGCCCGGCAGAGTGCCCCATGGAGATGACCTGCGCACGGTGATCCCGCGTAGCGGTCAGCACCAGGTCCGCACGGATCACATGCTCATCGAGCAGTTCCCGCCCCACAAAGCCGGAGGCATCCGCTCCGAAGTCCGCCAGCACGGTCTCCGCGTTGGCCTCCATGGGCGCCCCCTCGTGCCCCCAGGTCCCCGCGCTCTCCACGATCAGCCCGCCCCACAGCGGGTCGCCGAGCCGGTCCGCCAGGGCATGACGGGTCAGCCGCTCCGTGATCGGCGAGCGGCACACGTTGCCGGTGCTGACGTGGAGGATGCGGAAGCTGTCGGTGGGGATCCTGGGTGTCACCAGGTGTCCCATCTCCACCCCGTTGCCTATGCCACGCCCCTCAGGGGCCGTCAATTCGCCACCTCGAGGTCGGGTACCACCTTCCGCAGCTCCTCCGCGCCGATCGCGCCCGCGCGTAGCAGCACCGGCACCTCGGCGGTGACGTCGACGATCGACGACGGCACATTGCCGGGCGTCGGGCCGCCGTCGAGGTAGACGGAGACCGAGTCGCCGAGCATCTCGCGGGCGGCGTCGCAGCTCTCGGGCGCGGGGTGCCCGGTGAGGTTGGCGGAGGAGACGGCCATCGGGCCGACTTCGGTCAGCAGCTCGATGGCGACGGGGTGCAGAGGCATCCGGACGGCCACCGTGCCCCGGGAGTCCCCCAGGTCCCACTGGAGGGACGGCTGGTGCCGGGCGACGAGGGTGAGCGCGCCCGGCCAGAACGCGTCGACCAGTTCCCAGGCGAGTTCGGAGAAGTCGGTGACCAGGCCGTGCAGGGTGTTCGGGGAGCCGATGAGGACGGGAGTGGGCATGTTGCGGCCGCGCCCCTTGGCCTCCAGGAGGTCGGCGACGGCCTCCGAGGAGAACGCGTCGGCGCCGATGCCGTAGACCGTGTCGGTCGGCAGGACCACGAGCTCGCCCCGGCGGACGGCGGACGCGGCCTCGCGCAGACCGGTAGCGCGGTCGGTCACGTCGTTGGTGTCGTATCGCCGAGCCATGTCTAGCGGGCCTCCTCGTACACGTACTGCTGCGGAAAAGAAGTCGGGTGGGTGCTCACGGCATCGCCATGCGGGCGGGCGCTCACGGCATCACCGTGCGGGCGGGTACTCAAGGCATCGCCTTGCGGGCGGTGGCGAAGCGGGGCCGCCGGTTGAGGTCGGGGTGGTCGGCGGCGTCGGCCCAGCCCAGCTCCTCCGTGAAGATCCACGGCACCTGTCCGCCCTGGGTGTCGGCGTGCTCCACGACGACGACGCCGCCGGGGCGCAGCAGCCGGTGCGCGGTGCGTTCCAGGCCGCGGATCAGGTCGAGGCCGTCCTCGCCGGAGAACAGCGCCAGCTCGGGGTCGTAGTCCCGGGCCTCGGGGGCGACGTACTCCCACTCGGTGAGCGGGATGTACGGCGGATTGGAGATGACCAGGTCGACATGGCCGTCGAGGTCGTGGAAGGCGTTCCGGGCGTCGCCCTGGCGCAGGTCGACCCTGGAGTCCGCCATGTTCCTGCGGGTCCAGACGAGGGCGTCCTCGGACAGTTCCACGGCGTGCACGTTCGAGCGCGGGACCTCCTGGGCGAGGGCGAGCGCGATGGCGCCGGAGCCGGTGCACAGGTCGACGATGCGCGGTTCGACCACGTCCATGGCGCGCACGGCGTCTATCGCCCAGCCGACCACCGACTCGGTCTCGGGGCGCGGGACGAACACCCCGGGGCCGACCTGGAGCTCCAGATAGCGGAAGAAGGCACGCCCGGTGATGTGCTGGAGCGGCTCGCGCTGCTCGCGCCGGGCGATGACCTCCCAGTAGCGGGCGTCGAAGTCGGAGTCCTTGACGCAGTGCAGCTCGCCCCGCTTCACACCGTGCACATGCGCGGCGAGCTCCTCCGCGTCGGTGCGCGGCGAGGGCACGCCGGCGTCGGCCAGCCGCTGGGTGGCCTGGGCCACCTCCGCGAGCAGCAGGTTCACGCGAGTCCTCCGAAGTGTCCGTACGAGGGGTCCGACCGGGGCCGGGCTGGGGTCGACCGGAGTCCGGCCGCAGTGCCCCGTGGGGTCCGGACCGGCGGTCGGACGGGGTCAGACCATGGTCCGGCGGTGCGGGCTGCCGACGGTCTCAGTCGGCCTCAGGGGGCCTCAGGCGGCCGCCAGTTTGGCCGCCGAGTCCGCGTCGACGCACGCCTGGATCACCGCGTCGAGGTCGCCGTCCAGAACCTGGTCGAGGTTGTAGGACTTGAAGCCGACACGGTGGTCCGAGATGCGGTTCTCCGGGAAGTTGTAGGTGCGGATCTTCTCGGAGCGGTCGACGGTGCGGACCTGGCTGCGGCGGGCGTCCGCGGCCTCCCTCTCCGCCTCCTCCTGCGCCGCGGCGAGCAGCCTGGAGCGCAGGATACGCAGTGCCTGCTCCTTGTTCTGGAGCTGGCTCTTCTCGTTCTGGCAGGAGGCCACGACCCCGGTGGGCAGGTGCGTGATGCGCACCGCGGAGTCGGTGGTGTTGACGGACTGGCCGCCGGGTCCGGAGGAGCGGTAGACGTCGATGCGCAGATCGTTGGGGTTGATCTCCACGTCGACCTCCTCCGCCTCGGGGGTGACGAGGACACCGGCCGCGGAGGTGTGGATACGGCCCTGGGACTCGGTCGCCGGGACGCGCTGCACCCGGTGCACACCGCCCTCGTACTTGAGGCGGGCCCACACGCCGTGTCCGGGCTCGGTGGCGCCCTGGCCGCCCTTGGTCTTCACGGCGACCTGGACGTCCTTGTAGCCGCCCAGCTCGGACTCGGTCGCGTCGATGATCTCGGTCTTCCAGCCGACCCGCTCGGCGTAGCGCAGATACATCCGCAGCAGATCGCCGGCGAACAGGGCGGACTCGTCGCCGCCCGCGCCCGCCTTGATCTCGAGGATCACGTCCTTGTCGTCGCTGGGGTCGCGCGGGACCAGCAGCATGCGGAGCTTCTCGGTCAGCTCTTCGCGCTGCTTCTCCAGCACCTTGGCCTCGGCGGCGAAGTCCGGGTCGTCGGCGGCCAGCTCGCGCGCGGTCTCGACGTCGTCGCCGGTCTGCTTCCAGGAGCGGTACGTGGTGACGATCGGGGTGAGCTCGGCGTAGCGCTTGTTCAGCCGGCGCGCGTTGGCCTGGTCGGCGTGGACCGTGGGGTCGGCGAGCTGTTTCTCCAGGTCGGCGTGCTCGGCGACGAGTTCCTCGACGGCCTCGAACATCTTGGGGCTCCTGAATACTGCGGGTGGCGTGGCTGGGGGAAGGGCGGGTGACCAAAAACGCCGGTCCCGGAGCGCCCGGTGCGGGCGCTGCCGTGGACCGGCGATCTGGGACTCGCTACTTCTTGGAGCCGGCCGCAGCCTTGCCGAAGCGGGCCTCGAAGCGGGCCACTCGGCCACCGGTGTCGAGGATCTTCTGCTTGCCCGTGTAGAACGGGTGGCACTCGGAGCAGACCTCGGCCCGGATGGCGCCGGACTTGATCGTGCTACGGGTGGTGAACGACGCGCCGCAGGTGCAGCTGACCTGCGTCTCGACGTACTCGGGGTGGATGTCGCGCTTCAAGGTGTCTCCTAGTTTTCGGGAGGGCGCCGGGTCGCCGTCGCGGGCTGCGAAGGCGTGAACCGGGGCCGACGTACCAGTCTGC
Organism: Streptomyces sp. YIM S03343; assembly: GCF_054729195.1. NCBI lineage: Bacteria > Bacillati > Actinomycetota > Actinomycetes > Kitasatosporales > Streptomycetaceae > Streptomyces > Streptomyces sp. YIM S03343. The sequence continues at coordinate 3,018,105 of NZ_JBPUKX010000001.1, forward strand.
CAGGACTGGCCGCATCCCCCAAAACCGGGAACGCCTCTGTGGTATTCCCGGGGCCTACGAAGGTGTCGTACGAAGGTGCCGTACGAGGTGTTGTACGAAGGTGTCGTACGGCGGCGTTCAGGACGACGCTGACGCTGACGCCGACGCGGACGGGCCCGCTGAGGCCTCTGAGGCCGCTGTCACAACGCCCTTGGCCTCCCCCGTCGCCGTGCCCTTGGTGGCGCCGGCCGGGATCGGGCGGTCATTCTCCAGGGCGTCCCAGACGAGCTTCGCCTGGGCCTCGGCGACGATCACGCGGTTGGGGTTCGCGGGGTCGTACCGCACGGGCATCGTGATCATCTTCATATGGGACGAGCTGATGCCCTTGAGCCCATCGGCGAAGGACATCAGGGAGTTCACCGAGCCGAGGTCGGAGTCGGTGGTGACGGCGCTGGTGGCGGTGTCGGCGAGGTCGAGCAGCCGTTTGGGGTTGGTCAGGATGCCGACATGCTTGACCTGGTCGGCCAGCGCCTTGACGAACGCCTGCTGGAGCTGGATGCGCCCGAGGTCGGAGCCGTCACCGACACCGTGCCGGGTGCGGACGAGGCCGAGGGCCTGCTGCCCGTCGAGGGTGTGGGTGCCGGCCTTGAGGTCGAGGTGGCTCTGCCGGTCGCTGATGTCCTTGGTGGTGGTGATCCGGACCCCGCCGAGTTCGTCGATGAGCTTCTCGAAGCCCTTGAAGTCGACTTCCAGGTAATGGTCCATGCGGATGCCGGTGAGGGACTCGACGGTCTTGACGGTGCAGGCGGCGCCGCCGGTGGAGTACGACTCGTTGAACATCACATGGGACGCGGCGGCGTGCTTGACGCCGTGCGTGTCGGTGCACCGGGGCCGGTCGACGAGGGTGTCGCGCGGGATGGAGACCACGCTGGCCCGCTTGTGGCCCTCGTAGACGTGGATGATCATCGCGGTGTCCGAGCGGGCGCTGCCGTCGTCGGTGCCGCCGCCGATCTTCTTGTTGCCGCCGGAGCGGCTGTCGGAGCCGAGGACCAGGATGTTCTCGGAGCCGTTGTCGACCTTCTTCGGCCGGTCGGTGCCGAGCGCCTGGTTGATGTCGACGGTCTTGATGTTGCCGTTGAGCTTGAAGTAGACATATCCGGCGCCGGTGCCGCCGAGCACGATGACGCCCGCGGCGGTCCAGGCCATGATCCGAAGACCCTTGGGACGCGGGCCGCCCGCCTTTCCGCGGCGGCGGCCCCCCGCTCGGTGGCCGGGGCTCTCACTGGTGCCGTTCTCCCCCGGTATGCCGGGTTCCGGCGTGCTCTCGGCAGACATGCGCTCCTCGGTTTCGTGTCTCCGGTCGGTAACCCCCTGCGTTCAGGGTCGGGCCCGGTGCGGGCGACAGCGGCGCACCTGACCATCGTCACCCCGACTGGTCAGACGGCGAAACTCGGGAAAGGGTTGCACAGTGTTGCCAGTGGTCCTACAGCGCGGAGTGCCCACCGCCGGGGGCGATGGGCACTCTGGGTGACCGGTGACCGGAGCGCACCCCGGTCACCTGCGTCTTTTCCGGTTTTCCGGCGGATACCAGCCGATACCGGGTCCACCCGATACCGAATCTGCTGTCAGCCGAAGATGTCGTACTTCTGGTAGCCGGTGCCGAGCGAGACCCGGGTGGCGAAGATGTCGGTGGTGGCCTTGCCGGTGCCCTTGTAGAGGTACAGGGTGCCGTTGGTCGCACGGGCCAGGAAGTCGGCCTTGCCGTCGCCGCTGACGTCACCGACGGCCGCGAAGGCGTTGTAGCCGGTCCAGGCGCTGCGCACCTTCACACGGGCCGAGAACGCGCCGCTGCCGTTCTTGCCGGTGCCCTTGTAGAGGTACAGGTCGCCGGTGCTGGACTTGCGGGCGAGCAGGTCGGCCTTGCCGTCACCGTTGAAGTCGCCGTGGCCGAGGAGCATGTTGTACTGGCTCCAGCCGGTGCCGACCGCGGACGGCGAGCCGAAGGTGCCGTTGCCCTTGCCGGGGTAGATCCACAGCTTGCCGCCGGAGTCGACGGACAGCATGTCGGGCAGGTAGTCGCCGGTGACATCGCCCGGGGTGATGATCCGGGTGCGGGTCTTCCAGTTGGAGAACAGCTTCGTGCTGGTCCAGGAGCCCGAGGTGCGGGCCGAGTTGAGCACGAAGTGGTCCCACCAGACATCACCGGTGGAGCTGACCCGGTAGACGAAGTCCTGGTAGCCGTCCCGGTTGAGGTCGGCCTGGCGGACCAGGTTGACGCCGTCCCAGTTGCCCAGCGAGATCGCGGAGCCGAGGGACGTGCTCTTGGAGTCCTTCTCGTAGCCGGTCTTCGTGGAGGAGTTGCGCAGGAAGAGGTCGGCCTTGCCGTCCTTGTAGCTCAGGTTGCCGTCGTCGATCTGCGCGTAGGCAGCGCCGGTGTACGTGGTGACCTTGCTGAAGACGCTGTAGGCGCCCTTCGTCACACAGTCCTTGACGCCCCAGGAGACCACGCCGGCGACCCGGCCGTTCACGACGAGCGGGCCGCCGGAGTCGCCGTTGCAGGCGGTGGTGGTGCCGGTGTCGCTGCCGGTGGCGGGCGTGCCCGCACACACCATGTGGCCCTTGATGAAGTCGACGGGGAAGGCGTTCGAGCAGGTGGTGTCCGACTTGATCGGCAGCGTCGCCGTCTTCAGCGTCTGCGAGATGTCCTGCGTGGTGGAGCTGGTGCGGCCCCAGCCGTAGACCTTCGCCGAGGTGCCGGTCGCGTAGGACGCAGTGTCGCCGGAGGTGACCATGCGGATCGGCGTGGCCTTGACCGGGACGGCGAGGGTGAGCACGGCGATGTCGTTGTCGATCGTGTTCGGGTTGTACGACGGGTGGTTCCACTGCCGCAGCACGCCAGTGCCCTGGCCACCGTGCAGGTCCCCGTCGTACAGCTGGGTGCTGCCGGTGACGACGCCGCCGTTGGCCGCCCAGTTGTAGCCCTTGACGCAGTGCGCGGCGGTGAGGATCTTCGACGGCGAGACGACCGTGCCACCGCAGAAGAAGCCGATGTCGTCGGTGGTGGAGGCGGTGCCTCTGTCATCGAAGTACCAGAGCTGCGCCATCCAGGGCGCGGAGCTGATGGTGGTCGTGCTGCCGCCGATGATGTACGGGCTGATCGAGGTGCCCGAGGTGCTCGCGCTGAGCGACGTCTTGGCGCTGCTCTGCCCGGGAACGTCGTTCTGGGCGATGGCGCCGTCGAAGCGCCGCTTCAGTTCCGCCTGGGACGGGGAACCCGAGACGTCGGGTTTCACGGTGGGCTTGGGCAGCACCGGAGCCGCGTTCGCCGTCGAGCTGAGGAGCGCCGCCGCGACGCCGGCGGCGACACCGGCCGCGGCCAGGGGCAGCACGATGCGTATCCGGCGCTTATGGCGAGCCTTGCCGGACATGGGTGTGGTCAAGGAAGTCCCCCCAGTGAGACACGTGTTGGGAGAGCGCGCAGAAAGCGCCCCTCCGTACTGCGCCGAAAGGCCGCCCGATGTTACAGCTGCGAGAGCTGTGCACCGAGCGGCCTGTGTGCAGGCTGTGCCTATCCTAGTCGGCTGTCATGTCCCAACTGAAGCGAATTCAACGGCAGTTGCAGAAGATCTAGTCCCAAGTTGCAGCAGATCTAGCCCTAAGAGGCCCGGGCGAAGTCGACTACGGTGCGGCCGCGCCCGAAAGGGGCGCGGGGAACTGCGCGACCAAGCCGCGACGGGCCAGCAGACAACCGACGGCCCATCGCGGCTTTCCCGCGCGGAGCGCCTAGTCGCCGTTGCCGGGCGTCGGCGTGGTCTTCTGGATCTGCATCAGGAACTCAATGTTCGACTTGGTCTGCTTCATCTTGTCGAGGAGCAGCTCGATCGCCTGCTGCTGGTCGAGCGCGTGCAGCACCCGGCGCAGCTTCCAGACGACACCGAGCTCCTCGGCGCCGAGCAGGATCTCCTCCTTGCGGGTGCCGGACGCGTCGACGTCCACCGCGGGGAAGATGCGCTTGTCGGCGAGCTTCCGGTCGAGCTTGAGCTCCATGTTGCCGGTGCCCTTGAACTCCTCGAAGATCACCTCGTCCATGCGGGACCCGGTGTCCACCAGGGCGGTGGCGAGGATGGTCAGCGAGCCGCCGTCCTCGATGTTGCGGGCCGCGCCGAAGAAGCGCTTCGGCGGGTAGAGGGCCGTGGAGTCGACACCACCGGACAGGATGCGGCCGGAGGCGGGGGCGGCGAGGTTGTACGCACGGCCCAGACGGGTGATCGAGTCGAGCAGTACGACGACGTCGTGACCCAGCTCCACCAGGCGCTTGGCGCGCTCGATGGCCAGCTCGGCGACCGTGGTGTGGTCCTCGGCGGGACGGTCGAAGGTCGAGGAGATGACCTCGCCCTTGACCGACCGCTGCATGTCGGTGACCTCTTCCGGACGCTCGTCGACGAGGACGACCATCAGGTGGCACTCGGGGTTGTTGTGCGTGATCGCGTTGGCGACCGCCTGCATGATCATGGTCTTGCCGGTCTTCGGCGGGGCCACGATCAGACCGCGCTGGCCCTTGCCGATCGGCGACACCAGATCGATGATCCGGGTGGTCAGCACGCCCGGGTCGGTCTCCAGACGGAGCCGGTCCTGCGGGTAGAGCGGGGTCAGCTTGGTGAACTCCGGTCGGCCGCGGCCGTGTTCGGGCGCCATGCCGTTGACGGAGTCGAGCCGCACCAGCGCGTTGAACTTCTCGCGGCGCTCCCCGTCCTTCGGCTGACGGACCGCACCGGTGAGGTGGTCGCCCTTGCGCAGCCCGTTCTTGCGGACCTGGGCGAGGGAGACGTACACGTCGTTGGGGCCCGGCAGATAGCCGGAGGTGCGGATGAACGCGTAGTTGTCGAGGATGTCCAGGATGCCCGCGACGGGGATCAGGACGTCGTCCTCGGCGAGCTGGGGCTCGGTACCCATGTCGTCACGGCCGCGACGGCCCCGGCGGTCCCGGTAGCGCCCGCGGCGGCCGCGGCGGCCGCCGTCGAAGTCGTCGTCGTCCTGCGGACCGGCGTTGCGGTCCTGCCGCTCCTGACGGTCCGGGCGCTCTTGGCGCTCCTGGCGGTCCGGGCGCTCCTGACGGCCGCCGCCCTGCTGCTGGTTCTGCTGCTGGCGCTGGCCGCCCTGGCCCTGCTGCTCGTCGCCCTTGCCGCCGCGGCGGTCCCGGTCACGGTCCCGGCCGCGCTCACGGCGGTCCCGGCGGCGGCCCTCGGCACCCTCACCGGCGTCGCCCTGCGGGGCCGGGGTCTCGGCCTTGGGCTCGCTCTTGGCCTCGGCGGCGATCGTCTCGGCGCTGCTGCTCGCGGGGCTGCCGGCCTCGGCGGTGGCGCGGCGCCGGCGGCGCTCGGCGGGGGCCTCCTCGGCGGGCGCGGCCTGCTCGGCCGCGGCGGCCGCCTTGCCGGACGGCTGGCCGGGGATCTCGATCTGCTGCTGGGCCGTGGCCTGCTCGGCGGGGGCCTGGGCCGCGGCGCTCTCGGCGGCGGGCGACTCGGCCGTACGGGTCCGAGACGTGCTGCGGCGCTTCGGCTTGGTCTCGGCGGCGTCGCCCGCGGCCGTCGTCTTGGGGGCCGGGGCGCCCCCGGCCTGGGCCTCCTTGATGACCTCGATCAGCTGGCTCTTGCGCATACGCGCGGTGCCCCTGATACCGAGGCCGGATGCGACCTGTTGCAGCTCGGCCAGCACCATGCCCTCGAGACCGGTGCCACGGCGCCGCCGGGAGCCGGCACCGGTGGCAGGCGCGGAGGCGTCCGTGGCGGGCGCGGCAGCGGTCTCCTCGACACGTGCGCCCATCAGATCGGTGGTGTCGCTCACGAAGGGTCCTTCCCTGGAGCGGACGTCGGCCTGTCTGGCTCGGCGACCGGTTGTGCTGCCCGGCATCGGTCCTGTTCCTGTGAACCAAGCCGGGGCGGTGGTCCGCCAAAACGGCGGAAGAGATATCTGGTGATGGCGCTACCCCGAGTCGTGACACCGGGTGTCACGTGGTGTGGTTGCACCGATTCCGGAGCGTGCCCCGCGGGCCGTTCAGTGCGCGCGTACGGCATATTGCCCATATACGACGTACGGAACACAGTGCGGCTTGGGGAGCTCCCGGAAGAATGTCTGTCCCGAACGGGGACACGAAGCACCTCGCCATGGTGGGGTCGGGTGCAGACTTGAGATTAACACTACCGGATCCAACAAACATTCCCCCTCTCCAAATCCGGCAATCGGGTGTCACGACGCAAGCGGCAGCACACTCGCTCCACGCAGATCGAGGGCGAGCCGGTTGGCGGCCCACTCCTCGCCCGCCAGTGCCTCCACCTTGTCGGCGGTGGCCGCGTCGGCCAGCGCCATCACCGTGGGCCCTGCGCCGGAGATGACGGCGGGGATGCCGTCGGCGCGCAGCAGTTCGACGAGCGCGATGCTCTCCGGCATGGCGGGCGCGCGGTACTCCTGGTGGAGACGGTCCTCGGTGGCGGGCAGCAGCAGCTCGGGGCGTCTGGTCAGCGCCTCGACGAGCAGCGCGGCACGGCCCGCGTTGGCGGCGGCGTCGACATGCGGAACGGTACGCGGGAGCAGTCCGCGGGCGGTCTCGGTCAGCACCGGCTTCCCGGGCACGAAAACCACCGGAACGATGGAACCGGAGGGCTCCATCCTGATGGCGCGGGCGGCGCCGCCCTGCAGCCAGGAGAGGGTGAACCCGCCCAGCAGACAGGCCGCGACATTGTCGGGGTGACCCTCGATCTCGGTGGCGAGCTCCAGCAGCGCGGTGTCGTCGAGCCTCGCCTCGCCGCCTATGGTCACGGCGCGCGCGGCGACGATACCGGCGCAGATGGCGGCGGAGGAGGAGCCGAGGCCGCGGCCGTGCGGGATGCGGTTGGCGCAGACGATCTCAAGACCGCGCGGCTGTCCGCCGAGCAGGTCGAAGGCGGTGCGCAGGGACCGTACGAGAAGGTGTTTCTCGTCACGCGGCAGGGTCTCGCTGCCCTCGCCGGCGATGTCGATGTGCAACCCGGAGTCGGCCACCCGGACGACCACGTCGTCGTAGAGCCCCAGCGCGAGGCCGAGGGCGTCGAAGCCCGGGCCGAGATTGGCGCTGGTGGCGGGGACGCGCACCCGCACGGCGGCGGCGCGGAACGCTGGACCGGCCATCGCTCGTTGACTCTCCTTGAACTGCGTGATTCGTGAGCTGTGTACTTCGTGGAACTGGGTGGTTCGTGGAACTGGGTGGTTCGTGGAACTGCGTAATGCGTGAGGCTGAAGGTGATCGAGGTGGGGGAATGTGACACGAACGACACGGGGCGACCTACGCCCGCGGCGCGCGGGGGCGGCGCGACGCCGGGCCCTCTGCGACCGTGCGCGGCCGGCAAGGGTCTGTCTCCAGACAGACCCTAGGGACGCGGTGGAGGCATATGCGGCGGGCGGGTTCAGTACAGCTTATCGAAGGAAGGTTCAGTCACGACATAGGGCGCACAGGAGGCGCACGATGCGTGTCGTCGGCCTCTTGTGCACCCCTCATGCCGTACCCGCGTGCCGTACTCGGGCTGCTCGGGCGTTCCGCGGCCGGCCTTCGACGGCCTTCGACCCGGCCCGACCGGACCCGGGCAGGTCCTCGGAAGAACCTGCACCGGGCCCCGGCCGTCCTGGGTCGGACCCGGGCACGCCTCCGTCAGGCGAGACCGAGCCGCTCGGCCGCCGTGGCGGCGTCGACGGGCACGGTGACCGGCTGCGGCGCTCCGGCGACGGCCCAGTCGGGGTCCTTCAGCCCATTGCCGGTGACGGTGCACACGATGGTCTGCCCGGCGTCGACCTTGCCCTGCTCGGCGGCCTTCAGCAGACCGGCGACGGACGCGGCGGAGGCGGGCTCGACGAAGACGCCCTCCTGGGCGGCCAACAGCCGGTAGGCGCGCAGGATCTCACGGTCCGTCACCTCGTCGATGTGCCCGCCGGACTCGTCGCGCGCGGCGAGGGCGTACTGCCAGGAGGCGGGGTTGCCGATGCGGATGGCGGTGGCGATGGTGGACGGGTCCTTGACGACCTCGCCGCGCACGATCGGCGCGCTGCCCGAAGCCTGATACCCCCACATCCGCGGAGTCCGGCCGGCGATGCCGTCGGCGGCGTACTCCTTGTACCCCTTCCAGTACGCGGTGATGTTGCCCGCGTTGCCGACCGGGAGGACATGGATGTCGGGGGCGTCGCCCAGCATGTCGACGACCTCGAACGAGGCGGTCTTCTGCCCCTCGATCCGCGCCGGGTTGACCGAATTGACCAGGGCGACGGGGTAGTTGTCGCTGAGGGCGCGGGCGAGGTCGAGGCAGTCGTCGAAATTGCCCTCGACCTGGAGGATCTTGGCGCCGTGGACGAGGGCCTGGCCCATCTTCCCTATGGCGATCTTGCCGCGCGGCACGAGCACGGCGGACACCATCCCGGCCCGCACGGCATAGGCGGCGGCGGATGCCGACGTATTGCCGGTGGAGGCGCAGATGACGGCCTGCGCACCCTCTTCCTTCGCCCGGCTGATGGCCATGGTCATACCGCGGTCCTTGAAGGACCCGGTGGGGTTGGCGCCCTCCACCTTGAGATGGACGTCACAGCCGGTGCGCTCGGAGAGAACCTGCGCGGGTACGAGCGGCGTACCACCTTCGCGGAGCGTCACGACCGGCGTGCTGTCGGACACCGGCAGCCGGTCCCGGTACTCCTCGATGATTCCGCGCCATTGGTGGGTCATTGCTCGTTACTCTCCTTCAACCCGCATGATGCTGGCGACACCCCGCACGGTGTCGAGCTTGCGCAGCGCGTCGACGGTCCCGGAGAGGGAGGCGTCGCTCGCGCGGTGCGTGACGACGACGAGGGAGGCCTCGCCGTCCTTGCCCTGCTGCCGAACCGTATCGATGGAGACCCCGTGCTCGGCGAAGACGGTGGCGACCTGGGCGAGTACGCCCGGCTTGTCGGCGACGTCCAGGCTGATGTGATAGCGCGTGACGACATCGCCCATGGGCGAGACGGGCAGGGCGGCATACGCGGACTCGCCGGGCCCGGTGGCGCCGTTGAGCCGGTTGCGGCAGACGGCGACAAGGTCACCGAGCACGGCGGAGGCGGTGGGCGCGCCCCCGGCCCCGGGCCCGTAGAACATGAGCTGCCCGGCGGCGTCGGACTCGACGAAGACGGCGTTGTAGGCGCCGCGTACGGAGGCGAGCGGGTGGCTGAGCGGAATCATCGCGGGGTGCACGCGGGCGGTGACCGATCCCCCGTCCGCTGCCCGCTCGCAGATGGCGAGCAGCTTGATGGTGCAGCCCATCTCCTTGGCGGAGGCGAAGTCGGAGGCAGTGACTTCGGTCATACCTTCGCGGTAGACGTCATCGAGCCGCACACGCGTATGAAAGGCGATCCCCGCGAGAATCGCGGCCTTGGCGGCGGCGTCGAACCCTTCGACATCGGCGGTCGGATCGGCCTCCGCGTACCCGAGGGCGGTGGCCTCGTCGAGGGCCTCCTGATACCCGGCCCCGGTGCTGTCCATCTTGTCGAGGATGAAGTTGGTCGTGCCGTTGACGATGCCGAGCACGCGGTTGACCTTGTCCCCGGCGAGGGACTCGCGAAGCGGCCGGATGAGCGGGATGGCACCGGCGACGGCGGCCTCGTAGTAGAGGTCCCGCCCGTTCTCCTCGGCGGCGGCGTGCAGGGCGGCCCCGTCCTGGGCGAGCAGGGCCTTGTTCGCGGAGACGACGGAGGCGCCGTGCTCGAAGGCGGTGGTGATGAGGGTGCGGGCGGGCTCGATCCCGCCGATGACCTCGACGACGACATCGAGGTCGCCGCGTTTGACGAGCGCGGTGGCGTCGGTGGTGACGAGGGCGGGGTCGATCCCCTCACGCACCTTGGAGGGCCGCCGTACGGCGACACCGGCGAGCTCGACAGGAGCCCCGATCCGGTTGGCGAGATCGTCGGCGTGCGTCGTCATGATGCGCGCCACCTCTGAGCCGACGACCCCACAGCCCAGCAGCGCCACCTTCAGCGGACGCGTACGCATCATCCGACCTCGTTTCCTCATACGGTCTGTACCGTCTGTACCACCGTCGTCCGTACGGGCGACGACCGTGACTCGTAGTCTGCCCGGACTGCCAGGACTACCCGGACGCCTGGACGCCCGGACGCCTGGACCACCGAGACTGCCAGTCTGCACGGTCCACGCACGCACGGTCTTTCGGTTGAACCAGTCTCACTCACCGGACCGGCCTTTTTTGGCTTGGTCCGGATCGTGAGACATGTATTTCATCTACCTGAGCGACGAAGACGGAAGATCTTCGATCCGGCAGTTGTCACCCGACTTCTTGTCGCGTTGTCGCGCGACGTGGTCACCCGACGTCGAGGCGGAGCAGGTCCTCTTCCGTCTCGCGGCGGACGATGACGCGGGCCTCGCCGTCGTCGACGGCGACGACGGGCGGGCGGAGGGCGTGGTTGTAGTTGCTGGCCATGGAGCGGCAGTACGCGCCGGTGGCCGGTACGGCGATGAGGTCGCCGGGCGCGAGATCGGCCGGCAGGAAGGCGTCCTTGACGACGATGTCCCCGCTCTCGCAGTGCTTGCCGACGACACGGACGAGCATGGGCTCGGCGTCGGAGGAGCGGGAGACGAGGGAGACGCTGTACTCGGCGTCGTAGAGCGCGGTCCGGATGTTGTCGGACATCCCCCCGTCGACGGACACGTACGTCCGCAGCCCGTTCAGAGGCTTGATGGTGCCGACTTCGTAGAGGGTGAAGGCGGTGGGCCCGACGATGGCGCGTCCGGGCTCGACGGAGATACGGGGCGTACGCAGCCGGGCGCCGTCACACTCACGGGTGACGATCTCGGTGAGGGCCTTGGCGATCTCGTAAGGCTCACGGGGATCGTCGTCACTGGTGTAGGCGATCCCGAGCCCACCCCCCAGATCGACCTCGGGCAGCTCGACCCCATGCTCGTCCCGAATGTCGCGCAGCAACCCGACCACGCGATGTGCGGCGACCTCGAAGCCGGACATGTCGAAGATCTGGGACCCGATGTGGGAGTGGACCCCGATGAGTTCGAGCCCGTCGAGCAGCAGGGCACGCCGCACGGCCTCGGCGGCCTGCCCGCCGGCGAGCGGGATCCCGAACTTCTGGTCCTCGTGGGCGGTGGCGATGAACTCGTGGGTGTGCGCCTCGACCCCGACGGTGATCCGGATCAGTACCCGCTGCCGCTTGCCGAGGGACTGCGCGATATGAGCGACGCGCACGATCTCCTGGAAGGAGTCGAGCACGATCCGCCCGACGCCGGCCTCGATGGCGGCGGTGATCTCACGATCGGACTTGTTGTTGCCGTGGAAGGCGATGCGCTCGGCGGGCATACCGCCCAAGAGGGCGGTGGTGAGCTCGGTCCCGGAGCAGACGTCGAGGTTGAGCCCCTCCTCCTCCAGCCACCGCACGACGGCGCGGGAGAGGAAAGCCTTGCCGGCGTAGAAGACGTCGGCGCCGGGCCCGAAGGCGGTACGCCAGGCGCGGGCGCGCTCCCGGAAGTCGGATTCGTCGAGCACGTAGGCGGGCGTACCGAACTCCTCGGCGATCCGCTTGACGTCGACACCGCCGACGCTGACGACACCATCGGCACCCCGGCTGACCGTCTCGGCCCACACCTTGGGGTCGAGGGCGTTCAGATCGGCGGGCGGGGCGGAGTAGTGCCCTTCGGGAAGGACGTCGGCGTGACGGGGTCCGGCGGGGTGGGCGGAACGGCTCATGGTGTGGGGCTGCTCTCTGGGGTCTGTCGCGGTCGGTCGCGGTTCTGAGGCCGGCGGAGTTCTTGACGTTTCCGACTCGGCTGGTGCCGGTCCTCAGAGGTGATCGGGGGCGTCGATGCCGAGGAGGGAGAGGCCACCGGCGAGCACCGTCCCGGCGGCGTCGACGAGCGCGAGCCGGTCACGGTGGGCGGCCGAGGGTTTCTCCTCGCCGAACGGCAGGACGGAGGGCGCGAGGGCGAGCACGGCATCGGCGACGGTGACGAGATGCCGGGCAAGACGATGGGGCGCGCGGTCGGTGGCCGCGGAGGTGAGGATGCGGGGGTGGGAGGTGAGGGCGATGAAAAGGTCGTCGCTGTCGTGGGCGGCGCCGGGATTCTCATCGGTCAGGTCACCGTCGGGGGTGAACCCGAGGCGGGCTGCGTTGCGTACGAGGGCCCGGGTGCGGGCGTGGGCGTAGCGGACGCGGAAGAGGGGGTTGGCCTCGCGCTGCACAAGATGGTCGGCGGTGATACGGGGCCTGTCGTGCGGAGCGGGATGGAGCAGCGCCCAGCGAGCGGCGTCGGCACCGAGAGGAGCAGGATCCTCAGGCGCGGGCACGGGCCGCAGATTGACCGGCTCCCCGTGCTCGATCTCAACACGCCCGCCCTGGGACCCGACGATCCGGGCAACCGCCTCCGCGACGACTTCGGCACGAATCTCATACGGCACGCGGAGCTCGATGACCTGTCCGGCGAGGGCGTCGCTGTACCCGAAGCGGATGCCTTGGGTGCGGATCTGGCGGACGAGGGTGTGGGCGGCGGCGGTGCGGTGAACGGTGTCGAGGCTGATGTTGAGGAACCCCGGCCCGGTGATGTCGACGCGGGAGACTCCAGGCGCGGCGGCGAGATGGGGGCGGAGGATCTCGGCAACGTGGAGGGGGGGTTGGTGGGCAGGGCGAGCAAGTTGCAGAGCAACGTTGGTGGCGTAGTCCCCGCACCCCCCTGGCCCCGGCACATCCACGACAACCCGCTCAGGAACATCAACACTGAGCGCCCCTTCGGCGACGGCAAGGCGCACCGCATGCAGAACGATGCGCGAGAGCTCGACGGGGATCACGGATCCAGCGTATGGGAGAGGAGGGGTGGGAATGCGACCGAGTTTAAGGGGTTCCGACATATGGACCCCCGGAAGAACACAGTCTCCTTGCCCCTCAGGGCCTGGCCGAAGACTCAGGAGCCACCTCCCGAGCCCCCTGCACCTGCCCTTGCACCTGCCCCTCACAAGCCACCCCATCCGGACCGTCCGGCCCCCGCCGCCCCCTCTCAATGAGATGACGGACGAGCTGAACAAGCTCGGCAGGCTCGAAGGGCTTGGCAAGAAAGGCATCGACGCCGGCGTCGAGCCCGCTCTCGACCTCGTACTGAGTACAGGCGCTGATGATCGCGAGCGGAAGCTCCCGAGTCCGCGGATCAGCCCGCAACAAGGCGGCAGCACGAAGCCCGTCAAGCCGGGGCATAGCAACATCGAGAGTGACGAGATCGGGCCGCACCTGATGGACGACTTCCAGACACTCGGCACCATCGGACGCGGTCACGACCTCGAGCCCCTCCAGCTCGAGATTGACCCTGATCAGCTGGCGGATGACCTTGTTGTCGTCCACAACAAGCACCCGACCCGACGCGCCTGGCACAACTTGAGAGTAGGTCGGGACCGGCCACCGCGTCCGGCTTTTCCCCACTTCCACCCCCGTACGAGGGATCACCCCACCGAGCGCTGACTCACCCCGGACCCTCGGAACCGCGGCCCGTGTCCGCCCGGACCACACCCACGAGCGCTGACCCACCGACCCCCGCCTAAACCGTTCATGAACACCCCGAGGGAGCTGGTAGTGTTCTACCCGTCGCCGCGAGCAAGAGCCCGCACCAGACACGCCCCCGTAGCTCAGGGGATAGAGCAACGGCCTCCGGAGCCGTGTGCGCAGGTTCGAATCCTGCCGGGGGCACCCCTTCTGAGGTGCCTAAAGACCCCGTCACCAGCGGAAACGCTGAGGCCGGGGTCTTGTTGTATGTGCAGGCGGATGCCGCCGGAAGCAGGCGTTTGCCAGTGATCGCGTAATGACGACGTAATGATCTTGGTGGACTGCGCCCCAGCTCAGGCAGGCCAGGAAGCCCGCTCGCAGCGACGTACCCACCGAGGGCAGCCGCGCCAGAAGTGGACACCATAGATGGCAAGCGGCTCGCGATCGATCATGGCTCTCCACGCCTTCTCCCGCAGCCACTCGGCCAGAGGCTGCTCACGTTCCAGCAGCATCACAAGTTCACGAAGCTCTCCGAGAACAACGACGCGCTGAGCCAGGACGCGCTGGCACTCATCTACGGCCGGTTGCGTGAAGCCCGAGGCCGAGATCATCAAGCCACGGACTTCGGCTCTGCCGTACACCCGCAGCAAGTGCTCAGCAACGGGCCCCTTACCGAGCGCATCCGCCCAGTACTTGACCTCAACGAGGTAGGGAGCCCCATCCAACTCGACCACGCCGTCTATCTGTTCGGTCACCTGCCCGCCGTCGTCTCGCAGCACAAACGCCTCACGGATGGACAGCCCCTCAGCAGCGAAATCTTGTTCAGGAGGGCTTCCAGGGCAGTTCCGCGTCGATGTGCATCCTGGAACTACACGCTGCGTCCCGAACCCTTCGCCCCACCAGTTCCGCCACCGCCCCGCGATACGTCGTTCGGCCGGTTCCCACCCGGGGACAAGACGCCCGCCTGGCTCCGGCACCCCAGTCTCACCGGCCTGGAACCCGCAGCCTTCGACGACCTCGTCATCCGCTACCGCGCCTACCTCGCCGAACACCCCCCGATCCTGCTTCCCGGCAAACGCCCCGACGGCGGTCCCGGCGCAGGCGGCCGACGCCTGTCCGCCGCCGACCAACTTGTTGTCCACCTCCTGAAGAACCGCTGGTCCATGGCACAGGCACCCCTCGCCGAGGCGACTGGCCTGTCCAAGAACGGGATCGGTGCCACCCTCCGGGAAACCACACCCGTTCTCGCCGCCCTCGGCCAAACGTTTCCCACCGGCCCCCTCACCGTGACCACGGCCCGACAACTCGCCGCCATCGCCGGACACAACCTCAGACCCGAGTAACCCCCATCAAGATCGAGAAGTTGTTTTTCGGCGGCTCCCTGCGCCCTGGGCCCGCTGTTTCAGGCCGCGCCGGTCATGGGCTTCCCCGGAGTCCGTCCATGACTTCCCGGCCGTGGGACGGGTCTCCGCCAGCTCGATACGGCCCCAGCCCGACGCCGGAAGCACGCAGTCGGAACGGCGGAGCCCCAGCGCCTCCCCCGGTCGCATGGCCGCGTAGTACAGGCCCCCGAAGAACGCCCCACATCGACCGCCGTGCCGCGCCGAGCTCTTTGATGTCGACGTCGACCAGCTCGCCCGGGCGGTCGCCGGGCCGGGGACACAGGCCGGCCCTGACCTCCCCGGCACCGCCGTGGTCACCACCAGCTTCACAGAGGTTGGCTTTGCTCATGATTCATGACAGCGGCTCTTCACGCGCGGGGGAGGCACCGGATCTCCTCCCGGAGCTGGCCCTTTTGAACATGGATCACGCACCGCTGATACCATCCGGGCAGCTCGCGGTTGCGCCTAGGGTTCCGCGACGGCCCCGCCTCAAGTGACGACAATCAGGGTGCCGGTGGACTGGACCGAGCGGCGCCAGGGCCGAGGCTTTCGGCCCCACACCTGACGGGATAAAAACCCCGAGGGCTTCCATCAGCCTGCCCGCCTTCTGGCCGGGCCGGACCAAGGGAGGCCCCTTCCAGTGAATCCCGTCACGAGCGT
This sequence comes from Streptomyces sp. YIM S03343, assembly GCF_054729195.1. Taxonomy (NCBI): domain Bacteria; kingdom Bacillati; phylum Actinomycetota; class Actinomycetes; order Kitasatosporales; family Streptomycetaceae; genus Streptomyces; species Streptomyces sp. YIM S03343. The sequence continues at coordinate 3,033,656 of NZ_JBPUKX010000001.1, forward strand.
CCCCCACATATCCGCAGCCCAAGCGGCCCGGTCATGACCGGCACCGGCGACCTCGCGCTGTTGACCGCTGCCGGAGTCCTCGCCGGGCTGGTCGGGACTGCGGGCGGCATCACGTCGCTCATCTCCTACCCGGCCCTGCTCGCGGCGGGGCTTCCTGCCCTCGCGGCGAATGTGGTCAACATCGTCGCGCTCGTGGCCTGCTGGCCCGGCGCGGCCCTCGCCTCCCGGCCCGAGTTGGCCGACCAGGGGCCGTGGCTTCGTCGTTGGGTCCCCGTTGCCGCGCTGGGAGGAGCGGCGGGATCCGTGTTGCTGCTGTCCACCCCGCCAGGCGCCTTCGCCGGCATCGTGCCGTTCCTGGTGGCCGCCGGTTCCCTCACGGTGCTCGCCCAGCCCCGGCTCGCCACCCGCCACCACCAACACCGGCCCGGCCGTCCGCCGCGCGCCTGGCGCGTGATCATGCCCCTCGGGCTGACCGCGATGTCGCTCTACAACGGCTACTTCGGCGCCGGATCCGGTGTGATGATCCTCGCTCTTCTCCTGATCACCGCCGAGTGGCGCCTGCCCACTGCCAACGCCCTGAAGAACATGCTTGTCGGCGCGGCGGCCCTCACCTCTGCCGCTGTGTTCGCCACCGTGGGACCCGTTGACTGGACGGCCGTCGGCCCCCTTGGCGTGGGCATGTTCGTCGGCTCCACCCTCGGCCCCCGCATCACCAGGCGCCTACCGGCCAGCATCCTGCGCTGTCTCGTCGCGCTGATCGGTCTCGGCCTGGCGATCCAGCTATGGATCAACCCAAGCGGTTGATCGGCGGTGCTCACTGGCGGAGGTCTTGAGGGGCTTTACACCGCTGGTTCCTCGCATCCACCTTCCCGTCTCGCTTGCCGGACCCGCACCGTCCGGTAGTTCCGGTGCGTCCCGTCGCTGTCGGGGCTGCTCTCCACCAGATCCGGCCGACTCGCCGGGCCCGGCTACCCCCTGCTTCTGCCGTCCCGCTGCGACGGGACGACGGCGCGGGTCTCACACCCGCACGCGGATCACAGCGCCTCGTGGCGCACGGCCTCTCACCTCCGCTCGATTTGTCAGCGCCTCACGGCGCACGTGGATCCGGGCTCAGCCCTCGGCGACGGCCTCTGCCGGCGAGGCTGGCACGGGCCGGTCGATCACTTCCTGCAGCAGCCGGCGGGAGGCCAGGAGCCGGTCGACGGTGGCGTCGATGCGCTCCTGCTCGTGGCGCAGCTTGGCGACCAGGTCCGCGCAGGCCGGCACGAGGTCGCGCCCTTCCGCGACGAGGCAGGGGAGCACCTCGGCGATGATCGCGGTGGGCAGCCCGGCGGCCAGCAGTTGCCGGATCCGACGCACCGTCTCGACGTCGCCGCTCGTGTAGGTCCGGTACCCGGCGGCCGTACGCCCCGGGTGCAGCAGGCCTTGTTCCTCGTAGTAGCGCAGCAGCCGGACCGGCACTGCGCAGCGCCTCGCCAGTTCGCCGATCTGCACCGCCCGTCACCTCCCTGCGTGGCGCGCATCACTTGACCCTCACATTGGTGTGACACCTTAGCTTCGGCGGCATGAGAGCGATTCACATCACCGCCCACGGCGGCACGGACGTGCTCGCCGTCCGCGAGTTGCCCGTCCCGGTTCCCGAGCCGGGCGAGGTCCTCGTCGCCGTCGTCGCCAGCAGCCTCAACCCCGTCGACGGGAAGGTCCGCGACGGTTTCCTGCCGCAGACCCTGCCGGCCACCCTCGGCAACGACATCTCCGGCGTCGTGGTGGACGGCGGCGGCGCCTTCCGGCCCGGCGACCGGGTCGTCGGCCTCACGGCCCAGTACGGCAACCCCCTGCGGGGCAGTTGGGCCGAGCTGGTCGCGGTTCCCGCCGGGCAGCTCGCGGCCGCCCCCACGTCCGTCCCGCTGGTCGAGGCGGCTGCCCTGCCCCTGGCGGCCCTGACCGCTTACCAGGCGCTGAGGTCCGCCGGGCTGCGGCCCGGGGAGCGTCTCCTGGTGACCGGCGCGACCGGAGGGGTGGGCCGGTTCGGCGTCCAGCTCGGCCGGTCGCTCGGCGCGACCGTCGACGCGCTGGTGCGCCGGCCCGCGGCTGTCGCCACGGCCCGGGATCTCGGTGCGGGCGCGGTCTTCACCGCGCCCGCCGATGTGCCGGGCGAGACCTACGACGTGGTCCTGGACACCACCGGCCTGGACGTCGGCGGCGCGGTGCGGCCCGGCGGTCGGCTGCGGTCCATCGTCGAGGCCTTCGAGCGGCCCGGGATCGACGCGCAGATGTTCTACGTGAGCGCGGACGGCGACGACCTCGCCCACCTCGTCGGGCTGCTCGACAAGGGCGAGCTGCGGCTGGGCGTCGCGGCGCGCTACCCGCTGGCCGAGGTCGCCGCCGCGTCGGAGCTGTTCGAGCGGGGAGGGCTGGACGGCAAGGTCCTGCTGCTGACCTGATGGGGAACGGCTTGTCAAGATGAGACTGCAGCATGTGCCTGCGCCAGACGTGAGACCTGACCCACGACCCGGGCTACTTTGCGGCTCGCCGTAGCTTCGGGAGTCCCGGGCCGAGATCCCCGTGGGTTCCAGGGGAACCGAAGGTCCTTCAGCGCGAACCCGCGGGTCCACCGGTGTGTGTCAGCCCGATGCATCCGTGGGTTCGGGTGAAACACGAGGATGCTGAGCAAATCCGAAGGGCTTCGGCGGTGACGTCGGCCTGGACGTCAGTGCCGACACCGGCTCGCCCGATTGCCAGGCGTCCGCAGTCGCAGGGGCGCCTGGCCTCAGTCGGCGGTTGTGTCTGCGGCCTTTGGGGCCGGGTCCGGGTGCGGGTGGATGGTGGGATCGCAGCAGGGGGAAGACAGTAAAGGGGTTTCGGGTGGCGCGATCGGAGGTTGATCGGCTCTCGGCTCGTGTCGCTGCCGCGCCACCGCACGGCTGGTCGTCGGTCGACCGTCTGCGGTGGGCCGGTCCGCCACGCCCTTGGTGAGCAGGTATCCGACCATCCAGAGCTCACCGATCGTGGCGGGCACGGTGAACGCGTAGGCGACGCTGGGAGTGCCGGGGACGAGCGAGGCGATGAGGACGCTCAGGACGTATCCGACGCCACCGCCGATGAGGATCCAGCCGAGCGGTCGGGGCATGTACCCGGAGCGGCCGGCGAGCCATCCCATGGGGATCAGCCATAGCCCGTAGAACAGGCCTGCGAGGCTGAGGGCGGCACTGTTGAGGTCGTAGAGCAGCAGCGCGTCGCTGGTCGACGTCGCGTCGGCGCGCAGGGCCACGTCGAGGGCCGTGGCACAGCATGCGGTGGCGATGAGGATCACCACCGAGTTCACCAGCCCGAACGCCGCGATCGAGCCGGCGGCGACGGGGTGGACCGGGCGGAACAGATTCCAGAACGACACTGCGGTGACGGCCTGGGTGAGCACCATGGCGATGTCCGTGACGATGCCGAGGCGGGCGAGTCCTTCGTGCGCGACGAGGTTCGCGGCCGTCCGCGTGGCGTCGTCGGGCACGTAGAGCTGGCCGCGGATCAGGAGATAGCCGAGCAGGCCGGAGATCGCGAGGCCGAGGTAGGCCAGGCCGGTGATCCGGGCCGTGCGTTTCACGTTGGTCATGGAAGCCGCCTCCAAGGCAGCCATGGGGTGGATCGCGCCGCGCGTCAGTCGTGCGGCGTCTCGTACTGGAAGACCGCGTCGAGCGGCAGGCCGAAGACCCGCGCAATCTGGAACGCCATCTCCAGCGAGGGGGAGTAGCGTGCCTGCTCGATCGCGATCACTGTCTGGCGGGTGACGCCGAGGCGGCGGGCGAGGTCGGCCTGGGTCATCGCGTCGGCGTCCGCGCGCAGTGCCCGGATCCGGTTGGTGACCCTGGTGGGCTTGGGACTCATCAGAAGCCTCGCCGGTACAGAACGATCTTCGTGATGGCCTCCGTAATCGCGCCGGCGGTGCCGAACAGGAAGAGCAGGTTGCCGATCCAGAATGTGTCGGCGTCGAGCATCGCCAGGACGAGGGCGCCACCGAAGCCGACGCTGATCACGCTCATCGAGGCCCGCCAGCCGAGCCGGCCGATCTCCTGGTCGCGGACGTCGGAGGTCACCTCGCCGCGGCTGGCCGGTGAGCACCCGCCGCGCCGGTTGGCCTCGGCGGCGACCGTGAACACGATCGTGAGCAGGACCGTGCCGGCGACGGCCAGACCCACGGTCCACAACATGGGACCCACCCAGGAGATCTCCGCGACCGGTCGGGACGACAGACGGGACACGATGAGCGCGAGGTAGGCGCCCGAGGACACGATGACGGTGACCAGAGAGGCCCATACGGTGCGCTCGATGACGGTCATCCGGACCGGCTCGTCGCCGTTGAGGTGCGGCTCTGCTGCGGCCATGATTCCTCCCATGTCAAAAACCTTTGACATCGCTAACGTACGCCCGTGGCGCGTAGCAAGTCAAACATCTTTGACATCGCCAGCCGCGGCGCCGGGAGCGTCGGCGTGCTCTTACGAGTTCAAGGAAGGTCGAGCGACCCAACACGGTTGCGGCTGTTCGAAATCCTTTCCGGTCCCTCGGCCGCCCCGGGCAGCCAGGCGTGCGCTGGCGCGGGTGGCGCCTTGTGGTTGTGGACGGCACCTTCCTGCACGTCCCCGACAACCCCCAGGTCACCTGGCGATATCACAAGCGCAGCGGAGATCGCAGGGAGCGGCTACCCGCTGCTGCGGCTGGTGGTGCTCACCGAGTGCGGCACCCGCTCCCACGCTCGCCGCCGCGTTCGGCCCCGAGAGCGAAAGCGAACTCCCCTACGGGCAGCGCCTGCTGGGCGCCCTGGACCGCTCCATGCTGCTCCTCGCCGACTGCGGCTACGACGATCGCCGAGAAGAACCGCATCCGCTCGCCGGTGGCCGCGTCGATGCGCTTGTCGTTCACCCGCGGGGCCTTCACCTCGACCACGCCGGCCGCGGTCGTGACCATCCTCGCCTGGTGGTAGCCGTTGCGGACCACCAGGCGGCGTCCGTGGTCGTCACGCTGATCGGTCAACTTGGCTATATAGGTGTTGACTTCAGCTTCCAGGGCGGCGGCCAGCATCCGCCGCGCGCCCTCGCGGACGATGTCGTCGATCAGGGAGCCGGTCTCAGTCGTTCCATCGGCGTTCACTACGCTAAGCACGGGCCTGCCTTCCCGGCCGACGGTGCAACGTTGGCCTACTCGATGACCAGAAGTCGATCACTCGGGAAAGTACGCGTCCAACCCGAGGCCGATCCACAGGTCATGAGCATTGCTCCCGTGTTCGACGGTGATCGAAATATATTCATCGAATTCGGACCTGCCCTAGATGAGTCAGCCGCAATGAAAGATGTCCCCCATGGCAACGCCACCAAGCCCCGACGTATCAGTGTGGGTTGAACACGGGCGGCGGGTCATCATGGATGTGGCCGACATGCTCGGGTTGCCGCCAGATGTCTACTCGCGCGACCCTCAGCAGTTGATTCCGCCGCTGCAGGACTACGTGTCCAAGCTCCCACTCAGCGAGTTCGAACAGTCGGACTGGGTCACGCTTCACACGGACCTCCTCTTCTACGTGGCCGGCTATCTCATCCAGCGGTACGGCGCGCGCTGGGTCGTAGCCGACGATCCCCATGCTCCGCGCGGTTATCGTTACGCCATCGAGGCACAGGGAAGAGACGGGCAGACTCAACGAGTCGATCCGGCCGACGTGGTAATGACCGAGTTCAACAATCTTCCCATCGAGATCACACGTATGCTGGCCGGCGCAGAGCTCACACTGAGGCTGACCACTGCGGGCGCGGAGTAATCAGTGACGCCGACTCTGACCCGCCACCACTTCCCCGTGGACAACCCCCGGTCGGCCCGAGACACCGCCCAGCCGAGCCCGCTCTCTCAGCTGCGCATGGGCAGGCCGACCTCGCGAAGGATCTCTTCCTTGGTTCCTCTGACGCACAGAGAGACGTCTTCGCGCCCTTCGTCGTTCACCCGGCTCCGTCCAAGATCCGAGCACGCATCACGCCTGGGAGACGCCCAGTGACGTTCATAGACCCCGCGGGTCGAGCCAGAGCCAAGGCACAAGGTCACCCTTACGCTTCGGAGGAAGTCATCGCCGCTGGGTACGACCTGGCAGGCCGGGTCTGCCGAGAACTCCACCGCGCCGGCCTTCCCGCGTATGTCGAGCGTCCGGGAGTGCCGGGACAGCCCGGCGTCCGTGTGGAAGTCGACAGCCAGGGTGAGTACGCCGGAGGCCTCTACGTCCGCTGGAGCGCCCCAGAACTGGCAGAGGCCGGTATGCGGGCAGTGGCGGAACGGCAGGACCCGGCGGCGCCGGAGTGGAAGCGCTACGCCGAGGTCGTTCTCCTCATGCAGACGGCATTGACCGGGATCCTGCAGCTGGCCGACTTCTCCGCCGTGCGAGCCGAGGAGGTCGACGACGTCGCCGAGGGTGATGTGTACGTTCACGCCGAGGCAATGGGCAGGGAGGATTCTTGACCCGAGCAGGCGCCGAAGGGCGGGGCTCGGAGCGGACGCCGATCACTTCGGCAGGCACTCCGTGATTCAAGGACGCTGTGCGCCGAACTCGCCGTAGAGGTCGGCGAGGAACGTCGACAGGTGGGTGAACTCGCTCTGGAGGTGGACGAACAGTTCGTAGGCCATGCCATGGCCGAACACTCGACCCGCCTCGTCGTCGGCGTCGATGCCGGGACCACCCCGGTCGAAGATGAAGCGGCTGCGGACTTCGAAGCCGTCCTCGGTGTCGCGGGCCAGGTGGATCATGACACCGCCCTCGATGTCCGCGCATGCGTAGGCGTGGTATCCGGCCGCGTCGAAACGGCTGGTGTCCAGGCCCAGTTCGGCCGGGTCGACGAAGTTCGCGACCAGTTCCATGCGCTGCGGGCCGAGGTATTCGACGATGTCGTGAGTGTTGCCGATGATGCGTTCGAAGTCGCTGAGGCCGGGCTGGGTGAGCACGTCCTTGTTGCGAGGAACGGACTGCACGTGGCAGTAGGGGTGCCACAGGGAGTAGCGCTCGGGCTCGACGGAGTGCCACCACATCCACCAGGTGAACATCTCCGCGGTGCAGCCGGGGAAGCGGTTCAGGCCGGCGACGTAGGGGTGGCCGGTCCTCGTGAGGCCGAACCCCATCTCCCGTCGGTGGTATCCGGGGTCGAGGAGTGTGTTGAGGTCCGCCGGCTGGGAGGACAGCGTGTCCTCCGGGGCCAATGCCTCCTTCAGGTACGGCAGGACTTCCTCGCGGAGCCGCATGTCGCCGCTGAAGTACTTCGCGTAGGGCTTGTCCTTGATCCGTTCGGCGTTGGACCGGAACAGTTCCTGCGTGACGACCGGGTAGTACGTGACCGGATGCGGCGGCGTCTTCGGGTCAGACATGTGCGTCACCTTCTCGTGAACGGGTGGGGTCTCGGTTTCGCAGAGCGTGGGCGGCGTCGGCGTCGGCGTCGTTCGGCGCCCTTGCCGAAGGGCAGAGGGGCTTCACCCGTGCGTTTTCAAACCCTGCTCCATCACCATAACATGAACCTGAATTCAGATTCTACTTTTTTGAAGGTGCCAGAATGCCGGGTGTGACCAGTGAGAACGTGCCTCCGCCCCCGCAGCAGAAGCGAAGCCGCGCCGCCATGGAGCGCATCCTGCACGCCGCGCAGACGCTGATCGCCGAGCGCGGTACCGGCGGCCTGACCATCGCCGATGTCGCGGAACGCGCCGGTGTCTCGGTGGGCACCATCTACAGCCGCTTCTCCGGCAAGGAAGCGCTCATCGCCGCGACGCAGGAACGGTGGCTGCACCAGATCACCGCATTTCAACAGGCCCAGTACGCCGCCGCGGCAGCGCGGTCGGACGACTTCGACGGTTTCGTCACCGGCCATGTCACCGCGATGGTCGCCTGGTTCCGACGTGACGCGGACCTCATCCGGGAATTCGCCGTGCGCACCATCGGCCAGTCAGGCAACGGCGACACGGCCGTGCGCAGGCTGCAGGAGATCTTCACCCGAGGGTGCGATGCCGTGCTGTCCCACCCCGGTCGGCCCCCGCATCTCAGCCAGGTCCAGGTGTCCCTGGCCATGCGAGCGGCACAGGCGACGCTCGAGTGGCGGGTGACCACACCACCAGCGGGCGCTCCCGACAACGACTGGGATCTCCTCGCCGTGGAACTCCCGCGCCTCGTGCTGTCCTATCTGCGCGAGGCGCCCTTGTCGTAATGGGTCGTGGCGGCCCACAACGTCGTGAAAGCCCCTACAGACGCTCCGGACTGCCTCCGCCCACTTCAGGTTGCGGCGATACGGGCCGCGTCCGGCGGCCCGCACGCCACGAAGACCCTGGTGCCTCCGGCGTCAGACCCGCAGATGCCGGCTGGTCCAATCGACCATGTAGGGCAGAGCCTCGTCGAGGTAGTTGGCGCAGACGTGCTCGCCGTCGGGGTAGAACTTCAGCTCCTTTTCTCCGACTGCCCAGTTCATGAACGCTTGGGCATGCGTAGCTGGGGATGCGCACGCCACGGAAGGGAATGTCGGCACGCACCGGGCGGCCGGGTCCCTCGTGCAGGTCCAGCGCCCGCGGGTACAGCTCCCAGATCTTGTCCAGCGACCGCTGCTTCAGTGCGGGGTCAAGGTAGAAGAAGTGCTGGCCGATGTGGAAGCAGCCCACCGCCTCGTGCAGCCACCGTCGTGCGCAGGCGCGGTCGCCCTCCGCCAGGGCGTCGTCCGCCTGACGCTCCAGACGGGCGCCCTCCTCGTACCACTGCGTGCACCAGTCCCGCCACCGCCTCGTGCGGGCCACCACGCGCCGGGTCCGGTCCAGGTCCACGCCGGCCAGCAGGAAACGGGTGTACCAGTGCTGGTAGACGCGGCGTTCGTTACAGATGACGTCGTAGAAGACTCTCTCTTTCACCGTCGGGTGTGTCATGAACCTCACCTACTCTCCATATGGAGAGTAGCACCTATACTCTCCATATGGAGAGTGCCCATCATGCGAATCGGGGCGGTTCCGACCGTGCCCGCGAGGAGTTGCTGGACGCCGCGCAGCGCGCTTTCGCGGAGCGCGGCTTCGAGGCGACGGCTCTGCGTGACATCACCGACACGGTCGGCGTCGCACACGGAATGGTCCGCCACCACTTCGGGTCGAAGACCGGGCTGTGGCGGGCGGCGGTGGACCGGGCCGTGGACCGCTACCGCAGCACACTGGCCCCGCACGCCGTCCTCGCTCCCCAGGACCCGGCCGAGGTGCGGGCGGCCACCCGGGCGGCCGTCCGCGCGTTCCTGGACGCCAACGCGCACCATCCGGCCCTGCTACGCCTGATGTTGAACGAGAGTGTGCGCGGCGGTGAGCGCCTGGACTATGTGCTACGGCAGTTCGAGCCGGTCGCCGCGCTGATGGCACCGTTGTTCCAGCAGGCCCAACGCGCCGGATACCTGCGCGGGTTCACCCAACCGTCCTTCCTGCTGTTCCTGCTCACCGCCGGGGCCATGCCGTTCGCGCTGCCGGCGCTCTCCGCCGGCCTGCTCGGCGCACCGCTCGACCCAGGCAGTCCCCGGGCCACAGAGCACATCGAGCGGATTCTGAGCATCCTCTACGGACCCGACGGGGGCTCCGAGTAGAGCGCTGAGTCGATAGAGCGCCGAGTCGTCAGAGCAGAGCCCCGCACTCGCGCGGCCGCGACTGCCGTCGGTCATTGCGGCCCGGCGTGCCCCTTCCAGGTGGGGACCTGCCCCAGGTCGAGGTGGACCGTCAGGGCACTCGCACGTCGTGGTGCACAGCAGCAGAGCGTCGTTCCGCGTCCGTGAGGTCCTCGTCCTTGACAGGCGAGACCAGTGCCCAGTGTCCGCCGACCGGGCAGTACTGCCAGCGAAACCATCCCAGGCGGATGGACTTCAGCGACGCCCCCGGCACCCAGATCGTGGTGAACAGATGCCCGTCCCGGCACTTCACGACGGTGTCGCCGCCCACCTTGTAGCCAAGCCGCCGTGCGACGACGGTCCCTGCCGCGAGGATCACCACGGCGAGGCCGATCGTGGCAAGCTTCCGCTCGTGCGCTGAATTCACGTCCATACGTCCCAGTGTGCCGCGCCGTGACCCGCCCCGGTCCGAACGGGACGCCCGGATCGGTTCGGGACGGGCGTGGATCCTAAATAGGTCAACCGCAATGAAAGGTATCCCACATGGCAACGCCACCAAGCCCTGACGTATCAGAGTGGGCTGAACATGGGCGGCGGGTCATCATGGATGTGGCCGATATGCTCGGGTTGCCGCCAAAAGTCTACTCGCGGGATGCTCAGCAGTTGATTCCGCCCCTGCAGGACTACGTGTCCAAGCTCCCGCTCAACGAGTTCGAACAGTCTGACTGGGTCACGCTTCACACGGACCTCCTCTTCTACGTGGCCGACTATCTCATCCAGCGGTACGGCGCACGCTGGGTCGTAGCCAACGATCCCAATGCTCCGCGCGGTTATCGTTACGCCATCGAGGCACAGGGAAGAGAGGGGCAGATTCGACGAATCGATCCGGCCGACGTGGTAATGACCGAGTTCAACAATCTTCCCATCGAGATCACCCGTATGCTGGCCAGCGCAGAGCTCCCACTGAGGCTGACCACTGCGGGCGCGGAGTAGTCAGTGACGCCGACCCTGACCCGCCACGACTTCCCCGTGGACAACATGGACGAAGCCATGGCGCCGATCGTCCAGAGCACCGAAGATGCGCTCTCGGAACTCGAGACATCGGAATTCGACCGATTCGACGCTCTGGATTACTCGCTGACCGTCGCCAAGTGGACCTGCCTGACGGATCCCGTGGCAGGGGAGTTCCCGACGTGGGAGGCATGGGTCACTGCGATGCAGGTCGGCTCGGGCCTGTTCATCTCGGGCGCCGCAGCGGATGGCCCCGTCCCGTGCCGTATTGGAAGCAAGGGCGAGATCAAGAACCTCCCTGCGACCGGCCCTCAGGAGTACCTGCACGCGGGCAATTGGCTCACCTCGTACTACCTGGCCATGATCTGCCGCGACAACGAGCGCCTCGACCAACTGGCCTGTATTCCCGTGTCGTTCCTTCGCGCTTCGGGAGTGGAGTTCGACGAGTACATCTATGCGTGGGTGGAGACCCTGCAGAACGCCTGGTTCGGCAGCCAGGAGACCTGGGACACACTGGTCACCGCCATCAACGCCATGGACCCGGCGGCACCCCACATCGCCAGTGCCGAACTCATGCTGAAGATCCTCTACCCACCGCTGGAAGCCTTCCATCGCTACCAGCGGCAAGTGCCGGAACCATTCCCGGACGCGGAGCTAATCGACCTTGGGAAGACGGCCAACGGCGCCCACCAGTTCGACCAGGTCTATCGCCTCGACCACGGCAGGGGCGACTTGCTCATTGTCGAGGCCAAGGCGCCGGACGGGAGACTTGGCCGGCGATGGGGTGAGGCGGATCAGGCGCGCCGAAGAGTAAAGCAGGGCACTGTCGAATACGTGAAGACCATTGCTGAGTTGATGGAGGCACGCGGCGGAAAGGAAGCCGATATCGCTGCTGAAATCAAGCGCGCCCTTCGACGGAAGGAAGGGCTTCAATACATCCTGGTCCAGGCCGCTCCGCATACCGGGACGTACGCTGGTGCCGCCGTGAAGTATTTCAAGATCTTCTAGGGGAGAAGCAGTGCCCGTCGTTGTTCCTCGCCATGACTGCCCCAGGGAGGACCTGACGGCAGATCTGGCGGTGCTCAGTCGCAACGTGACATGGGCACTTGAAGACCTGGATGTATCACCGGACGCGATCGGTGATGCGCTGAGTTCGGCGCTCACCCGTGCCGAGACTCGTTGCCTTGCCGATCCACCGGTCGGCCTGTTCGAGACGTGGGACGCCTGGGTGACAGCCATGCAGGCAGGCAGCGCGTTGTTCGATGCGGCTCTGGCCGGCGAGGGATCGATCCAGGCTCGTATTGAGCACGAGGTACGAAGCATCCCCGCGTCCCGTCCTCAGGCGGCGGATGCCGGCAACTGGATCACAGCGTTTTGGCTGGCGGTTGTCTGCCGTGAGAAGGACCGCATGGCCAGACTGTGCCACGTGCCGGTCGAGTTGCTGCGGGCATCGGGCGCGGAGTATGACGAATACGTCTACACGTGGATGAAAGCGCTCCAGGCGTACTGGCTCGCAAGGGACGACTTCGGCCAGCTGCTGGTCGCTGCCGCTCAAGGGACCCGTCCTGAGGGGCTGCGGATCGCCAGCCCGGACTTGATGTCGGTGATCCTCTGGTCGCCGATCGAGCTCATGACCCACCTCGTGCGCGACGACCGCGCTCGGTTCAACGATTCCCTTGCCTTGGCGCTGCGGCGCCACAAGGAGTACTGGACAGCGGATGAAGAGCGTGCGCGCCGCAGCTCTGGGCTTGTTGCACTGGGACCTCTTGCCATTGCCTGCTTCGCCCATGACGCCGGGTTCCCCATCGACGTGCAGTCGGATTACCTTCCGAAGGCGCTCTTGGAAGGGGCATGGGCAGGCGAGTTCGAGACCTGATGATTGCAACTGCGCCTGCTTCGGCCTCTCATGACCTGCGGTGGCCCACTTTGTGGGATCAGGGGTGCGGGTGCCTGACTTCAGCGAACCGGAATTGAGTCATGTCAGCCCAGGATTACGACAGTCAGCTTCTTGAGTCGGTGGCGGTGCGGCGTCGGCGGTTGCGTGACGCCGTGCTGTTCGGGGCGCAGCGGCAGCGGCGCACGGTGGACGAGCGGCTGGGGAAGGCGTTCGCGGGTGTGGTGATCGCGGCTGTGGTGTGTGCCGGGTGCGTGGGGTGGTCGTTCGTCTCGCACCGGGTGATCGGGAAGAGCTCGTACGGGACATCCGTGCCTGCGTCAAGGCCTTCCGTGCCCGCCTCCGGCCCGGCCACGGGTGGGACGGCGCAGGGGGCGGACTCGGCCCGATGATAGGTTCGAACGCGCTGTTGCCGGAAGTGATGTGTCTGCTCGACGACCGGGTGGGCGAACGGCCGCAGGTCCGGCACCTGATGACGGCCGACGGCAGTGCCCTGGAGCCGGATTCGACGCTGGAGTCTGCGGAGGTGCCTGACGGCGCCGTGCTGCGGCTGGTGCGTATCGAGGATGCGCCGTCCGCTCCGGTCGTCCATGACGTGAGTGATGAGGCGGCCGGCGATGTGGACGTGCGGGCCTGGCGGTGGGATGCGCGGGCGCGGCGGATCGTGGCGGCGGGCGCGGGTGTGCTGTGGGCGCTGGCCGCCGGGTTCATGACGCAGGAAGGGTACGAGGCCAAGGGCGCCGGTAGTGGGCTGCTCGTGGTCGCCACGGTGGCCCTCGCCGCGGGTGCGCTGCTCGGGCGGGCCGGACGCAAGGGGCTTGCCGCCGCCTTGATCGTGGCGGCTGCCGCGGTGGGTGTGCAGGGCGCGTGGTCGCTTGCCGACGCCGAGGGATGGTCGGGGAGTGTGCGGTTGGCGGCCATGGCCGCGGTGGTGGTCGTGGCGTTGGTGCTGCTCGGTCGGTGTTCGCCGTTCGGGCGGGGTGCTGTGGTGGGCGCCGGTGCGCTGGCCGGGGCCGGGGTGTGCTGGGAGGTCGCACTCGCGTTTCAGGCGGGCGGGGCGAGCCCGGTGGGCTCGGCCCGGACGGGGGCACTGCTTGCGGTCCTGTCCGTGGTGGCACTGGGTGTGCTTCCCCGGCTTGCGTTGACAGCGTCGGGACTCGCAGGGCTGGACGACCGCCGCTCGGCGGGGTCGTCCGTCAGCCGCTACCAGGTGACGACCGCATTGGCCGCCACGCACCGGGGGCTGGCCCTGGCGACGGTGGTCACGGCCGTGTCCGGTGCCGTCGCCGGAGTGCTGGCGCTGCGCACGGTGACCGTGTGGACGGTGCTGGTGGCGACGGCCGTCACGCTGGCCCTCGCGTTGCGGGCACGTGCCTATCCGCTGGTCGTGGAGGTTTAGGGCAGCGGGCGACGGCCGCCCTCTGCGCCGCTGCACCCTCCCGTCCCGGAGCAGGCGGCTGCGCAACCTGCGGATGGGTCCCCGCAGTCTCAGGCTCCGTCCAAGTCGGCCCCCGATGTTCCCTCCGAGGCGGCCCCCGATACTCCGGCCGAGGCGGCACCGCCGCCAGTGAGCCCTTCGCCCCCGCCCCACGCTTCCGCCCTACCACCCGTCCCTGGGCCCTCGCCGGAGCCCGTCCCTGGGCCCTCACCGCAGCCCGCGCCAGGACATCCGCCGGTCGCCCAGCCGCCGCAGAACGCCTCCCCCGTCCCCCGTTCCCCCCGCCATGCCCAGTTTCCGGCGGTGACGCCCGAGCCCGTGGCAACACTCGACCCGCGGCTCGCCTTCGCCCTCGGTTCACCGCGGCACGGTGACTCGGTGACCCGGCGCGCGGGCCGGTCACTGCGCAAGCTCACCTCGTCCGCCGCGCGGGATGTCGCCGAGGAGACCCAGCTCGCGGGTGCATTGCAGCAGCCCGTGACCACGGGCCGGGTGATCGCGGTGACGTCGATCCGCGGCGGCGTCGGCAAGACCACCACCGCGGCACTTCTCGCGCGCACTCTCAACCATTACCGGCACGACCCGGTGCTCGCCCTGGAGGCGGACGCCGCACTGGGCACGCTGCCGGTGCGGCTGGGGGCCGAGGCGGTGCGCTGGTCGTGCGCCGACCTCGCCCACATCCTCACTCCGTCGATGCAACTCACCGACATCACTGGTTACTTGGTGCCCATCTCGGATGGCGGCTGGCTGCTGCCCGCGAGTCAGGGCCGCCTCGGCGCCCCGCTGGACATCCCCACCTACCGCACCGTCACGCTCGCGCTGCGCCGCTACTTCGCCGTCACGGTCGTGGACTGCGAGACACTGCCCGGCGAGGTGGCCCGTACCGCGATGGACACCGCGCATGCGCGCGTGGTGGTCGCCCCGCTCACCGCAGAAGGGGTGGGTGGCACCCGGATCGTCCTTGACTGGCTCGGGCAGTTGCCGCATGCGGCGCTCGCCTCCACCGTCGTCGCCCTCACCTCGGGCACACCTGATCTGAAACTCGACCTGACATCCGCCACGGCCCACCTGCGCGAGACGGGAGTCACTGTCGTGCACCTGCCCTACGACCGGCACCTGGCCGCCGGAGGCCCCATCAAGGCCGACCGGCTCGGCGAGGCAACCCGCCGGGCCGCCACCCAACTGACCGCCGAGGCGATGCAGCGGGCGGTGCGAGTCCGTTGACGCAGCAGTTGGTCCACCGCCCGGCCCGTTCGGTCCGTCCGCTGCCGCCCCTCCAGGCGCGCACCATCGAACCACCGCCCAACCTGCCCGAGGGCAAGATGGGCAACGGGGCCGCGGCGTTGCTGCCCATGACCGGCGTCATGGGATCGGTCGTGATGATGACCGTGATCCGCTCCAGCCAGTTTGCCGGTCTGGGTGCCGTCGTCCTGGTCATCGCGCTGCTCGGCGCGGTGGCCCTGTTCCTCTCCCAGCGTGGCAAGGCCCAGCGGCAGCGGCGCACACAGCGTGAGCGGTACCTGGAGTATCTGGAGGAACTGCGGGCCGAGTTGGGCGCGGCCGAGCGCGAGCGCCGCCGTGCCGCCCGAGTCCTCCACCCCGCACCCGCGGCTCTGCACGACGTCCTGCGCGACGCGGCCCGCCTGTGGGAACGGCGCCGTACGGACGCGGACTTCCTCCAGGTGAGGGTCGGCGTCGGCGACGTCCCGGTGCAGGAGCTGACCATCGGTCACAGCACTGCCGGGGGCGTGCTGACCCCTCCGGATCCGTTCATGCTCAACGAGGCCCGCGCCGTGCAGGCCCGGTTCGCCACCACCTCCGACCATCCGCTGACGGTCCCCCTCGACCGGGCGGGCAACGTCAGCATCGTGGGCGACCGTGAGGGCGTCCTGCGCGTCGCACGGGCCCTGCTCATACAGACGGCCGTGACGCACGCCCCGGACGACGTGGCCATCGCACTCGGCACCCCCGGGGACCGCGTCGAAGAGTGGGAGTGGACGAAATGGCTCCCGCATGTCCTCGACCCACAAGCCCACGACCCACAAGCCCACGACCCGCAGGCCCACGACGGCGCCGTCGCCGCGCGTCGCATCGCCCCCGACCTGATCCAGCTCGCCCAGGTGATCGGCCCGGATCTGAAGCGGCGCGCCTCGTATGCGGCCGAGGTGCGCCGCGGCCTGTCCGACACGAAGGCGCTCACTCTCACCGACCGGCTGCTCGTGGTGAGCGACGTGTACGGCGAGAACGCCGTCGAACTCCCGCGTCCCGACACCGCCGTGGCCCTGCCGGACATGGGGGTCACGGTCCTGCATCTTCTCGCCGAACAGGTGCAGGAACCCGATGACGTCTGCGTGCGCATCACTGTCGACGACGACCGGATCACGGTGGAGGACCTGCGCCAACAGCACGTCGTACGGACGCAGGGCATCGTGGACCACGTGAGCCTCTCCGGGGTTGAAGCTCTCGCCAGGGCTCTGGCGCCGCTGCGCCTGTCCCCCGAATCGGCCGCCGAGGGTACGCCGGTTTCGGGCCCGGTGGACTTCCCCGGGCTGCTCGGCATCGACGATGTCGCCGCTCTCGACCTGACCCGGCAGTGGGCAGCACGCGGCGAACAGGACTTCCTGCGGGTACCGATCGGTCTCGACGACCGGCACGCGCCGGTGCTACTCGACCTGAAAGAGTCCTCGCAGCTCGGCATGGGCCCGCACGGGCTGTGCGTCGGCGCGACCGGATCCGGCAAGAGCGAACTGCTGCGCACCCTCGTACTCGCGCTGGTGACGACGCATCCGCCGGAGGATCTGGCGATGGTGCTCGTCGACTACAAGGGTGGTGCCACGTTCGCCCCGTTCATGGGTTTGCCGCATGTGGCGGGCGTCATCACCAATCTGGAGAACCACGCCGGTCTCGTCGAGCGTGTGCACACCTCCCTCGCCGGTGAGATCAAGCGACGCCAGCAGGTACTCAAGGACGCCGGGAACATCGCCGACATCGGCCAGTACCGCGCCCTGCGCGCCACCACCCGCCCCGGCCTGGAGGCGCTGCCGCACCTGTTCGTCGTCATCGACGAGTTCGGTGAACTGATCACCGCCAAGCCCGATTTCATCGACCTGTTCCTGTCCATCGGGCGGATCGGCCGCTCCATCGGCGTCCACCTGCTGCTGTCCAGCCAGCGCATCGAGGGCGGCAGGCTCAAGGGCCTGGAGACGTACCTGTCGTACCGGCTCGGGCTGCGCACCTTCTCGGCGGACGAGTCGCGTACGGTCCTGGAGACCACGGACGCCTTCCACCTGCCCCCGCTGCCCGGCTTCGGTTACCTGAAGGTCGACACCTCGACGTACACCCGCTTCAAGGCGGGCTTCGTTTCCGGCGCCTACCGCGGTCCCGTCGTACACGAGAGCACCGCCGACGCCGAGCCGCTCGTCTGGCCTTATCCGGCGTTCAATGCCCCCGCCGCTGCGCAGGCAGCCGTAGCGGACGAGGAGACGCCGGTATTGCGTGAGCGTGCGGCGGGGCCGACGGTCCTGGCCGTCGCGGTCGGCCAGCTCGCCGACGCCGCCGAGCCGGTACGCCGCATCTGGCTGCCGCCCCTGCCCGAAGCCCTCAGCCTCGACACGGCCGCAGGCCCCGTTCAGGCGTCCGCCGACGGCCTCCGACTCGCCCGCGCCGACGGCCCGAACGGCCCCGACGGCCCGGACAGCCCGGACAGCCCGTTGCGGGTACCGCTGGGTGTCCTCGACGATCCGGCCAGGCAGTGGCAGGGCCCGTGGGTGCACGACCTGAACACCGCGGGCGGACACACGGCCGTCATCGGCGGCCCGGCCGCCGGAAAGACGACCCTGCTGCGCACCCTGGCTCTCTCCCTCGCCCTCACCCACACGCCGCGCGACGTCGCCGTCTACGGTCTGGACCTGGTGGGCGGCGGCCTGAGCGCCCTGGCCGGTCTGCCGCACGTCGGTGGCATCGCCACCCGCGCCGACCACGAGCGCGCCGCCCGCACCGTCGCCGAAGTACGCGTCATGCTCGCCGAGCGCGAGGAGATCTTCCGTGAGCGGGGCATCGACTCCATCGACCAGTTGCGGGCCCTGCGTGCCGGGGGCGAGCTGCCCCGGCTCGGCTCCACCGACGTGGTGCTGCTCATCGACGGATTCGGCGCGCTGCGCGACGAGTTCGCCCATCTCGACGACGACGTGGCCGAGCTCCTCAAACGCGGCAGCGGCTACGGCATCCACGTCGTGGCCGCCATGCTCCGCTGGAACGACGTACGCATCGCCACCCAGTCCCTGTTCGGCAGCCGCATCGAACTGCGCCTCAACG
This sequence comes from Streptomyces sp. YIM S03343, assembly GCF_054729195.1. Classification (NCBI taxonomy): domain Bacteria; kingdom Bacillati; phylum Actinomycetota; class Actinomycetes; order Kitasatosporales; family Streptomycetaceae; genus Streptomyces; species Streptomyces sp. YIM S03343. The sequence continues at coordinate 3,051,933 of NZ_JBPUKX010000001.1, forward strand.
ACCCGGCCGACTCCTGTATCGACCGCAAGCTCTCCCACACCCTGTCCGCGGACACACCGGGCCGGGCCCTGACGGACGGCAGACTGTTCGTCCAGACGGCACTCCCGCGCATCGACGCCCACGCCACCACGGAGGACCTCGGCCCTGCCCTGGAGCAGACGGCGGCCCGGTTGCGCGCCACCTGGCACGGTGAACTCGCCGCCCCCGTCAGGGTGTTGCCGACGAAGCTGCCTGCCGGGCGGCTGCCCTCCACCGCGGTGGAACCCCGCGCGATCCCGATCGGCGTCGGCCAGGACGCCCTCTCCCCGACCGTCCTCGACCTGTTCGGCACCGACCAGAACTTGCTGATCCTCGGCGACAACGAGTGCGGCAAGACAAACCTGCTCAAGCTCATCTCCCGCAACCTCATCGACCGCTACGGCGACGACGAACTGGTCTTCGGCGTCTTCGACCCGCGGCGCGGCCTGCGAGGCGTCATCCCCGAGCCCTATCGCGGCGGCTACGCGCACAACACGAAACTGGCAGGCGCGCTCGCCACCGGCATCGCCACCGAACTGGACAAACGCCTGCCGGAAACCGCCGACCCCGACGCTCTCACCGACGAGGTGTCCTTCACCGGCCCACGAATCGTCATCGTCGTCGACGACTACGACATCCTCACCGCGGCCGGGCAGCAACCCCTCGCCCCGTTCCTGCCGTACATCTCCTCGGCCCGGGACATCGGCCTGCACTTCGTCGTCGCACGCCGTGTCGCCGGGTCCTCGCGGGCCCTGTACGAGCCGTTCCTCACAGCGTTGCGCGAGAGCGGCGCCACCGCCCTCGTCATGACCGGCGACCGCACCGAAGGCCAGCTCTTCCCCGGCCTGTACGCCTCCGCACAGCCGCCCGGCCGCGGCACCCTGGTCCGCCGCGGCCGCCGTCACGAGCTGATCCAGACCGCCCTCACGCCCGAGGGCGAACCCACCCAGGCGCCGGCATGACCAAGGACGTCATCGCCCTCACCCAGAAGGTGCCCGATCCCCCGGCCCTGCTCGCCGCCCTGCACGCCGGCGGCCCCGACCTGAGCCTGACCACCACCGACGACGGCGCCGTCATCCAGCTGTGCACAGCGGCCGGCCGCCCTCTGGTCTCCGTCGAGGCTCCCCTCCTCATCCACACACCCGGCGAGGCCGAACGCCTCCTCGGCCCTCACATGGGGGCTCCGCAGCCGCCGTACTGGTGGACCGAGGCACGCGCATCCACCGCCGTCCCCGCGGCCGAACCCCTCGCCGCGTCGATCTGCGCACGCCTGACCATGCTGCTCGGCGGAACCACCTGGCCGCACGAGGCCACCAGCACGGCGGTCGTGGACACGGCCCAGCAGTGCGACGACGTCACCGCGACACAGCTGCCGGACGGAGCCCTGCCCGCCGTCGACGTCCTCACCGAGTCCACCGCGGTGGTACTCGCCGACCGCCCGGTCCTGGGCCTGACCACCTGGCTGTCCGACATACTGCGCACCACCGCAACAACCGGCCGGGCCCTGCACATCGTCACCCCGCCCCACGTCCGCCTCACCCTCCCCCTTCGCACGGCCCTCGGCGGCGCACCCAACCGCTGGGTCGTCCAGAACCCGGCAGGCGGCTACTACGACGGACTCTCCGGGACCGAACTGGTCTGGCAGGACGGCACGTTCACGCCCACGGGCCCACCCGCGAAGGTCGCGGAAGCCTTCACCGACGGCGCCGGACCCACCGAGGAACGACGACTCACGGTGGCACTGCGCACCGTCCGCTCCCCCGCCGCCGACCTCGTGCTCGGCGGCGCCCTGGAAACGGCCTGGCGCCACTTCACAGGCGCGGCACCCGCCGGATGGGGCACCGCTGAGCCGGTCAACCTCCCCTGGTCACCACGCCAGTTGACCGACCTGGCCCGCGACCGCTCGCCCCACCCCACCCACGCCCTCGTCATCGGCACCCCCGACCGGCCGGCCATCGCAACGCACCGCACGACACGCACCACGGCGGGCGTCGCAGAGGACATCACGCTCACCGTCGGCTACCCGGCAGGCCAGCAGGTCCCCCTGGAGGCGATCGAGCCGCTGGCCGCCGAACTCATAGACGCCCACGGCCTATCGACCATGCTGACCACCCTGACAGCGGCCAGCGCCGACCTGACGCTACGACCCCTCCTCGCCGCTCCGCCGATCCCGGTCACGTTCACACTCGGCGCCACGGACGTACACGCCACCGGACTCACCCACGCCCGCCGCCCCCCGCTCGCGATGAAACCCGTACAACTCGGCACAACCGCAGACCCGGCCCTGCACTACCCCCTCGGCGACGGATCCGACCCCGCCGCCTGGACCGCGCTCCAGACCCTCACCGCACACCTCAAGGCCCGGTCCGGCTCAGCAGATTGACAGACGTCACCGGCTGGCTCAGGGTGGGCGGAGCGTACGCGTGCCCGATCGATCGGCGCACTTGTGGCTGACTGTTGTCAGCTGAGGTTCATGCCGCAACCGGGACAGATACAGGGGCCTCACCGGGTCTCGAAACACCAGGTCAGTGGCGTGACGTGGTTTTCCCGTCCGAATCTGTGCCGACGGCCACAGCGAGCCGGATACGCGTAGGCTCATACTGAGCTATGACGAAACCTGCGGCACCGAAGCGTCATCTGCCCACCAGCCCCTTCAAGGCGCCGGTCGCACTGGCTCCCAAGCACTTCGCGATGGGCGACCAGATCACTCATGACGTGTACGGCCTCGGCCGGGTGGTCGGCATCGAGGACGGAGTCGCGGCGCTCGTGGACTTCGGCTCGGCGCAAATGCGGATCTTGAGCCCGTACGCCAAGATGACCAAGTTGTAGGACCGCTGTGTCCGGTCACGGCACGCCAAGCCCCATCAGAAACCTGTAACGAAAGGCAGACCTCTCATCGACCCCACGTCGCTGTTCTCCGCCGTGGAAGGGCGACCCCGCCGTTCCACGGCAGTATCGCCGCCTCCGACGACAAAGCCCTTCCAGGCCCCGGACTTCGGAGAGGAGGAGATCTTCTGGCCCGAGGACGCACAGGAGCCCGCCCCGGGCACGCGTGCGGCGCGGCCCAAGGCTGCCTAGCGGCAGTTTCGACGGCTACCCGCACGCTGTCTGCGACGAGGTGCTCGCAGAAGTTGCCCTCCAGGCCGTACGGGCAGTCGCACTCACCGCCCAGGCCTCCAGGCCCGTCCAGGGATGAACGTTGTCGGCGTCGCTTGAACCGTCCCCTCTGACGGCGGATCAAAATTGACTCACTGCGTGGCATCCACGGGGGGCACAGAACACGTGGCTGACGGGCGCGGGCGCCCTGTCATGCCGCATCCGACTCCGGCTGCGGCCTCTTCCTGGTCACCGCCCTGGCCGACCGCTGGGGCGTCGAGCCGTACCCGCCGACGGCACGACAGTCTGGGCTGAGTGTGCCTGTGAGGCCTCGGCCCGGACGTGCACAACGGACGAACCCGCGTGACAGTCGATCGTCAGACGGCCACCACATGCACGTCCGTCGGTGCGAGGACCGTCAGGTAGGCGTGGATGTCCCCCGGGTCGGTGGTGAAGATCACCGCGCTGCCGTGCCGGGCCGCCGCCAGTGTCACCCAGGCGTCCACCGCGTCCCGCCGCTTCTTCGTCGGCAGGGCCGCCCGTCCCAGAGCGGTGCCGATGCGCCGCCAGTCCGCGAGGTCCGGGCCCGTCGCACAGGCCAGACACTCCGGGCGGCCCGCCTTCGTCTCACGCATGGGCGGCTCGGATGTACGGGCCTGAGGAACCGTGCAGTCCTTCAAGACGCCGGACAGGGCGTGCATCAGAGCCGGCTGGGGGCGCCACACCTGGGCGAGGACCGGTCCGAGCACCAGCGCCCGGTGCGGGACCGTGCGCAGTCCCTCGTGCAGAGCCACCGCCTTCGCCTTGCGGTCGGCGAGTGCGATGAGCATGCCGGTGTCGTAGACCGGCACCCGTGCGCTCACGCGGCGTGTCCCGGACGGCGGACCTGCCGGTCCCGGCCGTGGACGAGCCCCAGGGCCTCCTCGACCTCACGGCGTTCCTGCTCCGTCAGGTCCGCAGCCGGTTCCGAGGCGGGTTCGGCGGGCAGCCCGTCCGCTGCCCGCTGCGCCCGGGCGATGAGCGCGTCCACCTCGGCGAACTGTTCCTCTATGGCATCGCTCTCGGTCATCTGGCGCGTTGCGGCATGCACCAGGTACGCCGAGACGTCCATGCCCGCCCGTTCCGCATGCTGTCTGATGCGTTCGGCCTGGTCCTGCTCCAAGCTGATACTGATGCGTGTCTTTGCCACGAAGGCATCGTAATACGCGTATGACGACAGTGCGAGTACGGCCGCTCACTCACCCGACTTCGAGGGCCAGCAGTTGAAGACCCCCCTGACACGGAGCACCGAGGAAGCCCGCGAGCCACCGGCCGCTGCGGACGCGACCGGTGACCTGGTTCAGCGGCGCTTCTTGCTCTTCTTACGACCGCCACCCTTACGTCGCGCGGTCGGCTGCGCCGGGCGTACCTGTGCCTGGTACGCCTTCCCGCACTCCTCGTACGCCAGCGCAGCGGGGCGGGCGATCACCTCGTCCGGATGCTCCGACAGGAGCTGAAGGGTATGCGACGCGAAGGCCGGGTCGGCACGGGCGAGATCCGACAGCAGCGCGGGTGCGCCGCCCGGCCAACCGGTGGCCATCTGCTCGAACCCCTTGTGCAGGGCGTCGAGTTCAGGGGTGGGAAGGCCGTCGTCCGCTCCTTCCGGCGGCGCATCCTCGTCGTCATCCGGTACCCAACCGCCGGCGAAGGACGCATGCCAGGCCGGGATCGCGAGGGCGTGCAGCCGGTCCAGCGTCCACAGGAGCCGGGACGAGAGGGGCACGGCGTCTTCTTCGACCGCCTCCCCGGCCGCCCGCAGCCCCTCGGCAGCCCAGGCGCCGAGCACCGGGTCACCGACGTACCCGGCGAGGAGCCCGGGCGGGGCGTCCGGCAGGGTGTGCGCCACCAGGCTGCGGTGACCCGGCAGATCCGTGGAGTACGGGGGCGCCGCCAGCGTCGCCAGCAGCCTCGGCCAGCGCGCCTCGGGCCCCTCGCCGCCCGCGACCCACCGGAGCAGCACGTGATGGGCGGCGTAGTCGTCCCACCGCCGCGCGGCGGGGAGCAACCGTGCGGCGTCCATTGCGAGCACCGCCTCCATGGTGGGGAAGCGATAAGCCACGGTCGACGGCGTCCACCCCGGCTCCTCCAATTCACCCGCGGCGGACTCGTCTGTCTCCCGCGCCGACTCCCCAGTACGCGGTGGCCAGGCGCCGCCGTAGGTCAGCAACAGCGCCTCGCGAAGCAAGGCGGCAGCCAGCGGGGTCAGCCCGTACGCCTCGCCGTGCCGCCACACCACACCGGCCGCGGCCAGCAGGTCCAGGCGGGCGGCCAGCCTCCGAGCCGCCGGCGCCAGCTCGACGGCGTCCTGCTCGTCCAACGGGCCCGTCTGCACCAGCCGTTCGAGCTCCGGCAGCGGTGGCAGACGGTATGCCTCCGCCGTGCACCCGGACTCCTCCGGCTCCGTGGAGTCCGCGTGTCCGCGCACCGGCGCGGTGAGCGACGCGTCCGGCGGCACCCGCCAGTCGGATGCCTCGGCCGCGTCTCGCGCCACCGACCGGGTCTCGCCCGCCGTGCAGTAGAGCGCCACCAGAGCGCCCAGGGTCTCGCCCTCGTACTTGTCCCCGAGGTCCGGATCCCTGCCCAGCCGCTCGCACAGCTCCACCAGGGCGCGCACCGCGAGAGCCGCCAGTTCATCCACGTCCCGCTCATGCCAGGCCTCCAGGGACGGCCCGGGCCGCGGCCTGCCCTCCGGATCCAGGACGAGAAAACCGGTCGCGAGCGCGACGTCGACGCCTTCCGTGTCGGTGTCAGCGGGCGGTGACTCGGCGAGCTGCGCGGCGGACGCGAGCAACCCGCTACCGCACAGCGCGGACACGAAGCCGTCCCGGTCCGCGGGCAACGGGTGCGGCGGCGCGAAGGGTTCGTCCCCACAGAGCATGTCGTACTGGTCGATCACCTCGCCCACCGCGTGGAACAGCTTCATGTCGTCCGGACGCGGACCGGGAGCGGGAAGTGCCGCCACCGGCAGTTCGACCGACCCCAACGACCAGCGGCGCCCCACGCGCAGCCCGGCTTTCGTGACCGCCTCGGTCCACTCGTCGACTCCATCGGCATCCATCAGACGCGCCACCTGCTCGGAGCCGAGCAACTCCAGCACCCACGGTGCCTCGTCCGACTCGGTCAGACACAGGGCGAGGCGCTGCCCCAGCGCCATCGCGGCCGTCGCCTGCCGCTCCATCGCCAGCGCGCGCCGGTAGGGGCCGAGCGCATACGCCGCCGGGACCGCGGGCGGAGTGCCCGCGTCCGACTCCGCGGCGTCCGTCACGTCCGGCAGGGCAAGCAGCCCGGCACGCTCGGCATACGGCAACTGCGCCAGTTCCTCCAACTCTGCCCGCACCGCCTGTGCATCCCGTACGTCGACACCGCGCGACCGCAGCACGCCGCCCCAGAAGCGAGGGAGCGTCAACTCGCATGGATCACACATCACCCGAAGGTGTTCAGCGGCACACTTGTCGATCGCCTCGCGCAGCCGCGCGTGCCGCTTGGCGTTGAGCCGCCCGTCCGCTCTGGTGCGATCCGCCAGCACGCGCAGCACCACCAGTGCCGCGCCCTCCTCGCCCGGTGCGACGGACAGGAACTGCGGCAGCGCCTCGAGCAGCACGGCCCGTACCAGGTCGGGAGTGGCCTCGGGCAGCCCATTGCGTACCTTGGCGCCGCTCAGGGCGAGCAGAGACAGGACCGCGTCCGTGGCCACTGGATCAAGACGTTCGCCATGCTCCGTGCCCCAGGAAAGAAGAGAGCAGGCGGCCAGACCGGATTGCGCTTCGTGTGTCACCCGAACAACGTACAGAGCCGCGCCTGGGTGGAGTCGCAGCATGACACAGTGGGCGCAGCAAAGAGTCAAGCTCAACCTGTACCGTTTTTGTTCAGGTGCACCTACACAGAATCGGGGAAGCTGTGACTGGACAGATCGACAAGCCGGGGCGGCTACTGGACCGCGATCACGAGTGGGCCCTCCTGAACGACTTCCTCGCCGATCCAGCCACCGAGCTGCGGCTGGCCATCGTCTCGGGGCGCCGGAGAAACGGGAAGTCGTTCCTGCTGGAGGCACTCGCAGACGCAGTGGGCGGGCTGTACCTCACCGCTGTACAGGAGGAAGGCCGGGTGCCCGCGCTGCACCGGTTCACCGAGATGATCGCTGCGCACGCGGGTGTGCGGCCCGGAGCGATGCGGCTGGACGACTGGCGGGATGTACTCACCGCTGCGCTGGACGTGGTGAACCGGTCCTCGGGGGCACCGCTGATCGTCATCGACGAGCTGCCGTACCTGTTGCAGCACTCCCCTGAGATCCCCGGGTTTCTGCAACTCCTGTACGACCAGTCGCAGTCCGGCAAGGCACCCGGCGGCCGGATCGTGCTGTGCGGCTCGGCGATGAGCGTAATGTCCGAATTGCTGTCCGGGACCAAGCCGCTACGCGGCCGAGCCGTTCTGGACCTGCGTCTGCCGGCCTTCGACTACCGAACGGCCCGTACCCACTGGGGAATCGCAGACCCGGCAGTGGCGCTGCAGGTCGACTCCGTGCTGGGCGGCGCCCCGGGCTATCGGCCGCTGGCCGCGGGGCAGACTCCGCAGAGTGAGGCTGAGTTCGCCCCCTGGGTGGAACGCACCCTGCTGGACCCGGGACGGGCCCTCTACTCCCGGGTGGAGGCGGAGTTCCTGCTGCGCGAGGACCCGCGGATCACCCACCGCACGCTGTACTACGACGTCCTGTCCGCGGTCGCCCGGGGCGCCTCGACCCCGGCGAAGGTCGGCTCGATGCTGGAACGGTCCCGCTCCGCCATGTCCGCCCCGCTGGAGGTGCTCGAGTCCACCGGCTACATCCGCAAGGAGCAGGACCTGCTCAAGGCGCGGCACCCGGCCATCAGCGTGGCGGACCCGGTGATCCGTTTCAACCAGCTGATCACACTGCCCATGGTGGACCTGGTGGAACGGCGGCGCGGTGCCCAGGTGTGGCAGTCTTCCCGTCCGACGTACCACTCGAAGATCCTCGGCCCGCATTTCGAGGAGACCGCGCGCGAATGGGCCCGCTCCTTTGCCAGCGACGAGACGGGGCTGTCGCTCGGCACGGTGGGCAAGGCGGAGATCCCCGACCCGGCCGCCCGGACCAAGCACGAGGTCGACCTACTCGCCTTGGCCCCCGGCGAACGCCCTCAAAACCCGCGAGCCGCCATCGCCCTGATCGGCGAGGCCAAGGCCACGGTCCAGCCCCGAGGACTCAAGGACCTCGAGCGCCTGGAGCACATCCGAACCCTGCTCGCCGACCAGGGGCACCGAGCCGGCGACGCGACCCTCGCCCTGTTCTCCCTGCACGGTTTCCATCCCGACGTCATCGCCGCCGCCGGACACCGCCGCGATGTCATCCTGGTCGACATCGGCGCGCTGTACGGTGACGGACCTATCCACGGCCTGACGTGAGATGAGCCAGGGTCGCGTGACTTTCTCTGCTGCGGAGTATGCACGAGACGACAGGGCACATCCGAGAGTCCCTACCGAACCCGGAACGGTTCAGGTCGACGTTCGGCAGTTCGCCCGCCATGTCCTTCGGCTTGGCGCCGGGGTGCGCGCGAACGTAGCGCAGGATCGTGGCGGGTGTCGCCGACGGTGTGGTCGGACACAGACGCGGACGTCGTGCGACTTCATTCCGGTGATGCGGCAAGGCTAGCCGGCACTGCAACTGTCCAACCTGCCGTAAGCCAGCCCCCTCCCTCCGGCAAAGGCGTTCAACGACTGGTCGTTGCAGTGAAGTTGACGGATCGCTAGAGTCGGTCTACCAACCACTTATAGGAGGCTCCTTGACTTCATCGCTTCATACGTGGACACAGCCGGACGGCTGTTCCGGGGCGCCCTAAGCCCCGCTGCGTACCGCTGGGGACACTTGGCCCAGGTCAAGTGCGTCCAGATTCAGCGGAGATAGCGAACAAGTCAATGGAGGTACCGAGTGTCGGCCAACTCGACGCAGCAGCTCGCCTGTACGCACCCCGGGCGTGATGTTGCGATCGTCAGTCTGTGTGCTGTTGTGGTTTCTCTCGTCGCGGTCATCGTGGTCATGGCCTTCCACGGCGATCCTCTCGCGACTTTCGGTGCGAGTGGCAGCGCCTTCGCTGCGGCCTTCAGCGGAGGCATGGGCGTACTTTCCTACCTCAAGCGCACCGCGTAGCCCACATCTGAGGGGCAGTCGGCGAGGCTGCCCCTCACCGCTTCTTACTCTCGTTACGGCCGCCCACCCTTACGTCGCGCGGGCGGCTGCGCTGGGCGTACCTGTGCCAAGTACGCCTTCTCGCATTCCTTGGATGCGAGCGCAGCGGCTCGGGCGATCTCCTCGTCCGCATGATCCGACAGCAGCTGAAGGACATGCGATGCGGTGGCAGTGTCGGTACGGGCAAGATCCGACACCAGCGCGGGTGCACCGCCCGACCATCCGGTGGCCATGCGTTCGAACCCCTTGTGCAGGGCGTCGAGTTCAGGTGTGGGAAGGCCGCCGTCCGCTCCTTCCGACGGCGCCCGCTCGTCCTCCGGGACCTAGCCAACGGCGAAGGACGCATGTCGGCCCGGGACCGCGAGGGCATGCAGCCGGTCCAGCATCCACAGGAGCCGGGACGAGAGGGGCACGGCGTCTTCTTCGACCGCCTCCCCGGCCGCCCGCAGCCCCTCGGCAGCGCAGGCGCCAAGCGCCAGGTCACCGACGTACCCGGCGAGCAGCCCAGGCGGGACGGCAGGCATCGGGCGCGCTGCATGTACGACGCCTGACGGAACTCGACCTAGCCGCCAAATCATTCCAGTTCGCAGACGGTAAGCCGATCGGGTGGCACCCAATCCTGCAGCAGTCCCGAACGATGACCGATTACGTCATGCACCAGCCAGAGTCGCATGACCCGTCCTCATCGTCATTGCCCGTGACCACAGAGGGGATGGCGAGAGGGAGTGGCTTGCCGTATCGCGTGAGGTACGCCGGATCCCGGCCGATGGCGAGCCTGCGGCTGATGATGGTCTCCTCCAACTGTGCGGCCCTTTCAAACAGTTCTGGATCGTTGAGACGCTGTTCCTTCCATGCCGCTGCCGTGCGAAAGGGACAAAAGAAGCAGGAGCTCTTCGGCGGCTCAGGCAGGTCAGCGTCCCGGATAATCGCAAGGCAGTCGTCGCGGCGGAGCCCAAGGTCGAGAAGCGGGTACTCGATTACCTCGTGTTCTTCGCTTCGACGCCGGTTGGCGCGATGGATCTCGTCGAGAGAGATTCCTACACCGACGATTGCTGGGTTGACCTTGGTGGCTCCGCACTTGCGGAGCCACCGGCCAACAACCTTGATCTTGAAGTCGGCGGTGCATGAGCGGCGGCCCGGAGCGCCGTTGGCCATGCGGACCGGGATAGGGATAGACCTGGCGTCCGGTCGATGGAGACGCTCCCAGAGCGTTTCAACCGTGCCGTCGCGGCGTCGTCGCTCCAGAACATGGAGTTCGATCCCAGCATCAGTGGCGTAGGGGATGGCCACACTGTTCAGATATTCGAGGGTCCCAGGGTTCTCGCTGTCGTCACCGACGTTTGCGAACAGGCAGGTCCGGTACCCAATGTGTCCCTGAGCAGCGAGGACGAGCAGCGCGGTGGACTGCACGCCTCCACCGTAAGAGATGACCTTGAGCGGGTCCGTCTCCAGGGGGGTGTCACTCGTCTGAGTGGTCAGTTGCATGTCGCTCCAAGCCTGCACGTTTTGAGAGGTTCTATTGATACCATCCTCGTCAAGTGTTTATCTCACACAAGGTGAAGGAGAACTCTTGCACTGCCAAGTGCGGTTTCAGGGAAGGGGGGTAGCTGGGTCGGTCATCGCCGGGCTCGAACGCTCACGGAGAACCCACCTGCTAGCAGCTCTCTAACAAAGGCCATTGCTTCCCGCTGCTCTGACGGGTTGAAGATTCTGGCATCCGGAAGGGGTGGCAGCGGTTGGCGCTCGGCGAGCGGGGTTCCAGATCTGGAACCCCGTGGCTTCTGCGGTGAGCGTTTACCTGCTCGGAGTTGTTGCAGATACCCAGGGTCGAGGTCCCGCTCACGCCGGCGGGCATCGCCGAGGATGGTGTCGAGCAGCCAGAGCGGTGAGCGGGACAGGACCAGGTCTGCGTCAGCGATCGAGCCGCGATAACGCCACCGGGAAACTGCCTGACTGTCCACCCTACAGAGACGGGCGACCTCCTGGATTCCGACGATGATCGGGAGTTTCGTCGAGTCCGGCTCGTCGTATCCCTGGGGGTGCGCGGCGCGGTAGGCATGGAGGCGCTCAGTGTCGACTTCTCGGGAGGCCTGCCCGCGGAGCCACATGGCCGTGGAGAGGAGCCAATAAGGGTTACCTGAAGCAATGAGATCGGGCTCCGCAAGCACTCCATTGCTGCGCCAGAGCTGCGAAGTCTGGGTCTTGACCCCGTAAAGGGCAGCAATTTCAGAGTGGCCCATGAGAAACGGGATGCGCGCCGCGGTCATGGTCGATCCTCCTGGAAGGCGTGCAGCGCAGCCGGCGAAGCGGGGTAGCACGCACTAGCCAGCCCCACCATATCGTTACGGCAGGGCGGACGGCACTTGGCTCTGGACCGGGCCGCCGACGGTGCGCACCACGCAGTCGCCGCTGACACCGACGGCCGCCTGTCCGCGGACGCTGCCCCGCTTGAGGACTACCCCTTCCTCCAGCCACACCGGCATCCGCTCCCCGAGACGTGGCTGATGTGGTGGCAGCTCACGCTTGAGGATCCATGCTGGTACCGGAAGCATCGGCACCGCGAATGGAATCCGCGCGACCTCTGAGGTCCGTCCGAACAGTTCTCTGGGTGCTGTGTACGAGCCGTCAAGGTGGCCGTGGGTATGGCCGAATGTACCGACCGGGCCGAACTCCGTCGGGGCCAGCCCGCGGCGAGCTCGAAGCGATTGTTTGCCATCCAACGTAGCCGGATCCGCCGCAAGATGGCGAAGTCAGACTCGAATACTAGCGGGGCTGGTCTCCCACGGAATCCGGGCCGTAACGCCGCCCAACTGTCCCGTGGAGCTACGCCGTTCCAACCGCTCGCCCAGCATCTTCACTCTCGTCGAGCTCGTCGTTCTCGATCTCCGCATCCTCGACCTGGACCACGGGATCACTGCTGGAGTCAGACAACTCCAGGCCGAGCCAGCCCTTGAGTCGTGTGTAGGCCAGACGTAGGAGGACGTCAGCACGCTGATCCATGAACGTCGGATTCCACTCGTCCTTACGCTGACCCAGTGCTCGCAGGTGCGGGAGGTAGTGCGACATGGCCGCTAGATCTTCAGTCGTCTGCGCGAAAGTCAAGCCAGAACTGTTGAGGATCGACTTGGCGTCGTCGGCCGTCGGGGCACCAAGAGCCGCGTACAGGACCTTCTTCTCGGTCCAAGGCCGCGAGCTGAGGGATGTGTTGGCAGCGCCTGGTGCCAGGACCAGATTGCCCAGCTTGTGGACGGTCTCCTTCTCGCTGTAGAACTCCTGATCCCACCCACTCGTGGCCTGCTGTGGTGCGATGTGTTCGATCGTGAGGTGTGTCTCGTCCTCCCAACCGTCTGCGGTGAAGCACGAGGCGACCCCCGCCTTGCCTTGGATGATCAGTCCCGGAGTCTCCGGATCTTCAAGTGTGTCGTGATATGCAGCCAGAAGAAGGAAACGCGTCAGCGGGCGGCTAATTGAGTAGAGCGGCAGCGCGGAAGCATCTGCCAGGAACGAGGCCAAGTTTGGGATGGCGCCGTGCTTAGGGTGCGACAAACGCGCCGTAAGTTCCTTCTTCAGCAGCTCAGCGTCGACGGTCGGATCAGGCTTCGATGCGTCGGGCACTTCCCACTGGCGAGCGAGCGGTCCCATGCCCGTGAGCGAGTCCCCGGCCATGACCGCCCGGTACTGGCTGTCGATGTTGCCCGTGCCGCGGCGGGTTGCTCGCCAGAAGACCGTGAAGGCAGTGATTGCCTTGATCGCCTTCTCGAACTCGGCGATGCGCTTAGTCCTCGCTTCCTCTTCGTCCGCGTGGACAGCCTCGGAGTAGAAGCGCACGAGCGGCGCGATGGCAATGGTGTGATTGAGCGAATTGAGGAAGGCTAGACACAACTTCACGGTGTCTGTCATGGCGGTCGCTTCTAGCCCGGGTAGCGTACGAGGAGAGTTGGCCGCAGGCTCCCAAGTGTTCCCGATAAAGGCGGCCGTGTCGCTTATGTGGCGCAAGTACGCGCTCCGATCATCGGCCGAGTCCTTGTGGCGTTCAAAGGTATCGCGCATGTAGACCCGCTGATCCGGGAGGCGCTTGGAGAGCTTCTTCCCGGTCTCTGCCAACGCGAAAGTGACTAGCAGGTCTCGAGTTGCGTTCTGAAGCTTGTCTCCGACGTCGAAACGGTCGAGGTAGCCCTGGACCGCCTTCATGTACGTGTATGCGCCCGATTCCTGGTAGTCCTCGATCTTCTCTGCCATGACCACCCGAGGGAGGAAGGTCTCGAAGGCGGTCAGAGGCTCGCCCGTGGTGTTCAAGGACTCGAAGATCGTGAAGGCGTAGTCCTCGTCCTTGCCTTGCACGACCGTCAGAGCGATGCGGTTCAAGCTATAGGCAGCAAACATGACGAGTCGCATCAGCTCAGCCTCGGGCTCGTCCTGCAACTGCCCCATCCAAGTGCAGAGCTCGGGGTCGAGTTCGTGATTGAAGAGCGCACGCTGGAACTCGATGCCGGTAGCAAGGGTTGCTAGCGGCGGCAGATCCTCCAGCTCCTCGATAGACCTTCGCTGCGCCAGCTTGGTCAACGCCGTACGGATCTCATTGAACCTCTTGATGAGATCGCCTTCGCCTTCGCCCGCATTCGGTCGCGGCTTCGGCCTGAAGTCCGTGGGCCTAGAAGCTGGCTTCTCGTCGTCGGCTAGCACCGAGTAGCTGTAGATAAGGTGGGCGATCGGCGACTCATACAGCTTGAGGTTATCCGTCTTTGCCCACTGATCCACGAAGGCTCGAATGAGGCGCGGGTAGATCGGCGTACTTCCGAAGTTCTTCCGCTCGTAGAACGCCGCCCCAAGCATCTGTAGGATGTTGATCGTTTCCGAGTAGAGGTGAGTCCGAGCACTATCGGTCGGATCCGGCTCGTTACCTTTGAAGACCTTCCATGCACGCTGACGAATGAGGTTGTGCAGGCCGACAAGCAGGATAAGAAGGCTTGACAAACGCTGCTGCCCATCGATCACGGTAAGGACCTTGGACGGGACCTCGGGCTTGACGATTGGCTTCACTGTGACGTGGTTGACGTCATGGATGGTGATGACGGTCCCCAAGAAGGTGAAGCTGTCCGGCGCCTCACCTAGATTCTTGAGGCCATGCAGTGTGTCGTCGAGCAATTTCTCGACCTTGTCTTTGCCCCAGCCGTACGGACGCTGGTAGGGCGGTAGGTAGAGGCCCAGTCCGTTGTCAGACAGCAGCTCGCGGAGACTCTTGCTCTGCGCCTCGAATATTTCCTTGGCCTGCGTAGGCATGCGTAGTCCCTTTTTCGTTCAGCAGGTTCGGTGGTTAAGACCATGGGCGACGTCACTGAGTAGACGCCTAGTCTTGGGAAGTTCCCAGCTGTACGCACGCTGATACGGGGGAATATAGAGGCCCTGAATGGGCTCGCCCAGGAATTGAGAAACCGAAAGCGGTGCCGCATCAAAGATCTCGCGAGTTTCCATATCCCCGGTTTCTCTCCGTTACCGTTCCGCGCCTGTGGATGTGGCCGTCACTCATGGTGGCATATGAGTGGACGTCAGAGGTTGCAGGAGCGGCATGCGCTCATCATGCCCCACATGTGACGTTGTGTCACCCCAACGCAGAGAAGCTCGACTTGTCGTGGGCGAGTGGGCTGCCTTCCTTCGGGCGGTCTGGGACAGACCAGCGGCCCCAGCTCTGGCTGCTGGGGCCGCTGTGTGTGGTTGCGCGTCAGAGGTGGCAGACGGAGCAGCCAGCCTCGTCGTCGTCTGCGTCGAGTGCGTCGGAAAGAACCTCTAGCAAGGGGCGGTTGGGCTTGATGCGCTTGGATGCGCGCTCAACGGCCGCCTCATGCTTGGCCTCGATCTCCTCCTTGCGTTCTATCAGCTCTGGCAGCGACTCGCCCTGTGACCAGGTGTAGTTGCGGCCCTTCATAGCGGTGTGCCGGTAGCGGACCTTTTCCTCATACTCGACGGCACGGTCGAACAGGTCGGGATGGCGCTCCTTGAGGCCGACCCACTCATGCTTGCGCTGGAAGAAGCAGAAGTAGCAGCCGGAGCGTGTGCGCCACTCGTAGTAGTCAGGCAGGCCGATGCCAGCCTCGTCGAGGATGCGCATGACGCCGTCCCTGTCGATGCCGTCTTCACGGAAGGGGAAGACCGCTTCGATGTTCGGCTTGGTGCTGACGTAGCCGAGGCGGTTCTCGTCGGCTCGGATGGCAACGTAGGAAATGACCCTGTCGTCACCGACCCAGTCTTCCAGGGGCTTGATCTTGAGGTTTTTGGTGCACCAGCGCATCTGCGGGCTGGGCAAGGTGCCTTGGTAGACCTCCATCCAGTGGTCGAAGTCCCGGTCGGCGTTCAGCCGCACGATGGACTTGCCGAGGGCGGCCTCCAGGCGGTTGAGGTACTCGTAGGTCTCGGGCAGCTCGGCGCCCGTGTCGCAGAAGAAGTACTCCATCTCCGGGACTCGGTTACGCATGTAGACGGCGAGCGCTGAGGAGTCCTTGCCGCCGGAGATACCGAGCACGTGCCGGACCTTCTGGGCGTCGGCTCCGTCGGTCATCCCTGTGTCTTCCTTCCACTCGCTGCTGTCGCGACATCGGTTACGCGCTGGGCGAGGGCCGCGAGCAGGATCCTCGCTCCGTCCGGTCCGAGAGCCTTCTCGGCCTGCTTCAGGACATCGGCGGCGAGGCTGTTGGCCTCGCTGCGGGCCTGTTCGGGTACGTAGATCAGGGTGCGTTGTTCCACGCCAGCGCTGTCGGTCAAGGTCAACAACTGGGCGTCGAGTTTCTCTTCCCGGCCGCGGACTTCGTTCCCGGCGTGGTGCAGGTGTCCGACGCGGTCGAGGGCGGCGGCCATCGACCGGGCCTTCTGGGGGAAGACCTTGGCCTCGCGGTCGTCCCAGTCGCCGAGGGCGGAGTTGGTCAGGCGTACGACGATGGGTTCGAGCCAGTCGTCGTCCTCAAGGTCGTCGCTGAGGACGAAGTCGACGAAGCCACGCAGCTCTGGGGTCAGTACTGCGTCGGCGAAGCCGCGCAGCCGGGCCACGAGTTGTGCGCGCAGCTCCGGCAGTTCGGCCGGCAGGCGGAACTCCTTGGCGAGAACGCGCACGACCTGGGCGCGCAGTTCGCTGTCGATGGCGACGAGTTCGTCCGCCGCTGCGGTGAGCCGTTCGACGTAGGTGTTCGCAGCTTCCGCGTTGGCGCGGGTGCGAGCCGAGGTCTCGGGCAGGCCGAGGGCCTTCGGCAGTGCGTGGAAAACCAGGTCGTCGGGGTCCAGGGCCCGGGCGATCGTGGTCCGCACGCTGCGGGCGTCGGCGGAGATGTTCTTAGTGGTGCGGGCGTACTTGTGCAGGTCGGCCACCCGCATGATCAGGGCGCTGGCGACGGAGAGGAGGTCGGGGTTGCGCAGGGCCTTGGAGCGCGGTGCCTCCACGCCGAGCGAGACCATGAGCTTCTTGATGATGCTGCCACGCTGGCCGTCTCCGGCCGGCGCGTACTTCACCGAGAAACGTGCCGGGCCCTTAACGAGGCGCTCAACGACGTCGATGGTCAGCCGGGGCAGGTAGGTGCCTTCCTCGAACAGGGCGACGTCGTGGCGGCGGATAATCAGGGCCGGGATCAGGAAGACCGGGACCACGCCAGCCTTGAGCCCGAAAGGCGGGCTCATCAGGATGCGGATGACCTCTTCCATGCTGACCCGCTCGGTGGCCCCGGACAGTACCTCGTTGAGGGCGTTCCAGGCGGGCTGGGCGTGCTCGTGGCCCTCGCCGGGTGGGGAGAAGCCGTACGGGAGCAGGCTCTCTTGCTGGCTCTCGGCCTGTGTCTCTCCGTTCTCGCGGTGCAGGCCGAGGTAGGCGAGGACACCGTGGTAGA
Source organism: Streptomyces sp. YIM S03343 (assembly GCF_054729195.1). Lineage (NCBI taxonomy): Bacteria > Bacillati > Actinomycetota > Actinomycetes > Kitasatosporales > Streptomycetaceae > Streptomyces > Streptomyces sp. YIM S03343. Next base: position 3,069,147 of record NZ_JBPUKX010000001.1, read on the forward strand.
TGGCTCGTTCTGCCCTGTACCCAGGGAGGCCGAGGTTCTCCTCGCCCGAGGCGGAGAGCATGGCCGTCAGCAGTATTCCGCGGGCCTGGGCGGCCTGGCTGGTCAGGACGTGGCGGCCGAGCATCTCGTTGCGGATGTGCGGGGTGTGCGGGTACACCGATTCGCAGGCGAGGGAGACCAGGCCGCTCAAGCTGCGGGCCGTCAGGCCCGAGGCGGCGGGTTCTTCGCCAGGGGCGATCCCGGTGTGCCACAGGCTCCACGACGCTTGGGAGGACGGCGGGTAGAAGGCGTCTTGCAACAGCTCCAGCAGTTCTGCCTCGGCCTGCACGAGCCGCTCGATGACTTCGCGCCGGGCGACATGGTCGATGTCCTGCTGGTTACTGAGTTCCTTGAGCGCGACGAGGTAGGTGGCCGTGGTTAGCACCACGTCGGGGTTGGCGGTAGTGCCGATGAGTACGGGCAGGGGTGAGTGGACGGTGGGCCGGTCGGCATCGGTGCCGAGGTGGAAGACGACGAGGCCGTCGGCGGGCTCCCTAAGCTCGTCCGGGGCGGCGACGGTCTTGGTCTCCGGGCCGCTGACCGCGGTGTAGAACACGCGCATCATGCCGGTGATCTGGCTGTGGCGGCTGGCCACGAATGCCTGGGGGATGAGGCTGCTGAACCGGTTGATGACCGCGGCGTCGTCGAAGTGGCTGATGATGTCCTTGAGCCGGCCGTCGATGTCGACGTCCGTGCCCTGCCAGACCCGGTACTCGCCGCTGAACTCACGGTGGACCACGAAGCCTCGGCGCACGAGGTCGGCGAGCCGCACTTCGAGTGCAGTGAAGGCGTCGGGGTCAGCGACGTCGGTGGGGTCGTGGAGGGCGAAGTGGATCATCGGCGCGGTGGCGCTGAGGGCCCCGTCGGAATCGATCAGATTGAGGACGCCGATGGTCTTCAGTACGTCCTGGTCGGCATCGGGGAGGCCGTTGGCGTCCCGGATGCGTGAGTCGACCTCGATCCACCGGCTCGCGTTGGCGGAAGCGAGCAGAGTGGTACGCCCGGAGTTGAGGAAGTAGTCGTACAGCTGCGGCAGCCGCACCGTGCTGGCGTGCTCAGCTTTCCCGTTGCTGTGCTGTGCCAGCGAGTGGCGGACCGTGTTGGGCTCCCCGCTGTTGAGGAAGCCCGACAGGCTGCGGTCGTGCTGGCCGATCTGGGCGGCAAGGATCGGCACGGCCAGGGCCGTGATGGGGTGCAGCGGGTAGAGGTCGGCGAAGTGGTCGGGGCCGAGTTCGGCAAGGACGCCGAGACCGTGTTGGGTCCAGATGTCCGCGGATGCCGCAGCGGATGCGCTGATCAGGGCCTGCCCCGCGGAGTTGACGGCCGAGCGATCGAGGCGGCGGCGCAGCAGGTGCAGGGAGTCGCCGTGGTGGGGGACGAAGGTGATGTCTTCGAAGCGCCCCTGGATCTTGGCCCATTCGCGGGTCTTGAGTTCGCTGGACCGTGAGGCGTAATCCATGAACGACAGGTGCTGCAGGGTCATCAAATAGACGGGCAGCCCGTTGGGGCCGGCAGCCTTCTCGGCGAGTTCCTGCAGCAGGAACAGGTCGTGCTGGGCGTCGGCGAACTCGTTGTGGCCGGCGAGGTGTTCCAGCGTCTTGCCGAACTCGTCGATGACGAGGAGCAAAGGCTGCTGTCCGTCCGCCGTCAGAGCCGTGACGGCGCCGACAATTTCCTTGGCCCCGGCCCGGTCTGGGTCAGCACACGCCTCCAAGGCGATGGCGATGGCCTTCGGGACGCGCTTGCCCCAGCGTCGCGCCGCCGCAGTGTGCAGGGCGCGGGAGAGGGTGGCGACGACGGATTCGCGGCGTGCGGTGGCCACGCCGCCGAGGAATCCCTCGGGGGCGATTGCGTCGCGGGCTGCGGCAAGGCGCTGGGCGAGGGCGGGGCTGGCCTCTTTGAGGATGCGCTCGGCCTCGCTGCGCCGCTTGGCATCCTGCCCCAGCAGCGCGTCGATAATGTTGGAGAGGGTGGACTTGCCGGAGCCGTAGGGGCCCGTGAACGACCAGGAGCGGGTGCGGCGTTGGTCCGCCAGTGCACTCGCGATACGTTCCAGGACGTCGACGGCCCGGGCGCCGACGTAGGGGTCGTGCAGCGCGTCCTCGACATCGCGCTCGAGGTTGGTCGAGCGCATCTGGGAGCCGACGAGTTCGATGCCGGCAGGGAACTGCGGGGCGGAGCTCGCCGGGCTGCTCGAGGTCCGCGTGGGGGTTGCGGTGGTCACGCGGTCTCCTGGGCAAAGAGTGTGTCGGTGGTGTCGTCCGTGTCTGTGGCGTCCGTAGCCTTCGTGGCGAGTTCCTTCCGCTCGGCCTCGGCGAGCTTGGGGAACTTGGCGGCCCATTCCTCACGGGTGGGGAAGCCGGGGCGGCGGGTGACGAAGTCGTATTGCTCGTCGAGTACTTCCCAGGCCAGATCGAAGGGGTCGGTGCTGAATGCGAGGCTGCGCTGCCCCACGGCCTCGGTCAGGTTGAGCTGCGGGAGGTTCGCAGTGACTTTCTGCAGTGCCATGACGATCTCGTTCTCCCGGACGCGGAAGGCGCGCCCCGGGGAGCCCGGCTCGTTGGCGAGGCGGGCCACGGAGATCGAGTTGGCCTGGCGGGAGAACTTGGCCGCGTAGTCGAGGCAGGCATAGGCCAGGACCCGCGCGGGCAGCGAGGTGCGGTGCCCGCTGGTGAACTGCCACTCGGCATTTCCGCGCGTGCCGACAAAGGTGAGCAGGTCCAGGTCACGGAAGGGGCATGCGAGCAGGTCCTCGTAGCTGCCCGGCGAGCCCGCCTTCTCCGGGGCGCTGCGCGCGTACATCTTGGTGAGGCACTCGATATCCTTGACGATCGACGCCTCCTCCGGGCTCTTGTCGTAGGAGAAGTTCACATGCCGGGTGACCACCTGCGTCATGTCCGCGACCGTGAACCGGGAGAACGGCGCGAGATGGAAGGCCGTGTACCAGGCTGGCGCGTGGCTCTTAGCTCCAGGACGGGACGACACCAGCCACCAGTGCAGCAGCCACAGGCTGCCGTTCTCCTCCAGATACGGGTCCGCTCCGTCCTCATCGAGGAGCCAGCGGGCCTCCCAGGTGGGATAGGAGAACTTGGCCTGTGTGCGCTGCTCGGGCGTGTGCTCGCGGGTCAGCTTGAACGCCCGCGACCAGTAGCGCATGGAGTGGACCATGTTCTTGCCCACGCCGAACCGCACCGGGGCATCAGCCGCGAGGAACGCGCCCTGATCGTTTTTGACCTGCATGTACGCCTTGTGCAGCCAGCCGAAGCGGGGCGCGAACGTTTCGTGTCGCGCGAAGGCAAAAAGGGCGGCTTCCCCAAGCCGGCTGTCTGACATACGGGACCTCTCTGTGTCCAATGCGATTGCTCTAACGAGGTTGGTAAACGGGGTAACGGTCAGCGGAGAGCGTCGGCTTCGGCCAGCGCGGCCCGAACCTGCGTCACAGCGCGTTTGACGGCCTGCGCGGCGTGCTCGATCTCGGCATCCGTGGTGGCGTAGCCGAGCGAGAAGCGGATCGTGCTGTCGGCGTCCGCCCGGGACAGACCCATCGCCAGGAGCACGTGACTCGGCGTCGGAGCGCCGGACGCGCACGCGCTGCCCTCCGAGGCAGCGACGTCGGGCATGGCCGCCAGGACCGCGTCCGCGGGCACCCCAGGGAAAGTAATGTTCGTCACACCCGGCAGGCGCTGATCGCACCGACCGTTGATATGACAGTCGGGCAGGGCGCCGGTAATCAGGCGTTCGAGACGGTCACGCAGGGTTGCGACCCGCTCGGCCTCCTCGCCGAGGCCGCGCGCCGCGGCCTCGGCTGCTGCTCCCATGCCGATGATCCCTGCCACGTTCAGCGTGCCCGCGCGCCAGCCCCGCTCCTGTCCACCACCCACGAGGAGGGGCCGGTGCGGGAGTGGGGACCCACGCCGCACATACAGGGCACCGACCCCCTGTGGTCCGCCGAACTTGTGGGCCGACAGCGACAAGAGGTCGACGTCAAGTTCAGCAACGTCCACGGGGAGGCGGCCGATGAGCTGTGTGGCGTCTGTGTGGACGAGTGCACCGGCTTCACGGGTCGCCTTGGCCACGACGCGGAGATCGGTGAGGACACCGGTCTCGTTGTTCGCCGCCATCAGGGAGACCACTCCCCCACCACGCGCGGCAAAGACCTGTTCCAGGGGGTCGAGATCCACCAGGCCGTCGCCGCCGACTGGCAAAAGCATAAGATCCTCGGGGCTCCCGGCAGTGACCGCACGGGCTGTCTCCAGAACAGCCGGATGCTCAACAGGGCTTGTGACCAGGGGGCTTCCGGCGGTGAACGCGGCCCGCAGGGCCAGGTTGTTCGCTTCTGTCGCCCCGGAGGTAAAGATGATCTCGCCGGGCGAGCAGCCGAGGAGGTCGGCTAGCTGTCGGCGGGCGACGTCGACTCGATGAGCCGCCTGCCGTCCGGGTTGGTGCATGCTTGAGGCGTTGCCCACCGATTGCATGGCCTCGATGGCGGCCGCGAGGGCCTCGGGCCGGATCGGAGCGGTGGCGTTGTAGTCAAAATAGGACGTATCCAGCCCATTTGGCTCGCTCATCGTCTGCCACCCCGCCTCGCTCGTGTCCCACACCAATGTACTGCTGGTGGAAACCTCGCCCCGCATCCGGGGTTCCACCAGTAGCTCGCCGTGATCCTAGCCGCGACCCTAGATCCACTCTTTGAATCACTCGAACGCGTGGTGTCGCAAGCCATTTACCGAATGAATGTTCTATATTCGGCGCTCGCGAGCTGCATGCTCAAAGATCCGTTTCACAGCCGGGAAGTCGGGCAGCTGTGTCGCCAATTGCCGTCTCTGGCTGGGCTTTTGATCTGATGGTGCTCCTGTTGCCAGTGGTCCCGGTTAGTGTGGTCCGCACGCTGCACGTCGCAGTATCTGCACGTTGAAGCGCTGCTTGGTGTGCGTCGAGCTGGGGGAGGATCCTCACGATGACGGTCGTTCCTGTGCGAGCGGCTCACGGCTTGCCGTCAGCCCTCATCGGTCAGGTGAGGCTGTGACGACGTGGTCACCAGGAATGCCCTTCGAGGCAGTCCTGGCAAACGCCCCCACGGACTACATCCGCCAGCACCTCGGCAAGGAGCTATGCGGCCTCCTCGACCTCATCGAAGGAGGCACGGCTGGTGATGAGCGGTTGCGAGCCGTTGCTGCGATCGCGATCGACGCCGAGCTCCTGGTCGCGGACGAGGACGAGCGCGCCATACTGTTCGGCCTCGTTCCTGGGTCCAAGCAGGCGGAACTGGCGCAACGGCTCGGGTCACTGGACGACGGACAGCCGCTGGAGTACCTGCAGACGCTGAAGTGGACGTCTGACGAGCGCAGGGAGCTTCTGGAATTCTTCGGCTTCACCGTCGAACGCGCACAGCCTCAACTACCCTCCTTCAAGCGGGAGACAGCACCCGACTACGCCCTGTTCCCCCATCAGCTCCGCGCGGCGCGCCGGGTCAAGGAGCTGCTGTACGACGGCCCCCGCCGGGCCGTGCTCCATCTGCCGACGGGCGTTGGCAAGACGCGGACCGGCATGAGCATGATCTGCGACCACCTGCGGCAGCACGGACCCGCCCTGGTGGTGTGGCTGGCTCACGGGCAGGAACTACTGGAGCAGGCCGCGGCCGAGTTCGAGCGCGCCTGGAGCAAGGTCGGCGACCGTCCCCTGCCGGTCCTCCGTGTGTGGGGCAGTGCTTCCCCGGACCTCGCGGACGTAACCGACGGACTGGTCGTCCTCGGGCTGGAGAAGGCCGTCTCAACCGCCAAATCCGACCCACAGTTCCTGCATACCTTGGCCGCCCGCAGCACTCTGACCGTGTTCGACGAGGCACATCAGATCATCGCCCCCACGTTCCAGGCCGTAGTGGATGACCTGACGGTACGTCACGACTCCAGCCTCCTGGGCCTCACCGCGACCCCGGGCCGCACGTGGGCGGACATCGCCAAGGACGAGGAACTCGCCGACTTCTTCTCCCGCCAGAAGGTCATGCTGGAGATCGAGGGCTACACAAATCCCGTGACAGCCCTTATCGACCAGGGCTACCTGGCCAAACCGGTCATGCGCACCGTGGCCGCAGAAGCCGGCATGCATCTGTCGGCCCGGGATCAGCAGAGCCTGGCGCGAGCGTTCGAGATTCCGGACAGCATCATCGCCGAGCTCGCGAAGGACGAGCAGTGGAACCTCATGGTTGTCCAGACAATCATGGAGCTGCTTGAGAAGCAGCACCGCCGCATCCTCGTGTTCGCGGCATCGGTGCAGCACTGCCGACTCATCGCCTCCGTGCTGTCCGCGGCCGACCTCGACGCGGTATTCGTGACCGGCGAGTCCTCGCCGCGGCACCGAAGCGACGCCATCCGTCGTTTCAAGAGCGCGGCGCGGCGCCCGATGATCCTTTGTAACTTCGGAGTCCTAACCACGGGCTTCGACGCGCCCGCGGCCAGCGCCGCCGTCATCGCCCGGCCGACCAAGTCCCTGGTGCTGTACAGCCAGATGGTAGGCCGGGTCATCCGCGGCCCCAAGGCCGGCGGAACCGAAACGTGCGAGATCGTCACCGTCGTCGACCCGGAGCTCCCCGGGTTCGGCGACGTCGCCGAAGCATTCACCAACTGGGAAGATGTATGGGAGACAGCGTGACCGGCGAAGGAAACAACTACCGGATCGTCAGCCCTTCGCTGACCGTCAAGGCCATGCGCGACAGCGGCTACAAGAACACCGCCTACGCGCTCGCCGAGCTGATCGACAACAGCATCGACGCGGAAGCCACGCTGGTACAGGTCTTCGCCTGCGAGAGCCCTATCGAGGGTGCCGCCCAGACCAGGTACCGGGTGGACACGATCGCCGTCCTCGACAACGGCAAGGGCATGGACAGCGAACTCCTGCGCCGCGCTCTGAAATACGGAGACGGTCTCGGCGACGACCGCAGCCGAATCGGCCGCTTCGGCATGGGCCTGCCCAACTCCAGCATGTCCCAGTGCACCAAAGTCGAGGTCTGGTCGTGGACGAACAGCCCTGCGAACGCTCTTTACACCTACCTCGACCTCGACAAGATCACCAACGGGCAGGATGAGGTTCCCGCCCCCGAACCTCGCCGTGTTCCGGAGTACTGGGACGACCTCAGTGAGGTACCCCTGGGCACCAGCGGCACCCTCGTCGTCTGGACGAACCTGGACCGCGTCAAGTGGCACAGCGCCGGGGCCACCCTGCGCAACACCGCTGAGCTGATCGGTCGTGTGTACCGGCACTACCTGCACGACGGCTCCGTGGACATCAAGATGGCGCCCGTTCGCGATGGGAAGGTCATCGAGAAGGTCACCGAAGGGGACAACGGCGCCTACTACGCCGAACCCAATGACCCTCTGTACCTCATGGCGAACACCGGAACGCCCGCGCCGTTCACCAGCACCCCCATGTTCGAGCCCTTCCACATGGGCAACGAGGCGGAACCCGGGGTCTACCGCTATCCCATCACGGTCGATGGCACACAGCACACCGTAACGGTGCACGCATCCATCGCCCGGCCTGAAGCCCGCCGTTCCGATGTCTCCGGCCATCCGTGGCCCGACACGGCCAACCCGAACCGGGACGCTGGCGCCCAGAAGTGGGGACAGCACGCCCGTCGGAACATCGGCGTCTCCCTGGTCCGAAAGGGCCGCGAGCTCGACCTCGACACCTCGTGGGCGATCGGTTACGACCCGGTGGAGCGGTGGTGGGGCGTCGAGGTTGACTTCCCGCCCGAGCTCGACGAGGTGTTCGGCGTCACCAACAACAAGCAGACCGCCGTCGTGTTCTCGTCACTCGCCGACTTCGATTGGTCGGCTGAACAGGACCCCGACGAGACACCCAAGCAGTTCAAGGACCGCCTGCGGGAACTCGGCGACCCCCGGCTGCCGCTGATCGACCTCGCCCAGTACCTCAAGGGCCTCCTGGGCAAGATGCGCAAGAAACTGAAGCAACAGACGCTGGGCGGCCGGAAGGGCAGGAAGCGGTACGACCAGGACGTCACCTCCAAGGCCACGGACGCCGTTAAGCGCCGGCAGGAGGACGGGTACACCGGCACGACCGACCTCCTCGCCGAGGAGGCGACGGAAGCCGACAAGCGCCAGGAGCAGCTGACCGCGCTGACCGAGCGACACCACGTCGACGAGGACACCGCCCAGACCCTGGTCGACGAGGCCATGGAGAACGACTGGCGCGTCCGCTGGATCTCCAGCCCTCAGGACTCGTCAGCATTCTTCAACATCGATCTGCTCGCTGGCATGCTCCAGGTGTCCTTCAACACGGAACACCCTCTGCACAGCAAGCTGATGGCCGTCCTTGAGGACGTGCCCGAAGACGCGAACGAAGCGGAGCTCCGCCAGCGGCTCGCCCGTGCGACCGAGACCTTCAAGCTGCTCATCTTCTCCTGGGCACGGATGGAGGACGAGATCCCCAACAAGAAGGCGCGCCGGGTCATCGCTGATGCCCGGAGCGACTGGGGCCGGTACGCCCGTGACTTCATCGAGGACGGGAGCGAAGAGGAGTGACGCAGCCGGACCATGTCTGGCAGCAGATCGCGGACCTGATGGAGGACGCTGCCGAGGAGGTGGTCATCATCACCCCCTTCATCAAGAAGGCGATCTTCGAGGAGACCATCGCCGCGATGCCCTCCTCCGTCCAGAAGATCACGTGTGTTACGCGCTGGACCCCGGCGGAGGTAGCCGCCGGGGTCTCCGACCCGGAGATCATCGAAGCTGCCCTGAGCGACGAACGCATTTCCATTGCCTTGTGTCCGTCCCTCCACGCCAAGCTCTACCGTGCCGATGGCCGCTGTCTGGTCGGCTCCGCCAACCTGACCGGCAAAGCCACTGGACGCGTACCGAACGCCAACGTGGAACTCTTGTTGGAGGTGCCAATCGACCACCCCGAAGTACAGCGCGTCCTCGGCCAGATCAACGCCCACTCCACCATAGCCACACCCCACACGGCAGCCCTCGTACGGGAGCAGGCTGAACTACTGAGAAGCGAGCGAGTCACTCCGCCGTCCGAGGACGAAGCAGCGCCGTACTGGTTCCCGGAGACAAGGAGACCGGCGAACGTCTACGCCCTCTACAGCGGGCGGCAGCGGTTCACCTCGCTGGTCGAGGCCGGCATCGTGCGGGACCTGGCCATGCTCGATGTTCCCGCCGGCCTCTCGGAAGACGCCTTCAACGCTGAGGTCGAGGCCCGCCTGCACGCGATCCCGGAACTTGGTCGACTCACCGCAGAACAGCGTCTCAGCAACATCGAGCTCCAGCGGGCCATCGCCGAGCGGACAGGAGATACAGAGGAGCAGGCGCGCAGAACGACCGAGACGCTCGCGGCCTGGCTCCAGCACTTCGGCCGGTACTACACCGAAGTGGGCTCGTGGGAGCTGCGACCGGGCATTGAGCACGCCTAAGATCACAGCCACGGCATGGCCGCCAGCGCATCGCCGATGAACACGCGCACAGGGTGATGGGGAAGGCCGTCTCATGGCAGAGGTTCGCGTCCTGTTCCTCCTCGGGCACGCCGAGATCGCCTTCCTCTTCCAGGTGGAGCGGCAGACGTCACAACCGTGGCGGACAGAAGGCACGCTCGACGAACCCGATCTGATCGCTTCGGGCAAACCGTACTGGCTGCTGAGCACGGTCATGCGGCTCGGCGGCGAAGGCGACCGCACAGCCGACCGGGAACGGCTAGCCGCTTAAAAGGCTGGCATCCCTCTCGGTTATGACCCAGAGGACAAGGGGCAACTCCCAGTCGTAGTCGGCATCCAGGAGGTAGCGGGCGCGCGTCCTCGGGCGGGACGCACAGGCAATCTCTCGCTGGCGCAACCGGCACCGGATCGCCGCCGCCGACCTTCTCATCTCCGGCTCTCCGCTGTGGCTCCTTGAGACGATCCTGGACGACGGGCGACAGCGGCAGCGAACCATCGTCGCTTCCGAAGTTGCCGCGCTCCGTGCAGGGCGGCAGGCTTCTCAGAAGCCTCGTGGTCGCAGACTCACCGCGCCGACGGCTCGCCCTCCTCGACAGCCACCGCCTGCCTCACAGATCTTCACCAGCGCCGAACACGGCACCGCGGCCGAGTTCCTGGCGTCCGTCCTGGCCCAGGGATACTCCGTCACCATCAAGCCCCAGCCGTAGCCCGCGGCCTGTGGACGCCGGCGGTATTACTGACCTTCGCGTTCGCCAACAGCAGTGAGAGAAACACTTGCTTCTCGATCACTCAATCCATACTGTCTCTCATATGTCGATCTTGCCGTAGACCTCCGGAGCCCATCACGCCGATCCCGCCGGCTTCATTCCTCGCTCCGCTTCCAGCGAGCCCAACCACCATCAGATCAAGGCCGTCTCCTACGGAGGCGGTGTACAGAGCACAGCCCCGCTCGTGCTCGCCGCTCGCGGAGAGATCGACTTCCGCTCCTTCCTGTTCGCCAATGTCGGCGACGAGAGCGAGCATCCGGCGACCCTCGCGTACGCGCGCGAGATCGCCATCCCGTACGCCGCAGGTGGGGGAAACTGGACGTCCACGAGCTCAAGCGGCGCCGCCGCGACGGGGCCACGGAAACACTCATGCAGCGGCTGAACCGGCCGGACACCCCGGTCGATCCCCATCCCGGTCCGCATGGCGAATGGCGCTCCGGGCCGCCGCAACTGCACCGCCGACTTCAAGATCAAGGTGTTCGGGCGGTGGCTTCGGGAGCATGGCGCCACCGCGGACGCCCCGGCGGCGGTCGCCATCGGCATATCGCTCGACGAAATCCATCGCGCCAACCGCCAGCGGAGGGAAGCCCACGAGGTCATCGAATACCCCCTCCTCGACCTCGGGCTGCGCCGGGACGACTGCGAGCCCATCATCGCCGAGGCCGCCAAGGACGACCTCACCGCTTTCGCTGCCATCCCGGAACGGCACTGGAAGAAAATCCAGTCCACCAATCCGCTGGAGCGGCTCAACCGGGAGATCAAACGCCGCATCGACGTCGTCCAGGTCTTCCCCAACGACGACGCGCTCCTGCGACTGGTCACCGCCGTGCTCTTCGAGACGCATGACGAGTGGATCGCCTTCCCCCGCAGTTACCTCCCTGAAGGCAGCATGGACAAGATCTACCCCTCCGAGCCCGACGAAAGCGCCCCCGCACTCCCCAACACCCTGAGACACGACCGCCGAGCAGGCCACGACGGGCGGGGCTCGAAGCCTTGGCTTCGGGCCCCGCAACGCTCCGCTGTATATAAGCCTCGTCGCCGCTGAGGAAGGTCACACGTTTGGAGCAAGCCAAAAGGAAGCGCAAGCTAAGTCCAGTTACGCTGGCGTAATGAGGTCCAGGCTTAGCGAGTTGACAGATAAGGCAATCACTCTAGCAGCCACTGTTTTTCTGGCAGCCAACGCCAATAACTACCCTTCAGAGGGTTATTGGAAGAGCGGTTGGGCGTCAGCATCATGGGTTGTTCCAACCGCCCTCGCCGTCGCCGGGACATTTGGCGCCATACAGCCATTTTCAGCTCTACGCTCTCGATCGACGGTGCAGAGAAGGATCCAATTGCAGCGCCAACTACTGACTCGACTTGGCGAAGTCATCGAATTGGGGATGACCCAGGTTCACCCTCCGCTCAACATTTCCGATTTGGCTCTCCACGTCTGGAGGAAGAGGAGGTCCCTGCGGCACCCACTTGCTGGCGAACTGGAGCGCATCGCAAGCTACCGCCTCGGCGCAGCCACTACACTTAGGGATTTCCGACCAATCAAGGGAGTCGGCATCATTGGGTTGTGCTGGAAGCACAACGCCCCAAGCTCCATGGACGCGACCCCACTGAAGCACAGAAATTACTTCATACAGCAGTCTCAAATTAGCCCAGACCGCGTAATGGGTTTCAAAAACTATGATGATTTCAACAAATTCTCCCACAGGACGGCACTTTTCGCTAGCCCCATCCAGAATGCACAATTGAAATTCATAGGCTGCGTCAGCGCCGACGCGGGTAGCGGATACCCGGAGCTTTACAATGCGGATCTTCCTCGGAAACTCAATGAGCTCGCTGAGTCATTGGATGCTACAGACTTCCGAGACCTCTAGCGCGAGGCGGCAATAATGGACGCAACTACTGATATCACACGCACATCGTATGAACATAGCGCACACACGTACGCGGATGCCACTTGGGCCTATGAAAATTTCCCCGGCCTTCAGGCGGATGTTTTGAAATTCTCCGAATCCCTCAAGACTGAGGATCCTATTCTGGACCTAGGGTGCGGTGCAGGTCGAGATGCAAACTTCTTCGCCTCTCGCGGAAAACAAGTAGTAGCCGTGGATATCAGTCAAGCAATGCTACGTGAAGCTCGCCAACGGATCCCAGCAGCCAGAGAAAGCCAAATTGATTTCGTCTGCATGGACATTAGGCGACTCCCATTTCGGGAGAAAACCTTCAGCGGCGTATGGGCTAGCGGCAGCCTTCTTCACGTTCCACGAACCGACTTGCTACCCTCACTGCGGAAGATTGCGAAAGTCCTGAGTCCAGAAGGAGTCGCCGCCCTGAGCATGAAGAACGGCGCCGGGGAAGGCTGGGAACGGCTGGGTGCCGTATCGGGATCTCGCTGGTTTACATATATTGACCCCATCGCATTTTCCAGCATGATGCGCCAGGCTGGATTCAATTGCGTATCCTATCAATCCTCTACTCGAGGCGCCTGGTTTCTCGCAACGGGACATGTCTGAAGAGACTATTTGTTTATCCGGCCCATGCATCCGGGCTCGGCCCAGGGAGGACCTGCCGGATACCCCCACGAGGATCGGCAACATCCCCATCATGTCGCGGAACGAGATGGATATGCAGGTGATCAATAGTGCGCCCTGCTGCTCTGCCTTCATTAACGCCAATCGTGTAGCCGTCTGGCTGATGCGTCGAGTTTAGTTCCGCTTGACTCTCAACTAGCAGAGCGTACGCATCCAGGACTTCACGAGGTGTTAGCTCAAAGAAGGAAACGACATGACGCTTAGGCACAACTTCAACGTGTCCGTCCACCGCTGGATAGTTATCAAGTCTCACGTAACAGGTGTCGTTCTCCCTACGAACTGTATTGAGCGACGCGTCCTCGCGCATGCAGAATAGACACCCGGGCTCAGCCATTACCCGACGCTGCGATCTCGAAGCCCGGGACATCAGTTCGTCAAGTCGAGCCCTCCAGGTGAGGCTCTTTGCAGGTACTCCTTCGACACGAGCCACGCTCTGCACCCTTCCGTAAGGTCAGTGCCAGCGTCGCAGACGGCGCAGACACTAAAGACAACTACTGAGCCATATAGATACTCCCCCCTCAACGCCGGAGCCACTCCCCCAGTACCTGTCGATTGACCCCTTGTGGAGTAGCACAACCGGGGGCTGAGTGCGGCCCCTACCCGTACGCGGCGTGAGGAAAGCGAGCGACCGCATGTAACGGCGTTGTAGAGCGCCCCACCCAGCAAGGCTCACCGGTCACTGCCAGCCATCCATACGGCCTCTCACATGCCGATCTTGACCTACGCCCCTGGAGACCACAACACCAACTCAACTGACCCCGCATTCAGGTGGGATGCCGAGATCTCACGAGGTACGGGAGCCCGCTCGCTCAGGCCATCCCTGATGAGAGCCCCGGGGAAAGTGACCTCGACGAGGACGAGGCAGCGTGTGACTCCAACTGAACCACTGGTACGTGCCGAGCAGGCCACCGCAGGTGGCGGGATTAGAACTCAGGCGGCTCGCCAGGCTGGAGGTGGAGAACGGCGAGGTACTCGCCGTAGGGCATCTCTTCATCCACCCACCGGCTGCCGCCTGCGGAGTCGGGAATCCACATGCCGTCGAGAAGGTACTTGTCGTCGAAGACAGCAACGCGATCCTCCTTCACCCCTGCCGCCATCAGCAACTGGATCCCCAGCAGCAGGACTGTGGAGGCTTCCTTGACCGCGCAGACCTCGGCGTGCCCCGTGGGAAAGACCTTCCCGTCCGCGTCGCTGCCCGGCTCGGGGACGGACGCATAGCCCCGGACGGCCATCTCGTGCAAGGCAATCGCCTGAGTCACCGCTGCCGCCACCGACGTGCCGGCGCCCGACACACCGCCCGGCGCATACGTCCGCAGATGGTCAGCGACCGCATGCGCGTGGATAGGCCATGCACCGACGTGGTGGTGCAGCTTCTCCTCAGCGGCTTCGACGGCCAGCCCAGGCTCTCCGGTGTCCGGATACAGCAGCCGGACGAATCCTTCGAGTGCCGCGCGCAGGTAGCCGAGACGGACCTGGTGCTGCTGCCACTCCTCCATCATCTCGGTCCAGACGGCATCGAAGTCGAGGCCCGCCGAGCACATGCCGCCGTCGTCATACGACATGTCGAACGTCACCGTGCGCAGGCCCTGCGCGAGGCGCAGCCACTTGTAGGCCGTGTCCCAGCTGTTCTGCGTCCCGGGGACTCCGGAGACGGCGGAGGCATGCTCCACCCAGTCGGTGAGTTCACGGACATGGTCCTCAGGCTCGGACAGCGCGAGTGTTGACAGCGTGCGGTATGAGGGCAGGCAGGAGCCCTCCATACGGGTAGTGGTCATGGACGGAGCATGACACATGGCACTGACAATCGCCCCGGTACCAAGAGCCGGTGCGACGCTCAGGTGCTGGTGGCGCGCCGTACAAGCCGGTGGCCTCGCAGCTCCCGCTCGCAGCGTACGAGTTCGCGTTCCCAGCCCTCTTCCGTGCCGATCAGGTGCGGACTCTCGTAAAGGCCAGCACGCACCTCGGCGTCCGTGAGCCTCCGGTACTTGGGCGCGTCAGGATCATCCTCGGCAAGGAACTCGTGCTTACGGTGCAGCAGTGGACGGTTGGCGGAGTCCGCGTACGAGGTGAAGGAGGACTTGAGGGTCTTCAGGTCGACGGCGTACGACGCCGCGAGACGCGGGTGAGGATCCGTGTCGAACTCGGGGTAGTCGAGCCAGCTGACACCGCGGCCCTGGTGGCGGAGCTTGACGACGGACCACTCGCCGGGACGGCCGGCAGCGATGCTCGCGCACTGCTCGTACAGACGCAACACGGCCGGGATCCGGTGAAGTGCCCGACGGTGCACGTACAGGGCGGTTGCGGTGAACTTGCCGGCAATCGATCCGTTCATCGCGCGGCGGACGTATGCGTCGTCGCGCAGTTTGAACAGCAAGCGATCGGCACGCCGGCACGCCTCGGTGTATGAGGGGAAGAACGCACGGATGTCCACCTGCACAGGCAGGGGCAGACTGCTCACGGGGCCCCGGCCGTGGAACAACTCCAGGGCGAGGAAGAGCAGCGTGTCGAGGGCTCCGCGTTCGGCGCTCCGTTCCACCTTCACAGGGTCGGCTTCCTGCTCGGCAAGGCGCTTCAGTTCAGTGGGGCGCAGGTGGCCGAGGAGGCTGATGATAGGCTGCGGCATTTCCTCAACCTGAGGCATCCGGCCCCGCTGTTCGAGATGATCCACGACCGAAGTGATCGCCGAGGCGGTGTCCTCGGACGCGAGCCAGCCCCCGTCAGGGGCGACCTGGCGGGCGAGGTAGCTGAGGCGGGCCGCGTCGTCCTTGAAGGCATAGACAATGCCCGGCGCCGACGACACGCAGCGGACACCAGCGGCTTCCTCAACGTAGTCCCGAAGCTCGCCAGCGGCGTAGAGGTGCTGGAAGGTGCGGCGCTGAGTGAGGATGCCGTCGCCGTACTCCTTGCCTTTGATCTGGTTGCGCTCCCACCTCAACCGTGCGGACACCACGAGCACGGATTTAGTGAGGTCCCAGGCGCGGAGGAGCGTCTCTCGTCGTTCGGCGGGGTTCTCAATGACGTTCAGGACATAGGTAAGAAGGACCACCTCGGCAGGCTCACGCCGCCCATCCGGGAAATGCACCGGGTCCCACCCCGCGGCATCAAGGCCGAGGTGCTGCAGAGCCCGTACATCGCCGCCACGACCGCACCCGTAGTCCAGTACTCCCGCGTCTGGTTCCAATTGGAGGTCGCCTACTGCACGACGGGCCGGTAGCGAGAGGCCGACACGACCAATGGCGGTCCGATGCCTCTGGCTGCTCCAAAGCTGCTGTGTCATCGGCGTCCCCTGATTCCACGGACAGGCCAGCATGCGACAGCATCGAACCTTACGTGACTCCCGATCCAGTGACGTTTTCTCAGTGAGATGATCTTCGCGAAGCGATGTGAACCACCCATGTGCAACCAGTTCTAACGGGCTGTGCCCGGTTGCGGAGAGACGTGAAGCCCCTGGTAGGACAGGTCTCACCACAAGATCATGTCCGAACCACCAGAGGCTTCACGTTGGTCACCTATGGTGCCACGCTCGATGTCCCGCTCCACGTCGTGGATCACCTGGCGCGCCTGCTGGCCGCGCGCCGACGGCAGATCGACGCTCCGGGCAGCAGCCGTGCACTCGGCCCCTTCCGCTTCCGCCTGGCCGTGTTGGTCCTGCGCTGGTTCCGTGAGTGCGCTGCGTGCACTGCCTGACCCGCAACGCGCGCGTCTTCCAGGCCGCCGGATACGGCTACCTGCACGAAGGCATCGATGTCCTCGCCGATCAGGCCCCGGATCTGCACGAGGTCCTGGACCGCTGCCGACGCGAGGGCATGACCCACGTCATCGTTGACGGCACGTTGATCGAGTCCAACCGGTTCGCCGACATCCACGAGAACGGCAACAACCTATGGTTGAGCCAGAAACACAAGGCGTTCGGCGGAAACCACTTACCACGAACAACCTGATCAGAGGCACCCGTGCCCTCGGCGAGCGAGCTGTCGCCGAGCTCAAGCAGACACTGGCGCACCCTGCAACACATCAGCTCTGCCTCGGCTGGTATCGGGGACACCGCCCGAGCTGCCCTCGTCCTCAACGAAATCTGGAAGTGATCACCGCTGAGATAGCAAGTATAAGCAGAGGGCCACGAGCTGCAAAGCCGTGGCCCCAATTCGATCGTCAGGGGCGCCGTGTGACGCCCACGAACGCCGCCCAGCTCCTCCGCGAGAAGGCGAGCTGGACTCGGTTCGGTTCCTTGGAGTCCCGCACGTGGACCGTGTTGGGTGTTGTGGCTAGCTCCAGGCACTCGCCGCCCTCGTTGCCGCTGTGGCTGCTCTTGAACCAGGTGAGACGTGCGGAATCCTCGGTGGTCATCGTTCCGTCTGCATCCTCTCGATCAGTTCCAGGGACTCACGTGGTGTGAGCGCCTGGGCCCTGATGGTGCTGTACCGTGCGGCCAGGATACGGACCTCCTCGGCATCCGTCGCCAGTCGTGAGTGATTCTGGATTTCCGTGTAGCCAACCTGCGGCTTCCCCTTGGGGGTCAGCATGGTGAACGACCCGCCCATACCTGCGTGCTCGCTCCTGTCCAGCGGCATCACCTGGAGCTCGACGCCCCGCAGCCCACCGATCCTGAGCAACTGCTCCAGTTGCTCCTTGTGCACCTCCCAGCCGCCGAGAGGCCTCCTGAGCGTGGCTTCCTCCACCACCGCGGTCACCATGGGCGCAGGCCAGCGAGTCAGGATCTTCTGCCGGTCGAGTCGAGAGGCCACCCGCCGCTCGATCGTCTCTTCGTCCAGCAGCGGCTTCCGCATCTCGTACAAGGCCCGTACTCGCGGTTCCGTCTGGAACAAGCCGGGGATGTCCTGGCTGTTGTAGAAGTTCAATTCCACGGCCTCCGCCTCCAGCCGCGCGTAGTCCCTGAACCATGCCGGGTGCCGTACTCGGGCCTTGGCCTTCGCCTTTTCCACGTCCTCCTTCAACGCCTTCAGCAGGCCGCCCGCACCCAGAAGTTCGTCTGCCGCGTCCAGGAACTCCGGCTGAGCCGTCCTCCGCCCTCGCTCCACGGAGGAGATCAGGTCCTCGCTGTAGCCGAGGCGGTCTGCCAATTCCTTCTGGGTCCAGCCCAAGCGCTCTCGCAGCAGCTTGATCTGTTTGCCGATGGCCCTGTTCAGGGCGATCACGTCATCCGCGTCTTCCGGAGGCTCGGGGCGCCGTTCGCCGTCCTTGTTGCTGCTCACGCCCGTGCCCGTGGCCATGTTCGCCATGGAATCACCGTCCCCAGTCAGTCGTAGGTGCGTCCGGTTACGCCCGACGCACCAGACGCGCAACCTTCCGTGCCGGTACGCGCACGCTCCGTACCGATCGCATGCCTGGTCAGCGTAGGCACGTCCGGCCACGCTCTGTCACATGAAGTTGAAAACGTCAGCCGTTCGTGAGCACCAATCGGTCCCGGTCTCCCTGCACTTCAGTCAGCAGCTCAGTTCCACCGAGCGCGGGGCCCGCCTCGCTCGGCTGCTCACCGTGCAGCAACTCATCGACTGGGGCTGGGATCGGGACGGGGAAGCCGTGGCGACCGTCGCACTCGTCGTTGCCGAACTCGCCACCAATGCCGTGACACATGGGCGTCTGCCCGGCCGGGACTTTCTCCTCGCTCTCGCCTTGAGCGAAGCTGCCGACCCCGCGTCCGCCACGCTGCGCATCGAGGTTGCCGACAGCCGCGGTGAGCGGGTTCCGAGCGCCGAACCGCACGGCCGGCCCTGCGACGACGAGCACGGCCGCGGTCTTCTCATCGTCCAGTCGCTCGCTACGCGTTGGGGCACCGTGCCGCGTCCCCCGTCCGGCAAGACCGTCTGGGCCGAGGTCGACCTCGGCGGCGGTGGCGCCTCGGGTCCGATCCCCCAACCTTCTGGTCCTTCCGCTTGCTGAGGATGCGTGCCCGGGCGGGCGTGTACTACCATGTACTACATGGAGACGACCGCCCGCGAGTTCAATCAGAACGCTTCGAAGATCCTCGCTGCCGCAGAGCATGGCGAGTCCATCACGGTGACCAAGAACGGACGGCCGGTCGCCATACTCTCTCCCGTGAGCCAGGCGGACATCGCCGTTTCCGCGTATCCGACTGACCCAATGGGTGAGGACGACGAGGCTCCGGTGTTCCACAGCGGGTCGCCCGTGGACTGGACGGCAGGGCGCGGCGGCTACCTGGAGGGGTTCGGCGCGTGACCGTACTGATCGCCGACACGTCGGGGCTGTTCGCTTACTACAACGCAACCGACTCGGAGCACAAGGAGTGCCGAGCGGCGGTGGCGTCCGCCGCTCACCTGGTGGTGACGCCCCTGGTGCTGGCAGAACTGGACTACCTGCTCACCACGAGGATCTGCCCCGATGCCGCACACGCCGCGCTGGCCCACATCCGGGACCGCGTCGCCGTGCGACGGTACGCGGTGCCCGAGATCGAGCCGCATCTGTCGACCGCGCTGGTTACGATGCGCCGCTATCCGCAGATCGGTCTCACCGACACCATGAACGTCGTCATGGCGGCCGAGTACCGCACGGACGCCATTCTGACCTTGGACCGTCGCCACTTCCGCGCAGTGCGCCCGCTGACCGGTCACACCGCCTTCCGTGTCTGGCCTGACGACCAGTGACCATCGCCCCTCGCAGCGCGGCAGACAGCGCGCGGGCGCCAGGCAGCCGCCTACCCCGTTCGAGCGAGACCGCGCGCGAGTGGGCCCACTCCTTCGCCAAGGCGGCGACTCAAGGTGCCAAGCCCCTTTCTCATGGCACTCTCACCTCTTTCGGATGAACCGCACATCCGCCTCCCACCTCTACATGCTCTAGTACACAAGGGTGGAGAAGGTGGACATGAACGCCCGTATTGTCGATGTGCTAGGGCGGCGGCGAGATGCGGCCCCGGACGCCCCGGACGTCTCCGATCAGCCCCGGGGTGCCGTTGGTGCCGTGGCTCCTCAGCAGTGGCATCGGGGGATGACGCTGATCGCGACGATCAGTCTGTTCATCGGGACCCGTTCCGCCTGGACCAAGGCGATGCTCTCCCAACCGCCCGTCGCCGGGGTCATCTCCGTCGTCTACGGCGGGATTCTCGTGTGCGGGGTGCTGGCGCTCTTGGTGCGGGGGCGGCGGGCTCTGATGCGTGTGGATCTCGCGGTGCTCGTCCTCGCGGTGGTCCTGGTGGGGTGCCATTACTTTCTGGATCACGCCGGTACCGACGAGGGCGTGCTCACCGCTCAGGCCGCCAACGAGATCCTGCACGGCCGGCCGGTCTACGGGCAGCCCTGGCCCTGGCTGTTCGGCACCGCGAAATCCGGCGTGACCAAGACGATGTCCGGCGGGGCTGATCTCACCTACGGGTATCCGCCGCTGACCGCCCTGATCGCCGCGCCGGTGCATGCCTTCGTGCACTCCACGGCCGCCGCGACCCTGGTCACCACCGGGGCGCTGGTCACCAGCGCCGTTGTGCTGTGGCTGCTGGTCCCGGTGCCCTGGCGGTCTGCGGCCACCGCCGTGTGTCTCGGGTTCGGCTTCCTGCCGGGCTACGCCCGCTCCGGATACCCGGCCATCCTCGCCCTCGCCCTCCTCATCCCCGTGGCCGTTCGATGGCCCGTCACCGGTGCGGGCGGGCGTCTTGGGCGCGGTGGGGTGGTTCGGGCGGTGTGTCTGGGGGCCGCCTGTGCCGCCCAGCAGCTTGCCTGGTTCTTCACGCCGTTCCTGCTGATCGGTTTGTATGCGGTACGGCGCGGCGAACTCGGGGGCCGCGGCGCCGCCGCCGTTCTCGCCCGGTTCACCGGGATCGCGCTCCTGACGTGGGCCAGCATCAACGCCTACTTCGCCGCCGAGGGGTTCACCACCTGGGTGGAAGGCATGCTGCTGCCGATCACCCAGAAGGCGATCCTGCATGGGCAGGGGCTGATGGGTATCTCCTACTACTTCACCGATGGCAGCAGCCGCCTCGACTTCTACTCCTACGCCAGCATGCTGCTCCTCGCCGGCCTGCTCGTTGCGACGCTGCTGTTCGCCCGGCGGCTGGGGACCGCCCTGATCGTCCTGCCGTGGCTGCCCTTCTATCTGGCCACCCGTTCCCAGGACGGCTACTTCCTGATGATGACCCCGCTGTGGCTGGCCGCCGCGGCGACCGTCCCCGCCGCCTCGCTGGCCTCCGCCTGGCAGCCCCGTATCCCGCACCTCACCGGCCGCCGTGCCAAGGTCGGCGTCGCCACGGCCCTTGTCATCCCTGCCCTGGTGTGCGCCACGGTCGCCGCCACCAGCTCGCCTCCGCTGCACATGACGCTCACCCCTCACATCAGCGACCGGCCCCACCGGGCCATCACCGGCGTGACGGTGCGCGCGGTCAACACCACCGGCACCGCGCTCACCCCGCACTTCGCCAGCCGTATCGGCCAGGGCGCCTCCAACTGGTGGACCATCGTCTCGGGGCCGACCACTCTCCGCCCGCACAGCAAGGCCACGTACGTCGTACGGCCCGCCAGTGGTCGTCGCGCGCTGCCGGGCGCGCATCAGCGCATGTATCTCATCGCCGTCACCGGCACGCCTATGACGATCAGCACCGCCCGTATCGTGACCACGGGGTCCCCGGGCTGATATCCGGAGCGCCCGGGGGACGGGGGCCGGCGCCGGTGTCCCAGGCGCCTTCGCCTTCATGCCCTTCGCCGTCTCCGCGGTGGCCACAGCAGGCGTCGACATCGGCATCGGTATCGGCTGGCGCGTCGGCATCGGGCTGCGCGTCGAGGGCAGCAGCATGCGCGTAGGCATCGGCCTCCGCCGCGCACTGCGCCCGCTCCGCCGCGTCGAAAAGGTTCTCGCTGTCCGACGCCGCGTTGGCCAGTCCGGCGCAGCACAGGGTGAGCAGCAGGGCGCCCGCCACGAAGGGCAGGGTGCGGCGCGGGGGTGGTGGGGCCAGCAGGGCCTGTACCCGCTGCGGTACCGGGCCGCCGGTCGCGCCCAGGGCGGCGGGGCGTGCTGCTGCGGCGGCGGAGGCGGCGAGCGCCGCGCGGCCTACGGCGCGTGCTACGACCGTACGGCTGCCGACGCGGGCCGCGGCCTCCTCGTCGGCCCATCGCTCCAGTACGAATCCGCCCGCCTCGGCGAGGGGTCGTAGCAGCGGGTTGGCTGCCGCCGCCAGTCGCCACACCGTCTGGAAGAGGTGGTGGCGGCAACGGAGATGGGCCCGTTCGTGCGCCAGGAGGGCCTCGCGTTCGGCGTTGCCCAGGCAGCACAGCATTCCCCGGGACACCACGATCCTGCCGGGGGCGCCGGGCAGCGCGAACGCCTGCGGTGTCGTGTCGTCCAGCACGGCCAGTTCGGTGTCCCCGGGCATGCGGCCGCATTCCCGGCGGGCCCGTACGAGGTGTCGTAGCTGCCGTACGGCCGCCACGCCCAGGCCCGCGAGCCCCGCCGCCAGGGTCAGGGCGCTGGCGGTTGCGACGGTCAAGGAGACCGGGTCCTGGCTGCGGAGCAGGGGCAGCGACCAGTGACCCTCCTGCGCGACCTCCGGGATCTGCGCGAACCCGGTGAACGCCAGCAGGGCCAGTGAGCCGAGCCAGCCGGTCGCCGTGACGAGTGCCGCGCACGCGAGGAAGCAGGCCGCCGGCCGCGGTGCCGGTCGACGGGCTGCCCGCGGGGTGATCACCGCGAGGACAACCGTGACCAGGAGCGGGATGTAGACGCTTATTCTCACCGGTTCACCGGCTCATTGCCCGTCACCGTCGCGGCCCGGTGTCCGGCCCCGGCTCCTGATCGCCCAGCAGGCGGTGCAGCAACCGCTCGTCGTCCTGCGACAGTTCGTTCACGAAGCGGGTGAGTACCGCCTCGCGGTCCGGGCCGCCCTCCAGCAGGCTGTGCATGCGTACGGCGGTCTCGGACGCCTCGTCGCGGACGGGCGCGTAGGCGTATCCGCGGCCCGCGGGGTGGCGTACCAGTCGTCCCTTGTCGTAGAGGCGCGACAGGATCGTCAGCACCGTCGTGTACGCGAGGTCTCCGGGCAGCCGTTCCTGGACCTTCCGTGCGGTCAGCGGCCGGTCGGCGGCCCACAGGGCGGCCAGGACACCGCTCTCCAGTTCCCCGCGCGCCCTTCTGCCGGTCGCCGCGCCGCCGTCTTCGTCGCTCTTCCGGTCGCGCACCGGTCACCGCCTTCCTGCTTCCCGTTTCCCGCTGGATGCTTCCTGTTTCCTTCGGCGGCCCAGCCTACCCGGGGGCTACTACGACCTGTAGAAGCGCTGTGCGTGGTCGACGCCGATGGGCCGACGGAACTACTACATCTTGTACGAGGTTACCTACTACATGTTGTAGAGTTCGGCCGCCCCCTCCCTTCGCTGAGGAACGAGCCCCCATGCCCTACCTGGGAAGCCCGGTGCGGACGCGCGCTCTGACGGCCGCCGACCTGCGCCCCGACCCGGCGCCCGCCTCGGCGCGGGCCGAGCGCATCGCCATCGTCTCGGCGAGCATCGGCGCCGGTCATGACGGCGCCGCCGCCGAACTGGCCCGCCGTCTCACGGCGCGCGGCATCGTCGTCGACCGGTTCGACCTGCTGGACCTGCTGCCCGCCCGCACGGGACGGCTCATACGGGACGGTTACCACCGCATGCTGGTCCGGGCCCCCTGGGCCTACCAGCGGGTCTACGGCAGCACCGAACGCGCCGGGGGCGGCGGACCGTTGGCCGGGGCTCTGCTGCGCTCCGCCGAGGAACGCATGCGGAACGCGCTGCTTCCCGGTACCGGTGCGGTCGTGTCCACCTACCCAGGGGCCAGCCAGGTCCTGGGCAGACTCCGGCTGGACGGGCGGCTGACCGTGCCCGTCCTCACGTATCTCACGGACTTCTCCGTGCACCCGCTGTGGGTGGCCGACGGAGTCGACGTCCACCTCGCCGCCCACGCCGTGCCCGCCGGGCAGGCGCGGGCCGCCGGGGCGCGGGACGTCCGGGTGTGCGGTCCGGTGGTGGATCCGCGGTTCCGTCCCGGCGGGGCGGCGGAGCGCGCCGCTGCCCGGTCCCGGTTCGGCCTGCCGGAGTACGCCCCGCTCGCGCTGCTGGTCGCCGGTTCCTGGGGTGTCGGACCGGTCCGGCAGGTCGCGCTGGAGCTGCGCGACTGCGGTGCCGCCGTCCCCGTCGTCGTCTGCGGCCGCAACGAGGCCCTGGCCGCGAAGCTGCGTGCGGACGGTATCGAGCATGCCTACGGCTGGGTCGACGACATGCCCGGCCTGATGCACGCCGTCGACGTCCTGGTCCAGAACGCGGGCGGGCTCAGCTCGCTGGAGGCGTTCGCCGCCGGAGTGCCCGTCGCGAGCTACCGGTGCATACCGGGCCACGGACTGACCAACGCCGCCGCGCTGGACGCGGCCGGTGCGGCAGCGTGGATCCGCGACCCGGGGCAGCTCAAGAGTGTGCTGTGCGATCTGCTCGACGGACCACTGGGACTGCGCCAACGCGCGGCCGGGCTCGCCCTGTTCGCAGACGAGGCCGACGAAGGCGGCGAAGGCGGCGAAGGCGGCGGCCCTGCGGCCGAGATAGCCCGCGTCCACCGCGCGGGGCTGTCATCACCGCCATCACCGTCATCACCTTCATCACCTTCATCGCCTTCTTCGCAGCCACCGCGGGACGACGTGCGCCGTCGGCGCCGACCTGCGGCGCGTCGGCTCGTCGCCACCATGGCCATGGCCTTCGGGGTGTGGGCCTGCGCCGTCGGCACGGGGATCGCCACCGCCTACGACGGCCCGGTCCCGGACGTGATCCACGCCATCGGGCACCACCTCGACCCCGACGGCCCCCACCCTGGCGACGCGCCCCACCCGGAAGGCCACCACTCATGACCGCCGCCCGGCTGGCCCGCACCGCCGCCCTCACCGCGTTGCCCGTCCTCCTGGCCGCCCACGCGGCACCCGTCGTCTCCACCTTCGGCCCGCTGCGCAACCGCTGCATGCCCCGTCTCTCGGGCCGGGGCCGCCCCGATCACATCGCCCTCACCTTCGACGACGGACCCGACCCGCTGTCCACCCCGCTGTTCCTGCGTCTGCTCGCCGAACGCGAGGTCCACGCGACGTTCTTCCTGCTCGGGCGCGAGGCACACCGCTCTCCCGGTCTTGTCCGTGAGATCGCCGCGGCCGGACATGAGATCGGCGTCCACGGCTGGCAGCACCGGCCGTTGCTGCTACGGGGTCCGCGCGCCACGTACGACGACTTCGCCCGCGCCCGCGACACGGTCGCCGACATCACAGGCCGCCGGCCCACGCTCTTCCGGCCCCCGTACGGCGTGATGTCGGCCTCGGCCCATCTGGCCGCCCACCGCCTCGGTCTCACGCCGGTGCTGTGGACCTGCTGGGGCGAGGACTGGACGGCCCGTGCCACACCGGAGTCCGTCCATCGCACGGTCACGGCCGACCTGGACGGCGGCGGCACCATCCTGCTCCACGACTCCGACTGCACCTCCGCCCCGGGCGCTTGGCGTTCAGCTCTCGGGGCGCTGCCTCGCATTCTCGACACGTGCGAACAACGGGGTTACGAGGTAGGCCGGTTGAGGGACCACAGTTGGCGGGGAGCGGCCTGACGCAGGACTCTCTGCCTTGTAGAGGCCTGAGGCTTGCCCGTCCGTACATTTGATCGCCAACGGGACGGCCGTTTGATTGGTTCGGGTTCATCAAACGGGCAAACAATTCCAAACCAACGGCGGCTGTCCAACCACCTGCGCAATGCGCCCCGCTCTGGCAGCATTTCGCCATGGCGCGTGCGGGTGGTGAGCTCAAGGCCTGGCTGGCGGGGCTCGACGATGCTCAGATTCATCAACTGCTGCGGATCCCGGGGCCGTTGGTCTTCCGGGCCAGGCTCTCGCTGCGGCGTGACAGTCTCCGGTTCAGCCGTCGTGAGGTTCGCTCTGTGCGTGCCTGGCTCAGGCGGGCCCAGATCCGTGATCTCAAGCAGATCGCCGACACCGCGGCCGCTTTCGCCGGGCTTCTGGTGGGGCATGCCCAGAATCACCCGACGGAGGTTCTTCGCGAGCCCGATCTCGACACCCTTGATTCGGTGATCGGTTCGCTGCCGCCCGTGCTGGCCCGGCTCACCCTTCACTCCATGGTCATGGAGGACGGCAACCCCCGGCAGATCCTGGTCGAGCAGCACTGGGAGCAGTTGATGGAAGCCGCCGATCGTCCGGGGGACGACTTTTCGTTCGGGCCGGGCGGCGGGGTTCACGCCGATGCGGACGTCACCGATATCGACGTCACCGATGCCGATTCGGACGCCGATGCGGACACGGACGCGGACAGCGGGGAGACTGAGGACGGTGCCGGTGTTCATCTGCGGCTGCCGATCGGCGAGTTGGGGGATGCTGTGATGCGCGACGACGCCGAGGCCGAGACCGAGACCGACGGGATGGGCGGCACCGGGCCTGCTGATGCGCTGCATGCTCTTCGTTCGCGTGCTTCCGAACTCGTCGATGTTCTCGGGCTGGCCGCCGAGCGGGTGGGCGATGGGCTCGATCTGCCTCAGCAACTGCTGGAGCAGGCTGCCGCCTGGCCTGTCGCCCGGGTCGGCATGGCTGATCTCGTTCGAGAGGCCGGTCGTGAGTGGGGCGTCGAGGAGGGGTTCCGCGAACTCCAAGTGATCGTCCAGGAGTTACGGGACCAGGAGGAGCGGGAGGCTCAGCGCGGTCGTCGGCTCGCCATGCTTCTGGAGCAGCGGGAAGGTCTGCTGCCGCTTGTGGAGCGGGCCGCCGCGCAGGGTGGGAGTGGGCCCTATCTCGACTCCCTTCGGGTGACTCTCCAGACCCTTGATGAGGAGATCGCCGGTCTTGGCGACGGTGCCGCCACGGCTCCCGTCGAGGAGAGCCCGGAGAGCCCGGTGAGCGCGGAGAGCCCGGTGGATCTGGTGGATCCGGTGGATCCGGTCGAGGCCGCCGCTCCCCCCGTTGATCTGGCTGCCGACGGCGCTCCCGTCGACGTACTGATCCCTGCACCTCGTCCTCCCCTCGACGTACCCAGCAGCACCGACGAACGCCCCGATGACCTTCAGCCGCCGGCGCCCGAGGCCGACCCCCTCCCCGAGGCCGACGACAACGGCGCGCCCGAAGACGACGACGCCACCGAAGCCGTGGCAGAACCCGACGGTCCCCACACTCCCCCAACCCCCGAAGCCCCACCGGCACCCGAACCCCCCGCAGCCCCGGAACCCCCGCAAACCCCCGAGCCCCCCAACACCCCCGAACCCCCCACCGAGACCTACCTCCCCTGGCACTCCCCCACCCCCCAAGCCCCCACCCCCGTAGAGCGACTCGTCCGCGCCGCCCGCTTCGCCGAGGCCTACTGGATGACCCTCGGGTCCGCCGAGCCGCTCTACCGAGCCGAGTGTCTGGCGTTCGCCGATGCCGCGTTCTCCTGTGTCACCCCCGAGGACGCCACGCCGGTGATGACCCGGTTCACGCCCGACCTCGACAAGGTGCAGGGCGACCGGGCGGCGCTGGTGCTGGCCGCTGTCGCCTCCGCGCGTGCCGGGCTGGTCGTCGGGTGGCCGAACGATCTGCTGTTGCAGACCGATCCTTCGTCCGCGCTGGACGGACCCTGGGCGGAACTGCTGGAAGCCGTGATCGAGGTGCTGCGGCGCTACCAGCGAGTGGACCCGGGCACGTTGCACCCCGTCGGTGACACCGATCCCGTCCTCACCCGCTCCGGTGTCGCCGAGGAGGCCGATCAGCTCCGGGTCGAGCTTCCGCGGCGCAAGATCGGCTACGCCCGCGCCACCCAGGTGCAGAACCTGCTGATGCGTCCCGAGCAGCCCCTCGGCCATGCCCTGGAGGCCGTCCACGACTGGGCCTCCGGGAAGGCGGACGCCTCGGTGCTGGACAAGGTCTGGCAGGTGTTCCGCAAGCGGGACTCGTCCGAGCGGATCATCGAGGAGGCCGACGCCGCCATCCGCACGCCCAAGCAGGCCAAGGAGCCGATCGAGGCCAAGGCCAAGCGGGCGCTGCTCAACCGGATCGAGCAGGTGGCCACTCTGCTGTCCCGGGCGCGTGCACTGGCCGCGCCGGAGGTGGAGGAGCGCAGCGACACCGTGACCGCGCTGAGTCATGCCCTCGGTCAGGTGCAGGGGCTCGACACCCTGCCGGGGGTGGAGGGTGCCGCCCTGCTGTGTCTGCGGCGCTGGCTGGAGGGGGAGCTGCGTTCGGCGGGCTCCCGGCCGCCCCTCTCCGTACGTCCCGCCGTCCCCGACGACGACACCGACACCCACACCGGCACCGACACGGGCACCGGCACCGGCACCGGCACCGGCACCGGCACAAGCAGCCGCACGGAGACCGAAGTCCCGCTCGCCACCGACGAGTTCGCCCCCGGCCCCGAGGCACTGCTCGCCGCCCCCGAGCTGCCCCGCACCCCCGACGGGACGCCCGACCCGACCGCTCCTGGCTTCGCCGCGGCCGTCGCCTCGCTGCTGGAGCCGGTGGACACGCCCGCGGTGGTGACCGCCTACGCCGAGCGTGGTGATCTGCATCTGGCCGACGCGCTGGTCGACGCCCTGGAACTGGGACTGGTTCCGGCCGCCGCCGGGGGTGCGGAGGGGCTGCCGTCCGGGTGGCGGGGGCTGCGGGACGCCCAGTGGGCGCGCTGGTCGAACATCCGGTCGGAGACACACCGTATCGCCGCCGGGCTGCTCGCCGAACTGCGCACCCAGCAGAGCCTCGACGAGCTGACCGAACGCGAACTCGTCGGGCGGCTTGAGCAGTTGGAGCAGCCCGAGCCCGACGGGGCCTTCCGGGTCACGGTCGCGGAGATACGACGGCTGGAGGACGACCTGCGCGCGCTCGTCGACACGTATGTACGGCGGCTGCGCGACCAGTTGGAGAGGCTCACGCTCTCCGAGAAGGACCACAAGCGGATCACCAGCCTGCTGGAGGCGGGCGACACCGTCACCGCCGAGGAGTGCCTGGCGCTGCTGCGCAAGGGCGACGCCCTGCCGGACTGGAGCGGCGCGGACCTGGGCGGGGAACTGGACCGGTTCGTCGCGGGGCTGGGTGCCGTCTCGCCCGTCAAGGCGGGGCAGCAGGGGTACTCGGCGCTGCCGTGGGCCGAGCACTACGCGGACGGGCAGCCGCTCACCGAGGGCGCCTTGGCGGGTCTGGAGTCGTGGGACGCGCTGAGCAAGCCGTCCACGCGGGGTGCGGAGTGGCAGAAGCATGTGCCCGCGGTGCTGCGGCTGCTGGGACTGGAGGGCGGACGTCCGCCGACGCGGGACGACGGTCGTCAGGTCCGGGGCATCTTCCGGCTGAGCGCGAAGGTCCGGGCCGGTGAGAGCGTTCCGGGCTACGTCGCCGAACTCGGCTCCGCCGCCACGGCGTACACCGTGCTGGTGGTGTCGGACGAGCAACGCGGGCGCAGTCCGCTGGAGTTGCTGGACCGCGGGGACACCGGGGCGTGCCTCATCCTCTACCTCTACCCGCTGGGACTGACGGGGCGGCGGGCCATGGCGCAGCACGCGCGGACCTCCGTGCCGCAGGCCCTGGTCGTCGACCCCGCCGTGTTCGGGTGGGTGGCGGCGCGTTCGCCGCGGTCGTTCCGCGCCGTGCAGCGGGTGACACTGCCGTGGAGCGGCTTCAACCCGTACACCCCGTTTGTGGCGGGGCTCGTACCGCCCGAGGTGTTCTACGGCCGTACCCGTGAGATGGCCGCCGTCACCGACCCGCTCGGTGCCCTGTTCCTCTACGGCGGACGGCAGTTGGGCAAGTCGGCGCTGCTGCGCAAGGTCGAGGCCGATTTCCCCTCCGCCCCCGACCGCAAGGCCGTGTATCTGGATCTCAAGGCGCGCGGCGTCGGCGAGGCCGAGCCCGCCGAGCGGATCTGGCCCGTGCTGGCGGCCGAGTTGCGGCGGGTGGGTGTCGTCGGGCCGAAGGTGTCCACGACGGTGTCGCCCGATGTGCTGCTGGAGCAGGTGCGGCGCTGGCTGGAGGAGAACCGTGAGCGGCGGGTGCTGGTGCTCGCCGACGAGGCGGACGCCTTCCTGACCGCCGACTCCAAGGCGGTGCGCGGCAGCGGCGGGGAGGGCACGTTCGCCAATGTGGCGCAGCTCAAGGGGCTGATGGACAGCACCGACCGTCGTTTCAAGGTGGTGTTCGCCGGGCTGCACCAGGTGCAGCGGTTCAGCCGTCTGTCCAATGTGCCGCTGGCGCACGGCGGTGAGGAGCTGATCGGTCCGCTCAAGCCGGCCGAGGCCCAGCGGCTGGTGGTGGAGCCGATGGCGGCGTTCGGGTACCGCTTCGAGCGTCCGGAGCTGGTGTGGCGGGTGCTGGCAGCGACCAACTACCAGGCGTGCCTGGTGCAGATCTTCTGCGAGCGGCTGGTCACCGCGCTGCGCGAGAAACCGCTGGGTTCGGCGCAGTGGCCGATCACCGTCACGGAGGAGGACATCCGCGGGGTGACGGGCTCGGCCGACGTGCACCGGCACATCGCCGAGCGGCTGCGGCTGACCATCAACCTGGAGGACCGCTACCGGGTGCTCGCGCTGCTCATCGCGCTGCGCAGCCAGGCCGACGGCTTCCATCTCGGGTACGACGCCGACGAGTTGCTCAGCGAGGCCAAGCGGAACTGGCCGGACGGGTTCCGTCGGCTGACCGCCAGCGACGTGAAGATCTACCTGGAGGAGATGGTGGGCCTCGGGCTGCTGATCCAGCAGGCCGACCGGCGTCACTACGCGGTGCGCAGCCCCAATGTGGTGCATATGCTGGGCACCCGGGAGGACCTCGAACTGGAGCTGCGGCAGACCGAGTTCAGCCTCCCCTACGACTACAACCCGCGCTTCTCGCGGCGGCTGCTCGGCACCGACCGCTCCTCGGGCGTCAGCCGCTACAGCCCGCTCACCGAGCAGCAGTTGTACGAGGCGACGAGCCCCGGACTGACCCTGGTCTGCCTCACCAAGGCACACGGGCCGGAGCTGGTGGTACCCGCCGTCCGGACCTACGCCGACGCACGCGGCCTGACCGTGCACACCACCGCGCCGGACACCCTCGTCGACCTGCTCACCCGCGCCACCCGCGACAAGGGCCCCGGCGTGGTCGTCGCCGACCTGCGCTACTGCGGCCTCGACACGCTCGGGCAGGCCCTGGAGCGGCTGCATCAGCACACCGTCGGCGCCAAGGGGACGCCGCAGCGCGCAGCGATCGCCCTGGTCGACCCGAGGGCCCAGGGCGTCCTCGGGGACGAGCGCGCCGCCCGGGTGCTGCGGCCGGAGCGGTGGAACACCGACAGTCTGCGGGCCTGGCCGGAGTGCCCGTTCGACACCCCGGACAAGCGGCGGCGGCTGATGGAGGCCACCGGCGGCTGGCCCAGCCTGGTCGAACGCACCGTCGACCTCGCCACCCGGGGCGGTGCCACCCTGGAGGCGGCGCTGGAGGCGACCCGGGCCCAGCACTCCCAGGAGAGCGTCGCCCGCGACCATCTCGACCGGGTCGAACTCGACGAGAACATGCGGGTCTCGCTGACCGCCTGGGTGCAGTACCTGGAGCCGGGCGAGCGGTGCAACGGCGCCGACATCGCGGCCGTCACCGATCTCGGCCTGGACGAGGTCCGCCGGTTCACCGACCGGCTCGCCGACCATGGCGTGCTGGACGACAGCGAGGAGGGGTACGCGCTCGATCCGGTCACCTTCCGGGCGCTGAACGCGGTGGGGCAGGGCTCTTGATCACCACCGCTTTCGTCGGCACTTCCACTGGCACCACCACCGGCATCGGCACGGGCACCGCCACCGACGTGACCGCCCTGCCCGGGGTCAGGATCTGGCTGAGCCGCCTGCTGACCGACCTGAACGGCGGCCGTAGCTGCCTGTGGCTGCTGCCGCGCACGCTGCTGGAGGGCCCGAACAGCCCCGCCGGGCACCTGCTCGACGAACTGCTGCACGAGCTGCCCGACTTCATCCTCCTGCCACCGGACGACCCGACGGCACCGCAGCCTGTCCGTTCCCAGGCAATAGCCCAACTCCCGCCCCCGGAGAGGTGGTCGGGTCTGGCACCGGTCCTCGATTACGACGACGGCCTGCCGGACTTCGCCTCCATGGCCGTCCCACCGCCGGTGGAGACGGCCGCCCCCTCGGCCACAGCCCTTCCCACCCCGGCCGAGGCACTGGCCGGGTTACTGGAACGGCTGTCGAAGGAGCTGGAGTCGGCCTTCCACGACCGGATGCCGGCGGCAAGGACGACCGGGACGACCGGTGACGACGACACGGCCGGAGACGTCCTCACCCGCCTCACCGGCAGCCGTAGCGACCACCAGGGTGGCCACCCGAGCGGCTACCGGGCAGAGACCAGACCGGTGATCGTACGGGCCTGGCGCGAACCGGTGCCGTCGGCCGCCGCGGATCTGCTGCGCCGTCTTGTCGCCACCGGCAAGGAAGCCGGGCTGCCGCCCAAACGGGGTCCCCGCGCCCTGGTCGTGGCGTCCACCGAGGACGTACCGCCTGGCCTGCCCGAGCAGTTGGCGCGCGAGGACATCGCGGTCCACTGGTGGTGGGGCGTGATCGGCCGCCTGGACACGGCCACGGTGGTGGCCCTGTCCCGCCCGCCGCTGCACTCCACGGCGGACCGCCACCACCTCCACGAAGCGGTCACCCAGGCCACGATCACCGAGATCTGCGGCCCGTTCCTCGACGCGGCGGCGGCGCTGGCCGCGCACTGGAAGGACGGCCGTCTGGAGACGCTGCCGGACGCGCTCCGTGACGTACTGGCCGTACTCCCGGCTCCGGACGCGGCAGACACGGCGGTACCCGCGCACCGGCCCGAGGCGACCAGGAACCCGGGCCGACGCCCTGAGGAGAGCCTGCTGGCCGCCTGGAACACGGGTGCCGTGGAGAGCTGGGACGGCAGGCTCCGCATCCATCCGCACCAGGATCTCGGCCACGAGCATGTGGTGGCGGCGCGGGTCTGGCTGGCCCAGAACCACGTCCTGCTCCCGCTGCTGGACGACGCCCGCGAACGCTTCGCCGCCACGATGCGGCGCCGGACCCGTATCCCGCTCCCCCGTCTGGCGGAGGAGTACGGCCCGCCGGACACGACGTCCGAGCCGCTGCCGCCCGCCAAAGTCATCGACACCCTGGAACTGGGCGCCATGTGGGCCGCCCACTGCGACGGAGCCATCACCCTCACCCCCGCCGAACGCCACCACCTCCGCACCCTCCGCGACACCCGCAACCTCCTCGCCCACCGCAAACCCCTCGACGGCGACCATCTGCACCGCCTGATCAAGGAACTGTGCCGCTGAGGCGCCGCGGGCGCGGTGAGCGGCCGGTTCGGGCGTCGCATCTGCCTGCCGGCCGCGCGTGACGTCCGGGAGGGTGCTTGCATAACTTCCGGGAGGGGGCTTCGGTGGCCACCGTGCCGAGGCCGTGCAGGAATTGGACGGCGGCTACTGCCGCGGAGCCCCCGGGCGGATCAGCGGCCCGGGGGTTCCTCTGCGAGGTCAGCCTCCGGCCACGCCCGTCGACTCGAACGTCGCCATGTCCCGCAGGGCGCGTACGGCCGACTGCACCAGCGGCAGGGCCAGGACCGCGCCCGTGCCCTCGCCGAGGCGCAGGCCCAGGTCGACCAGGGGGTCGAGGCCGAGATGGCGCAGGGCGACGGTGTGGCCCGGTTCCACCGAGCGGTGTCCGGCCACGCAGGCGTCGACTGCCGCCGGGGCGAGGGCCGTTGCCACCAGGGCGGCCGAGGTGGCGATCACGCCGTCCAGGATCACCGGGATCCGGTGTGCGGCCGCGCCGAGGACGAAGCCCGCCAGCGCCGCGTGTTCCAGGCCGCCCACCGCCGACAGGACGCCCACCGGGTCCTTCGGGTCGGGGGTGTGCAGGGCCAGGGCCTTGCGGATCACGTCCACCTTGTGGCGCTGCGTCTCGTCGTCGATTCCCGCGCCGTGGCCGGTGACGGCGGCAACGTCCGCGCCGGTGAAGGTCGCTATCAGGGCCGAGGAGGGGGTGGTGTTGCCTATGCCCATGTCGCCGGTGAGGAGGCAGCGGTTACCGTCGGCAATCAGGCGCTCCGCCACCTCGATGCCGACCTCCAGCGCCTGGACGGCCTCCTCCCGCGTCATGGCGGGGGCCTCGGTGAAGTCCGCCGTGCCGTTGCGCACCCGGCGTTGCAGCAGGGCGTCCGGGGCGGCAACCGGCCAGTCGGGGGCCGGAGTTGCCACGCCCACGTCGACCACGACCACCTTGGCGCCGTTCTGCGCGGCCAGGGTGTTCACCGCCGCTCCCGAGGCGAGGAAGTTGGCGACCATCTGCGTCGTCACCTCCTGCGGCCAGACGGTGACGCCCTGGGCGTACACACCGTGGTCGGCGGCGAAGACGGCCACCGCCGCGGGTTCGGGCATCGGGGGCGGGCAGTAGCCGGAGAGCGCCGCCAGGCGGATCGACACCTGCTCCAGCAGGCCGAGCGAGCCCGGGGGCTTGGTGAGGTGACCCTGGCGGTCCTCGGCGGCGGCGTACGCCTCCGGGTCGGCGGGGGTGATGGCGGCCAGGGTGCGTTCCAGCAGGTCACCGGGGGTCGCAGGAGCGTCTGCGGGGGCGTGGGAACGTACGGGACCGGAGCCGGGCGACGGCGTCACGAAGGGAGTCCTTCCGGGTTCGACGGGTCTCCACGCCGCCGTGACGGGCCGCGCCAGCCAGTGTTCGCAACAGCCGTGTCGCAACAGCCGCCTGGTCGCGGGACGGGCGGAATATCCTGGCTCCCGGATCTCGGCGTCCGGCCCGCCCCGTGCCGCTCGCGCGGCCGGTACGGCCCGGACGGCGGCGCCTGCCTCCCGGCCTTCCCAGCAGCCGGCTCTCACCGGCCGCCAGTGGCCATCGAGGGGAGGCGGCTCCCCGGTCACAGTGGCGGGCCCGCCCCGGAATGGGGCCCTGTGGCCCGCACCGGAGTTCCTCCGCGTCCGTCACCGGCATCCTGCCATACGGCGCGCTCGGACTGCAGGGCGTGCAGAGCGTGTACGGCCCGCTCGGCTCGCATGGCCCGCGCGCCCCGCATGATCAGCATCAGCGAGGCTGCGGGCGGCGGCCGGGCGAGCGGCCCACGGACGGCCGCCTCTCGGGCAGGTAAGTGCCCCCGGTGAAGTCGCGTACGGTTCGGCAGCGCCCCCAAGGGGCGCGGGGCTGTGCCGACATGCGGCTCCGCCGCGACGGGGGTACCTCCCTGCTCGAACGAAGTTGAGAGCTTGGGGGAGCGACCAGCCACGACGGGCCCGCAGCCGATCGACGGCCCCATCGCGGCACTTCGGCGGAGCCGGCGGCGCTACTCCTTCGTCAGTGCCCGCGCCGTGCCCACCAGGGCCGTGCCGAGGCCGGTCAGGATGCCGCCCAGGCCCATGACCAGGGTGGTGAGGTGCCATGCCTGGTACGCCGACATCAGCGAGCCGCGCAGGGTCTCGCCCATGAACGCGGTCTGGCGCAGTTCGGTGAGCTTCTCCTCGTCCTCGCCGCCGCCTCCGGCCATCAGCTCGTTGCTGATCTCGGAGTAGGTGCGGCCGCCGGTGGCGTGGTTCAGGTGGTCCTTGATCAGCTCCGAGTAGGCGTACGCCGTCTGGCCGGTCTCCACCGTGCGGCCGGCGTACGAGGCGAGCTGCGGCGGCAGTCCGTGCTCGGGAAACGTGATCTTCTGGGCGGCCAGTTCGGTACGGATCTGCTTACGGCCCATACCGCCGCGCAGCAGCATGACGGGGCCCGCGGCCAGCAGGGCGGTCCCCGCCAAACCGGTCAGGGCCGCTATCCGCCGGTGCGTTCGGTCCATGAGATGCCTTTCTCGGCTCGGGTGGGTGAGGGTGGGGAAGAAAGATCAGGGGCGGCGCGTCAGCGGTGGCTGAGCAGGATCCGCCAGGCCGACGGACCGCGCTGGAGGTACTGCGCCGTGAAGTGGCCGCGGCTGCGGTCCTCGATCTGCGCGAGCAGGCGCAGCGGGTCGTGCGAGGCGACGAGGACCAGGGAACGTCCCACCGGTACGGCGTCCAAGGCGCCGAAGACGGTGCCGTGGCGCAGGGTGTGGGGGATCGCGCGGACGTCCAGTTCGGGGATGTCGACCTCCGCCTCGCCGCAGGTGCAGCCTCCGCCGCAGCCGCCACCGGCCGGCCTCGGCGCGGGCACCACCGACTCCAGCGCTACCGACCCGGGCGCGACCTGCACCGGCTCCGTCCACCCGGGCACGGCGGCCCGTGCCATCGCGGCCTCGGCCGCCGCCGCCTCCGCGGCACCCGCCTCCTTCTCGAAGGCGCGGTGCATGTCGGTCAGCAGCGCCGCCAGGTCGACACCCGGCATCACCGCGAGCAGCGGCAGGACCAGGCCGTTCTCCTTGGCCACGTGCTCCTCGACGAGCACCTGGAGCGCGCGGGCGTCGGACGCGGCGGTCAGCGGGGCCCCGGCCTCGCGCAGCGCGTCGACGAGGGCGGCGATCCGGCCGTGCTCGCCCATCAGGCTCTCGATCAGCAGCCGTCCGTCGGTGGTGCGGCGGGCGGTGGCGTAGAGCGTGGCCTCTTCGGCGGCGGTGTGCGGGAGCAGTTGGGTGTCGCAGAAGGAGACCAGGCCATGACGGATGCGGTCGGCCGCGGCGGCGTCCCGGTCGGCGGCCGCCAGCAGCGTCGCCACCCGGCCGGACAACTCCCCGGCCAGATGCGAGTGGTGCTCCTCCGCGGCGGCGAGCGCCGTCGCGTCCGCGGGACTCGCGGAAAGCGTGAGATCGCTCATGGCGGTCATGTCTCCAATGGTCGAGCAGGCAGGCAGAGCAGGCACGGCGGGGACGGCAGAAGGGGCAGGCGGAGCGAATCCTTCACGGTGTGCGGGACGTACGGCGGGTCTGCGGTGCGGGCTGCGGCGGGCGCTTCGGTCATGTCCCGGATCCCGCCATGTCCCGGTTCCCGTCATGTCGTCGGGCGGCCCCGTGCCGCGCCGCACCGTCCGGCCCCGCATGCGGCGCCGGACGTTTCTCGGGCCGCCGCCCGACCGCTGGCGACGTGCAGCGGGCGGCAGCCTCGATGTGACCGGACGGGTGGGTGCGGGCACGGCGATCCGCCGCGTCTCTCGGGGACGTACTGGTCGGGCAGACGAACCAGTGGTTCTCGGCGCCTCCGCACCGGTCACCCGCCAGCATCACCCGCCGTTCTGGCGGCTGCGTGGGCCGCGAGGTCCCGGGTACAGCGACCGGCGGTCCCGGATCAAGTGGGCCGACCGGCCCTGATGCAGGACCCCGGAATGGGGGCTTTGGGCCCGGGCCGTTCGCGGACGGGGAGGAATCGGGACACACCGGCACGGTGATCGCGTTCATGCGCCCTCCCGCTCCTCACGGCGCTTTTATACGATGCTAACTTGTTTTTACTCTGTTGATCGTTAGTACCTCGCAGAGAAACGACCCGACCCCTCCACCGCATCAATCCCCCGCTCGATCCACCGCTCCAACCCCCCGCACCCCGCACCAAACCCCCGCACCGAACCCCCGCACCACTTTGTCCCGAGGAGGACACATGGGGACACCCGACACCGTGGTTCCCTCCGCCACCGGAGAGCCCGACAGAGCCGGAAACGGCGCGAACGGCTTCCCCGGCGGCAAACGGCCCCGCATGATCGCGCGCGGCTGGATCCAGGCGGCGATCCTGGTGACCGCCGTCGGCTTCCTGGTCATGGGACTGCTCGCCATGCGCACCTACCAGGCCGAGCCGCCCATCCCGGACCGCGTGGTCACAGCGAGCGGCGAGCAGCTGTTCACCGGTGACGACATCCGGGAGGGCCAGAAGGCGTTCCTGCGCAACGGCCTCATGCAGTACGGCTCGATCTTCGGCCACGGCGCCTATCTGGGTCCCGACTTCACCGCCGATTACCTGCACCGCGCCGCCCAGTCGGTGCAGAAGGAGTACGCCGCCTCGGCCACCGACTCGGCCGACGCGCACGAGCGCACCGTCAAGGACTTCCGCACCAACCGCTACGACGACGGCACCAAGACGCTCGTCTGGTCAGACGCACAGGCCGACGCGTTCCCGAAGCTGGCCGCGCACTACGCCGACCTGCTCGGCCGCCCCGACGGGAAGCAGGGACTGCGCCCCAGCGCGATCACCGACCCGAAGACCATCCACCGGCTGACCGCCTACTTCGGATGGTCGGCCTGGGCGGCATCGGCCGAGCGGCCCGGCGAGAACTACAGCTACACCAACAACTGGCCGTCGGAGAAGCTGGTGGACAACCACCCCACCGGCCACACCATGACGTGGAGCGTGCTGTCGCTGATCTTCCTGCTGGTGGGCACCGGCGGACTGTTCGCCGCGTTCGGCCGCTGGAACTTCCTCGGCTGGCACGGCCGTGACCAGCGGATGCTGCGCTTCCACGCGCCGCGCGACGTGAAGCTCACCGCCGGACAGCGCACCACCGCCTGGTTCTTCTTCGTCATGGCCGCGCTCTTCCTGATCCAGTCGCTGCTCGGCGCGGCCACCCAGCACTACCGGGCCGACCTCGGCAGTTTCTTCGGCATCCCGCTCGACAGGCTGCTGCCGTACAACGTCACCCGGACCTGGCACACCCAGCTGGCGATCTTCTGGGTGGTCACCTCCTTCCTCGCCATCGGCATCTTCCTCGCGCCGCTGATCGCCCGCGGCTGGGAGCCCAAGAAGCAGGCGCTGCTGTCGTATCTGCTGCTCGGGGCGCTCGCGGTGGTCGTGTTCGGGTCGATGCTCGGTGAGCTCGCCGGTATCCGCGGCTGGTTCGGCGCCATGTGGAGCTGGCTGGGCGACCAGGGCTGGGAGTATCTGGACCTCGGGCGTCTGTGGCAGGTGCTGCTGGTCAGCGGTCTGGCCATCTGGGCGTTCATCCTCTTCCGCGGCCTGCGCCGCCGGCTGGCCGCCGAGAGCGTCGCGAACATGCCGTGGATGTTCTTCCTGGCCGCCCTCGCGCTGCCCGCGTTCTACGCCGTCGGCCTGGTGGCCTCGCCCGACTCCTCCTACACGGAGGCCGACTTCTGGCG
The DNA here is from genome assembly GCF_054729195.1 of Streptomyces sp. YIM S03343. Classification (NCBI taxonomy): domain Bacteria; kingdom Bacillati; phylum Actinomycetota; class Actinomycetes; order Kitasatosporales; family Streptomycetaceae; genus Streptomyces; species Streptomyces sp. YIM S03343. Next base: position 3,107,939 of record NZ_JBPUKX010000001.1, read on the forward strand.
GTTCATCGTCGTCCACCTGTGGGTGGAGGACTTCCTGGAGCTGTTCACCACCGTCACGGTCGCCTATCTGTTCGTGCTGCTCGGTGTGGTCCGCGAGCGGGTCGCGCTGGCCGTGATCTATCTCGACATCGTCCTGTACAGCGCCGGCGGCATCATCGGCACGATGCACCACCTGTACTTCTCCGGCGAACCGGCCGAGCACCTCGCTCTGGGCGCGATGTTCTCCGCGCTGGAGGTCGTGCCGCTGCTGTTCCTGACCGTCGAGGCCTGGAGCTTCCTCGGGCTCGGCGCCCGCAGGCACAGCCCCTCGTCGACGCCGTTCCCGCACCGCTGGGCCGTCATGTTCCTCGCCGCGGTGGGCTTCTGGAACTTCCTGGGCGCCGGTGTGTTCGGCTTCCTGATCAACCTGCCGATCGTGTCGTACTACGAGATAGGCACCGGCCTCACCGCCAACCACGCCCACGCGGCCATGATGGGTGTCTACGGCATGCTCGCCGTCGGCTTCGCCATGTTCGCACTGCGGTACCTCATCCCCGAGGAACGCTGGAGCGACAAGTGGCCACGCATCTCGTTCTGGTCCCTCAACCTGGGCCTGGCGTGGATGAGCTTCGCCACCCTGCTGCCCGGCGGCGCGCTCCAGCTCTACAAGGTTCTCGACGCCGGTTACGCCGACGCCCGCAGCCTCGGCTACCTCCAGGGCCACGCCAACACCGTGCTCGAATGGCTCCGGCTGCCCGGTGACGTGGTGTTCCTCGTCGGCGGTGTGCTGCCGCTGCTGTGGATGACCTGGCAGGGCGTGCGCTACCGCAACTCCGGCGCGAAGAACGCGGGTTCGGAGACCTCCGAGGCGGCAGCCGAGGCAGGCACGACTGCCGGCGAGGCGACGACCGCGTCCGCGACGGCCGTGTCCGGCACGACCGTCGACGACCTGGACTTCGCCGAGCAGGACCTGCTGTTCACCGAGATCGTGCCCGCAGAGGCCACCGCCGGCGGTCCGGAGGAGACATGAGCGGCGAGGTCGTCTTCGTAGCGCTCTACTCCGTCGTCCTGCTCGTCGTGGTCGGGGTGCTGGAGTTCTACGGCAGCCAGCCGACGAGCGCGTGGGCCTCGCAGGTCTTCGCCGGGTACCGGCGTGCCGTACCGGACGCACCGGAGCCCGCCGAGCAGACCGACTGGCCGCACTCGGAAGTGGGCCGCTTCCACCGGGTACTCTCGGCATTCGTGTCGGTGATCGCCGTCCTGCTGGTCGCGGCGACCCTGCTGTTCCACCACCGGCTGCTGGAGGCCCTCGCCCTGATTGCCGCGGGCGGACCGCACGCGTTGATCGCGTACCGGCTGCTACGGCGGCTGCGGCGGGCCCCCGCGGGGTCCACGGCCGCCGGGGCACCTGCCCCCGACGCGGGTGTGCGTGACGCGGGTGTGCGTGACGCGAGTGTGCGTGACGCGAGTGTGCGTGACGCGAGTGTGCGTGACGCGAGTGGCGCCGACCGGGGTGCCACCCCGGGACCCTCGGGGGTCACCCACGGTCCGAACAGGCCCGACTTCCCGCAGCAAGGCCCATAAGAGGGAATTTTTACGGAGGTATTCGAATAAACTAGTGCCCATGAGCGAGCAGGTACTGACCGACCCGAGTCCGTCACAGCCCCTGGGCGAGAGCCGTTCCCGGGTGCTGGAGATCCTGCGCGCCGGAGCACGACCCATGGGGGTGCAGGACGTCGCCGCACGCGCCGACCTGCACCCCAACACCGCCCGATTCCACCTCGACGGGCTCGTGGACGCCAGGCTGGCCACCCGCGACCCCGAGGAACGCGACCAGCCCGGCAGACCTCGTATGGTCTACCGGGCTGTCGCCGTCGACCCCGGCGGCGGGCTGCGCAGCTACCGGATGCTGGCCGAGATGCTCACCGGCCTCGTCGTGGACTCGATGCCGCACCCGGGGCAGGTCTCGGTCAAGGCCGGGGAGACCTGGGGCCGCTATCTGGCCGACCGTCCGGCCCCGCTGGAGCGGATCGACGCCGCCGAAGGGGTACGACGGCTGGTGAAGGTGCTGGAGAGCGTCGGTTTCGCCCCCGAGGCGCCGTCCGCCGACGCCGCCGGGACCAGCGATGCGACCTGCCCGGTCATCCGCGTCCGCCACTGCCCGTTCCGGGAGATCGCCGAGCAGCACCGGGAAGTGGTGTGCTCACTCCATCTGGGGCTGATGCGGGGCGTCCTCGCGGAGGTGCGCGCACCGCTCACGGCCGACCGGCTGGAGGTCTTCGTCGAGCCCTCGCTGTGCCTGGCACAGCTGAAACGGACGGACCGGAAGGACGACGTCCAGGACGTGCAGGGCGCGCAGGGCGTCCAGGGCCTCCAAGGCGTCCAGGGCGAGCCGGGCGGGAAGAAGAAGAAGACCCCGCCCGGGGCACGGCCGTAGCGACCACGCGCCCGCTGCGCTTCGCGCCGTACGTCAGGCCGTGCGCTTGCGCGGTGCCGCCTTCTTCGCGGGAGTCTTGGACGCCTTCGACTTGGCCGCGGCCTTCTTCGTGCCGGTACCGGACGTCTTCTTCGCCGCGGACGAACCCTTCTTCGCCGTGCCCGCGGTCTTCTTGGCCGGGGCCGGGGCCTTCGCGGCCGTCTTCTTGGCCGCCGTCTTCTTGGCCGCCGTCTTCCCCTCACCGGCCCGCTGCCCCGCCGTACGACTCGTACGGCCTCCGGGCATCCGCTTGACCTCGGCCTCCCCGGAGTCCTCCGCCTCCGTCGCCGTCTCCCCGCGCGACTCCTTCGCCGCCAGGACGCTCTTCTCCAGGGCCGCCATCAGGTCGAGCACCTTGCCGCCCCCGGCCGGCTCCGGGACGTCCGGAGGCATCTCACCGGCCGCCTTCGCGGCGATGACCTCCTCCACCGCCTCGCGGTACTCGTCGTGCAGATCGCCGAGATCCACCTCTCCCAGGGTGTCCATCAGGGCGTCCGCCAGATCGAGTTCCTTGTCGCGCACCGAGACGTCCACGTCCGGGGCGACACCCTCGGGGGCGCGCACCTCGTCCGGCCACAGCAGGCCGTGCATCGCGATCGCGTCGCCGACCACCCGCAGCATGCCCAGCCGCTCCCGGCCGCGCAGCGCAAACTTGGCGATGGCCACCTTCTGGCTGCGCTTGAGCGCCTCCCGCAGCAGCGTGTACGGCTTGGCCGCGGGGGCGCCGCTCGCGGCCAGGTAGTACGCCGACTCCATCTGGAGCGGGTCGATGCGGTCCGCCGGGACGAACGCGACGATCTCGATCGTCTTCGCCGTCGGGAGGGGCAGATGGGACAGGTCCTCGTCAGTGATCGGGATGATCGTCCCGTCCGCGTCCTCGTATCCCTTGCCGATCTCCGCGGAGCTGACCTCCCGGTCCTCCAGCTCGCAGACCTTTCGATAGCGGACCCTGCCACCGTCCTCGGCGTGGATCTGACGGAAGGCGATCGAGTGGCTCTCGGTGGCGTTCATCAGCTTGATCGGGATGCTGACGAGGCCGAACGAGATGGCGCCGTTCCAAATGGATCGCACGTGCAGCATCCTTTCCGTGTCGATTCGAAAATACGTTCGGATATTTGATCGTTTTATGCACTGCGCGCGATTCATTCGCTTTATGCGCATATACGTCATTTGCGGGAGTCTTATCGTATGACGCCGATCACGGAGGTGGAGGGGAAACGGCTCGCGCTCAGCAATCTGGAGAAGGTGCTGTATCCGGCGAGCGGCTTCACCAAGGGCGAGCTGCTGCACTACTACGCCACCGCCGCCACCGTGCTGCTGCCCCATCTGCGCGACCGGCCGGTGTCGTTCCTGCGGTACCCGGACGGGCCGGACGGCGAAATGTTCTTCTCGAAGAACGTGCCGCCGGGTACACCCGAGTGGGTCACCACGGCCGAGGTGCCGCGCTCCGAGGGCCCGGCCCGGATGGTGCTGGTGCAGGACCTGCCGTCGCTGATGTGGGCGGCGAATCTCGTCACCGAGTTCCACACACCCCAGTGGGTGATCGGCGCGCCGGGACAGGCGGACCGGCTGGTGTTCGACCTCGACCCCGGGCCGCCCGCCGGGGTCGTGCAGTGCTGCGAGGTGGCCCTCTGGCTGCGGGACCGGCTCGCGGCCGACGGGATCACCGCGTTCGCGAAGACCTCCGGCTCCAAGGGGCTGCATCTGCTGGCCGCGCTGCGGCCCGCGGACTCCGGGCAGGTCACCGAGTACGCCAAGCGGCTCGCCGTGGAGGCGGAGAAGGCCATGCCCCGGCTGGTGCTGCACCGGATGACCCGCAGCCTGCGGCCGGGGAAGGTGTTCGTCGACTGGAGCCAGAACGCGGCCCGCAAGACCACGGCCACCCCCTACACACTCCGGGCGCGCCCGGAGCCGGCCGTCTCGGCGCCGGTGACCTGGGAGGAGGTGGCCGGGTGCCGGGCGGCGGAGCAGCTGGAGTTCCGGGCCGGGGACCTCGCACCCCGGGTGCGGGAGTACGGCGACCTGCTGGCGCCGCTGCTGGGGGCGGGGGCGGCGCTGCCCTGACCGGGCAGGCACCGCACCGGTCGTGCGAGGACAAGTTCTCGCCCCCGCCGCCCCTTCCCATCCCGTCCCGGGGGCGCTGCCCCCGGCCCCCCGCTCCTCAAACGCCGGAGGGGCTAATTTTTGGCGGGAGGGGACGGAAAGGGCGGCAGGGGCGAACCCACGTGTTGGACCACCGTCACCGTCACCCACGGACCCGCCCTACACCCTCCCCCACGTCCCCCTGTCCCGCGCCATGGCGTACAGCGCCTCCACGTCCGCCGGTTTCAGTACACCGCCCAGCCGGGCCAGGCCCGGGAGGTCGGCGGCGGTCATGATCCGTACCTCGCGCGGTGCGGCCAGGACGCGTATCCCGGACGGGTCCACCAGGGCCAGCACCGGGCGCACCTCGGCCGTGAGGGCGTAGGAAGTCCGGTCGGCGTCCGCCCGTACCCGGCGCAGCAGGGCGCTCGGCTCGTGGCGGCCCAGGGTGACCATCGGGTCGGTGACCAGGACCCGCTGCTTGCGGGCGTACACCGAGTGGATCGCGAAGAGCCCGCCGGGACCGATGGCCAGATGGTGGACGCGGTCGCCGCCGGGCAGCGGTATCGAGTGCAGGGCGTGCCAGCCCGCGCCGTCGAGCCGGTCCAGCTCCTCGCCGACGGTCTGCTCGGCGTGCAGGGCCCTGCGGCGCGGGTCGGGGCGCAGCCGGTGCGGTGGTCCGGGGTCGCGGTCCAGGGCGATCAGCAGCGCCTCGCCGGGGCGGTTGGGGGCGAGGTCGTCGTCCGGATGGAGGGCGAGCCTGGCCAGTTCGGCGGGCGTGGGCACCGGGGGCGGGCCCACCGCGACCGGGCCCGTCAGGAAGGGGCCCAGGGCTTCCAGCACGCCCTGCCTGTGGTCGTCGTTCAGCAGGTTGACCCTGGCGGCATCCCTGTCGTACCAGGCGATGTTCCGTCCGTCGTCGAGACGGACGTAGAGCCGCTCCTGACCGTGCCGCCAGGCCGGTACGACGCGCAGTCCCTTCATGCACCATCACCCCACGAACCATGGGACCAGGCGGGGTGCTCCCGGGGCAAGAACCCGGCTACTTTGAGAGAAGGTCGGAGGGGGAGCTGGGGAGGCGTTGTTGCGTACCCGCAGAAGGCAGCCCGACGTACCGGCTCCGGAGCGTCCGTGGGACGAGATCGTGCCCGGGCTGTGGATGGGCGGGCACGAGTACCGGAGTCATTCGGGGCAGCTCGCGTTCGCCGTCGTGGACGACGAGTTCGATCTCGTGCAGACCCTGCTGAGGCTGCCCGGGCACGGTCCCGGTCCCGGGGTGGAGCACCACGTATGGCCGATCCCGGACGGACCGCTGGACGGGACGCAGCTCGCGGGGGTGATGCGGCTGGCGCAGGCCGCGGGCGACGCGATGGAGCAGGGGCGCAGGGTGCTGGTGCGCTGCTATCACGGGTACAACCGCTCGGGGCTCGTGGTCGCGCACACGCTGGTGCGGCAGGGACGTACGGCGGAGGAGGCGATCCGGCTGATCCGGTCCCGTCGCTCGCCGTGGGCGCTGCACAACGACCTGTTCGTCGAGTATCTCCAGGCGGGGCTGCCCACGGCACGGCTGCTGGAGGAGCTGGCGGAGTGACCGGGCCGCTTCCCGGGTGAGGACTCCCGACGCCCGATGCCCGGCACCGATGGCGCAGTGCGACGGGCGGGTCACGGAGGGCACTCCTAATGTGGCGATTGGTCGGATACGACCCGTTCATCGCATCCCTGGAGGTATCTCCATGTCCGGTACACCCCGTACGCCCCGTACGCCCGGTACACCCCGCAGATCCCTGCGCTCAGCCCTCGCCCGTCTCGCCATGACGGCCGCCGCCGGCGCCCTCGTCACCGCCGCCGTGACTGTCCCGGCCGTGGCCGACGACGGCTGGGGGCAGTCGGACCCGGGCAGCAGCAACACCGGTGCCGCACCGCAGGACGAGAGCGGTATGGGCGGCATGGACGGCTGGGGCGGCGGCGACACCGGAAGCGACGGGGGCGGCGGAGGCGCTGACGACAGCTGGAGCCAGGCCAACCAGCAGCAAGGGGGGCAGCAGCAGACCGGGCAGCAGCCGAACGGCCAACAACAGGCCGGACAGCAGCAGGCCGGGCAGCAGCAAGGCGGCCAACAGCAGAGCGGACAACAACAGTCCGGTCAGCAACAGAGCAGCGGGCAGCAGAGCAATGAGCAGCAAGGTGGGCAACAGCAAGGCGGCCAACAGCAGAGCGGACAACAACAGTCCGGTCAGCAACAGAGCAGCGGGCAGCAGCAGGGCGACCCCCAGCAGAGCAGCCAGCAGGGCAACCAGCAGGACAGTCCGCAGAGCAGCCAGCAGGGCAGTCACCAGCAAAGCCAGCGCAACGCGAAAGGTGTCGTCACCGCGCGCGAACTGCTGCTGCGCAGTGCGCCCGACCGGGGCAGCCAGGTGATCCGTGTGGTGCGTCGCGGGGACATCGTGTCGATCTTCTGCCGGACCCAGGGGCAGTCCGTCGACGGCAATCGAATCTGGTATCTCCTCGCCGACGGCACCTGGGCCTGGGGTTCGGCGCGCTTCATCGACGTCATCGGGCCCGCGCCACGCTGGTGCTGAGCACCAGGGGGCGCAATTGATGCTAATTAGGTAGGTTCCGGACATGATCAAGGCCGGAACGACCGTGGCGGAGGCGGACCCGCCCGTGTCCGCCGTACGCCTCCCCCGGCGCCGTGGCGTCGAACTCGCCCTTCTCGCCCTGGCCGTGCTGCTGTGCGTGTACGGCTACTGCGCCGTCGGCCTCGCAAGGACCGGCACCCTTCCGCCCGACGCCCGGGACTACGGCGCCGGGCTCGGCATCCTCGCGCTGCTCGCGCATCTCGCGGTGCGGCTGCGGGCGCCGTACGCCGATCCCCTCACGCTGCCGATCGGGGTGCTGCTCAACGGGATCGGCCTGGTGCTGATCTACCGGCTCGATCTGGAGACCCCGGCCGACCTGGCCGCGCCCGCCCAACTGGAGTGGTCCACGCTGGGGGTGGGGGTGTTCATCGTCGTGGTGGTGCTGCTGCGCGACCACCGGGTGCTGCGGCGGTACGCGTACCTCTGCGGGGCCGCCGCGCTCGCCCTGCTGTCGCTGCCGGTGTTCTTCCCGGCGGTCAACGGCGCCCGTATCTGGATCCGGGCGGGCGGACTGTCCATCCAGCCGGGCGAGTTCGCGAAGGTGCTGCTGGCGGTGTTCTTCGCCGCGTATCTCGCCGCCAACCGGGAGGCGCTGGCGCACGCGGGCCGCAGGCTGTGGCGGATGCAGTTGCCGACGGGGCGGGTGCTGGGTCCGGTCGCCGCGGTGTGGCTGCTGAGCGTCGGGGTGCTGGCGCTGGAGCGCGATCTGGGCACCTCGCTGCTGTTCTTCGGGCTGTTCGTGGTGCTGCTCTACGTCGCCACGGGCCGCGTCGGCTGGATCGCGGTCGGGCTTCTGCTCGCGGTGTTCGGCGCGATGGCGGTGGGACGGCTCGAACCGCATGTGCACGGCCGGATCGAGGACTGGCTGCATCCGCTGGCGTCGATCCAGGCGGGCCAGGGCCCCAACCAACTGGCGCAGTCGCTGTTCGCGTTCGCGGCGGGCGGGGTGCTCGGCACCGGGCTCGGGCTCGGGCACTCGCATCTGATCGGCTTCGCCGCGAAGTCGGACTTCGTGCTCGCCACCGCGGGCGAAGAGCTGGGCCTGGCCGGGCTCACCGCGCTCTTCCTGCTCTACGCCCTGCTGGTGGAGCGCGGCTACCGGGCGGGCCTCGCCCTGCGCGACCCGTTCGGTCGGCTGCTGGCGGTCGGGCTCGCCTCGCTGGTGGCGCTGCAGGTGTTCGTGATCGCGGGCGGGGTGACAGGGCTGATCCCGCTGACCGGGATGGCGATGCCGTTCCTGGCGCAGGGCGGCTCGTCGGTGGTGACCAACTGGGCGATCGTGGCGCTGCTGATCCGCCTGGGCGACTCGGCCCGCCGCGGCCAGGAGGCCGAGGGGGTCGAAGGGGTCGAAAGGGCCGAGGAAGTGGCCCCGAGCGGCGAGGAGGACGCCCTGATGGACACGGAGGCCGCCCCGTGACCCGGTGCATCCGGCACTCCGCCGCGTTCTGTGTCCTGCTGCTGCTCGCACTCCTGGTGAACACCGCCCGGGTGCAGGTGGTGCGGGCCGGGACGTACGCCGACAATCCCGCCAACCGGCGTGCCGGCATCGCCCGTTACGGACAGCCGCGCGGTGACGTCCTGGTCGGCGGGGTGCCCGTCACCGGTTCCCGGGACAGCGGGGAGCAGCTTCGCTACGAACGGACGTACAAGTACGGGCCGTTGTACGCGCCGGTGACCGGGTTCGCCTCGCAGGAGTACGGCACGACGCTGCTGGAGCACGCCGAGGACGGGGTGCTGTCCGGCACCGATCCGCTGCTGGCGCCGCTGCTCGGCGGACTGACGCGGACACGGCCGCCGGGTGGTGACGTCGTCACCACCATCGACCCGGCGGCGCAGCAGGCGGCGTACGAGGGGCTGGACGGCCACAAGGGCGCGGTGGCGGCGGTGGAGCCGTCCACCGGGCGGATCCTGGCGCTGGTGTCCTCGCCGTCGTACGACCCCGGCGAGCTGTCCGGGAACGGTGTGACGGCGGGGCGGGCGTGGAAGCGGCTGAACGCCGATCCGGCGAAGCCGATGCTCGACCGGGCGGTGCGGCAGACGTATCCGCCGGGTTCGACGTTCAAGGTGGTCACCGCGGCGGCGGCGCTGGACTCCGGTGTGGTCACGGACCTGGACGCGCCGACCGACTCGCCCGACCCCTACCGGCTGCCGGGGACGCTGACCCGGCTGACGAACGAGGGCGACGGCTGCATGGACGCCTCGCTGCGGGAGGCGTTCGAGTGGTCGTGCAACACGGTGTTCGCAAAGCTCGGCGTGGATGTGGGCGCCCGTGCAATGGCGTCGACGGCGACGGGCTTCGGCTTCAACGACAGCACCCTGCGGGTCCCGTTCTCGGTGGCGCGCAGCACCTTCGACGCCCACGTCGACCGGGCGCAGCTCGCGCTGTCGTCGATCGGGCAGTACAACACGCGGGCGACGCCGCTCCAGATGGCGATGGTCGCGGCGGCCGTGGCGGACGGCGGGCAGGTGCGGGAGCCGTATCTGGTGGAGCGTACGACGAACCACGCGGGCCGGACGATCACGACGACGGCCCCCCGCCCGGCCCGGCAGGCGATGCGCCCGGAGACGGCCGAACTGATGAAGGAACTGATGGCGGACGTCGTGGCGGAGGGCACCGGTACGAACGCCGCGATCCCGGGCGCGATCGTGGGCGGCAAGACCGGCACCGCCCAGCACGGCCTCGACAACTCCGGTATGCCGTACGCCTGGTTCGTGTCCTGGGCGCAGCCCGACGACGAGATCCAGCCGAGGGTGGCGGTGGCCGTGGTGGTCGAGGACGCCTCGGACGACCGGGGCGAGATCACCGGCGGCGGCATCGCGGCACCGATCGCCCGGGCGGTGATGGAGGCGGTGCTGGATCCGTGAGCCCGGTCAGCCGGCGGTCACGCCGAGGGGGCGCAACCGGTCTCACCCCTCCGCCCCCGCCTCGATCGCCCCCGTCACCTCCGCCACCCGTGCCTTCTCCTCCGCCTCGAACCGTTCGGCGTCCAGGTGGTCGGCGATCTCCTCGTCCTGGGTCATCAGGAGGTCGAGGTCGGAGTCGCCCAGGTCGAGGACGCCCATGTCGACGTAGGCCTGCTGGAGGCGCTTGCCCCACAGGCCGATGTCCTTGACGCAGGGGACGATGCGGGAGAACAGGAGTTTGCGGAACAGGGCGAGGAACTCGGACTGCTCGCTGTACTCCTCCGCCTCGGCCTTGGGGATGCCGAAGTTCTCCAGGACCTCGACGCCGCGCAGTCGGTCGCGCATGAGGTAGCAGCCTTCGATGACGAACTCCTCGCGCTCGCGCAGTTCGGCATCGCTGAGTTGCTTGTAGTAGTCCCGCAAGGCCATCCTGCCGAAGGCCACGTGGCGGGCCTCGTCCTGCATGACGTAGGCCAGGATCTGCTTGGGCAGCGGCTTGTCGGTGGTGTCGCGGATCATGCCGAACGCGGCGAGGGCCAAGCCCTCGATCAGGACCTGCATGCCCAGGTACGGCATGTCCCAGCGGCTGTCGCGCAGGGTGTCGCCGAGGAGGGACTGCAAGTTGTCGTTGACCGGGTAGAGCATCCCGATCTTCTCGTGCAGGAAGCGGCCGTAGATCTCGGCGTGCCGGGCCTCGTCCATGGTCTGGGTGGCCGAGTAGAACTTCGCGTCCAGGTCGGGGGCCGACTCGACGATCCGCGCCGCGCACACCATCGCGCCCTGCTCGCCGTGCAGGAACTGGCTGAACTGCCAGGAGGCGTAGTGCCGACGCAGCTCGCCCTTGTCCTTGTCGGTGAGCTTCGCCCAGTGGCGGGTGCCGTACAGGGTCATCGCCTCGTCGGGGGTGCCGAGGGGGTCTGCGGGATCGACCTCCAGGTCCCAGTCGATGCGTTTCTGGCCGTCCCACTGCTTGTCCTTGCCCTTCTGGTACAGGGCGAGCAGCCGGTCGCGGCCGTCGTCGTACTCCCAGCTGAATCTGGCGGCGCCGGTCGCGGGCACCTGCCAGTGGGGGTCTCCCGGTGGGGTGGCGTAGAGCTCGTGGGTCGGCATACCCCGCAGGCTCACACGGTGGTAGACCCGGCGTCAACAAGTCGTGCGCAAGGGATTGACGGTGTTGCTGACAGGCAGTCTCATAAGTGCGTACCGCGGGTAACTCCGCGGTACGCGGGCCCTGGTGGCACACATACAGGCCGACACAGGCACACACAGGCACACACACGTACCCGTACGACGAGGTGGACCAGCCATGACGACCGTGACGGAAGCCGACGCGCTCGCCGGGGTGCGGGACGCGCTCGGCCTGCTCAAGGACCGGGAGCAGGTGGCCGAGCGGCTGCTCGACTCTTCCGCCAAGCATTCCTTCGACCCGGACAAGGAGCTGGACTGGGACGCGCCCTTCGAGGAGGGCAAGTGGTTCTGGCCGCCCGAGCTGGTGTCGCTCTACGGCACACCGCTGTGGAGGCGGATGAGCGAGGAGCAGCGCATCCTGCTCTCCCAGCACGAGGCCGCGGCGCTCGCCTCGCTCGGCATCTGGTTCGAGCTCATCCTGATGCAGCTGCTGGTCCGCCACATCTACGACAAGGCCGCCACCAGCGCCCATGTCCGCTACGCCCTCACCGAGATCGAGGACGAGTGCCGGCACTCGAAGATGTTCGCCCGTCTGATCGCCCGCGGTGACGCACCCTGGTACCCGGTGAGCCGGGCCCACGGGAACCTGGGCCGGGTGTTCAAGACGATCTCCACCACACCGGGCTCCTTCACGGCGACCCTGCTCGGTGAGGAGGTCCTCGACTGGATGCAGCGGCTCACCTTCCCCGACGAGCGCGTCCAGCCGCTGATCAGGGGCGTCACCCGGATCCATGTGGTGGAGGAGGCGCGGCACGTCCGCTACGCCCGCGAGGAGCTGCGGCGCCAGATGATGACCGCGCCCCGCTGGTCGAAGGAGTTCACCCGGGTCACCTCCGGCGAGTTCGCCCGGGTGTTCTCGGTCGCCTTCATCAACCCCGAGGTCTATACGAACGCCGGCCTCGACCGGCGGGAGGCCCTGGCCCAGGTGAAGGCCAGCGCGCACCGGCGGGAGGTCATGCAGACCGGGGCGAAGAAACTGACCGACTTCCTCGACGACATCGGGGTGCTGCGCGGCGTCGGACGGCGGATGTGGCGGTCGTCGGGGCTGCTGGCGTAGGCCCTGGGGTAGGGCCTGGGGTACGGCCCTGGCGTAGCACCTTTCGTCGCGCCCGGGGGCGGGGCGCGCCTGACCGGGGGCGGGTACGCGGGGGTGGCGATTACCCTGCGGTCATGTCCCCCTCCGTCCCCACCCCGTCCACCCCCGCCTACCGCCGGCTCAGTGTCGAGGAGCGGCGCAGCCAGCTGCTGGACGCCGCGCTGACGCTGTTCGCACAGCGCGCGCCCGACGAGGTCTCGCTGGACGACGTGGCGGAGGCGGCCGGGGTGTCGCGGCCGCTGGTGTACCGCTACTTCCCCGGCGGCAAGCAGCAGCTCTACGAGGCCGCCCTGCGGTCCGCCGCCGACGAGCTGCGGGTGTGCTTCGACGAGCCGCGCGAGGGCCCGCTGCTTCCCCGGCTGCACCGGGCCCTGGACCGCTATCTCGCCTTCGTCGACCAGCACGACGCCGGTTTCAGCGCCCTGCTCCAGGGCGGCAGCGTCGTCGAGACGTCCCGGACGACGGCCATCGTGGACGGGGTGCGCCGGGTCGCCGCCGAGCACATCCTCAGCCATCTGGGGGTCACGGACCCCGGCCCGCGGCTGCGGATGACCGTACGGATGTGGATCACGGCCGTGGAGGCCGCCTCACTGATCTGGCTCGACGAGGACAAGCAGCCACCGGTCACCGAGCTGCGCGACTGGCTGGTGGAGCAGTTCACCGCCCTGCTCACGGTGACCGCGGCCCGCGACCCGCAGACGGCGGCGATCGTCGCGGCGATCGCGGCGGATGACTGACACTGGTCGTGTGAAGAGCCAAGACACCCCGTTCGAGGGCGGGCCCATGGACGGGCGTGTCCTGCCCGTGCTGGTGGGTCCGACCGGGCACCCGCCCAAGACGTACCGCATCCCGGTCCCGGACGCGCACGGCGGCCCGCCGACCGTCCTCGTCTACCGTAGGGTGCCCCGAGGCCACAGCAAGCGGCTGGGCACCCCGCAGGGATGGAAGTACGCGTTCGATCCGGCGGGCGAGACCCGGCGCACCGGCCTGGGCCTGCGCTGGCCCTGGTCCAAGTCGGGCAGCGAGGGTCCGGCCGGGCCGGGCGACGACACCCGGAGCTGACCCGGCAGCCGACAGGTGACCCGTACACCCACGGGTGACCCGTTGCGCCGATCCGCGCACACCCGGCGCGCGGAATCGGCGCACCCGTCCGAAGCTCGCGGTGCGGAGCGGACCCGCTGCCCCGCACCGGAGGTGATGACGTGTCAGGAAGGTTGCCCCGGCTGGCCTGTACGGCGGCTCTCGCGGTCGGCACGGTCCTCGCGCCCTGGCCCGCGTGGCCCGCGGCGGCCGTGCCGGACCCCGGACAGCGGCCCGTGGCCGAGCTGCTGACGGACCTTCAGCGGCTCTACCGGGAGACCGAGAAGGCCACCGAAACCTACGACGCCACCCAGGAGAAGCTGACAAAGCAGCGCGCCGAGGTCGACCGGTTGCAAGGTGAGCTGGCCCGCGCCCGTCTCTCCCTCCAGGACAGCCGGAGAGCGGCGGGACGGCTGGCCCGGCAGCAGTACCAGACGGTCACCGGCGTCTCGCCGTACGTACGGCTGCTGCTCGCCCGCGACCCCGAGCAGGCCCTCGACGAGGGCCATGTCATCGGCCGGGTGTCCCGTGACCGCGCGGAGACAGTGAGCAGGCTGACCGGCAGCCAGCGCAGGGCGGCCACGCTGGCCCGCGCCGCCCGTACCGCCCTGGACCGCCAACTCTCCCTCGCCGAACGGCAGAAGAAGGACCGCGACGCCGTACGGAAGAAACTCGCCGACGTGGAGGCCCTGCTCGCCGCCCTCACCCCCGAACAGCTCGCCGCGCTCACCCGGTTGGAGAAGGACGGGGCCGCGCAGGCCCAGCGGAAACTGGTGACCTCCGGCGCCCTCGGCACCGACGACGGCAAACCGTCGGCACAGGGCCAGCGCGCCGTGAGCTACGCCCTGCGGCAGCTCGGGAAGCCGTACGAGTGGGGCGCGCAGGGCCCGGAGTCGTACGACTGCTCGGGGCTGACCTACCAGGCGTGGGCCCACGCGGGCACCCCCGTCCCCAGGACCAGCCAGGAGCAGTGGGCGCGGCTGCCGAGGGTCCCGCTGTCCGAGCTGCGCCCCGGTGACCTGGTCGTCTACTTCCCCGACGCCACCCATGTGGCCCTGTATATCGGCGGCGGCGAGGTCGTCCAGGCCCCGCGACCCGGCGCGCACATCGACATCGTCCCGCTCGCGTCCGCCCCGGTCCTGGGAGCCGTACGCCCGGACGGGCACCCAGGACCGGAGGACCGGAACGGCTAAAGCGCTTCGCTGGAAGTGCCGCGATGTGCCATCTGTCGTCTGCGGCACCATCGTGGCTGGTGGCGCAGTTCCCCGCGCCCCTTCAGGGCGCTGCCGAACCGGAGCGGACTTCGCCCGACCTGCTTAGGCCACGGAGGCGAGATACGCGGCCGTCTTCGCCGGGTCGTAGAAGTAGCCCTCGAAGTCCTCGGGGTCGTCGAACCCGTTGGCGAAGCGGTCGGCGACCGGCTGGAGGGCGCCTGCCGCGCCGATGAGGTTCAGGACGTGCTCCGGGGGCGGGGTGAGCATCGTGTTGGTCCACTTCACGACATGCTCGGCGGTCGCCCAGTAGCGGTCGAAGGTGGCCTGCATCCACGCCTCGTCGAACTCACCGTCGCCGTGTTCCAGGATCGAGGCGAGATAGACGGCGGCACACTTCGCCGCCGAGTTGGCGCCCTGGCCGGTGACCGGGTCGTTGG
The DNA here is from genome assembly GCF_054729195.1 of Streptomyces sp. YIM S03343. NCBI lineage: Bacteria > Bacillati > Actinomycetota > Actinomycetes > Kitasatosporales > Streptomycetaceae > Streptomyces > Streptomyces sp. YIM S03343. The sequence continues at coordinate 3,123,034 of NZ_JBPUKX010000001.1, forward strand.
CGACGACCACGTCACCCACGCCCAGCACCAGACCGCCGCCGGGCAGCCGGCCGATCGGCTTGCGCACGATCGGGGCGAAGCGGCCGGACAACGTACCTCCCGCGTCGGTCAGTTCGGCCTTGACAGCCCGCTCGTGCTCCCAGGGCGTGTACCGGGCCATGAGGTCGAGGGTCAGGGAGAGATGCTCGGCCGGGTCCTTGACTCCGTTGAAGACGTCGAGGGGGCCGCCGGGTATGCCCTCCCAGAACAGGATGTCCGCGCGGCCGGACAGGGTCAGGGCCGGCATCACGAACAGCTCGCCGACGCCCGGGACCAGGTTGCAGCGCACGGCGTCGTAGTCCGGGTGCTCGGGGCGCGGGCCCATGCCGTGGACGTAGGCCACGGCCAGCGCACGCTGCGGCGTGTTGTACGGCGAGCGCTCGGGGTCGCGCTCGAACATCGACACCAGCTCGCCCTTGCCCGCCGAGACCAGCACGAGGTCGTACGCGCGGGAGAAGTAGTCGAGGTCGCCGACCGCCGCGCCGTGGATGACCAGCTGGCCGCCCCGCTGGGCGAACGCCTCCATCCAGCCCGCCATCTTCAGCCGCTGGTCGACCGACTGGGCGTACCCGTCGAGCCGGCCCACCCAGTCGATCGCACGCTGTGCGGGGCCCTCGGCCCATGAGCCGGGGGCCGCCACCGAGACGCCGAGGCCCTCGATCCTCGGGGCCTGGGTCTCCCAGAAGTTGAGCTGGAGGTCGCGCTCGTGCTGGAGGGCGGTGTGGAACATGCACTGGGTCGACATGACCCGGCCCGTGCGGATCTCGTCCGCGGTCCGGTTGGACATCAGGGTGACCTCGTACCCGTGCGACTGGAGTCCGAGGGCGAGCTGGAGTCCGGACTGACCGGCTCCTACGACGAGAATCTTCCGCATGACGGCAGGTGTCTCCCTGTTCGGGGGTGGTCCCGGGAAACTCGGGGGAAGGGGAGCTGGTCCCGGGCTGTTCGGGCACGGGCTGTTGGGGCACCCAGCTATTGGGGCACGGGCTATTCGGGGGTGGCCTCGAGCGCGTGGGCCACCAGGGACAGCAGGGTCTCGATCACCGAGATACGGCGGCGGGCGTCCATGATCACGACCGGGATGTGCGCGGGCACGGTCAGCGCCTCCCGTACGTCCTGCGGCTCGAACAGCTCGCTGTCGTCGAAGTGGTTGACCGCGACGACGTACGGCAGCCCGCAGCTCTCGAAGTAGTCCAGCGCCGGGAAGCAGTCCTTGAGGCGGCGGGTGTCCGCGAGCACCACAGCGCCGATCGCGCCGCGCACCAGGTCGTCCCACATGAACCAGAACCGCTGCTGGCCCGGTGTGCCGAACAGATAGAGCACCAGGTCGTCGTCGAGCGTGAGACGGCCGAAGTCCATGGCCACCGTGGTGGTGGTCTTGCCGGGCGTGGCGGTGAGGTCGTCGGTCTCCTCGCTCGCCTGCGTCATCAGCGCCTCGGTCTGCAGCGGCGTGATCTCGGAGACGGCGGTGACCAGGGTGGTCTTGCCGACCCCGAAGCCCCCGGCGACGACGATCTTGGTGGCGATCGGCGCCCGGGTGGTGTCCGTCTGCCAGGGCTTCAGGTCCTCCGCGCCGAGTTCGGCGTCAGAGACGGCGTAGTCCACTCAGCACCCTTTCCAGCAGAGCCCGGTCCGGGCGGCCCGTGCCATGGCCGGTTCCGGTGCCGTACACACGGATCTTTCCCTGGTCCGCGAGGTCGCTCAGCAGGACGCGGACCACGCCGAGCGGCATCTGCAGCAGCGCGGCGATCTCGGCCACCGTACGCATCCGGCGGCACAGTTCGACGATGGCCCGCATCTCCGGCATGACCCGGGGGGTGAGGGCGCTGTTCGTCAGTTCCTTGCGCTCCTCGGGGCCTTCGAGCGCCGCGGTGCTGGCCACGAACGTCTCCACGAGGAGGACATGGCCGAAGCGGGTACGGCCGCCGGTGAGCGAGTAGGGACGGACCCGGGCGGGCTTGCGGTCGCCGCCGCGGACCGGGAGCTGTTTCCTCGCCTGCTTCGGCTGGCTCGCTTGCTTCGGCTGGTTCGCTTGCTTCGGCTGGTTCGCTTGCTTCGGCTGGTTCGCCTGCTTCGGCTGGTTCGCCTGCTTCGGCTGATTCCGCTGCCTGGGCTTCGATTGCCGGGGCTGTTTCGGTTGCCTGGGCTGTTCCGAGTGTTCCGAGTATCCCGGGTGTTCCGGCTGATCGTGGGCGCCCGTCATCGGCTGCCGCCCGTCGCCGACTCCACCGATTGTCGCAGCTCACTGCGGAGTTCGGGGGTCAGGACATGGCCGGCGCGGCCGACGAACAGTGCCATGTGGTACGCCACGACGCTCATGTCGCAGTCCGGGGTGCCGTGCACACCGAGCAGCGAGCCGTCGCTGATCGACATGACGAAGAGGCTGCCCTCCTCCATCGCGACCATGGTGTGCTTGACACCGCCGTACGACATCAGACGGGCCGCCCCGACGGTCAGGCTGCCGATGCCCGACACCACCGTGGCGAGATCGGCCGCGGAGCCCCGCGGGCCCTTGCGGACGGCGGTGCGTGCCTCGCGGGCCTCGGCGGCGGCGCCGGGGTCGGAGGAGAGAAGCAGCAGGCCGTCCGACGAGACGACCGCCACCGACTGGATGCCCGGCACCTCCTCGACCAAGTTCGTCAGCAACCAGTGGAGATTGCGTGCTTCACTGCTCAGTCCGAAGGTACTGGGCGCGGTCAACTGCTTGCCTCCTCGACAGTTCCCCCCATGGCTTGTTCGGCGGTTCGCTCCGCGGGCCGGGCCTCGGGTGTCCGGTTCTGCCCGGTCTGCTCTGCGATTTCCGCCGCCACGTCCCGGTGACCGGCTTCCGCCCCCCGGCGGAAGCCGCCCAGCTTGCGACGCAGTGCCTCGGCGTCCACGGAACGGGTCCGGGGGCCTGGGGCTTGGGTGGGTGCGGTGATGTTCGGGGTGCGCTTGGGAAGTCCCTTCGCCGTGACGGCGTCTGCGGCGTCTACGGCATCTACGGTGTCGGCGGCATCGGTGGCGCCGGGAACGGCGGGGGCGTCGCCCGGGGCGCCGGTGGCGTCCGTGGCGTCGGGGGTGCGGGCGTGGTCGGCGGGCTGGGCCGGGCCGGCCGAGTCGGGGCCGAGGTGTGCGGGGCCGGCCGGTGCGGGCGCGGGCTGCGGTTCGGCGGCGGGCGCGGGGATCAGGAGTTCCATCGTCGTCTCGGACGTGCGCTGCTCCGGTACTGCGGTGTGCTCCCGGGCCTGTTCGGCGTGCGGGGCGGGTTGCGCGGGGGCGGGCACGGGGACGGGGGCGGGTGTGTCCCCCGCCTCCGGCGCGTCCGAGTGCTCGGTCGGCCCCTCCGGCGCCGGGGCTTCCGTCCCTGCCGCTACCCCGAAGGCCTGCTCCGCCAGCGTCACCAGCGGGTCGACGTCGGCGTCGACGTCGGCGGCACCCGTGCCGTCGTTCCCCGCCGTACGCCCCGGCAGCACATGGGAGTTGACCTCCGCGTCCGCCCCCGGCAGGGAGAACGCGGGGGCACCGCCGCCGACCGGGCCGGAGGCCGGGACCGCCGCCGAGGGCGCCGCCGCGAGCAGGGGCTGCGGCAGGAGCACGACGACCGCGGTGCCGCCCTGCTTCTGCTCGCGCAACTGGACGCGCACACCGTGCCGGTGGGCGATGCGGGCGACGACGTAGAGGCCGAGGCCCAGGCCCTCCTCGCCCTCCTGGTCGTAGGGCGACTCGGGGTCGAACTCGGCGAGCCGGGTGTTGAGCCGGGCCAGCCGCTCGCCGGCCATGCCGATGCCCTCGTCCTGGACGGAGAGCATGACCTCGCCGCTCTCCAGCAGCCAGCCGGAGATCTCGACGGGGACGTCGGGCGGCGAGGAGGCGGTGGCGTTCTCCATCAGCTCGGCGAGCAGATGGCTCAGGTCGTCGGCGGCGAACCCGGCGAGGTGGGTGTGCGGGGGCAGCGCGGCGATGCGGACCCGGTCGTAGCGCTCGATCTCGCTGACGGCGGCACGCACCACGTCGACCAGCGGGACCGGTCCGGCGGACTGCTGGACATGCTCGGAACCGGCGAGGACGAGGAGGTTCTCGCTGTGGCGGCGCATCACCGTGGCGAAGTGGTCCAGCTTGAAGAGCGTGGACAGCCGGTCGGGGTCCTGCTCGCGCTCCTCCAGTCCCTCGATGACCGTGAGCTGCCGCTCGACCAGACCGAGGGTGCGCAGCGCGAGGCTGACGAAGGTGCTGCCGATGCTGTGCCGCAGCCGCTCCAACTGGGCTGCGGAGTCGGCGAGTTCGGTGCGCAGGTCCTCGCGGGTGTCGGCCATCTTCTGGCGCTGTCCGACCAGGTGCTTGCGGTCGGTCTCCAGGGTGGTGACCCGCTCGTGCAGGGCCACGGCGTGTGCGTGCAGGGCGTTGACGGAGCGGACGACCTGGGCGAACTCGTCGTTGCGGCCGGTGAACTTGACGGCTTCCTCGGCCATCGGGTCCGCGGCCTCGGCGAGCCGGGCGGAGCCTCGGCGCAGCGCGGACAGCGGGCGAGTGAGGGTGCGGGCCATGGCCGTGGCGATGCCGAGGGTGACGAGCACCAGGGCGCCGAGGAGGGCGACGCGGATCTCCAGTGCGGTGACGTCGTCGTTGCGGAGCTGGGCGAGATCCTTGCTGCGGTGGTCGTAGAGCGCGGACTCCACGCCGCGCATCATCTCGACGCGGGCGGAGAGGGCCGCGTCCAGCTTCTTGACGCTGGTGCCGAGCTCGCTGTCGGTGAGGGTCGGCTGGTCGGTGAGCTTGGCGAGATAGGCGTCGGCGGCGTCGGCCTCGGGGCCGGTGACGGTCGTGTCGTAGGACTCGACGGCGGACTGCGGCGCGGTGTCGCGGAAGTCGGAGAGGGCCGCGTCGGAGCGCAGCCGGGCCTGCTGGGCGGCGGTGGTGAGCGCGGTGCGCTTCTTGGTGTCGGCGGCCGAGGAGGTCTGCGTGGTGCTGGGCAGGCCAGTGATGGGGTCGTAGACGGTCTGCGTGGTGCTCGGCACGTCGAGGGCGGCGAGGAGGAGTCCGCGGGCCGCCGCCGACTGCTGGACGGCGGCGTCCAGTTCGGCGAGCGAGTAGGCGCCGGAGCCGGCGCGCGGGGGCATCTGCTCGGCCAGGTCCTCGGCGAGCCGGTGGAGCCTGCTGATGGTCGTGGAGTACGCCTCGTGCGCTTCGAGAGCGGTGCTCTTGCCGGTGAGCGCCGCTCTGCGCACGGAGGCTATGGCGTCGAGGTCGGTGCGCAGCTCGGTGGGTGTGTCGCTGTCGGCGCGCAGGTCCACGACCTCGCGGTCGACGCGGGTGCCGCGCTGCTCGGAGGGCGCCTTGTTCTTGGGGCGCCCGGCGGCGATGTAGGAGGTGACCTCGTCCCGCTCGTCGGCGAGCGAATGGGCGAGGGTCAGCGCGTTCTGGGTGCGTTCCGCCAGCGTCACCAGGTCCTGGGAGTCGCTCAGCCGCTGGGAGGCGGCCAGCACGGAGGGCGCCCCGGCCGCAGCCACGGCGGCGGCCACCACGGCCACGGCCACGATCAGCCGGTTGCGCACATGGGTGGGACGGCCCTTGCCTACGGGGACGGCGGGCGTCTGCTCCGGGCCGCCCGCGGGGGCCGACTGCTTGCCTGTGCGCCGAGACCGCTTCTTCTGCACCGGTGCTCGCATTCCTGTACTCGTGTACTCAAGGGCCCGGGTGATGCCCCGTCATTCCGGAGCCTAGTGGCGCGCGTCATGCCGTCCCCCGGGGGTCCCGACCCTCCCAGCGCCTGCGGGCAGTGGTCCCCCATCGCCCGACCCGCCACCCGAAGGAGTGAACATCGGGAGAGAGTTGGCGGGCAAGTTCCGGCGGCCTGTGCGGGCACGTTTTCCGCGCGGCCGGTTGGACGCGGGCGGCGGGGTTTGGCAGTATTCGCCGCCACGGCTTTCCGGACCGCGCCAATCCCGGCCAAAACAGGCGCCTGAGCTGCGCGTGTGCGTCCCCTGCAGGGCCGTTGCCAGCCTTTCGTGAAGCTTATGGAGGGCTCGTGCAGACTGGCCGGATGCGTACTGACGTCGTTTCGGAACCCGGTGAACCCGGCCGCCCCAATGAGGACTTCGCGGGTATCGGGCTACCGGCCTCGGGGCAGGGCGGCTGCCTGGTGGTGCTGGACGGGGTCACACCGCCGAGGGGCGGCACGGGGTGTCTGCATTCCGTCCCCTGGTTCACCGCCCGGCTCGGCGGCGCGCTGACCGAACTGACCGTTTCCTGCCGAGATCTGACACTGGCTGAAGTTCTCTTCCGGGCGATCCTTCGCACAGCTGAGGCACACCGGGACACCTGTGACCTTTCTCACCCGCGCACGCCGCAGGCAACGGTGGTCATGGCGCGCTGGTCCGACGAGACGGTCGAACACCTGGTGCTGTCCGACTCGGCGCTGCTGCTGGAGTCCCCCGACGGCACGGTCGTCCCGGTCCTGGACGACCGCCTCTCCCGGCTGCCGCGCGCGTCGCTGGCGAGCGCCGCGCTCGTTGATTCGACGGTGCGCAACAAGGAGGGCGGCTTCTTCACGGCAGCCGCCGACCCGGAGGTCGCCACCCGCGCGGTGACCGGCACCCTGCCGCGCACAGAGGTACGCGCACTGACCGCCCTCACGGACGGAGCAACCCGCTGGACGGACCGCTTCCACCAGGGCGACTGGAACGACCTGTTCACCTACATCCGCGACCGGGGCGCCCAGTCCCTGGTGAACCGCGTACGAGAACTGGAAACGGCCGACCGCGAGGAACGAGCGTTCCTACGACGCAGCAAGACCCACGACGACGCGACGGTGGCGTACGTAGAACTGTGACCGCCAAGCCACACAGCCGACGCCAGCGGCAACTCCCAGGGGCGCGGGGAACTGCGCGACCAGCCACGACGGCGCCGCACCTGATGCTCGTGCTCAGGCTGAGTCCGGGCGAGCCACACAGCCAACGCCGGCACCAACCCCCCAGGGGCGCGGGGAACTGCGCGACCAGCCACAACGGACCCCCACCCGCGATCGGCGAACCCGCCGTAGGCGAATCCGTCCCGAAGAGGCTGGCAGACGGCTACTTCTCCATGCTCCGGTTGAGATGGTTCAGCAGCCGGGCCAGTTCAGCCACCTCCCGAGGGTCCCAGTCGGCCAGCCGGTGGACATAAGACGCACGACGCGCCTCACGAACCCTGCGATAGCGCCCGCGGCCCTCCTCGGTGAGATGGACCAGCCAGGCCCGCCCGTCCGCAGGATCGGGTTCCCGGGCGACCAGCCCGAGGTCCTCCAGCGCACGCAGCTGACGCGACATGGTGGCCTTGCCGACGCCGATGTACGCGGCCAGCTCCGTCGCGCGCTGCCGGCCGCATTCCTCCAGACGGACCAACAGCCCGTACGCGGCCGGTTCCAGCTCGGGATGCACCTCCCGGGCCATCTCCGCCTGATTGGACCGGGCGCGGCGCAGGAACACCGTCAGCTCGCGCTCCAGGGAGAGGAATTCCCGCTCCGCGCCACCCGGCGAGGCCACGCCGGTCTCCGACCGGTGCTCCTCGCCGTTTCCGTCCTCGTGCACGCCAGCCCCTCTGATCCGGGTTTCCCGCTCGTGAAAGTTTCCGCCAGACGCGGCGATAGCCGCAGCTTGGCAAGTATTTCGCAGGCGTAGACCAACGGCAGCCTCCGGACCCCCTTCCCACCAGCCGGTCTACGTGCGTAGCTTCACAGGCGGAGCGTGGTGACATGTTCGCGCCACTATCCCCCCGGCGCGGAACATTCCTCCCCCGTACGGCGGACACGCCCGCTCCCCCCACCGACCCCCAACGATCCCCCCACCGAGCACCACCGAGCCCGCGGAGGCACGATATGCCCGTGCCCAGATACCAATTCACCCTGTTTCGCCGCATAGGCGATATACGTCCCTCACTCGACGTCAGCTCCCGTGTCCCCCGCCTCCTCCCCCACACCCCCCGGACCCCCCGTACCCCCTACGGGCTCCACCGGCTGCGCCGCCTCACCGCAGTAGGCGTGCTGCTCGCCGCGCTCTCCTCGCTGTCCGCCCTCCCGTCCTCAGCCGAGACCCGGCCGGTGTCACCCGTCCGGGGCAGCGCCTACATGGGCATGGGGGTCATCGCCCACGACGGCCAGGGCAGCCTCCCCTCCCCGCGCGTCGCGGCCACCACCCAGACGGAGGGTGTCGACGTCTCCAGCTACCAGGGCAACGTCGCCTGGTCCACCCTCTGGAGCAGCGGCGTCCGATGGGCGTACACGAAGGCGACCGAGGGGACGTACTACACGAACCCCTACTTCTCCTCGCAGTACACCGGCTCGTACAACGTCGGCATGATCCGCGGCGCGTACCACTTCGCGACCCCCGACACCACGAGCGGCACCACCCAGGCCAACTACTTCGTCGACCACGGCGGCGGCTGGTCCAAGGACGGCAAGACGCTGCCGGGTGTGCTCGACATCGAGTGGAACCCGTACGGCGCGGCCTGCTACGGCAAGTCGACCAGCTCGATGGTGAGCTGGATCTCCGACTTCCTCAGCACCTACAAGTCCCGTACCGGACGCAACGCCGTGATCTACACGGCGACCACTTGGTGGACCCAGTGCACCGGCAACTACAGCGGTTTCGCCTCCGCCGACCCGCTGTGGATCGCCCGCTACGCCTCCGACGCGGGGACGCTGCCGGCCGGCTGGTCGTACTACACGATGTGGCAGTACACCTCGTCCGGACCGACCGTCGGCGACCACGACAAGTTCAACGGCGCCCTCGACCGCGTCCAGGCGCTCGCCAACGGCTGAGTCCGCCACCGCTCAGGGCGAACTGAGTCCACCCCTGCTCAGGGCGAAGGCCCGGGCCTCCCTCACGGAACCCGGGCCTCCCCCTCATCCGGTGCGCGTCCGTCACGCCGCGACCGGAACCTCCGGCGCCGCACCGTTGCTCGCCGGTGCGAGCGCCAGCTCCAGGACCTGGCGGACGTCGGTGACGGTGCGGACGTCCAGCTTGTCCAGCACCTCCGCCGGGACGTCGTCCAGGTCGGGCTCGTTGCGCTTGGGGACGATCACCCTGGTGACCCCCGCCCGGTGCGCGGCGAGCAGCTTCTGCTTCACGCCGCCGATCGGCAGCACCCGGCCGGTCAGCGACACCTCGCCGGTCATCGCCACGTCCGTGCGGACCAGACGGCCGGAGAGCAGGGACGCGAGCGCCGTCGTCATCGTGATGCCGGCACTCGGGCCGTCCTTGGGGACCGCGCCCGCCGGGAAGTGGATGTGCACGCCCCGGTCCTTCAGATCGGCGACGGGCAGCTCCAGTTCGGCGCCGTGCGAGCGCAGGAAGCTCAGCGCGATCTGCGCCGACTCCTTCATCACGTCACCCAGCTGGCCGGTCAGGGTCAGCCCGGCCGCGCCGGTCTCCGGGTCGGCCAGCGACGCCTCGACGAACAGCACGTCGCCGCCCGCGCCGGTGACCGCGAGACCGGTGGCCACACCGGGTACGGCCGTACGGCGCTCGGCCGGGTCCTGTGCCGACTCGGGCACATGGTGCGGCCGTCCGAGCAGGGCGCGCAGATCGTCGTCGGTGACGGTCAGCGGCAGCTCCCGGTCGCCCAGTTCGTGCTCCGCGGCGACCTTGCGCAGCAGCCGGGCGATGGCCCGCTCCAGATTGCGCACGCCGGCCTCGCGCGTGTACTCACCGGCGAGCCTGCGCAGGGCGCCCTCCTCGAGGGTCACCTCGGCCTTGTTCAGACCGGCCCGCTCCAGCTGGCGCGGAAGCAGATGGTCCCGGGCGATGACGACCTTCTCGTCCTCGGTGTAGCCGTCGAGGCGGACCAGCTCCATACGGTCGAGCAGGGCCTCCGGGATGGCCTCCAGGACATTGGCCGTGGCGAGGAACACCACGTCGGACAGGTCGAGTTCGACCTCAAGGTAGTGGTCGCGGAAGGTGTGGTTCTGCGCGGGGTCCAGGACCTCCAGCAGGGCGGCCGCGGGGTCGCCGCGGAAGTCCGAACCGACCTTGTCCACCTCGTCGAGCAGGACCACCGGGTTCATCGACCCGGCCTCCCTGATCGCCCGCACGATACGGCCGGGCAGCGCGCCGACGTAGGTACGGCGGTGGCCGCGGATCTCCGCCTCGTCGCGTACGCCGCCGAGCGCGACGCGCACGAACTTGCGGCCCATCGCGTGGGCCACGGACTCGCCGAGGCTGGTCTTGCCGACGCCGGGCGGGCCGACCAGGGCCAGCACGGCACCGCCGCGACGGCCGCCCACGACACCCAGGCCGCGGTCGTTGCGCCGCTTGCGCACCGCCAGATACTCGGTGATCCGCTCCTTCACGTCCTCCAGGCCCGCGTGCTCGGCGTCCAGGATCGCCTTGGCGCCCCGGATGTCGTAGGCGTCCTCGGTGCGCTCGTTCCACGGCAGTTCGAGGATCGTGTCGAGCCAGGTGCGGATCCAGGAGCCCTCGGGCGACTGGTCGGAGGCCCGCTCCAGCTTGTCGACCTCCTTGAGGGCGGCCTCGCGGACCTTCTCAGGCAGGTCGGCGGCCTCCACACGGGCGCGGTAGTCGCCGGTCTCCTCGCCCTCCGGTTCACCGTTCAGCTCGCGCAGTTCCTTGCGGACGGCCTCCAGCTGGCGCCTCAGCAGGAACTCGCGCTGCTGCTTGTCGACGCCCTCCTGGACGTCCTTGGCGATGCTCTCGGCGACGTCCTGCTCGGCCATGTGGTCGCGCAGTTGCTGGGTGGCGAGCTTCAGCCGGGCCACCGGGTCGGCGGTCTCCAGGAGCTCCACCTTCTGATCGGTGGTGAGGTACGGCGAGTAGCCGGAGTTGTCGGCGAGCGCGGAGACGTCGTCGATGGCCTGCACCCGGTCGACCACCTGCCAGGCGCCGCGCTTGCGCAGCCACGCCGTGGCCAGCGCCTTGTACTCCTTCACAAGGTCGGTGACCTGACCGGGCAGCGGATCGGGCACGCTCTCGTCGATCCGCGCGCCCTCGACCCAGAGGGCCGCACCGGGCCCGGTGGTCCCGGCGCCGATGCGCACCCGGCCACGGCCCCGGATCAGGGCGCCCGGGTCGCCGTCGGCGAGCCGTCCGACCTGCTCGACTGTGCCGAGCACACCGGTCGTCGCATAGGTACCGTCGATACGGGGCACCAGGAGAACCCTGGGTTTTCCTGGCTCGGCGCGGGCGGCGGCCTGGGCGGCCTCCACCGCGGCCCGTACGTCGGAGTCGTTCAGGTCCAGCGGAACCACCATCCCGGGCAGCACGACCTCGTCGTCGAGCGGCAGCACAGGCAGAGTGAGCGGTGTGAACGCCGTGGACTCAGCAGCCATGATCTCCCCTTCGGCAGTCAAGTTGAGTTATGCCGACTCAATGCACAGGGGCGATCGATTGTTCCCCGTCAGCCGTTCGCTGTCAGCGATCAGTCAGCGGTCAGGAAAGACGCGAGGAAACAGAGGAAACAACAGGGGAGGCGGCAGGCCCTGAGGGCCTGTCCGGCGCCAGGGTGCGCGCCCGCCGGACGCGGCGGACCAGAGGCCAGATCGCCACACCGATGGCCAGGGCGATCAGATGGCCCCAGTTCGTCATCGGGTCGGCGAACTCCAGCAGGTCCTCGACCAGCAGCCCGCCGAACACAGCCAGCAGCGGCCACCGCAGCCACGGCTTCAGCAGCCCGGCCAGCGCGCCGACGCTGGTGGCCACACCGAAGCTGATGCCGTAGTCGAGCCGGTGCAGCGAGGTCTCGGGCAGATGCCCGACCAGCACGGCGACACCGACGGTGCCCTCCGTGAGGAGGGTGGCCAGGACATGCCCGAGCAGGAACACGGTGGCAGCGCACCGGGCGCCGGTACGGCGTTCCAGCGCGGTCAGCACCAGCAGGAACCCGAACACGAACGGCGACGCGAAGCCTCCGGCCACCCACAGCGCGCTGGCGAGGAGCACGGTTCCCGGTGTGTGCAGCAGATGGGCGACATCGGTGCTGGAGCTCTGGTGCAGGGCGTTCACGAGAGCGGCGGGGTCGGCGTACTCGGTGATCAGCGAGGTGACGACGAGGACGAGCGCGTAGCCGAAGGTGAACGGGGCGCCGGTGGGGGTGGGGAGGAGACGCCAGGGGTGGAGGGCGCGCACGGCGCTCAGGGCGCCGAGACCCCGGAGACCGCGGAAGGCGTCGTAGCGGCGGCGGGGGGCCGGGACGGGAACGGCGGCGGTCGCCATCGGGCGCGGACGTCCCGGCTGGGCGGGCATCGCGTCCAAGAGGTCTCCGGTCCGGGGAAGGGGCGGGCCCGGGGGCGTGCACGAGGCCGTGGTGTCGACCGTCGCGGTGCGTTCCACAGTGAGGGGCTCCTTCCGTTTCACCCCACCCTTCGGCCCCCGCACGGCCGGTGTCTGTGACCGACACCACGCGGGGCCCGATTCTCAGGAACTTCCAAGGAGCTTCACGCGTCTTTCTCACGAGGCGCATCGCGAGGCGCATCGCGAGGCGCATCGCGAGACGCATCGCGAGACGCATCGCGAGACGCATGAGGCCGACTCGGGGCGACCGCACACTCCTCAAGGCCGCAGCAGTGTCACCTCCCGGGCGTGGGCGGCCCGCACACCGGCGTCCCAGTCGCCGGTGCAGTAGATCGAGATGTCGTCGATGGCGCCGTCGCGGACGTCGGCGCGCATCAGCTCACGGCAGTACCAGCCGCCCTGCTCGTCCTGCTCGTCCTGCTCGTTCTCCCAGCACTCCTCCCATTCGAGGACGAGCCCGGTGTCCGTCACATCGACGCGGTGGCGCGGCACGCTGCCCAGCGGCGGGTGGAAGCGGCGGCGCAGCTCGACGAGTGCGTCGCGTCCCGAGGTCTGGACCCGCCACTGGGGCACGCTCAGGTCGAGGAACACGTCGTCGGTGAAGAGGCCGTCGGGAGCGGTGTTCGTCTCGATGAAGCGCACGAAGAGCTCGGCGAGTTCCTTGGCGCGGGCGCTGTCGAGGAGTCCTTGCGGGTTCATGGCTGTGCCGTCGCGAGGTTGGCGCCGATGACCTCCATGGTGCGGTTCAGCTCGGCGGTCGGGCTGAATTCGACGATCTCGGTACCGGCGAAGAGGAGCGGGAGATGGCCGGGGGCGCCGTAGTAGGCGTCACCGGCGTGGAAGACCTCGTCGTGGTCGGGGTAGCGGAACACGATGCGGCCGGTGAGGACCTGGCCCCAGTGCGGGCACTGGCAGCGGTCCTCGGGCAGCCCGCGGAACAGCGGCGCCGGGTCCATGTCCTGCTTCATGGTCTCGTAGCCGACCGTGTAGGGGCCGATCTGCGCGTAGCGTCCCTCGATGACCGGCTCGTCCACGGTGAGTTCGGCCTCGGCCTTGGATGTACGGGGCATGATGTCCTGCTTTCGCCTTCTCGGCCGTACCTCTGTCGTACGGCGCCCTGTGCCCTCAGGGCGTGAGACGGGGCGGCACGATGTGCGACGCGGCCTCACAACCGCCAGTCGGGGGGCCGTTCGGGCTGGTAGACGCAGAGGGTGCCGGTGCGCAGAGCGGCGTGGAGGTGGCGGCCGAGTTCGGGGTGGACGTCGTCGATACGGCGTACGGCGGCCCGGACGCGGGCGGTGACGGCGGTGCGGGCCCGCTCTGCGGGCGAGCCGGTACGGCGGACCCTGCCGCCGATGCCGTAGGCCGCCGACAGCTGCTCGACCAGCGCGTCCCGTTCAGCGGCGATCCGCTGCGAGCGCCGCGCGTCCCCGGTCGCGTCCGCCTCCTCGGCCTCCGTCTCCAGGTCCCGCAGTCGGCGCCGGTAGGCGGCCCGCGCGGTGGCGTCGACGACCTCGCCCGTGTCGCCCTCGGGGTGCAGTCCCTCGGCGAGCGCGGCCTGGGCAGGGGCGGGGACCGGGGCGGCGGCCAGTTCCACGGCGGGCACGGGGGTGCCGGGGCGGGCGAGGAGCACGGCGATGTCGTGCAGTCCCTTGCTGTCGGCGAGGCGCACCTCGCGACCGGCATAGCCGAGGTGCCAGAGGCGGCCTTCGCGCCGGAAGACGGAGTCGGTGACTTCGGCTGCATCAACGACATCGGCGGCACGGCCCGTCCCCGGCCGTGGAGTGGACCCCATGCCGCCGGTCTCCGTCTCGATCCGCGCAGCGAGCGCCGCCGAGCCCGTCTCCCGGGCTGCCCTGAGGGCCCGTTCCCGGTGGGCGCGCGCCCGCTCCGGGTCGGCCATGGCCGCCGCGAGCAGCGCGAGATGCCGCTCGACGGGACCCCGCACCGCCGCGCCGATGCCCTCGATGGCGAACAGCCCGGCGTAGGGGGCGAGAAGGTTGTACAGCAGCGGTGCCGTGGGGTGGGCGCCGAGCGCGCCGACCGTCTCGGCCGCCTGGGCGACCATCGGCAGCCACTCGCTGTCGCGCGGCTCGGTGGCGAGCCGGGGTGCCACGGCCGACAGCCCGAGCGCGGCCTCGTCGAGCCGGCCGTACTGCGCGGCGAGCAGCGCCAGGGTGACGCGGGGCCACAGACCGGGCAGCCGCTCCAGTGCCGGGAGGGTGGCGAGCAGCCGGGTCATGGCGTCGAGGTCGCCGGTCCAGGCGTACAGGCACCAGCGCTGGGTGCCGGCCAGCAGGGCGGCGTTGGGGCTGTCGGCGGCCCGGCCGAGCGCCTCGGTCTCGTCGAGGGCGGCGGCGCAGTCGTCGTAGCGCCCCTCGCGCAGCGCCCGGGAGCCGCGCCACAGCGGCACGTACCAGGCGTACAGGGGCCGCCGCAGCGGTCGTACGGCCGTCTCGTAGGCGACGGCCTCGGCGTCGGCCCCGGCGAAGTCACCGGTCTCCAGCAGCGCGACGAGCCGGAGTCGGCGCCCGAGCAGTTCGAGCACGGGCTCGGGCAGGGCGCGCCCGATACCGACGATCTCACCGGCCCAGCCGAGGCGCTCACGGCAGTGCTCCGGCCCGGACCGCGCATCGCACAGGGCGGCGAGCGCGGTCCCGAGCGCGGAGGAGTCACCGGCCTCACGAGCGATGCCGACGGCCTCCTCGGCGAGCTCGACGCGGTGCTCCTCGCTCTCCACGAGAGCGGCGGCGAGCGAGAGCCGGGCGGTGACGACGGCCCGCAGGGCGGGGTGCGTGGCGGTGATGGCGGCGCGGGCCTCGGTGAGCAGGTCGAGCTGCTCCCGGTCCGCGAGATCGACCTCGAACCCGACGGGCCCGGTACCGAGCCCGAGGGCGGCACGGGCCAGCAGATCGGGCCGCCGGGCGGCACGGGCGAGACGGGCGGCACGCAGAAACGCGCCGCGAGCGGCGTCGCGTTCCCCGGCCCCGAGCCGGGCGGCGCCCAGGCCGAGGAGCACGTCCACGACTTCGGTGCCGGCGGGGGCGGCACCGTCGTACGCCTGCGCCGCGTCGTACGCCTGCGCCGCGTGCTCGTACCAGCGGGCCGCGTCCTCGAAGGCGTAGAGGTGCTCGGCGCGGGTGGCGGCCTGGTGGGCGTAGGCGGCGGCCTCCCGGGTGTGTTCGGGGCCTGCCAGCAGGAGGTGGTGGGCCACCTCGGCGGGGCCGGTGTCGCGGCCCCGGCAGGCGTAGCCGGTCAGCACCGCGGCCACGGCGTGGTGCAGCGCGGCCCGCTCGGCGGGGGTGAGAGTGCCGTGGACGGCCTCACGCAGCAGGTCGTGGCGGAAGGCGGCCCGGTCCGGGGCGATCTTCCCCAGCAGCCCCGCCCTGTCGGCCTCGCCGAGCAGCCCCCGCACCTCCGCGAGCGGCACTCCGGCGGCCTCGGCGAGCACATCGATCCGGAACCGCGTGCCGAGCACGGCGGCGACGTGCAGGACACGGACCGTGCGCGGGTCGAGTTCGGCCAGCCGGGCGGCGACCGCGGCGCGGACGGTCACGGAGGGGACCGCTTCCTCCGCCGCCTCGGCGGATGCGGCAGGCATGCCCCTGTCCGCCGCCTCGGCCGATGCGGCAGGCACGCCCCCGTCCGCCGCCTCGGCGGATGCGGCGGGTACGCCCCCGTCACGCAGCAGTTCCGTGACGAAGAACGGCTCCCCGCCCGTGCGGTGCAGCACCGCTCGTACCGTCTCCGCGGTCGGCGGGGTGCCGGTCGCCGTCTCGACCAGGGTCGCCACCTCGGGTTCGCTCAGCGGTCCCAGGGGCAGGGTGCGGCCCCGGCGGAAGAGCTGGGCACGGGCCCAGGTGCGGTCGCGCCAGGCCGTGTCGTCGTCGCGGGCCGTCACCAGGAGCAGGAGGGGGGCCGTGCGGGCGGTGTCGGCGAGTTCCAGGAGGAGGCGCAGGGACGAGGCGTCCGCGGAGTGCAGATCGTCGAGGACCAGCAGGAGCGGCTCGCGGCGTGCCGCCGAGACGAGGAGTTCGGCCACGTCGCCGCTCAGGCGCAGGCGGGCGGTCTCCGGGTCCGTGCCGCCGCCGGCCGGAGGGTCGGTGGCGGCCGGAAAGTCGGTGGCGGCCCGTGGGCCGGTGGCCGCCGCGCCCGTCACCAGCGCCCGCAGCGGCGGTGACGCGGCGACCAGCCGTCCGCCGGTCGCGTCGTCGGCCGCCAGCTCGCGCAGCAGGCGTGACCAGGGGCGGAAGGCGCGGCCCGCGGTGCCCGGCGGGCACCAGGTCCACAAGGCGCGGCAGCCCGACCGCGCCGCCGCCTCCTCGGCGGTACGGGTCTTGCCCGCCCCCGCCGCACCGGTCAGCGTGACCAGGCCGCCCCGGCCCGCGGCCGTGCGCTCCAGCGCGTCCCGGAGTTCGGCCAGCACGTCCTCGCGTCCCACGAAGGGACTGCCCGCGGCCACCGCATCACCCCGCAGTCCTTCCGTGTCCCCCGGTATCCCCCTGTCATCCCCGGGTGTCCCCTTGTCCCCGGGTGTCCCCCGGTCGCGTCCTCCGGTGCCTCCGGCGCCTCTGGTGCCACTGGTGCCTTCTGGTTCCGAGGGTAGGCACCCGGCACCCCCTGCGCGCGGTCATCCGTAATTCCCTCAGGCGACACGGGTCGTTGGGGCAGGATGGGTTTCCATGACCACCTCGTACGACACCACGCCCGTGGTGCTGGACCGTCGTGAGGGACCGTACGGCGAGGTCGTGCTGCGCAGGCACGGCGCGTTGCTCCAGATCATCGCCAACGGCTGCTTCCTGATGGACACCTCGGACGGCCGCTCGGAGCGACGGCTCGTGGACGCCGCGCGCGACGCGCTCCGCATACACGACAACGACGCCCCGCACCGGCCGGACCTGCTGATCGGCGGGCTGGGCGTCGGGTTCTCGCTCGCGCATGCGGCCGCCGACCCCCGCTGGGGGCGGATCACGGTCGTGGAGCGGGAGGAGGCCGTCATCGGCTGGCATCGCGACGGGCCGCTCGCCGAACTGTCTGCGCGGGCGCTCGCCGACCCGCGCACCGAGATCGTCGCGGCGGATCTCCTGGCCCACCTCGATGAGGCCCGTGCCGCGTACGACGCACTGTGCCTCGACATCGACAACGGCCCCGGCTGGACGGTCACCGAGGGCAATGAAGGGCTCTACTCACCGGCCGGACTGGCAAGCTGCGCAAGGGCGTTGCGGCCCGGCGGGGTACTCGCCGTATGGTCGGCGCAGCCCTCCCCGGAATTCGAGAAAACCTTGTGGAATGCCGGGTTCAAACAGGTGCGTACCGAAGAGATCCCCGTTGCCCGGGGCGTTCCCGACGCCGTCCATCTCGCCTTCGGACCCGGATAGAAAACTCGCGGTAACTCCCCGTACGCTGCATGCCTGACGCGGATCAATCAAGCGCACAGCGCAGTCATGGGATCACCCCACTGGTTCCGGAAAGCACACTTCAGGGGCGGGCGATGGAGCAGACACACACCTCGCACAGCGGTACGACGACGGCTACCCCGGGCGCGCAACGCCGGGTCCTGGTCGTCGAGGACGACCCCACGATCGTCGACGCCATCGCGGCCCGTCTGCGCGCCGAGGGATTCCTCGTGCAGACCGCGGGTGACGGCCCGGCAGCCGTGGACACCACCGAGGCATGGCAGCCCGACCTGCTGATCCTCGACATCATGCTGCCCGGCTTCGACGGCCTTGAGGTCTGCCGCCGGGTGCAGGCGCAGCGCCCGGTGCCGGTGCTGATGCTCACCGCGCGCGACGACGAGACCGACATGCTGGTCGGCCTCGGGGTCGGCGCCGACGACTACATGACCAAGCCGTTCTCGATGCGGGAGTTGGCCGCGCGGGTGCATGTCCTGCTGCGCCGAGTGGAGCGCGCCGCGATCGCCGCGTCAACTCCGCGCTCGGGCATCCTTCGTTTGGGTGAACTGGAGATCGACCACGCGCAGCGCCGGGTGCGGGTACGCGCTGAGGACGTCCATCTGACGCCCACCGAGTTCGACCTCCTGCTCTGCCTGGCGAACACACCGCGCGCGGTGCTCTCCCGCGAGCAGTTGCTCGCCGAGGTGTGGGACTGGGCGGACGCCTCCGGCACGCGGACCGTGGACAGCCACATCAAGGCACTGCGCCGCAAGATCGGCGCCGAGCGCATCCGTACGGTGCACGGCGTGGGATACGCGCTGGAGAGCCCGACACCATGAGCGGCACCCGGCCGCCCGTACCAACGTCCGCACCACCGCCCGCACCACCGCCCGCCCCGCAGAACCCCGGCGGGGAACCCTGGGGCTCCACGGTGCGCCCGTTCTCGATCAAGACGAAGCTGGGCGCGCTGGTCGTCACCTCGGTGCTGATCACCACCGGTCTGTCGATGATCGCGGTGCACACCAAGACGGAGCTGCGCTTCATCACGGTGTTCTCGATGATCGCCACCCTGCTGATCACCCAGTTCGTGGCGCACTCGCTCACCGCCCCGCTGGACGACATGAACACGGTGGCCCGCGCGATATCCCACGGCGACTACACCCGCCGGGTGACGGAGAACCGGCGCGACGAACTGGGCGACCTGGCGCAGACGATCAACGTCATGGCCGACGAGCTGGAGGCGCAGGACCGGCAGCGCAAGGAGCTGGTCGCCAATGTCTCCCACGAGCTGCGCACCCCGATCGCGGGTCTGCGCGCGGTGCTGGAGAACGTCGTCGACGGCATAGCGGAGCCCGACACCGAGACCATGCGCACCGCGCTGAAACAGACGGAGCGGCTGGGGCGGCTGGTGGAGACCCTGCTGGACCTCTCCCGCCTGGACAACGGCGTCGTACCGCTGCGCAAGCGGCGTTTCGAGGTGTGGCCGTATCTGTCGGGGGTGCTGAAGGAGGCCAACATGGTGGTCTCCGCGCGCGGCGGTCTCGCCTCCGGTTCCGGCACCCACACCCGCACCGACGTCCATCTGCATCTCGACGTGTCCCCGCCGGAACTGACCGCGCACGCGGACCCGGAGCGTATCCACCAGGTGGTCGCCAATCTGATCGACAACGCGGTCAAGCACAGCCCGCCGCACGGCCGGGTGACGGTGAAGGCGCGGCGCGGCGCCCAGCCGGAGTCGCTGGACCTGGAGGTCCTTGACGAGGGGCCCGGCATCCCCAGGTCGGAGTGGCACCGGGTCTTCGAGCGGTTCAACCGGGGGGCGGTCAGCCGTCCGCACGGGCCCGGCAGCGACGGCGGTACGGGGCTCGGCCTGGCCATCGCGCGCTGGGCGGTCGATCTGCACGGCGGGCGGATCGGGGTGGCCGAATCCGAGCGGGGTTGCCGGATTCGTATCACCCTCCCGGGAGATCCCTTGGTGGCCGGTTGACGTACAGTGCGAGGCTGGATCACAAGATCCGGTGAACCTCGTCGCTGACGGACACGTGTGATCAGGCAGGGGGTCGCGAGCACCGGGTGCGGGCCCCCTGGTGGCGCATGGGTTTCAAGGCGAAACCCCGTTTGTTTCCCGCCAATTCGGCCCCCGAAACCCGCGCCGCGATGTGACTTACGCGACGAAGCATTGGCCCCACCTGACCTTCCCGGTCGTGGGGGCGTAGCCTTTATTCCCGCTGTCCATCACCTTGTGAAGCGGAAGAGGGCGGTTGCCGCCGTGTCGCCACAGTCCCCCAGTAACGCATCGAGCATCTCGACCGACGCCGACCAAGCGGGCAAGAATCCCGCTGCCGCGTTCGGTCCGAACGAGTGGCTCGTCGACGAGATCTATCAGCAGTACCTCCAGGACCCGAATTCGGTAGACCGCGCCTGGTGGGACTTCTTCGCCGATTACCGGCCGGGTCCCCCGGCCGCGGCGGGAACGGCGGAAACGGCGGGGGGTGCGGCGACATCGGCGCCCGCTCCGGCCGCTCCGGCGCCCGCGCAGCCCGCCCCGCCCGCCACGCCCGTGGTACCGGCTCCCGCCCCGGCGGCTCCGGCCGCCCCGGCACCGGCACCGGCGCCGGTGGCACCTGTCACCCCGCCCGCGGCCGCCGCCCCGGCGCCCGTGCAGCAGCCCGCTCCGGCCGCCGCACCGCCGGTCGCCCCGGCTCCGGCACCTGCCCCCGTGCAGCCCGCCGTGGCCCCGGCTCCCGCGCCTGCCCCCGTGCAGCCCGCCGCCAAGCCGGCCGCCGCCGTGAAGCCTGCGCCCGCCGCCGCGCCCGTCACCGCCGCCGAGGGGCCGGAACTGGTCACCCTGCGCGGTCCGGCCGCCGCGGTCGCCAAGAACATGAACGCCTCCCTGGACCTGCCGACCGCCACCTCGGTCCGCGCCGTCCCGGTGAAGCTGCTGTTCGACAACCGCATCGTCATCAACAACCACCTCAAGCGGGCCCGCGGCGGGAAGATCTCCTTCACCCACCTCATCGGCTACGCGATGGTGCAGGCCATCAAGGCCATGCCGTCGATGAACTTCTCGTTCGGCGAGAAGGACGGCAAGCCGACCCTGATCAAGCCGGCCCACGTCAACCTCGGCCTGGCCATCGACCTGGTCAAGCCCAACGGCGACCGCCAGCTCGTCGTCGCCGCCATCAAGAAGGCCGAGACCCTGACCTTCTTCGAGTTCTGGCAGGCCTACGAGGACATCGTCCGCCGCGCCCGCGACGGCAAGCTGACGATGGACGACTTCACCGGCGTCACCGTCTCCCTGACCAACCCCGGCGGCCTCGGCACCGTCCACTCCGTGCCGCGTCTGATGCCCGGCCAGTCCGTCATCATGGGCGTCGGCTCCATGGACTACCCGGCCGAGTTCCAGGGCACCTCCCAGGACACCCTCAACAAGCTCGGCATCTCGAAGGTCATGACGCTCACGTCGACCTACGACCACCGGGTCATCCAGGGCGCCGCCTCCGGCGAGTTCCTGCGCCAGGTCGCCAACTTCCTGCTCGGCGAGAACCGCTTCTACGACGAAGTCTTCGAATCGCTGCGCATCCCCTACGAGCCGGTGCGCTGGCTGCGTGACATCGACACCTCGCACGACGACGACGTCACCAAGGCCGCCCGGGTGTTCGAGCTGATCCACTCCTACCGGGTGCGCGGCCATGTCATGGCCGACACCGACCCGCTGGAGTACCGCCAGCGCAAGCACCCCGACCTCGACATCGTCGAGCACGGGCTGACGCTGTGGGACCTGGAACGCGAGTTCGCCGTCGGCGGCTTCGCCGGCAAGTCGATGATGAAGCTGCGCGACATCCTCGGCGTGCTGCGCGACTCGTACTGCCGCACCACCGGCATCGAGTTCATGCACATCCAGGACCCCAAGCAGCGCAAGTGGATCCAGGACCGGGTGGAGCGCCCGCACACCAAGCCGGAGCGCGAGGAGCAGCTGCGCATCCTGCGCCGTCTCAACGCGGCGGAGGCGTTCGAGACCTTCCTGCAGACGAAGTACGTCGGCCAGAAGCGCTTCTCCCTGGAGGGCGGCGAGTCGGTCATCCCGCTGCTGGACGCGGTCCTGGACAGCGCGGCCGAGTCCCGCCTCGACGAGGTCGTCGTCGGCATGGCCCACCGCGGCCGGCTGAACGTGCTGGCGAACATCGTCGGCAAGTCGTACGCCCAGATCTTCCGCGAGTTCGAGGGCAACCTCGACCCGAAGTCGATGCACGGCTCGGGCGATGTGAAGTACCACCTGGGCGCCGAGGGCACCTTCACGGGCCTCGACGGCGAGCAGATCAAGGTGTCGCTGGTCGCGAACCCCTCCCACCTGGAGGCCGTCGACCCGATCCTCGAAGGCGTGTCGCGCGCCAAGCAGGACATCATCGGCAAGGGCGGCACGGACTTCACGGTCCTGCCGGTGGCGATCCATGGCGACGCGGCCTTCGCGGGCCAGGGCGTGGTGGCCGAGACCCTCAACATGTCGCAGCTGCGCGGATACCGCACCGGCGGCACGGTCCACGTCGTCATCAACAACCAGGTCGGCTTCACCGCGGCCCCCGAGTCCTCGCGTTCCTCCATGTACGCGACGGACGTGGCCCGCATGATCGAGGCCCCGATCTTCCACGTCAACGGCGACGACCCGGAGGCCGTGGTCCGTGTGGCCCGGCTGGCCTTCGAGTTCCGGCAGGCGTTCAACAAGGACGTGGTGATCGACCTCATCTGCTACCGGCGCCGCGGGCACAACGAGTCGGACAACCCGGCCTTCACCCAGCCGCTGATGTACGACCTGATCGACAAGAAGCGCTCGGTGCGCAAGCTCTACACCGAGTCCCTGATCGGCCGCGGCGACATCACCCTGGACGAGGCCGAGCAGGCGCTCCAGGACTACCAGGGCCAGCTGGAGAAGGTCTTCACCGAGGTCCGCGAGGCCACCTCGCAGCCCGCCCCGGCGCCGTCCCACGAGCCGCAGGACGGCTTCCCCGTCACCGTGGGCACCGCGGTCTCCACCGAGGTCGTCAAGCGCATCGCCGCGTCCCAGGTCAACATCCCCGACCACATCACCGTCCACCCCAGGCTGCTGCCGCAGCTCCAGCGCCGGGCGGCCATGGTCGAGGACGGCACCATCGACTGGGGCATGGGCGAGACCCTCGCCGTCGGCTCCCTGCTCCTGGAGGGCGTCCCGGTGCGGCTCGCCGGCCAGGACTCCCAGCGCGGCACCTTCGGCCAGCGGCACGCGGTGATCATCGACCGCGAGACCGGTGAGGACTTCACCCCGCTGCTGTATCTGTCGGAGGACCAGGCACGGCTGAACGTCTACAACTCGCTGCTGTCCGAGTACGCCGCGATGGGCTTCGAGTACGGCTACTCGCTGGCCCGGCCGGACGCGCTGGTGATGTGGGAGGCGCAGTTCGGCGACTTCACCAACGGCGCGCAGACGGTCGTCGACGAGTTCATCTCCTCGGCCGAGCAGAAGTGGGGCCAGACCTCCGGCGTCACGCTGCTGCTGCCGCACGGCTACGAGGGCCAGGGCCCGGACCACTCGTCCGCCCGCCCGGAGCGGTTCCTGCAGCTCTGCGCCCAGAACAACATGACGGTCGCGATGCCGACGCTCCCGTCGAGCTACTTCCACCTCCTGCGGTGGCAGGTGCACAACCCGCACCACAAGCCGCTGGTCGTCTTCACCCCGAAGTCGATGCTGCGTCTCAAGGCGGCGGCCTCGAAGTCGGAGGAGTTCACGACCGGCGCGTTCCGGCCCGTCATCGGCGACGCGACGGTCGACCCGGCCGCCGTGAAGAAGGTCGTCTTCTGCGCGGGCAAGGTCTACTACGACCTGGAGGCCGAGCGGCAGAGGCGCGGCGCCGCCGACCCCGCGGCCGCCGAGACGGCGATCATCCGCCTCGAACGGCTGTACCCGCTGCCGGGTGCCGAGCTCCAGGCCGAGATCGCCAAGTACCCGAACGCCGCGAAGTACCTGTGGGTGCAGGAGGAACCGGCGAACCAGGGCGCCTGGCCGTTCATCGCCCTCAACCTCATCGACCACCTGGACCTGGCGGTCGGCGCGGACGTGCCGCACGGCGAGCGGCTGCGCCGCATCTCGCGTCCGCACAGCTCGTCCCCGGCGGTCGGCTCGGCCAAGCGCCACCAGGCGGAGCAGGAGCAGCTGGTCCGCGAGGTCTTCGAGGCGTGACCCACTGAACCGTCCTACGGTTCGTACCGGCCCCGTCCCCCGGCTGTCTGCGCCGGAAGGACGGGGCCGTTCCTTTGCCTCCGTGACCCCCTTCTAACCTGGACGTATACAACGCAACCCGCGAGTCCCGAGAACGTCCCCAGGAGAACACCCGTGTACTTCACCGACCGAGGCATCGAAGAACTGGAGAAGCGCCGCGGCGAGGAGGAGGTCACCTTCGAGTGGCTGTCCGAACAGCTCCGCACCTTCGTCGACCTGAACCCCGACTTCGAGGTCCCGATCGAACGCCTCGCCACCTGGCTGGCCCGCCTGGACGACGAGGACGACGAGTAACGCGACGCGTCGGCAGCAGTCGGCTGGCCCGCCCAGTCCCCTGGCCGCGGGCAGTCAACCCGCCCAGCCGCGGGTAGCCGCACCCGCCCAGCCGCGGGCAGTCATGCCGCAACGCGGCGGAGGCAGCCGCGGTCGGCGACCACGCCGCGCCCCAGCCGCGAGCGGCCGCACCCACCCAGCCGCGGGCAGTCGTGCCGCTGCGGGGGTCCCCCCTGCTCGAAGAGCCTGGGGGAGGCAACCCGATAGCGCCGGGCTGCGCGACCCACCCCCGCGGCCACCCCATCGGCGGCGAGCCGCACACCCACGGCGCCCAGAAAGGGCGCCCTTCGCGCTGCAGCGCCCCTGCACTCCTGCACCCCGAAGCCCCGCCAGGGTGACTCACCCGAACGAGTACCTTGACTTTCCCCCACCGCGATATATCGTGTTTCACGTAGGACGCGATATGGCGTGTCGTGTCGCCGCTCGCCGACACACAACACCCCCGCAAAAGGAGCCCGCCCCATGCCCGAATGGCCCGTAACGGAACCAAGGAAGCTCACCTTCGACACCCCGGTGACCGCCCTGCACGTACGGATAGTCAACGGAACGGTGAACGTGGTGGGCACGGACGAAGGTTCCGCAAGACTGGAGGTCACCTCGATCGAGGGACCACCCCTGGTGGTGACACAGGAGTCGGGCACCCTCACCGTGGCCTACGAGGACCTGCCCTGGAAGGGCTTCCTGAAGTGGCTCGACCGCAAGGGCTGGCGCCGCAGCGCAGACATCACCCTGGCCGTCCCGGCGGACACCCGCGTCGAGGTCGGAGTGGTCGGCGCCGCAGCAGTCGTCTCCGGCATCGACGGCCGCACCGAGGTGAAGGGCGTCACCGGCGACACCACCCTCCTCGGCCTCGGCGGCCCGGTCCGCACGGACACCGTCTCGGGCAACGTGGAGGCACAAGCACTCGGCGGAGCCCTCCGCTTCAACTCGGTCTCCGGCGACCTGACGGTGGTCGAGGGCTCGGGCACCGCGGTGAAGGCCGACACGGTGAGCGGCTCGATGATCGTCGACCTCGACCCGTCCGCCGGCCCCACGGACATCGCCCTCACCAGCGTCTCCGGCGAGATCGCCATCCGTCTGCCCCACCCGGCCGACGCCGAGGTGGAGGCCAACACCGCGAGCGGTACGGTGTCGAATGCCTTCGAGGACCTGCGGGTGAGCGGCCAGTGGGGCGCCAAGCGGATCACGGGGCGGCTCGGCGCGGGCAACGGCCGGCTGAAGGCGACCACCGTCTCGGGTTCCATCGCCCTGCTGCGGCGGCCCCCCGCGGAGGACGAACCGTGGGACGCCCCCGGAAGCGAGGCCGACGGAAGTTCCCCGAGCGACGGCACGACCGACAAGAAGGTGCTCTGACATGCCTCCCGTCTTCGCCCACGGCCGACTGCGCCTCTATCTGCTCAAGCTGCTGGACGAGGCGCCGCGCCACGGGTACGAGGTGATCCGCCTCCTGGAGGAGCGCTTCCAGGGGCTGTACGCGCCCTCGGCCGGCACCGTGTATCCGCGGCTGGCCAAGCTGGAGGCCGAGGGCCTGGTCACCCACACCACCGAGGGCGGCCGCAAGGTGTACGCCATCACGGACGCCGGCCGCGCCGAACTGGCCGACCGCAGCGGTGAACTGGCCGACCTGGAACTGGAGATCCGCGAGTCGGTGGCGGAACTCGCAGCGGAGATCAGGGCCGATGTGCGCGGCGCGGCAGGTGATCTGCGGCGCGAGATGCGGGCGGCGGCCTCGGAGGCAAGGCGCGGCGGGGAGTTCGGCGGCCTCGGCGGCCTCGGCGACAAGGAGGAATGGCGCGCGGCGAAGGAGGAGATGCGGCGCGTCAAGCAGGAGTGGAAGGAGCAGGCGCGCCGGGCCAAGGACGAGAGCCGCCGCGCCCGCGACGAGGCCCAGCGCGCCCGCCGCCAGGCCCAGGAGGCCCAGGCCAACGCCCGCGCCCAGGCGCAGGAAGAGATGCAGCGCATCGCACGCCGGGTCCAGGAGCATGTCCAGGACCACTTCACCCGCGGCGACTGGCCGACCGGGATGCGCGAGGGCCTGACCGAACTGGCCAAGGAGTTCGGCGAGTTCGGCAAGGACTTCGGAAGGGAGTTCGGCAAGGACTTCGGCTTCACCCGCCCCGCCAACGGCTCGGCCCCGACCCCGGAATACAGCGAGCCCCGGCAGGACTTCCCCGTCGACTACGAACCGGCCTGGGCCCATGAGCCCCCCACCGGCGACCCGGCCCGCGACCTGGACCGCCTCCTGGACCGCTTCCGCGACGACATCCGCGACGCAGCCCGCGACCACGGCGTAACCCCCGACCAACTACAGGAAGCCCGCCACCACTTGTCCACCGCGGCAGCCCACATCGGCGCAATACTGCACACCCCGAGAACCTGAGCCGACCGCACCGGCGACAGGGGGACGACCGCCCCGGAACAGCCGGGCGGGAGTCGAAGTACCCTCCTCGGTCTGCCCGGCCAAGGCGAGGGCACCCGCCCTCCGCCACCCCGTCCAACAACCAAGTGCCAGAATCCGGTTGCTATCGCCTTAAGCAAGTCGGGCGAAGCAGCTCCGGTTCGGCAGCGCTCTAAAGGGGCGCGGGGAACTGCGCGACCAGCCACGATGGTGCCGCAGCCGCCAGACGGCACAAGCACCGGCCCTGGCCGACCGGGCCGCGGCCCACGCGCCCACCCCCGGCCAGCCCGGCCAGGGCAAAGGCACCCGACCTCCCCTCCACCCCGCCGGGCTCCCCCTTCACCCCGCCTTCGCCTGACCGGAGTTCCCCGGGTCGCCGCCCGCGTCCCCGCCGCCGTACAGCACCCGTACGACGGAGTCATGGGTCACCCCATGGTCCGCGAGGGTTTCGGCGGGGACGCCCGGGAGGAGGGTGAGCGCCAGGAGAAGGTGTTCGTCGCCGATATGGCGGTCGCGGCGGGCGACGGCCACACGGAGGGAGCGTTCGAGCACCGCCTTGGCATCGCGGCCGAAGGGCCGACGCCCGCCCGGGCGGCGGTCGGTGGCTTTCCGGTCGCCCGACATGGCTCCGGCGCCGTGCACCTCCTCGATCCGGGCGACGATGTCCGAGACATCGATCCCCAGCCCGGCGAGGGCGTCGGTCTCGGCGCGGGACAGCCCGGCCCGGCGCCGCGCCTGGGTCAGCTCCCGGGCCACCGAATCACGGCGCTCGGACAGACCGAGTGCGGCCAGGGCGAACGAGGCCCGGCTGGCCTCCCTGTCGAGCAGCGCGAGCAGCAGATGCTCGGCTTCGACACACTGCGCCCCCGTCCGCTCGGCGTGTTCCACCGCGCCCTGCACCACCGCACGCGCGTCCTTGGTGAACCGTTCGAACATCATCGCCTCCCGTATTTCTTGTGCACGGCCTGCCTGCTGACACCGAGTTCCGCGGCGATCTCCTGCCACGACCAGCCCTGGTTACGGGCGTTGCGCACCTGCACGGCCTCAAGCTGCTCCAGCAGCTTGCGCAGTGCGGCGACGGCCCGCAGCCCGATCCGCGGATCGCGGTCACCCGCGCGCTCGGCGAGTTCCGTTGCTTCGGTCATGGCGTCAATGTAGGTTGACACTCTCACCCGTGTCAACCTTGGTTGACGCAAGCAGCTAGCTAGTCGCTCGATCCCGGGCACACAAAAGGCGGGCCCGGACACCCGGGCCCGCCTGGCAGAGGCAACGGCAGCAGCAGCGACAGCGACAAGCCGCCGGTCGTCAGCCGTTCGTCAGCCGGTCGTCAGCCGTTGGTGAGGACGATCTTTCCGAACTGGCCGCCGGACTCCATCCGTTCGAAGCCCTCACGGGCCCGGTCGAGCGGCAGCTCCGCGTCGATGACGGGCCGTACGCCGGTCGCGACGCAGAAGGACAGCAGGTCCTCCAGTTCGTCCTTGGTGCCCATGGTGGAGCCGACCACCTTGAGTTCGAGGAAGAAGATCCGGGTCAGCTCGGCGTGCGAGGGCCGGTCGCCGCTGGTGGCCCCGGAGATCACCAACGTGCCGCCGGGCTTCAGCGACTTCACCGAGTGGGACCAGGTGGCCGCGCCGACGGTCTCGATCACGGCGTCCACCCGCTGCGGCAGCCGGGCTCCCGTCTCGACCGCCTCGACGGCGCCGAGTTCCACCGCCCGCTTGCGCTTGGCCTCGTCCCGGCTGGTGGCGAACATCCGCAGCCCGGCCGCCTTGCCGAGGACGATCGCGGCCGTGGCGACACCGCCGCCCGCGCCCTGCACAAGAACGGAATCGCCGGGCCGCACACCCGCGTTGGTGAAGAGCATCCGGTAGGCGGTCAGCCAGGCCGTGGGCAGACAGGCGGCCTCCGCGAAGGAGAGCCCCTTGGGCTTGGGGAGGATGTTCCACGTCGGCACGGCGACCTGCTCGGCGAAGGTGCCCTGGTAGCGCTCGGTGAGGATGGAGCGGGGCTCCTTAGGGCCGACGCCGTGGCCGGTCTGGCCGATGACCGAGTGCAGGACGACCTCGTTGCCGTCCTCGTCGATCCCGGCGGCGTCACAGCCGAGGATCATGGGCAGCTTGTCCTCCGCGAGGCCGATACCCCGCAGGGACCAGAGGTCGTGGTGGTTGAGGGAGGCGGCCCTGACATCGACGGTGCTCCAGCCGGGGCGGGCCTCGGGGGCAGGGCGCTCCCCCAGCTCCAGTCCGGCGAGCGGTTGGTCACGGTCGATGCGGGCGGCAAATGCGGCGAACATGACCGTGACGATAGTCCCGTTCCCGTCCCTGGGGGCTGCGCCCCCAGACCCCCTTTGTCGGCCCCTCAGGCCTCGTTCTCAAACGCCGGACGGGCCAAAAATCAGCCCCTCCGGCGTTTGAGGAGCGGGGGTACGGGGGCGGAGCCCCCGGGTCGGGACGGGAAGGGGCGGCGGGGGCAACCCAAAACGCGGTGGCCCAGGGCAGCGAAATGGCCCCGCCCGGTACCGGAACCTTCCCGGTCGGGCGGGGCCATCCAGCCAACACAGTCACGCGCCCCCGTAGGGATCACTCACCCCCGGAGGGGTCTCACCGCCGCGCGACACCCTCCGCACGGGCCGCCGCGGCCACCGCCGCGGTCACCGCGGGGGCGACCCGCTCGTCGAACGGCGACGGGATGACGTAGTCCGCCGCGAGGTCGTCGCCGACGACGGACGCCAGGGCCTCGGCCGCCGCGAGCTTCATGCCCTCGGTGATCCGCGCCGCCCGCACCTGGAGCGCACCCGCGAAGATCCCCGGGAACGCCAGCACGTTGTTGATCTGATTCGGGAAGTCGGACCGCCCGGTGGCGACGACCGCCGCGTGCCGGTGGGCGACCTCCGGGTGCACCTCGGGCTCGGGATTGGCCATGGCGAAGACGAAGGCGCCCTTGGCCATCGAGGCCACCGCGGCCTCCCGGACCGTACCGCCGGAGACGCCGATGAAGACGTCGGCGCCCGCCAGCGCGTCCTCCAGGGAGCCGCTGATGCCCGCCTTGTTGGTCAGCTCGGCCAGCTGCCGCTTGACGGGGTTGAGGTCGTCGCGGTCGCGGGAGACGACGCCCTTGCGGTCGGTGACCGCGACGTCCCCCACTCCGGCGCCGAGCAGGATCTTGGTGATGGCAACCCCGGCCGCTCCGGCGCCCGAGATCACCGCGCGCAGATCGCCGAGCGAGCGCCCGGTCAGCCGGGCCGAGTTGCGCAGGGCGGCCAGCGTGACGACCGCCGTGCCGTGCTGGTCGTCGTGGAAGACCGGGATGTCGAGCCGCTCCTGGAGCCGGCGCTCGATCTCGAAGCAGCGCGGCGCGGAGATGTCCTCCAGGTTCACTCCGCCGAACGAGGGAGCGAGCCGGACGACGGTCTCGACGATCTCGTCGGCATCGGTGGTGGCGAGCGCGATCGGCACCGCGTCGACCCCGCCGAACTGCTTGAAGAGGATGGCCTTGCCCTCCATCACGGGGAGGGACGCCTCGGGCCCGATGTCACCGAGGCCCAGGACGGCCGTTCCGTCGGTCACGACGGCGACGACGGACGACTTCCATGTGTAGTCGTAGACGAGTTCCGGTTGTTCCGCGATCGCGGTGCACACGCGCGCCACACCGGGCGTGTATGCGAGGGACAAATCCTCCTTGTCACGCACCGGAACAGTGGCCTGAACAGCCATTTTGCCACCGCGATGCAGCGCGAATGCGGGATCGAAGGAATCAAGGGGCTCCGCCCCGTCTTCCTGCCCGTCCCGTTCCGTTTTGCTGTCGCTGCGAGGATTGACGATCTCCGCTGCCACTTTGTTTTACCCCTTAAGTCTTCAGTGTTTGAGGGTGACCACTCCTGATTGAGAAGTGGGCGGGACCGCGCATGACCGAGTTGACTGTTCCGTACAGGTCCATACGCGACGGGCGCGCCGCACACGCGCTCTGAGCCCCGGATGAGGGGTGTAGGGATCCTTCTTACCGGACGGACGGCACCGGCGACGAGTGCATTGAGCGAACGCTCACCACGCGGCGCCGGACCGGGCAGGTCAGCCACCCGCGTCCGCTCCGGAAAAACTGAAACTGAGGACAAGATCACACCAAAGCCTTGACACCCGCAGAAGCGGCCATGGGCAACAAACCGAACTCGGCCACATCGTGAGATGTGCCGAAAATCTTCCGGCCCGAAGCTGGGAGCACCGAAGATGGTGCGGCCGGGATAGGTCGGACTGATGTGGTTCGGGGGTTGCCCGTTATCCGATTTTGACATATCAGATCGTCTGAACGGCGTAGTCCGAATGGCAAGATGCCGTAATCACACGAGGTCGCGACACCCGATGGTGTGTGTTCTCGTCGACCCATCGACATTTGAACCGCTTCAGCCGGAGGAACCCACCATGACCGGTCGCTCCACCCGCCGTACGGCCGCCACGTCCTCTCGTCTCGTCGCGGTCGGCGCGATCGCGGCCGCCGGCGCCCTGCTGCTCACCGCGTGCGGTGACCAGACGGACAAGGGCGGCGGCTCCAGCTCGTCGAACTCCTCCGCGCCCCTGGCCGCCAAGCTCCCCGCCGACATCCGGAACGCGGGCAAGATCAAGGTGGGCTCGGACATCGCGTACCCGCCGGTCGAGTTCATCCAGAACGGCAAGGCCGTCGGCATCGACCCGGACCTCGCGGCCGCCCTCGGCAAGCAGCTCGGCGTCACGTTCGACTTCCAGAACGGCAAGTTCGACTCGCTGATCGTGGGCCTGCAGGCCAAGCGCTTCAACGTGATCATGTCGGCGATGAACGACACGAAGGACCGCCAGAACGGCATCAACTCGGACACCGGGAAGAAGGCGGGCAACGGCGTCGACTTCGTCGACTACTTCACGGCCGGCACCTCGATCCTCGTCCAGAAGGGCAACCCGAAGGGCATCAAGTCCCTGGACGACCTGTGCGGCAAGGTCGTCGCCCTGCAGCGCGGCACCACGTCCGAGGGCATCGCCAAGGCGCAGAGCACCAAGTGCAAGAAGGACGGCAAGAAGGCCATCTCGCTCCAGACCTTCGACACCGACCCCGAGGCGCTGCTCCGTCTGAAGCAGGGCGCCTCGGTCGCCGACCTGAACGACTTCCCCGTCGCCGCCTACAACGCCAAGACCTCCGGCGGCGGCAAGGACTTCGAGGTCGTCGGCGACCAGATCGAGGCCGGTCCGTACGGCATCGCCCTCGCCAAGGACAACACGCAACTGCGTGACGCCCTCCAGGCCGCGATGAACGCCATCATCAAGAACGGTGAGTACACGAAGATCATGCAGAAGTGGAACGTCACGCAGGGCGCGGTCACCGAGGCGAACATCAACGGCGGCTCCTGAGCCCCGCCTGACGGCAGTGAAGGGCTCCATCAGTGACTGACATTCTCGACAAGGCTCCAGCGCCGGAGGTGCCGCCGGAGCAGATCAAGGCCATCCCGGTGCGCCACTACGGCCGCTGGGTGGCCGGCGTGGTGGTCATCGGCCTGGTGGCGCTGATCGTCATCGCGTTCGCCAACGCGAACATCAACTACAGTGTCATCCCGGACTACCTCACGGACGGGACCATCCTGTCCGGCGCCTGGCACACGCTGTACATCTCGGTCTTCGCCATGGCGCTCGGCCTGGCGCTGGGCATCGTGCTCGCCGTGATGCGGATGTCCCAGAACCCGGTCACCAGCACGGTGTCCTGGTTCTACATCTGGTTCTTCCGGGGCACCCCGGTCCTGGTCCAGCTGCTCCTCTGGTACAACATCGCCCTCGTGTTCCCCACCCTCAACCTGGGGTTCTACAAGAACGAGATGAACCAGGTGATGACGCCGTTCCTGACGGCGCTGCTGGGACTCGGCCTGAACGAGGCCGCGTACATGGCGGAGATCGTCCGCGCGGGCATCCAGTCCGTGGACGAGGGCCAGACCGAGGCGTCGCACGCGCTGGGCATGACACACGGCCAGACCCTTCGGCGTGTCGTGCTCCCGCAGGCGATGCGGGTGATCGTGCCGCCGACCGGCAACGAGTTCATCAACATGCTGAAGACCTCGTCGCTGGCCTACGCGGTCCAGTTCAACGAACTGATCAAACGGGCCACGGACATCTCCAGCACCTCGCTCGCGGTGGTCGAGATGTACTTCGTGGCGTCGATCTGGTACCTGCTCCTCACCACGATCTTCAGCATCGTGCAGTACTACGTCGAACGCCGCTACGCCCGCGGTTCGTCGCGCAGCCTGCCGCCGACACCGTTCCAGCGGCTGCGCAGGAACCTCAAGCAGTGGACGTCCTTCCGGCACTCGGAGGTGGCCCGATGAGCGATCTGATCAAGGACATGGTCCAGAGCTCGGGCAGCCGGCCGATGGTGCGGTCGGAGGGCGTGCACAAGTCCTTCGGTCTCGCGCACATCCTGCGCGGCATCGACCTGGAGGTGAACCCCCGGGAGGTGTTCTGCCTGATCGGCCCGTCCGGTTCCGGCAAGTCGACCTTCCTGCGGTGCATCAACCACCTGGAGAAGATCAGCGCGGGACGGCTCTGGGTCGACGGCGAGCTGGTCGGCTACCGGCAGCAGGGCGACAAGCTGTACGAGCTCAAGGAGAAGGAGGTCGCGGCGCAGCGGCGGAACATCGGCATGGTGTTCCAGCGCTTCAACCTCTTCCCGCACATGACGGCGCTGGAGAACGTGATGGAGGCGCCGGTCCAGGTCAAGCGGGAGTCGAAGGCGAACGCCAGGGAGCGCGCCCAGCGGCTGCTGGACCGGGTGGGCCTGGGCGACCGGGTCGGCCACTACCCGGCGCAGCTCTCCGGCGGCCAGCAGCAGCGCGTGGCCATCGCCCGGGCGCTGGCGATGGAACCGAAGCTGATGCTGTTCGACGAGCCGACCTCGGCGCTCGACCCCGAGCTGGTCGGTGAGGTGCTCGATGTGATGCGGGACCTCGCACAGGAGGGCATGACGATGATCGTCGTCACGCACGAGATGGGCTTCGCGCGCGAGGTGGGCGACTCGCTGGTGTTCATGGACGGCGGTGTGGTCGTCGAGTCCGGGCATCCGCGCGAGGTCCTGACCAACCCGCAGCACGACCGGACGAAGTCGTTCCTGTCGAAGGTGCTCTGACGCACGGCCGGCCGACACGGCCGGTGGCACACGGAGGAGGGACCGGGGTCGCCCCGGTCCCTCCTCCGTCATGTGAGGACTTCGTGTGAGGGTGTCACTTGAGGGCGAGCAGAACGGTGTCCGACGGGGAGCGCCACACCGCCCGGGCCTCGCCGAACCCCTTGTCGCGCAGGGCGCGGGCGTGCCAGTCGGCGGAGGGCATGTCACCGTCGGCGTGCCCGCCGTAGATCTCGAAGCGGCGGGCGGTCGGCTCGGCGAGGACGGGGTCGGCTGCGGCCACGGCCCACCATGCGGCCCAGTCGAGGACGCCGTCGCGTACGGCCCGTTCCGTCTGGGCGTGGCGGTACCGGCTCTCGGCGGCGTTGATCCGCGGGGTGGTGTCGTCGGCCATGTGGTCGGCGTTCATGAAGACACCGCCGTGCCGGACGAGCCCTGCGATCCTGCCGTAGAGGTCCTTCAGCGGCTCCTTGTGCAGCCAGTGCAGGGCGGTGGCGGTGAGCACGGCGTCGTACGTGTCGTACGGCAGCCTGGACGGCCAGCCGGGGTCCTTGAGGTCGGCCTCCACGAAGGAGACGCGGTCGTCGCCGGCGAAGGTGCCGCGGGCGATGGTGAGCAGGGCGGGGTCGAGGTCGACGCCGGTGCTGACGGCGCCGGGGAAGCGGTCGAGGAGCCGGGCGGTGATGCTGCCGGTGCCGCAGGCGAGGTCCAGGACGCGCGGCTCTGTGCCGGTGAACGCCTCGACCATGTCGAGCATGATCCGGAAGCGGTCCTCCCGGTCGGGCATGTACCACTCCTGCTGCCGGTCCCAGCTCTCCTGCCAGCGCCGCCAGTCGGCACCCGCACCGGTGCTCGTGTTGATGTCCGTGTCGATCTCCGTGTCGATGTCCGTACCGTTGTCAGCCACAGCTGCCGCCTTCCCCACACACAGGACACAGTTGTAATACCCTGAAGCCACGACCGCCTATTACCGATCGCACCTACGACCATAGAGCGCCTGCGTAAGGACTACAAGTGGAACTGGCCTATTACTCGGACTACGCCGTGCGTCTCGTGAACACCGAGGAACCGGCCCGGGGCAAGGACTCGCTGACCTCGGTCGACGCCGTCCGCGGGCTGTTCGGCGACTCGTCGGGCGCCCGCCGTGCCACCGACGCCGACGTCACGCGCTTCCGCTCGGTGCGGGCCAGGCTGCGCTCGGTCTTCGAGGCGGCCGACACCGGCGACGAGACGCTCGCCGTGGACCTGCTGAACTCGCTGCTGCTGGAATTCCCGGTGAGCCCCCAGATCTCCGGCCACGACCACCGCGACGAGGACGGCCGCCCGCTGTGGCACATGCATCTGGCCGACCACCCCTCGAACGCGACCGCGGGCTACGCGGCGATCGCCGCGATGGGCCTGGCGTTCCACCTCACGTCCTACGGCGTCGACCGGCTCGGGCTGTGCGAGGCGGCACCGTGCCGCAACGCCTACCTGGACACCTCGACCAACCGTTCGAGGCGTTACTGCTCCGACCGCTGCGCCACCCGGGCGAACGTGGCCGCCTACCGGGCCCGCAAACGCCTCGCCGACCGGTCGGCGAGGACGGGCCTGGCCGCCGACAGCATCCAGCGCAGCAGCGCGAACGGCGAGCGCTGATCGGGACGCAGTGGCCGGTAGCGGAAGCGGACCCGGCCGAGGATCAGCTCCTCGGGCACGGTGCCGTAGTCGGTGCTGTCGCCGCCCGCGTAGGAGTTGTCGCCGAGCACCCACCAGCCGGTCTCGCGGCGTTCCGCGGCCCGCTTGACGACGAGCAGGTCCTGCTGGAACGGATGGCGCAGCACGACCACGTCACCCGCCCTGACCCGCGCGCCGTAGTGCACCAGGAGCCGGTCCCCGTGGTACAGCGTGGGAACCATCGACGGCCCGGTCACCTCGGCGACGCCGAACGGCGCCACCGTCGTCCTCCCGCGCTCGCTCTCCTGCGACAGCTCCGGCATGCCCGGCACCTCCCCGGTCTACTGCTCCACCAGTGTCAGTCTCACCCCGGACTTTTGTCCTAAGCCCTTGGGGGCACTCGCGAAATCGCCAGTCCCAGGGAGTAATGTCCCACCTGAGAAGACGATCACGAGGAAGGAATGCTCCATGCTTTCCCGCCTGTTCGCCCCCAAGGTCAAGGTCAGCGCGCACTGCGACCTGCCCTGCGGCGTGTACGACCCGGCCCAGGCCCGCATCGAGGCGGAGTCGGTGAAGGCCATCCAGGAGAAGATGGCCGGCAACGACGACCCGCACTTCCAGGCGCGCGCCACCGTCATCAAGGAGCAGCGCGCGGAGCTCGCGAAGCACCACGTCTCCGTGCTCTGGAGCGACTACTTCAAGCCGCCGCACTTCGAGAAGTACCCGGAGCTGCACCAGCTGGTCAACGAGACCCTGAAGGCCCTCTCGGCCGCCAAGGCGTCCACCGACCCGGCCACCGGCCAGAAGGCCCTGGACTACATCGCCCAGATCGACAAGATCTTCTGGGAGACCAAGAAGGCCTGATCTTCGGTCATGTCACTTGACCTGCGATTTCTTCGATCGCCTGGTCTACCTGTCCGCACCCGGTCCGCAGGCCGCCGAGAACGGCGTCCATGACGGTCCGGGTGCGGTCTTTTCCTGATCATGCGTGACATGCCACGTTTGACGTAATGGGCACTTCGGGCTGGTCAGCCGCGTCACTCTGGAAGCGTTGATCACGGTCGTGTCAGGAGCCCGTGTGTACGGATCACGTGAGAGGGCCGAGGAAATCGGCCATGACCGCCGGATTGCCCCGAGCATGTCGGGGCGGGTGCCGTAACGGCGACACCGGGTGAGCAGGGACATGGCGACCGATGCTTTGAGGACACCGGTGCAAGGGCGCGGCTATGGCACAACGTGAGCACAGGCCGGACAACGGCATGCTGGACCGTTCGGAAGGGTTCGGCGAGCGGCTGCTGGGGGTACTGCTGGACCGGGCACACGAGATGCCGCCGCAGCTGATCGCCCCGCTGATCGCGGAAGAGGTGGCCAGGGTCGGTGGCCGCGACGTCTCGATCCTGCTGCAGGACTACGGCCAGCTGGTGCTGGTGCCGCTGCCGGGCCGGCGGCTGACGGTCGGCGAGCCTGAGCCGATCAGTGGCTCTCCCGCCGGCACGGCCTTCCTGCAGGCGACCACGGTCGAGGTGCCGCAGTCCGACAGCGTCCGGATGTATCTGCCGTTGCTGGACGGCAGCGACCAGGTGGGCGTGATGGGCCTCACCCTGGACACCGTCGATGACGACGACCGACGGCTGCTGCGCAGGCTCGCCGGTCTGGTCGCCGACATGCTGGTCACCAAGCACAGCTACACCGACCAGTTCTTCCTCGCCCGGCGCCGCGAACCGATGAGCGTGGCC
Source organism: Streptomyces sp. YIM S03343 (assembly GCF_054729195.1). Taxonomy (NCBI): domain Bacteria; kingdom Bacillati; phylum Actinomycetota; class Actinomycetes; order Kitasatosporales; family Streptomycetaceae; genus Streptomyces; species Streptomyces sp. YIM S03343. The sequence goes on from NZ_JBPUKX010000001.1 coordinate 3,160,230, forward strand.
GCGGAGATCCAGTGGTCCCTGCTGCCGCCGCTGGCGATGTCCGTCCCACAGGTAGCCGTGGCCGGAATCCTGGAGCCGGCCTACAACGTCGCAGGCGACAGCTTCGACTACGCACTCAACGAGGACATCCTGCACGTGGCCATGGTCGATGCGATGGGCCACGGCCTGGACGCCGCCACGATGGCGACCGTTGCCGTCGGGGCCTACCGGCACGCCAGACGTGCCGCCATCGGGCTGTCCGAGATCTACGCGTTCATGGACCGGGCCATCGCCGAGCAGTTCGGGCCCGATCACTTCGTCACCGCGCAGATGATGCGTCTGAACGTCACAACGGGGCACCTGCAGTGGGTCAACGCGGGCCACCCCACGCCGCTGTTGATCCGCGACCACCAGGTCGTCCGGCAACTGGAAGGTCCGACCACCTTGCCGGTCGGCTTCGGTGGTGAACAGCCCCAGATCAGCGAGCAGGTACTTCAACAAGGCGACCGGGTGCTGTGCTTCACCGACGGCCTGATCGAGGAACACGAAGCCGGCGAAGAGCAGTTCGGCGAGGAGCAACTCATCCACTGGGTCAACCGCATCGAACGCACAGAGAAGGGAGTACGCGCGGTGGTGCGCGCAATCTCCCACGCCCTGAAGCAGCAACGGGGCGGTCACACCAGCGACGACGCGACCCTCTTCCTGATCGAATGGCGCGGGGGCGCCGCCGACCACCTCGCCCTCCTGGAGTGAGGCGACCGCCGAACCACCATGAATGACGCCTCGATTGCAGGAGACCGGCCGGGTAACGCTGCACGGGCCGGATTCCCGGCTCTTCCTGCGCTCCGTGCACGGTCGTGCTCTCGTGCAGAAGCGAACGGCCGGTTAGGCAGCCTGCGTTCCAGGCGCAGGGCCGACTGGTTTCCTCATGGCAGACAGCCCTGGTGCGGGAGCCCCGTCCGCATTCCCGGACCACGGACACGATCCGTGCGCGCCGGACACGGAGCGAAAGCGGGTGACCAGTGTGCGCAGCACCGTTCGGGGCACGCGGCTGAGCATGGGTCCTGGCAACAGGACTCACTCCCGCGCAGTCTCTAGAGCCCCGGTGTCCGCCCTTGCGAAGGTCCGCTCCGGGCCGAGAGGCCGACGCGGCGGCTCAGCCGTCCTTCCTCTTCCGTCTCCATCTGCCGGATCCCCTGGTGCGTCAGCGTGATCATCGCGGGCGTGCTGCCCCTCCCCCAGTCCACGACGACCCAGCCTTCGCCCGCCAGGTACATACAGGCAGCGGCCATGTCCTGCTCAGAGATACCGAGGTCGGTGCGGAGCTTGGCCCCATCGACACCCAGCAGGCGATTGCCTTCGGCGGGTTGGTACAGAGCGAGCATGATCCTCTCGCGGTACGTCTTCCGGTCTCGCAATATCGCCATGACCTGCCTTCCTCTACCGTTCGCGGTCGGGCCGAAGTCGATGTCATCCGCGGTCGCTGTCGCGGTGGGGCGCGTCGGAACGGTCGCGTCCAGCGCCGACCGACGCTGCCTCCGGGTCCGACGCCCGATCCCCGGCAGAACATCGCTGTAGTGGAAGGCAGCGATCCGTTCGTCGTGCTGGGCGTTGAGTCGGTGGATCAGAACGACTCCGACGGCGATCAGAAGGAGCAGCACGGCCACGGTGATGAGGGTCATGGTTCTCTCACCTCCGCCGACCGCCGGGCGAAGGCCCTACCGAGCCGATGGGCCGGGGCAGGGACGACGGCCGGTCTGCTCCGCCGTCGGTGTCCCACGCTTCTTCCCTGATTCGGGCATCGATCCTGTCTGCTGCTTCCTCCCGGGCCGGGGCATCGATGCCGTCACCGGCCATCAGTTGCGCGGCGGCGTCCGCACCGCTTTCCGGCGGAATCACCAGCACGTCCCGGCGGCCATCGGTGGAGAAAAGGGTCAGTCTGTGCGGATCCTGCTCCTCGGTGGACCAGCCCACATGCACCGTGCGCCCGGCGACGGACACCCAACTCGGGATGACAAGCCAGTAGGCCGGGTTCACCGTGATACGTGTGATGCGACCCCAGAGGTCGCCCAGTGCGGCTGTCAAGGGTGGCAGCTCACGGGTGAGGTCACTGGAGCGAGGCCACCATGTGCCGTCCAGCCCGCCGGGCGCCGGCGTCAGGGACAGGCGAACCGGCATCGACGGTGCGCGCCTGCTCGATGTCGTACGGTCAATGGTCGCGGGCATGGCGCGGACCTGTCCCCGGGCTCGTGGGTGCGGCCCGGCGTTGTCGATCACCGGAAACGGCACCCGCGGCGGAGCCGGTACGCGAAGAACTCCCGGTTTCTTCACACTACTCCGCTCACCGGCCTGAAAAGCCGGTGGTGACCAGGTATTTCCCTGTCGCATACAGCAGTGCGGACAGGACCGCGATGACGGTGGCGGACGTGATGAATCCGGACTGGCGGCCGAAACCGGGTCCGATTCCAGGGCGCATGCCATTCTGGGCGGGTGGAATCCGAGGACCTTGTGCGGTTGCGGCGGGCTCGTGACCGGATGGATCGCGAGTACGCCGAGCCGCTCGACGTGGCCGCGCTCGCGCGGACCGCGCTGATGTCGGCGGGGCACTTCCAGCGCAGCTTCCGGGCCGCGTACGGGGAGACGCCCTACGGCTATCTCATGACCCGGCGCATCGAGCGGGCGAAGGCCCTGCTGCGGCGCGGCGATCTCAGCGTCACGGAGGTGTGTCTCGCGGTCGGCTGCACTTCGCTCGGGTCGTTCAGCTCGCGGTTCACGGAACTGGTGGGCGAGACACCGAGCGCCTACCGGGCACGGTCGCACGAGGAGAGCGCGGTGATCCCGGCATGCGTCGCCCGCGCCTTCACCCGCCCCAACCGGGCGGGGCCGAAGCCCCGGCCCTAGTAGGGCGTGTCGGGCGAAGTCTGCTGCGGTTCGGCAGCCCTGCGGGGGCGCGGGGCTGTGCCTACATGCGGCTCCGCCGCGGGGCACGACCAGCCACGACGGTGCCGCAGACGACACACGGCACATCGCGGCACTTCCGGCGGAGCGCTTAGCGTAGGAGCCATGGACCTCAAACTTCACCAGTGCTTCATCGCCGTCGACGATCACGACAAGGCGCTCGCCTTCTACCGTGACGTGCTGGGGCTCGAAGTCCGCAACGACGTGTCCTTCGAGGACATGCGCTGGGTGACGGTGGGCTCGCCGCTCCAGCCGGATGTGGAGATCGTGCTGGAGCCGCCCGCCGCCAGCCCGGACATCTCCCCCGCCGACAAGCAGGCCATGGCCCAGCTGCTGGCCAAGGGCGTGCTGCGCGGGGTCATCTTCACCACCGCCGACTGCGACGCCCTCTACGACCGGGTGCAGGAGTCCGGCGCCGATGTGCTGCAGGAACCGATGGACCAGCCGTACGGTGTGCGGGACTGCGCCTTCCGGGACCCGGCGGGCAATCTGCTGCGGTTCATGGAGCGTTCGGGCGACTGAAACGGCGCCGCATACAATCACTTTCATGACCGTCCGCTGGACCTACGCCTTCCTCGACCGTCCCGGCCCGCACTTCGAGCGCGCGGTCGGGTTCTGGGCGGCCGTCACGGGCACCCGGCCGTCCGGACTGCGCGGTGAGCGGGGCGAGTTCACCACCCTGCTGCCCGACGGCGCCGACGCCTGTCTGAAGGTCCAGTCGCTCACCTCCGACGACGGCGGCGAGGGCGGCGCGCATCTCGATCTCGCCGTCGAGGACATCGGCGCGTTCACCGCGGCGGCGCTGTCGGCCGGGGCCGGGTGCATCGCCGAGCATGAGGGGTGGGCCGTACTACGGTCCCCTGGTGGGCAGTTGTTCTGTGCCGTGCCCTGGCAGGGGGAGACGGTACGGCCTCCCGTGGCCGAGGGGTGCCGGGCGGACCAGGTGTGCCTCGGCACCGGGCCGTCCGTCCACGACGCCGAAATCGCCTTCTGGTCGCGGCTCACCGGCTGGGCCACCGTGGCCGGCTCACGGCCGGAGTTCCATGTCCTCCAGCCGCCCCCGGGGTCGCCCGTCCGGATCCTGCTCCAGCGGTTCGCGGAGGACGGCCCCGCCTCCGCCCATCTCGACATGGCCTCCGCCGACCGCGCCGCGACCCGAACCCGGCACGAGGAACTCGGCGCGTCCTATGTCGCCACCGGCCCCCACTGGACGGTGATGCGCGACCCGGCGGGCGGCGTCTACTGCCTCACCGACCGTGACCCGGAGACCGGCACCCTGGGCACCGCCGCCCGATGACTCCGGCGGTCAGTTGTCCTCGGTTCCTTCCATGATCGCGCGGATCACCACGGGGTGGTCGGTGAGCCCCTCCGGGCCGGGGCTGCGGGCGGCACGCTCGGCGATCTCCGTGACCCGCTCCAGGCTCTCGCACTCCACCACCCAGTAGCCCGCCATGACCTCCTCGGTCCCGCCGTACGGCCCGTCGGTGACCACGGCCTTGCCGTCGGCCCCGACGGTGACCGTCCGGGCCTGCGCGGGCTCGGCCAGGCCCTGCGCGTCGATCAGCTCACCGCTCTTGGCGAGTTCGTCGTTGATGGCGCCCATGTGGGCGTACATGGCCTGCATTTCCTCCGCGGTCCAGGCCGGGGACGTCTCCGACGCCTTGCCGCCCATCCCCTCGTAGTCGGCCTGGGTGCCCCGCACCATGACGAGGTACTTCATCGGTCCGCTCCTCTCGGCTCCGGGCCGGTCTTCCCGGTGCGGCGCGGCGGCCTCTGCGGCATCCGGCGCGACGTACGCCGGGCAGTCGGGGTTCCGGCAGGGCCCGGGCACCCACACGGGGACGAACACGCCCAGCGTCTTGTGCCGCCGGACGGTTGTCCCCACGGGCAGCCCGCACACGGGGCAGACGCGCTCCGCGCCCTCCGCGCCATCCATGGATTCAGCCTATGGCGAGCCGCGCAAGCCCGCGCCCGCTGCGAGCCGGTGCCGGGGCGATACAAGGTCAGGAACCGCATCGCCCCCGGCTCCGGGGCCGTGACAGACCGACGGCAGCGGTCCCGCCGCTGCCGGCCGTCAGTTGCTGCGCCGCGTCACGAACTCCGCCAGCGCGAGCAGCCCGCCCGCGTCGTCCGGCTCCGGGATGGCGCGGGCCAGCGCCCCGAGGGCACGGGCCATCCGGTCCGCGGCCTCGACCTGGGCCCAGTCCCGGCCGCCCGCCCGCTCCACGGCGAGGGCGGTGCGTTCGAGCCGGGCCGTGTCGTCCTCCTCGTGCGGCAGCCGGTACAGCTCGGCGAGTTCGGCCGCCGCCGGGGTGCCGGAGGTGAGCGCCGCGACCACCGGCAGGGACTTCTTGCGGGCCGCGAGATCCGCACCGGCCGGCTTGCCGGTGTGGTCCGGGTCGCCCCATATCCCGATCACGTCGTCGATCAACTGGAACGCCAGCCCGGCCTCCCGGCCGAACGCGTCCAGTGCATCGACCTCGCCGGAGTCCGCCCCCGCGTACAGCCCGCCCAGGGCGCAGGCGCAGCCCAGCAGCGCCCCCGTCTTGGCCTCGGCCATGTCGAGCACCTCGGCCAGGGTGACCTCGCCGGGCTCCCGCTCCTCCAGGGCGGTGTCCGCGTGCTGCCCGGCGCACAGTTCCACCACACACCCGGCGAGCCGGGCGGCGGCCTCCGCTGCGGCCGGATGCGGGTCCTCGGCGAGCAGCCGCAGGGCCAGCGCCTGGAGGGCGTCGCCCGCGAGGATCGCGTCGGAGTCACCGAACACCGTCCACGCGGTGGGCCGGTGGCGGCGGGTGGCGTCGCGGTCCATCACGTCGTCGTGCAACAGCGTGAAGTTGTGGACCAGTTCCACCGCGACTGCCGCCCGCACGGCGGCCCTCCGGGCCCGCGGCCCGCCCAGCGCGGCGGCCGCGGTGAGGACGAGCGCCGGACGGATGGCCTTGCCCGAGTCACCCTCCGCCGCGCTGCCGTCCGCATTCAGCCAGCCGAAGTGGTAGAGGCCGATACGGCGCATCGGCCCGGGCAACGACTCCACGGCGGAACGCAGTTCGGGGTTGACCGACGCCCTGACGGCCTCCAGGATCGCCGCCGCCTCATGCCCGTCGTGCGGCACTGCGGCGGGCGCGTCGTGCGGCGGCGCCGCGCGTCCGGCGGGCGCCGGTACCGTGGCGGAGGGCCGCCCGGTACCGGTGTCCCCGGCGTCCTGCATGTCCTGCGTGTCCTGGGTGCCGTGCTGGAGATCCGGCTCCGTCTCCGTGATGAGCTCGGCCATCAAGTCCCTTTCGGACAGTGCGCGGGCAGTGGCGCTGGCGCGGCGGCTGGGGGCATGTACGACCGAGGTCTACCCGCGTCAGCGGCCGGGGACACTGCTCCGGGGCGCGGAATGATCACCTCCAGCGGCCGATCTCGACGTTCTCCAGCACGCCGAGCGCGTCCGGGACCAGCACCGCGGCCGAGTAGTAGGCCGTGACCAGGTATTTGATGATCGCCTGCTCGTTGATGCCCATGAACCGCACGGACAGGCTGGGCTCGAGCTCGTCCGGGATACCGGACTGCCTGAGGCCGATGACTCCCTGCTCGTCCTCCCCCGTGCGCATCGCGATGATCGAGGACGTGCGTGCCTCGCTGACCGGGATCTTGTTGCACGGGTAGATCGGCACACCGCGCCAGGTGGGGATGCGGTTGCCGCCGACGTCGATGGTCTCCGGGACCAGACCGCGCTTGTTGAGCTCACGGCCGAACGCGGCGATCGCGCGCGGGTGCGCCAGGAAAAGCTTGGTGCCGCGCCGCCTGCTGAGCAGCTCGTCCATGTCGTCGGGTCCGGGCACACCGTCGTGCGGCTGGATCCGCTGGTCGTACTCGCAGTTGTTCAGCAGCCCGAACTCCCGGTTGTTGATCAGCTCGTGCTCCTGACGCTCCTTCAGCGCCTCGACGGTGAGCCGGATCTGCTGCTCGGTCTGGTTCATCGGCTGGTTGTAGAGGTCGGCCACGCGGGTGTGGATGCGCAGCACGGTCTGGGCGATGCTCAGCTCGTACTCGCGGGGCCTGGCCTCGTAGTCGACGTAGGTGTGCGGGATGTCCGGCTCGCCGCTGTGGCCGGCCGCGAGGTCGACCTCCTTCTCCCCGTACCTGTTGGTGCGCTGGTTGGGCAGGGCGCACAGCTGCCGGAGGTGTTCGGCCAGGGAGTCGGAGCGCTCGGCGATCTGGTCGACGTTCTGCCGGGCCAGCACCAGGACCGTGCAGGCGGTGTCCGCGCGCACCGTGTGCTCCCAGATGGCGTCCGGGTCGAGGAGGGCGGCCTCCCCGAAGTACGCGCCGTCGGCGAGCACACCGAGCACCGCGTCGTCGCCGTAGGGGCCGGTGCCGACCTTCTCCGCCCTGCCGTGTGCGAGCAGATACACCTCGTCGGTCGGGCTGCCGAAGGAGGCGATCACCTCCCCCGGGGCGAACTCGTGCTGCCGGCAGCGCCGGGCGAGTTCGGTGAGCACCTCCTCGTCCTCGTAGTCCCGCAGGGCGGGCAGTTCACCGAGTTCGGCGGGGATGACCTCGACGCGGTCGCCCGTCTTCACGAAGGTGATACGGCCGTCGCCGACCGCGTAGGTCAGCCGCCGGTTCACCCGGTACGTGCCGCCCTGCACATGCACCCAGGGCAGCGTGCGCAGCAGCCAGCGTGAGCTGATCTCCTGCATCTGGGGTGCCGACTTGGTGGTGGTGGCCAGGTTCCGCGCGGCCGCGGTGCCAAGACTCTGCTGCGGCTCGTTCTGCTCCGCGCGGACCTCTTCGCCTACCGACATAGAGAAATGCCCTCCCAGTGATGCACCGGTGCCCTCGCACCGCGTGCACTGATCTCGCGACCAAGCATTTCTCACGCAGCGTGGCCGTGCCATTACCCGAAAGAGCGGGAATGGATCACCAGTTGATTGGGCAGTTGCGGCATTTTTGTCCAACCACCCCACCGCTGGAAGGTCCGGGCGGCGAGCGCGCGATGTCCGGAATCACTCGTACACGATCCGAACGATGTGTGACTGCACGACCACCGTCGGTACAACCTCCGGAAACCATCGGCCGCGGCGGCGGCAGACCGCACAACGAGCACGGCAAGCACAACGAGCACAGCACGTAAGGAGGCGGTCATGTCGTCACCCATGTCCGCGGGAAGTTTTCTGGCCGCTCTGAGAGCGGAGGGCGTAAAGGTCGTCGAGGTCGGCGACTGGCGCCACCACAACCGCAACGAGCAGGGGCCCTGGGGCCCGGTCCACGGCGTGATGATCCACCACACGGTGACCACGGGCAGCGCGCACACCGTCCAGGTCTGCCGCGACGGCCACCCCGGGCTGCCGGGGCCGTTGTGCCACGGAGTGATCACCAAGGACGGCAGACTCCATCTCGTCGGCTACGGCCGGGCCAACCACGCCGGACTCGGCGACGACGACGTGCTGCGCGCGGTCATAGCCGAGAAGGCCGTCCTGCCGCCGGACAACGAGTCGAACACGGACGGCAACCGGTACTTCTACGGCTTCGAGTGCGAGAACCTCGGCGACGGCGCGGATCCCTGGCCGAAGCCCCAGCTGGAGACGGTGGAGAAGGTGGCGGCGGCGGTCTGCCGGCACCACGGCTGGACGGAGCGGTCGGTCATCGGCCACCTGGAGTGGCAGCCCGGCAAGGTGGATCCGCGAGGCTTCACGATGAAGTGGCTGCGGGAGCGGGTGCGCGACCGTCTGAAGTAGCAGGCGGCAGCAGGCGCCACGAGGTACCGGCCTCCCGGCCACCGGCCCGCCCCGCCCGGCCACCGGCGCGTCCCCAGGCACCCCCGGCGGGGGCCGGGGGCAGGGCCGGTGGCCACAATGGTGCGGTGACCAGCCCCGCCGACCCGACCACCGACCCGACCACCGACCCGAACGCAGACCGGGCGGCAGCCCCATCCGCAGCCCGTGCCACCGCCGACCGGATCGCCGCCCTGCGCCCCCAACTCCCGTCGCCCCTCCATGAGGTCGACGACGGCCGTTTCACCCGGCACGGCGTGCGGCTCCTCCTCAAGCGCGACGATCTGATCCACCCCGAGCTCATCGGTAACAAGTGGCGCAAGCTCGTGCCCAACCTCCCGGCGGCGGCCGGCCGGACCGTGCTCACCTTCGGCGGCGCGTACTCCAACCATCTGCGTGCCACCGCCGCCGCGGGCCGTCTGCTGGGCTTCCCCACCGTCGGCGTGGTCCGCGGCCAGGAGCTCGCGGACCGCCCGCTCAACGTCTCCCTGGCCCGCTGCACGGCCGACGGCATGCGGCTGCACTTCGTGGACCGCGCGACGTACCGCCGCAAGGCCGAGCCGGAGGTCCTCGCGGAGATCCTGCGGGCGGCGGACGCCGAGCACGCGTACGTGGTCCCAGAGGGCGGTAGCAACGCCCTGGCCGTACGGGGCGCCCGGGCGCTCGGCGAGGAACTGCGCGGGCCGGCCGACGTGGCCGCCGTGGCCTGCGGCACCGGGGGCACGCTGGCGGGGCTGGCGGCCGGGCTGGGCGAGGGGCAGCGGGCCGTCGGGGTGTCCGCGCTCGCGGGCGGGTTCCTGACGGGCGCGGTACGGGAACTCCAGGAGCGGGCGTTCGGCGCGCGGTGCGGCGAATGGCGGGTCGACGACCGCTTCCACTTCGGTGGCTTCGCCCGTGTCACCCCCGAACTGGACGCTTTCGCCCAGGAGTTCGAGGACTGCCACGGACTGCCCGTGGAGCGTCTCTATGTCGCCAAGTTGTTGTACGGACTTGTCGCCCTCACCGCGGAGGGCGCCTTCCCGCGCGGCACCGCCCTCGCGGCCGTGATCACCGGCCGCCCGTTCCCGTAGGCCGCGGCGCCTCGCCGCCGCTGCCTACGCATGCCTACGCGGTCTCCCGGAAGGCCGCCGCCTCCTCCAGGTCCAGCCGCCGCAGCAGGGTGCGGAGCATCTCGTCGTCGATGTAGCGGTGGTCGCGCAGCCGGACGAACATGGACCGCTCGGCGCTGATCATCTCCCGGGACAGCCGCCGGTAGGTGTCGTCGACCGTCTCCCCGGTGATCGGGTTGACCTGGCCGAGCCGTTCCCAGACGGCGTTGCGGCGGCGCTCCAGGACGTCACGGAGACGGTCGGCCAGCGGCGGCGGGAGGGCGTTGCGGTCGTCGGCGAGGAGGTCGTCGAGCCGCTGCTCGGCGACCCGGGACGCCTGGGCCTGGGCATTGGCCTCGGCGAGGGTCTCGGCCTGGATGTCGCGGCCGGGGAAGCGCACGGCCCTGATCACGGCGGGCAGCGACAGTCCCTGGACGACGAGGGTGCCGATGACCGTGGTGAAGGTGAGGAAGAGGAGCAGGTTGCGCTGTGGGAAGGCGCCGCCGCCATGGACGGTGCGCGGGATGGAGAAGGCGATGGCCAGCGAGACCACCCCGCGCATGGCCGCCCAGGAGGTGACGATCGGCGCCCGCCAGGTCGGGTTGCTCTCCCGTTCGCGGATCCGGGCGGACAGCATGCGCGGCACGAAGGTCCCCGGGTACACCCAGACGAACCGGGCCGCGACGACCACCAGGAAGAGGATCACCGCGTACCCCGCCGCGTCCGCGCCCGAGTACGTCCCGAGGCCCTTGAGGACGACCGGAAGCTGGAGGCCGATCAGCGCGAACACCGCGGACTCCAGCAGGAAGGCGACCATCCGCCACACCGCGTCCTCCTGGAGGCGGGTGGCGAAGTCGACCTCCCACGCGTGGTGTCCGAGATAGACGGCGACGACCACCACCGCGAGAACCCCGGAGGCGTGCACCTGCTCGGCGATGCCGTAGGCGGCGAACGGGATCAGCAGCGAGAGGGTGTTCTGGAGCAGCGCCTCGGTGATATGCGTGCGCAGCCAGTGGATCGGCGCCATCAGCACCAGGCCGACGACCACGCCGCCGACCGCCGCGATCAGGAACTCGCGGATGCCTCCCGCCCAGGTGGCACCCTCGCCGATCGCGGCGGCGAGGGCGACGTTGTAGGCGGTGATCGCGGTGGCGTCGTTGAGCAGGGACTCGCCCTGGAGGATGGTGGTGATGCGGGAGGGCAGGCCGACCCGGCGGGCGATCGCGGTGGCCGCGACCGCGTCGGTGGGCGCCACGACGGCGCCGAACACCAGCGCCGCGGGCAGCGGCAGGCCCGGCACGATCAGATAGGCGACCCAGCCGACCACGAAGGTCGCGAAGAGCACGTAGCCGACGGACAGCAGGGCCACGGGCCGCAGCTGGGCGCGCAGATCGAGGTACGAGCTCTCGGTGCCCTCCTTGTAGAGCAGCGGGGGCAGCACCAGCGGCAGGACGATCCCGGGGTCGAGGGTGTAGTCCGGCACCCCGGGCACGTACGACACCGCGAGGCCGGCGGCGACCAGCAGCAGCGGCGCCGGCACCGGGGTACGACGGGCCGCGCCGGCGACCACGGCACTGCCCGCCACCAGCAGGAGCAGCGGCATCACGTCCATGCTTCTCGCCCGCCCTCGTTATCGGCGCGGTCATCCGCGCGCGCGTCGTAATCTGGCAATCATGAAACAGTGCACGCACGCGGACGCGCTGCCCCGTCCGGCACCCGAGCCGCTCGACGAGACCTGTCCCGAGTGTCTCAGGGACGGCACGCACCCGGTCCAGCTGCGCAAGTGCCTGACCTGTGGCCATATCGGTTGCTGCGACTCCTCCCCCGGGAAACATGCCACCGCGCACCACAAGGACTCCGGGCACCCGGTCATGCAGACTTTCGAGCCCGGCGAGGACTGGCGCTGGTGCTTCGTGGACCACGTGCTGGTGTGAGCGCCGGTATGAGTGCCGGTGTGAGCACCTGTGGCGGAGGGACGGTTCGTCGGACGGTTCGGGGATCTGACGTCTGGGTACGTCAATCCGGCGCGCCCTCTTCCGAATTGGCGCCGCGAAACCCCTAGACACGGAGCGTGTTCACAGGTTTACTGTGAGTGACGCCAAGGGGTCGGGGTCCAACGGGGTCCCAGGGGACAGGAAATCCGCGAGCGCGATAGCGTCACCGCTGCACCACACATCGCGTTACCCCGGGGGGCGACCCTCGGCCCTGAAAAGCTTGTACCACCTTGGAGGTGAGGGTGTCCCAGATCGCAGGCGAGCCCGCGACCCAGGACTTCGTGGAAGTCCGGCTGCCGGCTGCGGGTGCCTACCTGTCGGTGCTGCGCACGGCCACGGCCGGGCTCGCGGCCCGTTTGGACTTCACCCTCGACGAGATCGAGGACCTGCGCATCGCGGTCGACGAGGCATGCGCGATCCTGCTTCAGCAGGCCGTGCCGGGCTCGGTGCTCAGTTGTGTCTTCCGACTCGTCGACGACTCGCTCGAGGTCACGGTGTCGGCTCCGACCACGGACGGTCATGCCCCTTCGCGGGACACCTTCGCATGGACCGTGCTGTCGGCTCTCGCGGGCAAGGTCTCATCGGCCGTCGACGAGGACAGAACCGTTTCGATCAGCCTCTACAAACAGCGCGGCGCGGGACCCGGGCCGGCGTGACGAACGGGGACGGGCAGGTGCGGGACGAAGAGCGCGGCACACGGGAGCTGCCCGCCGGAGGCGGAGATCCGCCCCGGCCGGGCGGAGCCGGTCGCTCGGGGGACAAAGGAGGCCCGAACATGTCCCGGCGCACGGTGGACGGTATCGACGGCATTCCCGACCAGGCCAGACCGCACCCGGAGGACGCCCCCTTGGAGGGCGGCTTCCCGGTCGGCGGGCAGCGGGATCAGGAAGGTGCCGTGCAGAGCGCGCCTCCGGCGGCGCGGACCGGGGACGCCCCGGTCCGCACGGGGGCGAGGGCTCGGAGAAGGGCTACGGGCGGGACGATGAGCGAGCACGAACGGGACGACGCGCCGGGCATCGAAGGCGTGCCCGGTCTTCAGGGGACACAGCACGACCCGCACGACCGCAGCGGGGCGCGGGCGATGTTCGTCCGGCTGCGCACCCTGAAGGACGGCAGCCCCGAGTACGCGGAACTGCGCAACCAGCTGGTCCGTATGCACCTGCCGCTCGTCGAGCATCTCGCACGCCGCTTCCGCAACCGCGGCGAGCCGCTGGACGACCTCACCCAGGTCGCCACCATCGGTCTGATCAAGTCGGTCGACCGCTTCGACCCGGAGCGCGGCGTGGAGTTCTCCACGTACGCGACACCGACGGTCGTCGGCGAGATCAAACGGCACTTCCGAGACAAGGGCTGGGCGGTGCGCGTACCGCGCCGGCTCCAGGAACTGCGCCTGGCGCTCACGACGGCCACGGCCGAACTGTCCCAGCAGCACGGCCGCTCCCCCACCGTCCATGAGCTCGCCGAGAAGCTCGCCATCTCGGAGGAGGAGGTCCTGGAGGGCCTGGAGTCCGCCAACGCGTACTCCACGCTGTCCCTGGACGTCCCCGACACCGACGACGAGTCCCCGGCGGTCGCGGACACCCTGGGCGCCGAGGACGAGGCGCTGGAGGGCGTCGAGTACCGCGAGTCCCTCAAGCCGCTGCTGGAGGACCTTCCGCCGCGCGAGAAGCGAATCCTGCTGCTGAGGTTCTTCGGGAACATGACCCAGTCGCAGATCGCGCAGGAGGTGGGCATCTCGCAGATGCACGTGTCACGCCTGCTGGCGCGCACCCTGGCCCAGCTCCGGGAGAAGCTCCTCGTCGAGGAGTGAGCCGTCAGGAGCGACCGTTCAGAAGCGAGCCGTACGACGCCAGGCCGTAGACGCCAGGCCGTACGACGCCAGGCCGTACGACGCCGGGCTGTACGGCCACGGGCTGTACGGCCACGGGCTGTACGGCGACGGCCGGGGCGGGGGTTCGGCCGCCTACCGCCCCTTGGGCCGGGATCCGGGCCCGGGCTGTCGCCCGGTCTCCTGTCCGCGGCCCGGACCGCGGATGCCGAGGGCCTCGGTCGTCGCCGGGTGGATCAGCAGGACCAGGGCGGTCACGGCCACCACGGCCAGGGCGATGCCGGCGGGAATGGCAGCGCTGTCGGCCTGGAGGAGCTGGTAGGCCAGCGGCAGCGCCAGGATCTGGATGACGAGGACGGGACCGCGGCTCCAGCTGCGGCGGGCGAGCAGTCCGCGCGCGGCGAGCAGGGGCAGCAGCGCGAGCACAATCAGGGTGATGCCGCCGGTGACGGCCTGGGCCTGGTCGTCCGGGTCGCCGGTGATACCGCGGACCGTGATCCAGAGCCCGCCGATCACCAGCGCCAGCCCTTCCAGCGCGGCCAGTGCGGCGGCGTACGTCAGCCGGGCCGGACGCGGTCCGGTGGGGCTCTGTGCGGTCGCGGGGGCGGATTCCTGCTCGCTGGTCACCTCTGAAGAGTAGCCAAGGGCCTGCATCAGGCGGCCTGCGCCCCGGTGCGGGGGTGTCCAGGCTCACGCGATGATCTCTTACCTGATCCACACCTCGGTATGGGCCGAGTACCGCGCAGTAGGTACCCTGCAATCCATGCGTGCACTACTCGTGGTCAACCCGGCGGCAACCACCACCAGCGCACGTACGCGCGATGTGCTGATCCACGCGCTCGCCAGTGAGATGAAGCTCGAGGTGGTCACCACCGAGTACCGCGGCCACGCACGCGATCTGGGCCGCGACGCCGCTGATGGCGAGGACATCGACCTGGTCGTCGCGCTGGGCGGCGACGGCACGGTCAACGAGGTCGTCAACGGCCTGCTGCACGACGGCCCCGACCCCGACCGGCGCCCCGGTCTCGCCGTGGTCCCCGGAGGCTCGACCAATGTCTTCGCCCGCGCCCTGGGTCTGCCCAACGACCCCGTCGAGGCCACCGGCGCGCTGCTGGACGCGCTGCGCGAGAGCCGGGAGCGCACGGTCGGGCTCGGACTGGCCGGCGGTACCCCCGGCACCGCCGACGAAGGGGTGCCCTCCCGCTGGTTCACCTTCAACGCGGGACTCGGATTCGACGCCGGTGTGGTCGGCCGGGTCGAACAGCAGCGGGAACGCGGCAGGAAATCGACACACGCGCTCTATGTGCGTCAGGCGATGCGTCAGTTCTTCGGAGAAGCGCACCGACGACGCGGGACAATCACAATTGAGCGGCCTAACGCCGAACCCGTGACCGATTTGGTGCTTTCCATAGTCTGCAACACGGCTCCGTGGACCTATCTGGGCAATCGCCCGGTGTACGCGTCGCCTAAGGCCTCGTTCGATACAGGGCTCGACGTACTCGGTCTCAGCCGTCTGTCGGCCGCTTCCACCGCCCGGTATGTCACACAACTTCTCACTTCGTCCCCCGAGCACGGCCCCCATGGCAAGCACGCCCTCTCACTGCATGATCTGGACCGCTTCACCTTGCATTCGAAGGTCCCCCTGCCCCTTCAGATGGACGGTGACCACCTCGGACTGCGAACTAGCGTGACGTTCACAGGCGTACGCCGTGCACTGCGTGTGATTGTGTGAGTGGATTCCGCTAAAGTCCTTTCAGTCGAACGTTTAGGCCAGGATCCACCCCATGGAAGTAGGGCTGTGACCTAGTCGACACCGAGGAATCAAAAAAAACTTTCCAGTAGGGGTTGTATCCGCCGCTGAGGTTTGCGAGTCTCTACGTGGCGATCGGGACGGCCCGCCACATCGGCCTCCGCTGATCACCAGAACCCCTCCACGAATCACAGGACCCACGCCAGGGAACCTGGCGCTAGGCCCTTCCCTTGTCAGGGGATTCGTGAAAGCGTTCACATTCACAAGCAAACCGCAACCCGCACGTAATACCAAGGAGAGGTAGCAGCCATGGACTGGCGTCACAACGCCGTGTGCCGCGAGGAAGACCCCGAGCTCTTCTTCCCCATCGGCAACACTGGTCCCGCGCTGCTGCAGATCGAGGAAGCCAAGGCTGTCTGCCGTCGCTGCCCGGTGATCGAGCAGTGTCTGCAGTGGGCGCTCGAGTCCGGTCAGGACTCCGGCGTCTGGGGTGGTCTCAGCGAGGACGAGCGCCGCGCAATGAAGCGCCGCGCCGCCCGCAACCGGGCCCGTCAGGCCTCCGCCTGACACAACCACCCCTAGCGACAGCCTGAGCTTGGCGGCGCGTGCAGCGAGTACGCAACTCCCGCCCCCGAGCCGCAGCGCGCAGTACCCCGATGCGCTAAGCAACGAGCACTCAGCCCCGGACCAAGGACGGTCCGGGGCTCTTTGCTGTCCGGAAGCACCGGTCGGCCAGGGGCCGGGCCCGGCTACTTGTGCGAGTTCACCGGGATGTCCAGGATCACCCTGGTCCCCCGCTCCGGCGCCGGCACCATGTCGAACGTGCCGCCCAACTCGCCCTCCACCAGGGTCCGTACGATCTGGAGCCCCAGGTTGCCCGAGGTGTGCGGGTCGAAGCCCTCGGGCAGGCCCACGCCGTCGTCCTGCACCGTGACCAGCAGGTGCGCCTCCTTCGTCGTACCGCCGCGCACCACGGAGACCTCGACCGTGCCCGTGTCGCCCTGGCCGTAGCCGTGCTCCAGGGCGTTCTGGAGGACCTCGGTCAGCACCATGGACAGCGGGGTCGCGACCACGGCGTCGAGTATGCCGAAGCGCCCGCTGCGGCGGCCGGTGACCTTGCCCGGGGAGATCTCGGCGACCATCGAGAGCACCCGGTCGGCGATCTCGTCGAACTCCACGCGCTCGTCGAGGTTCTGGGAGAGCGTCTCGTGCACGATCGCAATGGAGCCGACCCGCCGTACGGCCTCCTCCAGGGCCTCGCGGCCGCTCTCCGAGTCGATCCTGCGGGCCTGGAGCCTGAGGAGCGCGGCGACCGTCTGGAGGTTGTTCTTGACCCGGTGGTGGATCTCCCGGATGGTCGCGTCCTTGGTGATCAACTCACGCTCGCGGCGACGCAGTTCCGTGACGTCCCGCAGCAGCACCAGGGAACCCACACGGGTGCCCTTGGGCTTGAGCGGGATCGCCCGGAACTGGATCACCCCGTCCTCGCCCTCGATCTCGAACTCCCGGGGCGCCCAGCCGCTGGCCACCTTGCTCAGCGCCTCGTCCACCGGACCCCGGGTGGGCGCGAGTTCCGCCGTGGTCACGCCCAGATGGTGGCCCACGAGGTCGGCGGCGAGACCGAGGCGGTGGTAGGCCGACAGGGCGTTCGGGGAGGCGTACTGGACGAGGCCCTCGGCGTCCAGGCGGATCAGTCCGTCGCCGACGCGCGGCGAGGCGTCCATGTCGACCTGCTGGCCGGGGAACGGGAAGGAACCGGCCGCGATCATCTGCGCCAGGTCGGACGCGCTCTGGAGATACGTCAGTTCGAGACGGCTCGGGGTGCGCACGGTCAGCAGATTGGTGTTGCGGGCGATCACCCCGAGAACGCGCCCCTCACGCCGTACCGGGATCGACTCGACCCGTACCGGGACCTCCTCGCGCCACTCCGGGTCGCCCTCGCGCACGATCCGGCCCTGGTCCAGCGCCGCGTCCAGCAGGGGCCTGCGGCCTCGCGGGACCAGGTGGCCGACCATGTCGTCCTGGTAGGAGGTGGGGCCGGTGTTGGGGCGCATCTGGGCCACGGAGACATAGCGCGTGCCGTCCAGGGTGGGGACCCACAGGACCAGGTCGGCGAAGGAGAGGTCGGAGAGCAGCTGCCACTCCGAGACCAGCAGATGGAGCCACTCGAGGTCGGAGTCGTCGAGCGCGGTGTGCTGGCGGACCAGTTCGTTCATGGAGGGCACGTCTGTGAGCGTACCCGGCGGTTTGTACCGTCCCGAAGCCCCGGCCCGGAAACACCCGCGGGCCGCGGCGCCTGAGAGGGACCCTCAACCCTCACCGGCACCGCAGCCCGGAGCAATGTCGGCCGCGGGGTGTGCGGTCCCGGCCGGCCGATGATGAGGAGCCGGGGCAGTCAGGGCAGAGAGCTCCGGACCCTCGTCCGCCCTCCTGTGCGGGGAAGGCGGAAGTCGTGTTGTCGAGTCGTCTTGTCGTCCTCCGCCAATTCTGGACTAGACCACTATCCGTGTCCATGTGTTGGAGGGAGTTCGTTGTCGGTGCTTTCGCAGCCTAGCCGCCCCGGGACGCCCGCGGGGCGAGAAAAGCAGGGCGATTTCGGCGGGGGTGCGGGAAGCGCTCTCCGTCGTATCACGGAGTGTTCATGTCAGCGCGTTTCGGTGACCTTCGCCAGCGCCCGGGGAGCGTCCGGATCCCGGCCGCGCGCGACGGCGATCTCGTAGGCGAGCAGTTGGAGCGGAATGATCTCCAGGATCGGCTGGACCTCCTCCGGAACGTCCTCGGTGGGCAGTACGAAGCCCGCCGACGCCTTCTCGACCTCGCCCCGCGGGCCGACCACCATGAGGTCCGCACCGCGCCCGCGCAGCCGGTCCAGGACGGGCCGCAGGGCCTCGCCGCCCTTGCCGTCGGGGACGACCGCGATGACCGGGGAGACGTTGTCCACCATGGCGAGCGGGCCGTGCAGCAGATCGGCGCCGGAGTAGGAGAGGGCGGGGACGTAGCTCGTCTCCATCAGCTTGAGGGCGGCCTCCTTGGCGGTGGGGTAGCCGTAGCCGCGCGAGGTGAGCACCATGCGCTCGGCGAAGCGGTAGCGGGCCGCCAGAGCACGGACCTCGTCCCGGCGGTCAAGGAGCCGCTCGGCGAGGTCCGGCAGCGGCTGGAGCGCCGTCGCGGGGCTGCCCTCGGCGTCGCGCATGCCCTCGGCGAAGAGGTACAGGGCGAGCAGGGAGGCGGTGTACGTCTTGGTCGCGGGCAGGGCACGCTCCGGCCCGGCCAGGATGTCGATGTGGTACTCGGACACCCCGGCCAGCGCCGAGTCGGGGTTGTTGGTCACGGCCAGCGTGATCGCGCCGGCCTCACGGGCGGCGAAGGTCGAGGCGACCAGGTCGGGCGAGCCGCCGGACTGGCTGACGCCGATCATCAGCACGTCGGTGAGGTCGAGGCGGGCGCCGTAGGCCGTGAACGTGGACATCGAGGTGAGCCCGCAGGGCAGGCCTGCGCGGATCTCCAGCAGGTATTTGCCGTACAGGGCGGCGTTGTCGGAGGTGCCGCGCGCGGTCAGCAGGACGAAGCGGGGGCGGCGGGCCGCGATCTCCCGCGCCACACGCTGGATCGCCGGGGCGCCCTCCGCCAGGATCCGCCGCAGCACCGCGGGCTGCTCGGCCGTCTCACGGGCCATGATCCGGCCGGGCAGGTCGGCTCGGGGGTCGGGGGGCTTGGCGGTCGTCATGCGGGGTCCTCCCGAAGCAGGGGCGCGGACGGCTAGGGCGTGTTTCGAAAGTCCCGTCGTCCGCCCGAAGGGCGGGCCCCGCGGCGTCTGGTGCGTGCGATCGCAAGGCGCCGGAGCGCCCTAATAGCGGAGCTATTCGGGCGTTTCGGCAACGCCGCGAGCGTGCGTGCCAGACGCCGCGGGGCAGGCGGGACTTTCGAAACACGCCCTACCCGCCCTGAGCGGTGACCGAATGGCGGTGACGGCTCCCATTTCACTCCGCCGGGGGCACTCGCGCCTGTCCTGAGCGGATTGTGCGGTAAGGGCGCCGGGTGCGGGGGCCGTCGACTAGACTATAGATTGGTCTAAACCACATGGGAGCCAACACCGGCTCCGGTGCGGACTCCGGTACGGCGTCCGCGCGGGGCGCAGTGCCGGATCCCCGTATCGAAACCCCAGTTCCCGGGCCTCTCCGGGGCTTCAGAACGGCAGGCCAGCATGGAAGTTGTCATCGTCCCGGACGCCAAGGCGGGTGGCGAGCTGATCGCCGATGCCGTGGCAAAGCTCCTCGGGCACAAGCCCGACGCCCTCGTCGGTGTGATCACCGGCTCGACCCCGCTGCCCATCTACCAGGCGCTCGCCGCCCGCGTCCGCTCCGGCGCGGTGGACGTGTCCAAGGCGCGGTTCGCCCAGCTCGACGAGTACGTCGGGCTGCCCGCCGATCACCCCGAGTCGTACCGCTCGGTGCTCATCCGTGAGTGCCTGGAGCCGCTCGAGGTCGGGATCGACGCGTTCATCGGGCCCGACGGGACGGCCTCCGACGTGCAGGCCGCGGCCGACTCCTACGACCGTGCGCTCGTCGAGGCCGGCGGGGCGGATCTTCAGCTGCTCGGCATCGGGACCGACGGGCACATCGGGTTCAACGAGCCCTGCTCGTCGCTCGCCTCGCGCACGCGCATCAAGACGCTGACGGAGCAGACCCGCGTGGACAACGCGCGCTTCTTCGAGGGTGACATCGAGCAGGTTCCGCATCACGTGATCACGCAGGGGATCGGGACGATTCTGTCTGCGCGGCATCTGGTGATGCTCGCCACCGGGGAGCAGAAGGCGGATGCGGTGGCTGCGGCTGTGGAGGGGCCGGTTGCTGCGGTGTGTCCCGGGTCTGCGCTTCAGTTGCATGCGCATGCGACGGTTGTGGTTGATGAGGCTGCTGCGTCGAAGCTGAAGCTGGCGGGGTATTTCCGGCACGCGTACGACAACAAGCCGGCGTGGCAGGGGATCTGATCCGGCCGGTCCGGTGGGTGGGGCGGCGGGGTGGGTTTTTTCGCCCCCGCCGCCCCTTCCCGTTCCCGGCCCTGGGGGCTGCGCCCCCAGACCCCCTTGTCGGCCCTTCGGGCCTCGTCCTCAAACGCCGGACGGGCTGAAATCAGCCCCTCCGGCGTTTGAGGAGCGGGGGTACGGGGGCGGCGGGGGCGAGACTCCGCCTCAGGCGGTCGTTGTCCCCGTCAGGGCCTCTGCTGCTGCTCTGCCGCAAGCCCTCGCCGCGCCGTGCGTGGCGATGTGGAGCGCGCCGCGGGGCGGGGACTGGGGGACTCCCATTTCTACGATCATCGTGTCCGGGCGGGCCGCCAGAATCGTGTCCAGGGCCCCGGACATCCACGGGTGGCGGTGTTCGTCCCTCACCACGACCACCATGCGGCGGTCGCCCGCTGCCGAGAGGGCCGCGGGGCCTGCGCCGTCGCCGGTGAAGGTGCCCGTCGACGTGCCGGGCAGCAGCCGGGTCAGATCCGCTGCCACCCCCCACGGGGTCTCGTCGCCCACCGCGATGTTCGCCACCGGGGTGAGCGCGGCGACATAGGGGGGCGAGGTGAGCGGGGCGGCGGTGCCGGTGATCCTCAGGGCCCTGCGGGCTGCCGTCAGGCCTATGTCCGGGGTGACGGCCGTACGCATCAGCACACGGTGCTCCGTCGTCCAGGTCGCCAGGGCCCGGACCCGGTGAGCCGCCTCCGCCAGGCGTTCCTCCGCCAGTTCGCCGGTGCGTACGGCCGTCACCAGCGCGTCACGCAGACGCCGTACCGTTTCGTCGTCGGCCAGGCCGCCGCCCACGCAGATCGCGTCCGCGCCCGCCGCGACGGCCAGCACGCTGCCCCGCTCGATGCCGTAGGTGGCGGCGATGGCCTGCATCTCCATGCCGTCGGTGACGATCAGGCCGTCGTAGCCGAGGCGTTCGCGCAGCAGGCCGGTCAGGACGCGGTGGGAGAGGGTCGCGGGGCGTTCCGGGTCCAGGGCCGGGACCAGGATGTGCGCGCTCATCACGGCCCGGGTGCCGACGGCGATCGCCGCGCGGAACGGGGCCAGTTCGCGGGACTCCAGCAGCGCGGCGTCCGCGTCGATGCGCGGCATCGCGTGGTGGGAGTCGACGGCGGTGTCGCCGTGCCCGGGGAAGTGCTTGGTGCAGGCGGCCACCCCCGCCGACTGGAGCCCGGTGACATAGGCGGCGGTGTGCCGGGCGGCCAGGTCGGTGTCGGCACCGAAGGAGCGCACGCCGATCACCGGATTGGCCGGGTTGGAATTCACGTCGGCCGACGGTGCCCAGTTGAGGTTGACGCCGCACTCCGCGAGGCGGCGGCCGAGTTCGGCGGCGACCTCCCGGGTGAGCTCGGTGTCGTCCACGGCGCCGAGGGCGTGGTTGCCGGGGAACGAGGATCCGGTGCGCACTTCGAGGCGGGTGACGTCGCCGCCCTCCTCGTCTACGGCGACCAGGACGTCGTCGCGTTCGGCGCGCAGCTGGGCGGTGAGCGCCGCCACCTGCTCCGGTGAGTCGATGTTGCGGCCGAACAGGCCCACGGAGGCGAGGCCCTCGCCGAGCCGGCGCAGCAGCCAGTCGGGGGCTGTGGTGCCGGGGAAGCCGGGCTGGAGGACGGTGAGGGCGTCGCGAGTCACAGTGTCGGTGCCACTGGCGAATGTCGTCACGGGTCGCGTCATCCCTTCACGGCGCCCGCGGTCAGGCCCGCGGCCATCTTGCGCTGGACGAGGAGGAAGAGGACGACGATCGGTACCGCCATCATCGTGGCGCCGGCCATCATCGGGGCGTACTCGGTGCCGTGCTTGGTGGTGAAGTTGCCGAGCCACACGGTCGCGGTCTGGTGGTCCTGGCTGAGCAGCATCAGGGCGTACAGGTACTCGTTCCAGGCCTGGATGAAGCCGTAGACCGAGGTGGCGACCATGCCGGGGGCGAGGAGCGGGAAGACGACACGGATGAAGGCGGCGGTGCGGGAGCAGCCGTCGACCATCGCGGCCTCCTCCAGCTCCTTGGGGATGTTGACGATGAAGCCGCGCAGCGTCCACACCGTGAAGGGCAGGATGAAGGTCAGATACGTGATGATCAGGCCGGTCAGCTTGTCGTACTGGTGCAGATCGTTGAGCAGCAGGAAGACCGGGATGATCATCGCGACCAGCGGGACCATCTGGACGGCCAGGATGCCCACGATGACGACCTTGCGGCCCCGGAAGGCGAAGCGGGAGATGGCCAGCGCGGCGAGGGTGCCGACGACCACGCCGATCACCACGACCGAGACCGACACCACGAGGCTGCGGCCGACCGGGCCCCAGAAGTCGGCGATGTCCAGCGCCCGGCGGAAGTTGTCGAACGTGAGGCCGGTGGGCAGCAGGCTCGGGTCCGGATCGATGGCGTCCTTGGCCGGCTTGAACGCGGTGTTGAGCATCCAGTAGAGCGGGAAGCCGGCGACGAGGAAGACGAGCAGGCCGAGGATGTTCCAGCCGAGCTTCGAGTTCCGGCGGCGGGCCGGGGCGGCTGCGGTGGGGGCCGCGGGGGTCCCGGGCGCCGCGGAGGAGAGCGTGCCGCTCATGCTGTTCACTCCACTTCTCCGATCGAAAGCATCTGGCGCATGTAGACCGCGACCACGCCCAGCAGCAGGAGCACGGTGATCAGGGCGATCGCCGAGCCCTGCGCATAGTCGTTGACCACGAACGCGCGGTCGTAGGAGTAGGTGTTGAGCACCTGGAACTCCGGTTCGGGGTGTCCGCCGCGCATCACGAAGACCTGCGGGAAGACACCCATGTCCCAGATCACCGAGAGGGTCGTGAGCATCACGATGACGGGCTTGAGGATCGGCAGGGTGACGAAGCGGAAGACGCCCCAGCCGCCCGCGCCGTCGAGCCGCGCGGCCTCCTCCAGTTCCTTGGGCACCTGGGTCAGACCCGCGCTGAGCGTGATGACCACGAACGGCACCGCGCCCCACACCACAAGGAGCATGATCACCGCAAGACCCTCAGGGCCGCTGGCGAACCAGTTGTGGCCGATCATGTCGACCCCGGGGAGGCGGCTGAGCACGGCGTTGAAGACGCCGTAGTCCGAGTCGAAGAGCCACTTGAAGACGGTGGTGGCCACGATGACCGGCATGCCCCAGCTCGCCACCAGGACGATGTTGATCAGTATGCGCAGCCAGCCGGAGACCTTCTGGAGCAGCAGCGCGAGCGCCATGCCGCCGACCATCGTGAGGATCACACAGCCACCCGCGAAGATGATCGTGCGCACGACCACGGCCCAGAACTCGCTGTCGCCGAGCACCGTGGAGAAGTTGTCGAACCCGACCCACTCGGCGGGCTTGAAGCCCCACAGCTGGGGCTGGCCGAAAGCCTGGAAGGACAGGGTGACCAGCCGGACCAGGGGGTAGCCCATGACCAGCAGGAGGACCAGCAGACAAGGGGCGAGCAGCAGCCAGGGCACCGAGGCCCCGCCCGGCGTCCGCGTTCTGCGTGGCCGGTCCGGGGCGGCCGGTGGCGGCGCCTGCCGCGGGGGCGGCACCTTCGCTGGGGTGGTCGTGTCTGCGGAACTCATCGGGCGCTCCTGCGGTCCCTCGGGTCGTACGGAGAGAAGGCGACGTCCCGCACGGCCCGGGCGGCACGCCGGTGGGCGCCTTCGCGGCGACTCGGCGTGCGCGGCCGTACGGGACGCAGGGCCCCGTCCCCGGGAGCGGTGCCCGGGACCGTACGGGGCCCTGCGGTCAGGTCACTTGTTGTTGATGACCTTGTCGATCGCGGCGTCCGCCTCCTTGGCGGCCGCCTCCACCGACTTCTTGCCGGTGCCGATGTTCTGGAGCATGGTCTGCAGCACCTGGGCCTTCTCGACCTTGCCCCAGCCGGGGGCCATCGGGACGAACCAGTTGGACTCGGCCGCGGTGGCCGGGACCGCCGTCGCGGGGTCGCTCTTCAGGGTCGCGAGGTCGGTCTTGTTGTTGGGCAGGTTGCCCTTGGCGATCAGGCCCTTCTGGCCGGAGGGGCCGGTGAACGCCTCGATCCACTCGGCGGCGACCGCCTGGGCGCCGGAGCGGGTGGGGATCGCGAGGTCGGAACCGCCCAGGAACACCGGCATGTTCTTGCCGGAGGGGCCGGGCATCACGAAGTTCTCGAGGTTGTCCTTGAGCTTGCCGGTCTTGTCGTTCTTCGGGTCGGCGGAGGTCGCTCCCTCCCACGCGGCACCGAAGATCATGCCGGACTTGCCCTGGCCGTAGACGATGTAGCGGTCGGACTCGTCCTTGGTCTTGTCGCCGTGCATGTACTTGTCGACGACATTCTTGAAGTCGGTGAGGCCCTTGAGGGACTCGGGCGAGGAGAGGCTGCCCTTCCACTGGCCGCCCTCCTCCTTGGCGATGGAGCCGCCGGCGTCGTAGACGAAGGACATGGCCGCGTACCAGTCACGGGTGGGCTGGTACCAGGCGCTGAACTTGTCGCCCTGCTTCTTCTGCACCTTGTCGAGGGCGGCGGTGAGGTCGTTGTACGTCTTCGGGACGGACTTGACGCCCGCGGCGGCGAAGACGTCCTTGCGCCAGTTGGCGACACGGCCGCCCGCGTAGTACGGCACGCCGTAGGTCTTGCCCTGGTAGGTGACGGAGGTCTTGAGGCCGTCCAGCCACTGGGCGGAGTTGGTGAACTTGGCGGTGTCCACGGGCGCGAAGGCGCCGTTGACCATGTAGCCGAGCATCTCGGTGTTGCCCATCTCGACCACGTCAGGCGCCTTGTCGGTGGCCAGGACGGCGTCGAGCTTGGTGTTCTTGTCGGGCCAGCCGTAGTACTCGTGCTTGATCTTGATGCCGGGGTGCTTCTTGGCCACCGCCGCGTCGGCGGCCTTCACGAGGTCGGGCCAGTTGTTCTGCGCGTCGACGGTGAGCCAGACGGTCAGCTCCTTGGCGTCGGCACCGCTCTTGCCGGAGTCCTTGCTGTCGTTGCCCCCACATGCCGCGATGGAGACCATCATGCCCGCGATACCGATCGCTGCTACCAGCTTGCGCTTCACGCCACCCTCCTCAGGGATGCCACAAACCCCCCCGCCTCCCCCGCGGTCAGAGCGTCGACGCCGTACCGCCCGTGGGGCCGGGAACTGGACCAATGGTGTAGACCAGCACCGGGAGAATGGCCCAGACCAATAGGCCTGTCAAGGGTGTTCACCGGGGCTGGAGACTCCGTTACGCGACCTACATATGAAAGGACCTTTAAGTAGGAACCCAGCGAAAACGGGTAGACCAATGGCGAGACAACCGACTGGACCATTTGGGCGGGGTGGACTAGACCATCAAGGAATGCGACGGTATACAGAAGGGATCACCAAAGAGCGGGACCGTCCCGCTCGCAGGCGTGCCACGATGTGGGCCACCACGGCCGGCTGTGCACGACAGGCGGGCCGCAACGGCACCCGGAGCCGGAAGGCGGAAGATGAGCACCGACGTCAGCAGTGCGGAGAACGAGGGTGGGGCGGCCGTCCGTACCGCGCGTGTGCCCAAGTACTACCGTCTGAAGAAGCATCTGCTCGAGATGACGGAGACGCTGCCCCCTGGCACGCCCGTCCCGCCCGAGCGCACGCTGGCGGCGGAGTTCGACACCTCGCGCACCACCGTGCGCCAGGCCCTCCAGGAACTGGTCGTCGAGGGCCGGCTGGAGCGCATCCAGGGCAAGGGCACCTTCGTCGCCAAGCCCAAGGTGTCACAGGCGCTGCAACTCACCTCTTACACGGAGGACATGCGCGCCCAGGGCCTGGAACCGACCTCACAGCTGCTGGACATCGGCTACATCACCGCCGACCACCGGCTCGCCGAACTCCTCGACATCACGGCGGGCGGGCGGGTGCTGCGCATCGAGCGGCTCCGGATGGCGAACGGCGAGCCGATGGCCATCGAGACCACGCATCTGTCCGCCAAGCGCTTCCCGGCGCTGCGCCGCTCCCTGGTGAAGTACACGTCCCTCTACACGGCCCTCGCCGAGGTCTACGGCGTCCATCTCGCGGAGGCCGAGGAGATCATCGAGACCTCGCTGGCCACCCCGCGGGAGGCGGGGCTGCTCAGCACCGACGTGGGCCTGCCGATGCTGATGCTCTCCCGGCACTCCGTGGACCGCGACGGGCTGCCGGTGGAGTGGGTGCGGTCGGTGTACCGGGGCGACCGCTACAAGTTCGTCGCGCGTCTGAAGCGGCCTCAGGACTGATCCGAGCGGTCCTGAGGGCTGAGCCGAGCAGCCTCAGGGCTGAGCCGAGCAGCCTCAGGGCTGAGCCAAGCGGCCTCAGGACTGCCCCGAGCAGCCTCAGGACTGACCCGCCGGCGTGGAGGTGACGTCTGACGTCACCTCAAACCCCGTTCGCTCGTTGCGATTTTGCGCAGCGATGTCCGGATGACGTCTTCCGGTTCGCCGACACCGTCCCCTACATTGCCTGCGCGTTACCAGCGGTTATCGAGGCCTCGCGCGAGGGGACGGAGTCGCCTGATGTCAGACGCAACGGAAGTGTCCGGACCGCCGATGGTGACGCCGTTACGGGTCGCCGTCGCCTTCTGCCTGCTCGTGCCCTTCGTGGCGATGCTGTGGGTCGGCTCCTACGCCAAGACCGACCCGGAGTTCATCGGCATCCCGTTCTTCTACTGGTACCAGATGGCCTGGGTGCTGATCTCCACGGCGCTCACCATGACGGCGTACCGGCTCTGGCAGCGCGACCAGCGCCTCCGGCGTCTCCACGCTGCCCACGGTTCCGCCGCCGAGGGGGGTGCGTCGGAGTGAAGGACGGCGTGAACGGTGTCGCACTCGGTGTCTTCGTCTTCTTCTTCCTCGCCGTCACGGTGCTGGGCTTCCTCGCGGCACGCTGGCGCCGGGCGGAGAACGAGCACTCGCTGGACGAGTGGGGTCTCGGCGGACGGTCGTTCGGCACCTGGGTCACCTGGTTCCTGCTCGGCGGCGACCTCTACACGGCGTACACCTTCGTCGCCGTCCCGGCGGCGGTCTACGCGGCGGGCGCGGCCGGCTTCTTCGCGGTGCCGTACACCATCCTGGTCTACCCGCTGATCTTCGTCTTCCTGCCGCGGCTGTGGTCGGTGTCGCACCGGCACGGCTATGTGACGACCTCGGACTTCGTGCGCGGCCGGTTCGGCTCCAAGAGCCTGTCGCTGGCGGTCGCGGTGACCGGCATCCTCGCGACGATGCCGTACATCGCGCTCCAGCTCGTCGGCATCCAGGCCGTGCTGGACGTGATGGGCGTCGGCGGCGGGTCGAGCTCCAACGGGTTCGTGAAGGACCTGCCGCTGCTGATCGCCTTCGGTGTGCTGGCGGCGTACACCTACTCGTCGGGGCTGCGGGCGCCCGCGCTGATCGCGTTCGTGAAGGACGCGCTGATCTACATCGTGATCGCGGTGGCGATCATCTACATCCCGATCCGGCTGGGCGGCTTCGACGACGTCTTCGCCAAGGCGAGCCAGGCGTTCGCCCAGGTCAACCCGGCCACCGGCAAGCCGCGCGGCGCCCTCGCACCGGCCGAGGCGGGCCAGTGGACGTACGCCACGCTGGCGCTGGGCTCGGCGCTCGCGCTGTTCATGTACCCGCACTCGATCACCGCGACGCTGTCCTCGAAGAGCCGTGACGTGATCCGCCGCAACACCACGATCCTGCCGCTGTACTCCCTGATGCTGGGCCTGCTCGCGCTGCTCGGTTTCATGGCGATCGCGGCCGGGGTGAAGGTCACCAACGGCCAGCTGGCGATCCCGCAGCTGTTCGAGAACATGTTCCCGGCCTGGTTCGCGGGGGTGGCCTTCGCGGCGATCGGCATCGGGGCGCTCGTCCCGGCGGCCATCATGTCCATCGCGGCGGCGAACCTCTTCACCCGCAACATCTACAAGGACTTCATCAAGCCGGACGCCACACCGGCCCAGGAGACCCGGGTCTCCAAGCTCGTGTCGCTGCTGGTGAAGGTGGGCGCGCTGGTCTTCGTCCTGACGATGGACAAGACGGTCGCCATCAATTTCCAGCTCCTGGGCGGCATCTGGATCCTCCAGACCTTCCCGTCCCTGGTCGGCGGCCTGTTCACCCGCTGGTTCCACCGCTGGGCACTGCTCGCGGGCTGGGCGGTCGGCATGGTCTACGGCACCGTCGCCGCGTACGGGGTGGCCTCGCCGACGCAGGCGCACTTCGGCGGCTCGGCGAAGGAGATCCCGGGGATCGGCGAGATCGGCTACATCGGCCTGACGGCCTTCGTCCTGAACGCCGCCGTCACACTCGTCCTCACGGTGGCCCTGAAGGCGCTGAAGGCTCCCGAGGGCACCGACGAGACGAGCCCGTCGGACTACACGGCCGACGCGGGCGACCCAGGGGTACGGGTGGAACAGCCGTCGGCGACAGCGGGGGCGAGCCACTAGGCGTGGCGCTGGGCGTGGCACCAGACGTCGGGACTCCGCCACGCATACCGGGCCGCCGGGCCGCCGGGAGGAAATCCGGCGGCCCGTTGTCGTACCCGTCCGGCACACTCGGTGCCATGGACCTCGTGATCAGGAAGGCGGACCCGAGCGAGTACGCCACCCTCGGCGAGATCACGGCCGCGGCCTACCTCGACGACGGGCTGCTGACCTTCGGTGCGGCCGACCCGTATCTCGCCCAGCTCAAGGACGTGGCCAAGCGGGCGGCCGCCGCCGAGGTGCTGGTCGCCACGGAGCACGGGCAGGTGCTGGGCGGCGTGACCTTCGTACCGTCGTCCGGCGGCCCCATGGCCGACATCGCCCGGCCCGGGGAGGCGGAGATACGGATGCTGGCGGTCGCTCGGGCGGCGCGCGGCCGGGGCGCGGGCGAGGCGCTGGTGCGGGCCTGCATGGACCGGGCGAGGGCGGTAGAGGGCTGCACCGGCATCGTCCTGTCGACCGATTCCGCCATGCACGCGGCCCACCGCATCTACCACCGCCTCGGCTTCACCCGCGCCCCGTCGCGCGACTGGAACCCCATCCCCCACCTCGACGAGACGCTGATGCTCCTCAGCTACGAGCTGGCGTTCTGAGCCGCGCCACGAGCACGGACCGACGCGGACCGGCAGACGTCACCACGCCCTGAGCGCGGCCATGTCCTCCCGGACTGAGGCGATCTCCGCCTGGTAGTCCGGGTCAGCACGCCACCGCTCCAGCTCGGCAGCGGCCCGTACCGCGGCAGCCGACGGCACACGTCCGCCGTTCGCCCCGGCGTCGGGGCGAGAGCTGGCGGGCTTCGGCGTTTCAGGCATCTTCGGCGTCACGACGCCAGCGTAGGGCGTCACAGGTGCCGGCCCCCGTGCCTCGCGCCCCCGTCACCCCGCCTCCCGCGTTCCGGGGCCCGGAAGCCGCCTGAACGCGCGCCGGGGCGTCACCGGCGGCCCCGGGCGGTCACCTGGGGACCGGTTTCAGCAGCAGGCGCTGGGGGCGGAGGGTGATGCCGACCCGGGTCGAGTCGTCGGACCCGGGCGCCTGTTCCAGACGGAACGCCGTCGCCACGGCGGCCGTGACGAGCGTCAGCTGAGCCATCGAGAAGTGGTCGCTCGGGCACTTCCGATTGCCCGTACCGAACGGGCTCATGGCGTATTTCGGCACCTCCCCCACACGCTCCGGAAGCCAGCGGTCGGGGTCGAACTCCAGGCTGTGCGCATAGGATCGCGCGTCGCGCTGGACGGCGTACGGGCTGTAGACGATGTCGGCCCCGGCCGGAATGCGATGGCCGCCGAGTTCGGTGTCGCGGACCGCGCGCCGGGTGAGAATCCATACGGCGGGACGCAGCCGCATGGCCTCCACGACGGCATTGTTCGTGTACATCAGCCGGCGGACGTCCCCGAATGCGACGGGACGGCCTCCGGTGACCGATTCCGTCTCGTCGCGTATCCGGTCGGCGCATTCCGGATGGGTGGCGAGGACCTGGAACAGCCACATGACGGTGGAGGCGACGGTTTCGCTGCCGGGGGTGAGAATCGCGACGACCTGGTCGTGGATCTCCTGCTCCCCGATGGGGGCGCCGTCGTCGTCCTTCGCGGCCAGCAGCGCGGTGAGCAGATCGTCCGGTGTCCGGCCCGAGCCACGGCGCTCGGCGACGATCTCGTCGACCAGCAGATGCAGATCGGCCAGGGCCCGGTCGAAGCGGCGGTTGGGCGGCAGGGGAAGCCGGTAGAGGGGGCCGAGCGGGACGACCATGCGCCGGTACATACCGCGGAACACGGTGGCGAGCGCGGCGCACAGCCGCTCCGCCCGCTCGTCCACATACTTGTCGTACCCCCCGCCCAGCAGGCACCGGGCGGCGATGCGCACCGCGATCCGGAAGGACTCGGAGGTTCCGTCGACTGTCCCGTCGACGGTTCCGTCGACGCGCTCCAGGGACCGCCAGCGCTCGGTCAGCCCGTGCGCCTCCTCCTCCATGACCTGCGCGTACGCCGGGATGGCGGCCTCCCGGAACGCGGGCTGGACGGTGCGGCGCTGGCGCCGGTGGCGGGGGCCGTTGGCGGTCGCCACGCCCTCCTTGCCGAGCAGTCCCTCCAGGGACTGCCACAGGGGGCCGTCGACCGCCCAGTCGGGGCTCAGCGCCAGCGCTCCGGTGAGTTCGGGCGTGGTGACGGCGTACACCGTCCTGGGGCCGAGCCTCAGACGTACGACGTCGCCGTGGTCGCGGAGCCCGGCCATGAAGGCCAGCGGGTCGCGGACCAGCTTCCAGCCGTGGCCGAGGAGCGGCAGCGCGCCGCCCGCGAGGGGCGGCTCATCCGGTTCGCTGCCGACGCTCCGCCGCGCGCCGGATGGTACGGAGTCGACGGTCATGTCTCACCTGCCGTTTCGTTCGCTGACGTACGGGGGCGTGGACGGGTCGTCCCATCGGTCGACCGAGTAGCGGCCGGATTCGTGGTGGAACCAGTAGACGGAACTGAACCAGTTGCGCATATTGCCGACGCAGGACAGTACGGCGGTGCTCATTTCCTTTCCGCGCACCGTTCCGTCGGCGATCCGGTCGGCGAGCCTCAGCGCCTCGCGTTCCGCGTGCAGGAATTCCGTGACGCATTCCGCGATCCGGCGGCGGAGTTCGGCGACCGCGTCCTGCGGAGTCATTCCGCGGTGGACGACAAGACTGATTCCGAGATTGTGCACATCGTCGCCCGCGAGTTCTTTGGGGAGCGAGCACAGGTCGTTGTACCAGGCGGCGAATTCCTGGCTCAGCAGTGCGGCCCGCCGATAGGCACGGTGTTTCCGCACGGTGTCCGGGAGTTCCTGTCCGGCGCTCGGTTCGAGAAGATCCGTCCAGATCCAGTGGGCGAAGGTGAGACGGCGCAGCCGCAGATATTCCTCCACCGTCGGGACGATCCCCTCGGTGCGATGGTGGTACTCCCGGTCGTACGCCTCGATCACGGCGTGGAAGTGCCGGGCGAAGCGCGCGGCCCATGTGCCGGACAGGAACGAGCAGAGCCGCAGCACGCTGTCCGCGAAGGCGGCCACCAGCGGATCGTGGTGGCGCAGATGGGCTCGCGGGGCGTCGACTGCCGTATGGAGATCGGTTCTGAGGCGCCGCCAGGCAGCGGCGCGGCCGTGCACGATGTCGCGGTCGTGGCAGTCGTCCCAGACGAAGAACCAGGCGCTGTAGTCGGCTATCGCCTGGAGGACGTCGTCGGGGGCTCCGATGTAGTAGCCCGCGATCAGGTCGGTGTAGCACAGGCCGTCGGCGTACGCGGCGATCTTGTCGGCCGGCATGAGACGCTTTTCCAGCAGCCACCTGCGGGTGCCGCGCTGGAGCGCGGGCCAATACGGATGCCGCTGCCGGGGAAACTCCGTCTCGATCACGGGTAAGGCCAGTAAGGGCGGAACGGTGACCGCGTCCGCGGGCGGCGCCGGTGAGGTGCGGTACGGGAAAGCAGGCACGAACTGTCCCCTCTCAGCCGTCGGGGGCGCACACCCCCCTGCCGAGCCGGGCGTACGCCGTTTGCACTATCCCCGCGCTTCCATTCAGCACCAAACCCGGTGCGCTGGGAATGCCTTTGCGCCCTTCACTACCCCACCGTGCCGATAATCCTCCCGCAGATATCGCACAGCGGATCGAAAAGGGGACACGGGGACTAGAAATGGGAACAAGAGATCGAATCCACAGGGTCGGGGAAAGGGCATGAAAAACGGCGCCCGACCAGAGAAACTCCTGGTCGGGCGCCGTTCACGGGCGCACGGCGCACCGCATCCCGCGAGGGCCTCAGTCGTTGGCCACGACGGGGTAGCGGGGTTCGTTCTCGGCCATCTGCCGCAGCGCGTCCTTGCGCTCCCGCTTCGAGAGCCGGTCGATGTACAGGTATCCGTACAGATGATCGGTCTCGTGCTGGAGACACCGGGCGAAGTAACCCGTGCCGCGGACCTTGACCGGGTTGCCCTTCTCGTCCTGCCCGGTCACCTCGGCGTAGTCGGGGCGGGCCAGCGCCGCGTAGGCGGTCGGCACGGACAGGCAGCCCTCGTTGCTGTCGTCAAGACGGCGCCGGTCGGCGGGCAGGTCGACGACCCGGGGGTTGCAGACCACGCCGACATGCCGGGCGCCCTGGTCGTCCTGGCAGTCGTAGACGAAGACCTTCAGGTCGACGCCGATCTGGTTGGCGGCGAGGCCCACGCCCTCGGCGGCGCGCTGGCTGGCGAACATGTCCGCGACCAGCTGGTCGAGTTCGGCGCCGAACTCGGTGACGTCCTTGCACTCCTTGTGCAGCACCGGGTTGCCGACCACCGTGATCGGCCGCGAGCTGCCGCGCTCGCGCCAGGCGGTCTCACGCTCCTCGGTGTCCTCGGTGTCGATGACGAAGCCCTCGTCGTCCACGGGGAGCACGCCCGCGTGCTGCTGATCGGTGTCCTGCTGCGCCATGACCGACGTACGCCTTCCTGAAAAGAACGGGGAGTAGATGCTGATACAGGGTACGGGGACCGCGCCCCCGAAGGGGCGGGGGCTGTATCGATATGCGGCTCTGCCTCGCGGGACGACCAGCTACGACAGACCCGCAGCCGACAACGGCACTCAGTCTTGATCCGCCGGAAGGCCCTAACAGACCTCTTCCAGATCCCGCCAGTCACGCGAGTCCGGGCTGTCCGCAACCCACCCGTCCAGCAACCCCCTCACCAGCGAAGCCGGCGCAGCCACCCCGCACTCGCGCTCCGGCACCCACAGCTGTCCGTCGGTGCGGTGGCCGAGCGGCCCCGGGTGCCCCGGCTCGCTGTGGTCGTGGGGGTCGAGGTGGACGCCGTCGCCCTCGTCGGACGGCATCCGCGACTCGGAGCACATCCGGCACAGCAGCCGCACGGACGACGACCAGTCCTCCGCGGCGAACCCGGCGTCGGAGGCGAGCCGTTCCAGCGCGTCCCGGTCGCCCTCGGTGGCCGCCTCCAGCAGCACCACCCAGGTCGGGACGGGCGACGGGGCCCACAGCTCGATCTCGTCGAACACCGGATAGGCGTGCCCGGCGGCAGTGGTGCGCTCCCCGTGCGGCACCCCGTCGTGCAGGACGACCTCGCCCCAGCGGCGCCCCGACGACGGCAGCGGAATCGACAGCACTTCCATCCGCGCCGGGTCGAGCCGTCGCCCCCACACCACTTCGGCCTCGCCCTCCGGCGACAGCCGTACGGCCGCGCTGCCCAGCTCCATCCCGGCGGGCTCCCCGGCGGCCGCGCTGGCGCCGGGCACCTGGAGCCCGTACGCCTGCCAGGCGCGGCGGGCCAGCGGCCAGTCCTGGAGGGCGGTGGCGGCGATGCCGACGTTCCACCAGTCCGGGGCGCCGGACTCGCGCTCCAGCAGTGCCACGGCGCGCAGTCCCGCCGCCCGGGCCTGCTCCCAGTCGTGGCGGAACTTGTGCAGCAGGGCCAGGTTGAACCAGGATTCGGACAGCCAGGGCTCCAGATCGGCGGCGCGGGTCAGCAGGGCGCCCGCGTCCTCGTACCGGCCGTCACCGATCAGCGTGAACGCGCGATCGGTGGCCTGCCGCCATGAGGCGGAGGGCCGGTGCCGTCCCTTGCCGAAGATCCTCACGATTCCCGCCTGCCAGTTCCGTGGAGTGAGCCGGCCGAAGCCCCCGTACGTCCGCTCTCTCGCATCCAACCACGTGCGGCTTGAGAGGCGCTCATTACCCATGGGTTACCCAGCCGGGGGCAGGGTAAGACAGTCCCTCGCCAGCACCCGGGCGAGGGCCTCGACGACGTCGGGCGCGTGATCCTGGGCGGTGCCGAGCCGCAGTTCCTCCAGTGCGGCCAGCGGCCCGCCGGGCCCGGTGTCCCGGGCTTTCTCCTCGTACGCGTTCACCGTGCGCACGATCCGCGCGGCCAGCGGCTGCTCCGGATACGGGTCGGCCAGCCGCTCCACGACCACGGCGACCGCCGCGTCCACCCCGGTCTGGCGCACCACGGCACCGCCGAGCAGCGCGATCCTGCGCTGCTCGGCCGCCGGAAGCCCGGCGGTGGCACCCGCGGGCACCGGATCGACCAGGCTGAGCTGGCCGATGTCGTGCATGAGGGCCGCGTATTCGAGGACGGTCAGCTCGGGTGCGGACAGGCCGAGGTCCCGGCCCACCGCCCGGCTCAGGGCGGCGACCCGGCGGGCGTGTCCGGCGGGGGTGCAGCCCGCTATCTCGGTGGCGCGGGCGAGGGAGGCGATGGTCTGGCGGTAGGTGGTGCGGACGGCGGCGTACCGCCGGTAGGAGAGCTGGGTCAGCAGCAGGGGCGGTGCGAACACGGGCAGGGCCCAGAGTCCGGCGACATCGACCGCGAGCGCCATCGCGGCGCCGGTGGCGCACACCGCGGTCCCGATGCAGGGCAGCGCGCGCAGTTCGTCGCGCAGCAGCTGGGGGAACGGCCATCCGGTGCGCGAGCGGTCCAGCGCGGCGGCCAGCACGGCGTCGCACAGCACGGTCAGGGCGAGGAGCGCGAGGAGCAGCACCACATGGCCGGGGCCCTGCCGGACGCCGAAGGCGCCCTCGCGGTACAGGGGCTGGAAGCAGACGGCGGCGAAGGCGACGGTGAGCACCCGCCGGGCCAGATGGCCGGTGACCGGTCCGCGGCCGCGTGCGATGTGCGGCACGCTGCCGAGCAGACAGGCGGCGAGCACCACGGCGACGACCTGCGCCGCGCCCTGCCCGCCGGTGCGGCCCCCGGCCTCGCCGAGCAGCGCGTAGGACAGTGCCCCCGCGGCACCGAGCGGCGCGGCCTCCCGCACCGGGGCGCCGCTGGAGCGGGTCAGCTCGCCGACGGTGACGAACGCGCCGAAGGCCAGCGCGACGGGCCTGGCGTCGAGCCCTGTGCACAGGGTGTGGGCCAGGCATCCGGCTGCGACGAGGGCGGCGGTGAGCAGGACGAGGCGGCGCGCGGTCATCGCAGTACCCCCGGCCCGCCGGGAACGGGCGCGGGGGCGGCGGGAGCCGCAGCACCGGGCTCGTCCGCGGTGACCACGGGGTGCCAGCCGCCCGCCCGGGCGAGGGCCTCTACCAGCGCCTCGACCATCCGCGGGTCGAACTGGGCGCCCGCGCACCGCTCCAGTTCCTCCAGCGCCGCCCCGACCGGCCGGGCCCGGCGGTAGGAGCGGGTGGACGTCATCGCGTCGAAGGCGTCGGCGACGGCCACCACCCGTGCGCACTCCGGGATCTGGCTGCCCGTCAGTCCGTAGGGGTAGCCGCTGCCGTCGAGCCGTTCGTGGTGGTGCAGGACCGCAGCGCGGGCCTCGCCCAGAAAACCGATTCCTCGCACCATTTCGTGGCCGTACTCGGGATGCAGCTCGATCACCCGGCGCTCCTCGGGGGTGAGCGGGCCGTCCTTGCGCAGCAGCCGGGTGGGCACGCCGAGTTTGCCGACGTCGTGCAGGATCCCGGCGAAGCGCAGGAGTTCTACGCGGTCGTCGTCCATGCCGAGTTCCCGGGCGATCATCATGGACGCCTGTCCGACGCGTTCGCTGTGCCCGCGCGTGTATCCGTCCTTGATGTCGACGGCCTGGACGAGGGCGCGGATGGTGGCCTGGTGGGCGGCACGCTCCCGGTGGTACTGCGCGAAGGCCCACCAGGACACGCCCATCGGCAGCAGCACGAGCAGCGCGGCGCAGGGGCCGTAGGGGCTGCGCCACAGGACGGCCGTCATCAGTCCGGCGAGCCCGTGCACCGCGGCGGGTGCGAGGGAGGGGCCCAGCAGCCCGCGCCAGGCGCGGCGCGTCGGCAGCCGTTCGGCGGCGGCGCGGATCCCGCCGTCGAGGACGGCGAGGGCCAGGCAGAAGACGAGGACGGCGGCCGCGACGGGCAGCACGGCGTACGGGAAGTCGGGCGCCGCGACGGCGCGCGGCCCGTCGAGCGCCCCGTGCACCCGCGCGGCGGCCCAGAGGGCGAGGGCCAGCCGGGCCGCCCGCCAGAGGCGCCGCAGCGGGGGCGTCCGGCGTGCCGCCGGGGCGAGCAGGGTCCCGGGCAGCGGTACGAGCGCTGCGGCGGGCGGTGTCAGCAGGAAGGCGCCGGCGAAGAGCACCGGGTGGAACGCGCCGGCGAAACGGCGGCCGGCGCAGCGCTCACAGGCCGCGTACACCGCGGCGAGCAGCGCGACGGTCCACCAGGGGGTCCGCGGCACCGGGGGGACCAGGCAGGCCAGGGCGCAGACGGCGACACAGGTCGCGTACACCCGGGCCCGTACCGGAACCGCCTCCACGCCGCCTCGCCCCCACCGCATACCCGTCCCCCGGCCGTGCCTGTCCAGGCTCCGGAGCCTAGGCCGGGCGGCGGGGACACGCGGGCGCTGGGACGCGGGTTACCACGTTCGGGTGATGATCCGCGGGCGCGGGAACCGTGCGGGAACCCTGCGGGGGGCGTGGCACGGGCGGCGGGCGCGGGGTGAAGCGGTACCGGTGCCTGCGCGGGCAGAAGGTTCAGGACTCCTGGTTCAGGAGTTTCTCGGCTTCCGGCGGCGCGGCGGTCACATCGTGCTCGGGCACCGACTGACCGGAGCGGATCAGATCGATCCGCCCCATGACCTTGGCGCGCAGGTCGGTCGGCACGTCGTCATGCCCGCAGCACCGCTTGACCAGCTTCTTCACGGCCTGTTCGAGCCCGTACTTCTCGAGGCACGGCGAGCACTCGTCGAAATGCTGCTGGATCTTGGTGCGATCGATGTCCGGCATCTCACGGTCGAGGAACTCGTAGAGGTGGTCGAGTACCTCACTGCAGTCCGTCTCGTGCGGCTCTCCGCAGCTCATGAGCCCGAGCCTTTCGCTTCGTCCGACTCCGACGCACCGGCCGGGACGAGACCGCGCTCACGTGCGTAGTCCTCCAGCATGCCGCGGAGTTGACGGCGGCCCCGGTGCAGCCGGGACATCACCGTGCCGATGGGTGTCCCCATGATGTCCGCGATCTCCTTGTACGCAAAGCCCTCGACGTCCGCGAGATAGACGGCGATGCGGAACTCCTCGGGGATCGCCTGGAGCGCTTCCTTGACATCCGAGTCGGGCAGATGGTCCAGCGCCTGCGACTCGGCGGAGCGCAGCCCGGTCGACATGTGCGACTCGGCACGGGCAAGCTGCCAGTCCTCGATCTCCTCGGCCGCGCTGCGCTGGGGCTCGCGCTGCTTCTTGCGGTACGAGTTGATGAAGGTGTTGGTGAGGATCCGGTACAGCCACGCCTTGAGGTTGGTGCCCTCACGGAACTGGTGGAAGGACGCGTACGCCTTGGCGTAGGTCTCCTGCACCAGGTCCTCGGCGTCGGCCGGGTTGCGCGTCATGCGCAGAGCGGCCGAGTACATCTGGTCGAGGTATTCGAGCGCGTCCCGCTCGAAGCGCGCACTGCGCTCCGCGGTCGACTCGGCGGACCGGTCCCGTCCGGCCGCCGTCGTGTCCGCACTCATGCCCTGGCCCTCGGGCTGCTCCGCCTGGCCGTTGTCGGTCCCTGCGTCGGTACCGGTGACCGGACCCACCTCCTCAAGATTCCGGGCAGGACCGAAGCCGGTCCCACTCGAATCGGAGGATAGAACACGACCCCTGTCCGCCGCCGCCCGAATCGGGGCGGTCTTGGCCGCGTGCAGCACCGTCCAGTCCAGGTCGGTGCGGCCGCTGCTGCGGCTCGGGCAGATCGTCGAACCCATGCGGCGGACTCCCTCTCCCACGACGTCGGTGCTGCTTCGCCAGCACATCTGTCCGCCTCAACAGTGGTCCGGTCCCGGGCATTCCCGGTCGTCACCCGAGTGACGCGGCCCACTCGGCGACACCGCCGGTGACGATCTCCAGCGCCCCTTCCTGGGTGAGCTCCGCGCGCTTGGGGACGGCGAGGCCGTGGTCGGCGTACGGCACCTCGATCAGGTCGTACGACCCGTCGGGGAACTCCGCGGGCCGCCCGAACGTGTCGTTGCCGCCCTGGACGACGAGCGTGGGCAGCCCGGCGCCCAGCAGTTCCTGCGCGCGGGACTTCTCGGGCCTGCCCGGCGGATGGAGGGGAAAACTGAGGGCGAGCACCGCGACGGCGCCCAGCGCCGGCGCCGTACGGCAGGCGACCCGGGCGCCGGCGCTGCGCCCGCCGGAGATCACCGGCAGTCCGGGCGCGGTCAGGGCGGGCCAGATGCCGCGCCAGCCGGTGTCGAGGGTCTTCGGAGCCGGGGCGACCTTCTTCCCGGCCACCCGCCAGGGCTGCTCCACCAGGGCGACGCTCACCCCGTGCCCGGGCAGCACCCGGGCCAGCGCCCGGAGGTCCCGCGCCTCGATGCCGCCGCCCGCGCCATGGCTCACGGCGAGCACCAGCCGGGGCCGCTTCGCGCGGTGCCAGGTGATACGGGCGGTACCGGCATCGGTCTCGCGGGTCTCGGTGGTCTCGCGGGTCTTGGCGGTCTCGGTGGGGGCGGTGGTCTCGGTGGGGGCGGTGGTGCGGGGCGTGCCTGCGGCCCCTGTCGTCCCGCCGGTCTCGGTGGTCACGTCAGAACAGTGTGCCCTCTTCCGGCGCCGCGAGCTCCTTCAGCAGCTCCGGGCCGTTGTTGCGGACATTGCTGACGGCCGTGGAGACGGGGTAGGCGCGCATCAGGCCGGGCGGCGGCGGGGCGAGCAGGCCGCGCAGGTCGTCGGGGTCCGTGCGGGCCGGGTCCAGCCAGGCGTCCCAGCGGTCCGGGGTGAGCATCAGGGGCATCCGGGGGTGGATGTCGGCGAGGGAGCGCGGGCCCTCGGCGGGGGCGACGGCGAGCGGGGTGGTCTCGGCGTCCGTGGTGATCACCGTGCAGGTCACCCACCAGGCCCGCGGGTGCTCGTCAGGCAGGGTGCGGTCGCGCCAGAACTCGTAGAGACCGGCCATCGCAAACACCGAGCCGTCGGCGGGCAGCACGAAGTACGGCTGCTTGCGCGGCCGCTTCTTCTTCCCCTCGACCTCCAGATCGCGCTCCTGGCTGCCGGTGACCCACTCGTAGTAGCCGTCGGCGGGCAGGATGCAGCGCCGGGCGGCGAAGGCGCGGCGGTACGACGGCTTCTCGGCCACCGTGTCCGAGCGCGCGTTGATCATCCGGGCGCCGCCCTCGGGGGTCTTCGACCAGGACGGCACCAGGCCCCAGCGCAGCCTGCGCAGCTGCCGCACCGGACGCGGATCACCGGCGTCCTTCAGAGGACGGTCGAGGACGGCGTAGACCTCCTTGGTCGGAGCCACGTTGAAGTCGGGGTCCAAGGCTTCCTCGGGCTCCCACTTCTCGACCTCGAAGACCCCTGCGAGATCCTCGGGTCTGCGACTCGCCGCATAACGTCCGCACATATCCTCAAGCCCCCATCCGACCTGCGAAACGCCAGGTCATGCCGCAAGCGGTCAGTACTAGTCAGCTTGCTCTTGTGTCCGAGTCTCCGGGACACGTCCAAGAGTCGCAGACCGCTGCTGTCAAGGACCATGTGCGGCTGTAGGCATGGGACAGCCCAGGTGACTGTGTCCCCGCGGGCGGACGGGCGCCTGACCGAAGCGGTAACTCGCTTCTCTCACCGCTTACTTCACTTCTTGACGAAAGTGATCCAGACCCCTAGGTTCTCAGGTCAGCATCGCACCGCGTGATGGATTCACCGTTCACGCGGTGAACGCGACCTTGGTTGTTCCCCCACGAGCGGCCTTGGTTGTTCACCCCCACGAAGGGCCTTGCATGCCCAGCCCCCCACGGCCGTCTCCCATGCCGCGCTTTCACGCGCCACCGGCCGGCTGACCGCGTTCCCCCGCGTTCCCACGCTGGCGCTGCCACTCCACCCCCCGCCGACTTGATCGGTAAGGAGAATCCATGCTCACCCCGCTCACCCCCTTGCGCTCCGCGCTCAGACGCCGCCGCAGATCGACCACCTCCGCGGTGGTCACCGCGGCCGTCGCCTCCCTGATCACCGCCGCACCGGCGCCCGCGAGTGCGGCGGCGAGCGCGGCCGCCGCACTGCCCGACGGCTTCGCGACCGTCATGAACGCCGCGAGCGGCCGATGCCTGGACGCCAAGGCGGCGGCCACCGCCAACGGCACCGTCGTGCAGCAGTACGCGTGCAACGGCTCCACGGCCCAGCAGTGGAGCTTCACCACCACCGGCGACGGCTACGTCCGTATCAACAACCGCAACGACACCAACCAGGTCGCGGACGTCGCCGACGTGTCCACGGCCGACAACGCCCTCGTCCACCTGTGGACCTACGGCGGCGGCGCCAACCAGCAGTGGCTCCCCGTCCACGAGGGCGGCGGCGCCTACCACTTCGTCAACCGCAACAGCGGCAAGTGCCTCGACGACCCCAGTGCCTCCACCGCGAACAGCGTGCAGTTCGTCCAGTACACCTGCAACGGCAGCGCCGCCCAGCGCTTCCAGGTGGTCCCCGTGACCCAGCCGGGCACGAATCCGGACTTCGGCTCGAACGTGGTCGTCTTCGACCCGTCCATGTCGTCCTCGACGATCCAGAGCAAGCTGACCCAGATCTTCCAGCAGCAGGAGTCGAACCAGTTCGGCTCCCAGCGCTACGCCGTCATGTTCAAGCCCGGTTCCTACGACGCGGACGTCAATGTCGGCTTCTACACCCAGGTCGCGGGTCTCGGTCTGAGCCCGGACGCGGTCACGATCAACGGCGCGGTGCACGCCGAGGCCGACTGGTTCCAGGGCAACGCGACGCAGAACTTCTGGCGCGGTGCCGAGAACCTGTCCGTCAACCCGACGAGCGGCAGCGACCGTTGGGCGGTCTCGCAGGCGGCGTCCTACCGCCGGATGCATCTGCGCGGCGACCTCGCCCTGGACGACGGCGGCTGGTCCAGCGGCGGCCTCCTCGCCGACTCCAAGATCGACGGTCAGGTCAACTCCGGCAGCCAGCAGCAGTGGCTCACCCGCAACTCCCAGCTCGGCAGCTGGACCGGCTCCAACTGGAACATGGTCTTCGTCGGCAGCCAGGGCGTCCCGTCCACCAGCTTCCCGAACCCGCCGTACACCACGGTCGCGCAGTCCCCGGTCGTCCGGGAGAAGCCGTTCATGTACGTCGACGAGAACGGCGCCTACCAGGTGTTCGTGCCCTCCCAGCGGTCCAACGCCACCGGCGTCAGCTGGGCGAGCGGATCACCTTCCGGCACCTCGCTGTCCCTGGACACCTTCTACATCGTGAAGCCGGGCGCGACCGCCGCGGACATCAACAGCGCCCTGGCCGCGGGCAAGAATCTCCTCGTCACCCCGGGTGTCTACCACCTCAACCAGACCCTGCAGGTGAACCGCGCCGACACGGTGATCCTCGGCCTGGGCCTGGCCACCTTCATCCCGGACAACGGCATCACCGCGATGAAGGTGGCCGACGTGGACGGTGTGAACGTCGCGGGCATCCTGTTCGACGCGGGCACCACCAACTCGCCCACCCTGATGGAAGTCGGGCCGTCCAACGCGTCCGCTTCCCACGCCTCCGACCCGACGTCCCTGCACGACGTGTACTTCCGCGTGGGCGGCGCCGCCGTCGGCAAGGCGACCACCAGCCTGGTCATCAACAGCGACAACGTCATCGCCGACCACAACTGGATCTGGCGCGCCGATCACGGCAGCGGCGTCGGCTGGAACAGCAACACCGCGGACACCGGCCTGATCGTCAACGGTGACAACGTCACCGCGTACGGCCTGTTCGTCGAGCACTACCAGAAGTACCAGACCATCTGGAACGGCAACGGCGGGCGGACGTACTTCTACCAGAACGAGATGCCCTACGACCCGCCGAACCAGTCCTCCTGGATGAACGGTTCCACGCAGGGCTACGCCGCCTACAAGGTCGCGGACTCGGTCACCAGTCACCAGGCCTACGGACTCGGCAGCTACTGCTACTTCAACGCCAACTCGAGCGTGACCGCCGAGCGGGCCATCGAGGCGCCGAACAACTCCAATGTGCGCTTCACCAGCATGCTGACCGTGTCCCTGGGCGGCGTGGGCACCATCCGGCACGTCATCAACAGCACGGGCGGTCCGTCCAACTCCACCACCAATGTGGCCAACCTGACGGCCTACCCGTAGAGCGTCCGCAAACCCAGAACGCAAACCCAGACCGCAAACCCAGAACGCAAGCCAGCACGCAAGCCCAGCACGCAAGCTCCACTGCCGGCCGTCCCGTCACTCGCCCTCACGGCGGGTGGCGGGACGGCCGTTCACACCCTCGGCCTCGGCCTGCTCTCACCACCACCTGCCTTCAGCACCTTCGACACCTTCAACGCCCTCAACAAGGAATTGACATGCCCAAGCTGAAATCCCTCACCAAGCTGCTGCTCGGAGCCGTCGGCGCGATGACGCTCCTCGTGGCGGTCCCGACGACGGCCCAGGCGAACGTGCTGACCCTGCTGCCGCAGAACGCGGACGGCCTGGACCAGACCTTCTCCCCCGCCTACGACTACGACGGCGACGGCTGCTACGCCACGGCCGCCATCGGCGCCGACGGCACCCTCAACCCCGGCCTGAAGCTCGGCGGCGACGTCAACGGCCACTGCCACGACTACGCCCAGCTGGCCAACGCCAACACCTACTCACGCTCCAAGTGCAACAACGGCTGGTGCGCCGTCATGTACGCCAGCTACTTCGAGAAGGACCAGGCCACCCTCGGTCCGGCGGCCATCGGGCACACCCACGACTGGGAGCACGTCATCGTGTGGATCTACGACAACGAGATCCAGTACGTGTCGGTGTCCCAGCACAGCGGCTACCAGCTGGCCGCCCGCTCGGCGATCCGCTTCGACGGCACCCACCCGAAGATCGTGTACCACAAGGACGGCGTCTCGACCCACTGCTTCCGCTTCGCCAACAGCAATGACGACCCGGCGGAGAACGTCACGGGCAACTGGTTCTACCCGCGCCTCGTCGGCTGGGACGGCTACCCGGCCGGATACCGCGACAAGCTCATGAGCGCCGACTTCGGCTCGGCCACCATCAAGATCGACGACGGTGACTTCCAGTGGGCCCTCAACTACGCGAAGCCGTCCGGAATCCCCTTCGACCCGTACGCCTGACGGCTCGCCTCGTACGCCTGACGGCCCGACCCGCATGCCTGACGGCCCGACCCGCATGCCTGACGGCCTGACGCTCGGCCCTCACGCGTCACGGCCTGAGCTGGTCACAGGTACCTCCGGGCCG
The DNA here is from genome assembly GCF_054729195.1 of Streptomyces sp. YIM S03343. Lineage (NCBI taxonomy): Bacteria > Bacillati > Actinomycetota > Actinomycetes > Kitasatosporales > Streptomycetaceae > Streptomyces > Streptomyces sp. YIM S03343. The sequence continues at coordinate 3,204,137 of NZ_JBPUKX010000001.1, forward strand.
GCGCACAGTCGGCACGGGTAGAGATGGCAGAGACAGGAGCCCCGGATCACTCCGGGGCTCTCATGCTGTTGTGAACGCTGCTGTGAATGCTGTTGTGACCTGCACGTTTGCCGTCAGGAACGATCGCTGCCACGTCGGCGTCTCAGATACCGTCCGCAGCCGTCCGCTGCCGTCCGCGCAAACGTGCCACACTGCCACATCCCCGACCGGAGAGGGAGCGACCACCGAACATGGCCAGCACCGCCGTCACCACGCTGCCCGACCTCTGGGACCGTCTCACCGGCACCCAGACCGACCCTCAGCTGTGGGTGGTGCTCGCCACGCTCGTCGCGGCGGTCGCTGTGATCCTGCCGCGCACGGTGTGGGGCGTCTCCCGCAACGCCATCACCATCGCGCACGAGGGCGGGCACGGTCTGGTCGCGCTGCTCACCGGTCGCCGACTGACCGGGATACGGCTGCACTCCGACACCAGCGGTCTCACCGTGAGCCGGGGCAAGCCCTACGGCATCGGCATGATCCTCACGGCGGCGGCCGGTTACACCGCTCCCCCGCTGCTCGGTCTGGGCGGCGCCGCGCTGCTGTCCGCCGGGCGCATCACCCTGCTGCTGTGGGTGGCGACGGCGCTGCTGGTCGCGATGCTGGTGATGATCCGCAACGCCTACGGGGCGCTGACCGTGATCATCACCGGCGGCACCTTCCTGCTGGTGTCGTGGCTGGCAGGGCCCCAGGTGCAGGCGGCGTTCGCGTACACGGTGGTGTGGTTCCTGCTGGTCGGCGGCGTGCGCCCGCCCTTCGAGCTCCAGGCCAGGCGGATGCGCGACGGCGCCGGGGACTCGGACGCGGACCAGTTGTCCCGGCTCACGCATGTGCCCGCGGGACTGTGGCTGTTCCTGTTCCACGCGGTGTCGCTGTGCTCGCTGATCGGCGGCGGACGCTGGCTGCTGGAGGTGTGACGGGGGCTGCCGCGCGGTGCGCTGCGGCCCTGCCGTGCGGTACCTACGGCGCCGACGCGCACCGCGCAGCAGTCCTGCCGTGCACCGTCCAGCTGCCCTGCCGTACGGTCCTGCCGTGCACCGTGCAACGGTCCTGCCGTACGGTGTGTACGGTCCCGCCGTGCACCGTGCGACAGTCCTTCCGAACGGTCCTGCCACGCGGTACGCGGACGGATGGGACATCGCCGCGCGCATATATGCGCGGCATACCCGGTTCACCGGGCCCGGCGTCTACCACGCCCTGATTTCGCCACGGTTTCGCCGTCTTCGATCAAGATCTCCGGTTGTCGGCAGCCATTAAAGTGGGGCGCATGACCGCTAACCCCGCGCCCACCGCCCTCTGGACCGCCCCGCACGCGAGCGGAGCCGTCGACGCGACGGTCCACGTGCCCGGGTCCAAGTCGGTCACCAACCGCGCCCTGGTGCTGGCCGCCCTCGCCTCCGAGCCCGGCTGGCTGCGCCGCCCGCTGCGCTCCCGCGACACGCTGCTGATGGCGGGCGCCCTGCGCGCGATGGGCGTCGAGATCGAGGAGGGCGTCGGCCCCGACGGCTCCGGCGAGGCGTGGCGGGTGTTCCCGGCGGGCCTGCGCGGCCCGGCCACCGTCGACGTCGGCAACGCGGGCACGGTGATGCGCTTCCTGCCGCCGGTGGCCACGCTGGCCGACGGCCCCATCCGCTTCGACGGCGACCCGAGGTCGTACGAGCGTCCCCTGAACGGCGTGGTCGACGCGCTGCGCGCGCTCGGCGCCCGTATCGACGACGACGGGCGCGGCGCGCTGCCCCTGACGGTGCACGGCGGGGGTGCCCTGGAGGGCGGCCCGGTGTCGATCGACGCCTCGTCCTCGTCCCAGTTCGTGTCGGCGCTGCTGCTGTCCGGGCCGCGCTTCAACCAGGGCGTCGAGGTCCGCCACACCGGCGCCACACTGCCGTCGATGCCGCACATCCGGATGACGGTGGACATGCTGCGAGCGGTCGGCGCCCAGGTGGACACCCCGGAGTCGGGCGGCGAGCCGAACGTCTGGCGGGTCACGCCGGGCGCGCTGCTGGGCCGGGACCTGACGATCGAGCCGGATCTGTCGAACGCGCAGCCGTTCCTGGCGGCGGCGCTGGTGACCGGCGGCCGGGTGCTCGTCCCGGACTGGCCGTCCCGGACGACCCAGCCGGGCGACCGGCTGCGCGAGATCTTCACCGAGATGGGCGGTTCCTGCGAACTGACGGAGTACGGCCTGGAGTTCACCGGTTCGGGTGCCGTGCACGGTATCGATGTGGACCTCGGTGACGTCGGCGAGCTGACCCCGGGCATCGCGGCGGTGGCCGCGCTCGCGGACTCCCCCTCGACACTGCGCGGTGTGGCGCATCTGCGGCTGCACGAGACGGACCGGCTGGCCGCGCTCACCAAGGAGATCAACGAGCTGGGCGGCGACGTCACGGAGACCGCCGACGGCCTGCACATCCGCCCGCGCCCCCTGCACGACGGGACCTTCCACACCTATGAGGACCACCGTATGGCGACCGCCGGTGCGATCATCGGCCTAGCGGTCGACGGCGTACGGATCGAGAACGTGGCCACCACCGCGAAGACCCTGCCGGACTTCCCGGACCTGTGGACCGGGATGCTCGGGGCGTAGGGCACAGGGCAGCCGTCATGCGCCGCTACGGCAAGCACACCGACGAGGACGACATCCGCACCCGCCCCAACCGCCGGGGCAACCGACCGCGCACGCATATCCGGCCCAAGCACGAGGACGCCGCCGGGGGCATGGTCCTCACCGTCGACCGGGGCCGTCTGACCTGCCTCGTCGACGACCGGGTCGTAGTCGCGATGAAGGCCCGCGAGCTGGGCCGCAAGGCCGCCGTCGTCGGCGACCATGTCGCCCTGGTGGGTGATCTGTCCGGCCAGAAGGACACCCTCGCGCGCATCATCCGCGTCGAGGAGCGCAGCTCACTGCTGCGCCGCACGGCGGACGACGACGACCCGTACGAGCGCGTGGTCGTCGCCAACGCCGACCAGCTCGCCATCGTCACCGCCCTCGCCGACCCGGAACCCCGCCCGCGCCTCATCGACCGCTGCCTGGTCGCGGCCTACGACGGCGGCCTGGACCCCTTCCTCGTCCTGACCAAGTCCGATCTGGCCCCGCCGGACATGCTCCTGGAGCTCTACGGCCACCTCGACATCCCCTACGTCGTCACCAGCCGTGCGGAACTGGAGAACGGTGACGCGGCGGACCGGGTGCGCGAGCATCTCGACGGCAAGATCACGGCGTTCGTGGGGCACTCCGGCGTCGGCAAGACGACCCTGGTCAACGCCTTGGTGCCGAAGGACAGACGGCGTATGACAGGACATGTCAACGTCGTCACGGGCCGCGGCCGGCACACCACCACCTCGGCTCTGGCGCTGCCGCTCACCGGCACCGACGGCTGGGTCATCGACACACCGGGCGTACGCTCCTTCGGCCTCGCGCACATCGATCCCTCCCGGGTGATCCACGCCTTCCCCGACCTGGAGCCCGGTACGGAAGGCTGCCCGCGCGCATGCAGCCACGACGAGCCGGAGTGCGCCCTGGACGCCTGGGTCGCCGACGGCCACGCCGACCCGGCCCGGCTGTACTCCCTGCGCCGACTGCTGGCGACACGGGAGCGCAGGGAGGGCGACTGACCATCGCGTTGTTTGTGAGGTCTTGAGTCCGGAAAGTGCATAAACGCACCGACCCGGACTCTGGAGGGGACAGCACATGGCGTGGCTGCTGGTCATCGTGGCCGGTCTGTTGGAGACCGGCTTCGCCGTGAGCCTCAAGCTGTCCCACGGCTTCTCCCGGCTGTGGCCGACGATCGCCTTCTGTTCCTTCGCCCTCGGCAGCTTCGGCCTGCTGACCCTCTCCCTCAGAAAGCTCGACGTGGGCCCGGCCTACGCCGTGTGGACGGGCATCGGAGCAGCAGGCACCGCGATCTACGGCATGGCCTTCCTCGGCGACCTGGTCTCGACGCTGAAGATCGTGTCGATCAGCCTGGTGATCGTCGGGGTGATCGGGCTGCAGTTGTCGGGGTCCGCACGCTGAGCGCTCCGCTGGGAGTGCCGCGATCTGTCGTCTGTCGTCTGTCGTCTGTCGTCTGCGGCACCGTCGTGGCTGGTCGCGCCCACCCGGCGGAGCCGCAGATCGGTACAGCCCCGCGCCCCTTCAGGGCGCTGCCGAACCGCAGCAGACTTCGCTCGACCTGTTCAGAGCCCAGGTGAGCTGGGGGGCAGGGTGTGGCCAGTGTCCTTGGCCGGTCCGGGTCAGCCGACGGGCTGTCTGCGGTACAGGGCGTCGCGGATCAGCTCCGCTATCCGGCCCTCGGCGGGCGGTGCCGCCACACAGGACAGGGCCAGCCGGACGGCGAGTTCGCAGGAGCGGACGAGGTCGACGGTCTCGGCCCTGGACGCCCCGGGCCCGGCCAGCACCGCGACGGCACGGTCCCGTACGGCCGCCACGAAGTCGGCGGGCGAGGGCAGCGGGCCGTCCGCCCTGCGCTGCGCCGGTACGGCCGAGGAGGACGGCACCGCGGAGAGCGTCGGCGAGGGCAGCCGCTCGCTCCAGCATCCGGTGAGCATGGCGCGGACCAGCGTGTTGCCGCGGGCGGCCTGCGCCGTCCACTCGGCGATCGCGGCGAGCCGGTCGGGTACGTCACCGGACAGCGTGAGGGCGCGCTCGACTCCGGCGAGATAGCTGTCCGCCTCCCGGCGCACCAGCGCCCGGGCGAGCCCTTCCTTGCTCCCGAACTCGTTGTAAAGCGTCTGTCGGGACACTCCGGCGACGGCGGCCACGTCCACCATGCGGATGGTGGACCACGACCGGCGCGCCAGCGCCGAGTACGCGGCGTCGAGCAGGGATTCCCGCGCTGCAGGCATCTTCGCCTCCCAGGGGCCAGCGGCGGCTCTGCGCCCAGACTTGACGTGGGCGCATGCACTGTCAAGGGTTCATGAAGCCCATCCGGGGGGTGCCGTTAGGCACTGTGCGCGGCCGGCAGGTCGAACAAGTCCCGCGCCTCCGTCGAACAGTTCCCGCGCCCCCAAGGGCGTCAGCCGCAACTCCCCAGGGGCGCGGGGCTGTGTCGACATGCGGCTCCGCCGCGATGGGGGTACCTCCCTGCTCGAAAGAAGTTGAGAGCTTGGGGGAGCGACCAACCACGACGCACCCGCACCCGAACTCACACCGCACCCCACCCGCACCCGCACCGCCCGCGCCCCCACCCGCAGATACACAGCACAGCGAATGCTCGGATACCGTTCGTCCCATGCCGGACTACCTCGACGACCTGCGCCTCGCCCACGTACTGGCGGACGCCGCCGACGCCGCGACGATGGACCGCTTCAAGGCGCTCGACCTCAAGGTCGAGACCAAGCCGGACATGACCCCCGTGAGCGAGGCGGACAAGTCCGCGGAGGAGTTGATCCGCGGCCAGCTCCAGCGGGCCCGCCCACGTGACGCGATCATCGGTGAGGAGTACGGCGTCGAGGGCACCGGCCCGCGGCGCTGGGTGATCGACCCGATCGACGGGACCAAGAACTACGTCCGCGGTGTCCCCGTCTGGGCCACCCTGATCGCGCTGATGGAGGTGGCCGAGGGCGGCTGGCAGCCGGTCGTCGGTGTGGTGTCCGCGCCCGCCCTGAACCGCCGCTGGTGGGCCGCGAAGGGCCACGGGGCGTTCGGCGGCCGCAGCCTGTCGTCGGCGACCCGGCTGGCGGTCTCGCGGGTGGCGCAGCTCTCGGACGCGTCGTTCGCGTACTCCTCGCTGTCCGGCTGGGAGGAGCAGGGCCGGCTGAACGGCTTCCTGGACCTCACCCGCGATGTGTGGCGCACGCGCGCGTACGGCGACTTCTGGCCGTACATGATGGTGGCCGAGGGCTCGGTGGACCTGTGTGCGGAGCCGGAGCTGTCGCTGTGGGACATGGCCGCCACGGCGATCGTGGTGACGGAGGCGGGCGGCACCTTCACCGGCCTGGACGGCCGCCCGGGCCCGCACAGCGGCAACGCGGCGGCGTCGAACGGACTGCTGCACGAGGAACTGCTGGGGTATCTCAACCAGCGCGGCTGACTCTCCGCAGGTGAGCGCGTACGCCCTCAGAAGAGCATGCGCGCCCCCTTGTTGACCCCTGTTTTACCTGTCACTCTGAGAGTCGCCCTACTTGTGAATTTGTGAATTCGTGCACGAGCGGCCCAGCGGGACCGTTCGGCACGGTTTCTACAGGAGGTGGCTCCATCCCATGCTCGTCCGTGACGCCATGAGCACGGTGGTCCTCACCATCGGCCCCGCACACACCCTCCGCCAGGCCGCCGCCCTGATGTCCGCACGCCGGGTCGGCGCAGCCGTGGTCCTCGACCCCGACGCGGGCGGGATCGGCATACTCACCGAGCGCGACATCCTGAACTCCGTGGGCCACGGCCAGGACCCGGACACGGAACGCACCCACGCCCACACCACCAACGAGGTCGTGTTCGCCGCACCGTCCTGGACGCTGGAGGAGGCCGCCCGCACCATGGCCCACGGTGGCTTCCGTCACCTCATCGTCCTGGACGACGGCGAACCGGCCGGCATCGTCTCGGTCCGCGACATCATCCGCTGCTGGGCCCCGGCGAGGCAGCACGTACCGGCCTGACACGGGAGGGGTGGGGAACCACGCCCAGACAGAACAGTGCCCCCGGAACAGGGCCCCCGCCCCTTCCTTAGACCGATTCCAAAGTGACACTCATTCGTAAAATGGTCTGCACACTGTTAGAATCCGCTCCATGAGCGACCTTCTGGAACGGCTGCGCGGTCGCGGATGGCGGATGACCGCGCAGCGGCGTGTCGTGGCCGAGGTGCTGGACGGTGAGCACGTCCACCTGACGGCCGACGAGGTGCACCACCTGGCGGTCGCGAAGCTGCCCGAGATCTCCCGGGCGACCGTGTACAACACCCTGGGCGAGCTCGTCTCCCTCGGTGAGGTCCTGGAGGTCACCACCGACAGACGGGCCAAGCGCTACGACCCGAACGCGCACGTCCCGCACCAGCACCTGGTCTGCGCCCGCTGCGGCGCCATCAAGGACGTCCACCCGAGTGGCAACCCGCTGGCCGACCTCCCCGACGCGGAGCGCTTCGGCTTCAAGGTGTCGGAGGTGGAGGTCACATACCGTGGCCTCTGCCCGACCTGCGCACAGTAACCACGCAGCACACAGCACACAGCACAAGAACAAACCGAAGGCCGGAACCCATGAACCACATGGACTCCGGCCTTCGGCCTTCAGTAGCGGGGACAGGATTTGAACCTGCGACCTCTGGGTTATGAGCCCAGCGAGCTACCGAGCTGCTCCACCCCGCGTCGACGTGCTGAACACTACGTGACCGCACCGGACAGAAGCAAATCGCTTTTCGGAGCACCCATGACCCGACCGAGTCGGGCGGGTGGGTGGGCAAAATCCCCACCCCGAACCCCCGGGGCCCGCACAGCGGAAACCCACCACCAGCCCTTGGCCATGGGGTCTGGGGCGAAGCCCCAGAACTCGGCAACCTCTTGCCCAACCGAGTCGGGCGGGCGGGTGGGAAAACCCCGCCAAAGCCAGCGCAGCGTCACGCAGACAGCTCAGAACGCAACGCGTCCCGCAACCGCTCCGCCCGAGCCGCCACCTCCCCCGGCCCGAGGGACACCGCCCGGTCGGCCCACCGCTGCCCCTCCGCGAGCTCGCCACGACGCGCGTAGACGAGGGCGAGCCGCAGCGCCGCCCGGCCGTGCCCCGCGTCGGCGGCCCGGGTCCACCAGACCGCCGCCTCCGGCTCGCTCCCCTCCCGGGCCAGCAGCAGCCCGAGATTGAACGCCCCGTTGCGCGATCCGGCGTCCGCGGCCTTCCGGTACCACCGGGCCGCCTCGACCACGTCACCGCGCGCCGCGGCCAGCATCCCGACCCGCACCTGGGCCCGCCGGTGCCCCTGGGAGGCCGCCCGCTCGTACCACTCCTCGCACTCGGTCTTCTCGTACACCGACTGCCCCAGCCCGTGCGCGGGCGCCGGGGGCCGCCGGGCGTCGAGCACGGTCGCGAGCCGGTACGCAGCCTCGGCGCTGCCGCCGCCCGCCGCGCACCGCAGATACCGCTCGGCCTCGCGCTCGTCGCCCTCGCGCAGCCGGGCGATGCCGACCTGGAGCGCGGCCTCGGTGTGACCGGCGGCGGCCGCACGCTCGTAGCAGCGCAGGGCGAGCGCGGTCTCCCGCTCGGTGCCCCGCCCGGCGTAGAGGATGCCCAGGTTGAACGCGGCGTCGACGCTGCCGGCCTCCGCCGCCTTGGAGAACCACGGCTCGGCCCCCGCCGTGTCGCCGCCCTGGAGCAGCAGGACGGCGAGCGCGTTGGCCGCCTCGCGGTGGCCGGCGTAGGCGGCGCGCCGGTACCACTGCTCGGCCTGCGCGGTCCTGCCCTGCTCGGCGCAGAGCAGCCCGAGGTTGTACGCGCCGTTGTCGTCCCCGGCGTCCATCGCCGCCCGGTACCACCGCTCGGCGGTCTGCTGCTCGCCGCGCTGGGCGTGCAGCGCGCCGAGCGCGTTGGCGGCGTTGCCGTCACCGTCCTGCGCGGCTCTGAGCCACCATACGAAGGCGTTCTCGATGTCCCCGGCGTCGCGCAGCAGGAAGCCCAGGGCGCAGGCGGCGCGCGCGTCGCCGTCCTTGGCGGACGTCAGGTACCAGCGTCCCGCCTCCTTGAGCCGGCCACGCCGTTCGAGGATGGTGCCGAGATGCAGCGCGGCCTGCCGGTGCCCGCGCGCGGCGGCCTGCCGGTACCACTGCTCGGCCTCGGCGGCGGTCTTGGAGGCGATTTTGGCAACGGTCTTGGCGGCAGCCTTGGCACCGCCCTCGCCGTCGCGCTCCCGACCGGCGCGGTCGCTCTCCTGTCCGGCGCGCAGATCGAGCGCGCGGGCGAGCCGGTACGCGGCCTCCCGGTGCCCGCGTTCCGCGGCGGCCCGCATCCATTGCTCGGCGTCGGCGTCGGCGCGGTGCTCCAGCAGATCGGCGAGCGTGTAGGCGCCGAGGGTGTGCCCCTGCTCGGCGGACTGGCGCAGCCAGTACTCGGCGGCGGGCTCGTCGCCGCGCTCACGGTGGTGGCGGCCGAGGGCGTGCGCGGCCGCGGCGGAGCCGGCGACGGCGGCGATGCGCCACCAGCCGGCCGCCTCGTCGGGGTATCCGCGCTGGTGGAGAAGGACTCCGAGGTTGTTGGCGGCGGCCCGGTCGCCCTCGGCGGTGGCAGCACGCAGATGAGGCTCGGCGCCGTCGAGATCACCGCGGCGCAGCAGCATGGCTCCGAGGACGCTCATCGCCTCGGCGTCGCCGTTCTCGGCTGCCAGCCGCATGCGCAGCTCCTCCACGGCCTCGTCGGCCACCTGCCCGGTCTCGTCCCGGGCATCCTCCCGATCGGAAGGATGCACAAACCGCCCTGTCTCGAACAGAGTTGCCTTGTCCCCCATAACGTCCATCGTCGCACCACCCGCAACCCGGGTACACCTGGTATACCGCAGCCAGTGAGGTCACTTCAGCGTTTTGTCGACATGCCCACAGAGAGACAAGTCAAACACAGATCCCTCAACTCCCCACGGCGGCGCGGCGGTACCGTCACCAACTCGTGGCACGGCATATGCGATTCCTGACGCGGCAGCCGCGTCCCGGCGTCTCACGACGGGCGGCGCACATCACAAAGGCCCGGGTCCGCTCAGGACCCGGGCCTTCGCCGTCACTTCGGCATCGCTGCCGTCGACGTCAGTAGCGGGGACAGGATTTGAACCTGCGACCTCTGGGTTATGAGCCCAGCGAGCTACCGAGCTGCTCCACCCCGCGCCGTTGTGCAACAACCGTATCACGGCGCGGGGTGTGCCCATTGATCAGCCGCTGCCCCCGCTCTTGCTGGGGCTGGGACTGCTGCTCGGGCTGGAGCTGGGACTGCTGCTCGGACTCGCGCTGCTGCCCGAACCGGCGCTGCTGCTGGGCTTCTTGGTGCTGCCGGCGGACTTGTCCGCCTTGGCCTGCGCGTCCTCGGCCCGCTTCAGCGCGTTCTGCAGGTCCTTCTGCGCCTTGCCGTAGGCCGTCCAGTCGTTGTCCTTCAGGGCCTGCTGACCGGCTTCGAACGCCTTCTGGGCGTCGCTGAGCGCCTGGCGGACCGTCGGGTTGCTCGACGTGGGCGGGTTGGTGTTCCCCGAGTCCGACGGCGTGGTGGTCGAGCCGTCCGTGCCGAAGACCTTGTCGAGCGCCGCGTCCAGGGTGTCCTCGAAGGCGGTGTTGCCGCCGTAGGTCACCAACACCTTGCGCAGCAGCGGGTACTTGAGGTCACCGCCGCGCACATAGACCGGCTCCACGTAGAGCAGCCCGCCGTCGAGCGGCACCGTCAGCAGGTTGCCGTACTCGATGTCCGAGTCGCCGCCTCTGAGCAGCCGGATGGACTCGGCGATGGCCGGTTCGGAGTTGAACTGGCTCTGCACCCGTTTGGGACCGTCGATGGTTCTGCCCGTCGGCAGTTTCAGGATGGTGATCTTGCCGTAGTCGCTGGTGCCCGCCTCGGCGTCGACCGACATGAAGGCGCTCAGGTTGTCACGGCCGTTCGGTGTCATGGTCGTCGTCAGGGAGAACGCCTGGGACTGATCGCCGGGCATCTTGAGGCTCAGGTAGTACGGCGGCACCGCGTCGCCCGACTTGTTGGTCGGGTCGTCCGGGATCTGCCACACCTCGCTGCCGCTGAGGAAGGTCTGCGCGTCCGTGACGTGGTAGCGGGTGAGCAGTTCGCGCTGGACCTTGAACAGGTCCTGCGGATACCGGAGATGGTCCATCAGGTCCTGCGAGATGGCCTTCTTCGACTTGACCGTGCCGGGGAAGGCCTTCATCCAGGTCTTGAGGACCGGGTCCTGGGTGTCCCACTGGTAGAGCTTGACCTCGCCGGTGTACGCGTCGACGGTCGCCTTCACCGAGTTGCGGATGTAGTTGACCTGGTTCTGCTGGGCCACCACACGCTGGTTGTTGGCGGCAGTCAGCGAGTCCGTGGTCGTGTCGCCCAGCGTGGTGCGCGAGGAGTAGGGATAGCCGTTGGTGGTGGTGTACGCGTCGACGATCCACTGGATGCGGTTGTCGACCACCGCCGGGTAGGAGACGCCGTCGATGGTCAGCCAGGGGGCCACCGCCTCGACGCGCTGCTTGGGCGTGCGGTTGTAGAGGATCCGCGAACCCTTGCCGATGGCACCGGAGTACAGGATCTGCGGCTCGCTGAACGCCGCCGCGTACGCGGCGCGGTTGATCGGGCTGGAGAGGCTGACCCCGCTGTTGCCGGTGTAGCTGGTGGTCTTCTCACCGGTGTCGTCGGAGTAGTCGATCTCCTTCTGGGGACCGCCGACGATGGAGTACGTGTCGGTCTTCTCGCCGTAGTAGATCCGCTGCTGGTACGTGCCCAGGTCGCCGGAGGACGGCAGGTCGGACTCGGTGAACACCGGCCGGCCCTCGGAGTCGGCCCCGGTGCCCCTGGCCGCGACCACGCCGTAGCCGTGGGTGTAGCGGAAGTGGTCGTTGATCCAGTTCTTCTTCGGGATGCCGTCGAGATTCAGCTCACGCAGACCGATGACGGTGTCCTGGTCCTTGCCGTTGATCTTGTAGCGGTCGACGGCGAGATTGGACGGGAAGCCGTAGTAGTTGCGCACCTGCTGGAGCTGCTCGAAGGTCGGCGAGACTATGTTCGGGTCCATGAGGCGGTAGCTGGCGGTCCCGGTGGCGTCGTCGCGCAGCTCGGTCTTGTCCTTGGTGGTGCTGGCGCCCGCGTAGTCGGCGACGTTCGCGCTGTCGATCCCGTACGCCTTGCGGGTCGCCTCGATGTTCTTCTTGACGTACGGCGCTTCCTTGGCCTGCTCGTTCGGCTCGACCTGGAACTTCTGGACGATCGCCGGGTACAGGCCGCCGATGAGGATGGCGGAGAGCACCATCAGGCCGAAGCCGATGACGGGCAGCTGCCAGGTGCGCCGCCACAGCGTGGCGAAGAACAGCAGTGCGCAGATGACCGCGATGAAGAACAGGATGGTTTTGGCCGGGTAGTAGGCGTTGGCGTCGACATAGCGCAGCCCCGTCCAGTTGCCCGTCGCCTTGAAGTCGCTGGACTTGACCGCGAGGCCGTACCGGTCGAGCCAGTAGGCGACCGCCTTGAGGGCGACGAAGATCCCGATGAGGACCGAGAGATGCCCGGTGGCGGCCCCGGTGGCGCGCGCGCCGGGGCTGGTCAGGCGCAGCCCGCCGTAGAGGTAGTGGGTGAGCGCTGCGGCGATGACGGAGAGGATCACGGTCGCGAAGCCGAAGCCCAGCAGGAACCGGTACCAGGGCAGGTCGAACGCGTAGAAGGAGACGTCGAGGTGGAACTGCGGGTCCTTCTGGTGGAAGGGCACGCCGTTGACCCACATCAGCCAGACCCGCCACTGGCTGGACGCGGAGGCACCCGCGACCAGCCCGACCAGGGCCGTGATGGACAGCAGCAGCCACTTCTTGTACGGCGCGATCCCCATCCGGTACCGGTCGAGGTTCTGCTGCTCCGTGGACATGGCGCTCAGCGGGGGCCGCAGCCGGTGCGCCAGCCAGATGTTGACGCCTATCGAGGCCGCCATCAGCAGGCCGAAGACGAAGAACAGCCCGATCTTGGTCCACAGGGTGGTCGTGAACACCGAGGAGTAGTGCACCGACCGGTACCACAGCCAGTCCGTCCAGAAGCCCGCGAACATGGTGAACACCATGCCCAGGACCGCGAGGACGCCCAGCGTCATGAGCAGTGACCGGGCCCGCCGGGACGGTCGTCCCATTCTGATCCGCGGCCCCGTGGGGCCTCCGCCGCGGTCCGGCATCTGGAAAGCCAAGGTGCGCACCTCGAAGTTCGCTGTTGTTCCGTCTGGCCCTCGGGATCGTGGACCGTACTCGGCCCCGCCTGATCACGGGGCCTCTCCTATGCAACCTACTCACCGTTCACGCGGTTCCCGCTTCTGGTGCGGAACGAGGCAGGATTGTGACCATGTCCAACACCTCCATGGCAGCGAACCCCCTCACCCGGGCCGTGCTCGAGATCGACGAGTACGCCTCCGGCCTCGGCTGGGACCAGCCCGCCCGCCTCTTCGCCCTCGTCGACACCGCACAATTGCGGACCCAGGAACCCGCCCTGGCGGCCCAGCTCGGTCTGGAGGACGAACCGGCCACCACCGGTCTCACCCCGATCGAGCAGGACGAAGTGCCAACGGACAAGCCGCTCGACGAGTTCCTGGGCACGATCGCCTGGCCGGGGGCGGTGACCGGCTGCGCACTCACGGTGGAGCGGCTGATGCTGCCGCCGTCCGCCGAGGCGTCCGTACCGCAGGGCCTGGACGGGGCGCGGCTGGCCTCGTGGGTGGCCGGACACCCGGAGCGCCAGGAGGTGCGCATGACGGTGGCGGTGCTGCGCGACGGCGCCCGTGAGTCGGCGCTCAGGCTGCGCGACAAGGACTCGTCGACGGAGGTCCTCACCGGCCCCGATCTGGTGCCGGGGCTCGCGGAGGCGCTGGCGGCGACGTTCGCCGAGTAAGCGGGTGAGCGGGTGAGCGCGGATCCCGCGGGCGGCGCGGCGAGCGCCGCCCGTGCCGCCGTGCCCGGGCCGCCGCCCCCGGGCCGCCGCGCCCGGGCCACCGGGATTTCGGGATCAGCCCTTGGCCGAGCACTTCGGCAGGGCGGCGGTGTCGCCGCTGCGGATGTCCTTGAGGGCGCCGATGGCGTCGTCGATCGTGGAGACCTTGACGAGCCGCAGCCCGCTCGGGGTGTCCTTGGCGGCGGCCGCGCAGTTCTCGGCGGGCGTCAGGAAGTACCGGGCGCCCTTGTCGCGGGCGCCGACCGTCTTCATCTCGATGCCGCCGATCGGGCCGACCTTGCCGTTGTCGTCGATGGTGCCGGTACCGGCCACGAACGTGCCGCCGGTGAGGCTGCCCGGGGTGAGCTTGTCGTAGATGCCGAGGGCGAACATCAGACCGGCGCTCGGACCGCCGACGTCGGCGAGCTTGATGTCGATGGTGAACGGGAAGGTGTGGTCCGTCCCGGCGGAGATCCCGACGATGGCTCGCGCGGCACCGCTGTCGTGCGAGGTCGCCGTGGTGATCGTCACCTTCTCCGTCTTCGTGGCCGTCCTGTTCGCCTTCTCGGCGGCGGCCTGCTCCTTGGCGGGGACGACGGTGAAGACGACGTCCTGGCCGGGCTTGTGCTTCGTCACCAGCTTGGCGACGTCCGACGGCTGCTTCACGGCCGTCCCGTCGACGGCCTTGATCACATCACCGGCGTGCAGCTTGCCCTCGGCCGGGGTGTCCTTGACGACCGTCGAGACGATCACCCAGGACCTCACCGGGATCTTGAGCTCCTTCAGGGCGGCGACCTTGGCGCTCTCCTGGGACTGGCTGAACTCCTCGGCGTTCTCCTGGGTCGACTGCTCCTCGGTCTTGCCATCGGGGTAGAGCGTGTCGTGCGGCACGATCTTGGTGTCGTGCGCGAGCCAGCCGTACAGCGCCTCGACGAGGTTCATCCGGTAGTCGGCACTGGTGACCCGGACGGTGGTCATGTTGAGGTGGCCGCTCGTGCCGTAGGTCTTGTGCCCGGAGATCTGCAGCACCGGCTCGCCGTCGTGCTCGCCGAGGGTGTTCACCGTCGGTCCCGGAGACATCTCCGCGTACGGCACGGGGATGAGGACTCCCGCGCACAGGAGCGCGATCAGCATGAGGGTGGAGGCGAGCATCGTCGCGGTGCGGCGTGGCATGGCACGACAGTACGGGACGTTTCTGTCGGAGCGCCGTCAGGGCAGCTCCCCCCTGCCGGTCTCAGGTGCCGGAGTGGGACCGCTCCATGGCCTCGCGGAACCGGGCATAGCCGTCCAGTTCGGGTCCGTCGCTGCGGGCCTTGCGGGTCCTGTTGGCCCAACTCCCCCACAGACCGGCACCGACCGCCGCCGCAAGCGGAATCAGCAACCAGGTGAGCGCCGCCATCCCGACCTCCCAGCCCCACGAGCCACAGCAAACTTACTGATCAGCAGATTAAACATCAGTACGGACAACGCGCACGCCAGGGGCGCGGTTACGCAAGCGGATGCGCGCGAAGGAGCACGGCGGCGCCGGTGGGGCGGGGGGAGCGCAGAGCAGGGCACGACGGCGCTCAGGCGCTCAGCAGGCGCCGACCCACTCCTCGGTGCCGTCGGAGAACCTCTGGTGCTTCCAGATCGGCACCTCGTGCTTGAGGTCGTCGATCAGTTTCCGGCAGGCCTCGAAGGCCTCCGCCCGGTGCGGGCACGACACGCCGACGACGACGGCCAGGTCGCCGACCTTCAGGTCCCCCACCCGGTGGACGGCGGCCAGCGCACGTACCGGGTACTCGGCGACGACTTTTTCCGCGACACGCCGCAGCTCGGCCTCGGCACCGGGATGGCTCGAGTAGCCGAGTTCGTCGACGTCGGCGCCCCCGTCGTGGTTGCGGACGGTACCGACGAACAGGGCGACCCCCCCGGCGGCCGAGTCCCCGACCGCCTGGAAGACCTCGTCCACGGAGAGCGCGGTCTCCCGGATGCCGATCAGCTTGATGGGGTCCGGCGCGGCCTGCTCGCCCGGGTGGTCGTTGGTGGTTGCCATGGGTCCATCGTGCCCCACGCGCGCGAGCCCGTGAAACACACCGCCTGCGCGCGCACGCGCCGACAGGGGATCCGTCCGCCGTACCCAGCCGGCGGAGGTGCCCGCCCACGGACGTGCCAGCCCGCGGACGCGTGCGCCCGCGCTCAGATCCGCCGCCGCGCCTTCCGCGCACGCCGTACGACGGCCGCCGCGCCCAGCAGGGCCACCGTGGCGCCCGCCGCGCCCGCCGCCGTGGCGTCCTTGCGGCCGAGGCGGCGGCCCGCGAGCGTGTGCCGTCCGGTGACCTCCTCCAGCAGTTGCGCGAGCACCTCCTCGTTGGTCCAGCCGGGCCGCCATCCCGCGTCGTGCAGCCGGCTGCCGCTGATCACCCAGGGGTACATCGTGTAGGCAAGGTCACCGGCCGGGGAGGGGGTGAGCCCGATGCGGTGCAGCCGGGCGGCGGCGCCCAGGGCGACCGCCGACGGCAGCTCCATGCGCCGGATCCCGCTGAGCTCCTCGACCTCCTCCTGCTCCAGCCAGCCGTCGCAGCCGACGGCCAGCTCCCCGTCGACCTTCTCCAGGACGGCGTACTCCAGCGCGCTGCACAGGTCCTCCACATGGCAGAACTGCCACGCGGGCCGCGAGCCGGCGACGACCAGCAGCCGGGGCGACTCGAAGTACCTGGTCAGCGCGGTGTCGGTGCCGCCGACGAGGACGGCGGGCCGCACCACGGTGACGTTGAGGCCCGGATGCGCGCGCGGCGCGCGCCGGCCGAGCCGCTCGATCTCCAGGAGGTCGCCGACCCCGGTGGCCTCAGCCGTCGCCCGCAGCTCGGCATCCTCCGAGAGCGGCAGCTCGTTGTCCGGCAGCGCCCCGTAGACCATCGCCGAGGTGCACAGCACCACCCGGTGCACCCCGGCCGCGGCGGCGGCCGTCAGGACGGTCTGTGTGCCGCGCACGTTGTAGGCGGTGCGCGCCGCCGCGTCGGTCTCCAGGTCGAGGTCCAGGGCGAGGTGCACCACGACGTCCGCCCCGCGCAGCTTGTCGGCGATGGCCGGATCCCGGACGTCCAGGATGTGCCACTGGGCCCCCGCGCACTCGCCCCGCCGCTCGTCGATGGCGACGACCCGTTTGATCCCGCCGGATGCCGCGAGCCGTTCGGTGAGCAGCGCGCCGACACCGCTCGCCGCACCGGTGACCGCGACGACGGGCCCTCGGCCGGCGGGCGTGGTTGAGTGGTTTCGCGCTGCGCGAACCTGCGGATCTGGGGAACTCACCGGGCGTCTCCAGCGGTTGTCGTCAATACGGGCGCGAGTGACGCGTACGTACCAGGTGGCATCCATCCTGCCGCAGGCCGAGAGTCGGCGAAGCATCGAGGCCCGAACGGGTCCGGGTGTCTACGCTGGGTGGTGTTGCAGGGCAGCCGTGCCGCCGGAATGAGAACCGGTGGCCTTACCAGCCGAGGAATCCCGTGAGTGACACCCCATTCGGATTCGGCCTTCCGCCGGAGGAGCCGGACGACGGCGACGAGGGCAAGAAGAAGGACCAGCAGAGCGGTGGTGGGCAGGGACCGGCCAACCCGTTCGGTTTCGGGGTGCCCGGAGCCGGCGGCTCCGGTGCCGACAATCCGCTCGCGGCCATGTTCGGTTCACTGAACCCCACCGATCTGGGCGCCGCGTTCCAGCAGCTGGGCCAGATGCTCTCCTACGAGGGCGGCCCGGTGAACTGGGACATGGCCAAGCAGATCGCCCGGCAGACGGTCTCCCAGGGCACCCCTGACGGCGTCAAGGACGCGAGCATCGGCCCTGCCGAGCGGTCCGCGGTGCAGGAGGCCGTCCGCCTCGCCGACCACTGGCTGGACGACGTGACATCGCTGCCGTCCGGTTCCGGCGCGGCGGTGGCGTGGAGCCGAGCGGAATGGGTCGAGGCGACCCTGCCCGCCTGGCAGGAGCTGGTCGACCCGGTCGCCGAGCGGGTCGGCACCGCGATGGGCGAGGTTCTGCCGGAGGAGATGCAGGCCATGGCGGGCCCGCTGATCGGCATGATGCGCTCGATGGGCGGCGCGATGTTCGGCACGCAGATCGGCCAGGCCGTCGGTGTGCTCGCGGGCGAGGTCGTCGGCTCGACCGACATCGGGCTCCCGCTCGGTCCGGCGGGCAGGGCCGCGCTGCTGCCGGTCAACATCGAGTCGTTCGGCCAGGACCTGGGCATCCCGGAGGACCAGGTGCGGCTGTATCTGGCGCTGCGCGAGGCGGCCCACCAGCGGCTGTTCGCGCATGTGCCGTGGCTGCGCTCGCACCTGTTCGGCGCGGTCGACGGGTACGCGCGCGGGATCAAGGTCGACACGGCCAAGCTGGAGGACGTGGTCGGCCAGTTCGACCCGCAGAACCCGGAGCAGCTCCAGGACGCGCTCCAGCAGGGCATGTTCCAGCCGGAGGACACCCCGGAGCAGAAGCAGGCCCTGGCCCGTCTGGAGACGGCCCTGGCGCTTGTGGAGGGCTGGGTGGACGCGGTGGTCCACGCGGCCGCGAAGCCGCGTCTGTCGTCCGCCGACGCGCTTCGTGAGACGCTGCGCCGCCGCCGGGCGACGGGCGGCCCCGCGGAGCAGACGTTCGCCACGCTGATCGGCCTGGAGCTGCGCCCGCGCAGGCTGCGCGACGCCTCCCGGCTGTGGGCCTCGCTCACGGACGCGCGCGGTGTGGACGGCAGGGACGCCCTGTGGGCGCACCCGGACATGCTGCCGACGGCCTCCGACCTGGACGACCCGGACGGCTTCGTGCACCGCGAGCAGCTGGACTTCTCCGAGCTCGACCAGCTGCTCGGCGAGGCGGCGGGCGAGTCCGGCCCCAAGCCCGACCTGCGCAAGAGCGAGCGCGACGAAGGCGACGCAGGCAACGAAGGCAACGAAGGCAACGAAGGCAACGAAGGCAACGAAGGCAACGAAGGCAACAACGACAACACGGGCGACGCGAAGGGCGACGGCGCCGAGTGAGCCTGCTCGACGACGCGGTCCTCGTACTGAAGAACCACGAGGACCAGGCGGAGCTGTGCCAGGACTACCTGGACCATCTGGCGGCCCACCCCGACGGCGTGTGGAAGTCCTGCCACGCCGGGCATGTCACGGCCAGCGCCCTGGTGATCGACCCGGAGCCCGGGCGGGTGCTGCTGACGCTGCACCGGAAGCTGCGGATGTGGCTCCAGCTCGGCGGTCACTGCGAGCCCGGCGACGCCACGCTGGCGGCGGCCGCGCTGCGTGAGGCCACCGAGGAGTCGGGGATCACGGGCCTGGCGCTGCTGCCGGGCGGCCCGGTGCGGCTGGACCGGCATCCGATCCCGCCGCCCTGCCACCGGCACTACGACGTGCAGTACGCGGCGCTGGCTCCGCCCGGCGCGGAGCACACCGTCAGCGAGGAGTCCCTGGACGTCCGCTGGTTCCCCTACGACGAGGTCGCGGCGGTGGCCGACGAGTCCGTCGTACGGCTGCTGGAGGCGACGCTCGCACGGCTGTGACCCGGCGCGGACGCCCACGGCTGGGCAGTGACGTAGCTGTGCAGTGACGTGTAAGGGGCGCCCGCACAGGCCGGCGCCCCTTACCTGTGTCCGCGTGCTCAGCTCCAGACGTTGCCCTGGTTGGCCCCGCGCGCGCCCTGCTGTCCCATGCCGAACTGGGCGGCGACGCCCTGCCCGATCACGGCGTTCTGCGGCGGCAGCAGCTCGCTGGGCTGCACGAGGGCGAAGCCGCTGCCCATGAAGCTCAGCTCCCAGCCCTCACCGGTGTTGCCCCGGCGCCGCCACACCCCGCTGGAGTGCGTCTGGGCCTGCATCTGCACCCGCAGCCCGGTGGACCAGGCGACGATCGCGTCGGCGTCGCAGTTGACGTACTTGTCGGGCGTGACCTGCATCAGCAGCGGCGCCCCGGAGGTCATCAGGGCGACCTTGCCCTGCCCGGTGATGTTGAGCTGATACTTCCCGGACCCGGAGATGCCGTAGAGGCTGTCGACGGCGATCACCTCGTGGTGCAGGGAGGAGTCCATCGCCAGCACATAGCTGCTGTCGACGGTGAGTCCCTCCCGCTCCACGTCCATCACATGGACGTACTGGGCGAGGTTGGCGAGGTAGACGGTGCCCTGCCCGTGGCAGCGCATCAGGTCGAGTCCCTCGCCGGTGTACGCACGCGCGCGTGCCTGACCGTTGCTGCGGTACTCGGCGTCGAACTCGACGAGTCCCTGGTAGGCGACCATGGTGCCCTTGCGGGCGAGGATGTCGTCGTGACCGGCCAGGGTGACCCGCAGCATCTGCTTGTTCTGGAGGCTCCAGCGGTCCTGGGTCTGGGCGTCGTTGAAGGCGAAAAGCGAGCTCTGCATCGTGATCCTTGCTCCCCCTCAGCCCCGGAACCGGAGGCGGTCGGTGCTGTCCTCGCTGGGCTGGACGACGACGATGCCCTGACCGGAGAAGGCCATCTGGAAGGCCTCGCCGCTGCCCCGGCCGATCAGTGACTGCGCCTTGAAGCTGCGCTTGCCCTTCACCTTGAGGTTCGGGGACCAGGCGACCAGCGCGTCCGGGTCGACGTACGTCTCGTCCTCACCGCCGCCGCAGTCGACGACGATGGGCTCGCCGCGGGAGGTCAGCGCGACCCAGCCCTGCCCGGAGATCTTGGTGTTCCACAGGCCCTGCCCCGCGAACTTGGCGAGGCCCTTGACCCGCTCCACGCCCCAGGTGAGATGGGCGTCGAAGGCGAGCAGATTGGTGGCGTTGACGGAGATGCCGTCGCCGTTGAGGTTGATCACGACGACATTGGCGCCGTAGTCGGCGAGATAGAGCAGTCCGTCGCCGGAGCATTTCATCAGGGGCGCGCCCTCGCCGGTGAGCCAGTCGCGGGCGATCTGGCGCACGGCCGGCGGGTTGGGCTCGTACTGGATGAAGCCTTCGTAGGCGATCATCGAGCCCGTGCGTGCGAGGAGGTCGTGCCCGGTCTGCATGGCGACCTTCAGCATGTGGCTGCCGTGGTTCTCCATACGGGCGGTCACGGGGGCGGGAGCGTAGCCCGCGAGCGGCTGGTTCATGACGGGCTCCCTCAGACCTCGTAGGGCTGGACGACGATGAAATTGCCGGGCGCGCCCCGGAACTGGAGGTTGACGCTCTCTCCGGTGTCGCCGGGGTAAGCGTTGCGCCGCATCCGGACCTGGCTGGAGACGATCACCTGGGAGGCGGCCGACCAGGCGACGACGGCGTTGCAGTCGGCGAACGTGGTGGGTGTGACCGGCAGGACGACGGGCGTGCCGTGCGTCTTGACGACGATGGTGCCGGTCCCCTGGAACTGCATGGTGAACAGGGCTCCGCCGGGGATGCCGTGGCCCTCGATGCGGCGGACCTCGTACTGGAGGGCCTCGTCGAAGGCGAGGACGTTCTCGGCGGAGACGCAGATCGCGTCGCCCTGGAGCTCGACCGCGTGCAGATGGGTGGAGTTCTCGGCCAGGAACACCTGGCCCTGGCCGGTGCAGCGCATCAGCTGCATCTCCTGGCCGGTGGCACCTTGGACGATGCGGCCGGCGAAACCCGCGCCCTTGTAGCCGAAGTCGACCTTGCCCTGGTAGAGCACCATGCTGCCCTGCTTGGCCAGCACGGGCTGGCCGCCCATACCGAGGTCGACGCGGACGAGCTTGCTGTTCTGCAGGGTCCAGCGCTGCCCGGTGGGCGTCTCCTTGTACTTCTGGAGCGCGGCGGTCACACCTGCGCCGCCCTGGGGCGCGCCCTGCGGCACCGCGTAGCCGCCGGGCTGACCGGGGACCTGCCCCAGCGGCGGCTGCTGGCCGTATCCCGGGGGCGCCGGGGGCTGGCCGTAGCCGGGGGGCGCCTGCGGGGCCGGGGGCTGGCCGTAGCCGGGCGGCATCGGCGGCGTCTGGCCCGGGGCGGGCTGGCCGTACGGCGGCTGCGGCTGGCCGAGCGGCGCGGGGGCCGGGGCGGGCGGCGGAACCGTGCCGGTGCCGGGCGGGGTCATGGGCGCGATGATCGTCGGCGCGGCGTGCACCGAGGGGCTGGGCGCGGGGACCTGCGACGGTGCGGGCGCGGCCGGGAGCGCGAAGCCCTGAGCGGCGGGCTGCGGCGCGGGGGCCTGGGCCGGAGCGGGGGCCGGGGCCGCGGGCACGCCGAACGCCGGGGGCGCGGCGGACTGCTGCGGCGGGGCGAAGCCCGGGGCGCCGCCGCTCTGCGGCGGCTGCGGGGCGGGCGTCTCCTCCTCCGCGACCTCGCCGCCGAAGTTCTTCAGCAGTGCATCCAGGCCGCCGTCGAAGCCCTGTCCGACGGCTGCGAAGCGCCAGACGTCCTTGAGGTAGAGGTCACCGAGCATGACGGCGCGTTCGGTGGTGAACTCCGAGCCGTCGAAGGAGTACCGGGCCACCTCTTCGCCGCCCGCCACGATCCGGATGTACCCGGGGGCGATCTGCGACATCTGTCCGGCACCGTCGAGCGTCGCGGTGAACGACAGCTTCTGGATCTGCGGCGGGATCCGGTCCAGCGTCACCCGGAAGGACTCCGTGTCACCCGCCTGGGCGCCCAGCAGCTGCATCGCCTCTTCGGGGGACTTGGGCTGGTTGAAGAAGATGAAGTAGCGGTCGTCGGAGAGCCGTTCATCGGCGTCCAGACCGAAGCAGCTGATGTCGAAGGTCAGCCCGGGGGCGGAGATCTGCACGCCTACGTACAGATCCGTGCCCGCGGTGAGGTCACTGATCCTGGCCTTGTGGCCGCGTTGGAATTCCCTGGGCATGCGTAACGACCGTCCCCCATTCCGAATGCGAGTGCGTCGCGTCAGGCTAACCGCAAACTCGGACACCGGACGAAGCCGGTACAGACCCGGTACATAATCCCCGCCCGGCTGTGGCGGACGCCGCGTCGTACGAGGTCACTCGCCGCGGGCGCCCGGCGGATGCGGCAACCGGGCGGCGGCGACCACTCCTTCGAGAAAGCCCTTCGCCCGCTCGGTGCGCGGATAGGCCTCCAGCAGCCGCCAGAAATCCGGGCCGTGACCCGGCACCAGCAGATGCGCGAGCTCGTGGCAGAGCACATAGTCGACGACGTACTCGGGCATGCCCTGCAAGCGGTGCGAGAGACGGATGCTGCCTTCGGCCGGGGTGCACGAACCCCAGCGGGTGTTCTGATTGGTGACCCACCTCACGGAGACGGGGCAGGCGCGGCCGCCGAAGTACTGGTCCGACAGACGCCCGGCCCGCTCGGCCAGTTCACTGTCGCCGAGCAGCCGTCTGCTCTCCTGGGCCGCCAGTTTGTCGAGCATGACGCTCACCCAGCGTCGCTCCTCCGCCTCGGACATCCGGGCGGGGATCAGCACGACGGTGCGATCGCCCTCGCGGTACGCGGAGACCGTCCGGCGCCGGCGGTTGCTGCGGCGCACCTCGATGGCGTTCGCCCCCGAGCCGCCCGGTGGCAGGCTCGTCGTACTGCGCTGTGGCACTCCGGCGCGGTTGAGTGGATCGGCGGACACGCCCCGACGTTACCTGTTGCACACGGCGGAAGTCCCGGGTCCGGAACGGTTCGGTGCCGATCCCCCACCAGGCGTCTGATTCATACGACTAATACCTCTCGCTTGTGGACAACGCGCGGCACCGCCCGGGCGGTCCGGGCATGCTGGCACCAGTGGGGGGGACCACCGACCGGGCTCCTCCGACGCACCCGCACACCGGACCGTGTCCGGATCCCGGGATCTGCGGACCTTCGGATCCCTGGATCCCCGGATCCTGCCCGGTCCACGACGATCTCAGAGCTACGGGGACCTGTGATGCATCCGTTGGTGAAACCCGCGCTGCGGCGCGGCTGGCGCGACCTCAACACCGTGCAGTTCGGGATGACACCGGCGCACGCGCTGACGCTGGGTCCGGTGGACACGGCCACGGGAAGTTTCCTCGACCTGCTCAACGGCACCCGCGGGCTCGATCTGCTGCGTGAGGAGGGGCGCCGCATGGATCTGCCGGATCCTCAGGTCGACGAGCTGGTCGAACGGCTGGCACGGGCGGGACTCCTGGACGACGCCCGGGGCGGCGGGAGTGCGGGCGAGGCGCTGCGCGCCCGCAAGGACGCCCTCGACCGGCTCCTTCCCGACCTGGCCTCCCTGTCGCTGACCACCTCCCGGCCCGGCGAGCCGATTGCCCGGCTGGCGGCCCGGCGCTCCCAGCGCGTGCAGGTGAGAGGCGCGGGCCGGGTGGGAGCGCAGGTGGCGAATCTGCTGGCGGCGGCCGGGGTCGGCGAGATCGACGTGCGCGACATCGGATGTGTGGAGCCCTGGGATGTCACACCGGGCGGGATGCCCGCCGAGGCCGTCGGCGAGCGGCGGACCGACGCGGCCCAGCGGGCCGTGCGCCGGGCGGCACCGGACACGCCGCCGCGCCGGCGCCGGCCGTGGCCGCCGGGGGACGGCGAGCCGGGGCTGTCGTTGGTGATCCTCGCCCCGCGCGACGATGTCTCGGTGCACGCCCCCGACCCGGCCCGCGCAGCCCCGCTGATCGAGTCCGGAACGCCCCATCTCTACGCCGGTGTGGTGGAGGCCACGGGCATCGTCGGCCCCCTCGTCCTGCCCGGCGGAACGGGCTGCGCGGGCTGTCTTCAGCAGAGCCGCGCCGACCGGGACCCGGTCTGGCCGCGTCTGGTGGCCCAGTGGCGCGCCGGGAGAGCCCGCCCGGTACGCTCCTGCGACCTGGCACTCGCCACGACGGTCGCCGGACTGGCCGCCGCGCACGCGCTGGCGTTCCTCGCCGGGGACACTCCGTCGAGCGCGGGTGCACGCTGGGAGGTGTCACTCCCCGCCCTGCGCTGGCGTGCCCGGCCGGTGCGGCCGCACCCGGGATGCCGGTGCGGGGCCGTGAGGAACGGCGCGCGGAAGGGTAAGGAGGAACACTCCGCGGAGGACGAAGTGCCGCACGAGACAATGGAGGCGCGGCAGCCGTCGCCGAAGGCAGCACACAGGGCGGATGCGGCACGGCAGACTGGGACCTGGAGGGCGCATGTCTGATCTTCCCCGGAAGGCGGTCACCCGGACCGCCAAGCTCGCCGCGCTCCCGCTCGGCTTCGCCGGACGGGCGACCTGGGGCCTCGGCAAGAGAATCGTGGGCGAGTCCGCGGAGATCGTCGGCCGTGAGCTGCAACAGCGCACCGCGGAGCAGCTGTTCAAGGTGCTCGGCGAGCTCAAGGGTGGGGCGATGAAGTTCGGGCAGGCCCTGTCCGTCTTCGAGTCGGCGCTGCCCGAGGAGGTCGCCGGTCCCTACCGGGCCGCCCTGACCAAGCTCCAGGAGGCCGCGCCACCGATGCCGACGAGCAGCGTGCACGCGGCGCTGGCGGAGCGGCTCGGGGAGGACTGGCAGGAGCTGTTCCTGGAGTTCGAGGACAAGCCGTCGGCGGCGGCGTCGATCGGCCAGGTGCACCGGGGGGTGTGGCACGACGGGCGCGAGGTGGCCGTCAAGGTGCAGTACCCGGGCGCCGGGGAGGCCCTGCTGTCCGATCTGACCCAACTGAGCAGGTTCGCCCGGCTGCTGGGGCCGCTCATCCCCGGGATGGATGTCAAGCCGCTGATCGCCGAGCTGCGCGACCGGGTCTCCGAGGAGCTGGACTACGGCCTGGAGGCGCAGGCCCAGCAGGTGCACGCGGAGGAGTTCGCGGGCGACCCGGACGTCTCGGTCCCGGCGGTGGTGCACCAGTGCGACCAGGTGCTGATCACCGAGTGGATGGAGGGCGTCCCGCTCTCGGAGATCATCTCGGACGGCACCCAGGAGCAGCGCGATCGCGCCGGACAACTGCTCGCCCGTTTCCTCTTCTCGGGCCCCGCCCGCACCGGTCTGCTGCACGCCGACCCGCACCCGGGCAACTTCCGGCTGCTTCCCGGCGGCCCGGACGGCAACGGCGACGGCGACGGCGACTGGAAGCTCGGGGTGCTGGACTTCGGCACGGTCGACCGGCTGCCCGGCGGTCTGCCCACGCCGATCGGCGAGGCGCTGCGCATGACCTTGGACGGCGACGCCGAGCCGGTCTACGAGATGCTGTGCGCGGAGGGCTTCGTCAAGGAGTCCATCGAACTGGACCCCGACGCGGTCCTGGACTATCTGCTGCCGATCATCGAACCGGCGCAGGTGGACGAGTTCACCTTCACCAGGGGCTGGATGCGCGGCCAGGCGGCCCGGATCGCCGATCCCCGCTCCCCCGCCTACCAGCTGGGCAAACGGCTCAATCTGCCGCCCTCGTACCTGCTGATCCACCGGGTGACACTGAGCACCATCGGTGTGCTGTGTCAGCTGGGCGCGACGGTGAGACTGCGCGAGGAGCTGGAGGAGTGGCTGCCGGGCTTCGTGGCGGACGAGGGTGAGGAGGAGGCGGCCGCCGTGGAGGCGTGAGCCGGGCGGCGTGAGCCGGGCGGCGTGTCACACGCCTACGTCACCGGGCCCATGTCTCCCTGCCCGTGTCTCCAGGCCCGTCACCACCAGGACGAATCCAGTCGTCCCTCGATGGCCCGGAGGTTGTCGCGGGCGCACCGGTCGCAGAAGTGGTGACGGGTCCCGTCCTCCACGGAGCAGGCCCAGGTCAAGAGCTGCGCTCCTGCGGCTCGGGTACCGCAGCGGGCACACACGACGGGCTGGGGCTCCGTGGCGGAGCCCCCGTTGTCACTGCCTGGGGCACGACTCGTCACCTTGGCGACGATAGCGGCGGCGGCCTGATCACCGGGCACAACGCACCGTGGGGGCCGGGCCGTTCACACGGACCGGCCCCCACCGGGAAGCGCCGGGCCCCGGTCGCGGAGACCGGCGCATCCTACGGTCGTTCACCCACCCGGCGGCTGCGGGGCGGGTACTACTGCATCACCGCAATGGCGAGCGCGCGGCGGGCACGCAGGGACGCGCGCTCGGCCCGGCGCTGCATCCGGCGGGCGACCACCAGGCTCACCGCCCGGCGTTCACTCTCCGCCTCCCGCATCCGCTCGCGCATGTGCGCGCGAGCCATGGCTTCTGGGATGAGTTGCATCTCTCGGGTCCTGTTCTGGCGCGAGTCGTGCGCGCCGGTGGTGGAGTCTGGGGTGGCAAAGCCGGTGGGCTCGCTGATGGACGGCTTCATCGGGGCCTGCTTCTTGGGATCGTGCGTGAGGGGGCGGTCGATGGTTCCCGGGATGTTCATGCCGTGACCGGGTTCTTGCGCGGGCGGCCACGCGGCCGCTTCCGGGCGACGACGACACCCTGGACGAACAGTTCGCCACCCCAGACGCCCCAAGGCTCACGCCGCTCCTTCGCACCGGCGAGGCAGGCCTCGATCAGCGGGCAGGTGCGGCAGAGGGACTTGGCGTACTCGACGTCCGCCGGCAACTCGGCGAAGAAGACCTCCGGGTCGTTGGAGCGGCAGGGGACGAGCACGCCGAGGCTCTCGATGGCGTCGTCGAGCGCGGTCAGCGCGGTGAGCGGGATCAAGGTGGAGTCCTCCGTGAGGCCGGGCGGGGGGATCGTTTCGGAAGGCGGTACGGACGGGGCGTGCGCTTCGAGTTGCACGGTTCGTCTTCCTCGTCTGGTCGTTCCGGTCGGGTTGGACCGGGTTGCGTCTGGTACCGGTGGTGTTGCTCGTCCCGAGGCCCCTTCGCTCCGTCTCCCCCGTTCGGGGAAAACAGAAGGGCCGCGGATCCCTGTTGGGGTTCCGCGGCCCTGAAGGCGCCGGCCTGATCGACGATCAGACTGGATCACTCCAGGGGTCTGGCCCACGGAAGGCCCACATCAGGTGGTGCTGCGTCGTCTGCTTCCGGCTTCCGGCACCGGCTGCCGTAAAGGCATAGGCCTTTGCCTGTGCCACTACTGCTTCCAGTGCCTTGGTCGGTCGCTCATCGCGCTCATTGGCAGGGAGACCCGCCAGAGACACGGAGGATTCCGGGCGCACGGCACGAATGCCGGACAGACCGGTGCCCGGGTTGGAGGCGCCGAGCATGCACAGGGAGACGGCCGAGCGACCGGTCATTTTGACGATGCTTGTGGTGCTGGTCTCGATGCTGATCACTGGACTCGCCTCCTCTCGGCGTCTAGGGGGACTGGGGGTGAGTCAGTCCGTCGGGCATGCAAGTAGAACACGGAATCAGTGCCTCCGAGAAGGTCCCCGTTTCCGTTCCTAGAACCTATGGGGATTGCTGGGGCTTGCGCAAACTATTTTTCCGACGAGTTCCCGTCAGTCCCCGGCCATGGCTTCCCCGGCCTCCCGGCCCGCGCAGATGGCCAGGACATCGGCCCCGTAACGGCGCAGCTTGCGCACTCCGACCCCCGGGATCCTGGCCAGTTCGCCGTCGCCCTCGGGGACCGTCTCGGCGATGGCCATCAGCGTCTTGTCGGTGAAGACACAGAACGCGGGCTGCCCGCTGAGCCGTGCCTGCCCGGCACGCCACTCGCGCAGCCGCTCGTAGAGCCCCTCGTCCATGTCCGAGGGGCAGTCCTCACAGCGCATCAGTTTCATCTCACCGGCGTCGGTGAGGGTCCGCCCGCAGACCCGGCAGCGTGCGGGGCTGCGCTGGGCCCGCCGAGGGACGAGGGCGTCGGCATCGGCCGCGGCAGCGGTGATGTGCCCGCGCTCGACGCCTCCGCCGGACGCGCCCGCCGAGGTCCGTCCCCCCGGGCCCGCCGAGCCGGGGCGCAGGCCGTCGAGGAAACGGCTGGGGCGGCGGCTGGGGCGCCCGCCGGGGGATCTGGTGAGCGACCAGGACACCTGGAGCCGTTCCCTGGCGCGGGTGACGCCGACATAGAGGAGGCGGCGTTCCTCCTCGATCTGCTCGTCGGTCCTGGCGTAGCTGATCGGCATCATCCCCTCGGCCACCCCGACCAGGAAGACGGCGTCCCACTCCAGGCCCTTGGCCGAATGCAGCGAGGCGAGGGTGACGCCCTGCACGGTCGGGGCGTGCTGGGCGCCCGCCCGTTCGTCGAGTTCCGCGACGAGGTCGCCGAGATCCGCGCCGCTCTTCGCCGCGGCGAAGGCCTGCGCGAGGTCCACCAGCGCGGTCAGCGACTCCCAGCGCTCCCGGACGGCGCCGGAACCAGCCGGGGGCTGCGGGGTCCAGCCCGCCCCCGAGAGCACGGCGCGCACCTGGGAGGGCAGGTCCACGGTGTCGGCGAGGAGCGCGTCGTTGCGGCCGAAGCGGGCGGCGGCGCGCAGCTCGGCGATCGCCTTGCGCACCTCGGGCCGGTCGAAGAAGCGCTCGGCACCGCGCAGCTGATACGGGACCCCGGCGTCGGCGAGGGCCTGTTCGTAGGTCTCGGACTGGGCGTTGGTGCGGAACAGGACGGCGATCTCGCTCGCCGGGACGCCCGCGTCCATCAGCTCGCGGATCCGGCGGGCGGCGCCCTCGGCCTCGGCGGGCTCGTCCGGGTACTCGGTGTAGCCCGGCTCGGGGCCCGCGGCGCGCTGCGAGACCAGCTGGAGCCGGTGGTCGGCGGCCCGGCCGCTGGCCTGGGCGAGCAGGCCGTTGGCCAGGTGGACGACCTGGGGTGTGGAGCGGTAGTCGCGGACCAGTTTCACGACGGTGGCGCCGGGATGTCTGACACGGAAGTCGAGCAGATGGTCGGGGGTGGCGCCGGTGAAGGAGTAGATGGTCTGGCTGGCGTCGCCGACCACGCACAGGTTGTCGCGGTCGCCCAGCCACAGCTCCAGCAGGCGCTGCTGGAGAGGGCTGACGTCCTGGTACTCGTCGACCACGAAGTGCTGGTACTGGGCGCGGACCTGTCCGGCGATGTCGTGCCGGTCCTGGAGCACGGCGACGGTCAGCAGCAGGACGTCCTCGAAGTCGATGACCGCGCGCTCCCGCTTGAGATCCTCGTACACCGAGTACAGCTGGGTGATCTCGGCCGGGTCGCGCGGGACCTCCCGGCCGGCCTTGACGGCGGCGGGCGCGTAGTCGGCGGGCACGGTCTGGGTGACCTTGGCCCATTCGATCTCCGCGACGACGTCCCGCAGCTCGCCCCGGTCGAGGCGGACACGGCAGGCGGCCGCCGCATCCGCGACGAGCTGGATCTTGCGGTCGACGAGCCGGGGCAGGGCGCCGCCGATCGCCTTCGGCCAGAAGTACTGGAGCTGCCGCAGCGCCGCCGAGTGGAAGGTGCGGGCCTGCACCCCCTGCGCGCCGAGCTGCCGCAGCCGGCCGCGCATCTCGCCCGCGGCCCGGTTGGTGAAGGTGACGGCGAGCACGCTCGACGGCTGCAGGATCCCGGCGCGCACCCCGTAGGCGATGCGGTGGGTGATCGCCCTGGTCTTGCCGGTACCGGCCCCGGCCAGCACGCACACCGGTCCCTGGAGGGCGGTCGCCACCTCGCGCTGCTCGGGGTCGAGCCCGTCGAGCACCGCGTCGGCCGAGTCCGGTACCTGCGGGAAGAGGGTGGAGTGCGTTGCTGCTGTCACACGGCCATGCTGCCAGGTCGCCGGAGACTGCTGCGCCGGTTGTCCACAGGCGGGACCTCGCGGTCGTATCAGCGCAGGCCCGGCCATATGGCCGTATCAACGCCACCGTGTCCGAGCCACCACGTCCAAGCCACCGCGCCAAGCCACCGCATCGCCCCCGTCCCGGCACCGCCCGGACCGATGCGGCAGACGTCACCCGCCCGCATACCCCGGGAGGGAATGCCGGTCCCGCCCGGCGCGTTCCCACCCCGGACCTCTTTCCCGAGCTGCCTGAGGAGCGCGACCGAGATGCAGGGCACTGTGACGATGTACAGCACCACGTGGTGCGGCTACTGCCGCCGACTGAAGAGCCAGCTCGACCGCGAGGGCATCGCGTACACCGAGATCAACATCGAGCACGACCCGGCATCCGCGGCCTTCGTGGAGAAGGCGAACGACGGCAATCAGACGGTGCCGACGGTGCTCTTCGCCGACGGCTCGACGCTGACGAACCCGTCGCTCGCCCAGGTGAAGCAGAGGATCAGCGTCTGACCGCAGCCGGTCGTGACGAAGGCGGTTCCCGAGGTGGGCTCGGGGACCGCCTTCGTCGTGTCCGGAGATGTCGGACGAACCCGGGTCTCAGATGAAGGTGCGCGTCGGCAGGGGCTTGCCGTACCAGAGTTCGATCAGGCGGGCCGCGATGGAGATGCCGTACGGGGGCAGGACCTCGCCGGACTCGAAGGCGGTCCGCAGTTCGTCGCGGGAGAACCAGCGGGCCTCGTGGATCTCGTCGCCGTCGACGTTGATCTCGGTCGTGGTGGCGCGGGCGACGAAGCCGAGCATGAGGCTGGACGGGAACGGCCAGGGCTGGCTGGCGACGTACTCGACCCGGCCGACGGTGAGGCCGGCCTCCTCGAAGATCTCGCGGCGCACCGACTGCTCGACGGACTCGCCGGGCTCGACGAAACCGGCGAGGGTCGAGAAGCGGCCCTCGGGCCAGTGGACCTGCCGGCCGAGCAGGATGCGGTCGTCGTCGTCCGTGACCGCCATGATCACCGCGGGGTCGGTGCGCGGGTAGTGCTCGGCGCCGCAGGCGGGGCAGCGGCGGATGTGACCGGCCGCGGCGATCACCGTGCGCTCGCCGCAGCGGGAGCAGAAGCGGTGGGTGCGCTGCCAGTTCTCCAGACCGACGGCGTGCACCATCAGTCCCGCGTCGCGCGGTGAGAGCAGCAGTCCGGCCTCGCGCAGTCCGGCCGGGCGCGCCGACTGGTCGATACGGCCGGGCAGGGCGTCCTTCTGGAGCGCGAAGTAGCGGATGCCGTCCTGGTCGATGCCCAGGAAGTAGCGGTGCGCCTCGGTGAGGGGGGCCTCGAAGGACGGGGTCATCACGAGTTCGGTCCGGCCGTCCGACGTCTCGTCGATGAGGACCTGGCCGCCGGAGACCACGAAGCAGCGGGTCGTGGGGTGGCTCCACGCCGCCGCGAGCCAGGCCTCGTCGAGCCGATGGTGGGCGGCCCGGTCGACGCCGCTCGGGGCGGTGAGCGAGATGGGTCGTTCGGCGGTGTGGTCGGTCCAGGTGGTCACGGGTGCTTCCAACTCCCCCGGTGCATTGGTTTGTTTCGGCAAGCGGTTCATCGGGTCGTACGACGGGTGGTGACCGGGTCCGGGCGGGGACGGGGTGCGAGGGCCCGCCTTCCCAGTGTGCGCGTGGAACGCGGCTCGGGAGGGCCCCGGGTCGTCAGGGGACATAGCGCCAGTTCTCGGCGAGGTCGCTCCACAGGTAGGCGGTGGTCTCGACACCCTTGAGCAGCAGGTCGATCTCCACCTTCTCGTCGGGCGCGTGCCAGCCGTCGGACGGCACGGAGACGCCCAGGAAAAGGACCGGTGCGCCGAGAACCTCCTGGAGGTCGGCGGCGGGCCCGGAGCCGCCCTCGCGGGTGAAGAGCACCGGGCTCTCGAAGGCACGGCCCATCGCTCGGGCGACGGACTCCAGGGCGGGATGGTCGAGCGGGGTCAGACACGGCCGGGTGGCCGGGGCGAAGGTGATCTCGTGCCGAATCCCGGCGGGCAGCTGCACGGCGGCCCAGCTGCGCACGGCGGTCTCGATGTGGTCCGGGTCCTGTCCGGCGACCAGCCGGAAAGAGAGCTTCACCATGGCGGAGGACGGGATGATCGTCTTGCTGCCGGGTCCCTGGTAGCCGCCGCCGATACCGTTGACCTCGGCGGTGGGACGGGCCCAGATGCGCTCCAGGGTGGTGTGTCCGGCCTCACCGTGGGTGGCGTGAGACTTGGCGGTGCGCAGCCATCTCAGCTCGTCGAAGGGCAGCTCGGCGAAGAGTTTTCTTTCGCGGTCGGTGAGCTCGACGACACCGTCGTAGAAGCCGGGGACCGCCACGCGCCCGTGCTCGTCGTGCAGGGCGGCGACCAGGCGGGCGGCCGCAGTCGCGGGGTTGGGCACCGCGCCGCCGAACGAGCCGGAGTGGATGTCCTGGTCGGGGCCGTGGAGCCGGATCTCGCACTCGGCGAGGCCGCGCATCCCGGTGCACACGCTGGGCGTGTCCTCGGACCACATCCCGGTGTCGGAGACGATCACCGCGTCGGCGGCGAGCCGCTCGGCGTGCTTCTCGACGAGTTCCCGGAAGTTCGGGGAGCCGGACTCCTCCTCGCCCTCGATCAGGAGCTTGAGGTGGACGGCGGGGCTGGTGCGACCGGTGGTGGCGAGGTGGGCGCGCACCCCGAGGGTGTGGAAGAACACCTGGCCCTTGTCGTCGGCGGCCCCGCGCGCGTGGAGCCGGTTTCCGCGGACGACGGGTTCGAAGGGCTCGGTGTGCCAGCCGTCCTCGCGTGCGGCGGGCTGCACGTCGTGGTGGCCGTAGACCAGGACGGTGGGCGCCTGGGGATCGTCGGCGGGCCACTCGGCGAAGACGGCGGGGGCTCCGGCGGTCTCCCAGACCTCGGTGACCGGGAAGCCGGTGCGGGCGAATGCGTCGACCAGCCAGTCCGCGCTGCGCCGTACATCGGGTGCGTGGTCTGGCTGGGCGGACACGGAGGGGATCCGCAGCCAGGCAGCGAGGTCGTCCAGGAAGGCAGTGCGGTGCTGCTCGATGTACGTGCGGACAGCGCTGTCCGGGGACTGGCTCATGGTCACGAGCCTATCGGCCCGCGGCGGCATCCTGGCTGGGCGGTTGGTCACACAACGGCTTTCCCTGGTCCTGACCCAGCAGGATCCGCTCCAACTCGGCCCGTCCGGGCAGCTCTTCCGGTCGTGCGATCTCGCCGCCTCGCACGTACAGGAAGGCCGCCGTGACCGACTCCAGGGGCACGCCCTGCTGCTCGGCCCAGGCCAGCCGGTACAGCGCCAGCTGGAGCGGGTCGGCGGTGCGGGTGCGGTTGGTCTTCCAGTCGACGATCTCGTACGTGGCCCCGTCGCCGTCACCTGTTCTGTAGACGGCGTCGATCCGGCCCCGTACCACGCGGCCGGCGATCTCCAGCTGGAACGGCGCCTCCACCCGGTGCGGGGTGCGGCGCGCGTACGGCGTGAGCTCAAAGGCGTCCTTGAGGGCCGCCAGGTCGCGTTCGTCGGCGATCTCGGCCTCGCTGCCGGGCAGGTCGTCGGGGTCGAGCAAGGGCAGCGTCAATTCCTCGAAGCGGGACTCCACCCAGGCGTGGAACCGGGTGCCCCGGCGTGCGGCGGGCTGCGGGGGGCGTGGCAGGGGGCGCGCGAGTTCCTGTGCGAAGGCGTCCGGGTCGGCGGCCAGGCGCAGCAGCTCGGACGCGGTGAGTGTGGGCGGCAGGGGTACGTCGGTGACGTCCTGGCGGGCCTTCAGGAGCTCTCCGGCGAGGGCGTCGAGGTCGCGGTCCCAGGAGGCGACGGTGCGGGCCTCCTCGGGCGTGAGGGGGTCCTGGCGGGGTTCGTCGGGGGCGGGGGCCTGGTGGGGGATGGCGGGGCGGTCTGTGGGGCGGTCTGCGGGGCGGGCGGCGGTCCAGGAGTCCCAGTCGGCGGTGTCCTCGGTCGGGGCGGCCCCGGTGGGGGCGGCCCCGGTGGGGGCGGCCCCGGTGGGGGCGGCCCCGGTGGGGGCGGCCCCGGTGGGGGCGGCCCCGGTGGGAGTGCCGAGATCGTCCTCGAAGACGTCGGCGCCGAAGGGGTCGTCCTCTTCGGGGAAGGCGTCGTCCGAGAAGGGCTCCTCGGGGAAGGGCTCGTCGTCCGGCGGCACGGGCCAGTCCGGGTCGTCGTAGCTGTCCGTGGGGTCCGTGGTGTCCGTATGACGGGTGGCCGCCTCGTCCGGGGCTGAGCCAAGGGCGGCGGCCGGGCCGAGGCCGTACGGATGGTGGGCGGTCTGCCGCTCCAGGTGGGCCAGGACGGTCTCGGCGGCGGCGCGGCGACGCCGGAGGGCCTCGTCGTCCAGGGGCAGCGGCCACGCCAGGTCGGCGGTGGCGCGGTGCAGGGCGGGGTTCTCGTCGTCCTCGCCGGGCTCGTCCGCCCATGCCTCGATCTCGCCGTACCCGGCCGCACAGTGGTCGTGGAGTTGCTTGAGGAAGTCCGACGGCCCGCGGCTCTTCTTCTGGGTGGGTCCCCACCAGTGGCCGGAGCCGAGCAGGAGGGAGCGGGGGCGGGTGAAGGTGACGTAGCCGAGGCGGAGCTCCTCGGTGAGCTGGTGGTCCTTCATCGCCGTGTGGAAGGCCTTGAGGCCCTTGGCGTCCCAGGTCGCCACATCGGGGAGCGTGTCGGCGTCGCCGCGCAGCCGGTGCGGCAGGACCTTGGCCTGCGCGGTCCACTTCTCCCGGCCCTGGCCGCTGGGGAAGGTGCCGGTGACCAGGCCGGGGACGGCCACGACGTCCCATTCGAGGCCCTTGGACCGGTGGGCAGTGAGCACCTTGACGGTGTTCTCGCCGCCGGGCAGCGCGTTGTCGAGGCCCTTCTCGTACTGGGCGGCGGTGCGCAGGAAACCCAGGAAGGCCAGGAGGCCGGCCTCGGCCTCGTTGCCGGCGAAGGAGGCGGCGACGTCGAGGAAGTTGGACAGGGTCTCGCGGCGGCGGGCGGCGAGGGCGTGCGGGGACGCGGACAGCTCCACCTCCAGGCCGGTGACGGCGAGGACGCGGTGCAGGACGTCCATCAGGGGGTCGGACAGCGAGCGGCGCAGGTCGCGCAGTTCGGCGGCCAGGCGGGCGAAGCGCACGCGCGCGTCGGCCGAGAAGGGCAGCTTGTCGGTGTCGCCCTCGCCGGGGGTGCCGCCCAGGGGGGTCTCCAGGAAGGTGTCGAGGGCGTCGGCGAGCGATATCACCTCCGACGGGTCGACGCCCTCCACGGCTTCCGCGAGCCTGCGGTCCGGGTCGTCGTCGACCGCGCGCGCGTGGGCGACGAGCAGCCGGGCGCGCCGCCCGAGGAGGGCGAGGTCGCGGGGGCCGATGCGCCAGCGCGGGCCGGTCAGCAGGCGCACCAGGGAGGCGTTGGCGCCGGGGTCCTGGAGGACTTCGCAGACGGCGACGAGGTCGGCGACCTCCGGCAGGTGCAGCAGTCCGGACAGGCCGACGACCTCGACGGGTACGTCGCGGGCGACGAGGGCGCCCTGGATCTGGGCGAAGTCGGTCGCTGTGCGGCACAGGACGGCGATCTCACCGGGCGCCGTGCCGGTGGCGACGAGGTGGGCGACGGAGTCGGCGATCCAGTCGATCTCCTCGGCCTGGGTGGCCAGCAGGGCGCAGCGCACCGTGCCGTCTCGTTCGGCTCCGGGGGCCGGGCGCAGGGCCGACACGCCCGCGTGCATGGCGCGCAGGGGTTCGGCGAGGCCGTTGGCGAGGTCGAGGAGGCGGCCGCCGCTGCGGCGGTTCTCGCCGAGCGCCTGCCGGGTGGCGGGGCCGCCGTCGGTGCGGGCGAAGTGTTCGGGGAAGTCGTCGAGGTTGGCGACGGACGCGCCGCGCCAGCCGTAGATGGCCTGGCAGGGGTCGCCGACGGCGGTGACGGGGTGGCCGGTGCCGGAGCCGAAGAGTCCGGCCAGCAGGACGCGCTGGGCGACCGAGGTGTCCTGGTACTCGTCGAGCAGCACCACCCGGAATTCGTCGCGCAGGATGCGGCCGACCTCGGGGAGCGTGGCGAGGCGGGCGGCGAGGGCGATCTGGTCGCCGAAGTCGAGCAGGTCGCGTTCGCGTTTGGCGGCCCGGTAGCGGAGCACCAGGTCGGCGAGTTCGCGGCGGGCGGCGGCGGTCTCCGGGACCTTGCGCAGGTCGGCGTTGCTGAGCCGGACGCCTTGCAGGGTGTGCAGCAGCTCGGTGTCGTGGCCGCGCAGGTCCTGCGGGCTCACCAGGTGTTCGGCGAGTTCACTGTCGAGTGCGAGGAGGTCGCTGACCAGGTCGGGGAAGGAGCGGGTGAGCGCCGGGTAGGGGCCGGGTGCGGCGCGCAGTACGCGTGCGGCCAGTTGGTGGCGGGTGGCGTCGGCGAGCAGCCGGGTGGTCGGTTCCAGTCCGATGCGCAGGCCGTGGTCGGTGAGGAGGCGGCCCGCGAAGGCGTGGTAGGTGGAGATCACCGGCTCGCCCGGGGGGTGGTCGGGGTCGAGGGCGTCGGGGTCGGTGACTCCGGCCTTGACGAGTGCCTTGCGGACGCGTTCGGCGAGTTCGCCGGCCGCCTTGTTGGTGAAGGTCAGGCCGAGCACCTGTTCCGGGGCGACCTGTCCGGTGCCGACCAGCCACACCACGCGTGCCGCCATCACCGTGGTCTTGCCGGATCCGGCTCCGGCCACGATCACCTGCGGGGCGGGCGGCGCGGTGATGCACTCCGTCTGCTCCGGGGTGAAGGGGATCCCGAGGAGCTCCTTGAGCTGCTCGGGATCGGTGATACGGGCGGGCATGTCGCAGAGGCTAACGGCGGGCACTGACACCGGATGACCGGATTGCCCCGGCTGGCGAGGGAAAGTGCAGGTCGGCGGGTGGGGTGCGATCGCTCACTAGTGCCGCGGCAGGCAACGTTCGCCCGTGAAGGAGCGGCGTCCGGTGCGTGCTCTCGGCGTGCCGGCCGGAAGGCCCCGTTGACGGACTGGACGTACTTGGGCTTTCGGCCGGTGCGGCGAGAGTGCGTGCCGGACGTCGCGACGGGGCGAACGTTGCCTGCCGCGGCACTCGGGTCAGTCGACCACGTGCCGGCCCTCCGGGCGGGCGCTGCAGGAGGCGCGGAAGGCGCAGTGCGCGCAGTGCTGGCCCGCGCTGGGCGAGAACCGCTCGTCGAGGACCTTGCCGGCGGCGGTGGCCAGCAGTTCCCCCGCCCACTCCCCCTGGAGGGGCTCCTGGGCCTGCACCTTGGGCAGAGTCTCGCCGCCGTCCCGCTGGGCGGCTGCCTGCCGCAGCTGGACGAGTTCGGCGCCGCCCGGCTCGGGGCGGGTGCCGCCGAAGACGTCGTCGACGGCGCCCTCGCGGACGGCGAGCTGGTAGACGGCGAGCTGCGGGTGCCGGGCGACCTCGGCGGCGCTGGGCGTGTGCTTGCCGGTCTTGAAGTCGACGACGTAGGCACGTCCCTCGTGGTCGGCCTCGACGCGGTCCATCTGGCCGCGGATGCGCACCTGGTAGTCGCCGGCCTCCAGCGTCACGTCGAAGTCGTGCTCGCTGGCCACCGTGGTGCGGCCGGTGCGGTCCATGACGTGCCACGTCAGGAAGCGTTCGAGCGCCACGCGCGCGTTGTCCTTCTCCTGCGCCGACTTCCACGGCGCGTCGAACGCGAGCGCGTTCCACACCGACTCCAGACGCTCCATGAGGACGTTGAGGTCTGCGGGGGTGCGTCCCGAGGCGACCTCGTCGGCCAGGACGTGCACGACGTTGCCGAAGCCCTGGGCGGTGGTCGCGGGCGTGTCGGCCTTCACCTCGCGGCCCAGGAACCACTGGAGGGCGCAGGTGTTGGCGAGCTGGTCCAGGGCGCTGCCGGACAGCACCACGGGCTGGCCGCGGTCGCGCAGCGGCACCCTGCTCTCGGTGGGGTCGAACATGCCCCACCAGCGGTCGGGGTGCGCGCTGGGCACCAGTGGGCGGCCGTCCTCGTCGGTGAGTGCGGCGAGCCGGGCCAGTCTGCGGGCGGCGGCCTCCCTGAGGGCGTCGGACACGCGCGGGTCGACGGTCGTGGCGCGGAGTTCGGCGACCAGGGCGGCGACCGAGAGGGGGCGGCGGGGGCGGCCGGTGACGTCCTTGGGTTCGACGCCGAGTTCGGTGAGGAAGCGGGAGGGCTGGTCGCCGTCGTCGGCGGGCGCCTTCACGGCGGTGACGACGAGACGTTCCCGCGCACGCGTGGCGGCGACGTAGAACAGGCGGCGCTCCTCGGCGAGCAGCGCGCCGGGGGTGAGGGGCTCGGCGAGTCCGTCGCGGCCGATGCGGTCGGCCTCCAGGAGGGAGCCGCGGCGGCGCAGATCGGGCCACAGGCCCTCCTGGACGCCCGCTACGACGACCAGGCGCCATTCCAGGCCCTTGGAACGGTGTGCGGTCATCAGGCGTACGGCGTCGGGGCGCACGGCGCGCCGGGTGAGGGTGTCGGCGGCGATGTCCTGGGCCTCGACCTCCGCGAGGAAGTTCAGCGTGCCGCGTCCGCCGGTGCGTTCCTCCGCGCGTGCGGCGGTCGCGAACAGCGCGCACACCGCGTCCAGGTCGCGGTCGGCGTTGCGTCCGGCTGCGCCACCGCGCCGGGCTGCCCGTTCGAGGCGTCCCGGCCAGGGGGTGCCCTCCCACAGGTCCCAGAGCGCCTCTTCGGCCGTGCCGCCGCCTGCGAGGCGCTCACGGGCCTTCCTGAGCAGTGCGCCGAGCCGCTGGGCCCCGCGCGCGTACGCGGGGTCGTGGGTGACGAGCCGTTCCGGCTCGGCCAGTGCCCTCGTCAGCAGTTCGTCCGAGGGCGGCGGTACGGCGTTCCCGCCGGCCCGCTCCTCCTCGCGCAGGGCTCGTCCGAGCCGCCGCAGATCGGCGGCGTCCATGCCGGCGAGGGGGGAGGCGAGCAGGGTCAGCGCGGTCTCGGTGTCGAGCCAGCACGGGGCGTCCGTGGGGGCCTCGCTGTCACCTACGGGGTCTGCCCGGTCCGCTCCGCCGGAGGTGCCCCTCCCCCGCTCACCGCCGCCCCCCGCCTCCGCCTCGGCGACCGCCCGCAGCGCGGTCAGGAGCGGGGTCACCGCGGGTTCGTGGCGCAGGGGGAGGTCGTCGCCGTCGATGTCCAGGGGGACGCCCGCCGAGGTGAGAGCGCGGCGGACCGTGGGGATCGTGCGGGAGCCCGCGCGCACCAGGACGGCCATCTCGCCCCACGGCACGCCGTCCTCCAGATGGGCACGCCGCAGGATGTCCGCGATGTTGTCCGTTTCCGTGCCGGGTGTCGGGTAGGTGTAGACCTCGACGCTGCCGCCCTCGCGCGCGGGGGCGAGTTCGCGGTGCGCGCGCACCTTGTCGGCGGGCAGGCGGGTGAGCGGCATGCGCCGGGTCAGCAGCCGGGTGGCGGCCAGGAGGGCGGCTCCGGAGCGGCGGGAGGTCCGCAGCACCTGCACGGGGGCGGGGCGCCCGTCCGCGCGCGGGAAGGCCGTCGGGAAGCCGAGGATGCCGTTCACGTCCGCACCGCGGAACGCGTAGATCGACTGGTCGGGGTCGCCGAGGGCGACAAGGGTGCGCCCGTCGCCCGCGAGGGCGTGCAGCAGCCGTATCTGGGCGGGGTCGGTGTCCTGGTACTCGTCGACGTACACGGCGTCGTAGCGGGCGGCGAGCTGTGCCGCGGCCTCGGGGCGCCGGGCGAGGAGGACGGCGCGGTGGACGAGTTCGGCGTAGTCGAGCACGCCCTGGAGGTCGAGCACATCGAGGTACTCGGCGAGGAACGCGGCGGCGGCCCGCCAGTCGGGGCGGCCGATACGGCGGGCGAAGGCGTCCAGGGCCGCGGGGCCCAGTCCGAGCTCGCGGCTGCGGGCGAGGACGGCGCGGACCTCGTCGGCGAAGCCTCGGGTGGTCAGGCAGGCACGCAGTTCGTCCGGCCAGCGCACATGCGCGAGGCCGAGCCGTTCCAGGCCGGGCTGGCCGGCGAGGAGGTCGCGGACGGTCACGTCCTGCTCGGGCCCGGACAGCAGGCGCAGCGGCTCGACGAACAGATCACTGTCCTGGTGGGCTCGGACCAGGGCGTAACAGAACGAGTGGAACGTGGTCGCCCGGGGCGCACGGGCCGCGCCGATGCGCAGCGCCATGCGGTCGCGCAGTTCCACGGCGGCCTTTCGGCTGAAGGTGAGCACCAGGACGCGTTCGGGGTCGGTGCCGCGGGCGATGCGGGCGGCGACGGATTCGACGAGCGTGGTGGTCTTGCCGGTGCCGGGACCGGCGAGAATGAGCAGCGGTCCGGCCCCGTGGTCAACCACGGCGCGCTGTGCCGCGTCAAGACGAGGGGGGACCGGTTCCGTCGGCGGGGTACGTACCAGTCGGTAAGCGCCACGGCTCCCCTGCCGCACCTGGGGGTGCGTCGGGCGTCGGGTGGAGAAAGAGGAGCTCACGTGGTTCGCCGGTCCTGGTGGTTGTGCTGGTTGCCTGACTGCCGTGCGCGGGAGGCGGTGGCCGCGGGGTGAGGGGGACACGTGCGGCCGACGCTACGCCGGCGGACACTACGGAAGGCGTGCTTCCGCTTCTTCCCTCACAGCGCTCCGACCTCTCGCGGCTCATCCGGCCGGCGCGTCACTCGCGTCCCTCGCCCCTCGAACGTACGGCATCGCAGCCGTGTCCCCGCTGTCACCCGTACGGACCACATCCCGCCGCCGGGTCCCTGCGATGCCGGAAGCTGTCAGGTGTGATCCTCCACACCCGTGCCGCCGTCCCAGCGCGCCCGCCGCATGTCGACTCGCGGCAGATGCCCGTCGGCCGCGCGGCCCGCGTCCCGGAGCGGGGTGCCCTCTGCGCGGTAGCGGGCGAGCGCCTCGAGCTCGTGGCCGGGCAGCAGGATTCCGTCCGCGCGGATGACGCGCCACCATGGGACGGGGGCCCCGTACAGCGCCATCACCCGGCCCACCTGCCGCGGGCCGCCCTCCGCCAGCCACTCGGCGACGTCTCCGTACGTCATGACACGCCCGGGCGGGATCCGTTCCGCGACCTCCAGGACCCGCTCGGCATAGTCCGGCAGGGCGTCCGCGCACTCCGCGCGAGCGTCCTGGGGAAGGCTCTCCTCGCTCATTCGCCCCATCCTGCCCCACCCCACCGACAACGCGATGTGCCCGTTGGAGGCTCGCTCCTTCGCACCGAAACGGCGCGTCCGGCAGACTGTCCGCTCCCGCTGTCGCACCCTGACGCCCCCGTCTGTCGGTGGGACGTGCCACCATCGTGCGGGCGGTGACCGGTGATACGAGATCAAGAAGAGACGATGAAGCAGCAAGGCGTGCACCCCGAGGGAGCCGAGGGCCCCTCGGACGCCTCGTCGCGCCCCGAAACCGCCGCCCGGAAGGGGCAGCGGCACGACGAGACGGCCGCCGACCACAGGCCGACCGCCGCCACGCCCGCACCCCGCACCCCCGAGGACGCCGACGTGGCACACATCGACGAGGTCGACGGCGACGAACCGCTGCTCCCCGCGCGCGTGCACCGTCCCTCCGACCTGATGCGGCTCATGGTGGGCGTGGCCGCCATCATCGTGCTGCTCGCCATCGCCGGCTTCGCGCACGGCACCACGTCGGGCCTCGAACAGGACATCAACAAGGGCACCGGCCAGGCCCCCGATCTGCTGACCAAGATCGCGGGGCTGGTCTCCAGCATCGCGATCCTGCTGGTGCCCGTGGCGTTCGCGATCGAGCGGCTGATCAAGCGGGACGGGCTGCGGATCGCCGACGGCGTCCTGGCCGCCGTCCTCGCGCACGGTGTGACGCTCGCCACCGACCTGTGGGTCGCCAAGGCGGCGCCCGACTCGATCCAGGAGGCGCTCACCCAGCCCTCCCCGAGCAATCTGCATGCCCTGACCGACCCGGTCCACGGCTATCTCGCCCCCGTCATCGCGTACATGACGGCCGTCGGCATGTCACGAAGACCGCGCTGGAGAGCCGCGCTGTGGACCGTGCTGCTCCTCGACGCGTTCTCCATGCTGGTCACCGGCTACACCACACCGTTCTCGATCATCCTGACGGTGCTCATCGGCTGGACCGTGGCCTACGGCACCCTGTACGCGGTCGGCTCGCCGAACGTGCGCCCCACCGGCCGCGCCCTCATGGCGGGCCTGCGCACCGTCGGCTTCCGCCCGGTCACCGCCTCCCGCGAGGAAAGCCCGGAGGCCACCGAGAACGGCTACCGCGGCAGGCGCTACTTCGTCACCCTGGAGGACGGGCCACCGCTCGACATCACCGTCGTCGACCGGGAGCAGCAGGCGCAGGGCTTCTTCTACCGCGCCTGGCGCAACCTCGCCCTGCGCGGCTTCGCCACCCGCAGCAGCTTCCAGTCGCTGCGCCAGGCCCTGGAACAGGAGGCGCTGCTCTCCTACGCGGCCATCGCAGCCGGGGCGACCGCGCCCAGGCTGATCGCGACCTCGGAGCTCGGCCCGGACGCCGTGATGCTCGTCTACGAGCACACCGGCGGGCACACCCTTGACTCGCTGGCCGACGACGAGATCACCGACGAACTGCTGCGCCGCACCTGGCAGCAGGTGGCGGCACTCCAGTCGCGGCGCATCGCACACCGGAGGCTGGCGGGCGACGCGATCCTGGTGGATCGTTCCGGCTCCGTGATCCTCACCGATCTGCGCGGCGGCGAGATCGCGGCCGGTGATCTGCTGCTGCGCATGGACGTCGCCCAGCTGCTCACGACGGCGGGACTGCGGGTGGGCGCAGAGCGGGCCGTGGCGTCGGCGGTCGAGGTGCTCGGCCCCGACAAGGTCGCCGACAGTCTGCCCATGCTCCAGCCCATCGCGCTGACCCGCTCCACGCGCGCGACACTGCGCAAGCTCGCCCGGGAGCGTGCCGAGCGGGAGCGCGAGGCGGTGCTGGAGGCGTCCCGGCTGGCCAAGTCGGCCCGGCTCGCCGAGGCCTCGCCGGAGGCCGGTACGGCCCCGGAGAAGCCGGACAAGCGGACCGTTCGCGCGGAGGCCAGGGCCGAGAAACGGGCGATCGACGAGGCTATCGACGAGGCGCGCGAGGAGGATCTGCTCACCCAGATCCGCCACCAGGTACTGCGGATCAGGCCCCAGGCGCCCGTGGAACCCGCCAGGCTCGAACGGGTGCGGCCACGCACCCTGATCAGCTTCATCGCGGGCGCGATCGGCGCGTACTTCCTGCTCACGCAGCTCACGCACATCGAGTTCGGGACCCTGTTCTCCGACGCCCAGTGGGGCTGGATCGCGGCGGCGGTGCTGTTCTCGGCCGCCAGCTATGTCGCCGCGGCGATGGCGCTGCTCGGCTTCGTGCCGGAGCGGGTGCCTTTCCCTCGGACCGTGGAGGCGCAGGTCGCCGGATCGTTCGTCAAGATCGTGGCACCGGCCGCGGTGGGCGGTGTGGCGCTCAACACACGGTTCCTCCAGCGCGCGGGTGTGCGGCCGGGACTCGCGGTGGCCAGCGTGGGCGCCTCGCAGCTCTTCGGGCTGGGCGCCCACATCCTGATGCTGCTGTCGTTCGGTTATCTGACCGGCACCGAGAAGACCCCGTCGCTGTCGCCGTCCCGGACGGTCATCGCGGGTCTGCTGACGGTGGCGGTACTGGTGCTGGTGGTGACATCGGTTCCCCTCCTGCGGAAATTCGTCGTCACGCGCGTGAGGTCGCTGTTCGCGGGTGTGGTGCCGCGCATGCTGGACGTGCTCCAGCGGCCGCAGAAGCTGGCCACCGGCATCGGCGGCATGCTGCTGCTGACGGCCAGCTTCGTGATGTGCCTGGACGCGTCGATCCGCGCGTTCGGCAACCAGGGCACCTCGCTGAGCATCGCCAGCGTCGCCGTCGTCTTCCTGGCCGGCAACGCGCTCGGGTCCGCCGCGCCGACCCCGGGCGGTGTCGGCGCCGTCGAGGCCACCCTGACCGTCGGTCTCATCGCCGTGGGCCTGCCCAAGGAGGTCGCGGCACCGGCCGTCCTGATGTTCCGGCTGCTGACGCT
This sequence comes from Streptomyces sp. YIM S03343, assembly GCF_054729195.1. Classification (NCBI taxonomy): domain Bacteria; kingdom Bacillati; phylum Actinomycetota; class Actinomycetes; order Kitasatosporales; family Streptomycetaceae; genus Streptomyces; species Streptomyces sp. YIM S03343. Next base: position 3,248,152 of record NZ_JBPUKX010000001.1, read on the forward strand.
GTGGCTGCCTGTGCTGCCGGGCTGGCTGGCCTTCAACCACCTGACGCGGAAGGGCGCCCTGTAACCCTGTAACCCAGTAGCCCTGTTGTCCGGGAGTCCTGTTGTCCGGGAGTCCGGGAGTCGCGCACGACACGCCGGGGAACCCCCGGCGCGGGTGCTCACGCGCGCGTAGCTCGTCCGGCCCGTGCCCCGCGCGGGCCGCCGCGAACCGCCGCAGGATGGGGACATGCCGTACCGCGCCCGGCTGCGCGCCGCCGCCCTCACCGCGACCGCCCTCCTGCTGTCGTCCCTGGTGGCGGCCTGCGGCGGCGGAGGAGGCCACGGGGACCTGACGAAGCAGAAGCTGACCTGGAAGGACTGCCCGGTTCCGTCCGCCGCGGAGGGCGGCGGGAACTCCCCGTCACCACTCCCTGACGGCGGCCGGTGGCAGTGCGCCACGATGAGGGCCCCTCTCGACTGGAGCGACCCCAGGGGCGACACCATCGGCATCGCCCTGATCCGGGCGAGGACGAGCGGCCCCGCGAACCGGCGCATCGGCTCGCTCGTGTTCAACTTCGGCGGCCCAGGCGGCTCCGGCGTGCAGACGCTGCCCGCCTTCGGCTCGGACTACGACACCCTCCGCACCCGCTACGACCTGGTGAGTTTCGACCCCCGCGGGGTCGGCCGCAGCAAGGGCGTCACATGTCTGGACGACGCCCGGCTCGACGCGTACTTCCAGCAGGACGCGACCCCGGACGACGCCGCCGAGCGCGCCGGGCTCCTCGCCTCCACCAAGGAGTTCAACGCGGCCTGCGAGAAGCACTCCGAGGCGGTGCTGCCGCATGTGCGCACCACGGACGCGGCCCGCGACATGGACCTTCTGCGCCAAATCCTGGGCGACAGCAGGCTTTCCTACTTCGGCATCTCCTACGGCACCGAACTCGGCGGCGTCTACGCCCATCTGTTCCCCCGGCACGTGGGGCGTGCCGTGTTCGACGCGGTGGTCGACCCGACGCAGAATCCCGAGCAGAGCTCGCTCGGGCAGGCCCGCGGATTCCAGCTCGCTCTGGACAACTTCGCAGCGAACTGCGTGGCGAAGCCGGAGGGCTGTCCCCTCGGCGACAGCGTCCAGGACGTGGAGGCCCGCATCGCCCGACTGCTCCGGGAACTGGACGCCAAGCCGATCCCGGGGCTCTTCCCGCGCCGCCTCACCCAGTCCGCCGCGCTCGGCGGCATCGTCCAGTCCCTCTACTCGAAGGACTTCTGGGACTACCTCACCCAGGGGCTCGAAGAGGCCTACGGCGGCGACGGCAAGACCCTGATGCTGCTGTCGGACTCGCTCAACGGCCGCAGCAGCAACGGCGAGTACAGCAACATCACCGCGGCCAACATCGCGATCAACTGTGCCGACGACAAGTCGCGCTACACCCCCGCCGACGTCGAGAGGAAGCTGCCCGAGTTCCGCGCCGCCTCACCGCTGTTCGGGGACTATCTGGCCTGGAGCCTGCTCAGTTGCACCGACTGGGCCGTGCCGGGCGCCGCCGACCACCCGGATGTGGCTGCCACCGGGTCGGCACCCGTCCTCGTCGTGGGCAACACCGGCGACCCCGCGACACCGTACGAAGGTGCCGCGAGGATGGTGGCCGCGCTGGGCAAGGGGGTCGGCGTGGAGCTGACGTACAAGGGGCAGGGGCACGGCGCGTACGACAGCAAGAACCCGTGCGTACGGGCCGCGGTGGACGGCTATCTGCTGGACGGGAAGGTCCCGAAGTCCGGCACGGTCTGCTCCTGAGGGAAACGGGCCAGCGTCGCCCCGCTCCCCCGTATCTCCCACAAAATCACAGGTCAGAGCGTTATCCACAGGCCGGAGCGGGCTCGGCTTGATCCGCCTAGTATGGCCTGACCGCTCTCCGCGGCTCAGTGCGGAGAGCCTGTGAGGGGGATGCACATGTCGCGTTTCGTACGGTGGACGGCCACGCTCGCGGCGGCGCTGCTGGTGGCCGGCTGCGGCAGCGGGTCGTCCGGCGGGAGCGGGGACGACGGGGACGAGGGGAAGGACTCCTCGGGACCGGCGTCCACGGCACCCGCCGCCGACGCCACCGCCGGTCTGCCCGCGTCGCTCACGTCGCAACGGCTGGACTGGGGCCGCTGCAAGGGCACCTCCGACTCCCCCGCACCCGGCAGCGAATGGCAGTGCGCGACGCTCAAGGCGCCGCTCAACTGGTCGAAACCGGCCGGGGAGACCATCGGCATCGCCCTGATCCGCGCGAAGGCGAGCGACGGCGGAGGCAAACACCTCGGCTCCCTGCTGTTCAACTTCGGCGGCCCCGGCGGCTCCGGCGTCTCCACGATGCCGCTGTACGCCCCCACGGCGTCGAAACTGCGCGAGCGCTACGACCTGGTGAGCTGGGACCCGCGCGGGGTGGGCGGGAGCGAGGGCGTCCGCTGCCGTGACAACAAGGCGATCCAGGCCGCCGAGTCCATCGACGCGACACCGGACGACGCGGCCGAGGAGAAGGCGTACTTCCAGGACGCCACCGACTTCGGCAAGAGCTGCCAGACGGCCGCGGGCAAACTGCTGGCGCATGTCTCGACGACCGACACGGCGCGCGACATGGACCTCATGCGGCAGGCGCTGGGCGACACGAAGATGCACTACTTCGGCATCTCCTACGGCACCGAACTCGGCGGCGTCTACGCACACCTGTTCCCGAAGAAGGTGGGGCGGCTGATCCTCGACGCGGTGGTCGACCCGAGCGCCGACGCGGTGGGCCACGCCGAGAACCAGGCGAAGGGCTTCCAGCGGGCACTGGACGACTATCTCAAGTCCACCGGCCAGAACCCGAAGCAGGGTTCGCGAAAGATCGTGGACCTACTGGACCGGCTCGACAAGACACCGCTGCCGACGTCCTCCGGGCGGAAGCTGACGCAGACCCTCGCCGTCACCGGTATCGTCCTGCCGCTCTACAGCGAGGCGAGCTGGCCGGCCCTCACCAGCGCGCTGAAGTCGGCCGGGCAGGGCGACGGTTCGGAACTGCTGGCGCTGGCCGACCAGTACAACGACCGCGACAGCTCGGGGCACTACGGCACCATGACCCACTCCCAGCGGGTCATATCGTGCCTGGACGACCGGCAGCGGCCGACCGCCGAACAGACGAAGAAGGCGCTGCCGACCTTCGAGAAGATCTCACCGGTGTTCGGGGACTTCCTCGGCTGGGACACCGCCGGCTGGTGCCACGACTGGCCGGTGGCCGGGCAGTACGACACCCCGGAGGTCAGCGCGCCGGGCGCCGCCCCGATCCTGCTGGTCGGCAACACCGGCGACCCGGCGACACCGTACGAGGGGGCCCGCAGGATGGCCGACGAACTGGGCAAGGGCGTCGGAGTGGAACTGACCTGGCAGGGCGAGGGCCACGGGGCGTACGGCAGCGGGAGCGACTGCGTCGACTCGACGGTGAACGCCTATCTGCTGAACGGGACGGTGCCCAGGGACGGCAAGGTCTGCTCATGACGACGGCGGGGGCCGCGGGCACCCGTGGTGCGCGCGACCCCCGCCATCAGGCAGGACCGGCAGGAAGTCCGGCAGGACCGGCAGAACCGGCAGGAGGTGAGGACCGGGACTCAGTACACGGGCTTGTGCGGCTCGATCTGGTTGACCCAGCCGATCACACCGCCGCCGACGTGCACGGCGTCCGCGAAGCCCGCGGACTTCAGCACGGCGAGGACTTCCGCACTGCGGACACCCGTCTTGCAGTGCAGGACGATCTTCTTGTCCTGCGGGAGGGTCTCCAGCGCGGTGCCCATGAGGAACTCGTTCTTCGGGATCAGCCGGGCACCCGGGATGGAGACGATCTCGTACTCGTTCGGCTCGCGGACGTCGATGATGTCGATGTTCTCGCCGTCGTCGATCCACTCCTTGAGCTGCTTGGGAGTGATCGTCGAACCGGCAGCCGCCTCCTGGGCCTCCTCGGACACGACACCGCAGAAGGCCTCGTAGTCGATGAGTTCGGTGACGGTCGGGTTCTCGCCGCAGACCGCGCAGTCCGGGTCCTTGCGGACCTTCACCTGGCGGTACTGCATCTCCAGGGCGTCGTAGATCATCAGCCGGCCGACCAGCGGCTCACCGATACCGGCGAGCAGCTTGATGGCCTCGTTGACCTGGATGGAGCCGATGGACGCGCACAGCACACCGAGGACGCCGCCCTCGGCGCAGGAGGGAACCATGCCGGGGGGCGGCGGCTCCGGGTACAGGCACCGGTAGCAGGGACCGTGCTCCGACCAGAAGACGGACGCCTGGCCGTCGAAGCGGTAGATCGAGCCCCACACGTACGGCTTGTTCAGCAGTACGCAGGCGTCGTTGACCAGGTAGCGGGTCGCGAAGTTGTCCGTGCCGTCGACGATCAGGTCGTACTGGCTGAAGATCTCCATCACGTTGTCGGCCTCGAGCCGCACCTCGTGAAGGACCACGTTCACATACGGGTTGATGCCCTTGACGGTGTCCCGGGCGGACTCCGCCTTGGAGCGGCCGATGTCGGACTGACTGTGGATGATCTGGCGCTGGAGATTGGACTCGTCGACCTCGTCGAACTCCACGATGCCGAGCGTGCCCACGCCCGCCGCGGCCATGTACATCAGCGCCGGCGAGCCCAGCCCGCCCGCGCCCACACAGAGCACCTTGGCGTTCTTCAGCCGCTTCTGCCCGTCCATCCCCACGTCGGGGATGATCAGGTGACGGGAGTACCTGCGGACCTCGTCTACGGTGAGCTCGGGAGCGGGCTCGACCAGGGGTGGCAACGACACGGGGACTCCGTTGGTCGGTCGATCACTACAGTTGTGCTGGCTGTAACACTGCCACGGGTTTCTTCATTCCGAGACACCCGTTCCGATCCGCGAGATGAGATCGTCCCAGTAGCCGGGCATGGACTCCCAGGGGTCGGCGAGGCCGCCGCGGTCGGTCAGTTCGGTGAAGCAGATCGTGGCCGCGCCCTGCCACCGGGCGACGCGCAGCGCCTCGTCGAGATGTCCGTGGGGCACACCGTGCACGAAGTGGCAGAACATCTCGGGCGGGTAATGGGCCGTCCACTCCGCGGCCTCGGACCAGCGGTAGTCGCTCCAGGGGCCGCGGAAGGTGACCAACTGGTCGGCGTTCTCGGCGTAGCCGGGGTACGGATGGGTGCCGTGGCCGAGGACGATATGGGCCTTGTCACAGATCGCGCGGAGCGTGCCCACCAGGCGGCGGATTCCCGGGAGCGCCGCGCGCCCGGTCGGGCAGCGCTCCAGCAGGAAGCCGTCGGCCTGGTACCAGTCCAGATAGCGCTGGGCGTCGGCGACCAGATCGGCGAACGGCCGGGTGCCGTGCCGGGTGTCGAGCCGGCCGAGGACGCGCACTCCCGCGCGCCTGAGCCGCCCGGCGGCCGCGAGGCAGAGCGGGTCGGCGCGCACGCCCGGTCCGGAGTCGACGTCGAGGACGACCCAGTGCAAGGGCGCGCCGGGGCGGGCGAGTCCGGCCCACTCGGCCGGGGCGAGGAGGGGGTGGGCGACACCGGGGACGCCGAGGCCGGTGCGGACGACGGTGCTCGTGGCGGTCCCCGTCGTACCGGTCACAGACGGCATGCCGCCTCCATCCAGATGTCGGCGAGGGACTCCTCCAGGTTGATGCGGGGCCGCCAGCCGAGCCGGTCGCGCGCGGTGCGCACATCGGCCTGCTGCCAGCTTCCGCAGCCGTCGGGGTACGGGTATGCGACGGGAGGCACGTGGTCGGGGTCGGTGCGGGGGTGCCCGATGGCCGCGCGGAGGGTGCCGGGCGCACCGTCCAGTTCGTTCAGGGCGCCGCCGTATCCGGCCACCCGCGCGAGGACGGCGGCCGCGTCCCGCAGCCGCACGGCGCGGCCGGAGCCGATGTTGATGACGCCCTGCGCAGCGGAGAGCGACGCGGCGTGCACGGCACGGGCGACGTCGCGCACGTCGACGAAGTCGCGCTGGGCGCCGAGACCGCCGAGCTTGAGCTCACCGTCGCCGGACTGCATGGCGCGGCGCATGGCGTCGGCGAGTCTGCCGAGCGGGGAGCCGGCGGGGGTGCCGGGTCCCGCGGGCGAGAAGACGCGCAGCACGACGGCGTCCAGACCGGAGCCGAGGACGAGTTCGGTGGCGGCGAGCTTGCTGACGCCGTACGGGCCGCCGGGGCGTGGTACGGCGTCCTCGGCGGTGGAGGAGCCGGGCTGGCTGGGCCCGTACTCGGAGCTGCACCCGATCTGCACGAGCCGGGCGCCGCAGCCGCTGCGGCGCAGGGCCTCGCAGACGGTGGCGACGGCGACGGTGTTGTGGCGGGTGAGTTCGCGGGCGCCGCCGCGGGTGGCGCCCGCGCAGTTGATGACAGCCTGCGGCTGCACGGCGTCGATGAAACGGGTGAGCGCGCCGGGGCTGCCGGTCGCGAGGTCGAAGCGGACGTCGGCGTCGTCGCCGCGGCCGAGCGCGGTGAGCTGGACGGCCGGGTCGGCGAGCAGGCGGTCGGCCACGAAGCGGCCGAGGTAGCCGTTGGCTCCGATCAGCAGGACCCTCATCGTGCGGCTCCCGGGGTGTGCGCTCCGGCGGTCCCGGATGCTCCGGACAGTCCGGATCGGGAGGTGCTCATCTGGTGTTCTCCTTCAAAGGGGTGAGGCGGTCGCCCGCCTCGGTCGTGCGTGGGGGGTGGAGTCATGGCGCTTCACCGGGTCCGGCGTGCGCGGAGGCCCTGGTCAGCGTGCGGATCGCCGGGGCGAGGAGGGCCAGGGCCGCGGTGCCGCAGAGCAGCGCGGGGATGCTGCCGGGGCCCCAGGTGTCCGCCAGGAGGTCCACGGGGGCGGCGAGCGGGCCGCAGCCGGGGAGGCGGGCGGTGAGGGGCAGGGCCAGGGCCGTCATCTCGGCACCGGCCGTGAGGCCGATGGCGAGCGCGGTGGCGCGGGTGGCGCCGTGGACGGCGAGGAGGCGGGCGAGCAGCAGCAGCGCGCCGAGGCCGAGGCCCTGTGCGGAGCGGGCGGGCTCGTGCAGGAGGGTGCCGCAGAGGGTGAGCAGCCCGGCCAGGGAGCCCAGGAACAGGGTGAACGTGACGGGCAGCAGCGGCCGTGCGGAGAGGGAGAACTCCGCGAGACCGCGGCTGGCCGCCAGGCTGCGGCGGGCGCGGACGGTGAGGAGCCGGGCGCTCCAGGCGGCCGGGGCGAGGCCGAGGGTGAGGGCCAGCACCGGCGCGGTGGCCGTCGGCCAGGGGCCGTGGGCGGTGCCGTCGGGCAGGCCGTCGGGGCCGCCGTCCAGGATGCCGCCGAGCAGACCGTCGCCGAGGAGGGCGTAGCCGAGCAGCCAGCACGTCCACACGCGGGTGCACGGCGGTGTGCGCCGCGCGTGTGTGCCGCTGGGCATGCTCAGGGGGCCGTGGCGTAGGGCGATCAGCAGGGCGAGCGCCACCGCGAGGAGGCCGGCGGCGGCCACGGCCGGGCGCGGCCACCCCTCAAAGAGGCGGAAGCCGGTCACCGCCGCCGCGCACAGGGCACCGGGCAGGAGGGGCAGCAGGAACAGTGCGACGCGGCTGCGGGGGACGGCGGCTGGCGCGGGCGGCGGGGCGGACCCGTCGTCGCGGGGTACGCGCGCGTACATCTCCTCGGCGAGCGAGAAGACGTCACGGTGCCGGTAGTGCGCGGCGGTCCGGTCGGTGATGCCGTGGGCCTCCAGTCCGGCCGCGATCTCCAGCGGGTCCACGGCCCGCTCGCACAGCTCACGGTGACGGAGCATCAGCGCCTTCACCGGGTCCACGGCGGCTTTCCGGCGCTCCTCACCCGGTGGCACGGTGCCGTCCGGGAACACCGGGCCCGCTGGTGCGGGCACGTCGGTCGGCGGCACCAGGGCATCCGGTTCGGGCTCGTCCAGTGCCGGTAGCGGGGGTAACGGCTCCCGGAAGCGGTGTGCCGACGGTGTCTGCCGGCCGGTGGCGGGGCTGCCCGGGGTGTCCGGTGCGGTCATCGTGCCCCCTCCGTCATGGCCAGGGGTGTGCCCGTGGCGCGGACCGGTGCGCCCGGCGAGCGGCCGGGGCCGCCGGGGGTCATGGTGCGGGCGGTGAGGCGTGTCCAGCGGCCGGGTACGTGGGCCTCGGCGGGGACGGCGAACGGCAGGGGTTCGCCGGTGTCGCCGAGGACGACGCGCCGTACCGGGCAGCGCGACACGATCTCCAGGTAGAGGGCGTGGAAGGCGGCGATGTTCCGCTCGACGGTGAACAGTTCGAGCGCGCGGGTGCGGGCGGCGGCACCCAGGCGCTCGCGCCGCTCGGGGTCGCGCAGCAGCGCGACGCACGCCTCGGCGAGCGCTCCCGGATCGGACGGCGGGACGACCAGGCCGGTTCCGCCGACGGCCTCCACCACGGCGCCGACGTCGGTGGACACCGTCGCCCTGCCGCAGAACATCGCCTCGACCAGGCCGGTCGGGAAGCCCTCGACGGCACTGGAGAACACGGCCACGGAACCCGACGCGTACACCTCAGCGGGGTCGGCCGGAACTCCGGCACCACCAGTCTCCTCGAAGGTCACCGGGGCGGCGGGGAGGATCCGTTCCGCCAGTTCCCGGCAGTGCTCCAGGTAGGCGTGCCCCTCGGGCCCGGACGGTGCGCCGACGATACGCAGCCGTGCCGAGAGGATCTGCGTGCGGACGGCGGCGAAGGCGTGCAGCAGGGTCACCAGGTCCTTGGCGGGCTCGATCCGGCCGGTCCACACCAGCGTGTCCTGGTCGGCGCCGCCGCGGGCTTCACCAACCTGTGCGAAGGGGGCGGCGTCCATGCCGGGGTGGACGGTGCGGAGCCTGGCGCGGTCGGCGCCGCAGCGTTCCTGCCAGCGGCGGGTGTGCGCGGTGGCGTGGGTGACGAGCGCGGCGCCGCGGTAGACCTCGGCGGCGAGGCGGCCGTGGAGTGCGGCGAGCAGCGCCCGTACGGCGGGCGGCCGGTCTCGGGCGGCCAGGTGGTGGGCGCGCAGCGGGACGCCGTACTCGGTGATCAGCAGCGGTACGCCGCAGAAGTGCCGGGCGAGCAGTCCGGGCAGCGCGGCGGTCCCGCCGGAGGCTGCGTGGCACAGGTCGGCGGCGCCGAGGGCGTCGTCCCCGTACCAGTCGAGGGAGAGGGGGCGCAGGGCGCGTTCGACGTGGGAGGCGACGGTGAGGAGATCCGGCACCCGCGCCTCGTGCGCGGCGCGGACGGCGCCCGGTGCCCGGCAGGCGCGCTCCAGGGCGCGGACGGCGTCCTCGGAGCGCAGCGCGCCGCCCAGTCCGCCCTCGTCGCGGGCGAGTTCGGCGAGTCCGTAGAGCGCACCGCCGAAACGGTCCGCCTCGTCGTCTCCCCCGCACAGCGCCGCGGCCAGTTCGGCGCAGCACTCGGCGAGGCGCCGGCGTGCGCGGCGGCCGCTGGGGACCCGGCCGGCGGCGGGGGCCCACAGGGGGGCGGTGCGGACGCGGGCGACCTGCGGCGGCAGGGGGACCCAGCCCTCGTCGTGCTGCCGTTCGGTGCGGCTGAGCGCGTAGACGTCGAAGTCGTGCTGTCCGAGCCCGCGCACGAGCCGGTCGCACCAGAATCTGGCGTCACCGCCCACATACGGGTAACCACCCTCCGTAAGCAGTCCGATGCGCACGAGCACACCCCCGATCTCGCCCAAGGGGAGCCGCGGTTGACCCCGCGGCTCACAGCGGGACGAACGTATGCGGACAAGGCGGTGGCGCGACGGACGGTTGTCCGTCGTGCCACCAGAAGGGGTGAACGCTCGTAACTTTCCGGTGCGGGTCGCGTTGGCGTGTGCGTCGTGCCCGGCGCGCTACACGCTCCGTCGCGCGCGACGCGCCGTCACATCACCGTGAACATCACCGTGAACATCACCGTCGCCTCCCTCCGCGCGCCGGGCCCGCCGCGCCGCACGGCGGACCGGCGTCGTGGTGTGACCGTCATGCCGCGGCCAGTTCCTTCCGCTCGGCCCGGCGGCGGGCCGCGGCCCGCGGGTCGAGCGCGGGTACGGCGGCCAGGAGCTGTCTGGTGTAGGGGTCGCGCGGGGAGTCGTAGACCTGGTCGGCGGGCCCTTCCTCGACGATCCGGCCGCGGCGCATCACGGCGACCCGGTCGCTGACCTGCCGTACGACGGCGAGGTCGTGGGCGACGAACACGAGCGCCAGCCCGAGTTCGCGCTGGAGCTCGCCGAGCAGGGCGACGACCTGGGCCTGGGTGGTGACGTCCAGCGCGGAGACGGGTTCGTCGCAGACGATGACGCGCGGGTCGGCGGCGAGCGCCCGGGCGATACCGACGCGCTGGCGCTGGCCGCCGCTGAACTCGTGCGGGTAGCGGTCGTAGTGCGCCCCTTCGAGTCCCACGCGCTCCAGCAGTTCCGTCACACGCGCGCGGATGCGCCGTTCGTCGCGCTCGCCGCGTGCCCGCAGCGGGTCGGCGACGGACTCGCCCACACTGCGGCGGGGGTTGAGGGAGGAGACGGGGTCCTGGAAGACCATCTGGACGGCCGGGCCCGGGCCGGACCGCGCGTGCCCCTCGTAGCGGACCTCGCCCGCCGTGGGTTCCAGCAGCCCGACGAGCATCCGGCCGAGGGTCGTCTTGCCGCTGCCGCTCTCGCCGACGATCCCGACGGTCTCGCCGCGCCGGATCGTCAGCGACACGTCGTCCACGGCGGCGAACCGGCCCTTGCCGCGGCCGAATTCACGGCGCAGTCCGGTGGCCTCCAGGACGATCTCGTCGCCGGCCCCGGACGGCGCGGCGCGCGGCGCGTCCACGCGGGGGACGGCACCGAGCAGGTCGCGGGTGTACGGCTGTGCGGGCGCCCCCAGGACGGTGGCGACGGGCCCGCTCTCGACGGCCCGTCCGTGCCGCATGACGAGCACGTCGTCGACGCTCTCGGCGGCGACGCCCACGTCGTGGGTGACCAGCAGCAGGCCCAGGCCGGTCTCCGCGCGCAGGGTGTGCAGCAGGTCGAGGATCTGGGCCTGGACGGTCACGTCCAGGGCGGTGGTCGGCTCGTCGGCGATCAGCAGGTCCGGTTCGCAGGCGAGCGCCATGGCGATCAGCGCGCGCTGGCGCATGCCGCCGCTGAACTCGTGCGGGCGCGAGCGGGAGCGCCGTACCGCGTCCGGAATGCCGACCCTGTCGAGTACTTCGACCGCACGCGCGCGTGCCGCTCGTCGTGACACGCGCGTGTGCACGCGGTGGACCTCGGCGATCTGGTCGCCGATGGCGTAGTACGGGTCGAGGGAGGACAGCGGGTCCTGGAACACCATGGCGGCCCGGGCGCCGCGCAGCCGCCGCAGTTCCTCCTCCGAGGCGCGCTGGACATCGGTCCCGGCGACGTGCACCGAGCCGCCGACACGCGCTCCCGTCCCCCGGTGCAGCCCCAGCAGGGCGGCGGCGACGGTGGACTTGCCGGAGCCGGACTCGCCGACCAGGGCGAGGGCCGCGCCCGGCGCCAGCTCGAACGAGAGCCCGTCGACCGCCCGCAGGGATCCGAACTCGACCGTGAGGTCGGTGACCTGAACCAGGCTCATGCCAGTACCACCCGTCGGTCGGCCACCGCGTACAGGACGTCCGCGACGGCGTTGGCGATGACCACGAAGAAGCCGATGACCAGGACCATGCCGACGACGACCGGAAGGTCCACGACGGTCACGGCGTGCACGAGTTCCTGGCCGATGCCGGGCAGCCCGAAGAGAGTCTCGGTGAGGACGGCGCCACCGACGGCGGAGCCGACGTTGTTGGCGTTCAGGGCGATGACGGGCGCCAGGGCGCCGCGCAGGGCGTGCCGGCCGACGACGGAGCGTTCGGTCACGCCGTAGGCCCGGAAGGTGCGGATGTGGTCCTCGGCGAGGGTCTCCAGCATCGCCGCCCGGGTGAGCCGGGCGAAGGTCGCGGCCTCGATCAGGGCGAGCGAGAGCCACGGCAGGAGCAGGTTCCAGGCCCACTGTTCGGGATCGGCGGTGAAGGCGACGTACTGCGGGAAGGGCAGCAGCCGCAGCTCGCCGCAGACGACGATCATCAGGACGAGCCCGATGACGAACACCGGTGTGGCGGTGCCCGCCAGGGTGACTGCGGTCAGCGCCCGCTCGGAGAGCCGTCCGCGCCGCCAGGCGGACAGCACACCGGTGCCGACGCCGAGCAGGAGCCACAGGACCATCGCGCCGAGCACCAGGGACAGGCTGACCGGCAGCTTGGCCAGGATGACGGCCATGACCTGCTGGTCGCTCTGGTACGACAGCCCGAGGCAGGGTGCCGAGCAGTGCGCGACGGACGTTCCCGTCGAGTAGTCCTGGCCTGCGACGAGACCTGTCAGGAAGTGCCAGTAGCGCAGGTAGAGCGGGTCGTCGAGACGGAGCTGCTGGGCGACCTGGTGCACCTGTTCCGGTGAGCAGCGCGGGCCGCAGCTGATCTGGGCGACGTTGCCGGGGGTGACGTAGAAGACGACGTAGACGATCACCGAGATGGCCAGCAGGGTGACCACGGCGCCGATGGCGCGGCGCACCGCGAAGCCGCCGAAGCCACTGATACCGGCGATACCGCTGAAGCCGCTGAAGCCGTTCATGCGCGGCCCTCCTCGCGGGTCTTGCCGCTGTCGGCAGTCGCACCGCCGTCGGCAGTCGCACCGCCGTCGATGCCGGTCCCGGTGGCGGCCGCCGCGCCGGCGTCCTTGCCGCGTCGTGTGCCGACGCGCAGGCGGGAGGTGGCACGCGGGTCGAGGGCCGTGCGGACGCCGTCGCCGAGGACGGTCAGGGCGAGGACGGTGACGAACAGCGCGCCCGCGGGCAGCAGCAGGTACTGGGGCGCGGCCTGGTACCAGACGTCGGCGGAGGTGAGCATCTGTCCCCAGGACGGCGTCGGCGGCTTGACGCCCACGCCGAGGAAGGACAGGGCGGCCTCGACGGAGATGTTCATGGGGACCAGGAGCGCGCCGTAGGTGATGACGGGCGCGGCGAGGCCGGGCAGCAGTTCGCGGCGGGCGATCCGCCAGGTGCCCCAGCCGCTCAGCCGGGCGGCGGCGACATGGTCGAGGCCCTTCAGGGTGAGCGTCTGGGCGCGCACGATCTTGGCGATGTTGCCCCAGGCGATCAGACCGATGACCAGGGTGACGAGCACGGGCCGGGGGAAGCTCGACGGGACGATGGCGAGCAGGGCCAGCGCCATGATCATCAGCGGCATGGCGACGATGATGTCCGTGACGCGGCTCAGCAGCTGATCGACCCATCGGCTGCCGAGCGCGGACGCGACACCGACGGCGACGCCGATGGCGACCTGGACGACGGTGGCCGCCATGGCCACGCCGAGCGACACGCGGGCGCCGTAGACGAGGCGGGCGAACAGGTCGCGTCCGGTCTGCGGTTCGACTCCGAGCCAGTGGTGGGCGCCGATGCCGCCGAGCGGTCCGACGGGCACGCCGCCGCGCGCGGAGTCGATGAGCGAGGGGTGGTAGGTGGTGGGGTCCTGGCCCTCCAGGGCGGTGAGCAGCGGCGCGGCGAGCGCGACCAGGACGAGCAGGGCGACGACTGCCGCCGCGACGAGGGCGGCGCGCTGGGTACGCAGCCGCCGCCAGAACTGACGGGCCCCCGAGGCCCCCGGGACGGTGGTGTCCGTCCCGGGGGCCCGGTCGGCGACGAGGGTGTCGCTCATTCCGTCACTTCACCGCGACCTGCGAGATGTCCAGGACGCCGGTCCAGTCGCTGATCACGATGTTCTTGACGTCCTTGCCGTACAGGCGCTTGTAGACGGGGTGGAACAGCGGGACGACGACAGCCTTCTCGGCGATCTTCTCGTCCAGCGCGCCCCAGCGCCCCGCGGCCGCGTCGAGATCCGTCAGCTTGTTGATCGCGTCGATCTCGGTGTTGACCGAGTTGTCGTTCAGCAGGCCGGTGTTGAAGTTGGCGCCGTCCTCGACGATCTGGCGGCCGTCGAAGATCGGGGCGAGGAAGGGACCGCCGGAGGGCCAGTCGGCGCCCCAGTGGGCGAGGAAGAAGCCCGGCTCGGTCTTCACGTTGTGGATCTTGTCGGAGTAGTCGTTCTCCTCCAGCCCCTGGAGCTTGACCGTGATGCCGGCCTTCTTGAGCGCGTCCTGAAGGGCGGTCGCGATCTCCGGGCTGGTCTCGAAGTCCTTGCTGTTGGAGTGGGTCAGCGTGACGGTGAGCCCCTTGGCGTAACCGGCCTCCTTCAGCAGTTCCTTGGCCTTCGCCGCGTTGCCGGTGGCACCGGCCGGGAAGAGGTCGTAGGGCTGGTAGCCGAACGACTTCTGCGCGGGAAGGAAGGTGGTCGCGGCCTCGGCGAGCGAGGAGCCGCCCGCCGCGTTGACCACCGAGGAGCGGTCGAGGGCGTAGGCGACGGCCTGGCGCACCTTGACGTTGTCGAACGGCTTGACCTTCGGGTTGAACGCTATGTAGTTCGTGTAGCCGAAACGACCGGTGCCGACCCGTGAGGCCAGTTCCTTGTCGCCGGTGACCTTGGCGAGCTCGGCCGGGCCGAGGTTGGTGTCCGTGGTGACCGCGGCGGCGTCCGTGCCCTGGGAGGCGGACAGCCGCTGGTTGATCACGGAGGAGTCGAGCCCGGAGCGTACGTCGATGGTGTCGGGGTACGCCTTGCGCTCGGCGTCCGTGGCGGCCGACCAGTGGGTGTTGCGGACGAGGACGAGGTGCTCACCGTCGTTCTCGTTCTTGACGACCTTGTAGGGGCCGGACGAGACCGGGTGCTGCTCGTACTTGGTGCCGGTGTCCTTGGCCTTCGGGACGGGCGTGAACTGGGTCTGCGTGGCGAGGTAGGGGAACTCGCCCTCGGGCTTGTTCAGATGGAAGACGATGGTCCGCTCGTCGGGCGTCTCGATCGCCGACAGGCCCTTCTTGTCCTTGTACGGCCCCTGGTAGTCGGCCGCGCCGACCAGCCAGTCCCGCAGATAGGGAGCGCCGCCGGAGAGCTCGGGGGCGAAGGAGCGCTCGATGCCGTACTTGATGTCGGCGGAGGTGATCGGGGTGCCGTCCTCGTACGTGAGGCCCTGCTTCAGCGTGTACGTCCACACGGTCGCGTCCTTGTTGGGCCGCCCGGTGTCGGTGGCCAGGTCCGGGACGACCTTCGCGCCCGCCGCGCCGTTCTCACGGTTGCGGGTGGTCAGGGTGCGGAAGACGAGGGAGGGGACGTTGCCGCCGCCGGAGGTGTAGAGGCGGGCGGGGTCGAAGTCCTGCTGCGGGTTGGAGTTCAGGACCGTGAGAGTGCCGCCCTTGTGCGGCGTGGAGCCGGCACCGGAACTCTTGGCATCGCTGTCCTTCGGGCCGCAGGCGGCGGCGCCCGCTGCCACGATCAGGCTGACGGATACGGCGGCCGCACGGCGCGCTCTGACGGACGGTTGACGCATCGGAATGACGACCTCTCGGGGTTGACTCTCGGTGTCTCGGATCGCTGTCGCGGATCGATGCCTCGGATCGAGGCCTTATCGATGCCTTGGATCGATTTCTCGGATCGCGAGACGGGTGTACGAGGAATGAGACGGAAGTGGACAGACGTCTGCCCGGCGTCGGGTCGTCGAAGATCGATCCGTGACAAGGCCGGTTGAGCCATGGTCACGAGACGTGTCCGGTCACACTCGTGAGAGTTGTGTCCCGGTCACGGGGAGAAGAGAGGGAACTCGCGACGCGAACGCCAGAGGGCGGGCGTCAGCGACAGTGGATGTCAGCCACGCAGAGGGCGGTCACGCCGATGAGCGCCAGCTCGAAGGCGGCGGCGCTGCTCATGACATGACTAGACCACATGAGCTCGAATATGAATGACTTTTTTGTCTGTGTCAAAGCGGCCCCGGCGCCGGGCGCCGGGTCGCCCGTCAACTCTTGGGGTACGGCCAGGGGTTGGGCAGGCAGTGAATTCCCTCATGGTCGAGGAACTTGGTCTGCTGCTGCATGACCGGCGCCAGCTCGCCGTCCTTCTCACAGGTCACGTGGTGGTAGCCGAGCCGGTGGCCGACCTCGTGGTTGATCAGCATCTGGCGGTAGGCGTGGATGGCGTCGCCGTAGGTCTTGGAGCCCTGCGCCCAGCGGTAGGCGTTGATCATCACGCGCTCGGTGGAGGCCGAGTCGCAGGAGACGTTGTCCTCGGTGGTGTCCAGGCCGGACTTGGCACACCAGACCGCGGTGGTGCCGGGGCTGGCCAGGGTGATCACGAAGTCGGGCTTGCCGGTGGAGATCCGCTCGAAGGTACGGGCCCCGTCGTGGGACCAGCTCCGGTCGTCGTTGAGGGTCTTCTGGACGGCCTCGGCGAACAGCGCGCCGTCGAGACCGAGTCCCTGCTCGACGTCCACACGGTAGGTGTACTTGCGCCCCTTGCCCGGCGCCTTGTCGGCACCGGGGACCGTGTCGAACTTCCCCGAGCCCTTCAGCGTGGCGCCGAGGGCGTACTTGGTGTCCATCTTCTGCGCGTACGTCATCGAGGCGGCGGGCGCCGACGAGGAGGCCCTGGGGTCGACGCCGCCGGAAGCGGTGTCACGTGCGTCACGGGCCTGATCGGTGGCCGACTGCGCCTGGGTGTCGACGCCGTCGCGGCCGTCGGCAACCTGACCCGCCACCACGATCGCCAGCACGGTGGTGACGGCGGCGGCCGCGATACCGGTGTACGTGCGCCCCTTGACGCTCTTGCCGGGCGCGGGCTCACCGGTGGGGGCGATGTCCTCGTCGTCCTGCGGGTCGTTGGGAATACCGATGCCGGGGGGCCAGTCGGTGACCGAGGCGAAGGGGTCGGTGGGGTGGGGGTCGGAGGGGTGGGAGGTGGTGGCGTCGAGAGGGCCGGCGGCTTTGGGGATCTTGGCGGTCCTGGGGTTCTTCTGGGTCCTGGTGGACTTGGGGCGGGGGGCGAAGACGGTGCCGTTCGCGTTCACGTCGCCGGGGGTGTCGAAGGCGTCCAGGTAATCCTGGCGGGGGCCGTAGCCGGGGCGGGCACCGGGACCGGGTGCGGTGGTGGGTCCAGTGCTGCCGGTGCGGGGCCGGGGACCGCGTGGGGTGCCAGGCCCGATGCCGGTACCGGCCGGCGGCGCGTGGCGCTGCTGCGGTATCGAGGGTCCGCCCGGCCCGGTGGCTCCGCCCGGCTGTGCCGCGGGGCCGGCAGCGCGGGCCGCGCTGCCGAACCGGCCCCAGCCGCCGCCGGGTTCACGCTGCTCAGGGTGCCCGCCCCGGGCGCGGGGGGCGCCGTCGGGGAAACGCGGGACGCCCTGGGCGGGGGTGCCGTCCGGGAAACGCGGGACGCCCTGGGCGGGGGTGCCGTCCGGGAAACGCGGGACCCCGCGCGCGGGGGTGCCGTCGGGCAGGCGCGGAACGCCGTGCGCCGGGGTGCCGTCCGGGAACCGGGGCACTCCCCCGGCGGACGTGCCGTCGGGCATCCGCTGCTGGCGGCCCTCGGGCGCCGGGCCGGGCCCGGGGCGCCCTCCTCGCGCCGCGGCACCGTCGACGCCCGGAGCCCCCGTCACACCGGGGCCCTCCGTACCCGCCGCTCCCTGCTGATCGCGCCGCGCGGCGGTGTCCTGGGCGTCGTTCCTGGCGGCGAGCCCTCGGCGGCTGTGGCGTCCCACGGTGGCCCTCAGCTCCCCGCACCCGGGGCGGCGGGGCCGCCGTCGTCGGCAGCGGCCCCCGGTTTCCCTGCCGCCCCCAGCAGCTCCCGGAAGGCCGCGGCGACCGTCTCGGGGTACTCCATCATCGCCACGTGCCCCGCGTCCGGCAGGCTGAGCAGCCGGGAGTCACGGAAGGACCGCGCGGCCTTCTGCGCCATGCGGTAGCCGACGAGTTGGTCACGGCCGCCGTAGATCAGGAGGGTCGGGGCCAGGACGCGCTGGGCCTGACGCCAGAGCCCGTGTTCGCCGCCCAGCGTGTAGGCGTTCACCACACCGCGCGCGGAACGCGTCATCGCGTCCCAGAAGTACGGCAGTTGCAGCCTGCGCTCCAGTTCCGCCACCGCATCGCGGAACGCCTCCGGGGTCACCCGGCCGGGATCGCCGTAGCACAGCCCCATGACGCCGCGGACGCGCTGCTCGACCGTCAGCCCGCGGGTGAGCCGGGTGAACAGCGGGGCCGCTCCGGGCAGCCCGAGCAGCGCCGTGGGCACCGCCGTGCGCTGCACCCGGAGCTCGGGGAGCGCGGGCGAGACGAGGGTGAGGGTGCGGACGAGGTCGGGCCGCAGTGCGGCGACCCGGGTGGAGACCGCGCCGCCGAGGGAGTTGCCGAAAAGATGCACCGCACCGCGCCCCGAGGCGTCGAGATGCCGGATGACGGCACGCGCGTGACCGGTGACGGAGTAGTCGCCGTCGTCCGGCGGCGGGGAGCCGCCGAAACCCGGCAGATCGACCGCCTCGCCGTCGACGGTGTCCTCCAGCTCCCGCATCAGCACCGACCAGTTCTGCGAGGACCCGCCGAGACCGTGGACGTAGAGCGCGGACGGCAGCCCCTCGCGCACGGGCGGCCTCGAACGGATCGTCAGAGTGATGCCCGGGAGCCCCACCGACCTGAGCCGCTCACCCTCGGCGACCCGGACGGCGTCCGCCGCGGGAAGCACATGGGTGGGTGGTACGGACGGCACCTCTGTCGACGACATGGGCCAATGTTACGAGACGATCACACGCCGTTTCGCGTGTTCGCCGTCACAGGCGCCGGACGGATCACCACGGATGCACACGATCCGCGACGCGTGCGGTGGATTCTCGCAAGATCCTTACCGATTCGGATCGTTGCGGGTCGTTCTCGACCGCTCGCGGCCGCTCCGGGCGGCCCCGGGCGGCCCCGGATCGACTCGCCATCGATTCCCACGCGCGCGTGGGGCAGAGCCCGGGACCGATCCCCGCGCGCGTGGGGCGGGGCTCCAGACCGTTCTCTGCTCTCCGCAACTTTCCACGCACGCGTGCGGGCGGATGTACATCGCAGGTGAATCGCACGCACGCGCGTGTGCGGATCGCATAGCGTACGGCCTCCAGGTCTCCTACGCTCGTACGCAGGGCACCCCAAGTGACCCCCGCATTCCTCAGGGACGTTCCAGGAAGGGAGCCCGCGATGGCCGTCGACCCCACCGACCCCGAGACGTTCGAGTCCGAGGACGCCACGGAGCTGGACGTAGAGGCACCCGAGGGCGATGCCGCGGAGCAGCACGCGGCTGTCGCGCCCGACCGGGACGAGCCCATGAGCGACGAGGACAAGGACCGCGCCAACGAGGCGGACCTCGCGGAACAGGCACGCGTCGTCTCTCTGGACGAGGACGACTACCGATAGCCCACCGACGGTGATCCGGGACCCCGCTGATCAGCGGCGGGGCGCCTGTGCCCACCCTGCACCGGTTTGAAACCCTCTGCGCGGCTTTCGCCGCCGTCCGCTCCATGAAATTCTGCGCTCGCAGCGCGCGCACCACGGTTACTGAAAAGTACGATGGCGGCGCGGCACACCGCATGTGGACGAACTTGGGAGGCGGCGTGACAGCCATCGAGCAGACAGAGGCGGCGCGCCCGCGAGGGACGCGCCTGCCGCGCCGTGCCCGACGGAACCAGCTGCTGGGCGCCGCCCAGGAAGTATTCGTGGCGCAGGGCTACCACGCGGCCGCGATGGACGACATCGCCGAGCGTGCCGGGGTCAGCAAGCCGGTGCTCTACCAGCACTTCCCGGGCAAGCTCGACCTCTATCTCGCGCTGCTCGACCAGCACTGCGAGTCCCTGATCCAGTCCGTGCGCAGCGCGCTCGCGTCGACGAGCGACAACAAGCAGCGCGTACGGGCGACCATGGATGCCTACTTCGCCTACGTCGAGGACGACGGCGGAGCCTTCCGTCTGGTCTTCGAGTCGGACCTGACGAACGAGCCCGCGGTGCGCGAGCGCGTCGACAAGGTCTCCCTGGAGTGCGCCGAGGCGATCTGCGACGTCATCGCCGAGGACACCGGGCTGTCCCGGGCCGAGTCGATGCTCCTGGCCTCCGGCCTGGGCGGTCTCGCGCAGGTGGTGGCCCGCTCCTGGCTGCACAGCGACCACAGTGTCCCGCGCGACCAGGCCGTCCAGCTGCTCGCCTCGCTGGCCTGGCGGGGCATCGCCGGCTTCCCGCTCCAGGCCGAGCAGCATCAGTGACCGGACGGGTTTTGTTCCCGTCCGCTGTTCGCTTCTGGCGTGCCCCTGCGGAGCGTGCGCGTCCCTTCACCGGGCTAATGTGTGCTGGGTACGGCGCGGAGGGCCGCGCATTCCACTGACCGTCGGAGGGACAAAGCCGTGGAGGTCAAGATCGGTGTGCAGCACGCGCCCCGCGAGATCGTTCTGGAGAGTGCTCAGAGCGCCGAGGAGGTCGAGCGTGTGGTGGCCGACGCACTGGCCGGCAAGTCGCAGCTGCTGAGCCTTACAGACGAGCACGGCCGCAAGATCCTGATCCCGGCCGACCGCCTCGCCTATGTCGAGCTCGGCGAGCCCGCGCCGCGCAAGGTGGGCTTCGGCGCGGTGTAGCCGACGCCGTCGCCGAGGTCCGCGGACGAGCGCCGCGGCCGAAGCGTCGTAGCGAGGGCCGCAGGCCGTCACTAGGGCCCGGCGATCTGATGGAGATCAGATCGCCGGGCCTTTGTCGTGTACGCCGCCCTGCCTGTGTCGCGCCCGCCGCCAGGCCTGTGGCGTGTCCGTCGCCGGGCCTGTGTCGTGTCCGTCGCCGGGCCTGTGGCGTGTCCGTCGCCGGGCCTGTGTCGTGTGCGTCGTCGGCCCTTGGCGGAGGGATGCCGGACACGGGGTGTGATCTCCCACAGAAGGGTCACAAGTCACCCACAGGGGAGGATTGCATTCCGCAGGTCACGGGTATGCCCGGTAACGACTTGGTGCGCAGTCCGGCCGTGTGGGAGGGACCCCGACATGATCTTGGAAGCACTCGGCTCCGCTGTGCTCGGTCTCGTGCTGGCCTGGGCGGCACTGCACCGGCTCGCCCACCGGCTGCCCGCCCGTGTCCTGGTGCTCTCGACGGGAGCCGCCGGGGCCCTGTTCGGCGACTTCCTCACCCACAGCGCGCTCGGCTCTGGCAGTGTCCTGATCGGACTGGCCGGACTGGCCGGTGCGGCGGTGGTCTCCGCGGCCTCGCTCTCGCTGCTGCTCCGCCCGGCCGGGAGACTCCGCCGACGATCAGCCCCGGCGTGACCCGGACGCCGGCCGCCAGGCATCAGGCCGCACGCCCCAGGCCTCAGGCGCCAGCCCCAGGCCTCAGGCGCAGTCCCAGACCCTAGGCCGCCAGCCCCAGGGCTGCCATCCGCTTCGTGTGGGCCTCCGTGATGCGGGAGAACATCCGGCCCACCTCCGCAAGGTCGAAGCCGGCCGCCACCCCGCCGACCAGCATCGTGGACAGCGCGTCCCGGTCGGCGACCACACGCTGGGACTGCGAAAGTGCCTCGCCCATCAGCCGCCGTGCCCACAGCGCGAGTCTGCCGCCCACCCGGGGCTCGGCGTCGATCGCCGCGCGCACCTTCTCCACGGCGAACTCGGCGTGCCCGGTGTCGTCGAGGACGGCGAGCACCAGCTCACGGGTGTCGGAGTCGAGGCGGACGGCGACCTCGCGGTAGAAGTCGCTGGCGATCGAGTCGCCGACGTACGCCTTGACCAGGCCCTCCAGCCAGTCGGAGGGTGCCGTCTGCTTGTGGAAGCCGTCGAGCGCGGCGACGAACGGCTCCATCGCGAGGGTCGCGTCCTCGCCGACCTCGGCGAGCCGGTCGCGCAGCCGCTCGAAGTGGTGGAACTCGGCGGAGGCCATCTTGGCCAGCTCCGCCTTGTCGGCCAGCGAGGGCGCCAGCTTGGCGTCCTCCGCGAGGCGCTCGAACGCCGCCAGCTCGCCGTAGGCGAGCGCACCGAGCAGGTCGACGACCGCGGCGCGGTACTGCGGGTCCGCGGAAGCCGTCGCCCACTCCTGCGCGGCGATTCCGGTGGGTGCCTCCGAAGATTCTCCGGCGGTGTTGTCTGGCTTGTCAGAGGTCGTCATGAAGCGCACAATAGCCCGCCCGACGCCGCCCGGTGGAGCTTCGGAAGCGGTCCGGAAGTCCTCCGTAAGTCCTGCGGAAGTTCCTGGTCAACCAGTGTGACGACGACTACGTGACCAAATCGGCCATCGCATGTGCGCAAATCCGGGGTATGGTGGTAATGCGCCTGCTGGGTACTTCGACGTATCCCGACAGGCCGCACGTATGAGGATGCCCGGTCGGTGGCCCGAT
Source organism: Streptomyces sp. YIM S03343 (assembly GCF_054729195.1). Taxonomy (NCBI): domain Bacteria; kingdom Bacillati; phylum Actinomycetota; class Actinomycetes; order Kitasatosporales; family Streptomycetaceae; genus Streptomyces; species Streptomyces sp. YIM S03343. Next base: position 3,270,323 of record NZ_JBPUKX010000001.1, read on the forward strand.
CGGCTCCGACCCGACCGCCCTCCCTGGCCGTACGGCACATTGCGTACGACGACCGGAGGGACCCTCAGCGGTACGAGCGCTAGAGCGTCGGCAGTGGTCCCGTGCCAAACGGCTTGCCCCCCGGCTCGCCCGTAAGGCAAACCGACGTCCCCAGCACGGTTTCCGACCAGACCCCCGCGCTCGCCTCGCACCGCGTTCACAGAAGAGGCAGCACCCTGACTACGACGTTCAGAGCACTCGGAATCCTCCCCGAGACCGCCGAAGCCCTTGAGGCCGTCGGCATCACCACCCCCTTCCCCATCCAGGAGATGACCCTCCCCGTCGCCCTGACCGGCACGGATGTCATCGGCCAGGCCAAGACCGGCACCGGCAAGACGCTGGGCTTCGGTCTTCCGCTCCTGGAGCGCGTCACCGTCCCCGCCGACGTCGAGGCGGGCCGCGCCCGTCCCGAGGCGCTCACCGACGCCCCGCAGGCCCTTGTCGTCGTCCCCACACGCGAGCTGTGCGTCCAGGTCACCAACGATCTGCTGACCGCGGGCAAGGTCCGCAATGTGCGCGTCACGGCGATCTACGGTGGCCGGGCCTACGAACCCCAGGTGGAGGCCCTGAAGAAGGGCGTCGACGTGATAGTCGGCACCCCGGGCCGGCTCCTCGACCTCGCGGGCCAGAAGAAGCTCAGCCTCAAGCATGTGAAGTGCCTGGTTCTCGACGAGGCCGACGAGATGCTCGACCTGGGCTTCCTGCCCGACGTCGAGAAGATCATCAACATGCTTCCGGCCAAGCGCCAGACCATGCTGTTCTCGGCGACCATGCCGGGCGCGGTCATCGGTCTCGCGCGCCGCTACATGTCGCAGCCCACCCACATCCGCGCCACCGCGCCGGACGACGAGGGCGCGACCGTCGCGAACACCGCGCAGTTCGTCTACCGCGCGCACTCCATGGACAAGCCGGAGATGGTCGCCCGCATACTGCAGGCCGAGGGCCGCGCGCTGGCGATGATCTTCTGCCGCACCAAGCGCACGGCCGCCGACATCGCCGAGCAGCTCCAGCGCCGCGGGTTCGCCTCCGGCGCGGTCCACGGCGACCTCGGCCAGGGCGCCCGCGAGCAGGCGCTGCGCGCCTTCCGCAACGGCAAGGTCGACGTCCTCGTCGCCACCGACGTCGCCGCGCGCGGCATCGACGTCGAGGGCGTCACACACGTCATCAACTACCAGTCCCCCGAGGACGAGAAGACGTATCTGCACCGCATCGGCCGTACAGGCCGCGCGGGCGCATCGGGTACGGCGATCACGCTCGTCGACTGGGACGACATCCCGCGCTGGCAGCTGATCAACAAGGCGCTGGAGCTGAACCTGGGCGACCCGGCGGAGACGTACTCCACCTCCCCGCACCTCTTCAGCGACCTCGGTATCCCCGAGGGCACGAAGGGTGTCCTGCCGCGTGCCGAGCGCACACGCGCCGGGCTGGCGGCGGAGGAAGTGGAGGACCTGGGCGAGACCGGCGGCCGTGGTGGGCGCGGGCGCGGCGGCCGGGGCGAGCCCCGGTCCGCCGAGCGTGAGCGCGACCGCGAGCGCCCGGCGCGCACACCGCGCAGCCGCCGCCGGACGCGCGGCGGACTTTCCGCGGAGGGCGGTACGGCCCTGGAGGCCGCGCCGGTCGCCGAGGGGACGGCCACGGCCGAGGAGCAGGGCGAGCGCCGCACCCCGCGCCGCCGTCGCCGCACCCGCAACGGAGCGTCGGCGGAGCCGGTGACGGCAGCCGCCGTACCCACGGCGGTGGAACCGGAGCCGGTCGCACCCGCAGCCGCGGAGGCGGTCGCGGCCGTCGACACGGCCGAGACCACGGAGGCGGCCAAGCCGCGCCGCCGCCGGACCCGCAAGGCCGCTGCTACGGCGGTGAGCGAGACCGCGGCTGCCACAGCGACGGAACCGGCCACCGAGACCGAGGCGTCGCCCACCGCCGAGGCAGCCGCCGACACGGCCGAGGCCGCCGAAGCCAAGCCGAGCCGCCGACGGACCCGCAAGGCCACCGTCGCCGCAGCCGCGCCGGAGTCGGAGAGCACCGCTCTCGAAGTCCCCGCACCCGCTGCGGCCACCGAGGCTGCTGTGGCCGCTGTCGAGTCGGCGGAGGGCACGGAGGCGGCCAAGCCGCGCCGCCGTACCCGTAAGGCGGCGGCCACTGCTCCCGCCGCCGAGGCAGTCGCCGACACGGCCGAGGCCGAAGGCGCGGCCGAGGCCACGGAGCCCAAGCCCCGCACCCGGCGCACCCGCAAGGCAGCCGTCGCAACGACGGAGACCGCCGAGGCCACGTCGGAAGCGGTCAAGGCTGTCGAGGCTGTCGAAGCGGCCGAAACGACCGCGACGGCCAAGCCCCGCCGCACCCGCAAGGCCGCCGCCGCGACCGAGACCGCCGCGGCAGCCGCCGACACCGCCGAAGGCACGGAGGCCAAGCCCCGCGCCCGCCGCACCCGCAAGGCCACCGCCCCCGCGGCCGTCGCCGAGATCCCGGCACAGGCCACCGAGGAACCGGAGACCAAGCCGCGTCGGCGTACGCGCAAGGCGACCGCCGCGACAACGGAGACCGCCGAGGCCGGCACGATCACCGAGACGGCCGAGCCCGCGCCCCGGACGCGCCGCACCCGTAAGGCGGCAGCCGTCGCCGAGGCACCGGAGGCCTGATCCCGCCTGACGGCGCGGCAGCCGAAGAACAACTGAAGAACAACCGAAGAACGACCGAAGACACGGACACTGTCCAGTCACCGCCGACAGCCCGGCCCACCCCGAGTGGACCGGGCTGTCGGCGTTCCCCGAACAACGCCAAGGCCAAGGCCGGCACCAACGCCAAGGCCAGGGAAACCGGGCAAGGTTGCCCCGGACTCACCCCCCATGCCCCATCCCTCAACCGCCCCCACCCGCCAGGCCCGCTAACCTCACCCCCATGAGCAGGCCCCCTTCCTTCGTCCCGCCCCCCGGCGCCCGTGCCCACTCCCTGGCGACCGCCCGCGGTGAATTCGCCGTCGTCGACGCGCCCGTGGCCCCCGGGACGGCGCCCAGAGGGGTCGCGTTGCTGCTGGCCGGGTTCACCGGCAGCAAGGAGGACTTCAATCCGCTGCACGAGGCGCTGGCCGCTCGCGGGTACCGGACGGTCGCGGTGGACGGGCGCGGGCAGTACGAGTCCGACGGACCCGAACACGACGAGTCCGCCTACGCCCAGGAGGAACTCGCGCGGGACGTGCTCGCGCAGGCCGCGGCGCTCGGCGACGGCCCGGTGCATCTGCTGGGGCACTCGCTCGGCGGTGTGATCGCACGGGCCGCCCTACTGCTCGACCACGCGCCGTTCGTCTCGCTCACCCTGATGTCCTCGGGCCCCGCGGCGATCTCGGCCGGTCAGCAGCAGCGCGTCAAGCTGCTGCGGGACGCGCTCGCCGTGATGTCGATGGCCGAGGTGTGGGAGGCCATCCAGGCCATGGACGCGCCCGAGGAGACCGAGACCGGCGCCGACGGCGGTGACCTCGACGCGGGGCTCGGCGACCAGGAGGATCTGCGGCGCCGCTGGCTCGGCAACAAGCCCGCCCAACTCATCGCCACCGGCAGGCAATTGTGCACGGAGCCGGACCGCGTCGCCGAACTGGCCGCACTGCCGCTGCCCTTCCATGTGCTGTCGGGAGCACGCGACGACACCTGGCCGGTGCCGCTGCTGGACGACATGGCACGGCGGCTGAAGGCGCGCCGGACCGTCGTCCCCGGCGCCGAGCACTCCCCCAACACCGACCGGCCGGACATCACCGCCCGCGCCCTGGCCGACTTCTGGGACACCGTCGGCAGCCGCTGAGGAACTGCAGGAAGCACAGGAACTGCAGGAAGCCCAGGAACCGAGCTGTCCGAAGAACGAGGTTCAGTACTGCGTCTGAAGGTGCTCCCAGAAGCCGTCGCGCAGGGCGCGGCGGAGGTCGGCCTGGCCGCGCAGGGAGTACTGGAGCATGCCCTCGGCCTCGACGAGGAGATCCTGGTCGACCGGGCCGGGCAGATAAGGGTGGCCGGGCAGCAGCCCGATCAGGGCGTCCCGCCCCCGGGAGGAGAGCCACTTCGCGGCGATCTGGGCGCCGACGAAGCGCACGTCCTCACGGGAGGGCCGAGGCGTCGTGCCCGGCTCGTACGCGGCGGCCGTACGCCGTGACACATACGGCTTGAAGAAGTCGAGGTCGAGGGTGCGCTGGCTGTCGACCTCCCACAGCAGCGGCTCGGCCTGGTTGCGGCCCTCGGGGGCCTCGATGCCCCACAGGTGCACCCGGGCGCCGTAGCCCTGTGCCGCCTCGACCGCCGAGACCAGGTCCTCGTCACCGCCGAGCAGGGCCGCGTCGCTGATGGCGCGGTGCCGGGCGAGGGACTCCAGGTCGGAGCGGATCAGGGAGTCGACGCCCTTCTGCTGGTTGTTGGCGTTGAGGTTGCCGAGGCGGACCTTGACGTCGGGGAGTTCGGCGATGGACTGCTGCTCGGCCGTGTGGATACGGCGCCGGGCGCCGTCGTACCAGTACACGCGCAGCAGTCTGCTGTCGGCGAAGATCGTGCGGGCTCTGTCGATGAGGGCCTCGATCAGTCCCTCGGCGTCGAGGTCGAAGGCCCGGCGGTCCTCGGTGCCGGCGACGAGCCGTCCCGCGGCCGCGTAGAGATATCCGGCGTCGACGAAGATCGCGTGGGTGGAGGGCGTCTTCGCCACCTCGGCGAGCATGCGCTGGAGCAGCTCGTTGGTGCGGTCGATGCGGGCTTGCAGTGCCTCGTGGTCGTCGTTCATTGCGTCCATTGTCCCGGCCGTCACGCTGCGAACACAACCGGTCCCGGTCGGTCCCTCCACAAGCGCTTACCGGTCGGTAGTTAGTCGTTCGAAAAATTTCTTTAGCGTAAGGAATGTTTGTAACAAGCGTCGCGTTGTATGGATCAGAACCACAAGACGAAGGGAGAAGCAATGCGCTTCGAAATCATGCGACTCGACGAGGTCGACGGGACCACCGTGGACAGCACCGTCGTGGACGCCGCCTCCGTCAACCGGATCGTTCAGCAGGCCGCCGCCACCGGACAGCGGCTCTGGATCCGGCCGGCCGAGACCCCGGCCTCCTGACCGACGCGGATCAGCACGGTACGAACGCCGATGAGCATGACGCACAGCGGCACACACCAGCACAGCACGCACTGACCCGCCCGGCAAGACGCACCGCGCACAGCGCACCGCACCCAGCACAGCGGACGACCGGGCACCACAGTGACTTTCAGAGCCCCCGTACGGCAGCGACGTCGTACGGGGGTTCTGCGTTGCGTGCGGCCACCCGGAGCGGCATTGCGCGCGGCCACCCGGAGCGGCATTGCGCGCGGCCACCCGGAGCGCCGTTGCGCGCGGCAATCCGACGCGGCGTCCTCACGCCCGCCCGACGACCTGGAGCACCCCGTTGATGATCTGCTGCACCGCGATCGCGGAGAGCATCATCCCCGAGAGCCGTGTCACCAGGACGACGCCACCGTCCTTGATGACCCGGATGATCAGCAGCGAGTAGCGCATCACCACCCACAGCACGACGTGGATCGCGAGGATCGCCGTCCACACGGCCATCTGCCCGGAGACACTGTCCGCGCGCTGCACGGCGAGGATCACCGACACGATGGCACCGGGCCCCGCGAGGATCGGCATGCCGAGCGGTACGAGGGCGACGTTGACGTCCTTGGTCTGCTCGGGATCGTCGCTCTTGCCGGTGAGCAGGTCGAGGGCGATCAGCAGGAGCAGCAGTCCGCCCGCGATCATCAGCGCGGGCACGGAGACATGCAGATAGCCGAGGATCTGGTCACCGAGCAGCCCGAAGACGGCGATGACACCGCCCGCCACACAGACGGCCTGGAAGGCCATCCGCTTCTGTATCCGGGCGGGTCGTCCCGCGGTGAGGGCGAGGAAGATCGGGGTGATCCCCGGGGGAGACATGATCACGAAGAGGGTGAGGAAGAGGGAACCGAAGACGGCGACGTCGAACATCACAAACTGGCCTTGCTGGAAAGAGGTGGGATGGGCAGCGCGGAAGGGCGGGGAAGGATCCGCCTCAGGCTCCGCCGGCCCCCGGCACCGGGAACGCGCCCGTCGCGCGCCTGGTGATCTCCCCGTAGACCTCGGGGTCGGTGGTGTACTCGCCGAGCACACAGGTCTTGCGGCTGCCGTGGTAGTCCGACGAGCCGGTGACGAGCAGCCCCAGATCGGCGGCCAGTGAGCGCAGCCGCGCACGGGTGGCTTCGTCGTGGTCCATGTGGTCGACCTCGATGCCGTCGAGCCCGGCCGCGGCCATCTCGGCGATCGCCTGCTCCGGCACCGTACGGCCGCGTTTGGCGGCGCCCGGATGGGCGAAGACGGTGACTCCGCCGGCGGCCTTGACCAGCCGGATGGCCTCGAAGGGGTCGGTCTCGTGCTTCTCGACGTACGCCCGGCCGCCGTCGGCGAGCCAGGCGCCGGTGAAGGCGTCGTTCACGGTCGGTACGACGCCCAGTTCGACGAGGGCGCTGGCGACATGCGGGCGCCCGACGGAGCCGTCGCCCGCGATCCGCGCCACCTGTTCCCAGGTGACGGGCACACCGAGGTCCTGGAGCTTGGCGATCATGCCCTGGGCCCGCGGCACCCGGTCGTCGCGCACCAGCTCGCGCTCGGCGAGCAGCTCGGGCTCCTCGGGGTCGAAGAGGTAGGCCAGCATGTGCATGCTGATGCCGTCGACACGGCAGGACAGCTCGGCACCGGTGACGAGGGTGAGCCCCTCGGGCCGCGCGGCGATCGCCTCGGCGTGGCCGCGGGTGGTGTCGTGGTCGGTCAGCGCGACGACGTCCAGACCGGCCGTGGCCGCGCCCCGGACCAGCTCGGCAGGGGTGTCCGTACCGTCGGAGGCCGTGGAGTGGCAGTGCAGGTCGATGCGCACGACGCGTGCTCCAGACGGTGACCAGGACGGAATGAGGACACCTAAGGATAGCCGGGCCACGGACCTGCCCCGGTCACACCCCCAGCCGTCGTACACCCCCTACACGGCAAAAGCTTAGCCGTCACTCAGGCACCGCCGGCCCCCCCGCCGCACTCAGGCACCGCCGGCCCCCGCCGCCCCACAGCGCTCAGGGTTCCAGCAGCCGGGGCGACAGCGCCCCGCACGGCACCAGGTCTATCTCGGCGCCCGCGTCCCGCAGGTCGGTCAGCACCAGTTCGTCGTAGAGCAGCAGCCCGGACTGCTCGGGCCACACCACGGCCCACAGCCACATCCCGAGCGCCTCGCCGGCGAAGACCGCGCGGTCGGCGGGGGCGCCGGAGACATGCCAGAGCGGGGTGGGGCGGCCGGCGGCGAGCACCTTGGCCTGCGGCGGTTTCTCCACGTCCAGATACGGCCCCGGGTCCGGGCCTTCCATGCCCGCGTACCGTGCGCCGAGGCCGACACCGAGCTCCTCCGCGACCAGGATCAGCTCACCGCCACCGCCGAGCGGTCCGGGACCGGAGCAGGCCACCGCGGTGGCACGGCCGCCGCTGCGGTCGTCGCCCGCGTTGGCCACTCCGGTGAACAGCCAGCCGACCGGCAGCGGCCACGGCATCCACAGGGGCACCTGGGTGCGGTGCACCACGACGCTGAGGGCCTCGACGCTCGGCGGGACCACGGGCTGCACCGGATGGACGGTTCCGTGCACATCGCACTGCCAGGAATCGGCGAAGAGTCCGGGAGCCCTGACCCGGCCACCGCACTTCGGGCAACTGGGTTCGCCCCTCATAGCGCCCCACGGTCCTACCAGCACACCGCCACGTCAAGGACGATCACCCGTCCGGACGGAACCGTCACGACATGAAACTAGATGCTCATTGCATTAATTATCTAGGCTAACTTAGTATGTGTAAACAGCAACCATCTCGCCGTGCAGACAGGAGGCGGGACGGCCGAGACATATCGCCGGTGAGACATATCGCCAGAAGGAGCGCGCATGGACCCGGAGGTCCCCGAGGATCCGGAGAACCCAGAGAACGCGGAGAACGCGGAGAACGCTGAGAACGCTGAGAAGCGGCACAAGGACCCGTTCGACACGGGCGCGACCGGCATCCTGCGGCAGCCGGGGGCGGTCTGGGCGACGGCCGGGGCGTCCGTCGTCGCCTTCATGGGCATCGGACTGGTCGACCCGATCCTGCCGTCCATCGCCCAGGGCCTGGACGCCACACCCGGTCAGGTCTCGCTGCTGTTCACCTCGTACTTCCTGATCACCGCCGTCGCGATGCTGCTCACCGGCTTCGTCTCCAGCCGGATCGGCGGACGCCGGACCCTGCTGCTCGGCCTCGCGTTCGTGGTCGTCTTCGCGGGGCTCGCGGGCACCTCGGACTCGGTCGCGCAGCTCGTCGGGTTCCGGGCGGGCTGGGGCCTCGGCAACGCGCTGTTCGTGTCGACCGCCCTGGCGGTCATCGTCGGCGCGGCGGCGGGAGGCAGCGCCGCGGCGATCCTGCTCTACGAGTCGGCCCTCGGCCTCGGCATGGCCTGCGGCCCGCTGCTGGGCGCGCTGCTCGGCAACATCAGCTGGCGCTACCCCTTCTTCGGCACGGCCACGCTGATGGCGATCGGTTTCCTGTGCATCACGGTGTTCCTGAAGGAGCAGCCGAAGCCGGCCCGCAGGACCTCGCTGCTGGACCCGCTGCGGGCGCTCGGGCACGGCGGTCTGGCGTCTGCGGCGGTCTCGGCGTTCTTCTACAACTACACGTTCTTCACGGTGCTGGCCTTCACCCCGTTCGTGCTGGACATGACGCCGTACCGGTCGGGGGCGGTGTTCTTCGCCTGGGGCGCGCTGCTGGCGGTGTTCTCGGTGCTGGTGGCACCGCGCCTCCAGGAACGGCTGGGCTCGCTGACGGTGCTGAGCGGCTCGCTGGTGCTGCTGGGCGCCGACGTCGTCGTCCTCGGCTACGGCGGCCACACCACCGCCGTGGTCTGCACGATCCTGTCGGGCGCGCTGATCGGCGTGAACAACACCGTCTACACCGAGCTGGCACTGGGGGTGTCGGACGCACCGCGGCCGGTGGCGAGCGCGGGCTACAACTTCGTGCGCTGGTTCGCGGCGGCCGCGGCGCCGTACTTCGCGCCGAAGATCGAGGACTGGACCGGCAGCGTCCGCATCCCGTTCGTGGTCGCGGCGGTCACCGCGGTACTGGGCGCGCTCGTGGTCGTCGTACGGCGTGATGCGCTGACTCACGAAGCCGAGGAGCTGGAGAACCGGCACGCCACCCACGACAGCGTCAGCGTCTTTGCCGAACGTTGACCAACTGGCGTACGGAGGGTCGGTGTTGGTGAGCTTGCTCACTCGGCGCGGCCCGGCGCGGAGCTGACGGTCAGTCGAGCGGGACGGACTTCCGGACCGGATCCCGGAGGTCCGTACCGTGCGTCAGCCACCGTTCCTGGAGCGCCTGGGCGCCGTGCACGCGCTTCCAGGCGGCCTCGTTCGCCGTCATCGGCAGCAGCGGCAGGAACCGTACGGGGTCGAGGGGCGCGTCGAGGTCCAGATCCTCGACCAGCCCGCCCGGTTCCGCGACCAGCACCGCGCCGAACGGGGCGCCGGGCCACAGCGGTCCGCCCACCTCCAGCGAACCGCCGGGCGCCACGACCACGCCCTCGACCTGCGGCGACGCGGCGAGCACGGCGAGCGTGCGCAGCACCTTGTCGGTGTCGGCGCGGTCGCGGCGCACGGAGAGGATCAGCTCGGCCCGCGGTCCGCGGACGGGGTCGGCGGCCACCGCCGTGGGGTCGGTCATCGGGTGGGCGGACATGCCGAGCGTGGCGTAGCGGACGATGTCGCCCTCGTGGAAGCGCAGCACCTCGATGCGATCCGTACCGAGGAAGGTGACCGCGGCGCGCGCGTCCGGCGCACCGAGCGCGCCGCTCAACCGCGCCTCGACCAGAGGAAGAACATCAGCCATGCGGTGAGCATAGAACTCGTCAGTAACGGGCAAAGCGAAACCTTGACACTTCGGCCGGCTGCTAGTCTTGGGCGAGTTCGGGCAGGGCGCATTGGCGTCGTGGTAAGTCCCGACGCCGATGAGACTCCCCCCACGGGGATCGAACGTCCCTCACGGGGGACCGGCTGGAGGAGGTGGGGCTGCAATGGATCGAAGTCACCCGTGCAGTACCACTCGCTCTTCCGGCTGCTGATGTAGCTCCGGCTTCTGGCTGACTGCCGCCTGCCACCTCTCGTGTCATGTTCGCGTGGTCGCACGCGTCTTCGGAAGAGCGTTCCGTTTCGTTCTGCTTGATCCGAATCAGCAGCGAACCCTCCACCGCGATGGTGCGGTGCTCCCCGCTTTGTGGACGTGCCAAACATCCGCACGCAGGACGTCCTCATTCCGGGTAGTTCCAGCCGTCGCAGGCCGACGTTTCGCTGCGCGTTTGCGAAGGAACCCGCCATGTCGATGATCCGTGACCTGCGCGCCGCCGTCCGCCCCTCCCGCCCCGTGCTGGGCACGGGCACCGTCCGGCTGGACAGCGGCGCGTACGACACCACCCGTGTCCCGGGCACCCCGTCGGCCGTGGTCGACTGCGCCGTCTACCGCGACGGCGTCCGCGTACAGACCGAAGTGCCGCTCACCCCGCACGAGGCGCTGCGCGCCGCGCGCCGTGACGGAGGGTTCGTCTGGATCGGTCTCCACGAGCCGACCGAGGCCGAATTCTCCGGTATCGCGGGCGAGTTCGGGCTGCACCCACTGGCCGTCGAGGACGCCGTGCAGGCGCACCAGCGCCCCAAGCTGGAGCGTTACGACGACTCGCTGTTCACCGTCTTCAAGACCATCCACTACGTCGAGCACGCCGAACTCACCGCGACCAGCGAGGTCGTGGAGACCGGCGAGGTCATGTGCTTCACCGGGCGGGAGTTCTTCATCACCGTCCGGCACGGCGGGCAGGGTTCGCTTCGTGCGCTGCGGCACCGGCTGGAGGACGACCCGGAGCGGCTCGCCAAGGGTCCCTCGGCCGTGCTGCACGCCATCGCCGACCATGTCGTCGACGGGTACATCGCGGTGACCTACGCGGTGCAGGACGACATCGACGAGGTGGAGACCGAGGTGTTCTCGCCGGGCCGCGGCGGGGTCGCGCGCGGTGTGGACTCGGCGCGCATCTACCAGCTCAAGCGGGAGGTGCTGGAGTTCAAGCGCGCGGTGTCGCCGCTGTGCCGGCCGATGCAGCTGCTGAGTGAGCGGCCGATGCGGCTGATCGAACCGGGCATCCAGAAGTACTTCCGGGACGTCGCCGACCACGTGGTGCGCGTCCAGGAGCAGGTGCTCGCCTTCGACGAGCTGCTCAACTCGATCCTCCAGGCCAACCTCGCCCAGGCGTCCGTGGCGCAGAACGAGGACATGCGCAAGATCACGGCGTGGGCGGGCATCATCGCCGTACCGACGATGGTGGTCGGGGTCTACGGCATGAACTTCAAGTACATGCCCGAGCTGCACTGGCGGTTCGGCTACCCGGTGATCATGGGCATCACCGGCGTGATCTGCCTCGGCATCCACCGCGCGCTGAAGCGCAACGGCTGGCTGTGAGTCCGGGAGCGGGTGGTGCTCATGCGCAGGACTCAGGCGCTGCACGGGCGGCAGGAGCGGCTGGTGCACGGGCGTCGGGAGCGGGCGCTGCACGGGCGTCGGGAGCGGCCGGAGAAGGCCGCACGGCTGGATAGGCTGGGGCACATGACGAGCGAGACGCGCGAGCAGGCACTCACCGGGCAGGCGCCCACCGGCCGGGACGACGTCCCGGAGCGGGCGTTCCTCGACCTGGCGCTCGTCGAGGAGGCCGCCAAGAAGTCCGGGCTCGTCTGGGTCGAGGTGCCCGGCGGCCGGGCGCGGGCGCTGTGGCACGTGTGGCACGAGGGCGCGGCGTACGTGGTCGGCGATGGCCCCGGGGAGCAGCCGCTGGCCCCTCTCGCCGACGGTGGCACGGCCGAGGTGACCGTCCGCAGCAAGGACAAGGGCGGCCGGCTGGTCACCTGGTCGGCGCGGGTCACCGAGCTGACCGCCGGGTCCGCCGAGTGGGAGGCGGCGGTCGCCGAACTGAAGGGCAAGCGGCTCAACGCGCCCGACGGCGAGACGATGACGGAGCGCTGGGCCCGGGAGTGCCGGGTGCTGCGGCTGACCCCCACGGGCGCCACCGCGGCCCTGCCCGATAGTTCCCTGGCCGCGGCTCCGGCGCCGTCCCCGGTGACGACGCGACGGCCGATCCCGGCGGGGCTGCCGCGGCTGCTGGTGAAGCGGCGCAAGCGGGCACAGTAGTGCCTGTGCTACGGCGGGCATAGCGCCTGTACTCGGGCATAGCGCCTGTACCAAGGCGGGCAGGCGCGACTGAGGCGCGGGCCGCACGGGCCCCTCACCGGCGCAGGCCGCTTCACCGTGCGCGCACGACGCGTTCAGGACGTCGGCAGCTGCGCGCCGTAGTCCACCGTGTCGCCCTTCGCGGGCTGTGTGACCGTGAAGCTCTTGCCCCAGTCGGCGAAGCGGAGCGTGCCCGCCCCGCCTGCGCGGGCCAGGCGCAGGGGAAACGGCTGCCCCTCCAGGGAGACGTCGAGGGTGCCGCCGGAGCCCTTGTCGCCGGTGATGCGGATGGTGCGGAGGCCGGACTGCTCGTGATGGCCGTCTTTCGCGAGCGTGCCGTGCAGGGTCAGAAGACTGTCGAGGAGGACGTCCTTGTCGGTGAAGCCGATGAACTTCTTGTACGCCGGGTCGCTCCGGGGCACCTTGACGTACTTGCCGTTGAGCTTGTCCGCGGCGGCGCTGCCGCCGTCCGCGCTGCTTCCGCTCTCCTCGTGCGTCCAGAAGGTCGCGTCGGCCTTCAGATACAGCTGGTCGCCCACCCGCAGCAGCCGGAACGTGGTGCCCTTCGAGGTGACCGAGCCGGTGCCGCCGTCCTCCTTGAGACGCATCTCGAGCGAGTACGTACGTCCGCTGGTGACCACCGTCCCCGACAGCCGTACCGTCGCCGCGGACGCCGCCGCCTTGCGGGTCTGCGACTGGATCTTCCCCGGCGCCAGCTTGCCGACCCCGTTGGTGCCCGCGTCCGGATCATCGGCGCTGCACCCGGTGAGGCCCGTCCCCGTGACGACCAGGGCGCACAGCGCGCCCGCGAGCGCGGCCCTGCGGACACGGCCCTGGGCAGTCGCAGCAGTCACGGGCAGGGCCGCCTTTCTGTCGGGACACCGGCGCGGCGTACGCAGCGTACCCGTGCCGGAGGGGTGCCACGGAAGGCGTCCGTCCGGACCCTCACCAGGGCGTATCCGATCTGGACGGGCTAGCCTGAAGCCCACCCGAGCGGGCAATGCAGGCATGCCAGTGATATCGCCGATATCTGCACCATGTGCGACATCGCCCCTATCGGAACTCGTGAAGGAGACACGGCCCATGGCAGCGGGCGCCCCCAGGATCTTCGTCTCGCATCTCTCCGGCACCGCCGTCTTCGACCCGAACGGCGACCAGGTGGGCCGCGTGCGCGATCTGGTCGTCATGCTGCGCGTCGGGCAACGTCCCCCGCGGCTCCTCGGTCTGGTCGTCGAACTCGCCACGCGGCGCCGTATCTTCCTGCCGATGACCCGGGTGACCGCCATCCAGTCCGGCCAGGTCATCACCACCGGCGTCCTCAATGTCCGGCGCTTCGAGCAACGGCCCACCGAGCGCCTGGTGTTCGGTGAACTCCTCGACCGGCGCGTCACGCTCACCGAGACCGGCACGGAGGTCACCGTCCTCGACCTGTCGGTCGCTCAGCTGCCCGCCCGCCGGGAGTGGGAGATCGACCGGGTCTTCGTACGGGTCGGCAAGAAGGCCGGCGCCTTCCGGCGGGGCAAGGGCGAGACCCTGACCGTCGAGTGGTCCGCCGTCACCGGGTTCTCCCTGGAGGAACAGGGGCAGGGCGCCGAGAACCTGCTCGCCACCTTCGAGCAGCTGCGCCCCGCCGACCTCGCCAATGTGCTGCACCATCTCTCCCCCAAGCGGCGCGCCGAGGTCGCCAACGCCCTCGACGACGAACGTCTGGCCGATGTCCTGGAGGAGCTCCCGGAGGACGACCAGATCGAGATCCTCGGCAAGCTCCAGAAGGAGCGCGCGGCCGACATCCTGGAGACGATGGACCCCGACGACGCGGCCGACCTGCTCGCCGAGCTGCCCGCGGAGGAGCAGGAACGGCTGCTGAGCCTGATGGAGCCCTCCGACGCCGCCGACATGCGCCGCCTGATGTCCTACGAGGAGCACACCGCCGGCGGTCTGATGACGACCGAGCCGATCGTGCTGCGGCCCGACGCCACCGTCGCCGACGCCCTCGCCCGGGTCCGCAACGCCGACCTGTCGCCGTCGCTCGCCGCCCAGGTCTATGTCTGCCGCCCGCCCGACGAGACGCCGACCGGCAAGTACCTCGGCACGGTGCACTTCCAGCGGCTGCTGCGCGACCCGCCGTACACCCTGGTCAGCTCGCTGGTCGACGCCAACCTCCAGCCGCTCGACCCGGAGGCGGCGCTGCCGGTCGTCGCCGGGTTCTTCGCGACGTACGACATGGTCGCCGCGCCCGTCGTCGACGAGTCGGGGTCGCTGCTGGGCGCGGTGACGGTGGACGACGTGCTCGACCATCTGCTGCCGGAGGACTGGCGGGAGACGGAGTTCCATCTCGACGGGGAAGGGGTGGACGCGGGCACGCCGCACGCCGGAGACCCGGGCGAGGACGGGCGTGACGAGCGCGAGGACCCAGGTGTGACCGACGAGGACGAGCAGACGGGCCGCGGGGACGAGGAGAGGGGCCGCGGGGACGAGGAGAGGGGCCGCGGGGCAAAGGCGACGGGCCGAGGGGCCGCGGGAACGGGCCGCGGGGACGAGGGGACGGGCCGCAGGGCCGCGGGAACGGGCCGCGGGGCCGAGGGGACGGGCCGCGGGGCCGCGGGAACGGGCCACGGGGACGAGGGGACGGGCCACGGGGCCGCGGGAACGGGCCGCAGGGCCGCGGGAACGGGCCGCGGGGACGAGGGGAAGGGCGGTCATGACTCCTGAGCGCGACGGGAGCGGCCGCGGGACCGGCCGCGAGGCCGTGCGCGAGGCCCCCCGCGACCGCGACCGCACCCCGGTCGGGGCCACGGCCGCCGGACGGCCCAGGACCCGCCTGGACCAGCCGCGCGCACCGCGCCGCCGTCTGGTGCCCGAATGGGACCCGGAGGCCTTCGGACGGCTCTCGGAACGCATCGCGCGCTTCCTCGGCACCGGCAGGTTCATCGTCTGGATGACGGTGGTGATCATCCTGTGGGTGGTCTGGAACATCGCCGCCCCGCACGAGCTGCGCTTCGACACGTACCCGTTCATCTTCCTGACGCTGATGCTGTCCCTCCAGGCGTCCTACGCCGCCCCGCTGATCCTGCTCGCGCAGAACCGGCAGGACGACCGCGACCGCGTCAACCTGGAGCAGGACCGCAAGCAGAACGAGCGCTCGATCGCCGACACCGAGTATCTGACCCGGGAGATCGCCGCCCTGCGCATGGGCCTCGGCGAGGTCGCCACCCGCGACTGGATGCGCTCCGAACTCCAGGATCTCCTGAAAGACCTGGAGAACGGGCGCCACCCCGACGGCCGGCTCCCACCCCTCCCCCCGGACCGCCCACGGCCACGTGACGCAGACGACGGTTGACAGGCCTGGTCGGGCCTGTTGTTTGGATCAGGCCGCAGGGTGCCGACGCCGCCTGCCCAGTGCCGGGGAGCGGGGTCTGGTGCGTGCGGCTGCAAGGCGGAGGAGGGAGTCGACGCGACGGGGGTCCCCCCTGTTCGAGCGCAGCCGAGAACTCGGGGGAGTCGGCGAGTGACGACAACGCGGCAGACGTGCGTGCCAGACCCCGCGTCTGCGGCGTGAGCCAAACAACAGGCCCTACCCCCCACCCCGCGCCGTAACATCGGGGCTATGGCTACGGAAGACGCGGTGCGTGAGGCACTGGCCACGGTGAACGACCCTGAGATCCATCGGCCCATCACCGAGCTGGGGATGGTCAAATCGGTGGAGATCGGCGCGGACGGAGCGGTCGCGGTCACCGTGTATCTGACCGTCTCCGGCTGCCCGATGCGCGAGACCATCACCCAGCGGGTGACCGAGGCGGTCTCCCGGGTCGAGGGCGTGACACACGTCGACGTCACCCTCGACGTGATGAGCGACGAACAGCGCAGGGAGCTGGCCTCCAGCCTGCGCGGCGGCCAGGCCGAACGCGAGGTCCCCTTCGCGAAACCGGGCAGCCTCACCCGGGTCTACGCGGTCGCCTCCGGCAAGGGCGGCGTCGGCAAGTCCTCCGTCACGGTGAACCTGGCGGCGGCGATGGCAGCCGATGGTCTGAAGGTCGGCGTGGTCGACGCCGACATCTACGGCCACAGCGTGCCGCGGATGCTGGGCGCGGACGGGCGTCCCACCCAGGTCGAGAACATGATCATGCCGCCGTCCGCGAACGGCGTGAAGGTCATCTCCATCGGCATGTTCACCCCGGGCAACGCCCCGGTCGTCTGGCGCGGCCCGATGCTCCACCGCGCCCTCCAGCAGTTCCTCGCGGACGTGTACTGGGGCGACCTCGACGTACTGCTTCTCGACCTGCCGCCCGGCACCGGTGACATCGCGATCTCGGTGGCCCAGCTGGTCCCCAACGCGGAGATCCTGGTCGTCACGACCCCGCAGCAGGCGGCGGCCGAGGTCGCCGAGCGGGCGGGCTCCATCGCCGTGCAGACCCACCAGAAGATCGTGGGCGTCGTCGAGAACATGTCCGGGCTGCCCTGCCCGCACTGCGGCGAGATGGTCGACGTGTTCGGCACCGGCGGCGGCGAGAGGGTCGCCGAGGGCCTGACCCGCACCACGGGCGCCACCGTCCCGGTCCTCGGCTCCATCCCCATCGACGTCCGCCTCCGCGAGGGCGGCGACGAGGGCAAGCCGGTCGTCCTGACCGACCCCGACTCCCCCGCAGGCACCGCCCTGCGAGCCATCGCAGGCAAACTCGGCGGCCGCCAGCGAGGCCTCTCGGGCATGTCCCTGGGCCTCACCCCGAAGAACAAGTTCTGACCCTGCACGTCGGGTGACCCGCGCCCCAAAGGGGCGCGGGGCTGTATCAATCTGCGGCTCCGCCGCGTGGGCGCGAGCAACCCACCACAACCCGCACGGGGGCAAACGCCCAGCCACCCCGATAGGGGCGCGGGGCTGTATCAATATGCGGCTCCGCCGCGTGGGCGCGACCAGCCACAACCAACCCGCACCGGCAAGCCCGTCGTCAGGCGTATTCAGCGATGTCCTTGATCACGGCAAACCCAAGACCATACGCACTCATCCCCCTCCCGTACGCCCCCACATGCACCCCACCCGGCGTAGACCCGGCCAGCACCCAGCCGAACTCCGATTCCCGGTAGTGAAACGCCGTAGGCACCCCGTCGACGGGCAGCGACAGCGACGACCAGTCGTCCCCGTCGAGATCGTCCGCGAGGACCCACGCCGTCTCGGTCTGCTGCTCCAGCCAGTCGTCCCGCAGGCTGTGGTCCATCTGCCCGGGCCAGGTGCAGGACAGCAGCCCCACCCCGGCCAGCCAGGCCGCCGAGGACACCGAGGTCGCCTCCAGCACCCCGGTGCCGTCCGCGCTGCGCCGTACCGGGTTCGCGGCGACGGTCACGACGACCGCGAACCGCTCCTTGGGGTCGTCCGGGTTGCCCACCGCGTACTCGTTCTTGACCGAGGGTTCGTCGCCGTGCCCGATCGAACCGTGCTCGACGGCGCCGTCCGCCGCCATCCCCACCTGCATCAGCCAGCGCGGCCCCGTGAACGCCTCATCGAGGCCGTACCAAGGGAAGGGCGCCAGCAGGTAGCCGTCGACCGTACGCCGGGCGGAGGGGACCTGTCGTCCACCCTCCGCGTCCGGCGTCTGCGCGACTGCCCGACTTGTCGTCTCCATGTACCCGGACGCCTCCTCGCTCTCGTCGGACCGGGGCGGCCCGCCCCCCTTCGGGCGTACTCGTCCGGTCCGCGCAACAACAGGGCAGCATAGCCACCCCGCTTCGGGCAGCAGGGAACCCACCGGGCGCGTGCGTCACTCACACGGCCTGTTCACGTCACACGGGACGCTGACCGGCTATGAATCACGTCACGTACGGGACCGTCGCCCGCGCCGCGCGGCGACCGGGTGACAGGACTCAGGTGGCGTCGGCGTCGAACGGCGGACGGTCGTCGGGCCCGGGGCCCTCGGCCGGCTTGGTCAGGTCGACGCGCCCGTCGGCGGAGGAAGCGGAGGACGCCGAGGAAGAGGACGACGACGAGGACGACGCAGACGAGGACGATGCACCGGAGGACGGAGAGGCGGAGATCTCGTGGCCGTTGACCGCGTCCGTGACCTCGGCCATCTCCTTCCTCAGGTCGAAGCCGTTGCGGATGTCGCCGAGCCCCAGGTCCTCACCGTCGAGGTGCTTGCGGATGAACGTCTTGGGGTTGAGATCCTCGAACTCGAAGTCCTTGAACTCCGGGCCCAGTTCGGTACGGATGTCGTCCTTGGCGCTCTCGGAGAACTCGCGGATCTTACGGATCGTCCGCGTGATGTCCTGGATGACTTTCGGGAGCTTGTCCGGGCCGAAGACGAGCACAGCAAGGACGACGATCGTCGCGAGCTCGAGCGGCCCTATGTCATTGAACACCTGAAAGCTCCTTGCGATGTCCTCGGTCGCTCAACGGTACCCGGCACACCTGGCCCACCGGTACCGTCCCGTGCGGTCGGCGTGAACCTGTGAGAACGGTTTTCCACGTTGTTTGCCGTACGCGTCCGGTCAGTTCCGGTCGGACGACCCCAGGACGAGGGCGACGGACCGCTCGGCGCCGTCGCGGCGGACGGTGAGCCGGAGCCGGTCGCCGGGGCGGTGGGCGCGGGTCTTGACGATCAGTTCCTCACCCGAGTGGACGCGCTGGCCGTCGACCCCGGTGATGACGTCGCCCGCCTTGAGCCCGGCCCGGTCCCCGGCGCCGCCGACCGCGACCGCGGGCCCGCCGTCGTTGCCCTGGGCCCTGACACGTGCGCCGTCCCCGGTGTACTGCAGGTCGAGGGTGATGCCGATGACGGGATGGGCGGCCTTCCCCTTGCCGATCAGTTCCTCGGCGACGCGCCTGGCCTGGTTGACCGGGATGGCGAAGCCGAGGCCTATGGAGCCCGCCTGCCCGGTGTCGGAGTCGGAGCCGTTGTCGGCGGACCGGATGGCCGAGTTGACGCCGATGACCCGGGCCCGGGAGTCGAGGAGCGGCCCGCCGGAGTTGCCGGGGTTGATGGGCGCGTCGGTCTGGAGGGCGTCGACGTACGAGACGTCGCTGCCGTCGCTGCCGTCGCCTCCGGCGGTGATGGGCCGTTCCTTGGCGCTGATGATGCCGGAGGTGACGGTGTTGGCGAGGTCGAAGGGGGCGCCGATGGCCACGACGGGGTCGCCGACCTGGACGTTGTCCGAGTTGCCGAGCGGCAGGGGCTTCAGCCCGGACACCCCGCTGACCTGGACGACGGCGAGGTCGTAACCGGCGTCACGCCCGACGATCTTCGCCTTCGCGGTGTCGCCGCCGCTGAACACGACGGATATCTCGCCGCCGGACGCCGCTGCTGCGACGACGTGATTGTTGGTGAGGATGTGGCCGCGGGTGTCGAGCACGAACCCGGTACCGGTGTCGGACTCGTCGGTACCGGTCACATGCAGGGTGACCACGCTGGGCAGGGCCCGCGCCGCGATCCCGGCCACGCTGTCAGGCGCCCGCCCCGCGGGCTCCTTCGCGGCCTGTGGAAGCGTCACCCCGCCCACCTCGTGGTGCCGCTCCAGATAGGCGCCTACGACCCCTCCGACGCCCCCGGAGACCAGCGCCACCGCCAGCACCCCGGCCATCAGCACCCGCATCCCCTTCCTGCGCCGCTGCTGCTCGGTGGGGACGGCGGCACCGGTCAGTTGGAAGGGCCCCTGGGCGGTCGACGCGGCCCAGGGGTCATAGCGCTGCCAGGGTTCGGTGCCGCCGGGGTCGGCGGGCGGGACGGAGTCGGATTCTCCAGGGACCACTGCCGCAGGCTCCGGCGCGGTGGCCGGGGCCGGGATCGGGGCTGGGGCTGGGATCGGGGCCGGGGTCGCGGCGGGGTGCTGGACCGGTGGGGCCGGGGCCCAGGGGCCCGGTCGGCCGTACGGCGGGGTGCTGTAGTGATCGGGCTCGTGCAACGGCTTGGGACGGTCACCAGCGAGATCCGCAACCGCGTCGGCGTCGGCGGGTGACGGTTCGTCCGGTCCGCGCAGCTCGTAGTCCCCCTCGGCCGACGGCCTCACGGGCAGCGCCAGTTCGAAGTCTCCGCCGGTGTCTCCGCCGGTGTCTCCGTCTATGTCGCCGCCGTCTGTGCCCCCCGCAGGGGCCCGCCTGGATTCCGGTGGTTGACCCTCGGTCATGTTCTCCCCGCCATTGCCCGGTGCCGCTCCCCGGTGATCGGTGGGACACGGCTCACCGGGGATTCAACCAGGTTCCGGGGTCAGCGGGCGGAGGTCTGGTCGGGGGCGGGTGCGGCGAGGACTCCGGGGGCCGTGACCTCCGGGGTGGCGGGTGAGGTGGTCAGGGACACCGGGGCGGCCGCGGTGAGCGGTCGGATCAGCGGGGACATGACCGCGGCACCGGCCATGACCGGTGTCGTGAGCGCACGGATGCCCTGCCCGGGGGCCGGGGAGGAGGCCCCGGGCAGCAGCGGTGCGGAGACCGAGGTGGGCACCACCGCGGTCTGGCCGAGCAGGGGGCGTCCGCTCTGGCCCTGGGCGAGCAGCGGCCCGGTCTGGCGCCGCCGCTGGTTCTCGGGCGCCGTGGCGGCCCCCGAACCCGAGGTGCGCGCCGGGGTCATATTGCTGCCGGAGCCGGTGCCGCCGCGGGCGTCGGCGGAGGTGTCGGCCGGTACGCCGCCGGTGACACCGCCGAGCGCGACCGCGGCCAGCGACACCGCGCCGGCCGCCGCGACGGCGAACCGCAGTCCGCGTGAGGCCGCACGGTCGGCGTCGGGCCGGGTGACGGGGTGGACACGGAAGCCGCGGTCCGGGGCGGACGGCGCCAGCGCGGACGCGGCGCTGTTCTGGTGGGCGGGGCGGGCGGGAACGTAGCCGAAGGAGAACGGCTCCGGGCGGCGCGCACCGCTCAGTCCGCCCGTTCCGAACAGGCCGCCGCCGGTGGGTCCCCCGAACGGCGAGGCACCGCCGTCGCCGTCCCGGTCACCTCCCCCGGGGAGCCCCTGGAGCCGGGCCAGGAAGCTCTCGGAGGGCGGGGGCGGGGCCACCTCCGCGAACACGTTCTTCAGACGGCGCTGTGCGTCGACCTCGGCCTTGCATTTCGGGCAGGTCGCCACATGCGCCAGGACACGCTCGCGCGCGTCATGGCCGAGCTCACCGTCCACCAGGGCGGAGAGCCGGTCTCCCAGGTGCTGTTCCGCGAACTGGCTCGCGGCGGATGTCAGTCGTGATGCGGTCACGCGGTCGCGCTCCCTCCTCCGAGGGCGGGAACGCGGGGCACGAACGACCGGCGCTCGGCGCGGGCCTCGGCACGGGCCTCCGGCGAGCGGTGCGCGAGGGCCTTGCGCAGCTGCGAACGGCCGCGGTGGATCCGGGAGCGCACGGTGCCGAGCTTGACGCCCAGGGTCGCGGCGATCTCCTCGTACGACAGCCCCTCGATGTCGCACAGCACGACGGCGGCGCGGAACTCGGGCGCGAGCGTGTCCAGCGCCTGCTGCACGTCCGCGTCGAAGTGGGCGTCGTTGAAGAGCTGCTGCGGGGTCGGCTCCCTGCTGGCCAGCCGCTCCGCCGCGTCCTCACCGAGCGCGTCGAACCGGATGCGCTGCTTGCGGCGCACCATGTCGAGGAACAGGTTGGTCGTGATGCGGTGCAGCCAGCCCTCGAAGGTGCCCGGTGTGTAGGTCGACAGGGAACGGAAGACACGGACGAAGACCTCCTGGGTGAGGTCCTCCGCGTCGTGCTGGTTGCCCGTGAGGCGGTAGGCCAGACGGTAGACGCGGCCGCTGTGCGTGCTGACGATCTCCTCCCAGGTGGGCGGAGTCCACGCCTGCCCGTCCGCGTCGGTGGAGAAAGTCGCGGTCTGGGTGAAGTCAGCGGCGTGACTCTGGTCAGCAGCGTTGTCGTTCACGGATTTCGGCCTGCCCGCCGATCCGAGGAAGCGCCGCAGCACTCCTCCGCGATCCACAGGCGCAGCCGCACCTCCCCTGTCGGCTCTGGTGGTGTCCAGTGGAGCCCCTACCATAGCCACCTCGCCCGTTAGCTCCGGATAAGCGGTTTTACGAGAATTTGATCTGGGCTGATACGGCTCATCCGGCTGCGTCAGCACTTGCTCGAACCCTCGCACCTGAGCCGGCCCGAGACCCTGTCCGAGACCGCGCCCGAGCCCCCGCCCGAGCTCCTGCCCGAGACCGCGCCCGCACCCCGGTTCGAGGCCGTCTTCGGGCCCTGGCCTGTCATAGTCGTCCATCCGCAGCTCCCCGCCCCTCCCCGTCGTCCCGCGGTTCTCTCTCGCACTCTCTCTTCCACCCCTCTAAACGCGCGGTCCCATCTGCGGGTTCCCGCGACCAACGGATACAGTCACGCCCAGGCAACCACGGGGACAGGAGAGGGTCATTACCGCCAACCGGCAGACGAGCTGGGCGTTCGCCGACGCCTTTGTCGCCGAGGACGAGGTGCTGCGCTGGGCCCGCGCCCGGGCCCGCGAGGCAGGGCTCCGCTCGGTGTCCCCCGGCGCGGGCGCCGCGCTGCGGCTGCTCGCCGCCACCGTGGACGCGAAGGCGGTCGCGGAGATCGGTACCGGCTGCGGGGTCTCCGGGATCCATCTGCTGCACGGCATGCGGCCGGACGGGGTACTGACCACCGTCGACCCGGAGCCGGAGCACCAGCAGTTCGCCCGCCAGGCGTTCCGCGCCGCGGGCTTCGCCTCCAACCGGGCCCGGATCATCCCCGGCCGCGCCCTGGACGTCCTGCCCCGGCTCGCGGACGCCGGCTACGACCTGGTGTTCTGCGACGGGGACCGGATGGAGTTCCTCGACTACCTCGCTGAATCGTTGCGGCTGCTCCGTCCGGGCGGCCTGGTGGTGTTCGAGGGCGTCTTCGCGCACGGCCGCACGGTGGACTCGGGTCCGCAGCCGACGGAGGTGCTGCGGCTGCGGGAGCTGCTGCGCACGGTCCGCGAGAGCCAGGAGCTGGTGCCCTCGCTGCTGCCGGTGGGCGACGGGCTGCTGTGCGCGCTCAAGCGCTGAGCGCGGTCGACGGTCGAACGCTGAGCGCGGTGGGGCGCTGAGTACGCTCACGGTGTACCGGACCGGTCACGGTGTACCGGAGGCGCCGAATGTGTCGGAAACAACCGCCCCGGCACCGATTCAGACGATGCCGGGGCGGTTGCAGGGGTAGGGTCGCTTGCGCGTCAGCCCACGACCTTCTTGAGGGCGTCGCCGAGCGCGTCGGCCTCGTCAGGGGTCAGCTCGACGACGAGCCGACCGCCGCCTTCGAGCGGAACTCGCATGACGATGCCCCGCCCCTCCTTGGTCACCTCGAGCGGGCCGTCACCCGTCCGCGGCTTCATGGCCGCCATGCTCGTTCCCCTTCCTGAAACCAGCTCATTGTCAGCCGACGGCCCCTGGAGGGCACGCGCGATCCGCACAGGACACGCGACACCGGCATCGAACACATTGCTTCCAAGCCATTATCCCGCATCTCAGGACCCGATGACCAACATCGGTAGGCATCGCTTGGGCAACGCGCGCGAGCAAAACCACCCAATTCGGGGATGCGACTGCGATACTGCGCGCCCCCGCACCCGCCCACGCTCCCCCCGCCCGGCCGGAATTCCTTGACGCAGCTCACATATGACCGTGCAGGTGCACCGGCGTAGATCTCCGCCATGCTGTCCTGGAACCCAGGACAGCACCGGAAAGGACGACTCATGGCCGACACCGTGCTCCACGAGGTGAGCGACGGGCTCGCGACGATCGTGCTGAACCGCCCCGAGGCGATGAACGCGCTGGACATCGCGACCAAGGTCGCCCTCCGCGAGGCGGTCAGGTCCGCGGCCGACGACACGGCCGTCCGGGCGATCCTGCTCACCGCCGCCGGGGACCGGGCGTTCTGCGTGGGCCAGGACCTGAAGGAGCACATCGGGCTGCTGGCCGCGGACCGCGAGGCCGGGACGGCCGGCAAGGCCGGAGAGGCCGGCGAAGGGCAGACGATGCGCACGGTGCGGGAGCACTACAACCCCATCGTGCGGGCGCTGGCCGGGGCGCCCAAGCCGGTGGTCGCCGCGGTGAACGGCGTCGCGGCCGGGGCCGGCCTCGGTTTCGCGCTGGCCGCCGACTACCGGGTGGTCGCGGACACCGCGGTCTTCACCACGTCGTTCGCGGGGGTCGCCCTGACCGCCGACTCCGGCGTCTCCTGGACCCTGCCCCGGGTGGTCGGCCCCGGGCGCGCCGCCGACCTGCTGCTCTTCCCGCGCAGCATCACTGCGCAGGAGGCCTACGACCTCGGCATCGCGAGCCGCCTCGTCCCGGCCGCCGATCTGCGCGCGGAGGGCGAGAGGGTGGCCCGGGCGCTGGCCGAGGGGCCGACGGTGGCGTACGCGGCGCTCAAGGAGTCCCTGGCGTACGGGCTCACCCACTCCCTGACGGAGACCCTGGACAAGGAGGACGAGCTCCAGACCCTGGCGGGTGGCTCCGAGGACCACGCGATCGCGGTGGAGGCGTTCGTGAACAAGAAGAAGGCGAAGTACCTGGGCCGGTAGCAGACCGGTTCGGTCAGACCCGCCGTTGGGTCAGGCCGGTTCGGTCATGCCGGGTGGCGTCTGCTGATGCAGGTCTCCAGGTGGTCGTCGACCAGCCCGCAGGCCTGCATCAGCGCGTACGCGGTCGTCGGCCCGATGAAGCGCAGGCCCCGCTTCTTCAGGGCCTTCGACAGGGCCGTCGACCCGTCGGTGACCGCCGGGACGTCGGCGAGCGTCCGCGGCGCCGGCCGGCTCGCCGCGTCGGGGGCGTACGACCAGATCAACTCGTCCAGCTCACCCGGGCCCCAGTCGGCGAGCACCCGCGCGTTGGCGAGCGTGGCGTCGATCTTGGCGCGGTTGCGGATGATGCCGGGGTCGGCGAGGAGGCGTTCACGATCGTCGTCGGTGAAGGCGGCCACCGCGGCGATCTCGAAGTCGGCGAAGGCGGTACGGAAGCCGGGGCGGCGGCGCAGGACCGTGATCCAGGACAGCCCGGACTGGAACGCCTCCAGGGAGAGCCGCTCGTACAGCGCATCGTCGCCGTGGAGGGGGCGGCCCCACTCCTCGTCGTGGTACGTCACGTAGTCCTCGGTGGACAGCGCCCAGGGGCAGCGCAGCGCGCCGTCGGGCCCTGCGAGGGCGGCGCCGGTGACGCCCGTGACGTCGGCAGCGGTCGTATCGCTCATCGGGGGTCCTCGGGCCCGGGATGAGCCCCGGGCTGCCCGGGCTGCCGTCCAGGGTGCTGCTCATGGTTCTGGCCCTGGCCGTGGGAGGCGGACCTGGCCCCGGCCAGCGCGGACTCCAGGTCGGAGATACGGGCGTCACGCTCGTCGATCTCGGCGGCGAGGCGGCCGAGGGCGTCGTCCACGTCGGCCATGCGGTAGCCGCGGACGGCCATCGGGAAGCGGAGGTTCTCCACGTCCTCGCGGGCCACCGGCCGGTCGGGCGGGAGAGGGTCGTCGAGGTGCTCGGGGGCCGCCTCGGGCAGCGGGCCGGTGGTGCCCTCGCCGCCGCCCACCACGGCGAGCGTCACCGCGCCGACCACGACGGCGAGCGCGACGACCAGGAACAGGAACATGACCATGGCTGGGCCCCCAACGCCCGGCGCGCCGGTGTGTCCGGCGTACCGCTGTGCTCGTGTGCTCGGTGTCGAATGTGTGTGGGTCCGATCGTGCCATGCGAGCCCGGCCGTTAGGGTCACGGACGGGCGATGACAGGGACGTGGGAGCAGATGTCACAGGGGATCCTCAGGCTGGGCAGGCGTGAGTTCGGGCCGTACGAGCCGGTGATCATGGCGATCGTGAACCGGACCCCCGACTCCTTCTACGACCAGGGGGCCACGTTCCGCGACGAACCCGCCCTCGCGCGTGTGGCGCAGGCCGTGGCGGAGGGCGCCGCGATCGTCGACATCGGCGGGGTCAAGGCCGGGCCGGGCGAGGAGGTCACCGCCGAGGAGGAGGCGCGCCGCACGGTCGGCTTCGTCGCGGAGGTACGGCGGCGGTTCCCCGACCTGGTCATCAGCGTGGACACCTGGCGTGCCGAGGTCGGCGAGGCCGTGTGCGAGGCGGGGGCGGATCTGCTGAACGACGCGTGGGGCGGCGTCGATCCCCGGCTCGCGGAGGTCGCCGCGCGGTACGGGGCCGGGCTGGTGTGCACCCACGCGGGCGGGGCACAGCCCCGGACCCGGCCGCACCGGGTGACCTACGACGATGTCATGGCCGACATCCTGCGCGTGACCGTCGGTCTGGCCGAGCGGGCGGTCGACCTTGGCGTGCGGCGTGACGCGGTGCTGATCGATCCCGGGCACGACTTCGGGAAGAACACCCGGCACAGCCTTGAGGCGACCCGCCGGCTGGACGAGATGGTCGCCACGGGGTGGCCTGTGCTGGTGTCCCTGTCCAACAAGGACTTCGTCGGCGAGACGTTGGACCTGCCGGTCAGGGGGCGATTGATCGGGACGCTGGCGACTACGGCTGTTTCTGCGTGGCTGGGGGCGCGGGTGTACCGCGTGCATGAGGTTGCCGAGACCCGGCAGGTGCTGGAGATGGTGGCGGCGGTCCTGGGCCACCGGGGCCCTGCGGTGGCTCGGCGGGGGTTGGCGTAGCGCCGCGGCTGCCCCACCCCCTTCGTAAGGGCACCGCCCTCCGCACCCCGGTGCGGGTGGGTACGCGGGCTGGGCCCTCGCCGGCTCCCGTCCCAGGGGGCTCCGCCCCCTGGACCCCCGGCCTATGCCCACCCACCACCCGACTCGGCAGGCTGAAAGGGCACCCACACAGCCAACCGAGACGGGCGGGTGGGTGGGAAATCCGGGGGCGGAGCCCCCGGATCACACTGCGGGGACCGGGGCGGAGCCCCGGGAGCGGGGGCTATGCAGCCAACCGAGACGGGCGGGCGGGTGGGCAAAAAGGGCCGGGGCGCAGCCCCGAGCCAACACTCCGGGCCCGGGGGCGCAGCCCCCGGATCAACTGCGAGCCCCGCGGCTAGCGACCCGCCTCCTTGGACACCAACGCCACCGCCTCCTCCACATCGTCCGTGACGTGGAACAGCAGCAGGTCCTTCTCCGACGCCTTGCCCTGGGCGGTCACCGTGTTCTTGAGCCACCCCACCAGCCCGCCCCAGTACTCCGTGCCGAACAGCACGATGGGGAAGCGGGTCACCTTCCGGGTCTGGACGAGGGTCAGCGCCTCGAAGAGTTCGTCGAGGGTGCCGAGCCCGCCCGGAAGCACCACGAATCCCTGCGCGTACTTAACAAACATCATTTTCCGGACAAAGAAGTACCGGAAATTCAGCCCGATGTCGACGTAAGGGTTCAGCCCCTGTTCGAACGGCAGCTCGATACCCAGCCCCACGGAGATCCCGTTGGCCTCGCACGCCCCCTTGTTGGCCGCCTCCATGGCGCCCGGCCCGCCGCCGGTGATCACGGCGAACCCCGCGTTCACGAGCCCCCGGCCGAGCCGCACACCGGCCTCGTACTCCGCCGAGTCGACCGGCGTGCGTGCCGAGCCGAAGACGCTGATCGCCGCCGGGAGTTCGGCGAGCGTGCCGAAGCCCTCGATGAACTCCGACTGGATGCGCAGGACGCGCCAGGGATCGGTGTGGACCCAGTCCGTCGGCCCGCCCTGGTCGAGGAGGCGCTGGTCGGTGGTGCTGGCCTGGACCTGGTCCCTCCGACGGAGGACGGGGCCCAGCCGGCGCTCCGCCGGCCGCTGGTTCCTGCCCGCGGGATTCCCGTTGGCCATGTGCGCTCCCTCCGCTTGCGGCTGTCTCGGCTCAGCCTAGATCCAGGGCGGTCCCGAAAAACGGACCTCAGCCGATCCGCCCTCAGGCCATGAGCCAAGCCCTCAGCCGCGTCTCCGCCGCGAGGATCTTCGCCGTCTCCACCCGCTCGTCCCGCTTGTGCGCCAAGTGCGGGTTGCCGGGGCCGTAGTTGACCGCGGGGACGCCCAGGGCCGAGAAGCGGGAGACGTCCGTCCAGCCGTACTTGGGGCGCGGGGTGCCGCCCACCGCCTCGATGAAGGCTGCCGCGGCCGGGTGGGACAGGCCGGGCAGGGCGCCGCCGGTGTGGTCGTCGATCACGAACTCCTCGACCCCGCAGTCCGCGAACACCTCGCGCACATGGGCGATCGCCTCCGCCTCCGTACGGTCGGGCGCATAGCGGAAGTTGACGGTGACGACACAGGCGTCGGGGATGACGTTCCCGGCCACGCCGCCGGTGATGGCAACCGCGTTGAGACCCTCGCGGTACTCGAGGCCGTCGATCACGGGGTAGCGCGGCTCGTACGCAGCGAGGCGGGCCAGGATCGGCGCGGCCGCGTGGATCGCGTTGGACCCCATCCAGCTGCGGGCGGAGTGCGCCCGCTCGCCGCCGGTCCTGAGCAGCATCCGCAGCGTGCCCTGGCAGCCGCCCTCCACCTCGCCGTCGGAGGGCTCCAGCAGCACCGCGAAGTCGCCCTCAAGCCACTCGGGCCGGGCCTCGGCGACATGCTTCAGGCCGTTGAGATCGGCGGCGACCTCCTCGTTGTCGTAGAAGACGAAGGTGAGGTCGCGCCGGGGGTCCGGGACGCTGGCCGCGATACGCAGCTGGACGGCGACG
The DNA here is from genome assembly GCF_054729195.1 of Streptomyces sp. YIM S03343. NCBI lineage: Bacteria > Bacillati > Actinomycetota > Actinomycetes > Kitasatosporales > Streptomycetaceae > Streptomyces > Streptomyces sp. YIM S03343. The sequence continues at coordinate 3,299,182 of NZ_JBPUKX010000001.1, forward strand.
CCGGACTTCATGTCGCAGGTCCCGCATCCCCACAGCACGCCGTCCTCGTCCAGCCGGGAGGGCACGTTGTCGGCGATGGGCACGGTGTCGATGTGTCCGGCGAGGATCACCCGCTCCGGGCGGCCCAGGTCCGTACGGGCCACCAGGTTGTTGCCGTAGCGGTCGACGGTGAGGTGCGGCAGGGCCCGCAGCGCGTTCTCGATCGCGTCGGCGAGCGGCTTCTCGGTACCGCTCTCCGAGGGGAAGTCGACCAGCGCCGCGGTCAGCTCGGCGGCGTCCAGGGTGAGGTCGAGCGACGGGGTCGAGGTGAGCGGGTCCTGCGAGGTGTCGGCCATGCCGTCGACCCTAACCCGCGCCACCGGCCAGACCCCCTAGTGCCGCGACAGGCAACGTTCGCCCCGTCGCGACGCCCGGCACGCACTCTCGCCGCACCGGCCGAAGACCCGAGTACGTCCAGTACGAGGGCCTCCGGCCGGCACGCCGAGAGCACGCACCGGACGCCGCTCCTTCACGGGCAAACGTTGCCTGCCGCGGCACTAGGTCCTGTCTGGAGTCCGGATCACGAGTTCGGTAGATCGCCTGCGTCATGGGGTCCCTCCTTGATAGGCCATCGGCCATGGCGCGAGGCGATCTCACCGACGAGCAGTGGGCCCTGATCGAGCCCCACCTTCCGATCGCCGCAGTCGGGCCCATCCCCGACCTGCGGAAACACTTCAACGCGGTGATGTGGCGGTTCCGCACGGGCAGTCCCTGGCGCGACCTGCCCAGCGAGTTCGGGCCCTGGCAGAGCGCGTACGACCGCTTCCGGATCTGGGCGACGCAGGGCGTCTTCCAGCACCTGATGGAGGCGGTGATCGCCGAGGCCGCTGACCGGGGTCAGGCGGACCTGGGCCTGGTCAGCGTGGACTCGGCGACAGCACGGGCGCACCACCACGCCGCCGGGATGGCACTGGAACCCGAGCAGTTGGCGGCCCTGGAAGCGGCCGCCGAGTCCGAAAAGGGGGCGCCGTGGAGGGACAACAGCCGCAGGACGGACAGTGCGAGGACGACGCGGGCGCTGAGCGGCGACGGGCCCGCCGACGGCACCGGGCCCGTCTGAAGGCCGCACAACTGGGGCGTTCCCGGGGAGGGCTGACCAGCAAGATTCACCTGGCGGCCGACCGGCGCTGCCGTCCGCTGGCGTTTGTGCTCACCCCCGGACAGGCCGGCGACAGCCCGCAGTTCGTCCCGGTCCTGGAGCGGGTGAAGGTGCGCGGGCCGGTCGGGCGTCCCCGGACCCGACCGGACGCAGTGGCCGCGGACAAGGCTTACTCCAGCCGCCGTAACCGCCGCTACCTGCGGCGTCGTGGAATCCGGGCGGTGATCCCGGAGAAGGTGGACCAGGCCGCCAACCGGAAGAAGCGCGGTTCGAAGGGCGGTCGCCCGGTCAGCCACGACGCGGCCTTGTACACCGAGCGCAACACCGTGGAGCGGTGCATCAACCGGCTGCGGAACTGGCGAGGCATCGCGTTCCGCTTCGACAAGACCCCGGAGAGCTACGAGGCCGGACTGCATCTGTGCGGTGCGATGCTCTGGCTCCGCAGCATCGCACCGCAGTCGTGATCCGAACTCCAGACAGGACCTAGCCACCGGCCGACTACCCGCCCGCCGCCCGAACAGGCACCCATACCAGGTGTGTACACCCGAGGCGACTGCTCCCCATGCCTCCAGTACCTTGTACGCGTGTCACAGCCGCCCCCCACCAGTCCCCCGTATCCCCAGCGCACCCGGCGACCCAGGCGTCACGGGCGACTCCTGCGTTTCCTGGGCGCCTTCGTGGTGCTCGCCGCTCTCGCGGGGTACGTCGTCATGCAGTACGTCACCGGCGGCGCCGGAGGCCCGGGCTGCAAGGTCGTCTCCGCCTCGGGCACCGGCGCGGTCTACGAGTTCTCGCCGGAGCAGGCGGTCAACGCCGCGACGATCGCCACCGTGGGCACGGGCCGGGACATGCCCGAGCGGGCGGTGACCATCGCGCTGGCGACCGCGCTCCAGGAGTCGGGGCTGCGCAACATAGAAGGCGGGGACCGGGATTCACTCGGTCTCTTCCAGCAGCGGCCCTCCCAGGGCTGGGGCACCGAGAAGCAGATCATGGACCCGTCGTACGCGGCGGGCGTGTTCTACGAGCATCTCGTCCGGGTGCCCGAATACGCCGAACTCCCGCTCACCGTGGCGGCGCAGCGCGTGCAGCGCAGCGGCTACCCGGAGGCGTACGCCAAGCACGAGACGGCCGCCACGCTGCTGTCGGCCGCGCTCACCGGCCACGCGGGGGCCACGCTGACCTGTCAGGGCCGTCCGGACACCACATCGACGGCCACCGGCCCGAACGCGGTACGGGAGGCTCTGGTACGGGACTTCGGGCGCGACGCGTTCCAGGAGGCCGCGGCGGAGGTGAACGGCGCGACGCCGAAGCCCGTGCCGGTACCGAGCGCCAGCACCGGCAGCGACGGGCGCACGGTCGTCGTGCCGGTGCCCACGGCCACGAGGGGCTCATCGGACAACCCGACCACCAGCTCCACCTCCGACGCGACCGGCACCGGCCCCAGCACCAAGGACGTGCTCACCACCAAGCAGCGTGGCTGGCAGCTCGCCCAGTGGGCCGTGGCCAACGCGTCCGCCCTGCACATCCGCCGCGTCACCTACGCGGGCCGGGAATGGGCCGCCGGAAGCATCGACAGCCTGTGGGTCCCGACCGCTGTGGCCACCGGAACGGGAACGGGCAGTGGCAGCACCGGGTCCACGACCACTTCCGTACGGATCGTGACCGGACAGTAGACCGGGCAGCAGGCCGGGCAATAGACCCGGCAGCAGACCCCGCAGCAGACCCGCAGCAGTCCCGGCAGCAGACCGGGCAGTAGTACGACCCCTCCCCCGCAGGGGTTGCACCGGGCGTCCCTCCGCACCACCGCGCGCAGGTTTTCGCCAGGTCACCCCCGCGGGCACCCGAGCCCTTGCGAGACAAGGGCCGTAGGCATTCCGCCGACCATCACACCGGGCACCTTTTGCCCGAATTCATCCGCAGCCGATAATGCGACGCATTGCCAACTCTTTGCATGGCGCCGCCGCAACCTTCGCGCCCTTCGAGCGGTAGTCACTGCGTCCGCGCCCGGAGACCCCCCGGCCGGTCGGTCATCCACCGGCCCGGCCCGGCCAACCGCCGGGAGCGGCGCAACACTTCACCACTCTCACCGTTCTCTCCCGTCGAAGGAGCACCATGTCCCTCCCCCTGACCCGCCGGATCGCCCGTGCCGCGCTGCTGGTCGCTGCCGGAGCGGCCGCCGGGGTCGGTGCCGCCGGTTCCGCGAGCGCGGCCCCCGCTCTGCCGGCCGCCCCCGATCTCGGTGGTCTGACCGCTCTGGACGGGGCGCACGCCGCCAACACCGTGGACGGCACCGCGCAGCACGTCACGCGGCTCGCGGGCGAGGCCGGCGGCCAGGCGGTCGACCAGGCGACGCCCGTCGCGGGCAAGGTCGGCGGCAAGGCGGGTGGCAAGGCCGTGAAGAAGGCGGCGCCGCAGGTGCGGAAGACCGCGGCCAACGCCACCCATCAGACCGGCCGGCTGGTCGGCACGACGGCCAGGACCGCACAGTCCGCCACCAAGTCCACTCCGAAGGGCGGCCTGCCGACGGACACCGTCACCAAGGGCGGTCTGCCGATCGGCTGAGGCAGCACCTCGCAGACGTGCGACGGGGCCCGGGGAAGTCACCCCGGGCCCCGTGGCACGTCCGTCTGCGGACTCTCAGACGACGCTCACGCCAGCCGTCCCACGGCCGCCCGCACCCGCTCGTCCGTCGCCGTGAGCGCCACCCGCACGAAGCGCTCGCCCGCGGTGCCGTAGAAGTCGCCCGGCGCGACGAGGATGCCGCGCTCGGCGAGGTGGGCGACGGTGTCCCAGCAGGACTCGTCCCGGGTCGCCCACAGATAGAGGCTGGCCTCGCTGTGCTCGATGCGGAAGCCGTGGCCGAGCAGCGCCTCGCGCAGCGCCGTACGACGGGCCGCGTACCGCTCCCGCTGCTCGCGCACATGGGTGTCGTCGCCCAGGGCCGCGACCGCCGCCGCCTGGGTGGGCGCCGAGGTCATCATGCCGCCGTGCTTGCGGATCTCCAGGAGCGGGCCGAGCACCGCCGGGTCACCGGCGAGGAAGGCGGCGCGGTATCCGGCGAGGTTGGAGCGCTTGGAGAGGGAGTGGACGGCGACGATTCCGTCGTAGGAGCCGCCGTTGACGTCGGGGTGGAGGACCGAGACCGGGTCGGTCTCCCAGCCGAGTTCGAGGTAGCACTCGTCGGAGAAGACCAGGACGCCGTGCTCGCGGGCCCAGCCGACGATCCGGGTGAGCGCCGCCTTGTCCAGCACCTCGCCGGTGGGGTTGGACGGCGAGTTCAGCCACAGCAGCCTGAGGTTCGCCGGGTCGAGGTCGGTCGGGTCGTCGTAGACCTCGTACTCCGCGCGGGCCAGCCGGGCGCCGACCTCGTAGGTCGGGTAGGCGAGGCGCGGGTAGGCGACGCGGTCGCCGGGGCCGAGGCCGAGCTGGGTGGGCAGCCAGGCGACCAGTTCCTTGGAGCCGACGGCGGGCAGCACATGCCGATGGGTGACCCCGCGGGCGCCGAGACGGCGCTCGACCCAGCCGGTGATCGCGTCACGCAGCTGCGGCGTGCCCCACACGGTCGGGTAGCCGGGCGAGTCGGCCGCGGCGATCAGCGCCTTCTGGACAAGCTCGGGGACCGGGTCGACCGGGGTGCCGACGGACAGGTCCACGATGCCGTCCGGGTGCGCGGCGGCCGTCTTCTTGTAGGGCTCCAGCCTGTCCCAGGGGAAGGTGGGCAGACGGTCGGCGACGGGGGACGATCCGGACACGGTTCCTGGCTCGCTTTCAGCGCTGCTGCGGTTGTTGCGCGTGGTCTCGTGTTGCGCGTGGTCTCGGCGTGATGGCCGACGTGGTTGCTGCTGCGGCAAAACGCCTCGGCCCCGTACGGCGGCCCGATCAAGGCGATCGGGGTGATCGAGGCCGTACGGGACCGAGGCGGCGCGTCGGTGCGTTCCGCCTGCCGGTTTACTCGGCGCGCGGCGGCAGCGCGGCGACGATGGGGTGGTCGCGCTCGATCAGACCCAGCTTGCTGGCGCCGCCGGGCGAGCCGAGGTCGTCGAAGAACTCGACGTTCGCCTTGTAGTAGTCCTTCCACTCCTCCGGTACGTCGTCCTCGTAGAAGATCGCCTCGACCGGGCAGACCGGCTCACAGGCTCCACAGTCGACACATTCGTCCGGGTGGATGTACAAGGACCGCTGGCCCTCGTAGATGCAGTCGACCGGGCACTCCTCGATGCACGCCTTGTCCTTGACGTCGACACAAGGCTCTGCGATGACGTAGGTCACGCTGTCGTTCCTCCTCGATAGGGCGCTGGCGGGCCTGACCAGGCTCCGCCGCCTGGCGCGCGGGAGCGCGGCGTCGTCGATGCCCGCCCCTAGTATCTCCGTTCTCGGGCATGATCCGAACATGAGGGGTGAACAGACCTGTGGATTTCTCGCTCGGCGCGCGCCTGGAAGTCCTTATCACAGCCGCTGACGTGGGCAGACGGGTCTCCGTACGGCGTCTGCTCGACGGGGTGATCACGAACGGCACATTCACCGAGACGGTGGGTGTGCTCACATCGTGGGACGACGGTGTGCTGACGATCACACGCAAGAACGGCGAGAGCGTGCGCTTCGCCGAGTCCGAGCTGGTCGCGGGCAAGGTCGTTCCCACCCGCCACCCGACCACCGCCCCTCAAGGAGGCGCTTCGCGCCGCGTGACAACTGCCCCGGCCCGGCGCCGGGGCCCTGCCACCTCGTACCGGGAGCTGGCGCGGGTCGCCGCGCGCGCCTGGCGTCCGGTGGAGAGCGAACGGCTCGGCGACTGGGAACTGCGCGCCGCCGCCGGGTTCACCCGCCGCGCCAACTCGGTGCTGCCGCTCGGCACCCCCGGGCTGCCGCTGGACGAGGCGCTGGACGTCGTACGGCGCTGGTACGGCGAACGGGGCCTGCCCGCCTACGTACAGACCGCGACCGGCGCCGAGGGCACCGAGGAACTGCTGTGCGCGGAGTTGGAGCGGCGCGGATGGGTACGTGAGGTGACGGCCGGGCTGTGGGTCGGCGCACTGGCCCCGGTCGCCGACCGGGCCGAGGGCGCCGGGGTCGTGCTGTCCCGCCGCGCCGACGAGGCCTGGCTGGCGCGCTACCAGCGCAAGGGCGTCGACGAGGTGGCCCTGAAGGTGTTGAGCAGCGGGCCCTCGGTGTGGTTCGCGTCGATACCGGGCGCCGGGGGGTCGGCTCCCGCCGCGATCGGACGGTGCGTGGTCGACGGCCGGTGGGCGGGTTTCGCCGCCGTCGAGGTCGACCCGTCGCTACGACGCCGGGGGCTGGCCACCGAGGTCATGGCGGCGCTGGCCCAGCGGACCCTGGAGGAGGGCGCGTCGGCGGCGTGGCTCCAGGTGGAGGCGGACAACGCGGGGGCGCGGGAGCTGTACGGCGGCCTGGGCTTCGCGGCGCACCACGCGTACCACCACTACCGAGCACCGGACGCCGATGACCCCGCACCGGACACCGATGACCCCGCCACGGGCGATGGCACCGACACAGCCGGTGACACGACCACCGCCGAAGGCGCCACGGCCGGTGGCACGACCACAGCCGATGGCGCCACCACGGCCGGTGGCACGACCACGGCCGAAGACAGCGCCACATCCGATGGCACGACCACCGATCTCCGTCAATTCTGACGAATCCCGGCGTTTTATGGCGAAGGCCGGTAAAGACCCGCGGTGAGAGGGCACGACCCAGCTATGGATTCCCCGTTCCCCCCGACGCCCGAGCGGTCCGCCGAACTGCGGCAGCGGTTCGCGGCGGAGGCCCGGTCCGAGCGGCCGGACCTGTCGGCGCTGTGCCTGCTGATCGGGGCGGTGGCGGACGGTGCGCTGGACGAGGCGGGCATGGACGTCACGCAGATCGAGCTGGACGAGCTGGCGGGCCGGCTGCCGTTCCGGCCGGGCGGGCCGCGGGCCTGGGCGGCGGCGCTGTGCGAGCTGCTCGGGCAGCGGTGCGGGTTCGGCGGGTCGGCCACGGACTACCAGCGCCTGGAGTCGTCGCTGTTGCACCAGGTGCTGGTGCGACGGCGGGGGCTGCCGATCCTGCTGTCCGTGGTGTGGATGGAGGTGGCGCGGCGGGCGGGGGCTCCGGTGTACGGGGTGGCGCTGCCGGGACACTTCGTCGTGGGGTTCGGGGCGGCGGAGGAGCAGGTGCTGGCGGACCCGTTCGAGGGGGGCCGGGTGCTGACGGGGCCCGACGCGGAGCTGCTGGTGGCCGGGGCGACGGGAGCGCCGCTGCATCCGTCGATGCTGACTCCGGCCGAGCCGCTGGACCTGGTGCTGCGGATCCTGAACAACATACGGGCGTGGGCGGCGGCCCGCCCGGAGTGCACGGAGGTGTCCCTGTGGGCCGTGGACCTCTCCCTCCTGCTCCCCTCCCACCCCGCCCGGCTGCGCTACGAACGCGCCCAACTCCTCGTCCAGCGCGGGGACTACACATCGGGCGCGGCAGAACTGGACGCCTACGCCAACCTGGTGGAAGTCGTCGACGCCCCGACAGCGACCAAGGCCCGCCAACAGGCCCATGCGGCCCGGGCGCTGCTCAACTAGCCCCGGGTCCTACGGCGCCTGGCCGCCACCCCGTAGCCAACAGCCCCTCAGCAGGCCCCACAAGGTCGCTGTGCCGTCCTCCGCGCCCTCACCGCATGCCTGGGCAGCCCCGAAGCCCGCCACACACGCCCCAGGCGCCCCAGGCGCCCCAAGTGCCCCTCCAGCCCCTACAGCCACCCCTTCTCTCGGGCGATGCGTACCGCCTCCGCCCTGTTGCGGACCGCGAGTTTCTGGATGGCTGTCGAGAGGTAGTTGCGGACCGTGCCTTGGGAGAGGTGGAGGGCGGCGGCCAGTTCGGCGTTGGTGGAGCCGTCGGCCGCCGCGCGGAGGATCTCGCGTTCGCGGTCGGTCAGGGGGTTGGCGCCCTCGGCGAGGGCCGCGGCGGCCAGGGTGGGGTCGATGACCCGTTCACCGGCGAGCACCTTGCGCACGGCGGCGGCGAGTTGGGCGGCCGGGGCGTCCTTGACCAGGAAGGCACCGGCGCCTGCCTCCATGGCGCTGCGCAAATAGCCGGGGCGCCCGAAGGTGGTGAGGACGACGACGGCCACCGAGGGAAGTTCCCTGCGCAGCTGGGCCGCCGCCTCGATACCGGTGCAGCCCGGCATCTCGATGTCGAGGAGGGCGACGTCCACGCCGCGTTCCCGAGCCGCCGCCAGGACCTCGTCGCCGCGCGCCACTTGGGCGACGACCTCGATGTCGTCCTCCAGACCGAGCAGCGCGGCCAGCGCCTCACGGACCATCGACTGGTCCTCGGCCAGCAGGACTTTGATCGTTCCCGTCATGCCCGGGATCCTATGTCGGCCCTGATGCCTTCAGTGCCGTCGTCCGCAGGGTCCGCGGGGTCCACGGGGACGGCGGGAACCCGGGCGACCAGCCGGAAACCGTGCCGTACCCGTCCCGCCTCCAGCGTCCCGCCCGCCTTCTCCAGCCGTTCGGTGAGGCCTGTGAGGCCGTTCCCGTGGCCCTTGCTCCCGCCGGGATCGCCGGGGCCGTCGTCCTCGACGGAGAGTTCGAGGACCGGGCCGTCCAGGGTCTGGCGGTGCAGCAGTTCCACCGTGCAGCGGTCGGCGCCGCTGTGCCGTACGACGTTGGTGACGGCCTCGCGCAGCGCCCAGGCCAGCGTGGACTCGCTCTCCTCGGGCACACCGCCGAGATCAGGCTCGTCCGGCACCTGCACGGCGACCCCGGCCGCGGTCAGCGCGACCCGGGCCCCGGCGAGTTCTGCGGCGAGCCGGGGCCTGCGGTAGCCGGTGACGGCCTCGCGGACGTCGACGAGGGCCTGGCGGCTGACCTGTTCGATGTCGGCGACCTGCTGTGCGGCGCGGTCGGGATGGCCGGGCAGCATCCGCCCGGCGAGTTCGCTCTTCAGCGTGATCAGGGACAGGGAGTGGCCGAGCAGGTCGTGCAGGTCGCGGGCGAGGCGCAGGCGTTCCTCGTTGGCGGCGAGCTGGGCGACGGTGGCGCGGGCCTGGCGCAGTTCGACGGTCGTACGGATCAGCTGGACCACGCCGGTCATCGCGGCCCCGATCAGCACGACCAGCAGGAACAGGTCCCGTGCCTCCTGCTCGCCGACCTTGAGACCGACCACGAGCATGGTCACGGCGGTCGCCGGGATCGCCCAGTACGTGTGCCGCAGCCGCAGCGTGACCGCGCAGGCGACGGAGACGTAGCAGTACAGGCCGAGCCAGCTCGCGCCGAGCGTGAGACCGAGCACCGTCGCGAGGACCGCGAGGGCCACGAGGACGGCGGGCACGGTCCTCGGTATGTGCGGCAAACCCAGACGGCGGAACACCAGCGTCAGATACAGCGCGACGAACACGGTGAGACCCAGCCAGCCCGCGACCGTGCCCGCGACGGTGTGGTGCCCGGCGAGGAGGTCGCCGACCGGTTGGTTGAGGAAGACCAGCCAGACACCGATCCACACCACCTTGCGCCGCATCACCGAGCGGCGGTCGCCGGACAGCCGCCCCGGCGGGACCACGGGGTCCCGCAGGGGCTCCGAGGGGAGCGTGGTTTGTGTCATGGCACTCACGCCTTCAGCGTGTCCTTCCGATACAGCCATGCCGCGCCGCCCGCGAAGAGCAGGAAGAAGGCGGCGAGTACGGCGATGTCCTGGAGCTGCGGGGCCTGGCTCTGTTCGATGGACCTCCCCAGGGCAGCGTACGCGTGGGTGGGCAGCCACTTCGCGATGTCCTGGAGCCACTGCGGGAACGTGGTGCTCGGCATCCACAGCCCTCCGAGGATGGACAGCCCGAAGTAGGTGATCATCGTGATCGGACGGACCGCGTCCCCGCTGGCGAGATAGCCGATGGCGACACCGAGCGCGGCGAAGACGAGGCTGCCCGCCCAGATGGCGCCGGCGAGCGCGAGCCACTGCCAGGCGGCCATCCGCACGTCCTGCACCACGGCTGCCACCAGGAACACGACCACGATCGACGGCAGGCTCACCACCGCCGCGCCCGCGGTCTTGGCGAGGACATAGCCGCGCCCCGGCAGCGGGGTCAGCCGCAGTTGCCGTACCCAGCCGTTCTCCCGCTCCTTGGCGATGCGCTCGCTGTTGCCCATCAGCACGGCGGTGAGCGCGCCGAAGGACGCCATGGACACCATCAGATACATGGCGACGGTCTGGCCGGTGCCGTCGACCTCGCTGCCGGAGCCGGAGCTGCTGGAGAACAGCAGGAAGAGGAGGGAGGGGTAGATCACCGAGAAGAACAGGAACTTGCGGTTGCGCAGGGCGCGGACGAGTTCGAGCCTGATCAGACCGGTCATGACTGCGTGGCCTCCTTGGCGTGCATTGCTTCTTTGGCCTCTTCGGCGGCGGTGATCGCGACGAACGCCTGCTCCAGCCCGAGTCCGGTGACTTCGAGGTTGCGGGGGTAGACGCCGAGGCCGTAGAGCGCGTGGACGGTGGCGTCGGCGTCGGTGGACTGGATGCGGACGGTGGATCCCGACATGTCGATCGAGGTCAGGAAGGGCAGCCCGCGCAGCGCGCCCTCGTCCGCGGTGCCCTCCGTGCCCTCCATGCCGTCCAGGTCGAACGAGACGCGGCGGGCCCCGGCCCGCGCCTTGATCTCGGCGGCCGTCCCGTCGGCGAGCAGCCGCCCCCGGTGCAGCACCAGCACCCGGTCCGCGATGGCGTCGGCCTCTTCGAGGTAGTGCGTGGCGAAGAGGACCGTACGACCTTGGTCGGCCTGTTCGCGCATGGTCGCCCAGAACGCCTGGCGGGCGGAGACGTCCATGCCGGTGGTGGGCTCGTCGAGGACGATGAGGTCGCTGTCGCCGGCGGTGGCGAGGGCGAAGCGGACCCGCTGGGCCTGGCCGCCGGAGAGCTTGTCGACCTTGCGGTCGGCGATCTGGGAGATCCCGGCGCGAGCCAGCACATCACGGGTCCGGTACGGCCGGGGGTGCAGCTCGCAGGCGAGCCGGACGAGTTCGGCGACCGTGACCCCGTCCATCAGCCCGCCGCTCTGGAGCATCGCGCCGACCCGTCCGGCGACGATCGCCTCGCGCGGACCGGTGCCGAAGACCCGGACGGTGCCGGTGTCGGGCTGCTTGAGCCCGAGCAGCAGATCGAGGGTGGTCGACTTGCCCGCGCCGTTGGGACCGAGCAGGGCCACGGTCTCCCCGGGGTGCAGCCGGAGCGTGAGCCCGTCGACGGCCCGTACCTTCCCGTTGCCGTAGGTCTTGCCGACCTGGTCGAAGACGACCACGGGTGTGGTCCCCCCGGCCCCGGCCGTCCTCTTCGCCACTGTCTGCGCCGCGGTCTGCGCCGCTGTCGTCGTCATGCCCACCATGCTGGCGGCCGGTGGCGGGGCACGGCAGTGCCGTCGATCCAGAGTGCGGGATGACAGATGTCATGCGGGCGGGGTGACAGGGGCGGCGGCGGGCATGCGGACATATGGGAAGGGCGCCCGGCGGGTATTCCGGACGCCCCTCCTCTGACTGCTGTCGGCCTCAGTTCTGGGTGGTGTTGATGACCCCGACCCGCTCCGCCGTCGTCTTGCCGCGCAGCGCCGTACGCAGTACACCGACGACGTCCTGCGGCAGCACACCGCGCTTCCCGGTCGCCGTCTCGATCTGCACACCGTCGAAGGTGCTGCCGTACGCCGCCTTCAGCGCGTCGAGGTCGTACGTCTCCACGAGCTTGCCGCCCACGGCCTTGACGCCGAGGATCTTCGGCAGCGAAAGCGAGCCGAACTGGATGCTGTGCGCCGCGTCGGTCCGTACGGTGACGCGACCGGACATCGCGGGCTTCGCGAACTCCTTCATCTCACGGTCGACCTCGGCGTTGGACACCGTCGGCTGCTTGGTGGTGGTCGGCACGCTGACCGTGCTCGCGGAGTTGGTCTCCACCATCGTCCGGTACGCGTCCTCGACCGCCTTCGTCGAGGCGGCCGCGTCGATGCCCTTGCCCGCCTTGCCGTAGACGGCGACGGCCTTGCCGGACTGGAAGTTGATCGAGCCCTCGACGACCGAGCCCGCACCGCCGGAGGCGGCCTGCAGGGCGGCCTCCAGCTTCTCCTCGTCGACCGGCATCTCGGGCTCGACGACCCGCTTCTGGCCGAACAGGGCGCCGATCACCGAGATGGGGTTGTAGTCACTCGTGGCGGCCTTGGCGACCGTGGCGGTGGTGTCGAGCTGAAGACCCGCCTTGTCCGGCCGGAGCGAGACCGTGCTCCCGCCGACCGACAGCTTCAGCGGCTGGTTGACCCGGTCACCGAAGGCGTCGTCGAGCTTCTTGACCGCTTCGTCACGGGTGCCACCGCCGATGTCGACGCCGAGGACGGTGGTGCCCTTGGGCACGTCGGAGTGGTTCATCAGGAGACCGGCGCCGTAGACACCGAAGCCGCCGAGGACCACGACACCGCCGAGCAGGACGAGCTTGCTGCGGCCCTTCTTGGCCTTCTTGGCCTTCTTGCCGGTGGGAGCCGCGCTCTGGTTGCCCTGACTGCCTTGGCTGCCCTGATTGACCGGCTTGCTCTGGGCGGGCGGTTCGGGCAGCCGGGGCGGGGTGCGCATCGCGCCGTCGCCGCGCCCGCCCGGCCCGAACGGCGAGGACGGGGCGGGCGGTACGACAGGGATGCCGCTGGTGACGGTGTGCCCGGAGACGTTGTCCGAGGGGGCGCCGAAGCTGTCGAAGCCCTCGAAGCCCTGTATGCCGGGGCCGCCGACAGGGGGCTGCGGGGTGAGTTCCGCGGTGTCGTCGCCGAGGCTGCCGACGGGCGCGCGGCCGCTCATGCCGTTCACGCCGCCGCCGACCGGCGGGATGACGGGGCCGGTACCGGTGACCGGACCACCGGTCGGGCCTGCCGGACCCTGCGGACGGCCGGGACCGCCCGCACCGCCACGCCCACGCGGACCGTTGAACCCACCGGCGCCGCCGACACCGCCCGGACCACCGGGAGCACCGGGAATGGCAGACCCTGAACCGGGACCACCCGGGCCGCCGTTGGCCGGAAAGCCACCGAACCCGTCAAAGCCGCCCAAACCATCGGCACCATCGGCGCCGTCGTCGGCGAAGTCCTCCGAGAAGTACGGGAGGTCGTCGCGGCGGGAGTCCGGGGTGCCGCCGCCCTGGCCCGGGCGGGGGCCGGTGCTGCGGGAGCCCGCGGAGAGCGCCTCGGTGACGTCGAAGGAGCCGGTGCCGCCGCCGTGGCCGGGGGCCACGGGGCCACCGGTGGCGCCGGGCAGACCGGCACCGTTGGTGCCGCCCCGGACGCCGCCGGGCACGCTCACGGACCCGACGACCCCACCGGGCCGGGCACCGCCGCGCGGCGCCGCACCCGGGGCTCCGGATACGGCTCCCGGGGTCGGCGGACCACCGGCCGGTGAACCACTGGCCGGTGAACCACCGGGCATCCCGGCACCGTTGGTACCGCCGCCGCCCTGACCGGCCTTGGGGCCGGAGGACTTGCGGGGCGCGAACCAGTCGCTGGCCGGCTTCTCCTTGGCCGGGGCCGCAGGCGCGGCAGGCGAGCTCGGCACGGCGGGCAGGCCGCCCGACGGACCCGCCGGACGCTCCGGAGAAGCGGCAGCGGCGTCCGTGCCGTCGTCGCCGGCGGACCCATCGGCATCCCCGACGGGCTTGCGGACGACGACCGGCGGAATCGGCCGGGATCCGGGGATGTTGATCCGGATCCTGGTCGTCAGTGTGGTCTCCGTCTTGCGGTCCTCGGACGGCGTACCCGAACGGGACGCGTCCGCACCGGCGTCGGAGACCTTCGGGGTGCCGTAGGGCGGTGTCCCCGAGGGGTACGCGGCGCCTCCGCGGCCGTTGGGCCCGGAGGACGGAGTGTCAGTTTCACGACTCAAGGCAGGTTCTCCCGGTTGGCTCCGCCGCCCGTATCGACCTCATGCTTCGACCTCACGCATCGTGCTTGGACCTCATGCTCGGGCGGCTCGGCGGCGCGCACCACCATACTGGCCACTTCTGACGTGTAATCCACGCCGGATGGGGAATCCCGCACCGGACGCGCACACGCCAGGTGGGGAGAAGTGGTACGTCACTTGCCAAGTCGGACCTGCCTGCTGGCCGGTTGCCGCCCATGGCCAACGGTGGCACAGATCACAGCGAGCGCCATGCCCCCGAGCAGGAACAGATAGGAACCGCTCCCCGCGCTGAACAGGAAGTCCCCTTCGGGACGGGTCGCGGTGAGGGTGATGACGGCGACCAGCCAGCCCGCGGCGGGCGCGACCGCTCCGGCCCGGCTCCCGGCCGCGCGGGCCCCGCCGAGGAACAGCCCGCCGGCCCCGGCGAGGGCCAGCAGCAGCCCGCCGGGGAACCAGCCGCCCTGCACGAGCGCCCCGGCGGCCCCTACGAGGGCGCCCACCACGAAGAGCAGCAGATAGCCGGCGACACGCCAGAGAGAGGGCCGCGGCAACGGCTGGGCAAGCAGCAGCGAGGGCCGACCGGAACTCATCGGCCCGCCTCCTCGCCCAGGACCCCGGCGAACAGATCACCTTCGTGCAGGCCGTCACCGGCTCCGTCCTCTCCCCGCACGAGCTGGTAGTACTCGCGGGTGAGAAGAGGCTGGGCAAGCTCATTGGAGAGGGCGAAGTACGGCGGCGTCCCGTCGGCGACGGCGATCTGAGTGGCATGGGCCCGCATGGCGGCGACCTTGGCCGCCGCGGCGAATCCGGCACCGTCGATGACGGCGCTGATCACGGAGTCCTCGACGACCCCGGGCACATCACCGATGACACCGGCCCGCCCGAAGGGCAGTCCGGCGAGATCCTCCTGGAGCCGCGCGAAGGCCTCCTCGGCGACGGACCTGGGCAGCCGGTTCCAGTACACCTTGGCGACCTGGTGCCCGGCCTCGGCGGCGAGCTCCACGGCGCGCATGGCGACACGGTGGGCCTGGATGTGATCGGGGTGCCCGTACCCGCCGTTGTCGTCGTAGGTGACGACGACCTGAGGCCGGACCTCCAGCATGACCTGGACGAGATCCTTTGCGGCCTCGTCCACATCGGCCTGCCAGAAACAATGGGGATCGTCGTTGTCCGGCAGCCCCATCATCCCGGAGTCGCCGTAGCGCCCGGCCCCGCCGAGCAGCCGGAAGTCGTCGACCCCGAGGGCGCGCATGGCGGCGGTGAGCTCACCGAGGCGGTACTCGCCGAGCGCGGCGCCACTGAGATGCCGCAGCTCGGGCGGAATGACCTCACCGCGCTCACCGAGGGTGCAGGTGACCAGCGTCACGTGGACGCCTTCTGCGGCATACCTGGCCATGGTCGCGCCGTTGTTGATCGACTCGTCGTCCGGATGCGCATGCACAAGCAGCAGCCGCCGGGCGGGCAGTTCCGTCATGCCCCCAGCCTACGAGGCCGGGGGCACCGCGTTTGACACTCACGGGCGTGCCGACCATCACCGGCCGAGGGCATCCGGCCCGCTCAGAAGCGCAGACAGGTGATCTGGACGATGTACACCCGCTCGCTGCGAACGACGACCTGATACGTGAACATGCCACCAGGAACGATCACATCTCCGCCCTTCGGGTCCACACCGTCGTGGGCCCGGCCGTGGACGTGGACGGCCTCCGCAGCTCTCACCAACTCGGCCGCCTTGCTTCCACCGCGGCGAGGAAACCCGCAGGCGCGGTCCGTGCGGCCCCTTCAGCGCCGAAGGCGTATTCCCACTTCCAGCTCATCCGCGGACTGCCTTCATCGCGATGTCCAGCACGACACTCAGCTCACGCAATGCCTCTTCGGCGGTCGCGGGATCCTCGTGTTCCAGATGGGCCTTCGCACGCGCAAGGCGAGCGGACAGGTCCGGACGACGGGCGATCTCGATGTCCCTGGCCCACATCAGCACCCAGCTCTGCACCGGGCTCAAGGACTGCCACTCGACCGCCTTGGCGAAGGCCTCGTCTTTCGTCGCCTGCATCTCCTCAAGACGCGCCGGATCAACCACCGCGAGGGCCGCGCGCAATGCTTCCGGTGTCTGTTCGGGACGGGGAATGAGATCGCGTCCGGGACCGGCCGGGCCACTCATGGTGTCCTCCCTAAGTTGTCAGGTGGCCCGGGAGGGCCGGGTGTGGCTTATGGGTCCTTGCCTCAGCAGTTCCTCGACGTGCGGTTGCGCCGAATGGCTTGGAAGCCATGCCTGTCACGTTCCGAGAGCACCGCTGAGCCGGCAGCTCGCCCCGAACTGGGCGTCCCGCGACTACGCGGAAGCCCTGGAGGCCCCCACATGGAATTCGAGTGTCGGCAACGGCTGAATTTTTCACCCGTTGACGAGATTCGAGTGAATGTGCCGAAGGTACACGCATGTCTCACTCGTACGTGATCGTCCCCGCACGCATGCTCTGTCATGACTCGCTCCTGACGACGTATCGCGGAGCGGCTTGCCTGGAACGTGGTCAACAGCAGAGAAGGGCAGGAGCGTGTACGAAGCAGGAAACAGTGCGGCGGATCGCAGCAGGGTTGCTGCCATGCCGGTGCGGCGTGTGCGGCGGGGGGCGTGGGGGCTGGGAACGCTTGTCGCGGCGATGCTGCTGGGGACGTCGTTGCCAGGAAGCGCTGCCGCGGCGCAGGAACAGCCCACCACAGCGGCACGGGCCATGGCAGCACATGCGTCGGAGTGCATCCAGCCCGGGAACGCGTGGCTCAGCCCGCAGTTCTACTGGCGGAACGTGTTCGGTGCCCGTCTGGGTGAGGGAGTGATCCACGAGTCGTCCTCGCCGAACCCGTTCGGTGGGCGGATCGCGCCGGGGTCGACGTTCACGTTCAGGTGGCGTCCGGAGACCACACGCAACCCCGTGGGGGCGCAGTACCACATCCACCGCGTCAACCTGGCATCGATCATGGCGGTGGCCCAGGTGGAGTCGGTGACAGGGCCGGGCAGTTTCGCCGGGACGACGCTGACCGTGCAGGAGACGCCGCCGCAGAAGCTGGGCGACACCGCGGTCACGTTCCGGATCAGGCCAGGGACGGAGGGACAGACGGCCACCCTGTCATCGGCTGACCACAGTCTTACGACGAAGTGGCTGTTCACCAACATCAACAACATCTGGGAGAACACCGGCAGCATCACCTTCACCGTCGCCAGCCGCGCCAGCCTCGGCTGCGATTCGTCTTCGGTTCTCGGGTAACGGAACGACGAAGTGACGCGTCGGTCGGCGCACCTCCGACCGACGCCCACGGCGCCGCATCGAGCCACCGCCCTGGGAGGGCGGGGGAATCCGAGCAGGTACAGCCTCTGGCCTGCGGTCCCCAACGCGCCCCGACCGTCCCGGAGCCGGCTCGAAGCAGGAGTGGGCGACGCGACCCGGCAAGGGCAGCCGCGCCCGTTGATGGTCGCGAGTTACTCGTCCACGGCGACGTCGCCGGTGAAGATGTCCTCGGCCGTCGGGACGATCACGGCACGGCGGAGCCAGTGGCGCAGGGTTTCCAGGTCGTCGCAGTCGAGGATGCGTTCACGGACGGTCTCGGGCACGTCCATGCTGCGCACGTCGAAGACATCCAGGACGTCCGCAGCAGCACGCAGCACCTCACCCTCGGCACGGCCCTGTTCCAGGCCCTGTTCCCGGCCCTCGGCGCGGATCTCCTGGGAGATCGGTGACTTGTAAAACGAAAGGTCCACGGACACCAGTTTGCTCCAGGTTTCGGCGGCTGGGTACGAGCCCATACCTTGCGAGATGAGTTCGATGATCGGGGCGGCGACGTCCGAGGGAGTTTCCCGGAGGGCTGTCGACATGGCCTTCAGTATGGTCTCGATGTCCGGATTCTTGGCATGTGTGATCGCGGACAGCGTGGCGAGTGCCAGGTCCTTGCGGGCCTCGGCGGCGGTGATGATCACCGGCATGTTGTGCGGGCCCGCGACCAGCGGGCACAGGGTGAGCAGGGGGTACTCGCGCGGGCCGAAACGGCTCGGCCTCGCCGCCCATTCGGCGGTCGCGCGGTCCTGGCAGACCACCAGCAGCACCGGCTGCACGCCGTACTTCGCCAGCAGGTACGACGCGTAGTACGCCCAGCTCGCCGGCTTGTCGAGGTCCTTGCCACTCTGCGCCTCGACGGCGAGGACGAACGAGTCCTCCTCGTCCTCCGCGTCGAACCTCAGCAGGGTGTCGACGCGGCGTTCGAGGGGTCTGTTCTCCGTCAGGTCGGTGGGCAGGAGGGTGACCGAGGCGGGCACGGCGAGGTGGACGCCCAGTGCCGCCGAGACCCCGGAGAACAGACCGGGGTGGTCCTGGAAGATGCGATGCATCGCCTCATGGGGCGAGCTGACCATGGTTTTCCTTGGTGTGGCGTGCGCGGAGACTTTTCGGCTTCCGCGTGATGTCCCGGCCCGCACGCCAGGATCGCCACTCCCGGTGGGGCCGTCCGCATGTTTGCGGTTGCCGTGAGCATCGTTTGAAAACCGGGCTGATATCCAGCTGAACAGCGGATATTCACTCACAGGAGTGGGTTTGCGTAACGGAATTGACGGCCACTCCGACCGCGCGCACACCAAAGGCCCATGCCTCCCCAGCAGGGAAAGGCACGGGCTAGCGTCGTGATATGTGTCGTCTCCGCAGTCGACCGTTCAGTCGACCGTTCAGTCGACCGGTCAACCAGCCGTGCCGCAAGGCGGCTTGAGCACGTTCGCCCCCCGCGGCGCGGCAGCAGGACGTGCCTGGCGTGCGCCGTTGATCACGTGTCCCCCTCCGGAGGGGGACGTCAGAACTTGATGCTGCCGATCATGCTCGCCACGTTCGTCGTCAGATCGCTGATCGTGGGAGCGACGGTCGACGAAGCCAGGTAGAAGCCGAGCAGCATGCAGACCACCGCGTGCCCGCCCTTCAGACCTGATTTCTTGATCAGCAGAAAGACGATGATCGCCAGCAGCACCACCGCCGAAATCGAGAGTGCCACGGCGGCTCACCTCCAAAGATCCCGGGGACACGGGGGGTTCGGACTATGGGGGCAGTAGATCGGTACAACAATTCTTCGTGGTTGCCAGCAGGTTGATACCCACTCACCACCAGTGATCATAACTATCCCCACTCGCGCATCGATCGGCGCACGGCCGCACAAGGGGGCGCATGGCCAATATGGTCGGGGCATGACGACCGAGCCTGCTTCCTTCCCCCGCCGGCACGCCCGTACCCAGCGTTTCACCCTCGGCGCGCCGCGCGCGTTCACCGTGGCGCCGGACGGTTCCCGCGTCGCCTTCCTGCGCTCGGGCTCCGGCACGGACCGGGCCAACTCCCTGTGGATTCTCGATGTGGACGCCGGTCAGGAGCGCGTCGCGGCGGACCCGCGCGCCCTGCTCGGGGGCGCGGAGGAGAGGCTTCCGCCGGAAGAGCGCGCACGCCGTGAGCGCAGCCGTGAGGGGGGTGCCGGAATCGTCGGTTACGCCACCGATTCGGCCGTTGAGCTGGCGTCTTTCGCTCTCTCGGGGCGGCTGTTCACCGCCGAGCTGCGGGCCGGGACGGCCCGTGAACTCACCGTGCCGGGGCCGGTGATCGATCCGCGGCCCGCGCCCGACGGACGGCACATCGCCTACGTCGCCCAGGGGGCGATGCGGGTGGTGGGGGCCGAAGGTGACGGAGACCGTGCGCTTGCCGAGCCGGAGTCGGTCGACGGAAACGGGTCGGTTTGCTATGGACTCGCCGAGTTCATCGCCGCCGAGGAAATGGCGCGTTCCCGGGGCTTCTGGTGGTCCCCGGAGTCGGACCGGCTGCTCGTCGCGCGCGTGGACGACACGCCGGTGACACGGTGGTGGATCGCCGATCCCGCCCGTCCGGAACGTGAGCCACACCACGTCGCATATCCGGCGGCCGGGACCGCCAACGCTGACGTACGGTTGTTCGCGATCACCCTTGAGGGTGACCGGACCGAGGTCCGATGGGACCGTGCACGGTATCCGTATCTGGCGCGAGTGCACTGGTCAGGGGCGGGTGCGCCGCTGATCCTGGTGCAGGCCCGGGACCAGTGCAGCCAGCTCTATCTGGCCGTGGACCCGGACTCCGGGGCGACGCGGATGGTGCATGCCGACGAAGATCCGAAATGGCTGGATCTTTTCCCTGGAGTGCCCTGCTGGAGCCCCTCCGGCCAGCTCGTCCGGATGGCGGACGAGGGCGGCGCCCGTGTGCTCACCGTCGGTGAACGTCCGCTCACCGGACCCCAGTTGCATGTCCGCGCCGTTCTCGACGTCACCGCCGATGACGTGCTGATCTCCGCCTCCGCAGGCGAGGAGGCCGAGGCGCCGGAGACCGGCGAGGTGCATGTCTACCGGGTGAACGAGCTCGGCCTGGAGCGCGTGTCGCAGGCGCCCGGCGTGCACTCCGCCGTCCGCGCCGGGGGTGTCACGGTACTGGTGTCGGCGGTACCGGACCGGCCAGGCACACACGCCGAGGTCCTGCGCGACGGTAAGCGGGCCGCGGTCATCGCGTCTTACGCCGAGGATCCCGGTATGTCCCCTCGGATGACACTCCTTCAGGGGGGCGCACGCCGAATCCCATGCGCCGTGCTTATGCCACAGGACTACGCCGGAGATTCACCCCTTCCGGTTCTGCTCGATCCCTACGGGGGACCGCACGGCCAGCGGGTGACCGCCTCTCACAACGCCCACCTCACCTCGCAGTGGTTCGCCGACCAGGGTTTCGCGGTCGTCGTCGCCGACGGGCGGGGCACCCCGGGCCGCTCTCCCGCCTGGGAGAAGGCCATCAAGGACGACATCGCGGCCATCGTCCTTCAGGACCAGGTGGACGCCCTCCAGGCGCTCGCTTCCGACTTCCCGCTCGACCTCACCCGGGTCGGCATCCGCGGCTGGTCCTTCGGCGGCTACCTCGCCGCCCTCGCGGTGCTGCGCCGCCCGGACGTCTTCCACGCGGCGGTCGTCGGCGCCCCGGTCACCGATCTGCGCCTCTACGACACCCACTACCAGGAGCGCTACCTCGGCCACCCCGCCGAGCAGCCGGAGGTCTACCGGCGCAACTCCCTCATCGACGACGCCGGTCTGGTCGACGCTGCCGAGCCGCACCGCCCGATGATGATCATCCACGGTCTCGCCGACGACAACGTGGTCGTCGCCCACACCCTGCGGCTCTCCTCGGCCCTGCTGACCGCCGGACGCCCGCACGAGGTGCTGCCGCTGTCCGGGGTCACCCATATGACCCCGCAGGAGACCGTCGCCGAGAACCTGCTGCGGCTCCAGTCCGACTTCCTGCGGCGCGCTCTCGGACTGCCCAGCCTGCCTCGATAACCCCACAAACCCGCACGAACTGCGTTAACACGCAGGCAACTCAACGGAATCGGTACCGATATACGGACGCGCGACGCTGAACAGCGTACGGCCGTGCGGGTGCCGTAAACGGGCCGGGGTGCGCCATGTCACCCCGGCCCGTTGTCTTCGTCCACAAACCGGTCCCCGGCGGCCCCGCCCTGCTCCCGGCCCTCCGCGCCCCCGTCATCCTCCGGCGGCACCACCCGTTTCTCCTCAGCGAAGTGGCACGCCGACGGATGCGCCGCCGGGCCGCCCGCCGCCCGGAACTCCTCGGGCACCGCCAGCAGCGGCACCTCCACCGCGCACCGCTCCTGCGCCTTCCAGCAGCGGGTGCGGAACCGGCAGCCGGACGGGATATGGGTCGGGGACGGCACATCGCCCGCGAGGATGATCCGCTCCCGCTGCTCACGGGCGCCCGGGTCGGGCACCGGCACGGCGGACAGCAGGGCCTGGGTGTAGGGGTGCGTGGGATGCTCGTAGATCTCGGTGTCGGTGCCGATCTCCACGATCCGCCCGAGGTACATCACCGCGACCCGGTCCGAGATGTGCCGCACGATCGAGAGGTCGTGCGCGATGAAGACGTAGCTCAGCTCGAAGTCGTTCTGGAGCCGGTCCATCAGGTTGATCACCTGGGCCTGCACGGACACGTCGAGCGCCGACACCGGTTCGTCGGCGACGATGACCTCCGGGCGCAGCGCCAGCCCCCGTGCGATGCCGATGCGCTGGCGCTGGCCGCCGGAGAACTGGTGCGGATAGCGGTTGATGTACTCCGGGTTGAGCCCGACGACGTCCAGCAGGTCCTGCACCTTGCGGCGCCGGTCGCCCTTGGGCGCGGCCTCGGGGTGGATCTCGTAGGGCTCCCCGATGATGTCGCCCACGGTCATCCGGGGGTTGAGGGAGGTGTACGGGTCCTGGAACACCATCTGGATGTTGCGCCGTACCGCCTTCAGAGCCCGCCCGGAGAGTTCGGTGACGTCCTCGCCCTTGTAGCGGATCGAGCCCGCCGTCGGCCGTTCCAGGTTGACCAGCATCTTGGCGACCGTGGACTTGCCGCAGCCCGACTCGCCCACGATGCCTAGGGTTTCGCCGCGGCCGAGGGTGAAGTCCACGCCGTCGACGGCCTTCACGGCGCCGATCTGCTTCTTGAACAGGATGCCCTGGGTCAGCGGGTAGTGCTTGACGAGCCCGCTGACCTCAAGAATCGGCTCTGCCGTCGCGATCGGTGTCGCCATTGCTGTCGCCATTGAGGCACTCCCTCCAGAAGTGGCAGGCGCTGCCCCGGTGTTCGTCCACCTCGTACAGCGGGGGCTCGTCGGTGCGGCACACGTCCTGGGCCATGGGGCAGCGCGGGTTGAAGGCGCAACCGGGCGGAATGCGCATGAGGTTGGGCGGGAGACCCTTGATGGCGTAGAGCTCCTGGCCCTTCCGGTCGAGGCGGGGGATGGAGTCGAGGAGGCCGCGGGTGTAGGGGTGCGCGGGCGCCTTGTAGATGTCGTGCACGGGCGCCGACTCCACGATCCGCCCGGCGTACATCACGGCGATCCGGTCAGCCACGTCGGCGACGACGCCGAGGTCGTGGGTGATGAGGATCAGCCCCATGTGGTACTCGCGCTGCAGCTCCGCCAGCAGATCCATGACCTGGGCCTGCACGGTGACGTCGAGGGCGGTGGTCGGCTCGTCGGCGATGATGAGGGCCGGCTGGAGCGCGAGCGCCATGGCGATCATGATGCGCTGGCGCATACCGCCGGAGAACTGGTGGGGGTACTGCCGCACCCGCTCCTCGGCGCCCGGGATGCGCACCCGGTCCATCAGCTCGACGGCCTTGGCGCGGGCGTCCTTGCGGGACATCCCCTGGTGCACGACGAACATCTCGCCGAGCTGGTCGCCCACGGAGAGCACGGGGTTGAGGGCGGACAGCGCGTCCTGGAAGATCATCGCCATCTTCGCGCCGCGGATCTTCCGCCGCTCCTCCTCCTTCAGCTTCAGCAGGTCCTGCCCCTGGAAGACGACCTCGCCGCCGGTGATCCGGCCCGGCGGCATGTCGAGGATCCCCATCACGGCCTGTGCGGTCACCGACTTGCCGGAGCCGGACTCGCCGAGCACGGCGAGTGTCTCGCCCGCGTCGACGCCGTAGCTGACGCCGTTGACCGCCTTGGCGACCCCGTCGCGGGTGCGGAACTCCACGTGCAGGTCGCGCACTTCGAGGAGCATGCGCCGTCACCTCAGCTTCGGGTCGAGGGCGTCGCGCACCGCGTCGCCGAGCATGATGAACGCGAGGACGGTGATCGCGAGCGCGGCGGCCGGCCACAGCAGCATGTGCGGGGCCTGCCGGACGTAGGCGGAGGCCGAGGAGAGGTCGATGCCCCAGCTCACCGACGGCGGTTTCAGGCCGACGCCGAGGTACGAAAGGGTCGCCTCCAGGGCGATGTAGGTGCCGAGGGCGATGGTCGCGACGACGATCACAGGGGCGACCGCGTTGGGTGCGATGTGGCGCAGCAGGATGCGGGAGTTGGAGGCGCCGAGGGCGCGGGCGGCCTGGACGTAGTCGTTCTCCTTGGCGGTGATGACGGCGCCGCGCGCGATGCGGTAGATCTGCGGCCAGCCGAGCAGCACGATGAACCCGATGACCGGCCACACGGTGCTGCTGGTGACCACGGACAGCAGGACGAGACCGCCGAGGACGACGGGGATCGCGAAGAACACGTCGGTGACGCGGGACATCGTCGAGTCCGTGCCGCCCCCGAAGAACCCGGCGAGCCCGCCGAGGAACGAGCCGAGCAGGGCGACGCCGAGGGTGGCGCAGACGCCGACCGCGACGGAGGTACGGGCGCCGTAGACGACGCGGGTGTAGACGTCGCAGCCCTGGCCGTCGTAGCCGAACGGATGGCCCGGCTGGGAGCCCTGCTGGGCCTTGGCGAGGTCGCACTTGAGGGGATTGCCGGAGGCGATCAGCGAGGGCCACAGGGAGATGACGACGAGGAAGAGGATCACCAGCGCGGAGATGATGAAGACGGGGTTGCGGCGCAGGTCCCGCCAGGCGTCGGACCACAGCGAGCGCGGTTTGCCGGTGGGTCCGGTGCCTTCCGGGCCGCCCGGGGTGCGCTCCAGGGTCTCCGCCTCCGACGCCGCGAGGTCCATCGCGCCGCCCATGCCGGCGGACGAGATGGCGCCCTGGGGGTCGTACTGCTCAGGCATAGCGGATCCTCGGGTCGAGTACGGCGTAGAGGAGGTCGACGAGCAGGTTGGCGATCAGGAAGACCAGGACGAGGATCGTCACGAAGCCCACCACGGTCTGGGTGTTGTGGCGGACGATGCCCTGGTAGAGCTGGTAGCCCACGCCGTGGATGTTGAAGATCCGCTCGGTGACGATCGCGCCGCCCATCAGGGCGCCGATGTCGGCGCCGATGAAGGTGATCACCGGGATCAGGGAGTTGCGCAGCAGATGCCGGGTGATGACCCGGCGCCGGGGCAGTCCCTTGGCGACGGCCGTACGGACGTAGTCGGAGCGCTGGTTCTCCGCGATGGAGGTGCGGGTGAGGCGTGTGACGTAGGCGAGGGAGACGGAGGCGAGCACCAGGCCCGGCACGATCAGCTCGCCGAACGTGGCCTCGGTCGACACGGACGGCTTGATCCACCCCCATTGGACGCCCAGCAGCAGCTGGAGGACCAGACCGGTGACGAAGGTGGGGATCGCGATCACCACCAGGGTCGCGACGAGCACGCCGGTGTCGGCCGGTCTGCCGCGGCGCAGACCGGTGAGGACGCCCAGGGTGATCCCGATGACGATCTCGAAGAAGATCGCCACGATCGTCAGCCGGATCGTCACGGGGAACGCCGACGACATCAGCTCGGTGACCTTCTGGCCGTTGAACGCGGTACCGAAGTCGCCGGTGAAGAGGTTCCCCATATAGGTCAGGTATTGCTGCCAGACCGGCTTGTCGAGGCCGAACTCCTTCCTGAGCTGCGCCGCGGTGGCCGGGTCGCACGTCCGCTGGCCGCACAGCCCGGCGATGGGGTCGCCCATCACGTTCACCATGAGGAAGATCAGGAGTGTGGCGCCGAAGAAGACCGGGATCATCTGGAGCAGACGCCGGGCGACATAGCGGCCCATGGGGGATCAGCTGACCTTGATCTCGTTGTAGACGGGGACGCTGAACGGGTTGAGCGCCACGTCGGACAGCCGGCTCGCGTAGCCCGCGCTGCCGTTCTGGTACCAGAGCGGGATCGCGGCCATCTGGTCGCGGACGACCTTCTCGGCGTTCTGGAAGATCTGCACGGCCTTCGTCTTGTCCGTCTCGGCGTTGGCCTGGTTGACCAGCTTGTCGAACTGCTGGTTCGACCATTTGCCGTCGTTGGAGGAGGCGTTGGTGTAGTACAGGGGCTGGAGGAAGTTCTGGATCAGCGGGTAGTCCATCTGCCAGCCCGCCCGGAAGGGGCCCCTCAGTTTCTGCTGGGAGGCCTGGGCGCGGAAGTCGGCGAAGGTGCCGACGGGGTCGCCGACGCATGCCTTGTCCTTGCCCAGTGCGTTGTTGATGGAGTTGCAGACGGCGTCGACCCACTCCTTGTGGGACCCGGTGTCGGCGTTGTAAGTGATCTTCACCTGTCCGCCGGGCAGTCCGCCGCCCTCCTGGATCAGCTTCTTGGCCTCGGTGGGGTTGTAGTCGCACGCGGACCCGCACAGCCCCTCCTTGAACCCGCCTGCCTCACCGAGGACGGGTGAGGTCCAGTCGGTGGCCGGGGTGCGGGTGTTCTGGAAGATGGTTTTCGTGATCTGCGCGCGGTTGATCGCCATGGACAGTCCGGTACGGACCTTCTGCGCGCCGCTGGTGTTCCACGCCGCGACGTAGAACGGGAACGCGATGGTCTGGATGATGCCGGCGGGTGTGTTGATGTACCGGCTGCCCAGGTCGCTCTTGACGTTCTTGAGCTGCGCGGCGGGCACGTCGTCGACGAGGTCGAGGTTGCCTGAGATCAGGTCGGTGTAGGCGGTGTTGTAGTCGGTGTAGACCTTGAGGTCCACACCGTCGTTCTGCGCCTTGTCGTCACCGGGGTAGCCGTCCCACTTCTTCAGGGACATCTGCGATCCCTTGGTGTACGAGTCGATGGTGTACGGCCCGTTCCCCACCGGTTTGTTCAGCCAGCCGGCGTGGTTGCTGAAGAAGCTCTGCGGCAGCGGGGAGAACGCGGCGTAGCCGAGGGTGCCGGGGAAGGTCGAGAACTTCTGGCTGAGCTTGACGGTGAAGGTGCTGTTGTTGACGACCTTCAGCCCGGACAGGGTGGTCGCGGTCTGGCTGCCGGTGTCCGGGTGGACCTTGTCGTAGCCGTCGATGTACCCGAAGAAGTACGCGTTCTTCTGGTTGCTCTTCAGGCTCGCCCCGTAGTTCCAGGCGTCCACGAAGGACTTGGAGGTGACCTTCTCGCCGTTGCTGAAGGTCCAGCCGGGCTTCAGGGTGATCGTGAAGTTCTGCGAGTCCGACGAGGTGATCTTGTCGGCCAGCATGTTCTCGGGGGCGCCGGTCTTGGAGTTGTAGCGCACCAACCCGCGGAAGATCATGTCGAGCACCTTGCCGCCCTGCACCTCGTTGGTGTTGCCGGGCTCCAGCGGGTTCTGCGGGTCCCCCCAGGAGGCACTGAGCGTCCCGCCACCGCCGCCGCTGCTGCCCCCGCCACCGCAGCCGGTGGCGACGAGAGCAGCCGCCACCGCGCACACGGCCCATCTGGCGTGAGTGGCTCCACGCATGACGCCTCCCTGTGATCACTGATCCATTAACGGTCAATATCGATGCAAAGGGGATGTAGCGCATATGAATCGCACCCTTTGGGGGACGGGAGGGGGGCATCCGAGGGACACGGGGTCGGGCATCGGAGGGACACCGGGTCGGGCATCGGAGGCGCACCGGCGCGCGTCGGCGCGCACGGGGAGCGGTCCGCTTCTCACGGAAGGGGGCCGGGCCCCCGCCCGTCCCGGGTCAGCACGTCGACCCTGCGCTTCCTGACCCGGAAGGCGGTGTCGCGCTTCGTGACGGAGGCGGGGCTGCGGGTGGAGCGGCAGTACGGCGACTGGACGCTGGGGCCCATCCGCCCGGCCAGTCCCGAAATCATCACCGTCACGGAACACTCATAGGCTCAATTTTCACTCAAGTCACTTTGACCAGCCGTGAGTTGGCTGAAAAGCTGTGACGCGTTCCGGTCAAGGCGGCGCGCCTCGGCGGGCCGCCTTGCCACTCCACTCATTCACACATTCGGAGGACACCCACGTGAGACGTGTCATCGGCACTCTCGTCTCCGGCGCCCTGCTCAGCACCGGAGCGGTCGCGGTCTCCGCGACGCCCGCCGCCGCGGGCGTCAAGTGCGACGACTCCCCCATCTACACGATCTCCGACAAGAAGACGGTCTGGAAGCCGACCAACGTGCACAGCGACTGGGCCAGGCCCGGCGTGACCATCAGCTACTCGAAGAACAAGACGGGCAGCTGGACGGCGACGGGCACCGTTCAGCTGGGCACCGAAGCGGGGGTCATCTTCGCCAAGGCGTCGACCTCGTTCAGCGTGTCCGTCGGCAAGACGTGGTCGAAGTCCGACATCTGGACCTACTCGGCGAAGGTCGAGAAGAAGCCCGGCAAGACCAAGGGCCGCCTCATGATGTACCACGAGGCCAAGGGGTTCAGCGTCACCAAGTACTACCTCCAGCCCAACGGCCGCCAGCAGTGCGTCAAGCACAAGGTGTGGAAGAAGTCCGGCATCGTGGCGCCGGCGAAGCGCAACAACAACCTGTGGGGCATCCAGTACGGGTGACACACGCCCGGCGTTCCGCCCTCGCACTTCCCGGCTCGAACCGATAGGCACGGGAGCTACCGGTTCTCGCCTCGTCGCCCCGCCGCATCTCGTGCGGCGGGGCGACCTGCGTTCAACGACATGCACCGGGAGACTTGTACCGAAGCACCGTCAGGACCCGACCAGGTCGTCTTCACCGGTCTCGGCCAATGGTTGCCCGAGTGGCCGCCGATTCGGCGTTTTCGCAGGCCACGCAGGCTCGACGCGCCGTTGACGCGTGGAGACACCACTGATAGACACACTCATCACCCAGCTGGCCCTCCACAGACGACACACCGCTCAAGCAGTCCGACAGCCATCCCCGTGCGAGTGATGACGCGAGGTCACGACCTATGAGCACACAAGACCAGCACGGCAGAGGGCACTTACCTCGAGTGCGCTCCCGCCCACTCCCCCGGCTCATGGCCGCCGCCGGCGCCGTGGCCCTGACGCTCTCGGCGGGCCTCGCCACTCCGCTCAACCCCGCGCCCCAGCGGGCCGAGGCGCGGGAGAGCGACAAGGTCCTCACCCTCGCGGTCGCCCAGAGCGTCGACTCGCTCAGCCCCTTCCTGGCGATGCGGCTGGTCAGCACCAGCATCCTGCGGCTGACATACGAGTACCTGACCGACTACGACCCCGGTGACGGCCACCCGATCCCGGGCCTGGCCACCAAGTGGTCACCGTCGGCCGACAAGCTCACCTGGACCTACACGATCCGCTCCGACGCCACATGGTCCGACGGGCAGAAGGTCACCGCCGACGACGCGGCCTGGACGTTCGACAAGATGATGACCGACGAGGCCGCGGCCACCGCGAACGGCAACTTCGTCACCAACTTCCGGAAGGTGACGGCCCCGAACCCCACCGAGCTCGTCGTCGAGCTGAAGAAGCCGCAGGCCACGATGACCGCACTCGACGTGCCGATCGTGCCCAAGCACATCTGGGAAAAGGTCGGCGACTTCTCCAAGTTCAACAACGACAAGACCTTCCCCGTCGTCGGCGACGGCCCGTTCGTCCTCAGCGACTACAAGCCCGACAGCTATGTCCGGCTGAAGGCCAACAAGACCTTCTGGCGCGGGGCGCCGAAGTTCGACGAGCTGGAGTTCAAGTACTACAAGGACCAGGACGCGGCCGTCGCCGCCCTGCGCAAGGGCGAGGTCTCCTTCGTCGCGGGCTCGCCGTCCCTGACACCGGCGCAGGCAGCCTCCCTCAAGGGCGACAAGGACATCCACGTCAAC
This sequence comes from Streptomyces sp. YIM S03343, assembly GCF_054729195.1. NCBI lineage: Bacteria > Bacillati > Actinomycetota > Actinomycetes > Kitasatosporales > Streptomycetaceae > Streptomyces > Streptomyces sp. YIM S03343. Next base: position 3,328,641 of record NZ_JBPUKX010000001.1, read on the forward strand.
GACGCCCCCGGCCGCCGCTTCTACGCCCTTGCCGTCAACCCGGGCGCGCAGGCCAGAAACGGCCAGAAGTTCGGGGACGGCGACGCGTCCCTGCTGGACGAACGGGTGCGGCACGCCCTGTTCCTCTCCGTCGACCGCAAGACCATCATCGACAAGGTGTTCCAGGGGCACGCGGTCCAGGGCCAGGGCTACATCCCGCCGCGCTTCTCGACGTACTTCTGGAAGCCCTCGGCGAGCCAGGAACTCGCCTACGACCCCGCCGGGGCGGCCCGGCTGCTCGACGAGGCGGGCTACAAGAAGAACGGCGACGGCAAGCGGGTCGGCAAGAACGGCAAGCCACTGGACTACCGTCTCCTGTGCCACGCCACCGATCCCAACGACAAGGCGGTCGGCCAGTACCTCAGAGAGTGGTGGGGCAAGCTGGGCGTCGGCGTCACGCTCGACTGCCTCGACAACGTCACCGATCCCTGGCTCGCGGGCAGGTACGACCTCGCCTTCGACGGCTGGTCCGTCAACCCCGACCCGGACTATGTGCTGTCCATCCACACCTGCGCGGCCCTGCCCGCGACCCCGAAGGACACCGGCGCCACCGACAACTTCGTCTGCGACAAGACGTACGACGGTCTGTACGCCCGTCAACTCGCCGAGTACGACCCCGCCGAACGGGCGAATCTCGTCAAGCGGCTGGAGTCACGGCTGTACGACCTCGGGTACATGAACGTCATGGCGTACCCGAACGCGGTCGAGGCATACCGCACGGATCAGATCGAGTCGATCGAGACAATGCCCAAGGCCGCGGGCAACATCTACGGCCAGGACGGCTACTGGAGCTGGTGGTCCGCGGTACCGGCCGCGTCCGACGGCTCCTCGGACGGCGGCAGTTCGACAGGCGTCGTCATCGGAATCGTCGCGGGGGTCGTGGTCCTGGCCGGCGCCGGGGTGCTGATCGCGATGCGCCGCCGCGCCACCGCCGACGACCGCGAGTAGCCCCGAGTGTCCGCGATGAACCGACCCTTCACACCAGCCCAGTGGCAGGCGGGCCGCCATGACCGCTGACGCAGCGTCCGCGCCGGTCGGCAAGGACGCCGGTCCGGCCCCCGGCGGTCCGGTCCCCGCCGGACCTGCGGTCCGCGGGCCGCGAGCGCGCACCACCGCCGCCTATCTGCGTTACGGCGGTGGAAAACTCGGCGGCGCCGCCGTCTCGTTGCTCGCCGTCCTCGTCACCAGCTTCTTCCTGTTCCGGCTGATCCCGGGCGATCCGGTGAAGACGATGACGGGCGGCCGCCCGGTCTCGGCCGGGCAACTGGCCGCGTATCGCAGGGAGTTCGGTCTCGACCTGCCGCTGTGGGAGCAGTTCGCCGACTACTGCCGCAAGGCGCTCACCGGTGACCTCGGCACCTCGTACCAGTTCCGGGCGCCGGTCGTCGACAAGATCGCCGAGGCGCTGCCGAACACGCTGCTGCTGACCGGAACGGCCTTCGTCCTCTACACCACGCTCGGCATGTTCCTCGGCACACGCTCGGCATGGCGGCACGGACGGCTCGGCGACCGGCTCAACACCGGCCTGGCGCTGACCCTCTACTCCGTCCCGTCGTTCTGGCTGGGCCTGCTTCTGATCATCGTGTTCGCGGTGGGCGTGGGCCCCGTCCCCGGGCTCTTCCCGACCGGCGGCATGGAATCGGGCGGCAAGGAGGGCTTCGGCTATGCCGTCGACGTCGCCCACCATCTGGTCCTGCCGGTGATCACGCTGGTCGCGGTCGAGTACGGGCAGACGCTGCTGGTCACCCGCTCGGCGCTGCTCGACGAGATGGGCAGCGACTATCTGACCACCGCGCGGGCCAAGGGCCTGCGGGACAGCCTGGTCCGGCGGCGGCACGCCGTGCCGAACGCGCTGCTGCCGACGGTGACACTGATCTTCGTCAACCTCGGCCGGACGGTCGCCGGAGTCATCCTGGTCGAGACGGTCTTCTCCTGGCCGGGACTCGGCGGGCTCTTCTACCAGGCGCTGAGCGTGCCCGATCTGCCGCTGGTACAGGGGCTGTTCCTCGTCTTCGCCTCCGCGGTGATCATCATGAACACCCTGGCCGACCTGCTCTATCCGCTGCTCGACCCCCGGGTGGGCCGATGACGACCGACACCACTCCCCCGCTGCCCGAGGCCGGTCCGACCGGGCCGCGCTCGCTGGCCTGGCAGCGCCGCCGCCGCTCCGCCGTACGGTTCTGGCAGCGCTACCGCACCCATCGCGCCGGGCTCCTCGGCCTGGCCGCGCTCGCCCTGTTCGCGCTCGTCGCGCTGACCGCACCGCTGACGGTCGGCTCCGAAGTGGCCAGGGTGACCGACGCCCCGGGCAGTCCGCTTCAGCCGCCGAGTACCGAATTCCCGCTGGGCACCGACCGGTTCGGGCGTGACCTGCTGGGTCTGGTCATCTGGGGTTCGCGGGTCTCGCTGCTCGTCGGGCTGCTCGCGGCCGTGCTGTCGGTGGCGATCGGCGCGGTCGTCGGCATCACCGCCGGGCACTTCCGCGGAGCGTACGGGACCGTGCTGATGCGGATCACGGACTGGTTCCTGGTGATGCCCACGCTGGTGCTCGCCATCGCGCTGGCCACCGTGATGTCCCGCTCACTGGGTACGGTGATCCTCGCGATCGGCGTCACCACCTGGCCGACGACGGCCCGGCTGGTGCGTGCGCAGACACTCGCGGTGGAGTCACGGCCGTACATCGAACGGGCCAGGGCGCTCGGCGGCGGCCACCGGCATGTCATGACCCGGCATGTGCTGCCCAACGTGATGCCGCTGGTCCTCGCCCAGACGACCCTGATGATCTCCTCCTCCGTCCTCGCCGAGGCGACGCTGGCCTTCCTCGGTCTCGGCGATCCGACGGTCGTCTCATGGGGCGGGCTGCTGCAGGACGCCCGTGAGGCGGGCGCGGTCAGTGCCGGGGACTGGTGGTACCTGGTGCCGCCCGGCATCGCGATCGCCCTGGTCGCGCTGGCGTTCACGCTGTGCGGGCGGGCGGTCGAGTCCGTGCTCGATCCCAGGCTGGGGGTGGCCCGTTGACGCTGCTGGAGGTCCGGAACCTTGACGTGACGTACCCGGGCGGGGCCGCCGCCGTACGGGGCGTCGACCTGTCGCTGCCGGCCGGCCAAAAGCTCGGCATCGCCGGGGAGTCCGGCTGCGGCAAGTCCACGCTGGCGCTCGCGATGCTGCGGCTGCTGCCGACCGGTACCCGGGTCGGCGGCGAGATCCTCCTGGACGGCGAGGACATCCTGACCATGCGGTGGGGACGCGTCCGCGCGGTCCGCTGGGCGGGCGCCTCGATCGTCTTCCAGGGTGCGATGCACTCGCTCAATCCCGTACACCGCGTCGGCGACCAGATCGCCGAGCCGATCCTGCTGCACGGGAGGGCGACTGCGGGGGCAGCGAAGAAGCGGACGGGCGAGCTCCTGGAGCAGGTGGGCCTGTCGGCCGGGCGGGCGACGGCGTATCCGCACGAGCTCTCCGGGGGCCAGCGCCAGCGCGTCATGATCGCCATGGCGCTGGCCTGCGGCCCGCGGCTGGTCATCGCCGACGAGCCGACCACCGCCCTCGATGTGATGATCCAGGCGCAGATCCTCCGGCTGATCCAGCAGCTGGTCACCGAGCAGGAGCTGGCTCTGATCATGATCAGTCACGATCTGGCGGTGCTCGCCGACACCTGTGACCGGCTGGCGGTGATGTACGCGGGCCGTGTGGTCGAGGAGGGCCCAGCGCGGGCGGTGTACGAGGACGCGCTGCACCCGTACGGCAAGGGCCTGTCGGCCGCGTTCCCCCGTATCGGCGACCCGGCCTCCCGGTTCGCCCCGCGTGGTCTGGCAGGCGACCCGCCCGACCCGGCGGCGCTGCCCTCCGGGTGCGCCTTCCACCCCCGCTGCCCGGTGGCCCTGGACGGCTGCGCCGCACAGGACCAGGCGCTGCGGGACGCGGGGCAGGGACGGCGGGCCGCCTGTGTGCATGTGGAGGCTCCGGTACCCGGCCGGGCCACCGCCGCAGAGGATGCGAGGAGCGCCACGTGACGACACCACCACCGCCGCCGCTGCTCAGCGCCCAGGGCCTGCAGGTGACCTTCCCGGGGCGTCACGGCGCCCCGCCGGCCCGTGCCGTGGACGGCGTCGAACTCGACATCGGCGCCGGTGAGATCGTGGCCCTGGTCGGCGAGTCGGGCTGCGGCAAGACGACCCTGGCCCGCTCGCTGCTCGGCCTGGTCCCGCCGACCGCGGGAAGCGTGCGCTTCGACGGCAGACCGCTGGCGTACTCCTCACGGGCTCTGCGGGCCTACCGCAGACGCGTCCAGCTGGTGCTGCAGGATCCGAGCGGCTCCCTCAACCCCCGGCACACGGTGTACGAGGCGGTGGCCGAAGGACTGCGCGTCCACCGGCACACGGGGGACGAGCGGGCGGCGGTCGCCCAGGCCCTGGCCCGGGCGGGGCTCAGACCGCCCGAACGCTTCTTCCTGCGCTACCCGCACGAGCTGTCCGGCGGCCAGCGCCAGCGGGTGGTGATCGCGGGCGCCCTGGTCCTGGAGCCGGAGCTGGTCATCGCGGATGAGCCGGTGGCCTCGCTGGACGCCTCCGTACGCGGCGAGATCCTCGCCCTGCTGCTGCGCCTGCGCACCGAACTGGGCCTGTCCGCCCTGGTGGTGACCCATGATCTGGGCCTCGCGTGGAACATCGCCGACCGGGTCGCGGTGATGTACCTCGGCCGGATCGTGGAGACGGGCACGGTGGAGGACGTCCTGACCGCGCCCCGGCACCCCTACACACAGGCGCTGCTGTCGGTCCTCCCGGAGGCCCCGGGCGCCCCGGTGGTCCTCACCGGCGAGCCCCCGGACCCGTCCCGTATCCCCTCGGGCTGCCGCTTTCACGCCCGGTGCCAGGTGCTGGCGAGCGGGGAGGCGGAGCGGGCGGGGGTGGCGGCGGCGTGCCGGTCCCGGGAGCCGGGGGTGCTGGACGGGGGCGGCAGGGGACAGGTGGCGTGCCACTGGGCGGGGGCGGAGGCCGACGGCTGACTCCGCGGGACACGCGGACGCCGGTCCGTAAAGACGCGGCGACGTGCCCACGGGCCGGGCCTGCCCGGCAGGCATCCGGCGTCAGAGCCGTGCGAGTCCCTCGGTGGGTGTGCTGCGAGCGTTCGGCGGTTCTTGTTGCGGTTGATGGTTGGTTATCCGATTTCTGGGCTTCACGGTTGGCCGTGGTGCGGTCCGATGGGGAGCGTAGACAGGCGCCAGCCGTACCCGAGTGATCTGCCGGATGAGGCATGGCAGTTGATCCGCCCGGTCATCACGGCCTGGAAGGCGAGGCATCCCTCAGTCAGCGGGCATACAGGCCAGTACGAGATGCGGGAGATCGTCAACGCGATCCTGTACCAGGCCCGTACCGGCTGCCAGTGGCGCTACCTCCCGCACGACCTGCCGCCCAAGAGCACGGTGTACAGCGCACCCGCCGGACCCTCGCCCCGGTCGGTCTTCGCCTGCTTCACCCAGCCCCGCAGACCCTCGGGGCTCACACCCAGGTCCCGGGCGACCTCGGTCACAGTCTTGTCCGACGAGAGCGCCAACTCGACCGCGTCCCTCTTGAACTCGTCCGAGTACCGCTTGCTCGTATTGCTCTTCTTACTCACAGACCTGAACTGCTTCCTCCGGGACCATCCGTCCCAGTATCAACCTGTCCAGATCATCGGTGGAACTTCACCCAACCCCATCGACCCGACCGAAGACCAAGAGGAAGCCGCCGTCCCGCTGTCCCTGAACGAGATCCGCCGCATGTACGACCGCATCGTCCTGGCTCCCGCCCGCGCGGCCAGGACCTGGCTCGCCCTGCACTGGAACCGCTGGCGCCGCAGACATCAGACACGAGCCCGCATCAGCCACTACCACCGACGAGACCACTCACCGTGACAACACCGGCTGTAGTACCGGGCACCTTTCGCCGTGCGGCACCTCAAACCTTGATCAAATACCTTGCGGCCCAATCAGCCACTCGCATAGCATCCATGTGTCGGCACATCAAGCAAATGAAGCAATGAAGCCGACAAACGACCAAAAAACGAGGGGAAAAACTTGAAGACGCGCGCACGGGGCCTGATCGTCACTTCTGCAGCCGCTGCGACGACGCTGTTGGTCTTCGTCGGACAGGCGTCGGCCACGACCAAACTTGCAACGACTACCACTGCCAAGCGCACTTCTACAGCTCATAGCTACAAGAGCGGGCAACTGAGCATCGACGCTGCAGGGCAGGCGAGTTGCAAGAAGGGAAATCAGTTCACCGCGACGGCCACGTGGAGCCTCGGCAAGGTGACAAAGTCCAGTGCTTACATCAGGCAGCTCAGCGTGAAATACACGGCGCCTATCGCGGGTAAGAGCGTCAACGTCGGCCGCATAAACCTGGTGAACGGTAACAACAAGGTCGTCTACGGGACAGACGGCCGGTATGTCGTCCAAGTCAAGGGTGGCACGTCCACGACCCAAACTTACCCCATCAAGAAGACGGTGACCTTCAACAACAAGCAGATCCAATTTCGCCGCTACTTCGAGGTGAATACAACCGGGAGCGAGGCTCAATGGTGCGGCGGAACCGCCGAATTCGCCTTCCTCCTGAAGTCCAGGCCCTAACCTCAATACCGGTAACTTAGGGCTCGCAGAGCATTAACCCGTAGCTTCCCGCCGGTCGAGTCGTTGGCGTGGTATGGGCGCATCGGAGGAGCAACGGGCAGCTCTGGCAGCCAAGTTCGAGGCGATCTTCCCGCATCTCGACGAGCGGCAACGGCGTCTGCTGATAGGAGCGGAAGCCCGGTCGATCGGCCATGGCGGGATCAGGCTGGTCGCCCGGGCCGCCGGGGTGCGGGAGGCCACGGTGTCCCTGGGTGCGGATGAACTGGATTCCGGCGATGCCCCGTTGGGGCGGGTGCGCCGGGTGGGCGGAGGCCGCAAACGGACGGTCGATCTGGACCCGGGACTTCGTCCGGCGCTTCTGGCCCTGGTCGAGCCGGATGTGCGGGGTGATCCGATGTCGCCGTTGCGGTGGACGACGAAGTCCACCCGTCATCTGGCCGCCGAACTCACCCGCCAGGGCCACCGGATATCCGCTGACACCGTCGCCGACGTGCTGCGCGAGGAAGGCTTCAGCCTCCAGGGCAACGCCAAGACCATCGAAGGCCGGCAGCACCCCGACCGGGACAGCCAGTTCCGCTACATCAACGAGCAGGCCACGATCCATATCGACGCCGGGGACCCGGTGATCAGCGTCGATACGAAGAAGAAGGAAATCGTCGGGTCATACAGGAACGGCGGGCGCGAGTGGCGGCCCGCAGGCGACCCCGTGCAGGTCAGCACCCATGACTTCCCGGACAGAGAACTCGGGAAGGCCGTGCCCTACGGCATCTACGACCTGGCCACCAACACCGGCTGGGTCAGTGTCGGCACCGACCATGACACCGCCGCCTTCGCCGTCGAATCCATCCGCCGCTGGTGGAAGGGCCGCGGCAAGGAGGACTACCCGCAGGCCGGCCGACTGCTGATCACCGCCGATGCGGGCGGTTCCAACGGATACCGGACCCGCGCCTGGAAGGCCGAACTCGCCGCCCTCGCCCTGGAGACCGGCCTGAACATCACTGTCTGTCACTTCCCTCCCGGCACTTCGAAGTGGAACCGGATCGAGCACCGGCTGTTCTCCCACATCACCATGAACTGGCGCGGCAGGCCCCTGACCAGCCACGAGGTCATCGTGCAGTCCATCGCCGCGACCACCACTCGCACCGGCCTGAGAGTCCACGCGGAACTCGATACCACCGTCTATGAGACGGGGATCCGCATCGGTGACGGGCAGATGGAAGCCCTGCCCCTGACCCACCACGACTGGCACGGCGACTGGAACTACACCCTCCGCCCCGAGGCATACGCCCAGGTCAATGACGCCCCGGACCCCTTCGACCAGCCGAGCCCCGACCTCTCCTGGCTCTGCCACCCGGCCCTGACCGGGCTGCCCCCGCACGAGTGGGACTACCTCATCACCACGCTGACCACCCTCCACGAGGCCCAGCGCGAGACGCACCTGGACAAACGACGCGGCCACCGCCCACGCGCCAAGGGCGACGGCAACACCGGACGCCGCCCGATTCTCACCCTCGCCGACCGCCTCCTGGCCGCCGTCCTCCATTACCGCCACGGCCTACCCGAGATCGCTATCGCCGCCCTCTTCAGCGTCCGGCCCGAGACAATCAACCGGCGCCTGAGAGACATCCGGGAACTGCTGGCAACCGCAAGCCACGACCTCCACCCCGCCGAACACCAACTCGCCACACTGAACGACCTGTTCAATATGGCACGCGACGCAGGCATCACCACCCCAGAGATCAAGACTGCGAGTTAATGCTCTGCGAGCCCTTAGCCTCGAAGGGGTGTGTCAATTTAACGGCCCTGTCTCACTTTCGGTGGTGACGGAGAGTGCGGCTATCCGAGGAGGATGCGGTGGCGAAGTAGGGTGAAGCCTGCTCGTCCGTGCATCTGGCGCGCGATCCTCTTGGTCTTGGTATTGACGCCCTCGGTGGGGCCGTTGCTGTACGGAAGTGTGAGGGCGGCGTCTACGGCGTCGCGGTCTCGTTCCAGACCTCGGGCGAAGGCATGCAGGTGTGGCAGGTCGGCGCCGCGGACCTGGACGATCCAGCGCAAGAGCGCGTCGGCATTGTCGGCGTGAGAGGCAAGGAGCGGGGCGAAGTCCCTGATATTTGCGGCCAGTTGGGTCATCTCGGGGCAAGCGGCGGTGAGCTTGGCCAGAAGCTCTTGCTGCTCGGCCTTGAGCTTGTCGGGCGTGGTCGGCAGCATCCGGGCGAGCCGACGCGGGGAGATATGGCTGCGGTCGGCGTCCGCACGGCCTTGGTTGATGTACTTGTGCAGGAGGTTGAGGCAGCCCGTGAAGCCCAGGGACTTGATCTCTTCGAAGAGGTGCAGGACGGGGACGCCGGGGTCCTCAGCCCGGCGTTTTCGCAGGTGCTCGCGGTAGGGATCGACCAGGCTGGCACGGTACTTGGGGACGCGGAGCATGCGCTCGGGCCGGTCGGCTCGGGCATAGCGTTTGACGGTGTTCAGGGCCAGTTGCAGGCGGCGGGCGCATTCGAGTAGGCCCACGCCCTGGTCGAGCAGGCCATGGACCTGGTGCCAGCGTTCGAGGGTGGTCTGGGCGCGGGGGCCGTCGTAGATCGGCGCGTCCAGTACGGTGGCCCAGCAGCTGCTGTGTGCCTTCACCTCGCTCAGGGCGGCTTCACACAGGTTCTTCCACAAATGCCAGCGATCACCGACCTGCACTGCGTCAGGCAGGGCACGGCGGATGGCCTCGGCATAGGTCGCCGAGCCGTCACGGCATACGATCTCGATGCCCGGATGTTCGCGCAGCCACGCTTCCAGGGTGTCGGCCGTGCGGTCGGGCAGCACGTCGATCCGCTCATGGGTCGCGGCGTCGATGATCACGGTGGCATAGCGGTGGCGCCGGCGCAGAGCGAAGTCGTCGATGCCGATCACACGGGGCACCCGCCCGGTGGGCAACGGGATCCGCAGCAGGGTGCGTAGGACCGTGTGACGCGACAGGCTCACCGCGAGTATCGCCAGCAAACGCGCCCCGGCTCGGCCCACTAACTCCTTGACGACGGCCATGACTTGCCTCGTCAGACGGACCGTTTGCCGCTGGTATCGGTCCAACACTCCGGGTACCTGCTCGCGGAAGGTGTGGCAGCCGCGCGTGGGACACACCAGGCGTCGCACCCGCACACGGACCGCTACCCGTCGTTCGTCGACCGGTACGTCGGCCACCGTCCGCCAGTGATAGCCGTGCACGCGTTCCGACGAGGCCACGCAGACCGGGCAGACCGCAGTGTCCCGCGGAGTCCGTGCCCGCACCACGATCCGCTCACCTTCGTCGGCCACGTTCTCGATGACCAGCGGGGACAGGCCCGAGAACACCGTCTGCACGAGCTCGTTGACATCCTTCACAAGAATGCAACGACCCCTCACGACTTTCCGTCACCACCGAAAGTGAGACAGGGCCGTTGATTAGACACTCCCATTCCCGGCAAGCCCTTAGAGTCCCTCAGCTGGAGGACCGGAATCAGAGGCCGCCAGCTCCGCCTCGAATCCGTCCGTGTTCGCGATGTAGGCCGCGTAGTGATCCGGCCCGCCCGCGTGGGGATACCTCTCGGCGAAGAGCGGCGTCCAGCCGTTTGCAGGGGCTGCGCTCACCAGCGCGTCGACCTCGGTACGTGTTCCGGCGTGGAAGGCGAGGTGGTTGAGCCCCGCGCGCATCCGGTCGTGGTGGGTGCCGGTCATCGCCGGGGACTGCTCGACGACGAGATATGCCGACCCCTGGCGCCAGCTGCGGCCATGTGCCCACTCCTGGTACGGGTGATAGCCGAGTCGGGCAAGGAGCCAGCCCCACTCGCGAGCCGCACGCGGCAGGTCCGGGACCCACAGCTCGATGTGGTGAAACATCTCGGTCCCCCTGGCGGCGCGTTGATCGTACGAGCCCGGAAAAGCCAGCTCCCGGCACCATGTGAGGCGCCGGGAGCCGAAAACACGGGGAGGCGTCACACCGCGTGGACGACGTCCTTCTCCTCCGCGAAGTGGCACGCCGACTCATGGGCCGCCGGAGAGTCCGAGTCCTTGAAGCGCTCGGGGATCGCGAGCAGCGGCACCTCCTCCGCGCACCTGTCCTGCATCTTCCAGCAGCGGGTGCGGAACCGGCAGCCGGACGGCGGGTTGGCCGGTGACGGCACATCGCCGACCAGGATGATCCGCTCGCGGTGCTCACGGTCCTCCGGGTCCGGCACCGGAACCGCCGACAGCAGTGCCTGCGTGTAGGGGTGCGTCGGGTGGTCGTAGATCTGCTCGTCGGTGCCGATCTCGGCCATCTTCCCGAGGTACATCACGCCCACCCGGTCCGAGATGTGCCGGACGATCGACAGGTCGTGGGCGATGAAGATGTAGGAGAGGTTGAACTCGTCCTGCAGTCGCTCCATCAGGTTGATGACCTGGGCCTGGACGGAGACGTCCAGCGCCGAGACCGGCTCGTCGCAGATGATGATCTCGGGGTTGAGGGCCAGACCGCGGGCGATGCCGATGCGCTGGCGCTGACCGCCGGAGAACTGGTGCGGGTAGCGGTTGATGTACTCGGGGTTGAGGCCCACGACGTCCAGGAGTTCCTGGACCTTGCGGCGCCGGTCGCCCTTGGGCGCCACCTCGGGGTGGATGTCGTACGGTTCGCCGATGATGTCGCCCACCGTCATACGGGGGTTGAGCGAGGTGTACGGGTCCTGGAAGATCATCTGGATGTTTCGGCGGACCGCCTTGAGCGCCCGGCCGGACAGCTTGGTGATGTCCTGGCCCTTGTAGAAGACCTCGCCGGCCGTCGCCCGCTCCAGGTTCATCAGGAGCTTGGCCACCGTCGACTTGCCGCAGCCGGACTCGCCCACGATTCCCAGGGTCTCGCCCTGGTGGAGGTCGAAGGAGATGCCGTCGACGGCCATCACCGCGCCGATCTGACGCTTGATGACGATGCCCTGGGTCAGCGGGAAGTGCTTGACCAGGTTGCGCACCTGCAAGATCGGCTCGCCTCGGTCGACCGTTGCGTCCAGGGCGGCGACGGCCTCCTCCTCGGAGTGCACGTCGGCGATCTCCACCTCGGAGACGTTCGGCGTGGCGTCCTGCGGCTCGTCGTTCTTGCTGAGCTCAGCCATGGATCGTCTCCTTCCAGAAGTGGCACGCGGAGCCGCGGCCGATCAGTTCCGTACCGTCTTCCTCGGTGACCGGGACCAGCGCCGGCACCTCGGTACGGCAGATGTCCTGTGCCCTGCCGCAGCGTGGGTTGAAGGCGCAGCCGTCCGGTATCTGCTGCAGGTTGGGGGGCAGGCCCTTGATCGCGTAGAGCTCTTGGCCCTTCTGGTCCAGGCGCGGGATCGAGTCGAGCAGGCCTTGCGTGTAGGGGTGCGCGGGACGCTTGTACAGCTCGTGCACCGGGGCCTCCTCGACGATCCGGCCCGCGTACATCACGGCGATCTTGTCGGCCACGTCGGCGACCACACCCAGGTCGTGGGTGATGAGGATCAGGCCCATGTTGTACTCGCGCTGCAGCTCCGCGAGCAGATCCATCACCTGGGCCTGGACCGTCACGTCGAGGGCCGTGGTCGGCTCGTCGGCGATGATCAGGTCGGGCTCCAGGGCCAGCGCCATGGCGATCATGATGCGCTGGCGCATACCGCCGGAGAACTGGTGCGGGTAGTCGCCGACGCGCTGTCTGGCGGCCGGAATGCGCACCCTGTCCATCAGTTCGATGGCCTTGGTCTTGGCCTGCTTGCGGGACATGCCCTGGTGGGACCGGAACATCTCGCCGAGCTGGAAGCCGACGGAGAGCACCGGGTTGAGAGAGGACAGCGCGTCCTGGAAGATCATCGCCATCTTGGCGCCGCGCAGTTTTCGCCGTTCACTCTCCGACAGGCGCAGGATGTCCTGGCCCTGGAAGAAGACCTCACCCTTGGTGATCTTCCCGGGAGGGCTGTCCAGGATGCCCATGACGGCCTGCGCCGTCACGGACTTGCCGGAGCCCGACTCGCCCAGCACGGCGAGGGTCTCGCCCGAGTTCACGCTGTAGTTGACGCCGTTGACCGCCTTGGTCACGGAGTCGCGGACCTTGAACTCCACGTGCAGGTCGCGGACTTCGAGAAGCGGCGCGGTCCCGTCCGGTCCGGCGTTCGAGGGAGCCATCTCCAGGCTGGTCATGCCATCACCTTCGTCTTGCTTGCTCAGGGGGGTTCGGCTCATGGCTGCCCGTCACCGGAGCTTCGGGTCGAGTGCGTCACGCAGGCCGTTGCCCAGCAGGATGAAGCCCAGCGCGGTGATGACGATCGCAAGGCTCGGATACGTCCACATGTAGTCCTTGACCCCCATGAACCCGCGCCCCGCGGCGATCATGTTGCCCCACTCGGCGACCTCCGGGTCGACGCCGACGCCGAGGTACGACAGCGACGCCTCCGCGACGATCGCGATACCGACATTGCTGGTCCCGTACACCAGCACCGCTGTCAGCGAGTTGGGCAGGATGTGCTTGCGGATGATCCGGCTCTGGCTCGCGCCGAGGGCCTTCGCCGCGTGTACGAAGTCCATCTCGCGCACGGACAGGATCTGGCTGCGCAGCAGACGGGCGAAGATTGCCCACTGGAAGATGCCCAGCGAGAGCACGACGGGCAGCACGCCGCGGCCCATCAGAAGGATGATGACAATGGCGCCGATGAGCAGCGGGAAGGCGAAGAAGATGTCGGCTATGCGCATGATCACCGTGTCGACCCAGCGGCCGTAGTAGCCGGCCAGAGCGCCCAGCAGGACGCCGATGCTGAGGGCGACGAGGATCGAGGCAAGACCCACGATCACGGCGATTCGGCTGCCGTAGACGAGTCGGGACAGCTGGTCACGGCCGAGGGCGTCGGTACCCAGCCAGTGTCCGCTGCCCGGAGACTGCAGGGTGTTGGTCAAGTCCTGCCTGAGCGGGTCGTGCGGCGCGAGGAGCGGCGCGAAGATCGCGACGAGGAAGAGGACCACGATGATCGCGAGGCCCAGCACAGCCAGCTTGTTGGCGAAGAAGCGATGCCGGATGTCCGACCACTGGCTGACCCTGGCGACGCCTGGTTCCGCGTCCGGGCGCGCCGCGGCCGGACCGGCGGTCGCCGGCTCTTCCGTGCCCGAGACGAGTTCGGTCATGGTGTGACTCCTAGAAGGGGGACGGCGCTGCGGGTCAGGCAAGGCGGATACGCGGGTCGAGGGCGGCGTACAGCAGGTCGACGATCAGGTTCAGCAGGACGAAGACCGCCACTCCGATCGTCACCACCCCTACGATGATGGGGTTGTTGTTCTGCTGAATCGCCTGGATCAGCGCAAGACCGATGCCGTTCCAGTTGAAGATCGTCTCCGTGATGATCGCGCCGCCGAGCAGCGAGCCGAACGAGATGCCGAGGTAGGTGACCACCGGGATGATCGAGTTCCGCATGATGTGTCTGAGGAGCACCGTGCGCCGGGACAGGCCCTTCGCGATGGCCGTCTTGACGTAGTCGGCACGCAGCACTTCCAGCATTGTGCTGCGTGCGAGCTGGGCGACGAGGGCCGCGTCGATGATGGCGAGGGTGACGGCCGGCAGCACGATGCCCTTGATGTCGTCGCCCGCGATCAGCGGGAACCAGTCGAGCTCGATGACGAAGAGGCGCTGCATCATCATGCCGAGCACGATGGACGGCACGCCGATGGCCAGGGTCGTCAGGAAGGTCGCCGACACGTCCCAGATCGAATATCGGCGCATGGCGGCCAGCACGCCGACCGAAATGCCGATGATGATGTCGAGCACGGTGGCCGCAACCGCCAGTTTTGCCGTGTTCGCCAGCTTTGGAGCCAGGATCTCGGTGACCGGTCGGCCCTGCGTGTAGTCCGTGCCGAGGTCTCCGGTGACGAGCTTGCCGACGTAGGTGCCGTACTGGACGACCAGCGGCTTGTCGAGCCCGTACTGCTTGTGCAGTTGCGCGATGACGGCCGGATCGCGCGCCTTGTCGCTGCCCGCGATCTGGCCCACCGGGTCGCCGGGGAGCACGAACAGGCAAGCGAACAGAATCATCGTCGCGCCGAGCACGACGATGATCAACTGGCCCACCCTGCGGACCACATACCTTCCCATGACTGCCTCTCTACCTCACTGCCGCTGCCTCAGCAGCTCCCTCGCCCCGGATGTGGGGACTGGGGGCGGGAGGGTGGGTCACACCGCTCCCGACGGTCGTCGAGGGTCGTGGTGCCCGAGCGACTGCTCGGGCACCACGACCCCCGGTTGCCGGATTCCGCGCCGCGGCGGTGGCCCCGTTACTTCAAGCTGATCTCAGGGAGGGTCGGGTTCTCGTGGAAGTCCATCGCCATGCCGGTGAACTTCTTGGTGTTGGCGAGGCGGAGCTGGGTGCGGTTCCACAACGGGATCAGGGCCATGTCGTCCAGCGCGACCTTCTCGGCCTGCTTGTAAAGCGCGTTGCGACCGGCCTGGTCCGCGGTGGCACGAGCCTGGGCGACCAGGTCGTCGAACTTCTTGTTGCTGTAGCGCTCCCGGTTGTCACCGGTGACCTTGCCCGAGGAGTCCTTGTTGATGGACGCGGTGTCGAGCAGCGGGAACAGGAAGTTGTCCGGCGTCGGGTAGTCCGCGCCCCAGGCGAAGCGGTACAGGCCCGTCGCGTTCGGCTTCTGCTGGTCGGCGAGCAGCTCGGCGAAGGGCTTGCCCGTGCTCTTGACCTTCACGCCGAGAACGTCCTCGAGCTGCTGCTTGACGGCCTGGATCCACTCCTCGTGGCCCGACCCGGTGTTGTAGGCGAGCTCGATGGTGGTTCCCGCCGTCAGGCCGCCTTCCTTGGCGAGCTGCTTGGCCTTGGCCTTGTCCTGCTTGATGCAGGAGGCGCACAGGTCCTTCTGGTACGCGTCCTTGAAGGACGGCGGCAGGATGGTCGTCGACTTCGTCATCATGCCCTGGAAGACGCCCTTGATGATGGCGTCGCGGTCGATCGCGTAGGAGACCGCCTCGCGAGCCTTGGCGTTCTTCAGGGGACCGTTGTCGGTGATCGGGAGAAGATAGTTCATCCCGCTCGCGTCCATACTGATCCACTCGCCCTGCGCCTCGTACTTGGCCTTGGCGGCCGGAAGCTGCGGGGTGGGCATGCGGGCCCAGTCGTACTGGCCCGACTCGAAGCCCTGGTACTCGAGCGTCACACCGTTGTTGGCGTTGAGGATGTCGATCTGCACCTTGTCCAGGTGAGCCTTCGTCAGGCCGTAACTGTCGTTACGGACCAGCGTGATCGACTTGTTGTGCTCCCACTTGCCCTGCATCTTGAAGGGCCCGTTGCCGATGGGCGACTCGTTGTACGTCTTGTTCTTGGCGTCGCCCGCGGCCTTGGGGACGGGGCTGAACACGGTGTGCGAGGTCTTGATGTAGAACTCGAAGTCCGGTGCGGAGAGCTTCACCTGGAGGGTGTAAGGGTCCGGCGCACTGAGTCCGGTCATGGTCGTGGCCTTGCCGGCCTGCGCAGCGTCGAAGCCGTCGATGCCGGCCATGTGGTAGGCGACGTCGGACGCGGCCGTCTTCACCGCCACTCGGTTCCAGCCGCGGATGAACGCCGCGGCGTCGACCGGCTCGCCGTTCGTGAACTTGGTGCCCTTCTTGATGGTGAAGGTCCACGTCTTGCCGTCAGAGCTGACCTTCTTGGACGTGGCCAGGGCCGGGACCACCTGACCGTCAGCGGTGGGGTCGTACAGCCCCGTGAAGAGGTTGTCCGTGACGAGCGTGCCTTCGGACTCCTGAGCGTTGTACGGGTCGATGGCGACCGGCTCGGTGATGCCCATCCTGAAGGTGCCACCGGCTGAACCCTTGCCATTGCCGCTGCCGCTGTCGTCGTCACTGCTTCCACACGCAGTCGCAGCAAGGGCAATGACTATCGCACCCGCGACCCACTGGGCGCCTCTGGCACCACGCATTGCGGTTCCTCCTCATGAGTCCAATGGTTCATCGCAGGGAGGAGCACATGACACATCACCTTCATCGGTGCCTGAAATGGTCACGTGTCCCCCGCGCTCGTGAGTCGGCGCCAACTGCGACGCGTGACCCGTCGATCCGAGCTCTACGCGCCTAACTATCTGGCATGGACACCAGCCCGAACCACATCACAAAGGTCTCGGTTCGATCACACCTGGCGCCTACTTCTTCCAAAATCCGGACAAACGGTTTGCTGAAAGATCCCTGCGAAACGGACTTGTTACACGCCTATCGGTCTGAGCCGTCCGAATTCCGGACGCTTGACGTAGAAAAACACTTGCGCTGAAGGCGGCGTCGGCGCATGGGCGCCAACGGCCCGTCGGCGTCAGCCACTCACGGCGTCCGGCCATCTCATTTCGGCCAACCTGTCGACGCGTCAGGAGACCGTTCATACCGGGGCTCATAGGCCAGGCACAGGACGCTCCAGCCGCAGACTAGTGCGAATCAAGCCGTCCATGCGGTTGTCGAGCGAAAATGAAGGGTTTTCCCTGCATGCGCCTGTCCGTGCGGGGACTTTCTCCCGTCACAAAAGGCCGGGCACCCGTGAAACGGGTACCCGGCCTCGGCCGATTCGATTCGGTCAGCCGTGCTTGGCGCGGCTCGCGGCGCGGGCGCGCTCGCGGGCGTCCAGGTTCACCTTGCGGATACGGACGGACTCCGGGGTGACCTCCACGCACTCGTCGTCACGGCAGAACTCAAGGGACTGCTCCAGCGACAGCTTGCGCGGCGGGACGATCGACTCGGCCACGTCGGCGTTCGACGACCGCATGTTGGTGAGCTTCTTCTCCTTGGTGATGTTGACGTCCATGTCGTCGGAGCGGGAGTTCTCGCCGACGATCATGCCCTCGTACACCTCGGTGCCCGGGTCCACGAAGAGCACACCGCGCTCCTGGAGGTTCGTCATCGCGAACGCGGTGACGGCGCCGGAGCGGTCGGCGACCAGCGAGCCGTTGTTACGGGTCTGCAGCGGGCCGAACCAGGGCTCGAAGCCCTCGTGGATGGAGTGGCCGATACCCGTGCCGCGGGTCTGGGTCAGGAACTCGGTACGGAAGCCGATCAGACCGCGGGAGGGCACCACGAACTCCATGCGCACCCAGCCGGAGCCGTGGTTCGACATGTTGTCCATACGGCCCTTGCGCACACCCATGAGCTGGGTGACCGCGCCCATGTGCTCCTCGGGCACGTCGACCGTCATCCGCTCGACCGGCTCGTAGACCTTGCCGTCGATCTCCTTGGTGACGACCTGGGGCTTGCCGACCGTGAGCTCGTAGCCCTCGCGGCGCATCGTCTCGACCAGGATGGCCAGCGCCAGCTCACCGCGGCCCTGCACCTCCCAGGTGTCCGGGCGCTCGGTGTCCAGCACGCGCAGCGACACATTGCCGACCAGCTCGCGGTCCAGACGGTCCTTCACCTGGCGGGCGGTGACCTTGCGGTCCTTGACGGCCGCCTTCGCATCCGCGCCCTTGCCGGTGCCGCCGCGGCCGACCAGCGGGGAGGTGTTGGTGCCGATGGTCATCGAGATCGCCGGCTCGTCCACCGTGATCAGCGGCAGAGGGATCGGGTTCTCGGTGTCCGCCAGGGTCTCACCGATCATGATGTCCGGAATGCCCGCCACGGCGCAGATGTCACCCGGGCCCGCCTTCTCGGCCGGCTTGCGGGTGAGCGCCTCCGTCATCATCAGCTCGCTGATGCGGACGTTCGCGATCGAGCCGTCGCGCTTGATCCACGCCACCGTCTGGCCCTTGCGCAGCTCGCCGTGCTCCACGCGCAGCAGCGCGATACGGCCGAGGAAGTTGTCCGCGTCGAGGTTGGTGACATGCGCCTGGAGCGGGGCCTCGGGGTCGTAGGTCGGCGCCGGGATGTGCTCCAGGATCGTCGAGAAGAACGGCTCCAGGCTGGTGGAGTCCTGCGGGACCGTGCCGTTCTCCGGCTTGGTCAGCGAGGCGATGCCGTCACGGCCGCAGGCGTAGACGATCGGGAACTCGATCTGCTCCTCGTCCGCGTCGAGGTCGAGGAACAGGTCGTACGTCTCGTTGACGACGTCGTCGATACGGGCGTCGGGGCGGTCCGTCTTGTTGATGCACAGGATGACGGGCAGCCGGGCCTGGAGCGCCTTGCGCAGCACGAACCTGGTCTGCGGCAGCGGGCCCTCGGAGGCGTCGACGAGCAGCACCACGCCGTCCACCATCGACAGACCGCGCTCGACCTCGCCGCCGAAGTCGGCGTGGCCGGGGGTGTCGATGATGTTGATGGTGATCTGCTCCCCGCCGTCCTTGGGGTGGTAGTGCACCGCCGTGTTCTTGGCGAGGATCGTGATCCCCTTCTCACGCTCCAGGTCGTTCGAGTCCATGACACGGTCATCGACCTGCTCGAGCTGGTGGGCGGCGAAGGCGCCGGCCTGCTTCAGCATGCCGTCGACGATGGTGGTCTTGCCGTGGTCGACGTGAGCGACGATGGCGACGTTGCGGATGTCGTGACGCGTGTTGGACGCGGCCATGGTGAGGCGTTCTCCCGGAGTTCGCGGACGGCCCTGCGCTTCTGTCTCTGGTGCGCGGGCCCTGCCGGGCTGGACACGCCGCGGCCTTACCCCATGGTACGTGGCCGCTGCCGCTGGGGCTCGACCGGTCGGGGCGGGGGCGGTTTGTCTGGTGACCCCGGGTCGGTGCGGGCCCCGAGGGGGCGCTGCCCCCTGGACCCCCGGGTAGTACGCGGGCTGGGCCCTCGTCCGCTCCCGTCCCAGGGGGCTCCGCCCCCTGGACCCCCGGCCTATGCCCACCCACCACCCGACTCGGCAAGCTGGAAGGGCACCCAGACAACCAACCGAGACGGGCGGGCGGGTGGGAAACCCGGGGGCGGAGCCCCCGGGTCACACTGCGGGGTCCGGGGCGGAGCCCCGGGGGCGGGGGCTATGCAGCCAACCGAGAGGGGCGGGCGGGTGGGAGGCCGGGGCGCAGCCCCGAGGCAACACTCCGGGGCAGGGGGCGCAGCCCCGAGGCAACACTCCGGCAAAGCGGCGCAGCCCTACGCTGCCGGGGTCGGAGAGACCGTCGCTCCGGGCTTCAGGAAGCCCATGTCCTCGTAGACCGGCGTCTGGAAGCCGAACGCGCCGACGTTGAGCAGGGTCTTCCGGGTGGCTGTGAGCTGGGGGCGCTGGTAGAGGGGGATCGACGCGGCAGTGGCCCAGATCCGGGAGTCCGCCTTGCGGACCAGCGAGCGTTCCTCGTCCTCGTCCAGCGTGGAAACCGCCTGGTCGAAGAGCTGATCCACCTGGTCCGTGCCGACTCGCGTGTAGTTCTGCTCCACGTTCAGCGAGCCGTCCGCCGCCGGAACCGGCTTGGCGAAGATCGGGCGGGCGTCGGTGGCCGGGTAGGCGGTGGCGGGCCACGAGTACAGGGCGAGGTCGTAGTCACCCGCCGCGATGTGGTCCTTGAAGTAGCTCGCGTCCGGCACCTTGGTGATGTCCGTCCGGATGCCCACCTTGAGCAGCATCGAGGAGATCCGGTCCGCGACAGCCCGCAGACTCTCCGAGCCGGGGCCCGTAGGCAGCACGAAGCGGAGTGTCAGCGCCTTGCCGTCCTTGGCCAGACGGCCGGCCGCGGCACCTGCGGGGGCCGGGGTGCCCTTGGGGGCGTAGGCACCGGGGGCTCCGCCCTGCTGGAGGGGCCCGAGGTGCTGCTTGCCGTCCTGGGCGAGATGCCGTTCGCTCCCGCCGTCCTCCCGCTCCTGCTGCCGGCCCCCCGCCTCGTCGTGCCTCTCACCACGCGGTTTGTCGTCCTCGTCCGCACCCGTACGCGTGCCCTTCTCCTTGCCCTCCTTGCCCTTCTCGTCGTCGCCCGCGTCCTCGTCGGAGGACTTCTTCTTCGGCTTCGGGGAGCCCTCCGCCGTCTCACCGCTGCCGCCCGCCGCTTTGTCCGGCTTTGCCGCCTCCTTCACCGGTCCCCCCGGCACCCACCCCGCCGCGGCCAGCAGGGCCTGCGCCTGCGCGGTGTCCTGGTCGCCGAGGGCGCCGCTGTTGTCGGTGTAGGCGGGCTGGCCGGAGAGGGCGAGGTGGCTGCCGACGGGGACCGCGGGCAGGCCTAGGGGCTTCAGGACGAGCCGGGCCAGTTCGGTGCGGTCGAGGGTGCGGGCTACGGCGCGGCGGACGCGTTCGTCGGCGAGGGGGCCGCCGGAGCCGTTGAGGGCGAGCTGGGTGTAGGCCGGTTCGAGGGATCTGCGGACCTCGAAGGCGACAAGGGCACGCGCGGTCGTCGCGGTCGTGGCGGTCTTGGCCGCCCCCTGCTCCCCCGGGCCCTGGAGCGGCGTGCCCGTGCCGCGGGGGCGGTCGGCCACGGTGATGCGCTGGGCGTCGGCGGGGTCGATGTCGGCCACGTCGACGGTGCCGTCGGTGAGGGCGTCGACCCGGTCCTCGCGCGGTACGGCGTCCAGCACCAGCTTGGTGAGCTTCGCGGGGTGCCCCCACCAGCGCGGGTTGCGGACGAGGACGACCTCCTTGTCCTTGACGGCCACCTTCTGCACCTTGAACGGTCCCGCGCTCACCTTGAGCTTGCGCCGCGCTCCGTCGTTGAAGGCGTCCGGGGTGCCCATGACGTCCTTGGGGTACAGCGGGGAGAACAGCGAGCGCCAATCGGCGTAGGGCCTGCTGAAGGTGACCTTGACCTCCAGGTCGTTGTCACCGCGCTCGATCTTCTCGATGCGGTCGTACCCGGCGTTGCGCGCGGTCCAGTACGCGCTGTCCTTGCCGGACAGGGCGCGCCACTGCGCGGCGAAGTCGGCGGCGCCGATCTCACGGCCGTCGCTCCAGACGGCACGCTGGTCGAGCCGGTAGAGGACGACCTGCTTGGGGGCGGTGTCGACGACCTTCGCGGAC
This sequence comes from Streptomyces sp. YIM S03343, assembly GCF_054729195.1. Taxonomy (NCBI): domain Bacteria; kingdom Bacillati; phylum Actinomycetota; class Actinomycetes; order Kitasatosporales; family Streptomycetaceae; genus Streptomyces; species Streptomyces sp. YIM S03343. The sequence continues at coordinate 3,350,124 of NZ_JBPUKX010000001.1, forward strand.
TCCAGATAGTCGGCGTTGCGCACGGGGCGTCCGGCGGCGTCCGTCCGGTACATCGACGGCAGAGTGGCCTGGGCGACGCGGTTCGTGCCGGCGTCGGCGTCCGCCTGGAAGGCGTTCAGCGTCTCGGGTACGGCGTCCACGGCCCAGTGGAGCGTGCCGCCGTCGGCGACCAGGGCGCGGGCGGCGGGCAGGACGTCGGGGCCGGCCAGCGGCTTGGCCTCCGGCTCGTCCGAACTACAGCCGGAGAGGGCGGGCACCGCGAGCACTCCCGCGGTGAGGAAGGCGACCGAGCGCATGACCGCGCGCAGTCCGACGCCGTCGTGGGACATCTCTGGATACCTCCGGAAAGCCGCTGTCGTCCTACCGAGGAAGTGCGGTGCTGATGTGGTGCGGTATGTCGATCTCTCGATATGCCGAACCGATCAGATGTACGCGCCCACTGAAAGTGACCGGCTCCGCCAGCCGATGGCGACACGACGGCCGGGGGTGCGAAGCCCACCCGTGCGGCGCAACCGGAGCGCGTGCGGCAGCGTGTGCCGGCATGCACCGGCAGGCTCCGGGCAATCCGTGCGGGTGCCTTCACACCGCAGTGCGGGTGCCTTCACACCGCAGGGGGTGACGCTCGGCACTCGCAGGCGCATGAACGTTGCCGCCTGGGCCGTGGGCCGTGGAAGCGAGGTCACGTCATGTCCGTGAACGACGATCTGCCGTCGGTCCAGTGCCGCCTCGACGAGCTGTGCCGTTCCTTGGGGCGCCTGGAGCAGCGCCTCGGCGCGGGTCTCGAGATGCGCCGGGTCCGGGCCGACGCCGACCATCTGCACTGCTCCGGCCTCGGCCGTGGGCACGGATCCGCACCTTGATCCCCGCGTGCGGTGGCCGTCACGCGGGGTGCTGCTGGTTCTGGATGTACTGGCGTACGGCGGTCAGCGGTGGCCGGCCGCAGCTTCCGGCGAAGCAGGAGCCGGACCAGAAGTGCCCGCCCCGCAGATACCGGCGGGGCTCAGGGGGTACGGGCTGTATGCATGGACGTCATCTTCATACCCAACCGTCCCGATATGCCAGCCAGTCGGCCTCCTTGGCCGCAAAGTCGACATACAGGGCGACGCCGAAGCGTGCGCGGTCGGCGTCCGTGCGGGTCAGGCCCAGACGGACGCCTCGTACGGCGGCAGAGACGGTCTCTGCGTGGGCCCAGTGGTCGAAGTTGTTCTCCCTGTAAAAGGGCAGGCCCATGAGGAGGTCGGTGGACGCCGGGGTGACCTCCAGGGCGAGGGACGTCTGCTCGGCGACATAGCCGCCGTAGAGGCTCTGCAGGGGCTGCGCGGTGTCGTAGGACATGACGGCGATCTGGTCGACGCGGCGGGCCACTTGGCCGAAATACGCCTGCGACCACCACTTCGGATGTCCGGTGGTCGTGCCCCAGAAGGAGTGGAACGCGGGCAGCGGGTCGATCTGGTGCGCGGCGACCGAGAGCACGGCGCCGCGGGCGTGCGTGAGACGGCGCAAGCCGTCCAGGAGGGCCAGATAGTCGTGGTCGCCCGAGTGCAGGGGCTCCAGGTCGAAGTGGGCGCCCTGGAAGCCGGTGGCGAGGATCGCGCGGGTGGAGTCCAGGATTGCGGCACGGGTGGTGGCACGGGTCAGCCGCAGGCCATCGGGCGACTCCGTGGCCAGCTTGTCCCCGAGCCAGGCCTGGACGCGTACACCGGGCAGCTCACGGTGCACTGCCGCGATGAACCAGCGTGCCCTCGGGTAGTCGGACGTGGGCAGCGTGCCGTCGTGCTCCAGCGGGCCCGAGTGGACGTACAGGTCGCTGATTCCGGTGCCCTTGAGGCGTCGGGCGAGAGCCGTGACATCGGCGTCGGTCTTGCGCCCGTCCACCCAGGCATGGCCCAGCCAGATCGCGTCGCGGTGCCGAGTGCGGGTGCCGTCGGCGAGGTCGCCCATGTAGTTCAGGCGGAGCGCGAGTTCGGCGGCGAGGAGGGGGAGGAGCAGCACGAGGGCCAAGGCGAGGGCGCCACGGCGGACCAGGCGGGGCCAGCGGCGTCGGGGGTGAGCGATGCGGGCGGGGTCGGCGGCCGCGGCTTGGGGGGCGGTGCCGGCGTCGGCTCCCGGAGCGGGGCAGGGCTCGGGAGCGGAGTCGGTCTGTGAGCCGACCTCGAACTCGGCCGCGGCGTCCTTGTCGGGTCCGGCCCCGGCCACGGCCGCAGGGGCGATGTCGGTGCCGTGCCCCGCCTCGGGCCCCGCGGTGGTGTCCGTCTCTCCCTGCCTCCGTTCCGTCGCCTCCGTCCCGGTGAGGTTCGGGGTCTCTTTCTGTGGCTGGTTCATCCCCTGTTGTCCCTCCGTCAACGTCCTCCCCATACCGGACGCGCACCGCTCGCGGTGACGTCCGGTCGCCCATACGCTCCGAAATGTGACGTCTTCGCTGACCCGGAGTGCCCGGGGCCGGTCGCGGCGTGCCTCGGCCGCGCACATATCCGTGCGGGTGGCACACGGCGTGCTGGGCATCGCCGTCGGGCTCATGTGGCTGGTGGTGCCTTTGACGACGGTCGACGGCGCCGCCGCGGTTCCCGGCACCCCGGCCGGGCCCGCCGGAAGCGTGACCGTCGGGAGCGCCACCGCGTCGGCCTCGCAGCCGTCGGCGCGGGACGAGTCGTCCGACACGTCACTCGTGCTTCCCCTCGCCGTCGTGGTCGCCGCCGTTCTGTTCTCGGTTCTCGCGTACGTACGGCGCACCCGGCGCGCCCACAGCCGTACGACGCCCGCCACACCCGGTGTGGTGTCCGCGGAGCCGCCCGTGCCGTCGCTCACCGTGCTCGACGAGCAGGCTCTCACCGCCCTCGTCCAGGCGGACGACTGTGTGCGCACCAGCAGGGAGGAGCTCGGGTTCGCCACCGAAGTGGCCACCGAAGTCGCCGCGGACGCCGAGCCGTTCGCACGTGCCGTCCGGGACGCGGAGACAGAGCTGGCCGCCGCCTTCCGGATACGGCAGCGCTACGACACCGGCATCCCCGCCGACGAGCCGTCACGGCGGCACGCGCTCACCGGGATCGTGGGCCGCTGCGCGGAGGCGGGGCGGCGGCTGGACACCGTGGCCGTGGACTTCGACCGGCTGCGCGCACCCCGGCTGGCCGACGGCCGGGCGCTCCGGGCCGCCGAGGCGCGGTTCCGGGGACTGGCCGCGCGGATCGCCGCCGCCCCCGCCGCACTTACCGCAGCCGCCGCCCGCCATCCCGCCTCCGTGACTGCCTCGGCGACGTCCTCCGTCGCCGGGTACGTCGAACAGGCCAAGGACCGCCTGGTGTTCGCCACCCTGCACCTCAACCATGCCCACCAGGCCGCCGATACCGGCGACCTCGCCCGCGCCGCCCGCCAACTGCGCTCCGCCGAAGGGGCGGTGGCTAACGGCGAGATCCTCACCGGCGCCGTCGTCCGGCTCGCCGGTGAGCTGGGCGCGGCGGCGGCGCTGGTGCCGGCGTCGCTGACCGGGGCGGAGGCGGAGCTGGCGGGGCTGCGCGGCACCGCCGCCTCGGGGACCGGCGACGCGATCCGGCTGGCCCGCGCCGACGCCGCCCTGGCCGCCGTACGGGAGGAACTGGCGAGCGGACGGCCGTACGACCCTCTCGACGCCCTGCGGAGCGTCGTACGGGCGGTCACGCCCCTGATGACGGGGCGGCCCGGCAACGGCGTGCTGGGCGCCGCCGCCGCGCTCACCGCGCGCAGCGCGCTTGCCGGTGCGGAGGACTACGTCGCCACGCATCTGGCCGCGGTGGGCGGCGAGGCACGCACCCGGCTGGCGGAGGCCGCCCGGCTGGCCGGCGGGGACGACGTGAGCGCGCCGGACACCGCCGAGGCGCTGGCGCTGGCCCTGGCGGCGCGGGAGCTCGCCGAGCGGGACGTACGGGCGTACGGCGCCCCTCTGGAGGGCCCGGGCGGGCTCGGCGGGGCCGTCCTCGGCGGGGTGCTGCTCGGCGAGGAGCCCGACGGCGGACCGCCCCCGAGCTACGGCGGCCCGGACACCCGGCGCAGACGGCGGCTGCCCGTCAGCGACGACGGGCAGTGACGACGGACGGTGACGACTGCACCAGCGACGACGGCGGTGACGACCGCATCAGCGACGACGGCGGTGACGACCGCATCAGCGACGACGGCGGTGACGACCGCACCGCCAGTCACCCTGAGCCGCAGAGTCCCCCAGCCATCAGAACAGCCCGCGAGCGCCCCGGCCGTCAGAACAGGCTGAGCAGCGCCTCCGCCGGGTCGGTCAGCCCGTTCTCGCCGTCCGGGAGCGGGAGTTCGAACCAGACCGTCTTGCCGCGGGGCGTCCGCCGCGAGCCCCAGGCCGCGCTCAGCAGACCCACCAACTGGAGTCCGCGGCCGCCCTCGTCGGTGTCACGGGCCCGGCGGCGACGCGGCTGGACCAGGCCGGAGTCCCAGACCTCGCACACCAGGGTGCGGTCGAGGAGGAGACGCAGACGTATGTCGCCCTCGCCGTACCGCAGGGCGTTGGTGACCAGCTCGCTGACAAGCAACTCCGTGGTGTCGACGAGGGGTTCGAGGTCCCAGCTGAGCAGTTGCCCGCGCGCGTACTCCCGGGCGCGGCCCACGCTGCGCGGCTCGCGCGGCAGCGTCCAGTCGCCGACGGACTCGGCGGGCAGGCCCTGGACGCGGGCCATCAGCAGGGCGATGTCGTCCTCGCCGTGGTGGGTGTCGAGGGTGTTGAGGACGTGGTCGCAGACGTCCTCCAGCGGCCGTGAGGGGTCGGTGAGCGCGCCCACGAACGCCTGGAGGCCCTCGTCGAGCGGGTGGTCGCGTGATTCGACCAGTCCATCCGTGTAGAGCGCGAGAAGGGCGCCTTCCGGGAGTTCGACGTCGACCTCCTCGAAGGGCTCGCCGCCGACGCCGAGCGGCATCCCGGGCGGCACGTCGAGCATCAGCGCGGCCTCGCCGGGTTCGACCAGCACCGGCGGCAGATGGCCTGCGTTGGCGAAGGTGATGCGCCGGGTCACCGAGTCGTAGACGGCGTAGACGCAGGTCGCCAGGTACACCTCGGAGAGGTCGGCGTCGCGGGGCTGGCGGGCGGTGCGGGTGGCCTGCTGGATGCCGCCGGGGGTGCCGAGACCGCGGGCGATCTCGTCCAATGCGCCCAGCACCTCGGCCGGTTCGAGGTCGAGCAGGGCCAGCGTGCGGACGGCGGTGCGGAGTTCGCCCATCGCGACGGCCGCGCGCAGTCCGCGCCCCATGACGTCGCCGACGACCAACGCGGTCCGGTGGCCGGGCAGTTCGATGACGTCGAACCAGTCGCCGCCGACCTCGGTGGCGGCGTTGCCGGGCAGATAGCGGCAGGCGATGTCCAGGCCGGAGGCCTCCGGGTCGCCGGGCGGCAGCAGGGAGCGCTGGAGCATCAGCGCACGTTCGTGCTCGCGCCGGTACAGCCGGGCGTTGTCGATGGACACGGCCGCGCGCGCCGCCAGTTCCACGGCGAGGTCCCGGTCCCGGTCGCCGAACGGCTCACTGCCCTTGGTCCGGGCGAACTGCACCAGTCCTACGACGGTGTCGTGCGCGACCATCGGCACGGCGAGCGTGGACTGGACGAGGCCGCCCTCCACACCGGGCACGCTCTGCGGGCGGGCGGTGCGCAGGGCGTCCGCGCAGGGCGAGATGAAGGGGTAGTGGTGGACCGCGCCCACCGCGACGGGCGGCCCGCCGCCGACGATCGGCGTGTCGGAGACGGCGCTGGCGAAGGCGACACGGCGCAGTTCCGCGCTGCCGTCGGTGAGGCCGGGCGGGGTCTCGTCGCCGGACAGCAGACCCTGGTAGAGGTCGACCGTGGCCAGGTCGCAGAAGCCGGGCACGACCACGTCGAGGAGTTCGCGGGCGGTGGTCTCCAGGTCGAGGGAGTTGCCGATCCGGGCACCGGCCTCGTTGAGCAGGGCGAGGTTGCGGCGGGCGGAGGCCGCCTCGCGGGCGGCGGCGCGGCGGGCGGTGATGTCGGTGCCCAGCCAGGCGATACCGATGGGGCGGCCGCTGCCGCTCTTGACGCGGTAGAGGTTGATGGACCAGTGGCGGCGTTCCTCCGAGCCCGGCACGAAGCCTGTGACATGCAAGTCCGTGATGGCGTCGCCGGTCTCCAGGACCCGCCGCAGGGTGGCCGCGACGCGTTCCGCCTCGCCGCGCTGCAGATAGTCGTGGACATCCCTGCCGCGGTGCTCGTCGGGGTGGCCGCCGAAGATCGAGGCGAACCGATGATTGGCGCGGCGGACCCGCAACTCGGTGTCGATCAGCAGAAAACCGAAGGGAGATTGTCCGAAAATCGCCTGCGAAGCGGCAAGATCCGTCTCGATGCTGCGCAACGTCCGTACATCGACGACGATGCAGACTGCGGCCTTGTCACCGTCCGCAGTGCGCGTCGGCATCACATAGACCTCGGCGAGCCCGTCCTCCCCGCCCGCTCCGTCGGCCCCTGAGGGGATCCGGAAGGGCACCACACCGGTCCACTCCCGCCCGTCGAGGATCTCGGCCATCTTGAGCTGCCCGCGCTCGCGCAGGTCGGGGTCGACGAACGCCTCGATGGGGTCCATACCGGCGGCACGCTCGGCGGGGATGCCGAAGATCTGCTCGGCGCGCAGGCTCCACTGGTCGACCAGTCCGTCGGAACCGATGGAGAAGGAGGCGACCTTGATGTAGTCGTAGATCGAACCGGGCGGACTGGACTGCCACACGGTGTCACCGGGGCGGAAGGCGCCGTGACCGGCGTGCGGAGCACCGGCACCTTGGCGGGGCACGCCGGGACCGGGGTGCCCGGTACCGGCCCGGGAACGGGCGGGGTCGGCCCCGGAACGGGTGGCGTCAGCGCCAGACCGAGCGTTGCCGGAACCGGGACGGGCGGCCTCGGCACCGGGGCGCGGCGCGGAATCGCCGGAGTGTGCGGCGGTATCGGCGACGGGACGCACGGCGGCATCACCGGACCGCCCGGCGCCATCGCCCGTACGACCAGCCGCATCACCGGGATGCTCGGAGGCATCGCCCGTACGACCAGCGGCATCACCGGACCACCCGGCGCCATCCCCGGTACGGCCGACGGCATCACCAGGACGCCCGGAGGCATCGCCGGACCGCGCGGCGGCGTCACCAGAGCGCCCGGCGGCGTCGCCGGGACGCGCGTCGGCGTCGGCGCGGTGCGCGCCGCCGAACGCGGCCGCACTCCTCGCGCCGCCCGACGGGTCCTCGGACCCCGTCGCCTTCGCTGGTATCTCGCTCACGCGAACCGTCCCCTCCAGCTCACCGCGTCCGGTACCGGTCACCGGCAGCGGCTGCCCGCAGTATCCAGCACTACGGGGCCCTACAACACGGTGTTCACGATCACAGCACGGTCCCGTCGGTTTTCGGTCCGTGCTGCGGAAACACTTCCAGTCTTCTAACCAGGGGACACGCAGTCGAATCACACCCGCCGACAACCGCCACCCCGCGCGGGGGCCGCGCGGGGGCCGCTCGCGGGACGCGAAGCCTTTCAGGAACAGGGAGTTCGGCGTCAGTCGGGCACAGCAAGTTCGAACCACACCGTCTTACCGGTGGTGCCGGTCCGGGTGCCCCAGCGGAGGCAGCAGAGGGTGAGCAACTGGAGCCCGCGGCCGTTCTCGTCCTCGGGGCGCGCGGGGCGCTCGCGCGGCGGGTCGGGGAGCGGGTCGGAGACCTCGGCGCGCAGCACTCCCGGCCGGCCGGCGGGGCGTATCAGACGGACGCCGATGGGGCCGGTGGCGTGCTGGAGGGAGTTGGTGACCAGTTCGCTGACGAGCAGCACCGTCAGATCGGCCAGGGCGTCGAGCCCCCAGCGGCGCAGTCCGCCCCGGACGGCGCTGCGGGCGGTGCGTACGGCACCGGGTTCCGCGGGAAAGGTCCATTCGACGGTGGTGTCACCGGCGGCGGCCCTCGACCTCGCGCGACAGGCGGTGTGGCCGGTGCCGTCGCCTTCGTGGTCGAACACTTCCGATCACTTCCCAGGCCGACGAACCCACCCATGTCCGGTTTTCATGGGGTACTGGCCCCATACCCGATATCTGGGCCGCTGTACCGTAAAGCTTCAGTCCGCTTCGTCCACCGGGCGGGTGGGCTCCGCAAGGTCGGCCGCGCCGGCCGGGTGGGCCGCATCCCCGAGGTCCGCGGGGTCGGCGAGGTGCGCGAGGTGGGCGAGCACCGCCCGCACCGCCGGTACGTCCTGCTCCAGCCAGTGGACGTCCCAGATCTCCTCCGGCGTCAGCCAGCGCAGCGCGTCGTGGTCCTGAAGGGGCTTCGGGAGAGCGGAGCCGGGCAGCAGCCGGACGGTCCAGACCTGCAGCACGTAGGGCGCCCTGAGCGGCCACTCCCCCGGCACCCGGGCCAGCGTCTCGCTCTCCACGCCCAGTTCCTCACGGAGTTCACGTACCAGCGCGGCGTCGGGGGCCTCACCGGGTTCGACTTTCCCGCCGGGCAGCTCCCAGCGCCCCGCCAGCTCAGGGGGCGCACTACGGCGCGCGGCAAGCAGGCGGCGGGCGCCGTTGCCGTAGGGGAGACGGGGGCCGCAGGAACCCTGGGGACCGCCGGGACGGCTGTCACCGCCACCGTCGGCGCGCCCTGCGTCACCGCCGGCACGGCCTGCGTCACCGCCTGCACGGTCTGCGTCCCCGTCGCCGAGCAGGGCGGCGCCCACCACCACGATCCGTTCGGTCATGCACCGGAGCCTAGGGCCTCCGGTCAGCCGCGTGCGCCGCCGTCCCCGTTGTGCGGGTGGTGCCCGATCCGCTCGACCCAGTACAGCTGCTTGTGACCGCGGTCGTCGAGGCTGTCCGCGATCTTCTGGGCCTCCGCACGGGTGGCGTACCTGCCCACGCGGTAGCGATTGCCGTTGTCGTCCTGGCGTATGACGAGCCAGGGAAGAGAGACCGTGCCGTCGTTCATCGCGCCCCGCCCGCCCTTCCCGCTCCCGGCCCCGGCCGCACCCCGGCCACCGATAAGGAAACCGCAATCCGCATATGCCCGAGCCTACGCCCAACCTTCACGCAGCGAATACGGCTTCTCACAAGGAGGTACGCAACCGGCCAGGTGGGCGGGGGCGCACGCCGGTGAACGCGCCGTCCATGAGACCCAGTGCAACAGCTCGCGGGCGCGCCGGTGGCACCCCGTGCCACCTGCGGGAACGGCGGCGGAGGAGGAGGTGGGGAAGGCAGGCCGGAGGGGTGCGGTGCCGGGGGCAACTGCCCCGGGAGAGTGCTCTACTTCACGACCGGGCTATTTCCGGTGCATTACTTGACCGGCAAGTGGTATGCGACGCGGAAGCGGTCGGCCGGGACCACGACATCGGCCGTCTCGACGGGGCGGCCCGAGGCGTAGTAGGTGCGCTGGATGACGAGGACGACATGCCCGGGGACGCCACCCAGGGCGAGCAGTTCCTCGGCGAGGCCGGGGCGGGCGCCGACCTCCTCCGTCACGTTGTCCACGACGACATCGATGGCACGCATCCGCTCGACGACGCCCATGCCGCCGAGCGGCCCCTCCTCGGGCAGCATCACCGGGGTGCGGCCGGTGACGGCGAGGGGCTCCCAGGAGGTGGAGAGCATCATCGGCTCTCCCGCGTCCCGGAACACGTACCGCGTACACATCACGCGGTCGCCGGGCCGGACGGCGAGCCGCTCGGCGACGCTGCCGCTCGCCTCGGTCTGCTCGCTGCGCGACTCCCAGGTGCCGCGCACGGTCGCATCGGCCTGCTCCTGCCGGAAGGGCGTGGCACCGCCGGTGGAACGGAAGCCGGAGCGGGCGATGCTGCGGGGCACCGGCCGCTCGCGCACATACGTCCCCGAGCCCGAGCGGCCCTCCACCAGCCCCTCCGCCATGAGCACCTTGCGCGCCTCCAGGGCGACGGTGTCCGAGACGCCGTACTCCTGGCGGATCCGGGCCTGGGAGGGGAGGCGGGTGCGCGGGGGGAGCGAACCGTCGGCGATCTTCCTGCGGAGATCACCCGCGACCCGCAGATACGCCGGCTGCTCACCGAAAGTCACTGGCCGCTCCCATCAGCTTGTACAGACAGCAACAGACTGGCAACCGTATGTTGTCCCGTGCAAGCAAGGGCCAGGGAATCACTCGAAGTGATGACATCTGCCCGCAAGGGCGTTACCCAGGGACTTTCTCCCGCTACGGTGGCGATCACACCACTCGATCGGTGGACCGGCGGGGATCAGACCTGCAGGCCGGTGTCACCCCCACCGCTGTCACCGCCGGTGCTCCCGCCGCCGTCCCCGTCACCGCTGCCGTTCCCGCTCGACGGCGGGGTGGTAGCGAGCCCCAGGGCCTTGCGGGCGGTGACGGTCTTGCGGCCGTCGATGAGCTTGGCGGCCTTGTCGTAGTGCTTGTAGAAGGTATCGGCGTCCGACGCCTCGGCTGCCTTCCGCCACTCGGCCCGGCCGGAGTCGATGTCCTTGAGGAGCGCGTCGATGGGCTTGCGCGATGCGGACGGCCAGTTCCGCGCGCGCAGCAAGTCACCCTGCTCGCGGAGCGCGTCCGCGACCCGCCCGGCCCACGCCTTGTGCCCGGCGAGGTCGTCCTCGACGTACTCCTCGTCGGGCGCGGAGTCGAGGGCGAGATTGAGGACGTGCGCGGCCTTCAGATATGCGGCCTGGTCCGAGTCGAGGACGGTCTCGTCGTTGCGCAGCGAGCCGGTCAGGGTGCGGCCCTCGGTGGTGTTGCCGAACACACAGGTGACCTCGCGGTCCCCGGTGTCCCAGCTGTCGCGGGTCGGGGTGAAGTAGTAGATGTCGACGTTCGAGGGCAAGGCCCAGGAGTCCATCGCATAGGTGCCCTGGAGCTCGTAGCAGCGGTCGTCGGCGATATTGCCGATCTTGGTGTCGCCGGGGTAGGAGCTGTACCCGCGCACCGTGAAGACGCCGAACACCTCTCCGTCGTGCTCCCCGTCGCAGCGGACCTTGTCGACGTCGTAGTAGGTGTCGTCGGTCAGGGCGCCGCCGGGGGTGTCGAAGCACTCGCCCTTGGCGACCGACAGGCTGGTGCCGTTGTCGCGCACGCCGTCCTTGACGTCGTACCAGAAGTCCGCCATGCCCCCGGTGGCGAGCACCACGAGCAGCCCCAGGAGCGACAGCCCCGACAGCACGGACCCGATGACGGCCATGGCCGTCCCCCGCTGCCCCTTCTTGCGGATCTGCACGAGGGCGATCACCCCGAGCACCAGCCCCACCCCGGGCAGCACACAGCACAGCAGCCCGAGCACCAGCGACGCGATGGCGAAGCCGTTGACGGGGGCGACCTGGTTGTAGGGGCTGTAGCCCTGCTCCCAGGGCTGATAGGCGCCGGGCCCACCGGGCGGCGGCCCGTAGGACCCCTGCGGATAGCCGGGATAGCCGGGGTAAGAAGGCGTCGGCCCTTGCCCCGACGGCGGTGTCCCCGGCGGCACGAACGGATTGCCCCCGGCGGGAGCACCGGACGCAGGCGGCCCGTAAGCCCCGCCGCTGCTCCCATCGGTCCCATGGGTCCCGTGGGGATTCTCGGCGCCGTCCTGAGGAGTCCCGGGAGTGCGGAAGGGGTCAGGCTGGTGGGGCTCAGGGGACGGAGGTATGGACACGGGGACCGGGGCTCCAGGCGTGAGGGACGGCGGATACGCAGGCGCAGTACAGCAGACCGATGGAACTGATGGAACTGACGTACGACTGACTGGGCGCATCGTAAACACGGACGCCGCCCCTGACAGAACGTCACCGGCGTCCCGATCTACCCTGCCCCCATGACAACCATGCCGGACTGCTTCTGCCCCCAGGACGGTACCCGGGTCCCGGCGGGCTCGCTCACCTGGTGCTGCCCGCTCTGCCGCGGCCCGCTGGACCTGGATTTCTCCCCCACCCCGGCTCCGCTGAACGCCCTGACCGGCAGGGTCGGCTCACTGTGGCGCTACGCCGAGACGCTCCCCCTGGCCTCCCCCGCGGTGTCTCTCGGCGAGGGCCGCACCCCGCTGGTGCGGCTGACGGAGAACATCTCGGCGAAGCTGGACTTCCTGATGCCGACGTTGTCGTTCAAGGACCGGGGCGCGGTGCTGCTGGCGGAGCTGGCGAGGCAGTTGGAGCCGGACCGGGTGATCGCGGACAGCAGCGGCAACGCGGGCACGGCGATCGCCGCGTACTGCGCACGGGGACGGCTGCCCTGCACGGTGTACGTCCCTGAGGGCACGTCGGCCAAGAAGCTGGAGCAGATCGGGGCGCACGGCGCGCGGGTGACGGTGGTCGAGGGCGACCGGGAGGCGGCGGCGGAGGCGGCCAGGACGGCGGCGGACGAGCCGGGCACTTTCTACGCCTCGCACGTCTACAACCCGTACTTCCTGCACGGCACGAAGACATACGTCCATGAACTGTGGGAGGACCTGGGCGGCCGTCTCCCCGAGGTGATCGTCGTACCGGTGGGCAACGGCACGCTGCTGCTGGGCGCGGTGTTGGCTGTGGAGGAACTGCACTCGGCGGGCCTGCTGGACCGCCGCCCCGCCCTGTACGCGGTCCAGTCGGAGGCGGTGTCACCCCTGGCCCGGGCCTGGCAGGCCGGCGAGGACGCCCTCCCCGCTTCCCCGCCCTCACCCACCCCCGCCACCCTCGCCGAGGGCATCGCGATCCCTCGCCCGCCCCGAGCCCGCCAGATCCTGCGCGCGGTACGCAACTCGGGCGGCGAGTTCCTCACGGTCCCGGAGGAGGCCATCCGCGAGGCCCAACAGGACCTGGCCGCCCAGGGCCTGTACGTGGAACCGACGGCAGCGGTCTGCTGGGCAGCGGTACGCGAGGGCCAGGGCCCTCTGGGCAACCGCACCGCGGTCATCCCGCTGTGCGGGGCGGGGGCGAAGACGGGCATGGCGAAGGGGTAGTTCGCCGCCCGGGCGAGCCCCCGCGCCTCACCGTGCAGCCCCGCCCCATCAGGGACCCCGGGAAATTGCACCGGATGCCGCTGACCTCGCCGACACCCGTCGCACGTCCCTTGCCTCGCCTCCGCACCGTTGAACCACCGCTTGCAACAGGACCGAGAGGCGACGTGTCCACGGCCGCTGACCACAAGCGCGCTGCAATCCACGCACCGGACCGCCCGCCCGCTACGCGGCCAGCCGACGGATTCCCGCCCTCGCCAGAGGCCCCGCCGTGGCCTGGATCCCGACGACCTCGACGGCGACGCCCCACGCCTCAAGCATCTTGGCCGTCTGCACCAGGGTGACCTGGGAGAACGGGAACAGCGTGTCGGCGGTCAGGTCGGCTCCGCTCTTCAGCAGGATCGCGAAGACGACCTTCGACGGCCGGAAACCCTCCGGCAGGGCCCGGCCGGGCCGGGCCGCGGCCACCTTCCGGGCGAACCCGTCCGCGGCCTCCGGCGAGTGCAGCAGGGTCTGTACGGCGACCACGGCCTGGCCGAACAGATGGCTCAGCGCGTCGGAACCCTTGGCCCGCTTCACCATGACCAGGACGTTGTCCGGGCTCAGCAGGTCGCAGATCTCCACTCCGTTGCCCCGGTGCAGCGCGGTCCGGACGTTGTCACGGTCGAAGCAGACGTAACCGGGCCGCAGGTCGGGCGCCAACTCGTTGTAATCCCGCTCCGTGTCCCCGAGCACCCAGGCCGGAAGGTCGACCGAGGGCGTGCCGGTGATGAGCCGCTCCACCTGCGAACGGATCGCCTCCAGGTACGCCTCGCCGATCTCGTACCACTGCCCGTCCAGCAGGAAGAACCGGCGGGCGCCGAGCGCCACCTCCGCTTCAAGCCAGTGCAGCACGTGTGACGTCCAGATGACGTCACTCCTCTCTGCCCGGGTGTGCGAGTAGAGAGCGACCGCGCCGTCCCGGAGTGCGGCGACGCGCGTTCCGGGACGCTGCACGCGTGCGCGGTCGAGGACGTACTCCAGGCTGAAGTCGTCGGTGAGGTGAGCCTCCGGGCTGTTGACCTTGGTGGCGAACGCCTGGGCGGCGGAGTAGTCGTCCCAGTGGTCGGAGGGGACGGCGACCGCGATACGTCCGTCCGGCTCCTCGCCGAGCATGTCGTCGAGCCGCTCTTCCAGCCGCGTGACGAGGTCGCCGTCCTTGATGGGGACGATGTGCTCGACGAATTCCAGTGCCGGGCTGGGGTCCTCGTCCCGGAGAACACGGGCGATGGCCCGGATGTCCGCGACCAGGTCCGCGGCGTCGACGCCGAGCCGCATCCGCAGCCCGGTACCGCCCTCGACGCTGGAGATCTTCGTACGGTTGTCCTGGCCGATCGTGAGCTGGATCCCGTCCAGCCGACCGCCCAGCCGACGCACGATCTGCGCGTGCTCCTGGACGCCCAGGCTCCAGACCGGAGTGCCACCGGGCACAAGGGTGATGTCGGTCCGTCCGCCGCCCGGCGTATGGGAGACCAGGTCCCGGATCTGGGCGGGATCCACCCTGCGGATCACGAAACTCAGCCCGAACCGCCGGTCCTTGACACGGTCGGGCACCAGGCGGAACCCCTGGTCGTAGCCGATGGCGTACACCTCGCCGTCGACCGCGAGCATCAGCAGCCCGGCCGACCGGTTCACCGGCCGCGACACCTCGCACCCGGTCGTGCGGTTGATCTCGCCGCACCAAGGCGCGACCGACTGCTCGAAGCTGCCCGTGACGAGCAGCGCCGGAACCCCCAACCACTCCTCGGGGAAGTCCAGTTCCGCGCCAACGGCGTCAAGACGAACGGGATCGAGGACTTCGAACATCGCATCGGTCGTGGGAGCGACGCCCGTGAGCCGGTACAGGGTGCGCTTGGAGGTGCTGGAGGTGTTCGTCGCCATGGTGCCGCTCCGTTCCAGGGTGTTGTGGGCAGGGGGATGCCTGGGAGCCCCGGGGAAGCCGGGGTGCGGGGTGAAAGCACCTCCAGTAGAGCGCTAACTGAAAGCACTGTCAAACACTTCACATCGCTTGGGCGCCGGTATAGAGTGGGGGCCGTCCCGCACACCCGCCCTACGTCACCGGCAGGAGCCCATGAACCAGCAGGCCAGTGCCCTCGTGACCGCCGCCGACATCTCCCGGCTGGCCGGTGTCACCCGCGCCACGGTGAGCAACTGGCGTCGTCGGCACCCGGACTTCCCCACCCCGGCGGGAGGCACGGACACCAGCCCGACCTACGACCTGGACGCCGTACGCGCCTGGCTCTCCGCCCGTGGCCAACTCCCCGAGGACACACCGGCGGACGAACTTCGCACCGCGCTGCGCAGCAGCCCCGGCGACGGTGGATTGGCCCTACGTCTGCTCCCCGCGGTACTCGCAGCCGCCCGGCTGGGCCGGGAAGAGCGCAAGGCCCTCCCCGAACTACGTGACGACGCAATGCTGCGATGGGTCCGGTCGGCCGCGGACGACGGGGCCGACGACATCCCCGGGATCAAGGACCCCACATACAGCGCCGATACGACAGGGCCGCTGAGAGCCTTGCTGCGATGCGTCGTCATGGATGGCGCCGAGGCCGCGACGGATGTCCTGGCCGAACGCCTGCTGGAGGACACAGGGGCCACCGGCACCTACCCCACACCACGCCCCTTGGCCGACCTCATGGCCCAACTCCTGATCGACAGCACGGGCGCCTTCCCCGCGAGCGTTCTCGACCCCGCGTGCGGCACCGGATCGCTGCTCGCCGCGGCAGCATCCGCGGGCGCGACCGAACTGCACGGCCAGGACGTCCTGGTCGCCCAGGCCGCCCAGGCCGCCGTGCGCCTCCGGCTGAGCGCTCCCAAGGCAGCAATCTCCGTACGCACGGGGGACAGCCTGCGCTCCGACGCCTTCAAGGGCCTCACCGCAGAGGCCGTCCTGTGCAATCCCCCGTACGGGGTCCGTGACTGGGGGCACGAGGATCTGGCGTACGACCAGCGCTGGGCCTACGGCGTGCCGCCCAAGGGCGAGCCCGAACTCGCCTGGGTCCAGCACTGTCTGGCCCACCTCGCGCCCCGCAGCCGTGCCGTACTTCTCATGCCGCCCGCCGTCGCGGAGCGCACTGCCGGCCGGCGTATCCGGGCTCAGCTCGTACGTGACGGAGCCCTCCGCGCAGTCGTCTCGCTGCCCCCGGGCGCGGCCACCCCACTCCACATCGGCCTGCACCTGTGGGTGCTCGAACGGCCCGGTCCCGATCCGCAGGCTGAAGCCCCCGGGACAGTCCTGCTCGTCGATGCCGCCGCTTCCGAGAGCCGGAACCTCGACTGGGCTGCCATCAACGACACCGTGCTCTCGACGTGGCGGCCGTACCTCGCCGACCAGGACGGTTTCACTGGAGCCCCGGGCATCGCCGGCGCCGTGCCGATCACCGACCTCCTCGATGAGGCCGTGGATCTGACTCCGGCCCGCCACATCCGTACGGCTTCCCGGCAGACCCTTCGCCCCGCCCTGCTGGCACGGCAGGCATCGGAGCTGTATGACCAACTACAGCAAGCCGCAAGGGACCTGGGCGCCCTCAGCACCGACGGCGACTGGCCACCGGCCGACGACCGGCCCCGAGAGTGGCGCACCGCAACGGTCGCGGATCTCCTACGCGGCGGCGCTCTCAGTCTGCTTCGCGCCGCGCCCACAGGCCGCCGGACCCGTAGCGGCGAACCGCGACCACAGCCCGAGCTGGAACTCGTCGGACGGCCGACACTCACGGCTACCGACGTCATGAAGAACCGGCCCGCCTCCGGAACGAAACCGCACTTTGCCACTGACGCCGTCCTCACCTCGGTCCAGGAAAGTGACGTGCTGCTCACAGAGATGCTCCATGCGGGGCGCACCGCCGTAGCCCGGGTCGTCGAGCCGGGCGAGGCAGGCTGCTTCCTAGGGCCCCACCTGCTGCTCTTCCGCCCGGATCGGCGTCGCCTCGATCCCTGGTTCCTGGCCGGATTCCTCGCAGCGGAGCAGAACGTCAACGCCGCGGCCACCGGCTCATCCATCGTCCGGGTGGACCCCCGACGGCTACGCGTTCCACTGCTCCCGCTCGCCGAGCAGCAGCGCTACGGCGCCGCCTTCCGCCGCCTGCACGAGCTACGTACCGCCGCCCGCCGTGCCGACCAGGCCGCCGAGGAGGTCACACGTCTCCTCAGTACCGGACTCACCGGCGGCGCGCTGTTGCCGCACGGTCACGGATCGGCGTGAAACGTGCGCCACTGCACCGTGAACGACCAGACTTGACGTCTCTGTCCCGCTGGGACGGCGAACACCGGAAGGACTCCGTTGAACAGCAGTAAGCACACGGAACTGGCGAACCATGCGTGGTCGGTCGCGGACCTCCTGCGCGGCGACTACAAGCAGTCCGACTACGGCAAGGTGATCCTGCCGTTCACCGTGCTGCGGCGCCTGGAGTGTGTCCTCGCCCCGACCAAGGACAAGGTCCTGGAGGTCGCCGCCCGCTTCGAGGGCCAGGACATCAACCCCGACCGCTTCCTGCGCAAGGCGTCCGGCCACAGCTTCTACAACACCAGCACGTACACGCTGAAGGCGATCGCGGGTGACCCCTCGCACGCGGCGAAGTACCTCAACGAGTACTACGGCGCCTTCTCCCCCAACGCGCGGGAAGTGCTGGAGCGGTACGAGTTCGCCCAGCAGATCAAGCGGCTGGACGCAGCGAACCTGCTGTACCAGGTGGTCGGACGGTTCGCCGACCTCGACCTGCGGCCTTTGAAGAGGGACGCCGACGGCAATCTCGTCCTCGACGAAGAAGGCCGACCGATCGAGATCGTCACCAACCACCAGATGGGTTACATCTTTGAGGAGCTGATCCGGCGTTTCGCCGAGCAGTCCAACGAGACGGCCGGTGAGCACTTCACTCCGCGGGAAGTCATCCGGTTGATGGTCAATCTGCTCATCGCACCGGACAGCGACGCGCTGGCCCTTCCCGGCACCGTCCGCACAATCATGGACCCGGCCTGCGGGACCGGCGGCATGCTCAGCGCGGCCGAGGAGCGCATCTCCGCCCACAACCCGGACGCCACGGTCAAGGTCTTCGGTCAGGAACTCAATCCCGAGTCCTGGGCCATCTGCCGGTCGGACATGATGATCAAGGGTCAGGGCCCGGAGAACATCAAGTTCGGCAACTCCTTCAGCGACGACGGCCACGCCGGAGCCACCTTCGACTACCTGCTGGCCAACCCACCGTTCGGCGTCGAGTGGAAAAAGGTCAAGGACGCGGTCGAGGAGGAACACGAACGCCTCGGAGAGAGCGGACGGTTCGGGGCCGGTCTGCCACGCATCAACGACGGCTCGCTGCTCTTCCTCCAGCACATGATCTCGAAGATGAAGCCGGTGGACGCGTCGGGGTCGGGCGGCAGCCGGATCGCGATCGTCTTCAACGGCTCCCCGCTGTTCACGGGGGCGGCCGAGTCGGGCGAGTCCAAGATCCGGCAGTGGATCCTGGAGAACGACTGGTTGGAGGGCATCGTGGCCCTGCCCGACCAGCTCTTCTACAACACCGGCATCTCCACGTACTTCTGGGTACTCAGCAACCGCAAGGCCAGGGACAGGCGAGGCAAGGTCGTCCTGCTAGACGCGCGCGACTACTGGCGCAAGATGCGGAAGTCGCTCGGCGACAAGCGCAAGGAACTGGGCGAGCAGCACATCTCCGAAATCACGAGGCTCTACACGGAGGCGCTGGCGGTCGTCGACGCGGCGGAAAAGGGCGGCGGTCACGACCTGGCCGACCGGGCCGGGAAGATCAAGGTCTTCCGCAACGAGGACTTCGGATATCACCGGATCACCGTCGAACGGCCGTTGAAGCTCCGGTTCGAGGTGACGGAGGAGACGTTGGCGGCCCTCACCGCATCCAGGCCGATCGCACGCGCCACGGACGCCGAGACATTCGTGGCGGCGCTGCGCCCGCTGGTCGGCAAGTCCTGGACGACGAAGTCCGACGCGTGGATCGACCTCAAGGACGCGATGGTCACGGCCGGCCTGCTGTGGCCTACGGGCGCGCCGTTCGGCAAGGCGTTGCGGGAGGCGGTCGGCGTCCGGGACCCGGAGGGCGAGGTCCAGCGCATCAAGGGCGAGCCGGAGCCGGACCCGGACCTGCGGGACTACGAGAACGTGCCGCTGGAGGAGGACGTGGAGGAATACCTGCGGCGCGAGGTGCTGCCGCATGTGCCGGACGCGTGGATCGACCACAGCAAGACGAAGATCGGGTACGAGATCCCGTTCACACGGCATTTCTATGTGTACAAGCCGCCGCGGCCGTTGGCAGAGATCGACGCGGAATTGAAGGGCCTTGAGGCCGAGATCCAGGCGCTTCTTGGGGAGGTGACGGAATGAGCACCGTGCGTCTGCGACACCTCGCTGACGTCAATCCATTGACGCCTGCTTTCGATCGCCTTACGAACGAGGAGGAGCTCACTTTCCTCCCCATGGAAGCTGTATGGCCTGGAGAAAGACTAGACATCTCACGGCGCCGGACCAAAGCGTCCGTTGCCACTGGCTATACCCGTTTCCAGGACGGCGATGTACTTGTACCGAAGATCACGCCCACATTCGAGGCCGGACGGGCAGTGCTAATTGACGGCCTCCATCGAGGCGTGGGCACCGGGAGCACGGAGCTTCATGTACTCCGCCCAGGGCCGCTCATCGATCCACGGTTCCTTTTGCACGTAGTGAACACACACAGTTTCCTCAAAAAGGGGGAAGCGGAGATGTACGGCGTTGCGGGCCAGCAGCGCGTACCGGACGCCTTCCTGCGTGACCTGCCAGTGGATCTACCGCCGCTGGAGGAACAACGCCGCATCGCCGACTTCCTCGATGCCGAGGCCGCTCGCGTTGAGGCCCTTGCCTCCAGAAGAAACAGTCAGATTGAGGGGTTGGCCGAACGCGAGTTGGCTCTCATCGTCGACATGCTGTCGGGTAGCATCAACGGCGCAAATGGGAAATCAACTGGCTGGCCGTGGCTTCCTAAGATCCCTGCCGAATGGTCAGTTGGACCTGTATACGCATATTTTGCGACGGAACTCGGCAAGATGCTTAATGCAGACCGAGCTAGCGGTCCGGAGCAGCGGCCGTACCTGCGGAACGCCAATGTGCATTGGTACACGATTGAAACCGATGACCTGGCAACAATGGATTTTTCGGCAGATGAAGTAAGTCGCTATTCGGTGAGGCAAGGAGATCTTTTGGTCTGCGAAGGCGGAGCAGGGGTCGCGGAAGCCGCTGTTTGGGACGGCAGATTGCAGGAGTGCTACTTCCAAAAGTCACTCCACCGGGTGCGTCGAGCCGGGCCGGTGCCAGTCGAGTGGCTCATGTACTGGCTGCGACTTGCCAAGGCCTGTGGGGTTTTTGAAGCCGAGGGGAACATCGCAACGATTCCTCACCTCACCGGAGAACAACTACGGCAGTACAGAATCCCGATCCCGGTTGACGGCGACTCGCTCGTCAAGAGGACCAGCCAGGCGATCGCGATGCTGACATCAGTCCGCACAAAACTGAGGCAGGCACAAGCTCTCCTCGCCGAGCGGCACCAAGCCCTGATCACCGCCGCCGTCACCGGCCAGATCGACGTGTCCACTGCCAGCGGACGAGGGATCGAGGAATGATCGCGCCATGAGCCCCGCCGCGCCTCACCGTCCGATGCCGTTCATCAGCCGTGTCCGAATCGACAACTACAAATCCATCGCTCATTGCGATGTGACACTAGGCCGGTTCACCGTACTGCTCGGGCTGAACGCCGCAGGTAAGTCGAACTTCCTCGACGCCCTGCGCTTCGTTCGCGACGCACTGGTGAAGGGCCCAGAGGCGGCCGTGGCGGCGCACGGCGGGTGGGGGGAGGTGCTCCGCAGGGTCCCTGAGACGGCGACCTCCTTCACTATCGGTGTCGAGTTTCAACTGGACCTGATCGAAGACGAGCCGGGGCCCTGGATCGGGCGGTACGAGATCACCCTCGCGCCTCTGCCCGCGTCCGGGGCGGGCCGGGACGCAGGGCCTGGTGTCCGTATCCAGCGTGAGCTCTGCGAGATGTACCGCCCGGACGCCAAGGGCGACACCGACACCGAGCACTTCCTAGAGCGAGACCGCACAGAGAAGGGGCGCCGTCACCGTTTGATGGGGCTTTCACGCATCGCTGACGATGAGCCGTACCTCGACCTCCACGTGGCTCTCGCGAAGATGTTCTTCTATAGCCCTGACCTGTCCAGTCTCCGTGAGGCCCGCCCCAACGCCCCGACCGCCGGAGCCCTGGGTGAAGACGGCGGCGACCTCGGCCCGGCCCTGGCCGCGCTCGGGGACCAAGAACGTGACCGTATCTCGCAGTACCTCGGGGTGATCGTGCCCGGTGTCGTCGAGGTCGGTCCCACGGACCCCTCCGCCGACTACATCGCGGCGCGGATCAGCTTCGCCACCGACGGCGAGAACGAACCTCACATTTTCCGAGCCGAGTCCATGTCGGAAGGGACCATCCGTGCCATCGGCTTGCTGACCGCGCTCTTCCAACCCAACACTCACGACGGCTGGGGCCGGATTCCGCTCATCGCCGTCGAAGAGCCAGAACTCGCCCTGCACCCGCTCGCGGCCGGAGCCCTCTACGACGCGCTCACGGAAGCAAGCGAGCACGTACAAGTCCTTGCCACCACGCAGAGCGCGGAGCTGTTCGACCGCAAGGAGGCCGATCTGTCGGCCATCCGCGTGGTCGCCGCCGAGCACGGGGTGACGGTGATCGGCGAAGTGGACCCGGTGAGCCGGTCGATCGTGGCCGACGGCCTGGCGACCACGGCCGAACTGCTGCGCTCTGACCAGTTGCGCCCGGTCGTCGAGCCCCTGGAACAGCCGTCCGATCAGCCGGAGGACGAGGAGTGAACCACCCGAGGGTCACTATCGCCTCCGTCGTCGAGGGTGAGGGCGAGATCAGCGCGCTGCCCGTGCTCCTCCGGCGGCTGATGTACGAGGCGGAGATCTGGGACGCGGACATCCAGCCGCCCTTCCTCGTCGACCGCGGCCGACTCGTCCGGCCGGGCGGGTTGGAAGCCGCCGTAGAGGCCCAGGCCCGACGCGTACCCGCCGACCACCCGGGCGGCATCCTCGTCGTGATCGACGCCGACGACGACTGCCCGGCAAGCCTCGGGCCCGCGCTGCTGGCCCGCGCCGAAGCGACGCGCCCGGACCGCCGGACGGCCGTCGTGCTGGCGAACAGGGAGTTCGAGGCGTGGTTCCTCGCGTCGGCGCCCTCGCTCGGCGGCCGGGCTGGTCTCGCCGAGCAGTTGGAGGTCCCGGCCAACAGCGAGACGTTACGCGATTGCAAGGGCTGGCTGACCCACCACCGGCGCGACGGCGTACGGTACCGCCCCCGCGTGGACCAGGCGGCACTGACCCAAGACATGGATCTCGACCTTGCCCGCACCAACTCATCCTCGTTCGACAAGTTCTGCCGCGACATCACGTATCTGGTCACCGGAAAGCGGGGGGAATAGCCGCTCATGTCCGTCCACGACGAAGCAGCATTCGGGAACGCCATAGTCGCCGCCATGCTGGAGCGCGGTTGGGGTGAGGGAAGCCAGTCCCACTACCAAGCCCACCTCGGCCTGGACACCGGCGAGCTCTTCGAGTTCATCGGCAAGACCCAAGCCGACGACTGGAGCGAGCTGATCGCCCTCTACGGCGGGGATCCCAACATCGCCCAGGCCGGGTTCGCCAAGCGTGTGGACCAGGCGATCGGCACCGACGGTGTGCTGGACGTACTCCGCAAGGGCGTGAAGGACCACGGCATCCTGATCAGACTCGCGTACTTCAAGCCGTCGCTCGTCGTGTCGGACGCGGTCCTGGACGACTACCGGGCGAACCGGCTGACCTTCGTGAAGGAGTTGCAGTACGCGACGAAGCAGGCGGACAAGGGCAACGAGCTGGACCTCACCCTGTTCCTCAACGGAATCCCGCTCGCCACCGCCGAGTTGAAGAACGGCCTGACCCGTCAGGGGGCGGAGCACGCCAAGGAGCAGTACCGTACCAAGCGTGACCCGACCGAGCTGATCTTCACGCGCCGCGTCATCGCGAACTTCGCCGTGGACACGGACGTGGTCTACGTCGCGCCCGAACTGCGCGGCAAGCTGACCCGGTTCCTGCCGTTCAACACTGGATCGGATGGCCCGGGAAAGCCCGGCGGCGCCGGCAATCCGCGCCCCACCGTGCCCGGGACCTACGCCACCTCCTACCTCTGGGAGCAGATCTGGGAGCGGGACACCTGGCTTGACCTGATGGAGCGGTTCGTACACCTGAGCAAGGAGAAGGGCCCGGACGGGCGGACCCGTAAGAAGCTGATCTTCCCGCGCTACCACCAGTGGGACATAGTCAAGAAGCTCGCCGGTCACGCGGCCCGCCACGGCGCCGGTCATAACTACCTCGGCATGGCCTCCGCCGGCTCCGGCAAGTCGAACACCATCGGATGGCTGGCGCACCGCCTGTCGTCGCTGCACACGCCCACCGATCCGGACGAGATCGACCCCGATGCCCTGGCCGCAGGACTCAAGCCGGGCGCGCCCGTCTTCGACAAGGTCGTGATCATCACCGACCGCCGCAATCTCGACGCCCAACTCCGCGAGACCGTCGGCAGTTTCGAGAAGACCGCCGGTCTGGTGGTGAAGATCGACGAGAAGCACGGTGCGAAGTCCGACCAGCTCGCCAAGGCGCTGTCCCGCGAGACGGGGAAGATCATCACCGTCACGCTGCACACCTTCCCGGCCCTCATTGACTACCTGCGCCGCAACCCCACCGAGATCCAGGGCCACAACTTCGCGATCATCGTGGACGAGGCGCACTCCTCCCAGTCCGGCGACGCCGCCACGGCTGTCCGCGCGGCACTGCGTGACCTCGGCCTGGACTCGGACTCCGACGAGGCCGGGGCCACCAAGCTGGAAGCGGAGGCCACCACCGATACCGCGCTCATCCGCAAAGCCACCCAGCGCAGCAAGGCCTCGAACCTCTCCTACTTCGCCTTCACGGCCACGCCCAAGGCCAAGACCCTCGAACTCTTCGGCACCCTGGAGAGCGTCAACGGCAAGCCGACGTACGTCCCCTTCCACACGTACTCGATGCGCCAGGCCATCGAGGAAGGCTTCATCCTCGACCCCCTGCGCACCTACGTCACGTACAACACGTACTGGAAGCTGGTGAACAAGAACCCGGACGAGCGCAGGGTGGACCCGTCCAAGGCGAATCCGCTGCTCGCCCGGTACGCGCTCACGCACGACTCCACCGTGACGCAGCAGGCGCAGGTGATCGTCGAGCACTTCCGCACGCACACCGCCGGTCGACTCGGCGGGCGTGCCAAGGCCATGGTGGTGACGGCCTCCCGGCACAGCGCCGTGCAGATGGCCCGCCACATCAGGAGGTACATCGACGACCAGGCGTACGCCGACCCCGGCGTCCTGGTCGCGTTCTCCGGCACCCTGACGTACGACGGCGAGGAGACCACCGAGCCGAAGGAGAACGGCGGCCTCGCCGAGTCCGCGCTGCCGAAGGCGTTCGCGTACACACGCAAGGACGACAAGGCCGTACGCACCGGCGCGAAGACGACGCAGCGTGAGTACCGCATCCTGGTCGTCGCCGAGAAGTACCAGACCGGCTTCGACCAGCCGCTGCTCACCACGATGTACGTGAACAAGAAGCTCGCGGGCATCAGCGCCGTGCAGACCCTCTCCCGCCTGAACCGCACCGCCGACCGCAAGTCGCAGGCGGACCTGGCCGTACTGGACTTCGTCAACGACGCCGAGGACATCAAGGCGTCCTTCGTCCCGTACTTCGAGGAGGCGAACACCCTTCCCTCCGATCCCAACCTTCTCTACATCGCGCAGAGCGCGGTCATGAAACCCGACATCCTCGTCGAGGAGGAGATGCGGGAGTTCGCCGACGCCTATCTGGCGGCCGAGAAGAAGGCGGCGGGCTCGGTGGCCCGCTGGGAGAAGCTACACGCCGAGCTGTACCGGCACCTCGGCCCCGCCGTCGAGCGGTTCACCGAGTTGCTGGACCGCAAGGACGAGGCCGGCGACCCCGACGAGGACGCCGCCGAGGCCGCTGAGCAGTTCCGCGCGGATCTCAACGACTACGTGCGGAAGTACGGCTTCCTCTCGCAGATCGTGCCCTACCGCGACGCCGACCTCGAATGCCTCTACCTCTACGGCCGCCACCTGCTCAACCGTCTGCCGCGGCGCGGGGACGGCGGCGTGGACATAGGGGACGTCGATCTCAGTCACCTGCGCATCCAGAAAACCGGCAAGCACGACCTCTCCCTGACCGCCGAGGGGGCGGCGGAGCTGCGCGGCTTCGGCGAAGGTTCGGGCGGCGCCAAGGAGCAGGAGAAGTCGCTGCTGTCGGAGCTGATCGAGAAGTTCAACGACAAGTTCGGCACCGACTTCACCGAGCAGGACGTCATCACGCCGTTCTCCGAGGCGAAGGCGGACCCGAAGGTCCGTGCCGCCGCCGTCAACGACGAGGAGAACTTCGGGCTCGTCTTCGACGAGGTCTTCGAGGACAAGATGGCCGAGCACATCGACACCATCGCCGACATGGGACGGCAATACTTCAGCCACGACGACAGCTTCAAGCAGTCGCTCAACCAGAGTGCCCGCCGGGCGGCTTGGCGGATGATCCGCCGGGAGGAGAACATCGACGACGAGGCGGCCTGACCCGCCCGCTGTCCCGCCCCTCCCAGCAGACCGTTCCGCCGGGTCAACCGCCCTGCCGGAAAGAGAGGCCCGCGATCACGGACGTACCGCGTGTGGGGCGGGGCCGGACGGTCCATGCGGTGGCGAGGCTGTCGACGAGGATCAGGCCCCGGCCGCTCTCGGAGTCCGTGTCCGGGTCGACCACGGTGGGTTTGCCGGTGCCCGGGTCGGAGACGGCGAGCCAGTAGTGTCCGTCGGCGGGCCACAGGACGAGCTCGATGAGGTCCTCGTCCTCCCGGCAGGCACCGTGGCGGATGGCGTTGGTGACCAGCTCCGAGGTCAACAGGCCGAGGTCGTCGCCGAGGTGGGGGCGAAGGACGTACGGCAGCGACTCGGCGACGGCGTGCCGGGCCCTCCGTACCGAGGTGGGGTGGGCGGGGAAGCGCCAGTGGACGGGTACGAGGGGAATCTCGGGCATGGCGAACTCCACGGTTGTGTGAGGGGTTTGGGGTCGCCGGTGGCCTGCCGCCCTGGTCGCGGACACACCCGTCCCAGGGCAGGCGGGCATGCTCGCGCGGTGCGCTTCCGGCGTTGCGGTGTGTAGCGTGCGCGATACCGACAGTAGGACACTAGGGGCCATATTTGCCATATGCTCCGTAACAATGGCCTCGATGCAGTGAACTTGCACTGCGCAGCACGGAAGGAACGACATGCCACCAAGGACGATCCTCACCCAACGTCAGAAGCGTCTCGGAAGTGAATTGCGCAGGATGCGCACCACTGCCGGCATGTCTGCGGAGTACGCCGCAGGGCTCCTCGGCGTCGACCGGAGCAGGATCTCCAACATGGAGTCCGGACTACGCGGGATCAGCGCCGAACGGCTGCGCACGCTTGCCTGCAACTGTGACTGCACCGACGAGAAGTACATCGGCGCCTTGGCCGAGATGGCGGAGCCGAACGAAGCGGGATGGTGGGAGCGTTACCGGGGGAGCCTGCCTCAAGGTCTGCTGGACATCTCCGAAACGGAGGCCAGCGCGGTACGTCTGCGAGGCGCCAACACCGTGCACGTGCCAGGGCTGCTCCAGACATCGGCGCACGCCATGGCCATCTTCCGTGCCGTGGTCCCCCAGCTTCCCGAGCATGAGGTCGCTCTCCGCCTGGCACACCGTTCGGAGCGCCAGAAGGTGATCACCGGCGACGATCCGGCCCCGTACGTGGCCGTGATCCACGAGGCGGCGCTGCGCATGCAGTTCGGCGGGCGGGACGTTGCCCAGGCGCAATTGGAGTACCTGCTGAAGGTCTCCGAGTGGGACAACGTCACCGTGCTCGTCCTTCCCTTCAACCACGGCGCCTTCCCCGGAGCCGGGCACACGGTCGTCTACACCGAGGGGCCTGTGCGGCAACTCGATACCGTGCAGGTGGACAACTCTCATGGACCTGTCTTCCTGCATGCCGACGGCCAGCTCACGAAATACCGGGCGCAGCTCGACCTGTTGGAAGACTTGGCACTGTCCCCGGAGCGGTCCCGCGACTTCATCCGCCAGATCGCCCAACAGCTATGAGGAGAAGCCAGATGGCTGACATCACCTGGGAAACCCCGTTCTGCGGCGAGGGCAGTTCCTGCTTCCGTCTCGGCACCGACGCCGAAGGCAACGGCTACATAGCCATCAACGGCCAGGAGGACCACTACCTCACCGACTCCCTCGAAGCCCTGCGCACCCTCATCACCGACATCAAGGCCGGCAAGGCCGACCACCTCCTGTAACACCCGCCCCACGCGCCGCCGCCAGTCGGTACCGTGGACAGCAATCGGCTGACTGGGCATCAGGACGACGGGGGCGCAACGCGTGGCGCAGGCAAGGAGAATCGGCGAGCAGGGCCGCTATGAGCTGATCGAGGAGATCGAGTCCGGCGGTATGGGCACGGTCTGGCGGGGCTACGACGCCGTCCTGGACCGGGAGATCGCGGTCAAGCTCATCCGGCCCGATGTCGTCTCGTCGCCCGCGCAGGCGAAGGAGTTCGCCCGCCGCTTCGAGCGCGAGGCTCGCGTCACCGCACGGATCGGGCATCACGGGGTGCCGCAGGTGTTCGACGCGGTGCTGGACGAGGCGTCGTACGACCGGCTGTACCTGGTGATGGAGTACGTGCGCGGGGTCTCCCTGCGCAGGGTGCTCACGGGCGCGGAGGACGGCGCTGCGGTGCGGCTCCCGGTGAGCTGGGCCGCGTCGATCGCAGCGCAGATCTGCACGGTGCTGTCGTACGCCCACGCGATCCCGGTCGTGCACCGCGACCTGAAGCCGGACAACGTCCTGATCGCCGCGGACGGCACGGTGAAGGTGCTGGATTTCGGCATCGCGAAGCTGCTGGGCACGGACGTCACCCGGCTCACGGCCACCGGCAGCCGGATCGGTACGAGCCGCTACATGCCGCCCGAGCAGATCGACTGCGCGCAGATCACGCCGCTGAGCGATCTTTACGCACTCGGCTGCATGCTGCACGAACTCCTCGCCGGGGAACCGGTCTTCAGCGGAACCGAGTACCAGCTACTGCACCAGCACATGGACGAACCGCCGAAGCCGTTGCGCGCCCTGCGGCCCGAGGTGCCGGAGGACCTGGAGGCCCTGACTCTGGACCTCCTGGCCAAGGCGCCGGAACAGCGTCCAGCCGACGCGTACGCGGTGTACGAGCGCTTGTCGCCGCACCTGCCGCAACCGGGCTCAGTGGCTGACCCCGTGGCCTTCACCGACGGTGGCTCCCCTGCCGTGGTTCCCGACCCGACGGTGGTCTACCGGCAGCCGAACGCACCCCTACGGCGGACCACGACACCCGCGCCCCCGCCCGGTCCGTCGGCTCCCGTGCCGGTCCCGGGGCGTGTCGACACCGACCTGCGGGACGCGATCCAGGACGCATACGCCCGGTCCAAGAACCTCGCCGAAAGGGGGCGGTTCGCCCAGGCCGCGGACGTCCTCAAGGCAGCGATGGCCACTGCGGCCACCGTCCTCGGGGCGCACAACCCCAGGGTGCTCCGTCTGCGGGGGCAGCGCGCGGCGATCCTCATGGCCGGTGGGGACTTCCGGCGCGCCTTACCGGAGTTCGACGAGCTGGCCGCCGTCTACGCCCGCATGGCGGGACCGGCCGGCGAAAGCGCACTGGAGTGCCGCCGACATGCCGCACACTGCCGGGCCAACCTCGGCCAGGCCACGGCCGCCCTGCGGGAGTTCCAGGACGTCCTGGAGGTCGTGTCCGACGCGGACGGAGACGCCTCCGAGACCGCACTCGACCTTCGCCGCAGCATCGGCATCCTCCTCTTCTCCGAAGGCCGCCGCACCGAGGCGGAGGGCGTCCTCGACGCCCTCCACGAGGACATGTGCGTACTCCTCGGCGAGGACCACGAGGAGACCCGCGAGATCGCCGACCTCCTCGCCCGGCTGCGGGGCCCGGAAGGGCCGGGCCCCTACTGACATCCCACCGGCGCCGTCAGGCTTCGTCCTCGCCTTCTTCGCCCTCTTCGCTGTGTATGCGCTGAGCCAGATCCCACAGGCTCAGACCGTCCGACCGCAACCAGCGAGCCGTTCCCTGGTTGGACACGGGCCGCTCGTCCCAGCCGGCGTCCGCCCACATTTTCGACACCAGCCCGGACGGCGAGTACCGCTGCTCGTCGTACGCCCACAGGATCGGCCTGGTCCTGTTGTTGTCCCAGGTCGCCTGGCGTCGCCTCTCGTCCTCGACCAGCCATTCCTCCATGGCGTCACGCTCGGGCTCGTTCAGAGCCACGTACCCGAGCGGTTCTCCGTCCTTGATGACACGGCGGTCGACCAGGAGCGGCACGGTGTTCGGGCGACGCGGCTTGCGCTCCTTCACGGGAGGCTCGGGAACTGCGACGCCATGGGCCAGGTCGCCGAGGACCTGCCTCGCGAGTTCTCGGCACGTCTCCGCGGTCTGGAAGGCGGTCCTGATCTGGGGACGCGGCCCGTAACGGGTGACGATCTGGTGCGTCAGCCGACTCACCAGCTCCGGTACGAAGGCAGGGATCTTCGCCAGCACCTCGCTGCCCCAGTCGAAGTCGGGGTCGTCGATGCTCGTGGCACCGAGATGCTGGAAGATCAGGTGGGTGACGAGGAAGCCACCGTGCTCCGCGGTCGCCGCCTCGCGGCTGTTCTGGCCGCTGCCGAGTTTGTAGACCGTGCTGCGTGCCGCA
This sequence comes from Streptomyces sp. YIM S03343, assembly GCF_054729195.1. Lineage (NCBI taxonomy): Bacteria > Bacillati > Actinomycetota > Actinomycetes > Kitasatosporales > Streptomycetaceae > Streptomyces > Streptomyces sp. YIM S03343. Next base: position 3,379,901 of record NZ_JBPUKX010000001.1, read on the forward strand.
CGCAGGGTGAGCACGGAGCGCCACACCTTCTGCGGAGAGGGTTCGCTCTTGAACAGCAGGGTGTGGCTGCCCGCGGGGCCCTGCTCCCAGAGGTTCTCCCGTGAACTGGCGGCCCGGGCGGTCTGTGCGGCATCCGGGTGCAGGCAGGCGAGGGCGAGGGCGAGTTCGTCCAGTGAACAGCCGGTCTCGGGCGGGACCGGCTCGCCCCGCTTGATCACGTACTGCTTGCGCAGTTCGGCACGCAGGTTGGCCTTGATCGCCTGGTGCACGGGTTCCAGAGCGATGCGATCGCGCTGCTCGATGGCGTTCTGCCGGTTCGCCGCCTGCGAGACCTGTACGCCGAATTTCCGGTCCTCGTGCGTGTTGATGACCTTGATGCTGAGGGTGGCGTGGGCCGCGGTCTCGCCGTCGTCGTGCATGGCCCTGGCGACGGCCCGTACCGTCTGAGCGCCGTTGACGATGCTCGCCCCGGTCACAGAGAGAGTGGTCGGTCTGTTCCGCGGTGCCTTGGCGCTTTCGTGCCTGGCCGTGAGGGCATCGCAGATCATCGTGATGCCGTTGTTCAGGTGCCAGAACCTGGTGGGATCGGACGTGAGGGTCTGACCGATCTCCGCATTGGTGACGGTGGTCCCGAGCGGGGCCCGGAGGTTCTGCTCGAACAGGGCGGTCCCGTACGTCTCGTACCACTCAGCGACGCTCTCGGCGGAGACGGTGCCCTGGTAGGCCTCGAGCCCACCCTTCTGCTGGTACCAGTCGTCCAGGCGTACGTCGAGGCAGATCGGCTCCGGCCGGAGATCCGCGTGGATCTGGTCATGGAAATCGGCGGCGAACAGTACCTCGACGCTCAAGCGCGCGCCGTGCTGGTTGAACTCGTCGAGAGCGTTGTCGAGGACCTCGCGTGCCTGTGGCGAGGGCTCCACGGTGCCCATCAACGCGATCACCAGGATGGTTCGCTCCTTGAGGAGGAGCGGCCTGGCCTGCAGCGCGAGGGCGGCGGCACGCTGGTTGAACTGGTCGTACAGCTCGTTCTCGATCCGGTTCAGACCGTCCACCATCGCCTTCGCCGCGTCGACGTCGAAGGTCGCCGTGCCCTTGTCGCTCCACTTCGCCTGGACAAGCAGGACCTGCCCGCTGTCGGGGAGGGGAGCGATGGCGTCCAGGCCCTGGTCCGCGATGCCGTCCGTCACGAACCGGGCCGCCTCGGCCACGCTGCACTTGCCCACGCGTCGTACCGCGAGGGCGGCGAGGGCGCGGGAGAGGAAGCGCTGTTCGTAGTTCCCGCCTCGGTAGTGGGCGATGTCGCTGTCGTCTATCACCCCGTTGAATGTCTCGCGCAGCTGCTCGCGCACCTGCGTGACCTGGCGAGGTGTGTCCGCCCCCGAGGTGGCCATGGCTAGTCGCTCTCCCACTGATGGTGTCCTGTGATGATCTAATCCCGTGTCCCGAAACCTGGACCGTTGCCACGAGCCCGCCCGTTGAAGTCGACGACCACCAGGGCGGCGCCGACCGTCTCGACGGAGGCCTTCACCGAGTCCGAGGCGACCTTCAAGGGCACGCCGCGAGCGCCGAACCAACCGTCACGGACCAGGCTGGCGAAGTCGGTCGGCACCAGGTGGCGGGTGAGCGCGTCGGCGGAAGCACCGGGGAGGCCTGTCTCCGCCGCGACCGGGATCGCCGCCGCGAACTGATCGTAGGGGTAGATCGCGCCGGGGCTCGTCCGGTGCAGAGCAGAGGTGAAGGGCGCCTGCTCGTGAATGCGGAGAAAGAGAGGGTCTTCCAGCAAGCTGTAATCGTCGGTCCTCCGCCGAGCACCTTGTTCCGGCTTGTGGACTCGGTCGTGGAGTTCGTCCAGGCTGCGCCGGACATCGGGCGGGCGCAGCACCGCCAGCCGCGGCGATCGTGCCCGAGACGGTGGCTCTGCCCGCCTCGGTTGTGCGAATGCCATCCGCTCCCCCGAAAACGCCCACCGACACACCGAGCAACGTTCAGGGGAAGGGTAGCGCGGCAGCCCAGTCTTCCGGCCTCCACATCCTTGGAACCCCCGCCCTCGCCGAGGGCATCACCATCCCCTGGCCGCCCAGGGCCTGTACGTGGAACCCACGGCAGCGGTCTGCTGGGCAGCAGTACGCGAGGGCACCCTTGGCAACCGCACCCCCGCACGAGTACCCGCGTCTCACCCGGCCGACCCCGCCACACCTCACTCGGCCGCCGCGAGCCGACTGTCGTCGTCCGTCATACCCAGCCGCACCTGTTCCTCCTCGACGATCCGGCGCGCCAGTTCGCCGTCGGACACGTCGATCGCGTCCGGGGTGGACTCGGCCACGGCGCTGCGGCGGGCGTAGGCGTCGAACAGACGGGTCTTGGACTCCAGCATCTTGACCAGGCGTTCGTCCACTCCCCCGGTGGCGAGGAGACGGTGCACACGGACCGGCCTGACCTGGCCCATGCGATGGGCCCGGGCCACCGCCTGGTGTTCGGCGGTCGGCTTGATCTGGGGTTCGCAGATGACGACGACGGAGGCGGCCTGCATGTTGAGGCCGATACCCGCGGCCTGGATCTGCGCGAGAAGTACGGCGGGACCCGTGACGCCCGCGAATTCGTCGACGATCTGCTGCCGCCTCCCGGGCGGAACGCTCCCGGTGAGCGGACCGAAGACGGGAACGCCGCTGCCGGCTCCCCGGGTCAGTGCTGCCTCCACCACGCCCAGGACATCCTTGAAGTTGGAGAAGACCACCGTCTTCTGCCCGTTCTCCCCGGCCTCCCGGACTATCTCCCGGAGCCGTTGCAGCTTGGCCGACTTCTCGGGGCGCAGGTAAGCGGCGCGGCGCATCTCCATGAAGTTCCCGGCGCGGACGGCGTCGCGATAGGCCTTCTCGTCGGAGGCGCTCAGCTCCTCCCATTCGTCGGTGTGCTGGAGGCTGGGCAGTTCCGTCAGCACGTCCTCCTGATTGCGCCGCAGATACACCGGGGCGAGGGCCTGACGGAAGGCGACCGATCCGGCCGGGGCGTCCCGTTCGCCGAGCGACGCGGCAACGCCCCGGTCGAGCATGTGGACGAGATTGCGGAACTCAAGAACCCTGTTTTCCATAGGAGTTCCGGTCATGAAAAGAGCCCGCTCGCACCGCTCCACCCACTGGGCGACCGACTGGGAGCGCTTGGCCTGCGGGTTCTTCACGGAGTGCGCTTCGTCGACGACGAGGAGCCCGATCTCCCCCGCTCCGGGTACGGGGAACCCGCGCAGTGCGTCGAACGTGGTCACGCCCACACCACCCTTCCCCTTCCAGTCGGCGAACGCGTGGTGCCGGCCGGGGCCGTGGAGCACCGCGGCGCGCAGGGTGCTACGGGCCTCGATCTCCCGTGTCCAGTTCACGAGGACGCTGGGCGGGCAGACGACCACGAAATGGGTCTGTCCCTCGGCGGCCAGATGCGCGAGCGCGGCGATCGCCTGGATGGTCTTCCCGAGACCCATCTCGTCACCGAGGATGACCTTGCGCTGAGTCAGGGCGAAGCGCGCGCCGAACGTCTGGTAGCCACGCAGGGAGACGCACCGGTGGGAGTCGTCGAGGTGCTGGTTCCGTACCCGCTCGGCGATCTCGTCCGGCAGATAGCCCTCGGCGGCGGCGGTGTCGGGCTGCTGTACGGAGATCTCGGCGAGGAGGCTGTAGTACTCGGCGGACCGCAGCTCGAAATCCGTCCAGGCGGCTACGTCCGTGGCGCGCCCCCGCAGCAGGTCCACCGAGGCCTGGGCGAACAGCCCGGGCAGCCCGGCCTGCTCCGCCTCGTCCACGAGCTCCCGGATCGCGGAGACCGCCGCGAGCGCGCGGGCCCGCTTCTCCTGTCCCGCCAGCAGCATCCCCAACCGCCCGGCAGCGGGTCGGGCCTCGACCAGCAACGGATCGAGCAGCGCTGACAGGGCGACGGCCTTGTCGACGGCGCGCCTGGCGTCCGGCCCGGCCTCCACCAGCACCTGCAAGGCGAGGAGAAGAGCGGTGATACCCGCTTCCGGCCGCTCGACATCGATATGGACCGCCACGGTCTCGTACGCGGCCTCGGAGAGCCGGCGGGCGGCGGCGAGCACATGGTCGACGGTGCGCTGTCCGACACCGGGGATCTGCCGCAGCCGGTAAGGGCCCGCTTCGAGAACGCTCCCGACCGTACGCAGCCCGCTCTCCTCGACGTTCCCCAGCCGCAGACGCCCTTCGGTGACGTCCTGCAACCGGGCGACGGGGATGGCGTCGAGTTCCCGCTTCACCGCCGCGTCAAGGATCGGCTGCAGCGCCGCCCGCACACCCTCGACGGCCCGCCCATGATCACCGACCACGGCCCGGACCGCCTCACCCAGCCGCGCTCCCCGCGCAACGACCTCCCGCTCACCACGCCCCACGTGCGGCCCCCGCCCTTGTCGTACCTCCCGGCATCCTCCCACTGTCCGTATCGCACCCATGCCCTGTGGAATACGACGGCCACGGCGGCCCGGGAGCCCTGCCGCCGCGCGGCGCATCAGTACCTCCGCACAACCATTGGGATATCTCCCGCGTCGAGTGGGGCGACCGTTGTCCAAGTCAAGGAGTTCCGTTGCGCAGAGCAGTCACATCGGCGCCCGTGGTGCTTGTCACCGTCGTCGCCGCGTTATCGCCGGTGTCCTCGTCGGCCGCCGCGCCCTACAAGGGGGCCAACACGGCCGCCGTCCAGGACGACTTCAACGGCGACGGCTACCGCGACCTGGCCGTCGGTGCTCCGTACGCTGCCGATGGCGGCGTCGAGCAGGCCGGGGCCGTCGTCGTCCTGTACGGGTCGGGTTCGTCGGTCGGCACCACGCGCCGGAGCGTCATCACGCAGGCGACGGCGGGAATCCCCGGAGATCCCGAGGCATGGGACCGTTTCGGAACGGCGGTGACGAGCGCCGATCTGGACCGGGACGGGTATGCGGACCTGATCGTGGGCACCCCGGAGGAGGGTGTGGGCAGCCGGAGCAGCCGGGGCTCCGTGACCGTCGTGTGGGGAGGACCGAAGGGGCTGAAGGGCGGCGCGAACATCTCCCCGCCGTCCGGGTACGGGGACGGCATGACGTCCTGCGGCTTCGGGATGTCCCTGGCCTCGGGCGACATGAACGGCGACGGCGCGCCGGAACTCACCGTCGGCTCCCGCTGCGAGGGCTCCTCCTACGGCGGCCCCTTCACCCGTGCGGGAAAGGCCGCCTCCGGCTACCGCGAGCGGAGTATCGGCGAAGCCCGCGGTGTGGTGATGGGCGATGTCGACGGCGACGGCAAGGCGGAGCGGTTCTGGTTGCCCGGCCCCACGGACGGCGATCTGCGCGGACCGGTGCACATGGACGGACCGGTACGCGACGGCAGCGACCCGTCCACCCGGCCGACCGAACTCCCCCACGCCGACGGTCACGCCGGCGTGATCGGTGACGTCAACGGTGACGGATACGGCGACCTGGTCACCGGCATCGCGGAGGACGACTACCTCGCGGGCGAGAAGGGCGCGGCGCATCGCGGCGGTGAGATCCAGGTCCTCTACGGCAGCGCACGGGGCATCACCCCGGACCAGAAGCCGAAGGTCGTCCACCAGGACACGGCAGGCGTCCCCGGGACAGGGGAGAACGGCGACCAGTTCGGCCAGTCGCTCAGCACCGGCGATGTGAACGGGGACGGGTACGCCGACGTCCTGGTCGGCTCTCCCGGCGAGGGGATCGGCACCCGCGCGGCGGCCGGTACCGTGGTGCTGCTGCGCGGCTCGGCCTCGGGCCTGACCACGGCCAAGGCGGCCGGGTACACACAGAACACGGCCGGTGTCCCCGACACCGCCGAGTCCGGTGACCAGTTCGGCGCCGCCGTCCACCTCGCCGACCTCAACAAGGACGGCAAGGCCGAGACGGTCGTCGGGATCCCCGGGGAAAACAGCGACGGCTGCGTCTGGGTCGCCCGAGGCGCCGCGTCAGGACCGGTCCTCAGCGGCTCCTACGACGTGTGCGGCAAGGCCTCCGGTATCACGGTCCGCGGAACGGAGGGCGCCTTCGGCGCGGCGCTGACCAGCACCCACGTCGAGGTCTGACGCCCGCCGTCCTTACCGAGCCGCTGGAGGGGGCCGGGCCTGCGCAGACGTGCGGCCGCCCGGTCCCACAGCGGACGGCCAACGCCCAATCGGTTGCGCCCCTCTCGCCGACGGCCCCGCCGCGTCAACCGTTCCGACGGAGGGGGAAGCCCGCGATCACGGATGTTCCGCGCGTGGGGCGGGGCCTGACGGTCCAGGCGGTGGCGAGGCGGTTGACGAGGATCAGGGCCCGGCCGGTCTCGGAGTCCATGTCCGGGTGGGCCAGTTGGGGTTTGCCGGTGCCCGGGGCCGAGACGGCGAGCCAGAGGCGCATCCGTACTGCGGCAGGCATGTCCGCAGAGTTCGCGGCGGGCCTGCTGGGCGCGGATCGAGGAAAGATCTCCAACATCGAGTCCGGCGTCCGGACCATCAGCGCCGACCGCTTGCCCACACTGGCCTGCAACTGCGGTGTGACGGATGAGACGTACGTCCAGGCGCTCATTCGGCCATCTGCCCGAGGGCGATTGGGAGAACACAAGGATGTCTGGGAGAAAGGGAACAGCGTGCTGGCGGTGAGGTCGGCTCCAGGATCGTCTGCGGCCGAGATCTTCGAGGAGCCGCCGCTTCCCCTATCACTCATTCGGGTGCCGTGGACCTGCGGTCGGCCGGTGACTGCGCCGCGCGTTCACACATTCGGCCCACACATCACCGAGAGATCCATTACGTTGACTCTGCGTTCACCATCTGACCAAAGGGCCCGTATGTCACCATTACCCGCATTCGATCCCGTCACGGAGTGCCCTACCCCGGGCAGGTTTCCGCTGACCTGGGACGAGGTCGAGTCGGAACTGGTGAAGGCGGCTCCCTTCACGGACTCGTCCACGCGCGGCCACCTCTTCGGGGAGCTGCAGGCCCACTACGCCATGGTGGAACTCACAACCGGAGTGGTGGGGCGGCTATGGCTGGCCGGAAGCTTCGTGAGCGGCAAAGTGGATCCCGAGGACATCGACGTCACTTACCTCGTGCCTCCGGATGCATACAGCCGGGCGATGGCAGACGCCGACGCGGTTGACTACCTTGACAATCTGGGTACCAAGGACTGGTGCACACGCCATGCCATGAGAGTGGACGCATATGTCCTGTGCCTTCCCGAGACGGAGGACTTCCGTTCTCTGGGAGTGACTGGGGCCATGGCGGTCGGCGACCACAAGGTTTTCGAGAGCCTCGGGGTCTATGACGAGGTGTGGCAGCGCTGCCGGAGCGGACAGAATGGCATCTCTGAGAGGGCCCGGCGAGGATATGTGGAGGTGCTGCTGTGAACAGTCCGCAGAACCTGCCCGACCCCTCGGACAAGGAAGCCCTGAAGGCCTGGATGCGGGCCAACCGTGCCAAAGCAGAGGGTCATCATCCGGTGCGGTCGGCGGAGGAGTTCACCGCGGCACAGCGGCGCAAGCTGCTGAAGACCGTGGGATATGAAACCGGCCATGCCGAAGCCGGTACGGCTCGGCGATCACTCAGGTTGGCTCTCGAAGGGACGCCCGTCAGGGAGCATCGCGTGGAGTCGTCCGTACTCGGACGGTGGCTGGCCCTCTTCCAGGAGGCTGTCACCACCGTCGCCCACGCACTCGATGAGAGTCGCCCCACACACGACTACGGTCCGTTGCCGCAAGCCGTCCGAAAGGCGACACGGCTCTACGCTGCGGCAACCTTTCCCTCGTCGTACGGGATGGTCCTGGAGGAAGCACCGGCAGACGACGAGGAGCTACCGCTACCGAAGGTGGTCTCGACGGAGTCGCTGCTCGACCGCGCGATGGGAACCGTCCTCGACATCACCGACCGGGCGGAGGCAGGCCCAGGGGCCATCGACGCGGTGTTCGAAACAGCGCTGCCACTGGGCGGGCGGGTCTTCAACCGTCTCGCCGACTTGACAGAGGTACTCGCCGACTCGGGCACCGACGTCAGCCTGACCTGGAGTTCGCCGTACAACGGTGTGCGTGCCTCCCGCCTCGGCTCAAGAAACGCCCAACGATGCCATGACGCGCTGCGCGCCGTACAACCCGAGGAGCACTCGGAACAGTTGGCGGGCAGGCTCGTCGGCGGCAGTGTGCTGCGGGGAACGGTTGAGATCGAAACAGCGGACCGAGGAGTGATCACAGCGCGCGTGGATCACGAAGTCACCAGCCTGCTGAGCGCCTACGCGAACCGTCTGATCACCGCCGAGGTCCTTGTGTCAACGGTTCGCTCACCGCACGGACGCGAGCACCACAGCTATGTCGTACTCGACTTGGCCCTGAACACAAGCTGACCGACACCGTGCTCTCCATCGTCGGCCGGCTGTTGAGCCAGCCCCGCCGGGAAACTGTGCCCGCCGCGCATCCGCTGAACTCCGACTCCGGCACGTCGTCGGCATTCCCCAGGAGAACGGCGACGGCTGCCTGTGGACCGCCCGGGGCGCCGCGTCCGGCCCCGTCCTCAGCGGCTCCCGCACCGTGTGCGGCAAAGCCGCCGGCATCACGGTCCGCGACTCTGAGGACGACTTCGGTGCCGCGCTGACCAGCGTTCACGTGGAGCTCTGACGCCGGTCGTCCCTTGCTCACCGAGGTCGCACGTCCCGCGCGGCAGAAGTGACGTCCGCTGCACCATGTCAGTCATGTCCGGTGCGGCGGACGGTCGTCGACAGACCGGCGGGCCCGGTGTTCCGGCTCGGCACCACCGCCGACAGCAACGGCTACATAGCCGTCAGCGGCCAGGAGGACCGCTACCTCACCGACTCCCTCGAAGCCCTGCGCACCCTCATCACCGACATCAAGGCCGGCAAGGCCGACCACCTGCTTTAGGGCCCGCAGTACGCGCCGCAACGCGAGGCGCGGGCAAGGCCCGGCATCGGGTTCTGCGGTCGGCTAGCGGGGCTGCCACGCCCGTACGAGGTCCTCCGGCCCCCAGTGCGCGGTGAGCGGCAGATCGTCGGTCACCCCGCAGCGGGACACCGCGACCAGTGGGGTATCCGGGTCGGTTCCGGGGACGGCGAGCATGTCGCGTACCAAGGCGTCGTACTCATGACGGCCGAAAGGCTGGGCCTCCAGCCATTTGACCGACCCGACGAAGTGCACCTGCCGGGCCACCGGCTCACGATCCGCACCGATGAGGTCGATCTCGGGGTTGTTCTGACGGTTCCACCAACCGCCGATGGCCTCGGTCTCAGGCCAGTCGTCGTCGGGCATCAGGCGCAGCAAGGACTCGCGGATCAGCGGCTCGACCGCTCGCCCGCGCCAGGTGGTCCATGACCGTTCGATGCGTTCCAGCGCCAGGTCACCGCGGCCACGCTCGATGAGCGGGATCGCGCGGGCCAGGAAGGCCAGCCAGAACCGCAGATACGGATCGGCGATCCGGTAACGCTTGTTCTTGCTGTCGGGCTTGGCGGACAGGGGGAGGTCGGCGGCCACGACCCGCTTGGTCTGCAGCATGGCCAGCAGCGGAGCGAGCGTGCCGGACGGCAGGGCGCCGGCGCCGCCGGCGTGGGCCGCGATCGTGCTGAACGTGCGCTCACCGCTGCCGACCGCTTCCAGTACGGCCCTTGAGTGCGAGGCCTCGGGGAATTCACCCAGCAGGGACAGCTCGCCCGCCACCAGCAGAGGCGAGAGGGGGTTGGCGACCGAAGCCTGCAAGAAGGCGGTACGCCCCATACCCGGCCGCCACGACTGCACGATCTCGGGGAATCCTCCCGTGATCAACTGGGCGTCGACGGCCCCGGCGGCGTCCAGCTCGGTCATGGCCTGCACATCGGCCAGGTTCAGAGGACGGACGGTCATTTTCGCGGCCCTGCCGAAGAACGGGCGCCCGTAGGACTGCAGTGCCTCCATCACCGATGTGTCGCTGCCGACCAGAAGCAGAAGCACGGGCTTGGAAGACAGGTGGCGGTCCCAGACGGTTTGGAGTGCGCCCTCGAATTCCTTGTCCTGCTCGACCAGCCAGGGCACCTCGTCAATCACCGCGATGCTCGGTGAGTCATCCGGTACCGCGAGCGCCAGCGAACGCAGGGCCTGGTTCCAGTCCTGCGCCTGGAGGCCGGCGACCAGCTCCACACCCGGCAGTGGCGACTGCGCGAGGGTCGCGGCGAAGTCGGCGCGCTCGGTCACGGGGTTACGCCCCCGGGTGGCCTGGAAGACCACGTACGGCGCTCCCGAGCGGTCGCAGAACTCCTGGACCAGTCGCGACTTCCCCACTCGGCGTCGGCCCGTCATGATCACAGCCCGTCCGCGAGTGGCTCCGACGCCCTGCGCCACTGCCCGGTACTGCTCGGCCAGCAGTTCAAGATCCCCGGCCCGGCCTTGGAATTCCATGACACACTCCAGGGTATTTAACGTAGATGGATTATTACGTAGATTGAATCTTACCTTGCCCTCCTGTTGCAGCCTGCCCTGGCGAAGACGGAGCCGACGAACGGATGGTCCCGGTCGCGGCGGGGCCCGTGGTCAGACGTCGGTGCGGACGAAGACCGGCTTGAGGTGGTTCTCGGGGAGCGCGTCGGGGAGTTGTTCCCAGTCGAGAACGTGGGAGACGACCCGATCCGGTGCGACCTTTCCCGAGGAGGCGAGGCTCAGCGCGTCGGGGATGTGGTTGCGGACGTTGTCGCGGGCGATGCGCAGGGTGACGCCCGTGAGGTACATGTCGAGCAGCGGCAGTTCGCCAGGGCGGAAGTGGTTGCCCGCGGACTCGCAGATTCCTTCCGGGGCGAGGGAGGTGACGGCCAGGGCGAGCTGGTCGACACGGCCGGTGGCCTCCACCGCGAGGTCGAAGCCGTGCCGGATCGGTTCGATCGTCTCGGCCGTACGTGCGCCGAAACCCTGGGCCAGTTTGTGGTGTTCGGGGTCGGGGTCGACGTACAGCACGTCGGAGGCGCCCAGCGCGCGGGCGATGTCGCACACGTACAGGCCGATGCTGCCGCGGGCCACGACCAGCACGCGGGCTCCCGGCCTGTTCTTCAGATGGGGTGCGACCAGGCGCCAGGACAGGGACCAGTTGTCGCTGGCGGAGGCCATGGCGACGGGGTCCAGATCGCCGGGCAGCGGCACCAGCATGGCGTCCGCCCAGGGGACGCGGACCAGGTCGGAGAAGAGCCCGCCCCAGGTGCCACCGAGGGGTGCGCCGTACATGGCCATGTGCGGTACGGCCGTGCAGTGGGCGGTCAGCCCGGCGCGGCAGTTGTCGCAGGTGCCGCAGTTGATCGACCAGGGGACGACCACGAGGTCGCCGGGGGCCACGGTGGTCACGGCGTCGCCGGTCTCGACGACCCGGGCCACGCATTCGTGCCCGAGGGCGAACGGCGGGTCGATGAAGCCCTGCCCGGCCAGGATCATGGCGTCGACGTCGCAGGAGGTCGCCGCGACCGGGGCGACGATCGCCTCCACGCCGGACCGGAGTTCGGGGTCGGGTGCCTCACGCCATTCGACGGTGTTCCGGGCGACGTAGGTCAGCTCACGCATCGGTCCGCTGCCCCTTCGCCAGTGCCACCAGGTCGGCGTAGCGGATGACCGAGCCGCCCGCGCCCCAGGTGCCGTCGGGCTGCTCGTGCACCAGCACCCACACCCGCAGGGCGTCGTCCTGGGACAGCCCGGCGGCGGCAAGCACCGTCTTGGTGACGTCCTCTACGAGGCCGGCCTTGCGCCGCTCGGACAGCGCGCCCTGCGGGACGGTGACGTCCACCAGGAAGCGGGGCGCGTCGTCCTCGGCGGTGGTCTGCGCCCCCTCGGGCAGCTCGATCAGATAGCTCCACGCCTGGGCACGGAAGAACGCGGTGTCGGGCGCACCCTCCCAGCGCAGCAGTACGGCGGCCAGGTCACGCCGGACGGTCGCGCGGCCCTCCTCGGTCAGAGAACCGGTCGGGACGGTGAGCCGGATCATCGGCATACGGACTCCTCCTTGAGTCAGCGGTCCCCGTCGGTGGACTGCGGTCGAACGGCCTACAGCCCGCAGCCCGCCTATGACGGTCGTTATAACCGAAGCCGACGCTAGACTATGACGAGCGTTATATCCAGAGGGGAGTTCCACTGTGACCAGACCCGGCGCGCCGTCGCGTGAGCGCATCGTGGCCGGTGCGGCCGACCTGATCAGCAGGCGTGGGCTCAGCGCGGCGAGCATCCGGGAGGTGGCCAAGCACGCCAAGGCGCCGCTCGGCTCGACGTACCACTACTTCCCCGAAGGCAAGCAGCAACTGGCCGCCGAGGCGGTCAGATACGCGGGGGACGCGGTCTCCCGCATCCTCCGCAAGGATCTGGACGCGGGCCCGGTCGCCGGACTGCGCGCCTTTCTGGCGCTGTGGCGCGGCATCGTCGTGGACAGCGGCTTCCGTGCCGGCTGCCCCGTGCTGGCCGTCTCCGTCGAGGAGCCGGCGGCCGACGTGAACCCGTCCGCCCTCGCCGCCGCGGCCGAGGCGTTCGAGGACTGGGAGCGCTTGCTCGCCGAAGCGCTGACGGAGCACCGGGTCGCCCCCGATCAGGCCGCGGACCTGGCGGCCCTCGTCGTGGCCTCGGTCGAGGGCGCCACCGCCATGTGCCGCGCCAAGCGCAGCGCAGACCCCCTGGACCAGGTCGCGCGGCAGCTCGAACCGCTGCTCACCGCCACACTCGACCGTCCGGTCTGACAGCAGAAGCCCGGGGACCCCGGACGCCGAGGCATGGACGGCCGAGGTGCCAGCGGTCAGTAGTGATAGCGCGCCGCGAGGATCACGATCTCCTTGGCCGTCACCAGGTAGACAAGGCGGTGCTCGTCGTCGATCCTCCTCGACCACGCCCCGGGCAAGTGGTACTTGAGCGGTTCAGGCTTGCCGATCCCCGTGAAGGGGTCACGCTTGACGTCCTCGATGAGCTTGTTGATCCGCGCGAGCATTTTGCGATCGTTCTTGAGCCAGGACGTGTAGTCCTCCCAGCCTTGATCCTCGAAGACGAGCCTCACTCGGCACCCTCACCAGCGGCATCCGGCACGTCGGGGTCGATCAGGTCGCGCTCCGACACGTTGGCGTGGGCCAGGGCGTTCTCATACGCCTTGAGGAGCCGACGAGCGTTCGCGGGAGAGCGCAGCAGGTACGAGCCCTCGCGCAGTGCCGCGTAGTCCTCGGCCGAGACGAGCACGGCGTTGCCGTGCTTGGAGACGATCTCGATGGCCTCATGATCGTCGTTGACCTTCTTGATCAGCGGAAAGAGAGCCTTGCGGGCTTCGGTCGCCGTTATCGACATGAGCTGACTCCCATCCTCAAGTGGTACCGAATAGCGTACCATTCCGACCCGCCCTTGAGCAGAACAAACGGGCCCGGCTTCTGCCGTGCTGTCCGCCGGTGCAGGCACAAGGGAGGGTTCCGTTCACACCCCTTCGTGGTAATTCCCCACGTATTTCAACCCTTCGCCCCCTCCCTCCCCGCATCGTCGCCCCATGAAGCACCCCCACCTGATCGCCCCGCTCCTGGCCTCCGCCCTGCTCCTGCCGCTGTCCCTCCCCCTCCCCGCGGTGCACGCCGCGCCCCGCTCCCCCGGCGACGGGTGCACGGCCCCGGGCTGGGCCCCCACCGCCGTCCGGATCGACGCGAAGGATCCCCACCCCTACGTCGGCAACGGATACCTCGCCACCCGGGTCCCGCCCACCGGCGCCGGATACTCGGCCACCGGAGAGAAGACCGGCTGGCCTCTGTACACCCCGCGCTACGACGGCACCTTCGTCTCCGGGCTGTACGCCCGCGGGCCCGAGAACACCGCCGGCCGCGACGCGCTCGCCGCGCTCCCCAACTGGACCGGGCTCGATGTGACGGCCGACGGCGAGACCTACGGTGCCCGCAGCCGGGTCAGCCGGTACCGGCAGACGCTGTCCCTGCGGTGCGGTCGGCTTCGTACCAGCCTCACCTGGACCGGCTCCGACGGCCGCCGCACGGACCTCACGTACGACGTCCTCACCTCCCGGGACGACCCGCACACCGGAGCCGTACGACTGCGTGTCACCCCGCACTGGGACGGCCGGCTCACGCTCACCGACCGCATCGACGGCCGGGGCGCCCGCCGTGTCGCGCGCACCGGTGCGGGCCCCGTCGACGCGCGCACGATCGGCGTGGCGTTCCGCACCGACGGCACCGGGATCGACGGCGCGGTCGCGTCCACCTTCGAGGCGCCGGGCGGGCATCTGCAGCAACCCCGCAGTGCCGGAGGAGAACTGAGTGTCCGTCAGGACGTCACCTTTCCGGTCCGCTCCGGGCGCACCTACACCGCCGTCAAGTACGTCGGCGTCGACACCGCCCTCACCTCCCGCGCCCCCCGCGCCGCCGCCCGCGCCGCCGCGCACCGGGCCGCCGTGCGCGGGTGGGCGGCGTTGCTCCGCTCCCACCAGGACGCCTGGCGTGCTCTGTGGGACGCCGACATCGAGGTGCCCGGCCACCCCGACCTGCAGCTCTGGGTGCGCTCGGCGCAGTACGGCCTGCTGTCGTCGCTGCGTGCGGGCGCCTGGGACAGCGTCGCCCCGACAGGGCTGACCAGCGACAACTACGCAGGCCTGATCTTCTGGGACGCGGAGACGTGGATGTTCCCTGCGCTGCTGGCCACCCGCCCCGAGCTGGCCCGCCCGGTGCTGGAGTACCGGTACCGCACCCGCGCGGCCGCCGCCGACAACGCGGCGAGGACCGCTGTGAAGGGGCTGTTCTATCCCTGGACGAGCGCGAGCCACGGCCGGCTGTGGAACGAGTGCCAGAGCTGGCAGCCGCCGCATTGCGTCACCCAGAACCACCTCCAGGGCGACATCGCGCTCGCCACCTGGCAGTACTACCTGTCCACCGGCGACCGGGAATGGCTGCAAGAGCGGGGGTGGCCACTGCTGGACGGGCTCGCCCGGTACTGGGCTTCGCGGGTCACCGCGAACGCCGACGGCTCCTACTCCATCAGGGAAGTGGCCGGTCCCGACGAGTACAGCAACGGCGTCACCGACGGCGTCTACACCAACGCCGTCGCCGCAACCGCGCTGCGCGCCGCGGCCGATGCCGCCCGTGTGCTGGGCAACCCCGCCCCGGCCGACTGGCGGCGGATCGCCGGACGGCTGCGCATTCCGTACGACCCCCGGCGCAAGGTCTTCCTCCAGTACGACGGCTACGACGGCTCCCCGATCAAGCAGGCCGACACCGTGCTGCTCGTCTACCCGCTGGAGTGGCCCATGCCGGACGGCGCCGCGGCCGCCACGCTCGACTACTACACCGCGCGCACCGACCCGGACGGTCCGGCCATGACCGACTCGGTGCACGCGATCGACGCGGCCGCGATCGGCGAGCCGGGCTGCAGCGCGTACACCTTCTTGCGGCGCGCCTACCAGCCCTTCGCTCGGGGCCCGTTCGCGATCTTCTCGGAGTCGCGCGGCGAGAAGGCGGGCGCCTCCGACCCGCTCGCGGGCTCCCCCGCCGAGGACTTCCTCACCGGCAAGGGCGGCTTCCTGCAGGTCTTCACGCACGGCCTGACCGGTCTGCGGCTGCGCGCCGACGCCCTGCGCCTCGACCCGACGCTCCCGCCCCAACTCACCCACGGCGTGCGCCTGTCGGGGGTGCGGTGGCGCGGGCGGGCGTACGACATCGAGATCGGGCCGGAGACCACCACGGTCCGGCTGCGCTCGGGTGACCCGATCCCCCTGGAGACCCCGGAGGGCCGCTTCACGCTCTCCGGCACGGTCACTCTCAAGACCCGCCGCCCCGACCTCGTCCCCACCCCCGACCTGGCCCGTTGCCGGACGGTGACGGCGACCTCGGCCGAACCGGGGCAGTACCCGGAGGCAGCCGTGGACGGCAGCCCGGCCACCGTCTGGTCCCCCGCCGCCGAACACGGCGCCCTCACCGTCGACCTGGGACGCAGGGTGGGCGTCGGCGCGGTCCGGCCGATCTGGCGGCAGACGCCGACGTCATCGGCGGTCGAGGTCTCCGCGGACGGACACGGCTGGCACCCGGTGGACGGAAACGCGGTCCGGTACGTGCGGGTGAGCGTGCGCGGCAAGACGGTGGCGCTGGCCGAACTGGACGTACGACCGTGACGGCCAGGACTGCCAGGACGGCCAGGACTGCCAGGACTGCCACGACTGCCACGACTGCCACGACTGCCGCGACTGCCGCGACGGCCAGGACGGCCAGGACGGCCACGACAGCCACGACAGCGGTGACCGCCACGACAGCGGTGACCGCCAGGACGGCCACAAAGGCCACAACCGATCTCCTCACGACAACCCGGGGCAATGTGACGCTCGTTGTCCTACCTTGGGCATATGGCGCTGCATCACCACAGTGACCGTCCGTGGCGTGTGCGAGTGGACGACGAAGAAGGCACGCCCTGTGGCGCCGGAGTACTGCTCGACGACCGCCATGTGCTCACCTGCGCGCACGTGGTCCGGTACGCCGGTGCGGCACCCGGGGGGACCACGTCTCACGTGCGGATCAGCAGTGCGGCATGCCGCCCCGAGTGGACCCGCACCGCGCACGTGGCCCCGGGCACCTGGGTGCACGAACACGGCACGCAGCGCGGCGATGTGGCACTGCTCGAACTCGACGAGCCGGCCAACTGCGGCACCCGGACCACACTGTGGAAGGCGCCCCTCTCCGGCGGCACGGTCCGGATGTACGGCTTTCCCCAGCACGAACCGTTCGGCATGCAGACGGACGCGCGGCTGGCGGGATCGGGGCACCGGCAGGGCGAGTTGGGCCTGTTGAACCGGATCCACCAGGGCGACCCATGGATCGAGCCGGGATACTCGGGCGCCGGGGCGATGGCGGTGGGCGGCGAGTTCTGCGGCCGTGTGATCGGCATCGTGGTGGCCGACTACGTCAACGGTGACGAGAAGGCGGCCTGGATGCTGCCGACCGAGACGATCCTGAGGTATCTGCCCGGGATAAAGGAGTTCACCGGCGGTGACCGCACTGACGAACTGGGACACTCACGCAGCGAGTTGCTCGGTGACGTACTGGGCGACCCGCTGCGGCTCGCGCTGACCCAGGAGCTGACCCGGCTGCTCGACAGCGGTTGGTCCGGCACCGCCGTCGTCGGCACCGGCGGTACCACCGCCGTGGGCGACTCCTGGCTCGTCCGTCTGGTGCGGACGGCCGATCCGGCGGCCCGGCCCGGCGTCACGGACGCCGAACTCACCGACGCCCCCGGGGACACGGTCCTCGGGCTCGGCACCATCGACGCGGCCTACGACGCGCGCGGCAAATCGGCCGGCGACCTCAGCGGCTATCTCACGGGCCGGTTCGGGCTCGAGGGCGGAAACGCCAGGGAGGTGCGGAGACAACTGCTGCGCCGCATGCCGCCCGCCTGCCTGGTGGTGGGCGGCGTCGATCGGGCCGAGGACCCGGAAGACCTCGTACGGGAACTGCTCGGGCAACTGGCCGCCCGCGCCCGGTCGCGCGGGGTCCGCCTGGTCCTCGGCTTCGAGGGCACGCCACCGGACGGCCTGGCCTACGACGTCTCCCTCGATCCCGAACCGCTGCGCGGGGGCGCCGCCCGGGGTGTGAGCGCCGCCGAGGTCCAGACGGCCGTCGGACAACTCGCCGATCATGAGGACGCCGCTTCCGCGCTCCAACAGGAGTGGGGCGTACGGTTCTTCGCCGCACCCCGGCTGCCCCGCCTGGCCGCGCCCCGGCTACGGGTCCGGCTGGCCGTGGCCCGGGCCACGGAACCCAACCCCGAACTCACCGCGATATACGACCAGGCCGCCGACGCCCGCACCGCCCTGGCCCGGTTCGAGCACGACCTGGGCCGGATGATCACGACCTACAGGGACCTCACCACCTCCCTGGAACTGCACCGCGTCCGGGCGGCGCGCCACTTCGGCGTCGAGGACCGGCGGCTCGCCGAGTGGCACGCCCCCGCCGCCCGCGCACTGCAGACCGAGCCGATCGACCTCGGGGTCGCGGGCGAGCTGGTCAAGCGCTACATCGACGAGGTCAACCGACGGTTCGAGGAGAGGTGACAGGCGGATGAGCCGTCAGATGTGCAACCGTCCCGGCTGCGGGCGCGGCGCAATCGACGAGCAGGGCTTCTGCGAGGTGTGCGACCGGCAGCCGCTGCCGCAGGACGACGCCGCGTCGGCGGACCGCGCCTCGGCACCGGAACCGTCGGCGCGGGCCGGTGCGGGCGTCGGCGTGGCGCAGGTACGCCCGGACCCCTGGTACGGCCTCGGCCTGGTCGACCCCGTTCAGGCCCCGGAGACCCCGGAGATTCCCAAGGCTCTGGAGAGTCCCAAGGCCCCGGACGTACCGCCGGGTTCGTCGGACCCGGTCGGCGAGGCGCACCGCTTCTGCCCCAACCCTTCCTGCGGGCAGCCGGTCGGCCGTGGCCACGACGGCGAGCCGGGCCGGACCGCCGGTTTCTGCCCGCGCTGCGGCACCCGTTTCGACTTCGCGCAGCCGGGCGGTTTCACCATCGCCGGCCGCTACGACGTCACCCGCGTCATCGGTTCGGGGGCGTACGGCGCCGCCTACCTCGCCGACGACCGCAACCTCGCGACCCCCGTCGTCCTCAAGGCCCTGCACAAGTCGGTCGCCAAGACCGCCCTGCACGAACGGAACGTACTGGTCGAGCTCCGGCACGACAGCATCGTCCGCATCCTGGGCTACGAGGACGAAGGGCCGTACCTCGTCCTCGAATACGTACCGGGCGAACCGTTCTCGTCCCGCGACGGCGACCGTCTCGAAACCGTCCTCGCGCACGGTGTCCGTATCCTCCAGGCACTCGACTACCTGCACGCCCGGGACCTGCTGCACTGTGACGTCAAGCCCCTGAACATCATCCGCTTCCAGGAGGAGCACCCGGCGGGCGCACTGGACAGGGTGCGGCTCATCGACTTCGGCGCGGTGCGCAGCCAGACGAAGGACACCGGGCCGGTCGTGGCGTACACGAGGGCCTTCGCGCCGCCGGAGAACGATCCGGAACATCTGAAGCCCGGCCCCGGCTTCGACCTCTACGGACTGGGCATGACCCTGCGCGACGTGTGCCGCTCCCGGTGGACGGACCGATCCGCGCCGGGCGTCGACTCGCTCCATCTGCTGCTGAACCGCGCCACGGACCCCGAGCAACCGTGGCGGCGGTTCGTGTCGGCACGGCAGTTCGCGGAGCAGCTCAGCGGTGTCATCCGGCAGGTCGTGGCGGCTCCGCCGACACGTCGTCAGGTGTCGCGGCCCTCCGCCCTGTTCGGCTCGGTGCCGGAACCGCTGCACGGCGGACTCGGCTCGGCCCGGCCCCTTGCCCACTGGGTCGGTGCGCAGCCGGACGAGGAAGGTCTGCTGACGATGCCCGCGCCGTTCTCGTCACCGGAACCCGGCGACGTCGCAGCCGCCCTCCCGGCCCCCCTGTCCGATCCCGACGACCCGGGCGTCACGGGCTCGGCCGGCGGCGCACTGGCCGAGAGCCGGCTCGCCCTGCGCAGAAAGGACGCCGCGGCGGCGGCAGAACAGCTCGCGGCGGCAGGCCTGCCCGACTGGCACTGGCTGGCCGACTGGTACTGCGGCCTGATCGCCCTGGCCGACAGGCACCCGAAGCGGGCCGCCGCCGTGCTGGCCCAAGTGCGCAGGGCCCTTCCCGGTGAGCTGATACCGCACCTCGCCCTCGGCCTGTGCGCCGAACTCCACGACGACCGCACCGTCGCGCGGTCGCACTACAGCACGGTCTTCGACACCACCCCCGCGCTCGGCGCGGCCGGTTTCGGCCTGGCCCGCGTACTGCTGCGGGCGGGCGAGCGCGCGAAGGCGGTGGAGATCGCCGAGCAACTGGCCAAGGAGTTCCGTTACGAGCGCGAGGCACGAGTGGCGGCGGTACGCCTGCGCGTCATGGTCCTCCCCGATCCGGCCGATCCGGCCGCCGATCCTGCCGATCCAGACCTCCGGGCAGGATGGCAGGCGCCGACCGAGGACGACGTGGCCCAGGCCAGGGCGGCCCTTCCGGATCTCGACGTGAGCGAGGCGGCGGCCGCCGCACTGTGTGCCGAGATCCAGTACGCGGAGTTCCTGCACACCCGTGACCGGCTGAAACTGTCCGACGCGATCCGTGACCTCGGCCCGCACGCGCCCACCGAGCACGAGTACGTCGCACTGGTGGACCTGGCGAACCGACTGCGTCCGGCGCTGAGATGGGGATGGCCGGGAAAGCATGGAAGATCGGGTCGATCGGGCCGATCAGGTCGATCAGGTCGATCAGGTCATTCCCGTTCCGGGGCAGTACCCGGGGGGCTAAGCTCGTAACACGTTCCGTCGAGGATGCAAGCACGCTCCGTAGCGAGGCGCGCAGCGAAACACATAGCGACAGATCGGGTGGTGCCGGTGGGGGACAGGTCACCCTTGGGGCTCAGCTTCGCCCTGGAAGTGGACGCACCCTCGGATCTGCCCTACGACGAGCGACGGGCGGACGCCCTGATCACCGTCACGGCGCAGTCCGCCGCCGGTGCGGCCCCGGAGACCCGGAGTGCCGAGATCCTCATCATGGACCGCTCGTTGTCCATGTCAGGGCACCGACTGGACGAGGCGAAACGCGCGATGTGCGCGGCCATCGACACCCTGCGGGACGGCACTCACCTGGGGATCATCGCGGGCAACCACAAGGCCGACGTGATCTTCCCGACGACGGGCGGTCTGGCCCGCGTCGACGGCCGGGCCCGGGAGGACGCCAAGCTCCGGGTCATCGGCCAGCTCCCGGAGGGCGGCACGGCGATCGGCCAGTGGCTGGACCGCGCCCGCCGCCTCTTCGCGTCGGTGGAATCCCCCGGCACGGTGCGCCACGCGGTGCTCTACACGGACGGCAAGAACGAACACGAGACGCCCGAACAGCTCGGGAACATCCTCACGTCGTGCGTCGACCGGTTCATCTGCGATGCGAGGGGCCTCGGCGACGACTGGCACTACACCGAACTCCTGCGCATCACCGAGGCCCTGCACGGCACCGCCGAGGCCGTCGTCACCATCTCCGACCTCACGGAGGACTTCACCCGCCTGATGCGCGAGGCGCAGCGGATCGTCGTACCCCGGGTGTATCTGGGCTTACGTCTCAACAGCCGTTTCCAGTTGGCGTTCGTACGGCAGAGCCGCCCGGTCGAGGCCGAACTGACGGCACGTCACCAGCAGGACGGCGAGACGCACATTCCCCTGGGCTCCTGGCCTCCGGAGACCCGCCAGTACCAGGTCTCCCTCCGCTTCGACCCCGACAGTCTGACCGTCGACGAGATCCTGCGCGCCGCCCGCATCACCTTGCACGCCGAGTTCCCCGACGGAACCCGCGGGCCCTGCTCCGAGACCGCGGCCATGGTGGTACGCCGCCGCTCGACACCCGGCTTCGGCATCGCCCGCTCCCCCGACCTCACCCGTGTCGAGAACGAACGCGAACTCGGTATGGCCATGCGCGCCTGCGCGGACGCCCATCTGCGCGGAGACCTCGACCGCGCGGACCGCGAACTGCGCCTCGCCATAAGCCTCGCGGAATCCCTCCGCGACACCACGCGCCTACGGCTGCTGCGCTCGGTGGCGACCGACGGCCCCGACGGCCGACTGCGGGTGCGGCGGGACGTCGCCCGCGGACAGATGCTGGGCATCGGCGTCGACTCGACCAAGACCGTGAGCCGACCGGTCGAGCCGCCGCTGGACGGCGCGCAAGAACTCCCGCCCGGCGAGGCCGGATTGCCACGCGTGTGCCCACGGTGCGATACGACATCGACGTCGCCGGCGGCCAAGTTCTGCGAGGAGTGCGGGCATCGGTTCGGGGACGCGGGTGTGGCGGGTGGACCGGTGGACGCGTCGTGACGGGCGGGCGGGTCATGACCGGCGGACGCGTCGTGACCGGCGGGCGGCTGCGCTCGCCGCATCCGATCGTGGTGCTGCGGTGGCTTAGGGCGGGCGTGCTGGGCATGGTGGCGGTGACGGCGGTGCTGTACGTGGTGATGGCGAACGGGGCCGAAGAGCAGACCGCCGCCGCTGACCGCACGGACACGGCCCTCCAGCACATAAAAAATGCGATCGGCCAGGCCAGGGACGCCGACACCGCTCTCAAGGCCGTCTCCCGGACCGGGGCGATCGACCTGATCGGCACCAGCGGCGAGTTCGCCAACGCCACCGCCCGCGTGAGCTCCCATCTCACCTCGGCGACGGAGGGAAACGCGGCCGGGGAGCGGGGACTGAGCCACATCCAGTTCGTCCAGGGCCAGTTGGCCACGTGCGTCCAGATGGCCAACACTGCGGTCCTCGACGGGAAACCGGGCCTGGAGAGAGCGGGCGACGCACTGGACCACGCGCGGGAGTACGACGGCAAGGACCCGGTCCCCTTCACAGGCGGTCTCAAGCAATCGCTCGGGGATCTCGAGGTTCTGGAGGCCACAGCAAGCAATCACCAGCGCCGCTCGGGCTGGCGCGACCCCGACCTCCTCTGGCCCCTGTTCATGGGACCGTTGGCGGTCATGCTGCTGCTGGTCTGCTGGACCGGCCACATCATCGCCCACCTCTTCCGGCGGTACCCCGGCCCGGCTCTCGTCGCGGCCCCGCTGGCCACCGCGTCGATCAGCATCGCCATGTGCGCGATCGACCCACCCCGCAAGGCGATCGCGTTGCCGGTGCTCGCCGCCGCCGGTGCGCTCGCGTATCTGGCCTACCGTCCCCGACTCGCCGAGTACAGGTTCCCTCGCCCATGAGAAGACTCACGGCACCGCTCCTGCGCTGCGCCCTGCTCCTCGGGCTGCTCCTGGCGTCCGTCTCGTGCGGCGAACCGGAGAAGGTCAAGGTGACGATCATGGTTCCCTGGTCGGACACCGAGTTCAAGGCGTTCTACGCGGTCGTCAAGGACTTCGAGCACGACCATCGCGACATCGACATCGAACCTCAGGTCACCCGCGCCCTGACCCAGCAGCTCGACGCCGCGGTGGGCGCGGACGCGAAGCCCGACCTGGCCGTGCTGCCCAGTGTGGGAGCGATCGCCAAGTACCGGAAGGAAAAGGGGGCTCTCCTGAAGCTGGACGTGGACACGAAGGCATACGTACAGCCCTTCCGCAGTCTCGGCATGAACGGCCAGGACGTCTACGCGGTCCCCGTCAAGGCCGACGTCAAGAGCCTCATCTGGTACGACGCCAGGTCCACCGCACGACCTGCCGGGAGCTGGACCACTCCGAGGTCCGGCTCCCCCACCTGGTGCCTGGGACTGGAGTCCGGCCCGACCTCCGGCTGGCCGGGCGCCGACTGGATAGCGGACATCCTGCTCTCCCAGGCGGGCGCCGACACCTACACCGCCTGGGCCTCGGGTAAGGCGGAGTGGGACAAGGGGCCCGTCAAAGACGCGTGGACAGCGTGGGGGAACCTCCTCGGAGCGAAAACCCTCAAAGCCGCGTCCAGGCTCAACTTCCGGGATGCCGCCAAGAGCATGGCCACGAAGGGGTGTTCTCTGAGCCACGGCACCCTGTCCGCGATGCCGTTCGAGCCGGACCAGGTGAGGAACGACCGGTACACGTACGCACCGTCCTCGCGTGACACCCTGGAGGTCTCGGCGGACTTCGTCGGAAAGTTCACCCGGAACAAGAGCGCCGACGAGTTCATCAGGTACCTGGCGAGTACGGAAGCCCAGCAGACATGGGTGAACGAACCCGGCTTCGCGCTCTCCGCCGACAAGAACGTAAAGGTGACGGAGTACGACAACGCCACCCAGGGCCGAATAGCCGAACTGCTCCACTCCTCGCGTTACACGCTCTGCTTCAGCGCCGCCGACGCGATGGATCCCGATGTGTCCGCCGCCTTCTACCGGGCGGTCCTGGACTACGCGAACGACACAAAGTCGGCCCCGCCGCTGGCGGCGCTCAACAAGGTCCAGAAGGAACTCGGATATTCCTCCCCGCAGTCCCCGCCGCCGCCCACGCCCCTCTGCAGCACCCCGAACCCTCGCTGATCCATCCAGGAGTCCTCATGGCGGACGCCATCCAGTTCAGCCTGGACGACGGGACCGTCGTCCTCGTAGCCCCACCCGCCCGCACCGGAACCGGAGCCGTGGGCCTGGGAACCCGTCTGGAGAGCGCGGGAGCAAGCCTCCGCGAGGCACTGACGCCGATCACCGCCGCCGCCTCCGAGGTGATCGGCCAGTTCCGCAGCGTCGCCCAACGCCCCGACGAGGTGGAGGTCACCTTCGGCGTAGTCCTGGACGCCAAGCTCGGCGCGGTCCTGGCGAGCGCCAACACCAGCACCCACCTCGACGTCACCCTCCGCTGGAGCGGCACGGAACCCACACCACCGGACTGATCCCGGCCCGGCGCCACCACCCCGAGCACCGGCCCCACGGCTGGCGCACACATCGCCGATTGTGTACACATGGCACACTCGATACACTTGAGCGCATGACGCAGCCGCTGCCCATAGAGTCCATCCGCGACGTGCGCGCCCACCTGGCGGAAGTCGTGGAGCGCGCGGACCGTGACGACGTGCCCACCGTCATCACGCGCCGAGGCAAGGAAGTCGCCGCCGTCGTGTCCATCGAGGTGCTGCGCAGGTACCAGGAATGGGAAGAGCGCGAGATCAACCGCATCATCGACGAGCGCATGGCCAACCCTGCGCCCGGCATCCCGATCGAGGACATCATGAGGGAGACGCTGGCGCGCAATGAGTGAGTACCGGACCGTCTTCCGACCCGAGGCGCAGGCCGAGCTTCGGAAGATCCCTCGCGACATGGCGCTGCGCATTCTGGCCAAGCTGACCGAACTGGAGAGCGACCCCCTCGGCTTCAACACCACCGCGCTCGTGTCACAGCCGGAACGCCGTCGACTGCGAGTCGGCGACTACCGGGTCGTCTACACGGTCGACAACGGAGAACTCGTGGTGTGGGTCGTACACGTCGGGCACCGCTCCACCGTCTACGGCGCCTGATGCCGGCTGATCCGGCCTCGGACTGTTCAGAGTATCCAGCACCGATCCAGCACGGTGACGAGGAAGGGGCTGGCTCCCGGAGGAGTCAACCCCTTCCGACCTGCACGCTTAACGGAACATCTGGCGTGCAGTAGCGGGTTGCTCACACGTTGAAGCGGAACTCCACCACGTCCCCGTCCTGCATCACATACTCCTTGCCCTCCATGCGGGCCTTGCCCTTGGCGCGGGCCTCGGCGACCGAGCCTGTCTCGACCAGGTCGTGGAAGGAGATGACCTCCGCCTTGATGAAGCCCTTCTGGAAGTCGGTGTGGATCACGCCGGCTGCCTCGGGGGCCGTGGCGCCCTTCTTGATGGTCCAGGCGCGGGATTCCTTCGGGCCTGCGGTCAGGTAGGTCTGGAGGCCGAGGGTGGCGAAGCCCACGCGGGCCAGGGTGGCGAGGCCGGGTTCGTGCTGGCCGACGGACTCCAGGAGTTCCAGGGCCTCGGCCTCGTCCAGTTCGGCGAGGTCGGCCTCCAGCTTGGCGTCGAGGAAGATCGCCTCGGCGGGGGCGACCAGGGTGCGCTGGGTTTCCTTGAAGCCCTCGTCGGACAGTTCGTCCTCGTCGACGTTGAAGACGTAGAGGAAGGGCTTGGTGGTGAGCAGGTGCAGGTCGTGGAGGAGTTCCGCGCGCTCGGTGCCCTGGACCAGGCCGTGGGCGAAGAGGGTGTCGCCCTTCTCCAGGATCTCCTTGGCCTCCTCGACCGCCTTGACCTTCGGGGCCACGTCCTTCTTGATCCGGGACTCCTTCTGGAGGCGCGGCAGGACCTTCTCGATCGTCTGGAGGTCGGCGAGGATCAGCTCGGTGTTGATCGTCTCGATGTCGTCCTTCGGCGAGACCTTGCCGTCGACATGCACGACGTTGTCGTCCTTGAAGGCCCGGATGACCTGGCAGATCGCGTCCGACTCGCGGATGTTCGCCAGGAACTTGTTGCCCAGGCCCTCACCCTCGCTCGCGCCCCGCACGATGCCCGCGATGTCCACGAAGTCGACCGTCGCCGGGAGGATCCGCTGCGAGCCGAAGATCTCGGCCAGCTTGGTCAGGCGTGCGTCCGGGACGCCGACCACGCCGACGTTCGGCTCGATCGTGGCGAACGGGTAGTTGGCCGCCAGCACGTCGTTCTTGGTCAGGGCGTTGAAAAGGGTCGACTTGCCGACATTCGGCAGGCCGACGATTCCGATCGTGAGCGACACGTTGCGACTTCCCGTGGATGAGAGGGCGAGGGGCGGGCGAGAGGCCGGATCGGCCGATCCACCAGTTTACGGCCTGCCGGAGGACGGTCGGGGGCCGGTCCGGTGGCCGGTCGCGGGTCGGTCCGGTGGACGGCAAGGTCTTGGCCAACGGCTGTTCTACGGCGTGTCTGAGGGGCGATTCGGCACATAAACAGACCTAAGTTGGTCCAGTGGAGCAACACAGGGGTCGAGCTAAGCAGCCGAGAGCAGGGGCAGCGGGGGCCGGGGCGGCAGCGTCAGCGTCCGGGGCTGTGTCCGGGCGGGGCGGGCAGGGGGCCAGTCTGCCGCCGCAGGCCCGCCGCGGTCCCGGTCCCGGTGCCGGTGGTCGTGCCGGGTCCGGGGGTGTGGTGCGGCGGCCGCCGCCCGGGAGCGTGCGGGGCGTCTCCGGGCAAGGCGCGGCCCGGTCGTCGGCCGTCGCCGGGGCCCGGCTCACCGGGCTCGGTGGCGGGCTGTTCTGCGGTGCGCTGATGTTTCTGCTCGGGACCGCCGACCAGTTCCTCTTCGACGGCTCCCTCACCGTCTACGGCGTTCTCTTCCTGCCCGTCTGTGTGCTGACCGCCCTGTGGGTGCGCGGCGGCGATGTGCTCACCGCGCCCGTCGTCCTGCCGATCGCCTTCGCCGTGGGCCTGGTGCCCGTCACCGGCTCCGACGGCGGTACCGCGGGGTGGCTGGTGGGGCTGGCCACCGCCCTGGCCACCCAGGCCGGGTGGCTCTACGGCGGCACGCTGATCGCCGGACTGATCGTGCTCGTGAGGAGAGTGCGGATCGTACGGCAGCGGCGGCAGGGCCACGGCGGCGGCTGAGGGCGGCGGCGGCAGCCGTCAGGCGTGCTGCTCCGCCGCGTGCATCGCCGCTCCTACGATCCCCGCGTTGTTCAGGAGCTGCGCCGGGACTATCTCCGCCCTGATGTCCGTGACGAACGGCAGGAACTTCTCCGACTTGCGGCTGACGCCGCCGCCGATGATGAACAGCTCCGGCGAGAACAGCATCTCCACATGGGCCAGATACCGCTGGACGCGGCGCGCCCAGTGCTCCCAGGTCAGGTCCGCGTCCTCCCTGGCCTTGCTGGACGCCCGCTTCTCCGCGTCATGGCCGTTCAGCTCCAGATGGCCCAGCTCGGTGTTCGGGACCAGGACGCCGTCCACGAACACGGCACTGCCTATGCCCGTGCCGAAGGTCAGCATGATGACCGTGCCCTTGCGGCCCCGGCCCGCGCCGAAGTGCATCTCGGCCACGCCCGCCGCGTCCGCGTCGTTGACCACCGTCACCGGCAACCCGCCGAGCCGCTCGCTGAACAGCGAGCCCGCGTCGGTGTCGATCCAGCTCTTGTCGACGTTCGCCGCCGTACGGATCGTGGAGCCGCCCGTCACCACGCCGGGGAACGTCAGGCCCACCGGGCCGGACCAGCCGTAATACTCGACGACCTGCCGCACGCCCTCTGCCACGCCGTCGGGAGTCGCGGGCTGCGGGGTGAGCACCTTGTGGCGCTCTTCCGCGAGATCGCCCATGTCGAGGTCCACCGGGGCACCCTTGATGCCGGAGCCGCCGATGTCCAAGCCGAAGATCTTCATGGATATACGTTACGGCCTGCGGGTGACAGTCTCTTCCCAGCCATGCACGCTCCCCGCGCGTAAGGCCACCGTCTACGGCCCCGTGTACGGCCCTCGCGGGTGCCCGACTCAGGCGCCCGCCGCCGCCCCGTCACGCCTCCGGCGTGCCCGTGCCGCCGCGCTCCGCGGTCAGCGCCGCCGCCTCCTCGCGCAGATCCCGGCGCAGCTCCTTGGGCAGCGAGAACGTGATCGACTCCTCCGCCGCCCTGACCAGCTCCACATCGCCGTAGCCGCGCTCCGCGAGCCACTCCAGGACCTCCTCGACCAGCACCTCCGGCACCGACGCGCCCGACGTCACCCCGACCGTCGTCACGCCCTCCAGCCATGCCTCGTCGATCTCGCTCGCGAAGTCCACGAGATACGCGTCACGCGCGCCGGCCAGCTTGGCGACCTCGACGAGCCGCTTGGAGTTGGACGAGTTGCGGGAGCCGACCACGATCACCAGGTCCGCCTCGGCGCCCATCTGCTTCACGGCGAGCTGACGGTTCTGCGTGGCGTAGCAGATGTCGTCGCTCGGCGGGGAGACCAGTTGCGGGAACTTCGACTTCAGCGCGTCCACGGTCTCCATCGTCTCGTCGACGGAGAGGGTCGTCTGGGACAGCCATACGACCTTGGACGGGTCGCGCACCTCGACCTTGGCGACATCGCCGGGGCCGTCGACGAGCTGGATGTGGTCCGGGGCCTCGCCGGAGGTGCCGATGACCTCCTCGTGGCCCTCGTGTCCGATCAGGAGGATGTCGTAGTCGTCCTTGGCGAACCGGACGGCCTCCTTGTGGACCTTGGTGACCAGCGGGCAGGTCGCGTCGATGGTGGCGAGCCGGCCGCGCCGGGCCTCCTCGTGGACGGTCGGGGCCACGCCGTGCGCGGAGAACATCACGATGTTCCCCTCGGGGACCTCCTCCGTCCGCTCGACGAAGATCGCGCCCTTCTTCTCCAGGGTCTGCACGACGTACTTGTTGTGGACGATCTCGTGCCGGACGTAGACCGGAGCGCCGTACTGCTCCAGGGCTTTCTCGACGGCGATCACGGCGCGGTCCACACCCGCGCAGTAGCCCCGGGGGGCGGCGAGCAGGACACGGCGGCCAGACGAAGCAGTCATGGGGACCATCGTAAGGCCGCACCCGGAGGGTCGAAGATCGCCGCGACGGCGCAGGGGCGGTCACACGGGAGCTGCCGTGCGCCCACGATGTCGGCCGTGCGCCCGCGGCGTTGTCGGTGGCGGCGGCTACGCTCGCGGACATGGCTCTCAACACGTCCGCCGAGACCCCGCTGCCCGTCGGCGAGGTGTCGCGGCTCATCGGGGGTTGGATCGACCGGCTCGGCGCGATCTGGGTCGAGGGGCAGATCACCCAGCTCTCGCGGCGGCCGGGCGCGGGCGTCGTCTTCCTGACACTGCGCGACCCGTCGTACGACATCTCGATCGGCGTCACCTGCTACCGGCAGGTGTTCGACGCCGTTGCCGACGTGGTGAGCGAGGGCGCGCGCGTGGTCGTCCACGCGAAACCGGAGTGGTACGCGCCGCGCGGGCAGCTCTCGCTGCGGGCCGCCGAGATACGGCCGGTGGGCATGGGTGAGCTGCTGGCCCGGCTCGAACTGCTGAAGAAGGCCCTGGCGTCCGAGGGCCTGTTCGCGGCGGAGCGCAAGAAGCCGCTGCCCTTTCTGCCGCAGCTGATCGGGCTGGTCTGCGGGCGCGCCTCCGCCGCGGAGCGGGATGTGCTGGAGAACGCCCGGCACCGCTGGCCCGCGGTCCGCTTCGAGGTGCGCAATGTGCCGGTGCAGGGCGTGCACGCCGTTGTGCAGGTGGTGCAGGCGGTGAAGGAACTCGACGAGATCGACGACGTGGATGTGATCATCGTCGCGCGCGGCGGCGGCAGCGTCGAGGATCTGCTCCCGTTCTCCGACGAGCAGCTGGTCCGCGCGGTCGCCGCCTGCCGTACTCCGGTGGTGTCCGCGATCGGGCACGAGCCCGACACCCCGCTGCTCGACTACGTCGCCGATCTGCGCGCCTCCACACCGACCGACGCGGCGAAGAAGGTCGTACCGGACGTGGGCGAGGAGTTCGAGCGGGTACGGCAGCTGCGCGACCGGGCACGGCGGTGCCTCGCGGCGTTCGTCGAGCGGGAGGAGCGGGGGCTGGCGTACACGCTGGCCCGGCCGTCGATACAGGATCCGCACCGGATGATCGACGAGCGGTCCGGGCAGATCGCGGCGCTGGCCGAGCGCTCCCGGCGCACCCTCGGCCATCTCCTGGACCGCGCCGATTCGGAGCTGGCGCACACCCACGCGCGCGTGGTCGCCCTGTCCCCGGCCGCGACCCTCCAGCGCGGGTACGCGGTGCTCCAGCGGGCCGACGGGCATGTGGTGCGCGATCCGGGCGAGGTGACGGCGGACGAGGCACTGCGGGCGCGTGTCGCCGAGGGCGAGTTCACGGTGCGTGTCAGCGACACGGGCGGCGGCACGGGCGCTGCGGGCGCTGCCAAGTAGACGATCAGCGAGCAGATGATCAGACAGAGGGCCGTACCGACGGCCGGACCGGCTTTCGAGGTGGGTGGATGAGCGGCAACACAGACACGGCGGATACGGCGAACACGGACGAGGCCCTCGGCTACGAGCAGGCGCGCGACGAGCTGGTCGAGGTCGTACGGCGGCTGGAGGCGGGCGGTACGACGCTGGAGGAGTCCCTTGCGCTCTGGGAGCGGGGCGAGGAGCTGGCCAAGGTGTGCCGGCGCTGGCTGGAGGGCGCCCGGGCCCGGCTGGACGCGGCGCTCGCCGGGGAGCGGGAGACGGCGGAGGGAGACCCCGAGTAACGGCCCCGTGGTCGTCAGCACCGGACGCCTGGTTCCCGCGTCCCCCGCGCCCCGAAAGGCTCCCGGCTGTGTGCGCGCCGGGGGCCTTCGTCATGCCAGCTTCAGCGCCCGCACCATCTGCGTCAGCTGCTCGAAGGAGCCCGTGCCCGCGATCACAGTCGTCGAGCCCTTGGCGTCTGCGGTGTTCTCCAGGACGAGGGCGTTGTAGCGGCCGCCGGTGCAGCGGATCCAGGTGCGGCCGTCGATCTGCTCCGTGACCTTGGTCTCACTGCCGCCCTGGCTGGCGTCGTCGATGAAGACGGAGCGCTTCTGGGTGGACTGCTCGATCGCCACGTATTGACCGTCGGGGGCGTTGAACCCGAGGTGCCAAGCGTCGTGGTCGTCCCCGTGGAAGCGGACGGAGGTCGCCTTCCAGGTCCCGGGCAGGCCCTCGGGGGCGGCCACCGGGTAGCTCGCCGCGCGCCGTGCCGTGAGGAGTTCGACCCGGTAGTCGACCCGCTTGAGGTCGGGTGCGTGGTCGTCGTGCGGGATGAACACGTAGATGAGCGCCGCCGCGATCCCGATCAGACCCAGGGAAAGGATCATGTCCCGGGCCGTCTTCTGCTTGCCGTTCGAACCTGCCACGCGCCTATCGTCGCAGGCGCCTCGCGCGCTCATCCGTGGGGGGTTGTGCTCATTTTATATGTGTGGCGATAGAGTCAGAGGCGAAACCCTCATCCGGCCGTCGTCGTATCAGAAAGGTGCGCCCGATGACCGAGAACCACAATCTGCCGTCTGGCCTGCAGGTTCCCTCTGAAGCTCCAGACCGCAACCTCGCCCTCGAACTCGTCCGGGTGACCGAGGCCGCCGCCATGGCCGCCGGTCGCTGGGTCGGCCGAGGCGACAAGAACGGCGCCGACGGTGCCGCCGTACGTGCCATGCGGACCCTTGTCTCGACCGTCTCGATGAACGGCATCGTCGTCATCGGCGAGGGCGAGAAGGACAAGGCGCCGATGCTCTTCAACGGAGAGGGCATCGGCGACGGCACCGGGCCCGACTGCGACATCGCCGTCGACCCGATCGACGGCACGACCCTGGCCGCCAAGGGCATGCCCAATGCCATCGCGGTACTCGCCGCCGCCGCGCGCGGGTCCATGTTCGATCCGTCCGCCGTGTTCTACATGGACAAACTGGTCACCGGCCCCGAAGCCGCCGACTTCGTCGACATCGACGCACCCGTGGCCGTCAACATCCGCCGGATCGCCAAAGCCAAGCGGGCCACGCCCGAGGACGTCACCGTCGTCATCCTCGACCGGCCGCGGCACGACGGGCTCGTCAAGGAGGTACGGGAGGCCGGAGCACGCATCAAGCTGATCTCCGACGGCGATGTCGCCGGGTCGATCTACGCGCTGCGCGAAGACACCGGGGTCGATCTGCTGCTCGGCATCGGCGGCACGCCCGAGGGCATCATCTCGGCCTGCGCCGTGAAGTGCCTCGGCGGCACGATCCAGGGCAAGCTGTGGCCCAAGGACGACGAGGAGCGGCAGCGGGCGCTCGACGCGGGGCACGATCTTGACCGCGTGCTCACCACCGATGACCTCGTGTCCGGCGAGAACGTGTTCTTCGTCGCCACGGGGATCACGGACGGGGAGTTGCTGCACGGGGTGCGCTACCGCTCGGAGACCGCGGTGACCGATTCGATCGTGATGCGGTCCAAGTCGGGGACTGTGCGGCGGATCAGCTCCGAGCATCGGCTCAGTAAGTTGCGGGCGTACAGCGCGATTGATTTCGACCGGGCCAAGTAGGTCGGGCCTGCGGGCCCCTACCGGGGTCGGCGCAGGGTGATGGGGCGTCCCCGGTGCGGTGGGGGCGCCCCATCACCCTGTGACCTGCGAGCCTACTGGGTCCTCTTGCCTGCGGGTGCGTCTTTGTCTGCGGCTGCGTTGTGGCTGGTCGCGCCCACGCGGCGGAGCCGCATATCAATACAGCCCCGCGCCCCTTAAGGCGGTTGCCGTGGCCGGAGTCGCAGAGAGGCCGCGTCCCCATGGGGAGTTGCCCTGCCCGGAGTCGCGAAGGTTCCGGAATGGACCGGGACCGCTGAGAGAGCCGCCGCAGTCCCGTGTCCGCGTCCCCCGTGTCAGCCCGCCTGGGCTATGCCGGTCGTTGTCCTTGACGCCTTCTTCAGTTCCATGTCGCGGCGTCGGCGGCGGGCCAGGACCACTCGGCGTTCGGCGGCGGTGAGGCCGCCCCAGACGCCGTAGGGCTCGGGCTGGAGCAGGGCGTGCTCGCGGCACTCGACCATCACCGGGCAGCGCGCGCAGACCCGCTTGGCCGCCTCCTCGCGGGACAGCCGTGCCGCGGTGGGCTCCTTGGACGGCGCGAAGAACAGGCCTGCCTCGTCGCGGCGGCACACCGCCTCGGTGTGCCACGGTGCGTCTTGGTCCCTGTCCCGCACTGGCACCCGCTGGGCCGGAATGGCAGCTACCTGCAGAGACGAATGCGGCGGTTGCAGCACGGTCTACTCCTGACGACGGCTTCGCGAGCGAGGGCGACGCAGCAAGCCCTACCCGCTGTGGGCGTGCCTATGCACAGGGTCCCGAACAGCCGGGCCACGGTGGCTTGTTCGCGCAACCGCGCGCCGGAGAAGGGCCGCCGTACGCGGGGCCCCGTGAACACTGCTGACTAACGGTGGACCGAATCTTTTCGGAACCCGCCGCATTCACAACCGTCAACGGTCCAGATGTTTGCGCACTGCCTTGTCGACCTTGCTCTGCACCCGGTCGAGGATGTCCGCCACGGTCTTGCCGCGCTTCGGCCGCGCGTCCACGGTGCCCAGCACGGCCCATCCGTCGATGTACACCACGGGCGCGTCGTGCTCCACCGAGTCCAGCGTGCGCACGTCGAAGGTGCCCAGGACACCGCCGCCCGTGCCGCGCAGCGAGATGTTCTCCGGGACCCGGACGTCGACCGTGCCGAACACCGATATCGCCTTGATGACGACCTGCTGGTACTCGAAGATCGCCTCGCTCAGGTCGATCTCCACAGTGCCGAAGATCGCGTACGCGTGCAGCCGTCGGCCCGCGCGCCAGCGGCCCTTGCGGGTCGCGGTGCTGAACACCGCGACAACGTTGGCGTCCGCGTCATGGGGTATCGCGTCCGGTGACGGGCGGGGCGGCACCGGTATGTACCCGGAGGCTGCGGGGCGCTGATGGGCGACGGGCAGATCCTGGATGAAGACATCCAGCTCGCCGACCGTCTTGGCATGCAGCACCCCCTCGACACGCTCGGCGTGCTCGTCGGCCGTGAGCCGGCCCTCGGCCAGGGCCTCGCGGAGGATGTCGGCGACACGGTCACGGTCGGCGTCCGAGGCGCGCAGCTCGCCGACACGCGGCGCCGGAGCCGGAGCCGGAGCCGGCGCGGGGGTCGGGGCCGGGCTCTGCTGGGCATGCTTCTGAAGGTCCACGGGCAGCAGCGTACCGAAACGCGATAGATCGCGACTAGGCCTGTGGACGGTCAATCGCCGCACCGCTCACTGAGCCTTACCTCACAGCCGGCCCTCCAGGCCCGGGTTCTACGCTGGGAGCGCTGCCGATGGAGGCCGCACCTGGCTGCCGAGTGAGGAATGGGCCCGATGCCTGAGTTCGCGTACACCGATCTCCTTTCCCTGGGAGAGGACACGACCCCGTACCGGCTGGTGACAGCGGAGGGCGTCAGCACCTTCGAGGCCGACGGGCGGACGTTCCTCAAGGTGGAGCCGGAGGCGCTGCGCAGGCTGGCCGAGGAGGCCGTCCACGACATCCAGCACTATCTGCGCCCCGCCCATCTCGCCCAGCTGCGCCGCATCATCGACGACCCGGAGGCCTCGGCGAACGACAAGTTCGTCGCCCTCGACCTGCTGAAGAACGCCAACATCGCGGCCGCGGGCGTGCTGCCGATGTGCCAGGACACCGGTACCGCGATCGTCATGGGCAAGCGCGGGCAGCAGGTGCTGACCGGGGGCGGCGACGAGGAGGCCCTCAGCCGCGGTGTCTACGACGCCTACACCAAGCTCAATCTGCGCTACTCGCAGATGGCTCCGCTCACCATGTGGGAGGAGAAGAACACCGGCTCCAACCTCCCCGCGCAGATCGAGCTGTACGCCACCGACGGCGGCGCCTACAAGTTCCTGTTCATGGCGAAGGGCGGCGGCTCCGCCAACAAGTCGTTCCTCTACCAGGAGACCAAGGCCGTCCTCAACGAGGGCGCCATGATGAAGTTCCTGGAGGAGAAGATCCGTTCGCTCGGTACGGCCGCCTGTCCGCCGTACCATCTCGCGATCGTCGTCGGCGGTACGTCCGCCGAGTACGCGCTGAAGACGGCCAAGTACGCCTCCGCGCACTACCTGGACGAGCTGCCGGCCGAGGGCTCCGCGCTCGGGCACGGGTTCCGGGACAAGGAGCTGGAGGAGAAGGTCTTCGAGCTGACGCAGCGGATCGGGATCGGGGCGCAGTTCGGGGGCAAGTACTTCTGCCACGACGTGCGGGTGGTGCGGCTGCCGCGGCACGGGGCCTCCTGCCCCGTGGCCATCGCCGTGTCCTGCTCCGCCGACCGCCAGGCCGTCGCCAAGATCACCGCCGAGGGGGTGTTCCTGGAGCAGCTGGAGACCGATCCGGCGCGGTTCCTGCCGGAGACGACGGACGAGCACCTCGACGCCTCCGACGGCGATGTCGTCCGCATCGACCTCGACCAGCCGATGGACGACATCCTCGCCGAGCTGACCAAGTACCCTGTGAAGACGCGGCTCTCGCTGTCCGGGCCGCTGGTCGTCGCCCGTGACATCGCGCACGCCAAGATCAAGGAGCGGCTGGACGCGGGGGAGGCCATGCCGCAGTACCTCCGCGATCACCCGGTGTACTACGCGGGGCCCGCGAAGACTCCGTCGGGTTACGCCTCCGGGTCCTTCGGGCCGACCACGGCCGGGCGGATGGACTCCTACGTCGAGCAGTTCCAGGCGGCGGGTGGGTCCAAGGTCATGCTGGCCAAGGGCAACCGGAGCCGACAGGTCACGGACGCATGTGCGGCCCACGGGGGGTTCTATCTGGGGTCGATCGGCGGGCCTGCGGCGCGGTTGGCGCAGGACTGCATCAAGAAGGTCGAGGTCGTGGAGTACGCGGAGCTGGGGATGGAGGCGGTGTGGCGGATCGAGGTGGTGGACTTCCCGGCGTTCGTCGTGGTCGACGACAAGGGGAATGACTTCTTCCAGGATCCTGCGCCTCAGCCGACGTTCACGTCGATTCCGGTTCGGGGGGCCGCCGGGCCGGCGTAGGAGGGTTTTCGCCCCCGCCGCCCCTTCCCGTTCCCGACCCTGGGGGCTGCGCCCCCAGACCCCCCTGTCGGCCCTTCGGGCCTCGTCCTCAAACGCCGGACGGCTAAGAATCAGCCCCTCCGGCGTTTGAGGAGCGGGGGTACGGGGGCGGAGCCCCAGGGTCGGGACGGGAAGGGGCGGCGGGGGCGAAACCCGGAATAGCCCGCGCCCCCGGCACGCTGACCTCACCGGAGGTGGTCCGCGTGGCCGGTGGTGACGGGTATCGCGTCGAGCGGGATTCCATGGGGGACGTGCTCGTGCCCTCCTGGGCCAAGTGGCGGGCCCAGACCCAGCGGGCCGTCGAGAACTTCCCCGTCTCCGGGCAGCGGATCGAGCGCGCCCATATCGAGGCGCTCGCCCGCATCAAGGCCGCCGCCGCCAAGGTGAACGCGCAGCTCGGGGTGGTGGACGCGGACATCGCCCGGGCGATCCAGGAGGCCGCCGAGGAAGTGTCCGCCGGGGTCTGGGACGAGCACTTTCCCGTCGATGTGTTCCAGACCGGGTCCGGGACCTCGTCCAACATGAACGTCAACGAAGTCCTCGCCACGCTCGCCTCCGAGCGGCTCGGACGGGATGTCCATCCCAATGATCATGTGAACGCCTCGCAGTCGTCCAACGACGTGTTTCCGTCCTCCATCCACATCGCCGCCGTCTCGGCCGTCGTCCGTGATCTCGTCCCCGCGCTGGAACAGCTCGCCCAGGCCCTCGAGCGCAAGAGCGACGAGTTCTCCGACGTCGTGAAGTCCGGGCGGACCCATCTCATGGACGCCACCCCCGTCACCCTCGGCCAGGAGTTCGGCGGGTACGCCGCCCAGATGCGCCACGGTGTCGAGCGGCTGCGTTCCGCCCTGCCGCGGCTCGCCGAGCTGCCGCTCGGGGGGACCGCCGTCGGGACCGGGATCAACGCGCCGCCCGGGTTCGCCTCCGCCGTGATCGAGGAGCTCGTCCGGGTCACCGGGCTGCCGTTCACCGAGGCACGGAACCACTTCGAGGCACAGGGTGCCCGGGACGCCGTCGTCGAGGTCAGCGGGCAGCTACGGACCGTCGCCGTGGGGTTGACGAAGATCGCCAACGATCTGCGCTGGATGGCCTCCGGGCCCCGCACCGGGCTCGCCGAGATCGCCCTGCCCGATCTCCAGCCGGGGTCCTCGATCATGCCGGGCAAGGTCAACCCGGTCGTCCCGGAAGCCGTGCTGATGGTCGCCGCCCAGGTCATCGGTAACGACGTCACCGTCACCACCGCCGGTGCCGCCGGGAACTTCGAGCTCAATGTCATGCTTCCGGTGATCGGGAAGAATGTCCTGGAGTCCGTCCGGCTGCTCGCCAATGCGGCCCGGCTGCTCGCCGAGCGGACCGTCGACGGGATCGTCGCCCATCGGGAGCGGGCCCGCGAGTACGCCGAGTCGTCCCCCTCCGTCGTCACCCCGCTCAACCGGTACATCGGGTACGAGGAAGCCGCCAAGGTCGCCAAAAAGGCGCTCGCCGAGCGGAAGACGATCCGTCAAGTGGTGCTGGAGGGCGGCTATGTCGAGCGGGGAACCCTGACGGTCGAACAGCTCGACCGGGCGCTGGATGTCCTGCGGATGACCCGTCCGTGACACGTCCGTAAACCGTCACGCAGCAGTGCCGTCCCCAGTGTGAACCGTCCGGGGTTTCCCCGGCGTCGTATGCCCCAGGCACCTAATATCTGTTCATGGCAGACGGCGGAGCGGTGAGGGACGTGGAATACGCGGCATACGCGGAAGGCACGGAAGACACGGAAGACACGGAAGACGCGGGATACGTGGAAGACACGGCGCATCCGGCGGCGTACTGGGTCCCCGGGACGCAGATCCTGTGGCGGTACCGGGAGAACTCCGGCGCGCGCTTCCACATCGCACGGCCCGTCACCGTCGTACGGGACGACGCCGACACACTCGCCGTCTGGATGGCACCCGGCACCGAGTGCATGCGGCCCGTGATCGCCGACGGCACCCCGCTGCACGCCGAGCCGCTGGAGTCGCGGTACACCAAGCCGCGCACCGTACGGCGCGACCGGTGGGCCGGGACCGGGGTGCTGAAGCTGGCGCGGCCCGGTGAGCCCTGGTCGGTGTGGCTGTTCTGGGAACCGGGCTGGCGGTTCAAGAACTGGTACGTCAACCTTGAGGAACCACTGACCCGGTGGCACGGCGGAGTGGACTCCGAGGACCATTTTCTGGACATCTCCGTACGACCGGACGGCAGCTGGCAGTGGCACGACGAGGACGAGTTCGCCCAGGCCCAGCGGGACGGGCTGATGGACGCGCGGCTGGCGGACCAGGTGCGGGAAGCGGGCCTTTCGGCGGTGGAGGCGATCCGCTGCTGGGGGCCGCCGTTCTCCGAGGGCTGGCAGAACTGGCGCCCGGATCCGTCCTGGGATGTACCGTCACTGCCGGAGGACTGGGACCGTACGCCTGCGCACGTGTCCTCATGAGACCCTTGATGCGCCCCTGGTCAAGAAACGTAGGATCGTCCTCCGCAAGGGCGCGCTCAGGGGCAACTCCGAAGCATGCGGCGAGTCTGATCTAACGTCATCCCAAACGTCATCGAGGGGCGGCAGGACGTGAGCGAGGGGTACGAGGGGAACTCCGGCACGGACCCCACGGGGTTCGCCGGTGGCGCCGTGGGGGCAGGTGGCGCACGTGGCGCCTGTCGTGCCGGCGGCGCGGGTCGTGCCGGTGGCACAGGAACAGCCTCAGGCCACGCGGGAATTCCGTTCCTGGGGCACGTATTGCGGGTATCGGCAAGTCGGCGGGACGACGCACGCATGCGGCGTGCGGCCCCCACGGGACGGATTCGACAGGCGTGACGGAGCAGCCGGCCTTCTTCGAGCATCCCCAGACGGGAGTCGACCCCTCGGACCCCCGCGGGGCGCTGATGCGTGCCTCCGTGCCGCCCGCCGCGACGGCGTCCACCGCTTTACCGGCGCAGGCCCGCACCGGTGACACACCCGCAACAGGTCCGGCGACGGCCGCGGCCTGCGCCCAGGAGAAGGAGACCGCGCCCCCGGGCACGCCCATGACCTCCGGCACCGGCCCCGAGCACGCCCAGCCGTCGGCGACCGAGCACGGCACCCATCGCCCGCGTCCGGTCACGGACGGCATACCGGCCCAGCCGGGCGACGAGCAGCGGCCCGGCCCCGCCGAGCGCCGCAGCGGCCTCGGAGTGACGCCGGGGCGGCCCATGCCGATGCGCCGGGACGGCGACCGGCTGCGCTTCGTGGGCGCCGCGACCCGGCGGATCGCCCGCGGCATAGACCTCGACGAGATCGTGATGGGGCTGTGCCGGGCGACCGTGCCGACCTTCTCCGACGCGATCCTCGTCTATCTCCGCGACCCGCTGCCGGTCGGCGACGAACGGCCCACCGGCCCCGTCGTGCTGCGGCTGCGGCGCACCGACCGGATCCCGGAGGACCGGGACACCGACGGCGGCTTCGGGCCGGTGCTCCAGCCGGAGCCCGAGCTGTCGGAACTGTCCGCGGTCACCGCCGAACTGTGCGAGGTCCGGCCCGGCGGCGCCCTCACCGAAGTACTGCGCGGGGTGCGCCCGGTGTTCGCCGATGCGCCCGCCGCCCGTGCCGCGCTGCCCGAACTGCTCGGCGACGACGGCGAGCTGATCGTGCCGACCGGCCAGCGCGCGATCCTCGCCCCGCTGCGCGGCCGCCGCCGGGTGATCGGCGCCGCGGTGTTCCTGCGCCGCCCCGATCGGCTCGCCTTCGAGGCCGACGATCTGCTGGTCGCCGCGCAACTTGCCACGCACAGCGCCCTCGGCATAGACAAAGCGGTCCTTTACGGCCGTGAGGCGTACATCGCCGACGAACTCCAGCGCACCATGCTCCCCGAGCATCTCCCCCGCCCCACCGGGGTCCGGCTGGCCTCCCGTTATCTGCCGGCCGCCGAGACCGCGCGGGTCGGCGGCGACTGGTACGACGCCATCCCGCTGCCCGGCAGCCGGGTCGCCCTGGTCGTCGGCGACGTCATGGGCCACTCCATGACCTCGGCCGCGATCATGGGCCAGCTGCGCACCACCGCGCAGACCCTCGCCGGGCTGGACCTGCCGCCGCAAGAGGTGCTGCACCACCTCGACGAGCAGGCCCAACGGCTCGGCACCGACCGCATGGCAACGTGCATGTACGCGGTCTACGACCCGGTGTCGCACCGCATCACCATCGCCAACGCCGGTCATCCGCCACCCGTCCTGCTGCATCTGGGCGGCCGTGCCGAGGTGCTGCGGGTACCGCCCGGAGCGCCCATCGGCGTCGGCGGCGTCGACTTCGAGGCGGTGGAGCTGGACGCGCCCGCCGGGGCGACCCTGCTCCTCTACACCGACGGCCTGGTGGAGTCCCGGCTGCGTGACGTGTGGACCGGCATAGAGCAGCTCCGCGAGAAGCTCGCCGCGACCGCGCAGCTCACCGGGCCCGACCATCCGCCGCCGCTGGAAGCCCTGTGCGACGAGGTGCTCGACATGCTCGGCCCGGGCGACCGGGACGACGACATCGCGCTGCTCGCCGCCCGCTTCGACGGGATCGCGCCGAGCGACGTGGCGTACTGGTTCCTGGAGCCGGAGGACGCGGCACCCGGCCGGGCCCGCCGGCTGGCCCGCCGCGCGCTGGCCCGCTGGGGTCTGGAGGAGCTGAGCGACTCGGTGGAGCTGCTGGTCAGCGAGGTCGTCACCAACGCCGTGCGCTACGCCTCCCGCCCGGTGACACTGCGTCTGCTGCGCACCGATGTGCTGCGCTGCGAGGTCGGCGACGACGTGCCGCAGCTCCCCCGGCTGCGCCAGGCCCGCGCCACCGACGAGGGCGGCCGGGGACTGTACCTGGTCAACCGGCTGGCCCGGCGGTGGGGGGCGACCCGGCTGAGCACCGGGAAGGTGGTCTGGTTCGAGCTGAACCGGTCGTAGGACGGAAACGACGGAAAAGGGGAGGGGCGCCCGGCCGGACGCCCCTCCCCTTTTCCGTTGCCTACTGTTGTTACTGCGTCAGCGGCTGTCCGGTCGCGCCGCCCGTCGTCGGGGTCCCGGTCGGGGTCTGCGTCGGGGTCTGCGTCGGGGTCTGCGTCGGCGTCTGCGTCGGAGTCTGCGTCGGCGCCTGCGATGTCGGTGCCTCACTCGTCGGGGTCTGGGACGGCGTCTCGGACGGGGACTCGCTGGCCGACTCGGTGGCCGACGGGGTGGTCGACGGCTTGACCGCCGCGCCCTGAGTGGTGTCCAGGTCGAACTTGGACTTCTTGGTCACGCCGAAGGTGTACGCCGCCCAGATCTTCGCCGGGTAGCCGCCGCCGTTGATACGTCCGCTGCCCGGGATGAGCCCGGTGGCGCCCTTGAGGCTCACATGGGCGCCGGTCTTGATGTCCTCGCCGAACAGACCGACCGAGGTCACCAGGTCCGGGGTGTAGCCGGTGAACCAGGCCGACTTGTTGTTGTCGGAGGTTCCGGTCTTGCCCGCGACCTGCTGGCCGTTGCGGGCGGGGTTGTCGGCCACCGACGTACGGGCCGTACCGTCGTCGACCACGCCGGTGAGCACCGAGGTCACCGTGTCGGCGGCCGTCTTGCTGATCACCTGCTCGCCGATCGGATCGGAGAAGGTGACCGTGTGGTCCTTGTGCTCGGCCTTCGCGACCAGGGCCGGGGTGACCTTCTTGCCATGGTTGTCGAGGGTGGCGTAGATACCGGCCATCTCCAGCGGGCTCGCGCCCATGGAGCCCAGGGTCTGCGCGGGCACCGCCTGGAGTCCGTCGGTGTCCATGCCGAGCTTCCCGGCCGTGCCGATGACGTTCTTCATGCCGACGTCGACACCCATCTGCGCGAAGACGGAGTTGACCGATTTGTTCATCGCCGTCTGCACGGTGATGTCGCCGTAGTTCTGGTCGTCCTCGTTGGGCGGGCCGAATCCGACCTTGCTGCCGTTGTCCACGACCTGCCGACCGCTGGTGCCGTCGTAGACCGTGTTGGCGTCGATCGTCTTGCCGTCCTGCGTCTGGGCGCCGTCCGCGAGCGCGGAGGCCAGGATCACCGGCTTGAAGGTGGAGGCGACCTGGTAGTCCCGGCGGGTCGCGTTGCTGTAGTAGTGCTTGAAGTAGTCGACGCCGCCGTACAGGGCGACGACCTTGCCTGTCTTCGGGTCGACGGACGCGGCACCGGCCTGGACGTTCTTGTCGACCGCGCGCTTCTTGCCGTTCAGCTTGCTGGTGAGCTGGTCCTTGACGGCCTTCTCGAGCGCCGCCTGCTTCTTCTTGTCGATGTTGACCGTGACGGTCCAGCCGCCCCGGTCGAACAGCGCCACGGCGTCCTTGAAGG
Organism: Streptomyces sp. YIM S03343; assembly: GCF_054729195.1. Classification (NCBI taxonomy): domain Bacteria; kingdom Bacillati; phylum Actinomycetota; class Actinomycetes; order Kitasatosporales; family Streptomycetaceae; genus Streptomyces; species Streptomyces sp. YIM S03343. The sequence continues at coordinate 3,422,139 of NZ_JBPUKX010000001.1, forward strand.
TCGGCGCGGTGCCCTGTGCGACGAGTTGCTTCTCCACCGCGGTCTTGGCGGCGTCCACGATGTAGCCGGTCTGCCCGCCCATGCCGGGTGCGGCCTTGGGCTCCTTGGGTATCGGGAACTTCAGCTCGGCGCGCTTGGCGGAGTCCAGCCAGTGTTCCTCGACCATGTTGTCGAGGACGTAGTTCCAGCGTGCCTGGACCAGCTTCTTGCTGGTGTCGGAGGCGACAGCCCAGTCGTACTGGCTGGGGGCCTGGAGCAGTGCGGCGAGATAGGCGCCCTGCTCGACCGAGAGTTTCTGGGCGTCGACGCGGTAGTACGCCTGCGCGGCGGCCTGGATGCCGTAGGCGCCACGGCCGTAGTAACTGGTGTTGATGTAGCCGGCGAGGATGTAGTCCTTCGACTTCTCCCGGTCCAGCTTCAGCGAGATGACCAGTTCCTTCAGCTTGCGCGTGACGGTCTGGTTCTGCGTCAGGTAGTAGTTCTTGACGTACTGCTGGGTGATCGTCGAACCGCCCTGCGCGCCCTTGCCGGACAGTGTGTTGAGCAGACCGCGGGCCGTGCCCCTGAGGTCGACGCCGTTGTCGTTGTAGAAGGACTTGTTCTCGGCGGCCACAAAGGTGTGCTGCACCTCCTTGGGCACCTTGGCGAGGTTGACTTCCTCACGGTTGGTCTTGCCCTGACGGGCCAGCAGCTTGCCGTCGCTGTACTTGAAGACATTGCTCTGCTGCAACGCCTGGGCGTTGCCCGCCGGGATGTCGATCAGCATGTACATCGCGATGAAGCTGCCGATGCCGAGCAGGCAGACGCCGAGGAATGCGCCGAGGATCTTCTTCCAGGTGAACATCCGGCGTATGAAGGACCTGCCGTCGCCGCCCCCCTTGGCCCTGCCCTTGGCCTTGGCCCTGCCCTTACCCTGGGCCGCCCGGCGGGCCGCCGCACGACCGCCGCTCGGTCCCGGAGTGCCGGACGGTCCCGGAGTGCCGGACGGTCCCGGAGTGCCGGACGGTCCCGTCGACGCCGTCGTCCCGGACGAGCGCTCGGGCGTCGCGCGGCGGCCACCGCGCTGCCGCGCTCGTCTGTCTTCCGCTCGTCCCATGACTGCGTCCGCTCCGCTTCGTTCTCGTGGGTCGCGAGTGTCGTACGACCTCGATTGGACTGTCGGTGCTCGTTCGGCACTCGGGCCACGGCTCAGGTCAGCTCTGCAAGCTAACACCGCTCTCTATGACAAACGGCCCGCGATCCGGTCCACCGGGCACGTGACAATCAGCACCCATCCTTGCCTCAACCGACGTGCGAGCAGCGCCGGAGGTTGCCACGGACGGCTGAAGTGTGGCGCCTGGAACAGCAATCGGCCGGGAAGGGCGCGCGAACGGCCAAAAGCGCGCGGCCGGCGTGTAGCGGAACTGTGACAAACGCCTGTCACCTGCGGGCACCCCACCTCGGACAGCGGTCTGCGCACAGCGCGTATACATCAGGGGTATACACCGTGTGTACAGTGCTGCTCATGTCCATCGGTCACACTCTCCTGGGGCTCCTGGAGTCCGGGCCCCGGCACGGCTACGACCTGAAGCGTGCCTTCGACGAGAAGTTCGGTCACGACCGGCCGCTGCACTACGGCCAGGTCTACTCGACGATGTCCCGTCTGCTGAAGAACGGGATGGTCGAGGTCGACGGCATCGAGCCCGGCGACGGGCCCGAGCGCAAGCGGTACGCGATCACCGAGGCCGGCGTCACCGACGTGCGGCGCTGGCTCGCCACCCCTGAGAAGCCGGAGCCGTACCTCCAGTCGACCCTCTACACCAAGGTCGTCCTGGCGCTGCTCACGCACCGCGACGCGGGCGACATCCTCGACACCCAGCGCTCCGAGCATCTGCGGATGATGCGGATCCTCACCGACCGCAAGCGCAAGGGCGACCTGGCCGACCAGCTGATCTGCGACCACGCCCTGTTCCATCTGGAGGCCGATCTGCGATGGCTGGAACTGACCGCCGCCCGTCTCGACAAGCTCGCCGAGGCGGTGACGTCATGAGCCAGGTCTCCGCGTCCGAAGCCTCCCCGGTGTCCGCCCCGGCCGGCTCCCTGCTCGTCGCCGAGGATCTGCGCAAGGCGTACGGCCCGACCCTCGCCCTCGACGGCGCCGGGTTCTCCATCCACCCCGGCGAGGTCGTCGCCGTGATGGGCCCCTCCGGCTCCGGCAAGTCGACCCTGCTGCACTGCCTCGCCGGGATCGTCACCCCCGACTCCGGGTCGATCCGCTACGACGGCCGGGAGATGGCGGTGATGAACGACGCCGAGCGCAGCGCCCTGCGCCGCTCGGAGTTCGGGTTCGTGTTCCAGTTCGGGCAGTTGGTGCCGGAGCTGACCTGCGCCGAGAACGTGGCCCTGCCGCTCCGGCTGAACGGCACACCCCGCAAGGCCGCCGAGCGGACCGCGCGGGAGTGGATGGCGCGGCTGGAGGTCGACGACGTCGCGGGCAAGCGGCCGGGTGAGGTGTCCGGCGGTCAGGGGCAGCGGGTCGCGGTGGCGCGGGCGCTGGTCACCTCGCCCCGGGTGATCTTCGCCGACGAGCCGACCGGCGCGCTCGACTCCCTCAACGGCGAGCGGGTGATGGAGCTGCTCACGGACGCGGCCCGCTCGGCGAACGCGGCCGTCGTGCTGGTCACGCACGAGGCGCGGGTGGCGGCCTACTCCGACCGCGAGATCGTCGTACGGGACGGGCGGTCGCGGGACATGGAGCGGATCGTATGACCGCGCAGACGTCCCTCCGGCCGCGACCCGCGCAGCCGGGGAGGCTCCGGCAGTGGGGCCGGGACCTGGGCATGGGGGTCCGGTTCGCGTTCACCGGCGGGCGCGAGAGCTGGGTTCGGGTCACGCTGACCGCGGTCGGCGTGGGGCTCGGCGTGGCGGTGCTGCTGCTGACGACGGCGGTGCCGAACATCCTGGTCGCCCGGCACGACCGCGAGGAGGCCCGGCTCGACTACACCTACAGCCAGAAGACCATGCCCCGGGCCGACGACACCCTGGTCATCGCCGACACCGACACGACGTTCCGCGGCAAGGACGTGCGCGGCCGGCTGGTGCAGCCCGAGGGGGCGCGGTCACCGCTGCCGCCGGGTGTGGCGAAGTTCCCGGCGGCGGGCGACATGCTGGTCTCCCCCGCGCTGAAGGACCTGCTCGCGTCCGGCGGCGGGAAGCTGCTGCGGGAGCGGCTGCCGTACCGGGTCGTCGGCACCATCGGGGAGAGCGGTCTGATCGGCTCGCACGAACTGGCCTACTACGCGGGCGCCGACAACCTCGCCTCGAAGATCCACCCGCCCACCGTGGCCCGCATCGACCGCTACGGCAGCCCCACGGCGTCGCCCGAGCGCACCGACCCGGTGCTGCTGCTGCTGGCGCTGGTGGTGTTCGTGGTGCTGCTGATGCCGATCGCCGTGTTCATCGCCGCGGCCGTTCGGTTCGGCGGCGAGCGGCGCGACCGCAGGCTGGCCGCGCTGCGGCTGGTCGGCTCCGACAGCGGGATGACCCGGCGGATCGCGGCGGGCGAGGCCCTCGCGGGCGCGCTCGCCGGGCTTGTCCTCGGGACGGTCTTCTTCCTGATCGGCCGTCAACTGGCGGGCCAGGCAGAAGTACTGGGCGTCAGCGTGTTCCCCAGCTATCTCAACCCCTCCCCCGTCCTCGCCCTGCTGGTCGCGGTGGCGGTGCCCGCCGCGGCGGTGCTGGTGACACTGTTCGCGCTGCGCGGGGTGGTCATCGAGCCGCTGGGCGTGGTGCGTACGGCGCGCCCCGCGCGGCGCCGGCTGTGGTGGCGGCTGCTGCTGCCGCTGGGCGGTCTCGCGCTGCTCTATCCGATGATCGGCAAGGGCCACGCCAACGGCGACTTCAACCAGTACATGGTCACCGGCGGTGTCGTCCTGCTGCTCGTCGGAGTGACGGCGCTGCTGCCCTGGGTCGTCGAGTCGGTGGTCGCCCGGCTGAACTCGGGCGGCGTGGCGTGGCAACTGGCCGTGCGCCGACTCCAGTTGAGCAGCGGTACGGCGGCCCGCATGGTCAACGGCATCGCGGTGGCCGTCGCCGGGGCGATCGCGCTCCAGATGCTGTTCGCCGGCGTGGAGCACGAGTACACCAAGGACACCTCGAACGACCTCACCCGGGCGCAGATGCAGGTGGAAATGCCCGACGGCACACCGATCACCGCGTCCGCCGCGAAATTCGGCGCCACCAAGGGCGTCAGCCATGTCATCGCCCTGGGCAACGGCTCCCTCGCCGACCGGCGAACCGACCCGGAGAACTTCCTCGACTTCACCCTCGGCGACTGCGCCGCACTGCGCGAGGTGGCGAAGCTCCCGTCCTGCCGTGACGGCGACGTGTTCATCGCCAAGAACTCGGAGTCCGGGAACATCGCCATGGCCAAGCCCGGCCGCACCCTGTACCTCGACCCGGGCTACACCAACGACGACCCGGGCACCGGCGCGAGCTGGACGGTACGGGGGAAGCTGCGCCAGGTGACCACGGTCAAGGATCCCAACGGCTTGACCCGGCAGGGTGTGCTGATGACCCGGGGCGCACTGCCGCACGCCGCGGAGAGCGCCGTGAGCGAGTCGCTGTATCTGTCGATCGACCGCTCGGTGCCGGACGCCCTGGAGCACGTCCGCAACACAGCCGTCGGCATCTCTCCGCTGCTCTCCGTGCAGACCTGGTCGTCGACCACGCAGGACATGAAGTTCACCTCGATCCGCACCGGCCTGTTCGTCGGGGCGTCCTGCGTCCTCGCGCTGATCGGGGCGAGCCTGCTGGTCTCGCAGCTGGAGCAGTTGCGGGAGCGCAAGAAGCTGCTGTCCGCGCTGGTCGCCTTCGGCACCCGGCGCCGCACCCTCGGCCTGTCGGTGCTGTGGCAGACGGCGATCCCGATCGGGCTGGGCCTGCTGCTGGCCTCGGCGGTGGGTCTTGCGCTGGGCGTGGTGCTGCTGAAGATGACCGCCACGGCGGTGACCGTGGACTGGGCGAGCGTGGCCGCGATGACCGGGATCGGCGCGGGGGTCGTCCTCGTGGTGACCCTGCTCAGCCTGCCGCCGTTGCTGCGGCTGATGCGGCCGGACGGGCTGCGCACGGAGTAGCCGAAACCGGTGGTGGCCCCTGCCGCGGGGGAGGGGCCACCGTCCCGTCTGGTGCTTTGGCTGTCCGGCTGTCCGGCTGTCCGGCTGTCCGGCTGTCCGGCTGTCCGGCTGTCCGGCTGTCCGGCTGTCCGGCTACAGGCTGTGCTCCTTGACCACCCGCCGGACCTGTGCGAACAGCATGCCGACGTTCACCGACTTGCGGCAGACGACGACGGCGATGACGTCCTGCTGCTCCGTCATCCTCACGAACAGGTGGGTGAGGTTGTCGCTGTTGACGAGGATCTCCTGGAAGAAGTGGTTGTCGTTGCTGCTCCCCCGCCGCTCCTTGAAGACGTCCTCGATCATCACGACCGTACGTCCCTGGAACAGGTCCAGGGTGGCGCCCGCGAGGAGGTCGAGGACCTCCGGCGGGTGGTTGTCCACGGTCTCGTACGAGAGCAGCATCCCGGTGCTCATGTCGACCACGCCCGCCGCGACGCAGTCCGGTGCGTCCGTGCGCAGCGATTTCACAAGGCTCATCACCTGGTCGGAGAATCCCGTAGTCATACGTTTCGTCGCCATTCCGTTGGTTCCTCTGGTTCTCTGAGTCCTCTAGGCCCTCTGGGCCATGGGGGCCGTCTGGTGCCGCTGGTGGTGCTTCTGGGGCCTGTGCTGGTGGTGCTTCTGGGGCCTGTGCTGGTGGTACTTCTGGGGCCTGCGGGGCCGCTGGGGCCTCGGATGCCGCCGGCTCATCCGGTCTGCTTCAGACGCCCTCGGGTGTCTTCGCCGTGAGGATCGAGCCGATGCGGTCGAGGGCGGGCAGGGTGGCCCGGTGCAGCCGGTCCACGTCGATCCCCTCGTCGCCGAGCACGACCATCAGGGCGGTGTCGCCCACCGCGTAGAACGCCGCGCACCCGTGGCTGCCGTAGGTCACCGTCTGCCGGAGCGCGCCGCGCGCGGTCGCGTGGGCGGTGCGCCGAGCCAGCCCGAGCCCCGCCGCGGCGAGCGCCGCCAGGCCCTCCGGGTCGATCGAGTCGGCGGTGTCGGCGGCGATCAGCAGTCCGTCACAGGCGGCGAGCGCGGTGTCGGTGATTCCGGTGACCTGTTCCCGCAGTCCGCGCATTTCCCGCGCGAGCGCTTCGTGGTCCATTGGCGCAACTCCCTCATTTTCGGCGACTTTCGCCTGGTGACGGTTGTGGTTCACGGGTGTTCGGAGTTATCCACCGGAGTTGTTCAAAGGCGTCCGGTGCGTTGGTGTTCCTCATCGCGCGGTCCCGTTGCGCAGCCGGAAGAATCCGCGCCAGCCGGTCTCGTTCTTCTGCGGGGTGAGGGTCTCGGTGATACCGCTCGCGCCGGGGGTGCGGCGGGGCAGGTTGAGCGGCAGCGGGATCGGTGCGGGCGGCAAAGGGGGCGGCGCCGGTTCGCGCTGCCGTACGGGAGAACCTTCGGGCGTCACCCGCACGGGTATCGGCACGGGGGCGCCGTTGCACTCCAGCAGGCCCTCGGCCAGCATCCGGCCGACCTCCACGGTGACCGTGTAGACACCGCGCCCGCAGCGGAAGGCCAGGTCACGGGCGGTACGGCGGCCGTCGGCATGGATCAGCAGCTCGGCCTGGAAGCCGCTGAGCTGCCGTAGCGGCGCACCGGGCACGGGGCGCTCACGGTCGGGGTGCACGGGGTACGGCAGGGAGGCCACGGCGCCGAGCCGGCGGGCCGCGTCCTGGAGCAGCCGGAAGGGTCCTTCGCCCACGGCGACCGAGGCGAGGAGCGACTCCGCCAGCCGGGGCTGCTCGGCGGGGTCGGTGGGGTCGATGCGGATACAGCCGTCGATCTGACCTGCGGCGATCGCGAAGGCGGCGTCCTGGAGGGCCAGCACACAGACCACTCTGAGCTGTGCGGCGCCCGCGTAGCCGTGGGCGATCAGACCGTCGGCCGGCCAGCGCGAACCGCCGGACTCCCGTACGAGTTCGGCCCACTGCTCGCCGGTGACCCGGCCGGAGCGCAGCAGCAGCGTCTCGGGGCCGGGAGCGCCGGGGGTCTCGGCGGCGACGACGAGGCCGTTCCGCAGCCGGAAGGTGCCGCCGGGCGAGCCCGTCACCCGCAGGTCCCCGGTGTATCCGTCCCCTCCGCAGGCGGCCAGGGCCTGCGCCAGCAGCTCGAATCCGACCCGGCCGAGCGAATCCCGAACGCCCTCCCGAAAGCCCGACATCACTCCCCTTGGCTTTTTTCGCACATACGCCTGACGCATAGCGCTGAGGGGGCAATGTGTATCAGCCGGGCCGAGGGGGACGGCCGAGGTCTTCCGAGCTGGCTGCACATGACGGATTCCGGCCCGGAAGGTGAGAAGTCCGACCCTTCGGTTGGCTTTATCCGATGGTCATTTGAACGCTTTCGAAAGCCGCGTGCGTCCTTGCCCGGATGCCCTCGACGAGGTCCTGACAGCCTCGTCGGCGGGAGTCGGGGGCACGGCGCCGGTCAGGGCGATCGCCGCACGCTGCCGAGCAAGGGAATTCCGCCCCCGCCGCCCCTGCCCTGTCCCGACCCCAGGGGCTGCGCCCCTCGGACCCCACGCGGGCTGTGCCCGTCGGGCACCCGGGCCCGGCACCGGGGCCTGAACAGGGCGGAACCCAACCCGCGCGGGGCAAGGGCCAGGCCCGGTGAGGGTGGGAACCGGGATCGGCAGCCACAACGGAGCCAGCCCTGGCAAGGGGGCCCGGCCAGATACAGCCCATCAGGGTGCCGCGGTCAAGGGCGGCCCAGTCGTGGCGGTCCGTCCGCGCGGTCCCGGGCCGGGGTCAGACCGGATCCATGGCCCCCGCGTCGCGGGATGGCGTCCCGCCGGTCGGTGCCGTTTCGATTTCCGGGGGTTCCTCGTCCAGTTGGGCTGCCAGGGCTGCCTCTTCCTGGGCGTAGGAACGCAGGTAGCCGACCACCGTGTTGGTGACCGCCACCAGCGGGACCGCGACCACCGCTCCGCCGATGCCGGCGATCATGCCGCCCGCCGCCACCGACAGGACCACCGCCAGCGGGTGGACGCGGACAGCGCGGCCGAGGATGAACGGCTGGAGGATGTGGCCCTCGATCTGCTGGACCGCCAGCACCACGGCCAGTGTCATCACCGCCGTGAACACACCCTGGGTCACCAGCGCGACCACCACCGCCAGCGCGCCGGAGGCCACCGCTCCGACCAGCGGGATGAACGAGAACAGGAAGATGAACACGGCCAGCGGCACAGCCATCGGGACGTCGAGGAAGTAGATGCCCAGGCCGATGAAGATGGCGTCTATCAGGGCGACTATCACCGTGCCCCGGACGTACGCGGTGAGCGTCCGCCACGCGCGCGGGCCGGCTCCGGCCAGCGCGGGCCGTGCCTGGGCCGGGACCAGTTTCAGCGACCACTCCCAGATCCGCCGGCCGTCGTAGAGCAGGAACAGCGTCGAGAAGAAGGTCAGCAGGATGCCGGTCATGGCCTCCACGACCACCTGTACGCCGGCCAGGCCCGCCGAGGTGATCTGGTCGGTGTTGGCGCCGATGGCGTCACGCAGATTCTTCGCTATCCCGTTGATCTGCTTGTTGGTGACATGGAGCGGGCTGTTCAGCAGCCACTTGCGCAGATCGTCGATGCCGCCCTGCACCTGGTTGGACAGATTGTCGATGTTCTCCATGACCTGCCAGGTCACGAACCACCCGATCAGCCCCATGATGACGAAGCCCAGGATCGCCGTCAGCGCGGTCGCCACCCCGCGGGGCACTCCGCGCCGGGTCAGCCGGGACACCGTCGGCTGCATCAGCGCGGTGATCAGCATCGCCGCCACGAAGGCCAGCACCACGAGCTGTACGGCACTGATCACCCGCATCAGCACCCACACCGTCCCCGCCAGCACCAGCAGCCGCCAGCCCGCCTCGGCGGCGACCCGCACACCCCACGGCACGGCGTGCGCGGGATCCGGGCGGATCATCTGCATGACGGGGACAGGGACAGAGACGGGGACAGCAACGGGGGTGGGGGGCGGGGCGGGCTGCTGCCGCTTCGGGGACGGCAGTTCGGCGTCGGGGGCGGTAACGGCGTCGGCCGGTTCCGCGTCTCTAGGATCCGCATATCGCGGATCCGCGTCCGCCGGATGATCCGTATCCGGGACCGGGACGACCGGGACCGGGACCGGGACCGGTCTCGGTACGGGTGCCGCTTCCTGCTCCGGCGCCGAGGCCGACGCCGCAGGCCCCGCCTCCGCCTGGTCCTGCTCGATCTGGACCCGGCGTTCGTCGAGCCGCTCGCTCATCTCCGTCAGTCCGGCGCCGAGCCGTCCGAGCCACTCAGGCACTCGTGACATGATCCGTCCTCTACCCGTGTTCTGTCCCCCGTTGCGCACACCACTCCCTCCGGAGTCGTCGCGTCCGACCGTACAGGGCGAAGAGCCCCTCCCCCTAAGACGGGGAGGGGCTCTCGAGGGTTGAGTTCGGCGGCCGTCAGCGGACGATCGGGCCGCGCGGGCTCAGTACCAGTGGTTCGCTTGCCAGAACGACCACGCCTGGCACGGGCTGCCGTAGCGGCTGTTCATGTAGTTGAGGCCCCACTTGATCTGGGTGGCCGGGTTGGTCTGCCAGTCGGATCCGGCGGACGACATCTTGGAGCCGGGCAGCGCCTGGAAGAGGCCGTAGGCGCCGGAAGAGGCGTTGACGGCGTGGTAGTTCCAGCTCGACTCGTGGTCCACGATGTTGCTGAAGCACTGGAACTGGCTGCTCGCCACCATCTGGCGTGCCATGGCCTGTATCTGAGCGACCGTGTAGGAACTCTGCACGGAGAAGCTGGACGCGTCGGCACGGGCCGAGTCGCGGCTGGCCGCTTTCTTGGCCTCGGCGCGCTCCTTGGCCAGCTTGGCGGCCTTCTCCGCCTCCGCCTTCTTGGCGACGGCGGCCTCGGCGGCGGCCTTGCGGGCGCTGGCCTCGGCGTCCTTCTTGGCGCTGGCGTCCGCGGCGATCGCCTGGGCGTCGGCCTGCTGCGTCAGGGACGCGGTCGCGGTCTGAACCTCTGCCTGCTGACCCGTCGGTATGTCGGCGAGGAGCGTGGTGTCGGCGGCCGTCGACTCGGCGTCGTTGTTCTGTGCGACGCTGCCCGAGGCAACTCCGACGACGCTTCCGACGGCGGTGACCGCGGTGGCGGAGGCCACTGCGAATCCCCGGACCGAAATCCGGCTCACACGGTTTCCTTCCAGCATCGCCCGCTTCGGTGACCCTGGCGGACGCAATCGTGCCCCTTGACGCTGGCCTCCCAACTACGGGGTCACGGGAGGCGCGGGCCCGTGGGCAACTCCCTTGCGGGGAGCGCCGCGTGGTGCTCGGGCGGCATACGGCGTCGCTGTTGAGTTGGCAGTGTTGCTACCGGGGCGCCGTACCGCTGGGGGTACGACTGTGCCGTATGCGGGGCCTGACAGGATTGAGACTCTGCCGTAACACGGCGCCGCAAGGCAATTCTGAGTTGAGTGTGAAAGCTCACACCCCGTTTGGCCCAGACGATTCAAAGAATCCCCACAAGCAGAAGCGCCGCCCCGCTAGGCTCTCGGCCTTTGCCGGGCGGCGCCAACTGCCGCTGTTCGACCACAGATCCGGAGTTCGTTCCTCTTTCCGGTCTTCGGTCTCAGATCCCGCCTTCCGTCCCAGGTGCGGCTTTTTCCCGCGGATAACTTAAATCTGCCCCTCTTCGAGCATTTCGGTCACAAGCGCGGCGATCTGGGACCTCTCGGACCTGGTGAGGGTCACATGGGCGAAGAGCGGATGCCCCTTCAGTTTCTCCACGACGGCGACCACACCGTCATATCGGCCGACGCGCAGATTGTCCCTTTGTGCGACATCGTGGGTCAGAACGACCCGTGAATTCGCGCCGATCCGGGACAGAACGGTCAGCAGCACATTCCGTTCGAGTGACTGTGCCTCGTCGACGATGACGAACGCGTCATGGAGGGAGCGTCCCCGGATGTGGGTGAGCGGGAGAACCTCCAGCATTCCGCGCGCGGTGACCTCTTCTATGACCTCCCGGGTGGTGACCGCCGAGAGGGTGTCGAAGACCGCCTGTGCCCAGGGGCTCATCTTCTCCGCCTCGGAGCCGGGCAGATAGCCGAGCTCCTGCCCGCCCACCGCGTACAGCGGACGGAAGACCATCACCTTCTGGTGCTGACGGCGCTCCAGGACCGCCTCCAGACCGGCGCACAGCGCCAGCGCCGACTTGCCGGTGCCGGCCCGGCCGCCCATGGACATGATGCCGACGTCCGGGTCGAGCAGCAGGTCGAGCGCGATGCGCTGCTCGGCGCTGCGGCCCTTGATGCCGAACGCCTCGCGGTCGCCGCGCACCAGACGGACATTGCCGTCCGCCGTCACCCGGCCGAGTGCCTTGCCGCGCTCGGACTGGATGGTCAGACCGGTGTGCACGGGAAGGTCGGCGGCCTCCGGGACGTACACGTGTCCCTCTTCGAAGAGGAGGTCCACCTGTTCGCCGGGGAGGGTCAGTTCGGACATGCCGGTCCAGCCGGAGGAGTCCGTGATGGCGAGCTCGGCGCGGTACTCCTCGGCGAGGAGGCCCACGGACGACGCCTTGATCCTGAGCGGCAGGTCCTTCGACACCACGGTGACGTCGAACCCCTCGGCCTGCAGATTGCGGGCCACCGCGAGGATGCGGGAGTCGTTGTCCCCCAGGCGGTAGCCGCCGGGCAGCACACTGGGGTCCGAGTGGTTGAGCTCGACACGGACGGTCCCGCCGAGTTCCCCGATCGGGATGGGGGCGTCGAGACGGCCGTACCGCACCCGGTAGTCGTCGAGCAGGCGCAGCGCCTGCCGGGCGAAATAGCCGAGTTCGGGATGGTGCCGCTTGGCCTCCAGCTCCGTGACCACCACGATGGGAAGCACGACCTCGTGCTCGTCGAAGCGGCTCAGGGCGTTCGGGTCGGCCAGCAGGACGCTGGTGTCGAGAACATAGGTGCGCCGGTCTGGCTTGTGGCGCTTTGTGCTGGTCACCACGGAAGGACGTACCCCCTCGGATGAGGTCGGGGAGCGACGAGACGGTGCTGGACCGGTCGACGGCCCTCGCACGCGAGGGGCCGCGGACCGGCCCTCCGCGGCTGCTTCCGTGCAGCGACCGCACGGTCGGGCTGGTGCAAAGGGCCTCCCGGGCGGACGGCCCCGTGCCGCCCGCTGAGATCCGACACCCGTGGTTCGGGTGTCGACCTGTCTGGCTTATGCCCTCGAACACGCGCCGCCATGCCAGGGCATATGACGACGCGCCGGTGAACTCCTTGTTACATCGGCAGGGAGAGGGCGGTACGGGGGTCCTTCCGGGCGGGTGTGTCTACGGCTGTCCGGGTACGCGAACGGGTGAATGCTCGCCACGGCGTGCGAGCTATACGTACGTTTTCAGCCGCCGAAGCGCCGGTGCCGGGCCGCGAAGTCACGCAGGGCACGCAGGAAGTCGACCTTGCGGAAGGCGGGCCAGAAGACGTCGCAGAAGTAGTACTCGGAGTGCGCGGTCTGCCACAGCATGAACCCGGACAGCCGCTGCTCGCCGCTGGTGCGGATGACGAGATCCGGGTCGGGCTGGTCGCCGGTGTAGAGGTGACGGCCGATCATCTCGATGTCGACGGCGTCGGCGACGTCCTCGATGGAGGAGCCCTTGTCGGCGGCGTCGAGCAACATGGACCGCACGGCGTCGGCGATCTCCTGGCGGCCGCCGTAGCCGATGGCGACGTTGACCAGTATCCCGTGGTTCGCGGCGGTCGCCTCCTGGGCCTCCTTCAGCGTGCGCTGCATGCCGGAGGGGAGCAGGTCGAGGGTGCCGACGTGGTGGACCCGCCAGCGGCCGTCGGCGCCGAGCCTGCGGACCACGTCCTCGATGATGCCGAGGAGCGGGACCAGTTCGTCCTTGGGCCGGTCGAAGTTGTCCGTCGACAGCAGCCAGAGGGTGACGACCCCGACCTCGGTCTCGGCGCACCAGCCGAGGAACTCGTCGATCTTGTCGGCGCCGACCCGGTGACCGTGCACGGTCGTGGAGCCCGCCGCCTTCGCCCAGCGCCGGTTGCCGTCCATGATGACGCCGATGTGCTTGGGCACCTGAGCGTGGTCCAGGTGACCTTCCACCCGGCGTGCGTACAGCCTGACCAGAAGGCCGCGCAGCTTGTCGCGCAGGTTCACGTGATCGTCAGCCCCTCCGTGAGGATCGGACAGGCGTGGCACGGGCTCGGCCGCGTCGGGGCGGCAGAGGGCGGGCACTGTCCGTGTGGCGGTCGCCAGGGCTTGTCGTCACGACAGGCCCTTGGGACGGCCGTGTGTGTCCGGCCGCCCGAATGGCGGTCCTAGAGGGCGAAGCCTACCCCTGCGGGGCGGGGGCGGGGGGTGCGGTCCTCGGGGCCGGGGCGGGGCCGGGAGGGCGGGCGGGAGCGCGGAGGGGAGTGCGGACGTGGCGCGGAACGGCGGTACGGAGGGGGCGTGCGCGGGGTGCATTCGCTGGGGCACGGTTCGGGAGGTGCCCGGGGGCCGGGGGCCGGTGGCCGGTGGCCGGTGGCCGGTGGCCGGTGGCCGGTGGCCGTAGGGAAGCCGCGCGGATGCGGGGCAATGCTGGGCGGGCGCTGTGCGGGCGAGGAAACACCGGGCCGAGTACCGGCCCGGCCCGGGTGTCGGTCGCCGGGCGGACACCGGCCCGGAACCGGCCGCCCGGGCGGGCAAGAAAAAACGGGCCGGTCCGTGGGGGGGGATACGGACCGGCCCGAGGGGGGGTTTCCACCATAACCCTTCGTAAGTGATGCTGCGTGCATTGCCGCGAAACAACTACTCTCCGGAGTTGCGCGACAGCGGGGCGCTCGGGTTGAAGGCGTTGATTCATGGGCCGATCATGGCCGATTCACAGTGGATTCCCAGGGAATCGGACCATATGCCCGGCGATCAAGAGGGTCTACGGCTCCGAAGGCGCGGATCGACGACGCGCCGCCGATCCGCGCGGCGTCCCTCCGACGGGCGACCCACCGGCGAACGCCCGCTTGACGGCTCCGCCGGGACGGCGACCGCCCCCTCGACCGGGACGGACCGAGGCCGACCGGGGACGTCGGCGACGGCACCGGTACCGCGCAGCCCCCTCCTCTGCGCGGTACCGCCCGCGCAGCTTTGCTCACGCGAATTACCTTGGTCTGAACCTACGTGAGAGACGGATGTGACGCGAGGGCCGCTTGATAACGATCGGAAAACACCGGGACGTCGGTTCCCGGCCATCCCGGTATCAGGCGGCGGCGCGGGCCCGTATGACGGACATCACCGTCCGATGGCGGGCTGGCGCCCCGGCTCCGGGTGCTACGGCACCAGCGGGCGGACCTCCTCCGCGGTGAAGCGGAAGAAGGACTCGGGGTCCGGTTCGTCGGCGGTCGGCTGGAGGATGACCGTGTCGGCGCCCGCCTCGGCCAGGCGCTGGACGGCTTCGGCGACGGTCTTGGCGTCGCCCGCCGCGCCCAGGTCGGGTACGGCGTCCAGGCCCTCCGCCGTCAGCTCGGTCTGGAGCCGGGCGGCGGCGCCGGGGCCGGTGGCGGCGTAGAGGTAGACGACCACGCGGTGCGGCCCGGCGGTGCGGGCGGCCGTCGTGCGGCCCTCGTCGATGAGCCGGCGGGCGCGGCGTACGCCCTCGGGCGGGGTGGCCGAGGTGAGGATCGTGCCGTCGGCGATCTCGCCGGACAGCCGCAGCGTGCGCGGTCCGGTAGCGCCGACCAGCACTTCGGCCGACTCCTGCGGCGGCCAGTCGAGGGCCACGTCGTCGAGCGTGACGTAGCGGCCGGTGGTCGTGAGGCGTTCGCCGCGCAGCAGGGCGCGCAGGGCGCCGGTGTACTCGCGCAGGAGCGTCAGCGGGGAGGCGGCGCGGGCGCCGACCTGGCCCATCCAGTCCTGCACACCGTGCCCGACGCCCACGACCGCCCGGCCGGGGAACATACGGTGCAGGGCTGCGGTCTCCATCGCGGTGAGGGCGACGTTGCGCAACGGCACCGGGAGCAGTCCGACGCCGACACGCGTCCGCTCGGTCCACGCGAGCGCGGCGGCGGCTGCCGTCAGACCGCCCTCGCGGAAGCAGTCCTCCCACAGCCAGAGTTCTTCCAGTCCGGTCTCCTCGGCGAGACGGGCCATGGCCCGCAGTCGCTCGGGCGGAAGCTGAGGCCGGAAAACGGCGCCGAGTCCAGTCATGGGATCTTCCTATCGATTCGGGCGCCTTCCTACAACTCGTTACCTCTGTTTTCGGTGAGGGAAGTTGGTTGCCGTCCTCTTCGGGCTCATCGCTCCCGGTCGTATGTGAGGAGCGCGACGCCGTTGCCGAAGGTGCGGGACCCGATGAGGCGGAGGGGGATCAGGGTCCCGGTCTCCGGGCGCGGGAAGAGGGGGGTGCCGCCGCCGATGAGCACGGGATGGACGTAGACGCGGAACTCGTCGATCAGGTCGTGGCGGAGGAAGGAGGAGACCAGGTCCGCCCCGCCGAGCGCGAGGTCACCGCCCGGCTGCGCCTTGAGGGCCTCGACCTCCTCGGGCACGACGTCCCCGACGATCGTGGTGTTCCACTCGGCAGGGCCCTCGGGCAGGGTCCGGGAGTAGACGTACTTCGGCATCTCGCGCCAGATCCCGGCGAACTCGGCCATGGCCGGGTCCAGCTCGGGGTCGGCGTCGGCGGTGGGCCAGAACGCGGCCATCAGCTCATGGGTGACCCGGCCGTTGAGGAACGCGCCCATCGGGCGGAGGTCTTCGTTGATGTACCGGTGCAGTTCCTCGTCGACGCGGTGCCAGCTGATGTCGTGACCGGGGCCCTCGATGTACCCGTCGAGCGACACCGACATCGTCAGGACGATCTTTCGCATGGTGCATCCGATCTCGTGCGCGCCGACGCGCCCGTCCGCCGCCGCCGGCTGGTCCGGCAGCGTACGACGCCGACCGGCTCACGCCGTGGTGAACGCGCCGAGCAGCAGCCCGGTGAACGCCCCGGCGATCATGAAGGGCCCGAGCGCGATCGCCGTCCGACGCCCGGCGCGGCGCAGGACGACCAGGGCGAGGCCGTACAGGGAGCCGTAGACCAGGCCCGCGAAGGCGCCGGTGAGGAGGACCGGCCAGCCGTACCAGCCGAGGGCCGTGCCCAGGGCGAGGGCGAGTTTGACATCGCCGAAGCCCATCCCGGCCGGGTTGATCAGGAACAGCACGAAGTACGCCGCCCCGAGCGCGAGTCCTCCGAGCAGCGCCGTGGGCCAGGAGCCGGTGGCACCGGGGAGCGCGGCGGCGAGGCCGAGGAGGGCGGCGGTCGCGGCGGCGAGGGGGAGGGTGAGGACGTCGGGGAGACGGTGTACGCGCAGATCGACCAGGGCCAGGAGCAGGGCGACGGGGGTGATGAGCAGCCAGGCGGCCGTCTCCGGATGCGGGCCGCTCGCAGCGGTGAGGGTGGCGCAGACGAGGGCGGTGACGGTCGCGGTCGTCGCCGTGTTCGGGCCGTACGGGCCGCAGGCGGAGGCCTCTGTGCAGCGCGCCCGGCCCAGCCAGCCGCCGAAGGCCCCCGTTATCGGGTGGCCCCCGGGGCAGCTCCCGCTCCACGACTCCTCCGCCTCCACAGACAGCCGGTGGGCGGCCCTGGGCAGCAGCAGTCCCGTTCCGGCGCCCCAGAGGGCGGCCAGGACGGCCAGAACGGCCGGGAGCGGTGGGAGGAGTGCGCGCACGCGGGGACCTTAGTGGGAAGGGGCGGTGGGGGGGATGGGTCCGGGGGCCTAGTCTGCCGTTGTGGACGGCGGTACGGCGGTCCTGACGAAGGGGTGGACGGGGATGGGGCGTTGGAGCGACGGGTGGGGTGAACTGGTCGTGGGGGGTGCGGGACTTGGCGACGGGGTTAGTGCCGGTGCCGGTCGCGTTGTCGTTCCCGTTGTCGTTCCGTTGGAGATCGCCGCGTCGTACCGGGCGCGTACGAAAGGGCTGTTGGGGAGGGACGCGGTGGAGGGGGCGATCCTTCTCTCTCCGGCGAACAGCATTCACACCTTCCGGATGCGCTTCCCGATCGACGTGGCGTACCTCGACCGGGACCTCACGGTCATCGCGGTGCGCACGATGAGACCGGGGCGGATGGGGCTGCCCCGGTTGCGTTCCCGGCATGTGCTGGAGGCGGGGGCGGGGGTCATGGCGGGGTGGGGGTTGGGGGTGGGGGTGAAGGTGGAGGTGCGGGTGGGAGCTGGGGGGTGACCACGGGTTCCTAGCCGGTGCGCTCCTCGCTGTCCCCCTGCTTCTCGTCGTCCTCGTCGTGCTCGGCGTCCTCGGCGTCCTCGTGCTGGTCGCCGTACTCCCGCTCCCAGCGGCGCATGTCCTCGGCGTTGCCGATCCGGATACCGAAGGTCCAGGTCGGATCGAAGAACACCCAGAAGTGGGACTCGAGTTCGAGGGCGAGGCACTTCAACTCGCCTTCCTCCGGGTCCGGCTGGACGCCTGTGTCCGTGAAGCGGCGCAGGGAGGTGCAACGGAGGCGGTCCCAGCCGTCGCCGAACAGTTGCTCGCCGAGTGAGGCGAGGGCGACCTCGTCACCCTCTTCCCGTACGGCTTCGAAGAGTTCGATGCCGTCGAGGTCGATCGCGTCGACGTAGCGGACGTCGAGGTGGTTGTACTGGCCCACCGATTCCAGGCGTAGCGCCCCTTCGTCCAGTACGACGAACACCACGAGCGGTTGTGGTGTGAAGCGGGTGATCGCGTCGTCCCGGTCGATCCGGCCCGGTACGAGGACGTCCGTGACGCGCTGGTCACGCAGGGCCTCCTCGACGCGGGTCCAGGGGGTCGGGCGGGATCGGGGCACGGTTGCTCCTGTCTGTGGGGGACGAGTGGCGTGCGCGGGTTATGCGGGTGATGCGAGTGAGCGGGTGATCGTGCTGCTGCCGGACTACTGGGCCTTCTTGGTGATGACGATGGCGGTGTCCAGGCCCTCGCCGGTCTTCAGGGCGGTCCAGAAGTCGCCGTTCTCCCTCAGCACGATGGTGACGCCCCTGCCACGGTAGATGAGGGCTTCCGGTTCGCCCTTCTTCAACGTTCCCTTGCCGACGAGCTGGAATGTGCCGTTCTTGATGTTCTCCCGGATATCGCTCAGGAACCGCGGCCCGTCCTCGCCCAGCTTCTTGTACTTGGTACCGAGAGCGTCCTCGACGACCTTCTTGTGGCGCTGGAAGTGGTCCTTGAACTTCTTGGGGTCGCCCTGCCCGACGGAAGGGTTCTTGGCCGCCGCGCTCGCGTCCTTCGTCATCAGCCCGGCGGCTTCGTCGGCCTCGTCGGCCAGCCTGCGGGCTTCCTCGGCCGCCTCCTGGGCCTCCTTGTCGCAGCCTTCCTCGGCGAGGAGGAGACGCGGGGCGTCCGCGGCGGCGAGGACGGTGGTGCCGTAGGCGCGTGCGGTGCCGGTGCCGGTGCCGTCGTACGGGGTTTCGGTGCCGTCGTAGGGGATGCGGCGGGCCGGGGCGCCGATGAGACAGCCCGTTTTCCTGGCCCTCTGCTCCGCCTCCGCGGCGGCCTCCTCGGCCTCCTTGGCGGCGCGTTCGGCTGCCGCCAAGTCACCGGCCTTGGCCGCCTTCTTGGCGTCCTCCGCGGCCTCGGCCGCCTCCTCCGCGAGCTTGCCGAGCTTGCCCAGTTTGCTGAGCTTGCCGAGTTCGTCGGCCTTGCCCACGACTTTGGCGGCGTCGTAGCCGGGGATGAAGAGGGAGCCGATGTTCCAGACGACGTGGCTGACGGCGCGGGTCTTCTGGCCGTTGTTCCAGTCGTTGGCGACGTCGTCACCGATGAAGAGGTCGTAGAGGACGGTGCCGCCGGTCTTGGCCGAGGCGCCGGTCCAGTCCCAGAGGGCGCCGAGGTAGTCGCCGTCCGACCACTTCTTCCCGGCATCCTTGGAGTTCTGCGACCAGTCGTGGCCGAGCTTCTTGCCGTAGTCGCCGATGCCTTTGAGGGTGTCGACCGGGTGCACGACCATGTCTGCGATGCCGGTGACATCGCCCCAGACACCGTCGACGACGAGGCCCTCACCAACCTGCTTGAGCTGGTCACCGGCACAGCCGAAGAAGGCGCCGACGCCGGAGAAGCAGCCGGGGTCGGGGTGGTTGTCTTCGTGCTTGGTGCCGGTGTTGGTGGTTGTGCCGGTGGTCGTCGACGAGCCTTCTGCGGGCCCGGTTGCGGGTGCGGGCGCAGGGCAGGCGGAGCCGGTGACTTCGCAGACGGCGTTGCGCAGGCCGCCGTAGATCTGGGTGCCTATGCCACTGACCAGCAGCGCGGCGATGAGGGCGGCGACGATGGCGACGAGGCCGGCGTACTCGACGGAGGTCTGTCCGTCGTCGCGGCGCCAGCGGATCACGCGGGCGAGGGAGAAGGGGCGGCGGAGGGCGCGCACGTGTGGCGGGAGGTCGTACCACTGGCGGGTGTCGCGCCGCAGGAGCAGTACGAGGATGACGACCGGGAGGAGGAGCTGGGTGACGGCACGCCCTGACCCGGCGGCGAGGTTGGCGAGGGCTTCGGCGATCAGCCAGAGCTGTACGGCGACCAGGGCGCCCCAGGTCCGGATACCGCCGGTCCAACTGCGCCGGGCGAGCCACCAGCCGAGGGTGCCGGGGGCGGCGCCGTAGACGGTGAGGGCGAGGAGCCGACCGTCGAGGGCCCCAGCTGCGGCAGCCGTCAGAAGGAGGCCGAGGCCGCCGAGAACGGTGAGGACGAAGAGAGCGTGGACGAGGACGAGGGCTGCGGAGAGCGGGCCCGGCATACGAGCCGCCCTGCGACCGGCACCGGCCAGGTCTACGGCCCCGGGGCCCTCCGGTCCAGCACCCGCAACTCCCCCGTTCGAGGCCATGGCCCCTCCCCCGGCTCCGCCGTCCTACGTCCACGACACCGCCAGAGGTTAGGGAGGGGCAGGACGGGCGAGATGGGCCCGGGGGCCCAAATCGACGCCCAAATCCCGTGGTTGCGCAGGGAGTTCTCATCCGGTGGCGCAGCCGACCCCGCCGTAGGCGCGGGCGCCTGCCCTGGGCAGCACCGCCCACATACGGGTGCCGCCGCCGGGTTCCCTGGCGTCGTCGAAACCCCAGTCGCCACGACAGGCGCGCACCACGCAGCGGAGGAGGCGCAGGGCCGCCCTGCGGCGTGCCTCGCAGGCCGCGGCGAGGTGGGGGTGGGCGTGGCGTGTGTGGCTGTCGTAGAGGACGACCCGAAGGGTGCCGTCTCGGTAGCGCAGCGACAGGTAGACCTCGGCGGCGGACGAGAACCGGCAGGCGCAGGCGGCCAGTTCGCTGACGACCTGTACGGCGGCGTCGGTCTACGGCAAGCAGCGGGGCTGGTGGGAGAGTTACCGGGGCACGCTGCCCGTCGGGCTGCTGGACATCGCCGAACTGGAATGGCACGCCAGCCGCGTGCGGACGGCACAGGTTATGCACATCCCCGGCCTTCTCCAGACCGAGGAGTACGCGCGCGCTGTCTTTGCCGCAGTGCTTCCAGCTCTGAGCCGACTTGAGGTGGAGCTGCGCGTGGCCCACCGTATGGAGCGCCAAAAGGTCTTCGACCGGTCTGAATCGCTGCCGTACGTGGCTTACGTCCATGAGGCCGCCCTGCGTATGCCGTTCGGCAGCAAGGAGGTGAGCCATGCGCAATTGAAGGATCTCGCCGAGCGATCCGAGCACGACACCATTGAGGTTCGCGTGATCCCGATAAGCGTGAGCGGCTTCCCCGGCGCCGGACACGCGCTTCTCTATGCACACGGCGCTGTGCCACAACTGGACACGGTCCAGCTGGATTCCGCACACGGACCGGAATTCATGGGAGCCGAGGCACAACTCACCAAGTACCGTGCCCACTTGGACTGGATGGATGCCACAGCGCTGTCGTCGTCGGCATCCCGCGATCTGATCCTCCGCATCGCCCACGAATTCTGAAGGAAGCGACCATGACCGACATCAACTGGGAAGCCCCCTACTGCGGCGAGGGCAACAACTGCTTCCGCATAGGCACCGACGACAAGGGCAACGCCTACATCGCAGTAGCCGCGCAGGAAGGCCACTACCTCACCGACAGCCGCGAAGCCCTCCGCGCCCTCATCCAGGACATCAAGGCCGGCAAAGCCGACCACCTGCTCTAAGCGTCGCCCCGGGGAGCGGGTGTAGGGTCTCGCGATCCATGACACGGCCGTGAATCGCTGGCCTGGGACGATGTTCTCCGTCTCGCGGCCGGATCAAGCCTTGCGGCCGCGGAATGGAGCTGGACGGCCGGCAAGGCGACCAGGCGGACCACATTTTGCAGTCGGCCAAGAGCCTCTTTGCTCACGCCACGGTGTACTCGGTGTCGCCGAAGTCGGCGACGACCCGGAGCCTGCCGCCGAGCGCTTCCACGTAGGACCGGAGGGTCGCAACCTCGGTGCGGTCGACCTCACCGTGCTCAATCGAGGAAACGCGCGGCGCCGAAACCCCCATCGCCGCGGCAACATCACGCTGCGTGAGCGCCTGGTCGCGCCGCACCTCGGCCAGCTGATACGCCCGCACCTCGGCGGCCAGCCGGTCCATGGCCGCCTGCTTCTCCTCGGCCGTACGCACGGGCAGGCCCGCCGCGATACGACGCTCCCGCGCCTTGCGCTTGGTCTCCTCCCAGCTGACGCTGCTCATTCGTACTCCCTGGAGTCGAGTTCGGTGAGATGGCTTTGATAGCGCTTTTCAGCCAGCGGGATATTGGCGTCGTACCAGCCCTGCCAGTCGCCGGCCTTGTCACCAGCCACGAGAAGCACCGCGCGACGAATCGGGTCGAAGGCAAAAAGGATGCGGATCTCCCCGCTCCCGGACGACCCGGGCCGCAGCTCCTTCATATGGTGCTGTTCGGCACCCTTGATCCGATCGACCAGCGGCCGTCCGAGTGTCGGCCCGGTCGCAGCCAGCATGTCAATCGCATCTTCCACCTGTTCCGCACTGCCCCAGTCCTCTTCGACCAGTGCGTCGTACCAAGTGGCGACTTCGGCCACCAGAATCACTTCCCATTGAGCCACGGCTACGAAGTTAACGCAAGCATTAACTTCGTAGAGCGGGATCAGGGCAGCTCATGCTTTCGAGTGAACCCGTGTGGCATCCAGCGAGTTCTGAGACCCTGCATCGTGGCAAGATCTCGCGCTCGTACCATAGAACACGGCTCTGACCAGCGGGTTTCTGAACCGGCTCAGGCCGTTTCCGGGTGCCCTGTCTCAGATCCGTGGCTCTTCCTCAGAACCGTCATCAGCGGCCGGCCGTTCGGCCCACTCACGCACGGTCATCGCATGCTCGATGCGGCTGACGACGTCCTTCTTGGACTCCACGTCCAAGGTCTCCGGGATCTTGTCGAAGGTGTCGGGAAGGACGTCGAGGAGACCCAAGATCTGTTCGCCGGTCCTGACAGTCAGCAGCTGCTGGCACCTCCACTGCAACGGCACCTCGGGACGATGCCTCAGCCGCTGGACCAGCGTAGGGAACAGGTAGTGCGTTGCCTCTACCGCCAGGTGCGCTTGGAGCCAGTCGACCGGGAGCCGCTGACTGAAGCCGTGCTTGGCCGCCTCCTGGGCCAGGTTCAGGAGCTGAGCGGTGTCGACGGCTCGGACGGTGCGGGGAAGGGTCGGGGTCATGCCGAGAGGATGCCAAGAATCCTCCGCAGGGCCGAGAGGTCAGCCGACCCGGGATTCGATCTGCCGACAGGCCGTGTCCCAGACCTCCTCGAATTGGTCGGAGGTCAACTACAGGAGCGGCGCCCGCTCCCCCGGTGGGCTCAGTTCTGGGTCCTCGGGAACGAGACCTCGACCCGGCGGTTCTTCTTGCGGCCCTCCTCCGTCGAGTTGTCCGCGATCGGGTACTGCTCGGCGTAGCCACGCACGTCGAAGACGATGTTCGGGTCGTTCAAGTCGTCGTCCAGGACGGCCTGTACGGCGTTGGCCCGCTGACGCGACAGGTCGACGCCGTGAGAGTGGCTGCCGAGGTTGTCCGTGAAGCCGAACACCCGGATGTGCGTCGAGTTCTGCTTCTTGATCTCCGCGGCGATCGTCGCGATACGCGCCTTCGCCTCGGCGTTCAGCGAGGCACTGTTCTTGCCGAACAGAACCTCGGCCTGGAGGGCGAAGGTGACGTCCGTGTTCGTGTCCTCCCGGCGTTCGTCGCCCGACTGGTCCTCCACGACCGACTTGATGTCCAGGACCTTGGGGTCGGCGAGGGTGCCGCCCTCGGGGAGCTTCAGGTCCGGGTCGTTGGCGTCGATCTGTACGGGTGCCGAGGCCGACGCCTCCGTACCCGGGGGGACGCTGGGGCTGTCGTCGGCACGAGCAGTCGTGGCGCCCACGAGGTTGGTGGCGATCAGCACGGTGGCTGCGGTGACGACCAGGGCGAGGCGCGGGGTCGTCGTCCGGGTGTGGGTCATGGGAACCTCACCCGGAAATCTTGATCGTGCCGCTGGAGAAGGTCGGCAGTTGGAAGGTGACTTCGGTCGTGTCCGTCGGCGGGGACGGGAACTGCATGAAGACAGGCAGCGACTGGCCGGCTTCCAGCGTCCCGAGGCCCGTGGTGGTCAGCGGTCGGCCTTCGGTGTCACGCAGGACGTAGTAGCGCTTCTTGCTCTTTGAGTCCACAAGCGTTGCACCACCGAGCGAGGGGCCGTGTTTGACGATCTCGGTCTCGTCGCCGCTTGTCTGCGCTGGCACGACAACCGACTTCGCACCGTCATTCTTCAGGTTCCCGCTGACCGTGACGAATCCGCCCGAGTCACGCTGGGCCGCAGTGATCTGAAGGAGGAGGCCATCGGTGCCCTTCAGCTCGGCCAGGGGCGTCGCGGACTGCCCCTCCTGAGCACTCGGATTCGAACCACCGTTCTTCGACGCGGACGCCGACGAGTCCGGCTTCTTGTCATCGCTGCTGCTTCCGCTGCCGCAACCGGCCACTCCGAGGGCCAGACCGGCCGCAACAGTAAGCACGACCATCCCCCTACGGGCCTTCGCAGTGAACCGAATGCTCATTGCTCTGCTTCCTTCTCCACTCGTCGTTCGCTAGTCAGTCGGCCAGATGGACGTCGAACAGGTCCTGGGGTTTCGGCAGGTTCGTCAGGTTCTTGGGATCCAGATTCCAGTCCCTGTCTTTGCAGCTGAGCTGCGGAAGTGTGTCCTGCCCTGCGTCTGCGCCCGGTAGCTCAAATGTGCAGAGCGCCTCGATCACCGCGGTGGCCGTGGCCGTCGACTTCTTGCTCTCCGTGCCGGGGACGACGGATTGGCCGACGGTCTTGCTGGTCTGCACTTCCACGGTGTAGCTCAGGAGACCCGGTACGCATGACAGCACCGTGGCATCGTTCTGAGCGGCGAGGTCGTAGGCGCGCGCGCAGGACGGGACCGCCTGGTTGCCGTTGAAGATGTCCTGCCACTTGGTCGGATCGAGCACGTCCGTGACCCACAGGGCCGCGAGCTTGTTCCGGGTGTCCTGGGCCGCCGCGAGCGCCGCCGCGTCGGCGGCTGTCTGGGCGCCGTTCCGATTGGCTGCGGCCTGGCCGACCGCAAAATATGCGAACGCGAGAAAGAGCAGGCCCGCCACCACCGTGATGTAGATGGGGAAGGCCTGCCCTGCGTCGTGGTACCTGCGCAGACGCATCAGGTGATTTCGTTGATCTTCGCCTGAATCTTGTTGAGGATCGTCTGCCCGATGTTGGTACCCGTGATCGCCAGAACGATCGCCACGACCACCGCGATGATGCCCAGGTATTCCACCGCCGTCTGGCCCTTGTCGCCAGCCCGGCGCTGCATGGCGTCGACCGTGGTGTTCTTCCAACCATTCACCCGCACCTTGGCCGCGACGGCCGCCTTCAGCATCACATCGCTCATGGGGCTCCCCTCCGGGATCGCTTTCGGTGCCAAAAACGTATGCCGGATGACCCTTCCCACCGGAGGGTCCGGGGACCCATCCCAGGGCCCAATTCCGGGCCCATGAGCGGCTTGTCCGTGTCATCCCCGCTCACCTCAGCCCTTGCGAAGCAGAACCCGGTGCCGTCCCCAGCCACTTCGCGGCAGCCTCCGCGCGGCTGGTGCTGTGGAGCTTGGCGAAGATGCGGTTGATGTGGTTCTTGACCGTCTTCTCGCTGATGAAGCACATGGCGGCGATCTGCTGGTTGTTCATCCCCGACGCGATGAGGTCCATGATCTCCGCCTCCCTCGTGCTGAGCTGGAACCGCGACCTGTCGGGAGCGGCCGGCAGGTGACCGCTCTTCCACCCAGACGACGACTGTCCCACACCTGGTTGCACTTGCGAAAGGTTTTCTGAAGAATTAGTTGGTGACAGGAGCGGTTCTGGCCCGAAGTTCCTTGCCGTAGTGATAGGTTGACCCGCTCCCAGTCCCTCCGGCAGCACCGTCCCCACCCCCTGCGACCGCAACTGCGCCAACAACGCCCCCGCCGCCGTAGGCGAGAAGTGAGCCCGGCCCTCCCGGATGTCCCGTACAGCCGTCACCAGCTCGTCGGCCGTGAACTCGCCGTGGACCAGGTAGCCGCTCGCCCCTCTCCGCAGCGCCTCCTGGACGATCTCCGACTCCCTGCTGTACGTCAGCATCACCACCGGCGCGATCCGCACCAGGTACGGCAGGGCCGAGATGCCGTCCACTCCGGGCATCCGGACGTCCAGCAGGACCACGTCGGGACGGTGCCGGGTCGCCGCCTCGTAGGCCTCGCGGCCGTCCTCCGCCTCCGCGACCACCGTGATGTCGGCGCGGCCCGAGAGCAGCGCCGTGAGGCCCGCCCGCACCACCGGGTTGTCGTCCGCGACGACCACCCTGAGCGGCGCCCTGGGCGCAGCCGGAGGGAAAGGTGGTAACTCCTGGTTGTCCGGCATCTGTTGCCTCCTCTCGTACGGTTCGCCGCTCATGTCGTCAGCGCCGCCAGCGGTAGCTCCAAGCGGACCTCCGTGCCCGTCGGGTGCCCGCCCCGGCCGACCCTGATACGCGCCCCCACCGACGCCGCCCGCTCGACCATGCCCACCAGGCCGAAGTGGCCCGAGCGGCGCAGTTGTTCGAGACTCGTGCCCGGCGGCAGGCCCTTGCCGTCGTCGTAAACACTGATGCGCAGCAGGTCGCCATGGACGCCCGCGCTGATGTCGACCCGGGTCGCGACCGCGTGGCGGTGGGCGTTCTCCATGGCCTCCGTGGCGATGGTGAGGAGTTGGCGGGCCACCGCCGGGGGGACGGGCGGGACGGCGTGCTCCCCCGTCGGGTGGTACGCCGCCATCAGACCGGTTCGCGTGCTGAAGTCCCTCGTTCGCGCCGCCAGTTCGACCAGGACGTCCGTCCCATGCCTCGGGTCGTTCTCGCGGCGCAGGTCCGCCAGGAGTTCTCGGGCCTCCGCTGCCGCCCGGCGGGCCGAACGGGCGACCAGTTCCGCCTGGCCCTTCACCCGCGCACCGTCCACCCGCTCCGTACTCGTCGTGCTGGCCAGCCCGTCTGCCGCCAGTGCCACGCCGTGCAGCGTCTTCGCCACCGAGTCGTGCATCTCCCGTGCCAGCCTCGCCCGTTCCGCGCTCACCGCCTCCGTGACCGCCAGCCGTGCCTGCACCTCGGTCAGTGCCTGGGTCGCGGTGCCGAAGCGGAGCATCAGGTTGCGCAGGCTGGAGCCCATCGCGCCCGCGATGATGCACAGCCCGGGCAGGAGCAGGGACTCGGGGACGTTGCGGTGCAGGTCCTGCCGTGTCGCGTGGACCAGCAGGAGGATCAGGGACTGGAGGGAGGCGAAGCAGGCGGCGCCGCGCCAGCTGTAGACGATGCCTGCGAGGAGCGGTGTGCAGACGCCGACGTAGGCGAGCGTCGTGTCCGGGCCCGCCGAGACCAGTGGCAGGGAGCCCAGCAGGGTGTCCACCACCAGCAGTGAGGGGTGGCGCAGGAGGAGGGGGCCGAAGCGTTCCCAGTCGCGGAACAGGACGTACGAGCCCATGAACGTGACCACGACCGCCGTCGAGACCAAGCGCACCGGCACACCCGGTGACGCGTTGACCAGTGCGGCCGGGGCGGCCAGCGCGATCATCGCCAGGCGGAACGCGAACACCTGACGGCACATCGCCTGGAGGGCGTTCACCTGGAGGGGGAGGGCGGGGGCCGCTGGTTCCAGGGGTGGCTGAGCGGGTTCCGGTTCGGCGGGCAGGGGTGCCGGCGGGCGGCTGCGTGGCGGGGCCTCCGGCGTCGTGCCGGGGCCGACCTGTCTCGGCACCCCGGGCAGTGACTCACGGCCCCCGCGGACGCCGTCGGCTGGGGCCCAGCCCGGCGGCAGGGCCGGGGTCACCGATGTGACCGGGACGTCCGGTGCGCCGGTGCGCGTGTGGGCCGGGAGGACCGTGCCCGCCGGGGGCGTGGTGATCTCTGGCGGCTTCGGGCGCCGCCACAGCAGTCCGGTGCGTTCCCATGTCGTGGTCATGACCGTCTCTCCCGGCGCCCGAATGCCAAGGGCATGAATACGGCCATCACTACCGGCACCCCCGTCATCACCACCGCCCCGCCCCCCTACTTCCCCGCGATCGTGCCGAAGTCCGTCCCCGACCCCAGCAGCAGCCCGGCGCCGAGCAGCAGCAGCGTCGCCGGGACCATGAACGTGGTGATCACCAGGGTCGCCCTGGGGACGGCCCGCGCGGCCTTGCGGCGGGCGTTCTGGGCGTCGGTGCGGCGCATGTCCTTGGCCAGCGAGACCAGCGTGTCGACGATCGGCGCGCCGAGTTCCTCGCCCTGCTGGAGCGCCGACACGAACATGGCGACCTGCTCGGAGTCGTTGCGGCGGCGCAGTTCGGCGAAGGCCTGGCGGCGGCTCATTCCGAGGTCCATCTGGCGCAGGGTGATGCGCAGTTCGTCGGCCCACGGGCCCTCGTAGTGGGACGCGACCCGGTCCAGGGCCTGGCGGAAGCCGAGCCCGGCGCTGACGACGACGGCGAGGACGTCGAGGAAGTCCGGCAGGGTGCGCTCGATGACGTCCTTGCGGATCCGGATCGCCGACCAGATCCCCACCTCGGTCCAGAACGCGGCGAACGCGAACAGCAGCAGCGCGACGAAGTAGTTGCCCTTCATCAGCATGACCAGGCCGCCGAAGCCGCCGAGGAAGCCGTAGACGGCGCGGCGGGCGGCGTAGCGGTCGATGGTGAGGCCGCCGGGGTTGCCCGCGAGGTCGATCTTCGTGCGGTACTTGGCGACCAGGCGCGGGCCCATCAGCCGTAGCACGAATGGCGCGTAGCGCATGCCGAGGCGGTCGATGACGGAGTCGACGGCGCCGGTGCGGGTGGCGCCGACCTCCAGGGCGAGCGCCAGGTCGCTCGGGAGCTTGGCGTCCGCGCGGTACATGCGGATGCCGGCGAAGACGCCCCACACACCGAGGCCCATCAGCAGTGCGAGCAGCAGTGCCATGTCGCTCGTGCTCTCCTTTCCCGGTGCTCAGATGTCGATACGGGACATGCGGCGGATCAGGACGAATCCGACGGCGTACAGACCGAAGGCGATGATCACGCACGCCTGGCCGACCGGTGACCCGGTCATCCGGTCCAGGGCGCCGTCCTTGACCCCGTTCATCAGGAACAACGAGCCGATGCCGAGTACGGGAACGGCGTACGACGTCATGCTGACCTGGGACAGCTGGGTGCGGACCTCGCGCCGGGTCTCCTTGCGTTCCTCCAGGGTCTCCGTGAGGTTGCGCAGGGCGCCGACGACCTGGCCGCCCGCCCGGTTGGAGAGGATCAGCGTGGTGACCAGGACGACCAGTTCGCGCGAGGGGAGACGGTCCGCGAGTTCGCCGAGGGCGTCCTCCATGGAGTGGCCGACCGCCAACTGGTTGGTGACCTTGGCCAGTTCCTCGCCCGCCGGTGCCTCCAGTTCCTCCGCCGCCATGCCGATCGCGGTGCGCAGGGCGAGTCCGGCCTGGGTGGCGTTGGCCAGGATGCGGGACATTTCGGGGAGTTGGCCGATGAACCTCTCGATGCGCCTCTGTCGCTGCCAGTTGAGGAACTGGAGGGCCGCCCAGACCCCGAGCAGTCCAGCGATCGGGCCGAAGAAGGGTGCGAGGGACGCCTGTCCGACCAGCCACAGTCCCACGACGGCCGCCATCATGTAGACGAAGAACTCGCCCGGCGTGATGTCCAATCCGGTCGTCAGCAGCCTCAGTTCAAGCTTCTTGCCGGCCTTCGTACGGCGCAGCCGCCGGTCCAGGCCGCGGAACCGGCGCTGCCTGCCGGCGGCCGGGATCTGCCCGGTGTGCGAGAGGCGTTCGACGAGCGCCGCCCGCTGTGCCTTGCCCATGGCGTAGGTGTGCAGGCCGAGCACCGCCAGGACGCAGGTCAGCAGCGTGATGCCGGTGGTCAGCTGGACGAGGGTGTGCAGATCCATGGGGACGGTACCTACCTACCTGGCTTCTCGGGTGGCGAGCTGGTCCGCGCTGCGGGCGACGCCGAACGCCTGCGGGATGGGCTGGTTGGCCATGTAGAGGCGGTCGGCGGTGCGGCGGGTGAGCGGGAAGTGCTGGAAGGCGCCGTAGATACGGCCGTTGTGGGTCATCGGCTGGGCGTCGAAGCGGGCGACGGTGGCGAGGCGGTACGGCTCCCCGCCGTGGCTGTCGAGCAGGGCGATCTCGGTGATGCGGCGGGCTCCGTCGGCGAACCGGGTGAGCTGGATGAGCACGTCGACGGCGCTGTTGATCTGGTCGTGGAGCGCGACGAAGGGGACCTCGACGTCGGACATGGACGCCAGGGTCTGCAGGCGCATCAGCGCGTCTTCGGCGCTGTTGGCGTGGACGGTGGCGAGGGAGCCGTCGTGGCCGGTCGACATCGCCTGGAGCATGTCGAGGGACTCGCCGCCCCGGACCTCACCGACGACGATCCGGTCGGGGCGCATACGGAGGGAGTTGCGGACGAGGTCGCGGATGCTGATCTGGCCCTTGCCCTCCACGTTCGGCGGGCGGGACTCCAGACGGATGACATGGGACTGCTGGAGCTGGAGCTCCGCGGAGTCCTCGATGGTGATGATGCGCTCGCCCCCGGGGATCAGCCCGGACAGCGCGTTGAGCAAGGTTGTCTTGCCGGTGCCGGTCGCGCCCGACACGATGATGTTGAACTTCGCCTGCACCAGGCCCGCGAGCAGGAACAGGATGTGCTCGTCGAGCGAGCCGAAGCTGATCATCTCCTGGAGTGTGAAGGACCGCGGGAAGCGGCGGATGGTGAGGGTGGCGCCGGTCAGCGACAGCGGCGGGATGATCACGTTGACGCGCTCGCCGGACGGGAGACGGGCGTCGACCATCGGATTCGACTCGTCCACCCGGCGGTTGACCGTCGACACGATCCGCTCGATGGTCTGCATGAGCTGGTCGTGGGAGGCGAAGCGGAGCGGTAACTGCTCGACGCGGCCCGCTCGTTCGACGAAGATCGCGTCGGGGCCGTTGACCATGATCTCCGTGATGGAGGCGTCCTCGAGGAGCGGCTCCAGGATGCCGAGGCCGAGTGCCTCGTCGACCACGCGGCGGATCAGCTGCGCCCGTTCCACCGTGGACAGCACCGGGCCCTCGCGGCTGATGATGTGCCCGAGCACCCGCTCCAGGCGCGCTCTGCGCTCGGCGGCGGCCAGCGAGCTCATCTCCGCGAGGTCGATCTCCTGCAGCAGCTTGGCGCGGTACGTGGCGACCATATGGCCGTCCTCGCCCCTGCTGCCGTGCTCCTCGGGGGAGTTGATGCGTGCCCGCAGGCTCATGGGTCGTGCTCCTCGCTCCTTCAGATACGGCTCAGGTACGGATGTTCAGTGGTCCACTGTTCAGTGGTCGACGGGCATGGTGGCGCTCCTGGAGGCCTCGATGTGCCCGAGGCCGGGGAAGACGGGCGGGATGGTCACGTGGGAGGTGACGGTGACCGTGTCGCCACCGCCCGACGACTCGCACGTCACGGCGAGCCGCCCGCTGACCGCCTGCGCGCACGCCGCTCCGGCGTCCTCCCGCAGCGAGGCGGCACGGGCACCCGCACGGGCCGCCGTACCGGCCTGCTGGGCGGCGTAGGCGGCCACCCCCAGCTGGATGGCGGCGAGGCCGACCAGTAACAGGATGGGGATGAACCCCAGGTACTCGATGGCGACCTGCCCCCGGTCACGGCGTCGCCGCCCGCATGCACGCCGGCCCGGCGTCTTCTGATCCGGCATCTCAGTCCTTCACCTCCTCCACCGCGCCCGCATGGCCGTGCACGGTCACGGGGAAGTCGATGGAGCCCGGGAAGAGGACCGGGACCTTGAGGGACACATCGGCGGTCACATAGCCGTTCCCGCCGCACTTGGTCACGCTCGCCCCTTCCCGCCACGCCCCCGACAGGTGCTTGAGCGCCGCCTCACGGCACGCGCCGAAGCGCGCGCCACGGGTGGCCGCGGTCCCCGCCCGCACCCCCTCGTCCGCAGCGTTCCCCGCGAGGGTGTAGGCGTACCCCACCAAAACGCACTGCCACAACAGCACCAGCGTGATGATGATGACCGGCGTCATGCCGAGGAACTCGACGGCGACCTGGCCCCGGTCGTCACGTAACTTCCCTCGGATGCCTCTCATCCCGCACTTCCTCTGGATGGTCCTCATCCCCCTCCTCCGTCCCGTCCCGCGTCCCTGCCGCGCCGCCGGAAGCTCACCGAGCCCCGGTCGCTGCGCAGCCGTCCGCCGCGCTGGGCGCCCTCGGGGATACGGACGAGGTCCAGTTCCGCCGCGAGCCCCCACATCGCCTGTTTCACCGCGCCCTTGTTGTCCAGCTGGTGCACCCGACCGGAGTCGACGGCGCCCTGAAGTTCCTTGAAATTGGCGGGGATCGCCGTCCCCGCGACCGTCGTGCCGGTGATGCGCTGGATCAGCGGCGGCTGGATCTCGGTGGCCTTGGTGTGGCGGTTGACGACGAGGGTCGTCTCCTCCGCCTTGCGGATCTGGAGCCGGTCCCACATCCGCACGGTGCGTTTCGCGGCCCGTACGGCGACCACGTCAGGGGTGGTGATCAGCAGCGCCCGCTCGGCCATCTCGACGGCGGCGGCGCTGGCGCCGCTCAGCTGGGCGCCGCAGTCGATGACGACGACCTCGTAGCGGGAGCGCAGTGCGCTGACGATCTGCCGGGCGGCCCGGTCGGTGACCTCCTCGCCTCGCTCCCCGTCGCCCGGCGCGAGCAGCAGGGCGACGCCGCTGTCGTGCCGGAAGACGGCCTCGGCGAGGACGCGCGGGGAGATGTCGGTGATCGAGGCGAGGTCGACGAGGGAACGGCGGAACTGGATGTCGAGGTAGGAGGCGACGTCGCCGGTCTGGAGGTCCATGTCGACGAGGACCGTGCTGCGTCCGGACGCCTGGGACGCGAGCGCGAGTTGAATGGCCGTCAGGGTGGCTCCCACGCCCCCTTTTGCGCCGCTGACGGTGACGACGGTGCCGCCGACTCCGCTGAACACGTCGCCGCCGTGGCCCAGATGGCGCCGTACGCCCACGGACCACTGGGCGACCGCCTGGACGCGGGTGGCGAGTTCCTCGTAGGACAGCGGCAGCGCGACCAGACCGCGGGCGCCGGAGTCCATGGCGGCGGCGAACAGACCGGGTCCCGCGTCGGAGCTGACGAGGATGACGCCCACGGCGGGGAAGCGCAGCGCGACCTCACGGATCAGCTCCAGCGCGGGCACGGGGCCGATCCGCTCGTGCACGACCACGATCTCGGGCAGCTCGTCGATGGACTCGGCGGCGAGCCGGGCGAGCGTGTCGATCAGCATGGTCGAGTCGGTGACGGGGAGCACCGGTTCGGCGTCCGGTAGCTGGCTGAGCAGCGTCGTGATGGACCGTACGGCGTCCACGTCACCGACGGCCGGGAGGATCCTCGTGGGCATTGCTGCGGCCTCTCACTTGTCCGTCGCGAGTTCGTACGTGCGGTCCTTGTCCGGGACGGTGGTGCTGCCGCCGGGTGCGACGAGCGCCAGCCGCACGCGCTGCGCGAAGGACTCGGCGTAGGTGATGCGCTGGGCGTCGCTCGTGGAGAGCGCGAAGGTGATGGGGACGGCGTCGGTGGCCTGCTGCTGGTTCTTGTCCCGGTCCGGTTCGAGGGCGGTGATCCTGCCGACGTCGAGGACCCGGGCGTTGGTGACGATGATCTTCGAGAGGTCGGGGTCGCTGGTGCGCTTGCCCTCGAAGGTGGCGTAGACGTTGACCGTGGAGCCCGGGGTGATCTTCCCGGCGACGCCGGTGGCCGCGTCGATCATGATGGCGACCTCCTGCTCCCCCGGTTTGAGGGCGGGCTGGTCGACGATCATGTCGCTCTGGAGCAGCGAGCCCCTGCGCAGGGTCGTCACCGCGATCTTGCCCTGGAGCTGGCGGAGATCGGTCACGGCGTTGTCGGACAGCCACCGCTCGGGCATCTGGATCTTCTCGAACTGGCCCGTGGACAGCGTCGTATAGGGCGATATGTCATCCTTGACCCGGTAGGCCGTGACCTCGGGACCGACTTTCGACTTCGCGTCACTGATGACGGAGAGCACGCCGGCGAACGCGCCGAGCGCGCAGAGGACCGACAGGATCAGCAGTATCACGCCGCGGCGCTGACGGGAGTTCATGAACCGTACAACCTCATTGGGGATATCGGTCGAGCGGACGGGTGTGGTGCGGGCGGTTCCGGCGGTCGGCGGGGGTGAGCGGTGGAGATGAGCTGTGGAGATGAGCTCTGGAGAGCGTTGATCTGTGCGCACTCCGTACCCGGCCGATTCCTTGCGGTCACGTGTGGTCCGGTGTGGGTGAGGACTCAGCCGGGTGGCGTTCGGTTCTGCCGGGCGTGGGAGCCGCGGCTCTCCAGGGCGAGGGGACTGCGGCCGGGGATGGCACGGGTGTCGCGGGTGTCGCGGGTGTCGCTGGAAGTGCGGGAGGTGCGGGGCTCGATGGCGCGGGAGGCGCGGCCACGGCCGCGCCGGCCGCCCTCCCGGCTGTCGAGGGCCCGGGAGTCACGGCTGATGCCGTTGCCCTCCGCGTGGCGGCCGTCGACGGCCCGCGCGAGCGGAGTGTCGTAGACGGGCGGGACCGCCGAGCAGAAGACGCAGCGGTCACCGATGACGTCGATGCCGCACCAGTGGCAGACGTTCTGCCGTACGGAGGCGACCAGTTGATAGAGGACCGAGAGGTCCGGCAGATAGGTGCAGAACTCGACAAGCCTGCCGGTGCCCCACCACCGGGCGGACTCCGCGGGCAGCGGGCACTCGCGCAGCCCCAGCACACTCCAGGCGGTGGCCAGGCTGGAGTTGACCCAGTCGGTCTGGAGCTGCCCCTTGGCGACCAGCATCCAGGTGCCGAACTCGGGCCCGGCGAGGGCGGTGTCGGGGCCGATCCTGGTGAGCTGCGGCTCGGGGTGGGCGACGACCCCGAACTGGCTGCCGGGCACCCAGGACTTCGCGTGCTGGCGCAGATCGACGGGTACGCGGTCCAGGCGGGTCACGGAGTTGAGCACGGCGCCGCAGTGGACGTAGTGGGTGAGCAGCCGTCCGGCCGAGGCGAGGACGCCCGGGCTGAGGTCGCAGGAGGCGAGCTGGCGTAACTGGCGGGCGAGGACGGCGAGTCCGAGCGGGGGCAGATCCGGCCTGAAGAGCGCGATCCGGTCGCTCTCCAGGAGGGAGCGGACGGTGTGCAGCCGCTGTTCCACCCCTTCGGGCACGGCCCGGGAGCACACGACGATGACGTGCCCGCACTGGTCGATCAGCGTCTGGAAGTCGGCGAGCACCTGGTCGAGGGGCCGTTTGTCCAGGTCTTGGAGGACGACCGCGGGCATGGTCCGTTCGTCCTGCGGCGGCAGCGCCATGTCGGCACTGGTCACGGCGATGGCAGTTGGCACGCGCAGCTCCCCGCTACTCACCCTCGGCCCACCGGTGTCACTCCAATACGCCGAGATGACTTCACTGCGTGACTACCTGAGCACTGTAGCCACGCCTTCGTGGCCGGAGAACAGCGTTTCTGTAGCTGAGCGGCAACTGCGTCGCACAAGTTGCGTCAAAACGGGGCAGGTAGAGCATTCGGTTGACGTGGGACCTCCGTCCGGTCCCTCACCTTCGCTTCCCTCAGCGGGCGTCACCTACGCGTGCGACTCGCCGTACGACCGTCCGTTTCACCGTCTGCCGCCGTACGGCCGCCCGTTTCACCGTCTGTCGTAGCGCGGGCGCCCGCTTCACCGCCCGACGCCATCGGACATGTGAGCGAAGGAAGGGACGTAACGGACCGACAGAGGGGCGGAGTTGGTCTGGACCGCTTGACACGACCGATTGGTCTGGACCACCTTGGAAGGGCAGGAGGAAACGGTGGCCACCGTCGCAACAGCATCCCCATGCCTCCCATCCCCCACTCCCTTTCCCCACCGGAGGCCCTAGTGGACCCCGTAGCAGGCATGCCCGACAGCAGAGGCGGGACCCGCACCCGCAGGCGAGCGAGGAAGCGGACCCGGATCATCGCGGCGGCCGGAGCCACGGCCACCGCGCTCGCCCTCACCTACGCCGGAATCGGCAACGCCTCCGCGGCCGACGTCAACAACGTGAAGAACTCCGGGTTCGAGTCGGGCCTCACGAACTGGACGTGCTCGGAGAACAGCGGTGCGACGGTGTCGTCGCCGGTGCACGGCGGTTCGACGGCCCTGAAGGCGACGCCGGCGAACCTGGACTTCGCGCAGTGCACGCAGTCGGTGGCGGTGCAGCCCAACTCGACCTACACGCTGAGCGCGTGGGTGCAGGGCGGCTACTCCTACCTCGGCGTGACGGGCACGGGCACCACGGACGTGTCGACGTGGACGCCGGACTCGTCGTCCTGGAAGCAGCTCACGACGACCTTCACGACCGGCGCGTCGACGAAGTCCGTGACGGTCTTCACGCACGGCTGGTACGGCCAGGCGGCCTATTACGCGGACGACGTGTCGGTCTACGGCGCGGACGGCGGCGGAGGCACGGACCCGGCCCCGACCATCCCCGCGGCCCCCACGAACGTGACGGTGTCGGGCACGACCTCCTCCTCGGTCTCCCTCTCCTGGCCGGCGGTCTCCGGCGCGACGGGCTACAACGTCTACCAGGGCGGCACCAAGACGACCTCGGTGACGGGTACTTCGGCGACCCTGACGGGTCTGTCGGCCTCGACGTCGTACTCGTTCCAGGTGACGGCGACCAACTCGGCCGGTGAGTCCCCGAAGTCGGCCGCGGTGACGGCGAAGACGGACGCCTCGGGCGGCGGCGGAGGCGGGGGCGGCACCGTCGCCAAGCACGCCGTGACGGGCTACTGGCAGAACTTCAACAACGGCGCGACGGTCCAGAAGATCTCGGACGTGTCGTCCCAGTACGACATCATCGCGGTCTCCTTCGCGGACGCCACGACGACACCGGGCGCGGTGACGTTCAACCTGGACTCGGCGGGCCTGAACGGCTACACCGTCGCCCAGTTCAAGGCCGACATCAAGGCCAAGCAGGCGGCCGGCAAGAAGGTCATCATCTCGGTCGGCGGCCAGAACGGCTCGATCTCGGTGACCGACTCGACATCGGCGGCGAACTTCGCGAACTCGATCTACTCGCTGATGCAGACGTACGGCTTCGACGGCGTCGACATCGACCTGGAGAACGGGATCAACGCGACGTACATGTCGCAGGCGCTGCGGTCGCTGTCGACCAAGGCGGGCTCGTCCCTCGTCATCACCATGGCCCCGCAGACCATCGACATGCAGTCGACGTCCAACGGCTACTTCCAGACGGCCCTGAACATCAAGGACATCCTCACGGTCGTCAACACCCAGTACTACAACAGCGGTTCGATGCTGGGCTGCGACGGCAAGGTCTACAGCCAGGGCTCCGTGGACTTCCTGACCGCCCTCGCCTGCATCCAGCTCCAAGGCGGTCTGGCCCCGTCCCAGGTGGGCCTGGGCGTCCCGGCCTCCACCAGCGCGGCAGGCAGCGGGTATGTCTCCCCCTCGGTCGTGAACAACGCCCTGGACTGCCTGGCCAAGGGAACGGGCTGCGGCACCTTCAAGCCCTCGAAGACGTACCCGGACCTGCGCGGCGCCATGACGTGGTCGACCAACTGGGACGCGAGCGCGGGGAGTTCGTGGTCGGGCTCGGTGGGCCCGCACGTGCACGCGCTGCCATAACGCCGGCTGCTCGCCTGTGGGTACAGCCGCTGCTGACGTAACACCGGCTGCCTGACGGCAGGTTGACCCATCGGGTTCACGACGAACGCCCGGCCCTTCTCCACGGGGCCGGGCGTTCATCTGTTCCCCACGAAGGTAAGGTGGATCATCCTGCGCGCTCGCCGCTTGCGGATCCACATCGCCGACAGCTGATAGGTCAACGGTATGTCGTTCGGGCCACCACCCACCGGTTCCGGTCCTGCACGGCCTCCGGTGCCTCCGGTCCCTCCGGTGCCTCCCGCACCTCCGACTGCCGCTGCTGCTCCCTTCACCGCTCCGGCTGTTGCTCCCCATGCCGCTCCCGCCGCCCCTCCCGCCTGGATCCCGCCGACCGATGCGGAGGAGGCGCTGCTGCACGCCAAGTCGCGGGACGACTGGCCGGGCTACTTCGATGCACTCGCCCGGGAACGGGTGTACTTCGAGATCCGGCGTGACGCGGCCGACTCCGAACAAAGCGCCACCGTCCCGGTGTTCGGGCGCGATCCACGCACCGGTGGGCTGATCTGGGCGGTCTACACCGAGGGCATGCTGCCGCCGCCGGAGCCGCACCGGGTGTTCGACTGGAACCGGCTCGCCTGGTTCGCCAAGGTGTGGCAGCCGGGCGATCCGCCGTACGTCGTGGTCAATCCCGGCAGCCCCTGCGAGGCGTTCCTGCCCAGCGCGCCGCCGTACTCCGCCGCCTGGGCGCAGCCGTCCGAGCAACTGGGCGTTCCCGAGCGGGAGCAGTCGCTGCGCACCCTCCGGGTCGGGGGCCCCCTCGACGGGCCTGTCGCCCGCGGTCTGGCCTGCGGCGCGCTGCTCTTCGTACGCCAGGGGCAGCCGTGGAACGCGATGGCGTACCACGGCCACGGCTATCCGGCGGAGCGCACATCCCTGCGGGAGTGGTGGGGTGTCGGCAGCCGCGCCGAGTGGCAGGTCCAGCAGCGTGAGCTGCTAGCCCTCGACGGGGCCAACGCCGTGTGGGACTTCGCACTTCAGGTGCGGCGGGCCATCGCCCGCGACTTCGGGGGGTACGTCGAGACGTCGTACTGGCGTGAGACGGCGGCACGCGTACTGCGGCGGCGCTCGGCCGGGGAGAGCGTCATCACGCCCGACGGTGTGACCAGCACGCCGACGGTCCCGGAGTCGGAGACCGAGGCGCGGGTCAAGGGCGTTCAGCATCTCATCGGCCGGATCACACGCTACGAGTCCCGGTTCCGGGCCGACGGCATCCTCGCCGAGAACCAGTTCATCGGCTCCGTCGACGCGTGGGACATCGGGCGGGCGTCGGGGATGGCACGCTGGGGGCTGGGTGCCCGGTACTGCGACCTGAAAGAGGCCGAGGCGGCCGTCATCGAGGCGGGGGTCGCCGCCGCGCGCTCGTACCGCTCCTGGCAGGACTTCTCCGCCGGTTACATCCTGGGCCGGTGTCTGCACTTCGACAACGAGGAGTTCGGGGACTGGTACACGAGCGTGCTGGACACCCACCGCGTCCTGATGTCCGAACCCGGCAGCCCCTGGCTCACCATCCCGTTCCGTTGACCCGCGGGCGGGTTCACACCTGAAGGAGAGACTCCCTTGGCCGAGGCAGAGCAGAACTTCACGCCCATCGACACCAGCAAGCCGCACTCCGCACGCATGTACGACTACTACCTGGGCGGAAAGGACAACTATCCGGTCGACTCGGAAGCGGCGGAGCGGGTGATATCCCTCTTCCCGGAGATCGGAACCGCCGCACGCATCAACCGCAAGTTCATGAACCGGGCCGGTCGGCTCCTGGCGGAGAGCGGTGTACGCCAGTTCCTCGACATCGGGACCGGGATTCCGACCGCACCCAATCTCCACCAGGTGGTCCAGGAGGCCGCTCCCGCCGCACGCGTGGTGTACGTGGACCACGACCCCATCGTGCTGCGTCACGCGGAGGCACTGCTGCGGAGCACTCCCGAGGGGCTGACCAAGTACATCGAGGCCGACGTGAGGGAGCCCGGGAAGATCATCGAGGAAGCGAGGAAGATCCTCGACTTCGACCAGCCGATCGCGCTGTCCCTGGTGGCCCTGCTCCACTTCCTGTCCGACGAGCACCGACCCTACGACCTGGTGAAGGACCTCCTCGACCCTCTCCCCTCCGGCAGCCACCTCGTGCTCACACATGTGACGGGGGACTTCGCTCCGGAGACGTGGGCCAAGATCGTGGACATCTACCGCGACAGCGGGATCCCCGCCCAGGTCCGCTCCCGCGCCGAGTTCACCCGCTTCTTCGAGGGCCTCGACCTCATCGACCCGGGCATCCAGGTAGCCACCGACTGGCACCCCGACCTCGCCCAGGGAGCACCGGCCCAGGTCCCGCTCTATGTGGCAGTGGCCCGGAAGCCGTGACGGCGGCATGTGGCACGTGACGGCCCGCCACGTGCCACGTGACGTCGTCGGCGATGAGTTTGGTGGCGTGCCGGGCGACGGTCTCACGGAACGGCACGTCCGGGTAGTAGCCGTGGGTCGGGCCCCGGTGGTCGGCGCGCAGTTGGGCGAGCATGTCTCCGTAGCGGTCGGCGTAGAGGATGCATTCGACGACGACGTGGAATCCAGCCTCCGGGCGTAGCGGGCGGTCAGATCGATCAGGCCGATGTTCGCGGCGCCGGGCACCTTGATCAGGCACGACTTGGCTCCGCCCACCCCGGCCGGAACGGCCTGAAGGGCGGGCGGAGCTTGGGGTGTTCAGCCGGCATCAAGGACCGCAGCAACGACAGTTGTGCGTTCCTGGGACGGGCGCCTGCCAGGGCGTAAGGAGGGCGTGGTCAAGTCCCTGCCCTGGTCGGCCGCGACGAATCGAAGCGCGGCCGGTGAACGAGTGGAGCGCCGGTGGCAGCCCGCGCAGCGGACGAGGCGCGTATGACAGGTCAGCGGGCGTTGCCGAACGGGTCGTTCCTGACGACCTTCAAGCTGATCTTCGAGCCACCGGTCGCGTCTTTGAGACCGGAGGCCGTGATGTCCGCTTCGGTCGGCCATGTGGTTCCCGGCCAGA
The DNA here is from genome assembly GCF_054729195.1 of Streptomyces sp. YIM S03343. Taxonomy (NCBI): domain Bacteria; kingdom Bacillati; phylum Actinomycetota; class Actinomycetes; order Kitasatosporales; family Streptomycetaceae; genus Streptomyces; species Streptomyces sp. YIM S03343. The sequence continues at coordinate 3,462,371 of NZ_JBPUKX010000001.1, forward strand.
CGTTGTCGGCCTTTTCCGTCACCGAGAACGGAGACTTCTGCTTGCCGCCCACGACTGTCACGATGACGGTGTAGGCCGCTCGCTTGTCACTGGTGTTGTGAATGGTCAGCGGTACGACGACGTGTCCCGACTTCAGGCGAGGCGTGTACGCGACGACCTCACCTCGCGCGGCCGTGGCCGCGGCCTTCCCGAATCCGTAATCATCGGGATCGGGGATGGCGGTGTTCGTCGGGTGGACGGGATCTCCGCTGGGTGCATCGGCCGCACGCTGGGCGGCCGCCTTCTGCGCTGCCTCGCTGAGGGCGCCGTCCGTGGCCGACTGCTCGGGTGTCGCCGTTGCAGCCACCGAGGACTGCGGTACGGAGGACTTGCCGGTCTGTTGGCTTCCCTGGCTGCCGCAGGCGGTCAGAGCAAGGGACCCTGCGGCCATGGTCACTAACAGGAAGCGCGCGGAGGCCCGGACACTGCCGGGCAGGTTCTCAGTCACAGGAGAACATGTACTCGGACTTGAAGTTGATGTACAAGCTACTGGGACTCAGGCCCATCTTCGCCGTCACGGGTGCACATACGGCGCTGGAGACGCGGACAGGGCCCGCGTATTCAGTGAAGTTTCCGGAGTCCTTGTCACATCCGGTGCCGTCCACTTTGCACATCTGCAGGTACATGTACCGCGACTGTCCGACGTTGTTGTCGAAGATGGCACAGCCCTTGCCACCGTTCTTGTCGGTTCACGATTCCGTTCCGCGGGGCCGGCGCCAGGTCGGGCGGGACGGATCGGGCGCGGCGGGCCACTGCTGCGGGGGTGCACTGTGCGATTCTTGTGAGCCCTTTGTTCCCTTCGGCCGATTTCCTACGCAGGCGCTTTTGCTGCTTATTGACCTGAGCATGCCAGAGCTGCACCATGAGCGCCACACCCGCACCACGTACGTCGCACTGAAGCCACCCCCGACCCCACAAGGAGCTTTCATGCGACTTCGCATGCGTGGCGGCAGGCGTCACGGCGTTCTTGCCGCCCTCGTGGCGCTCACACTCGCCGCGCCCATCTCCGCCACCGCCACGGCCACCGCCGACGGGGCCCGTACGGCCGCGTCGTCCGGCGACGAGGTGAAGCAGTACGAGATCCATCAGGCGACCACCCCCGTGACCCGCACCGCCATCCAGCGCACCGGCGTCACCGTCGACGAGGCCGATGAGGAGACTGTCGTCGTCTCCGGGCGGAGTGATCAGATCCGGCGGCTTCGGCAGCTCGGGTACGACGTCACGCCCGTCGGGGACGCCCCCGATCGCACCACGCCCGCCGATCAGCTGCGGCTCTTCGACTTCCCCTCGGCGGACTCGAAGTACCACAACTACGCCGAGATGAACACCGAGATCGACCAGCGGCTCGCCGCCTACCCCGCCATCATGAGCAAGCGGGTCATCGGCAAGTCCTACCAGGGCCGGGACATCGTCGCCATCAAGGTCAGCGACAACGTCGCCACCGACGAGAACGAGCCCGAGGTCCTCCTCACCTTCCACCAGCACGCCCGTGAGCATCTGACCGTCGAGATGGCGCTCTACCTGCTGCGCGAACTCGGCGCCGGATACGGCACCGACTCCCGTGTGACCAACCTGGTCGACAGCCGCGAGATCTGGATCGTGCCCGACCTCAACCCCGACGGCGGCGAGTACGACATCGCCTCCGGGTCCTACCGCTCCTGGCGCAAGAACCGGCAGCCCAACTCCGGTTCCTCCTACGTCGGTACCGACCTCAACCGCAACTGGAACTACAACTGGGGCTGCTGCGGCGGTTCTTCGGGCTCAACCTCGTCCGAGACCTACCGCGGCGCCTCCGCCGAGTCCGCCCCCGAGGTCAAGGTCGTCGCCGACTTCGCCCGCAGCCGTGTCGTCGCAGGCAAGCAGCAGATCAAGGCCGGCATCGACTTCCACACCTACAGCGAACTGGTGCTCTGGCCCTTCGGCTACACCTACTCCGACACCGCCACCGGCATGACCGCCGACGACGCCGCCGCCTTCAAGGCCGTAGGACAGAAGATGGCCGCCAGCAACGGCTACACGGCGGAGCAGTCCAGCGACCTCTACATCACCGACGGCACGATCGACGACTATCTCTGGGGCACCCAGAAGATCTTCGACTACACCTTCGAGATGTACCCCACCTCCAGCTCCGCCGGTGGGTTCTACCCGCCCGACGAGGTCATCGAGCGGGAGACCTCACGCAACCGCGACGCCGTACTCCAACTCCTGGAGAACGCCGACTGCATGTACCGGTCCATCGGGAAGGCGTCCCAGTACTGCTAGTGCCGCGACAGGCAACGTTCGCCCCGTCGCGACGCCCGGCACGCACTCTCGCCGCACCGGCCGAAAGCCCAAGTACGTCCAGTACGAGGACTTTCGGCCGGCACACCGAGAGCACGCACCGGACGCCGCTCCTTGACGGGCAAACGTTGCCCGCCGCGGCACTAGCCGGCGGCCGGCCTCCGGCCACCGTTGTCCGAGCGCCGGTCGAGCGCGTCGAACAGTCGGCGCGCCCGGCCAGGCCGTTTGCCGAGAAGCAGCGCCACCATACCGACGACCGCAAGGAGCGGGACCGCATCTATCGCGACCGGGCCCATGCCCACCACGCGATCCCTGAGAACGGGCAACTGCACCATGCAGAAGACGCCCATACAGAGGCCCCACAGCCCGAACAGCCGGGGTCGCGCCACATGGTCCAGCCACGGCGGCACCCATCCGGAAACCAGCGCCACACAGCCGGTGAGGGCGGTCACGCAACCGACCACGAAGACGGCAATGTAGAGCAATCCACTCAGCTCCCAACCCATGTGTGACGCACGCCGAACCAACCAGAGACAATCGAGGCCGATCACCTGATCTTAGGCAGGTGATCGGCGCCCGGTGTCATTCCTGGAAGTACGCGTCCAGGACCTCGTCCAGTTGGGTCTCCCAGTCCTTGAAGCGGCTCCTGGCCGCCGCCTCGATCTCGATCGGGTACCAGCGGCGGTCAGGCGTGTGCACCGTGATCGTGAAACGCTTGCCGAAGCGCGCGGGCTCCGTCTCCACCGCGCCGATCTCGTCCCAGCGGAACTCGCACGCCTCCTCGTCGAGGCTCAGGCGCACGCCCGCCCGGTCCGCCACTATCCGGGCGCGGCGGTCGGACGCCTCGAACACCGGGCCTTCGGAGGAGTCGGATTCCACGGAGGGCTCGGGGTCCTCGGAGGATTCGGGTTCCTCCTCGTCGTCCGTCTCAGTCTCCGTCTCCGTCTCCGCCTCGGGCTTCGGTGGTTCGGGGGCGGCCGTCTCGTCCTCCGGGGGCTTCCTGGCCGTCGGGACCTCGTCCTCCGGGGCCTCCGGAGTGTCGGGCTCGTCCGGCTTCGCGGGGGTGGTGAGCCCGGGGATGAAGGCCGGGTCGAATCCGGCGCCTTCCAGGGGCTTGCTGCTCGGTCCTATGCGCTGCTCCACGCGGGCAGTATGGACGACATTGCTGTGCCGGAACCACCCAGCCCGTTCTTCTTCCCCTTTCACACCCGTTCGCTCCATCACCTGTTCGGTCACTCGTCCATGAAGACGATCCGCCGCGTCCGTCCGCCGTCCCCCGGCGTCGGGGTGACCGCGCCCCGGCCCGCCGGTACCGCGCGCTCCCGGCCCCAGGCGCGGATGTCCTCGATCTGCTCGGGGTTGACCACGCTCAGCGGCCGTACCTGGGCGAAGGTGTCCATGATGTGCGAGTCCTTCAGCTGGGCCAGTCCCCCGCGCCGCACCACCTCCTCGCCCACGTCGTGCAGCGCGGCCTCGATGTCGGAGCCGGCGAAGCCCTCCGAGAGGTCGACCAGGCGGTCCACCTGGTCGCCCACCGGGTCGGCCTGGAGGTAGCGGTGGAAGTAGATGCCGATGATCTCCTTGCGGTCCTGTGCGTCGGGCAGGTCGACGAAGAACAGTTCGTCGAAGCGGCCCTTGCGCAGCAGTTCCGGCGGGAGGTGGCGGATGTCGTTGGCCGTGGCCACCACGAACGCCCTCGACTCCGACTCCTGGAGCCAGTAGAGGAAATGGCCGATGATGCGCTGCGGCACGCCCGACATGTCGTCGCGGCCGGCGAAGCCCTTCTCGATCTCGTCGATCCACAGCACACAGGGCGCGACCCGGTCCGCCATCGACAGCGCCTCACGGAAGCGGCCCTCCGACTCGCCCAGGTACTTGCCGTGGATGCTCGCCATGTCGAGGCGGTACAGCGGCAGTTGCCATTCCTGGGCGATCGCCTTCGCCGACAATGACTTTCCGCAGCCCGGGACTCCCACCAGGAGCACCCCGCGGGGCGGGCGGAGGGCCGTGTGGCGGAGGTCCCTCGACATGATGTCGTGCTTGCGCTCCAGCCAGGCACGCAGCCCGCTCAGGCCGCCGATCGAGTAGTCGCTCTGCTTCAGCTGGACCCGCTCAAGTCCCGTCAGATCGCTGAAGATACGGTCCTTGGCCTGCGCCAGACCCAGCACGTCGTCCTTGCGGATCGCGCCCTTGGCCGCGATCGTCGCCATCAGGTTGACGCACTCCGCCTCCGTCACCCCGCTCAGGAACTGCGCCGCCCGGCGCGCGTCCTCCTCGGTCCACTCGATCGGGATGTGGCCGTGGTGGTCGCCCAGAAAGCCGCTGAGGATGGCGTACGTCTCGTCCGCGTCCGGCAGGTCGAGGCGCAGGCTCATGCCGAGCCGCTGGAGGCCGCTCCAGATCGGGGTGTCCGTGATCAGCACGATGCTGCCCATGTTGCTGTCGGCGATCCGCGCCAGCTCGGCGAAGTGCCGGGTGACCGGGGTGTCGGACTCCAGCTCGTCGGGGTCCACGAAGACCATCGTGGCGTTCGCCCGTGTACCGAACTGCGCCGCGGCGTACTCCATCGCCGCCGCCAGCGAACGGTCCTCCTGCACCGGTGCGTTGGTGCGCAGATCGCGCAGGCCCGTCGCTCTGGTGTAGATCCAGAACGGCATGCTGCTGCGCCGCGACTGGCTCGCCGACTCCCGCAGCAGCCGTAGCGCGCGCTGCTGTTCGATCGTCCGCAGGGCGATCACCGGGACTCGGGCGGAGACGTAGCTGTCCAGATGGGTGAGGCTCTCGGCGTAGTTCGGCATTCGGTGCGCCTTCGGGATCGCTAGCGGCCAATGGGCTGAGAGGAACGGTCAGTCGGGGAGGACTCTGCGGCGTGACGGGGTGCCTGGGGTGTACGACGCCCAGGGGTCCGCCGGTGGGGCCGATGCCGGGTCCGGAGGCGTCGTCAGTACGGCCGTCAGCGCGTTGTCCCGCAGGGTGCGGCGGCGCTGCTCCACGAACCGCGCGTTCGCTCCTCTGCGCGCCTCGTGCTCCAGGCTCTGTTCCAGCTGTGCCTGGATCCGGGGGATCTGCTCGTCGATCAGCTTGCCCAGCTCCGTGCGCAGGCTCTCCGGCAGGCCGGGGTGCGCGGCCAGGGCGCGTACGGAGCGCAGTCCGGTGCGGGCCTGGGCCAGTTCGCGGCCGAAGCTGAACTCGTCACGGGCCTCGTTCAGGGCACGGACCAGACCCTCGCTCCAGCGGGCCAGACGGGCGGTGAACGCCGCGATGACGTGGGTGCTCAGCCGTACCCAGGTGTCGGCCTCGAACTGCTCCTGCTCCAGCCGGGGCAGCGCCTCCGGGTCGACCGGCTCGAAGGCGGCCCAGGCGCGCAGGAAGCCGACCCAGGTCTGGTACGCGCCGCCGTCACCCCACAGGCCGGGGGCGGCTCCCGGTGCCGCGACGGCGGCGGGCCCGCTCGGCAGCTTCTTCCGCCACTTCACAGGGTGCTGCCCGGCCGCCGTACCAGCGTCTCGCCCGGCGGCAGCGGCTCCCAGTCGGGCAGCCCCTCCACCACCCGGCGCAGCCTGCCGGTCACCCGCTCCTGCTGCGGCCTGCGTACGGCGGCCCACGGCGACGTACCCTCGCCACCCCCGCCGCCGGCCGAGCCGCTCGCCGCCCACGGGGACTCGCCCGGCGCCCGGGTGGGCGGAGGCGGCGCCTCGCCGCCTCGCTGCTGCCCGTTCACGCCACCGGCCCCGTTCACCACGCGGGACCCGTTCACGCCGTTCGTACCATTCGCAGCCCAGGTCATCACGCCCGTCCTTCCCCGCTCACCGTCCGTCCCTCGAACGGCGACGCACCCCCGCTCGCCGTCGGCAGCGACGCGATCAGCTCACGCACCCGGGCCTCCACCTCGTCGGCGGCCCGGAACTTCTCGTACCAGTCGGTCAGTTCGGCACTCGCCCCGCGCAGCTGGTGCAGCGACTCGGTCTTGGCCCGGGCCAGCAGCTCGCGGGCAGTGTCCTGGTGGCGCCTGGCGGTCTGGGCGGCATTGTGGATGATCACGCCCCACACGCCGCCGACGATCGCCGCCGCCCCGAGCGCGAAGCCTGCCGAGACGCCGAAGAAGAACAGCAGGATGCACGCCACGACCGCGACCAGCGGGGCGACCTTCTTCGCCAGCGGGTAGGCGAGGGCCGCGATGAACGGCTCCATGTGCCGGTCCCAGTGGTCGGACAGGGACTTCTCCAGCGCGGCCAGCGGCTGGGTGAACGAGCCCGTCCACGGAGGCAGTTGGAAGGTCTGCGCGCCCACGCCGTGCGCCGAGTCGAACCGCGCCTCCACGTCCTGCGGCACGGCGCCGCGGTAGTCGCGGGTGTGCGCGGCGTGCGCCTGCTGGAACCACTCGTGGCAGGCCGCCACGGCCAGCCGCTGCGTCGCCGGGGAGGTGCCGATGGCCTGCGGGTTGAGCGCCGCGGTGGTCTGCACGGTGAGGTAGTCGAGGGTCTCCTCGTACGACGCCGCGTCCGCGTCGGCCGTGCGGCGGGCCGTGATCACATCGCCGTCGCTGGCGACGACCGCCTCGTTGAAGGCGAGGTCGCGGCGCAGCGGGAGTTCCTCGTTGTCGTACTCGGAGACGAGCCGGTCGAGGATGTCGTCGACGGCGTCCTCGATGCGCTCGGAGGGCGCGAACTCCCGGTCCATGACGGCCCGGTACTTGTCCAGCAGGGCCTGCTGGCCGCGCGCCGCGGACAGCACGGAGTCCAGCTTGTCCCACTGCGGGGAGACGTCGGAGAGCCGTGGGAACTCGTCCTTGGTGCCCCGCACCCGCAGTGTGTCGATCTCCTCGCGCCACCGCTTGACCTGCCTGGCCTGCGTGTCGGCGCTGTCCATCAGCTGGGTGCGCCACTCGGCGAGGGTGCGGTCCAGCAGATCACGGCCGACCAGGCCGAACGCGCCCTGCGCGATGGCCTCCAGGATGACGGCGAACTCCCGGCCCAGCGCCGTCGGGTCCTGGGCGAGGAGATAGTGGCGCAGCCAGCGGACCGCCGCCTCGCGGCGCTCCTGGCGGCGCAGCACGAGGGCGAAGAACAGGGCGGTGCGGTCGGGCGAGCGGCGGAACGCCTCCTGCACGGCACGGTCGCACAGCTCCCGGTCGTCGTCCGACCAGGAGGCGAGCGCGACCAGGGCCGGCGCGAGCCAGTAGCGGGGCGTCTGGATCATCAGCTGGTCGCTGACCGTCCGGACGGTCTCCGGGGACACCAGGCCGATGTCGAAGGCCTGGAGCATGCCGACCGCGGTGCGCCGCACCGTCTTGTGGTGGCCGAACTTGTGGTCGATGTCGTCCTTGATGACGCCGATACGGGTCTCGGCGCGCTGCACGTTCGCCGTGGCCTCGGCCTGCTTCACGAAGGAGAGGAAGTCGTCGCGCAGCTGCTGGAGTTCGGTGCGGGTCTGCTGCTGGTTGGCCTCGACGGTGGAGACCTGGCCGGACACCGAACCGACCTGTTCGGTGAGTCTGATGACGAGGTTGTTCACCTCCGCCACCTGACGGCGCAGGGCGTAGTCGATGTCGGACATGGGGAACTCCGTTCACGTACCGCGTGAGGGGCTGTGGGTGGGTGCGAGACGCAGGGGGTGCCGTGGCGCGGGGCGGTGGCTACGGCGTCGGCGGTGCGTCTTGGGGGGCGGAGGCAGTGGCTGCCGTCAGGGCCGTACGACCGTGCCGTCGTCCAGGACGGGGAGGATCAGGCCGTCGCTGTAGACCTCCACGTAGGCGTAGCCGCCGGAGCGGGCGAGCATCCGGGCCGCCGCGAACGGCTCGGGCATCGGCTCGGCGGGTGCGAAGTGCCGGACGATGACGTGGAAGAGATTGAGCTGGTGGTCCACGTAGGGCGGGCCCAGGTAGCAGCGGGCCACGAAGCCGAGTGGGACCTCGCCGTAGGAGGCCGCGTACTCGTCGCGGATCCAGTCGGCGAGCGCCTGGCAGGCCCGTTCGTCCAGGCCGGTGTCCAGTTTCCGTACCGAGTCGAGGAGTTGGGAGCCGCGCTTGCGGAACAGCTCGCGCAGCACGGCCGGGGTGCGCTGCCGCTGTGCCGGTCCCGGTGAGGCGTGACCGGGCGGGGCGTGGCCGGTCGACGGCCGGCCGGAGGTCGATGGTCCGGAGGCGGGCTGCCCGAACGCCGGTCCGAAGGCCGGTTGGCCGATGGGCTGTTGTCCGGGCTGCTGCGGTCCGACGATTCTGCGCGACCGTTCTACGTACCCCATGTGTCCCCCGAGTGTCATGGGCGGCGGCGAACCGGAGCGAGGCCGGTTTCCTGTCCCACCGATGAGTGAAAGGTTAATGACGCCACGTCAAGAGTGCGACTGAAAACGTCGAATGGCTTGCCCGGAACCCGTTTCCGCCCGCAATCGGCCCGGATCACGACCATCTCGTGCACAATGCGCCCGTACTTCCCCTGGCAGACTCTCCGTATGGGGAAGATTTATGCGCTTCTGGTGGGGATCGACGACTATCCGGTGTCCGTGGCCCGCTCCTTGAGCGGCTGCGTCAATGACATCACCGAGGTCCGGCGGCTGCTTGCCGATCTCGCCGGTTCCTCCGGTGAACAGGTCCATGTGCGTGAGCTGTTGAACGCCGAGGCCACCGTCGAGGCCGTGGCAGAGGCGGTGTCGCGGCAACTGGGCGCGGCCGGGGCCGGTGACAAGGCGCTGCTGTGGTTCTCGGGGCACGGCACGGAGTTACCCGCCACCGGGGACGATCTGCTCATCGAGGCGACCGGACGCAACCAGGCCCTGGTGTGCGCGGACGGGCCGCTGCTCGACAAGCGCCTCGGCGCCCTGCTCGACGCGGTCGCGGCCCGGGGTGTCCCGGTGACCGCGGTGCTGGACTGCTGCCACTCCGGCGGGGCGTCCCGGGATCCGTTGCGGTCGGAGCTGACCGCCCGGTACGCACCCCCGTCACCCGGCTGGGACTTCGCCGACCCCGCACCGGTGGCTCGCGAGTTCACCGTGACCCCGCCGTCCGGCCGGCATCTGCTGCTCGCCGCCAGCCGGCTCGACCAGCCCGCCTACGAGGGGTGGTTCGGCGGGCGTCGGCACGGCGCGTTCACGCATGCGCTGATCGGCGCGGTCCGCGCGGCCGGGGCCGCCACCACCGGCCGGGAGCTGCTGTCGGCCGCCGCCGCACGGGTCCAGCGGTCGGGGAGCGCCCAGCAGCCGGTGCTGTTCCCGGACCTGCCGGGCGGCCCCGCCGACCGGCCGTTCCCCGGCACGACCGGCCGTGCGGCCAGGGGACTCGCCCCCCATCTGCTGCTTCGGTTCGGCGCGCAGGGCTGGGAGGTGGACTGCGGCAGCGTCCACGGGCTGCGGGAGGGGGACGGGGCCGTGGCACAGGGCACCACGTTCACCGTGGTCGACGGCGGCGACCACCCGGCCCCCGCGATCGCCTCCGCCCCCGTCCTCACCGCGAGGGCGGTCCGCACCGACCGCACCCTCGTCACTCCGGTCGGCTGGGCCCCCGCCCGCGACCGTGTCTACCCGGTCGCCCTCTCCGCGCTCGCCCTCCCGCCGGGCAGCGTGACCCTCGACGGACCCCCCGACGTCGTACGGGAGTTGACCGAGGCGATCGAATCCGCTCCCCTGCTCCGCCTCACCGACGGCCCCGAGCGCGCAGCCGACCTGCACTTCCGCGTCCTGCTGCGGGACGGGACCGCCAAGGTGCTGCGCCGGGACGGCACCCCCTTCACCGACCCCCTGCCGACCGGCGGCCCCGAGGCCGCGCGCCAGGTCGCGGACTGCCTGGCGCACCTCACCCGCTGGCACCAGCTACGGGAGCTGACCGCGCCCCGCTCGCTGCTGGACGGTCTGGTCCGGGTGGAGATCGCCCCGTGGGACGCGGCACCGGGCGAGGTGCTGCTGCCCGATGGGAGCGGCGAGATCGTCTGCCCGTACACGGCCGGGCCCGACAGAACACCGCAGGCGCCCTGGGTGTCCATCCGGCTCCAGAACCGCTCTCCCGACCGCACCGTGTGGTGCCTGCTCCTCGATCTGACGGGCCGTTACGGTTCCCATTCCGCCCTCTACCCGGGCCACTTCATCGGCCCCGGCCACACCGGTCACGCCCTGGACGGCGACCCCGTGCGGCTCTCGCTGCCGGACGGCCGTCCCGCCGTACCCGGTGCGGAGGCACGTGACTGGCTCAAACTGATCGTCGCCGAAGGCGAGTTGAACACCCTGCCCTTCAAGCTTCCCGACCTGGATCCCGGGCAGGGCTTCCACGCCCGGCTGTTGGGCCCCGTTCTGGAAGGCGGGGCGCGCCGCTGGACCACTCTCACCGTGCCCCTGCGCACCCTGGTGCCGTAGCGAAACGCTCTACTGCCCCAGGTGGGTGAACCCTGCCCACGCGCTCAAGTCATGCGGGTCGATACGGCTCACCCGGCCTCTGAGGCTGTCCGGGAGTCCGTCCGGCAGTTCGCGGTCCGGGTTGAGCATCCAGAGCTGGGCCCTGCGCAGCGCCCGCGCCGGGGGTTCGCCGTGGGTGCGCAGATAGTGGTGGGTGAGGTACATCAGCACCGAGGTCGCCTCGTCCGGCACCGGCCACAGCGAGCCGACCACCGAGCGGGCCCCGGCCACCAGGAAGGCGGTGGCCAGGGTGTACGCCTCGTTGTGGCCCCGGCCCGAGACATGGCTGCGGCACGCCGCGAGCAGCACCAGGCCGAGTCTGCCGCCGCCGGGGCCGACCGCCTCCGTCAGCTCTTCGGCCGCCAACTGGCCGCCGCTGAGGGAGAGATAGGCGCTGCGCCGGGCGTTGGCGGCGACGGAGGCGTGACAGGCGAGGTGCAGCACACCGGCGCCCTCCTCGCCGGGCTCGGGCACCGAGCGCAGCCAGTCCAGCACCTCGCGCGGGGTGCCCTCGCCGTCGGCGGGGCCGGTGGTGCGGCGGCCCAGGAAGCGGCCGCCGGGGTAGAAGGCGCGCTGCACGGCGTCGGCCTCCTCGCCTGCGTAGTACAGGTCGCCGGTCGGGTTGCCGACGACCAGCGCGGCGCCGGTGAGGGCGGGTGCGGGGCGGGCGGCGACCAGGCAGAGGAGGCGGGCGGAGGCGGCGTAGGAGATCTCGGCGGCCTGAAGGGCGAACTGGCGTCCGCGCGGGCCGCCCGCCTGCCAGGCGGCGTGCCACGGGACGAGGCCGAGGGTGCCCATCGGCACCAGGACCAGCCGGGGCTGCCGCCCCTGCGGCATCTCGAACGCCTCCAGCAGCGGCCGCATCCCGGCGTACCAGGCCCAGCCGCACAGGCGGTCGAGCTGCGCGCGCAGCGTCGGGGGCGCGCCGCCGGTGCCGCCGCTGCTGCCGTGGTAGCCGGGGACGGGGCCGAGGTCTCGGGGGTCGCGAAGGTCGCGGGGGGCGCGGGGGGCGCGGGGGGCGCGGGGGGCGCGGGGGGCGCGGGGGGCGCGGGGGGCGCGGGGGGCGCGGGGGGCGCGGGGGGCGTCGGGCTCCGCCCGCCCGGCACCGAGCGGCACGCCCGCCGGTGCGTACTCCCGTAGCGGCGCCGCGTCCTGGGTGAGGGTCGGCAGGGGTACGGAGTGCACGCTGCCGCCCGAGGTGACGACGACCGCCGTACCGGCGACGTCGTCGGAGGCCGGGACCAGATACACCAGGGCGTCCTTGCCGAGGGAGCGCAGGGCGCGGCCGATCTCGTCGGGGGCGGGCGGATCGAGGAGCAGGGCGGCCTGGGGGTCGTTCCCGTCCGTCAGCGCCGTCAGGACCCGGCGGCGCAGCGAGCTGGGCGCGGTCGGCGGCGCCTGCGCGGCGCTGAACGGGTCCGAGGGGGTCTGCGTGGCGTCCGCGCCGGAGGCCCGCCATTCGGCGGCGAGGTCGGCGTGGCCCGCGGCGGTCAGCAGGCCGGGTACGCCGGTGGAGGTCACCGCCGCGTGCAGGACCAGGCCGCGGCAGGCGTCCAGGGCGCGCAGGGCCTCCTCTGGGCGGTCGTCCGTGAGGCACCATCCGGCGACCTCCAGCGCCGTCTCGGTGGCCTCCGCGGCGGCGACCGTGGCGTGATCGGTGCCGGACTGGAGCAGCGCGGCCCAGGCGTGGCCGCGCAGCGAGTCGAGGCCGATACGGCGGGCGGCGGCACGGTCGCGGCGGGCGGAGTCGTCGCGCATGCGGTAGGCGCGGGCGAGGTTGAGACCGGTGAGGGCGTAGAGGCGGTTCTCGGGGCCCTTGGCCTCGGCGACTGCGTTCTCCAGGTGGGTGATGCCGCGTGCGAGGCGGTTGCGGGCCCACACGCGGTCGATCTGGAGGGTCGCCAGGGCACAGTGGGCCATGCCCAGGGTGTTGGCGTACCGAAGCCGGTTGTGGCCGCCGGGGTCGGAGAGGTCGTGGGCCTCCTGGAGCAGCCGTGCGGCCTCCAGCAGTCCGGGTCCGTCCTTGGCGCGGCCCGCCCGGCTGAACCGGGAGATGCCGTTGTCGCCGAGCACCCAGGCGCGGTGGTCGCGGGGCAACCGGGCGGCTTGGCGGCGCAGTTCGGCGACGGTCGGGCGGCCGGACAGCGGCGGCAGCGGCGGCGCCCCGAGAGCGCGGGCGAGGTTGTCGCGCTGGGAGCGGGCGTTCTCCAGGAGGGTGAGGATCTCGATCCGCGTCGTGTCCTCGTCGCTCATCTCGGCGTGGCCCGCCGTGAGCCGGGCGATGGCGGCGTCCGCAGCGGGCAGGTCACCGTGGCCGACCGCGGCCATCACGTCGAAGCCCGCCTGCTGGAGGTCCATGGTGCGGCGGAGGTCGGCCGGCAGCGCCGGGTTGTCCCGCAGCCGCTGCCAGGCCTCGCGGCCTGCTTCCAGGTCGTCGGTGCCGCCACCGGTCTGGCCCCGCTGGGTCTGCGCCAGGAGGCGGGCGAGGTCGAAGCTGTACTCCCCGCTCGCCCCGCCCGCGGCCTCGGCCTGGTCGAAGTGGGCGAGGGCCTCGTCCAGGCCGCCGCTGGTACGGATCTGCTCCTGGCCGAGCAGCGCCGCGCCGGTCACGGCGTGCGCCTGACCGCGCCAGGCGGGATCCACGTCGGCGCGTTCCATGATGGCGTCGGTCAGTTCACGCCGGTGTTCGGGAGTGACGAAGGCGCCGTCGGGGTCGAACACGGCGAGGCTGCCGAGGAGCAGTGCGGCGATCCTCCCGCGGGCCTCACTGCCGGGCTCGGCCCCGCGCACCTGGGCGAGGGCCTGTTCGAAGTACTCACGGCGACGTTCGACACCCGCCATGTCCCGTCCGACGCCGGGCAGATGCTCGTCCCGGGAGACGTCGATGAGGTTCCGGCCCGACGTCAGCTCCTGGAACAGGACTCCGATGTCTTTCAGGACGGCCGTCGGGTCGACACCTTCCGGCACTCCGTCGGTCATGGGGAAGAGCCCCCGGTCGGCAAGGACGTAGCGGGCCCAGATGTCCATCGTGCGGGAGACCGTCTTGAGGTCGAGGGGGTCGTTCTCCTGGGCGAGGATGAGACCGGTCGCGTCGAGGACGTCCCGGGCGCGCTGCGGATCGCCGTCGTCCAGGTAGCGGACCTGCTGGAACGCGGCGAGGAACATCGCGGTCGCGGTGACGTCGCCGTCACGCTCGAACTGCCACTCGGCGATGGCGCGCCGGATCAGGGCCACGGCGCGGTCACGGCCCTCGTCGTCGTCACGTTCGGCGGCCCGCTCGTACAGCAGGCGTCCGAATCCGTCGAGGTAGTGGGGCACCAGTCCGGCCACCGTCTCCGGGTCGGCGAGCAGCCGGGTGAGCTCCACCTCGGCGGCCGCGGCGTGGGAGCGGTCCTTCCAGGTGGACCAGATCAGCATGCGGATGAAGACCGAGTTCAGCTCGGCCTCCGTGGCCCACTCCGGTGCCGGGCCGCCGCGGAGGCGGGCCTCGGTGAGGGCGGTGCTGTAGGCGTCGCGGGCGGCCTCCAGCTCGTCGCGGTCGCCGACGGCCCGGCCGTGCACCAACTGGGCGAAGGCCAGGCTCTGGCGCAGCTCGGGCAGGTCGTCGGCACCGGGGGGCGTGGCCTGGAGGGCGGTGCGGTAGTGCCGTACGGCCTCGGCGGCGTCGTCGACGGAGCCGAAGCCGATGGCGCGCTCCAGGTGGAGGAAGGCCAGGGTGGTGCGGAGCTGGGTCGCCTCCACGGTGTCCGGGGCCGTGCTGTCCGGAGCCGCGGTGTCCGGGGCCGCGGTGTCCGGGGCCGCGGTGTCCGGGGCCGCGGTGTCCGGGGCCGCGGTGTCCGGGGCCGCGGTGTCCGGGGCCGGTCCCTCCGGACCGTCCGGACCGTCCGGGTCCGCGCCGTCTGGTCCCGCGCCCTCCGGACCGTCCGGGCCTGCGCCATCCGGGCCGTCCGCAACGTCCGGTTCCGCGCCACCCGGGCCGTCCGCGCCACCCGGGCCGTCCGCGCCACCCGGGCCGTCCGCGCCAGCCGGGCCGTCCGCGCCAGCCGGTTCCGCGTCGTCCGGTCCCGCTACGGCGGTGAGGGCGTCCGCGTTGCGGCGCAGGGCCTCGTCGAGCAGGGCCCTCTCGTCATCGTCCGGGTCACGGCGCTGGTAGCGGATCTCGGCGCAGGCGGCGAGGAGGGTGCGGGCGAGGTGCCGTACGTCGGCGAAGTCGGGGTCGGCGGCGGGCAGGCCGGGCGCGCCCTCGGTCAGCAACCGCCATACCTCGTCCATGAGTCCACGCGACGGTTCGAGGTCGTACCGCAAGGCGCGCAGATGGGCGAACAGGATCCGCCAGGCCGCCCACACCGCCGTGTCACCCGCGGCCTCGCGCTCCGCCACGACGGCGGGGTCGGCGAAGGCGTGCTCGAACGCCTCGACGGCGAGGGAGGCGTCCTCCTCGTCCTCGCCCCGCTCCTTGAGCGTGTACAGCCGGTGGCTCAGCTCCCCCGCGTAGCCGCACAGCGAGGCGGCGTCCGGGTCGCCGGAGGACAACCGGGCGATCTCGGCGAGGACTTCGTCGCGTTCTGCGGTGATGTCGGCGATGAGCTCGGCCAACTCGACTGCGTTGTCGGACATATGAGGATTCTGCTACGCCGCCCCGCTATCGGGGGGCCAGTCTCGCGAAGTAGGGCTGGAGCACGGAGTCGAGCCAGCGCAGGCCCTCCTCGGTGCCGAAGTCCACGTCGTGGCCGTCGACTTCCTCCAGTGCGCCGGGTGGGCAGCGGTCGCCGAAGAGCACGACCGTACGGTCGCCGGGCTCGCGCTTGGACGCCCAGACGAAGCCCTGCGCCCAGGGATCGGTGTGCCGGCGGATCCAGTGGGCCCAGTCCCGGGTGTAGGCGTACTCGGCGGCCTCGGTCTGGACGAGCCAGCTGTCCTGGTGGACGCCCGCCAGATCCTGGGCGTTCATCAGGGCGACCACCCCGAGGTCGGCGGTGAGCCGCAGGGTGCTGAGGCGGCGCCGCTCGACGGCGACCCGGGGCAGCAGGCGGGGGCCGCCGGACGGGTCGAAGGGCAGGGAGCGCAGCAGGGTCTCGCAGACGGCGGCGGCCGGGGTGGTACCGGCGTAGAGGTAGCCGTAGCGGTCGCACAGGGTGGCGTCGAAGCGGCCGCCGCCGTAGAGGCAGTGCGCGGGGCGCGGGTTGAAGTCCGCGGGGTCGCGGCGCGCGGAGTGGACGCGGTGCAGCAGGGTGCCCCGCGCGAGCATCGCCTTGGCCGGGGTGGCCGTCAGGGCCTCGGGCGGCCGGTAGTTCGGCACGGTCGGTCAGCTCTTTTCTTCCTCGGCGGCAGACACCGTCGTCTCTTCTTCCTCGGCGGTACGCACCCTCGTCACTCCTCCCCCGTCGGGACCGGCTCCTCGCCCGTCGGGACCAGTTCCTCCCCCCGCCGGGCACTACCCCTCCTCCATCAGGAACCGCGCCGTGTCCGCGAGCCGGCGGTCGTTGCCGGTGCCGAGGAGTCCGGCCGGGGCGGTGCCGAGCCAGGCGTTGGACGACAGCCACCAGTCGGCGGCGCCCCACGGGTCGTGGGCGGCGTCGAGCAGTTCGTTGACCTCCAGGACGACCAGCCAGGGCAAAGTGCCCTCGGAGAACTGGAACTGCGGGAGCTGCGGGCGGCCCCCGGCGCCGGGCAGCCGGATCAGTTCGGGCGCGTAGGGGTCGCCGCCGCGCCGCAGAACGGTGTCGGCGTCCAGCGCGGGCGCGGCGAGCAGCCGGTCGCGGACCGGGCCGAGGACGGGGCCGACCATGCGGTGGCCGTCGAGGACGAGCACGGCGAGGTCCTCGGCGTGGAAGCCCAGATGGGTGACGGGGGCGTCGAGGGTGCCGGTGCTCAACCGGCTCTCCTGGAGGGCGAATTCGTCGGGCAGCGCCTGGCGCAGCAGTCCGGCGGCCTCCTCGGCGGCCCGGTCGCGGGTACCCAGGTCGGCGCGGCCGTGACGTACGACGGCGAGCAGGGCGGCCAGGCGTTCCCGGGTGGGCTCGGCGATACGGCCCGCGATCCGGTCCCATTGGGCGGCCGCCGCGGCGAGCACGGCGTACGGGTTCACGGTCACTTGTTCCCCCTCCTCGCGTTCGAATGCCGGTTTCCCGGGTCCGTGCTCCCAGGTCTCGGGTCTGTGCTCCCTGCTCCCGGGTCTCGGGTCCCGGTCCGGCCTACGGTCGGCGTCGCTCACTCAGCAGCCGTTCCAGCAGGTCGGCGCGGGCATGGCGGCGTACGACGAGGTGGACGTCCCAGTCGGCGCCGCGGGCCAGCTCGGCCTCCACGGCCGCCCACAGCGCGCCGAAGCTCTCCAGCGGCGGCAGCCCGCCCCGCCCGGCGCCGAGCAGGGGCAGGCACAGCGAGGTGAGCGGCGGGTCGTAGCGCTCGGTCTCCTCGGCGAGCAGCCGGAAGACCCGGGTGACTCCGCGGGTGATGTCGGCGGGCTGGACGTCGTAGTCGTTGGTGCCGGGGCGGGGCACGGCCACGGCCACGTGGTAGATGCGCCGCACGCCCTGGTCGGCGAGCGTGCCGGACGAGGTGGCGGCGACGGTGCCCGGCAGGGCCGCCCGGCCGGGAGTCCCGTGCCGGACGGCCCACCCCCGCAGCTCGTCGTGGACCAGGTCCTCGACGAGCGCCCCCGTGGGGTCGGTGCGCGCTCCCGCGCGGCGCAGGGTCGCCGCGATGGACGACTTGTACGTCGCGGGCAGCGCGAAGTGCGTGTTCGACGGCGAGACGACGACATCGACGTCCCGCAGCAGATCGACGGAGTGGACGTGCAGGGTGACGGGGACGGTGCGGTTGTGCACATACGGGTGTACGACGCGGTGGGCGGCGGCCAGCCGGTCGGGGCGGGCCGTGCCGGAGCCGGTGTCGGTCCCGTACATGCTGTCGGTGCCGGGCCGGCCGCCGGTGACGGTGCGGGAGGCGATGTCGAGCAGTTGCTCGGTGATCTGCCCCAGCACCATCAGCTCCTGGTGCTTGCGGAACCGTTCGACACTCACCCCGTACACCTCCGCGGCGCGCCTGCGCCGGTCGGCGGCGGGCCAGTCGCGGGTGCCCTGGGCGAGGCCCAGGCTGTACTCGGCGGCCGTCTGGAGCGTGCCACCGCCGATCGCTCCGACCGCGTCACGCAGCAGCCTCTCGACCGCGTGCGCGGGTAACTCCCCCTGTTCTCCCGGGCGTTCCCTGGCTATCCGGGTGAGTTCGGGAGTGTCGAGTCCGCGCAGTCTGACGACCCCGGCCCGCCGCACCGTCCTCACCTCCGCGAGTACCGCTCCGTGGTCCGGCAAGTGAGGGGGCTGCGGCATGGGAGTCAGGTTCCCATTGCCGCCTCCGCCCTCACAAGCCGTTCCGTTGCTCCCCTCCTCCATTGGACACCCGGGGGCCGGTCGGGAGCCGGTCGGTTGCGGGGCGAAGTCCGGTCCTGCTTCGGTGAGATGACGGTTAGTCAGCCGGAGGCCCGGCGAGGTCGGTCAGAGGCCCGGCGAGAGTCGGTCAGCCAGAGCCCCGGCGAGCATCAGGGGCGCCGGAGTACTCACCGCCGACCGCCTCCGCCGTACGGCGCAGTGTCGGCAGCAGCGCGAGGAGGTCCGCGGTGCCCACGGCCGCGCTCGGCGCGGAGACGGAGATCGCCGCGACGACCCGCCCGTCCGCACCCCGCACGGGCGCGGCGACACAGTTGACGGACTTCTCGTGGCCGCCGAGATCGACGGCCCAGCCCTGCTCGCGCACGGCCGCCAGCTCCGTGAGGAAGGCGGCGGCGTCCGGGGTCGAACGGGGCGTGTGGCGCGGGTAGTCGAGCCGCTCGGCGACCGTGCGGCGCTCCGCCTCCGGCAGATCGGCGAGGAGCACCTTGGCGACGGCGGCCACGGTGATCGCGAGGGGGCTGCCGATCCGCGAGTACATGCGCACCGGGTGGCGGCTGTCCACCTTGTCGACGTACAGCACCTCGCCGTCCTCGTACACCGCGAGATGCACGGTGTGCCCGCACTCCGCGCCCAGCCGTTCGAGATGGGGATGGGCGATCTCGCGGACGTCGAGGTTCTCCACCGCCTCCTGGGCGAGCGCGAAGAGGCGGACACCGAGCCGGTAGCGCTGGTCGGACTGGCGGTATACGAGGCCGTGTTCGTGGAGGGTGCGCAGGATGCGCAGGGCCGTGGACTTGTGGACGCCGAGATGACCGGCGACCCGTCCGAGATCGGCGGGCCCCTCGGCGAGCAGCGGCAGAACCCGCAGGGCGCGGTCGACACTCTGACTCATGGGGTGCTGGCCTCCTCCGGGCCGTGCGGCGGGGTTCGCGACGGGGCGGGGATCGTACGGACGCCGGAAAGCGTTGGCCGAGTGCGAGCCGTCCCTGGGGTGTCACTGCGCGGACAGGCCGCAGACAGAGTGCGCGGGCAGTATGTGGCCGGTGCATTGACCTCGTTCGCCCGAGATGTTAGACAGCGGCGAGCACCAAGCGCAACGAATATTGCGTGACGCGCAACACACCAGCTCAGGGAGGCTCCTCCATGGCCCGTGACCTCGGCAAGGAAGCTCTCGACCGCCTGGCTCGTCTGGCGGAGGAACGCGTGGACCACCGTTTCAAGGGCCTCCCGCCGGACGCGGACGGCCTGACCGTCGGCGCGCTCGCCGCCCAGCGCCGCAATCTCTTCACCGGCGGTTTCACCACCCCGGTCCTGGCACTGTCCGCCGAGCGCCTGGCGCACAACCTGCGGCTGATGGAGACGTACGCGGTCCGGCACGGCCTCGCCTTCGCGCCGCACGGCAAGACCTCCATGGCGCCGCAGCTGTTCCACCGTCAGATCGAGTACGGCGCCTGGGGCATCACGCTCGCCGTGCCGCACCAGGTGCGGGTGGCACGGGAGTTCGGGGTGAGCCGGGTCTTCCTGGCCAACGAGCTCGTCGACCCGGCCGCCCTGCGCTGGATCGCCGGACAGCTCGCCGCCGACCCGGAGTTCCGGTTCGTCTGCTACGTCGACTCGGTGCGCGGGGCCGAGTCGATGGACGCGGCACTCGCGGGCGTCGCGCCGCATCCGGTGGACGTCGTGGTCGAGCTGGCCGCCGGTGCGGGCGCCCGCACCGGGGTGCGTACGGAGGCGGAGTGCGGGGCGGTGGCCGACGCGGTCGCCGCGGCCCGTGCCCTGCGGCTTGTGGGCGTGGCCGGGTACGAGGGCGAGGTGCCGGACGCCGACCCGGAGCGGGTGCACGACTGGCTGCGCCGACTGGTCGCGCTGGCCGTGGAGTTCGACAAGGCGGGGCGCTTCAGCGGCCTCGACGAGATCATCGTGAGCGCGGGCGGCAGCGCCTGGTTCGACGCGGTGGCCGAGGTGTTCGCAGGCATCCCCGAGCTCTCCGCCCCGGTGCTGAAGCTGCTTCGCTCCGGGGCGTACGTCTCGCACGACGACGGTCACTACCGGCGTCTGACCCCCTTCAACCGGGTGCCCGAAGAAGGCGCGCTGGAACCGGCGTTCAGGCTGTGGACGCAGGTCGTGTCACGGCCGTCGCCGGAGCAGGCGTTCGTCAACGCGGGCAAGCGGGACGCGGCGTACGACCTTGGTCTGCCCGTAGCCCAGGTGGTGCGCCGGGAGGGCATCGAGCGGGTGGCCACCGGCATCACGGTCACCGCCCTGTCCGATCAGCATGCCTGGCTGCACACCGGGCCGGAGGCGGATCTCCGGGTCGGCGACTGGGTGGGCCTCGGGCTGTCGCATCCGTGCACGGTCTTCGACAAGTGGCCGCTGATCCCGGTGGCGGAGGCGGACGGGACGGTCGTGGAGTACCTGCGGACGTACTTCTGACGGACGTACTTCTGAGCACGAGCAGGCTGAACACGAGCAAGCTGAACGCGATCGGGCTGAGCACGAGCACGCACGAAACCCCGTTGGCGGGAGGGAGGCCGGGAGGAATGGAAGAGCTGGTCATCCGGGACGCCGATGTCGTGGACGGCACGGGCGGCGACGCGTACCGCGCGGACGTCGTGGTCGACCGCGGGCGGATCGTCTCGATCGTCAAGGAGGCGGCCGCCGCCGGCTGCCAGCGCCCCAAGGCGGTACGGGAGCTGGACGCCGAGGGCCTGGTGCTGTCCCCCGGTTTCATCGACATGCACGCGCACAGCGATCTCGCCCTGCTGCGCGACCCCGAGCACCTCGCCAAGACCGCGCAGGGCGTGACGCTGGAGGTGCTCGGCCAGGACGGGCTGTCGTACGCGCCCGTCGACGACCGCACCCTGGAGGAGGTGCGCCGGGCGGTCACCGGCTGGAACGGGTACGGCGACGACCTCGACGACCTCGAAGAAGGTGGCGGCAGTGGCTTCGGCTGGCGGTCGGTGGCCGGGTATCTGGACCGCCTCGACCGCGGGATCGCCGTCAACGCCGCGTATCTGGTCCCGCAGGGCACCGTCCGGGCGATGGTCGTCGGCTGGGAGGACCGTCCGGCGACACCCGGGGAGCTGGACCGGATGCGGCAGTTGGTCGCCCAGGGCCTGGAACAGGGCGCCGTGGGCATGTCGTCCGGGCTCACCTACGCGCCCGGGATGTACGCCGACACGGCCGAACTCACCGAACTGTGCCGGGTGGTGGCCGCGTACGGCGGCTACTACTGCCCGCACCACCGCTCCTACGGTGCGAACGCTCTCGCCGCTTACGCGGAGATGATCGCCGTCGCCCGCGAGGCGGACTGCCCGCTGCATCTCACCCACGCCACCCTGAATTTCGGCGTCAACGAGGGCCGCGCGCCCGAACTGCTGGCGCTGCTGGACAAGGCGCTGGCGGACGGCGCCGATCTCACCCTCGACACCTACCCCTACACCCCCGGCTGCACCACCCTGGCCGCCCTGCTGCCGAGCTGGGCGAGCGAGGGCGGCCCGGAGCGGCTGCTCGAGCGGCTCGCGGACGACACGACCGCCGAGCGGATCCGGCACGACCTGGAGGTCACCGGCGCCGACGGCTGCCACGGCGTACCCGTCGCATGGGACACGGTCGAGATCTCCGGGGTGACGGACCCGGCGCTCGGGGAGTTCACCGGCCGTACAGTCGCGCAGGCGGCCCGGCTGCGCGGCGAGACCCCCTGGACGACCGCCCGCCGGCTGCTGCTGCGGGACCGGCTCGGGCCAACGGTCCTCCAGCACGTGGGCCACGAGGAGAACGTACGGGCCGTCATGCGGCACCGCGTCCACACCGGCGGCTCCGACGGCATCCTGGTCGGCGCCAAGCCCCATCCGCGGGCCCACGGCACCTTCCCGCACTACCTCGGCCGGTATGTGCGGGAGCTGGGCGTGCTGTCGCTGGAGGAATGCGTCGCACATCTCACCGGACGCCCGGCGGCCCGGCTGCGGCTGCCGGACCGGGGGCTCGTGCGTGAGGGGTACCGGGCCGACCTGGTGCTGTTCGACCCGGCGACGGTGGCGGCGGGGGCCACCTTCGAGCAGCCGCGCGCGCTGCCCGTCGGCATCCCGTACGTGCTGGTCGACGGGCGGTTCGTGATCGAGGACGGGCGGCGCACCGACGTGCTGGCGGGGCGGGCGGTACGCCGCACTCCGGCGTGACCGCCCGCCCGGGCCGGGGCTAGGACGCGGCTACGGCTTGGGCAGGGTGCAGCCGCTGGCGCTGAGGTTCAGCTTGTTGCCGGTCGTGAAGCAGGCCGGGATCTGGTAGGTCTCCTCGGCGTAGTTGATGCCCTTGCGGACAGTCACATTGCCGCTGGCGTCCACCTCGCAGGGGTTGTCCAGGGTGCAGGTCTGGCCGTCCTCGTTGCCGGTGTTGTTGACGGCGACGACCTTGCCGGTGGAGTTGTCGATCACCGGCGACCCGGAGGTGCCGCCGATGGTCTGGCAGGCCGAGGTGTAGCGGACGGAGTCCTTCCAGGTCCAGACGTCCTCCTTGAGCCGGTAGACGAACCCGTCGATGGCGCAGGAGTACGTCGCCTTCCAGTACCCGGAGACGACTGTGATGGCGGTGCCGACCGTCGGGTGGGTGTCCTGGAGGGTGAGCGCGCTGATGCCGTACGTGCTCTTGATCTGGGCGTACGTGGTGGTGAGCTGGTAGATCGTGACGTCCGTGTCGGTCATCGTCGAGTAGGCGACCTTGCTGGCGCGCAGGGTGCCGACCCGGGTGGCCGAGGAGTTGAGCAGGCCGAAGGTGCGGCTGGACGCCTGGTCGACGATGACCTCGCCCGGGTCGGGGAACCCGGTCTCCAGGCAGTGGCCGTTGGTCATGACCAGCGCGGGGTCGGTGTCCGCCGAGGCGGGGAAGCGGATGACCGAGCCCGAGCAGTTGCTGAGCGAGACGGTACCGGCGAAGGTCACGGCCCGGAGCGTGGGCGCCACAGCCTTCGTGGACGTGACCGTGGATGTGGTCTTTGTAGCGGCGGCCTTGGTGCCGGTGGCCGTGGCCGTGCCTCCCTGCGTCGCGGCGGCCGCGGGTGCTGCCATGCCCGCCCCGGTGATCACCAGGGCCGCGAGCGTGGCGAGGAGAGGCTTCTTCATGTGGGGGTCCCCTCTACGGACGGAAGCGACCGGAGATCTTCCGGCCGCCCTCGTTCTTGTCATGGGCATTGTGATGGGCGGGGAAGGTCACCACAAGAAGCCGGATGCGGCCCGCCGCACGGGCGGACCGCATTCCCCATCACCGCAGAGCGCTCCCAGAGCGCTCCTACTTGGGCCCGCCGTTCCCCCGTCCGTGCCCCCGCCCCGAGTTGCCCGGGGCCGTGCCAGCCGCACCGGACGCACTCGCCGTGGGCGTGGACGCCGTACTGGACCGCGCCGTGGCCGTACCGCCCCCGCCCGCCGAGGCCGAGGCGGAAGCCCGGCCCGAGGCGGTCCCGGCGGAGGCCGAGGCCGAACCGCCACCCCCGCTGCTCGCCGACGGCGACGCCGAAGCCGACGGCGACGCCGCCGTGGCCGACGACGCGTCCTCGCTCGGCGATGTGTCCCCGGCGCTGGTCCCGGCCCGGCTGTCCTTCGCCCCGGGCCCGCCCGAGGAGGACCCGGAGAACGAGAACCCCGCGATCACTGCGGCGAGGGACACCGCCCCCATCGCGCCCATGGCCACCACGGCCTTGCGCGACCGGTTGGCCTGCCGCTTCTTCCGCGCCCGTCGCGCCGCGGCCCGCCCAGCAGCGGCACGGGCTCCGGGCGCGGCTGTGGCCGCGGCCGGGACCGCGGCGGCGGAGCCCCGGGCCGCCGGTGCCACGGCGAACGGCAGCGGCGCAGTGTCGTCGGGCGCGTTGCCGTCCGGCGCACCGGACACATCCACCGCACCGGCACCAGCACCCATTTCAGCCACATACGTCGTTTCAGCCATGGAGCCCATGCCCGCCCCACCGGCCCCACCGACCGCACCAGCCCGACCGCCCGCATAACCCGGATCCGGCCCGTCCGGCACCACCACCGGGAGCTGCGCCGTCTCGTCGTAGGCGTTCTGCCAGCCGTGCGCGGCCGCCGGGTCGCGGTACTCGTCGTAGGAGGGCGCCTCGGCGGCTTGCGGGAGGTAGACGTTCGGCGGCGCGGCGGGGGTGGCGGGCACGCCGGTGGCGTCGGCGGCACTGCCGGTGGCGTCGTTCGCGCCGGTCATGCCGTACCTCCCGCCCGTCGAACGGAAGTGGACTGCGAATGCCTGGACATGGCCGGAAATTGTAGAGAGGACAGGGGCACCAGGGACAGTCACTGTGGACAACACCCCAAACCGGGCGTCTCACGTGGCGGAAAACACGACCCAAGAGGCGTTACCGAGCCGTAAGCTCCCTCACATGCAGGTGATCCAGTCGACCAAGCTCGCCAACGTCTGTTACGAGATCCGGGGCCCGGTGCTCGAGGAGGCGATGCGGCTCGAAGCGGCGGGTCACCGCATCCTCAAGCTCAACACCGGCAACCCTGCGGCGTTCGGCTTCGAGTGCCCCTCCGAGATCCTGGAGGACATCCTCCGCAATGTGTCGTCGGCGCACGGCTACGGCGACGCGAAGGGGCTGCTGGCCGCCCGCCGCGCGGTGGTGATGCACAACCAGACCCTCGGCATCGAGACCGACGTGGAGCACGTCTTCATCGGCAACGGCGTCTCCGAGCTGATCGTGATGGCGATGCAGGCGCTGCTGGACGACGGCGACGAGGTTCTCGTACCGGCGCCGGACTACCCGCTGTGGACGGCGGCCGTCTCCCTGTCCGGCGGCACGGCGGTGCACTACCGCTGCGACGAGCAGTCCGACTGGATGCCCGACCTCGCCGACATAGAGCGCAAGATCACCGATCGCACCAAGGCGATCGTCATCATCAACCCCAACAACCCCACCGGCGCGGTCTACGACCGGGCCCTGCTCACGGCGCTGACGGACCTGGCGCGCCGCCACAATCTGCTGGTCTGCTCCGACGAGATCTACGACAAGATCCTCTACGACGACGCCGTGCACATCCCCACCGCGTCGGTCGCCCCCGATCTGCTCACCCTCACCTTCAACGGCATGTCGAAGGCGTACCGGGTGGCCGGGTACCGGGTGGGCTGGATGGCGATCTCCGGACCGCGCACGCACGCCGACTCCTACATCGAGGGCCTGACGATCCTGGCGAACATGCGGCTGTGCGCCAACATGCCCGGCCAGCACGGTGTGGTCGCCGCGCTCAGCGGCCGCCAGACCATCAACGACCTGGTACTGCCGGGCGGGCGACTGCGGGAGCAGTTGGACGTGGCACACCGACTGCTCACCGAGATCCCGGGCGTGACCTGCGTGAAGCCCAGGGGCGCGCTGTATCTGTTCCCGCGGCTCGACCCCAAGGTCTTCAAGATCAAGGACGACCGCCAGATGGTGCTGGACCTACTGCGCCGCGAGAAGATCATGGTCGTGCACGGCACCGGCTTCAACTGGCCGGAGCCGGACCACTTCCGGGTGGTCACCCTGCCGACAGCCGGTGATCTGCGTGACGCGATGACCCGGATCGGGAACTTCCTGGACGGCTACAGCCAGCCCTGACGGCTGGCCCCGACCGGACACCACTCACTCTCCGTAGTCTCCGTCACCTATTTTGCGACGACCCCAAACTTTAGACGAGATCTAAGCTAGGATGGCTTCTGCCACTGCACAGGAGGCCATCCATGTATGAACCGATCCGTACCAAGTCAGTCCACCGGTCGGTCCCCAGCGAGATGGCCGGCACCGCCTCGGACTTCCCGCACCGGTCGCGAGAGGAGGAGCTGGACATCCAGCTCGCGGGTCATCTCGCGGCACTGCTGGCCGTCACGGACGACCTGCGCGCCCTGGCCCCGTCCGCCGATCTCGACGACGCAGCCGAACAGCTGGCACACCAGGTCGCCCGGCTGCGCGGCGGCCACGCCCCGCCCCGCGGCACGATGTCCGCCGCCGACGCCCGCCCCGCCGCGCTGCACCGGCGCGCCCACACCCTCGCAGGCCGCGCCCTGGTCGTGGCCGCCTCCCGCGCGGACACCGCGGCGGCCATCCTCGCCGCCGAACGGATGGACGCCCACGCCGCCGCACAGGAGCTCAGCGCAGCCTGCTGACCTGACCCTTCACCGGGTCCCCCGACGGCCCCGGCCCGCGTGCACCGCAGAGACGCGCGGACCGGGCGCCACACCCTCCTGGCGAGCCCACCCCGCAGCCCTCCCCACGAGCCCCCGCGGGCCTCCACGCCCCCACGAGCCCCCGCGGGCCTTCACGGCCCCCCACGGGCCCGGCAAGGACGGAACAGCCCATTCCGGCAATCCCGTTGCACAACGGGTACGCCACGTCACCTCACGTTCACCTGAACTCCGGTCAGTTGTCGCCTTCCGCGAGCACTCTCCCCGGTGTGAGACGTATCGCAGGGATAGTCCTCGCGGTGTTGCTGATCGGCGGAGTGGTGGCTGCCGTCGTCGCGGGCCGGGACTCGGGGGACAAGGGCACGGCAACGAAGACCGTGCGTGGTGTGATCGGTTCGGAGAAGGCGGAGTTCTTCTCCGATCCCGCTGTGGTGAAGGCCCTCGCCGCCAAGGGCTACACCGTGAAGACGGAGTCGTCCGGGTCCTGGGCCATGGAGGGCCTTGACCTCAAGGGCTACGACTTCGCCTTCCCCTCCAGCCAGTCGCCCGCCAATGAACTGGCCGCGAAGTACCACGTGCGGACGCCGCTGCCGCGGCCCTTCTACTCGCCGCTTGTGGTGGTGGCCCACCGCAGCGCCGCCCAGGTGCTCGCCGCCAACGGCCTGGCCACGCTGGACGTCAAGAGCCGCGGCACCCTGAAGATGGCCGCCTATCTCGACGCCGCCGGGCACGACCGGACCTGGCAGCAGCTCAAGGGCACCGCCGGACACGGGGAGCTGACCGGCACCCTGTACATCTCCAGCACCGACCCGGAGAGTTCCAACTCCGGCGCGCTGTATCTCGCCGCCGCCTCCTATGTCGCCCTCGGCGGCAAGGTCGCCGCGAGCGAGGCCGACGTCGACAAGACGGCACCGCTGCTGCACAAGCTGGTGAGTGTGCAGGGCGCCCAGCAGTCCAGCACGGACTCGGCGTTCCGGGACTTCATCAGCGGGGCGGGCAATCCGCTGGTGCTGGTGTACGAGTCGCAGGTGGCCGCTCTGCTCAGCGAGCAGCACACCGCCGACGACCTCGTGGTGCTCTACCCGGACACCACGGTCAACAGCGACCACACCGTCGTACCGCTCACCGAGAACGGCCGTACGCTCGCCGGGCTCCTCAGCGACGACCCGGTGCTGCGCAAGCTCGCCGTCAAGCACGGTTTCCGGCCACAGGGCGACACCGCCGAGTTCACCTCGGCCACCGCCCGACTCGCCACCTATCTGAACCAGTCGTTCGCCGGGGTCCGGCAGGCGCCCGTGCCCACCTCCAAGGTGCTGCACGAGATGGCGCAGCGGGCCCGCGGCTAGGGGGGACAGCACATGACCAGCAGTAGCGACGGGGAGTTCACGCTCACCCCGCCCCAGAGCGATCTCACCCTCACCCCGCCCGAGCCGGTCGCGGCCGTGCCGCGCGACAAGGCGGGCGGGCTCGTCCCCGTCGAGGACGGGGTGCGCACCGACATGGCACGCAAGGCGAGCGCCTACGTCGAGTCGCTCGCCGCCCTCGACGCCCGCTCCCCGGAGTTCGCCGGGAAGGTCGGCGAGATCACGGCGCTCGGCGCGGGTGAGATGCGCACCGCGACCGCGCAGTCCAACCGGATGCTGGAGCGGGCCGTGCGCAGCCTGCCGGACAAGGGCGGCGACGCATCGTCGAAGGTCGCGGGCTCGCTGGTGGAACTGCGCCGTGTCGTCGAGGACCTGGACCCGCGCGACCTGCCCGCGGGCAGGGGCCGCAAGTTCCTCTCCCGGCTGCCCGGCGGCAACAAGCTGCGCGACCACGTCGCCAAGTACGCTTCCTCGCAGACCACGTTGAACCGGATCGTCGGCTCGCTGCGCGGCGGGCAGGACGAACTGCGGCGCGACAACGCCGCGTTGCAGACCGAGCGGGTGCGCCTGTGGGAGACCATGGGCAAGCTCCAGGAGTACGTCGTGCTCGCGGAGGCGCTCGACACCGCCGTCGAGGGGCACATCACCGCCGCCGACCCCGAGCAGGCCGACACCCTACGGGCCGACGTGCTCTTCCCGGTCCGGCAGAAGCACCAGGACCTGCTCACCCAGCTCGCGGTGTGCGCACAGGGCTACCTCGCCATGGACGTCGTACGGCGCAACAACGACGAGCTGATCAAGGGTGTGGAGCGGGCCGCCACGACCACCGTGTCGGCGCTGCGCATCTCCGTGATGCTGGCCTCGGCGCTGGAGAACCAGAAGAAGGTCGTCGAGCAGGTCAACGCGCTGCGCGGCACCACCGAGGACCTGATCCGCGGCAACGCCGAGATGCTCGCCACGCAGAGCGGCGAGATCCAGCGCATCGCCGCCGACCCCGCCGTGGGCGTGGAGACACTGCGCTCGGCGTTCCAGCAGATCTACCGCACCCTCGACGCCATCGACACCTACAAGGTCCAGGCGACCGAGGCGATGGCGTCGACGGTGTTGTCGCTGACGTCCGAACTCCAGTCGGCGAGCGCCTACTTGGAGCGCAGCCGCGCCAAGGGCGAGCTGGAGGGCGGGCTCACATGACCACGAGACGACCGCTGGCGGCGGCCCTCGCCGCCTCCACCCTCGCCACGGCAGCCCTGCTGACCGGCTGCTCCTCCTCATCGGGCGACGACAAGCCCGACGACCCCACCGCCCCCAAGGCCGGCACGCTGCGGGTCCTCGCCTCCAGCGAACTCAGCGACATGACGGCCGTGTTCGAGAAGGTCCGCAAGGACACCGGCATCACGATCCGGCCCACCTACATGGGCACCCTCGACGCCGTCGACCTGGTCGCCAAGGGCAAGGCCGACAAGGCCTACGACGCCCTGTGGCTGTCGTCCGACGACTATCTGCGGCTGCGCCCGGAGGCGGCGAAGAAGGTGGTGTCCGAGACCCCGGTGATGTCCAGCCCGGTCGCCCTCGGGGTGAAACCGGCCACCGTCAAGGCCCTCGGCTGGCAGCCGGACCAGGTCACCTGGTCGCAAGTGGCGAAGGCGGTGCGGGACGGCAAGCTGACGTACGGCATGACCGACCCGGCGCGCTCCAACTCCGGCTTCTCCACGCTGGTCTCGGTCGCCTCG
This sequence comes from Streptomyces sp. YIM S03343, assembly GCF_054729195.1. Lineage (NCBI taxonomy): Bacteria > Bacillati > Actinomycetota > Actinomycetes > Kitasatosporales > Streptomycetaceae > Streptomyces > Streptomyces sp. YIM S03343. The sequence continues at coordinate 3,491,705 of NZ_JBPUKX010000001.1, forward strand.
GCGCTCTCCGGCGCCCAGTCCGCACTCACCGACGCCGACGTGGCGAAGGCGACCCCGCAGCTCAAGGAGTTCTTCAAGGGGCAGAAGCTGACGTCGGGTTCGTCGGGCTGGCTGGCGACGGCGTACAAGCGGCGCGGCAATGTGGACGCCCTGCTCAACTACGAGTCCGTCCTCATGGACATCGGCGACCTCACCGTGATCCGCCCCCACGACGGTGTCGTCACCGCCGACTACCCGCTCTCCTCACTCGCCGCGTCCAGCGCCACGACCCGGGAGAACGTCCGCCGGGTGACCGACGATCTGCGCACCACGGCCGTGCAGAAACTGATCACGGACACCACCCACCGCCGCCCGGTGATCGCCTCCGTGCTTCCCGCGACGGGCCTCGGCACCGACCGGCGGCGCGAACTGCCCTTCCCGGGCAGCCGTTCCGTCGCCGACGGGCTGCTCGACTCGTACGAGAACGAGCTGCGCCGCCCCTCCCGCACGGTGTACGTACTCGACACCTCCGGCTCGATGGAGGGCGACCGGCTGTCCCGGCTGAAGAAGGCCCTCACCGGGCTCACCGGCGACTTCCGGGAGCGTGAGGAGGTCACGCTGATGCCGTTCGGGTCGGACGTGAAGAGCGTGCGCACCCATGTCGTGGAACCGTCCGACCCGCAGCAGGGTCTCGCCGCGATCCGGCGCGACACCGCGGGCCTGAGCGCCGACGGCGGCACGGCCATCTACACGTCGCTGGAGAAGGCGTACGACCATCTCGGCCTCGACGGCGACTCGTTCACCTCGATCGTGCTGATGACGGACGGCGAGAACACGGCCGGGGCGAAGGCCGGGGACTTCGACACGTTCTACGCCCGGCTCACCGGCACACAGCGGGACACCCCCGTCTTCCCCATCGTCTTCGGCGACTCGGACCGCTCCGAGCTCCGGCACATCGCCGATCTGACCGGCGGCCGCCTCTTCGACGCCCAGAACGGCTCGCTGGACGGCGCCTTCGAGGAGATCCGTGGCTACCAGTAGAGCCCTCGGCTACCTTGAGTCCCGCAAGAACATCACGGGCAGCGCCTGCGGTCTGGTGGGCCTGGTGCTCACGTTCACCGGGGTGGCGGGGCCGTACTGGCCGGTCGTAGTGGCCGGGCTGTACGGCGCGGGCGCGCTGATCGCCCCGCCGGAGCGGCCCGCCCTGCCGGACTTCCCCGACCCGTCCGCGCAACTCGACGAGGTGCGGCAGGACTTCGAGAAGCTGCGCGGCTATCTCGCCGAGGTCGGACTGCCACAGGCCGCGGCCGAGCGGGCCGGACGGCTCGACGAGGTCCTCACCGCACTGCTAGTGCCGCGACAGGCAACGTTCGCCCCGTCGCGACGCCCGGCACGCACTCTCGCCGCACCGGCCGAAGACCCGAGTACGTCCACTACGAGGGCCTCCGGCCGGCACGCCGAGAGCACGCACCGGACGCCGCTCCTTCACGGGCAAACGTTGCCTGCCACGGCACTGGACCCCGGCTGGGCCGCCGAGCTGCTCGCCCAGGACCCCGAGGGACTGCACATCCTGGCGCGCGCCGTACGGCAGGACATCCCGGAGGCCGTCGACGCCTACGCCCGCACCCGCTGGTGGACCCGACTGACCCCGGGCCAGCAGCCGCCCGAGGACCATCTGGTGCGCCAGCTGTCCCTGATCGACGAGGAGGTCCGGCAGCTGGCCGACACCCTGCGCGACACGGAGGCCAGGCGCCAGGAGACGCACACCCGCTATCTGGAGGACCGCTCGCAGTAGGCACGGGAAGGGAACGGCGAGGGCCTGCCGGAGCCTCCCCGCCGCCCCGCCGGGGCGTGGCCGGGGACGCGGCAGCAGGCCGGAACCCCGCACGCCGTTGTACGGGGCCTCGCCTGTTCAGGGATGACCGGGGCGACCAGGGCCACCGGTCTCAGGGGTGACCGCAGCGACTAGGGCCACCGGTCTCACGGGTGGGTGACCGCGGCCGGTCGTGACGATCGCTGGTCGGGGTACGCCGACCGGCCGCGGAGTCGTACGGAGTCGTACGGAGTGGTGCGGAGTGGTGCGGAGGCCGGTGCTCAGCCCAGGCGCTCCACGAGTGCGCGGTACTGGTCCCACAGTTCCTTCGGGGTGTGGTCCCCGAAGGTGTTGAGGTGCTCGGGCACCAGGGCGGCCTCCTCGCGCCAGACCTCCTTGTCCACTGTGAGCAGAAGGTCCAGGTCGTTCTCGGACAGCGCGAGCCCCGTGGTGTCGAGTGCGTCCCGGGTCGGCAGCACGCCGATCGGGGTCTCGACGCCCTCGGCGGTGCCGCCGATGCGCTCGACGACCCACTTCAGGACGCGGCTGTTCTCGCCGAAGCCCGGCCAGACGAACTGTCCCGCGTCGTTCTTGCGGAACCAGTTGACGTAGTAGATCCTCGGCAGCTTCGCCGGGTCCTTGCCCTTGGCCAGGTCGATCCAGTGGCCCATGTAGTCGCCCATGTTGTAGCCGCAGAACGGCAGCATCGCGAAGGGGTCGCGGCGCAGCTCGCCGACCTTGCCCTCGGCCGCGGCGGTCTTCTCGGAGGCCACGTTGGCGCCGAGGAAGACTCCGTGGTCCCAGTCGAAGGACTCCGTCACCAGCGGTACGGCGCTGGCGCGGCGCCCGCCGAAGAGGATCGCCGAGATCGGCACGCCCCGCGGGTCCTCCCACTCGGGCGCGATGATCGGGCACTGGGCGGCCGGCACGGTGAAGCGGGCGTTCGGGTGCGCGGCCGGGGTGGCGGAGGCAGGCGTCCAGTCGTTGCCCTTCCAGTCCGTCAGACGGGCGGGCGGCTCCTCGGTCATGCCCTCCCACCACACGTCGCTGTCCTCGGTGAGAGCGACGTTGGTGAAGATCGCGTTGCCCCACATGGTCTTCATGGCGTTGGCGTTGGTGTGCTCGCCGGTGCCGGGCGCGACGCCGAAGAAGCCGGCCTCGGGGTTGATGGCGTAGAGGCGGCCGTCCTCGCCGAACCGCATCCAGGCGATGTCGTCGCCGATCGTCTCGACCGACCAGCCGGAGACCGTGGGCTCCAGCATGGCGAGGTTGGTCTTGCCGCAGGCGCTCGGGAAGGCGGCGGCGACGTAGTGGGCGGGGCCCTGCGGCGGGGTGAGCTTGAGGATCAGCATGTGCTCCGCCAGCCAGCCCTCGTCACGCGCCATGACGGAGGCGATGCGCAGGGCGTAGCACTTCTTGCCGAGCAGCGCGTTGCCGCCGTAGCCGGAGCCGTAGGACCAGATCTCGCGGGCCTCCGGGAAGTGCGAGATGTACTTGGTGGTGCTGCACGGCCAGGGCACATCGGCCTGGCCGGGCTCCAGCGGGGCGCCCACGGTGTGCACGGCCTTCACGTAGAAGCCGTCGGTGCCGAGCTCGTCGAGGACAGCCTGGCCCATACGCGTCATGATGCGCATGGAGACGGCGACGTAGGCGGAGTCGGTGATCTCCACGCCGATCGCGGAGAGCTTCGAGCCGAGCGGGCCCATGCAGAACGGGACGACATACATCGTCCGGCCGCGCATGGAGCCGCGGAATATGCCCTGCTCACCGGTGAAGACCTCGCGCATCTCGGCGGGGTCCGTCCAGTGGTTGGTGGGACCGGCGTCCTCCTCCTTCTCGGAGCAGATGAAGGTGCGGTCCTCGACCCGGGCCACGTCGCTGGGGTCGGATGCCGCGTAGTAGGAGTTCGGCCGCTCGATGGGGTCGAGCTTCTTGAAGGTGCCCTTCGTGACGAGTTCCTCGCACAGGCGCTCGTACTCGGCCTCTGATCCGTCGCACCAGACCACGTTGTCCGGCTGCGTGATGTCCGCGATCTCGTTGACCCACGAGATCAGGTGCTTGTGCTGAGTGGGAACGACGGGGGGAGCCGCGATGTCGCGCGCCACGATTGCTCCTAACTGAGGGATTTTTTGTTGGAGGCCCCGTGGGGGCTGCGACCCGGATGCACACAGGGGGCAACCGAGAGGTTCACCCCCGGGATACACCAGGTGGGGGAAGCCTCGCGATGCCCCGAACGGCACTCTCTCTGTCCGCACAACGAGTACCGGACCGCTCATCCGGTGCCGACCGCACTCATTTGATCCTCCGATGCGCGCGCCCATCTGTCCAGAGGACATCACATGTGAGCGGAGTGAGGAAGACCACGGTTGACGTGTGACTTTACGTGCACACAATGTGCGGCTAAAGATTCCTTTACAGTGATCGCCGGGCAAGCGCGGCGATCACGGCAGGGCCGGGAAGAGACACGCGGGCCAGGCGTGGCGTGAGACGATGGCCACTCTCAACCCCCGTACGGGCCCCACTCATCCGCAACTTACGGTCCCGTAGGTACGATGCTGGACATGACTGCGTCCGTCCCCGACGCGCCACTGGACACCGCGGCCGAAGGCGGCGGTTCCGTAGCGCTCTCCTTGCCGTATCCGATCAAGCCGAAGCTGCGCGGCTGGCTGCATCTCGGCATGTTTCCGGCCGTTCTCGTCGCCGGTCTCGTCCTCACGGCGCTGGCCGATTCCACCCGCGGCCGCATAGCCTGCGGCATCTACGTACTGACCGCCTGCCTGCTGTTCGGGGTGAGCGCGCTGTACCACCGGGGCAACTGGAGTCCGCGCATGGACGGCATCCTGCGCCGACTGGATCACGCCAATATTTTCCTGATCATCGCCGGCACCTACACCCCGCTGACCCTGCTGCTCCTGCCCGGGGGCAAGGGCCAGTGGCTGCTGTGGGGCATCTGGGCGGCCGCGGCGGCCGGCATCACTTTCCGGGTCTTCTGGGTCGGCGCCCCCCGCTGGCTCTACACCCCGTGCTACATCGCGATGGGCTGGGCGGCGGTCTTCTACCTGCCCGACTTCATGCGCGCCGGCGGCATCGCCGTCCTGGTCCTGGTGATCGTCGGCGGCGTCCTCTACAGCGCGGGCGGCGTGATCTACGGCATGAAGCGCCCCAACCCGTCACCGCGCTGGTTCGGCTTCCACGAGGTCTTCCACTCGCTGACCCTCGCGGCGTTCGTCGTGCACTACGTCGGCATCTCCCTGGTGGCGTACCAGCACGGCTAGCCGCCCCACCCGCACCCCGTCACCCCCGGAGGCCACGGCTACCAGCCGTGGCCTCCGCCGTGGTGGATGGCGGAGAATGACCGCCATGACGGCCGCACACTCGCCCTCGCACTCACCCGCGCACTCGCCCTCCCCCTCGCACCTCGCTCCGGCCGACCGCCCACGGCTCGGCCTGCGTGAACGCAAGAAGATCAAGACGCGTGAAGGGATCCGCGCCGCGGCCTACGCCCTGATCCGGGAGCAGGGCTACGACGCGACGACCGTCGAGCAGATCGCCGAGCGGGCCGAGGTGTCGCCGTCGACCGTCTTCCGCTACTTCGCCACCAAGGAGGACATCGTCCTCACGGACGAGTACGACCCGGTCATGCTGGAGGAGCTGCGCAAGCGGCCGTCGGACGAGCCCTGGATGGACTCCGTCCGCTACATCATGCGGTACGCGATCAGCGCCACCGCGATGGAGGACCCCGTGGTCCTGAAGGCCCGGGCACGCCTGATGGTCGAGGTCCCGGCGGTCCGCTCGCGGATCATGGAGAGCATGTCGGGCACCGGCCGCGTGCTGGGCCAGGCCATCGCCGAGCGCACCGGGCTGGACCCGGAGTCGCTGGAGGTCCGGGTCTTCGCGATGTCCCTGGTCGGCGGCCTGATGGAGGTGATCCTCTACTGGGCCGAGCACGACCACGCGGACGAGCTGCCCGCCCTGGTGGAGCGTGCCCTGGACGTCATCGAGCAGGGCCTCCCGGCGAAAAAGGTCTAGGGCCTGTCCGGCGGATCAAGTCGGAGGAAACCGACGGGACCCATCAGGCCCAGGTGAGCGGGGGCTGGTGCGTGCAGCTGCAAGGCGGAGGAGGGAGTCGACGCGATGGGGGTCCCCCCTGTTCGAGCGCAGCCGAGAACTCGGGGGAGTCGGCGACCGACGACAACGCCGCAGATGTGCGCGCCGGCCCCCGCGTCTCCGGCATGATCCGCCGGAGAGGCCCTAAGGTCCCGCCGTCCGGCCGTGCCATGCTGACCGGGTGAACGGACCCGAGATCCATCCCGAGATCCACGTCGAATTCGCCCCCGCCCTGCATGTGTTCGTCCCGGCCGCCCGGCGCCGCGGAGCCAGTGCGGTCGCCGTGGACGGTGTCTCGACCCTCGGCCATCTCGTCGAGTCGCTCGGCGTCCCGCTGACCGAGGTGGGCTCCCTGCTCGCCGACGGCCGGGAGGTGCCGGTGAGCCGGATCCCGGCACCCGGCGAGAACGTGCGGGTTCAGGAGGTCCAGCGGCCCCAGCGGGTGCCCGGCGCCCCGCTGCGGTTCCTTCTCGACGTGCACCTCGGCACCCTGGCCCGGCGGCTGCGGCTGCTGGGGGTGGACGCGGCCTACGAGTCGACCGACATCGGCGACCCGGCCCTCGCCGCCCTCTCCGCTGCCGAGAAGCGCGTGATGCTCAGCCGCGACCGCGGGCTGCTGCGCCGCCGCGAGCTGTGGGCAGGCGGGTTCGTCTACAGCACCAAGCCGGACGACCAGCTCCGGGACGTGCTCGACCGGTTCGCGCCCGAGCTGCGTCCCTGGACCCGCTGCACCGCCTGCAACGGGCTGCTGTCGGCCGCGGGCAAGGACCAGGTGGCGCACAGGCTGGAGGACGGCACCCGGCGGTCGTACGACGTGTTCGCGCAGTGCGGCGCCTGCGGGCGGGTGTACTGGAAGGGCGCGCACCACGACCAGCTGGAGGCCATCGTGGCGCGCGCCCTCACCGAGTCCGCACAGCGCAGCTCGTAAGTCAGCTCGTAGGTCAGATCTTCCGCAGGTCGCCCTTCCCGCAGGCGATGCCGTCCCTGTTGCGGTCCAGGCCGAGCGGGTCGTCCGCGCCGTTGACCTTGAGGCGGCCGTAGTCGTTCTGCTTCAGCCAGGTGCAGCGGGCCAGGGTCGTCTTCCTGACCTGCGGCGGGAAGACGGTCGGCACGCAGACGTTGACCGAGCCGTAGTGGCGGTCGCAGCCGGAGATATAGCTGCTGACCTTCTGCGAGGTCCGCCTCTTCCCGGCCTTGGTGATCTTGCCCGTCAGATCGTCGGCGAAGGCGTGGTAGTGCGGGTCGGCCGTAGGGGCTCCCGTGGTGGCCGACGTGGCGGCGGCGGTGCCGGTGCCCGCCGACGGGCCCTGGAGGTGCACCCACTTCGCCACCGAGGGCACGCCGTTGGCGTCGACCGCGAAGAGCATGTACCAGCCGGGCGGAGCCAGGTTGGGGTTGCTCGTGACGTTGAGGTCGACGTTGTTGCCGTCCACCGACAGGGGCAGGTCGACGAAGCGCTGGTTGGGGTCGGAGGAGTGCGTGACCGCAGCCGGGCGGATCAGCTCGGCCTTGGCGATCGGCCGGTCCACCGTGATGCGCTGCGTGGTGCCGTACGTCCACTCCGGGTTGATGAGCGACGTGATGGTGGGGCGGGTGCCCTTGTAGAGGTAGGGCGGGGTGTAGATCGAGACGTTGTGGTTCCAGGTGCCGTTGCCCGGGTTGTCGCCCGTGGCCATCACGCGGCCGTCGGGCAGCAGGAACGCCGAGGAGTGGTAGCCGCGGGCCTCCGGGTCGGCGGCCACCGGGTCGAAGGTGTTGGCGTTCGGGTCGTAGATCGACGACTCGTAGACCGGGTTGGCGCGGTTGTGCAGCGCGCCGCCGGTCTCCAGGACCTTGCCGTCGGGCAGCAGCACCGCCGAGACGTACATCTTGCCCTGGCTGCCGGTCTCGGGCTGCGGCCCGTTGCCCAGGTCGACGGTGCCCTGCGGGAGCGGCGGGCCCGCGGTGTAGGCGGGGTTGGGGGCCTTGAGGTCGATCAGGTCGGTCAGCCGGTTGGCGTCCGGGTTGGAGTCGATGTTGCCGCCGCCGAGGGTGAGGACCCGCTGGTCCTGCGCCGGGGGCAGCAGCACGCTCGCCGACTGGTCACGCTGGTCCTTGTTCTGGAACCCGGAGACCGAGGTGACGGTACCCGCCCCGTAGTCGTAGATCGCGCTGCCGGTGCCCGGGATGTTGTTGCCGAAGACATGGCTGCCCGAGTAGAAGAGGCGGCCGTCCTGCATCAGGATCATCGACGGGTACAGGCCCCAGTACGACCAGGTCTGGTGGACCTGGTTCAGCGGCAGCCACTTCTGCTGGGCGTCCGACCAGTACTCGGCGGTCACCGAGCCGGTGGAGTCCTCGCGCAGCCCGCCGAAGGAGACCACATCGCCGTTGCCGAGCTCGGTCGCCGAGGGGTACCAGTGGCCGTCGTTGAGGTCGTTGGTCCTGCTGTAGGTCTCGGTCGTCGGATCGAAGATGTACGAGTCCTTGAAGCCCTCGTAGCCGTGCCCGCCGGCCACCGGATAGGCCTTGTTGCCGCTCATCACCAGCACCCGGCCGTCCTGGAGCTGGACGTGCCCCGCGCAGAACATGTCCTTCGGCGTGGGGATCACCTTGTACGTGCCGTTCACCGGGTCGTAGACCGCGGAGGTGAACGTGCCCGCGTTGAAGTTCTCCTCGCTGTTGCCGGACCCGGCGATCAGCAGCACCTTGCCGTTGTTGAGGACGACGGAGTGCATGGAGCGCACCGGGTTCTGCGTGGGCAGCACCTGCCAACTGCCGTCGGCGCACTGGGCGCTGGTGCCGGTGCAGCCCGCGGGCGGCACCACGTCGGCGACCTGTTCCATGCTGTAGTCGTCGGTGGTCGCCGACCCGGTGCCGTACACCGAGACGCCCCAGGTGATCCGGTCGGTACCGGCCGGGACCGCGGGGGTGCGGACGGAGGCCTGGGCCCAACCGGCGCTCATGTCGAGGGTCTTGAGGTCGGTCCAGTACTGCCAGCCCGCCGTGGCGTCGTGCCGGAACAGCGTGACCGCCGCGTCGGGGGTGGTCGTCTTGTACCAGAGCCCGAGGTCGTACTGCTTGCCGGGCGTCACCACCGGCGCGCACGAGGTCGACTCGGTGATCAGCGCCTTGCGGTCGCCGTCGACGCGGCGGGTCAGCGTGACCTTCATGGCCTTGCCGCCGCCGTGCGCGTCGCTCGTCGTCTCGAAGGTGAAGTCGTTGTCGCCCCAGCCCGACTTCTCCCAGCAGTACGGCATCCCGTCGGCGCCGGCCGTCTCGAAGCCCGGGTTGATGACGAGGTTGGCGGCCTGGGCGGGCTGCGGCACGCTCAGCAGCAGTCCGGCGGTCAGGGTCCCTACCCCGCCCAGCGCGGTCCTTCTGCGCCGTCTGGGTCGCTTGTCATTCATGCGGCTCTTCATGCGGCTCTCCTTGCAAAGGTGGTGCAGTCACGGCTCATTGCGCGGCCTCCGGAGCGGCCGGTTCGGCGGCCGTACCGCGGCGCGGCCCGGCAGCCGTACCGCGGCGCGGCTCGACGGCCGTACCGCGGCGCGGGAGGTAGACCAGGGCCTCCGTGCCGACGAAACGCAGGACGAACGTCGTCACCAGCGCGAGCGCGGTGGCGGGCAGCACGGCCATGCCGAAGCGGTCCACGAGCACCGCGATCAGCGGGATCCTCAGGACCAGATCGGCGTTGGCCAGCAGCGCGAACCGGCCCGCCCGGTCCCACCAGCGGCGGTGGCCGCGCCGTTCACGGAACAGCAACTGCTCGACGAGCACGAAGTTCCAGGCGACGCCCAGCTGGTTGGCGAGGATCTCGGCGGGGACGTAGTGCAGCCCGAGCCCGGTCAGCGCCCACAGCCCGGCCAGGTTGGGCACGAAGCCGCTGGCGCCGATCAGACCGAACGCCGCCATCCGGGCCGCAGGGGAGGCGGTGCGCAGGCCGAGAAGATGGCGCAGGAAGCGGAAGCCTTCCCGCGCGGTCGACTTGGACTCCCCGGCGAAACGGTCCTGGAAGACGAACGGCACCTCGGTGACGGTGCGCGGGCGGCTGCGCACGGCCAGTTCGAGCAGGATCTTGTAGCCGAGGGGCTTCAGTGCCTCGGCGGTGACGGCGCTGCGGCGGATGGCGAAGAAACCGCTCATCGGGTCGCTGATGCCGCGCAGCCGCCGTGGGAAGAGCGCCTTGGCCAGCCAGGTCGCGCCCCGTGACACGGCGATGCGGTAGCCACCGGCGAGCCCGGCGCGGCTGCCGCCCTTGATGTAGCGGGAGGCGACGACGAGACCGGCGTGCGCCCGCTCCCCCGTCGCCACCAGCTCCGGCACCAAGGAGGGCGGATGCTGGCAGTCGCCGTCCATGACGACGATCCACTCCGAGCCGGCCGCCCTCAGCCCCTCGACCACGGCCCCGCCGAGCCCGCCGACCGGCTGCTCACGGTGCAGCACGGTCACCGGGAAGGGGCAGTCCTGCGCGACCTCGCGGATCACCTCGGGGGTGTCGTCGGTGGAGTCGTCCACGAAGACCACCTCGCAGGGCAGCCGGGCGGGCACCGACTCGGTGATCTGATGCAGCAACTGCCGTACGTTCGCCGACTCGTTGAACGTCGGTACGACGATGGTGACAGCGCCGGGCTCAGCGACTTCCGCCGCCTCTACGGCCGGATCACCCAGCTCCCCGGGGACGGTGTGCTCGTAGGTCATCGGGTGCCTCCGGCCGCTGCGGTCGTCCGGACCTTGCGGATCTCGATACGGTCGTCGCCGGTGCCGAAGGTGGCGACCGGGGTGGAGTGCTGGATGGCCGCCTTGACGTTGGGCAGGTCGCGCGCGTCGCGCCGTACCGTCGGGGAGGCGACCACGTAGTCGATGTCGCGCCAGCCGTCCGGCATGGTCTTCGTCACCGCCGGGTCGAGGTCGGCCTTGTAGAACCAGATGACGCCGAGCCCCGGCCGGTACCCGTCGTGCACCAGGTCGAGCCAGAGCGCGTCATCGACGAGGACCCGGGTGTCCTCGGGGTCGTCGACGTGGGTGCCGAGCCAGGTGGACGCCGCCCGGTAGGGGGCGTTGGCGTCGGCGGTCATCGCGGTGCGGTCGCCGTCGTACCAGCGCGGTACGACGTAGGCGCCGGCGGCGAGGGCGAGGACGGCGGCGAGCGCGTACCGGCCGCCGGTGAGGTACCGGTGCTCGCCCTCGCGGCGCCGCCGGTGCAGCACGGCGTGCGCGACGGAGGCGGTGCCCCCGGCGAGGACCAGGGCGAGGAACGGCAGGGCCTGGATGATGTACATCGCGGGCAGATAGCCGCTGGGCCGCATCGCGACCAGCGCCAGGATCGCCACGGCGAGCGCGGGACCGGCGAGCGCGCGGGCGGTGACCGACCAGCGCCAGGTGGCTAGTGCCGTGGCAGGCAACGTTTGCCCGTGAAGGAGCGGCGTCCGGTGCGTGCTCTCGGCGTGCCGGCCGGAGGGCCCCGTCGACGGACCGGACGTACTTGGGTCTTCGGCCGGTGCGGCGAGAGTGCGTGCCGGGCGTCGCGACGGGGCGAACGTTGCCTGTCGCGGCACTAGCAGCAGCAGGGCGCCCGCGAGACCGCCGAGGGGCAGCACCCGGTCGTAGTACAGCCACGAGTGCAGCGCGCCCCAGGAGCCGGAGCCCGGGTCGAGGATGAAGCCGGAGCCGGGCCGGGACATCTGGTAGACGATGCCGTCCCAGAGCGAGACATGCCCGCTGCCGGGGAACAACTCGCCCTTGAGCAGGGCGAACAGCGGGTACGAGAAGCCGATCATCACGCACGCGGTGACCGCGCCGGTGAGGGCGAACTTGCGGGTGTCGCGGTGGCTGTGCCGCCACATGGTGACGAACAGGGCGGGCAGGACGACGAGCATCGTCTCCTTGGTGAGCACGCCCGCGGCGGCCGCGAGGCCGGCGGCGAAGTGGTGCCACAGATGCCGGCTGGGCGAGGCGGCGAAGGTGAACGCGAGAAGCACCCACATCACGGCGATGTTGTCGAGGAAGATCTCCCGCTGGAGCACGACGGCCAGCGGCGAGAGCCCGAACAGCGCCATGCCGAGCCCGGCGGCCCAGCGCGGCAGCGACAGCCGACGGCCCAGGACATAGACCAGAACCGCGCTCACGGCGCTGACCAGCAGCATCGCGATGCGCATGGTGCCGACGGTCATCGAGCCGGGGCTGAGCACGGAGGGGATCCAGGTGAGCAGGGCGATCTGGAGCCAGCCGAGCGGCGGGTGGTCGTACCAGTAGGTGTAGTGGGCGAGCCCGTGGCCCTGCTGGACCGCCCATGCCTGGGCGAGATAGGTGCCCTCGTCGTCGCTGAGAGTCGGGTAGGCGGTGATGTTCCAGCCCTGCACCAGCAGGATCACGACCAGCAGGGCGCCGCAGAGCAGCAGGTCGGGTCGGGAGGCGCGGAACCGCCCCGGCGGCCGTGTTCGATCAGCCGAACGGCTGTTTGGCGCAGGCTCGCGCTGCGCGGGGACCGTGGCCCTGGTCACCGCGGGAAGTGTGGAGGTCACGCGGGAACGTCCTCTCGGATCGCTTCGGTTGCGGTGAGATGCGCGCCGACGTGGGAGGTCAGCTCCCAGTCGTTGCGGCCCCGCTGCTCGCGCCACACTGCGCGGATCGCGGCACCGGCGAGGAGGACCTGGTAGAAGGGGCCGCCCACGATGAGCTTGACGTAGTGGACGAACCGGACGCGGAGCCCGTACTGCCGGCCGAAGTCGTGCAGTCCGACGACCTCGAACACGAAGGTGACCGCGGCGGTGACCAGCGGCAGGAAGGTGAGGAAGGCGATCCCCACGGGCACGTCGAGGAAGAGCGCGACCGCCGCGTTGAGCGGGATGACGACGCCGGAGAACGCCTGGAGGAACGGCGTCATGAGGGTGTAGCGGGCCAGCAGCCGCTGCCCGAAGCCGGGCAGCTGCTTCCAGTCCTTCTTCCGGTAGACCTGGAGAAAGCCCTGGTTCCAGCGGGTCCGCTGCTTCAGCAGCGACATCAGCGAGCCCGGGGTCTCCTCCCGGGTCACCATGTCGGAGTCGTAGGCGACGACGACCTTCTTGCCGACGCTGGACAGCCGCACGCCCAGATCGCAGTCCTCGGCGAGGCAGTCCGGATCCCAGCCGTCGGCTTCCCTGAGCACGTCCGTGCGGACGAACACCGTGTTGCCGCCGAGCGGGATGAACCCCTTCTGCGCATGCAGGTGCAGCCGGGAGCGGAACCAGAAGAAGTACTCCAGGCAGTTGCGCAGGCTGTACCAGCTGGAGTGGAAGTTGATGAGCTGCACCCCGCCCTGCACCACGTCCGCGCCGGTGGTGCGGAAGGCGTGGTCGACATGGGCGAGCAGCTCCGGATGGACCTGGTCCTCCGCGTCGAAGACCCCGACGACCTGGCCGCGGCAGTGCGGCAGGGCCGTGTTCATGGCCTTCGGCTTGTTCTTCTTCTCATGGGTGTCGACGACGACGCGCACCCGCGGGTCACGCCCGGCCGCGTGCTCGGCGACCGCGGCGGTCTCCGGGTCGTCGTGGCCGACGATGACGATGATCTCGAAGTCGGTGTGTGTGGACTCCAGCAGCCGCTGGATGGTGTGGTCGAGCACCGCCTGTTCATGGCGGGCGGGCAGCAGCAGTGAGAAGGAGACGTGTTCGTCCCCTTCCGGTCTGCTGAACCGGGTGGAGGCCAGCACCTCGGGCGTGCGCCACGCGTGCATCTGCCACCACAGGGTGAAGGCCGCCATCCAGAACAGGGCAACCGAAACGGAAGCGATGAAGACAGACGTCAGCAAACAGATCCCCCCAGATCCCAATCCCCCGGACACGACGGATATGGCAGGACGTCGCGCCAGATGGAGAGACTATGGGCGATCTGTGAAGCGCGCAGGCGTTTTCAGTGAAGAGCGTGTTTCATCACGATGGAACTCCTCGTCGCCTCTTGTGACCTCTGTTCATATTTGAACCGTGTTGGGCATATGCCACATGCGGCGATTCAGCCGTCGAGCCTGGTCCGCAGCGCTTCCGGGTCGGTCGTCGGGGCGTCACAGGTGAAGTTACGGCAGATGTACGCGGCCGGTTCACCGTCGACGAGCGGACGATGGGCGAGCAGCGGGAACTCGTCGCTGTCCGGCGTTCCCACGGCCACGACGGCGCCGGGGGCGGTGCCGAGCAGTGCCGTGCGGTGCAGAAGCCGGGTGGCCTCGTCGTCCAGAGCCGGGCCCACGACGGCGATCTCGCGCGGCCCGTCGAGCAGCGCCTCCGCCGCGGCGAGCCCCCACCCGATGAACCGCGGCACCTTCGGCCCGAGTGCCCCGACCACGCCCAACGCCTTCTCGGCGGCGGTGCGATGGGGCTCGGAGCCGGTGTGCGCGGCATAGCTGAGCAGGGCGCCCGCGGCGGCGGTCCAGCCGGAGGGGGCGGCGTTGTCGGTGGGGTCCTGCGGCCGCCGGATCAGCTGCTCCGCATCGGCCGCGGTGTCGTACAGCTCGCCGGAAGCAGGGTCGGCGAACCGTACGAGGACATGGTCGAGGAGCAGCCCGGCGAACTCCAGCCAGACGCCCTCGCCGGTGACGGAGGCCAGCGCGAGGAAGCCCTCCGCGACATCGGCGTAGTCCTCCAGCACCCCGGCGTTCGCACCGGCCCGGCCGTCCTTGCTGGTGCGGGCGAGGTGCGCGTGGTCGTCGAGGTGCAGCCGTACGAGGAGATCGGCGGCGCCGGTCGCGGCGTCGACGAGATCGGGGCGGCCGAAGAGGGCGCCGGTCTCGGCGAGAGCGGCGATCGCGAGCCCGTTCCAGGCGGCGACGACCTTGTCGTCCCGGCCGGGCGCGGGACGCTGCAGGCGGGCGGCCATCAGCCCGGCCCGGATGCGCTCGATCGCCGCTGCATCGAACAACTCATCCTCCTGCTGGGGGAGTTGCAGCACGGAGGCACCGTGCTCGAAGGTCCCCTCCTCGGTCACCCCGAAGTACCGTGCGGCGAGGGCCGCGTCACTCTCCCCGAGCACGTCACGAAGCTCTGCGGGTGTCCAGACGTAGTAGGCACCCTCGACGTGCGCGCCGGTCCCGTCGTCACTGTCGGCGTCCAGCGCGGACGCGAACCCACCCTCGGAAGTACGCAGTTCACGCACGATGAAGTCGGCGGTCTCCAGGGCGACCCGGCGGGCGAGCTCGGATCCGGTGGCCCGCCAGAGGTGGGCGTAGACGCGGCAGAGCAGCGCATTGTCGTAGAGCATCCGCTCGAAGTGCGGCACGACCCAGAGTCGATCGACGGAGTAGCGGGCGAACCCACCGCCGAGCTGGTCGTACATACCGCCGCGGGCCATGCGCTCACAGGTGTCGGCGGCCATCTGGAGGGCCCCCTCGGAACCGGTGCGGGCATGATGCCTGAGCAGGAACTCGATCACCATGGAGGGCGGGAACTTCGGCGCCCCGCCGAAACCGCCGTGCTGCGCGTCGTACTCCCGGGTGAGCCCGAGCAGCGCCTGCGCCTGTTCCGGTCCGCCGGGGGCCTTGGCGCCGCCGAAGTCGATCTCCCGCTGGGCGAGATCCTGCACGATCGTCCGGGCGACCTCGGCGACCTCGTCGTGCCGCTCGCTCCAGGCGTGGCGGACACCCTCCAGCACCTGGCGGAAGGAGGGCATGCCGGGGCGGGGGGAGGGCGGGAAGTAGGTGCCGAAGTAGAAGGGCTCGGCGCCGGGCGTGAGGAACACCGTCATGGGCCAGCCGCCCTGCCCGGTGGCGGCCTGCACGGCCTCCATGTAGACGGCGTCGACATCGGGACGTTCCTCGCGGTCGACCTTGACGCTGACGAAGTGCTCGTTGAGGAAGGCGGCGGTGTCCTGGTCCTCGAAGGACTCGTGAGCCATGACATGACACCAGTGACAGCTCGAATACCCCACACTGAGCAGCACCGGCCTACCACTCCGGCGCGCCTCCTCGAACGCCTCCTCCGACCAGGGCCACCAGTCGACGGGGTTGTCCGCGTGCTGGAGGAGGTACGGGGACGTGGCCTGCGCGAGTCGGTTGGGCATACCCCCATCCTTGCGCACCCGCCTCCGCCCCGCCCATGCGCCACCGGGGCAGCACGCGAACGGGGCGGGGGACGGCGGGCGGGGAGGGGCGGGCCGCGGCGGGCGTTCTGCCGGGCCCCACTCCGCCCTCTCCCCACTGCGGCCGGGACGCAGGACACTCGATCGAGTTCCTCGATCGGTTTCCTCGATCGATGGCCGTATCAGGGTTCCCATTGGCAATGATGACTCGACCGTCATCCTCGCCCTTGGGGTCGAATCCCAAGAGATAGGCCTCAGGCAATCCCTTTTGACCGGTCCTGTCAAACCGGTCCTGAATGGCGTCGACTCCCTTCAAGACTTTCTGCAGGGCGGCCGTTCGGTCGCCGTACTTCGAGTTCCATGAGATCCACTCGTCCGTGTAGACCTCGACCGGCCCCCTGGCTGTGGTGATCCATGTGTATTTGCTGGTGGGCTCAGGGGGGAGCGCGTCGAGGTCGAGCTGGTACTGCGCGCGCGTCTCATCGAGCACCGTACGGTTGGCCTCATCCCGCACTTCCGCGGGCAGCCCGTTCATCCGTCCGACATCCTTCGGATGCAGGGCAAGGTAAGCCTCGCGCTGTTCCGGGGTGAGTCCCTTCCACCACTCGGCGTTGGCCTTCGGATCGCCGTCCTTCGGTGGCGGCGCGATGCTGTCCAGGTAGTGCTCAGCGGCCTTGGATACGCCGCTCGTGTCCGACCCGGCGTCGGTCCGGTCACGGTTGGACACGGTGAGGTCATCGTCGGCCTTCAGCGCCCGGAGCTTCGGCTCCCATTTGCTGTCCGCTTCCGTCGCTTCATTCAAAGCGGCGGCGATACGGTCCGCGATGGCCAGGGCCTCAGCATGATGGGGATTGGGGTCGAGGTTCGCCGACTGGCGCTCCACTGCCTGAGCTGTCGGATCGGTCGCGCCGCTGACCGATCCGCCCTTGGGCGGCTCCTCAACGCCGTTGGCGGGCTGCCCCTCGGGGTAGGTAACACTGCCGTCGGGATTGACCGTGAACTTCCGGGCCGCCGCATCGTCCAGCGCCGACAGCAGTTTCTTTCGGACGGAATCCATGTCGTAGGCGAAACCGTTGAGCGCCACGCTCGCCAAGCTGCACTCGGTCTGCGTGTAGTGGAAGTTGGCGGAGAGCTTTTTCAACTCCCTGATCGCGGCCGTCAGCGCCTGGCCCTTGAGGGACTCGTTCATCCCGGCAACGATGACGTTGTCGATCTCGTCCTTTGCCGCACCGGCCATGTCGCTGGTCGCGCGATACCCGTCAGCCGCTTGCTCGAACTCCGACGGCTTGAGGTTCTTGAGTGTGGCGAGGTCCATGGTTTGTTCGTCACCGTCCCGAACGGTGACCGCCGAGGGCGGGCGTATCGGCATACTTGAGATCGACGTTGCCGAAGGCGGCCCGGACACCTTCATCCGTGAGGAGCAGGTCATGCCCGACCTGCTCAAGAACCTCTTTGACGCCGCCGCAACGCTCGTTGACGGACTTCACGTAACGAGCCCATGATCTGTACACCTCTTGCTGGGCGCCGGCGGTCAGGCATCCCGCGTCGTCGCCAAGGCCCTTCTGCCCGTCCGACAGCTTGGTCAGGGCCTTGCTGATCTCATCCCGCAGTCCGCCGACGCCCTCACCCGCTTTGTTCCAGGCGGCCTTGGTGGACTTGAGTCCTTCCGCCACGCTGCTCGTGGCATTACCGCCCCCGGGTCGCCAAGCTGCTCAAGGTGTACCCTCTCCGGGCCACCACGCGCAGCGGCGTCGGTTTTGAGCTGCTCCCACTCGTCCCATGCCATGCGCGTTTCCCTCCCCGTAACCCGGTCTCCTACCGGAAAGCTCCTCGGCCCAGCCCTCGGTCCCTATTCCCATTGCTGTCGCACACGCTACGAGTTGCTGGCTATGCGTTGCCTCCGTGCGATCACTCAAATCCGGGCCTGAGTATCTGTACCCAGACCCGCAGCGCGGGCAGGGCACACGCGGGCCGGATACGGGTGTGGCTCATTACGATCGGCGCTCATCCTGAGGGTTCGTGCTGGTCGGGCGGTACGACGGCGGCGGCCCGTCTGGTGCCTGCGGGTGGGTGACCTGTCCGAGTCCGACCGCGCGCTTGCGGCGCCGCAGCACGGCGAAAGCGGCCGCAGCACCGACGACAACCACGGCCCCGGCCCCCGCGGCCACCCAGGTCGTGGTGCTCGACGAGGAACTGTCCTTGGCCGCGGCGGTCTGGTGGTCCTTGCTGCCACCGACTCCGGTGGAGGGCGACGACGGCGCCGTGGACGCCTTCAATGGGAAGTCGGGCAGCGGATACTGGTTGGCCGGACCCGGATTGCCGGGGTTGGTCAGGGCGATGCGGGGGCGGACGATGCCGTACCCGATTGCGTCGGTGCGCTTGGAGCCGTCGACCGGGCCGCCGATGGTGTTCAGCATGACGCGCAGGACCTGGTTGTTCGTCCAGTTCGGGTGCGCCGACCAGATCAGCGCGGCACTCGCGGACGCCAGCGCGGTGGCGTCGCTGGTGCCGTGCGACGTGCACAGTCCCGTCTTGCCGCCGCAGGCTTCGACCATGTCCTCACCGGGGGCAGCCATATCGACTTGCGGCCCGTACGCAGACTCCGCCGTCCTCTTGAGGTCCTTTCCGACCGCCGCGACCCCAACGACGCCCGGAGTCGCCGCCGGGTACATGACCGGGTTGCCCTTATCCCCGTCGTTTCCGACACCGGCGAAGACCAGCGCTCCCTTGTCGAGCGCGTACTTCACCGCGTCGGTCAGCTGCGCGCCGCCGAGGGTGGATGCCTGGGAAACGTTGATGACCTTCGCACCGTGATCGGTGGCATAGCGGATCGCTGTCGCCATCGCCTTGGCAAAGGTCTCGTCCGCCGCGGCCGGATCGAGCTTCTCGACGCGCGGAAGGCGAACAGGGAGGATCTTTGTGCCGGGCGCGAGGCCGAACGCTCCTCGTCCGTCGGCGCGGGCTCCAGTGCCTGCAATAAAGCCGGCCATGCTGGTGCCGTGGCCGTCGTAGTCGGTGTGCTCGTCGCCGCGCTCGGTGGTGGCCATGTCCTTGCCGGGCAGGATCCTGCCCGCCAGGTCGGGGTGGTCGGCGTTGACTCCGGTGTCGAGGACCGCGACGGTGACGCCCTTGCCCGTGCTGGTCTGCCACATCTGCTCGGCCTTCATGGCGTCCAGGAACCACTGCTGGTCGCGGACCGACTCGGCGTGGGCGGGCGCGGCTGCCACGCCCGCCAGCAGCATTCCTGCAGCAACGGAGAGTACGGCTCGGCGCGCGTGCGATCGGTGACGTCTGCTGAACATGCGAGGTCGGTCCGTATTCTGCGAGGGGTCAGTCGACGGTAGGGGGCACGGTACGCCGTCGGTCCGACGGCCACGTCTCCTCGTCCTCGGTGACGAAGCCTGGACGTTCCCCAACGTGCTCCTCCTTGCGGCGCCTCGGCGGGGACGACGTCGGGGCGCCTCCGGTGCCCGTGCGGGCTTTGCCGCCGCGCCGGGCCGATGCGGAGCCGCCCGCGATCCCGTCACTGGAGAGAGCGGCCCTTCCCGGAACGGCACGTTCTCCCGCCACGGTTCGGGCGGCACGCTGCGGGGGCGGAGCGCCGATGACTCCCCGGCTCGGTACCGACGCGCGCTGTCCCGCCGGAGTCTGCCCACGCCCCGTAGCCGACCGCCCGACACCCGGCTCGCAGGCAGGACCAGATCTGCCACCGGCCTGTGGCCCAGGCAGAGCCCGGCCACCAGGCTGCGCGCCAGGCACGGTCCGCCCGCCAGGCTGGGTCCCGGACACGGTCCGGCCACCAGGTCCACGCCCGTCCTCCGGCTCGCCGCCAACGACAGTGCCGCGGTACGGCGTTGCCCTGCCCACCTGCGGCTGCGAGGGGCGACCGCCATAGATCCCGCCGGAACCATCAGGGTTGCGCCCGTACGGCGTCGATGCCGAAGTGCGTCCGGCAACGGGGGCTGTTCGGCCCTCGCTGAATCCAGGCGTACCGGTCAGCGGTCGGCCGGTTCCCTGTCCGAGTGGCCGTGCCGTGCCCACCGTCCGGCCCTGGCCCGCATTGGCCGAAGGCCCGGCAGGCAGCCGCGCCCCGGGGCCGATGCCTGTACGTCCCCTGGTCCCACTGGTCAGGGGCGGCACGGGAACGGTCGGCGTGCTGGGGCCGCTGGACACCGGCCCGTGGCCGGGCGGCGTGGCGCCCGTGGATGGGACGGGCGTACGCGTGTCAGGCAGCGTCGCGACAGAGTCGATGTCCGTATGCGGGACACTGACGGGCTCCACACGCTGCGCGCGGCCTGTCGATGCCTCGCCACCGTGGCCCGTCGCCGTGCTCTGCGGCGTGTGGACCGTCTTGCCTGAGGACGCGGTCCCAGTGTGTCCCGTGGAAACTGCACCGGATACTGCGCCGGAGGATGCCGAGCCGGTGGTGGAGCCCGGCAATGCCTTGTTTCTCTCGGAGCTGACGTTCTTGGAGTCTTTCGGCACGATCGCGTCAGGCGGCGGCGGAACCTTCGGCGGCGTCAACGCCGTCAGCCGCTCCGCCGACTGATCGTAGGCCTGCCCCAGCTTCGTCATCTCGTCGGCTGCCTGCTGACGCACCGCTTCCTTCTGCGCGGTCGCCCTCGCCAGGGCCTTCGCCGCATCCGGGTCGTTCGGTGTGGCCTTCGCCGCGTCGATGTCGGCCTGCGCGCCGCCGTCGTCACGCGGGATCGACGACTTCGTACGGGCAATCGCATCCGCGACGTGGGAGAGGAAGTTGCCGGAATCGGTGCTGTAGTCGGCGATCCGCAGCGTGGCGTTGGCCAGGTCGCCGCCCCAGGCGCGGAAGGAGTCGGCGCCCTGGCCCTTCCACTCCACGTACTGGGGGCGGGTCTTGAGCTCGGTGGCGATCTTCTCGATCTCCCTGGCCGCCGCGAGGAGCTTGTCGGCGCCCGCCTGCACGATGGAGGGGTTGGCCTTGTCGAGCCAGGCCAGCATCTCCTCGTGGGACATGTCGGCAAACGGATCGTCGCCCATCTCAGATCCCTCCCGCGGTCTCGCCGCCCGAGGCCTCCGCCGTCGGCGCGCCGGCCTGCCCGTCGTGTCCGGCGCCCGGCTGCTGCTTGGGCAGATGGGGTGCGTACTTGCCGCCGAAGCTCTTCGTCGTCTCCGACGTGATCGCGTGCAACCGGTCGCGGACGTCGGCATCCACGTTCTCGTAGCCCTTGTGCGAGGCGAGCACCGCCAACCCCATGCCCTCGATCGAGTCGGACAGCAGCTTGGACAGCTTCTTCAGCTCCCCGATCACCTTCTCGTGCGCGGTACTGAGAGCATCGGCCGAACCCCACGCTCCCTCGCCGCCGCCGAAGTGTCCGCGGTCGGGCTGGTCCATGCCCACCTGGTGGGTGCTCGCCGGTGACTCCTCAAGGTCCCGGATGAGTGCGTCGATGCGTTGCTGGAACTTCGTGAACGACGTCAGCTCCGTCATCACGTCCGCAGCGGCGTCCTTCGCTGCGTCGAAGATGCCGGACGCCCAGGATGACGTACCCCCGCGGTCCGAAGCCGCGCTTGATGACACCAAGACCTCCCCGTGATTGCTGCCGTGGCAGGTCCGCCGCTGAGGTGGTGGGCGCGAACGGAAGTGTCTCGACCGAAGTGACGGTAGTGGCTGGAGATCGAGAAGGCCTGAGTAGCTGTACTCAGTCGATCAGAACTGGCGTGGATTCATGGTGCGGTGAGGATGTTCTGCCTGGTCACCCGTCCTTGCCTCGGAGGCTGCGGGCCTCTTCCGGCCAAGTTGCGCGAGCGGGGTACAAGTCGTGTACGACGTTGATCCCCATGCCGCAGTTGAGTACGCCGGCCGATGCGGTCGCGGCCTGCAGGTTCGTAGCGTCACGGGCATGAAGAGCTTCGGCAGCCACTACGACCAAGACCTTCCCGAGCTGGCCGACGAGCGCAGCGTGCTCGGCCGGTCGCTGGTCGACTGGTTCAACCGCATCGCCGGTGCACTGCTCGTCCTGGGTCTCGGCTGGGTGTCGTCGGCGCTTGTCCCCTTGCTTGCCGTCGCGTGCGACACGTGCCAGGACGGGATCCGCAATCCGCGCTTCAGCCTGGTGATGATGGCGCTCGCTTATTACGCGGTGCCCGCTGCGGCGCTCGCGACGGCTGTGGGCATCCTGCTGCCGCGTCTCAGCGCTCGGGTGGTGTGGATCAGCGGTGGGGTGCTCGGGGTGCTGCTGGTCGCGGTTTTCGTTCTGGGGCAGATCCCTGCGTAAGTCTTCATCCCTTCAACAACCCTTCAACGATTGGCCGTCCGCCAGGACGACCCGGAACCCGGCTACACCCGATCCCCCTTCCCTCCCCCCACTCCGCCCTCTCCCCACGGCGGCCCGGGCGCAGGACACTCGATCGAGTTCCTCGATCGGTTTCCTCGGTCGGGGGACTCGATCGAGGAAACCGTCGCTGCCGGAGGGGGACATGAGTATGCGGGACGGCCATCGGATGGAGGCCGAGCGGCTGATCGGGCGGGCCGTGGAGGAGGAGGTGCGGAGATCGGGCGGGAAACTCGACGGACAGGCGCTGGCCGCGCGGGCGCGCGGGGCGCTGGACGCGATGGCGCAGACGGCCGCGGAGGAGTACGAGGCTTATACGCGCGCGCTCGACGAGGCCTCCGCAGGGCAGGTGACGTTCGGGCAGCGCTACGCCCGTGAGGGCGCCGGAACTCCCCTGCTGGTGGCCGCGGTCGCCGCCGTGGCGGCCGTGGTGTCCGACCTGGCGTTCGGCACCGGCGCGGGCACCGCGCTGGGCGCGGGCGCGGCCGTAGGAGTCGTCGGCGCCGCGGCCACCGTCGTGAAGGTCGCCGGGGCGCATCTGCCCGCCGCCCACCACCGCGCCGGTGCGGCAGGCCAGCCCGGCGGCCCGGAGGCGCTGCGGCTGACGTGGCTGACGGCGCTGGAGGTGCGCGGCATCCGCCCGTTCCTCGACCAGCAGCGCGTGCTGAACGCCTCCACCGGCCCGAAGACCCGCACGGGACCCCAGCTGCGCGGCTCCGACAAGAGCGCCGCGGCCCGCAGACGCACCGCGCTGGAGCAGTCGTTCGGCCAGCTCCCCGACCCCGAGGAGCCGCTGGCCGGGCGGCGGACGGAGCTGGCGCGGCTGCGGCAGTGGGTGCAGTCGGCCCGCGCCCACACCGAGACCCGCCCCACCGTCGTCGTCCTGCACGGTGAACCCGGCTCCGGCCGTACCGCGCTCGCCGTGCGGGCCGCGCACGACCTCAAGGACTACTTCCGCGGCGCCTGCCTCGTCGATCTGCGCGGCGGCAGCCCCGAGGAAGCACCGCTCACCACCCGCGACGCGCTGCTCCACCTCCTCAACCGGCTCGGCGCACCCCGCGAGCAGCTCCTGTTCCGCGAGCGCTCCTCCCCCGACCAGCAGGTCAGACGCCTCGGCGAGCTCTACCAGCAGCATCTGGCGAACCTGCCCGTCACCATCGTCCTGGACGACGCCTCCGACCCCGCGCAGGTCCGCGCCCTCGTCCCGGAGCACTCCGACAGCCTGGTCCTGGTCACCGCCCGCACCCCGCTCGACCTGCCCGCCGATCTGACTGCGTGGGTGCACCGGCTGCCCGTCGAGGCACTGGACGCGGCCGGTGCGGAGGAGCTCCTGGACGCGTCCGCACAGGACCGCTCCCACCCCTACGACGCCGAATCCGCCGACCGGATCCGGGAGTTGTGCGGCGGGCTGCCGCTGGCGCTGCGTATCACCGGCTCGGCCCTCGGCCCGCGCCCGGCACGGCAGCTCGCCGCGGACCTCGACGCCTACGGCCCGGTGGGCCCCGTCGAGCGGGCCCTGTGGCTGCGCTACACCGACCGGTCCGACACCGAGCGGCGGCTGCTGCGCCGTCTCGCGCTGGCCGGACGCGCCTCGCTGGGCGCCGCCGCGGCCGCCGCGCTGCTCGGCACCGACGAACGGGAGGCGACCCGGCTACTGGCCGCCCTCGCCGACGGCGGTCTGCTCGACCACGTCCGGGGCAGCCGCTACCGCCTCCACGATCTGGTCCGCGCCTTCGCCCACGCACGGCTGCTGGACGAGGAGGAGCCCGCCGAGCGCACCGCCGCGCAGGAACGTCTCATCGTGAACTACGCCGAGCTCGCCGACTCGGTGCTGCGCCTGGTCGACGGCAACATGTCGACCCGCTCCGACCGCTTCGGCCCGCACGGCTTCACTTCCCTCGACGAGGCGCTGCGCTGGCTGGACGACGAGTCCAGCTTCATCACCGCCGCCCTGCGGCACGCCGAGGGCGTCGACCAGCAGGCCGTGCTCAATCTGCTCGGCGCGCTGTGCGACTACTGCCTGCTGCGCGGCGACCTCTACCGCCTCGGCGAGATCAGCGACCTCGCCCAGGCCGTCGACCAGGGCCTGCTCATCCGCTCGGTGCAGTGGCGCACCGGCATCGCGGCCCGCCAGCTCGGCGAGTTGGACAAGGCCCGCACCACCCTGACCTCCGTCGTCGACCTCTACCAGCAGGCCCACCACGACGCCGGCGCGGCCCGCGCCCTGTGCTCCCTGGGCATCACCCTGCACCACCAGGGCAACCTCACCGAGGCCGCGGCCCGCCTCCAGGAGGCTCTGGACCTCCAGGCGGCGCCCGAACTCGCCACCGACCGCGCCTGGACCATGCACGCCCTCGCCGCCGTCGAACGCGACCGCTCCCGGCTCGCCGAGGCCCTCGACCTGCTCACCCGCTCCCTGGTGCTGCACCGCCGGGGCGAGTCCGTGCACGGCGAGGCCTGGGCCCACTTCCAGCTCGGCCAGCTACGGCTGCGCATGGGCGAGGTCCCGCGCGCCGAGGCGGAGCTGAGCACCGCCCTCGATCTGTACGGCCGCACCCGCGACGCCCGCGGCGAGGCATGGGCGCTGACCCAGCTCTCCCGCGCCCGGCTGGTGGACGAGGACGCGTCCACCGCGGTGGACGGACTGCGCCGCGCCGCCGCCCGGCACCATGACAACGAGGACGCCCGCGGCGAGGCCTGGACCGTCTACTACCTCGGCCAGGCCCTGGAAGAGACCGGCGACCTGGACCGCGCCGTCCGCGAGCTGGAACGCTCCCGGCAGATGTTCTCCCGGATACGCGACGTCTACGGCCTCGCCTGCGCCCGGCACCATTCGGCCCGCGCCACCCGCGACCAGCGCGCCGCCCAGACCGGCTCGCTGCGCAACTCCGGCTTCGCCCGCCAGCTCCTCGTCGACGCCCGCGCCGACTTCCAGCGCATCGGCGTCGCCCACGGCGAGGCCTGGACCTGCCTGGAGCTGGCCGTCGTCGACGCGGGCAACGCCCGCACCCAGCAGGCGCTGGCCCTGTGCGACACGGCGCTGACCCTGTTCACCTCGTACGGCGACCTGCGCGGCGAGGACTGGGCACGCTTTCTGCGCTGCACGCTGCTGCCGTACGCGGCGCCGGGCGGCGTCGAGGTCGGCACAGCGGTCGCCCAGCAGGAGCTGACCCAGCTCGCCTCGGCCCGCCACGCCCTGCGCGACGAGAAACTCGACGAGTACACCGAGGCCTACCAACTGCTCCTGGAACGCGGCGTGAACCTGGAAACAGGGTGGCAGGCATGGCGCCTGGGCATGGTCCCGAGCCGTCACGCACGGGAGGTGATGGGCGTACCGGTTCCGGAACGGTACTGAGCCGGGGCGGCAAGGTCCGTGGGGCGGCAGGCGGTCGGGCGCGGGCGGGCAGCCAGCCGACCCGCGCCGTCACAGCCGTCACAGCCGTCACAGCCGTCACAGCCGTCACAGCCGTCACAGCCGTCACAGCCGTCACAGCCGTCACAGCCGTCACAGCCGTCACAGCGGGAGCGCCTCGGTCAGTTCGGCTGCGCCTTACCGGCACCCCTGTGCGGGACCGAGTCCCTGGGGCCGGTGTCCTTGTCGGGCTCCGGGTCGGTCTTGAAGTCGACCTTGCCCATGTGCTTGCTCATCGACTTCATGAGACCCCACACCGCCAGGGCCATCACCGCGAAGACGATGAAACCGAGGACTCCGGGGGTGACCTTGTTCTGGTCGACCTCTTTGGCGAGGGGGACGAGATGCGTCACTGCCAGGCTCACGCTTGCGCTCATGTCAGGCATTGTCGCGGACGCCCGCGAAGAGGTCGTCCTCGGGGAGGGAGGTATCGACGAACGACTTCGCGAGCTCGTACTCCTCCGTCGGCCAGACCTCCTTCTGGAGCTCCATCGGCACCCGGAACCAGCCCCCGTCGGGGTCGATCTGCGTGGCGTGCGCGATCAGCGCCTTGTCGCGGATCTCGAAGAAGTCGGCGCAGGGGACGTGCGTCGTGAGCGTGCGCTCGGTGCGCTCGAACTCCTTCCAGCGCTTGAGCCAGTCCCCGTACGGCGACTCCAGCCCGCGCTCCAGCAGGGCGAAGTGCAGCGCCTCGGTGCGGGGGCGGTTGAAGCCCTGGTTGTAGTAGAGCTTGGCCGGCTGGTACGCCTCGCCGTACTCGCTCTCCGGGTACTTCTCGGTGTCCGCCGCGCCGTCGAACGCCACCATGGAGATCTTGTGAGTCATGATGTGGTCGGGGTGCGGATAGCCGCCGTTCTCGTCGTAGGTGGTGATCACCTGCGGCCGGAAGGCGCGGATCTTGCGCACCAGTTCCCCGGCCGCCTTGTCCACGTCCTCCAGGGCGAAGCAGCCGTCCGGCAGCGGCGGCAGCGGATCGCCCTCGGGCAGGCCCGAGTCGATGAACCCGAGCCACTCCTGACTCACGCCGAGGATCTCCCGGGCCTCGTCCATCTCCTTGCGGCGCACCTCGTGGATGTTCTCCTCCACGTACTTGTCGCCCTGGAGCTTGGGGTTGAGGATGGAGCCGCGCTCGCCGCCCGTGCAGGTCACGACCAGCACGTCCACCCCCTCTGACACGTACTTCGCCATGGTGGCCGCGCCCTTGCTCGACTCGTCGTCGGGGTGGGCGTGGACGGCCATCAGTCGTAGCTGGTCGGTCAAGACTCAATCCTCAGCAGTTCGGCGCCCCGGGTGAGGGGGGCGGTTCAACGCGGTACAACACGATTCAACAAGTGTCGTCGACAGGGTTGTCGAACAGGGTTGTCGGACGGGGATCGGCGGGCAGGTCGTCCGATGCGGACGGCGTCCAGGGGCAGGCAACGGCCGCTGGAGGGCGGCTTCTATAGTGACCGAATCGGGAGGCGAATAATTCCGGAGCCCGCTCCGGAGCGCCCCGCCAGGGACCGCGGTCCCGCCCCGGCCGAGAGGACGATCATGAGTACGGCGAGCGTGCAGCTGCCCGAGGGCCGGTACGGACGTTCCTCGGACGAGCGTGCCGACCGCAAGCTCAGAACGGCGGCGATCGTGCTGGGGGCCGTCCTCGCGGTGGTGGTCGGCTGGCTCGGCTACCACTATGTTGCCGGGAGCAAGATCAGCGCCCAGGTGGTCGCCTTCAGCGTGACGGACGACGCGGTCAAGGTGCATCTGGAGGTCCACAAGGACTCCGGCGCCAAGGGCTACTGCACCCTGCGCTCCCAGAACGCCGACGGCGCCGAGGTGGGCCGCGCGGACTTCCGCTTCTCGGGCGGTGCCACCCAGATCGACAAGGTCGTCACGCTCCGTACGACGTCCCGGGGCTCCACGGCCGAGCTGCTGGGCTGCCACAACGGCTGACCGGGGCCGGACGACGGCCGCCCCGTGCCCGCAGATGGGCCCGGGGACACACCCTCGGACATGCCCACGGACCCGCCCGAGCACACACCCGGGCCCCGTCCGCAACCGGTCTGCGGCCCGTGCGCACGTGACCCGGATTACGTAGGCGCTGGCCTGCGCCGATGCGATTCTGCTGTCATATGTCCTCCCCCTTCGGCACATGAATTGTTAGGCTCGTGGTTTCGCCCTCCCATGGAGGAACATTCTTCTGGGTAGGGCGATGCTTTGTATTCCCAGTACCTACGAGGAGCACCTGTGACCCAGACCAGCGAGAACGTCACCTGGCTGACCCAGGAGGCGTACAACCAGCTCAAGGCCGAGCTGGAGTACCTGTCTGGTCCCGCGCGCACGGAGATCGCCGGTAAGATCGCCGCCGCGCGCGAGGAGGGCGACCTGCGGGAGAACGGCGGGTACCACGCGGCCAAGGAGGAGCAGGGCAAGCAGGAGCTCCGCGTGCGCCAGCTGACCCAGCTCCTGGAGAACGCCAAGGTCGGCGAGGCTCCGGCGTCGGCGGACGGTGCGGTCGCACCCGGCATGGTCGTGACGATCGCCTTCGACGGCGACGAGGACGACACGCTGACCTTCCTGCTCGGCTCCCGCGAGTACGCGAGCGCGGACGTCGAGACCTACTCCCCGCAGTCCCCGCTGGGCTCCGGCGTGATCGGTCACAAGGTCGGCGAGGACGCGGAGTACGAGCTGCCCAACGGCAAGAAGGCCTCGGTGAAGATCCTCAAGGCCGAGCCCTACTCGGGCTGAGCCCAGACCGAGCCCCACTCCGGCTGAGCCCGACAGACCCGGCACATCCAGGACGACCCCCGATGCCGCGCAGACCGCGCGGGTCCGAATCCCTCGGTTCCCGCCGGCCACCCAGGCGCCGGGGGTGTCGTCATGCCGGAGCCGGCCCCGGGACGAAACATGGTCAACCGGCCGCCCGGCGGTATTTGCGGACCGCGAGCATGCGGAAGACAAAAATGATCACGACCGACCAGATCAGCGAGGCCCACACCGGGTGCTGCATGGGCCAGGCCTCGGATGCCTGGAAGCCCGGGGGAAGGTTGCCGAACAACTCGCGGCACGCCTGCACGGTGGCACTGAACGGGTTCCACTCCGCTATGTGCCGCAGGAAGGGCGGCATCTGATTCGCATCCACGAACGCGTTCGAGATGAAGGTCAGCGGAAACAGCCAGATCAGGCCGCCCGAGGTTGCCGCCTCAGGCGTGCGCACGGACAGGCCGATGAGCGCACCGATCCACGAGAACGCGTACCCGAGCAGCAGGAGCAGGCCGAAGCCGGCGAGTACTTTGCCGAAGTTCTCGTGCGTGCGCCAACCGACGATCACAGCGACGACCGCCAGGACGACGAGGGTGAGCGCCGTCTGTACCAGATCGGCGATGGTGCGGCCGGTCAGCACCGCACCACGTGCCATCGGCAGGGAGCGGAAGCGGTCGATGAGCCCCTTGTGCATATCGTCGGCGATTCCCGCACCTGCGCCCGCCGTGGCGAACGTGACGGTCTGGGCGAAAATGCCGGCCATCAGGAACTCTCGGTAAGCCTGCGTGGAACTGGACGAGCCGACCTGGATCGAACCGCCGAACACATAGGTGAACAGCACCACGAACATAATCGGTTGGATCAGCCCAAAGATGAGCATCTCGGGAATCCGGCCCATACGAATCAAATTCCGCTTGGCGACGATCAGCGAGTCGCGCACAGACTGGGTTACCGGGCTTGACGGCGCCACGGCGCGTACGGCGTCGGAGACGGCACTCACTTCGCGGCCTCCTTTCCGTTTCCGTTCTCCTCTTCCTTGGCCTCGGCCAGATGGCCCGTCAGGGAGAGGAAGACGTCGTCGAGGGTGGGTCGGCGCAGGCCGATGTCGTCTATCTCGATACCGCGGGCGTCGAGTTCGCGGATGACCTCCGCGAGGAGCTTGGCGCCGCCGGTGACGGGCACGGTGAGCTTGCGGGTGTGCTCCTCGACCGTGGTCTCGCCCTTGCCGAAGCCGCGCAGCACCTCGGCGGCGTCCGCCATCCGCTCCCGCTCGTGCACGACCACCTCGACGCGCTCGCCGCCGGTGCGGGCCTTCAGTTGGTCCGAGGTGCCCTTGGCGATCACCTTGCCGTGGTCGACGACCGCGATGTCATGGGCGAGATGGTCGGCCTCCTCCAGGTACTGCGTGGTCAGCAGCAGCGTCGTACCGCCGGAGACCAGCTGCTTGATGACGTCCCAGAGCTGCTGGCGGTTGCGCGGGTCGAGGCCGGTGGTCGGCTCGTCCATGAACATCACGGGCGGCTGGACGACCAGTGCCGCCGCGAGGTCGAGCCGACGGCGCATGCCTCCGGAGTAGGTCTTGGCGGTGCGGTCGGCGGCGTCGGTGAGATGGAACTGCTCCAGCAGCTCCGCCGCGCGCTTCTTCGCGGCCGGTGCCCGCATCTGGTAGAGCTGGCCGACCATCTGAAGGTTCTCCCGGCCGGTGAGATATTCGTCGACCGCGGCGAACTGCCCCGACAGCCCGATGGACCGGCGCACGGCGTCGGGGTGCTTCAGCACGTCGATGCCCGCGACGATCGCGGTGCCGCGGTCCGGGCGCAGCAGTGTCGTCAGACAGCGGACGGCGGTCGTCTTGCCCGCGCCGTTCGGCCCGAGCAGGCCCAGGACGGTGCCTTCTGGGACATCCAGGTCGACGCCGTCCAGAGCCCTTACGTCGCCGAAGGTCTTCACCAGACCTTCGGCATAGATGGCGCCTGGCATGTGAGTCTCCACGTCTTTGGGTGCTTCGAAAACGCTAGGTATGCGTGCCGTGTTCCGCATGCTCTTTTTTGCCGACTTCGCCGCTCCGAGAGCACGCTGATCGCGAGCACGCAGGTCACGCGGGTGTCGCCACACGTGAGGCCCACCACCGCACTCACCATAACGCGATGTATCGCGTCTCTCAATGCAGAAAGCCGAAACGTACTCGAACGAGTGGGTGATCGAGCCCGGCTCCGGCCGAGCCCGCCGCATACACCCAAGCCCGGTCCCGCGGAGCCCGCCGTCTCAGTCGATGACGGTGTAGCCCGCGTCCCGCAGCGCCTGGTCGACCTCGGCGCAGTGCGCCGGACCCTTCGTCTCCAGATGCAGTTCGACCTCCGCCTCCGTGAGCCCGAGCCGTGGGTCGGTCCGTACATGGCTCACGTCGAGGACATTAGCGTCGAGCACTGACAACACCCCCAGAAGCGTCGCGAGGGCACCCGGGCGGTCGGTCAGCCGCAGCCGTACGGCCAGGTAGCGGCCCTGCGCGGCCATGCCGTGCGTCAGGACGCGCTGGAGCAGCACCGGATCGACGTTGCCGCCGGACAGCACCGCGACGACCGGACCCTCGAAGCTGCCCGGGCGGCTCAGCAGCGCCGCAACCGGGCTCGCCCCGGCCGGTTCGACCACCAGCTTGGCCCGCTCCAGGCAGAGCAGAAGCGCCGCGGAAAGTTCGCTCTCGGTCACCGTGCGGACCTCGTCGACCAGCTCCCGCACGATCTGGAACGGCACGTCACCAGGCCGCCCGACCCTGATGCCGTCGGCCATCGTCGTGGGGTTGTCGATCGCCACGGGACGCCCGGCCGCCAGCGACGGCGGATAGGCCGCCGAACCCTCCGCCTGCACCCCGACGATCCGCACATCGGGCCGCAGCGTCTTCACCGCGACCGCGATCCCCGCCGCCAGCCCGCCCCCGCCGATCCCGACGACGATCGTGCCCACCTCCGGGCACTGCTCCAGGATCTCCAGACCGACCGTGCCCTGCCCCGCGATGATGTCGGGGTGGTCGAACGGGTGGATGAACACGGCGCCCGTCTCGGCCGCGTACTGCTGCGCGGCGGCCAGCGTCTCGTCGACCACGTGGCCGTGCAGGCGCACCTCCGCGCCGTAGTCCCGGGTCGCGCTGATCTTCGGCAGCGGGGCGCCCTTCGGCATGAACACCGTGGCGCGGACCCCGAGCAGCGACGACGCCAGCGCCACGCCCTGCGCGTGGTTGCCCGCGCTGGCGGCCACGACGCCGGCGGCCCGCTCCTCGGGCAGCAGCCCTGCGATCCGCACATACGCGCCGCGCAGTTTGAAGGAACCCGTCCGCTGGAGGTTCTCGCACTTGAGATGGACCGGCGTGCCCGCCAGCCCGGACAACTGGCGGCTGCCCTCCATCGCGGTCGTGCGTGCCACGCCCGCGAGCATCTTCCGGGCCCCCCGTACATCGTCGAGAGTGACGGATCGGAAGAAGTCAGCCGTGCTGTCGTGCATGACTCAAGCATCGCAGTTCACAGGCGCACGGTCCGCCTGTGACCAACCTCCGAGACGGGTTTGCCCAGCGCCCGTACGGCCCGCCTCCCGGCCGCGTACTCTGTCCCCCATTCCAGCGCCCTCTTCATGAAGCGAGCCCCCGGCCATGCCCACAACACCTGAAATGTCGATGGACATGTCGCCCCTCGGCGACACCGGTCTTCTCGACACGTTGCAGCACGAGGTGGCGGTGTTCGCCCGCCGTGCCGAACAGACCCGGCTCGGTGGCGTGGGGCAGGTGCGCAACTCCATGGACCGTGCGGCGTATCTGCTGCTCAACCGGCTCGACAAGGAAGGCCCGATGGGCGTCAAGGCGCTGGCGTCGAGCATGGGCATCGACTCGTCGACGGTGACCAGGCAGGTGGCCCCGCTCGTCGACACGGGGCTGGTGAAGCGGACCTCGCACCCCGAGGACGGCCGGGCCGTCGTACTCCAGCTCTCCCCGCGCGGGGAGGTACGGCTGGAGGAAGTACGGTCGTCGAGGCGGCAGTTGATGGCCGACCTCACCCACGACTGGGCCGCGGGGGAACGTGAGACGTTCTGCGCGCTCCTCACGCGCTTCAATGTCGCGCTCTCCGCGCGCATGGCGGCACCGGAGACAGCGGGCGGCGCCCCGCAGGACACGCCGGGCGCGGCAGGCGGGTCGGAGGCCCCGCAGGCCCGCTGATCCCGCCACGCGCCCTCGCCGCGCTGCCGCCCGCCCGACTGTCCCACTGCCCGACTGCCCGACTGCCGTCCATTGCAGCCCGCAGCCGCCTCACTTGCGGCCCGGCTCTTGACCACGGGGCCGGGTCTGGCCTCATATGAGAGGAGATCGGGCCATAGCCGGGCGGGGAAGGCGGGAGGCGCGATGGGAGAACGGCATGCGTCCCGGAGCGCCGGCCGCAACCAGGAGTTCGAGGCATTCGTGGCCGGGGCGGCGGGACGACTGCTGCACTCCGCCACGCTGCTCACCGCCGAGGCGCCGGACGACAACCCGCGCGCGCGTCGGCTGCTGACGCTCGCCCTCGCGTGCACGTACGCGCGCTGGGACGGACTGCGCGGCGAGGACCCGTACGACATCGCGCGCCAGGAACTCACCGCGCGTTTCGCGCACGAGGCATGGCACCAGTACGGCGGTTTCGGGCGGTTCCGCGGGCGCGCCCCGGGCGTGCTGACGGACCTCACCCCGCACGCGCGCCTGGTCGTCGTCCTGAGGCTGTACGAGGGTGTCGCCGAGGAGCAGGTCGCGGCGCAGCTGGGGCTGCCCGCGGAACGGATCCACACGATCTGCGACCGGGCCACCGCCCTGCTGCTGCACCCGCCGCAGCCCGCACCGGCCGCGCCGCTGCCCGGGACGACGGGGGCGAAGGTGGCGGCGTCGTGAACCGGGCCGAGCGCGAGGCGGCCGTACGCCGGCTCATGGACGGTCCGGCGCCCCGGGTGCCGCCGGACCTGTACGCGGACGCCGTACGGCGCGGCACGCGCGTGCTGCGCCGCAGGACGGCCGCGCGCCGCCTGCTGTGGCTGCTGCTGTGCGCGGCGGCCGTGGCGTTCACCGTGTGGGCGGTCACGGTCCACCCGTGGGCGGAGCCGCCGTCGCAGACGACCCCGCCGCTGAGCAACTGGTAAGTACGGGCTATCCGAGCGCCTGCCGCAGGTCCTCCAGGAGGTCCTCGACGTTCTCGATGCCGACGGAGAGGCGGACGAGGTCGGCGGGGACCTCGAGGGCAGAGCCCGCGGCGGACGCGTGCGTCATGCGCCCGGGGTGCTCGATGAGCGACTCGACGCCGCCCAGGGACTCGCCGAGCGTGAACACCTTGGCGCGGTTGCACACCTCGACGGCGGCCTCCTCGCCGCCCTCGACCTGGAAGGAGACCATGCCGCCGAACGCCCGCATCTGCTTGGCGGCGACCTCGTGACCGGGGTGGTCGGGCAGGCCCGGGTACAGCACGCGCGTCACGCGCGCATGGCGCGTGAGCATCTCGGCGACCTTGCCGGCGTTCTCGCTGTGCCGGTCCATACGCACCGCCAGCGTCTTGGCGCCGCGCAGCACCAGCCAGGAGTCGAACGGCCCGGCCACGGCTCCCATCGCGTTCTGGTGGTACGCCAGTTCCTCGCCAAGGCCTTGGTCGGCTACGACCAGGGCGCCGCCCACGACGTCGGAGTGGCCGCCCATGTACTTGGTGAGGGAGTGCACGACGGCGTCCGCGCCGAGGGACAGCGGCTGCTGGAGGTACGGCGTGGCGAAGGTGTTGTCGACGACGAGCCTGGCGCCCGCCTGGTGGGCGACCTGGGCGACGGCCGCGATGTCGGTGATGCCGAGCAGCGGATTGGAGGGCGTCTCGACCCACACGA
Source organism: Streptomyces sp. YIM S03343 (assembly GCF_054729195.1). Taxonomy (NCBI): domain Bacteria; kingdom Bacillati; phylum Actinomycetota; class Actinomycetes; order Kitasatosporales; family Streptomycetaceae; genus Streptomyces; species Streptomyces sp. YIM S03343. Next base: position 3,525,963 of record NZ_JBPUKX010000001.1, read on the forward strand.
CCTTGGTCTCGGCGGTGATCGCGTCCCGTACGGCCGCCGGATCGGAGGTGTCCGCGACGGACCACTCGACACCCCACCGGGAGACCACCTTGGCGAACAGCCGGAAGGTGCCGCCGTAGGCGTCGTTGGGGATGACCACGTGGTCACCGGGGCGGAGCACCGTGCGCAGCAGGCAGTCCTCGGCCGCCAGCCCGGACGCGAACGCGAGCCCGCGGTGGCCGCCCTCCAGGGCGGCGAGGTTCTCCTCCAGCGCGGTCCTGGTCGGGTTGGCGCTGCGGCTGTACTCGTAGCCGCCGCGCAGCCCGCCGACGCCGTCCTGCTTGTAGGTCGAGACCTGGTAGATGGGCGGGACGACGGCGCCGGTGAGGGGGTCGGCGGTGTTGCCCGCGTGGATAGCGAGGGTCTCGAAGTGCTGACTGATATGCCTGTCACTCATGCGCACCGAGGGTAGTCGGCGGGTGGGCGCCCCGCCGGACGAAGGCACACAGCCCCGCCCGGCGGGAGTTGTCCACAGGCGGCGGGGAGGGCGTTGGCCTTTTGTCGGTCCCGTCTGGTTCGCTTGAGGCATGGCAATCCTCTGGGTCCTCACGTCGCTGATCATGCTCGGCGTGGTGCTGCTCCCGTTCCTGCGGCGCAGGCGCGGGATGATCGAACAGGTCCCGCCCGGGCATCCGGACGCGGCGGACCCGGCGGACTACGGGTTCGTGCGGGAGGAGGAGCTGGACATCCGTATGCCTGGCCCCGACGACGACCTGCTGGCCGTACTGGACCTGGTGCAGCGCACGCAGGACCATCGCGCGGCCGCGCAGTTGCTGGCCGGTACGGAGACCGGGGGCGAGCCGCGCTGGCAGCGGGTGCAGGCGTTCGCGGGCGCGGCGGCGCTGGAGCTCCGGCAGCGGCCGGGCGGGGTCAGTGAGATACCGGGCGGCCAGTGGCTGCGGGTGTGGCGGGCCGAGGCGCCCGACGACCCGGGCGGGGCCGCGGTGCACGCGGAGTTCCTGTCACAGCAGGCGTGGCGTACGGCGGTGCCGGGGACGGACGAGTTCCGGATCATCTTGGAGGAGGCGAGCGAAGCGGCGTCCCGGGCGGCCGGGCTCTCCCCCGACGACCCGGTCCCGCACATCACCGAGCTCTCCGTGGCCCGCGGCCTGTCGTACTCCCACCCGGAGTTCGAGAAGCTGTGGCTGAGGGTGCTGGACCGGGCGCCGAACCACATGGGCGCGCATCTGGCGGCGCTGCACTACTGGTGCGAGAAGTGGCACGGGTCGCGCGAGCTGGCGTACTCCTTCGCGGAGGGCGCGGCGGCGCGCGCCCCGCAGGGCTCGCTGCTGGCGGCGATGCCGCTGTTCGCGGTGTACGAGCATCTGCCGGAGGTGAACCTGGTCCGCAGCTTCTACCAGAGCGAGGTCGTTACCAAGGCGATGCACGGCGCGCTGTTCGCGGTGCACGAGGCCCGCCCCGACGACCCGATGCTCGCGCACGTCCGTCACTTGCTGCTCTTCTTCCTGGTCCGCGCGGAACGCTGGGCGGAGGCGATGGACCAGCTGATCCACGTGGACGGCCATGTGGGCGCCCTCCCCTGGACCCTGTCGGCGGACCCGGCGGCCGAGTTCGCGATCTACCGCGCCCTGGCAGTGGCGGGCTACGAGGCGAACGGCGGCAGCCCGGCGACGCTGCGGAACTGACCGGAATCCGCCGCCTCCTGCCGGGCCGTCTCGATCGAGGTCAGCCCTCCGTTCGGGCGGGCAGCCGCCATCCCGGGCGCGGGAAGTGGCAGGTGTAGCCGTCGGGGTAACGCTCCAGGTAGTCCTGGTGCTCGGGCTCGGCCTCCCAGAAGGGCCCGACCGGCTCCACCTCGGTGACGACCTTGCCGGGCCACAGGCCGGAGGCGTCCACGTCCTCGATCGTGTCCTCGGCGATCCTCTTCTGCTCGTCGTCCACGTAATAGATCGCCGAGCGGTAGCTGAGGCCGAGGTCATTGCCCTGGCGGTTCTTGGTGCTCGGGTCGTGGATCTGGAAGAAGAACTCCAGGAGCGTACGGAAGTCGGTCTTCGCGGGGTCGAAGAGGATCTCGATGGCCTCCGCGTGCGTGCCGTGGTTACGGTACGTCGCGTTCGGCACATCACCCCCGGTATAACCGACCCGGGTCGCGGTCACGCCCGGGAGCCGGCGGATCAGGTCCTGCATCCCCCAGAAGCATCCGCCCGCCAGAACAGCCCTCTGCGTCTGCTCAGCCATTACGGCCCCTCCGATATCGATCAGCTTCGGTGACTCGGGCTACTCGGCTCGCACGCCACCGGTATGCGATGCCCACCCTCCTCAACGTGTGAGGGTTCCAGGCGATTCCGTGCCCGTCCAGCCGACCCCGCGGACGCCGTTCCGGCCTCTTCTCGGACGGCCTCGGACGGCCTCGGACGGCACAGCGGGCGGAGGCGCGTGCCCCCGCCCGCCGGTGCTCAGGGAGCGTCTGCTCAGGGAGCGTCGATGAGGCCGTACTTCGGCACCGTCACCGTGCGGGCCCCCGGCGTGCCGCCGAGGACGACCTTGCGGTACGTGACGTTGTTGGCCGTGCTCTGCTCCTTGAGCCGGTTGTCCGGGTTGGCGATGACCTGGATGTAGTACGTGCCGTTCGGCAGATCCGAGACATCGAAGGACTGACCGGGCCGGTACTGGCTGTAGGTGTCGCCGTTGCCGACGTCGAGCACCTCGCGCACCGAGACGGCGGTCTCCTCACCACAGGCAGTGGCGAGGTCGGTGTTGTACGGGTGCCAGTTGGCGTTCTTCACCGTGTAGTCGATGGAGTCGGTATTGGCCAGGCAGAACGCCTCCTTGCCGCTGCGGACGATCTCCTTCTTGTCCGCACCGAGCAGCCGGTAGCTGGCGAAGTCGCTGAAGTGCCAGTGCTGGTGGCCGTCCCGGGGGTCCCACTCCATGGTGCCGGTGGGTGTGTACCCGACCTGCTTGCCCTTGGCGTCGTAGAAGTACTGGTACGCGTCCATCTTCTCCGCGCCGGGCTTGCGGAACCCGTCCACGACCAGCGGCGAGGGGCCGCCGTTCCAGACGGTGGCGCTGAAGGCGAGGTAGTCCTTGCCCGGGGCGACACCCGCTCCGCCTTCGTCCCCGTTGGTGATCGCGATGCCGTACGCGGGGAGGGCACGCAGGTCGGGCTTGGGCACACCGGCGGGGACGGCCGCCCTGCCGACCGGGCGTCGGGCGGCCGGCTTCGGGCTCTTCGACGCCTTCTTCTGCCCGCGCCCGACGCCGGCCAGACCCTGGCCCCCGCCGGAGCTCTGCTGACGGACCGTCACCTTGACGGTCTGGGTCTTGTCCGGCATTCCGAACAGGTCGCGGTACTCCTTCGCCACCGACACCTTCGCGGTGTAGGTGCCGGCCGGCAGGTCGACCGTGTTGTCCCCGCGGAAACCCTGGGCCGTGGCTGCCGCCCAGCCCTTCTCGACACCCCACACCCCGCCGAGCGCGAACGGGTTGTTGGAGCAGCCGTCGGGGTACTTCGAGGTGGCCGGGGCGTCCGGACGGATCCGGCCCGCCCGGTTGTTTGGGCAGAACGACTGCGTGGTGTCGGCCACCTTCGCGCCCGACTGGTCACTGATGCTGACCTTGAGGAAACCCGGCAGGCCGGAGAAGTCCTTCACCAGGCCCTTCGGCAGGCTCTTGGTCAGCGTCCGGCCGCCGGAGCGGATCACCTGCGACGCGACGACGGGGTCGTTGTAGGACTTGCGCGTCACCCGCAGTTCGAGCGGTCCCCCGTCGACCGTGATGTAGGTGCCGAGGTCCAGGTAGACCCCCGGCTCGCCTTGCCATCGGTCGACGGTCACCGCGGGGGAAGCGGCGATCAGTGCGAGCTTCGGCGTGCCCGCCGGTGTCGCCGCTACCGCGCCGGGCGCGGCGAGGGTTCCGGCGGCGCCGGTGGTGAGGGCGGCAGCGGCGATGATCGCCGAGCGCCGTAAGACATGGGAGTGGTGTCTGGTCATGGGTGCTCTTTCTGCGTCTGGTCGGGACGGGTCGTGCACGTCATGCAGGCACGGCAGGAAGTACTCGTGTGCCATCTGTGAAAAGGGTGAAAAGTCAACAAGGGTTGCCTGGCGACCGAAGGTCGTCCTGAATGTGGCGGTTAGGGCTCCGCCGCCCGACTGCTGCCAGGGGAACGCGCATAGCCCGTTGGGGACGAGCTGGGTCGGTGTGTCCTGTGCGAGCGGACCAATGCCAGTCGCGGCGTTCCGGTTCGCATGCGAGCCTGAATCCATGATCAGGAAGCCGCCTGGCCGCCTGCCTGCTCGGGTGGGGTACGGACGGTGGCACTCCGGGCGGGGACGTCCGAAAGGAGCTGCGCCACATGATTCCTGTCGCCGAGTCGCCGGGATCGCCCGGATCACCGGGGTCGCCGGGGTCGCCGGTGCGTATCGAGGCGTCTCTCGACCCTCGGCTGTCCCGATGGCTGTGGCTGGTGAAATGGCTCCTCGCCATCCCGCACTACATCGTCCTGTTCTTCCTCTGGATCGCGTTCACCCTCGTGACCGTCATCGCGTTCTTCGCCATCCTGTTCACCGGCCGGTACCCGCGGTCCCTGTTCGATTTCAACGTCGGCGCACTGCGCTGGAACTGGCGTGTCAGCTACTACGCCCACACCGCCCTCGGTACCGACCGGTACCCCCCGTTCACCCTCGCGGATGTGCCCGACTACCCGGCCCGCTTCGACGTCGCCTATCCCGAGCGCCTCTCCCGCGGCCTGGTGCTCGTGAAGTGGTGGCTGCTGGCGATCCCGCAGTACATCGTCGTCGGGATCTTCGTTTACGGCTGGGGCTGGGGAGAAGGGGACGGCTGGCGTGGTGTCGGCCTGATTCCTTTCCTCTCCCTGGTCGCCGTGGTTGTTCTGGCGGCTACTGCCCGCTACCCGGTCCACCTCTTCGACCTCCTCATCGGCCTGGCCCGATGGGTCGCGCGGGTGACTGCCTATGCCGCCTTGATGACCGATGCCTACCCGCCGTTCCGTCTCGACATGGGCGGGCGTGCCGTCTCGGTGGTGAAGGGCTCGGGGAGCGGATCCGGGACGTAGCGGCTTGTCATGTGATCGGGCGATCGGGCTGGGCTCAGCAATTCGCGGACAAGGACAGCGGACAAGGACAGGTGGGCAGGGTGGACAGGTCATGAGAATCACAGGGCTCCCGCGGTCCGGTGGGAGTGCGTTCGCCGCGCCCATCGATCTGAACGGGACCGGGCGCTACGTGCACTGGGGTGTCATCCAGTTGTCCGTCGCGAACCTCGTGGTCATCGGCTTGATGGTGATCGTCTTCGTTGCGGCTCTGCTGCTGCCCTTCCCCAGAGGCCGTAGATGAGCGGCCAGGGTGAGGGAGGCGCGGCTGCCGGGCCGCCTGCCGCGCCGTACAAGAACGTGTCCGCCGGGGGAGGCTGGACCGGAGCGGTCCGGCGGAGGACGGTCGCGGCCCTGCCCCCGGACAAGGTGCTGCCCGACACCCAGCCGGCCTACCTGACCTCGTGGATCTACGTCTTCGGCGTTCTCACGGTGGCCTCGCTGATCGTGGTGCTCGTCACGGGCGGGGTGCTCGCGTTGAAGGGACCCGCTTGGTGGCACGTCTCCGACACCGGGAAGTACGTGAACAGCCTGCACCTGTGGAGCGTCGAACTGTTCATGTTCTTCATGGTCGTCCACCTGTGGGGGAAGTTCTTCATGGCCGCCTGGCGCGGCAGGCGAGCGCTGACCTGGGTCACCGGCACGGTGTGCTTCTTCGCCGCGATCGGCACGGCCTTCACCGGCTACCTGGTCCAGCAGAACTTCGATTCGCAGTGGATCGCCGGGCAGGCCAAGGACGGGCTCAACTCGGTCGGTATCGGCGCGTACTTCAATGTGCTGGACTTCGGCCAGATGCTGATGTGGCACATCGTGCTGCTCCCGTTCGTCCTCGGGCTGCTGACCGTTTGGCACATCCTGCTGGTCCGGTTGCGCGGAATCGTGCCGCCCATCGGGGCGACGGTTCCCCCGGACAGCGGCGCCGCCTCGCCCGCACCGGAGGGAGCGGCGTAATGATCCGACGACACCGGAAGGCCTCGGTACCGGACCCGGCCGCCTTCCCCACCCGGCCGTACGACCTCATCAAGGAGTTCACGATCGCCCTGGTGGTGGTGGCACTCCTCACCGTCGCCCTGGCCGCCGTCTTCTCCTCACCCGATGTCAAGCCGGTGACTCTGGCCTCGTGGTCGCGGGCAGTCGGCGCGGACTTCACGGCGACCGCCGTGGCGGAACTCGGCGGCACCAGCGGAACAGCCACGTACGGGCCGCCGTACAACCACACACCCGACGCGGCGCAGAAGATCGGCCCGATCGGGCTGCAGAGCGCCGCCGGGGTCCGTATCCCGGTGGACACCGCCGAGGACTTCGTGCTCCGCCCGCTGACCAACGCTCCCCAACCGCCCGCCGTCAAAGCGGCCCTCGCGACCTGGGCCGCGGCTCCGGCCTCCCAGCAGCAGGCATGGACCACGGCCTACTCGGACGCACTGGGCAAGTCTCCCGGCGGCGACCCCGCCAAGGTCGTCAAGGGCGACTACGGCCCGGTGCCGGTCCTCACCGCGCAGCTTCTCGCTCTGGCCCAGTCGGGTGCCCTGGACGGGCAGTTGCAGGCCGACGGCAAGTTCTACCAGACCGACTACACCCTCCCCCTGCTCTTCCTCTCCGACGGTTCCTACCTGGAAGATCTGGCCCGCGCCGAACACCTGGGCGGCGACCAGTGGGGCATGATGAACGAGACCGGAAACTACCCGGGCCAGGCGTGGCTGTGGCTCTACACGTTCTGGTACCAGATCGAACCGTTCAAGTCGTCCGGCAACGCCGACGCTCTGATCTGGGGCTTGATGGCCCTGCTCAGCCTGGGTCTGGTACTGATCCCCTTCATCCCCGGCGTCCGGTCGATCCCGCGCTGGACACGAGTGCACCGCATGATCTGGCGCTCGTACTACCGCGATCACGAAGCAGGCGACGCCCCGGCGGCCGGGACCTGAGGAACGGCCCCGGTGCACAGCCACTCGCCCCCAGCCACCAGCCACCAGCAACCAGCAACCAGCAACCAGCCACCAGCCACCAGCCACGGTTGTCGCAATTAATTCGATTGCCCCCGCCGGGCCGATTGCGCGCTAATACGGCCCATGGCCGATATCCAGGGCTCGTACGACGATCTGTTCTCCGCGGTGCCGAGTGCGCTGGCCGGACTGCTGGACGAGGGGGACGCGGGTGGCTCGGTGGCTGTCTTCGTGGACGGTGAGCCGGTGGTGGACGTCTGGGGCGGGTTCGCCGACGCGGACCGCACGACCCCGTGGCAGCGGGACACGATCGTCAACGTCCATTCCGTCACCAAGACGATGACGGCACTGTGCGCGCTGATCCTCGCCGACCGCGGCGACCTCGATCTGGACGCGCCGGTCGGCCGCTACTGGCCCGAGTTCACCGCAGCCGGTAAGGAAGGCGTGCTGGTACGGCACCTGCTCTCGCACACCGCGGGTCTGCCCGCCTGGGACGGGCCGATCGAGGACGTCTACGACTGGCCGTCCGTCACCGCGCGCCTGGCCGCGCAGGCTCCGCGATGGGAACCGGGGAGCGCGGCCGGATACCACTCGCTCACGCAGGGGTTCCTCGTGGGTGAGGTGATACGTCGGATCACCGGCCGGAGCGTGGGCGAGTTCTTCGCGCAGGAAGTGGCCGGGCCGCTGGGTGCCGACTTCCATATCGGGCTGGCCGCCGAGCACGACCACCGGGTGGCCCTCTCCGTCCCGCCGCCGTCGCGGGACGAGGACTACACCGCGAGCGCGGCCAGCACCACCGCGTCCCCGGCCGCCGGCACCGCCGTACGGGTCCGGGACGCCAACAGCGTGGCCTGGCGCCGAGCACAGATCCCCGCGGCGAGCGGCTTCGGCAACGCCCGCTCGATCGCCCTCGTGCAGTCGGTGCTGGCCTGCGCAGGAACGGTGCGCGGGGTACGGCTGCTGTCTGAGGCAGGCTGCGACCGCGCCCACCAAGAACAGTTCAGCGGCGAGGACCGCATCCTGGGCATGCCGGTCCGCTGGGGGCTGGGCTACGGGCTGTTCGGCAACACCTTCGGGTGGGGCGGCTGGGGCGGCTCGATCGTCATGACCGACCCCCAGGCCCGTATGACGGTGGCGTACACGACCAACCAGATGCGCGAACCGGCGGCCGACACCCGGGGCTTGGAGCTCGTGATGGCCTGCTACGACGGGCTCAAGGGTCTGCGGGCCTGATCCTGCTGGGCAGTTGCTCACGCGGACCGGTTCCCGCTACTCCCCGTGGTTCCTCACCCCCGTAGTCTTCCGTCAGACCATACGGAAAATACGGGAGCGTTCACGCGATGGCGAAGCCGGTACGTGCAGCACTGGGGGAAGTCTGGCTCAAGTGCCAGGTGTGCCAAGGAGATCTGTTCCGCGAGCGGGGTGTCCTTCTCAACAGCACCGGTATGGAGTTCATGAAGTTGGCCTGGGCCGACGAGAACGCCACTGGCCTCATCTGCTGGCGGTGCGGCTACGTCCACCTGTTCGCCAACAAGGACATCAAGCTCTACAAGGCGGACAAAAAATAGCGGTGGTCCTCGCTTACGTAGGCCTTCGTACACACGGCCGGGCCGCGCAACTCCCCAGTGGAGTTGCGCGGCCCGGGCGAAAGCCGCCGTTGCCGGTGCGGGTCAGCGACCGGTGTCAGATCGTCGACGTGTCGATCACGAAGCGGTAGCGGACGTCGCTCGCCACGACGCGCTCGTACGCCTCGTTGATCTCGCTCGCGGCGATCAGCTCGATCTCCGCGCCCAAACCGTGCTCCGCGCAGAAGTCGAGCATCTCCTGGGTCTCCCGGATGCCGCCGATGCCGGAGCTGCTCACGCTGCGGCGCATGCCGAAGAGGGCGAAGACCGGGATCTGCACCGGCTCCTCGGGCAGGCCGACGTTGACCATGGCGCCGTCCCTGCGCAGCAGCTTCAGATAGGCGGCGAAGTCCAGCGGCGCGGACACGGTGTTGAGGATGAGGTCGAAGGTGCCCTTGAGGGAGGTGAAGGTCTCCGGGTCGGACGTGGCGTAGTAGTGGTCGGCGCCGAGCTTCAGGCCGTCGTCCTTCTTGCGCAGCGACTGCGAGAGGACGGTGACCTCCGCGCCCAGCGCGTGCGCGATCTTGACTCCCATGTGGCCCAGACCGCCGAGGCCTACGACGGCCACCCGCTTGCCCGGGCCCGCGTTCCAGTGCTTCAGCGGGGAGTACGTGGTGATGCCGGCGCAGAGGAGCGGGGCGGCCACGTCCAGGGAGAGGCCGTCGGGGATGCGGACCGCGTACTTCTCGTCGACGACGATCTTCTCCGAGTAGCCGCCGAGCGTGGGCTCACCGTCCTTGCCGACGCTGTTGTACGTCCACACCGGGCCCCCACCGGTGCAGTACTGCTCCAGGCCCTCCTTGCAGCTGTCGCACTCCCGGCAGGAGTCGACCATGCAGCCGACGCCCACCCGGTCGCCGACCCGGTACTTGGTGACACCCGGGCCGACCTCCGAGACGACGCCCGCGATCTCGTGGCCCGGGACCATCGGGAACGCCGCCCGGCCCCAGCCCTCCCTCACCTGATGGATGTCCGAGTGGCATATGCCGGAGAACTTGATGTCGATCAGTACGTCGTGCTCGCCTACGGGCCGGCGTTCGATCGTGGTGCGCTCCAGCGGTGCCTTCGCGGCGGGTGCGGCATACGCAGCGACAGTGGTCACAGCTGTGGTCATGGAAAGAGTCTCCTGATGGATCTACGGGGGTGCTCCTACGGCCTCCAGCCTGCCCCACCTTTCCGCACACTCCCAGCCCCCACCCCTGCCTACGCCCACCGGTCCTACCACCGGCGGGGTCAGGATGCCGGCCCACCACCACCTGGCCTGCGGGAATACTGGGCGTATGGACACACACGCCCCCGGCCCCGCATCTGAGTCCTCCGCGTTCTCCGCCACCGGCCGGGCAATGGACCGGCGTGCCGAGCTGAGCGAGTTCCTGCGGACCCGGCGTGCCCGGCTGAAGCCCGAGGATGTCGGGCTGCCCGAGTACGGGCGGCACCGCCGGGTGCCGGGGCTGCGGCGTGAGGAGCTGGCACAGCTCGCCGGGGTGTCCGTGGCGTACTACACGCGTCTTGAGCAGGGCAACGGGCGGAATGTGTCGGCGGAGGTGCTCGATTCGATCGCGCGGGCGCTGAGGCTGAGCGACGCCGAGCATGCTCATCTCACCCATCTCGCCAAGCCCAAGCAGCACAAGAAGAAGCCCTCCGCCCGGCCCCAGCAGGTGCGGGGTGGCCTGCGGCAACTGCTCGACGTCCTGGACGGGGTTCCCGCCTACATCATGGGGCGGCGCTCCGAGATCCTCGCCTGGAACCGGATGGCCGCCGCCGTCTTCGGCGACTGGGGCGAGCTGCCGCCGGCCGAGCGCAACTGGGCGCGGCTGGTCTTCCTGAAGCCCGAGTACCACGATCTCTTCATCGACTGGGAGCAGAAGGCGATCGACATCGTCTGCGGTCTGCGGATGGACGCCGGCTGCTACCCGGATGATCCCAAGCTGTCCGCGCTGGTCGGCGAACTGTCCGTGAAGAGCGAGGAGTTCCGGCGACTGTGGGCCACCCACGACGTCAAGGAGAAGGCCTTCGGCGTCAAGCGGCTGCACCATCCACTGGTCGGTGACCTCTCCCTCAACTTCGAGTCCTTCCGGCCCCCCGGTGACAGTGATCAGGCGCTCATCACGTATCACGCGGAGCCCGGTTCACCGTCCGCGGACGCGCTGCGGCTGCTGGCCAGCTGGGGGACGGACGCCGCCAGGGTCCGGCAGCCGTAGAACCCTGTGCGCACCGACACAGCGCGGCCCGCCGGAGATCTTCTCCGGCGGGCCGCTCGGGCTGCGCCCGATGAGTAGCTACAGCCTCACTTGCCGTAGTACGCGTTGTAGATCGAGACCGTCGACTTGTTGCCCTTCTTGTCGGCGATCTTGGCGTGGAACGAGATCGCCTTGCCCGCGGCCGGGTTCTTCACGGTGATCTTGCCGCCCCGGACCTCGACCTTCTTCCAGGTCTGGCCGTAGTCGTACGACACGTACACCGACAGCGACTTGAGGTTGCTGCCCGCGGCCGCGCCCTCGACGGTGACCGGGAAGGTGACCGTCTTGCCCGCCGCGACCCGGTTGTCGAGACCGGTCTTGGCATTGAAGCGGAGGGTGGACGCGGGGAGCTTGACCGGGTTCGAGCCGGAGAGCTTCTTCGAGTGGAAGGTCCAGCTCGCGTCGATCCGGGTGGACGCGGCGGCGATCTTGACGCTCCGCTTCACCGAGGTGGTCAGCTTGTACTCGGCGTCACCGGCCGGGACCTTGAAGAGGTGCTCGCCGAACAGCGGGTCGTCGCTGGTGCCGATCTTGGTGCCGTTGCGGTACAGCGTGGTGTTCACCGAGGTGAACAGCGACTGGCCCGGGTGCTTGGCGGAGTCGGCGAACAGCGGCAGCATGCCGAAGATGTCGTTGCCCTCGCGGTACAGGCCATAGTCCGCTTCGAGGTGCGGGCCGAAGACGGCGGTGGCGAAGGTCTTCTCGTACGTCTTGCCGCCCTTGAAGGTGTCGAGGTACCCCTGGATGTACGACGCCTCGTCGATCGGGAAGCCGTCGGGGTCGAGGCCGCCGTACTGGTCGAAGGCCAGCTCCCACTGGGGGCCGCCCACGGTGGACAGGTGCATGATCCGGGTGCCGGGCAGCTTCTGCTCGACGCCGAGGGCGGAGCCGCCGGAGCCGTCGGGCAGATAGCCGAATGCCGTGACGACGCCCGTCTTGCCGCTGATCCCGCCGCCCATGTGGACCTTCACCGTGGCGAGGTCGCTCGCCTTGTAGTGCCGGGTGTAGCCGGTGGCGAGCTCCTTGACCTTGCTGGAGAAGGTGGTGGCGTACTGCTCGTCGGTGCCCTTGGTGAAGTGCGCGTCCCACTCCTGGCTCAGCGTGCCGTCGGTGATCTGCGGACCGAGGTGCGCGGTGTGGAAGTTGTCGTACGACTGGACGAACCAGCCGAACGACCCGCCGCTGTCGCTCGCGTAGACCGTGTAGTCGGCGAGGCCGAGCCCCATCTTGGCCGAGGCGTCGGGCACCGTGATGTCGACGGGCTTGGCCGTGCGGGCGTCGATCGTGACCGCGGTGTCCTTGGTGACGTTCAGCTTGGGCTGGGCGATCCAGTCGACGCCCTTCGCCGCGTCCTGCGGGTCGACGACGACCGCGGTGTCGAGGATGTAACCGCCCTTCGGCACCCGAACGGTGACGGTGCCGGAGGCGTCGTAGGGCGAGAACCACTGGTTCTTGCCGAGGCCGCTGGTACCGACCATGTTGGCCAGGTAGTTCGGCGCTGCCTGGCCGTCACGGCCGATGAACTTCAGCTTGACGTCGTAGGACTGCACCTCGCGGACGACGGCTGCGGCGGTGCGGACGCTCTGGCCGCCGCCGGTCGCGGTCACGTACGCGGAGTAGGCGCCGTCGAGGGTGCCGCCGAGCTTGGTGTTCACGGTGGCGTCGACGGAGGCCTTGCCGCCCGCGGGGACCGTCACCTTCGTCGCGGAGAGTTTGAAGAAGCCGGCCGGGGCCGCGTTGCCCTTGGGGTCGGTGGCCGTGGCGGACAGGTTGAGGGTGACCGCCTTGGTGCCGAGGTTGCGGTACGTCAGCTGCTTGGTGACCGGGGTGTCGTCGCTGTGCGGCCACTGCTGGATGCCGAAGCTCAGCGACACCGGGTCGGCGATCACGGTCTGCTTGATGGCCTTGTCGACAGCGATACGGCCCGAACCCTGCTGGAACGGCGTGTACTTGCCGCCCTTCGTGGAGCCGGTCAGTGCGGCCTTGAGCTCGGCGTAGCCCCAGTCGGGGTGCTCCTGCTTGAGGATCGCGGCGGCGCCCGCGACATGCGGGGTGGCCATCGAGGTGCCCGAGATGGTCAGGTAGCCGGCCGGCTTCTCGCCGACCTCCTTGTCGATGACGCTGCCCGGGGCCGCGGCGGCGGTGATGTCCACACCGGGCGCGGTGACGTCCGGCTTGATGGCGCCGTCACCGACGCGCGGGCCGGTGGAGGAGAACACCGCCAGCTTGTCGTTGTCGTCGACCGCGCCGACGGTGAGGGCGGCGTCGGCGCTGCCGGGCGAACCGATGCTGTTGGGGCCCTCGTTGCCCGCGGCGATGGCGAACAACATCCCCTTCTCGTCGGAGAGCTTGTTCACCTCGGCTTCCAGCGGGTCGATCCCGGGCGCGTCGGTGCCGCCGAGGCTGAGGTTGACGATGTCGGCGCCCTGCGCGGCCGCCCACTCCATGCCGGCGAGGATGCCGGAGTCGTCACCGGAGCCGGAGTCGTCGAGGACCTTGCCGTTGAGGATCTTCGCGCCGGGCGCGACACCCTTGTACTTGCCGCCCGACTTGGCGCCGGTGCCCGCGGCGATGGACGCGACGTGCGTGCCGTGACCGAAGTGGTCGGTGGCGTCGATGGCCGTCGAGAAGTTCTTGGACTCGATCACCTGGGACTTCAGGTCCTGGTGGTCGGCGTCGACACCGGTGTCGAGTACGGCGATCTTGACGCCCTTGCCGGTGTAACCGGCCGCCCATGCCGTGGGCGCGCCGATCTGAGGGACGGACTTGTCGAGGCTGGCCTTGCGGGTGCCGTCGAGCCAGACGTGCGCGATGCCGGAGGCGGTCTTCTCGCCGTTGGTGACGGCGTCCCACAGCTCGGGCGTGTCCTGCTGCGGGGTCTGTACGGCGTCGGCGTTCAGCGTCGTGAGGCTGTGGCGCAGGGTGCCCGCGTCGCGGACGTCGGCCTTGGCGGCCTTGGCGGCGCCCTGGTAGCCGACGATGACCTTCAGCCCCTTCTTCTGGGACGTGCGGGTCGCGGCCTTGTTCAGCTCGGTGATGTCGAACAGCCGCTTGTCCAGCTTGCCGCCGGCGACCATGCGGGCCGCGTCGGCGGGGATCACGTAGGTGTGCCCGTCGTTCTTGCGGAGCTGGACGGGTATGTGCTCACGGCCCTTGGCGGGCTGGATGCCGAGGACCCGTCCCTTGGCGTCCACGGTGACCCGGTCACCGGTGATCAGGGTGATGTGGTGCTGCCCGGCGAACGAGGCGGCACGGCCGGTCGCGCCGGTCGCGCGCTGCTCGGGCCCGGCCGCCGCAGGGCTGGTCATTCCCGCGGCGAGTGCCACTGCGGCGGCCGTCGCCACCGTGGCGGCGTACGCACTTCTGACGTGTCTGCGCAAAACTCCCCCTGCTGATGGAGTGCCGGGTGAGTCGGGCGGGTTGTGGTCGTCCCGCCGCACCCGACCGGGGGCAGTCTCGTACGCGCGTGCGTACACCCCCCGGAACACCGCAGTATGCCGAGGGGTGTCGATGCGTTACAAGAGGATGAGAGAACGGTAAGAAGACCGCGCGCCAGCTGTGACGCCGTCGCGTCAACTCCGTTACATGATCGCCGGGTTGGGGACGGTGCGGCTGGCTTGACGAGCCGTGACGAACCGTCACCCGAGCAAAAGGTACCCGCGCAGGACGCTCAGGTTCCGGCGTTCTCCTTCACCGTGATCCGCCCCTTGCGGATCGTGGCGACACGCGGGGCCTTCTTCGCGATCGAGGAGTCGTGGGTGACCATGATGAACGTCAACCCGTGCTCCTTCCACATGCGTTCGAGAACCTCCATGATCTCGTCGCGCATGCCCTCGTCGAGGTTGCCGGTGGGCTCGTCGGCGAGCAGCACCTTGGGCTCCTTGACGAGCGCCCGCGCGATGGCGACGCGCTGCTGCTGACCGCCCGACATCTCGCCGGGCAGATGCCCGAGCCGCTCCCCGAGACCGACCGACTTCAGTGCCTCGGCGGCCCGTTCGCGCCGCTCCTTGGTCTTCACACCGAGCGGTACGAGGGCCGTCTCCACGTTCTCCTGCGCGGTCAGCGTCGGGATGAGGTTGAACGACTGGAAGACGAAGCCGATGTTCTCGCTGCGTACCTTGGTGAGCCGGGCCTCGGACAGCTTGGCGAGGTCGGTGCCGTCGAGGACGACCTCGCCCGAGGTGGGCCGGTCGAGCCCGCCGAGCATCTGGAGCAGCGTCGACTTGCCGCCGCCGGTGGGGCCCTGGATGACGAGGCGGTCGCCGTCGCCGATGGTCAGGTCGATGCCGTCGAGCGCGTTGACGATGTCCTTGCCGCGTGTGTAGCGCTTGGTGACGCCGCTGAGTTCGTACATGGGGACTGCCAACTCCTGGTCAAGTCTGGGTCTGTCTGTCTATCTATGGGTGTTGGGGCCTGCCGTTGAAGACAGGCCCCAGTGGCCGCGGGCCGTTGCGGCGGTCGCGGCCGGGTGGACGCCGCCGCTCCTCGACTACTCGACGCGGCGCAGGGCGTCCGCGGGCCGCAGCCGGGAGGCCCGCCAGCCGCCGAAGGCACCCGCGATCAGGCCGCCCGCCACCGCGAGGGCGACCGCGAGGGCGATGGTGCTGACGCTGACCGGAGCGGTGAGCGCGACCTCCAGGGTCTTCGCCGCCTGCCGGCCGGGCCCGCCGAAGCCGCCGCCGGGGCCGCCGGCACCGCCCGCACTGCTGGCCGAACTGCCCAGCTGAGCCTGGAGGGTGGGGCTGATGGAGGTGACGACGTACGCGCCCGTCAGGCCGAGCGCGATGCCGAGGGCGCCGCCGACCAGGCCGTTGACCATGGCCTCACCGACGACCTGCCCGGTCACCCGGCGCGACTTCCAGCCCAGCGCCTTCAGGGTGCCGAACTCGCGCACCCGCCGGGAGACCGCGGAGGAGGTCAGCAGACCGGCGACCAGGAACGCGGCCACGAGCACCGCGATGGACAGCCACTTGCCGACGTTGGAGGCGAGGCTGGAGGCGGTGGACAGCGAACCGGAGACGGTCTTGGCAAGGTCGGCGGAAGTGGTGACCGTCGTACCGGAGACGTTCTTCTGGATGGCGCTCTTGACCGTGTCGATCTGCTGCGAGTCGGTCGCCTTGACGTAGATCGTGGTGACCTTGTTCTTCTCA
The DNA here is from genome assembly GCF_054729195.1 of Streptomyces sp. YIM S03343. Classification (NCBI taxonomy): domain Bacteria; kingdom Bacillati; phylum Actinomycetota; class Actinomycetes; order Kitasatosporales; family Streptomycetaceae; genus Streptomyces; species Streptomyces sp. YIM S03343. The sequence continues at coordinate 3,542,028 of NZ_JBPUKX010000001.1, forward strand.
CCGGCCAGCGTCTGCGCCTGCTTGAGCGGGATGTAGAGGTTGGCCGCCGAGTCCCCGCTGGTGGCGGTGGCGATGCCGATCACCTTGTACTTGACGCTCTTGATGGTGACGGTGGAACCGACCTTGTACTTCTTCTGCTTGGCGTACGAGGAGTCGGCGACGAGGACCTTGGCGTCGGTCTCGTCGGTCTTGAAGGTACGGCCGCTGGTGATCTTCGAGGAGGTCAGCGGGCCGAGGCCGGTCTTGGTGACGTCGGTGCCGATGACCGTGTACTGGTTGATGTCGAAGTTGGCGCCGCCGCCCTGCACCTCGCCCTGCGGCTGCCCGGTGCTGCCGCCACCGGCGCCGCCGGGGCCGCCTTCCTGGCCGCCGGAGCTGTTGGAGCTGTTGGAGCTGTTGGGGTCCTGCTTGAACTGGCCGCGGGTGAACTGCCCGCTGACCTTCACCACGTTGAGGCTCAGCCCGCCGACCGCGGACGAGACACCCTTCTGGCCGCCGACCTTGCTGACCGTGGTGGAGGCCAGGGTGGTGAAGCCCTGGACGACGACCCGGTCGCTGCTCTGCTTCGAGTCGTCGTCGCTGCCCTTGGCGTCGAACTGGAACCGGGGCCGCTGCGAGCTGCTCCCGGTCGGCGTCGCGGCCTTGGTGACCGTCATGTCCGTACCCAGGCCGTACAGCGACTGGAGGACCTTGTCCTGCGCGGTGTTCATGCCCGAGGACACCGAGGTGACCACGATGACCAGGGCGATGCCGAGCGCCAGCCCGGAGGCGACGACGAGAGCCGCCTTTCTGCGGCGGCGCAGTTCGCGCCTCAGGTAGGTGAAGAACATGCGCCGCAAACTAGGCACGGCGTGTGATGACTCACTAAGCCCCGAATAAGAGAACCATGAGAAGCCTGTCGGAGACCCAGGAACCGGCCCGCACGGAGCTGTCAGGACCCGGGCGCCGCCGACGCTGAAATGACACCCGAATGAGCTACGTCAACGCTTCTCCTCACGGGCTTTGACGAGTACGACGGCGAGAGTGCCGGCCAGGGCGGCTCCGAAGGCTCCCGGATTGACGTATCCGGGTACGTCGTCGGAGCTGTACTGTCCGCCCGACGCAAGCCGGCACTCGACACGGAGCGGCAGGAAGCTGACGTCGGTTCCGGTGACATGGAGCGCGCGGGGATCGTTACGGCAACTGGGCGGAGGGGCCGAATCGGCCCCGCCGTTCCCCGCGTCGGCGAGCATGACGAAGAACAGGCCCCAGGTGTACAGGCCGAGTCCCACCGCGAAGCCGAGGAAGGCGAGCCCTCGGGTGCCGGACGCGGCCGTCACCCTGATTCCCTTCACAGTGAGGGCCAGCGTGCCGATGATTCCGGCCGCCAGGGCGGTCAGTACGAGCATGGTGCGGCCTTCAGAGGTTGCGGGAGATGGAGTTGTACTTCTCCATGACGTAGTACAGGCCGAGGCGCTTCTTCGCTTCGGACAGCGCCGGCTCCACGGCGGTGCCCCTGGTGGCGGCGCAGCACCTCGTAGATCTCGTAGTCGGTGCAGTCCAGACTCGGCTTGCTCAACGCCTTGGAGTCGTCGTCGCCGCCGGGCTTTCCGTCGATGTCCCACATGTGGATCATGGCGACGCTCTGTACTGGCTGCATCCGCGCAGGCTATCGGCGTCACGCTGTCAGTTCGGCCAGTTCGCACCAGACCGTCTTGCGGATCCGGTTGTCTGTCAGGTCTGTGATGTGCGGCTCAGGCCGCGGACCACGGAACGCGGCAAGTGTGAGGTGCGAGACCCTCCGGGCACATACCGCTGATCACTGACTTGCGAACGGCCCGCCACGTCTTGAGCGAGCACTTCAAACGGACGCACAGCTCGACCAGTTCTCGCGTACCGCTGCTCTGTCCGGGATGCTCCAAGCGCCACTGCTCCGACAGGTAGTCGTACATATCAGCGGTCGTGAGCTCGCCGCCGAAAGCGGTGTGGGCGACGGTCTCCGTGACGATACGAGCGCTGCGGGAGCCGACAGCCTCCTCGACGAGCCCGCCGATCCATGCCAGTCCCTCCTCATCCGCATACAGCCCGAACCTCAGCGTGCGCGTCCTCATTACGTCAGCCCCTCACGATGGTCTTCTTGTCGCAGCGCGTTGCAGGGTAGCCCGAGGGCATCTGGTCGTTGGCGTGCTTGATTCCGTCCGGAAGTCGCCGCGTGATCATTAGTTGTCCACACAACACCTAATGATCGACGGCGGCCTCATCTGTTTGGACGCCATCGGAACCAGTAGTCCAGACCCTCGATCCGGTAGCGGGCCCTGGCATCGAACCGCGCCTCGCCCACCAGTCGCCTCGCGTCGTCCGGCGCCTGCCGGTACGGCGCCAGCAGCAGGTCCAGTTCGTCGTAGCGGGCGTCAATCCCGCCATGGCCCGGATGGGTCTCCGGCCCCACCACCCCTGCCTCATGGCGCTCGTTCCATCTCGCGAAGATCGCCCACTGCTCGCGCTCCAGTTCCACCGTCGCGTCGCTCGCGGGCCAGACGCTGTACTCGTCGGCTTGGTCGGCCTGGTCGTAGTCGTAACTCTGGAAGTAGTGGGGCTTGCCCTCGACATCGGCGAGGCCGACGCGCGGTCCGTCGTACCACTCCAACTCGACGTACACACGCTCGAAGCCATCCGCGATCAGCTGCACTTCGTCCCAGGTCTCATCCACACGCGCAGGCTACCGACGAGCGACCTCCACATCCGTGATCACGATCTACGGCTGCGGTGGGGGACGGCCACCGTCAGCGGTGCGCCGACCAGGGCCCCTGTGATCGCGACAAGCCCGCCGCGGCGAGGTGGGCCCTTCATGGGCGAGTCATGGGTGTCGGTGCATCGGGTAGCGGCGTTCGCCGCCACCAGGCGTCGCGACAGGCGAGACGGCTGGGGCGTTTCCTTCGGATCTTCCGGACGGATTGCGCTGAGTAGCACCGCATGGACGATCATTGGGTCGTGAGCACGGATCATTGGGCGGTCCTCGGGGACTCCGAGAGGGACCAGTGGCGGTACGTCCCACTCCAGACGATTGGGCCACTGGACTTTGGAATGAGTCGGGAGGACACCGTCGCGGCCATGGCGGGGCAGGGCTTCACTGCGAAGCAGCACAACATGGGGAGTTGGCACTCGACGGGCCGAACGCAGTGGCGGGTCGAGTTCTCCAAGCCGCAGCCGACCTGGAGTCGACCCGCGGTGAAGTGCTACTTCGTCGAAGGCGCGGGATTGACGTGCGTGCTGGTCGATGGACGGCTCGGTCCACAGGTCACCCACGAGGGGATCCGTCTGATCGGCCGGGTTCCGTCGGAACTTTTCGAGGACATGGAGTCCTACGCGGTTCAGCACGACGTGGGGCTCCGGTCCAGTCCGGGAGGCGACCTGTTCGTCGACGGCTTCGAAATCGAGCTGGGCGCACAGCGTGCCGGCAACGCCGTGGTGACCTGGGCGCTCTTCTGCAATCCCGGAGAGATTGCGGGCACATCCTGGGACATTACCCCCGCAGAAGTCTGGCTCCACTGGTCAGGGCTGATTCAAAGTCCTGGGGGTCATGGAAACGTGCAGGTGGCTGAGGTGTGACTATCCGGCGGAAGTCCGTCACTAAGACAACGAAGCTCCGGTTGACGGGGTGACCTTCCCAAGTCGCCTCGCCCGTCCGGAGCTTCGATGTGCCGCCAGTCTGCCACTGTCTGCCTGACCAAGTCGCCCACTGCCGCCCAGCGCGGCGTGAACGGTGTCGCCGAACGGCTGGCCGTTCTTCGCGATCCGCGAGATCGGCGGGGACGGCGCCATACGCTGGTATCGGTCCTGCTCACCGCCTGCTGCGCGGTGCTGGCCGGGGCTCGCTCCTATCTGGCCGTGGGCCAGTGGGCGCGCCACGCGCCCCTGGACGCACTCGCCCGCCTCGGCGTGCGTGCCGTCGGCCCGCTGGGCGTGCGCCGCGCACCGTCGCCCTCCACGATCCGCCGCGTCCTGACCCTCGTATGTCCCGGCGGGCTTGCCGACCTGCTCGGATGTGACCCCGCGGGCAGCCGGCACCTGGCCGTGGACGGCAAGGCCGCCCGTGGCTCGCGCACGGACACCGGCCCGGCCGCCCACCTGCTCTCCGACGTCCTGGACGGCGGACGCACCGTCAGCCAGCTGCGGGTACCGGACAAGACCACCGAGGTCACCGGCTTCACGCACTTGCTGGCGCCGTTCGACCTGGCCGATGTCGTGGTGACCGCCGACGCCCTGCATACCCATCGTGACCACGCCAGATGGCTGGTGGAGGCGAAGAAGGCGCACTACCTGCTCGTGGTCAAGCGGAACCAGCCGACGCTGCACAACGCGTTGCGCTCGCTGCCGTGGAAGGAGGTGACCGCCCGCCGCTACGACCGCGAGGCGGGGCACGGGCGACGTGAGACCCGCTCGGTGCGCACGCTCACCGTCACCGGTCTCGGGCTGGACTTCCCGTACCTGGCGCAGGCCGCGAAGATCCACCGGCACCGCACCGACCTCAAGACCGGCAAGATCACCCGTGAGACCGTCTACGCCATCACCGACCTGACGGCACGGGCGGCATCTCCCCAGGCCATCGGCCAACTCGCCCGCGCGCAATGGGGCATCGAGGCCGTGCACCACGTCAGAGACACCACATTCGGCGAGGACGCCTCGAAGATCCGCACCGGGCACGGACCGGAGAACATGGCCACGCTGCGCAGCTTCGCGATCCACACCCTGCGCGCTGCCGGGCACCGCAGCATCGCCGCCGGCCTGCGCGAGATGTCCTATACGCCCTTCACCCGTCCGCTGGACTTGATCGGACTGCCCTGACCGGCAACGCCACATGATCACCAGGACTTTGAATCAGCCCTGCTCCACTGGTAGGGCGCCTGGCACCAGGCTCAGCCTGGCTACAGTAGCGAAGCCACTCAAAAGGCTCCCGAAGTGGGTCAAGAATGTAAAGGGACAGAACTGTGATATGACGGTCGGGTACATCCTCCCTGCCAAATCGAAACCCACAGTATACCACCCTGGCGGCAAGAAGATTCTGTGGGGCGGAAAGATGGAATAGCATGGCGCTGAAGGTGTTCGGAAGTGACCCCCTGTTTCTAGCGACGACTTCTGAGCTGCAGAACTATCTCGATCCGATCTTCGCTGAAAACAAAAGGACGGGCTACATGACTGCGGATTTCGCGGTCGTCAAAGACAATGATGCTGACATCGATAGCGTGCTCGGCATCGGCCTTGACTATGACTCCGGCTACGGGGCGCTGCTCTGGTACTGCGACAACAGGTTTAGAGACCAGGTCGCTGCGGTCTCGGGTACAGAAATCGCAGAATATGTCTGGGTTTCCTGGAATCCCTCTCCTCCAGAAGTGGACCCGCAGGTACTGAGTGATCCGTGGTGCCCCAGCTTCTTCAACAGAGTCAGCGCTATTCCGCTCAGCGATGTCCGCCCTGTCATTGAGGAGTACTTTCGACAGAGCACGGGTTTCCGTCCCACGGGAGTGGAATGGATTAAGGGGCACTCCACTGGGGAGCTCTACGAGGAAAGCAATGAGCTCTAGACAGTTCCCGACTGTGCAATAGTCCGGGCTCGCTCTTGGCGAGCCCGGACCGGGCCCTAGTGGAAGCGATCCTCCCTCAAACCATCACAAGAAAAGGCCCGCTGGAGATCATTTCGCCCCGTTTCCTGCGGTAGCCTGAGTCGCAGGCGGCCCGCTGAGAATTCTCCTCAGCGGGCCGCTTCCCGGTACGAAGCCGTGCGAGATCCAGATAACCGAGCAAGGCGATAACAAAATGATCGTTTACAGCCGTGGAAAGTACGCCCGGAGCGAAGAAGAGGTCAAGGTCCTCGTCGACGACGTAATGGAGAACCTGGAGCAGCGCGTCGCAGATCCCAGCGGTTACGAAACCCTACCCGAGCGTGCATCCGTCTGTATCGTTGAAGGCAAGTACCCCGAAGAAACCGACGAAAGACAAGCGGACAACTGCCTATACGTCTCGATAAATACCCATGAGGGGTACGGGGCATTGAGGTGGTGGACCACTAAGAAGTCATCTCATTTGGTGAGTCTGCGGTAGCAGATGAGGGTGCAGGCGATGCTGGTGAAGGCGAGGAAGTGCTCGGCTTTGCGTTCGTAGCGGCGGTGGAGTCGGCGGCAGCCGGCGAGCCAGGCCATGGTGCGTTCGATGGTCCAGCGGTGCCGGCCCAGGCGGGCGGACGACTCGACGCCCTTGCGGGCGATGCGATGCCGGATGCCGCGCTGGGACAGCCATTGCCGCAGGTGGCGGTAGTCGTAGCCCTTGTCTGCGTGCAGTTTGCCGGGCCTGCGTCGGCGGGGACCTCGGCGGGACCGAATCGGGGGTATGCCTTTCACGAGCGGGATCAGGGCCTGGCTGTCGTGGAGGTTGGCGCCGGAGATTCCGACCGACAGGGGCAGACCGGTCCGCTCGGTGATCAGATGGATCTTCGACCCGTACTTGCCCCGGTCGACAGGATTCGGACCTGTCAGGTCCCCCTTTTCAGGGCCCGCATGTTCACCGAGTCGATCGCGCACCTCGACCAGTCCAGCTCACCGCGGGAGCCGAGTTCGTCGAGGACCAGGCGGTGCAGCCTGGCCCACACCCTGGCCTTCGACCACTCGGTGAACCTGCGGTGAGCCGTCGCTCCCGACGGGCCGAACGACGCCGCGGGCAGCTGCTGCCACGTGCAGCCCGACGTGGCCACGAACACGATCGCCGCCAGCACCTCACGATCACCATGTCGGCGTCGACCACCGCCCTGAGGCCGCGACGGCGCCGCCGGCACCACCCGCTGGAACAGACCCCACAACTCATCCGGCACCAGCCGCTCAACGATCCCTGCCACGGCCAACAGCCTACCGAGCCAAATGAGATGACCTCTAAGGAACCCCAAGACGAAGCCGAAGAGGATATCTTCAGGTCTGTCTGGACATCAATGAACCCGGAACCGCCTTCATCTGATCCGCTGCTGATCAAAGATCCCGGAGGGGGAGAATGCTATCCCCGCGAGACGGCTATTCCGGTGACGCAGGTCCGCGACGCCATCGAAGAATTCTGCCAGTCTCGAACAGGCAAGCGGCCGGAATGCATCGAGTGGGAGCTCCTTGATCAAACATACTGAAATTACCCCACACTCGGCCAGAAGCTTAGCAGCTCCATATTGACATTGAGGTTTTTTATGTGGTGGGAAATGGAGATCCTCCCGGATTCTGAGCGTTTACACTGGGATTGGGAACCGTTCAAGAGCGTAGGCCCCCTTCAATTCGGTCAAAGTGTCCATGAAGTGGCCGCAGCTCTACACAAGCCGGTCAGTGGATGGGGTCCCGGTGCACAGTGGGCTCCTTTCTCCGGAGTAGGTATCGACACCTACTACCATAGGGAGAAGATGACTCTGGCGGCAGTTTCCATCGACGCGTGCCACGGACCCCAGGTTTCCTATGGCGGCGTGCGCCTGGTAGGTCGGCTTCCTTCGGAACTCACCCCCTGGATCGAGGAAACCGCCGAATCTCTTGAGGATTTGCCCCTTGGTTTGAGAGGTCTGCACATTGGGTCGAACGGCGAAGCTGGACTTCCCGGTCTAGGGCTGGTGATGCGCTGTCAGCAGAATGGCGACTATGCCCGAAGCCGTCCTGTGTTCGTTGCGTCCGAATGGGCTAAGCAGAGCACTGACCATCGGGAGGGGCCTATTCCTGAAAGGGAGTGGCGCGTATATTGAGCGAATGAGCACGCGCCACGCCTCCCGCAACCTCAGGAGTTATCCATCCACATGCGGGTGGCGAAGGTGGCCCCGCTGACCGCAGAGTCTCCAGCCCGAGTCTTCTCCAGAATCAGGCCCAGCTCATACACCGACGGATCTCCGCTGGTTTCGAAGGTGAGACGGAGGTTGTGTGTCTCGACGTGGTCGAGCATCGTTTCATAGACGGCCGACGGAGGCTCTCCGATCAGCTTCGTGCCTTCAACGGTGACCTGCGGGCCCGTCCGGCCGTCGATTGTCACGGCCAGAAGGAAAAGACCAGCGCGGTAGTGGGCTGTCACACCCGATTCTTCGTACCGTTCCCATTCGAGCTCCCACTCCCACCCAAGGGGGTGCTCTATGACTGGGTTGCGTGCCGCGCACTTTTCGCCTCCCAGGGCTCTGGCGACTTCTTCGGGTCTCATTCCGAAGCGCAACGGGCCCACGCCCACCCACGGGTCGAGTTCCCACCGGACGCGATCCTCGTCGGCCCTGACCTCCCACGCTCGCCAGGTATCGTGTGGCACGTTACGGACATCCCTCCAGGGGATGACCGGCTCGGTGCTGTAGGGGTCATCGGCCAACTCGCGAGCGACAAACAACGCGTCACTGATCATGATGTCGTCCTTGCGTTCGGAGCCCAGGCTCAATCCCAACCCGGGCAGTTCTGCGCTGACATCCCGAACCGCAGCGGACCCACACCCACCAACGGGTCGAAGATCCACTGCTCACGATCCTCGCTCGCCTTGAAATCCCAGAACCCCATTCCCAGCACCTTTCGCTTCGCCACGGCAGTCAACGGCGTCGCCCAGGGGATCGTTCCGGCGGCCAAAGATCAACTATGTCGTCAAGGCATCCGGTCCGGCCAGTTCGCACCACACGGTCTTGTGGTCCGGTTCCTGGTCCACGCCCCAGCGCAGGGCGAGGGCGTCGAGGAGGGCCAGGCCCCGGCCGGATTCGTCCGTGGCGTCGGCAGACAGGCGTACGGGCAGGGCGCGTGGGTCGTTGTCGGTGACCTCGATCCGCGTGCGGCCGTCATCCGCCGACGCGACCCGCACCGTCACCGGGGTGCCCTCACCGATGTGGTCGATCACGTTGGTCACCAACTCCGTTGCGCAGAGGCGGACTTCGTAGTCGTAATGCCGCAACTGGTGGCGCAGTTCGGGCACTGCCTTGGGGGTGGCCAGCAGGCTGAGTGCGAAGGTCATCGGCCGGCCGCCTCACGGAGCACGGCCGCGATCGCCCGGGCGGTCGCGGCGTTGCAGTTCCCGAGCGCCACCAGGCCGCCGTGCGGCTCGGCGGCAGCGGCGAGGCTCGGCAGGTCCACACGGAGCGAGGGGAGCCTGATGCCGTGGAACGCGAGGGCCTCGCGCAGTTCCTCCACGCAGAGGGTCATGTCGTAGGCGGTGGGCATGTGGGGGGCGCCTTCCTGTGGTGCGTCGGATCGCGTCGCTTTCTGTGACGGATCACTCACACGGTGGCGTCAGATCCCGTACCGTGAAAAGGGTTTCGCATACACGGCAACGACAGCGGAAACGGGGTGAACCATGCCACGACGCAGGGACATCGACGGCTCCATCAGCGTCCCGACCTTCTACGGCGCGGAGTTGAGGTGGAAGCGGGAAGCGGCGGGGCTGTCCTTGGAGGGCCTGCTCAACGGCAGCTTCTACGGCAAGTCGTACCTCAGCGACATCGAGCGCGGGGAACGGCGGATGCCGGTGGATCTGGCACGGCACGTGGACAAGGCGCTGGACACGGACGGGTTCTTCGAGCGGCGTTGTGAGGACGTACGGAAGGCTCGGAAGGGCAGCCACGCCGAGTACTTCGCCGATGTGCTGGAGATGGAGAAGCACGCGCTGGAGATCGAGGAGTGGGGTCCCGAGCTGATTCCGGGACCACTCCAGCTGGAGCCGTACATCAGGGCCGTGGTTTTGGCGGCGCATCCCACGGAGTCCGAGGAGGATGTGGCCGTGAAGGTTGCCAATCGACGCGAGCGGGCCTGGCTGTTCGAGGATCGGGAGTCACCCGAGAGCTGGATCGTTCTGCATGAGTCGATCCTGCGAGATCCGATCCTCCCGCCGAACGAGATGGCTGAACAGCTTGCCCACATCGTGGAGGTGATGAGCAAGCGTCGAGCGCTTCCGCAGGTGATGCTGCGGAACGGGGGTGCATATCCCTTCATGATGGGCACCACGAGGTTCCTGACCTTTGCTGATGCCCCGCCGGTCATGTACACGGAGGGGATGTACACCGGTCAGTTGATCGACGACCCGGCTCTCGTGAACCAATATGCGAAGGCGTACGGTCGGCTCAGGGCCGCCGCGCTTGACCCGAAGGCGTCCCTGAAACTCATCGAGCAAGCAGCCGAGGACTATCGAAATGGCAAGTATCCAACGTGACTTGCGTGCAGCGTGGCGCAGGAGCAGCTACAGCAATGGCGACGGTGGCCACTGCGTAGAGGTCGCCGACAACATCCCCGGCGTCGTCCCCGTCCGTGACTCCAAGGTCGACGGAGGGCCCGTCGTTGTCCTTGGGCACGGCGCCTGGGGTCCGTTCGTCGACGCCATCAAGGCTCGCTGAAACGCCGAAGGCGGCTGCCCCCGGGGGCAGCCGCCTTCCGAAACTCACGTCGGTCGGATCAGACCGCCGAGCCCGCCTTCCACTGGGCCCAGTCCATGTTCCAGCCGTTGAGGCCGTTGTCCGGGGAGACCGTCTTGTCGCCGGTGTTGGAGACGACGACCACGTCACCGAGGATCGAGTGGTTGTAGAACCACGCTGCCGGGGTGCTCGGGTCGCCTGCGCCCTTGGTGTCGGACAGGCCCACACAGCCGTGGCTGGTGTTGACGCTGCCGAAGACGGACTTGGCGCCCCAGTAGTTGCCGTGGATGAAGGTGCCGGAGCTGGTCAGGCGGATGGCGTGCGGCACGTCCTTGATGTCGTACTCGCCCTTGCCGTCGTTGTCGGTGAAGCCCACGGTCGCGCCGTTCATGCGCGTCTCCTTGAACTTCTCCGACATCACCATCGTGCCGTTGTACGTCTTGTTCTCAGGTGAACCGGCGGAGATCGGGATGGTCTTGATCGTCTTGCCGTCCTGCGTGACCTTCATCTGCTTGGTCTTCGCGTCGACGTACGAGACCTGGTTGCGGCCGATGTGGAAGGTCACCGTCTTCTGCTGAACGCCGTAGACACCGGAGGCGCCCTCCACACCGTCGAGACTCAGTTTCAGCGTGACGGTGGAGTTCTCCTGCCAGTACTTCTCCGGGCGGAAGTCGATGCGGTTGGTGCTGAACCAGTGGCCGACGACCTCCTGGCCGCTGCTGGAGCTGACCGTGATGCCCTTCTGCACGGCGGCCTTGTTGGTGATCGCCTTGTCGAAGTTGATCGACACCGGCATGCCGACGCCGACCGTGGAGCCGTTGTCCGGCGTGAAGTTGCCTATGAAGCTGTTCGCCGGGGAGACCGTGGTGAACGACGCGTTCTCGTGGGCGACCCTGCCCGCGGAGTCCTTGGCCTCCGCCGTGACCTTGTACGTGGTCGAGCGCTCCAGCTGGGCGCTCGGCTTCCAGCTCTTCTTGTCCGCCGACAGCTGGCCGGAGACCGCGGTGCCGGCGGCGGTCGTCATGGTGACGGAGGTGAGCGTGCCCTTGGCCACCGTCACACCGGCGGAGTTGTTGATGGAGGCGCTGTCCGAGCCGTCCTTCGGCGAGATCGTGATATCGGCCTCGGAAGCCTTCTTCGCCGCGGCCTCGTCGGCCTTGGCCTGTGAAGAGTCGCTGCCGCTGCCTGAGGAGGACTTGTCATCGCCTCCGGAACAGGCCGAGAGCACCAGTACACCGCCGAGCAGTGCGGACGCGGCCATCAGCCCCCTGCGCCGCTTACTGTTCGTCATCACACGCTTCTCCATCGTCGCCGAAACCCCAACAACCCCGTAAAGCCCCCGTATAAGAAACTTCAACGCCGTCACGACTCCGCCCAGTTCCCGCCGCACGCCGGGTGTGGGGCACGCCACGTCCGGCTTCTGCGGCTTCACCGCGACGGTCGTCGTCGTGACGGGCGTCACCGCGTCGTCGCCGCGCTGTCGCCGCGTTCCTGGTCGCGGCTAGTCGCGGTCGTCCTCGCCGTCGTCCTCGCGTTCGTCGTCATCATCCTCGTCGAGGTCCCAGTCCGGCGAGTCGGGGTCGTAATCGATCTGCTCGCTCGACCAGCTCGCCTGCGCGAGCTCCACCCCCGGCACCGCGTTGACCAGGTCGAACGGGTCGACAAGATAGGCGATGGCCTCGGCGGTGTCTTCCGTCACAGCGCTTTCCGCGTGTACCCGCTCATCCACCGGCATATCGGGATCGTGTGAAATCTTCTGCAATGCGGCACCGACCACCGCGTCCTCGTCGTCGATCTCCACGACGAGGTCCACCCGAAGCCGTACAAAACGCGCGTTCTCTGGAGTGCTCATGCGGCGAGACTACGGCTGAAACCTCTCGTGACTTTCCTGTGACCCGCGATTTTCACTAACATCTCTTCACACGGCCAATTAGCCAGCGTCACAAGGGGATCGATATTCCGTGTCATCCGCTCGCCGCCCGTTGCTGACCGCCACCGCCGCAGGCACCCTGCTGTGCGCCCTCTGGTTCGTCCCGAACGCCAACGCTTCGCAGGCCACCCCGGCGAGATCGGACGTGTCGGCGACGCAGCAGGCCAGGGTGACCACGACGAGGGCCGAGACCGGGACCGTTCACACCTCACGGTCGATGTCCCGGTCCGGCACCTCCTCCGGGTCCGGCACCTCCGCCCGGTACACCGACGCCGACGCCGACAGCACCCGGCTCGCCGACACCGGAGCCGTGGACACCACGCCGTACATCTTCGGCGGCAGCCTCTGCCTCGCCGTCGGCGCCGGGTTCGTGGTGTATTCGGTACGGCGGGAGCGGCTGGGATTCTGAGGTCCCGACCGACCCCCGAAGGCTCGGCGGGAGGTCCCGGGCCTTCGGGGGTCGGTCGGTCCGGTCGGCCTACTGGAGAGGGCCAGTGACCGTTTCGGCCGCCGCGACGAGTGAGCCGTCGCGTACGAAGACGTCCGCCGCCGCCAGGTCGGGGGCGAGGAAACGGTCGGGGCCGGGTCCCGCCACACCCGCCGCGCGGGCCGCATCGATGACGGCGCGTGAGGCCGGGGCCGGGGTGAGGCCGTCGCGCAGTTCCACGGCCCGGGAGGCCGCGTAGAGCTCGATCGCGAGGACGCGGGAGAGGTTGTCGACCGCCGTGCGCAGTTTGCGCGCCGCCGACCAGCCCATCGAGACATGGTCCTCCTGCATCGCGGAGGACGGGATGGAGTCGGCGGAGGCCGGTACGGCGAGCCGCTTCAGTTCGCTGACCAGGGCCGCCTGCGTGTACTGGGCGATCATCAGCCCGGAGTCGACGCCCGGGTCGTCGGCGAGGAACGGCGGCAGGCCGTGGCTGCGGTTCTTGTCGAGGAGGCGGTCGGTGCGGCGCTCGGCGATGGACGCGAGGTCGGCGACGGCGATCGCGAGGAAGTCGAGGACGTACGCCACCGGAGCGCCGTGGAAGTTGCCGTTGGACTCGACCCGTCCGTCGGGCAGTACGACGGGATTGTCGACGGCCGCGGCCAGCTCGCGCTCGGCGACCAGGCGGGCGTGGCTGATCGTGTCGCGTCCGGCGCCGGCGACCTGCGGGGCGCAGCGCACCGAGTAGGCGTCCTGGACGCGGGGTGCGTCGTCCTGGTGGTGGCCGGTGAGTTCCGAACCCTTGAGGAACGCGAGCATGTTGGCGGCGCTGGCGGCCTGCCCGGGGTGCGGGCGGATGGCGTGCAGTTCGGGGGCGAGGACCTTGTCGGTGCCGAGCAGGGCCTCCAGGGAGAGGGATGCCGTGATGTCGGCGGCCTTGTAGAGGAGGTCCAGGTCGTCGAGGGCCATGACCAGCATCCCGAGCATGCCGTCGGTGCCGTTGAGGAGGGCGAGGCCCTCCTTCTCGCGCAGTTCGACCGGCTTTATGCCGTGCTCGGCGAGCAGTTCGGCGGCCGGGCGCACGGTGCCGTCGGGGCCTTCCGCCTCGCCCTCGCCCATCAGGGTCAGGGCGCAGTGGGACAGCGGGGCGAGGTCGCCGGAGCAGCCGAGGGAGCCGTACTCGTGCACGACGGGGGTGATCCCGGCGTTCAGCACATCGGCCATGGTCTGCGCGACCTCGGGGCGCACACCGGTGTGGCCCGAGCAGACGGTCTTCAGACGCAGGAACATCAGCGCGCGGACCACCTCACGCTCGACCCGGGGGCCGAGTCCCGCCGCGTGCGAGCGGACGATGTTGCGCTGGAGCTGGGTGCGCAACTCCTGGCTGATGTGCCGGGTCGCCAGGGCGCCGAAGCCGGTGGAGACGCCGTAGACGGGCTCGGGCTTGGCCGCCAGCGCGTCCACGATCTCGCGGGCTGCGGCCAGCGCGGCCACCGCCTCCTCCGACAGCTCGACCCGGGCACCGCCGCGCGCCACGGCGAGAACGTCGGACGCGGTGACTCCGGACGTTCCCACCACCACAGTGTGCATATTCATATTCAGGAGCGTACGGGGTGAATGCGGTCGTGTCACTAGTGGGAGGGCAGGTCACCCCTTACTCACGCCCTGCTGCCAGGGAGCCATGTCTCACGGCTGCCGTCCCCGGAAGCGGCGGCGTTCGGCGTGGGCGGGGGTCGGCGACGGGGTGTCGGCGAGGCGCACCACGGGGTCGTCGGGGCCCTCGCGGCCCGCGACCACCGGTCGGTCCGCGTGCAGTGCCTTCGCCCGGTACTGCGCCGCATCCGCGAGCCGGAAGAGGCGGCGCGCGGAGCGGACGGGGCCGATGGGGTCCTCGGTCGAGGCGACCCCGCAGGCGACGCCCTCGCCCAGCTCCAGCTCGGCAGCCCTGCGGCACAGTTCGTCGGCTGCCTTCACGACGTCGTCGGCCGGGGAGCCGACCGCCAGGAGGCAGAACTCGTCGCCTCCCAGGCGTGCGGCGAGGGCGCCCGGGAGCATGGCGCCGCACAGCGACAGCACCGAGCCGAAACGCTCCAGGAGCCGGTCACCGACGGCGTGACCGTGCGTGTCGTTCACCCGCTTGAGGCCGTTCAGATCGCAGACGACCAGGCTCACTGCGACACCGTCGCGCCGGTGCCGCTCGATCGCCTTGTCCAGCCGTACATCCACGGCACGACGGTTGGCGAGCCCGGTCAGCGCGTCCGTGAACGCCAGGCGCCGGGCCTCCTCCAGTTGCTCCGTCTGCGCAATGCCGGCGGCGACCACGGCGGCCAGCACGGTCGCGAAGTCGGCATCGGCGCGGTTGAAGACGGGGGCGCCCAGCGGGCGGGCGACATACAGCTCGCCCCAGGCACGGCCGTGCAGCACCACCGGCGCGACCACACAGCAGCCCCGGCCCCGGCGGCGCAGGGCGGCGACACGCTGATGGACATAGCCAGCCCGCCCGGCACCCCCGTCCGGCGCCGGGCCCTCGGCCGTCTCCACCCAGGCGTTGGGGCCGCCGCCTCCGGCCCAGCGCTCATGCAGAAACTCGGTGATCTCCGGGAAGCGGTGCACGGGGTACGTCTCGCTGTCCGGGAACTCCTCCTCGCCCTCGGCCCGCTGTCCCACGTTGACGAGAACCCTGAGCCGCCCCAGCTCGCGCTCCCACACCGACAGCGCCGCGAAACTCCCGTCCAGCGCCCGGCACGCCCCGGCGGCGGCGGCCCGCCACGACTCCGGAGGCGTATGCGCCCCCGCCATCCCCTGCGCCAGCGCCACGACCGCCGTGAGCCGCTCGTCCTCAGCCATCTTCCCAGGCTAGGGAGATTTCGGGTGAATCGGGATATCGAAGAAGTGAACGGGATATTTGACGAAGCGAACAGACGAACCCATCTGCACGACGGACAGGGGCGAGGGACTCGTCCTCACTCCCCTGGCCACACCGGCCTCCGCTTCTCGTTGAACGCCGCCACTCCCTCCGCCCGGTCGCCCGAGAAGGCCACGGAGCGCCATGCCGCGTCCTCGACCTCCAGACCCGCCCGCAGATCGAGGCCATGGCCCAGCCGCAGGGCCCGCTTGGCCGCCCGCAGGCCGACCGGCGAGTTCGCGGCGATCCTGGCGGCCAGCGCCAGCGCCTCCTCCCGGTCCCGGCCCTCCTCCACCAGCTCGTCCACCAGCCCCAGCTCACGCGCCTCCGCCGCCGCGACCCGGCGTGCCGTGAACACCAGTTCCGCCGCCCGCGCCGCACCCACCCGTCTCGGCAGCAGCTGGGTACCGCCCCCGCCCGGGATCACGCCCACCGACACCTCTGGCAGCCCCACCACCGCCGTACCGTCGGCCACGATCAGATCGCAGGCCAGCGCCAGCTCGAAACCACCGCCCAGGGCGAAGCCGTGCACCGCCGCCACCGTCGGCTGGGGCAGTTCCAGCACGCCCGTGTACGCACCCCGGGCGACCGGGCGCTGCCGCACCAGCTCGGCGTCCGTGAGCGCATTGCGCTCCTTCAGATCGGCGCCCACGCAGAACGCCCGCTCGTGCGACGACGTCAGCACCACCACCCGTACGTCCCGGTCGGCGCCCAGCGCCGCGCACGCGCCCGCGATGGATATCGCCATCTCCGTCGACACCGCGTTCATGGCCTTGGGCCGGTCCAGGACGAGCTCCGCGACATGGCCGTCGTCATGCCGCCGCACCCCCACGTACTCGCCGAACCGCTCCTCGCTCATGCCACCCTCCCGGTTAACGACGGTTAACGCCCGACCTCGATCATCCCAGCCGGAACCGCCCAGGGAAAGGGCGGGCCGTTTACCCGTTCGAGTGACATTCCTCCTGACTCCGTCCGGACCTGGCATCGGCGGGCATACCGTGCGTCCGCCCTGATCCGCCGTGCACCCGCCGTGTGGCAGGGCTACGGCAGGGCTGTGGAGGGCTCGGGCGAGGAGGGGGCGTATGAGGAGTGCGGTGACTCGGCCGCAGAGGGGGCGGCACAGGAGGCCCCGGGCGCGTAAGGGGCTGTACGCCGTCGGGGGGCTCGCGTTGGCCACCGGGGCGTTCGAAGTCGTGCGGCTGGTCTCCGGGGCCATCGGTGGCGGGGGCGGAGATGGGGGTGGGCTCGGCACGGCTGAGGCTCTGCCCCATCTGCCGGGCGACGGGAGCAGCGGCGGCGGTGGCAGCGGTGGCGGGCGCTCGGGAGGGGCCGCCTCGGCCGACCCCGGCGTCGGCGCCACACCCGGTGTGCGGCCTTCGGCCACGTCCTCGCTGCTGGGTGGTGCGAGCCTACTGCCCGGCGATGCCGTGACGCCGTCCGCTCCAGGCGGTGGTCCGCCTCGGGCGGCGTCGCCGTTGCCGCCCGCTTCCGGCAGTACGACCATTCCGGAGCTTCCCAACACACCCGTGCCCGGCACCACGCCCCGGGCGCCGGGCGGCACCGGCAGCGCGGCTCCTCGTCCCACCGCCACGCCGGGTACGAGCCCGTCGCCGTCGTCGGCCGCCTCACCGCCGGGCGAGGACGGGCCCGGGCTGTGTGTGCCGGTGATCGGGCTCTGCGTCGGCCCGCTGGGGGCCATTCCGCTGGGGGTCGATGACAGCTGATGACGGTCGATAGCAGCCGATGACGGCCAGGGGTGAGGCGGCGCCGTCGCCGCTCGCTCCCGGCGGCAGGACCACCCCGGAGCTTCCCAACACACCCGTGCCCGGCACGACGCCTCGGCCGCCGGGCGGCACCGGCAGCGTGCCGGGGGCCACTCCGCTGCGGGTCGATCACGGTCGATGACGGTCAGGGGTGAGCGGGCGGCCCGCCCGTCTGCGGCGGGGTCAAAGCCCTCGGGTCGTCCCTCCGGGTCAGCCCCGCGGATCGTCCCGTCGGGTCAGCAGCCACGGCTCCACCACGCCCAGCCCTCGCACCGGCCGCTGCCACATCGGCTGGAGCGCGAAACGGTACGTCGGCGGCTCCTCGCCCTCCTTCTCGGCCGCCGCCGCTGCCTCCGCGGCCTCCGCCTCCGAGGCCGGGGCCTCCTTGGTGCGGACCAGTTCCTCGGCGAAAGCGGTGTCGACCAGTACGGCGTCCCTCGGCGCTATCGATGTCAGCCGCGACGCCAGATTCACCGTCGTACCGAACACATCGCCCATCCGGGTCGTCACCGTGCCGAGGGCCATACCGACCCGCAGTTCCGGCATCGTCTCGTCGTGGGCCATCGTCTCGATCAGCCGCATCGCGATCTCGGCGGCCGTGCCCGAGTCGTCCGCGGCGTACAGCACCTCGTCGCCCAGCGTCTTGATCAGCCGTCCGCCGTGCGCCGCGACCAGGTCGGCGGCCGTGGTCTCGAAGGCCTCGACCAGTTCGCCGAGCTCTTCCTCCTCCATCCGGCGCGTCAGCCGGGTGAAGCCGACCAGATCCGCGAAGCCCACCGCCAGACGCCGGTCGACCATCTCCTCGTCGTCCGCCGCCTGCACCACCCGGCCCGCGGAAGCGGCCAGCTGGCGGCGCCAGACATAGACCAGGAACTCCTCCAGCTCGGGCAGCAGCAGCTCGACGATCGGGTACGTCACCTCGGTACGGGTCATGCCGGGCTCGGGCGGCTCGGTCAGGCCCTCCAGGAACGAATCCATCTGCCATTCCGCCAACCGGGCGGTGGTCTGGCCCGTCGAGCGGGCCACCTGCACCGCCATGGCCTCGCTCAGCAGCCCCGCCTCCACCATGCCGGCCAGCCGGCGCAGGGCCAGTACGTCCGCCTCGGTGAGCGCCTTCGCCTGCCCGATGTCCGCGAACCCCATCGCCCGCCAGAACCGGGACGCCAGTTCCATGGACACACCGGCGCTACGGGCCGCCTGGAACGGTGTGTAACGCCGCTCCGCGCCCAGGATCAGCCCTTCGAGACGCAGCGCCAGCGGATGCCCACCGGGGTCGACGGCATCCGCGTCGTCCGGGTCATCCGGCTCCAGCGGTGCCGCGAGCGCGGGAGGGTCCACCCGGCCGTCCGCGTCCGCGCCGGAGCCCGTGTCGTCGACGGTCACGCCTGCTGCCCTTCCGATCTGCCACGGTCAGGTATCGACCGGCCCCAACTCTACGGCAGCTGTGGGCTGGCTCACTCGCGCAGGAGGTTTTGGGGTGAGGGTTGGGGGGCTTAGGGCGTATTTGTGGTGAGCCGATGCTTATTCGCGGGGCGCGGCTGGTATAGGGCCGGGGGGAGCTTGAGCCCGGGTTGCTCGCCCCCGCCGCCCCTTCCCGTTCCCGTCCCTGGGGGCTCCGCCCCCAGACCCCTGCTCCTCAAACGCCGGAGGGGCTGACGGCCGGCTGGCTGACGGCGGGCTATCGCAGATGCACGATGTCCCCCGCCCCCACCGCCTCCCGCGCCCCCTCCTCCGTCACCAGCACCAGTCGCCCGTCCCCGTCGATGGCCACCGCCTCCCCGACGAGGGCCCGGTCGCCGGGAAGTTCGGCACGCACTGTGCGGCCCAGCGTGGCGCAGCCCGCCACGTAGGTTTCCTGGAGGCCGCTCGTCGTCGGGTCGCCGTCGGCCGCAAGCCACCGGGTGTACCAGTCCTCCAGCGCCCGCAGCACCGCCCGAAGCAGCGGATCCCGGTCCGTGCTGATCGCCCCGGCCAGCGCGAGCGACCCCGCCTGCGGCACCGGCAGCTCGTTCTCGCGCAGGGTGACATTGATGCCCACCCCTACGACCACCCCGTCCTCCCCGGCCCGCTCGGCGAGGATGCCGCCCGCCTTGCGCTCCTCCCCGCCCACCTTCACCAGGAGGTCGTTCGGCCACTTCAGGGCCGTGTCCACGCCCGCGGCCCGCGACAGTCCCGTCGCCACGGCCACGCCGGTCAGCAGCGGCAGCCAGCCCCAGCGGGACACGGGGACACCGGCCGGGCGCAGCGCGACGGAGAAGAACAGGCCCGAGCGCGGCGGGGCCGTCCAGCGGCGGTCCAGGCGCCCCCGCGCGGCCGTCTGCTCCTCGGCGATCAGAACCGTGCCCTCGTCGGCCGTCCCCGCCGCCACCCGCGCGACCAGGTCGGAGTTGGTGGAGCCGGTCCGCCGTACGATCTCGATCTCCCGGTAGAGACCGGGTCCGCCGCCCAGGTCGTGCCCGGGCTCCCGTACCAGTCCCCGCCGCAGCGCTGCGGCGTTCAGCGGCGGACGATCCAGGTCCGACCACGGGGACCCGGGAGCGGAACCGGGAGCGGAACCGGAGGATCCCCCGGAACCACCGGCTCCGGGACTATTGCCGGGCCAGGGGCTGTTCTTCCCGGATGCAGGACCCTCATTCCCGTTTGAAACATCTCGCGGCGTCATGCAGGCCACCCTAGGTGTGTGAGACGCCGCACTGCCGATCGGCGGAACCCACCATTACTCTACGGATGAGTAACCGACGCCACTTTTGAGCAGGCAGGGAGCCGCAGTCCCTATGTCCGAGCCGGAAGAGACCGACATCCACACGACCGCGGGCAAGCTCGCGGATCACCAGCGCCGGGTCCAGGAAGCGACGCACGCCGGTTCGGAACGCGCCGTCGAGAAACAGCACGCCAAGGGCAAGCTGACGGCCCGGGAGAGGATCGAGCTGCTGCTCGACGAGGGGTCGTTCGTCGAGCTGGACGAGTTCGCCCGGCACCGCTCCACCAACTTCGGACTGGAGCAGAACCGGCCGTACGGCGACGGCGTCGTCACCGGCTACGGCACCGTGGACGACCGTCCCGTCGCCGTGTTCTCCCAGGACTTCACCGTCTTCGGCGGCGCCCTCGGCGAGGTCTACGGCCAGAAGATCGTCAAGGTGATGGACTTCGCCCTCAAGACGGGCTGCCCGGTCATCGGCATCAACGACTCCGGCGGCGCCCGTATCCAGGAGGGCGTGGCCTCGCTCGGCGCCTACGGCGAGATCTTTCGCCGCAACACCCACGCCTCCGGTGTGATCCCGCAGATCAGCCTGGTCGTCGGGCCCTGCGCGGGCGGCGCGGTCTACTCCCCCGCGATCACCGACTTCACCGTCATGGTCGACCACACCTCGCACATGTTCATCACCGGCCCCGACGTCATCAAGACCGTCACCGGTGAGGACGTCGGCTTCGAGGAGCTCGGCGGCGCCCGCACCCACAACGCCGTCTCCGGCGTCGCCCACCACATGGCCGGTGACGAGAAGGACGCCGTCGAGTACATCAAGCAGCTGCTGTCCTACCTGCCGTCCAACAACCTCAGCGAGGCCCCCACCTTCCCCGAGGAGGCCGACCTCACCGTCACCGGCGAGGACCGGGAGCTCGACACCGTCGTCCCCGACAGCGCCAACCAGCCGTACGACATCGTCACGGTGATCGAGCACGTCCTCGACGACGCCGAGTTCTTCCAGACCCAGCCGCTCTACGCCCCGAACATCGTCACCGGCTTCGGGCGGGTCGAGGGCCACCCCGTCGGCATCGTCGCCAACCAGCCCATGCAGTACGCCGGCTGCCTCGACATCAAGGCCAGCGAGAAGGCCGCCCGCTTCGTGCGCACCTGCGACGCCTTCAACGTCCCCGTCCTCACCTTCGTCGACGTGCCCGGCTTCCTGCCCGGCGTCGACCAGGAGCACGACGGCATCATCCGGCGCGGCGCCAAGCTGATCTACGCCTACGCCGAGGCCACCGTCCCGCTGATCACCGTCATCACCCGCAAGGCCTTCGGCGGTGCCTACGACGTCATGGGCTCCAAGCACCTCGGCGCTGACCTCAACCTGGCCTGGCCGACCGCCCAGATCGCCGTCATGGGCGCCCAGGGCGCCGTCAACATCCTGCACCGCCGCACCCTCGCCGAGGCGGAGGCGAACGGCGAGGACGCCGAGGGCATGGCCGCGGTCCGGGCACGGCTGATCCAGGAGTACGAGGACCACCTCCTCAACCCCTACATCGCTGCCGAGCGCGGCTACATCGACGCGGTGATCATGCCGTCCGAGACCCGCCGCCACATCGTCCGCGGCCTGCGCCAGCTCCGCACCAAGCGGGAGTCCCTCCCCCCGAAGAAGCACGGCAACATCCCCCTCTAGCCCCCGGTCCCCCTCCCCATGGAGCACACATGACCATCAAGGTCGTACGGGGCAACCCGACCCCGGAGGAACTGGCCGCCGCCCTGGCGGTGGTCAGAGCGAGGGCGGCGATAGCGGCAGCAACCGCCACCCCTCCCCCGCCCTCCACCCCAGCCTGGTCAGACCCGGCCCGCAAGGCAGACCACCGTCTACCGAAGCCGGGTCCCACATCATGGACCCGCACTTTCTGGCCCAGCTAGCAACAGCCGACCCTCAGGGGCGCGGGGAACTGCGCGACCAGCCCCCCGCGGCCCGCAGCGACCATCCGACCGAAGCGACATTCAGGGGCGCGGGGAACTGCGCAGAAAAAGGGGCGCGGGGAACTGCGCAAGAACCGCCGCGCACAACCCCGCCCCACAACTTGAGTACCCGTACTCATGCCCCCGGCCAAGCCCAAGCGCACGCTGACACCGTGCTGTGGTCCGACCCGGAAGACGAACCCCCCAAAGAGCTGACCGAACTCCAGGCCATGCTCCGCAGACTCGGCATGCTCCTGGCCCTGGCCATGGTCCTGATCATGATCGTCATCGGCTTGCGCTGAAACGACTCCGGCGGCACCCGTACCGAGGCCACCTCGCCGGAGGCGAACCGCCCCCGGAGCGCAATGGATACGCTTCCACCATGACGAACCCCCCGCCCCGCCCGCTCGTGCTGGCCTCCGCGTCCCCCGCCCGGCTCAACCTGCTCCGGCAGGCCGGACTGGACCCCGAGGTGCTCGTCAGCGGTGTCGACGAGGACGCCGTCACCGCACCCACCCCCGCCGAACTGGCGCTCGCGCTGGCCGAGGCGAAGGCCTCCGTGGTGGCCGCGCGGCCGGAGGTCAAGGGTGCGCTGGTGATCGGCTGCGACTCGGTGCTGGAGCTGGACGGTCAGGCGCTCGGCAAGCCCGCGGACGCGGAGGAGGCCACGGCACGCTGGAAGGCGATGCGCGGGCGGGCGGGGACGCTCCAGACGGGCCACTGCGTGTGGGACACGGTGAGCGGGCGCCACGCCTCCGGGACCGCGTCCACCGTGGTCCGCTTCGGCGATCCGACGGACGAGGAGATCGCGGCGTACGTCGCCTCGGGCGAGCCGCTCCATGTAGCGGGGGCGTTCACGCTGGACGGCCTCTCAGCGCCGTTCATCGACGGGATCGACGGCGACCACGGCAATGTGATCGGGATCAGCCTGCCGCTGCTACGGCGGCTGCTGCGCGAACTGGGCGTGGGAATCACGGAGCTGTGGGCGCCGGCGGCGGAGTGACCGGAGCGGGGCCGTCGACCGGTCCCGTCGGACCGTCCACCGGAGCAGGACCGTCCACGGGAGCCGGACCGTCCACGGGAGCCGGACCGTCCAACGGCATCGGACTGTCCACCGGAGCCGGACCATCCACCGGAGCCGGACCGTCCGCCGGGACCGGACCATCCACCGGAGCAGGACCTTCTACCGGAGCCGGACCATCCACCGGAGAGCCACCCTCATCCGCGGGCGTGCCGCCCCCAGGGGTGCCCTCCGCAGCCGGTGCAGCCGGTGCAGCCGCCGCGGCCGGCCGCTCCTGGGCGTCGTAGGTCATCAGGAGCAGCACGATCAGCGCCATGACGACCACCATGTAGGTGAACGCCGCCCAGCCCTTCAGCCCGACCGCGAACGCGCCCAGCAGCCCGTGCACCACCGCCACGCTGATCAGCAGGACGCGGCCCAGCCCGGCCGGGGCCCGGTCGCGGACCGCGACGAGCACGGCGACCACCGCGCAGAGCAGGAAGTACACGCCGAAGACGATCCCGCCGATCTTCGAGGAGAGCGACATCGCGTCGGGGTCCACCCCGGCGAGCGACATGTTCTGGCGGTCGGCGACTATGCCGAGGAACCAGTTGAGGGCCGCGATGAAGAACCCCTCGACAAGGAGCACGACCGCCACGAGCCATGCCACCGGTCTGCGCACCACCGGCCTTCACCCACCCTCAAGCCAGAGCTTTGTTCGACGAAGTACCGTCGAGTCGTCAAGTCATCGGGCACGCTACTAACGGGTAAACCACCGGACAAGGGTCCTGCCGAAGGCAAACGAACGTTGGGCCATTCGTAGGGACTCGACAAAGAAACGGAGTGGGGCGCAGCACGCTCGCACAGAGACCTTGACCACAGGAGCGGGCTAGGGTTTCCCGGAGCAGCGCTGCGTACCGCGGTGCGACAAGGGATTTTGCGGGTCGAGCGCGCCTCGAATCACGCTCCGTGTGGGCAAGCTCACCATTGGGGACGGGTCGATGTGCCGTGTCGGCAGTCCCTAAACTCGGCTTGTTTCAAGGAGGGAGCCTCAATCGTGCGCAAGGTGCTCATCGCCAACCGTGGCGAAATCGCTGTCCGCGTTGCCCGGGCCTGCCGGGACGCCGGGATCGCGAGCGTGGCCGTCTACGCCGACCCGGACCGGGACGCTCTGCACGTCCGCGCCGCGGATGAGGCGTTCGCCCTGGGCGGTGACACCCCGGCGACCAGCTATCTGGACATCCAGAAAGTGCTCAACGCAGCGCGCGAGTCCGGCTCGGACGCCGTCCACCCCGGCTACGGCTTCCTTTCCGAGAACGCCGATTTCGCGCAGGCGGTCCTCGACGCGGGCCTGATCTGGATCGGCCCGTCCCCGCAGGCCATCCGCGAGCTCGGCGACAAGGTCTCCGCCCGGCACGTCGCGCAGCGCGCGGGCGCTCCCCTGGTCGCCGGTACGCCGGAGCCGGTGTCCGGGGCCGACGAGGTGATCGCCTTCGCCCAGGAGCACGGACTGCCGATCGCCATCAAGGCCGCGTTCGGCGGCGGCGGGCGCGGTCTGAAGGTCGCCCGCACCCTCGACGAGGTCCCGGAGCTGTTCGAGTCGGCGGTCCGTGAGGCCGTGGCCGCCTTCGGGCGCGGCGAGTGCTTCGTGGAGCGCTACCTCGACAAGCCGCGGCACGTGGAGACCCAGTGCCTCGCCGACACCCACGGCAACGTGGTCGTCGTCTCCACCCGCGACTGCTCGCTCCAGCGGCGCCACCAGAAACTGGTGGAGGAGGCCCCGGCGCCGTTCCTCTCCGAGGCCCAGAACGCCGAGCTGTACCGGGCGTCGAAGGCCATCCTCAAGGAGGCCGGCTACGTCGGCGCGGGCACCGTCGAGTTCCTGGTCGGCAACGACGGCACGATCTCCTTCCTGGAGGTCAACACCCGGCTCCAGGTCGAGCACCCGGTCACCGAGGAGATCGCCGGCATCGACCTGGTGCGCGAGATGCTCCGTATCGCCGACGGTGAGGCCCTCGGCTACGACGACCCGCCGCTGCGGGGCCACGCGATCGAGTTCCGTATCAACGGCGAGGACCCGGGCCGCAGCTTCCTCCCGGCACCCGGCACGGTGACGCGGTTCGTCCCGCCGTCCGGCCCCGGTGTCCGGCTGGACGCGGGCGTGGAGTCCGGCTCGGTCATCGGCCCCGCCTGGGACTCGCTGCTGGCCAAGCTGATCATCACCGGCCGCAACCGTACCGAGGCGCTCCAGCGGGCCTCCCGGGCCCTGGCGGAGTTCCAGGTGGAGGGCATGGCCACGGCCCTCACGTTCCACCGCGTGGTGGTGCAGGACCCGGCGTTCGCTCCGGAGCTGACCGGCTCCGCCGAGCCGTTCACGGTCCACACCCGCTGGATCGAGACCGAGTTCGTCAACGAGATCAAGCCCTTCGCCGCCCCGGCCGAGACCGAGGCGGACGAGGAGTCCGGGCGTGAGACGGTCGTCGTCGAGGTCGGCGGCAAGCGCCTGGAGGTCTCCCTGCCGGCCTCCCTGGGCATGACCCTGGCCCGCACCGGTCTCGCCGCGGGCGCCAAGCCCAAGCGCCGGGCCGCCAAGAAGTCCGGCCCCGTGGCCTCCGGCGACACCCTGGCCTCCCCGATGCAGGGCACCATCGTCAAGGTCGCCGTCGAGGAGGGCCAGGAGGTCAAGGAGGGCGACCTGGTCGTCGTCCTGGAGGCCATGAAGATGGAGCAGCCCCTCAACGCCCACAAGGCCGGCGTCATCAAGGGCCTGTCGGCCGCGGTCGGCGGCTCCATCACCTCGGGTGCGGCGATCTGCGAGATCAAGGACTGACGCCCCGGCAGTCGAACACGTAGGGGCACGAACGAACTCGCCGAGCGCCCGGCGGACCGGAAGGAAACGGTCCGCCGGGCGCTCGCCGCTTCCCGCCGCTCTGCTCTTCGCCCTGCGCTTCACCGCGCGCGCCCCGGGTGATGGCATCCTGGAACACGGCGCGGCGGGCGCGTGAGTGAGGGCAGGTGGGAACGATGGCGGCGGGCGTGACCTCACGCGAGGAGGCACCGAAGGCGGCACCGAAAGCGGCACCGGCTGAGGCACCGGAGGTTCGGCGACAAGCCCCCGGGGATGCGGCCGCCTCCTGCGGGCCCGGGCGCGCCATGCGGGCCGACGCGCGCCGCAATCACGAGCGGCTGCTGGCCGAGGCCCGCGCCGCCTTCGCCGCGCACGGCACGGACGCCTCGCTGGAGGACGTGGCCCGGCGCGCGGGCGTCGGGATCGGCACCCTGTACCGGCACTTCCCCAACCGCCAGGCCCTGATGAGCGCGGTGTTCGAGGACGCGGTGAGCGATCTGCTGGCCCGCTCGGGGGAGTTGCTGCGCGCGGACGAGCCGTGCGCGGCGCTGGTGACCTGGCTGCGCGCGGTGGTGGCCCACGCGGGTGAGTACCGCGGGCTGGCGCGGGCGCTCATGGCGGTGTCGTACGACCGCGGTGACTCCGGTTCGGACCTCGCCAGGTGCAGCGGGCCGATCCGGGAGGCGGGCGGCGCACTGCTGGCCCGCGCCCAGGAGTCCGGCGCGATCCGCCCCGGCGTCGCGATCGGCGACCTGCTCCAGCTCACCCACGCGATCGCACTGGCCGCCGAGGAGACCCCGGACGACCCCGAACTCGCCGACCGGCTCCTGCGGCTGACACTGCGTGGGCTGAAGCCGTAACAGGAGGGTGCTTGCTGGTGCTACGACGCCGTGGTGGTCACGGCGACCGGCCACGGCCCCCCGGTCTCAACGGATACGAACGTGCCGTACGCCTCAGCGGCGCCGCAGGTCCGCCACGCGGGCGCGTTCCGGGGCCTGTGACTGGTCGCGGTCGCCGAGGACCGCGGCCGGACGCAGGCCACCTGCCGCGGCACTGCGGCGCGGGCCCGGGAGCGGAAGGTCCCGGCGCTGCTGGCGCGCCGGGACATGGTCACCCCCCGGGTTCCCGGCCGCCCCGGCCACGACGATCTGCACCCCCTGGTCGGCGAGGGCCTGGAGTTCGGTGGCGGCTCGGTCGTCGTGGGCGGGCGGGTCGTCCGTGACGAGGCGGGTGATGAGGTCGGTCGGCACGGTCTGGAACATGGTGTCCGTGCCCAGCTTGGTGTGGTCGGCGAGGACGACGACCTCCGCGGCCGCATGGACCAGGGCGCGGTCGACGGACGCCGACAGCATGTTGGACGTGGAGAGCCCGCGCTCGGCGGTCAGCCCGCTCCCGGACAGGAAGGCCTTGGAGACCCTGAGCCCCTGGAGGGACTGCTCGGCGCCCGAGCCGACCAGCGCGTAGTTGGAGCCGCGCAGGGTGCCGCCGGTCATGACGACCTCGACACGGTTGGCGTGGGCCAGCGCCTGGGCCACCAGCAGGGAGTTGGTGACGACGGTCAGACCGGGCACCCGGGCCAGCCGGCGGGCCAGCTCCTGGGTGGTCGTCCCGGCGCCGACGACGATGGCCTCGCCCTCTTCGACGAGGCCCGCGGCGAGGTCCGCGATGGCGGTCTTCTCGGCGGTCGCGAGATGGGACTTCTGAGGAAAGCCCGACTCCCGAGTGAAACCGCCCGGGAGTACCGCACCGCCGTGCCGGCGGTCGAGGAGTCCTTCTGCCTCCAATGCCCGCACGTCCCGTCGTACGGTCACTTCTGAGGTCTGGACGACACGGGCGAGCTCACGGAGCGACACGGCTCCGTTCGCTCGCACCATTTCGAGGATCAATTGGCGACGTTCTGCAGCGAACACGAAACTGACAGTAACCCCAACGACCGTCTGGTTTCAGCAGTTTGCGCCGAATAGCAGAAGTTGTTCGCACAGGGGGTGGCGGAGTGGTATAAGACGTCCGCCGCCCGCCTGTGACGTCAACACGGCGTGAACGCAGTCGTACGGGACACCGTACGCGTGCCCGGCAACTCCCTGTGATCGTACGGGAGTCGGATCCGGACAAGGCGGGCCGCCCACCGTTCCCGCCTGGCCCTTCCTCAGATCTCCCCGGCCGTCTTGCGGGTGTGGAGCTGGCGGGCGACCTCGGCGATCGACCCCGAAAGAGACGGGTACACGGTGAACGCGTTCGCGATCTGTTCGACTGTCAGATTGTTGTCGACGGCGATCGAGATCGGATGGATCAGTTCCGAGGCGCGCGGTGCGACCACCACACCGCCGACGACGATGCCGGTGCCCGGGCGGCAGAAGATCTTGACGAAGCCGTCGCGGATGCCCTGCATCTTGGCGCGCGGGTTGCGCAGCAGCGGCAGCTTGACGCAGCGGGCGTCGATCTTCCCGGCGTCGGCGTCGGCCTGGCTGCACCCCACGGTGGCGATCTCCGGGTCGGTGAAGACGTTCGCGGAGACGCTCTTGAGGTCGAGGGGGGCCACCGCGTCGCCGAGGAAGTGGTACATGGCGATACGGCCCTGCATGGCGGCGACGGAGGCGAGGGCGAAGACACCGGTCACGTCTCCGGCGGCGTAGACGCCGGGGGCGGTGGTGCGGGACACCTTGTCGGTCCAGATGTGACCGGACTCGCGCAGCTTGACACCGGCCTCCTCCAGGCCGAGGCCCGCGCTGTTCGGGATGGCGCCGACGGCCATCAGGCAGTGGGTGCCCTCGATGACACGGCCGTCGGAGAGGGTGACCTCGACACGGTCGCCGACCCGTTTGGCGGCGGAGGCGCGGGAGCGCGCCATGACGTTCATGCCGCGGCGGCGGAAGACGTCCTCCAGGACGGCGGCGGCGTCCGGGTCCTCGCCGGGCAGCACATGGTCGCGGGAGGAGACCAGGGTGACCCGGGAGCCGAGGGCCTGGTAGGCACCGGCGAACTCGGCGCCGGTGACACCGGAGCCGACGACGATGAGTTCCTCGGGCAGCTCGGTGAGATCGTAGACCTGGGTCCAGTTGAGGATGCGCTCACCGTCGGGCTGCGCGTCGGGCAGCTCCCGCGGGTGACCGCCGGTCGCTATCAGCACCGCATCCGCGGCGAGGGTCTCCTCCGTACCGTCGACCGCCCTGACGACGACCTTGCGGGACCCGTCGAGCGCCTGCATGCCCTCCAGCCGGCCCCGGCCGCGCAGCACGCGGGCGCCCGCGCGGGTGACGGAGGCGGTGATGTCGTGCGACTGCGCGAGCGCGAGCCGCTTGACCCTCCGGTTGACCTTGCCGAGGTCCACACCGACCACCCGGGCGGCCTGCTCCAGGGGCGGGGTGTCGTCGGCGACGATGATGCCCAGCTCCTCGTACGACGAGTCGAAGGTGGTCATCACCTCGGCCGTCGCGATGAGCGTCTTGGACGGCACGCAGTCGGTCAGCACCGACGCCCCGCCCAGTCCGTCACTGTCGACGACGGTCACCTCCGCGCCGAGTTGCGCGGCCACGAGCGCCGCTTCATATCCGCCGGGTCCGCCACCGATGATCACGATCCGAGTCACGTACCCCATTGTCCCGCACCCAACAAGGGCCCACCGACCCGGGGGCGGGGGTGGTGCGGTTCCGTTACCCGGGGCCGTAGGGCCCGGCCGGGGCGGGGCGGGGCCGATCAGAGAGACAGGACATGACTGCAATTTGACGTCATTGACGCTAGAATGCAGTCATGGACACTGCCTTCACCATCCGAGGGGTCCCCGAGGACGTCGCCCGCCGTCTGAAAGGGCGCGCCGCCGAAGCAGGCCAGTCCCTCCAGGCCTATCTCCTGAGCCTGATAACTCGCGAAGCGGCTACGCCCACGCTCGCTGAGATGGCTGCCCGCGCCGAGCGCTATGCCGCACGTGAGGTTGACATCGACGACGTCCTCGACGCGATCGACGAGGGGCGGGCAGGCCGTTGATCGTCGTCGACTGCTCGACCCTGGTCGTCTTCCTCACCGACAGAGGACGGCGAGGGCAGAAGGCCCGCGCTCGCATCTCTGCAGAGACCCGGCTCTATGCCCCCCATCTGATCGACACCGAGATCGCCTCAGCACTCCTGGGCATGGCACGCGGTACCCGGGGCGGCGTACCCAAGGTCACCTCCGCCGAACTCGACCAGCACTTCAAGACCTACCAAGCCCTGCCGATCCACCGGTGCGAGGCCGCACCACTGCTCCCCCGAGTCCGTGTGCTGCACTCCAACCTGTCCGCCCACGACGCCACCTACGTCGCTTTGGCAGAGGTGATGGGCGTCCCCCTGGTCACCGCTGACGCCCGCATCGGCAAGGGCGTCAGCAAGCCCAACAGCGGATCGCCGGCCCGGTGCCCCATTGAGGTCATCGACGCCGACTGACCGTCCCATCGTGGGGCGGACGGCGCCCGGGCGGCCGGGGAGCTTGCGGCAGCCCAACTCCCCATGAGGCGGAGCTACTTCACCGACGCCCCCGCGACAGGGCACGCGTCGCGGGGGCGTAGGGCTCAGATGCCGGCCGCGGCCGACAGGTCCCGCTTGATCGCGGTCAGCAGCTCGGTCGCCCTGGCGCGGGCGGCCGGGAGGGCGGCGTGGTCGGTGACCGGGACGACGACCTCCAGGTAGCACTTCAGCTTCGGCTCGGTGCCGCTGGGGCGGACCACGACCCGGGCGCCGTCGAGGGTGTAGCGCAGACCGTCGGTCGGGGGCAGCGTCTCCGTGCCCTGCGTCAGGTCCTCGGCGCGGGTCACGGCCAGCCCGGCCAGCTCGGCCGGGGGCTGCTCGCGCAGGCGGCGCATCGCGTCGGCGATGATCGTCAGGTCCTCGACCCGCACCGCGAGCTGGTCGGTGGCGTGCAGACCGTGCTCCACGGCGAGGTCGTCGAGGAGGTCGAGCAGCGTACGGCCCTGCTCCTTCAGCTCGGAGGCCAGCTCGGTGATGAGCAGCGCCGCCGTGATGCCGTCCTTGTCGCGTACGCCGTCGGGGTCGACGCAGTAGCCGAGGGCCTCCTCGTACCCGTAGCGCAGTCCGTCCGCCCGGGCGATCCACTTGAACCCGGTGAGGGTCTCCACGTACGGCAGCTTCGCCTTCTCGGCGATACGGCCCAGCAGCGAGGACGACACGATCGACTCGGCGAGCGTCCCCGTGGCACCGCGCGCGACGAGGTGCGCGGCGAGCAGCGAACCGACCTCGTCGCCACGGAGCATCCGCCACCCGGCCGCGTCCTTGACGGCGACGGCGCAGCGGTCGGCGTCGGGGTCGTTGGCGATGATCAGGTCCGGCTCGGTCTCGCGGGCCTTGGCGAAGGCGAGGTCCATCGCGCCGGGCTCTTCCGGGTTGGGGAAGGCGACGGTCGGGAAGTCCGGGTCGGGCTCGGCCTGCTCGGCGACCAGCTCCGGCGCGGGGAAGCCCGCGCGGGCGAACGCGGCCAGCAGCACGTCCTTGCCGACGCCGTGCATCGCCGTGTAGACGGAGCGGGCGGTGCGCGGGGAGCCGGGGGTGAGGACGGCGTCGGTGCGGGTCAGGTAGGCGTCGAGGACCTCGTCGCCGAGGATCTGCCAGCCCTCGTCCGGGCGGGCGACGTCGTCGAGGCTCGCGACGGCGGCGATCTCCGCGGCGATCTCCGCGTCCGCGGGCGGCACGATCTGCGAGCCGTCGCCGAGGTACACCTTGTAGCCGTTGTCGCGGGGCGGGTTGTGGCTGGCCGTGACCTCCACGCCGGCGACCGCGCCAAGGTGCCTTATCGCGAAGGCGAGGACGGGGGTGGGGAGGGGGCGGGGCAGTACGGCCGCGCGCAGCCCCGCGCCGACCATGACGGCGGCGGTGTCGCGGGCGAAGTCGGCCGACTTGTGGCGGGCGTCGTAGCCGATGACGACGAGGCCGTCGCCCTGGCCCTGCTGACGGAGGTACGCGGCGAGGCCGGCGGCAGCGCGGATGACCACGGCGCGGTTCATCCGCATGGGGCCCGCGCCGAGCTCGCCGCGGAGGCCGGCGGTGCCGAACTGGAGGGTGCCGGAGAAACGGTCGGTGAGCTCAGGGATGTCCGCGGTGTCGATGAGGCGGGCGAGTTCCTCGCGGGTGTCCGGGTCGGGGTCCTCGGCGAGCCACGCTTTGGCGCGGGCGAACAGGTGGTCGTGCACGGGGTTCAACCTCTCTTGTACGTGGTGTGGCTGGCCGTGGGGTGGGTGTGCGGTGGGGTGGGTGTGCGGTGGGGTGGGTGTGCGGTGGGGTGGGTGTGCGGTGGGGATTTCGCCCCGCCGGGATTTCGCCCCCGCCGCCCCTTCCCGTTCCCGTCCCTGGGGGCTGCGCCCCCAGACCCCCGCTCATCGGCCCTTCGGGCCTCGTCCTCAAACGCCGGACAGGCTAAAGGCAGCGGGGAGAAACGCCTGCTACAGGCGGTGCAGCACCCGCTCCAGGAGTGTGCCCATCCGTGTCGCGGAATCCCGGCCCGCCTGGAGGACCTCCTCGTGGTTCAGCGGCTCGCCCGTCATTCCGGCGGCGAGGTTGGTGACCAGGGAGATTCCCAGCACCTCTGCCCCGGCCTCGCGCGCGGCGATCGCCTCCAGCACCGTCGACATGCCCACCAGGTCCGCCCCGATCACCCGGGCCATCCGGATCTCCGCAGGCGTCTCGTAGTGCGGCCCGGGGAACTGCGCGTACACGCCCTCCTCCAGGCTCGGGTCGATCTCCTTGCACAGCGCCCGCAGCCGCGGCGAGTACAGATCCGTCAGGTCGACGAAGTTCGCGCCGGCGATCGGCGAGGTCGCGGTGAGGTTGAGGTGGTCGCTGATCAGCACGGGCTGCCCCGGCCGCATGCCCTCGCGCAGCCCGCCGCAGCCGTTGGTCAGCACCACGGTCTTGCAGCCCGCGGCGACGGCCGTACGCACCCCGTGCGCCACGGCTGCGACGCCCCGGCCCTCGTAGTAGTGCGTGCGGCCGAGGAACACGAGTGCGCGCCTGGCGCCGATGGAGTACGAGCGGATCTTGCCGCCGTGCCCCTGGACGGCCGGCGGGGGGAAGCCGGGGAGCTCGGTGACCTGGAACTCGGCGTCGGCCTCGCCCAGAGCGTCGACGGCGGGTGCCCAGCCGGAGCCCATCACGAGGGCGACGTCGTGGGTCTCGGCGCCGGTGAGTTCGCGCAGGCGCGCGGCAGCGGCGTCAGCGGCGGCGTGGGGGTCGCCCTGGATGTCGTCCGGAAGAAGAGATGCGTTCACGCGGTCGAGGGTAGCCGCTCTCGGCCTACGCGCGTAGATGGTAATCCACACGGGATGGCGATCGTTGTCATGTCGTTTCCGACAAAAGGTGCGGGGAGGAGCCGAGAACTGTGACGGATGGGGTGAAAGCGGTCCCGATCGATCGGCCGATATCAGGCCCGTTCAGCCCCAGCGCCCTGAAGGGGCGCGGGGCTATACCGATCTGCGGCTCCGCCGCGACGGGGGTACCTCCCTGCTCGAACGAAGTTGAGAGCTTGGGTGAGCGACCAACCACGACGGTGCCGCAGGCGACAGACGACACATCGCGGCACTTCCAGCGGAGTGCTCAGCAGGGTCGCTTGCGCAGTTCCATCACATAGTCGTGCGGTGCCCCCGCCGACTCGGCCGCGTCGGCGATCTCGCCGAGGTAGCGTGCCGACGGCAGTCCGCCCTCGTAGCCGTCGAGGACGTAGAGCCAGGCGGGCTCCTCACCCTCCAGGGTGTGCACCCGCACCCGCATCCGGCGGTAGATGTCCATTCCCACGCCGACCCACCGGTCGAGTGAGTCCTCGTCCATCGGGGCGATGTCGTAGAGCGCGACGAAGACCTGCGCGCCGGGTTCCTCGACGACCGTCGCGAGCGCGCCGTCCCAGCCCAGGGGCTCGCCCCCGAAGGTCAGACGCCAGCCGTTCAGCCAGCCGGTGGCACGGAGCGGGGAGTGCGGTGCGCGGCTGGACATCAGCCGCGCGTCGAGGTTGCCCGCGTAGGCGGCGTAGAGCGACATGGGTCGAGGGTACGGCAGCCCGCCCATCCGCAACTCCCGCCCCGGGAACAAGGCCCCGGGAACAACGCCGCGGGAACGACGTCGCGGGAACGACGTCAGACCCGCACGAGGTAGCTGAAGCCCGTGTCCGGCCCCACACAGGACTGGAGGGTCAAATCGCCCCAGTAGAGTCCCGCGGCGGGGACGCCCCGGCCTGGGGTGAGGTAGTGGCCGTAGACCTGGTAGGTGAAGGTGCCGCGGACCGTGGTCAGGGTGACGCGGCTGCCGTTGGGGAGTGCGGCGAAGCGGTCGAAGCCGTTGCAGTAGTCATGGCCGACGATCACCACCGTGCGCAGCTCGTAGCCGTTCTCCCGGCCGATCTCGGGCCCGGCCCACTGCACGGCGTTCCGGCATGCGTCCACCTCGTCCTGCCCGCCCCGTACGACGCCGGCCGTCCAGCCCCCGATCCGCAGCACGGCGCGACCGGGCGCCGGGGACGGACCGGAGGCGGGGGCGGATGCCTTCGGTTGCTCTGCCGAGGACGGCGGGGCGGACCTGCGGGACAGGTCGGGGCCCTTGGCCCGGGGCGCGGGGGACGAGGGCGGGGTCGTCGTCCGGGGTGCGGGAGCGGAGGCCCCGGGGGTGCCGGGGGTGCCGGTCGGGGGCGTGGGCAGGGGCACGGGTGCGCGTGACCCGCTCGGTGAGGAGTTCTCACCGGCGGCCGTACGACCCGCCGAGCGGACATCTGGGGCGATGACGGAGGCAGAGACACCGGCGACACCGTCCTCGCCCCGTCCGACCGGCGCCGCCGCCCCGCCACCCGGGGAGCAGGCCGCGAGCAACCCGACGGTGAGCATGCCGGCGGCGAACAGAGCAACGGCGCGGACGAACCCCAACCCCCCTCCCCCACGTTGCCACGCCCGGACGGGCCTCGGTCCCGTCACCCGAAGCGGCCGTTCACGTAGTCCAAGGTGCGTTCGTCGCGCGGGGAGTTGAACATCGCGTCCGTGTCGCCGTGTTCGACGATCACGCCGGGGGTGCCCTGGGCGGCGAGGAAGAAGGCGCAGGCGTCGGAGACCCGGGCGGCCTGCTGCATGTTGTGGGTGACGATCACGATCGTGACCTCGGACTTGAGCTCGGCGATGGTCTCCTCGATGCGTCGTGTGGACGTCGGGTCGAGGGCCGAGCAGGGTTCGTCCATCAGAAGGACTCGGGGTCGTACCGCCAACGACCGTGCGATGCACAGGCGTTGCTGCTGGCCGCCGGAGAGTGCGCCGCCGGGCTGGCGGAGCCGGTCCTTGACCTCGTTCCACAGGCCCGCCTTGACGAGGCACTCCTCCACAAGGTCGTCCTTGCCGTCGCGGCCGGCCTTGATGCCGTTGAGCTTCAGGCCGGAGACCACGTTGTCGTAGAGGGACATCGCGGGGAACGGGTTGGGCTTCTGGAAGACCATGCCGATCTCCCGGCGGGCGCGGGTGATACGACGGCCCCGGTCGTAGATGTCCTCCTCGTCGAGCAGCACACGTCCGGCGAGCGCGGCGGAGGGGATCAGCTCGTGCATCCGGTTGAGGATGCGCAGGAACGTCGACTTGCCGCAGCCGGACGGCCCGATGAGTGCGGTGACCTGCCGCGCGGGCATGGTGAGCGAGACCCGGTCGAGGACCTTGTGGTCGCCGAACCAGGCGGAGATCTCCTCGGCCCGGAGCGTCGCCGGGTCACCGGGCCCACCCAGGCCGATTCTTGGCTGGACGACCGTGTCGACGAGATCGGGTGACGACTGCATCGGGCTTCAACTCCCATGGCTCATAGAGTGGTTCGGTGGGTCAGAGCAGGTTCGGCAGCAGGCGGGTCAGGGACGACGCGACCGCCAGGCCCAGGGCGGTCAGCACCGGTACCGCGCAGATCCAGGTCTGCCAGCGGCCCCAGACGCGGTACGTCCACACCGTCAGCAGTGCCGCAAGCAGCAGCCCCTGTGACCACAGGAACACCGCGAGCCACGCGTCGTTCTCGGTGCCCAGGGCCTCCTCGGCCGGGGTGATCCAGCCGCTGCGCAGCAGCCGGGGCGGACTCGGCTGGACCGGGGTGGTCAGACGTGCGTCGACACGGAGCACACCGGAGGGGGTGTACGGGCCTCCGGTCGCCGTGATCAGGGTCAGGCGCCCCTGGCTGCCGGTGAGTTGGACGGGCAGCTTGTCGCCGGCGCGGCGGATGCCGGTGACCTCGTAGACGGACGTGCCCTGGCCGGTGGTGAGTTCGACGCGGGCGCCGACAGGGAGGTCGCCGATCCGCGCGAAGGGGCTGCCGTAGCCCCACTGGCGGCCCATGACGACGGCGGTGCCCGCCTGGCCGGGCATCGGGGT
Organism: Streptomyces sp. YIM S03343; assembly: GCF_054729195.1. Classification (NCBI taxonomy): domain Bacteria; kingdom Bacillati; phylum Actinomycetota; class Actinomycetes; order Kitasatosporales; family Streptomycetaceae; genus Streptomyces; species Streptomyces sp. YIM S03343. Next base: position 3,578,257 of record NZ_JBPUKX010000001.1, read on the forward strand.
GTCGCGGCGGTGGCCGGGCCCGGACATCAGGATCCCGGAGGTGGTGCCCTCGCTGACGACCTTGCGGAGGTGCAGGGCGGGGATGCGCAGCAGGGCGACGGGGGCGCCGGGCTGGAGAGGTTTGCCGTCGTAGGTGCGCTGGCCCACGGGGGCGGTGCCCAGGGCGAGTTCCTTGCGCAGCTCGGCGTAGCGGACGCGCTGGTCGCGGGCCTGCTGGAGATGGCCGACGAGGGCGAGGTTCGCGGCGAAGCCGAGCAGGACGGCGGCCAGGACGCACAACACGGCGCCGGAGAGGGCGAGTCCGGGCCGGGCGGGCGGCCGCTCCCCGGCGGACGGCGGGGAGGGCGGCGCGGCGGCCGCGGGCGGTGCCGGGGGCGGCGGGGCGAGCACGGACACGGTGGGTGCGCTCCTCGGGCGGCGGGAGGTGGGTTGGGGGCGGCTCCGGGGTGGGTGGTGTCCCACCCCGGGCCGGTGGACAGGCGCGCCGTACGCCTACGGCGCCACAAGCGCCGTACGCCTACGGCCTCACTGGTGCCGTCCGTCGCCGCCGAAGAGGTCGGCGAAGGTCAGCAGGCCCTTGCGGCGGACGTGCAGGACCAGGGCCGCGCCCGCGCACACCAGGGCGAGCCCGCCGAGGCCGAGGGCGCCGACCTGGACGCCGGTGGAGGCCATCGAACCGCCCCCGCCGCCGGACGAGCCGCCCGAACCGCCACCGCTGCCCGATCCGCTGTCGCCGCCGCTCGTGCCGGAGCTGTCGCCCGGACTGGGGCTCGGCGAGGTGCTCGACCCGCCGACGGTGAACGCGAAGTCGACGCTGTGGCCGCCGGTTGCGTCCTCGGCGAGGGTCAGCACATGGTCGCCGTCGGGGATGCCGTCCGGCACGGTGAAGGCGTAGTCCGTGACGGTGCCGTCGGAGCCGGCGGTGGCGTCGGCGAAGGTGGCGTCGCTGTCGGCCAGGGTGACCTTGACCTTGGCGTCGGCGGAGTAGCCACGCGCGGTGATCTTCAGCTTCTGACCTGCCGCCAGATCAGGGTGGGCGCCGAGGGTGTTGCCGTCCTCGTCGGTGACCGTGAGGTCCGGGTCGGCGGAGTCGGTCGGGGAGGCGCTGTCGGTGGGCGACGCCGAGTCGGTGGGGCCGGCGGAGCCGCTCGGGGTGACCGAACCCGAGGGGCTGGGGCTGGGGCTCGGACTGCTCGGTGCGGTGATCTGGAGGCCCAGGGTGTCCTGGCTGGCGCCGTAGGCCTCGGCGTCGGTCGGGGTGAAGGCGGCGAAGTAGTAGTACGCGCCCGCGGTCGCCGGTGCCGTGGTGGTCAGCACCGCCTTGCCGCCGGAGACGTTCACCGAGCCGAGCTGGGTGCGCTCGCCGTCGGCGCTCGCCGCGTACGAGAAGGCGACCGAGCCCGTGGCGCCGGACGGGGTCAGTGCGGCGGTGAGGGTGAGGGAGCCGCCGGTCGTGGTCGCCGCGCCGGTGAGGTCGAGGCTGGTCGGCTGGGTCTGGACCAGGGACCAGGTGTCGCCGCTGACCTGGATGGTGGACAGGAAGGCGGGGGCCGCCGTACCACCGCCGCAGGCCAGGGCGAGGGTGTACTTGCCGTCGAGGGAGCCGTCGGGGACGTAGGCGCGCAGCCGTGCCTCCAGGGACGGGCTGCCGGTGCTGCCCGTCAGGGGGACGGTGAACGGCGCCGTCGTGGAGATGGTGTCCCCGGCCGAGGACTTGGCGAGTTGGAGGGCGGCCGTGGTGCTGCCGGGCTTGAGCAGCCACATGTACATCGCGGTGGGGTTGCCGCTCGCCGGGCAGGGCCCGTCGGTGCTTGCGGAGGTGACGGCCATCGGGGCGTCGGCGATCTTCCCACTGGCCGGGGTGAGCGTGAACTTGCCCGTGGAGGTGAAGGCGCTGGCCCGGCTCGCGAAGGCGAGCACGCCCGCGAGCGCGCCCAGCAGCAGGGCGCAGCACATCAGCACGGACACGGGTGATCTCAGGGACACGGACGGTCTCGGTGGTGCCTGGCGGTTCATGCGGTGGTCCCCCCAGGGATCGTGGTCGGGCTCCTATGGAGCGAGGAAAGGGGCGGGGAAAGGGGCGGGGAAGCGAAGAACGGGGCCGGATTCGGATACGCCGCCGGGCCGGGCACCCCTGGGGTGCCCGGCCGGTGTGCGGTGTCGGGGTGCGGTGGTCAGCGCTCGCCCTTGAGGGTCGTGGCGCCGCAGTTGGTGATCGGGCCGAAGCCGTACAGCTCGATCGTGGCAGTGTCGGAGCAGACGCCGGAGGAGGCGCCGACGAAGGTCGGCGCGATGACGGCGTCGGTCAGCTTCGAGGTCGGGACGACGTTGTAGGCGTCACGGGCGTAGGGGAAGGCGACGTTCAGCGTGCCGTTCGCCTTGAGAGGCGCCACGCTGTTGACCTTGCCGAGGACGGTCTTGCCGTGCCGGTCGGCGACCACGCCGCTGGTCTGCGCGATGTACTGCGCGATGGAGTACGGCGCGATGTTGCCGGCGGCGGTCAGCTCGGCGCCGTTGTGCTCCTGCATGGTGCCGACGCAGGAGCCGACCTCGCTGGCGGAGACGCCGATCTGGCCGAGGAAGAAGGTGCGGGTGCCGGAGTTCGCCTGGGGCAGCAGCGGCGCCAGGGTCACCCCGTTGAGGGTGGTGGTCCGGCACTTGTAGATGGCGGCGAGCTGGGCCGTGCTGAGGTCCAGGTTGCTGTTGAGCGCGCTGTCCGAGCGCACGGCGATGGTCACCGCGTCGCGGGCGAACGGGATCCACGTCAGGTCGTTGGTGGTCGTGTCGGCCGGACCGCGCGAGGAACGCGCGAAGTCCAGGCAGCCCGTGGTGTTGTCGACGGCGTTACGGAGGGCGTCGATACCCGCCGAGGAGCCGTCGGGGCGGTTGATGACACAGCCGGTGTCACGCGTCTGGATGGTGGTGACCGTGGGGTCGAGGGGGGTGGCGTTGTAGGAGGCGATGGTGCCGCCGCCGTCGACCGACTCGCTCAGGCCGTTCATGACGTCCTGCGTGGTGTCGGAGCCGACGCCGGCGAGCAGCCGGTGGCTGCCGTCCGCCGGGTCCGCGACGGCCGGTGCGGCCAGGGCACCGACGGCGAGGGCGGCGACGCTGATCACGGCACCGAGGCGTGCACGGGACTTGACGTTCACGTTTTCTCCTCCGGGGAATAACGGGCCGCGCTCCGGGAAGGGAGGCGCGGAATTCGGCCGGCCGCGGAAAACAATTCCGTACGGCGGCCGATCACGGCCACAAAATCCTGCCGCCCATCACGTTAAGAGCACATTTCCAAGGGGACACCTAGGGAATTCTTCGGCGGGTAGCGCATTTCCCCGGAGCCCTTTCTCTTGGCTATGGCTCCGGGGAAAGCCGTCTCCGGGAGACGGCTGCGGTGGGTGCGGTGAGGCCCGCCCGCCGGATCAGCTCATCCGGCATCACCCGGACCCGGACCAGCAGCCGCACCGGCACCCGCACCCGCACCCGCACCCGGACCCGCACCGGCGGCCGTAGCGGCCCTTCGTGTGCCGTCACGCACCGAGTACCGCAGCATCACCGGCCCGGCCAGCGCCGCCGCCCCGCCCGCGACCAGCACCGCGAGCAGCACCCAGCGGATCACACCGAGCACCTCCGAGGGCGTGATGCCGCCGGACTTGGCGACGTTCACCTTGGCCGGGTCGGTCGGGGCGGCGGAGGGGTGGGCGGTGTCGTGGGTGTCCGGGTTGTCCGTCGCCGCGCTGCCACCGCTGCCGCCGCCGGAGCCGGACGTCCCCGCACCGGCACCGCCACTGCCTGCGGCCCCACCCGCCGCGCCGGCGTCCCCGCCGCTGCCGCCGGAGGAGCCCGTGCCGCCGGAGTCCGCCCCGGTGCTCGGGCCGGAGGAGGAGGTGACGCCGCGTTCCAGGGTGTCGGCCGCCTGCTGGGCCTGGGTGCGCCAGGAGGCGGGCAGCGGGGCGTAGCCGAGCGGGAGTTCGCCGCGGTCGGTGCCCTGGATCTGTCCGGCACCGGCCGCGTAGCGGATGAGCCGGGCGTAGTCCTGGCGGGCGGCCTTCGGCTGGTCGGTGGAGGCGGCGGCGTAGACGGGGACGGTCAGCGGGTAGGCGCCGTCCTTGGCCTTGGCGGGGGCGGGCGCCTTGACCCCGGCGACTGCGGAGTCGGGCATCTGGGCGGCCGCCTTGAGGAGGGTGGTGCTGGTGGGTCTCACGTACTCGCCGTCGGCGTTCTCCAGCGCGGCCACGTCGAGCTGGTAGCGGTCGGCGGAGGCGGCGTCGGTGAGGGAGTAGGCCTTGCGCTGTCCGGCGCCGAGGGTCTCGCCGATCAGCGCGGGCGGGTTGTCGCCGCTGATCTGGAAGACGCCGCCGGTGTTGCCACGGCGGGTCTTGAGGGCCCCGGTGTGCATGTCCAGCACATAGGGGCCGAGGTCGATGACGTCGTAGGAGAGCTTTCCGTAGGAGCCGGTCAGCTCGGTGGTGGTGGGGTCGGTCTTGGGGAAGTCGGTGCGGGTGGTGTCCGTCGCCAGGTTCAGTTCCTTGAAATACGGATTCACCTTCGTCCCCCACGGGTCCGCGACGCCCTTCAGGAAATTCCTGGCGTCGGTGTCGGACTGGAGGTAGTTCCACACCACGCGGTTCACATCGGAATTGTCCGAGGTCACCATGACGGGCAGCGGGGCGTCGGAGACGGCGGCGCCCTTGAACTGCGGATTGAGCTGCAGGAATTCCGGGTCCACGGTGATGGACTGCGGATTTCCCTTGAGGTGGTCGGGCACCGTCATGCTCGCGGAGTTGATCAGCCGTACGTCACGGACGTAGGACTCGGTGAGCAGTTTGGCGAGCAGTCTGGGGTTCAGTCTGAGGCCGGTCATCTGGCCGCCGAGCCCCTTGATCTCCCAGAAGAAGCCGACGGCGAGCCCGCCGAGCACGACGGGCGCGTGCACCACTGGTGCCGCCCCGTCCGGCGGCCGCACCGGGTCGACGGTGAACGCCAGGCCCGGGGAGGACGCGGTCGGCTGGGTGATCTGCTCGCGGGCGTGCTCCTCGCCGCTCTGGGTGAAGGTGAAGCGGCTGCCACTGCCCTCGCACAGCGCGGACTGCCAGGAGGTGATCGCGTCCGTCACCATCTCGGAGCCGATCACCCGGCGTTCCGTCTTGTCCGCCGTGCAGTTGTCGCCGACGGGCAGGAAGTCCATCCGGAACACCAGCCGCTGGTTCCAGTTGGACTGGCTGAGCGCGGAGGTGCGCAGGGCGCCGTCGGTGGGGGCGCTGCCGTCGGGGTCGTGTGTGCCGCGCGGGATCACCACCAGCCAGCAGGGCCGCACGGCGCCGCTCGTGGTGGTGCGGGCGCCGCAGCCCAGGTGGGGCGACTCGCGTGACGACTTGACCTCGACTGCCGCCTCACCGCCGCCGCTGGTGTCGTCCGGCGCCCAGGCCACGGAGTTGGTGTCCTCGGGGCCGAAGTACGTGTGGTCGTACGGCGTGGTGGTCGGGTTGCCCTCCACCGGCCGGAACGGCACGAACGGGTTGTTGCCGCCGCTGTCGTCGGTGTACTGCGTCTCCAGCGGGTCGGAGCCCTTGGGCAGGGTGCGCAGGCCCTCCTGGAAGGTGGTGGCCCCGGCCTCGGTGCCGAACTCGCACTGGCTGCGGTCGGGTCCGGCGGATGCATCATCGCCCCAGCACTGCATGATCTGGAGGAAGTTGAGATGCCGCCCGCCGGCCACGTCGCCGGGCGCGCCGCCGGTCCAGGTGACCTTCACGCCCTGCCCGCGCAGGTTCTTCGTCTGGTGCACGGTGACGTTGAGCTTCGAGAAGTCGTCGTACGGCCCCTTGGCGCCCGTCTTGGTCACCGCGGAGCCCTCGGAGGTGGCGGCGGTGTCCTCAGCGGTGGCGGCTCGCGCCTGGTTCTGGGGCAGCGGGAACAGGCCCACGACGAGCGCGGTGAGCAGGGCGCCGACGCCTGCGGCGAGACGGGGGCGGTTACGGGGACGGGGGCGGGACTTCGGGGATCCCACGGCTCTCATGCGGCACCGCCTCTGCGCCGGGCGCGGCTCGCCATGACGCGTGCGGCGAGGGGTGGCCCGACGACGACGCCGAGCAGCAGCAGGGCGGACAGGGTCATGAGGGCGCCGCGCAGCCCGAACGAGGAGCCGTAGCCGACGTTCACCGGGTTGGCGGCGACGGAGGTGTCCCCGCTGCCGCTGCCGTCCCCGACCACCTCACCGGTGTCCGGGTCGATGCTCTGACCGCCCGTACCGCCGCCTGCGGCCTGGGCGTCCGGTGTGCCGTCGCCGTTGCTGTCGGTGCCGCCCGAGGACCCCGCCGTGCCCGAGGGGTCGGCGGAAGTCCCATTCCCCGAACCGCCGTTGCTCCCCGACCCACCCGATCCCCCGCCGGACGACGAGGAGTCGCCCTGCGCCGCCGGCTTGACCGGGGTGTTCTGCTTGGCGCCCGCGGTGCCGTCGGAGCACTGCGTGGAGCCCTTCTTGTCACAGGACTTGGGGTAAGGGGCGTTCTTGATCAGGGTGTTGACTCCGCCGGAGAAGGTGGGATTGCGGCAGTCGTTGATGTTGATGGAGGCGGTCGGGGCGCCGGGCACCCGTTTGACCTGGTCGAACCCGGCCTGCACCAGGTTCTTCGGCAGCGGCGAGTAGCCGAGTTCCTCGGCCTGCTGCTGCCCGTCGCACAGGAAGTAGCGGGCGAACGTGCCGAGGGAGAGGCCCTTTTCGGTGGTCATCGGGTTCTTGTCACCGCCGATGGAGGTCGGCAGGATCATGTAGCTGTAGCTGGACAGCGGATAGGTGCGGCGGTCACCGTTGCGGTAGACGCCGGCGAGGATCTGGGTGAGATAACTCGACGAGTTCTTGTCCTGGTTGATCTGCGCGCCGGTGAGGGCGACGGCGACACTGGAGGCGGTCGGCTCCACGTAGTAGCCCGACTGGTTGAGCATCTTGGCCACCGGGAAGCCGGTCTTGACGGCGTAGGAGTACTCGACGTAGGTGATCGCGCCCTCGGCCTGCGGCTGCCGTACGAAGCCGGACACGCCCAGCGAGCCGGACTTGGCGATCATCGACGACCCGCCGAGCACCGGGTAGTACGAGGTCATGCCGCACGAACTGCCGCGCCCGGTGCGGTTGCAGTAGTCCCGCCACAGCGAACCCTGCTCCTTGGCGAGCCAGGTGGTGAACTGCGCGGTGGTGCCGGAGCCGTCGGAGCGCACCACGGGGACGATGCGCCGGGCGGGCAGGGTGAGACCGGGGTTGTCGGCGCGGATCTCCGCCGCGTTCCACATCGTCACCTTGCCGGTGAAGATCTTGGCGAGGGAGTCGCCGGACAGCCGCAGATTGGTGACCTGCTTGCCGCCGATCTTGAGGTTGTACATGAACGCCGTGCCACCGGCCACGATCGGCATATAGGCGTAGCCGCGGGAGGGCGGCGCGTCGGTGACGCCCTGCTCGGTGAGGCCGTAGGGGATCTCGGAGACCGCGAAGTCGACGACGCCGTTCTTGAACTGCTCACGGCCCTGCGAGGAGCCGTTGGCGGTGAAGTTGACGGTCAGTCCGATGTTCGCGGAGATGTTGCGCCGCCACTGGTCGAGCGCGTTGGAGCTCCAGGTCGAGCCTGAGCCGGTGATCTTCGTGTACGACACCGCGCGGGCGTCGGGCGGGTGGACGGCGAGCAGCGCGGTGAGCAGCGCCAGGACCGTCGCCCCCAGGCGGAAGGCGGTTGCGGGTCTCACGGGGAACTCCTCGGGTGCGTACGGGGTTACGGGGGCGGGTCAGGCGCGAGGCGGCTTCACGGTGTGGGCGGATTGCGCTGAGGGCCGCGGGCGGCGCGGGCGGCGCGGGCGGCGAAGCGCTGGGCGTCACGATGGGAGGCGGTGACTCGGCGGTGTTCCTGACGACGGGTCAAATGTCCCGGCCCACGCCCGCCGACGATGCGCGCGGCCACGAACAGCAGCAGCACCAGGGCCATCAGCGTGGCCGCCGTACCGAAACCGCGGGCGATCATGGCGGGTTCGGGCGACTTGACGAACTCGAACGTGGCCAGGGGCAGTGAGACCATCGGGCCGGAGGTGGGGTCCGCGTTCAGCTCGGCGGTGAAGCCCGCGGTGAGCAGCACCGGCGAGGTCTCGCCGATCCCGCGCGCGGTGCCGAGGATGACCGCGGTGGTGAGCCCGGAGCGGGCGGTGGGCAGCACCACGTGCCAGACGGTGCGCCAGCGCGAGGTGCCCATGGCGTACGACGCCTCGCGCAGCGTGCCGGGCACCAGCCGGATGACGACATCGGCGGCGCGGATGATGATCGGCAGCATCATCACCGCCAGGGCGAGCGCGGCGGCGAATCCGGAGCGTTCCATGCCGAGGCCGAGGATGACGGTGGCATAGACGAAGAGGCCGGCGACGATCGAGGGCAGCGCGGTCATCGCCTCGACGACGGTCCGTACGAACCGGGCGAAGCGGCCGGGGACTTCGTTGAGGAAGACCGCGCAGACCAGCCCGGCGGGCACGGTGACGACGAGCGCGATGGCGATCTGCACGAGGGTGCCGGTGATCGCGTGCAGGATGCCGCCGACGGTCAGCGGCTCCAGCGGCCCGGCGAGCTTCATGTCCTGGGTGAAGAAGTTCAGGTGCGGCAGCGTCTTGCGGCCCTCCCACAGCGCGAACACCACGACGAACACCAGCACGGCGACCAGCAGCAGCCCCAGCGACGCGATCACTGCCGCCGCGATCCGGTCGGCGACCGCGGGTCCGTCCTCGTCGAGGGAGACGAGGAGGGCGTACAGCAGCAGGAACAGCACGTAGGCCACGACGGTGAAGCCGATCGCGCCATCGAAGGGCAGCAGCCGGGTGAACATCACCCAGGTCAGGGCGAGCGCGGCGAGGGCGGCGCCGACGACGGCGTACACATCGCCGGCGCGCAACTGCCGCAGGGCGCGCCGCCGCTCGCCGCCGGGCTCGGCGGGCCGCCGGGCGGGCAGCGCGGTGCGCGGCGGCAAGGGAGCCGCCGAGGCGTCGGGGAACCGGGGCGCGAGGGTCATACGCGCTGTCTCCTCGGGGCGCGGGACGGCGCCGTAGGCAGGGCTGACGAGTTGAAGGTCATGGCGATGGGGCCCTCACGCCTCGCTCGCCGCGCCGGAGCGGCTGCGGGCGACGATGGAGGAGGCGGCGAAGTTGACGACGAGGGTCATCACGAACAGGGCGAACCCGGCCGCCATCAGCGCGGACATGCCGAACTCGCTGGCCTCGCCGTAGCGCAGGGCGATCAGCGAGGAGACGGAGCTGGTGCCGGACTGGAGGACGTGCCACTGCACGGTGAAGACCTGCGAGATGACCATGTAGACGGCGATGGTCTCGCCGAGCGCCCGACCGAGGCCGAGCATGGTGCCGCCGATCATGCCGCCTTTGCCGAACGGCAGGACGACGCTGCGGATCATGCCCCAGCGGGTGGCGCCGAGCGCGTAGGCGCCCTCCCGTTCACCGGCCGGTGCCTGGGAGAAGACCTCGCGCATGATCGAGCAGATGATCGGCGCGACCATCATGGCGACCACGAGCCCGGCGATAAAGGTGGACGAGGTGTAGACGGTCTCGGGCGCGAGCGGGTCGTGGGGGTCGGCGCCGTCGACCTTGAAGACGGGGATCCAGCCGAAGTAGGCGGAGATCCAGCGGGCGGTGGGCAGCACCTTGCCCTCCAGGAAGAACACTCCCCACAGCCCGTAGACGACGGACGGTACGGCGGCCATGAGATCGACGACGCTGATGAGCGTCCGCCGCAGCCGGGGCGAAGCGTACTCGGAGATGTAGAGCGCGGCACCGGTCGCGAGCGGCACCGCGACGCTCACCGCGACCAGGGCGATGAGCACGGTGCCGACCAGGACGGCGGCGATCCCGAAGTGCCCGGCGTCCGGTTCCCAGGCGGCCGTGGTCAGGAACGACCAGCCCGCCCGGTCCAGCGCCTGCCACGCCCTGACCAGCAGGAATCCGCCGACCAGCAGCATGACGCCGAGCACGATTCCGCCGCCGCCGCGGGCTACGGCACGGAAGACACGGTCGGGGACCCCGGGGTCCGCGTACAGCCGCCGGGGCATGTCGTCGGCCCCGCCCGGCGCGGGCAGGGGCCGTCTCTTCAGCATGGGCACCTGTCAGACGCTGCGGTCGCGACGTTGACGTGCACATCCCGAGGTGTGAACGACGGGTGCCCTACGGACAACATCGGGCGCCGGAGTACTACCGCCGGACGCTATAGCCGGACGGGGCCTACTCCCCCCACAACTCAGGCCCGGCGGAGCCCAGTTCGGCCAGCATCGCGCGGAAGCGGTCGTAGGAGGCACGACAGGTGGCGTGCCGCTCATAGGTGCGCGCGGCACCCGCTTGATGACGCCCCGAGGAGTCCCACACGGCCCACACCCAGCCGCCGCCGTCACTGCTGTGCTGTACGCCGCCGCCCGTCTCGGCGTGGTGCGCGCACAGCCGCAGGAACGCGGCCCGGCACCGGGCGTGGGTGTCGTACGAGGTCAGCGACACCGCCACCGACCTGCCGTTCGGCGCGACCAGGCGCCAGCCGAACCTTCCCTGGCCGTCGATGTCCACCTGACATCTCATGCCCATCGCCGCGACAGCCGGTCTTGCCGCCCCGCCTAACCCGTCCATGTCCCCACCCCCGCCGCCCCTAGAAGAGTAAAAACCGCAGGTGCGACGTTGGAGACGGCAACAGTAATCTACTGAGGAGTCAGGAGCCCCGAAGGGACAAAACTGACTGCCCCTGCCACGCTTCATCTCGAAGTAGCCCCTTGGCAACCTCTAGGCCAGACCGGAGAAAGCGCTCACCACGAGGCCGCGGACAACGTTTTCCCGGGGCGAAGCTTCTGGACGGTGCTGCACTGGAGTGCATGAGACCAGAACTGAGACCAGAGGGCCTGGTCAGACCTTCTTGACGACGATCGAGTCCGGGAGCAGCCGCTCCAGGTCGTCCACGTCCGAGGTGAACACGGTGACCTGCCCCTTCTGCTGTCGCGCGATGACGGCGAGCACGGCGTCGATCGCGTACTTGTGGCCGTGCAGCTTGGCATCGGCCAGGAGGCGGCGGGCCTGGCGGGCCTCGTCCTTCCCGATGTCGGCGACCTTGAGCCGGGAGAGCACCCAGTCCCAGCGCTGCTCCGTGGTTCTGCCGTCGTACGCTTCGACCAGCGTCATGGGAGACGTCACCACCTCGGCTTCACCCCGGGCCGCGAGGTCGAGCCATGCGATCATCTTCCGGTCGCCGCGCACAGCCAGGGACAGGGCTTGGCAATCGAGCACGAAGATGCGCAGCGGCCGCTGACCGTGCTCGACAACCCGCTTCTTCACGCGGCCTCTCCGGAGTGGTGCTTTCGGGTGGCGCGGCGTCGCTCATGCTCGGCGTCGAGATCCGCCAACTCCTCGAACGCTGCCGTGCGCTCGTCCTCGGTGAGGGGGCCGTGTTCCTCCTGCAGCCAGTCGGCCAGTTCTCGCAGCCGGTCCCGGTCACGCTTGAAGCGCAGCGCCTCTGCGACGTATGCCGAAAGACCCCGTTCCGCCGCCTCCGCTCGAATCTCGTCGAGGAGATCCTCGGGGATGGTCACCGTCACCTTCTTGGTCGTCGCCATACAAGAGACCATACTCCAGGTATTGACCCCCTTACCACCGCGCCCACGATTGGTGACGTGGCCGCACTGGTGTCCTTCAACGCGGCAGCAGTGTCACAGGTGCGCTTGAATGCGCGGGTGACCGTTCATGACGTTGCTCGGCAGTTGCCCGAGCCGGCCGTTCTCCGAGAGCACTGCCGTTCCCTTGCCGTTCTGGAGGCGATCCTCAGCCCTGAGTGGGCGGACCGCTACCACTCCTTCGACGCCCGCTGGTCCGAGGGGGAGGCGATGGCTTCGATGCAGAACGGCTCGGGTGACGAGTACTCGATCGTCTTCTCTGACGCCGGCGTCTACATGTGCGGGTTCGATCACGAATCGCCCATGAGCCCCTACGTGGAGGACGCGCCTTGGCCCGGGGTACTCGACGACGTTCCCGACGCCTTCCGGCAGTACGTGGAGGAGCCCGCGTTCTCCGACGAGGGGATGCCTGTCGTCACCGCCTGCATATGGCGTACGGCGGGAGACAACGCCTGGAGGACCGGGACGATCGAGTTTCCGGACGAGCCGTCGGACGATCCTGACGGCTCCGGGTTTCTCTTCCAACTGCTGGTGGACCGCACGCCGGAGGCGTTTCAGGCGTGGGCCGAAGACTACTTCGAGGCTCCGGTCGACCTGGAGGCCGTACGGCACGTCCTCGCCTCTCGCCCTCTGACTGAGGACGTGATCAGCGCACTGAACCCGGAGATCAACCTGGCAAACCTCGCGGAGGACCTTGCGGGGATCGGCTATCCGCCGAGCTGAGCATGAAGCCTCACACCACGTCGTGGATGTTGTACTCGATCAGGTCCGACGCATGCCGAGCGATGGCGCGGTAGTCGGCATCGTCATGGAGGACGGCTAGTCCGTGATGGGCCGCTGTGGCTGCGATGACGAGATCCACGGCCGAGGCGCTGCGATGCTCCCCGGCCTGGGCCATGCGGTGCTGGACCGAGCTGATCCAGCGCGCCGCGTTCTTCGGCACCGATGCGTCAGGGTAAAGATCGGTGAACATCTCCACGATCTCGTCGTACTCGCGCCCGTTCCGAGCGCTGTAGAGAAATTCGGCACGCTGCACATAGCAGGACGCGATGGCCCCGGCATCGATCGCGTCGTGCCAGGCCGCCTGTAGTTTTGGATCACGGAGCAGCCGGACCAGGCCGGACGTGTCGAGCAGATAGATCACCGGCTGTCCTTCTCTGCCTGGTGCAGGCGTTCGGCGTCCTCGACGGCACCCCACTCACGCGCACGCGTGAAGTGACGGCTGATGCGCGCCGCCCGCTCCTGCTGCTCGGCATAGAAGTGCAGAGCGAGATTGACCGCTTCCTTCTTGGTCCTGACCTTGGACAGGGCCATAGCCCGCTCCAGGGCCTCGTCGTCGATGTCGATCTGAGTCACGGACATGGGTGCCTCCTGTGCAATGTTGGTCATGTACATAGAAGCGTATGTCGCCAACATTCGCAGGGCCATGCTAGCGCAGATATGACATTCACGGCGTTACATACAGGCCGGTCCAGATCGGGACATCTCACTCGGCGATGCGCCCTCGCGTCGGAGATCCGCGACCGGAGCCGCACCCCCGGTCGTGTGAGGGGGTGCGGCTCCAGCGCCAGAGTCAGTACGACGAACCCGAGGCACCCAAGGAACCCGTCGGGTGCCAGACCGTCTTGGTCTCCAGGAAGGCCTTCAGGCGGGTGGCGTCCGGGGTCGGGAGCCAGTTGTCCACAGGCTGTGGACGGAAGACCCGCTTCAGGTTGTCCGCCGCGGCGATCTCCAGGTCCTTCGACAGGGAGTCGTCCGCGCCCGTCAGGTCGATCGCGTTGACGTCCTGGTGGGCGGCCAGCGGGGTGGCCAGTTCAGCCGTGCCGCCGGAGAGGATGTTCACCACGCCGGACGGGAGGTCCGACGTGGCCAGGACCTCGCCCAGGGACAGAGCCGGGAGAGGGGTCTTCTCGCTCGCCACCACAACTGCCGTGTTGCCCGTCGCGATCACCGGGGCCAGCACCGAGATCAGGCCCAGGAACGACGAGTTCTGGGGGGCCAGGACCGCCACCACGCCCGTCGGTTCGGGGGAGGTCAGGTTGAAGTACGGGCCCGCCACCGGGTTCGCCGCGCTCAGGATCTGCGCGATCTTGTCCGTCCAGCCCGCGTACCAGACCCAGCGGTCGATCGCCGCGTCCACCTGGGCCGCCGCCTTGCTCTTCGACAGGCCCTCGGCTTCGGCCACTTCGCGGGTGAACTGCTCCCGGCGGCCCTCCAGCATCTCGGCGACGCGGTAGAGGATCTGGCCGCGGTTGTACGCCGTGGCGCCGGACCAGCCGCCGAACGCCTTGCGCGCCGCGACCACCGCGTCACGGGCGTCCTTGCGGGACGAAAGCGGTGCGTTCGCCAGCCAGTTGCCCTTCGGATCCGTCACCTCGTACACCCGGCCGCTCTCGGAACGCGGGAACTTCCCGCCGACGTACAGCTTGTAGGTCTTGAAGACGGACAGCCGCTCCGCCGTTTCGGTCTTGTCAGACATCGAGGTACGCCTCCAGGCCGTGGCGGCCGCCCTCGCGGCCGTAGCCCGACTCCTTGTAACCGCCGAACGGCGACGTCGGGTCGAACTTGTTGTACGTGTTGGACCAGACCACGCCCGCACGGAGCTTGTTCGCCACCGCGAGGATGCGGGAGCCCTTCTCCGTCCAGACGCCCGCCGACAGGCCGTACGGCGTGTTGTTGGCCTTGGCGACCGCCTCGTCCGGGGTGCGGAACGTGAGGACCGACAGCACCGGGCCGAAGATCTCGTCGTGCGCGATGGTGTGCGCCTGGGTGACGTTCGTGAAGAGCGTCGGGGCGAACCAGTAGCCGGAGGACGGCAGTTCGCAGGGGGCGGACCAGCGCTCGGCGCCCTCCGCCTCGCCCCGCTCCACGAGGGAGGTGATACGGGCGAGCTGTCCCGCCGAGTTGATCGCCCCGATGTCCGTGTTCTTGTCCATCGGGTCGCCCAGCCGGAGCGTCGACAGGCGGCGCTTGAGAGCTGCCAGCAGCTCTTCCTCGACCGACTCCTGCACCAGCAGCCGGCTGCCCGCGCAGCACACCTGGCCCTGGTTGAAGAAGATGCCGTTCACGATGCCCTCGACCGCCTGGTCGATCGGCGCGTCGTCGAAGACGATGTTCGCGCCCTTGCCGCCCAGTTCGAGCAGCAGCTTCTTGCCCGTGCCCGCCACCGACCGCGCGATCGTCTTGCCGACGCCCGTGGAACCGGTGAACGCGACCATGTCGACGTCCCCGTGCCCGATCAGCGCGGCGCCCGCGTCGCCGTAGCCCGGAAGGATGTTGACGACACCCTTCGGCAGGCCCGCCTGGCGGCAGATGTCCGCGAAGAAGAGGGCGGAGAGGGGGGTCGTCTCGGCGGGCTTCAGGACCACCGTGTTGCCCGTCGCGAGCGCCGGGGCGATCTTCCACGCGAGCATGAGCAGGGGGAAGTTCCAGGGGATCACCTGGGCCGCCACGCCCCTGGGGCGCGGGTCGGTGCCGAAGCCGGCGTGCTCCAGCTTGTCCGCCCAGCCCGCGTAGTAGAAGAAGTGGGCGGCGACCAGCGGGAGATCGACGTCGCGCGTCTCCTTGATCGGCTTGCCGTTGTCCAGAGTCTCCAGCACCGCCAGCTCACGGCTGCGCTCCTGGACGATCCGCGCGATGCGGAACAGGTACTTCGCGCGCTCGGAGCCCGGCAGCGCCGACCACCCGGCCAGCGCCTTGCGGGCCGCCTTCACGGCGCGGTCGACGTCCGCCTCGCCCGCCTGGGCGACCTCGGACAGCACCTCCTCGGTGCTGGGGCTGACCGTCTTGAAAACCTTGCCGTCGGCCGCCTCGGCGAACTCGCCGTCGATGAACAGACCATAGGACGCTGCGATGTCGACGACGGAGCGGGACTCGGGCGCGGGTACGTATTCGAAAGCCATGAGGGATCAGTCCACCGTCACGTAGTCGGGGCCGGAGTAGCGGCCGGTGGCCAGCTTCTGACGCTGCATCAGCAGATCGTTCAGAAGGGATGAGGCGCCGAAGCGGAACCAGTGGTTGTCCAGCCAGTCCTCGCCGGCGGTCTCGTTGACCAGCACGAGGAACTTGACGGCGTCCTTGGTGGTGCGGATACCGCCGGCCGGCTTCACGCCCACCTGCACCCCCGTCTGCGCACGGAAGTCCCGCACGGCCTCCAGCATCAGCAGCGTGTTCGCGGGCGTCGCGTTGACCGCGACCTTCCCCGTCGACGTCTTGATGAAGTCGGCGCCCGCCAGCATCCCGATCCAGCTCGCCCGGCGGATGTTGTCGTACGTCGACAGCTCACCGGTCTCGAAGATCACCTTCAGCCGCGCGGACGACCCGCAGGCCTCCTTCACGGCGGTGATCTCGTCGTAGACCTTCATGTAGTGACCGGCGAGGAACGCCCCCCGGTCGATGACCATGTCGATCTCGTCCGCGCCCGCGGTCACGGCCTCCCGCACATCGGCCAGCTTCACATCGAGCGCGACACGCCCGGCAGGGAAGGCGGTGGCCACGGACGCGACCTTCACTCCGGAGCCCGCGACGGCCTCCTTCGCCACGGCCACCATGTCGGGATAGACGCACACGGCCGCCGTCGAGGGCGTCTCGTGGTCCGTCGGGTCAGGATGGACGGCCTTGGCGCCGAGCGCCCGGACCTTGCCCGGGGTGTCCGCGCCTTCCAGCGTCGTCAGGTCGACCATCGAAATGGCGAGGTCGATGGCGTACGCCTTCGCGGTGGTCTTGATGGAACGGGTGGCGAGGGAGGCGGCACGCGCCTCCAGGCCGACCGCGTCGACGCCGGGCAGCCCGTGAAGGAAGCGGCGCAGCGTGCTGTCGGACGCCGTGACGTCGGCTAGCGCGGCAGGCGCGGCCGATGCGACGGGCGCAGGGGGCGCATCGGGAGCATCAGGTGCAGTACTGGGCATGGTCACCAGACGAGCATATCTACGCGCGTAGCTGCTGTATAGCCCCGAGGTCCGAGCAGGAGGGCATCGATCACGGACGGGTAAGGGACTGGTCAGGGACCGGCTGCGGGGAGCGGCTGCGATTCCGCCGTCGGGCAGAATCGGGACCATGACGACCCCGGACGACCAGTCATCAGCACCGCAGCCCCCCACGCCCGCCTACAAGGACCGCGCCTACCGGTCGCCCTGGGGAATGGTCGGCGGTGTCCTGCTGCTCGGGGTCGTGGTGTGGCTCGGCTTCGACGCGCTGGTCCGGGGCAACGGCCGCACCCCCTGGCTGGCGCTGGCCGGGCTGATACTCGTGCTGCCGCTGGTCATCGCCTTCACCCTGCGCCCGGCCGTCTTCGCCAACGACGACGCGTTGCGGGTGCGCAACCCCTTCCGCACGGTCACCGTGCCCTGGGGGCAGCTCGCCTCTCTGCGTTCCGGTTACACCAACGAAGCCATTACCAAGGACGGCGCCAAGTACCAGCTGTGGGCCGTACCGGTGTCGCTGCGCGCCCGCAAGAGGGCCGCGCGCCGGGCGGAACGTGCGGCGGCCGGGGCCGCGGACATCGCTGGCGGCCGCAGGCCGGGCGGGCGCTCCGGGGGACCCGGCGGTTTCGGAGGGCTGGGCGGCTTCGGCGGCGGTTTCGGGGGCTACGGCGGCACCGCGGCCGAGGGCCCGACCCGCGCCGAGGGCGACCAGGTCATGGACGACCTCCGCGAGCTGCTGGAACGCCGGGAGACCGAGGAGTCGGCCCAGGGCGAGGTCACGGTGCGCTGGGCCTACGAGGTCGCCGCACCGGTGACGGCGGGCGCGGTGCTGCTCGCGATTCTGCTGGCGGTGGGGTGAGTCGGCCCGCGCTGAGCGTTCAGGGTCGTAGATCACATTGCCGGTACGGGTTCCTCGCCAGTACGTGCTGCGTATGGCACCACCGTCCAGCGTGGGACAGCGGTGGTCAACGCTCTTCGCGTCGGCTGCGGATGCTCAGGGCGACGGCGGAGACAAGGAACCAGAAGGCGCCGAAGGCTGAGTATCCGGCGACAGTGGACAGGCTGCTCGTCGCCGAGGCGGACATGGCAGCGAAGGAGGCACCGGCGAGGACGGACAGTCCACCGCTGACGGCCATGGGCCACTGGGCACCGACGGTGCGTCGGCGCCGGATCGCCACGACGAGCTGGATCGCTCCGGAAAGGAGGGCCCAGATGCCGAACACGAGCAGGGCCGTCCCGATGGTGGAGAAGACGGCGATGATCATCCCGGCGGCGGTGGCGAGGCCGAGAGCCACGTTGGTGGTACCGACGCGGTCCGTGGAGCCGGTGCCGGCCATGCGACGCTCGAGGAGCGTGGCGATGGCGTCCCACAGGGGGTAGACGACGAGCAGCACAGCCGCGATCGCTGTGGGCCTGTCCGTCGACACGAGCGAGGCGGAGGTCGTGACGACGAGTGCCACCCAGATCAGGGAGAAGGCGACTCGGATCAGGTAGAGCGATCGGAGCCCGGAGGGCGTCGTCGTGGTCTTGGTCGTGGTCGTGCTCGAAGTCAGGGTGGTCTGAGTCATCGGGTGTCCCGTTCTGCGATCGTGATGGGGTGAGACGGTCGCCTCGATGAGGAGTCTCGGCGGCCTCGGGAGGGGCCGCGTACTTCGAACGAAGTAGTTCTGCCATCCACTTGCCATCCACTTCGAATCGAATGAGTTCTGCCGCCCCCCATCGCCCGGACCGGGCTCGCCGTCTACATCATTCGAAGTACACGGCCGCAGCACACGTGGACGAGAATCGGGTCATGGTGAAGGCGCAGAACAGTCAGGACGGGCCCGTGGCACCCCTGTGGGTCCGCCGCCCCGAGGCGCTGCACCTCGTCGCCTATTCGGTGGCCGCGCTGGTGTTCACCGGCCAGATCGTGGCAGTGATCCTGCGAGGGTCGGATGGGCCGACGGCCCTGTCCGTGCTCCTCGCCGGCGGCGGTGTCGCCCTCTCATGGTGGAGGCCGTGGGCAGGACTGGTCGTGGCGAGCGCGGCGTCCTTCGCCGTCACAGCGGTGGGGCACGACCCCCTGTCGGTGTGGATGATGGCGGTGCTCGTGCTGTTCTCGGTCACCCTCAGGGGGAAGCAGCCGCTGGCCGGAACCGGCATCGTGGCGGCGTTCTTCCTGGGGGCGTTCATGACGCTGGGAGGATTCCGTGGCGGTGCGATCGTGGGAGCCGCCGCACTCTTCTCAGCCATAGCGGGAGGTGCGACAGGGGCCGCGCTGCGCATCCATCGAGAGCACTGGCGCACCCTGGAGGAACGGGCCGAAAGCGCCATCGCCACCCGCGAGATCGAAGCCACCCGACGGGTGACCGAGGAACGACTCCGTATCGCCCGGGACCTCCACGACGTCATCGGCCATCAGGTCGCGATGCTGAGCATGCATCTCGGTGCCGCGGAGATCGGGCTGCCCGAAGACGCCGAGTCTTCCCGGCAGGCCCTCGTCTCAGCCAGGTCCAGCGCCCGCACCGTCGTCGTCGAAACGCAACGGATCCTCGCGCTCCTGCGCCTCGGAGACGACATCCCCGACGACGAGGCGCTCCGGCCGACCCCGGCGCTCAGCGGTCTGGAAGGCCTTGTCGCCTCTTTCGAGAGCATCGGCCTCGACGTCCGGCCCTCCATCGACATCCCCGCCGGTTTCGTGGAGCCCAGCGTCGGCGTGACGGTCTACCGGGTCGTTCAGGAGGCACTCACGAATGCCTACCGGCATGGAGAGGGGGCGGCAACGGTGGATGTGCGCGAGCACGACGGCAGGATCTGCGTCACCGTGGAGAACCGCGTCGGTCACTCACTGCGCGGCTCCGGCTCGGGCAACGGACTCGGACTCGTGGGGATGCGCGAACGCGTCGAGTCCTCCAGCGGGCGGTTGACGATCGACAGTGACGACGGGCGATTCCGGATCCATGCGGAGTTCAGCCCCCTGGGAGCCGTCGTATGACGACGCGGATTCTGATCGTCGACGACCAGGACGAGATAAGAGTCGGCATCAAAGCGATGCTGCGGCTCGACCCGAATCTCGTTGTTGTGGGTGATCTCTCCGATGGACTCCAGGTCGTCCCCTTCCTCCAGGACCACCCCGTCGACCTGGTCCTGATGGACATCCGGATGCCCGGCATCGACGGTGTCGAAGCCACCCGCCGGATCCGCAGAGAGCACCCGCCCGAAAAGATGCGGGTGATCGTGCTGACCACTTTTGACCAGGACGACATCGTTCTCGCCGCCCTTCGCGCGGGCGCCAACGGTTTCCTGAGCAAGACCGTGAGCCCCGCTGAACTCGTCGCCGGAATCACCGAGGTCGTCGGCGGTGGCGGTGCGCTGTCGGCCGCCGCGACGGCCGCGCTCATCGGTCACATGACCGACAGTCCGCCCCCGGTGATCGACCAGGAACTGCTGCGCCGCTTCGACGCTCTGACACCTCGGGAGCGGGACGTGATCGTGCTCGTCGCGAGCGGTCTCGGCAACGACGAGATCGCGGCCCAGCTGTCCGTGTCGCCGTTCACCGTGAAGACGCATGCGGTGCGGGCCATGTCGAAGGTCGGCGCACGTGATCGAGCGCAACTCGTCTCGTTCACCTTCCGAGCCGGTCTCTACCCCTGAGCCTGCCGAGCAGAACCCCGAAACAGGTGGCCGCTGTGGCGATGTCGAGCAGTCTGGTTCCGGTTGCCTCACGACGCCCGGCGTCGGCTCACTTGCCCGGTTCCGGGCCGTACCACTGGAGGGGCTGGCCGGTGACGGCGGCGATGCACTCGAAGTCGCGGTCGCGGTGCAGCAGGGCAAGACCCTGCAACTCGGCCGTGGCCGCCACCACCAGGTCGACGGCCCCGGCGCTGCGATGGTGCCCACGCCGCGTGAGGACCTCCTGGACCTGCCAGGCGCGGTCGTAGGCGCGGTCGTCGACCGGTACCCAGCCGAAGATCAGACGCATGTCCTCGACGCCTCGTGCCCGGTCGGTGGCGGAGCGCGCGCTGTAGAAGAACTCCAGCTCCGTGATCGGGCACGTGGCGATGAGCCCGGCGGCAGCAGCCTGGTCCCAGCCGTACTGCTCGGCATCGCCGCGCAGCAGTCGGGCGAGTGCGCTGGTGTCGATGAGGAATTGCGCGGCGTTCACCGGCGGTAGTTCCCCTTGTCCTCGAAGAGATCCAGGTCGAAGGCGCCCTCCACGGCCGCCGCCCGTAGGCGGGCGAGGGCCAGGGCGCGCCTCCGGTTCTCCAGTACCTCACGCAGGGCGGTGTTCACCGTGTCCTTCTTGGTGCTGGTGCCGAGGGCCTTGGCCACATCCGCGACCAGCTGATCGTCGAGGTCGATCACGGTTCTGCTCACCGAGCACCTCCATGGATATCATCTGTGCCATCAATGATATCTCAGGGGGTGCACCATGCACCCGGTCCGGCCATCCGCCTTCCCCAGAGGTCCGTTCAGCCCCCCAGCGCCCCCAACGGGCGCCCCAGCAGCGGGAGCCCCCCGATCGACTCCGTCTCCGCCACCGGCCGGGTCAGGGCTCGGCTGTCGATCGCGCGGAAGTCGGCGATCTGGGTGCCGATGCCGTTGTCCAGGGGGTCGGTGCCCGTGCCGGCCAGGGGGTTGGGCTTCAGGCCGGCCAGGGGGGCCGTGATGTAGGGGAGCGAGTCGGTCAGGGCGTTGGCGCCGGTCGGGATGTCGGTGTCACCGAGGGCCGGGAGCGGGGCCGCCGATGCCGTTGCCGCCGCACCGCTCAGGGCCGCGCCTGCCGTGGCGAGGGCGATCAGGGCTCGCCGGGCCGTTGTCCCCGGCTTCCGGAGGGACGCGTGTCGTGCCATGTACTGGACCGCCTTCGGTGCGCAGGGTGATCGGTTCGGCACGCAGGGTAGTGCAGGTTTGCCGTGTCCTTCAAAGCCCGTCCACTCGATCGCGTGAGGTGTCGTGGTGTCGTCACATCGCGTGACGTGGCGCGAAGCACGCCGTGATCGGGGGCGGGAGGGTCGTGCCCAGGTGGTTGTATGCCTCAGACTGTTATTCCGTGAGTTCCCTACCGTTCATACCGGCGCGTGTCGTACTGCTCTGCGGCCCCTCGGGCTCTGGCAAGTCCCTCCTCTCGGCCCGCTCCGGTCTGCCGGTGCTGCGGCTCGACGACTTCTACAAGGAAGCCGACGACCCCACGCTGCCCCAGGTGCCCGGGAGCTCCGACATCGACTGGGACCACCCGCTCTCCTGGGACTCCGACGCCGCCGTCGCCGCCGTCGAAGAGTTGTGCCGCACCGGTCGTACCGCCGTCCCCCTCTACGACATCTCATTGAGCGCCCGGACCGGGGAAGAGGTCGTCGAGATCGGGCGTACGCCCCTGTTCATCGCCGAGGGCATCTTCGCCGCCGAGATCGTCGGACGGTGCCGGGAGCTCGGGGTGCTCGCCGACGCGCTGTGTCTCAGCCGTGGGCCTGTGCGGACCTTCCGGCGGCGGTTCCTGCGGGATCTCAAGGAGGGGCGGAAGTCCGTTCCGTTCCTGCTGCGGCGCGGCTGGCGGCTCATGCGGGCCGAGCGGTCCATCATCGCCCGGCAGACCGCCCTCGGCGCCTACGCGTGTGATCGCGACGAGGCCATGGGGCGGCTCGCCGCCGCTGCCGCCGGGCGGCGTGCCGACGTCACCGTCGAAGGCAGCGACATCGACGTTCCGGCCGTGGTCAGCGTCGACGAATAGACGAACAGCGGAGACGAACAGCGGAGACGAACAGCCTCCGCCGCGCGCGCACGCAGAAGCGGGACTGGACGGACCCCCCGGCCTTCCAGTCCCGCTTCCGCTTTCCCGGTGCTCCCCCGAACCCCCGGCACCGTGCCCCCGTTGTTCCCCGCGTTCCCCCGGTTTCGCCCCCGTGGCCGTGGTCCGTGACCCCCGTTTCCCCCGTGATCCCGGACCCTCGTCCCTCGCACTCCCCCGCGAGTCCCCCCGAACCCCCGTGTTTCCCCGTGCCCCCGTTGCCCCCGTCCCGTTTCCCCCGTGACCCTCGGCGGCCGGTCTACGCGACCAGTTCCCCGAAGGCGTGCTCCTCGTCACGGCCGAAGCTGAGGACCTCGTCCTCGCGCAGCCGGCGCAGGGAGCGCCAGATGCTCGACTTCACCGTGCCGACGCTGATGCCGAGGATCTCCGCGATCTCCGGGTCCGTGCGGCCCTCGTAGTAGCGCAGGACCAGCATGGTGCGCTGGAGTTCGGGGAGCCGGGCGAGCGCCTGCCACAGGACCGTGCGCAGTTCGGTGCCGCGCATCGCGTCCGTGTCGCCGGGCGTCTCCGGCAGTTCCTCGGTCGGGTACTCGTTCAGCTTGCGGCGGCGCCACGCGCTGATGTGCAGATTCGTCATGGTGCGGCGCAGATAGCCGCCGACCGCCGCCTTGTCGCTGATCCGGTCCCACGCCTTGTACGTCGAGAACAGCGCGCTCTGCAGCAGGTCCTCGGCCTCGAAGCGGTCGCCGGTCAGGTGGTAGGCGGTGGCGTACAGGGAGGCGCGGCGCTCCTGGACGTAGGCGGTGAACTCCGCCTCCGACAGCGAGCGGCGCTCCTCCGTTGCCTCCCTGTACGCGCTTCCCCCGTTGTTCTCCCCCGTGTATGCGTCAACCACCGCTATGTACGCGGTGTGCTGACGCCCGGCGCCGCGAGCGCACCCCCGCCCTCCCCCAAGCTCTCGACTACGCTCGAGCAGGGAGGGACCCCCAGCGACCCCGGACTTCTCGAAGACCGAAGACTTCTCGATACCGGACTTGTCACAGCCGGCCTTCTCCGCCACCCGGTGCACGTCGTGCAGACGCGTGACCACAGCGCTGGTGCTGGTGCCGTGCAGCGTGTTCATCTCGCGCCCCCAGTAGTGGACTTCCGGTCTTCGTGGTCGGCCTGTCCGGCCTGCTCGGCCGATCCGGCCTGCTCGGCCGGTTCAGTTGGTCCGGCCTCGCTTCCTTGCCTGTGCCGAAAAGCTTGCCGCCGGACCTTCATGGCCGTGTCCGCCGACTGTCACAGACCTGTCACAGGGCCCCCGCGCTGAGCGGCACCACAGGGTTGTCACGCAGGGTGCACAGGTGATGGCGGTACGAGGGCGTCGGCGCCGTGGGTCGTACGGCGGCCCCTCCATGGGCCAGAATGAGCCCCGTGCCTTCCCTGTTGCTGATCGAGGACGACGACGCCATCCGTACGGCCCTGGAGCTCTCTCTGACCCGCCAGGGACACCGGGTGGCCACCGCTGCCACCGGTGAGGACGGTCTGAAGCTGCTGCGCGAGCAGCGGCCTGATCTGATCGTTCTCGATGTGATGCTGCCCGGCATCGACGGGTTCGAGGTGTGCCGCCGTATCCGGCGCACGGACCAGCTGCCGATCATCCTGCTCACCGCGCGCAGCGACGACATCGATGTGGTCGTAGGCCTGGAGTCCGGCGCCGACGACTATGTCGTCAAACCCGTGCAGGGCCGGGTGCTGGACGCACGGATCCGGGCAGTGCTGCGGCGCGGGGAGCGGGAGTCGAGCGACTCGGCGACGTTCGGCAACGTCGTCATCGACCGCTCCGCCATGACGGTGACGAAGAACGGCGAGGACCTCCAGCTCACGCCGACCGAGCTGCGGCTGCTGCTGGAGCTGAGCCGGCGGCCCGGACAGGCGCTGTCCCGGCAGCAGTTGCTGCGGCTGGTGTGGGAGCACGACTATCTCGGCGACTCCCGGCTGGTCGACGCGTGCGTGCAGCGGCTGCGCGCCAAGGTCGAGGACGTGCCGTCGTCACCCACCCTCATCCGTACGGTCCGTGGGGTCGGCTACCGCCTGGATGCGCCTCAGTGACGAACACGCAAGGGGGACTCCGCCGTTGGGCGGCGGGGCGCAAGGGCGGTGTGTTCTCGCGGCTGCGGTTCACCAGTCTTCGGCTGCGGCTGGTCGTGGTCTTCGGGCTGGTCGCGCTGACTGCGGCGGTGTCCGCGTCGGGTATCGCCTACTGGCTCAACCGTGAGGCGGTGCTGACCCGAACGCAGGACGCGGTGCTGCGCGATTTCCAGCAGGAGATGCAGAACCGCGCCGGTGCGCTGCCCGCGCGTCCCACGCAGGACGAACTCCAGCGCACGGCCGGGCAGATGGCCGGCAGCAGCCAGCGGTTCACTGTGCTGCTGGTGGCGCGGGACTCCGGCGGCGCGACGGTGTACGGCAACTCGGGCGGCCTGAACGGCTTCTCGATGGAGGATGTGCCCAGCTCGCTGCGCAAGGCGGTCGACCGGACGCAGAAGGTGACGGACAACAACGCGTCGCCGTACCACCTGTACTGGCAGCGGGTCGTCGAGAACGGCACCCCGTATCTGGTCGCCGGGACCCGGGTGATCGGCGGCGGGCCGACCGGTTACATGGTCAAGTCCCTCGAGCCGGAGGCGAAGGACCTCAACTCGCTCGCCTGGTCGCTCGGTATCGCCACGGCCCTCGCCCTCATAGGCTCCGCGCTGCTCGCCCAGGCCGCCGCCACGACCGTACTCAAGCCGGTGCACCGGCTCGGTGTCGCCGCCCGGCGGCTCGGCGAGGGCCGCCTCGACACCCGGCTCAGGGTGTCCGGCACCGATGAACTCGCCGATCTGTCACGGACGTTCAACGACGCGGCCGAGGCGCTGGAGAAACGGGTCGCCGAGATGGCCGGGCGCGACGACGCCTCGCGCCGCTTCGTCGCCGACATGTCGCACGAACTGCGCACCCCGCTCACCGCCCTCACCGCGGTGACCGAGGTGCTGGAGGAGGAGCTGGACTCCGAGGCGGGCGGCATCGACCCGATGATCGAGCCCGCCGTACGGCTGGTGGTCAGCGAGACCCGGCGGCTCAACGACCTCGTCGAGAACCTGATGGAGGTCACCCGCTTCGACGCGGGAACGGCCCGTCTGGTGCTGGACGACGTCGACATCGTCGACCAGATCACCGCCTGCATCGACGCCCGCGCCTGGCTCGACGCCGTGGAACTCGACGCGGAGCGCGGGCTGCACGCCCGGGTCGACCCACGCCGCCTGGACGTCATCCTCGCCAACCTCATCGGCAACGCGCTCAAGCACGGCGGCTCGCCGGTGCGGGTCGCGGTGCGCGAGGAGGACGACGAGATCGTCATCGGGGTGCGCGACCACGGGCCCGGCATCCCCGAGGACGTCCTGCCGCACGTCTTCGACCGCTTCTTCAAGGCGAGCGCCTCCCGGCCGCGTTCGGAGGGCAGCGGTCTCGGTCTGTCCATCGCCATGGAGAACGCCCATATCCATGGCGGCTCGATCACCGCCGCCAACTCTCCTGAGGGCGGCGCGGTGTTCACCCTGCGGCTGCCCAAGGACGCGTCCGAGCTGACGGACGAGCCGGACGGACCGGGGGACGGCGGACCGTCCGAGAAGGGCGCGTGATGGACGTGATCGACGTGATCGACGTGATCGACGTGGCGGACGTGACGGACATGGTGAACATAATGGGCGTGACGGGCGTGACGGACAGGTGATGAACATACGCAAGCTGCGGGCGCTCGGTCTGCTCGGCACGGCCGGCCTGGTCCTGACCGGGCTCACCGGCTGCGGGATACGGGCCACCCAGGTGCCCACCGACTTCGGGCCCGCGCCGTCCCGGGTGCCCTGCTCGCTGTCCGAGCCGGACGTGATCACGCAGACCTCGCACGGGGTTCCGGTGCAGGTGTTCCTGCTGTGCGGCTCGTCGCTGGTCGCCGTCGACCGGACGGTACGGGTGCCGGACGGCTCCGCCGACGCGGAACGGCGGGTGATCGTCGCCCAAGGGCTGCTGGACCAGCTCGCGCAGTCGCCGTCGGCGAGCGAGAAGGCGGCCGGGTACACGACCGACGTGCGCGGCGGTATGACCGTGGCCGGACCGCGCAACGGCGACCCCGAGGACACCCTCCGTCTGAGCACCGCCCCGGCCGACCTCACCTCGTACGCCCTCGCCCAGATCGTCTGCACCCTCTCCGACTCGGCGGCGGCCGAGGGCGACGGCTCGGTGGTCCTCGGCGGGCCCGAGACCGACCCGCTGCGGCGCTATGCCTGCACGGATGACGTCCGCACCCACCCGGGAACGACGCAGCCTCCGTCGAAGGGGGTCGCGAACGGCTGAGGCGGGTCGCCGGCCGCGAGCCTGCGCGGGGTTTTCTCGCCCCCGCCGCCCCTTCCCGTTCCCGTCCCTGGGGGCTGCGCCCCCAGACCCCCCTTTCGGCCCTTCGGGCCTCGTCCTCAAACGCCGGACGGGCTAGGAGGGTGGGGTGTGGTGGAGGTCTCGTCGAAGGTTCAAGTAGGTGATTCAGGGCTCGGCCCGGGCGGCTGCTGGATGCTTCCTCACCTGCCCACACGCTCGTACGCTGCGGAAACGCACCGTCCGGCGCCCGTACGGCGGGGCCTGCGGCGTGGGGTGAGCGGGAGGTTCGCCACATCGCGCGACCGGAACCGATCGTGCCGGAGGGTGCGTCTAGGGGGGCGTGCAGCGTCAAGGGTCCATCGGCGGCAATGCCGCGATCCGTATCCGAGTGACGGGGGGTGTCCTCCTCGTCGCGCACCTCGCCCTAGTCGCCTGGGTCTCGCTACGGCCGCTGGACGTCCCATGGGTGACGCCCGCCAACCTCAGACCCTTCGCCACCGTCCGCGCCGACCTCGCCCTGGGCTGGCCCGACGCCGCCCGGCTGATCGGGAAGGGGCTCGGGCTGCTCGCCCCGCTGGGCGTGCTCATCCCCATGGCCCACGGCCGGCTCGACGTCTCCCCCCTCGCCTCCCTGATCCGTACCGTCACCACGGGCGCCCTGATCTCCCTCGGCATCGCCCTGCTCCAGACCGGCGTGCCCGGCCGGGTCGCTGACGTCGACGCGCTGATGCTCAACACCGCCGGGGTGGCACTGGCCCACCTCGCTGTCGTACCCGCCGCCCGCTCCTGGCTGCGGCGCGGACGGGAACGTGAGCGGGTGCGGCAGACGGATGTCCGGCCGCCTGCCGAGGAGGCCGCTCCTCAGGGTCGTACCCCGACGATTTCAAGGGTCGGAATCGCACCCTGGAGCGAGGTCCCCGGCGGCCCCGGAGCATAGCTTGGATGTCAGAGGGGGCAGCCGACCGGGCAGCCCCGCACCGACGCTCAAGAAGGAGCCGGACATGACCGCCCTCGTCCGCCCCACCGAAGGCCGCATGATCGGCGGAGTGTGTGCCGCGCTGGCACGGCGCTTCGGCACCTCCGCCACGACGATGCGGGTGATCTTCGTCCTGTCCTGTCTGCTGCCGGGTCCGCAGTTCCTGCTCTACATCGCGCTGTGGATCCTGTTCCCGTCGGAGGACAAGGTCCACTCGTCCTGGTAAAGGCCGTGTGTACGAACGCCGGTGGGGCGCGCTCCGGGTCCGGGGCGCGCCCCGACGGCGTGTGGGGGGAGAAGGGCCCGGTCCGGCTGCGGGTCCGGTCCGGGTGAGGGCCCGATCTGGGTGCGGGTCCGGTCCGAGTGCGGTTGCGGTCCGGGTCCTGGCTCAGGTCAGGGGGATGCCGTTCACGGGCAGGCCCTGGGTCAGCAGGCCCTGGGTCGGCAGACCAGCCGTCGGGAGACCGGCCGTCGGGAGACCGGCCGTCGGGAGACCGCCGGTCGGGAGACCCCCCGCCGTCGGCAGGCCCTGGGCCGGGAGGCCCTGCGTCGGCAGTCCGCCCAGCAGTTCGGCCACCGGCTGCGCCGGGCCCGCCTGGGCCTGCGCCATCAGCTGCTGGGCCGCGGGCTGGAGCGCGGCGAGCGACGAGCCGACCGCGCTCTGGCCCTGCGCCACCGCCTCGCCCGCGCCCGGCACCGTCTGGGCGAGGTTGGCCGCAGGGAGCGTGCTCGCGGTCTGGACGGCCTGGCCGGCGTCCGGCACGTCCGCCACCGACGGGGCGGCGTTGGCGGCGCCCGCGCCTGCGGCGGCGAAGGCGGCGCCGAGGACGGCGACACCGAGGGCCTTGACGGCGGACGGCTTCTTCGCGTCCGCCCGCTGTGCGGTCGTGCGCTGTGCGTGCTTCGCGTGCCTCGCATGCTTCGAATTCATCGAAATGTGCGTCCTTGACTGATCACGGGGATACGAGCGGTCCTCGACCGTAAACAGCCGGGACCGTCTCCCGCAAACAGCGAAAT
Organism: Streptomyces sp. YIM S03343; assembly: GCF_054729195.1. NCBI lineage: Bacteria > Bacillati > Actinomycetota > Actinomycetes > Kitasatosporales > Streptomycetaceae > Streptomyces > Streptomyces sp. YIM S03343. The sequence continues at coordinate 3,606,961 of NZ_JBPUKX010000001.1, forward strand.
GCGGCGGAATTGTGAACACCGCATTCCGTCCGGGAATCCCCGTCAGCCCTTCTCGCCCACAGAACCGCTGATAGAGGCGGTCTGCTGGAACAGCCATTCCGACTTCAGTTCGGCGTATCCAGGCTTGATCACGTCATTGATCATGGCCAGTCGTTCATCGAAAGGGATGAATGCTGATTTCATTGAATTGACAGAAAACCATTGCATGTCATCGAGCGTGTAGCCGAACGCATCGACCAGGTGCTCGAATTCCCGGCTCATGGTGGTGTGGGACATCAAGCGGTTGTCCGTGTTCACCGTGGCCCGGAAGTGCAGCCGCCGCAGCAGCCCGATCGGGTGCTCGGCGTACGACGCCGCCGCGCCGGTCTGGAGGTTGGAGCTCGGGCACAGTTCCAGCGGGATCCGCTTGTCGCGGACGTACGACGCGAGCGGCCCCAGCCGCACCGAGCCGTCGTCGCCGACCTCGATGTCGTCGATGATGCGCACCCCGTGCCCGAGCCGGTCGGCGCCGCACCACTGGAGGGCCTGCCAGATGGACGGCAGCCCGAACGCCTCACCGGCGTGGATGGTGAAGTGGTTGTTCTCGCGCTTCAGATACTCGAAGGCGTCGAGGTGCCGGGTGGGCGGGTAACCGGCCTCCGCGCCCGCGATGTCGAAGCCCACGACGCCCAGGTCGCGGTAACGGTTGGCGAGTTCGGCGATCTCCAGCGAGCGGGCGGCGTGCCGCATCGCGGTGAGCAGGGCGCCGACCCGGATGCGGTGCCCGGCGGCGCGTACCAGCGACTCCCCTTCCCGGAAGCCCTCGTTGACGGCCTCGACGACCTCTTCGAGGCTCAGCCCGCCCTCCAGATGCTGCTCGGGGGCGTAGCGCACCTCGGCGTAGACGACACCGTCCTCGGCGAGGTCCTCGGCGCACTCGCGGGCGACCCGGACGAGGGCGTCCCGGGTCTGCATCACACCGACGGTGTGGGAGAAGGTCTCCAGGTACCGCTCCAGCGAACCGGAATCGGCGGCATCGTGGAACCAGACGCCCAGCTTGCCGGGGTCGGTCTCGGGGAGCTGGGAGTAGCCCGTGGCGTGGGCGAGTTCGACGACGGTGCCGGGGCGCAGGCCGCCGTCGAGGTGGTCGTGCAGCAGAACCTTCGGCGCCCGGCGGATCTGATCCGGCGTCGGGGTGTTGATGCTCTGGCTGGTCATTTCCGCACTGTAGCGCCTACGCGCGTAGAGCGCCCCCTCGGGGCCCTGTCTGTGCCTGTGCACAACGGCCGATACGTAACGGTGACCAGGGGGAAGGGTGGCGTACACCGCTGCTTCTGACACTGTTCTGTCATGGCACAGCAAGCGACGCCGGTCCGGACGGCCCGGCTGGGGAGGGCGCTCGGTCAGGATCCGACGGCGGTGAGCGGCGTGGTGCTGCTGCTCCCCGGCGGTGACGAGGTCTCCGTGCGCAGGCCGTCTCCCGTGACGGCGGTCTCGTTCATCAGGGCGCTGGGGCGCCGGTTCGCACGCGCGGGGCGCGACGAGGGTCTGGCGACCCACCTCGTGCACTACCGATACAGGGGCTGGAACGGCAGCGAGGCGCATCTCGCCCATGACGCGGAGTGGGCCGCCGACGAGGTGCTGCGCCGGTACGGCGATGTCCCGGTCTGCCTGGTCGGGTTCGGGATGGGAGGGCGGGCCGCGCTGCGGGCGGGCGGCCATGACGCCGTCAACTCCCTGGCGGCGTTGGCCCCTTGGTTGCCCGAGGACGATGTGGCCGCGTCGCCCGAACCGGTGAGGCAGCTCGCGGGCCGGCATGTGCTGATCGTGCACGGCACGAACGACGAACGGACCGATCCCGAGCTGTCGTTCCGGCTCGCGGAGCGGGTGAAGAAGACGAACCGGAACGTGTGCCGCTTCGAAGTGCACGCCGACGGACACGGGTTGCACCAGTACCGGTCGGAAGTGGTCTCCCTCGCCACGGACTTCGTCATGGGGGCGCTGTTCGGCCGATCTCTGTCCCGCCCGGTGCAGGACGCGCTCGCCGCACCGCCGCCGCTGGGGCTGCGGATGCCGCTCGCGGCGGGGTTCGGGGAGCGCCTGTACCAGTGAGGGCCGGCCCGCCGCGGCCGTACCGGTGACGGTGGGCCCGCGCAGGTGCGTCGGTGATCGCCGCCTCGCCGGTCGCTCACCGGTCACTCGCCGGCCCCTCACCGGCCCCTGGCCGGTCAGTCGTGCAGCAGGCTGCCGCGCTTCGAGAGCAGGAACCTCTTGAACGCGGCGACGGGCCTGGTGTCCGGGTGCCCCTCCAGCCATGCCACCCCGATCTCCCGTACCGCCCGCGGTGCCGTGACCGTGAGCTCCACCACGCCCGGTCGCGGCACCGGGGGCGGCGGCAGCAGCGCCACGCCGAGCCCCGCCGCCACCAGGCCCCGCAGGGTCTCCGCCTCCTCGCCCTCGAAGGCCACCCGCGGCCGGAATCCTGCCTCCCTGCAGAGGCCGTCGGTGATACGGCGCAGGCCGTAAGCGGGTTCCATGGTCACGAAGATCTCGTCGGCCGCCTCGGCGAGCCGGATACGGCGGCGACCGGCGAGCCGATGGCCGACGGGGACGACCAGCCGCAGCTTCTGCTCGTCCAGACGCCGGGTGAAGAGGTCCGGGGCGTCGGGGACCGGGGAGGTCAGGCACACGTCGAGGTCACCCGAGCGCAGGCTCTCGATCATCGCCTCGCCGTAGGTCTGGACGAGGGTGAAGCGGACCCGGGGGTGGTCCTCACGGAAGGTGTGCAGCAGGCCGGGCACGGTCTCGGCGCCCATGGTGTGCAGAAAGCCGAAGGCGACCTTGCCGGTGGCCGGGTCGGTGTCCGCGCGGACCTCCTCGGCGGCGCGGCCGATCTCGCCGAGGGCGCGCTCGACGGAGGTGAGGAAGGCGCGGCCGGCCGGGGTGAGGGAGACGGTGCGGCCGCGGCGGGCGAACAGGTCGACGCCCAGATCCTTTTCGAGGCGGACCATCGATCGGGACAGGGTCGACTGCGGGACCCCGGTCTCCTGCGCGGCGCGGGTGATGTGCTCGGTGCGGGCGACGGCGGCGAAGTGGGCGAGGCGCGGGGCGAGCACCTGCGCGAGGTCCGCGGACTCGGCCCGGTCCGCCGTGCCGGGCCGGTCGGGGGATGTGCGGGGCCTGCCGGAAGTGTTGCGGGGCCTTCCGGATGTGTTGCGGGGCCGGTCGGAGGAGGCGCGGGGCCGGTCGGACCTGCCGGGATGGCCCAGAGTGACGGGCCGGTCGACCCTGTCTCGCATGTCACGTTCGTTTCCGGTAGGTGACACCCGCGCCTGTGGCCTCTGCTGATGCGTCATGGGAATGATTATGGCGATTCCGCGCATTGGACGGATGACACGGAGCGTACATAGCTTCGAAGCATGTTCTCCGCCAGCACGGGGACGTCCACCGACATGGACGCCGTCCCGGCAGCCCCCGCAACACCCACCGCGACAGCCCCTGCGACAGACTCCGCAACGGACTCCGCTCCGGACTCCCGTATGACCCCCGGTGGCCCCGGCTACCGCCGCATGAGCCTCGCGCTCTTCCTCGCGGGTGTCGCGACCTTCGCGCTCCTCTACTCCACCCAGGCTCTGCTGCCCATGATCTCCAGGGAGTTCGCGGTCGCCCCGGGTGACGCGAGCTGGACGGTGGCGGGTGCGACGGGCGGACTGGCGCTGTTCGTGCTCCCGATGAGCGCGCTGTCCGAGCGCTTCGGCCGCCGCACGGTGATGACGGCCGCGATGGCGGTCGCGGTGTCGATCGGTCTGCTGGTGCCCTTCGCTCCCTCGCTGGGTGCGCTGGTGGCGCTGCGGGTGGTGCAGGGCGCCGCGCTGGCCGGGCTTCCGGCGTCGGCGACGGCGTACCTCGCCGAGGAGGTCCGTCCCAAGGCTCTGCTCTCCGCGATCGGCCTGTTCATCGCGGGCAACAGCGTGGGCGGGATGAGCGGCCGCGTGATCACCGGCTGGGTCGCGCAGGAGTGGGGCTGGCGGGCCGGCGTCGGCGTGATCGGTGTGGTGGCGGTGGCGTGCGCGGTGGCGTTCCGGCTGCTGCTGCCGGAGCCGCAGCACTTCACGGCGGGCTCGCTGCGGCCGCGCGTCCTGGCGCGCTCGGTCCGCGACCACCTCTCCAACCCGCTGCTGCGCCGCCTGTACGCGATCGGCGCGCTGTTCATGACGGTCTTCGGCGGCGTCTACACGGTGATCGGCTACCGGCTGACCGAGGCGCCGTACTCCCTGCCGCAGGGCCTCGTGGGCTCGATCTTCCTGGTGTACCTGGTCGGTACGGCGTCGGCGTCGGCGTCCGGCCGTCTGGTGGACCGGCTGGGCCGCCGGGGGACGCTGTACCTGATGGCCGCCACGACCGCCGCCGGTCTGCTGGTGTCGCTCGCAGGGTCGCTCCCCCTCATCCTGCTGGGTCTGGTCCTGATCACGGCGGGCTTCTTCGGGGGCCACGCGGTGGCGAACGCGGCGGTCGGCAAGACGGCCAAGACGGGCCGCGCACAGGCCTCGGCGCTGTACACGTCGTCGTACTACATCGGCTCCAGCACCGGCAGCACGGTGGGCGCGATCGCGTTCCACGCGACGGGCTGGTCCGGGACGGTGGGCGTCGGCATCCTCGCGGTGCTGGGCGTCGCGTCCATCACGGCCCTCGGCACCAGGGCGGCCCGCCTGGCAGCCCGCCCGCAGCGGCTACCGGCAACGGCTACGGCCCACTGAGCCGACGCGACGACAGCCCCGGCCATGTGCCCCCGACCATCCCGGTCGGGGGCACATGGGCTTGGGCGCCGAATCACCCCATACGTCCCCGACCTGCGCATACGTCCGCTGCGCGGGCCGTTGTCAGTGGGGTGGGGTAGCTTCCGAAGTGCTGGGACGGGCGCGTACAGGCGCCGCACAGGAACGGGCGCACGGGGTGGGTGGACCATGGGCAACGGCACGGCGACGACGGACACGGACCTGGACAGCGCGCTGGAGAAGCACCGGACGGAGCTGACGGGGTACTGCTACCGGATGCTCGGCTCCTCCTTCGAGGCCGAGGACGCGGTGCAGGACACCCTGATCCGGGCGTGGAAGAGCTACGACAAGTTCGAGGGCCGCTCCAGCCTGCGCTCCTGGCTGTACCGGATCGCGACGAACGTCTGCCTGGACATGCTCACGGCGGGCAACAGGCGGGCGCGGCCGATGGACCTCAGCGAGTCGACCCCGCTGGCCCGCGCCGCCCTCGTGCCACGCCCGGACAGCACCTGGCTGGAGCCGATGCCGGACGCGCGGGTGCTTCCGGCGGACGGGGACCCGGCGGAGGCGGCGGTCGCGAAGGAGTCGGTGCGGCTGGCGTTCATGGCGGCGCTCCAGAAGCTGCCCCCCAAGCAGCGGGCGGTGCTGATCCTGCGGGAGGTGCTGGCCTGGCGGGCGGGCGAGGTCGCCGAGCTGCTGGACACCTCGGTCGCATCGGTCAACAGCGCCCTCCAGCGGGCCCGCGCGACGCTCGCGGAGCGCTCGGGCCCTGCCGACCGGGCGGCGGCGGTGTCGGACCCGCTGGACGAGGGTCAGCGCAGGCTCCTGGAGCGCTATGTGGCTGCCTTCGAGGGCTACGACATGACGGCACTGACGGCGCTGCTGCACGAGGACGCGGTGATGACGATGCCGCCGTTCGACCTGTGGCTGACCGGCCATGCCGACATCACGGGCTTCATGACGACCCTGGGCTCCGCCTGCGCCGGTTCGCGCCTGCTGCCGGTCGAGGTCAATGGGCTGCCGGGCTTCGCCCAGTACAAGCCGGACCCGGAGGAGGGCGGCTTCGCCCCGTGGTCGATCCAGGTGCTGGAGATATCAGAGGGCCGGCTCACCGGGTTCCATTTCTTCCTCGACACGGCACGCTGGTTCCCCCTGTTCGACCTCCCCCTCCACCTCGAAGCGGAGCCCGACGAGATCGAGAAGGGCGCGTAGGCCCGGGCCGGGGCGCCTGAGCAGGATCCGCCCGCCCTCCCGCCGCGCGGCAAGCTGCAACCGCGCCAGCACCTCGACCTGCCGGAGCCCCGGCGGCCCGAGCCCACCCGCATCACAGACGACGACCCCGCCACCGCCGGCCGCCAGCACCGCCCGCACCTCACCACAGAGCCCGGCCACCTCGTCCCCGACGAGAGAGCCGGTCAGCACAAGCACGGCGGGTGTCCTGGCGTCCACGTGCGGTAGACCGCACGGGGGCGCACAAATCATCGGCGTGCCCAACCATGCCGAACGGGATCGGCGGAGGTCCACCGATCCCGTTCGTCTGAAAGCGTTTCCGTGGTCAGGCGATGCGCTCCAGCACCACGGGCGACGGGGTGAAGTCCGTGCCCGGGGCCGCGACGTCGTAGGAGCCCTCGATGGCCTGGAGGGCGTAGGCGAAGCGTTCGGGGGTGTCCGTGTGGAGGGTGAGGAGGGGCTGGCCCGCGGTGACGGTGTCGCCGGGCTTGGCGTGGAGTTCCACGCCGGCGCCCGCCTGGACCGGGTCCTCCTTGCGGGCGCGGCCCGCGCCGAGGCGCCAGGCGGCGATGCCGATGCCGTAGGCGTCGAGGCGGGTCAGGACGCCGGAGGCGGGGGCCGTGACGACGTGCTGTTCGCGGGCCACCGGGAGCACGGCGTCGGGGTCGCCGCCCTGCGCGGCGACCATGCGGCGCCAGGCGTCCATCGCCGAGCCGTCGGCCAGGGCCTTGGCGGGGTCGGCGTCCTTCACGCCCGCCGCGTCCAGCATCTCGCGGGCCAGGGCGAGGGTGAGTTCGACAACGTCCGCGGGGCCGCCGCCGGCCAGGACCTCGATGGACTCGCGGACCTCCAGGGCGTTGCCGGCGGTGAGACCGAGGGGGGTGGACATGTCGGTGAGGAGGGCGACCGTCTTCACACCGTGGTCCGTGCCGAGGCCGACCATCGTGGAGGCGAGCTCGCGGGCGTCGGCCAGGGTCTTCATGAAGGCGCCGGTGCCGACCTTCACGTCCAGGACCAGGGAGCCGGTGCCCTCGGCGATCTTCTTCGACATGATCGAGGACGCGATCAGCGGGATCGCCTCGACGGTGCCGGTCACATCGCGCAGGGCGTACAGCTTCTTGTCGGCGGGGGCCAGACCGTCGCCTGCCGCGCAGATCACCGCACCGGTGGTGTCGAGGACGTGCAGCATCTCCTCGTTGGACAGCAGCGCGCGCCAGCCGGGGATGGACTCCAGCTTGTCGAGGGTGCCGCCGGTGTGGCCGAGGCCGCGGCCGGAGAGCTGCGGGACGGCCGCGCCGCAGGCCGCGACGAGGGGGGCCAGCGGGAGGGTGATCTTGTCGCCGACACCGCCCGTGGAGTGCTTGTCGGCGGTGGGGCGGGACAGCGAGGAGAAGTCCATGCGCTCGCCGGAGGCGATCATGGCCGCCGTCCAGCGGGCGATCTCGCGGCGGTTCATGCCGTTGAGCAAGATGGCCATGGCGAGCGACGACATCTGCTCGTCGGCGACCTCGCCGCGGGTGTAGGCGTCGATGACCCAGTCGATCTGCTCGTCGGTCAGCTCACCGCGGTCCCGCTTGGTGCGGATGACGGAGATGGCGTCCATGGCCATGGCGTTCCTTCCGGGGGTACGAAGGGCGCGGCCCCTTGGGGCTGGTGTCCCGAAGGGGCCGCGCGGGAGTTACTTGGTGAGATGGCCCGGGCCGAAGGCCTGGGGCAGCATCTCGGAGAGCGGGAGGATGCCCGCGGGGGTGTCGAGCAGCAGGCCGGGCCCGCCGAACTCGTAGAGGAGCTGGCGGCAGCGCCCGCACGGCACCAGGCTCTGGCCGTCGCCGTCGACGCAGGTGAAGTGCGTCAGCCGGCCGCCACCGGTGCGCTGGAGCTCCGACACCAGCCCGCACTCGGCGCACAGCCCGAGGCCGTACGAGGCGTTCTCGACATTGCAGCCCGAGACCGTGCGGCCGTCGTCGACCAGCGCGGCCACCCCGACCGGATAACCGGAGTAGGGCGCGTAGGCGTGGGACATGGCCTCCCGGGCGGTCTTGCGCAGTGCCTCCCAGTCGGCGTCGGCCGCGGCGGTCACTTGCCCTGTCCCTTCCGGTACGGCAGGCCGTCCGCCTTCGGCATCCTCAGGGACTGCGCGGACAGCGACAGCACCAGCAGGGTGACGAGGTACGGGGTGGCGGTGACGACCTGGCGCGGGACCTCGTTGGTGGTGGCGTACCAGAGGAACATCAGGATGCCGACCACCGCGGTGGTCATGGCCGGGACGAGCTTCTTGCGCCAGGCCAGGTAGGCCGCGCCGAACACCAGCAGGATCGCGAGCAGCAGGATCAGCGCGTGGACGTTGACCGTGCCGCCCCGCAGGTTGAGGCTGTCGGTGTAGCCGAACAGGCCGGCGCCGAGGGCGAGGCCGCCCGGCATCCAGTTGCCGAAGATCATCGCGGCGAGACCGATGTAGCCGCGGCCCGCGGTCTGGCCGTCGAGGTAGACGTTGGACGCGACGATCGACAGGAACGCGCCGCCGAGTCCGGCGAGGCCGCCGGAGACCACCACGGCGATGTACTTGTACTTGTAGACGTTGACGCCGAGGGACTCCGCGGCGACCGGGTTCTCGCCGCAGGAGCGCAGCCTGAGGCCGAAGGACGTGCGCCACAGCACCCACCAGGTGACGGGCACCAGGGCGACGGCGATGACGGTCAGCGGCGACAGGTCGGTCACCAGACCGCCGATCAGACCGGCGATGTCGGAGACCAGGAACCAGTGCTTCTCGTTGAGGGTGTTCAGCCAGCTCGACAGGCCGGGGATGTCGAAGGTGCCCAGCGAGTCGATCGGCGGGGACTGCTTGGAGGAGCCCTGCGGGGCGTTCGCGAAGGTGAACTTCGACAGATAGCGGGTGGCGCCCAGGGCGAGGATGTTCAGCGCCACACCGGAGACGATGTGGTTGACGTTGAACGTGACGGTGGCGACAGCGTGCAGCAGCGCGCCCAGCGCACCGCCGACGATGCCGAACACGACACCGGTCCACGGGCCCCACTGGTAGCCGGCCCAGGCACCGAACCAGGTGCCGAGGATCATCATGCCTTCGAGGCCGATGTTGACGACGCCGGAGCGCTCGGACCACAGACCGCCGAGACCGGCGAGGCCGATCGGGACGGCCAGCCGCAGCGCGGTGGACATCTGTCCGGTCGAGGTGATGCCGTCCGCGCCGGTGATCAGACGGACGATCGAGGTCAGGACCAGCACGCCCGCGATGATCAGCAGGAGTACGGGGAGCGAGAGTTTACGGCCGCCCCTGGCGGGCTGCTGTGCCTTGGGCTTGGCCACAGTCGTGGTGGACATCAGGCCGCCACCTCCTTCGTCTCGGAGTTGTTCTGGGCGGCCGCGGCGAGTTCGGCGCCGACGCGGCTCTGCTGACGGCGCAGGCCGTACTGCCGTACCGCCTCGTAGGAGATGACGACCGCGAACACGATCAGGCCCTCCATGATCGTGGCGATCTCCTTCTCGTACGGGGTCGGAGTCGCGAAGTCCAGGGCGGGGGACGCCTTCTCCAGGAAGGCCCACAGCAGCGCGGCCAGCGCGATGCCGCCGGGGTTGTTGCGGCCGAGCAGGGCGATGCCGATGGCGGTGAAGCCGAGGCCAGCCGGGAAGCTCAGGCTGTAGGTGTGGGTGTCGCCGAGCAGCAGCGGCAGACCGGCGAGGCCGGACACGGCGCCGGAGACCAGCATGCACACCATGATCATGCGCTTGGCGTTGACACCGGAGGCCGCGGCGGCGGTCTCGGAGGCGCCGGTGGCGCGCAGGTCGAAGCCGAAGCGGGTGCGGTTGAGGACGAGCCAGTAGAGGACGCCCAGCGCGATGGCGAGGAAGACCAGGCCGTAGACCTCGCCGGCGTCGGCGCCCAGGCTGATGCCGGGGATCCAGCCGGACTTGTGCATGGTGCCGGTGGTCATGTTGTCGCCGACCCGCACGCCCCACACATTGGCGAGGGTGACGTAGCCGATGACGCTGGTGGCGATGGCGTTCAGCATGATGGTCGCGACGACCTCGCTGACCCCGCGGGTGACCTTGAGGACGCCCGCGATACCGGCCCAGAAGGCACCGGTCATCATGGCGACCAGCAGGAGCAGCGGGACCTGGATCGCGGCCGGCATGTTCACATTGGCGCCGACCACGGCGGTCATCACGGCGGCGAGCCGGTACTGGCCGTCGACGCCGATGTTGAACAGGTTCATGCGGAAGCCGAGGGCGACCGCGATGGCGGCGATGTAGTACAGCGACGCCTGGTTGATGATCAGCACCTGGACGTCGGAGTACGACAGCTGCTCGATCATCAGCCGGTACGGCTCGAAGGGGTTGCGGTCGGAGGCGAGCAGCACGATCGAGGTGAGCGCGATCGCCAGGACCATCGCGATGACCGGTCCGGCCACCGCGAGGAGCACTCGCTCCTTGTCGAACTTCTTCATCGGTCCTCGTCCTCCGGGGCGGCTTCTGCGCTGGTGTCGGCGCCGTCTTCGGTGTGCTCCAGGTGTCCGGACGCGGCACCGGTCATCGCCGAGCCCAGTTCCTCGGGGGTGACGGTGGCCGGGTCGGCGTCGGCGACCAGCCTGCCGTCGAAGATGACGCGCAGGGTGTCCGACAGACCGATCAGCTCGTCGAGGTCGGCGGAGATCAGCAGGACCGCCAGACCCTCGCGGCGGGCGTCACGGATGTGGTCCCAGATGGCGGCCTGCGCGCCGACGTCCACACCGCGGGTGGGGTGGGCGGCGATCAGGAACTTCGGGTCGTGGCTCATCTCGCGGCCGACGATCAGCTTCTGCTGGTTGCCGCCGGACAGCGAGCCCGCGGTGACGTCGATACCGGGGGTGCGGACGTCGTAGGCCTCGACGATACGCCGGGTGTCGTCCTGGGCGCCCTTCGGGTCGAGCCAGAAGCCCTTGGCGTTGGGACGCTCGGAGACATGGCCGAGGATGCGGTTCTCCCACAGCGGTGCATCCAGCAGCAGGCCGTGGCGGTGGCGGTCCTCGGGGATGTAGGCGATGCCCTTCTCCCGGCGCTTGCGGGTGGCCCAGGAGGTGATCTCCGCGCCCTCGAAGAGGATCTGGCCGTGGTCGGCGTTCTTCAGGCCGATCAGCGCCTCGACCAGTTCGGTCTGGCCGTTGCCCTCGACACCGGCGATGCCCATGACCTCACCGGCGTGGATGGTGAAGGTCACGTCGTCGAGGACCCGCTTGCGGCCCTCGATCGTGGGGGCGGTCTCGGTGAGAACGCTGGCCCCGGTGGCGCTGCCGCCCGCGGTGGTGGCGCCGACGGGCTCGGCGACCTCGCCCAGGGAGGCGCCGCCGGTGGCGTAGACGGTGAGGTTCTTGACCTCGACGACGGGCCGGTCGGTGACGGTCGACTCGTGGGTCTCCGGGGTCGGCAGCTCGCTGCCCACCATCATCTCCGCGAGCTGGCGCGGGGTGGTCTCGGAGGGTACGGCGGTGCCGACGGTGGTGCCGCGCCGGATGACGGTGATGTCGTCGGCGACGGACAGGACCTCGCCCAGCTTGTGGGAGATGAAGATGACGGCGAGGCCCTCGGCCTTCAGCTCGCGCAGGTTGTCGAAGAGCGCGTCGACCTCCTGCGGGACGAGCACGGCGGTCGGCTCGTCGAGGATCAGGGTGCGGGCGCCGCGGAAGAGGACCTTGAGGATCTCCACGCGCTGACGATCGGCCACACCGAGGTCCTCGACCAGCACGTCGGGGCGGACCCCGAGGCCGTAGCGGTCGGAGATCTCCTTGATCTTCCGGCGGGCGCCGGCGCCGATGCCGTACAGCTTCTCGCTGCCGAGCACGACGTTCTCGAGGACGGTGAGGTTGTCGGCCAGCATGAAGTGCTGGTGGACCATGCCGATCCCGCGGACGATGGCGTCGGCGGGGCTGTGGAACACGACCTCCTGGCCGTCCACGGCGATGGTGCCCTCGTCCGGCTTCTGCATGCCGTAGAGGATCTTCATGAGGGTCGACTTGCCGGCCCCGTTCTCGCCGACGAGGGCGTGCACGGTGCCTTTTCGGACAGAGAGGTGGATGTCGCTGTTGGCAACGACACCCGGGAACCTCTTGGTGATCCCCGTCAGCTCTACCGCAACGGTCGATTCGGCGGTGAGCGGAGGGCTGCTGGACGCGTCGATGGCGCACTCTCCTCGGGAAAGGGGCGAGTCACTCTACGCGCGTAGCGCCCCTGCTTTAAATAGGCCCGGTCCGGATCGGTCTGTTTTTTTCAGTCTCGATCCGTCCCGAGCATTCTGCCGCGCGAACAGGGCGCAGGGAGAGCCTCATCCCCACACCCCGTTCCATCGCCGTGACGCTGCTCTCGCAACGCCATTCCAGCCATGGGCCGGCCCGGTCGACCCGGCCCACGGCCTTGTGTCGTACGTGGTGCTAAGCGCCTGTCAAGAAGTCTTGACGGTGATGGAGCCGTCCTTGATGCCGGCCTCGGCCTTCTTCAGCGCGGCCTGCAGCTCCGCGTTGTTCTTGAAGGTCGGGTTGGAGTCGGCCAGGCCGACGCCGCCGTTGGCCAGCGAGCCACGGACGTCGCCGCTCAGCGGCTTGTTGTCCTTGATGACGGACTTGGAGAGGTCGTACACCGCGCCCTGGACGTTCTTCAGAGCCGAGGTGAGGATGTAGTTCTTGTACTTCGCCAGTGCGGCCTGCTTGTACTGGTCGGAGTCGACGCCGATCGCCCAGACCTTGTGCGCGGCGGCCGCCTTGATGACGCCCTGGCCGGAGAGGCCGGCCGCGGCGTACACCACGTCCGCCTTGTCGCTGATCATGCCCTCGGCGGCGGTCTCACCCTTGTCCGGGCTGGAGAAGCCGCCCTCGGCCGCGGTCTGGGTCAGGTACTGCGACTTGACCGTGACGTTCTTCTTGGTGTCCTTGACGCCCTGCTCGAAGCCGGCCTGGAACTTGTGGATCAGCGGGACGTCCACACCGCCGATGAAGCCGACCGTGTTGGTCTTGGTGGTCAGGGCGGCGGCGACACCGGCGAGGTACGAGGACTGCTCCTCGTGGAACACCATGTCGGCGACGTTCTTCTTCTGGATCTGGTTGTCGTCGATGATGCCGAACGTGACCTTGGGGAACTTCGCCGCGGCTTCCTTGACGGCCGGCGCGTAGGCGAAGCCGACGCCGATCACAGGGTTGTAGCCGGACTTGGCGAGGGTCTCCAGACGCTGGATCTTGTCGGCGTCGGACTCGTTGTCCTGCGGCTCGACATCACGGCCGCTGACCTTGAAGTCCTTCTCCGCCTGCTGGAGACCCGCGTAGGCCGAGTCGTTGAAGGACTGGTCGCCCTTGCCGCCGACGTCGTACGCGAGACCGATACCCTTGGACTTTCCGCTGCCTCCGGTGGACGAGCTGGACGAGCTGCCACAGGCTGAGACGGTGACGGCAAGGGCTGCAGTTGCAATGCCTGCAACCGCGATACGGGACACCCGGTGCATGGAACATGACTCCTTTGTGCATGCGCCCCTACCAGGCGCTGGTTCCGCCGCAGCGTAACGCGCGTAGACGAGTCGGAAAAACCCTTCTGTCCGGTCCGTTATCGAGCTGTGGCCGCAGTGACTCAAACCATACGGAACTCGGTGCGCCCTCCGCACGGGGCAAGGGACGTACCGGGAAGAAGGCTGCCCGACCGGCCCAGGACCTCCGGCAGGGGTCCTTGCAGGGGGCCGGCCTGGGTCAGGCGTTCGTCCTGCGTTCGTCCCGTGCCCCTCGGGTGGTGCCTCCGGCGGGCCTTTGGCGGTCCTGGCGGGCCTTCGGCGGCGGGGACGTCACTGGGCGGCGACGGTGACCTTGCCGTCGATGATGTCCTGCTCGGCCTTCTTGACCGCGGCGACCACGTCCTTCATCGCCTGGTACTTCGGATTGGAGTCGGCGAAGCCGACACCGCCCGACTTGAGGGTGCCCTCGACGACACCGCTCTCGGGCTTGCCCTCGATCACGGACTTCACCAGGTCGTAGACCGCGCCGCCGACGTTCTTCAGCGCGGAGCCGAGGATGTGGTCCTTGTAGGCGGCCAGCGCGGACTGCTTGTACTGGTCGGAGTCGACGCCGATCGCCCACGCCTTGGCGGAGGCCGCGGCCTGGATCACGCCCTGGCCGGACAGTCCGGCGGCGTGGTAAATCACATCCGCGCCCGCGTCGAGCTGACCCTGGGCGGCGGCCTTGCCCTTGTCGGGGCTGGAGAAGCCGCCCTCGGCTGCGGTCTGGGTCAGATACTGCGACTCGATCTTGATCTTCGGCTTGACGGACTTGGCGCCCTGGTCGAAGCCCGCCTCGAAGGTGTGGATGAGGGGGATGTCCACCCCGCCGATGAAGCCGATGTGGTCCTTCTCGGTCGCGGAGGCCGCGGCGACACCGGCGAGATACGACGACTGCTCGGCCGCGAAGACCATGTCGGCGACGTTGTCCGCCTTGATGGTGCTGTCGTCGATCATGCCGAAGGTGACCTTGGGGTACTTCGCCGCGACGGCCTTGACGGCGGGGGCGTAGGAGTAGCCGACGCCGATGATCGGGTTGTAGCCGGCCTTCGCGAGGGTCTCCAGACGCTGGATCTTGTCGGCGTTCGACTCGTTGTCCTGCGGCTCGACATCCCGCCCGCCGATCTTGAACTCCTTCTCGGCCTTCTGGAAACCTTCGTAGGCGGCGTCGTTGAACGACTGGTCGCCTTTGCCGCCGATGTCGTACGCGAGGCCGATGCCCTTGCCGGAGTACGTGCCGTCCTTGGACGTGCCGCCCGCGGAGTCACTGCTGGACTTGCCGCACCCGGCGGCCGCGAGCGCGATGACGGCGGCGGCGACCGCGGCTTGGGAGAATCTCGTCCTCCGGGAGATCAGACGCACAGCACAACACCCCTCAGTCCCACGGCACCGTCACCGGACCGCGTCCCCAATTACCCGCCTCTGGCGGCGAGTTCGGCGCACAGTAACGCGCGTAGAAGGTGAGCGGAACGGGGTTCGGACGGCCGTTACCGATTCGTGCCGCCCCTCGGTTACAGGCTCCGCACCGGGGTTACAGGGGGGTGACACAACAGGACGAAGGGGTGCCCATCGGACACCCCTTCGTCCTGTCGTATCGCGCGGTCGCACGCGGTCGCGGTCGCACGCGGTCGCAGGCCGTCGCAGACCGGTTCGTCAGCCGGTCGCCCCGTAGAGGTGGGCCACCGCGGTGAAGAGCTCGACGCCCACCCTGATCGCGGATTCGTCGGCGTCGAAGTCGCCCTGGTGGAGATCCCGGACGGTGCGCTCGCCCGGGGTACGCACGCCGAGGCGGGCCAGGGCGCCCGGGACGTGTTCCAGGTACCAGGAGAAGTCCTCGCCGCCGAGGCTCTGTTCGGTGTCCTCGATGGTGCCCGCGCCGCGGCGCAGGGTCTGGGCGTCCCGGAGCAGTTCGGTCACACCGGGGTCGTTCACCACCGGCGGCACACCGCGCACGTAGTTGATCTCGGACTTGGCGCCGTGCAGGTTGGCCACCTCGTCGATCGCGGCGACGACGATGTCCGGCGCCGCCCGCCATGCCCCGATGTCCAGGCACCGCACGGTTCCGGAGAGTTCGGCGTGCTGCGGGATGACGTTCGGCGCATGCCCCGACTCGATACGGCCCCAGGTGACGGCGAGCCCGCTGCGGGTGTCGATCCGGCGGCCGACCACGGCGGGCACGTCGGTGACCACCCGGGCGGCGGCGGTGACCAGGTCGGTGGTGAGGTGCGGGCGGGCGGTGTGGCCGCCGGGGCCGTCGAGCGCGACCTCCAGCCGGTCGCAGGCGGAGGTGATGGCGCCGTGCCGCAGCCCGATCCGCCCGGCGTCGACCCGGGGGTCGCAGTGCACGGCGACGATGGTGCCCACGCCGTCCAGCACACCGGCCTCGACGAGGTCGGCGGCGCCGCCCGGCAGCACCTCCTCGGCGGGCTGGAACAGCAGCCGCACGGGCCGCGGCAGCCGGCCCTCGCGGTGCAGCCGGGCGAGGACCAGACCGGCACCCAGCACGACCGTGGTGTGCATGTCGTGGCCGCAGGCGTGCGCCCGGTCGGGCACGGTGGAGCGGTAGGGGCACTCGCTCTTCGCGTCGGGGATCGGCAGCGCGTCGATGTCGGCCCGCAGGGCCAGCATGGGCAGGTCGGGCGGTACGTCGCCCTCCAGTCCGATGTCACAGACGAGACCGGTGCCGATACCGAGCACGCGCGGCCGGAGACCGGCCTTCTCCAGGCGCGCCTTGATGACGGCCGTCGTGCGGAACTCCTGGTTGCCGAGCTCAGGGTGCATGTGGAGGTCGCGCCGGAACGCGACGAGCTCGGCGAACAGTTCCTCGCTCAGGGTGCCGGGGAGCGTGGCATCCCCGGGGACGTCGGCCTCGGATTCTCGGGACATCAATTGGTTCACCCTCTGAAGGGTAGGACGCCAGGGCGGCCAACTGACCCTCGATCAACAAATTTCAGCCCGTTAGGGGAAGAAAAACTGGCCGTCTCAGGCATGGCTGCCGGATGAGATGGGTAAACTCGCGCCTTCAAGGCCGAGTGGATCATGGAATCCACGGAGAGTGACTTCCATCACACCCCGATACCCGTCTCTCTGTGCTCTTCTGTGCTTCGCGGTGCTCGTCGGTGCTCTGCTCTGCTGCTGTCTCTGGGATATCACGCACCGGTCAAGGCCCGCTCAAGTTGTCCACCAGCCGGGACCAAGCCGCCGCTGGGGAGCACCCTCCGGGAAGTCGTCGGGGGACGTCGCAAGGAGCCCGCACACGGCGCCGCAAAACCCCGGACGCCGGTACGACCGTCCGGGTAGCGTGCGCGCCCGTGACCCACGTGACGAACGTGCCCGACACGACGAAGACGACCGATGCGCCCGACACCGCCGCGACCGACGCCACCGACGCCACCGGCAGGGCCGAGGCGGCTACCTCGACTGACACCGCTGACGCGACCGACGCCACCGCCGCACCCCCTGCGACCGCGCCCCCTGCGACCGCGCCCTCAGCCGGAAGGGACCCCGGCGCCGACCCCGGTTTCCTCGCCGCCACCCGCGCCGCCTACGACACCATCGCGCGTGACTACGCCGCCGAGTACCCCGACAGCACCGCCCTCCCCGGCAGCCATCTCGAACGCGCCCTGCTCGGCATCTTCGCCGAACTGGTGAAGGAGCACTCCGACGCCCCCGTGGCCGACATCGGCAGCGGCCCCGGCCATGTCGCCGCCCGCTTGGACGCCATGGGCCTGCCGGTCTTCGGCGTGGACGTCTCCCCTCAGATGGTGGCGCTGGCCCGCGAGACCCATCCGCATCTGCGGTTCCACGTCGGCTCGATGACCGCGCTCGGCCTCCCGGACGAGACACTCGCCGGCGTGCTCGCCCTGTACTCGACCATCCATGTCCCGGACGACCATCTGCCGACGGTGTTCGAGGAGTTCCGCCGCGTCCTGGTACCCGGCGGGCATGTCCTGCTGGCCTTCCAGACCGTGTCCAAGGGGTCCGACGGGTCCGAGGAGCGCCGCGTCCATCTCGACGAGCGCTACGGCCACGCCATCTCGCTCGACTACCACTGGCGCACCCCGGAGACGATCGGCGCGCTGCTCACCGAGGCCGGTTTCCAGGTGATGGCCCGGGTCCACCGGGAGCCCTGGGGCGACGAGAAGTACCCGCGAGGCTTCGTGCTGGCCCGCAGGCACTGATCGTCAGGAGCGCTCCCCAGGCCCGGGCCCTACGCCGGTGCCACCGCCGCGAGTCGGTGGACGTCCCGGGCCGTGCCCGTGACGTCCGAGAGGAAGCCGTGGGCCCGGGGCGAGGCGGTCTCCGTCAGCCAGGCGGGGTCGATGTCGCACACCGCGACCCGTACGCCGGTGCCGACCAGTGCCAGCGGCAGGGTGTGCACGACGGTCGACGGGAAGCTGAGGATCGTCCGCCCGATAGGCCCGCGCCGGGCGATCAGCTCCAGCGGCAGATCGGGGCGGACGATCTCCAGACCGGTCTGCGCGGCGAGCCGGTGCAGTTTCTCCGCGCTCTCCCGGCGGTGCGCGAAGTAGCGGGTCGCCCCGTGCGCCTTGGCGAGGCCCCGTACAGCGTCGAGATACCGGTCGCCGTCGACGACCCCTGTCTCCACCAGGGATGTGCCAACCATGTCGGCGCCCTTGGTGAGCCGGGGCGGGCCGAACCGGGTGCGGGTCCAGCCGAAATCGTTCTCTGTGACCGTCACCCCGTCCGGTGTCTCGTCGATGGGCATCGAGGAGAAGATCTCCACACTGCGCCGCCGGCCCGGCGTCAGCCGACGCCGGGCCGAGAAGGACACCGGGGCGAACAGCAGGTCGCGCGGGCCGGGGCGGCCGCCCTTGCGGTGCCAGCGCACCAGACGTTCGCCCCGGGCGAGCTGTGCGACGAACTCCATCGTGGCGGTGCCGTCGTCGACGACGACCAGCTCACGCGCCCTGGTGATGGTCAGCAGCAGCTGCACATAGCGCGAGAACGGGTCGCCCATCACCACCCGCCCGGCCCGCCGCAGCAGCGGTGCGAGACCGCCGACGGTCTGGAAGGGCGCGCCGGCACCGCCCCGCGCCTCCTCCCAGCGCACCTCGTACCCCTCGTCCCGGGCCAGCTCGGCCATACGGCGCAGCTGGCCCCGGGTCATGGGGTCGGTCGGGGACAGGACGACGAGGGTGAGCCCCGCGCCCGACACCCCACCGTGCACCGCGCCCGGCACCCCGGCCTGCGCCTCACCCGGCATCCCGGGTGTGCCCGTGGACGTGCCGGGCGGACCGGCGGCGCCCATGGCGTGCGCGTGCGCCCATTCCAGCACGTTCAGGAGCTGCACCGGGCTCTCGACGAAGGCGAGAGTGTGCGGGGCGAAGCCGGCCGTGGTGCCGGCGCGGGTGCTCATCGATGTACGACCGTCCCGTAATCCGGAGTCGTCCGGTCTCACACCGAGACCGGCTCGCCCGCCGCCGCGGCGATCTCCGCCTCGGCGACGACGCCGGTGACCCGGCGCAGCTTCTTCATGGGGCCGAGCTCGGAGTCGTAGACCTTCTTGACGCCGTCACCCAGCGACGACTCGATGGCGCGGATGTCGCGCACCAGGCGCTGAAGGCCCTGCGGCTCGACGGAGGCGGCCTGGTCGGAGCCCCACATGGCACGGTCGAGGGTGATGTGACGCTCGACGAAGGTCGCCCCGAGCGCGACCGCGGCGAGGGTGGTCTGCAGGCCGGTCTCGTGGCCGGAGTAGCCGATCGGGACGTTCGGGAACTCCTTCTCCAGCGTGTTGATCACGCGGAGGTTGAGCTCCTCGGCCTTCGCCGGGTAGGTCGACGTGGCGTGGCAGAGCAGGATGTTGTCGGAGCCGAGCACCTCGACGGCGTGGCGGATCTGCTTCGGGGTCGACATGCCGGTGGAGAGGATGACGGCGCGGCCGGTGGCGCGCAGGGCGCGCAGCAGTTCGTCGTCGGTGAGGGAGGCGGAGGCCACCTTGTGGGCGGGGACGTCGAACTTCTCCAGGAAGGCGACGGCCTCGGTGTCCCACGGGGAGGCGAACCAGTCGATCCCCTTCTCCTTGCAGTGCTCGTCGATCTTGCGGTAGTCGTCCTCGCCGAACTCCACGCGGTGGCGGTAGTCGATGTAGGTCATGCGGCCCCACGGGGTGTCCCGCTCGATGTCCCACTGGTCGCGCGGGGTGCAGATCTCGGGGGTGCGCTTCTGGAACTTGACGGCGTCGCAGCCCGCCTCGGCGGCCACGTCGATGAGCTTGAAGGCGTTCTCCAGGTCACCGTTGTGGTTGATGCCGATCTCGCCGCAGACGTAGACGGGCCTTCCGTGGCCGACCTCGCGGGAACCGAAGTGACGCAGACGGGAGTTGGTGCTCATGGAAGAGGGGTCCTCACTGGGTGGGCTGGGCGGGCTGGGCGGGCTGGGCGGGCTGGGCGGGCTGGGCGGGCTGGGCGGGCTGGGCGGGGTTGTCGGAAGACTCGGAGGAGTCGCGAGAGTCGGGAGAGTCGGGAGCGTTTGTGGAGTCGGGGGTGCCGGGGGCGTCGAGGGACGCGCCGAGCAGCCAGCCCGCGATCTCACGGATCGCGCCGTCGCCGCCGGGGACGGTGGTGACGGCGCGTGCGGCGCCACGCACGATGTCGTGGGCGCTCGCGACCGCCACGGGCCAGCCCACGAGGGCGAAGCACGGGAGGTCGTTGACGTCGTTGCCGACGTAGAGCACGCGCTCCGGCGCGATGCCCTGCTCCTCGCACCACTGCTTGAGCGCGAGGTCCTTGCGGTCGATGCCGTGCAGGACCGGGATCTTGAGCTTCCGGGCCCGGGCGGCGACCACGGGGTTCTGTTCCGTGGACAGGATCAGCATCGTCAGGCCGCTGCGGCGCAGGGCGGCGATGCCGAGGCCGTCCCCGCGGTGCACGGAGACGAACTCCCGTCCCTCGGAGTCGATCAGCACCCGGTCGTCGGTCTGGGTGCCGTCGAAGTCGAGGACGACGGCGTCGATGTCGGCCAGGGTCGGGAGGGAGCCCGGCCGGTCCGCGTCGAAGAAGGGGGCCAGGGCGCGGGCGCGGGCCAGTTCGTGCGGGTCGTCGATCTCCAGGACCCGGGCGGGGTCGGTGCGGACGAGTTCCGTACGGCCGAAGAAGCGGAACCGGTGGGTGCGGAAGCCGCCGGTCTCCATGGCGTAGGCGGCGCCGGTCTCCAGCAGGTCCTGGGGGCGGTCCTGGCGGCGCGGGCGGAAGGACTTGTCGTGGTTGACGCCGTAACCGCCCTCGGTGGCGGTGGTGCTGGCGACGGTCACGGAGCCGCCGCCGCCCTCGGCCGCCGTGGTCTTTGCCCCGGCGGCGACCGGGTCGTCGGCGGCGTCGCGCCAGATGAAGCCGTGGAAGGGGGCGACGGTCAGGGCGCTGTCGGCGCCCTTGTCGAGGACCGCGGCGGCGACACCGTCGATGTCCTCGTGGACGATGAAGGGGCTGGTGCACTGCACCAGCAGGACGACGTCCATGGCCGCGCCGTGCAGCGCCTCGTGGGCGTCCAGGGCGTGCAGGACGGCCGACTCGGAGGTGGCGGTGTCCCCGGCGATGGCGGCGGGCCGCATCACGACCTCGGCACCGGCGTGCCGGGCAGCGGCGGCGATGGCCTGGTCGTCGGTGGAGACGACCACGTCGGTGACATGACGGGCGGCCAGGCACGCGCGCACCGCGCGGGCGACCAGCGGTATACCGCCGACCGGGGCGATGTTCTTCATGGGCACGCCCTTGGAACCGCCGCGGGCGGGGATCACGGCGAGCACGCGGCGCATCGAGGCGTTTTGGGCACCTCGGCTCGCACGGGAGTTGGACATCGGCTCTGCTCCTTCGGTTCCTCCGCCGCCCCGGTGGGGTGTCGCGGCGTTCACAGCTCGCCCATCCGGCGGATCACCGGTGCCACGCGCTGGACGCCGTGGCGGTAGGCGCCGCGGGCGGCGCGGCGGACCATCTGGCGGACGGGGCCGGGCTGCCGGTCGGCGGCGGGCGCGCCGGGCAGCGGGGCGCCGTCGGGTCCGAGGTGGTGGCGGGCGAGGATGCCCGGCAGATATCCGGGCGCGGTCTCGGTGGTGTAGTAGGGGTTCAGGGGCGGCAGTCCGCCGGGGCGGTGGAGCAGCTTGGCGATCCGCTCGCGCGCCGTGTCGAAGGCGGTGGCGTACGAGCCGTCGGCCGCGACCCCCTGCCGGGCGATCCACTCCGGGTCGGGCTCGGGCCGGCGGCCGGTGTCGAGGCGGTCCCAGGAGGTGAGGCAGCCCGAGCCGACGAAGTGGTGGTTGCCGAGGCCTTCACGGACGCCGAGGTCGGTGAGCACGGCGGTGGGGATACGCCGGTGCAGCGATTCCAGGGCGGCCGTGGAACTGACGGTGACCAGCAGGTCGGTGCGGTCGAGGACCTCGCCCATATGGCCGTAGACCAGTTGGAAGTTGGCAGGCGCGTCGAGGTTCTGCGCCAGCTTCTGGTAGGGCAGCTCCTCGATGTGCGTGGTGTGTTCGCCGGGCCTGGAGCGCAGCTTCAGCAGCACCTGGCGGTCGGGGTGGGAGCGGGCGTGCCGGATCAGCCGCTCCAGCAGATAGGTGCGGTCCTTGCGGCTCTCGGGGACCGAGGGCTGCGCCGCGAACACCACCGTGTAGGGCTCGTCGGTACCGGCGTACGGAGCGCCGCCGAGGAACGGCAGGGCGACCTCGGTCACGGCGGAGGCGTCGGCGCCCACTCCCTCGTAGACGGCGCGGAAACGGTCCGCGTCCTGGCGGGAGTTGGCGAGGACGAGGTCGGCGCCGTGGCGCAGCAGCAGTCCGTCGGCGAGCTTCTCGTAGACGACGCCGACGTAGCCGGTCACGACGACGGGCCGTTCGGCGGCGCTCGCCCATACGTGGCGCAGTCCGTGCAGCATGGCCTGGACTCCCCCGCCGACGAGGGAGAGCACCAGGACGTCGTACGTCTCCTCGCCCATCACGCGCAGGAATTCGACGGCGGTCACCTCGCGGAGCGAGTCGGCGTGGACGCCGACCTCCTGGAGCTGACGGGCCGTCGGGGTGGCACGTCCCCGGAGCAGATAGCCGTCGAGCTTCATGTCCGCATCGGAGGGAACGATGCGCTTCGCGGTGAGCGCGCCCCATTTCCACCGGGTGTCGGAATCGGCTAGTACGGCTACCCGTCGGGTCCTCGTTGCACTTGCTGGCACGTCGAAGACCGTAGGAAGGCATTTCTAGGTTCGGCCCAACCCCACCGCAACAAAGGGTTAACAGCATCTCGCCGGTTGGCGAATCAGGCCGCCGACACAGCGGAATAAAACCCGGTTCACAGCTTCGCCACGCGTCGTTCACCTCATATCAAGGCAACGGTCAAGACGAATGACGGGCTTCGCCCTAACGTCCCATGCGTGGTCAAGCTCTCCGTCATCGTGCCGTTCTACAACGTGCAGCAATACGCGCCAGACACCCTGAGGAGCCTGCGTGCGAACGCACGTGAGGACTTCGAATTCATTCTCGTCGACGACTGCTCGCGCGACGAGACGCCGGACATCCTCGCGCGCGCGGAGCGGGAGCTCCCCGGCGCGGTGTACGTCCGGCACGAGAAGAACGGAGGACTGGCCACCGCCCGCAACACCGGTATCGACAAGGCGCGCGGCGAGTACCTCACCTTCCTCGACGGCGACGACTGGCTCGCCCCGGGTTACTACCCCCAACTGGTCTCCGCAATGGAAGAGTTGGGGTGTGACTTCATCCGCACCGACCACGTCCAGTGCACCGCGCGGGCACGCGTCGTGCACCGGGTGCCGGTCGGCCACCGGGGTGTGGTGATGAACCCCAGGGACGCGATCCTGCCCTCCGACCGCTCCACCTCGGTCGACTACGCCTACGCCTGGGCGGGCGTCTACCACCGGCGGCTGGTGGACCAGGGTCTGGTGCACTTCACCGACGGGCTGCGCACCGCCGAGGACCGGCCGTGGATCTGGAAACTGCACCGGGAGGCGAAGTCCTTCGCCGCGGTGAGTCTGCTGGGCGTTTTCTACCGCCGGGGTGTCGCCTCGTCGCTCACCCAGATCGGTGACGTCCGTCAGCTCGATTTCATCCGCGCGTTCGACGAGGTCGTCGAGGAGACCGCGCAGGACCCGGACGCGGACAAACTGCTGCCGAAGGCCGTCCGCACCTATTGCGCCATCATTTCCCATCATCTGGGATCCATCGAAAGGTTCGAGCCACCGGTGGCGAGAAAACTCAAGTCCCTCAGCGCCGTCGCCCTGCGCCGGATGCCGCAGGACATCCTGGAGGAGGCGCTGGACTCCATGGACATCGAGCGCGCCTCCCGGCTGCGCCGGCTGCGCCGCCGTCCCGTCGGTACGGGGGCAGCCGCGTGACCACGCAGATCTTCCAGGCGTCGACGCTCTACGGCACCGCCACCCTCGCCGCCGCCCTCGACTCCGGCTGCTTCGGTCCCGCCGACCGCCGCATCCTGCTGGTCTGCAACAACGCGGCGACACCCGAGACGACCCCCGGCATCGACGAGATGCCCGGCTTCGACCGGCTGCGCGAGCGGTTCGACGAGGTGCTGTCGTACAACGAGACCATCTCGCCCTTCCACCCGGGCGGCTGGGCCCCCCGCATGGACGACCTCGTGCTGTGGCAGCGTCATCTGCGGCTCGCCTGGCAGCTCGGCGACGACGACATCGAGCTCGCCGTGGAGTCCATCCAGGTCAACCCGTCGCTGGGCCTCGCGCAGATCTTCACCGGCGCCCCCGTCACGGTCTACGCGGACGGCCTGATGAGCTACGGCCCCACCCGCAACAAGATCGACCCGCTGGTCGGCACCCGCGTCGACCGCCTCCTCCACCTGGACCTGGTGCCCGGTCTGGAGCCGCTCCTGCTCACCGAGTTCGGAGTGCCCGCGGAGCTGGTGCCGACCCCCGCCTTCACCAAGGTGCTCACCGAACTCCTCGACACCGGCGACGGTCTGCCGCAGATCGAGGAACCGGCCCTGCTGCTCGGCCAGTACCTCTCCGCGCTGGAGATCCTCACCGCCGAGGAGGAGGAGAACCTGCACATCCGTATGCTCAAGGGCGCCCTCGCACTCGGTCACACCCGCGTGGTGTTCAAGCCGCACCCCACCGCACCGGCCCGCTACACCCGCAGCCTGGAGCGCGCGGCGGAGGAGGCCGGCGCCGAACTCACGGTCATCGACACCCCGGTCCTCGCCGAGATGCTGTACCAGCGGATGCGCCCGGCACTCGTCGTGGGCTGCTTCTCCACCGCCCTGCTCACCGCGTCGGCGCTCTACCGGCTGCCGGTCGCCCGGATCGGCACCGAACTGCTGATGGACCGGCTGACCCCGTTCGAGAACAGCAACCGCGTGCCGGTGACGATCGTCGACGCGCTGCTGCCCGAGCTGACGGACCGGGGGGCCGTCACCGAGCAGCGCCGCGGCATGGACGCGGCCACCCTGGGTCCGCTGCTGCGCGCCGTCGGCTTCGCGATGCAGCCGAAGATCCTTCCCGAGCTGCGCGTGGAGACCGAGCGGTATCTGGCGAAGCATCTGAACCCCCGCGTCCTGCGCTACTTCAAGCGCAAGCGGCTGACCTCGCTCGCCCTGCCCGGCGGTGTACCGGCACAGCTCGCGTTCATCCCGCGCAACGCCACGGTGCGCCGCGTCGCCCGCAAAGCCCGCAGCCTGCGGCGCGCGGTGAGCCGCTGAACTGCACTGAGTCGCTGAACTGCACTGAGTCGCTGACGCGGCCTGTAAACGGGGCCGTTCCCGATCGGGGAACGGCCCCTGTGTCTTTTCCGGATGACGGATGTTCATCTGCTGCCACCTGCCGTTCATTCACCGCCGCCCACCGCACCGGAAATCGGCGCGAAGGGTGGAGAAATCCCAGAGTGAAAACGACGTACAGATGAACGGAATTCGACCGACAGGCGAATCGTCTGCTTGTCAATCAAGCCGATCCTGTGTTTTACCGAGGCACCGGTAAGGTGACACAGGCACCCCACAGACCTGAGCTGAATCGGCCGGGCTGAAACCACCGTCACCGGGTAAGGGCCCCCGCAACCATGTCTGCGATTCCCTCCACTTCCGCGCCTCCCGCTCCCGCCGCGCACCCCGCCGTACCGGGTCCCGCCGCCGCCCCGGCCGAAGGCCGTCGCGGCCGGAGTGCGCGCGGCGGTTCCGACCGGCTGCTCGCTCTCGACGGGCTGCGGCTGCTGGCGGCCCTGATGGTCTGCCTCTACCACTTCACCGGCCGGGGCGGCACCGTCAGCGACTCCTGGCACGCGACACCGGCGCATCTGTTCCCGGGTCTGGCCCGGTTCTCGGTCTACGGCTGTCTGGGCGTGCAGTTCTTCTTCGTCATCAGCGGCTTCGTGATCTGCATGAGCAGCTGGGGCCGGACCATGGGCGACTTCTTCCGCTCCCGGGTGGCCCGGCTCTACCCCGCCTACTGGGCGGCGCTGGTGATCATCACCGCCGCATCCATCGCGCTGCCGGTCGTGGTCCGGCCGCTGCGGCTGGACGACTTCCTGGTGAACCTGACGATGCTCCAGCAGCCGGTGGGGGTGCCCCGGGTGCTCGGGGTGTGCTGGACGCTGTGGGTGGAGGTGCGGTTCTACGCGCTGTTCGCGCTGCTGGTGGTCCGGCGGGGCGTCACCTACCGGCGGGTGGTGCTGTTCTGCTCCGTGTGGACGCTGGCCGCCGTCCTCGCCGGGGTCACCCACAACCCGCTGATCGACGAGGTGGTGATGAGCGAGTACGCCCCGTTCTTCGTGGGCGGTCTCGCGCTGTACCTGATCCACCGCTTCGGCAGCGATCTGCTGCTGTGGGGCATCGTGGCGATGTCCTGGCTGCTCGGTCAGCACTACGCCATCGCCGGGCTGTACCACCCCTTCCCGACCAGCGGCGGCATCCATCGCGATCCGCAGGTGATCCTGCTGTTCGTCACCCTCGCCTTCGCCGCCGTGGCGGTCGTGGCGCTGGGCTGGACGCGCTGGGCGCGCTGGCCCTGGCTGGCCACCGCGGGCGCCCTGACGTACCCCTTCTATCTGATCCACGAGCACCTGGGCTGGTTCGTGATCCGCGTGCTGCACCGCAAGCTGGGTCTCGCCCCGTGGCCGACGCTGGCGGTGACCGTGCTCGGTCTGCTGACGCTGGCCTGGCTGATGCACCGCCTGGTGGAGAAGCCGCTCGGGCCGCGGCTGAAAAGGAGCCTCAAGCCGGAGAATCTGGGCCTCGGTTCATCCCGGGCAGGGATGTGACTCAGAGCCCCGAACAAAAGGGGAGTCCGATCAGCTCGCGGCGTCTGGTGCGTGCGATCGCAAGGCGCCGGAAGGTCCTCGATGGGGGTCCCCCCTGCTCGAGCGCAGCCGAGAGCTTGGGGGAGGAGCTACTAGGGCCTTTCGGCAACGCGGCGAGCGTGCGTGCCAGACGCCGCGAGCCGGGCGCCCCTTTTGTTCGGGGCTCTCAGGCTTCGGAGTCAGCCGTCAGCGGCCGGTAACGGCTGATACGGCGCATCCGTGTACGCACCCGCACCCGCGTACCGGCAGCCCGCCGCACCCGCTCAGGCGCTGGCCAGCGTCAGCTTCACCGCGAAGCCGATGAACAGGGCACCCGCCGCCGAGGTCGCCGTTGCCGCGAGGCGTCTGCGGCGGCGGAAGGCGGCGGCGAGGCGGGTGCCGCCGAATATCAGGGCGCTGAGGCAGAGCACGCTGGCCAGCTGGGCGAAGGCGCCGAGCACCACGAAGGACAGCGCGGGGTAGGCGTAGCCCGGGTCGACGAACTGCACGAAGAACGTTCCAGAGTCCAACCGCGCGCTACGCACTCGCCAGGGTCAGCTTGACTGCAAAGCCCATGAAGAGCACTCCGGCCGCCGAGGTGGCACCCGCCGCCAGGCGGCGACGCTGTCGGAAGGCTGCGGCAAGCCGCGTCCCGCCGAAGATCAGGGCCGACAGATACAGCACGCTCGCGAGCTGGGCGAAGGCGCCGAGCACCAGGAAGGACAAGGCGGGGTAGGCGTAGTCGTCTGAGACAAACTGCACGAAGAAGGCGATGAAGAACAGGGTCGCCTTGGGGTTGAAGAGACTGACGACCAGCGCCCTGCGGTACACCCGCTCCTGGGCGGGGCCCGCGGCCGTGGCCTGCTGCTCGTCGGCGAGCTGCTTCTCCCGGCGCGTCCGCCACATCCCCCAGGCGGCCCGCAGCATCCCCACGGCCAGCCAGGTCAGATACCCGGCCCCCGCGTACTTCACGATCCCGAACAGCACGGCGTTGGCCTTGAGCAGCGAGGCGACGCCGGCGGCGGAGAGCGTCATCAGCACGGTGTCCCCGCAGAAGACCCCGGCCGCGGCGGTGTACCCCGCGCGCACCCCGCGGCGGGCGGCGACGGACAGGACGTAGAGGGAGTTGGGCCCCGGCAGGAGGATGATCAGGACAAGCCCTGCCAGATAGGTGGGGAGATGGATGACACCGAACATGGAAGGGAGTGTCGCACGGGGGTACGACATTCCGTCCCGGAGTCCCGCAGTGCGGTCAGCGGCGGACCATTCGGAGCACCGCCCGTGAGCCGCCCCGCTCAGAAGGTGTCGCTCGGAGGTGTCTCATACGACCCCCACACCTCGCGCAGCGCACCGCACACCTCGCCCACCGTCGCCCGGGCCCGCAGGGCCTCCTTCATCGGGTACAGCACGTTGTCCCGGCCCTCGGCTGCCTTCCGGAGCTCCAGGAGCGCGGCGTCGACGGCGGCGGGGTCGCGGGCCGCGCGCAGGGCGGCGAGGCGTCGGGTCTGCCGGGTCTCGATGGCGGGGTCGACGCGCAGCGGCTCGTAGGGCTCCTCCTCGTCGAGGCGGAAGCGGTTGACGCCGACCACGATCCGCTCCCCCGAGTCCGTCTGCCGGGCGATCCGGTAGGCGCTGTGCTCGATCTCGCCCTTCTGGAAGCCGTGTTCGATGGCGGCGACCGCGCCGCCGATGTCCTCGACCTTGCGCATCAGCTCCAGTGCCGCCGCCTCCACGTCGTCCGTCATCGACTCGATCGCGTACGACCCCGCGAACGGGTCCACCGTCGCCGTCACATCCGTCTCGTGGGCGAGGACCTGCTGGGTGCGCAGGGCCAGGCGGGCGCTCCTGTCGGTGGGCAGGGCGATCGCCTCGTCGAAGGAGTTGGTGTGCAGCGACTGGGTGCCGCCCAGCACCGCGGCCAGCGCCTGCACGGCCACCCGGACCAGATTCACCTCGGGCTGCTGCGCCGTCAGCTGAACGCCCGCCGTCTGGGTGTGGAAGCGCAGCATCCACGACCTGGGGTCCTTCGCGCCGAAGTCGTCCCGCATGACCCGCGCCCAGATGCGCCGGGCGGCGCGGAACTTGGCGACCTCCTCCAGGAGCGTCGTACGGGCGACGAAGAAGAACGAGAGCCGCGGGGCGAAGTCGTCCACGTCCATCCCGGCGTCGACCGCCGTGCGCACGTACTCGATGCCGTCGGCGAGGGTGAAGGCGATCTCCTGTGCGGGGGACGCGCCCGCCTCCGCCATGTGGTAGCCGGAGATCGAGATGGTGTTCCACCTCGGCAGCTCGGCCTTGCAGTACTTGAAGATGTCGGCCGTCAGCCGCAGCGAGGGCTTGGGCGGGAAGATGTACGTCCCGCGCGCGATGTACTCCTTGAGCACGTCGTTCTGGATCGTGCCGGTCAGCCGGCCGGCGCTCACGCCCTGCTCCTCCGCGACCAGTTGGTACAGCAGGAGCAGCAGGGCGGCGGGGGCGTTGATCGTCATCGACGTGGAGACCTCGCCCAGCGGGATCCCGTCGAACAGCACCAGCATGTCGTCGAGCGAGTCGATCGCCACGCCCACCTTGCCGACCTCACCGTGCGCGACGGCGCTGTCGGAGTCGTGGCCCATCTGGGTGGGCAGGTCGAAGGCGACGGACAGACCGGTGGAGCCGCCCGCGATCAGCTGCTTGTAGCGGGCGTTGGACTCCGTCGCGGTGCCGAAACCGGCGTACTGGCGCATCGTCCAGGGGCGGCCCGTGTACATCGTCGGGTACACCCCGCGCGTGAAGGGGTACGCCCCCGGCTCGCCCAGCCGTCCGGCCGGGTCCCAGCCCGCGAGGGCCTGCGGGCCGTACACCGGCTCGACCGGCAGTCCCGACTCCGATTCGTGCGCCGTCGCCATCGTCCGCCTCCCGCCGTGCGGTGCCTCGGTCCGGGGGCTCGCTCGCCACCGTGCCCCTCACCACCATGCCCCGGGATCCCGGCCCGGTCACGCCGGGGCAGGCATCAGAAGCAGGGGCATGGGGGAGGTCCAGGGGTATGGGAGGGGCATGGGCATGGGGAGGGGCAACGCCATGGGGAAGACGTTCACCGCCGTCGTCGGTGCCGCCGCGTCGGCCGTCGCGCTCGCCGTGGTGACCGCGGGTTGCACCGTCCAGCCGACGGACGCCGACGGCAAGCACCGGCTGCCGGTACACGTCGAGCTGCCGTCCGCGACGCCGTCCGGGACGCCGTCCGGTCCGTCGGGCGGCAGTGCGGGCGTCGGCGCGGGCGACAGTGCCGGGAGCGGGGCAGGCGGCGGGTCGGGGGGCGGAGCCGGGGGCGGGGCGAGCCGTACGCCGGTCACCGCTGAGTCACCGGTCCTGTGGTCCCGTGGCGACAGCGGGCCCGATGTGCGTGAGCTCCAGGCACGGCTGCGGCAGCTGGAGTGGCTGTTCGACGGACCGACGGGGACCTACGACGATCTCACCGAGGCAGCCGTCAAGGGCTTCCAGGGCAGGCGCGGGCTGCCACGGACCGGGAAGACGGACTCCATGACCTGGCGGCGGCTGCTGAGCATGACACGCCAACCGGGCCAGTGGGAGCTGTATCTGATGGGTGGTCAGCCTGCCGGTCCGCCCGATACGCGCTGTCTGACCGGGCGGGTGCTGTGCATCGACAAGACCACCCGCACGCTGCGCTGGATGATCGGCGGCCGGACCGTCTCGACCATATCGGTGCGCTTCGGCTCGCAGTACACACCCACCAGGGAAGGGGTGTTCAGCGTCTACTGGAAGTCACGGAACCATGTGTCGACGCTCTACGACTCCCCCATGCCGTACGCGATGTTCTTCAGCGGCGGCCAAGCCGTGCACTACTCCTACGACTTCGCGGCGCGCGGTTACGCGGGCGGCTCGCACGGCTGCGTCAACGTCCGTGACGAGGCGGCGATCTCAGAGCTGTTCGCCGAGGTGCGGGTGGGCGACAAGGTCGTCATCCACCGCTAGTGCCCCAACAGGCAACGTTCGCCCCGTCGCGACGTCCGGCACGCACTCTCGCCGCACCGGGCACAAGCCCAAGTACGTCCAGTACGAGGGCTTGCGCCCGGCACGCCGAGAGCACGCACCGGACGCCGCTCCTTGACGGGCAAACGTTGCCTGTCGCGGCCCTAGGACATGCGCGGTTGTGGCTGAAGGTGTTGATGGGGCGCGGGCGGGACCGGGGGAACGTGTCCCGCCCGCGCCATATGCACGAGCCGTAGGTACGGGGGGAACCCCGGCTCTGTGCGAGGGCCGATGACCAGTCGGCTCATCCAGTACTGCGTTGCCGGAGCTGAAAATGTCACACCCCTCCGGAAAAAAGTTCCGGGAAGGTGGTGGCGGAGGCATCGGCGCAGTTCAGAGGCGGTTCAGGCGCAGTTCAGAGCGCGCTGTACGTCGGGTCCGGCGACGGGATGACGGAGGTGCCCGTGCCCTGCGGGGCGGCCGGGGTGCGGCGGGACGGGTGCGAGGGCGGGCCGAAGGCGGCCGGGGCGGGCGTCAGGGCGGTGCCGTCCCGGTGGTGGTGGTAGTGGCCACCGTGGCCCCCGCGTATCGGACCGTCGTCGTCACCGCCGTTGCCGTTCTGGTTGCCCTGCTCCCCCTGGCCGCCGCCGTTGGCGTTGCCGTTGCCCTGACCGCCGCCGTCGGCATTGCCGTTGCCGTTGCCGTTCGAGGAACCGCTGCTCTCCCCCGCGGACTTGAGGACGCCCCGGCAGTACCTCCACACCCGGGACGCCCCGCCCGCCGCCTCCTCCAGCGCGCGCTTGCGGCCGACGCCGAGGTTCTTGCCGTGCCGCAGGTCGCGGCAGGCCGCGGTGGCACCCCTCCACCCGCTGGTCTTCCCGCCGGGCGGCGCGGCGGCGCCGGTTTCGGCACCGGCGGTCGAGCCGTCCCGGGCCGGGCCACCGCCGCCGTTGCCGTTCGACGGGGTGCCGGTCGAGGGGGCGCCGGAGCCGCCGCCGGCGGTGCCGTCCGGGGTGGCGGAACCGGCGGTGGGATCGGGGGTGACGGGGGCCGAGACACTGGCGGCGGGACCGGGGTCGGTGTGGTCGAACGGTCCGGGGATGACCCCGGTCGCGGCCAGCGCGGTGGCGCCGCCGAGCGAGCCGAGCAGCAGCGCGGCGGCGAGCCCGAGGCGTACCGGGCGGCGCCGGCGGGAGCGCGCGGGGCCGTACCCGGCGCGGGCCGGACCCCCTATCCGGACCAGGCCGACGTCACGGGACGGGTCACCGCCGGTGACGGCCAGGTCGGCGGCGTCGCTCGCGCGTGCCTCGGCGGCCTTGCGGAACGCGGCCACCGCGGCGGCCTCACCGGGCAGCTCACCGCTGGCCGGGATGTCCGGCACGGACAGCGCGTCAAGGGTCTTGGCAAGCCGTTCTGCCTGGTCACGGGCCGACGCGTCGACAGATTCGACGGCTTCGACGGACTCGCCGCGCAGCAGGCGTTCGGCCGTTTCGCGGTTCAGCCATCTGTACTGCTCGTCGGCCATCACATGTCCTTCTGCGTCCGCGGACGCGGATGCGTCACAGTGGCGGACGTCACCGCGCGGTCACGCGGTTCTCGCTGGGGTGGCAGGGCGCCGAGCACACCGGCCGCTTCCGGATCGGCGCCGATCAGCTCCGCGAGCCGCTTCAGACCGCGGTGCGCGGCCGTGCGTACGGCACCGGCGCGCTTGCCGAGGGTCTCCGCGGCGGTCTTGGCGTCGAGCCCGACGACCACCCGCAGCACGACCGCCTCGGCCTGGTCCTGCGGCAGTTGGGCGATGAGGGAGAGGGTGCGGTCGGTGGTGAGCGCCTCGATGGCCTCGCCCGCGGTGTCCGACGGGGCGGCCCGGCCGGTCAGTTCGGTCTCGTCACCGCCGATCGCCGGGCGCCGGCCGCGCATCCGGATGTGGTCGAGGCCCCGGTTGCGGGCGATCCGTGCCGCCCAGCCCCGGAACCGGTCCGCGTCGCCGGAGAACCGGTCGAGGTCCCGGGCGATCTGGAGCCACGCCTCGGACGCCACGTCCTCGGCGTCCGTCTCACCGACCAATGTGCGTACGTACCCGAGCAGCCGCGGGTGCACAGCGCGGTACACAGTCCGGAACGCGGTCTCGTCCCCGTTCTGTGCCGCAAGCACCGCGGCGGTCAGCTCCGCGTCGTCCCCCAGCACCCGCATGCCCCTCTAGGCCCCGTCCAGCGCCCCCGAATGTGTGGGGCGGCAGTCCGTCTCAGGTCGATCGGCCTTTCCGCGCCCGGCGCGAAGGGCACGTTACGACCTCGGTCCGTTCCTCGTCCATGTCTGTCCGTGTCAGTCCAACATGCAAGTAACTCAAATCGAGGTGGGGTGTGACAGAAAACGCACCCCTGGCGCTGTAGGGAGTACGGGTCGCCATGCGACCCGTGCCGTGCGACGGCCGGGGCCTCTCCTGTGGGGGGTGGCGGCCCCGGCCGTCGTCTCGGTTTTGCCGCCCTGACCTGCGACGATTCGGGCATTACCCGACGCTGCCAGCAACCGCGTGAGGGCCCGCCACCACCACAGCGACTGCCGCTCGTCGAGGAGCAGCATCAACTACGCTGACGCCAGGTGCATGGCCCGTCTAGAAATCCGGGATCAAGGCCCCTGACCGCTCCCTTTGCAGCGCATGGAGGAAGCCATGACCGCCGAACTCCCCGACTGGATGATCCCGCCCAGGCCCAGCGGCTGGGAAGCCGACGACCTCGACCACCTCCCACAAGCACCGCGGCACACCGAACTGATCGACGGAGCCCTGATTTTCATGATGTCGCCGCAGCGGTCCTGGCACTCTCGGCTCGTAGAAAGTCTCACTTTCGCCCTGCGGCAGGCCGCCCCCGCCGGGTTCGAGGTCGAGCGCGAGATGACCGTACGGCTCGACAACAAGAGTCGCCCCGAGCCCGACATCCTGGTCACCACCGCCGCCTACGACCCTGACCGCACCTGGTACG
Source organism: Streptomyces sp. YIM S03343 (assembly GCF_054729195.1). Taxonomy (NCBI): domain Bacteria; kingdom Bacillati; phylum Actinomycetota; class Actinomycetes; order Kitasatosporales; family Streptomycetaceae; genus Streptomyces; species Streptomyces sp. YIM S03343. The sequence continues at coordinate 3,640,675 of NZ_JBPUKX010000001.1, forward strand.
CACCCGATGACATCCCTCTCGTCATCGAGGTCGTCTCGGAGGAATCCGCCGACCGCGACCGGTCCCTCAAGCCCTTCAAGTACGCACAGGCCAAGATCACCCATTTCTGGCGAATCGAGGACGAGGCCGGGGCCCCCGCCGTCCACATCTACGAACTCGACGCCATGACCAACTCGTACGTGCCCACCGGCATCCACCGGGACCGACTGAAGATCTCCGTACCCTTCCCGCTCGACATCGATCTCAACGCCCTCGTGCCCTGACCGCCGGTCATCGGGCCCGTTCCTTGCTTCGCCAAGCACCTGCACAAGGCCCGGCAGCGGTTCACCCCTTGCCGGGAGTCTTGGTCGCCTTCTTGTCGCTGTTCCCGTTCGCGTTGCCCGAGTCGGAAGCGTTGCCGTTGCCGCCGCCGTTCGCGTTCCCGCCCGTCGTGGCCGTCGACCTGGGGTTCGCGTCGGACGTGGAGTTCGGGTTGGCGCCGGTGGTCTTGGCGGCCTTGTCCTGTGCGGCACGGGCCAGTTGGTCGGCGCAGTAGGCCTCGACGTTCGCCGTACCGCCCGCGGCGTCCACCAGCCGCTGCCAGGCCGTGGAGTCGAGTGCCTTGCCACGATCCTTGACCTGCTCGTAGGCCCGGCAGTGGGCCGCGGTGTCCTGGGCGGTGTCCGGGCGGCCGGTGCTCGCGGAGCCGGAGGGCGCGCCGCCGTCCGCCGTAGCACCGGACGAGCCGTCCCGGGCACCGGCCGAGGGGGTCGTACCGCCAGGGTGCGCGCCGTCGTCCTCACCGGAGCCTCCGGCGCCGATACCGGCGTAGGCGACACCGCCGAGGGTGAGTCCGGCGACGGCCACGGAGAGGGTGACCTTCAGCGAGCGCCGGTTGCGGCGCGTCTCGCGGGGCCGCCAGTCGTCGCGGCCCCGGGGGCGCGCGGTGAGCGCGCCCGCGTCCCGGGCGGCGCTGAACGCCGCCACGGCCCGCTGCTCGGCCACGGGGTCCACCTCGTCCGCGCGGATCGCGGCGGCCAGCAGCGCCTCCAGACCGCCGTCGGCCGTCACCCGCCGGGTGCCGGGCACGGAGCCGTCGGGGTGCGCATGGCGACGGCCCGGCACCCCGTCACCGCTCTGCCGATCACCCATGTCCGTTCCCGTTCCTGTCAGGTCGCTGTGACCCATGCGATCTACCGGATCTATACGGCTTCCCGCCATGACTGTTCATTTCGACTCCCCCAGCGTCCGGGGGGCCTCATCCGTCACACCCTTGTTCGTCACACGTTCGTCCGAAGGGGTCTCGACACCGAGTCGGCGCGCGAGCCGTTTCAGTCCCCGGTAGGCGGCGGTGCGCACCGCGCCGGGGCGTTTGCCGAGGACCCGGGCTGCGGAGGGGCCGTCGAGGCCCACGACGACCCTCAGCAGCACCGCCTCCGCCTGATCGCGCGGCAGCTCACGGACCAGGCCGAGCGCGTGCGCGGTGGACATCGACTCCAGTGCCTGCTCATGGGTGCTGTGGGGTCCGGGCAGATCCAGCAGCTCGGGTTCCAGCCCGGCCGAGCGGGGCCGTACCTTCTGGCGGCGCAGATGGTCCAGGGCCCGGTGCCGGGCGATGGTGGCGGTCCAGCCGCGGAATCCCGCGCCGTCACCCCGGAACCGGCCCAGGTCGCGGGCTATCTCGAGCCAGGCGTCGGAGGCCACGTCCTCGGCGTCGTCGCCGACGATGCCGCGCAGATAGCCCAGCAGCCCCGGCTGCACAAGCCGGTAGGCGACCGCGAAAGCCGTCTCGTCACCTTCCTGGGCCCGCGCGACCGCCGCCCCCAGTTCCCCGTCGTACGCCTGTGCGCGTCGCGGTACCCCTCCGTGGCCCAAGAACCGTCCTCGTCCGTACCGAGTTCGTGCCGAATCCACTACCGGATCCACTACCGGATCCACCCCGTGCGACACGGCAACCCGCGCACACGCCCCAAGCTCAACAGCGCCACAGCCCAAACAAACGTCACACTCCCCCAGGCCGAGTCCCGATGCAGCCGCGCCGCCAGGGTCTGCGTGACGATCCCGGAGCGACACGCACCGTCAGCCGACGCCAACCACAGCCGGCCGCCGACAGAAACGGGCCACTCCTCACAAGGTCATCGCCGCGCCCTTTTCGTCATCTTGCAGACGTACTAGGACTTGTTGCCTGTCGGGGTCGTAGGTGGCGGGCCGACAGCAGTCACCCGTGCTCACCACCCGCCCACGGCACTCCCACCGCTTCACGTCCTACGGGACGAGTCTGACGGTCAGCAGGGTGCCGAAGGCCAGGCCGGGCTTTCAGCGCATACCGTCCGCCGGGTACGGCCGTTGACGCCCGCCTCGAAGAGGCCGAGCAAAGCGAGTGACATCTGGCCACGGCTATGCGCTCTGTAAGTGCCACCTGTGAAGGGTGGTGTCTTCGAGTTCCATGTGCAGGGGTGGGATTGTTGAGTCCTCGCAGGACACATGTGTACAGGCCGCTCAGTATGAAGCGCAGGGCATGGCTGACCCTCGGGGCCGTCGTGCTCGGCGGCACAGGTGCCGTCACCTACGCGCTGGCGGACCCGGGCGGCGCGGGGGGCGGGAAAGGGCAGGCGCGGAAGGCGTCCGTGCACACGATCCGGCTCGCCCAGCACCCGAGCGGGCGGCGCGATCTGGCGCAGCAGACCACGGATCGCTTCAGCGCGGTGCTGCTGACCTGGGACGATCCCGATGCCAAGGCCAAGGGCACGCCCGAGGTGCGGGTCCGGGACCGTACGACCCACGCCTGGGCGCAGTGGCAGGCGCTGGCGGACGACCCGTACCAGGCCGACGGCGCGGAGGCACGGGCCACCGACGCCGCGCGCGGCGGTACCGCCTCGCTGTGGACCGGCGACTCCGACGGCATCCAGGTGCGCCTGGTCGGCAAGGGCGGCACGGAGGCGACGGGCCAGCCGGCCGGCATGGACGTACGGCTCCTCGACCCGGGCACCGACCCGCACGGGACGGCGACCCAGCCCGCGGCGTACGTGGCAGCGGGGGCGACGGACTCCCCCAGCGACACGCCGAGCGACACCCCGAGCAACACGCCGCTGCCCTCGGACTCCCCCGCAGACAGCGCGACACCCACCGACACACCCACCGGCGCGTCCACCGACACACCCACCGGCACGCCCGTGGACAGCGCGTCCCCCACCGACTCGGCCTCTCCGTCCGACACGGTCTCCCCCTCCCCCACCTCGACCGTCCCGACCGCCCGCCCCTCCACCGTCGTGAAGCCGCCGATCATCACGCAGGCCCAGTGGGGCGCGTCCACGAAGTACAACGGCACGCCGGAGTACGGCACCGAGATCAAGGCGGCCGTGGTCCACCACACCGGTGTGGACAGCGACAACGGCCTGTCCTGCGCCTCCTCGGCGGCCCGGCTGCGCTCCATCCAGCAGGAGCACATCGCGCGCGGCTACTTCGACCTCGGCTACAACTTCGTCGTCGACCGCTGCGGCCAGATCTTCGAGGGCCGCAGCGGCAGTGCGGACCTGCCGGTCATCGGCGCGCACGACGTCGGCTTCAACACGAACACCGTCGGCATCTCGTACATCGGCAACTTCATGACCGCGACACCGAGCCGCGCCGGGCTGGACGCGATCGCGCGGATCGTGGCCTGGAAGTTCGGGATGTACGGCATCGATCCGACCGGCAAGGTGACGCTGACCTCCGGCAGTGCCAAGGGCCAGGACGGCAACCTGATCGAGAAGGGCACGTCGATCACGGTGCCGCGGGTCCTCGGCCACCGGAACACCAACGCCACCGCCTGCCCCGGCGACCGGCTCTACAAGCAGCTCGGCCGTATCGCCACCCTGGCCAAGACCCCTGGCGTCTCGCATGCCCTGGCCACCTCGGACTTCAACCGTGACGGCATCGCCGACCTGGTCGCGGGCACCCCGCGCGCCAACTCGGTGACCGTCGTACCGGGCGGCGACGACGGTCCGGTCGCGGCGGCGCGGCGCACCATCACCCAGAACAGCGCCGGCGTCCCCGGCAGTTCCGAGACCGGAGACGACTTCGGCGCCGCGACCGCCTGGGGAGACGTCAACGGCGACGGCATCGCCGACCTCGCGATCGGCGCCCCCGGCGAGGACGACACCAGCGGCCACCCGGACCGGGGCGGGGTGACCGTGCTCTACGGGCCGGGTCTGAACTCCGGTTTCTCCTACGCGACCTCCGGGGTCACGGCGACCGGTGCCAAGCTCGGCTCCGCCGTCACCGTCGGGGACTTCAACGGCGACGGCAAGGCGGACGTGTTCTCGGCGGGCACCGGCCAGGGCGGCAGCTACCACGTGCGGCTGACCGACGGCCGTACCAGCTACGGCACCCTCACCACCGCCACCGGCGCCGTCTCGTACCTCGACGCGGCCACCGGCGACTTCAACCGGGACGGCTACGCCGACGTCGCCCTCAACTACCGCGACACCGCCGGTACCGGCCGTGTCGTCCGGTTCACGGGCTCGGCGACCGGGCTGGTCAAGGCCGGGGTGATCTCCGTCAAGGGCGGCCGCGCGATCGCCGCGGGCGACGTGAACGGCAACGGCTACGACGACATCGTCATCGGCCAGCCCTCCGCCACCGAGTCGGGCGGCGCGTCCGGCGGCCAGGTGACCATGGTTCCGGGCACCGCCACCGGGTTCACCACGACCGGCATGACGGTGATCCAGCAGGGCACGGCCTCGGTGCCCGGCGGCAACGAGTCCGGCGACGCCTTCGGCAGTTCCGTCGCGGTCGGGGACTTCGACGCCGACGGCTACGCGGACGTCCTGGCCGGTGTCCCCGGCGAGGATCTGACGCGCGGCGGGGTGAACCAGGCCGACGCGGGCAACGCGGTGCTGATCAAGGGCAGCGCCACGGGGCTCACCGGCACCGGCTCGGTGGCCGTCTCGCAGGACACGGCCGGTGTCCCCGGCAGCACAGAGAGCGGCGACCGGTTCGGCTCGGCGGTCTCACTGGCCGACCTGTCCGGGTACGGCCGGGCCGACCTGGTCTTCGGCGCCGAGGGCGAGGACAGCGGCGACGGTGTCCTGATGTACACCCCGAGCGGCGGCAGCGGCCTCGGACTGGCGCAGACCGTGGCGCTCACCAGGTCGGCGCTCGGTCTGACGGCGGGGAAGCATCTGGGGCAGACGCTGACGCCGTAAGCCCGGAACGGGAAAACCACGGGGACCGGCCCGGGTCCCCGCCTGATGGGCGGGGACCCGGGCCGGTCCCGTTCGCGGAAGTCCGGTGCGGGGAACAGGCACCGTCTCACGTACGGCGAAGGGGCGGCCCCAGTCTCACGTGGCGCTCTCCACCGGCTGCGGCACCGCTTCCTCCGCCCTGTGGGGCATCGGCGCGTGGGGCGCGTCGATGACCACGGCCGCGATCAGGGCGGCCAGCAGCAACGAGCCCATCGCCCACCAGGTGGCCACGTTGAAGCCGTGCACGGTGGCCTGGGCCTGGAGCAGCCGCCTGTCGGCGCCGGGAGCGGCGTGGGCGGTGAGGTAGCGGGTGGTGACGCTCGCGGCGATCGTGTTGAGCAGCGCCGTACCGATCGAACCGCCCACCTGCTGGGCCGTGTTGAAGGTCGCGGACGCGGCGCCGGAGTCCTGCGGCGCGACACTGCCGGTGGCCAGCGAGACGGACGTCATCATCGCCGTGCCCATACCGAGGCCGAGCATCAGCATGCCGGGCAGGATGTGCGAGGCGTACGCCGGTTCCACGCCCACCTGGGCGATCAGCGCCAGCGCGCCCGCCGCGACCAGCAGACCGGGGACGATCAGCAGGCGCGGCGGCACCCGGTTGAGCAGCCGGGCGGCGACCTGCGTGGAGCCGATGACCATGCCGACGGTGATGGGGAGGTAGGCGACACCCGTCTTGACCGGCGAGTATCCGATGACGCCCTGCATGTAGTAGGTCAGGAAGAGGAAGACGCCGAACATGCCGACGGTGACGAGCAGAACGGTGCAGAACGCGCCGATGCGCTGCCGGTCCTTGATCACCGTCATCGGCAGCAGCGGCACCCGCGCCCGGGTCTGCCACAGGCCGAAGAGGCCCAGCAGGAAGACGCCGCCGAACAGCAGTCCGAGCACCACTCCGTCGCTCCAGCCGCGGGACTCGGCCTCGGAGAAGCCGTAGACCAGCGAGAGCATCCCGGCGGAGCCGAGCAGCGCGCCCGGCACGTCGAGACGGGCGCCCGGGTACCGCTGGACGGGGGCCAGCAGGGTCCAGGCGCCGGCGAACGCGACCAGCGCGATGGGCACGTTGACGTACAGGCACCAGCGCCAGTTCAGATACTCGGTGAGGAAGCCGCCCGCGAGGAGTCCGATGGCGGCGCCCGCGCCGATGATGGCGCCGAAGACGCCGAACGCCTTGCCGCGTTCCTTGGGATCGGTGAACGTCGTCGCGAGCAGCGACAGCGCGGAGGGCGCGAGCAGCGCGGCGAAAACGCCCTGGAGGGCGCGGGCCCCGAAGAGCATCGCCGAACTCTGCGCCGCGCCACCGATCGCGGAGGCTGCGGCGAAGCCCAGAAGCCCGATCATGAACGTCTTCTTGCGGCCCGCCAGGTCGGCGACCCGGCCGCCGAGCAACAGCAGCCCGCCGAACGCCAGGGTGTAGGCGGTGATCACCCACTGGCGGTTCGCGTCCGACATGCCGAGTGCGCGTTGCGCGGACGGAAGGGCGATGTTCACGATGGTCATGTCGAGTACGACCATCAGCTGGGCAAGCGCGATGACGACCAGCGCCCACCAACGACGATTGTCGGCCATGGGCCCATCCTGCGCCCGGCATCGCCGATTTGGGAACGCTGGCGTCTCTTATTACCGCGTTTTTGCCGAGTGTTCGGCTCTGGGACTCACGCCTACGCCTGCCCCTGCCAGCCTTCCGTGGCATCCATGACATCCGTGGCATCGCGGCACAGCAGTCGCAGCGACCCGTACCCGGCGAAACAGCGGCGGGCTTCCTCGATCGGGTCCCACAGCCTGCCGTCCGGCGTACGGATACGGTGTTCGTCCTCGCCGACCCACTCACCGCCGGTCTGACGCACGATCACCTCCCCGGTGTACGCGCCGAACCCGCGCAGCACGCCGTCCATCGCCTGGTGGGGCGTGCCCTCCCGGCGCAGGTCGTCGATCATCCGGTCCACCCGCCACAGGCTCTGCGCCGAGTAGTCGAGGTACAACCGCGCGCCCTCGCGCATGGTCGCCACCATGTCCGCCGCCCACCGCATCGGCTTCGCCGCGGTGTGGCTCCGGGTCTCCTGAACTGCCGTCACAGTCGTCACATAGGGAAGAGCGAGGTCAGGGGCGCATTCGTCACCCGCGATCCGGAATCCGCCTAAGCGCTCCGCTGGGAGTGCCGCGATGTGCCGTTTGTCGTCTGCGGCACCGTCGTGGCTGGTCGCTCCCCCAAGCTCTCAACTTCGTTCGAGCAGGGAGGTACCCCCATCGCGGCGGAGCCGCATGTCGATGCAGCCCCGCTTCAGGGCGCTTTCGGTCCGGGTCTCGCTTACGCGCCGCCCCTCCCCCGGCCGGTCACCCGCGTGTCACCAGCACGTTCGTGGCGATGGTGACGCCCGGCCCGGCCCGTGCGCTCCTTCTGGTGATGAACACGTACTTCCATCTGCGCGCGGTGCCCCCGCCGGCCCTGCGCAACAGCGCCAACTGGATGCGGAAGCTGTTCGACGACGACTGGGACACCGTACGTTTCCGGGTCGACCGGCATCTTGAGGGACTGCTGGACCGGCATTACCTCGACCACGACCTGCTGTACGCCGGCACACCGCCCTTCCACGACGAGGAGGGCCCGCGGGCCCAGGTGATCCTCGGCGGCCGACCGGTGTTCACGGCCGACCAGGCCGAACCGCCGTTCCTGCTGCTCACCGCGCCGCAGGTGGTGCGGGTCTCGGCATTCCTCGGCTCGGCCGACTTCGAGTCGCTCTGGCGGCTGGCCCGCACCGATCTGCTGCCCCGCTACGGCGGCACCGCCGCTGAGCCCCGCACCCGCCGGGTGTTCGAATCCGCGCACGACAGCCTGACGGCGTTCTACCGGCAGACCGCGACCTACGGCGACGCGGTGGTGAAGTGGCTGCTGCTCTGAGACCGGGCGCGCCGCCCTCGGCCGACCTGTCGGCACTCCGGCGCCCGCCGGGTCTCCCGGGTCGGGTGGGGTTCGGGGTCTTCGCCCCCGCCGCCCCTTCCCGTTCCCGACCCTGGGGGCTCCGCCCCCAGACCCCCTATCGGCCCTCCTCCGGGCCGCGCCGGTATTCCTACGCCCGGCTCCTCGCCCGGCGGTGCACCACCGCGCGCAGCACCCGGCGCCCCTCCGTGGACACCTCCAGCGCCGGACGCAGCCCGGCCGCGCCGTGCTCGGCGAGCAGTTCGAGTACGGCGATCTGGCGCCGCAGCTCGACCGCGACCAGCGGCGACATGCCCTCGGCCACGCCCTCACGGCACTGGTCGAAGGGGGGCTCGGAGTCCTCGGCGGGGCCGAGCAGATGATGGATCCGCAGCGCGGTCACGGAGCAGTCGTCGGCCCAGGCCCGCAGGGCGTCCGGGGTGCGCTCGACGGGCACGGCGGCGAGCATGCCGCGGGCGAGCAGCACAGCCTCGTCCCCCTCGCAGCCCTCGGCGCTCCCTGCACTCCCTGCGCTCCCTGCACTCTCGGTGTCCAGTTCGGTGCGCGCCCGGTCAACCAGCTCGCCCCACTCCCCGCTGCCGGGTTCGCCGGTCAGGCACGTCCACAGCGGCCGCAGCACGTCATCGTCGCCGCCGAGCAGAGGCACGCACCGATCCAAACAAGCCAGTCCGCTCGCGGCCAGGCCACGTTCATCGGCCTGCGCGACCAGTTCCACCAGGCTCATCCACGCCTCCCAAGACGGGGCACCATTCCGGTACGGAGCCCGCACTTCGCTTACCGTGCGCGACGGTCCATGAGCATCACGGAACATCGCGCCAAGGCGGCCGAGCATACGGAAGAAGAACTTTTCGGCCAATGGCCGATCACACCGGGAGGCGTTCGCTCAGAGCATAAGATCACCGGTCGCGCACACTTGATCGCCCCCCGCGCACATTCGGGAGCGCCCGCCGCGGGCCGGGGAAACCGGGCAAAGGGGGCTTCAGCCCAGCCGGCCGGCGAGCTTGCGGAAGTCCGTCCACGACAGCTTCGGCGCGCCCGGGTCCCACAGTTTCTGGATCGTCGCCCGCAGCGGCATACGGATGCCGGCGGCCACCTGGTCCTGGGTCTGGGAGCCCGAGAGGTCGCACCACACGGCGAAGGAGCCGCCGAGGATCTGGCCGTCGTAGCGGGACGGCACGGCCGTGCTGCCGCGCAGCACCCGCGGGTTCCACTGCTCGTAGATGCGCTGTCCCGTCGGGTAGACGAAGGTCTGCGGCTGGCCGAGCACGTAATAGAGGTACTCGTCGTTGTAGTTGACGACCTTGCGTCCCGCGCTCAGATACTCCAGCGGCTGCCGGGCGCCGTACTCCTTGCCGGTCCAGTAGGCGACCTGGAGGTCCTTGGCGGGCGCGACCGAGGTGCCCCGGAAGAAGCCGTCGTTCCACACCCGCATGGTGGCGTGCCGGGGGCGGACGGTGGCGGCGCGGGCGTTGAGCCAGCCGGTGGTCAGGTCGGAGACGGTGCCGGAGGAGCCGTACTTCTGCTTGGCCGCGGCGGCGAGCTGCGGGTAGGAGGCGGCCGGGTCGCTCGCCATCAGCGCCTGGTACTCGTCGCCGCCCAGATGCCAGGAGCCGCCGGGGAACAGCAGGGCGTACTCCTCCAGCAGATCGTCGACGATCTTCGCGGCGGCGGGCTTGGAGATGTCGATGGTGCCGCGCGGCGCCGTGCCCCGCACACTGCGCAGCTGGAGGTCGGGGTGGGCGGCGATGACGGCGCCGAGGTGGCCGGGCGAGTCGATCTCGGGCACCACGGTGATGTGCCGGGACGCGGCGAGAGCGACGATCTTCCTGACCTCGGCCTTGGTGAGGTGCTGCGCCGAGACAATCTCCGGGTGCGAGGAGGACTCGATGCGGAAGCCCTGGTCGTCGGAGAAGTGCAGGCCGAACTGGTTGAACTTCAGATCGCCCAGCTCCCGTACCCGGTCCTCGATCCAGGCGGCGGTGAAATGCTTGCGCGCGGTGTCCAGCATGAGCCCGCGCACCGGCTTGGCCGGGGTGTCGCGCACGACGCCCTCCGGGGCCGTACCGCCGCCGTGCACCTCCTGCTTGAGGGTGCGGGTGCCGTAGAAGACGCCCGCGTCGGAGGGCCCGCTGATGCTGACCCGGCCGCCGCTCACCGTCATGGTGTACGACTCCGCGTTGCCGCCCACTCCGCCGCCGAGCGCCAGCCGTACGTCCCCGGGGCGTACGTCGGTGCGCTGCCCGGCGTAGTCCAGGCCCAGCTCACCGGCGATCAACTGCCCCTCGTCGGCCAGCTTGGGATCGCTCACCACGACGCGGTACGACTTCGAGGGACGCCAGCCAGGGCCACGGCCCGGGGTGTGGCTGCGCACGGCGGGGATGACCCGGGGTGTCGACGAGAGGGCGTAGGAGCGGGTCGGGCTCGGGGTCGCGGCCATTCCGTTCGCGGTGTCCTTGGTGCCCGACGAAGTGCCGGAGGCCCGGCCGCTCGCCGTGTCCGACGGCTTGCCGTCACCGCCGGAGGCGGCGATCCCGATACCGGCCCCGAGCGCGACGGTCGCCGCGAACACTCCGGCGACGACCGCGCGTCGCTGCTTCACATTCTTCGCCGGGGGTCGGCGTCGGTGCTGGCTCACCCCGCCAACCTATGCCCAACGGCTGACTCGGCTGTCCACTCGCTGTTTCAAAACTCTCTCGTCCGGGTGAAATCGGGGCATCTGTCGGACGCTCCGTGACCCCGGTCGATACCGTGTCATCACACCGTCCACAGGATCCTCTGCCGACACTCACGTGACGCTCACCGACCTGAACACCGCGCCCGCCGACGAGGCCCGCCGCACTCTGCTGGCCTGCCTGCCCTCACCCCGGTGGGCCGACCGGATGGCCGCGCACCGCCCCTATCCCGATGTGGCCGCCCTGCTGGCCGCGTCCGACGAGGCGGCGTACGACCTGACCCCCGAGGACCTCACGGCGGCACTGGGCCGTGAGCCGCTGCCCGGCGGCCCGCCGGACACGGCGAGCCCCGCGTACCCGCCGGCGAGCCCGGCGTATACGGCCAACCCCGTGTATACGGCCAACCCCGTGTATCCGACGAGCCCGGTGTATCCGACGAGCCCCGCGTACCCGTCGTACTCGACCTATCTGGCGGCCCGTACCGCCCTGAAGGCGGCCCACTCGGCGTACGCGGTGAAATTCGGACATCCGTTCGTCATCTGTCTGGACGACGTGGCGCCCGAGGAGGCCCTCAACCGGACCCTGGAGGGCATCCGGTCACGGCTGGCGAACGATCCGGACGAGGAACGGGTGGTCGCCGCGGAGCAGCTGCGGCGTCTGGCAAGGGCCCGACTGGGCCTCGTGCTGGCCCCTGGGCCCGACGCATGAGTCCCTTGGACCCCACACATAACCGGACACCCTATCCCAGACCCGGCGGCGCAGCTCACTCGTTCGGTGCCAGTTGGATCACACAACCGGCCCCCCACTGAGCAAGCGCCCAGCGGCTGGCTACGATGCTGGGGGCCGGTGGACCGTACCCGGCCGGGCCCGACCGACACCGAGCCGGCGCGGCCCTAGTCCCCGCTCCCGGAGGGTCCTTCCGTGCCGGCTGGAACGCTGTACCGCGGACGGGAAGGAATGTGGTCCTGGGTGGCTCACCGAGTCACCGGGGTCCTCATCTTCTTCTTCCTGTTCGTCCATGTGCTGGACACCGCGCTCGTCCGTGTCTCGCCCGAGGACTACGACAAGGTCGTAGCCACCTACAAGACGCCGATCGTCGGGCTGCTGGAGTACGGCCTCGTCGCCGCGATCCTGTTCCACGCGCTCAACGGCCTGCGGGTCATCGCCGTCGACTTCTGGTCGAAGGGCGCGCGCTACCAGAAGCAGATGCTGTGGTCCGTCGTCGGCGTCTGGGTCGTCCTGATGGCCGGCGCGATCTACCCGGTCCTCGGCCACGCCGCTCGTGTCCTGTTCGGGAGCTGACGCCCATGTCCACCACTGAGTCCCCCGCCTCCGGGATCGGTCCCGTCGAGAGCGCCTCGTACTACGACGTCGACCACCCGGCCCCGCTCATCGAGGCCCCGCGCAAGCGCACCGCGAAGACCCCCAAGTCCACCCGGGGCAACTTCGAGATGGCGGCCTGGCTGTTCATGCGGCTGTCCGGCGTGGTGCTGGTCGTCCTGGTCATCGGCCATCTGCTGATCCAGCTCGTGCTGGACGGCGGTGTCTCCAAGATCGGCTTCGCGTTCGTGGCGGGCCGCTGGGCCTCCCCGTTCTGGCAGGTCTGGGACCTGCTGATGCTCTGGCTCGCGATGCTGCACGGCGCCAACGGTCTGCGCACGGTCATCAACGACTACGCGGAACGCGCGAATACCCGGCTCTGGCTCAAGGGCCTGCTGTACACCGCCACGGTGTTCACCGTCGTACTGGGTTCGCTGGTGATCTTCACCTTCGACCCGAACATCCGCTAGTCACGGGGCTGAGGCAACCACCCATGAAGATTCACAAGTACGACACCGTCATCGTCGGCGCCGGCGGCGCGGGCATGCGCGCCGCCATCGAGTCGACGAAGCGCAGCCGCACCGCCGTACTGACCAAGCTCTACCCCACCCGCTCCCACACGGGCGCAGCGCAGGGCGGTATGGCCGCCGCGCTCGCCAATGTGGAGGAGGACAACTGGGAGTGGCACACCTTCGACACCATCAAGGGCGGTGACTACCTGGTCGACCAGGACGCCGCCGAGATCCTGGCGAAGGAGGCCATCGACTCCGTCCTCGACCTGGAGAAGATGGGCCTGCCGTTCAACCGCACCCCGAACGGCACCATCGACCAGCGCCGCTTCGGCGGGCACAGCCGCAACCACGGCGAGGCCCCGGTGCGCCGCTCCTGCTATGCGGCCGACCGCACCGGCCACATGATCCTCCAGACGCTGTACCAGACCTGTGTGAAGCACGGCGTGGAGTTCTTCAACGAGTTCTACGTCCTCGACCAGCTGATCATCGAGGTCGACGGCGTCAAGAAGTCGGCGGGAGTCGTCGCGTACGAGCTCGCCACGGGCGAGATCCACGTCTTCCAGGCGAAGGCCGTGATCTACGCGTCCGGCGGCTGCGGCAAGTTCTTCAAGGTGACGTCCAACGCGCACACCCTGACCGGTGACGGCCAGGCCGCGGTCTACCGGCGCGGACTGCCGCTGGAGGACATGGAGTTCTTCCAGTTCCACCCGACCGGCATCTGGCGCATGGGCATCCTGCTCACGGAGGGCGCCCGCGGCGAGGGCGGCATCCTGCGCAACAAGGACGGCGAGCGCTTCATGGAGAAGTACGCGCCGGTGATGAAGGACCTGGCGTCCCGCGACGTGGTGTCGAGGTCCATCTACACGGAGATCCGAGAGGGCCGCGGCTGCGGTCCCGAGGGCGACCACGTCTACCTCGACCTCACCCATCTCCCGCCGGAGCAGCTGGACGCCAAGCTCCCGGACATCACCGAGTTCGCGCGCACCTACCTGGGCATCGAGCCGTACACCGACCCGATCCCGATCCAGCCCACCGCGCACTACGCGATGGGCGGCATCCCCACCAACGTCCAGGGCGAGGTCCTCGCGGACAACACCACGGTGGTGCCCGGTCTCTACGCCGCCGGCGAGGTCGCCTGCGTCTCGGTGCACGGCGCCAACCGCCTCGGCACCAACAGCCTGCTGGACATCAACGTCTTCGGCCGCCGGGCCGGCATCGCGGCGGCGGAGTACAGCGACGGCGCCGAATTCGTCGAACTCCCGGAGAACCCGGCGGAGTTCGTCGTCTCGCAGATCGAGCAGCTGCGGACCTCCACCGGCAGCGAGCGGGTGGCGACCCTGCGCCGCGAGCTCCAAGAGGCCATGGACGCCAATGTGATGGTGTTCCGCACGGAGCAGACCATCAAGACGGCCGTGGACAAGATCGCCGAACTCCGCGCCCGCTACCGGAACGTGGCGATCCAGGACAAGGGCAAGCGGTTCAACACCGACCTCCTGGAGGCCATCGAGCTGGGCAACCTGCTCGACCTCGCCGAGGTCATGGCGATCTCCGCGCTCGCCCGCAAGGAGTCCCGCGGCGGTCACTACCGCGAGGACTACCCGAACCGCGACGACGTCAACTTCATGCGCCACACCATGGCGTACCGCGAGGTGGGCGACGACGGCGCCGAGTCCGTCCGGCTCGACTACAAGCCGGTCGTCCAGACCCGCTACCAGCCGATGGAGCGTAAGTACTGATGGCAACCCCCGTTCTGGACAAGGCGGAGTCGGCCGCCGCGGCCTCTCCCTACATCACGGTCACCTTCCGCATCCGCCGCTTCAACCCGGAGGTCGCGGCCGAGGCGGTCTGGGAAGACTTCCAGCTGGAGATCGACCCGAAGGAACGCGTCCTCGACGGCCTCCACAAGATCAAGTGGGACCTCGACGGCACGCTGACCTTCCGCCGCTCCTGCGCCCACGGCATCTGCGGCTCCGACGCGATGCGGATCAACGGCAGGAACCGCCTGGCCTGCAAGACGCTGATCAAGGACATCGACCCCACGAAGCCGATCACGATCGAGCCCATAAAGGGCCTCACGGTCCTCAAGGACCTGGTCGTGGACATGGAGCCGTTCTTCCAGGCGTACCGGGACGTCATGCCGTTCCTGGTCACCAAGGAGACGAACGAGCCCACCCGCGAGCGCCTCCAGACCGCCGAGGAGCGCGAGCGCTTCGACGACACCACCAAGTGCATCCTGTGCGCCGCCTGCACGTCGTCCTGCCCGGTCTTCTGGACCGACGGCCAGTACTTCGGCCCGGCGGCCATCGTCAACGCCCACCGCTTCATCTTCGACAGCCGCGACGAGGCGGGCGAGCAGCGCCTGGAGATCCTCAACGACCGCGACGGCGTCTGGCGCTGCCGCACGACCTTCAACTGCACGGACGCCTGCCCGCGCGGCATCGAGGTCACGAAGGCGATCGCGGAGGTCAAGCGGGCCCTGATCACGCGGCGCTTCTGACCGCGGTCCGCTGTTTCACGGACGAGGGCTCGCTCCCCGACCTGGGAAGTGAGCCCTCGTTTCACACGTTGTCAGCCCTTGAGCACACGGCCCTGCTTGTCGGTGCGGTCGTTGCTCGTGAGGAAGATGATGCCGTCGATCAGCGCCCAGACCCCGAGCCCACCGCAGGTGAACAGCTGGGCGATGGCGACGCCGGTGCTGCCGACGTACCAACGCCCGGCACTTGCTTCTTGTGTGACAGCACCGGTCCCGCGGTGTGGTCAGCACCGCGGGACCGGTCAGGCGGGAGTAGGCGAGTCGGTGTGTCAGCGGATCGCTGAGCCGAACCTCTTACCGGCCGCCGGAAGGCCGCCGGTGCCCGGCTTGATCGTCGTCACGGTCTGGGTGGCACCGGTGAGGATGTTGGCCCACGGTACGGCGTACACGGAGCCGTAGGGGGCGGGCCCGTAGGGCATGCCGATGTAGAGGTCCGTGCCCGTAGCCTGAATGGCGGAACCGACCTTCTGCGAGGCGCCGACCGTACCGGGGATGCCGGACTTGCCCGGGCGCGTGGTGCCGATGAAGGTGAAGGTGCCGTCCCCCAGTCTGAAGACGTAAATGGTGCCGCAGTCGGTGGCGTCGGTGCTGTCCTCGCCGGGGACACCGACCGCGAGCAGAGTGTTCGAAGCGGTTCCATCCGCACCTGGGGTGGTCCTGACGGCGGACAGGGTCTGGCCGAATGCGTCACCGGCCTCGGCGGTGCCCTCGATGCCGGTCGCGCCCTGGTAGAGGGAGGAGAGTTGGGTCACCCAGGCACGAATGCCGCCGACGGGCAGCAGGACTATGCCGAAAGTATCGACTCGACCCGCCTTGGCGGCCCCACCGAGTGCCTCACCCGGAGAACCGACCGCGAGGATCGAGTCGGCCAGAGCCACCGATGCACCGAAACGGTCGCCGGCTTCCGCCTCGCCCGCGACCTTGTCGAGACTTTGGTCGAGGCCGGCCACGGCGATCGGTAGTTTGTCGGCGTCGAGAGTGTGGGTGAGCACGGTTACCCCGCCGGCGGAGGCAAACGATCCGACCGTTTCGCCCGGAGCGCCCACGGCGAGGAGTTGCGGCGAGCCGGCGATCGCCGCGCCGAACTGGTCGCCCGCTTCCGTCGTGCCGCCCCTCCTGAGCTTGTCCTGGTCGATGGCGATGTTGGTGGTGCCGGTGCCGTGCAGGTAGACCACGACGCCCGCGTCGGTGAGGTCACCGACGTCCTCGCCCGGTGCGCCGACGGCCAGGTACGGGTCACCGGCATTCGTGGTGCCGGCGGCGAGGGCGTAGCCGAACCGGTCGCCGGACTCGGCACCCATGGCGGCGAGGGAATCGGTGCCGGAGCCCTGCTGGAGGGCGACAGCGGCGTCACCGGTGGTCAGCCCACCCGGGGCACCATGAAGGATGCTGACCAGGCCCGCGTCGGTGGCCGTCCCCAGGTCCTCGTCCGGAGCGGACACGACCAGGTCGGTGCAGCCGTCGAGGTTGTGGTCGAAGGTGGCCAGCGCCGCACCGAATCGGTCGTTCGCCTCCGATCCTCCGGGAACCGTGTCAAGGTCCTGGGTGATCTCGGCGGTACCCTTGCCCCCTCCGTACACGATGCGGACCAGACCCGCGCCTGCGTCACCGCCGACAGCGGCGTCCGGGTCGGCGATCGCGGTGTCGCGGATGCCGTCACAGTTGAAGTCGGTGATACGGCCGACATTCACCTTGTACTGCACCCAGGAAGCCAGGTCGTCGACGCGGGTGGCTATGCCCCCGGTGCGGGTCTCGGCCGCGTCGATGCCGAAGCAGCCGCCTTGGTAGGAACGGCTGCTCAGGGCGGCCAGTTGAGCAGTGCCTCCGCTCGTGCGGACCAGGGGGCCCCCGGTGTCGCCCATGCATGCGGACACGCCGTCCTTGCCGGTGACCGTGGCGGTGGTGGCTGTGGAACTGTCCACCGAGAACGCGCCGGTGTGCAGATTCAGCGGTGCCCACTCGGTCTTGCTGCGGCCGTACCCGGCGAGCTTCAGTTCCTCTCCGGTGGCGGGCGCGGTCGTGGCCAGAGCGATCGGGGCGACCCCGGTGACCGGGCTGTCCAGGCGTGCCAGAACCACATCGCGGTCGGTACGGGGCACCAGTTCGACGATCTCACGAACAGCCCCGGAGGTGCTGCTCAGGTCGGAGCGGCCGATGGTCGCGGTGGTGGTCTTGGCGGGTTTGCCCGCCGGCACCGTGAGGCTCGTGGCGGGGTCGTCCGCGAAGCAACTGGCCGCGGTGAGCAGCCACTCCTCGTCGACCAGGACTCCGGAGCAGCCGCGGTCGTGGTCACCGACGATGATCTGCGCGGTGTAGGCGTAGGTGGTCTCGGCGGCGGAGACGGCGGGGCCGGTCACGGCGGCGGCAGGGACTGCAGTCAGCATGAACAGGGAGGCGGCCAGTGCGGAAAGGCGCACGGGTCTGGTGTGTCGCATCAGTTGATTCCTTGGGGCAGATCCGGCAGAGGCGATCGGCTGAGCTACTTGGTCGATCTGATCTCCACGAGCACGTAGTCACGGCCATCCGGGTCCGTCACCTCACCGACCGGGGTCCAGGCGTTCTTCGTGACGTCGAAGGACTTCTCCTCGGTCCCCACGGTCATGTCGACCTGGGTGTCGTAGCTGTTGCCCCTGACACCGACGACGGACGGGATCTCCAGGGTCAGCCAGCCGGAGTTGCCGACGACCTGGAAGCAGATCGGGTCCGACTTCTCACGGGCCATGATCTGGAGCAGGCCGGTGCCGCTCGAGCAGTCGGCCAGCATGATGTGGCCGTCGCCCCGCTTGAGAACGATGTTCTTCTCGGCGAGAATCTTGTCGGCGTTCGGGTAGTTGAAGTTCTCGACCGCGTATCCGGGGGCCTCGTCCACCACGGAGGTGGCCGCTCCGGACGCGGTGTGCCCGGCAGCGGGTGCACTGCTCGCCCCTGTGAACCAGGTCAGGGCCCCTGCTGCCAGTGCCACGAGGGCAGTGGCCATGAGTCTCCTACGGTGCGACCTCACCGGTACCGCTACCGGGGAATTCGTCTTCTTCATGTTCCTCACCAGTCGGCTTGGGCCGGGCAAGCCGGAACGCACTCGTGTGCGGGTAAGTCGGCTCGAATTAACACGCAGAACACGCAGTCCCTCCGATTCCGGCAACGGGTCATTCCCGCTTGCCCAGCTTGGTTTTCCGGTGCGCGACGTGAAGCAACAACGCATCTACACACCGGCAATTCTTCACTTCCCCCGGTCGAATCCTGGAGGCATTTAACGTTCTATCCACTCACCCGCTTCCGTAAACTATCCCCACAGGATTCCGATTCGAACGGCGTGCAGTCAGGACGAGAGGACAAAGGCCAGCAAAATCATGACCGTGACTGCACCGAAAAGGAATCTCCAATGCTGCTTGGGGTACTCGAACTTCACCTTCTCTGCACCATGGCGACGTTCTTCAGCGTATTCACGGATCAGCTTCCGGGACGGGAACAAGCCGATCGTGAGCCCGGTCCAGGCAAAGGAGTATCCGACGAGCATCTGCCCTGCAGTCCAGTCTTGGTACTGAACAGCACCTACGGCGACCATGCCCAGGCAGCAGCCGACGGACACGACGCATGCCCGCGCGGCCAGCTTGCGCTCCTTGCTCCATCCGTACAGGGCGAAACAGAGGAACAAGGTGGAAAGGGCCGCCATCAGAAGCAGACAGGGCAGCGGAAGCCGGGCGAGCACGGCGATTCCTTCCTCGCTGGTGGCTGAGGGCCGGCGGCGGAGGTGTCACCGACCCTCGGCTCGGATTGTGCATGAAGGTCGTCTAGAAAAGGTCCCCCAGCGATCCCAGCACGCCTGTGATCGGCGATACAAGATCGTGCCCGAACTGCGTGACCTTGGTGACCACCGCGGTACCGCCCGCCTTCCCGATCCACGTCGACTGACCGAAGGTGAAAATGCCCAGGGCAGTTCCCCCGAGAGACGACAGGAATTCGCGGCTTGTGAACCCGTAGCCGATCCCGGTGAACACGGTGCTGTACACGGACATTTGGATCGAGGCACCACCGAAGCCCAGGCCGAGATACTCCGCGCCCATGAGATCGGCGCCGGCAGAGGCAAAACCGTAGATGATGCTCAGGTAGTTGGCACCACTTGCCAGCCCCCTCGCGCCTTCCTTCCACCAGGGAAGGTCGTCGTCATCAACCTTGTCATTGGCAGGCGTGTCGGCGGGGTCCTGCCCGGCTTCCTTGGCTTTGTGTGCTTCCTCGGCCGCCTTCTTGGCAGCCGCCGCGACCTCGGCCTGCCGCTTGGTCACGGCGATCTCGTTCGCCTCACTCGCGGCCGCGGCCGCAGCCTTCGCGTCCTTGCCCGCCTGGATGGCTGAGGCACGGGCGGCGACGGCGGATGCCTGAGCCGAGTTGGCGGAGGCCACCGCGCTGGCGGCAGCGCCGGCGGCGCGGCGGGCGGAGTAGTTGGCGGAGCGGGCAGCCGTACGGGCGGTCACGGCCGCGTCCTTGGCCCGGTCGGCCGAGTTCTGCGCGTCCTGGGCGGACTTCTCAGCCGCGGCTGCGTTCGCGTTCGCCTGATCGGAGCACTTCTGGGCATCTGCGGCGAAGCCGCGTGCCTTCGCCGCCCAATCCAGCGCGTCCTGGGCGGCGTTGCGTGCCGTAGCCGCCGCCTGCTGGGCGCGAGCGGCGTCCTCCCATGCCTTCTTCGCGATCTTCGCGGCACCGGCGATCGCACCCTGCATGGCGGCGGTGTGGCAGGCGAGGTCGTAGTCGAGCTGCGCCGTCTTGTACTGCACCGAGGCGACGAAGTGGCGGCGGATCCAGTCCGGGCCGTCCATCGCGGCCTGGGCGTACGCCTTGGTGTACGGGCCTGCCGTATCGATGAGGGCGAGGGTGGCGACCACATCGTCATCCCGCTGTGCCGGGGGGTACGTGGTGCTGAAAAATTCGTGCAGGGCCCTGGCGGTGCCGGCGTCCAGTGCGTCGTTCGCCGCCTTCTTCACCGCGCTTCCGGGGCTGGCGGCCAGAATGCGGAGGATCCGGACGCGATTGTTGTCCTTGGCGGCTTCGATGACGCCGTTGCTCAGGAAGTCGGCCACGGCACCGGCGCCAGTGCTCTCCAGCGCCAGAGCCGAGGCATCGCCGATGTCCGGACCGCAGACCTGGGCGAGGTAGAGGGCGGTCTCCCGGTCGTCCTGGTTCTGCGCGAGCTGCCGGTCGGTGTCGATCCAGGCATGGATGTCGGCGTCCGTGCCGGACAGGGCGTACCTTGCGGCCTCGCGCGACCATGTGCCGAGGCTGTTCATCAGGGCGATGGCCGCCTTGCGCCCGAGCATCGCGGCAAGGCCGGTGTCGCCCGCCTTCAGGGCTGTCTCAGCCTGGGAGACAAGGTCCTTCGTGGCCGCGTCGGTCTGCTCGCTCTGTGCGCGCTTCTCGACGTACTTGGCCCTTTCCTCGTCCTCGATCTGTGCGAGCAGGCGGGTCTCCGCCATCGCCTGTCGCATGTCGTCATCCAGGCGCTGCTGCTCGCCTTCCCGGGCCTTCTTCTCCACCTCGATCGCCTGGGCGACGGCGTCGGTGGCGGTGTTCGCGGCCTTGGTGGCCTCGTTGGCGAAGTCGGTCGACTTCGTCGCGTACTCGACGGCCTGGCCCGCGTACTGAACCGCCCATTCGGCGGCCTCCGCGGCCTTCTGCGCGTGGTCGGCCGCACTGTTCGCGGCGTCGCGGGCGGTGCGGGCGGCCTGCGCCGCAGCGTTCGCCAGCGTCTGTGCCGTCCCTGCGGCACTGGTTGCGATCGCGGCGTTGGTGTTCGCGATCTCCGCCTGCCGCCGGGCTTCCGCGGCCTCCGCCTGCGCCTTGCCGGCGGCGGAAGCGGCCGCTGCGGAGGCATTCGCGGCGGAGGCGGCGTTGCGGGCCGCCGAGGCGGCGGAGGCGCCCGCGCTCGCGGCCTGGACCGAGGCGGTGGCGGCGTAGTCGGCGGCCTTCGCAGCGGTACGGGCCTTGGCCGCGGCATTGCGGGCGGCGACCGCTGCGTCCTTGGCGGCGGACGCCTTGGATGCGTCCTTCGAAGCGGCGATGGCGGCGTTGTACGCCCTGGCGGCGGCGGATCCGGCGGTGGCCGCGGCCTGGCTCGCAGCGGTAGCGGCATAGGCGGCGCGGCGGGACGCGTCGACCGCGGTGTGGGAGGCGCTGATGGCGACCCTGGCGGCATTCGCCGCGCCCTGCGCGGCGTCGGCGGCCTTGCGGGCCGCCTTGCCCGACTTGACCACGTCGTTCTGAGCGGCCTGTGCCTCGGCCGCCGCCGTCTCCGCGGCCTCCTTGGCCTTCTGTGCGGCATCCACGGCCTTCTGCGCGGCCGTCACAGCCTTCTTGGTCTTCGCGTCTGCCAACTTGCCTTCGCGCTGGACGAGCGCGACAAGTTCCTCGATCGTCGCAGATTCCTGGTCGCGGGCACGGGCGATGTGCTGGCCGGTCTCGAGGAACCACTCGATATCGTTGTCGGTTCCGTCCAGGGCGCGGGAGGCGTACTTCTTCACCTCCGGGCCTGCCTGGACCGTGAGGGTGAGCACCTCGGCGCGCATGTCCTCCATGCGGGCGGTGTACTGGCCGTCGCGGAGGAACGCCTCCAGCGCGGTCTGAGTGCCCGCGTCCAGAGCGGCTCCGGCATCGCGCTGGACGGCCTTGGCACCCTGGGTCAGCACGGTCAGTGTGGCCACGCGCAAGTCTTCCAGCAAGGCCGTCTTGAAGCCGCCCGTCAGAAACGCGGTGATGGCGGCGTCACCGCCGTCGATCGCCTTGGTGGCCTCACGTTGGACGCCCTTGCCGCCTCCGACGAGGGAGGTGAGGATCGCCATCCGGTTGTCGTCCGACGTGGCCTTGGGAAGGTCCACAGTCAGGAAGGTCTGTATGCCGGTGTCGGAACCGATCAACGCCAGTTCCGCGGCGGCTCGGACGGCCGGGCCGCCCAGCAGCCATGCCTGGACGGCTTTCGCCCGGTCGGTGCCGGGCAGGTTGAGCGGGTCACCGCCGTCGTCGGTCGGCAGCATGTCGGCCTGGGCGGGTAACGGGCTGAGGACGAGGCTCGAGGTGGCAGCGACGGCTGCGGTGGCCGCGAGGGCGCCGAGCACGCGTCGTCTGCTCCAGTAGGTGGTGGTCAAACTGATCCCCCCGGATCGGTGCCTGGCGACGAAGCGCGTGCGCAGGTCCGCCGTCAGACGAAGCGTCGTGTGAGCGACCGACATGTCCCTTTTTCAGCCGCAACGTTAAACAGGGACACGACAGGTACACCTGGTGACCTTAGATGTGAGATGAATGCATTGACCAGTTGTAAGTGCCGCGTGACGCGATGACGATGATCACAAGATCGCTACGCTGCGGTTCATTACTGAATAGCCGCTTTTGTTCGCCAGATGAGGCAACCGTGCGATGTTTAAAGCCCGTCGCCCTTCAACCAGTTGCTCATCCAAAGAGGAACGGCAGCCAGGAAAGCATGAGCAGCATGCAAGGGTGATGTGACCAGCCGACATAGCGGCGCACCTCGCACTGGTCCAAGCCGCATTCGTTCTTCGCGTCCTGGAAACACTCCTCAATCGCCCACCGGGTGCTGGTTTGCGCCCGGACCGCAGGAGCGACGTTCCCATCGGAATGCTCCTGGACGGACGGGAATATGTGGTTGTCAGCCCGGTCATCATGCCTCAGGTGGTCATGCGGGCTGTAGGCCGGACGGCATGTCAGCGGGCTCCGATGGGCCCGGGGGCCTAATCTGACGGTATGTCAGGCAACATGTCAGGCGATGCGTCGTACGAGTTGCTCGGGTTCGACAATGTGCTGCTGCCCGTGGGGGATCTGGGTCAGGCCGTCGGGTTCTACGAGCGTGCCGGGTTCACGGTGCGGTTCCGGCTCGACGAGGCCGGGATCGCGCTGCTCGACGTCGGCCGGGAGACGGCGGGGATCGTGCTGCGGGTCGAGGAGGCGCTCGGGCACCGGCCGCCGCCCTGGGCCGCGCCCCGGGTGTGGCTGGAGGTGCCGGACGCGCGGGCCGCGGCGCGGGTGCTGGCCGCCGGCGGGATCACCCCGCTCGACGAGGCCTTTCCCGTGGCCACCGGCTGGACCGTCGAGTTCGCCGATCCCTGGGGCAACCTCCTCGGTCTCACCGACTACAGCAGCCGGCCCGAGCTCGGGCGCTCACGTCAGCGGCAAGGGGCACCGGGCGCGACTGGTTAGGCTTCCCGGCGTGCCACCCAAGAACGACGGTCCCGAGAGCGACAGCCCGAAGAACCACGGGCCCAAGAGCGACGGGCCCAGCAAGTCCGAGCAGACCCGTGCGCTGATTCTGGAGACCGCCATGCGGTTGTTCCGCGAGCGGGGGTACGACAAGACGACGATGCGGGCCATCGCTCAGGAGGCCGGGGTCTCCGTCGGGAGCGCCTATTACTACTTCGAGGGCAAGGAACACCTGATCCAGGGCTTCTACGACCGGATCGCCGCCGAGCACCGGGTGGTGATCCGGCCGATCCTGGACCGGGAGACCGAGCTGGAGACCCGGCTCGCCGGGGTGCTCAAGGCGTGGCTCGACATCGCGACGCCGTACCACGAGTTCGCCGTCCAGTTCTTCAAGAACGCCGCCGACCCGGACAGTCCCCTCAGCCCCTTCTCCGAGGAGTCGGAGCCCGCTCGTGAGGCGGCGATCGCCGTGCACCGGGAGGTGCTGGCTGGGGCCGTGAAGACCAAGGTGCCCGACGAGCTGCGCGATGTGCTGCCCGAGATGATGTGGCTGGCGCAGATGGGGCTCGTGCTGTACTGGATCTTCGACCGCACCGAAGGGCGCGAGAGCAGTTACCGGCTCGCCGAACGCGGCGCCCGGCTCGCCGAGCGAGCGGTGTCCCTGGCCCGGTTCCGGGTGCTGCGACCCCTCGTACGGGAGGGGCACGAGCTGTTCACCGACTTCCTGCCGGGCCTGACCGGGGTAGTACGGGTGCTGCCCGGGCCCGGCAGGAAGTCAGCGGGGTGAGTGCTCAGTTCACGGCGTCCACACCGGTCTCCGTCAGCTCCACGTCGTAGACCAGCGGGCCGTCCAGCACCTCTATCTGCCTCGCCGAGGTGCTGTACGCGTCCGCCGTCGTCGACAGCAGATAGCCGCCCGGCGCCGGGACCGACACGATGTACGAGCCGTCGGCCAGCGAGCTGACCTGGTCGAGACGGAGTCCGCCGCGGGAGAGAAGGGTGACGGTCGCGCCCTCCACGGGGCCGCCGTCGGCGGTGCGGATGAAGCCGTGGACGACGGAGGACGGGCCGGTGTCGGAGGGGCCGGCGGGGTCCTCCGCGGGCTCGACCGCGAGATGCGGCAGGCGCTTGTCCAGCCAGGCCGGCAGCCACCAGTTGGAGCGGCCCAGCAGATGCATCGCCGCCGGAACCAGCGCCGTACGCAGGATGAACGCGTCGAGCGCGACCGCCGCCGCCAGGCCCACGCCCGCCATAGCCGCCCCGGAGTCGCCGCTGAGGACGAAGGCCATGAAGACGCACACCATGATCAGTGCTGCGCTGTTGATGACGCGGCTGGTCTCGGCGAGGCCGACCCGGACCGCGCGTGCGTTGTCCTTCGTGTGGACCCACTCCTCGTGCATACGGCTGACCAGGAACACCTGGTAGTCCATGGAGAGGCCGAAGAGCAGGGACAGCATGATGACCGGGAGGAAGGCGTTGATCGGGCCCTCCTTGCCGAGTCCGAGCAGGTCCAGGCCCCAGCCCCACTGGAAGACCGCGGTTAGCACGCCGAAGGAGGCGGCCGCGGCGATCAGGTTCATCAGGGCGGCCGTCAGCGGCACGACCAGCGAGCGGAAGGCGACCAGCAGG
Organism: Streptomyces sp. YIM S03343; assembly: GCF_054729195.1. NCBI lineage: Bacteria > Bacillati > Actinomycetota > Actinomycetes > Kitasatosporales > Streptomycetaceae > Streptomyces > Streptomyces sp. YIM S03343. The sequence goes on from NZ_JBPUKX010000001.1 coordinate 3,665,679, forward strand.
AGCAGGAAGCCCAGGCCGATGATCGTGCCGATGAACAGCGGCAGCCGGTCGCCCGTGACGGACGCGAAGTCCTTGGAGACCGCGGTGACCCCGCCGACATGGGCCTTCGCCCCCGCATCCGGGATCACTGTGTCGCGCAGCGTGTCGATGAGGTCGTCGGTCTGCGCGGACTGCGGTGACGTGGTCGGGACGACCTGGACGACGGTCACGCCCGCGCGCGGCGGCAGCGCGGCGGCCTGCGCCACGCCGTCGGTCGCCTGGATGTCCTTGACGAGGGTGGTGGTGTCGCCGCTGGAGACGACCACCTGGAGCGGGCCGTTGAAGCCGGGGCCGAAGCCCTCGGCGAGCAGGTCGTAGGCCTTCCTGGTGGTCGTGGACGCGTCGTCGTTGCCCTGGTCGGTGGCGCCGAGGCGCAGCGAGAGGACGGGCAGGGCGAGCACGGCCATGACGACCACGGCGAGCAGCGCGACCGAGCGCGGGCGCCGCTGCACGGCCGCCGACCAGCGGGCCGCCGGGCCGCTCGTCCGCTCCGGCTCGGGCCCCTCGGCCGCGAGCCGACGGCGCTGGCGGCGGCTGAGCACCCGCGGGCCGAGGAAGCCCAGCAGGGCGGGCAGCAGTGTCGTGGCCGCGAGGACGCTGAAGACAACGGTGAGCGAGGTGCCGATGACCACGCCGTCCAGGAAGCGCAGGTTGGTCACCAGCATCCCGGCGAGCGCGATGCACACCGTGCCGCCCGCGAACAGCACGGCCCGGCCGGAGGTGTTGAGGGCGGTGACCGCCGAATCCTCCGGGTCCATGCCGCGCAGGATGCCCCGCCGGTGCCGGGTGACGATGAACAAGGCGTAGTCGATGCCGACGCCGAGGCCGATCAGCGAGGACAGCAGCGGGGCGATGTCGGGGATGTCGGTGGTGTGGCTGAGCAGCTGCACGGTGAACAGGCCGGTGCCGACGCCGAACACGGCGATGCCGATGGGCAGCATCATCGCGAAGAACGAGCCGAACGCCAGGAACAGCACCACGGCCGCGGCGAGGATGCCGACCGACTCCGACAGGCCCTGCGGCGGCTCCTGCACCCGCTGGATGGCCTGCCCGCCCAGCTCGACCTGAAGGCCCTGACCGCCCGCGTGCTGCGCGGTGTCCACGACGTCCTGGACGAGTGCCTTCGGCACCTCGTTGGCACGCTGGGTGAAGGTGATCTGCGCGTAGGCGATCTTCCCGTCACGGCTGACCTGCGTCGCCCCGCGCTCGCTCGTATAGGGGCCGGTGACGTCGCCGACGCCCTTCATCTTGGCGATCTCGTCCAGTGCGGGCTGGATACGGGACTTCACCGAGGCGTCCCGCACCGAACCGCCGTCGGTCTTCCACACCACCGTGTCGGTGTCACCCGAACTGGCCGGGAACGCCTTCTCCATCAGGTCGTAGGCGCTCTTGGAGTCCGTGTTCGGGAGGGAGAAGACGTTCGCGTACTCCGTACCCGCCGCCGACGCCGAGAATCCGAGGCCGAGCAGCGCCCCCAGCCATATCACCAGGACCACCAGCCGATGCCTGTAGCACCATCGTGCCCATGCCGCCACGCTCAAGCTCCTTCGTGTTCAGTCGGTCGGTCCCCCAGGTCCTGCGCACCAGAATCGGCCGCGGCGCGGGCACGCGGAGGCGGCGCGCCATGACTCTCAAGGAACTCCAAAGAGCGGGCCTCGCCCGTTGTCAGTGGCGATGCGGATACTGGGGGCATGACGGCTCCAGGCACCGTGCTGGTCGTGGAGGACGAACCGAGCATCGCGGACGTCCTCGCCATCGCCCTGCGCTACCACGGCTTCGAAGTGATGACCGCGGGCACCGTCCGCGAGGCGCTGGCCCTCGCCGAGAGCACCCGGCCGGACGCGGCCCTGCTCGACGTGATGCTGCCGGACGGCGACGGGCGCGCCCTCGGCCGTGAACTGCGCACACGACGGCCCGAGCTGGCGCTGATCTTCCTCACCGCCCGTGACTCGCCCGCCGAGATAGTCGGCGCGCTCGGCTTCGGCGACGACTACATCACCAAGCCGTTCAACATCGACGAGGTGGTCGCGAGGATGTGCGCCGTGCTGCGCCGCACCCGCCCCGCCGATGTGCTCCCGCAGCGCCCGCCGCTGCGCTACGGCGATCTGGAGCTGGACGAGGCGACGTACTCGGTGCGCCGCGCGGGCCGCACGGTCGAGCTGACCCCCACCGAGTACGCGCTGCTGCGGTTCCTGGTGCGCAACGGCGGCCAGGTCGTGCCCAAGGAGCAACTGCTGCGCCATGTCTGGCAGTACGAGCACGCCCCGGCCGAGTCGACCGTGGTCGAGACGTACATCAGCTATCTGCGCCGCAAGCTGGACGCCCTCGGACCGCCGGTGATCACCACCCGGCGCGGTGTCGGATACGGGCTCGCATGAAACCCACTTTGCCACGACCGACCCCGCCACGATCGACACCGCCACGACCGACCCCGCCACGGCCGCGTCGCTGGAAACTGCCCACGCTGCTGCGCTGCAAGCACGGCATCCACTCGCTGCGCGGCAAGCTGACGATGACGAACGTGGCGCTGCTCGCCCTCGGCATCGTGGCGGCGACCGCGGTGAGCCTGATGGGCATGCGGCACTATCTGCTGGACCAGATCGACACCCATCTGACCAAGACCCGTGACTCGCTGAGCAGTACGCCGCTGACCAGGAAGCAGCTCGACTCGCTGGCCGCGCTGGCGGTCATCCGGGACAAGTTCGTCGCCACGCCCACCGGCAGCCCGAGCCCGGATTCGGTGTTCACGCTGGTCGACGGCCGGGGCAGGGCGCTGCCGATCGCCGGGTTCGCGCCGTCCGGCTCGCAGCGGGCGCTGGCCGAGGCGGTCGGTGACCCGAGCCGGCTGGCCCGTGCCGCCGGTGCGCGGGAGATCAGCGTCCACGGCGCCGCCTACCGCGCCGTCGCCGTCCGGCTGGCCGACGGCTCCTACGTGGAGATATCCAGCTCCTCCGACGGACTCCACCAGGGCATAGCCAAGGCTCTGCGCCTCGATCTGACCGTCGGCACCCTGCTGCTGGCGCTGCTGGCCTGTCTGACGTTGTTCGAGGTGCGCCGTCGGCTGCGCCCGCTGGAGGACATGGTGGAGACCTCGTCGGCGATAGCCGAGGGCGATCTGACCCGGCGGGTGCCCTCCAGCGAGCATCCGACGCAGGAGGTCGAGCAGCTCCGGCTGGCCCTCAACTCGATGCTCCACCAGGTCGAGTCGGCGTACCGCACGCGCGAGCGCAGCGCGGCCCAGCTGCGCCGGTTCGTCGCGGACGCCTCGCACGAACTGCGCACCCCGCTGTCCGCGATCCGCGGCTATCTCCAGCTCTACGAGCGGGGCATGCTGCGCGAGCGGGACGAGCGGCAGCGGGCCTGGGACCGGATGAACGGCGAGGTGGACCGGATGGGGCGGCTGGTCGACGAGCTGCTGATCCTGGCCCGCCTCGACCAGCAGCCCGAGGTGCGCTTCCGCAACGTCGATCTGAGCAGGCTGGTGCGGGAGGCCGCCGAGGATCTGAGGGTGCAGCAGCCTCAGCGGCCGGTCACGGTGTCCGCCGAGGGTGCCCTGCTGGTGCACGCCGACGAGTCCGGGCTGCGGCAGGTCCTGGGCAACCTGCTCACCAACGTGCGTATCCACACACCCGACGAGGTGCCGGTGCGGCTGGGGGTCGAGCGGGCGGACGGGGTCGTACGGCTGTGTGTCGCGGACGAGGGTCCGGGGCTCGCGGAGGACGACGCGGCGCGGATCTTCGACCGTTTCTTCCGGGCGGGCGGCGGTGCGGGCAGCGGGCTCGGCATGGCGATCGTGCAGGGCGTGGTCCGCGCGCACGGCGGCGACGTGAGCGTGTGCACGGCACCGGAGAAGGGGCTCGCGGTGACGGTCACCCTGCCCGCGGGGGTGCCGGACGCACAGTCCGGGTTGCTCGCCCCCGCCGCCCCTACCCGTCCCGTCACGGGGGCTCAGCCCCCGTACCCCCGCTCCTCAAACGCCGGAGGGGCTGAATTCAGCCCGTCCGGCGTTTGAGGACGAGGCCCGAAGGGCCGACAGGCGGGGGTCTGGGGGCGCAGCCCCCAGGGACGGGAACGGGAAGGGGCGGCGGGGGCGAAAACCCGGACCGCTCGCGCCTATGCCTGCCGGGACACGAGCTGGATGACCGTGATGTCCGACGGCGCCGCCACCCGCGTCGGCGGACCCCAGGCCCCGGCGCCGCGGGTGACGTGGAGTTGGGTGTCGCCGTAGCGCTCCAGGCCCGCGACGGTCGGGTTGGCCGCGGCGGCGATCAGGTTGCCTGGCCAGAGCTGGCCGCCGTGGGTGTGGCCGGAGAGCTGGACGTCGACGTGGTGCTTCACGGCCTCGTGGATCAAGACGATGACCACGTGTCGGCAGCTCCCGCTATGACGTCCGGCGCAGTGCGCGCAGTCCGCGCAACCCGATGCCCCCGATGACCGTCCCCAATACGAAGGAGACGACGGCCAGCGCCAGATGGACCCAGAAGAACGCCGTCGGGTGGCCGCCGTCGAAGGCCTGCCCACTGCTGTCTTTAATTAGGTTTTTTACGAAAGTGACCCAAATGACCCAGCTCCATACCCCGAAGGCGAGCAGGAACCAGGAGACGGGACGGCTGAGCTTCATAGGTTCAGTATCTCCGTCCTCCGGCCGGTTCTGTGGCCGGGGTGGGCCGGGCATGAGGGCGGCGCCGCGCGCGGCAGGTACCTTCTCGGACGTGCCCCCACCCCTGACAACCAGCTCCCTGACAACCAGCTCCCTGATGGCCAGCTCCCTGACGACCGCTCTCCCCAAGACCGCCCCCCTGACGACCGGACGCCCCGACACCGCCATGACGCCCAGTAACCGCCGACGCGCACTGATCACCTCCGCCGCCGCGCTCTCCCTCGCCCTGACCGGCGCCCTCGCCGCGCCGGGCGCCGCCCTCGCCGCGCCGAGCCCCGGCACCAGTCCCTCGGCCACTCCCCCGGCGACCATGTCGACGGTGGGCGGGGCCCGCCTGGGGCAGTCCGGGACGCAGGCCCAGCTCGGCACCGGGGCGCCCGTGCTGCCCAAGGGGCTCAGCGCGCGGTCGTGGATCGTGGCCGACGCCGAGTCCGGCGAGGTGCTGGCCGCGCACAACGCGCATTGGCGGCTGCCCCCGGCCAGCACGATGAAGATGCTGTTCGCGGACACCGTGCTGCCGGTGTTCCCCAGCTCCGAACAGCACAAGGTGGTGTCCGCCGATCTGGCGGGCATGGGCGCGGGATCCAGCATGGTCGGGATAAAGGAGGGCGAGAGCTACACCGTCCGGGATCTGTGGCTGGGCGTGTTCCTGCGCTCCGGGAACGACGCCGTGCATGTGCTGTCGGCGATGAACGGCGGCGTCGCGAACACCGTGAAGGACATGAACGCGCACGCCGACGAGCTCCAGGCCCTCGACACCCATGTCGTGACCCCGGACGGCTACGACGCTCCCGGCCAGGTCTCGTCGGCGTACGACCTGACGCTGATCGCCCGCTCCGGGCTCCAGAAGAAGGACTTCCGCACCTACTGCTCGACCGTCCGCACCAAGTTCCCCGGTGAGACGAAGAAGGACAAGAAGGGCAAGAAGGTCCGCGGGTCCTTCGAGATCCAGAACACCAACCGGCTGCTGAGCGGCGACGCCGACGTACCCGTCTACCAGGGCATCGCCGGTGTGAAGAACGGCAACACCACCAACGCGGGCGCCACCTTCACCGGCGTCGCGGAGCGGAACGGCCGGGTGCTGCTGGTCACGGTGATGAAACCGGAGGCCACGGAGCACAACGAGGTCTACAAGGAGACCGCCAAGCTGTTCGACTGGGGGTTCCAGGCGGCCGGGAAGGTGACCCCGGTGGGCACGCTGGTGGCGCCCAAGGGTGCTGCGGCCACCGCCTCGGCGGGCGCGCAGGCGGGGGCCACGGCGTCCGCGGGCGAGGCGGGCGGCGACAGCGCCTCGAAGGCACCGGCGGCGGCGCAGGCCGGGGGCGGGTCAAGGGGCGCGGGGATCGCGCTCGGGATCGCGGGCGGGGTGGTGCTGCTGCTCGCGGCGGGCGGATTCCTCGTCAACCGCCGGTGGCCGCTGCCCGATCTGGTGCGCCGCCGCAAGTGACGTCACCGGCACCGTCGCCGTCACCGGACTCGCCGGGTCCGGCGCCCTTGCTCGGCTGATCCGGCTCCTTCGGCTCGGTCTGCCTGCTCGGCTCAGTTGGTTTGCTTGGCTCAGCTGTCTTGGTCTGCTCGTTCGGCTCGTTCGGCTCGTTCGGCTCAGCCGACTTACTCGGCTCCTGCACCTCACTCACCTCACTCGCCTCACTCGCCTCGCGCTCCCTGCTCGGTGTCGCCGTCCAGGCAGCACAGAACAGGACGAGTTTCGCGGTGAAGTTGATCCACAACAGCAGGGCGACGGGCACCCCGAACGCGCCGTACATGCTTTTCGTGGCGACGCCCTGGATATAGCCGCTGAGCAGCAGCTTCAGCAGTTCGAAGCCGATCGCGCCGAGGAGTGCGGCGACGAGGAGGCGACGGCGGGGCGGTTCCACGCCGGGCAGCAGGGTGAGGACGTAGAGGAGCATCAGGAAGTCGGCGAGCACGGCCACGGCGAACGCGGCGGCCCGCAGCAGGACGCTGCTCCAGCCGTGCTCGTCGAGGCCGAGCCCGCGGGCCGTCGAGCCGACGGCGGCCGAACCGATCGTGGACGCGGCGAACGTGACGAGGACGGCGCCGCCGAGGCCGACCAGGATGCCCGCGTCCCGTGCCTTGGCGACGAGGGGGTTCTCCTCGCGGTCGGGCAGTTCCCACACCGCGCGCAGACAGTCCCGCACCTGGCCGACCCAGCCGATGCCGGTCAGCAGCAGCACCGCTCCGGCGATCAGTCCGATCGTGCCCGCGTTGTGGACCAGGCCGTTGATGTCCAGCTGGTCGGAGATACCGGGCACCTGCTCGGCGAGCTTGTTCTCCAGTTTCTGCTGCTGGCCGGCGCTGAGCGTGGCGGCGGCGACGGCCGCGGCGACGGTCAGCAGCGGGAAGAGCGCGATGAAGCTGATGAAGGTCATCGCGGCGGCCAGCCGGGTCCACTTCACCCGGTCCAGCCGCTCGTACGACCGCCACGCGTGCGTCAGCATCAGACGCGTCACGAGAGGTCCTACGAACGGGAGCCTCTTCAGCCAGTCCATGTCCGAGCCCTGCCCTCCGCGCGATCCGTGGGTTCCCCGGTTCTCCGGGTTCCCCGGTTCTCCGGGTTCCCCGAAAGCGCGGAAGTGCGACCTGCGGTGACACGAACGGGCGATGCTTTGCCGACCGGCTGACCGGCTGACCGGTCGGCCGGGCGCAGGCGGGTGCAGGCTGGTGCAGGCTGGTGCAGGCGGGCGGCTCAGCGGCTGGGGATCGTGCCCCGGTCCCGGTCCGCGTGAGGTATCTGCGGCGGGACCACCGCGCCGCCGAAGGCGTACTCGCGCAGGGTGCGCCAGGTGCCGTCGGTGCCGCGCGCGTAGAGCGCGAAGCCGGTGCAGGACCAGTCGGCCTCGTAGGAGGCGAGCTCCTCGAAGGCACGGTCCATGGCGGGGTCGTCGATGCCGTGCGCCACCGTGACATGCGGGTGGTACGGGAACAGGAGTTCGCGGGCGCACGGCCCGGAGGCGTCACGGACCTGCTTCTGGAGCCAGGTGCACGCCTCGGTGCCCTCGGCGATCCGCAGGTACACGACCGGCGACATGGGCCGGAAGGTGCCGGTGCCGGACAGCCGCATCGGGAACGGTCTCCCGGAACGCGCCACCTCGGTGAGATGCCGCCCGATGGCCGGAAGGCCGGCCTCGTCGACCTCGGTCGGCGGGAGCAGGGTGACATGGGTGGGGATACCGAGAGCCGCGGCGTCGCCGAAGCCCGCGCGCAGCGCCTGGATCAGGCTGCCGTGAGGCTCCGGGACCGCGATCGACACGCCGATCGTTACGGTCCCCACGTCGTGTCTCCTTCTCGTCGTGCCGAATGGGCCCGGTGCGATCCGGTGTGGTCCGGGGCGGTCCGGTGGGATCCGGCGGTTTCCGGTGAGTTGTGAGTCGTCTGTGCTGTTTGCCGTCCGCCTTCGACTGTACGGCCCGGACCGGGCCGTGGGCAGGCGCAGCGGGAGTGATGTGCGGCGCTTCGGAGCAGGACGTGCGGACGGTCGTGCGACGACATGCGTACGGCCGTGCGCCTCAGTGCCCCGCGCCCCACGCCCCGCGCCGCCACTCCCCGTGCCCGGCCGTGCCCGGTGTGCCGCTCTGTGCTGCCCTGAGCCGCCCTGAGCTGCGCTCAGTGCTTCGCGGGCAGGAAGCCGACTCTGTCGTAGGCCTGGGCGAGGGTCTCCGCGGCGACGGTACGGGCCTTCTCCGCGCCCTTGGCGAGGACGGCGTCCAGCGTCTCGGGGTCGTCCAGGTACTGCTGGGTGCGCTCCCGGAACGGGGTGACGAACTCCACCATGACCTCGGCGAGGTCGGTCTTGAGGGCGCCGTAGCCCTTGCCCTCGTAGCTCTTCTCCAGGTCGGCGACCGAGGTGCCGGTGAGGGTCGAGTAGATGGTGAGGAGATTGCTCACACCGGGCTTCTCGGCAGCGTCGTAGCGGATCACGGTGTCCGTGTCCGTGACGGCGCTCTTGACCTTCTTCGCGGTCGCCTTCGGCTCGTCGAGGAGGTTGATGAGGCCCTTCGGCGTGGACGCCGACTTGCTCATCTTGACGCCCGGGTCCTGGAGGTCGTAGATCTTCGCCGTCTCCTTGAGGATGTACGGCCTCGGGACGGTGAAGGTCTGGCCGAAGCGGCCGTTGAAGCGCTCGGCGAGGTCGCGGGTCAGCTCGATGTGCTGGCGCTGGTCCTCGCCGACGGGGACCTCGCCTGCCTGGTAGAGCAGGATGTCCGCGACCTGGAGGATCGGGTAGGTGAAGAGGCCGACAGAGGCGCGTTCGGTGCCCTGCTTGGCGGACTTGTCCTTGAACTGGGTCATACGGGAGGCCTCGCCGAACCCGGTGAGGCAGTTCATGACCCAGGCGAGCTGAGCGTGCTCGGGGACATGGCTCTGGACGAACAGCGTGCAGCGCTCGGGGTCGAGTCCGGCCGCGAGGAGCTGGGCGGCGGCGAGGCGGGTGTTGGCGCGCAGCTCGGCCGGGTCCTGCGGGATCGTGATCGCGTGCAGGTCGACGACCATGTAGAACGCGTCGTGGGTCTCCTGGAGGGCCACCCACTGGCGTACGGCGCCGAGATAGTTGCCGAGGTGGAACGAACCTGCGGTGGGCTGGATTCCGGAGAGCACACGGGGTCGATCAGAGGCCATGTTTTTCATTGTCGCAGAGAGCGCAGGGGCTTCGGCGCACGGCTATGGGGGTCCGGTGGGCGGGCTCCGCGGTGGGCGGCGCGTGGCTCCCGGGCGGGTCTCGTGCACGGGTCCCGGGCGGGCGGCGCGTGGGGAACTGCGGGCCGTGGTGGGCCGGTCGCGCAGTTCCCCGCGCCCCTGGCGGGGCGCCTCAGCCCAGGTCGATCTCCGGGTACAGCGGGAAGCCCGCCACCAGGTCGGTCGCGCGGCGCGAGATCTCGTCGGCGGTCTTCTCGTCCAGGACGTGGGCGGCCTTGCTCGGGGCGCCGGACTTGGTGGTGCCCGGCTGCGTGGTGGTCAGGACCCGGTCGATGAGGGCGGCGACCTCGTCCATCTCGGCGGTGCCGAGGCCCCGGGTGGTGAGCGCGGGGGTGCCGACGCGGATGCCGGAGGTGTACCAGGCGCCGTTCGGGTCGGACGGGATGGCATTGCGGTTGGTGACGATGCCGGACTCCAGGAGCGCGGCCTCGGCCTGACGGCCGGTGAGGCCGTAGGAGCCGGCGACGTCGATGAGGTTGAGGTGGTTGTCGGTGCCGCCGGTGACGAGGGTGGCGCCGCGCCGCGTCAGGCCCTCGGCGAGGGCGCGGGAGTTGTCGACGATGCGCTGCGCGTAGTCCTGGAAGGCGGGCCGACGGGCCTCGGCGAGGGCGACGGCCTTGGCGGCCATGACGTGCGGGAGGGGGCCGCCGAGCACCATCGGACAGCCGCGGTCGACCTGGTCCTTGAGGGTGTCGTCGCAGAGGACCATGCCGCCGCGCGGGCCGCGCAGCGACTTGTGGGTGGTCGTGGTCACGATCTGGGCGTGCGGCACCGGGTCGAAGTCGCCGGTGAGCACCTTGCCCGCGACCAGACCGGCGAAGTGCGCCATGTCGACCATGAGCGTGGCGCCGACCTCGTCGGCGATCTCCCGCATCAGACGGAAGTTCACCAGGCGGGGGTAGGCGGAGTACCCGGCGACGATGATGAGCGGCTTGAACTCGCGGGCCGAGGCGCGCAGGGCGTCGTAGTCGAGCAGGCCGGTGGCCGGGTCGGTGCCGTAGGAGCGCTGGTCGAACATCTTGCCGGAGATGTTCGGGCGGAAGCCGTGGGTGAGGTGGCCGCCGGCGTCGAGGGACATGCCGAGCATGCGCTGGTTGCCGAAGGCCTGGCGCAGCTCGGCCCAGTCGGCGTCGGAGAGGTCGTTGACCTGGCGGACACCGGCCTTCTCCAGGGCGGGGACCTCGACGCGCTGGGCGAGGACGGCCCAGAAGGCGACGAGGTTGGCGTCGATGCCGGAGTGCGGCTGGACGTAGGCGTGCCGGGCGCCGAACAGCTCGCGGGCGTGCTCGGCGGCGAGTGACTCGACGGTGTCGACGTTGCGGCAGCCCGCGTAGAAGCGGCGGCCCACGGTGCCCTCGGCGTACTTGTCGCTGAACCAGTTGCCCATCGCGAGGAGTGTCGCCGGGGAGGCGTAGTTCTCGGAGGCGATCAGCTTGAGCATCTCGCGCTGGTCGGCGATCTCCTGCCCGATCGCGTCCGCGACGCGCGGCTCGACGGCGCGGATCACATCGAGGCCGGCGCGGAAGGCGGTGGACTCGGTGGACAGGGGCTGCTGCTCTGACATGGGACCTCCGGACGTCGTGTGCACATCTTCACGTACTGCGTTCACGGTTCGGCCCAGGCGCACGGCACACGACGCTCACTGCTGGGCCGCTCCCCGATGGTCGGTCCCATCCCAGCGCGCCAGTCACGGCCCGCCGCAAGCCTATCGCCCGCCCCGGAGGCCGCCGGCCCGTCGTCCACGATGCGGGCGGAAAGGGCCGAGTACGGTCGAATACGAGTGAGTAGAAGTGAGTACGAGCGAGTACGAGTGAGTACGAGCTAGTACGCGCGCCTGTGGGGGACTACGGGCGACTACGGGTGAGTACGGGATGGGCCGTCCCTGGACTTCCCTTTCCCGTCTTCTGGAGTCCCGTCTTCTAGAGTCCCGGTGTGGTCTTCGGAATGGTGTGCGCGCTGGGCGCGGCGGTCTGCTTCGGTACGGCGACGGTGCTCCAGGCGATGGCGGCGCGGGCGGCGGCCGCCGAGGGGGGCGGGGGCGGCGACGCGGCGCTCCTGCTCAGGGCGGTGCGCCAGTGGCGCTATGTGGCGGGTCTCGCCCTGGACGGACTGGGCTTCCTGTTCCAGATCGCGGCACTGCGCTCGCTGCCGATCTACGCGGTGAGCGCGGCGCTGGCGTCCAGTCTGGCGGTGACCGCGGTGGTCGCGGCGCGGCTGCTGGGAGTACGGCTGAGCGGGGTCGAGTGGGGCGCGGTGGGCGTGGTGTGCGCCGGACTCGCGATGCTGGGCCTGGCGTCGGGCCCGGAGGGCGACAAAAGCGGCACCACCCAGCTGCGGTACGCGATGCTGGCGATGTCGGTGGCCGTCCTGCTGCTCGCGCCGCTCGGGAGCCGGCTGAAGGGCAGGTCCCGCGCGCTGGTGCTGGGTCTCGGGGCCGGTTTCGGCTTCGGGGTGGTGGAGGTGGCCGTCCGGCTGATCGACTCGCTGCACCCCTCGGACCTGCTCACCAATCCGGCGGCGTACGCCCTGCTGATCGGCGGCGGCGCCGGGTTCATGCTGCTGACGTCGGCCCTCCAGCGGGGCTCGGTGACAACGGCCACCGCCGGGCTGGTCATCGGGGAGACGCTGGGCCCGGCCACGGTGGGCGTGGTGTGGCTCGGCGACCGGACCCGGGAGGGCCTGGAGTGGCTCGCGGTGCTGGGGTTCGCGGTGGCGGTGGCAGGGGCGCTGCTGCTGGCACGGTTCGGGGAGGCGCCGGTGGAGGAGACGGAGGCGGAGGCCGAGGAGCGGGTGCCGCGGGGGTGACGCACGCTGCCTCGTTCGGCTGCGGGGAGGATCGCTGCGGGGCTGGGCGCTGAGAGGGCTCATGGCAGCGCACGGCACAGGGCCTCCAGGGCGGCCGTCCACAGGTGGTCGGGGGGTGTGCCGTAGCCGACGACCAGGGCGTCCAGGCCGTCGGGGGCGGCCAGGGGGTGGCGGAATCTCGACAGACCGTGCAGGGCGAGGCCCTGCCAGACGGCCGCCCGTACGACCGACGGTTCGGTGCCGGGCGGCAGCCGCAGCACCGCGTGCAGCCCTGCGGCGATCCCGGTGGCGCGGACCTCCGGGGCGTGCTCGGCGAGGGCGGCGACCAGGGCGTCGCGGCGCCGCCGGTAGCGCAGCCGGACGGCGCGGACATGGCGGTCGTAGGCGCCGGAGGTGAGGAACTCGGCCAGGGTGAGCTGGTCGAACACCCCGCAGCTGTCGGCGTGGCCCTTCACCGCCCTGGCCTCTTCGGTGAGCCCCGGCGGTAGCACCGCCCAGGCCAGCCGTATCCCGGGGGCGAGGGACTTGCTGGCGGTGCCGTAGTGGACGACCTGGCCGGGAGCCAGGCCCTGGAGCGCGCCGATGGGCTGGCGGTCGTAGCGGAACTCCCCGTCGTAGTCGTCCTCCAGGATCACCCCGCCGGTGCGGCGGGCCCAGTCGACGACGGCCGCGCGGCGGTCGGGGTGCAGGGGCACGCCCATCGGGAACTGGTGCGCGGGTGTCAGCAGTACGGCGCCCACGTCCATGTCCGCCAGCTCGCGGGTGTCCGTGCCGAGGTCGTCGAACGGGAGCGGCTTCACGCGCAGCCCGGTCGTGGCGAGCAGGTTCCAGTGGAAGTCGAGGCCGTACGACTCGACGGCGACCGTGCGCACCCCGCGCGCCCGAAGGACGGTGCCGAGGATGCGCAGCCCCTGGGAGAAGCCCGCGGTGACGAGGATGTTCCCGGGGTCGGCGCGCACGCCCCGGACCCGGGCGAGGTGACCGGCGAGCGCGGTGCGCAGCTCGGGACGGCCGCCCGGGTCGCCGTAGCCGAGGGCTTCGTTGGGGGCGGCGGCGAGGGCGCGGCGGGCGGCCTTGAGCCATGCCGTGCGGGGGAAGGCGGAGAGGTCGGGGGTGCCGGGGACCAGGTCGTAGGGGAGGCGGCCGGGGCGGCGGGGGTGGGTGGGCGACGCCGCGCTGCCCGGCCGGGGCCGCCCCGGGGCCGGTGCGGACAGTCCGGTGGCGACTCTGGTGCCGGAGCCCTGGCGGGCGGTGAGCCAGCCCTCGGCGACCAGGTCGGCGTAGGCCTCGGCGACGGTGTTGCGGGCGATGCCGAGGTCGGCGGCCAGGGTACGGGAGGACGGCAGCCGGGTGCCGGGGCGCAGCCGGCCGGTGCGGACCGCTTCGCGCAGCGCGTCGGTCAGGCCGCGCCGCAGTCCCGGTCCGGCCGGTTCCAGGTGCAGGTCCACACCCGAGGCGGCCAAAGTGGCCCATGAATCACCCATGGAAATGGACCATACCCGTGGGCTGCCCGCCGCCTAGGGTCGATGCCATGAGCAACGACGAGAACACCACGTACGTCCCCGAGCACACCCCCCGTCTCGCCTGGGCGCAGCACGCCCCCGACGTCTACAAGGCGATGGTCCGACTGGACGCCGCCGCCCGGCGGGGGATCGACCCGAAGCTGCTGGAGCTGGTGAAGATCCGCGCCTCGCAGCTCAACCACTGCGCGTTCTGCCTGGACATGCACACCAAGGACGCGCTCGCCGCCGGGGAGAGCGTCGAGCGGATCATCCAGCTCGGCGCGTGGGAAGAGTCCAAGCACTTCTACACCGCGAAGGAACTCGCGGCGATCGAGCTGACCGAGGCGGTCACGGTCCTGACGGACGGCTTTGTGCCGGACGAGGTGTACGACACGGCCGCCAAGCACTTCGACGAGGCCGAAATGGCCCAGCTGATCGCCCTGATCACGGTGATCAACGCATGGAACCGGTTCGCCGTGACGACGCGGATGGTGCCGGGGCACTACACGCCGGGGCAGCGCGGCTGAGCCGTACGACCGGTGCCGATGTCCGACCTGGTTCTCAGTCCTGCGGTGTCCCGCACGCCGCGCCCTTCGGGCAGAACCAGGTCAACGCGGTGGTGAGGCGCTGGAGGTCATCGGTGCCGTTGCCGTCGGCGGCGGGGCCGTAGGCGGCGATGGCGTAGATGTTGCCGTCCGGGGCCACGAAGCGTTCGTCGTAGACGTGCCATGTGCCCACGTCCGGCTCGCCCTTGATGCGCGTCGCACTCCATTCGAGCCGGGTGCCGGTGAAGCCCGCGGTGTCCAGGTTCTCGCGGGACAGCGACTGGAAGCCGCGGGGCTTGACGGTCTGGTCCGACAGAAAGAGGTCGAACGAGGCGTCCGGTGACGACTCCTCCACCTGATAGATCTGGAGCCGGTGTCTGCGGTCCGGGCTGCGGTAGTTGACCACCTTGATGCCGAAGACCGAGGCGACCGTGGTCCGGCTCCATCCCTTCGGCCGGGCGATGCGGAAGCCCGCGTCGTCCGGGTACGACTCGTAGCCCGTGGGGGGTCGGGCGGAGCCGGAGAAGGGGGCGGTCGCGGTGCCGGTGGGCGTGGACGTGGATGTGGGCGTGGTGTCTGGAGGGCCGGCCGAGCCGGACTGCGGCGACGACGACGTCGACGGAGGTGCGGACGCCGTGGTGGTGCCGTGGGCGCCGGTCGGCTTCTGCTTGCCCTTGCCGTCACCGATCACCAGCGTCAGGACCAGGCTCACGGCCACTCCGAGCGCGGCGGCTCCGATGATCACGGACACGGCCAGGCGGCGGCTGGTGCCACGCGTCCGGGGCCGGGTGGGGGGTGTGTCCGGGGGCGGTGAGAACTGCCAGGTCCCGGTGTCCGGGGGCGGTGTTGGTGTCGGTGGCGGGGTGGTGGTGGTGCCGTGGGGCGTGGTGCTGCGCTCCGGGTCGTACCAGGGTGGGGCGACCGGGGGCGCCGACGGTGGCGTCATGGGGCGGGGCGGGGGCTGGTCCGGCAGGGTCGGCGGACTCACCGTCGCCGTGCCGTCCGTGTCCTCCCAGCGCTGGGTCTCCTCGTTCCAGTATCTCGGTCCCCCGTTCACGGTGCTCCTCTCACAGCCCTACCAGCCCGGCCACCGTGCCCGCCGAGGCGAGGACGGTGAGCAGGGCCTGGGAGTCGCCCAGCAGTTCGCGCAGCCGCTCGCGGCGCGAGGGGGCCGCCCGGCCGGTGCGGGTGATCTCGTCCTCGGTGTCGGCGAGCGCGGTGTCCAGCGTCGCGGTCTGGTCGGTGGCCCGCACCCGGACCAGGTCGGCACGCAACTCCCGCACGGCACGCAGCAGTTCCTGGGCGGCTTCGGCGGCCTCGTCGAGGGGTGCGGTGGGGCCGGTGGTGTGGTGGCTCTCCACGTGGGCGTTGTCGCCGAAGGCGAAGGTGCCGCCCGAGATGTCACGGATGGTGATCTTTGGGTCGTCCGACGTCATGGCGCGGGCTCCCTTCTGCTCTACGGCTCCAGGCCGTTGCTGCCGGTGGGGGCGGAGGTGGTGGTCGCGGTGCTGTTCGAGGGGGCGGCCGAAGTCGTCGAGGACACCTTCGCGTTGTCGCCGAAGGCGAACGTGCCACCCGAGATGTCGCGGATATGCACTCCGCCGTTGCTGATGTTGTTGACCTGCTGGACGAACTCGCCTGTCTGGTAGCCGAACTCGGCGAGCGCGGTCCGCACTCCGTTCGCGACACGGTCCTGGATGCTCTTCAGATACCGCGAGACGTCCATCTCCTGGAACGTCGAACCCACCTCCGCCGCACCCAGTTCCCGCACGGACAGGGCGGGGCCGTCGGGCAGCGCATTGGTGTAGCCGCCGGTCAGCTGGCGCCAGAGGTACGCAATGGTCCTGCCGACGACGACGATGCAGCGCGCCGGTGAGCCGGGCACCCGTACGACGGCCCAGGCGGCCTTGCCCAGCGCGTTGTTGTGCCGGAAGCGGTGGGCCGTACGGTCGGCGTTCTTGAAGTCCTCGCGCACCGGCAGCAGGACGTGCGGGGCGATCTCCAGCATGAGCATGCGCCCCTGGGTGTGGATGCGCACGAACACGGTGACGACCAGCTCCTCCTCCCAGCCGCCGACCCGGATCCGCAGGAAGTGCCGCCGTTTCTCGGCACCCTCCTCGACGGCGTGCGCCCGGTGGTACTCGAACTGCTCGGGCTGGTACGGCGCTTCGTCGCGCCGCGGCAGCCCTTCGGCGGGCAGGAACACGCACTCGTCGATCTCCAGCGTGCGCAGCCGGTCGCGCACCCCGGGGCCCGCGTGCTCGGCGGGCAGCCGGAGCCGTTCGAGCAGCGGCCGGATCCGCTCCAGGACATCGCGGTTGCTGATCGGCTGCTGATGCTTCTTGAGCGTGTCGGGCCGGAGTTCGACCGGCAGGACCCAGGTGTCGTAGGCGCTGCCCGCCCCGCAGAAGGGCCGGGCCTCGTGGTACATGATCAGGTGCGCGTGCTGCTCGGTCCGGACGCGGTGCGCCAGCCAGCGGAAGCGCTGCCCGTCGTTCTGCTCGGCGGGGTCGGTGGCGGCGTCCGGGAAGCGCTGCGAGGACAGTTCTGCGGCCATGAGGCGCGCGAACTGGATCCGCCCGGCGACCTCGCAGCCCGCGATGAGACCGAAGACGACGATCATCGCCCATGCCTGCCAGGGCTTGATCAGATCGCCCAGCGCACTCGGGTCCACGGCGGCGCTGGCCGCGCCGGCCGCGCTGGACGAGCTCGACGAGTAGCTGTCGCCGTACAGGCTGGAGGAACCGTACGAACCGGAGGACGAGCCGCCGTCCCCGCCGCCGAACGCGACGAACAACGTCATGCCCAGCAGGACGGCGAACCAGATCCGGCCGGCCCAGCGGAAGAGGAAGGACAGCACGACGCGGTAGAGGGGCGTCCGTTCGAGACGACGACCCCTGATCCATACCCCGATCCACAGGTACAGGCTGGGTGTCAGGAAGAAGACGGCGAGACCGCGGGTCAGCGCGGCACCCGCCAGCCAGAGTCCCAGCGCGGCCAGCGCCCACTGGAGTTCCTGTCGGCGGGCGCGCAGCGCGTGCGCCAGGACCCGTGCGGCGTCGTGGCCGAGCGACGGCGCCACGAAGCGCTGCATGTTGAGGTGGAGTTCCTCGATCACCCGGTTGCGGTAGCCGGCGTCCAGGTAGGTGCCGGCGCAGAGCAGACGGGTGGCCTCGCTGGCGTGCGGTGGGACGGGCGGCATGGGCATGGGCGCGGGCGCCCCCGGGTCCGCGGGCTGCGGCTGGTGCTGGTGGTGCGGCTGGTGGTGCGGCTGCGGACGTGGCTGTTCCGGCAGGTGTCCGGTACTCACGCGAATCCCCCGATGCGTGGAACTTCACTCGCTCACCGGCGAGCTGACATCACATCAGCATAGGGGGGACCTGAGGGACGGGAACAGTGAAAATCGCCGTCCTGATGCTGTCACACGCTTGTCCGAGCGGAGATCCCGGCCTAGGGCGTGTCTGACAATTCGCGTCGGATCAGCGCGCGGCGTCTGGTGCGGTGCATCGCAAGGCGGAGGATCTCCCGCGTACTGGACGTACTCGGGTGATCCGACAACGCGGCGAGGTGCCGTGCCAGGCGTCGCGCGCCCGGCGGGAATTGTCAGACACGCCCTAGGAGCACCCGGAGCCGCCGGACGGGCAGAAGGAGGCCAGCGCCGTGGTGAGGGGGCCGCGGACCAGGGCCGGGCCGAGGTCCTCGGGGCCGCTCGTGCGGAACGCGTACAGCGTGCCGTCGGCCGCCTGGAAGCGGTGGTCGACGACTAGGCGGGCGCCCTTGTCCTTGTCGTCGTAGCGGTAGGAGACCTCGGCCCAGGTGTCGCCGGAGGTGCGGTCCTGGACCTGGTAGCCGGGCTGGTGGGCGAAGCCGTAGCCGGGGGCGTTCTCGGCGAGGTCCAGGGACTCGGCGGGGGTGGCCTCGGCGAGCGCGAAGATCTGGAGCTGGCGGCCGTCGGACGGGGAGTCGTAGTAGACCACCGGCGCCTTCTCGCCCTGCTCCTGCCGACGCTTCCAGCCCTGGGGGACGTCCAGGGTGTAGCCGACGGGGTCCTCGGCGGTGCGGTAGCCCGGGGCGGCGGACGCGGAGGCGTACTCCGACGCCGGGGTGGTCGCGAGGGACGTGTCCGACGGGGACACGGGCGGCGTCGTGCCTGCCGCGGAGGGCGTGCCGGAGGGCGCCGGTGCGGTGACGCTGACGCTCGTCGCCGGGCCCGCGGTGTCGCCGGAGTGGCCCCTGGCGGCGTACCAGACGCCGGTCCCGGCACCCGCTCCGGCCACGACGGCGAGGGCGACCAGCCCGGCGATACGGCCGACCCCGCGCGCGAGCGCCGGGGGCTGCGGGGGCTCAGGGGTGGTGGGGGTCAGGGTGTACGCGGGCGGTTGCGTGGGGAAGGCGGGCGGGGTGTACGGGCTCGGCTCGCCCGTCGGGGCGGGAGGGGCCGAGGGAGCGGGCGCCGGAGCGGGCGTCGGGGCGGGAGGGGCCGAGGGAGCGGGCGCCGGAGCGGGCGTCGGAGTGGAAGCGGGTGGTGGCGGTGGCACCGGGATGCCGGTCTGTGTCTGCGCCACGGCCCAGGGTGGCGGTGTGTTGGCCGCCTGCGTCTCGGCCGACGCCCAGTCAGGCACACCGGCGCCGGAGCCGCCGTAGCCACCGGAACCGCCGCCTCCCCCTGACGCCGATCCCGCCTCTGCGCCGCCGTACTCGTCGCGTCCGGTCATCGCGAATCCCCCGATTCACCCTTGGTGGGTACCGCTCATGACGGTACCGGTGAAAACGGGCGCGGGCCGTGTTCCGGACAGAACCGGAACACGGCCCGAAAGCACTCGATACGAACCGAGATGCGAACCGAGCGGAAACGATCAGATCAGGCCCAGGGCGCGTACCGCCTCGCGCTCCTCGGCGAGTTCCTGGACGGAGGCGTCGATACGGGTGCGGGAGAAGTCGTTGATGTCCAGGCCCTGGACGATCTCGTACGTGCCGTCCTTGCAGACGACCGGGAAGGAGGAGATCAGGCCCTCCGGGACGCCGTAGGAGCCGTCGGACGGGATGCCCATGGAGGTCCAGTCGCCCTCGGCGGTGCCGTTGACCCAGGTGTGGACGTGGTCGATGGCCGCGTTGGCGGCGGAGGCGGCCGAGGAGGCGCCGCGGGCCTCGATGATGGCGGCGCCGCGCTTGGCGACGGTCGGGATGAAGTCCTCGGCGAGCCACTTCTCGTCGGCCACGACCTCGGCGGCGTTCTTGCCCGCGACGGTGGCGTGGAAGATGTCGGGGTACTGGGTGGCGGAGTGGTTGCCCCAGATGGTGAGCCGCTTGATGTCGGCGACCGTGGTGCCGCTCTTCTTGGCGAGCTGGGTGAGCGCGCGGTTGTGGTCGAGGCGGGTCATCGCCGTGAACCGGTCGGCCGGTACGTCGGGCGCGGCGGCCTGGGCGATGAGCGCGTTGGTGTTGGCGGGGTTGCCGACGACGAGGACCCTGATGTCGTCCGCGGCGTGGGCGTTGATGGCCGCGCCCTGCGGCTTGAAGATACCGCCGTTGGCCTCCAGGAGGTCACCGCGCTCCATGCCCTTGGAGCGGGGGCGGGCGCCGACGAGGAGGGCGACGTTGGTGCCTTCGAAGGCGACGTTCGCGTCGTCCGAGATGTCGATGCCCTGGAGGAGCGGGAACGCGCAGTCGTCGAGCTCCATGGCGGTGCCCTCGGCGGCCTTGAGCGCCGGGGTGATCTCCAGCAGACGCAGCTTGACCGGCACGTCCGCGCCGAGCAACTGGCCGGAGGCGATGCGGAAGAGCAGGGCGTAACCGATCTGGCCGGCCGCGCCGGTCACGGTGACGTTCACGGGAGTGCGGGTCATGGCGTTCTCCGTATGACAGCTGGCGGTGGGGCGTCCCTGCCCCGGGGGTACGGGATCCCCCGCGCCGGTCCGGACCGGTACCGGCTGGCGACCGGTGCCGGCCCGTGGCCGGTGCCGCCGCGATGAGCGATCACGGCACAGATGATCGATATCTTGGCGTCAAGAGAGATCCGGCCGCCAGGCTATCGCGCGTCCCCTCACCACCGGACGCCCGGGCCCGTGTGGCCCGTCCCACATAACCGCAAGGTCCTGTCGTGTCCTGTCGTGGTCCTGCCGTGGCGAGGCGGGCGGAAACGGTGACGACAGTACCTCGGCGGCCGCCCGTCCGGGAGAGAGGGGAAGGGCGGCCGCCTGGCGGGGGGTACCGGATCACCGGACTCCCGTGGGGGATACCGGGCGCGTGCCCGCCGTCGCCGGCTTCATGCCGGTACGGGAAGGGAACTTTCCACGGCTGCCCACGACTGGCCACGACTGCCCGCGGCTGGAGGCGGCTGCCCGCGGCGGCTGCCCGCGGCTGGAGGCGACGCAGGGTGACCGTCGTAGCTCAGGGCGTGCAGCCCTGCTCGCCCGATGCCAGGGTCACGCAGGCCTTTGTCCCGCTGCCGTTCTTCACGGCCACCATCGGGGTGTACGCGATGGTGTCACCGGGCGTGGTGATGGAGTCCGACACCGTCTTCGTGCCCGCGGTCAGGGTGACCTTCTCGCCCTGTGCCGCCGAGGTGATACGGCCCCACGCGGCACGGCACACCGAGCTGTAGCGGACCTCGACGAGCGTCGTGCCGACGGTCGCGCTCTTCACGGTGGTCACCGTGGTGGTGTCCTTGGCGCAGCCCATGGCCTCCGCGTCCTTGCCGGTGCACCCGGAGCCGACGCACTTCACGCCGGGCGGGATCTTCTGTGCGGCGGTGGCCGAGGGCTTGTTCTTGGTGTGCGCGGCCTCGGCGTTCCCTCCGTCGTCGCGGGTGAGGAAGAGCGCCACCGCGACCACGACCAGTACGGCGACCATGCCCGCGAGGAACATCACCAGCCGCCGCCTGCCCGCCGGTCCGCCCAGGCCACCGGCACCTCCCGCCGCTCCGGCGTCTCCGGCCACGCCGGTTCCGCCGGTCATGCCGGTCGGCCGCGGTGTGCGGGTCCGCGGTGGTTCGGTGTGCGGGCCGTTCGGGGCTACGGCGTCCGGGACCGCCGGGGCGAGCCTCGTGACGTCGGCCGCGGTGGCCGCCGTACTCCCCGCCGTACTCCCCTCGGCGCGGCCCCCGGCGGGCGAGGGTCCTCGGTATCCGGCCAGGCCCCATGAATTGGGGGTGGCGTCTTCTCGGGGCGCGGTGGCCGGGTCAGGCGGCGGCAGGGTCGGTGCGACTCCGGCCGGTCCGGCGACGCCGGGCGCGGCGGGGGCCGTCGCACCGCCGGCGGCACGGGCCGCCCTCGCGGCCTTGGCTGCCGTGACGGCCTTGACCGGCTTGGCGGGCTTATCGGTCTTGATGGTCTTGACGGCCTTGACCGGCTTCGTGCCGTCGTCCCGGTTCCCCGCGGACTGCGGTGTTCCGGTTCCCTCCTGCGCGGCGCGCTCCGTGGAGATCCGTATCGCCTCCATGGTCATGTCGCGGCGCAGCTCGGACCGGCTCCAGGCCCGCTCGGCGAGTTCCCACAGGGTCGTCAGATGGCCGGGACTGGTCCCGGTGACCTCGGCCAGCGCGACGACCGCACCCTTGGGTGCGAGGAGCCGGCCGTTGAGGTAACGCTCCCAGGACGTCCTGCTGTAGCCCGTGCGGTCGGCCAGCGCCGCGATCCCGAGACCGCTACGGTCCACGAGCCGCCGCAGTTGCTCCGCGAACTCCCTGACCTGCGGATCGAGTTCGTCCGGCAAGGCCCTCCAACGAGGCATTCGTTCCCCCCTCTTCCCCCGGTACGTACTGTTTCCCGCCGCGCTTCCGACGCGCCTCCCCCGCGCGTGTGCCCCCTTTTGACGGGTACCCGGGGGCGGCTACCCGCAAGGATGCGTCCTTCGAGGATCGCAGTTCCTGGAGCAGGGACACACGGGGCCTTCCGGGCCATGCCCACGCGCCGTCGCGCACCCCCGCCGCCTCGGAACCCGCCGGTCAGACCGCGAATGCGTAGCGGAACGGTCACTTCCGTGCCACAGCGCACCGACAGACGTTGAACAGGCTGACGGCGGTGCAGAAGAGTGGGGTGCGACGGCGGGCCGTCCTTCCCGGGGGAGGGGACGGCCCGCCGTCACCGCGATCGACGCGGTCACATCGTCCGATTCCTCAGTGGAGCGTGAAGTGCAGCGTGTCCTTGAGGAACGGGATCTCCAGCCAAGGATGCGGCTGGGCCATCAGCGCCAGCAGCACTATCGCTCCGCCGAGCACGCCGTAGGTCACGATGTCCGTGAACCGCGAGCGCACGGCGACCATGCCGACGCCGGGGAGCACCCAGCGCAGCACGGCACCGGCGAGCAGCGCGGCGCCGATCAGGAGGATGCCGGCCCGGGTCAGGTCGAGCGCGGTGACGAACAGCCCCAGGGCGGCGATCCCGAGCACGGTGAGGATGGGCCACTGGCGGGCGGGTGCGGGTGCGTCACCGGGCGCGGCCCGTCCGCCGCCCTCGGGACGGGCGGTGTCCCTGGTGAGGCGGGGGAAACGGCGGCTTCGCGTTACCACTTGGGGTTCGGCGGTGTCGGCGGCGCCGTTGGCATCGGGGGTGGGTGCCTCCGGCTCGGTGCGTGCGTCTTCGTCTGCCGGTTCGATGTGGCTGGTCGCGCAGTTCCCCGCGCCCCTCGGGTCGGCTGATGCGCCCTTGGCCACGGATGCGCCGTTGGCTGCGGAGGCGCCCTTGGCCACGGATACGCCGTTGGCTGGGGAAGCGGCCTTGGCCGCAGAGGCGGCGTTGGCTGCGGAAGCGCTGGTGCTCACAGAGGTGCCGTTGGTCGCGGAAGTGGCCTTCGCCGGCGCGGACGTGCTCTGTGGCTTGTTCTGTGCGTCAGGCGACACCGCGCTCCGCCGCCTCCACCACGTTGACGAGCAGCTGGGCGCGGGTCATCGGGCCCACGCCGCCCGGGTTCGGGGAGATCCAGGCCGCGACCTCGGCGACCCCGGGGTGCACATCGCCCACGATCTTGCCCTCGGCACTGCGGGAGACACCGACGTCGAGAACGGCGGCGCCCGGCTTGACATCCTCGGGGCGGATCAGATGGGCGGAACCGGCGGCGGCGATGATGACGTCGGCACGTTTGAGATGCGCGGACAGATCGCGGGTGCCGGTGTGGCACTGCGTCACCGTGGCGTTCTCGCTGCGCCGGGTCAGCAGCAGCGGCATCGGACGGCCGATGGTGATGCCGCGGCCGACGACCACGACCTCGGCGCCCTTGAGCTCCACGCCATAGCGGCGCAGCAGGGTGAGGACGCCGTTGGGGGTGCAGGGCAGCGGGGCGGGTTCGTTGAGGACGAGGCGGCCGAGGTTCATCGGGTGCAGGCCGTCGGCGTCCTTGCCGGGGTCCATCAGTTCGAGGATGCGGTTCTCGTCGATGCCCCTGGGCAGCGGCAGCTGGACGATGTAACCGGTGCACGCCGGGTCCTCGTTCAGCTCGCGCACGACCGCCTCGATCTCCTCCTGGGTGGCGGTCGCGGGCAGTTCGCGCTGGATGGAGGCGATGCCGACCTGGGCGCAGTCGCGGTGTTTGCCGGCCACGTACTTCTGGCTGCCGGGGTCGTCCCCGACGAGGATCGTGCCGAGGCCGGGCGTGACGCCCTTCTCCTTCAGCACCGCGACCCGGGCGGCAAGGTCGGTCTTGATCGCGGCGGCGGTAGCCTTGCCATCGAGAATCTGGGCGGTCATGGTCCCATCCTCGCGGATGAGGGGCTCCCGGTTCCAATCGGTGTGCGACCGGAACGGCCACCGCATGCCATCTCTTGATCAAATGATGTTGCACTTGCACAACGCACAGCGAATGCGGCTGGACAAGTAAGACCCTCCTAAAGAACGATGAACGGGCAGTGTCGCGGGCAGTACCGGGGGGACAAGACCGCATATGTAGAAATCTCCTCCGCGTCATGTCGCGCGTCGTCCCCGCACTCGGACACAACGGAGGAAAGAGCGCCATGAGCTTCGGCGATCCGAACAACCCCTACGGCCCGCCGCCTCAGCAGCCGCCGGCGCAGCCGAACTACGGCTACCCGCAGACCCCGCCGCCGCCAGGCATCCCTCCCCAGGGCTACGGCTACCCCCAGCCGCCCGCGTACTCCGCCTACCCCGGCGCCACGATGATGCCGCAGACCATGCCAGGCCTGTTGATGACCGCACGTGTCTTCCTCTACATCGTGTCGGCCGTGCAGATCCTCATCGGCATCTTCGCCATCTTCGGCGCGGCGACGCTCAACGACGCGTCCAACGCGGGCGAGGACAGCTTCGGCAGCAATGGCTTCTCCGACGTCGGTCATGCCGGAGCAGGCGTCATCCTCGTCATCGCGATCCTGTTCCTCGGCTTCGCCGCGCTGTCCATCACGCTGGGCGTCAAGTTCAGCAACGGCGGCCAGGGCATCCGCATCACCACGATGGTCTACGGCATCCTCGGCGCCCTCGTCGGCGTGCTGATGCTCTTCGGCGCCGCCGAGTCCGGTTCTTCCGTAGCTCTGATCTGGGCACTGATGTGGATAGGCTTCGGCGGCGTGATGGCGGCCGCCATGATCGTCCCGTCGGGCACCGCCTGGTTCAACCGCCCGCGTTACTGAACCGGTAAGCACCGCCTCTTCCCTGGGCCGCCTCTTCCCTGGGCCGTGTCCCCCCATAGGGGTGGCACGGCCCAGGTGTGTTCAGGCAACACCTGCCGCGTTCCGGAGAACCGGACGTGGTCCGCTTCCCCGGAAACACTCAGTGGAAGAAGTGCCGCGTCCCCGTCAGATACATGGTGATCCCCGCCTTCCGCGCGGCCTCCACGACGGCCTCGTCGCGGACCGAACCGCCCGGCTGCGCCACGGCCTTGACGCCGGCCTCGATCAGGATCTCCAGCCCGTCCGGGAAGGGGAAGAACGCGTCGGACGCCGCGTAGGAGCCCTGGGCCCGCTCGGCGCCCGCCCGCTCGACGGCCAGCTTCGCGGAGTCGACCCGGTTGACCTGGCCCATGCCGACGCCGACGGAGGCGCCGTCCTTGGCGAGCAGGATGGCGTTGGACTTGACGGCCCGGCAGGCCCGCCAGGCGAAGGCCAGCTCGGCGAGCTCCGCCCCGGACAGAGCCTCGCCGGTCGCGAGCGTCCAGTTGGCGGGGTCGTCGCCGTCGGCCTGGAGGCGGTCGGCGACCTGGAGCAGCGCGCCGCCGTCGATCGGCCTGACCTCGACCGGCGCGGAGGGGCCGTGCGGGGTCCGCAGCACACGGACGTTCTTCTTCTTGGTGAGCGCTTCGAGGGCGCCGTCCTCGTAGCCGGGCGCGACGACGACCTCGGTGAAGATCTCGGCGACCTGCTCGGCCATCTCCTTGCTGACGGGCCGGTTGACGGCGATGACGCCGCCGTAGGCCGACAGCGGGTCGCAGGCGTGCGCCTTACGGTGCGCCTCGGCGACGTCCGAACCGGTCGCGATGCCGCACGGGTTGGCGTGCTTGATGATCGCGACGGTCGGCTCGTCGTGGTCGTACGCGGCCCGGAGCGCGGCGTCCGTGTCCGTGTAGTTGTTGTACGACATCTCCTTGCCGTGCAGCTGCTCCGCCTCGGCGAGGCCGCCGGTGCCGGAGGTGTAGAGGGCGGCGGGCTGGTGCGGGTTCTCGCCGTAGCGCAGGATGTGCGCGCGTTCCCAGGTGGCGCCGAGGAAGTCGGGGAAGGTCCCCGCGGCGAAGCCGCTGTCGGCCGCAGCGTCGACGGGGGCGTACTCGTCGGCGAACCAGGAGGCCACGGCGACGTCGTAGGCGGCGGTGTGCTTGAACGCCTCGGCGGCGAGCCGCTTGCGGGTGGCCAGGTCGAAACCGCCGTCCTGGACCGCGGCGAGCACGTCGGCGTAGCGGGCGGGGCTGGTGACGACGGCGACGGAGGGGTGGTTCTTGGCGGCGGCGCGCACCATGGACGGGCCGCCGATGTCGATCTGCTCGACGCACTCGTCGGCGGTGGCGCCGGAGGCGACGGTCTCGCGGAACGGGTAGAGGTTCACGACGACCAGGTCGAAGGGGGCCACGCCCAGCTCGTCGAGCTGGCGGCGGTGGCTGTCGAGCCGCAGGTCGGCGAGGATCCCGGCGTGCACCTTCGGGTGCAGGGTCTTGACGCGGCCGTCCAGGCACTCGGGGAAGCCGGTGAGCTCCTCGACCTTGGTGACGGGAACTCCGGCGGCGGCGATACGGGAGGCGGTGGAACCGGTGGAGACGAGTTCGACACCGGCCGCGTGCAGTCCGCGCGCGAGGTCCTCGAGGCCCGTCTTGTCGTAGACGCTGACGAGCGCCCGTCGGATGGCCCGCTTGTTGCTCTCCGCGGTGACGGTCACTGGATGACTACCTTTCGTCCCTCGATGCGATAGCCGTTACGGGCGATGCGCCCCACGACCTCGACGAGCAGCCTTCGCTCGACTTCCTTGATGCGCTCGTGCAGAGCGCTCTCGTCGTCCTCGTCCCGGATCTCGACCACGCCCTGGGCGATGATCGGGCCGGTGTCGACGCCGTCGTCGACGAAGTGGACGGTGCAACCGGTGACCCGGGCGCCGTACGCGAGTGCGTCCCGCACGCCGTGGGCTCCGGGAAAACTGGGCAGCAGGGCGGGGTGGGTGTTGACGAACCGCCCGCCGAAGCGCGCGAGGAACTCCTTCCCCACGATCTTCATGAACCCGGCGGACACCACGAGGTCGGGCCGGTGGGCGGCGACGGCGTCGGTGAGCGCCGCGTCCCACTCCTCCCGGGTCGGGTAGTCCTTCACTCTCCGCACGAAGGTGGGCAGCCCGGCGCGCTCGGCGCGCGCGAGGCCCTCGATACCGGCGCGGTCGGCGCCCACGGCCACGATCTCGGCGCCGTAGGCCTCGGTGCCGAGTTCGGCGATCGCGTCGAGGAGCGCCTGGAGGTTGGTGCCGGATCCGGAGACCAGCACGACGAGGCGCTTGGCCACGGGCTTGGCGGCCACGGTGGGGCCCTTTCTCGGGAGAGCGTTTGTATGGTCGTACGAATGCTTCGCGCCCCCGGATACGGGGAAGTGTACGAAGCGGACGGCCGCCAGCAACGATACCGGCACACAGGACGGCCCCCGCCTGACGGGGGCGTGGCCGGAAGGTAGCGTCTGGGAGGGAGCCGGTTCGGGAACGCGGCCCGTGCGAGGCGCGTTCACGAAGTGAGAGCTCAATCGGCTCGCTCAGACATTCGTCGGCAGACTTTTGTCGCCACAAGGGGAAGACGCTCACTTTGATGCCGGACCGCAGCCTGCGACTCCTCCCGCTCCCGCCGCAGACACCGTCGCTGGGAGGGCGGCGGGGCCCTGCGCTGCGCGGCCGCGCGCTGCTGCGGGAGCGCCCGGCATCACCGCCGGACGCACCGCCCACGGGCGGGGGCAGCGGCGCGGGCGGCGACAGCGGGAACGGTGACGGCCGCAAGGACGCGGACGACAACCCCTTCGCCCCGCCGCCGGAGGGCACCCCGGACCGCCCGTGGCAGCCCCGCCGCCCGGCGAAGGGCGGGCACGGCAAGGACGACGACTCCTCCGACTCCCACGGCGGCTCCGACGGCGGCGGCTACACCCCGTGGGGCAGCCAGTGGAGCGACCGTCAGCCGGGCCGCTCGGCCGGAGGCGGTTTCGGCGAACGCCCGGGCAGCCCGAGCGGGAAGGGCGGCCCCGAGGGCCAGGGCGGACCGTCCGGCCCGGGTATGCGCTGGGACCCCACGGACCCGGTGCAGCGCCGGGCGCGCTACTCACTGCTGGGCGGGATGTGGGCGTTCTTCTTCATCCTGTTCGGCTGGCCGTACATGGCCCTGCTGCTGGGCGCGCTGGCCCTCTACTGGGGCATCAGCAGCCTGCGCGGCAAGCCCCGCCGAGCCACCGACCCGAACACCCCGCCGCCCCCGGACACCGGCCGCTCCCAGACGACGGCCGCGATCAGCGGCCTGGTCACGGCAACCCTGGCCCTCTCCCTGGTGGCCGCCACCTTCACGGCCCAGTTGGTCTACCGCGACTACTACACCTGCACCAGCGACGCCCTGACCCACCAGGCCAAACAGTCCTGCACCCACCTCCTCCCGAAGGAACTGAGGGGCCTACTGGGCAACAACGCCTGACGGCCCCGCTAGCCCCTCCGGCGTTTGAGGAGCGGGGGTACGGGGGCAGAGCCCCCGTGACGGGACGGGAAGGGGCGGCGGGGGCGAAAAACCCACACCCCACCCCGGGGCACCCACGCGATTCACGGCACCTCGTGGGCCGACCCATCACTCACGGCCACAGCTTGCCGCCGCTGATCCCACAGCATCAGGGCCAGGCCCATTGGTACTCCCAAAGCCGTCATCCAGGTCAGGGCCGCCGCCCCTGTCATCCACCACGCCGGCCCAAACTCGGCGAGGGCCGCAAGGCCGAGGGAGCCACCCGAAACCGCGGCCAGGAAGGCCACTGCGACCGCGCACAGCAAACCCGCCGTGGCGCTCGTACCCACCATCCGGATCACCGGCCAGCGCACCGCCACCCCCCGCGCATCCGAAGCCACAACCCACGCAACCACCCCCGCCGCCCCCACCGGCACAACCCCCACCCCCCAGTTCAGCAAAGTGCCGCCCCCGGCCCCCGGCACCGCCGCCAGCAGCGGAAACGAGGGCAGCACGACCGCCGGGGCGGACATCACCGGCCCCACCGAGTGGCCGACGCCCAGCGCGAAGCCCGGCCCCAGGGCATACGCCGCGCCCCACACCGCCGCATTCGGCAGCAGCGCCACACACAGCACCACCACCGCGAACCGCCCCGACACCCCTCCCGTCAGCCGCGCAAGCGACTCGTGCGCCGCCCCCGCATGCCAGAGCAGCGACACCGCGAACAGCAGCGCCCCACCGGCGACCAGTACCACCGTCCCGGCCGCCGCCGCCCGCACCGCCGTACCCAGGCGCACCACCGCGTCCGGGCCCAGCAGCAGAGGCCGCAGCCACGTGGGCAGCAGCGGTACGAGCGCGGCACGCACAGGCGCCGGCGGTCTGCCGTACGCCGTCCACACCCCCACTCCCGCCGCCGTCCCCGCGAGCAGCGGCAGGCACAGCACCGTCCAGGCCCACGCGGGGCGCAGGGTGCCGCCCGAGGCGTAGAGCGCCGCCGCCGTACCGACGGTCAGATAGCCGAGCATCACTCCGCCCCATGCGCTCCGTCCGGAGCCGGGAAGCGGCCGGGCACCCTCACCGGCCTGCACTTGCGACTCCTGCGTCGACTCCTGCGTCGCCTCCACCGCGTCCCGTGCCGCCCGGTACGCCAGCCACACCGGCAGCGCGAGCAGCAGCAGCGGGGTCACCCCCATCGGCGCGGGCGTGCCGGTGAGCGTGTCGGTGCGGATCAGTTCCGCCCCGTGCGCGAGGAGCCACAGCGCCGCGGCGATGTGCAGCGCGCCGCCGGGGCCGCTGTCGGGGTAGGGCGAGGTGATCCAGAGCACCATGACGAGCACCGCGGACCAGCAGAGCCCGAGGCCCGCCGCGACCACCCCGCCCAGGACACCGGCGGCCAGTCCGGGCGGTCGGTCACGGCGGCCCTCGCTGCGGGGGCGCGGAAGCGGCGGGCGGCGGGCGGGCGTCTGCGTCACGAGCGCCATGCTCCCAACGGCACACTCTTTTCCGTCGCAACAGGCGAACCTTCGCAGTGTCGCCCAAAATACGCTTATGTGCTTTTTCCTGTGGAGGGGTGCCCTGTGACACAAGGTCAGCACACGCCCGACCTGACACCCGCTCAGGCGTTCGACGCCCTCTACGCCTTCTGCGCCCCCGCCCTCGTACGCCAGTCCTATCTGCTCACCGGCCGCCGCGATCTGGCCCGCGAGTCCGTCGAGCGCGCTTTCCAACTCGCCTGGGAACGCTGGCCGGAGGTGGCCCGCGACCGGGACCCGGCGGGCTGGGTACGCGCGGCCGCGCACGATTACGCCCTCTCCCCCTGGCACCGCATGCGCCGCCGCCACCGCCTCCCCGAACCGCCCCTCCCCCCGGGCACCCCCGCCGCACCGGCCCCTTCCCCGGCCGACCGTGCCCTCATGGCCGTACTCCTCGAACTCCCGCCCCGGCACCGCCGCACGCTCCTCCTCTACGACGGTGTCGGCCTCGACCTCCCGGAGACGGCCGCGGAGACGGAGGCGAGCACCCCCGCGACGGCGCACCGGCTGATGCTCGCGCGCGAGACGGTCGCGGCACGCCTGCCGGAGCTGTCCGATCCCGCCGAGCTGCCCCACCGGCTGGCCCGGCTGGCCTCCTCGGAACGACTGGACCCCGGCCGCCCGCCGCATGTACGGACCGACGGTGAGCAGCGGGTACGGGTGCGGACGCGGGCGGCGTTCGCCCTCACCGTGGTGATCGCGGGCGCGACGGCCCTGACCCTGCACATCGCCCCGACCCGCTACGAGCCACCGGTACCGGCCGGAACGGCGGTCCGGGGCGTGCCGCCGAGGGTGGTGCTGGGACCGCTGTCGGGAGCGGAGCAGAAACTGCGCGCGAAGCTGCGCAAGGAGACGTCCCACGGCCCGGAACGCCTCGTACCGGAGACGCGCTGACGCGTACCCGGGACACACCGACGAGCTTCCGCCGCCGCGCGGGCGGGCATGCGGAAGGGCCCGCACCACCCACTCGGGGGTACGGGCCCTTCCGCGTACTGCCCGGAATCACCCGGCGAGCACCGCTCCGGGATCAGCCGACGAGCACTGCTCCCGGATCAGCCGGCGAGGAGCTCGCGCGCCAGCTTCGCCGTCTCGGTCGGCGTCTTGCCGACCTTCACGCCCGCGGCCTCCAGGGCCTCCTTCTTCGCCTGGGCGGTGCCCGACGAACCGGAGACGATGGCGCCCGCGTGGCCCATGGTCTTGCCCTCGGGGGCGGTGAAGCCCGCGACGTAGCCGACGACCGGCTTGGTCACGTTCTCCTTGATGAACGCCGCGGCCCGCTCCTCCGCGTCGCCGCCGATCTCACCGATCATGACGATCAGGTCGGTGTCGGGGTCGTCCTGGAAGGCGGCCAGGGCGTCGATGTGGGTGGTGCCGATGATCGGGTCGCCACCGATGCCGACGGCGGTCGAGAAGCCGATGTCCCGCAGCTCGTACATCATCTGGTACGTCAGCGTGCCGGACTTCGAGACCAGGCCGATACGGCCCGGCTTGGTGATGTCGCCCGGGATGATGCCGGCGTTGGACTGGCCCGGGGTGATGATGCCGGGGCAGTTGGGGCCGATGATGCGGGTCTTGTTGCCGTTCTTTCCTGCGTACGCCCAGAAGGCGGCCGAGTCGTGCACGGCGATGCCCTCGGTGATCACGACGGCGAGCGGGATCTCGGCGTCGATCGCCTCGTCGACCGCGTCCTTGGTGAACTTCTCCGGCACGAAGATGACGGAGACGTTGGCGCCGGTCTTCTCGATGGCCTCGGCGACGGTCCCGAACACGGGTACCTCGGTGCCGTCGAAGTCCACGGTCTGCCCCGCCTTGCGCGGGTTCACGCCGCCCACGATGTTGCTGCCGTCGCCCAGCATGAGCTTGGTGTGCTTCATGCCCGTGGCGCCGGTCATGCCCTGGACGATGACCTTGCTGTCCTTGTTGAGCCAGATAGCCATGGTGTGTCGGTGTCCTCGTCCTCGGTGCTTACTTGGCGGCTGCGGCCAGCTCGGCGGCCTTGTCGGCCGCGCCGTCCATGGTGTCGACGCGCTGGACCAGCGGGTGGTCGGCGTCGGTGAGGATCTTGCGACCCAGCTCGGCGTTGTTGCCGTCGAGACGGACGACGAGCGGCTTGGTGACCTCTTCGCCGCGCTCCTCCAGGAGCTTCAGCGCCTGCACGATGCCGTTGGCGACCTCGTCGCAGGCGGTGATCCCGCCGAACACGTTGACGAAGACGGACTTGACGTCCTCGTCGCCGAGGATGATCTCCAGACCGTTGGCCATCACCTGGGCGGAGGCACCGCCGCCGATGTCGAGGAAGTTGGCAGGCTTCACACCGCCGTGGGCCTCACCGGCGTACGCGACGACGTCCAGGGTCGACATGACCAGACCCGCGCCGTTGCCGATGATGCCGACCTCGCCGTCGAGCTTGACGTAGTTGAGGTTCTTCTCCTTGGCCGCCGCCTCCAGGGGGTTGGCGGCCGCCTTGTCGTGCAGCGCCTCGAAGTCGGGGTGACGGAACTCGGCGTTGTCGTCCAGCGACACCTTGCCGTCGAGGGCGAGGACGTCACCGGAGGCAACCTTGGCCAGCGGGTTGACCTCGACCAGGAGGGCGTCCTCCTCGATGAACGTCTGCCACAGCGTGACCAGCACGTTCACCACCTTGTCCGCGACCTCGGCCGGGAACTTCGCGGCCTCGACGATCTCACGGGCCTTGGCCTCGTCCACACCCTCGACCGCGTCGATCGGGGTCTTGGCGACGGCCTCGGGGCGGGTGGCCGCCACCTCCTCGATCTCCATACCGCCCTCGACGGAGGCGATGGAGAGGAAGGTGCGGTTGGCGCGGTCGAGGAGGAAGGAGACGTAGTACTCCTCGAGGATCTCCGGAGCGGTCTCGGCGATCATCACCTTGTGGACCGTGTGGCCCTTGATGTCCATGCCGAGGATGTCCGTCGCACGGGCGACGGCCTCGTCCGGAGTGGCGGCCAGCTTGACACCGCCGGCCTTTCCGCGACCACCGACCTTCACCTGAGCCTTGACGACCGACTTGCCGCCCAGCCGCTCGGTGATCTCGCGCGCCGCCTCAGGCGTGTCGATGACTTCACCGGCCAGCACCGGTACACCGTGCTTGGCGAAGAGGTCCCTCGCCTGGTACTCGAACAGGTCCACGCGCTTCCGTCCCTATCAGTGATCTCGTGGTTCGTTGGATGCGTGGGCGTGCCGCGAAGGGCAACGTGACGTCCACTATGTGTCACACAGGGTGCGCACACGGTGTCCGGGGGAGCGGCAGGTCCGCTTCGCAGGTTATCGCTGCCTTCCTGCTGCCCCTAAAAGGGGGGTCACACCCGTGCGGTGATGCCCGTCACACGGTGTCCCGCCCTCTGACACCGCGTGCCGCGGAGGTGAGACCTCACCGGGCTGGGGTTGGGCCCGGTGAGGTCCCTGACAGCCCCTGGGGGCCCTGGGTGGCCGATCCCCACCCCAATGGGGACCGGTCCCCCCGGTCCGCGAGGCCCCGGACGGGCGCACCGACGGCATTCGGGCGCCCGACTCCTTGTGCCCCGCGGAGTTCATTCCGAACAGGTCAGGATCCGAACGGCCGGGAACGTGATCCGACCGATCGGGATCGGACTCAGGCGTCAGTGGGCGGGGTGTACGGGGTGTACGGGGTGTACGGGGTGTACGGGGTGTACGGGGTGTATGCGGTGTACGTGATGTACGCGCTGCTCAGGTATTGCCTGTGCGCCGGACGCTGGACGGGGGCGGCTGCGAGGAACGTGCGTATGGCCGCTGTCGCTTCGGTGCGTGCGGCGAGGTCGGCGCAGAAGGCCCGCCCGGCCCTGGCACCCTGGATGGCCAGCGCTCCCCTGAGCCTCACGCGGGTCCTGGTGGTGGTCGCGGCGGTGGTCATGGGCGTACGTCGGATGTGCTTGTTCATGAGTGCGTCAGTTCCTTGTGTGCTGGAAGGTCGCGCCGTGTACGGACCTGATCGGGCCGGGACGGACCGGACCTGGCCTGGCCCTGACGGAACGGGATGCGCCGCGCCGGGACGAAGCCGACGGAGCGTGCGTCCAGCAGGCCGGGAGGCCGGATGCGCGACCGGGGGTCATGCCGTCCGGCGACCGAAGAGAAGAAGAGCGGGGCCGGACAGCTGGAACGGCCGGCCTGCCCGGTGGCGCGCGTCAGATACCCGCGCCCGCGGGAAAGATCCGGCCCGCTGTCGCTAGCCGGGGAAGACGGGGATGTCCCGGTGCCTGTCCCGGGTCCCTGGCGTGGCCGCACACGCGGTGGCACCGGCGACGAGCAGCACCGGCGCCCGGCGGACGGAGGTGACGGCGGCGTGCGCGTCGCAGTGCCGTGACGCGCCGTCGCCCGCGGCGGAGCGGTTGCCCACGGTGCCGTCCGGGTCCCCGGTCGGCGCCTGCCGGAGCGGGGCGTGACCGGCGCGGGGAGACGGTCCTACGGCCGCTCGCGCCACCCCGTTCGCGGGGGTCGCGTCGGCGGGGGTGTAGCTCGGGCCGTAGGTCTGCGGTGCGACGGTCTGCGCTGCGGCGACCGGTGCGCGCCTGCCGGCGGTCTGCCGGTCGTCGTCGCCGTGAGCGGCGGCGGTCTGCGCCGGTCGCCGGGACTCCTCGGTCCCGGCAACAGGCGCGGGTGAGGCCTGTCCCGGCTGCACAGGGAGCGCCGAGTCACCGGGAACCGTGGGCGAGGCGGGGACCGACGGCTCGTCCCCCGCACCGGGCAGGCCGGGCAGGCTTGGCAGCTCCGAGAGGATCGGCAGCTCCGGCAACGAGGGCAGCGACGGCAACGTCACCTTTCCCTCGCTCAGCCCGTCCGTCACCGTCTTCACCGTGTCCGCGACGGGCTGCACGACCTGGCTGACCGTGGCCTCCACCGACGGGACGACCTGTTCGGTGAGCGGCTTCGCCAACTCCCGTACCCCGTCCAGCGGAACCGGCAGAACGGACGACGTGTCCGGCGTTGCTGGAATGGACGACCTACCGGACGACGTGTCAGTTGCCGCGGCAGACGCGACGCGGGTCGCCGATGGCAAGGGCACCCCCTCCGCCGCCTGCGCCCGCCCTCCGTACAGGAACCCGAGGACGAACAACCCGCCCACCAGCAGGGAGACTTGCAGCAGGCGCCGCCCGGCCACCGTGCGCGCGAGACGCTGAACGGTGCTGGGAAAGGCTGCTGGCAAGGTCAAGACGGGGAAGATCCTCCCGTGCGACGGGCTACGGCGTAACGGCTGCTCACATGGCCCGGGGAGGCGGACCCCCGCGAACGGGCCGAGCCCGCCGATCCTCGCACGGGAGGCCCGAGGCCGCGCAACCCCCCTCTTACCGATGGGTAGTCATGTCCCGTTTTCCGATCCGCCCCAGGTCGACAAATCGTCGGCGCCAGCCGGTCGGCCGTCCGGCTCCGCGCGCCGGCCTCACCCCGCGCCGACCTCACCGGGCCTGGCCTCACCCGGCGTCGGGTATCGGCAGCGGCCGCTTCTCGATCGCCGCCGCCATCACCTCCGGGAACAGATCGGGTGTGCAGGCGAACGCCGGTGCCCCGAGCGCGGCGAGCGCGGCCGCGTGCTCCCGGTCGTAGGCGGGCGCGCCCTCGTCGGACAGCGCGAGCAGCGTCACGAACTGCACCCCCGACGCCTGCATCGCCGCGACCCGCTTGAGCATCTCGTTCCGTATGCCTCCCTCGTACAGGTCGCTGATCAGCACGACCACCGTCTCCGTGGGCCGGGTGATCTGCGACTGGCAGTAGGCGAGCGCCCGGTTGATGTCCGTACCGCCGCCGAGCTGGGTGCCGAAGAGCACGTCCACCGGGTCGTCGAGCTGATCGGTGAGGTCGACGACGGCCGTGTCGAAGACGACGAGCCGAGTGTCGATCGACCGCATCGACGCCAGCACCGCCCCGAACACCGAGGCGTAGACGACGGACGCCGCCATCGACCCGGACTGGTCGATACAGAGGACGACCTCCTTCTTCATCGACTGGGACGCCCGCCCGTACCCGATGAGCCGCTCCGGCACGATCGTCCGGTACTCCGGCAGATAGTGTTTGAGGTTGGCCGCGATCGTGCGGTTCCAGTCGATGTCGTGATGACGCGGCCGGTCGATGCGGGCGCTGCGGTCGAGGGCGCCGGTCAGGGTGGCCCGGGTGCGGGTGGCCAGCCGCTTCTCCAGGTCCTCGACGACCTTGCGCACGACAGCCCGCGCCGTCTCCTTCGTGGTCTCCGGCATCGCCTTGTTCAGCGAGAGCAGGGTGCCGACCAGATGGACGTCCGCCTCCACCGCCTCGAGCATCTCCGGCTCCAGCAGCAACGCGGAGAGCCCGAGCCGGTTGATGGCGTCGCGCTGCATGACCTGCACGACGGACGACGGGAAGTACGTCCGTATGTCCCCGAGCCAGCGCGCCACGGACGGCGCGGAAGCCCCGAGCCCCGCCGAACGGCCAGCAGCTTTACCCGTCTGCGGTTTGTCACCCCTTCCGTAGAGCGCGGCCAGTGCTCCGTCCATCGCGGCGTCCTGCCCGCTCAGCGCGCATCCGGTGCCGTCGGCCGTGCCACCGCCGAGCACCAGCCGCCAGCGCCTGAGCCGCTCCCGGCCCGGGTCCATGACCTCGGCGGTCATCCGCCCACCCCCACAGGATCGTTGTCATCGCCACCCACTCCGGCCACGCCACCCGCGCCCGCTGCTTCGTCCAGGCCGAGCAGCAGGCGCAGCACCGGCAGTACGGCGTCCGCGCGCCCGGTGTCGAGCACGGCAGCGAAGCCGGGGGTGCCGGACCCGGTGGCCGCCGTCGCGCTCTCCCGGCCACCCGACCCGCGCCGGACCAGCTCGCCGAGCGTGCGGCGCACCCCGGGCTCGTACGCCGAGAACGTGCGGCGCAGCAGCGGCAGTACGTCGGTGAAGGCGTCCGCCGGCACACCCATGAGCCATGTGTCCACCAGCGCGAGCAACCGCTCGTCGTGCACGAGCAGCAGTCCGCCGCCCGAGCCGCCGCCCACGAACCCTTCGATCCAGGCGGCCGCGTCGGCGGGCGGTGTGCCCGGTGACAGGACGAGCCCCATCAGCCTGGCTGCCTCGTCCTGCGCCAGCTCCCCTTCGTCCAGCAGGAGCCGCACGGCACGCCCGCGTATGACCCCGGGGACGCTGTCCCGTACGGACAGGGTGCGCAGGACCGCACGCCAGCGCGCCCGCAGATCGGCGTGACCCGGTGCCGGTGCGTCGCCCAGCAGGCCCACGGCGCTGTGCACCGCGTCGACATGGCGCCGCATCTCCTCGGCCGCCTCGGGGTCCAGAGCGGCGCACGCCGGGGGCAGACCGACGAAGATCCGCTCGGCGAGTCCCGCGGCGACCTCGGTCAGCGCTCTGGTGTCCGTGCCGCGTACGTCGCCGTAGCGCAGGGAGCGGACCAGGGCCGGAAGCGCCTGGGCGAGGTGGCCGACGTCCGAGTCGAGCGCCGCCCGGTCGGCGAGGACCTGCATCACGAGGGGCAGCGCGTCCGTCAGCTCGGCGAGCAGACAGCGTTCGGCGAGTCCGGTGACCTCGGCGAGGGCCTGTGCGCCGAGAGCGTCGGCCTCCGCCTTGGCGGTCGCGGCGGAGAGCACCGTGGTGCCCCACACCCCGGCCTCGGCGACCCGCACGGACAGCTCCGGCTCCCAGCGCAGCCGCCAGGTCTCCCGGAAGGTGCCCGTGCTGCCCCGCGAGCGTGCCGGGCTGCCCCAGTCGACGCCGAGCAGCCGCAGCCGGTGGAGCAGTCTGCTGCGCCCGGCGTCGGTGTCGCCCCGCAGGTCGAGTTCCAGTTCCCGCTCCAGTGCCTCCGGTTTGAGGCGCAGGCTGCGCTGGAGCCGGGTGAGGTCGCGCTGGAGCGGCACCGCGGGCGCCGAGTCGGGCACCTCGCCCAGCACGTCCCCGACCACCAGCCGGTCGTTGACGAGCGCCAGCGGCACGTCCGAGCCGTCGCACATCACGGCCCGTACCGCGTCGGTCGTCTCGCTCAGGCCGGGCAGCGGACGGCCGCGCATCGCGGCGAGCGTCTCGGCCAGCCGTACCGCCTCGATGACATGCGCCGACGACACGATGCGGTCCTCGTCGCGCAGCAGCCCCGCCACCTTGGTCAGCCACCGCTCGACGGGACGGTCGCGCACACCGAACAGATGCGCGTACCACCCCGGCGAGTCGATGCCCGCTCCGTAACCGCTGTACCGGGACAGCCTGCGGTGCGTCCACGGCACCCAGGTCATGTCCGTCTTGACCTTGGGCAGCCCCTTGAGCAGGGCGCGGTCGGCCGTGACCGCAACCTTGCGCCGCAGCGCGGGCACATGCCAGGCGCCGCACACCACGGCCACCGCGTCGTCCCCGAACTCACGCCGCGCCGCCCGCACCTGGAGCCGCATGTACGCCTCGCGCACCAGGTCGCGGGCGTGGCCGCCGTCCCCGTACACCTCGCGGAGCGCCTCCATGGCCTCCTCCAGCACGAGGAACGGCGCGAACGCGTCCCGCTCCGCCCCGCTCCCCCGGTGCTCGACGACGTCCTCCCACCACCGCTCGGGATCGTCGTAACCAGCGGTCTCGGCGAGCACGGCCAGCGGATCGACCCGTATGTCGGCTTCGCCCGCCCCGGGACCGGCGCCCTCGCCCTCGGGGGCTACGACACCCTCCGGGGCGGAGGGCCCGGCTGCGGTTCCCTCCCCCGGACGGGACGGACCGGGCACCGCACCCTCCCCCGGGACGGGCACCGTGCCCTCCCCCAGACCAGGCACCGCGCCCCCCTCCGGACCGGCAACCGGGGGCTCCCCCGCCCCCGGCGTGCCTCCCCCCGCCTCCCAGGCCAGCGTGTGCACCGCCGGGAGGTCGATGAAGCGGGCCGGGACGTCGTGCTCCACGGCCCAGCGCAGGGCGATCCACTCCGGTGAGAACTCGGCCAGCGGCCAGAACGCCGAGCGGCCGGGCTCGTCCACCGCGTGGGCGAGCAGGGCGACCGGCGGCCGCATCCCCTCCTCGCCCACCAGCGGGATCAGCGCGTCCGCCTCCGGCGGTCCCTCGATGAGTACGACCCGGGGCCGCCCGGCGTCCAGCGCGGCCCGCACCGCCCGCGCCGACCCCGGCCCGTGGTGCCGTACCCCGAGCAGCAGCGGCCCGCCGGCGGCACCGCCCCTGGTCCGCTCAGTGCCCGCCACACCGGCCCCCTCCGTGACCGGCCCGCCGCGAGGCGCCGACGCCCGCCTGCCGACGCGGCCAGCGAGTGTCGTCGTCCGCCGTACGGTTGCCGCCCATGAATCCCGCTCCCCGAACGATGATGTCCATGACTCCCCCAGTGATGTCAGTGATCTCAGTGATCTCAGTGATAACGAGCGGTGCCGGCAGTACCGGCGACAACAGAACTGCCGGCCGTACCGGCAGCACCCATGGCCGTGCTCACGCGCTCACCTCGCGGCAGGCGCGGTAGAAGTCCATCCACTCGTCCCGCTCACGGACGACGGTCTCCAGGTACTCCTGCCAGATGACCCGGTCGGCGGCCGGGTCGCGGACGACGGCGCCGAGGATGCCCGCGGCGACGTCGCTCGGCCGCAGCACCCCGTCGCCGAAGTGGGCGGCGAGGGCGAGACCGTTGGTGACGACAGAGATCGCCTCGGCCGTCGACAGCGTGCCGCTGGGCGACTTGAGCTTCGTCCGCCCGTCGGTGGTGATCCCGTCGCGCAGTTCACGGAAGACGGTGACGACACGGCGGATCTCGTCGACGCCGTCGGGTGCCGCGGGCAGGTCGAGCGACCGGCCGATCTGGTCGACACGGCGCGAGACGATGTCGACCTCGGCGTCGGCACTCTCCGGCAGCGGCAGCACCACCGTGTTGAATCGGCGGCGCAGCGCGCTGGACAGGTCGTTGACCCCGCGGTCGCGGTCGTTGGCCGTGGCGATCAGGTTGAAGCCGCGGACCGCCTGCACCTCCTGGCCCAGCTCCGGTATCGGCAGCGTCTTCTCCGACAGGATCGTGATCAACGTGTCCTGCACATCGGCCGGGATACGGGTCAGCTCCTCGACGCGGGCGGTCATGCCCTCCGCCATGGCCCGCATGACGGGGCTGGGCACGAGGGCGTCGCGGCTGGGGCCGTGGGCAAGCAGCTGCGCGTAGTTCCAGCCGTAGCGGATCGCCTCCTCCGGGGTGCCGGCGGTGCCCTGCACCAGCAGCGTCGAGTCCCCGCTGACGGCGGCGGCGAGGTGCTCGGACACCCAGGTCTTGGCGGTGCCGGGCACGCCGAGCAGCAGCAGGGCGCGATCGGTGGCGAGGGTGGTGACGGCGACCTCGACCAGGCGGCGCG
Source organism: Streptomyces sp. YIM S03343 (assembly GCF_054729195.1). Lineage (NCBI taxonomy): Bacteria > Bacillati > Actinomycetota > Actinomycetes > Kitasatosporales > Streptomycetaceae > Streptomyces > Streptomyces sp. YIM S03343. The sequence continues at coordinate 3,705,878 of NZ_JBPUKX010000001.1, forward strand.
GGCCCACATACTTCGGGGTGATCACCGTGCCGTCGGGCAGCGTGCCGCCGAGGAGGTAGGTCGCGACGGCCCACGGCGACAGCTTCCAGCGGGCCGGGCGCGGACGGTCGTCCTGCGCTGCCAGCGCGGCCAGTTCGGTGGCGAAGGCGTCCTCGGCGTGCGGTCGCAACGCCTCGGCCGGCTCTTCGGCCAGTGCTTGCACGGACGTCGGTTCTACGGACACAGACATGGCTGAGGCCCCCTCCAGCTCGGCCGGTTCGGATCTGGTGTCCACCGTGCACCACACCACTGACAATGCGTTCTGACCTGCGAAAATGCGCTCGCAGGGCCGATTGTCAGTGGTGGGATCTACCTTCGATGGCATGACTCAGCAGGGGGTGCGCTGGACGGCGGACCAGGTGCTGGCACTGGCACCTGACGCCGCCTCACGCAAAGCGGGAAGCAAACTCGGCGCGGCCGGACCGTGGTCGGCGGCCGGCAGCTCGGACGAGGGGACGGTGTGGGGGCTGTGCAAGGGCAGCGGCAGTAAGCCGTATCAGACGATCATCGACATCTCGGACGCGGCCGGGCCCGCGTACAAGTGCAGTTGCCCGAGCCGGAAGTTCCCGTGCAAGCACGCACTGGGGCTTCTGCTCCTGTGGGCGGGCGGGGACGCAGCGGTGCCGACGGCGCAGCCGCCGGACTGGACCGAGCAGTGGCTCGCGGGCCGCCGCAAGCGGGCGGAGGCCCAAACGGCGGGGGCGCCGGGCTCGTCCTCCTCCGGATCCGCCGATCCGGTGGCGGCGCGGCGCCGTGCCGAGCGTCGGGCCGAGCGGGTCACTGCGGGCGCGTCGGAACTGGAGCAGCGCCTCACGGACCTGCTGCGCGGCGGCCTGGCCACAGCGGAGCAGGCGGGCTACGGGATGTGGGAGGAGACCGCGGCCCGCATGGTCGACGCGCAGGCGCCCGGACTGGCGGCGCGGGTACGGGAGCTGGGGGCGATACCGGCGTCGGGCCCCGGCTGGCCGGTGCGGCTGCTGGAGGAATGCGCGCTGCTGCATCTGCTCGACCAGGGCTGGCTGCTCCGCGAGCGGCTTCCCGACGGCCTCGCCGCGACAGTCCGCTCCCGCGTCGGCCTGCCCGCGTCGGCGGACGGTCCGCCGGTGCACGACCGCTGGCTGGTCCTCGCCCAGTACGACACGGTGGACCCCAAACTGACGACGCGCCGGATATGGCTGCACGGCGCGGAGTCGGGCCGTACGGCACTGCTCCTGTCCTACGGTGCGGCGGGCCGGGCTCCCGAACTCGCCCTGCCGGTCGGGCTGGCCATGGAGGCGGCGGTGTCCTCGTACCCGGGCGCCGGACAGCTGCGGGCGGCACTGGGCGAGCGGTTCTCGGCACCTGCCCCGGCGGCGATCCGTCCGCCCGGGGTCACCACGGAGCGCGCGGCGGCGGCCTACGGCGAGGCGCTGCTGGCGGACCCCTGGCTGGATGCGGTCCCGGTGACACTGGACCGGGTCGTACCGGCCCAGGACGGCGACTCCTGGCAGCTGGCCGACGCGGACGGCGACTCGGCACTGCCGCTGAGCGCGACGGCCCGCAGCCGTCCGGGGCTGTGGCGGCTGGTGGCGCTCTCGGGCGGGTCCCCGGTCAAGGTCTTCGGCGAGCACGGCCACCGCGGCTTCACCCCGCTCACGGCCTGGCCCGAGGGCCCGGGCGAGGCGGTGGTCCTGTGCTGAGCAGCCTCGGGCTGAGCGGCCCTGGGGTGAGCGGCCTCGGGGTGAGCGGCCTCGGGGTGAGCGGCCCCGGGGTGAGTGCGGGCCGCCCGGCATCCGGCAGGGCACCTGCCGCCGCCGGACTCCGGCTCCTGCCTGGGCGGTCACGGTCGCAGGGTCCGGAACCTCGCGGGGTGCTGCTGCCGCCGCGCAGGGAGCGGCACGGGCCGCTACCACCGTGCGTGGAGGGGCACACGCTGCTGACGCCGTACGAAGTGCGGCACGGGCCGCTGCCGCCCCGCAGCGCACGGCCCGAAGGGCCGATAGGGGGTCTGGGGGCGCAGCCCCCAGGGACGGGAACGGGAAGGGGCGGCGGGGGCGAAAACCCCTGCCGCGCGGCCTCGGCGTCCGCCGGCATCCGCACGTCCCGGCACCCGGCCCCGCCCACCCACGACGGCCGCCCGAGCGGCGTCAGCAGCCGCACCACCAGCCGCACCGCAACACCCCACCACAGAGCCAGTCACACCACGGGAGGACCGCATTGAACGGGAACGGCACCGACACCGCCCCCGCCACCGCGGCGGGGTCGTCATCCGCCGCTGACGCCTGGGAGACGCTGGTCACCACGGCCCTGCTCGGCACCGACCGGCGGCCGCCCGCCGGGTCCGGCCCGGCCCGGGAGGCCCCGGTGGCGCTGCTGGACGCGGCGGCCGTGGAGACCGTACGGCGGCGGGCCGGGCTGCGTCCGGCCCGCGCGGCGCGGCGGCCCGACCCGGCGCCCGCGGATCCGCGCCCGGCGCTGCCCGCCGCGGCGGTCCGCAGGCTCGCGATGCTGCTGACCGACCGGCCCGGCACGGCCGGTGGCCGCAGAGGCACCGCGCCGGACCTGATGGAGCTGCTGCCGCAGTGGCTCGCCACGGCCAACGCGCACGGCTACGCGGCACCCCCGCAGATGCTCCCCGCACTGCTGGACGCGGCCCGGGGCCGTACGGATCTGAGGGCGGCGGCACTCACGTTCACGGGCCCGCGCGCCCTGTGGCTGGCCCGGCTGAACCCGGACTGGCGGTTCGCCCTGCGCACCGCCCCGGGGTCCGGCAGCCGTCTGCCCGACACCGAGGACCCGGAGCGCATACGGCAGTTGTGGCAGGAGGGGCTGTTCAGCGAGCGGGTCGCCCTGCTCGCCGCGCTCCGCGCCCGGGACGCCTCGGCCGCGCGCGAACTGCTGGCGACGACGTGGGCGACGGAGCGGGCGGAGGACCGGCTGATGTTCCTGGACTCGCTGCGCACCGGACTGTGCGCCGGGGACGAGCCGTTCCTGGAGGAGGCACTCGGCGACCGCAGCCGCAACGTACGGGCGACGGCGGCCGAGCTGCTGTCGGCGCTGCCCGGTTCGGCGCTGGCCGCGCGGATGGCGGTCCGGGCCGGCACCTGTGTGGCCGTCGACCGCACCCAGGGCTCACCGGTCATCGTGGTGGAGGCGCCGCCGGAGTGCGACGCGAGCATGGAGCGGGACGGTGTCGTCGCGAAGCCTCCGGCAGGACGGGGGGAACGGTCTTGGTGGCTGGGTCAGTTGGTGGAGTCGGCGCCGCTCGGGACCTGGCAGCGGCGGCTGGGCGGACGCTCGCCGGGCGACGCGGTGGCGCTGCCCGTGGCAGACGACTGGCGGCCCGAACTCCACGTGGCCTGGTGCCGGGCCGCGGTGCGACAGCGGGACACCGAGTGGTCCCGCGCACTGCTCGGTTCGCCGTCGGCCCCGCAGTCGGCCGGGCCGGGCGCGGTGTCCCTGGCCGAGCGCGCCAAGCTGCTCGGCATCCTGGATCCGGCCGAACGCGCCGAGTGGGTCGCCGGTTTCATCGCGACGCACGGCTTGTCCGAGGCGTTCCAGTTGCTCGGGGTGTGTGCCGTGCCCTGGTCGGGGCCGCTCGGCCGGGCGGTGGTCGACGCGCTCAACATCGCGCGAGATGCGGGGAGTTACCCGTGGAGCTTCAGCGGGGTGATGGGACTGGCCGAGCGCTGCCTGGATCCCGCGGAGGCGGCGCGGCTGGACGGGCTGCTGGCGGTGCCGGACGAGTCGGAGGACTCCTCACCGGGCGCCGGAGGGTACTGGGCGGAGGCGTTCCAACGGCTGGTCACGACACTGCGCCTGCGCGCGGCGATGGCCGACGAACTGGCGGCGCCGTAGCACCCGGCCCGCTCCCCCAGCCCAGCCCGCTCCGCCAGCCCAGCCGGCTCAGCCGCCCGAGGGGGCCGGCTGCCTTACGTTCGCCCGCACCCACTCGACGATCGACTGCATCGTGGCCCCCGGTGTGAAGATCGCCGCGACACCCTTCTCCTTGAGCGGCGCGATGTCGTCGTCGGGGATGATGCCGCCGCCGAAGACGACGATGTCCGCGGCGTCACGCTCCTTGAGGAGGTCGATCACGGCGGCGAAGAGCGTGTTGTGCGCACCCGAGAGGATGGAGAGGCCGATGGCGTCGGCGTCCTCCTGGATCGCCGTGTCGACGATCTGCTCGGGCGTCTGGTGGAGCCCGGTGTAGATGACCTCCATACCGGCGTCGCGCAGGGCACGCGCGATCACCTTGGCCCCGCGATCGTGGCCGTCGAGCCCCGGCTTGGCCACCACCACGCGGATCGGACCGGCTGCCACACCCATCACTGCCTCCATGAAGCGACTGCGTCCATCCGTGCCGGATCCGGCCGCCCCGAACCCGCCCGTACCGACAAGTACCGCACATGCCGAGCGTTTCGACCATGCCGTGCGTTCCCCGCGTCGCACACCGGCCGGGGAAGTGAACGAACGTTATCGCCAACATCCTGCAACCGGCAGTTTCACGGTGCACACCGAGGGGGAAATCACACGGTGGGACACATTCGCCGCGCACGGTTCCAGGATTCCGCGGCCCACGAGCCGCATGAGGCAGCGGCCCGAGAGCCGCGCCGGGAACCGACGCAAGGGGAGCCGCTACAAGGTCGCCGCACCACCGCGCCGCCATCCGCGCGCCGCGGTGGTGCGGCGTATCGGCAGGCGTACAACGGGCACACAGGGCAGACGGGGCGGGCAGCACAGACCAGCAACGCCGGTCGGGCAGACCGGGCAGGACAGGCAGGGCGCGACGACAGGGAACCACGTCGTGTCACCGCCGATGCACACAGAGATGCCGACAGAGCACGAGCACCACATTCAGCACACGGCGCACGCACCGCGCACACCGCAAGCGCCACACGCCCCACCCACCCCGCATGACCCGCTCACGCCCCGCCGGTCACCTCCGCAGCGGTTTCCCCCGAGGGCACACGTGGGGACAATGGTTTCGTCACGCGTGCCGACAGGAGGTCGGCCATGAAGGCAATCGGGGCAGTGCAGCCCTTTCTCCCGCTCTGCCGGCGTCTGCTGCCCGAGAGGCTGGCAGGACTCTCCCTCGCCCTCCTCAAGGCGACCGCCCTGGAGTTGGCGATCCTGGTGGGCCACCTCTTCATGTATCCGTCCGGCATCTTCGAGGAACGCCAGGACGGCGACCCCCCGGCCGCCGCCCCGCCGGACGGAACGGCCCGGCTTCCGAGAGAGGCCGCGCCACCGGTCGTGCTGCTGCACGGCTTCATCGACAACCGCTCGGTCTTCGTCCTGCTGCGCCGCAGCCTCGCCCAGCACAGCAGGCAGCGGGTGGTGTGCTTCAACTACTCCCCGCTGACCTTCGACATACGCAGAGCGGCCGAGCAGCTCGGCAAGCTGATCGCGGACATCTGCGAGCGCACCGGCAGCGACCGGGTCGACATCGTGGGGCACAGTCTGGGCGGCCTGATCGCGCGGTACTACGTGCAGCGGCTCGGCGGCGACGACCGGGTCCGCACGCTGGTGACGCTCGGCACCCCGCACTCCGGCACCAAGGCCGTCCCCCTGGCCGACGCCCATCCCATCGTGCGCCAGATGCGCCCCGGCTCCGACGTGCTTGAGGAACTGGCGCTGCCCGCCCCGGGCTGCCGGACGCGGTTCGTCAGCTTCTGGAGTGACCTCGACCACCTCATGGACCCGCTGGAGACCGCCGGTGTCGACCACCCCGACCTGCTGGCGCAGAACGTGCGGGTGACCGGCATCGGCCACCTCGCCATGCCCGTGCACCCGGCGGTCGCAGCGGGGATACGGCAGGCCCTGGACGCCGACGAGACGGAGACGGTGGCAGGGGTCGTGTCCGGCCAGGGCGGCCTGACCGTCGCCTGACGCTTGAGCGCCGCTGACTGCCGCCTGACTGCCGCCTGACCGCCGACCGACCGCCGCCGTTCCCCCGCGACTCCCCCGCAACTCCCCGACACCGACCCGATCACCGACGGGTCACAGTCCGGTCGCGCCCCGACAACTTCGAACAGGCTTCGAACAAAAAGCCAAACCCGTGCCCGCCGTCCCCCGAAAGACGGCCGAATGCCCGTTTCCGCCTGTCACGAAACCTGCGGAAGATTGTCGCGCCCTCATACCGACGGGTACAGTCGCCGCACTGCTCTGGCAGCCCCTGTAGTCGAGGCGAAAGAGAAGTTGGTGAACGACCGTCACCCGTCGGGGACCGTGACCTCCCCGGCCCCGGCTTCCGATGCCGCCTCGGCGCAGTACGCGTCGTACGGCGGGCAGGACGCCCAGTACGGCGACTTCACCACCTACGGCGGCTACGACGGCGCGGCCTACGCCACCGGCGGCTACGACGCCTCGGGCTGGACCACCGGCGCCCACCAGACCACCACGTACCAGGACCCTTACGCGGCCCAGCAGCAGACGGGCTACGACACCGGCGGCTACGACGCGACCGCCTGGTCCACCGGGTACGGCACGCAGGCCACGATCCCGCCGCAGGGCACCGGACCCGAGATCTCCGGCCAGTGGGACGCAAGCGGCTGGCTCCAGCCGGACCAGACCAACACGGCCGCCGACCAGACCCAGCACTGGGAATGGGGCACCCAGACCTTCGAGACCGGCGCCTACGACGCCACGCAGTGGAACAACGGTCACCAGGACCCGGCACCGTACGACCAGCCGGACACCACGTCCTACGACACGTCCTACGACCACCAGGACTACCAGGACCACGTGGCCCAGGCGCCCCAGGACCAGCAGACGGCCGTACCGTTCGACCAACTGGAGACCGCCACCTTCGAGGCGTTCGAGGACTTCGAGGGTCCGGCGGGATCGGCAAGCTCAGCGGAATCGGCGGGTGCGGGCCGTGCTGAAGGCTCCGGATACGACGAGGCAGCCCCGGAGGGCGGCGGTCCGTCCGCCCCCGACGCGGGCGAGCTGCCCGCCGAGGTCCCCCCACTGCTGGAGGACCAGGAGGAGTACACCCCGCTCCCCGCCTCCCGCAGCGCGGCTCGCTCACGCCGCCGTACCCCCGCGAAACGCTCCGCGCTCCTCACGGTGGCCGTGCCCTCTGTGTGTGTGATGGGTGTGGCCGGTGTGGCCGCCGCGTCCGTCGGCAATCTGACCGGTGGCGACAAGGAGACCTCGGCGTCCGCCTCGGACGCGCAGTCGGTGAAGCCGTCCGTCGCGAACAACAAGCTCGACACCCAGCTCGCGAGTCTCGCCGCGGGCGCCGACGACTTCGCCGACCGGGCCAGCCGTACGCAGGAACGTATCGACCTCAAGGCCGAGCGGGTGGCCGAGAAGAAGAAGGCCGCCGAGGAGGCCGCCCGCAAGGAGCGGCTGCGCCCCAAGTTCGCCATCCCGGTCGCACAGCGGGGCCTGAGCGCCTACTTCGGCCAGGCCGGCGTCAACTGGATGTCCGTGCACACCGGCATCGACTTCCCGGTCTCCTACGGCACCACCGTGATGGCCGCGACCGACGGCGTCGTCAGCACCAAGTGGAACAGCGCCTACGGCAACATGATGATCGTGACCGCGAAGGACGGCACGGAGACGTGGTACTGCCACCTCTCCACCTACCGCGTGGCCTCCGGTACGACGGTCAAGGCCGGTGACCCGATCGCGTACTCCGGGAATTCCGGCAACTCGACCGGCCCGCACCTGCACTTCGAGGTGCGCCCGGCCGGAGGGTCCCCCATCGACCCGCTCCCGTGGCTGCGCAGCCACGGCCTCGACCCGACGTAGCACCGGCGGCGGCCGGAGGGAGCAGGGAGTTCCCGCCCCGCGCCCCGGTCCTGCCGCCTACAGCTTCTCCACCGGCGCGTACCGCAGCAGCAGCTTCTTGGGCCTGTCGTCGCCGAAGTCGATGGTGGCCACGGCATCGCCGCCCGTGCCCTGGACCCCGACGACGGTGCCCAGCCCGAACTGGTCGTGGGTCACCCGGTCCCCGACCGCGAGAGACACCACCGGCTTCTCCGACGTCCGGCGTGTGGCGAACCCCGACGCGCCCGACGCCGACGAGCGTGAACGCGACGACGACAGCGAGGCCGCGACACCCGCCACCGGCCTGGAGGAGACGGGAGCGACCGCTCCGGTGCGCTTCCACTCCAGATGCGCGGCCGGGATCTCCTCCAGGAAGCGGGAGGGCGGATTGTAGGAGGGCTGGCCCCAGGCGCTGCGCAGGGTGGAGCGGGTCAGATACAGCCGCTCCCGCGCGCGTGTGATCCCGACGTAGGCAAGGCGCCGCTCCTCCTCCAGCTCCTTGGTCTGGCCGAGGGCGCGCATGTGCGGGAACACGCCGTCCTCCATGCCGGTGAGGAAGACGACCGGGAACTCGAGGCCCTTGGCGGTGTGCAGGGTCATCAGGGTGATGACGCCCGAGCCGTCCTCCTCGTCGTCCGGGATCTGGTCGGAGTCGGCGACCAGCGCGACCTGTTCGAGGAAGTCGGCGAGCGTGCCACCGGAGGCCACAGCGGCCACGCCTCCCGCAGCCCCCGCAGCCCCCGCAGCCTCAGTGGCAGCCGCAGCCTCAGTGGCCGCCGCAGCCTCAGTGGCCGCCGCAGCGCCCTCGCCGCGCGCCTGCTCGAACTCCAGAGCCACGGCGGCGAGTTCCTGGAGGTTCTCGATACGGGTCTCGTCCTGCGGATCGGTGGACGCCTGCAACTCGGCGAGATAGCCGGTGCGTTCGAGGACGGCCTCCAGGACGGTGGCCGGTCCGGCGCCGGACTCGACGATCGTACGGAGTTCCTCCATCAGCACGTTGAACCGCCTGACGGCGTTCGTCGACCGGGCCGCCATGCCGTACGCCTCGTCGACGCGGCGCAGCGCCTGCGAGAAGCTGATCCGCTCGCGCTGGGCGAGCGCGTCGATCATGGCCTCGGCGCGATCGCCGATGCCGCGCTTGGGGACGTTGAGGATGCGGCGCAGCGGAACGGAGTCCTCCGGGTTGGCGAGCACCCGCAGATAGGCGAGGACGTCCCGGACCTCCTTGCGCTCGTAGAAGCGGACGCCGCCGACGACCTTGTAGGGCAGGCCGACGCGGATGAAGACCTCTTCGAAGACACGGGACTGGGCGTTGGTGCGGTAGAACACGGCGACGTCACCGGCCCTGGCCTCGCCCGCGTCCGTGAGGCGGTCTATCTCGTCGGCGACGAACTGCGCCTCGTCGTGCTCGGTGTCGGCGACATAGCCGGTGATCCGGGCGCCCGCGCCCGCGTTGGTCCACAGGTTCTTGGGGCGGCGGGACTCGTTGCGCTCGATGACCGCGTTGGCCGCGCTCAGGATGGTCTGCGTGGACCGGTAGTTCTGCTCCAGCAGGATCGTCGTGGCGTCCGGGTAGTCCTCCTCGAACTGGAGGATGTTGCGGATGGTCGCGCCGCGGAAGGCGTAGATCGACTGGTCGGCGTCGCCCACGACGCACAGTTCGGCGGGCTGGAGGTCGTTCTCGCCGGGCGGTACGTCCACCGGGCGCTCCGCGGTGCCGACCAGCTCGCGCACCAGCGCGTACTGGGCGTGGTTGGTGTCCTGGTACTCGTCGACGAGGACATGACGGAAGCGGCGGCGGTAGTGCTCGGCGACGTCCGGGAAGGCGCGCAGCAAATTGACCGTCGTCATGATCAGGTCGTCGAAGTCGAGGGCGTTCGCCTCGCGCAGCCGGGACTGGTAGAGCGCGTACGCCTGGGCGAGGGTCTTCTCGAAGCCGTCGGCGGCCTGGGCGGCGAAGTCCTCCTCGTCGATCAGCTCGTTCTTCAGGTTGGAGATCTTGGCACTGAAGGACTTCGGCGGGTAGCGCTTGGGGTCGAGGTCCAGGTCACGGCAGACGAGCGCCATCAGACGCTTGCTGTCGGCGGCGTCGTAGATCGAGAAGGAGGAGGTGAAGCCGAGCTTCTTGGACTCCCGGCGCAGGATGCGCACGCATGCGCTGTGGAAGGTCATCACCCACATCGCGTTCGCCCGCGGCCCGACGAGCTGCTCGACGCGCTCCTTCATCTCGCCGGCGGCCTTGTTGGTGAAGGTGATCGCGAGGATCTGGCCCGGGTGCACGCCGCGATCGGCCAGCAGATACGCAATGCGGTGCGTGAGCACACGGGTCTTGCCGGAACCGGCTCCGGCCACGATGAGCAGCGGGGTGCCGGAGTGCGCGACGGCGGCGCTCTGGTTGTCGTTCAGCCCCTCCAGCAGGGCGGCCGGATCCACGGCGGGGCGCGGGGCGCCGTTGCGGTAGTACTCGTCCCGGTCCGGAGGCACGTCGAACTTCCCGCCGAACAGATCGTCCGGAAGCGACTCCGGTACGTGTTCGTCCTCGGGCGGCGGCGGGGGCTCCTCGTCATGGCCCCGCGGGGCCTGGAGATCCGCCAGGAAGCTGTCGTCAAAGAGGCTGCTCATCGCTCTCCGAGTCTAGGACCCCCCACTGACAACCCGGGCCCGCTCCGGGAATCCCCCGGCGGCACCGCCGGGCGTACGCGGACCCGCGCACGGACCAGGACGCATCAGGCACGCGGACACCGGCGACCGGGCACATCGCACCCGGGCCGCACCCGGGCCGCATCCGAACCGCCCCCGGACCAGACCATCCCCCGTCTCGGACAAGCGGTCGCAGATCCCCCCATAAGGACGACGACAAAGCCTCACCGAGGTGAAGGTCACAAATTAGTATCGGGCATATCGGCCATCAACCTTCACAGAGGCCACACGAGTTGGCTACCGTGCCGGGCAGGCCGCACGACCCCCACCGGCGAACGTCGCCGGGCCGCGCGGCTCCGCCGAGTCCGGTGCGCCCCCACGGCAGCCGGAGCCGGGGACCCAACCGAACTTGGGGTGAATCGGCCCGTATCCCCGCCGGGATAGGGACCGTAGGGCAACCCTTCCGAACCACCCGCCCGAACCCGACAGCTAACCCGGTAGGCGGAACGTGGAAGGAGTCGCCTCCCTTGGCGTCGCACCGCAAGTCGCGCCCCGCCGGCCCGCGCGTCGCAGGCATACGCACCCCCGCCATCGCCACGGCCGCCGCCCTCACCTCCGTGGCCCTTCTCTCCCAGACCGCCAACGCGGCGCCCTCGGACGACAGACCGAGCCTGGAGGAGGTCCAGAAGAAGGTCGACGACCTCTACCGCCAGGCCGAGTCGGCGACCGAGAAGTACAACGCGGCCAAGGAGAAGTCCACTAAGCAGCGGAAGCGCGTCGACACCCTCCTCGACGACGTCGCCAAGCGCACCCAGAAGCTCAACACGGCCAGGGAGCAGCTGGGTTCCTTCGCCGCCGCCCAGTACCGCACGGGCGCCGCCGAACCCGACACGGCGACCTTCCTCCTCGCGGACTCTCCGCAGGACTACTTCGACCAGACGCAGTTGATGAGCCGTCTGACCAACCGCCAGAAGGGCGCGGTCGACGACTACATCAGCGAGCAGTCGGCGACGATGAAGAAGCGTCAGGAGGCCGCGCAGAGCCTGGAGGCGCTCACCACGTCGCAGACGGACCTGAAGACGGCCAAGGCCACGGTCCAGACGAAGCTCACCGACGCGCGTGACCTGCTCTCGAAGCTCAACGCCGAGGAGAAGGCCCGGCTCGCGGCGATCGAGAAGAAGAAGCAGGAAGAAGCCGCAGCCAAGGCCGCCGAACTGGCGAAGCAGCAGGCGGCGGCCGAGAAGGCAGCGGCAGAGAAGGCGGCCCAGGACAACGCGTCCTCGGGCTCGTCCTCGGATTCGTCCTCCTCCTCATCGGGCTCTTCATCAGGCTCGTCGTCTTCCTCGGACTCGACCTCGACGAAGGCGGAGAAGGCGCTGGCGTTCGCCCGGGCGCAGATCGGCAAGCCGTATGTGTGGGGCGCCACCGGCCCCGGCTCCTACGACTGCTCGGGCCTCACCCAGGCCGCATGGAAGGCGGCGGGCGTCAGCCTCCCGCGTGTGACGTACGACCAGGTCAACGCAGGAACGACGGTCTCCGTTGCCGACGCGAAGCCGGGTGACCTGATCTTCTTCTATTCCGATGTCAGCCACGTCGGTCTCTACATCGGCAACGGCATGATGATCCACGCCCCGAAGCCCGGCGCGTACGTGCGCGAGGAGTCGATCTACTACGGCGGCGCGTCGATCATCCACAGCGTGGTGCGGGTGGCCTGACCGCCTCTGGGGCCGCTTCAGATCTGTCGGATTCTCAGCGATCTGTCGTCAAGTTGTCGTCTGTGACAGATCGCCGAGAATCGCCCCCGTCCCGTCGCAATGACGCTGTCGGATTCTCACTCGTTCTCGTTCGAGCTGTCGGATTCTCATTGCGTCGCGTACTGATGAGCGGCGGTGTATGCCTCGTTCGTTTGATCTCATTTCTCTGGTCCGGTTCTCGCTGTACCCGTCACGGCCGCTTTCGGCAGGTATGGGGAGCCCGGGGTGGCAACGGACCTCGGCCTGGTCGACGTCGAGTGGGCTGAAGGCGAGGGTGGCGGGCGGAGGAAGTCCGTACTGGAGGCGGGGTCCCGGGTTCCGTTCGAGTCTCTCCGGCGGGTTACGCCGGTGGCGTGCCGGCCAGGCCGTGCAGGAGCAGGTCGGTGAGGGTGTCGAGGATCTCGTCGTCGCTGGCGGCGGGGCCGTGGGTGTCAGCGGTGAGGATGGCGTAGCCGAGGCCGGAGACCATGGCGCCCATGGCGGCGGCGACCAGTGTGGGGTCGCCGGGTAGCTGGTGCCCGTGGGACTGCAGGTAGCGGAGGTGGTCGCGGAGTACCTCGGTCTCGGTGGCGAGATCGCGCCAGGCCCGGCCCGATCCGAGGTCCGCCACGATGCGGGACTGGGTCAGGGCGACCACGACCGGCAGGTGGTCGCGGAACATCTGCCAGCCGACGGCGAGGTGGCCGCGTAGTTGGTCGCGGTCGCTCAGGTCGTGCTGGGGCGGGTAGTCGCCGGCGTCGATCTCGTGGTCGATCTGGGCGTTCATGTCGGCCAGCAGAGCTTGGAGCAGTTCTTCCTTGCCCGTGTAGTGGTCGTAGAAGGATCCGGTGGCGCGGCCGGCGGCCGCCGTGATGTCGCCGATCTTCGTGTTCAGGTAGCCGCGCTCGGCGAACAGCCGCCGGGCGGCGTCCTTCAGTGCCGCCTCGGTCTGCGCCGCCCTGGTCTTGCGTACCCCCACCGGCCCTCCCATCGGTCCTTGACTGCCCATGATGACCCATCCTACTCTGAATCCAGATTCACCGAATGCCGATTCGGTGAATCTGGATTCAGCCAAGAGGGGAGTCGCAATGAAGGCAGCAGTGATCAGCGCAGTGGGCAAGACGCCCGAGTTCGGGGAATTCGCCGAGCCGGTGGTGGGTGAGGGCGAGGTGCTGGTCCAAGTGAGCGCGGCAGGGTTGCACCCGATCGTGCGCGCCCTGGCCAGCGGCGAGCACTACGGCAGCGACGGCGACTACCCGATGGTTCCCGGGGTGGATGGGGTCGGCAGGCTGGCCGACGGCACCCGCGTCTACTTCGGGGGCGTGCGCTCGCCCTTCGGCACGATGGCGCCAGTGGCTGCGGCCCCGCACGGCATGTGCGTACCGTTGCCCGAAGCTCTGGACGACGTGACCGCCGCCGCGATCATGAATCCGGGCCTGGCAGCCTGGCTCGCGCTGACTTGGCGCGCGAATCTGCAGGCTGGGGAGACGGTGCTCGTGCTGGGCGCCACCGGCGTGTCGGGCCGCCTCGCGGTGCAGCTGGCGCGGCGCCTGGGCGCCGGTCGGATCATCGCCGCGGGCCGCGACGCGGCCGCGCTCGACCGGCTGGGCGTCGACGCCACCGTGCAGCTGGGAGGGACCGACGACGCGGCCGCAATGAGCGCGGCGGCCGGTGACGTCGGGATCCACGTCATCGTCGACTATCTGTGGGGCGCGCCCGCCGAGGCCGCGATCACGGCGATCAGCCGTCGCGGGATGACCCATGGCGCGCCCCGCGTCCGCCTGGTCGAGGTGGGGCAGTCCGCCGGCCCGTCCATCACGTTGCGTGCGGACGTCTTGCGCAGTTCAGGTCTGGAGATCCTCGGCAGTGGGGTGGGTACGGTGCCCCTGGCCGACCTGAGAAAGGCGGTCCCGGAGTTCCTTCGGATAACGGCATCCGGAGAGCTTTCGATCGACATCGACGAAGTGGCGCTGAGCGATGTCGCCGCGGCATGGCGGCAGCGGTCCGGCGACGGCCGGCGCACCGTGCTGCTCCCCTGAGCCTTTACCTAGGGACTGCCCTGGTGCCGCCACCGGCACCAGGCCGCTGAGAGGCCGATCATGCCCTTCCTGATCGCGATGGCGGCGTACGCCGTCCGGATCGCGCGCCGTCCCCTGGACGCGCGCCTGAAGAAGCGTCACGCGGGTCCGCTGACCGTGAGCACCCTGGGCGTCCTGCTGCTGCTGGCCTGGGACCGGTTGCGGCCGACGGACATCAGTGCCGGCTACTTCCTCGGCGAACTCGCCGGAGTGTGCACCGTCTACCTGATGACCCTGGCGCTGGTGCTGGCCACCCGGCTGACCTGGCTGGAGCAGTGGTTCGGCGGCCTGGATCGGATGTATGTGTGGCACAAGCAGTACGCCCTGTGGTCCATGCTCCTGCTCGCCCCCCACATCCTGCTCACCCAGACCGCGGCAGAGAACATCGGCCCCGATCAGGCCACCCAGCTGGCCCGCACCGGCCTCGTCCTCGGAATCGTCTCGGCGGTCGGTCTGCTCGTACTGGTCGCCGTGTCGCTGGCCCGCGTCGGCCGGATCCTGCGCCTGCCCTACGAGCGCTGGCTACTCCTGCACCGTGCCACCGGCCTGTTGGTCCTGCTCGCCCTCGTCCACGGCTGGGCCATGGATCCCGTGATCGGCGGGTCCACCGCGCTGCGGGTCGTGTATCTCACCATGGGCGCCGTCGGCTTGGCGGCGTACGGCTACGACGAACTGATCCGGCGGCGCCGGGAACCCCGGGCCGACTATACCGTCCACCGCGTCGAGCGACCCGCGGTCGGCATCACCGACGTCACCCTCACCCCGACCGGCCCGGTCACGCTGCCCGTGATGGGCGGCCAGTTCGTGTACTTGCGTATCGGAGGCAACCACGCCCGGCGTGAGCACCCCCTCAGCGTCGCCGGAACGTATCCAGACGGTTCGGTGCGCCTGACCATCCGCGCGCTCGGCCGCGGCACCCGCTCCATCTACGCGGACCTGCGCGAGGGACTGCCCGCGACCCTCACCGGCCCGTACGGCATGTTCGATCACACCCTCGGCGGCCCTCGGCAGATCTGGATCGCCGGGGGCATCGGTATCGCACCCTTCCTCGGCTGGCTCGGCGAGCCGGACGACGCGTTGCCCCGAGCGGACCTGTTCTACTGCGCCCCCAGCCTCGACGAGGCGCCTTTCCTGACCGAACTGACCTCAGCTGCGAGCGATCACCCCGGTCTACGGGTTCATCCGCACTTCAGCAAGGCCGAGGGCCACCTCACCGTCGACCGGATCGAGGCCATCACAGGCCCACTCGCCCCCGACACCCACGTGTTCCTCTGCGGCCCCGCCTCTCTGACCAAGAGCCTCATGCGCAGCCTCCGGGCCCACGGCATCCCTGGGGATCACCTGCACACCGAGTACTTCGCCTTCCGCTGATGATCACCCTGTGACTGCGGCCCGTTCAGCCACGCCGATCAGTTGGCATCGCCGCCAGGGAATGCCGGTGTGGTCGGCGGTGGCCCGCATCTGCGGTTGGCTCGCACCCGCGCCGGCGATCTGGACGCCGCGGTCGGAACGAGCTTGACCCTGACGCTGGGTCAACCCTCCATCCTTCCGGCAGGAGCTTCCTCGCAGTCGCGTGGAACAGCTCCGCGAAGGAGGGAAATGACCATGGTGGCCCAATCGATCGCCGGTCCGGCGATTCTCGTGCGGGGTCTGGAGAAGTCGTACGGGAAGCTCGAAGTGCTGCGCGGCGTGGACTTCGACGTGGCGCGGGGCAGCATCTTCGCCCTGCTCGGCTCCAACGGGGCGGGCAAGACCACGACCGTGAAGATCCTCGCCACGCTCCTGAAGGCCGACGCGGGGACGGCCGGCGTCCAGGGCTTCGACGTCGCCACGCAACCGGCGGACGTGCGGGAGTCCATCAGCCTCACCGGGCAGTTCGCGGCCGTCGACGAGATCCTCAGCGGCCGGGAGAACCTCGTACTCGTCGCCAGGCTGCGCCACCTCAAGGACCCGGGCGTGATCGCGGACGACCTGCTGAGCCGTTTCTCGCTGACCGACGCCGGCACGCGGATGGTGTCCACGTACTCGGGCGGGATGCGCCGACGGCTGGACATCGCGATGAGCCTCATCGGGAATCCGCCGGTGATCTTCCTGGACGAGCCGACAACCGGGCTCGACCCCGAGGCGCGCATCGAGGTGTGGCACGCCGTCAAGGAGTTCGCCGCGTGCGGCACGACGGTGCTGCTCACCACGCAGCACCTGCACGAGGCCGAACAGCTCGCCGACCGGATCGCGATCCTCCACAAGGGCCGGATCATCGCGAACGGCACCCTCACCGAGCTCAAGCAGCTCTTCCCGCCCGCCACGGTCGAGTACATCGAGAAGCAGCCGACCCTGGAGGAGATCTTCCTCGCGATCGTCGGCAGCGACGTCAAGACCGAAGCCACCGGCGCAGACAAGTAGGGGGACAAAGATGACCACGAATTTCTTCGCCGACACCGCTGTTCTCACCGGGCGGACCCTGCGCCATGTCACACGCAGCGTGGACACCATCATCACGACCGTCATCACGCCGGTCGCCATGATGCTGATGTTCGTCTACGTGTTCGGCGGCGCGATCGACACAGGGTCGGTTTCGTACGTGAACTACATGCTGCCCGGCATCCTGCTCATCACCATCGCGTCGGGCATCTCCTACACCGCGTACCGGCTTTTCACCGACATGAAGAGCGGGATCTTCGAGCGATTCCAGTCCATGCCGATCGCACGGTCGGGTGTGCTGTGGGCACACGTCGTCACCTCACTGGTCGCCAACCTGATCTCGCTCGTGATCGTCGTGGGCGTCGCGCTGCTCATGGGCTTCCGCACAGGGGCAGGAGTGGCGGCATGGCTCGCGGTCGCCGGCATCCTGTTCCTCTTCACCCTGGCCCTGACCTGGATCGCCGTGATTCCCGGGCTCTCCGCGTCATCCGTCGAGGGCGCGGGCGCCTTCGCCTACCCGCTTATCTTCCTGCCGTTCATCAGCTCG
The DNA here is from genome assembly GCF_054729195.1 of Streptomyces sp. YIM S03343. Lineage (NCBI taxonomy): Bacteria > Bacillati > Actinomycetota > Actinomycetes > Kitasatosporales > Streptomycetaceae > Streptomyces > Streptomyces sp. YIM S03343. The sequence continues at coordinate 3,723,094 of NZ_JBPUKX010000001.1, forward strand.
GCGTTCGTGCCCACGAAGACCATGCCCGGCCCGGTGCGCGCCTTCGCCGAGCACCAGCCGACGACGTCGATCGTCAACACGATCCGCGACCTGTTCGCCCAGCGGCCGATCGGCGACGACATCTGGACCGCCCTCGCATGGTGCCTCGGCATCCTCGTCGTGGCGTACGTCTTCGCGCTGGCCGCCTACCGCCGGAAAATCGCCTGAGGCAGGCTGAGACCCATGCTCACCATCAGCCAGCTTGCGACGTACGCCGGGGTGACGGTGCGGGCGGTACGCCACTACCACCAGATCGGGCTGCTCCCGGAGCCCGAACGCGACCGATCCGGTTACCGGTCCTACGACGCTGCCGCCGTCGTACGACTGATCCGGATCCGCACCCTGGCAGACGCCGGCGTGCCGCTGGCCCGGGTGCAGGAACTCCTCGACGCCGACCCGGAGGAATTCGCCGACGGCGTCCGGGAGATCGACAAGGACCTGCGCGCCGAGATCCAGCGGCTGCAGGGCACCCGCAGACGGCTCGCCCGGCTCTCCGCAGGAGAGCAGCTGGCGCTCCCGCAGAGCGTCGTGGACTATCTCGACCGGCTGCGCGGTCTCGGCGTCGAGGAGCGGTACATCGAGAGGGAGCGGGATGCCTGGATCATGGTCGCCGCCCAGGTGCCGCATCTGATCGACTCCGTGATCGCCAAGAAGCACGAGGAGCTGGACGACCCCGACATGGTGAAGCTCTACAGCCTTCTCAGTGGGGCACTCGACTACTCGGTCGACGATCCGCGGCTCGTCGAGATCGCCGACATCATGGAGCGTCTGATGATGCGTGCCATCGAGGCCGGCGAGGTAGGTGCCGACGGCTTCGACGACCAGTTCGTCGACCTGCTGGACAGAACCACGGTCGAGTCCTCACCGGCCGCCAAGCGGCTCCTGGCGATCCTGGAGGAGCGGGGCTGGAGGGGCTGGACCCGTATCGAGCGAGTGCCTGCCCACAGGACCGAGAACCTGCACTGACTCACGCTGGCTCACGTCCAAAGCACTGCGATGAAGATGTTCACCATGGTCAGCAGCCCGACCACCCCGAACAGGCGCTTGTCGACCTTCTCCTCGTCGCGCTGCACATAGACGATCCCGAGGATCACTATCAGCACGGCCAGCTTGATGCCGATCTTGGCGACGTTGACGTGCCCCCACTCGGACTGGGCGAGCCCGACGAGCACCATGCCGGTGACGAGCATGGTCAGCGCCCCGTGCAGCATCCCGGGAACGAAGCGGGCCGTGCCCTGGCCCATCGCCTTCATCTGGCTGAGAAACCCGCCGAGAAGCGCGGCGATGCCAATGATGTGCAGGCCGACGAAGAGATGAATGAGTACGTCCATGAGCGGACCCTAACCAGCCCGCCTGGCACCCCCGCACCCCACCCCCGACTCGAAGCTCAAGCGCCGGAGGACGCGTAGGCGACGAACGCGGCCCAAGCGGCTCCGGGAACGGTGAAGCGGGGGCTTTGGGGGCCTAGCTTCGAGTCTCGGATGTGGATGGTGTGGGGGCAGGGGGCTATTTCTATGCAGGCACCGCCCTGACTGTCACTGTGACTGAACTTGCGCCAGCCGCGTGCCACCTCAAGGCAGTTGCCACCCTCTGTGCCGCTGTAGCTGGACTTGAACCATCGCAGGTCCTGCGTCATGACCCCTCCGCTACCTCTCTGATGAATCTCTCGGACTCCGAAAGACTCAGCGCCTGGCGCAAGATCATCGCATGGCGCTGCGTGGCGATGCTGACACGGTCCGGATCCGAGTAGAGCACGCCCGTTGTCTGTCCTTCTTCGTACCCAAGATGCTCGTGTTCTGTCGTTTCCAGCAAGACGAGGGGCCCGTTGAGGCCCGGATGTGCACCGGCGATAGGCAGCACTTGCACGGTGATGTTCCGCTGCTCGGACAGTGCCAACAGGTGCCGCAGCTGATCCAAGTGAACTTCGGCGCCTCCAACCTCGTTGCGCAGCGCCGATTCACCGATCACGAAGCTGAACGATCTGGTCTGCTGTGCGAGGACGTCCTGCCTCTTCAGCCGCGCCATCACGCGCTCCTCGACTGTCTCATCGTCCAGCGGAGGCCAGTGGGCCTTGAGCAGCGCGCGAGCGGTCTCTGCCGTCTGCAGCAGACCCGGAATCAGCAGCGGTTCATACGAGCTAATCGAGATGGCCTCGGACTCGTACCGAATGAAATCCTGCGAGAACGTTGCGAACGGCTCCGGCTTCAGGTATTCCTGCGCAGCAACGAGCTTCCCACCCGCCTTGCACAGCTGATCCGCAATCTGCAACAACCGCAGAGTGGGCCGACGACGGCCGTTCTCCATGGACTTGACGTACTCGTAGTCGTAGCCGACTTCGGTCGCCAGCGCTTCCCGAGTGATACCGGCCTCGGCACGCCACATCTTGATCTGGCTGCCGCAGTACCGCCACGCAATCGGCGGCTGGGAGTTCACGATTGTCGCCATAGACACCTCCGCGAGCCCTGGTCAGGTACCGCCACGCTGCGTACCTGCACTGCTACTCGCGAGGCTAGGCACAACCGGGAACCGCAATCCCACGAATCGTCAAAACTTCGACGCAAGGGATGAACGGCGCATGCAGACCCCGTGGCCACCGCTGCCCACGACGGCCCCGAAGGACATCGAATGGCGCCTGCCGCGTCACGCGAGAAGCGTGGGCAGGGCACGGGCCCTGTTCCGTGGCCAAGCGGCTTCCTGGGCCCTGCCGCAGGATCTGACGGACACGGCGGAACTGCTCCTGAGCGAGCTGATGACGAACGCCTACCGCCACGCGAAGGTCCCGGCGGGCCGGGAGATCTGGGCCCGCTGTGTGGTCACGGACGACAGAATCCGCGTGACGGTGACCGACGCGAGCGCCATGCTCCCCGCCCCGGGAACGGCATCGCCGGACGACGAGTCAGGCAGGGGCCTGACCCTGGTTTCGACGCTGGCGGACGACTGGGGCGCGGAGCGCCGGGAGTGTGGCATCGGCAAAGAGGTGTGGTTCGAGCTGGCGCTCGAAGGGTTGCCGACACTCACACCAGCCGTCGTGCCGTCGCCCACCGAGTGAGCTCGTGGCGGTTGGAGAGCTGGAGTTTGCGGAGGACCGCGGAGACATGGGACTCGACCGTCTTCACCGAGATGAAGAGTTGCTTCGCTATCTCCTTGTAGGCGTAGCCGCGGGCGATGAGGCGCAGGACTTCGCGTTCGCGTTGGGTGAGGCGGTCGAGGTCCTCGTCGACGGGTGGGGCGTCGGTGGAGGCGAAGGCGTCGAGGACGAAGCCGGCCAGGCGCGGGGAGAAGACGGCGTCGCCGTCCTGGACGCGGAAGACGGAGTTGACGAGGTCGGTGCCGGTGATCGTCTTGGTGACGTAGCCCCGTGCGCCGCCGCGGATCACGCCGATCACGTCCTCGGCGGCGTCCGAGACGGAGAGGGCGAGGAAGCGGACGGGGTGTTGGGCGTCGGCCATCAACGAGGAGCAGCGGCGGAGTACTTCGACGCCTCCGCCGCCCGGGAGGTGGACGTCGAGCAGGACCACCTCGGGGCGGGTCGCGGTGATGACCGTGACCGCTTGGTCGACGTCGGCGGCCTCGCCGACGACCTCGACACCGGTCTCGGCGGTCTGGCCGATCTCGGCCTGCACGCCGGTACGGAACATACGGTGGTCGTCGACGAGGACCACGCGCACATGGCGCTTGGCGGTACCGCCGCCGGTCGGCTCCATGGGCTCGGCGTTCGCCCCTGTCGGGTCGCTCATGACGTGTTCTCCGCCCTCTCCATCTCCAGCTCGACCTCCGTGCCGCCACCGGGCACCGCCCGCAGCCGGGCCGTGCCGCCGTTGCGCTCCATGCGGCCGATGATCGATTCTCTGACACCCATGCGGTCGGCCGGTATCGAGTCGAGGTCGAAACCCGGTCCGCGGTCGCGCACGGACACAAAGACCTTCCGGCCCTCGACTTCGGCGTAGACCTGCACGGCGCCTCCCTCGCCACCGTACTTGGCGGCGTTCACCATTGCTTCGCGCGCGGCCTGCATCTGCGCGCCGGTCTTCTCGTCGAGCGGGCAGTCGCCGACGACGACCACCTCGATGGGGACGCCGTGCTTGTCCTCCACCTCGGCCGCACTGCGGCGGACCGCCTCGGCGAGCGTGTCCGGTTCCTGGGCCTCGTCCTTGCCGGTGCCCTCCGGCTTGTAGAGCCAGGTGCGCAGGTCACGCTCCTGGGCGCGGGCGAGACGGCGGACCTCGTTCGCGTTCTCCGCGTTGCGCTGGATCAGGGTCAGGGTGTGCAGCACGGAGTCGTGGACGTGGGCGGCGACCTCGGCGCGTTCCTGGGCGCGGATGCGCATCAGCCGCTCCTGGGAGAGGTCCTGTGTCATCCGCACGAGGTACGGCCCCGCAAGCAGGGTGATACCGACGATGACCGCGAGGGCGGCCTGGAGCACCGAGCCGAGGTGGGCGGCGGAGCCCTGGAGGACGAACATGGCCGAGACACCGGCCGTGACCAGCAGGACGCCCGCTCCCGCGCGCAGCAGGGTGAGGGTGCGGCGACGGCGGCCGACCTCGACCCAGCGGGCCCGGCGGGCGTTGTCCGCCTGGCGCCAGACGAGGGCGACACCGGCACCGACCAGGAGGGTCGGCCAGAGGTAGGCGCGGGCGCCGTTGCCCAGGTCCACATTGCCCACGAAGACCATGGCCATGACGACCATGAGGAGCAGGGCCACTATCTGGCCGCGGTCCGGTTTGCGGGCGACGATTCTGCGGCGGCCGTCGGCCGATATCTCGGTGGTGACGAGGGACGGGGGCTTCTGGCCGCCGACCCCGCCGACGCCGAGGGGTACGAAGAACCAGAACGCGGCGTAGAGCAGAGCGCCGAGGCCATCGGCCATGAAGAGGCCTACGAAGACGAGCCGCACCCAGATCACGGGCAGCCCGAGATGCCCGGCGAGCCCCCGCGCCACACCACCCAGCCAGCGACCGTCGCTGCTGCGGTAGAGCTTGCGCGGCGGCCGCGGTTCGGCGAGTGGCGCTGCTGCGGCTTCCGGCATGCCCCCGATATTCACACGTTGCGAAGGGCGAGGCATCAGGGTCGACCCCCGAGACGCCCCTGATCTTCGAACGGGCAGGCCGTCGAACGGGTCCCCCGCGTGGAGTCAGGGGTGATTTCAGGGTTGGGCCAGGGTCATTCCGGCTGCCGCGGCGGCGCCACGGCCGTCACCATGGACCCATGGCAGATCACCAGCACGCCGCGGACCAGGGGCCCGAGCAGGGTGTCCGGTCCGACGCGTCCACCGCACCCCCTGCGCCCGGACCGGGTCCGCAGGACAAGGAACCGCGTGCGCACACGAGCGCGCACGAGCGGGCGGGCACGCAGGCGGACGCGCGGGCGGATCTGGGGACGGGCGGCGAGACCGGGCCGGCCATGCCGGCCGCACCGGCCGAGCCGGCCGAGGTGTCCCCCCGGTTCCGCCGTGACCGGCGGACCAAGATGCTGGGCGGGGTGTGCGCGGGTCTGGGGCGGCACTACGACATGGACCCGGTGATCTTCCGCATCACCCTGGCCGTGCTGGCCGCGACGGGCGGCATCGGCCTCATCTTCTACGGCTTCGTCTGGCTCATCGTGCCGTACGACGACGAGGACGAGAACGAGCTGCGCAAGCTGCTGACCGGCCGGGTCGACGGCCCGGTGCTGGCGTCCATACTGTTCGCCCTGGTCGGCTGCGGAGTGTTCCTGACCATGCTGAAGAACGGCGGGGTGATGACCTTCGCGGTCATTCTCTCCCTGCTGCTGGCGGGCGCGGGGTACTGGTCTCAGCGCCGTGACACCCCCGCCCCCGACGACCCGCTGGCGGCCCAGGCCGTCGCGGACGCGCCGCCGGAGCCGAAGGCACCACCGATCATGTACCCATCCTGGTGGCGCGACCCGATCGTCAAGGACGGCAGACATGTCGGGGGCACCGGCTATCTCTGGGGCCCCAGCGACTCGCGCAACCGGGATGTGGCGGCCGCCGTCAATATCGGCCGCGGCACCCCGTGGGCCGGGCGCCCGGTGGCGGGCGTCCCGCGCCCGCCGGTCCCGAGACCGCGGGCCCCGCGTTGGATCGGTAGCTGGGTCTTCCTGCTGGCCCTGCTGGCGGGCGGCCTGGGCACCGGCCTGACATGGCGCACCCACCCGCTCGGCACCAGTCTCCAGACCGGACTGGCCTGCGCGCTGATCGTCCTGGGCCTGGGGATAGCCGTCAGCTCCTTCCTGGGGCGTACGGGTGCCGGGTCGATGTTCCTGGCGATCGTCACCGCGGGTCTGCTCGCGGCGGCGGCGGCGATACCGAAGGACGTGACCACCCACTGGGAGCGCGTCACATGGCGGCCAGCCACGGTGGCCGAGGTACAGCCGAAGTACGAACTCGGGACCGGGAAGGGAGTGCTGGACCTGAGCCGTCTCCCGCTCGGCAAGGGGCAGACCCTGTCGGCGGCGGCCGAGGTGAAGGTGGGCAAGCTCCAGGTGATCGTTCCGAAGGGTGTGACCGTGAAGGCGGGCATCGACATGGGCGTCGGGGACATCCAGTTGCCCGGCGAAAAGAAGAAGGACGTGGACGTGCAGCCTGACCAGCACAAGCGGGTGACACTCGCGCCGTCGGCCGGGAGCGCGAAGGGCGGCACGATCGATCTGGATCTCCGGATCGGCGCGGGACAGGTGGAGGTGACCCGTGCTGCGTCATGAGTTCCAGCCCGGACGGCTGATAGCGGGCGTGTTCCTCACCGCGGCGGGCATCGCCTACGTCGGTGACGCGGGCGGCGCCTGGGACACGGTGTGGTTCGCTGCGTTCCCGCTCACCGTGTGCGGCCTCTTCCTGGCCGCCCTGGCCGGGATCACGGCCAGGGCGATACGCAAACACCGCAGGGCTGCGCGCCGAGCAGTCGAGGACGCGAGGACACCAGCCGCCGGGCCCCCGTTGTCGCGCTGAACCAGCGGAACGGGCTGAACGACTGATCTGAACGGCTGATCTGACCGCCTTGCCTGAGCCGACCGAACCGGCGGTGCGGTCCGCCGAAGTGGCCCGGACTACCGGTAGCCGCCCGCAGGTTGCCGCCGTGCCCGCCACACCGCGTCCAGGGAGAGATAGGGAGTGCCGGCCAGGAGGAGCGGGAGCCAGGCCATCAGATAGGGCAGATCGTTGCCGTAGTAGTAGGGAGTGGAGGCCCAGCTGATGGTCAGCCACAGGCTGAGGGAGATCAACGCGCCGCCGAGTGCGGCGATACGGCCCAGCAGACCGACCAGGATGCCGATGCCGACGGCGAGTTCACCGAGAGCGATGGCGTAGCCGAAGCCGACGGGGCTCTTCAGGGCCAGGTCGATCATGGCCGGGATGGCCGAGGAGTCGTGCACCGACCGCAGGGTGTCACCGAGGGACTCGGGCCCCGACGACTTCATGAAGGCGCTGTTGGTGAGCTTGTCGAGTCCGGCGTAGATGAAGGTGACGCCGAGAAAGACCCGGAGTGGAAGGAGGGCGTAACGGCTGGCGGTTTCCCGCCAGTTCCGGTCGCCCGCGAGATAAGGGGTGGTGTGCGTGTCCGTACGCATGCCGTGAGTCATCGCTCGTGCCGCCTCTCGCCCGCCGTGCAGAGACCCTCGGTAGTCCATTACGTACGACAGGGAGGTGCCGCTCAATCCCGATGCAGCACATTTTTCGGCTTCGGCCCGTCTCGTCCTCAGGCCGGGCGCCGGTGGTCAGTCCAGGACGTCGATGGTGCAGCGGTTGGTCTCCAGGCCTGCGGCGGTAACCACTTGGACCTCGACACGGCCTGGTTCCACATCGGCGGGGACCGGGACGGTCAGGACGGTGTCCGAGGGGTTGCTGAAGCCGCCGGTGACCGGGACCAGAGGGACGTGGACGTTGACGGGGCCTATGCGGACGACCATGCGGGAGAGCCGGTCGGCGCTCTGGGCGCCCGGTGGGACGAAGCCGGCGCCGCGGATCTCGATGTCGTCGCCGGTGCGGATGGGCGCGTCGAGGTCACCGGCCTCGCGGGCACGGACGACGGAGAGGATGACGGGGCGGCCGCCCTCGGCGTACTTGCCGGTGAGATAGGTCGCGGCCGAGATCAGCACCAGTACCGCGAGGCCCCAGGGCAGGTCGGGCAGTTGGTCGGGACGGCGGGCGAGGCGTACGGCGGCGAACGCCAGGGCGACGGCGCTCATGATGACGTACTGGATGTCGGTGAAGGTGCCGCGGCCGGAGTCGTCGGTGAGGAGGTCGGCGGCTCGCGGGCGGTCCGCGCGGAGCTTCTGGAGCCGCTGCCCCAGCACCCGCACCCCGACCACCCGCCGCACCAGCACGGCGATGCCGCAGACCACCGCGAGGACGGTCACCACGCCCGCGCCACGGGCGAGTTCGAGGCCCGAGATGAGCGCGTCGCGCTCGGCGTGGCCGGAGGCGGCGCCGAGCCGGCCCACCAGTACCAGAACCGAGAAGGAGATGAAGAGGACCCAGGCGGCCGCCACGGCGCGGGAGGTGGACAGGCGGTTGTCCTCGCCTATCACCGGGGCGAGCGCACCGCCCCGGGCCCGGTGGAACCAGGAGGCTGCGGTCAGTGCCGCGGCCACCGCGAGCGCCGCCAGCAGCCCGGCCGTGCGGGCGGCGGTCCAGCCCGTGCCGATCGCGGTGAGCGACTGAACGAGGAGGAGGATGACGACAAGACCCCATACCGTGACCGCGGTACGCCGCCAGAGGCGCGCCAGCCAGGCGCGGCCCTCGGCACGGCGGCGCTCGGCGACGAGTTCCGCGGACTGGGTGAGTTCCTCGGAGACCCACTGGCGGGAGGCGGAGGCCGAGTGGGCCACCGCTGCCGGAAGTCCGTGCCCGGCCGCGAACTCGTCGCGTTTGAGGAGGAATTCGGCGACCGCTCGCCGGTGTCCGGCGCGTGCGCCGTGCGGGCAGTCACCGCAGGTGCAGCCGCCCTCGTGGGCGCTCGCCGTCGCGCCCTCTCTCGCCTCCTGGACCGCCACGACCCACGCCTGCCTTCCGGTGAACCCGAGGGTTCACAACTCCTGGGTGACGACAGCGAATTGTGCCCTATCCAGCGGGGTGCTCGGTGCACAGGGCTGGCCCGTAAGGGTGATGATCGGCGCGTCGTGTTGACGAGGTGGGCTTGGTGGGTGGCTCGCTCAGCTCAGCAGGTCGGGCTCGCTGCGGCTGATGTCCTGCCACAGGGGCTGGTAGTTGATCCACGCGACCAGATCTGTGCCGAGCTGGTCCCTGGTGGCCGCGGCGAGCTTGTGGTCGATGAGGACGGGACGCCCGGCGGCCTTCGCGGTGAGCTGGACCTGGCTGGAGCGTTCCATCGACAGGAACCACCAGGCGGCCGCGTCGACGGAGTCGCCGACGGTCAGCAGTCCGTGGTTGCGCAGGACCAGCGCCTTGCGGGAGCCCAGGGCGGAGGCGATGCGGCGGCCTTCCTCGGCGTCGACGGCGACACCGGAGTAGGCGTCGTAGAGGGCGTGGTCCTCGTAGAAGGCGCAGCTCTCCTGGGTGATGGGGTCCAGGAGGTCCCCGAGCGCGGCGAGGGCGCGGCCGTGCACGGAGTGGCAGTGTGCGACGGCGACGACATCGGGGCGGGCGGCGTGGACCTGGGCGTGGACGGTGAAGGCGGCCTGGTTGACGTGGTAGCGGCCCTCGATGACCTGGCCGTCCTGGTTGGCGAGCACGAGGTCGCTGACGGTGACGTGCTTGAAGGGCATCCCGAACGGGTTGACCCAGAAGCAGGTGCTGAACTCCGGATCGCGCGCGGTGATGTGTCCGGAGACCCCGTCCTCGAGGCCGGACCGCCCGAAGATCCGCAGCGCGCCCGCAAGCCGCTCCTTGCGGTGGCGCCGTTCGTCCTCGACGGACTCGTGCATCGGCGGCATCGCGAACCGCAGCTGCTCCGTGGGCAGGGGCAGGGGCAGGGGCAGGGGCGGGGGCGGGGGCGGGGGCGGGGGCGGGGTGGGCCCTGGCATAGGTCCTCCAGCGCTGGGTTGCTCGACGAGGCGGAAGTTACCGCCGGTCTGTCCAGGAGAACAGAGAAGTTCAGGAAAGACGTAAAGAGGTGAACCAAATGAAACCAAGGGCCTTGCGAGGCGGGCCAGGCGGCTCGCCCGGGAGATCGGGCGAGCCGCGTGGCCGCGCCGGGTCCGGGACACCCGGGGCCGGGTCTCGAATATCTGACAGCAGGTGTCGGGTATGCGCGTGAGGCTGGAGGTATGGAGCCTGTGAACTGGGCGGCGTTCGCCGCCGTGGAACCTGAACTGGCCAAGATCGCCGAGGAGCGTTTCGGAGCGGCCACCCACCATGTGCTGGCGACGCTGCGCAGGGACGGTTCGCCGCGTACCAGCGGGCTGGAGGTGAGTTTCCTGGACGGTGAGCTGTGGCTCGGGATGATGCCGAACTCTCTCAAGGCGCTCGATCTGCGGCGCGATCCGCGGTTCGCCCTTCAGTCGAACCCTGGTCCCGGCACGGATCTGAGCGTGGGCGACATCCGCGTCAGCGGGCGGGCCGTCGAGGTCGGCGACGTCGGTCGGGGCGATGAGCCGGAGGCGAAAGCGGCGTATGTGAAAGAGGTGGAACCGCCGCAGCCGCTCCACCTCTTCCGCACCGAACTGACGGAGGTCGTGCGGACCTACGTCGCGGACGACAAGTACGTCGTCCTGGAGGTCTGGAAGCCCGGAGAGCCGGTGCGCACCCTCCGGCGGACCTGAGCCGTACCGCAAGAAGCGGACGGACTCACTCCCACTCGATGGTGCCCGGCGGCTTGGAGGTGACGTCGAGGACGACGCGGTTGACGTCGCGGACCTCGTTGGTGATGCGGGTCGAGATCTTCGCCAGGACGTCGTACGGCAGGCGCGACCAGTCGGCCGTCATGGCGTCCTCCGAGGAGACGGGGCGCAGCACGATCGGGTGGCCGTAGGTGCGGCCGTCGCCCTGGACGCCGACGCTGCGGACGTCCGCGAGGAGGACCACCGGGCACTGCCAGATGTCGCGGTCGAGACCGGCGGCGGTGAGTTCCTCGCGGGCGATGGCGTCGGCCTCGCGGAGCAGGTCGAGCCGGTCCTCGGTGACCTCGCCGACGATACGGATGCCGAGGCCGGGGCCGGGGAACGGCTGGCGCTGGACGATCTCCTCGGGCAGGCCGAGTTCCTGGCCGACCATGCGGACCTCGTCCTTGAACAGCTTGCGGAGCGGCTCGACGAGCTGGAACTCCAGGTCCTCGGGGAGGCCGCCGACGTTGTGGTGGGACTTGATGTTGGCGGTGCCGGTGCCGCCGCCGGACTCGACGATGTCGGGGTAGAGGGTGCCCTGGACCAGGAACTCCACCGCCGGGCCAGCGTCGGCGATGATCTCGGCCTGCGCCTGTTCGAAGACGCGGATGAACTCGCGGCCGATGATCTTCCGCTTCTGCTCGGGGTCCGAGACCCCGGCCAGCGCGGTGAGGAAGCGCTCCTGGGCGTCGACGACCTTCAGCTGGACGCCGGTCGCGGCGACGAAGTCCTTCTCGACCTGCTCGGTCTCGCCCTTGCGCATCAGGCCGTGGTCGACGTAGACGCAGGTCAGCTGGGAGCCGATGGCCTTCTGGACGAGGGCGGCAGCCACTGCGGAGTCCACGCCGCCGGACAGCCCGCAGATCGCGCGCTTGTCGCCGACCTGCTCACGGATGGCGGTGACCTGCTCGTCGATCACACTGCCGGTGGTCCAGGAGGGGGTGAGTCCGGCGCCGCGGTAGAGGAAGTGCTCGAGGACCTGCTGGCCGTGCGTGGAGTGCATGACCTCGGGGTGGTACTGGACGCCGTAGAGCTTCTTCGTGTCGTTCTCGAAGGCGGCGACCGGGACGACGTCGGTGGACGCGGTGACGGCGAAGCCCTCGGGGGCGGCGGAGCAGGCGTCGCCGTGCGACATCCACACCGCCTGCTCGGCGGGGGTGCCCTCGAAGAGGGTGGAGGACGTCCGGGAGACGTGCAGGTCGGTACGGCCGTACTCGCGGGCGCCGGTGTTGTCGACGGTGCCGCCGAGGGACTGCGCCATGAGCTGGAAGCCGTAGCACATGCCGAAGACGGGGACTCCGGCGGTGAACAGCGCGGGGTCGACGGTGGGCGCGCCAGCCTCGTACACGGACGAGGGGCCGCCGGAGAGGATGATCGCCGCCGGGTTCTTCGCGAGCATCTCGGCGACCGGCATGGTGCTCGGCACGATCTCGCTGTAGACCCGGGCCTCGCGGACGCGGCGGGCGATGAGCTGGGCGTACTGCGCGCCGAAGTCGACGACCAGGACGGTGTCGGGGGCGGCGGCGATTGTCGCTGTTGACACGGGGGCCTTCCGGCGGATCGGGCGGGGTCTGTGGGGCCGATTCTACTGGGGTGGGGGTTGGTCGCCTCGCCGTCGTGCTGGGGGCTGCCGCCCCCAGGCCCCCGCTGTCGGCCCTGGACAGGCCTTGTCCTCAAACGACGGACGGGCTGGATATGGTCGCCGCTTCCGCCACAGTGCCGTGAGCCGGTCTCAGCATGTGAACCGTGTTGGTGGTGCTCCCCCGCCGACGCGGCATACTGGGGCCATGCTCGCGCAGACGACCTTCCTCTTTACCTATGGCAACCGGCCCACCGGCTGCCATGGTCGTGCTGCTTGAGCAACTGACAAGCGACTTCCCAGGCGCCCCGGGCCGACAAGGCCCGGGGCGCCTGGCGTTTCCGGAGCCTGTCACTCCGGGGGACCTGCCTTCACCCACACCTTTATCTGGAGGCCCCCAATGACCGCCGCCACCACCGCCACCACCACCATCGAGAAGACCGGCGCCCGCACCGCCGAGGCCGCCGACGTCATCAGTGGCGCGCGGGAGCGCATCGATGCCCTGGACGACCGGATCATCGCGCTGATCCAGGAACGGATGGCGGTGTCCGCCGTGGTCCAGGAGGCGCGGATCACCTCGGGCGGGCGGCGCGTGAATCTCTCCCGGGAGATGGAGATCCTCGGCCACTACAGCGAGGCGCTCGGCAAGCCGGGCACCTCGCTCGCCATGACGCTGCTCGAACTGTGCCGGGGGCGCGTCTGAGTCCGTCCGCAGGGCGGTGGCTCCCCCGTACGGGGGGCGTGGCCGCGCGTCGTGGGACCTCGTTCCGGCCGAGTGACCGGACGGCAGGGGACAGCGGTCCGGTCACCCGAGAGAAACGGCCGGCTCCGGGGACGCCCGGGGCTGGCCGGGGCTGGCCGGCGGACATCCCGGACATCCCGGCCAGACCCGCGGCATCGTTCGGCAGCCGTCGGCGTCATAGGCGATCCCCAGGTGTGACACAGGGCACATAAAGTTCCTGTGAGGTGGCGCACAACCTTTCACAGGCGTCACGGATCGAACTCCGTAGTCATGTGAATCAAGGGTGATCGAGGGCACTTCCGCGCCCCACACGCGGAGGCCTCCCACCGACGTCCGTACCGCGACGCACATCGCGCCGGGGTACGCCGGATAAGCCGAGGTCTTCATGAAGCTTCGTCGTGCCATGGCAGCAGCGGCCGCGACTGCAGCGATAGCGCCGCTCGCCCTGCTCGCGGCACCGACCGCCTTTGCCGACGACGACCAGTCGTCCGCGTCGCCGAGCGCCTCCGTGAGCGCATCGCCGTCCGACAGCGCGTCCGCCTCCACGAGCGCTTCCGCGTCCCAGAGCGCTCCCGCGCCGAGCGACTCCGCGAGCCAGTCCGCCCCTGCGCCCAGCACCTCGGTGTCGGCGTCGGCATCGGCGTCGACCAAGCCCAGCGACAGCGCCACGCCGACCGCCGAGCCCAGCAACTGCGCGGTCGACGACAACATGGCCGACCCCGAGTCGCAGCTCAGCATCTCCGTGTCAGGTCTGCCCGGCAAGATCGTCGCCGGTAGCGGCTGGCACTACTTCACGATGTCCGCCGCCAACCACAGCGACGAGTCGCTCGGTACCGTGCAGTGGCTCGCGATAGTCGACAACGACACGCTCAGCGACAACGAGAAGGACTGGCTGAGCACCTACGCCAAGCTCGAGTACTTCGACCCCCAGACCAAGGCCTGGGAGTCCATGGCGGACGAGGTCGGCAACGGCCTCTACTTCGGCCAGACCGACCTTGGTCCGAAGGAGACGGTCGGCATCAAGCTGCGCCTCGACATCACCGCGAAGGCTCCGGCCGGTAACGGCTTCAGCATGGGCATCGGCGGATATCTCGACCAGAAGAAGAACTGCATACACAGCGCGTTCGACTTCTACGAGTTCACCGTCCTCAAGCCCGGCAGCAGCAACAACAACCCGGGCGAGGCCAAGCCGGGCAAGGGCACAAAGCCGAGCAGCGGCAAGGCACCGCAGGGCGGTGCCACCCAGATCGCGCCCACCGGCACCCTCGCCAGCACCGGCTCCAGCTCCATCGTGCCGACCATCGGCTTCGTCGGCGGTGTCGCCGTCGTCCTCGGTGCGGGCGTGGTCGTCGTGGCGCGCCGTCGCAAGGCGGGTGCGGGTACAGGCACGGAGGCGTAAGCGGAACGGTGCGACGTAGGCCGTACGGCTGGTCAGCCGTACGGCGCGTCAGCCTCACAGGCTTGTCGCAAGGCGAGAAGAGGGAGCTGCGCTCGGAGGGGGGCGCGGGTCCCTCTTCTCGTGTCCCTACGAACTTCTCCTGCTTCTGCCTCTTCTCCTGCTTCTGCCTTTTCTACTGCTTCGGCGGCACCGTCGGCATGCCGAGGAACGGCAGGCGCAGGGCGCCGAAGGCCTCGGGTGGGACCGCCGGGTGGTGCGGGGGTACCGGGGCGAGGCGTTCGTAGGGCGTGTTCTGGGCCGGGCGCGGGTCGGTCTCGCCCTTGTTGGGCCAGTACGACATCGCCCGCTCCGCCTGCGCCGTGATGGTCAGCGAGGGGTTGACGCCGAGGTTGGCGGAGACCGCGGCGCCGTCGACGACGGAGATGCCGGGGTGGCCGTAGAGGCGGTGGTAGGGGTCGATGACGCCGGTGTCGCGGTCGGCGCCGATCGGGCAGCCGCCGAGGAAGTGGGCGGTGAGGGGGGTGCCCATGAGTTCGCCGACGTTGGAGCCGGGGAAGCCGTTGATCTCGGCCGCGAGGGCCGCCGCGCCCTCCGAGGCGGCCTTGATCTGCCGGGGGTTGGGGGCGCCGTGGCCCTGTCGGGCGGTGAGCAGGCCCTTGCCTACGCCGTCCGGTTTCAGATACGTCGTCAGGGAGTTGTCCAGGGACTGCATCACCAGGCCGATGATGGTCCGCTCCGACCAGCGGCGGTTGGAGAGGGAGCGGAGCACGAGGACGGGGTGGCGGACCGCGTTCGCCAGCCAGGCGGCGACCCGCGAACCGCCCTCCGCGTACGGGACCTGGAGGATCGAGAGGCCGCCCATCGAGTTGGAGCCCTTGCCGTAACGGACCGGCTCGATGTGGGTGTCGGCGTCGGGGTGGACGGACGAGGTGATCGCGACGCCCTGGGTGAAGTCCGCGCGGGGCTCGCCGGTGACCTTGCGGTAGCGCCGGTCGTCCGTCTGGGCGCCCACCAGGGCCTCGGAGTTGGTACGGGTCAGTTCGCCGAGGCGGTCGGAGAGACACGGGAGCTGACCGCCCGCCTTCATCCGGTGCAGCAGGGTCTGGGTGCCGTAGGTACCGGCGGCCAGGACGACCCGGCGGGCGGTGAAGGTGCGGCCCTTGCCCTTCCTGCGGTCGTCCGTGGGGAGCGTGGCCACGGCGTAGCCGCCGCGTGAGTCGTCGGTGACGGACACGACCGTCGTCATGGCGCGGACCTCGGCGCCCGCTTTCTCGGCGAGGTGGAGATAGTTCTCGTTGAGGGTGTTCTTCGCGCCGTGGCGGCAGCCCGTCATGCACTCGCCGCACTCGGTGCACGCCTTGCGGGACGGCCCGGCCCCGCCGAAGTACGGGTCGGCCACCTGCTCGCCCGGCCGCGCCTTCACCTCCCCGTCACCGTCCCGGCCGTCCCCGAAGAACACCCCGACCGGCGCCATGTGGAAGGTGTCGCCGACGCCCATCCGCTCGGCCGCCGCCTTGAGATGCACGTCGGAGGGGGTCATCGTCGGGTTGAGGCGGACGCCGAGCATGCGCCGCGCCTGGTCGTAGTACGGCTTCAGCTCCTCCTGCCAGTCGGTGATGTCACGCCACTGGGGGTCGTCGAAGAACGGCTTGGGCGGTACGTAGAGGGTGTTGGCGTAGTTCAGCGAACCGCCACCGACACCCGCTCCCGCCAACACCATGACGTTGCCCAGCAGATGGATGCGCTGGATGCCGTACATGCCGAGCCTGGGGGCCCAGAGGTAGTTCTTGAGGTCCCAGGAGTTCCTGGGCAGCGTCTCGCGGGTGAAACGGCGGCCGGCTTCGAACACACCGACCTTGTAGCCCTTCTCCGTGAGCCGCAGGGCGGTCACCGAGCCGCCGAAGCCGGATCCGACGACGATGACGTCGTAGTCGTAGACATCAGCGTCAGAGGCGGGGACAGCGTTCTCCTGTGACACGTGCTCTCCTCGTCGAGAACTACGGGACGTACGGGCCTACGGGGCGTACGGACCTGCGGGAAGTACGGACTTCGGGGGCCGGGCGGAGGGCGTATGCGAGGGCTCAGCGGAAGCGGAATGCCTTCATCAGCCGCAGGCTGCGGCTCATGAACTCGGCGTACCGCTCGTCGTCCATGCCCAGCGACGGCGCCATGGGCAGCAGCCGCTGCTGCGCGACCGTCTGCGCCTCGGTGTACTTCAGGATGCCCTCGGAGCCGTGCCGGCGGCCGAGACCGGAGTCCTTCATACCGCCCATCGGGGACTGGACGCTGCCGTACGCCGGGGCGTACCCCTCGTTGATGTTGACGGTGCCGGTGCGCAGCCGGGCGGCAACGGCGCGCCCGCGCCGCGCGTCCTTGGTCCAGACGGAGGAATTGAGCCCGTACGGCGTCGCATTGGCACGCTCGATCGCCTCGTCGTCGGTCGCGAAGCGGTAGATCGAGACGACCGGGCCGAAGGTCTCCTCGCCGCACACGGCCATCGGGGCCTCGACCTCGTCGAGGACGGTCGGTTCGAAGAAGTACGGCCCGATGTCCGGCCGCGCCACACCACCGGCGACTACCCTGGCGCCCTTGGCGACGGCCTCGTCCACATGCCGCCGGACGCTCTCCAACTGGCGCGGTCCGGCGAGGGATCCCATGTCGGCGCCGTAGGCGAGCGAGGTGCCGAGCCGCATCGCCTTGGTCCGGGCGGCGAAACGCTCCAGGAAGGCGTCGGCGATCGACTCGTGGACGTAGAGCCGCTCGATGGAGATGCAGAGCTGCCCGGCGGACGAGAAGCAGGCGCGGACGGCGCCGGCGGCGGCCTTCTCGATGTCGGCGTCGTCGAGGACCAGCATGGCGTTCTTGCCGCCGAGTTCCAGGGAGACGCCGACCAGCCGGGCGGCGGCGCCTTGAGCGACCTCACGGCCGGTGCGGGTGGAGCCGGTGAAGGAGACGTAGTCGGCGTGTTTGACGATCTCGGGCCCGACGACCGGGCCGTCGCCGATGACGATCTGGAAGACCTCGGCCGGAAGCCCGGCCTCGATCAGCAGGTCACGGGCCCAGAGGGCGGTCAGGCAGGTCTCGGTGTCCGGCTTCATGACCACGGCGTTGCCCGCGACGAAGGCGGGGAGGGCGTCGCCGACCGAGAGTTCGAGGGGGTAGTTCCAGGGGGCGATCTGGCCGACGACACCGCGCGGGTGGCGCAGTTCGGTGACCTTGGTGAGGGTCGGCATGGCACCGGCGTGCCGCTTGGGGCGCAGGTAGGCGGGCGCCTTGCGGCCGTAGTGGCGGGCGGCGACGGCGACGGCCTGCACCTCCTCGTGGGCGTGCAGGCGGGCCTTGCCGGTCTCCAGCTGGATGAGGTCGAGGACCTCCGCTTGGCGCTCCAGCACGAGGTCGTGGAAGCGCAGCAGTACGGCGGCCCGCTCGCGCACCGGCGCCTGGGCCCAGACGCCCTGCGAGGCACGGGCCGACCGGAACGCCCTCGCCACGTCCTCCGGGGTGGACTCGGGCAGGTCGGCGAGTTTCTCCCCGGTGAACGGCGTGTGGTTGGCGGTACGGCCGGACCCGGCGACGCCCTTGGTGAGCTGGGCGACCAGCTGGGGCGTGACCACATCGGCGGCGGTACGGGCGCCCTCGGGGGCGGGGGCGAGGGGGTTGGTACCGGGCGTGCCGGTCGTGCCGGTCTTCTCAGCGGCCTGCGAGTCCGTCATGACGGGCAGCGTATGCCGCGGCGGAGCCCTTTGGGTACCCGTCGGTAACGACGCTTCACGGGGTGCACACATACCGCCAGTGGCCACTGGCAACGAACGTGCTGATCAGCGGATTGCGCGGACGGTGGGCTGCCGGTCGGGATCTTCCCCGGGCTCGGGGGCAGGGGGGAGGGCGAGACCGAGCCCGGTGAGGAGACGGCGGAGGGGGCTGTTGCGGGGGTGGGCGTCGGCCTCCAGGGCAGCCAAGGCGTCGGAACCGTCGGAGCCGTCGGAGGCTTCCGATGCATCCGAGGTATCCGAGGTATCCGAGGTATCCGAGAACGAGCCAGGAGGCGCCTCCTCCCGGCCGTCCACCTGAGCGGGGATGTCCACCAGCGGTGCCGGACCCGGGACCAGACCAGAACCCGGAACCGGAACCGGAACCGGAACCGGAATCTCGGGAACGTCCCGCCCCTCGGCAACGGCATCGAGAACCACCGCGACCTCGGCCGCTCCGGGCCGCTCCTCCGGCTCCCGGGCCAGCATCCGCACGACGAGCTCCCCGAGGGGCCCGCCCGGCTCGTCGACCAGCGACGTTCCGTCCTGGACCGCACCCCGCTCCGGAGCGGCACCCTCGACGGCGGCGTACAGCAACGCCCCCAGGGCCCACAGGTCGGATGCGGGCCCGGCACCGGGGCCCGACAACTGCTCGGGCGCTACGAACTCCCCGTCACCGGAACCGGAATCCTCACTGTTGCCGTTCCCGGTGCCGTTCACGTGGGCGATCCCGAAGTCGGTGAGCAGAACCCGCCCGTCCTCGCCAAGAAGCACGTTGGCGGGCTTGAGGTCCCGGTGCACCATGCCGGCGGCGTGAGCGGCGCGCAGCGCACCGAGCACGGCGACCCCGATACGGGCGGCCTCGTCGTGCGAGACGGTCCCGCGCCGGAGCCGCGCGTCGAGCGACTCGCCGCGCACGTACTCCATGACGACCCAGGGAAGCCCGTCCTCGACGACGACGTCATGGATGACGATGGCGGACGGATGATCGACACGAGCGGCGACCCGGGCCTCGTGGCAGAGCCGGTTGACGGCGCGCTGGCGTTCCTCGCCCTCGGGCTCACCGCACGACCCGGACTCCCCGACCAGCCGAGGCTGCTTGACGGCCACCTCCTGGCCCTCGACCTGGTCGAGCGCCCGCCAGACGGTCCCGGAGCCTGTGCCCCCGACCCGCTCCAGCAACTGATAGCGGCCGTCTATCAGACGGCCGTCGGGGTCGGGCTCATGTTCGCCGACTTCACTCATGCCCCATGAGTACCGTGTGACAGGTGTGATTGTCGAAGCGAACCCCCAAGACGCCCCCGTGACACACCCCACCGTCCGGCGGAGCAACCAGCATCGGGACCTGCCTGTTTGTCGTCTTATTCATCGTCGTACGAAGGTGTCCAGGGCGACGTCGAAGTACTCCCGTGCCTCCCGCACCTGCCCGACCGGCGCCGACACCCATACGTCGTACAGCCGCCCGGCCTCCTCCCAGCACAGGTCGTAGGTGTGCCTCGGGCCCTCCGCGGTGCTGAAGCCGTCCCAGCTGAACTCCCAGAGCGCGGCGGGATGTCCGTCGTGCGTGGTCGAGGTGACCAGGCCGTCGTGATAGCCGGGGTTGGTGTCGGGACCCGCGGCGTCGGCGCGGTTCATCACCGCCACCGGGCCGCCCTCCTCCGGTGCCGCGATCTTGATACCGAGGCGGAAGGTCTCCCCCGGCGACATGTAGAAGATCCGCACCCCCTGCGGCTTGCGTGTGAAGCCCTCCGGCACGGCGAGCGAGAAGCCCGCCGGGTCCTCGACCAGGCGGTATCCCGAGGGCGCCGTACGGGAGGCGGAGGACGGGGAGCGGGTCACGGTGACCGTGGGGGTGACCGGTGAATGCGACGCGGATACGGGCGGGATCGCGGACGCCGTACGTGACGGCCCCGGTGACTCCGATGACTCCGATGCGGACGATCCCCCGGACGCCGACACCGATGACGCCGAGTGCCTCGGCGTGCCTCCGCTCCCGCCTCCCTTCATCAGCAGCGCCGCCGCCGACACGCCCGCCCCCGCCATCGCGGCGACCAGCAGCGCCGTCACCAGCACGCCCCGGGTGGAGTAGCGCGGGGCGGCGGAGCCGGGCGGTGCGGGCGGCGAAGTGGGAGCGGGTGTGGGGGTGTCGAGGGCCGTAGGACTGTAGGGCGAGGACACGGGGAGCGGCGTGCTGCCGGTGTCCAGATAGGCCCGCAGCAGCCGTTCCGCCTCCGTCGCGCCGAGCCGCCGTTCCGGGTCGCGCTCCAGCAGGCCCCGTACGACGGGCAGCAGCGGCTCGGCCTGCGCGGGCGTACGGATCTCGTCGACGACGACCGCGTGCAGGATGCCGCCCAACGAGTCGCGCCGGAACGGCGATTCACCGCTCAGCGCCGTGCACAGCAGCGCGCCGAGCGACCACAGGTCGGACTCCGGGCCGGTCCGGTCACCGGACATCCGCTCCGGGGCGGTGTACTCGGGCGAGCCGACGAAGGAACCGGTCTCGGTGAGTGTGGTCGCGCCCACGACTTGGGCGATACCGAAGTCGGTGAGGACGACCCGGTCGGTGGCCGATTCCACCAGCACGTTCGCCGGTTTGATGTCCCGGTGCAGCACGCCCGCCTGGTGCGCGGTGCGCAGGGCGCCCAGCAGGGCCACGCCGATCCGCGCGGCCTCGCGCGCGCCGACCGGGCCGTGCGCGGCGATCCGGTCGGCGAGGGAGCCGCCGTCGATCAGCTCCATGACGATGTACGGGCGTTCGTCCTGCTCCACCACGTCATGCACCACGATGATGTGCGGATGGCGCAGTTGGGCCACCGCGCTGGCCTCGCGCAGGGTGCGGTCGCGCTGCCGCCTGGCGTCCTCTCCGGAGAGGGTGGTGTCCTGGACCAGTTCCTTGACCGCGACCCGCCTGCCGAGCAGTTCGTCGGTCGCGCGCCATACGACGCCCATGCCGCCGCGCCCGAGCCGCGCCTCCAGCCGGTAACGCCCCGCGATGACACGGACGGTGTCCCCCTCGGTCCCCATACGCCCCATCATGCCGCAGCGGACCCCCGCACTCCGGGTAGGCGACCGGCCAAGCCCGCCAGCGCCGCGCCACGGCGGCCGGGAAGGTCTGTACAGATCCGGCCGATGGCCGCCCTGTCAGCTGCCGCCCGACATGCCGCCGTTGGACACCGGCCGCGGCCAGGGCGTCAGCTCCCGTCCGGCCGCCAGCTCTGGAGCACCGTCTTGAACTGCTGGCTCGTGGTCGCCCAGTCCTCGGCGGGGGAAGATATGTAGATCGCGTACTCCACGCCGTCCCGTGAGAAGTACGTCTCCTCGGTCGCGCGGCGCGGTCCTGGGAATTTGTTGTCCTTGGTCGTCGCCGTCCACGTGCAATCCCACACCGAGCCCGGACGGTCCCGGTAGATGTTCTCATGGAGGGTGACTCTGTTGTAGTCCTTCAGGTCCTCCAACTGCACCTCCAGGTCCTTCTGGTGGTCGTAGGCGTTGTCGAAGTCGGACGCGCGGTCGACGGCTATACGGATGAAATGCTTGCCGCCGTCGGGTGAGTAGTCGGTCTGGTGGGCGTCAAAGACCGTCCGCTTCCACTCCGCGCTCGGCAGGGCCAGGCCGTAGCCGCGGGCGTCGTCGTAGCGCACCCAGCCGGCTGGCAGCGTGCCCCAATCGCCGGTGTCCGACGGCGACGGCGACGGGCGCGCGGTCGATGAGGCGACCGTGTCGCCCGTCGTGCCGCCCGACTGGGCCGACGATCCGCTGTCGTGCCACTGCTGGAGGACCACCGTGGTCGCCCCGCCGACAAGCGCGGCGACAGCGACAAACAGCGCGACGGTGCGCAGCCGACGGCGCCTCGGTGCGCGCGGCGCGGCATGCTGCTGCGGCCTCGGGCCGCCGACCACCGTCGCTCCGGGGCCGCCGGGTCCCATGGCCGTCTGACCGCCCGTGCCCCCTCCGGCCGCCGAGGAGTGCGCCCCGTGGGCCGCGGTGGCCGTCTCCGAGCGGGAGTTGGCGCCGGTGTCGTACTGCTGCGTCGGCACATACGCCTGCGCCGCGCTCGGCCGGCGGCCCTCCGCCGCGTCGGCGAGCATCTGCTCGGTCTCCTCCGCGTCCGGACGGGCGGCCGGATCCTTGCGCAGCAGCGCGGAGATGACGGGGCCGAGGGCATCGGCGTGCTGCGGCTCGCCGATCTCCTCCTCGACGACCGCCTGCATGGTGGACAGCGGCGAGGTACGGCGGAACGGCGACCGGCCGTCGACCGCCGTGTACAGCGTGGCGCCCAGCGCCCACAGGTCGGACGCCGGGCCCGGGTCGTGGCCGCGGACCCGCTCGGGGGCCAGATAGTCGACCGAGCCGACGACCTCACCGGTACGGGTGATGGTGGTGTCGCCCTCGATCTGCGCTATGCCGAAGTCGGTGATCAGGACACGGCCGTCATCACCGAGGAGAACGTTGCCCGGCTTGACGTCACGGTGCAGCACGCCCGCTTTGTGCGCGGCGCGCAGGGCGCGCAGCACCCACAGACCTATGCGTGCGGCCTCGCGGGGCTCGATCCGGCCGCGCTCCTTGACGGCGTCGGCCAGCGAGTGGCCCTCGACCAGCTCCATCACGATCCACGGGCGGCCGTCGTGCTCCAGCACGTCGTGCACGGTGACGACGGCGGAGTGGTTGATGCGCGCGGCGGCGCGCGCCTCCGCCCGGGTGCGGGCCAGCAGCAAATCTCTGTCGCTCTCCGACACATAGAGAGCGGCGGTCAGCTCCTTGATGGCGACCGTCCGGTGCAGCACCTCGTCGTGGGCGCGCCACACACGGCCCATGCCACCGCTGCCGATGGATTCGGCGAGCCGGTAGCGGCCCGCGAGGAGCAGGCCTTGCATCTGATTCACGTTTCCCCGCAATGGTCTTGACAACGCCAGAGTAAGGACCGCCCTGCGTTCAGGGAACCTGAGGGGCGGCACGGAGACCGCACTGTGACGGTTGTCGCTTCTGGTGACACGAAGGAACTGCCGGACCAACTGCGGGCTGCGCAAAGGCCGTCACTCGGTGTACGGCGAGCCGCATTCTCACCACGCCTCACCACATCCTGTTCTCGTCCCCTGTGTCGTGCCGGGGTTCGTCACCCCGAGTACCGGTGCACGCTCCCTCACCCCGTGTACCGGTACGTGGCCGACGCCTGCTCGTACAGCTTCGTCACTTGGTCCCGCTGCGCGTCCGGGCCGCGGACCTGGAGCACGTGGTAGCGGCCGTCGATCAGGATCGCGAGGTTGCGCACGAACAGATCGCGTCCCCGGTCGTCGGTCCAGGTGAACTGCCCCTCGGCCATGGTCCGTCCGCCCACCTCGATGGTGCGCAGCCCGGAGGCGGTGGCCCAGCTGGAGTTGCGGTACGGCGCCAGCTCCTGTTCCTTGTCGCGCTGGTAGGACATGGGGTCGCTGCCGTAGCTCTTCGCGCTGTCGCGGCCCGGTACCACTAAGAGCTCGAAGTCGCCGTGTGCGTACACCACCTGGGCGCGGTCGTTCTTCGGGGTGCGGCTCCAGCCCTTGGCCACGGCCACCTGGAAGCCCTCGGGGTCCTTGCGCAGGGTGAACCCGGCGGCGACATCGGGGTCGGCACTCTGCGCGGAGGCGGAACCCGACGGCCGGGAGGGGCTGCCGCCGTCTCCGGACGGGCTGCCGGCCGGGCTGCCGGACGATCCGGGGGTCCGGTCTCCCGTCCCGGCCGACTTCTCCGGTGCAGGGCTCACTTCCCCCGCCGCTCCGGTGCGGTCGCCGCTCCCGGTGTCCCGTGCGCCCGACTTGGGCATGAACAGCATCGCGTACGCCACCGCTCCGGCCAGCAGGAGCAGGATCAGCAGGAGCAGGGTGCGGCCGAGGCGGCGTGGTGAGGCGGCCTCCTCGCGGGCCCGCTTGTGCCGTCCGTGCGGGCTGCTCGCGGGCAGTCCGGCGCGCCGCCTGCGCACCAGCTCGCCGCGCCGCCGCACGATGGGCAGCCTGCTGGGGTCGGTGGGCGGTGTGGCGACGACATGGGCGCCTGCCTCCGGCTCGGGCGCCGACCGCACCAGCGAACGCAGCCAGCCCCGCAGGTCCTCGAAGTCAAGTCGCTCGGTGGGGTCCTGACGCAGCAGCGACTCCACGACCGGCCGCAGCGGTCCGCACTCCTCCGCGAACGCCGGGGGCTCCGCACAGACCAGTTGCACCAGCTCGGCGGTCGAGTCCTCCGGGTACGGCGCATGTCCCTGTACGGCCCTGAAGAGCAGCGCGCCCAGCGCCCACAGGTCGGTCGCGGGTCCGATCGGCGCGGCCAGTTGCCAGTTCTCGTGCACCGGACCGGCCTGCTCCGGCGACCAGCGCTCGGTCACCGGGCCGACGACCGTCATCCGCGCCTGCCGTGCCCGCTCGGCAGCCAGCGCGGTCGCCGGACCACGCCGCGCGGGCGTCCCGGCGGCCAGGTCGTCCCAGCGGCTCGGACCAGGTCCCGGCCCCGGCCCCGGAGGCCCCGGCGGACCTGCGAGGGCTGTGGTGTCGGCCGCTCCGGCGGGGCCGCCCGGGTGCGCCTCCAGCGGGGGCAGGCCGGCGGACGGGAGCTGATGCGGGCGGGCGCCGCGGCCGGGAGGCGGCAGCAGAGGCGGCCGGTTGCCGTCGCCGGGGGCGGTGCCGTAGGCCGACGGGGCTTCGCCGCCGACACCGTTGCCCGCGGGGGGCAGCGCGGTGCGTTCCTGGGCGCCGTAGCCCGCGGGCGGGGGTATGGCGCCGGGCGGGGGTATGGCTCCGGGCCGGGGGGCGCCGCGTACGCCGTAGGGGTCGGCTATCTGTCCCGGGGGCGCGGGGGCGGGCGGGTGCTGCACCCCGTTGCCGGTCTGGTACGGCGGTTGGGCGCCCTGCTGGGCCGCTGCGTCGCCCTCGGCCGCGGGACGGCCGCCGGGCAGGGCGGCGCGGCCGTTCTGCTGGGCCTCCTGGATGCGGGCGGCAGCCCGCGCACCGGCCCGGTACGCGGCGATGGCCCCGGCCCGGGCGGCCCTGATGTCACCGCCCGACTCCACGGCCTCCCGGCGCTCGATCGCCGCCGGTCCGCGCGCCGCGCCGGGCACGTCCGAACCGGCCGACGGCAGCCCCCGCGACTCCCGCGCCCGGATGGCGGCCCGCCGGGCGGCCTCGGGGTCGACGTCGCCACCGGGTACGCCCGGTACGTCCGGCGTGGCGGGGGCGCTAGGCCCGTGGGCCGCCGTACCAGCGATGCCCGCGCCGCCGCCGCCGGGTTCCTCGTCGCCCTCCGGGGCGGGCACCGGGTCGTAGCCGCACAGTGCCTCCTCCGCCGCGCCGACCGCGAGCCCGGTGAGCATCACCCGGCCGTCGTCGCAGATGAGCACGGTGCGCGAGGTGATGTTCCGGTGCACCCAGCCGTGGGCGTGCAGCACGCGCAGTGCCATGAGGACGTCGGAGGCAACCTCGGCCGCCCGGTACGGCGTCAGCGGGTTCTCGGCGAGCAGCGCCGCCAGCGACCGCGCGGCTACGACTTCGCTGACGATCCACAGCGAGCCGCCCTCGGCGAACACGTCGAAGACCTGGTCGAGCCGGGGGTGGTCGGGTATCCGGGCGGCGGCCTGCGCGGCCTCCACGGCGCGCCGGACCGCAGGGTCGGCGGGCCGCCGGGTGGCCGTCCGCGCCGGGGGGCGCCGGGCGCCGCGGTCCCGGGCGGTGAAGCCGTCGGGCAGCCCGTCGGCGTCGAGCACCTCTGCCTCGACCACCTCGGGCAACGGCACCTGGCGGACCAGGACTTCCTGCCCGCTGTAGGTGTCGAAGGCCCGGGTCTCGGTGAGTTCGTACTCGTCGGACGGGGGCAGCGGCAGGCGGTAGCGGTCGGCGAGCACCCGACCCGCATAGTCGTCCACGTTGCCTCCCCCGGCCGTCCGGTTGGTCGAACCGCGCACGGCGGTCCGCTCGATCACACACGTTCGTCCTGCGGCCCGTCCCGTACGGATTCCCGTTGCAGGGACACCCGTTGTACGGATGCCCGTTGTACGGATTCCTGTACGCGCACGGTCCGCAACCACTCACGATACGTGCCGGAGGCAACTCGCAAAGCGGGGATGCGAGATCTCACGGCCCCGAATGGGCCGCCCGCCTCAAGACTTCGGTTCGAAGGTGGTCGTGAGTGTCTTCCAGGTGTTCTTGCGCAGCGTAGTGTCCCAGTTTGCTGCTTTCGCCGTGTACATCAGCGCATGTCCGAGATGATCGTTGACGCGGAACCCCCGGTCGATCGTGCGGTACTTGACGCCGCCGTCCACAGAGGTGAACTCCCAGTCGGCCGTGGTCCAGCCCCGGTAGTCCACCGACTCTATGCGGATCCGGTGGTACTGAGAACGCGTCATGTAGCGCTCCTGGTTCCGCCAGTCGGCCACCGGGTCGCTCTTGGGGGTGCTGGTCCAGGCGACGAGCAGCTTCTGCCCGTCAGGACCGGTGAACCGGGCACCCGCGGAATCCGTCGTCGTGTACTTCCAGCCGCTGGGCAGGCCGATGGAGAATCCCTGGCTCGACTTGTACGTCGTCACCGCGGCACCCACGCCCGACCCTGAACCGTTCGAACCCGAGTCTCCGCTTCCGGAACCGCCGGACGAGCTCACGCTCTCGGCCTTGCCCGGCGTCGCCGTCGAGCCGGTCCCGGAGCCCGAGGCGCTGCCGTCCGTGACGGTCCCGCCGCCCGTGTCCTCCTTGGTGCCCGCGGTACCCGCGGTACCGCCGGAACTCGCGCTCACGCTCGCCGTCACGGCCGTCTTGGACCCGTTGCTCGCCTTGCCCTTGGTGCCACTGTCACGGCTGCTGAGCCAGATACCCAGCACGGTGCCGACGACTGCGAGGACGACGACGACCGCCACGATCACCAGCGTCCGACGCGGGACCACATCGGTGATCGGCGCCCTGGGCACGGTCCGCGCGGGCCTCGGCGGCAGGTCGTGCAGATCCTCCGGCGGTGCCATCACCGGCCAGCCCGAACGCCCCCCGTCCTTGGGACCGTTCGTCTTCGGCGCCCGGCCCGCGTCGGCCGGCGCCGGACCGGCAGGGGAGCCGCCGGACGCGGCACCCGCGCCGGTGGCCGCGGTGGTCCCCGGAACGGACGCCCCGGCGGCGGGAGCCGAGGGCCGCGGCACCGATGGCCGGGAACTCGGGGTCCGCGCGCCCGAGGCTGCGGCCGCCGCAGGGCCGGAAGCCGAGACACCGGGAGCCGACGCACCGCGAGCCGGGGCGCCCGGCGCAGCGGGACCGGGGAGGGGCTGACGTGCACCCGGAACGGCACCGGCTGCGGCACCGCTTCCGGCGGCATCCGAACCCGCCGTACCCGCGCCGCCGTTGCCCGGAGCTCCGTTGCCCGCCTTGGTGGCCGAGCCACCGGCGGCGACCGCCGCCTTGCGCACCGAACGCAGCGCGCCGCGCAGCTTCTCGGCGGCCTCCTCGCTGCGCTTGCCGCCCGAACCGCCCTTGCCCGCCCGTTCCTCGGGCTGCGGCGGCAGCGGCACCATCCTCGTCGCGTCGAGCGGCTCCGGCGCGGCCTTCGGGTCGGCGTCGTCGATCACCTTGGTCAGCATGGCCCGCGCGCCGGCGTCGTCGAGCCGCTTCACCGGGTCCTTGGTGAGCAGACCGTGGATGACGTCCCTGAGCGGGCCCGCGTTCTTGGGCTCCTCCAGGGGCTCGGTCATCACCGCGGTGAGCGTGGCGATCGCCGACCCCTTGTCGTACGGCGGCACGCCCTCGACCGCCGCGTACAGCAGACCGCCGAGCGACCAGAGGTCGGCCGCCGGGCCCGGCTTGTGCCCGCGGGCGCGCTCCGGGGAGATGTAGGAGGGGGCGCCGACGAGCATGCCGGTCGAGGTGATGGACGGGTCGCCCTCGACCTGTGCGATGCCGAAGTCGGTGAGCACGACCCGGCCGTCCATGGAGATCAGCACATTGGACGGTTTCACGTCACGGTGCAGGATCCCCTCGATGTGCGCCGAGCGCAGCACGTCGAGGATCGCGAGACCGACCTCCGCGGCGCGGACGGGCTTCAGGAGCCCGTCCTCCCGGATGGCCTCGGCGAGGGACTTGCCCTCGATGAGCTCCATCACGATCCACGGCCGGTCGTCCTCGTCGACCACGTCGAAGACGGTCACCGCGCTGTTGTTGCGGATCTTCGCGATCGCCTTGGCCTCGCGCAGCGTGCGGGTGATGAGGCGTCGCTTCTCGTCCTCGTCGATGTTCGACGGGAACCGCAGCTCCTTGACCGCGACCGTCCGGCCCAGGGTCTCGTCCTCGGCACGCCACACGGTGCCCATGCCGCCGCGGCCGAGCACTGCTCCCAGCCGGTACCGCCCGGCGAGGAGACGTTCGCTCTCGTCCTGACGGGATGTGCCCGCCCGCTCCGCCTCCGACATGCGTCCCCTCATGCAACCCGCCCCGACAGAGCACCCATTGTCTCTCACCCGACAAGTGCCCGACGCCCAGGGTGCCCCACATGGACCCACATAAGCACCTGTGAATGCCTGTGCCGAGCACGAACCCGGTGAGATACCCGTCACGCCGCCCGGCGAAACGAGCGGCGGCCAAAGAGGCCGGTGACGGCACGACTTCGGACACCGGTGGTCATTCCGCGCGCCCCGCGTCCGCGGCGGGGAACGACGGGCGCACGCCGTCGTCCGCACCTGTACGCCACCCGTACGCCACCTGTACGTCGCCGAGTTCGTCGCCGATTACGCCGCCGAGTTCTGCCCGTACAGGGGAAGAACGGACGGGCGCCGGGAGAAGATCCCGGTCCTGGCCACTCGTTCGAGTGACATTCGAGTGATATCGGGAAACGGCGGGCGGGGGCGGCACCGGCCGCCCCCGCAACCTCAGTTGCTCACCGCGGCACGATGTCGGGGGCGCCCAGCCTGGCCGCGTCGGCCGTCAGGTCGTCGGGCTGGCGCTGCGACTCGCGTTCGGCCTCCACCCGCTTCTCGTAGTGCTCGACCTCGCGCCCGATCTGGTCCTCGTCCCAGCCCAGCACCGGCGCCATCAGCTCGGCGACCTCGCGGGCGCTGCCGGTGCCCCGGTCGAACGTCTCGATCGAGATACGGGTCCGCCGGGTCATCACGTCCTCCAGGTGCCGTGCGCCCTCATGGGCGGCGGCGTACACCACTTCGGCGCGCAGATAGTCGTCGGCCGCGCGCAGCGGCTCGCCCAGCGACGCGTCCGAGGCGACGAGGTCGAGCACCTCCTCGGTCATCGAGCCGAAGCGGTTCAGCAGATGCTCGACCCGTACGACATGGACGCCGGTGCGCGCCGCGATCCGTGCCCGCGCGTTCCACAGCGCCCGGTAGCCGTCCGCGCCCAGCAGCGGGATCTCCTCGGTGACACAGTCGGCGACCCGCATGTCGAGTCCGTGCACGGCCTCGTCCACGGCGTCCTTGGCCATCACCCGGTACGTCGTGAACTTGCCGCCCGCCACGACCACGAGGCCCGGCGCCGGATGCGCCACGGTGTGCTCACGCGACAGTTTGCTGGTGGCGTCGGACTCCCCGGCGAGCAGCGGCCGCAGCCCCGCATAGACACCCTGGACGTCGTCACGCGTGAGCGGCACCGCGAGCACCGAGTTGACGTGTTCCAGCAGATAGTCGATGTCGGCGCTGGAGGCCGCCGGGTGGGCCTTGTCGAGGTCCCAGTCGGTGTCGGTGGTCCCGACGATCCAGTGCCGTCCCCAGGGGATGACGAACAGCACGGACTTCTCGGTCCGCAGGATCAGCCCGGTCGTGGAGTGGATGCGGTCCTTGGGGACGACCAGATGGATGCCCTTGGAGGCGCGGACGTGGAACTGTCCCCGTTCGCCCACCATCGCCTGGGTGTCGTCGGTCCACACCCCGGTGGCGTTGACCACCTGCTTCGCGCGGACCTCGTACTCCCCGCCCGCGTCGACGTCCTTCACCCGCGCCCCGACCACACGGTCGCCCTCACGCAGAAAAGCCGTCACGCGCGCGTAGTTGGCAGCTTTCGCGCCGTACGACACCGCCGTGCGCACCAGCGTCGCCACCAGACGGGCGTCGTCCATCTGGGCGTCGTAGTACTGCAGCGCGCCGACCAGGGCGTCGCTGCGCAAGGCGGGGGCGACGCGCAGCGCCTGGCGGCGGGTCAGATGGCGGTGCATGGGCAGGCCGCGGCCGTGGCCCCGGGCCATCGACATCGCGTCGTAGAGCGCCACGCCCGAACCGGCGTACGGGCGCTCCCAGGCCTTGTGCTGGAGCGGGTAGAGGAACGGCACCGGTTTGACCAGGTGCGGGGCGAGGCGTTCGAGGAGCAGCCCGCGTTCCTTGAGTGCCTCGCGCACCAGGGCGAAGTCGAGCATCTCGAGATAGCGCAGGCCGCCGTGGATGAGCTTGCTGGACCTGCTGGAGGTGCCCGACGCCCAGTCACGCGCCTCCACCAGCCCTGTGGACAGGCCGCGGGTCACGGCGTCCAGCGCGGTGCCCGCGCCGACCACCCCGCCGCCCACCACCAGGACGTCCAGTTCGCGTTCGGCCATGGCCGCCAGTGACTCGGCGCGCTGCGCCGGGCCGAGTGTCGCTGTTCTCACCGCTGCCTCCCGCTGCTGTCGGTCGAGCCGTCGGTCGTGCCTTCGGTCCGGCCGTCGGTCGTGTCATCGGTAGTGCCATCGGTCGTGCCATGGGGGCGAAGCCCGGTTCGTACCCACCCTGCCCGAATTCTGACCGGCTTGCCCGACTTCGGCCACCACTCCCTTCCAGCCTGTGGACAACACTCACGGAAACACCACGCTCAATCCCGCATAACGGTCATATTTACTCCTAGTCTGACATTGCGCCCCGCTCATCCGGCCCACCCGGCTTGCGCACCCGCCCCGCACCGGCTACTGGCAAGGACGGTCCACGCCATGCCCGCAGACCTCGCCGTCATCGGACTCGGTCCGCTCGGCCTGCCCCTCGCCCAGGCCGCCGTCGCCGCGGGCATCCCCACCGTCGGCTACCCGACCGGCCCGGAATCCTGCGCCGTAAGCCCCGCCGAACTGCGCCGGATGCTCGCGGCGGGATTCCGTACGCCCGACGGCCCCGCGGAACTCGGCCGGGTGCGCACCGCCGTGATCTGCGCGCCCGTCCCGCGCGCCGCGGACGGCGGGCCGGACCTGGGCCAGGTGGAGTCGGCCGCCCGGACCCTCGCCCCGCGGCTGCGCCCGCACACCACGGTGATCCTCGAATCACCCGTCCCGCCCGGGACGACAGAGGAATTCCTGCGCCCGCTCCTGGAGGACGGCTCGGGCCTGCGCGCGGGCCGCGATTTCCACCTCGCCCACTCCCCCAGTCGGGTGGACCCCGGCAACCGCGACATCACGCCCGCCGGCACGCCCAAGGTCATCGGCGGCCTCACCCCCGCCTGCACCGAGTCGGCCGCCGCCTTCTACGGGCGGCTCACCGACAAGGTGGTCCGCGCGCGCGGGCCGCGCGAGGCCGAGACGGTGCAGCTCCTGGAGACCAATTACCGGCATGTCAACATCGCCCTGGTCAACGAGATGGCCGTCCTCTGCCACGACCTGGGTGTCGACCTGTGGGACGTCATCCGCTGCGCGGAGACCAAGCCGTTCGGGTTCCAGGCGTTCCGGCCCGGCCCCGGCGTCGGCGGCCACTCCGTCCCGCAGAACCTGACGGGCCACGCGGGCCGCTCCCTGCGCCTGGTGGAGCTGGCCCAGCAGGTCAACGGGCGGATGCCGCACTACGTCGTCCAGCGCGCCGCCGCGCTCCTCAACGAGCACGGCAAGTCCGCCCGCGGCGCACGCGTGCTGCTGCTCGGCGTCACGTACAAGCCCGACCTCGCCGACCGGCAGCAGACGCCCGCCCGGGAGATCGCCCTGGGGCTGATGGAACTGGGCGCCTCGGTCAGCTACCACGACCCCTACGTCCCCGCCTGGAGCGTCCTCGACCGCCCCGTCCCGCGCGCGGACTCCCTCTACGAGGCGGCGGCCCACGCGGACCTCACGATCCTCCTCCAGCAACACCGCACCTACGACCTCCAGGGCCTCTCTGTGAAGGCCCAGCTACTGCTCGACACGCGGGGCGCCACACCTACGGGGGCGGCGCATCGGTTGTGAAGGGGGGCGCGCGGGGTGGGCGGGCCTCCGGGGTTGGTGGCGTGGGGCTTGCGGCGCCAGTACCGTGGGGGCCAGTGGGGTCGGTCGCAGGGACTAATGCGGCAGGCTCCTGACTGGTTCGCGAGGCGTC
Source organism: Streptomyces sp. YIM S03343 (assembly GCF_054729195.1). Taxonomy (NCBI): domain Bacteria; kingdom Bacillati; phylum Actinomycetota; class Actinomycetes; order Kitasatosporales; family Streptomycetaceae; genus Streptomyces; species Streptomyces sp. YIM S03343. The sequence continues at coordinate 3,755,602 of NZ_JBPUKX010000001.1, forward strand.
CGTCCCTGGTTCATGCAGGGATGGCCGCACATTGTTCCGCCCAGAGGGCAGAGCCCACCGCAGCAGGCTACTGCGGCAGGCTCCTGGACGGTTCATGGAGTGTCCGCCCCTAGTTCCTATAGGGATGGCCGCCCATCGCCCCAGCCAAAAGGTGGAGCCCACCGCAGCGGCAAACTGCGGCAGGCTCCTGGACGGTTTACGGAGTGTCCACCCCTAGTCCTCTTGGGGGTGGCCGCTCACCATCCGAAGATCCGCAAAATCCACCTCCTCCGGCACTTCACCATCCACAGACGGATCCGGTCCCAGCGGGTGGGCTTGTGGTGACGTCCCATGGACGCCCCCTTCCACGACACCGCCCAGTAGCCCGGTGGACGGTCCGTCGGACATCGGGCCGGGCCCCGAGGGCCGGGGTCCGGAACAAAGTCCTTGGAAGGGGGCGCTCCAGAAGAACTGGGGCGCCGACACGGACGTTATCGCCCTCGACGCCGCCAACAGCCCGTTTTCGCCCCGAAGACAACCGCGCGCCCCCCTTTGCGCGCCCCGCGCCCCCCGACACGCCCACCACTCGCTCCACCTGTCGCGGCACAGAGCGCCTCGACACACACAGGGGGGGCCGGTCACCTCACCAGGTGACCGGCCCCCCTGTCGTACGTCCCGTCCGGAGGACTACCGCTTGTGCTGCGAGTCCGCCACCGTGACCTCGACCCGCTGGAACTCCTTCAGCTCGCTGTAGCCCGTGGTGGCCATGGCACGGCGGAGGGCGCCGAAGAGGTTCATGGAGCCGTCCGAGGTGTGGGACGGGCCGGTGAGGACCTCCTCGATGGTGCCGACGGTGCCGAGGTGGACCTTCTTGCCGCGCGGCAGTTCCTCGTTGACCGCCTCCATGCCCCAGTGGTGGCCCTTGCCCGGCGCGTCGGTGGCGCGCGCGAGCGGGGAGCCCATCATCACCGAGTCGGCGCCGCAGGCGATCGCCTTGGGCAGGTCGCCGGACCAGCCGACGCCGCCGTCCGCGATGACGTGCACATAGCGGCCGCCGGACTCGTCCATGTAGTCGCGGCGGGCGGCGGCCACGTCGGCGACGGCCGTGGCCATCGGGACCTGGATGCCGAGGACGTTGCGCGTGGTGTGCGCGGCGCCGCCGCCGAAGCCGACCAGGACGCCCGCCGCGCCGGTGCGCATCAGGTGCAGGGCCGCCGTGTAGGTGGCGCAGCCGCCGACGATCACCGGGACGTCGAGCTCGTAGATGAACTGCTTCAGGTTCAGCGGTTCGTGCGCGCCGGAGACATGCTCCGCGGAGACGGTCGTACCGCGGATGACGAAGATGTCCACGCCCGCGTCGACGACGGCCTTGGAGAACTGGGCCGTGCGCTGCGGGGAGAGCGCGGCGGCGGTGACCACACCGGAGTCGCGCACCTCCTTGATGCGCGCGCCGATCAGTTCCTCCTTGATGGGCGCGGCGTAGATCTCCTGGAGACGCCGGGTCGCCGTCTCGTCGTCCAGGCCGACGATCTCGTCGAGCAGCGGCTGCGGGTCCTCGTACCGGGTCCACAGGCCTTCGAGGTTCAGCACGCCCAGGCCGCCGAGCTCGCCGATGCGGATGGCGGTGGCCGGGGAGACGACCGAGTCCATGGGGGCGGCCAGGAAGGGCAGCTCGAAGCGGTAGGCGTCGATCTGCCAGGCGATCGAGACCTCCTTCGGGTCCCGCGTACGGCGGCTGGGGACGACCGCGATGTCGTCGAAGGCATACGCCCGGCGGCCGCGCTTGCCGCGCCCGATCTCGATCTCAGTCACGTCTGTGGCCTTTCCCTGATGCGTTTCAGCGTCTTCCAGTATCGCCGACCGGCACGACAAGGGCGGCCCCGGAGGATCCTGGACGAATCCGGGCCGCCCTCGTCGGTGCATCAGGGGGTGCTTCAGCGGTGCCGCCACACCGCTTCAAGGCGGCTTCGTGCGGCTTCACGCGCGCGTGGGCGTCAATGGGGGGCGGGTGGTGGGACGGGTGCGGGTTGTGGGGCTTGTTCGCGCAGTTCCCCGCGCCCCTGGGGGGTTGCTGTGCCGTGGGCTGCCCGTTGCCCCACCTCGCAGGGGGCTGCGGCCTGTCCGCGGGTGCGGGTCGGTTGTGGCTGGTCGCGCAGTTCCCCGCGCCCCTTCAGGGCGCGGGACATCACTTGCGGCTGTAGTTCGGTGCCTCGACGGTCATCTGGATGTCGTGCGGGTGGCTCTCCTTGAGGCCCGCGGAGGTGATGCGGACGAAGCGGCCGTTCTCCTGGAGGTCCGGCACGGTCCGGCCGCCGACGTAGAACATCGACTGGCGCAGGCCGCCGACGAGCTGGTGGACGACGGAGGACAGCGGGCCGCGGTAGGGCACCTGGCCCTCGATACCCTCCGGGATCAGCTGATCGTCGGAGGCGATGCCCTCCTGGAAGTAGCGGTCCTTGGAGAACGACTTGCGGTCGCCGCGGGTCTGCATGGCGCCCAGGGAGCCCATGCCGCGGTACGACTTGAACTGCTTGCCGTTGATGAAGAGCAGCTCGCCCGGGGACTCCTCGCAGCCCGCGAGCAGTGAGCCCAGCATCACCGTGTCGGCACCGGCGACCAGGGCCTTGGCGATGTCGCCGGAGTACTGCAGGCCGCCGTCGCCGATGACGGGGACGCCGGCGGCCTTGGCGGCGAGGGCGGCCTCGTAGATCGCGGTGACCTGCGGGACGCCGACACCGGCGACGACCCGGGTGGTGCAGATGGAGCCGGGGCCGACGCCGACCTTGATGCCGTCCACGCCGGAGTCGATGAGCGCCTGGGCGCCGTCACGGGTGGCGATGTTGCCGCCGATGACGTCGATGCCCGAGGAGTTCGACTTGATCTTGGCGACCATGTCGCCGACCAGCCGGGAGTGGCCGTGCGCGGTGTCGACGACGATGAAGTCGGCACCGGCCTCGATGAGGGCCTGGGCACGCTCGAAGGCGTCACCGGCCACGCCGACCGCGGCGCCGACCAGGAGACGGCCCTTGGCGTCCTTGGCGGCGTTGGGGTACTTCTCCGCCTTGACGAAGTCCTTGACGGTGATCAGGCCCTTGAGGACACCGCTGTCGTCGACCAGGGGCAGCTTCTCGATCTTGTGCTTGCGCAGCAGCCCGATGGCCTCGGCACCGGAGATGCCGACCTTGCCGGTGACCAGCGGCATCGGCGTCATGACCTCGCTGACCCGGCGTTCGCGGTCGGTCTCGAAGGCCATGTCACGGTTGGTGACGATGCCGAGCAGCTTTCCGGAGCCGTCGGTGACGGGCACGCCGCTGATACGGAACCTGCCGCACAGCGCGTCGGCCTCGGCGAGCGTGGCGTCCGGGTGGATGGTGATGGGGTTGGCCACCATGCCGGACTCGGAGCGCTTCACCAGGTCGACCTGGTTGGCCTGGTCCTCGATGGAGAGATTGCGGTGCAGTACACCGACGCCGCCCTGGCGGGCCATCGCGATCGCCATGCGCGATTCGGTGACCTTGTCCATGGCGGCGGACAGGAGCGGGATGTTGACCCGCACGTTCCGGGAGACGTACGAGGCGGTGTCGATCTCGTCGGGCGCCATGTCCGACGAGCCCGGCAGCAGCAGCACGTCGTCGTAGGTCAGCCCGAGTGTCGCGAATTTTCCGGGCACTCCGTCGACGTTGGCAGTCATGACACCTTCCCCAAATGGCCTTGATCGGTGCGGATGTCCATGCTAACGGGAAGTATCAACCTCCCATTCCACCGTTGCGGACCGCTTCAGGCTTCGTATGTTCGTACGGATATGGATACGGGGGCGTGTGTTCGGCAGTTCATGCGAGTTCATGCGCCACGCATGCGAGGGGAGTTTGTCCTACTGCTCGGCCAGCGCGCGGAGCCTGCTCAGGGCCCGGTGCTGCGCCACCCGGACCGCGCCGGGTGACATTCCCAACATCTGGCCGGTCTCCTCGGCCGTGAGGCCCACGGCGATACGCAGAAGCAGCAGTTCGCGCTGGTTCTCCGGCAGGTTGGCGAGGAGTTTCTTGGCCCAGGCGGCGTCGCTGCTGAGCAGGGCGCGTTCCTCCGGGCCGAGGGAGTCGTCGGGACGTTCCGGCATCTCGTCGGAGGGGACCGCGGTGGAGCCGGGGTGACGCATCGCGGCGCGCTGGAGGTCGGCCACCTTGTGCGCGGCGATGGCGAAGACGAACGCCTCGAAGGGGCGGCCGGTGTCCCGGTAGCGCGGCAGGGCGAGGAGGACGGCGACACAGACCTCCTGGGCGAGGTCCTCGACGAAATGACGCGCGTCACCCGGAAGCCGCGACAGGCGGGTGCGGCAGTAGCGCAGCGCGAGCGGGTGGACGTGGGCCAGCAGATCGTGGGTCGCCTGCTCGTCCCCGTCGACGGCGCGGTGGACGAGCGGACCGATCGCCCCGGTGGCCGCATCGTCGTCGCGCATCGGTCCATGGTGCCTTGACGTCGTTCGCTCCGTGGCATCACGCCCGTGGTTGTGCACCGAAGCGTTATGAGCAGGTGCGCCGGAACTCATCCCCTGCGCCCTCCCCTTCCGCTCGACCGACTCGTCCCCGAGAGACTCCACATCTCAAGGATGCGGCATCCGCGGCGAAACGAGCAGCGGGTACCGGGCGGAGCACCGGGCGGACCGATTCACCGTCCCGCCGGCTGTGCGGCGGACGGGGATTCCCGCGCCCGGTTTCTCCATCCCGATGGCCTGTGTCAACACCCGTGCCGACAGGGCCGTCTCCCCGGTCGGGGACCTGTCCCGGACCTGGTCGGCCCGAGGCCCCCGCCGGGACCGGGGTCCTGCCCGGCCACGGCCTTGTCGGCCCTGAATCCGTTCGGTTCTGGATCCTGTCGGCCGGGCTGAGGGTCCCGTCGCCGACCTGAATCCGGTTACCGGAGTGGGATCCCTCGGCCCTAGCGGACCAGGCCCCAGCGGAACCCGAGGGCCACCGCGTGCGCGCGGTCCGACGCGCCGAGCTTCTTGAACAGCCGCCGCGCGTGTGTCTTGACGGTGTCCTCGGAGAGGAACAGCTCGCGGCCGATCTCGGCGTTGGAGCGGCCGTGGCTCATGCCTTCCAGGACCTGGATCTCACGCGCGGTGAGCGTGGGCGCGGCGCCCATCTCGGCGGAACGCAGCCGGCGCGGGGCCAGCCGCCAGGTCGGGTCGGCGAGCGCCTGGGTGACGGTCGCGCGCAGTTCCGCGCGCGAGGCGTCCTTGTGCAGATAGCCACGGGCGCCCGCGGCCACGGCGAGCGCCACACCGTCCAGGTCCTCGGCGACGGTGAGCATGATGATGCGCGCACCGGGGTCGGCGGACAGCAGCCGCCGAACGGTCTCGACGCCGCCCAGACCGGGCATGCGTACGTCCATCAGAATCAGGTCCGAGCGATCGGCGCCCCAGCGGCGGAGGACTTCCTCGCCGTTGGCCGCCGTCGTCACGCGCTCGACGCCGGGCACGGTCGCGACCGCGCGGCGAAGCGCCTCTCGGGCAAGCGGGGAGTCGTCGCAGACGAGGACGGATGTCATGGCCGCCCTCCGCAACTGATGCGCGTCACCTTGTGCCTCCAGGCTGGTACGAAATCGTCACCTGTGCGGTCGACCGTCTCGGACGCCTGCCCGAGCTCTTGTGTTTTCAACCGCCTCCGCACTCTCAACGACGGTCACTCGAAAGAGTTACGGGGCCGTGTGCCATCTTCGGCACTCTACGTGAGGGCACGGACACGGTGCAGACATGCCCGGCCGGTCCTCAATTTTTCATCACAACCCGTGCCCCATTCAGCCGCTTTTCTTCCCGTTTCACGGTGTCTGGGGCTAGATTCGCAATGAGTCATATTTTCATCTCCTTACAACGGAGATGTACGGTCGTTGGCACCGTATCCGCTCAGAACGGCTACAAGGGGTCACGCAATGGCAGATTTCTCCCGCCTTCCCGGACCGAACGCTGACCTGTGGGACTGGCAGCTCCTGGCTGCGTGCCGCGGGGTCGACAGCTCGCTCTTCTTCCATCCCGAGGGGGAGCGCGGTGCGGCTCGGAGCGCTCGAGAGAACTCGGCCAAGGAGGTCTGCATGAGGTGCCCGGTCCGTGCGGAATGCGCCGCACACGCGCTGGCGGTACGCGAGCCGTACGGGGTCTGGGGCGGACTGACCGAGGACGAGCGCGAAGAGCTCATGGGACGGGCGCGGAACCGGCTGGTGACCGCATCGGCGGCCAGCGGGGACGGCGTCTCGAACACTTGAAGGAACGTTTCTTCGATCTACCACTTCTCACTGATTGCACAGGGCACGCGCACGCGTGCCCTCATTTTTCGCCGCCCCGAGGATTTCGGCCCTCTTGATGGCCCGGATGGCCTTGATACCCCCGATGCCCTTGGAGCTCTTGATGTCCTTGCGGCTCCTGAAGCCCGTGCCGCTCATGATGTTCTTGGCGAGCCTGACGGGCCTGGCGGGTCTGTCGGACCGACGCGCGCGTGAGATGGTCCAGCGTGGCCGCCACCGTCGGCACCCGCGCCAGATCGGGCAGGGTGAGTGCGACGATCTCCCGCCGCACGGGCGGTTCCAGCGCGACCATGCGCACCCCCCGGGGCCGTACGGACTCGATGGCGAGCTGGGGCAGGACCGCCACACCGAGGCCCGCACCCACCAGGCCGACCACCGCCGGATAGTCGTCGGTCGCGAAGTCGATACGGGGCGTGAAGCCCGCGCTCTCGCAGACCTCGACCAGTTGGCCGCGGCAGCGCGGGCACCCGGCGATCCAGGGCTCGCGCGCGAGGTCGGCGATGGCGACGGCACCGGCGCCGCCGAGCGGGTGCCGCTCCGGCACCAGAGCCACGAGCCGGTCCGTCAGCAGGCGCCGTACGACGAGGTCGGCCCACTCCTCCGCGCCGCCCGCCGCGTGCTCGTACCGGAAGGCGAGCGCGATGTCGCAGTCGCCCTCGCGCAGCAGTTCCACGGAGCGCGGCGGTTCGGCCTCCTGGAGGGACACCCGGGTGCCGGGGTGCGCGGCGCGCAGGGCGGCCAGCGCGGTCGGCACGAGAGTCGAGCTGCCGCTGGGGAAGGAGACGAGCCGGACCCGGCCTGCCCGCAGTCCCGCGATGGCCGCGATCTCCTCCTCGGCGGCGGTGAGCCCGGCGAGGATGCCCGCCGCATGCCGTACGAGGGCTTCCCCGGCCTGGGTCAGACGCATCTCTCGTCCGCCGCGGACGAGGAGGGGCGTGCCCACCGAGGTCTCCAGGGCCTTCATCTGCTGGCTGACTGCGGGCTGGGTGCAGCCCAGTTCGCGGCCGGCGGCCGAGAAGGAGCCAGTGGTGGCGACGGCGCGCAGGACACGGAGATGGCGGGCCTCGATCATGCTCTCATCATAAGTCAGGCTTTGATGTCGTGCCCGAAAATGCCTCGATACTTTGGGGTGGTCGTGCGTACTGTACTGATATGCGACTTCTCTCGGTGAACCTCGGCCGGACCACGGCCGTGGAGTACACGGACCAGGCGGAGGGCCTGACCGGTATCGACAAGCGTCCCGCGGAGGGTCCGGTGCGGGTCGCCGCGCCCGGCCCGAAGGGGACCGGCGGCAGCGGGCTGGCCGGGGACGCGGTGTGCGACCTGCGCTATCACGGCGGGGACGACCAGGCGGTGTACGCGGTCGCCCGCGAGGACCTCGACGACTGGGAGCGGGAGCTGGGCCGCACCCTGCCCAACGGCTCCTTCGGCGAGAACCTCACGACGGAGGGCCTCGATGTGTCCGGCGCCCTGATCGGCGAGCGCTGGCGCGTGGGTCCGGAGCTGGTCCTGGAGGTCACCTCGGGACGCATCCCGTGCCGTACCTTCCAGGCCCATCTGGGTGAACGGGGCTGGGTGAAGAGGTTCACGGGCAAGGGGGCGCCCGGCGCCTATCTGCGGGTGGTCGAGCCGGGTGAGATACGGGCAGGCGACCGGGTCGAGATCGTGCACCGGCCGGACCACGAAGTGACGGTGGCCCTCCTGTTCCGCGCGGAGACCACCGAGCGCGGCCTTCTGCCGCGGGTCCTCGCGGCGGGAACCGCGCTGCATCCCGACTCGAGGGAAGAGGCAGAGCGCTATGTGGCGAAGTACGGGGGCCTTCGCTAGGGGGCACGGGGTTGTGCCGACATGCGGCTGTGCCGACATGCTCGGCTCCGCCGCGATGGGGGTACCTCCCTGCTCGGACGAAGTCGAGAGCTTGGGGGAGCGACCAGCCACGACGGTGCCGCGGACGACAGACGGCACATCGCGGTACTTCCAGCGGAGCGCTTAGTCCGGGTAACTACTCTTGGGCCATGACAACGGCTCTGATTACGGGATCGACCGCAGGGATCGGCGCCGCGTTCGCGCGGCGGCTGGCTGCCGACGGACACGATCTGGTCCTGGTGGCCCGGGACACCAAGCGATTGCGCGAGCAGGCGACCGAACTCCACGACCGGCACGGCATCGAGGCCGAGGTGCTGACCGCCGATCTGGCGACGGACGACGGCATCGACGCGGTCGCCGCACGGCTCTCCGACCGGAAGAACCCGGTCGATCTCCTCGTCAACAACGCGGGCTTCGGCAACAAGGGCCGCTATCTCGATGTCTCCATGGCCGACGAGCTGAAGATGATCAAGGTGCACTGCGAGGCGGTGCTCCGGTTGACGTCGGCCGCGACGGAGTCGATGCGCGAGCGGGGGCGCGGGGGCGTCGTCAATGTCGCGTCGGTGGCCGCGTTCGTACCGCGCGGCACCTACGGCGCGTCCAAGGCGTGGGTCGTGCAGTTCACCCAGGGCGCGGCGCGGGACCTGGCCGGGAGCGGGGTGCGGCTGATGGTGCTGTGCCCCGGGTTCGTGCGCACCGAGTTCCACCAGCGGGCCGGGATGGCCACGGACAGCATCCCCAACTGGATGTGGCTGGACGCCGACAAGCTGGTCGCGGCGGCGCTCCACGACATGGCGCGCGGAAAGTCGCTGTCGATCCCGGACCCCCGGTACAAGGCGCTGATGGGTCTGGTGAAGGTGACGCCTCGTGGGCTGCTGGGAGGGATCACCTCCCGGACCGGCCGGAAGTACGGGCCGCAGTAGAGCAGTAGAGACGTAGAGCAGTAGAGACGTACGCGACCCGGAGATGAGCGGAAGGAGTGGGGACAGAGGTGAGTGACGCCTCGTTAGGTGCGCCGGTGCAGGCGTCCGCCGTCTGCACCGTCGACATCCGCTCGGCCCGGTCGCAGCCGCCGCCCGCACGGCATCAGGAACCGGGCACCCATGCCGCCATCCGTGCGACATCACATGCCGGAACTTTCGGTGCGAAGATATGCATATCTACCGTACCCGGGCATTCAGGCACACTGTACGGACCGGAGGCACCCCACCATGACCTTCGTACAGCTCATCGACTGCAAGACCAGCCGCTTCGACGACATGAACCGGCTGATGGACACGTGGGTCGAGGCGACCAGCGGTAAGCGGACCGCGACCCACAACGTGATCGGCAAGGACCGGTCGGACGCGTCGCACTTCATAGAGATCGTGGAGTTCCCCTCGTACGAGGAGGCGATGCGGAACTCGAACCTCCCGGAGACGGACAGGATCTTCCGGGACATGGTTGCCCTGTGCGACGAGATGCCGACGTTCACGGACCTCGACGTGGTGCGCGACGAGCAACTGGCCTCGGCCACGGTGCGCAGGCTGTTCGAGACGATGGCCACATCGGACGAACTGCCCCCGCTGAACGACCTGTTCGCCGAGAACTACCACGACCACGACCCGGCCAACGAGCAGGACACCCTCGGGCTGGACAACATCCGGCGTGAGGTCGAGATGTGGCGCGGCGGCTTCGACTTCTCGTTCACCGTCGAGGACCAGATCGCCGAGGGCGACCAGGTCTGCACCCGCTGGACCTGGAACGGCACCCACAAGGGCGACTTCCTGGGCATCCCGGCAACGGGCAGGAACGTCACCATGACCGGCACGACGGTCTTCCGCTGCGGGACGGACGGCAGGATCACCGAGGGCTGGTGGCAGTACGACCGTCTCGGCCTGATGTCCCAGCTGGGCGTCCTGGACACCCTGGAGACCTGACCCGCCCCGGAACCCCCTGGATCCGCGAGGGGCAGCCCCCGTTCCCGCACCGCGGGAGCGGGGGTTTCCGCGACGATCGACCGCGCGCGGCCGTCCGCACGAACGCGGCCCGTTCATCGGCGCCGACGGAGAGGGATGCCGCCTTGGGCCGTCGTCTCCTGTGCATCCTGAGCCCGCCCGTCAGGCGTCCTCGAACCTCCAGGCCACGAGCAGGTGATCGCAGGTGACCCGATCAGACACACGTCATAGAGCGTGACGGCGAGTGAGTTCCAGTGAAAGCCCGACGCCATGAAGCCCGGGCCCGGATCCCCGTCCGAGTCCTGAACGTCCCCGGCGTGGCCGTGGTTCGTGAAGAACACGGCACGGTCCCCCACCGACGCCAGCACCTCACGAACGCACCCGTCCCTCACCTCGTCGGGCTCCCGGAGCGACGGATCGGGGCCGTCGTAGAAGGATCCCACCGCGAGGAACGTCAGCAGGTCCCGAGCGCCCTCCCCCGTGACCGGCAGCAGGCTCTCCCTCACCGACTCACGTGTCACCGTCTCGAACAGCGGCACCGGATCGACACCGACGCTCCGTCCGACGGCCCCTCCACGCATGAACGCCACCACGTCGTCCACCCAGTCGCGGTGGCCCCTGGGCGTCAGACAGAGGACGGTACGGAACGGGTCGAACCATGCGGTCGCGCACCCGGGCAGCACACCTGCGCTCACGGACACCCCTCTCCTGGCGGACAGCCCGGAGGCCCGGCACCCCAGGTGTTCAGGGGTGCCGGGCCTCCGGTGCGGTGACTGGGCCGGTGCCTCAGTGGGCGTGGCCGTGGCCGCCGGCCGCGGGGGCCGCCGGCTCCTCTTCCTTCTTCTCGACGACCAGGGTCTCGGTCGTGAGGAGGAGGGAGGCGATCGACGCGGCGTTCTCCAGGGCGGAGCGCGTGACCTTCACCGGGTCGATGACGCCGGCCTTGACCAGGTCGCCGTACTCGCCGGTGGCGGCGTTGTAGCCGTTGCCCTTCTCCAGCTCCGCCACCTTGGAGACGATGACGTAGCCCTCAAGGCCCGCGTTCTCCGCGATCCAGCGCAGCGGCTCGACGGCGGCGCGGCGGACGACCGCGACACCCGTGGCCTCGTCGCCGGTCTTGCCGAGGTTGTCCTCCAGGACCTTGACCGCGTGGACGAGGGCCGAGCCACCGCCGGAGACGATGCCCTCCTCGACCGCGGCGCGGGTCGCCGAGATGGCGTCCTCCAGGCGGTGCTTCTTCTCCTTCAGCTCCACCTCGGTGGCGGCGCCGACCTTGATCACGCACACGCCGCCGGCCAGCTTCGCGAGGCGCTCCTGGAGCTTCTCGCGGTCCCAGTCGGAGTCCGTGTTCTCGATCTCGGCCTTGATCTGCGCGATGCGGCCCTGCACGTCCTCGGACTTGCCGGCACCGTCGACGATCGTCGTGTCGTCCTTGGTGATGGTGACCCGGCGGGCGGTGCCCAGCACCTCGGTGCCGACCTGGTCGAGCTTGAGGCCGACCTCCTCGGAGATCACGGTCGCGCCGGTCAGCGTCGCCATGTCCTGGAGCATCGCCTTGCGGCGGTCGCCGAAGCCGGGGGCCTTGACCGCGACCGCGTTGAAGGTGCCGCGGATCTTGTTGACGACGAGGGTGGACAGGGCCTCGCCCTCCACGTCCTCGGCGATGATCAGCAGCGGCTTGGAGGCGTTGGTCTGGATGACCTTCTCCAGCAGCGGCAGCATGTCCGCGATCGCGGCGATCTTGCCCTGGTGGATCAGGATGTACGGCTCGTCGAGGACGGCCTCCATGCGCTCCTGGTCCGTGACGAAGTACGGCGACAGGTAGCCCTTGTCGAAGGCCATGCCCTCGGTGAAGTCCAGCTCCAGACCGAAGGTGTTGGACTCCTCGACGGTGATGACACCGTCCTTGCCGACCTTGTCCATCGCCTCGGCGATCAGCTCGCCGACCTGCTGGTCCTGCGCCGACAGCGCGGCCACCGCGGCGATGTCCGACTTCTCGTCGATCGGGCGGGCCGAGGCGTGCAGTTCCTCCGACACCGCCTTCACCGCGGCGTCGATGCCCTTCTTCAGGGAGGCCGGGGAGGCACCGGCGGCGACGTTGCGCAGGCCCTCGCGCACCAGCGCCTGGGCGAGCACGGTGGCGGTGGTGGTGCCGTCACCCGCGATGTCGTTGGTCTTGGTCGCCACCTCCTTCACCAGCTGGGCGCCGAGGTTCTCGTACGGGTCGTCGAGCTCGACCTCGCGGGCGATGGTGACGCCGTCGTTGGTGATGGTGGGCGCGCCGAACTTCTTGTCGATGACGACGTTGCGGCCCTTCGGACCGATCGTCACCTTGACCGTGTCGGCCAGCTTGTTGACGCCGCGCTCGAGGGCGCGACGGGCGTCCTCGTCGAACTTCAGGATCTTCGCCATGACAGCGGGAGCCCTCTCGGAAATCTGTGGGTGAAAACGGCGCTGCGCCCCGGCGCCCGTTGTCTGTGGTCCCGGGGGCCTGGGGCGCAGCGTCATCTGTCTGGCATCTGGCATCAGGCAGCAGAACGTTCCTCTGCCTGTCAGTCAGGAAGTGAAGTGACTACTTCTCGATGATCGCGAGCACGTCGCGAGCCGAGAGGACGAGGTACTCCTCGCCGTTGTACTTCACCTCGGTGCCGCCGTACTTGCTGTACAGGACGACGTCGCCGACCTTGACGTCGAGCGGAAGGCGCTCGCCGTTCTCGAAACGGCCCGGGCCCACGGCGAGGACGGCGCCCTCCTGGGGCTTCTCCTTCGCGGTGTCCGGGATGACCAGGCCAGAGGCCGTGGTCTGCTCGGCGTCCAGCGGCTGGACCACGATGCGGTCCTCGAGCGGCTTGATGGCAACCTTGGAGCTGGCGGTCGTCACGATCCGACCTCCCCCTTCGGAGATCTCACGGGGTTAACTGTCTGAGGTGGCGACCAGGTCGATCCGTCGTCGCGGGTGCCGGACCTGCCCGTCGCTTTGTTGGCACTCTCCAGGGGGGAGTGCCAGAGCCGAGACTATGACTGCGGTTAGCACTCGGTCAAGCGGAGTGCCAGTTGCCTGCGGCGCGTCGGCCGATCGGTTCATTTGCCTACGGCTGTTTTGTCGGCACCCTTGGCTGCAGTGGGCGTCTCTGGGGGCTGCGCCCCCAGACCCCCCTTTCGGCCCTTCGGGCCTCGTCCTCAAACGCCGGACGGGCTGGATAGTGCTGGCCTTGCCCTCAGAAGTGCCGCGATAACCCCGCCAGTGCCGCAATAACCCCCGCCCACTCATCGCTGGCTACAGGTAGTCCTCCAAGCGGCCCGCCGTCAGGCCCTCCGTCTGCAGCTTTCGCAGGAGGCTCGTTGTTCTTGTTCCCGGGCTTCTCGGGGGGATGCGGACGATGTCTCCCGGGTGGAGGTGGGGGGCGCCTCGGGTGTAGGTCAGGGTGGTTTTCGTCAGGGTGGCTCGCCACAAGATCAGGGCGCCTACTCCGCAGTCCGCTGCGGCTCGCAGGGTTGTCGTGTCGTAGGTGCCGTGGGGTGGGCGGAGGAAGCGGGCGTGGGTGTTCAGGCGGGCTCGGAGGCGGTCCTGCTCGGCGCAGATCCGGGTGTGCTGGGTGCGGTACGGCAGGCCGCGCAGGGGGTGGTGGTCGAGGGTCCGGTTCTGTACGGCGGCTCCCGCGGCGCGCAGTCTCGTGAACTCGGCGTGGTCCGTGTCGGCGGGGGTGCCGGTGACGAACACCGTGACCGGGAGGTGCAGGTCGCGGACCATGTCGGGGAAGCGGGGGTCGCGGGGGTAGCGGGGGTCCCGGTGGGCGCTGGTGTCGTAGTCGTAGGTCAGGAACACCACCCGGTCGCGGGTGGGGATGTGGTCCAGGGCGGGTGGGAGGCCGGGGCCCGCCGTGCGGGCCGGGGGTGCGGCCGAGGGCTTCGGGGGGCGGGTCAGGGGGGCGGGGAGGCCCCAGCGGCGGTACGGGGGCAGTCCCGCGCCGGGGACGGCGTGCGCGGTCGGGTGGTCCACTCGCTGGGCCGCCTTTTTGCCGAGGCGCTCGATGGGGTCCACCGACTGGGCGCAGGACGTGAGCGGCAGGAGCAGGAGCAGGGTCAGGAGGAGGGTGGGGGCGGTCAGCGGCCTGCGCGGGGTCACAGGTAGTCCTCCAGGCGCGCCACCGCGTAGCCCTCGGCGGTGACCTTGGCCAGGAAGCGGCGGACCATGTCGGGCATCGTGCCCTTCCACTCCGTACGGCCCCGGAAGTGGGTCAGGACGATGTCACCGGGGTGCAGGTGCTGGTCCGCCTCCCGGTACTCCCAGTGGTCCACGAACACCTCCTCGTCCCAGATCGGCGCGTACCGGATGCCGCACGACTTGGCGGCCCGCAGGGTGTTCCGGTCGTAGCTGCCGTAGGGCGGGCGCAGGACGGCCGGGCGCTTGCCGAACTGTTTCTCCATCACGTCCTGCATGCCGCAGATCTCCTGCTTCTGCTCGTCGTAGGACATGCCCCGCAGATCGGGGTGGTGGAGCGTGTGGTTGTCGAGGGTGATGCCCAGGGAGCGCATGCGGCGGAAGTAGGCGTAGTCATCCTTGATCAGGAAGTTGCTGAGGAACGCCGTGTACGGGATGTGCAGGTCCTTCATCATCCGCAGGAACTCGGGGTCCTTCTCGTTGCCGTCGTCGATCGTGAGGAAGACGACCTTGTCCCGGGTGGGGACCGTGGTGAAGACCGGGGGGAGGTTCAGTTCCTCCTGGCCGTCGACCTCGAAGCCCTTGCGGGCCGTGATCCTCGGCTTGCGGGCCGGGGGCAGCGGGGGCGTCAGCGGGACCTGGCGCAGGCCCCAGCGTCTCGCCACGGCGGCACGGGCGGTGTACGTGGCGCGCAGCCGCGTGGCGTACGTGTCCAGGGCGCGGGCGGCGGCGGGAGCGCGGCCGGCCTCCTGGCCCGGGGCGGGGTGGCCGGTGGCATCGGGTCCGGTCTGCGACGTACAGCCGGAGGCGACGGCGACTGCCGCCAGGGCGGTGGTGAGACCGGCACGGATCACCTTCCGCCCCTTTGCCCTCTTCTTGTCATTTTGTACGACCACTCGCATGGTGCCGGATCCTCCCAGGCACCGGCCCCCGACCCCGGCCGACACCGCCGCCACTGCCGTACCGTCCACCGACTGGCCCACATCCGCCCTGCGGCTGATCGACAATGACCCGGTGAACGCCCACGCCCCCCTCGACGCCCTCGATGCCCTTCGCGCCCTCCTCGCCCCCGAGGGCCGCGCCCTCCTCGACGAGGTGCGCGGCACCGCCCCCGCCGACGAACTGGCCGTGGCCACCCGGCTGCGCCGCGAGCACGCGCCGGAGCTGGTGTCGGCGGCACTCGGTCAGACGCGGCTGCGGCAGCGGGCGGCGGCGAAGTTCCCGGCGGCCGACGCGGAGCGGATGTTCTTCACACCGAACGGGGTCGAGCAGTCCACCCGGACGAGCGTGGCCGCGTACCGGGCCGGGCGGCTGCGGGAGCTGGGCGTGGCCTCGGTCGCCGATCTGTGCTGCGGCATCGGCGGCGACGCCATCGCGCTGGCCCGCGCCGGGATCCGGGTCCTCGCGGTGGACCGGGACCCGCTGACGGCGGCGGTGGCGCGGGCGAACGCGGCCGAGCTGGGACTCTCGGACCTCGTCGAGGTGCGGGAGGCGGATGTCACGGAGGTGGACACATCGTCGTACGACGCCGTCTTCGCCGACCCGGCGCGGCGCGGGGGCCGGGGGCGGATCTTCGACCCGGAGGCGTACTCGCCGCCGCTGTCCTGGGCGGTCGGGGCCACCGCGGCGGCGCGGGTGGCCGCGCTGAAGATCGCACCGGGCATCCCCCACGAGTCGCTCCCGGCGGCGGCCGAGGCGGAGTGGGTCTCGGACGGCGGCGATGTGAAGGAGGCCGTGCTCTGGTTCGGGGAGGGGAGCACACCGGGCGCGGTACGGGCCACCCTGCTGCCGGGGCCGCGCACCCTGCTCGGGCGCGGGCTGCCCGATCCCGGAGTACGGCCGGTGGGACGGTACCTGTACGAACCCGACGGCGCCGTCATCCGCGCGCACCTGGTCGCCGAGGTCGCCGAGGAGATCGGCGGCGGGCTGATCGACCCGACGATCGCGTACATCACGGCCGACGAGGCACGCCCCACCCCCTACGCGTCGGCGTACGAGATCACCGACCAACTGCCCTTCAGTGTGAAGAAGTTGAAGGCACTGCTCCGTGAACGGGAGGTCGGCACGCTCACGGTCAAGAAGCGCGGCTCGGCCGTCGAGCCGGAGGAACTGCGCAGGAAGGTCAAGCCGTCGGGCCCCCACTCGGCAACCGTCTTTCTGACTCGGGTCGCGGGCGCGCCGACGATGCTCATCGGTCGGCCCGTCCAGCCCACCGACCCCATTGACCCCGTCGACCCCATCGACCCCATCGGCTGAGACAGCCGACTCGCCGTCACTCGCACCCCTCCGCCCGTCCCAGCAGCAGTTCCCGCTCGCGTTCGTTGCGGGTCAGGGCCGCCGCTCGTTCAAACTCCTCGCGGGCCTCGGTCTTACGGCCCAGGCGGAGGAGGAGGTCGGCTCGGACGCTCGGGAGCAAGTGGTAGTCGCGGAGGGCGGGTTCGGTGGCCAGAGTGTCCACCAGTTCCAGGGCCCGGGCCGGGCCTTCGGCCATCGAGACGGCCACCGCGCGGTTCAACTCGACCACGGGGGACGGGGTCCGGGCCGCCAGCAGAGCGTACAGGGTCGCGATGGCGGGCCAGTCCGTCTCCTTGTAGGTGTAGGCACGGGCGTGGCACGCGGCGATCGCCGCCTGGAGGGCGTACGGGCCCGGGGCGCCGGTCGCCGCTGCATCCGCACGGGACAGGGCCGCGACGCCGCGGATGATGAGCAGGCGGTTCCAGCGGCGGCGGTTCTGGTCCTTGAGGAGGACCGGGGTGCCGTCCGGGCCGGTGCGGGCGGCCGTACGGGACGCCTGGAACTCCAGCAGCGCGGCCAGTCCGTGCACCTCGGGTTCCTTGGGCATCAGCCCGGCCAGCAGACGGGCCAGCCGCAGCGCGCCCTCGCACAGTTCGGGGCGCAGCAGATCGGCGCCGGCCGTCGCGGCGTACCCCTCGTTGAAGATCAGATAGATCACGTCGAGGACCGAGCCGAGCCGTGCCTCGCGGTCCGGGCCGTACGGCACCTCGAAGGCGACGTTCTTCGTCGCCAGCGTCCGCTTCGCCCGGACGATGCGCTGCGCGACCGTCGGCTCCGGGGTGAGGAACGCGCGGGCGATCTCGGCCGTGGTGAGGCCTCCCAGCAGGCGCAGGGTGAGCGCGGTGCGTGCCTCGGGCGGCAGGACCGGGTGGCAGGCGGTGAACACCAGGCGGAGGAGGTCGTCGTCGATGTCTTCCGGATCGGACGGTTCCTCCGGCTGCGCCGTCGTCGTCGCCGTCGCCGCCGTCAGGTCCCTGCCGATCTCCTGGAGCTTGCGGGCGTAGTTCTCCCGGCGTCTGACCAGGTCCACGGCGCGATGACGGGCGGTGGCCGTCAGCCAAGCGCCCGGGTTGTCCGGGACGCCGTCCCGGGGCCAGCGTTCCAGGGCGGCGACCAGGGCGTCCTGGGCCAGTTCCTCGGCGATGCCCACATCGCGGACCACCCGGGCCACGGCCGCGACCACGCGGGGGTATTCGAGGCGGAAGACCGTCTCGATCGCGTGCTCGGCAGCGGTGCCGTCCCGGTCCGGGGGCGGGGGCGAGCTGTGCTTCGGGAGTGCGGTGCGCTCCGGGGGCGGGGTGCGCTCCGGGGGCTGCTGCGGTTCCACGTCCACAGTCCACCATCGAACACCCCGCCTCGGGTCCGGCAAAGGACCGCCGGTCGGGCCGCCCCCCGGACGGCTCAGGACTCCATGATCTCCCGCACCTCGCAGGTCACCGTCCAGTAGTCCTCGTGGACCTTCAGGAAGCGCTTCGTCCACTCCAGGGCCTCGGCCTTGTCCTTGCACTGCATCAGCGCGTAACCGCCGACGACCTCCTTCGACTCGGTGAACGGGCCGTCCGTCACGGAGAGCTTCCCGCCCTCCCAGTGCACCCGGGTGCCCTCCGCGGTGGGGGTCAGTCCCGCGGTGTCGAGCATCACCCCGGCCTTGGTGATCTCCTCGATCAGCTCTCCCATCCGCTGCATCAGCTCGGGGCTCGGGCCCTCGGCGGGCACGGCGGACTCGTCGACACGGATCAGTGACAGGTAACGAGGCATGGTGACTCCTTGGGTTCAGTTCACGATCCGGGCGGCCGCTGCGGTACGGCCGCCCGCCTCTCACCCATTGCGTCGAACGGAACCCCGCCGGATCGACAGACGCGCCGGAATTTCCTCGAGAATTTCTCGCCGAGCGTCTCCAAGCCACTGTTTCCGCAGGTCAGCGCAGTACGTCTACGTCAGCGCAGTACGTCAGCGCAGCGACGCCCAGAGGGTGCTCGCCGCCGGTTCCTTCGCCACCACGCGGTTGGGGTCACTCGGGGCGGTCACCACCGGCATCATCACCGTCTTGACGTTCCCCGGCTCCAGGCCGCCCAGGCTCTTGCCGAGGGTCATCAGCTCGGCGAGCGAGTCCAGGCCGGTGTCCGTGGTCAGGCTGTCGGTCACCGCGTCGGCGACCTCGTACAGCTTGGCCGGGTCGGTCAGCAGGTTCTCGGAGGAGATCCGCTTCAGCAGGGCCTTCACGAGCTTCTGCTGGAGGCCTATGCGGCCGAGGTCGCTGCCGTCGCCTATGCCGTGCCGGGTGCGGGCGAGGGCCAGGGCCTGCTTGCCGTTCAGATGGTGGGTGCCGGCCTTGAGGTGGAGGTGGCTGTCGTCGTCGTCGATGTCCTCGTCCGTGGTGACCGTGACCCCGCCCAGGGCGTTCACCAGCTTCGCGAAGCCGGAGAAGTCAATCTCGATGTAGTGGTCCATGCGGACGTTCGTCAGGGACTCGACCGTCTTGACCGCGCACACCGGCCCGCCCACCGAGTACGCGCTGTTGAACATCGCGCCGTACGACACCGCCGTGGAACCCCCCGACGACAGCGGGCAGGAGGGACGCGTGACGAGGGTGTCGCGCGGGATGCTGACCACAGTCGCGTCCTCACGGCCCGCGTCGATGTGCACCACCATCGCCGTGTCGGAGCGGGCGCCCGAGCTGTTGCCGCCGCCGAGTTCCTTGTTGGCCTTGCCGCTGCGCGAGTCCGAGCCGAGGACCAGGATGTTCACGGATCCGCTGGGCAAGGGCGAGGCGGAGGCAGAGGCAGAGGTGGACGCGGAGGCCGACGGGGTCGTCACCGCCCGTGCGGGGCGGTCGTCGCCGAGCGCGCTGTTGATGTCGACGCTCTTGATGTTGTCGTTGAGCTGCCAGTAGGCCCAGCCCGCCGCGGCGATCCCCACGACCAGGGTGCCCGCCAGGGTGAGGCCGACGGCCTTCAGCACCGCCGACCGCCGGCCCACCCCTCTGCCGTCCTTGCCGCTCCCGCCGTTCGCCTCAAGTCCTGTCACGGTCAGGAAGGTAGGTGCGGATTATTAGGACTTTGTTAGGAGCGGGGTCGTGCGGCGGTTTTCTTCGGAGAATCTCACGATTCTCACCCCCGCCTCAGCCGTCCCGGCCCCCGCGGTGGTTCAGCCCAGGGTCACCGTCGGCAGCGGATTGCTGCCGCTCCAGGACCCGTTGAAGCCGAAGGTCACTGAACCGCCGTCCGGGACCGTCCCGTTGTACGAGGCGTTCGTGCAGGTCACCGCCGCGCCCGACTGGGTACAGGTCGCGTTCCACGCCTGGGTGATCTGCTGGCCCGCGCCGTACGTCCATGTCGCCTTCCACGACGACAGCGAGGCGCCCGAGCAGGCGATCTTCACCTGGCCCGTGAAGCCGGTGTTCCACTGGTTCACCACGCTGTACGTCGCCGAGCACGCGCCGGTCGGCGGCGGGGTCGTGGTCGTGCCGCCGAGGGCCTCGGAGATGCCGTAGTACGCCGGTTTCGGCGCGTAGTTCTCGTCGTACGGTGTCGCCGCCCCGTACCCCGGGAACGTGCCGGGCACCCAGGAGTCGGAGTCGGTGAATCCCCACACCGTGATGTTGACGCAGCGGCTGACGGCCGCGCATGCCGCCGTCACCGACTTGAAGTCGGCCTTCTGCTGCGCCAGCGAGGCGTCGGTGGCGGGGAGTTGCATACGCACATCCAGCTCGGTGATCGCGACGTCGACGCCGAGGTCGGCGAAGCGCTGGATGTTCTGCTGGAGGGTGGAGGGGACCTGGCCGAGGATCAGATGGGCCTGGAGGCCGACGCCGTCGATCGGGACGCCTTGGTCCTTGAGGGACTTGACCAGGTTGTAGAGCGCGGTGCTCTTCGCGTTGACGCCCTCGACGTTGTAGTCGTTGATGTAGAGCTTGGCGGCGGGGTCGGCCGCGTGGGCCCAGGTCAGGGCGCTCGCGATATAGCCGGAGCCGAGGCCGTTGTACCAGAGGGTGGAGCGGTAGGTGCCGTCCTCGTTGAAGGGTTCGTTGACGACGTCCCATGCCGCGATGTCGCCCTTGTAGCGGGTGACCTCGGTGCTGATGTGGTTCTGGAGCAGGCTGCTGAGCTGGGCCGAGGTCCAGGTGCCGTTGGTCAGCCAGCTCGGGTTCTGGCTGTGCCAGACCAGGGTGTGGCCGCGGACCTGCTGGTTGTGGGCCTTCGCGAATGCCACGATCTGGTCGGCCTCGGACCAGTTGAAACTGCCCTGTGTCGGCTCGACCGAGCCCCACTTCATGGCGTTGCCGGGGGTGAGGGAGCTGAACTGGCCGGCCGCGATGTCGCCGTAGGTGCCGGTGAGTTTGGAGCCGGTGACTGCGGTGCCGATCACTTTGCTCTTTGCTGCGGCCAGGTCGCGGAGGGGGGTGTCTGCGGCGTGCGCGGTGGGCGTCGCCGCCAGGAGGAGGGCGGCGGTGACCAGTCCGGTCAGGGGTAAGCCCGTTCTCAGAGATCTCATTGCGGGTGCCTCCGAAAGTTTCGGCTGTGCAACCGATTGACTTCGGAGCAGTGTGGGGGGCGCGGTGAGTGTCGTCAACCCGGCGGGTTGGTGGGGTGGGTGCGGGTTGTTTGTGGCTGATCGCGCAGTTCCCCGCGCCCCTGAGGGGGTTGCTGTGCCGTGGGTGCGACCCTCGGGCGCCTTCGCAGGGGGCTGCGGACCTGTCGCGGGTGCGGGTTGTTTGTGGCTGATCGCGCAGTTCCCCGCGCCCCTGGGGGGTTGCGGTCCCGTTGCGCCTGATCCGCACCCCGACTCGCAGGGGGCTGCGGACCCATCCGCGGGTGCGGGGCGGTTGTGGCTGGTCGCTCCCCCAAGCTCTCAACTTCGTTCGAGCAGGGAGGTACCCCCTTCGCGGCGGAGCCGCACATCGACACAGCCCCGCGCCCCTTCAGGGCGCTGCCGAACCGCAGCGGACTTCGCCCGAAACGCAGGGGACTGCAACTCCCCAGGGGCGCGGGGCTGTACTGATATGCGGCTCCGCCGCGTGGGCGCGACCAGCCACGATGATGCCGCAGGCGACAGACGGAACATCGCGGCACTTCCAACGGAGCGAGCGCCTAGCCCGCCGCAGGCGACGCCGTGCTGCTGCGCACCACCAGGCTCGTTGCCAGTTCCACCCTCGTCGCCCGGGCCGGTTCCTCCTCTCGGCTCAGGTCCAGGAGGAGTTTCGCTGCTGCTTCTGCCATTTCTGTCAGGGGCTGGCGGACCGTGGTCAGCGGGGGGCCGACCCAGCGGGCGACCGGGAGGTCGTCGAAGCCGACGACGCTCAGGTCCTCCGGGATGCGGAGGCCCAGTTCGCGGGCGGCTTCGTAGAGGCCGAGGGCCTGGAGGTCGTTGCCGGCAAAGATCGCCGTGGGGCGGTCCGGGCGGCGCAGGAGGTCGAGGCCGAGGCGGTAGCCGGCCTCGTGGTGGAAGTCGCCGGCCTTGATGAGGGTGGGGTCGACCGGTACCCCCGCCGTCTCCAGGGCGGCCCGGTAGCCGTCGACGCGGGCGCGGCTGCACATCATCCGTGAGGGCCCGCTGATCGCGCCGATGCGGGTGTGGCCGAGTTCGACCAGGTGCCGGGTCGCGGCGAGGCCGCCCTGCCAGTTGGTGGCGCCGATCGAGGGGACGTCGGCGCCCGGGTCACCGGCCGGGTCCATGACCACGAACGGGATGGAGCGGCTGGTCAGCAGGGCGCGCTGGGACTCGTCGAGGCCCGACAGCACCAGGATCACGCCGTGCGGGCGGCGGGCGGCCACCTGGTCGGCCCAGGTGCGGCCGGGGGTGAGGCGGCCCGCGCTCTCGCTGAGCACGACACTCAGCCCGGCCTCCCGCGCCACGTTCTCCACGCCCCGGATGACCTCCATCGCCCAGGCGCTCTCCAGTTCGTGGAAGACCAGGTCGATCAGCGGGGATCGGGTGGCCTCGGCGCGGCGGCGCCGGTAGCCGTGCGTGCGCAGCAGTTCCTCGACGCGCATGCGGGTGCCGGGGGCGACATCGGCGCGTCCGTTGAGAACTTTCGAAACAGTCGGAGCGGACACCCCGGCCTCGCGGGCGATCTCGGCGAGCGTCGCGGTCTGGGCCGACCGAGCTGCCGTCTGGGCTTCAGCGGATTCCGGAGCTGTCATGTCGGCGATCGTAACCCTGCACAACCCCTTGACGAAGTCCTCTGCGGGCCATAACTTTCCGGAACATTCGGAGTGTGATCCGAAACATTCGTACCGGGCACCATCTCGCATCAACTGGCAGCAACTCGCACCATTCGCCAATGAGGTCGAACAGAAGAGGTAACCGTCCATGGAGTCCAACGGGTCCCACGGGTCCTACGAGTCCCACAGCAGGCGCTGGTTCCTTGGCGCAGCAGGCGCCACCACCCTCATCTCGGCCGCCGGACTCACCGCCTGCGGCTCCAGCGGCGGCAGTGGCGGCGGCAAGACGCTCACGGCCTTCGTCTACGGCGACGATGCCGTGAAGGTCCAGGTCAAGTCGGTCGACCGGTTCAACGCGTCGGCAGCGGCCAAGAAGACCGGCGGCAAGATCAAGCTGGAGAAGGTGCCCGGCGCCGACTACCCGGCCAAGCTGCGCACGGCGATGGGCTCGCCGAACGCGCCCGATGTGTTCTTCAACTGGGGCGGCGGCTCCATCAAGGCGTACAAGGACGCGAACCAGCTCGTCGACCTCACCGACATCATCACGTCGGACGCGGTCCTCAAGGACGGTTTCCTGCCGTCGGTCATAGCCGCGGGCGGTCTCAGCGGCCACAACTACGGCATCCCGATGCGCGGCATGCAGCCGGTGATCCTCTTCTACAACAAGTCCGTGTTCGCCGAACAGAAACTCACGCCGCCCACCACCTTCGACGAGCTGCTGGCGATCAACGCCAAGCTGAAGAAGGCGAACATCACCCCCTTCGCGCTCGGCGGCGCGGACATCTGGCCCGAGCTGATGTGGCTGGAGTACCTGACCGACCGGATCGGCGGGCCCGAGGTCTTCGACAAGATCAAGAACGGTGACGCGAGCGGCTGGGGCGACCCGGCGGTGCTGAAGGCCGCCGAGACGGTACGGCAGCTCATCGACGACGGCGCCTTCGGCAAGGGCTACAGCTCGGTGGCGTACACCAACGGCGGCGCCCCCGCGGTGTTCGCCAAGGGCAAGGCGGCGATGCATCTGATGGGCTCGTGGGAGTACTCCACGCAGCTCGGCAAGTTCCCGGACTTCGCCAAGAACAACCTGGGCTGGTGCGCCTTCCCGAAGATCGAGGGCGGCGCCGGCGACATCCGCAACGTCGTCGGCAACCCCACCAACTACTGGTCGGTGAACGCCCGTACGGGCAACAAGGACGCGGCGATCGCGTTCCTCAAGGAGTGCGCGTCGGAGGCGTACGCCAAGGATCTCGTCGCCAACGGCGACATCCCGACGACGTCCAACGCGGAGAAGCTTCTCGACGCCTCCCCGAACCCGGAGTTCGCCAAGTTCCAGTACGCCATGGTCAAGGACGCCCCGGCGTTCACGCTGAGCTGGGACCAGGCGGTCGACCCGGACGTCTCGACGCCGATGCTGACCGAGATCAACAAGCTGTTCGTGGGCAAGTCGACGCCGAGCCAGTTCGTCTCGGCACTGAAGGGGCTCAAGTGAGCTCCACGGCCACCAAGGTGCGGGCGTCCGGCGGTGTGAACCGCGCGGGGCGCCCGCACGCCGCCTGGGCCGTCCCCGGTGTGCTGTTCTTCGCGTTCTTCGCGGTCGCCCCCATGGTGCTGGCCGTCTATCTGTCCTTCACCAAGTGGAACGGCCTCGGCGACCCCCAGCCGGTCGGCTTCGACAACTGGCGCAAGCTGCTGAACGACGACCGCCTCACCCAGTCCCTCACGGTCACCGTCCTCCTGACGCTGGCCAGTTGGGCCTTCCAGACGGTCGTCTCCCTGCTGATCGGCGTCTGGGCGGCGGGCCGCCAGCGCAACCGCGCGATCCTCTCCGCGATCTTCTTCGTGCCGTTCCTGCTCTCGTCCACGGCGATCGCCCTGCTCTTCTACGCCCTGCTCGACCCGAACTTCGGGATCATCCAGCAGGACACCCTCGGCTCCACCAACGGCGCCTTCCTCGCGATCGTCTTCGTCGGCGGCTGGCAGTTCATCCCGTTCCACACCCTGATCTACCAGGGCGGGGCCCGCCAGATCCCCGAAGTCCTCTACCAGGCCGCGGCGATCGACGGGGCGGGCCGCTACCGCCAGTTCTTCTCCATCACCCTGCCCCAGCTCCGCAACACGGCCACCACGTCCAGTGTGCTGATGATCGTGGGCTCACTGACGTACTTCGAGACCGTCCTCATCCTCACCCAGGGCGGCCCCGGCACCGACACCGCGATCCTGCCGTATCTGATGTACGAAGCGGGCTTCAAGAGCTACGACTTCGGCTACGCGAGCGCCGTCGCGACCTTCCTCGTGGTCGCCGCCACCGGGCTCTCGCTGCTCATGGTCAAGCTCTCCGGGTTCGGCGCCATGCGTAGCACACGGGAAGGGATGTGACGCCATGTCATCACACGACACGCTGCCACGTCCGCGCCCGGTGAGCGCCGGGGAGGAGCCGCGGGGTGCCGCGGCTCCTCGCAGGCGCCGCCGCCACTGGACCCGGCGCCCCAACCCCGTGGCGGGTATCGGCTCGTTCATCTGGCTGGCCGTCGTCATCATCCCGATCTACGCGATGATCTCGGCGTCCCTCACCCGCCAGGACCAGGCGCTCGGCAACAACGCCCTCAAACCGCCGTCCGATCCGACACTCGACAACTACAACACCGTTCTGCACAACGGGTTCGGGCACTTCCTCGCCAACACGGCAACCGTCGCCGCCGCGGTCGTGGCGATCGTCCTCGTGCTGTGCGTACCGCTCGCCTACGTCGCCGTCCGCACCCGCACCTTCTGGTCGGGGGCGGCCTTCCGGCTGTTCCTGCTCGGTGTCGCCATCCCGGCGCAGGCCGTGGTGGTCCCGCTCTATCTGATGATCGCGAAGCTGAACCTCTACGACAGCCTCCTCGCGATCATCCTGCCGACAGCGGCGTTCGCGATGCCGGTGTCCGTGCTGATCCTCACCGGCACCCTGCGCGACATCTCGGAGGAGATGTACGAGGCGATGGCGCTGGACGGCGCCTCGGCCACCCGGATGCTGTTCCAGCTCGTGATCCCGATGACGAAGGGCGGCATCAGCACCGTCGTCATCTACTCGGCGCTCCAGGCGTGGAACGGCTTCCTCTTCCCCCTGATCTTCACCCAGTCCGACGGCCCCCGTGTGCTGACGCTCGGCCTGTTCAACTACGTCAGCCAGTTCGGCGTGAACATCCCGGCCCTGCTCGCCTCGGTCGTCCTCTCCGGCATCCCGATCTTCATCGTCTATCTGGTGGCCCGGCGTGCGCTGGTGGGTGGCCTGATGGGCGTCGGCGGCAAGTGAGCTCCGCTGGAGGTGCCGCGATGTGCCGTCTGTCGTCTGTCGTCTGTCGTCTGCGGCACCGTCGTGGCTGGTCGCGCAGTTCCCCGCGCCCCTTTCAGGGAGCTGCCCAGCCGCAGCGGCTTTGCCCGGCCTGCTGCGGATCACGCCGGAGACGCGCTATCGGCCCCCTGCAGCCCCCAGGTCCCACCGTTGACAGGAGTTCCATGACCACCGCCCCCTGGCGCGACCCCGCGCTGCCCGCCGCCGCCCGTGTCGCCGACCTGCTCTCCCGGATGACCCTGGAGGAGAAGACCGCCCAGTTGTACGGCGTATGGGTGGGCGCCGACACGGACGGCGACGGGGTCGCACCCCACCAGCACGACATGACCGCCGACCACGACTGGGACGAGCTGATCACCCACGGCCTCGGCCAGCTCACCCGCAGCTTCGGGACCGCCCCCGTCGACCCGGCCACCGGTGCCCAGGCCCTGGCCCGCGCCCAGCGGCGTATCGCAGAGGCGGGCCGCTTCGGCATCCCGGCCGTCGCGCACGAGGAGTGCCTCGCCGGGTTCACCGCCTGGCAGGCCACCGCCTACCCGGTGCCGCTGGCCTGGGGCGCGAGCTTCGACCCCGAGCTGGTCGGCGAGATGGCCGGCCGGATCGGCCACGACCTGCGCTCGGCGGGCGTCCACCAGGGCCTCGCCCCGGTCCTGGACGTCGTACGCGATCTGCGCTGGGGCCGGGTGGAGGAGACGATCGGCGAGGACCCGTACCTCGTCGGCACGATCGGCTCCGCCTATGTGCGCGGTCTGGAGTCGGCCGGGATCGTCGCCACCCTCAAGCACTTCGCCGGGTACGCCTCCTCGGCCGGGGCGCGCAATCTCGCGCCGGTACGGGCCGGGGTGCGGGAGTTCGCCGATGTGACGCTGCCGCCGTTCGAGATGGCGCTGCGGGAGGGCGGCGCGCGGTCGGTGATGGCGGCGTACACCGAGACCGACGGCGTCCCGGCCTCCGCCGACCCCCGGCTGCTCACCGAACTCCTCCGTGACCGGTGGCAGTTCACCGGCACCGTGGTCGCGGACTACTTCGCCATCGGTTTCCTGGAGACCCTGCACAGGGTGGCGGGCTCCTCCGCGGAGGCGGCCCACGCGGCCCTGACGGCCGGCATCGATGTCGAACTCCCGACCCTGAAGTGCTACGGCGCACCTCTGCGGGAGGCGGTCCGCGCGGGCGAGATCCCCGAGTCGCTGGTCGACCGGGCGGCGACCCGGGTCCTGCTCCAGAAGTGCGAACTGGGGCTGCTGGACGAGGACTGGAGCCCGGAACCCACCGCCCCGGTCGACCTGGACTCCCGGGCGAACCGCGCGGTGGCCCGTCGGCTGGCGGAGGAATCGGTGGTCCTGCTCGACAACCCGGCCGCCGTGCTCCCCCTCCCCGCCGACGCCCGCATCGCGGTGATCGGCCCCCGCGCGGCGGACCCCCTGGCGATGCTGGGCTGCTACAGCTTCCCGTCCCATGTCCTCCCGAACCACCCCGACGTCCCGCTGGGCGTGGACATCCCGACGGTCCTGGACGCCCTGCGCGCCGAACTCCCGGACGCGAAGGTGACGTTCACGGAGGGCTGCGGGGTCACGGACCCGGACACGTCCGGCTTCGCGGAGGCGGTGGCACGTGCGTCCGAGGCGGATGTGTGCGTGGCGGTGCTGGGCGACCGGGCGGGTCTGTTCGGGCGGGGCACCTCGGGCGAGGGCTGCGATGTGGCGGACCTCCATCTCCCCGGCGTACAGGCGGAGTTGCTGGACGCGCTGGTGGCGACCGGCACCCCGGTGGTCCTGGTCCTCCTCACCGGCCGCCCCTACGCCCTGGGCCGCTGGGACGGCCGACTGGGCGCGGTGGTCCAGGCGTTCTTCCCGGGCGAGGAGGGTGGCCCGGCGGTGTCAGGCGTTCTGTCCGGCCGGGTCAACCCCTCGGGCCGCCTCCCGGTGAGCGTGCCGCGCACACCCGGCGGCCAGCCCTGGACCTACCTCCAGCCCCCGCTGGGCCTGGCGGGCGAGGTCAGCAACCTGGACCCGACCCCGCTGTACCCCTTCGGGCACGGCCGCTCGTACACGGAGTTCACCTGGTCGGATTACGAGGGCACAGGCGCCGAGATCACCACCGACGGCTCCTACGATCTCTCCCTCACCGTCCGGAACACGGGCGAGCGCGAGGGCACGGACGTCGTGCAGTTGTACCTGCACGACCCGGTGGCCTCGGTGACCCGCCCGGACGTCCGGCTGATCGGTTACCAGCGCCTGACCCTCCACCCGGGCGAACAGCGCCGGGTGACCTTCCACTTCCACCCGGACTTGTCGTCCTTCACGGACCGCGCGGGCAGGCGGGTGGTCGAACCGGGGGCGCTGGAACTGCGGTTGGGGACGTCGGCCGCGGAGGTACGGCACACGGCGCGCGTGACGCTCACGGGTGAGGTGCGAGTCCTGGGGCCGGACCGGGAGCTGCTGTGCGGGACGGAGGTGTCATCGGTGGGGTGAGCAGTTCCGGGACCGGTCCTGAACCTCCCCTCAGGGCCGGTCCTGTCAGTCCCCCGCCGACTCCCCCATCGACTCGTCCATCGACTCGCCCATCGACTCGAAACGCCACCGGTGGACCGGGCGGGAGGCCAGGTCGGCCGGGGGCTCGGGGAGTTCGGGCAGGGGGGCGTCGTAGGGGGCGTTCCACCAGGTGATGACCAGGACGCGGTCCTCCGGGGCCCGGAAGGATTCGCGGCGGAGGGGGGAGGCCCCCTGGGTGCTCTGCTGCCGTACCCAGGACAGGAGTTCGTCGCCGCGGCCCTCTGCCGCGCGGGCCTCCCACATCAGCGCGACCGTCGTCATGAGTACAGGTTCTCCCCGTCGGTCTCGTGCGCGTGGTCGTGGGTGTGGGCGGGGTCCGGCACGTGCGTTTCCGTCACCGGGAGCGAGGAGTCGGCCGAGAGGTCCCACGCCGAAGCCGTGCGGCCTCGGGCGACCATCTCCGCCCCCAGCGCCGCCACCATCGCGCCGTTGTCCGTGCACAGCTTGGGGCGGGGTACGCGCAGCCGGATGCCAGCCTTCTCGCAGCGTTCCTGGGCCAGGGCGCGCAGCCGGGAGTTGGCGGCGACGCCGCCGCCGATCATCAGGTGGTCGACGCCCTCGTCCTGGCAGGCGCGGACCGCCTTGCGGGTGAGGACGTCCACGACGGCCTCCTGGAAGGACGCCGCCACGTCCCGTACCGGCACGTCCTCGCCCGCCGCCCGTTTGGCCTCGATCCAGCGGGCGACCGACGTCTTCAGACCGGAGAAGGAGAAGTCGTACCGCGGATCGCGCGGGCCCGTCAGGCCGCGCGGGAAGGCGATCGCCGCCGGGTCGCCCTCCCTGGCGTACCGGTCGATGACCGGGCCGCCGGGGAAGCCGAGGTTCAGGACGCGGGCGATCTTGTCGAAGGCCTCGCCCGCAGCGTCGTCGATGGTCGCGCCCAGCGGCCGTACGTCGGAGGTGATGTCGGTGGAGAGGAGCAGGGACGAGTGGCCGCCGCTGACCAGGAGGGCCATCGTCGGCTCGGGGAGCGCGCCGTGCTCCAGTTGGTCGACGCAGATGTGCGAGGCGAGGTGGTTGACGCCGTAGAGGGGCTTGCCCAGCGCGTAGGCGTACGCCTTGGCCGCCGAGACGCCGACGAGCAGCGCGCCCGCCAGGCCGGGCCCGGCCGTCACCGCGATGCCGTCGAGGTCGCGGGCGCTCACTCCAGCGTCCTTCAGCGCCCGCTCGATGGTGGGGACCATCGCCTCCAGATGGGCCCGGGACGCCACCTCCGGCACGACTCCGCCGAAGCGGGCGTGCTCGTCGACGCTGGAGGCGACGGCGTCCGCGAGCAGGGTGGTGCCACGGACGATGCCTACGCCGGTCTCGTCGCAGGAGGTCTCGATGCCGAGGACGAGGGGCTCGTCGCGCGATTCAGCCATTGCTGTCGGTTCCTTGTGCTGATGCGGGTTGCGAAGGGTCGGTCAGGCGCATCACCAGGGCGTCCACGTTCCCCGGCTGGTAGTAGCCGCGTCTGAGGCCGATGGGTGCGAAGCCGAAGCGCTCGTACAGCTTCTGTGCGCGTACGTTGTCGACCCGGCACTCCAGCATCACCTCGGCGCACTCGAAGTCGGTGGCCGCGCGCAGCAGTTCGGCGAGCAGGTCGCCGCCGAGGCCGGTGCCCCAGCGGTCGCGGGCGACGGCGATGGTCTGGATGTCGGCCACGTCGCCCTGTGCGGCGACGCCCGCGTAGCCGACGACCCGGTCGCCGTCGAGGGCGACTACGTAGCGGCGGGTCGCCTCGGCGCCGCGGGCGTGCGCGAGCTCGGACCAGAACATGCCCCGGGACCAGGCGTCCTCGGGGAACAGGGCCTTCTCCAGGTCGAGCACGGGGTCGATGTCCCACCAGCGCATCTCGCGCAGACGGACGGTCGCCTGCCCGGCGGCAGGTCCGGTGGCCGGTCCGGTGGTCACTTGGGGGTGACCACCTTGTAGTTCTTCGGGACCTGGGCGTCGGGGCGGCGCAGATAGAGGGGGCGGGGCGCCGGGAGTTCCTCGCCGGCCGCGAGCCGTTCGGCGGCCAGACACGCCAGGGCGCTCGCGGACACATGCTCCGGCTCGTGCGACTTGGGGAAGGTGTCGGGGTAGAGCAGGGCGCCCGCGCCGATGGCGGGCAGGCCCGCGACGCGCTCCGCGATGTCGGCGGGGCGGTCGACCGCCGGTCCGGTGAGGCGGGTGCGGGAGTCGGCGTACGTCGCCCAATAGACCTCTTTGCGGCGGGCGTCGGTCGCCACGACGAAGGGGCCCTTCTCGATGTCGGCGGCGTAGGCGAGACCGTCCAGCGTGCACACCCCGTGGACGGGGACGCCGAGCGCCATCCCGAAGGTGTCGGCGGTCATCAGCCCGACGCGCAGGCCCGTGTACGGGCCGGGTCCGGTGCCAACGACGATGCCGGTGACGGCGTCGAGTCCGACCCCTGCCTCGGCGAGCACGCGGTCCACGGCGGGCAGCAGCAGCTCGCCGTGCCGGCGGGCGTCCACCTGGGTCGAGGAAGCGATGACATCCGCGCCGTCGTGCAGCGCGACGGTGACGGCGGGGGTGGCGGTATCGAGAGCGAGCAAGAGCACGCGAACAGCCTACGGCTCCGGCGGCCCCGGCACGGTCGCTCCGGCCCGGCGGTCACGGGCTGCTACGGTCGCGGCGGGTACGGCCGTTTTGGGCTGTTCTTGATGATTGCTCCCGGTTTCTTCCGGTGCGGTACGACGGTGCGGTACGACGGTGAGGTGGGCGAGCGGTGGCAAGCAGCAGCGCGGGGTTCGTGGCCGGGCTCACCGGGGCGGCGCTCGCGACGGTGGGGTTCCTCGGGTACCAGGCGGCGGCGAACGTCCCGGCGGGGCTGGGGAGCGGGAAGGCCCGGGCCAGCACGTCGGCCTCGGCCGGGGCGCCGGGTCCGTCCCGGGTGCGGCGGGATCCCAGGGCGCTTCCGGTCGACTCCGGGAAGGGCCAGCGGGTCGTCTACTCGGTGGGCGCGGAACGGGTGTGGCTGGTGGGGACCGGGGGGCGGGTGCGGCAGACGTTCACCGTGACGCCGGGGGACGTCGATCCCGTTCCGGGGGTGTACGCGGTGAGCTCGCGGTCGCATTCCGTCGTGGGGTCGGACGGGACACCGGTCGAGCATGTGGTGCGGTTCGCGTCAGTGGACGGAGTGGCGATCGGGTTCAGCGCTGCGGTGGGAAAGGCGCGGCGCCCCTCCGGGGATTCGGAGGAATCGGAGGCGCGGCGGACCGGGGGGATCCGGGAGTCACGGGCCGACGGGACGGCGATGTGGGGGTTCGCGACGATCGGGTGCCGGGTGGTGGTGGTTCGCTGAGGCGGGGGCGGGTTCGCTGGGCGCGGGTGCGGCGGGGGTTCGCGCAGGTCCCCGCGCCCCTGTATTCGGTCGCTGGGTGTCTGCGGCTGCGTCGTGGCTGGTCGCGCCCCGCGGCGGAGCCGCATGGTGACACAGCCCCGCGCCCCTTGCGGAGTTGCCCTGACCGGCGCTGCAAGGGTGCGGTGCCGGGGGGCGGGAGACGGCTTCCGCTGCCGCGCAGGACGCCAGAAGGGTTCGCATGCTCACACCGGCCGGGGCCGGGGGCCGCTGCGGAGGCTTGGGGTCGGTGGCCGGCATGGGGCGCCTCCTGGGGGGCGGGGGCGGGCGCGGTTAGGCAGCCCTAACCACGGGCTGAATACCATGTGACCATGCCGAATGGGCGCCGCGCAACATCTTGCCGACGCACTGTCGGGGCATTCACCGCTGCATTCACCGCCTCGGGCTCAGGCGGCCACCACGGTCAGGTCGGTACTCGCCCAGCGCTCCCCCAGCCCGGTCACCGTCACGTGCCGCACCTCGTCCGTGGTGTCGCCGACGGCGCGATGGATGACGACCTGGAGCCGCTCGTCGGTCAGCTCCTCGACCTTGCCCTCGCCCCACTCCACGACGACCACCGACTCGGGCAGCGACACGTCGAGGTCGAGGTCCTCCATCTCGTCGAGCCCGCCGGACAGGCGGTACGCGTCGACGTGGACCAGCGGCGGACCGTCACCCAGGGACGGGTGGACGCGGGCGATGACGAAGGTCGGCGAGGTGACCGCGCCGCGCACACCGAGACCCTCCCCGAGCCCCCTGGCCAGCGTGGTCTTGCCCGCGCCGAGCTCCCCGCTGAGCATGAGGAGGTCGCCGGCCCGCAGCAGCTTGGCCAGGCGGCGGCCCAGCTCGCGCATCTGCTCGGGCGAGCTGACGACGAGTCGGGCGTCAGCCGGGTTGTGCGGTGTGGCCATTGCTTCCATCATCACTCACTTGCAGTAGTACTCTGATGACGTTCCGCGAGGGATCGGTTCGGGCTGAACCGCAGCCGGAAGGCTGGAAGCCACCTCTCAGGAGGAGGCGGAGTCACAGCCACTTACCGTAGCCGAAAGTGGCACTGCCCCAGCGCGGGCGAGCAGATCAGCGAGGCGGTCGGTGACCACTTCCGGGTGTTCCAGCATGACCAGGTGCCCGGCGTCCGGCACCAGTACCAACTCCGCGTCCGGCAAGAGGTCCGAGATCGCCTCGCTGTGCTCACTCGGCGTGACCAGGTCCTGCACCCCGGCGAGCACCAGCACCGGCATACCGGCGAACCGGGCGAGGGCCTCGGTCTTGTCGTGGTCGGTGAACGCCGGATAGAACTCGGCGACGACATCGATCGGGGTGCTCTCGATCATCCGCTCGGCGAACCGGGCGACGGCCGGGTCGACGTCCTTCGTCGCGAACGAGTACCGCTTGATGATCCCGGCGAACAGGTCGGACGTGGCCCGCCGCCCCCATTCCACCAGTTCAGCCCGCTGCCCCAGCGCCTTCAGCACGCCGGGCAGTACCCGGCGCACCGCGTTGACCCCGGCCACGGGCAGCCCGAAGTTCACCTCGCCGAGCCGCCCGGACGACGTGCCGACGAAGGCGGTGGCGACGACCCGGTCCCGGATCAGCTCGGGGTACTGGTCGGCAAGCGCCATCATGGTCATCCCGCCCATGGAGTGGCCCACCAGCGCGATCGGCCCGTCCGGCACGGCGGCGTCGAGGACGGCCTTCAGATCCTGGCCGAGCTGCTCGATGGTGAGGGGCAGGGCGCCCTCGGCCTGCGCCACCCCGCGCCCGGACCGGCCGTGGCTGCGCTGGTCCCAGTACACGGTCCGTACGACGCCGCGCAGCGCCGCGCGCTGGAAGTGCCAGGAGTCCTGGTTGAGGCAGTAGCCGTGGCTGAAGACGACGGTGACGGGGGCCGGAGTCTTGCGGCCGAAGAGCCGGCGCCTGCGCGGGGCGACCCCGGGGGCGGGTCCGACGTCCTCGACCTCGTAGTACAGCTCGGTGCCGTCGTCGGCGTACGTCTTGCCGGGGGTGCCGCGCAGGGCGCCGTAGGGGCCCGCCGCGTCGAGGGCGAGCCGGGCCCTCTTGCGCATCTCCCGGCCGACGGTCATCCGCTCGATGGCGACACCGGCGGCCGCACCGGCGGCGATCACTCCTACCGCGGCCCCGGCGATGCCGGTCACCTTGCGCCAGTTGCCGGCTCCTTGCGCGGCGGAGGCGGCGGCCGTGAGGGCCTCCGCGCTGCTCTCGGTCACGAACCGCTCCTCCTTGCCGTACTGCCGATGCCGTTGCCGTGGCCCGGGTCGCTGATGAGTCATACCTGGCTCACGCCTGGTTTATATCTGGCCTATGCCTGGCGTCTATGCGGTACTGCCTCGCTGCTACCGCTTTCAACCGTCTTCGCCGCGATGGCCGTCAGCCGCCGTGCTGTCCACGTCTGTATAGACGCGGGGAACGCGCGTTCCGATGCGTGTGACGATCTCGTACGCGATGGTGCCCGCGGCCTGCGCCCAGTCCTCGGCGGTGGGCTCGCCGCGGTCGCCGGGGCCGAAGAGGACCGCCTCGGTGCCGACCGGGGGCTCCTCGCCGCCGAGGTCGACGACGAACTGGTCCATGGCGACCCGCCCGGCGACCGTGCGCCACTTGCCCCCGACCAGCACCGGACCGGTGCCGGAGGCGTGCCGCGGGATGCCGTCCGCGTAGCCGAGGGGGACGAGGCCGAGGGTGGTGGTGCCCGGGGTGACGTAGTGATGGCCGTAGCTGACGCCGTGACCGCCGGGGACCTGCTTGACCAGGGCCAGGGAGGCGGACAGCGTCATCACGGGGCGCAGTCCGAAGTCGGCGGGGACGCCGATCTCGGGGCTGGGCGAGATGCCGTAGAGGCCGATGCCGGTGCGGACGAGGTCGAAGTGGGACTCGGGGAGCGTGAGCGTGGCCGGGGTGTTCGCGATGTGCCGCACCTCGGGGCGCAGGCCCTGCTGCCGGGCGTAGTCGGTCATGTCCCGGAAGACGGCGAGCTGGGCGGCGATGGAAGGGTGGCCGGGTTCGTCGGCGCAGGCGAAGTGGGACCACAGACCGGTGACCCGGATCAGCCCGTCGGCCTCGGCGCGCAGCGCGTCGGCGACGAGAGCGGCCCACTCGGCGCCGGGCTGGCAGCCGTTGCGGCCGAGTCCGGTGTCGGCCTTGAGCTGGACGCGCGCGATGCGGCCCGCCCGACGCGCGGCGGCGGTGACCTCGTCGAGGGCCCACATGCCGCTGGCGGAGACGTCGAGTCCGGCTTCGATGGCCTCCTGCCAGGGGCCGCCGGGGGTCCACAGCCAGGACATGATCCGTACGTCGTCCGGGAGCTGCCCGGAGGCGCGCAGGGCCAGGCCCTCGTGCGGGGTGGCCGTGCCGAGCCAGGTGGCACCGGCCTCGACGGCGGCGCGGGCGCACGGGAGGGCGCCGTGGCCGTACGCGTCGGACTTGACCACCGCCATCAGGGCGGCGCCGGGCGCCTTGGCGCGCAGGGCACGTACGTTGGCCCGCAGGGCGGTCAGATCGATCTCGGCGCGGGCACGCAGGTGCGCGGTCGACTGCGCGGTTGACGCGGGTGCTTTCTCGTTCATGGCGCCTCCAGTGTCGCAGAGGCGTACGACAGCCCCGCCCGGTGCGTGCGGTGACGTCCCGTGGGCGGGTGGACCTCGGGGTCTGCCCCCTCCCCCGCCCACCGGGACAGCAGGGTCTACGACCCGGGACGGCGACCCCAGATATACACACGGTCGCGGTTCTTCAGCACGCCCCACAGCCTGCGGGCGTCCGCGGGCCGGAGGTTGACGCAGCCCCATGAGCCGACAGTGGTGAAGATGCTGCCGCGAACGGCGTGGAAGGCCTCGCCGCGGTCGAAGAACTGGGCGTAGGGCATGGGGGTGTTGTAGAGGGTGGACCAGTGGTGCCGGTGCCGCCAGTAGACGCGGTGCCAGCCGGTGCGGGTGCGGTGCCCGGCGCGTCCGCTGCGCATGGGGACGGGCCCGAAGAGGACCTTGTCGCCCTTCTGCACCCAGGTGAGCTGGCGGTCGAGGTCGACGCAGGCCACGCGGTAGCTCCTGACCGGGCATGTCCCTGCGGCGTCGGGGTCGTCGCCTGCCGCGAGGAGCATCATCCGGGACCAGGTGGACGGGCCCGCGTAGCCGAGGGCGGGCTTGATGCCGTGGTCCTTCTGGAAGGCGGCGACGGCGAGGCAGTCGGCGCGGGACTGCTTCCCGTCGACGGTGAGGTGCAGCCACCGCTCGACCTGCCGCTGGTAGGGCCCGGTGCGCCTGCTGCACGCCGCCTTCGGGGCGTGGGCGGACCGGGTGGCGGCGTGGGCGGTGCTCGCGGCGCCCGCAGGGAGGACGACAGCGGCGGCGGCGAGGCACAGGCCGGTGATCTGGCGGCCCTTACCACGGCGAGCGATATGTCCGACAATCATGCGATCAGCGAAACGCTCCGGGTGGCCGGTCCGAAGGCACCGCGCGGCACCGGTCACCCGATTTCAGGAATGGCTCATGGCCGCCGTCAGTCGCGTACGTCCTTCCAGGCGGCGGGGATCGCGTCGGCGATGTCGTGGGCACCGACGGGGGCGCCGTCCGCGGCGTACCGCCCGGCGAGCCCGTGCAGGTACGCGGCGACGCTCCCGGCGTCCCGGGCGTCGAGCCCGGCGGCGAGCAGGGATCCGGCGAGGCCGGACAGCACGTCGCCGCTCCCGGCGGTGGCGAGCCAGGCGGTGCCGGTGGCGTTGACGCGTACGGCTCCGCCGCCGGGGTCGGCGACCAGGGTGGTGGACCCCTTGAGCAGGACGGTGGCGCCGTAGGCGGCGGCCAGCTCCCGTACGGCGGCGAGCCGGGCGCCCTCGACCTCCTCGCGGGAGAGCCCGAGCAGCGCGGCGGCCTCACCGGCGTGCGGGGTCAGGAGGGTGGGTGCGGTACGGGCGCGTACGGCGTCGCGGTCGGCGAGCCGCAGCCCGTCGGCGTCGACGAGCACGGGTACGTCGTCCTCGGCGAGCACCTCGGCGACGGTGGCGGCGTCGTCACCGGCGCCGGGCCCGACGACCCACGCCTGGACCCGCCCGGCCTTGCGGGGCCCGCGATCGGAGACAAGGGTCTCGGGAAAACGGGCGATGACGGCATCCGCGGCGGGCCCGACATACCGCACGGCCCCGGCCCCGCCACGCAGCGCCCCGGCGACGGTGAGCACGGCGGCCCCGGGATACCGGGCAGACCCTGCGGCGACACCGAGGACCCCACGCCGGTACTTGTCACTGGCGGCACCGGGGAGCGGCAGCAGCCGGGCGACGTCGATGTGTTGCAACGCCTCGATCGCGCCGTCGGCGGGCAGTTGCAGCCCGATATCGACGAGCCGCACGGATCCGGCGTACTCCCGGGCGGGATCAACAAGGAGCCCGGGTTTATGAGTCCCGAAGGTGACGGTGAGATCGGCCCGAACGGCGTCCCCAAGCACCTCCCCGCTGTCCGCCTCGACGCCACTGGGCAGATCGACGGCGACGACGGCGGCCCGGGCCCGCCGCGCCCGTTCGACGAGCGGAACGGCCTCGGGCCTCAGCCCGCCCTTCCCCCCGATCCCGACGATGCCGTCGAGGACGAGGTCGGCGCGATCGATGAGCGGAACGGCCTCGGCAGGCGCAACCACGCTCCCACCCGCACGCCGCAGGGCGGCAAGCCCGCCGGGATGGGCGTGATCGGGGGAAAGCAGCACTGCGGCGACTCCGGCCCCGCGCCGAGCGAGCCGGACCCCCGCGTAGAGGGCGTCGCCACCGTTGTCACCGCTGCCGACAAGGAGAACCACACGGGCGCCGTAGACCCGTCCGAGCAGATCGGCGCAGGCGGCGGCGAGCCCGGCGGCGGCACGCTGCATGAGCGTGCCCTCCGGAAGCCGCGCCATGAGCTCCCGCTCGGCTGTCCTGACGGTGTCCACGCTGTAGGCAGTACGCATGCGCACGAGTCTGCCGCGCGGGTGGGACGACCACCACTACGAGGTCACCCCTCGGCGATGACGACGGCGGAGGCGACACCGGCGTCGTGGCTGAGCGAGATGTGCCAGGAGGTCACGCCGAGCTCGGCGGCGCGGGCGGCGACGGTACCGGTGACGCGCAGCCGGGGCCGCCCGCTGTCCTCGACGTACACCTCGGCATCGGACCAGAGCAGCCCGGGCGGCGCACCGAGCGCCTTGGCAAGGGCCTCCTTGGCGGCGAACCGCGCCGCGAGGGAGGCGATACCGCGTGGCTCACCGTTGGGAAGCCGCTGCTCACTGGGCAGAAACACCCGCTCGGCAAGCCCCGGCGTCCGCTCCAGCGCAGCCCCGAACCGCTCGATCTCGGCAACGTCGATCCCGACCCCGATGACACTCATGCGGGGCACTCTACGATTCGAGCGGCTCCTCGCTGTCCGGCTCTTCCTCGATGAAGAGCTCTTGGGCTTCCGTGACGGTCACGGACCGGTCGAGCCAGTCGGCGAGGCGGTCGAGGTCGGTGCAGCTGGTGATCCGTTCACGCACGTCGTCGGAGACGTCCAGCCCCCGCACTTCGAGCACGCGGATGATGCCCTCGGCCTTGCCCTCGGCCTTGCCCTTGGCCTCGCCCTGGGCTTCACCGTCGTGGAAGGCACGCTCCAAGACCGTGCCCCGGCCGGGGAAGTAGTTGACGAACGACATGATCTGCCTCCATTTCTCTCCGGCTGGAGTATCTCCAAGACCGGCATCCACGAACTGGAAAAAGAAGTTCTCATCCGTAGG
Organism: Streptomyces sp. YIM S03343; assembly: GCF_054729195.1. NCBI lineage: Bacteria > Bacillati > Actinomycetota > Actinomycetes > Kitasatosporales > Streptomycetaceae > Streptomyces > Streptomyces sp. YIM S03343. The sequence continues at coordinate 3,794,248 of NZ_JBPUKX010000001.1, forward strand.
ATCCAGCCTCGCGAAGCCACGACACGCCCGCTCCAGTATGGCCTTGGAGTCGGCGGGTTCGGCATGGATGAAAACGGACAACGCTGCCATGGCCGGCTGCTCGACGACCGTACGCTCGTCGGTGATCACAGGGACGTTGTCCGGGCCCAACACGAGGGGATACGTACGTTGGACGGTCCAGCCGCGCGCCTTGCAGTCGAACGGGCCCGCGGCCCACTTGGCGGTGGCCAGCTCCTTGCAGACCAGGACCAGCAGCACCGGGAGTCCGTGCTTCGACTGGAGGTACGCGACGTAGTACGGCCAGCTGATCTCCTTCTTCTGGCTCCGCGCGTTCTGCGTCTCCACGACGAGGAGAAAGTCGTCACCGTCGGCGGGCTTCACACGCAGCGCCGTGTCGACGTAGCGGGCCAGCGGTCTGAGTTCCGTCGCGTCCGAAGTGATCACTTCCACCTCTGGCTTCTCGGGCGACTCGACGCCGAGCAGCTTGAAGACGGGGGTGAGGATCTCGGGCCGCTCCTGGAAGATGCGGTGCGTGGCCTCGTGAGACGAGCTGACCATCAGCTCTCCTTTCGTACGACCTGATCAACGAGCTACGCCGTTCGAGGTCACGGAAGTCACCCCACGCATTCACTAGGCGTAAGGTCCCGCGCCTCCGCCGCCAGTTCGCACCACACGAACTTGCCCCGGTCGCCGTGTCGGCTCAGCGGGTACCAGCCCCACAGCTCGGCGCAGGCCCGCACCAGGCCCAGCCCGCGGCCGTCCTCCGCCTCGTTGACCTGGTCCAACGCGCTTGGCGGCTGCGGCGGTTCGGGGTCCGCGTCCCACGCCCCGATCCGCAGCGCCCTGCCCGACCAGGACACCCGCAGCGCCGCCGGGCCCTTCGTGTGCCGGACGGCGTTGCCGACCAGTTCGCTTGCCAGCAGCTCGGCGACGTCAACCAGGCCGATAAGGCCGTGCATCGTAAGGATGAGACGGAGGGTGCGGCGGCACACCGCCACCGCGCGCGGGTCGTTGGGGATGTAGAGGCAGTACTCCCAGGCTTGGGACTCGTTTCCGGGCATGCGTCAGCTCCGTGTCGGTGGTGGGGGTTTCGATGTCGGAGGGCTGCAGGGCTCGGGCGGTGGCATTGCCGCGACCGTCTTGGCAGGGCGGGGCGGTGCGCTTCCGGATTCCCGGCGATTCCGCAGCGTGTGCGTCGCATCACTGACGGTATGGCTAACATGTCATCCAAAACAAGCGGGTCCCGCGATGTACCCCCGAACGAGTCACAGGCCCCGATCTGTTGAACCGAGGAGCGTCAATGGTCCTGAGGCGGGAGCCAACCGCACGACAGCTTCGGCTAGGAATCGAGTTGCGCAGACTCCGCGAAGCTGCGGGACTCACGGCCGCTGAGGCGGCCGCGCTGCTCGGAACGGGCCGCGTCCAGATCACCCACGCCGAGTCCGGACTAACGGGCGTGAGCGAGGAACGCCTCCGCCGCCTGGCCTCCCACTACACCTGCATGGACGAGGAGTTCATCGACGCCCTGGTGGCGATGGCCACCGATCGGACACGCGGCTGGTGGGAGGAGTACCGGGGGCTGCTGCCCACGTCGTTTCTGGACCTCGCGGAGCTGGAACACCACGCCACGTCCCTGCGGGAGGTCCAGTTTCTGTACATCCCCGGGTTGCTCCAGACCGAGGCGTACGCCCGCGCCGTCTACTCCTACCGAGTTCCTGAACTCCCGCATGACGAGATCGATCTGCGAATCCGGCACCGAATGCAGCGCAAGGTCATCCTCAACACTCCCGATCCCATGCGGTACGAGGCGGTGATCCACGAAGCAGCTCTCCGCATCATGGTGAGCGACCGTCCCACCGCCAAAGCCCAGTTGCTGCGCCTGCGCGAACTGGGCGAGACCGGTCACATCACGGTCCGCGTGATCCCCTTCGACCTCGAAGGATTCGCCGGCGCCACAAGTGCCATGACGTACGCCGGAGGCACGGTTCCCAAGCTGGACACTGTCATCCGCGACGCCCCTCACGGTGCGGCCGTCGTAGACACGGAAGCACAACTCGCAGCGTTTCGAACGCTTTTCCGTAAGGTAGAAGCCGTATCACTTACCCCTCCCCGGTCGGGTGACTTCATCCACAGGCTGGCCAACGAGCTGTGAGGCCCTTCATGGACACCCTCGACAACTGGCGCAAGTCGTCCCACTCAGGTCCCGGCGACGGCGACTCCTGCGTCGAAATAGCAGACAGTCCCAGCCGCGTAGCCATACGGGACTCCAAGAACCGCGCCCACGGCCCCCTCATGTTCCCCGCCACCGTCTTCACCCCCTTCCTCGACGCCCTCAAGCGCACCCCCGCCCCCCGATAACTCGGTGCCCTCCTGTCACAGCTCCCTGCTAGCCTGCGGGGAATCGATCACGCGTGCGCACGTGTGGAGCACGTCGGCGCGCCGGGTCGTCATATCGCGCGCCTGGACGGCCGGTTGAGCCGTCCCGTTGTGGCGGCGGATTCCCACACGCCTAGGGGGGCGGACGTATCAGCAGGACATCCAGCGGTGGCGGCGGGGCGTCGGAGCCGGTGACCGATCCGTTCGACGCATTACCCGAGCTCACACCGCTGCGGGCCGTCGCACAGGACGGGGACTGGGCGGCGACCGAGCAGTTCTTCGCCGGACTCGACTCTGTCGACAAGGTGTCGTTCGCCGTCGGGGCACTCGCCGGGATCGACGGAACCGAGGAGTTTCTGGAGAAGGCCGTACAGGACCGGCCGGAGGATTGGCTGGCGCGCACTCTGCTCGCCGAGCGGTACATCCGTGTCGGCTGGGCGATCCGCAGCCACGCCCGCGCCAAGCACGTCTCGCGCGACCAGTTTCAGCAGTTCCACGCCTGGCTGCGCAAGGCCGAGCGGATACTGATCGACGTCTGCGCGGAGCACCCCGACTATGCACCCGCCTGGACCGCCCGGCTGACCACGGCCCGCGGGCTTGGGCTGGGCCAGTCCGAGGCACGGCGCCGCTACGACCGGCTGGCCGCCCACCATCCGCACCATGTCCGTGCCCAACTGCAGCTGCTCCAGCAGATGTGCCCGAAGTGGAGCGGTTCCTGGGAGGACGCGCACGGCTTCGCCGAGGAGTGCCTGAGCACCGCGCCGGAGGGATCGAACGCTGGCATCGTCGTCGCCGAGGCCCATGTCGAGCACTGGCTCGATCTGGCCGACGGCGAGGACGAGCAGTACATGCGAGACGTCTCGGTCCGGGACGACCTGCGTCACTCCGCGCGCGTCTCGCTGCTGCACCCGGACCACCGCCCCGGCTGGCACGACGTCATGGGGCACAGCGCGTTCGCCCTGGCCTTCTCGCTCGGCGGCCATCTCACGGACGCCGCCCCGCACTTCGCCGCCCTGGGCAACACGGCCTCCGAATCCCCGTGGTGGAACCTGGGCAACTGGCGTACGCGGTTCGCCAAGTACCGTACGGCCGCGCTGAAGACGCTCTGAGGGGACAGGAACGAGATGACCACGCATGACACCTCCGTCGTCGCGGACCAAGACGACGCCCTCACCTCTCTCGACGCCCTCGACGGGCTCATCGGCCGCGCCACCGTCCACGGCATCCCCGTCCTGCACGCCCCGTGCCCCGGGGAGGTCACAGCCGGGCTCTTCTTCCGTGTCGGCCGCGCCGACGAGACCCTCGCCACGCTCGGCATCACCCACCTCGTCGAGCACCTCGCACTGCACCGCCTCGGCGTCTCCGACGTGCACTTCAACGGATCCACCGCGAACACCTACACCCTGTTCCACGTCACGGGCTCCGAGGACGAGGTCGTCGCCTATCTCAACTCCGTCTGCGCCTCCCTGCGCAACCTTCCCCTGGAGCGTCTGGAGACGGAGAAGGAGATCCTCCGGACCGAAGCCGCGGGACGCGCCAACGGGACCAACGCGCAGATGCCGCTGTGGCGTTACGGCGCGCAGGGCTACGGTCTGTCGAGCTACGACGAACTCGGCACCTGGAGCCTGACGGGCGAGCAGCTGCGGCACTGGGCCGAGACCCGCTTCACCCGGGACAACGCGGTCCTGTGGATCACCACCGACCATGTGCCCGACGGCCTCGACCTCGCTCTCCCGACGGGCCGCCGCATACCGGCCCCGGCCGCCACCGACACGCTCCCCCACACGCCCGCCTACGTCTGCGGCGACGACGGCCACATCGTCTTCGACGCCGTGCTGCGCCGCTCCTCCGCCGCCGCCCTCTTCGCCGACGTCCTCAGCCGCGCGCTGTACCGCGACCTGCGCGTGGACGGCGGCTACTCCTACACAGCCGACGCCCACTACTCCCCCCGCGACGCCGGTTTCGCCACCCTCACCGCGTACGCCGACGCGCTGCCGAAGAAGCAGGACGCGGTGGTCGGCGGGTTCGTGGACACGCTGGCCCGGCTGCGCGCCGGGCATATCGAGCAGGCCGAACTGGACTCCGCCCGCGGCAAAATGCTCAAGAATTACGACACCCCCGACCTCGGCGCCGCCATGCTGCCGGGATACGCGCTCAGCCTGCTGCTCGGCCACGAGATCCTCTCCCCCGAGCAGCACAGGGCCGAGCTGACCGCCGTCACGGTCGACGACCTGCGCGAGGTCGCCCGGGAGGCGTGGGACAACGGGCTGTTCCAGGTGCCCACCCGAGGTGCCGACTGGGCCGGGTTCACGCTCGCCCCGCAGTTCTCCGGGTCCACGCTCACCGGCACCCGGCATCCGCACCTGGAGGGCGACAACGTCACGCTGATCATCGGCGACGAGGGCGTCAGCCTGCTGCTGCCGGGCGGCCCGGTCACCGTGCGGTACGACGCCTGCGCCGCGATGACCACCCGCCCCGACGGGGGTCGGCTGCTGACCGGACTCGACGGCTTCCGTGTCGCCGTCGAGCCGACCATGTTCGGGGACCTCACCCCCGAGCGGATCGCCGTGCTGGACGCGGCCGTTCCCGCCGACGCCGTCGTCCCCCTTCCGGCCCGCGACCCGGAGCGGATACCTCAGCCGCGCAAGCAGCGCACGCGGGCGAAGGCGGCCGGGACAAAGGCAGGCGGGGCGAAGACGGGTGGCGCGAAGGCCGCCGGTGCCGGAAGCCCGGAGTACCGCAAGGCGCTGCTCCGGTTCTCGCTCATGATGGCGTTGAACGTGGTGTTCGTCCTCGTCCTGCTCATCGCGGTCGGGAGCGCGTCCGACGCGGGTCGCCCGGCATGGCCGAACGTCACCCGCGCGGTTCTCCCCGCGGTCCTGCTCGTCCATTACACCCGCCGGTCCTACCGCCGTCTCCAGAACGCCGGCGGCTGAGCCGGAGCCGCAGGCCCGGTCACCCCGGCGGGCCGGGCTGCGCCCGAGCAGCCCGGTCCCGTCGGTGTGACACGGCACCCGCGAAGGCGTCGGCTCCTACTCCACCGTCACCGACTTCGCCAGGTTCCGAGGCTGATCCACCTCGTTGCCCCGGGCGGTGGCCAGTTCGCAGGCGAAGACCTGGAGCGGCACCGTCGACACCAGGGGCTGGAGCAGCGTCGGCGTCGCCGGGATGCTGATCAGATGGTCGGCGTACGGGGCCACCGTCTCGTCGCCCTCCTCCGCGATCACGATCGTGCGGGCTCCGCGTGCCCTGATCTCCTGGATGTTGGAGACGATCTTGTCGTGAAGGACGGAGCGGCCACGCGGGGACGGGACCACCACGACGACCGGGAGGTCCTCCTCGATCAGGGCGATCGGGCCGTGCTTCAGCTCGCCCGCCGCGAAGCCCTCGGCGTGCATGTACGCCAGTTCCTTGAGCTTCAGGGCGCCTTCCAGGGCCACCGGGTAGCCCACGTGCCGGCCCAGGAACAGCACCGTGTTCTTCGTGGCGAGCGAGCGCGCCAGCTCGCGTACCGGCTCCATGGTCTCCAGGACCCGCTCCACCTCGCACGAGATGCGCGACAGCTCCCGGACGACCGCCTGGATCTCATCGCCCCACTTGGTGCCCCGCACCTGGCCCAGATACAGGGCGACCAGGTAGCACGCCACGAGCTGCGTGAGGAACGCCTTCGTCGAGGCGACCGCCACCTCCGGGCCCGCGTGGGTGTACAGCACCGCGTCGGACTCGCGCGGGATCGTGGAACCGTTGGTGTTGCAGATGGCCAGCACCTTCGAGCCCTGCTCACGGGCGTGCCGCAGCGCCATCAGGGTGTCCATCGTCTCGCCGGACTGCGAGATGGCGATCACCAGTGAGCGCGGATCCAGGATCGGGTCCCGGTAGCGGAACTCGCTCGCCAGCTCCACCTCGCACGGGATGCGCGTCCAGTGCTCGATGGCGTACTTCGCGATCAGGCCCGCGTGGAAGGCCGTACCGCAGGCCACGATGACGACCTTGTCCACCTCGCGGAGTTCGGACGGGGCGATGCGCACCTCGTCCAGGGTCAGCGAGCCGGACGCGTCGATGCGGCCGAGGAGGGTGTCGGCGACAGCTTTCGGCTGCTCGGCGATCTCCTTGAGCATGAAGTAGTCGTAGCCCCCCTTCTCGGCCGCCGATGCGTCCCAGTCGATGTGGTACGAGCGGACGTCCGCCGGGGCGCCGTCGAAACCCGTCACCGTCACACCGTCGCGGCGCAGCTCCACGACCTGGTCCTGGCCCAGTTCGACCGCCGACCGCGTGTGGTCGATGAACGCCGCCACGTCGGAGGCGAGGAACGCCTCGCCCTCCCCGACGCCCACCACCAGCGGGGAGTTCCGCCGTGCCCCGACCACCACATCCGGCTCGTCCGCATGCACCGCGACCAGCGTGAACGCCCCTTCCAAGCGGCGGCACACCTGCCGCATCGCCTCCGCGAGATCGGCGCCGGAGGAGTACGCCTCGGCAAGCAGATGCGCGACGACCTCGGTGTCCGTCTCGGAGGCCAGGTCGTGGCCCCGCTCGGCCAGTTCCGCGCGCAGCAGCGCGAAGTTCTCGATGATGCCGTTGTGCACGACCGCCACCCGGCCCGCGTTGTCCAGATGCGGATGCGCATTCATGTCGGTCGGTCCGCCGTGCGTGGCCCACCGGGTGTGCCCGATGCCCGTCGTACCCGCCGGCAGCGGCTGCTCGACGAGCCCCTTCTCCAGATTGACCAGCTTCCCGGCCTTCTTCGCCGACGCCAGCCCGCCGTCCGCGAGCACCGCGACACCCGCCGAGTCGTAGCCCCGGTACTCCAGCCGCTTCAGCCCGGCCATGACGACCTCGAGCGCCGACTGCGACCCTACGTATCCAACGATTCCACACATGAGCGGCAGCCTACGGTCGCCCGACCACCGGAAAGCCGCCCCGCGTGCCCGAAATCGGAAATCGTGGGGGCCGTATGGGCCCTTGCGCGGCGCGTACGCGACCCTTCGAACCTCCGCGCGCCTGCTGCCGACCCTCTGCGCACCGCGTGTGCGCCTCCCACGCAGCCGGGCCGCGACTGGGTCGCGCCAGCGCCCCACTTGAGCCGTGGCCGGGCGTGACCCACCCCACCCACCGGCCCGTTCAAACTCCGTTAACAATGGAATGTGATTTCTCCGGTCTCCTCGATGCCCCGGAGCGCCCACCGGCAGCGGCCGGAGGCGACTCCCTACGTCGATCTCACCCGTGCCGAGTGGAGCGCGCTGCGCGACAAGACGCCACTGCCGCTGAGCGCGGCGGAGGTGGAGCGGCTGCGCGGTCTCGGTGACGTCATCGATCTCGACGAGGTGCGGGACATCTATCTCCCGCTGTCCCGGCTGCTCAATCTCTACGTCGGCGCGACCGACGGGCTGCGCACCGCCCTGAACACCTTCCTCGGCGAACAGGGCTCCCAGTCCGGCACCCCGTTCGTGATCGGCGTCGCCGGATCCGTCGCCGTCGGCAAGTCGACGGTGGCCCGGCTGCTCCAGGCCCTGCTGTCGCGCTGGCCCGAGCATCCGCGCGTGGAGCTGGTGACGACGGACGGCTTCCTGCTGCCCACCCGGGAGCTGGAGGCCCGCGGACTGATGTCCCGCAAGGGCTTCCCGGAGTCGTACGACCGCCGGGCCCTGACCCGCTTCGTCGCCGACATCAAGGCGGGCAAGGACGAGGTCTCCGCCCCCGTCTACTCCCACCTCATCTACGACATCGTGCCCGGCGACCGGCTCGTCGTCCGCCGTCCCGACATCCTCATCGTCGAGGGGCTCAACGTCCTGCAGCCCGCCCTGCCCGGCAAGGACGGCCGCACCCGGGTCGGTCTCGCCGACTACTTCGACTTCAGCGTCTACGTCGACGCGAGCGTCGAGGACATCGAGCGGTGGTACCTCAGCCGCTTCAGGAAGCTGCGCCGGACCGCCTTCCAGGACCCTTCGTCGTACTTCCGCAAGTACACGCAGGTGTCCGAGGAGGATGCGCTCATCTACGCCCGAGGTCTGTGGCGCACGATCAACAAGCCCAACCTCGTCGAGAACATAGCCCCGACGCGGGGTCGTGCCACGCTCGTCGTGCGCAAGGGGCCCGACCACAAGGTCCAGCGGCTGCGGCTGCGCAAGCTCTGACAGAGGCACCTGGCGGCGGACACGGCGAGGGCCCGGCCGGTGGCCGGGCCCCGTTGAACGCTACGACGACCGTCAGCCCAGCGCCGACTTCACCGCGTCGGCCAGCCGGCCCGCCACCGAGCGCGCCTGGTCGATGTCCTGCGCCTCGACCATCACCCGTACCAGCGGCTCGGTCCCCGACGAGCGCAGCAGCACCCGACCGGTGGTGCCGAGCTCCCGCTCCGCCTCGGCCACTGCGGCCACCAGCTCCGTGGAGGTCGTCACCCGGGACTTGTCGACGTCCGGGACGTTGATCAGGACCTGCGGCAGCCGCTCCATCACCGAGGCGAGGTCCTTGAGGGTGCGGCCGGTCTGCACGACCCGCGCCGCCAGCATCAGGCCGGTCAGCGTGCCGTCGCCGGTGGTGGCGTGGTCGAGGATGATGACGTGGCCGGACTGCTCGCCGCCCAGGGCGTAGCCGTGCTCCTTCATCTCCTCCAGCACATAGCGGTCGCCTACGCCCGTCTCCACCAGCTCGATGCCCTCGCGCCGCATGGCCAGCTTGAAGCCGAGGTTCGACATCACGGTCGCGACGACGGTGTCGGAGCGCAGCGCGGAACGCTCCCGCATCGCCAGCGCGAGCACGGACAGGATCTGGTCGCCGTCCACCTCCTCGCCGGTGTGGTCCACGGCCAGGCAGCGGTCGGCGTCGCCGTCGTGCGCGATGCCGAAGTCGGCGCCGTGCTCCTTGACGGTGGCCTTGAGCTTGTCGAGGTGGGTGGAGCCGCAGCCGTCATTGATGTTGAGGCCGTCCGGCTCGGCACCGATGGTGATGATCTCGGCCCCGGCCCGGGAGAACGCCTCGGGCGAGACCCGGGCGGCCGCGCCGTGCGCCTCGTCGAGGACGATCCGCAGGCCGTCGAGACGGTTGGGCAGGACGGCGACGAGGTGGGCGACGTACTGGTCGAAGCCCTCGTCGTACGTCCGCACCCGTCCGACGCCGGCGCCCGTGGGGCGCTCCCAGGGTGCGCCGGTACGGTGCTCCGCGTAGATGGCCTCGATCTTGTCCTCCAGCTCGTCGGCCAGTTTGTGGCCGCCGCGGGCGAAGAACTTGATGCCGTTGTCGGGCATGGCGTTGTGGCTGGCGGAGAGCATCACACCGAAGTCGGCGCCGAGCGCGCCGGTCAGATACGCCACCGCGGGCGTCGGCAGCACGCCGACGCGCAGCACGTCCACGCCCGCGCTCGCGAGGCCCGCGACCACCGCGGCCTCCAGGAACTCCCCGGACGCGCGCGGGTCCCGTCCGACCACCGCTGTCGGGCGATGGCCCTCGAAGGTGCCCGCCTCGGCCAGCACATGCGCCGCCGCGACGGACAGGCCGAGTGCCAGCTCGGCCGTCAGGTCCGCATTGGCGACGCCGCGCACGCCGTCCGTGCCGAAGAGTCGTCCCACTTGTCCTCCTGAGGAAGCGTCAGTCCGGAAGCCGCTGGGCATTCGCCGATCCGCTGCCGCGATATCTCGATGTGTCGATGGATCGATGTCTGGTTCGATGTGGCTCGATGTCTCGATGTCTCGATGGCCCGATGTGTCGAGGTCCGATGTGTCGATGGCTCGACGTCCCGAGTTCCCGGGTCTCAAGGTCTCGATACGTCGCAGCTCCGATGTTCCGATGTTCCCATGTGTCGATCATCCGACATGGCGATGGCCCGACGACTCGAGGGGGTCGAGGTCGGGCCGATGCGGCTCCGCATCACAGGCATTCCATGCCTGAACATCTGATCACACTTGTCTTTGAGCATCTTGTGCCATTAGACCCAAGTCCGTGTGATAAAAGAACGCCCCGCCGGCACAGACGCGTGCCGTCGGGGCGTTCGGAGTACGTGCAGGCGGCGCTGATTAACGCTTGCTGTACTGCGGGGCCTTACGGGCCTTCTTCAGACCGGCCTTCTTCCGCTCGACCGCGCGGTCGTCGCGGCGCAGGAAGCCGGCCTTCTTCAGCGGGCCGCGGTTGTTGTCCACGTCCGCCTCGTTCAGCGCGCGAGCCACGCCGAGGCGCAGGGCACCGGCCTGACCGGAGACGCCGCCACCCGCGATGCGGGCGATGACGTCGTAGCGGCCGTCCAGCTCGAGCACCTTGAAGGGCTCGTTGACCTCCTGCTGGTGCACCTTGTTGGGGAAGTAGTCCTCAAGGGTGCGGCCGTTGATCTTCCACTTGCCGGAGCCCGGGACGATCCGGACGCGGGCGATGGCGTTCTTGCGGCGGCCCAGGCCGGCGGCCGGCTGGGGCTCGCCGAAGCGGGAGGCCATGGACTCCGAGGTGTACTCGCCCTCGACGGGGACCTCGGACTCGGTGGTGTAGCTGTCGATGTCAAGCTCTTCGAGCGGCTGCTCGGCAGTGGTCTCGGCCACGATGCTCCTCAGATTCTCTTCAGTCTTAGGGGGTGGCCGGAGTTACTGCGCGACCTGGGTGATCTCGAACGGCACGGGCTGCTGGGCCGCGTGCGGGTGCTGGTCACCCTTGTAGACCTTCAGCTTGGAGAGCATCTGGCGGCCGAGAGTGTTCTTGGGCAGCATGCCCTTGACGGCCTTCTCGATCGCCTTCTCCGGGTTCTTGTCCAGCAGCTCGTCGTAACGGACGGAGCGCAGACCACCCGGGTAGCCGGAGTGGCGGTAGGCCATCTTCTGGGTCCGCTTGTTGCCGGAGAGGTGCACCTTGTCGGCGTTGATGATGATGACGAAGTCACCGGTGTCGACGTGAGGGGCGTAGATCGGCTTGTGCTTGCCGCGGAGAAGGGACGCCGCAGTGCTGGCGAGACGACCCAGGACGACGTCCTGAGCGTCGATGACGTGCCACTGGCGCGTCACATCGCCGGGCTTGGGGCTGTACGTACGCACGGTTCGTAGCCTTCGCTTCGAGTGAATGGTCCTGAACAGGTCACCGAAACGATCACGACAGCCCAGACCGCACGGCGGCGACGCATACCGCATTCGTGGGGTCGCTGGTCATCGGCCCGGTGGACCGGTGTAAGGGCCCGTCCCGTGAGAATGAGCAAGCCAATACACAACGAACAAGCAGAATACCGGGACGGGCTGGAAGGGTCAAAACGAGGCCGGTGCCCTGCGGGGCGGGGCGGCCGGGTTGCTCGCCCCCGCCGCCTCTTCCCGTCCCGTCGCGGGGGCTCCGTCCCCGTACCCCCGCTCCTCAAGCGCCGGAGGGGCTGATTCTGAGCCTGTCCGGCGTTTGAGGACGAGGCCCGCAGGGCCGAAAGGGGGGGTCTGGGGGCGCAGCCCCAGGGTCGGGAACGGGAAGGGGCGGCGGGGGCGAGAGACCCCCGGGTCGGGCCCGCGCCGCCATCACGCACCGTAATCGCGATCCGCTTCTCAGCAAGACCCGGCACAACCCCGCCGCGCCCCCACGGAGCACCCCGCCCAAAAAAAGCGGACCGGCTTGCTCCACCATGAGGTGAATGGTCCTCAATCTCCTTGCTCCGCAGGGTGCTCGGGCGCCCCGACCATGCCAACTCTCTGTCTAAGATGCGCCCCATGAATCACGGGCAGGGGGGCTCCCAGTCCCAGTGGGATCCCTGGAAACCAAATTCCCAGCAGCCCTGGAGCAGCGGCAGCGGGGACCAGACACCGGACTGGGCCGCGCTCGCCGAGGCGTCGGAGTCGCGCAACAAGCGCAAGAAGCTGCTGTTCATCGGGGGTGGCGTGCTCGCCACCCTCGGGGTCACCGCGGCCGTAGCCATGGCCGTGGTCTCGGCGAACGGCGACAGCAGTGCGTCGGGCAGCCCGACGAACCTGCCCGCCAGCGCCGCCCTGCCGAGCGGTTCCGCGACAGCGCCGTCCTTCTCGCCGACGACCGCCGCGCCTCCGCTGGATCCCAAGGAGTTCATATCGAGTGTGAAGAAGGACACGGCTCCGCTCAGTCCGGAGACCCTGTTCCCGGGCACACAGCTCACCATGGGCGAGACCGTCTACAAGAAGGGCGCCACGGCCGACGCCACGGACTGCACCTCGGTCGCCTCGGGCACCCTGCCCAAGGTCCTGAAGGCCAACGGCTGCACCCGTCTGATGCGTGTCACCTATATCAAGGACGGCATCGCGGTCACGGTCGGCGTCGCCGTCTTCGACACGGAGGCTGCGGCTGGCAGGACCAAGACCCAGGCGGACAAGAAGAGCATCGTCAAGTCGCTGACCGGCAAGGGCGTCAAGTCCTTCTGCGACTCCGCGGTCTGCCGCTCGACGACCAACTCCTTCGGCCGTTACGCCTACTTCACCCTGGCGGGCTTCACCAACGGCAAGGACGTCACCGCAAAGGACAGCAAGGTCTTCTCCACCGGGGACGACCTGGCGGAGTTCACCTTCCGCCAGATCAACCGCCGCGGCGAGGCCCAGGCGTCGGCCGCCGCGAACGGATAGCCGCGCCCTCGCCCCGGGCGGATTGCCGCACCCTCGCCCGGACGGATAGCCGACCGGGGCGCCTCACAGCCGCTTGGCGCTGCGCAGGGTCTTCGCGTAGTAGCCGTTGCCGTCCAGGCGGGAGACGCCGCCGATGTCGCCGATGGTGGGGCCGTTGACCTCCTCGCGGCTGGAGATGAAGATCAGGTGCCCCTCCGTGTCATGACCCAGGACGGTGCCGACATGGTCGAGGCGCTCGCCGGTACGGGTGTCGAGCTTGAAGAAGACCAGGTCACCCGGCTGAAGCTGGTCGATGGCGGAGGGGCGGTCCTGCGCGGTGATGCCGGTGAGCGGCAGGACGTCGACGCCCTCGTGGGAACGGGCCATCCCGTTGGCGGTCCGCGGCAGGCCGTCGCCGGACTTGTCCGAGGACATCAGGGGATAACGGGCGCGGTAGCCCCACACCATGCGGGTGAACCCCGAGCAGTCCAGCGAGCGGGCCTTCAACGCCTCCGGCTGCCCCACGACGCCGTCCCGGAAGGGGTACGGCACGCCCAGGAAGTCGTAGAAGTCGGACTGCTCCAGACGCAGGTCACCGCCCTCCGCCCCGGTCGTGTTCAGCGGACCGAAATTCGCGTCACCGGCGTAGAGCGTGCCCTGCTTGTCCTTCTTGTCCGGTGCGCCCGCCACATACTGGAAGGCGACGGCGAAGATGTCGTCCTCCTTGCTCCCCGCGTACTCGGCGTACCAGTCCTTGAACCACTTCTCCTTCCGCGCACCCTCGGACCAGGGCTCCGGCATCAGCCGTACCCAGTCCGTCGTGGACACCTTGGACGCGGTCGAGGTCGGCTCCTGGAAGGTCCGTGCCGGACCCGTCAGTGTCGCCGTGCGCGCGCCGTCCGTGAACACACCCTTGATCTGGCCGTCCGCCCCGCGCAGCACGGAGCGGGCCGGGTTCTCCAGCCGGGACCAGGTCTCCTTCCCGGTCTCCTTCGACGCGCCGGAGCCCCCCTCCAGGATTCCGACGTTGCGCACCTCGGTGACACCCGGTGCCTGCTTCGCCCGCAGTTCCACGGTGAGGTAGCCCGAGCCCCCGACGAGCCCGAGCAGCACGAACCCCGTGAGCACGGGCCGTGACTTCTTCTTGCCTGCCATGGTGAGTCCTCGGTTCTCAGACGGTCGCCGGCATCACGCCGAGCAGCAGGCCTGCGGCGACGACGATGTAGGCCATGAGGGAGACGGTGGCGGTGGCCAGCAGAGTGGCCCCCTTGGGCTGGCGGACCATCTGGTAGGCGATCAGGCCCGGCACGATGAAGCCGAGCGTCTGGTTGCCGTACATCAGCGGGAACTCGATCGAGAGCGCGATCATCACCGTCGCCTGGAGCAGCACACCCAGCATGACCACGGCGGCGAACAGCCGCTTGCCGTAGAGGATCACCAGCCGCTGCATGATCTTGGTTCCGCCGTAGGTCAGTGCGGTGACACCCACCACCATGGCCGCGCGCTGCACGTCCTCGATGAGCGTGATGGCGATCCAGCCGGGTGTGATCATGCCGCCGGGCGACAGGTTGGTGGTGAGGTAGCACAGCAGGGAGAAGAGCAGGCCTATGGCGATGCCCAGGGCGGCCATCTCGGGGGTCAGGGCGGCGGTGGTCAAGGGGACTCCGGGCGGGGTGGGCGTTGCGAGCGGGGCGGGAGCGGGAGCGGGGCGGGAGCGGGAGGCTGTCGAGGCCGGTGCGCGGGATGGCGCGCACCGGATGTCAGGGACGCGGCGGATGTCGGCGGCCGTCATCGTCGTGGGGCCGGTGCCGCACCGGCGGATGTCCGGGGTCGTCGTCATCGGGCAGGTACCACACCGGCTGCTGCCCGGGGTCGTCCTCGTCGGGCAGGTAACGGGCGGCGGTCCACTCTCCGCGGCCGTCCTCGTCGTGCACGTTCCCCGCGGTCCACAGTCCGCGGGTGTCCTCGTCGGGCACGTTCCCCGCGGTCCACTGCCCGCGAGTGTCCTCGTCGTGCACATGCCGCGCAGTCCGCTGCCCGGGGCCGTCCACGTCGGCGGGGTGCCGCGCCGGCCGGCCGCGGACGTCGTCGGGGTACGGCTGCTCCGGCGGCCGACCCGCCGTGCGCGGCGGCCACTGACCCGCCGCGCGGGACAGCCCCTCGGCGTTCGGGGACACGGGGCCGGGCGCACCGTACGGCCACTGGGGCAGCCGTCCCGTCCCGCCACCCCGTCGCCCCGAGCCCGGCACGCCGCCGGAGTACGTCTCCCGCCCGCCGGACTGTACGTCCGGGCCCTCGGCGTACATCCCCGTGTCACCGGCATACGTCGCCGCATCACGGGCGTACATCCCCGTGACACCGCCGTACGTCCTCGACCGGTCGCCGTACCAGCCCGTCGGCTGGAGGGGCAGGCGGACCACCGGGATCTCCTGGGTCCGCGCGGCCTGGTACCGCTCCTCGTAGGCCGCGGGGTACGAGGCGTACGGGTCCAGGCGCTGCGGCTGCGCCGGGGTGACGGCCGCCGTGCTCGCCGTCATGTCGGTGTCGCTCTCGTCCGCGGGAAGTTCGCCGAGGTACTCCAGGAGTTCCTCGCCCTGGCCGTGGATGTTGCCGATCGCGACCAGGGACGAACCGTCGGACATCCGGCCCAGCAGCGCGGGCATGAACTCGTCGGCCGAGCGCCGATCACCGCCCAGGTCGACCGCGCGGTCGCGCCAGTCGGCGGGGATGGCGTCGATCGCGCTCCTGGACGGCTGCCCGATGACGAACACGTTGTCCGGCCGGAGGTCCGGAATGATCTCGCCCATCTGCCCGTTGCGCTCCACCCGGTCGGGGCGGCAGTTGATCACCACGTTCAGCGGGCGGCGGACCGCCCCGAGGTCGAGCAGCTGGTTGATGTTCATCAGGGTCGACTCGGGGTCGTTCGCCGCGAACACGTTGGCGAACGCGAGCCGCTTCCCCTCAGGGGTGAGATACCGCTCCACGGACAGCACGCCGGGGTCCGGCGGGGCGTCGTACATGCCCTGCAGCGCGACCTCGCGCTCCACTCCGAGCAGCCCCGCCACGACCAGCGCGATCGCGACGTTCTCCTTGAAGGTGAACCAGCTGAAGCCGCGCAACTCCTCGTCGGTGACGGTCTCCGGGTCGGCGTAGACGAGTCGGCAGTTACGGGCTTCGGCCTCCTTCTGGAGGATGGAGAAACGTTCCTTCTCCGCGGTGACGCAGATCCCGTTCTCCGGCATCGAGCGGCACAGCGAGCGGGCCACGTCGTCCAGCGTGGGGCCCATCTCGGCGAGATGGTCCTCGCGGACGTTGCACAGCACGCCGATCGTCGAGCGGATCAGCTTGCTCTGGTTGACCTCCTGCAAGGCCGGCATGACGGCCATGCACTCGATGACCAGCGCATCGGGACGGTAGGTGGCGGCCCGCCGGACGATGCCGATCTGCTCCACCACGTTGGCGATGCCGAACTTCCGGTAGACCGGCTCCTCGGTCGCGTCGGGGTGGATGAAACGCGCCGCGGTGCCCGTCGTCTTCGCCACGGTGACCAGGCCGCCGCCGCGCAGGGCGCCCGCGCACAACCGCGTGATGGAGGACTTGCCGCGGATGCCGTTGACCAGCACCCGGGAGGGGATGACGTGCAGGGCGGCGTAGTGCCTGCGCTGCTCCACGATCCCGGCGACCAGCAGAGCCACCGCACCGATCAGCAGGACGAAGTAGAGGTAGAGCACTACGGGTCACCTTCCTCGGGCTTCGGGCGTCGGGCCGGGCGTGGAGCCGGGCGTGGAGCCGGGCGTCGGGCCGGGTGTGGGGCCGGGCGTGGGTTCGGCCCACCGACGCGCCATGGCCTGTCTGCCTGCCTGCAACTGCTGGCGGATCAGTTCGAGGCTGCGGACGACGGCGCCCACCTCGTCGTGGTAGCGCGGGTAGAGCACGGTCCTGAGATCGCCGTCCGCGAGTCTCTCGGCACTGGTCGCGAGCGCGTGCAACGGCCGTACGACGACCAGATGGATCCAGCCCAGGCAGACGACGATCGCCGCGAGCCCGAGAATCCCGGCGAGCACGCTGCGGTCCTCGCGCTGGTAGGGGGTGATCCCGGAGTGCTTGGCGTTCTGCCAGCTGACCACCGTCCAGCCGATGTCGGACGCGATCCCGCCGCCCGAGAAGGGCGCCGCGGCGGCGATGGTGACCCCGCCGCCCTCGCGGATCAGCAGGCCGTTCTCCACAGGGCCCGCACCGACCTGCACGCTCGCCGCTTCGACCAGGTCGGTGAGCTCGTCCTTGGGAAGGTGCTCGAAAGCCAGGAAGCCGTCACTCGCGGCGACCGTCCTCGCCTTGTGATCGACCAGGCGGACCTGGCCGAGGCCGGGCCTGCGCAGCAGCGAGTCGAGGAACTCGACGCGTATCTCCCCGACCACATACGTGCCCTTGTGCGCCGGTACGGCGGCCCCGGCCTGGATCACCGGTTTCCTGCCGCCCTCGCCCGACAGCCGGATCAGCGCCGCGTCCTGGTCACCGCCGTCGCCGCCGTCGCCGCCGCCACCGTCTCCGGCCCGGCCGGTGCGCCACGTGTGCGGATCGTCACCGGCGCGGGCGACGACCTCGCCGTCAGCGCCGACGACGTACAGCGCTCCGTAGCGGGTGTGCCGGGTCAGCGCCTCCGTGAGCACCCCGGTCGTCGCGTCGGCGTCCCGTACGTCGATCAGCCGCGCGGTGGATGCGAGGTCGGCCTGGGCCTCGTTCAGAGCCCGGCGGATCCGGTCGGCGACGAGGTCGGTGCGGTCACGCTGGTCGTTGACCATGGTGGTGGGCACGCTGACCGAGCCGTCCGTACGGTTCAGCAGCAGAGCGACCGGCACACACCACAGCAGCAGGAGCACGGCCGTCAGCGCGAGCGGCACCCGCAGGCCGAACCGGCCGCGGCGACGACCGGGGGCCCCAACGCTGCCTTCCTGGCCGTCTTGGCCCTCCTGACCGTACTCGCCTTCCCGGCCATACTCGCCACCCTGGCCGTACTCGCCGCCCCGGCCGTACTCGCCGTGCTCACCGTCCTGGCTGGTCGCCGCCCCGGGACCGTCCAGCAGTTGCTCGCGCAGCCGTTCGAGGGCGGTGCCGATCCGTGCGGTCTCGCCCCAGCGGGGCACGGCCACGGGGCGGGCCAGATCGCCGCGTGCCAGTCTGCGGGACTCCAGGAACAGCCGCAGCAGAGGCCGCTGTACGGCGGTCCACAGCACGGCCACGGCCAGCAGGCCGAGCAGCACCAGGACGGCGGCCGTCACGAGTCCGTACAGTCCCCGCTGCCCTCCGGTCTGTTCCACCGAGGGGAGCATGGCCACCACCGTCAGCCCGAGGCCCGCACCGGCACTCGAAGCCGCCTTCTCCTCCGGGTCCGCGGCGGCGAGGGAGGCGTATCCGGCCGTGGCCACACGACCGTTGTAGTCGTCGCCCAGCAGGGTTCCGCTGACGCCGGGGTAGCCCCGTGAGCCGGGCTCCTTCGTCCGGACGGGGTTCTGCTCGGTCTCCTTCGCCGCGTGCTCCGCCAGCCGGGTCATCTGCTTCCGCAGGAAGGCGAGCTCCTCGCGTTCCGCGTCCGAGTTGAGAGCCTCGGCCTGTTCGAAACCGGCCGTGGCGAGGACCTCGCCGCCCCGGGCCACGACCGCCATGGAACGGAACGGGCCCAGGTTGATGTCAGGCACAGACAGGCTGTTGGAGGCGATCAGCAGTTGCTGCGGCCGGCTCTTCCAGTCGAGCACGGCCATGGTCATGAGCCGTACGTCGCCTGTCTCCAGCCGCACCATCCGGGGGACCAGGGCCTTGCTGCCGCTGAGGACGTCCTTGTCCAGCCAGCCGAGAGGAATCGTTTCTCCATGTGCGGCGAGCACATCCCCGCTCTCCAGGTCCACCACCGTGGTGCCGGTCCACTTCTGGTAGGCGTCGCCCATGTCGGACAGAATCCGCTCCGGCGCCACGGGCTTGCCCCCGTTCAGCGCGGTGACGGTGCGCTGGAGGTCGGCGACGCGCTCGTCGATGGAGGCGCGCAGGGCGATGGCGCCGTCCTGCGCGAAGTACTGCTGCGAGGACAGCACCGCCTTCGGCACAAGCGGCTCGGCGGTGGGACCGAGCACCTTGATGGTCAGGCCGGCCAGGGCGAGGATCAGCACGCACAGCAGCGCGATCGGCGGCCGTACACCGCCCAGGAGCGGCATGTCCGCGCGCCTGCGCAGACGCCGTCGGCCGCCGCGGGTGAGGCGTGCGACGCCATGTCTCACCGGTCTGCCCCTTCGCCTTCCCACCGACCCGGCGACCGCGGCGACGAGCGCCGACCGGATCGTGAAACACCATCCATACCTGCAAGACCGACGAACCGGGCCAGGGTTGGGCTCCGGTTCCAGACAAATGCCGTGATACTGCTCACCTTCCGAGCACCAGCGGCTTCAGGCCGTCGCCGCCCGGAGCCCCCCGGTTGTAGAGGAAGCCGCGCGTACGGTTCGCCGCCAGCCGGTAGCGGGCGAGCCGTTCCTCGGAGAGGTTGCCCGGGTGGTCGAGCACCCGCTGCACGTCCACCACCCGGTGGTCCGTGACAGCACCGGCCGGGGCCTTCTGCCCCTCCTCCAGCTGAGGCGGGATGTCGACGAGGGTGGTGCGGTAGCGGGCGCTGACGTCCCAGCCGCCACCGGCCTTCTCCCGGAAGCGGAACCAGCCGATCACACCCTCCTCGGTGAGCCCCGTGGGCGAGGAGTGCCGGGCCACCTCGTTGCCTAGGCTGTAGGCGACCCAGGTTCCGTTGACCTTCTGGATGGGCTGCACCACATGCGAGTGATGGCCGATCACCAGGTCGACACCGGTCTCCTTGGTGATCTTCTCCGCCAGCTCCAGCTGCGGAACGCTCGGCTCGTTGTAGTGCTCAAGACCCCAGTGGACCGAGAGGATCACCGCCTCGGCCCCTTCCGCGCGGGCCCGGACCACGGTCTTCTTGATGGCGTCGGCGCTGATCCGGTTGAAGGCCCAGCTCTCGTTCTTCGGCGTGGGGTTGAGGAAGGACTCCCAGGAGTAGGCGAGGTGGGCGACCTTCACGCCGTTGACGTCCCGAATGTTGATCTTCTGCGCTTCCTCGGGCGTACGCGCGGACCCGGTGTGCCCGAGGCCCGCCTTGTCCATCGCGTCCAAGGTGCGCTTCACAGCCTTGAGACCGTGGTCGAAGGTGTGAGTGGAGGCCGTCGAGCAGGTGTCGTAGCCCACATCTTTGAGGGTGGTCAGGATCTGGGGCGGAACGAGAAACTCCGGATAACCCTCGAAAGGCCCCTTGGGGTTGCCGACCGGTGTCTCCAGGTGACAGATGGCCAGATCGGCCTTGCTGATGATCGGCTTGACGCCGGCCATGAGCGGTCCGAAGTCCAGCCCGTCCACCCCCTTGCCCGTCTTCTTGGCGTCCTTTGCCGCCTGTTCCACCAGTTCGGGATGGATGAGCACATCGCCCGCGGCGGCCACCGTGAAGCTGCGGCCGCCCGCCTTGATCCGTACGTCCGAAGGTCCGGCGGAACAGCCGGCGCCCAGAACGGCCACAAGGCCCAGAGTCGCCAGCAAGCGAGTCATACGGAGAGACTTACGGTGAGACCTACGGAATGTCACCGCGATATGTTCACATGCGACACACCATGAAACATAGGTCACCGATCACAAGACAGTCACATTTCCTACTGATCTTCGCCGTGGCAGGTCTGACGATCGGTCTGGCAGCCTGCGGTACGCCGTCGCACGAGGCCGCGAACGATTCGGTCCCGCGGGCCCGGGAGCTGGTGGACATCCACGAGCGTGTCCTCTCGTACACCGCGGACTTCCGCCCCGGCGGTCCCTACACGCCGCCGGACAGGACCGAACGCGACCGGCTCTCCCAGGCCGTGGGGCACCTGCTTGAGGGAGACGCGGCACAGGCCCAGCGCCTGCTCGCCCCGCTCGGCCTCGGCGTCACGCGGCTCACCGACACCGGATCCGGCCACCGCTACGACGAGATCGCCGCCACCGGGCCGGGCAGAGCCGCGCACTGGGGCCGCCTCTACCTGAACGCGGACTCCCGCACCCGCTGGAACGTCCAGGTTCCGCACCCGGTCTCCGACCAGGACACCGAGAAGCTCGGTCTACGCCTGCTGGAGGACAGTCCCGGCGGCTCCCTGGTCCTGGCCGGAGCCCACCGGAAGGCCGGGCAGAACGGCGCCGCGGACGTCGCGCACCGCGAGGACAGCGCCTTCCACACCATCGTCGTGACCCTGCAGAAGTACGGGGTGCCGGGCCTCCAGGTCCACGGTTTCGCCGAGTCCTCCGGCGGCCCCTACGACGCCGTCATCTCCGGCGGCGCCGCACAGAGCGCGTCCAACGCCGCCTCGGCGCTCGCCGACCGCATGGAAGCGGACGGCCTGCGCGTCTGCCGGGGCTGGTCGGCACACTGCCCGCTGGAGGGCACGCTGAACGTCCAGGGCAGGTCGGCGACACGTCAGCACTCCCCGTTCCTGCACGTGGAACTGGCCCCCGACGCCCGCGGCGACGGCAACGACGCCGACAAAGCCGCGGGGGCGCTGGGCGCTACCCTCGCCACGTGGGCCGCTGCCTAAGCGCTCAGTGGGAAGTGCCGCGATCGGCCGTCGATCGTCTGCGGGTCCGTCGTGGCTGGTCGCGCAGTTCCCCGCGCCCCTTCACGGCACTCCCGTCAGCAACACCCGCCCGGCAGCGACCGCTTGTTCCGCGCTTCCTTGCTGCGCGCCGCCAGTCGGTCGTCGGCCGGGTAGCCGACCTCCTCCAGGGTCAGGCCGTGCGGGCGTACGACATGCACCGCCGAGTCGCGCACCCCGGCGGCGAGGACCTTGCCCGGCCAGTCCGGGGGACGGTGGCCGTCGCCGACGAAGAGCAGCGCGCCGATCAGCGAGCGCACCATGTTGTGGCAGAACGCGTCCGCGCGCACCGTGGCCGTGATGATCCCGTCGGCGTCCTTGACCAGGCTCAGCTCCTGGAGGGTGCGGATGGTGGTGGCGCCCTCCCGCTTCTTGCAGTACGCGGCGAAGTCGTGCTCGCCCAGCAGCGCGCCGGCGGCCTCGTTCATGGCGGCCACGTCGAGCGGCCAGTCGTGCCACAGGACATGGCCGCGGAGCAGCGGGTCCACTCCCCCGGGGTTGTCGGTGACGCGGTAGGCGTAGCGGCGCCAGACGGCTGAGAAGCGGGCGTCGAAACCTTTCGGTGCCTCCCGCAGGGCCCACACCCGCACATCCTTCGGCAGGCGCCCGGCGAGCCGCTTGAGCAGCTTCTCGTGGTGCTCCCGCCACACCGCCTCGGGCAGATCCACATGCGCCACCTGACCGCGGGCGTGCACCCCGGCGTCGGTGCGTCCGGCCACGGTCAGCTCGTACGTCTCGCGGGACCGGGTCACAGTACGCAGGGCGTCCTGGATCTCCTCCTGCACGGTGCGCCTGCCTCCGGCCTGCTTGGCCCAGCCGTGGAAGGCGGTGCCGTCGTAGGACAGATCGAGGCGGATGCGTACGGACCCGGGCTGTGCTTTGTCACTCACGAACAGATCCTCTCAGGCGCGGATGCGGGTGCGGACACACGAAAGCGGGCCCGCCCCCATGAAGGGACGGGCCCGCAAGCGCCCTGAAGGGGCGCGGGGAACTGCGCGACCAGCCACGACGGCGCCGCAGCCGCAGAACGCACAGAACCCCGCAGACGCTTACGCGTCCTTCGACTCCTCGGCGGCCTCGGGGGCCTCCTCGGCGGCCTCGGCCTCGTCGACCTTGGTCGCATCGACCTTGGTCTCCTCCGCGTCCTTGGCGGCACGCCGCGTCGCGGCCTCGGCCTCACCCACGGCGTTCTGCTGCACCGTCAGCGCCTCGACCAGCTCGATCACGGCCATGGGCGCGTTGTCGCCACGGCGGTTGCCGATCTTGGTGATACGGGTGTAGCCACCCGGACGGTTTTCGTAGCGCGGGCCGATCTCGGTGAAGAGCGTGTGGACGACGCTCTTGTCCGTGATCACCTGGAGCACCTGACGGCGGTTGTGAAGGTCGCCCTTCTTCGCCTTGGTGACCAGACGCTCGGCGTACGGCCGCAGACGGCGGGCCTTCGCCTCGGTGGTGGTGATACGGCCGTGCTCGAAGAGCGCCTTCGCGAGGTTCGCGAGCAGCAGCTTCTCGTGCGCGGCACTGCCGCCCAGACGGGCACCCTTGGTGGGCTTCGGCATGGTTCTTCTCCTGTGTGTCTGCCCTGGCCGTATCAGGTACCGGGGTCAGTATCCGAGCAGACGGTCGTCTGTCGAAGATCCGGGAGCAGCCCCGAAGGGGCGCTCCCGGAAGGGGCGCGGGGCGGTACCGATCTGCGGCTGCGCCGCGTGGCGCGATCAAGCACAGCGCACCCGCACCCGGGTACGGACCGGACGGCCCGAGTTCTCAGTACTGCTCGGTCTCGACGAAGCCCGCATCCGCGTCGTCGTCCGCCCCGAACGCGTCCGCCGCAGCGGTGGGGTCGAATCCGGGCGGGCTGTCCTTGAGCGCGAGACCCATCCCGGCCAGCTTCGCCTTGACCTCGTCGATGGACTTCGCACCGAAGTTGCGGATGTCCAGCAGGTCCGCCTCGGAGCGTGCGACCAGCTCACCCACGGAGTGGATGCCCTCACGCTTGAGGCAGTTGTAGGAGCGGACGGTGAGTTCCAGCTCCTCGATCGGCAGCGCGAGGTCGGCGGCCAGGGCGGCGTCCGTGGGGGACGGGCCCATGTCGATGCCCTCGGCGTCGATGTTCAGCTCGCGGGCGAGACCGAACAGCTCGACCAGCGTCTTGCCGGCGGAGGCCATGGCGTCACGGGGACGCATCGCCTGCTTGGTCTCGACGTCGACGATCAGCTTGTCGAAGTCGGTGCGCTGCTCGACACGCGTGGCCTCGACCTTGTACGTGACCTTGAGCACGGGGCTGTAGATCGAGTCGACCGGGATACGGCCGATCTCCTGGCCCACCTGCTTGTTCTGCACGGCGGAGACATAGCCGCGACCGCGCTCGACGGTCAGCTCCATCTCCAGCTTGCCCTTGCCGTTGAGCGTGGCGAGGACCAGGTCGGGGTTGTGCACCTCGACACCGGCGGGCGGGGCGATGTCGGCGGCGGTCACGAGGCCCGGGCCCTGCTTGCGCAGGTACATTACGACGGGCTCGTCGTGCTCGCTGGACACGACCAGTTGCTTGATGTTGAGGATGAGGTCGGTGACGTCCTCCTTGACGCCCGGCACGGTGGTGAACTCGTGCAGGACACCGTCGATGCGGATGCTGGTGACGGCGGCACCGGGGATCGACGACAGGAGGGTGCGGCGGAGCGAGTTGCCGAGGGTGTAGCCGAAGCCCGGCTCCAGCGGCTCGATCACGAACCGGGAGCGGAACTCGTCGACGACCTCTTCGGTCAACGAGGGACGCTGAGCGATCAGCATGTGGTGATCAGATCCTTCATTCGTGGACGCCCGCTATTTGACGTCCGACGGAAGCCGCGCCCGTGAAAAGCGCGGGTACTGCAAGGGTACGGGCGGCACGCCTCTACGGAGCCGTACCGCCCGAACCTCAAGCCAAACCGTGCCTGCGGCACGGACCGGAGCGTCAGACGCGGCGGCGGGGTTCACCTCCGCTCACGCGGAGAACGCCGCCGCACCCGATCAGACGCGGCGGCGCTTCGGCGGACGGCAGCCGTTGTGCGGGGTCGGGGTGACGTCCTGGATGGAGCCGACCTCGAGGCCCGTGGCCTGCAGGGAGCGGATCGCGGTCTCGCGGCCGGAACCCGGGCCCTTCACGAACACGTCGACCTTGCGCATGCCGTGCTCCTGGGCGCGGCGGGCAGCCGACTCGGCGGCCATCTGCGCGGCGAACGGCGTGGACTTCCGGGAGCCCTTGAAGCCGACGTGGCCGGCGGAGGCCCAGGAGATCACGTTGCCGGACGGGTCCGTGATGGAGACGATCGTGTTGTTGAACGTGCTCTTGATGTGCGCGTGGCCGTGAGCGACGTTCTTCTTTTCCTTGCGGCGCACCTTCTTGGCAGCGCCCTGACGACCCTTGGGGGGCATCTACTAACTCCTACGGGAGGTGGTCGGTCCTACAGCGAAGACCGTGGACAGGGTGTCCGCTGCGGACTACTTCTTGCCCGGCTTCTTCTTGCCGGCGATGGCGCGACGCGGGCCCTTGCGGGTGCGGGCGTTGGTGCTGGTGCGCTGACCGCGGACGGGCAGACCGCGGCGGTGCCGCAGACCCTGGTAGCAGCCGATCTCGACCTTGCGGCGGATGTCGGCCTGGATCTCGCGACGGAGGTCACCCTCGGTCTTGATGTTGTTGTCGACGTACTCGCGGATCGCGACGAGCTGCTCTTCGGTCAGGTCACGAACACGGGTGTTCGGGTCGACGCCGGTCGCAGCCAGCGTCTCCTGCGAGAGGGTCCGGCCGATGCCGAACACGTAGGTGAGGGCGACCTCCACGCGCTTTTCGCGCGGGATGTCGACACCGGAAACGCGTGCCATTCAATGGCTCCAGTTGTCTTCGGAGGTCTTCCGCAGAACCGGCTCCCAGCCGCCGGCCTCTTCGCGCTCCGCACAGGGTGCGGGCGAAGATTTGGTACGGACTGGGTCCCCGGCCTCCGAGCCGGGGGTGTCGAGCCCTGGGGCTCGGGTCCTGCGTATGAACATATTCAGTTTGCGTCGCGCGAATCTCTGCGGATCGAAGCAGAGGGATCGGTCGTGCGTCAGCCCTGGCGCTGCTTGTGGCGCGGGTTCTCGCAAATGACCATGACCCGGCCGTGACGGCGGATCACCCTGCACTTGTCGCAGATCTTCTTGACGCTCGGCTTGACCTTCATGGGATTGAGGTTCTCCGGGTCAGTTGCCGGCGGCCCCGCTCGCGCGGGACGTGGGCAAGATCTACTTGTAGCGGTAGACGATCCGGCCACGCGTCAGGTCGTACGGAGACAGCTCCACCACGACCCGGTCGTCAGGGAGGATGCGGATGTAGTGCATACGCATCTTGCCGCTGATGTGTGCCAGGACCTGGTGGCCGTTCTGGAGCTCGACCTTGAACATGGCGTTCGGCAGAGACTCGACGACAGTGCCCTCGATCTCGATGGCACCTTGCTTCTTGGCCACGCTTCGCCCTTCGGAATCGACTACCTTGATCGGCTCCTGCGCACCGTCCGAGCGCATGCGGACATGCGGGTGCAAGGGAGCCGACGAGTCAGTCTACGTCAACCGCACCCTGAAAGACGAATCGGGGGAGTCTGCCCCACTGCGAAGATCATTATGCGGGCGGCGGCGAGAGGTGCCGTACGACGCGACAAATGTCGTACGAGAGATGTCGTACGAGAGATGTCGTACGAGAGATGTCGTACGAGATGGCGCGCGAGGCCGGTCACCTCGCGCACGCCCTCCGCCCGCTCCCTCCGCGGCCGCGCGGCTCTCAGCCCAGCGGGTCCGCGGCCGCGCGGCTCTCAGCCCAGCGGGTCCGGGGCCGCCCGGCCCTCAGCCCAGCGGGTCCGGGGCCGCCGTGATGCCCATCTCCGCCAGCTTGGCCTTGCCACCGTCGGGTGCCGTCAGCACCAGCGGGCCCTGTTCCGTCAGGGCGACCGAGTGCTCCCAGTGGGAGGACCAGGTGCCGTCGGTGGTGATCACGGTCCAGTTGTCTTCCAGGACCTGGGTGCGCGGTGTTCCGAGGGAGACCATCGGCTCGATGGCCAGGCAGAAGCCGGGGACCAGCTTGGGGCCCTTGCCGCGGCGCCGGTCGACGTAGTTCAGCAGATGCGGGTCCATGTGCATCTCGGTGCCGATGCCGTGGCCGCCGTAGTCCTCGATGATCCCGTACTTGCCGCCGCCCGGCTTCGGCTGGCGGCGGATGTAGGTCTCGATGGCGCGGGAGACGTCGACCAGCCGGCTGCCCTGCTTCATCGCGGCGATGCCCGCCCACATCGACTCCTCGGTGACCCGGGAGAGCTCGATCAGCTCGGGGGCGTGGCCGGAGCCGACGAACGCGGTGTAGGCGGCGTCGCCGTGCCAGCCGTCGATGATCGCCCCGCAGTCGATGGAGATGATGTCGCCGTCCTTGAGGACGACCTCGTCGGAGGGGATGCCGTGCACCACGACCTCGTTGGCCGAGGTGCAGATGGTGGCCGGGAAGCCGCCGTAGCCGAGGAAGTTGGGCTTGGCGTTGTGCTCGGCGAGCACCTTGCGGGCGACCTGGTCCAGATCCTTGGTGGACGCCCCGGGCACCGCGGCCTCGCGGGTGGCCGCGTGGATGGCGGCGACGACCAGCCCCGCCTCACGCATCTTGGCGATCTGCTGGGGGGACTTGATCTGCACCATGGGGGCCCTGCGCTCTCCGTCACTCATGTCAACCGATGGGCGACCGATCGGCAACCGATCTGCTGCAAGACCGGCTGCAAGATCGGCTGCCGATGGTCAGCCGATTACCTACACAACAGTACGGCCGTGACACCCGTACGGGCGCCACGGCCGGACGTTCCACCGACAGCTACCGGGCCGCGGCCTTCGCCTTCAGGCCCTCCATGGCCCGGCCGGTGACCTCTTCCACCTTGCCGAGCGCGCTGATCGTGACCACCAGGTCCTGGGACCGGTAGTAGTCGATGATCGGCTCGGTCTGGGTGTGGTAGACCTCCAGGCGCTTGCGGACCGTGTCCTCGGAGTCGTCGTCACGCTGATAGAGCTCGCCGCCGCACTCGTCGCAGACGCTGTCCTGCTTCGGCTGCTTGTACACCACATGGAAAACATGGGCCGAGTCGTGGCGGCAGATGCGGCGGCCGGCGATGCGCTTGACCACCTCGTCCTCGGGGACTTCCAGGTCGAGTACCGCGTCGAGCCCGATGTTCTCCGTCTTCAGCAGCTCGTCGAGCGCCTCGGCCTGCGAGACATTGCGCGGAAAACCGTCCAGCAGGAAACCGTTCCCGGCGTCCGGCTGCTCCATGCGGTCCTTGGCCATCGCGATGGTGACCTCGTCCGGGACCAGGTTGCCCGCGTCCATGTACGACTTGGCGAGCTTGCCCAGCTCCGTCTGGCGGCTGATGTTGGCGCGGAAGAGATCGCCCGTGGAGATGTGTGGAATGGCGAGGTTCTTTGCGAGGTACGCGGCTTGCGTCCCTTTTCCGGCGCCCGGCGGGCCGACGAGGACGATTCGCATCAGCGGAGGAACCCTTCGTAATTGCGCTGCTGGAGCTGGCTCTCGATCTGCTTCACCGTCTCAAGACCCACACCCACGATGATCAGGATGCTCGTCCCACCGAAGGGGAAGTTCCCGCTCGCGTTGAAGCCGACCAACGCCATCGTCGGTACGAGAGCGATCAGACCCAAGTACAGCGAACCCGGCCAGGTGATCCGGTTGAGCACGTACGACAGGTACTCAGCGGTCGGTCGGCCAGCCCGGATGCCCGGGATGAAGCCACCATACTTCTTCATGTTGTCGGCGACTTCCTCGGGGTTGAAGGAGATCGCCACGTAGAAGAACGCGAAGAAAACGATCAGCAAGAAGTAGCTGGTGATGTAGATCGGGTGGTCGCCCTTGGTCAGGTTCTGCTGCACCCACGACTTCCAGCCCGAGTTCCCGCCGGAGAACTGGGCGATCAGTGCGGGGATGTAGAGCAGCGACGACGCGAAGATGACCGGGATGACACCCGCCTGGTTGACCTTCAGCGGGATGTACGTCGAGGTGCCGCCGTAGGACCGGCGGCCGATCATGCGCTTGGCGTACTGCACGGGGATGCGGCGCTGGGCCTGCTCCACGAAGACCACCAGGCCGACCATGACCAGGCCGATCCCGATGACGGTGCCGAACTCGATCCAGCCGCCGGCCAGGGTGCCCTGCTTCTTGATGGCCCACAGGTTGGACGGGAAGGTCGCGGCGATCGAGATGAACATCAGGATCGACATGCCGTTGCCGATGCCGCGGTCGGTGATGAGCTCGCCGAGCCACATCACCACGGCCGTACCGGCCGTCATGGTGATCACCATGGTGATGGTGGTGAAGATCGCGCGGTCCGGGACGATGTTGCCCGCGGTCGAGCACCCGGAGAACAGGGCGCCGCTGCGGGCGGTGGCCACCAGGCCGGTGCCCTGGAGGATGGCGAGCGCCACCGTGAGATACCGCGTGTACTGCGTGATCTTCGCCGTACCCGCCTGGCCCTCCTTCTTGAGGGCTTCCAGACGCGGGATCACGACGGTCAGCAGCTGAAGGATGATGCTCGCCGTGATGTACGGCATGATGCCTAGCGCGAAGATCGTGATCTGGAGGAGCGCGCCGCCGCTGAACATGTTGACCAGGCCGAACAGGCCCTGGTTGCCGGACGCCTCGTTCACACAGGTCTGGACGGCCTTGTAGTTGACGCCGGGGATCGGGACGTGGGTACCGACCCGGTAGACCACGATGATGCCCAGCGTGAAGAGCAGCTTCTTGCGCAGGTCGGGCGTCCTGAACGCCCGGGCGAACGCGGTGAGCACGGTGCCTCCTGCGACCCCCGCGCAAGTGCGTCAAGGGCGACGGTCTTGAGGTGCGACGAATAGAGAAAAACAGTGTGACAAAACGGTGCGGCACAACGGTGTGACAAATGACCAACGGTCGGCTGCCGTTCAGGGTGCCCCATGTGGGGCGCCCGGTGAAAGTGGGCAGTGCTGGCCACCATACCGGCGACAGAGGCCCCCTAGGAACGACCGACCGGGGATACCCCTTTTGTGGGTATCCCCGGTCGGGACCGTTCATGTCATCGAAGCGCCTGAGGGGTTCAGAGCAGCTCGGTGACCGTGCCGCCGGCGGCGGTGATCTTCTCCTTGGCGGAGCCGGAGACGGCGTCGACCGTCACCTGCAGCGCCACGGAGACCTCGCCCTGGCCGAGGACCTTGACGAGCGAGTTCTTGCGAACGGCGCCCTTGGCCACCAGACCCTCGACGGTGACCTCGCCACCCTCGGGGTAGAGCGTGGCCAGCTTGTCGAGGTTCACGACCTGGTACTCGGTCTTGAACGGGTTCGTGAAGCCCTTCAGCTTCGGGAGGCGCATGTGCAGCGGCATCTGGCCGCCCTCGAAGCGCTCCGGAACCTGGTAGCGGGCCTTGGTGCCCTTGGTACCACGACCGGCCGTCTTACCCTTCGAGCCCTCACCACGACCGACACGGGTCTTGGCGGTCTTGGCGCCGGGGGCGGGACGGAGGTTGTGGATCTTGAGCGGGTTCGTCTCCGCCATGATCAGTCCACCTCCTCGACCGTCACGAGGTGACGGACATGGCGCACCATGCCACGGAACTCGGGGCGGTCTTCCTTGACGACCACGTCGTTGATGCCCTTGAGCCCGAGGGACCGCAGGGTTTCACGGTGGTTCTGCTTGCTGCCGATGTAGGACTTGACCTGCGTGATCTTGAGCTGAGCCATCACGCACCCACTCCGGCACGAGCACGCAGCAGAGCCGCGGGGGCGACGTCCTCCAGGGGCAGGCCACGGCGGGCCGCGACCTCCTCGGGACGCTGCAGGCCCTTCAGGGCCGCCACGGTCGCGTGCACGATGTTGATCGCGTTGTCGGAGCCGAGCGACTTCGACAGGATGTCGTGGATACCGGCGCACTCGAGCACCGCACGCACCGGGCCACCGGCGATGACGCCGGTACCGGGGGACGCGGGCTTGAGCAGCACGACGCCGGCAGCCTTCTCACCCTGGATGGGGTGCGGGATGGTGCCCTGGATCCGGGGGACCTTGAAGAAGTGCTTCTTGGCCTCCTCCACACCCTTGGCGATGGCGGCCGGCACCTCCTTGGCCTTGCCGTAACCGACACCCACGGTGCCGTCACCGTCGCCCACCACGACCAGCGCGGTGAAGCTGAAGCGACGACCACCCTTCACAACCTTGGCGACACGGTTGATCGCGACGACGCGCTCGACGTACGCGGTCTTCTCGGCGGCAGCAGCGCCGCCGTCACGGCCCTTCCGGTCCCGCCGCTCGCCGCCACCGGCACCGCCACCGCGGCGCTGGGGTCCAGCCATTGGATTACCTCTCTCTTTTCCGCTAGCTACGGCTGCTCAGAACCTGAGCCCGGCTTCGCGGGCGGCGTCCGCCAGGGCGGCGATGCGCCCCGCGTACTGGTTGCCACCACGGTCGAACACGACAGCCTCGACACCGGCGGCCTTGGCACGCTCGGCGACCAGGGCGCCGACCTGCTTGGCCTGCGCGGACTTGTCGCCCTCGCCACCGCGGATCGAGGTGTCCAGAGTGGACGCCGATGCCAGGGTGTGGCCCTTGAGGTCGTCGATCACCTGCGCCACGATGTGACGGTTGGAGCGGGTCACGACCAGACGGGGGCGCTCCGCCGTACCGTTGACCCGCTTGCGGATCCGGGTGTGGCGGCGCTTGATCGCGGCGCGCTTGTAGGCGTCGCCCTTGAGGATCTTCTGCCCGTATGCCATGGCTTACTTACCCGCCTTTCCGACCTTGCGGCGGATGACTTCGCCCTCGTACTTGACGCCCTTGGCCTTGTACGGGTCGGGCTTGCGCAGCTTGCGGATGTTGGCCGCAACCTCGCCGACCTTCTGCTTGTCGATGCCCTCGACCTGGAAATGGGTCGGGTTCACCACCGTGAAGGTGATGCCCTCGGGGGCCTCGACGGTGATCGGGTGGCTGTAACCGAGCGCGAACTCGAGGTTCGCGCCCTTGGCGGCCACGCGGTAACCGACACCGCTGATCTCGAGCTTCTTCACGTAACCCTGGGTCACGCCGGTGATCATGTTCGCCACCAGCGTGCGGGAGAGGCCGTGCAGGGCCCTGCTCTGACGCTCGTCGTTGGGGCGGGTCACCTTCAGGGTGCCGTCCTCGCCCTTGGCGATCTCGATCGGCGCCACGACGGTGTGGGTCAGCGAGCCCTTGGGGCCCTTGACCGAGACCGTGCGGCCGTCGATGGTGACGTCCACGCCGGCGGGAACCGCGATGGGGAGCTTGCCGATGCGCGACATAGCTGTTTCCTCCGTTCCCTTCCGCTACCAGACGTAGGCGAGGACTTCCCCACCCACGCCCTTCTTGCCGGCCTGCTTGTCGGTGAGGAGCCCGTGCGACGTGGAGATGATCGCCACGCCCAGGCCGCCGAGCACCTTCGGCAGGTTGGTGGACTTCGCGTAGACCCGGAGACCGGGCTTGGAGATCCGCTTGATGCCCGCGATGGAGCGCTCACGGTTCGGGCCGAACTTCAGCTCGAGGACGAGGTTCTTGCCGACCTCGGCGTCCTCGGTCTTCCAGCCGGTGATGAAGCCCTCCTGCTGGAGGATCTCCGCGATGTGGGACTTGATCTTGGAGTGCGGCATCGCTACCGAGTCGTGGTAGGCCGAGTTCGCATTCCGCAGACGCGTCAGCATGTCTGCGATCGGATCAGTCATGGTCATGAATTGGCCTGTGGCCTTTCTCGCCGGGGTTTCCTATATGCGCCATCCCTCTCCCCGTACTTCTGAGACGGGACGGGTGCGGCGCGGGGACCTACGGCGTAGTAAGCAATCTTTCGGCGGACATCTGTCCGCGGGTGATCCAGGGCGGCGAAAGCCCAACCCTCCCAGCCTACGGCATCAGGAGAGCGGACCTTCGCCGGCCCGGTTGCTTACCGAGAGGTCCCAGAATCCCGAAATACGGGATTACCAGGAGCTCTTGGTCACGCCCGGCAGCTCGCCGCGGTGAGCCATCTCACGAAGGCACACACGGCAGAGGCCGAACTTGCGGTAGACGGAGTGCGGACGACCGCAGCGCTGGCAGCGGGTGTACGCGCGCACACCGAACTTGGGCTTGCGAGCAGCCTTAGCGATCAGAGCCTTCTTCGCCATCTCGCTCACGCCTCCTTGAACGGGAAGCCGAGGTGACGAAGGAGCGCGCGGCCCTCAGCGTCGTTGGTCGCCGTGGTGACCACGGTGATGTCCATACCCCGGACGCGGTCGATCTTGTCCTGGTCGATCTCGTGGAACATGACCTGCTCCGTGAGACCGAAGGTGTAGTTGCCACGGCCGTCGAACTGCTTGGGGGACAGACCACGGAAGTCGCGGATGCGCGGGAGCGCGAGCGACAGGGTGCGGTCCAGGAACTCCCACATGCGGTCGCCACGGAGCGTGACGTGGGCACCGATCGGCTGGCCCTCACGCAGCTTGAACTGCGCGATGGACTTGCGGGCCTTGGTGACGGCCGGCTTCTGACCGGTGATCGTGGTGAGGTCGCGGATGGCGCCCTCGATCAGCTTGGAGTCGCGGGCGGCGTCGCCCACACCCATGTTGACCACGATCTTGACGAGGCCGGGCACCTGCATGACGTTCTCGTACTTGAACTCGTCGCGCAGCTTGCCCGCGATCTCCTCGCGGTACTTCGTCTTGAGACGCGGCGTGGTGGTGGTAGCCATCAGATGTCCTCACCCGTCCGCTTGGCAACGCGGATCTTGTTGCCCTCGTCGTCGAAGCGGTAACCGACACGCGTGACGACCTTCTTGCCGTCCTTCTCAACGACCAGCTGGACGTTGGAGACGTGGATCGGCGCCTCGGTCGTGACGATGCCGCCGGCCTGCGAACCGCGAGCGGTCGGACCGGCCTTGGTGTGCTTCTTGACCCGGTTGACGCCCTCGACCAGGACGCGGTCCTCGCGGGGGAAGGCCGCGATGACCTTGCCCTGCTTGCCCTTGTCCTTGCCGGTGACGACCTGGACCAGGTCACCCTTCTTGATCTTCATGCTTACAGCACCTCCGGCGCGAGCGAGATGATCTTCATGAACTTCTTCTCGCGCAGCTCCCGGCCGACCGGGCCGAAGATGCGGGTGCCACGAGGGTCGCCGTCGTTCTTCAGAATGACGGCGGCGTTCTCGTCGAAGCGGATGTACGAGCCGTCCGGACGGCGGCGCTCCTTGACGGTGCGAACGATGACCGCCTTGACGACGTCACCCTTCTTCACGTTGCCACCGGGGATCGCGTCCTTGACGGTGGCGACGATGACGTCACCGATGCCCGCGTAGCGGCGACCGGAGCCACCGAGCACACGGATGCAAAGGATTTCCTTCGCACCAGTGTTGTCGGCGACACGCAGTCGCGACTCCTGCTGGATCACGTCTATCTCCTGATTGTCTGCCGGTTCCCGCAGGGCCCTTGTAGGGCGGCCCTGCGAGCCTGGCGGAACCGTCCTGCGAGCAGCTCCCGCAGGAATTACTTGTGCCTCGGGGAGGGAAGCCCGTCCGCCGGGTCGCGCGCCGCCCGGGCCCTGGGGCCCAAAGCGGCGCCGCCTCGGCGGGCGCTGGGTGACCGCCGTCGGCCCTCAGGCCGCGGCGGCACCCGGCGGGGGCCCGCCCGCCCGGCCCGAGGGCCCGGCGGTGAAGCCCCCAGCGGGGGCCGACGAGGGCGTGAGCCCCCGCTCGGTTACTTCGCCTTCTCGAGGATCTCGACGACGCGCCAGCGCTTCGTCGCGGACAGCGGCCGGGTCTCCATGAGGAGGACGCGGTCGCCGACACCCGCGGCGTTCTGCTCGTCGTGCGCCTTGAGCTTGTTCGTACGGCGGATGACCTTGCCGTACAGGGCGTGCTTGACGCGGTCCTCGACGGCGACGACGACGGTCTTGTCCATCTTGTCGCTGACGACGAGACCCTCACGGGTCTTGCGGAAACCGCGCGCCTCGGTCTTCTCAGTCACGTTGTTCTCGCTCATCAGGCGTTCTCCACCGTTTCGATGCCCAGCTCACGCTCGCGCATCAGGGTGTAGATCCGCGCGATGTCCTTGCGGACCGCCTTCAGACGGCCGTGGTTCTCAAGCTGACCGGTCGCCGCCTGGAAGCGGAGGTTGAACAGCTCTTCCTTGGCCTCGCGGAGCTTGCCCAGAAGCTCCTCGTTGCCCAGCTCGCGCAGCTCGGACGCCTTGGTACCGGCCGACATCACGCTTCACCTGCCTCGCGCTTGACGATCCGGCACTTCATCGGCAGCTTGTGGGCCGCACGGGTCAGCGCCTCACGGGCGATCTTCTCGTTGGGGTACGACAGCTCGAACATCACGCGTCCGGGCTTGACGTTGGCGATCCACCACTCCGGGGAACCCTTACCGGAACCCATGCGGGTCTCGGCGGGCTTCTTGGTGAGCGGACGGTCCGGGTAGATGTTGATCCAGACCTTGCCACCACGCTTGATGTGACGCGTCATGGCGATACGAGCGGCCTCGATCTGACGGTTGGTCACATACGCCGGGGTGAGCGCCTGGATGCCGTACTCGCCGAACGCGACCGTGGTACCGCCCTTGGCAGCGCCGCTGCGCGTGGGGTGGTGCTGCTTGCGGTGCTTGACCCTACGGGGGATCAGCATGTCGGTCAGGCCTCCGTTCCGGTGCTCTCAGCCGGAGCGGCGGCGGGAGCCTCGGCCTTGGGGGCCTCGGCAGCCGGAGCCTGCTGCGGCTTGCGACCGCGCCGCTCGCCACCGCGGCCACCACGGGCCGGGCGGTCGGCACCGCCGCGCGCCGGGCGGTTGCCCGCGCGGGCTGCGGCGTTCTCGGCGCGGACCTCGGCGATGTTCTTGACGTCGCCCTTGTAGATCCAGACCTTCACACCGATACGGCCGAAGGTCGTCTTGGCCTCGAAGAAGCCGTAGTCCACGTTCGCGCGGAGCGTGTGCAGGGGCACACGGCCCTCGCGGTAGAACTCCGAGCGGGACATCTCGGCGCCGCCGAGGCGGCCACCGCACTGGATCTTGATGCCCTTGGCGCCGGCCTTCATGGCGGACTGCATGCTCTTGCGCATGGCCCGGCGGAAGGAGACGCGGGAGGAGAGCTGCTCGGCGACGGCCTGCGCGACCAGCTGGGCATCGGTCTCGGGGTTCTTGACCTCGAGGATGTTCAGCTGGACCTGCTTGCCGGTGAGCTTCTCGAGGTCGCCGCGGATGCGGTCGGCCTCGGCGCCGCGGCGGCCGATGACGATGCCCGGACGAGCGGTGTGGATGTCCACACGCACACGGTCACGGGTGCGCTCGATCTCGACCTTGGAGATGCCGGCGCGCTCCATGCCGGACGTCATCATCCGGCGGATGGCGACGTCTTCCTTGACGTAGTCCTTGTACAGCTTGTCGGCGTACCACCGGGACTTGAAGTCCGTGGTGACACCGAGCCGGAACCCATGCGGGTTAACCTTCTGGCCCATTACCGGGTTCCTTCCTTGCTGCTGACGACCACGGTGATGTGGCTGGTCCGCTTGCGGATCCGGTAGGCACGGCCCTGGGCGCGCGGACGGAACCGCTTCAGGGTCGGGCCCTCGTCGACATACGCCTCCGAGATGAAGAGGCTGTCGGCGTCGGTGTGGTCGTAGTTGTGCGCGGCGTTGGCGATGGCGCTGTCGAGCACCTTGCCGACGGGCACGGAGGCTGCCTGCGGAGCGAATCGCAGGACGGCCTGGGCCTCCGTGGCGTCCATGCCACGGATGAGGTCCACCACGCGGCGGGCCTTCATGGGCGTGACGCGGATGTACCGCGCCTGGGCCCTGGCTTCCATGGTTGTCCCTTCAGTTACTTACGTGTCTGAATGCGATCCGCTTAGCGGCGCTTCGACTTCCGGTCGTCCTTGACGTGACCCCGGAAGGTGCGCGTCGGCGAGAACTCGCCGAGCTTGTGGCCGACCATCGACTCGGTGACGAACACCGGGATGTGGGTCTTGCCGTTGTGCACCGCGATCGTGTGGCCGAGCATGGCCGGGACGATCATCGAGCGGCGGGACCAGGTCTTGATGACGTTCTTGGAACCGGCTTCGTTCTGTACGTCCACCTTCTTCATCAGGTGGTCGTCGACGAAGGGCCCCTTCTTCAGGCTACGCGGCATCTCAACCCGTCCTTAGCGCTTCTTGTTCGTCTTGCGGCGGCGGACGATGTACTTGTTCGACGCCTTCTTGGGCGAACGAGTACGGCCTTCCTTCTGGCCCCAGGGGGACACGGGGTGACGGCCACCGGAGGTCCGGCCCTCACCACCACCGTGCGGGTGGTCGACCGGGTTCATGACGACACCACGGACGGTCGGGCGGACGCCCAGCCACCGCTTGCGGCCCGCCTTGCCCCAGTTGATGTTGCTCTGCTCGGCGTTGCCGACCTCACCGACGGTGGCGCGGCAGCGCGCGTCCACCATGCGGATCTCGCCGGACGGCATACGGAGGGTCGCCATGGCACCCTCACGCGCCAGCAACTGCACCGAGGCACCCGCGGAACGGGCGAACTTGGCGCCACCGCCGGGACGGAGCTCGATCGCGTGGATCGTGGTACCGACGGGGATGTTGCGCAGGGCAAGGTTGTTGCCCGGCTTGATGTCGGCCCCGGGACCGTTCTCCACGGTGTCGCCCTGCTGCAGGTTGCGCGGGGCGAGGATGTAACGCTTCTCGCCGTCGGCGTAGTGCAGCAGCGCGATGCGCGCGGTGCGGTTGGGGTCGTACTCGATGTGCGCGACCTTCGCCGGCACGCCGTCCTTGTCGTGACGACGGAAGTCGATCACTCGGTAGGCGCGCTTGTGTCCGCCACCCTGGTGGCGAACGGTCACACGACCGGCGTTGTTACGGCCGCCCTTGCTGTGCAGCGGGCGGACCAGCGACTTCTCCGGCGTGGACCGCGTGACCTCGACGAAGTCGGCGACGCTGGCACCACGACGGCCCGGCGTAGTCGGCTTGTACTTGCGGATTCCCATTGTCTCTCAGTCCTCGGAAGATTCCCGATTATCTGGACCGGCCGCTTACGCGGTCGGACCGCCGAAGATGTCGATGCGGTCGCCCTCGGCGAGGGTCACGATCGCGCGCTTGGTGGCGGAGCGCTGACCGAAACCGGTCTTCGTGCGCTTGCGCTTGCCCTGGCGGTTGATCGTGTTGACCCCGGTGACCGTGACCGAGAAGACCGCCTGGACGGCCTGCTTGATCTGGGTCTTGTTGGCGTTCGGGTCGACGATGAACGTGTACTTGTTCTCGTCGAGGAGCGCGTAGCTCTTCTCGGAGACGACCGGCTTCAGCAGGACGTCACGGGGGTCCGTGTACGACTTGCTCAGCGGCGTCTCGACGGTGTTCTTGCCCTCGGCGGCGTGACGACGCGCCTTGGCGACGCGCGCGGCCTTGGCGGCCTTGGCCGCCTTGGAGGCGATGGCGGGGTGACGGATGGCCATCAGACCTCGCTCCCTTCGGTGTTGGCCTTCGGGCCGGACACGAAGGACTCGAACGCGGCCTGGGTGAAGACCACGTCGTCCGAGACGAGAACGTCGTACGTGTTCAGCTGGCCCGGCTCCAGGATGTGGACCTGGGGCAGGTTGCGGGCGGACAGCCACGCGGCCTCGTCGGCGCGGTCGACGACCAGGAGCAGGTTCTTGCGCTCGCTGATCTTGCCGAACAGGCTCTTGGCGGCCTTGGTGCTGGGGTTCTCGCCCTCGACCACGCCGGCGACGACGTGGATGCGGTTGTGACGCGCCCGGTCGGTGAGGGCACCGCGCAGGGCGGCGGCCTTCATCTTCTTCGGGGTGCGCTGCGAGTAGTCACGCGGGGTCGGGCCGTGCACGACGCCACCACCGGCGAACTGCGGGGCGCGGGTCGAGCCCTGACGGGCGCGGCCGGTGCCCTTCTGGCGGTACGGCTTCTTGCCGCCACCGCGGACCTCGCCACGGGTCTTCACCTTGTGGGTGCCCTGGCGGGCGGCGGCCAGCTGCGCGACGACGACCTGGTGGATCAGCGGAACGCTGACCTTGGCGTCGAAGATCTCCGCGGGGAGCTCGACGGTACCGGCCTTCTCGCCCGCGGGCGAAAGGATGTCAACAGTGCTCATCGTTACCTCAGGCCCCCTTGGCCGCGGTGCGGACCAGGACGAGGCCGCCGTTCGGACCGGGAACCGCGCCCTTGATGAGCAGCAGACCCTTCTCCGCGTCAACGGCGTGGACGGTCAGGTTCTGGGTGGTGACCCGCTCGTTGCCCATACGACCCGCCATGCGGAGGCCCTTGAACACACGGCCCGGGGTGGCGCAGCCACCGATGGAGCCCGGGGAGCGGTGCTTGCGCTGGGTGCCGTGTCCGGCGCCGAGGCCCTTGAAGTTGTGACGCTTCATGACACCGGCGAAGCCCTTGCCCTTGCTCTTGCCGGTCACGTCGACCTTGACACCGGCCTCGAAGACCTCGGCGGTGACTTCCTGGCCGAGCGTGTACTCGGCGGCGTCAGCCGTGCGGATCTCGACGAGGTGGCGACGGGGGGTGACGTCGGCCTTCGCGAAGTGACCCTTGAGGGGCTTGTTCACCTTGCGCGGGTCGATCTCGCCGAAGGCGAGCTGGACGGACTCGTAGCCGTCGACGTCGTTCGTGCGGACCTGGGTGACGACATTGGGGCCGGCCTTGACGACGGTGACCGGAACAACACGGTTGTTCTCGTCCCACACCTGCGTCATGCCGAGCTTCTCGCCCAGGATGCCCTTGATCTGCTTGGTCATTCTCAGCTCACCGGCCCTCAGAGCTTGATCTCGATGTCGACACCGGCCGGGAGGTCGAGTCGCATCAGAGAGTCAACGGTCTTGGGCGTGGGGTCGAGGATGTCGATCAGGCGCTTGTGCGTGCGCATCTCGAAGTGCTCGCGCGAGTCCTTGTACTTGTGCGGCGACTTGATGACGCAGTACACGTTCTTCTCAGTGGGCAGCGGCACCGGGCCCGCGACCGACGCACCAGTACGGGTCACCGTCTCGACGATCTTCTTCGCCGAGGAGTCGATGACCTCGTGGTCGTAGGCCTTGAGCCGAATGCGGATCTTCTGTCCCGCCATGGCTACTCCGTAGTCCTGTCTCTGTGAACGCTCTGGAACCCGGTGGTCGTCCTGTCTCCAGGACTCCCCCGCTCTCCGACCCACGCGGTCGGGCGTGTCGCACGTCCGCCGACACAGATGTCCCTTGTTCGAACATCCCTGCGGGGACTGAACACGGCCCTACCAGAACCGCGAGCCGGGGACGAAAAGCCCACCGGGTGCCTGGCCGGTGCCGCACTGACACTTCCCGGAAGATTCCCGTACGTCCAACCCTCATGGAGTTGACGAGTACTGTGGGACTCGCTTCCGGTCCCCCCGGCGGGAGGCGCGCAGCATCAACACTCGACCGAGCAACTCCGACAGTCTGCCACAGCGGACGGGGGGCTGGCCAATCGGGGCGTAGAGAGTACCCGCGGAAGGGCCAGGGTCAAACGCGGGGCGAGGATCACGGGCGATCGCGAGCAATCGCAGGCACTCATGGACGACCACCGGCGATCACGAACGATCGCAACGAGCCGCCCGCCTCAGGACGCAATCCGAACGGAACCGAACCGGACCGGACCGGACCGGACCGGACCGAACCGGGTCTGAAGGCTGAAGGTCAGCCCCACTGCGGCGGAGGAGCCCACCCGGCGAGGAGCCGACGACGGTGGCGGCTGCGCCGCACAGCGGTGACAACGACGATGCTCACGACGGCGGCAACCGCGGCGAGAAAGCAGCCGACCGCCGCGACGATGCCGACGACCGTGGCCCCCACACGGGGCTTGTCGCCCACCGCGAACTCGGCCGGCAGCTCCGAGACGCAGGTGACCGTGTAGTCACCGCTCGTGCCGGGCTTCACCTCGAAGACACGCTCCCAGCTGCGGGACCCGAGAGTGATACGGAAGGTGCTGTCCGGCTGGCTGATCGTCCCGGACCCCAGCCCCGGGATCCGGCAGCTGACCTGGCTCTTCCCGGACTGGGAGACGTAGATGGCCTTGGTCTCCCCCTGGACGAACCGGACCGTCCGGGAGCCCCCGCTGGAGAAGCTCTGAGCGGTGTCGATCGACTCCACCGTGTTCTTGACCGTCACCACGATGAGACCGGTACCGACACCGGCGAGCACAAGCCCCAGCACCGCAGCCACCACGTACCAGAAGCGCCGAGGCCGCAGATCTTTCGCCGGGATGTCCGGAGGCGCAGGCGGCAGACCGCCGTACGGTGCTCCCCAGGGGTTCGGTATCGCCACAGTGCGGCATGGTACGGCAGTGGCTTGCGGGGGGTGGGGGGACGCCGACGCCATCACCGGGAGCACGTTCTGCATAGACCGCTCCTCCTGGGGGTGCTTGTCCACCGCTGAACCCGAGGTGGCAAGTTTGACGGCCTCCCCCCAGTTCCCGAATGCAATGACACCAGGAGCTCAGGACAGGTCTCGCTGGGTGCTCTGCAGGCCAAGGTCCGAGTTGTCACGGGCCACCTCGAGGAGCGATTTCCGGAGTTCCGTATCGAGACCCGCCGCTTTGCCCCACACCTCGGTCATACCGGTGGCCTGGCCCTCAAGGCCGGGCAGAAGGTCTTTCTGACCGGTGGCATGCAGCGTCTGCTGCCACGAGATCTGAATATGTCCGGCGGGATCATCCTCGTAAGCGGGGAGCGTGGACGAGGTCTTCGTCAGCCGATCGAAGACCTCGGTGCTCCAGTCCTTCCAGTTGTCCTCCCCCGAACCCTTTCGGACATCGTCAGCAACGGCGTCCAGCGCGCCAAGGACGTAGGCCGCCGCTCGCGTGGGTGATTCGAAGCGCCAGTCCTCGGCGCTGCGCGGTACCGACGCGAACGATTCGGCGGCGTGCCGGGACGCCGCGTCCCGCAGTTGCGCATACGCGGGTGGGCTGTCCGCGAGCTCACGCATCACGTGGAGGAGAGCAGTTGAAAAAACGGACATGTGCACGCCGTCATCATCCTGCCAGGGTGGCTCGGCGTCACGTTCCGCACGCACGTACTCCACGTTGCCGGGCGCGACGATCTGATAGACGTCCGGCATGTAGTCCGCCAACGCCTTCGACACGGGAACAGCAAGCGCGGGGTCCAGATGGCCCGCTCCGTTCCTGGTGACGTCGTCCAGGGCGAGCACAACGTTCTTCATCGCCTGCGCCTGGCTCAGCGAGTGCCCGCCGGCCTTTTCACCGGTCGTGGCTCGCCGAATGGCACTCCCGAGTCGGGAGCAGCTCGCACCATCGTGCTCACCGGGCTCAAGGACCGAGCGTATGCGTTTGTCCCCGCTCAGTTCGCTGCAGGGATCCGTGCCATCGCTCGAACGGGCATAGAGCCAGCCCCCGATCCCACCCGCCAGCGAAACACACAGGGCGACAACGATCACCACGACGAGCCGTCCGGGGCGGCGGCGGGACGGTACGCTCACGGGTTTCCTCGGGGTGGTCGAAGCAGATGTCATGGATGGGGTCAATTCGCTGTGTCGGTCATGTACTTGCCCGCCGTTTCGGCTCCTCGGTTGTGACCCTGGAGCATGTTCGTGGTGAACTTCCGGACCAAGTCCTGACCCTCGGGCGTACTGGTGTCGATGTCTGACCGGCCCTGCGCCCAACCGTCGATCATGTATGCCACCTTCTCGTTGGAGCGCAGGTACTCGTCGGCAATCGCGGCATTTGCAGTTGCGTCGGCATCCGCTTTCATGGAATTGCCAAGTTCCCAAGTCAGGGTGTCCACGCCACGTTGCAGAGCATCGCCGTAGGCGATGGATACCGGTCCGGTAGTGACATAGAGCGGGGTCACTGCTCCGCCAACCATGTGGTAGGCGGCCTTCAACTCCTTGACGGCGGCGTTGGTCTCCTCGTCCGCCCAGTCGGCGGAAGTCTTGGTGCCGGGCTCAATGTGATCCTCGATCGCTTTCGCCGCGGCACGCTTCTCTGCAGGCGACGACGCCAGGTCGGGCTGCCCGCCGCCAGAACCTCCTGAGTCGGCCGGCAGCTGATTCAGCCGCGTATTGACCGGAGTTGTGGCATGACCGCCGGTTATATGCTCTGTCGACTCCAACATGAATGTCCGCCCCCCGTAGGCTTGTTGGCGTGCGCCTGCCAGGCTAGCAATCTGCCTGCTGCCCGACGGCGCCAGAACCTGTGACCATGACGTCCATTTGACGAACTACACAGCGGAACGCCGACGCCTGCCGATGACCACGGCCGCAGCACCTCCGCCGACGAGCAAGGCGGCTCCGACACCGGTCGCGCTCCACAGGAGCGTGCTGCTGTCGCCGTCACCGGAGGATGCCTGACCGGCCCTTGCGGGAGCGGCGGAACCTCCGGCAGCGGTGGTGCCCGGAGACGGTGATGCCGACGCGGCGGCCTGGAAGTCCGGGAGCGGGTATTTGTCTGCGGGGCCTGGGTCGCCGGGGTTCTGAAGGGCGATACGGGGGCGGACGATGCCATAGCCGATGGAGTCGTTGCGCTTGCTGCCGTCCGTGGGGGCACCGATGGTGTTGAGCATGACGCGGAGGACCTGGTTGTTGGTCCAGTTCGGATGCTTCGACCAGATCAGTGCGGCGCTGGCGGAGGCGAGGGCGGTGGCGTCACTGGTGCCTTCGGACTTGCAGAGGCCAGTCTTGCCGCCGCAGGCGTGGACCATGTCCACCCCGGGAGCGGAGATGTCCACTTGGGGACCGAACCCGGACCAGGAAGCCCGCCGAAGGTTCTTGCCCACCGCGGCCACACCGACGACACCGGGAGTGGCCGCCGGATATTCGACGGGGTTGCCCTTGTCTCCGTCATTGCCTATACCAGCGAAAATGAGCGAGCCGTGGTCCAAGGCGTATTTCACGGCGGCGGTCAGCTGCGATGAGTGGGTGGTCGAGGCCAAGGAGATGTTGATCACTCTTGCATCTGAGTCTGCCGCATAGCGAATCGCCTTGCTGAGGTAGGACAGTCCTGCGAAGGGGGTGTCATCTTTCGCGCCCGGGATCCGAACAGGAAGGACTTTGACGCCCGGTGCGAGGCCGAACGCACCCTTTCCTCCGTCGTAGGCGCCGGTGCCAGCGATGAGCCCTGCCATTCCCGTGCCGTGACCGTCGTAGTCCGTGTGCTCGTCACCGGCTCGAGCTGCGGCTGCGAGGTCCTTTCCGTCAAGCACCTGCCCCTTCAGATCGGGATTGTCCGGATCGACCCCTGTGTCGATCACGGCAACGGTGATCCCCTTGCCCGTGCTCGTCCGCCACATCTCCTCGGCGTGCATGGCATCCAGATACCACTGCTGGGATCGGGTGGAGTCGGCCTGTGCCTGCGTGGCTGTGCCGCCCACCAGCAACAGACCGGTGGCCGCCGAGGCCAAGGCCCAGATCCTCCTGTGGCGCGCTGTGCCGGTGGGCATGCCCTTCCTTCCTCCCCTGTCCCTGGTCCTCGATCAGCGATCTTCGGTCCGTGGTTCGTCGCGCCGGTCGGTCTGCTTCCACCGTCGCCGCCGGGCACCACCTGTCTCCCCGGCAGTGGCACCCCGAGTACCGGACCCGCCGGGAACGCCTCCGGAGATACCTCCCCGCGTCGGTGCGGAGGGTACCGGGGCACCAGGGCGTGTCGGAGTGCGACCTGTCTGCCGTACGCGGCCGCCGGTGACCCCATCACGCGGAGACGACACGGACTGCCCGGCTGTCGGTTCAGGCGAGCGAATGACCGACTGCCCTCGCGGACCTGCTGCTGACCTGCCGCCAGCCGAATTCCGGCTGCCCGCGGACTCTCCGCCGACGACCGTCCCGCCGGGCAGTCGCCCGACTGGCCTGCCGGTGCCGGACGTTGCGGCAGGGCGCCCACCGGTGATCCCAGAACTGGCCGGTACGCCCCGGCCGGGTGCCATGCCTTGGCCCGGGAGGGCACGCCCACCGAGCGGAGCGCCGGAGCCAGACAGGCCACGGCTCGGGGCTGCGCCGGGTCCGGTGACTCCTCGACCAGGAACCGTACCGGCCGCCCCGTGACCGGACTGGGTGGGCAGGCGTCCGCCGGGGGCCGGCCTGCCCGGGCCGCCTGAGGCAGATGGCACGCGTGATGGCCCGCCAACACGGGGCGGTACCACGCCGTTCGCAACTGGCGATACTTCCGGGTTCGGACGAGGGGTCGCAGGCGCCCCACCCGGAACGTCCGCGGGCGAATGGTGAACTTCCGGCACTACGCCCAAAG
This sequence comes from Streptomyces sp. YIM S03343, assembly GCF_054729195.1. Classification (NCBI taxonomy): domain Bacteria; kingdom Bacillati; phylum Actinomycetota; class Actinomycetes; order Kitasatosporales; family Streptomycetaceae; genus Streptomyces; species Streptomyces sp. YIM S03343. Next base: position 3,839,037 of record NZ_JBPUKX010000001.1, read on the forward strand.
AGTCGATGCCGACATGGGTTGCGGGCTCGTCGACCGACGAACGCGGACCCAGACGGTCCGCGCGATGCGGCAGCTCCGGGCTTGCAGAGGGATTCACCTCAAGCCCTCCGGAGGTCACCGCATGGCCACGCGCCGCTCCAGTGGTACCGACTCTGCCGGAAACGCTGCTGCTCCCACCACGCCTTGTCGTACCGGAAGCTGCGGTCTCGGGGCGAGCCATGTCCTCGGACCCTTGATCGATCGACAAGACAGCTGCGGGCGGCGGCGGGAACTTCGGCCTCTCCAGCGCGTTGATCTGCGTCGCGGACCAGGAATACGACTGCCCCAGTTTCCGCATCTGCGCAGCCGCCTCCTGGCGGACCTTCTCGCAGTCCGCCGCCAGGGCGGCCAGTTCGCTCCTGGACTTGACGCTGATTGCCGCCGCGTCCGGGTCGTTGTGGGCGGCCTTCGCCGCGCTCAGGTTGGCCTGCGCGCTCTTGGAGTCGCGCGGGACCGACGCCTGGGCCGTGGCGATGGCGCCCGACGCCTCGCTCAGCCACTTCGCGGCGCCCTCGCTGAAGTCACCCAGCCGCAACGTCGAGTTGGCCAGATCGCCGGCCCAGGTGCGGAACGCGTTCGCACCCTCGCCCTTCCATTCCACCCACTGCGGGCGGACCTTGAGCTCCTCGGCAATCTTGCGGATCTCCTTGGCGGCCGTGGTGAGGCGGTCGGCCGCGGACTGCACCTCGCCCGAGTTCGCCTGGTCGAGCCACGCCAGCATCTCCTCGTGGCTCATGTCCTCGAAGGATGTACCGCCGCCGGTTCCCTTCCCTGCCATCAGCTCTCCCTCGTTCCCGTCGAGCCCGTCAGATCGAGCCACCCGCGTCGGCGCCCTTCGGCTTCTTCTCGTTGCCGTCATGCCTCTTCGACGATGGGTTGCAACTCCCGCCGTAGTGCTCCGTCGTCTCCGCGCTGATCGCCGCCATGCGCTCACGGACGTCCAGGTCGATGTTCTGGTAGCCCTTGTGCGAAGCCATCACCGCGATGCCCATGCCCTCCATAGAGTCGGAGAGCAGCTTGGACAGGGTCTCCAGTTCACCGATCACCGTCTGGTACGCGCTGAACAGCCCCGCCGCCTCCGCCCACGTCTTGTCCCCACCGCCGAACTGATGCCGCACGAGCCGCTCCTGCCCGACCTTCCCCGGCGCGGCGTCCGACCCCTTCAGATCCCGGATCAGATCGTCGATCCGCTTCTGGAACTGCGTGAACGACGACAACTCGGTGGCCACGTCGGCGGCGGCATGCGCGGCGTCCCGTACTCCGTCGAACACCCCCGACGCCCACGACGACGGCTGCGCGCCTGTCCCGCCATCGCTCGGCAGCACCATGCCCTCCCCTGCGGTCGCACAACAGAGTCTCAGCCACAACTCTAACGACGGCCTGCGACAAGATCGACACGGTAAGTGTCGGCGGTAGTGATCGTGCTAGCTCGCTCCAGGCTGTTGCTCTACTCAACACGGCTGCGCGGGGCGGCACATGAGTGCGCGTACTCAGATACGGGGACTCTGCGACTTCCTGGAGCCACGGGCGTGACGGTCCGGGCCGAATCGGACATCACCGCTTTCTCTCCCGGTGATCACTCGGATGGGTGAGTTTCTTCAACTCAGCTAGATTTTCAGGTGATTGGTCTGCATATGCTCCCGGCAACACCAGGGAGTGAACGTACGGGCGCAGCGCGCTACGACCTCACGTTCACGCCGACGAGAGGCCAAGCACCACCATGGTCAGTTCCCCACACGAAGTGATGCACCGGATCTTCCAGGAGGACCCAGGACTCTTCGCCCGCACCGCCCGGACCATCGGCATCCCGTTCGCCGACCCCGTGTCCAGCGAGCTGCTCCCGACCGACGTCACCGAGATCTACCCGCTCGAACGACGTGTCGACACCGTGCTGAGCATCACGACCGCCAGCTCGGAGCAGTACATCCTCGCCATTGAGGCCCAGGGCAAGCAGGACCCGGACAAGCTCGCGAGCTGGACCTATTACCTCGCCTACCTCTACGCCAAGTACAAGCTGCCGCCCGTACTGGCGGTCGTCTGCCAGGACCGTGCCACCGCCAGGTGGGCGGCCCGACACGTGGACATCGGCCCGGCTCACTGGCCCGCGCTCACCCTGCGTCCCATGGTGCTGGGGCCGAACAACATCCCCGTCTTCACCACGCCGGACTCTGTGGCCCAAGACCTCCCGATGTCGGTGCTGTCAGCCGTTGTGCACCGCCGCGATCCGGAGATCAAGGCCATACTGGACGCGATGGCTCCTGCCCTGCGTGACCTGCAGGAGCGCGACGAAGACAGCGCCGAGAAACTGATCGAACTGACCCTGCAAGGCCTGGAAAAGACCCCGGCCGCAGACCTCTGGAGGGAACTCATGGCCGTCGACCTCTCATTCTTCCAGTCCTCCGTCGCCGACGAGCTGCGCGACGAGGGCCGGGCCGAAGGCATCGTCCAGGGAAAGGCCGAGGACATCACGCTTCTTCTGGACCGCCGGGGTGTCTCACTCTCGGGCGAAGACCGCCAGCGCATCACGTCCTGCGAGGACCTTGACCTCCTAGGGCGTTGGTTCGACCGCGCCATCACGGCCACGTCGGCCGCCGAGGTCTTCTCCGAGCCCGATCACGACGCCTGCTGAGGCTGGCTACTCTTCCCGCAGCCCAGGGTTTTGAGGGTGGCCGGGAAGTAGGCCCTCATGAACCTCTCGATGTCCTGCCGGTGCGTGCGGTCCTGCTGCCGCACCTGCGGGAGTTGGAGGGTGAGGGTGAAATAGTTGCCGCCGGTGGTCTTACAGGGGGTGGTGGAGATGGCTCCGTCGGTTCCGACGATTGTTTCGTAGCCGGATTCGATACGGCGGGGGTCAGTAATGCGTGACACTGCGCCTGTGTCGGTTGCCAAGTAGAAGAGATCCGTGCGAGTCTCATCCCACGAGAAACTAAATTCAAGCACGGGATCGTGACCCGAGATGAGCGCACAAGGTGCAGTGATCGCTTCGGCGCGATCAACGCGAGTGAATTCGTGAAAATCAGACGTGGATTTTACAAGCGTACGAGTCAGGCCAGGATCGACCTGCGTCCCACAGATCTCACTCGGAGTCGCATGTTCAACGGAACATGCGCAACAAGCCGTCAAAAGGATCAGGACCATCAAGGCTTGTTTCACTTGGGCTGTTCCCCTGACACTCCCGCAGCGTGAGCAATACCATCGCGAGCCGATCTATTGATCTCTTCTTTGGAATTGAAGTAGGAGTCGGCATCCACTCGATGCAGCTTGCTCCATTCCCCTGCAAGAGCCATCAGTTGGCCGTTTCTCTTGCTGTACGCCTGGACATTGTCATCGACATTCTTGTCGTCAAGCTTTTTCTGCTCATCAGCAAGCCACTTGTCCGTAACATAATCAAACCCCTCCTGCACATCACCCCCCACCACCGGAATATAACCAATCGCCTTGTCGAACATCGGCTTGCTCGTGAACTCCGCCGTCTTCGGGTCGCCCTGGGCCTGGATGCGGGCCTCCTCCAGGAAGCCCACTGTCCGGCCCGCGCGGACCAGGGATTCCGTCGAGTTCGAGTCGTCGCCGTGGATGCCGGCCACCATGGCCTGGTTCAGGCCCCCGTTCAGCGTTCCGTAAGCGTCCTTGTCCTTGGACACCTGCTTCGCCACCTCGAACAGTTCGTGCTGATCCAGCGGCGACTCGGAAATGGCCACCTCGCTCATCGCCGCATGCACCACTCCCCCGTGATTGACAAGCATCGCCGCTACAGACTTCCGGAGTGACGGCGGGAACTTGTCCTCGCTGTCTGCCAGATACTTGAGCGAGTTTCGGAAGACCTCGTCGTTCTCATTCGTGTGGGTGACGAAGTGGGCGTTCTTATCCGCTGGGTCGATTCCTGTTGCCGCCGCTTGCAGGGCCGCTCCGAAGCCCGCCCGGTCGTCGACGTCCAGACCCGGCGTATAGGTCGGTGCTTTCGGGCCTTCCTGGGAGTGGAGGGCGACGTTCCAGTCGCGGTCCTTCATCAGGTATTTCAGATGGTCACCGGAATTCAGGTACCGCGCCGCCGTATCCGGGTCGTGGCTCATGATGCCCAGCATTCCGTCCACGGGGTCGTTCGCGAACCAGCCCGTCCGGTTGCCGCTGTAGTCCCCTTTCAGGCGCCACATGCCAGGTTCCTTTCGCTCCGCCGCGATCATGTCGTCGGTCAGATCGCCCAGCATCGACGGGGAATAGCCGTGCCCCTTCTCCATCAGCGTCACCAGCGACTGGTATCCGACCGCCTTGTCCAGGTACGCGCCCTGCGCCTCCGTGGCGTAGTGCCCCACCCCCGCCTTCCGCATCTCCGCCCGCCAGTCCCGGTACCAGTCAGACTTCGTGTCCTTCGTCGCCGTAGCGAGCGAGTCGGCCAGGCCCATTTCGATCGACGCGTAGTCGCCCGCAGCGGCGGCACCCGTATGCATCAGGTCGTTCAGTTCGTTCGTCAGTCTGATCGTGCCCCCGGCTCCCAGGTCGTCCAGGACCGTGCGGGAGAACGCTTCATCCCCCTCGTTGTCCCTGAACAGCCTCTGGAGTTCCGTCAGTTGGCGATGTGACAGGGAGCGTCCGGCTGCCAGCCTGCCCAGCAGGCCCTCCGCCTCACCGGCCTCGTACTTCTCGATGTCACCCATCGCCCCACCGTTGAAGCCCCGTCCCCCCACCAGGGCCCCCGAGTCGACCACGGCCCCCGCCAACGCGATCCGCACCCCCTCGTCCGCGTCCGCGACATCCCGTACCGCCTTGTCGAGCCGTTCCTGCCAGTGGTCCACAGGGCCGTGGTCGGCGTCCTCGTCCGAACTCACCACTCCCCGCTCCGACACTCGCAGCCCGGCGCCCACCACGTCCCGCCGTGCAGCCTCCACTCTGCCCCGCAGCCCCACGAACTGGGCATGCGCATCCCGCAGCAGCGACGCGATCGCCTTCGCCTCCGTCTGCGCGTACTGGAACTCCTTCAGCGTCGCGTCGAAGCGGGCGTTCGCCGCTGTCGCGCTCAGGCCGGTCCAGGAGCGGCCCATCGAGATGCGGTGCACATCCCGGCGGTAGGCCTTCTCCTGCTTGGCGAACTCGACCGCCATGCCGTCCCAGCGCTCGGCGGCGGTGGTGAGGGCGGCCAGGTCGGCGCTCATGATCTCGTGGTACGTCGGCATCGCTGACCGTCCCCGTCCCTGTCCCTGTCCCCGTCCCGGTTCAGTACCGGTCCAGCGCCGACGTCTCCCGCAGCGCCGATCCCGTCGCGAGATCCGTACTCGTCAGGACCCGGTTGCCGCTGCGCAGCGCGTCCCGCTCCGAGCCGAGCCGGTCCAGGAGGTTCCGTACCTGGTCCTCCCAGGTCTCGTGGGCCTTGCGCAGCGCGGAGGCCGTGGCCCAGCCGTCGCCGTCCCGGGCCCCGAACGCCTTCACCGCCGCCGTGGTCTCCTCGTCCGCCCAGCGGCCGGCCTTCGCCGTGTCCGGCTCGACGTGCCGCTCCAGCGCCCCCGACGCCGCCCGCTTCTCGGCGGGCGAGGACGCCAGGTCCACCCGGCCGCCGGACACTCCTGCGTCGTTCGACATCCACGACACCTCCCGCCTCGTACGCCCGCATCCGCCGTCACCACCGTCACCACCGTCACCACCATCAACCGCCGCTCCCCCGGCTTCGTCACGGTGGCCTTCACACCCATCTGGTTGACGTCCGCACACGCGAAGAGGCCCGTACGACCGAAGTCGTACGGGCCTCTTCCGAGACCTGGGGTCTCAGACCGAGATCACTTGTTGATCTTGGTGACCTGGCCGGCGCCCACCGTGCGACCACCCTCACGGATGGCGAACTTCAGGCCCTCCTCCATGGCGACGGGCTGGATGAGCGACACCAGCATCTCGGTGTTGTCACCCGGCATGACCATCTCGGTGCCCTCGGGGAGGGTCACCACGCCGGTCACGTCCGTCGTACGGAAGTAGAACTGCGGGCGGTAGTTGTTGAAGAACGGCGTGTGGCGGCCACCCTCGTCCTTGGACAGGATGTAGGCCTGCGCCTCGAACTCGGTGTGCGGGGTGACCGAGCCCGGCTTGATGATGACCTGGCCGCGCTCGACGTCCTCGCGCTTGATACCGCGGAGCAGCAGACCGACGTTCTCACCGGCCTGGCCCTCGTCGAGCAGCTTGCGGAACATCTCGATACCGGTGACCGTGGTGGAGGTCTTCTCGGTCTTGATGCCGATGATGTCGACGGTCTCGTTGACCTTGAGGATGCCACGCTCGATACGGCCGGTGACGACCGTGCCGCGACCGGTGATCGTGAAGACGTCCTCGATGGGCATCAGGAACGGCTTGTCGACGTCACGCTCGGGCTGCGGGATGGAGGTGTCGACGGCGTTCATGAGGTCCAGAACGGACTGGGTCCACTCCGGGTCGCCCTCGAGCGCCTTCAGCGCGGAGACACGCACGACCGGCAGGTCGTCGCCCGGGAACTCGTACTCGGAGAGGAGCTCACGGACCTCGAGCTCGACGAGCTCCATGATCTCCTCGTCGTCCACCATGTCGGCCTTGTTCAGGGCGACGACGATGTACGGAACACCGACCTGGCGGGCCAGGAGCACGTGCTCCTTGGTCTGCGGCATCGGGCCGTCGGTGGCGGCGACCACGAGGATCGCGCCGTCCATCTGCGCGGCACCGGTGATCATGTTCTTGATGTAGTCCGCGTGACCCGGGCAGTCGACGTGGGCGTAGTGACGCGCCTCGGTCTGGTACTCGACGTGCGCGATGGAGATGGTGATACCGCGCTGACGCTCCTCGGGCGCCTTGTCGATGTTGTCGAACGGGGTGGCCTCGTTCAGGTCCGGGTACGCGTCGTGCAGCACCTTGGTAATGGCGGCCGTGAGGGTCGTCTTACCGTGGTCGATGTGACCGATGGTGCCGATGTTGACGTGCGGCTTAGTCCGCTCGAACTTCGCCTTCGCCACTGGGGTCCTCCTGTGGAGTGGTTCTGTACGCCTTACTTCATCGGCGCCAGGTGATCTTTGCTGTAAAGGCCCGGAACCCGGGACAAACACCGCGGATTGCGGCTGTTTGTCCCGTGAGGCTCCGGGGTCAAGCCTAGAGCGTGCAAACGAAGTGCGTTACTCGCCCTTGGCCTTCGCGATGATCTCCTCGGCGACGTTCCGCGGAACCTCGGCGTAGGAGTCGAACTGCATCGAGTAGCTGGCGCGACCCGACGTCTTGCTGCGGAGGTCCCCGACGTAGCCGAACATCTCCGAAAGGGGCACGAGGCCCTTCACGATGCGGGCACCCATCCGCTCCTCCATGGCCTGGATCTGGCCACGGCGGGAGTTGATGTCGCCGATGACCTCACCCATGTAGTCCTCGGGCGTGGTGACCTCGACGGCCATCAGCGGCTCGAGCAGCACGGGCGAGGCCTTGCGCGCGGCCTCCTTGAACGCCTGCGAACCGGCGATCTTGAACGCCAGCTCGGAGGAGTCGACCTCGTGGTAGCCACCGTCGTGCAGGATCACGCGCACGCCGGTCATCTCGTAGCCCGCGAGGATGCCGAACTGCATGGCCTCCTGGCAGCCGGCGTCCACCGAAGGGATGTATTCCTTCGGGATGCGACCACCGGTCACCTTGTTGACGAACTCGTACGACGTGTCGCCGCCCTCGAGGGGCTCGATGCCGATCTGCACCTTGGCGAACTGGCCGGTACCACCGGTCTGCTTCTTGTGCGTGTAGTCGACCCGCTCGACAGTCTTGCGGATCGTCTCGCGGTACGCGACCTGCGGCTTGCCGACGTTGGCCTCGACCTTGAACTCACGGCGCATACGGTCGACCAGCACCTCGAGGTGCAGCTCGCCCATACCGCCGATGATGGTCTGGCCGGTCTCCTCGTCGGAGTGCACCTGGAAGGAGGGGTCCTCCTCGGCCAGGCGCTGGATCGCGACGCCGAGCTTCTCCTGGTCGCCCTTCGACTTGGGCTCGATGGCGACCTCGATGACCGGCGCCGGGAAGTCCATGGACTCCAGGATCACCGGCTGCTTGTCGTCGCACAGCGTCTCACCGGTCGTGGTCTGCTTCAGACCCATCACGGCGATGATGTCGCCCGCGCCCACCGAGTCGATCTCCTCACGCTTGTTCGCGTGCATGCGGTAGATCTTGCCGATGCGCTCCTTCTTGCCCTTGACCGAGTTCAGCACCGCGGTGCCGGACTCCAGGCGGCCCGAGTAGACCCGGACGAAGGTGAGCTTGCCGAGGTGCGGGTCGCTCATGATCTTGAACGCCAGCGCCGACAGCGGCTCGTCGTCGGACGGCCTGCGCTTGACGACCTCCTCCGGGTCGTTGACGGCGTGGCCCTTGATGGCCTCGACGTCGAGCGGGGAGGGGAGGTAGCGCACGACCGCGTCGAGCAGGGGCTGGACGCCCTTGTTCTTGAACGCGGTGCCGCAGAACACCGGGGTGACGGTGGTGTCCTTGGACTTGCCGGAGGCGATGGTGATGCGGCGGATCGCGGCGTACAGCTGCTCCTCGGAGGGCTCCTCGCCCTCCAGGTACAGCTCCATGATCTCTTCGTCGTTCTCGGCGACGGACTCGAGGAGCTTGCCGCGCCATTCCTCGGCGGCCTCGGTGTGCGTGGCCGGGATGTCGACGACGTCGTACATCTCGCCCTTGGTCGCCTCGGCGGACCAGACGAACGCCTTCATGCGGACCAGGTCCACGACGCCCTTGAAGTCGGCCTCGGCACCGATCGGCAGCTGCATGACGATCGGCTGGGCACCCAGACGGTCGCTGATCATGTCGACGCAGCGGTGGAACTCGGCACCGGTGCGGTCGAGCTTGTTGACGAAGCAGATGCGCGGAACGCCGTAGCGGTCCGCCTGACGCCACACCGTCTCGGACTGGGGCTCCACGCCGGCGACGCCGTCGAACACCGTCACGGCACCGTCGAGCACGCGCAGGGAGCGCTCCACCTCGACGGTGAAGTCGACGTGCCCCGGCGTGTCGATGATGTTGATGGTGTGGTCGACGTCTTCCAGCGGCCAGTGACAGGTGGTGGCAGCAGAGGTGATCGTGATGCCACGCTCCTGCTCCTGCTCCATCCAGTCCATGGTGGCGGCGCCGTCGTGGACCTCACCGATCTTGTAGGAAACGCCGGTGTAGAACAGGATCCGCTCGGTGGTGGTCGTCTTGCCCGCGTCGATGTGGGCCATGATGCCGATGTTGCGCACCCTGGCCAGGTCAAGCGAAGTGGTAGCCATGAGGCTTCTGTCTTCTCTCGGTCTCTCGATGTGGACTGCGACTACCAGCGGTAGTGCGCGAAGGCCTTGTTGGACTCGGCCATCTTGTGCGTGTCCTCGCGCTTCTTGACGGCCGCACCGAGGCCGTTCGAAGCGTCGAGAAGCTCGTTGAGCAGACGCTCGGTCATGGTCTTCTCGCGACGGGCGCGGGAGTAGCCCACGAGCCAGCGCAGCGCCAGGGTGTTGGCACGGCCGGGCTTGACCTCGATCGGCACCTGGTAGGTGGCGCCACCGACACGGCGGGACTTGACCTCGAGGGTCGGCTTGATGTTCTCGAGGGCGCGCTTCAGCGTGATGACCGGGTCGTTGCCGGTCTTGTCGCGCAGGCCCTCCATGGCGCCGTAGACGATGCGCTCGGCAGTGGAGCGCTTGCCGTTCAGCAGCACCTTGTTGATCAGGGAGGTCACCAGAGGAGAACCGTAGACCGGGTCGATGATGACCGGGCGCTTCGGGGCGGGGCCCTTACGAGGCATTCTTACTTCTCCTTCTTGGCGCCGTAGCGGCTGCGGGCCTGCTTGCGGTTCTTGACACCCTGGGTGTCGAGCGAGCCGCGGATGATCTTGTAGCGAACACCCGGCAGGTCCTTCACACGGCCGCCGCGCACGAGCACGATGGAGTGCTCCTGCAGGTTGTGTCCCTCACCCGGAATGTAAGCGGTGACCTCGATCCCGCTGGTCAGACGCACACGCGCGACCTTACGCAGGGCCGAGTTCGGCTTCTTCGGGGTGGTCGTGAACACACGCGTGCAGACGCCGCGACGCTGGGGCGAACCCTCGAGTGCGGGCGTCTTGTTCTTCTCGACCTTGTCCTGTCGGCCCTTGCGGACCAACTGCTGGATCGTAGGCACTACTTCTCCGGTTTCTGTGTGCCGATAAGTACAGCTAACCTGGAACGTCGCCGACCCACGCGGTCGGGTGTGTCGGATTCCGCGGACCCCCTGCCGGAGGGCAGAAAAGAGCGCGGATCACGGTGGCCGGTCACGGCCCCGGTGCGGTGTGATGGCACGCACGAGGGCCAGGGCACACCCCAGGCACAAGGTCTGAGCGTACCTAGCACAATCACTCCGGTCAAAACAGAAAGAGGGGGACCGGTTGCGCCGAGGATGACCTGCGGTTTTGAGGGTGGTCATCGCTGTACCACGAACGCGAACAACACGCGAACGGAGGCGAACGACACGCAAAGGGGACGGGACGCGACCTGCTGCGGATCGAATTCACCGCCGTGCGTCACAAGATCCGATCTTCTGATCGCCGGTTCGCCTGACCGCTCCGACAGGGGCACGGAGCTGTGTCACAGTGCGGCTCCGCCGCGCAAGCGCCAGCGGCCGGAGCAGATCCGCAGAGGCCCGACGGGGCCCGCTACGGGCGGCGGGAAGCCACGCGCTCCTCAGCTGAGGTGCGCCTTGTCCCAGCCACGGTGGCGCAAGTCCCCGTACTCCGAGGATTCCGGCAACGCGTGCGTGGAAATAGCGGAGACCGGCCCCCTGATCGCCATACGCGATTCCAAGGAACCGTCTCCTCCCCTGCACCACGGTCAGCCGGGCGGCCTGGACGAACTCCACCGAAGCCCTCAGACGCCCTGTGCCCCCGCGGTGACCTCACGGCCCGGCCAGCCGGACACAGACCTGGCAGCCGACCGGTAATGGGCGGGACAGGGCCTCCTCACGATCCCCGCGACGAAAAGGGTCAGTCCGCCGTAGCCCATGAGGAAATCGCCGGGAGAACGGGCCGGCTCCGGCGTCACCTCCTCGGACTCGCCGGCCGCCTCGCCCCCGGGCAGACAGACCTGGACCGGAAGGCCGATCAGCACCCCCTCACGCCGACACCACCGCCGACAGCATCGCCACCGCCAGCAGCAGGCCCCAGAAGCCGGTGGACAGCCAGCCGAGGATCACCCCGGTGAGGGCGAGGCCGTCGCCGGGCTCGCCGGAGCGGCTGATCTCGGCGCGGGCCACGTGGCCGAGGATGAGCGCCGGGATGCCGGTGAAGCCGATCGTCGGCACGCACAGCAGCCCGCACACGAAGGCCGCCAGCGCCTTGCCGTTGGTCCGCGGCGGCGGCACCGGCAGGAAGGTGCCCGGCACGGGCACCGGGGCCGTCGTCAGCGGCATCGGGCCGTGCGGCAGATCGGCGACGAGCAGCGCCAGTTCACCGACCGTACGGGCCGTGTAGGCCCGCGAGACCCGCTTCTCGAACTCCGGCTGGTCCAGCCGCCCTTCGCCGTACCCGGCTCTGAGCACGTCCACGGCCCGCTCGCGGTCGGCGTGCGAGGCGAGCATCGACGGCGCCGTCGACGACGCCATGCTCTGGCCCGCCCACGGCTGTACAGCGCCCGGCACCTGCGGCGGCCACGGCCGTCCCTGGTGCCAGGGCTGTGACGACTGATCGGTCACGGAGCACCTCCCCACAACCCCCGAGTCCTTCCATGATGCGCCAAGTGGGCAATTCCGTCACAGTCCCCCAGACGGTGAAACGCGACATCAGGACATGACTGTGAAGGAACGTCAGAGAAGGTCAGAGAACATCAGAGGGCGCACCGGAAACGGCGGAGAAACGCCGAGGGGCGGTCACCTCGTACGAAACGAGGTGACCGCCCCTCAGTTCAGGCTGCTCGCCTACTGGTTGTACGGACCGTAGTCGTAGTCCTCCAGCGGGACGGCCTGGCCGGAGCCGGTGCCGAACGGCGAGTAGTCGATGTCGTCGTAGCCGACGGCCGAGTACATCGCGGCCTTGGCCTCCTCGGTCGGCTCGACCCGGATGTTGCGGTAGCGGGACAGACCCGTACCGGCCGGGATGAGCTTACCGATGATGACGTTCTCCTTGAGGCCGATCAGGCTGTCGGACTTGGCGTTGATCGCCGCGTCCGTCAGAACCCTGGTCGTCTCCTGGAAGGACGCCGCCGACAGCCAGGACTCCGTGGCCAGCGAGGCCTTGGTGATACCCATGAGCTGCGGACGGCCGGAGGCCGGGTGACCGCCCTCCTGGACCACACGACGGTTCTCCTGCTCGAACTTCGAGCGCTCGACCAGCTCGCCGGGCAGCAGCTCGGCGTCGCCGGACTCGATGATCGTCACCCGGCGCAGCATCTGCCGGATGATGATCTCGATGTGCTTGTCGTGGATCGACACACCCTGCGAGTTGTAGACCTTCTGGACCTCGCCGACCAGGTGGACCTGGACGGCACGCTGGCCCAGGATGCGCAGCACGTCGTGCGGGTTGGTGGCACCCACGGTGAGCTTCTGGCCCACGTCGACGTGCTCGCCCTCGCCGACCAGCAGACGGGCACGCTTGGAGATCGGGAACGCCGTCTCGTCGGTGCCGTCGTCCGGGGTGATGACGACCTTCTTGGTCTTCTCGGTCTCCTCGATCCGCACGCGGCCGGAGGCCTCGGAGATCGGGGCGACACCCTTCGGGGTACGGGCCTCGAAGAGCTCGACGACACGCGGCAGACCCTGGGTGATGTCGTCACCGGCCACACCACCGGTGTGGAAGGTACGCATCGTCAGCTGGGTGCCGGGCTCACCGATGGACTGGGCGGCGATGATGCCGACCGCCTCGCCGATGTCGACCAGCTTGCCGGTGGCGAGCGAACGGCCGTAGCACATGGCGCAGGTGCCGACGGCGGACTCGCAGGTCAGGACCGAGCGGGTCTTGACCTCCTCGATGCCGTAGCGGACCAGTTCCTCGATGAGCACGTCGCCGAGGTCGGTGCCGGCCGGGGCCAGCACCCTGCCCTCGACCACGATGTCCTCAGCGAGGCAGCGCGCGTACACGGACGTCTCGACGTTCTCCGCCTTGCGCAGCACGCCGTCCGCGCCGCGCTCCGCGATGTGCAGCTTGAGGCCGCGCTCGGTGCCGCAGTCCTCCTCGCGGATGATGACGTCCTGCGAGACGTCGACCAGACGACGGGTGAGGTAACCCGAGTCGGCCGTACGCAGGGCGGTGTCGGCCAGACCCTTGCGGGCACCGTGCGTGGAGATGAAGTACTCCAGCACCGACAGGCCCTCACGGAACGACGCCTTGATCGGACGCGGGATCGTCTCGTTCTTCGCGTTCGACACCAGACCGCGCATACCGGCGATCTGACGCATCTGCATCATGTTTCCGCGCGCGCCGGAGTTGACCATCATGGAGACCGGGTTGGTCTTCGGGAAGTTCGCGTTCATCGCCTCGGCGACCTCGTTGGTCGCCTTGGTCCAGATCGCGATGAGCTCCTGGGTGCGCTCTTCCTTGGTGATCAGACCGCGCTCGTACTGCTTCTGGACCCTCTCGTCCTGCGCCTCGTAGCCCTTGACGATCTCCTTCTTCGCCTCGGGGACGACGACGTCGGAGATGGCCACGGTGACGCCGGAGCGGGTCGCCCAGAAGAAGCCGGACGCCTTCAGGTTGTCGAGCGTCGCCGCCACGATGACCTTCGGGTAGCGCTCGGCGAGGTCGTTGACGATCTCGGAGAGCTGCTTCTTGCCGACCTCGTAGTCGACGAACGGGTAGTCCTCGGGCAGCAGCTCGTTGAAGAGCGCGCGGCCCAGGGTGGTGTTCAGCCGGAAGGTGTCACCCTGCTGCCACTCGGGCTCGCCCTCCTCACGGGCGGGCGGCAGCCAGCCGCGCGGCGGGATGGTGCCCACCGGGAAGCGGATGTCCACGCGCGACTGGAGCGAGAGCTCGCCGGAGTCGAACGCCATGATCGCCTCGGCGACGGACGCGAACGAGCGGTTCTCGCCCTTCACGTTGCGCAGCTCGCCGTCGGTGGTGAGGAAGAACAGACCGAGGACCATGTCCTGGGTCGGCATCGTCACCGGACGGCCGTCGGCCGGCTTGAGGATGTTGTTCGAGGACAGCATCAGGATGCGGGCCTCGGCCTGCGCCTCCGCGGACAGCGGCAGGTGCACGGCCATCTGGTCGCCGTCGAAGTCCGCGTTGAACGCGGTGCACACGAGCGGGTGGATCTGGATGGCCTTGCCCTCGACCAGCTGCGGCTCGAAGGCCTGGATGCCGAGGCGGTGCAGGGTGGGGGCACGGTTGAGCAGCACCGGGTGCTCGGCGATGACCTCTTCGAGGACGTCGTACACGACGGTGCGGCCGCGCTCCACCATGCGCTTGGCGCTCTTGATGTTCTGCGCGTGGTTCAGGTCGACCAGGCGCTTCATCACGAACGGCTTGAAGAGCTCCAGCGCCATCGCCTTGGGCAGACCGCACTGGTGCAGCTTGAGCTGCGGGCCGACGACGATGACGGAACGCGCCGAGTAGTCGACTCGCTTGCCGAGCAGGTTCTGGCGGAAGCGGCCCTGCTTGCCCTTGAGCATGTCGGACAGCGACTTCAGCGGACGGTTGCCGGGGCCCGTGACCGGGCGGCCGCGGCGGCCGTTGTCGAAGAGCGCGTCGACGGCCTCCTGGAGCATGCGCTTCTCGTTGTTCACGATGATCTCGGGCGCGCCGAGGTCGAGAAGCCGCTTCAGGCGGTTGTTGCGGTTGATGACACGGCGGTACAGGTCGTTGAGGTCGGAGGTCGCGAAGCGTCCACCGTCCAGCTGCACCATCGGACGCAGGTCCGGCGGGATGACCGGCACGCAGTCCAGGACCATGCCCTTGGGGCTGTTGGACGTCTGCAGGAACGCGGAGACGACCTTCAGCCGCTTCAGGGCGCGGGTCTTCTTCTGGCCCTTGCCGGTGCGGATGATCTCGCGGAGCTTCTCGGCCTCCTCGTCGAGGTCGAAGGACTCCAGGCGCTTCTGCAGCGCCGCGGCACCCATCGAGCCGTCGAAGTAGGTGCCGAAGCGGTCGCGCAGCTCGCGGTAGAGCAGCTCGTCGCCCTCGAGGTCCTGGACCTTGAGGTTCTTGAACCGGGTCCACACCTCGTCGAGGCGGTCGATCTCGCGCTGCGCGCGGTCGCGCAGCTGCTTCATCTCGCGCTCGGCGCCCTCGCGCACCTTGCGGCGCACATCGGCCTTGGCGCCCTCGGCCTCCAGCTCGGCCAGGTCGGCCTCGAGCTTCTTGGCGCGGCCTTCCAGGTCGGCGTCGCGGCGGTTCTCGATCTGCTGGCGCTCGACCGAGACATGCGCCTCCAGGGAGGGCAGGTCGCGGGTGCGGCGCTCCTCGTCGACGTACGTGATCATGTACGCCGCGAAGTAGATGACCTTCTCCAGGTCCTTCGGGGCCAGGTCGAGCAGGTAGCCCAGGCGTGACGGGACGCCCTTGAAGTACCAGATGTGCGTGACGGGCGCGGCCAGTTCGATGTGGCCCATCCGCTCACGGCGCACCTTGGCACGGGTGACCTCGACACCGCAGCGCTCACAGATGATGCCCTTGAAGCGGACACGCTTGTACTTGCCGCAGTAGCACTCCCAGTCCCGGGTCGGACCGAAGATCTTCTCGCAGAAGAGTCCGTCCTTCTCGGGCTTGAGGGTGCGGTAGTTGATGGTCTCGGGCTTCTTCACCTCGCCGTGGCTCCACTGGCGGATGTCGTCAGCGGTGGCCAGGCCGATCCGGAGCTCGTCGAAGAAGTTGACGTCGAGCACTATGCGTCAATCCCTCTCAGGGTCGTGAGTCTTGGGGTCTGATACGGGGGTCCAGGGGCCGGGAGCCTTCACGCGGAAGGCTCCCGGACTCCCGTCAGACCTCTTCGACGCTGCTCGGCTCACGCCGGGACAGGTCGATGCCGAGCTCCTCCGCAGCGCGGAAGACGTCCTCGTCGGTGTCACGCATCTCGATGGACATACCGTCGCTGGACAGCACCTCCACGTTCAGGCAGAGCGACTGCATCTCCTTGATGAGCACCTTGAAGGACTCGGGGATGCCGGGCTCGGGGATGTTCTCGCCCTTGACGATGGCCTCGTAGACCTTCACGCGGCCGGTCACGTCGTCGGACTTGATGGTCAGCAGCTCCTGGAGGGCGTACGCGGCGCCGTAGGCCTCGAGGGCCCACACCTCCATCTCGCCGAACCGCTGGCCGCCGAACTGCGCCTTACCGCCCAGCGGCTGCTGGGTGATCATCGAGTAGGGGCCGGTGGAGCGGGCGTGGAGCTTGTCGTCGACCAGGTGGTGCAGCTTCAGGATGTACATGTAGCCGACCGAGATCGGCTCCGGGAACGGCTCACCGCTGCGGCCGTCGAACAGCCGCGCCTTGCCGGACGGGAGCACCATGCGCTCGCCGTCCCGGTTCGGGATGGTGTGCTGCAGCAGACCCGCGAGCTCGTCCTCGCGCGCACCGTCGAAGACGGGGGTCGCGACGTTGGTGCCCGGGTCGACCTGGTCGGCGCCGATCGCCTGGAGCCGCATCGCCCAGTCGTCCGCGAGGCCGGAGACGTCCCAGCCGCGGCTGGCGAGCCAGCCGAGGTGGATCTCCAGCACCTGTCCCGGGTTCATCCGGGACGGCACGCCGAGCGGGTTGAGGATGATGTCGACCGGGGTGCCGTCCTCCAGGAACGGCATGTCCTCGATCGGCAGGATCTTGGAGATGACACCCTTGTTGCCGTGCCGGCCGGCGAGCTTGTCGCCGTCGGTGATCTTGCGCTTCTGCGCCACGTACACGCGCACCAGCTGGTTCACACCGGGGGGAAGCTCGTCGCCCTCCTCGCGGTCGAAGACGCGCACACCGATGATCTTGCCGATCTCGCCGTGCGGCACCTTCAGCGAGGTGTCGCGGACCTCACGGGCCTTCTCGCCGAAGATCGCGCGCAGCAGGCGCTCCTCGGGCGTCAGCTCGGTCTCACCCTTGGGAGTGACCTTGCCGACCAGGATGTCACCGGCGACGACCTCGGCACCGATGCGGATGATGCCGCGCTCGTCGAGGTCGGCGAGGACCTCCTCGGAGACGTTCGGGATGTCCCGGGTGATTTCCTCGGGGCCCAGCTTGGTGTCACGGGCGTCGACCTCGTGCTCCTCGATGTGGATCGAGGAGAGGACGTCGTCCTGCACGAGGCGCTGCGACAGGATGATCGCGTCCTCGTAGTTGTGGCCCTCCCACGGCATGAACGCCACGAGCAGGTTCTTGCCGAGCGCCATCTCGCCGTGCTGGGTGGCCGGGCCGTCGGCGAGGACCTGGCCCTCGATGATCCGGTCGCCCTCGTTGACGATCACCTTCTGGTTGACCGAGGTGCCCTGGTTGGAGCGGGCGAACTTGGCCAGACGGTAGGTGATGTACGTGCCGTCGTCGTTGGCGGTGGTGATGTAGTCCGCGGAGACCTCCTGGACCACACCGGCCTTCTCGGCCTTGACGACGTCGCCGGCGTCGACGGCGGAGCGGTACTCCATGCCGGTGCCGACGAGCGGGGACTCCGAGCGGATCAGCGGAACGGCCTGGCGCATCATGTTCGCGCCCATGAGGGCACGGTTGGCGTCGTCGTGCTCCAGGAACGGGATCATGGCGGTCGCGACCGACACCATCTGGCGCGGCGAGACGTCCATGTAGTCGACGTCCTCGGGGCTGACGTAGTCGACCTCACCGCCACGGCGGCGGACCAGGACGCGCGGCTCGGCGAACCGCAGCTCGTCGGTGAGCCCGGCGTTGGCCTGGGCGATGACGAAGCGGTCCTCCTCGTCGGCGGTCAGGTAGTCGACCTCGTCGGTGACCTGGCCGTCGACGACCTTGCGGTACGGCGTCTCGACGAAGCCGAAGGCGTTGACCCGGCCGTAGGAGGCGAGCGAGCCGATCAGACCGATGTTCGGGCCTTCAGGGGTCTCGATCGGGCACATGCGTCCGTAGTGGGACGGGTGCACGTCACGGACCTCGAAGCCGGCCCGCTCACGGGACAGACCACCCGGGCCGAGCGCGGACAGACGCCGCTTGTGCGTCAGACCCGACAGCGGGTTGTTCTGGTCCATGAACTGCGACAGCTGGCTGGTGCCGAAGAACTCCTTGATGGAGGCGACGACCGGCCGGATGTTGATCAGGGTCTGCGGCGTGATCGCCTCGACGTCCTGCGTGGTCATGCGCTCGCGCACGACGCGCTCCATACGCGCCAGACCCGTACGGACCTGGTTCTGGATGAGCTCGCCGACGCTGCGCAGACGGCGGTTGCCGAAGTGGTCGATGTCGTCGGTCTCGACGACGACCGTCTCGCCGTTGTCGCCGGACGTCTCGGTCTCGCCCGCGTGCAGCTTCACCAGGTACTTGATCGAGGCGATGATGTCCTCGACGGTGAGCACGCCCGCGTCGAGCCCGGTGACCGTGCCCAGCTTCTTGTTGACCTTGTAGCGGCCGACCTTGGCCAGGTCGTAGCGCTTGGGGTTGAAGTACAGGTTCTCGAGCAGCGTCTGCGCGGCCTCACGCGTGGGGGGCTCGCCCGGGCGCAGCTTGCGGTAGATGTCGAGCAGCGCGTCGTCCTGGCCCTGGGTGTGGTCCTTCTCCAGGGTGGCGCGCATCGACTCGTAGTCGCCGAACTCCTCGAGGATCTGCTCGGTCGTCCAGCCGAGCGCCTTCAGGAGGACGGTGACGGACTGCTTGCGCTTGCGGTCGATGCGGACACCGACCATGTCGCGCTTGTCGATCTCCATCTCCAGCCAGGCACCCCGGGAAGGGATGATCTTGGTGGAGAAGATGTCCTTGTCGGACGTCTTGTCGATCGTGGAGTCGAAGTAGACACCGGGGGAACGGACCAGTTGCGACACCACGACACGCTCGGTGCCGTTGATGACGAAGGTGCCCTTGTTCGTCATGAGCGGGAAGTCGCCCATGAAGACGGTCTGGGACTTGATCTCGCCGGTCTCGTTGTTGGTGAACTCGGCCGTCACGAACAGGGGCGCGGCGTAGGTGAAGTCGCGCTCCTTGCACTCGTCGATGCTGTTCTTCGGCGGCTCGAAACGGTGGTCGCGGAACGTCAGCGACATCGACCCGGAGAAGTCCTCGATCGGGGAGATCTCCTCGAAGATCTCCTCGAGGCCGGACTTGGTGGGGACGTCCTGACCGTTGTCCAGAGCATCCTCGACGCGAGCCTTCCACGCGTTGTTGCCGAGCAGCCAGTCGAAGCTCTCGGTTTGCAGCGCGAGAAGGTTCGGAACCTCGAGGGGCTCCTTGATCTTTGCAAAGGAGATGCGCAGCGGGGCGGTGCTGGCGCCGTTGTTCGTATTCGCGGTCGAGGCATTGCGCGAGGCGGCCAAGAGGGGGTCCTTCCGAGGGCTCGGACTCACTACGCGCGTACCGGCCCCTCTCCCGTGCGCGACACAGACCCTATCCAAATCAGCCGAAAGGCCAGCTCAGAGACGGTCCGGTATCGATGCTCGGGCGAGGGCATGCCCCTGGTGACGGGCAGGGGACAGCTAACAGGCAGCGCAAAGGGTCAGTGTAGCCACTTGGCACACTGATGTCCAGTGCGGGTTTCGTGAGACCCTCGTTGTTCTCAACGCCCTCGGCATGCTGCCCTCATTGCACGTTGATACTGCCCTCTTCGTCGCCGATCCATGCCTCGGATTCGGATCCTTGTGACGACGCGTCCTGAGAATTGCGCGCTGCGTGCGGTTCGTCAAGGCCCTCCTTGCCCGAACCGGGTGCCGCGCTCGTCACGTGCCCTGCTGCCACCAGCGGCGCTCGAGGCTGGGCGAAGATCACCATACCCCTCACTGCCGCCCGTTCAAGGCCGCCGCCACCAGGCCCCGGACACGCCGAAGAGCGACCACCCGGATGGATGATCGCTCCTCGGTGCGTTCGCGTTACAGGCCCCTTGGGCCCGTTTCGGCGCGCGGTGGGGTCCGCAGGACCCCGGGAGTCTCCGGGAGACCCCGGAAGGTGTTACTTGACCTCGACGGAGGCGCCGGCGCCCTTGAGGGACTCGGCGGCCTTCTCGGCCTGCTCCTTGTTGACCTTCTCGAGAACGGGCTTCGGGGCGCCGTCCACCAGGTCCTTGGCCTCCTTCAGGCCGAGGGAGGTCAGCTCGCGCACGACCTTGATGACCTGGATCTTCTTCTCGCCGGCGCCGGTGAGGACGACGTCGAACTCGTCCTTCTCCTCCTCGGCCTCGACCGCGACGGCCGGGCCGACGGGGGCAGCGGCGACCGCAGCGGCGGCGGTGACGTCGAACTTCTCCTCGAACGCCTTCACGAACTCGGAGAGCTCGATGAGGGTCATCTCCTCGAACTGCGCGAGCAGGTCTTCCTGGGTGAGCTTCGCCATGATGGCGGTCCTTCCACTAATTCGGCAGGTGCCGGATGTACGGGGTGTGGCGGGCGTACGTCGGGCCCGCATCGACCCCCGCCTTACGCGGCGAGGATCGGAAAGCGAGCCGAGTTACTCGGCACCGCCCTGCTCGTCCTGCTTGGCACGGAGCGCGTCCACGGTGCGGACGAGCTTCGAGGGGAGCGCCTTGAAGAGCTGAGCAGTCTGGGTCTGCTTGCCCTTGAACGCACCCGCCAGCTTGGCGAGCAGAACCTCACGGGACTCGAGGTCCGCAAGCTTCTTGATCTCGTCGGCGGACAGCGCCTTGCCGTCAAGGACACCGCCCTTGATGACGAGATTCGGGTTGTCCTTGGCGAAGTCACGGAGACCCTTCGCCGACTCCACCGGGTCACCGGTGACGAAGGCGACAGCCGTCGGACCGTTGAACAGGTCGTCCAGCGTGGTGATCCCGGCCTCGTTGGCCGCAATCTTGGTCAGCGTGTTCTTCACCACGGCGTACTGGGCGTTCTCACCGAGCGACCGGCGCAGCGTCTTGAGCTGCGCCACGGTGAGACCGCGGTACTCGGTCAGCACAGCGGCGTTGGAGTTGCGGAACTGGTCCGTCAACTCGGCCACCGCGGCAGCCTTGTCGGGCCTCGCCATAGAGCCTCGGCCTCCTTCCGGGTGATTCTGACCGCGCGGACCCGAAGGAGGTCTGGGAAAAACGAAACGCCCCGGCGCAGGCGCACGGGGCGTAGCTCGACCGGGCTCGGCAACCTCTACGGCGCCGGTCTCCGGGAGCACATCCACTGTCACCTGCGCGGGTCGTCCGCAGTTCTGCGGATCCTTCGGCCACCGCGTCCTCGGAGGAGCACACGGCAACGACCAGCGGTCTTTGGCTTCTCCAGGAGAGTACGGGAACGGATCGCCGTCAAGCAAATCCGTTCCCGCGCTCCTCCCGTTCTGCGTCCGCCGTCCTGCGTCCGCCGCGTCGCAGCGTCCGGTGACGGCGGGTGGCTACGGGGCTGGTGGGGCCGGTGGGCCCGGTGGGGTCCGGCGAGGGGGCTGGACCGGCGGCTCAGCTGTCGGTGCCGGCCTCCTTCATCATCTCGGCGAGGTCCATGACGTCCTTGGCCGGAGGGGCTGTCACGGTGACGGGCTTGTTGTAGTCGAGGAAGAGGATCTTCAGATCGAGGGGACCCTTGTCGGCGTCGGCACGCATCCGGAACTGCTTGGTGTGCTGCTCTCCGTCGATCCACATGTCCATGGTGAGCTTGTCGACGCCCATCTTCTCGAACTGCTTCAGGCTCTTGTCTCGCTTCTCCCGGGTCGCCTTGTCCTCGCCCTTGAGCGAGGCGCGGATGTCGGCGAGCGGCACCGTGCCCTCGTAGTGCGTGGTCTTCACGCCGTCGACGGTCTCGGTGCCGACCTTCTTGACGTCGTCGGACTCGGTGAGGAAGCCGGACTCGGTCGCCGGGTTCTGCTGGGCCTGGCCCGCACCGAACTGGTTCGTGTGCGCCTTCCCTGCGGAGTCAAGCATGGACATGTCGAACTTCATCCACAGCTTGCCGTCCATCTCCTTGGCCATCTCGGCACCGCCGCCGATGTACATGGCCTTGTCGACCAGCCGGATCTCCACTTTCTGGGAAGCCCCGCTGACCTTGGTGCTCATCTTCATGCTCATGGCCGGCGGGTCGACATTCATCGCCGCCTCGCCCTCGATCTGCCCCTCGCCGGGGACCTTGCCGCTCATGCGGTAGCTCAGCGAGGTGATCTTCTCGGCGTTCTTGGCGGCCGCGGCGACGGCGGCCGCGGGCTTCATCTCGGGCGAGGCCGCCTTGTCCTTGCCGCCGCAGCCGACGGCACCTCCGGCAAGGAGCAGTACGGCGAGCCCGGCGGCGCCTGCGGAAGACCTCATCGATTCCCCCCAAGGAAACGAGTGGGTGCACGGAGCACGGCACTCTCACATGGAACACATGCCCGGTACACAGATTTGCGATTGTGGCTACAGTAACCCGCTGGTAGCCATGAGGTCTTCCGTTTTCTTGGTGTTGTTTTGGGACTCCCGTTACTCATGGGACCGAGGCGACGGGAGCTCCTGGCCCTGGGGCCGAGGCCCGCTCAGCGCGTCACAGCCCGGTGCCGGTGCCGGTGCCGGTCCCGGTGTCCGTGCCGCCCTGCTTGCGGACCAGAGCCTTGAAGTCCTCGGTGTCGCCCGCCGGGGGCTTCTGGACATCGACCTTGACGCCGTAGTCGCTGTAGTACGCGGTCTGGGTCATCCGGCCGTTCGCCATGTCCGCCTGCTCGACCTTCTTGACGAGCAGGTCGTCGCCGTCGACCCAGATGTCGACCTGCTCGGTGTCCACCCCGGCCTGGGTGAGCTGCTTCTTGAGGCTGTCCATCTGCTCGGCGGTGAGGTTGGAGCTCTTGCCCGCGAGGTCCGCGACGTTGACCGTGCCCGAGTAGTGCGTGGCGTCGACGCCGCGCACCCTCTCCTCGCCGACCATCCTGACGTCCCCGGATGCCAGCAGCAGCTTCACCGACTGGTTCGGCGTGGTGTTCTGCATCTGGTCCTTGAGGTACGCACCGGAGCCTCCCGCCAGGTCCGCGAGGTCGTCGTACCCGTAGCGGATCCAGTGCTTGCCGCCGGCCTGCCGGGCGAAGGCGTCACCCATGTGCGCGTAGTACGCGTCCGGCAGATACCGGGCCTCCATCGTGGTGCTGCCGAGGCTGCGCATGGCCTTGGCGGTGGTGCCGCCGGTGTAGCTGATGGTCAGCGAGCCGGTGATGCCGTCCTTCCAGGCGAGGGAGCCGTGGCCCTTCATCGACATCAGCGAGCCCACGACGGCGGACGACTCGACCCGGGCGGAGTCGGCCTTGTCCGTGGACCGCTCGGCCGAGCGCAGGGCGGATATCGGGCTGACATGCGTGGTCCCCTTGTGCGCGGACCTGCCGTCCGATGCGGAGTCCTTGCCGGAGCCGGAGGAGGAGCAGGCGGCCACGCCTGTCAGGGCGGTCACCACCGCCAGCGAAAGACCCACACGCCGTACTGCCGTGCTGTTCATGCTTCGACCCACCCCCGTGTGAACGGCCCCTGCGCAAGGGGCCTTTGTGCGTGATCCGCTGTGATCCGGTGTGCCTTCCGATGCCTGACACCGCGTCTGTTCCTGTGCGATCACTGTGCCTTGCAGGCTAGTACAGGGCACTGACAGCCGTACGCAATAAAGACGGCCCCGCACCTCGAAAGGTTGCGGGGCCCGCCTTTTTTGTCGCGTCCCTGACGCGGCTGCCGGACGGAGCGCGGGGCTCAGACGGCGGCCGGGTCCTCCTCGACGAGGAGGTTGCGGGTGCGGTTCGGGTCGACCGGGATGCCGGGGCCCATGGTGGTGCTGACAGCGGCCTTCTTGATGTAGCGGCCCTTGGCGGCGGACGGCTTCAGACGAGTGATCTCCTCCAGCGCCGCCGCGTAGTTCTCCACCAGCTGGGCGTCCTCGAAGGACGTCTTGCCGATGATGAAGTGCAGGTTCGAGTGCTTGTCGACGCGGAACTCGATCTTGCCGCCCTTGATGTCGGTGACGGCCTTGGCCACGTCGGGGGTGACGGTGCCGGTCTTCGGGTTCGGCATCAGACCACGCGGGCCGAGGATGCGGCCGAGGCGGCCGACCTTGCCCATGAGGTCCGGGGTGGCGACGACGGCGTCGAAGTCCAGACGGCCCTTCGACACCTCGTCGATCAGCTCGTCGGCGCCGACGATGTCGGCGCCAGCGGCACGCGCGGCCTCGGCACGGTCACCGGTCGCGAAGACCAGGACCCGGGCGGTCTTACCGGTGCCGTGCGGGAGGTTCACGGTGCCACGGACCATCTGGTCGGCCTTGCGCGGGTCGACACCCAGGCGGAAGGCGACCTCGACGGTGCCGGCGAACTTGGTCGTGGAGGTCTCCTTGGCGAGACGGACGGCCTCGAGCGGGGCGTAGAGCTTCTCCCGGTCGACCTTGGCGTCCGCAGCGCGGAGAGCCTTGCTGCGCTTGCTCACAACTTGCTCCTGTGTGTTCTGTAAGGAGTCGTGGTGTACGGGCCGAGCAGGCCCTGCCACGTGCGGCGGTGCACTTGGGTCACCACCGCGTCATTGCTACGGGGGTTGAGGTCAGCCCTCGACCGTGATGCCCATGGAACGGGCGGTGCCGGCGATGATCTTCGACGCGGCGTCCAGGTCGTTGGCGTTGAGGTCGGGCATCTTGGTCTGGGCGATCTCACGGACCTGCGCCTGGGTGATCTTGGCGACCTTGGTCTTGTGCGGCTCGCCGGAGCCCTTCTCGACACCCGCGGCCTTGAGGATCATCTTGGCGGCCGGCGGCGTCTTGGTGACGAAGGTGAAGGAACGGTCCTCGTAGACCGTGATCTCCACCGGGATGACCCAACCGCGCTGCGACTCGGTCGCGGCGTTGTAGGCCTTGCAGAACTCCATGATGTTGACGCCGTGCTGACCCAGCGCGGGGCCGACCGGCGGAGCCGGGTTCGCCGCACCGGCGTTGATCTGGAGCTTGATGAGCCCCGTGACCTTCTTCTTCTTGGGAGGCATAGCTCTCCGGGTCCTTTCCGTTCGGGTCCTGCCGGCTTCCGGGGACCACCCGGATGCAGGCATACCGCACAACGATAACGGGTATGGATGCGCGGCCAAAAACCGCGCAGGTCAGGCGAACGCGTGAGCGACACCTGACCTGCGCGGAAGCATGGGGTCCAGAAGGACGGCTGCGCCAGGCCCGGCGACGGGCCTTCGCGCGCTAGTTCTTCTGGATCTGGTCGAAGCTCAGCTCGACCGGGGTCTCGCGGCCGAAGATCTCCACCAGGCCCTTGACCTTCTTGGAGTCGGCGTTGATCTCGTTGATCGTGGCCTGCAGGGTGGCGAAGGGGCCGTCGGTGACGGTGACCGAGTCGCCCACCTCGAAGTCCAGCACCTGGACCTCGACCTTGCGCTGCGGCACCGGCTTGCCCTCGGCCTCGGCGGCCTCGCGGGCTGCCTTCTCCTCGGCCTCCGGGGCGAGCATCTTGACGATCTCGTCCAGGGTCAGCGGGTAGGGGTCGTAGGCGTTGCCCACGAAGCCGGTGACGCCGGGGGTGTTGCGGACGACACCCCAGGACTCGTTGGTGAGGTCCATGCGCACCAGGACATAGCCGGGGAGCTTGTTCTGGCGGATGGTCTTGCGGTCGCCGTTCTTGATCTGGACGACCTCTTCCTGCGGCACCTCGGCCTGGAAGATGTAGTCCTCGACGTTCAGCGAGACGGCGCGCTGCTCCAGGTTGGTCTTCACGCGGTTCTCGTAGCCGGCGTACGTGTGGATGACGTACCACTCGCCGGGCAGGGCACGCAGTTCGTCGCGCAGCGCCTCGACCGGGTCGACGGGCTCGGCCGGTTCCTCGGCCTGCGCCTCTTCGTCGGCCTGCGCCTCTTCGTCGGCCTCGGTGTCGACCGCGGCCTCTTCCTCCGCCTCGTCCTCGTCCTCGGCGTCGCCCTCGACGTGCAGGGCGTCCTCCTCGGCCGGCTTGCCCGCCTCGGCGTCAGCAGCCTCGAACTCGTCCTGGTCGTCCGAGCCCTCGACGATGTCGAGCTCGTCATCGACCGACTCGTCCGGCTCGATGGCGTCGTTCAGGTTCGGGTCAGACACGATGGCTGCTTCTTCCTGGATACAGAGTGGTGGAACATGCGAAAACGGGCGCCGGTACCACGGCGCCCTTCGCTCTGGACTCAGCCGAAGACGTACTTGGCCGCGTGGTTGAGTCCATAGTCAATCACGGTCACCAGGGCGATCATGATGGCGACGAAGAAGATCACCACAGTGGTGTACGACGTCAGCTGGTTGCGCGTCGGCCAGACGACCTTACGGAGCTCCGCGACGATCTGACGGTAGAAGGTCCCGAGGCGCTTGAGCGGGCCCTTCTTGCCACGCTTGCCACCCTTGCGGGCCTTCTTCTTCGTCGATTCGGAAAGCTCGTCCTGGGCATCAGGCGTGTCGAGGGAGCCCACGGCGTCCGTCATAACGTCCTCACCTGATTCC
Source organism: Streptomyces sp. YIM S03343 (assembly GCF_054729195.1). Taxonomy (NCBI): domain Bacteria; kingdom Bacillati; phylum Actinomycetota; class Actinomycetes; order Kitasatosporales; family Streptomycetaceae; genus Streptomyces; species Streptomyces sp. YIM S03343. The sequence goes on from NZ_JBPUKX010000001.1 coordinate 3,865,495, forward strand.
GGGTCGTGGCCGTGCCGCGCCCGGTCGGACCGCACGGCGGTGCATCGCTGGTACGTACACTGTGCACACATCCTGGCGGTGTGTGTAGCAGGGCCGGAGGGACTTGAACCCCCAACCGCCGGTTTTGGAGACCGGTGCTCTACCAATTGAGCTACGACCCTATGTGTTCCCCCAACGTACCGCATCCGACCGGGTGCTCGGTGTGCACCTTGCGATCGATCGCGGGCCGTCGGAGGCCAACGAGGTGAGAGTGTACGTGCTCCGACGCCGGGCGTCGAACAGATAGTGCCGGTCCGGCCCTGGACAGCCGAAGATCACCCTGGCCGGGCCGCGGATCCGGACAGATCTTCAAACTTTTGCCCGAACTGTTCGGTCCGTGAAACCCGCGTTCCAGTCACGTTTCATGTCTGGAACGATGGAGGCCATGAGCGCTGCAAACCCTCCGACCGAGCGCCGGGTCTCCGCGCGCATCGGCGCGATCTCCGAGTCCGCCACCCTCGCCGTGGACGCCAAGGCCAAGGCCCTCAAGGCCGCCGGGCGTCCGGTGATCGGCTTCGGTGCCGGTGAGCCCGACTTCCCGACCCCGGACTACATCGTCGAGGCCGCCGTAGAGGCGTGCAAGAACCCGAAGTACCACCGCTACACACCGGCCGGCGGCCTGCCCGAGCTGAAGGCCGCGATCGCCGCGAAGACGCTGCGTGACTCCGGCTACGAGGTCGACGCCTCGCAGATCGTGGTCACCAACGGCGGCAAGCAGGCCATCTACGAGGCGTTCGCCGCGATCCTCGACCCGGGTGACGAGGTCATCGTCCCGGCGCCGTACTGGACCACGTACCCCGAGTCGATCCGGCTGGCCGGCGGTGTGCCGGTCGAGGTGGTCGCCGACGAGACGACCGGCTACCGGGTCTCCGTCGAGCAGTTGGAGGCCGCACGCACCGAGAAGACCAAGGTCCTTCTCTTCGTGTCGCCCTCCAACCCGACCGGCGCGGTCTACGGCGCCGAGGAGGCCGAGGCGATCGGCCGCTGGGCGGTCGAGCACGGACTGTGGGTGCTGACGGACGAGATCTACGAGCACCTCGTCTACGGCGACGCCAAGTTCACCTCGCTGCCCGCGCTGCTGCCCGAGCTGCGCGACAAGTGCATCGTGGTCAACGGCGTGGCGAAGACGTACGCGATGACCGGCTGGCGGGTGGGCTGGATGATCGGCCCCAAGGACGTCGTCAAGGCCGCCACGAACCTCCAGTCGCACGCCACGTCGAACGTGTCGAACGTCGCACAGGTCGCCGCGCTGACGGCCGTCTCCGGCGATCTGGAGGCCGTCGCGACGATGCGCGAGGCGTTCGACCGCCGCCGCCGGACGATCGTGCGGATGCTCAACGAGATCGACGGCGTGTTCTGCCCGGAGCCCGAGGGCGCCTTCTACGCGTACCCGTCGGTGAAGGCCCTGCTCGGCAAGGAGATCCGCGGCAAGCGCCCGCAGGACACGGTCGAGCTGGCCGCACTGATCCTGGAGGAGGTCGAGGTCGCGGTGGTCCCGGGCGAGGCGTTCGGCACGCCGGGCTATCTGCGGCTGTCGTACGCGCTCGGTGACGAGGATCTCGTCGAGGGCGTGAGCCGGATCCAGAAGCTGCTGGCGGAGGCGCGGGACTGACGCGGAAGCTGTCGTCCACGCGCGCGTATCGGGCCGTTTTCCCCGGGCTTCCCCCTGGGGAGGCGGCCCGCGCGTGTGTGCGAGCAATCCCACGGACGGTGAAACGACTACCCGGATGGCGGGAACGTACGGCAGGATCACCGGATGGAGCATGTACGTGATGTCTCTGAACTGCCGAAAGCCCATCTGCATCTGCACTTCACCGGCTCGATGCGGCCGGGCACCGTCCTGGAGCTCGCCGACAAGTACGGCGTACGACTGCCGGACGCGCTGACCGACGCGCTGACCAGCGGGGAGCCGCCGAGACTGCGGGCGACGGACGAACGGGGCTGGTTCCGCTTCCAGCGGCTGTACGACGCGGCACGCTCGTGCCTCAGGGAGCCGGAGGACATACAGCGGCTGGTCCTGGAGGCGGCGCAGGAGGATCTGCGGGACGGCTCGGGGTGGCTGGAGATCCAGGTGGACCCGACGTCGTACGCGCCGCGGCTCGGCGGTCTGATCCCGGCGCTGGAGATCATCCTGGACGCCGTCGACAGCGCGTCGCGGGAGACCGGCCTCGGGATGCGGGTGGTGGTGGCGGCCAACCGTATGAAGCATCCGCTGGACGCGCGCACGCTGGCCCGGCTGGCGGTGCGCTACGCGGACCGCGGGGTGATCGGCTTCGGTCTGTCGAACGACGAACGCCGGGGCATGGCACGGGACTTCGACCGCGCGTTCCATATCGCCCGGGAGGGCGGTCTGCTGTCGGCACCGCACGGCGGCGAGCTGACCGGCCCGTCCTCGGTGCGCGACTGCCTGGACGACCTGGACGCGAACCGCATCGGGCACGGGGTGCGCGCGGCGGAGGACCCACGGCTGCTGAGGCGCCTCGCGGAGCGCGGGGTGACCTGTGAGGTGTGCCCGGCGTCCAACGTGGCGCTCGGGGTGTACGACAAGCCCGAGCATGTGCCGCTGCGCACGTTCTTCGACGCCGGGGTCCCGGTGGCGCTGGGCGCGGACGACCCGCTGCTGTTCGGGTCGCGGCTGGCGGCGCAGTACGAGATCGCACGGCGCCACCACGGCTTCACGGACGAGGAACTGGCGGAGCTGGCCCGGCAGTCGATCCGCGCCTCGGCGGCCCCGGAGGGGACGAAGGCGCGGATGCTGTCCGGGGTGGACGACTGGCTGGGCGCACCGGGGGTGTGAGCTCACGTGGCATCGGCCGGCGTGCTGCAAGCGGTCAGAGAACTGTGGTCGCCGATGCTCCGGTCCGCGGAGATCTACAGGCTGACGCCGACCGTCACCGGCTCGTTGACGAGGGTGACTCCGAAGGCCTGGTGGACGCCCGTGACGACCTCGCGGGCGAGGGCGAGCAGGTCCTCGGTGGTGGCGTCGCCGCGGTTGGTGAGGGCGAGGGTGTGCTTGGTGGAGATGCGGGCGGGCCCTGCGCCGTATCCCTTGGTGAAGCCCGCCTTGTCGATCAGCCAGGCGGCGGAGGTCTTGGTGTGGCCGTCCCCCACCGGGTAGGCGGGCGGCTGGATGCCGTCGCCGAGCCGCTGCCGCACGCGCGCGTGGAAGGCGGCGAACTGGTCGTCGCTGAGGATCGGGTTGGTGAAGAACGATCCGGCCGACCAGGTGTCGTGGTCCTCGGGGTCAAGGACCATGCCCTTCCCGGCGCGCAGCTCGAGCACGATCTCGCGCGCGTCGGCGAGCGGCACCCGGTCGCCGGGCGACACTCCGAGGGCGCGGGCCGTCTCGGCGTACTTGATCGGCGCCGACAGCCCGTCCGCGTCCTCCAGTTCGAAACGGACGCGGAGCACGACATGCCGGTCGGGGTCGGCCTTGAAGCGGCTGTGGCGGTAGGAGAAGGCGCATTCCTCGTTGGTGAGGACGACCGTCTCGCGGGCCCTGCGGTCGTAGGCGACCACCTCGGTGATGGTGGCGGAGACCTCCTGGCCGTACGCCCCGACGTTCTGGACGGGGGTCGCGCCCGCCGAGCCGGGGATGCCGGCCAGGCATTCGATGCCCGCGAGTCCGGCCTCCACGGTTCGGGTGACGGCGTCGGTCCACACCTCGCCCGCGGCGAGTTCGAGGCGGGTACCGTCCAGGGCGAAGCCCTTGGTGGCGACGACGAGGGCGGTGCCGGCGAAGCCCTTGTCCGCGATGACCAGGTTGGAGCCGCCGCCGATGATCAGCAGCGGGGTCCCGCTGTCGTCGGCCTCGCGGACGGCGTCGATGACCTCGGCGTCGCTGGTGGCGGTGACGAGCCGGGTGGCGGGGCCGCCCAGCCGGAAGGTGGTCAGGGGGGCGAGGGGGGCGTCGTGGAGTTCCTGCACGCGCCAAGACTACGAGATGGCACTGACACCGCCGCCCGCCTCGGCAGCGGCGACGGGCGGCACGGCGGGCACGCGCGCGTGGGACCCCGCCTGCGGTGGCGGGGTCCCACGCGTGCGTGCGCGTTGCGGCTCTTCTGATGCTGTCCGGTCAGTGACCGACGCTGTCCAGGGCCGCGGCCGCAGGCTCCTGCTCGCTGCTGGCGAGCAGCTGTGCGGCGCGGCGGCGGGTGGGGATCAGCAGGGCGGCGATGCCGGCGACGGCGACCACGGCGGCGCCGGTGACCAGGGCGGGCCGCAGTCCGTCGACGAAGGCCTGGCCGGACTCGTAGCCGCCCTGGGCCGCGAAGATCGAGGACATGACGGCGATGCCGAGGGCGCCGCCGACCTCACGCAGGGCGTTGTTGGCGCCGGAAGCTATGCCCTGTTCCTCCGGGCGGACGCTGGACATGACCAGGTTGGCGGCGGGAGCGAAGTACAGGGCCATACCGATCCCGCTGATGATCAGACCGGGCAGCTGGATGGCGTAGGAGGCGTCGGCGGTGGCGACGGCGGCCATGTAGCCGAGCCCTGCGGCCTGGAGGAAGAGTCCGGCGGCGACGACCGGGCGGCCGCCGACGCGGTCGGAAAGGATCCCGGCGATCGGCGCGACGAGCATCGGCATACCGGTCCACGGCAGCATCCTGAGGCCGGCCTCGGTGGGCGAGTAGCCGAGGACTCCCTGCATGTACTGGCTGAGCAGGAAGATCGATCCGAACATCCCGAGGAACATCAGCAGGCTGGCCGCGTTGATGCCGGAGAAGGCGCGGGAGCGGAACAGCCGCATGGGGAGCATCGGGTTCTTGGCGCGGGTGCCGTAAATGACGAACCCGGTCAGCAGCGCGGTACCGGCGAACAGGCCGGTCAGGACGAGGGAGCTGGTCCAGCCGTCGGCGGGCCCGCGGACCAGGCCGTAGACGATGCCGAAGAGTCCGCCGCTGGCCAGCAGGGTGCCGGGGATGTCGAGCGGGGCGCCGGTGCCGTGGGACTCGGCGAGACGCAGCCGGGCGAGCGGCAGCAGGGCGAGGCCCAGCGGGACGTTCAGCCAGAAGATCCAGTGCCAGGAGACGTGCTCGGTGAGGCTGCCGCCGATGAGGGGTCCGGAGGCGACGGCGAGACCGTTGACGGCACCCCAGATGCCGTAGGCCATGCCGCGTTTGGCGGCGGGCACGGCTGCGGTGAGCAGGGTCAGCGTCAGCGGCATCATGATCGCGGCGCCGACGCCCTGGATCGCCCGGGCGGCGATGAGCGCGTCGATGCCGGATGCCATGGCCGCGGCGGCGGAGGCGCCGGTGAAGACGGTGAGTCCGACGAGGAAGAGCCGACGGCGGCCGAAGCGGTCGCCGAGGGCGGCGCCGAACATCAGCAGGACGGCGAAGGTGAGCGTGTAGGCGCTCACGGTCCATTCGAGGTCGTCCAGGGCACCGCCGAGGTCCTTGCGGATGGACGGCAGGGCGGTGGTGACGACGAGGTTGTCGAGGGCCGCCATGAATCCGGCGACGCTGGTGATGACGAGGGCCCAGGCGGCGCCCCCGCGGCGGGTGGTCTGCTGTGACATCTCTCCCCCAAGGAGATCTTCGGTTAGTAATTGATGACTAACTTTCACGATCAAGAAAAAAGGGCGGGTGAGGGCCTGCCCTGTTCCTGTCGTGTACTACTTCTCCAGCCGTCCGCCGGCCCGGGCGACAGGGTAGATCCCCTGCCAGACCCGGTGCTCCGGCGGGAAACCCATGGCCACCAGGCAGTTGATGAGCATGCCGTAGGCCATGAACACCGTCGTCTGCTCGACATCGGCGCCGAGCCGCAGATGCAGGATGTCCCACAGCCGCTCCCAGCCGGCCCGCACGGCCTCTCCGAATTCGCGGTCACCCTCCTGCTCGGCGGCGGCGACCGCGAGATACATCTGCATCTGCATCATCAGCCGCTCGGGCCGCTCGACGATGACCTTGGCGTACGCGTTGGCCATGGCCTGCTCGGCCTCTTCGCCCTCCAGGCCCTCGGACGCCTCCTCGAACGACCGGATGGTGTCCTCCACGCACCGCTGCGACGCCGCGAGGAAGATCGCCTTCTTGCCCGGGAAGAGCCGGAAGAGATACGGCTGCGAGACACCGACACGTTTGGCGATCGCCTCGGTGGACGTCCCGTAGTAACCGCCGCGCGCGAACTCCGTCGTCGCCGCGCGGATGACGCTCTCGCGTCTCTCTTCTGCGCTCATCCTGACCATACGAGTAAGTTAGTACTCAATCACTAACTACGTCAAGGGGGGATATGAAGAACCTTGGGGCGGGCCGTCGGCAGGTGCCGAACAGCAGTAAGGGGCGCTCGCAATGGCGAGCGCCCCTTACTCATCACTCATCGTCGTCGACGCATCGTCGTCGACGCACAGTCACCGTCAGGCCAGCCGTACGACCGCCCGTGACATGCCCAGCACCTTCTGCCCGGCGCTGGTCGCGATGAGGTCGACGCGCACCGTGTTGTCGTCGAGCTTGGCCGCGACCTTGCCGCTGACCTCGATCACGGCGCCCTGGTCGTCGTTGGGGACGACGACGGGCTTGGTGAAGCGGACGCCGTACTCGACGACCGCGCCCGGGTCGCCCACCCAGTCGGTGACGACGCGGATCGCCTCGGCCATGGTGAACATGCCGTGCGCGATGACGTCCGGCAGTCCGACCTCCTTGGCGAACTTCTCGTTCCAGTGGATGGGGTTGAAGTCGCCGGAGGCGCCCGCGTACTGGACGAGCGTGGCGCGGGTGACGGGGAAGGTCCGGGCGGGCAGCTCGGTGCCGGCCTCGACGTCGTCGTACGAGATCTTCGCGGTCATCGCTTCCTCACGCCTCCTCGTCGGCCGCGCGGGCCACGAGCTTGGTCCAGGCGGTCACGACGTGCTCGCCCGCCTCGTCGTGCACCTCGCCGCGGACGTCCAGGATGTCGTTGCCCGCCATGGACTTGACCGACTCGATGGTCGAGGTGACCCGGAGCCGGTCCCCGGCGCGCACCGGCCTGGAGTAGGCGAACTTCTGGTCGCCGTGCACCACGCGGCTGTAGTCGAGGCCGAGCTGCGGGTCGGCGACGACATCGCGGGCGGCCTTGAAGGTGATCGAGAACACGAAGGTCGGCGGGGCGATCACATCGGGGTGTCCGAGCGCCTTGGCGGCCTCTTGGTCCGTGTACGCCGGGTTGCCGTCCCCCACGGCCTCCGCGAACTCACGGATCTTCTCCCGGCCCACTTCATAGGGGTCGGTGGGCGGGTAGGTCCGCCCCACGAAGGACTGGTCGAGCGCCATGGCCCGGTACCTCCTGGTGTCTGCGAGTCTGCGTTTTCTGTGTGTGCTGCGTGTCTGTGTGTGCTGCGTGTCTGCCACCGTGGCCGACCGACCGGAACCGACCGGACCGGTCGGTGACCAGGGCCGAAACGACGCGAGGCCGCCCCCGGTGTGGGGACGGCCTCGTGTACGAGCCTGAATTATCGCGTTTCGCGATGCGCGGTGTGCGCATTGCAACGCGGGCAGTGCTTCTTCATCTCAAGACGGTCCGGGTTGTTACGCCGGTTCTTCTTGGTGATGTAGTTCCGCTCCTTGCACTCCACGCAGGCCAGCGTGATCTTCGGGCGGACGTCGGTGGCAGCCACGTGAGTGCTCCTTGACGAACGGATAGATTATTTCAACGCAAGAAAGAGTAGCCGATCGAAGGACCGACCCCGCAATCGGCTACCGTGTGTAGCGGTGACCGGACTTGAACCGGTGACACAGCGATTATGAGCCGCTTGCTCTACCGACTGAGCTACACCGCTGCGATGCGATCGGACCCCGCCTCGCGACGGGAACCTCACACACCAGAGCCCCAATACGGAATCGAACCGTAGACCTTCTCCTTACCATGGAGACGCTCTGCCGACTGAGCTATTGGGGCGAGCGATGAAGACATTACACGCTCGGCAGCCGTTCGCCCAAATCCGTTTCGCGCCGTCTGCCTGGGGTCGTTCGGCAGCTGCCCCGGACGCCTCGGACCGCCCTCGGAACCCGTCTCCCACACGGGACCACACCGGTACGACTATTGCGCTCCTCCGTGCCGGGGCCGGATCGCCACCCTAGGCTCGACTCACTCTGCGTGATCTTGCGCGGTGATCCCTTGGAGTGCGATGCCCGACAGCCAGCCGCAGCCCCAGCCGCCTCATTCGTCGTCCCATTCGTCGTCCCATTCGTCGTCCCACGCCTCGTCGTCCGCTTCGTCGCCGACGGTGGCGTCCGCGGACCCGCAGGAGCTGCTGCTGTGCGGGGCGCGGCTCACGGACGGCCGGACCGTGGACGTACGGCTGGGCGGCGGGCGCATCGAGGCGGTCGGCACGGCGGGCAGTCTCACCGCGGGCGACGCCGGAACCCGGGGCACACGGGTCGACCTGACCGGCTATCTGCTGCTGCCGGCCCCCGCCGAACCGCACGCCCACGGCGACACGGCCCTGACGGCCGAGAACGACGGCCCCGTCTCCTACGACCCCGACGACGTCCAGCGCCGGGCCACCGAGGCCGCTCTGCTGCAACTGGGCCACGGTGCCACGGCGTTGCGGGCGCATGTACGCGTGGGCGACGTCCAAGGGCTCGGCGCGCTGAGCTCCGTGCTACGGGCACGGCGGGCGCTGCGCGGGCTGACCGAGCTGACCGCGGTGGCGATGCCACGGCTGCTGACGGGCCGGGCCGGGGCCGACGGCCTCGCCGTGCTGCGGGACGCGATGGAGATGGGCGCTTCCGTGGTCGGCGGCTGCCCGGACGCCGACCCGGATCCGACGGGCTACACCGAGGCGGTCCTGGCGGTGGCCTCGGAGTACGACCGCCCGGTCGACCTGCACACGGACGCCACCGATCCGGCGCGGCTCGCCCGGCTCGCGGCGATGGCGGGCGGTCTGCGTCCGGGGGTGACGCTGAGCCCGTGCGGTGGCCTCGGCCGCCTCCCGGCCGAGGTCGCGGCCCGCACGGCGGACCAGCTCGCGGCGGCCGGTGTGGCGGTGGTGTGCCTGCCGCAAGGGGGCTGCGGCGCCGTCGACGGGCGGGGCATGGCTCCCGTTCGGCTGCTGCGGGCGGCCGGGGTGCGGGTGGCGGCGGGCAGCGGCGCTCTGCGGGACGTCTCCAACCCGGTGGGCCGGGGCGATCCGCTGGAGGCGGCCTATCTGCTCGCCTCCCGGCACGGTCTGCGCCCGGAGGACGCCTACGACGCGGTCGGCGCGTCGGCCCGCGCGGTGCTCGGACTGCCCGAGGTGCGGGTGGAGGCGGGCTTCCCGGCCGAGCTGCTGGCGGTGCGCGGGGACCGGCTGGACGCGGCTCTGTCGCTGGCGTACAGCCGGATCGTGGTGCACCAGGGGCGGGTGGTGGCGCGGACGAGCGCGGTACGGGAGTACTGCGACTCCGCGGCGGCGGTGGAACTCGGGCTGCCCCGGCAGGGACGGGGGGAGCTGTCGTAGCCGGTGGCCCCGTCGGCGCCGCGACAGCCCGGCACCCTGCAGCCGGGCGACAGGGCGCGGCGGCGGGTGCGCCCTCTCGGGCGTACGGTCAAAGACATGCGCATTGTCATCGCTGGGGGTCATGGTCAGATCGCGCTGCGGCTGGAGCGGCTGCTCGCGGCGCGTGGGGACGAGGTGGCGGGCATCGTCCGCAAGCCGGAGCAGGCCGCGGATCTGTGGGAGGCGGGCGCCGAACCGGTCGTACTGGACCTGGAGTCGGCGTCGGTGGAGGAGGTCGCGCAGCAGTTGCGCGGGGCGGACGCGGTCGTCTTCGCGGCGGGCGCGGGCCCGGGCAGCGGCGCGACGCGCAAGGACACGGTGGACCGCGCGGCGGCGGTGCTGTTCGCCGACGCGGCGGTGCGCGCGGGTGTACGGCGCCATGTCGTCGTCTCCTCGATGGGCGCGGACCCGGGCCGTCCGGGCGATGACGTGTTCGACGTCTATCTGCGCGCCAAGGGCGAGGCGGACGCCTATGTCACCGGTCTGGACGCCCTGGACTGGACGATCCTGCGCCCCGGCGGGCTGACGAACGACGCCGGCACGGGTCTGGTGCGGCTGGAGGCGCACACCGGGCGCGGCATGGTGCCACGCGACGACGTGGCCGCCGTGCTGGCGGAGCTGGTGGACTCGTCGGCGACGGCCGGGCTGGTGCTGGAGCTGATCGGCGGGTCGACGCCGGTGTCGGTGGCGGTGAAGTCGGTGGCGGGCAACTGACCACGGACCGGCGCGGGCGGTACGACGGCACCGGGCTCCCGCGCCCGCCCCGGACGGCTCAGAACAGAGGCAGCTGCCCAGGAAATTCCGGCACCTCGTACCCGTCCAACGACGGCTGCGCCGCTCCGAGTTCCGCCGCCCGCCGGGATCCCGGGCAGGAGATCAACTGTCCGGTCTCCCGCGCTCCCGGCGGATCGTGCCGCGCATATCGCCCGGCGACGACGGCGATCTCCCGGCGGCACTCGGGACAGTTTCTGCGACGTGACGACATGGCCTCAGTGTGCCCGCCCAGCCCTCGGCCGCAGCCGAACACTCCGCCCCACAGGCACCCCACAAACGAAGAAACCCCCTCCCGTCTGCGTCTCCGCAGATGAGAGGGGGTTTTCCCCAGAGTGGCGGCGCCAGGATTCGAACCTGGGAAGGCTGAGCCGGCAGATTTACAGTCTGCTCCCTTTGGCCGCTCGGGCACACCGCCGGGGGTATCGCCGTTCGAACCGCTTTGCGGCGGTGCTCCCTGGCAACGACGTAAACAATACCCGATGCCGAGGGGTGGTTCGCCACCCGATTGATCTGCGCTGGGGCGGCGTGGGATGGCTAGGCTTGTGCGGATGCGGCCCGGCATTTCACCGGGCTCGGCGGCCGCCCCACGCACGCCGATACGCACCCCGAACGCACCCCGATACAAGGAGCCACAGGACATGGCCGACTCCAGTTTCGACATCGTCTCGAAGGTCGAGCGGCAGGAGGTCGACAACGCCCTCAACCAGGCCGCCAAGGAGGTCTCGCAGCGCTACGACTTCAAGGGTGTGGGTGCCTCGATCGCATGGTCCGGCGAGAAGATCCTGATGGAGGCGAACTCCGAGGAGCGGGTCAAGGCGATCCTCGACGTCTTCCAGTCCAAGCTGATCAAGCGCGGTATCTCGCTGAAGGCACTCGACGCCGGTGAGCCCCAGCTCTCCGGCAAGGAGTACAAGATCTTCGCGACGATCGAGGAGGGCATCTCCCAGGACAACGCCAAGAAGGTGGCGAAGATCATCCGCGACGAGGGGCCGAAGGGCGTCAAGGCCCAGGTGCAGGGTGACGAACTGCGCGTCAGCTCCAAGAGCCGCGACGATCTCCAGACCGTGATCGCTCTCCTCAAGGGCAAGGACTTCGATTTCGCCCTGCAGTTCGTCAACTACCGGTAGGACTGCGGCCGGTAGCCGACAGCGACGCTGAGGGGTGGGGTACCGCGGCGGTGCCCACCCCTCTTGTGCCGCTGGTCCGGCTTGTTCGACGAGCCGGGTCCGGACCGTCAGTCGCGGGAGTTGCCGAACAGGATGCGGTACACGATCAGCAGCACCAGCGCGCCGCCGACTGCCGACGCCCAGGTCGCGGTGTCGTAGAAGTCCTTGGTGATCGGGTGGTCCAGCCACCTGGCCGAGATCCAGCCGCCGATGAACGCCCCCGCGATGCCGATGAGGGTCGTACCGATGAAGCCGCCCGGGTCGCGCCCCGGCAGCAGGAACTTGGCGATGGCTCCGGCCAACAACCCCAGGATGATCCAGCCGATGATGGTCATGCCGTGAACCTGCCCCTCCGTGCTGTGTTCGCACTGTCCCGGCACTGTGATCCGAGTCTGGAGGCGCTGTGCCCCGATGCGCGCCCAGTGTCCCGCTTGCAGTTGTCGCGTATGTGTTCGTGCCGTGTTGCCGAGGAGGACGTCATGGCAACACCTGGTGGTTGCGTCGGCCGTTAAGGTGCGGGGCCATGACACAGACCGGCGGCTCGCTGCGCCGCACCCTGGGCGTCCGCGACGCCGTCGTCATCGGCCTCGGCTCGATGATCGGTGCCGGTGTCTTCTCCGCGCTCGGCCCGGCGGCCCGGGCGGCAGGGTCGGCGCTGCCGCTGGGACTCGCGGTCGCAGCCCTCGTGGCCTACTGCAATGCCGACTCCTCGGCCCGGCTCGCCGCGCGCTACCCGCAGTCGGGCGGCACCTATGTGTACGGGCGGGAGCGGCTCGGACCGTTCTGGGGCTATCTGGCGGGCTGGGCGTTCGTCGTCGGCAAGACGGCGTCGTGCGCGGCCATGGCGCTCACCGTGGGTGCGTATGTCTGGCCGGGGCAGGCGCATGCGGTGGCCGTCGCGGCCGTGGTGGCGCTGACCGCGGTGAACTACGGCGGTGTGCAGAAGTCGGCCTGGCTGACGCGGGTGATCGTGGCGGTGGTGCTGGCGGTCCTCGCTTCCGTGGTCGTGGTGTGTCTGGGATCCGATGCCTCGGACGCCGGGCGGCTGGGCATCGGCTGGTCGTCGGGGGCGGCCGGAGGTGTGCTCGAGGCTGCCGGGCTGCTGTTCTTCGCATTCGCCGGCTACGCGCGGATCGCGACGCTGGGCGAGGAGGTGCGGGATCCCGCGCGCACCATTCCCCGCGCAATTCCCATCGCGCTGGGCATCACGCTGGTCGTGTACGCGTGTGTGTCGTTCGCCGTCCTTTCCGTGCTCGGGCCGGGCGGCCTCGGGCACGCCGCCGCGCCGCTGGCGGACGCAGTGCGGGTGGCGGGGGTACCGGGGCTGGTGCCCGTGGTGCGGGCGGGTGCGGCAGTGGCCGCGCTGGGGTCGTTGCTGGCGCTGATCCTGGGGGTGTCGCGGACGACGCTGGCGATGGCCCGGGACCGGTATCTGCCGGGCGCACTGGCGGCCGTGCACCCCCGTTTCGCGGTGCCGCACCGGGCGGAGGTGGCGATGGGCGCGGTGGTCGCGGTCCTGGCCGCCACGGTGGATGTGCGCGGCGCGATCGGTTTCTCCTCCTTCGGTGTGCTGGTGTACTACGCGGTGGCCAACGCCTCCGCCTGGACGCTCGGCGGTGCTCCGGTGTCGCGTGCGGTCCCGGTCCTGGGGCTGCTCGGCTGCGTGACGCTTGCCTTCGCCCTGCCGTGGGTGTCGGTGGTGACGGGTGCGGGCGTACTGGTACTGGGTGTGGTGGTTTACGGGGTACGACGGTGGGTCGCGCAGTAGCCGTACGGCCGTACGCCTGGTCGGGTGTCTCAGGGCCTGGTGTGTGACCGTGCGGCGGTCACGGGTCCATGATGCACGCCGCCACCGACAACGGGCCGGGCCTGTGGACAACCCGCCGCTTGTGGACGGGGGACGGCGGACGACGCCGGCCGTACGGCCGACCCCGCGCCGTCAGCGGGTCGCGAACGGCTGGTCGGTCGGGACGATCTCGCGGCCCAGCGGGAACAGCGAGATGGGGATCAGCTTGAAGTTGGCGAAGCCGAACGGGATACCGATGATCGTCAGGCACATGGCGATGCCGGTGACGATGTGGGCGAGTGCCAGCCACCATCCGGCCAGGACCAGCCACAGGACGTTGCCGATGCAGGACGGTGCCCCGGCGTCGCGGCGCTCCACCGTGGTGTATCCGAAGGGCCACAGGGCGTAGAGACCGATACGGAAGGACGCAATGCCAAATGGAATTCCGATGATCGTGATGCAGAGCAGCACGCCGGCCAGGAGGTAGCCGAGGAACAGCCAGAAGCCGCTGAGGAACAGCCAGATGATGTTGAGGATTGTCTTCACTGGTGACGACCTGCCATCTGCTCGAGCCGGGCGATGCGATCCGCCATCGGCGGGTGGGTCGAGAACATCTTGGACAGTCCCTGGCCGGGCCGGAACGGGTTCGCGATCATCATGTGGCTGGCGGTCTCGATCCGCGGTTCCGGGGGCAGCGGAAGCTGCTTCGTGCCCGTCTCCAGCTTGCGCAGGGCGCTGGCGAGGGCGAGGGGGTCGCCGGTGAGCTGGGCGCCGGAGGTGTCGGCCTCGTACTCCCGGGAGCGGCTGATGGCGAGCTGGATGAGGGAGGCCGCGAGCGGTCCCAGGATCAGGATCAGCAGGAAGCCGAGGATGCCGGGGCCGTCGTCGTCGTCCGAGCGGCCGATCGGGATCAGCCAGGCGAAGTTGACCAGGAACATGATCACCGAGGCGAGGGCTCCGGCGACCGACGAGATCAGGATGTCGCGGTTGTAGACGTGGCTGAGCTCATGGCCGATGACGCCGCGCAGTTCACGCTCGTCGAGGATGCGCAGGATGCCGTCGGTGCAGCACACCGCGGCGTTGCGCGGGTTGCGGCCCGTCGCGAAGGCGTTGGGAGCCTCGGTCGGGGAGATGTAGAGGCGCGGCATGGGCTGGCGGGCCTGGGTGGAGAGGTCGCGGACCATGCGGTAGAGGGCGGGGGCCTCGAACTCGCTGACCGGGCGGGCGCGCATGGCGCGCAGTGCCAGCTTGTCGCTGTTCCAGTAGGCGTACGCGTTGGTGCCGAGGGCGATGAGGACCGCGACGATCAGGCCGGTGCGGCCGAAGAAGCTGCCGATGAGGATGATGAGTGCGGACAGTCCCCCGAGGAGGACTGCGGTCCTGAGCCCGTTGTGCCGGCGGTGCACGGTACGCCCTCCAAGTCCTGCAGCAGGGGAACCCTTTGCCTGCGGTGTGGCTTGCTGGTCTCGCTTGCTGATCTTCTTCGTTCGTCCTCCGGTGCCACCGGCGTCGTGGTGTCACGTCCAGTGGACCCTTCCGCACTGGTCAACGCCAGGCGGGGGCCACTAGTTCCCCTGCTCCGGGGCACCCGCGGGCTCGGCCGTCCGGGTGAGGCGGGAAACGCATGCACGCGCGCGGGCGAGCCGAATACCCGCACGCGCGCGTGTCACATGTCCGTGTGTCAGAAGAGTCCGGTCGCGGTGAAGCGCAGGACCAGCTGGGGGGCGCCCGAGAGGGCGATGCCGAGGACCCCGGTCAGGGCGATCGCGGCGGTCAGGGGCGCGGGGACCCGGTGCCTGGACGGCTCGCCCTCGGGGGCGCGGAACAGCAGGGTCGTCCACTGGAGGTAGTAGAAGAGGGCGACGACGACGTTGACTGCCATGACGACGGCGAGCCAGCCCAGTCCCGCGTCGACGGCCGCCGAGAAGACGGTGACCTTGGCGAACAGGCCGATGACGCCCGGCGGCAGCCCGGCCAGGCACAGCAGGAAGAAGGCCAGCAGAAGGGCGGCCAAGGGGTTGGAGGCGTACAGCCCGCGGTAGTCGCTGACGCGGTTGAGGGACTTCGTACGGCCGACGAGCGCGGCCACGGCGAAGGCGCCGAGGTTCACGGCGGCGTACATGAGGGCGTACGCGACCGTGGAGCCGATCGACTTCTGGGCGTCGTCGGAGTACCCGGCTGCGGCGATCGGCACCAGGAGGTAGCCGGCCTGGCCGACCGACGACCAGGCGAGCAGCCGTACCGCGCTGTACGCGCGCGTGGGCTGTTGCCGGAAGGCCCCCAGGTTGCCGACGGTCATGGTGAGGGCGGCCAGCATGGCGAGTGCCGGGCCCCAGACATCGGCGTAGGACGGGAAGGCGACGACGGTGACAAGGATCAGGCCGGAGAAGCCGACGGCCTTGCCGACGACCGACAGATAGGCGGCGACCGGCAGCGGCGCGCCGACGTAGGTGTCAGGCACCCAGAAGTGGAAGGGGACGGCTGCCGTCTTGAAGGCGAAGCCGATGAGGGTGAGGACGACGCCGGTCTGGGCGAGGGTGTGGAGCTGTCCGTCGATGTGCTGGAGCCGCTGGGCGACCTGGGTGAGGTACAGGGTGCCGGTGGAGGCGTAGACGAAGCTGATGCCCATCAGGCTGACCGCGGTGGCGGTGACCGAGGAGAGGAAGAACTTCAGGGCCGCTTCGGAGGACTTGCGGTCGCCGTGCCTGAGGCCGACGAGGGCGAAGGCGGGCAGGGAGGCGACCTCCAGGGCGACGATGAGGGTCGCCAGGTCTCGGGAGGCGGGCAGGAGGGCGGCGCCGGCGGCCGAGGAGAGCAGCAGGAACCAGAACTCGCCTTCGGGGATCGAGCCGCGGGCGTCCTTGAGCCCGGTGACCGACAGGAGGGCGGCGAGGAGGGCCCCGCCGAGCACGAGGAACTGGATCACCAGGGTGAAGCGGTCCACCGTGTAGCTGCATGCCTGCGGCTGCCCGGGGACGCAGAAGGTGCTGCGGTCACCGTCGAGGAGCGGCAGCAGCAGTACGGCCGCGGCGGCGAGTCCGGCGACGGAGACCCAGCCGAGCAGCGGTTTGCGCGCGTCGGTAAGGAAGAGGTCGGCGACGAGGACGGTGAGGCCGGTGACGGCGGCGATGACGGGCGGCGCGATGGCGAGCCAGTCGACGGACTGGACGAGGGAGCTCATCGGGTGCCTCCTGCGAGGAGCTGCTGCACGGCCGGGTCGGTCAGGCCGAGGAGGGTCCTCGGCCACAGCCCGGCCACGACGGTGAGGGCGACGAGCGGGCTCCAGGCCGCGAACTCGTAGGTGTGGACGTCGGCGAGTTGCGGGCTCTGTCCGAGTACGGGGCCCATGCAGACGCGGCGGACGACGGCAAGCATGTACGCGGCCGTGAGCAGGGTCCCGAACGCGGCGATCGCCATGAAGGTGAGGAAGGTGCCGCGGTCGAGAGCGGCCGCCGGCTTGAAAGCGCCGAACAGGGCGAGCATCTCACCCCAGAATCCGGCGAGGCCGGGCAGGCCGAGGGAGGCGACGGCGCCGAAGGCGAGCAGGCCGCCGAGGCGTGGTGCCCTGCCGTAGAGGGCGGCGCCGGTCCCTTCGGCGAGGGTGTCGAGATCGGTGCTGCCGGTGCGGTCCTTGAGGGCGCCGACCAGGAAGAAGAGGAGGCCGGTGATGAGGCCGTGGGCGATGTTGGCAAACAGCGCGCCGTTCACACCGGTCGGGGTCATGGTGGCGATGCCGAGCAGCACGAAGCCCATGTGGCCGACGGAGGAGTAGGCGATGAGCCGCTTGAGGTCGCCTTTCGCGCCCTGCTTGGCGAGGGCGAGACAGGCGAGGGAACCGTAGATGATGCCGACGACGGCGAAGGCCGCGAGGTACGGCGCGAAGGTACGGAACCCGTCGGGCGCCACCGGGAGCAGGATGCGGACGAACCCGTACGTGCCCATCTTCAGCAGCACACCGGCCAGCAGGACGGAGCCGACGGTCGGCGCGGAGGTGTGGGCGTCGGGCAGCCAGCTGTGCAGCGGCCACATCGGGGTCTTGACCGCGAGCCCGATACCGATCGCCAGAACGGCGATGACCTGCACGGATGTGGTGAGGGACCGGCCGTTGTCAGTGGCGAGTGCCACCATGTCGAAGGTGCCCGCCTTGATTCCGATCAGGAGCAGGCCGAGCAGCATGACGACGGAGCCGAGCACCGTGTAGAGGATGAACTTCCACGCGGCCTGGGCCCGTCCCGCACCGCCCCAGCGGGCGATGAGGAAGTACATCGGGATCAGCACGGTCTCGAAGGCGAGGAAGAACAGCAGCAGGTCGAGGACGGCGAAGGTCGCGAGGGTGCCGGTCTCGAGGACGAGCAGCAGCGCGACCAGCGCCTTCGGCGCGGGGCCCGCGGGCGGCTTGAAGTACGTGTAGAGCGCGCAGAGGAAGGTCAGCAGCGCGGTCAGGACCAGAAGGGGGAGGGAGATGCCGTCGATGCCGAGGTGGATCCGTACGTCGAGTGCGGGGATCCAGCTGATGTCGGTCGTGGCCTGCATCTTCGACGGATGGTCGTGGTCGAAGCCGAGTGCGAGGACGATCGCGGCGGCGAGGACGACCCCGGTCACGGTGACGCCGTGCCGCAGTACGGCCTGCTCGGGTGACTTCCCCTTCAGTCCGGGCGGGGCGGGCAGGAGGGCCGCGGCGGCGCCGATGAGCGGCCCGACGACGATGAACGCCAGAAGGAACTGCATCACGGACTCGTTGATATCGATCACGCCTGCTCACGCTCCCGTGGCGACAAGGACGACGGCGACCGTGAGGACGACGGTGCCGGCGAGCAGCGCGCTCACATAGGTCTGCACATTGCCGGTCTGGGCACGTCGTACGGCGGTGCCGAGCCAGCGAGGCAGGGCGGCCGTGCCGCGTACGTAGGTGTCGACGACCTCACGGTCGAGGAACCGTACGAGTTCCGCTCCGGCCTGGACCGGCCGGACGAACAGCGCCGTGTAGACGGCGTCGAGGTGGAAGCCTGCGGCCGCGGCGCGGTGCAGCGGGCCGAGCAGCAGCCGTCCCGGGTCCGCGGGGTCGGGTGCGGAGGCCAGGTCGCCGTAGGCGGGCCGGTGCGAGGCGATCGCCTCGGCCTCCACCTCGGCGGCGTCGGCCTCGGGGTGGGCGGCGACCGCGCCCAGCGGGACGGCGGCCCTGAGCGCAGCGAGGTGCCGCCAGGCTCCGTAGGCGACGATGCCGCCGGCCAGGGCCAGGCCCGTGCCGAGCACGGACGTGGCGAGGGTCGGGGTGAGGTCGGGGCTGTCGAACCAGTCGGGCAGTGTGCGGTAGGCGAGCCCGCCGAACGCGAGGGAGGGGACGGCGAGCACCCAGAGCACGGCGGTCATGGCCAGCGGCTGGCGGCCGTGGTCGGGGGCTGCGGCGCCTCGGCCGCGGAAGGCCAGCAGCCACAGGCGCATCGCGTACGCGGCGGTGAGCACGGCCGTGACGAGGCCGGTGACCAGGACGATCCAGCCCGTGGCGCCGGGGATGTCCGCGGTGTGGCCGTTGGCGGCGTTCTCGGCGGCCCCGAGGACGGACTCCTTGGAGAAGAAGCCGCTGAACGGCGGGATCGCGGCGAGCGCGAGGAGCGCCACGGTCATCGTCCAGTAGGCGTCGGGGACGCGCTCGCGCAGCCGGTCCATACGGGACATGGCACTGAGCGAGTTGGTCCCGGCGGCGTGGATGACCACACCGGCCGCGAGGAACAGAAGGGCCTTGAAGGCGCCGTGCGAGAGGAGGTGGAAGACGGCGGCTCCGCGGTCGCCGACGGCGAGGGCGCCGGTCATGTAGCCGAGCTGGCCGATCGTCGAGTAGGCGAGGACACGTTTGATGTCGTCCTGGGCGAGTGCGGCGAGCCCGGAGCCGACCATCGTGATCCCGGCCATGACGGACAGGACGACCATCGCGGCCGAGGATGCCTCGAAGACCGGGAGGAGACGGGCGACGAAGTAGACACCGGCGGCGACCATCGTCGCGGCGTGGATCAGCGCGGAGACGGGGGTCGGGCCCGCCATGGCGTCGGGGAGCCAGGTGTGCAGCGGGAACTGGGCGGACTTGCCCGCCACGCCCGCCAGGAGCAGCAGGGCGATCAGCGTCGGGTGGCTGAGCCGGCCGTCGGCGACGGCGCCGAGGACGCGGGTGATGTTGAAGGAGCCCGCGTCGGTGGCGAGGGCGAACAGGCCGATCAGGAACGGCACGTCGCCGAGCTTGGTGACGAGGAAGGCCTTCATGGAGGCGGCGCGGGCCTCCGGGGTCTCCCAGTAGTGGCCGACGAGGAAGTAGGAGCAGATGCCCATGACTTCCCAGCCGACCAGCAGCACGATCAGGTCGCCGGAGTAGACGACCAGCAGCATTGCGGAGGTGAAGAGGGAGACGAGGGCGGCGTAGGAGGGGTAGCGCGGGTCGTCGCGCAGATAGGCGGTCGAGTAGATCTGCACACAGGTGGCGACGACGCCGACGAGGATCGCAACGAGGGCGGCGAAGCCGTCGATGTGCAGGGCCAGATCGATGGGGACCGAACCGGTCGGGGTGAGTTCGGTGGAGGCGTTGATCGCGTGGCCGCCGCCCTGGCGCGCGGCGACCAGGACGGCCAGGACGAAGGAGGTGAGGACCGGCAGGACGGCGATCGGGCGGACGAAGCCGGGGGCCGTGCGGCCGAGGAGCAGTCCGGCGGCCGCGCCCAGGAACGGAAGGAGAGGGACGAGGACGGCGAGGGTGGTCGTGGTCACGCGGTGGCCTCAGCCTTCTCGGCCGCGGGGGCCTCGCTGTCGGTGCCGTCGGGCTCGTGGCCCTCGGCGCTGTCGCGGAGCCGGTCGATGTCCGAGGTGCCGCGGTTGCGGTACACGGCGAGGACGATCGCCAGGCCGATGCCGATCTCGGCGGCGGCGATGGTGATGGTGAACAGGGTCAGGGCCTGGCCGGAGTGCAGGGTGTCCCGGGCAGCCTTACTGAGCCACACGTCGAAGGCGACCAGGTTGAGGTTGACGGCGTTGAGCATCAGCTCGACGGACATCAGGACGAGGATCGCGTTGCGGCGGGCGAGCACGCCGTACAAACCGGTGCTGAAGAGGAGGGCGGAGAGGACGGCGGGATAGGCGAGGTGCATCAGCGGGCGCCTTCCTGCTCGGCCGGATTTTTCCGGGCATCCGGGACGGACGGGGAACTCTCGGAGGTGGGTCGGGAGTTCACGGGGGGAGAGCTGTTCTCCGCCTCCACCCTGGCCTTGCGGGACAGGACGATGGCGCCGACCAGGGCGGCGAGGAGGAGGACGGAGAGCGCCTCGAAGGGCAGCACCCAGTTCTGGAAGAGGCTTGCGCCGGTGGTCTTGGTGGAGCCGGCGGCCGGGCCGTCGAGGTCGATCCAGGTGGTGCGGAAGGCGTCGGTGACCACCCAGATCAGGGCGGCCGCGGCGGCGACGGCCACGGTGAGGGCGGCCCACCGGTTCCCGGAGTCGGCGTCCGGGGAGCGGCCGATGGGGGCCTTGGTGAGCATCAGTCCGAAGAGAAGGAGAACAACCACGGAACCGACATAGATGAGGACCTGCACCCATGCGATGAACTCGGCGGTGAGCAGCAGGTATTCGACGGCGAGACCGCCGAGGGCCACCACGAGCCACAGGGCGGCGTGCACCAGTTGCCGGGTGGTGACGGTGATCAGGGCGGCGCCGAAGGTGACCACGCCGACGAGAAGGAAGGCGATCTCGACACCGGTCGGGGAGAGGAAGCCGTGGGTCTGGGCGGCGGCCGTGGCGTGGGCCGCGGGCGCGGTGACCGAGGCGGTGGCTGCGGCGAGGCTCACTCGTCTCCCTCCTGTGGTCCGGTGCGGGGCCGGGACTTGGGCTCCGGGGTCGGCTCGGGCTGGGCGGCCGACAGTTTCTCCGCGGTCTTGCGGGCGGCAGCGAGCTCCTTGGGCTCCTCCGCGCCGGGGTCGAGAGCGGGCGGGGCCGGAACGGTCCACATCCACTCGCGGAGCTTGTCGCGTTCGTGGGTGAGGTCGCGGATGTCGGTCTCGGCGTACTCGAACTCCGGGGACCAGAAGAGCGCGTCGAAAGGACAGACCTCGATGCAGATACCGCAGTACATGCACAGGGAGAAGTCGATGGCGAAGCGGTCGAGGACGTTGCGGCTGCGTTCCCGGCCGCCGGGAGTGGTCGCGGGGATCGTCTCCTTGTGGGAGTCGATGTAGATGCACCAGTCGGGGCACTCACGGGCGCACAGCATGCAGACCGTGCAGTTCTCCTCGAACAGCCCGATGACACCGCGGGTGCGGGGCGGAAGGTCGGGCTGGACCTCCGGGTACTGCTGGGTGACCGTCTTCCTGGTCATGGTGCGCAGGGTGACGGCCAGGCCCTTGGCGAGGCCGGCGCCGGGGATGCGGGACCGAGTGGGCGGTACGGGCTCGGCCATCAGGAGATCACCACCTTGACGATGCCGGTGAGGGCGATCTGGGCGAGGGAGAGGGGGATGAGCAGGGTCCAGGAGAGTTTCTGGAGCTGGTCCTCGCGCAGGCGGGGATAGGTGACACGCAGCCAGATGACGACGAAGGAGAGGATCGCGGTCTTCAGCAGGGTCCACAGCCAGCCGAGGCCGTCGGCGCCCCAGGGTCCGTGCCAGCCGCCCAGGAAGAGAACGGTGGTCAGACCGCACAGCACGACGATTCCGGCGTACTCGGCAAGGAGGAACAGAGCGAAACGCAGTCCGGTGTACTCGGTGTACGCCCCGAAGATGATCTCCGAGTCGGCGACGGGCATGTCGAAGGGCGGGCGCTGGAGTTCGGCAAGACCGGCCACGAAGAAGACGAGCGCACCGGTGATCTGCCAGGGCAGCCACCACCAGTGGAAGGCGTGCACGATGCCGGGGAGCGAGACCGTGCCGGCCGCCATCGCGACCGAGGCGGCGGTCAGGAGCATCGGCAGTTCGTAGGCGAGGAGCTGAGCGGCGGTGCGCAGACCGCCGAGGAGGGAGAACTTGTTGGCGCTGGCCCACCCGGCCATGAGCGAGCCGAGGACGCCGACGCCCATCACGGCGAGCACGAAGAAGATGCCCGCGTCCAGGACCTGACCGACGGCGCCCTCGCCCGGGCCGATCGGGATGGCGAGCAGGACGAGCAGATACGGCAGGAGGGACACAGCGGGGGCGAGTTGGAAGACACGGCGGTCCGCGCCTGCCGGGACCACGTCCTCCTTCTGCGCGAACTTCACGCCGTCGGCCACGAGCTGGGCCCAGCCGTGGAAACCGCCGGCGTACATCGGGCCGAGGCGGCCCTGCATATGGGCCATCACCTTGTGCTCCGTCTGACCGACGATCAGGGGGAAGGTGAGGAAGACGACGAAGACGGCCACAAGTCGCAGGGCGACGTCGAGCACGTCGTTCACTGCGGGCCTCCTGCGGGGTCTTCGGGGGTGTGGGGCGCGTCGGGGTCACCGGGGGTGCGCGGGGCGTCCGGGGAAGCTGGGGCGTCCGGGGCGGCGGGAGCCGGGGGCTCGGGCAAGGCGTCGGGCGGGGGCTCCTCGGCCGAAGGCCGCTCGGCCGCAGTTTCCTCGACCGGGGTTCCCTCGGCTGGGATTCCCTTCGCCGACGGCGGCTCCTCGGGCTGGGGCTCTCCGGGCAGGGACTTCTCAGGCGACGGGGCGTCGGCTGCCGGGGGCTCCCCGGTGGGCTCCTGGGCCGACCGTGCGCTGGTCGGTGCCTGGCCAGGCCGGAGTTTTTCGGGCGACGGCTCGGTGACGAGGGGCTCCTCGGCTGCGGGCTCCTCGGCCGACGGTTCTTCGATCGGGGCCGGGGCCGGGGCCGTCGGAGTGGCCTTGTCGAAGGCCGGTCGGGCGTGGTGCCACGGGGCGTCCGAGCTGCGGGATGCGGTGGTCGGCCGGTCGGGCGGGGTGCCGGGCTCGTCTGTCGCGGGCTCCGGGGAGCGCTGCGATGCCGAGCCCTCGCTCGCGCTCCGCGACCGACGGGGTGAGGCCGGGTTCGGGGCGGGGGCGGGGGCGGGGTGCTGGGCTGCCGTGCTCTCGGCTCCGGCTCCGTCCGCACTCTGGGCTCCCTCGGTGCCGGGAGTTCCCTCCCCGCTCCGGGTTCCGTCCGTGCCCTGGGCTCCCTCGGTGCCGTTGCCGGTGTGGGTGCCTTCGGTGCCCGGGGTCTGAGAAGTCCGGGCCTTCTGCGCGCCACCGGCGTCCACCGGAGCCCCCGAGCCCGCCGCAGTACCCGAACCGGCCGGAGCTGCCGAACCTGCCGGAGCTGCCGAACCTGCCGGAGCTGCCGAACCCGAAGGGCTCACCGGGGCAGCCGTGCCCGGGGTCCCCTGGGCCGCGTCTCCCGCCGCAGCCAGCTGGGAGGCCGAGCCTCCGCCGGCGGACCGGTTACGGCGGGGGCCGGCTGGAGTCGCGCCCCCCGCGTCGGCGGCGGTGTCGGTGGAGGGTGCCGCCGATGCCGGGCTCGTCTGGCTGGCCGAGCCTTCGGCCGCCGTACGGGTGCGGCGGACCGGGCGGTCGCCCGCGGCGCGGGCCGGACGGTCGCCGGTTGCCCGGGCTCGCGCGGGGCGGGCCGGGGCAGGGGGAAGCTGGCCCTTCAGGGGGCCCCACTCGTTGGGGTCGGGGACACCCGGCGGGAGGATCTGGCGGCGCTTGGGGCCGCCGTGGTCGGACTCGCCCGGTTCCTTGGCGCCGGGCCAGGACTTGGCGACCCGGGATGCGAGGACGAAGTCCTTGCGGAGCGGGTGGCCCTCGAAGCCCTCGGGAAGGAGGAGGTGGTGCAGGCCGGGGTGGCCCTCGAAGGTGACGCCGAACATCTCGTGGGTCTCGCGCTCGTGCCAGCCCGCGCCGGCGTAGACCGCGACGGCGGAGGGAAGGACCGGTGCCTCGTGGGGGACGGTCGTACGGACGAGGAGGCGGCGTACCGGCGCCAGGGCGACGACGTGGGCGGCGACGCGGAAGCCGGTGCCGGGTTCGTCGACGGCGCTGAGCCAGTCGAAGTAGGTGCAGCCCAGCCGGTCGCGGGCAGTCTCCAGGGCTGCCAGCCAGGCGGTCGGCGGGACGTCGACCGTCAGGACCTCGTAGGACTCGTCGGCCGTGGCCTCCTGGCCGAAGAGTTCCTCGACGGGGGCGGGCAGCCAGCCGGAAGGCGCCGTCATCGTCCGTCCTCCGCACCCTGGTCCGGCGCCTGGCCCTCTCGGCCCGCCTCACCCGAAGCCGCACCCCGAGCGGAAGCCGACCCCGAAGCCGAAGTCGAATCCGACCCTGACCCCGAACCCGCGCCCCCGCCCGGTGCCTGCGGAGGCGTCACCAGCCCGCTCTGCAGTGCCGCCGCCGAGGGGCGCGCGGAGGCACCGGCTCGGGCGCCGCCGTTGTCGCCGTACCGCTCGCCCAGGGACTCCGCGGCGATCTTCTCCTGGAGCTTGAGGATCCCCTGGAGAAGGGCCTCGGGCCGGGGCGGGCAGCCGGGGACGTAGACGTCGACCGGGATGATCTGGTCGACGCCCTTGGTCACCGAGTAGGAGTCCCAGTAGGGGCCGCCGCAGTTGGAGCAGGCGCCGAAGGAGATGACGTACTTCGGTTCGGGCATCTGCTCGTAGAGCCGCTTGACCGCGGGGGCCATCTTGTCGGTGACCGTGCCGGAGACGATCATCAGGTCGGCCTGGCGCGGTCCCGGGGCGAAGGGGATGACGCCGAGGCGGATGAAGTCGTGGCGGGCCATCGAGGCGGCGATGAATTCGATCGCGCAGCAGGCGAGGCCGAAGTTGAAGACCCACAGGGAGTAGCGGCGGCCCCAGTTGAGGACCACCTTCATCGGCTCGGGAGCGAGCCGGGAGAGCACACCCAGCCTCTTGGGCTCGGGCAGCGCGACGGGCTGCCGCCCGCCGGTGTCCGGGGTCACGTCCATGTCAGGACGCCCTTCTTGTATGCGTACAGCAGGCCGACGGCCAGGAAGCCGAGGAAGATGAACATCTCGACGAGGGTCGTGGCGCCGTAGCCGGGGGCGGCGAAGACCGTCGCCCAGGGGAACAGGAAGATCGAGTCGACTGCGAAGATCACGTAGAGGAAGGCGTAGACGTAGTAGCGGACCTGGGTGTGGGCCCAGCCCTCGCCGACGGGGTCGACGCCGCACTCGTAGGTCAGGAGTTTCTCGGGGGTGGGGACCACCGGCCTGAGCAGCCGTCCGGCGCCGAAGGCGACGGCGACGAACAGCATGCCGATGACGGCGAGCAGTCCGACGGCCGAATAGGACCGGAAGTAGTCCGCCGCGACGACGACGGTCGTGCCGTGCAGCGCGTCCGGCAACTCTTCCCGCACCGTGGGTCCCTCGCTCCCTGGACTCGTGGGGTCCCGATGGCCGCGCCCCGCCGCGCCCGCCGCATCCGGCTGCGCGAGGAACGGCTCCCGTGCCCGGCGGCGCGTACCGCGTGACGTCGGTGGACCCTGTGTTCGACGATCTGTACGCACGGGAGTCTAGGCCCTGATAAAGGCGTGGTCGGCAGTCCTGCGCAGCAGGGGCCACGGGAGTGGGGTTTTCCCCCGTTGTGCACGGCGGCCGACCTCATGGCGCGGGAGCCTGCCGCACGGCAGGCTGGCCCGTATGACCGAACGCTTCCCCGCCCCGGGTCCGTCACGCCCGTACGCGGCGGGCCGCTCCGCTCACCCGGAAACCGGCGACGCCCCTCTGCCGCCGCCCCGTCTCGCCTACGACGCGGCGACCTGGAAGGAGATCGCGCATCTGCTGGCGAATCTCCCGATGTCGCTGCTGGGGTTCGTGTATGTGGTGACGATGCTGTCGATCAGTGGCGGCCTCACGGTGACGGTGGTCGGGTTCCCGCTGCTCGCGGTGGGGCTGTGGGGTGCGCGCCAGTTGGGCCGGCTGGAGCGGGCGAGGGCGCGGGCGCTGCTCGGGGTGCGGATCGACGAGCCGAGCCCGCTGCCTTCGGGGAAGGGCCGCAGGGGCCGTAAGAAGGGTCGGGCGGGGCACGGGGACCGGCGAGAACAAGGGGTCTTCCAGCGGCTCTGGATGGCGCTGAAGGACCCTGTGGCATGGCGCACGGTGCTGTACGACCTCATACGGCTGCCCTGGGGCGTTCTCACCTTCACCGTCACGCTGACCTCGCTGTTCGTGTTGTGGCCGTTGCTGCCGTTCCTGGCGCGCGGGCTGGCCAACGCGGACCGGGCGATGGTGCAGGCACTGCTGTCGCCTTCGGACGAGTTGGAGCGGCGGATCGCCGAGCTGGAGTCGGACCGGGGGGTGGTCGTGGACACGGCGGCCGCGGATCTGCGGCGTATCGAGCGCGATCTGCACGACGGCGCACAGGCCCGCCTCGTCGCCCTCGCCATGGGTCTGGGCCTGGCGAAGGAGAAGCTGCTGGAGGACCCGGACGCGGCGGCGGCCATGGTCACCGAGGCGCACGGCGAAGTGAAGCTCGCCCTTCAGGAACTGCGCGACCTCGCCCGCGGCATCCACCCGGCCGTCCTCACCGACCGCGGCCTCGACGCCGCCCTCTCCGCCGTCGCCTCCCGCTGCACCGTCCCCGTGCAGGTCACGGCCGATCTGGACGCGAGACCGGCCGCCGCGATCGAGGGGATCGCGTACTTCACGGTCTCCGAGCTGCTCCAGAACGTCAGCAAGCACAGCGGCGCCAAGACCGCCTCCGTCGATGTGTGGCGGTCCGACGACCGGCTGCTCATCCAGGTCCGGGACGACGGCAGGGGCGGGGCGCGCCTCGACGGGGGTTCCGGGATGCGCGGGCTCTCGGACCGGCTGGACGCCGTGGACGGCCTGTTCGTCGTGGAGTCCCCGCAGGGCGGTCCCACCACGATCACGGCGGAACTGCCCTGGCGGGACCGGGCGCCCGCCACCAGGGGGTAGGGAAAACCCCCGGGCGAAGAGGCCCACGGACTCCATGGTCCGGCGGCCTGCCGACGAGCAGTGTGGAGGCAAGGTCACGGCAACCGCGGCGGCAGGGCTGTCGCGGGACGAGGAGAACGGACGACGGCGATGGCCACGCGCTTCGGGGAGTACCGGGAGAACGGGGAGTACGGGGAGAACGGGGAGTACGGGGAGAACGGGGAGTACGGGGACGACGGGCGCCACGAGGACCACCCGGTGCCCCCGGTGCCCCTGGTGCACCCGGTGCCCCCGGCGTACGCGAACTACGGGTCGTACGGTTCGTACGGGTCATCCGGGTCGTACGGGCAGCAGGACCCGTACGGGCGGGAGGACGACTCCCCCTCCCGCAGCGGGTGGCAGCGGGTGCCCGCCGTGCTGCGGGCGCCGTTCGAGGGGCGCAGCTGGCGTGAGCTGGGCTATGTGTTCCTGAGCCTGCCGCTCGGGATCCTCACGTTCGTCTACGCGGTGACGATGGTGTCGCTCGGCGCGGGCCTGCTGATCACCTTCCTGGGCGTCCCCGTGCTGGCGGCCGCGCTGGCGGGCTGCCGGGGCTTCGGCGCGCTGGAGCGGGGGCGGGCGCGCAGCATGCTGCGGCTGGAGGTGGCCGAGCCCGAGCCGCTGCGGATGCGCGGGACTGGGCTGATGGCGTGGATCGGGGCGGTGCTGAGGAGCGGCACCTCGTGGCGGGCGCTGCTGTACGCGCTGCTGCAGTTCCCGTGGTCGGTGATCTCGTTCGTGGTGGCCGTGAACTTCTGGGCGTACGGCTGGGCGCTGCTGACGTATCCGCTGTGGTTCTGGGTCTTCCCGATGTACGGCGGGCAGGGCGGTCTCCAGCTCTACGGCGACGCACACCACCGGATCTACCTGGACAACCCGTTCGAGATCACCGTGACGGCGCTGGTGGGTCTGCTGTTCACACTGGCCACACCGTGGATCGTGCGGGCGCTGACAATGGTGGATCGGCTGATGGTGCACGGGCTGCTCGGGCCGTCCAGGCTGTCGGCGCGAGTGGTGGAGCTGGAGTCGGACCGGGGGATCGTGGTGGACACGGCGGCCGCGGATCTGCGGCGTATCGAGCGCGATCTGCACGACGGCGCACAGGCCCGCCTCGTCGCCCTCGCCATGGATCTCGGCCTGGCGAAGGAGAAACTGCTGGAGGACCCCGACGCCGCCGCGACCATGGTCACCGAGGCCCACGGCGAGGTGAAGCTCGCCCTCCAGGAACTGCGCGACCTCGCCCGCGGCATCCACCCCGCCGTCCTCACCGACCGCGGCCTCGACGCCGCCCTCTCCGCCGTCGCCTCCCGCTGCACCGTGCCGGTGCGGGTGGAGGTGGACCTGGCGCAGCGGCCGGCCGCCGCGATCGAGGGGATCGCGTACTTCACGGTCTCCGAGCTGCTCCAGAACGTCAGCAAGCACAGCGGCGCCAAGACCGCCTCCGTGGACGTGTGGCGGTCCGACGACCGGCTGCTGCTCCAGGTCGAGGACGACGGGAGGGGCGGCGCCGACATCACCGCGGGATCGGGGCTCGCGGGGCTCGCCGAGCGGCTGGACGCGGTGGACGGCGTCCTGGTGGTGGACTCACCGGTCGGCGGCCCCACCCGGATCACGGCAGAGCTGCCCTGGCGCGGCTGAGCTGCCCTGGCGCGGCTGAGCTGCATACCCCCTATTACGGCCGAAAACCGCACTCCCCCGCCCCCGCACTCCCCCACGACCGGCACACACGCGCCAGGATGCTGGAATGCTGGGTCCTGGACTGCCCTGTGGCCGCTGTGTGAGGAGGCCCGGGGCGCGCAAGCCGGGCTGGGGGCCGTAGATCGTGGAGTACAGGGTGCGGGTGGTCATCGCCGAGGATTCAGTGCTGCTCAGGGAGGGACTGACCCGGTTGCTGACCGACCGCGGGCATGAGGTGGTCGCGGGCGTCGGCGACGGGGACGCGCTGGTGAAGACCGTGACGGAGCTGAACGAGCAGGGCGAGCTGCCGGACGTGGTGGTGGCCGACGTGCGCATGCCACCCACGCACACCGACGAAGGCGTGCGGGCCGCGGTGCAGCTGCGCAAGGCGCATCCGGGGCTCGGGGTGCTGGTGCTGTCGCAGTACGTCGAGGAGCGGTACGCCACCGAGCTGCTCGCCGGTTCGAGCCATGGCGTCGGCTATCTGCTCAAGGACCGGGTGGCCGAGGTCCGGGAGTTCGTGGACGCGGTGGTGCGGGTGGCGTCGGGCGGTACGGCACTGGACCCGGAGGTGGTGGCGCAACTGCTCGGGCGCAGCCGCAAGCAGGATGTGCTGGCCGGGCTCACCCCGCGGGAGCGGGAGGTGCTGGGGCTGATGGCCGAGGGGCGGACCAACTCGGCGATCGCCAGGCAGTTGGTGGTGAGCGACGGGGCGGTGGAGAAGCACGTCAGCAACATCTTCCTGAAGCTCGGCCTGTCACCCAGTGACGGAGACCACCGGCGTGTTCTGGCGGTGCTGACCTACCTGAACTCCTGACCATCTGACACCGTGTCAGATAACGAGTCGGCCGCCGCCGGCCCCGCGGCACTCGCCCCGGGATCCCGGCGGCGGACCGTGAACCGCAGAGCGCTCGGAAGCGTCTTTCGGGATGAGCCGGAGGCGAGCAAAACGTGACAAGTCAGGTTTTCGGGCCGCCTGGACGGGTCGGGCCGTATCGGCGTCAGTCCTGTCGCTGGTCCCCGCACCCACCCCAGCGCTCGCGCCCATGCTCGTGCCGGCGCTCGTCCCAATGTGTCGTCCATCATCCGAACGGGCGAAGGAAGGCGAACCTAACGGACGTAGGGTTGGGGCTGGGAGCACCTGTGGGAAGGCCGTTCCCAGACACCCGCCTCGAGGGAGGTCCAGTTCAGTGACCAGCCAGGTCAGCAGCCCAGCGGAGCCCGCCGACGGAGCCGTGACAGGAGAGCAGCCCACACCGGTGCGGGCGAAAGACGTCCGCCGGCTCGACCGGGTGATCATCCGGTTCGCCGGAGACTCCGGTGACGGTATGCAGCTCACCGGTGACCGTTTCACCTCCGAAACCGCGTCGTTCGGCAACGATCTCTCCACCCTGCCGAACTTCCCGGCCGAGATCCGCGCGCCTGCCGGCACCCTTCCCGGCGTCTCGTCGTTCCAGCTGCATTTCGCCGACCACGACATCCTCACCCCCGGTGACGCGCCGAACGTGCTGGTCGCGATGAACCCGGCCGCGCTCAAGGCGAACATCGGCGATCTGCCGCGGGGCGCGGAGATCATCGTCAACACGGACGAGTTCAGCAAGCGCGCGATGCAGAAGGTCGGCTACCCGGCCAGCCCGCTGGAGGACGGCTCGCTCGACGGCTACAGCATCCATCCGGTGCCGCTGACGACGCTGACGGTCGAGGCGCTGAAGGAGTTCGACCTCACCCGCAAAGAGGCCGAGCGCTGCAAGAACATGTTCGCGCTGGGCCTGCTGAGCTGGATGTACCACCGGCCGACGGAGGGGACGGAGAAGTTCCTGAGGTCGAAGTTCGCCAAGAAGCCCGCACTGGCGGAGGCGAACGTCACGGCGTTCCGGGCGGGCTGGAACTTCGGGGAGACCACCGAGGACTTCGCGGTCTCCTACGAGGTGGCCCCGGCCTCGAAGGCGTTCCCGGTCGGTACCTACCGCAACATCTCCGGCAACCTCGCCCTCGCCTACGGCCTGATCGCCGCCGGCCGACAGGCCGATCTGCCGCTGTACCTCGGCTCGTACCCGATCACCCCGGCCTCGGACATCCTCCACGAACTGAGCAAGCACAAGAACTTCGGCGTGCGCACCTTCCAGGCCGAGGACGAGATCGCCGGCATCGGCGCGGCTCTGGGCGCGGCCTTCGGCGGCTCGCTCGCCGTCACGACCACCTCCGGGCCGGGTCTGGCGCTCAAGAGCGAGACCATCGGGCTCGCGGTGTCGCTGGAGCTGCCGCTGGTCGTCGTCGACATCCAGCGCGGCGGCCCGTCCACCGGTCTGCCCACCAAGACCGAGCAGGCCGACCTCCTCCAGGCCATGTACGGCCGCAACGGCGAGGCCCCGGTGCCCGTCGTCGCGCCGCGCACCCCCGCCGACTGCTTCGACGCGGCCATGGAGGCGGCGCGCATCGCGCTCGCCTACCGCACCCCGGTCCTCCTCCTCTCCGACGGCTACCTCGCCAACGGCTCCGAACCGTGGCGCGTCCCCGAACTGCACGAGCTGCCCGACCTGCGGGTGCAGTTCGCGCAGGGCCCGAACCACACCACGGAGGACGGCACCGAGGTCTTCTGGCCGTACAAGCGCGATCCCCAGACCCTCGCCCGCCCCTGGGCCGTCCCCGGCACGCCCGGCCTCGAGCACCGCATCGGCGGCATCGAGAAGCAGGACGGCACCGGCAACATCTCCTACGACCCCGCCAACCACGACTTCATGGTCCGTACCCGCCAGGCCAAGATCGACGGCATCGACGTGCCGGACCTGGAGGTGGACGACCCGGAGCAGGCGCCCACGCTGGTGCTCGGCTGGGGCTCGACGTACGGGCCGATCACCGCGGCGGTGCGGCGGCTGCGCAGGGCCGGAGTGCCGATCGCGCAGGCCCATCTGCGCCACCTCAACCCCTTCCCGAGGAATCTGGGCACGGTGCTGAAGCGTTACGACAAGGTGGTGATCCCCGAGATGAACCTCGGTCAGCTCGCCACCCTCATCCGGGCGAGGTACCTGGTCGACGCCCACTCGTACAACCAGGTCAACGGCATGCCGTTCAAGGCGGAGCAGCTCGCTGCGGCGCTCAAGGAGGCCATCGATGGCTGAGACGTCCACGGAAGGCACGGGCACGATCGAGGCACTTTCCCTGGTGCCGAAGGCCGAGGCCAGGCAGTCCATGAAGGACTTCAAGACCGATCAGGAAGTGCGCTGGTGCCCCGGCTGCGGCGACTACGCCGTCCTGGCGGCCGTGCAGGGCTTCATGCCGGAACTCGGTCTGGCCAGGGAGAACATCGTCTTCGTCTCCGGCATCGGCTGCTCGTCCCGTTTCCCGTACTACATGAACACGTACGGGATGCACTCCATCCACGGCCGCGCCCCCGCCATCGCCACCGGTCTGGCCACCTCCCGGCGTGATCTGTCCGTCTGGGTCGTCACCGGTGACGGCGACGCGCTGTCCATCGGCGGCAACCACCTCATCCACGCGCTGCGCCGCAACGTCAACCTCAAGATCCTGCTGTTCAACAACCGGATCTACGGCCTCACCAAGGGCCAGTACAGCCCCACCTCCGAGGTCGGCAAGATCACCAAGTCGACCCCCATGGGCTCGCTGGACGCCCCCTTCAACCCGGTGTCCCTCGCTCTGGGCGCCGAAGCCTCCTTCGTCGCCCGTACGATCGACTCCGACCGCAGGCATCTGACGGAGGTGCTGCGGCAGGCGGCGCAGCACCCGGGTACGGCGCTGGTCGAGATCTACCAGAACTGCAACATCTTCAACGACGGCGCCTTCGACGCCCTCAAGGACAAGCAGCAGGCCGAACAGGCGCTGATCCGGCTGGAGCACGGGCAGCCGGTCCGCTTCGGTGTCGACGGCGCGCGCGGCGTCGTGCGCAACCCCGTGACGGGTGATCTGGAGGTCGTCACGGTGACGCCGGAGAACGAGGAGCGGATCCTCGTGCACGACGCGCACGCCGCCTCCCCGACCACGGCGTTCGCGCTGTCGCGGCTGGCCGACCCGGACACGCTGCACCAGACTCCGATCGGTGTGTTCCGGTCCGTGGACCGGCCGGTCTACGACACGCAGATGGCCGAGCAGCTGGACACCGCGATCGAGCAGCGCGGCAAGGGCGACCTGGCGGCCCTGCTGGCGGGCGGGGACACCTGGACGGTCGTCGGCTGAGCAGTACGACGGTCGACGCGCGTCAGCTGCCCGCCGAGCCGAGATGAGTCACGAGGCCCGGGACCTGAGTTCCCGGGCCTCGTCGTAGGTGCGGCGGGCCTGCTCCACGTCGGCCATGCGGTCCTTGGTCCACAGGGCGAGGGCCCGCACCTGCCCGGCGGCCTCGCGGCCGAGGTCGGTGAGGGAGTAGTCGACGCGGGGCGGGATGACCGGCTTGGCATCGCGGTGGACCAGGCCGTCGCGCTCCAGGGTCTGGAGGGTCTGGGTGAGCATCTTCTCGCTGACCCTGCCGATCACCCGACGCAGTTCGCTGAAGCGGCGGGGGTGGTCGAGCAGCTCGATCAGCACCAGCACACCCCAGCGGCTGGTGACATGCTCGAGGACGAGACGGTACGGGCACATGGCCTCGTCGATGTCGTACTTGGATGCTGATGCTGACACTGGCACTGAGGCCGGCGCGGACCCCTGTGCGGAATCCGGTATGGCCCCCGGCACGGTCCTGACCTGGTTGCTTACTCCCATACCAGTACCTTACTTCTAAGTGGGTACTTTCGCAGAGTTAGCGCACGCCCTAGGTTGGTGGAGAAGCCACCCCACAAGGAGAGCGCAGATCATGAGCATCGTCGTCACCGGAGCCACCGGACATCTCGGCCGTCACGTCGTGGAGCAGTTGCTGGAGAAGGTCCCGGCCGAGCAGATCACCGCCGTCGTACGCGACGAAGCCAAAGCGGCCGGTTTCGCGGCCCGCGGTGTGAAGATCGCCGTAGCGGACTACAACCGCCCGGAGACCCTGGAGGGCCTGTTCGCGGCGGGCGACAAGGTGCTGCTGATCTCCGGCAACGAGTTCGACAAGGGCCGGGTCCAGCAGCACAAGGCGGTCATCGACGCCGCCGAGGCGGCCGGGGTCGCGCTGCTGGCGTACACCAGCG
Source organism: Streptomyces sp. YIM S03343 (assembly GCF_054729195.1). Lineage (NCBI taxonomy): Bacteria > Bacillati > Actinomycetota > Actinomycetes > Kitasatosporales > Streptomycetaceae > Streptomyces > Streptomyces sp. YIM S03343. Next base: position 3,899,398 of record NZ_JBPUKX010000001.1, read on the forward strand.
CGCCCGCGAGCCTGAAGGCCGCACTCGCCGACGACCACCGCGGCACCGAGGAGGCCCTGCTCGCCTCCGGTCTGCCGTACACGCTGCTGCGCAACGGCTGGTACCACGAGAACTACACCGAGAACCTGGCCCCGGTCCTGGCGCACGACGCGGTCGTCTCGGCGGCCGGTGAGGGCCGGGTCTCCTCCGCCTCACGCGCCGACTACGCGGCCGCCGCCGTGGCGGTGCTGACCGGCGAGGGCCATGAGAACAAGGCCTACGAGCTGGGCGGCGACGAGGCGTGGGGCTTCGCCGAGTACGCGGCCGAGCTGAGCGCGCAGACCGGCAAGGAGATCGCCTACAACTCCGTCCCCGGTGAGGTCATGAAGGGCATCCTGACCGGCGCGGGCGTGCCCGAGCCGTTCGCGGAGATCCTGGTCGGCGTGGACGCGTCCATCGCGAAGGGCGAGCTGGTCGTGTCCACCGGCGACCTGTCGCGGCTGGCCGGACGCCCGACCACCCCGCTGGCCGACGCGATCAGGGCGGCACTCAAGAGCTGATCGGCCCCCTCCGTCCCGGGCGGCCCCGGGCACCCCGCTGTCATGACCGTATGGCGATACACCTATGACAGGCGGGGGTGCCCGGCGTTACCTTCGTGCGGGTGGGCCCGGCACGCGGGACCCGGGGCGTGAAGGAGGGGCCGGTGGCCGGGGAGTCGTCGAAGGGTGAACGACGGACAGGTCTGCTGAACGGCTTCGCGGCCTACGGGATGTGGGGGCTCGTCCCGCTGTACTGGCCGCTGCTCAAGCCCGCCGGGGCGGTGGAGATCCTCGCCAACCGGATGGTGTGGTCCCTCGCCTTCGTCACACTCGCCCTGCTCTTCGTACGGCGCTGGGCCTGGGCCGGTGAGCTGATACGGCAGCCGCGCAGGCTGGGGCTGATAGTGGTCGCCGCAGCCGTCATCACCGTCAACTGGGGCGTCTACATCTGGGCCGTGAACACCGGCCATGTCGTCGAGGCGTCCCTCGGCTACTTCATCAACCCGCTGGTCACCATCGCGATGGGCGTGCTGATCCTCAAGGAACGGCTGCGGCCCGTGCAGTGGGCGGCGGTCGGCGTGGGCCTCGCCGCGGTGCTCGTCCTGACGATCGGCTACGGCCGCCCGCCGTGGATCTCCCTCTGTCTCGCCTTCTCCTTCGCCACGTACGGGCTGGTGAAGAAGAAGGTCAACCTGGGCGGCGTCGAGTCACTGGCCGCCGAGACCGCGATCCAGTTCCTGCCCGCCCTCGGCTATCTGCTGTGGCTGACCGCGCACGGCGACTCGACCTTCGTCACCGGCACCCCGGGCCACGCGGCCCTGCTCGCCTCGACCGGCCTGGTCACCGCGGTGCCGCTGGTGTGCTTCGGGGCCGCCGCGATCCGCGTGCCGCTGTCGACGCTGGGGCTGCTCCAGTATCTGGCGCCGGTCTTCCAGTTCCTGTGCGGCATCCTCTACTTCCACGAGGCGATGCCGCCGGAGCGGTGGGCCGGGTTCGCCCTGGTGTGGCTGGCGCTGGTGCTGCTGACCGGGGACGCGCTGCGGGTGGCGCGGCGGCAGCGGGCGCTGGTGGAGCCGGCGGCCATACGGGTTCCGGGGGCGGCGGCGCCCGGCACGGCAGCCGACACGGGTGGCGGTACGGCTCCCGGTACGGCTCCCGGCACGGCGCCCGGTACGGCCGCTGCTCCGGTGGACGCATAACGGGCGTTCCGGCCCCGTGGGCGGCTATAAGTGGTGCCCATGACGTCCACCACCGCACCTCTGCACTGGAAGCTCGTCGTCGACGCCGCGGACCCGCACGCGCAGGCCGATTTCTGGGCGGCCGCGCTGCACTACGAGGTCGAAGACAACAGCGCGTTCGTCGAACGGCTGCTGGAACTCGGGGCGCTGCCCGGCGCGGCCGTCGTGGAGCACCACGGGCGCCCGGCATTCCGGGACCTCATCGCCGTACGGCATCCTGACGACCCGTACGACGGGGAGCGCGGCACCGGGCTCGGGCGACGGCTGCTGTTCCAGCGGGTACCGGAGCCGAAGACCGTCAAGAACCGGCTCCACCTCGACCTGCATCCCGGCGAGGGACGGCGGGCGGCCGAGGTGGAGCGGTTGCACGCACTCGGGGCCAGCGTGCTGCGGCGGGTGAGCGAGCCCGCCGGGGAGTGGGTGGTGATGACCGACCCCGAGGGCAACGAGTTCTGCGTGCAGTGAGGCACCCGGCGGCCGCAGGTCAGTCGCGGGCCGGTGCCCCGCTCCGGCCGCGGGCGGCGCGCTCGGTGAGGCGGCCCATCCGGGCGCGGGCCGACTCCAGTTCCTCGATGTCGTCGGCGGCCGGGCCCTCCTCGGCGGCGAGTTCGGCCCACAGGCCGATCAGGTCGCGGCCGAGGCCGAGGCCCTGCTCCGGGTCGCGTACGGCGCGCCAGGCGGTGGCGGCGCTCTGCACACTGCCGTAGGCGCCCTCTGCGTCGTGACCGGCGCGGCGGACACGGGCCAGTTCGACGGAGAGCCGGAAGGACCGCACCGGTTCCCCCGCCAGATAGGCGATGTAGGCGGTCAGTTCACGCAGCCGCAGCACCTCCGGGTGCTCCGCGCCGAGCGTGGCCGTGGCCTCGGTGACGGTCCGCCCGGCCAGCTCCGCCGCGGTGTCGATCCGGCCCGCCTTGACGGCCTCGTTGATCCGCGCCACCGGCTCGGCGAGCCGCGCCGGTGCCTCGCCGGGGGCGGGCGGCGGGGTGTCGAACAGCACGGCTTCGGCCACGGCGTCGAAACCCCGGGCAGGGGTGGGACGGGGGTCCGGGTCGTACTCCGGCTCCGGCTCGAGCTCCGGTTCGGTCAGGGGGGCGAGCGCCGCCGGGGCGGTCCCGGGCGGCGCGTCCATCGTGGGCGGCGGGCCGAACACGCCGGTCGGCGGGAGGACGGTGCCGGGGGCGGGCGTGGGGGGTACGGGGGGTACGGGATCTGCGAATGCCGCGGGTTCGGGTACGGCGGGCTCGGGTACGGCGCGCAGCGGGAACGTCGGTGTCGTACGGCCGAGCGGCAGCGGCTCCGGGACGGCGTGGAGGGGGAAGGTCGGTACGGCGTCACGCACCGGCCCCGGAGTGACGGGGTCAGGGTCGGGGTCGGGGCCGGGGACCTGGCGCAGGTCGTGCGTGGGCTTGTCACGGCGTATGGCGGTGTCGTGCCCGGCCCCGGCCCCCGGCAGCGCACCCGGTAGCGGAAGCGCTCCCGGCAGCGGCAGCCGCAGCGGCTCGCCCGCGAAGCTGCTCGCGCCGTCGGTGCCCACCTGGAGGGGGATGACGTAACCGATGCGGTCGTCGTGGACGGTGGCGACGACGGACCGGCCGGTGGCGAGGGCGATGCGGTGCAGATGGTCGAGGACGGTCTGCTGGATCTCCTCACCGGGCGCGGCGGTGACGGGGACACCTCCGATGGTCGCGACGGCCGTAGCGCTTGCGGAGGCTCCGCCGTCGGTGGCGGACACGCGGATGTCGATCGGGACCGCCGCGGGGGCGTGCGGGGGCACGGCGCGCTGGTGTTCCCGCTTCTTCTCGCGGCTGAGTCGAGTCATGCGTTCCCTCACTCGGTGACGTGGGCGAGTCGGCGGACGGCGCGTGCGGGTTCCATGGTGCTCCCCCAGCCGTCCGGCGTGGGCTCACCGGCTCAAGGCCGGTTCGTCCGGGCACGTTTGACTCGTACGCTTACCGTCGAGTCTCTCCGCTTGCTCCCCTTCCCGGGTCACCATGGCGTCACAGGCTCGTCCCAGAGCCCCCGCCAGAGAGGAAACGGTCATGCAGACGGGCGTGCCGCAGGGACCGGAGATCTGGCTGCGCGGTCCGGTGGACGGCGCCGAACGGCTGCCGGCCGCACGGGAGCACGGCACGCCCGGGTTCGGCACGGTCACCCCACGGCGCTTCTCCTGGCTGGCCACCCACGGCGGCGCCGGTGCCACCACCCTCGCGGCCGTCTACGGCGGCCACGACTGCGGCCGGGACTGGCCGGGCCCCGCCGACCCGCCCTCCGTACTGCTGGTGGCCCGTACCCACGCGAGCGGTCTGGAGGCCGCGACCCGTGCCCTGGAGGTCTTCCGTCGCGGTACGGCGCCCTCCGGTCTCGACCTGGACGCGGTGGTGCTGGTCGCGGACGCCCCGGGGCGGCTGCCGCGTCCCCTCGCCCAGCGCGTCAGGCTGCTGGAGTCGGTCATCGACGTCTACCAGGTGCCCTGGGTCCCCGCGTGGCGCCTCGGCGACCTCACCGGCCGCCCACCCCGCGAGGCCGCCCCGCTGGCCCGGCTGACGGGCGCGACCGGCACGGCAGGCCGCTGAACAGGGCTCACCCGTCGGCCTGCGGCCTCGCCGCCGCCGTACGGTCCGGTCGTCTGCGTGCCGTGGACGTCGTCATGGCGGCCCTCTCCCGGATCGAGCGGGCCGAGCCCGCGCTGCACGCCTTCGCCGAGGTGTGGGACGCGGACGCGCTGCGCCGGGCCGCCGAGGTGGACAGGCGGATCGCGGCGGGCGAGCGGCTGCCGCTGGCCGGGGTGCCGCTCGGTGTGAAGGGACGGCGCGGCGCGCTGCGTTCGGCGGTCGTCGGCGCACTGGTGGACGCCGGATGCGTCCCGGTCGGCGCGACCGCCGTGCCCGGTCCCGGAACTCCTTGGCAGACCTGGGGACTCGGGGCGGGCGGCCGTACCGTCAACCCCTGGCGGGCCGACCGCACTCCGGGAGGCTCGTCGGCGGGTTCCGCAGCGGCGGTCGCGGCGGGGCTGGTGCCGCTGGCGACCGGGAGCGACGGGGCCGGGTCGGTACGGATCCCGGCGGCGTGGTGCGGGGTGGTGGGGCTGAAGACCACCAACGGGCGGCTGCCGTCCCCGGACCGTACGGGTCTGGCGGCGGCCGGGGTGCTGGCCCGGTGTGCCTCGGACGCGGCGGCTTACTGGCGGGTGGTGTCGGGCGAGGTCGTGGCGGACGAGGTCGGGTCGGGCGGAGTCTTGCCGGGTGACGGCTTGCCGGGTGAGGCGGGGCCGGAGGCGCCGGTGCGCGCCGTCTGGTCCGCCGACCTGGGCTTCGCCGACCCCGACCCGGACCAGGTGGCCGTGGCCCGTGGCGCCGCGCTCCGGCTCGCGGACACCGGCGTCGTACGGTTCGTCCGGCCGCCCGGCACACCCCTCCGCCTGCACGACCCGTCCCCCGCCTGGCTCGCCCTGCGCACCCCCGGCGCCGATCCCTCCCCCGCCCCCGCCCACCGGCTCCGCACCGCGAACGACGAACGCCTCACCGCCCTCTTCACCGGGGCCGACCTGCTGCTGACCCCGACGACGCCGAACGCCCCGCACGGCCACGAGGGCCCGGGCCCGCGCTACTCCACGGCGCTCACCTGGGCGTTCAACCTCAGCGGCCATCCGGCGCTCACCCTCCCGGCCGGGTTCGGGGCGGACGGCTGCCCGGTGGGGCTCCAACTCGTCGCGGCGCGCGGGCGGGAGGCACTGCTGCTGCGGATGGCTCAGGCCGCCGAGACCCGGGCGGGGTTGCGTGCGGCGACGCCCGCCAGCGCTACGCCGTGATGTCCCGGCGCTACGCCGTGATGTCCCGCGTCGTGAAGCGGGCCCAGGCCGCCGAGCCGAACACGGCCGCGTACAGGGTCTGGAGTTCGAGGTCCTTGGTGATGTCGGTCCAGTAGACCGGTTCGCGCATCAGGTCGGCGAAGGACAGCCAGTAGTGCGGGAAGAGATACGGCTGGATCGCGTGGAGCTGAGGGATCTGGTCGACGATCTGGACCGTGATCAGCAGGCCCACCGTCGTCGCCATCGCCGCGATGCCGCTGCTGGTCAGCGTGGACACGAACAGCCCCAGCGCCGCCACGCCGACCAGGGACGCCGCGACCACCAGAGCGATCAGCAGGGCCCTCAGCAGTCCGTCGGCGAAGGTGATGCGGGTGCCGGAGATCGTCGTCACGTCGCCGAGCGGGAAGAGCAGGGCGCCGACGGTGAGCGCGGAGACGGCGACCACGAGGGTGGCGACCAGACAGAACGTCAGTGCGGTGGCGTACTTGGTGAGCAGCAGTCGGGTGCGGCCCGCGGGGGCGACCAGGAGGTAGCGGAGGGTTCCGGAGTTCGCCTCGCCCGCGATCGCGTCGCCCGCCACGACGCCGATCGCCACCGGCAGGAAGAAGGGCAGGGTCGCGGCGAGCGCCGTGAACACCAGGAACAGGCCGTTGTTGGTGACCTGCGCGATGAACGCCGGTCCGGCTCCCGGGTCGCGGGGTCCCGCCGTGCCGCCGTCGCGGGTCTCCAGTTTGACCGCGATCCCGACGAGCACCGGCACGGCAGCGAGGACGCCGAGCAGGGCCAGGGTGCGCCAGCGGCGGAAGGTGGTGAGCAGTTCGCTGCGCAGGAGTCCCAGCGTCCAGAGGGGGTTCGGGCGACGCGTCGGCGTTTCGGACCGACTCCGCGTGGCCGCCTTCGTGGCCGTCGTCGTGGCTGCCGTCGTAGCCGCCGTAGTGGCCGCCGTCTTGGCCGTCTCAGCCCGCGACATCGAAGCCCTCCCCCGTCAGTGCCACGAACGCGTCCTCCAGCGAGGCCCGTTCCACTCCGAAGCCGCGCACCCGCACGCCCGCCGTCACCAGCGCAGCGTTGAGATCGGCGAGGTCGGTGACATCCGGGTCCGGCGGCTCGGCGGTCACCCGGTCCCCGTCGGCCACGATGTCGGCGAGCCCCCGTTCCTTCAGTACCCGGGCGGCGTCGCCCGCGTCGGGGGTGCTCACGACCAGCCTGCCGCGCGCCCCGGCCGCGAGCTGCGCCACCGGACCCTGGGTCAGCAGCCTGCCCCGGGCCATCACGGCCACATGCGTACACACCTGCTCGATCTCGTCGAGGAGGTGGGAGGAGAGGAACACGGTCGTGCCGTCGGAGGCCAGTTCCCGCACCAGGGTGCGGATCTCCCGCATGCCCTGCGGGTCGAGGCCGTTGGTCGGCTCGTCCAGGACCAGCAGCCTGCGCGGCTGGAGCAGCGCGGCGGCCAGGCCCAGCCGCTGCTTCATGCCCAGCGAGTACGCCTTCGCCTTCTTGCCCGCGGCCGCCGTCAGCCCCACCCGGTCCAGCGCCGTGGCGGCGCGGGCACGCCGGGTGCGCGGATCGGCGGTCGGGTCGGCGGCGTCGTAGCGCAGCAGATTGTCGCGGCCGGAGAGGAAGCCGTAGAGGGCCGGGCCCTCGATCAGGGCGCCGACGTGCGGCAGCACGGCGCGCGCCGAGCGGGGCATGGGGTACCCGAGGACGCGGGCCGTGCCGGAGGTGGGCTCGATCAGGCCCATCAGCATGCGGATGGTGGTGGTCTTGCCCGAGCCGTTCGGGCCGAGGAAGCCGAAGACGCTGCCCGCCGGGACGGTCAGATCGAGACCGTCCACGGCGAGCTGCCCGCCGCGGTAGCGCTTGGTGAGGGCGCGGGTGGCGATGACGCCCGCGCTCCCGTCGGTGCGCCCTTCCGCGCCCTCTTCCGCGTTGTCGTCCGCGTTGTCGTCCGCGTTCTCGTCCGCGGTCTCGTCCGCGGCGGGCGGCTCGGCCATCGGCTCCCTCGATTCGTCGTCAGCCGGCGTCGGCCGCCTTCAGCAGCGCGCCCTTGGTGACGGCGCCGACGTACATCTTGCCGTCGTCGGTGACCAGCGCGTTGATAAGGCGGGTCGAGAAGACCGTGCCCGAGCCGAACTTGCCCTTCACCTTGTCGCCGAACGAGCCGAGAACGCCGCTGATGTCAGCGCTGCCGGTGCTGTCACCGCTGCTCTTGCTGCCGCTGCCCGAGTCGAGGACCGCGATGGCGGTCCAGCCCTTGCCGAGGACCTTGTAGCCGTCGCCGAGTTCGCCCGCGAGGCCGTCGGCGTTCTTCTTGTCGCTGCCGGGCTTCTCACCGAGGTTCTTGAGCAGCTCGTCCGCCGACTTCGAGGCGTCCTTGCTCGGCTTGGCGTCGGTGGTCTCGGAGCCCTCCTCGGTGACCTTCGCGCCCTTGGGCGCCGTGAAGTCGAAGGTGGACGCGGACGGCTTGGCGAAGGACACCTGGGTGAAGCCCGCGTCGACCACGGCCGCGCCCCCGCTCGCCGGGGTCAGCGTGAACTTCAGCGGCATCCATGTCTTCGCGTCCACCGCGATGCTGATCACGCCGACGGTCGTGCCGGACTGCTTCGGCTTGATCACCAGCTTGTACGCATCCCGGCCCGCGACGTGCGCGGTGCCGTCGACCGTGACCGAGGTCGTGTCGTCGACCGACTTCAGGGCCTCGTCGGCGAAGCCCTTCGGTGTGGTGGGACGCTCCTGCGGCTGCTCGTCCTTGGCCGAGGTGCCGTGGTAGACCTCGTTGGACGAACTGTCGTAGCCCCACACGTCCGTGCCGTTGTGGATGAGGCTGTACTCGGCGGCGTTCTCCATCAGCGACAGCTTCTGCCGCTGGGGGCCGTCCGCCGCGACGCGCAGCGTGTGCGTGCCGGACACCAGTTCCATCAGCTTGGAGCTCGGGTCGGCGGTCGAGCCGCTGCCGCTCGCCTGCTGCCCGGCGGCCGAGGCGAGGCTGCTCGCGAGGCCACCGAGGTCGGGCAGGCCCAGATCGGTGGTGATCTTCACGGTGCCGGACAGCTGCTCCACGTCCGACTTGGCCATCTTGTCGATGAGTTGCTGGGCGGTGATCTTCGGCAGGTCGGGGTCACCGGAGTCGGCGAGTGCCGGCACCAGGCCGATGGTCGCCGCGGCCACCCCCACCACCGCGACCGGGACGACATACCGCGCGGCCCTGCGACGGCCGCCACGCATGTCGTCGGCCTCCGCGGTCCCAGCGATGTCCCTGCTGTCGTCGGATTCGTACGGTGCCATTGTGTGCCCTACCTCCGTCGTCGGCGGCGGCTTTCGATGCTGCGAGTCTGTCCACCCCGAGCCGCCATTCTCACCCGAATCGGTGAGGAGTGGTGTTTTCCGTGGTGTCCATCTCACCAAATCGGCAGAGCGGAATCGTCAGACCGCGGGCTCAACTCTGTGTACGACTGCGGTATGACACACGAGGGCGGCGCCTCCGCCCTACCCGTAGGGGTCGGGACCGGAACGGTCGGGGTCCCGGGGGCGGAGACGCCGCCATCGCTCAGCCATCACTCAGCCGTCAGTCAGACCATCGCCCAAGTGGGGCGTCGGCGTGGGGCGTCAGCGTGCAGTGTCGGCGTGCAGTGTCGGCGTGCAGTGTCGGCGTGGTGAGTCAGCCCTGCACGAAGACGTAGTCCGCGTGGTACGGCACCTCGACGATGTCGCCGGATGTGCAGGAGCCGGCCGGAGCCGTGCCGCCCGCGGTGTTCAGGCGCAGGACCTCCACGGTGCCGGCGAGCAGACCGCGGCCCTCGCCGGACTGCGTGGCCTTGAGGTCGAGTTCGGGGATGTTGCCGTCGCCGTTCGGGGTCCGGCTCAGTACGGCTCCGGTGACCGCGCTGCCGTCGGGCGCGACCCACTGCGGGGTACCGGAGTTCGGGGCCACGAAAGAGTGCCGGATGCCGTGCTCCAAGCGGGCACTCACATCGCGCTGGGCGAAGGCGTAACCGCCGGTACCGGTCGCCTTGCACTCGTAGATCTGCTTCCCCTGGACGACGGACGCACGGAAGCCGCGCAGCGCGTGCCGGAAGTCGACATCGACGGTGACCTTGTGGAGCTGTCCTCGGACGGCGCCCCCGGGGAACGCCCTGGTGTGCAGATTGGCGTAGAACGAACCGGGGTCGTTGGTGAGCGCGCTCAGCAGCGTCGGGTCCTTCACCTCGACGGTGCCGGTGACGCTGTGGTGCCGGGCGTGCCGGGCGTGCCGCAGCACCCGGGAGAGGTCGACGACGACATCGCCGGATGTGCCCTTGGCGCCCCGGTGGAGGTGCAGTGCGGTCGGGCGGCCGGTGCCCTGCCAGGTGACGGCGACGGACACCCTGTCACCCTCGATCTTGATGAACTCCAGCGCCGAGCCGTTCTCGTCCCCGGTGGCCGGTCCGCCCGCGACGGGAACCTCGTTGGCGTCGCGGAGGACGGTGGCGAGGACGGTGGTGGTCGTGGGCTCGGTTTCGGCCGTGGCCATGGCCTCGCTGGTGCTCGCGGTGGTGCTCGTGGTGGTTCCGGTGGTTCGGCCGACTGCGACCGCCGGGATCGTCCCGGCGGCCACGCCGGCGGCCGCGGCCAGGGCGGCGCCGGTGGCGATCAGGGTCCTACGGCGCATGGTGCGTGCTGCGCTGATGCCCATGGTGGTGAGTGCTCCCCGTATCCCGCCCGGCGCCCCCTGCGCCGGGTCCCGGGCATGAATACGGCCGGTCCCGTGGCCGGACTCACCCCAGGAGTGTGACACGGGTCACAGGCGTTGGAGTGAGGGCGGAGCGGTGCGCGAGCGGGGGTTCAGCCCGCGCGGTGCACCACCGCGTCGCACAGCTCCACCAGGGCCGCCTTCGCGTCGCAGTCCCGCAGCGGGGCCAGCGTGGCACGGGCGTCCTGCGCGTACCGCACGGTGTCACGGCGGGCCTGCTGCAGCGCGGCGTGCGCCCGCAGCGCCGCCAGCGCCTCCGTGTGGCGCGCGTCGTCGGCGAGGTCGGAGGCGAGCAGCTCGCACAGCGCGATGTCCTCCGCCCTGCCGTGGCGTGCCGCCATCTCCTGCAGGCGCAGCACCGGCATGGTCGCGATGCCCTCGCGGAGGTCGGTGCCCGGGGTCTTGCCGGACTCGTGGGAGTCGGAGGCGATGTCCAGGACGTCGTCGGCGAGCTGGAAGGCGACACCGAGCCGCTCACCGTACTGGGTGAGCACATCGACGACCGTCTCGTCGGCGCCGGACATCATGGCCCCGAACCGGCAGGCCACCGCGACCAGCGAGCCCGTCTTGCCGCCGAGCACGTCCAGATAGTGCTCGACCGGGTCGCGGCCGTCGGCCGGGCCCGCCGTCTCCAGGATCTGGCCGGTGACCAGCCGCTCGAACGCCTCGGCCTGCACCCGCACCGCCTCCGGGCCCAGGTCGGCCAGGATGTGCGAGGCACGGGCGAACAGGAAGTCGCCGGTCAGGACGGCCACCGAGTTGCCCCAGCGGGCGTTGGCGCTGGGCACGCCGCGGCGCACCGCGGCCTCGTCCATGACGTCGTCGTGGTACAGCGTGGCCAGATGGGTCAGCTCCACGACCACCGCCGACGGCACGACACCGGGCGCGTACGGGTCGCCGAACTGCGCCGCAAGCATCACCAGCAGCGGCCGGAACCGCTTGCCGCCCGCCCGCACCAGGTGCTGGGCCGCCTCGGTGATGAAGGGAACCTCACTCTTGGTGGCCTCGAGCAACCCTTCCTCGACAGCCGCCATACCGGCCTGGACATCGGCTTCCAGAGCCTGGTCCCGCACGCTCAGCCCGAACGGCCCGACGACGGTCACGAGGGTTCTCCTGTCTGCTGGCGTCTACCGGCGATTACACGGTTTGTCGATAGGTCGCTGCCATCACTCAAGTCAGCGTATCCGGTCAGCTTTCGATCACCGATAGCGCCCACCGTCACAGGAGGGGTGCTATTGGATCACGACCGTTATGTCGTCGATCAAACAATATGAACGGACATTGATTGACTTAATAGGAATTATTACCGTCTATCGCGCATCAGGCGATCGCACACCGTCACCACAACAACGACCGGAACCGCGCGAGAGGTTCCTCGCAGACTGCCCGCCGAATTGCGCCCCGACTGCCCATGGTTGGGCATATTGCCCGATTAGTCGCAGTTGCTGAAAGCCGTGAATTGTCTCACTCGGCACAGCCGTCCACCCTGGTCCGCCTCCCCCTCCTTCTCTGCACATCCCCTTCCCCCTGGGGGCCAGTTGACGCTTCCCGGACGCAAAGGATCAAGTACCCCATACACCTCACACCAAGGTCAACTGGTGCGATACCCGCCTCCGTGACTTGTTCTGGACATCTGCTCTCGCATACGTTCCCGGCCAGTCGAGCGGAACGCCGAATCCTGCCGCCGCCCGACGGCCAACGACCACTCACCACGGCAGGAGCGGGGGACCCAGGTAGAACGCCGGGACCGGACAGTGCGCCGGGGCCGGCTCGGGGTGAAATCGGACCGCCGTACGGTGGCCCGGCCGGGCAGCTCCCGCCCGAACCCGACAGCTCACCTCGCAGGCGACGGAGAGGAACTTGCCATGCCTGCAACGGGCCAGCTTCGCCATGCCTTCCGCACCTCGCGCGTCCTGCGCACGCTCACCGTCGCCGTCACCGGCGCGGCCGTGCTCGCGCTCCCGATCGTCGGCGCGACCAGCGCGTCCGCGGCCACCCCGGTGACGTCCGCCTCCACCACCCTCGCCGGGTACCCGAACACCCTCGACGGCTGGATCCGCGAGTCCCTCGCGATCATGGCGCAGAAGGGCATCCCGGGGACGTACAACGGCATCTACCGCAACGTCATACGCGAGTCGTCGGGCAACCCCAACGCCATCAACCTCTGGGACTCCAACGCCGCGAAGGGGACTCCGTCCAAGGGGCTGCTCCAGGTGATCGACCCGACGTTCCTCGCGTACCACGTGGCCGGGACGTCGTACAACCCGTTCGATCCGGTGGCGAACATCACCGCTGCGTGCAATTACGCTGCGGCGGTTTATGGGTCGATCGACAACGTCAACGGAGCGTATTAGCTCCCGCTGGGTCGGCTGGTATTCCTCGGGGGGTGGTGGGGTTTTGGCCGCCGGGCCGGTGGGGGGTGGTCGCGCAGTTCCCCGCGCCCCTTGGAGGGCCGGTGGGCTCTTTGGCCGGCAGGCCGGTGGGGGGTGGTCGCGCCGTTCCCCGCGCCCCTTGGAGGTGGCTGGTCGAGTTCTTTTGCCGACGGGCCGGTGGGGGCTTGGCGCGCAGTTCCCCGCGCCCCTTCGGGGGGGCCGGTCGAGTCATTGGGTGCGGGACGGTGGGGGCTTGGCGCGCCGTTCCCCGCGCCCCTTCGGGGGGCGGGGCGGGTTCTTTGGGTGCGGGGCCTAGAGGCTTGGGAAGAGGCGGTCCAGGGTTTCGGCGATGCCGTCGTTCTCGTTGGACAGGGTGATTTCGTCTGCCACTGCCTTGAGTTCGGGGTGGGCGTTGGCCATGGCCACTCCGTAGGCGGCCCAGTCGAACATGGGGATGTCGTTGGGCATGTCGCCGAAGGCGATGGTGCGGGCGGAGCTCACGCCGAGGTGTTCGGCTGCCAGGGCCAGGCCCGTCGCCTTGGTGATGCCGCACGGCTGGAGTTCCACCGTTCCCGGGCCCGACATGGTGACCGTGGCCAGGGAACCGATCGCCCCGCGCGCCGTCGCCGCCAACTCGTCGTCGGACAGGGCGGGATGGCGCAGCAGGACCTTGCTGATGGGCTCGCACCACAGGTCGTCGCGGTGCCGTACCCGTACCGCCGGCAGGGTGGGGTGCGGCATCAGATAACCGGGCTCTATCAGCGTGAGCCCGTCCACGCCGTCCTGGTCGACGGCCGCGTACACCTCCCCCACCTCGGCCTCGATCTTGCCGAGCGCGGTCTCGGCCAGTTCCCGGTCCAGGGTGACGGACCACAGCAGCCGGTCCGCGCCGGCGTCGTACAGCTGGGCGCCCTGCGCGCACACCGCGAGCCCCCTGCCGCCCAGGTCCTCCAGCAGCGGCCGCACCCTGGGCGCCGGGCGTCCGGTCACCACCAGATGCCGTGCGCCGGCCGCCGCCACCCGGGCGAGCGCGGCGAGCGACCGGTCGGAGAGGGTGTCGTCGCCGCGCAGCAGCGTCCCGTCCAGGTCGGTGGCGATGAGGGAGTACGGGGGACGGTCGGCAGGCGCGATGGGTGCGGGCATGATCAGAGAATACGGATCGTCCGGCGCGCCGATCGGACGCGCGGGGCCCGGCGTTACCCGGCCGCACCGGCCCGCCGCACGCTGCCGCCCATGTCAACTCCCTTGCTGATGTGGCTTCTTCGGTCACACAGGACGTTCATGTGATCTTCACGACGTGGCGGGCCGGGTGCCGAATGCCGGTCAGCCGTGCGCTGTCGCAAGGTGCCCGGCGAGCCTCGGGGAGGCGAACTCCGTGCCGCACACGAAGCGCATCGCCGGGCCGTAGGAGGCGGCTGCGGGCAGGCCCGTGAAGTAGAGGCCGGGAAGCGAGGAGACGAATCCCGCGCCCAGCTTGGGGGTGCCCCGGCTGACCGCGACCGAGGTGCGCAGTCCGTCGCCCAGGAAGTCCATCGAGGCCAGGTCGACGCGGTAGCCGGTCGCGGCGATCACATGGTCGGCGGTGAGCTCGCGGGTGCCGCCGTCGAGGGTGCGGACGGTGAGCCGCGGGGTGCCGTCCGGGGCGTCCGTCCCCGTCACCCTTTCGACCTCCTCCACCGTCACCTTGTCCTCGAAGCGGTCGCGCAGCCACCAGGCCCCGAGCGGGCCGAGGACGCGGCGCACCAGGTGGTGGCGCAGCCGGGCGGGGAGGAAGCGGTAGGGATGCGGGTAGTAGCTGAACGCCCAGAGGGACCAGGCGCGGCCGAAGGGCGACTCGGGGCGCAGCCTGGGCTGGTCCCACGGGGCGGCGCCGAAGTCGACCTTTCCCCGGCCGCGGGAGACGACCCTCACCTGGGCGCCGGCCTCCGCCGCGAGCGCCGCGGTCTCCAGCGCGGACTGGCCCGCGCCGACGACGATGAGGTCCCGGCCCGCGAACGGGGTCAGGTCGTGGTGCTGGGAGCTGTGCGAGACCGGTCCGGCGGGGGTGGGTCCGCCGGTCCCTGCGACGGCCAGTTCCGGCGGGAGGTGGGCGAGTCCCGACAGGCCCGTCGCCACCACGACCGCGCGGGCCGCGAACGACTCGCCCGAGTCCAGCTTCAGATCGAAGCCACCGCCCTTCCGGCGGTCCACCGACACCACCCGCACCCGCTCCAGCTCCGGCACCAGCCGCTGCTGGAACCACTCGCCGTAGGCGATGAACGTCTCCACCGGGATGAGGTCCTCGTCGGTCACCAGGCGCCGGACGCCCGCCGCGTCGCAGTGGTCGGCGAGGGTGTGGCCGGGCTGGGGCGCGTCGATGCTGGAGGCGGTCGGGGTGGACTTGAGGATCATGCCTTCGGGCATGTGGTCGCGCCAGCTGACCATCGGCTCGCCGAAGACACGCACCGGTATGCCGCGCGCCGTGAGATGCGCGGCGGTGGAAAGGCCGAAGGGGCCGGCGCCGATGACTGCTACCGGTTGGATCACGAAGTCCCTCCCCAGGACGACTTGCCTACTTCGTGGCGGTGCTGCCGCCGCGGCGGTTGGTCCGCCACAGCTGATAGAGATGCTTCGCGCCCGGCCGCACGAAGCGCGCGAGCATCGTGAAGAAGGGCAACGGGTCGTCACCCGCGAGCCAGGCCAGTTCCGTCCCGCTCGGCCGGGCCGGGGCGTGCGGCGTGGTGTAGCCGCTGCGGCGGTAGGCGAGGAGAGCGGGCAGGTCGATGTTCTCCACGACGTAGCGGTGGCCGGACCGCTGTTCGCCCTCGGGGACGGCGCGGCCGGTCAGATCGAGGTGCATGGCGCGGACCACGTCCACCCCCGACTCGTTCTCGAAGAGCCGGAACTGCGCCCCCATGCGCGGGTTGAAGTCGAGCAGCTTGTAGCGGCCGTCACGGCGGTCGAAGCGCAGGTCGAGGTCGACGATGCCGGTGAAGCCGATCTGTTTGACGAAACGTGCGGCGAGGTCCGCGAGTTCCGGGTTGTCGACGACGTACGCGTTCGCCGTCATCCCCGCGTGCGGCGGCCAGGAGCGCACCTTGACGCCGGTGAACAGGGCGAGCGGCGTGGAGTCCCGGCCGATGTAGGCGTGCACGATCCAGTCCTCGGCCTCCTCCCTCGGCAGATACTCCTGGAGGATCACCCCGGGCCGCTCGCCCCAGTCACGGGCCAGGGCGAGCAGTCCCTCCCGGGTGGTGATCCGGGTGGTGCCATTGACGGCGGGCCGCTCCCGCCTGACGAACGCCTCCCGGTTCTTCGCCACCACCGGGAAGCGCGCCTTCTCCGCGAACGCCACGATGTCGTCGTACGACCGCGGGAAGGCTGCCACGGGGCTGGGTATGCCGTGCTCCACGCACAGTTCGTGCAGCCCCTGCTTGCTGGCCAGCCGGCGCGGCAGCGCCGGTTCGACCCGCGGGAACAGGAAGCGTTCCTTCAGCGCCTCCTGGTGCTCGGCGATCAGAACCGCGGCCTCCTCGTCGGTCGGGACGAGGACGGTGGGGCAGCCGATACGGCGCCCGATGCGCAGCAGTCCCTCGATCAGGTGGTCCTGGTCCTCCGTGCCGGTTGTCGGCCAGACGAACGCCCGCTCCAGATACCGGGAGACGGCCGCCGGTGTGCAGCGGTCCTCGGTGATCGCGTACATGGGGACGCCGAGCCGCCCCAGGCTGCGGATCGCGCCGACACCCCCGTGATGCAACGGGTAGTCGCCGAACTTGACGATCAGGCCCGGCACGTCACGGTCCGCTGCGAACGGCACACCGGTGTTCCTGGCCACGGGTCCCCCCACGTGTCCCCCCTACGGAGCGGACCCACCCCGTCCGCGTCCCCCGAAGGACGCTAAGCCGGAACCTAAGCCTCCGACAAGACCAAAGCGGACATTGCAATCTCTTTAGGCACTGCCCGGACAGGCAATCCACCCGTAACGTGTGGCCCGACCCATGGACCGCACGGCACCCGTCCCGTGACCGAGGCACAACCGATGTGCACGAAAGCGAGGCAGCACCGATGCCCCCGTTCGACGTCCCCGAGGGCGACCCCTTCGGCCCGCACAACCTTCCCTACGGCGTATTCTCCCCCGCCGGGCCCACCGATCCCACTGGTCCCACCGGTCCCGGCACCGGGCGCAGGGTCGGTGTCCGGCTCGGCGGCCATGTCCTGGACGCCGGCGCGGCCGCCCGCGCATTCGGCTCGCCGTACGCCGCCCTGCTCTCCCAGCCGTCCCTGACACCGCTCCTCGCGGCGGGCCGCACCGTCTGGTCGGACGTACGGCGGGCGCTGACGGCCTGGCTGACCGTGCCCTCCCACCGGGAGACGATCGAGCCGCTGTTCCACCCCCTGTCGTCGGTGACCCTGCATCTGCCCTTCGACGTCGCCGACTACGTCGACTTCTACTCCTCCGAGCACCACGCCCGGAACGTCGGCCGGATGTTCCGCCCGGACGCCGCCGACTCCCTCACCCCCAACTGGAAACATCTGCCCATCGGTTACCACGGCCGCTCGGGCACGGTCGTGGTGTCGGGAACGGACGTCGTCCGCCCCTCGGGCCAGCGCAAGGCCCCCGCCGACCCGGCACCGGTGTTCGGCCCGTCGGTCCGTCTGGACATCGAGGCCGAGGTCGGCTTCGTGGTCGGGGTGCCCTCGCGCCTGGGCACCCCGGTCCCGCTGGCCGACTTCCGCGAGCACGTCTTCGGGCTGTGCCTCCTCAACGACTGGTCGGCCCGCGACATCCAGGCCTGGGAGTACGTCCCCCTCGGCCCGTTCCTCGGCAAGTCCTTCGCCACCTCCGTCTCCGCCTGGATCACGCCCCTGGAGGCGCTCGACGAGGCCCGGACCACGCCCCCTGCGCGCACGCACCCCCTGCTCCCCTATCTCGACGACTCCGCCCCCGGCACCGAGCCCGGCGGCTACGACCTGCATCTGAGCGTCGAGATCAACGGTCAGGTCGTCTCCGAGCCTCCCTTCTCCGCCATGTACTGGACCGCCGCCCAGCAACTCGCCCATCTGACGGTCAACGGCGCCTCGCTGCGCACCGGCGACCTGTACGCCTCGGGCACGGTGAGCGGGCCGGAGCCCGGGCAGCGCGGCTCGCTGCTGGAGCTGACGTGGAACGGGCGCGAACCGCTCGAACTCCCCGAGGGCAAGCGGGCGTTCCTGGAGGACGGCGACACGGTGACCCTGACCGCGTGGGCGCCGGGAGCGGGCGGCGCCCGGGTGGGTCTGGGCGAGGTGACGGGGCGGGTGGTCTCGCGGTGAGCCCGACACGCGCGACAAGCCCGATGAGCTTGATTCTCTTCGTGTCCGACTCCTGACTCCGGCCGCCCGTCGCCGTCATACTGGGCGGCGGGCGGCAGCCGCAGACCCGCCGTCCTCCTTCCGCCACGTTTCATCCGTGCCCTCCGTGCCATCCATTCCAGCCGTTCCACACCGAATGCTCCCGACACCTCATCACCACGCCGTCCGGCCCGTGTCCGTACTTCTCGTGGTTATCGCACCTCCCGTAGCTCCCGTGGCTCCCGCAGCTCCCGCACCTGCCTTCGACCCGGAACCGGAGTTCCCGGTATGACCTTCTGCCTGCTCCTGCTGAGCGTCGTCGCCCTCTCGGCGGCCGTGCCGGCGCCGCGCGCGCTGACCGCGGCCGTATGGCCCGAGCGGGAACCCGTCGTCGCCCTGTGGGTGTGGCAGTGCCTGGTCGCGACCGTTCTGCTGTGTTGTCTGGCCGCGCTCGTGCTGGGCGCCGCCGCCGTCTTCCAGACGGTCCGTGACCAGGTCTTCGCACCCGCACCACCCGCCGTGACCGCCGCCTACGACCTGTCCGCCGCGGCCCCCTGGGCCAGCGCCCTCACCCTGCTGCTGGCCTGCGGCGCCGGGTGGACGACCGCGATGCTGGCCCGCGAGGCGGTCGACGCCCGCCGACGCCGCGGCCTGAAGCGCGCGCACCTGCGGGAACGCGCCCCCGAACTGCCCGCCGGACTGCCCGTCAGCCGCGGGGCCATGCTGGTGCTGGAGGACGAGTACCCCGACGCCTGGTGGCTGCCCGGTCATCCGCCCCAGCTGATCGTCACCACCGGCGCTCTGCACCGGCTGACCGACCACCAGCTGGACGCCGTGCTCACCCATGAGCGCAACCACGCCCGCGCCCACCACGACTGGCTGCTGCATCTGTCGACCGCGCTCGCCACCGGCTTCCCGCGTGTCCCCGTCTTCACGCACTTCTGCGACCAGACGTACCGGCTGGTCGAGCTGGCCGCCGACGACACCGCGTCCCGCCGCTGCGGCCACCTGACCACGGCCCTGGCGCTGATCGAGCTGAACCAGCACCGGGGCGTGCTGTCCTGCTCCTCCAGCCGCCGTCTCCTCGGCGAGCGCGTCGACCGTCTCCTCCAGCCGCCGCCCCGGCTGGACCGGCGGCGCCGGGCGCTCACAACCACGGCAGCCGCCCTGGTACCGCTGATCCCGCTGCTGATCACCTTCACCCCGGGGCTGACGGCGCTGGGCTGAGCCGGGAGCGGGCGCGGCGCGGACGGGGATGTTCACGGAGGGACCCCCTGGTCCCTGCGCCCCGCCGTTGTCCCGCGGCTGTCCCGCCCTCTATATCCAGTCGTCCGAGTCCGGCTCCGGTCCTGGGTCGCCGTCCTCCGGCTCGGGCCAGTCGTCGTCCTGGGTACCGCCGCCCGCCGGATCCTGGGCTCCGGCGGATTCGGCGGCAAGGGCGGCCAGCACCCCGAGCACGCCCTCGCCATAGGTCGCCAGCTTCTTCTCGCCGACCCCGCCGACGGTGCCGAGCTCGGCGACCGACGTGGGCCGGACGGTGACGATCTCCCGGAGCGTCGCGTCGTGGAAGATGACATATGCCGGGACGCCCTGCTCACGGGCCTGTTCGGCACGCCAGGCGCGCAGCGCCTCGAAGGCCGGGAGGAGTTCCCCGGGCAGCTCGGCCGCGGCCGTCTTGGACTTGCGCTCACCCTTGCCGGACGACGACGAGCGTGCCGTCGCTGGTTTCTTCGGCTCCTTGCGCAGCGGTACTTCCCGCTCGCGCCGCAGCACCGAGCCGCTGGCCTCGGTCAGCACCAGCGTGCCGTACTCGCCCTCGACCGCGAGCAGCCCCTGGGCGAGCAACTGCCGCACCACACCCCGCCATTCGCCCTCGGTCAGCCCCTCTCCGATGCCGAACACGGACAACTGGTCGTGGTCGAACTGGATCACCTTGGCCGTGCGCCGCCCGAGCAGGATGTCGACGATCTGCACAGCGCCGAACTTCTGGCCCCGCTCCCGCTGGAGCCGCACCACCGTGGAGAGCACCTTCTGCGCGGCGATCGTGCCGTCCCAGGTCTCGGGCGGCGTGAGGCAGGTGTCGCAGTTGCCGCAGCCCACCGCGTCCGGTTCCTGGCCGAAGTAGGCCAGCAGCTGTCCGCGCCGGCAGCGGGCCGTCTCGCAGAGGGCCAGCATGGCGTCCAGATGGGCGGCGGCACGGCGGCGGAACGCCTCGTCGCCCTCGCCGGACTGGATGAGCTTGCGCTGCTGTATGACGTCGTTGAGGCCGTAGGCCATCCAGGCCGTGGAGGGCTGTCCGTCACGGCCCGCGCGGCCCGTCTCCTGGTAGTAGCCCTCCACCGACTTGGGCAGGTCGAGGTGGGCCACGAACCGTACGTCGGGCTTGTCGATGCCCATGCCGAAGGCGATGGTCGCCACCACGACCACGCCGTCCTCCCGCAGGAACCGGGACTGGTGCGCCGCGCGCATGCCCCCGTCCAGGCCCGCGTGGTAGGGCACCGCAGCTATGCCGTTGGCGGTGAGGAACTCCGCCGTCCGCTCCACCGAGTTGCGCGACAGGCAGTAGACGATGCCGGCGTCGCCCTGGTGCTCCTCGCGCAGGAAGGCCAGCAGCTGCTTCTTCGGGTCGGCCTTGGGCACGATGCGGTACTGGATGTTGGGTCGGTCGAAGCTCGCCACGAAGTGGCGTGCGGCAGGCATCCCGAGCCGCTGGGTGAGCTCCTCGTGCGTCGCGTGCGTGGCCGTCGCCGTGAGGGCGATCCGCGGGACGTCCGGCCAGCGCTCGCCCAGCACGGACAGGGAGAGGTAGTCGGGGCGGAAGTCGTGGCCCCACTGGGACACACAGTGCGCCTCGTCGATGGCGAAGACCGAGATCTTGCCCCGTGAGAGGAGGTCGCGGGTGGCGTCCAGACGCAGCCGCTCGGGTGCGAGATAGAGCAGGTCCAGCTCCCCGGCGAGGAACTCCGCCTCCACCGTGCGGCGCTCGTCGAAATCCTGTGTGGAGTTGACGAACCCGGCGCGCACCCCGAGCGCGCGCAGCGCATCCACCTGGTCCTGCATGAGCGCGATCAACGGGGAGACCACGACCCCGGTGCCGGGTCTGACCAGTGCCGGGATCTGGTAGCACAGCGACTTGCCGCCGCCGGTCGGCATGAGGACCACGGCGTCGCCGCCCGCGATCACATGCTCGATGATCGCTTCCTGTTCGCCGCGGAAGGTCTCGTACCCGAAGACCCGGTGCAGTGCGGCCAGCGCCTCGCTGTCCGTCACCCCTGGCATCTCTGCCCCTGGCATCTCGCTGATCCCGCCCGTCCCGTGCATAGTCCTGTCCCCCGTGGGTCGTCTCCCGACCACTGCCTCCACGATAGGGGGCCGCGCCGACAGCGTCCCGAGTTGTCCACACCCTGCGGCTACTTGTCGTATCAGTCCATCGGGCGTCTCCGGGTGGCCGCCGCATGCCGTCCGGGACAGGCTGCCGAGGGCGGGGCCCGAGCGGCCGGACGCCCGGAGCGCCCGCCCACCTGTCCGCCCCTTCAGCCATTCGTCCCTTCAGCCATCCGCCCGTTCGGCGATCCGTCCGTTCGGCGATCCGCCTGTTCAGCGATCCGCCCGTTCGGCGTCCCACCTGCTCGACGATCCGCCCGTTCGACACCCCAAGGAGCTGCATGTCATGACCGCTCGCCTGGCCAGAGCCGCCGTCGCCCTCGCCTCCGCCCTCACCACGGCCCTCACCCTCGCCACGGCCGCCGCACCCGCCCACGCCTCGCACCGGGACCCCGTCGTCACCCGACAGCTCGCCACCGCCCGCGAGGCGACGGCGAAGTACCGCTTCCTGCCGTTCGCCACCGCCGACGGCTACGACGCCCATATGTGTCTGGCCCGCAGCGCGGGCGGCATGGGCTTCCACTACTTCAACGAGTCGCGGTTCGGCTCCCTCGACCCGACCAAGCCTGCCGGACTCCTCTACGAGGCCGGGGACGACGGGCGGCGCAGGCTCGTCGGCGTGGAGTGGGTCGTGCCGGTGACCGGCACCAAGACGGCCCGGCCCCGGTTGTTCGGGCAGGACTTCCAGGGCCCCATGGCGGGCCACTACCCCGGTATGCCCACCCACTACGACCTGCACGTCTGGCTCTACAAGAACAACCCGAGCGGCCTCTTCGCCCAGTGGAACCCCACCGTGAAGTGCCCGGCCTCCTGAGCCGTCCTACGGCACAGAGACGCCGGTCCGCACGCGCCGCCGTACGCACACGAAGGCCCCGGCTCCCCTCAGGGAAACCGGGGCCCGCGCGTCCGGTCAGCGGACGAAGACGCCCGCCTGGTTCGCCAGGTCGAGGAAGTACTGCGGCGCCACACCGAGCACGACCGTGACGGCCACGCCCACCCCGATCGCCGCGATGGTCAGCGGCGAGGGCACGGCGACCGTCGGGCCTTCCGGCCGCGGCTCGCTGAAGAACATCAGCACGATCACCCGGATGTAGAAGAACGCCGCGATCGCCGAGGAGATCACACCGACCACGACCAGCGGGGCCGCGCCGCCCTCCGCCGCCGCCTTGAACACCGCGAACTTCCCGGCGAAGCCGGAGGTCAGCGGGATGCCCGCGAAGGCCAGCAGGAAGACCGCGAACACGCCGGCCACCAGCGGCGACCTGCGGCCGAGCCCGGCCCACTTGGACAGATGGGTCGCCTCACCGCCCGCGTCACGCACCAGGGTGACCACGGCGAACGCGCCGATCGTCACGAACGAGTACGCGCCCAGGTAGAAGAGGACCGACGACACGCCGTCCTTGGTGGTCGCGATGACACCCGCGAGGATGAATCCCGCGTGCGCGATCGACGAGTACGCCAGCAGCCGCTTGATGTCGGTCTGGGTGATCGCGATGATCGAACCGGCCACCATGGTGATGATCGCCACGCCCCACATGACCGGCCGCCAGTCCCAGCGCATGCCCGGCAGCACGACGTACAGCACGCGCAGCAGCGCGCCGAACGCGGCGACCTTCGTCGCCGCCGCCATGAAGCCGGTCACCGGGGTCGGAGCGCCCTGGTAGACGTCCGGCGTCCACATGTGGAACGGGACCGCGCCCACCTTGAACAGCAGGCCCATGCCCAGCAGCGCGGCGCCGAGCAGCAGCAGCGCGTCGTTGCCCATGGTGCCGGCCAGCGCCGGGTCGACGCTGGTCACGGTGCCGTCGACGACCCGCGCGATCGTGCCGTACGACACCGAGCCGGCGTAGCCGTACAGCATGGCGATGCCGAACAGGGTGAACGCGGAGGCGAACGCGCCGAGCAGGAAGTACTTGACCGCCGCCTCCTGCGAGATGAGCCGCTTGCGGCGGGCCAGCGCGCACATCAGGTAGAGCGGCAGGGAGAAGACCTCCAGTGCCACGAACAGCGTCAGCAGGTCGTTGGCCGCGGGGAAGACCAGCATGCCCGCGACCGCGAAGAGCAGCAGCGGGAACACCTCGGTCGTGGTGAAGCCGGCCTTGACGGCGGCCTTCTCGCTGTCGCTGCCCGGTACGGACGCGGCCTGCGCCGCGAACGAGTCGACGCGGTTGCCGTGCGCCTCCGGGTCGAGGCGCCGCTCCGCGAAGGTGAACAGGGCGACCAGCGCGGTCAGCAGGATGGTGCCCTGGAGGAACAGCGCGGGGCCGTCGACCGCGATGGCGCCCATGGCCGCGATGTGCGCCTTCGTCGTGCCGTACCCGCCGGCCGCCAGCGCCACGACCGCGGCGAAGGCGGAGACGAACGCCACGGCGCACACGAACACCTGCGCGTAGTAGCGCCACTTGCGCGGGACGAACGCCTCGACGAGCACCCCGACGAGCGCCGCGCCCACGACGATCAGGGTCGGGGAGAGCTGGGCGTATTCGATCTTGGGTGCGTCGATCTTCCCGATCGGCTGAGCGGCCGTCGCCGCTGTTGTCCACAGGCTGTGGACGGCGCTTGCGCTCACTTGGCCGCCTCCACATCGGGCTTGGGGTCGGTCTTCTGTACGTCCGACATGGTGTGTTTGACAGCCGGGTTGACGACGTCCGTCACCGGCTTCGGGTAGACGCCCAGCAGGATCAGCAGCACGATCAGCGGGGCGACCACGACCAGTTCACGCGCCTTGAGGTCGGGCATCGCGGTGACCTCGGACTTCACCGGGCCCGTCATCGTCCGCTGGTAGAGGACGAGGCTGTAGAGCGCGCCGAGGACGATGCCGAAGGTGGCGATCACCCCGATCGTGGTGTGCCGGGTGAAGGTGCCGACCAGGACCAGGAACTCGCTCACGAAGGGCGCGAGGCCCGGCAGCGACAGCGTCGCGAGGCTGCCGATCAGGAAGGTGCCGGCGAGCACCGGGGCCACCTTCTGGACACCGCCGTAGTCGGCGATGAGCCGGGAGCCGCGGCGCGAGATCAGGAAGCCGGCGACCAGCATCAGCGCGGCCGTGGCGATGCCGTGGTTGACCATGTAGAGCGTCGCGCCGGACTGGCCCTGGCTGGTCATCGCGAAGATGCCCATCACGATGAAGCCGAAGTGCGAGATCGACGCGTACGCGATCAGCCGCTTGATGTCCCGCTGGCCCACGGCGAGCAGCGCGCCGTAGATGATGCTGATCAGGGCGAGGACCAGGATGGCGGGCGTGGCCCACTTGCTGGCCTCCGGGAAGAGCTGGAGGCAGAAGCGGAGCATCGCGAAGGTGCCCACCTTGTCGACGACCGCCGTGATGAGCACGGCGACCGGCGCGGTGGACTCGCCCATGGCGTTGGGCAGCCAGGTGTGCACCGGCCACAGCGGCGCCTTCACCGCGAACGCGAAGAAGAAGCCGAGGAACAGCCAGCGTTCGGTGCTGGTCGCCATGTGGAGCGAGCCGTTGGCGCGGGCCTGGACGATCTCCTGGAGGCTGAAGTTCTTGGTGACGACGAAGAGGCCGATCACCGCGGCCAGCATGATCAGACCGCCGGCCAGGTTGTAGAGCAGGAACTTCACCGCGGCGTACGACCGCTGGGTCGACGCCACTTCCTCACCGTGCTCGTGGGCATGGTCGCCGAAGCCGCCGATGAGGAAGTACATCGGGATCAGCATGGCTTCGAAGAAGATGTAGAAGAGGAAGACGTCGGTGGCCTCGAACGAGATGAGGACCATCGCCTCGACGGCCAGCAGCAGGGCGAAGAAGCCCTGTGTGGGCCGCCAGCGGCGGGTTCCGTCGTCCAGTTGGTCGGCGTCGTGCCAGCTCGCCAGGAGGATGAACGGCATCAGCACGGCGGTCATCGCGATGAGCGCGACCCCGATGCCGTCCACTCCCAGTTCGTACCTGACCCCGAACGCCTTGATCCAGTCGTGGGACTCGGTGAGCTGGTAGCGGGAGCCGTCCGGGTCGAAGCGCACCAGGACGGCGATCGCCAGCCCCAGGGTGCCGAGGGAGACCAGCAGCGCCAGCCATTTCGCGGCGGTGCGCCGCGCGGCCGGGACGGCGGCCGTGGCGACGGCCCCCACGGCCGGGAGCGCCGCCGTCGCTGTCAGCAGAGGAAAGGACATCGGATATCAGACCGCCCTCATCAGCAGGGTCGCGGCGACCAGGAGCGCCGCACCGCCGAACATCGAGACCGCGTACGAGCGCACGAAGCCGTTCTGCAGGCGGCGCAGCCGCCCGGACAGGCCGCCGAACGTGGCTGCCGTGCCGTTGACGACGCCGTCGACCAGGGTGTGGTCGACGTAGACCAGGGACCGCGTCAGGTGCTCGCCGCCGCGGACCAGGACGACGTGGTTGAAGTCGTCCTGGTACAGGTCGCGGCGGGCGGCCCTGGTGAGCAGCGAACCGCGCGGGGCGACGACCGGGACCGGCTTGCGGCCGTACTGGGCGTAGGCGATGCCGACGCCGATGACCAGGCACACCATGGTGGCGGCGGTGACGACTCCGGCGCTGAGGGGGGAATCGCCCTCGCTGTGCCCGGTGACCGGCTCCAGCCAGTGCAGGAAATGGTCGCCGAGCTTGAAGAAGCCACCGGCGAAGACCGAGCCGAAGGCCAGCACGATCATCGGGATCGTCATGACGCTGGGCGACTCGTGCGGGTGCGGCTCGTTGCCGTTCTCGTCGGGCTGCCAGCGCTTCTCGCCGAAGAACGTCATCAGCATCACGCGGGTCATGTAGAACGCGGTGATCGCCGCGCCGAGCAGGGCCACGCTCCCGAGGATCCAGCCCTGGGTGCCGCCCTTGGCGAAGGCGGCCTCGATGATGGCGTCCTTGGAGAAGAAGCCGGACAGACCCGGGAAGCCGATGATGGCGAGGTAGCCGAGGCCGAAGGTGGCGAAGGTGATCGGCATGTACGTGCGCAGGCCGCCGTACCTGCGCATGTCGACCTCGTCGTTCATGCCGTGCATGACCGAACCGGCGCCGAGGAACAGTCCGGCCTTGAAGAAGCCGTGCGTCACCAGGTGCATGATCGCGAAGACGTAGCCGATCGGGCCGAGGCCCGCCGCGAGGATCATGTAGCCGATCTGCGACATGGTCGAGCCGGCCAGTGCCTTCTTGATGTCGTCCTTGGCGCAACCGACGATCGCACCGAACAGCAGCGTGACGGCGCCGACCACCGTGACGGCGAGCTGCGCGTCGGGGGCGGCGTTGAAGATCGCGGCGGAGCGGACGATCAGATAGACACCCGCGGTCACCATCGTGGCGGCGTGGATGAGGGCGGAGACCGGGGTCGGGCCCTCCATCGCGTCACCGAGCCAGGACTGCAGCGGTACCTGTGCGGACTTGCCGCACGCCGCGAGCAGCAGCATCAGGCCGATGGCGGTGAGCTTGCCCTCGGACGCGCCGCCGACACTGTCGAAGACCGGGGTGAAGGCGAAGGTGCCGAACGTCGTGAACATCAGCATGATCGCGATCGACAGGCCCATGTCGCCGACCCGGTTGACCAGGAACGCCTTCTTGGCGGCCGTGGCGGCGCTGGGCTTGTGCTGCCAGAAACCGATCAGCAGGTAGGACGCGAGACCCACGCCCTCCCAGCCGACGTACAGCAGGAGGTAGTTGTCGGCGAGGACGAGGATGAGCATCGCCGCGAGGAACAGGTTGAGATAACCGAAGAAACGGCGGCGGCGCTCGTCGTGCTCCATGTACCCGACCGAGTACAGATGAATGAGCGAGCCGACGCCGGTGATCAGCAGGACGAAGGTCATCGACAACTGGTCGAGGCGGAAGGTGATGTCCGCCTGGAAGCTCCCGACCGAGATCCATGTGTACAGATGGTCGGTCAGGGTGCGGTGCTCGGCGTTCTTGCCGAGCAGATCGGCGAAGAGGATCACACCGAGCACGAACGAGGTCGTCGACAGGAGCGTGCCGATCCAGTGGCCGACGGCATCGAGGTACCGCCCGCCGACCAGCAGGACGGCAGCTCCGAGCAGAGGCGCCGCGATCAGCAGCGCAATCAGGTTCTCCACGATTCAGCGACCCCTTACAGCTTCATCAGGCTGGCGTCGTCGACCGAGGCCGAGTGGCGGGAACGGAACAGCGACACGATGATCGCGAGCCCGACCACGACCTCCGCGGCGGCGACGACCATCGTGAAGAAGGCGATGATCTGGCCGTCGAGATTGCCGTGCAGACGGGAGAAGACGACGAACGCGAGGTTGCAGGCGTTGAGCATCAGCTCGATGCACATGAACACGACGATCGCGTTGCGCCGGATGAGCACCCCGGTCGCGCCGATGGTGAACAGCAGGGCGGCGAGGTAGAGGTAGTTGACGGGGTTCACTTCGACGCCTCCTCGGGCCGCTTGAAGTTCGCGGCCTCGATCCCGGTCCGCTCCAGGCGCTCTTCGGCACGCTGTTCGAGGGCCCGCAGATCGTTGAGCGCCTCGACCGACACGTCACGGATCTGGCCGCGGGCGCGCAGCGTCTTGTTGACCGTGAGGTCGGACGGGGTGCCGTCGGGCAGCAGGCCCGCGATGTCGACCGCGTTGTGCCGGGCGTACACGCCGGGCGCGGGCAGCGGCGGTACGTACGTGCCCTCGCGCACGCGCTGCTCGGACAGTTCGCGCTGGGTCTTGGCCCGCTCGGTGCGCTCGCGGTGCGTGAGCACCATGGCGCCGACGGCGGCCGTGATGAGCAGGGCGCCGGTGATTTCGAACGCGAACACGTACTTGGTGAAGATGAGGGCGGCGAGGCCCTCCACATTGCCGTGCGCGTTCGCCTGGCCGAGGCCGTCGAAGTCCTTGAGGGAGGCGTTGCCGATCCCTCCGATCAGCAGGACCCCGAAGCCGACCCCGGAGAGCAGGGCCAGCCACCGCTGGCCCTTGATGGTCTCCTTCAGGGAGTCCGCCGCGGTGACACCGACGAGCATCACCACGAACAGGAACAGCATCATGATCGCGCCGGTGTAGACGACGATCTGCACGATGCCCAGGAAGTAGGCCCCGTTGGCGAGGTAGAACACCGCCAGGACGATCATCGTCCCGGCGAGGCTCAGCGCGCTGTGCACGGCCCTCTTCATGAAGACGGTGCCCAGGGCGCCGAGCACGGCCACCGTGCCCAGGACCCAGAACTGGATCGCCTCACCGTTGGAGGTGGTGTAGGCGGCGAGCTGCGCGCTCATGCGTCCACCTCCTCTTCGGCCGGCTTCTCGCCCTTGGTGACGGCGACCTGGCGCACGGTGCCGGGTGCGGCCTCCGTCACCAGGCCCCGGTAGTAGTCCTGTTCGTCCATACCCGGATAGATCGCGTGCGGGCTGTCGACCATGCCCTCTTCGAGGCCGGCCAGCAGCTGTTCCTTGGTGTAGATGAGGTTGGCGCGGCTGGAGTCGGCCAGTTCGAACTCGTTCGTCATCGTCAGCGCGCGCGTGGGGCACGCCTCGATGCACAGCCCGCACAGGATGCAGCGGGCGTAGTTGATCTGGTAGACGCGGCCGTACCGCTCGCCCGGCGAGTAGCGCTCCTCGTCGGTGTTGTCGGCGCCCTCCACATAGATGGCGTCCGCGGGGCAGGCCCAGGCGCACAGTTCACAGCCGACGCACTTCTCGAGGCCGTCCGGATGACGGTTGAGCTGGTGCCTGCCGTGGAACCGCGGAGCCGTGGTCTTCTTCTGCTCCGGGTACTGCTCGGTGAGCCGCTTCTTGAACATGGCCTTGAAGGTCACGCCGAAGCCGGCCACGGGGTTCATGAAACCGGGCTTGGTCTCCTTGGGCTCCTCAGCCATCGGACGCCTCCTTTCCATCCAGAGATCCGTCACTCACAGTGTCCACTCCGCCACTGACAACGAGCTCCCCGTCCCGCCGCGGACGGCGCCGCGGCACCGGCGGGAGTTCCTGTCCCGGCAGCGGCGGCACGGGGAACCCGCCCGCCATCGGGTCGAAGCCGGCCGGTTCGGCGGGCGGTTCGGCGGCCTTCGCCTTCTCGCGGAACATGTCGTAGACGAAGGACAGAAGCAGCAGGGCGAGGACGCCGCCGCCGATGTAGAGGGCGATGTCGGCGAAGCCGTAGTTCTCGTTGCGCAGGGCCCGGACGGTGGCGACGAGCATCAGCCAGACCACGGAGACCGGGATGAGCACCTTCCAGCCGAGCTTCATCAGCTGGTCGTAGCGCACGCGCGGGAGCGTGCCGCGCAGCCAGATGAAGCCGAACAGCAGCAGCTGCACCTTGATCGTGAACCAGAGCAGCGGCCACCAGCCGTGGTTCGCGCCCTCCCAGACGGTGCTGATGGGCCACGGGGCCCGCCAGCCACCCAGGAAGAGCGTGGTCGACACGGCCGAGACGGTCACCATGTTGACGTACTCGGCGAGCATGAACAGCGCGAACTTGATCGACGAGTACTCGGTGTTGAAGCCGCCGACCAGGTCGCCCTCGGACTCCGGCATGTCGAAGGGTGCGCGGTTGGTCTCGCCGACCATCGTGACGATGTAGAGGATGAACGACACCGGCAGCAGCAGGATGTACCAGCGGCCCTGCTGCTGCTCGACGATCGTCGACGTCGACATCGAGCCCGAGTAGAGGAACACCGAGGCGAACGCGGCGCCCATGGCGATCTCGTAGGAGATCATCTGCGCGCAGGAGCGCAGACCGCCGAGCAGCGGGTAGGTGGAGCCGGAGCTCCAGCCCGCCAGCACGATGCCGTAGATGCCGACGGAGGCGACCGCGAGGATGTAGAGCATCGCGATCGGCAGGTCGGTCAGCTGCATCGTGGTGCGGGTGCCGAAGATCGAGATCTCGTTGTCCGCCGGGCCGAAGGGGATCACCGCGATCGCCATGAAGGCCGGGACGGCCGCGACGATCGGCGCGATGAGGTAGACCACCTTGTCCGCGCGCTTGACGATGACGTCTTCCTTGAGCATCAGCTTCACGCCGTCGGCGAGCGACTGGAGCATGCCCCAGGGGCCGTGCCGGTTCGGGCCGATGCGCAGCTGCATCCAGGCGACGACCTTGCGCTCCCACACGATGGAGAACAGCACGGTCAGCATCACGTAGGCGAAGCAGAACACCGCCTTGACGACGACGAGCCACCAGGGGTCGTGGCCGAACAGCGAGAGGTCTGACGCGGCGAGGTACGTGTTCATGCCTCCACCTCCTGGGGGGCCTCGCCGACGGGCTTCGCCGGGCCGATGCGGACCAGGGAGCCGGGCAGCGCCCCGGTGTCGGAGGCGACGCCCCCGCCCGTGGAGTTCAGCGGGAGCCAGACCACACGGTCGGGCATCGCGGTGACCTCCAGCGGGAGTTCGACGGTTCCTGCGGTACTGCTCACGGCGAGGACGTCGCCGTTCTTGACGCCCGCCTCGGCGGCGGTGGCGGCCGACACGCGCGCGCGTGCGGCGTGCCGGGTGCCGGCGAGCGCGTCGTCGCCCTCCTGGAGGACGCCCTGGTCGAGGAGGAGCCGGTGCCCGGCGAGCACGGCCTCCCCTGCGGCGGGCCGCGGGGGTGTGCCCGCCTTCTCCAGCGGGGCCGCGGGCCGCGTGCCCTCCCAGGCACCGAGCCGGTCGATCTCCGCACGCACGGTGCGCAGATCCGGCAGGCCCAGATGCACGTCCATGGCGTCGGCCAGCATCTGCAGCACCCGCGCGTCGGTGGGCGCCAGGCGGCGTGTCATCTGCTCGGGCTTCAGCGCGGCGTCGAACATCCGCGCCCTGCCCTCCCAGTTGAGGAAGGTGCCGGGCTTCTCGGCGACGGCGGCGACGGGCAGGACGATGTCGGCCCGCTCGGTGACCGGGCCGGGCCGCAGTTCCAGCGACACGAGGAAACCGACCTCGTCGAGGGCCTCCAGCGCGCGTGCCGGGTCGGGCAGGTCGGCGACCTCGACGCCGGCGACCACCAGAGCCTGGAGTTCGCCACCGGCCGCGGCCTCGACGATCTGCGCGGTGTCACGGCCGTAGCCGCCCGGGAGTTCGGCGAGGCCCCAGGCCGCGGCGACCTCCTCACGCGCGCGCGGGTCGGTGACCGGGCGTCCGCCGGGCAGCAGCGACGGCAGCGCGCCCGCCTCGACGGCGCCGCGCTCCCCGGCCCGGCGCGGGATCCACACCAGGTCGGATCCGGTCGCGGCCGCGGCCCGTACCGCGGCGGTGAGGCCGCCGGGGACCGCGGCGAGGCGCTCGCCGACGACGATCACGGTGCCTTCGGCGCGCATGGCCTCGGCGGCCTTCTGGCCCGCCTCCTCCAGGCCGACGCCGCCCGCGAGCGCGTCCAGCCATTCGGTCTCGGTGCCGGGTGCGGCCGGCAGCAGGGTGCCGCCCGCCTTCTCCAGGCCGCGGGTGGCGTGCGTGGCCAGCGCGAACACCTTCTGTCCGCGCTTGCGCCACGCCTTGCGCAGCCGCAGGAAGACGCCGGGCGCCTCCTCCTCGGACTCGAACCCGACCAGCAGGACGGCGGGCGCCTTCTCCAGGGAGGTGTACGTGACACCCGTGCCGTCCAGGTCGACACCGCGTCCGGCGACGCAGGCGGCCAGGAAGTCGGCCTCCTCGGCGCTGTGCACGCGCGCGCGGAAGTCGATGTCGTGGGTGCCGAGCGCCACGCGCGCGAACTTGCTGTAGGCGTAGGCGTCCTCGACGGTGAGGCGTCCGCCGGTCAGCACGCCGGTCCGGCCACGCGAAGCCAGCAGGCCCTGGGCGGCGATCTCCAGCGCCTCGGGCCAGGATGCCGGGACGAGTTCGCCCTCAGGGTTGCGCACCAGGGGCGTGGTCAGGCGGTCCTTGGCCTGCGCGTACCGGAACGCGAAGCGTCCCTTGTCGCAGATCCACTCCTCGTTGACCTGGGGGTCGTTGGCCGCCAGGCGCCTCATGACCTTGCCGCGCCGGTGGTCGGTGCGGGTGGCGCAGCCGCCGGAGCAGTGCTCGCACACGGAGGGCGAGGAGACCAGGTCGAACGGGCGGGCGCGGAAGCGGTACGCCGCCGACGTCAGCGCGCCGACCGGGCAGATCTGGATGGTGTTGCCGGAGAAGTACGACTCGAACGGGTCGCCCGCTCCGATGCCCACCTGCTGGAGCGCACCGCGTTCGATCAGGTCGATGATCGGGTCACCGGCGATCTGGTTGGAGAAGCGGGTGCACCGGGCGCACAGCACGCACCGCTCGCGGTCGAGCAGCACCTGGGTGGAGATCGGGATCGGCTTCTCGTACGTGCGCTTCGTCCCGTCGAAGCGGGACTCGGCGTGGCCGTGCGACATGGCCTGGTTCTGCAGGGGGCACTCGCCGCCCTTGTCACAGACGGGGCAGTCCAGCGGGTGGTTGATGAGCAGGAACTCCATCACACCGTGCTGGGCCTTCTCGGCCACGGGGGAGGTGAGCTGGGTCTTGACCACCATGCCGTCGGTGCACGTGGTGGTGCACGACGCCATCGGCTTGCGCTGCCCCTCGACCTCGACCATGCACTGGCGGCAGGCGCCGACGGGTTCGAGGAGGGGGTGGTCGCAGAACCGGGGGACCTCTACACCGAGCTGTTCGGCGGCCCGGATGATCAGCGTGCCCTTGGGCACGCTGAGCTCGGCGCCGTCGATGGTCAGCGTCACGAGATCTTCCGGCGGGACCGCCGCCTCACCGCCTCCGGCGGAAGCGTTGGTCGAGATGGTCATGCGTTCACCTCCGCGGGCTTGTCCGCCCATGCCGTGGACTTGGCCGGGTCGAAGGGACAGCCCCGGCCCGTGATGTGCTGCTCGTACTCCTCGCGGAAGTACTTGAGCGAGGAGAAGATGGGGCTGGCGGCACCGTCGCCGAGGGCGCAGAAGGCCTTGCCGTTGATGTTGTCGGCCACGTCGTACAGCTTGTCGAGATCGCTCATGCGGCCCTTGCCCGCCTCGATGTCCCGCATCAGCTGCACCAGCCAGTACGTGCCCTCCCGGCAGGGGGTGCACTTGCCGCAGGACTCGTGGGCGTAGAACTCGGTCCAGCGGGTGACGGCACGTACGACGCAGGTGGTCTCGTCGAAGCACTGGAGGGCTTTTGTGCCGAGCATGGAACCCGCGGCGGCCACTCCTTCGTAATCAAGAGGGACGTCGAGGTGCTCGTCGGTGAACATCGGCGTCGAGGAGCCGCCCGGTGTCCAGAACTTGAGCCGGTGGCCCGGCCGCATCCCGCCGCTCATGTCGAGGAGCTGGCGCAGGGTGATGCCGAGCGGCGCCTCGTACTGGCCGGGGTTGGAGACATGCCCGCTGAGGGAATAGAGCGTGAAGCCGGGGGACTTCTCGCTCCCCATCGAGCGGAACCATTCTTTGCCCCGGTGCAGGATCGAGGGAACCGAAGCGATCGACTCGACGTTGTTCACCACAGTCGGGCACGCGTAGAGGCCCGCGACGGCAGGGAAGGGAGGACGGAGCCGCGGTTGACCACGGCGGCCCTCGAGCGAGTCGAGCAGCGCGGTCTCCTCACCGCAGATGTACGCGCCCGCGCCCGCGTGCACGGTGAGTTCGAGGTCGAGACCGCTGCCGAGGATGTTCTTGCCGAGGTAGCCGGCCTCATAGGCCTCTCGTACGGCCGAGTGCAACCGCCGCAGAACGGGGACGACTTCACCACGCAGATAGATGAAAGCGTGCTGCGACCTGATGGCATGGCACGCGATGACGATGCCCTCGATGAGGCTGTGCGGATTGGCGAACAGGAGCGGGATGTCCTTGCACGTCCCGGGCTCCGATTCGTCAGCGTTGACAACTAGATAGTGCGGTTTCCCATCACCCTGGGGGATGAACTGCCACTTCATTCCCGTCGGGAATCCGGCGCCGCCGCGGCCGCGCAGACCGGATTCCTTGACGTACGCGATCACCTCGTCCGGCGACATGGCGAGCGCCTTGCGCAGGCCCTCGTATCCGTCGTGCCGCCGGTAGACGTCCAGCGTCCAGGACCTGTCCTCGTCCCAGAACGCCGACAGCACGGGCGCGAGCAGCTTCTCGGGGCTGGTGTCCTGCATCTCGGGTGCCAATGTCATCACTCCCCCTCCTCGACGACGGGTCCCGCCGGGTGTGCCGGGTCGGAGGCCGAGGTCTGCTGCGGCGCGTCGTGCGAGCTGCGGTGTCCGGCCGGTGCCTGTCCGTCCGCCGGTGCGCCCTGCGGTGCGCCGTCCCGCGGGTGGACCACGCGCGGGGCCGGTGCCTCGCCCTTGGCCAGGCGCAGGCCCCGCAGCGACGCGGGTCCGGCACCGACGCTCTCGTCTGCTGCGCCGGGGCGCTCGTCGGGGAAGCCCGCCAGGATCCGGGCGGTCTCCTTGAAGGTGCACAGATGGGCACCACGCGTCGGCTCCACCGGCCGTCCCGCGCGCAGGTCGTCGACGAGAGCGGTGGCGCTCTGAGGGGTCTGGTTGTCGAAGAACTCCCAGTTGACCATGACGACCGGGGCGTAGTCGCAGCCCGCGTTGCACTCGATGTGCTCGAGGGTGACCTTTCCGTCGTCGGTGGTCTCGTTGTTGCCTAGGTCGAGATGCTCCTGGAGCTTCTCGTAGATGGCGTCGCCGCCCATCACCGCGCACAGCGTGTTGGTGCACACGCCCACCTGGTAGTCACCGGAGGGCTTGCGCCGGTACATGGTGTAGAAGGTGGCGACCGCGGTGACCTCGGCCGTGGTCAGGTCCAGCATCTCGGCGCAGAACTGCATGCCGGTGCGGGTGACGTAGCCCTCCTCCGACTGCACGAGGTGCAGCATCGGCAGCAGGGCGGAACGCGCGCCGGGGTAGCGGGCGATGATCGCGCGAGCGTCGGTCTCCAGGCGGGCCCGGACGTCGTCCGGGTAGCCGGCGGCGGGCAGTTGCGGCATGCCCAGGCTGACGCCCTCTTCAGGAGTGGTGGTCACCGGTCGACGCCTCCCATCACGGGGTCGATGGACGCGACGGCGACGATGACGTCGGCGACCTGGCCGCCTTCGCACAGCGCCGCCACGGCCTGAAGGTTGGTGAAGGACGGGTCACGGAAGTGGACCCGGTAGGGCCGGGTGCCGCCGTCGGAGACGACATGCGCCCCGAGTTCGCCCTTGGGCGACTCGACGGCGACGTACGCCTGTCCGGCCGGTACCCGGAAGCCCTCGGTGACCAGCTTGAAGTGGTGGATCAGGGACTCCATGGAGGTGCCCATGATCTTCTTGATGTGGTCGAGGGAGTTGCCCAGTCCGTCCGGTCCCAGGGCGAGCTGGGCGGGCCAGGCGATCTTCTTGTCGGCGACCATGACCGGGCCGGGCTCGAGCCGGTCCAGGCACTGCTCGACGATCCTGAGCGACTGGCGCATCTCCTCCAGGCGGATCAGGAAGCGGCCGTAGGCGTCGCAGGTGTCGGCGGTCGGCACATCGAAGTCGTAGGTCTCGTAGCCGGAGTACGGCTGTGCCTTGCGCAGGTCGTGCGGCAGGCCGGTGGCGCGCAGCATCGGGCCGGTGACGCCGAGGGCCATGCAGCCGGCGAGGTCGAGATAGCCGACGTTCTGCATACGGGCCTTGAAGATGGGGTTCCCGGTGGCGAGCTTGTCGTACTCCGGGAGGTTCTTCGTCATCTTCTTCACGAACTCGCGGATGTGGTCGACCGCGCCGGGCGGCAGGTCCTGGGCGAGACCGCCGGGGCGGATGTACGCGTGGTTCATCCTGAGGCCGGTGACCAGCTCGTTGATGTCGAGGACCAGCTCGCGGTCACGGAAGCCGTAGATCATGATCGTGGTGGCGCCGAGCTCCATGCCGCCGGTGGCGATGGCCACCAGGTGGGAGGAGAGGCGGTTGAGCTCCATGAGGAGCACACGGATGATCTTGGCGCGCTCGGTGATCTGGTCCTCGATGCCGAGGAGCCGCTCGACGGACAGACAGTAGGCGGCCTCGTTGAAGAAGGACGTCAGGTAGTCCATGCGCGTCACGTACGTGGTGCCCTGCGTCCACGTGCGGTACTCGAGGTTCTTCTCGATACCGGTGTGGAGATAGCCGATGCCGCAGCGGGCCTCGGTGACGGTCTCGCCGTCGATCTCCAGGATGAGGCGCAGCACGCCGTGGGTGGACGGGTGCTGGGGGCCCATGTTGACGACGATGCGCTCGTCGTCGGCCCGGGCCGCGGACTGGACGACCTCGTCCCAGTCGCCACCGGTCACCGTGTAGACGGTGCCCTCGGTGGTTTCCCGGGCGGATGCTGACTGGGTACTGCTCACGAGTACGACCTCCGCTGGTCGGGAGCCGGGATCTGGGCACCCTTGTACTCGACGGGGATGCCGCCGAGGGGGTAGTCCTTGCGCTGCGGATGGCCCTGCCAGTCGTCCGGCATCATGATCCGCGTCAGGGCGGGGTGGCCGTCGAAGACGATCCCGAAGAAGTCGTACGTCTCGCGCTCGTGCCAGTCACAGGTCGGGTAGACGGAGACCAGCGACGGGATGTGCGGGTCGGCGTCGGGGGCGCTCACCTCCAGGCGGATCAGCCGGTTGTGGGTGATCGAGCGCAGGTGGTAGACGGCGTGCAGCTCGCGGCCCTTGTCGTGCGGGTAGTGGACGCCGCTGACCCCGGTGGCCATCTCGAAGCGCAGCGCCGGGTCGTCGCGCAGCACACGGGCGACGCGGACCAGGTGCTCCCGCTCGATGTGGAAGGTGAGTTCGCCGCGGTCGACGACCGTCTTCTCGATGGCGTTCTCGGGCAGCAGACCCTGTTCCTCCAGGGCGCCCTCGAACTCGTCGGCGACCTCGTCGAAGTCTCCGTATGCGTCTCCGCCGCGTGGGCCGCCGTAGGGCCGGGTCGCCGGTCCCGGGAGCCGGACCGAGCGGACCAGGCCGCCGTAGCCGGTGGTGTCGCCGCCGTTGTTGGCGCCGAACATGCCGCGCTGGACGCGGATCTCCTCGCCGCCCTGGCCGCGCCGGCCGGGGAGGTTGGCGGCGGAGAGGTCCTTCTCGGGGTTGGCCCCGTTCGTTCCCTGCGCGCCGGTGCCGTTCGCGTCGCTCACCGCAGCAGCCCCTTCATCTCGATCGTGGGGAGGGCCTTCAGCGCGGCTTCCTCGGCCTCACGCGCCGCCTCCTCGGCGTTCACGCCGAGCTTGGAGGTCTGGATCTTGTGGTGGAGCTTGAGGATGGCGTCCATCAGCATCTCGGGCCGCGGCGGACAGCCGGGGAGGTAGATGTCGACGGGGACGATGTGGTCCACGCCCTGGACGATCGCGTAGTTGTTGAACATGCCTCCCGAGGAGGCGCAGACGCCCATCGAGATGACCCACTTGGGGCTGGGCATCTGGTCGTAGACCTGCCTCAGCACCGGGGCCATCTTCTGGCTCACACGCCCGGCGACGATCATCAGGTCGGCCTGCCGCGGGGAGCCGCGGAAGACCTCCATGCCGAAGCGCGCCAGGTCGTAGCGGCCGGCGCCGGTGGTCATCATCTCGATGGCGCAGCAGGCGAGTCCGAAGGTGGCCGGGAAGACGGACGCCTTGCGGACCCAGCCGGCCGCCTGCTCCACGGTGGTGAGCAGGAAGCCGCTCGGCAGTTTTTCTTCGAGTCCCATGGTGTAAGGCCCCTCAGTCCCATTCCAGGCCGCCGCGGCGCCAGACGTAGGCGTAGGCGACGAAGACGGTGAGCACGAAGAGCAGCATCTCCACGAGCCCGAAGATCCCCAGGGCGTCGAAGGTGACGGCCCAGGGGTAGAGGAAGACGATCTCGATGTCGAAGACGATGAAGAGCATCGCCGTCAGGTAGTACTTGATGGGGAAGCGGCCTCCGCCGACCGGCGTGGGGGTCGGCTCGATCCCGCACTCGTAGGCATCGAGCTTCGCGCGGTTGTAACGCTTCGGCCCGATCAACGTGGCCGCGATCACGGAGAAGATCGCAAAGGCTGCCCCGAGGGCTCCCAGTACGAGGATGGGCGCATAGGCGTTCACCGCTCCTCGCTCCTCTCAGTCGGCACTGACTGTGGTGTGTATGTGACGGACTCACCACCGCCTCACATACCCCTCGAGCCACGCCCGTCCCGACCAAGATCGAGAACATGTGAAGCCGGTCACAAGCCCTAACTGCCACGCATCCTATGCCCGACCATCTGTGATCTGCGACACGGGGTATTCGACTACCTTTGTGATCTCTACCACCTGACGAACGATCATGCTGTCATATGTCGGTTGATCTTCGCCATGAGGGGGTCAAAGAGACGCCAAGAAGTAACATTCCCAGTCGTCTTCGCAGGCCGGAGGGGGGCCTCGATATCAAGTGAGTTCCCGTGCATCAAAATTGGCAGTGGACTACGAGCGCTGATAGTGGATCCCATTCACACTTCAGAAGGAGAAGTCCGGAGCAGTGTGGACACGTGCACTAGTTCACCAAGTCGGGATCACTAGTTCACTAAGTCATGCACGAGTTCACTAACTCGACCCGCGCGCGAGACATCGCATTTTCGGTAACCGTTCCGTGACCTCCACCACATCGATGAGAGACCCATGAGAACCGGGCTTGGCCAACCGTCCCCACCGATGGTAGGCCGCGGGCAATCCGGACGAACCGACGAAAGGGCAAGATCACAGGCATGATCACGTGAGTCCGCAATGTCCGTTACGGCGTCAATAAAGAACGACACGCCCGGGATTTGGGGCTCCGATTGAGCAACTGTGGCGCAGCACACGTTCCTTGTGGGTATGGAGGAGCCCCTGATACCCGTTGTACCCATGTCCCAGACCGCTCTCATACGCAGCCACCGAAAGCCCCGCCGCAACGCGTCGCAGACGATCGCGATGCGGGCGGGAGTCGCCGGTGGTGTCATCGGCAGCCTGGCAGTGGCAGGCGCGTCGGCCTACTCGGCGAACGCCGCCGAGCCGGTGACCCAGACGCTCGAACTGCCCACTCTGACCGCCGACGTGGCCGAGCAGATCGCCCAGTCCGCGGACGCCACACAGCAGGCCGCCGCGAACTACCAGCTCCAGGCCGAGCGTGACGCCGCCGCCGCGAAGGCCGCGAAGCAGGCCAAGTCGGACCTCGCGGACGCGAAGAAGGCGGAGGCCAAGAAGAAGGCCGAGCAGGACGCGCGCCGGGCCGCCGCGGCACGCGCCTCCCGCACGGCCGAGCGGACCACCCTCACCAGCACGACGAGCAGCAGCTCCACGGGCTCGTCCACGGCGACGGGTTCGGCCGCGGCCGTCGTGGCCTTCGTGAAGGCGCAGATCGGCAAGAGCTATGTGCTGGGCGCCTCGGGCCCCAGCGCCTACGACTGCTCCGGCCTCGTCCAGGCCGCCTTCAAGCAGATCGGTGTCAGCCTGCCGCGGGTCTCCGAGTCCCAGTCGACGGCCGGCACCCAGGTCTCGCTGAGCAACCTCCAGGTGGGCGACATCCTGTACTGGGGCAGCGCGGGCAGCGCGTACCACGTCGCGGTGTACGTGGGCGGCGGCATGTTCGTCGGCGCGCAGAACCCCTCCACGGGCATCGTGGAGAAGCCCCTCTCCTACGACCCGCCCACCGGCGCGGTACGAGTGCTCTGAGCCTCCCCGGCAGCCGAGCCTCTCCCGGCAGCCGCACAAGGGCCGCAGCAGCCCCCTCCGGGGGGCGCGCGGCCCTTTCGGCGTCCTCCGGC
The DNA here is from genome assembly GCF_054729195.1 of Streptomyces sp. YIM S03343. Classification (NCBI taxonomy): domain Bacteria; kingdom Bacillati; phylum Actinomycetota; class Actinomycetes; order Kitasatosporales; family Streptomycetaceae; genus Streptomyces; species Streptomyces sp. YIM S03343. The sequence goes on from NZ_JBPUKX010000001.1 coordinate 3,939,313, forward strand.
CCTTTCGGCGTCCTCCGGGTCTTTCGGCGTCCTCCGGGCCTTTCGGGGTTCTCCGGGCCTTTCGGAACCCGACGCCTCCACGACCCGCCCGCCCGCCCGCCCCGGGCATGGTGGCCGCGGCGCCCGCGAGGGGCCGCAGTCCCCGCCGCGGCCGCTCGCGGGCGCCGTCAGGGCCTCGGTCGGGTCAGGACTTCGGGGTCACCTTTGTCAGGGCGTTGATGACACGGTCCATGGCGTCGCCGCCCGTCGGGTCGGTGAGGTTGGCCAGGAGCTTCATGGTGAACTTCATCAGCAGCGGGTGGGAGAGGCCGCGCTGGGTGGCGAGCTGCATGACCTTCGGGTTGCCGATGAGCTTCACGAAGGCGCGGCCCAGCGTGTAGTAGCCGCCGTAGGTGTCCTTGAGAATGCGCGGGTAGTTGCGCAGGGCGAGTTCGCGCTGGGCCGGGGTGGACCGGGCGTGCGCCTGGACCATGACGTCGGCGGCGAGGCTGCCGGACTCCATGGCGTAGGCGATGCCCTCGCCGTTGAAGGGGTTCACCAGGCCGCCCGCGTCGCCGACGAGCAGCAGGCCCTTGGTGTAGTGGGGCTGGCGGTTGAAGGCCATCGGCAGGGCGGCGCCGCGGATCGGGCAGGTCATGTTCTCGGGGACGTAGCCCCAGTCCTCGGGCATGGACGCGCACCACGCCTTCAGGACCTCGCGCCAGTCCAGTTCCTTGAAGGAGGCGGAGGTGTTGAGGACGCCGAGGCCGACGTTCGAGGTGCCGTCGCCCATGCCGAAGATCCAGCCGTAGCCCGGCAGCAGACGGTCCTGGGCTCCACGGCGGTCCCACAGCTCCAGCCAGGACTCCAGGTAGTCGTCCTCATGGCGCGGGGAGTTGAAGTACGTCCGGACGGCCACGCCCATCGGGCGGTCCTCACGGCGGTGCAGGCCCATCGCGAGAGATAGGCGGGAGGAGTTGCCGTCGGCTGCCACCACCAGCGGCGCGCGGAAGGTGACTTCGCGCTTCTCCTCGCCCATCTTGGCCGTGACACCGGTGATGCGGCCGGTCCGGTCGTCGAGGACGGGGGCGCCGACGTTGCAGCGCTCGAAGAGCCGGGCGCCCGCCTTCTGGGCCTGCCGGGCGAGCTGCTCGTCGAAGTCGTCGCGCCGCCGGACCAGACCGAAGTCCGGGAAGGAGGCGAGATCCGGCCAGTCCAGCTGGAGACGGACACCGCCGCCGATGACGCGCAGGCCCTTGTTGCGCAGCCAGCCGGCCTCCTCGGAGATGTCGATGCCCATCGCCACGAGCTGCTTGACCGCGCGCGGGGTGAGACCGTCGCCGCAGACCTTCTCGCGCGGGAACTCGGTCTTCTCCAGCAGCAGCACGTCGAGTCCGGCGCGGGCGAGGTGGTACGCGGTCGTCGAGCCGGCCGGGCCCGCGCCCACGACGATGACATCGGCGGTGTTCTCGGAGAAGGGCTCAGAGAAGGGCTTAGAGAAGGGCTCGGAGTGGGGCTCGGTCACGGCGGGATCTCCCCAAGGTTCGGAATCGGAGTGCCGACCGGCACTGGACATGGGCAGTCTATGCAGCAGAATTGATCACCCGGCTGAAGGGCTGTCCCGTGACCCGTGCTCTCCCTGTCGTACGGCTCCGTGTCCCCACCCACGAGGACGCCTTCGCCTGGCACCGGGTGTTCGACGATCCGGACGTCATGGAGTTCCACGGCGGCCGATCGGCGGAGCTGTCGGTCTACGAGGAGCTCACCGCTCGCCAACGCCGGCACGACGCCGAACTCGGTTTCTGTCTGTGGACGCTGACCGACGAGGACGACCGCGTCCTCGGCTTCACGGGCGCCCAGCCCTGGGACCGGGACTGGGGCCCCACCGGAGAGCTGGAGATCGGCTGGCGGCTCGGCCGTGAGCACTGGGGCAAGGGGTACGCGACCGAGGCGGCCGAGCGGACGCTGGAACGGCTGCGGACGGCGGGGGTGGGGAAAGTGGTGGCGATGGTCGACGCCCGCAACGAGCGGTCCATCGCGGTGACCGGGCGGCTGGGCATGCGGCTCGCCGAGACCTTCGCGATCCCTCGGTCGGAGCGGGAAGCCCACTGCTACCGGCTCGATCTATGAGCCCCCTCCAGCCATAGCCATCAGGCCGCCCTTGCCATACGGATGACATCAGTCCGATTGCGTCACGCTCAGTAACGATCTGTCACAGATAGGCATATGGCGCTTCCGAACTGCGCCCCCAGGCGGTTACCCTTCCAGTATCGCTGGGGGTGACATCTGTGCGCATAACGCAAAAAACACCCGAAGTGCGTGTGCCCAGGCTTGTCGGTCTGATGGCCATCGACGCACGTGAAACGGCGCAGGCACAAGGCCTGTTCATCAACGCGCCGGACCGTCCGGACTTCCATCTGGTCGTCGTCGACTATGTCGTGCGCCAGTACCCGCAGCCCGGCGCCGAGGTGCCGCGGGACTCGATGGTGTACGTGTGGTTCGGCTTCAACGACGGGGACGGCGGCGGTGGCATGCGCGAGCCGCGCGTCCCGAGACCGCCTGCCGGCGGGCTGCAACGCGAGCTGGACGAGCCCGGGGACGCGGTCGAGACCATCGGCGGCATCGGCGGACGCTGAGCCGCAGCGGCACGGCTCAGCCCTGCCGGAACCGGTTCAGTCCTGCCGGACTCCGGCTCAGCCCTGCCGGATGCCGGAACCGGCTCAGCCCTGCTTGAAGCCGCGGTGCAGGGACACGATGCCGCCGGAGAGGTTGCGCCAGGCCACCTTCGACCAGCCCGCCTTGATCAGCCGCTCGGCCAGCGCGGGCTGGTCGGGCCAGGCGCGGATGGACTCGGCGAGATAGACATAGGCGTCCGGGCTGGAAGACACCGCGCGCGCGACCGGCGGCAGGGCGCGCATCAGGTACTCGGTGTAGACGGTCCGGAACGGCGCCCAGGTCGGATGCGAGAACTCGCAGATCACCACGCGCCCGCCGGGCCGGGTCACCCGGTACATCTCACGCAGCGCCGCGTCGGTGTCCTGCACATTGCGCAGCCCGAAGGAGATGGTCACGGCGTCGAAGGTGTCGTCCTTGAACGGCAGCCTCGTCGCATCGCCCGCCGTGAACGGCAGCCAGGAGTTGCGCTGCTTGCCGACCTGGAGCATGCCCAGCGAGAAGTCACAGGGGACGACGTAGGCACCGGTCTGTGCGAAGGGCAGCGAGGAGGTCGCCGTACCGGCAGCGAGGTCCAGGACCTTCTGCGCGGGGCGGGCGTCGACCGCTCTCGCGACCTCCTTGCGCCAGCGCCGGTCCTGCCCGAGGGACAGCACGTCGTTGGTGAGGTCGTACCGTGCCGCCACCTTGTCGAACATCGAGGCGACTTCGTGCGGCTGCTTGTCCAGGGATGCGCGGGTCACCCGCCCATTGTGTCAGCACGCGGTACGGCATCACGGCAGCAGCCTCGGCTTCTGCTTCGCCGCGACGTCCTCGACCCAGCCGCACAGCACGACGAACCCGGCGATCAGCCCCCAGCCGGCGCCGAACAGGACCACTGGCTTTCCAGCGGCAGGTACCGCACACGATCTGCCGGCCCGGCATCCAGCCGTGGATCAGCATCGCCGGCACCACGAACACGCCCCAGAACCAGAACGGGGGCAGCAGCCGACGCATCCGGCTCGTGAGCACCTTGGGCGCTGGCCGCTCCAGCGACTTCGCCATCAGGGTGTCGGCCAGGCCGAACATGATCCCCATGGAGGGGAGGACCAGACTCGCCCAGGGCCAGCCGAAGGCGTGGTACGTGACGACACGGATGAGGGCGACGGCTCGGAGGCTGTCGAAGTAGCGGTCCCGTCCGGGGGGCCACCGGGAGCGGGTGGGCTGCGCCGCGTCGGCGGCCTGGGGCTCCGGCTCGTACGAATACGGCGTCACGGTCCGGAAGACGACGACCGGAGGCATCCCGATCCGTCCGCAGCGACCCGAAGGCCCCCTGTCCAACAGGCCCCCGTCCGACAGGCCCCTGTCCGACAGGCCCCCCTGCCCTACAGGGCCCCCTGTCCGGCGGACGCGGGTCAGTTGGCGGCGAGGATCGTCAACTCGGGGTGGGCGGTGCCGCCTTCGATCGCCGTGGAGGAGATGTGCGACATCACGCGCTCGTCGACGGGGTCGTTCGCCGGGTCGTCGTGCACGGCGAGGTACTCGTACGTCGTGGAGCGCTGGGCGGGCACCCGGCCCGCGTTCCTGATCAGTTCGATGATCTCCAGCCGGTTGGAGCGGTGCTTGGCACCGGCGGAGGAGACCACGTTCTCCTCCAGCATGATCGACCCGAGGTCGTCCGCGCCGTAGTGGAGCGTCAGTTGGCCCACGTCCTTGCCGGTCGTCAGCCAAGACCCCTGGATGTGCTGGATGTTGTCGAGGAAGAGGCGGGCGACGGCGATCATCCGCAGGTACTCGAAGACGGTCGCCTGGGTGCGGCCCTTGAGGTGGTTGTTCTCCGGCTGGTACGTGTACGGGATGAACGCGCGGAAGCCGCCCGTGCGGTCCTGCACATCGCGGATCATCCGCAGGTGCTCGATGCGTTCGGCGTTGGTCTCGCCGGTGCCCATCAGCATCGTGGTCGTGGACTCGACGCCGAGGTTGTGGGCGATCTCCATGATCTCCAGCCAGCGCTCCCCGCTCTCCTTCAGCGGCGCGATCGCCTTCCGCGGCCGGGCGGGCAGGAGTTCGGCGCCCGCGCCCGCGAAGGAGTCCAGACCGGCGGCGTGGATACGGGAGATGGCCTCCTCGACCGACACTCCGGAGATACGGGCCATGTGCTCGACCTCGGAGGCGCCGAGGGAGTGGATGACCAGCTGGGGGAAGTTCTTCTTGATGGCGGAGAAGTTCTTCTCGTAGTACTCGACGCCGTAGTCGGGGTGGTGGCCGCCCTGGAACATGATCTGGGTGCCGCCGAGTTCGACGGTCTCCGCGCAGCGGCGCAGGATGTCGTCCAGGTCGCGGCTCCAGCCCTTGGCGGTGTCCTTGGGAGCGGCGTAGAAGGCGCAGAACTTGCACGCGGTGACGCACACGTTGGTGTAGTTGATGTTCCGCTCGATGATGTACGTCGCGATGTGCTCGCTACCCGCGTACCGGCGGCGGCGCACGGTGTCGGCGGCGGCGCCGAGGGCGTGCAGCGGGGCGTCACGGTAGAGGACGAGCGCCTCCTCCGGCGTGATCCGCCCACCGTCGGCGGCACGGTCGAGCACGGACTGAAGGTCGGCCTTCTCGGTCACCGGGCGTCCCTTTCGTCAAGGGTTGTGGACGGACCCGGCCAGCCTACGCCAGCGGCCTCCCCGCGCCGGATACGGGCGGGGGTCGCCAGGACGGCCGCAGAGGCCGCGCCGGGCACGTCAGAGGTACCCGTCCGGCTCACCTGAGCCGGGCCAGCCGCGCCACCGGCTTGCCCGAACCCGAGCTGTCCGACGCGTACTTGAGCCCGTCGCCGGTCGGTGTGAGCCGTACTGTGCTGGGGTCCGCCACGCAGGTGCTGGGGTTGGTGGCGGCGCCCACGGCGCGCGCGACGAGCTGGTCCTTCGATGCCTTCTTCAGGGTGAGGACGTCGATGCAGACGCTGGTGCCGAGGGGGTCGGTATTACGGACCCGGCCCAGCTCCCCGCCGATCCGGGCCTGGTGGAGCGTGACCCGGAAAGTGCCCATGGGCACGGTCCCGCCGAGCCCGGTGCCCTCCCCCTCCCAGGTACCGAGGTAGCGCGCGGGTACGGCGCCCTCGCCGCCGTCGGCGGCGCTGTATCCGTCGGAGGGCTCGGCGGGGGCCGGGGCCGAGGACTTGGAAGCGGCGCCGCTGCTGGCCGAGTCGTCGCTACCGCCGCTGGGCAGCATGCGGACCACGAAGACCGTCCCCACGGTCACCGCCGCGAGCGCCCCGGCGACGGCGAGCGCCAGGGTGCAGCTCACCCGCCGCCCCCGCCCGTCGATACCGGGCACGGAGGTCGCCGCGAGGGACACGGACACCTTGCCGGGCCACTCACCGGGGGAGGGCGGGACGGTCGCGTCGTACGGCGGCGCGTCCTGCGGCGGCAGCACGGCGGGCGCTGCGGAAGCCTCTGCGGCAGGCACTACGGCGGCATGGGCGTCGGACGGGACGGCCTGAACCGGAATCGGAGCCTGGGCCTGGTCCTGGGCCGGTGCCATGGCCCGGTCCGGCGACCCGGCGGGCATCACAGGCGCAGGCCCGAAAGCCCCCGTCCCCGACGGCTGCCCACCCGCCCCGGTCTGCTGCTCCCCCACCGACACCCGGCTGAACCCCACCGGCCCCGACCCCTCCGAACCCGCTGAACCCGCTGAACCCGCTGAAGTCGCCCCCGCCTCCAGGTTCAGCAACCGCACCGCACTCCGGCTGACCTGCTCCACCAGCGCCCCCGGCAGCCAGCCGCCCGCCACCAGCCGGGCGGCGCCGTCGGGAGCGAGCCGCCGGGCCACCTCGCCCGGCGTGGGCCGCTCGCCGGGGTCCTTCGCCAGGCAGGCCGCGGCCAGCTCCCGTACCTCCCCGCCGAGCGCGCCGAGCACCGGTTCCTCGTGGACGACCTTGTAGAGCAGCGAGGCCGAGGAGTCCCCGGGGAAGGGCGGCTCGCCGGTGGCGGCGTACACGAGGACCGCGCCGAGGGAGAAGACATCGGCGGCGCCGGAGACGCCCTTGCCGAGGATCTGCTCGGGCGCCATGTAGCCGGGGGAACCGATGGAGACGCCGGTAGAGGTGAGGGAGGCGGTGCCTTCCATGGCGCGGGCGATGCCGAAGTCGATGAGGAGGGGGCCGTCGAGGGTGAGGAGCACGTTGGAGGGCTTCACGTCGCGGTGGACGAGCCCGAGTTCGTGCACGGCGGCCAGCGCCTCCGCGAGACCGGCGCCGAGCGCCCGTACGGTCGCCGGGGGCAGCGGGCCGCCGTCGGAGAGGGCCTGGGCGAGGGAGGGACCGGCGGCGTAGGCGGTGGCGACCCAGGGCACGGGGGCCTCGGGGTCGGCGTCGAGAACCGGCGCGGTCCAGGCGCCGCCGACCCGCCGCGCGGCCTCGACCTCACGGCGGAAGCGGGTGCGGAACTCCTCGTCGAGGGCGAAGTGCGGGTGCACGATCTTCACCGCGACGGTACGACCGCCCGCGCTACGGCCCAGGTAGACGCGGCCCATCCCGCCGGAGCCGAGCCGGCCGAGCAGCCGGTAGGGCCCCACGACGGTGGGTTCGTCCGCTCCCAGCGGCTGCATGACGGCCACTCCCCCTCACCAGAAAAGTCCCAGAAAACGTCCCCCGAAAACATCCCCGGAAAGCGTCCGGACAGTCCGGGAGGGACCGTCCGGCGCAGGTCTGAGACGCAGGTCTGAGACGCAGGCTACGGCCGAAGGAGTTCCACCTCCACGTCCGCGGGGAAACCGGTGGTCGGGCCGACGCGTCGGGCGAACTCGGCGACGGCGGCGAGCTGCGGGGCGCCGAAGCTGAAGTCGAGGGTGTTGAAGTAGCGCTCCAGGACCTGCTCGTCGAACGACTCCCAGCGGGCGGCCTGTTCGGCGACCTTGCCGACCTCCTCCAGGGAGAGGTTGCGGGAGGCGAGGAAGGCCTCGTGCACCCGGCGGGTGATGACGGGCTCGCGCTCCAGGTAGTCGCGCCGGGCGGCCCAGACGGCGAAGACGAAGGGCAGGCCGGTCCACTCCTTCCACAGCGCGCCGAGGTCGTGCACGTCGAGGCCGTAGCGGGGCCCGTCGTGGAGGTTGGCGCGCAGGGCGGCGTCACCGATGAGTACGGCGGCGTCGGCCTCCTGCATCATCAGGCTGAGGTCGGGCGGGCAGGCGTAGTACTCGGGCCGTACGCCGTAGCGGTCGGCCAGCAGGAGCTGGGCGAGGCGCACGGAGGTGCGGGAGGTGGAGCCGAGGGCGACACGGGCGCCGTCGAGCCGGTCCAGGGGGACCTGGGAGACGATCACGCAGGACATGACCGGGCCGTCGCAGCCGACAGCGATGTCAGGGAAGGCGACCAGGTCGTCGGCGTGCTTGAGGAACTCGACGAGGGTGATCGGACCGATGTCGAGGTCGCCCCGCACCAGCTGCTCGCTGAGCTTCTCAGGGGTGTCCTTGGTGAGCTCGAAGTCGAGTAGGGTGCCGGTTCTCGCGAGCCCCCAGTAGAGGGGCAGGCAGTTCAGGAACTGGATGTGACCCACGCGGGGCCGGGTGCGAGAATTGTCCACATCGCGAGACTAGACCCCATGCGGTACGGTGCGGTCAACGGGCCGGTCCGGCCCGTGGCCAGCCTCGCGGGTCGGGGTTCAAACGTCTGAGTGACGTGATCTTGGGCTCTATTGCTTTCTGCTGCCCGCGTGCTAGGCTCGCCTCAAGTTGCAGTTTGGTTTCCCTTGCAGTACAGAGCCTGCGGAGCATGTGACCGCGGGCTCTCGTCGTTTTCAGACAATTGCACTAGTGCGGCGCTCGTTCACACTGGCAGGTTCTGGAGCAGGGCAACCCTTTGTGAGCCCAAGGAGGGCTTATGGCTACCGGAACCGTTAAGTGGTTCAACGCCGAAAAGGGCTTTGGCTTCATCGCCCAGGAGGGCGGCGGCCCCGACGTCTTCGTGCACTACTCCGCGATCAACGCCTCCGGCTTCCGCTCCCTTGAGGAGAACCAGCAGGTGAGCTTTGACGTGACGCAGGGCCCGAAGGGTCCGCAGGCGGAGAACGTCACCCCCGTCTGATCGCGACGTAAGTCGTCATCCGGCGTCGTACGACGTCATTCGATTGCAGTACCCAAGGAGCCCCGCGCTTTCCAGCGACGGGGCTCCTGCCTTTTTCGCACAACCTTTACTTTGATGACCTCTCACCTGGACGGACTACACCAACCGAGTGATCTTTCCGTTCAGCATCTGATGAATTCCCAGAAAATTCTCACCGCTCCCGCACCTGTCCCTCACTCGTTCGGCGCACGACATCGCGCCGAAATCGGACGCGGCCCGCGGGCAGCGCAGAGGCTGGACCCGCGGGCCGCGTGTCGGATGCGTGGTGCGTTCGGGTGATGTTCGGGTGATCAGGTCAGCCGAGGGTCACTCGGGGATCGCCAGAGCAGCACTCGGGGATCACTCGTGGATCACTCGGAGATCACTTCAGGCCGATCGCCGCGCAGGCGGAGGCGTAGGCGGCGGTGCAGATGTCGCCGGCCTTGTAGACGTCGTCCTCGATCAGCGTGTCCTTGATGTTGTCCTTGGTGACCGCGATCACCGGCACCAGCATCGCGGGGATCTTCGAGTCGGTCGGGCTGCTGACCCGGTCGCGGGTCAGCGCGTCGAACTCGATGGTGTGCCCCTGGACCTTCGCCACCGCCATCTTCGCGGCGTTGGACGCCTCCTGCGCGAACGGCTTGTAGACCGTCATGTACTGGGTGCCGGCGACGATCCGCTGCACGGCGTCCAGGTTGGCGTCCTGACCGGTCACCGGCGGGATCTTGTCCGCACCGGCGGCCTTCAGCGCGTCGATGACCGCACCGGCCATGCCGTCGTTCGCGGAGTAGACGGCGGCGATGTTGGACAGCCCGTACGTCTGGATGGCCTTGCGCATGTTGGCCTTGGCGGCGGCGGGCGACCACTTCTCGGTGTCGTACTCCTTGAGGACGTTGACCTTGCCGTTGAGCTGGCTGATCGCACCGGCCTTGAACCGTCCCGTGTTCGGGTCGGCGGGGTCGCCGTTCATCATGACGATCTTGCTGGTGGCCGCCTTCGAGCCCAGCGCCACCAGCAGGCTCCGGCCCTGCACCTCGCCGACGAGTTCGTTGTCGTGCGAGATGTACGCGTCGATCGGCCCCTGGGCGAGACGGTCGTAGGCGATCACCGGTATACCGGCCGCCTTGGCCTTCTTCACATCCGGGGCGATCTTCTCGGCGTCCAACGCGTCCACCACCACGACGTCGACCTTCTGGTCGATCAGTTGCTGGAACTGGTGGCTCTGCTTGGTGACGCTCGCCTCGGCGTTGTAGTAGACGACCTTGCCCTTGTGGTTGGTGAGGGAGTCGACCTCCTCCTTGATGACGGGGTAGTCGAATCTCGCATAGCGCGCGGTGTCACTGTCGGGCAGCAGAAGCCCAACGGTGATGTCGTCGCGCTTGGTCGGGGAAGCAGAGCTTCCCGAACCGGCATCGGTGATGGCGGCGCATGCGGCGAGTGAGAGGGAGCAGACCGAGACGACCAGTGCGGTGGTGGTTCTGCGCGCGGTGGCTCGGCTTGTGGTAGCAGGTTTCACAAAGGGGCCTTCCGAACTGGGGAGCGACTGCGCTCCCAAGTGACGGACAGCAAACTGTGAGTGGCCATCTCCCGTCAAGATTTTGTCGTAACGGGACCACAACTGACTTCCGTCCAAACGGTTTTGCCGATCTTGCGCTCCGTGACGCCCCACCTGTTCGAGAGCAGCGCCACGAGCACCAGCCCGCGCCCGCTCTCGCCGTCCGGCGCCTCCTCGAAACGCAACGGACGGTCACCCCGCGCGTCGCTCACCTCGATCCGCAGCATGCCCTCCGGGAGGAGGAGCAGTCGCACTTCGAAGTCCCTTCCGGGCACGCGCCCATGGGTCGCCGCATTCGCCGCGAGCTCCGCGACGAGGTGCTGCGCGGTGTCGTTGACGTCGCCGTCCTGCGGGTATCCCCAGTCACCGAGTTGGCACCCCGCCCAGTGCCGGGCGAGTCGGGCACCCCGGGGCGTGGACGGGAAACACCGGGCGAGTTCGGCGGTGGGGGTCACCCGCTGGGTGGAGATCCGGGTGGAGATTTGGAAGTTCACGTGACTCAGCGTGCTGGCTTGTCCCTACTCTGACCAGGTGCGAACCGGCGACGGTGGGTAGCCGTACGGCTGCTTTGTGTCGACCGTCGGTTCGTCGGCCGTGACCACAACGACGGGCAGACGGGTGACGAACATGACAGAGGAGCGGAGGCCGGAGACTCCGGCGGAGGCGGACGGAACGACAGACCTCTTCGTGGCCTTGGGCAAGCAGATCAGAATCCTGCGCGAACGCAAGGGCCTGACCCAGAGGGAATTCGGCCAACTGGTGGGCTACGGCCCGGACGCGATCTCCGCGATCGAACGCGGCGTACGGGTCCCCCGGCCGGAGCTGCTGGAGCAGGCGAACGAACTGCTGGACGCGGAGGGGCTGTTGCTGGCGCCGATCCCCGAGGTCCGGAAGGCGATGAAGAGGGCGCGTACGCGGCATCCCGAGTGGTATCGAGGCTATGCGGCTTTGGAGGGCCAAGCCGTGTCCCTGCTCGACTACAGCGCGACGGGCGTGTTGGGGCTCCTCCAGACCGAGGACCACGCCCGGGCGGTGTTCACCCAACGGTTCCCGCCACTCTCCGAGGAAACGATCGAGAAGCGCGTGGCGGACCGTATCTCACGCCAGGAGCTGTTTGACCGATGGCCACAAGTCGATTGCAGCTTCGTGATCGAGGAGTCTGTGCTCAGGCGGACGATCGGTGGCGTCGAGGTGCATGCAAATCAGCTGCGACAACTGATGCGCATCGGAGGCATGCGCAACGTACACGTGCAGGTGATGCCTATGAGGCGCAATGAACACCCCTGTCTGGGCGGCTCGTTCACTCTGCTCATCCCCAAGGGGCAGGAGCAAGTTGGGTACATGGAGACCCAGGGGTATCCACGTCTCATCACTGACCGAGAAGAGGTACGCATCCTCAACGCGCGCTATGGGATCATCCGCGCGCAGGCGCTGAACCCCTACGAGTCCTTGGACTTGATCGAGAAGACTCTGAAGGAGCTATGACCATAGAGCAGCTGAGTTGGTTCAAGTCGAGCTACAGCGACGGCGAAGGCGGCCAGTGCCTCGAAGTCGCCCTCAGCCCCCACACCATCCACATCCGCGACTCCAAGAACCCCACCGCCCCCCACCTCACCCTCTCCCCCACCACTTGGTCGGCCTTCCTGGCTCCCATGGGTGCCCAATGAGCCTCACTCGGTTCAAGTCCAGCCACAGCAGCGGCGAAGGCGGGGACTGCCTCGAAGCGGCTGCGCGATGCACGACGGGCCCGACCGGTTCTCCCGGTCGGGCCCGTCACGTGCCTGCGCCAGCAGCCGACAGGCCCGCAGGCCGCCCGCTCGCCCGTCAGTCCCGGCGGATCAGTTCCGGATCGATCCGGCGGCCGACCAGCGGGAGCGAGCCCGCTGCCGCGGCCGCCACCACTCCGGCCGCCGCCAGGGTCAGTAGGGGGACGCCGGCGACGTCCCAGCGGATCGTGCCGCCGCCGGTGATCAGGTAGCTGGATTCGGCGAGCTTGCCGGTGACGACTGCCAGGACGAGGCCGATGCCGAGAGGCAGTACCACTTGGAGGCACTGCACGGCCCGCATGGTCCGCGCCCGCGCGCCGATCAGGGTGACGGCGGTGACCTGCGCGCGGCGTTCGACCGCACGGTCGGTCACGGACACCAGGAAGGCGGCGACGCCGATGACCAGCCCCATGATCATGCCGAGGGCCAGCAGGGTTTCGACGACCGAGATCTGTTCGAGGCCTTGGACATTCAGTCCGACCGGCTCCACGTCGGCGAGAGGAGAGATTGCCCCGATGCCGTCGAGGACCTTGCGGACCTGGCCGGGCTCCGAGCTGCTGCTGAGCAGGAGTTGTGCGCCGCGCGGCCGCGTGTGTGCGGGCAACGCCGACGGCGGAACCAGGATTTCGGCGAATCCGACGGAGGAAGACCCGGAGTACCCGCCGTAGACAATCTGCCCGGCGGGCAGAGCGATGTCCAGATGATCGGACTTGCTCCCCGAGACGCGAAAGTGGAAGGTGGTGCCCGGCTTCAGGTCGGACCCCGCGCTCTGGACATTGATGAGCCGCATCACCTTGCCGTCCACGCAGCCCTCGGAGCGCTGGACCATCCGGTCCAGTTGGGCGCAGGTGGCGACCAGAGCGGTGGTCGACGACGCGATCGCCTCTGCGGGACTCATTCTGTCGCGGTCGCCCCAGGAGTCCATCACGAGCGCGTGGGCGCGGACTCCGGCCACGTCGCCGAGCTCTCGCTGCTGTTGCTCGGTGACGTGGGAAAGGGAGAGGGAGTAGTCCTGCACGGGGCCATCCGGGCGGGTGACCTGCTCCAGCTGGATGAGGACACCCTGGGCGAGGGAGGCGGCGTAGACGAGGAGTACGAGGCTCGTGACGACCCGCATCGTGCTGCCGGGCTCGGCTTCGTTGCGCCGCATCGCCAGATTGAGCGTGATGGACTGGGTGGACCGCGCCACCCGGCGGGCCAGCTCGTATGAGATCAACGGGAGCGTCAGCACGAGCCCGACTCCGGTCAGCACCACGCCGCCGACGACGAGCAGCGCGTTTACGCCGACGCTCGACGCGGGATGCCCCAGCAGTCCGCTCACGCAGAAGCCGGACACGATGCCCATGCCGGGGACCAGGAGGAGGCCGCCCCACTTGGACGGTGGCCGCGGGACCGCCGTACGCCGGACCGCGAGCGGATTGGCGGCGGCTTCCCGCGCGCTCTTCCGGCCCACGAACCAGGCCAGCGCCGGGCAGCCGATCAGGCACACGGCGATGGTGGTCGGCGACAGCGCGCCGTCGGCCGGATACCACCGCAGCGCGGGCAGTCCCGTCCTCGACATCACCTGGTTGAGCACCCAGTACTCGCCCAGGCCGAGCACCGCACCGAGCAGCGCGGCGACCACGGTCTCGGCGGCGTTCACGCGCTGGGTGCCCTTGACGCTCAGGCCCAGCAGCCGGAGCGCCGCCAGGCGACGCATGCGGCTGGCGGCCGACAGACGGGCGCAGACGGACAAGAAGATGGCCAAGGGCAGGAGGACCAGGGTGGCCAGGGCGAACCGCACGTCCGTCAGGGTGGACGGCTCCACGGCTGGGAACGGGGCGTAGCCGTACCCGAATCCCTTCAGGGTTCGGCCCTCGTCGGAGATCCGGGCACGGGTGGTGCCGACATACGCGTACAACTCGTCGGGGTGCGCGAGCCCGGCCCTGCTGATGACTCCCTTTTCGTCTCCCGGCAGCAGGCCCTTGACGGCAGGCGCCTCACGCAGAAGGTCATGGACGCGTGGTGAGACGAACACCTCACCGGGGGCGGGGAGCCGGGTCAGACCGGGCGGGGGCGACTGTGTGCCCTGGGTGCCCCGGGCGATGAACACGCGGGTGAATGACCGGGATCCGTAGGCGTCGTCGCGCTGGACGACGAGAGTGCCGTGCGCAGGACCCTTGGCGGAGGTGACGGGCTGCCGTGCGGCGGCACGGCCGTCGTGGGCGTGGAGGATCGCCGGAATGGTGAGCACCAGGGCCAGACAGCACACTCCGACGGAGCCGCCCACCGCCATCAGGAAGAACCGTACGCGGTTGCCCCGGCCCGCGCCGAAGAGCAGCCGTAGACCGAGCAGGAACTCCGTCACACCGCACCTCGGGGCGTGAGGACTCCGTCGGCCATCGTGTACCGGGTGTCGGCCTGTGCGGCTACCCCGTGATCGTGCGTCACCAGGATGACCGCGGTGCCCTGCGAGCGGGCGAGGCCCAGGAACTCCTTGAGCACGGCGGACGCGTTGGCGCTGTCCAGGGACCCTGTCGGCTCGTCCGCGAAGACGACCGCAGGCCGGTGGACCAGGGCCCGCGCCACGGCGACGCGCTGGCTCTGCCCGCCCGAGACCTGTGACGGCCGACGCTCGCGCAGCTCGCCGAGGCCGAGCCGCTCGAGCACTTCGCCCGCTCTGGCGAGGGCGGGGCGCTTGCGCTGTCCGGCCAGGCGCAGCGGCAGCGCGGTGTTCTCCTCGATGGTCAGCTCCGGGAGCAGTTCGCCGTACTGGAAGACGAAGCCGAAGCGTTCCCGGCGCAGGGTGCTGATGTCGTCGTCGGAGAGGTCGCCGAGCGAGCGCCCTTCGAAGCGGACCTCACCGCGGGTGGTGGGCAGGACGCCGGCCAGGCAGTAGAGCAGTGAGGACTTGCCGGAGCCGCTCTGCCCGGTGATGGCCACGACCTCGCCCGGCATGACCGAGAGGTAGGCGTCGCGGACGGCCGGCTGACTGCCATAGGAGAGGTCGACTCCTATGGCGGAGAGTATGTCTGACGTGCTGATGGCTTCCCCCAAAGAAGCATGCGGGCCCAGGGGCGAGTGCCCCTGGGCCCGAGGTCCTGCCGGAGCGCTGCCTACCTCTGGTAGTGCTTCGTCGGCGAGCAGTTGTCAGGGTTGAGCGAGCCCTTGTCACGGCAGACGCGTATGTAGGCGTCGTCGGTGTGCAGGGCGGCGCCGTCCCAGTTCAGCTTGTCGAGCGGGACGTTCTGCTTCTGCTTGCCGTTGTAGCGGTTCCAGTCGTAGCCCTCGACACGAACCTGCATGTAGACGTTGTGACCGTCGTTGTCGTCCTCGTCGTTCAGGTTGCCCGACCACTCGAAGGCGCCGTGGTTCTGGTTCGAGGGCCAGAAGGTGTACTGACCCTTCGTGAACGAGGCGCCGCCGGTGGAGAGCTTCGGAATGTCGTGCCACGAGACGGGGACGGCCGTCCCCGCACTGACGGCGAACAGGTCCGCAGCGATCGCGCCGACTGCCAGCTTGCGCATGATGGTCCACCCGTTTGTTCTGCTGAGCCCCGGATGGTCAGGTCCGGAACCGTCCGGGACACTAACAGGAGAGAAAGAGAGCATGGGCATGATCAGTTCACGTCTGTCCACTTTCGATCATGTTTCCGGCCGGGATTCTTTGCCGCTGCTTAGCCTTTGAATGACGATTACTTGACCATGGTGGCGACGGCCACCCCATCCCACGAAACGAGCCGCATCCAGCGGAGAAGGTGGTCGGTGCCTCGAAGTCGCTTACGACTGGTGCAAGTTGACCTACAGCGACGGCGAGGGCGGCAACTGTGTAGAGGTTGTCCGTGCCCCCGCACCATCCACATCCGCGACTCCAAGAACCCCACCGGCCCCCACGCGACCCTCTCCCCACCACCTGGTCGGCCTTCCTGGCGCTGTCCCTCAGCGGGAGCGCCTGGCGCTGTCCACCAGCGAAGGTGCCTAGCGGTCGTACAGCTCCTCCACCACCCCTGAGAAGTCCCGCAGGATCGCCGCCCGGCGGAGCTTCATCGACGGAGTCAGGTGGCCGGCCAGTTCGCTGAAGTCTGTCGGGAGGATCGCGAACTTTCTGATCGACTCCGGGCGGGAGACCATCTTGTTGGCCTCGTCCACCGCTCGCTGGAGGACCGCCCGGAGGTCCGGGTCGTCGAGAAGGAGTTCCGCGGGGACCGGGTGTCTGCCGTTCATCTGGCGCCAGTGGGTGATGCCGTCCATGTCCAGGGTGATCAAGGCGGCGACGAAGGGGCGGCGGTCGCCGACGACCAGGCACTGGGAGATCAGGGGGTGGGCGCGGAGCCAGTTCTCCAAGGGGGCCGGGGCCACGTTCTTGCCGCCCGCCGTGATCAGGATCTCCTTCTTGCGGCCGGTGATCGTCAGATAGCCCTCGTCGTCCAGCCGGCCGATGTCACCGGTCGGGAACCAGCCCTCCGGCGCCGCGGGAACGACTCCACCCGCGTTCGGGTCCCAGTAGCCCCGGAACACCGGGCCGCCGGAGAGCAGGATCTCGCCGTCGGCCGCTATACGCACCTTCATGCCGGGCAGCGGCCAGCCCACCGTGCCCAGCCGGGGTCTCAACGGGGGCGTCACCGTAGCCGCACCCGTCGTCTCCGTGAGGCCGTAGCCCTCGAAGATCTGGATGCCCGCTCCCGCGTAGAACGCGGCCAGGGGGCGGCCGAGCGGGGAGCCGCCGCAGATCAGGTAACGGAGGCGGCCGCCCAGGGCGTTGCGGATGCGGCGGTAGACCAGGGGGTCGTAGAGCGTGCGGGCCGCCTTGAGGGACGCGCTCGGGCCTGGGCCGGTGTCCGCCTGTCTCGCCTCCTGGGCCTCGCCGTAGCGGCGTGCGACCCCCGCCGCCCGGTCGAACGACGCCGCCCTGCCCGCCTTCTCCGCCTTCGCCCGCGCGTTGTTGTAGATCTTCTCCAGCATGTACGGGATCGCCAGCAGGAACGTCGGGCGGAAGCTCGCCAGGTCCGCCAGCAGGTCGTCCGCCTTCAGGCTCGGCGCGTGGCCCAGCCGTACCCTCGCCCGCACACACGCCACCGACACCATGCGGCCGAAGACGTGGGAGAGGGGGAGGAAGAGGAGGGTCGCGGGCTCCACGGCTTCCTTCGCCCTGAAGACCGGGTAGAGCAGCTCGACCGCGTTGTCCACCTCGGCCAGGAAGTTGGCGTGCGTCAGCGCACAGCCCTTCGGGCGGCCCGTCGTGCCCGAGGTGTAGATCAGCGTCGCCAGGGTGCCCGGGCCCAGCATCCCGCGCCGTACCTCCACCTCCTGGTCCGGCACCGCCGACTCCCCGAGCTCCCTCAGCCGGTCCACATGCCCCTTGTCTATCACCCACACGCGCCGCAGATCCGGCAGCCGTTCGCGCTCCGGGCGGAGTGACGCCGCCTGCGCCGCCGTCTCCGTGACCAGGGCCACCGCGCCCGCGTCCTGGAGGATCCAGCGCGTCTGGAAGAGGGAGGAGGTCGGATAGACGGGGACCGTCACCAAGCCCGCCGCCCACGCCGCGAAGTCCAGCAGCGTCCACTCGTAGCGGGTGCGGGCCATCACCGCGATACGGTCGCCCGGCGCCAGGCCCTCCGCGATCAGGCCCTTGGCCACCGCAAGGACCTCCGCCGCGAACTCAGTCGCCGTCAGGTCCGTCCAGCCGCCACCGTCCGCCTCACGTCGGCTGATGACCGGGCGGTCCGGGTCCACCGCGGCGTTCTCGAAGGGGAGATCTGCCAGCGAGCCGTGCGTGACCTCCGGCACCAGCGGGGGCATCGACACCTCCCGCACCTCGCCGTCCAGGCGCCGTGTCTCCGGTTCCACGAGCACCGGGCCGCCGTCGTGGTCGAGGTCCGTCTGGGCGGCGGGCGGGGGGACGGGCGTGGACGAGTACGAGATGGGCATGGCAGCTCCTGGGGCCTTGCAGCCGGGTGGCTGGTAGCTGGGTACCGCTCCGCTGCACGGGGGTACGCGCCGGGCGTACCGGGTTGTTCACCGGCCGTCGGGTGGGGTTTGCGGCTCGTTCCCCTGCCGCGCCGGTCATGATCGCGATGCTACGGCGACCACATGGGGGGCTCGTGCGGGTTCGGGGCGGGTTCCGGGACCGTCCGGAGCCGGGGCTGTGCAGTCCCCTCTATCGACTCCATCGACCTTCCCTCCCCCATGACCTAGACTTACCCGCGGTAACCTTACTTTAGAGTAAGAAGCGGGGACACACATGGACATGGCCGTAGGCACGTCGTCAGGTCCCGCCTCACCGGTCGTCCTCACCCGCACCCCCGCCCTCACCCCCCTCCTCCTCCGCGGCGCACTGCGCTCCCCCTTCCGGCGCCCCTCCCCCGACGCCGCCCACCCCACCGCCCGCCTGGCGCTGCCGGGTCTGCGCATCGATCTCGCGCGGCTGTGCAACTACGAGCGCGTCTGCGGCTTCGCCACCGGCGAGGACGCGCTGCCGGTGACGTATCCGCACGTGCTGGGCTTCCCGCTGGCCATGCGGCTGATGAGCGGGCCGGGCTTCCCGCTGCCGCTGCTCGGGCTCGTCCACACCTCGATCGAGATCACCCACCATGCCCCGCTCCCCGCCCACGGCAGGTACGAACTCGCCGTCCACATCGCCGGGTTGGCCCCGCACCGGCGCGGCACGGAGGCGGTCGTACGCACCGAGTTGCGGACGGACGGCGAGGCAGCGGCGGGCGCTGGGACCGCCGTCGTCGTATGGGAGTCGACCAGCACCTACCTGGCCCGCCACCGCGCCCGGACCGCGCCCGATTCGGCAGCGCGGACGCAGGCGCATCCACAGACCCCCGATCCGCAGAGCCGCCAAGCGCCCGATCCCCTTCCCGCCGTCGCCGAATGGCACCTCGCCGACGACATCGGACGGCGCTACGGCACCGTCTCCGGCGACCGCAACCCCATCCACCTCCACCCGCTCACCGCCCGCCTCTTCGGCTTCCCGCGCGCCATCGCGCACGGCATGTGGACCGTGGCCCGCTGCCTCGCCGCCCACGGCACCCCGCAGACCACCGCCGCACGGGTCCGGGCCGCCTTCCGGGCACCGGTCCCGCTGCCCGGCACGGTGATCTACGGCGCGGACCGCACAGATCCGACGGACCGCGAACGGACCGACGGCACCGGACGCTTCGAGCTGCGCGACGCAACGGGTGAACGGGTGCATCTCACCGGCGAGCTGACGCGGCTGAACCCCTCCGGATAGCCGGAGACCCGCCCCGCACACATGAACACTCGACGAACAACCGGTGACCCCGAGGCAGGAGGCGTTCGCCGAATCCCCCTCCCACAAGGGCAATGACCCCGTAAAGGCCGCGCCCTCACAGGCACCTCCCAGACTCCCCAAGATGCTTTAAGGGAGCACTCATCCAGCCCTCAGATCGCATTCTTACCTTCTGGCCATGCCACCCAGCACCAGACCGCGCATCGCCGTCATCGCCGACTCGGACACCCGTTGGAAGTGGGGTGCCTCCGTGGCCCGGCAGCTCGCTCCCGGGCACGCCCTGGACGCCTACTTCCTGATCGGCCGCTCCACCCCGACCGAGCGCCAGCTCGCCGAGATCGGCATCGAGCCCGACTCACGGCGCGAGTTGCGGGCCGCCGACCTCGTCGAGAGCGAGGAACTGGCCGAGGCCGACATCGTCGTGCTGGCCGTCGTGGGCGGCACGGTCCTCACCCTGACGCACAGCCTGGGGCTGGCCTGGGACGGACGGGAGCAGCGGCCGATCACCGTCAGCGGCTACGTCGGTGTGGTCTACGAGAAGATGGTCGACGGGCTCATGACCCGCGCCGGCACCGATGTCGTCCTCGCCAACTCCGCCTACGACGCGGAGCGGTTCGGCGAGGCGTTCGCCAGCGTGGGCGTCGACCCCGCGTCGGTCGTGGAGTGCGCGCTGCCCTTTCTGGACGGCGCCCCCTACGAGCCGTCCGCCGAGCGGCCGTTCACCCTCACCTTCGCCATCCAGCCGTCCGTGCCGAAGGGCAAGTCGCAGCGGCTGCTACTGCTGGAGCGGGCCGCGCGGCACGCCCGCGCCCATCCCGACCGGCAGGTGCTGATCAAGCTGCGCAGCATGCCGGGTGAGCACACCACGCACGTCGAGGCCGACCCGTACCAGCTCCTCGTCGACGAACTCGCCGAACCCGCCCCCGCCAACCTCCAGTTGGTCTACGGCCACATGGGCGAGGTCCTCGACCGCACCGACCTGCTGGTCACCGTCAGCTCCACCGCCGCGCTGGAGTCCATGCACCGGGGCATCCCCACCGCCATCCTCACCGACTTCGGCGTCCGTGAGGCGCACGGCAACCACTACTTCATCCACTCGGGGTGTCTGGCGTCGTGGGACGACATCGACGCGGGGGCGCTGCCGCGGGCTCGGTCGGAGTGGGCGGCTGCGCAGGGCATCGGGAAGACCGACCCTTACGCCGCGGCGCGGGCCCGCGTCGCCGCGCTGCGCGCGGCCCCGCTGCCTGCGCTGCGGCCGTAATACACGCCGCAGCGGGCCAGCATCTATCTGGGGGATCTGCTGCGGCGGCACGGGCTTGATCTTGCGGGGCGGCCGTTGCCGGATCCGCTGGGTGCGGAGGCTGGGCGCATGCGGATGGCTGTGAAGCGGGTGGCCCGGCGGGGGGCCAAACGGCTGTACCGGGTGGGATACCAGCGGGTTGCACCCGCGCTGCGGAAGTGGGGCGCGGCGTAGGCCTCCGGCGGGGGGCGGTTCTTGTATGGGGGTGCGTGGTGGCTTGTCGCGCAGTTCCCCGCGCCGCTTAGCTTGACTCTATCGGGGATCTTAAGGTGGTGAGGGTCAAGTGCCCGGGGTTCGCCAGGATGTTGCCCGGGGATCTGAGGGAGGTGACAAGCGGTGCAGCGGTTCACAGAGTTCGACTTCGGTGTCTCGTGGGTGACGGAGTTCTTCCACCACGACTGGTGCCACGACGGGCCCACAGCGGCGGCCGTCGTCGCCAAAAACCTTGCCGACGTGGACGACGAGTATGTCCTGGCCGTCCGGCGCGATGCCCGTACGCTCTTCGACAACCTCCCCTCCAAGACCCTGGAGGTGCTGTGGGATGCCGGGGCGTATTGCCTGCCGAGCTTCGAGCTGATCGGGGGCGGAGCCGAGTGGACGCGCACGGTCGTCGAGCTGTGCGACGCCCGATTGTCCGCGAAAGCGGACGTACGTCCCCTCACCGGGGCGGACGTGGAAGACGGTGCGGCCCAGTTGGACGCGATCGTCGCCGAGATCAGGGAAGCGCGGTTCCTGGAGGCCGAGGTGCGGGCGGCGCTCGTCGACTGCGCCCGCCGCTGCACCCCGGATCTGGCCTTCCGGTTGTTGATGCGGGCCATGGTGGTCGCCCGTGACAGGTGGCTGACTCCGGATCAGTACGCCCGGCTGGAGGCCATCGGGGCGGCCCTCCACTACGGCGAGTTCGTGGTGGATTCCGTCCAATACCTAGTCAGAGCCGACTAGTCGGCCCCGGCAGAACCGCGGCGCCGCAGGGGACCGCCGCACCCGCGTGGTGCGGCGGCCCTTGCGCGTTCCCGCCGCCGCACCACGGTGCGGCGGTCCGCGGTGGTCACTGCTGGGGCGGAACCCAACGGCGGCCCTGCATCAGGTTGCCCAGGCCTGCCCAGGCGAAGTTCATCAAGGTGGCCGTCGTCTGGCGGGCTGTGGTGTCCGGGACGGTGTTCGCCCAGGCCGCCAGCGACTCCGCCGCGCCCACCAGTGCCTCCGCCAGGCCCGCCACCTCGGCTTCGGGGAGATCCGGGTTGCGGTGCGCCTCCCGTGCGGCCTCCGCGATCAGCTGGGTCACGAAGGCGACGATCTCCTCCCGCATCGCCCGTACCTGCGCCGCGAACGGCTCACCATGCGTACGCGCCTGGAGATGCAGCACCGACCACCCGTCCGGGTACCGCGCGGTGTGCGTGAAGAACGCCAGCAGCCCGTCCCACAGTTGCCGGTCCGCGGGGAGCCCCGGCCGTACCCCGGCGCGTACGGCCGCGGTCAGCGCCTCGGCCTCGCGGCGGATGCAGGCGGTGAAGAGGTCTTCCTTGGAGTTCAGGTAGAGATAGACCAACGGCTTGGACACGCCCGCCAGTTCGGCGATCTCGTCCATCGACGCGGCCATATAGCCGCGTTGCCCGAAGGTCCGTACGGCAGCGTCCAGCATCTGCCGCTCCCGTACCGCACGCGGCATCCGTTTGGTCTTCACGCCACCCATGGGGCCAGGGTAGTTGGGATGGATGAACCCGGGCCCCAGCCAGAAGAGGCGACGCTAGGACGTCTGCCCCTGCGCCCGCGCCACGTCGTCCGCCACGTCCTCCTGGCGCCGGTTCGCCTCCAGGTTGGCCTTGGCCCGGTCGACCCGCTCCACGATCTGCTCGGACGCCCGGTCCCGTTCCTTGCGCAGCACGATGAAGCTGACCGGCGCGGAGATCACCATGGAGAGCAGGACGACCCACAGGCCGTTGGAGGCACCTAGGCCGCGCGGCACGACGCCCGTGTAGACGAGGCCCCAGACGACCACGAGGCAGCCCGCGAAGACCCCGAGGCGCATCAGCGTGTAGCGGAGCATCTCAACCCGCACTTCCGTTTCCGAACGATCCCGGTCCCCCGGAGCCCTGTGGCCCCGGCCTTCCCGGACGGCATCGTCCAGTGAAGCACGCCGGGTTACCGATCTTGGCGGCGGGTCGGCGGACTTCCGCCGCCGTCTTCCGCAGCGGCGGTCCGTCCGCAGCGGTCCTCTACAACGTGAGCAGCATGGTGATGTCGTCCCGGTCGTCCCCCGGCGCCACCCGGATCGCGCCGGGCACCCGGCCGACCTCCTTGTAGCCGCAGGAGCCGTAGAAGTGCTCCAGGCCGAGGCCGCCGCGGCAGGTGAGGCGTATGGCGTCGATCCCCTCGAAGCCGCGGGCGGCCTCCGCGGCGGCGGCGAGCAGGTCGCGGCCGTGGCCGCCGCCCTGGTGACGGGGGTGGAGCATGACCGTGTAGAGCCACACCCAGTGGGTCATCAGCCGGTGCGTGTTGAACCCGAAGAAGGCGGTGGCGGCGACCTCGCCGGCGGTGTCCCGTCCGACGAGCAGCCGGATGCGGCCGTCCGCCATCCCGGCGAGGTGTTTGACCAGGCCGGGCCGGATGTCCTCGCGACTGACCGGCGGAACGTAGCCGACGGCCCCGCCCGCGTTGGAGACGTCCGTCCACAGGGTGAGGACGCCGTCGCAGAGGGCGGGGGTCATGGCGGGGTCGAGTTCGAAGGCGAGTGCCATGGGGCGGATTCCGCGCTCCTCAGACCCGCATCGGCTGCGGCTCGTCGCGGCGGGCCGGGTCGGGGCCGTCGTACTCGCGGATGATCTCGTAGTGCGTGTTCCGCTCCATCGGACGGAAGCCGGCGTCGCGGATCAGTTCCAGCAGGTCCTCGCGGGTCAGCTTGTTCGGCGTGCCGAAGTCGTCCGCGTCGTGGGTGATCTTGTACTCGACGACCGAGCCGTCCATGTCGTCCGCACCGAACTGGAGCGCCAGTTGGGCGGTCTGGAGGCCGTGCATCACCCAGAAGACCTTGACGTGAGGCACGTTGTCGAAGAGGAGCCGGGAGACCGCGAAGGTCTTCAGCGCCTCGGCGCCGGTCGCCATCTGCGTCCGCGCCTGGAGCCTGTTGCGGACCTTGCCGTCCTTCATGTCGACGAAGTCGTGCTGGTAGCGCAGCGGGATGAAGACCTGGAACCCGCCGGTCTCGTCCTGGAGTTCACGCAGCCGCAGGACGTGGTCGACCCGGTGGCGGGGCTCCTCGATGTGGCCGTAGAGCATGGTGCAGGGCGTCTTGAGGCCCTTCTCGTGCGCCAGGCG
Source organism: Streptomyces sp. YIM S03343 (assembly GCF_054729195.1). Lineage (NCBI taxonomy): Bacteria > Bacillati > Actinomycetota > Actinomycetes > Kitasatosporales > Streptomycetaceae > Streptomyces > Streptomyces sp. YIM S03343. Next base: position 3,963,204 of record NZ_JBPUKX010000001.1, read on the forward strand.
GTGGATACGGGACCAGTCCTCCCAGTGGGTGCGGTGGTCCACGATGTGCTGCCGCACCTCCCAGTCGAAGATCTCCGCGCCGCCGCCGGTCAGCGACTCCAGCCCCGCGTCCATCAGTTCGTCCAGGATCTCGGAGGCGGACAGCCCGGAGATGGTCTCGAAGTGGTGGATCTCGGTCGCCGTGAACGCCTTCAGCGACACCCCGGGCAGCGCGGCCTTCAGCTCCCGCAGCGAGCGCGGGTAATAGCGCCACGGCAGGTTCGGGTGCAGGCCGTTGACGATGTGCAGCTCGGTGAGCCCGTCCGCCTTCATCTCCCCGGCCAGCCGCACGGCCTCCTCGATGCGCATCGTGTACGCGTCCTTCTCACCCGGCTTGCGCTGGAAGGAGCAGTAGGCGCAGGAGGCCGTGCACACATTGGTCATGTTGAGGTGGCGGTTGACGTTGAAGTGGACGACGTCGCCGTTCATCCGCGTGCGCACCTCGTGCGCGAGGCCGCCGAGCCAGGCCAGGTCGTCCGACTCGTACAGCGCGATGCCGTCCTCACGGGTCAGCCGGACACCCGCCCTGACCTTCTCCTCCAGCTCGCGCTTGAGCCCGACGTCCATGCCCGCACCTTTCTCCGACAACCGCCCCACCGTAACGCCTACGCCTCCTCGGGCAGCTCCCCCACCCTGTTCTCCCACTTCGTTGACAACACGATCGTGGTACGGGTCCGGGAGACGCCCTTGGTACCGCTCAGGCGCCGGATGATCCGCTCCAGGCCGTCGACGTCCGCCGCGCGCACCTTGAGCATGAACGAGTCGTCGCCGGCGATGAACCAGCAGTCCTCGATCTCGGGCAGATCCCTGAGGCGGTGCGCCACGTCCTCGTGGTCGACGGCGTCCGAGAGCGAGATGCCGATCAGGGCGGTCACGCCCAGACCGAGCGTGGCCGCGTCCACCGTGGCCCGGTAGCCGGTGATGACACCGGCCGCCTCCAGCCGGTTGATGCGGTCGGTGACGCTGGGGCCCGACAGGCCGACGAGGCGTCCCAGCTCCGCGTAGGAGGCCCGGCCGTTCTCCCTCAGGGCCTGGATGAGCTGCCTGTCCACCGCGTCCATGCGATCGAAGCCTTCCGGTGAAGAGGGAGATCCCGACGGATCTCCACGAGTCTGCGGGGTCTGACAAAGGAACGAAGTACGTACAGCGAGGTGCGAGGTGCGAAGAGCGAAGAGCCAGAGAACGTGGAACGTGGAGCGAGGTGCGAGGTGCGAGGAACGAGGAGCTACGGGGAACGCCGAACGGGTTCTCAGGACGGGCCGGACCCGCCGCCGAGTTCCCCCTCCCAGCGGTGGTAGAGCCGGTGCGGTACGCCCACCGCGTCGAGGACACGTCCGGCGACGAAGTCGACAAGGTCCTGGATGTGTGTGGCGCCCGCGTAGAACCCCGGCGAGGCGGGCAGCACGGTCGCACCGGCGTCGTCCAGCGCCACCAGGTGCCGTAGCGTCTGGCCGTTCAGCGGGGTCTCCCGTACGGCGACCACGAGCTTGCGGCCCTCCTTGAGGGTCACACTCGCGACCCGCTGGAGCAGATCCTTGGAGAGCCCCAGCGCGACCCCGGCCACGCAGGCCGTGGAGGCGGGCACGATCAGCATGCCTTTGGTGGGGTACGACCCCGAGGACGGCCCGGCGGCCAGGTCACCGGCGTTCCAGTAGCGCACGCCGGTGAGGTCCGGGTCGTAGGTCCCCGGCTTGCCGTCCGCGCCGCGCGCCAGCCACTCCCCCAGGTCCTCCCGCCAGTGGGCGTCCCGGAAGGAGATGCATGTCTCGTCGAGCAGGGTGAGCCGCGAGGCCCGGCTGACCACCAGGTCGACGCCCTCCCCGGCGTCGAGCAGCGCACGCAGGACGGCGGCGGCATAGGGCGTCCCGGACGCCCCGGACACCCCCACGATCCAAGGCACGCGCTGCTTTTCTCCTGCGTTCACACCTTGAGCCTACCGGGGACACGGAGAGTGTTCAGGACAGTCGGCTCCCCGGGCACAAGAGGGCATACGGTGCGCCCTCACATCGTCAGGCCCCTCACCAGCAGGTCCAGCAGGGCGCAGACGAAAAGCGCGATGCCGATGAAGCCGTTGACGCTGAAGAACGCCCTGTTCAGGCGTGACAGGTCGTGCGGGCGGACGATCGAGTGCTCGTAGCCGAATGCCGCCGCGACGATCACCAGGCCCAGCCAGAAGAAGGTACCGGCGCCGGTGGCGAGGGCGTACCAGACGAACAGGGCCGTGGTGATCACGTGGCACACGCGCGCCGCGCGGATCGCCGCCGGGATGCCGAAGCGGGCCGGGACCGACATGACGCCGATCGCCCGGTCGGTCTCGACGTCCTGGCAGGCGTAGATCAGATCGAAGCCGCCGATCCATATGCCCACGGCCAGCCCCAGGATCACCGCGTCCCAGGACCACTCCCCGGTGATCGCCAGCCAGCCGCCGACCGGGCCCATGGCCTGGGCGAGACCGAGGATGGCCTGCGGGTAGTTGGTGAACCGCTTGCCGTACGGGTAGATCACCATGGGGATCACGGCGACGGGGGCCAGGGCCAGGCACAGCGGGTTGAGCAGCGCCGCCGAGCCCAGGAAGATCACGACCGCGATCAGCGCGCCGGTCCAGGCGTGCCGTACGGACATGGCGCCGGTGACCAGTTCGCGGTGCGCGGTGCGGGGGTTACGGGCGTCGATCTCGCGGTCGATGATGCGGTTGACGGCCATCGCGAAGGTACGCAGGCCCACCATGCAGACGGTGACCAGCAGCAGCCGGCCCCAGTGGATGTTGCCGTCTTTCTGGAACATCGCGGTCAGCGCCGCGATGTAGGCGAAGGGCAGCGCGAAGACGGAGTGCTCGATCATCACCAGGCGGAGGAAGGCCTTGGTGCGTCCTGGCTGCGGGATCGCCGCGGATGCGCTGGTCACCGGTTGTGCTCCTGCTCCGTCCTGGTCCCGTGGCGGTACGCTACGCCCGCCTCCGCGCCGTACGGCGCCGTCGTCACAACGTGCGCGTTCAAAGCCCGTACTCCGTTCACAGGCCGTACTCCTTCCACCGGCGGTCGACCGTCGCCGCCGTCTCCGGGTCGGACAGCACCATGTCGGGCCAGCCGCCGTCCCGTGTGTACCCCTCCTCGGGCCACTTCCTCGTCGCGTCGATGCCCGCCTTGCCGCCCCAGAACTGCTGGTAGGAGGCGTGGTCGAGATGGTCGACGGGGCCTTCCACGACCGAGAGGTCGCGGGCGTAGTCCGTGTTGCCGAGCGCGCGCCAGGCGACCTCGTGCAGATCGTGGACGTCGCAGTCGGAGTCGACGACGACGATCAGCTTGGTCAGGGACATCATGTGCGCCCCCCAGACGGCGTGCATCACCTTCTGGGCGTGCTTGGGGTACTTCTTCTCGATCGACACGATCGCGCAGTTGTGGAAGCCGCCGGCCTCGGGGAGGTGGTAGTCCACGATGTCCGGCACGATGATCTTGAGGAGGGGGAGGAAGAACCGCTCGGTGGCGCGGCCCAGCGGGCCGTCCTCGGTCGGCGGGCGGCCGACCACGATCGACTGGAGCAGCGGCCGCTTCCGCATGGTCACGCAGTCGATGGTCAGCGCGGGGAACGGCTCCTGGGGTGTGTAGAACCCGGTGTGGTCGCCGAAGGGCCCCTCCGGGCGCATCTCGCCGGGCTCCAGCCAGCCCTCCAGCACGACCTCGGCGTTGGCCGGGACCTGGAGCGGCACGGTCTTGCAGTCGACCATCTCGATGCGCTTGCCCGCGATGAAACCGGCGAACAGGTACTCGTCGATGTCGCCGGGGAGAGGGGCGGTGGAGGCGTATGTCACAGCGGGCGGGCAGCCGAAGGCGATCGCGACGGGCAGCCGCTCCCCGCGCCGGGCGGCGACCTGGTAGTGGTTGCGGCTGTCCTTGTGGATCTGCCAGTGCATGCCGATGGTGCGGCGGTCGTGCCGCTGGAGCCGGTAGAGGCCGAGGTTGCGGATCCCGCTCTCCGGGTCCTTGGTGTGGGTGAGCCCGAGGTTGAAGAACGAGCCGCCGTCCTGCGGCCAGGTGAACAGCGCGGGGAGCTGGTGGAGGTCCACGTCGTCGCCGTGCAGGACGACTTCCTGCACCGGGGCGTCCTTGACCTTCCTCGGCGGTACGTGCGCCATCGCGCCGAGCTTGCCGAACGCCTCGCGCACCCCGACGAAGCCGTGCGGCAGTTCGGGGCGCAGCAGCCCGCCGATCTTCTCGCTGATGTCGCCGTACGAGGTGAGGCCGAGCGCCTTGAGCAGGCGGCGGTCGGTGCCGAAGACATTCATCGCGAGGGGCATCGCGGAGCCCTTCACGTTTTCGAAGAGCAGCGCGGGACCGCCGGATTTCTGCACCCGGTCGACGATCTCCCCGACCTCCAGGTACGGGTCCACCTCGGCCTTGATGCGCTTGAGGTCTCCCTCGCGCTCCAGCGCCCTGAGCAGGGCGCGAAGATCGTCGTAAGCCATGTCGTCCAGTATCTGTCAGCCACTAACCTTGGCTTGTCACCGGGGCCGTCCCACGCCCCGTCGCCCACCCCTGGGGGGATTGCACGGCCATGCTGAGGATTCTGCCCGTCCTGCTGGTCCTGGCGTTGATGATCTACGCCCTCGTGGACTGCCTCAACACTCCTGAGGAAGAGGTGCGGGGGCTGCCGAAGATGGTCTGGATCGTCATCATCCTGGTGTTCGGCGAGATCATCGTCGGGCCGCTCGCCTGGCTGTTCCTGGGCCGCCGCGCCGTCCCGGCGGACGGTGTCCAGTCCGGTGGCCAGGCCGGAACTCCCGGTTCCGGCGCGGGTACGAACTGGATCGCGCCTGACGACAATCCGGAGTTCCTGAAGTCCCTCAAGGCCGACAAGGGCCCCATCGACGGCCCGGTCGACGGCCCCGGCAAGGGCCCCGCCGAGGCGGACGAGGACCCCACGCAGGCCGGGGACGCCACGGAAGCCACGCAGGACGAGGCCATGCTCAAGGAGTGGGAGGCCGACCTGCGCCGCCGCGAGGAGGAACTGCGCCGCCGGGAGCGGGGAGACGGGCCCGGCGATTCCTGACGGCCTCCACTCGCCACTCGCCCCGGCCTCCACTCGCCACTCGCCCTGAGCTCGGCGGGGTCCGAAGGGTTCAGCGGAGCCGGGACGACGACAGGATCGACAGCAGGTGGGCCGGGACCATCACCCAGGTGATGGCGGCCAGTGCGGCCAGGGCCCAGCGGGTCGGGTCGATGCCGCCGGTCGCGGTGTCGGCGATCGCGGCCGCGAGGAGGACGAGTGACGCCTCGATGCCGTTGGTCACCCGGTGGATCTTGAAGGCCGCCGCGAGCTTCCGCACGGTCGCCACGCCCTCGGAGCGCGGGCGGGTGGCCTCGTCGTCGGCGACACCGAGACCGCGGCGGGCCCGGGCCACGTCGACGAGGTCGGTCGACGCCTTCAGCAGGACGACGCCGAGCGCGGTGGCGATGCCGAGCGACAGCCAGCCGCCGTATCCGGGGTGGGCCGCGCGGAATCCGGCGCCGACGAGGAGCGCCGCGTCGGCCAAGTAGGCGCCGAGGCGGTCGACATAGATGCCGGTCGCGCTGTTCTGGCCCTTCCAGCGGGCGACTTCGCCGTCCACGCAGTCGAAGAGCAGGAAGAGCTGCATCAGGACCACGGCGAGCACGGCGCCCGCGAGGCCCGGGATCATCAGGGCGGCGCCCGCGGCGATCCCGCACACCACCATGGTCCAGGTCAGCTGGTCCGGGGTGACCGGGGTGCGCACGAGCTGGCGGGTGAGGCGGAGGGAGATACGGCGCATGTAGAGGCGTCCCGCCCAGTGCTCGCCGTTGCGGCTCGCCAGCTTGGCCTGCGGCTGGCAGACCTCCCGAAGCTCCTCCAGAACCGGTGCGGCAACCATGACCGTTCCTCCCACCCGCCCGGGCCTGACTGGTCCGGTGATCGGGCCAGCGTACCGAGGAATGATCAGACCGAATCACTTACGGGCGCCCGCCGATCGCCCCGATCGCCCCTCTGACGCAGGGCCAATTGATCAGTCCCATCCTCGCCCCGTCCTCGCCCCCTGTTCACTCCCTCATTCGCTCCCATATTCGAGTAATCGTCTGAGGAATCACCCGAACGGCGTAGATATCGGGTCCCTGAATATCCCCGTTTAGTAACGATGCTTACGTTTGATCGACTACGTCCCGTTTGCCGACGGAGGCTCCGTATGCGAATGACCGATATCCAGAGCTGCGAAGTCCGGCCCGGGACGCTGGTCGAATGGGCACTGAGTCCGGCGTCCGTCGCCACGGCCGAACACCTGCCCGCCGACACGCGGCCTCCCGCGTACATCCAGGAATCGCACATCAGGACCGCCCGGTCGGTCCACGAGGACGGCCTGGTCGTGCCGACCTGGCTCGCGGTGTGCTTCGACATCCCGGGGCGGGTCGACCTCGACGCGCTGGAGCGGGCGCTGTTCGACTGGACCGTCCGCCACGAGACGCTGCGCAGCGGCTTCCGCTGGACCGGGGACGAGATGAGCCGGTTCACCCTGGACGCGGACGCGGTGACCCTGAAACGCACCGAGGTCGGCGAGTTCACCGACGCCGCTGAGCTGGTCCAGTACCTCCAGGACCGGTTCGACGTGGCGGCGAGCGCCCTCGACTGGCCCAACTACCTCTACACGGTGGTCGTCCGGGACGACAGCGCCAGCGTGTACCTCGCCTTCGACCACAGCAACGTCGACGCGTACTCCCTCCAGCGGCTGCCCGCCGAGATCCGCGAGCGCTACGACGCCCACGCCGGCGGGGTCTCCGTGACTCAGCCGCCGGTGGCCAGCTACGTCGACTTCGCCGATCTGGAGCGGACGGACGCGGACGCCATCGACGAGGACCACGAAATCATCGCCCACTGGCGGGAGTTCATCCTCCGCAACGACGGACGGCTGCCGGCCTTCCCCGTCGACCTCGGTCTGGAGCCGGGCGGTCCGCTGCCCCAGCAGGGCGTGATGCACCACATGCTGGTGGACGCCGACGCCGCTGCCGCCTTCGAGGAGTTCTGCCGCCCCTACGGCGGCAGCCAGGTCGGGGTGCTGGCCGCGACCAGCCTCATCGTGAACCGGATCGGCGGCGCACCCGTGTACCGCACGGTGGTGCCGTTCCACACCCGGGTCAAGTCGCGCTGGACGGACTCGGTGGGCTGGTACGTCGGCGGCGCCCCGATCGAGATCCCGGCCGCGCCCGACCTCCCCACCGCGATGCGCACCGTACGCGCCGAGCTGAAGGCCAACCGGCTGCTCGCGCGCATGCCGCTGGGCCGGGTGCTGCGGCTGCTCGGCACGGACTTTCGCCCCACCTCGCCCGACCTGTACTCGATCGTCTCCTACCTCGACGCCCGCGATCTGCCGGGCTCGCGGGAGTGGACCGACCTCAAGACCTACGGCGTGGTCCGGGTGTCGTACGGCGACCAGGTATGCGTATGGGTCAACCGGGTCCACGAGGGCCTGTGGTTCGCCTGCCGCTACCCGCTCAACGACGCCGCGCTCAAGAGCATGCGGCTGTACGCGGAGCAGCTACGGGACATGATCCTCTCCACGCCGGGGCAGGCGAAGCCCTGACACCGCCAATTTCCTTGCAGCACACAGGAGTTGACGCGGAACGGTGACGCCCGTCGCCACAACGTGTTCGTAACACAACGGACACCATCCGCTACGTTCCGGAACAACTCCCCTCTTCCTACACTGAGGTCGAGGGGGGCTGCGTTGGACAGACAGCTGCACGGACGGGGGGCTCTCTTCGATACGGACCCGGCGGGTCTCGCGCCACGGCTGGTGGGCCTGCGCCCGTACCAGCACCGCGAGCATCCGCTGGAGCACAAGCCCCCCGAGGAGCCGCCGTTCGTCGTGCTGACCGGGGCACGCGGACTCGGCAAGAGCGCGGTGCTCCGGGAGCTGCGGGCCGCCTACGAGGGGCACACCCCGGTCGCCCTGATCGACTGTGCGGACGGGCAGTTCGCGGCGCCGCCCGCCGACCGGCCCGCCGAGTCCTGGTCGCCGGTGGCGCAGGCGCTGCTGGTGCTCGCCGAGCAACTCGCGGAACCGGTGACCGGAGCCGGTCGGATCGTCTTCCCGCGGCTGATGACGGGGCTGGTGGCGGTGGCGGCGGGCGGCTGGGGCGACGCCGACTCGGAGCGGATCCGGCGCGAGGTCCAGCGGATCCTGCTGCTGAACGAGGGCGGCACACGCATCGGCTTCGCCGGGCGGTGGGCCGGGAAGGTGGCCGCCAAGGTGGTCGCGGCGGCGACCGGCAGCGGACCGTTCCTGGCCGGGGCGATCGAGGCGACCCTGGAGTCGGTCGCCGAGGGCTTCACGAACCGGCGCCACCAGAAGGCGTCGGTCTGGTACCGGACCTATCCCAACGCCGGCGACCACGCGCAGCGCGGGCTGCTCCTGCTCTCCGCCCACTTCCGGGCCGACGGCCCGTCCCGGGAGCACGCCGAGCGGTATCTGGTGCGGGCCCTGCTCACCGACCTCACGGACGCCTACACCGGGGTACTGCCCCGGATGCGGCGGCTCGGGCGGCCCCTTGTCCTCCTCGACGACGTACAGGCCCCCGCCGGGCGCGGGTTCATGACGGCCGTACTGCGCGACCGCGCCGACGGGATCACCGACCGGACGGCCTTCGTCGCGGCACTGCGCGGCGACGGACGGACCCTGCTGCGCGGCGCCGCCCGCCGCACCCTGCCCGAGGTGGCCCGGCAGACCCGCTGGAGACCCGACGCCGCCGAGCCGTTCTCCCGCGCCCTGCTCGTGTCGCTGCCGCCGCTGACCCCCGACGACACCCTGCACATCGTCGGTGCCATCTGCGCCGGTGTCCTGGTACCACCCCAACTCCCGCACGCCGTCCACCGGCTGACCGGCGGCAGCCCGCTCGGCATCGTCCTGCTCGCCGAGTCCGCGGCCCAGCACCTGCCGAGGGCGGCCACCCTGGGCGACCTGCTCACCGCGCGCTTACGCCCGAGCGACGACCGCAGGGATGACGGTGACGACGGGGACGACCGGGACCACGAGGGCTCCCCCGCCTACGCCGAACTCCTCGGCAGACTGGTGCCCGCCGACCGGCTCGACGAGCTGACCGTGCTGGCCGCCGCCCACGACCACGGCTCTGCCCGCGCGTTGGCCGCCGCGCTGCTCCCCGACGACTTCGGCCCGGCGGCGGTGCGGGCCGTCCAGAACCGGCTCGCCCAGGAGGGACTGCCGGGCGCCCCGGGCCAGTTCGTCGGCGATCCCTTCGTACGGACCCTGCTGCTGCTGAGGCTGCACCTCGCCGACACGGACCACGCGCGCTGGCGCACCGCCCACGAGACGCTGATCGCGCACTATGCGCCGTCCGACGGGCCGCCGGACGCCTCGGACGCGTTCCGGCTGCACCATGAACTCGCCTTGGGCCGCACGGAGTCCGCGGTCGCCCGGCTGCGCGCCACCTTCCACACCCTGGACGCCCGGGCCTGGCTGCGCACCCTGCGGTTCGTGGCGTCGGCGCCGTACATCCATGCCCACGACGACGAGGGCCACGACTTCGCGGGCCGGGGCGACCGGCGGACCGCCGTGGCGCTCGGCCGGACCGACGCCCGGCTGCCGCTGCCGAACGACATCGACACCGAGGCCGACGCCGAACTGCATCGCCGGGTAAGGCGGTTGCTGTACGCGATGTGGCAGCTGTCCGACCCACTGGTGCTGCCCGACCCGAAGGTCGCCGACCGGCTGCGCTTCGAGCTGGAGCAGCTCTCCAATCTGCGGCCCGCGGGCAACGCGGTGCTGTGGCGGGCCTCGCGGGACTGGTACGAGGCGGCACTCGCCGGACGCCCGCTGCCGGACCCGAACACTCTGGACGAGAGGGACGACGGGGACGACGGGGACGACGGGGACGACGACGAGGACGACGAGAGCGACGACGGAGCGGACGGCTAGACACCGGCCCAGCACCGGCCCAGCACCGGCCCAGCACCGACCCGGCACCGGCCGGACACCACGGAACACCGCGAGCGGGGGAGGCGTGATGGCACGCAGGAGCTTGGGGACTTGGCTGCGCGAGGGCGTCTGGGCGACCCCGCTGCGCCGCCTGTTCGTCCTGGCGGCAACGGCTGTGGCGGTGGCCGGGATCGTCGTCCTGACCATGCGGCTCACGCACGACGACCGGTCCTGCGCGCCCGGGGTGAACCGGCCCGCGGGCAGCTCCGAGTGCGTGGGCGTCTCGGCGACGGACTACGACTTCGGCAACCCGAAGCTGCGGGACACCGTGCGCGCGATCACCGGGGAGAACGCCCGCCTGGTGCCCGGAAGTTATGTCACGGTCGCCGTGATGCTGCCGTACACCTCCACCGCCCCGGCCAGTGTGAGCGATGTGCTGCACGGACTCCAGGGCGCCTATCTCGGGCAGTACCACGCCAACCATGACGGCAACGGGGAATCCCCGGCGATCCGGCTGGTGTTGGCCAACCCGGGCGCGACCAGCGACTATTGGCAGCAGACGGTCGAGCAGCTGGCCGGGATGACGAAGAGCGGGGACCGGCTGCGGGCGGTCGCGGGGATCGCGCTCAGCACCGACAACAACAAGAAGGCGGTCAAGGAGCTGACCCGGCTGGGCATCCCGGTGGTCGGCTCCTCCATCACCGCGGACGACCTGGCCAACGGACAGGGCGGCAAGGACTCTTACCCCGGTCTCGCCAGGGTCGCCCCGACCAACACCGACCTCGCCCGCGCGCTCACCTCGTTCGCCGGAGTCGGCAAGGGCAAGGCGCTGCTGGTGTACGACAAGCCCGGCGACCCGTACACCCGTACGCTCCAGAAGGCGTTCGCCACGGTGCTCAAGGGGTCGCCCGGCTTCTCGCAGCCCTTCACACCGCCCGCCGACCGCAATCTGCTCGGCACCACCGCGAACATCTTCCGGCAGATCACGCATGTGGCGTGCGACACCTCACCGGACACCGACACCATCCTGTTCGCGGGACGGCACACCCAGCTGGTGCAGTTCCTCAACGAGCTGGGCGAACGAGGCTGCCAGGAGCGGAAGTTCACCGTGCTTGCCGGGGACACCGGCTCGTACCTGACCGAGGACAAGAACCTGCACCGCAGCGCCCTGCGCCGCAACCTCACCGTCCGCTACGCGTCGCTCGCCCACCCCGACGCCTGGGCAAAGGACCCCGCGCCCACCGGCGGCTCGGCGGCGGACGCCCAGGTGCTGCTGGGGCTGGTGGCGAGGAGCGGGCGCACGCCGGTCGGGCCGATCGGTACGACCGCCCTGGACGACGGACAGCTGATCATCGGCTACGACGCCCTCCAACTGGCCGTGCAAGGCATCCGGGAGGCGGTGCCGGAGGGGCGGAAGATCCCGTTGCTGGCGGACGTCGGCCACGAGTGGCCGCACATCAATGGGTCGCAGCAGCGGGTGAACGGGGCGAGCGGCTGGATCTGTCTGGACACGTACGGCAACCCGTACGACAAGGCGGTGCCGATCGTGGAGCTGACCCCGGAGGGCGGCGCACGCTTCGTACGGATCGCCTGGCCGGAGGGGAAGCCACCGGGGAAGTCCTGCCTGCCGCCGTCCTAGTCCCCTACTCCCCCTGGTCCTCCTAGTCCTCCTGATCCTCCATGCTATCGATCAGGCGTTCGAATCGCGCCCTCCACCTCGACTCCGACTCCCCCTCGCCCTGGAACTCATGGGTGAACCGCAGGACGCACGCCCTGTCCCCGTCCCGCTCCAGATGGAAACGGACGCGTCCGCCGTCGTCCACGGTGTACTCGGCGATCCGCTCCACGTCCCACGCCGTGATGTGCCCGCTGCCCAGTCCCCGCAGGGTGACCGCGCCGCCGAGCCGGGGTTCGAGGACGTCGGCCGGGGTGAACCAGCCCGCCAGGCCCGCCGGGGTGGCCAGGGCGGGCCAGACCTCCTCCATGGACTCGGGCAGCCGCACCAGGAAATGCAGGATGTGCGTGTTGCCGTGGGTCTGGCTGCTGCCCTGCTCGATGGAACCGGTCATGACACCAGCGTGACCCGTGGCGCAGCGTTCCGCACGCCGCCCGGGCACCGGCCCGCGCGGCTCCGGTGCTGGTCAGACGCCCGCGTAGGAGTGCTTGCCGGAGACGAAGATGTTGACGCCGTAGTAGTTGAACAGCCAGCAGCCGAACGCGATCATCGCGAGGTAGGCGGCCTTGCGGCCCTTCCAGCCGGCCGTGGCGCGGGCGTGCAGATACCCGGCGTAGGCGACCCAGGTGATGAAGGACCAGGTCTCCTTGGGGTCCCAGTTCCAGTACCGGCCCCAGGCGTCGCCCGCCCAGATGGCGCCCGCGATGATCGTGAACGTCCACAGCGGGAAGACGGCGGCGTTGACGCGGTAGGCGAACTTGTCGAGGGAGGCGGAGGCGGGCAGCCGCTCCAGGACCGAGGTCGCGAAGGCGCCGGGCTTGCCGCCGCCGATCAGCTTGGTCTCGTACGAGTCCTTGAAGAGGTAGAGGATCGTGGCGACCGCGCCGACGTAGAACACCGCGCCGCAGAAGATCGCGGTGGAGACGTGGATGTAGAGCCAGTACGAGTGCAGCGCCGGGACGAGCTGGTCGCTCGCCGTGTAGAGGACGGTGACCGCGAGGCCCAGGTCGAGCAGGACCGTGGTGATGAGGAACAGGCCGAGCCAGCGGACGTTCTTCTTCAGCGCGAGCAGCCCGAGATAGACGCCGACGGCGACCGTGGAGAACGTGACGTTGAACTCGTACATGTTGCCCCACGGCGCCCGCTCCACGGAGGCCGCGCGGGCGACGACGCCGCCCAGCTCCACCAGGAACGCGAGCACGGTGAGGGACACCGCGATCCGCCCGTACAGATCGCCCTGCTCGTCGCCGCCGTGGGCACCGGGACCGTCCGGCACGTCACGGGCGCCGGCCGCCGAGCGCACGACCACCTTGGGCCGCTCCAGGACGGTGGTGGCGCCGCCCTCCTTGCGCACGGTGACAACCGGTCCGGCGGCCGTTCCGGCTCCGGCCTTCTTCGGTGCGGCGGTGAGTGCGGCGGCCGTGCGGCCGACCTTGCTGCGGCTGCCGAGCAGCCACTCCGCGATGTACGCGAAGAACGCCAGCGTGTAGACGGCCATCGCGGAGTAGATCAGCGTGTTGCTGATGCTCGCGAGATGCTCGTTGGTGGCGGCGGCGAGATCGGTCACGGCCGCTGGAGAGGTGGCGGCGGCGAGGGTCATTTCTCAGTCCCTTCGGCAGGTACGACTCCGGGCGCGGGGTCGGGGGACGACGGTGCGGGTTCGTCGTCGGGGGTAGGGGCGGCGTCGGGGGTGGGGTCCGGGGCGGGTTCCGGGGCGGGGTCGGGAGCCCCCGGTGCCCGGTCGTAGAGGATTCCCGCGAGCTCACCCAGTTCCTCGGGCACCTTGGCGGACTCGCTGCGGCCGAGTCCTGCCATCTCGACGACGGTCACGCCGTCGGGGCCGGGCAGCGCGCGCACCCACACCCGGCGGCGCTGGATGAACAGGGACGCCGCCAGGCCGAGGATCGCGGCGACGGCACCGGCGAGCGCCCACTCACTGCCGGGCTCCTGGACGATCTCGAAGCCGGCCCATTCCTTGATCTCCTTCTCGAAGGTGATCGAACCGGCGCCGTTCGGCAGCGTCAGGGTCTGGCCGGGCTTGAGGTTCTTGCGGAGCTGGCTGCCGTCGGACTTCTCGAAGAACTTCAGATGCGACTTGTCGAGCTGGTACACGCTCTGCGGGATACCGGAGTCGACCCCGAGATCGCCGTGGTACGGCGCCAGGTTGAGCACCGGGTTGAGCAGCGAGGGGAACACCGACAGCACCGAGGCGCCTTCGCCGTAGGTCGGCAGGAAGAACGCCTGGACACCCAGCTGTTCGCTCGTGCCCTTCGCGTCCTTGTAGCCGTCCATCACCTTGATCACGCCGTTGGAGGTGACGTTGCCGTCGAGCGGCAGCAGGGGCACGGCGTCGTGGTAGACCACCTTGCCCTTGCCGTCCCGGACGGTGACGACGGGGGCGTAGCCGTGGCTGACCAGGTAGACCTTGGCGTCGCCGATCTTCAGCGGCTCGTTGACCTTGATGGTGGTGGTCTTCGCCTTGCCGTACGCGCCCTTGGTGTAGGCGAGCCTCGCCTGGAAGGTACGCGGGGTGCCGCGGTTGGGTCCGGTCAGCTCGTACGTCGCCTTGAAGTCCTTCAGGGTGAAGCTGAAGGGCACCAGGTCGTCGGTGGTGAAGAGGCTGCCGGACTTGAAGTCGTCGTACTGGGTGATGGTGTCGGCGAAGCCGCCGCCCTCGACGATCAGCTTGTTGCCGTCGGACTTGTACAACTGCCCCCAGGCGAAGGCGACCAGCAGCACGATCAGCGCGATGTGGAAGACCAGGTTGCCGAGTTCGCGGACATAGCCCTTCTCGGCGGCGACGGCGTCCCCGGTGACATGAGCGCGGAAGCGGCGCTTCTTCAGCAGCGCCAGCGCGGCCTCCCGGACCTGCTCGGGGTCGGCCTCGGTGCGCCAGGTGGTGTAGGCGGGCAGCCGGGTCAGCCGGCGGGGCGCGGCGGGCGGACGGCCGCGCAGCTGGCCGGTGAACTGCCAGGCGCGGGGGATGATGCAGCCGATCAGGGAGACGAACAGCAGGATGTAGATCGCCGAGAACCACACCGAGCTGTAGACGTGGAACATGCCGAGCTTGTCGTAGACCGGCGCGAGGGTGCTGTGGGCGCTGCGGAAGGCGGCGACCTTGGCGGGGTCGGCACCGGTCTGCGGGATCAGGGAGCCGGGGATCGCGGCGAGGGACAGCAGCAGGAGCAGCAGCAGCGCGACCCGCATGGAGGTGAGCTGCCGCCAGAACCAGCGGGCCCAGCCGATCACTCCGAGGGCGGGGAGATTCGGCGGCTCGTCATCGGGGGCGGTGGAGAGCTGGGAGGCGGCGGCGCCGAGGTCGGCGTCGTCGGGGGCGGGCGGTGTTGCCGTGGCTTCCGCTGTCCCTACGGCCTCTATGGCCACCTCTACGGCCTCTACGGTTTCCGCGGCCTGCGGGGTCCCCTGCGTCGCCGACGGGGTCTCCGTCCCTGCCGGGCTGCCGTCGCCCCTTGATGTCATCGTCATCGCGTCAGATCCCCACAGTGAAGCCGGTGGACCAGGTCTGCATCTCCTGAACCAGTCGATCCCACGCACCGGTCAGCAGCAGCAGCCCGGTGACGATCATCATCGTGCCGCCCGCCCGCATGACCCACACGTAGTGGCGCTTGACCCAGCCGAACGCGCCGAGCGCCTTGCGGAAGGCGACAGCGGCGAGCACGAACGGAACGCCCAGTCCGACACAGTAGGCGACGGTCAGAACGGCCCCGCGACCGGCACTCGACTGGTTCATCGCGAGCGCGTTCACCGAGGCCAGGGTCGGACCGATGCAGGGCGTCCAGCCGATCCCGAACAGCGCGCCCAGCACCGGCGCCCCGGCCAGGCCGGTCGCCGGCCGCCGGTGGAAGCGGAACTCGCGCTGGGTGAGCCAGGGCATCAGCCCCATGAAGAAGACGCCCAGCAGGATCATCAGGACGCCGAGCACCTTGGACAGGACGCCCTGTTCCTCCTGGAGCGTGGCACCGAAGTAGCCGAACAGCGCGCCGCCGGAGACGAAGACGGCGGTGAAGCCGAGCACGAAGAGGGAGGCCCCCGCGACCATCCGGCCGCGCCGGGCCTCGCCCAGGTCGGTGCCGGTGACACCGGTGACGTAGGAGAGATAGCCGGGGACCAGCGGCAGCACGCACGGGGAGAAGAAGGAGACCAGGCCGCCGAGCACGGCGACCGGCAGGGCGAGCAGCAGCGCGCCGCTGAAGACCGTCTCGTTCCGGCCCGTCACCGCGGCGAGCGTCATCAGGGCGCTCACGTCAGGTCTCTCACTTCTCCGCGAGGACGGGTTTGATCATCTTGACCAGGTTCTCCTCGCTGAGCGCCTCCAGGGCTCGCGCCGCGATCTTCCCGTTCCGGTCGATGACCAGGGTGGAGGGGATGAGCTGCGGGTTGAGGGTGCCCTTGGCGAAGCGGAGCATCAGCCTGCCGGTCGGGTCGTAGAGGCTCGGGTAGGTGATGCCGAACTGCTTCTCGAAGTTGACGGCGGGGGTGGTGCTGCCGTCCCGGGTGTTGATGCCGAGGAACTGCACGTCCTGACCCGCGTACGCCTTGGAGACCTTCGCGAAGTTCGGCCCCTCCGCCCGACAGGGGCTGCACCAGGAGCCCCATACGTTGATGACGACGACCTTGCCCTTGTAGTCGGCGACGTCCGCGCTCTTGCCGTCGATGGTCTTGCCGGACAGGTCGGGCACCGCGGTCCGCTTGGCGCGCGCGACGGTGTCGACGCCGTTGGTGCCGGTGACGAAGTGGGTGTCACCGCCGCCGCCGGACACACCGCCGGAACCGCAGGCGGACAGCACCAGAGCGGCGAGCGCGGCACCGGCCCCGAGCAGGGCGGTGCGGCGGAGACGGCGGCCGGACCGGCCGATACGTCCGGTGCGGGTCGTGCGGGTCGTGCGGGTCGTGCGGGTCGTGCGGTTGAAGTGTTCGGGGTGTTCGGGGTGTGCGGAGTGTGTGGGGTGGTCGGCAGAGTTCGAGCGGGTCGAGCGCAGGGGGGCGCGGCAGGCGGCACTCATGTGAAAAGTTTCGCATGCCCCTTCTGCGGATCTTGGGCACCCCCCTCACCCGCCCCCACCCACCGGAAACCGCACGTCAGGTGCCCTGCCCGGTGCCAGAGCTCGCGGTACCGGTGCCGGTACCGGTGCCGGCCGTGGCCTTGGTGCCGGCGAGGAAGGTCTTCCAGCCCCCGGCGGGCTGCTGTCCCACGTCCAGGGTGCGCAGCTTGGCCAGCACCTCCGGCTTCTGCGCGTCGATCCAGTCGGTGAACTGCCGGAAGGAGACCAGCCGCACGTCGGCGCCCTTCTCCTTCTCCCGGGCGATGTGCTTGAACGCCTGCTCCACGGCGTCCATGTAGATGCCGCCGTTCCACTTCTCGAAGTGGTTGCCTATGAAGAACGGCGCCCGGTTCGACTCGTACGCCCGCCGGAAGCCGGAGATGTACGCCTGCGCGGCCTGCGTACGCCAGCCCGGGTAGTTGTAGGCGGGCGCCTTGGTGGAGTTGACGGACTGGTTGGCCAGCATGTTGTAGTCCATGGACAGCACCTCGAAGGAGTGCCCGGGGAACGGCACCTGCTGGAGCGGGAAGTCCCAGAGCCCCTGCCGCTTCACCGGCCAGACCTGACGGCCGCCGGGCGAGGAGGCGTCGTAGCGCCAGCCGAGGGAGCGGGCGGTGGGCAGCAGCCGGTCCTGGCCGAGGAGACAGGGCGTACGGCCTCCGACCAGTTCCTTGTCGTAGTCGAAGGGCAGCGACGGCAGTTCGGTCCAGCCGGTGTTGGTGCGCCACTTCTTGACGAAGGACTTGGCCTGCTCGATCTCGCTGCGCCACTGCTGGGGCGTCCAGTTGCCGACGGTGCCGGAGCCGGCGCAGAAGTGGCCGTTGAAGTGGGTGCCTATCTCATGGCCCTCCAGCCAGGCACGGCGGACGTTGGTGAGCGTGGACTTGACGTGGTCGTCGGCGAGATAGCCGATGGCGGAGGCGCCGCGCGGGTTGTTCGGGGGGTTGTAGAGGCGCTTCTTCGACTCGGGCAGCAGATACAGCCCGGAGAGGAAGAAGGTCATATGGGCACCGTGCTCCTTGGCGAGGTCCAGGAAGCGCGGGAAGAGCCCGTTGCCGACCTCTCCGGCACCGTCCCAGGAGAACACGACGAACTGCGGCGGGGTCTGACCCGGCTCCAGCGGCACGGGGGCGGCGGGCTGGAGGGGCTGCTTGCCGGTGTAGGCGGTGGAGCCGTCGCCGATCGGCTTCGACAACTGCCGGCCGGACTTCTTGCCGTCACCGCCGTCGTTCTTTCCGTCGGGGCTCGGGGAACTGCCGCCGGACTGGGTGCCGCACGCCGCGAGTCCGACGGCGGCCGCGGCGGTGGCACCGAGCCCGAGCATTCCCCTGCGGGTGAGCGTGCGCATTGTTCCCCGATTCGTCACGTTCTCTGAGTTCGCTGTGGTCACCCATTGAGAGGACGTGACGATCGGGAAGGTTCCGGGGTTGGGTACGGGGTTGGCAACGTACGTCACGAATTCGTATTAACGTCGGGCCGTGTGCGTGAGGCCGTCCCAAGTGGACGGCCTCACAAGCGGTTTCGGGCGCCGGGAGCCGCTACGGAGTCTTGCCGCAGCCACTACGCAGTTTTTACGAATCCTCAGGCGCCGAAGGCCTTGCTCTGTCCCTTGACCGGCTTGGCGCCGGAGAGGAGGTGGGCGGGGACGAGATCGCGGGCGGGCTCGCTGTAACCGACGGAGACGATCCTGTCGCCGCGGTAGGTGAAGGACGTCAGCGAGGCGAGCGTGCACTGCCGCCTGCGCGGGTCGTGCCACAGCCGGCGCCGCTCGACGTACGAGCGGACGATCCAGATCGGCAGCTGATGACTCACCAGCACGGCCTCGTGCCCGCGCGCCCGGTCCCTCGCCGCGTCCAGCGCCTGCATCATCCGTACGACGATGTCGACGTACGGCTCGCCCCAGGACGGCTTGAACGGGTTGGTGAGGTACTTCCAGTTCCCGGGGTTGCGCAGGGCGCCGTCACCGACGCCGAAGGTCTTGCCCTGGAAGACGTTGTCGGCCTCGATCAGCCGGGCGTCGGCGCCGATGTCGAGCCCGTGCGCCTTGGCGATAGGGGTCGCGGTCTCCTGGGCGCGCTCCAGCGGGGAGGCGATGACCTGGGTGACATCGCGTTCGGCGAGGTGCTCGGCGACGCGGTCGGCCATCCGGCGGCCGAGCTCGGAGAGGTGGTAGCCGGGCAGCCGCCCGTACAGCACACCATCGGGGTTGTCGACCTCACCGTGCCGCATGAGATGGACGACGGTGATGTCACCACTGCTCGTGTTGTGGTTGTCGCTGTTCACGCGGTGGCCTCCGCGGCCGCTCGGGCCGCCGCCGGGAGGGCGTCGGCGATCTTCTGGACGGCCCGCTCGTCGTGGGCGGTGGAGACGAACCAGGACTCGAAGGACGACGGCGGCAGATAGACGCCGTGGGAGAGGAGGGAGTGGAAGAAGGCGGTGTAGCGGAAGGACTCCTGCGCCTTGGCGTCCTCGTAGGTGCGGACGGGCCGGTCCGTGAAGAAGACGGAGAACATGCTGGAGGCGCGCTGCACGGTGTGCGCGACGCCCTCCTTGGTGAGCGCGCTGGTGATCAGTTCCTGGATCTGGGTGGAGACGCGGTCGAGGACGCCGTAGGAGGCGTCGTCGAGCAGCCGGAGCTGGGCGAGTCCGGCGGCGGTGGCGACGGGGTTCCCGGAGAGGGTGCCGGCCTGGTAGACGGGCCCGGCGGGGGCGAGGTGGGCCATGACGTCGGCGCGCCCGCCGAACGCCGCCGCGGGGAAGCCGCCGCCCATGACCTTGCCGAAGGTCATGAGGTCAGGCCGGACGCCGTCGACGCCGTACCAGCCGGCGCGGCTGGTACGGAAGCCGGTCATGACCTCGTCGGAGATGTAGAGGGCGCCGTTGGCGCGGCAGGTGTCCTTGAGCCCCTGGTTGAAGCCGGGCAGCGGCGGGACGACGCCCATGTTGCCGGGGGAGGCCTCGGTGATGACGCAGGCGATCTCGCCTGGGTGGCGGTGGAAGGCCTCCTGAACGGCTTCGAGGTCGTTGTAGGGGAGGACGACGGTGTCGCCGGCCTGGGCCCCGGTGACACCCGGGGTGTCAGGGAGCGCGAAGGTCGCGACCCCGCTCCCCGCCGCGGCAAGAAGCGAGTCGACATGCCCGTGATAGCAGCCGGCGAACTTGATCACCTTGGGCCGCTGGGTGAACCCGCGGGCGAGCCGGATGGCCGACATGGTGGCCTCGGTGCCGCTGGAGACGAGCCGGACCTGCTCAACGGGCTCGACACGGGCGACGATCTCCTCGGCGAGGGCGACCTCGCCCTCACCGGGCGTGCCGAAGGAGGTACCGCGGGAGACGGCTTCCTGGACGGCGGCGATGACCTCGGGGTGGGCGTGCCCGAGGATCATGGGCCCCCAGGAGCACACCAGGTCGACGTACTCGCGCCCGTCGGCGTCCGTGAGGTAGGGGCCGCGGCCGGACACCATGAAGCGGGGCGTGCCGCCGACGGCGCGGAAGGCGCGCACCGGGGAGTTCACGCCGCCGGGTGTGACGACGGCCGCACGGTCGAACAGGGCCTGTGAGACAGGCGCATCGTATGAATAGGGCAGTTCACTCATGACCTGCGACTTCTCCGACCTCTCGCACTCCGCTGGTGGGTGACCACCCCAGGGTAGGCCAGGGGCGCGCGGCGCCCGGGGGGCGCGGGTGGCCGCCGGGCACCGTCCCGGGCGGGGCGCGGGGTGACCATGGGCGCGCCACCACAACGCTCCTCCCGCCCCCACGGGGGCCTCATGCCCGGCGCACGCCGCCCGGTGGGCCGCCGAGGGGCCGTACGGCACACGCGCACCACCCCGCAATCCGCTGGACCGCCCCCTGTGATCTGCGAAACTAGGACCTGATACACACAGTCCGGCCGGGAGCTGATACGCACGGCCCTCACGGGCGTATTGATCGGTGTACCAATCAGTGAAGCAATCGATGAAGCAGGAGTACCCACGGAGTGTTCTGCCCCGTACGTTTCGGCGAGCAGCCGTGGGGGAGGTCACTGACACGATGATCGGGTTGCGCTGCGGGGGCCGCGCGTCCTAGAAAAGCAGTCGGGTGGAGATATGCATCGCGGTGGCGGACTGGGCGAGGGGACCGATGACCTGGGTCCTCGACGTGCCCGGCGGGGAAGGCACCGGCGCGACGCGGAGGAGGCCGCCGAAGTACGGCAGCATGGGCACGGAGTACCGATCGAGCCCGAGAGACCCGAACGCCGGGTCGACCGGATCGGGGCGGGGAGCAGGAATGGTGGTCGGGTGGGGGTGACGTACAAATACTTCGGCGCGCCCGACGGCGCGACCGCGGCCCGCGTCCCGATCTCGATGCGCCCCGAGGAACTCGGCGGCGACGAGCTCGGCATGAACGGCATGTTCACCAAGATCAAGCCCGAGACGATGGCGGCCATGGTCCTCACGGGCATCGAGGGCGTCCCCCTGTCCAAGGTCCCGCCCCTGGAACTCGTGGTCCTGCACCCGGACTACGCGGTCGTCAAACTCCCGATGACGGTGGTCGACCCCCTCCGCGACATCGGCGAGGAAGCGGTGGGCGCGGCGGCGTTCATCTGGTCGACGGTCCCCGACCGGGGCGGCCCGCGCGACGCGTTCGATGTGTACCAGTTGCTGCACGAGTGGCAGGACTTCAGCCATCGGTTGCATGAAGCGGGGCACCAGCCTTATTGCTTGGTGTGGCCCTGAGCTGGGGTTTGAGTGGTTTTTGGGCGGGGTTTCGGACCCCGCCCTCGTCATGTGCGGAGAGAGGCCGTCAGGCGGCCAGGGCACATTGAGGGCACATGGGTTTCGTTGGGGGCACTTCCGGGGGCATGGATGTGCCCTGAGCTTCGGGCTCCTGGGCGTCCGTGAAGGCGTCGTCGATCGCTTTGCGGGTGCGGGTCTCGCTGGACGGGCGCAGGTGCGTGTACGTCCGCAGCGTGAAGCCCGGGTCCGAGTGGCCGAGGTACTCGGAGAGCGCCTTGGTGCTCTCCCCCGCGTCCAGGAGTACGGAGGCGTAGGCGTGCCGGAGGGCGCGCACGCCTGAGTAGAAAGTCCGCCGTCGCGGAGGGCATCGGCTTACTGATCGTTTCAGAATGCGCTCCGTAGCCGCCTCAAGCAGATGATGGCGCAGGCGAGTTGGAGGAGTCCGTGGTGTAGGTCGGCGCGTATCTCGTAGCGGATGCGTAGGCGTTTGAACTGGTGCAGCCACGCGAACGTGCGTTCTACGACTCAGCGGGTCTTGCCCAGGCCGGAGCCGTGCGGGGCGCCACGCCGGGCGATCTTCGGGACGATACCGCGGGCCCACACAAGTCGGCGGTACTTGCAGAAGTCGTAGCCTCGGTCGGCGTACAGGCGCTTCGGCTTGTGGCGGGGACGGCCGCGCAGGCCCCGGATACGCGGAATCGCATCCGAGAGCGGGATGAGCTGGGTGACGTCGTGCCGGTTGCCGTCGGCCAGCGAGACGGCGAGCGGGGTGCCGCGGTGGTCGACGATCTCATGGTGCTTGCTGCCCGGGCGGCTGCGGTCGACTGGTGAAGGCCCGATGTGAGCCCCCTCCTTTGAGGGCCCTGACGTGTGAGCCGTCGATCGCGCAGTCGTTCATACTCAGCAGGCTGGCATGTCGCAGCTCAACGAGCAGGGCCTCGTGCAGGCGGGGCCATACCCCCGTCTCCGTCCAGTCTCGTAGTCGCCGCCAGCAGGTGACCCCAGAGCAGCCGATCCGTTCAGCCGGGACGTCTGCCTAGGACACGCCCTTGCGCAGGACATACACGATCCCGGCCAGCGCAGTCCGGTCGTCGACTGGCTTGCGTCCAGGAAACCGGTGCCGCCGCAGCGGCCGGGCCGGGATTAGCAGGGCTATCCGCTCCCATAGGTCGTTGGGCACAAGATCGCTGTTCACACCGGAAGCGTGCCAGAACAAAGCAGTTGAGGAGGGCGGATGGGCCGGGCACATTCTCCCGATGAGCGACAGCACAACATCGGGCAGCTGGGACGAACCCTGGTACCGCGTCCACACCGAGCAGTTCGAGGCCGCGTTCCTGCCGAATGCCGGCGAGGACGTGGAGGGCCGTTGACAACGTCGATGTCTTCGTGCATATCAAGGATGGTTCCCGGTGAAGCGCGACCATCATCACCCTGGCTCAGGTCGAGATCCGCATGAGCCGATGGGCCACCAGCGGGGAGGCCCTCGCAGGCCGCTACTTCTGGTGCGCGGATGGGCTCATCGTCCGTGACGCGGCATCAGCAACATGACCCGGGTCCTCGCCGGTCTGATCGATACCGGCGAGTTCACCCAGGTCCTTCAACTCCTCGACGACTGAAGGCCGTCCCAATCCGAATCGATTAGTTACTGAGATTCCACGCGTGATGTCGCAGACGGAGTGTGCCTGAACTGGGACGTTCGTCGGCTCTAGCGAGACATCACGCAAAGATCATCAGTAGTGCTCCCCCCCCTGAGTGTCACCAGCTCCGGGATCTTGCCGCTGACGGGCGGAACAGCCAACGCTAAGGCCGCGTCGTGGAGAATGGGTCCGATCGAGCCCCGCGGGAGGACCGAGGGGTACCGGGATGCACGGGCGAAGGCGGCATGGATTCCTTTGAGCTGGGGCGGCTGACAGACCACGACTTCGAGGAGGTGTGCCGGGACCTGTTCACGGAGCTCCTGGGCGTGCCGCTGGAGATCTTTCCGCGCGGCCGGGACCGGGGCGTCGACCTGCGCCATGACCCGGAAGACGGTCCTTGCACGATTGTCCAGTGCAAGCATTGGTACCGCAGCGGCCGCGCGAAACTCCTGGCCCACCTGACCGACGAGGAGGTCCCCAAGGTCGCCGCGCTAAAGCCGGACCGCTATGTTCTCGCCACCACCGTCGGGTTGACCGTCGACGCCAAGGAGAAGCTGCGCGCCGCCTTCGCCCCCCACATCCGGTCCACCGAGGACATCCACGGCGTGGATGACATCGTGGCTGCCCTGCGGGAGCGACCGCAGCTGGTGGAGCGGCACTTCCGGCTCTGGCTCAGCGGTACGGCGGCACTTGGCGCGCTGCTACACAAGGGCCCGCTGTTGCGCTCCGACTGGCTGCGGCGCGAGCTGGCGAAGGTGGCTCAGACGTTCGTCCCGCACGAGGGCTTCGCGCGTGCCCGGCAGCTTCTCGACGAGCAGCACGTGTGCATCGTGACCGGCATCCCCGGCGTCGGGAAGACCACAGTCGCGCGTATGCTCGCCGCCTGGCGGATGGGCCACGGCTGGGAGGTGCACGAGGTCAGCCAGGACATCGACGAGGTCACAGAACTCTGGCGCGACGACGTGCCCCAACTCTTCCTCTACGACGACTTCCTGGGCCAGACCACACTGCTGCCCCAGTTCGGCAAGAACGAGGACACGCGCCTGCTGTCCGTGATGCGCGCGATACGAGACGCGCCAGACAAGGCCTTGGTCATGACGACCCGCGACTACATCCTGGAGGAGGCCCGCCGCAAGCACGATCGGCTGGCCGCCGAAGATGTACGGGACGCTCTCACCGGCATTCGCCTCACCGACCTGGACCTGCTGACCCGCGGGCGGATCCTCTACAACCACGTCCACCGCTCGGCTCTCGGACCGCGACAGAAACGGCAGTTCGCCGCTCGCGACGCCTGGCTGCCCGTGGTTCGCCACCGCAACTTCAGCCCGCGCCTGATCGAGGAGACTCTGCGCATCGACCTGAAGCGCGAACCGGACGTCGCCACCGCCATGGTCGCCAACCTGGACAATCCCCGGCGGATATGGGAACGCATCGTCGAGAACGAACTCACCGACGAAGCCGTGCACTTGCTGGAGATCCTCTTCACGTACGAGTCCGTCGGACTCGTCGAACTGGAGGAGACTTGGACCTGGTATCGCAAGGAATTGGACCGAGAGGCGGACGGCCGCCGCTTCCGTCACGCGCTCCAGGTGCTCGACGGAACCATGGTCGTCATCGACGAAGGTGCCGTCTCCTTCCATAACCCGTCGATTGCCGACTACATCCGCTTCCACCTCAACGCCGGCCGGGGGCATTTGGGTGCATTGCTCGCCTCCTGCGGCGATATGCGGCAGGTCGAACGCCTCGTGGATGCCGGACGGTTGGCAGACGGCGGCGGCATTCTCGCACAACTGATAGAGCTCAAGCAGTCGTTGACCTCCGCGGTACTCGGGGCAGAAGACACGGTGGATGACAACAGAGAGGTTCACCTTGAGTGGGCCCTCGACACCGCGGAGACCATCGGCTCCTCGTCACTGGCGGACTATGTGGCGCACCGGGCCCGGGAGCTGCCGCGGTGGTCGGAGAACACGAAGGATCTGCTCCGGCTCGCGAACTCGCTGGACGGCAGCCGACTGATTACGCAGGAGGTCTCCGCCGAGTTCCGCTCCCTGGTCGACGAACATGTCAGCAGCCAGATCTCGGAGCGTGTGGCCGCCGGCTGGGTCCAGGTGAACAACTGGTATGCGTATCTTGACGAGCCGATCGGATGGTTCGCCGAGGGAACGCTGCTGGACGACATGGTGGAGTGCGCCTTGGAGAAACTGCGTGAACTCGCCGCCGACCCCGGGGACCTCAGCGAGACAAGCATCAACTACCTCGAAGCGCTGCTGAGCTTCCTTACCGACAACGACGCCCACCTGCTGCACGATGAGGAGTTCCGGGCCGTCGACCGGGTGCGGGAGCAGCTAACCCAGGCGCGGGAGGCTGCATGGCGCTCCCTGGCGGAGCGCTCACCGGACCGAGGCCGACCGGTCAAGCTGCCACCCGACTCCCGTCATGAGCAGGCCGTCGTCGCGGAGTTCATGAGCGGCCTCGGCAACGCGGAGTCGGACGGCGCGGGCTGAACAGTTGCCCTCCCACGTCCGTCACACCCCTGCCCCGCTAACAGGTCTTTGCAACACCAGCCCCTGAGGGTGTTGCGATGACCAAGCCAC
The DNA here is from genome assembly GCF_054729195.1 of Streptomyces sp. YIM S03343. Lineage (NCBI taxonomy): Bacteria > Bacillati > Actinomycetota > Actinomycetes > Kitasatosporales > Streptomycetaceae > Streptomyces > Streptomyces sp. YIM S03343. The sequence continues at coordinate 3,988,864 of NZ_JBPUKX010000001.1, forward strand.
GCCGGAAGGGCCGTTTCACGACGTCAAGGCCACTCGATAGTGTGCCGATGCCGAAGTTCTTTCTGAGAGGGCGGTTCGTGAATCTTTGAGCGGTTCTGTCATCGCCTGATGGTGTGGGCGGGGGCGGATTCTGCTGTTCCACGGCCGGTGGTCTGTTGGGGTGGCGGGGTGAGTGAACGCAAGCCGTATCCAAGTGACTTGTCGGACAGGCAGTGGTCGTTGATCGAGCCGGTGATCACGGCGTGGAAGGACCGGCACCGCTCGGTGAGCGGCCACCAGGGGGCCTATGAGATGCGGGAGATCGTGAACTCGATCCTCTACCAGGGCCGGACCGGCTGCCAGTGGGCATACCTCCCGCACAACCTGCCGCCGAAGAGCGCGACGTACTACTACTTTGCCGCTTGGCGGGACGACGGAACCGACCAGGTCATCCACGAGCTCCTGCGCTGCCAGGTCCGTGAGAGGGCCCGCCGATTAGAGGACCCGACCCTGGTCGTGCTGGACACGCAGAGTGTCCACGTGGCCGCCGGGGTCCCCGCCTCCACGACCGGCCGGGATCCGGCGAAACGGGTGCCGGGCCGCAAGCGGGGCCTGGCTGTCGACGTGCTGGGCCTAGTCATCGCCGTCGCCGTTCTTGCCGCGAACACGCACGACAACGCCGCGGGCATCGCCCTGCTGGACCAGGTCGGCGAGCACGCCGGCGGAACCGTCGAGAAGGCCCTGGTCGACCAGGGCTTCAAGAACCAGGTCGTCGTCCACGGCACCCGCCTGGACATCGACGTCGAGATCGTAGAACGCAACCCGCAGGACAAGGGGTTCGTCCCGCAGCCGAAGCGGTGGAGGGTCGAGCAGACCTACGGGATCCTCATACTGCGCCGGCGCCTGGTCCGTGATTACGAGCACCGCCCGTCATCCTCCGCCTCCCGCGTCTACTGGGCGATGACTCACGTCATGGTCCGTCGCCTCACCGGCGCGAACACCCTCACCTGGCGCGACCCGCAGGCGGTGCCCGTATGAACGTCCAGCCCCTGCTCGACGCGCTCGGCATCCAGGAGGATGCCGCCCGGTCCCTGGCCGACGACCTCCGCACCCAGATCGACGAACTTCAAACCCGGCTGGGGGAGGCCGAGACCCACCTCGAACACCTGGCGATCACCAGGAAGACCGTCACGGCCCTCGCCGACCGGATCCCCGCCCGGAACGACTCGCCGGACCTGCCCGAGCACCCGGACTACCCCCGCATCCTCGCCGTCTTCAACGAGGCCGCCAGCCCTCTCCGGGCCCGCGACGTCTGCGAAGCCCTCGACCACGAACCACTGCCGAAGAAGATCGAAGGCACCCGCGCCAAGCTGAAACGCCTGGTCAAGCTCGACATCATCACCGAGGACGAGGCTGGCAGCTTCGCCAGGAAGCAGTAACCGATGAGCGCCGCGACCTGCGGCCCTGCCTTTGTCTCACCCACGAACGAGACACTCCACGAACGGCCTCCTGACAGGTCGGACAAGGCGGGTGTCGAGCGTCACTGCGCACCGCTTGACGGCGATCGAAAGCGGGCCACGATCTGGTGTGCGTACTGATCCTCCGGGCCGAGGTCCTGGACCGCTCGATGGGCCTCCTGGGCCCGTTCTGTCTCGCACAGCAGCCGAACAAAGACGTACAGAGCGTCGCGGTCACCACCTTGCGCGCGGCTGCGAAGCGCCGCCTCCATCCCCTGCTCGCGAAGCGATCTGTTGAGCCTCCGACGCGCATGGACATCCGTGAGAGCGAGTTCCTTGAGCTCCGAGAACCGCCCCGCACGGACGAGCAAATCCATGTGCCACAGGTGGTTGTTGTGCATGTAGTGATCGGTGGAGTAGCACTCGGCGCGGGCGCTTACCAGCGCGATGGCCGCATCCCAATCCCGGAGCTGTTCCGCTGCCCGGGCCCGCTCGAACCACTCCACAGGACGAGTATCGCGTAACGCTCTCTCGTACAACGTGGTGGGAGTGATAGCCGATGAAGGTCCGCGAGACTCAAGCGTCTACCGCCTCCCCGTCAAATGCTCTCAAAACGACCTCTCAGAGCAGCCCGAGCCACGAACCGGTCACCGGCATACACCAGCGCGGCCCCCACCAGCAGCGCGAACGGCAGGACGACCAGGCCGACCCGCAGGCCCACCACCTCAGCGCCGGTCGGCTCATAAGGCACAACCGCGAGCACCCACGGCACGCACAGCACGAGATACGCCGACCGGGGAGAGACCGCCAGCCGTGACTTCTTCGGCTTTCTCTGCGCCCGCAGTGCAACCCACCGCATCAACAGGGCCACGAGGACTGCAACGACCCACACCACGCCGGCTCGTGGTGTCAGGTATGCCAGGACCACAGCCACCAGCAGCACGCCAAGCCTTCGCACCAACCAGCGCCTTCGTGCGCGCAGGCTGTGCGCCACCACCGGCACCAGGTCGAACCCGTACGACGGGACAGCCAGCGGCGGCCCATGCAGAACGTGATCCATCACCCAGCGCGCCATCGGTTCGCCCAGTGGAGGGCAGTCGTCACTCCCCTCCAGATAGATACGCCGACGCGTACTACGCCGCGGCTTGTCGGCCTTGCCACCCTTGCCGCGTACCTTGCGCCACCATGCTTTGACAGCCCCGATGCGGTCAGGACGCGTGTACACGGCCTGGCACAGCAACCCAGTCACTTCCGAAGAAGTCGGGTCCCCAGCATCGGACCGTCTGTCCCCGACCGTCGGAGGACCGGTCTGGACCGGCACTTCGGGCCCGTCGGACAGCTCTTCTCCGGCCCGCTCCCGAACACGCGATCCCCACCCGAACCCCATTAACCGCCCCCCGGTTCTCAGTACGGCGGGCATCTTCACTGCACGACAGGCAAAGCGCTAGAGCACAAACACGACAATGCGCTCAACCGGAGGGAATCCTGGGTTCTTTGGCCGAATCTCACCGCTACGAGGAATCCGAAGAGGCTACGCCTGCGACCCACCGGACAAGGCGCCGCCTGGCGAAAGGTCCCAGGGCACATCCAGGGCACATGAGCCCGGGAAACGGCGTTGACCCGTGAGAACTACCGAGAGGAGTTTTCCCAGGTAAACGCCCATTTCCTTGCGAAGCACCAGGTCAGCGCCCTCCCACCCCCAATCGCTGCACGAGTGGCAGGACTTCTCGCATCGGCCGCATGAGGCGGGGCATCAGCCGTACTGCCTGGTGTGGCCCTGACGCTACGGCTTCTCGCTGTTCCCTGCGCTCGTCAGAATCGCGCCGGCGACGACATCGAAGAGGTGGTCGGCGCGTGGCGCGAGCGAGGGTTGATCGCTGAGCCACGCGAGCGCCGCGACCAGCGCGAACAGATCGGTGCCATCAATGTCGGTCCGCGCTGTGCCCGCTGCTTGAGCGCGGGTGAGGAGCCGCGCGCCGGCTGCGCGCATGGTGACGCACGAAGCGTGGAGTGCGGACTCGGTGTCCTCGATGGCGGCTGTCATCAGCGCTGTCACGCCACGGTACTCATGTGCGCACGCGACGCAGTCGCGTAGCCACGAAACGAGTGAGTCTTCGGGCGAGTTCGACGTCTCGAGCTCGCCCGCCCTTGCCGTCAGCTCGTCGAAGCGTGTGCGGAGCAAGGCATCGAGCAGTGCCTCGCGCGTCGGGAAGTGGCGGAGCAGCGTGGCGAGTCCAACGCCCGCCCTGCGTGCGATGTCGCGCAGTGATACGTCGACGCCTTGCTCGGTGATGGCGGCGCCCGCTACTGCGAGCAGGTGGTCGTGATTCTTTCTGGCGTCGGCCCGCATCTGCCCCTCTTGACTATCCGGATCAGTGATCCATATATTCGGATCAGTGGTCCGGATATATGGATCGCTGATCCGATTGAGCCTATCCCGCGGTGCGGGCAGGAGAAACCGATGCCGACACACACGATGAGGGCGATCCGGCTCCATGAGCACGGCGGCCCTGAGGTTCTGCGGTACGACGAGGTGCCCATTCCTGAGCCGGGGCCGGGTGAGGTGCTCGTTCGCGTGCACGCGGTCGGCATCAATCCCCCCGACTGGTACCTGCGCGACGGCATGTCCAACCTCCCTCCGGAGACGAGGCCGAAGTTCGACTTACCCGTGATTCCGGGGACGGACCTGTCGGGCGTCGTCGAGGCCGTCGCCGCTGATGTGGACGGCTTCTCCGTCGGCGATGAAGTCTTCGGTCTCCTTCGCTTCCCCAGCTTCGACGGCAACGCATATGCCGAGTACGTGGCCGCGCCTGCGTCGGACCTCGCACTCAAGCCGGTCGGCATCGATCACGTGCACGCCGCCGGGGCCCCCATGGCCGGGCTCACCGCGTGGCAGTTCCTGATCGAACTCGGACACGATCACCCGTCGCCCTTCCAGGCGGCGAAGCATCGTCCGGTGCCACTCGACGCCAACGTGACGGTGCTTATCAACGGTGCCGCGGGTGGGGTGGGGCACTTCGCGCTACAACTGGCCAAGTGGAAGGGCGCACATGTCATCGCGGTGGCATCGGGCGCGCATGAATCGTTCCTGAGCGAGCTCGGCGCCGATGAGTTCATCGACTACACCAAGAATCGCCCCGAGGAACTCGTACACGGCGTCGACCTCGTTCTCGACACCGTCGGCGGCCCCGGCAGCAAGCGATTCCTTCGCACGCTCAAGCGCGGCGGCTCCCAGTTCCCCGTATTCTTCGGCGAATTCGACGAAGAAGAGACCGCCGGGCTGGGTGTCACGGTCACGGGCACCCAGGTCCGCTCGAATGGCGCTCAGCTCGCCGAACTGGGACGCCTGCTCGATGCGGGCACGGTCCGCGTCGCGATCGACAGCACATTTGCGCTCGCGGACGCCCGAGCAGCGCACGAACGCGCCGCCCGGGGGCACATCCAGGGCAAGATCGTGCTCACGGTCGCTTAGGAACAAGCCGTTTCACCACGTGTCCGGCGCTTGTCCTCGGGATACCGGTGGCCATCGAGACGCCGACGCGGAGAGCTTGGGGCGCGTGTGGCACCCCAAACGGCTGCGATTCTCGCTGCGGCGAACCGAGTGGACCCGTGCTGTCGGCTCGGTTCGCCGCAGGAGATCGCCGAAGGGGTTGCATTCCCGATGCTGGAGGTGTCCGTGCATCACCAGCCGTCCCGCGCTCCGCCCTCTCAGCCCACGCCGGGTCCCTGCTGCCGCTGTGCGCGCCCGATCTTTCACCCGGCAACCGAGCAGAGCGAGGACTGATATGACGACAACTGCGGCTTTCGGCTGGGGAAGCAGCTACCTCACCGCAACGCCTGCGGGGGAGGTGAATCTCGACCCTGCAGAGCAGCTCGCCGTCCAACAGACGCTGGCGCGCTACGCCTTTGCCCTGGATCACGGAGATCTGGTGGCGTTGGAGGGTGTCCTGACCGAGGACGCCACTTGGACGGCCTCGATTGCCGGTGAGGTCGATCAGGGCCCGTTCATCGGACGCACGGCGATTGTCGACCTGGTGCGAGAGGCAACGGAAGCGCAAACCGAGCAGCGAAGGCACAACCTCATCAACACGGTCTTCCACCGTGCGGACGCCGACACAGCAGTGGTGTGGACCTATCTGATGCTGACGTCGAACGCGGGCGGGAGCCCGACCGTGATCGCGACCGGCTTCTACACGTCCACGCTGCAGCACGCCGAAGGCGAGTGGCGTATCGCGAGGCTGTTTGTTGGTCTGGACAACTCCTAGTGAAGCCAGGCGACTTGTCTCTACGGCCCGCGCCTGCGAAAAAAGCAGCCAGTGCGGACCTTCGCGTCGCTCAGCCGCGAACAACGGGTGGGGACAATGGCCGGTGTACCTGACACCCACGAGAGGAAAGGTGGTTGACGTTGCGGGGGTTCGTGGCGACCACCGCCCGATGGGCGGCGCCTACCGTTGTCCTCGCCGAGGTCTGCCTTGTATGGACCGGTGTGTTCAGCCTCGGCGAGGCGGTGGCGGTCGGGCTGCTGCTCGAACTTCTCCTGGCCGGGATCGTCATCACCGAATTCACCTTTGCCGCACGGACCTACAAGACCTCGCGGAGCCGGGGAGTCGACGGGCAGGAGGCGCTCAACCAGGCGCTGTCCGCCGTGCTCCCCGCCCCTGTCGCCAAGGCGATGGGGTTGGAATTCGGCCTTTTTCGAGCTCTTTGGCGTTGGATCCGCCGCAAGCCGGATGCACCGGAAGGGCACCAGGCCCTGACCTACGGCTCGGAAATCAAGCCCATCATGTGGGTGATGGTGTTTCTCGCGCCTTTGGAGATCCTCGCCTTCGAGTTCCTCGTTCCCTGGTCCGTGGTGCGCATCATCTTGCTGGTGGTCTCCGTCTACGGAACCCTCTGGGTGCTCGGCTTCATCGCGGCACTGTCCATCCGTCCGCATACCGTCGGCGACGGCAAAATCGTGCTGCGCTTCGCCCACTTCACGCAGATCTCGATTCCGCTCGACCTCGTCGAATCGGTCCACACGACCCGTCACGGCGGCTATCGCAGGGCCGTCCAGATCGATGACGGCGTCCTGGCGATGCCGATCGGCGACTCCACCACGCTCAGCGTCAAGTTGCGCGAGCCGTACCCTGTGGCGCCCAAGCCTGGGAAGCCGCTCCAGGAGGTACGAGAGGTCCGCTTCGCAGCAGACAGCACTCGCGAAGCCGTCTGTGCCCTCACGGCCAACATCGTTACCGACTGATCTGCTGCCAGCCTGCAGCGGCACCAGTCGCCGAGGGCGCATCATGTGCCGGAAGGCACCGTCAGGCAACCAGGGAGCGCCCCATACAGCGGGATCAACCCGTGCGCGCCGGAGGCCGAGCCGCCACGTTCTGGGAGCTCCTGCCTCCCCACGGGCACGGCACCGAAGCTGACCTTGCGCCGCTTCTGCGCCAAATGCATCAACTGCCCAAGCCCAGTTTCCCCATTGGCCGGCTGCAGCCGTTCGTTCGTGTTGCCGAACGTCTCGCTGCCGCGCGCTCGGCGAACGACGACGACCGGACGTGGCTCCTCAACCGGCTCGACGAACTCAAACAACAATGGGCCCACCTTCCGATCGGGCGCCCGCAATACGTGATCCACGGGGATGCCTGGGGCAGCAACTGCGCCGTGACTGCAGAAGGGGCGCCGCACCGGAGTTGCCCACCGGGCTGCAGGAACGGCAAGGGGAGAGCAGCTCCGCGGTCTCGGCGTTGGCGAGCGCGTGCTCGATCCCGGGTGCGTACGGGCTTTGCATGTGGCCCGCCATGCTGGAGATGACGACGTCGGCGCCACCGGGGACGATGACGCGCGCGAACTCGTCGAGGACCAGTGCGGTACCGAGCAGATCGACGTGCAGGACCCGCTCCGTCGGCGCCTGGACGGGTGAAACACCCGCGGTGTGCACGACCTGGGTGACGGGGCCCAGTTCAGCCGCCGCGTCGGCGAGGGCGGCGACTGCCACGCTGTCGGAGACGTCGGTGTGAGCGCAGATCAGCAGCGTCGTTCCTTCGCGCTGGGGCGCGCCCTGTCACACCGCTGAACGCCCCTCCCGGGTACAGCGCGGGTCCCATCCTTCCGGGTCGCCGCATCCGACAGAAGGATGTACCCGTACGCGGTGTCCCACCGCGCCCGCTGCCAGGAACGTCAACTTCGCTAATGGCTGATTCATCCTGAGCAGGGGTGAGCGGTGGGGGCACAACGGAAGTTTTCAGTCGCGGCAGGAGTGTGCGGGAGATAGCTGAGAGGCAGGCGTGGCGGGAGTGGTCTGCCGGCGGCGGCATGAGTCACGGCGTGCCGTGGGGTGTCCGGGGAGGGGTTCGCAAACCTGCCGCGCAGTACTGACCAGTCCGTTTCACATGTCACTTTACGTATTCATTCGAGTGCGATGCGCTACCGGGTGTTCCGCTCCGCCACGGCGCGCAGATGCGCGGCCGGTCCGCGGCGCGTTCCAGCGGCATCGACTCGAGGGAAGAACCATGACCACACCCCCTGCTGCTCCGCTCCGGGTTGCCCTGGCGAACGGCAGCTTCGAACAGCCGACCGTGACCGACTACGAGATCCTGCCGGACGCCTCACAGACACAGGCGTCCAAGCGGGTCCCCGGCTGGCTCACCACCGCCTCCGACCACGGGATCGAGCTGTGGCACTCGGGCTTCCTGGGCGTACCGGCAGCCGACGGCGCCCAGTTCGCCGAGCTCAACGCGAACGAGGTTTCCACGCTCTACCAGGATCTGCCGACCACGCCCGGTACGAAGCTGTACTGGCGTTTGTACCACCGCGGCCGCCAGGGTGACGACACCATGGCGCTGGACATCGGCGCGCCGGGCTCGAAGGTGGAGCAGAGGCGCTTCACCGACGGCAACACCGCCTGGGGCTACTACACGGGCACCTATGTCGTCCCGAACGGCCAGACGCTGACTCGCTTCGCCTTCCGCTCCATCTCCGCCGCCGGCGGCAACCGCGCCATCGGCAACTTCCTGGACGGCATCTTCTTCGGCACCGCTCCCTACGTGGTGCTCACCAAGACCGCAATTCCCGCCGGGCCGCTGGACGTGGGCGACGTCGTCACCTACCGCATCACCGCCAAGAACGAAGGCGGCGGCGCAGCGGAGAAGTTGATCCTGACCGATGCCGTCCCGCAGGGCACCACGTATCTGCCCAACTCCCTGCGCATCGTTGACGGCCCGAATGCCGGAGCGAAGACCGACGCGCAAGGAGACGACCAGGCGTACTACGACGCCGGGGCGAACAAGGTTGTCTTCCATCTCGGCAACGGCGCTTCCGGTGTGAAGGGCGGCAGCCTGCCCAGCACCGAGACCCTGCCGACGGGGACCACGGTGGAATACCGGGTCACCATCGACCGGGCCAGCGGCGGCAAGCAGATCAGCAACACCGCAACCGCCTCCTACGAGAACCAGCTCGGCGACAGGCCGGAGTCTTTGACGTCCACCTCCAACGAGCAGGTCACGCAGGTCAAACCGGCTGCCGACCTGACCGTGACGAAGGCGGCGGACACCACCACCGTCACGGTGGGCCAGACCGTCACATATCGCATCGCCGTGCACAACACCGGCCCGAACGATGCCACCGGCGTCACCGTCACCGACCAACTCCCGGACGGCCTCGCCTTCCTGTCGGCCGACGCGACATCCGGAGGCTACGACCCGGCCACGGGGCAGTGGTCCGTGGGTGACCTGGCCGTCGGTGCCACCGCCACCCTCGTGCTGCGGGCCAAGGCCACCAAGGCCGGCCGTGTCAGCAACACCGCTGCCGCCACCGGCAACGAAAAGGACCCCGACACCACCAACAACACCGACACCGTCACCGTCTGCGTCGAACCGGCCCCCTCCTGCTGCGACCCCTGCTCCACCCAGAAGTAGGCGGTACCGCTTCGTTCGGCCGTGAGCCGAACAGGCCGAACAGGCTGAACAGGCCGAACAGCACGTGAGCGACAGGTCGGCCTCCCGGGAACCCGGGGAGGCCCAGGAACCCCGGGAAACCTCTGGGCGACAGCGGCCGTCGTAGCCTGTGCCGACAGGTTTCGCCCCGGAAAGGATCCTCCCGGATGATCATCTTCGGCACCAAGGGATATCTCTACCAGCTCGCCGTGCTCACGCTCGTATGCGGCCGGTGCGGAAACCCCGCCGCGCACACGCTCCGCAAGCGCGTCACCAAGTTCACGCTGTTCTTCGTGCCGTTGTTCCCGCTCGCCGTGAAGTACGCGACCCAGTGCACGTTCTGCGGCCTGGAGCAGAAGATAGCCAAGGAACAGGCGGAGCAACTCCAGGCGCAGGCCGCCGCCGTGCAGGGAGCGCCGATGTACGGGCAGCCGCAGCAGCCTTACCAGCAGCCGTACCAGCACTGAGCCCGGGTCGTCATCCGCCGGGCCACGCTCCGAGAAGGTACCGGCAGTCACTAACTCCAATGTCAGTAACATCAGAGTTAGTAACTTCGGAGTCACTTGAAGGAGTAAACCTTCGGCCCCACAGCTGCGTCTGCACCGCGTCAGTCGTGCGGCGCCTGGCCGGTGATGCGGTGGTCGGCGTGGCTCAGGGCTTCGATCACCAGGCGGCGCAGGTGTCCGTCGCGGAGGCTGTAGTAGACGTGGCGGCCCTCGCGGCGCGTCTCCACCAGGCCCGCTAGTCGTAGCTTCGCCAGGTGCTGGCTGACCGCCGTCCGGGATGCGTCGCAGCGCTCGGTCAGGGAGCCGACGTCCGACTCCCCCTGCGCGATCAGCCACAGCAGGTGCAGCCGGGTCGCGTCGGACAGCAGCGCGAACACCTCGGTCGCCTCGGTGAGGCGCGCGCTGTCCGGGGGGCGCAGATGCACACCAGGTGCAGTTGACAAGGGCTCGCGAGCAGGCATGAAGACAGCGTAGAGGGGCCGGGCGGGCCGACGTCCCTGCTTTCGGGGCCCACCCCGTCAACATGTGCACAGGTGCGCACTTATGGATACAGTGAGGGCAGTCGCCAGTTCCACCAACCGTTTCCGGCCCCGGGACCGCCGTATGCTCTCCGTCCTGCGCAACCGCACCTATCGGCACCTCTTCGCCGCCCAGGTCATCGCCTTGACCGGCACCGGTCTCGCCACCGTCGCGCTCGGGCTGCTCGCGTACGACATCGCGGGCGCCGACGCCGGTTCGGTGCTCGGCACCGCGCTCGCGATCAAGATGGTGGCGTACGTGGCGATCGCACCGGCCGTCGGAGCGGTCGCCGACCGGCTGCCGCGGCGGACACTCATGGTCGGCGCGGACCTGATCCGGGCCACGGTGGCGCTGACCCTGCCGTTCGTGGACCAGGTCTGGCAGGTCTACCTCCTGATCTTCCTTCTCCAGTCGGCGTCCGCCGCGTTCACACCGACTTTCCAGGCGGTCGTCCCTGATGTGTTGCCCGCCGAGCGCGACTACACGCAGGCGCTGTCGCTGTCCCGCCTCGCGTACGACCTGGAGAGCCTGTTCAGCCCCGCCCTCGCCGCCGCGCTGCTGTCCCTGGTCGCCTACAACTGGCTGTTCCTCGGCACCGTGGCCGGCTTCCTGGCCTCGGCGGCGCTGGTGGTGTCCGCGGTTCTGCCGAAGCCGGTCGGTTTCGGCGGGGCACGTGGCGGCAGGGCGTACGCCCATGCCACCGCGGGCACCCGCCTCTTCCTCGCGAACCGGCAGCTGCGCGCCCTGCTCGTCCTCAACCTGGCGGTGGCAGCCGCGAGCGCGATGGTCACGGTCAACAGCGTGGTGTACGTCCGCGACCGGCTGGGGCTGGGCGCGGCGGATGTGTCGCTGGCGCTCGGGGCGTACGGCGGGGGTTCGATGGTCGTGGCCCTGCTGCTGCCCCGGGTACTCGACCGGGCGGCGGACCGTACGGTGATGCTGTCCGGTGGCCTCGCCCTGGCCGGGGTCTTCGCCGGGCTCGCCGCCCTCACGGCGGTGGGCAGCGGCGGCTGGCGCTGGCCCGCGCTGCTGCTGGTCTGGGCCGCGTTCGGCGCCGCGTGCTCGATGGTACTGACGCCGACCGGACGGCTGATCCGCCGCTCGGCGCCGCCCGAGGAGCGCACGTCCGCGTTCGCCGCCCAGTTCTCCCTCTCACACGGCTGCTGGCTGCTGACGTACCCGCTGGCCGGGTGGCTGGGCGCGTGGGCGGGTCTGGGGTCGGCGGTCGTCACCCTTGGTGCCATCACCCTGGCCGCAGGGGTGGTCGCGGTGCGGCTGTGGCCGTCCCCGTCGCAGGAGCTGGCGCCCGTCGAGCACGAGCACGCGTACGAGCACGAGCACTGCGGACTCCACGACGGCCATCCGCACCTGGTGAACGCCGTACGGATCGGGGGCGGTTGGCGGCACAGCCACGCCCTCGTCGTGGACGGCCTGCACGTCCGTCCATAACCCGCTACCGCGCCCGCGTCGCCTGCACGTAGAACAGCCAGGGCCGTACGTCGCCATGCCCGCCGACCTCGAAACCGGCGTCGGCGATCAGGCCGCCCAGCAGATCGACGCGGTTGTGCGCCATGGCGTGGCCTGCTCCGCCGTGCACCAGGTGGCGGCCCAGCCGGCTCTTCGGCGGCCGGAACTCCACGACCAGCAGCCGCCCGCCCGGCCGCAGGACGCGGTGCATCTCACGCAGGGCCGCGGGGCGGAGTTCCTCGGGAAGGTGGTGCAGCATCAGGCTGGTGACGACGGTGTCGAAGGACGCGTCCGGCAGGTCGAGGGCTTCGGCGATGCCCTGACGATAGCTGCAGGGGGCGCTGCCGGGGCGCTGCTTCCTGCGGCGGGCGTAGTCCAGGACCGGCGGCGACGGGTCCACGCCGGTCACCGCACCGTCCGGGCCGACCTGGGCGGCCATGTACCGGGTGAGGTAGCCGGTGCCGCAGCCGACGTCGAGCACGCGGTCGCCCGGCTCGGCTCCGCTGAGTGCGGCGAGGCGGCGGAAGGCGCGGCCCCGGCGGCCGGCGAAGCAGACGTCGCCGAAGAGTTCGTAGGCGCGAGGGGTTGCGATCGTCACGCCGGGGGTGTCCGCGTGGGGTTCGCCCTGCATGAGGTGTCCGAGGTTCATGGGCCTGCCCTCTCCATAACTTAGTCGTGACTAAGTACCGACGGCCTATAACTTAGTCACGACTAAGAAATCTGGCAAGGGGCGGCATACGATGACCGCTGTGACCGAGCCCCGCCCTCACCCCCGCCCCCGCACGCGCACCCGGCTGCCCGCCGCCGAGCGGCGGGCATCGATCCTCGCCGCCGCCACGGAGGTCTTCTCCGAGACCGGCTACCAGCGCGGCAAGGTCTCCGACATCGCCAGGAAGGTCGGCGTCACCGAGCCGGTGGTCTTCCAGAACTTCGGTTCCAAGTCGGCGCTGTACCGGGCGGCCCTCGACCACGCCACCGACGGCGTCTCCGCGCTTCTGCACCGGGCCGCGGACACGGGAAAGCCGGTGCCAGAGGTGCTGGCGGCCTTCCTCGACCCCGCCCATATGGACCGCTTCCACCGGCCCGGCGCCCACGGTTTCCTGTTCGCCGACGCCACCACCCTGGCCCACGACCCGGACCTCGCCGAGGCCCTGCGCCAGGTCCACCGCCACTTCGCGGACACGCTGGCCGAGTTGATCCACCGAGGCCAGTCGGCGGGCGACATCCGGCCCGGCATCGACCCCCACACGGCCGCCTGGTGGCTCGTCTCCCTCCTGGCCGGACGCTCCTTCCGCGCGGCGGTCGTCCCCGACCGGGACGCGGTGGAGGCCGAGTTGACGACAATGGCACTGCGATCACTGCTGCCGGAAACCACTGGCGGTTCGTAACACCCCTGGAGGAGAGATCCACTTGATGGACATCGTCTTCGTCACCGTGGGCATGGCCCTCGCGCTGGCCGTCGATTTCGCTTCAAGGCTGCGGGAGCGGAGGCAGGGCGCGTTTCCCTTCGACTTGCTGCTCCTCCATCCCGTCGTGTCGGTCGCCCTGCTGGCGTGGGCGTGGGCGGAAGGCTCCGGGACTCTGCCCGTGGCGCTGGCGACGTACGTCGTGATGGTCACGGCGCTCACGAACCGACGGCGCCGACGCAGGCAGCGGCGGCAGTATGAGGTCCAGGTCCACGTCTGAGCCTGTACTCGCCGCTCAACCCCAGCGTGCCGGGCTCGAGTTGCCGGGCCCGTCGCCGTACTCCACCGGGCGGCCGGTGGAGGCGTCCAGGAGGATCCGGCCGGTGAGGGGCCGGGCCAGTCTCACCGTCACCTCCTCGACGCGCAGATCGCTCGTGCAGGCGCCGTCCGTGGAGCCGACGACATAGGCCGCGAGCACCACGCTGCCGTTCGTCTCCAGCGCGTGTACTGCCGGGCCGTCGTCGCACGATCCGTGGCCGGCGCTGACGGTGACCGTACGGCCGTCGCCGGACACCTCCGACAGTCCACCGAGCGGCGAGAGCACGTCGCTCGGGAGATTCCTGGCCGGGCCGATCGGCGACTCGGGGAGCGTGGAGGGGCGTACGGCCGCCCGCTTCAACGGAGTGTCGTAGCCCTTGATGGTGAACAGCCAGGCCGAGACGTTCGCCGGTCCCCGGCTGGTGGCCAAGGTCATCGTGCCGAGCTTGGCTCCCGTCACGATGAGGTGCGGTCCGGGAGTGGTGGCGCGGTCGAAAGACCGGTACGCCTCCCCCGCGCCCAGCACCGGCAGGGTGAGGGCTCCACCGCGCGGCCAGGTCACCTGCGCGTCCTTGGACGGAGCGGTGGGAAAGTTGCCGCGCACGTCGAAGTCGCCTATTTCGTAAGCGTGTCTGTCCGAGTCGTTGCGGGGCGGGGTCGTCGGCGGCTGGAGCGCGGGCGCCAGCGGGTGGTAGCCCCGGAGCCAGGTGGCCGCGACGTGGGAGCCGTCCCAAGCGTCGGCGACCTGGCGGGCACGGGCCTGGGCTTGCGGGGGCGCCACGGCCGACTCGCGGGTCCTCGGTCCGGGGGCGCCAGGTTTGTCGCTGCCGCAGCCTGCGGTCACGGCCGCGGTGGTGAACAGCAGCAGGGCTGTGGTGAGCAGCTTGGCTGTGGGGGTCGGGCTCGTGTGCATGGACGGGTCACCCCAGGGGTCGTGAGCGAGTGCGCCGAAGGCGGCCTTCGGCCTTCCGGTCCGGCTACCACCGTCCGTCGTGCCGCTCCTGTGACGCGCAAGCCCCAGGGTGCGTTCGGTCTGTTCCCTGACGCGGGGCCCGGCTTCCCGCCGGGCTTCCTGCCCCGGGGCATTCGACCGTTTCGCCCCCGCCGAGGGGCCGTACCGGAGACGGCTCGGGGCTCGGTCTGGCCTTCGTGAGCGCGGTGGCCGCCTCACGCTCGCCCTGCCCTGCCGACCCGCAGCGACGGTCAGCCGCCCCGCCGCCCCGCGAAGGCGATCCCCGCCCCCGCCCCCGTGAGTACCGCGAGCACCCCGAACCCCCAGGTGAGCGTGGCGGCCGAGGCGACCCCCGCGACCAGCAACGGCCCACCCGCGTCGGCGAGTTCGCGCCCGAGTTCGGCGGCGCCCATGGTCTGGCCCAGCCGTTCCCGGGGGGTGGCGGAGGCGAGGGCGGCGAAGCCCAGCGGGGTGACGACTCCGGTTCCGGCGCCGATCAGCGCCGCGCCGGTGAGGATGCCGGTGAGGCCGGGCAGCATGGCGCAGGCGAGCCCGGCAGCGGTGAGGGCGAGTCCGGCGGTGAGTCCGCTACGGGTCCTCAGGCGCCCCTCGTCCAGGGCCCGCCCGGTGCGCGGCTGGACGACGGCGGCGCAGGCGGCGAGCACGGACACCGCCGCACCGGTGGCCACGGTGCCGAGGCCCGCCGCGCGGCCCGAGACGGGCAGGAAACCGACGCCCACCGAGAGGGCGGCGGTCGCGGCGGCCAGTGCGGCGGTCGGGGCGAGGAAGACGGGGTCGGCGAGCCGCCGGGCCAGGTCGAGCACGGTCTGCCGGGCCTTCGGCAGCGGCGGTACGACGGGGACGGCGAGCGCGGCCCAGCAGGCCACCGCGGCGCCGAGCACGGCGAGGACGGTGAACAGCAGCGGCAGCCCGCCGACCCAGACGAGCACGCCGCCCAGCAGGGGGCCGAGGGTGTATCCGACGCTCTTGTAGAAGCCGTAGCTCCCGAAGGCGCGGCCGTGCTGGGCGGCCGGGTTCAGGCGGGCGACCAGTGCGGACGCGGACGGCGAGAAGGCGGAGGCGGCGGCGCCCTGGCCGAGCCGCGCCGCCCACAGCCAGCCGGGACTGTCCGCCAGGACGTACAGGGCGGACGCCACCGCGAAGGCGACGAGCCCGCCGAGCAGCACGGGACGGGCGCCGATACGGTCGGCGAGGGTGCCGAACACCGGCTTGAGGACCACCTCGGCACCGTCATAGAGGGCGAGCAGCCCACCGAGCACCAGCAACGAGGTCACGGCGTCATGGGAGGCCGCCCCGAGATTGGCGGCGATGCCGTGCGCCCCGAACGCGGTGGTGAACCCGGCGGCGTACAAGGGCCACATCCGCCGCGCGGACGCTGCCGGTTCCGGCGCACGCACCGCCCCCGCCGGGCCCTTCTGTACCTCGCCCCCGCCGTTCGTCACTCACCAAGTCTTACGCGTTCAGCGTCCCCGTCGCCAGCAGGCCCAGCAGGGCGACGCCGATGATGATGCGGTAGATCACGAAGGCATTGAAGGAGTGCTTGGCGACGAACTTCAGAAGCCAGGCGATCGAGGCGTAGGCGACGACGAAGGACACCGCCGTGCCGACGGCCAGCGGGACCGCGCCGACCCCGGCGCCGACGGCGTCCTTCAGCTCGTAGAGACCGGCGCCGGTCAGGGCGGGGATGCCGAGGAAGAAGGAGAGACGGGTGGCGGCGACGCGGTCGAGGTCCAGGACCAGTGCCGTGGACATGGTGGCGCCGGAGCGGGAGAAGCCGGGGAGGAGGAGGGCAAGGATCTGCGAACTACCCACCCACATGGCGTCCTTGAGGGTGGTGTCGTCCTCGCCCCGCTTGTGGCGGCCCATCTGGTCCGCCGCCCACATCGCACCCGACCCGACGATCAGCGACCCGGCGACCACCCACAGGGAGGCCAGCGGGCCCTCGATGAGCGGCTTGGCGGCGAGGCCCACGACGACGATCGGGATGGTGGCGTAGATGACCCACCAGGCGAACTTGTAGTCGTGGTGGTACCGCTCCTCGCGGTGCCGCAGCCCGCGGAACCAGGCGGAGACGATCCGCACGATGTCCTTGAAGAAGTACAGCAGCACGGCGGCGATGGCGCCGACCTGGATGACGGCGGTGAAGGCCACCACCGAAGTGTCGTCGACCGGGATGTCCATCAGCCCCTCGGTGATCTTCAGATGGCCGGTTGAGGAGACGGGCAGGAACTCGGTCACCCCCTCGACGACTCCCAGGACGACGGCCTGGCCGATGCTGATAGCGCTCATCGGGATTCCTCCGTGAATACCCCCGCCTTCCGGCGGGGGAGGAAACGGAGCCTCTGCGGAGCTGGCAGGAGAAGACGAATCGCCGCGAAGCAATTCATCGTCCGCCCGTCAACCGCCCGCAGGAGCCCACAATCTGACATGATATTTTGTGAGATGTAACGACCAACGGCGTGAAGCGGGCGTTCAAGTACCGCTTCCATCCGACCGATGCGCAGGCGGCTGAGCTGTCGCGCACGTTCGGGTGCGTCCGGAAGGTCTACAACATGGCGCTCGCGGCCCGCACGGAGGCGTGGGCGCGGCAGGAGCGGGTCAACTACAACCAGACGTCGGCGATGCTGACGGCGTGGAAGAAGACCGGGGAACTGGCCTACCTCAACGAGTCTCCTCCGTCCCGCTCCAGCAGGCGCTGCGGCACCTGCAGGCGGCGTTCACCGGCTTCTTCGGCAGGCGGGCGAAGTACCCGCGCTTCAAGAGCCGGAAGAAGTCCCGGAAGTCCGCCGAGTACACCACCAGCGCCTTCCGCTTCCACGACGGGGAGCTGACGCTGGCGAAGATGGCGGACCCGCTGGACATCGTCTGGTCCCGGCCCCTGCCCGAGGGAGCATCGCCGTCCACGGTGACCGTGTCCCAGGATGCGGCCGGCCGCTGGTTCGTCTCCATGCTGTGCGAGGACCCGTCGGTCGGGCCGCTTCCCGCCACCGACACAGCAATCGGCATCGATGTCGGCCTGGACCACCTGCTGACCCTGTCCACCGGGGAGAAGATCGCCAACCCCCGGCACGAGCGCCGCGACCGCACCCGGCTCGCCCGCGCCCAGCGGGAGCTGTCCCGCAAGCAGAAGGGCTCGGCGAACCGGGAGAAGGCGCGCCGGAAGGTGGCCCGCGTGCACGCCCGGATCACCGACCGCAGGCGCGATCATCTGCACAAGCTGACCACTCGACTCGTGCGTGAGAACCAAACGCTCGTGATCGAGGACCTGACGGTGCGCAACATGGTCAGGAACCGGAACCTCGCCCGCGCCATCTCGGACGCGGCGTGGGCCGAGTTCCGGAGCATGCTGGAGTACAAGGCCGCCTGGTACGGGCGGGACGTGATCGCGGTCGACCGCTTCTTCCCCTCCTCCCGACTGTGCTCCCACTGCGGCGCCCTCGCCAAGAGCATGCCGCTGCACGTCCGCACCTGGACGTGCGAATGCGGCACGGTCCACGACCGGGACGTGAACGCGGCGAACAACCTTCTGGCCGCCGGGCTGGCGGTGTCGGCCTGTGGAGCCGGTGTAAGACCTCAACGGAGAACTCCGGGCGGGCAGTCGGCGACGAAGCAGGAAACCCCACGGCGCAAGCCGTAGGAACCCCCCTCGTTCACCGAGGGAGAGGAAGTCAAGGGCGGTCCAATGGCACACTCGTCTGGGACGGAGTAACTTTTACACGGGCGTAGAAGTTCTACACGACTGTAGAAGACGACCGGGAGAACGACAAACGCCATGGCACCCGACACGCACCGCCGCGGCCCCAAGCGGGCCAACGGAGCCCGTGAGGCGCAGATCCTCGGCCTGCTCCAGCGGGCCGGAAACGCGCTGACCCCCGGTGAGGTGACCGAACGCCTCGGCGACGGACTGTCGTACAGCAGCGTCGTAACGATCCTCACCCGTATGCACACCAAGGGACTGCTCTCCCGCACCGCGCGCGGACGGGCGTACGCCTACGCCCCCGTCACCGACGACGCCGGTTTCGCCGCCCGCCGGATGCGTACCGTGCTGGAGGAACGCCCCGACCGCGAGGCCGTCCTCGCCCGCTTCGCCGACGAGCTGTCCGACTCGGACGCCGAACTGCTGCGCCAGCTGCTCGGCCCCGACGACGACGCCCACGACGACACCCACGACAGCCCCGGCCGCTGATCCGCACCACCGGTCGTCCCCACCGCCAGACCGCCAGAGAGATCCGCGCATGCGCATCGCCGTCTACGTGCCCCTGCTGCTGTCGCTCATCGCCCCGCTCGGCGCGCGGCCGCTGTCCGAGCGCTGCGAACCCCGGCTGGCCACCTGGCTGCTCACCGCCTCCTCGCTCATCCTGGGCACCGCGAGCACGATCGCCCTGGCTCTGCTGGCCGTCACCGGACTGGTACGCGTGCCGCAGCTGGCCGCGCTCGGCCACTGGTCGGCCGGTACGGCGAGCACCACCGACCCCGCCGAGCTCTCCGTCGCCCTGGCGGCGGGGCTGCTGCTCGGCGGCGCCGTGCTCACCGCCGCCCGGATGCTCTGGCGCCGCGCCGGCACCCTGGCCGCCGCCGCTCTGGACGCCGCCTGTATGCCCGCCCAGGACGGACTGGTCGTCGTCGAGGACACCGCCCCCGACGCCTACGCTCTGCCGGGGCTGCCCGGCCGGATCGTGGTCTCCACGGGGATGCTGGACACGCTGCACGAATCCGAGCACGACATCCTGCTCGCCCACGAGCGCGCCCATCTCACCGCCCACCACTACGCGTTCGTGGCCCTAGCCCAGCTCGGCGCGGCCGCCAACCCGTTCCTGCGGCCGTTCGCCACGGCGGTGACGTACACCATCGAGCGCTGGGCGGACGAGTCGGCGGCGGCCTCCACCGGCGACCGCCGCCAGGTGGCCCGTACCGTCGGCAAGGCGGCGCTGGCCGCTCATCGCACCCCGGCCCTGGCGCGGGCGGCGGGCGCGGTGTTCGGGTTCCTCGGGATCACCCGCGAACGCGTCCCGTTCCCCGGCCGCCGCGGCCCCCTCGCCGGAGCCGGACCGGTCCCGCGCCGGGTCGCCGCGCTGCTCGCCCCGCCGCTCGGCCGGAATCCCGCCTTCGCCCTCACGACGCTGGCAGTCCTGGCCACCGCAACCCTCGCCACGGCCGAGGCCGGCCACGACCTCCACGCCCTGCTGGAACACATCGGCGCCTCATGACACCACCTGGGTTTCGCCCCCGCCGCCCCTTCCCGTCCCGTCACGGGGGCGCCGCCCCCGTACCCCCGCTCCTCAAACGCCGGACGGGCTGAATTTCAGCCCGTCCGGCGTTTGAGGACGAGGCCCGAAGGGCCGACAAAGCGGGGTCTGGGGGCGCAGCAGCCAGGGACGGGAACGGGAAGGGGCGGCGGGGGCGCTCAGTCCGCCACGCCCACCGTCCGCAGCACCGTCAGCACCAGCGCCCGCGCCACCTCCGTCACCTCACGCACCGACACCCGCTCCCGCGCGCTGTGCGCAACCCGGACGTCACCCGGCCCGTACTGCAGCGTCGGCACGCCCGCCCCGGAGTACAGCCGCAGATCACTGCCGTACGGCGCCCCGCGCTCCCGCGGCCCGGTGCCGCCCCCGGCCGCGTCGGCCGCCGCGCCCCGCACCACCTCCCGTAGTGGATGCCCGGCCGCCAGCCGTCCGCTCGCGAACTGCCCGCCCGGCCAGCTCACCACCGCCGGATGCTCCCGCAGCCAGGGATCGGCGGCGCAGGTCTCGGCGATCCGCTGCTCCAGCGCGGCCCGTGCGTCCACCGGGTCCTCGTCGAGCCGTACGCCCAGCCGGCCCTCGGCGACGAGGAGGTCGGGCACGCTGCTGGCCCAGTCGCCGGAGCGCACGGTGCCGACGGACAGCGCGTACGGGATGGGGTACTCGGCCATCAGCGGTGACACGTCACGGTTGCGCTCGGTCTCCAGCGCGGCCAGCGCCCGGTGCAGCGGCAGATAGGCGTCGATCGCGCTGACCCCGGCGTCCCGTGAGCTGGCGTGCGCCGCCAGGCCCGGCACCGTGAGCCGGAAGGTGAGGGCACCCGCGTTGGCGGTGATGAGCGTGCCGCCGGTCGGTTCGGTGATGACACAGGCGTCACCGCCGTAGCCGCGCCGCAGGGTGCCGAAGGCGCCGAGCCCGCCGTCCTCCTCGCCGACGACGAAGTGCGCCGCGACCCGCCCGCGCAGCCGCAGGCCCGCCGCCCGGATCGCCTCCAGCGCGGTGAGGTGCGCGACCAGCCCGGCCTTCATGTCGCAGGCGCCGCGCCCGTGTACGACGTCACCGGTCCCCCGGGGTGTGAAGGGATCGCCGGACCAGGCGGCGAGGTCGCCGGGCGGGACGACGTCCACATGGCCCTGGAGGACCAGTTCGGGCCCGTCGCCGCCGGTGTCCGGGGTCCGGCCGACCAGGCCCCACGCCTCCTCGCGCGGCGCCTCCAGGCCGGGGAAGCCGGGGTCGGCGTAGAGCTCGGGCAGATCCATCGACCACAGGTCGGTCTCCATGCCGAGCCGGTCGAGCCGGGCGGCCAGCAGGTGCTGGAGCTCCGACTCCGCCGGGCTGCCGCTGACGCTGGGCACCGCGATCAGCTCCAGCAGCGTGCGGGCCGCGGCCGCCTCGTCGATCGCGTCCAGCGCGGCGGCCTCGGCCGACTCCGTCGATCCAACCGTCGATCCCACGTCTCCCGGCATCCGGGCCTCCCTCCCTGGTGGGCGGAGCCGCCGGTCACCGTCACGCACCCCGCCGCAGACCGCCCCCGACCGCCACAGACCGCCGCAGACCGCAGCGTGTCGTCCGCGTCACGACGACCGTATGCCCGCCGCCGTCTCCTCCTCGGCGCCGCCGACCGTGAAACCGATCACCGTCCCGCCGCCCTCCCGGTGCCGTGCGTACGGCGCCCCGCCGTGCGCGAGGGCCACCTCCCGCACGATCGAGAGGCCGAGGCCGGAGCCGGGCAGCGAACGGGCGTCGGCGGCGCGGTAGAAACGGTCGAAGACCCGGATCAGATCCTCCTCGGCGATCCCGGGCCCCCGGTCGAGCACCTCCACCCGCACGGTCCCCGGCCGCGCCGGACCGCACACGCTGATCTCGATGGGCGCCGCGCCGCCGCGGTCGAACTTGGCTGCGTTCTCCACCAGGTTGGACATCGCGCGCTGGAGCATGGCAGGGCGGCCGTCGGTGGTCGTGTCGCCGCTCGCGCGCAGCACGATCTGCCGGCCGGTACGGCGCCGTGCGAGCCCGGCGACGTCCTCGGCGATGTCGGCCAGGTCGACATGCTGCGGGGGCTCGGCGTCGGACTGCCCGGCCGCGAGGTCGACCAGTTCGTTGACCAGGTCGGTCAGCTCACGGGCCTCCTGGGTGAGGTCGGCGACCAGTTCCTCCCGGGTGGCGGGCGGCAGTTCGTCGATACGGCGCAGCAGGGAGATGTTGGTGCGCAGCGAGGTCAGCGGGGTGCGCAGTTCGTGCCCCGCGTCCTGGACCAGCCGGCGCTGGTCCTCCTCCGACTGGGCGAGCCGGCCGAGCATGCGGTCGAAGGAGCGGCCGAGGCGGCCCACCTCGTCATAGCCGGTGACGGGCACCTCGACGCCCAGCTGCCGGGTGCGGGCGACGTTCTCGGCGGCGGAGGTGAGAATCACGAGGCGGCGGGTGATGCGCTTGGCCAGCCACCAGCCGAACAGCCCGGCGGCGGTCACCACGATCAGCATCATCAGCAGCGTGCGCTGCTGGAGGGCGCGCAGCAGATCCTCGGTGTCGCTGAACTCCTGCGCCACCTGCACCGCGCCCCGCCCGTCGCCGAGCGCCACCGTGGCGATGCGGTACACCCCTTCGTCGACGGCGACGTCCTTGTGCTCGACCATTTTCCCGGCCGTGAAGGCCGCGGCGATCTTCAGGTCACGGGCAGTGACCGGGAGGCCGGGGCTGCCGCTGTCGCGGACGGCGCCGTCCGGGCCCAGCACCTGTACGTCGGTGCGGGAAGGCCGCACGATGTCGTGGCCGGGCGCGGAGGAGGAGAAGTCGTCCGGGACCATCTGGTGCTGGCGCACCTCGTCGCGCAGGTCCTGCACGACCTCGGCGAATACCGACTGCTGGTCCACCCGCACCAGCCGGGCCGCCGCGTTGTACGACAGGATGCCGACGACGACCGTGACGGCGGCGGTGACGGCCGCGAAGGACACGGCGAAGGTGGTGCGCAGGGACAGCAGCTTCAGCCCGCCGCGCAGCCGGCCCCGAAGCCGCCTCCGCAGTCCGCCGGGCAGCGCGCGGGGAAGACCGCCGGGCGGGCCACCGGGCAGACCGCCGGACGGGCCGCCGGGCAGACCGCCGGACGGGCCACCGGACGGGCCACCGGACGAGCCGCCGGACGAGCCACCACGCGGGCCGCCATGCGGGCTACCGTGCGGGTCACCGTGCGGGTCACCGTGCGGGTCACCGTGCGGGTCACCGTGCGGGTCACCGTGCGGGTCACCGGACACTTGCGTCAGCGGGACGTGCGACGACCGCCCGGCGTCGGCCGCTCGCCGGAGGTGGCGCACTCAGTCCTCCCGCAACACGTAACCCACTCCACGGACGGTGTGGATCAGCTGCGGGGCGCCGGGCTCGTCGAGCTTGCGGCGCAGATAGCCGACGTAGACGGCGAGGTTCTTCGAGCCGGGGCCGAAGTCGTAGCCCCAGATACGGTCGTAGATGGTGGAGTGGTCGAGGACGATGCCCGCGTTGCGGACCAGCAGCTCCAGCAGCTCGAACTCGGTGCGGGTCAGCTCCAGCTCGCGCGAGCCGCGCCACACCCGGCGGGCCTGGAGGTCCATGCGCAGCCCGGCCGCCTCCAGCAGCCGGTCGGAGATCTGCGGGTCGCGCGGCCCGTGCCCGTCCCCGGCCGCGGCGCCGCTCGCGGGGACGGTGGCGGGGATGCTGGTGCGGCGCAGCAGGGCGCGCAGCCGGGCGAAGACCTCCTCCACGTCGAACGGCTTCACGACGTAGTCGTCGGCGCCCGCGTCCAGGCCCGCGATGCGGTCGGCGGTCTCGACGAGCGCGGTGAGCATGAGGATCGGGGTGCGGTCGCCCTCGGCGCGCAGCACCCGGCACACCTGGAGCCCGTCGATGCCGGGCATCATCACATCCAGGACGAGCACGTCGGGTGGGGTGCGATGGGCCTGCGCCAGCGCCTCGACGCCATCGGCGACCGCGGTCACCTCGTAGCCTTCGAGCGTCAGGGCCCGCTCCAGGGCATGGCGGATCGCACGGTCGTCTTCGGCGAGCAACACAGTGTTGGGCACTCGTCCAGTTTGCCAAGTTTTCGGAGTCGTACGAGCTGATGAGCTGTGCTCCGCCGGGCCTTCTTACTTGGATCTCACCGCCGAGCTGCAACCAGGCCCGCTCCCCTACCGTCCTCTCACCATCCGGATCACGGTCTGGAACACGGTTGGATCATGGTCTGGAACACGGTCTGGATCACCGCCTCGATCGGGGCCTCGACCACCGGCTCGATCGGGGCCTCGACCACCGGCTCGATCAGGGCCTCGATCACCGTCTCGATCACCGGCGGACGACCCGCCCGGCGGCCGTGCGAAGCTGCTCGCATGTCGGTCCTCCGCTCAGCAGCCCTGTTCGTCGTCGCCGCGGTGTTCGAGATCGGCGGGGCGTGGCTGGTGTGGCAGGGCGTGCGGGAGCACCGTGGCTGGCCGTGGATCGGGGCGGGGATCGTGGCCCTGGGCGCGTACGGCTTCGTGGCGACCTTCCAGCCGGACGCCCACTTCGGGCGGATCCTGGCGGCCTACGGAGGCATCTTCGTCGCCGGGTCGATCGTGTGGGGGATGGTGGCCGACGGCTTCCGGCCGGACCGGTGGGACGTGCTGGGCGCGCTGATCTGCCTGGCCGGGATGGCGGTCATCATGTGGGCGCCGCGGAACGGCGGCTGAACGGCTTCACGGCCTCACCTACGCTGAGCAAAAGCAAGAGCAGTGCCCTCCCCGACCACCCGTGATCGGTCCTCCCCACTCCCCTGGAGCAGCCATGGCCACCCCCGCACGTCCGCCCGCCGTATCCCGTATAGCCGTCGTCACGGGAGCGAGCAGCGGAATCGGGGCGGCCACGGCACGGCAGCTCGCCGAGGCCGGTTACCGGGTGGTGCTGACGGCGCGCCGCAAGGACCGTATCGAGGCGGTCGCGGCGGAGATCAACGCGGCGGGGCACGCGGCGACGGCGTACCAGCTGGACGTGACGGACCGGGCGGCGGTGGACGAGTTCGCCACGGCGTTCCGCACGATCGGGGTGCTGGTGAACAACGCGGGCGGCGCGCTGGGCGCGGACCCGGTGGCGACGGGCGACCCGGCCGCCTGGCGCACGATGTACGAGACGAACGTCATCGGCACCCTGAATCTGACGCAGGCGCTGCTGCCGAAGCTGGAGGCGAGCGGGGACGGCACGGTGGTGATCGTGTCGTCGACGGCGGGCCACGCGACCTACGAGGGCGGCGCGGGCTATGTCGCCGCGAAGCACGGCGCGCACGTCCTCGCCGAGACGCTGCGTCTGGAGATCGTGGGCAGGCCGGTGCGGGTGATCGAGATCGCACCGGGCATGGTCAAGACGGACGAGTTCGCCCTGACCCGCTTCGGCGGCGACGAGGAGAAGGCGGCGAAGGTCTACGCCGGCGTCGCCGAACCCCTCACCGCCGACGACGTGGCCGACACCATCACCTGGGCGATCACCCGCCCGTCCCACGTCAACGTGGACCTCCTGGTCCTCCGCCCCCGCGCCCAGGCCTCCAACACCAAGGTCCACCGGGAGCTCTGACCACCGACCCGCACAGCCCGGCGTATGAAGACTGACGCGCGGCGACCTGGCCGCCGTCAGCCCTTCACACACACCACCTGCTTGAGCTTCGCGACGACCTCGACGAGGTCCCGCTGCTGGTCGATGACCTGCTCGATCGGCTTGTACGCGGCCGGGATCTCGTCCACCACGCCGGAGTCCTTGCGGCATTCCACGCCCTGGGTCTGCTCCGCCAGGTCCTGCGCCGTGAAGCGCCGCTTCGCCGCGTTGCGGCTCATGCGCCGACCCGCGCCGTGCGACGCGGAGTTGAAGGACAGGGCGTTCCCGAGACCCCGCACGATGTACGAGCCCGTCCCCATGGAGCCGGGGATGATGCCGTATTCGCCGGAGCCCGCGCGGATCGCGCCCTTACGGGTGACCAGCAGGTCCATACCCTGGTACCGCTCCTCGGCCACATAGTTGTGGTGGCAGGAGATCTCCGGCTCGAAGACCGGCTTCGCCTTCTTGAACTCTTTGCGGATCACGTCCTTCACCAGCGCCATCATGATGGTGCGGTTGTACTTGGCGTACTCCTGCGCCCAGAACAGGTCGTTACGGTACGCCGCCATCTGCGGGGTGTCCGCGATGAACACCGCGAGATCGCGGTCGACCAGGCCCTGGTTGTGCGGCAGTTGCTGCGCCACCCCGATGTGGTGGTCGGCGAGTTCCTTGCCGATGTTGCGGGAACCGGAGTGGAGCATCAGCCAGACGGAACCGGTCGTGTCCGTGCAGACTTCGATGAAGTGGTTGCCGGATCCGAGCGAACCCATCTGCTTCGTGGCGCGTTCGGTACGGAACTTGACCGCTTCCGCCACATCATCGAACCGCTTCCAGAAGTCGTCCCACCCCGCGGTGGCGAAGCCGTGCATATGGGACGGGTCCACCGGGTCGTCGTGCATCCCGCGCCCCACCGGAATCGCCTGCTCGATCTTCGAGCGCACGCGGGAGAGGTCGCCCGGGAGGTCATTGGCCGTCAGGGACGTCTTCACCGCCGACATTCCACAGCCGATGTCCACACCCACCGCCGCCGGGCAGACCGCACCCTGCATGGCGATGACCGAGCCGACCGTGGCGCCCTTGCCGTAGTGCACATCGGGCATGACGGCGAGGCCCTTGATCCAGGGCAGGGTCGCGACATTGCGCAGTTGCTGCATCGCGCCGTCCTCCACCAAGGCGGGGTCGGCCCACATCCGGATCGGTATCTGCGCGCCCGGTATCTCCACGTACGACATATCGTCCTCATTCCCCCGATAGGCAAAGAAAAGATTCAAAGCACAAAAACGGCGCCAAGGTCGGTGAAACGGGTCAACCAACCGGCGTCAACGGCTTTGCGTGCGATACACATTGTCTCCAGCGGGCACCCCCACGCGGCAAACGATTAACCTGCGGGGACACAGAAGGACGATCATCGTCACGGCACACCGGCGGCCGCACCGCAGAGGGCTGCCGAGAACGTCGAGAGGAGCCTCACCGTGCAGCGGAAGGCATACGTAACCGGCACCGCCGCGCTCCTCGCAGTGCTGCTGACCGGCTGCACCAGCAGTTCCGGAAGCGGCACGTCGACCGACAACTCCAATCCGGGCGACGCCGGTACGGCCACCGTGGCCGCCCAGCCCGGCAAGTACGACACGCTGCCCGAGCCGTGCGGTGCCGTCAGCCACGACACCCTGGACTCCCTCCTCCCCGGCATCCCCCAGATCGCCGACGAGACCCAGCGCGCGCAGGCGTACGAGGGCGACGCCACGCTGACGTACGACACGGACCGCAAGGCCGGCTGCCGCTGGAAGGTCGCCTCGGCGAACGCCACCGACCATCTCTTCGTCGACCTCGAACGCGTGGTGTCCTACGACAACAGCGTGAGCGACGACAGCCAGGCCGAGAAGATCTTCGCCGGCAAGCAGACCGGCGCCGGTCTGCCCGCGCCCACCACCTCGGGTTCCGCCAGCTCCGGCACCGAACCGATGGGCACCGCGACCGCCTCCGCGTCCACCGCCTCCCCGACCGCCACCGCCTCCGCCTCCACCTCCGCCTCCGGGTCCCCCACCACGACCCCGAGCGACCTCCGCTCCCGCCCGCTGACCGATCTCGGCGACGAGGCGTACCTCGACGACACCCTCTCCAGCTCCGGCTCGACGGCCAAGCAGCGAACGGTGACTGTGGTGTTCCGCACGTCCAATGTGATCGTCACCATCGAGTACGCCGAGCAGCCCGCCACCGTCACGGCCGTGCCGGACAGCCAGGAAATGCAGGACAAGGCCAGGAAACTGGCCGCACAACTGGCCGGATCGCTGAGCAGTTGAGGCTCCCCGCACCGCCCCGGGCGGCGGTGCGCAAAGCCCTTGAACCGGAACCGCACAGCTTTCTCACCGCGTACGGTGGCCACTCGGACCCGATCCGACCGCAGGAACCACGAGCGTCATGAGTGAAGGAAGCATGCACCGAGCAGCCCAGCGAGACGACCGAGACGAGCGACACCACCGACACGTCCAGGGCGAGCGGGACAACCGCGACGTACTGGACGGCCTTTCCGGCAGGGAGGGACAGCCGGGCGCCCGCCGTCCGCGGCGTCTGCACCGCGCCGTGGTCTGCGCGGCCGCCGTCCCGGTGCTGTTCCTCGCCGCCGGATGCTCGGACTCCGGCTCCGACTCGGGCGGCGACGCCAAGGCCACGGCGGACAGCAGCGGCAGCAGCCAGGGCGGCGACGGCGGCAAGAGCGACGGCGCCACGGAGTCGGCCTCGCCGACCGTGCAGGCGGCCGCCTACGCCAAGCTGCCCGAGGCCTGCGCCGTGCTGACGAAGAAGACGCTGGGCGAACTGGTCCCCGAGGGCGTGAAGTCGGCCAAGAAGGCCTCCTCGGACGACCCGGTGACACGGGCCGGCTGCAACTGGAGCAGCCTGGACAACAACGGTGTGAAGGGCTCCCAGTTCCGCTGGCTCAATGTGGCCCTGCTGCGCTTCGACTCCGATGCCAACCGCGGCTCGGGCAACGCCCAGGCCGAGGCGTACTTCGCCAAGCAGGTCTCGGACGCCAAGGCGGTGACGGGCGCCAGGAACGTGAAGACCGAGGCGGTCGCGCAGGCGGGCGACCAGGCGACGCTGGTGCGCTACGACCTGAAGAAGAAGGAAGGCGCCTTCAAGCAGCAGACGGTCGTGGCCCGCGTCCAGAACGTCGTCGTCACCCTCGACTACAACGGCGCCGGTCTCGCGGGCGACAAGACGCCGGACGCCGACGACCTCGCGAAGGCGGCGGAGAAGGCGGTCAAGGAGGTCGTCGCCACGGTGTCCTCGGCCAACGGCGACGGATCGTCGTCGGGGTCGTCGGGGTCGTCCGGCGGCAGCAGCGCGAGCGCGTCCCCCTCGAAGTCGGCGTCCAGGTCCGCGTCCAAGTCGCCTACGGCGTCGGCCTCTTCGTCGGCTTCCAAGACCTCCTCGAAGAGCTGATCATAGGTGTGCTGATGTACCGGCCACGCGCGCGCCGCACACATGTGCCACCCTGTTGCGCGCAACAACACGCTTTGGGAGGGGAGTACGGGTGGCCGCGCCACTGCAGCTGACTCGGATGCACCGCGTTCTCATCGGCGTGGTCGTGACCGGCGCCGTGATCATCGCCGGGATCGGCTTCACCGGTTCCTACGCGGCGGTCCGTACCCTCGCCCTGCGCAAGGGCTTCGGCAGCTTCTCCTATGTCTTCCCGATCGGCATCGACGCGGGCATCTGTGTGCTGCTCGCGCTCGACCTGCTGCTGACGTGGATCCGTATCCCGTTCCCGCTGCTGCGGCAGACGGCCTGGCTGCTGACCGCGGCGACCATCGCCTTCAACGGCGCCGCCGCCTGGCCGGACCCGCTGGGCGTGGGCATGCACGCGGTGATCCCGGTGCTGTTCGTGGTCTCCGTCGAGGCCGCCCGGCACGCCATCGGCCGGATCGCGGACATCACCGCCGACAAGCACATGGAGGGCGTCCGCCTCACCCGCTGGCTGCTCTCGCCCGTGCCGACCTTCCTGCTGTGGCGCCGGATGAAGCTGTGGGAGCTGCGGTCGTACGAGCAGGTCATCAAGCTGGAGCAGGAACGACTCGTCTACCAGGCCCGCCTGCGCTCCCGCTTCGGCCGCGCCTGGCGCCGCAAGGCCCCGGTGGAGTCCCTGATGCCGCTGCGGCTGGCCCGCTACGGCGTCCCGCTCGCGGAGACCGCCGGTGCGGGGCTCGCCGCGGCGGGCATCGAGCCGGTGGTGGTCCCCGCCCAGGCACCGCAGCAGCTTCAACAGCAGGTCCAGCAGCAGCCGCAGCTGCCTGGGGGTCCCGGGGGTCCTGCCGCAGTCCAGCAGCAGGTCAGTCTCCCGCACCAGCGGACCGCGCCGCCCGGCACCGGCCCCCAGCAGGGGCCCCAGGGCTCGCAGGGGTCGCAGGGGGAGGAGCAGAGCCCCTGGTTCAACGGCACGCCGCCGCAGCAGGCCGGCTACCAGGGTGGTTACGACCCCGCGTACGACCCCGCCTACGACCTCCAGTACGTCCCGGAGGAGCAGTACGAGGAGTGGTACGAGGACCAGCAGCAGCCGGAGCAGTTCCAGGAGCAGCAGCTCCGGGACCGCCAGTTCCAGCGGCAGTTCCGCGAGCAGTTCCAGCAGCAGTACGGAGGCCCGTACGAGGGCCCGTACGAGGGCCAGTACGCCGAGGGCGGTGTGCCGGTGGCGACGGAGCCGTCGCCCATGGAGTCGTCCATGGAGGAGACCGGCAGCTTCCCGATCCCGGTGTCCGGCAACCGCACCCGTGAGCTGGGCGAGGGGGGCGGCTCCCCTGAACCGGACGAGGACTCGTACTACGGCGTGTTCAAGCAGTCGATAAACGGCAGCTACCCCACCCCGCGGGAGTTCGGCGAGAACGTGGAGGCGGAGTTCAGCATCCAGCTCGCGCCGGACGAGGCCAAGCGCATGGTGAACCGCTTCACGAACCGCTACAACGCGGAGCTGGAGGAGGACCACATCGCGTAGCGAGTGGTGTGGACGTACATGAGGAGGGGGCCCCACGCCTGGCGTGGGGCCCCCTCCTTGTGCATCGCGCATGTCCGCTCAGCGGCCCCGGCGAAGTCGGCTATACGGTTCGGCAGCGCCCCATAGGGGCGCGGGGCTGTACCGATCTGCGGCTCCGCCGCGCGGGCGCGACCAGCCACGACGGGCCCGCAGACGATCGACGGCCAATCGCGGCGCATCCCGCGGAGCGCGCAGCGTCGGCTCACTCCCCGAGCAGCCCCCGCACCCGCTCCTGCCCGACCGCCAGCAGCAGCGTGGGCAGCCGGGGGCCGGTGTCGCGGCCGACGAGCAGGTGGTAGAGCAGGGCGAAG
The DNA here is from genome assembly GCF_054729195.1 of Streptomyces sp. YIM S03343. Lineage (NCBI taxonomy): Bacteria > Bacillati > Actinomycetota > Actinomycetes > Kitasatosporales > Streptomycetaceae > Streptomyces > Streptomyces sp. YIM S03343. The sequence goes on from NZ_JBPUKX010000001.1 coordinate 4,019,571, forward strand.
AAGGTCCGCTGGGCGGTCTTGATCTCCGGCGGCAGCTCCTTGGGCGTGGCGTCGGCGGCGAAGCCGGCCTGGACCTTGGGGACGCCGTAGACGAGATGGGTGAGCCCGTCGAGGGACCAGTTCGCGGCGAGCCCGTCGAGCAGCAGCCGCAGGGACTGCCGGTCGGCCTCGTCGAGGGACTTCAGCAGCTCGGCGTCGGGTTCGTCGCGGACGATGGTGCGCTGGTCGGCCGGGACGTGCGTGTTGATCCAGGCCTCGGCCTTGTCGTACCGCGGGCGGGCCTCGTCGAGGGAGCCGAGCGGGTGGGCGGGGTCGAGGTCGGAGAGGATGCGCAGCGCCTGGTCCTGGTGGCCCGCGGTGATGTCGGCGACGGAGGCCAGCGTGCGGTACGGCAGCGGGCGGGCCGTCCTCGGCAGCTCGGCGCCCGCTGTGCCGACGGCACGGGTGTAGGCGGCGATGTCGCCGGGGAGGGCGGAGCCGTCGTCGACCTTGGCGGCGAGCTTGTCCCACTCGTCGTAGAGCCGCTGGATCTCCTGGTCGAAGGCGATCTTGAAGGACTGGTTGGGGCGGCGGCGGGCGTAGAGCCAGCGCAGCAGCTGGGGTTCCATGATCTTCAGGGCGTCGCCCGGGGTCGGCACACCGCCGCGCGAGGACGACATCTTGGCCATGCCGGAGATGCCGACGAAGGCGTACATGGGCCCGATGGGCCGGGTGCCGCCGAAGATGCCGACGATCTCACCGCCGACCTGGAAGCTGGAGCCGGGCGAGGAGTGGTCGACGCCGCTGGGCTCGAAGATCACGCCCTCGTAGGCCCAGCGCATCGGCCAGTCGACCTTCCAGACCAGCTTGCCGCGGTTGAACTCGCTGAGCCGGACGGTCTCGGTGAAGCCGCACGCGGTGCAGACGTAGGCGAGCTCGGTGGTGTCGTCGTCGTAGGAGGTGACGGTGGTGAGGTCCTTCTCGCAGGTGCCGCAGTACGGCTTGTACGGGAAGTACCCGGCGGAGCCGGAGCTGCCGTCGTCCTCGGACGCGGCGCCGGAGCCCTCCTCGGCCTCCAGCTCGGCCTCGTCGACGGCCTTCTGCTGCTGCTTCTTGGCGGGATGGGCGGGCTTGGCCTTGGTGCGGTACTGGGCGAGGACGGCGTCGATGTCCTGCCGGTGCTTCATGGCGTGCAGGATCTGCTCGCGGTAGACGCCGGAGGTGTACTGCGCGGTCTGGCTGATGCCGTCGAACTCGACGCCCAGCTCGGCGAGCGACTCGATCATCGCGGCCTTGAAGTGCTCGGCCCAGTTCGGGTAGGGCGAGCCCTCGGGGGCCGGGACGGCGGTCAGGGGCTTTCCGATGTGCTCGGCCCAGGACTCGTCGGTGCCGGGGACGCCGAAGGGGACCTTGCGGTAGCGGTCGTAGTCGTCCCACGAGATCAGGTGGCGCACCTCGCGACCGCGGCGGCGGATCTCGTCGGCGACCAGGTGCGGGGTCATGACCTCGCGGAGGTTGCCCAGGTGGATGGGACCTGAGGGGGAGAGTCCGGACGCGACGACGACCGGTTTGCCCGGGGACCGACGCTCCGACTCCTCGATGACCTCGTCCGCGAAACGGGAGACCCAGTCGGTGGTCTCGGTGCTCTGAGCCACGATCGGCACGTCCTTCTTCCTGAGCGGGATGAACAGAGGGGTGACACGGGTGACACCCCATTCTCACAGACGGCCTCCCGGCGGAGAAAACCGCTTTACCCCCCGTGGGATACTGGGCGTGGCTTTCCATTCCTCGAGGAGAACGGCACCTCCCATGGCCTCGGTCACGTCCCTCAGCGATTCCGTCCAGCAGCAGCTCGCGTCCGCCCTCTCGGCCACCCTGCCGGAGGCCGCCGGTGCGGACCCGCTGCTGCGACGAAGCGACCGGGCCGACTATCAGGCCAACGGCATCCTGGCCCTCGCCAAGCGGGCGAAGGCGAACCCGCGGGAGCTGGCGGCGCAGGTCGTGTCGCAGGTGACCACCGGTGATGTGATCGCGGACGTCGAGGTGTCCGGTCCCGGCTTCCTGAACCTCACGATCGCCGACAAGGCGATCACCGGGAACCTGGCGGCGCGGTACGCGGACGACACGGGCCGCCTCGGCGTGCCGTACAACGCGAACGCGGGCACGACGGTCATCGACTACGCCCAGCCGAACGTGGCGAAGGAGATGCACGTCGGGCATCTGCGGTCGGCGGTGATCGGCGACGCGGTGGTGCAGCTGCTGGAGTTCACGGGCGAGACGGTCGTACGGCGCCACCACATCGGCGACTGGGGCACCCAGTTCGGCATGCTCATCCAGTACCTGGACGAGCACCCGCACGAGCTGGACCACCGGACCGGTGCGGCGAGCGGCGAGGAGGCGATGTCCAACCTGAACCACCTGTACAAGGCGGCGCGGTCCCTCTTCGACTTCGACGAGGACTTCAAGACGCGGGCGCGGCGCAGGGTGGTCGACCTCCAGGCCGGTGAGCCGCACACCCTCGCCACCTGGCAGAAGTTCGTCGACGAGTCGAAGATCTACTTCTACTCGGTCTTCGAGAAGCTGGACATGGAGATCCGGGACCCCGACATCGTCGGCGAGTCCGGGTACAACGACATGCTGGCGGAGACCTGCCGGATGCTGGAGGAGTCGGGCATCGCGGTGCGCTCGGAGGGCGCGCTGTGCGTGTTCTTCGACGACATCAAGGGCGCCGACGGCAACCCGGTCCCGCTGATCGTCCAGAAGTCCGACGGCGGCTTCGGCTACGCGGCGACCGACCTGTCGGCGATCCGCGACCGGGTGTTCAACCTGAAGGCGTCGACGCTGCTGTACGTCGTCGACGTGCGCCAGTCGCTGCACTTCAAGATGGTCTACGAGACGGCACGCAGGGCGGGCTGGCTGAACGGCGACGCGACGGCGCTGCATCTGGCGTTCGGCACGGTGCTCGGCAAGGACGGCCGGCCGTTCAAGACGCGTGAGGGCGAGACGGTACGGCTGGAGGACCTCCTCGACGAGGCGGTCGAGCGGGCCACGGCCGTGGTGCGGGAGAAGGCCGAGAAGGTGGGCCTGAGCGAGCAGGAGATCACCGAGAACGGCCGGTGGGTCGGCATCGGCGCCGTGAAGTACGCGGACCTGTCGACATCGGCGGTGCGGGACTACAAGTTCGACCTGGACCAGATGGTGTCGCTGAACGGCGACACGTCGGTGTACCTCCAGTACGCGTACGCCCGTATCCAGTCGATCCTCCGCAAGGCGGGCGAGGCTCGCCCGGTCCCCCACCCGGAGCTCCCCCTCGCCCCCGCCGAACGCGCCCTGGGCCTGTACCTGGACCAGTTCGCGGAGACGGTCCGGGAGGTCGCGGCGGCGTACGAACCCCACAAGATGGCGGCGTACCTCTACCACCTGGCCACGCTGCTGACGACGTTCTACGACCAGTGCCAGGTCCTCTCGGCGGACAACGCCCCGGAGGTCGTGGAGAACCGTCTGTTCCTGGTGGACATCACGGCGCGGACGCTGCACAAGGGCATGGCGCTGCTGGGCATCAGGACGCCGGAACGGCTCTGAGTCTCTGAGCCCTCGGAGACATAGGGGAGGGGCTGTGCGCGGGTTCCCGCGCACAGCCCCTCCCCTATGTCTGCTGTCACTCTCTCTGCTGTCAGGCCTTACGACCACTCGCCCCGTAGACATTGATGTCGTCGTCGGTGACGTCGTTGATGTCGCGGTAGCGGATCTTCTCGATGTCGTCGAGGGCGTCGAAGTCGGCGGGGTCGATGGCGGGCGGGAGGGGCGCCGGGTCCGGGTGCCACTGGTGGACGGGCACGACACCGGGTTCGTCGAGGGTGAGCCCGGGGGTGTCCGTGAAGAACCGCTCGACCTCGTCCTTGGACCGGAACACGAAGGTGAACCCGCGCTCGGTGTAGGTCCGTTGGACGGCGCGGGTCGGCACGGGGTGAATCTCGTCGGTGAGATGACTGAGCACGAGACGGGACCCCGACGGCAGGGCGTCCATGAGCCCCCGGACCACCGAGTAGGCCTCGTCGTCCTCCACGAAGTGCAGGATGGCGGCGAGGACGAGGGCGACGGGCTGCCCGAAGTCGATGGTCTCGGCGGCCTGTTCGAGGATGGACTTGGGGTGGCGGAAGTCCGCGTCGATGTAGTTGGTACGTCCCTCGGGCCCGCTGGTGAGCAGAGCACGGGCGTGCGCGAGAACAACCGGGTCGTTGTCGACGTAGACGACCCTCGCGTCGGGAATGACCCGCTGGGCGATCTGGTGGACGTTGTCGCCCGTGGGCAGCCCGGTGCCGATGTCGAGGAACTGCCGTATGCCGTCGTGCTGGGCGAGCCGGGTGACGGCGCGGCGCATGAAGTCGCGGTTGTGGCGAACGTCGAGATACCCGCGGGGGTTGGCGGAGAGGGCGGCGGCCGCGGCGGCGCGGTCCATGGGGTAGTTGTCCTTGCCGCCGAGGAAGACGTCGTACACCCGGGCGGGGTGCGCCTTGCTGGTGTCGATCCTCCTTCTCAGCTCCGCGGGGTCCTGGCTGAGAGCATCGCCGGGCATGGGGCAACTCCCTGGGGGGGTGTGTGTTTCGCTTTGGGTTGGTCAACAACCTAACTTCTGGCGGGACTTGCAGGTTCCCAGGACCGGGGCCCAGTCCAGGCACCTCGCACCCGTACACGGCAAGGTGCCCCGATGGGACTGCTGCCAGGGGAACCTTGCAACCGCCTCAGCGCAACCCCGTAAGGAGCGCGGGGAACTGCGCGACCAGCCCCCACGCACCCGCACCCAAGAACTCGCCCCTCAGCGAAGCATCCGCGCGGCCTCGACGGCCCAATAGGTGAGGATGTTCTGCGCCCCGGCCCGCCGGATCCCGGTGAGCGTCTCCAGGACGGCCCGCTCCCGGTCGATCCACCCCTTCTCCGCGGCGGCCTCGACCATCGAGTACTCCCCGGAGATCTGGTAGGCCACGACAGGCACGTCGACGGAGTCGGCGACCCGCGCAAGGATGTCGAGGTAGGGCCCGGCCGGCTTGACCATGACCATGTCGGCGCCCTCTTCGAGGTCGAGGGCCAACTCCCGCAGGGACTCGCGCGCGTTGGCAGGGTCCTGCTGGTAGGTCTTGCGATCACCCTTCAGCGAGGACCCCACGGCCTCCCGGAAGGGCCCGTAGAAAGCGGAGGCGTACTTCGCGGTGTAGGCGAGGATGGCGACATCCTCACGCCCGATCTGATCGAGGGCGTCACGGACGACGCCGATCTGCCCGTCCATCATCCCGCTGGGCCCGAGCACATGCGCCCCGGCGTCGGCCTGCACCTGGGCCATCTCGGCGTACCGCTCAAGGGTGGCGTCGTTGTCGACGCGCCCCTCGGCGTCGAGCACCCCGCAATGCCCGTGATCGGTGGTCTCGTCGAGACAGAGATCGGACATCACAAGAAGCTCGTCCCCGACCTCGGCCCGCACATCACGGATGGCGACCTGAAGAATTCCGTCGGGATCGGTACCGGGAGTCCCGAAGGCGTCCTTCTTCCCCTCCTCCGGCACCCCGAAGAGCATGATCCCGGAGATCCCGGCCTCGACGGCTTCGACGGCGGCCTTCTTGAGACTGTCGCGGGTGTGCTGGACGACACCGGGCATGGCGGCGATGGGCACGGGTTCGGTGACGCCTTCGCGCACAAAGGCAGGCAGGATGAAATCGGCGGGATGCAACCGGGTCTCGGCGACCATGCGCCGCATCACGGGAGTGGTCCGCAGCCGCCGGGGACGCGTACCGGGAAAGGATCCGTACTTCGTCATAGGCCTAAGCTACGCCCGCGGGTGAGGGGGTTTGCCGACGCATTGTCGGGCGAAAACTCGCTCGCGCATCAGGCCGGACGAAGAGGATCATCGAACCTCGGCCGCACAATCGGTCGGCCTCTGCTCCGGAAGGAGAGCGCCGTGCCCCGCAGCCTCCGGCGAAAGCTGCTACGGCACTGGCGGCGCGCGCGAGCCGACGTACAGGACGCCGTACCGCAGTTGCCCGAAGACCGCCTGCCCGTCCGACCGACCGAGCGGCAACTCGGCGACGCTATATCCGCTGCCGAGGCCCCGCAGGACAACGACGCCGATGAACTGGCACGGCTGCTCCTCGCCGTGGACCGGGACGGCGACCCCGAGCTGCTCGCCGCGACCGCACAGCTCCTGCTGCGGGCGGGCCCCCGGGTATGGTTCCTGCTCGATACGACGACCCGCCGGGCATGGTGGCCTGCTCCGCACTGGTCGGCGACCGCGATACAGCGGCTGGCGCAGGGCGAATCCTCCTATCTGGGGCTCGCGACCACCGCGTGCCACCCCGACGGCCGGGTCCGCGAGGCAGCGGTGGCGCGTCTGGCGGAACTCAACGGCCCCCTGGCGATGCCCTCGCTGGCCCTGCGGGCGGCGGACTGGGTGCCACAGGTCCGTGACCGAGCCCGGAAGTCACTCGAACAACAACTCGCCGAGCCCTCCGCCGCGACCCTCCTCGCGGTCGCGCCGGTCGCCCTGGCCCTGAGCGAACGACGTGAGGGCCGCTGGCTGGCGGACCGCGTCGAGTCGGCGTTCCGCGAGGGCCCGATCGAGTCACTGGCCGCAGCCCTGGCAGCCCCCGACCGGCGCACACGACGCATCGCGTACCTGACGGGACTCGCCGCCGACCGTCTCGATCTGCCGCAACTGCTCCGCGCCGCCGAGTACGACGACGACCCGCTGACCCGGACCCGGTGCGCGGAGGCCGCGGTGAGGAAGGCGTCCGCTGCCGGAAGCGTCGACGCTGTCCGTCCCTTGCTGACGAGCGGTACGGCGGCTGTGCGCGCTGAGGCGGTACACGCGCTGGCCCGAGCAGGAGACATCACCCCCGCTGTCACCGCGCTCGCCGACCGCAGCCCTACGGTACGGGCGGTCGCCCAGGCCGCACTGCGCCGCGCCGGATCATTCCCGGCTGAGAACTACAGGCGCCTCGTGGTCCCCCCTCTCCCCGCCCCGGGAGCCATAGCGGGCCTCGGCGAAACCGGAGCGGCGGACGACGCGGCACTCGTCCTCCCCTGGCTCGATCACCCGCGCCCCCGGGGACGAGCAGAGGCAGTACGAGCACTGCGCCGTCTGGGCGCGGCCGGCCCGGACACCGTCACCACCCTCCTCACGGACCCGTCCGGCGCGGTCACTCGGCAGGTCACCAGGGCCCTGCTCCCCTGGGCGTCCCGCCTGGACCTGCGACACCTCCAGGCCCTCCTCGCCCAGAGCAACGCACAGCACATCCGCATGGCCGCCTACCGGCTGCTGCACGAGAGGGACGTCTGGACGCGACTGCTCACCGATCTGGAACTCTTCACCGACCCCTCCCCCATGCTGCGCAACGGAGCCCGCAGCGACCTCAAGAACTGGCTCACCCGCGAAGCCGCCACCACCTACTCGATGCCACGGGGCCCCACCGCGGAGGCCCTCACCAGACAACTCACCAACGCGGAACCCGTACTGACCCCCGACCAGCTCCGCCTGCTGCGCTTCCACCTGGGCATCAGGCATCCCGCCTCATGAGGCAACGATCCACTTGGCGACGAAATCGGTGGCACAGCGTTCGTACCGCCAACACCCACATTCCATGACTGGCCATGACTGGCCATGACCGACCGGGATCACTCCCGGGCTACCACCGGTGGGGGCGTAACCGATCAACCCGGCAGGGATGCCGGCCTCCCCGAGACCGACAGCCATCTGTGTGGACACCTCGGGTAGGGCCTCGACGGGGATCAAGACGCACTCGGGCTTCGGCAACTACGGCATGGGCTGGCTCACAAGAGGATCCTCGCCCGCTGGACCGCCCAGCAACACCCATAGGCCCCAGCTCGTTGTCGGCCTTTCTTGAACAACCGGTCGGCGAATCCGAATCGCTCAGCCCGCCTGCCACCAGCTCGGCCACCTGCCGCAGGCGCGGACTGAGCCGGACCAGCATGCGCGCGCTCGCACGATGCCCCGCGACTATCTCGTCGAGCGGTAAGCCCCCGTGGCTCATAAACCCCTCCCTCACCTCACACCCACGCCGGTCGCAGCATGGACATGACGTGAGGGTAACTTGACAGACTGTGAAGGGCCCAAGTACATGGGCGCGCGGAGGACGGCGGTCACCAGGACCGTCACCCTCACCGCAGTGTCGGCCCCGGACCGTCAGGTCGTACGGCGCCGCCGAACCTCCCGGTCGCCACTCACTTGGTCGGGTCACCGGGTCCCTCGCCTCCAGCGCGGCAGCACGTCGCTCCCCCACCGCCCATCGGCCTCGTGCCGTGGGACGCAGCCACCTACCAATGGGGTCACGGAGTGAGCCGGTTCGGGCCCCGGAACAGGAAGGTGGCCTCGCGGATCGAATCCAGGCCGAGCATCGCCATCAGTACCCGGCCCAGGCCCATGCCCAGGCCGCCGTGGGGCGGGCAGCCGTAGCGGAAGGCATTCAAGTAGTCCCGCATAGGCTCCGGGCGCAGGCCCTTCTCGGCGGCCTGGGCCAGCAGGATGTCGTAGCGGTGCTCGCGCTGGGCGCCGGTGGTGATCTCCAGGCCCTTCCAGAGGAGGTCGAAGCTCAGGGTCACGCCCGGGTCGTGGGCCGATCGCATGTGGTAGAAGGGCCGGATGCCCACCGGGTAGTGCGTGATGAACACGAACTCGTGCCCGGTGGTCTCGTGGACATGGGCGCTGATCCTCCGCTCGCCCTCCGGGCCCAGGTCCTCCTTGATCTCTTCGGGGTCCCAGCCTCCCCCGCGCAGGACGTCGTGCGCCTCGGCCATGGTGATACGGGGGAAGGGCGTCGTAGGGACGATGATCTCCGCGCCGAAGTGTTCCCGGATCTCCGCTCCGTGAATGTCGGCGACCTTGGCGAGGGCATGGGCGAGCATTTGCTCCTCGAACGCCATGACGTCCTCGACGTCCTCGATCCACGCCAGTTCGACATCGACCCCGGTGAACTCGGTGGCATGCCGGGTGGTCAGCGACGGCTCAGCTCGGAAGACCGGCCCGATCTCGAAGACCTTCTCGACGCCCGCCGAGATCGCCATCTGCTTGTAGAACTGCGGCGACTGCGCCAGGTAGGCGCTACGGCCGAAGTAGCCCAGCTCGAAGACTTCGGCGCCGGACTCCGAGGCGGTGCCCATGAGCTTGGGGGTGTGCATCTCGGTGGCACCCTGCGCGTAGGCGTACTCACGCAGGCCCTGCTCCAGGGTGGTCTGCACGGCGAACATCAGCTGAGCAGCGGGACGGCGACGTACGTCGAGAAAGCGCCAGTCCAGCCGGTGCTCGAGACCGGTCCGTTCGTCGATCGGCAGCGGCGTGGCGGCCGGGTTCAGCACCTCGACCGCTTCCGGGAGGATCTCCAAGCCGCCGAGTTTCACCTGGGCCGCGTCGACGACCCGGCCGGTGATCCTGACGGCGGACTCCGGGGTGAGCGCTTGGAACTGGGCCTCCATCGGCCCGCCGCCGTCACGTCTGTGGGTCACCTGCACGAGACCACTACAGTCCCGGACGATGACGAACTGCACCTTGCTCAGCAGGCGAAGGGTGTTCACCCATCCGCAGACGGTTACCATACGGCCGATGTGTTCTCGCAGGTCGGAGACCTGCACACGGCTGTGGATCATTGCGGTCCTCCGAAGGACATCAGCATGATCCCTTGGGGGTGCGGGCGAGAAGGGCGACTCGCGGTTCCACCGCACCTTCGCCGCCACGGAGTGACGGCCTCATTCGGACCCGGTGACGGGGGTCAGCCGGCGGGGCATTGGACCACGGGCCGGGCCGTTCCTCCCCGCGCTCAGGAGGGTCTTCACCTCGGGGCACGAGACCGCCTTCGCAGCTACCGGCGGCTCTCTCGGCTCGCGTGATCCCTGGCTACTCGTCTCCGTCAACGCTGTGCCCAGAAGAATAGGGACACAGCGTCGGGGACCGCCACCGAGTAACACCACGATCCCTCAGGGGTTGGTCGTCGGAGCGTGGTGCGCATACGTGTGTGTGACCAGACGGCCCTTCTCCGTGTGCTCGCGAATCCGCTTCAGGTAGCCGTGCCTCTCCAGTTCGCGCAGTGCCGAGGCGATCCGGTCGCGCTCCTCGGGAAACCGGTCGGTGAGGCTGCGGATGTCGACCGGTGTGCCCTCCGGAACCGAGAGGATGTGGGTCGCCAGACCGATGGCCGTCAGTGACAAGTCACGGTGCTGGGCGAGGTGGCTGCCCACGACCACGTACTGACCGGACGGGTACGCACGGACGTGAACGACGCCCGAGTGGGTGTCGCTCCGCCGGAGATCATGATGCGGACGCGGAGCGGGCTTGGAGTTGTTCTCAACCATGTGGAGACGCTTCTTCCTTGATGGCAGGGTCCTCACACCGGGTTTTCCGTGTCCCGGCTGAGACCGATGGGCGTACGGCGCTGTGGAGCGGTCGGATCGTCAGCTCTGCCCGCCCCGCGTCCTGCGGTCGGTCATGAGCAGCCTGAGCCGTGCCCAGTGCCGTCGGGCGCCTCATGTGGGCCACCTTCGGCTGGTGGGGCACCGGCGGAAGAGGCATCGCTGCGGCGAGCTTCCGGCAGTCGCTGCAAAGCGCGCCCTCGGGGCCGCGGATGACGCGATTGCACCAGCCCGAGCAGTCGACGATGGCGTACGAAGGGGTCGGCTCGGTGTCGGCGGTCGGCTCGGCGGGGACGTCCGGCGAGGTCGGCAGGGGCAGCGGGGGTGGCGGGAGTTGTTCCCGGAGGCGGTAGGCGAGGAATCCGGCCGGGTGCTTCAGCACCGGAGGCAGATCGTAGGTCAACGCGTACAGCAGGTCGGCCCTGCCGACGCCGTTCTCGAACCACGCGACGGCCGCGGGCGTCAGGCGTCGTACATCCGCGCTGGACAGCATGAGCCGGGAGTCCGTGCGGCGGAGGCCGACCAGGAGGGCCTCGGCCTTGTCGTGGTGTTCACCGCGGGGAGGTTCCGGCACGGGGTCGGGGTCCGGGGACGGGTCGGGAACCACCGTGAGCACGACCTCGGCAGCCGGTTCGGGTACGGAGTCGGGGGCGGATGCCGAAGGGCCTTCGCCGTCCACAGGCTGGGGAAAGGAGTCCCGCGCCCTGGTGATCTCGGGCGCGTTGTACGCGTACGTACGAGTGATCACGTGTCCACCGGCAACCCGTTCCCGCACCCGCTCCACATAGCCGCCGGCCTCCAGCTCACGGAGGGCGGAGGCGATGCGGTCGCGGCCCTCGGTGAAGCGGGCGGCGAGGGAGCGGATGTCGACGGGCGCGCCCTCGGGCAGCGACAGGATGTGGACGCCGAGTCCGATCGCGGTCAGGGACAACTCGCCGTGCTGGGAGAGGTGGTTGCCGACGATCGAGTACCGGTCGGGCTGGAATTCCTTGATGTGGATGACACCGGACTGGGTGGAAGTGCTCGGAACGCCCTGATTCCGGCGCGCGAGCGCACTAAGCTTCGTCTCAGCCATGGGGAAGGTTCTGCTTCCTTGCTTGGTCAGGCCCTCGCACTGGGATTGCAGTCCCGGCGGGGGCCGATGCATGTGTGGGTCATGGGCGGGCGAGGCGTCGTAGGGACGTCGCTGCCTGAAGCTGAGACTGCCTCCCCAAGCCACCAACGCGCCAGCCAGTTCGGCCTGTTTCACTCCTGCGAGTGACGTACGCGAGGTTTGGTTGGTTGGGAAGGTTCTTTCCCCCGAATTTCTTTAATTCCTTGACCGCCAGCGGCTCCGGCCCAAGGACAACCGGGACACCCCTTCCTGGGCACCGGCAGTCCGGGCTGACAAACAATCCCGATATGACTGTGTGAAATTCAGTGGCTCCCGCGCTTGAGCTGTCGGTACCGTCTGCCCCCGGACAGCCGCATCGGCGGTTGCTTCTTCTCGGAGAGCGGTTCCCGTGAACAGCCAGCACGCAACGACGACCCTGTGGCGTCCCACCGGCCCCAAGGAGCTGGAGCTGGTGCGTGAGCTGGACTGGCGTGCCTGGCCGCCCCGGCTTCCCGAGCAGCCGATCTTCTACCCCGTCCTCAACGAGGACTACGCCGTCAGGATCGCGCGAGACTGGAACGTCAAGTACGACGGCGCCGGCTTCGTCACGCGGTTCGACGTCGAGCCCGAGTTCCTGCGCAGGTACCCGGTCCAGCAGGCAGGCGGACAGACCATCCTCGAACTGTGGGTACCGGCCGAGGAACTCGACGAGTTCAACGCTCACATCGTCGGCAAGATCCAGGTGGTTCACGAGTTCCGCTGAGCCACGAGGACCACGCACAGGTCGAGTTCCGCCCACACGGTCTTGCACGGCACCGGGCCGTTGCGTACGCCCCAGCGGTCCGACAGCTCCCGTACCAGCAGCAGGCCGTAGCCGGATTCGCGGGGTGGGCCGTCCTGGGGTTCCGGGCGTTCCGGGCAGCGGTCTCCTCGTGCGTCCCTCACCTCGATACGGAGGGTTGTCCCAGCCGTGAGTGTCAGGGTCAGGCGGAAGCTTCGGCCCGGGATTCGGGCGTGCAGCACGGCGTTCGTGGCCAGTTCCGCGACGATCAGTCGTGCCGGGTCCAGGGGTACGTCCCACGTGCGCAGTTGCTCTGTTGCCAGGAGCCTTGCCAAGCGGGCTCCTCGCCATGTTGCCGACCGACCAGGGCGTCAAGCTCGCTCTCCACGAAGCGGCGGGCATCAAGAGCTGGACCCAGCGCGCGTTCGACCAGGCGATGGGGCAGAGCGGCCACACCTTCAACGGCTCCGCCGTCGGCGACATCGAGGTGTACGAGGCCCGCGAAGCCAAGCAGTATGCGAACCAGATCCTGAACGGCGACAAGCTGCAAGGCGACGACCTGAAGGAGTGGCAGCGCCTCATGCGCGACAACTCCCACGACAAGGCCTTCAGCCAGACCCTCCTCAACTCGCTCGGCGCGGACAAGACGCTCAAGCTCACCAACAAGATCGACGACCTGGCGTACTTCGACGACACCAAGGACAAGAACGCCTACCTCCAGATCAACGGAGGCATAGCCGACTCGCTGGCGACTGCCACCCGCGTCCCCGACTTCAAGGACGCGAACGGCAGACATCTGCCCTTCGGGTCAAAGGGGTACAACGACGCCTTCGGCAACTGGCTGCGGACCGACGACGCCCAGTTCTACACCAAGTGGGCCAACGACCTGCGGGAACACGGCACTGACGAGTACGACCTCAAGGCTGCCGGGGACAAGGTCAACACGATTGCCAAGGGACACGGCCAGCAGGTGCGCGGCTACCAGAGCCTGGTCACGCTGATGCAGCAGGGACATGGCTACTCACCACAGTTCCTCTCCGACGTCACCGACGGCGCGATCGCCGCGGAGAAGGACCACCCGAACGTCTGGGACCTCCACGGCAAGTTCGACGGCAAGAACGGCGACGGCTGGTTCGCCAATGACCCGGTTGACGGTGCCCTGGGCATCATGGGCCGTGACCCGGAGGCGGCCACCGGCTATCTCGATCCGCACGCTGGTGGCACCGAGGACCGTCTCCACTACCTCCTCAAGCAACGGGACTGGAACGTCGTCAGCACCACTGAGTGGCAGGGTGAGCGGGAAATCGACTCGGCCGACACCGTCGACGGCGACAATCGCATGGGGCTCGGTGCCGCGATCGAGGCGGGAGCCACCGGGCATCCCGCCGACGACACGTCCCAGCAGAGCGACGGAAGGCACAGCCCTGCCGAAGCCCGCATCATGCAGCGGACGGTGAACCTCCTCGACCAGGACACAAAGGACGACAGCATCACCGCCAACCTACGCGACCCGATCGCCCGAGCCCTGGTGGACTACGCCCCGGACACCCACAGGACCCTGACCCACGACCCCAGCTACGGCTACATACACGGTGGCTCAGTCATCGACGACAGTGCGGGAGGCCACCTCAATGTGGCGCAGGACTCCCTGACAAGGGTGCTACGCGGTGTTTCTGACAACCCGCAGAACTTCGCCCACCTCTACGACGCCGAACGAGCCCAAGCCGCCCACACGCTGGCCGGGGCCAACGCGACGTACAGCGACAACAAGGACTGGGAGAACCGGGTCGCCGACGTGGGCATGGGGGCTGGTGTCTTCAACGCCATCGGCGCGGACGCCATCCTCGACGACCGCGACGCCCGCAAGGCGTGGATCGACGACGTGGCCCGGTACTCCTACCACGCTGGGGGCGCACCCCTCACGCTCATCCCCGGCGTCGGCGACACAGCACAACGCATGGTGGACGGCGCGACCTATGAGTGGTCCAAGGACGTGAAGGCCGAAGCAGACCAGTTGGCCAACATCAAAGTTGGCCAGGTGACGAGGGCCAACTCGCAAGGTGCGCACGACCTCCTCGACCAGTGGTACCTGGACAGGGGGCTGGACAAGACCGCGTCCAGACCGAACTATCTTTCGGACTACATGGATCTGCACTACAGCAGTTCCCGCAACCAAGCCCTCGCCGACCTGCACAGGGGACTGTCCTGATGAAAAAGTCCGTCGCCGCCATGATCGTGGCCGCCGTCATCGTGGCCGTTGGTGGTGTCGTCTACGCGTCGGGGGCCTATGACTCCTGGCGTGACGGGCGGGCGCTGGACGACGCGTGCAAGGGGTTGGTCAGCGCCGCGGAGGCACGCAAGGCCCTGGGTATGGACCGGGTCAGCGGCAAGGCGATCGGCCGTCCGGGCTGCAGGGTGTATGACCCGGGGGACACGAACACGGAGCTGGTCATCATGGTGCAGCGTGGTCAGGACGCTGCTGCGCAGATTCGCGCGAACCCTGCCGAAATCCTCGCGGACTGGGAACAGGCCCTCGTGCCCGTGGGCAACGGCTGGCCGGCCCTGGTCTCATCCGGGACGAGAACCAAGCCCTACGCCACCGCGTACCTACCGTGCGGCAAGAACGCGAACGACGACCTCGTCCTGATCATGGGTGTAGCCAACGCCAATGCCGCGGCCGACCCGCAGAAGCGACGTAACGGTATGGCCGTCATGATCACCCGGGCTCTCAAGCGTGCGGCCAAGGATCAGGGGTGTGCGCTGCCCGACACCAAGAAGGTGACCGCCGCGACCTCTACCGGTACCTTCGACAAGTTGAAGAAGTCCGGTGCGGCAACCGGAACCTGCCAGGGCGTGAACTCCGCCTCGTACGAAGCTCAGCCGGATCCGGCCGCCCCGATCGAGCAGTGCTTCTTGGCCACGAACAACGGCGAACCGACCTTCCGCATAGCGGCCTACTACGGCCCCTACACGAACGCACCCCGCCACAATCCCTACCGCAGCCCCGACGACTATCTCGGCACGTCAGGCAGCAACGAAGGCAAGTCCTGGACGACCGCCTCGTGTCCCACCGGCTCGGCGCTGTACACGTTCGAGCCCCTCACCTCCCACGCCAAAGCCAGCATCTCCGAGCACCAGGCGCTCATCACCTTCGCCACGCAGTCAGCCAAGCGGCACGGATGTAACAGCCCAAAGAACTCGTGAACAGATAGTCAGCCACAGCTGAGCTTGGCGTTTAAGGTCCGTGCGGGGTCAGCTTGTTGAGCTGACCACGGGCTTCGTCGTTCCGCAGACAGCAGAGCGCCCTTTGCACCGCGCCCGCCCGGCCAGGGGTGGGCACGGCCGTCGCGGCGCGGATCTACGGCTGACCGTCCGCGCGCCGTCGGAGGTCGAGTTCCGACCACACCGTCTTGCACGGCACCGGGCCGCTTTGTACGCCCCAGCGGTCGGACAACTCCCTTACCAGCAGCAGGCCGTAGCCGGATTCACGAAGTGGGCCCTCCTGCGGTTCCTGGTGTTCCGGGCTGCGGTCGCCTCGTGCGTCCCTCACCTCGATACGGAGGGTTGTCCGGTCCGTGAGGATCAGGGTCAGGCGGAAGCTTCGGCCTGGGACTCGCGCGTGCAGCGCGGCGTTCGTCGCCAGTTCCGCCACGATCAGTCTTGCCGGGTCCAGCGGTACGTCCCACGTGCGCAGTTGCTCCGTCGCCAGCAGCCTTGCCAAGCGGGCTCCTCGCCTTGTTGCCGACAGCGGTACGGAGAAGCGCAGTTCAGAAACGGAAGTTCTGGTTCGGGTGATTTCTTCTGTCACGTCACTCAGAGTGTTCGTTCGCGCCTACTCTGTGAAGAGGCCCGGTCCGTGCGGAGCGTGAGCGTCCGGGCTCTGCCCGGCTTGCGTCCGGCACGTCCACAGTGACGCCAGACCCACGGCCGGAGTTGGACACACAGGTTCAGCGAAGGGTGGTGACCGAACATGCACAAGTGGAACTCGGACGACGAAGACGACGAGTCCGGTGCCGTGATGCGCACGGTGGTCCGGCAGCTCAAGATGTGGCGCGAGTCCGCCGGTATGACGCAGCCGGAGTTCGCGACGGCCATCGGCTACGGGCACGAGCTGGTGTCGTCCGTCGAGCGGTGCCGCCGTATCCCCCGCCCCGAGTACCTCGACGCAGCGGACCTGGCGGTTGGCGCCAACGGCAAGATCTCCGCGATGAAGGAGGACGTGGCCGAGGCCCGGTACCCCAAAAAGGTGCGGGACGTAAAGAAGTTGGAGGCCGAGGCCGTCGAGATCTGCTCCTACAACAACTCGGTCATCGACGGTCTCCTGCAGACCAAGGAGTACGCGGAGGCGGTGTTCAGCTCCCGACGTCCTCAGTTCACCAAGGATGAGCTGGAGCAGCAGGTCGCAGCGCGGTTGGCCCGACAGGCGATCATCGACGACTCCGCTGCGCTCCCAGTACTCAGCTTCGTCCAGTGCGAGTCAACGCTGCGTCGCCCGTATGGGGGCAGAATGGTGATGCGAGCACAACTCGAACGACTCTTGCAGCTCAGCCAGTTGCGGAACGTTGACCTTCAGATCATGCCTTTGGAGCGTGAGGGGAACGCAGGGGTCGACGGCCCGTTCCGGGTGCTCAGGCTCCAGGACGGCAGCACCATCGGGTACAACGAGGTACAGCTGATCAGCCGTGCCATCGCTGAGCCGAAGCTCGTTCAGATCCTCGACATTCGCTACGGGATCATCCGGTCCCAGGCGCTCAACCCTCAAGAGTCGCTGGCCTTCATCGAGAAACTGCTGGGAGATCCATGAGCATCAAGCCCGCTTCCGGAGTCGACACCAAGCTGCGGTGGATAAAAAGCAGCTACAGCGGGGCGGACACGCCCTCTTGCGTCGAGGTAGCCACCGTCCCCGGCACCATCCACGTCCGCGACTCCAAGACCCCCACCGGCCCCCGCCTCGCCCTCACCCCCACCACCTGGGCCGCTTTCCTCCCCTACGCCGCCCGCACCTGACGAAAGCAAAGAGGGGCGGGGGTGCTCCCCCGCCCCTCACGTCGGCTACCACCTCACGTCGTAGACCGCCGCCTCCGCGCCCCCGGGCGCCGCTCGCTCGGACGGGTCACCGGATCCCCCGCCTCAACCGCCGCCGCGCGCCGCTTGAGGCCGAAGTCCGCCAGTGCCTCCGCCAGTTTGTGGACCGACGGTTCCGGGGCCATGACGTCGACCCGTAGGCCGTGTTCCTCCGCCGTCTTTGCCGTGGCCGGGCCGATGCAGGCGATCACCGTCACGTTGTGCGGCTTGCCAGCGATGCCCACCAGGTTCCGGACCGTGGAGGAGGAGGTGAACAGGACCGCGTCGAAGCCGCCGCCCTTGATGGCCTCACGGGTTTCGGCGGGCGGGGGCGAGGCGCGGACCGTGCGGTAGGCCGTGACGTCGTCCACCTCCCAGCCCAACTCGATCAGGCCCGCCACCAGCGTCTCCGTGGCGATGTCCGCTCGCGGGAGGAACACTCGGTCGATCGGGTCGAAGACCGGGTCGTACGGGGGCCAGTCCTCCAGGAGGCCCGCCGCCGACTGTTCGCCGCTCGGGATCAGGTCCGGCTTCACGCCGAACTCGATCAGGGCCTTGGCCGTCTGGTCGCCTACCGCCGCCACCTTTATGCCCGCGAAGGCGCGGGCGTCGAGGCCGTACTCCTCGAACTTTTCCCTGACCGCCTTCACCGCGTTGACCGACGTGAACGCAATCCACTCGTAGCGGCCCGTCACCAGGCCGTGCACCGCCCGCTCCATCTGCTGCGGTGTGCGGGGCGGTTCCACCGCGATGGTCGGGACCTCGTGCGGGACCGCGCCGTAGGAGCGCAGTTGCTCGGACAGGGAGGCTGCTTGCTCCTTGGTGCGCGGGACCAGGACCTTCCAGCCGAACAGCGGCTTCGACTCGAACCACGCCAGGTCGTGGCGCCGTGCGACGGTCGACTTCTCGCCCACCACCGCTATCACCGAGCGGGAGCCGTCCGGGGAGGGCAGGACCTTGCCCTGTTTGAAGGTCTGGGCGATCGTGCCCAGCGTCGCCGTCCACGTGCGCTGGCGGGTCGTGGTGCCCTCGACCGTCACCGTCATCGGGGTGTCCGGCCTGCGGCCGGCCGCGACGAGTTCGCCCGCCGCCGCCGCTACCGAGTCCAGCGTCGTCGAGACGACCACCGTGCCGTCCGACGCGCCGACCTCGGTCCAGCAGCGCTCCGAGGCCGTACGGGCGTCCACGAAGCGGACATCGGCGCCGTGGGCGTCGCGGAGGGGGATTCCGGCGTAGGCGGGGACTCCGACGGCGGCCGCGATGCCGGGGACGACCTCGAACGGGATCCCCGCCGAGGCGCACGCCAGCATCTCTCCGGCGGCGTAAACGTCCAGGCCAGGGTCACCGGACACCGCACGGACGACCCGCCGTCCACCCCGCACAGCCTCCATGACAAGATGTGTGGCGTCCCGCACAGACGGGGACCCAGCGGTTGCTGACGCACTGTCGACAACCGTCAGCTGGGGTGCGCCCGTGCCCGGATTCGGTTCAGAAGAAGGAGAGGGACCCGCAGGATCCTTGTCCGTGGGTACGAACGTCACGCCCGGTCTGGCATGGGTCCGTACGACGTCGAGCACCTCGTGCTCGGCGACCAGAACGTCCGCGCTCGCCAGCGCCTCCACGGCGCGGAGAGTCAGCAGTCCCGGATCCCCGGGTCCGGCACCCAGGAAGGTGACGTGCCCGTGTTCAGGTCCGGCGGCAGGGAAGGTGGTGGGGCTCACTGCGCTCGCTCCCCCATCAGACCGGCCGCGCCCTGGGCGAGCATCTCGGCGGCGAGGACGCGCCCGAGCGTCATCGCCTGCTCGTGCGTCCCGGGCACAGGACCGGTGGTGGACAGCTGCACCAGCGTCGCGCCGTCGGTCGACCCGACGACGCCCCGCAGGCGCATCTCCTTGACAATCTGCCCACTGTCCAGCAGGTCGGCCAGCGCGCCCACGGGGGCGCTGCAACCGGCTTCCAGGGCGGCGAGCAGGGACCGCTCGGCGGTCACGGCGACCCGGGTGAACGGGTCGTCCAGTTCGGCGAGGGCGGCGATCAGCTCCGGATCGTCCGCGGCGCACTCGATCGCCAGCGCGCCCTGGCCGGGCGCCGGCAGCATCGTGTCGACCGACAGGAAGTCCGTCACCTCGTCGGCGCGGCCCATCCGGTTCAGACCGGCGGCGGCGAGGACGACCGCGTCCAGTTCGCCGTTGTGGACGTACCGGATCCGGGTGTCGACGTTGCCGCGTATCGGCACCGTCTCGATGTCCAGCCCGTGCGTGCGGGCGTACGCGTTCAACTGCGCCGCCCGGCGCGGCGAACCGGTGCCGATGCGCGCCCCGCTGGGGAGGTCGGTGAACTTCAGCGCGTCCCGGGCGACGATCGCGTCGCGCGGGTCCTCGCGCAGCGGCACAGCCGCCAGCGTCAGCCCCTCGGGCTGCGCGGTCGGCAGGTCCTTGAGCGAGTGCACGGCGAAGTCGACGTCGCCGCGCAGCAGCGCCTCCCGCAGGGCGGCCACGAAGACGCCGGTGCCGCCGATCTGCGCGAGATGTTCGCGCGAGGTGTCGCCGTACGTGGTGATCTCGACGAGTTCGACGGGCCGCCCGGTCGCCTGCCGTACGGCCTGCGCCACCAGCCCGGACTGGGCCATGGCGAGCTTGCTCCGCCTCGTCCCGAGCCGCAGCGTCCCGTCGTCCGGCGTCCTTCGCCGGCGGGGCACCACAGCCCGCGGTTCTCTCGGCACACTCATGCTGGCCCTCGGTTCTTGCTGTTCGTTTCGACGTCTGCGGCGTCCGTCCCGATGACGTCCGTCCTGCCCCCGTCGCCCGCCGTCCTGCCCCCGTCGTCCGCTGCCCTGCCCGCGGCGCCGTCCGTCCGGCCCGCGTCGTCCACCGCCCGGGACACGGCGGCCACCGTCTCCTGGTCGAGGTCGAACAGGGTCCGCAGGGCATCCGCGTACCCCGCTCCGCCCGGTTCGGCCGCGAGCTGTTTGACCCGTACCGTCGGCGCGTGCAGCAGCTTGTCGACGACGCGGCGCACGGTCTGGGAGATCTCGGCCCGGTGCCTGTCGTCGAGGCCCGGCAGCCTGCCCTCCAGGCGGGCGATCTCACCGGCCACCACATCGGCGGCCATGGCGCGCAGCGCGACCACCGTCGGCGTGATGTGCGCAGCCCGCTGCGCCGCGCCGAACGCCTCGACCTCGTCGGCGACGATACGGCGCACCTGGTCGACGTCGGCCGCCATCGGGGCGTCAGCGGACGCGTCGGCGAGCGACTCGATGTCCACCAGCCGCACCCCGGCGAGGCGGTGCACGGCCGGGTCGATGTCGCGCGGCATGGCGAGGTCGAGCAGGTGCAGCGCGGGCTCGCGGCGGACCCGTGCGGTCAGCGGCTCGGGCCTGCGCAGTTCGGGGATACGGCCCACGGCGGCGGCGGTCGCGGCGAGCGCGGCGATCAGCTCGGCGTCCTCGGTGACCTCGTCGGTGTCATTGACTGCGGTCTCGTCCGACGCGTGGCGGGCCGCCTCCCGGCGGTCCACCGTGCCGTTGCCGACCCAGGCTGCGTGCTGCTCCAGGGTCGCCGCGTCGATGCCGGCCACCGCGGCGTCCCCCATCACGGAGAAGCCGTTCGTGGCGGCGGCGCGCCGGGTGCCTTCCGCCGTCGGCAGGTCGAGCGGGCAGCCCTCTTCGGTGCCGAGGCTGGTGGGCGGCAGGTGCGGCAGGTCTTCTACGACGACCGGTCGCGCCGTACGGTACTCCGCGGCCGTCGCGACCGCGGTCGCCGTCAGGACCAGGCCCGTGGCGCCCGTACAGGAGACGGCGACGTCGGCACGTGTCAGCTCGACCGGCACCGATTCCATCGGTACCGCGCGGGCCAGCACGTCCGGCTCGTCGGCCCCGACGGGGCGCGCTCCGTACTGCTCCTCCAGGAGGGTCACCAGGCGCTCGGCGCGGTCCTGCGTGCGGTTGGCGACCACGACCTCGGCGATCCCGGCCCGCGCGAGCGTCGCCGCGGCCAGCGAGGACATCGAACCGGCGCCGATCACCAGGGCCCGCTTGCCGCGCGCCCAGTCGGTGACCGGGGTGCCCGCGGCGAGCTGCTCCAGGCCGAAGGTGACCAGGGACTGCCCGGCGCGGTCGATGCCGGTCTCGGAGTGGGCGCGCTTGCCGACCCTGAGAGCCTGCTGGAACAGGTCGTTCAGCAGCCGTCCGGCGGTGTGCTGGTCCTGGGCGCGGGCCAGGGAGTCCTTGATCTGACCGAGGATCTGGCCCTCGCCGACGACCATCGAGTCGAGTCCGCAGGCCACCGAGAACAGATGGTGGACGGCCCGGTCCTCGTAGTGGACGTAGAGATACGGCGTGAGCTCGTCCAGGCCGACGCCGCTGTGCTGGGCGAGCAGCGTGGACAGCTCGGCGACCCCGGCGTGGAACTTGTCCACGTCGGCGTACAGCTCGATGCGGTTGCAGGTGGCCAGCACCGCGGCCTCGGCGGCCGGTTCGGCGGCGACCGTGTCCTGCAGCAGCTTCGCCTGGGCGTCCGCGGTCAGCGCGGCCCGTTCCAGCACGCTCACCGGCGCGCTGCGGTGGCTCAGCCCCACGACGAGAAGACTCATGCGGGCATCACAGCGGGTACGTCCCCCTCTGGCCCCTGATCGGCGGACTCGCCGCGGGTCGCGGCGGGCGGTACGGCAGCACCGTCTCCGGCGGCACCTGCGGCAGCGGTACCTGCGGCAGCAGCGGCGGCGCTGTGCGCGGCCTCCTCGCCGGCCTTGCGCTGCTCGTGGAAAGCGAGGATCTGGAGCTCGATGGACAGGTCCACCTTGCGCACGTCCACCCCGTCCGGCACGGCCAGCACGATCGGCGCGAAGTTGAGGATGGAGGTGACTCCGGCGGTCACCAGGCGGTCGCAGACCTGCTGGGCGGCGCCCGCGGGGGTCGCGATCACGCCGATCGACACGCCGTTGGCCTGGATGATCCGCTCAAGGTCGTCGGTGTGCTGCACCGGGATCCCGCCGACCGGCTTCCCGGCCATCGCGGGGTCGGCGTCTATCAGCGCGGCGACCCGGAACCCGCGGGAGGCGAAACCGCCGTAGTTGGCGAGCGCGGCACCCAGGTTTCCGATGCCGACGATCACAACCGGCCAGTCCTGTGTGAGCCCCAGCTCGCGGGAGATCTGGTACACGAGATACTCGACGTCGTAGCCGACGCCCCGCGTCCCGTAGGAGCCCAGATACGAGAAGTCCTTGCGCAGCTTCGCGGAGTTGACCCCCGCCGCTGCCGCCAGTTCCTCCGAGGAGACCGTGGGTACGGATCGCTCCGAGAGTGTGGTGAGTGCCCTGAGGTACAGCGGGAGACGGGCGACAGTGGCCTCGGGGATGCCTCGGCTGCGGGTCGCCGGTCTGTTAGGTCGGCCAGTTGCCACGGTGCTCCTGCGGGTAGAGCGGGGCTGAAGGCGGTCACGTGTCCCCAGACCGCCCCGTCGAAAGCAGGCTATGTCTTTGTGAACGCGTGCACAAAGATGGTGTCCGATTTGCCCGTCGAACGTGACCGGGGTCACGCAGGCTCCCGGCCATGGCAAGGAACCAGCCCCTAGGCCCCTAGGCCCCTTTCTCAACCGGGGCAAAACCGCCCACTCTCCTCATGAATCCCGCCCCCGAGCCCCATTTGCCCATCGATCCTAAGCCAACCGGTAGGCCAGTTGTACCGGTCAGTCAGTGCCGGTCAGGGCCTTGCGCAGCCGCTGTTCGTTCACCCTCCAGAACGTGTGTTGCGCCCCGTCGATGAGGACGACTGGAATCTGCTCCCAGTAGAGATCGTGCAGTTGCCGGTCTTCGCTGATGTCCTTGCGCTCCCACGTCACACCCAGCTCGTCGCACACCTTCTCCACCACTATCCGCGCGTCGTCGCACAGATGGCAGCCCGGCTTGCTGACGAGAGTGACGAGTCGGTCGGGCCGGGCCTGAGGCGCCGGGGATTCCCGGCGGAAGAGGGGAGTCATACCGGCCATTGTCCCGCCTGCGGCGGGGCTCCGCCCGGGGGCGGTGCGGGTTGGGTCGGGTATCGGCCGGGGGTCGAGCCGACGTCGAGCCGGGGATCCAGTGGGGGCTGAGTGAGTGCCTCGCGCGCGCTTCGTGGGGGCTTCGCGGGTCGGCGGGGATGGCGTCCCGCCGGGTGCAACACCGTTGCGTTTGGCGGGCGGCGTTGCTGTCAAGGGGTCCATCCGTCGGCGATCACTTCGGTGTGAATGGTGTATTTCTGCGCCGTTCTCGGGTGGCGGTTCCGGTTGAAGGGGTACTTGCTGTATCTCTTCAGCATCCGTGACTTCATTCGCCACCGGCGTTGCTGCGGGATCAGGTTCGCCAGGGCGGCGCGGCCGATCGCGCCCACCAGCGTTACCGGTTCGGCCGGGGCGATGCCTGCTGCGGTCACGATCTGGTCGGCGGCGGCCTGCAGCAGGACGGTGAAGCTCACGCGGTGCGCGGACAGCTGCGGGTGCACGGTGGTGAGGTCGTCGGCCGTCCTGATCAGTGCCTGGTAGACGGTCAGCAGGGCGTAGATCTCCTGCTCGAGGCCGGGGACCGTCCGTGAGCGCAGGACCCGGCCGTCGAGGATGGTGGACTTCAGCGAGAAGTAGCAGGTCTCCGCCTGCCAGCGCCGGTGGTAGAGCTCGATCAGCTCCGTGGCCGGGTGGCGTTCGGCATCCAGGAGCGTGGTGAGCAGGCGCCACAGCTCGGTGCGTCGGGTCCCGTCTGCGAGAGTGACGGTCACCCACGCTTCGATCACCCTGACCTCCAGGCGCTGGCCGTAGCCGTGGCCTGCCCGGTAGTTGTTGGACTGGATGAAGGTCCGGTAGGAGCCGTCGGACAGCGGGTGCCGGACGGTCGGGCGCCGCTTGCGGGTGGAACGCAGCAGGAAGGCCGCGCCGGTGTCGGAGACCGCGGTCAGGAAGCCGACCGCGTCGTAGTAGGCGTCGGCCAGCAGCAGCATCGAGGCGTCCAGACGGCCGAGCAGGCGGTGGGCGTAGGAGATCTCCCCGATCCGGTCCGGGCCGAAGACCGCGTCGAGGAGGGCACGGGTGCCGCACTCGACCAGGGCCACCAGGCGCACGATCGGGTATCCGAATTCACGCACGCGGCCGACGTGCTTGGGATACCGCGAGGTCACCGCCGTCTCGTCGGGGGCGTTCAGCGTGGTGCCGTCGATGGCGACCACGCGACGCCCGCGGTAGAAGGCGCAGGACTGCACGGGGGTGGCCACCGGCCCCGCCAGGACTGTGAACAGGGCACGCAGCGGTGCGACGCCCACCCTGCGGCGGGCACGGGACAGGGACGAGGCACACGGCCGTGCCACGGCGGTGTGGGCGAGGCCCGCGGTGAGCTTGCCCCAGACCGCCTGGTAGGAGGACCGCTCGAAGAAGGCCAGGGCGAGGACGAAGTACACCACGACCCGCGCCGGCAGCAGACGCAGCCGCTGTTCCCGCGCAGCGGTCTCCTCGATCACCGCATCGACGAGGACGGGATCGATGATCCGGGTCAGCTCGCCGAGGTGGCCGGGCGCGTACAGGTCCGGATCTGTCGCTGGGCACCGGACGCTGGCAGACTTCCGTAACAACGGGACCTCCGGGTTGCTCATCCCTGGCTCGACACCAAGGGACCTACCCGGGGTCCCGCCCTCGTGTTCGCCCCCTTGACAGACCCACCCATCGGCCAAACGCAACGGTGTTGCCGCCGGGTGGTGCAGCCGATCAAGGGACCGGAACTCGCTGGTCACGCCGGATGCTTCGACCGGCTGGGCCACTCCTGGCGCTTGACCGGGCCACTTCGCGTGCCGCGCCGACGGGGAGACCATTGCGAGCCAGGTACCGGAGGGCGCAGCGCGTGATCGCTTGCACCACCTCGCGGGACGCGACCTCGGCGGGCGGCGCCCTCGTCGTATGACCTCTTTAACGGCCCAGTCGCGGAGAGTTCACAGCGTTCGTACCTGGCGGCTCCGGAACTGCCGGGCAGACTGGCTATGCTCACGCCATGGCCGCTCTAGGATGGCTCACTCCCCGTAGGCGCTCCGCCACGGCGCGGAGCGTGTTGGCAGGCGAGGCCTCGGCGGAGGCAGCGCGCAAATCCTCCCAGGAAGCCCAGGTGGCCCAGGAGGTTCTGGAAGCCCAGGAACGCCAGGAAGGCCAGGAGGCCCCGGAGAGGGAAGAGGCCCGGGCCGAACCCGAGTTCCCGGTGCCCGGCGACGACAAGGCCGCCGCCTTCTTCGACCTGGACAACACCGTCATGCAGGGCGCCGCGCTGTTCCACTTCGGCCGAGGCCTCTACAAGCGGAAGTTCTTCGAGACCCGCGACCTCGCCAAGTTCGCCTGGCAGCAGGCATGGTTCCGGCTGGCCGGGATCGAGGACCCCGAGCACATGCAGGAGGCCAGGGACTCCGCGCTGTCCATCGTCCAGGGCCACCGCGTCGCCGAGCTGAAGTCCATCGGCGAGGAGATCTACGACGAGTACATGGCCGAGCGGATCTGGCCCGGCACCCGCGCCCTCGCCCAGGCCCACCTCGACGCCGGTCAGAAGGTGTGGCTCGTCACCGCCGCCCCCGTGGAGATCGCCCAGGTCATCGCCCGCCGCCTGGGACTCACCGGCGCGCTCGGCACGGTCGCGGAGTCGGTCGATGGTGTCTACACCGGCAAGCTGGTCGGCGAGCCGCTGCACGGGCCCGCCAAGGCGGAGGCGGTCCGTGCGCTGGCTGCCGCGGAGGGGCTGGATCTCACGCGCTGCGCCGCGTACAGCGACTCGCACAATGACATTCCGATGCTCTCGCTGGTGGGGCACCCTTACGCCATCAACCCGGACACCAAGTTGCGTAAGCACGCTCGGGACAAGGACTGGCGGTTGCGGGACTATCGCACGGCGCGGAAGGCGGCGAAGGTCGGGATTCCGGCTGCGGCGGGCGTGGGTGCGGTTGCCGGGGGCACGGCTGCGGCTATCGCCATCAGCCGGCGGCGGCGGTGAGCTGACGCTCGCGGGTCGGTGCCAGCGCCTCAGCCGCAGGCGGCCGTGACGGGGTGGCGACCGGGGTTGCCGGTGGCCGGGGGTGGGTCGCGCTTGCCCGGCGCCCATGGGGTACTGCGGGGGGAGGTCGCGCTGCCCGGCGCTGTCGGGTTGCCGCCCGCGCCCACCCGTGCCTCCCCCAAGCTCTTCGAGCAGGGGGGACCCCCGCAGCGGCACGACTGCCCGCGGCTGGGCGGCGGCTGCCCGCGGATCGGCCCGGATCGCGGCTGGGCGAGGCTGGGCGCAGCTGCCCACGGCTGGGCGGGGCTGGGTGCCGCGTGCTCAGGGCGTGGTCGCCCGCGTCGATCGGTGCTGATCGTCACAGACTTCACACACCGGACACGCCCGATCCGTCGGGCGTGCGCCGCTATGCCCTGGACCAGTCTCGTTGACGGTACGCGGCCATAACACGCCCCACAGCGAGCGCAACACGATCTGAATCAATCAACAAACGGTCATGTCACACCACTTGATCAGACACCAATCCGCACCAGAAGCGACGTAATCGATTGTTTGAGCAACTGGGTGTAGCAGCGCCTGTACTAAGCGTTATTCTCCTCAGACGCAAACCGGTACCCCTCCGTCGCTACGACGGGTGAATGGTCCCGTACTGCACGTGATGGAAGCTCTGCCTCTGGGAGTCCCGTGTACCCACACGTCGGGGTTGACGCCTCGGGCCTGGCTACGCTGCGCGCAAGGGTCGCGACGCTGCAGCATCTGTTGCGCGGCTGCGTCCCCACCGCGTACGGCGTCCCCGCCTTCGTCGCCCCCGCACCGGCCGGCCCGTGCTACGCACTGGCGGAGGGCGGCGCCACCGTCGGCAGGCGGGGCCGCACCACCGGCCAGGCCGCCGCCGCGCGCCGCCCGGCCGCCGACAGCGACAGCGCCCGCATGATGGACCTCGTGGAGCGCGCCCAGGCCGGTGAGGCCGAAGCCTTCGGCCGCCTCTACGACCAGTACAGCGACACCGTCTACCGGTTCATCTACTACCGGGTGAACAGCAAGGCGACCGCCGAGGACCTCACCAGTGAGACGTTCCTGCGGGCGCTGCGCCGTATCGGCACCTTCACCTGGCAGGGCCGCGACTTCGGGGCCTGGCTGGTCACCATCGCCCGCAATCTGGTCGCCGACCACTTCAAGTCCAGCCGCTTCCGGCTGGAGGTGACCACCGGCGAGATGCTCGACGCCAACGAGGTCGCGCGCTCCCCGGAGGACTCCGTCCTGGAGTCGCTCTCCAACGACGCCCTCCTCGACGCCGTACGGCAGCTCAACCCGCAGCAGCAGGAGTGCGTGACACTCCGCTTCCTCCAGGGGTTCTCCGTCGCCGAGACGGCCCGGGTGATGGGCAAGAACGAGGGCGCCATCAAGACCCTCCAGTACCGCGCCGTCCGCTCGTTGGCCCGGCTGCTGCCCGACGACGCCCGCTGAACCACCCGACGACCGACGATCACTTTCAGTAGTTCTCAACTCACCTTCAGTGAAGGCCCGTTGACTTCCGGATCCGTTGCCCCCGCGTCCGTAACCCAAGTGCCGCGCCAGTCGTTGTGCGGGATACAGGCTCCCTATGGTCACGTCGTGACCGCCGCCGATCACTCGATCGGGTGGCCGCGGTGCGCGGCGTGCAACCCCGAGAAACCCCGGGGAGTCGACCGTCATGACGAGAGGAGGTGCCGCCAGTGATCGCGAACGTATCGGCGCACCGGCGGGCGAACGCCTTCGCCCAGGCCCTGGAAGACGAGTCCGACCGGGGCCCGGCGGCCGAGCAGGACGAAGGATCGGCACCGGCCCCGGCCGCTGCGGAGCGGACCGAGCAGGGCCGGCTGCTGGCCCTCGCCAGAGGTCTCACCGAGCTGCCCGGACCGGAGTTCGACCCGGAGGTCAAGGTCGTCCAGCGGGCCCAGCTCGTGGCCGCCATGGAGGCCATGCTGAAGGGCACCGCCGAGGGCGAGGCGGCGGAGGCCGTGCTGCCCGGGCAGCGCTCCCACCGCAGAGCCGCCCACCGGGCCACCGGCCTGGGAAAGCTCCGGCCGCGCTCCCGGCTGACCAAGGGCCTCGCCGCGGGCGGGCTCAGTGTCGGGGTCGCGGCGAGCGCATTCGGCGGAGTCGCCGCTGCCAGCTCCAGCGCCCTGCCCGGTGATTCGCTCTACGGCCTCAAGCGGGGCATCGAGGACTTCAAGCTCAACTATCTGTCCGACGGCAACGACGAGCGCGGCCGGACCTATCTCGACCAGGCGTCGACCCGGCTCAGCGAGGCCCGGCGGCTGATGGAGCGGGGCCGCGGCGGACACCTCGACCATGAGTCGGTGGGCGAGATCCGCCGCACTCTGACCGGGATGCAGCGCGATGTCTCCGAGGGCCACCGGCTGCTCCACGAGGCCTACGAGCGCAACCCCGACTCCCTGGGCCCCATCCAGGCGCTGTCCGCCTTCTCGCAGTCCCACCGCGAGGCCTGGGGCGCGCTGCGCGACCGACTGCCCGTACAGCTCGGCGACGTCAGCCGACAGGTGTCGTCGGTGTTCGACGCCATAGACCAGGAGGTCGCGCCCCTCCAGTCGCTGCTCCCGCAGACCCCTGCCGGGGGCGGCAGCACGGGCGGGCCCACGGACTCCGGTGCGTCACAGGGTTCCACCCCGTCCGGCGGCGCTCACCGCTCGACCGAGCCCAGCAGCGGCTCGTCGTCCGGCAGCCACACGGGCAAGGGCAGCCCCAGCGCCACGTCCACCCGTGGCTCCGGCGACGGACTGCTCGGCGGCAGCACGGGCGGTCTGCTCGACCCGCCCAAGTCGACGGGCAGCGCCTCCCCGTCGGCCAGCAGCCCGAACGCCCCCGACGTCACCCTCCCGCCCCTCCTCCCGGGCCTGCTCCCAGGGCTGGGGATCGACAGCGACGGGGCCAACTAGGGAGCAGCAGCACTCCGAGTACGGCCGTACGGTCCGCGTACGGCCGTACGGTCCGCGTACGGCCGTACGGTTCTACGGCGCTGGGGCGCACCCCAGCGCCGTAGAACCACGTACCGGAACGACCGGAACGACCGGTAGAACCGCGTACCGGACGGCCCTCAGAAGAACACCGACCGGCGCTGCACCAGCAGCTTGTACAGCGTGTGCTGGATCTGCTCGCGCACCTGGTCGGTCAGGTTGAACATCAGCATCGGGTCGTCCGCCGCCTCCGGCGGATAGCCGTCCGTGCGGATCGGCTCACCGAACTGGATGGTCCACTTCGTCGGCAGCGGAATCGCGCCCAGCGGGCCGAGCCAGGGGAAGGTGGGCGTGAGCGGGAAGTACGGGAAGCCCAGCAGCCGCGCCAGCGTCTTGGCGTTGCCGATCATCGGGTAGATCTCCTCGGCCCCGACGATCGAGCACGGCACGATCGGGGCGCCCTGCCGCAGCGCCGTCGACACAAAGCCGCCGCGCCCGAAGCGCTGGAGCTTGTAGCGGTCGCCGAACGGTTTCCCGATGCCCTTGAAGCCCTCCGGCATCACCCCGACGAGCTCGCCCTGCCCCAGCAGCCGCTCGGCGTCCTCAGTGCAGGCGAGGGTGTGGCCCAGCTTGCGGGCGAGTTCGTTGACCACCGGCAGGACGAACACCAAGTCGGCCGCCAGCAGTCGCAGATGACGCCCCGCGGGATGATGGTCGTGCACGGCGACCTGCATCATCAGACCGTCCAGCGGCATCGTCCCGGAGTGGTTGGCGACGATCAGCGCGCCGCCCTCGGCCGGGATGTTCTCGACGCCCTTCACCTCGACCCGGAAGTACTTCTCGTACACCGGGCGCAGCACCGACATCAGGACCTGGTCGGTGAGCTCCTCGTCGTAACCGAAGTCGTCGACGTCGTAGTCCCCGGTGAGGCGGCGGCGCAGGAAGGCCAGACCACCGGCGATACGGCGCTCCAGGCCGCCGTCACCGGTGCCGGTGCCGGAATCCTCCGGCTGCTCGGACGGCTGCTGCTCGGGTTCCTCACGGGTCACAGGAACATCATCCTGCCCGCTGCCCGGCAGCGGCTGGACCTCGCGCACCGTCGCCGCATCGCCGCCCTTTCGGCGGCTGAACGCGCCGCGGCGCCGGGACGGCCGCGGCGCGGCACTTCCGCGGGACCGATCGTCGTCGAACGGAATGACCTTGGCGTCCGCCATCGTTGATGCGCTCCTCAGTTGGCGCTCTGCGTCGGGGCGTGGCCACCGCTGCCCCGTACGGCCAGCGCGGCGATCCGGTCGACGGCCCCCGCGAGGGCCTGAGGGGGCAGCAGCCCCGGGCCCCGGCTGCGTGCGAAGTCCGCGAACGTCTCCGCGGTGGTGTACTTCGGCCTGAATCCCAGCGTCTCGCGCATCTGGTCCGTGGCGACGACCCGGCCATGGGTGAGCAGCCGGATCTGCTCGGGCGAGAAATCCGTCATGCCCAGCGTACGCACCATGGAACCGGCCCAGGTGACGGCGGGCAGCAGCAGCGGGACCGTGGGGCGGCCGAGCCGCCGGGAGCACTGGGAGAGCAGCAGGACGCCGTCGCCGGCGATGTTGAAGGTGCCGCTGTTGAGTGTGCCGCGCACCGGCTCGTGGGAGCCGATCCGCATCACCTCGATCACATCGTCCTCGTGCACGAACTGGAGCCGCGGGTCGTAGCCGAAGACGGTCGGCAGGACGGGCAGTGAGAAGTACGAGGCGAGCGGGGTGTCGGCGGTGGGCCCCAGGATGTTGGCGAAGCGCAGCACGCACACCGCCACGTCCGGCCGCCGCCGGGCGAAGCCGCGCACATAGCCCTCGACCTCGACCGTGTCCTTGGCGAAGCCGCCGCTGGGCAGCGATTTGGGCGCGGTGGTCTCGGTGAACACGGCCGGATCGCGCGACGCCGACCCGTAGACATTGGTGCTGGACTTCACCACCAGCCGCTTCACGTTCGGGGACTTCTGGCAGGCGCCGAGGAGCTGCATCGTCCCGATGACGTTGGTCTCCTTGACCGTGGTCCGGCTGCCGCTGCCCAGCGCCATCCCCGTGACGTCCATGTGGACGACCGTGTCGGCGCCCGTCTCGGCGAGCACCCGCCCGATGGTGGGCTGGCGGATGTCGGCGCGGATGAAGTCGGCGCCGCCCAGGTGGTGCTCGGGCTGCACCGCGTCCACGGCGATCACCCGGTCGACCTGGGGGTCACGCTGGATCCGGCGTACGAAGCGGCCACCCAGTTGACGGGCCACTCCGGTCACGAGCACGACCTTGCCCACGATCAGCGCCTTCCTTCAGCCGGTACGGATGATGCGGGTGGTACGGATGGTGCGGAAGCTGCCGCCCTTGTCGTTCCCACGTTCGTACCCTGCCGTGTTCCCCCGCCCCGGGCCAAGTTAGCGGGTCGATGTTGCGCCGTGATGACCCCCGGACGCACGACGTAACCGCAACACTTACCAGCACGGCAATGGGTCCAACAGGGCTGTCAGGACACGCGTGTGGCCCCCCACCGGTGCGGTGGAGGGCCACAGACACGCTCGCGTCGCGCCGAGTCGGCCGTACGGCGTACCGCGGAGCCGGAACACACCGGCCGCGCCGCCTACGGCTGGCGACTCACTTCTTGTTGCGACGCTGAACGCGCGTGCGCTTGAGCAGCTTGCGGTGCTTCTTCTTCGCCATCCGCTTCCGCCGCTTCTTGATCACAGAGCCCACGACAACCCTCGCTCACTTCTCATCACTCGGTGTTTGGGCGCCATGGGCCCACACGACCTACGAGGGGCTAGCCTACCCCGCCGATGCATCGCGCTTGAAATCGAGGGGCCGGGGATCCAGAAATACCCGGTAGCGCCTCTGTTCGGGCCCGGCACACGGACCCCGGATCCCCCGGCAGGCCAGACTTGACCGGCCCCCCGGCCCCCCAACTTCCCGACCCTCCTGGCTCTGTGCTGTCGTCAGGCGGTTTCCACCCCCACGTAGCTCTCACGGAGGTATTCGTGAACCGCTTGCTCGGGGACGCGGAAGGACCGCCCCACCCGGATCGCGGGCAGATGACCGCTGTGCACCAACCGGTACACGGTCATCTTCGACACTCGCATCACCGAGGCGACTTCCGCCACGGTAAGGAACTGAACCTCGTTCAGAGGCCTCTCGCCAGCTGCAGCCATGACACACCTGAACCTTCCGCACTCGACGGCCACCGGCTTCCCCTTCCGGTGACTCTTCGTCGTTGCGTGCTCACTCCCCAATGTAGGGGCGGGTGATGCGAGTGGGGAAGAGGTGCACCCATCGGCGGCCTACTGTGACAGACACGCTCGATTGAGTACGTAGCGGGTCAGCGACAGACGGTGAGTGAACCACACCCCGTCATCAAGTGGAACGGCGACGGACACGCGCCCCTCCCTCCCACCCAGGACCGGCCCGGGACCGCCGGTGCCACCCGGCTCGCCTGCCCCACACCCCGCCTGACCTGCTCCGCACCCCCAGCCGCACCCTCCGCCGGCCGCCCCGGACGACGATCCGCACCCGGTGGCGAACCTGCCGCGCGCGGCGCGAACCGGGACCGGCGCCGAACCATGTGCGCCGGTCTCACAACCGGTGCGTTCCGCCCCACCCGCGCGGACGGGCGGGACTCCTCGTACGTCATCACGGTTGCGCAGACGTAGACCGAACCGGGTCGTTTTGTCGACACAACGACCCTACGCCAAGCGCAGCCAGCCCACACATACCGCCGACCCCGCGACCACCAGACACCCCGCCACCCTTGCCCGCCCCCTGCCCCGCAGTGGCCACCGGCCCCCGCCACGGACCCAGCTGCGGCCACCGGCCCACGCCACGGCCCCCGCCACGGACCCCGCTGTGGGCATCCGCCCCCGCCGCAGGCCCCGCTGTGGGCATCCGCCCCCGCCGCAGGCCCCGCTGTGGGCATCCGCCCCCGCCGCAGGCCCCGCTGTGGGCAATCGTTCCGCACGGGGGTCCCCCCTGCTCGAAGAGCTTGGGGGAGGAACGGGTGGGCACAGCCCACAGCGCCGGGCGCCCTCAGATCCCGGCCCACCGCCCCCACGGCCGCACCCAGCACCCTCGCCAGACGCCACCCGCCGGACGGCAGCACTCACATCATGGCCCGAACCCGCCCGCGAAACGACCGAAACCGCACACCCACCGGTCACGATTCAGAGCAAGTCCCGCAGACGACATGCCCGTTCCGACCCGAGATCGATCAGCACGGCGCACGCCGACCTCGTCGAGGCCCGCCGTCGTACGGCTGCGGCAGTGCTACGGCTGCGGCAGTGCTACGGCAACAACCCCCGCAGCGGAAATACCGCCCGCCGAGTAGCCAGCACCGCCTGATCGATCCGATCCGCAGGGTCGTACCCCGCCTCCCACTCGGCCCACCGCACCGGCCACCGCCCGTCGGTCATCCGCATAGGCCCCAGCTGCCTCGTCAGCGCGTACGCCTCCTGCCGCCAGCTCTCCGGGATCACCGTCTCCGGCGAGACCGGCCGCCCCGCCGCGATCCCCACCAGATGCGTCCACGACCGCGGTACGACCTCCACCACCGCGTATCCGCCGCCGCCCAGCGCGATCCACTTCCCGTCGGCGTGCTCGTGGGCCAGCTCGTGGCAGGCCACCTGCACCGCCCGCTGGGCGTCCAGCGACACCGCCAGGTGGGCCAGCGGGTCCTCGAAGTGGGTGTCGGCGCCGTGCTGGGTGACCAGCACCTGTGGCCGGAAGTCGGCGAGCAGCTCGGGCACCACCGCGTGGAAGGCCCGCAGCCACCCCGCATCCCCGGTCCCGGCCGGCAGCGCCAGATTGACCGCCGCGCCCTCGGCGGCCTCCGCGCCGGTCTCCTCCGGCCACCCGGTCTGCGGGAACAAGGTCCGCGGGTGCTCATGCAGGGAGATCGTCAGAACGCGCGGGTCCTCCCAGAACGCCGCCTGCACCCCGTCCCCGTGATGCACGTCGACATCCACGTACGCGACCCGCTGCACGCCCAGCTCCAGCAGCCGGGCGATGGCGAGGGCGGCGTCGTTGTAGATGCAGAACCCCGAGGCGCCGCCCGGCATCGCGTGGTGCAGGCCGCCCGCGAAGTTCACCGCGTGCAGCGCGTCCCCGCGCCACACCGACTCGGCCGCGCCCACCGACTGACCGGCGATCAGCGCGGACACGTCGTGCATCCCGGCGAACGCCGGATCGTCCATCGTCCCGAGCCCGTACGACGGGTCCGCCGTGCGCGGATCCGCCGACGCGGCCTTCACCGCGTCGATGTAGTCCTGCCGGTGCACCAAGCGCAGCGTGGACTCGCCGGCGGGCTTGGCGGTCACCACCTCGACCGCGCGGTCCAGCCCGAGGGCGTCCACCAGGCCCCGGGTCAGCGCGAGCCGGACCGGGTCCATCGGATGGTCCCGGCCGAAGTCATAGCCGGTTACTGCCTCGTCCCACATCAGCTGTGTGCGGCCGCTCATGGCCTTCACCGTATCTTTCCCCTCGCGCCGCGAACGAGTGGGCATAGGCCAACGTCGCCAGCACGAGCACCATCGGTACCAGCATGGCTCCGCGGTAGCTCCAGACGTCCCCCAGCGTGCCGACGAGGGGCGAGCCGACCAGGAAACCGACGTAGTTGAAGATGTTGAGCCGCGCGATCGCCGCGTCCGAGGCCTGCGGGAACAGCCGCCCGGCCGCCGCGAAGGTCTGCGGCACCAGGACGCACAGCCCCAGGCCCAGCAGTGTGAACCCGAGCATCCCGACCCACGGCCCGGGCGCCGTGGCCACCACCCCGAACCCCAGCGCCGCCACCAGCGCCCCCAGCCGTACGACGGCCACCGCACCGAAGCGCCGCACCCCGAGGTCCCCGATGGTGCGCCCCAGCAGCGTGGTCACCATGTACACGTTGTACGGCAGCGTCGCGAGCTGCTCGGAACTGCCGAGGGTGTCCTGGAGGTACTTGGCACTCCAGTTGGAGACGGTGGAGTCACCGATGTAGGCGAAGGTCATGACGAGGCAGAGAGGCATCAGCAGCTTGAAGACGATGCCTCCACCGGGTATGCCCCCGCCCACGGCCTCGGGGTGCGTCTCCTGGGGCCCGGCCGCCACCGCTCCCGCTCCGGCCGCCAGCGCTCCCGCTCCGTCGACGTACCACCGGCTGCCGATGAGGGTGGCGGGCAGGAGCACGACGACGACGGGCAGGTACGACACCCACAGCGTCAGATGCCAGTGCGCCCCCGCCCACGCCAGCGACGCGCCCAGGATCCCGCCCAGGCTGTAGGCGGCATGGAAGCTGAGCATGATGCTGCGCCCGTACGTCCGCTGCAGGCTCACCCCGAGCATGTTCATCGAGGCGTCCAGCGCGCCGACGGTGAGCCCGAACACGGCCAGGGCCGGGGCCAGTTCGGTCAGCCGATCGCCCGAGCCGACACCGACCAGCGCGAGCAGGACGACGGGCTGGGACCAGCGCAGCAGCCGGCTGGGCCGGACCCGCTTCACCAAGTGCTCCGTGGTGACGCTCCCGACCCCGGCCAGGATCGGCACGGCGGCGAGGACGAGGGGCAGCAGCGCGTCGGAGACGCCGTACCGGTCCTGGATGGCCGGAATGCGCGTCACGAGGAGAGCGAACGCAACGCCCTGGGCGAAGAAGCTGAACGCCAGCGAGGCCCTGCCGCGCCGCAGCACATCTGTCATGGCGGCGAGCGTAGGGCCCCGTGCTACTGCTGGGTAGATCCGATCAAAGATGAATTTCCTTCAGTTTTACCTTCGGGTGTGCGAGAGGTGCTCGGCTGCACCGAGCATCTCTCCCGTCACTCAGGCGGCGGCGACCAGACGAGCCATCGGCTTGGCGGCGACCGCGCCGCCGACCACCATGCCGAGGCTCATCGCGGCGATCATGATGACGGACCCGAGCCACACCATGGTGTCCACCGGCACCGTGTAGGCGCCGATCACCCGCACCACGCACTCCGCGAGCAGCACCGCACCCCACACCAGGGAGAAGACCCGCTCCAGCCGCAGGAAGGCCGCGGACCGCTCCGCCGCACCGCCCGCCAGCCGCTCCCAGGCGGCTTCACGGGCCTCGTCGCCCCGAACGACGAACGGCTTGAGCCCGGCGGTCATCATGGGCCTGCCGAGCGCCACGGACACCAGGATCCCGATCCCGATGGTGCTGCTGACCGCGCTGTCCTTGGCGAGCATCAGCCGCGGGTCGCCGGAGACGAAACTGAGCGTCAGGGAGACCACGTTCACGACGAGGATGAGGGCAGCCAGCCCGTTGGCCTTCCGCTCCTTCACCACGCTCCAAGCGGTCCGCACGGCGGGGACCAGACTGCTCCAGGCGAGAGCGGCGAAGGTGCTCGTCCCGAGGGCGTCCTTGAGGAGGTAGTACGCGCCTATCGGCACCGCGACGTCCAGCAGGACGGGCCCGAAGTTCTTGCGGACGCTGGGCTTCTGGACCTGCTGGCTGTTCTCCTGCCGGACCTTCTCCTGGCAACCGTTCTCCTGGCGGCTGTTCTGCTGCTCGATGTGCGTCTGCGTCGTCATGCCCTCAGCTTCGCGGCTGGAGCGGGTCCGGCAGTAGGAACGATCGTCCGCAGCTCGGCATGACAAATGTCAGCGTCGGTCCCCCGACACGGGTCATATCAGCAGGTCGGCCAGGTCCTTGAAGTCCGCGAAGTAGTGACTGGCGCCGGGCAGTTGCTCGGGCGGCGTCATGTTGGTGAACCCGAGAACCTTCATCCCGGCCGCCACGCCCGCTCGGACGCCGAGCGGGGAGTCCTCGACGACGACACACCGCTCCGGCGGGACGCCCATCCGCTCGGCCGCGTGGAGGAAGAGATCGGGGGCGGGCTTGCCGCGCCGCACGTCCTGCGCGCTGAAGGAACGGGAGGCGTCGAACCACCGGTCCAGGCCGGTCTTCCGGTGCGCTCCGCGGATCCGATCGTGGGTCGCGGAGGAGGCCACGCAGTACGGCATCCCGTTCGCGGTCAGCTTCTCCAGGACGTCGACGACCCCGGGTATGGGCTCCAACTCCTGCGCGAAAGAGGCGAGGACGCGGGACTCCCAGACCTCGTTGAAATCCTCCGGCAGCCGCTGCCCGGACCGCTCCATAACCAGGTCGTGGACGCGATGCACCGCCGCTCCCTTGTAGTCACGCAGGGAGTCTTCCAGGGAGGTGGGGTGCCCGAGTTCGGTGAGGTAGCCGGCCAGATGCCGGTTGGAGATGAGCTCGCTGTCGACGAGCACACCGTCGTTGTCGAAGATGACCAGGTCATAGCGCATGGCCAAGACCCTAGCCGACAAACAGAGAAGCCCCCGCACATGGTGTGCGGGGGCTTCCCCTTCATCAAAACTTGTTCGGCGGTGTCCTACTCTCCCACAGGGTCCCCCCTGCAGTACCATCGGCGCTGTGAGGCTTAGCTTCCGGGTTCGGAATGTAACCGGGCGTTTCCCTCACGCTATGACCACCGAAACACTATGAAACTGTCCAGCCGCACCACGCAATAAAGCACGTGGGGCTGTTCGTGGTTTCAGAACCAACACAGTGGACGCGAGCAACTGAGGACAAGCCCTCGGCCTATTAGTACCGGTCACCTCCACCAGTTACCTGGCTTCCAGATCCGGCCTATCAACCCAGTCGTCTACTGGGAGCCTTACCCCATCAAGTGGGTGGGAGTCCTCATCTCGAAGCAGGCTTCCCGCTTAGATGCTTTCAGCGGTTATCCCTCCCGAACGTAGCCAACCAGCCATGCCCTTGGCAGAACAACTGGCACACCAGAGGTTCGTCCGTCCCGGTCCTCTCGTACTAGGGACAGCCCTTCTCAAGACTCCTGCGCGCGCAGCGGATAGGGACCGAACTGTCTCACGACGTTCTAAACCCAGCTCGCGTACCGCTTTAATGGGCGAACAGCCCAACCCTTGGGACCGACTCCAGCCCCAGGATGCGACGAGCCGACATCGAGGTGCCAAACCATCCCGTCGATATGGACTCTTGGGGAAGATCAGCCTGTTATCCCCGGGGTACCTTTTATCCGTTGAGCGACGGCGCTTCCACAAGCCACCGCCGGATCACTAGTCCCGACTTTCGTCCCTGCTCGACCCGTCGGTCTCACAGTCAAGCTCCCTTGTGCACTTACACTCAACACCTGATTGCCAACCAGGCTGAGGGAACCTTTGGGCGCCTCCGTTACTCTTTAGGAGGCAACCGCCCCAGTTAAACTACCCATCAGACACTGTCCCTGATCCGGATCACGGACCCAGGTTAGACATCCAGCACGACCAGACTGGTATTTCAACGACGACTCCACCACCACTGGCGTGGCAGTTTCACAGTCTCCCAGCTATCCTACACAAGCCGAACCGAACACCAATATCAAACTGTAGTAAAGGTCCCGGGGTCTTTCCGTCCTGCTGCGCGAAACGAGCATCTTTACTCGTAGTGCAATTTCACCGGGCCTATGGTTGAGACAGTCGAGAAGTCGTTACGCCATTCGTGCAGGTCGGAACTTACCCGACAAGGAATTTCGCTACCTTAGGATGGTTATAGTTACCACCGCCGTTTACTGGCGCTTAAGTTCTCAGCTTCGCCCCACCGAAATGGAGCTAACCGGTCCCCTTAACGTTCCAGCACCGGGCAGGCGTCAGTCCGTATACATCGCCTTACGGCTTCGCACGGACCTGTGTTTTTAGTAAACAGTCGCTTCTCGCTGGTCTCTGCGGCCACCCCCAGCTCAGGGAGAAAATCCCCTCACCAGGCGTGGCCCCCCTTCTCCCGAAGTTACGGGGGCATTTTGCCGAGTTCCTTAACCATAGTTCACCCGAACGCCTCGGTATTCTCTACCAGACCACCTGAGTCGGTTTAGGGT
Source organism: Streptomyces sp. YIM S03343 (assembly GCF_054729195.1). Classification (NCBI taxonomy): domain Bacteria; kingdom Bacillati; phylum Actinomycetota; class Actinomycetes; order Kitasatosporales; family Streptomycetaceae; genus Streptomyces; species Streptomyces sp. YIM S03343. Next base: position 4,058,696 of record NZ_JBPUKX010000001.1, read on the forward strand.
ACGGGCCGCCATGAAACTCGCTAGAGGCTTTTCTCGACAGCATAGGATCATCCACTTCACCACAATCGGCTCGGCATCAGGTCTCAGACACATGAGCGGCGGATTTACCTACCACTCGTCCTACACCCTTACCCCGGGACAACCACCGCCCGGGATGGACTACCTTCCTGCGTCACCCCATCGCTCACCTACTACCAGCTCGGATCACCGGCTCCACCACTTTCCCCAACGGTAAACCGAAAGGGAACGGCTTCACGGGCTTAGCATCACCGGATTCGATGCTTTTCGCGTCACAGCGGGTACCGGAATATCAACCGGTTATCCATCGACTACGCCTGTCGGCCTCGCCTTAGGTCCCGACTTACCCTGGGCAGATCAGCTTGACCCAGGAACCCTTGGTCAATCGGCGCACACGTTTCTCACGTGTGAATCGCTACTCATGCCTGCATTCTCACTCGTCAACCGTCCACAACTCGCTTCCGCGGCTGCTTCACCCGGCAGACGACGCTCCCCTACCCATCACAGTCTCCGTTGGGAGTATGTACTGCAATGACACGACTTCGGCGGTACGCTTGAGCCCCGCTACATTGTCGGCGCGGAATCACTAGACCAGTGAGCTATTACGCACTCTTTCAAGGGTGGCTGCTTCTAAGCCAACCTCCTGGTTGTCTCTGCGACTCCACATCCTTTCCCACTTAGCGTACGCTTAGGGGCCTTAGTCGATGCTCTGGGCTGTTTCCCTCTCGACCATGGAGCTTATCCCCCACAGTCTCACTGCCGTGCTCTCACTTACCGGCATTCGGAGTTTGGCTAAGGTCAGTAACCCGGTAGGGCCCATCGCCTATCCAGTGCTCTACCTCCGGCAAGAAACACACGACGCTGCACCTAAATGCATTTCGGGGAGAACCAGCTATCACGGAGTTTGATTGGCCTTTCACCCCTAACCACAGGTCATCCCCCAGGTTTTCAACCCTGGTGGGTTCGGTCCTCCACGAAGTCTTACCTCCGCTTCAACCTGCCCATGGCTAGATCACTCCGCTTCGGGTCTTGAGCATGCTACTAAAACGCCCTCTTCGGACTCGCTTTCGCTACGGCTACCCCACCCGGGTTAACCTCGCAACACACCGCAAACTCGCAGGCTCATTCTTCAAAAGGCACGCAGTCACGAGAGTGTGCAAGCACACTCCGACGCTCCCACGGCTTGTAGGCACACGGTTTCAGGTACTATTTCACTCCCCTCCCGGGGTACTTTTCACCATTCCCTCACGGTACTATCCGCTATCGGTCACCAGGGAATATTTAGGCTTAGCGGGTGGTCCCGCCAGATTCACACGGGATTTCTCGGGCCCCGTGCTACTTGGGTGTCTCTCAAACGAGCCGCTGACGTTTCAGCTACGGGGGTCTTACCCTCTACGCCGGACCTTTCGCATGTCCTTCGCCTACATCAACGGTTTCTGACTCGTCCTGCTGCCGGCAGACAGCAGAAGAGAGATCCCACAACCCCGCATGCGCAACCCCTGCCGGGTCTCACACGCATACGGTTTGGCCTCATCCGGTTTCGCTCGCCACTACTCCCGGAATCACGGTTGTTTTCTCTTCCTGAGGGTACTGAGATGTTTCACTTCCCCTCGTTCCCTCCACACTGCCTATGTGTTCAGCAGCGGGTGACAGCCCATGACGACTGCCGGGTTTCCCCATTCGGAAACCCCCGGATCAAAGCCTGGTTGACGACTCCCCGGGGACTATCGTGGCCTCCCACGTCCTTCATCGGTTCCTGGTGCCAAGGCATCCACCGTGCGCCCTTAAAAACTTGGCCACAGATGCTCGCGTCCACTGTGCAGTTCTCAAACAACGACCAGCCACCCACCACCCCGCACCAACACGCGCGAGTTCACTGGGACCGGCATGCCGAAGGGCGAGCAGCGCTCGCACCCTCAGACACCCAACAGCGTGCCCGACACGTCCCTTCCGCTCTCACTGTGTTCCACGCCGAAGCAGTACTAACAGGGAGCATCAAGATCGTGCCGAGTAGTCAACGTTCCACCCATGAGCTGACCACCGCCGGACATTCGCCGGCGTAGTGGCTCTGGCTGCCTGACGGCAGCTAGATGCTCCTTAGAAAGGAGGTGATCCAGCCGCACCTTCCGGTACGGCTACCTTGTTACGACTTCGTCCCAATCGCCAGTCCCACCTTCGACAGCTCCCTCCCACAAGGGGTTGGGCCACCGGCTTCGGGTGTTACCGACTTTCGTGACGTGACGGGCGGTGTGTACAAGGCCCGGGAACGTATTCACCGCAGCAATGCTGATCTGCGATTACTAGCAACTCCGACTTCATGGGGTCGAGTTGCAGACCCCAATCCGAACTGAGACAGGCTTTTTGAGATTCGCTCAGCCTCACGGCATCGCAGCTCATTGTACCTGCCATTGTAGCACGTGTGCAGCCCAAGACATAAGGGGCATGATGACTTGACGTCGTCCCCACCTTCCTCCGAGTTGACCCCGGCAGTCTCCTGTGAGTCCCCATCACCCCGAAGGGCATGCTGGCAACACAGAACAAGGGTTGCGCTCGTTGCGGGACTTAACCCAACATCTCACGACACGAGCTGACGACAGCCATGCACCACCTGTACACCGACCACAAGGGGGACCCTGTCTCCAGGGTTTTCCGGCGTATGTCAAGCCTTGGTAAGGTTCTTCGCGTTGCGTCGAATTAAGCCACATGCTCCGCTGCTTGTGCGGGCCCCCGTCAATTCCTTTGAGTTTTAGCCTTGCGGCCGTACTCCCCAGGCGGGGAACTTAATGCGTTAGCTGCGGCACCGACGACGTGGAATGTCGCCAACACCTAGTTCCCACCGTTTACGGCGTGGACTACCAGGGTATCTAATCCTGTTCGCTCCCCACGCTTTCGCTCCTCAGCGTCAGTAATGGCCCAGAGATCCGCCTTCGCCACCGGTGTTCCTCCTGATATCTGCGCATTTCACCGCTACACCAGGAATTCCGATCTCCCCTACCACACTCTAGCCTGCCCGTATCGACTGCAGACCCGGGGTTGAGCCCCGGGCTTTCACAACCGACGCGACAAGCCGCCTACGAGCTCTTTACGCCCAATAATTCCGGACAACGCTTGCGCCCTACGTATTACCGCGGCTGCTGGCACGTAGTTAGCCGGCGCTTCTTCTGCAGGTACCGTCACTCTCGCTTCTTCCCTGCTGAAAGAGGTTTACAACCCGAAGGCCGTCATCCCTCACGCGGCGTCGCTGCATCAGGCTTTCGCCCATTGTGCAATATTCCCCACTGCTGCCTCCCGTAGGAGTCTGGGCCGTGTCTCAGTCCCAGTGTGGCCGGTCGCCCTCTCAGGCCGGCTACCCGTCGTCGCCTTGGTGAGCCACTACCTCACCAACAAGCTGATAGGCCGCGGGCTCATCCTGCACCGCCGGAGCTTTCCACCCGCCGAGATGCCTCGGCAGGTCGTATCCGGTATTAGACCCCGTTTCCAGGGCTTGTCCCAGAGTGCAGGGCAGATTGCCCACGTGTTACTCACCCGTTCGCCACTAATCCCCACCGAAGTGGTTCATCGTTCGACTTGCATGTGTTAAGCACGCCGCCAGCGTTCGTCCTGAGCCAGGATCAAACTCTCCGTGAATGCTTTTCACGGGAGCGGTACGAGAGGAGGAATAGTCCCCTCGTACACAGCGTCCTCGCTGTATTTTTCTTCAAAGGAACCACGTCCCGACCGGAGATCCGGCCAGAGACGGGGTATCAACATATCTGGCGTTGACTTTTGGCACGCTGTTGAGTTCTCAAGGAACGGACGCTTCCTTCGTACTCACCCTCTCGGGCTTTCCTCCGGGCTTCCCTTCGGTGTTTCCGACTCTATCAGATCCTTTCGGCGTCCGATTCCCCGTCGGAGGGGGTTGTCTTCCGGGCCTCTCGGCCCTTCCGACGAGTGAGACTTTAGCGGATTCCCGCCCCCCGCGCTAATCGGGGGTCTGCGCCCTTTCGAACGCGGATTCCTCATTTCGCAAATACGCACGCCAATTACACGACAGCAGCCGGATCGACAGCAGCCGAGTAGAGGTTGGTACTTGTGGAATGGCCGTCCGGGGACCGACCGGAGTCGACGCTCACGTCGGACAGCCCGGAGAACGTTACGGATCACGTCGCGGCATGTCAACCCGGGGCCGGAGGGCGTAGTCTGATCGGCATGACGACGCGTACGTGTACCCAGTTCTGGTGGGCCGCCTGACGGCGGCCGCGCTCACGTACGTAATCAACGGCCGCCGCTTCGGCGGCCGTTCGCGTTTCTCCCTCCCGAACCCGGAAGGAGCGGCCGCAGAGAGCGGCGGCCCCGACGGGACGAAGTGGAGTGGAGATGACTCGGGTCTTCAGCGGCGTCAAGCCGACCGGGCACCTGACGCTGGGCAACTACCTGGGAGCCATGCGGCAGTGGGCCGCGGTGGAACAGCACCGAGCGGACGCGTTGTTCTGCATCGTCGATCTGCACGGCATGACCGTGGACCACGATCCCGCCCGGCTGCGCCGGCTGACCCGGCAGGGGGCGACCCTGCTGCTGGCCTCGGGTCTGGATCCGGAGCTGTGCACGGTGTTCGTGCAGAGCCATGTCGACGAGCACGCCCGGCTGACCTGGGTGATGGAGTGCGTCGCCACCGACGGTGAGATGCGGCGGATGATCCAGTACCGCGAGAAGTCCGCACGGGAGCGTGAGCGGGGCGGCAGCGTACGGCTGTCGCTGCTGACCTATCCGGCGCTGATGGCGGCGGACATCCTGGCGTACGCGGCGGACGAGGTACCGGTGGGCGACGACCAGACACAGCATGTCGAGCTGGCCCGGGATCTGGCCGTGCGCTTCAACCAGCGCTACGGGCACACCTTCGTGGTGCCGCGGGCCACGCGTCCCGAGGTGGCCGCGCGGGTGATGAGCCTTCAGGACCCCACGTCGAAAATGGGGAAGTCGGACGATTCCGGGCCGGGGATCGTCTATCTGCTCGACGAGCCCGACGTGGTGCGCCGCAAGGTGATGCAGGCGGTGACCGACAGCGGGAGCGAGGTCGTCTACGACCGTGAGACCCGGCCGGGCCTGGCCAATCTGCTGGAGATCCTCGCCGGCTGCGTGGGCGGGGACCCGGAGACGCTGAGCGCGTCGTACTCCTCGTACGGGGCGCTGAAGAAGGACACGGCGGACGCGGTGGTCGAGACGCTCAGGCCTCTCCAGGAGCGGCATCACGCGCTCTGTGCGGATCCCGTGTATGTGGATTCGGTGCTGCGGGACGGGGCCGCGCGGGCCCGTGCCATGGCGCGGCCGGTCGTGGACGCCGCCTACCGGGCGATCGGGCTGCTGCCCGCACCCGCCGAGGAGGTCGTGGACGCGGTCCGGTAGGCGCGGGTCCGTACCCGACGAGCGAGGCACGCGGTGCGGGGTGCGATGCGCGGGGTGCGGGTCAGTCCTTCCGGCCCGCCGCCAGTTCGCGGCTGCGGTCGCGGGCGGCTTCGAGGGCGGCGATGAGGGCGGCCCGCACGCCGTGGTTCTCCAGTTCGCGGATGGCGCTGATGGTGGTGCCCGCGGGAGAGGTGACGTTCTCGCGGAGCTTGACGGGGTGTTCACCGCTGTCGCGGAGCATCACCGCGGCGCCGATCGCGGACTGGACGATCAGATCGTGGGCCTTGTCGCGGGGCAGACCGAGAAGGATGCCGGCGTCGGTCATGGCCTCGACGAGGTAGAAGAAGTAGGCCGGGCCCGAGCCGGAGAGCGCGGTGCAGGCGTCCTGCTGGGACTCCGGCACGCGCAGGGTCTTGCCGACGGCGCCGAAGATCTCCTCGGCGTGGGCGAGGTGCTCGGGGGTGGCGTGGCTGCCGCCGGAGATGACGGACATCGCCTCGTCGACGAGGGCCGGGGTGTTCGTCATGACGCGGACGACCGGGGTGCCGGCGGTGAGGCGTTCCTCGATGGACGCGGTCGTGATGCCCGCCGCGCCGCTGATGACGAGGCGGTCGGCGGGGATGTGCGGCGCCAGCTCGTCGAGGAGGGTGCCCATGTCCTGCGGCTTGACCGTGAGGATCAGCGTGTCGGCGGTCTTGGCGGCTTCCGGGTTGCTGACCGGGGTGACGCCGTAGCGGGCGCGGAGTTCCTCGGCGCGCTCCGCGCGGCGGGCGGTGACCAGGAGGTCGGCGGGTGCCCAGCCGGCTCGGATCATTCCGCTGAGCAGGGCCTCGCCGATCTTTCCGGTGCCGAGGACTGCGACTTTCTGGGTCATGGCTGGGGTGCCCTCCGGGGGGGTGCGTCGTCCGGATTCATCCTTTCACCGGGCGGTGCCGGGCGGGCGCCCTGTCCGGAGGGCGGACGGGTCGGATGCGGGCGATGCGGGCGATGGCGGGCCGTGGCGGATATATGGCGGGCGGCCGGGTGGTCCGTAAGGCCGTCGGCGTCATGCCGTCCTGCGGCGCAGGGTCGCCGCGCCCAGGCTCAGGACCAGTACGGCACAGCCCGCCACGATGAGGACGTCCCTGACGAAGGTGGTCGTCACCTCCGTGTGGCGCAGCACCTCGTTCATGCCTTCGACGGCGTACGACATCGGGAGCGCATCGGAGATGCCTTCGAGGATGGGATGCATGTTGGCGCGCGGCGTGAGCAGGCCGCACAGCAGGAGCTGGGGGAAGATCACCGCGGGCATGAACTGGACCGCCTGGAACTCGGAGGCCGCGAAGGCCGAGACGAAGAGTCCGAGGGCCGTGCCGAGGAGGGCGTCGAGCAGGGCGATGAGGAGGAGCAGCCAGGGGCTGCCGATCACATCGAGGCCGAGGACCCAGAGGGCGAGGCCGGTGGCGAGGGCGGACTGGAGGACGGCGAGGGCGCCGAAGGCCAGCGCGTAGCCGCCGATCAGGTCGCCTTTGCCGAGGGGCATGGCGAGGAGCCGTTCGAGGGTGCCGGAGGTGCGTTCGCGCAGGGTGGCGATGGACGTCACCAGGAACATCGTGATCAGCGGGAAGATGCCGAGCAGCGATGCGCCGATGTTGTCGAAGATCAGCGGGCTGCCGTCGTAGACGTAGCGGAGCAGGACGAGCATCAGGCACGGGACCAGGAGCAGCAGGGCGATGGTCCGGGGGTCGTGGCGGAGCTGGCGCAGTACGCGGGCCGCGGTGGCGAGGGTGCGGGAGGCGTTCATCGGACGGTCTCCTTGCGGTCGCCGGTCCCGGTCCCGGTCCCGGTCCCGGTCCCGGTCTCGGTCTCGGTTCCGGAGGTGTGCTCGGTTCCGGTCGTGGTGGGGGCCGAGGCTGCGGCGGCCGCCTCGTCGACGAGGTGGAGGAAGGCTGCTTCGACGGTCTCGGAGCCGGTGCGGGTGCGCAGCGCGTCCGGGGTGTCGTCGGCGAGGATCTCGCCCTCGCGCATGAGCAGCAGCCGGTGGCAGCGCTCGGCCTCGTCCATGACGTGGGAGGAGACGAGCAGGGTGGCGCCGCGGTCGGAGGCGAGGGAGTGGAAGAGGTTCCACAGGTCGCGGCGCAGCACGGGGTCGAGGCCGACGGTGGGCTCGTCGAGGACCAGCAGCTCGGGACTGCCGAGCAGTGCGACCGCGAGAGAGACCCGGCTGCGCTGGCCGCCGGAGAGGTTGCCGGCGAGGGAGTCGGCGTGGGAGGTGAGGTCGACGTCGGCGATGGCGCGGACGACGTTCTCGTGGCGGCGTGCGGCGGCGGCGCGGCCAGGGTCGAGGATCGCCGCGAAGTAGGCGAGGTTCTGGTGGATCGTCAGGTCGTCGTAGACGGACGGGTCCTGGGTGACGTAGCCGATCCGGGAGCGCAGGGCGGCGTCGCCCGCGGGGAGGCCGAGTACGTCGAGGGTTCCGGTGACCTTGGCCTGGGTGCCGACGATCGCACGCATCAGGGTGGTCTTGCCGCAGCCGGAGGGGCCGAGCAGGCCGGTGACCTGGCCGTGCGGCACGGTGAAGTCGAGGCCCCTGAGGACCTGGCGGGTGCCGCGCACGACACGCAGCCCAGCGGCCCGGACAGCGGGGGCCGCCTCGGGGGCGGTCCGGTCGGGCAAGTAATTCATCATGTGATGAATAATGCTCCGGGCAGGGGGGTGCGTCAAGTGCCGAGGGGCTCTGCTCGGGGACTGCTGTGGAGGTGGCCATGAGCGTGACTACGTCCGTGCGGGCGCCGTTGTCGGCGCGGGTGCCGACGCCGGTTCGGGTGCCGGTTCGGGTGCCGGAGCGACGAGGAGTTCCGTGTCGTAGGCCTCCTCGACCGTGCCGTCCGGGAAGCGGCCGAGGAGGCGGGCGCGCTCCTCGGTGAGGAAGGCCGTGCGGGCCCGCTCCTCCTGGACCAGGAAGATCGAGTGGCTGCCGATGTTGGCGAGGTGGGTGTCCATCGGCACCCGGCGGCTCCAGCGGATCCGGCGGCGGGTGAAGCGGAAACCGTGGGTGCGGCCCGTCCGGACGGCGCGGGCTCCACTGCCTTCACGCCCTACGGCAGGATGGGCTCCGAAGTGGCGTCTGATGCGCTCGTTCTGCTCGGCGATCCACGCCACGCCCTCGGCATCGGTGTTCCACCACAGCGCCAGCGCCCCGCCCGGCCGCAGCACCCGGGCCGCCTCCGGGAAGGAGCGGGCGGGGTCGGTCCAGTGCCAGGACTGGGCGTAGGTGACGAGGTCGGCGCAGTCGTCGGCCAGGGGGAGGGCGTCGCCGGTGCCGCGTACGACCGGGATGGCCGGGAGCGTGGCGCGGAACTCGGCCGCCATGCCGTCGCCGGGTTCCACCGCGATCACCTCGGCGCCGCGGGCTTTGAGCAGGGCGGTCGCGATGCCGGTACCGGCGCCCACGTCCACCGCACGGGCGCCGGAGAGGGGGCGTGCGGTGAGTTCCTCGATCGCATCTAGGAGCGCGGGCGGGTAGGAGGGGCGGTTGGCCGCGTACTGTGCCGCGGCCGCGTCGAAGGAACGGGCGCGGGCGGCGCGGGCGGCGTCGACGGTCCGGGAGGGGTCTGCGGCCCGGGAGGGATCGACGGTCCGGGAGGGATCGGCGGCCCGGGAGGGGTACGGCTGTGAGGAGACGCTCATACGGCCATGGTGGCCGGGCATGCTCTACGGCGGGAGGGCCCTCAGCCGCGGCGGCGCTTCTTGGCCGGGTTGCCCGACCGGCGTTCGTACTGCTTGCGTGCCGTCTCGTACTCCGCGCGCTGGAGCTTCTCGCCCGGGGCCTCGACCAGGGAGCGGACGAAGTACGCGGCGAGCGTGCCGACGAAGCCGATGGCCAGCAGGCCGCGCATGTTCGCCGTACGGTCCGCGTCCGGGCGCTTGCCGAACCCTTCCCAGCTGTGGCCGAACGCCAGCGCGCTGCAGACGGCGAACATCACGACGACCAGGATGTTCACGAAGGCGCCGACGCCGGCGATCTCCAGACCCTGGTAGGCGAACCGGAGCACCAGAGCGGACACGATCACCGCGGCGAGCGAGCCGGCGGACACGCCGACGCGGCGCAGGAGGTAGCCGTCGTCGTGCGCCACCCAGGTGGTGCCGAAGAAACGCAGGGGCTCGGGCCGGGGCCCGCCACCGGCGGGGGCGGCCTTGGAGCCCGCAGGGGTGTCCGGAGAGCCCGCGGGGGTGTCCGGGGTGCCGATCTCGTCTCTGCTCACGCGACGATTATGGCGCCGATTCCGGACGGTCCTTCTCCGCGGGCTCCTGGAGCGACTGTGAGATCAGCCGCAGCGGCTGGCCACGTAGCCGTCGGCCCCCGTGTGGACATAGGTGTCCGAGACGAACTCCCCGTTGCTGATGTTGTCCCAGATGTTCGAGGTGCCGTAGTAACCGGACACCGTCGTCCCCGGGGTCTGGCAGTAGATCGGCACGGACGCACCCTCGGCGAGGGTGCGGACGAGGCTGTAGCCCGTGCCGGGACCGCTGCGGACATTGAGACGGACGCCGGGCGCGACCGCGTAGTAGTGCAGCGCGGTGGCCGTCGCCGCGACGGCGTCCTTCGCGTCCGCGTTCGCGACGCTCTCGACGCCCTCGGTCTCCTCGGTGTGGTCGACAGACATGAAAAACCTCCCCCGTCGGACCCCATGAATGTCATGGGGTCCCGGTGATTCCCATAGAACGCGCCATGAAACACAGCGAGACACAGCGCAACACAGCGTTCGATTTGCACTCGGAGGCTAGCAAGCCTCCTACGTCTCGTACGACTCTTCGACTAGGCTCCGATGCGTCGCGCGCGCGGACGAACAGCACGGGGGTGGTTCCATGGCGCCACACAGGGACGCCGGAGCGGGCGCGGAAGCGGAACTTCCCGAGTACGCCGGTCACTACCGACTTGAGGAGAGCCTCGGATCGGGCGGGATGGGTGTCGTACACCTGGCCCGCAGCACCTCGGGCCTGAAGCTCGCGGTGAAGGTCGTACACGCCGCCTACGCCAAGGACCCCGAGTTCAGAGGGCGGTTCCGGCAGGAGGTGGCGGCGGCCCGCAGGGTGAGCGGGGCGTTCACCGCACCCGTCGTCGACGCCGATCCCGATGCCGAGCGGCCCTGGATGGCCACCCTGTTCATCCCCGGCCCCACGCTCTCCGACCATGTGAAGCGGAACGGAGCCATGGACGCCGCCCAGTTGCGCCGGCTGATGGCCGGGCTCGCGGAGGCGCTGCGCGACATCCATCGCGTGGGAGTGGTCCACCGGGATCTGAAGCCGAGCAATGTGCTGCTGGCCGAGGACGGTCCGAAGGTCATCGACTTCGGTATCTCCCGGCCGAAGGACAGTGAGTTGCGCACGGAGACCGGGAAGCTGATCGGCACACCGCCGTTCATGGCGCCCGAGCAGTTCCGGCGGCCCCGGGAGGTCGGACCGGCCGCGGACATCTTCGCGCTCGGTTCCGTACTGGTGCACGCGGCCACCGGACGCGGGCCGTTCGACTCCGACAGCCCGTATGTCGTCGCCTACCAGGTCGTGCACGACGAGCCCGACCTCACCGGTCTGCCCGACGGTCTCGCCCCGCTGGTGCGGAGCTGTCTGGCCAAGGAGCCCGAGGACCGGCCCACCCCGGACGAGCTGATGCGCGAACTCCGGTCGGTGGCGGCCTCGTACGACACGCAGGCGTTCATACCGACGCAGCGGACCGGTGGCGGCCGGCTGCCGGAGCCGGTCGTTGCGGAGCCGGTCGACGCCGGAAAGCCCAAACGGCGGCGCGCCGTCACCCTGGGGAAACGGCCGCGGCTGCGCCGAGCGGCCCTCGCGGCGGGCGCGTTCGGCCTCGTGGCGGGCGGCGGACTGGCCGGGGTGCTGCTGTCCGGGGGCGACGAGCCGCGCGCCACCCCGACGACGCCCCCTGCCGCACCGGCCGCCTTCCAGGCGTGGGAGGCGCGGCCCGCCGCGGGCAGCAAGGGCGTCCCGCAGTGCTCCTATGGTGCAGGAACGTTGCTCTGCGCCCAGTCGGACGTGCTGTTCGCCCTCGATCCGTCCGACGGCTCCTTGCTGTGGCGGCGTTCCGTGGCCAAGACACGCTGGAGCGGGCCGCCCGTCGTGTCGGGCGGTCTCGTGCAACCCCTCTCGGACAGCGGGCGACACCTCGAAGCCCTCGATCCCGCGACGGGCAAGCCCCACTGGCAGCGGACCGTGCCCGCGTACAGCGGGGTGCAGCGGGCCGGCGGCATGCTGCTGCTCTCCGGCGCCGACGGAACCGTCACCGCCGTGGCCGACGCGACGGGGCGAACGGCATGGCACAAACGCGTACCGGGCCACACGTCACCGCGGTTCGCCTGGTTCGGCGGGAGCACACCCGCCTACGCGACCACAGTGTCCACCGACGGATCGAGCACGCGGGTCACGGCGGTGGACCCCGGCACCGGGGCCGTGCGATGGGACGCGCGTCTGAAGGGGACCCTGGAGCCGATCGCCTCGCGCGACGGGTCCGTCGACTTCCTCTCCCTGGACACCGGGTTCGGGTATGCCGACGCCGTCGTGCGCTACAGCCCGGCGTCCGGCGCGACGCACCGCGTGGCACTGCCCGTCGTACGGGAGGACGCGCAGGCCACCGTGGCAGGGAACGTCGTCTACATCCTGGCCGCCGCCGGTTCGCTGGAAGCGGTCGACCTCGACTCGGGCAAGCGGCGGTGGCACCTGGAGACCTCCGTGAGCCGGGGTTCGGCGCCGGTCGTCGCGGACGGTCATGTGTATGTCTCCGCCGCCGACGGACGCCTTCTCGCCGCCGACGCCGGCTCGGGGAAGCTCGTCGGGCAGACCCCGGCGCGGCTGGGGGCGGACTCCGGCGAGGTCGTGGCGGTCCTGCCCCACCCCGTCGCCGCCCACGGGCACATCTACGGCGCCGCCCCCGACGGCACCGTCTTCGCCGTCGACGGGCGCGATCCGTCCGCCTGGTAGCGGCGCAATCCGTCCGCCTGGTACCGCGCGCCGGGTGCCTTCCGCCCGCTGCACCGCATCGCACGCGCGACGGCGCCGGACCCGCCTCCTGGGTGGAAGGCGGGTCCGGCGCCGTCGGCGGCAGGGTCAGCCCGGCGGCAGGTTCAGCCCAGCTTGGTCACGTCGCGGACCGCGCCCTTGTCGGCGCTGGTGGCCATCGCGGCGTAGGCGCGCAGCGCGGCGGAGATCTTGCGGTCGCGGGCGCGGGGGGCGTACGCCCCGTCGAGCACCTGCTCGCGGCGGGCGAGCTCGGTGTCGTCGACGAGGAGGTCGATCGTGCGGTTCGGGATGTCGATGCGGATGCGGTCGCCGTCCTCGACCAGGGCGATCGTGCCGCCCGACGCGGCCTCCGGGGAGGCGTGGCCGATGGAGAGGCCGGAGGTGCCGCCGGAGAAACGGCCGTCGGTGATCAGCGCGCAGCTCTTGCCGAGGCCGCGGCCCTTGAGGAAGGACGTCGGGTAGAGCATCTCCTGCATACCGGGGCCGCCCCTGGGGCCCTCGTAGCGGATGACCACGACGTCGCCGGTGGTGATCTGCTTGGCGAGGATCTTTTCGACGGCCTCTTCCTGCGACTCGCAGACGACCGCCGGGCCCTCGAAGGTCCAGATGGACTCGTCGACACCGGCGGTCTTCACCACGCAGCCGTCGACGGCGAGGTTGCCCTTGAGGACGGCCAGGCCGCCGTCCTTGGAGTACGCGTGCTCGGCGCTGCGGATGCAGCCGCCCTCCGCGTCGTCGTCGAGGGCCTCCCAGCGCTCGCACTGGGAGAACGCCTGCGCCGAGCGGACACAGCCGGGCGCCGCGTGCCACAGCTCGACGGCCTCCGGGGAGGGCGAGCCGGCGCGCACGTCCCAGGTCTTCAGCCAGTCCGCGAGGGACGGGCTGTGGACGGCGTGCACGTCCTCGTTGAGCAGGCCCGCCCGGTGCAGTTCGCCGAGGAGGGCGGGGATGCCGCCCGCGCGGTGCACGTCCTCCATGTAGTACGTGCGGTTCTTGGCGACGTTGGGGGCCACCTTCGCCAGGCACGGCACCCGCCGGGACACCGCGTCGATCTGCTCCAGGCCGAACGGGACACCCGCCTCCTGGGCGGCGGCCAGCAGGTGCAGGATCGTGTTCGTGGAGCCGCCCATCGCGATGTCGAGCGCCATGGCGTTCTCGAACGCCGCGAAGGTCGCGACGGAGCGCGGCAGGACCGAGTCGTCGTCCTGGTCGTAGTAGCGGCGGGTGATGTCCATGACCGTGCGGGCCGCGTCGGTGTACAGCTGCTTACGGGCCGTGTGGGTGGCGAGGACCGAGCCGTTGCCGGGGAGGGACAGGCCGATGGCCTCCGTGAGGCAGTTCATCGAGTTGGCGGTGAACATGCCGGAACAGCTGCCGCAGGTCGGGCAGGCGTTCTCCTCGATACGGAGGATGTCCTCGTCGGAGATCTTGTCGTTCACGGCGTCGGAGATCGCGTCGACCAGGTCGAGCGTACGGACCGTGCCGTCGACCAGGGTGGCCCGTCCGGCCTCCATCGGGCCGCCGGAGACGAACACCGCCGGGATGTTCAGGCGCAGGGCGGCCAGCAGCATGCCCGGGGTGATCTTGTCGCAGTTGGAGATGCAGACCAGGGCGTCGGCGCAGTGCGCCTCGACCATGTACTCGACCGAGTCGGCGATCAGATCGCGGGAGGGCAGGCTGTAGAGCATGCCGCCGTGGCCCATGGCGATGCCGTCGTCCACGGCGATCGTGTTGAACTCGCGCGGGATGCCACCGGCCTCGGTGATCGCCTCGCTGACGATCCTGCCGACCGGCTGGAGGTGGGTGTGGCCCGGCACGAACTCGGTGAAGCTGTTGGCGACGGCGATGACGGGCTTCCGGCCGATGTCCGCACCGGGTACACCGGAGGCGCGCATCAGGGCGCGGGCGCCCGCCATGTTGCGGCCGTGAGTGACTGTGCGGGACCTCAGCTCGGGCATCGTCGCTCGCTCCTTCGGGGACGTCCGTCAGCCCGTCCACCGTCCGGCGTGCCTTCCGGCCGGACAGGCGCTCTTTCGGTGACGGTCGTCGAGGGCTGGTGAGACTTCTGACTCTGTGACTCTTGCCGAGCGTACGCCGGACATCCAGGGGGCGGGACGGTGTGTCCGGAATGCGGGACGGGTGTCTCGCTCGGGTGTCTCGCTCGGGAGGCCGTACGCCTACGTCGTCCGTCAGGGGCCGGTCAGATGCTGCTGGACCACCGGTGCCACCCTCGCGATGATCTCCTCCGGGTCCACCGAGGCCAGCGGTTCCACCTTGATCACGTACCGCAGCATCGCGCACCCCACGAGCTGCGCCGCCGCCAGTTCGCAGCGCAGTTCCGCGTCCGGCAGGGCCAGCTTGCCCGCGATACGGCGCAGCAGCTGGCTGACGATCAGCCGCCGGAAGACGGTGGCCGCGGCGTCGTTGTTCACCGCCGAGCGCACGATCGCCAGCACCGGGGCGCGGGTCACCGGGTTCTCCCAGACGCCGAAGATGAACCGGGCGAGCCGTTCGCCGACCTCGCTCAGCGGGGCGTCGATGACGGCGTTCGGCGCGTCGAGGGCGGGTGCGAACGCGAGGGCGATGGCCGCCTCGAAGACCTGGTCCTTGGTGCCGAAGTAGTGGTGCACCAGGGCCGAGTCCACCCCGGCGGCCTTGGCGATGCCCCGTACCGAGGTCTGCTCGTAGCCGCGCTTGGAGAACTCCTCGCGGGCCACCGCCAGGATGCGGTCACGGGTGTCGGTGGACTCCGTGCGCGGGGGACGGCCCCGGCGCCGGGCCGTGGCGCCGGTCACCGCCGGTGCGCCTTGAGCGGGGAGGCCAGATGCAGCCGGGTGAAGGCCAGGGCCTCCGCCAGGTCCGCCTCGCGCTCGGCGCTGGACATCGCGCGGCGCGTGTTGACCTCGATGACGACATGGCCGTCGAAACCGGTGAGCGCCAGGCGCTCCAGCAGTTCGGCGCAGGGCTGATTGCCGCGGCCGGGGACCAGGTGCTCGTCCTTGGCGGAGCCGGAGCCGTCGCCCAGGTGGACATGGCCCAGGCGCTCGGCCATACGGTCGACCAGCTGGATGGCGTCGGTGCGGGACGTCGCGGCGTGGCTGAGGTCGATCGTGAAGTGCCGGTAGTCGTCCTTGGTGACGTCCCAGTCGGGGGCGTACGCCAGCATCTCGCGGTCGCGGTATCGCCAGGGGTACATGTTTTCCACCGCGAACCGTACGTCCGTCTCGTTCGCCATCCGCCAGATCCCGGCCACGAAGTCACGCGCGTACTGGCGCTGCCAGCGGAAGGGCGGGTGCACGACGACCGTGCTCGCGCCGAGCTTCTCGGCGGCCGCCTGGGCGCGCTGGAGCTTGGTCCACGGGTCGGTGGACCAGACGCGCTGGGTGATGAGCAGGCAGGGGGCGTGCACGGCGAGGATCGGGATGCGGTGGTAGTCGCTGAGTCTGCGCAGGGCCTCGATGTCCTGGCTGACGGGGTCCGTCCACACCATCACCTCCACGCCGTCGTAGCCGAGGCGTGCGGCGATCTCGAAGGCCGTCGCCGTCGACTCCGGGTAGACGGAGGCCGTCGACAGGGCGACCTTCGCATCCGGGATGCGGACCACGTCCCTTGGTTCTGCCACGGGGGCAAGGGTACGGGGTGGGTTGGCGGGCGTGGGGGGTCCCTCCGGGGGTTGTGGCGATTTGCATGGCTTTGCCCGATGGGCGGATCAGCTTCGCTGGGGTCGCCCAGGGGGCGGGGTTCAGCCCCGCTGGGGTCGCCCAGGGGGCGGGGTTCGGTTCGGCACCGCTGGGCTTGCGCCGCGGAGCAGGTGCGGGTTGTTCGTGGCTGGTCGCGCCCACTCGGCGGAGCCGCCTATCGGCACAGCCCCGCGCCCCTTTGGGGGGGTTGTGCGGGGGTCTGCTGTATTGCCCTGGTGCGTTCAGGGCTCGCCGCGGGATGCCCTCAGGCCGTGCGCGTTGTGGGTGGCTGGTCGCGCCCACGCGGCGGAGCCGCCTATCGGCACGGCCCCGCGCCCCCTTTGGGGGCGCTGGTGTGGCCCCCCGCTCCGGGAACCGACCCCCCTGCTTCCCCGTGAGGGCGGTTTCAGGAGGCTCTCGCGGTGTGGTGGTTCAGTTGGTTGTCCATGTGGTCCAGGCGGCGGAGGATGACGCCCTCTCGCAGAGCCCAGGGGCAGACCTCCAGGGCCTCGACGCCGAAGAGGTCCATCGCGCCCTCTGCGACCAGGGCGCCGGCGACCAGCTGGCCGGAGCGGCCCTCGGAGACGCCGGGGAGTTCGGCGCGCTGGGCCGAGGTCATGCCGGCGATGCGGGGGACCCAGGACTCCAGGGACCCGCGCTTCAGCTCGCGCTGGACGTAGAGGCCGTCGGCGGAGCGGGCCGCGCCGGTGATACGGGCCAGCTGGCGGAAGGTCTTGGAGGTGGCGACCACATGGTCGGGGGCGCCGAAGCGGCTGAACTCACCCACTGTGCGCGCGATCTGGGCGCGGACATGGCGGCGCAGCGCGCGGATGTCGTTCGGGTCGGGCGGGTCGCCTGGCAGCCAGCCCGCCGTGAGCCGCCCCGCCCCGAGCGGCAGCGACACCGCGGCGTCGGGCTCCTCGTCGATGCCGTACGCGATCTCCAGCGAGCCGCCGCCGATGTCCAGGACCAGGAGCTTTCCGGCCGACCAGCCGAACCAGCGGCGTACGGCGAGGAAGGTGAGACGGGCTTCCTCGGCACCGGTGAGGACCTGGAGCTCGACGCCGGTCTCGTCCCGTACGCGCGCGAGGACGTCGTCGGCGTTGCTGGCCTCGCGCACGGCGGAGGTCGCGAAGGGCAGGACGTCCTCCACGCCCTTGTCCTCGGCGGCCTGGAGGGCGTCCTTGATCACGGCGATCAGCCGGTCCACGCCGTCCGCCCCTATCGACCCGTCCGCCTCGAGAAGCTGGGCCAGGCGCAGCTCCGCCTTGTGCGAGTGAGCGGGCAGCGGACGCGCGCCCGGGTGCGCATCCACGACCAGCAGATGCACCGTGTTCGATCCCACGTCGAGGACACCGAGTCTCATGAACGGAACGCTACTGCCACCAGCGCCTTCGGCTGTCCCCTCGAGCGGTGCCGGAAGACACATCCGGCGGCATACCCTTGATCCGTGCCAAAGACGAAAAAGGCGAAGAAGGCGAAGAACGGCAAATCCTCCCCAGAGATCGTCGGGGCCGCCGCAGAGGCTCCCAAGGGCGACGAGAAGGGGCTGGACTTCGCGCGCGCATGGGTGGAATTCCCTGATCCGGCGGACGAAGAGCAGGTCTTCCGGTGCGATCTGACCTGGCTGACATCCCGCTGGAACTGCATCTTCGGCCGCGGCTGCCAGGGCATCCACGAGGGGCGCGCGGACGACGGCTGCTGCACGCTGGGCGCGCACTTCTCCGACGAGGACGACGAGAAGCGCGTCGCCGGGCATGTGGCCAGGCTCACGCCGGAGATCTGGCAGCACCACGACGAGGGCATGGAGCACGGCTGGGTCTCGGAGGACGAGGAGGGCTCCCGGCAGACCCGCCCCTATCAGGGCTCCTGCATCTTCCAGAACCGCCCCGGGTTCGCGGGGGGCGCGGGCTGCTCGCTGCACATCCTGGCGCTGCAGGAGGGGCGCGAGCCGCTGGAGACCAAGCCTGACGTCTGCTGGCAGCTGCCGATCCGCCGCACCTACGACTGGATCGACCGCCCCGACGACACGCGCGTGCTCCAGGTGTCCATCGGTGAGTACGACCGCCGGGGCTGGGGTCCCGGCGGCCACGATCTGCACTGGTGGTGCACGTCGGCGACGTCGGCGCACGGTTCGGGAGAGCCGGTGTACGTCTCCTACCGGGCCGAGCTGACCGAGCTGATGGGCAAGGCCGGCTACGACCGGCTGGCCGAACTGTGCGAGGCACGGCTGGCGGCCCAGCTACCGCTGCTGGCACCGCATCCGGCGGATCCGGTCGGCTGACACCGCGCGCATCCGGCGGATCTGGTCGGCTGACATCCCGCGCTTCCGCCCGCGCCTGCGCCCGCGGATCGATCTCGTCTGTCGGCCCCGGCTGGGCACGGTCGCCGACCCGTCGTCCAGCGTCGCCGGGGCCGGGTCGGTGGCTGTGCCGCGCGGTGGGCGTGCCGTGGCTGCCGGGCGGCGGGGGCGGGTGCGGGGGCGGGGGCGGGCGAAGGTGCCCGGTCCGGCGGATGCGCCGCCTTCGCCGCTGCTGGCGCCACATCCGGTGCATCCCCGTCGGCTGGCATCAGCGGAACCCCTGAGCGCGCAGACGCGCGGATCCCCTCGGCCGGCCCCCGGCCGGGCACGGTCGCCGACCCTCCGACCTACGGCGTCGCCGGAGCCGGGTCGGTGGCGGAGCCGCCTGGTGGGGGTGGCGGGTCCGGTGGGGTGGTCGGGGTCGGGTCGGTGGGGGTGGGCTGCGAGGTGGGGGAGGTGGGAGAGCCGCCCGGTGCGGGGTCGGAGGGTGCGGACGGGGTGGGGGTCGGGTCGGGGTCGGGGGAGGGTGGGTCGGCGGGTCTGCCGGGGTGCGGGTCGGCAGGGGCGGGCGCGGCGCCGTAGCCGTCGATCGTGACGACGGCGCCCACGGGTGCGATCGCCACCTGTGCGCTCCAGTGGCCGGACGGCTCGCGCAGATGGTCCACGTACACCTTGATCGTCAACGATTCGCCCGGTGCCAGGGTTCCCGACGAGCGGCTGAGGTACAGCCAGGAGGCGCGGGTCGTCGCCGACCAGCGCACCGGGTCCGGTCCTGACGCGGTCAGCGTGATGAGCGTGGTCGTGCCGCTGTTCTCGGCATGCACCTCCAGATGCCCGGCGCCCTTGCGGCCCGCGCCCGCGACGCTGAGAACCTCGACAGACACGTCGGACCCGTGGTGCCCGCCGGTGCCGGGGCCGGGGCCCGCATGCGCGTTCCCCGCGTTCTGGTAGCCGTGGCCGCCCGCCTCCCCGTCGGCGCCGGTGTCGTGCGCGCCGCTGGTACCGGGTGCGCGCCCGTCGGCGCCCCCTTCGAGCGGTGCGCCCCGGTAGGCGGCCCACAGGGCGAACACCGGGGCGGCGACGACGGTGGCGACGACGGTCGTGGTGACGGCACGCGCGCGCAGCCGTTCCCGTCGTGCGGCGCGGTCCTTGGGGTCCATGGGGAAGCCGCGCCGGTCGAAGCGCGGCGCGGCGGCACCCCGCGCGCGCGGGTGGTGCGTCAGCGCCGTGTGCAGGTCCGCGCGAGGTGCCGCCAGGACGGGCAGTTCGGCGGGCGTGACGGTGGCGCCCGGCCAGCGGCCGGGGACGGCGCGCTCGGCGGTGCGGCGGCAGCGGGGGCAGCCGTCGACGTGCCGGACCAGTTCATGGCGCAGGGCGGTGCTGAGGACCAGTTGGTTGTCGCCGGTGAGCAGGGCGACGCCGGGGCAGGTGCCGGTCTCCACGACGGCGAGGGCGGCGCGCGTGCGTTCCACCTCACAGGCGGCGGCGGCGAGCAGCTCGCGCGCGGCGATGCGGTCCATGCCGAGCACCGCGGCGACCTCGTGGGCGGCGAGCCGGTGGCGTACGGCGAGTTCGAGCGCCTCGCGCTGCTCCGGGCTGGTACCGGCGGCCTCCGGCCAGGCCAGCAGGGCGAGTTCGCGGCGGCGGCGCTGCCGGGCCTCCTCGGAGACCGGCGCGGCATCGGCCTCCCGGGCGGCGGCTCCCGGTGCCGCGACGGCGGACCTCGCCACGGCGCCGCGGCCCGCGGCATGGCTGCCTTGACGTTTCTGTTTGGCCTCGGTGAGCTTGCGGAGACACGCCCAGCGCGCGAGGGCGTACAGCCAGGCCCTGCGGTCGTCTGCGGCCTCGGGGCCGCGGCGGGCGCGCCGCTCGGCGAGGGCGAGGACGTCACCGACGGCCGCGGTGGCCGCGTCATGGTCGCACAGCACCGACAGGCAGTACGTGAACAGACCGTCCAGATACGGCTCGTAGCGCGCGGGTGGGGACTGCGCCAGCGTGCGCGCCGCGGCGCGGTCACGTGCCTCCCGGTGCGCTCGGTGTACGCCGGTGGTGCGGGTCGAGATCTCCGGGCTGGTGCTCATCACCCGTGCGACCGTAAGGGCCGCAGGACGACCTGTTCCTCCACCTTGAGCACATTTAATCCTTACGGGTGAAACGATCCCTCATAAGGGGACACTAAACCCCGACTCAGCGCCCGATCACGCCACAAACCCCCCTATACCCATGCCCCCGAAAGACACCCGTCCCTACCACCCCACCCCCGCCAGGACCACGGCGCACCAACGGCGGACACCACCCGTTTCCCACGCCCCCGGCCCACGCCCACGCGCGCGTGCCGGTGTACTGCGGGGCTTCGGCCGGTTCTTCGGCTGCGGGTACGTCGTGGCGTGTCGCGCAGTTCCCCGCGCCCCTTGGGGTGTTTCCCCTCGGTTCTTCGGGCTGCGGGTGCGTCGTGGTTCGTCGCGCAGTTCCCCCCGCCCCTGACCGCGGGGCACCGCGCTGCGGCCCCGGCCCGGCTCACGGACCGCCCCATGCCGTGGCCGACATCACCCGCGTCCCGCTCCGACGCGCCGCCCACGCCACCACCGCTCCGACGGTGCTCCCCACACCCCGCTCACGCGCTCCACGCGCCGTTCGCACTCCGTGTGCACCGGGCCGTCGTCCCGGAGCTGTGGGCGGGGTGGGTGGGGTTGTCAGTGGAGGCGGATACGGTTTGCGCATGGCCACCCGTACCAAGACCGCCAAGGAGCGTCCGTCCTACCGCTGCACCGAGTGCGGCTGGCAGACGGCCAAGTGGCTCGGGCGGTGTCCCGAATGCCAGGCGTGGGGCACGATCGACGAGTACGGCACGCCCGCGGTGCGGACCACGACGCCGGGGCGCGTCACGACCTCCGCGGTGCCGATCGGGCAGGTCGACGGCCGTCAGGCCACCGCCCGGCCGACCGGTGTGCCCGAGCTGGACCGGGTGCTCGGCGGGGGCCTGGTGCCCGGCGCGGTGGTGCTGCTGGCGGGCGAGCCGGGCGTCGGCAAGTCGACGCTGCTGCTCGACGTGGCCGCCAAGTCCGCGAGCGACGAGCACCGCACGCTGTATGTCACGGGTGAGGAGTCGGCGAGCCAGGTCCGGCTGCGCGCCGACCGGATCCACGCCATCGACGACCATCTGTATCTCGCCGCCGAGACCGATCTGGCCGCCGTCCTCGGCCACTTGGACGCGGTGAAGCCGTCCCTGCTGATCCTCGACTCGGTGCAGACGGTGGCCTCCCCCGAGATCGACGGCGCGCCCGGCGGTATGGCCCAGGTGCGCGAGGTGGCCGGCGCCCTGATCCGGGCCTCCAAGGAACGCGGTATGTCCACGCTGCTGGTGGGCCATGTCACCAAGGACGGCGCCATCGCCGGACCCCGTCTCCTCGAACACCTCGTGGACGTGGTCCTGCACTTCGAGGGCGACCGGCACGCGCGTCTGCGCCTCGTACGGGGCGTCAAGAACCGCTACGGCGCCACGGACGAGGTCGGCTGCTTCGAACTGCACGACGAGGGCATCACGGGCCTCGCCGACCCCAGCGGCCTGTTCCTGACCCGGCGTGCCGAACCGGTGCCCGGCACCTGTCTGACCGTCACCCTGGAGGGCCGCCGCCCGCTGGTCGCCGAGGTCCAGGCGCTCACCGTCGACTCGCAGATCCCCTCCCCGCGGCGCACCACCTCCGGCCTGGAGACCTCCCGGGTCTCGATGATGCTGGCCGTACTGGAGCAGCGCGGCCGGATCAGCGCCCTCGGCAAGCGCGACATCTACTCCGCGACGGTCGGCGGGGTGAAGCTCTCCGAGCCCGCCGCCGACCTCGCCGTCGCCCTCGCCCTGGCGTCGGCGGCGAGCGACACCCCGCTGCCCAAGAACCTCGTCGCGATCGGCGAGGTGGGCCTCGCGGGCGAGGTCAGAAGGGTCACCGGCGTCCAGCGCAGGCTCTCCGAGGCGCACCGGCTGGGCTTCACCCACGCGCTTGTCCCGGGCGATCCGGGCAAGGTCCCACCGGGGATGCGGGTGCTGGAAGTGGCGGACATAGGGGACGCGCTGCGGGTGCTTCCGCGCTCGCGTCGCAGAGAGGCCCCACGGGACGACGAGGACCGCCGGTAGACTTTGCCCTGGTCTCGCCCGTCCGTACGAACCCTGTGCGCGAAACGGGGCGCCCCAGAACCTGCGACCGGAGGAGTGCAGTGGCAGCCAACGACCGGGCGGCAGCTCCCGGAAAGTCCGGCGGGAGTTCCGGTGCCGATGGCATGATGCGCTCCTCACTGAGCGCCGTGGCACCCGGCACGGCCCTGCGCGACGGCCTTGAGCGGGTGCTGCGCGGCAACACCGGCGGGCTGATCGTGCTCGGCTCCGACAAGACCGTCGAGGCCATGTGCACCGGCGGTTTCGTGCTGGACGTGGAGTTCACCGCCACCCGGCTGCGTGAGCTGTGCAAGCTGGACGGCGGCATCGTGCTGTCCAGCGATCTGTCGAAGATCCTGCGCGCGGGCGTCCAGCTGGTGCCCGACCCCACGATCCCCACCGAGGAGACCGGCACCCGCCACCGCACCGCGGACCGGGTCTCCAAGCAGGTCGGCTTTCCGGTGGTGTCGGTCTCCCAGTCGATGCGTCTGATCGCCCTCTACGTCGACGGCCATCGCCGTGTCCTGGAGGACTCGGCGGCGATCCTGTCCCGCGCCAACCAGGCCCTCGCGACTCTGGAGCGCTACAAGCTCCGGCTCGACGAGGTCGCGGGCACGCTGTCCGCGCTGGAGATCGAGGACCTGGTGACGGTCCGCGACGTCACGGCGGTGGCGCAGCGCCTGGAGATGGTGCGGCGTATCGCCACCGAGATCGCCGAGTACGTGGTGGAGCTGGGCACCGACGGCCGTCTCCTGGCCCTCCAGCTCGACGAGTTGATCGCCGGTGTGGAGCCGGAGCGCGAACTGGTGGTGCGGGACTACGTCCCCGAGCCCACCGCCAAGCGTTCCCGCACCGTCGACGAGGCCCTCGCCGAACTCGACGCGCTCAGCCACGCGGAACTCCTCGAACTGCCCACGGTGGCACGGGCGCTGGGTTACACCGGCTCCCCCGAGGCGCTGGACTCCGCGGTGTCGCCGCGCGGCTTCCGGCTGCTGGCCAAGGTCCCCCGGCTGCCGGGCGCGATCATCGACCGGCTGGTGGAGCACTTCGGCGGACTCCAGAAGCTGCTCGCCGCGAGCGTCGACGACCTCCAGACGGTGGACGGCGTCGGAGAGGCCCGCGCCCGCAGCGTCCGAGAGGGCCTGTCCCGCCTGGCGGAGTCGTCGATCCTGGAACGGTACGTCTAGCCGCCGGTCCGGCGGTTCGTTCAAAGCCGACGGCTCGAACCCCAAGCCCCCGAGCCCCCCGACCCGCCAGCCACTGGCCGTCGGCCGTCGGCCGCCGACGGCGAGCACCCCCCACAGGGGGCCACCCGCACCCGACCACGAGACCCGCACGGGCGGTGCGGGTGGGAACCCAAACCGCCGAAGGCGAAGCCAAGGCGGCCCGGCGTCAGCCGGACATCAGTCCTCGGACAACACGAACGAGCTCTGAAGCTTCGGATACCCGGGCGCCTTGGCCTCGACCAGATACGTACCCGAACCAGCCGACCCCGCCGTAGGCGTAGCGCACTGCGGCGCACTCGGCTTCCGGTCCCACTTCACCGGATAGGTGACCGCACTGCCGCCGCCGGGCACCCGGTAGTACAGGTTCGCCGAGCCCTTGGGGCAGTCCTCCGAGGACCAGTACTCGTCACCGGCACCGGCCTTGGTGACGGTCACCACCGTGTTCTTCGGACCGAGGTCGATCTTGCAGTCGTTCGCGGCGGAGTTCTTCGCGGTCAGCACGAACGTCGGCGTCTGGTCGGGGCCGTAGGAGTTGTGGAGGCTGCGCAGGCTCAGCTTCACATTGCTCGCCGTGCAGACGGGGAGCGTGGATCCGGCGGGGAGCGTGGTGCCCGTACCGCCGCCGCCCGAGGTGCCGTCACCGGACCCGCCGGTGGAGCCGTCTCCGCCCGCCGCGCCGGAGCTGCCAGCGGAACCCGTACCGCCGGTGCCGCCGGAACCGGACCCGGCCGAGGACCCCGACCCGTCGCCGGAGCCGCTGCTGCTGCCGCTGGACTCGTCGCGCCCGCCCGGGTGTTGGCTTATGGCGGGCCCGGAGCCGGACGGACCGGGCGTGATGGACTCCACGGGATTCTTGCCGTTGGACCCGCCCGCGCCGTTCTTCCCGCCGCCACCGCCCGACGTGACGATCCAGGTGATCAGCAGCGCCAGCAGGGCGATCACGGACAGCAGGACGACCCTCCGGCGCCAGTAGATGGTGGAGGGGAGCGGCCCGATCGGATTGCGCAGAGATCCCACGGCGCAAACTTTACGAGAGATCACCCCGCTTGCCTGCGTCACCCGCCGTCACGACGACAACTTTTCCGGATCATCATTTCTGCAACTGGAGGCACCGCAACCGTACTTGATCGGACCGCGACGCCCGGCTCCGGCCGCCGGTGTCCTCGGCAGGCCGGCTCCCTCGCAGCTCAGCCCATCTGCGCCCGGCGTGTCGGACGCCGCGACCCGCGGCATCGGCCCCCGAAGCCCGACCGCCCGGCCCGTCGCACGACCGCCCTTGCCCGTCGCCCGACCGCCCGGCCCGTCCCCGGACCACCCCACCGCCCGGCCACGCCAAGGACCCCGGCCCGCCCTCCCATGGCAGGATCGGTAGGGACATGACTGCGCCCACGAAGCCCCCTCACAGCAGCCCCGCCGACCCGCGAGCCGAGCACCCCGGCGAGCCGTTCCACGCCCCTGTCATCGACTGGTTCGACGAACACGCCCGCGATCTGCCCTGGCGGCGCCCGGAAGCCGGGGCCTGGGGTGTGATGGTCAGCGAGTTCATGCTCCAGCAGACGCCGGTCACCCGTGTCCTGCCCGTCTACGAGCAGTGGATGGCGCGCTGGCCGCGCCCCGCCGACCTCGCCGCGGAGGCCCCCGGCGAGGCGGTCCGTGCGTGGGGCCGGCTCGGCTACCCGCGCCGTGCTCTGCGGCTGCACCGGGCCGCGGGGGCCATAACGGAACGGCACGGCGGCGACGTACCGACGGATCACGCGCATCTGCTGGCCCTGCCCGGGATCGGCGAGTACACGGCCGCCGCGGTGGCGTCGTTCGCCTACGGTCAGCGGCACCCGGTGCTGGACACCAACGTCCGCCGGGTGTTCGCGCGCGCGGTGACCGGGGTGCAGTTCCCGCCCAACGCGACGACCGCCGCCGAGCGCAAACTGGCCCGCGCCCTGCTGCCCGGGGACGAGCGCACGGCGTCCCGCTGGGCCGCCGCGTCGATGGAACTGGGCGCACTGGTCTGCACGGCGAAGAACGAGGGCTGCCACCGCTGCCCGATCGCCGCGCTGTGCGCTTGGCGGCTCGCGGGCAAGCCGGAGCACCAGGGGCCGCCGCGCCGCGGGCAGACCTACGCCGGTACGGACCGTCAGGTGCGCGGCAAGCTGCTCGCCGTGCTGCGCGAGGCGCACGTACCGGTGCCGCAGGCGGTGCTCGACCGGGTGTGGCACGAGCCGGTCCAGCGGGCCCGGGCCCTGGACGGCCTGGTCTCCGACGGCCTCGTCGAACCGCTCGCGGGCGGGCTCTACCGGCTGCCGCGCGGCTGACCCGGCTGACTCGGCTGGCCCAGCCGACGCATCGGCTGCCCACGGCAGGGGCGCGGCCGACGCGGACAGCACCGCCGTAGCTCCGGCGGGCTCCGGCGAGTTCCAACGGGTTCCGGCGGGCTCCGGCGGGGCAGCCGCCGCCACCGGTCCGCAGCCGCTGGCACGGCCCCCGCCCCCCGATCCGCACCACACCGGCTCAGCGGCTCACCGGCCCGCGGTCACCAGACATCGCACGGCCACTGATACACGGCCGACGCCAGGCCTATGCCGAGCCGACACACAGACGCCTCACAGACCCGGCGGCTTTGTGACGCCCCAACTCGCCCACCAAATCGCCATATACCGCCGCAATAACCCCAACCTCCTTACCCAGAACCTCTTTCCGTTACACAACCGACGGACAGCCGATTGCTACCCGCAGGCTCCCTCGGACAGCGCCGTGACAACGCCTCCGTAGGTTCATTTCCGTACCCCGATTGACCACGGGGCGACAGAAACGGGCCGCATCACGGCCGGAGACTTACGGGGATCGGAGGCGGTCGGAAATGGCGCAGGGCGAGGTGCTCGGCTTCGAGGAGTACGTGCGGACCCGGCAGGACGCGCTGCTGCGCAGCGCCCGACGTCTGGTGCCCGACCCGGTGGACGCCCAGGACCTGCTCCAGACCGCCCTGGCCCGCACCTACGGCCGCTGGGACGGCATCGCCGACAAACGGCTGGCCGACGCCTATCTGCGCCGGGTGATGATCAACACCCGTACCGAGTGGTGGCGGGCCAGGAAGCTGGAGGAGGTCCCGACCGAGCAGCTTCCGGACAACAGCGTGGACGACGCCACCGAGCAGCACGCCGACCGCGCCCTCCTCATGGATGTGATGAAAGTCCTCGCTCCCAAGCAGCGCAGTGTCGTCGTCCTGCGACACTGGGAGCAGATGTCCACGGAGGAGACCGCCGCGGCCCTCGGCATGTCGGCCGGAACGGTCAAGAGCACGCTGCACCGGGCGCTCGCCCGGCTCCGCGAGGAGCTGGAGGCCCGCGATCTGGACGCACGCGCGCTGGAGCGTGAGGAGCGGGAGCGTTGCGCGGCCTGACCGGCACAGGGTCCTCAGAGACCCGGGCGGAACTACAGGCGGCGATCACGGCGGCGGCCGGGGTCGCCGCCCTCGCCCTTTTCGTGTCCGCCTGCGGCACCGGCGGCACGGGAGCCCGTGACGAGGGCCCCGCGCACGCCGCCCCGGTGGTCGGGGCGCGGTCGCCGTCACCCTCACCCAGCACCGCCCAGACCTACAACCGCGTGGACGCGGTGGCCCTCGTCAAGGACGACCCGAAGGTCTCGGCCGCGGTGAAACGCGACCTGGAACCGTGTGTCGCCGACGAGTACCCGATCGACGTGTCGTACGGCAAACTGACCCGCGGGACGGCCGAAGACGTGGTGGTGAACGTGCTGACCTGCGGGGACGCGGTGGGTGTCGGATCGTATGTGTACCGCCGGGAGGCAGGCAGGTACGAGAACGTGTTCAGCGCCGAGGTGTCCCCGGTCTACGCGGAGATCGACCGCGGCGATCTGGTGGTGACGAAGCAGGTGTACGAGAAGGGCGACCCGGTGTCGAACCCCTCCGGCGAGAACGTGATCACCTACGCATGGTCCGAGGGCCGGTTCGCACAGACCGACTTCCACCACAACGAGTACAGCAACGCCGTGGGCGGCGACCCGACCGCGGCCCCGGCGACCGGCAAATGACGGCCCGGGTGGCGGCCCGGGTCATGGCCCGGGGCAGCACGGCCCGGAGGTGGACCGATCATGTACAGGGCGACTGTGGCCCGGCTGCCGTACGGCCCACGCGGCCTACGCTGCAGCGGGCCGGGGCCGACGGCCGGACGACGAGACAAGACAACACGAGGACTGAGAGCAGCGGGATGGCAGAGCAGACCCATGTCCTGTTCGTAGAGGACGACGACGTCATCCGCGAGGCGACCCAACTCGCCCTGGAGCGAAACGGCTTCGCGGTCACCGCCATGCCCGACGGGCTGTCGGGTCTGGAGTCGTTCCGGGCCGACCGCCCCGACATCGCGCTCCTGGACGTGATGGTCCCGGGGCTGGACGGCGTCAGCCTGTGCCGCCGGATCCGCGACGAGTCGACCGTGCCCGTCATCATGCTGTCCGCCCGCGCGGACGCCATCGATGTCGTGCTGGGCCTGGAGGCCGGCGCCGACGACTATGTGACCAAGCCGTTCGACGGCGCCGTCCTCGTCGCCCGTATCCGCGCGGTGCTGCGCCGCTTCGGGCACGCGGGCGGTGACCGCGCCGATGAGTCCGCGGCGCCGGTCGGCGGCGGCACCCTCACCTTCGGCGAGCTGGAGGTCGACACGGAGGGCATGGAGGTGCGCCGGGCCGGGCAGCCGGTGGCGCTCACCCCCACCGAGATGCGGCTGCTCCTGGAGTTCTCCGCCGCGCCCGGCACGGTGCTGTCCCGGGACAAGCTGCTGGAGCGGGTGTGGGACTACGGCTGGGGCGGCGACACCCGGGTCGTCGACGTCCATGTGCAGCGGCTGCGGACGAAGATCGGCCAGGACCGGATCGAGACGGTCCGTGGCTTCGGCTACAAACTGAAGGCGTGAGCGGGGCGGCACGGAGATGAGACGTTCGATCCGGCGGCTGGTCCCGGAACGGCTGGAGCGGCATCTGGCACACGTGGGGATCCGCACGGGACTGCGGTGGAAGCTCAGCGCGGCGATCGCGCTGGTGGGGGCGCTGGTGGCGATCGCGCTCAGCCTGGTCGTGCACAACGCGGCCCGTGTCTCGATGCTCGACAACGCCCGCGACCTGGCCGTCGAGCGCCTCCAGATCGGCCAGCGCAACTACGAGCAGAGCAAGCGGCCCAACTTCCCCAAGATCGAGCTCGACGACCCGTGGCTGCCGCGGGCGCTGCACGAGAAGGTCGAGCACGGGCGGGTGGGCACGTTCGTCACCGAGCACGGCGATGTGCCGGACATCTGGGCCGCCGTACCGCTCAAGGACGGGCATGTGCTGTCCCTGCACACCCATCTCACCGACCGCAGCACGGACGTGATGAAGGACCTCGACCAGGCCCTGGTCATCGGCTCCATCGCGGTCGTCCTCGGCGGCAGCGCGCTCGGCGTGCTCATCGGCGGGCAGTTGTCACGGCGGCTGCGCAAGGCCGCCAGCGCGGCCAACCAGGTCGCCAAGGGCAAGACCGACGTGCGGGTGCGGAAGGCCATCGGCGGTGTCGTACGGGACGAGACCGACGATCTCGCACGCGCGGTGGACGCCATGGCGGACGCGCTCCAGCAGCGGCTGGAGGCCGAGCGCCGGGTCACCGCGGACATCGCGCACGAGCTGCGCACCCCGGTGACCGGACTGCTGACGGCCGCCGAACTGCTGCCGCCGGGCCGCCCCACCGAGCTGGTCCTGGACCGCGCCAAGGCGATGCGCAAGCTCGTCGAGGACGTGCTGGAGGTGGCCCGCCTGGACAGCGCCTCGGAGCGGGCCGAGCTCCAGGACATCATGCTGGGCGAGTTCGTCACCCGGCGGGTGGCGGCCCGGGACCCCGACGTCGAGGTGCGTGTGGTGCACGAGTCGGAGGTCACCACCGATCCCCGGCGGCTGGAGCGGGTGCTGTTCAATCTGCTCGCCAACGCCGGACGGCACGGCAAGCCTCCCATCGAGGTCACCGTCGAGGGCCGGGTCATCCGGGTCCGCGACCACGGTCCCGGGTTCCCGCTGGACCTGCTCGCTCAGGGACCCAGCCGGTTCCGCACCGGCAGCACGGACCGTGCCGGGCACGGCCACGGCCTCGGGCTGACCATCGCGGCGGGCCAGGCCCGGGTCCTGGGCGCCCGCCTCACCTTCCGTAACATCCGCCCCGCGGGAGCACCGGATTACATACCAGCGGAGGGCGCGGTGGCCGTCCTGTGGCTCCCGGAACACGCCCCGACCAGCACCGGCAGCTACCCGATGCTTCCGGGCTCTGCGGGGGTGTAGGGGCGCGTCGCCGGCGTAGAGGGGTTTCGCCCCCGCCGCCCCTTCCCGACCCGACCCGTGGGCTCCGCCCCCGAACCCCCGCTCCTCAAACGCCGGAGGGGCTGAATTTCAGCCCGTCCGGCGTTTGAGGACGAGGCCCGAAGGGCCGATATGGGGGGTCTGGGGGCGCAGCCCCCAGGGACGGGAACGGGAAGGGGCGGCGGGGGCGAAGAACCCTCGGCCGCGCCGTCGCGGACATGCCGAAGGCCCCCGGGGCGGACACCCTCCGGGGGCCTTCGGTCGGCTCGGGCCAGGGGCCGGGGCCGTGCGTCAGACTGCTTCGGTGACCGGCGCCGATGCCTGGTCACCGACCTGGGCGGTCGCCGCCGCCCCGCCGGGCCCACCCTCGGCCTCCGGCTTCGAGGCCGCACCCTTCAGCGGGACCTCCTTGACGAACAGAGCCATCACCAGCACGAGCACCGCGATCACGGAGCCGAGCAGGAAGGCCGAGTGGGTACCGGCGGACACCGCGTGCTGGTACGCCTCCCGGGCCGCGGCGGGCAGCTTGGCCAGGCTGGCCGCGTCGAGCTGTGCGGACTGCTCGGTGAGCTTCGAGCCCAGCGCACCGGCCCGCTCGGCCATGACGTCCTGGACACGGTGGTTGAACAGGGCGCCCATGATGGCCACGCCGAAGGACGAACCGAGCGTACGGAACAGGGTGGTGGAGGAGGACGCGACGCCCATGTCCTTCATCTGCACGCTGTTCTGCGCGACCAGCATGGTGATCTGCATCAGGCAGCCCATGCCGGCGCCGAGGACGGCCATGTACACACCCGACGTGAACCGCGTGGTCCCGGTGTCCATCAGCGACAGCAGATACAGCCCGGTGATCATCAGCACGCCGCCGGCGATCGGGAAGACCTTGTAGCGGCCGGTGCTGGTGGTGACCCGGCCCGCGATCATCGAGGTCACGAGCATCGCGCCGAGCATCGGCAGGAGCAGCAGACCGGAGTTGGTCGCGGAGGCGCCCTGCACGGACTGCTGGTACAGCGGCAGGAACAGCGTCGCACCGAACATCACGAAGCCGGTGATGAAGCCGATGACGGACATCAGGGTGAAGTTGCGGCTGCGGAAGATGTGCAGCGGTACGACCGGCTCGGCGGCCTTGGTCTGCCAGAACACGAAGCCGACCAGCGAGGCGACGCCTATGGCGGTGAGCTCCATGATCCGCGCGGACGTCCAGGCGTACTCGCTGCCGCCCCAGGTGGTGACGAGCACGATGGAGGTGATGCCGACGGTGAGCAGGATGACGCCGAGGTAGTCGATACCCGCCTTGGAGCGCTTCTTCGGCAGGTGCAGCACCACGCTGATCAGCGCGAGCGCGAACGCGCCGAGCGGCAGGTTGATGTAGAAGGACCAGCGCCAGCCCCAGTTGTCGGTGATGGTGCCGCCGACCAGCGGGCCGCCGATCATCGCGAGCGCCATGACGCCGGCCATCATGCCCTGGTACTTGCCGCGCTCCCGCGGCGGGACGAGGTCGCCGATGATCGCCATGACACCGACCATCAGTCCGCCGGCGCCGAGGCCCTGCACGGCGCGGAAGCCGATCAGCTCGCCCATGTTCTGGGCCATGCCGCTGAGCGCCGACCCGATCAGGAAGATCACGATCGAGGTCATGAAGGTGGCCTTACGGCCGTACATGTCGCCGAGCTTGCCCCAGATCGGGGTGGCCGCGGCGGTCGCGAGGGTGTACCCGGTGACCACCCACGAGAGGTGTTCGAGGCCGCCCAGGTCACCGACGATCGTCGGCATCGCGGTGCCCACGATCATGTTGTCCAGCATCGCGAGCATCATCGCGATCATGAGCGCGAGTATGACGACCCGCACGCTCCTCTGGCGCTTCCCGGACGCGGTCGGCTCCGCTCCGGCTGTCTGTGTGTCCGCCATGACTTTCTCTCTCCCCCTGCGGCTGCTACTTACTTGCCGCCCGGCTAGTGGCTACACTCGGAAGGTAGACCCGGAACTAGCCGGGCGTCAAGTAAGTTTATCTAGTCGGCCGGCAAGCAAGTTTCCGCGGGAGCGCGAGGAGTACGAGGATGGGCGTCACGATGGACGGCATCAGGCAACGGCGCCGCGGCAACACCCGCCAGCGCATCCAGGACGTGGCACTCGAACTCTTCGCGGAGCACGGGTACGAGAAGACCTCCCTGCGGGAGATCGCCGAGCACCTCGATGTCACGAAGGCCGCGCTGTACTACCACTTCAAGACCAAGGAACAGATCATCGTCAGCCTCTTCGAGGACCTGACACAG
The DNA here is from genome assembly GCF_054729195.1 of Streptomyces sp. YIM S03343. Lineage (NCBI taxonomy): Bacteria > Bacillati > Actinomycetota > Actinomycetes > Kitasatosporales > Streptomycetaceae > Streptomyces > Streptomyces sp. YIM S03343. Next base: position 4,091,062 of record NZ_JBPUKX010000001.1, read on the forward strand.
CCGATCGAGGACCTGATCGAGTGGGGCAAGGACCAGCCCCACACCCTGGAGACCAAGCTGGAGCTGCTGCGCCGCTACGGCCAGGCGCTCACCGACGCGGCACCGCTCTTCCGGTTCATGCAGGAGAACCAGGCCACCATCCGCGATCTGCAGATCGGCGATGCGTTCAAGGAGCGGATGAAGGGGATGCGGGACCTCATCATCGACCCGGACGCCGAGCTGGTCGACCAGATCCGCTGCGTCAGCGCACTGTTCACGCTGCACGCCGGGATGTTCGTGATGCAGGACATCGAGGCCGACCCGGAGGAGCGCCAAAAGGCGGTCATGGAGGTCGCCATCGGCCTGGTCACCCAGGCGCACCGCGGGCGAACCGCCGCCGAGTAACCCGAGTAAGCCGAGTGATCGGACCACGGACTACCGCTTAGTAACCTACTTGTTCCCCTCAGGCCACTCCCGTGGACGAGCATGCCCCTGACATCTTTGCCGGTACAGGCAGCACTCGTACGCGAGAGGACCCCCACACCCATGAGCAGAGGCACCTGGACACGCCGCGCAGCCCTGACGTTCGCGGCCACGGCCGCCGTGACCGCGCTGGCGGTCCCGGTCGGCGCCCAGGCCGCGACGGCCACCGGCACCGCATCCGTCGCGTCCACCACCGCGTCCGTCACCACGTCCGTGAGCACGTCGGCGAGCTCATCGGCGAGCGCTGCCACCGCGGTCGACTACGCCACCTGGCAGAAGGACTGCCAGGCCGTCATGGACCAGGCACTGCCGTATCTGAAGGACCGGATCGCCGCCGTGAAGCCGGGTGAGAAGCCGGCGATCGTCTTCGACATCGACAACACCACCCTGGAGACCGACTTCGGCTTCAGCTACCCGCAGCCGGCCAACAAGCCGGTGCTGAACGTCGCGAAGTACGCCCAGGAGCACGGCGTCGACCTCTTCTTCGTCACCGCCCGCCCGGGCATCATCGCCTGGCCCACCGAGTACAACCTCGAGTACGACGGCTACGACGTCTCCGGTCTCTATGTCCGCGGTCTGCTCGACCTGTTCAAGGACATCGCCGCCTACAAGACCGCGCAGCGCGCCGACATCGAGTCGAAGGGCTACACGATCATCGCGAACATCGGCAACAGCGCCTCCGACCTCTCGGGCGGCCACGCCGAGAAGACCTTCAAACTGCCGGACTACGACGGCCAGTTGTCCTGAAGGCACGAGAAGGGGGGTGGCCCCGGGACTTGAAGTCCCGGGGCCACCCCCCTTCTCACCGCTGGGTGAACCTCACTGCTGGGCGAACCCCCGGAGGGTCACGCCTCCTTGCTCAGGTTGGGACCGGCGCCGCCGGCCGCCTGCTCGATCGGCGGGGCGTCCGGCAGGGCGGACTTCTCCTCGCCGCGGAAGGTGAAGGTCTTGGAGTCGCCCTCGCCCTCCGTTTCGACGACCACGATGTGACCGGGGCGCAGCTCGCCGAAGAGGATCTTCTCCGACAGCGAGTCCTCGATCTCACGCTGAATGGTGCGGCGCAGCGGACGCGCGCCCATCACGGGGTCGTAGCCCTTCTGGGCCAGCAGTTCCTTGGCGGACTGGGCCAGTTCGATGCCCATGTCCCGGTCCTTGAGGCGCTCGTCCACCTTGCCGACCATGAGGTCGACGATCTTGAGGATGTCGTCCTCGGTCAGCTGCGGGAAGACGACCACGTCGTCGACGCGGTTGAGGAACTCGGGGCGGAAGTGCTGCTTGAGCTCGTCCTGGACCTTGTTCTTCATGCGCTCGTAGTTGGACTTGGTGTCACCCGTGGCCGCGAAGCCCAGGTTGAAGCCCTTGGAGATGTCCCGGGTGCCGAGGTTGGTCGTCATGATGATGACCGTGTTCTTGAAGTCCACGACCCGGCCCTGGGAGTCGGTCAGACGACCGTCCTCCAGGATCTGCAGCAGCGAGTTGAAGATGTCCGGGTGGGCCTTCTCCACCTCGTCGAACAGGACGACGGAGAACGGCTTGCGGCGCACCTTCTCGGTCAGCTGGCCGCCCTCCTCGTAGCCCACGTAGCCGGGGGGCGAACCGAAGAGCCGGGAGACCGTGTGCTTCTCGCTGAACTCCGACATGTCGAGGGAGATCAGCGCGTCCTCGTCACCGAAGAGGAACTCGGCGAGGGCCTTGGACAGTTCGGTCTTACCGACGCCGGACGGGCCGGCGAAGATGAACGAACCGCCGGGGCGCTTCGGGTCCTTGAGGCCCGCACGCGTACGCCGGATCGCCTTGGACAGCGCCTTGACTGCGTCGACCTGGCCGATGACCCGCTTGTGGAGCTCGTCCTCCATGCGCAGCAGACGCGAGGACTCCTCCTCGGTCAGCTTGAAGACCGGGATGCCGGTGGCCGTGGCGAGGACCTCGGCGATCAGGTCGCCGTCGACCTCGGCGACGACGTCCATGTCGCCGGCCTTCCATTCCTTCTCCCGCTTGGTCTTCGCGGACAGGAGCTGCTTCTCCTTGTCGCGCAGCGAGGCGGCCTTCTCGAAGTCCTGCGAGTCGATCGCGGACTCCTTGTCCCGGCGGACGGCGGCGATCTTCTCGTCGAACTCGCGCAGGTCCGGCGGCGCGGTCATCCGGCGGATACGCATCCGGGAACCGGCCTCGTCGATCAGGTCGATCGCCTTGTCCGGCAGGAAGCGGTCCGAGATGTAGCGGTCGGCCAGGGTGGCGGCCTGGACCAGTGCCTCGTCCGTGATGGAGACCCGGTGGTGGGCCTCGTAGCGGTCGCGCAGGCCCTTGAGGATCTCGATGGTGTGCGGCAGGGACGGCTCGGCGACCTGGATGGGCTGGAAGCGGCGCTCCAGGGCGGCGTCCTTCTCCAGGTGCTTGCGGTACTCGTCCAGCGTCGTCGCACCGATGGTCTGGAGCTCACCGCGGGCCAGCATCGGCTTGAGGATGCTCGCGGCGTCGATGGCGCCCTCGGCGGCACCCGCACCGACCAGCGTGTGCAGCTCGTCGATGAACAGGATGATGTCGCCGCGGGTGCGGATCTCCTTGAGGACCTTCTTCAGGCGCTCCTCGAAGTCACCGCGGTAGCGGGAGCCGGCGACCAGGGCGCCGAGGTCCAGGGTGTAGAGGTGCTTGTCCTTGAGGGTCTCGGGCACCTCGCCCTTGACGATGGCCTGGGCGAGGCCCTCGACGACGGCGGTCTTGCCGACGCCGGGCTCACCGATCAGCACCGGGTTGTTCTTGGTGCGGCGGGACAGCACCTGCATGACCCGCTCGATCTCCTTCTCGCGCCCGATGACCGGGTCGAGCTTGGTCTCACGGGCGGCCTGGGTGAGGTTCCGGCCGAACTGGTCGAGCACCAGGGACGTCGAGGGCGTGCCCTCGGCGGGGCCGCCGGCGGCGGCGGTCTCCTTGCCCTGGTAACCGGAGAGCAGCTGGATGACCTGCTGCCGCACCCGGTTGAGATCAGCGCCCAGCTTGACCAGGACCTGGGCGGCGACGCCCTCGCCCTCGCGGATCAGGCCGAGCAGGATGTGCTCCGTGCCGATGTAGTTGTGCCCCAGCTGAAGGGCCTCACGGAGCGACAGCTCCAGGACCTTCTTGGCACGGGGGGTGAAGGGAATGTGGCCCGAGGGGGCCTGCTGGCCCTGGCCGATGATCTCCTCCACCTGCTGGCGGACCGCCTCGAGCGAAATCCCGAGGCTCTCAAGGGCCTTGGCGGCGACACCCTCACCCTCGTGGATCAGGCCCAGGAGGATGTGCTCGGTGCCGATGTAGTTGTGGTTGAGCATCCGGGCTTCTTCCTGAGCCAGGACGACAACCCGCCGCGCGCGGTCGGTGAACCTCTCGAACATCGTTAATCGCTCCTCAGAGCGGTCAGGCAGTGGGGGGAACTTCCCCTCCCTGTCCTTCCGCAGCTTAGTCCCGCAAGCGGGGACCGCTCATTCCAACTGCCGACACCGTTCTTGGCCCTCCTGACCCCGAACGCCGACATCTGTCCCAACCCGATGGTGCGAGACGATGTTCCCGCAGGCCAGACAGTTACCCCCACTGTCACTACGCCGATGGCGAACGTGAGACGGCCTGCCCTGCGTGTCGCCCCCTCCCACTAGGCATGTCTTACCCGCACGGACTGACACTCCATGCCACGCACACCCGTCCGCTCCGCTATGGGCGAACAACCTTGCGCCGTGACGGGGGGGCAGCGCGCCACGATTTTCGGGACTCTGTGCGCTTGTGCGGATACTCAGAGTAATCCCAGGGGTGCCGGGAGGGAAGGGGTGGCCCGATCGAGCCGGGAGGGGGGCGACGGCAGGGGCTACGGCCGGGTCCAGGGGTAGTCGGAAGTGCCTGGAGCGGGCTCGCCCGAGACAGCTGGAGACAGCCGAAGACAGGGGGTGAATGCCGCCGAGGGGGCGCTGGGGGGACTCGGGGGGATGAGGGGCCGGATAACGCCGCCGGTGGGCGCTGAAGGCGAACAGGGACCCCTACAAACCGCTGCAGGCCCATGCAAGGCCCATGGAGGGGCCGCCATGTGGACGCGGCCCCCCTGGGCCTGGGTTGTGGGCGCGAGGACGGACCCTCGGCGCCAACCGGCTCTGCCGGCTCTACCGGTTCTGCCGGCTCTACCGGCGCTGTGCCTCTGCCGCCTCTAGCGGCCGGCCGCCGGCTGTGCCGGTTTCAGGGGCGCGGAAAACGCCCCTGATCTCGTACGACTCGTGTGCGCGCGTTCGCCGCCTGCGCGCCCGCCCTGAGACCGGCGGCCGCGCCGTCCGAGCCGCCGCCCTACGGGCCGAGTCACCGACCGCCGTACCGCAATCGCGGGCAGGGAGCCTTGTGCGGGACCGGAGTCGACGCTGCCGTCGGTACCGTCGCCGCTCGACTCGTCAGTGATGTCGTATTCGGGCTGGACGTCAGCCGTTTTCCCGCTCGTAGGCCTCGCGGATCTGCGCGGGAACACGGCCGCGGTCGTTGACCTCGTAGCCGTTCTCCTTCGCCCAGGCGCGGATCTTCGCGGTGTCCTCGCTGCCGCCGACAGCGGCACGCGCCTTTCCGCGACCGCCCGCGGCCCGGCCTCCGGTCCGACGACCGCCCTTCACATAGGGGTCGAGAAGGCCGCGCAGCTTGTCCGCATTGCCAGTGGTGAGATCGATCTCGTACGTCTTGCCGTCCAACGCGAACGTGACGGTCTCGTCCGCCTCGCCGCCGTCGATGTCATCGACAAGAAGGACCTGAACCTTCTGTGCCACCGGATTTCCTTTCATTCATGACTCGAGGGCCGGGGGGTCCGCGGCGTCCGCCGTTTCGCCGCCCCCTGTTATATGCAGTACTGCAGTACGTCGGAAAGCAAACCGCTTTTGCTTGAAAAACACAAACCCCCGGGAGAGACTCAGGGTCGACCCCGGTCCGGAAACATGGCGTTTCGGACATAGGACCCCTCGTCATGCCCGCGCGGCCCGAATACCGGCAACCGGCATCGCGGCATCCCCATCGCGACAACGCCGCACTCATGACAACCCCGCATCCCGACATCCCGGCATACCCATACCCGACGATCACAGATGCAGAAGCATCCGGCTGTTGCCCAAGGTGTTCGGTTTCACTCGTTCGAGACCGAGGAACTCCGCGACGCCCTCGTCATAGGAACGCATCAGCTCCGCGTAGACATCCCGGTCGACGGGTGTCTCGCCGATCTCCACGAAGCCGTGCTTGCCGAAGAAGTCCACTTCGAAGGTCAGACAGAAAACCCGGCGAACGCCGAGCCAACGCGCGGTGTGCAGCAACTTCTCCAGCAGACGGTGCCCGACCCCCGCACCCTTCAGCCCCGGCTCGACCGCGAGAGTGCGGACTTCGGCGAGGTCTTCCCACATCACATGCAGTGCGCCGCAGCCCACCACGTCCGCGTTGTCGTCCCGTTCGGCGACCCAGAACTCCTGGATGTCCTCGTAAAGTGTCACCGTGGCTTTGTCGAGCAGGATGCGCCGGCGCACGTAGGTGTCGAGGAGGCTGCGCACCGCCGGGACATCGGAGGTCCTGGCCCTCCGGACGGTGATGGCTTTTGCGGTGGCCTCGGGGCTCTCTGCTGACATGAGCGGACGCTATCGCCCGCCGTCACCCGCAGCCGAGCCGGGGTTCTCGTCTTCGGGCGTTTCCGGACCCTGGACGATGCGTACGGCGTCCCTGAGCGCGTGACGCTGTTCGTCGCTCATCATGCCGAAGAAGGCGACGAGTGCGGCGGCGGGGTTGTCGCTCTGCGCCCAGGCGTCGTTCATCAGTGCCGCGGCGTAGGCGGCGCGGGTGGAGACCGCCTCATATCGATAGGCGCGGCCTTCCGCCTCGCGGCGCACCCAGCCCTTCTGATGGAGATTGTCCAAAACGGTCATCACCGTGGTGTAGGCGATGGACCGTTCCTGCTGAAGGTCTTCGAGGACTTCTCGAACGGTCACCGGGCGGTTCCACTTCCACACCCGCGTCATGACCGCGTCTTCGAGTTCTCCCAATGGGCGAGGCACAGCTCAGAACAATAGTGGGAGATCCCGCCAATGGCGTGGCGGACGTGCGCTTCACCGACGAACGGAACAAAAAGGGCGTGTGTCCCGGCGGTGCGGACTGCTCCGCACCGCCGGGACACACGCCGGGAAGGCCAGCGCCGGTACGACGTCAGACGTCGCGATCGGCGCGCTCCGCGCGCGCGAGGGCGGCATCGACGGCCGCGTCCTCCTTGGCCTTGGCGGCACCGCCCTGGGTCTTCACGATCACCCTGACCACACCGATGAAGAACACGGCCATGACGACCGGGGGCACGAGCGCGGAGACGTAGTCCATGCGTCCAGGGTAGCCAGGGGGGTACGGCGGGTGGCGGCGGGGGCCCGGGCCGGGCTCGGCACGGCGCCGGCCCGGGGCGCAGGGGCGTGGAGGGCCGCCGACGGAGCCGGGCCGCACCGACGGAGCCGGGCCGCACCGGCGGGGCGGGGGTGCCGGCCGCCTCACCTCCAGCGGCCCGCAGCCGACCGCCGCGGCGCGCTCACCCGGTCCGGGCCGCTCCCTGGCCGCCCCGCATCCACGGCCGCCTCGCATCCACGGCCGGGCCGCGCGCCCTGCGGGCTCGCCGGTGTCAGCCCACGGCCAGCTGCCGGGGTGCGCCCTGGGACGGCGGGGTGGGCTTGCGGCGGGGGAAGACCTCGCCGGGGGTCGGAACGGGACGGGAGGGCTGCGGAGCGGGAGCGGGACGGCTGGGGCGCTCGGCGGGCTTGTCGGCGGGTTTGTCGGCCGGCTTCTCAGCGGGCTTGGGCGCCGGCTTGGGCGCGGGCTTTTCCCCGGGCTTGTGTTCAGGGCTACGGCTCGGCGGCTGCCCGGGCGACTGGGCGGGCTGCCCGCCGGGCGCCTTCCGGGGCGACTTCTCAGCCCCCTCCGCCGTCCCGGGCTCACTGGCCGCCAGTGGCTCACGGCCCCCCGGGATGGCCAGCAGGCGGGTCCGGGAGGCCGGGACGGTCACGGTGACCGCGTCGGCCGCGTCGGCTGGGCGCCGCCGGCCCCGGACGAGGCGGGCCCGCACGTCCTGCTCCGCGAGGAGCCGGCAGCGGTCCAGGAGTACGGCGGCGACCGGGTTGCCGCGCAGGGCACGGAGGGCGGCAAGATCGTCGGGCTCCGGGCGGTACCCGGCGCCGAGGGCCTCCTCCAGGAGCGTGAAATACCCAGCGGCGGTACCCGGCAGGGCGGCGCGGTACCGGGCGAGGTCGGCCAGCAGGAAGGCGCGCAGCCGGGTGCTCTCGCTCATCGCCTCGTCGAGGGACTCGGCGAGCCGGAGACAGTCCTGGACGTCCTCGGCCGAGGCGGGGCCGGGGTGGAGGGCGAGGGCGAGAGCACGGCGGAGCACACGCAGCTCCGCCGCACCGAACGCCATGCCGCCGCGGGATCCGTATGGCGTGGGCATGCGGCGACGATACGCGCTAATCAGACAAACTCGACATAAGGCACGGGTGTGGCGCGGCGCTCACCACCCACCCGGCCGGAACGCCCACACCGAGGCCCACACGCCGGACCAATTGTCGGCGCAAGCCGTCGGGAGGCCCTTGGGCAAGGCCCCGATGAGGAATCCGGTGGGCGCCCCACCCCCAACAGCAGCCCGACGCGCCACACGCGAAACCCCCGACCACGCCCCCGGCGTGCCAACCACGGATCGACCAAGACCGAGCCGGACGCCCACGGACGCCCACGGACGCCCACCTGGGTGACGGCCGTGTCCGGCCCGGCTGTCCGCCCAGGCCACCGGAGGCCGGAACCTGCCCCGGCGAAGGGCTTGTGGGCGCCCCACCCAGGTGCCGACCAGGGTCGGCCGGGTCTGAGACGAGCCACCCGCCGGGCGCGGCCACATCGGCGCAAGCCACCGCCCAAGGCCCCTGGACCCGGCCCCCGTGAAGAGCCGGACAGGCGACATCCCGCCCGCAGGGAGGAGCACGACGCGCCACACGCGAAAACCCCCGACCACGCCCCCGCAGTCCCGCCCACGGATCGACCGGGCCCGGAACAGACACGCACCCGGGCACGGCCACATCCGCGCAAGCCACCCAAGGCCCCTGGACCCGGCCCCCGTGAAAGGCCGGGCAGGTGGCATCCCGCCCGCAGCAGGGGCGCCCCAGGTCACATGCGGGAGACGTTGCGTTCGTAGACCAGGCGGAGGCCGATCAGGGTCAGCCAGGGTTCGTGTTCGTCGATCACGGAGGCCTCGCCGAGGACCATGGGGGCCAGGCCGCCGGTCGCGATCACGCGGACGTCTTCCGGGTCGTCGGCGAGTTCGCGGGCCATGCGGCTGACCACGCCGTCGACCTGGCCGGCGAAGCCGAACACGATGCCGGACTGCATGGCCTCGACGGTGTTCTTGCCGATGACGCTGCGCGGCCGGGCCACCTCGATCTTGCGCAGCTGGGCGCCCTTGACGCCGAGGGCCTCGACGGAGATCTCGATGCCGGGCGCGATGACCCCGCCGACGTACTCCCCGCGCGCGCTGACCGCGTCGAACGTCGTCGCCGTGCCGAAGTCGACGACGATCGCGGGGCCGCCGTAGAGCTCGACGGCGGCGACCGCGTTGATGATGCGGTCCGCGCCGACCTCCTTGGGGTTGTCGGTGAGGATCGGCACGCCGGTCTTGACGCCCGGTTCGACGAGGACCGCGGGCACATCGCCGTAGTAGCGCCGCGTCACCTCGCGCAGTTCGTGCAGCACCGACGGCACGGTCGCGCAGATCGCGATGCCGTCGATGCCGTCGCCCAGTTCCTCGCCGAGCAGCGGGTGCATGCCCATGAGGCCCTGCAGCAGCACCGCGAGCTCGTCGGCGGTGCGGCGCGGGTCCGTGGAGATGCGCCAGTGCTCGACGATGTCCTCGCCGTCGAAGAGGCCGAGGACCGTCTGCGTGTTGCCCACGTCGATCGTCAGGAGCATGGCGTCTACTCCGCCCCGCGCAGGTCGAGCCCGATGTCCAGGATGGGCGAGGAATGGGTCAGGGCGCCCACGGCGAGGAAGTCGACGCCGGTGGCGGCGTAGGCGGCGGCGTTGTCCAGGGTGAGCCTTCCGGACGCCTCCAGGAGCGCGCGTCCACCGACGATCGCGACGGCCTCCTCGCACTCGCCGGGGGTGAAGTTGTCCAGGAGGATCAGGTCGGCGCCCGCGTCCACGACCTCGCGGAGCTGGTGGAGCGTGTCGACCTCGACCTCGATGGGCACCTCCGGGAAGGCCTCCCGCACGGCCTTGAACGCCTGGGCGACGCCGCCCGCGGCGACCACATGGTTGTCCTTGACGAGTGCGGCGTCCGACAGCGACATACGGTGGTTGACGCCGCCGCCGCACCGCACCGCGTACTTCTCCAGGGCGCGCAGCCCCGGCGTCGTCTTGCGTGTGTCCCTCACCTTTGCCTTGCTGCCCTCCAGCGTGTCCGCCCACGCGCGCGTGACGGTCGCGATGCCGGAGAGGCGGCACAGGATGTTGAGGGCGCTGCGCTCGGCGGTGAGCAGGTCGCGGGTGCGCGTGGTGACCGACAGGAGCGTCTGCCCCGCCGCCACCCGCTCGCCGTCCTCGACGTGCCGTTCGACCTCGAACTCGTCCGCGCAGACCACGGACAGCACCGCCTCGGCCATCCGCAGGCCCGCCGCGACGCCCGCCTCGCGCGCGGTGAAGTCACCGGTGGCGACGGCGTCCTCGGGGATCGTCGCGACCGTGGTCACGTCCGCGCCGCCGGCCAGGTCCTCCTGGATGGCGACATGGGCGATGTCCTCGACCTCCACTGGGTCGAGTCCGGCGTCGGCCAGGAGCTGGGCGAGCGCGGGGTCGAGCCCGCACTCCAGGTATGCCTCGTGTCCCTCGTGGCCCTCGTCGGGGCCCGCCCCGCAGGCACAGCCGTCGCCGCAGCCGCCGCAGCCGCCGGAGGAGGCGAGGGGAAGTTCGGGGATGCTCACTTGTGTCACTGCTCCTGGGAACGGGGTGCGAGGGTCGGGGGGAAGTCTGCGGTGTCCGTGGTGTGCACGGCCAGCGAGCGATCCGGATTCAGCCGTACGACGATATGACGCCGCCAGTTCGTGTCGTCGCGCCCGGCGTGGTCCTCGCGCCAGTGGCAGCCGCGGGTCTCCTCGCGGCGCCGCGCGGCGGCGACCAGGACGCGGGCCACGCACAGGAGGTTGGTGGCCTCCCAGGTGTCGGTGCCGGGCTCGGCGGTCTTGCCGTTCTCGGCGAGCGCGTCGCGCGCCTCCTTGTGGAGCCGGTCGAGCTGGTCTGCGGCCTTGACGAGCGAGTCCGCCGAGCGGAGCACGCCCGCGCCCTCGCTCATGATCCGCTGGATCGCGAAGCGCGCCTCGGGGGCGAGGAGGGGGTGCTCGGGCGTCTCGGGCCGCTCGACCGGCGCGGGCACGCGCGCGTGCAGGCCGTTCGCGGCCCGGCCGTCGGCGATGTCGGCGGCGATCCGCTCGGCGTAGACGAGCCCTTCGAGCAGGGAGTTGGAGGCGAGCCGGTTGGCACCGTGGACGCCGGTGCAGGCGACCTCCCCGCACGCGTACAGGCCCGGCACGGTCGTACGGCCCTGTGCGTCGGTGCGTACGCCGCCGGACGCGTAGTGGGCGGCCGGGGCGACCGGGACGGGTTCGTGGACGGGGTCGATGCCATTGGCGCGGCAGGCGGCCAGGATCGTGGGGAAGCGGTGCTCCCACATGTCCGCGCCGAAGTGCCGGGCGTCCAGGAACATGTGCTCGGCGTCCTGCTCCTGCATACGCCGCGTGATGCCCTTGGCGACGATGTCCCTGGGCGCCAGCTCGCCCAGTTCGTGCTGCCCGGTCATGAAACGCACGCCGTCGGCGTCGACCAGATAGGCGCCCTCGCCGCGCACCGCCTCGGACACCAGCGGCTGCTGGCCCTCCGCGTCCGCGCCGAGGAACAGCACGGTCGGGTGGAACTGCACGAACTCCAGGTCGGAGGCCTCGGCGCCCGCGCGCAGCGCCAGCGCCACGCCGTCGCCGGTGGACACCGACGGGTTGGTGGTCGCCGAGAAGACCTGCCCCATGCCGCCGGTCGCGAGGACCACCGCGGGGGCGAGCACGGCGCCCACGCCGTCGTGCTGGCCCTCGCCCATGACATGCAGGCTCACGCCCGCGGTACGGCCGTCCGCGTCCGTGAGCAGATCCAGCACCAGCGCGTTCTCGACCGTGCGCAGCCCGCGCGCGCGGACGGCCTCGACGAGGGTCCGGGAGATCTCCGCGCCGGTGGCGTCGCCGCCCGCGTGCGCTATCCGGCGGCGGTGGTGGCCGCCCTCGCGGGTGAGCTCGATGCCGCCCTCGTCGTCGGTGTCGAAGTGGGCGCCGGTGGAGATCAGCCGCCGTACGGCGTCGGGGCCTTCGGTGACGAGGATCCGTACGGCCTCCTCGTCGCACAGGCCCGCGCCCGCCACCAGCGTGTCGTCCAGGTGCTGTTCGGGGGTGTCGCCCTCGCCCAGGGCCGCCGCGATGCCGCCCTGCGCCCAGCGCGTGGAGCCGTCGTCGAGGCGTGCCTTGGTGACGACGACGGTGGCGAGACCGGCCGCCTCGCAGCGCAGGGCCGCGGTGAGGCCGGCGACGCCGGAGCCGACGACCACGACGTCCGCGGAGAGCGACCAGCCGGGCGCGGGCGCGTGCAGTCGTATGCCTGTGCTGCTCACGAGGCGGCTCCGAGTGTTCCGAAGGTGAGGGGGAGGTTGTCGATCAGCCGGGTCGTGCCGACCCGGGCCGCGACGGCGAGGACGGCCTCTCCGGTGAAGTCGTCGGTGATCTCGGTGAAGTCGGCCGGGTCGACCAGGGCCAGATAGTCCAGGACGAGCGGCGGGTCGAGGTGGGCGGCCTCGTCGAGGACGAGGCGGGCGGCGGCGCGCACACCCGCGGGGCCGCCGGGCGCGGCCTTGGCGACCGCGTTGGCGTCGGCCGCCGCGCGGGACTCGCCCAGCGCGCTGAGCGCCTCGGCACGCGCGCGCGTGGAGGGCGTTTCGAGGGCCCGCGCGCGCAGCGCCTCCTGCGCGGCATGCCGGTCGCCGCCCGCGAAGAGGGACTGCGACAGGGCGAGCGCGGTGCGCCGCTCGGCGACGGACAGATAGCGGTTGCGGCTGGAGAGGGCCAGGCCGTCGGCCTCGCGCACGGTCGGCACTGCGACGATGTCCATGCCGAAGTTCAGGTCGCGCACCATACGGCGGATCAGAGCCAGCTGCTGGGCGTCCTTCTGGCCGAACAGGGCGACGTCGGGCCGGGTGAGGTGCAGCAGCTTGGCGACGACCGTGAGGACGCCGTCGAAGTGGCCGGGCCGCGCGGCGCCCTCCAGTCGCTCGCCCATGGGGCCCGCGGTGACCCGCACCTGGGGCGGGCCGCCGGGGTAGACCTCGTCGGCGGACGGCGCGAACACGGCGTCGGCACCGGCCTGTTCGGCGACCTTGAGGTCGGCCTCCAGGGTGCGCGGATAGCGGTCGAGGTCCTCCCCCTGGCCGAACTGGAGCGGGTTGACGAACACGGTGACGACGACCTCGCCGTCGCCGCCGGCGATCTCGCGGGCGGCGCGGATCAGGGTCGCGTGGCCCTCGTGCAGGGCGCCCATGGTCATCACGACGGCTCGGCGGCCGCCACGCGCGCGGGCGTGCAGTTCGGCGGCGGTGCTCAGCAGAACGGCGGTCATCGGGCGTCCCCCTCGGTTCCCTCAGTTCCCTCGGTCCCATCAGGCCCATCAGGCCCATCGGCCCCGCCGGTCCCGTCAGTCCCATCGGCCGCACCAGGCGCGCCCATCCCGTGCCCGCCCCCGTCGGCGAGGACCCCGAGCAGGTCCTCGGCGAGTTCGGGCTTGAGCAGTCCGTGGGCGAGCGCGCGGTCGGCGGTGGCGCGGGCCATCGCGAGATACCCGGCGACGGTCTGCGGTGCGTGCTTGCGCAGTTCGGAGACATGCGCGGCGACGGTGCCCGCGTCCCCTCGCGCGACGGGGCCGGTGAGCGCGGCGTCGCCGGAGCGCAGGGCGTTGTCCAGGGCGGCGCCGAGCAGCGGGCCGAGCATCCGGTCGGGCGCGGTGACGCCCGCCTCGCGCAGCAGCTCCATGGACTGGGCGACCAGGGTCACCAGGTGGTTGGCGCCCAGGGCGAGGGCCGCGTGGTAGAGCGGGCGGCACTCCTCGGCGATCCACTCCGGTTCCCCGCCCATCTCGATGACCAGCGCCTCGGCGGCCAGCCGCAGTTCCTCGGGCGCGGTCACCCCGAACGAACAGCCGGCGAGCCGCTGTACGTCGACGGGGGTGCCGGTGAAGGTCATCGCGGGATGCAGCGCCAGCGGCAGCGCGCCCGCGCGCAGGGCGGGGTCGAGCACCTTGCTGCCGTAGCGGCCCGAGGTGTGCACGAGGAGCTGGCCGGGCCGTACCGCGCCGGTCTCGGCGAGCCCCTCGGCCAGGCCGGGCAGGGTGTCGTCGGGGACGGTCAGCAGCACCAGGTCGGCGCGCTGGAGGACCTCGGCGGGCGGCACGACAGGGACGTCGGGCAGCAACTCTGCGGCCCGCCTCAGGGACGCGTCGGAGACCGCGGACACGGCCACCGGGCGATGCCCGGCGAGCTGGAGCGACGCGGCGAGCGCGGGCCCGACCCGACCGGCGCCCACGACGCCTACGGTGAGCCGCGCGGGGCGGTCCTTGGGATCTGGCTGGTGGACTGTACTCACGCGAGGGTGGCCTTCCCGTTCCAGTCCGCTCTGGGTACCGGACGATTTCTCGTCATGTTAACGCGATCGACTCGAACCCCGGTCCAGGTCGTCCACAGGGTGTGGGTCACTCCACACGGGGCCCTGGCCGGGGGCGGGGCCCTGACCGGGGGTGGGGCCCTGGCCCGGGGTGGGGCCCTGGCCGGGGGCGGGGCCCTGACCGGGGGTGGGGGCCCTGGCCCGGGGTGGGGCCTTGGCCGGGGGACGTCAGCCGTTTCCGAGGTCCGACCCCGGAGCGGGAGGCTGTGGCCCACAGCCCCCGCGGTCAGGCGGTACCGGGCACCCTGGCCAGGGACGTCAGCCGCGGCCCGGGCAAGGACGCCAGAACCCCTGACCGGATGCAAGGCCGGGCCTGCCGTTCCACCCGGAAGCCGGGGCCGCGGAAGGCCGCAGGCAGGGGTCGGCCCACAAGCCGGAGGCCCGGGCGGCGCCCGTCGTGCGGGCCCGGAAAAGCGGGTGCCCGTCGGATCCCGTGCGGGCATGATCCGGCGTATGAGCGATACGGCGGAACAGGGCCGGGACGGCGGACGGCGCACAGCTCGGGACGAGGAACGGCGCGAGGCGCAGGGCCCAGGAGGGGCCACGGGACACGGCGAGGACGGGCAGAAAGACCGGGGCGAAGACGGGGAGGACGGGCGGAAAGACCGGGACGAAGACGGGCGGGAAGAGCTCCGCCGGCGGAGGGTGGCCGCTTGTCGTGCTGCCGAACGGGCGCTGGAGCGGCCGGGGTTCCTGGGGACGCTCCGGGAGCGGCTGGCGCTGTTCGGGGATCTCGACGGGGTCTACGACCTCGACGAGCGGGCTGATCTCTACGGGAACGGGGTCGTCGCAGCCCTGGAGGAGAAGGTCGCCGGGGTACTCGGCAAGGAGGCCGCGGCGTTCTTCCCGACCGGGACCATGGCCCAGCAGGTCGCCCTGCGCTGCTGGGCGGGCCGTACCGGCAATCCGGTGGTGGCGCTGCACGCCCTCGCCCACCCCGAGGTGCACGAACGCCAGGCCCTCACGCAGGTGGCCGGGCTGCGCCCGGTGCGTGTCGCGAGCGGACCCCGGCAGCCGACCGCCGACGAGGTGAGCGGCTTCGAGGAGCCGTTCGGCACGCTGATGCTCGAACTTCCCCTCAGGGACGCCGGTTTCGTGCTGCCGACGTGGGAGGAGCTGTCGGCGGTGGTGGAGGCGGCCCGCGAACGGGACGCGGTGGTGCACTTCGACGGCGCGCGCCTGTGGGAGACCACCGTCCACTTCGGCCGCCCGCTCGACGAGATCGCGGACCTGGCGGACAGCGTGTACGTGTCGTTCTACAAGTCCCTCGAAGGACTCGGCGGCGCCGCACTGGCCGGACCGAAATCCCTGGTCGACGAGGCGAAGACCTGGCGGCACCGGTACGGCGGCCTGATCTTCCAGCAGTTCCCGGCTGCGCTGTCGGCGCTGGCGGGACTGGAGCGGGAACTGCCGAGGCTGCCCGATTACGTCCGCCACGCGCGCGTGGTGGCCACCGCGCTGCGCGAGGCGTTCGCCGGGTCACGCGTGCCGTGGGCCCGGGTGAACCCCGAGGAGCCGCACACCCAGGAGTTCCAGTTGTGGCTCCCCTACGACGCCGACGTGGCCGCCGAAGCCGCGGTGAGGGCCGTGGAGGACACCAAGGCCGCCCTGTTCACCGGCGGCTGGGACGACGCGGGCCCTGGCGTGTCGTTCACGGAGGTCCGGGTGGGGCCCGTGGGCCTGGAGTGGACGGCGGCGGACGTGGAGCAGGCGGTCACGGACTTCGTGGCGAGGCTGCCGTAGGCATGGACGCCAGGCTGCCGTGGGCATCGGCCGCAGGGCTGCCACAGGTGTCGTCGCCCCGGCCGGAGGTCAGCCGCGACCGCCGCCCGCCCGGACCAGCCCCGTCTCGTAGGCCAGGACCACGACCTGGACCCGGTCGCGCAGGCCGAGCTTGGTGAGGATGCGGCCCACATGGGTCTTCACGGTCGCCTCGGAGAGGACCAGCCGGGCCGCGATCTCGCCGTTCGACAGGCCCTGCGCGACCAGCACCATGACCTCGCGCTCACGGTCGGTGAGCCGCTCCAGCTCCTTGCGCTGGGGCGGCTTCCCGGCCGTCGGCAGCATGGGGGCGAAACGGTCGAGGAGCCGGCGTGTCGTGGACGGGGCGACGACGGCGTCACCGCTGTGCACGGACCGGATCGCGGCCAGGAGCTCACCGGGCGGCACGTCCTTGAGCATGAAGCCGGAGGCGCCCGCCTTGAGGCCGGAGAAGGCGTACTCGTCGAGGTCGAACGTGGTCAGGATCAGCACCTTCGGCGGATCGGGCTGCGCGCAGATACGGCGCGTGGCCTCGACGCCGTCCAGCTTGGGCATGCGCACATCCATCAGGACGACGTCCACGGCCGTCTCGCGCAGCACCTGGAGGGCCTCGACGCCGTCCCCCGCCTCGGCGACGACCTCCATGTCCGGCTGGGCGGCCAGCACCATCCGGAACCCGGTGCGCAGCAGCACCTGGTCGTCGACGAGCATCACGCGGATCGTCATCGGGGCCTCTTCCGTATCGCGTCGTCGGGTCGGGGTCGGGGTCGGCTCGCGGTCGGGCGAGCGGGGTCGTGGTCACGGGGAGGGGGCGGGCGGGTCACACCGAGGGTGGTACGTGTCAATGGAGGGCGTGCGTCCGCGTCAGTGCGCCGGTTTGAGCGGGAGCAGCACACTGATGCGGAATCCTCCGCCCGGGCGCGGACCGGTGTCCAGCGTGCCGCCGACCATGCCGACCCGTTCGCGC
Source organism: Streptomyces sp. YIM S03343 (assembly GCF_054729195.1). Taxonomy (NCBI): domain Bacteria; kingdom Bacillati; phylum Actinomycetota; class Actinomycetes; order Kitasatosporales; family Streptomycetaceae; genus Streptomyces; species Streptomyces sp. YIM S03343. Next base: position 4,108,036 of record NZ_JBPUKX010000001.1, read on the forward strand.
ATACCGATCAGCCCGTGCCCGCGGCCGTCGACGCCGCCGTCCTCGTACAGTTCGTGCGGCGCGCCCTTGCCGTCGTCCTCGACGAGCAGCCCGAGGCCGTCGTCGAAGTAGACCAGGCGGACACTGGCGCCCGCGTTGGGCCCGCCGTGCTTGCGGGTGTTGGTGAGGGCCTCCTGCACGATGCGGTACGCCGTCAGCTCCACCCCGCTCGGCAGCGGGCGCGGTGTGCCCTCGACCTTGAAGTCGACGGGCAGGCCCGAACCGCGGCACTGCTCGACCAGTTCCTCGATCTGCTCGACATCGGGCTGCGGCACGTACTCCCCGGCCTCCACATGCTCGCCGGTACGCAGCACGCCCAGCAGACGGCGCATCTCGGCGAGGGCCTGGCGGCCGGTGGAGGAGATCGTCTCCAGGGCCTTCTTCGCCTGGTCGGGCGCCGCGTCGAGGACGTAGGCGGCGCCGTCGGCCTGGACCACCATCACGGACACGTTGTGCGCGACCACGTCGTGCAGCTCGCGCGCGATCCGCGCCCGTTCGGCGGCCACCGCGACCTTGGACTGCGCCTCGCGCTCCTTCTCCAGCCGGGAGGCACGCTCCTCCAGCTGCTCGAAGTAGGCGCGGCGAGTGCGCATGGAGTCACCGAGCACCCAGGCGAGCGCGAACGGCACGGACTGGAAGACCACCATCGCCACCCGCCCGGGAAGGCTCGCCTCCAGCACCGGCCAGCGTATCTGCGCGATCGTCGCGGCACTCAGCCCGAGGATCAGCGCGAGCCGGGACGACCAGCGGGCGCCGGTCGCGGCGACCGTGTAGACGATCACCAGCATCGAGAAATTGGCGGCGGTCAGCTCGATGTCCAGCACCAGCTGCGCCACCCCGCCCGCGATCGCGAGCAGCAGCATCTTCTCCGGCATACGCCGACGCAGCGCGACGACCAGGCTCATGACGGCGCACAGCACCACTGCGACGCCGAGCGACCCGCGGTAGTCGCTCATCCCGTTCACATGCGAGATGCTCACGCCGCCGATCCCGAACAGGACGAGGGCCCAGAAGGCGTCGACCCCGGCGGGATGCGTGCGGAGGAAGTCGTAGAGGCGCTGCACGTAACCCAGAGTATTGAAGCGGGATGTGCGCAGGGGTCAACCGGAGGGCCGATCCGTACCGGGGGCGAGTACTCCGCAAGGTGGATGCCGTGATCAGATGTGAGCCTAATCTGGCCATGTGACGGAAGAGACCGGCCAGGACGACGGCGGCACGGGCAGCGGGATGGATGCCGACGGCTCCGGCAGGTCGGGAGGCTTCGGCGGCTCCGAGGCCGTCGATGGCTCCGGCGGATCCGATGCCGTCCATGGGTCCGGCGGCTCCGGGAGCCCGAGCGGCTCCGGCGACGCATGGCGCGGGTGGCGCGCGGCCACCGAGGCGGCGCTGTACGGGCCCGGCGGCTTCTATCACCGGGCCGAGGGTCCCGCCGGACACTTCCGTACGTCCGTCCACGCCTCGCCCCTGTTCGCCCGCGCGGTGGCCGCGCTGCTGTGCCGGGTCGACGAGGCTCTGGGGCGGCCCGCGCGTCTGGACTTCGTCGACATGGCGGCCGGGCGGGGCGAACTGGTCACCGCGGTGCTGGCCGCGCTGCCCGCCGAGGTGGCCGCCCGCGCGCACGGACACGCCGTCGAGATCGCCGACCGCCCCGCCGGGCTCGATCCGCGCGTGACATGGCTGCGCGAGCCGCCGAAGGACATCACCGGGCTGCTGTTCGCCAACGAATGGCTCGACAACGTAGCCGTGGACGTCGCCGAGGTGGACTCCTCGGGCACACCCCGGCTGGTGCTCGTACGGGACGACGGGACCGAGCGGCTCGGGCCGCCGGTCGGCGGCGACGACGCACGGTGGCTGGCGCGGTGGTGGCCGCTGCCGGCCGAGGAGGGCTGCCGCGCGGAGATCGGGCTGCCCAGGGACCTCGCCTGGGCGTCCGCCGTCTCGTGCGTGACGCGCGGGCTCGCCGTCGCCGTGGACTACGCGCACGCCCTCGGCTCACGCCCGCCGTTCGGAACGCTCACCGGTTTCCGCGCGGGACGAGAGACGGCGCCCGTGCCGGACGGCTCGTGCGACATCACCGCGCACGTCGCCCTGGACGCCTGTGCCGCCGGCGGGCGCCTGCTCACCCAGCGGGCCGCCCTGCACGCCCTGGGGATCGAGGGCACGCGCCCCCCGCTCACCCTGGCCTCCACCCGCCCCGCGGAGTACGTCCGCGCCCTCGCGAGCGCCGGAGAGGCCGCCGAACTCACCGCACCGGGCGGGCTCGGCGACTTCGGCTGGCTGGTGCGGTCCGTAGGGATTGCGGACGTGGTCGGCGACTGAGCGTCGGCCGCCGCGAACCCCGCCCCCGCGCCTACTTGTCGATGTCTCCCACCACGAAGAACATCGACCCCAGGATCGACACCATGTCCGCCACCAGCGCACCCGGGAGCAGTTCGGTGAGCGCCTGGATGTTGTTGTAGGACGCCGAGCGGAGCTTGAGCCGGTACGGGGTCTTCTCGCCCTTGCTGACGAGGTAGTAGCCGTTGATGCCCAGCGGGTTCTCGGTCCACGCGTAGGTGTGTCCCTCGGGCGCCTTGAGGACCTTGGGCAGCCGCTGGTTGACGGGTCCCGGCGGCAGCTCGGCGAGCCGGTCGAGGCAGGCGTCGGCGAGGTCGAGGGCGTTGTGAGTCTGCCCCAGCAGGCACTCGAACCGGGCGAGGCAGTCACCCTCCTGACGGGTCACCACCTCCAGGGTGTCCTGAAGCTCGCCGTACGCCAGATACGGCTCGTCGCGCCGCAGGTCGAAGTCGACGCCCGAGGCGCGCGCGATGGGCCCGCTCACGCCGTACGCGTGCACGGCGGCCGCCGACAGCACGCCGACGCCCCGGGTGCGGCCCCGGAAGATCTCGTTGCCGAGGACCAGGTCGTCGAAGACGTCGATACGGGAGCGCACGGCGGCGACGGCGCCGCGCGCGCGCGTGCTCCACCCGGCCGGGAGGTCCTCCTTGAGGCCGCCGACCCGGTTGAACATGTAGTGCATGCGCCCGCCGGAGATCTCCTCCATGACGTGCTGGAGGACCTCGCGCTCCCGGAACGCGTAGAACACGGGCGTGATCCCGCCGAGCTCCAGTGGGTAGGACCCGAGGAACATCAGATGGTTGAGGACCCGGTTCAGCTCGGCCAGCAGCGTGCGCATCCACACCGCGCGCGCGGGCACCTCCATGCCGAGCATGCGCTCCACGGCGAGGACGACGCCGAGTTCGTTGGAGAAGGCGGAGAGCCAGTCGTGGCGGTTGGCCAGCATGATGATCTGACGGTAGTCGCGCGCCTCGAAGAGTTTCTCCGCGCCGCGGTGCATATAGCCGATCACCGGCTCGGCGTGGACGATGCGCTCGCCGTCCAGCACGATGCGCAGCCGCAGCACGCCGTGCGTGGACGGGTGCTGGGGTCCGATGTTGAGCACCATGTCGGTGCTTTCGGCTGCCCCGCCGATCCCGACCGTGGTCTCCGTCGTAGGAGTCATGGACACAGTCTCTCCTACGTACGCTGACCTCATGAAAACCAGCAGCGCGGCGGACGGTCCCGAAGCGGCGCCGGACGGCCCGGAAGGGACAGCCGGCGGGCCGAGAGGGACAGCCGACGGGCCCGGAACGACGGCCGAGGGGCCGGGAACGACCGGGGGGCCGGGAACGACCGCCGAGGGGCCGGTGTGGACCGGGCTGCCGCCGGGGCTGCTGCGGATGCGGCGTCTGCTGCTGGTGGTGTGGACGGTCCTGCCGGCCCTCGCCCTGGGGCCGCTGCTCTGGCTGACCGCCGGACCCGGCTGGGCGGCGTTCGCGCTGCTGCCGCTCGCCCTGGCGGCCTGGGGCTGGGTGCTGGTCGGCCGCAACTGGCGCAGTTGGCGCTACGCCGAGCGCGCCGACGACCTGCTGATCAGCCGGGGCGTGCTGTGGCGGGAGGAGACCGTGGTGCCGTACGGGCGCATGCAGCTCGTGGAGGTCACCTCGGGTCCCGTGGAGCGGTACTTCGGCCTGGCCTCCGTCCAGTTGCACACCGCGGCCGCCGCGACCGACGCGCTGATCCCGGGGCTCGACCCGGCCGAGGCGGAACGCCTGCGCGACCGGCTCACGGAGCTGGGCGAGGCCCGATCGGCCGGCCTGTGACGGCGCCGGACAGCCCTCAGGCCCCGGAAGCCGAGGAGGGCATACCCGGCGAGGCCGCCGTACCGCCCGTGCCGCGTGCGCCGGCCGAGCAGCGACTGCATCCCGTGACCCCGTTCCGGCGCGCGTGGGCGCCGGTCGCCGCGGTCATCGGGTGGGCCCTGCACGACCCCGCCCAGGCGCAGCGGCAGTTCGCCCGGATGACCCTGACGGTGCTCCTGGTCGTCCTCGCGGTGCTCGTCCCGGCCGCCGCCCTCTACGGCTTTCTGAGCTGGTGGTTCACGCACTACGCGGTGACGGACACGGAACTGCGCATCCGCACCGGGCTGGTGTTCCGCCGCACCGCGCATCTGCGGCTGGAACGTATCCAGGCCATCGATGTCGAACGGCCCCTCCTCGCGCGCGTGGCGGGCGTCGCCAAGCTCCGGATCGACGTCGTCGGCATCGACAAGAAGGACGAGCTCGCCTTCCTGGGTGAGGGTGAGGCACGCGCGCTGCGGGCCGAACTGCTGGCGCGGGCGGCCGGTTTCGCGCCCGAGACCGCGCACGAGGTCGGCGAGGCACCGGTGACCCGCCTGCTGAGCGTGCCGCCCGGGGTGCTCGCGGTGTCGCTGCTGCTGACCGGCGCGCCCTTCGCGGCGCTGGTCGGCGCCGCCGTCGTACCGGCGGTGCTGTGGTCGGCCACCCACAGCCTGTGGACGGTCCTCGCGGCGGGCGTCCCGCTGCTCGGCGCGGCGGGCGCGGCCAGTGCGGGACGGTACGTCGCGGAGTACGACTGGACGGTCGGCGAGTCGCCCGACGGGCTGCGGATCGACCACGGGCTCCTCGACCGCACCCACGAGACGGTGCCGCCGGGGCGGATCCAGACGGTACGGATCGTGCAGCCGCTGCTGTGGCGTCGGTACGGGTGGGTGCGCGTCGAACTCGATGTGGCGGGCTCGTCCAACTCGGTCCTGATACCGGTCGCGCCGCGGGAGAGGGCCGAGGCGATCGTCGCGCGCATACTGCCCGGAGTACGGGTCCCGCCGGTGCTGTCCCGGCCGCGGAGCCGGGCGGCGTGGTGCGCACCGCTGTGGTGGCGGGGGTACGGCGTCGCGGTCACCGACACGGTGTTCGCCACCCGCCGGGGCCTGCTGCGGCACAGGCTCGCCCTGGTGCCGCACGCGAAGGTCCAGAGCGTCCGGCTGACCCAGGGCCCCTGGAAGCGCCTGTGGCGCCTCGCGGACGTCCATGTGGACACGGGCGCCGACAAGACCGTAACGGCCCGGCTACGGGACGCGGAGGAGGCCGCAGCCCTCCTCCGGAGCCAGGCCGAACACTCCCGCACCGGCCGCCGAACCGCCCACCCCGACCGCTGGATGACCTGACCCGCCGTCAACACCACCACGCCCCACCCACAAGACACGGAAAAGCCACCGCACTCACCCGGAACCTGGCCGACACACTTCCCCAGCCAACGCACTCCCTGGCGACCGGCCCGCAACGCGACGGTGCCCGGCCGCCCCTGGGGCTGCCGGGCACCGTCCTCGACGTGCGGCCGTTCAGGACGCCGCGGTCCTGAGGCCCTTCAGGTCGATGTGCTCCGTCTCGTCGTGGGCCGTGAGGTCGATGACCTGGCCGACGGCACGGGTGCCCTCCTGGGCGGGCTTGTACGCCGCCTCGGACTCCGGCTTGTGGACGGCGAGGGCCTCCTGGCCCTCGACACCCGCCCGGTGCTCGTTCTGCGCGGACTCCATGGCGGGCGTCGGCGCCGCGGCCCCCTTCTGCGTGCCGAAGAAGTCGAAGCCCCCCTCGACGAAGTGGCGCCGGGCGGGCGCGCCCGGTACGACGGCCACCGCGGTCGGCACGGTGAAGTGACCCGAGGGCTGCTGGACCGGGTGGGCGGGCTTGGCCGGGGTGTCAGCCGTGGCGGGCGTAGCCGCCGTAGGGGCCGTAGACGCCGCGCCGGCGCGCTCGTGCTCGTGCTCGTGCTCGTCGGCCACCGTCCGTCCCGCCTCGGCATCGGAACCGGCCTCGGCCTCGGGCTCAGCCGGGGCCTCGGGCTCGGCATCCTGGGCGGCTTCCGACGCCGGTTCCTCGGTGGTCTGTTCGGCGTCCGGCCCGGTGGCGGGCTGCTGTGCGGAGTCCGTGCCGTGCGGCTCCTCCGCCGACGGCGCCTCGTCCGAGGCGGAGGGCACGGTCTGCGCCTCCGGGGTCTCGTCCGCCGCCTCGGCCCGCTCCGCCCTGCTGCCGTCGTCGCCGTCGTCGCCGTCGCCGTCGCCGTCGTCCGCGAGTTTGGACAGCGCCACCTTCGCCCTCAGAAACAGCTTGGAGCCCTCCGGCGAGAACACCGCGATCGTGGTGATCTCCTCGGCCCGCTCCTTGTCCTGTTCCTCGTCCTGCTCCGCCTCCGGGGCCTCCGCCTCCGGGGCCTCCGCCTCCGGGGCCTCCGGCTCCGCCCCGGCCCGCTCCACGGGCGCCCCGTCCTCGTCGTCGTCCGCCTCGGGCGACGGCGCGGCCGCCTCGATCTCCAGCAGCCGCCGGCCCTCCAGCGCCGTCGCGCGCTCGGTCTCCGCCGTGGCGTACCGGCGCAGCAGCGCGGCGTGCTCGTTGCGCAGGGCCGCGAGCTCGGCGCGCTTGGCACGCAGCCGCTGCTCCAGCTTGGTGCGCACCTCGCGGGACTCGTCGAGGTCGGTCTCCAGCTCGGCCGCCTTCTCCTCGTGGCGCCACTCGTCACTCACGCGCGCGCGGGAGATGTCGGCCACCTGTTTCCCGGCCTGCGAGTCCCACCGGCGCATGACGGCCGCACCGACGATCGCGGTCGCCGCGGCGACGGACGCGAAGACCCGGAGCACAGCCGGCTCCGAGAAGACCCAGGGCCCGAAAGCGCAGATGAGAGAGACGCCTGCGATCGCCGAGGGAGGCAGCAGCCTGTGCAGAGGCGGGGAGTGGCGGTGACGTCCAGGTGGCATGGCCAGAAACTTACCGCGCGTAGGGGAATCCTCGCGCCCCACCCCGTAAAAACAAAGCTATAACGAGGCTTTCACCGGGCGTCAGCAATCCCCCGCGTCACACCGGCCGCCGGTGCCGTTCCACCGGTGTTCGCCCGGAACGTTTCAGCGGGCGCTCAGCTTGCCGCTCACCCACTGGAGCGCCGCCGGGATCTCCCGGCGCCAGGTGTTGAAGTTGTGCCCGCCGCTGTCGAGGATGATCGACGCGATCCCGGTCAGCCCCTTGGCCCTCACCTGGTCCACGAACTTCAGTGTGGCCCGGTAGTTCGTCTCCCCGGCCTTGCTGCTGGTGACGAGCAGCGAGGTGTCGGGCGCCGGCAGGTGCTTGAGGCACCACCACAGGTCGGCCCGGTCGCGCAGCCTCTTGTCACCGCCGAAGAGGTCGCCGGTGGTCGGGTCGAGCGGCGCCTTGTAGTACGGCGAGAGCCCGACGGCCGCCGCGTAGGAGTCCGGGTGGTGCATGGCGAGTTTCAGCGCGCAGTAGCCGCCCGTGGAGTCGCCGATGACGCCCCAGCTGCCGGGCGTGCGGCCCACCCGGTAGTGGGCCCAGACAGCCTCGGGCAGATCCTTCGCGAAGAACGACTCGGTCTGCGGTCCGCCCGGAACGTCCACGCACTCGGTGTCGCGCGGCGGCGCCACGGTCGGCCGCATCATCACCAGGATCATCGGCTGCATACGGCCGTCCTTCGCCAGCTTCAGCGCCGTGCGCGGGTAGCGCAGCTTGTCGACCAGCGCCCGCGCGGTGCCGGGGTAGCCGGTGAGGACGACGGCTGCGGGGAAGGTGCGCCCGCGGTAGGCCGGCTGGAAGTACTCCGGCGGCAGATAGACGTAGGCGGGCGTGGCGATGTGGGACGTACGGCCGACGATGGCGACCTTCTGGACCTGCCCGGCCACCTTCGGCCGGGCAGCCGGGACGCCGGGCGGCGGCGCCGTGCCGACCACCTGCAGCGGCCCGCCCATGGCGCCGTGCGTGCGGTGTTCGACGACCACGCCCTGCGCGGTCTCCTGGCCGAGCAGGTCGGCCCAGCTGGCGTAGAACCCGAACGTCTGGTTGGCGGCGATGCCCGCCGACGCGAACAGCACCAGCTGGGTGGCCAGCAGCAGACCTATCCGGCCGCTGACGGACCGCCAGCCCGACCGGGCCAGCCGCGGCCACAGCCACACCGTTCCCGCGAACAGCAATACGGCGAGCAGAACGACGACTACCAGCACATTGTTGCTCGTGAGTCCCATGAGGGGTTACCTGTCCGCGCTTTCCGCCGGGGCCGCCGCCACTTCTCGTCGCGAGGGCTTGCCCCAGGCTTTCCTTGACCTTTGAACCGGCTTTTCACGGGGGAAGGAACCTCTTCCCCCGAGACACCGTCCTAGAGGGCGCAATGTCGCCGGATGCCCGAATCGGCGCCGGATTCAAGGTCTCTCGCAGAACTACGGGATGCGATGTCTGTCAGGATAGATGGGGAATTGTCGGGTGGGGTTCCGAGTCGATCAGGCCGAATGCCACACATGATCCGCGGCCCGCGCGCCGACGCGGTCCCCGCGCTGGTCGGCAGGGCGGCGACGCTCGTCGGCCTTCTGGACATCGCCGGGGGCACCTTCCCGCGCTTCCGTCACAGTCGTATGCACGCCATGGCCGAGGTACTGCCGGGCTCGTTCGGTCCGTTCGCCGCGGCCCTCTCGCTGAGCACCGGCGTTCTGCTGCTCCTGCTCGCGCACGGGCTCAAACGGCGCAAACGCAGGGCGTGGCGGGCCGCCGTGGCCCTGCTGCCCGCCGGGGCCATCGGGCAGTTCCTGTACCGGCACTCGCTCGCCGGGGTACTCATCTCGCTGGCGCTGCTCGTGCCCCTGCTGCGCCACCGGGACGAGTTCGCGGCGCTGCCCGACCCGCGCAGCAGGTGGCGCGCGCTCGCCAACTTCGTCCTCATGGGCGCCGGTTCCCTCGCTCTCGGCATGGTCATCGTCAGCGTCCACCCGCACCGCATGGTCGGCGACCCGAGCCTGGCCGATCGGCTGACCCATGTCGTCTACGGTCTGTTCGGCTTCGAGGGGCCGGTCGACTACCAGGGCAACACCTCCTGGACGGTGGCCTTCTCGCTGGGCGCCCTGGGCTGGCTCACCGCCGTGACCACCATCTATCTGGCCTTCCGCCCCGAACACCCCGCCGCCCGCCTCACCGAGGAGGACGAGTCCCGGCTGCGCACCCTGCTGGCCAGGCACGGCGCCCGTGACTCCCTGGGCCACTTCGCACTGCGCCGCGACAAGGCCGTCGTCTTCTCGCCCAGCGGCAAGGCGGCCGTGACGTACCGTGTGGTGTCCGGCGTGATGCTCGCCAGCGGTGACCCGATCGGGGACGTCGAAGCATGGCCCGGCGCCATCGAGCGCTTCATGGACGAGGCCAAGGCCCACTCCTGGACGCCCGCCGTGATGGGCTGCTCGGAGACCGGCGGCGAGGTGTGGACCCGCGAGACCGGCCTGGACGCCCTCGAACTCGGCGACGAGGCGGTGGTGGACGTGGCGGATTTCTCCCTCACCGGCCGCGCGATGCGCAACGTGCGGCAGATGGTCAAGCGCATCGAGCGGGCGGGCTACGAAACCCGCGTACGGCGCATCCGTGACCTCGGCGAGGCCGAACTCGAGCGGATCCGGCACGCCGCGGAGGACTGGCGCGGCACCGACACCGAGCGCGGCTTCTCCATGGCCCTGGGCCGCATCGGCGACCCCACCGACGGGGACTGCCTGATAGCCACCGCGCACAAGGCGGACGACGAGCCCGGCGAGTACGGCGATCTGAAGGCCGTGCTGCACTTCGTCCCCTGGGGCAAGGACGGCGTCTCGCTGGACCTGATGCGACGCGACCGCTCCGCCGACCCCGGTATGAACGAGCTGCTGATCGTCGCCGCCCTCCAGGCCGCGCCGAAACTCGGCATCACGCGCGTGTCGCTGAACTTCGCGATGTTCCGCTCCGCCCTGGCACGCGGCGAGAAGATCGGCGCGGGCCCGGTGCTGCGCGCCTGGCGCGGGCTGCTGGTGTTCCTGTCCCGCTGGTTCCAGATCGAGTCGCTGTACAAGTTCAACGCGAAGTTCCAGCCCCGCTGGGAACCCCGCTTCGTGGTCTACCGCGCCTCCGGCGACCTCCCCCGCATCGGCTTCGCCGCCATGCAGGCCGAGGGCTTCGTCGACCTGGCCCTGCCCCTCCCCCGCGCCCTGCGCCGCCGCAAGCGCGTGTCGGTCCCGTGCACCCACACGGTCGCGGAACAGGGCGTCCGAGCGGCATGACGCGACCGCGTGCCCGCTGCTCCGGGCGAACCCGGCGCCCGGAGCCGTGACCGCGGGTTTCGGCGCAGGGCTGCGCCTCCGTCAGGGGTCGGTCCCAAGGGGCCGGACCGGGCAGGGCTCGCCGGCCCCGCGGGTGGTGGTGGGCACGGCCTAGGCTGGAGGTATGAGTACGGTGCACGGGCGCGGGTGCGTCACTGGTCTTCCGGAGTGGGATCGCTGTGCGGTCATGGGTGTCGTCAATGTGACGCCCGACTCCTTCTCAGACGGAGGCCACTGGTTCGACACGACCGCCGCCATCAAGCACGGCCTCGATCTGGTGGCCGAGGGCGCCGACCTGGTCGACGTGGGCGGCGAGTCCACCCGGCCCGGCGCGACCCGCGTGGACGAGGCCGAGGAGCTCCGGCGGGTCGTCCCGGTCGTACGCGGACTGGCCGCCGAGGGCGTCACCGTCTCCGTCGACACCATGCGCGCGTCGGTCGCCGAACAGGCTCTCGCGGCGGGCGCCGCCCTCGTCAACGACGTCAGCGGCGGTCTCGCCGATCCCGCCATGATCCCCGTCGTCGCCGCCGCGGGCGCACCGTTCGTCGTCATGCACTGGCGCGGCTTCCTCCGGGGAGACACCGTCCACGGAGTCTACGACGACGTCGTCACCGAGGTCGTCGACGAGCTCCGCACGCGCGTGGAGGCCGTTCTCGAAGGCGGCATCGCACCCGACCGCATCGTCGTCGACCCGGGCCTCGGCTTCTCCAAGGAGGCCGAGCACGACCTGGTCCTCCTCGCCCGCCTGGACCGGCTGCGCCGCCTCGGCCATCCGGTGCTGGTGGCCGCCTCCCGCAAGCGGTTCCTCGGGCGGGTACTGGCCGGGCCAAAGGGCGCGCCGCCGCCCGCGCGCGAGCGCGACGCCGCGACGGCCGCCGTCTCCGCGCTCGCCGCGCACGCCGGAGCGTGGGCGGTGCGCGTGCACGAGGTCCGCGCGACGGCGGACGCCGTGCGCGTCGCGCGCGCCATCGAGGCGGCGCGCGAAGACCCGGAGGACCCGGAGGACCCGTCTACGGAGCCGGGCGCGCACACCGAGCCGCCCACGCCGGGCGCCGGCCCCCATGAAGGAGCACGGTGAGCGCCCCGCACATCGATGTCGAGCAGGTGGAGGCCGCGAACACCGCCTTCTACGAGGCCGTGGAGCGCGGGGACTTCGAGGAGCTTTCCGGGCTCTGGCTGACCCCCTCGGACCTCGGAGTCGACGAGGAGTACCACGACCCGGCCGACGCCGGCGTGATCTCCTGCGTGCACCCCGGCTGGCCGGTGCTGACCGGGCGCGGCGAGGTCCTGCGGTCGTACGCCCTGATCATGGCGAACACCGAGTACATCCAGTTCATCCTCACCGATGTGCATGTCTCCGTCACCGGCGACACCGCCCTGGTGAGCTGTACGGAGAACATCCTCAGCGGCGGCCCCGCGCCCGAGGGCGACGGGGAGCTCGGCCCGCTCGTGGGGCAGCTCGTCGTCGCCACGAACCTCTTCCAGCGCACCCGCACCGGCTGGAAGCTGTGGTCGCACCACGCGTCCCCGGTGCTGGCCGAGACCGACGAGGAACAGGACGACGACACCCCCGCTTGAGCGGGTGGCCGCCCCGTGAGGGAGCCGTACGGACCCGCGCGGACCCGCTGGGACCGGGACGTGGTTGGAATCACGGGGCCGGGGTAGGTGCGGCTACCAACCCGGGAGCCGCCGGGAATCCCGGGGGAAACGCACGACGAATCCTCCCGGTCCCGGCACCGGCCCGGGCCTGGGTGGCCCGGGTCTGTCAGTGCACGCGGGTAGATTCGATCGAGACCGGTGCGCCGCCCGTACCCCGTGACGGACGTGACAGATGTGACGGGCGTGACGGTGTGATGGACCTGGCGGACCGGCCGCCGACGACGACCTCAGGAGTGATGCGCGTGGATCGTGTCGCGCTGCGCGGCCTCAAGGCCCGTGGGCACCATGGTGTGTTCCCCAGGGAGCGCGAGGAGGGCCAGCCCTTCGTCGTGGACCTCGTCCTGGGCCTCGACACCCGCCCGGCCGCGGCCGACGACGACCTGGCGAAGACCGTGCACTACGGCATCGTGGCCGAGGAAGTCGTCGCCGTCGTCGAGGGCGAACCCGTGAATCTGATCGAGACCCTCGCCGAACGCATCGCCCAGACCTGTCTCAAGCACGAAGGGGTCCAGGAGGTGGAGGTCTGCGTCCACAAACCGGACGCGCCGATCACCGTCCCCTTCGACGACGTGACCGTCACCATCACCCGGAGCCGAGTATGACCGCCTCCTTCACGCAGGGGTCCAGCGACCCGACCGTACAGCCGGTGCCGGCGTCCGTCGTCGAGAAGGTCGACGCCGCCGACAGCACCCTCAGCAACCCCCGCCGCGCCGTGATCGCCCTCGGCTCCAACCTCGGCAACCGCCTGGAGACGCTCCAGGGCGCGGTCGACGCGCTGGAGGACACGCCCGGCGTGCGCATCAAGGCGGTGTCCCCGGTCTACGAGACCCAGCCGTGGGGCGTGGCGCCCGGCAGCCAGCCGACGTACTTCAACGCGGTGGTCGTCCTCAAGACCACGCTGCCCCCGTCGTCCCTCCTGGAGCGGGCGCACGCCGTGGAGGAGGCGTTCCACCGGGTCCGGGAGGAGCGCTGGGGCCCGCGCACCCTGGACGTGGACATCGTCGCCTATGCCGATGTCGTCTCCGACGACCCGGAGCTCACCCTCCCTCACCCCCGCGCCCACGAACGGGCCTTCGTCCTCGCCCCCTGGCTCGACGTGGACCCCGCCGCCCAGCTGCCCGGCCGCGGCGCCGTCGCCGATCTCCTCGGCACCGTCACCCGCACGGGTGTGGAACCCCGGCAGGACCTGGAACTCCAGCTGCCCGAGTAGTCGTTAACGGCCTGGAGAGCAGGTCGTAAGGTCAGAGGCCGGGACGGCGGACACGCCGTCGGACCGCACACGTCCGGGGGAGCTGAAGGAACACCGTGAGAGAGCTGCGCATCAGGCTGCTGGCCGGCGTGTTCGTCGTGGCCGGCGTCCTGTCCTGGGCGGGTGCCCGCCTGTGGAACTCGGTGGGGACCCTCCCCAGCGTCCCGCTGGCCGCCCCCATCGTCCTCGCCCTGATCGCGGCGGTGCTGCTGGCCACGGCGCTCTCGCTGCGCGCCCGGCTCAAGGCACAGCGCGAACGCCGCCCCGGCGCGAAGGGCGTCGACCCGCTGATGGCGGCGCGCGCTGTGGTCTTCGGGCAGGCCAGCGCACTGGTCGCGGCCCTGGTCGCCGGGATGTACGGCGGTACGGGTGTGTTCCTGCTGGAGCTGCTCGACATGCCCGCCCGCCGCGACCAGGCGATCTACGCGGGCCTCTCGGTGCTGGCCGGCATCGCCGTGATAGCGGCGGCCCTCTTCCTGGAGCGCGTCTGCAAGCTCCCGGAGGACGACGACCACGACACGACGGGCGCCGAACCGGTGTCCTGACGGTCCGTCACGACACTGTGGGGTGTGTCACCCCTGCCCGTCACCGCAGCCGGTGTTCCCCACCCGTGTTCCCCGCCCCTGTCCGCTGCCCGTCAGCGCGCCAGTATGAGGCTCATCGCCTCCGCGCGGGTCGTGGCGTCCCGCAGCTGACCGCGCACGGCCGAGGTCGTCGTCTTGGCACCCGGCTTGCGGATGCCGCGCACCGACATGCACATGTGCTCGGCCTCGACCACCACGATCGCGCCCCGCGCCTCCAGGATCCGCATCAGGGAGTCCGCGATCTGCGTGGTGAGCCGTTCCTGCACCTGCGGGCGCCGAGCGAACACCTCGACGAGGCGGGCCAGCTTCGACAGACCGGTGATCTTGCCGCTCTCCGCCGGGATGTAGCCGACGTGCGCCACGCCGTGGAACGGCAGCAGATGATGCTCGCAGAGGCTGACGATCTCGATGTCCTTCACCAGGACCATCTCGTCGTGCCCCAGATCGAAGGTCGTGGTCAGGACGGACTCGGGACTCTGACGCATGCCCGCGAGGAGTTCCCGGTACGCCCGCGCCACCCGCGCCGGGGTCTCCCTCAGGCCCTCACGGTCCGGGTCCTCGCCGACCGCGATGAGAAGCTCGCGTACCGCGTTCTGCGCGCGCTTCTCATCGAACTCTCCGGTCGGCCCCTCGCCGTCCAGCGTCACCGGGTCGATCATCTGGCGCCTCGTTCCTGTACGTGTCGGCCGCGGGCGTCTCCGGGCATCACCGGGCATCACCGGTAAGTCGTCAGCCGCGGGCATGCGGAAATGCCGCGTCCCCCAGGCTATAGAACCTGGGGGACGCGGCTTCCATTCCGGTGCCGGTGGGACCCTGCCGGGGCCCCGCCGGGTTGGTCAGCCCTCCGGCCTGTCCTCCGGCGCCGGCTCCGCCACCGGGGCGGACTCGACGGCGGTGGACTTGACGGTGCTGATCGCCGGTGTCGCGCCGTTCGCCCCGTTGGTCAGTGCCAGCTCCTTGGGGGAGAGCACCGGCGGGCGGGTCGAGGGCGTACGACGGGAGGAGCCGGTCCAGGCGGGCCGCGGCGGGCGCTTGACGATCGTGGCGAAGATCTCCGCGATCTCCTCCTTGCCGAGCGTCTCCTTCTCCAGCAGGGCCAGGACGAGGTTGTCGAGGACGTCGCGGTTCTCCACCAGGATCTCCCAGGCTTCGTTGTGCGCGTTCTCGATGAGCTTCTTGACCTCCTCGTCCACCAGGGCGGCGACCTCTTCCGAGTAGTCGCGCTGGTGGGCCATCTCACGGCCCAGGAACGGCTCCGTGTTGTCGCCGCCGAACTTGATGGCGCCGAGCCGCTCGGTCATGCCGTACTGGGTGACCATCGCGCGGGCGGTGGCCGTCGCCTTCTCGATGTCGTTCGCCGCGCCCGTGGTCGGGTCGTGGAAGACCAGTTCCTCGGCCGCCCGGCCGCCCAGCATGTAGCCCAGCTGGTCCAGCATCTCGTTGCGGGTCGTGGAGTACTTGTCCTCGTCGGGCAGGACCATCGTGTAGCCGAGGGCACGGCCACGGGACAGGATCGTGATCTTGTGGACCGGGTCGGAGTTCGGGGAGGCCGCCGCGACCAGGGCGTGTCCGCCCTCGTGGTACGCGGTGATCTTCTTCTCCTTGTCCGACATGATCCGGGTCCGCTTCTGCGGGCCCGCCACGACACGGTCGATGGCCTCGTCGAGCATGCTGTTGTCGATCAGCTTCTTGTCGCTGCGGGCGGTGAGCAGGGCGGCCTCGTTGAGGACGTTGCTCAGGTCCGCACCGGTGAAGCCGGGGGTGCGGCGGGCGACCGCCGAGAGGTCGACGTCGTTCGCGACCGGCTTGCCCTTCTGGTGGACCTTGAGGATCTCCAGACGGCCCTGGAGGTCCGGCGGGTCGACCGCGATCTGCCGGTCGAAGCGGCCGGGGCGCAGCAGGGCCGGGTCGAGGATGTCGGGCCGGTTGGTGGCGGCGATGAGGATCACGCCGCCCTTCACATCGAAGCCGTCCATCTCGACGAGCAGCTGGTTGAGGGTCTGCTCACGCTCGTCGTGACCGCCGCCGAGGCCGGCGCCGCGGTGGCGGCCGACCGCGTCGATCTCGTCGACGAAGACGATCGCCGGGGCGTTCGCCTTGGCCTGCTCGAACAGGTCGCGGACACGGGAGGCGCCGACACCGACGAACATCTCGACGAAGTCGGAACCGGAGATCGAGTAGAAGGGCACTCCGGCCTCGCCGGCGACGGCGCGCGCGAGCAGCGTCTTGCCAGTGCCGGGACGGCCGTAGAGCAGCACGCCCTTGGGGATCTTGGCGCCGACGGCCTGGAACTTCGCCGGCTCCTGGAGGAATTCCTTGATCTCCTGGAGTTCCTCGACCGCCTCGTCGCAGCCCGCGACGTCCGCGAAGGTCGTCTTCGGGGTGTCCTTGGTGATGAGCTTGGCCTTGGACTTGCCGAAGTTCATGACCCGGGAGCCGCCGCCCTGCATCTGGTTCATCAGGAACAGGAAGACGACCACGATGAGGACGAAGGGGAGCAGGGAGAGCAGGACTCCGACGAATGCGTTCTGCTTCGTCGGGGAGACGGTGTAACCGTCCGGGATCTGCTTGTCCTGGTACTTGTTCTGCAGGGTGCCGGCGATGGTCACACCCTGGTCGCCGATGTAGCTCGCCTGGATCTTCGAGCTGCCGTCGACCTTCACGCCGTCCTTCAGCGTGACCTTGATGCTCTGCTCGTCACCGGTCGTCAGCTTGGCCGACTGGACCTTGTTGTCGTTGATCGCCGCGACGACCTGGCCGGTGTCCACCGTCTTGTAGCCGCCGGACGAGCCGACGACCTGCATCAACACGACCACGGCAAGGACGGCCAGCACGATCCACATGACCGGCCCACGGAAGTATCGCTTCACGTCCATCCATACGGAGCGATGTCGCCCCGTCCCTCCTGCCATAGTGAGTTTGATAAGACAGTTCTTCTGACGGTACCCCAGCCATTTTGCCCGAAGCGGCCGGGACGGCTGTGGTTCCCGTCTCTGCATGCTCCAACGGCGCGAAACCCGCCGGGGTTCCCGATCGTCTTACGGAGCTTGGGCCGAGTGGCTCAGCCGCCGTAGACGTGGGGCGCGAGCGTACCGACGAACGGCAGATTGCGGTACTTCTCGGCGTAGTCCAGGCCGTAGCCGATCACGAATTCGTTGGGAATGTCGAAGCCGACCCATTCCACGTCGATGGCGACTTTCGCGGCCTCCGGCTTGCGCAGCAGGGTGCACACGTTGAGGGAGGCGGGCTCGCGGGAGCCGAGGTTCGACAGCAGCCACGACAGGGTGAGGCCGGAGTCGATGATGTCCTCGACGATCAGCACGTGCTTGCCCTTGATGTCGGTGTCGAGGTCCTTGAGGATCCGCACCACACCGGAGGACTGGGTGCCCGCGCCGTAGGAGGACACGGCCATCCAGTCCATGGTGACGGGGGTGGACAGCGCCCGGGCGAGGTCGGCCATGACCATCACCGCGCCCTTGAGCACGCCGACGAGCAGCAGGTCCTTGCCCGCGTACTCCGCGTCGATCTTCGCGGCGAGCTCGGTGAGCTTCACGTCGATCTGTTCCTTGGTGATGAGCACCTGCTTGAGGTCGGCACCCATGTCTTTCGCGTCCACCCGCATCACTTTCGGTCGTCCCTCGATGACGGCTGCGGCCGTCCGGCCTCCCCCGCGAAGGGGACGGGATTCAGCCTCGCCGAATCACCAGTCTGCCACCCTGCCGCTGGGCCACGACTTTGCCCGGGAGATTGATGCCCCCCTGGCCGCGCCAGCCGGTGATCAGCCGGTCGACTTCCTCGATGTGGCGGGCGGAGAGGGAACCGGCCGGGGCGCCGGCCTCGATGGCGGCGCGCCGCAGGACACGGCGGCGCACGGCGGGCGGGAGTGCGTACAGCTTGGCGCACTCCAGGAGGCCGGTGGCGTCACGGACCGCGGCGTCGGCCTGTCCGGCCCAGGCGTCCAGGGCGTCGGCGTCGTCGCGGGAGAGCTGGGCCGTACGGGCGAGGGCCTCGACGACGCCCTTGCCGAGCGCCTTCTCCAGGGCGGGCAGGCCCTCGTGGCGCAGCCGGGAGCGGGTGTACGCCGGGTCCGTGTTGTGCGGGTCGTCCCAGACGGGCAGCGCCTGGACCATGCACGCCTTGCGGGCGGTCTGCCGGTCGAGTCCGAGGAAGGGCCGCCGGTAACGGCCGCCGGCCCCCGAGACCGCGGCCATGCCGGAGAGCGAGCGGGTGCCGGAGCCGCGGGCCAGCCCGAGCAGCACGGTCTCGGCCTGGTCGTCACGGGTGTGGCCGAGCAGGACGGCGGACGCGCCGTACCGGTCGGCCGCGGTGTCCAGGGCGGCGTAGCGCGCGTCGCGGGCGGCGGCTTCCGGGCCGCCCGCGCGGCCGACGGTGACGGCCACCGACTCCACGGGGTCGAGACCGAACTCGCGCAGCCGCAGGACGACTTCCTCGGCACGGGTGTCGGAGCCGGTCTGGAGACCGTGGTCGACGGTGACGCCACCGCCGCGGACGCCGAGCCTGGGCGCCTCGAAGGCGAGGGCGGAGGCCAGCGCCATGGAGTCGGCGCCGCCGGAACACGCCACGAGCACCAGGGGCGACGGCGTGCGCCCGCCCGGGCCGGTGCCGTCACCGGTGTCCGCGGTGACAGCCGTGTCGGTCTTGTCGGTCTTGCCGGTGGTGTCGGTGGTGTCGGTGGTGTGTTCGTCGAGGATGTCGTGGAGGACGCGGCGGACCGCCAGGCGTATCGCCGCGACCGCAGGATGGGGACCCATTGTCCGGTTCCCTTCATGAAATTGTCGGGGGTTGAGCCCGAGACCGGTCACTCAGAGTGTATAGATGGTGACAGAGACGGGCGGTTCCCCGAGCATTGCACGCCTATGCATGGCTCACGGTCCCTCGGACGGGTGATTGAGGGGGCGTTCGTCTGCCGTAGGCCGTTCTGGTTTCACGCCCCCCTCCCCCGATGTCACGGCTCGGCCCGTCGGTGCACCCTCGCGACCCAGTCCGCCGGTTTGGCGATCTCCGACTTGGTGGGAAGGGTGTTCGGGGAGGTCCAGACGCGGTTGAAGCCCTCCATGCCAACCTGGTCGACCACCGCGCGCACGAACCGCTCGCCGTCCCGGTACTGCCTCAGCTTGGCGTCCAGGCCCAGCAGCTTGCGCAGCGCCAGGTCGAGGCGGGAGGCGCCCCGCGCGCGACGCTGCTGGAACTTCTCGCGGATCTCCGCGACGCTAGGCACCACCTCGGGCCCGACCCCGTCCATCACGAAGTCCGCGTGGCCCTCCAGCAGGGACATCACGGCCGTGAGGCGGCCGAGGATCTCGCGCTGCACGGGCGTCTGCACCAGCTCCACGAACGAGCGTCCGCCGTCCTCCTCCTCACCCTCGGGGCGGCCCCCGGCAAGCGACTGGGCGGCCTCCCTGATACGTTCCAGGACGGTCATGGGGTCGACGTCGGTCTCCCCCAGGAACGACTGGATCTCGCCCTCCAGGTGGTCGCGCAGCCAGGGCACGGCCGCGAACTGGGTGCGGTGGGTCTCCTCGTGCAGACACACCCAGAGGCGGAAGTCATGGGGTTCGACGTCGAGTTCGCGCTCCACGTGCACGATGTTCGGCGCGACGAGCAGCAGGCGGCCGCCACCGTTCTCACCCGCGGGCAGTTCACGGGTGGCGGGGGCGAACGTCTCGTACTGGCCGAGCACCCGGGACGCCAGGAACGACAGCAGCATGCCGAGCTCGACACCGGTCACCTTGCCGCCGACGGCGCCGAGCACCGCACCGCCGGTGGAGCTGCCGCGCCGCTCCTGCATCTTGTCGAGCAGCGGTTTGAGGAGCTCTCTGAACCCCGCGACGTTCGCCCGGACCCAACCGGGCCGGTCGACCACCAGCACAGGGGTGTCATGGATGTCCTCGCCACCCATCCGGGTGAACCCACGGACGTGCTCCTCCGCGGCCTTGGCGTGCCGGCGCAGCTCCGCCACGACAGCCCGGGCCTCGTCGCGGCTCACCTCGGGCCCTGGCCGCACCAGCCGGGTCGCGGTCGCCACCGCGAGATTCCAGTCGACCATCTCCACACCACCGATGCTCGTCATGCATCAACGGTACGTGAGCGTTCCCACTGGGGGCAGGCCACGCGGAGAGTCTCGCCCCCGCCGCCCCTTCCCGTCCCGTCACGGGGGCTCCGCCCCCGTACCCCCGCTCCTCAAACGCCGGAGAGGCTGATTTTCAGCCCGTCCGGCGTTTGAGGACGAGGCCCGAAGGGCCGACAAGGGGAGTCTGGGGGCGCAGCCCCCAGGGACGGGAACGGGAAGGGGCGGCGGGGGCGAAACCCGAGGTCAGCGGCACCCGCACCCCGCCAACGCCGTAGCCGTACGGTCCAGGGCGGACATGGCCTCCGTAGGGCTGGAGGTACCCGAGGCCAGGAAGGCGAAAGCCAACAGGCGACCGTCCTGATCGACGACGGTCCCCGCCAGCGTGTTGACGCCCGTCAGAGTGCCCGTCTTGGCGCGTACGATCCCCGCCGCCCCGGACACGTCGGTGTACCGGCCGGTCAGCGTGCCGGTGAAGCCGGCGACGGGCAGGCCGGTGAGGACGGGCCGCAGTTCGGGGTGAGCGGAGTCGCCCGCCTTGACGAGCAGGGCCGTGAGCAGGTCAGCCGTCAGTTTGTCCTCACGGTTCAGCCCGCTGCCGTCGTTGAACCGCGCCCCGGCGAGCGGCAGCCCGAGCTTGCGCAACTGCGCCTTGATGGCGGCGGCGCCCCCGCTGAAGGACGCCTGCCCGCCGGTGGCGACGGCGGTCTGCCGGGCCAGGGCCTCGGCGATGTCGTTGTCGCTGTTGGTGAGCATCCGCTCGACCAGGGCGGACAGCGGCGGGGAGGTCACGGTGGCGACGGTGGTGGCCTTGGCGCCGGCCTCGGCCGACTGCGGGGCCGACGAGGAGGTGGTCCTGATGCCGTCCGCCGCGAGGAACCCGGCGAACCGGGCAGCCGCGTCGGCGGCAGGGTCAGCCACGCGCGCGGCGGGCCCGCTGTCGGAGTCGTCGGTGCGGCCCTCGTCGGCGGTCAGGGCGCTGACCGGGGCGAGGTTGCCGTTGACGCCGATGGGATGCAGGGCGGGCCCGGTGTACAGGCTGATGTCGTAGGAGAGGCCGATCTCCTTGATGCCGCGCTTCTTCAGGGCGGCGGCGGTGCGGTCGGCGAGGGTGCGCAGGCTGGCCCAGCCCTCGGCGTCCTTGCGGGCGGTGAGGGTGGGGTCGCCGCCGCCGACCAGGACGAGTTCCTTGCCGCCGGGTTCGAGGGCGGTGCGGGTGGTGAGGCGGTGGTCGGTGCCCATCGCGGAGAGCGCGGCGACAGCGGTGGCGATCTTGGTGGTGGACGCCGGGGTCAGCGCGTCGTCCGCTCCGGCGCCGTACAGCCGCTTGCCGGTGACCACGTCGACGACGACGGCGCCGCGGGCGGTGCCGAGCGAGCCGTCGGCGAGGAGCGGGCCGAGGACGTCCGAGAGTGCCTTCTCGCCGGGCACGCTCCTCAGGCCGGCCGTGGCTCCGCGGAGGCCGGTGAGGACCGAGGCCGCGCTGGGCGCGGGCCGGGGAGCGGCGGTTGTCGTACCGGAACTACGCCCGTGATCTGTGCCACCCGTCCGGGACCGGGCATCCGCCCAGTCACGCTCGGCCGTACGCTGGCCGGTGGCGTCCCAGGGACCGGCGGCGAACACCGCACCCGTGGCCAGTACCAGACCGGCGGCCGCGGCACCGGCGGTGTACTGCCAGGTCCCCACGGACGCCGGCCGCGTGATCCGTGCGAGCTGCGGTTTCACACCCTGAAAACCCTGAACGCCCTGGACGAGTCGCGCGACCCGCGGCCTCAGGGCCGCCCCGGCGCGCGCGACATGCGGCCGTACGGCGTCCGCGGCACGTGCCAGCCGTGGTCGTACGGCGTTCGCGGCCCGCACCACGTGCGGTCCCGCGGCACGCCAAGGCCTCAGCTCCGGCACGACCACCAGCCCCTTTCGCGATCACACACCTGCGTGAGGGACACTTAATCACCAGAACTATGTGCTGATCATGGAGGAGCCACCGGTGGAGTTCGACGTCACGATCGAGATTCCGAAGGGTTCGCGCAACAAGTACGAGGTGGACCACGAGACCGGTCGTATGCGCCTGGACCGTCGGCTGTTCACCTCGACCGCCTACCCGACCGACTACGGCTTCGTCGAGAACACCCTCGGTGAGGACGGCGACCCGCTGGACGCGCTGGTCATCCTGGACGAGCCGACCTTCCCGGGCTGCCTGATCCGCTGCCGCGCGATCGGCATGTTCCGTATGACCGACGAGGCCGGCGGCGACGACAAGCTGCTGTGCGTGCCGGCCACCGACCCGCGCGTGGAGCACCTGCGCGACATCCACCACGTGTCGGAGTTCGACCGTCTGGAGATCCAGCACTTCTTCGAGGTCTACAAGGACCTCGAGCCCGGCAAGTCCGTCGAGGGCGCCAACTGGGTGGGCCGCATCGAGGCCGAGGCCGAGATCGAGCGGTCGTTCAAGCGACTTGAGGAACAGGGCGGCCACTGAAGACACGGTCGCCGCGGACCTCGTCCCTGTGAGGACCCTGCTCCGCCGACGGGCCGCACGCGCGTGCGGCCCGTTTGCGTCGCCCGCCTGTGTGCATGCGCATACTGGGGCATACGTAAGTGCGAGCAAGGAGCGTTGCAGGAGTGGCGGAGGCGGAGGGCCGGGGGCCTCGTCCGGACGAGGCGAGGAGCGTGTACGACCCCGAGATCACATCCGGGTTCGCCCTCCCGGCGGGGCTGACCCTCCCGCAGGGCAGCGGCGAGACGGAGACCACCTCGGGGTTCGCCCTGCCCGAGGGACTGGACGTGCCGCAGCCGCAGGCCGGTACCAAGGAGGGCTCGGGTTTCACCGTGCCCGGCACCGACGGCTCCCGGTATTCCTCACCCGCGTTCACTCCCGCGACCGGTGTCCCGGTGGTCAGCCTCGTCAAGGACGGGCCCTGGCAGGACCGGATGCGCACGATGCTGCGCATGCCGGTGTCGGAGTGGCCCGCGCCGGAGCCCGCGCAGAAGCCGGACGAGGGCGGTCCGGCCGTCCCGCGCGTCCTCGACCTGACCCTCCGCATCGGCGAGCTGCTGCTGGCGGGCGGCGAGGGCGCCGAGGACGTGGAGGCGGCGATGCTGTCGGTGTGCCGCTCCTACGGCCTCGACCGCAGCGAGCCCATCGTCACCTTCACCCTGCTGACCGTCTCCCATCAGCCGTCCCTGGTCGACCACCCGGTGACGGCGTCACGGACGGTGCGCCGCCGCGGCAGCGACTACACCCGTCTCACGGCGGTCTACCGGCTGGTGGCGGATCTGAGCGACCCCGGTACGACGGTCTCCCTGGAGGAGGCGTACCGGCGGCTCGCCGAGATACGCCGCAACCGGCACCCGTACCCCAGCTGGGTGCTGACCGCCGCCGCGGGGCTGCTCGCCGGGGCGGCGGCCGTGCTGGTCGGCGGGGATCTCCTGGTGTTCGTCGCGGCGGTGCTCGGCGCGATGCTCGGCGACCGGCTGGCCTGGCTGTCCGCGGGGCGCGGGCTGCCGGAGTTCTACCAGTTCATGATCGCCGCCATGCCACCCGCGGCGATCGGCGTCGCGCTCACCCTGGCCGGGGTGCATGTGAACGCGGCGGCGGTCATCACCGGCGGACTGTTCGCGCTGCTGCCCGGGCGCGCGCTGGTGGCGGGCGTGCAGGACGGGCTGACCGGCTTCTACATCACCGCGTCGGCGCGTCTGCTGGAGGTCATGTACCTCTTCGTGGGGATCGTCGTGGGCGTGCTGGTGGTCCTCTACTTCGGGGTGAAGCTGGGCGTTCCGCTCAACCCGGACGCGGTCCAGAACATGGCCGAGCGGCCGCTGTGGCAGATCGGCGCGTCCATGCTGCTGTCGCTGACCTTCGCCGTGCTGCTCCAGCAGGAACGTTCCACTGTGCTCGCGGTGACCCTCAACGGCGGCGTCGCGTGGTCGGTCTACGGCGCGATGCACTACCCGGGTGGCTTCTCCCCCGTCGCCTCCACGGCCGTCGCGGCGGGGCTCGTGGGGCTGTTCGGCCAGCTGCTGGCGCGCTACCGGTTCGCTTCGGCGCTGCCGTACACGACGGCCGCGATCGGGCCGCTGCTGCCGGGGTCGGCAACCTATCTCGGGCTGCTGGCGATGGCTCAGAACGAGGTCGACAAGGGGCTGGTCTCCCTGTCGAAGGCGGCGGCGCTCGCCATGGCGATCGCGATCGGCGTCAACCTGGGGTCGGAGATCTCCCGGCTGTTCCTGCGGGTCCCGGTGGCGGAGGCAGCGGGGCGCCTGGCGGCGAAGCGGACGCGCGGGTTCTGAACCCCGCCGCCCGCCCGGGTACCGCGCGGGACCGTCCGTGCGGGCCGGTGGGGCGGCGCAGTCCCCTCTCGGCTCAGTACCCCTGGCCGTACGGGTACTGGTTGCCGCCCTGGCGCGGGTCCTGCGGGGCACCGTACGGCTGCTGCTGCTGGGGCTGCTGCTGCGGATAGCCCTGCGGCGGCTGCTGCGGCTGCTGCCGGGGCTGGGGGTACTGCTGCTGGGGGTACTGCTGGGCGGCGTAGGGCTGCGGCTGCTGGCGGCCGTGGTCCTGCTGGCCGTAACCCTGGTCGTAGCCGTCGTACCCCTCGTACCCCTGCTGGTCATAGCCCTGGTCGTAGCCCTGGTCGTAGCCCTGCCGACCGTAGCCGCCCTGCTGGTCGTAGCCGCTGTACTGCGGCTCGGAGGCGGCGACGGGGCGCAGCCGGGTCGTCGCGTCGTCCATGACGGGCTGGTACTGCGACTGGTACTGCGGCTGGGACTGCTGCTGGGGCTGGGGCTGCTGCTGGCGCTGGAAGGCCTGGAACTGCGGCTCGGGCTCGAACCCGGCGGCCCCCGGCTCCTCAGGACCCTCCGGGCCTTCGGGGCCCTCGGCCTGGGCCTTGGAGCGGGCCCGCAGGAACTCGATGCCGATCGGGACCACCGACACGAGGACGATCAGGATGAGGATCGCCTCGATGTTGTTCTTCACCACGCCGATGTTGCCCAGCCAGGAGCCGAGCAGCGTCACACCCGCGCCCCACATGGCGCCGCCGATGAGGTTGAACACTAGGAACGAGCGGTACTTCATACCGCTGACACCGGCGATGATCGGCGTGAAGGTGCGCACGACGGGCACGAAGCGGGCCAGGACCAGGGACTTCGGGCCGTACTTCTCGAAGAACTCGTGCGCCTTGGTGATGTTCTCCTGCTTGAACAGCCGGGAGTCCGGCCGGTTGAACAGGGACGGGCCGACCTTCTTGCCGAACATGTAGCCCGCCTGGTCGCCGAGGACGGCGGCCAGGCAGATCAGCGCGATCGCACCCGCCAGCGGGAAGTCCAGATCACCGGAGGTGATCAGCAGACCGCAGGTGAACAGCAGCGAGTCACCCGGCAGGAAGAAGCCGATGAGCAGCCCCGACTCGGCGAAGACGATGAGCAGCAGACCCCAGATGCTGTAGGTGTTGAGCAGATAGTTGGGGTCCAGCCAGTTCGGTCCGAGGGCAAGCGTCATGACGTTCCGGACTCCTGACGGATGGGTGGTGCGGCGTCCTAGTGCGGCCGCACAAAGCTATCAACGCATTGTGTCCGCCCCAGGTTCCACCGGTGTCTCCAGGATGCACTGTGCGCCGCCCAGGTCAAAGCTGTGAGCTGCCCAGCGGCCCTCAACCGGCCGTGTGCCGGACCCCGTCCTGCCGCCCGTGCCGGACCCCGTCCAGCCGCCCGTTCCGGTCGGCGTTCGCCGTGATGGCGTCCCTGAGGTGCTCGGCGAGGCCGGGGCGCATGCTGTCGTAGAACGCCTTGAAGCGCTCGTCGGACACGTACATGTCGCCGAGGCAGCGGTGCATGTCGTACGAGCAGTCGTAGAACCATGTGCCGATGTGCCGCCGGTGCTCCTCGGCCAGGTCCATGGCCCGCTCACCGGCGGGCGGCTCGCCGTCGGTCATCAGGGCCGTGTAGCGCGCGCTCCAGTCGTCGGCCTCGGCCTGGAGCCGCCGCCAGTCGTCCTTGGCGTAACGCGCGGCCCGGCGCTGCGACTCGGCGTACGCGGCGGTGCCGCCCCAGCGCTGCTCCGCCTCGTCGGCGTACTGCTCGGGGTCCTTGTCGCCGAAGACCTCGAACCGCTCCTCGGGGGTGAGGTTGATACCCATCTTGCGTGCCTCCATGGCGTGCTCCACGGCCGCCGCCATCTTCCGCAGCCTCTCGATCCGGGCGGTCAGCAGGTCGTGCTGGCGGCGCAGATGCGCGCGCGGGTCCGCGTCCGGGTCGTCGAGGAGGACGGCGACCTCGTCGAGCGGGAAGCCGAGCTCCCGGTAGAACAGGATCCGCTGGAGCCGGTCGAGGTCGGCCTCGTTGTAGCGCCGGTGACCGGCGTGGCTGCGCTCGCTGGGGGCGAGCAGGCCGATGGTGTCGTAGTGGTGCAGCGTGCGCACCGTGACACCGGCGAATCCGGCGACCTGTCCGACGGAGTAGCTCACTTCCGCTCCCTTATCTCGGTACGCCGTCCACACTGCCGCCTCACGCCACGTGAGGTGCAAGTCCGGTCACGCTGAGATGTTCTGCCCGTTCCGTCCGCTTATGGTGTGCCCGTGGCCCAGGACACCGCGCAGCCGTCGCCCGCACCCCCGGCGACCCCGGCGCGCACTCTGCTGCCTCTGATTCTCCCCTCGCTCGTCATCGGGGTGGGCGCCAGCCTGGTGTTCGTGCTGGTGGACACGCTGGCCGAGGAGCTCCAGCACGTGCTGTGGCGGGACCTGCCGGACGCGCTGGGGATCGGCAGATACTCGGTCCTCTGGGTGATGGTCATGCTCACCGCGACCGGCATCCTCACGGGCCTCGTGGTGTGGAAGGTGCCGGGCCACGCGGGCCCCGACCCGGCGACCACCGGGCTGACCGCGACACCGGTGGCCCCCTGGGTGCTGCCCGGCGTGCTGCTCACGGCCATGCTGACGCTGTCCGGCGGTGTGAGCCTCGGCCCGGAGAACCCGGTGATCGCGGTGAACGTCGGGCTCGTCTTCTGGCTCGGCCGCAGGGTCGCGCCCCAGGCACCGGGCGAGCTGTGGGTGCTGCTGGCCGAGGCGGCGACCATCGGCGCGCTGTTCGGCACGCCGGTGGCGGCGGCACTGGTCGTCTCCGAGGCGCTGGCCGGGCGGCAACTCAAGGGGCTGCTGTGGGACAACGTGTTCGCACCGCTGGTCGCGGCCACCGCCGGCGCGCTCACGACGTCGCTGATCGCCGAGCCGACGTTCAACCTGGGTCTTCCCCCGTTCGGCGTACCCGGCTGGCGAGATATCGCGGCGGTCCTGGTGGTCGCATCGGCGGCGGCGCTGCTCGGCCTGTGCGCGGTGTACGCGTTCCCGTACTCGCACGCCGTTTTCGCGCGTCTGCGGCATCCGATGGTGGCGCTCCCCGTGGGCGGAGTGGTCCTCGGGCTGCTCGGCGCGCTGGGCGGGAGCCTGACGCTGTTCAAAGGGCTGGACCAGTTGGAGGACCTCGCGAAGAATCCCGACGGGTGGTCCGCAGGGCAGTACGCGACGATGACGATCGTGAAGCTGACCGCGCTGGTGGTCGCCGGAACCTGTGGCTTCCGCGGCGGCCGGATCTTCCCCTCGGTGTTCATCGGCGGTGCCTTCGGGCTGTTCGCGCACGCCCTGGTGTCCGGGGTGGATCCGGCGGTGGGCGTCACGGCGGGTGTGCTGGGCATGCTTCTCGCCGTCACCCGGCAGGCGTGGCTGAGCCTGTTCACCGCGGCGATCCTGGTGACCTCGCCGTCGATCATCGCGCTCCTGTGCATCGCCTCGCTCCCGGCCTGGCTGCTGGTGACCGGGCGGTGGCGCATGCAGGTGCGGGAGGACGGGAGCGCGGTCCGCTGAGGCATCCTCCCGACGAGGTCCGGAGGGCCCTGGAAGAGACCGGAAGACACCGAAACCGGAAGACACCGGAAGGCAACGAAGACACCGGAAGAAGCAGACGTCAGTCAGGAGACATCGCGATGCCCCTCCACAAAGGCCCCGCCAAGCACGACGAGCGCATCATGGCGGTCAATCCGTTCTACGGGGCGGCGAACCCGGTCGCCGGTATGGCCGACGCCCCGCCCACGCACCGGCTGCCGGACGGGCCCTTGACCCCGGTCACCGCGGCCCAACTGGTGCACGACGAACTGATGCTGGACGGCAACTCCCGGCTGAACCTGGCCACCTTCGTGACCACCTGGATGGAGCCGGAGGCCGGGCTCCTGATGGCAGAGTGCCGCGACAAGAACATGATCGACAAAGATGAGTACCCGCGCACCGCCGAGCTGGAGCGGCGCTGTGTGGCGATGCTCGCCGACCTGTGGAACGCACCGGACCCGGCGGCCGCCGTGGGCTGTTCGACGACCGGGTCCAGCGAGGCGTGCATGCTCGCCGGGATGGCGCTCAAGCGCCGCTGGATGAAGCGCAACGCCGACCGTTACCCGGGAGCGCGACCCAATCTGATCATGGGCGTCAATGTGCAGGTCTGCTGGGAGAAGTTCTGCCAGTTCTGGGAGGTGGAAGCACGCCAGGTACCCATGGAGGGCGATCGCTTCCATCTCGACCCGCAGGCCGCGGCCGAACTGTGCGACGAGAACACGATCGGTGTGGTCGGCATCCTCGGCTCGACCTTCGACGGGTCCTACGAGCCGATCGCCGACCTGTGCGCGGCCCTTGACGCGCTCCAGGAACGCACCGGGCTCGACATCCCCGTGCATGTGGACGGCGCGTCCGGGGCGATGGTCGCACCGTTCCTGGACGAGGATCTGGTGTGGGACTTCCGGCTCCCGCGCGTCGCCTCCATCAACACCTCGGGGCACAAGTACGGCCTGGTCTACCCGGGCGTGGGCTGGGCCCTGTGGCGGGACAAGGAGGCGCTGCCCGAGGAACTGGTCTTCCGGGTCAACTACCTCGGCGGCAACATGCCGACGTTCGCCCTCAACTTCTCCCGCCCCGGCGCGCAGGTCGTCGCCCAGTACTACACGTTCCTGCGGCTGGGCAGGGAGGGCTTCCGGGCGGTGCAGCAGTCCACCCGCGACGTGGCGCAGTCCCTCGCCGGGCAGATCGAGGCGATGGGCGACTTCCGGCTGCTGACCCGGGGCGAAGACCTGCCGGTCTTCGCCTTCACGACCGCCCCCGAGGTGACCTCGTACGACGTGTTCGACGTCTCGCGGCGGCTACGTGAGAACGGCTGGCTCGTGCCCGCGTACACCTTCCCGGAGAACCGTCAGGACCTGTCCGTGCTGCGCGTGGTGTGCCGCAACGGATTCTCGGCCGACCTCGCGGAACTGCTGATGGAGGATCTGCGCCAGCTGCTGCCGGAGCTGCGCCGCCAGCCCCATCCGCTGGTCCACGACAAGGAGGCGGCGACGGGCTTCCACCACTGAGGAGACCGAGGGAGGAGACCGAGGGAGGAGACCGAGGGGGAAACCAGGGAGAAGAACCGGCCGGGGCGCGGGAACCCGGCCGGTGTGCCGATCGTTCCTCCCTCTGACCGGCCCGATCCGCCTGCTCGGGCCGGTTGCTCCGGTCCGTGACCGGCCCGAACCGCCTGTTCGGGCCGGTGCTCGGCCCCTCCCTCCGCCTACTCCGCCTGTTCCAGGGCCACGAGCTCGAAGGCGGTCTTCCCGTCCAGGGACTCACGGATGATGTCGGCGTGCCCCGCGTGCCGGGCAGTCTCACGGATCAGATGGAGCATCAGCCAGCGCAAGGAGACCGGTCCGCGAGGAAACCAGGGCGCCTCGGGAAGGGCGAAGGTGTCGTCGAGGCTGGGCGCTGCGGTGATGAAGGCCTCCGTGTCGGCAGCGACCTTCTCCCAGTAGGCCAGCCGTGACTCCACCGTCTCGTCCCCGACGAGCCGGAAGCTCTCCTGCCAGGTCGACTGGTCGCGCTGCACCTGCGGCGGTTCGCCCTTGGCGCGGGCGATCCAGAACTGCTCCACCTCGGCGGCGTGCTTGACCAGCCCCGCGAGGGACAGCTCGCTGACGGTGGGCCGGGCCGACGCCTGCTCGTCCGTGAGGCCGAGCACGGCCCGCCGGATGCCGCCGCGCTGCTCGGCCAGGTAGGAGAGCAGCGCGCCGCGCTCGTCGCCCGCCGCCTCGGGGTGTACGTGAGTGACCATGACCGTCGCCTTTCGCCGGTTCGGCAGAGGGGTTCCAGGGACCCCTGGAGGGGGTTTCCGTGGGTTCCCTCCGTCTGACACCGGCGACGCTACGGGGCCACTAGGTCAGATTCCGTCCTCAAGCTGCAGCGCACCCCAAGAAGCAGGACTACTCACCAGCTCAACTAACGCCGCGCAACTGCTGAGAAGCCGGGTTCTCAGCAACCCCCTTGATTCGAAAATGACTACGGCCTAAGGTAGTAGTCGTTGGAGGCGAGACCGCAGTCAGGTCACCGCACAGCTGCCGCACGCCCGCTCAACGGGCTCGGGAAAGAGCTGTGCCCCGGGCTGTATGCAATGCAGTGACAGTACTCCGGGGCGCACGGAAACGAGCGTAACACGGATCTTTCAGTCAAGGGAGACTCAGCGGTGACGGAGGACGAAGTCAAGCGGATCGTGGACTCGATCTCGGCGGAGCGGTTCAAGCCGTTCCTCGACGAGTGCGACGGCGATGCGCTCGTCGCGTTGCGCTTGTACTGCTGGGACGGCGAGATCTCCCGAGCCTTCCTCGGCATCCTGCGCGACTTCGAGGTCGCCATGCGGAACTCGTTCCACGCGAAGCTGAGTGGCCGGTACGGCCGCACGGACTGGTGGGACTCCCCGCGTGTCCGGCTTACCACGAAGGGCCGTGAGCAGGTGCACGGCGCTCAGCGGGACCTCGGCCGCGAATACGGCTCCGGGTACTCCGCGGACGACATGGTCGCCAAGCTGACGCTCGGCTTCTGGGTGGGGCTGACCGGCCGCGGTCTCAACTACGAGATGCAGTTCTGGAACCCGGCTCTCCGGCACACTTTCCGCGGTTACCAGGGTCGCCGCGGTGCGCTTCAGCAGCAGCTGGACTACGTGCGCAAGTTCCGCAACCGCATCGGCCACCACGAGCGGATCTGCCACCGCCACCTGCCGCAGGACCTCGACACGCTGCTTCGGCTCATGGAGTACGTGTCGCCGGAGAAGGCCGCCCTGCACCGGCAGTTCAGCCAGGTGCCGTCGGTCCTCGCCCGCAAGTCGGCCGTGCTCGCCGGCCGGGAACCGGTGCGGCTGTGATGGCGGAGGCGACATCGCGGACCGAGTCCGCGCTCCACGCTCCCGTCACCCTCGGCGAGATCAAGGAGCTTGCCGGAGTGGGGCGGCCCACCGTCAGCAACTGGCGGCGCCGCTTCTCCCCCGCGGCCCTGGCTGCCGCCAAGGACCGGCGGCCCCCCTTCCCCGCCCCCGTCGGCGGCAGTGAGAGCAAGCCTCTGTTCGACGCACTGGAGATCGCGGACTGGCTGGACCTGCGCCCTGTCCCGGACACCGAGCCGGACGAGCACGGCAAGGTCCCCACCTACGGCGACCGGTTCCGCCGCGGTCTGAGACTGCGGGGGCTGGTGGCCCTCAAGCACCGGCTCGGCTCGGCGGAGGCGCTCATCACCCAGGCCTTGGCCGTCATCGCCACGCATGCCGAGGCCCAGGACCTCATCCCCGAGTGCCTGCCCGAGGAACTCCGGCCCGACCACGACGCGGCGGCCCAGGACGTCCGACAGGCCGTCCTGACCCTGGAGAACGAGATCGGCTCGGCGGGCAGGGCAGCAGACGCGCTCCTCGGCCTCGACGAGGACGTGGAGCTCGCCAAGCGGCTCGAATCCGATGTCGTCATGGACACGGTTCCCCGCGAGATCGTCTCGCTCGTGGCCATGCTCATCGGCCCCAGCGTGGCCGGGCCGGGCCAACGCTCAGTCATCAGCCTGTGCGCGGGCTTCGGCGAACTGCTCCTCGGCATGGACGGCGGTCCCTACGGAAACCTCGGCGGTCACGGCGAACTGGTCGCGATCGAGCCCGACCCGCTGCGGCGCAAGCTCCTGAGGTACCGGCTGCTGTGCTACGAGATGTACGGCGGCATGGATGTGTACCCCGCACCGTCGGACCTGGACGTCCCTCGTACATGGGGCGCGGTGCCGGTCGACGACATGTGGTCCTTCTCCAGCGCCGACATCGTGCTGGCCTCGCCGCCGTATGCCTCGGGCGAGCGGGAGCGGGACGAGCAGGGGCCTCTGTGGTGGGCCGGGGAGGCTGCCCGGCGACTGAAGCCAGGCGGGCGGGGCTACGCCGTCGTACCGAGCTGGACGCTGACACGGACGCGGGGCGCGGTGCCGGCACCGACGATCGACGCCCGCGAGGAACTTCTGGCCGCGGGCAGCATCGAAGCGATCGTCCAACTGCCGCGCCGTATCCATCCGTTCCGCACGGGCGCCGAATACGCGCTGCTGATTCTGCGCCCGCCTGCGTACGAAGCCACCGGCCTTCCGGTCCTCCTCGTCGATGCCGACCGCATCGCTCGCCGGACGGACGGACGCAAGTGGATCGGTGAAGTCGCGCGGTTCGTCCTCGCCGAGGACGAGCCCGGCGCTGGTGACGTACGGTCAATCCCACTGCGGCCGCGCCGAGCGGGCGGGGAGTGGTTGCTCGACGGCCGCTCCGTGCTGCCGGCGCATCGGCTCGCCGCGGCGGAGACCGATATCGACCATTTCGAGGAGACTATAACCGCCAGGCGTGCCGCCGTTGCCGCGATGCCGCAACTGCGCGACTGGCTAGGCGCGATGGGCATCGCCAAACGCCGTACGCCGATCCGGCACCGCAGAGTGGACGAGCATCTCAAGGCCGGGCAGCTGAGGACGCTCACCGGACATCGCCTCAAGGACTCAGACATCAAAGAGGCCGGTCTGCCCGTCATCGGCCGCGAAGAGATGCTGGGCGCACTACCCGTCGGGCAGCGGCGCATCAGCCCGGAATCCCTGGCGGCATACTCGTCCGCCAAGATCACCGAACGGGGTGACGTCATCGTGCTCGCCGAGCACGGGGTGCGCTGCCAGGTGGACGAGGCGGGCGGCTGCGTGCTGCTGTCGCCGGTGCAAGGGCTGCGAATCAGCTCGTACCGAGAGCACTTGCTGGCGGTGGCCAAGGGCGAACCGGTGGGGCCGGACGCCTTGTGGATGCGGCCGCACACACTCGCCCAACTGCTCCAATCCCCGCGGAATCAGCAGCGCGGCAGCGGTTCCCTCGTGCGCCGGGTGAGCGTGCGCGACATGGACCTGCCGCAGCTTCCCGCCGAGGAGGTCACAGAGCTGGAAGCTGTCCTGGCCGAGACGGAACGGCTGCGCGCCGACGTACGCAGACAGCTGGCAGCCCTGGACCGCCTTGCCGCGCGCGTCTCCGCCGGTGTCGCCGACGGTGACCTGGCGTTGCGGCGACGCTGACCGCGCTTGTCTGTTGGACTCTTGGAGAGTCCTCCCGAAGAGAGAAGAGAGACCCCGTGCCCCCACGGAAGAAGAAGGAAACCAAGCCGCAGGACATGAAGGCGATCCTGTGGGCATCCGCCGACAAGCTGCGCGGAAGCCTGGACGCCGCCGAGTACAAGCACTTCGTGCTGGGGCTCGTGTTCCTCAAGTATGTCTCCGAGGCGATGGCCGAGAAGCGTGAGCAGTTGGAGACCGAACTGCGGTCGGGCGGCGGGCTGCTGGCCGAGCTGGGCTTCGAGGGCAAGGCACCGGAGGCACTGATCCTCCAGACACTGGAAGAGCGCACGCAGTACACAGGCGCCGGGATCTTCTACGTGCCGCCGACGGCCCGTTGGGAGGTCGTGCTGGAGCGCGCCAAGGGGACGTTGGGCGATCCGAGCCTCGGCAAGGTCATCGACACCGCCATGGAGACCGTCGAGAAGTTCAACCCCTCGCTGAAGAACACCCTCCCGAAGCAGTACAACAGCGGCCGGGTCGACGAGACGACCCTCGCCGGTCTGGTGAAGCTGCTGGACCGGCTCACCTTCCAGGCCCAGGTGGGCGAGGACGGCCGACGGGTCGGGGCGCGGGACCTCATGGGTGAGGTGTACGAGTACTTCCTCGCGCAGTTCGCCCTTCAGGAGGGTCGCAAGGGCGGCGAGTACTTCACACCGGCGAGTGTGGTGCGGCTGCTCGTGGAGATGCTGGAGCCGGTGGCGGGCGAGCGGGTACTGGACCCGGCGTGCGGTTCGGGCGGCATGTTCGTACAGGCCGAGAAGTTCGTGGAGACCCACGGGGGCGACCGCTTCAACGTGGCTGTGTACGGCCAGGAACGCAACCTCACGACGTGGCGACTGGCGCACATGAACCTCGCGATCCACGGCATCGAGGCCGACCTCGGCGAGGAGCCCGCCGACTCCTTCCACAACGACCAGCACGGGGACCTGAAAGCGGACGTGGTGCTGGCCAACCCGCCGTTCAACATCTCCGACTGGGGCGGCGAACGGCTCGGCATGGACGACCGCTGGGTGTACGGAACCCCACCGGTCGGCAACGCCAACTTTGCCTGGATCCAGCACATGGTGAGCAAGCTGGCGCCCGGGGGGCGGGCGGGGGTTGTCCTGGCCAACGGGTCGATGAGCAGCAAGTCGGGCGGGGAAGGGGACATCCGGCGGGCAATGGTCGAGGGGGACCTGGTGGCCTGCATGGTGGCTCTACCGGGGCAGTTGTTCCGGTCGACCCAGATTCCGGCTTGTCTGTGGTTCCTCGCGGACGGCAAGGGGCGGCATTCGAAGTGGGTGCGGGGGCGGAAGGGGGAGGTGCTGTTCATCGACGCCCGGGGGATGGGGGTCATGGCTTCACGGACGTTGCGGGAGCTGACGGAGGAGGAGCTGCAGCGGATCGCGGGGGCGTTTCGGGCTTGGCGGGGGGCCGGTGGGGCGGAGGGGTATGAGGACGTTCCCGGTTTCTGCCACACCGCCTCGCTGGAGGAGTTGCGAGAGCACGACTTTGTACTGACGCCGGGGCGGTATGTGGGGGTCGTGGATACCGAGGAAGATCCGGACGCGGAGCCGGTAGAGGAGAAGGTGGCTCGCCTGACAAAAGAGTTGTACAGACTGTTTGAGGAGTCAGGGCAGCTAGAGGCTGCGGTGCGTGAGCAGTTGGGGAGGATCAATGGATAAGTGGCCGATGCCCCGCTTCGAGGAGCTCGCAGCGAACGAAAAGAGCGCTTTCTCCAAACCCTACGGCTCCGCCTTCACCAAGGATGACTACGTTCCAGACGGAGTACCGATGGTTCGCGGAGTCAACCTTGGTCGCGGAATCTTCCTTGACGACGACTTCGTTTTCATCACCGCCGAAAAGGCCGATGAAATGCCGGGCGCCGCCCTTCTCCCCGGGGACTTGGTGTTCACCCACCGAGGAACAATCGGCCAGGTTTCAATGATTCCCCGTTCGCCACGATTCCCTCGCTACACCCTTTCAACAAGCCAGGTCAAAGCCCGTCTCGACCCAAATCTGGCCAGTCCGGAATTTTACTATTACTGGTTCACATCATCGCTCGGCCAGCATGAAATCCTTAGTAATTCATCTACGGTCGGCGTTCCAGGAATCAGACAACCGGTAACCACGATCAAATCACTCAGAGTGCCGTATCCTCCTTTGAGGACCCAAAAAGCCATCGCAGAAGCGCTCGGTGCACTGGACGACAAGATCGCGGTCAACGAGCGTATCGCCAGCACAACAGCCGACCTCTGCCGCACCATGATGCAAGCTCTGTGGAGGTCTGGCCACGTCTCGTCGCTCATTGGTAATTCTGCGCTTCAAGAACAGAGTTGGCTCCGTACGACGCTTGGCGCACTGTGCATTCAAGGTGGCGGATCCATCCAGACAGGCCCATTTGGCAGTCAACTCCACGCCTCCGACTATGTCGAGCACGGCGTCCCAAGCGTAATGCCACAGAATATTGGCGATAACGTCATCAACGAGGATGGCATCGCTAGAGTGTCGGAAGCAGACATCCACCGCCTGTCGAAATATCGACTGGTATACGGCGACATCGTTTACTCACGGCGGGGCGACGTGAAACGACGAGCCCTCGTCAGAAGCCGCGAATCAGGTTGGCTTTGCGGAACAGGGTGTCTCCGAGTAAGAGCAGGCCACGCAATCGAGCCACTGTTCCTCAGCCACTACCTTGGCGAACCGGAAGTGCAGAGCTGGATCCACCAGCACGCTGTCGGAGCGACCATGCCAAATCTCAATACGGCCATCCTCGGAGCGGTCCCAATCGTGGTACCACCCGTTGAGGCTCGGGCGCGCATTAACGAAGAATTCTCAACGCTCGATGCCCGCGCGATGACGGCGATTAACGAAACCCGGGCACTCGTTGAAATCCGCGACGCCCTCCTCCCTCAACTGGTAACCGGAAAGCTCCGCATCAAGGACGCCGAACGCGCCGTAGAGGAGGCCATATGACCACCGACAGCGACCCGGCGACACCCACCCCCGGCAGAGACCCCGACTCCGACGACCTGGCCGCCGTATCGGAGATAGAGGCCAGCCACGCCGAAGCGCTCACCTTCTCCGAGCAGGACTGGGAGATCGAGGCTCTCGACAAGCTCGGGGAACACTGGCAGCCCGTCAGCGGTAAGGATCTCAGGGACGAGCGCGACCCGGAGCGCAAAGAGGACCTCGTCCTTTACCCCCGCCTGCGCCGGGCCATCGCCACCCACTACCCGCACCTCCCCGAGTCCGCCGTCGCCTCGGTCGTCAGCGAGCTGCTGAAGCAGTCCACCGGCTCCGACATCCGCGAGAACTGGGCCTTCTACCGGCGCCTCGCCGGTGGTGTGAAGGTCACCTACGAGGAAGCCCTCACCGGAGCGGAGAAACACGAGACGGTCTGGCCCATCAACTTCGACGACCCCCACGGCAACGACCTCGTTGCCGCCTCCCAGGTCCGCGTCAGAGGTGTGCGCGGCCGCCAGTTCGTCTTCGACATCGTCCTGTACGTCAACGGACTCCCCCTCGCCGTCATCGAGTTGAAGAAGGCCAGCGGTCCCGACGACGCCCGCAAGGCGTACGACCAGATCCAGAACTACCGGCGCGAACTGAAGCGCGACGGCGTGTTCCGCACGGTCCTTCTCGCGGTCGCCTCCGACGGCATAACGGCCCGCCTCGGCACCCCGTTCACGCCCTGGCAGCACATGGCGCCCTGGCACGCCGACCAGGACGGCGTCCTCCTCCGCAAGCACGAGCGCCGCGATGGGCGGGCCCTCGAGCGGATGATCCACGGCCCCCTCGACCCCGGCCGGTTCCTGGACCTCATCGCCTTCTACCTCTCCTACTCCGCCGAAGGCACCGGCGGCGAGGTCGACACCGTCAAGCTCGCCAAGGCCCACCAGTACTTCGCCGTAAAGGCCGCCGTCGCCGCCACCGAGGCCGCCGTCGCCACCGACGGCCGGGCCGGCGTCGTATGGCACACCCAGGGCGCCGGCAAGAGCGAGGAGATGGTCTTCTACACCGGCAAGGTGTCCCAGACCCCCGAGCTGTCCAACCCGACGATCGTCCTGCTCACCGACCGGATCGATCTCGACGGCCAGCTCTACAGCACGTTCGTGCGCAGCAACAGCCTCCACCGGCTCATCGGCGATCTCCCAGAGAAGGCCGCGAGGTCGGCCCTGCTCAAGGACCTGCTCACCCGGCGTTCGAACAGCGGCGGCGTCATCTTCACCACCCTCCAGAAGTTCCGCATCAGCAAGGAGGAGAGGGAGGCCGGCGCCCGGCACCCCGTCATTTCCGAGCGGCGGGACATCATCGTCGTAGTCGACGAGGCGCACCGCAGCCACTACGACTTCGAGGACGGCTTCGCCCGCCACCTGCGCGACGCCCTGCCCAACGCCACCTTCCTGGCCTTCACCGGCACCCCGATCGACAACACGACCGGCAGCACCGAGGGCGTCTTCGGGCCGATCATCCACACCTACGATCTGACCCAGGCCGTCGACGACGGTGCCACCGTGCCCGTCTTCTACGAACCGATCCTGCACAAGGTCCGGATCGCCGAGGACATCGATCTCGACGACCTCGACGCACAGGCCGAAGGGCTGGTCGAAGGGCTTTCCGA
Source organism: Streptomyces sp. YIM S03343 (assembly GCF_054729195.1). NCBI lineage: Bacteria > Bacillati > Actinomycetota > Actinomycetes > Kitasatosporales > Streptomycetaceae > Streptomyces > Streptomyces sp. YIM S03343. The sequence goes on from NZ_JBPUKX010000001.1 coordinate 4,146,129, forward strand.
AGCCGAACAGACCCGCGCCCGGCGGCGGTTCGCCTCCTTCGAGGACCTCATCGGCGCCGACAAACGCATCGAGGAAGTCGCCGCCACCGTCCTCAGGCACTGGGACGTACGACGTGAAGAGATGACCAAGCTCTCCGGCAGGACCGGCAAGGGCATGATCGTGTGCTCCTCGCGTGCCATCGCCGCCCGGCTCTTCAAGGTGCTCGCCCGCCTCCGGCCCGAGTGGGTCGGTGAACGGGACGAGCAGACCGAGCTGTACCCGGACACCACCGGCAAGATCCGCGTGGTCTTCACCGGCAACGCCGGTCACGACACCGCGGAGGTCGCCGACTACGTCCGCACCCCCGATCAGATCAAGGCCATCCAGAAGCGTGTCGTCAACGAGGACGACGAACTGGAGTTGGTGATCGTGCAGTCCCTGTGGCTGACGGGATTCGACGCTCCGCCCCTCCACACCCTCTACCTAGACCGCCGAATGCGCGGCGCCGCCCTGATGCAGGCCATCGCCCGTGTGAACCGGACATGGGGTGAGAAGCCTTCCGGCCTTGTCGTGGACTTCCTCGGGGTCGCCCACCACATCACCGCGGCACTCGCCGAATACTCACCCGAGGACAGGGCGCAGCAGACCATCGGCGCTCCCCTCGACGAGGCACTGTCCTCCGTGCGGCGCATGCACCAGCGGATCGAAGACCTGCTTCGGCCCAGCAGGTGGCGCGAGGCACTGGAGACCGAGGGCTACACAGAAGCCCTGAGCAGGGTGCTGGAGCTCCTCGAAGAGGCCCAGCCCGAGCTGGAGCCGGGCAAGCCCACGCGCCAGCAGCTCTTCATGCACTACGCACGGCTCCTCTCCCGGTCGTTCTCGCTCTGCGCCACGCATCCCGAGATTCAGGACCTCGTGCCGGACATCCACTTCTTCGCGGCCGTGCGGACCTCCCGCGAGAAGATCGCCGCGGACGAACGGCAGGACGAGGGCCTGGCCACCGAAGCCGACGTGGCCCGCCTCATCGAACAGCTCAACGCCCAGGCTGTGTCCGCGGACGGCGTGGTGGACATCTATGACGCCGCCGGCCTGGCCAAGCCCGACATCTCGCACCTGGACGAGGGATTCATCCAGCAGGTCAAGGCCAGCGACCGGCCGAGCCTGGCCATCAGGGCGTTGCGCCGCGCGCTCAACGCACAGATCCGTCAGACCTTCTCCGGCAACGTGGCCCGTCAGAAGGCCTTCACCGAGAAGATGCAGGAGGCCATCAACAGCTACCACAACGGCCTTATGACGTCCGCCGAGACCATCGAGCTGCTCATCGAGGTCTCACGGGAGGTCGTCACCAACTACGCCCGGGCGCAGGACCTCGGGCTCACCAACGACGAATTGGCCTTCTACGACGCCATCGCCGCCAACCCGTCCGCGCTGGAGATGGGGCAGGGGGTCCTCTCCGAGATCGCCCACAAGCTGTGCGAGCTCGTCCGTAAGGACGTCACCGTCGACTGGCGCGTCAAGAACCAGGCCCGCGACCGTATCCGCGCCAAGGTGAAGTTCCTGCTCGGGCTTTACGGTTACCCGCCGGACGAGGAGCCGGAAGCCGTCAAGCGCGTGCTCAAGCAGACCGAGGTCAAGGCGGAGGAGTGGGCCGAGGAGTGGGCCTGAGCTCCCTCCGGCCCACTCCTTCCGCCCTGTGTCAGGCCCAGCGCGCCGGGACCGGGCGGCAGGCCGGGGGCTCACCCTCACCAAGCGCGTAGCACAGCTCGGCGTGCAGCTGTTCCGCCTCGGCCGGGCTGAGGCGGAAGACGGTGTCGGCCTTGTGCCTGCCGTCGTAGAGCAGCCAGAGCGGAAGCCGTACACCCTCGTCGGTCGTCGTCACCCGCTTGCCGGGGACACGATCGATGCGCCAGCCCTTGGCCGGATTCTCAGTACTCACTCGGATCCTCTCATCACGCGGAGTTGTTGATTCCTTCTCCAGCGTGACGGACGCGAACTACTGTGGGTAGTGGAAGGGCGTAGGCCCGCACGTCAGGACCACAGGGGGGCGCGAACGATGCCACCACGTAAGCCCAACACGACCCGAAGCAAAGGCTCGGCGCGACAAGTACTCGCCAAAGAGCTCGCACGACTGCGCGAGGTGTCCGGCAAGTCCCTGAGCGATCTCGCCGGCGAGACGACGTACGACCGCACGTATCTGCACAAGCTGGAGACTGGGGCGAAGCTCGGGTCGCCGGAGGTGATGGCCGCCCTGGACAAGACCTACGGAACGCAGGAACACCTCTCGGAGCTGTGGGAGTTGGCGAGAGATGATGTCTTCTGGGACAAGTCCAAGCGCTTCATGGAGTTGGAGAGGCGGGCCACCGTCTGGCAGCAGTACGCCACCGGTGCGATCCCGGGGCTGCTGCAAACCAAGGAGTACGCCCGGGAGATGCTGAGCCTCGTCTATGCGGAGGACGAGGACGTGCTGACGGCCCAGCTGACGGCCCGTATGGCACGCCAGAACCGGCTGTACGGAGAGGGACGACTGACCGTCCGGGCCATCCTGGACGAGGCTGTTCTCCGTCGCCCGCTCCGGGACGCCGCAGCCTGGCAACAGCAACTGCTCCATCTCCTTGAGATGGCCGAACTACGCAACGTCACGGTTCAGGTGTTGCCCTACCACGTTGGACTGCATCACCTGCTGGGCACATCGCTCACCGTGCTGTGGCTCCCTGACGGCACATCGGTGGCGTACAGCGAGACCAACGTGAGTGCCGAACTCTTCGAAGAACCACACGGCGTCGAACAGCTGAAGCTGTCCTACGATCTGCTTCGGGACTCCGCGCTGTCCCCGCCCGAGTCAAAGACGTTCATCAGGAACCTCATGGAGGCCAGCACGCCATGCGCATCCCCCGACCTGACCTGAGCACCACGTCATGGCGCACGTCCAGCTACAGCAACTCACAGGGCGGCGAATGCGTGGAGGTGGCCGACATCCGCCCCGCCCCGCTCGTCCCGATACGCGACAGCAAGCGCCCAGACGCCCCCGCCCTGATCATCACCCCCTCCGCCTGGACCGCCTTCATCACCCACCTCAAGGGCTGACGGCCCCAGTCCCGGGAAGGTCGCGTGTACGTATCCGAGATCAGCCTCTGGCAGGTCCGGGGCTTCGCAGAGAACCGTGTCGTCGAGGATCTCGCCCTGCCCGCGACGGACGGAGGCAGTTGGACCGTGATCGCCGGGCGCAACGGCTCCGGCAAATCCACCCTGCTACGGGCCCTTGCGCTCACCCTCGCCGGCCCTCAGGTCGCCCGTAGCCTCATGCAGGACTTCAGCACGTGGATCACCACAGGCTGGACAACGGCGACAACGCAGGCCGTCGTCCGCCGTGACCCCGCCGTGGACCGCCTCACCGGTAGCGGCCAGGCGCCCGGAGACGAGGAAGTCCTCGGACTGCTCTGGACCCGCTCCGAGGACGATCCTGGTCCGTACACCTACGGTTCTTCCTCGCAACCCAGGCTCACCCCGCAGCGCGAGGAATACAGCTGGGAGGGCGCCGCACGCGGCCCCTGGGCAGACAATCCCGAAGGCTGGTTCTGCGCCGCATACGGCCCCTTCCGTCGTCTCAGCGGCGGCGCGAGCACCGCCCTGCGGATGATGCTCGCCCCCGGCCCGATGGGCCGGATGGCTTCCCTCTTCCACGAGGACGCCTCCCTGGCCGAAGGAGTGAGCTGGCTCCAGGAACTGCGGCTGCGCGGCCTCGAAGGGCAGCAGGCCGCCTCGGACCTGCTGGAGGTCGTCAAGGCGCTGCTCTCCGACGGTCTCCTCCCCGACGGCTACCGCGCACAGAAGGTCACCGCCGACGGGCTGTGGATCGCCCCCGCCAGGCATCCCGAACGTGCCTATCCGCTCCGTGAGATGAGTGACGGGTTCCGTACCGTCGCCTCCTTGGTCCTGGACATCGCCCGGCAGTTGCAGCTCACCTACGGCACCCTCGACTTCGCCACGGACGACAAGGGGCGTCCCGTCGTCAGGATGCCCGGAGTGGTCATCATCGACGAGGTGGACGCGCACCTCCACGTCACCTGGCAACGGAGGATCGGGGACTGGCTGCGGACCCATTTCCCGCGGATCCAGTTCATCGTCACCAGCCACAGCCCGTACATCTGCCAGGCGGCCGACCCGGGCGGCCTGATCCGTCTGCCCGGCCCGGAGGAGGACCGGGCTCCCCAGGTCGTCGACGAGCCGCTCTACCACCGCATCGTCTACGGCAGCGGCGAGGACGCAGTGCTTTCGGAGCTGTTCGGCCTGGAGACGCCGTACTCCAGCCGTGCCGAGGAGCGCCGCGCACAGCTCGTACGACTGGAACAGAAGGTCTTCGACGATGAGGCCAGCGAGGCCGAATTACGCGAATACCGCGAGTTAAGCGATCTTCTCACCAGTTCCCTCTCGACCCGCATGGACGAAGTGGCGGCGAGGCTGAGAGGGCACGAATGATCCCATTACGCAGACCCGGCCCGACGCCGAGGCTTACCCGGCTGTGCGACAGCCGGACACTCAAGATCAAGGAACAGGGCGCTACCAGCGAGGCGGCCGCAGACCAGTGGGGCAAGGCGCGTGCCGCCAAGGAGGAGATCCGTTCCCTGCTCGAACCCATGACGCCAGGCGTCAAGCGGTGCATGTATTGCCTGGACAACCTCGCCACCGACATCGATCACTTCGAGCCCAAGGCGCTGGCGCCCCTGCGTACCTTCGACTGGTTCAACCACCTGCTCGCCTGCTCGTTCTGCAACAGCAACGCCAAACGGAAGCCCTTCCCGTGCGATGAGGTGACCGGTGACAGCCTGCTGATCGACCCGACCGCCGACGATCCTGCCGAACACCTCAAGCTGCTTCCGGCCTCGGGAGAGTACCGGGCACTCACGACCAAAGGGTGCCACTCAATCGAGGTGTTCGACCTCAACCGTGAGGACCTGCGGCTCGGCCGGGCGCGGATGTTCTGTCTGTGCAAGGACATGTTGCCGGTCTGGCACGCAAAGGTGCTCCGGGGTGACGGGGAAGGCGCGGCTGAGACGGTCTCGGTGCTTCGTCGGGAACCGTTCGGCGATGTGTTGCGGACGCTGCAGCGGCGGGCCCGTACGCCCGCCATGGCAGAGCTCACCTTCGGTCCGGAGCTGGGCGCGGCGCTCGTGGCATGGGGCCGAGCCAGCATCTGAGCTGGCTCGGCCCCACGGGATCAGAGCAGGAAGTTCGGCTAGAACGGGAAGCCGCTGCGGCCGTGCTGGACGGAGACCCACTTCAGGGTGGTGAAGGCCTCCAGGGTGGTCTCGCCGTTGAGGCGGCCCACGCCGGAGCTCTTCTCGCCGCCGAAGGGCACGAGGGGCTCGTCGTGGACGGTGCCGTCGTTGACGTGGAACATCCCGGTGTCGATCTGGCGGGCGAAGGCCACGCCGCGCTCGACGTCACCGGTGTGGACGGCGCCGCTCAGCCCGTACGGGGTGTCGTTGACGATGCGTACCGCCTCCTCCTCGCCGTCGAAGGGGATGAGGAAGGCGACCGGGCCGAAGACCTCCTGGTGGAGGAGGGCCGAGTCGGCGGGTACGCCGGTGAGGACCGACGGCTCGACCAGGTTCTCGGTGGTCGTGCCGTGCACCAGGGCGGTGGCGCCCTCGGCGATGGCCTGCTCGACGACACCCGAGAGGGCGTCGGCCTGCTGGGAGTTGATCACCGGACCGATGATCGTCTGCGGGTCGCGCGGGTCGCCGGCCTTGAGCGTCTTGACCTTGTTGACGAACTTCTCGGTGAACTCGTCGGCGATGGAGCGATCGACCAGGACACGGTTGGCGGCCATGCAGACCTGGCCCTGGTGGACGTAGCGGCTGAAGACGGCGGCGTCGACCGCGTAGTCGATGTCGGCGTCGTCGAGGACCACGATGGCGCTGTTGCCGCCGAGTTCGAGGACCGTGCGCTTGAAGTTCGAGGCGCAGACGGTGGCCACATGGCGGCCGACCTTGTCGGAGCCGGTGAAGGAGATGACCTTGGGAAGGGGGTGCTCCAGGAAGGAGTCACCGATCTCGGCGATGTCCGTGATGACAACGTTGAGCAGGCCGCCGGGCAGGCCCGCGTCCTCGAAGATCTTCGCGACCAGGGAGCCGCCGACGATCGGGGTGTTCTGGTGCGGCTTGAGGACCACGCCGTTGCCGAGCGCGAGGGCCGGGGCGACCGACTTGAGCGACAGCAGGAAGGGGAAGTTGAAGGGGCTGATCACTCCGACGACGCCGACGGGCTCGCGGTAGAGGCGGTTCTCCTTGCCGTCGACCGGCGACGGCAGGATCTTGCCCTCGGGACGCAGCGCGAGGTGGACCGACTCGCGCAGGAACTCCTTGGCGAGGTGCAGTTCGAACCCGGCCTTCAACCGGGTGCCGCCGAGCTCGGCGATGATCGCCTCGGTGATCTCCGCCTCGCGCTCCTCGACGAGGCGCAGAGCCCTCTCGAACACGGCGCGGCGGGCGTAGGGGTTGGTCGCGGCCCACTTCTTCTGGGCACGGGCGGCCGCCTGGTACGCCGAGTCGACCTCTTCGACGGTGGCTATGGTGATCGAGGCCAGCTTCTCGCCGTCGTACGGGTTGAAGTCGATGATGTCCCAGGAGCCGGTGCCCGGGCGCCATTCACCGTCGATGTACTGCTGAGCCAGGTCGGTGAAATAGGACGACGACATGTGATCCCTCAATCCCCTGCTGCAGGCGCGGTCGGCGCAGCCGCAACGGACAGCCGACCACCTCATACGATCATCTTCTGATCATTTATGTGGGCTGATCACACGTCATCGTACTTGCGCTGCACCACAGTTGACTGCTCACTTCCACAACCCCCAGCAACCCACAGGAAAATAGAGGGTTAGCCCTACGAGAGCTGGAGCAGCCCGCGCAGCAGGTCACGGCTCTCCAGCGGTCCGGGGCTGTCCTTCTGGAGCTCACCGAGGGCCTTCTCGTACTGGGTTACGTCCTCGCGCTTGTCCAGATAGAGGGCGCTGGTGAGCTGCTCCAGATAGACGACGTCCGACAGATCGGACTCCGGGAAGCTGAGGATCGTGAAGGCGCCGCTCTCCCCGGTGTGCCCGCCGAGGCTGAACGGCATGATCTGGAGCCGTACGTTGGGGCGTTCGGAGATGTCGATGAGGTGCTGGAGCTGGCCGCGCATCACCTCGCGGTCGCCGTAGGGACGGCGCAGGGCGGCCTCGTCGAGGACGATGTGGAACTCGGGAGCGTTCTCGGCCACGAGGTACTTCTGGCGCTCCAGGCGCAGCGCGACACGCCGTTCGATGTCGGCGTCGCTCGCGCCCTGCATCCCGCGCCGTACGACGGCCTGCGCATACGCCTCGGTCTGCAGCAGGCCGTGCACGAACTGCACCTCGTAGGCGCGGATCAGTGACGCGGCGCCCTCCAGACCCACGTAGGTGGGGAACCAGCTCGGCAGAACGTCCGAATAACTGTGCCACCATCCCGCCACGTTGGCCTCCCGGGCGAGGGAGAGCAGCGAGGTGCGCTCCAGGTCGTCCGTGATGCCGTAAAGCGTCAGGAGGTCTTCCACGTCCCTGGTCTTGAAGCTCACCCGGCCCAGCTCCATCCGGCTGATCTTCGATTCCGAGGCGCGGATCGAGTAGCCCGCCGCCTCGCGCGTGATCCCCCGGGCTTCCCGCAGTCTCCTGAGTTGCGAGCCGAGCAGCATGCGCCGCACCACCGATCCGGGCTCTCCCGCGCTCACGTTCGCCAGCCTCCCCAACGGTCTTCAGGGGCCGCAGTCTGCCACTAAAACACTTCGAGCTGTACTCGTCCGGTTACGGAAACGGAAACGGGCCACACGTTTTCCTCAGACCCAGGCGAGCAGGAGCAAGAAGCGCGAGGGAAGTTGGCGGAAAAAATGGCCAACAAGCGGTACGTCCGGGTCCAATTCGGTCACCTGCACGTGCATCTGCCCTTGCATCTGGTGTTCGCTTCGGAAACCATGGTCTCGCGCAACCGCTGCATCGCAACGACCGCGAATTCCCGGGAGTGCCTCGCATGGGGACGAATGGATCAACCATGCTCGAGCCGTTAAGGCAGGGCCTTCCGCCGCTGGATCCTGCGGCCGTGTCGAGTGCGGCATCGTGCGCCCTGCCCGCCCGCTACGAAGCGGTACGCGAGGCCCGGGCGTTCACGCGCAGCACCCTGGAACAGTGGCGTGTGGACGAGCGGTTCGACGACATCTGCCTGGTGGTTTCGGAACTCGTCACCAACGCCCTGCGCCACGCGCTGCCGTGCGGCTCGCCCCGGGTGCCCGAGCAGTCCCCCGCCGTACGGCTGCATCTGATGCAGTGGACGGAACGGCTGGTGTGCGCGGTGCGCGACCCCAGCCAGGAGAGCCCGGTGGCACGCGATTCGGACGACTTCGCGGCGGAGTCGGGACGCGGACTGTTCCTCGTCGACTCCTTCAGCGACGGCTGGGGCTGGCACCCGATGACCGGCACGCTCACCGGCAAGGTCGTCTGGGCGCTGTTCCGGCTGCCACCCGCCGAATAACGAACCGCGCCACTCTGGAGTGCCGCGGTTCTACGCGCGTTACGGTCCGACAGACGGCATTACGCGCCACTATGCATCGTTATGCACCGGTACGACTGATACTGGTATGCCCAGCGCCAGTACGTCCCGCACCGGCACGTGGCACGCCGCGACACGGCCGCGCGGATCGTTTCAGCAGACGACCGATCAGCTCACGATCAGATGGTCGAACTCGCCGTCCTTGATGCCGAGCAGCATCGCCTCGATCTCGGCGCGGGTGTAGACGAGCGCGGGGCCGTCAGGGAAGCGGGAGTTGCGCACGGCGACGTCCCCGCCGGGAAGGCGCGCGAACTCCACGCAGGAACCCTGCGAGTTGCTGTGCCGGCTCTTTTGCCAGGCCACCCCGCTCAGCTCCGTGGCGGTCATTCCGTTGTAATGGTGCAGGCCCGATACCCCGGGCACGCCGGACGCGTCGGCAACGTCGTACAACACGTCGTACACGTCGTGGTCCACAGGTCGCTCCCCGGTGGTGCATTGGCTGGTGAGGCCATGGATGCAGTAGTCAACTGACCCGGATCATAGCTCTGTTCACGTGCAGATGCGCGGGCATATGCACGTGCACGTGGAGTGGTTCTCCGGTTACAGCTTTGACGAGCGCTTTACCGAGGGCTTTACCGAGGACGGCGGCGATCGCCGCACGGGGGCTGTGACAGCCGCCGTACCGGAAACGGCCGACTCCCTCGAGCCGTTCCAGCGCGCCTGCCCCGAAGCCCGCAGGGCATGCCCCTGCCGGCCCTCCCCCGTTCGCCTTGCCGCCGTACCGTGCCGCCATCGGTCGCACCGGAACTCCCGGATCCGGCGGATCCGGACTCCTCGTGGCATAAGGAACAGACGCACGCCGCGGCGCCCTTGTTCCCGTGGCCCGGATATTGGTTCGAGAGCCGCTCAAAGGGACCCGCGGGGGTGCTGGTAGCTTGCCGCTGTCCCCGGCCGACCCAGCCGGCCGGCCAGCTACAGCTTGGGAGTCTCAGTGACCTCGGTGACCAGGAACCGTCCGGTGGTACGGCTCGCGGCCGTGGCGGCGGGAGTGACGGGCGTGCTCGCGCTGACGGCGTGCGGTGGCGGTGGCGGTGGGGACGACTCGTCGGCCACGCCGAGTACGGCGTCGTCCTCGACGGCGACGTCCTCCGGCAGCGGCGGCGGTACGGGCGGCTCCGGCGGCTCGACGTCGAAGGCGTCCGGTCTCCAGGGGAGTTGGCTCGCCACGACCGGCGGCAAGGCGGTGGCGCTGGTGGTCACCGGCACCAAGGCCGGGCTGTTCGCGACCGGCGGGACGGTGTGCAGCGGCACCGCGGGCGAGGAATCGGGTATGCAGATGATCCACCTCACCTGCACCGACGGCGACAAGAAGCGGGCGACCGGCATGGTCGACTCCCTCACCAAGAGCACGCTGGTGGTGACGTGGTCGGGCGCGCTCGGCAAGGAGACCTACACCAAGGCCGAGGGCGGCTCGCTCCCGACGGGGCTGCCGACGGCGAGCCTGGGGTCATGACAACAGGCCGGTGGCACGCGCCCCGTGACCTCCTGGCCGCCGGCCGGTGAACGATTCCGGCTCGATCGTGACCCGTCGGTGGGGGCCGGGCGACAGGCACCCCCGCCGAGGCGTGATGATGCCTGTGCACCGGTATACCGTCACGACCCGACCAGGGGATCCGTTCATGCGCGCCATCACGCTCACCGTCACCGCCCTCACCGCCGCCCTGCTGCTCACCGGCTGCGACAGCGGCGGAGGCAAGAGCAGCAGCGACTCCTCCGCCTGCTCGTTCGACCGGATCGGCCTCCAGGTAGGCCCCGCGAGCGCCGCACCGGCCGCCGGTGACACGGGCGAGGTCACCGTCTCCGTCACCAACCAGAGCGCGAAGTGCACCCTGGACGGCTTCGCGGGCGTCACGCTGACCACGGGCTCCGCCTCGGCCGCCGTCCCCTCGCTGAAGGGCGCGAAGACGCAGAAGCTGACCCTCGCCAAGGGGGCCTCGGCCACCTTCACGATCTCCTACGTACGCGGCGAGGCGGGCGCAGCCGGCAGCCTCGCTGCGAAGACGATGAAGATCGCCCTGCCGGGCAGCGGCGACACCCAGTCCTACCCCTGGACCTACGGCCCGGTCGCCGGAAAGAGCTCGGCCACCACCCCGAACGCCACGGTGAGCGCGTTCACCCAGGCCGGCGACTGAGCGCTCCGCTGGAAGTGCCGTGATGCGCCGTCTGTCGTCTATCGCCTGCGGCACCATCGTGGCTGGTCGCGCAGTTCCCCGCGCCCCTTCAGGGCGCTGCCGAGCCGCAGCAGACTTCGCCCGAGCTGCTCAGGCCCCTCCGCGCGGGGCACGAAGACGGCGGCGGGGACTGGCCGACGGCGGTGAGCGGGGTCGCCGACCCGGTTGCGCTTCCGCCAGTTGGGCTTCCGTCAGTTGGGCGTAATGGAGTCGGGCGCCGGGGGCTGCTTGCCGTCGGTCAGGTGATGCCGGCGCAGGCGGGTGAAAGGGGTGGGATCGGAGCGGTACGGGAGGAACTCCTTGATCCGCTGGGCGCATTCGCGTGGGCTCGCCGTGCTGGTGTCGCACTCCAGGTCGTAGTCGCCGTGACGGTGAACCAGGTCGTACTCCCTGAACTGGACGTGCCGTTGAGGAAGATGATCCGGCCGGGTGTCATATCCGCATGGTCACACGTGCTGCCCCGGCGCCGCGTTGAGGGCATCCTCAGCAGCCTGGGGAGCCCGCGTCACTCCAGCCCCGGCCGGGCCCTCACCTGGGCGCGGTCCGCTGCCGCGGTGCCCTCTGTCCAGCCCGCCGCGTCCGTGATGCCGCGCAGGCGGGTCGTGGTGGTCTGCGGGAACAGCTGGTCCAGGCGTTGCGCGACGGCCTTCTCGCGGCTCGCCAGGACAGGCAGCAGGTCAGCGGTGAGCGGGGTCTCCGTTGCCGCCGTTGCCGCCGTTGCCGCCGTCGCCGCCGCGGCGGTGAGACGGTCGCCGACTCGGTGAGCGTAGGCGGCCAGGAAGGACTGCCGGAAGGTCTTCGTCCGCTTCCTTCCACCCGCCCGCTGGGCCGCTTCCGCCTTGGTCATCGCCGTCGTGGCTTGCACGAGGAGGGAGGTGTAGAGCAGCTCCACCACCTCCAGGTCGGCCTCGAACCCGACCACCGCGGAGAAGCAGTACGCCTCGTGCCAGACGGCGCGGCAATGGTTCGCACCGGCCACCGCGTCCAGCAGCACCGCCTTGGACTGCTCGTACGGCGGCTCGACCCCGATCCGGCAGGCCCCGGGGGCGTCCTTGTCCGGGGCACGCGCATCCAGCAGCGCCTCGTCGATACTGTGCCGCGCCATCAGCTCCTGCGCCTTGGCGCTGAGGGCCTCCGCCTCCTCGGGGAAGCCGGTCGCCTCCGCCTTGGCGAGCAGGGCGCGGATCCGGGTGAGCAGCCGCGACGAGTCCGACCGCGGGTGCGGATGCCTCGGAGGCGGCTGGTCCAAGGGCTCCAGGGTGGGCAGCCGCAGCAGCAGGCGGTACAGCTCCAGGACCGCGGTCGCGTGCGAGAAACGGTCGGTGCGGGGCGGCGCGGGTACGTCGGCCAGCTCCGCGAGCTGCGCCGCCCAGCGGGGCCCGCGCGGGCCGTCGTCCGGCGCCTGCGCATGGATCAGCGCGGCCAGGAGGCGTACGTGGGTGTCGTCCAGGTCGCGTCGTACGAGCCGTACGACATCGGAGGGCTGCCAGCCGCGCCGCCAGGCGGCCGCCACGAACTCCCGCCCGCGCCGCTCGAGTCCGGCGTCCGCGCCGGTGTCGGCCGCGAGGAGCGAGGCACCCGTGTCGAGGCCGGAGTCGGTGTCGTCGTAGAGGGCGGCCCGGAAGGCGCGGTCCACGGTGCTGGGCGGCGTGCTCACCCGTCGATCCTGACATGGGGACACGGCGCATCGAGATGTCAACCCCGGGTTGACAGGGTATTGGGTGTCAACCTACGGTTGACACATGGCAGACAACCCCTCTCCCACCGCATCCATCCGCCTCGACGACCTGATCGCGGCGATCAAGAAGGTTCACCCCGAACCCCTCGACCAGCTCCAGGACGCGGTGATCGCCGCCGACCACCTGGGTGACGTGGCCGACCATCTGATCGGCCACTTCGTCGACCAGGCCCGCCGCTCGGGCGCGTCCTGGACGGACATCGGCAAGAGCATGGGCGTCACCCGGCAGGCGGCCCAGAAGCGCTTCGTCCCGAAGGAGTCCGAGCTCGGCGCCCAGGACTTCAGCCGCTTCACCCCGCGCGCCCGCCAGGCGGTCGCGACCGCGCACGACAGGGCGAGGACCGCGCACAGCACCGAGGGCCTGCCCGCGCACCTGGTGCTCGGCCTGCTCGCCGACCCCGACGGCCTCGCCGCGAAGGCGATCACCGCCCAGGGCGTCACGCTGAAGGAGGCCGGCGACGCCGCGACCGCCGCTCTGCCGCCCGCCGCCGAGAACCCGCCCGAGCTGGTGCCGTACGGCCCGGAGGCCAAGAAGGTCCTGGAGCTGACCTTCCGCGAGGCCCTCCGCCTCGGCCACAACTACGTCGGCACCGAGCACATCCTGCTCGCCCTGCTGGAGCACGAGAACGGCGAGGGCCTCCTCAGCGGTCTCGGCATCGGCAAGGAGCAGACCGAGCAGTACGTGGCGCAGGTGCTCGCCCTGATCGTCAAGCAGCGCGAGGAGGCGGCGGCGCCGGGCGAGGCCGCAGCGCCGGGCGAGGCCGCAGCGCCGGGCGAGGCCGCAGCGCCGGGCGAGGCCGCAGCGCCGGGCGAGGCCGAAGCGCCGGGCGAGGCCGAAGCGCCGGGCGAGGCCGAAGAAGGCGTCTGAAGCAGAAGACGCCTGACGCAGAAGGGCGCCTGAAACCGCAGCTCGGAGCGGTTGCCGCGACGGCTCACGGGGCCGTTGTCAGTGGTGGCTGCGAGACTTGCGCCATGACCGACCGGTGGGCTCTCGCACCGGCCGAGGACGGTGGCGCGGACCTCGCCCCCCTCGGCCCGGCCGGGCTGCCCGCCGGACCGGTGCGGCGGGAGCCGGACCTCGTCGCAGCCGTCCGTGACCGGCCGGAGGTGACGCGGTGGGTGTGGCGCTCCACCGCCGAGATCTATCCGCGCCTGCTCGACGCGGGGGTGCGCGTCGAGCGGTGCTACGACATCGAGGACGCCGAGACCCTGCTCCTCGGCCACGAGGGCCGGCACGGCAGACCGCATTCCGCGGCCGCCGCCCTGGCCAGACTGCGCGGCGGCGCCGTCCCGCCCGACCCGCCGCAGCGCGCCGCCGCACCCGGGGCGCAGTCACCGCTCTTCGAGCCGCAGGACGCCGCCCGCCTGCCGCTCGACGACCTTCTCGCGGTCTACGCCGACCAGTTGCGCCGTCATGACGCGACCGCGCACCCCGACCGGTTGCGGCTGCTCACCGCGGCCGAGTCGGCGGGGATGCTGGTGGCCGCCGAGATGAACCGCGCCGGGCTGCCGTGGAGCGCCGAGGTGCACCGCGAAGTGCTGCGCGACCTGCTCGGCGAGCGGTACGCGGGCGGCGGCGAGCCCAGACGCCTCGCCGAGCTGGCGGACGAGGTGTCCGCGGCCTTCGGGCGGCGGGTCAGACCCGATCTGCCCGCCGATGTGGTCAAGGCCTTCGCCCAGGCCGGGATCAAGGTGCGTTCCACCCGCCGCTGGGAGCTGGAGTCCGTCGACCACCCGGCGGTGAAGCCCCTGATCGAGTACAAGAAGCTGTACCGCGTCTGGGTCGCCCACGGCTGGACCTGGCTCCAGGACTGGGTGCGGGACGGCCGGTTCCGCCCTGGGTTCCTCGCGGGCGGCACGGTCACCGGACGCTGGGTCACCAACGGCGGGGGCGCGCTCCAGATACCCAAGGTCATCCGGCGTGCCGTGGTCGCCGACCCCGGCTGGCGGCTGGTGGTGGCCGACGCCGACCAGATGGAGCCGCGTGTCCTGGCGGCGATCTCGCGCGACCCCGGTCTGATGGAGGTGGCCGGGCGGGAGACGGACCTGTACCAGTCGGTGTCGGACCACGCCTTCTCCGGCGACCGGGCGCAGGCCAAGCTCGCCGTGCTCGGCGCGGTCTACGGCCAGACCTCCGGCGACGGCCTCAAGAACCTGGCCGCGCTCAGACGCCGTTTCCCCGCCGCGGTCGCCTACGTCGACGAGGCGGCCAGGGCCGGGGAGGAGGGGCGCCTGGTGCGCACCTGGCTGGGGCGGACCTGCCCACCGGCGGCGGGAACGGGGACGGGGACGGACGAGGACGCGGCGGAGGAGGCGGGCATCCCCCAAGGGCCCGACGGCGCCGTCGATTCGGACGGTCATGGTCCCGTCGGCTTCGACGGCACGTACAGCGCCGACGGCACCGGCCGCTCCGGCGGTTCCAGCGGTTCCGGCGGCTCCGGCGGCTCCGGCGGCTCCGGCGCCCGGGACGATCCGGCCGCGCGCCGCGCCGAACACGGCTGGCTGCCGGGCTACGCCTCCACCGACGCCCGGGCCCGCGGCCGTTTCGCCCGTAACTTCGTCGTCCAGGGCAGTGCCGCCGACTGGGCCCTGCTGCTGCTCGCCGCGCTGCGCAGAGCCTGCGCGCCGCTGGCGGCCGAGCTGGTCTTCTTCCAACACGACGAAGTGATCGTGCACTGTCCCGAGGAGGAGGCCGGGGCCGTCGTGGCGGCGATCCGGGAGGCGGCGGAGCTGGCGGGGCGGCTGACGTTCGGGGTGACTCCGGTGCGGTTCCCGTTCACGACGGCGGTGGTGGACTGCTATGCGGACGCCAAGTGAGCCGGCGTCACGTGGGCTGGCGTCACGTGGGCTGGCGTCACGTGGGCTGGCGTCAAGTAAGCGGTACGAGCCGTCAGATGACCGGCGGCCGTCCCAGCCGGGTGAGCCGCCAGACGGTGCGCCAGCGCATCGGGCGCCGTTCCCCGGCGGGCTGGCGCATGCCTTCCAGGAACCCGCCCCACCAGGCGCGTAGACCGGCGGCCGATCTGGTGCGTACGAGGGTGAGGAGGGCCCACACCCCGAGGTGCACCGGGATCAGCGGCAGCGGGAGGCGGCGCCGGACCAGCCAGACGCGGTTGCGGGCGGTGACGCGGTGGTAGATGGCGTGCCGGGCGGGCGAGGTGCGGGGGTGCCTCAGGAGCAGCTCGGGCGCGTAGAGGATCTTCCAGCCAGCGTCGGCCGCGCGCCAGGCCAGGTCGGTCTCCTCGTGCGCGAAGAAGAACTCGGCGGGCCAGTCGCCGGTCTGATCGAGCATCGCCATCCGCAGAGCGTGCCCGCCGCCGAGGAACCCGGTGACATAACCGCCGTGCAGCGGATCGGAGTTGCCGATCCGGGGGACGTGCCGCTGCTGGGTGTGCCCCTCCTCGTCGGCGATCCGGAAGCCGACGATGCCCAGGCGCGGATCGGCGGCGTACAGATCCCGTACCCGGCGCAGCACATCCGCGTCGACGAGCAGCCCGTCGTCGTCCAGGTCGACGACGACGTCGATTTCGCCGAACTCCCGCAGCCGCCGCAGCGCGACATTGCGTCCGCCGGGGCAGCCGAGGTTCTCCTCGACGTCGACGGTGGTGACCTCACCCGGCAGTTGCAGCCGCCCGGCGAAGTCCGGCAGCCGGCAGCCGTTGCCGACGACGACGATGCGCGCCGGGACGAGGTCCTGTTTGGCCACGGACTCCAGCAGCGCGTCCACCTCGGCGGGCCGGTTCCCCATGGTCACCACGGCCACCGCGATCCTCGGCTCCGCCAACGCCCCTCACCTCATCCGGCCGACGGGGCGTACGTCCGTACGCTGATCGCACGGCGCCCTTCGTTCACCAAGATGTTGCCTTGCGGGCGCCCTGGACACCGATATCGATTCACTTTGCGCCGTTTTTACGGCGGTTTTCCCTGCGGCGGACGAATTTCAGCCCCGACCAGTCCTCACCCAGCGCGGCAACCTTGACGTCGACGACACCGAGCGGGAGGAACAGCTCACGCAGGGCGTTCTCGGTGATATCGCTGACATGTCCGGCGGCCTTGCGCGGCCAGGCGATCCAGAGCATGGCGTCGTCGGCGAGGTCACGGACGAGGGCGGGGGCCTCGGCGGACAGGCGGGCGTGGGTGCCGTAGAAGGCGAGGGCGATGTCGGCGCCGCGCGGACCGCCGATGCCCGTCTCGCAGTCGTCGGGCAGCCCGGGGACGGCCCAGCCCTCGGGGGCGTGCAGCAACCGCACACGGTGCCCCGGTCTGACACCGAGCTTCCGGGCGAGCGGGGTACCGGAACCACCGGCCCCGGCCCTGGCTCCTGTCCCCGGTCCGGCTCCGGCCCCTGTCTTCGCGTCTCCTCTGTCTGCCATGAGAGATCACCTCACCACAAGATCACCACAAGATCACCGCAGTCAGCAGGACCGCCTCGCAGAGGTGTCGCGAGGCCGGCCGGGAGTGAGAATCGCCACCCATCGGGCCGACTCACACCACACGATCATCGGCGCCACCGACATCACGACCGCCGGAAGGCCCGACGCCGTCTCCCGCGACGTCCGCGGCACGTGCGGCACGTGCGGCACCCGAAAGCGGCAACACCGGGACCGGTAAGGGGAGTTTTGCCTCCACGCCAAGATCGAACCCGGTCGACCCCGATCGACAAGGACAAGAGACAACCTTCCGACGCCTCCCGCCCACCCCCAGCGGGACCCGATCAGCCCTCCCACCGGGCCCTTTGGCCCATCCTTCACCATTTCTTCACCTCGCTATAAGGTGCGCTCATCCGCGTCCTGCACCCGTTCGAGCGGGCTCGACGCATCCATCGGTAGCGGCTTTTGCCCAGGTTCACCCGAGGAAGCACGTGAAGCGCATACTCATCCGGTCCGGCAAGAGCCCTTTCCGTGTCGCCACTCCGACGGAGTTCATCCACCAGAACCTGATCGGCACCAACACGGGGAACCTGCTGTTCAGCGACTCGGCGCACAAGATGCTGCTAACGCCGTGCACGGAGGTCACCTCCAACGGCATCACCACCGACAAGTCGGCGGAGCGCGCCGCTCAGATCAATGAGGAGTACGACGTCTTCGTCGTCCCGCTCGCCAATGCCTTCCGCCCGCAGTTCCATGCCTCGCTGGACCGGCTCTCCACCCTCATCGAGCAGCTCACCATCCCTGTGGTGGTCTTCGGCGTCGGCGCCCAGGTCGGGGACGACTACGACACCGAGGTGCTGAAGCCGATGGAGGCCTCGGTCAGGCGCTTCGCGGCGGCGGTCCTGGAACGCTCGGCCAGCATCGGCGTCCGCGGTGAACTGACCGCCCGCTATCTGAACACGATGGGGTTCAAGGACACCGAGATCATCGGGTGTCCGTCGATGTTCCTGTACGGCGACGCCTTTCCCGCCATCCGCGACACCGCGCCGCTCACGGCCGGCTCCCGCATAGCGATCAACCTCTCGCCGGATGCGATCCCGGTCGGTGACATCGCGGGTATCGCCCGCCACGCCCAGGAGACCTACCCGCATCTCACGTACTACGCGCAGAACCTGGTCGACGCCGAGACCCTGCTGTGGAGCGACACGACGGCGGAAGCGGGCAGGAACGACCCCTTCCCGCTCGACCACTCGCACCCGCTGATGCGCGAGAACAAGGTCCGCATGCCCCTCGACCCGACCACATGGATCAAGGAACTGCGCACCTACGACTTCGCCTACGGCACCCGTATCCACGGCAACATCGCGGCGCTCCTGGCCGGCACGCCCGCGGTCGTCCTCACCCACGACTCCCGCACCCTGGAGCTGTGCCGCTACTTCGACATCCCGCACCGCCCGCTCACCGGCATGCCCGCGGACACGGACCCACGGGACCTGCTCGCATCAGCCGACTTCTCTGCCATGCTCAAGGGTCACGGCGAACGCTTCGAGCGCATGATGTCGTTCCTCGCCCACAACGACCTGGAGAACACGTACCAGCACGGTGACGGCGGCGCAGCCTTCGACGCCCGCGTCGCCGCCCTGGACCTGCCCGAGTCGATGCATGTATGGCACGGCGAGGACGACGGTCACCTGCCCTACCGCATCGGCCGCCTGCGCGAGCAGATCACCGGCGCCGACGCCGGACTCCGCACCCTCGCCCGGAAGAACCAGGACCTGACCAGGCGTCTGGCCAGCGTCGAGAAAAAGGCAGGCCAGGAACTCACCGCCGTACGCAAGGAACTCGACGCCCTCCGCAAGCAACTCGCGGCCACCGACCGCAAGGTCGGCGGCATAGACCGCCGCCTCCTGGTCCGCGTGGGCCCGGCCCTCCGCCGCCGCGCCCGCAAGATCGTCCCCCACCAGCACACGGACGGCTGAGCCGGGCTTCGTCGTAGCCGCCTCGGGCTCTCGGGTTCAGGACTCGCGCCGGGAACCCGGAAGCCCGTCGATCATCAGGCCGATGGTGAAGTCGAAGCGGTCGTGGACGGTTCCGGCGGTGAGCTCGGCGGCGTAGCGCTTGGTCTGGGGGAAGGTGTCGGGCAGGGCGGCGAAACGGCGCAGCAGTTCGTCGCGGCCCACGACCCAGCCGTCGTCACTGCGGCGGAGCCGGCTGTCGGCCAGCGAGATCTCCAGGCTGTACGCGTTGACGTAGAGCGTCAGTGAGTCGATCGCCCAGGCGGCGGCCTGCGGGTCGATGCCCCCGGCGAGGAGGACGGCGAGCATTCCCTCGCTGACGCGCAGCGTGTCCAGGCTGGACGGTGCGGCGGCGAACGACGCCTGGGAGATGCCCGGGTACCGCAGATACTGGTCGCGCAACTGGACGCAGATGTCGATGATCTGCTGCCGCCAGCGGGCGGGGTCCGGGTCGGGCAGCTCGATCTCGGCGCACAGCCTGCCGATGAGCAGCTCGTCCAGGTCCTCCTTGTTGACCACGTGGGCGTAGAGCGACGACGGTCCCGTCTCCAGCGCGGTGGCCACGCGCCGCATCGTCAGGGCCTCATAGCCCTCGCTCCGCACGATGCCGAACGCGGTGTCGATGATGGCGTCGACCGTGATCGGCTTCTTGCGGCCCCCGGACGGTCCGCGCCGGGCGGCGGGCGCGCCCGGTCCGGTACCGCCGCCTTGGTGCCGTGCCGCGCGCCGTTCCTGCGGAGTCGGTGACATGGGCGCAGCCTAGCCGATCGACGAACAGTGTTCCACACCACAAAGAACGTCGTTCGTGTTGCCAAGAACAGTGTTCGTAAGTAGAACGGTGTTCGTGTCCATTCATCAGCAGACATCTCAAGCACCCGCCGCCGACACGCCACCGCTGCCGCTGCGCACCGCATGGCTCGTCCTGGTCGTCGTGGTCCTGGCCGACATCATGGATCTGATCGACTCCAGCATCGCCAACCTCGCCGGCCCGTCCATCCGAGCCGACCTCGGCGGCTCCCAGGTGACCGTGCAGTGGGTGCTGAGCGCCTACACCGCGGCCTTCGCGCTCGGCCTCGTCACCTCAGGGCGGCTGGGCGACCTGCTCGGGCGCCGACGGCTGTTCCTGCTCGGCATGACCGGCTTCACCCTGACCTCACTGGCCTGCGGACTCGCCCCGAGCGTGGTCTTCCTGATCATCGCCCGCACGCTCCAGGGCCTGTGCGGATCGGTCATGATCCCGCAGGGCCTGGCCCTGGTGAAGGTCGTGTTCCCGCCCCCGTACCTGCGCAAGGCACTGACCCCGGTCGGCCCGCTGATGGGTCTGACCATGGTGGGCGGGCCCATCCTCGCCGGCTGGCTGCTCCACCTGGATCTGTTCGGCAGCCAGTGGCGCGCCATCTTCCTGATCAACGTCCCGTTCGGCATCGTCGCCGCCGTACTCGCCCGGCGTGTCCTGCCCCGCCGAGGCGGGGAGGACCCGACCGCCCGCCTCGACCTCACCGGCGTCGGCCTGCTCACCGCGGCCTCGGCCCTGCTCATCGTCCCCCTCATCCAGGGACGCGAACTCGGCTGGCCCGCCTGGACCTACGTCATGATGGCCGCGGCGGTCGTCCTGCTCGCCCTGTTCGTGGTCTCCGAACGGCACAGCAGGCACCCGGTCATCGCACCGACGCTGCTGCGCAAACGCAGTTTCGTCGTCGGCCTGATGATCGTCGCCGGGTTCTACGCCTCACTGAGCGCGTTCGTCCTCGTCATCAACCTGCTGCTCCAGCTGGGCATGGGCTGGACGCCACTGCACACCGGCCTCACGCTGATCCCCTGGGCCCTCGGCACCGCCGTCGCCGTCCTGCTCGCGGGCGCCGTACTCGCCGAGAGGCTGGGGCGCGCCAGCCTGCATCTGGGGCTGTCCGTCGCCGTCGTCGGCCTGCTCGCCCTATGGTGGTCCGTCGCCCACTGGGGCACCGAGATCACCGTGTCGAAGCTGGCGCCCGCGCTGCTGGTCACCGGCTTCGGCTCCGGGCTGGTGTTCGTCCCGCTGGTCGACTTCATCCTCGGCGACGCCACCGCGGAGGAGGTCGGCACCGGCGCGGGCATGCTCAACGCCGTCCAGCAGTTCGCCGGTGCCATCGGGGTCGCCGCCCTGGGCACGGTGTTCTTCACCCGGGTCGGCCACCCGTCCACCCACTCCTACCTCGCCGCCGCGGAACTGGTCTTCGCCGTCGTCGCGGCCCTGGATTTCCTGACCCTGCTCCTCGTCGGCCTCCTGCCGAGGCATGCCCAGCAGACACACGGTTGAGCCCGCACTCGGCATTCGGCAGTCGGCATTCGGCAGTCGGCAGTCGGCGTTAGGCGTCAGGCGTCAGGGGGCGGGGGTCGGGGGTCGGGGTTCGGCATCCGGCAGTCGGCCGGTGGAACGAGGAGGTCAGCCCACGGGGCGCAGCCGGATGACGTTCCAGGAGACGGGCTGAAGGTGTACGGCGAGACGGCCGTCGGTGACGTCACCGGTGCCGGTGGCACGCGGGCGGACCCGGTCGGGGTGCTGCTCGGTGTTCGTGGCACGGAGGTCCGGGTCGCTGAGCACCGAGTGCTCCACCGGGGCGTAGCCGGGGAAGGCCCGCAGGTCGAGGTCGAGTTCGACGGTCTCGGACCGGTGGCGGTTGACGGCGAGGACGGTCAGCTCGTCGGCGCCCTCTGCCCCGGCCAGGTGGGTGGCGACGGCGTCCACGACGGGGACCTCCCCGAACCTCTCGGTGTCGTACACCGGCGCCACCGGTTCCACCCGCAGGACGGTGCCGCGGGCGTGGCGGGCGGCCTGGGCGAAGGGGTGGAAGGTGGTCTGACGCCAGCTGGGGCCGCCGGGCTCGCTGCGGATGGGGGCGATGACATTGACGAGCTGGGCGAGGCAGGCGGCGGTGACGCGGTCGCTGTTGCGCAGCAGGCTGATCAGCAGCCCGCCGACGACGACGGCGTCGGCGACGCTGTACTCGTCCTCGATCACGCGCGGGGCGACCGCCCAGTCGGCGGGCTTGTCCTGCGCCTGGAAGCGGGACATGTACCAGACGTTCCACTCGTCGAAGGAGATGTTGATCCGCTTCTTCCTGCGCTGCTTGGCCCGGATGTGGTCGGCGGTGGCGACCACCGACTCCACGAACCGGTCCATGTCGACCGGCGAGGCGAGGAAGCTGCCGAGGTCGCCGTCGAGTTCCTCGTAGTACGCGTGGCAGGAGATGTAGTCGACCTCGTCATAGGCCTCTTCCAGGACGGTGGCCTCCCAGGCGCCGAAGGTCGGCATCGAGGAGCTGGAGCTGCCGCAGGCCACCAGTTCCAGGCCGGGGTCGATCATGCGCATGGCCCGGGCGGTCTCGGCGGCCAGGCGTCCGTACTCCGCGGCGGTCTTGTGGCCGGTCTGCCAGGGGCCGTCCAGCTCGTTGCCCAGGCACCACATCCGGATGCCGAAGGGGTCCTGGGCGCCGTTCTTGATCCGCTGTTCGGACCGGGCGGTCCCACTGGGATGGTTGCAGTACTCCAGCAGGTCCAGGGCTTCCTGGACACCGCGGGTGCCGAGGTTGAGGGCCATCATCGGCTCGACACCGGCCTTGACGGCCCAGGAGTGGAACTCGTGCAGTCCAAAGGCATTGGTCTCGGTGCTGTGCCAGGCGAGGTCGAGGCGGGCGGGGCGCTCGGCCACCGGGCCGACGCTGTCCTCCCAGCGGAAGCCGGAGACGAAGTTGCCACCGGGGTAGCGGACGGTGGTCACGCCCAGTTCGCGGACCAGGTCCAGTACATCGCGGCGCAGACCGTCCTCGTCGGCGTGCGGGTGGCCCGGCTCGTAGATGCCGGTGTAGACGCATCGGCCCATGTGCTCGACGAACGAGCCGAAGGTGCGGGGGCTGACGTCGGCGACGCGGAAGGCGGGGTCGACGGTCAGGGTGGCGTGCAGCATGAGTCGCTCCGTGGAGAAGGGGTGGGCGGGACAGGCGGGGGTCACTTGAGGCTGCCGACGGTCAGACCGCCGCGCCAGTACCGCTGGAGGAGGAGGAACGCCGCTATCAGAGGCAGGATCGCCACCAGCGAGCCCACGACGACCAGCGTGAACAGCGCGTTGGCACCGCTCTGCACCATCGCGCCCGCGTACCAGGACTGAAGACCGACGGTGAGCGGGAACAGCTTGTCGTTGTTGAGCATCACCAGCGGCAGGAAGAAGTTGTTCCAGGTGCCGACCACGGAGAACAGCAGCACGGTCACCAGCGCGGGCTTCAGCGTGGGCAGCGCGACGTTGAACAGCACGCGCAGCTCACCGGCCCCGTCGACACGGGCCGCCTCCAGCAGTTCGTCCGGCAGGGAGTCCTGGACGTACACCCGCACCAGGTAGACGCCGAACGGGTTGAGCAGCGAGGGCAGGATGACCGCCCACATGGTGTCCGTCAGCGCCACCTTGCTCAGCAGCAGATAGGTGGGGATGGCCAGCGCGGTCGCGGGAACCATGATCGCGCCGAGCAGACTGGAGAACAGCAGATTCCGGCCGGGGAAGCGGTACTTGGC
This sequence comes from Streptomyces sp. YIM S03343, assembly GCF_054729195.1. Lineage (NCBI taxonomy): Bacteria > Bacillati > Actinomycetota > Actinomycetes > Kitasatosporales > Streptomycetaceae > Streptomyces > Streptomyces sp. YIM S03343. The sequence continues at coordinate 4,169,560 of NZ_JBPUKX010000001.1, forward strand.
GAACGCGTAACCGGCGAAGGTGGCCACGGCGGTGGCGCCGACGCCGCTGACGCCCGCGTAGACGGCGGTGTTGCCCATCCAGCGCAGATACTCGCCGTCGTTGTACGTGAACAGCTGCCGGAGGTTGTCGAAGAAGGAACCCGGCGAGTGGAACCACAGGGCGGCGGTGGAGAACAGCGCGTCGTTGTTCTTGGTGGAGGCGACCACCAGCCACCAGAACGGCATCAGGAAGTAGAGGATCATCGCCACCATCACTACGTTGACGGTGACGCGCCCCCTGGAGACGCGGGGCCCGCGGTGCTCGTGACGGGTGGCGGGCGCGGCGGGAGCGGGGGGCGCTACGGCGGTGGTCATTTCAGTCCGCTCCTTCGGCGTGCGGCGAACAGGAACACGTAGGAGCCGATGAAGACCGCCGCGCCCAGGGCGAACGAGATCGCGGCGGAGTAGTTGAACTCGGAGTACTGGAAGGCGAGGTTGTAGGCGTAGAGGTTCGGCGTGTAGTCCGGGGTGATCACCGAGGAGGCGATCGGCCTGAGGACCCGCGGCTCGGTGAAGAACTGGAGCGTGCCGATGATGGTGAACATCAGCGTGAGCACCAGCGCCGAGGAGATCATCGGGACCTTGACGCGCAGGGCCGTCTGCACCGGACCGGCTCCGTCGAGCTTCGCCGCCTCGTAGACCTCACGGGGCAGGCCCTGCAGGGCGGCGTAGAGGACGATCATGTTGTAGCCGGTCCACTGCCAGGTCACGATGTTGCCCAGCGAGGTCAGCATCAGGTTGTGGGAGAGCAGGTCGACCGAGCCCAGGCCCAGCGCACGGCTGAGCGACTGCACGGGGCCGAATGTCGGGCTGTACAGGAATCCCCACATCAGGGCGCCGATCACCGCGGGAACGGCGTACGGCATGAACAGGGTCATCCGGAAGACCTTGGCGAGGCGGCTGCCCACCTCGTCGATGAGCAGGGCCCCGAGCAGCGCGAGCCCCAGCATGAGGGGGATCTGTACGACGCCGAAGAGCGCCACCCGTTCCAGGCCGGACAGGAACTGGTGGTCGGTGAACGCCTGCCGATAGTTGGCGAACCAGCTGAAGTGGTCGCCACCGACCAGGGTGGAGGTGTGCAGGCTCAGCCAGAAGGCGTAGCAGAGCGGGGCCACCAGGAAGGCGAGGAACAGCAGGGTGAACGGGGTGACCAGGAACAGGCCCATCGCCTGATGACGGGTGCGGGAGGACAGCCGGCCGGTACGCGGCCCGGTGTTCCCGCCGGCTGTCACGGCAGCACGGCCCCTCCGGACCGGGGTGTGCGGGGGCACGGGCGCGGCGGCCGCTGCGGATCCCTGCCTGAGCGGGCTCATCACATCTCCTTGCGCGTCTGGAGGCCCCCGCCGACGGCGGCGGGACGTGCGGCGCATCGGCGCGGGCAGCGGGGGCGGTTCGGAGGAATGCCGGGGGATTCGGAGGGACTCGGAGGGATCCCGAGAGATACAAAGGGGGACAGAGAGGGGCAGAGGGGAGCAGAGGGGGGGCAGAGGGGGGGCAGAGGGGGACTACTTGTTGACCTTGAATCCCTGCTTGCTCGCGTAGGAGGACACCTGCTGCTGGATGTTGTCGGCGACGGACGACCAAGGGGTCCCGCCCTGGATGGCCTTGCCCACTTCGGTGGTCTGGGTGTTGTAGGCGTAGTCCTGGAACGGGCTCCAGTCGAAGGTCCCGATGCCGTTGGCGGCGGGCACGAAGATCTGGTTGACCTGCTGGCCGCCGAAGAAGTCGTACTTCTTGTCCTTGAAGTACGCACCGTTCAGGACGGAGTTGACGGTCGGGAACAGGTAGGCCTTGTCGATGCCGATCTTCCAGGCGGCCTGGGAGGTGCCGAACAGCTCCCTGGCGACCTGGGTGGCCTCCTTGGGGTGCTGGGTCTGGTTGGTGACCGAGAAGGACGAACCGCCCCAGTCGCCCTGGGCGTTACCACCGGCCGTCCACTGCGGCAGCGGGGCGGCGCGCCACTTGCCCGCGGTCTTCTTCGCCACGCTGGAGAGGTACCCGGGGCCCCATCCCGCGGCGAGGTAGGTGGCGTACTTGCCGCTGCTGAGCCCGTTGTAGAAGTCGGTGGTCGCGTACGACGCGGTGTCGACGAGCTTGTTCTGCACCAGGTCGCCCCAGTAGTCGTACACCTGCTTGGCGCCGGTGTCGTTGAGCTTGACGCCGATGCCCGGCAGCTTGCTCGCCGAGTAGTCGTACGGGCGTGAGCCGGCCTGCCACATCAGGCCCTGGAGCCAGCCCGCGGCCGACTCGTCGCTGCCGAAGTCGGTGATGTACGCCTTCGGGTCGGCCTTGTGCAGCTTGACGGCCTCCTCCTTGTACTCCGCCCAGGTGGTCGGGACCTTCAGGCCGTACTTCTTGAAGATGTCCACCCGGTAGAGCATCGCCATGGGCCCGGCGTCGACCGGGACGGCGTAGACGTGGTCGCCGTCGGAGACCTGGTTCCAGGCCCAGTCGACGTACTTGCTCTTGTCGTCGCCTGCTCCGTACTTGCCCATGTCGAGCAGGCCCTTGGTGAGCTGAATGGTCGGCAACTCCTGGAACTCCAGCATGACGACGTCCGGTGCACCCTGCCCGGCCTTGAGCGCCGTCTTGAGCTTGGTGTACTCGTCCTGGCCGACGCCGGCCTGCACCCAGTCGACCTGGACGTCCTTGTGCGTCTTGTTGAACTCGGCCACGACCTGCTTGAACTCGGGGTACCAGGCCCACACCTTGATATGCACCGGGCCGTTCCCGGCGGCACCCGAACCGCTGCCGCCGCTGCCACCACAGGCGGCGAGGAGCGCGGTCGCGACGGCGGCGGACACCGCTGCGGTCGCGACCCGGCGGACGGGACGGGCCGCGCGGCGTGAGCCGGACAGGGGATGCAGTCTGCTGGAAGACATGGGCGTTCTCCTCGGTCAGGTGCTGCGGGAGGTGCTGCGGGGTGTGTTGTGGACGGGTGAGGACGGGTGCGGACGAGTTGCGGATACGTTCGAAATTTCGGACGTTGTCCGAGTCATGGACCAGAGAGCAGACGGGGCTGAGGGGCGTGCGTCGCGCCGGGTTTCACCTCGGCCACGCAAGGGGACACTGGTTGATCAGGCGGTCGGATCGGCTCTGTTACGCTTCTTGCAGCGCTGCAGAAGTCTTAACCAACAACTTGCTGCGCTGCAATAGGCGCTTCGCGGAAACGTAAAGAAAATTTCAGCGACCCAAGAACCCGGCAGAGAACCCGGCAGATCCGACAAAGGGCAAGCCATGGGAAGAGACGTCACACTTCGCGATGTGGCGGAACGCGCCGGCGTCTCCAGCCGCACCGTGTCCAACGTCGTCAACGGCTACGCGCCGGTCGCCGAGGCCACCCGCGCTCGCGTACAGCAGGCCGTGGACGAGCTCGGCTACCGGCCCAACGTGCTGGCCCGCAACCTCGCCGCCGGACGCTCCGGGCAGATCGCGGTGGTCGTGCCGTACCTGGACACGCCGTACTTCTCCGAACTGCTGCAGGGCATCATCCGCGCCGCCCGCGTCCAGGGGTACAACGTCCTGATCGACCAGACCGACGGCGACGCGGAGCACGAGAAACTGTTCCTCTCCCGTGGCTCCGCGCGGCTGCTCTTCGACGGGGTCATCTTCAGCCCGCTGGGTCTGGCCCAGGCGGACCTGTCCGGCCGCGACCCCCGTCTGCCTCTCGTCGTACTCGGCGAGCGGGTCAGTGACGGCGGCTTCGACCACATCGGCATCGACGATGTCGCCGCGTCCCGGGAGGTCACGGAGCACCTGATCGGCCTCGGCAGGCGCCGTATCGCGGCGATCGGCGACCAGCCGTACCGCACCGGCGAGGCGGCCCAACTGCGCACGCGAGGCTTCCGCCTGGCCCACGAGCGCGCCGGGCTGCCGGTCCACGAGGACCTCATCGTCTCCACGCCACGCTTCAACCGCTTCGACGGTGCCGCAGCCATGGCCCGGCTGCTCGACCTGGAGGAGCCGCCCGACGCGGTCTTCTGCTACAGCGACCTGGTGGCGCTGGGAGCCCTGCGCACGCTGGCCTCCCGAGGACTGCGCGTTCCCGAGGACATTGCCGTCGTCGGCTATGACGACATCGAGGACGGCAGGTACGCCAACCCGTCCGTCACGACGATCTCGCCGGACAAGAAGCTGATCGCCGAGACGGCGGTCGAACGACTGATCACCCGGATCACCAGCCCAACGCCCGTACCGGGTCTGGAGATCCGGGCCCCACATCGGCTCATCGTGCGCGAGAGCACCGTGGGGCGGCAGGCCGGGCACGACGCTCATCCAGTGCCACGCCGCTCACCCGAGGACGAGGGCACGGATCTCGTCACCTACTGAGCTTCTCGTTACCGTGTACGAGTTCATACGTCCGCCCACCCGCCGCACACTGCCCGAAAGATTGCTGACCGGCTTGAAATGCGATACACGCACCGTTGCCGCGAGCCGCGAGCCGCGAGCCGCGAGCCGCGAGCCGCGAGCCGCGAGCCGCGAGCCGCTGACCGGCTGGAGATGCGGGTTCGTCGGAGGCGGGCGCCGTGTTCGGTAGCCGGCCGCTTCGGGTGCCTGTGGGGCGTGACGCCCACCGTTGGAGCACCTTCCACGGCGAACGTACCCTCGTCGTCGCCGCCCGTACGGTCACCTCGACCGTACGAGTCCTCGAAACGCTGCCGCCGCTCCTTCGCGGCGACCACCGTGTGACCGTCGTCTTCGCCTACGACCCCACGTCCGCCTTCAGCTCCGGCGTCCTCGACCTCCTGCACGCCGCCGGATGCCGGGTCATGCCCTGGGAGCAGCTGGGGCACATGGCCCCCGACCTCATCCTCTCCGCCAGCGAGAACATCGACGTACCGGAAGGCGACTGTCCGGTGCTGGTGCTGCCGCACGGTGTCGGGTTTCAGAAGTTCGTGCCGGATTCCCGGAGCTCGGCGGACAGGCTCTCCGGGGTCGTGCCTGACTCTCTCCTGGAGACGGGGCGTGCCTGGCTGGCGGTCTCGCATCCGGCGCAGGAAGAGCAGTTGCTCGACACGCACCCGAAGGCCGCCGGGCGCACCCTCCTCGTGGGCGACCCGTGCTTCGACGAACTGGTCGGCAGCCGACCACGCAGGGAGGCGTACCGAGACGCGCTGGGAGTCGCGGAGCACCAGCGTCTCGTCATGGTCAGTTCCACCTGGGGACCCACCTCCCTCCTGGGACGTCACCCGGCCCTTCTCCCGCGTCTCCTCTCACAACTTCCCTGCGACGACTACCGGGTGGGCGCGATCATCCACCCCAACGTCTGGTCTGCCCACGGGGCCTGGCAGATCCGCACCCTGCAGGCCGCCGCCCTGGACGCGGGCCTGCTGCTGATGCCGGCCATCCACGCCTGGCGGCCCGCACTCGTCGCGGCGGACGTCCTCATCGGCGACCACGGTTCGGTGACGCTGTACGGCGCGGCAGCCGCTACGCCGCTGCTGCTGGCCGCGTTCGGCCAAGACGCGGTGCCCGGGACGGCCGTTCACGACATGGCGGCCGTCGCACCCCGCCTCGACCCACGCGGGGACCTGCTCCAGCAGGTGGAGGATGTCGTACGGGAGCACACGCCCGAGCGGTACGCCGCGGTCGCGGAGCAGGCCTTCGCCGAACCGGGGCATGCACTCGCCCGGCTGCGCACCGCTCTCTACCGTCTGCTGAGGCTCCCGGAGCCGTCGTCCCCACCGCCGTCCGCGCCGGTACTGCCTGTTCCGGATCCGCCCGCCTCACCGGTCACCTCCTGGGAGGTGACCACCGGTGTCACCGAAGCCGGTGAAACACCGGCCGCCGTCACCGTGCGCCGCTTTCCGGCAGCCGCGTCCGCTGCTGACGACGCGCCCCGTCCCGACTCCCCCGCCTGCTTCACCCATCTCGCATGCGTGGACGACGAACCCGACCGCCGACTGACAGAAAGCGCCTCCGTACTCCTGCGCCGCCACCCCGTGTCCACCTCGGTCGGGGCACTGCGGTGGATCGAGGACACACTCGCCCAGTTCCCCGGAAGCCTCCTCGCGGCCTCGGAGGTACGCGGGGGCTGCTGCCTGGTCGGGCTCAGGGACGGCCGGATCGTGGAGGCCGCAGCCACCGGCCCCGCGGTGGATCCGGCCCTGCTCGCCGCGGTCGTGTACGCCCTTCTGCGCTCAGGACGTCCGCTGAACGACGCCCAGCTGAGCCTGCGGATCGGTGACGGCCGGGACGAGGACGTCGTCCTGCGCCGTCGTCCCGCCCTGCCGGTCAGGTAGCCACGATCCCTCAGGGCGGATCGGTGACGGCCGGGACGAGGACGTCGTCCTGCGCCGTCGTCCCGCCCTGCCGGTCAGGTAGCCACGATCCCTCAACGATCTATCGCCCGTCCCTCAACGATCGAGGTCTTCCCACCGCCGCCGCAGACTCTCCGCCAGGCGGTTGCCGGCCGCCTCGTGGATCGCGACGGCCCGGCTCAAGCAGTCGCGCAGCAGATCCTCGTGGCCTCCCGTCCGCTCCGCGATGTCGGCGAGCTGCACCAGGGCCTGCGCCTCGTAGTGCGTCGCCTCCACCTCGCCCAGCACCCGGGCCGCCTCGCGCAGCTCGCGGATCGCTTCGTCGGTCTCGCCGAGATGATCACGTACGACGCCGATGGCGGCGGTCACTCGGGCCGCCATACGCCGATCGGGCTCCACATGGGTCTCCAGGTCCTGCCGCGCCCGGCGCAGCGTGGCCAGGGCCTGGGCATGATCGCCCTGAGTGTCCTGCGCACACCCGAGGAAGTAGGCGGCGATGGCCGCTCCGCGGGCCTCCCCGGCCTGCTCGTTGAGTGCGAGGGAGAGCTGGTACGCCTCGACGGCGCGGGACGGTTCGAAGAGGTCCCGGTACCGCCCGAGGAACTCCTGTACGGAGGCGCGCAGGACGAGGTGACCGGCCACCTCTGCCAAGTCGACAGCCTTGTCCAGTTCCGCTCCGGCCCGGTCGTTCTCGCCGAGGTCCAGCAACGGGCGCGACAGCAGGCTGCGCAGCCGGGCCTCGGCCGCCGTGGCCTCCGCGATCTCGCCGGCCGTGTCCGCGGACGCCACCGCCGCGGCGGCTGCCTGGGCACCCAGCTCCAGCGACTCCACCCACGCCCCGAGGTAACGACGGCGGTACAGGAACAACACCGTGAACGCCTCGGCCAGTTGCCAGGCCAGGGTGTGCAGCCCGTGACGGACCGCCGTACGCAGTACCGCCAGGACGGCCGGACGCTCGGTGTCCAGCCACTCCAACGGAGGCGGCCCGCCGACGACGGCGAAGGGGTCGTCGGCTTCCCGCAGCAGGGCGGACAGTTCAGCGATCCGCAGCCGGTCCCGCCTGAGCGCCCGGTCGGCGAACGCGGCCAGGACGAGATAGTGCGTGCCCACCCGCTCCGTCAGCGCCGCCTGCTCCGGCTCCGGCTCCTCCTCCGCGGCGCGCTCCCTCGCATGCAGCCGGACCAGATCGTGCATGCGGTAGCGGCCGTCGCCCATGGTCTCCGCCAGGCTGGCTTTCACCAGGACGCCCAGCAGGCGTTTCGCACTCCTCGTATCGATGTCCGCGGCAACGGCGGCCACACCGGCGTCGAAGATGCCGACCGGCAGCCATCCGAGCAGACGGTAGAGCCGAGCGGCGTCGGGCGGCAGCAGCCGGTAGGAGGAACCCAGAACAGCGGACACCGACGTCTCCTCGCCTTCCAGCGCCATGCCGGCCAGTCTTCCGGCCTCGTCGTCCAGTTCGGCGGCCAGTTCGGTCAGGGTGAGACCGTCGACGGTGACCAGACGCGCCGCAACGATCTGCAGGGCCACCGGCAGTCCGCCGCACAGCTCCACCAGGCGCTGTGCGGCGTCCGGTTCGGCGTCGACCGCTTCCGCACCGCACCGGTCCTTCAGCAGCGTCAGCCCGCCGTGCGCGTCCAGCGGCTTGACGGAGATCAACCTGGCACCGTCCATGGCCAGTTCACCGAGCCTGCCCTGGCTCGTGACCAGTACCGCGCTGCCCGGCCCCTTGGGGATCAGCGCACGAACCTGTGCGGGCTGGTTCACGTCGTCGAGGACGAGCAGAATGCGCAGGCCGGCCGAGCGCGAGCGGAACAGATTGGTCCGCTCCGCGAGTGAACTCGGGATGCCGTCGTCGCCTCCGGGCAGCGACCTCAGGCACATGGCAAGGGCCTCGGAGACATCCGCGCCGACTGCGGTCATCTGCGCGGACCGGTCGCGCAGGGCGGCGAAATCGACGTACAGCTGTCCGTCCGGGAAGAGCCCGCGGGCCCGTGCCGCCCACCGCCACGCCATGGTCGTCTTGCCGACCCCGGGGAGTCCGTCGAGCACCCCGACATCGACGGATCCGGAGCCGTCGGCTCGCGCACCGGGTGCCGCCCCGAGTGCCTCGTCCAGGACGGCGAGTTCGGCCGTCCGATTGCTGAACGGGACCGTCACCGGCGGAACTTGGTCCGGCCTGACCGGCACGCCCGACGCGGATTGCGGCGCCGGCGGGACGTTGAAGGTGATGCCACCGTGGATGTGCGATCCCTGGAAGGCGGGACCGTAATTCACCCCTCCGCCGACGAGATGGACGAAGGTGCGGGACGCGTCCGGCGCCAACTCGGCGAGCAGGTGCGCCAGTTCTCCGGCGGCACTGGGATCGTCCTGGAACATCCGCTCCAGACGCTGCCGCAACCTGGCCTGCACACCTGCCTGGACGCCTGCGTCACCAGCCGCCCTGGCGCTGTCCAACTCCGCGCTCGCTGCCTGGAGTTCTTCCTCGGCGGCCGAGCCCGGAGTGCGCCGCCCGAAGAACCGGGCCAGTCCGCCCTTCGCCCGCTCCCACGACTCCGACACCATCAACCCGACCAGCGTCGTCGCTCCCGACGCAGCGAGAGCCGCCAACTCCGCTTCCACAAAGCCCCCTTCACCCGTCCAGCCCCAAGGGGCGGTCGGACACCAACCGTAGAGAGATCGCGGACGCTTGGACAGCCCGGCTCGCCGCGGGTCGCATCCCGCATCGTCAGCGCGTCGTGAACGCGCCCGTGAACGCGTCGTGGTGCAGGGCATCAGGCGTTACACGTTCCGGTACGAGGCTCCAGGTGATCTTCGCGATTCCCCGCCACCCGACTCCCGCCCGACTCCCGCCCGATGCCCGCCCGACTCCATGGCGGTGCCGGTCTCACGCGGCACCTCCATGACTGGGCGGCCCTGCCCTGGTCAGCGGCGCCGCTTGGGGCGGTTCTTGCCCGCGGTGCGCCGACGCTTTCCGGCCCGGCCGACGCGGGCAGCGGGACTACGCAGTCCACGGGCCACAAGTTGTCTGAGCTCGTCGAGTCCGGACCGCTCCGGGTGCGCAGAGGCAAGAGCCGCGGCAACCGCGTCCCTGATCTCGGGCCCCTGCGCGCGCAGCGCCTCCTCGGCGCTCTCCCCGCCGCCCGCGCAACGTACCTGGGCCGTCTCCGATTTCCTCCCCAGGGAGTTCGGTGACCGTCTGCGGCAGCCAGGCGAGCAGCAGCTCCTCCACATGGGGTGCGCTCGTCCGCCGATCTGCCGCGGCTCGGGCTGCTGGTGGAGTGGGCGAAGAAGGCGCGGCTGGTCCGGGTGGCCAAGGGCCGGTTGTATGCGGTGGCCAAGGCCCGGCCGGTGCTGGCCGACCCGCTTCAGTTGTGGCTGCGCGCATTTGACGCGTGCTCCGCGCGGAGCTGGCCGGCTGGATTTCGGCTCGCGGCGAGCGCGATGCCGCGCTGCGGCAACTCACCGAGCTGGAGCAGGTTCTCGGCGAGCAGCAGCAATTGCTCGGCATCGGTCATGTCCTCGGGGGACAGCAGTTCATGGTGCGCCAGCGCATTCAGCGCGAGCGGCGCAAGCTGAGCATCGCCACGCCGCTCGCGCAGCAGCCGTTCGCCCTCGCCGTCCGGCAACGCCACCAGCAGCACGTCGAGCATCGCCTGCGCACGCGTACGGAATGCTGTTGTCGGGCCCACCGGAGCAGCCGGTCCACCAGCAGCCCGCACGCCCGCCTCGAACTCCTCCTCGGCCCCGTCCTCGAACCGCATCCGCATGAACCCGCCCACCTTGTCCACAGCAACCATGACGTGCCGCGCCACGCTATCCCCGAAATCCCGAACGACGACGCGCTGCCCAGCCGGGGACGGGCGGCCCGCTACCCCATCGGCAACACGTAGTGATAGTTGCCCTCGCCGACCGCCGCTTCGAGCGTGCGGACGACGGACCGGGCATCGTCGTAGGGGCCGGCGACATAGAACGGCACACCGTCCCGGCCGAACTCGATCGGCACCGGCCCTGTGGGCTCCCCCAGGTGCACAGCCGCCGCCTCGAACTCCTCATGCGGCTCGAAGCCCAGCCCGCGGGCGAAAGTCACCGCCCCGTGCACCAGATGCTGGGCCAGCTCCAGCGGCGCCTCGACACCCGGCGAGTCGAACGCGGAGAAGAACTCCCGCCGCCAGGAGTCGAGAGAACCCGATCCCATCGTGTGCGGCCCGTTCACGTTCTTCACACCAAGGCAGTGCACGTCGACCAGGAACCCGCAGACCGTGACCCGGCTGGCCCGCTCTCGCCGGGCGACCACCACCCCGGCCAACCCACCCGAGGGGACCTCGTCGCCGAACAGAGGGTCGCTCTCGTGCCAGGCACGAGGAGCATCCACGAGGCCAAGCCCTTCGCTCCACCCCGGACTGAGCCAGCAACCGGCCAGGGCACAGTCCGCCGGGTCATCGACCGCCTGTTCCATCTCGGCGGCGCGCCGCACCAGCACGCTCGCGGCCGACTGCCGCAGACCGAGCACCCGGGCAACCTGCTTCGGTCCACTGCCGCGCCGCCGGAGCTCACGCACCTGTGCGAGCAGTTCCTCATCGTCTCTCATTCGAGCACCCCAGGATGATGATCGTCACGCTCACTCGCCTTCGTGCCCTCGCGCCACCCGCACGGGCGGCCGACCTTCCTCCAGGCCCCGTCCCGTGAGGTGCCCCAGACGTGTCCCTCCGGACACCGGTCGGCCGGGACGACCACATAGGTCCTACAGCGAAGGGCGCCCGAGGTCGCCTGGGCACCGGGCGCGCTCACACCGTGCCACAGGATCGCTACGGTTGGCTAATCGTTCGGCCTCGGCGCCCGTCGAATGAGCCGCAGTCTCCATCCACGAGGGAACCTCTTCACCCGCGCTCTCGAGATCGAGCGCCATGCCCTCAACGCAGGCTTCCACCGCGCTCTGCCCCTTCCCGACCTGCTGCGCCGCCACAGAGGAACTGAACCGGCGAACGGTCCTCCACCACGACGGAGACTTCGACATGATCGCCTCCCTCACAGGCCAGCCCACCGAATGGGTCGTCCCGCCGGGCAGCGCCGACCGATGAGCATGCCGGCCTTCCCCACGGGCGGCGGCGAGATCTTCTGGGACAGCGCGGGCGTACCGCTCCTGCTGGGCGCCACCCTCGGCGTCCTCATCGTGGCGATCGCGGGAACACTCGCGGTGGTGCGCCGCCGCATCGACCCGGGACTGATCCGACGGGACCGATCCGACGGGACCGATCCGACGGGACCGATCCGATGGGGCCGATCCGGTGGGGCTGAGGGAAGTTCATCGGGGCCGGCAGCACTCCTGCGCCACCGAGACGAAGGCCAGCTTCGCACGCTTGAGTTCGTCATGACTCTCATGGTGTCTCAGACAGTCGACGAGATGCTGCGCCGCGGCGGCGACATCCGGCGGACCTTCCAGAAGCACCCCGCCCAAGGCGCGTTGCAGCAGGACGTCGTCGTCGGCCTGACCCCGTCCGTTCCGCTGGGTGAGGATCTTGACCTCTGCGGCTCCGAGGAACTCCGCGTAGGTCTGGCGGCGGAGGGCGAACGCGCGGTGGCCGGCCTCGGCGCGAAGGGTCATACGGACCGATTCGAGCAGCGCGTCCGCCTGGCGGTCGCCGGCGTGACGCGCGGCTTCGGCCTGCCGGATACCGGCGCTGCGGGCGTACCAGCCGGTGACGACGCTGCCCGCGATCGCCGATCCCGCGGCGATCAGTGCGATGGCCCAGTCACTCATGCCACCATCCTCGCGATCAGCCACGGCATGCCGCAGCACTCTTGCCGAATGTGCAGTGCGGATCACTCGCGGATCACTCTCCGCGACCTTCGGACAGTGCGCGATACGATCGGATCATGTCGCCCGACGACGCGAAGGAATCCGCCCCGACCTGCGGAAACAGCCGTTCCACCGACCGGTTCTCGGTAGACTCGACATCGTGGGGCGACGGGCGACGGGCGACGGGCGACGGGCGACGGGCGACGGGCGACGGGCGACGGGCGACGGGCGAACGGTTCTGTTCGCGGCTCGTTCGGCGGTGGCCCTCTATCGTCTGCTCGACGTTCTCCCCGTCTTCTCAGGTGACGATCGGATCACCCGCGTGTTCACCCTCGTTCCCGGCTCTGGCTTCGGAGCGGACGCTCTCTCCGCGATCGACGCCCTCGGAGGCCGCACGGTGCCGTGGAGCGAGGCGTGCGGTCATTCGTACGACCTTGTCGTCGCCGCGAGCCCGAAGGGCGACCTGAGGCTGCTGCGCGGCCCACACGTTCTTCTGCCGCACGGCGCGGGCTTCAACAAGTCGATCCCCGGCGAGGGTTCGGCCGACTCCGCGTCCGGGCTGGACCCGGCGTATCTGCGGCGAACCGATCACGACGCTCCGATAGCGCTGCACGCCCTGGCCCATCCCGATCAGGTCGCCATGGTGGCCGCCACGAATCCGCGGGCCGCCCGGCAGGCGAAGGTGATCGGCGATCTCACTCTGGAACGCGTCCTCGCCTCGTCGTCCCTACGCGACCACTACCGGGCGGCGTTGGGCACCGGAGCCCGCAAGCTGCTGGTCCTGGTCTCCACCTGGGGGCCGGAATCTCTCATCCGGCGACACCCCGGACTGCCCTCCCGGCTCGCGACCCGACTGCCCCACGACGAATACCAGTTGGCGCTCGTGGTCCATCCCAATGAGCGCAGCCTGCTCGGAACGTACGAGCTGACCGAACGCCTGGCGCCCGCCCTCGACGCCGGGTTGATCCTGCCGAATCCCCATGAGGAGTGGGCCTCCGTCCTGATCGCCGCCGACGCCCTGGTCACCGACCACGGATCAACCGCCCTGTACTACTGCGCCGCCCAGGACCGCCCCATCGTGAGCGTCCACCAGGGTGGCGGCGAACTGATCACCGGCAGCCCGATGGGCGTACTCCTCAGCCGAATACCGCAGTTGGAACGGGCCGAAGAGATCGTCGACGCACTGCGGGCATACCGGCCGGGCCCCGGGCACGCCGCCGCCGAGGCCGCGTTCGCACCCCCCGGTGATGCCGTGGACCGCCTGCGAACCGAGGTCTACGCCCTGCTCGGTCTCACGCCACCCACGCACGGCTGCACACCCCGGCTGCTGCCCTCGCCCTCGCCCGCCACGCATGTCCCCGCGGCGTTCGACGTCCACGTGGAGACCGACGAGGCCGGCGTCCGAATCACCCGGCGCCCGGCCGGCACCGGGCTGCCCGGCCACCACTTGGCCGTGGAGCACGGCGCCGCCGGCGAACAACTTTCCCGTTCCGCAGGCCTGTTGTACCGCCGTCCGCTCTCGGCCTCCGCCGCCCCCGTGGACCTGGCCTGGACCGCCGACGGGTGGACTCGGCACGCCCTGTCCGCTTACCCGAGCTGTCGTTCGGCCGCAGCTCTGCTGCCGTCCGGAGGGTGCCTGCTCAGAGTCCGCGGTCACGAGCAGACGTACGCCGTCCAGGTCGAACCACGCTCCGAAGAAGGCCGGATCGTACGGATCGACCCGGCCGTCGCCCTGTCGGCCGCACACGCCCGGTTGGTCTCCCCCGAGCCCGCCACGGACAGCCCCACCGTGCTGAACTGCCTCATCGGAGAACGGACTTTCCGCATCAACCTCCGCCCGGCCACGGACGCCGAAGCCACGCAGGCGATCTAGGGCCTAGCCCAGTCCGTTGCGCCGCCGGAGGGTCCGGGCCGCCGAACGATGCTCCTCGGCCTCCGCCAAGTGTCCCCCAGCCGTGTCCAGTTCGGCGAGCGCGTCGTGCACGCGTGCCAGGTCGAAGCCCGAGCGCCGCCTGTCAGCCCGCCCGAGCGACTGCAGGTACAGCTCACGGGCCTCGTCCATCCGGCCGAGGCGGTGCAGGACACCGGCGAGGGCGAACGCCGAGCGTCCGATCAGCCTCTCGCGCCTCTCCCCCACGAACCCGGTGTACGCCTCGGACAGCAGACGACGCGCCGTCTCAAGGTCACCCGCCTTCGCGCTCGCCTCTCCCATCCGATAGGTCTGGAGCAGGACGCCGTAGGGGTTAGGGATCGCCCGGTGCATGTCCCGGGAGTCGGCGAAGTCGACCAGAGCCGAACTCCACTCACCCCGTACGCCCTTGAGCATGCCCCGGTGCTCGACAGCCGACGCAGCGAGCTTGCGGTCCCGTTCGGAGTTCCCCAGCAGTTCCACGGCGGACATCGCTCTGTCGATCTGTTCCTGGGCCTCGCTCAGCCTCTCCGACTCCCACCGCGGCCTGGCCAACTGGCAGCGCGTGCGCACCAGCCACCCGGCGTTCCCCCCGTGCCGGACCGCCGAGTCGACGGCACGCCGGAAGACTTCGATGACCTCGGACTGATGGGGATGATCCAGGGCATGCGTCCACACGGGCTCTGACAGGGCCACGACCTCGGTGTCCATCCCACGGCCGTGGGCCAGCCGCGAGCACGCGAACAGCACATGGCGTTCCTCGTCCAGCCAGCGCGCCGCACTTTCTGCCCGTACAGACCGTGACGCGTCGTCCACGGCCGCTTCCGGATCCTCCAGCGGAACGTCCGGCACACCGGGAACAGGGTCGAAGAGATCCACGACGGTCAGCCGACGGCCGGCGGCAAACCGGTCGGCCAGCTGAGCCTGCCGGACAACCCAGCGCAGCAGCCTGGCCTGTGCCTCGGCCACCACACCGCCGGTGTCCCCGGTCTCCCGGCGGGACCAGCGCAGGGCGTGCCCACGCTGAGGCCCCGGCAGCCTCATCTGGCCTGCCACCGTCAGCGACAGCAGACGCAGGTCCAGTAACCCGGCCCGGTCCAGTTCCTCCAGGGCGTCCTGGCAGGCCTCCGGTCCCAGCCCCGACAACGCGGTGGCGGAGTGGAGCGTGAACGTCTCACCGGGATGGTGCGGAAGCAACCGGTAGAGCTGCGCCGCCGGGCGGGACAGATCGGCGCAGGCCGTGTCCCAGATGTGTTCCACGCCCGGCACACCCTTCTCGTCCAACTCGGCCTGGAGATCGGCGAGGATACGGGAGAGTGGACGCAGCCGGTGCGTACGCACCCACCGGCCCGCCACGTGCAGTGCCGCCGGAAGGCCGTCACACAGCCGGACCACCGCCCGTGCCGTCTCCGGGTCGGCGGCCAGCGGGTGATCACGGACAAGCAGCTCCAGCAGTTCCAGGGCTGCCCGCTCGTCCAGCGGCGGCAGCGCCAGATCCACCGCGGCACCGGCTTCGAGGTCATGGAGCGGACCGTGACTCGTGACGATCACCACGCTGCCGCCCGACGCCGGAAGCAGGGGGACGACCTCCGAGGCGTAGCAGGCGTTGTCCAGCAGAAGGACGAGCTTCGCGTCCGAAGTCCTGTTCCAGTACTGCCTGCACCGAGCCGCGTACTGGGCCTGCACCTGGTCCGGCGCCACGTCGAGCGAATGCAGCAACTGGGAGAGCACATCACCGGGGTCAAGCACGCCGTCCGCCCGAAAGTCGTCGAGGTCGACCGACAGCACACCGTCGGTGAACGGGTAGCGGTCGAGCAGAGTGCGGGCGATCAGACCGGCCAGCTCCGTCTTTCCCAGACCACCCGGCCCGCTCAGCGCCAGCACCAGCGGACGGGAACGGCTCCGCCATTCCGTCACGGCACGCAAGGCACGTTCCCGCTCATCGTCGCGGTTGACGAAGAACATTGGCTCCGGAGGAAGTTCGACCCTCACAACAGTCCCTTCGCCCATCCACAGTGTCCTGCACGCACTGCCCAACGATCACCCACGCTAAAAGTCTTTCATCGCCCGGCGTCCGGCAGAGCCGAAGATCCGAAAGCCCGGATCTACACGGGCAGCAAGTCCGGGGCTGACAATTCATCGCATTCGACAACAACGTCCCGCGGGCCCAACACGGCCCAGCGGGGATCCGGGCCGGTCCACCAGTCGAGGGTGATGTCACCGCAGCCCCGCTCTCACCAGGCGAGCCGGTGGGCGTCATAGCCGGAGAAGCGGGCGGAGTGGCAGGCATCGCAGCGTGTGTACCAGGGAGCACAGGGTTCGCCGCAGGAGGCGCAACTGCCGTGCGCGGCCAGTGGCCGGGAGGCGGCGACCAGTTGGCTGATCCGTTCAGCGGCAGCCTGCTCGCCGACCGCCACCTCCTCGGCGCTCAGTCCGCCGCACTCACGGCCGAAGGCCCGGATGGCAGTGCCCAGGTCCCGCATGGTCGCGGCGTACTCCTCGGCTTGCGGCAAGGTCATCCGTTCGATGCTGGTGAGCGGACGGATCAGATGGTGCAGGGTCACACCACGCAGGACCGCCCGGCAGACGGCTGGGAAGGCCGGGCGGTCCGCTTCGATGGGCAAGGTGATCAGGCGCCAGACGGTGTGGCCGTCACGCGGCCAGCAGCCGTCTGCGTCCGGCGGCACCCCGACGGCACGGCTGGCCGCCATCAGCTTGTCGTGGATCTCGCCCACGGGCATGGGTCGCAGCCAGGAGCGCCCCTGGGCGACCGTACGGGCGGCAGCGGTCCAACCGGCCAGAGCGTGCGGGATCTCTCCGGGTTCCGGTTGTCCGAGGTCGGTCCAGGTGGGGCGAACCTGGGCCGTCGTGACGCGCAGGCCGCTGGACCGCGTTCCGTTGGCTGCCTGGACGGCCTGGTCCAGAAGCCGGGCCGTGGCGGTGAGGCCGGGAAGGCGGCTACGGTAGACGCCCACGAATCCCTCCCCCGCGTCATGGCCCCGACGGCCGGCTCGGCCGGCGATCTGCGCAGCCTCCCAGATCAGCAACTCCCGGCGAGATCTGCCGTCGTACTTGCCCGTCTCCGCGAACGCCACCGCACGCAGCGGAAGGTTGACGCCATGACCGATCACATCCGTGGTGACGATCACGTCGACCTCGCCCTCGCACAGCCGCCGGATCTGCTCGCGGCGCGCCGCGGGCGGCATCGCGCCGTAGAGGACCGTCGCTGACCGGCCCGCCTCGAGCAGTTCGCGGTGCAGGGCGAGAACGGCTTTACGGGAGAAGGCCACCACCGCACTTGCCGACGGGAGGGTCGCAGCCCGGAACTCCTCCGTCCGACTCAGTGTGCCGTGCCGGGCGTGGCGGAGCACAGTGATGTCCGCGCCGGGGGCGAAGAGCTTGCGCAGCAGATCCTCGGCTTCCGGTGCGGCGCAGACGTGCACCTCGGTATGTGCTCCGGAGAGCAGCAGGAGGGTCCAGGCATGGCCACGGCCCTCATCGGCCAGCCAGTGCGCTTCGTCGACGACCAGGAAATCGCCGTCAGTGGGCGCCGCCTCAGCAGTGCAGCACAGCACTGGCGCATCCGGATTGCGGTATTCCTCACCCGTGCGCAGACCAACCCTCTCCGCACCGAGTCGGCTGCACAGCCGTTCGTAGACCTCGAAGGCGAGCATGCGCAGCGGTGCCGCGTACACGCCGGTTCGCCCGGCCTCAGCGCGCGCGGCCAGCAGGGCGACGGCGTCATGTGTCTTACCGGAGTTGGTGGGGCCCAGGTGGAAGGTCACCATGGGGTTGCCTGTACGTTCCGGGATATGGGCGCGGGCACGCGCGGCGGCTGCACGCTCGCGTTGCTCGCGCAGCCGCTTCGCGGCCTGTCCGGCTTGGCGGGCCGCCCTCCGTTCGTCCCTCCGGTGCTGCGCGGCCCGCCGTGCACGCACCACCGTGGCCTGCGCGGGGGCGGGCACCGTGGCCAGGTCATCGGCCACGCTCTGTTCGAGGAGGTCCGCGGGGACACCGTGGTCGCGGTACGCGTCCGGGATCTGTTCCACGGCGCAGCCCAGCCGCGACGCCGCGCCGGAAGGAGCGATCAGCTCGGGCGCCGGGGAACTGCGCCGTGCCCTGCGCAGCGCGGCCGTGAACTCCCGGGCGGCATCTGCCTGCTCCTCAGGGGTGGCAGGACTCGCCTGCGAGCCCAGCACGTCCGCGAGGCACTCCTCCGCTGCACGCCGCATGAGATGGACGACCTCGGCCTGGCTGAGCTCCGCTCGGTCGACAGGCGGCTGCACGGCGCTCAGCCAGTACGACCACGCGGCGGCTTTCGCCCAGGTGCCACGCAGTATCAGCAACGCCTGGGCACGGAGCCGCGAACGGTAGCCCTCGGCCCTGCGGTCGGCGCCGGCGGCCAGTTCGGCCAGGACGGGGCCGGGCAGCCGGGCACCGAGCAACTCGGGACAACGCTCCGGCAACTGGCGGGCGTCGGCGGCCGAGTACTGCCAGACCTCGGCGTGATAGCGATTGGTGTACGACCGGACTGGGCGGATGACCCCGGCACGCGCCAACTGGTCGAATCGGTGTCGGCTGATCCCCGCGAGCCCGGCGGCCTCCGCCGCATGTACCAGGCAGGTGAGTTCGGCGAGTTCGCCGGGACTCGCACGCCACCGGGCCACCTCGCCCACTGTGACGCACAGCTCGTCTCCCCTCCAGCACGTACGGATCACGCCGTGTTCGATCCCCAGAGTGAACTCGCCCTTTGACAGACCGAGTTCCCGGCGTGCTGCTTCGAGCGTGAGGTGTTTTGCCGCCGTACCGGCCATGATGTTCCTCCCCCGCGTTCCCTGTTTTCACACTGTGCCACGAGGGTCTGACAATCAGTGACCGAGCGGCCCGGAGGGGGGCAGGGCATGCTCCGGCACAAGGAGCAACAAGAGGAAGCACGCGAAGCAGCCGGGGAAGCCTGCGAGGAACACCATCTGGTTTTCACCCGCCCGGATGGTGGGGTCGGCCTCGTGATCCGTGATCCGTGATCGTGAACCGCAATCCGCAATCCGCAATCCGCAATCCGCAATCCGCAATCCGGCAGAGACTATCGTTCTTGTGGCCGTCTGACGGAGGACTGGCATTCCCGGGCGACCGAACACTCACCTACCGCAAGATCCTCCGCACCTACCAGGTCACAACCCCCACGGGCCCCCAGTCGCAAAGCGGAAGCAGCCGCCCCACGCCACTGCAACGCCGCCCCGTCCTACGACTCTGGCCAAGGCGCAGGGCAACGACACGATTGCGGCGTCTGCGCCTGGGCTCACCCCGCTCCTTCCGCTTTCGACGACGCCGACTGCATCCACGTCCCGTCCGCCAAGGCCGCCAGGACACGACGCTTGATCTCGGCGCGCTTCGGGCTGGTGACGAGCGACCTGGGTAGAAAGCCGTCGCGCTCTTCGTGCGGCCGCAGCGCGGCGCGGACGTAGGCGTACTCGGACGAGCGCCTTTCGATGAGAAGCTGGCCGACCGCGGCTTTGGCTTCGGCCGCAGCGATGGCGTGGGAGCTTTCACGCTCCCGCTCACGCAACGCGTGGGTGATCTGACGGACGTGGCGCTTGTACTCGAGACGCCGCTGCTGGATGGCCGCGAGAAAACGGCGGGCGTTGAGCACCACGGTCGCTTCCTCCAGGGGTAGGGCGTAGAAGTCCTCAGGGAGGGTTCCCAATCCATGAGGGGTTTCCGCATGCGCCCGTTCTGCGGTCATCTCCCCAAGTTCCCGCAGTGCGTTCTCCCAACGGCCCAGCATCAGGGGATGGCGCAGCACCATGTTGCGTTCTTCTTGATCCTTGGCGTCGTCGGCAGCAGCGAGTCGCACAGTTGCACCATCGGCGACGAGCAGCCTGTCGACTTCCGGAGTGCGGGGCGCGGTGATCTGGCCGCACTCATAGGCGTACTTGATCTGCTCGTGCACGTCGCGGAACGGGGGCTTCTCGACTTTGTCGCCCACGTTCCGGCGGGCACGCTCCTGCTCAAGAAGCTCCGCGTACTCGCTCGAGAATGCATTCCTCAGCCAGCCCAGGGCGGTGAGATGGGAGTTCGTACCACTCTTACGCTCCACGCTGACTCTGTCGGGGATCTTGGCGGTCTGCTCAGTCTCTGGCGGACCGCCAAGACCTCGGCCGGGGGATCCCGTGCTGGTCCAGGTAGTTCTGGAAGGCGGTCGGCCGTCGGGACGGAGGCGCTTCTCCGGTCGGCGGCCGTCGGCTGAGGCGCTCGATGTTTGCAGCGATGGCTGTGAACACGTGCTGTAAGTGGGCTTTGTGCTGTCCCCGGTAGCGGCAGTGGCGCATGCCGTGTCCGTGGGCGAGCTCGTTGATGGTGCCTTCCACTCCGGAGCGGACCGCGTAGCGAGCCTGCCATTCGGGTGTCTGCTGCTCGGCACGGACTCGGAGTTGCAGGTCACGGAGTTCTCGCGGGGGGAAGCCCACGCTCCGGGCGCTGTCGGCGGTGGTCGTGCAGCGGGTGCGGACCGGGCAGGGCCGGCACTGGCTCTTGGTGAACCGGGCCACGATCAGAGGTGCCGCCGTGGGCGAGGAAGTCGGGTAGGGGCCGTGCCAGCCCGCGCTGGTCTCGCCCTGCGGGCAGGTGACCTGCCGACGGTCGAAGTCGATGTGGAAGTCGTCGCGGCCGAACCCGTTGTTCCTGCGGTTCTGGCGGGTGGTGTTGACCGGCAGTGGTCCGGTGACCGTGACCTGGTGTTCGCGGGCTGCCTGTTCCAGATGGACCAGGGAGGTGTAGCCGCCGTCGACCAGATGCTCGGCGGGCAGCAGCCCGCGGCGCTTGAGCCGGGTGTGGATGCCGGGCAGAGCCTTCGCGTCGTAGCCGGTGGCATCGGTGGTGGCCACATCCGTGATCACGTTGACGCCGTCGGGATCGCAGGTCTCGGTGAGATGCGCGACGAACCCCTTCCAACGGGTGACGTGTCCGCGGCGCGCGTAGCGGGCCGTCGGATCGTAGGGCGAGACGACCGCGACGGACGAGGGCGGCAGCCCGCCGTCCTCCACGGTGCGCCAGCGCAGGCGCCCGGCCCCGTCACGGTAGTAGTTCTGCACCATGATCTGCCGCAGGGCCTGGACGCGGGGCCCTGACAGGCGTTCCGGCCCGTGCTGCCCGAGGTGCTCGATCAGCCGGACGGCGTCGCCTCCGGTGGCGAGGATTCTGGTCTTGGGGCGGGTGGGGTTCTTGCCCAGACGGACCGGACGGCCGTAGCGGCGCCCCCACTCCTCGTCCACCAGGCCGGCCAGCAGGTGATCAGCGGTGCCGGCCAGCTCTTCCAGCGCGGCGCGGACGGCCTCGGTGACCAGTTCCAGCCGGGTCAGGTCGCGCACCGCGGCCAGGACGTGGGTGGAGTCCGTGCGCTGGGTGGTGCGTTCGCGAACGAGACCGGCCTCCTTCAGGCGTTCGAGCGCGAGGTCGAGGAGACGGTCGGCTCGGCCGTCCTCGGTGAGACGGTCGCGGAAGTCGGCCAGCACGCTGTGGTGGAAGCCGGGATCGTCCAGTTCCATGGCCAGCGCGTATTTGAAATCGATGCGGCAGCGAACCGCTTCGGCCGCCTGCCGGTCCGACAGACCGAGCAGGAACTGGAGCACACAGACGGTGGCCAGCTGGGCGGGCGAGAGCCCTGGGCGGCCGTCGCGGGGGTACCAGTCGGCGAAGTCCTCGTCACGCCACAGCCCGCCCAGGCGGTCTCTCACCCACATCGCCGTTGTACCGCTCGGGTTGCTCGCCCGCGCCATCTGCATGGTCAGAGAAGGGACTTGCTCACCAGAACGGGCGTGAAGCGACAACGGGCACCTCGACAACTGCATCGGTCCTTGAACAGAGCCGAGCATGCCCGTTGATCATGCTGCCCCGCCGGGGATCCTCAAGATCCCCGACAGAGTCAAGCGACGGGTGCGTTGCGGAATGTAGCCGTTGGTGGCTTCCGCGATGGCTACCGTGACGAGGTTGTCGAAACTATCGGTGATCAGCGGTACGAGCTCGTCCGCCGGAATGTGTTCGACGTCTGCGAGTCTCAGCCTCTCACCCAAGCCGACCGTCCTTTGGCACGCCTCGATGTCCGGGGTGGCTGCACCGCCACCACGCCTGCACCAAAGCAGCCTATCGAGGAGGACGTTGGGCCGGGGAGCAACAACTGCAACGCTGCGGACAGCGGTCTCTGGATGACCGACGGCCGAACGTGGGCACGATCGTGGCCGTCGGCGCCGCGCGGCCCGCGTCCACCGCCGTCGGCGTATCCGCTGAACGCGAATGCCCAGGTCAGACACTGTCCGACCTGGGCATGGAAAGAGCCGCCTTCGGGATTCGAACCCGAGACCTACGCATTACGAGTGCGTTGCTCTGGCCATCTGAGCTAAGGCGGCATGCTGCCTGCACCATGGTGCGATCGGCAACATCGGAAAGTCTACACAGTTTCCGGGGGTGCTCCGACCAGGGGTCGGAGGGGTGGGATCCAGGGTAGGGGGCGAGGCTATGAGCAGCGCTTTCCGTACGCGGGCGGGGTGCCGTTGAGGAGGTATGTGTTGATCGTGGTGTCGATGCACGTGCTGCCTCGGCCGTAGGCCGTGTGGCCGTCGCCGTCGTAGGTGAGGAGGCGCGCCGAGGTGAGCTGGCTCGCGAGGGAGCGGGCCCAGGGGTAGGGGGTGGCCGGATCGCGGGTGGTGCCCACGACGATGATCGGGGCGGCGCCCCGGGCCTCGATGCGGTGCGGTTCACCCGTCGGGCGCACCGGCCAGTACGCGCAGGTCAGGGAGGCCCAGGCCAGGCCCTCGCCGAAGACCGGGGACGCCTTCTCGAAGGCCGGGAGGGCTTCCTCCACCTGGTCCGGGGCCGCGTAGGGCGCGGGGAGGTCCAGGCAGTTCACCGCGGCGTTGGCGGACATCAGGTTGGTGTAGTGGCCGTCCGCGCCGCGCTCGTAGTAGCTGTCGGAGAGGGCCAGGAGTCCGGCGCCATCGTGCTCCCGCATCGCCGAGGACAGCGCCTCGCGCAGCTGCGGCCACGCCGACTCGTCGTACATCGCCGCGATCACGCCGGTCGTGGCGAGCCCCTCACCGACTCTGCGGCCGTCCGCATCGCCCGCCGGGACGGGGTGGGCGTCCAGTGCGCGGAACAGAGTCTTGAGGGTGCGGGCCGCTTCGGGTGTGGTGGTGCCCTTGTGGCCCAGGGGGCAGTCCGCGTGCCGTACGCAGTCCTTCGCGAAGGACCGGAACGCCGTCTCGAAGCCCGCCGTCTGATCAAGGTTCATACGGCGCGCAGGCAGCGACGGGTCCATCGCACCGTCCAGCACCAGCCTGCCCACCCGGGACGGGAAGAGCCCCGCGTACGTCGCTCCGAGGAAGGTGCCGTACGACGCGCCCACATAATTCAGCCGCCGGTCGCCCAGCACCGCGCGCAGGATGTCCATGTCCCGGGCCGCCTCCACCGTGGAGACATGGCGCAGCAGGCCCGGTGAGCGGGCGCCGCAGCCTTCCGCGAACTTCTTGTACGCCGCGACGAGCGCCTCGGTCTCCCTAGCGTCGTCAGGCGTCGGGTCGGTCTGCGTGTACGTGTCCATCGCGTGCCCGTCGAGACATGTGACCGGCGCGCTGCGGGCTACGCCGCGCGGGTCCATCGCGACCATGTCGTAGCGGGCGCGCACCCCGGCGGGGTAGCCGATCCCGGCGTACTGCTCCAGATAGCCGACCGCCGAGCCGCCCGGTCCGCCCGGGTTGACCAGGAGCGAGCCCAGCGGTCTGCCCTGCGCGGTGGCCTTCTTGCGTGCCACGGCCAGCCGTACGTCGCCCGCGGTGGGCTTCGCGTAGTCGAGCGGTGCCTTCAGCGTGGCGCACTGGAAGCCCGGTACCCCGCAGTTTCGCCAGGTCAGCCGCTGCCGGTAGTACGGCGCCAGGGCGGCCGACGTCGACTTCGGCAGCGGCGTCAGCAGCGCCTGCGCTTCCCCCGCCGCCGCCGTGCCGGGCGAGGCCGTCACCGGGTTGTCGGCGGAACACCCGGTGAGCAGGAGGGCCGCGGTGGTCGCCATGGCGGCGAGGGAGGCGAGTACAGCTGGGGGCTTGCGGAGGCGCATCCGTCGAGCGTAACCCTGGGCGATCATTCGCGTACGTTCCGCAATCCTTTCCGCTCGTAAGGGTTACTGCGTCAACGTCCCGTGACCGGAGACGGCCGGGGCGTCGTGGGGTCAAGGGCGGTCGGAGACGGCCGGGGGGCGCTCTGCTGCGCCCCGCGCCTGCGTCAGCCCGATCTCAGCGCCATCGTCATCGCCTCCACCGCCAGCAGCGGTGCCACATTGCGGTCCAGAGCGTCGCGGCAGGCGGCGATCGCCTCGATGCGGCGCAGTGTGGACTCCGGGGTGCTGGAGCGGGCCAGTCGCTCCAGGGCGTCCTCCCCGTCCGCGTTGGCTATCGCCGTGCGGGAGCCGAGCTGGAGGGCCAGGACGTCACGGTAGAAGGCGGTGAGGTCGGTGAGGGCGAGGTCGAGGCTGTCACGCTGTGTGCGGGTGCGGCGGCGTTTCTGTCTCTCCTCCAGTTCCTTCATCACTCCCGCGGTGCCGCGCGGCATCCGGCCGCCCTGGGCGGCACCCAGCGCCGCCTTCAGTTCCTCGGTCTCCTTGCCGTCCCGCTCCTCGGCGAGTTGTTTGGCGTCCTCGGTGGCCGCGTCGACCAGCTCCTGGGCGGCTCTGAGGGCGCTTCCGATCTCCTCCACCCGAAGCGGCAGCTTCAGCACTGCGGCGCGGCGTTCGCGGGCCGCAGGGTCGGTGGCCAGGCGGCGGGCCCGGTCCACATGCCCCTGGGTGGCGCGGGCCATCGCTGCGGCGACGTCCGGCTCGATGCCGTCGCGGCGGACGAGCATGTCGGCCACGGCGTCAACCGACGGCGTGCGCAGGTTCAGATGGCGGCAGCGGGAGCGGATGGTCGGCAGCACGTCCTCGATCGAGGGCGCGCACAGCATCCACACCGTGCGCGGGGCGGGCTCCTCGACGGCCTTGAGGACGGCGTTGGCCGACTTCTCGTTCAGCCGCTCGGCGTCCTCGACCAGGATGATCTGCCAGCGGCCGCCCGCCGGTGCGGTGAACGACTTCCGAACGGTGTCCCGCATGTCCTCGGCCAGGATCTGCGTGCCGACGGCGGCGACCGTCGTGACATCGGCATGGGTGCCGACCAGCGCCGTATGACAGCCGTCGCAGAAGCCGCAGCCCGGGCTGCCGCCGAGGGCGCGGTCGGGGCTGACGCACTGGAGGGCGGCGGCGAAGGCACGGGCGGCCTGGTTACGGCCCGCACCGGGCGGGCCGGTGAACAGCCATGCGTGCGTCATCTTCGACGCCTCGGGCGGCGGGGCGGCGGTGGCGGCAGCGGTGACGAGCGCGTCGGCGTCGCGGGCAGCCGCGTCCAGCTGCTCGCTCACTTTCTCCTGGCCGACCAGGTCGTCCCACACGGTCATGGGTCGGACCGCCCCTTCGTCCCTCGTCCTTGTCACGCGTCAAGCGTCACGAATCACGCGTCACGAATCACGCTTCACGGTGCGTCGTCATACATCGTGGTGCGTCGTCGTGCGTCATCCATCGCCGTCCGGCGAAGATCTGTCGCCGTCCATTGTGGGGGCCACCACTGACAACGGGGTGCCGGCGACTGCTGTGAGGGCGGTGGTGACGGCGGCGCTGCGCCGCCGTCACCGGCCTCCGGTCAGTCCCGGCGTCCCCGTCCCTCGCCTCGGCCCCAGTCGTCGTGCTCGTCGTCGTCCCGCGGGCCGAGCAGTTCGTCGGCCAGCGACGGCAGGTCGTCCAGCGGCGTCTCCTCCGCCCAGTCGGGCCGCTGCCGCCTGCGCGGGGCCTCCGCCGCGGCCGGGTCGATCTGCGGCAGCTCGCGCGTGCGGTCGTCGGAGCCGTCGGGGCGCGCCGGGGCCGGGCGCTCGTCCCGGAAGTAGCCGCGGGGCAGCCGGTCCGCGAGGGCGTCCTGCGGGCCCGGCCCGACCGGCGGCAGCACCGCGGTCTCGTCCGCCGCACCCGGCCGTACGGGCGGTATCACGGCCGTCTCATCGGCGGCACCCGGCCGGACCGGAGGCAGTACGGCCGTCTCGTCCGCCGCACCTGACGGAACAGGCGTGACCGGCGGCTTCGGCAGCTTGGCCGTCACCTCGGACTCGGACTCCGCCCTGGACCCGGTCCTGCGCTCGGCCCTGGCCCCGGTCTCCCGGTCCCCGGAAGCCCCTGACCCAGCGGAACCCGCAGAACCCGCAGCCGCCTCGTCCCGCGTCACCACCGGCGCAGGCGTAGTGATCGCCTCCGCCCCGGCCGACGCCGCGACCGGCGTGTCGGTGACCGTGGGCTGCCGGGACGCCGTGTCCGCGGCGGCCGCCGCCTCCGCGGCCAGCCGGCGTGCCTCCTCCGCCCTCAGCAGCGCCTCCTCGGCCCTGCGCTGCTTCTCCAGCCTGCGTTCCTCGGCCTCACGGCGCAGCCGGGCCTCCTCCTCGGCCTGCTTGCGGCGCCGCTCCTCCTCCACCTTGCGGCGGGCTTCCTCCTCGGCGCGGGCCTTCTCCTCCGCGAGCAGCCGCTGACGCTCCTCCTCGGCGCGCCTGGCCGCCTCCTCCGCACGCTGCCTGGCCTCCTCGGCCTGCCGCTCGGCCTCGCGCCGCTGCGCCTCCTCCAGCTCGCGCCGCTTGCGCTCTTCCTCCTCGGCGCGCAGCTTCGCCAGCTGCTCCTCGCGCTCCCGCTCCAGGCGCTCCTCCTCGGCCTTGCGGGCGGCTTCCTCCTCCGCCTCGCGGCGGGCCTCCTCCTCGGCCTTGCGCCGTGCCTCCTCCTGGGCCTGTTTCTCGGCCTCGGACAGCGGCAACACGGTGTCGAGGCGGTGCCGGATCACGGTGGTGACGGCCTCGGGCTCCTGGCCCGCGTCCACGACCAGATAGCGGCCGGGATCGGCGGCGGCCAGCGTGAGGAAACCGGACCGCACGCGCGCGTGGAACTCGGCGGGCTCCGACTCCAGCCGGTCCGGGGCCTCGGTGAACCGCTCGCGGGCGGCCTCCGGCGACACGTCGAGCAGGACGGTCAGATGGGGGACGAGCCCGTTGGTCGCCCAGCGGTTGATACGGGCGATCTCGGTCGGCGAGAGGTCGCGGCCCGCACCCTGGTAGGCCACCGACGAGTCGATGTAGCGGTCCGAGATCACCACCGCGCCGCGCTCCAGGGCGGGTCGTACGACGGTGTCGACGTGCTCGGCGCGGTCCGCCGCGTACAGCAGCGCCTCCGCGCGGTGGGACAGGCCCGCCGACGACACGTCCAGCAGGATCGACCGCAGCCGCTTGCCCACCGGGGTGGCCCCGGGTTCATGGGTGAGGACGACCTCGTGGCCCTTGGACCTGATCCACTCGGCGAGCGCCCCCGCCTGGGTGGACTTCCCTGCGCCGTCGCCGCCCTCCAGGGCGATGAAGAAGCCGCCGGTCGCGGGCGTCTGTACGGGGTCGTCGCCGCCGAGCAGCGCGTCGCGCAGGTCCTGGCGCAGCGGTACGCCGGAACGGTCGTCGACCTTGGCGAGCACCAGCACGGCCACCGGCAGCAGCAGCGCGCCCACCAGCATCAGGGTGAACGCGGCTCCGCCGTGCGCGAACACGAACCGGCCGCTCTCCAGGCGGTGCCGGCCGATGAGGGCCGCCACCAGGGGGGCGAGCACCGCGCCGAGGGCCACGAGGACCCGGACGACGGTGTGCAGGTGCTCGGTCGTACGGGCGCGCCGGTAGTCCTCGGCCTCCTGGTCGAGCAGGGTGTGCCCGGTGTTGGCGGCCACACCGGCGCCGACGCCGGCCAGGGCGTCGATCAGCAGCACGCTGGTGACGTCCGGTACCAGTCCGGCCGCGAGCAGTGCGACACCGGTGAAGGCGATGGACAGTGCGAGCAGTCTGCGTCGCGACAGGGACACCAGCATCAGCGGCGCCGTACGGATGCCGATCACCACGCCGCCGGTCAGCGCGAGCACCAGCAGGCCGTACAGGACCGGGCCGCCGCCCAGGTCCGTGGCGTGCAGCACCGACACGGCGACGGCGGCGGAAATCGCCCCGGCGACGGCGGCGCAGGCGAACACCAGCAGCGGGATCGCGCCGGTACGGCCCTTGTCGGGGCCGGTGCCGGTCCTGGGGCGACGCAGGCCCTCCAGCGGGGACCGCGCGCGGGGGGTGCGGGTGTCGGGCACCTCCAGGAAGACCAGCAGGTTCAGGGACGCGGCGAACAGTCCCGCCGCGACGTACGAGCCGAGGGCCGCCTGGTGCTGGTCGAACCATTCGACGACGGTGCCGAGCAGGTTGTTGATCAGCGCGGCGGCGACGAGCGCGGCGGCGGCGAGCGGGATCGCGACGAAGGTCGTGCGCAGCGTCAGACGGCGCAGGGCGTCCATGTGGTCGGGCAGCGGCCGTACCGTGGCGCCCTCCGGGGGCGGGGCGGGCAGCAGGGCGGGCGCGGCGCTCTCCCGGCACACCGTCCACAGGCGCTCGGCGACACCGGTGACGAACACAGTGACCATGAGGACGGCCAGCGCGTTGTCCGGCGTCCAGTCGATCCACAGCGGGGCGATGAGCAGCAGTACGGCACGCAGCGCGTCGGCGCCGACCATCGTCCAGCGGCGGTCGAGCGGGCCGTCCGGCGCGGTCAGCGAGGTGAGCGGGCCGAGGAGGACGGCTCCGAACAGGAGCGTCGCCAGGATGCGCACCGCGAGGACGGACGCCACCGCGAACGCCACACCCCGGTAACCGCCGCCGAAGGAGCCCTCGGCGATGGACGCCTGGAGGGCGAGCAGGATCAGCACGAGGAGCGCGAGGGCGTCGCCGACGCCTCCCACGAGCTGCGCGCTCCACAACCGTTTCAGCTGGGGTCGGCGCAACAGTGCGCGGACGGCACGCTCTCGGGAGTCCGCGACGAGGGCGTCGTCGGGGGCCGGGTGGTGTGCCGTCGGCTGCTCGGCTCGGGTCATGCGTTCAGCCTATCGGGACTGGCTGACAGCATGCTGTCACCGTCCGAACGTGCGCACGCCCCGGTACAGAAGTGTTGCCTGGGGGCGCGCACTCGTGTACGCGCTCGGACGGCCTCGGCAGGCCGCCTACGCCTGCCGAGGCACCTCGCACACGCCGACCGAGGCACGTCGCATACCCGGCCCTGCCGAGGCACGTCGCATACCGCCACACGGCTGCACGCGCCACACGAGCCACACGAGCCACACGCGCGCCACACGAGCCACACGAGCCACACGCGCAGCGGATGCTGCCGATGCGTGCCCAGGAATGCAGCCCGTGTGCCCCCCGGCCGTCGGATGTCAGTCGTCCGCCGAGGACGCCTTGGCGGCCGTCGTCTTCCGTGCCGTCGTGGCCTTCTTCGCCGTCGTCGTCTTGGCCGCCGTCTTCTTCGCGGTGGTCTTCTTGGCCGCCGTCTTCTTGGCCGCGGTGGTCTTGGCGGCCGTCTTCTTGGCGGGCGCCTTCTTCGCGGTCTTCTTGGCGGGGCCCTTGGCGCGCTTCTCGGCGAGCAGTTCGAAGCCGCGCTCCGGGGTGATCTCCTCGACGCTGTCGCCCGAGCGCAGGGTCGCGTTGGTCTCGCCGTCGGTGACGTAAGGCCCGAACCGGCCGTCCTTGACCACCACGGGCTTCCCGCTGACCGGGTCCTCGCCCAGCTCCTTCAGCGGCGGCTTGGCTGCGGCCCGGCCCCGCTGCTTGGGCTGGGCGTAGATCGCCTGCGCCTCTTCCAGGGTGATCGTGAAGAGCTGGTCCTCGGTCTGGAGGGACCGCGAGTCCGTGCCCTTCTTCAGGTACGGGCCGTAGCGGCCGTTCTGCGCGGTGATCTCCACGCCGTCGGCGTCGGTGCCGACGACACGCGGCAGCGACATCAGCCGGAGCGCGTCCTGGAGCGTCACCGTGTCCAGGGACATCGACTTGAACAGCGAGGCCGTGCGCGGCTTGACGGCGTTCTTGCCGGTCTTCGGGGTGCCCTCGGGGAGGACCTCCGTCACGTACGGGCCGTAGCGGCCGGCCTTGGCGACGATCTGGTGGCCGGTCTCCGGGTCGGCGCCCAGTTCGAAGTCGCCGCTCGGCTTGGCGAGCAGTTCCTCCGCCAGTTCGACGGTGAGTTCGTCGGGCGCCAGGTCGTCCGGGATGTCCGCGCGCTGGTGCTGCTCGGAGTCCCGCTCACCGCGCTCGATGTACGGGCCGAACCGGCCGACACGCAGCACGATGTCGTTGCCCACCGGGAACGTGGACACCTCGCGCGCGTCGATCGCGCCCAGGTCGGTCACCAGTTCCTTGAGGCCGCCGAGGTGGTCCCCGTCGCCGTTGCCGGCGTCCGCCGCGCCGCCTTCCGCGACGCCCTCGCCGAAGTAGAACCGCTTCAGCCACGGCACAGCCCGGGCCTCGCCGCGGGCGATGCGGTCGAGGTCGTCCTCCATCCTGGCGGTGAAGTCGTAGTCGACGAGCCGCCCGAAGTGCTTCTCCAGGAGGTTGACCACGGCGAAGGACAGGAAGGACGGCACGAGGGCCGTGCCCTTCTTGAACACATAGCCGCGGTCGAGGATGGTGCCGATGATCGACGCGTAGGTCGACGGGCGGCCGATCTCGCGCTCTTCGAGCTCCTTGACCAGGCTGGCCTCGGTGTAGCGGGCCGGGGGCTTGGTGGCGTGGCCCTCGGCCGTGATCTCCCCGGCCGTCAGAGCGTCGCCCTCGGCGACCTGGGGCAGGCGGCGCTCGCGGTCGTCCAGCTCGGCGTTCGGGTCGTCGGCGCCCTCGACGTACGCCTTCAGGAAGCCGTGGAAGGTGATCGTCTTACCGGAGGCGCTGAATTCGACGTCCCGGCCGTCGGCTGCCGTGCCGCCGATCCGCACGGTCACGCTGTTGCCGGTCGCGTCCTTCATCTGGGAGGCGACGGTCCGCTTCCAGATCAGCTCGTAGAGCTTGAACTGGTCGCCGGTCAGGCCCGTCTCCGCGGGGGTGCGGAAGCGGTCGCCCGAGGGACGGATCGCCTCGTGCGCCTCTTGGGCGTTCTTGACCTTGCCGGTGTACGTGCGCGGGGCGGGCGGCAGGTAGTCGGCGCCGTAGAGCTGTGTGACCTGCGCGCGGGCGGCGGCGACAGCGGTGTCGCTGAGCGTCGTGGAGTCCGTACGCATGTACGTGATGTAGCCGTTCTCGTACAGCTTCTGGGCGACCTGCATCGTCGCCTTCGCGCCGAAGCCGAGCTTGCGGCTGGCCTCCTGCTGGAGCGTCGTCGTACGGAACGGGGCATACGGCGAGCGGCGGTACGGCTTGGACTCGACGGACCGGACGGCGAAGCGGGTGCTCTCCAGGGCGGCGGCGAGGGCGCGGGCGTTCGCCTCGTCGAGGTGGAGGGTGTTCGCACTCTTGAGTTGTCCCAGGGAGTCGAAGTCGCGGCCCTGCGCGACCCGCCTGCCGTCGACGGTCTGAAGGCGCGCGACCAGCGACGACGGGTCCGACGAGTCCCCCGCGCGGCCGGTCGCGAAGGTGCCCGTGAGGTCCCAGTACTCAGCAGAACGAAAAGCCCTGCGCTCGCGTTCCCGCTCCACGACGAGGCGTGTGGCGACCGACTGCACGCGGCCCGCCGACAGGCGCGGCATGACCTTCTTCCACAGGACCGGCGAGACCTCGTAGCCGTAGAGGCGGTCGAGGATGCGGCGGGTCTCCTGGGCGTCGACCAGCCTCTGGTTGAGCGTGCGCGGGTTGTCCACGGCCGCGCGGATGGCGTCCTTGGTGATCTCGTGGAACACCATGCGCTTGACCGGGATCTTCGGCTTGAGGACCTCCTGGAGGTGCCAGGCGATCGCCTCGCCCTCCCGGTCCTCGTCCGTCGCCAGGAAGAGCTCGTCGGAGTCCTTCAGCAGATCCTTGAGCTTCTTGACCTGCGCCTTCTTGTCGGCGTTGATCACATAGATGGGCTGGAAGTCGTGTTCGACGTCCACGCCGAGGCGGCGGACTTCTCCGGTGTACTTCTCCGGCACCTCGGCGGCGCCGTTGGGGAGGTCGCGGATGTGCCCGACGCTGGCCTCGACGATGTAGCCGGGGCCGAGATAACCCTTGATCGTCTTCGCCTTGGCAGGCGACTCCACGATGACGAGTCGGCGGCCGCCGGTTGCGGTCTCGCTGGTCGGGGACAACTTCGCTCTTCTCTCCGGTCGACGCTGGGGCCTCCCCAGGCTTCGTCCCGGGGTCGGGGCTGCTTTCATGGCTCGCTCACCTACGGGGCGCTGCACCCGGTGCCCGGACGGCGCACGTGCTCAGCCCTTGGGGCTCCGCGCGTTCGCTCTCCCGACACCGTCGCGCCTTTTCGGGTCGCTCGCATGTGACGCTGCGGAGTGTGACGGTACATCCCGCCCCCGTGTCAAACGGGGAAAGCCCGCAACGGCCACTCGAACGGTAACCCGACTACCGCCATTCCTGCCGCCCGGAGTGTCCGGCCGTTCCCGCCGTCCTGTCCGGAGCGTGACCTACCGGTTACCCGGCCGGAAGGCCGTGAGCGCAGCTCACACGTGGGTGAAGCACCACGCTCCGAGGCCCAGCGCGATCACCGCGACCGTGGTCGCGAGGGTGGCGGATGCGATCTGGTTCACACCGTGGGCCACGGGCTCACCGAGCCGGACCCGGACGACGGTCCACAGCAGCAATGCGCCTCCGAACAGGGCGAACACTGTCCCCGCGAAGATCGCCGGTCCGCTCTCCATCGCTCCCCTGCCCCTGTTCTCCGTCCGCGAGTGCCCAGCGCCGCGAGAGTCCCACGTACAGGCATCCATCGGGCGAACCGAAGGTGAACGGACGGCCAGAAGTTGCCCGAACACTTGCTCGAATCAACCTTCGGGGGCGCGCGGGAAGCGCGGGCGCCGGTGACTTTCAAGTCTTTTTTTCCGGCTGCCCCCACGGGGGACACCCGAACCACCGACGGCAGCAGACCCACTGGCACCAATCTGAGCCACCGGCATCAGCAGAACCACCGGCATCAATCAGAACAGCTGGTACCAGATTGAACACGCGCCAGCACCGGCATCACCAGAACCACCGGCGTCGCCGACGCCATTGCCACCGCCGACACCCAGTGCCACCACCGACGCCCATGGCCACCGCGACACCGACGGCCCCGCCCGGCGCCCGCCTCACCGGGCCGGTTCGAGGAACCCCTGCTCCACCAGCAGCCGGATCTGCTGCGGGGTGCGGTCGCGCAGCATCACCGGGTCCTCGCCGACGAGCTGCGCGATGGCGTCCAGGATGCGTCCAGCGCTGAGCGTGCCGTCGCACACGCCCGCGAAGCCCGCGCCGACCGTATCCACCTTGGTGGCCCGGCGCATCCCGCGGTGCTGACGCAGCACCACATGCTCCGGGTCCTCGGCACCGGGCAGCCCGACCTGCTCCTGGACGACCTCCGCGGTCAGCCTGAAGTGGCCCTCGAGCAGGGCCGCGTCGTCGTTCTCCCGGAGGTAGTCAAGGCGCTCGAAGTGCGCCCGGACCGTGTCGCCGAGCGGCTGCTCGACCGGGTGCGGCCACTCCTCCACGACGACCGACGGCTCGGCGGCGGCCGTCCGGCGCAGCGTGATCCAGCCGAAGCCGACCGCCTTGACCTTGCGCGCCTCGAACTCGTCGAGCCAAGCGTCGTACCGCGCCTGATACTCGGCGGGATCGCCGCGGTGGTCGCCCGCGTCCCTGAGCCACAGCTCGGCGTACTGGGTGACGTCCTGCACCTCGCGCTGCACGATCCACGCGTCGCACCCGCGGGGCACCCATGACCTGAGTCTGTCCTGCCAGTCCTCCCCTTCCACGTGCTGCCAGTTGGCGAGGAACTGCGCGAACCCGCCCGTGGTCAGCCGTTCCCCTGCCTGCTGAACGAGCGTGCGGCACAGATCGTCCCCGCCCATCCCGCCGTCCCGGTACGTCAGCCGGGCACCGGGCGAGATCACGAAGGGCGGGTTGGAGACGATCAGGTCGTACGACTCGTCGTCGCGGACCGGCTCGAACAGCGAGCCCTGGCGCAGATCCGCGGCAGACGCGCCGGACAGCGCCAGCGTCAGCGCCGCGATGTGCAGCGCGCGCGGGTTGACGTCGGTCGCCGTCACGCGCGTGGCGTGATGCGTGGCGTGCAGGGCCTGGATGCCGGAGCCGGTGCCGAGGTCGAGCGCGGCGGCGACGGGCGTGCGCACGGTGATCCCGGCCAGTGTCGTGGACGCGCCGCCGACACCGAGGACGACGCCCTCCTCCCGGCTGCCGATCCCGCCGGCCCCGCCGACGGCGCAGCCCAGGTCGGACGCGATGAACCAGTCCTCGCCGCCCGGCCCGCCGTAGGGCCGTACGTCCACGGTCGCGGCGACCTCGTCGCCGCCCACCCGCACCAGCCACCCCGTCTGAAGACACTCGGCGAGGGGCAGAACGGCCGCCACGCGCGCGTGGGGCACGGGCTGCTGGAGCAGGAACAGCCGTACGAGCAGTTCCAGCGGCGTGTCGCCACGGGTCGCCCTGAGGGCCGGTACGGTCTCGCTGCGGGCCAGCGCCGCGTACGCGGGGGCGCCGAGCAGGTCGAGGAGTCCGTCGGCGGTGAAGGCGGCCCCGAGGAGGGCCTCCCGCAGCCGTGTGGCGGTGTCGGGGCGGTCTGATGCGGGCAGCGTCGGCAGGGTGGCGTCGGTCACGCCCTCCATTGTCACCCGCGGCCCCGCAACAGTTCCTCGTTCAGCCCTGTGTGGCCGATGCCGAGGCGGCCACCTTCTTGCAGCTCGCCTGCTTGGCGATCGCGTCCTTGACGTCGCCCTGCTCCAGGTTCTTCAGGGCCGCGGTGCCGCTCTTGTTCTGCGCCTCCAGTGCGGTCATCTGGGTGGCGATGTCGTGCAGGCCGGTCGCGAACTTCGCCTGGTTCTTGGTGTCCAGCGCGTCGACCTTCTTCTTCAGGTCGGCGTAGGCGCTGGAGAGCTCGTTGAGGTTCTTGACGGCCTCACTCTGGCGTGCGGCACCGCCGGTGACGCCAGGGGGCCTACCGGCGCCGCTGATGGCCGTGGCGAGCGCCTTGTAGCCGTCGGACATGTCCTGGAAGGCCTGGGAGTCGGTCTTCTGGATGGTCTCCGGTGCGTTCGACGTGTTCGACGCCGCCTCGGCGATCGAGGCGTTGGCGGCCTTGATCTTGGCGTCCTGGGCGGGAACCGCGTCGCACACCTTCTTGGCCCAGGCGTCCAGTTCCTTGTTGTCCTTGGTTCCGCCGCCGCCGCTGCTGCTGCATCCCGTCAGCGCCATCACCAGTACCGCACCGCCGGACAGTGCGGCCGCGAGCTTCTTGTTCACCGGATCGGTCCCTTCCATGGCTCTCGGCCCACGGACCCTACACGCCGAGGCACCGGAGACCGTGCCCGAACGGGTTCTCCTGGAAGGTTTTGCAGTGGTTTGCACCAAGAGAGAGAAGAGTCACGGTGCGGGTGCGGAAACCGGAAGGGCCGGCAGCCGACGCGGAATGTGCGTCGGCTGCCGGCCCCTGGAGCGGTGCGCTCGTAAGACCGTCTACGAAACCACCGCGGGATCCGCAGGGTTGGCGGTCTGCTCGGCGTCGGACTCGTCGCTCACGGCGATACCGCGCCGCTTGGAGACGTAGACCGCTCCGACGATGACCACGAACGCGAGGATCGCGATGAAGATCCGCACACCGATGTTCTCGTCGGCACCGTAGCTGAACTTGATGACCGCTGGCGCGATCAGCAGCGACACCAGGTTCATGACCTTGAGCAGCGGGTTGATCGCCGGTCCGGCCGTGTCCTTGA
Organism: Streptomyces sp. YIM S03343; assembly: GCF_054729195.1. NCBI lineage: Bacteria > Bacillati > Actinomycetota > Actinomycetes > Kitasatosporales > Streptomycetaceae > Streptomyces > Streptomyces sp. YIM S03343. Next base: position 4,205,350 of record NZ_JBPUKX010000001.1, read on the forward strand.
AGGGGTCGCCGACCGTGTCGCCGATCACCGTGGCCGCGTGTGCCTCGCTGCCCTTGCCGCCGTGCGCGCCGTCCTCGACCATCTTCTTGGCGTTGTCCCAGGCGCCACCGGAGTTGGCGAGGAACACCGCCATCAGGGTGCCCGTGCCGATCGCCCCGGCGAGGAAGGAGCCGAGCGCACCGACGCCGAGCGTGAACCCGATGAAGATCGGCGCCATGACGGCGAGCAGACCGGGTGTGGTGAGCTCCCGCAGGGCGTCCTTGGTGCAGATGTCGACGACCTTGCCGTATTCCGGCTTCTCCGTGTAGTCCATGATCCCGGGCTTCTCACGGAACTGCCGACGCACCTCGTACACCACCGCACCCGCCGACCGCGACACCGCGTTGATCGCCAGCCCCGAGAAGAGGAAGACGACTGCCGCGCCCGCGATGAGACCGACGAGGTTGTTGGGCTGCGAGATGTCCATCATCAGGTTCAGCGGCGCACCGGCTCCGGAGAGCTTCTCCCCGACGTCGTGCGCGCCGGTGGTGATCGCGTCGCGGTACGAGCCGAAGAGCGCCGACGCCGCAAGGACGGCGGTGGCGATGGCGATGCCCTTGGTGATGGCCTTGGTGGTGTTGCCGACGGCGTCCAGGTTGGTGAGCACCTGCGCGCCCGCGCCCTGGACGTCACCGGACATCTCGGCGATGCCCTGCGCGTTGTCGGAGACCGGGCCGAAGGTGTCCATCGCGACGATCACGCCGACTGTGGTGAGCAGGCCGGTACCGGCCAGCGCCACCGCGAACAGGGCGAGCATGATCGACGTACCGCCGAGCAGGAAGGCGCCGTAGACGCCCAGACCGATCAGCAGAGCGGTGTAGACGGCCGACTCGAGGCCGACTGAGATACCGGCGAGGACCACCGTGGCGGGGCCGGTCAGCGAGCTCTTGCCGATGTCCCGCACGGGACGCCGGGTCGTCTCGGTGAAGTAGCCCGTCAGCTGCTGGATGACAGCGGCGAGCAGGATGCCGATGGCCACCGCGACGACCGCGAGGATCCGCGGGTCGCCGTCCTTGGCCTTGATGGCCGCGTCGGTGACACCGTCGAGGTCGGCGTACGAGGATGGGAGATAGACGAAGACGGCCACTGTCACCAGCACGAGCGAGATCACCGCGGAGATGAAGAACCCCCGGTTGATCGCGGACATGCCGCTGCGGTCGGTCCTGCGCGGGGCGACCGCGAAGATGCCGATCATGGCGGTGATGACACCGATCGCGGGAACGATCAGCGGGAAGGCGAGCCCCGAGTCACCGAAGGCGGCCTTGCCGAGGATCAGCGCGGCGACCAGGGTCACGGCGTACGACTCGAACAGGTCGGCAGCCATACCGGCGCAGTCGCCGACGTTGTCGCCCACGTTGTCGGCGATGGTCGCGGCATTGCGCGGGTCGTCCTCCGGAATGCCCTGCTCGACCTTGCCGACCAGGTCGGCACCGACATCGGCGGCCTTGGTGAAGATACCGCCGCCGACACGCATGAACATGGCGATCAGGGCGGCTCCGAGGCCGAACCCTTCGAGCACCTTCGGGGCGTTGGCCGCGTACACGAGCACCACGCAGGAGGCGCCCAGCAGGCCCAGTCCCACGGTGAACATGCCGACGACGCCGCCCGTACGGAAAGCGATCTTCATTGCGTGGTGCGAAACGGTGGTGAGATCCTTTTCCGGCTCACCTTCCGCCGGGGTCGCTTCCCGTGCCGCCGCGGCGACGCGCACATTGCTGCGCACGGCGAGCCACATGCCGATATATCCGGTGGCAGCCGAGAACGCCGCACCGATCAGGAAGAAGATCGACCGCCCGGCACGCTGATTCAAGTCGTCCGCGGGCAGCAGCATGAGCAGGAAGAACACGACGACGGCGAAGACACCCAGCGTACGAAGCTGCCGGGCCAGATAGGCCATCGCACCTTCCTGGACCGCCGAGGCGATCTCTTTCATGCTGTCGGTGCCTTCGTCGGCCGCGAGCACCTGGCGTACCAGGACGCCGGCGACAGCGAGCGCCGCCAGTGCCACCACGGCGATGACCGCGATGATCACGCGGTTGCCGTCGGTCAGCACTGCGGCTGCGAAGGTTGTGGGATGGCCCAACTGATGAGGGGTAGAAAGCCCCGCCATTCGTCCTCCTTGACGCTTGGGCGAGCTCAAGATGTGGACGGATTGTAGGTACCGGAACCTGATCAAAACAGTCCGCGTGAAGGGAATATGTCTTCACATGCTCTTCAGCAAATGATCGCGTGGCGATCACGGAACCCGGAGGGGTAACGCTTTCGGAGCATGAAAATCCGATCCAACATCGCGTGAATGATCGTGAACGAATTCACGAAATCTTTGGTACGGCACCGCCCTGCCCGGCACCTCTGACATGAGCAACTCTAGGCTCGGCCACTGATACCCGCACATGCCGAAGGGCCCTACGGGGAGGGCCCTTCGGGACAGGAGTGACGCACGTGTACACCGTGACATGGGCGGGTCAGTAACGCCGTGACGTGGGCGTTCAGGAGAGAGCGACCACCGGAGGGGTGGTCGGCCAGGTCATTCGGATCAGCCCGCCGTGCTCGCCGGCGGTGACCTCCACGTCGTCTACGAGCCCGCTGATGACCGCGAGGCCCATCTCGTCCTCCTCGGCGTCCGCGTCCGGGTCCTCGCCCGGGGAGCCGGGCGCGCGGTGCCCGGGGGCCACGCGCGGCGCCTCGTCGCCGACCTCGATGGAGAACTGCTTCTCCTCTTCTATCAGGAGCACCTTCACCGGCGCACTGATACCGCCGTTCTGGTGCAGTCCGACCGCGCGGGTGCAGGCCTCGCCCACGGCGAGCCTGACCTCGTCGAGTACGGCCTCGTCCACCCCGGCCCTGCGCGCCACCGCTGCCGCCACCAGCCGGGCGGTCCGGACGTGCTCGGGCAGCGCGCTGAAGCGGAGTTCAACGGTGGCCATGCATCCCCCTCCGAAGTACGGGTGTGCGGTCGGGAGGGCCGGGCCGCCGAAGAGCCCGGCCTCCCTGGTGAACTGCTTCCGTACCGGGCGCGCGGCCCGGTTCCGGTGGCGGCCCGGCACGGCGGACCGGCACGCGGGCCGATGACCGGCCCGGGCCGGTCGGCCGACGACGGTCAGTCGGTGGCCGCGACCGCTTCCTCGACCGAGGTGTGGATCGGGAACACCTTGGTGAGGCCGGTGATACGGAAGATCTTCAGAATGCGCTCCTGGTTGCACACCAGTCGCAGGGAGCCCTCATGGGCGCGCACCCGCTTCAAGCCGCCGACCAGCACGCCGAGCCCGGTGGAGTCGAGGAAGTCCACGCCCTCCATGTCGACGACGAGGTGGAAACTCCCGTCGTTCACCAGCTCGACCAGCTGCTCGCGCAACTTGGGCGCGGTATATACGTCGATTTCGCCACCGACCTCGACGACCGTACGATCGCCGACGGTACGGGTCGACAGGGACAGGTCCACGGATCCTCCAGCACCTTGCTATCGAGCGGTCGCCCTCGGGGGCACCTCGGCTTGAAGCCACCAGGACGGTTCGCCAGCCGCGATGGCATTCAATCACTTACCGGCAGGCGTGCACGACGCCTTGGCCTCATTGTCCGTCATGCCGGTGACACACTCGATGCCGATGGCCAAGAATCACCGATCCGATGGACCCCCGGCCGGGCCCGTGACGCGCCCGGAACCGGGCGCGGTCCTGGCCCGGCTCGCCTCCGGACCGAGCCGGACCACGCGCATCACTCATACGGAGCACTTGCCCCCGCGCGCGGGCCGTCATGCCGTCTGGCCCGACCGGATCCGCGCCGAGGTCGTCGCGGCCGTCCAGGCCCGCGGGATCGACCACCCCTGGGCGCACCAGGCCCTCGCCGCCGAGCACGCCCTGGACGCCGACAGCGTGGTCGTGGCCACCGGCACGGCGTCCGGCAAGTCCCTCGCCTACCTGATGCCCGTCCTGACCGCTCTCCTGGACGGTTCCGAGGCCCCCAACGGCCGCGGCGCCACCGCTCTCTACCTCGCGCCGACCAAGGCGCTCGCCGCGGACCAGTGCCGTGCGGTGAAGGAGGTCTCCCACCCGCTGGGCAGCGCCGTGCGAGCCGCCGTGTACGACGGCGACACGCCGGTCGAGCAGCGCGAATGGATCCGCCAGTACGCCAACTACGTCCTCACCAACCCGGACATGCTGCACCGCGGCATGCTGCCGGCACACACCCGCTGGTCCTCCTTCCTGAAGTCGCTCAAGTACGTCGTGATCGACGAGTGCCACACCTACCGGGGCGTGTTCGGCTCCCACGTCGCCCAGGTACTGCGCCGACTACGCCGACTGTGCGCCCGCTACGGCTCCTCGCCCGTGTTCCTGCTGGCCTCCGCGACCGCCGCCGAGCCCGCCGTCGCCGCCCGCCGGCTGACCGGGCTGCCGGTGGTGGAGGTCGCCGACGACGCCTCACCGCGCGGCGAGGTGGTGTTCGCCCTCTGGGAACCCCCGCTCACCGAGCTGCACGGCGAGAAAGATGCACCCGTTCGGCGCACAGCCACCGCCGAGACGGCCGACCTCCTCACCGACCTCGCCGTCCAGGGCGTGCGCACGGTTGCCTTCGTGCGCTCCCGGCGCGGCGCCGAGCTGATCGCGGTGATCGCCCAGGAACGCCTCGCCGAGGTCGACCGCTCCCTCGCGCGGCGCGTGGCGGCCTACCGCGGCGGCTATCTGCCCGAGGAACGCCGCGCCCTGGAACAAGCCCTGCACTCCGGCGAACTCCTCGGCCTCGCCGCCACGACCGCGCTGGAGCTCGGCATCGACGTGTCCGGCCTGGACGCCGTGCTCATCGCCGGATACCCGGGCACCCGCGCGTCCCTGTGGCAGCAGGCGGGCCGGGCGGGCCGCGCCGGACAGGGTGCCCTGGCCGTCCTCGTCGCCCGCGACGACCCGCTGGACACCTTCCTGGTGCACCATCCGGAGGCCCTGTTCGACCGGCCGGTGGAGTCCACCGTCCTCGACCCCGACAACCCCTACGTCCTCGCCCCCCATCTGTGCGCCGCCGCCGCGGAGCTTCCCCTGACGGAGGAGGACGTCGAGCTGTTCGGCCCGGCCTGCCCGGACCTGCTGCCCCAGCTGGAGGCGGCCGGGCTGCTGCGCCGCCGCACCAGGGCCTGGCACTGGACGCGCCGGGAGCGGGCCGCCGATCTCGCCGACATCCGCGGCGGGGGCGGGCAGCCGGTGCAGATCGTCGAGTCCGGCACCGGGCGGCTGCTCGGCACGGTCGACGCGGGCGCCGCCCACGCCTCCGTCCACGAGGGCGCCGTCCACCTCCACCAGGGCCGCACCTACCTCGTACGGTCCCTCGACCTGAAGGATTCCGTGGCCCTGGTCGAGCGGGCCGAGCCGCCGTACTCGACGGTCGCGCGCGACACGACGTCGATCTCCGTCCTGGAGACGGACGTCGAGGTGCCCTGGGGCGCGGGGCGGCTGTGCTACGGCTCCGTGGAAGTAACCAACCAGGTCGTCTCCTTTCTACGCAGACGTCTCATCACCGGTGAGGTCCTCGGCGAGAGCAAGCTCGACCTCCCGCCCCGCACGCTCCGCACCCGCGCGGTGTGGTGGACGGTCACCGAGGATCAACTGGACGAGGCCCGTATCCACCCGGAGATCCTCGGCGGCGCCCTGCACGCCGCCGAGCACGCGTCGATCGGCCTGCTGCCCCTCTTCGCGACATGCGACCGCTGGGACATCGGCGGCGTGTCGGTCCCGCTGCACCCGGACACCCTGCTCCCGACGGTCTTCGTCTACGACGGCCATCCGGGTGGTGCCGGGTTCGCGGAGCGCGCCTTCCACACCGCCCGCGACTGGCTGGCCGCCACCCGCCAGGCCATCGCCTCCTGCGAGTGCGACGCCGGCTGCCCGTCCTGCATCCAGTCCCCCAAGTGCGGCAACGGCAACGACCCACTGCACAAACGGGGAGCCGTCCGGCTGCTCACGGTGCTCCTGAGGGGGGCACCGGGGGACAAGGAGGAGAAGAACGACGGGGAGACGGCGGAGAAGGCCGGGGAGGGACGGGAGGCGGGTCAAGGAGCGGGGTGACCGGCGGACACCCGCTGGTCACCTGGCTGGGGCGGGGGCGGGGGCGGGGGCGGAGGCGGGTCTCCCATGGGCGGCCGTATCCCACCCGTGGCCCTCGCCGCGTCCGGTACGGCGGCTCCAGAGGCGTCCGTTGGGCGGGGGCTCGGTCTCCGGTCCAGGCCTGGGTTCGGGGCGGAGTCCGGGCGGAGGCTCGGGTCCCGGTCCGGGTCCGGGCCGGGACTCGGGGCCGGGATCAGGCCGGGACCGGGGGCGGAGTCCGGGCGGAGGCTCGGGTCCGGGTTCAGGCCGGGGCTCGGTTCCGGGTTCAGGCCCAGGCCGGGACTCGACGTGGGGTCCGGGCCGGGACCAGGTTCCGGCCCCGCAGGACCCGCCCGTGCCCTGACCTCCGCCGCGAACATCCCCGCGCCCGACGCCGCCGTCACGTCGGAGACGTCACCGCTGATCACGCACCGCACGAGCCACGTGCCCTGGGCCCGCGCCACCCGGTCGGCCCGGACACAGGCCGCCGCGGTGCCCTCGGCCCAGTGGTCCGCCGCGGCGAGCGCCGCGAGATCGGCTCCGCCTGCCGCCCTGTGCCGGACGATCACCGCCTGGCCGAGTGCGAGCACGAGCCCGAACACCGCGCACAGCACTGCGACCACGCCGACGCCCAGGACGGTCGCCGACCCCCGGTCCGAGAACCGGCGCCGCGCGGCCCACGCCGTTGCCCTGCCCTGCCGCCGGCTCCCGGCACCGGCCCGCCGGGCCGCCATGGCCCGCTTCACGGCCGCGTCCCCGCCGTTCCGGCGCCGACCGTCTCCTCCGCCGACGCCACGGCCTCCTCCCGCAGTTCGAAGGACAGGCTCCCGAGCGGTACCGGCGGTCTGGCCACCACCGTCACACGCACCCGGTCACCCTCCCGGCTCACGGTGACCACGGCCCCGCGCGGAGCCACCTCCCGGGTCACCGCGGTCACGGCGTCGTCCGGGTCCTGGCGGGCGGCGGCGCGGGCACCCGTCCGTGCCGCGTCCAGGCACTGGATCCGTACCGCCATGGCGTAGAGCCCCCACAGCAGCGCCAGTGCGACCAGCACCAGGACCGGCATCACCATGGCCGACTCGGCACTCACGAACCCGGCGTCCGGCGCACGCGCGACAGTGCCCCGTACACCGGCGCGCGGTTCACGTGCCCGCATGAAGTGCTCGATCCACGATGCCCTGGAGTTCCTCGCTGACCGCCCCGCTCGTCACGATCTTGTAGAGCACCGCGGCGAAGGCCACCGCCGCGATGATCCCCACCGCGTACTCGGACGTCACCATGCCCGCGTCCCGGCGCAGCAGCGCACACAGCCGCGCCCACGCCTTCCTGTACATCAGCCTGTTCATCTCAACCCCCGAGAGGTTCACTCGTATTGATGACCCGTCGATTCCGGCGGGCCGATCACCCGGAACAGCCGGATCACTCAGGTCACTCGCTTCACTTCATCGGCCTTATTGGCTTGATCTCGACCATCGGCACCCACGCGGCGGCCCGCGTCCCGAAACCGCCCCGCACGCCGTACCTCCGTACGCCACCCCGTCAGCCACCCCCTCCGCCGAGCACCCCGCCCGCGAGACCGATCACGACCGGCACGACGCCGACCGCGATGAACGCGGGCAGGAAGCACAGCCCCACCGGCGCGGTGATCAGCACGCCCGCGCGCCGGGCCCGTGCCGTCGCCGCGCGGGCCCATTCGGTGCGGGCGTCCGCCGCCAGCCGCGCGACCGGAGCGGCAGCGGGAAGGCCGGACTCGTCGGCCCGCTCCAGCAGCCTCGCCAGGGCCGCGGCCCCGGGCAGCGCGGCCAGCCGCCGCCAGGCATCGGCCGGCTCACCGCCGAGCCGTACCTCGGCCGCACCCCGCGCGAGCCCGTCACCGACCGGGCCCGCCAGGGCCTCGCCCACGGCCCGCGCCGCACTCACCGGCCCGGCACCGGCAGCGATGCAGGCGGCCAGCAGATCGGCGGCGAGCGGAAGCTGACGCACCGCCTGGGTGGCGTCGTACCTGTCCTCGGGACCGGACGCCTCGCGCCTCCGGCGCCACCACCACAGGCCGACTGCTGCGGCCAGCCCCGCCACAAGCCCGGAGATACCGCCGACCAGCACCCAGCCGGCGCCCGCGACACCCGCGAGGGGAAGCCAACGCCGTGCCGACCCGTCCGCCGGAAGGCGCGGCCCCTGCCGTGTCTTCTCCGGCCTGCGGGGCAGCAGACGGGCCAGCCGCCGCCTTGCCCTGCGCGCCTGCCGCACGGCACGCACCCACCGCGCCGACCCACCGACGAGCACCAGCAACCCGGCGGCCACGCCCGCAGAAACGCCCAGGACCGTCAACAGCCTGTGTGCGAACTCGGTGTTCACGCCGTCTCCACCCCTCTCACGATGTGCAGCGCCCACCACAGCCCCGCGCCCTCCAGCAGCCCGCCGAGGGCCAGACAGACCAGGCCGGGGCCTGTGTGCAGCAGGACGTCCAGGGGGTCGGCGCCCAGCGCCGTGCCGAGCAGGAGCCCCAGCAAGGGCAGCCCCGCGAGCATCACCACCGTGGTCTTCGCGCCCGCCAACTGGGCGCGCAGGTCGGCACGCTGGTCCCGCTCCGCGCGCAGGGCGCCTTCGAGCCGGTCGAGTCCCGCCGCGAGACCGGCACCCCGGTCCACTGCAACCCGCCAGCAGGCGGCGAGGCCCAACAGCCCCTCGGCACCCGGTCGTCCGGCCGCTGCGGCGAGCGCACCCGGCACGTCCCCGCCGAATCGCGCCGCCGCGAGCACCGCGGCCTGCGCCTCCCCGAGCCCGCCCGAGTCACGCGCGGCCCGCAGAAGCGCCTCCCCCGGCTGCCGCCCGGCGCGCACCTCACCGGCGAGCGCCCCGCACAACGTGATCACCGCGTCCCCGCGGCGCTCCCGTGCCCGCCGTGCCTCGCCGGCCAGCCGAGCCCGCCGCACGAGCGGCACCCCTGCCGCCGCCACAACGACCGGAACCACCGAAGCGCCCAGCACCGCGAGCAGCAGCCCTGCCACCGGCACCCACCACTCGGCACACAACCGCCCCCGGACACGGCGCAGTTCACCCACGGCCCGTTCCCAGCCCGGGGGCCCGATGCCGGTCGCACCACCGTCCGCGAACAGCAGCCGTGCCCGTCGCGCCCCGGAGTACGGCCCGCCCCGCAGCAGAAGCAGGGCGCCCGCGCACGCCACAGCCACCGCGGCCAGCGTCATCTGGGTCACGCTCACCACACCCCCCTCAGTCATCGCACCCGTCACCGCTTCGGCTCCCCTCATTCCGGCCGCCCACCCGGCTGTCGCCGCCGCCTCGGAGCAGCCCCCGCAGCCGCTCCCAGCCCCGCTCGTAGGCGAACGCGTCCTCGCCCCAGCGCAGCGCCGGCACCGTCCGCACCAGGCCAGAGGTGTCCCGCTCCAGCACATGGACCTCGGCGATCCGCCGCCGTCCGGTCCGGTCCCGCACGAGGTGCAGCACCACCGAGAGCGCAGCCGCCAACTGGCTGTGCAGCGCGGCCCGGTCGAGCCCGGCCGCCGTACCCAGCGCCTCCAGGCGAGCCGGGACGTCCGCGGCGGCATTGGCATGGACAGTTCCAGAGCCGCCTTCATGCCCCGTGTTCAGGGCGGCCAGCAGATGGACGACCTCGGCTCCACGCACCTCGCCCACGACCAGCCGGTCGGGACGCATCCGCAGCGCCTGGCGCACCAGGTCCTCGAGCGTGACGAGACCGGCGCCCTCCTGGTTGGCGGGTCTGGTCTCCAGACGGACGACGTGCGGATGGTCGGGGCGCAGTTCGGCGGAGTCCTCGGCGAGGACGATCCGCTCGGCCGGTCCGACCAGCCCGAGCAGCGCGCTCAGCAATGTGGTCTTGCCGGTGCCCGTGCCGCCGCTGATCAGGAAGGACAGCCGTGCCCGCAGCAGTGCGCGCAGGACGCGGTCCCCGCCGGGCGGCACCGTGCCCGCCGCCACGAGTTCGCCGAGGGTGAAGGCCCGGGGCCGTACCACCCGAAGCGACAGGCAGGTGCAGCCGACGGCGACCGGCGGGAGCACCGCGTGGAGACGGGTTCCGTCGGGCAGCCGGGCGTCCACCCAGGGGCGGGCGTCGTCGAGGCGCCGTCCGGCCACGGCGGCCAGGCGCTGCGCGAGGCGTCGTAGCGCCGCCGCGTCCGGGAAGGACACCCCTGTCAGCTCCAGTCCGCCGCCCCGGTCCACCCATACGCGGTCGGGGGCCGACACGAGGACATCGGTGACCGCCGGGTCGGCGAGCAGCGGCTCCAGCGGTCCGCTGCCGACCAGTTCGGAGCGCAATCGACGTGCCGCGCCGAGGACTTCGGCGTCGCCGAGCACCCGCCCCTGTTCGCGCAGCGCCTGCGCCACACGCGCTGGCGTCGGTTCCGCCCCGCTCTCGGCGAGCCGGCGGCGCACCCCGTCGAGCAGCGCACGACCGGCTGACGGGTCGGGCACGGCCGCCATGGCCGCGGGGGTCTGTGCGGCCTCCGGGTAGGGGGTCCATGCGTCCGCGGGCGGCGCTCCGGTGTGCGGAGCCGCCGTCGAAGGTGTCCTGTCGTACGGCGTGGTCCGAAGAGACGTCCCGCTGTAGGGCGTGGTCGTGTTCATACGTCGCTCGCTTCCACCAGCGTCCGCTCCCAGAACTCCTTGCAGAAGCGCGCCATCGGGCCGCGGCCGGTCGCGCCCGGTGGTGCCTTGGCCTCGTGGGGGCGGGTCAGCACCGACTCGGCGGGCAGTTCGCCGGCCAGCGGCAGTCCGAGCAGCCGGGCCACCTCGCGGCCGCCGAGCCCGGGCGCGAACGGCCCGCGCACAGCCACCCGCAGATCGCGGATGATCATGCCGACGCTGGACGCGACCCGTCCGGCCGCGGCGACGGCGCGAAGTTCGGCCGGGGCAACGAGGATCGCGAGGTCGAGCTGGGCGAGGACCTCGCCGACTCCCTCGTCCAGACGCCGCGGCAGGTCCACGACCACGGTGCCGCCCCGGCGCCGGGCCGCCGCGAGGACCGCCCGCACTGCCTGCGGAGGGACGGCGACGCAGTCGCCGCGGTCCCAGCTGAGCACGCGCAGGGAGTGCAGCCGTGGCAGAGACTCCTCCAGAGCGCCCCCACCGAGCCGTCCGCGTGAGGCGGCGAAGGCGGGCCAGCGCAGTCCTTCGGCTGTCTCCCCACCGAGGAGTACATCGAGTCCGCCGCCCAGCGGATCCGCGTCCACGAGCAGACTGCGCAGCCCCTCACGCGCGGAGGTGACGGCGAGCGCGCACGCCAGCGTGGACGCTCCGGCGCCGCCACGACCGCCGATGACGCCGACGGTGATGGCGGGCCTGCCCACGCCTTCGGCGACGTCGGCGATGCGGTCGACGAGCCATTGCTCGCCGTCGGGGAGGAGCGATCGCAAAACACACATGCGCTCCAAGCGAAGGGCACACATCATGGACCAGGTGATGACAACTGAGTACGACGGATGCGGGCGCTGTCTGGTGGGCGTGCGCCGTCTCTCTCGGAAGAGCGAGGCGAGCAGCAGCCCCGAAAAGCAGCTAGACCAGGTCCTGAGCGCGGCTCAGTCCGTTGGTGGCCACATCATCGCGTGGGCCGACGACTGGGAGGTCTCGGGCGCCACGAACCCGCTCACGCGACCCGGACTCGGCCCATGGCTCCGGGCCGAAGCAGGGCCGTACTCGGGGATCGTTGGCGCAGCAGTCGACCGGATCGGCCGCAATCAGCGTGACGTGCTGAACACCGCGTACATGATCCACGAGTCAGACCGGCTCCTGATCACGTACGGGCATGACGGTCCGTGGGATCTCAACGACACCAACGACGAAATGCGCCTTTCCATGGAATCGTTCGGCGCACAAATGGAGTTGCGGGCAATACAGAAGCGCAACCGAGAAGAGACCGAACGGGCACGCGCCGCTGGTCAGCCGAAGCAAAAGAACCGGTATGGCTACCGATTCGTTCGGCTTGTCCCAACAGGAAAGGTTGACCATGTCGAGGTCGACCCCGACGCAGCCGAGGTAATCCGCAATGTTGCCCGCCGAATTCTCGCGGACGAAACAGGGGAGGTGACTGTTTTCACGGAAGCGGCAAGGCTTAACCGCGAAGGGATTCCCTCACCGGATGACTACCGCGCCACAATGTACGGCCGCGAGCCGAAGGGCTCCATTTGGAAGAGCAGTACCGTAATCCGGCTACTCACAGAGGAGGGATCTCTTGGATACCTCATGCATAAAGGGCGCCCGGTAATTGGTTCCGATGGGCACCCGGTACGCTTGGCCCCTCCGTTGTGGGACCACGCAACACGCGACGCATTGATTGCGAAGACTGCACCGAAGCACACTAGGAAGCGCGCCCAGAAGGGGGCACGCCTACTTTCCGGCCTGGCATTCTGCGGGAATTGCGGAGAGCGACTCTACGTCTATTACCGGGCGGGAAGGAAGATTGGTTATGCGTGCACCGCGCGCCTAGACGGTGTACGCACTTCCCAGGATTGCCGACCGGCCCCAGCAATGCAGGCGGTCAAGCTGGACAAGGAGGTTGAGGATTGGTTTCTTGCCAAGTACGGAAATGGTCAACTTATGCGACGCGAGTTCGACCCCGGGACCGGCTACGCGTCGCGAATTGCCGAACTGGAGGCAGACCGAAAGCGTCTCCGAGACGACCGCTCAGCAGGTCTCTACGATTCCGAGGATGATGCCGAATGGTATCGCCGAGAGTACGCCCGCATGGGGCGGGAAATCGCCGAACTCAAGAAGTTGCCGGAGCGTCCCGCCGGAATGCGGATGGTGCCCACTGGAAAGACTGTGGCCGATGAATGGCAAGCAGCTCACGACGATGCCGCGCGCCGCGAGCTTCTAAATGGATTCGACGTACGCGTGACCCTTTTCCCAGCAAGCGCCAAGGAACGCGTCCGGATCACGGGCGCTGAAATTCGCCCCCGGGCCGCCCAGCACCTCAAGGCCCTCTAGGGTACCGAGCAAGCCCCGGCAAGTACGCAGACTTGCCGGGGCTCTCCTATGCCCTCACCACTTAGCCGAATCGATCAATTCGATTGATGGAAGAATATAGAGTACCGTAAGCCCCGTCCGCGTTTGGAATTCAACAGGCGTTAGCCTCAACTCGCAATGCACGGCCGCCGAATCACAGGCAGCCGAAATTCGGAGCATCTCTTCACGATTCCACACATCGGAAGAGAAAAAGAAACCCCCAATATCGGGCTCTCCGAGTAGGAGAAGGGTAATAGCCCCGTCGGCAACTTGCATGACAGCAACCTCAACGACAGGAGATTCGGTCAGCACTTCCCATCTGCCGTGGGGGGAATCCCCTACGTTCTGCATATAGCCGCCAAGTTGCCGGGACACCGCCTGCGCCGCGCTTCGGCAATCTGTCGTCACGCGCCATTTACGCAGCATCTCTGTTCGGCCGTTTACCGTTCGGCTCGAATGGAAGTACCCTACATGTTCCTTATGTAGCATATTCCCACCCCTCAGCGATCATGTCCCTTCTAATTTCACGCAGGTTCGCCAGGTCTTCAGCTATGCCGTATGCAATTTCTGCTTCCGCCGGTGAATGCCCGGAGCCCACATAGCGCCAGGCCGATTCGGTGGCCGTCTCTCGGTCTTCCAGGGCGAGCAGGCCGCCGCCCTGGTAGTCCGCCCGGACCGCGCGCAGCGCCCCGTATGTGGTGGAGTACTGGCGTGATTTGGTGAGTACGTGGCCGCGGTAGCCGAGCGTGTGAGCCCAGGCCCGCAGGTTCAGCGCCTCCAGCTCAGGGAGGCCGCCCAGGCGCCAGCAGGCGGTCATGAGGGCGCGCAGGTGGTCATTCACCGGGGCGAGCCGGATGCTGTCGAAGTCGTCTATGCGGTAGTCGATTCCGCCGGAGTCGCCGACGCTCTTGGATACGTATTTCGCGACGTAGGCCGCAACGGCACTGTCTGTGACTGCCGATGATTCCGTGAACGCGTCGCTGCGGATCGGATGTACGTCAAGCTGTTTACCCCACTTAATGACCCGCTCACCGGTGGCCGAAGAATACGGGGTGTGCACCTCCACAGAGGCCGCCGCCGACCGCACCGCGTCGGACAGCAGGTCGGTTGTCGCCCACAACGGCGGGGGTGAGCAAGGGCCGTCTGGCCCGTCTAGACGGATTACCGCGTGGAAGTGGACAGCCCCCCGCCGCTGGTATTCGGCGACTTTCGCGAAGGAGACTGTGAGGTGTTCCCGCAGGCGGGTTTGTGTGATCCCTGCGGCAGTCGCCAAATGCCGCCTGAGCATGTGGCAATAACGGTTCCACAGTGAGCCGGCTGAAGCGTGCCAAAGGACGTGTCCGGGGTAGTCGTAGCAGTCCCGGCACAGCGGTTGGCCTACCGTGTAATCCATCTCGGCGTGTTTCTGGCCGCAGCCGAGGGGCCGCCCGTGTTCGCAGGTGCCGCCGTCCCGTCGAGGACGGCATACAGCCCCGTCAGGGCCGCTTGCACGGTGCACCGAGCCGAAGGACGGAGCGGTAAGGGTGACGAAGAGCCGGGGGTGATACCGGACGCCGTCCGTAACGCCCTTGCCGCCCAGCAGGCCGGAGCGGACGAGGTGGAAAGTGTCGCCCGCGTGCAGATAGGAGCAGGGCTCACAGCGGGTTTCCCGACGGTTGCGACAGCGCACCGGCATCCGGCCGCCGGGTTCGTTGCCGGTGTCGTAGTGCCGCAGCACCTCACCCGTAACCGCGTCACGAGTAGTCGTGTGCCCGGCAAGGTAAATCGGGTGCGCGCACCCGCCAATGGATTTGATCTGATCGACCCAGCGTGAGAATCCGGGTTCATGGACGAGCCGGATCAGGTCACGTTCGGTAGACGAAAGAAGGCGCAGACGCTCAGCCTCATTGAGGACTGAGCGCCGCGCCTCATCCGACGTCGGGAACATAGGAGGCCCCCTTTCATGTGGGATAGGCGCGGCGTTCATTGGTCGACTCCTGCTATGGCTTGGCTTGGCTATGAATTCGGCTTTGCGTGATGCGGCTAGAAAGAGTGTCTTTGGTTCGATTACTTTGGCGCAGAATGCTGTCTTTCTGGCGCGGGGTCAGCCTATGACCCAGCGGAGGTAGATACCCCTGACCCACCCCGTCTTCCCTTTGTTCGGGCCGCTGGTGACCTTTCCATAGGACCAGTTGCGTTTCCCGTTGGTGCAGTACTCGCTGAACCGGGTTCCCTTGGACAGAATCCCCTTGGAAACGTATGTGGTTCCGGGTCCGGTTCGCAGGTTCACCGCGGTCGAGGTGACGTGCTTGACGGGGTGCGGATGCACATAGCGGCACGCCCGGGGGAGGGAGGCCGCCGATGCCGGACCGGCGGTGGCGATACCGGCCGCAGCCACGGTAAGGCCAAGAGCGCTGCCCGCAAGGGCACGCACGAGGTTGTTGCGGATCTCCATGGTTGTTCTCCTCGATGAAAGTGGCGAGGCAGCCTCTTGCCGCCTCTCGGACTCTTTTCCGGTGTCAGCCGAAAAAGAACCTTCCGACAGCCTGAACGATCACCCACACGGGATACGCGAAGGGCGTACCGGCCAGGAGAAATCCGAACAGCGAGATCAGGGTTGCCTGATACCAGCGGATTTCCCGTGACCGCGCGGTCAGGACGACGTACAGGAACAGGAATGTGTCGATGACCCAAATGTTTGTCTGTGTCATGCCGCCGTTTCTCCTTTCTGGAATTTCACGGTGCCGGGCTGAGTCAGGAACGGGTTCACCGGCGGATCGGTGCGGGCGATCTCGGCCGCATCGGCAGTGGTGACCAGGCGGGAACGGGCACGCATCCACCGGCCGCCCATGGCGACCACGGCCACACCCTGTTCGTCCTCCGTGATGTTCTGCGCGGTGATCACGGCATCCGGGTTGATGTCCCCGAGGGTCATTTCCGCTGACGCTTCGTCATGCGCGCGGTGAGCGACGCGTCCGCCAAGCTGAGCGCGCAGCGCGGTCACGCGGGGGCCGATGTCGGAGCCGACCCGCTGACCGGCGACGACCAGGTGCACGCCGAGTGCCGCACCGAGCTGAGCGACCCGCAACAGCAGCGTTCCGCACTGCTCCGCCGCATCCTTCGACTCCCGAGAGCCGTCCGTGAGATACAGCTCCGCCAGCTCGTCCACGATCACGACCAGGGGCACCGGCCGCTCATCTGCGGACAGCTCCCACACCGACCGCTTGCCCGCCGCACGGCACACCCGCATACGCTCTTGGATCTCGTCGACCACACCGGACAGCAGCCCAAGAGCCTGTGTCCGGTCAATGGCCAGCGCCGACAGCCGCCCGCCGAACAGCCCGAGTTCCATGCCGCCCTTGCAGTCGACGCCGACCAGGGCGACCGGCTGAGGCGCCAGCGCGAGCACCAGCGCCGCCAGCATGGACGACTTGCCGGACTGCGTGGCCCCCGTGATGAGCCAGTGGGGAACGCGCCGGAGGTCGATCAGCCAGGGTTCACCGTCCTCGGTCCGGCCCACGTCCGCTGCCAGTAGGGCGTGGGCCGACACCCGGACGGCAGGGACATCACCGGTCAGCGGATCCAGGGCCGTGACATGGACGACCACCAGGCCACGGCGGGGCGAGGTGACCCGCACCCCGTGCACCTGCCAGGCGTGTTCCATGGCACGCGCCGCCGCGAAGTACGGCGCCGGAGTCTGCCCCGGATGCAGCAGCACCCGCAGCGTCAGCCCCGTTTTCGTCGGCATGGGCCAGGACAGACGAGGAGGCTTGGGCCGCAGCGCCTGCCCCTGCACCACAAGATCACGGCCGATCACCCGACGGTCCGGCCGCATGCTCACCGACAGCCCGTTCAGGTAGGCCAGCCGCCGCCAGGTCGAGAAGATCCGAAGCGCAGTACCCGGATAGCCAGCCAGCCACCAGCGCCACGGCCACCGCCGGACCGGCAGGCCCCGAGCCGCCAGCCGGGGTTCCCACCAGCTCTGTGTCATCACGCCCACCAGGAGCAGCGCCGACAGAATCCACACCACCAGGGAAGCGGGCATTACTCCTCCCCTTCCTTGGTCCGTGCCAGCACGAGCCGGGCACGGATCATGGCTGCCTCCGCGTGATGGGCCGTCAGCGCGAGGAGGAACCGAATGGTGGGGATGTCATCGGCCGTCGCCAGCAGGGCCTCAGTACCGGCTAGCGTCCGCAGGTCCCGCAGCAGCGAGCCGAAGTGGCCGTCTACGCAGAACACCGGATCGTCACACCCGGCAACGTCCCCGCCGTCCGTGCCCGCCGCCGTCCGCATCTCACGGGCCATGCGCTCAGCGTCATCAGCGATGCGCCCCGCGCACGGCTCTTTACACGCGAACACCTGCGACTCGTCGGCAGGCGACCGGCCCACCGGAACGGACGTGATCTTCGTCGTGAGGAAGTCCGCGCCGCACAGCACGCAGGCCATGCCGTCCGCCTGAGCGGGGTTCAGGTGCCAGAAGTAGCGTTCCATCAGGAATCACCACCCGCCGACTTCCCGCGACCACCGGCCGCAGCCGCCGAGGCCGAGCCCCCGCCCGAGCCGGAGCCGGACACGGGGGTGATGGCATCGGCCCGGTAGGTCGTACCGGTCCGGCCGTCCACGGCCCATTCGTTGGCCCACAGGTTCGTCACCCTCACCTCAGCGCCCTCCGTGAGGCCCTGCGGCTGACCGCTGGTGACCACGTGGACGACGTCCGTACGCCGTCCCTCCGCCTGCCGGACGGACAGGCCCGTGATCCACAGCGGGTTTCCCTCACGGTCGCGGCGCGTCTCGCCTTCCGGCGTCATACGCGGTTCCGGAGCGATCACACAGCGGATTGCACCCAGCCGCCCAACGTCGATCGGCTTGTTGTCCATGGGAGTTCACCTCTCTTCCAAGTCCCACACTCACCCGACCACTTATCCGGATGAGTTGCGGGGATCATCCTCACTCGCCAACACGACTGGGTCAACCACTTATCCGGATGAGTGGTGCGGGGGTGTGCAGCAGAGGAACAACCACTTATCCTCATGAGTGCCTGGCGTATACCACGCACCACCGTCAAGCACCACTGACCAGCAGCTCAGCCCGACACCCGCCCGAGTACCTAGACCCCCGACCCGAGAAGGACACGTGCCATGGCAGCCCGAGAGCACATCGAACGCGCCCCGTCCATGTACTTGCAGGTAGCTCAGCGCGTGGCAACCGACATCAAGCGAGGCCGCTACCAGCCCGGCAGTCTCCTGCCGTCCGAGTCGGAAATGGTGGCGATGTACGGAATCGGCAAGCACACCGCGCGTGCCGCCGTCGCCGAACTGCGCCGCATGGGGCTGGTGGAGTCCCAGCAGGGCAAGGGCAGCATCGTGCTCCCGTCCGGCGGAGTTCTCCCCGCCACCCGAGTGGACCGCTCCATCCAGCGCACCGCGAAGGGGAGTTGGAGCCTGCCGGAGATGACAGAGGTGGAGGCGCCCGCCATCACCAGGACCTCACTCGACGGACCCCCGGCACTCCTGTTGGACCAGCCGGACGAGGACGCCATCAGCGTGGACCGCCTGATCCACGACCCGGCAACCGGCGCCCGCATGGCTCACCGCGTCCTTATCCCGCTCGCCACCGCCGCCGACGTGCCCTCACTCGCCGAGCAGCCAGACGCCGAGATCATCGACCTATACCGGCAGCTTTCGGAAGCCGGACTCAGCCTGTCGTTCACCGAGCATGTCACCGCCCGCACCCCGTATCCCGACGAGCGGACCGCACTCGGACTCAGCGACGCCAGCCCCCTCCTGATCACCTACCGCATCACCAGCGACGCGGACCAGGACCGCCCGCTTCTGTGCGAGGAGCTGAAGGCCCCCGCCGCCACGTGCCAGCTCACCTACCCCGTGACCCCGACGAAGCCAGCCGCCAAGCGCGCCGCCCGCCGCCGATCCGAATCGGAGTAACTTCTCTTTACTTGCTCAAGGGCGCGCCTACGGCGCGCCGGGCGGCCCTGCCGCCTCGGCCGGGCGTGCGGCCTACGGCCGGTCCCGTCCGGTCGGCAGCCGCCCGACACCGCCCCCGCCCCGACCAAGCAGAGAAGCCCCCCGCGGAATCCTCGCGGGGGGCTCTGTCGTCTGCTCTATCGCTTCACCGGGGAGACGAGCCGCACCAGGACGAGGCCCCCACTCCCCCACTACGGGCGCCAACTCCGCCCGCTCACACGGTGGTTCACCAAGGGCGCCAACGCCGCTCACCGTGGCACGCAACGCAGTGACGAACAGGGTTGCGGGCGGTGGTACCAGGGGCGCTACAGCGCACCCCTGGACCCCGCCCAGGCGTGGCAACCTCACGCGCGAATGCGGGTTTCGTCATGGTCCATGCCCGTACGCGCGTGAGGCCACCACGCACGTGATCAGCCACTTTCCGCCGTCACGAGGTACTGAACCGACTTGTGCCCGTCAGCCGGCACTTGCCCGCCCGAGCCACCGTTTCCGCTAGTTCCGGCAGGTCCGCGCGTGCTGCTCGGCAGCGAACCGTGCAGGACCCGCACCCGTGATCAGAATCCGCCGTCGGCACCCCTCGCACCGGATGAACTCTCCGCGCCGATCCGTCTCAATCCACACACGAGAGCCCACCGCCGTCCGCCAGTCATCCCGCGCCATCCCGGTCCCCTTCCCTCTCGTCTGCCGTCCGCCAACGTGCCGTCGCCCCACCCGCCGAGCCCTGAGCCGGAGAACCCGAGCTATCACACGGGCACTCTCCGGGCGCAGCCACACCACCGGCTCACCGTGAGGGCCCGCATGGGGCACGGCCCGCACCAGCCGCGTGTCAATGCCCAGCCCCTCTAGTGCCTCGTTCACCATCACGGCCGCCTCATCCGCCGCCCGCCAGCCTGACACATAGTCAACTCCCGGCACGAACACGGCTTCATCAGGGCCGCCGTAATCCTCCCCCTGAGCGTTCACTACCGCACACCCTTTCCGACCCCCTCACCCTTTCATTGCCGCCCACAGGGAGCCGCCCCGTATCGGAATCGAACACATGTCCATCAAGGTCAAACAGGCAGCAGACTATGCCTCCGCATGCTGCGAGCGCTCAGTTACCGACAGTCAGATTGCAAAACTGTGGCAACAAGCACACTTTCCACACTCTCTCGTCACACAATCAACACACGCCCCATGGTGGTTACACAGGAGCGGCCCCCTCCCGCCGAAGGCAGAGAGGGGGCCGCTGTCCTAGTTGACTCTTCCTGAGCTGTCGGTCAGTAGAGGTACATGTCCGAGATCCAGCCCTTGAAGCCGCGGGGCAGGCCGCCGGGCGAAGCCGTCTGAAGCCTCACCTTGTCCCAGCGCTGCCCCCGACGGTCACGAGCCGTCGCGATGACCCGAACGCGCTGCCCCCGGTAGACCAGACCGAGGATCGTCCGGTTCGTACCCGGACCCGTACGCACTCGCAACCCGTTGACCGTCGCCGTCTTGTAGGGACCCTCGTTCTGGATCAACGCCGTCCCGCCGGAGTAGCCAGACGGCCCCGGGTCCAGGATCACCGCCGACGCCGCCGAGGCGCCAACCAGACCGACACCAGCCACCAGCGCACCCGACACAATCAACGACCGCAGAGCCTTACGTCCCATGATCGAAATCCCTTCGACTCGAAAGAGGACGAGCGCCACCTGACACACCGCCGGGTAACCACTCATCCGGATGAGTCACCAGCATCCGCCGCCCCTCCTGAGAGGTCAACCACTTATCCGGATGAGTGGCTTGTTTAGAGAAGGGCCACATGCCGAAAGCCCCGCCATGCCCCCAAACTGGGGGCAAACGGGGCTTCCGTGGTTGCATGAGATGACAGGAGGGCGAGGGCAGCACTCAAACGGTGCCGAACTTGCCTTCCTTGACGCCCGTCACGAAGGACGAGAACGAGTCAGCTGGGAAGCTCAGTACCGGCCCGTTCGGGTTCTTGGAGTCCCGTACGGGGATCGTGTCATGCGAGGTGGCAAGGTTCGTGGCGACCTGGATGCACTGGCCGCCGTTGTTGCTGTGGGAGGACGTGAACCAACGCGGGTCTTCGGTCGTCACTGGGTGCCCTTTCGAAGCTGTTCGATCATGGCTACGGAAGTCGCCTGCGAGGGCGCTTCAGCCTGTAGCTGATGGTAGGCCGTCAGCGTCGGCAGGACGAAGGCGCTTTCCCGCTCCAGGTGGCCCCGCTGAGCAGACTCGGCGTACGACATGAGCGAACGATCTGGCAAGGTCAGCACGGTTATCGGCAGATCGAATGGTCGACGGGCGCCCATGCTGAACGGGGCGACCTGTAGCACCGTGTTCGGCAGTTCCGCGAACCGGACGAGAGAAGCTAACTGTGAGTCCATGACGGCCGCCGTGCCGATGGGGCGACGGAGGCAGCTTTCGTCCAAGACCACGAAGACAAGAGGTGGAGGCTTGCGGACAAGTGCAGCTTGCCGTTCCGCAACGATCGTGACCCGCTCGCGCGCTTGCTCCGAGGTGATCGCTTCACGCTTGACAGCACTCTCCGCCAGGGCCGATGAGTACCCCGGGGTCTGAAGCAGCCCGGGAATGACGCCCACCTCGTAAAGCCGGATCTCTGATGCCCGTCCCTCGTAACCCACATACTCCGGGAAGCCGTCCAGCAAGCTGCCATGCCGCATCTCGCGCCACTGCCGCTCGAACGTATCGACTGTGCCGACGATGCCGAAGGCGATGTCTGCCCTACGTGCGAAACGAAGAGTTGGCATCTTGCGACCAGTTTCAACAGCCGAAATATGCGTACTGGAATATTCCATGTGTGTGGCTAGGTCTTCCTGGCTCCAGCCGTGTGCCTCCCGTGAACTGCGAAGCCGTGCGCCGAAGGCCGCCTCAGGGCTGCTCTCAGGGTTGAGTTGCTTCCGGTTGACCAACCTGACACCAACTTTCCATTCATTGCTGACAAGTTGAAGGGTTCCCGACTGTAGGCCACGCTGAACCGCCTTGGTAGTGGAAGCACTACAGAGAGGAACGGCCGTGTCCGGCAAGAGCGACCCCGCCCAGTGGCAGGGGCCCCCATGCATCCCCAGCCCTGGCACGCTCGTGGTGGACGGGCGTGATCGGGTCGGCGTGTTCCGGGACGCGATGTTCGGAGTCTGGTACCTGCGTCCGGTTACGGGTGGCAAGGAATGGTTGGTTACCCCGGATGAGGTAAGGCCGGTGAGCCCCGCGCAGCGCTCCCAGGCTGAGACTGCCCGCGCGAATGTGCGTAGCCGGGGTGAGCTGATGTGAGCACCCAAATCCGCCGAACCGCAGGCTTGGGCGTTCAACCACATGAGCCGGCACTCCGAACAGACCAGTTACGCCGAACTGATCGAGCGCCCGTGGGTCATGTGGCGCGGGGTCCGACATGACCGGCCGACCGTTGGCCTCGCCAACCGCCCGGGACAACGGAAACAACGACGAGCACCAGGACGACGACGCCGCATAGCTCGACGGACATCTGTCACCAATCGGATAGCGGTAGCCGTCCGGCACCGGAAGCTCACACACCACAAGCGGAAGGAACCAGCACGGTGACGACACTCCTTGAACCGCCCGCCCCATCCCCAACCTTCGCCATCCAGTCGCTTGAACTGGAAATCACCGGCACGTGCCAGCTCACGTGCACGCACTGTCTGTCCGAGTCCAGCCCGCAGGCAACACACGGCACAATGACGCCCGCGGAATGGCGCACGGTGATCACGGACGCTGCTGGACTCGGCATCCGGACCATCCAGCTCATCGGCGGTGAGCCGACCGTTCACCCGCACTGGCGGGAGTTCACCGAACTGGGCTTGTCACTCGGGCTGCACGTCGAGGTGTACTCGAACCTCTACCACGTCCGGCCTGAGTGGTGGGACTTGTTCACCCGCGAAGGCGTGACGCTCGGTACGAGCTATTACAGCAACGACCCCGCTGAGCACGACAAGATCACGGGACGGGAGGGGAGTTATGCACGTACCCGGTGCCACATCCGCGAAGCAGTGAACCGAGGGGTGACCATCCGGGCCGGGATCGTTGACATCCTGCCGGGGCAGCGCGTAGCCGAAGCCCGCACCGAGTTGGAATCCATGGGTGTAAAGCACATCAACACTGACCGAGTTCGCGCCGTCGGTCGCGCCGCACTGCCCGGTACGACGCCGACGTTGGGCGAGATGTGCGGGCGATGCACGCGCGGACGTGCTGCCATCCTTCCGAACGGGGACCTTGCCGGTTGCGTGCTCTCGCGTGATTTCCCGGCTGGCAACGTGCGGGAAACTCGGCTCGCCGAACTGCTCCGTGGGAAGGCATGGGGGGAGCTCTCTGAAGTTCCCCCTGTGACCTGGACAGCTTGATACTGGGAC
This sequence comes from Streptomyces sp. YIM S03343, assembly GCF_054729195.1. NCBI lineage: Bacteria > Bacillati > Actinomycetota > Actinomycetes > Kitasatosporales > Streptomycetaceae > Streptomyces > Streptomyces sp. YIM S03343. The sequence goes on from NZ_JBPUKX010000001.1 coordinate 4,228,762, forward strand.
GGATGGTCCCGGAGGAAGCAGTCACAGGTAGTGAGCAAGAAGAGCAATACGAGCAAGAGGTACACGGCCGAGTTCAAGCGTGACGCGGTCGCTCTGGCGCTGTCTTCGGACAAGACCGTCACCGAGGTCGCCCGGGACCTGGGCGTGAGCCCGGAAGGTCTCCGAGGTTGGGTGAAGCAGGCGAAGACCGACCGGGGTGAGGGGCCCGCCGGGGCCCTGACCACGGCGGAGCGTGAGGAACTGGTCCGGCTCCGGCGGAAGGTCCGCGAGCAGGAGGCCACGATCGAGGTACTGGGAAAAGCGACCGCCTTCTTCGCGCAGGACATGATCAGGTAGACACCGCTGCGCGGTGTCGCTTCATCGACGTGGAGAAGGCGTCCGAGGACAATCCGGCAGGTCACAGTGTTGCGTTTCTGTGCCGTGTACTGGGTGTGCCCCGCTCCACCTACTACGCGCATGTGGCGGCGCGTCCGGCCCGGGCGGTGCGGGACCGGGCCGAGGAACTGCTGGTGGACGAGATCCGGGTGCTGCACGCCGGCTCGCGGGGCGCATACGGGGCTCCACGGATCCACGCAGCTCTGCGGCGGGCCGGGCGGACCGTCAACGCGAAGAGAGTCGAGCGCCTGATGCGCGTGCATCGCATCGCAGGGATCACGCGGCGGCGGCGCCGGGGGCTGACCCGGCAGGCGAAGCGGGCGGTGTTCGCCACCGACCTGATCGGCCGCGACTTCACCGCACCCCGCCCCGGCATGCGCCTGGTCGGCGACATGACCGAACTCGTCACGTGCGAGGGCAAGTTGTATCTGGCGACCTGTATCGATCTCGCCACCCGGGAGATCATCGGTTGGGCGATGGCCGACCGTCATCGCGCCGAGCTGCCGGTCGCCGCTCTGCGGATGGCGGCCGGGCGCGCCGCCCTCGAGGACGGCTGCATCATGCACACCGACCGCGGCAGCGAGTACACGAGTGACGAATTCCGCACCGAGATACGCAGGTTGCACATGCGGCAGTCGATGGGGCGTGTCGGCTCTTGTTACGATAACGCTGCCGCGGAAAGCTGGTTCGCGCTCCTCAAAGCGGAGATCGGAACCACCGCCTGGGCCACTCGCGAGGCCGCCCGGGCCGACGTCTTCCGCTACATCGAGGTCGAGTACAACCGCAGCCGACTCCGCAGACACCCCGAGTACGGGTACGTCACCCCGCTCGAAACGAGAACCATGCTCTGGCAAGACCTCACCCCCGCAGCGTAAACACCCGCTGTCCAGGACTCGGGGGGAACTTCACTCAGCCAGCATCCCGCCCCCACGAGCGAACGCATGCCCGCCCGACGACAGCGGAGACTGCGACCCCGCCAACACCGACGCATGTGACCCCGCGTACGACGACTAGGAAGGCCCCGCAGCATGGATTGGCAAAGCAAGGCGAGTGCCCTTGCGGACCGGGTGACCGACCCTGATTCTCGGTGGCTTGCCCCCGTGGCGCGCGTCGCACGTCACCAGCTTGTCCCGCGCTGGTGGGAGAGGGACGACGCAGGACCATGGGTACTGCGGAACGGGCCCAGCGACCCAGAAGCTTGGGCGGAAGCCGCCTACGCGGACCGCTCGCTGATCACTCGGGTGGGCACGCTACACGCCGACCAGGCCGAGCCCGACGCCCAGCCCAAGGGACGGCCCACGTCGTCCGCCACGTTGCCAAGCTTGGTCGTGCGGATGCTGCGACACGGCCGACTCGGCGAGGGCCTGTCTCTGCTGGATTTGGGGACGGGTGCCAGCGGGCTCACGGCATACGCCTGTGACCGGTTCGGTGACGCGTGTGTGACGAGTCTCGACGTGGACGCGTACCTAGTCAGCGCGGCAGGCGAACGACTTGCATCCATGGGCTATCACCCGAAGATGATCACGGCAGACGCCACCGAGCACGTGCCGGGATCGTACGACCGGATCGTCTCGACAGTGGCACTGTCTCCGGGACAGGGGCTCCGGCCAGTACTCGGCGCGCTGGAAATCGGCGGGCGGATCACAACGACACTCGCACGCACTTCCCTGATCGTCACCGGATGGAAGCACGGGAACGGGGATGTGATCGGGCGGGTGGAGCGGGATATGGCGGGTTTCATGATCACTCGGTCTGGTGACGACTACCCACCCGCCTTTACCGAACTGTTCGCTGTCGCCCGCGACGCGGACGGGGAGCAGGCAAGCACCGGCCGCTACCCCGTGGTGGACGTGGCGAACGCATGGGAACTCCGTTCCATGCTGGAAGTGACGACGCCCAGCGTCGAACTCGGCTACGAGACCAGCGGGCGGCGCAGAACGGCCTACCTGGTACATCCCGATGGCTCATGGGCACGCGCGTCTGCCATTTGGACCGACCCGCCCGAGGTGCACCAGAGCGGCCCGCAACGGCTCTGGGATGCTTTGGAACGCATCCGCAACCGCCTGAACACCGAGGGCTCATTGCCGCTACTCGGTGCGCAAGTCCGCATCACGCCCGATGGTGTGTGCCAGCTATCCCGTGGTCGGTGGCACGCATCCATGGGCGCCGCGTAAAGCCCGGCACATCGCAGCCTCCCCCTGGGTGTGCTGGTCCGTGACGCAGCCCTTGCGTCACCACACCGCCCCGTCCGCGTAGCTGCCCCCGTGGCCCGCAGGCGGGGCTCCGCGCTAGTCGCCCTGGTACTCGTCCTCGCCCCGCTCAACGGGACCGGCAACGAACGACCCCTTACCCCACCGGGTCTCGACGAGACCCCTTTCCCGAAGAACGCGCACCGCCCTGCGAGCAGTTTCCCGAGCTACGCCATGCCGCTCGCACAACTCCGCCTCTGAAGAGATCGGATCACCCGGACGCTTGCCCTTGATCTCTTCCGTAAGAGCCCGCAACACATCCATGTAGGGGGCTCGCGGGGCGTGCGGATTCTCGGAGCGCTCGGGCATGGGGCAGAGCGTAGACAACGCGCCGATCCTGGGCGACTTAGACGGGTAGACGAGTTAGACGGGTAGACAGGTTAGACGTGTCGGCTTAGCGTGATGCCCGAACACGAAGACGCCCCGACAGACCGGTTTAGGCCCGGTCCATCGGGGCTTGCCGAGACAGCTTCGAGGGAGCTGAAACGACCATGCGCGATGGTATCGCCCGCGCCCTTACTTGGGTGCTCCATGTCTTTACCTCTCACCGGCCCGGACGCCACAGCGCCGACTACTTCGCCACGCACACCCCAAACCCCCAAGCCGCCCCCGTAAACCCGTGGTCCCACCCGTGGACCGGGCCGTCCTCGCAAGAGGTCCGGGCCATCTTCAAAGACGAGCGGGCACAAGGGTTGCCCGCCGTACAACGTGAGCGGCTCTGGGGCAGCCAGTTTGCAGGGCTCGGGGTGGACTACGACTTTCCGACCATGGGTCTCAGCAGCGTCGTGACGCGAGAGAGGGTGACCGCGTGACCGCCGCTCGGTTCGTCGCCGCACTGGTCGGCTCCAAACCCGTCCGCGAGCCTTCCGGCGCGGTGTGCTGCCGCTGTCGCCAGTGGACGTGCGCACCCGTGGCCGTCCAGTACATCCAGCGTCCGAGCGGCCCCGGAGTGACCTTGTACGCATGCCCGAGCCACGCCGGAGAGTTCCCACACGGCCCTACCCCCGGTGAACTGGAATGGGGCGCGTGAGGACCAAGGAGTGATCGCAAGGCAACCAACCCGCTGACCATCAACGTTCAGGCCCCGTCCGGCACCCGCCGGGCGGGGCTCTCATCTGTCTGCATGACAACGAAAACCGAGGTCTGCCAGGCTCCGGGGGATCAAGGAGGGTAGGGTGTATTTAACGGTCGCTCCCGGGCAGCATCAGGACATGGTCGGCACCGATCTCGATGGCGCGCTGCCAGACCCCGGGGTCGTCCTGATCTCGGCCGACCAGAACAACTCCGCGCCTGCGGGCGGCCGAACGGACCCGGCGTGCCGCGTCGTCGCCGACCAGGACGAGCGGCGCGCTCTCCCAGCCGCCCCGGCGCTCCGGCACCCCGTGATGGACCTCGGGTGTGGCTCCGGCGGCCGCGCACAGGCGCAGCAGGTCGTCGAGGAGCTCGGCGTCCTCGGTGACGATCAGCGGTCCGCCCGGTTTTCCGCCGGCGGGCGGTGGTTCCTCTGTGACGGTTGCGGTCACGTCGTGTCCCCCTTCACGGTGTCTCTCGCGCGGCCTCACCGGCCACGTGATTGTCAAAGGTGTGAAGAACCGGCGACCGGCCTCGATTTGCGGGGCCGATACGGACCGGTCATAGGCGTCCCGGCATTGGGAACCGGCCATGAACTCGCCGCGGCCGGGACGCATCGGGAATCACGGTGCACCGATCTCGGAAATCTTGTGGATCTTGGTCGAAATCTGTGGACAACTCAGTGCTTTGTGAATATCTCCGTCACTCATACAGGTGAGTCCCCGGCCGCCCTGTGAACAACTCCCGCAGCGCACCCCCATGACTACACAGAGTGACGAATCATGGGCGAGGTAGAGGACGGCCCATCGTCGTGCCGGAAGGGCTCGACTGCCGTGAGGAAAGGAGAAAACCCACCCGGACATGCGACGACCCCCGCCGGGGGGGAGAGCGGGGGTCGTCCCCACGGCCGACTCGGGGGGGGAGGAGTCGGGCCGGGTTAGCACGGTCGCGAACGATCCGTGACTTCCATGGTGTACCCGAGACCCATCTCAGGCAAACCCACGCGCCCCACCTTACGCCGAATGGCGGGCGCCTATGCTCGGGGTCGTGGAAAACCACTCGTTGCCCCGCACTGCGGCCTTCTTTGACCTGGACAAGACGGTCATTGCGAAGTCGAGCACGCTCACGTTCAGCAAGTCGTTCTACCAAGGCGGACTGATCAACCGCAGGGCCGTCCTGCGCACCGCATACGCCCAGTTCGTCTTCCTCGCCGGCGGCGCCGACCACGACCAGATGGAGCGCATGCGGGAGTATCTCTCCGCACTGTGCCGCGGCTGGAACGTCCAGCAGGTCAAGGAGATCGTCGCCGAGACACTGCACGACATCGTGGACCCGATCATCTACGACGAGGCGGCCTCCCTCATCGAGGAGCACCACGCCGCCGGACGGGACGTCGTCATCGTCTCCACGTCGGGCGCCGAGGTGGTCGAGCCGATCGGTGAACTCCTCGGCGCCGACCGGGTGGTGGCGACCCGCATGGTCGTGGGCGACGACGGTTGCTTCACCGGTGAGGTGGAGTACTACGCCTATGGCCCGACCAAGGCGGACGCGGTCCGGGAACTGGCCGGGTCCGAGGGATACGACCTGTCGCGCTGCTATGCCTACAGCGACTCCGCGACCGATCTGCCGATGCTCCAGGCCGTGGGCCACCCGCACGCCGTGAACCCGGACCGCGCGCTGCGCCGCGAGGCCCTCGCACGCGGGTGGCCGATTCTCGACTTCCACCGCCCGGTGCGGCTGAAGCAGCGGCTGCCCGGCTTCTCCGTACCGCCCCGGCCCGCGCTCGTCGCAGCCGCGGCGATAGGTGCGGCGGCAGCCACCGCGGGCCTCGTCTGGTACGCCAACCGGCGCCGGGCCGCGCCAGCCTGACCTGGTGTTTCACCGACCCCACCCGAATCGGGCACTCTGACGCCCGTTTAGCACCTCTTTGAGAGTAAAAGTAAAGAACTGCAAGCGGGTCTTCCGCTCGCTTCGGGGGTGCAGTACAAAGGACTTAACGGCCCGCGAGACCAAAGGACATCCGCGAGGATCACCTTTACAACGCATTTGGCCCCACGGACCGAGCATGAACACCGGGCACCCACGCGACGTCGACCCGTCGATTACGGGCCAGCCGCACCAGGCGACGGGCGAAGATCCCGACCTGATGGGCACATATCGAGGACGCTTGGTAACCCGGTGGACATGCCAGCGGCGGTACGAGTTCTCGTACCGCCGCATCTTTGTGCAATGGCCGGCCAGTACAGACCGCTGCGGGCCTATGGCGTTATCGCCGCCGCAAACCGTCTGAATGGCCCTTTTCAAGGGGCCATTCTTCTCACTCGGTTCATACGCGCCCGTACATCACACTTTTCGCCGCACGCGCGCGTGTGTCACGTTTCGCCGCACGCGCGCGCGTGTCACGCTTTTCACCCCACGCGCACCTGTCACGCGGCTCCCCGCTGAAGCGCCTCGCACACCGCAGTCGACTCGCGCGCACCGAGTTCGACCGCCCGGCCGCAATGTGCGATCCAGGCGGCCATCCCCTCCGGTGTGCCGGATACATAGCCGTCGAGCGCCGCGAGATAGGCCGCCCGGCCCAGTTCGGCGTGCCCCACCTCGGCCGGGCACACGGACTTCGGGTCGAGGCCGCTGCCGACCAGGACGATCCGCTCGGCCGCGCGCGCGACCAGGCCGTTGCCGGAGGTGAAGGGGCGCAGCGCGAGGAGTTCGCCGTGCACGACAGCGGCCAGCACCAGCGCCGGGGCAGAACTGCCCGCCACGACGAGTTCCGAGAGCCCTTCCAGACGGCCGGCCACCTCCACCACGCCGGGCAGCGGCAGTTCGACGAGAGGCTCGTCGACCGCCTCGCCGTCCCGCCGGGGCCGTCCGACGTCCTCGCTCTGACTCACGGCCGCCACCAGGTGCAGCCGGGCCAGCACCCTCAGGGGCGACTGCCGCCAGATCGACAGCAGTTGACCGGCCTCGGCGGTCAGCCGCAGGGCCGCGCCCACGACCCTGGCTTCGGGGTCACCGCTGAAGTCGGTGCGCCGACGCACCTCTTCGACGGCCCAGTCGGCACCGGACAGCGCCGCCGAGCCGCGGGCGCCGCGCAGCGCCGCCTCGGAGGTGATCTCGTTGCTGCGGCGCCGCATGACGCGGTGCCCGTAGACCCGGTCCACGGCCTTGCGCACGGACTCCACGGACTCCGCCACGCCGGGCAGCACGCCCAGGGTCGCAAGGGGGTCCTCCCTGTCCGAGCTCATTCGAGAGCTTGGGGGAGGATCGGCGGTCGCACCAGTCGTACTCATGAGTACGACACTACGCACCCCGCCGACCGGCCCCACGAAGGAGTGGTCTTGTTCACGCCCAGGGGCTCTGTTTCCACAGGGCCGCGACACAAGGCAACCATCTGACTACGCTTCGTGAACATGAAAATTGCTTTCGTCGGGAAGGGCGGGAGCGGCAAGACCACGCTCTCCTCCCTGTTCATCCGCCATCTCGCGACCACCGGCGCCCCGGTCCTCGCCGTCGACGCCGACATCAACCAGCACCTGGGCGCCGCACTGGGCCTGGGCGAGGAGGAAGCCGCCGCGCTGCCCGCCATGGGCGAGCGGCTGCCCCTGATCAAGGACTGTCTGCGCGGATCCAACCCGCGCATCACCTCCGCCGGGACGATGATCAAGACGACCCCGCCCGGCGAGGGCTCACGGATCCTGCGCATCCGGGAGGACAACCCGGTCTACGACGCCTGCGCGCGGCCCGTGGAACTCGACGGCGGCGCCGTCCGTTTGATGGTCACGGGCCCCTTCACGGACGCCGACCTGGGGGTCGCCTGCTACCACTCCAAGACGGGAGCGGTGGAACTGTTCCTGAACCATCTGGTCGACAGCCGCGAGGAGTACGTGGTGGTCGACATGACGGCGGGTTCGGACTCCTTCGCCTCCGGCATGTTCACCCGCTTCGACATCACATTCCTCGTCGCCGAGCCGACCCGGAAAGGAGTCTCCGTCTACCGCCAGTACAGGGACTACGCGCGGGACTACGGCGTCGCCCTGAAGGTCGTCGGCAACAAGGTGCAGGGCTCTGACGACCTCGCGTTCCTACACTCCGAGACCGGGGACGACCTGCTGGTGACGGTCGGCCACTCGGACTGGGTGCGCGCCATGGAGAAGGGCCGGCCGCCCCGGTTCGAGCAACTGGAGGACGCCAACCGCCGCGCCCTGCACACCCTGCACGACGCGGCGGACGCGACGTACGGCCTGCGCGACTGGCAGCGGTACACCCAGCAGATGGTGCACTTCCATCTGAAGAACGCCCGGTCCTGGGGCAATGAGCGCACCGGGGCCGATCTGGCCGCGCAGATCGACCCCGGATTCGTGCTCGGCGAGGAGCTCACGACTCCCGCGTGACGCCACCGCCGTGGGGCGGCACTCGCCGGCGCGTGACCGCCGCTACGGCCTGGCGGCTGGTGCGCCGGGCACACCCCTGGGCGCCGGGGCGGGGCTTTGTGACAGGAAGGACTCCCAGCCCTCCTTCGGGGCCTCGCCCACGGTGAGGGTGCGCAGCTTCGCCAGGGTCCGCGGGTCCTGCGCATCCAGCCAGTCGGCGAGCTGGCGGAAGGACACACAGCGCACGTCGGGCTTGGTGCACACCTCCTGGACCACCTCCTCGACGGCGCGCATGTAGGTGCCGCCGTTCCAGGACTCGAAGTGGTTGCCGATGACCAGGGGCGCACGGTTGCCGTCGTAGGCCCGGCGGAAACCGGCGAGGAGACCGTCGCGCATCTGGTCACCCCAGTAGGCGTACTTGGCGGGGTCGCCCTGGGTGCGGGTGCCGGACTGGTTCACCATGAAGTTGTAGTCCATGGTGAGCTGCTCGTAGGAGTGTCCCGGGAAGGGCACGAGCTGCATCGACAGGTCCCACAGACCCTGCCTCTTCCCCGGCCACACCTGGTTGTCGACGCCGCTCGTGTCGTAGCGGAAGCCGAGTTCGCTCGCCGCCTTCACGAAGTTCTGCTGGCCCTCGAGGCAGGGGGTGCGGGCTCCGATGAGTTCCTTGCCGTAGTCGAAGGGCAGCGGGGCCGCCCGCGTCATGCCGGAGTTGGTCTTCCAGTTCTCCACGAACTGCTTGGCCTGGGCGATCTCGCTCTTCCACTCGTCCACCGACCACTGGCCGACGCCGCCGTTGTTGCCGCAGAAATGGCCGTTGAAGTGGGTGCCGATCTCGTTGCCCTCCAGCCATGCCAGCCGCAGTTGCTTCACGGTGTCGGCGATGCCCTGCTCGTCGTTGAAGCCGATGTCGGAGCGGCCAGGTGAATGCTGCGGCGGCTTGTAGAGGTCACGTTTCTCCTCGGGCAGCAGATACACACCGCTGAGGAAGTAGGTCATCGTCGCATTGTTGGCCTTGGCGACGTCACGGAAGTGCGAGAAGAGTTTCTGGCTGTCCTCGCCCGCGCCGTCCCAGGAGAACACCACGAACTGCGGCGGCTTCTGACCGGGCATCAGCCGCTCGGGCCGGGGCAGGTGCGGCTGCGGTCCGGTGTACGCGGTGGATCCGTCGCCGATCAGCCGTACGGCACTCCCCGGCGGCTGAGCCGGTTTCGCACGCTGGGGCCCGGGCGCACCGATCCGGGGAGCGGCGGAATGGGCGGTATCGGTCACGCAACCGGCCAGTGACGCGGCACACGCCGAGGCAATCACGACGCCCACGGCGATCCTCTGGGTGACGGCCATGTTCCGCACACCTTCTTCCTTCTCTCGGGCCGACGCTGATGGGTGCGCAATCCGGCGTCGGGCCGGAGAGCGCCAACAGCGCCGCCAAGGTCGCACGGGGCCGAGAAGGAATTAGTACGACAAGCCGATCAAATACCTACGCCACTCTTCAGGGTGAATTGCTGACCCATTTGCCTTCAAAAGACTGGATCTACCTTTACTCTGCATTACGATCCATTTACCCAACGTTGATTCATCCCGCCGCTGTACGCCGTGACCCACGGCCGCGACCGACCCCCGCCTTGGACGGGGGCCCAACCATCCGCGACCGCGCCGCCCCGGAGGAGACGGGAACATGTCCGCCTGCGTCCCTGACCGCACCCCCGACGCGCCTCAGCCGAAGCGCCTCCACCAGCCCCACAGCCCGCCACCGGCCGCGCCCCGCCGCTTCCGTGTCGCGGCCGACCTTTCCGCCTCGATCGCGGTCTTCCTGATCGCCCTACCCCTGTCCCTGGGAATCGCCCTCGCCACCGGAGCGCCGCTCCAGGCCGGACTCGTCGCCGCCGCCGTCGGCGGAGTGGTGGCCGGACAGTTCGGCGGCTCCCCGCTCCAGGTCAGCGGTCCGGCCGCCGGACTCACCGTCGTCACCGCCGATCTGATCCAGCGTCATGGCTGGCGCACAACCTGCGCGATCACCGTTCTCGCGGGGCTCGCCCAGCTCGGCCTCGGCTGTCTGCGCGTGGCCCGCACAGCTCTCGCCGTCAGCCCGGCCATCGTGCACGGCATGCTCGCCGGCATCGGCATCACGATCGCCGTCGCCCAGTTGCACATCGTCCTCGGCGGCACCCCGCACAGCTCCGTGCTCGACAACCTCCGCGCCCTGCCCGCCCTGCTGTCCCGGGTGCATCCGGGAGCGGTGGCGGTGAGCGCCCTGACACTCACCCTCCTGACTCTCTGGCCCAGATTGCCCGGCCGGGCAGGGCGGCTGCTTCGCACGATCCCTGCGGCACTCGTCGCCGTCGCCGGGGCGACCGCCGCCGCCGCGTTCACCGGCATCAGACTGCCCCTCGTCGACCTGCCGTCCTGGCGCAGCCACGCCCTGGCCACCCTGCCCGAAGGGCCGGTGACCGGAATCGCCACGGCGGTGCTCGCCATCACACTGGTGTGCAGTGTGCAGTCGCTGCTGGGTGCGGTCGCCGTCGACAGACTCGTGGCCGCCCGCCCCGGACCGGCGGTCCGTGTCCCCCGCTCCGACCTGAACCGCGAACTGCTCGGGCAGGGTGCCGCCAACATCGTCTCCGGGGCGCTCGGTGGGCTGCCGATCGCGGGTGTGGCCGTGCGGAGTTCGGCGAATGTGCAAGCCGGTGCCGTGAGCCGGAACTCCACGATGCTGCACGGCGTTCTTGTAGTAGTCGCCGCGCTGCTGATGGTCCCGCTGCTGGAGCTCATCCCGCTCGCCTCGCTCGCCGCCCTGGTGATGGCCGTCGGCATCCAGATGGTGTCCCTGCACCACATCCGCACGGTGACCCGCCACCGAGAGGTGCTGGTCTACGTCGTCACGACCCTCGGCGTGGTGTGCCTCGGCGTCCTGGAGGGTGTCGGCCTGGGCGTCGCCGTGGCGGTCGCCGTCGCCCTGCACCGCCTCACCCGAACCCGCATCACCCACGAAGAGAAGGAGGGAGCCCATCACATTCACGTCAGAGGACAGTTGACGTTCCTCGCAGTGCCGCGGCTCAGCCGGACCCTGCATCTCGTACCCCAGGGCGCCCACGCCGTCGTGGAGTTGGACGGGTCGTTCATGGACCACGCGGCGTACGAGTCACTGCAGGACTGGCAGCGCACGCACACCGGACACGGAGGCACCGTCGAACTGACCGGCCGCCGCCTCGGAGTCGGAACCGCCGAACCCGGGATCTATCTCAGCCACCGTCCGGCGTCGGAGTCGACCGGAGCGGCCGAGGAGTCCGGGTCCGTCGGAACCGTCGGCTGCCGCTGCCGGCCCTGGACACCTTGGCGCAACCACCAGTGCGAACGTCCGCCGTTCCCACCGTTCCCACCCTCCCCGCCGCCCGGAAGCCACCCGAGCGGGCCCACCGCACCCGGGGCGGTGGAGACGGACACGGCGGACGGGACAACCGGCCTGGTCCTGCCACCGTTCGCGGAATCCGGGCTCCCTGCCGGGCTCGGGGAATCCGGGTACGGGGAATCCGGGTACGGGGGGTCTGGGTCCGGGGGGTCCGGCCTGGCGAGGCCCGGGCAGGAAGGCTCCGGGCTCATCCGGTCCGGGTCCGGAGGGCATCAACTGGTGCGTGGCATCAGCGCGTTCCAGCGCAACACCGCGCCGTTCGTGCGGAGCGAGCTGGCACGGCTGGCGCAGGAAGGGCAGCAGCCGTCCCAGCTCTTCCTGACCTGCGCCGATTCACGGCTGGTCACCTCAATGATCACGTCCAGTGGTCCGGGTGATCTGTTCGTGGTGCGCAATGTCGGCAACCTGGTGCCCCTGCCGGGTGAGGAGAGCGGCGACGACTCGGTGGCGGCGGCTATCGAGTACGCGGTGGACGTGCTGAAGGTGCGGTCCATCACGGTGTGCGGGCACTCCGGGTGCGGCGCCATGCAGGCGCTGGTCGACTCCGGCCCCGGAGACGCCTCGACGCCGCTCAGGCGGTGGCTGCGGCACGGCCTGCCGAGCCTGGCACGGCTGGCCGACGGCAGCCGTCCCGGCGCCCGGCTGACCGTACGGCCGTCCGCCGACACGGTCGAGCAGCTGTGCCTGACCAATGTGGTCCAGCAGTTGGACCATCTGCGGGCCCATGACTCGGTGGCGCGGGCACTGGCCGAGGGTGCGCTGGAGCTGCACGGGATGTACTTCCATGTGGGCGAGGCGCAGGCGTATCTGCTCACCGAGCCGGACGGCTCGTCCGAGGTGTTCGCACATGTGGCGGACGCGGAGGAGCTCCACAGCCCGGTGTGAGCGAGGCCGGGCTGGTCGGGGCGGGCCGTGAGTACGGGGGCGGCCCGCCCCGGCGGGGGCTGACGGGTGGTGCGGGCGGCAGCAGGGTGCCTGTCCGCACCACCGGTCGCCGGATACGTCGACCGTACGGGGCGACGCGGGGCGGCTCCCGGCCACTCCGGTGCCGTGCGCCGCGGTGTCTTGCGGCTCCCGGCCACTCCGGTGCTGTGCGCCGCGGTGTCTTGCGGCTCCCGGGCACGTCGGTGCCGCGTGCGCCGTGGTGTCTCACCGGCGTGTGCAGCGGTGCCCCGTCGAGGTACGAGGAGACGGCCTGTAGGTCTGCCCCGCAGCGCATCCGCGGTGTGGCCTGCGACACTTCCATGGTGTGAGAGGCGTTACACACCCTGAACTCCGGCGGGATGACATCCGTGGGTACGGAGGTACGCACAGCTCCGGTCCGGCCCTGCGTGGCCGCCGACAAACCGGCCCACACAGGTCTAAACCATTTTCCCGCCAACCCTTGTCACCGGACCCCGGGTTCTGGTGAGCTGTGACCTGGGACACAAGGGACACCCTGCGAGAGGGAGATGTCGTGAGCAACGAGAGCCTGGCCAACCTGCTCAAGGAAGAGCGCAGGTTCGCGCCGCCCGCCGAGCTGGCAGCGAACGCCAATGTGACGGCGGAGGCGTATGAACAGGCCAAGGCTGACAGGCTCGGCTTCTGGGCGGAGCAGGCCCGTCGGCTGACCTGGGCCAAGGACCCGACGGAGACGCTGGACTGGTCGAACCCGCCGTTCGCCAAGTGGTTCAAGGACGGCGAGCTCAACGTCGCGTACAACTGCGTCGACCGGCATGTCGAGGCCGGCCTCGGGGACCGGGTCGCCATCCACTTCGAGGGCGAGCCGGGCGACAGCCGTGCCATCACCTACGCCGAGCTGAAGGACGAGGTCTCCAAGGCCGCGAACGCCCTGCTGGAGCTGGGTGTCCAGGCGGGCGACCGGGTCGCCGTCTACATGCCGATGATCCCGGAGACGGCCGTCGCGATGCTGGCGTGCGCGCGGATCGGCGCCGCGCACTCCGTGGTGTTCGGCGGCTTCTCGGCGGACGCGCTGGCGACCCGTATCCAGGACGCCGACGCCAAGGTGGTCATCACCTCCGACGGCGGCTACCGGCGCGGCAAGCCGTCCGCGCTCAAGCCCGCCGTCGACGACGCGGTCGAGCGCGTGGACGGGGTCCGGCATGTCGTGGTGGTCCGCCGCACCGGCCAGGACATCCCGTGGAACGACGGGCGCGACGTGTGGTGGCACGAGGCCGTGGAACGGCAGTCCGCCGAGCACACACCGGAGGCGTTCGGCGCGGAGCAGCCGCTCTTCATCCTCTACACATCAGGCACGACGGGGAAGCCGAAGGGCATCCTGCACACATCCGGCGGCTACCTCACGCAGACCGCGTACACGCACCACGCCGTGTTCGACCTCAAGCCGGAGACCGACGTGTACTGGTGCACGGCGGACGTCGGCTGGGTCACCGGCCACTCGTACATCGTGTACGGACCGCTGGCGAACGGCGGGACGCAGGTCATGTACGAGGGCACGCCGGACACCCCGCACCAGGGCCGCTTCTGGGAGATCGTGCAGAAGTACGGCGTGACGATCCTGTATACGGCGCCGACCGCGATCCGTACGTTCATGAAGTGGGGCGACGACATCCCCGCGAAGTTCGACCTCGGCAGCCTGCGCGTGCTGGGCTCCGTGGGCGAGCCGATCAACCCCGAGGCGTGGATCTGGTACCGCAAGCACATCGGCGCCGACCGCACGCCGATCGTGGACACCTGGTGGCAGACCGAGACCGGCGCGATGATGATCTCCCCGCTGCCGGGCGTGACCGAGACCAAGCCGGGCTCGGCCCAGCGGCCGCTGCCGGGCATCTCCGCGACCGTCGTCGACGACGAGGCGAACGAGGTGCCGAACGGCGGCGGTGGCTATCTGGTCCTGACCGAGCCGTGGCCGTCGATGCTGCGAACCATCTGGGGCGACGACCAGCGGTTCCTCGACACGTACTGGTCACGTTTCGAGAGCAAGTACTTCGCGGGTGACGGCGCGAAGAAGGACGACGACGGCGATATCTGGCTGCTGGGCCGGGTCGACGACGTGATGCTGGTGTCCGGGCACAACATCTCCACCACCGAGGTGGAGTCGGCGCTCGTCTCGCACCCGGCGGTGGCAGAGGCGGCCGTGGTCGGTGCGACGGACGAGACCACCGGGCAGGCGATCGTGGCCTTCGTGATCCTGCGCGGTACGGCGTCCGAGGACGAGGGTCTGGTCGACGAACTGCGCAACCACGTCGGCACCACCCTCGGCCCGATCGCCAAGCCCAAACGGATCCTGCCGGTGGCCGAGCTGCCGAAGACCCGCTCCGGCAAGATCATGCGGCGGCTGCTGCGCGACGTGGCGGAGAATCGCCAACTGGGCGACGTCACCACACTGACCGACTCCACCGTCATGGACCTCATCCAGGCCAAGCTCCCGACCACGGGGAGCGAGGACTGAGAGATCCAGGGCTACTGAGAGGGCTGGGCGCTCGGCGCCCCGGCCGACGGCATCCGCAGCATCCGTCGGCCGGGGACGCTGTCCTCCTTTCCCCTAGGCAAATCCAGCAAGGTTAGGTAAACTAAGCAAAGCGGCAGTGTGCACTGCGCTCGCCGCGCCCAGGTGCGCCGGGAAGTCTGGTCGGCAAGAGCTCCGCATGCCCACCGACCGGAGGTCCCGCCAGTGACCGCACCCGCCACCCGCACCCCGCGCAGGCTGCTCGGCCGACTGTCCCTGCCCGAGCGGAGCTATGTGGCGGACGCACTGCGCACCGAGACCGTCGGCGGTGTGCTGCTGCTCGCCGCCGCGGTCACCGCGCTGGTCTGGGCGAACGTACCGGCGTGGCGTCACGGGTACGAGGCGGTCGCCCAGTTCCACCTCGGCCCCGAGGCGCTCGGGCTGCATCTGTCCGTAGCGCACTGGGCGGCCGACGGGCTGCTCGCGCTGTTCTTCTTCGTGGCCGGCATCGAGCTGAAGCGCGAGTTGGTCGCCGGGGATCTGCGAGATCCGCGGGCCGCGGCACTGCCTGTCGTCGCCGCGCTGTGCGGGATGGCCGTACCCGCGCTCGTCTACACCCTCACCAGTGTCAACGGCGGCGGCTCGCTGGCCGGCTGGGCGGTTCCCACCGCCACCGACATCGCCTTCGCACTGGCGGTGCTCGCCGTCATCGGCACCTCACTGCCGAGCGCCCTGCGCGCCTTCCTGCTCACACTCGCGGTGGTCGACGACCTGTTCGCGATCCTGATCATCGCGGTGTTCTTCACCGACCGGATCGACCTCGTCGCGCTGGGCGGCGCCGTGGCGGGTCTGGCCGTGTTCTGGGTGCTGCTCAGGACGGGGGTGCGCGGCTGGTACGTGTATGTGCCGCTCGCCGTGGTCGTCTGGGCGCTGATGTACCACAGCGGCGTCCACGCGACCATCGCCGGAGTGGCGATGGGCCTGATGCTGCGCTGCACCACGCGGGAGGGCGAGGAGCACTCCCCCGGTGAGCGCATCGAGCACCTTGTGCGCCCGTTGTCGGCGGGGCTCGCGGTGCCGCTGTTCGCGCTGTTCAGCGCGGGGGTGCCGGTCTCCGGGAACGCGCTGGGGGGTGTGTTCACCAGGCCCGAGACGCTCGGTGTGGTGCTGGGGCTCGTCGTCGGCAAGACGGCCGGGATCTTCGGCGGGACCTGGCTGACCGCCCGCTTCACACGTGCGTCACTCAGCGAGGACCTCGCCTGGCCCGACGTGTTCGCGATGGCCACCCTCGCCGGCATCGGCTTCACCGTCTCGTTGCTCATCGGCGAGCTCGCCTTCGAGGGCGACGTCACCCTGACGGACGAGGCCAAGGCCGCCGTCCTGACGGGCTCCGTCATCGCCGCAGTCATCGCCACGGTGCTGCTGAAGCTGCGCAACGCCCGATACCGCAAGCTGTGCGAGGCGGAGGAACGGGACGAGGACCAGGACGGCGTCCCGGACATCTACGAGGAGGACGAACCGGAGTACCACCTGCGCATGGCCGCCCTCCACGAGCGGAAGGCCGCAGAGCACCGCAGAACCGCCGCACTGAAGGCCACGGAACAACGTGAGAGCACCGAAGTGCCGGGCGGGGCAGGCGAGGAGAACGACCGTCCGGCATGATCTGACGGGACGGTACAAAACAGCGGGACCGTGCGCAGTGAGGCAGGACGGAACCGTACGCAGAAAAGGGAGACCGCGATGAGCGCACCCGACGGCAGCCCGGTCGGCGCCGAACGCAGCATCGGCCAGCTGTTCGCCTCAGCGACGACCGAGATGTCGGCCCTGGTGCACGACGAGATCGCGCTGGCCAAGGCCCAGCTCAAACGGGACTTCAAGCGCGGCGCGACCAGTGGCGGCGTGTTCTCGGTGGCCGCAGCGGTGCTGCTGTTCTCCCTGCCGATGCTCAACTTCGCCCTGGCGTACGGCATCCGCACCTGGAGCCACTGGAATCTCGCGATCTGCTTCCTGCTGTCCTTCGCAGCAAACGTCCTCGTCGCCGCCGTCCTCGCGCTGATCGGCACCGTCTTCGCGAAGAAGGCCAAGAAGGATCAGGGCCCGCAGAAGGTCGCCGCGTCGATGAAGGAGACGGCCGCCGTGCTCCAGAGGGCCAAGCCGCGGCCGCGCCCGGAATCGCCCGCTCTGGGCGACGAGACGCCCGCAGCCATCGAGGCTGTGGCACGCTCGTCCTCATGACGGACCCCGCCACCCCTTCGGCGCATCACGGCTCGGTCGTTCGCATGGACGGCCCCTGGACCCACCGGGACGTCGCCGCGAACGGCGCGCGCTTCCACATCGCAGAACTCGGCGACGGCCCGCTGGTGATGCTCCTGCACGGCTTCCCGCAGTTCTGGTGGACGTGGCGGCATCAGCTGGTGGCGCTCGCCGACGCGGGCTTCCGGGCGGTCGCCATGGACCTGCGCGGCGTCGGCGGCAGCGACCGCACACCACGCGGCTACGACCCGGCCAACCTCGCTCTCGACATCACCGGTGTGGTCCGTTCCCTGGGCGAGCCGGACGCCGCGCTGGTCGGCCACGATCTGGGCGGCTATCTGGCGTGGACGGCGGCCGCGATGCGCCCCAAGCTGGTACGACGGCTCGCGGTCGCGTCGATGCCGCACCCCCGGCGCTGGCGCTCGGCAATGGTCGCCGACGTCCGGCAGTCGGCTGCCGGCTCCTACATCTGGGGCTTCCAGCGCCCCTGGATCCCGGAGCGCCAGCTCACCGCCGACGACGGCGCCCTGGTGGGGCGGCTGATCCGGGACTGGGCCGGGCCGAACCTCCCGGACGACGACGTGGTGGAGACGTACCGGCGCGCCATGTGCATCCCGTCGACCGCGCACTGCGCGATCGAGCCGTACCGGTGGATGGTGCGTTCCCTGGCCCGTCCGGACGGCATCCAGTTCAACCGCCGGATGAAACGCCCGGTGCGGGTGCCGACGCTGCATCTGCACGGCTCGCTGGACCCGGTGATGCGCACCCGCAGCGCAGCCGGTTCCGGGGAGTACGTCGAGGCGCCGTACCGCTGGCGGCTGTTCGACGGACTCGGGCACTTTCCGCACGAGGAGGACCCGGTGACGTTCTCCGCAGAACTGATCAACTGGCTGAAAGACCCCGAACCTGACCGGTGACAGCGCCGATATGCCCGATATCCGGACCCGCACACACGTCCATCGAACCTTCAAATGCCCGGCGCATACGCCAAATGAGCGCCCTCGGAGCGGTTATCGACCTTGGGGCAGGGGCAGAGGTCGGGGTATGGGCTGGACGCACGACTACAGTGACGCAGCACGCACCCGCCGCTCGGCAGGCGGCCCGAGCACCCACACCCGGGGCACCCCGCAACTGGCGGGCACGGACCTCAGGGTGGGCATTCCGCGCATCCTCCGCCGCCGGGCCCGCTGGGTCACGGTACGGCTGCGTCACCCGCGCGGCTGACACCGGCCACCCGGCCGGCACCGCACGATGCCTCCCGCCCCACCCGCACGGCTGACACCGCCCGTACGGCGGTTGAAGCCGTGCGCCCGGCGGCCGACGCTGTGCGCCGGGTGACGCCGTACGTCGGGTGGCCGACGACGGGCGATCAGCGACAGGCGACCGGCCACGCACATCGGGGCGGCCGACGCCGCGCGCCCGTCAGAGCGCGCAGCTGTCGCTGTCCACCTGCTCGTTCGCGGTGCGCCCCTTGGTGATGTCGTCCTGGATCTCGTCGGTGGTGAGGGCGTAGCCGGTGTCGGGGTCGTCGAGCGACTTCGCGAAGACCACTCCGTACACCTGTCCGTCGGGCGTGAGCAGCGGGCCGCCCGAGTTGCCCTGGCGGACGGTGGCGTAGAGCGAGTAGACGTCACGGCGGACGGTGCCGCGGTGGTAGATGTCCGGGCCGTTGGCCGTTATGCGCCCGCGCAGCCTCGCCGACCGGACGTCGTACGACCCGTTCTCCGGGAAGCCGGCGACGATCGCGCTGTCCCCGCGCGCCGCGTCGTCGGTGGTGAACCGCAGGGAGCGGGCCTGGAGATCGGGGACGTCGAGGACGGCGATGTCGCGCTTCCAGTCGTAGAGGACGACCTTCGCGTCGTACTTGCGGCCCTCGCCGCCTATCTGGACGGTGGGCTCGTCCACCCCGCCGACGACATGCGCGTTGGTCATGACACGGCGCTGGCCGAACACGAAGCCGCTGCCCTCCAGGACCTTGCCGCAGCTGGTGGCGGTGCCCATCACCTTGACGATGGACTGCCGGGCCCGCGTGGCCACCGTGCTGCCCGCGAGGGCGGGGTCGGGCGGCCGCACATCGTTGATGGGCTCGCTGGCGAACGGGCTGAAGACCTGGGGGAAACCGTTCTGCGCGAGCACTGAGGAGAAGTCCGCGAACCAGGTGTCGGCCTGCTGGGGCAGCGCCCAGGACACCCCGTGCAGCACCTTGGAGGTGCGCACCTCCTTGCCGAGCGTCGGCAGCGTCGTACCGGCGAGAGCCGAGCCGATCAGCCAGGCCACCAGGAGCATCGCGACGACGTTGACGAGGGCGCCGCCGGTCGCATCCAGGGCGCGGGCCGGGGACCAGGTGATGTAGCGGCGCAGTTTGTTGCCGAGGTGGGTGGTCAGGGCCTGGCCGACCGACGCGCACACGATGACGACGACCACGGCGACGACGGCCGCGGTGGTGTTGACCTCCGCGTTGTCGGTCAGCGCGGCCCAGATGACGGGCAGCGTGTAGACGGCGACGAGGCCGCCCCCCAGGAAGCCGGTCACCGACAGGATGCCGACGACGAACCCCTGGCGGTAGCCCACGATCGCGAACCACACGGCGGCGACCAGCAGCAGGATGTCCAGCACGTTCACGGAGGCCACCCTGTCATGACCGCCTGTCGAGCGGGACCAGCTTCTCCCGGTCCCAGGGCTGCTCCCAACCGGAGTAGTGCAGCAGCCGGTCGATGACACCCGCCGTGAATCCCCACACGAGCGCCGATTCGACCAGGAAGGCGGGACCGCGGAAACCGGACGGGTGGGTGACCGTCGCCCGGTTCGCCGGGTCGGTGAGATCGGCCACCGGGACCGTGAAGACGCGGGCCGTCTCGTTCGGATCCACGACGCCGACCGGGCTCGGCTCACGCCACCAGCCGAGGACCGGTGTGACGACGAAGCTGCTGACCGGGATGTACAGCTTGGGCAGCACGCCGAACAACTGGACGCCGCGCGGGTCCAGGCCGGTCTCCTCCTCGGCCTCGCGGAGAGCGGCCCGCAGCGGCCCGTCGGCCGTCGGGTCGCCGTCCTCGGGGTCGAGGGCGCCGCCGGGGAAGGCCGGCTGACCGGCGTGTGACCGCAGCGAGCCGGACCGCTCCATCAGCAGCAGCTCGGGCCCCTGCTCGCCATCGCCGAAGAGAATGAGGACGGCGGACTGGCGGCCCGCGCCGTCCTCCGGAGGCAGGAAGCGGCTGAGCTGGAGCGGCTGGACCGTCTCGGCAGCGCGCACCACCGGGCCGAGCCAGGCCGGCAGACCGTCCTTGCTGACGATCGCCGGGGCGCTCCGCGAGCTGCCCGCAGCCCGGGCATCGCCGCCCATGGCCGGTACGTCACCGGCGGGCGGCGTGGTGCGCGTGCCCCAGGTGGGCGGGGTGCCCGTGCCCGGCACTTGGCTGATGCCTTGTTCACCGTTCATGCTGTGCCCGCCGTTCATGCCCTGCGGGCCCGTCGTGCTCTGTGCCGCGCCCATCCGTTGCGCGGCGGCGCTCGGACTGTGTCCGCCGCCGGTGTCCCCTGCCGTACTCGTGCCGACCTCCCTGTGCTCCGTCCGCAGCGATTCCCCCGTCCGTAGCCGGTCGTCCACCCTCTGCCCGTCAGCCGTCCCCGGCAAGCCTTGATTCCCAGACCCGTCGGCCGTTTTCAGCGTCTCAGCTGTTCTCAGCCCATCGGCCGTCACCAGCCCGTCGGCCGTACTCGGTCTGTCCTCCGTCGTGCCCGCACGGCCGACCCGCGTCATGACCACCCCCGTCGTCCTGCCTTGCCCAACGCCCGAGCGGGCCGAGATCGTTCCGCTCCATCAGTCCTCGGATCCGTCTCGGGATCCATCCTCGGACCCGTCTCAGGATCCGTCTCAGGATCCGTTTCCGGATCTGGTTCCGGATCTGGTTCCGGGCCCTCCGGTTCCGTCCCCGGCATCAGGCCCCCAGCGGCGGGGCAGGCCTGCCGCCCGCATCCAGGTACGCCTGCGGTGGCTTCAGGCGCTGCCCGGGGAAGCCGCCCTTCTCGTACTTCAGCAGCTTCTTCGCCTTCTCCGGATCGGTCTCGCCCTCGCCGTACGCCGGACACAGCGGGGCGATGGGGCAGACACCGCAGGCCGGCTTGCGGGCGTGGCAGATCCGGCGGCCGTGCCAGATCACATGGTGAGACAGATCCGTCCAGTCGCTCTTGGGGAAGAGGGAGGCGACGGCGGCCTCGATCTTGTCGGGCTCCGTCTCCTCCGTCCACCGCCAGCGCCGCACCAGCCGCTGGAAGTGCGTGTCCACGGTGATGCCGGGCCGTCCGAAGGCGTTGCCGAGCACGACGAAGGCGGTCTTGCGGCCGACCCCGGGCAGCTTGACGAGATCGTCGAGCCGCCCCGGGACCTCACCCCCGAAGTCCTCCGTCAGCGCCTTCGACAGCCCTATGACGGCCTTCGTCTTGGCCCGGAAGAAGCCGGTCGGGCGCAGAATCCCCTCGACCTCCTCCGGGTTGGCGACGGCCAGGTCCTCCGGGGTGGGGTACTTCGCAAATAGCGCCGGTGTCGTCTGATTGACGCGGAGGTCGGTGGTCTGGGCGGACAGCACCGTGGCGATGATCAGTTCGAAGGGGTTCTCGAAGTCCAGTTCCGGGTGGGCGTACGGATACACCTCGGCGAGCTCACGGTTGATGCGTCGGGCACGGCGGACGAGGGCGACGCGCGACTCGCTCTTCATCGGCCGTGAGGCCTTTCCGGCCCCCGCGCCACGAGCACTACCACGACCTGCACCGACACCCGCTTGGGCATTTTCTACCGCTTCTACCGCTTCTACCGCTTCTGCCGCTTCCGCCGCCGTCGCACCTCCTCTTGACACTTGTGAGGTCTTCGACCGTTTCGACGTCTTCGCCGCCCGCGAAGTTCCCGCCCCCTCGCCCGCTCCGGACGTCTTCCCACCACCGGGGGAACCTTGTTCGCCCACAGCGGAATCACGCCGTGCAACCACCCGTCCAGCCCCCTTGGCCTGTGCTCTCACCGGCGATTTGGACACCCGGCCAGCCTAGAGCCCACCACCGACATCCGCCCCGGACCCGGAAGATCGGCCCCCGATTGGCCCCCTGGCACTCACCTAGGGACCCCTGTGCGGCATCCTTGTGACAGATCACACTGTTTGGACTGCCCGGCAAAACGGGGAGCACGGACCCCTGATATGCGGGAAGCAAGATCCCCTGAGCAGGACGACAAGGAGAGAACTCGTGGACGACGTTCTGCGGCGCAACCCGCTCTTCGCGGCTCTTGACGACGAGCAGGCCGCGGAGCTCCGCGCCTCCATGAGTGAGGTGACCCTCGCACGCGGCGACTCGCTCTTCCACGAGGGCGACCCCGGTGACCGGCTGTATGTCGTCACCGAGGGCAAGGTCAAGCTGCACCGCACCTCCCCCGACGGACGCGAGAACATGCTTGCCGTCGTAGGCCCCAGCGAGCTCATCGGTGAACTGTCCCTCTTCGACCCCGGCCCGCGCACCGCGACCGCGACCGCGCTGACCGAGGCCAAGCTGCTGGGACTCGGCCACGGCGACCTCCAGCCCTGGCTGAACGCGCGCCCCGAGGTCGCGGGCGCCCTGCTGCGTGCCGTCGCCCGGCGCCTGCGCAAGACCAACGACCAGATGTCCGACCTGGTCTTCTCGGACGTCCCCGGCCGTGTGGCGCGCGCCCTGCTGGACCTCTCCCGCCGCTTCGGCGTGCAGTCCGAGGAGGGCATCCACGTCGTCCACGACCTCACCCAGGAGGAACTGGCCCAGTTGGTCGGCGCCTCGCGCGAGACCGTGAACAAGGCCCTGGCGGACTTCGCCCAGCGCGGCTGGCTCCGCCTGGAGGCGCGGGCCGTGATCCTGCTGGACGTCGAGCGGCTGGCAAAGCGCTCGCGCTGACACGAGAGACGGGTCCTACGACGGCACGGGCGCGGGTACTACGACGCCTCGCGCCGTCCTTCCAGGCATAAGCCGTCCATCCGGCCATAATCACCTGCCCCGGCGGCACCGCCGGGGCACAGTGATCCCATGGCCGACTCCGCACGCCCCCGTCGCGACTCCGCGCGCCCCAGCCGCGACACCAGCCGTTCCCGCCCCGGTGGCAGCCACAAGGGGCTCGACCCCCAGGGCTACATCGCGCGCGAGGGGGCTCTCGGGCGGGTCCAGCCGGACTTCCGGCCGGTCGTCGCCGCGGCACGCGACCGGGTGCTGGACGCTTTCGGGCCGCGGCTGCACAGCGCGTACCTCTACGGCTCGATCCCGCGCGGCACCGCGCGCGTGGGACGCAGCGACCTCGACCTGCTGATCGCGCTGCGCGAGGCCCCGGCCGACGTCGACCGGGCCGCCGTACGCGCCCTGAGCGACGCGCTGGACGCGGAGTTCCCACAGATCGACGGCGTCGAAACGATTCTCCTCGACCGGGCCGTGGTGCTGAGCGAGCTGGAACGTCACGACCTGGGGTGGTTCGTGGCCTGTCTGTGCACCCCGCTGCTCGGCGACGATCTCGCCGAGTACCTGCCGCGCTACCGGCCCGACTCCCTGCTCGCCCGGGAGACCAACGGCGATCTCGCCCTGGTCCTGCCCCGCTGGCGCGCACGGATCGCCGCCGCAGGTGACAGCGAGGCCGCCCTGCGGCCGCTCGTCCGCCTCATGTCCCGTCGCCTGGTGCGCACCGGGTTCACGCTGGTCATGCCGCGCTGGAACGGCTGGACCAGCGATCTGCGGGAGATGGCCGAGGTCTTCGCCGGCTACTACCCCGAGCGCGCCGTACAACTGCGCCGGGCGGCCGTTCTCGGGCTGGAGCCGGTCGGGGACGCGGAGGTGCTGCGGTCGTACGTCGACGACCTGGGGCCCTGGCTCGCCGGGGAGTACGCGCGCGTGCACGGCATCAAGGCGTCACGCCCGGACCAGGACCAGCCGTAGTCCCCCGGGTCCTGTCGCCTAGAGACCGTCCCAGACGCCGTCGGGCCGGTAGGACTGGTCGGACTCGTCTGACTCATCGGACTGGTCGGACGGTATGAGCCCGTGTTCTGCCAGGTAGTCCAGCTGAGCCCGTACGGACAGTTCCGCCGCGGGCCACAGCACGCGGTCGACGTCCGCGTACACATGGGCGACAACTTCGGCGGGGGTGGCGTAGCCGTCCTCCACGGCCGTCTCGATCTGGGCGAGCCGGTGGGCGCGGTGGGCGAGATAGAACTCCACCGCCCCCTGGGCGTCCTCCAGGACGGGGCCATGGCCGGGCAGGACGGTGTGGACGCCGTCGTCGACGGTCAGCGACCGGAGCCGGCGCAGCGAGTCGAGGTAGTCGCCCAGGCGGCCGTCGGGGTGCGCCACGACGGTCGTACCGCGCCCGAGGATGGTGTCGCCGGTCAGCACCGCCCGGTCGGCCGGAAGATGGAAGCAGAGCGAGTCGGCGGTGTGTCCCGGCGTGGGTACGACCCTCAGCTCCAGCCCGCCGACATCGATCACGTCACCCGCGCCGAGCCCCTCGGCACCGAGCCGCATCGCCGGGTCCAGAGCCCGCACCTCGGTGCCGGTCAGGGCGGCGAAGCGGGCGGCGCCCTCGGCGTGGTCGGGGTGGCCGTGGGTGAGCAGCGTCAGGGCGACACGTTGACCGGCCCGCTCGGCCATGTCGACGACGGAACTCAGGTGGCCCTCGTGCAGGGGGCCGGGGTCGATCACCACGGCCTGGCCGGAGCCGGGCTCGGACAGGATCCAGGTGTTGGTGCCGTCCAGGGTCATCGGGGAGGCGTTGGGCGCGAGCACGTTGACGGCCCGGGGCGTGGCGGGCCCCGAGCGGACCGTGCCCCGGGGCTGGCCGGGCAGGGTTGCTGCGTCCGTCATACGGGGTCTCCACCGGTCGCTGGTGCGCTTCGTGCGGTCGGGGTGGCGGAAGTGGGCGGGGTGGCGGAAGTGGGCGGGGTGGCCGATGTGGTCGTCGATGCGGGCGTCGATGTGGCCTGTGTGGCCGGTGCGGCCGATGACGCGGTTGAGGTTGCCGCTGTGGCCGGGATGTGCCGTGTGAACTCCTCATGCCCCGGCCAGGACAGCTCTATCTCCCCGTCCACCAGCCGGGCCCTGGCGAGGACGGGCGTCAGGTCGCGATCGGGGGCTGCCGTGAGTGCCTCGGCGGCACTCTCGTACGGGGCCAGGGCGCGGAGTGTGGCAATGGTGGGCGGCATCATCGTCAGCTCGCCCTTGTCGTATGCGGCCGCGGCCTCCGCGGGCCGGGTCCACACCGTACGGTCGGCCTCGGTCGAGGCGTTGCGGGTGCGCTGGCCCTCGGGGAGGGCGGCAACGAAGAACCAGGTGTCGTAGCGGCGGGACTCGAACTCCGGGGTGATCCAGCGCGCCCAGGCACCCAGCAGGTCCGAGCGCAGCACCAGACCGCGGCGGTCGAGGAACTCCGCGAAGGACAGCTCACGGGCGACCACGGCGGAACGATCCTTCTCCCAGTCGGCGCCGGTCGTGTCGCCGACCACCGAGTCGGGGGCGGGCCCGGCGAGCAGGACGCCCGCCTCCTCGTAGGTCTCCCGTACGGCCGCGCAGACGATCGCCTGGGCCGCCGTCTCGTCGACGCCGAGGCGTTCGGCCCACCACGCGCGCGTGGGGCCCGCCCAGCGGAGGTGGTGCTCGTTGTCGCGGGGGTCGACACCGCCGCCCGGATATGCGTACGCGCCTCCGGCAAAGGCCATGGAGGCGCGTCTGCGCAGCATGTGCACGGCGGGTCCGGCTGCCGTGTCTCTCAGCAGCATGACGGTGGCAGCACGCTTGGGCGTGACCGGGGTGAGGCTGCCGTCCGCGAGTCCGCGGATGCGCTCAGGCCAGTCCTGCGGGATCCACTGCCCATTCGCCATGGGCGGAGGCTATCCCGTGGCGCGCGAATGTTCGAGAGGTGGCCGGGGAGCCCGCCAGAACGACGACTACGCGCGCGGGACGACGCCAGGACGCGGCTGCTGCGTCCCACGCGCGCGGGTTCGCCCCGCGCTGCCCGCACGGATGTGAAAGTCGTCATTACGGGCCCAGAGGGCGCAGGCACAAGCACGGGCCCAGCGGGCGTTGGGCAACAAGGCTGTCATCACAGTCGTACACGCGCGTGGGTGCAACGGGGCTCGCAGCCACGCGAGGGGCCGCCAGAACTAGGCCCCACGTGCACAGATACAACCTGCGGAACCGGTCCCCACGCGCGCGTACGCCAGCAGAACCGGGCTCCACGCGCGCGTACGACGCCATGCACACCGTACGCGCGCAAGGCCATCAACCGCCTGCCGTGCCGCCGCGCCGCCGCGTCACGCACCCGCCCAGCCCCTACGGCGCTCGACGGCCCCGGCGCCCCTCGACGACGCCCCACGCCGACCCTTACGGCGCCAGCTCCACCTGCACCTCGACCTCGACCGGCGCGTCCAGCGGCAGCACCGCCACGCCGACCGCGCTGCGGGCGTGTACGCCTTTGTCGCCGAGGACCTCGCCCAGCAGTTCGCTCGCGCCGTTGACGACACCCGGCTGGCCGGTGAAGTCCGGGGCCGAGGCGACGAAGCCCACGACCTTCACCACGCGCGCGATGCGGTCGAGATCGCCGGTGACGGACTTCACGGCGGCCAGGGCGTTCAGCGCGCAGACCCGCGCCAGGTCCTTGGCCTCCTCCGCGGTGACCTCGGCGCCCACCTTGCCGGTGACCGGGAGTTTGCCCTCCACCATGGGCAGCTGGCCGGAGGTGAAGACGTAGACGCCGGACTGCACGGCAGGTTGGTAGGCGGCCAGCGGGGGCACGACCTCCGGAAGGGTGAGGCCGAGCTCGGCGAGCCTCGTCTCGACGGCGCCCATCACTGCTTCTCGCGCTTCAGGTAGGCCACCAGCTGCTCCGGGTTCGGTCCCGGGACCACCTGCACGAGCTCCCAGCCGTCCTCGCCCCAGGTGTCCAGAATCTGCTTCGTGGCGTGGACGAGCAGAGGTACGGTCGCATATTCCCACTTGGTCATGGGGCCGACTGTAGCCCCTGCCCGGCGCAGGTCAGGTGGCGGCCACGGGCAGGTTGTCCACAGCCCCCGGCGTGAGTTTCCGCCGAACTGGTTAGGCTCGAAGACGTGAGCAGGCTCCAGGTCGTCAGCGGCAAGGGCGGGACCGGAAAGACGACGGTCGCCGCCGCACTCGCGCTGGCTCTCGCCACGGAGGGGAAGCGGACGCTCCTCGTCGAGGTAGAGGGCCGGCAAGGCATCGCGCAACTCTTCGAGACAGAGGCATTGCCTTACGAGGAGCGAAAGATCGCCGTCGCTCCGGGCGGCGGGGAGGTGTACGCACTCGCGATCGACCCCGAGCTGGCCCTGCTGGACTACCTCCAGATGTTCTACAAACTGGGCGGCGCCGGGCGGGCGCTGAAGAAGCTCGGTGCGATCGACTTCGCGACCACCATCGCGCCCGGTCTCAGGGACGTCCTGCTGACCGGCAAGGCGTGCGAGGCGGTGCGGCGCAAGGAGAAGAGCGGCCGGTTCGTGTACGACTACATCGTGATGGACGCACCGCCGACCGGGCGTGTCACACGGTTCCTGAACGTCAACGACGAGGTGGCGGGCCTCGCCAAGATCGGCCCGATACACAATCAGGCGCAGGCCGTGATGCGGGTGCTGAAATCGTCGGAGACGGCCGTGCACCTGGTGACGCTGCTGGAGGAGATGCCCGTCCAGGAGACCGTCGACGGCATCGCCGAACTGCGGGCGGCACGGCTGCCGGTGGGGCGCATCATCGTGAACATGGAACGGCCGGAGGTGCTGGACGCGGCCGATCTGGAGTTCGTACGGACCATCCCGCGCACCGCCGTCGCCAAGTCGCTGTCGGCCGCCGGGCTGGGCGGGGCGCGGCGCGGCGGGAACGCGGAAAAGCTGGTCGGCCCGCTGCTGGCGCAGGCGGAGGAGTACGCCGAGCGGTACGAACTGGAGCATGAGCAGCGCTCCGTCCTGGCCGGCCTGGGCCTGCAGCTGCACGAACTGCCGCTGCTCGCCGAGGGCATGGACCTGGCGGGCCTGTACGAACTCGCCACCGAGCTGCGGAAGCAGGGGATGTCATGAGTCCGGACCCCGCCGAGCCGACCCCCGCCGCCGGCCCTCCGCAGGATCCCGCCCGCCATCATCTGACCCCCGCGCGCGTGCTCGACGTCGATCCGCTGCTCGACGACCCGCGGACCCGGATCGTGGTGTGCTGCGGCTCGGGCGGCGTGGGGAAGACGACGTCGGCGGCGGCACTGGGCCTGCGGGCCGCCGAACGTGGCCGCAAGGTCGTCGTGCTGACCATCGACCCGGCCAGGCGGCTGGCGCAGTCCATGGGCATCGATTCGCTGGACAACGTGCCGCGCCGGGTGAAGGGCATCGACGACACGGCGGGCGGCGAACTGCACGCCATGATGCTGGACATGAAGCGCACCTTCGACGAGATCGTCGAGGCGCACGCGGACCGCGAGCGGGCGGACGCGATCCTGAGCAACCCCTTCTACCAGTCGCTCTCCGCGGGCTTCGCCGGCACGCAGGAGTACATGGCGATGGAGAAGCTGGGCCAACTGCGCGCGCGCGACGAGTGGGACCTCATCGTCGTCGACACGCCGCCGTCCCGGTCGGCGCTGGACTTCCTGGACGCGCCCAAGCGGCTGGGGTCCTTCCTGGACGGCAAGCTGATCCGGGTGCTGCTCGCCCCGGCGAAGGTCGGCGGGCGCGCGGGGATGATGTTCCTGAACGTCGGCATGTCGATGATGACGGGCGCGCTGGGCAAGCTGCTGGGCGGTCAGCTGCTCAAGGACGTGCAGACGTTCGTGGCCGCCATGGACTCCATGTTCGGCGGGTTCCGCACGCGCGCGGACGCCACCTACAAGCTGCTCCAGGCGCCGGGGACGGCGTTCCTCGTGGTGGCGGCGCCGGAGCGGGACGCGCTGCGCGAAGCGGCGTACTTCGTGGAACGGCTGGCCGCGGAGCACATGCCGTTGATGGGTCTGGTCCTCAACAGGGTGCACGGCAGCGGCGCCGACCGGCTGTCGGCCGAGCGGGCGCTCACCGCCGCAGAAAATCTTGAGGAACTCCGCATTGTCGATCAGAGTGGTGGGAAAGCTGGTGTTCGTAACTCCCCCGACACGTACGACAGTTCAGAATCTCCCGTATCCGGGCCCCCATCGGGGTCCGAGCCCGAGCCCACACCGGAGCCCGTATCCGAGCCCACAGAGGTGACCGCATCCGAAGCCGACTCCCCCGGAGGCGCGGAGCGGGACACCGAACAGCTCACGGCCGGCCTGCTGAGACTTCACGCCGAACGTATGCAACTCCTCGCCCGTGAACAGCGCACACGTGACCGTTTCATCGCACTGCACCCCGAGGTGGCTGTGGTCGAAGTGGCCGCACTGCCCGGCGACGTCCACGACCTGGACGGGCTGCGGGACATCGGCGACCGGCTCGCGGCCGGCCGACGGGAACTGCCGCCGGGGCCGACCGGGTCGACTACTCCGTCCGGGGGCGCCTGACGCCCCGTCGGCCGTGCGGCTCGGCAGCCCACTCGGGGTCGGCGCCCTCGCCGTCGTAGGACCTGAACTCGCCGTCGTACGACAAGAATGGCTCCCGGGTGGTGTCCCCCAGGCAGTGTCCACCAGGGGCTGGCTCAGCCCACCGCCGCGTAGTTCTCGTACACCTCGTCACTCTCGAGGGGAACGATGCCGATGCTCCGTTCGTACTCCGTACGGGCCGTCTCCAGGAGCCTCCGCCAGGAGGTCACGGTGGGCCGCCGACGTAGCAGTGCGCGGCGCTCGCGCTCCGTCATGCCTCCCCACACGCCGAACTCGACGCGGTTGTCCAGCGCGTCCGCCAGGCATTCTGTGCGCACCGGGCAGCCGGTGCACACCGCTTTCGCCCTGTTCTGCGCTGCTCCCTGAACGAACAGTTCATCCGGATCGGTAGTGCGGCAGGCCGCCTGCGCACTCCAGTCGGTTACCCAGCCCATACCGGCGCCGTCCTCTCCCGAATCGAGGCTCCCCCACGGCGACGGCGGCATATTCACCGCCGCCAGTTGAGGACGTTACGGAAGGGCGGCACAGCGCAACACCCCCTTGGGGCCCAATCTTGAATGGTCCGAACGGACTATGGGTAAGCGGCAGATCACCCGCGGGAGTGAGCTGACGACATGTGGGACATAACCGGCAAAATCAGACAATGGAGGTGCGTCACAACGGACACCCGATGACACACAAGGCGGTTCAGGACACGGCCCCACCGCACACACACCGCCACACCCCGCCCCGGGGCAGAACAACGGGTGGGCCGGAGCCCGCGGAAAATCTTGTGCAAGATCCGGAACGATTCGGGGTCGCCGGACGTATTGATACGTAACCGCGTGATACGTAACCGCACTGTTGTGACATGTGACGGCTGAGAGCAGCTTAGGCCAACGCCTAGACGCGTGTCCGGCGAATGAGAACGTAGGCTGCCCCCATGCCAAAGAAGCGCTCGGGCGGCGGGCTGTCGACGACACAGCAGGCCGCCAAGTTCCTCGGTGTCAGTGTGCTCGCAGGAGCCGTGCTGGCAGGCATCGCGCTGCCCGCCGCCGGTGCGCTCGGACTAGCGGCCAAGGGGTCGGTCCAGGGTTTCGACGAGATCCCGGACAACCTCAAGAGCCCGCAGCTGAGCCAGCGGACCACCATCCTGGACAACGCGGGCAACCAGATCGCGTCGGTCTACTCCCGGGACCGCACGGTGGTGGACCTCAAGGACATCTCGCCGTACATGCAGAAGGCGATCGTCGCGATCGAGGACTCGCGCTTCTACGAGCACGGCGCGGTCGACCTGAAGGGCGTACTGCGCGCCCTGAACAAGAACGCGCAGAGCGGCGGGGTCGCCCAGGGCGCCTCCACGCTCACCCAGCAGCTGGTGAAGAACTACTTCATCGAGGAGGCCGGTGACGACCCGACCAAGGTCGCACAGGCCACGCAGCAGACCATCGGACGCAAGATCCGCGAGCTGAAGTACGCGATCCAGATCGAGGAGAAGCTCGGCAAGAAGAAGATCCTCGAGAACTATCTGAACATCACCTTCTTCGGCGAGCAGGCCTACGGCGTCGAGGCGGCCTCCCAGCGTTACTTCTCCAAGCACGCGAAGGACCTCAGCCTCCAGCAGGCGGCCCTCCTCGCCGGCATCGTCCAGTCGCCGAGCCGCTACGACCCGGTCAACGACGAGGCGGAGGCCACCAAGCGCCGCAACACCGTCCTCCAGCGCATGGCCGAGGTCGGCGACATCTCGCAGACCGAGGCGGACGCGGCCATGAAGAAGCCGCTCGGACTGCAGGTGACCCAGCCGAAGAACGGCTGCATCACGGCGGTCAAGGGCGCGAGTTTCTTCTGCAAGTACGTCGAGAACGTCTTTCTGACCGACCCGGTGTTCGGCAAGACGCGCGCGGACCGCGCGAAGGTCTGGAACCGGGGCGGCCTGACCATCCGTACGACACTGGACCCGCAGTCCCAGGCATCGGTGCAGGCATCCCTGAAGGACCACGTCTACAAGTCCGACAAGGTCGCGGCCGCCGCCACCCTGGTCGAGCCCGGCACCGGCAAGATCCTGGCGATGGGCCAGTCCAAGCCGTACGGCTACGGCAAGAACGAGACGGAGTACAACTACTCGGTCAACCGGGACATGGGCGGGTCGAACTTCGGCTTCCCGACGGGTTCGACGTTCAAGCCGTTCGTGGCCGCCGCCGCGGTGGAGGGCGGCAAGCCGGCGACCCAGGAGTACTCGTCGCCGTACAAGATGGAGTACCCGAGCCCGGTCCAGACCTGTGCCAGCAAGCCGTGGATCAACGACAGACACTACACGGCGGAGAACGAGAGCGAGTCCGAGGTCGGCCCGTTCCGGATGAAGGAGGCGATGGCCAAGTCGGTCAACACCTACTTCGTGCAGATGATCTCCGACATCGGCCTCTGCCCGGTCGTCAAGATGACCGACGCGCTGCATGTGGTGCAGGGCAACGGCGACAAGCTCCCCGAGAGCCCCTCCATCGCGCTCGGCGCGGTGGGCCTCTCGCCGCTGACGATGGCGAGCGCGTACGCCGCCTTCGCCTCCCGCGGCATGTACTGCACGCCGATCGCCATCGAGTCGATCACCCAGAAGGTCGGCAATGAGCAGAAGTCGCTGGAGGTGCCCAAGTCGACCTGCTCGCGCGCGATGAGCGAGACGACGGCCGACACCGTCAACACCCTGCTGCGTGGCGTGGTCGACTCCGGCACCGGTCAGCAGGCCGGACTCACCGACCGCGAGAGCGCCGGCAAGACGGGTACGACGGACTCCCGCAAGAACGCCTGGTTCGTCGGCTACACGCCCAACCTCGCCGGTGCGGTCTGGGTCGGCAGCGCCAAGCAGAACGTCCAGATGACCAATATCACCATCGGCGGCGTCTACCACGACCTCGTCTACGGCGGCCAGGTCCCGGGCCCGATCTGGAAGGACGCCATGACCGGCGCCCTGGAGGGCAAGCCCGTGGAGTCCTTCACCCTTGTCGACATCCCGGACGACAACAACAAGGACAAGGGCAACGGAAACAACGACAACAACGGCAACGGGAACGGGAACGGGAACGGCAACGGCAACGGCAACGGCAACGGCAACGGCAACGGCAACGGCAACGGTGACAACAGCTCGCCGACGCCGACGTTCTCCTTCCCGGACGGCCTCTTCCAGGGGAACGGCAACGGAGGCCGCCGGGGCGGGAACGGCTGACAGGCCGGCCGACCGCGTACGACGGAGGGGACCGCACCGGGCGTGCGGTCCCCTCCGTTGTTCGTACGGCGGTGTCGCTCGTACGGCGATATCGCTCATACGGCCGTACAGCCGCATCCTTCTTGAGCCGTGAGCCGTCGGTCGTCAGCCGTCGGCCGTGTCAGCCGTGTCAGCCGTGGGCCATCAACCAGCCAGGAGCTTCTTCACGACGGCGGCGACGCGCCCGCCCTCGGCCAGCCCGGCGACCTTCGGGTTCACGATCTTCATCACGGCGCCCATGGCCCGCGGCCCCTCGGCACCGGCGGCACGGGCCTCCTCGACGGCCTGGGCGACGATCGCGCCCAGCTCCTCGTCGCTCAGCTGCTTGGGCAGATACCCGGCGAGCACCACGCCCTCCGCCTTCTCCCGCTCGGCCTGCTCGGGACGACCGCCCTGCTCAAAGGCGTCGGCGGCCTCACGGCGCTTCTTCGCCTCCTTGGCGATCACCTTGAGCACCTCGTCGTCGGAGAGCTCACGCTTCTCCTTGCCCGCGACCTCCTCCTTGGTGATCGCGGCGAGCGTGAGCCGGAGCGTCGAGGAGCGGAGCTCGTCGCGTTCCTTGATCGCGGCGTTGAGGTCGGCGTGCAGCTTCGACTTGAGCGTGGTGGTCATGTGTCCGATTGTCGCAGGTGCGGGGCCGGTGACGCCTGCTGATTTCGGGGCGCCGACGACGCTGGCCCCCACGAGCGGTGCACACGGAATGCTGACCACCGCTTGGTCGTTGAACACTCCTCCGGTCTGACACCATGGTCATATGCGTGCGCTATACGGAGTCCCTCTGGGCATCACGGCGGTAGCGGCCGCCGGTCTCGTCTACTCGGCCGGCATCGAGGTGCGGTCCTTCCGCCTGCGGCGGGTGACGGTACCGATCCTCCCCGCGGGTATGCGCCCCCTGCGGGTCCTCCAGGTGTCCGACATCCACATGGTCGGCGGGCAGCGCAAGAAGCAGCGCTGGCTGCGCTCGCTGGCGGGCCTGCGCCCGGACTTCGTGATCAACACCGGCGACAACCTCTCCGACCCGGAGGGTGTGCCGGAGGTGCTGGACGCGCTGGGTCCGCTGATGGAGTTCCCGGGCGCGTACGTCTTCGGCTCCAACGACTACTACGGCCCCACGCCGCGCAACCCGGCCCGCTACCTCGCCGAGAAGGCGAGCGGCCGCCATGGCCTGAACGGCAACCGGCCCGTCGTAGGGGCGGTCCACAACCCGTGGGAGGGCCTGCGGGACGGCTTCGACGCGGCCGGCTGGCTGAACCTCACCAACACCCGGGGTGTCCTGAAGGTCGAGGGGGTCTCGGTCGAGCTGACGGGCCTGGACGACCCGCACATCAAGCGCGACCGTTACGCCCAGGTGGCCGGGGGCCCGTCGAGGTCGGCGGACTTCGCGATGGGCGTGGTGCACGCGCCGTACCTGCGCGTACTGGACGCGTACACGGCAGACAGCTACCCGCTGATCCTGGCCGGCCACACCCACGGCGGCCAGCTGTGCATCCCGTTCTACGGCGCCCTGGTCACCAACTGCGACCTGGACACGGACCGTGTGAAGGGCCTGTCCCGGCACACCGCGGAGGGCCGCACGTCGTACCTCCACGTCTCGGCAGGCTGCGGCGCGAACCGCTACACACCGTTCCGGTTCGCTTGCCCGCCGGAGGCGACGTTGCTGACGCTGGTGGGGCGGGAGTAGGCCTCCGCCCGTGCCCGACGGGGGTGGGGCGTGTGGGTGAGGGGGCCCCGACCTGTGCCCCCTCACCCACACGCCCCACCCCGCATGGCCGGATATACCCCCTTTGCCTAGCTTGAGGGTGTGACGACCCCGATACCCAGGGATATCCCGGACCTCCCGGCGATCCCAGGCATAGCACCCCTGGCACCCTCACCGGTCCCGGCCACGGCGGTGGTCCCTCTGGCCCGCCGCCCGTTGACGGCGGCGTTCCGCGCCTTGATCGCGGTGGCGGCAGCCGGAGCGGTGACCCTGTCCCTGCTCCTGAACCCTCCGTCGACAGTTCTGAGCTACTTCTCGATCCAGGCCACGATCTTCATATCCCTGCTGTTCACCGCGTCGGCGAAAAGGGCATGGACGGCCCGCCGCCCCATCTCCCCGGCGGTGATGGCAGCAGGGCTCCTCTACACAACGATCGCCGCACTGACGTACCACTACCTACGCCCCCACGTATCCCCGGCGTTCCCGCTGCCGCCCCCCACACCCCCTTCCCCCACCCCCGCCCCTTGGCAGACCCTGACCAACATCACCCTCCACACGGCGATCCCCCTGGCCGCAGCCCTGGACTGGCTCCTCCTGACGGCACCGGGCCACACCCACCCCCGCCGGGCAACGACGTGGATGCTCTACCCCGCTGCCTACCTGGCCTTCATCCTCACCCGGGGCACCCTCCTCACCCCCGGCACGCCGGGCCGCTACCTCTACCCCTTCCTCGACGTGGCACAGCACGGCTACAAGCACACCCTGGGCAACGCCCTCCTCCTGGGCCTCACCTGCTACGCCCTCGCAGTCCTCCTCATCGCCGTCGACCACGCCCGCCCGAACCCCACCCGCCACCGCGCCAAAACCGGATTTCGTCTCCGGCCACCGGTGGGCTAAAGTAAACGTCGTCGCCGCGAGAGCAGCGACATCGGGGTGTAGCGCAGCTTGGCAGCGCGCTTCGTTCGGGACGAAGAGGTCGTGGGTTCAAATCCCGCCACCCCGACGCTGATCAGAGGCCAGGTAGTAAATTTACTACCTGGCCTCTGCTGTGCTTGGGGGGCCAAACAGGGGGCCAAGGGATCTTCTTGGTCTTGGTCTCGCCGTGTTTACGCACCGAGCGCCACACGGCGACGTGAGGCGGGACCCCGTACCTGTGCGATCAGAGCAGGGCTCGGATGGCGTCGCGCTGCTCCGGCAGGCCGGCTTCCCTGAGCCAGCGGAATTTGTTGCCAATGTTTCCCCAGCATTTGTCATTGGCGCTGACGGCTTGCAGGAGCTCCCGTTGCGCGGCCGACAGAGGCACGTCAGGGCTGTAGCCGGCAGGGAAAGCTTTGACGAGCAGCGGACCCCAGTCGCGGTCGACGGTGTAGTCGCTGGCGAGCGGTATCAGGGCCATGGCCGCTGGAGCTAGGTCCTCGAAGGAGTCGACGCGGTCAAGGACAGCCTTCAGGAGGGTGAAGCGGAGCCAGCCGTCGAACTGAGGAAGGGGGTCAGGGAACCAGTGGTCTGCCTCGGCCGGATTCTGCAGGGCTTCGAGCAGGACGGCGGTGGCGCGGGGGATGTGCGCACATCCGGTGGCCAGAGCGGCGCAAGTGCGCACGGCTGGATCAGGATCGTTGAGGAGTCCGGTGATGTCCTGGCCCCAGGCACCCATTGCCAGAGCGGCGGAGGAGCGTTCTCGGCGGTTGCCGTCTGCTTCGAGAACGCTACGCAGGCGGTGGGCGGCAAGGGGAACGAGTGCGGCGAGGTCGGGTGCCTTCAGAAGCAGGGTGACCGTGCCGAGGGCTGCCTCTCGGGTGTCCGGATGCGGATCGTCGAGGAACGGTTCGACCGCGTCGTAGAGCTCGGGTCGGATACTCCGGCATGCGCGGATCGCTTCGAGCTCGTCTTCGTCCTCGCCGTCGTACTCATCCCCGTACTCGCCCTCTCTGCCGGGGTCCTCGCCGTAGGAGGCCGAGTCGGCGAACTGGCCGAGCCAGTCGAGTAGTGCGGCCCGCAGGTGCCGGGACCGGTCGCCCCAGGGGAAGAAGCTCTCGTGCTCGGCCAACGTCTGAGGGTGGGCCAGGATCGCGGCGATGAACAGTGCGGCCGGCCGGGTGGAGCTGTACAAGGACCCTTGGTGCAGTACGGACATTTCCAGCATTCCCAGTGCCTCGGCCTGCACCTCGGGATCCTCGTTCAGGAGTTGGCACAGGTATGGCGGGGTGTCCTCGGCGCTCCCATATGCATGCTGCAGGGCATCCCATTCGGTTGCCATGAGCAGCTCTCTGGCCGTCGGAGGCAGTCCAGACCACATGGGGGCGCCACGTTCCTCGTCTCGATCCGTCACATGCATACCTTGCCGAACAGCACTGACAACCGGTTGCGCCGGCGTTGAACGCCGACGTCCGGACAGCCGAGCGGCCGCGCCGGGAACAATCGGTCTGGCCTGCACGGTTGCATCGACCGAGGGGCCGGCGCCGCACGGACGGGCCACTCGGAGACCACAAGGTCGTCCGCCCCACCGGGATCCGGGCCCCAAGATTGCGGTACGCCCGTCGCGGCCTCGGACCAAGACGTACTTTCTGCAGGAGGACTGCTTTATGGCTGACCGGCCCTTGACGCTGATGGCGGTACACGCCCACCCCGACGACGAGGCCACCGGAACCGGAGGGGTGCTGGCGCGGTACGCGGCGGAAGGCGTCCGCACGGTTCTCGTGACGTGTACCGACGGCAGTTGCGGTGACGGACCGGGGGGCGTCAAGCCGGGCGACACCGGGCATGAACCGGCGGCGGTCGCCTTGATGCGCCGTCAAGAACTCCAGGCGAGCTGTGACGTCCTGAAGGTCAGCCATCTGGAGACGCTGGACTATGCCGACTCCGGGATGATGGGCTGGCCGAGCAACGATGCCCCCGGATCCTTCTGGCAGACCCCTGTGCAGGAGGGCGCGGCCCGACTCGCGGAACTCATGCGGCACTACCGGCCTGATGTGGTCGTCACCTATGACGAGAACGGCTTCTACGGCCACCCCGACCACATCCAGGCCCACCGCATCACGATGGCGGCGCTGGAGATGACCTCGCTGGCACCGAAGGTGTACTGGACCACGATGCCCCGCTCGATGATGCAGCGGTTCGGCGAGATCATGAGCGAGTTTCATGAGGACATGCCGGAGCCGGATCCTGCGGAGGCCGCCACGATGGCCGAGATCGGCCTCCCCGACGATGAGATCACCACGTGGGTGGACACCACCGCGTTCAGCGGTCAGAAGTTCGA
The DNA here is from genome assembly GCF_054729195.1 of Streptomyces sp. YIM S03343. Lineage (NCBI taxonomy): Bacteria > Bacillati > Actinomycetota > Actinomycetes > Kitasatosporales > Streptomycetaceae > Streptomyces > Streptomyces sp. YIM S03343. The sequence goes on from NZ_JBPUKX010000001.1 coordinate 4,266,629, forward strand.
CGCCTTGGCCGCGCACGCCAGCCAGGGCGAGAACATCTTCTTCCTCAAGATGGGCAAGGAGAGGTTCGGCGAGTTGATGGGCATGGAGACCTTCGTACGTATCCAGGACGCCACCGGCGCGGCCGTACCCGAGAACGATCTCTTCGCCGGACTGCGCTGATCCGTCCGCCCTGCCGGGGAAGCGCATCGACCGCACGGCGCGATCGAGCGGGACACACATGCGGAGGCTTGTCCACGCGAGTTCCGCTCCGGCAGCTCGCGTCCAGGCCCTCGCCGACGGCGTCGACGCGTGTCTCGACGAGTACGCCTCAATGGTTCAGCCCCCGCCGACAGACGCGCAGCCCTGACAGACAGCGGTTTCAGTGTGGCGAGCATCAGATACATCGCCGAGCAGCAAGCCGAAGGTCTGGAACGCTTCCGCCTTCACCGTGGCGACGTCGCGCGGGCACGCCGTGGAGAACTGGGACGATGTGCTGTCGTTCGTGAGGAGCAGCAGCGCTGGATCTGCGGAACAGGCTGCTTCGTGCTTCAGCCTCTCGTCGAGCTCAACGGGGCCTCCCCCAAGGCCGGGAAGTTAGCCTGTTTGTGCTGGTGGCACGGGGGTTGAGACCCAGGCTGTGGCTGCGTAGAGGCCGGGTCCGAGCTTGTGGATGAGCCCTCTGTCGGCCCATCGGGACAGCTGCCGATACATGGTGAGGGGCAGCCGCGCCCAGCGGGGCCGGGCCTCCTCTGTGGAGGACCACTCCGCGCAGAAGCAGTTGCTGCGTGAGGCCGCCCGTCGGCGGGCAGCGGCCAGGGCAGCGGCGGCGGACGAACTGCGCAGCGCGTCCGGCCGGTTCGCCGAAGTACGCCTCACCTCGGCGGCACTCGGGCTGCTCCTGGAGTTGCTGGCCACGGCACTCGGAAACGCACAGCTCAGCAGGCACGTCAGCACGGGCGGGGAGAGGGTGGCGGGGTTCGACCTCGACTCGGCCGGCAGTGAAGACGCCGAACTGCGTATCCGGCTCACCGTGCGCCGGACGGCGGGCACGCGGACGGTGCTGTACTCGGCCGACGGCGACCTGCTGCTGGACGACCTGGAGTTGGACATCGGTCGCATCTCCGCCGAGGTCGACGGCGAAGCGGAGGCGAGTGTGTCATGGCCCTTCCCTCGACTCACGACGTTGCCCTGGCCGCCGAGCGCTGCACCGCCGCCCGGCTTCTGCTCGCCCATCCCCTGATCGCATCGGACGGCCCCCATGCCGACTGGTGGAGGGCCACGACCGGGTCACCGGCGCTCAGGTCGAGCGAGCCGATGTTGCCGCTGCCGGCGCCGCGGTAGCCGAACCAGAGCTTGCCACCGGCGAGGGCCGGATACTCGGGCTGGGTGCCGTCGCCCGTCGGGTAGCGATGGGCCTCGGTGGCAGTCGCCGTATCGATGGCGACGATCGCGTCGGCGTCCTCAACGGCCGCGTACAGGGTGCCGGAGTCGGCGGACAGTTCCAGGCCGCGGACGCCGGGCAACGATCCGACGGTGCCGACAACCGTGCCGCTGTAGTCGGTTGCGACGACCTTTCCGCTGGTCGGGTCGCTGATGAAGACCCGCTGATGGACGCCGTCCACAACGACGTCGCCGGTCGACTTGACCGGCAGGACGGTGCTGGAGTCGGCCAGCGCGGGTACGGCCGAGGTGACCGCGAGCGCGGCCGAGCTGAAGAGGACCGCGAGTGCCGTCGCGGCCGGAAGAGTGCGTATGCGCACGGTGACTTCGAACGCCCGGAACGAAGAGAGCCCCTGTTGTTGAACTGGGGAAGTAACCGGAGCCTAGGTCACGCCCGTGACAGCAGAGGCAAACGGGGGTCAGAGAAGGTGGGTGAGATTCGGCCGTTCCTCTGACGTGTCCGCTGGGACAGGCCTCGCCAAACGCCGTCGTCGGCGCCTCACACACCGGTGAAGCCCACCGGCACAGGGAACGGTGCCGACAGGGCAGCCGACGCGAAGGCCCTGTCGATCGTGGGCGGCACGACCTGGCGGCACGTGCGCCAACTGGAATCCGCGGCACGGGCGTTCACCTGCAACCTCGCCGCGCACACCGGTCTGGTCCCCGACGGGGACGAGGTGGTGTTCGTCGACGTCGACTCCAAGGTCGAGCAGGTCTACGGCCCGGCCGAGCAGGGCGCTTCCTTCGGCTGGACCGAGCAGCGAGGCCTGCACTTCCAGATCGTCACGGTCAAGACGGGCACCTGCGCGCCGATGATCGTGGCAACGAGGCTGCGCAAGGGCTCGGCCAACTCCGACAGAAGTAACGCGGTGGAGAGAGGCTGAGCAGCCGGGTGTGCCAAGAGCTCCTCGCGTTCCGCTCGCGCTCAGGAGCAGAGATTCACGTGCCGGACGGCCAGGACGTGCCCCGCCGCGCCGATGAGGCGGCTGCGGGAGAGGTGTCCGCCGGCCACCGCATTCGTGATCGCCGTGGCGATCGAGGACGCTTGGGAGCTGACGTTGCTCCCCAGGTCGAACATGACCATGTCGGCGCCGGAGCGCAGGGCCTGGACTGCGGCGGCGGGGACGCTGAAACCGGCGGCGGAAATCGCCTTTGCGCTGAGCGAGTCGGTGACCACCAGCCCCTTGAATCCCAGCCTGCCGCGCAGCTCGGAGGTGATGTCGGTGGGTGACAGGCTCGCCGGATTGGTGCCCAGGCCCGGCACGATGTTGTTGGAGACCATGATGGCCGGGACACCGGCCTTGACAGCCGCTGTGAACGGCGGGATACCCACCTTTTGCAGGGTGGACCAAGGCAGGGTGCGGGCAGGGCCGAAGTCGGAGTTGTAGCTGGAGCCGCCAAGGCCCGGGAAGTGCTTGACGACAGGTATCACATGCCCGGCACGCAACCCGTTCATGTACGCGACACCATCCTTGGAGACCACCGAGGTGCTGCCGCTGAAGGACCGCCATCCATCGGGGTTGGCCCGACTGGGGGCCACGTTCCTGCCGTCGACGTCGACCACCGGCGCGAGGTCCATGTTGACCTGGGCGGCCGCCATCTTGGTGGCGACCTTCGTGACGTTCTGCTGGATCTGGGCCGGGGTCCAGTGCGTGCCCATGTACGCGGCCCAGGGCAGGGACCCGACGAGGTTCGCCATGCGCTGGATGCCGCCGCCCTCCTCGTCGGTCATCACCAACAGGCCCAGGTGGCCGGGCACATGGGACTTCAGGGCGGTCAGCCGGGAGCCGAGGTCGGACGGCGCCTTATTGCCGAACAGCAGCGCGCCGCCCGCACCCGCGCTCACCTCGGAAGTGATGTCGGACACCGAGGTCTCCGACACCGGGACGGCGATGGTCAGCATGGCCAGCCGGCGGTTCGGCCACCCGGCCAGCTTCGTGCTGTTGGTGCACGCACTTGCGGCGGAGGTGAGGGCCGGATCGAAGGTCGAACGGGAGTGGAAAAGCGTGGCGGACCGGGCGGGGGACACGCCGGGACCACCGGAGTGCGGGGCCGCCTTGGGGATGCCCGTGCCACAGCCCGCCACGAGCATCGCCGCCACGGCGGCAGCGGTGCTCAGCCTTCGTCCGTTCCCGGCCCGACCGGGGAGCCGCAGCGGTGTTGTCGCGCTTCTGCGGTCACGGTACGACAGGAGATTCATCGCCCGGCTTCCTTCGGGAAGGCGCAACGGCACCCGTCGCGCTGAGGGCCGTATGAGGCATGAGGTGGGCTTTACGACGCGTGAGAGGCGCACCAGCCCGTGTCTGTTCGCTGATCCACGGTCGGAGCACCAGCATCTCGCGCCTCGGAGTCGGACGGAAGTCCAGCCACGTGAGTCAGGACTTGCCTTCGAGCGTCTTCATCCAGATCGCAGCACAGTTCACCGTGGGAGGGGTGTGGCCCGAGGGCGCCCTCGGGCCGGGAAACGGCAGGTCAGGGGAGGCTTCCAGCGCGGGCTCTACAGTGTCGTAGCGAGCCCTTGTCACGGCAGACGCGCAGTTCCCGACCACTTCCTACCGGTTCGAGGATGATGTGCAGCGCACGTGGACGTGTGCTGTGCTGGAAGCAGCCGCAGGAGGGCACGCTGATGCGCAGCAGCCGGAGTTCCGCTCTCGTATCCGCGCGGTCGGCCGCCCCGACCGGAGCGGGTGGGGGGTTGCTGCCGACGCGGGATCTCGCGGTTGCCTGGTTGCTGGTGGTGCTGATCGCGGTGCCCGCCTGGGTGCTCACCATCGGGCAGGCCCGGGACATGGGGGTCGAGCCCGGCACGATGGGCATGGCGCTGCCGCTGTTCCTCGTGCTCTGGGTGACCATGATGGCGGCCATGATGCTGCCGTCCATGGCCCCGGTCGCCATCACCTGGGTCCGGGGTATCGGGCGGCAGTCCTCCGGCTGGGCGCGGACCGCCCGCACCGTCGAGTTCGTCGGCGGATATCTGCTGGCGTGGACCGCCTTCGGACTGCTCGCCTACGCGGCTCTCGCCATCACCGGCGATCTGGTGGACCGCCATTCCACCGCCGGCCGCTGGATCGGCTCCGTCGCCTTCCTGCTCGCGGGTCTGTACCAGCTCGGGCCCCTCAAGAACGTCTGCCTGCGGCACTGCCGCAACCCCCTGAGCCAGCTGGTGCGCTACGCCGGCTTCCGGCGACCGGCCCGTGACCTGCGGGTGGGCGTCCACCACGGCGCCTACTGCGTCGGCTGCTGCGCGGGGCTGATGGTCGTCCTCATTCCGCTCGGCGTGATGAACGTGGCCGCGATGGCCGGGCTGGCCGTGGTGATCTTCGTGGAGAAGCTGTGGTCCTGGGGCCCGCTGCTCGCCCGCGTCGTGGGCGTCCTCTTCCTCTTCCTGGCCGTGCTCGCACCTTTCCAGGACTGGCTGCTGCCGGGGCTCCAGGGCTCGATGCCGTCAATGGGCGACATGTGAGGCGTACGGCCGCCAGGCAGTTGAACAGCACCGTAGTTGAACAGCACCGTAGTTGAAACAGCACCCGCAACCCGGTCGCGGCCGTGGCCTCCCGGGACGCGATCACCGCGCCCTGGTCGACTGTTCGACTGTCGCGTTCGAGCGAGGTCAGATCCAGGTCACGCACGGCCCGAGGCGGCTCCCTCTGCCTCCTCGCTGCTGAAGACGTACTGGGCCGTCTCGCCGTACGACGCCTCGTAACTCAGCCCGAAGGCGTCGGAACGCCCGGTGGTCTTGCCGACCTCGAATTCGGGCGCGAACCCGAACGTGGCGTTCTTGATCTTCGTCGGGCTGCCGTCGGGGCCGGTCAGCGGCTCGTACGTCAGGTCCGTCCTGCCCTCGACCGTGAAGCCGGGCCGGTCTCCGTCCGTGAGGGAGACCCCGGCCCGTTCCATGCCCAGGTACTCGCCGTAGAACTGCGAGAGCTGGCCGAACGGCCCGCCTTCCCGGCCGGACAGGATGCGCTCCAGGGCACCGGCCTGCTCGTCACTGGCCGCGCTGTCCACGACCAGGCCGACCTTCCAGTTGCCGGAGGACAGGTTGGACGGGAAGTGGTTGTAGAACGCGAAGTCCACACCGGACAGATCGAGGTCGTCCAGATTCCCGTCGGCCACGTGGAACACGGCCGTGCCCAGGCACTCGGTACCGCCCCTGGCGTCACGGGGCTGACCGTCGTACGGACAGCTGCACAGCACCGCGCAGGAACAACCGGCCACATACGTGCCGGATATCGTCCATGACATGACTGCTCCCCTTCTCGGATGGTGATGCGGCGAGCGTCGTGTGTGCTTCCTCCGCACTTGGTCTGCACTTTCTTCTGTACTTTCTTCTGTACTTTCTTCTGTACTTTTACGCTAGACCTGTCAAATGGGCGTGTAAACGGCAGTTCGGGGTAGATCATCCGGCTTGCCCGAGTCACCCGCCTTGCCCGGCGAAGGGTCGATACCTGGGGACATGGCAGGGCGCACCGCGTCGCCCGCCTGCGAGTGGTACCGCGGTACCAGTGGCCCGCCGAAGATTCCCCCGTGGTCCCAGGATTCCGGTCGGCCGCGCTCCTAGCTTCGAAGGCAGACACCGCGGTGCGTCCGCGGCCGAGTCCGAGGCAGGAAAGGCCCACTCCCATGATCGAAGCGCGTGAGCTGACGAAGCGCTACGGCGACAAGACGGTCGTCGACAACCTGAGCTTCACGGCCAAGCCCGGCGAGGTGACCGGCTTCCTCGGCCCCAACGGCGCGGGCAAGTCCACGACCATGCGCATGATCGTCGGCCTGGACTCCCCCGACAAGGGCTCGGTCACCGTCAACGGCCGTTCCTACGCCCAGCACGCCGCGCCCTTGCACGAGATCGGTACCTTGCTGGAGGCCAAGTCGGTCCACCCCGGGCGCAGCGCGTTCAACCACCTCATGGCGCTCGCGCGTACGCACGGCATTCCGCGCCGCCGGGTGGACGAGGTCATCGAGCTGGCGGGACTGACCAGCGTGGCCGGCCAGCGCGTGGGGGCCTTCTCGCTCGGCATGGGCCAGCGGCTCGGTATCGCCTCGGCCCTCCTCGGCGATCCGGCGATCGTCATGCTCGACGAGCCGGTCAACGGCCTCGACCCCGAAGGCGTGCTCTGGGTGCGCAACCTGCTGCGGGGGCTGGCCGACGAGGGCCGGGCCGTGATGCTCTCCTCGCACCTGATGAGCGAGACCGCGCTGATCGCCGACCATCTGGTGATCATCGGACGTGGCCGGCTGCTCGCCGACACCACGGTCGACGACTTCACCCGGGAGGCCAGCGGCGGTGGCGTGAAGGTCGCCTCCGCCGAGGCCGGGAGGCTGCGCTCGCTGCTGGCCGGTCCGGACGTCACGATCACGTCGTCCGCCGGCGAGGAGTTGCTGGTCACCGGGCGCGACGCCCGGGAGATCGGGGCGATCGCCGCCCAGCACGGGGTGCCGCTGTACGAGCTCACCCCGCAGGCCGTCTCCCTGGAGGCGGCGTTCATGGAACTCACCCGCGATGTCGTGGAATACCACAGTGCTCCGGTCGACGCCGAACGAGTCGAGACCGGACGAGTCGACGCCGAACGAAGGGCCGCCTGATGCCTGCCACCGCACTTCGCCGCCGCAGCCCGCGCCGCAGCCCGCGCCCCGGCCCGCGCCCCGGTCGGCGCCCCGGTCGGCGCTCCGACCTGTCCGCGGCGCCCGAGCCCACGACGTCCGCCACGCGATACAGGGTGACCGGCCTACGGGTCCTGCACTCCGAGTGGGGCAAGTTCTGGTCGCTGCGCTCCAGCTGGATCACCCTGGGCGTCGCCGTGTTCCTGCTGGTCCTCTTCGGGGCGATCGCCAGCTACACCTACAGTCCCGACGCCGTCGCGGCCGGCGGGCCGCCCGGCGGACCGGGGGCCTCCTCCGGCGACAGCGACGCGGTCAGTCTGGCTCTCACCGGTGTGTCCTTCGCGCAGCTGGCCGTGGGCGTGCTCGGGGTGCTGCTGGCCGCGGGCGAGTACAGCACCGGCATGATCCGCTCCACCCTCGCCGCGGTCCCGCGACGGCTCCCGGTCCTGTGGTCGAAGGCCGCCGTGATCGGACCCATCGCCCTGATCCTCACCACGATCGGCACGCTGGCCGCGTTCCAGCTCGGCACCCCCGGACTGGACGGCGAGAAGATCGCCCTGTCCCTGAGCGACGACGGCGTCCTGCGCAGCCTGGCCGGCGCCGGCGTCTACCTCGGTCTGGTCGCCGTCTTCGGGGTGGCCCTGGGCATGCTGCTGCGCAACTCCGCCGGAGCCATCGCGGCCCTGGTCGGCGTCCTGCTCATCCTCCCCGGCCTCGCCTCGCTGCTGCCCGACTCCTGGTACGACACGCTCAGCCCCTACTTCCCCAGCAACGCGGGATCGGCCATCTACGCCCTGCACCAGTCCTCGGACGCCCTCAGCCCCGGGGCAGGACTCGCAGTCTTCGCCGGATGGGTGGCCCTGACCCTCGCCGGGGCCGCCTACCGGCTCCGCACGACAGACGCCTGACCAGGGCACGAGGACAAAGGGCACGAGGACAATGGTGTCCATGAGCGCGCACCGTGCGGCAGCCTCCGCCGACACCGCCCGGGGGACGGCCACCCCGCCGCTCCCCGGGTTCGACGCCGCGTGGGCACACCCGTTCCTGGGCCGTCTGCTGCGCGGTCAGAGCCACCGGCAGCGGCTCGACCGCCGGCATCCGTGGCTGCTCGACACCGCGGTGGTGCTGGCCGTCGTCGCCATCAGCGTGCCCGACGTGCTCTGGGGCAGCGGCAACGCGCCCTTCGGACACCCGGATGCCCGTGACGGGCTGCCGCATGCCGTCCTGTTCGCCCTCGTCGCCGCGCTCAGCATTCCGCTGTGGTGGCGCCGCAGGGCCCCGGCCGTCACGTATTCCGTGATCGCCCTGGTGTCCCTGGTCCAGTGGTCCCTGGGTGTCTGGCTGCCGACCGGCCTCGCCGCGCTCATCGCCCTGTACACCCTGGCCCGGAACGGTTCGTTGCGGGTGCTGGGCTGGGCCGTCGCGGTGACGGCCGTCGAACTGATGCTGGCCGTATTCGTCCTGATACCGGCCGACCATCCACTGCTCGGCGGTTTCTTCCTGCTGGGCACGGTGACGGCCGCCGTCGCCAGCGGCCTGACACTCCGTATCCGCCGGATGTATCTGGAAGCTCTGGAGGACCGCGCCAGACGCCTCGAGATCGAGCAGGACCAACGCGTCCGGCTCACCGCCGCGGCCGAGCGCTCCCGGGTGGCTCGCGAGATGCACGACATCGTCGGCCACAACCTCTCCGTCATGGTCAGCGTCGCCGACGGCGCCGCGACCCTCGCCGCCAACCGGGGCGAGCGGTCCGCCGACGCCCTGCGCATCCTCGGCGACACCGGCCGCCAGGCCATGAGCGAACTGCGCCGTGTACTGGGCGTCCTGCGCGAGGACCAGGACGGCGGCGGACGGATGCTCAGCCCGCAGCCCGGCATCGCAGATCTGGACCCCCTGATGGCGCGGGTGCGCGCGGCGGGACTGCCGGTGGCCTACCGGACCGTGGGCGATCTCGACACACTGGGCAGCGGCGTACAGCTCACCGTGTACCGCATCGTGCAGGAATCGCTGACCAATACGCTCAAGCACGCGGGGACCGGGACATCCGCCGAGGTCACCATCGCCGTCGAGGCGGGAGGGGTGCGGATCCGGGTCGCCGACACCGGCGTACCGCCAGGGGCACTCCCGCGAGCGAAGCCGACCGAACAGAGCGACAGCCCCGGCCACGGCCTCGTCGGCATCCGCCAGCGGGCCGCCATGTACGGCGGCACCGTCGTCATCGGACCGCGCGACACCGGCCACGGCTGGCTCGTGGACGTCCGCCTCGACGTACCCTCCGCACCCGCGCCGTCGGCACCGGGAGACCATCTGCCATGACCACCGTCCTGATCGTCGACGACCAGCCCCTCCAGCGTATGGGCGTCCGCATGCTCATCGAGGGCACCCCCGGTCTGACCACGGTCGGCGAGGCCGAGCACGGCACCGAGGCCGTCCGTCTGGCCGCGCAACTGCGGCCCGACGTCGTCCTCATGGACATCCGCATGCCGGGCATGGACGGCATCGAGGCCACCCGCCGCATCATCGCCACCGGCGGCCGCACCCACGTCCTCATCGTGACCACCTTCGACCTCGACGAGTACGCCTACGAGGGCCTACGGGCCGGCGCCAGCGGGTTCCTGCTCAAGGACGCCCGCCCCGAGGAACTCGTCGCGGGCATCCGCGCCGTCGCCACCGGCGACGCCGTAGTCGCCCCGCGCCTGACCCGGCGCCTGCTGGACGCCTACGCCCACCAGGTCCTCGCACCCGCCGACGCCCCCTCGGCAGAGGACCCCCGTCTGAAGACCCTCAGCGACCGCGAACGTGAGGTCCTGGTCGCCATCGGCCAGGGCTGGACCAACACCGAGATCGCCGAACACCTCGTCCTCACCGAGTCCACGGTGAAGAAGCACGTCGGCCGCGTCCTCGCCAAGATCGGCGCCCGCGACCGCATCCAGGCCGTGATCACGGCCTACGACACCGGGCTCGTCAGAGCCAGGTCCTAGGACGGTACCGGGGCGTGTCTGACCCCAAGTGCGCCGGGCGGAGCCCGCGGAGAGCCCCTCTCGCCGGGCGGAGCCCGCGAGGAGCCCCTCAAGTGCCGACGAGCCAGCCCATAGGACCCTGAGGCAGCTGACGTGGCGCAGGCGGCGCTGAGAGAGAGGACGGCCAGTGCAACCGGCGGCCAGGACAAAGTCCCGGTCATCGAATTGTAAAGATCAGTACAACCTCTCCCTCGCCTCGCATGTCGTGATCAGGAACGGACTTCCTGTGTACTGATCCGATCAGAGGACCGAATGAACCCAGCAAGACGACGCACGACCTCCGCGGCTGCCATCGCCGTCGTGCTCGCCACCGCGGGCGGCTTGCTCACCGCGCTCGCCGCGCCCGCCTCCGCAGCCGTCAGCTGCACTTCCCCCGTCTACAAGCGGCAGTTCTTCGCGAACACCACCTTCTCGGGTACACCGAAGAAGACCGACTGCGACTCGACGATCAGCGAGAACTGGGGTACCGGCGCTCCTGCTTCGGGCCTACCGACCAACAACTTCTCCGTCCGCTGGACGGTGACGCGCGACTTCGGCTCCGGCGGGCCCTTCGCCCTCACCGCGGCGACGCAGGACGGCATCCGGGTCTACCTCGACGGCACCCGCAAGATCGACCTGTGGAAGAACGTCTCGTCGACGGTCTCCAAGACCGTCAACCTGACCATCCCCTCTGGGAAGCACACCCTCCGCGTCGACTATGTCAACTGGACCGGGAGCGCGAACGTCAAGTTCGCATACACGCCGCGCACTTCCTCGACCGTCGACAGCGTCAAGCCGCTCAGCCCGACCGGAACCTCCGTGTCGTACGACACGGCGACGGGGAAGGCCAAGCTCACCTGGTCCCAGAACAAGGAGATGGACCTGGCGGGTTACCGGGTCTACCGCCGCACGAAGGGCAGCACCACCTGGACGAAGCTGGCGACCACCACCGCCACGTCGTACACGGACACGACTCTGCCGGTGACCGGAGCGGCGTACTACTACGAGATCCGCGCCTACGACCAGGCGGGCAACGAGTCGACGGGCACCGCCGATCAGCCGGTCACCACCGTCGACCGCACCGCTCCGGCCGTGCCGACCGGACTGAGCACCGTCTCCGAGGCGGAGGGTCTGCAGGTCGGGTGGAGCGCGGTCGAGGACGCGGTGTCGTACCGGGTGTACCGGGCGGCCAGTGCGGGCGGGACCTACACCGGCGTCGGCAGCAGCAGCCAGGGCTCGTATCTCGACGCCTCGGCCGTCGAGGGCGCCACCTACTACTACCGGGTGACCGCTGTGGACGCCGCGGGCAACGAGTCCGCGCAGTCCGCCGCCGTCAGCGGCAAGCGCCGGGACGTCACCCCGCCGCCCGCCGTCACCGGGGTGACCGTCACTCCGACCGAGTACGGCTTCGAGGTGCACTGGGACGCCAATCCGGCTGCTGACCTGGCGAGTTACGTGGTGCGGCGGGGCGAGCTGCTGGGGGACGAGGAGGAGCGGATGTGCTCGCTCTACCCGGGCTACTACGTGTCGGCCGACACCACCTCGTACGGGTACACCACCGACCCCGACGGTGAGGAGTCCTGCTTCATCGTCGACGCCGTCGACAAGGCCGGGAACTCTTCCTTCCGGTGGACCGGCGAGGCCCAGATCGTGGTCGCGACCGAGCTCGACCTGACGCCGAGCGTGCCGACGCCGGCGGGCTCACCGGTCCGGCCGACCGCGGCCTCCGCAGGCGCGGGCGTCGAACTGACCTGGCCCGCGGTGACCGACGCCATCGGCTACCAGGTCTACCGCTGGAACCCTGGCACCCAGGCTTACGAGAAGCTGGCAGCCACGACGGCGACCTCCTACCAGGACACCGGCGCCGCCAAGGGCACCACGCACTACTACTGGGTGACGGCACAGTACGCGGACGGCACGGAATCCGTTCCCGGCGGCGGCTGGGTGACTCTGGCGCCTTGAGCGCGTGGCGGGGCCCGGAGGAGTCGCCGGGCCCCGTCGTCGTCGGCGGCTGACCCGTCTCAGCTGATGATCTTCGACACGGTAATGAGGATCGCCCCGAGGAGCAGGAGCGGGCCCGCTGGACGGCCGCGGTCCTGTGGGTGGCTGGGGATGGTGGGGCGTAGGTCCGGGTGGAGGTGGAGGGCGATGAGTTCCTCGGCCATGCGGACGTACTGCGGCCTGATGCCGAGACAGCGTTCCGCAGCCGGCCAGCCCATGTTGAGCAGTCCCCACGTCTCGCCACCGGGCAGACGGATCTCGATCGTGTCATCCGCCTTGTACTCGATTGCCCGCACCCGATCCCATGGCACATGCCGCAGCCTCCAGGCACCGTTCAGCCACAGCCCTGTGCTGTCGGCGGTGACCCGCCAGTTGAGGAGCGTGGCTGCCATGTGGGTCACCGGGAACAGCCCGAGCACAGCGATGAGGTTCAAGCCGGGCCCATCCGTCATCAGCGACCGCATGAGGGTCCAGATCTGCGCTGCCAACAGGCTCACCATGAAGACCGCGCCGACGGTCCGGGACACGGGGCCGGCGCCCCAGCGCATCGGCTCGCCCGTGGCTTTCAGCGTCGCGGCGGTCCGGTCCACGTCGAGGTGGTGCTGCTGCCGTCGTAGCCGTGATCGTGGCCTCGCGCCTGCCGATTCTGCCTCGGCCAGCAGTGTCCGGCCTTCCCCCGGCCGGGGCCGACGGGCCGGGGTGCATGTGCGCAGTGTCAGCGGATGCGCGCAGTCGCCTGTGGTCACCAGGACCAGTTCGGCTGCGTCGTACGGGGCTCCGTACATGACGGCTTCACGCATGTCACGCATGTGCTGGTCGACGACGGGGAATCCCTCATCGCCGTACGCCATGGTGTTCGGAAGGTACGGTTCGGGCAGTGGGGCCTCCCGTAGCGTCGGCAGCACGTGGCACTTCATCAGCGGAGTGCGGCCCGTGACGTCGTCCGCCGCGTAGACCCACGTCGTGCCGTCGATGCCGGTGCGTTGCAACACACGCAAGGCCGGCACCGGGCCACGGCGAAGGGACGCCGTACGGCTACGGGTCAAGGAGCCCGTTGCGAGCAGGGAGATGCCGGGCAGAACCATGGCCAGAGTCAGCAATTGCCAGCCGAAGGCGTCGTACGGCTCTGCGGCCAGGCGCCGCCACGAGCCGTCCTGCAGCACAGTCACCGTGCTGCCGATGCCATAGTCCTCCGGGTAAAGCGCGCCGACAGTAAGGTGCCGTGCGTCGGCGGTGCGCAGGCGTATCGAGTCCTCTCCCCGGTGGATCACACGCGCGGTCGTCGGTGTGGCGTGGGCCGCGTGGTCCTCGTCCGCCCGTATGCCGCGCAGTCCCATGACAACCGGTACCGCGGCCAGCGCGCAGAGGATCAAGCCCGCGCCGACCGGGATCATTCCGCGTGCCAGCGGACCGACGGGGTGAGGCAGCGGTTGCCGTATACCGGCGGCCCGCTCGCCGAGTTCCCTCTGTCTGCCACAGGCGGCCAGCCGCTCTCCAGCCGACGCCACACCGAGGGCCAGGGCCACGATCACCGCAACGTTCGCTGCCAGGCGGGTTCCGCCCACCCCCGGCAGCTCCACCCAAGCCACGATGACCGCCAGGACGGGGGCGGCGACCAGTGTCAGTTCGGGCAGTTCGACCAGCCAGTACAACAGGCCGATGGCCAGTCCCATTTGCATCATGCCGCCCCAGTCGGGGCCGCACGGGGCCGCCGCACTACAGGGCGGCTGCGGGTCTATGACGCTCGCCCACGCGACGGTGACGATCAGGGCCAGGACGGGCCACACCGGCCGCGCCCAGGCAGCCGGTCGGAGCCTCGCCCACTCCTCGGCATCGGTGGACAGCCAGGCGGGCACGTCTGTCGGCGCGGCTGCCGACGGTAGGGGAACAGGGGTCCGGGACACGTCAAGATTATGCAGCTCAGCGGTCAGTGGCGAGCTTTCATGTCTGCCGGCCTGCCCTCGGCATAGTTCACACGGCCGCCGGGCTGGAGAATGGTCCAGGGCCGCGGTGCCCTGGCGGGTGCTCCCGTGCACGTTTGTGCCTTGTCGATAACACGTCTTCCAGGTGGAGGAGCTTATGGCAGTGGGAAGGGCGGCTCGTCGGGCAGAACGCACGGCGAGAGTCGAGGCGGCGGTCGGGAAGGGTGCGGCTCCCGCCGCGCTCGATCTGCTGGAACTGGTCGAGTTCGCATGGCACGACTGCTATGGCGACATCACGCCGAGCGAGAATGTGGTTGAGGACATCCTGACCTGCTCCCAGGGTGATCTCGCGCGGATGATCCGATTCGCCCGGCTGGCTGTCGCGGATTGGCGGGATCTGCGGATGGCCGCCGACGAGATCAGATCCGCCGAGAACGGCCGCAGGACCGGTGGGCCCGCCTCCTGAGGTGTCACGTATTCCTGACAAAAGGGCCTCCAGAAAGGACGTCTGCGGCTCCCCCGCTCGCCCTGTACCAGAGGCCGTGGACGATTGCGCTGGCGCTCGCCTTCGCGTTCCGTGGTACGGGGACCTATGTCATCGACGACATCGACAACGCAGGAGTCGCTCGCGGAAAGGAGGAACGACAGGACCTCCACACCATCTGCAAGGAAGTGATGAGCAAGAAGGGCTGGACCAACTCTCGGCCGCTGGCCGCCTTCTGGCCCCGACGGACTGCTCTTTGCGAATCTCTCGCGCGCGGACTACATGGCGCTGAACCGCCAGGTACCGCTCGCCATGCTGGCCCGGCACTGCTCCACAACCGGCGAGCGGCTCGTCCGCGAAACCTCCCGAAAGCACGGCATGTGGACTCTGGCCGGCCCCGACCGGGCGATCCCAGCCATCCCCATGCGGATCGCGGCGACCGGGCTGCGCGACATCATCGCCAAGCACGACGGCAGTCAGAAGCAGCTCGCGACGGACGGGTTGACATGGTCCAGGAATGACAGCGGTGGCTACGGGGGAAACACGGCACGCCCGCCTCATGTGAGTACGAATACTCAGGCGCTCCCTGGGCCAGATCAATAGGCTGGCGCACCGCGGCAACACAACGCATCACGGCACACTGCACACACCACATCGCCGCCACGAGGAGGGGGAGGCCACACCGATGGCGTGGGACGAGTGGGAGCAACTCAAGGCAGATGCCGCCCAGCGGATGCAGATCGACCATGTGCCCGATCAGGGAGGCGGAGGATCGAGCAGTTCCAGCGGAGGATCGGCCCCTGATCTGAAGGCGTCGAAGGGGCCATGGACGAAAGCCTCCACCGTGGCTGAGGAACTGCAGACCGCCACCAACTCGGGGCTCACCGAGCTCAAGACGGCGCACGAGGGCGTCAAGGGCGGTACCGACGGTTTCGCCAGCACGGCCGCGCTGAACGAGATCCTTCCCACCTGGGAGAAGCGGCTGACCTCGGTGCGCAACGAGTGCGACCGACTGCACGGCGCACTTGCCAAGACCGGCCGCGATTTCGGCGAAGTCGACCCCGCCGTCGCCGACAAGATCAATGGTGTCAAGACCGGCGACAAGCCCGACTGGGCGCGGTGAGGCGGTATGCCCACATGGCAGCAACTACGCGACGCGAAGCTTGCCGAGTACGAGGAAGCCGCCGGCGGCTGGGGCAAGGCCAGTAACCGGGCCGACGCAGCACGCATCCGGGTCGACCAGGAGATGTCGGCACCGATCCACACCACGCAGAAGGGTGAGGCGCAGACCTCGGCAGAAGGCGACCTGACCCAGTTGGGCCGCAACTACCAGTACCTGCACGGCGAATGCGGTCTCGTCCGCACGACCCTGATCGGCCTCGCCTCAGAACTGTCGGGCGCCCAGCGGAAGCTGAAGCAGGCCCTCGACGACGCGGCCGATCTCAAGTTCACGGTGAATGAGGACGGCTCGGTCGAGTATCCGAGGAGCACCGCGGTTCTCCTGGGTTCCGGCACCGGAGTCGCCAAGCCGGGCGCCCCGGTCCCGTACCTGCCCGGTGCGGGTGAAGCCAACGGCGACCCCAACAAGGGCAAGGCCGAGGACATCGCCGAACGCATCTCGCAGGCAGTGAACAGCGCCGTCGAGATCGACAACCGGTACGCCAAGATATTGCGTGAACTGAAGGCACCGGACGGCCTGGCCGTGACCGACGACATGCTGATGGACGAGGCCCACGACATGGGCGACGTCCAGAAGACGGTCGGCAGCTACCTCAGCGAGGACGGCATTCCGCAGGGCAAGTCCCCCGCCGACAACAAGAAGTGGTGGGACGGCCTCACGCAGGAGCAGCGCGAGGAGTACCAGACGCTGTATCCGGCCGAGATCGGCGCTCTCGACGGCATCCCGAGCGTGGTCCGCGACTCGTCCAACCGCATCGTGCTGGATGAGGCCCACGCCCAGATCCAACACAATCTCGACCGGCTGGGCCCGGAGCAGGAGAAGCAGATCGTCACCCCGGGCAGGATCATCACGAACCCGGAATGGACGGCGTGGAACGCCATCGGCAACAAGTACAAGGACCAGCTCAAGGGCATGGACGCCATCCAGTCCCGCTTCGACCGGACCGGCATCGACGGCTTACCCCCGGCCTACCTACTGGGGTTCGACCTCAAGGGCAACGGTCACGCCATCGTGGCGAACGGCAACCCGGACACGGCGGACAACACGGCGGTGTATGTGCCGGGGACGAAGTCGAAGCTGGCGGGGGCCAAAGGCGACATCCAGCGCATGCAGGATGTGTGGGACGCCAGCCACCAGCTGTCTCCCGGCAAAACCACCTCGACCATCACCTGGATCGGGTACGACGCCCCGCAGAACATCGCCCCTGAGGCCATGGAGAAGCATTGGGCCTACGAGGGCGCCCCCAAGCTGAACAACTTCCTGGATGGTCTGCAGACAGTCCAGGGCGGCCCGGATGCCAGCCACACCGCCGTCATTGGCCACAGCTACGGTTCCACCACCGTGGGCGCAGCGTCGAAGGCCCCGGGCCACTTCGCTGCGGACGAAATCGTTGTGGCGGGCAGCCCGGGGATGCTGGTCGGCGACGCAAGCGACCTGGACGTCGGCAAGAACCACGTGTGGTCCGAGGCGGCACACAACGACCCGGTTCCGCTGGGCGGCAAGATCGCCCACCTCGGCGGCTACAAGTGGGGCGTCCAGACCTTTCATGGGCTGCCGTACGACGCCGGTCCCATCCAGACGGTTCCGTCAGACGAAGCGTTCGGCGCGCATCGCATGGGTGTCGACACGAGTGGTCACAGTGGCTACTGGGACAAAGGTTCGTACAGCCTCTGGAACCAGGCGGCCGTAGTTACTGGACGGTACAACCAAGTTGTCTACCCGTAAGGTGACGCTGATGCATAGCCCAGTAAGGAAGCGGTACCGAGGGGCCGCCATCGGTCTTGCCGCCGCCGCAGTCGTAGTTTCCCTTCTCACGGCAGGATGTTCGAAGACCGTGGACGACAATGGACGCTCCACCTCGATGCCGCAGTCATCCAGCTCGGAGACAGCCTCCGGGCACCCCACGTTGGACGTGGACAAAGCTCGCGACAAGGCGAAGGCCGCCTCCAGCGCAATCTACGAAATGGTCGGAATCCGCAAAGGCAAGGTCACCGAGCGCGGACCCGCCATCTCGACCTGCGAAGAGCAGGACCCCGAGCACTTCTACATGACGCGGCACCCCTGGTCGGTCTACGACGTCTCCGAGGACGAACTGAAGGCGGGCTTCCACCGGCTGCGGGAGGAACTGCCGAAGAAGGGCTGGAAGATCGTCGACTACGGCCCCAACAACAGCGAGGCCAAGTCGCTCTCTCTCACGGCGGATTCGGAGACGGACCGCTTCTCAGTGAACGCCGTGCTCATCGTGTCCACCCTGACCAACCCGCACGAGAAGGACCCGCTGCTCGCGATCACCGTCGTCTCCGGCTGTTGGCGCGCCCCCGAGGGCACGGATCTCAACACCCAGTACTGATCGCGGTGAGGTGATCCGGCTGACTCCGAAACCCGGACATCTGGAACACCCTGGCGGGGGCCTAGCGATGGAGTGTCCCCGGGACAGACTGACCGGTGCCAGCCCAACCAGCGCTGTCGGGGTGCTGTCGGCCGCAGGGATGCTAGACGGTCCGTTGGCGCTCGACGGTCTGCCGTCCGAGGGTCGCAATACGTAAGGCAATGCTGATGCGTGTCCTAGTAAGGAAGCGGTACCGGGGTGCCTTCATTGGCCTTGCCGCCGCCACAGCCGTGGTTTCCCTTCTCACGGCTGGATGTTCGAAGACTGCGGACGACAACGGACACTCGCCCTCGACGCAACAGGCCTCCAGCTCGGAAGCGGCCTCCAGGCTCCCCACGCTGGATGTGGACACGGCCCGCGACAAGGCGAAGGCCGCCTCCAGCGCGATCTACGAGATGATCGACATGCGTACGGCCAAGGCCACGGAGCCGGGTCCCAGTGTTTCGACCTGCGACGAGGACCCCGAGCACCTCTACAAGACCTTCCATCCCTGGTCGGTCTACGGCGTCTCCGAGGACGAGCTGAGGGCTGGCTTCCAGCGATTGCGGGAGGAACTGCCGAAGAAGGGCTGGAAGATCGTCGACTACGGCCCCAACAAGAGCCGGGCCAAGTCGCTCTCCCTCACGGCGGACTCCAAGACCGAGCCCTTCTCCGTGAACGCCGAACTCTGGGTATCGAGCCCGACAGCCGGCCACGAGAAGGAACCGAAGATCCTGATCAACATCGTCTCCGGCTGCTGGCGGGCTCCCGAGGGCACGGATCTCAACACCCAGTACTGATCACAGTGAGGTGATCCTCTACGCGTCACTGGTGTTCTCGGAATCGGACGGGAAGATCGGGTACCGCGTCGAATCCGGCACGACATGAGGTTGCTGCGCAGGCTAGTCAAGCGGCACGTCCGCCCACACCGTCTTGCCCACCGGGTCGCGGGGGGTCCAGCCCCAGCGCAGTGCCAACGTGTCCACCAGGAGCAGGCCGCGGCCCGATTCGTCGTCGGGGTGGGCCGTGGGGGCCGTCGTCGGGGGGTGTTTTCCGGCGACGGCGTCCGCCATCTCGACTCGGATCAATTTCGACGGCTCGTCGAAGGTCAGGTGGAGGCTGAAGTCGTGGCCCGGCGCGTGGCCGTGTCGTACGGCGTTGGCCGCGAGTTCGGCGACCACCAGGGCTACGGTGCACGACGCGTCCGACGTCCGGTCGTGTCCCCACGTCTCCATCTGCCGTACGGCGGCCTGGCGGGCCAGCCACGCGCCTCGCGGCGATGACGTGAACTGCGCCTTCAGCGGTAGCGGTTCCAGGGTCCTTCGGGGGTCCTCGTTCGAGGTGGGCGTTTCTGTCAGCACTTCGGCCTCTTCCTCGCCTGCCGAGTCGACCTACGTCTCTCGGCGTACACAAATCATTACGTTCCGTACCCAAGAGTCGTCCGACCGCCCTACGCTCGGAAGGTGACACAGCATTACCTTTCGGCTCGTAAGGAACGGAAGTGACGCCTTGGCCAACGCAATTGATCCCGGTACGTCCATGGCGGCGCTGTTCGGCTCGCGCGTCCGCAAGCTCCGTATCGCGGCGGGGCTGACCCAGGTCGAACTCGGCAGCATGGTCCACGTCGTGGCCACCCGCATCACCCAGATCGAGCGGGCGTCCGGGGCCAGGCCCACGCTGAAGCTTGCGCGGGCGCTGGATGTGGCGCTGGTTGCGGACGACCTTCTCATCGACCTTTGGCCGTATGTGTATCGGGAGGCGTTCCCCGACTGGTCGAGAGCCTTCATTGCGCTTTCGGAGCAGGCGGTGGCCATCAGCCAGTACGCGGCCCATGTGGTACCGGGCCTCTTGCAGACCGAGGCGTATGCGCGTGCGGTGCTGAGCCTCGACGTACTGCTGCGTGATGAGGAGCAGTTGGAAGAGCGAGTAGCGGCACGGATCAGCCGACAGGAGCGACTTCGCTCACCGGGGGCACCCAACTTGTGGGTCATCCTGGATGAGGCTGTACTTCGGCGCCCGATCGGCGGGCCTGCTGTCATGCGGGAGCAACTGGCTCGACTGCTGGATGCCGCCGCTGAACGCCACATCACCGTGCAGGTACTGCCGTTCGACCATGGCGGACACGAGGCGATGGGCGGATCTCTGACGATTCTGACCCTGCCCGACGGCTCTTCGGCGGCTTACACGGAGGGCTCGGACTACGGCCAACTCATCGAGGACACGGACGAGGTCACCCGTTACGAGGTGATTTACGATCGACTGCGGGCAGCAGCGCTGTCCCCACTCATGTCGCTCGACATGATCCGGTCCGCGATGGAGGGCAACTACCGTGGCGCGAATGTCCCATCCAGATCTGAACGGCGTCGACTGGCGCAAGAGCAGCTACAGCAATCAGGCGGGCGGCGACTGCGTGGAGGTGGCCGACGGCTTCCCGGGCGTCGTCCCCGTCCGTGACAGCAAGGACCCGCACGGGCCCGCTCTCGTCTTCGAGTCCGGTTCCTGGGCTGCGTTCATAGGCAAGTTGAAGGCCCCACACCACCTCAACTGAGTTGGCGAGGTTCTCCGATGCAGCCCAGGAAGGACACCGCTTCATGTCCGAAGCACTGTGGCTCGGCCACCCCGCGGGTGAGTTCGAGCCCGTCCGGCGGAACGTAGTCTCTGCTTCCGGGCAGTTTCGGACATCGACACGCCGTCAGCCACGGCGTGTCGATGTCCGAAACTCAGGACGGGCCTGCTGACACTTTCGAATCCCTCACGGGCCCGTGCTCGCCTTCAGTCCCGGTCCCTGGGTCGCATTCGTAAGCGAGTTGAAGGCACCGGCTCACCGTCTCTGAGGCGGCTGGGGCCGGTTGTTGCGTGGGGTTCAGGTCCACCAGGTCCTTGTTCGTGAGGGGCCGGTGGGCCGCTGACCTCCTTAAAGAACTGGTGGAAAGAACTACCCACCCACCCGCCCTCCTCGCCAAGAGGCCCGCGTCACTCGTCCGGGTGACTGGCTTGCTGGCGTGGCAGGCGGACGGTTACGTTCGCCGCAACAACCCACACAGACGACGGCCCCCGGCCGGGACCGCAAATCCCGAACGAGGGCCTGACCCCAGGAAGAGACACCTTCCCGATGGCTGACCGTGAGTCTAACGCGCGCCTGCGCGCCGACGCCGGAGCTCCGACTTCCGGCGTGATCCACATCCGTACCCGGCTCGACGCCGAGTTCACCGTTATCTCCAACGACCTCGCCCAGCAGCCCGGCAGCGCGGTCGTCGTCGGGGTCGCCGCTTACATCGCCTCGCTGCCTGACGGCACCCCTGTCAGCATCGATGCCCTGTGCGGGCACTTCGATGAGGGCGAGATTCTCATCTCCCGGGCGCTCCGGGTCCTCGAAGAGGCCGGATACCTGGACCGCCGACGCGAACGGCAGTCCAACGGAAACATTTGCACCCGGACCTACTTCTACGACGTCCCCTGCGGCGACACGGACCCCGACGGCCCGCTGGAGCCGCCGTCTCCGCCCCGGCCGCGGAAGACGAGGCGCGCGGCAGCAGACGGCACAACGCCTCCAGTAGCGAGCACTCCCGACCCCGCTCCGCAGCAGCCATGTTCGCAGCCACAGCCCCAGCCGGAACCGGAGCCGGAGCCGGAGCCGGAACAACCCGTGGTGCTCGCCGACATCGATCCGCAGGTCCTCGCCGTTCTCACTTCACTGCGCCGGGTCGACCCCCGCCTCGACCTCTCCATGCGGGAGGCCGCGAGACTCGCCCCCGGCATCAGCCAATGGCTCGCGGCAGGCATGGACAAGGTGCGGATCGTCTCGCTGCTCACCGAACGGCTCCCCGACCATTTCCTCGGCCGTCCCGTCGGCATCCTCGCCTACCGGCTCCGCGAGACGCCCCTGCCGCTGCCTCCCCCGTCAGCGACGGCGACACCGACCGTGCAGGACCGGCCAGCCGTCATCCATCCACTTCAAAACTGCGACGGCTGCGACCGCGCATTCCGCACGCCGGTACTGGGCGGGCGATGCCGGGAATGCCGGTCCAAGGAGCAACTTCGTGCGGTCTGCTGAGCCGGTGGCCCGGTGTGTGGTCCTCCGGCCGGTGGGAGGCTTGATGTGCGACGATGCGAAACCCGGCACCAAGAGGAGGTGGGACATGGTCGACAGGTTCACGGACGGATTTCTGACACCCGCGGAGACCGCCTCCTACCTGGAGATTCCGCAGTCGACCCTCGTCTCCTGGCTGAAGAGCAGGGCGGCCGGCGCGCCCTTGGTCCATCAGGTGGAGCCCGTTCGGAAGGGGCAGCCCTCCGTCCCCTTCATCGCCGTGGCGGAAGCCCACGTCCTGCGGTCCCTGCGCACCCTCGGGCTCCGTATGAGTGAGATCAGGGACGCTGCCGCCGCCGTGCGGGACGCCTTCGACACGCCGTACGGACTCGTCTCCAAACGGATCGCGACAGACGGCGTGGACATCTTCGTCGAGCACGGCTGGGGGGATCTCCGACGGGCACGCGACGGCCAAGTCCCCATCCACGAAGTGGTTTCGGACTACCTCCGCTATCTGACCTGGGAGCCGGGCGACGACTTCCCCTCCAGCCTGCGACTGCGCCAGTACCCGGCCTCCGTCCCCGTCGTGATCGATCCGCGTTTCGGTCATGGGCTGCCCGTCGTGGCCGCCAACCGCGTCGCGGTGAAGGCCATCACCGATCTGTGGGAGGCCGGGGAGACCGTCGAGGACATCGCGTACGACTACGACATGACGCCTGAGCAGGTGCACGCTCTCTGCCAGGCAGTGGTGCACCTTGCTGCCTGAGTTCTTCCTCGACCGGAACCTCGGTCGCCGGGTCGCCGAGGGGCTGCGAGCCTCCGGATGGACGGTGCACCGGATCGGCGACGTCTTCCCGGACGACGGGCAGGACGTTCCCGACGAGGAGTGGATCGCTCACGGTCTCGACCGGTCGTGGGTCCCGTTGTCCAAAGACGGGCGGATCAAGACCCGCGATCTGGAGATCCGGCCGGTCCTGGAGCGCGAAGCGGTGCTCTTCTACCTGGACAACCAGCAGCTCCGCAGTGTTGAGATGGTTCACCGGCTCGTCGTCTGCCGCGATGCAATCCATCAAGCCATCGAGAAAGGCGGTCCGGCCGCCTACGCCGTGCGGCAGGACAGGATCGACCGCACCTGGCCCTGATCAGTGACGGCGGACCCATCAGGTGGGTCCGGGTGCGCGCAGGGGTCCGCGTTCCGTCATTGGTTCCAGCTCTCGTCGTACGGATCGTGCGGGGTCGGGACCGGTTTGGCCGTGGTGACCTTCAGGTACGGGATCCTCCCGTTGTTGATCGGGTCCCGGGACTCCCGGGGGGTGTAGGTGCCTGCCACCTCCAGCCAGGTATCCGGCTGGAGGACCGGGGGGATCTTGCCCGTCAGGGCTATCTTCACCGGCTGGGCGTCTGCCGCGCAGCAGTTCAGGGCCATGCGGACCAGGTACGGGGTGCCCTTCGCGTCCAGGGACACGAAACCCGTGATCTGGATCGTGCGGCCCGTCAAGTGGCGGCCATGGTCGTACGCCGCGCGGCCCGCGTAGTCCACCAGGCTCAGCCGCAGCACCCCGCGCTCCGGCAATTTTCCGTAGCCGTACGGCTGTTGCAGCGCTGTGCCTGTCCTCACCGCGCTGTACGAGCCCAGTGCTGGCGGCGCCACCAGGATCAGTGCGAAGAGGGGGAGGAGAAGGAGCCAGGAGATCCGCGGTTCGCGGTGGACGTCGTCAGGACCAGTGACCCGGCGCGAAGCCCGCCACTCGTACCACGTCGTCGCCAGCGCCGTCAGCAGTAGTACCGCGCCTGCCAGGAGGAGTAGCGGGCGCAGGGCCGATTTTACGTAGCGGAGGTACAGATCCGTCGTGCCCGCGTGGAGCAGCGCCGCGCCCATCAGGAACAGGACCGCCGACTGGGCTTGTTTGTTCATAGCAGGATCGCTCCTGTCAGCAGCGCTCCCGCTATCGCCAGCGCGAACGTCGTCGGTGCGAAGCGCAGGGCGAAGGTCCTGCCGAATGTGCCCGCCTGCATCGCGAACAGCTTCAGGTCGATCATCGGGCCCACCACCAGGAACGCCAGCTTCGCCGTCAGAGAGAACTGCGTCAGCGATGCCGCCACGAACGCGTCCGCCTCCGAGCAGATCGACAGCAACACCGCCAGGACGGACAGGGCCAGGATCGCCAGCGCCGGGTTCTCCGCCGCCGTGCGCAGCCAGCTTGCCGGGGCGACCGCCTTCAGTGTCGCCGCCGCCATCGCTCCCACCACCAGGAAGCCGCCTGCGTGCATTACATCGTGGCGGACGGAGGACCAGAAGGTCTCGCCCTTTGTCCCGGCATCGTGGGCGTGGTGCTGCGGCGCCTTCAGCCAGTCCGGGCGGCCTATGCGCTGCCACAGCCAGCCCATCGCGCACGCCACCAGCAGGCTCGCCGCGAAGCGTGCCACCACCATCTCCGGGTTGCGCGGGAACGCCACGGCCGTCGCCGTCAGCACGATCGGGTTGATCGCCGGGGCGGAGAGGAGGAAGGCCAGGGCCGCGGAGGCGGGGACGCCTCGGCGGACCAGGGCTCCTGCCACCGGGACCGACGCGCACTCGCAGCCCGGCAGCACCGCGCCCGCCATCCCCGCCACCGGGACCGCCAGCGCCGGACGGCTCGGCAGTGCCCTCGCGAAGAACGACGCCGGGACGAACACCGCTATCGCCGCCGACAGCAGTACGCCCAGGACCAGGAAGGGGAGCGCCTGGACCACCACGGCCACGAACACCGTCGTCCAGCTCTGCATCACCGGTGCGGAGAGCGCCTTGCGGATCGGGGCCTGGCCTGCCACCACCGTCAGAAGCAACAGGGTCAGGAGGAGGGGCGAGTTGAGAGTCCAGCCGTCCGAGCCCCGGGAGCCTTGGCGCTCCGTCCGATGCGTCCGATCTGTCTGCTCCGTCCGCTCCGTCGTCGGAGGGGGCTTCGTGAGGGTCACGGGTCGTACCTCCGCTGCGGCTGCGGGACTTGAGCGCCCAGAGGGCCAGGGCTCCTCCCCCGGAATACGGCCTGCCCCTCGTGCACGTTCAGCGGATGCTGGAACCAGCCGTCTTCCTGGGGCACTCTTTGCCCTCGTGGGGAGCGTTCCTAATCAGAGTCAGCAGAGCCAACAGGGCCAGCAGAGCCGTCAGGGTCAGGGTGGTCGCGGGCCCGCGCACATGATCGTGTGCGGTGACGACGCGCTCGCGCACCGGCTCGCCGCCGAACTGCGGCATGTCTACGGCGAGACGGTCACCCTTGTCGTCCCGCCGGCCGAGCGTGCCGTCCGGATGGCCGTCGTCGGGCGGGCCCGTGCCGCGTCCGCAGCGATACTCGACCGGGTCGACCGGGTCGTCACCGCCGCCACCGGGCGCGTCGGCGGCAGCGCCAACGCCGGTGGCAGCAACGGCAGTAACGGTTCAGCGGAGCAGGTGATCCAAGCCGTCGAGGTGAGCGAGAGCGTGCTCCTCGCCGCCGGGGTCGAGCGAGCCGTCGCGCTCGCCCTCGTCCATGAGGACGACGAGACCAACATCCGCGCCGCCCTCACCGCCCGTCGGCTCAATCCCCGGATCCGGCTGGTGCTGCGCCTCTACAACCGGCGGCTCGGGCAGCACATCGAGGAACTCCTCGACCAGGCCGCCGCGTTGGCCACGACCGACGACAGCGGGACGGACGGGTCCGACGGCGATTCCTGCACCATCGTGCTCTCCGACGCCGACACCGCCGCGCCCGCCCTCGCTGCCACCGCAGTCGCCGGCACAAGCAAGGTCATCCAGACCGACCGTGTCCTGCTCCAGGTCGTCGAGCGGCCGCCACCCGCCCCCGGCGAGGTGGCCGACCCCGGGCTGTGCACCCTCGCCCTGCTCTCCACGACCAGCAGCGATCCCGCCGGGGCCGAAGGGTCCGAGGGGAGCCGCGAGCAGGGACGGCCCCGGCTGCTGCCCGACGAGGCCGCCGTACGAGCCGCCACCGGGCGCGGGACCGTCGTACTGGAGCAGGTCTCCTACACCGCCGACCCGCCCTCGTCGCTGTCCGCCGGGGGCACGGTCGGGGACGCGGTCGGCGGGGTCGTACCCGCCTTCGCCTCGCTGTTCTCGCCGCGGCTGCGCTGGTTGCTCGCCGGGATGTTCGCGTGCGTGGTCGCGCTGGCCGTGGCGCTGTCCGTCGTCAGCGGGATCCATCCGCTCAGCGCCTTCTATCTGACTCTTCTCGATCTCTTCGCCATCGACGATCCCGCCATCGGTCAATCCCTCGGGCGGCAGCTTCTCCAACTGCTGTCCGGGCTTGTCGGGTTGCTGCTGCTTCCCGTGCTGATCGCCGCCGTCCTCGAAGGGCTCGGGACCTTCCGCAACGCCTCCGGGCTGCGCAAGCCGCCCCGCGGGCTCAGCGGGCATGTCGTCCTTCTCGGGCTCGGGAAGATCGGCACCCGGGTGCTGACCCGGCTGCGCGAACTGCACATCCCGGTCGTCTGCGTCGAAGCCGTGGCCGACGCGCGCGGCCTCGCCACCGCCCGGCGGCTGCGCGTGCCCGTCGTCCTCGGCGACGTCACCCAGGAGGGCGTCCTCGAAGCCGCCAAGATCCATCGCGCCCACGCGCTCCTCGCGCTCTCCAGCTCCGACACCACCAACCTCGAAGCCGTGCTCTACGCCCGCTCCCTGCGGCCCGATCTGCGGGTCGTACTGCGGCTCTACGACGACGACTTCGCCACCGCCGTCTACCGCACCCTCCGCGCCGCCCATCCGCAGGCCCTCACCCGCAGCCGCAGCGTCAGCCACCTCGCCGCCCCCGCATTCGCCGGGGCCATGCAGGGGCGGCAGATCCTCGGTGCCATTCCCGTCGAGCGGCGGGTGCTGCTGTTCGCGGTGCTGGACGTGGGCGGACATCCGCAGCTGGAGGGGAAGGCGGTACGGCATGCCTCGCGGGCCGGGGCTTGGCGGGTGCTGGTCCTCGAACGGGGCGGGGCCGCCGGGGCGGCGGTGGCACGGGGGCCTGCGGCCGACGGGCGGGCCGGTGAACCCGTGCGGCTTGTCGGTGACTTCGACCAGTACGACGCCGACTATGTGCTGCGCCCCCAGGACCGGGTCGTCCTCGCCGTGACGCGGCGGGGGCTCGCCGAGTTGCTGGGACGTAGCCCCTCCGGGGGCGGGGGGTTGTCCGGTGCGTTGGCGACCCCGCCTCGGTGAGGTTGTGCGGGTGCGGCGCCGTTGTGGTTGATCGCGCAGTTCCCCGCGTCCCTGAGGGAGTTGGTGCCGGGGTGGGCGGCCAGCGGTTGGTCCGGTGCCTCGGCGCCCGCGCCGCGGTGGGGTTCTGCGGGTGCGGCGCCGTCGTGGTTGATCGCGCAGTTCCCCGCGCCCCTGGGGGAGTTGTTGCAGCGCGGTTGATCAGCGAGGGCGGGGCACGTGCCGGGCACGTGGGCGAATTCCGCCCATCGCCCCCGGCGCCGCCCCACCACCGACACCCCTACCACCGCCGCCCCCGCCACCGGCACCGCCCCGGCACCCTCCCCAGCCGACTCCCCCCGCCAGCCCCGGCACGCCGGCTCAGCCGACTCCCGTCGCCTGCCTACTCCCCCGTCCCCAAATGCCGCTCCGCGAAGTCCAGTTCCAGGCGGACCTGTTTGATCCGCTCGTCCACCACCAGCGAGCCGTGGCCCGCGTCGTAGCGGTACACCTCGTGGACCGCGCCCCTCGCCTCCAGGCGCTTGACGTAGTTCTCGATCTGGCGGATCGGGCAGCGGGGGTCGTTGACGCCCGCCGAGATGTAGACCGGGGCCTTGACCGCGTCGACGTACGTCAGCGGGGACGACGCCTCGAAGCGGTCCGGGACCTCCTCCGGGGTGCCGCCGAGGAGGGTGCGGTCCATGGCCTTGAGGGCTTCCATCTCGTCGTAGTACGCCGTGACGTAGTCCGCGACCGGCACCGCCGCGATGCCCAGCGCCCATGCGTCCGGCTGGGTGCCCATGCCGAGCAGCGTGAGGTAGCCGCCCCAGCTGCCGCCCGTGAGGATCAGGCGGGCGGGGTCGGCCAGGCCCGAGGCGACCGCCCATTCCCGGACCGCCGCGATGTCCTCCAGCTCGATCAGGCCCACCCGATGCTTCAGGGCGTCCGTCCACGCGCGGCCGTAGCCCGTCGAACCGCGGTAGTTGACCCGCACCACCGCATACCCGTGGTCGACCCACGCCGCCGGGCCCGCCGCGAAGGAGTCGCTGTCGTGCCAGGTCGGGCCGCCGTGGATGTCGAAGACCGTCGGCAGCGGGCCCGTCGCCCCCGCCGGTTTCTGGACCAGCGCGTGGATCCGGCCCCCGGGGCCCTCCACCCACACGTCCTCCACCGGCACCGAACCCGGCGACCGCATCCCCGGCGGGTCCAGCACCACACCGCCGCCGGTCGAGCGCACCACCGACGGCTGTGCCGCCGACGACCACAGGTACTCCACGCTGCCGTCCGGCCGCGCCGTCGCACCCGACAGCGTGCCCTGCGGGGTCGGGATCCCGGTCAGCTCACGGCTCGCCAGGTCGTAGCGGAACATCTCGCTCCGGGCCTCGAAGCCGTGCACGATCAGCAGCCCCGAACCGTCCGGAAACCACTCGGCGCTGACATCGCCCGGCAGGTCGAGCGCCAGATCGGTCTCCGTGCCCGTGGCCACGTCCCACACCAGCGGTTCCCAGCGGCCGCGCCGCTGATGGCCGATGAGCAGCCGGGTGTCGCCGTCGACCGGGGCGAAGCCCAGCACGTCCAGGCCCAGTTCCTCGGTGCCGCCCAGGGTGTCGTCCAGGTCGGCTACCGTCGTGCCGTCCGGGCGCATCACGCGCAGCGCCGAATGCATGGCGTCGCCGTGCTCGGTGTGCTCGATCGCGATCAGCGAGCCGTCGTGCGACAGATCGCCCACGCCCGCGGACTCCCGGTGCCGGTACACCTCGACCGGGACCTCCCCGACCCGGGCGAGATGGATCGTCGTACCGTCCTCGTCCGTGGAGCGGCCCACCACCGCGATCTTGCCGTCCCGCGACAGGGCCAGACCCGCCGGATAGGAGGGCTCCAGGCCGGGCGTGGCCGGTTCGTTCTCGCCGCCGTCGAAGGGCTGACGGCGCCACACCCCGAACTCGTCGCCGTCCTTGTCGTCGAACCACCAGATCCAGCGGCCGTCCGGGGAGAGCAGACCGTCCGTGGTGCCGTTCGGCCGTTTCGTCACCTGGCGCTGCTCACCCGTCGCGCGGTCCCAGGCGTACAGCTCGTACGTCCCCGTCGCGTTCGACACGAACAGGGAGCGGTCCGGCGCGTCCTCCGCCCAGTCGGGCAGCGACACCCGTGGCGCCCGGAAGCGCTTCTCCCAGTCCGGCATCCCCTCGCTCCGCTGCGGCGAAGCTGATGCGTTGCTCTCAGTCATGGGCCCATCTTGCCTGGTCGGGCCCTTACCTTGTGAGAGAGCTTTCACAGCCTGTGGATAACTTTGCCGAGCGGAAACGCCTGAGCGCTCCGCTGGAAGTGCCGTGATGTGCCGTATGCCGTCTGCGGCACCATCGTGGCTGGTCGTGCCCACGCGGCGGAGCCGCAGATCGGTACAGCCCCGCGCCCCTTCAGGGAGCTGCCGAACCGCAGTGGACTTCGCCCGACCTGCTCAGCCGAGACACCGAGGCCGTCCGAGTCTCACCCCCAGGCCCACGTCCAGGCCCACGTCCAGACCCACCCCCCGGCCAGGCGCCGGACACCGGGGCCGTACCGTTGACGCGTGTACCGGTTCCTGCTGACGCCCCGATGGTGGGGGATCAACGTCTTCACCCTGCTGGCCATCCCCTTCTGCATCTTCATGGGGTCCTGGCAGCTGAGCCGGTTCGAGGACCGTGTGCAGGAGCACCGGGACCAGACCCGGCAGATCGAGTCCGCCTCGCACGAGGCCGCCAAGCCTCTCACCGAGCTGCTGCCCGTCACCAAGGCCACCTCGGGCAAGCGGACCACCGTCACCGGCCGGTACGGCAAGCAGCTCCTCGTCCCCGACCGCGAACTCGACGACCGGCGCGGCTTCTACGTGCTGACACTCCTGCGCATCGACGCCAGCTCCGGCTCCGGCGCCGACTCCGGCAAGGCCGTCCCTGTCGTCCGCGGCTGGCTGCCCGGCAGCCCCGACCCGGCGAAGGCGCCCGCCGCGCCCACCGGCGAGGTCACCGTCACCGGCACCCTCCAGGCGTCCGAGACGCCCGGCGACAACGGGGTCAGCGCCCGCAGCGGGCTCCCGGCCGGGCAGACCGCCGCGATCAGCTCCGCCTCACTCGTCAACCTCGTGCCGTACCGGCTGTACGACGCCTGGATCACCCTCGACAAGGGCGACTCCGGAATGAAGGCCGTGCCCGCCACGGCGCCCGCGGGCTCCGGGCTCGACCTCAAGGCGTTCCAGAACCTCGGCTACACCGGCGAGTGGTTCGTCTTCGCGGGCTTCGTCGTCTTCATGTGGTTCCGGCTGATGCGCCGCGAGGTGGAGTTCGCCCGGGACGCGGCGCTGGGGATCGTGCCGGAGGAGGACGAGGAGGACACGGTGGCTGCGGCGCCCTAGGCACCTCCGCCCCGGCTACGACCCCGGGAGCACCCCTGTCCGGTACACCGTCCCCGCGCAGGCGCCGGACACCGTCGCCGAGACCGTCGGCGAGCCCGCGGCCGTCGTATGGGACACCACGACGCTGCCGTCGGTCAGGGCGTCCTCCTTGGCGAGCTGGGCCGCGGTCATGAAGTCCTCATTGGCGAGCTGGGTCGTGACCCCGGTGTTGCCGCCGGTGGTGCCGGTCGTGCCGGTGCTCGCCGAGGGCGACGGGTCCGGTGAGGTGCTGGGGTCGGTGCCGCCGTTGGTGGGGCAGGTCTGCGAGGGTACCCAGGCGAACTTCACCTGGTACGCCGCGCCGGGCAGCAGAAGCAGCTGGGACGCCTCGGTCGACGGGTCCGGCAGGCCGGTCGCCGCGTCCCCCGACGTGTGCTGGACCACGCTGATCTTGGCGGCGTCCGCAGCGCCCTGGACCGCCGTGGCGACGGTGCCCTCGCTGCCGACCGTGCAGTTGCTGCTCGACACATTGACGACGCGGAACGTGCCGTAGACGACCCCCGCCGAGTCGGGGCTCGCGACGGTCGAGGTCGCCGAGCCGAGCTGCGCCGCCGTACACAGCGGGACGCTGGTTCCGGGGCTGGCCGAGGCACTGGTGCCGCCGCCCGAGCCGTTGCCGCCGCCCGAGCCGTTGCCCTTGCCACCGCTCTGGCCGCCGCCGCTGCCGCCGCCCTTGGAGTGGCCGCTGCCGCCGCCGGAGCCGCCCGAGCCGCCGTCAGGCTTCTTGCCCTGGTCGGTGCCGCCCTGGGCCTGCGAGCTGCTGCCCGCGAT
The DNA here is from genome assembly GCF_054729195.1 of Streptomyces sp. YIM S03343. Lineage (NCBI taxonomy): Bacteria > Bacillati > Actinomycetota > Actinomycetes > Kitasatosporales > Streptomycetaceae > Streptomyces > Streptomyces sp. YIM S03343. The sequence goes on from NZ_JBPUKX010000001.1 coordinate 4,297,987, forward strand.
CGAAGGGTCCGCGTCGGAACCCGTCACGGCGGAGACGTGCAACAGGGCCGGGACCGCGGTGCCGATGAAGAGCGCGGCGGCCGCCATACCGACCAGCGCCTGGCGCTTGCGCGCCCGCCGGGCCGGTACCGCGCGGCGCAGATGCTCCAGCACGCCGTCCCGCGGGTGCATCTCGTCGACGGCGCCGTGCAGCATGGCGCGCAGCGCCAGTTCGTCCTGATCCAGCCCGTCGAGACCCAGGCTGTCGTGGCCTCCATGGCCTCCATGGCCTCTGTGGCCTCCGCGGTCGTCGTGGCCACGGTCGCCGTCGCGGCCGTCGCGGCCACGGTCGCCGCCGCCGAGACCGAAGACACCGGCGCCAGTACCGGCACCGGCACCGGCACCGGCACCGGCACCGGCACCGGCACCGACGCCAAAAGCGCCGAAGCCCAGCGGACTGTTCCCGGCCGAGTCCTGCCCGTCGTGGGGGCGCCCGTCCGGGGCGGTCCCCTCAGGGGCGAGTTCGTCGGGGCCGTCGTTCACAGTTCCGTTCCCAGCGTGCGTGTCCGTGTGCTCTTGCTCGTCCTGCATCGGCTCGTGCCACTCGTACGGCGCGTGAGGCTCGTGCCGCTCCTCGCGGTCGCGCCTCTGGTCCTTGCCCGTCATGCCCGTGCCTCCATGGCGATCCGCAGTGCCGCGATCCCCCGGGAGCCGTACGCCTTGACCGAGCCCAGCGATATGCCGAGCGTCTCCGCGACCTGGGCCTCGGTCATGTCCGCGAAGTAGCGCAGGACGAGGACCTCGCGCTGGCGCCGCTGGAGGCCCTTCATCGCCTTGATCAGCGAGTCGCGCTCCAGCTGGTCGTAGGCGCCCTCCTCGGCGCTGGCCATGTCCGGCATCGGCTTGGACAGCAGTTTGAGGCCGAGGATGCGGCGGCGCAGGGCCGAGCGGGAGAGGTTGACGACCGTCTGACGCAGATAGGCGAGCGTCTTCTCCGGGTCGCGGACGCGTCTGCGTGCGGAGTGAACGCGGATGAACGCCTCCTGGACGATGTCCTCGCAGGACGCGGTGTCGTCGAGCAGGAGGGCGGCGAGACCCAGCAACTGGCGGTAGTGCGCCCGGTAGGTCTCGGTGAGGTGATCGACGGTGGTGCCGGCCGCGACGGTCTCGTCGGCGGCGTCACGCTGGCTGGGTATGCGGGCAGGCCGCGCTGCGGGCATGGGCGCGATCACCGGCATGCCGCCGGGCGCGCCGGGCATACGGGGTCGGAGCGTCGCCGGTCGGCGCCGTACGGCGCTGCCGCCGCGGGCCGCTGGGGGAACCCCCTGCTCGAAGAGCCTGGGGGAGAAGTCGAGTACCTCTGCCACGTCTGTTTGACGCCCCGAACCCCCAAGGGGTTGTACGTGCGGAGCATCACGTCGGCGTCATGCGCCGGGGCGGGTCTGTCCGTCGGCTCGTCGCACGGCGCTTCGGACGACAGATGCGGCTCTCTCCGCCCGTCCGGCGGCACACCCACTGATGCCAAGAATGCCGTCATGCGAACTGCTCTTCCCCTATATCCCATTATGAACGGGCGTCCCCACGCCCTGATCACGGCGTCCCCACGCCAGGATCATCACGCGCTTCACGGCCCAGGAGGGCTACCGCAAAGACGCTCCCTGCCCTGTGCGCGGTTGCGGAGGGCAGGGAGAAAAATCTTCGGAAGCACCGGCTGGAGCGTCAACCCGTCCGCAACCGACTCACAGATCCTACAAATGATTCCGGCTTTGGCCAGGGCTTTTCCTTCGCTGACGGTCCCTCATACGAACTCCGCCGCCACCAGTTCCGCGATCTGCGCGGTGTTGAGGGCCGCGCCTTTGCGCAAGTTGTCGGCACACACGAACAATTCGAGCGCCGTCGGATCGTCCAAGGCCCGCCGTACCCGTCCGACCCACGTCGGATCCGTGCCCACCACATCCGCAGGTGTGGGGAACTCCCCGGCCGCCGGATCGTCGAACAGGACGACACCGGGCGCCGTGGCGAGGATCTCGCGGGCGCCGTCGACGGTGACCTCACGCTGGAAGCGGGCGTGGACGGTGAGGGAGTGGGCGGTCACCACCGGGACGCGGACGCAGGTCACCGCGACGGGCAGGGCGGGCAGCCCGAGGATCTTGCGGGTCTCGTCCCGCACCTTCATCTCCTCCGACGACCAGCCGTCGGCCCGCAACGACCCGGCCCACGGTACGACGTTGAGCGCGACCGGCTCCGGGAAGGGCCCGGTGTCGTCCCCGACCACCCGGCGCAGATCACCGGGCCCGGTACCGAGCTCCGTGCCCGCGACCAGGGACAGCTGGCGCCGCAGTGTCTCCACTCCGGCCTGCCCCGCCCCGCTGACGGCCTGGTACGACGACACCACCAGCTCGCGCAGCCCGAACTCGGCGTGCAGCGCGCCCAGGGCGACGATCATCGACAGCGTCGTGCAGTTGGGGTTGGCGATGATGCCCCGCGGACGGCGCCGTGCCGCGGGCGCGTTGACCTCGGGCACCACCAGCGGGACGTCCGGGTCCAGCCGGAAGGCGGCGGAGTTGTCGACGACGATCGCACCCTTGGCGGCGGCGACGGGCGCCCACTCGGCGGCGACCTCGTCCGGCACGTCGAACATCGCGACGTCGACGCCGTCGAAGGCCGCCTCGGTGAGCGCCACCACCTCGACCTGTTCGCCGCGCACGGCCAGCTTGCGGCCGGCCGAGCGCTGCGAGGCGATCAGCCGGATCTCGCCCCAGATGTCCGCGTGGTGGGACAGGATGCCCAGCATGACCGAGCCGACGGCTCCGGTCGCTCCCACGACCGCGAGCGTCGGTCGTCCGGTCATCGCCCGGTGCCTCCGTAGACGACGGCCTCGTCGCTGTCGGAGTCCAGTCCGAACGCGGTGTGTACGGCGCGGACCGCGTTGTTGACGTCGTCGGCGCGGGTGACGACCGAGATACGGATCTCGGAGGTCGAGATCAGCTCGATGTTCACACCGGCGTCGGACAGCGCGGTGAAGAAGTCGGCGGTGACACCGGGGTTGGTCTTCATGCCGGCGCCGACGAGTGAGATCTTGGCGATCTGGTCGTCGTAGCGCAGCGAGTCGAAGCCGATGCCGCCGCGGTTCTTCTCCAGCGCGTCGATGGCCTTGCGGCCCTCGGCCTTGGGCAGCGTGAAGGAGATGTCCGTCAGTCCGGTGGCCGCGGCGGACACGTTCTGCACGACCATGTCGATGTTGATCTCGGCGTCGGCGATCGTGCGGAAGATGGACGCGGCCTCACCGGGCTTGTCGGGGACGCCGACGACCGTGATCTTGGCCTCGGAGGTGTCGTGTGCGACACCGGAGATGATGGCCTGCTCCACCTGCTTGTCCCCTTGCTCGATCGGCTCGCTGCTGACCCAGGTGCCCTGAAGCCCGCTGAAGGAGGAGCGCACATGGATCGGGATGTTGTAACGGCGCGCGTACTCCACACAGCGGTGGAGCAGCACCTTGGAACCGGAGGCGGCGAGCTCCAGCATGTCCTCGAAGGAGATCCAGTCGATCTTCTTCGCCTTCTTCACCACGCGCGGGTCGGCGGTGAACACGCCGTCCACGTCGGTGTAGATCTCGGCGACCTCGGCGTCGAGGGCGGCGGCGAGCGCCACGGCCGTGGTGTCGGAACCACCGCGGCCCAGCGTGGTGATGTCCTTCTTGTCCTGCGAGACACCCTGGAAGCCGGCGACGATCGCGATGTTGCCCTCGTCGAGCGCCTTCCGGATCCGGCCCGGCGTGACGTCGATGATCCGCGCTTTGTTGTGGACCGAGTCGGTGATGACACCTGCCTGGCTGCCGGTGAACGACTGGGCCTCGTGCCCCAGGTTTTTGATCGCCATGGCCAGCAGTGCCATGGAGATCCGCTCTCCGGCGGTCAACAGCATGTCGAGCTCGCGTCCGGCGGGCATCGGGGATACCCGCTCGGCGAGATCGATCAGCTCGTCCGTGGTGTCGCCCATCGCGGAAACGACGACGACCACCTGGTGGCCGTTCTTCTTCGTTTCCGCGATCCGCTTGGCGACGCGCTTGATGCCCTCGGCATCGGCTACGGATGAGCCTCCGTACTTCTGCACGACAAGGCCCACGTGCGCTCCTAGCTCGGTCCGTCGATTGCGGGCTCAGTCTATCGACCGGCCGAAATACCCCTCGGCGCCGCCGCATGGTGAGATTCCGGACACCCCGCGAGCGGATGCTCGGCCTACGGCCGTTCGACGTGGATGTCTCTGTGACCCGCGCAGTCGGCCAGGGCACGGATGTCGCCCAGGTCGTCGGTGATGATCGGTGCGGCGTCGAAGGTGATGGACGTCAGCACGACGCTCGCGTCGACGACATCGGGCGTCTTGTTCTCCTTGCAGAGCACGGCTGCCGCCTTTGCGCCCGACTCGGTCAGCGGTACGACCCTGCATCCGCCCAGCATCCGGTGCAGCATCGCCGCCGAGGCCCGCTCGTCCCAGCACTGCGCCAGCACACCTGCCGGGACCAGTGGAATGTACCCACGCACCAACAACGCCTTGTGGCGGCCAAGGAACCGCCGGTCGTTCTTGGCTGCGGCGATGAGCGCACCACTGTCGTAGACCACGTGGTTCATGCGCTGCGCCTCTCCTCGTCAGGGTGTTCGAAGAGGCCGTCCACCCAGGCTTCCGCCTCCGTCATCTCCTGGCTGGAGAAGGGGCCGTACTCCATCTCGTACTGGTCCATCTCCGCCAGCCCCGCCCTGATGCGGCGGCGGTCGTCGAGATACCGCTCCAGCGCCCGGCTCACCACCGTCGAGAGCTGTACGTCATCGGCCTCGGCGCACTCCCGCAGGGCGGCGCCGAGTTCGGCACTGACACTCACGCTGAACTTCACCTTCTCTGCCATATTACAAATGTAATCCGGAATCTCCGCATGGCAAAGGTACGACGCCGCAACCCTCCGGAACAAGACGATTACGGAAAGTCACGCTTACGGGTGACGTCGTATCAACGGATGTACGTGCCGCGTGGACGGACCCCCTTGGTCAGTGGGGTCAGTGCGGTCAGTGCTGCTTGGCCTCGCGCAGGCCCAAGGGGCCGGCGATCTCCTTCGCCATCACCACACCCGCCTCGAACTCGAGGGTCTCGTCGCCCATCGGGGACTGGTCGGTGTCGAGGCCGTCCAGTTCTTCCAGGGGCTGGTCCAGACGGACGTGGGCCAGTACGGAGTGCAGGGCGCGCAGGGTCGCGGAGGCGGTGGAGCCCCAGTTGGAGAAGTAGGAGAACTGCCACCACCACAGGGCCTCGGTGACACGGCCCGCCCGGTAGTGGGCCATACCGTGGCGCAGGTCGGTGACGACGTCCGCGAGGTCGTCGGAGATCCGGGCCGGGACCGGGGCCTTGCGGGGCTCGTAAGGGTCGAAGACCTCGGAGTAGACGTCGATCGGCTCCAGCAGCCGGACGAGGTTCTCGCGCAGTTCGTCGACGTCCTGCTCGGGGCCCGGGTCGGGCTCGTAGCGCTCGTCGGGGACGATGTCCTCGTGCGCGCCGAGGCGGCCGCCGGCCAGCAGGAGCTGGGAGACCTCCAGGAGGAGGAAGGGGACGGCCGAGTCCGGTTCGTCGCCCTTGGCGACCTCCCTGACGGCCACCAGGAAGCTCTCGACCTGGTCGGCGATCTGGACCGCGAAGTCATCGGGGTCCCGCGTCGTGGAGTGCATCGTGGCGTCAGCGATCTCAGACATCTAGGAGTCGTCTCCCCTCGAAGGCACGGCCGAGGGTCACCTCGTCCGCGTATTCCAGGTCGCCGCCCACCGGGAGGCCGCTGGCCAGGCGGGTGACCTTGAGGCCCATGGGTTTGATCATGCGGGCGAGGTACGTGGCGGTGGCCTCGCCCTCCAGGTTGGGGTCGGTGGCGAGGATCAGCTCGGTGACCGCGCCGTCCGCGAGCCGCGCCAGCAGTTCCCTGATGCGCAGGTCGTCGGGGCCGACGCCCTCGATCGGGCTGATCGCGCCGCCCAGCACGTGGTAGCGGCCCCGGAACTCACGCGTCCGCTCGACCGCGACGACGTCCTTGGGCTCCTCCACGACACAGATGACCGTCGGGTCCCGGCGTGCGTCCCGGCAGATGCCGCACAGCTCCTCCTGCGCGACATTGCCGCATGTCGCGCAGAAGCGGACCTTCGCCTTCACCTCCAGCAGGGCGTGTGCGAGACGCCTTACGTCGGTGGGCTCGGCCTGGAGGATGTGGAAGGCGATCCGCTGCGCGCTCTTGGGACCGACGCCGGGCAGCCGCCCCAGCTCGTCGATGAGGTCCTGGACCACGCCTTCGTACAACGGACTGACCTTCCTGAAGTCTTCGGTACGTACCGTAAACGCCCGCGGCCCCTCTTAGAAAGGCAGACCGGGGATGCCGCCGCCCATGCCCTGGGCCAGCGGGCCGAGCTTCTGCTGCTGGAGCGTCTGGGCGTTCTGGTTGGCGGCCTGCACCGCCGCGACGATCAGGTCGGCGAGGGTCTCGGTGTCTTCCGGGTCCACCGCCTTCGGGTCGATCACCAGACCGCGCAGCTCGCCGGCTCCGGTGACCGTCGCCTTCACCAGGCCGCCGCCCGACTGGCCGTCGACCTCCGTGTTCGCCAGCTCCTCCTGGGCACGCGCCAGGTCCTGCTGCATCTTCTGGGCCTGCTGGAGAAGCTGCTGCATGTTGGGCTGCCCGCCACCGGGAATCACGATCGCCTCCTGCTTGCGTCTTCCGTCGTCGACCGCGGTGCGCTTTGTGCGTTGCGGTTCCTGCGTTGTGGTTCTCGTTGTGCATGAGCCTACGTGGTCCACCACGGCATCGCGGCGCCACTCTTTCGGGTGATACAGGGGGTCGACCTATACCTGATCAAGGCCCACTTCCGGGCGGAAAAGCCGTGGAGGCGTCCACTCCGCCACCCATTGGGCGGTAGGAAGGGGCCGCGCGTCGTCGCAGTCGGTCGGTTCGGGTCGTGGTCAGTAGGGAGTGCCGGGTGGGTCAGCCGGAGATGCAGCCCGAGGGTGCGCCTCAGGACGGACGGGACGGACGGGACGGACATGGCGGACGGGGTGGCAGGGGCGAGGGCGCGGCCGGACCGCGGCCGGGCGATCTGACCGGGCGGGCGTTCCCGCTCGGCGACTGGGGCGAACCCGCCGAACGGCTCGACGAGCTGTATCGCTGGGTGGAGCGGGGCGCACTGGAGACGGCAGCCTGGTATCTCGCCGACCGGGTGTGGAAGCGCCGGGGCGCACGGCTGCTGCGCGGGGGCGCCGCCGTGGGTACGGCGGTGGGCGCGGCGCTGCCGCTGCTCGACCTGACCGGCCTGGTCGGCGGGGTGGCCGCCTGGGGATATCTGGCGCTGCTGACGGCGGGGGCGTGTGTGGCCGGGGACCGGTTCTTCGGGGTGACGTCCGGCTGGATGCGGAACGTGGCGACCGCGCAGGCCGTGCAGCGCCGGCTCCAGATGCTCCAGTTCGACTGGGCGTCGGAGAGCGTCCGGGAGGTGCTGGGCCCCGCCGAGGGCACCGCGGGCGAGGCGGCCGAGCGGTGCCTGGGGGTGCTGCGCCGATTCTCGGAGGACGTGACGGAGCTGGTGCGCTCGGAGACGGCCGACTGGATGGTCGAGTTCCGGACCGGACCGGCCCCGATGGGCCTCCAGTCGGCGGCCTCGCCCGGCGGACGGCAGGACGGCCTCACCGCCCACACCCGCTACGGCGGCCCCCTCACCCCCGCCCGCCCCAACATGCCCCGCCAGCGACCGCCGGAGCCCCGGTGAGCCGACTCTGAGGGGTGCCGGGCCGGCGCCTGGACGCCCTGGTCACCGCCGGGGCCACGATGCCCCCGCCCTGCCGCCGGGACCAGGCTGCCGGGGGCGGGCCTACGACTCCGGTCGGCATCGGCGTGACGGCCCCCGGGATCGGGCCGACCGCTCCGGCCCGAACGCCGGGCCGGAGCGGTGGACGGATCTCGGGAAGGCGGTGGCCGAGAGGGGGACCGGCACGGCGTGGGTCGCCGCGGCGGCTACGGCTGCGGGCCCCCGCACAGCTTCATGCCCTCCGGGGTCCAGCAGGGGATGTGGCCGTGGGTGCGGACCACGTCCTGGCCGCTGCCGCGGGTGAGGTAGGTGAGGAAGCTCGATGCCAGCGAGTCGGCGGGCGGGCGGCCGTAGGTGTAGGCGTACTCGATCTCGCGGTACGGGTAGGTGCTGGTGCCGTGCTCGATGGCGTCGGCGGAGGGCGGGTCGCCGTCGATGTCGAGGACCCGCAGACCGGGAGCCCGGCCGGCGAGGTTCAGCTCGCTGTAGCCGACGGCGCCGGGCAGCTTGGCCACCTGGGTGAGCACCTGGTCGATGGAGTCCAGCTCGCAGCGGATCACCGGGGCCGTCGAGTCGTCCTTGTGGACGCAGTCGACCGACGAGTTGGCGATCTCGTTGCGGCCCAGCACCCGGCGCTGGAACACCTGCCGGGTACCGGAGTTGGCGTCCCGGCTGACCAGGTGCACCTCGAGGTCCGGCCCGCCCAGCTGCCGCCAGTTGGTGATCTTCCCGCCGTACAGCCGCCGTACGTCCGTCAGCGTCAGGTTGGTCAGCCCGACATCGTCGTTGACGACGAGCGCGAACACCGACACCGCCACCCGGTTCTCGCGCAGTTGCGGCAGCCCCTCAGGTCTGGGTCCGTCCGAGAGGGCCACGAGGGGCGGCGAGCCCTTCTGCGACCGGGCGCCGGTGGCGGCGAGTTCGCGGACCCCGGCCGTCGAGCCGTGCGGATCGACGGTGATCGAGGAGCCCTCGCAGTCGTGCTCGTACTTCGTCGCCACCTCCGCCATGACCGGTGCGAACGCCGTCGAGCCGATCACCGTCAGACTGCCGCGCTCACAGCCCACCGGCGGCGGGCTGTCGTCGCGGAACACGACGATCCCGGCGAGGACGAGCACACAGGCCGTGAGCAGCACGGTGATGATCCGGGCGGCGCGGCTGAAGACGGGCGGTTTGTCGTCCGGCGTCGCGCTGCGGTTGGGGTGCACCTCGCCCTCGCGGATCCCGCCCCTGAGCCGGATGTCCCGGCCCACGTCACCGCCCGCCAGCAGCACCAGCAGCTTGAAGTGGTCGCCGTGGTTGAGCGGGACGCGCGGGATGCGCAGGGTGTTGCCGTCGTAGCCGAAGCCGCGTTCCGGCGTGAAGTGGTCCATGAGGTGGTCGACGTCGGTCGGCTGGGTGACCGAGACGCCGCGCACCGTGCGGTCGGTGAACACCGCGGTCAGCCCGTGCGGTCCGGGGCTGGTGTAGTCGTCGCGGTCGATGGCGAGCGAGCCGTCGTTCTCGATGCGCAGCAGGACGAGGGTGGCGTCGGCCATGCCCTCCATCTCGTCGAACACACCTATACGGCGGTTGGGCCGCCCGGAGCGGATGTCGTCGCCGATCGGGCTGTCCATCTGGACGCGGTAGCCGACCCGTTTGCGGTGCGGCACCCTGCGCTCGTACCAGACCATCACACCGGACGCCACGATGCCGAGCACCGCGGTGCCCACGGCGACGACGTTCTCCGGGCTCAGCCAGTCCATGGTGTGTGCCCCCGCAACTCCCTGGATCCGGATGGTCCGGTCACCGTACGTGAGGCCGCGAGAACTTACCGGAGCCGACGGGCGAAGCCCGGGTTACATTACGGCGACCAGGTAGTGATGACCCGTCACCTCATGCCGCCAACACGTCGATTCACCACGGTGATACGTCAATTCGCCTTGCTGTAGACCAGCTTGGCGCCGTTGTCGGAGCTCACCCGCTGAAGTCTGCCGTCCCCGAGCAGGGTGACCTCGCTGGCCGCGCCCGGGGTGCAGGACCCGGTGGGGCCCGAGGTGACGGTCGAGGGGCCGATCTCCAACGGCCCGCCGTCGCCCGGCTGCTGGGCCAGCGGTGCCTCGAAGACACAGTGGTAGCCGCCGCCGGCGGAGGACGGTCCGTCGGCGACCAGGCTGAGCACCTTGTCGCCCACCCCGCCCTGGGTGATGGTCAGTTCACGCGTGCTCTGCCCGGCGGCGTTGTCGATCGTCGTCGTCCAGGTGCCGAGGTAGGCGGCCGGTATCGCGCCGTCCGACTCCGAGGGGGAGGGCGAAGGGGACGGGGAGTCCGACTCCGGTTGTGCGGTGGTGGCGGACGGGCCGGGGGTGGTGGGGGCCGTGGCGCTGTGGGAGGGGCCGGGGCCGCCGCCCTTGTCGTCGGTGCCGCCGTGCTTCATCAGGGCGTACACCGAGCCACCGGCGCCGAGGGCGACCACCACGGCTATGACGACGAGGAAGACGGTGGAGCGGGCGGTGCGGGCGGTGCCGTGGGGCGGTTCGGCGGGGGTGGCGGGGGTCGGGGGCATGCCGTACGAGGGCTGCGGGCCGTACGGCGGAGTGGGGCCGTACGGCGGGGTCGGGCCGTAGGGCGGGGTCGGGCCGTACGGCGGGGTCGGGCCGTACGGCGGGGTCGGGCCGTACGGCGGGGTCGGGCCGTACGGCGGGGTCGGGCCGTACGGCGGGGTCGGGCCGTACGGCGGGGTCGGGCCGTAGGTGCCGGGGGTGCCAGGGGTGCCGGGGGCTCCGTACGGTCCCTGCGGGGCGGGGGCCAGGGGCGGGAGCGGGCCCGGGTTCTGGGGGTAGCCGTAGGCGGGCGGCGGGGGCGGGAGGGGCGTCGGGGCCGCGGCCACGGTGGGGAGGTGGGTCGTGGGCGTATCGGCTGGCGGGGTCGGCTCCGGGGGGTTGGAGTACGCGGGGCTCGCAGGACCGTGTATCCAGGCGGGAGGCGGTACGGCGGCGGGGGCGGCGCCGGTGGCCGGGGCGACCGGGGTGGCAGGGGTGGCGGGCGCGGAACCGGCGTCAGCGTCGGTATCGGCGGTCTTGGCGAGGGTCGGCCCGGCAGGCGTCGCAGAACCGGACGGATCGGCGGCCGGTGCGGTCGGCGCAAACTCGCCGGACGTGCCTTCGGCGTTGGACGCCCCCACGCCATTCGCCCCGTCCGCTCCCTCCGAACCCTCCGCTCCCTCCACTCCCTCCACTCCCTCCGAACCCTCCGGGTTCTCCGTCTCCAGCAGCCGCACCGCATGCCGCCCCAGCTGCGCCACCAGCGCGCTCGGCAGCCACGGGTCGCGGGAGCGGCCGTCGGCGACCGTGTCACCGGCGCCGGTGCGGGCAAGGATGTCGCCGAGGGTGGGGCGGGCGGCGGGATCCTTGCGCAGACAGTGCCGTACCAGATCGAGGAGTCCCTCGGGCAGGCCCGTGAGGTCGGGATCCTCCTGCGCGATACGGAACATCAGCGCGTGCACCCCGCTGTTGTCGGCGCCGAACGGCAGCCTGCCGGTGGCGGCGTACGCGAGCACGGAGCCGAGGCAGAAGACATCGCAGGCCGGGGTGATGCGGTCGCCGCGCACCTGCTCGGGGGCCATGAAGCCGGGCGAGCCGACCAGCGAGCCGGTGCGGGTCAGCCCGCCGTCGGCCACCGTCTCCAGCGCCCGTGCGATACCGAAGTCGATCACGCGCGGACCGTCGATGGTGACGAGCACATTGGACGGCTTGAGGTCACGGTGGACGATCCCGGCGGCGTGTATGTCCTGGAGCGCGTACGCGAGACCGGCGGCCAGTGTCCGCACGGACCGCTCCGGCAACGCCCCGTGGTCGTGCCCGACGACCTGCTGGAGGCTGGGCCCGGCGACATAGCCGGTGGCCACCCAGGGCACCGGGGCCTCGGTGTCGGCGTCCAGGACGGGCGCGGTCCAGTAGCCGCCGACGCGCCGCGCGGCCCGTACCTCCTGGCGGAACCGGGCGCGGAACTCCTCCTGCCGGGCCAGTTCCTCACGCACCAGCTTCACGGCGACGGTACGGCCCCGGTCCGACCGGGCGAGGTACACATGCCCCATACCGCCCGCGCCCAGCCGCGCCAGCAGCCGGTACGCGCCGATCCACCGCGGATCCTCCGGCCCCAGCTTCTCCATGGCTGCGCCCGCCCTTCCCCGCTTGATGTGCAACTGGCCGAAGGATAGTGGGGTGATACGAAGATCAAATACGGAGATCCATACGCAGATGCCTCCGGAGACCTGGATGGAGGTGTCTCGCCCCACCCGTCGACAATCTGTCGCGGAAACCCCGTTACCGCAGACAGGACGCCGATATCACCCCCGCCACCGGCGGGCCTACGCTCGCCGCCATGACCCAGAACCGGCCGACCGTCCCCCAGCCCGCCCACCCCGAGTCCGCCCGCCCTCAGTCCGCTCCCCGCCCCGACCCGCAGACGGGCGCCGCCGTCAAGGCCGCGGACCGCGCGCATGTGTTCCACTCCTGGTCCGCTCAGGAGCTCATCGACCCGCTCGCCGTCGCCGGTGCCGAGGGTTCGTACTTCTGGGACTACGACGGCAACCGCTACCTCGACTTCACCAGCGGCCTCGTCTACACGAACATCGGCTACCAGCACCCCAAGGTCGTCGCCGCGATACAGGAGCAGGCCGCGCGTCTGACGACCTTCGCGCCCGCCTTCGCGATCGAGGCCCGCTCCGAGGCGGCCCGGCTGATCGCCGAGCGCACCCCCGGCGGCCTCGACAAGATCTTCTTCACCAACGCCGGCGCGGACGCGGTGGAGCACGCGATCCGTATGGCGCGGCTGCACACCGGGCGGCCGAAGGTGCTGTCGGCGTACCGGTCGTACCACGGCGGCACCCAGCAGGCGATCAACGTGACCGGCGACCCGCGCCGCTGGGCGTCGGACAGCGGCAGCGCCGGAGTCGTGCACTTCTGGGCACCGTTCCTCTACCGCTCCCGCTTCTACGCCGAGACGGAGGAGCAGGAGTGCGCACGGGCGCTGGAGCACCTGGAGACGACCATCGCCTTCGAGGGGCCGGGCACGATCGCGGCGATCGTCCTGGAGACCGTTCCCGGCACCGCGGGGATCATGGTGCCGCCGCCGGGCTATCTGGCCGGGGTACGGGAGCTGTGCGACACGTACGGGATCGTCTTCGTCCTGGACGAGGTGATGGCCGGATTCGGGCGGACCGGTGAGTGGTTCGCCGCGGATCTCTTCGGCGTCGTACCGGACCTGATGACCTTCGCCAAGGGCGTCAACTCCGGTTATGTGCCGCTCGGCGGCGTGGCCATCTCGGGCGCGATCGCGGAGACCTTCGCGAAGCGGCCCTACCCCGGCGGGCTGACGTATTCCGGCCACCCTCTGGCCTGCGCGGCCGCCGTCGCGACGATCGGGGTGATGGCGGAGGAGGGCGTCGTCGAGAACGCGGCACGGCTCGGCGCCACGGTCCTGGAACCGGGGCTGCGGGCCCTGGCGCAGCGGCACCCGAGCGTCGGGGAGGTGCGCGGCGTCGGCATGTTCTGGGCGCTGGAGCTGGTGCGCGACCGCGAGACGCGGGAGCCCCTGGTGCCGTACAACGCGGCCGGCGAGGCGAACGCGCCGATGGCCGCCTTCGCGGCGGCGGCGAAGCGGCAGGGCCTGTGGCCGTTCGTCAACATGAACCGGACGCATGTGGTGCCGCCGTGCAATGTCACGGAGGCGGAGCTGAAGGAGGGACTGGCGGCGCTTGACGCTGCGCTGGCTGTGGCCGACGAATACGCGAGGTGATCCGTGTTCTTCTACGCGAAGTGATCCGTGCTCTTCGGCCGCGGGCCGGTGGGGGCTGGGCGCTCCCCCAAGCTCTCAACTTCGTTCGAGCAGGGAGGTACCCCCATCGCGGCAGAGCCGCACATCGGCACAGCCCCGCGCCCCTGAAGATCTCGTGACGCGCCGCATCCGACGCCGTACCCGGACGTCACCCCCGCCGTACCCGGACCTGACCCACTAGCCGGATGAGACACCGGAACTGACGGGTCGGGAACCCGAACGCGTAAGGTGGCGTGCCCGTAGACATATACGTAGGCACGCCACGCACGCGCAAGGGGGGACCTCCGATCATGTCCGGCTCCACCGGCAACGGTGCCGTGACTCGCAGCACGCTGCGCCAGCAGATCGCGGACGCGCTCCGCGACGAGGTGCTGGCCGGGCGCCTCCAGCCGGGCCAGGAGTTCACGGTCAAGGAGATCGCCGAGCAGTACGGGGTCTCGGCGACGCCCGTCCGGGAGGCCCTGGTCGATCTGTCGGCCCAGGGCCTGCTGGAGGCCGACCAGCACCGCGGATTCCGGGTGACCGAATACTCGGTGGACGACTACCGGGGTCTGATCGAGGCGCGCAGCCTGGTCACCGACGGCATGTTCCACGCGCTCGTGGGCGGGCACCCCGCGTTCCAGGACCTGGACCGGCCGGACCGGGCCGCCGGCCTGGCCGCCGTGCGCCGGCGCGGCGAGGAGGCGCAGCGCGCTGCCGCCGCCGGTGATCTGACCGTGCTGATCGGCTACGACCTGCGGTTCTGGCGGGAGCTGAGCCTCCTGTTCGGAAATCCCTATCTGGCCGACTTCCTGCACCGGCTGCGGGTCCAGTCGTGGGTGTGCGCGGTGCAGCATCTGCGCAAGCTGGCGGATCTGCGCGGCGTGCTGTGGGCATGCCACACCGATCTGGTGGACGCGCTGGCGCGACGGGACGCAGTGGGGGCGAAGGAGATCGTGACCGCGTACAACGCACACTCGCTGGCGCTCGTCGAGCGGCTGGCGGCCCGGTGAGCGGGCCGATAGAGGCACATCGGACGCGGCAGGAACACAGGGGTGAGGGGACGGTCGACCTGTCGGTCGTCGTCCCCGCCTACAACGAGCAGGAACGGCTGGGTCCGACGCTCGACGCGATCACCGGCTATCTGCGGGAGAGCGAGAGCCGCTGGACGAGCTGGGAGATAGTCGTCGCCGACGACGGCTCGACCGACGGCACCCGCGAGGTGGTCACGGCCCGCCGGGATCCCCGGGTGCAGCTCGTCACCAGTCCGCGCAACCGCGGCAAGGGCAGCGCGCTGCGCCTCGGGGTGGCGGCGACGCGCGGGCGCCGGGTGCTGGTCACGGACGCCGATCTGGCCGCGCCCATCGAGGAGTTGGAGCACCTCGACAAGGAGCTGGAGCAGGGCGGCGCGGCGGCGATCGGCTCGCGCTCGGTGCCGGGGGCGACGATCGACCACCATCAGCACCGGCTGCGTGAACTGCTGGGCCGGGCCGGGAACTTGCTGATACGGGCGGTCGCGGTGCCGGGCATCCGGGACACGCAGTGCGGCTTCAAGCTGTTCGAGGGCGAGCGGGCGCGTACGGCGTTCGCGGCGTCACGGCTGGACGGCTGGGGCATCGATGTCGAGGTGCTCCAGCACTTCCACCGGGCGGGCTGGCCGATCGCGGAGGTCCCGGTGCGCTGGTCGCACCAGTCCGGTTCGAAGGTACGGCCGCTGGACTACGGCCGTGTCCTCGCGGAACTGGCGCGGCTGAGGGCGGCCCGGCTGTCGGTACGCCCGGCGGACGTACTGGCGTGTGTGCTGTTCCTGCTGATGGCGGTGGCCCTCTACTCGGGCCGCTTCTTCGACCCGGCGCACCGCTATCTCCCCGACTCCCTCCAGGACCAGAACCAGTGGGAGTGGTTCTTCAAGGTGACGGCGGACAACGTCGCCCACCTCCGCAATCCGCTCTTCACCGACCTCCAGGGCTTCCCCGACGGCGTCAATCTGATGGCCAACACGGTCATGCTGGGGCTGTCGGTGCCGTTCGCGCCGGTGACACTGGCGTTCGGCCCGGCGGCGGCGCTGAGCCTGTGCATGACGCTGGGCCTCGCGGTGACGGCGGCGGCGTGGTACCGGCTGATCGTGCGGCGGGTGGTGCGGCGCCGGGCGGCGGCCTTCACCGGCGCGTCGCTCGCGGCCTTCGCCCCGCCGATGGTGAGCCACGCCAACGCGCACCCGAACTTCGTGATCCTGTTCATGATCCCGCTGATCATCGAACGGGCGCTGCGGCTGTGCGAGAGCGGGGACGATGCCAGGGCGGTACGGCGCAACGGCGTCGTCCTGGGCCTGCTGGCGACGTACCAGATCTTCCTGGGCGAGGAACCGCTGCTCCTCGCGGCCCTCGGCATGCTGCTGTTCGCGGTGGCGTACGCGGGGGCCCGCCCGCAGACGGCGAAGGCGGCCTGGCGCCCGCTCGGCAAGGGCCTGCTGCTGGCCGGGGCGGTCTGCCTCCCCCTGATCGCGTTCCCCCTGTACTGGCAGTTCGCGGGCCCGCAGAGCTACCAGAGCGTGATGCACGGCGACAACGCGGGCAACAGCCCGCTGGCGCTGATCTCGTTCGCGGAACGCTCGATGGCCGCGGGCGACGCGACGCAGGCGAACGCGCTGTCCCTGAACCCGACCGAGCAGAACGCGTTCTACGGCTGGCCGCTGCTGATCGTGGCGGTGGGCATAGCCGTACGCCTGTGGGACCGCCCCCTGGTGAAGGCGCTGTCCTTCACCACGGCCGCGGCCGCCCTCCTGTCCCTCGGCCCGTCCTTCCGCATCCCGCGCACCGACATCGTCTTCCCCGGCCCCTGGGCCCTGCTGGCGCACAAGCCGCTGTTCGAGTCGGTGATCGAGGGCAGGGTGGCGATGGTGTGCGCACCGGCGCTGGGGATGCTGCTGGCGCTGGCGGTGGACAGACTGGCGGCGACGCGCGAGCTGGGCACGCAGTACCTGGGCCTGCTGGCGATCGCCCTGGCGATCATCCCGATCGTCCCGTCGCCGCTGAAGGCAGTGGACAGGGCCGAAGTCCCGGCCTTCATCACCACGGGAATGTGGAAGTCGTACGTCAAGGACGGCGAGTCCCTGGTCCCGCTCCCCCTGCCCGACCCGGGCGCCGCCGAGGCGCTGCACTGGCAGACCGACGCGGACCTGGGCTTCAAACTGCCCGGCGGCTACTTCAACGGCCCCTACGGCGAGGACCACATCGGCATCTACGGTGCCAGCCCGCGCTACACCTCCAACATGCTGCGGGACGTCCGCTACACGGGAGTGATCCCGACGATCGGGAAGAACTGGCAGGCGCAGGCGAAGCAGGACTTCGCCTACTGGAAGGCGGGCGCGCTGGTGGTGGCCCCGCAGCCGCACGACGACGCTCTGCGGCAGGCGGTGCAGAAGCTGGTGGGCCGTCCTGGTAAATGGACGGGCGGGGTGTGGGTATGGGACCTGCACTAGGCCTTCTCCTCCTGGGGGAGGAGCGGGTGCGCCACACCGATTACGCTGCCCTGACCACCGTGCGCGCACCGCGCGCTGTACGAGGAGCTATGCGAGGAGCCCTCTTTGGCCTGTGACCTTTGGCTCGTGCCGCTCGTGGACGTGTTGTGCCACACCCCGGACAACCCGTTCGCCGACGAACTCGCGCAGTACAACAAGGCGCTCGCGGAGAACGGCCTGCCGCCGGTGCCGGTGTACCAGTACATGCCGGGGCTGTCCGGCGACGTCGCCCCGGTCGCCGGTTTCGACTACGACGCGCTGCATTTCCTGCGCCGGGCGTACCTCCTCCAGGTGTGCGGGCTGCCGGTGACGCCGGTGGGTGAACTGGGCGGGGACTACGAGCAGTTGCTGGAGATGTTCGAGTCGACGGCCCAGCAGTCCCATCTGGTCTGGCACTACGACCACGCCGGCGCGTACGTCCCGGTGGACTTCCCGACGCCGCTCTCGAACGACGAACTGCTGGCCGGCGGCGGCCCGCTGGGCAGCTCGCAGACCCTCCTGAGGGAACTGGACCTGGTGGCCTCGTCGATCGGCATCGACCCGGCCAACCCCCCGGCGGCCCCGGAACCCCCGCCGGCCCCCACCGAGTTGGAGGAACCGGCGGTCCCGGCCCCGTACGACCCGAGCCCCTTCGCCCGCGAACGCCACGTATGGCTGGGCCTGCACGCGGCAACGACGAGGAGCCTGGCCCAAGGCTCGATGATCGTATTCAGCTGAGCCACTGCCGAGGGCTCACCGAAGCCCAGCCAGCCCCTTCTGGAGATCCTCGGAGTTCATGATGGGCGTCATGTCGAGCCTGGCGTTCATCCCGAGGAAGAAGGCCTCGGCGGTGGGCGGCATCTGGGAGCTGTCCTGCATGTCGAACACGATGTACGCGGTACGGACCCCACCGTCGAGCGTGAAGTAGGCGGCCTCGGGCTTGAGCTGCTCCATCACCTCCTGGACCATCTCGGGCATCTTCCCGCTGCGGATGACGTCGTTGGCCTTCTCGGTGTCCATGCTTGCCTTGAGCAACATACGCATGCTGATCACCTCTTCAGGTCGGACGATCTCAGAATATGCCCGGACGCCCGATTCGTCCGGCCAGCGGCGCTCCGGGCCGATAGACGAGGCGGCGTCCTCCCCTGCCTCAACTGCCTCAACTCTGCCCACGGGCCACCGCACGGTCACCGACCCGAGCGCCGAAGCCGCCACGAGGCAATCGTCTTCTTGTACGGTTCGGGCATCCCGAGTCCGGGGATTTCGTGGTAGTCGAACAAGCCGAGTTCCTTGTGCTCGTTCGACAGCTTCGGTTCCCGCGAACCTGTGTACTCCGCCCCGTAGCTCACGATGAAAACATGGCGGTGCGGGAAGATTTCGTACACCCAGGAATCGATGATCTCGATCCCGGCAATGGATTCCGGCTCAAGTGCCAACTCCTCGCCCACTTCACGAAGCACCGTCGACTCCGCGGACTCCCCCAGTTCTAGCTTCCCTCCAGGAAGCTCCCACTCGTCTCGCTCGTTCTTGAGCAGGGGAATCTTCCCCCGAATCTCAATCACCATCTTGACCGAGATGGGCAGTTGGTACTCGAAATACCCCGGACTGCGTTCCACGAGATACGGCTGATTCATATTTTCTACCCTTCCCTCTCCCGTTCCGGCTCGGACTAAATCGACATCAGCAGCGCTGTTACGTCGTCCGACTTTTTGAAGTGTGCCGATTCTTCCGCAAGCTCCTCATGCTCTCTGATCCGGTCCAGAACCGACCGCAGCCCCGCCCTGAGCGACGCCTCCAGCAGGGCACTCCAATCCGAATAGATTCCGTAATCCTGGAGCCAGCAGTCCGGCAAGGAGGAGTAGAAATCCTATCGCAGCCGTAACGGCAACACGCCGCCGCTGATCGTTATTGATGAGAAGAAAGAATGATGAGAACACTATAATCAGGGCGCCAGCCATAGCAGTGACCAAGCGAACCGCCACCGGGCCGGTGGCTTGACTGGCGATATTCGCTGTACTGGCCACGAACGCGACCACACCAGCCAACAGGCCGAGAAGCTCAAGCTGCTGTGTTCTGAACTGGCTCATCTCGTTGCGGAACGAGTCTCGAGATCTCACCCACTCCGCCCGCTGGGAAAATACATCGATCTTCACCCGTGTCGTCTGGTACTGGGAAATTCTTCGCAGATAATCCAGACCTTCTCTGGGCTCCAGTTCGATGGCCCTGCGAACGAGGCTACGCGCCGTGTCAAAATCGTTCTTCAGGCATAGGATTCGCGCCTTGGTCTCGAAGTAGTGAGCAACTCGGCCGTATGACAACGTGATAGCACGGTCCACCGAGGATTCGGCCTCTTCCAGCTCCTTCGCCTGAGGCGGAGAGTCTCTCCTCTCCAAGTACTCTGCCATGAATTCGGCAACTTGATGCTGGACGCCTGGAACATCTCTCAGCAATCTGGCGGCTTCTCGCGAATGCTCGATCGCCTGAAGCAGGCTCGCCAGTTCCCCTTCCAGGCGCAGGATCACCGCACGGAACGTATGGAAGTAGGGTTCACTTCCGAACTCTTGCTCATTTCTGTTGACCAGCTCGGCGTATTCCGACAGGCGCTCTTCTCTGCGTAATCTCAGCAGTACCGCATATAATGCACAAAAGCGCATGGCGGCTGGCTTGGTCGAATCATTGCAGATTCGTCGAAATGTGTTCTCGGGATTTCTTGTGCGATCAATCACCCTGCGGATTTCCTGCAGGAATGAGGCGTCGCCGGTGGGAGGCAGGGCCGACAGGGCTTGTTCCACCTCGACCGTTCCCGAGTAAAATGCTGCAGCCATCAATAAATACCTTTGCTTTTGGTGTGTCTGCGATCGAAGCTGAAGCCGTCGTTCAGGTGCGCATGGGGCGAGTCCTCGTTGACAAAGAAGAGCAGTCTTGCCCCTAATCGGAAACCGCTGAACGCCGTTCTGCCGTGTAAAATCCGATGGTTATGAATTAAGTAACCGTCTCCTGGCCGAAGGCGGAACTGCTGTGCACTGCAACGCGCCTGGTCGAGATCTGCCAGCAGGAATTTGGACTGCCGGGAGGAGGCTTGCGGCTGTGCGACTTCATCATCTCGGTAACGAATGACCACGGATCTACGATCGCTGACCGTCAGTACCTTGTGCTCCTGCCCAAACTGGCTGCTGGAGAGCCGGAGGTCGTTCTCGATGGAGTGCAGCGATTCCAGGTCGTAACGGGAAAGTATGGGCTTCGTGTCGATCAGGATTGAATCTCCGCCGTCCGACGCCTCTCGGATCATGAGAAAGCATAGAATTGATGGCGGATAGTTGTGCAGGCTTCGATCCGTGTGTGGCGCCAGAGCAGCACGACTGAATCCGGATAATCCTGGCGTGCGCTGACCGTTCAGGAGCGGTGAGATCATGGTCCACGGAGTGGCGGGTGAATCCGAATGGCGAAAGACCCTCAGCTCACGGCGGAATATCCTGATCACATCGTCGCAATCTGCTGCAGAGAGGAAGGCGATCCCCTCCGTATCCAACAGTGCCAGCAGTTGGTGCGCGGTGATTGAGTCACCCGAACGGCTTGTGATGTTCATCGACACCTGCCCTCCGTCACGGATCGTATCGGCCTGTCGGGCCCGTGATCGGCATATCGCTCAGAAGGTCGATGGCCCGGAGCGTCATGACCGCCAGCCTCGCGGGCACGAAGATGCCCGCCAGGGATGTCTCTTTGTCCGAGGTGCACCCTGCCCTGTCATCGCTGTTCGTCTTAAGATCGCTACTCTGCGTACGAGGGGGCTGGCTATGGCAGTTGGCGGATCGGCGTCGCGGCGGGCGCAGGAGGCGCGGCGGCAGGAACGGTTGCTGAGAGAGCAGTGGCAGGCCGCCCAGCAGCAGGCCAGGCGCTGGAAGGCGGCCCACGAGGCCGAACGCAGGGTTACGGCACAGCTGTTGGTCCTGACCGCGCGTGGATGGCGATTGTTGGTGGACCGGCGATGGCCGGGGTCGCGGGCGGCCAACGCGGACATGTTGCTGATCGGTCCTGCGGGTGTTTATGTCGTCGACGTCAAGAATTGGCCGTCTGCACCGGAGACTTCCGAGGGAACGCTGTGTGTCGGTGGCGAACCGCGTGACGAGCAAGCCGACAAGCTCCTGGCTGTGACGAAGGTGACCGAGTCCGCGGTGGCGTCCTTGGGAATGTCCCCTGTCGCGGTCCGACCTGTCATGGTCTTCGCCGGGCAGCGCGTCGATGCCGAGCTGGGCAGAATCCGGCTGCTGGGTGAGCACGAGATCGGACCGGCACTGCTCTCGGAGCGTCATCGGGTGCGTGCCGAATCCGTGCGTGCCCTTTGCGACCTTCTGGAGCGGATCTTCCCCGAGTACGAGGACTCCTCCCTGTCGCACGAAGCACCGCCTTCACCACGGCCGGAGCCCCGAGACGAGTCGTCCGACGGACTGTTCGACCTCGGCGCCCTGCGCGACGCGGCTATGGAAGAAGTGCTGCGGGCCCCGATCGAGCAGTGGATGACCTTCCTCGACTCCGACCAGGTGGCTCTGGTACGCCGCAACTGGTCCGGTCCCGCGCGGATCAGTGGTCCGGCAGGTACCGGCAAAACGGTCGTCGGTCTGCACCGCGCGGCTCACCTGGCCCAGCGCACCACGGGCCGGATCCTGTACGTCACCTTCGCCAGCAACCTCCCGCGCGTGCAGGCCACCTTCCTCAAGGCCATGTCTCCTGCAGTGTCGGACAGGGTGGACTTCCGCAGCCTGCACTCATGGGCTCAGGAGTATCTGCGCGGTTGCGGTGTCACGGCCCGGTTACACGGAGAGAAGGCCAGGACGGCGTTCAGCCTCGCCTGGAAGCACGTCGGCCGCGAGAGCTGTCTGGCAGAGATCGACCCGACGCCCGCCTATTGGGAGGAGGAGATCGATTACATCATCAAGGGGCGCGGCATCAGCTCGTTCCAGGAGTACGCCACCGTTCCTCGCCGACGTCGTCGTACGAGCCTGCGACGTGTCCATCGGCAGGCTGTCTGGGCTCTGTACGAGGCCTACGAGACACTCCGCAATGAGCGCGGCGTACACGACTTCAACGACATCCTCATCCTCGCTCTGGCAGAGGCCCGCCGCCGTACCGAGGAACGCCCTTACACTGCTGTGATCGTCGACGAGGTCCAGGACCTGACCCTGATCGGGGTGAAACTCCTCCACACCCTTACCGGCGACGCTCCCAACGGCCTTCTGCTGGTGGGGGACGGCCAACAGGCTGTGTACCCCGGCGGGTTCCGCCTCTCCGACGCCGGCATCGACATCCGCGGCGGCCGGGGACAATTGCTGCGCAACAACTACCGCAACAGCAAGCCGATCCTCGACACAGCACTTGCCGTCGTCGCCGAGGACTCGTTCGAGGACCTCGACGGGCTGCGTTCCTCCGGCCGCCGAGACGTCGATATGACCTACCTCGAAGGCCAGGTGATCAGGGTGTCGGAGCGCAGCCCGTCCGAGCACGACCAAGCCCTTGTGGCGGCCCTGCACAGCTTGCCGCCGGGAGCCCGCGCGGACGCGGCGGTGCTGTGCCCCTCCAAGCGCGCCATAGGTCACTACCAGCGGCTCCTCGAACGGGCGGCCATCCCGGTCTGCCTGCTGGAACACTACGACGGCCACCCCGTCGACGCGGTCAAACTCGGCAGCTACCGCCGGGCGAAGGGCCTGGAGTTCAAACGCGTGTACCTGCCGCACCACGATGCGGCTCTGTCCCAGGGGCCTGCGGCGAGCGGCGAGAGACTTCCTGAAACCACTCAGGAGCGCGATGAACTTCTACGCAGTCAGTTGTTCGTTGCCATGACACGGGCTCGCGACGTGCTGTGGCTCGGCAGTGTCCAGCGATAGCCAGGCGTTCACCGAAGCCGCCATCTGTTGCCCACGCCTCGCCGGAGGCGTGGGCGTCGGGAGCGGCGGCCTACGTCAGGGGCGACCACTCGTCCGCGTCGGCTTTCGGCAGTCCGGGAGTTTCGATTCGGGGGTGATCACCGGCGCGACCTCTTCGTCGAGGGCGTAGCAGAGCTGGGCGTGCAGCAGCTCTGCCTCGGCTGCCGTGAGGCGCAGGGCCAGGTCCGTTTCGAATTTGGCGTCCCTGCACAGCCACAGGTCGATCGTGAGCGTGCCGTCCTGCTCCCGTCGGACCGGCCTGCTGGGGACTCGGCTGATCTGCATCCTCATGCTGACGCTCCTGTAAGGCGTTGGACACTGTGGGGTCGGAGGGTGACAGGAAAACTACCCTCCGACACCAAGCTAGCCGCAACCCTG
Organism: Streptomyces sp. YIM S03343; assembly: GCF_054729195.1. NCBI lineage: Bacteria > Bacillati > Actinomycetota > Actinomycetes > Kitasatosporales > Streptomycetaceae > Streptomyces > Streptomyces sp. YIM S03343. Next base: position 4,321,380 of record NZ_JBPUKX010000001.1, read on the forward strand.
CTGATACATCAACGTTGATACCCGAAAGGGTGAAGCCGCGCGTCGACGTCAACGCCCGTCACACCAGATCGTCAAACTCCCCGTCCTTCGCCCCCGCCAGGAACGCCGCCAGCTTGGCGGGCGTCGTGGTGACCACGACCCCGGGGTCGTCGCTCTCCCTCAGGAGTATTCGGTCGTCCATCACCGCCACCTCCAGGCAGTTGCCCGATGGCTCGGAGTACGTCGACTTGCGCCAGCCGATGTCCGGCACCCTCATCACATCCTCACAGTTCCTGCAGCACCTTGCGGATGAAGTCGCGTGACGACCCCTGGTCCAGGGACCGTTGCTCCATGCGGTCAAGTACAGCGCGGTAGTTGGTGCGGTGGGTCTCGGAGTCCAGGAATGTGACCCCGTTGGGGATGTCGATCTGGACGGTATCCAGCTGGTGGACCGGGCCGTTCGCGTACATCGTGGAGCTGCCGGCAGTCGTGAAGCCCCCGGCCGAGAACGGGATCACCCGCAGAGTCACCCGTTCCCGTTCCGACTGCTTCAGGAGCTCTTCCAGTTGCCGGCGCACCACGCCACGGTCGCCGAAGAGCATGCGCAGAGCTGCCTCGTGGAGGAGGAACGAGCAGTCCGGGGGCTCGGGTCGGTCGAGCAGTTCGCGGCGGCGCATACGGAACTCAATCTGGAGATCGAGGACTTGCGAGGCGAGGGGCGGTACGGCCTCGGCGAACACCGCCCTGGCGTAGTCCTCGTGCTGGAGCAGGCCGGGGAGGTGCGTGATCTGCACGTGCCGCAGGCCTGCGGCGTGGTGCTCCAGCTCCGCCAGGTCCAGCATGAACGAGGCCATGGAGTCCCGGTACTCCTGCCACCATGTGATCGCGGGCCGTTCCCTTGCCATGGCGGCGAGCGCGTCCACGTAAGCCTGGTCGGGGCACGAGTAGTTGGCGGCCCACACCCGAACGCGGTCAGAACTCACTCCGAACCGTGCCGACTCGGTATTGCTGATCGCCGTCTTGTCGACACGGTGCAGCACTGCAGCTTCCGCCACGGAGAGCCCGACCTGCTCACGCATCCGCCGAAGCTCAGCCCCAAGTCGCCGCTGACGGGCGGTAGGAGGCTTACGGATGGCCATGAGGCCCCCTTTCTGCCGCACCGCGGCCTGCCGATCCATATCGGCTGATGCTTCACGAGCAGGCAAGACTCAAGCAAGCGCGAGCATCAACGGGTTGACGGATGCGGCACGGCTCTCGAAGCGGAATTCCGGCGTGGCGCAGGGATCGATCAAGGCCCGGAGTGCAGCGCCTCGGCCAGGCTCTCGATGAGTTCGAGGGTCGGGTCGACACTGCTCTCCTCGATCCGCTCTATCTCCTCCACCGGCAGACCCGCCCGGTCCGCGAGTTCCGCGCTGCTCAGACCGAGCGCCGAGCGCCGTTCGTAGACGGCAACAGCGAAGTCCATCCGCCGTCCGGCGGCGCAGTAGGCGGGATCCTCCCGGTGCTCGGGCGGGACACTCCAACTGGTGTGGTAGCCGCTGCTCATGTTGCCCCCTCGCCCCTACTGTAGGTGTCGTGCCCGCTCGCAGGTGGATGCTCGGACGGAATGCCTTGGACATCTACAACGGGACTTATTCGCCATGACGTACAACCTCCTCACCGTGGAGCCTCTGACTCTCGACGCCGTCACGGCAGTACTCGCCCGGTGTCTGCACGTGCGCGAGCAAGAGGTGGACGCCGCCGACGAGGACACCGACCAGGAACTGCGCAACTGGGACGCTCTGGTGTTCTGCGACAAAGTGACGGTGCAGGGCGATGTGTCGACGTCCCTGGACGTCTACGTCCAGGAGTTCGTCCAGCCCCAGCCGAGTGAGCGGGAAGTGGCGTCCGCGTTCGCCCGGGAGGCAGGCACCGTGGTGCTCTTCCCCGCCGAAGAGGTGCGGCCGAGCGCGTACTGGCTGGCCACGCCGGACGGGCTGGTCACGCGGGCGCGGCTTTATGAGTCCGACGACGAACAACTTCGCCGCACCATCGACAGGGTCGAAGCCCCCGTCGCAGGGCTTCCGCACCTCACCGTCGCCCGTATCCCCGAGATTGTCGGCGAACAGCAGATCGCCACCCCGCTGGGGGACGCTTTCAAAGCGCACCTCGACCCTATGTACCCGGAGGAGACCAGCACCCCCGGAACGCCGTTCTGGAAGGCACGTAGTTGCCTGGGCGCCTGGGAGAAACTCGTCCGGCAGATGGAAGCCGCCTGGGAACCGACCGGCTGGCATCCCTCCGACCTCTACCGTGACCGCCTCGAAGCACGCGACGAGTTGGAACAGCTGCGCACCCGACTGCCCGAGAACGTGGCGGCCTTGCTCCGGAACGCCCTTGATCCCCTGGACGCCCTCTTCGCAGAGCTGACCGTCGACGACGCCGACGGACTGCTCCGCAAGGAACTGCCTCGTGCGGAATGCGACACAGCGGTTCACGGATGGTGGTGGAACCGCCGCCCGGACCCCCTGCCCTGGTGAGCCGACGGATGCTGCCGGCCCAGGGCAGGCCGGCAGCATCCGTCGTCGTGGTCGATCGCGTTCCTGGGGGCTGCGCGCCGCCTACAGGAACGAGTTGACCTCGATCGTCTCGTCGCGGCCCGGGCCCACGCCGATCGCGGAGATCGGGGCTCCGGACATGTCTTCCAGGGCCTTGACGTAGTTCTGGGCGTTCTTCGGGAGGTCGCTGAAGGTCTTGGCCTTCGTGATGTCCTCCGACCAGCCCGGGAGGTTCTCGTAGACCGGCTTCGCGTGGTGGAAGTCGGACTGGGAGTACGGGAGTTCCTCGACGCGCTTGCCGTCGATCTCGTACGCCACGCAGACCGGGATCTGCTCCCAGCCGGTCAGGACGTCCAGCTTGGTGAGGAAGAAGTCGGTCAGGCCGTTGACCCGGGTCGCATAGCGGGCGATCACCGCGTCGAACCAGCCGCAGCGGCGGTCGCGGCCCGTCGTCACGCCCACCTCGCCGCCGATCCGGCGCAGCGCGGCGCCGTCCGCGTCGAACAGCTCCGTCGGGAAGGGGCCGGCGCCGACGCGGGTCGTGTACGCCTTCAGGATGCCGATCACGCGGGTGATCTTCGTCGGGCCGACGCCCGCACCCGTGCACGCCCCGCCCGCCGTCGGGTTCGAGGAGGTGACGAAGGGGTACGTGCCGTGGTCGATGTCGAGCAAGGTGCCCTGGCCGCCTTCGAAGAGGACGACCTTGTCGTCCTCCAGCGCCTTGTTCAGGACCAGCACCGTGTCCGCCACGTACGGCTTCATCTTCTCGGCGTACTCCAGCAGCTCCGCGACCACCTGGTCCGCGGCGATCGCGCGGCGGTTGTAGAGCTTGGTGAGCATCTGGTTCTTGACGTCGAGCGCTGCCTCCACCTTCTGGGCGAGGATCGACTCGTCGTACAGGTCCTGGACCCGGATGCCCACGCGGTTGATCTTGTCCGCGTACGTCGGGCCGATGCCCCGGCCCGTCGTGCCGATCTTGCGCTTTCCGAGGAAGCGCTCCGACACCTTGTCCACCGTCACGTTGTACGGCGTGATGATGTGCGCGTTACCGCTGATCATGAGCTTGGACGTGTCGACGCCTCGCTCGTTCAGACCGCTCAGCTCGGAGAGCAGGACCGACGGGTCGATGACGACACCATTGCCGATGACAGGCGTACAACCGGGCGACAGTATTCCGGAAGGGAGAAGGTGAAGGGCGTACTTCTGATCGCCCACGACCACCGTATGGCCGGCGTTGTTGCCGCCCTGGTAGCGGACCACGTAGTCCACGGACCCACCGAGCAGGTCCGTCGCCTTCCCCTTGCCCTCGTCACCCCACTGAGCACCGAGCAGCACAAGTGCGGGCACGCGCGTACACCCCTTCCGGGCGGGGCATGTCCAAGGTCAGGGGCGTGCGCGTAAGGTTCATCGCCGCGTACCACTGCGACCGCTGTTGGTCGCACAACCGTCGGACCGGATGCCCCGGAATAGACGAAGCCCCTGGCGCAATAGCGCAAAGGGGCTCTTGCACAAAGATGCTACCCGAGGAAGCGAGGCATGGCCGAGGTGGCGACTTTCGCGGCTTCCGACCACTTGCTGGTCGTCATCGATCCTGCCGCCCGCCGGACGGACGGAGAGTCCGTCCGGATTGCGAAAGACGTGCTCAGCGCCGGTGCACACACCAAGGTGTGTCTCCCGGAGAACGCCTCCGAGTTCGCCCGCGCCCTCCAGCGCCGGGGGTCCCGGCGGCCCGTCGTCGTCGGCGACGATCACGCCCTCATCCGCGCCGTCGCCGTGCTGCACCGGCAGCGAGAGCTGGCCGGATGTGTGCTCTCCGTGGTGCCCGTGGGGGGCTCCCTGAGCCTCGCGGAGGCCCTCGGCGTGCCCACGGGGGCCGTCGCCGCCGCCCGCGCCGTGCTCGACGGGGTCGAACGGCGGCTGGATCTCCTCGCCGACGACAGCGACGGGGTCGTCCTCGGCGGCGTGTGCATTCCGCCGGTCTCGGGGCGGGTGGGGGGCGGCAGCACAGTCGCCTCCCCGTCCGGGGCGGGCTCCTCGTCCGGGGCTGGCTCCCTGTCCGGGGCCGCCACCGTGCAGCAGAACGGCCATGGCGCCCACGAGACCCATGGGCACGCGTTCGGGCAGGGGCACGGGCATCCTTGGCTGCGTACCACCTACCAGTCGCTCGTACGGTCCCTCGGGTCGCGGCCCGCCCGGGGCTCGGGGCCCGCGCCCTCCGTGCCCGTCCACGGGCCCGCCCGGCTGCGGGTGCAGGTCGACGGGGCAACGATCGTCGATCTCGACCAGCCGGTCGCCGAGGTCTCCGTGACCGCCGGGCATTCCGGGCTCGCCCAGGTCGCTGTACGGCCGTGCTCGGTCGGGGCCGAGGCGGCCCTGCTGCTGGCCTCCGGGCAGACCGTCACCGTCACCGGGTCCGACTTCCGCTACCGGGCCGACGCCGCCGTCTCCGGTCCGGTACGGCGGCGGACCTGGCGGGTGCTGGAGGGGGCCTGGGGGCTCACGGTGCCCGCTACGTCGTAGCGCCCTTCGGTCCGCCCATCGGTCCGGCTTCCTGCCGCACGCCCCGCAGCAGGAAGCCGACCATGCGGCGCGGGTCGTAGCGCGGGTCGTCGTCTCGGCCGATGCAGAGGTTGCCGATGCCGCGCATCAGCTCCACCGGCCGGATGCCCGGCACCACCTCGCCCGCCGCCACCGCCGCGTCCAGCAGCTGCTCGCACACCGGCACCAGGCGGTCCAGGAAGTACACGTGCAGCGCCTCGAAACCGCTGCTGTCCGACCGCATGGCGCCGGCCAGCCCGTGCTTGGTGACCAGGAAGTCGACGAACAGGTCGACCCATCTGCCCAGCGCCTCGAACGGCGAGTCCTCCTCCGCCAGCAGCGCCGGGCCCGCCTCCGCGCAGGCCTCCACCTGGTGGCGGTAGACGGCGACGACGAGATCCGCCCTGGTCGGGAAGTGCCGGTAGATCGTGCCCATGCCGACGCCCGCCCTGGCCGCGATCTCCCGGATCGGCGCGTCCACGCCCGACGTCACGAACACCGCAGCGGCCGCGGCCAGCAGCGTCTCCTGGTTGCGGCGTGCGTCCGCCCGTTTGGGGCGGGTGGCGGCCACGGCCACGGGGGTCTCCCCGGACCGGTCGTGGCCCCGGTCATCAGTGGGCACCGCGTTCTCCTTCCGGACGTCGGGCTTTGACAAAGCGGAACAGCGTTCCGTATCGTTCCCGAGGTAAGTGGAACGTCGCTCCGTTTCGCGCACAGTCTAGCCGACGCCCGACGCCCGACGTCTGTCTCCCGTCCTGCGTGCCTGGCGGCCTCCGCCATCCCGCCATCGAAGGGATCACCCGACCATGAGCGCAACACCCCGCCCCACCGCCGTCCCCACCACCCCCGTCCTCTCCGTGGCCCCCGTCACCCTGCCCGCCCCCGGCCGCCCCGTCGACCTCGAACTGCGGATCACCGCGCCCGCCACCGCCGACGGCGACCTCCCTGTGATCCTCCTCTCGCACGGCCAGGGCTACTCCCACCACCTCTCCTCCCTCAACGGCTACGGCCCCCTCGTCAACCGCTGGGCCGCGCACGGCTTCGCCGTCGTCCAGCCCACCCACCTCAGCTCCCGCACCCTCACCGGCCACCCCGCCCTCAGCCCCGACGACCCTGACGCACCCATGTACTGGCGCTCCCGGGCCGAGGACATGAGCCGCGTCCTCGACCAGCTCGACGCGATCGAGGCCGCCGTCCCGCAGCTCCCCGGACGCCTGGACCGCGACCGGATCGCCGTCGCCGGGCACTCGATGGGCGGGCACACCGCGAGCCTGCTGCTCGGAGCACGTGTCACCGATCCGCGCGACGGCACCGTGCCGGACCTGGCCGATGCCCGTATCAAGGCGGGTGTGCTGCTCGCGGCGCCCGGGCGGGGCGGGGACGCGGTCACCGAGTTCGTGGCCGAGCACTACTCGTTCTTCCTGACCATGGACTTCTCGCGGATGGCGGCGCCCGCGCTGGTCGTCGCGGGCGACAAGGACGCCTCCGAGCATCTGACCGTCCGCGGCCCGGAGTGGCACACCGACCCGTACGTCCTCTCCCCCGGGCCGAAGTCCCTGCTCACCCTGTTCGACGCCGAGCACGGACTCGGCGGGGTCTCCGGGTACGACGTCGCCGAGACGACCGACGAGAACCCCGCGCGGGTCGCGGCGGTCGCCGATCTCAGCGCCGCCTACCTCCGCAGCAGGCTCCGCCCCGGAGACCCGGCGTGGCAGACCGCCTGGCAGACCGCCTGCGACGCCCTCGCCACCGGGACCGATCCGCTGGGGCGCCTCGAGTCCAAGTAGCGGACACACCACACCACTTGACGTCCCCCGGAGAACAGCGGCTCACGTCCCGAAGGTCTGCTCCCGGTGCACCCGCCAGCGTTCCATCATGGCCGAGATCTCGCCCTCGACGAACTCGAAGAAGGCGAGCGTCTCGGCCATGCGGCGTCCCGCGGGGGTCTCGGGACCGAGGCTGGCGACGCCGTCGCGCAGGGCGGCCTCCCAGCGGGTGATGACGGCCTCGCGGTTGGTGAGGGCCTCGTACCACTGGTTGCTGTGCACCCGGTAGCGCTCGCGCCGGGAGCCGGGTTCGCGCTCCCGGGACACCATGTGCACCTGGGAGAGATAGCGCACCCCGCCGGACACCGCAGCGGGGCTGACCTGGAGCTGTTCGCCGATCTCGGCGGAGGTCATCGTGGCCTCGTCCGACGCGAGCAGCGCGGCGAAGATACGGGAGGGCATGCGCTGCATACCGGCCTCGACCAGCTGGGCGGCGAAACTCTCCACGAACTTGGACACGGCCTCGGGGTCCCGTTCGGCGGCGCCGGCTTCCGCTGCCGCCGCTGCCGCCGCTGCCGCTCCGGCTGCTTCTGCTGCTTCCGTCATAGCTGGATCATCTCCCCTTCACCCACCCGGGATCCGCCCGTTCCGCGCATCCCGCCAGGGGCCGGACACACCACCCGACCCCGTTCCTCTTTTCACACTTCCTTAACTTCACAAATTTCTGAAAGAAGCGTACTTTCTGAGCCATGACCACGGCAAACTCCGCCATCGAGGTGTCCGGCCTGCACAAGTCCTTCGGCCGGACCCACGCTCTCGACGCACTCGACCTGACCGTCGAGACCGGCGAGGTGCACGGCTTCCTCGGCCCGAACGGCGCCGGGAAGTCCACCGCCATCCGGGTGCTGCTGGGCCTGCTGCGCGCCGACGCCGGCACCTCGCGGGTGCTCGGCCGCAACCCCTGGAAGGACGCGGTGGAGGTGCACCGCCGGATCGCGTACGTCCCCGGGGACGTGACCCTCTGGCGCAATCTGTCCGGCGGGGAGGTCATCGACCTGTACGGCAGGCTGCGCGGAGGACTCGACGCCAAGCGCCGCGCCGATCTGCTCGAACGCTTCGAGCTGGACCCGACGAAGAAGGGCCGCACCTACTCCAAGGGCAACCGGCAGAAGGTCGCCCTGGTCGCCGCCTTCTCCTCCGACGTGGACCTGCTGATCCTCGACGAGCCGACCTCGGGCCTGGACCCCCTGATGGAGGAGGTCTTCCAGCGCTGTGTGGAGGAGGAGCGCGAGCGCGGCCGTACGATCCTGCTGTCGTCGCACATCCTGAGCGAGGTCGAGGAACTCTGCGACCGGGTCAGCATCATCCGCCGCGGCCGCACGGTCGAGACGGGTTCGCTGGCCGATCTGCGCCACCTCACCCGCACCAGTGTCTCCGCCGAACTCGCGGGCGCCCCCAACGGGCTGGCCCAGCTGCCCGGCGTCCACGACCTCGACATCCAGGGCAAGCGGGTGCGTCTCCAGGTCGACACCGACAAACTCGACGCCGTACTGCGGCAGTTGAGCGAGTCCGGCGTGCGGTCGCTGACGTCGACTCCGCCGACGCTGGAGGAGCTGTTCCTGCGCCACTACCAGGACGACGAGGTGGCGCGATGACCACCGCTGCTCTGGCAGTAAGAGCCCCGGGTGGCTCACGCCAACTGGCGGGCACGGGAATCCTGTTGCGCTTCGCGCTGCGCCGCGACCGGGTGATGATCCCGGTGTGGGTGGCGGTGAACGCGCTGATGGTGCTGTCGATGCCAGGCACTCTCAAGAGCCTGTACAGCACCCCGGCCGAACGCGCCGACCTGGTGCACCAGATGACCACCAACTCCTCCTTCCGCGCGCTGCTCGGCCCCGCCTTCGGCGACTCGCTGGGCGCGCTGACGGCCTGGCGGGTGGGCCTGACCGCGGGAGAGCTGGCGGCGGTGGTCAGCCTCCTGGTCGTCGTACGGCACACCCGTGACGAGGAGGAGAGCGGCCGGCAGGAGCTGATCTCGTCCGGGACGGTGGGCCGACGCGCCTCCCTCACCGCGGCCTTGCTGGCGGCGGCGGCCGCCAACGCAGCGCTCGCGCTGCTGATGACGGCGGGCCTGGCCGCACAGGGCACTGCCGGGGCGCTGGCGTTCGGGCTGGGGCTCGGGGCCGTCGGCATGTTCTTCGCCGCGATCGCCGCGATCACCGCCCAGCTCACCGAGAGCGCGCGGCTGGCACGGGGCATCGCCGCGGCCGCGCTGGGTGCGGCGTTCGTGCTGCGCGCGGCGGGGGACTCGGTGTCGGACGACGGCTCCTCCGCCTTCACCTGGCTCTCCCCGCTGGGCTGGCTGGAGAATCTGCGCGCCTTCGCGGGCGAACGCTGGTGGGTCCTGCTGCTCTTCGCCGTGGCGATCGCCGTACAGATCCTGGTGGCCTACACCTTGGCCGGCCGCCGTGACGTGGGGATGAGCTTCTTCCCCACCCGCCCCGGCCCCGCCGCCGGCTCCCTGTCCTCGGCGGGCGGGCTCGCATGGCGGCTCCAGCGGGGCGGTGTGCTCGGCTGGTCGATCGGCTTCTTCCTGGCGGGCGTGATCTACGGCGGGCTCACGGAGGGCGCGGCGGACCTGGTCGGCAACAACAAGAACGCGCGGGAGATCTTCCAGCGGATGGGCGGCCACACCGCCCTCACCCACGCGTTCGTGGCGGCCATGATCGGCATGCTGGGCCTGATCGCCTCGCTCTACGTCGTCTCGTCCGTGCTGCGGCTGCACGGCGAGGAGACCTCGGGCCGGGCGGAACCGGTGCTGGCCTGCGCGGTGAGCCGGCTGCGCTGGGCAGCGGGCCATCTGACGATCGCCTTCGGCGGCTCGGCCCTGATCATGCTCCTCGCCGGTCTGGGCTTCTCGATCGGCTACGGCAAGGAGTTCACCGCGGTCCTCGGCGCTTGCGTGCTGCAACTGGCGGCGGTGTGGGTGATCGGCGGAGTGGCGGTCCTCTTCGTCGGCGTCCTGCCCCGCGCGGCGATGGCCTCCTGGGGCGTGGCGGTGACGGTCCTCCTGATCGGCTGGGTCGGCCCGGCCCTGAAGGCCCCCCAGCTCGTCCTGGACCTCTCCCCCTTCGGCCACCTCCCCAAGCTCCCCGGCGCCCCCATGCACTGGACCCCGGTCCTGCTCCTCCTGGCCGTGGCAGCAGCCCTGGTCACGGCGGGGCTGGCGGGGCTACGGCACCGGGATGCGATCACCAACTGAGGGGAACTTCGTCAGTCGACGTACTGCTTGAGCTCCTCGGTGTCGAGTTCGATGCCGACGGGCTCAGGCAGGGTGATCTTGTCACCGAGCACCGCCACATGGATGTCTCGGTAGCCGACCTCCGGGTCCGGGTTGCTGTGCACCAGGATCGAGAGGTGGTCACGGTCGATCAGCAGGTAGACGGGGATTCCCGCCTCCCCGTACGCCCGGGGCTTCTCCACGCGGTCGCGGTTGTGGGTGTCGGAGTCGAACGAGGTGATCTCGACCACCATCAGCACACCGTGGGTGTCAGCCCAGTCGCCGTGACCCACGAAGTGATCGACAGGGGCCAGCACACCGTCAGGGCGGGCTCGGCCCTTGCGGTAGGTCGCCACCTTCAAACCCTGCAGCGGATTGAGATCGAGCTCGGGCCGGACACGCATGCATTGCCGGATCAGCCACATGGTGATCGCGCCATGGTTTCCGTTCGTCACTTTCCTGAGTCCGATCCGTCCGTCGATGAGCTCGAACCTGACGGTCTCGTCCTCACCCTCGGCGAACTTGGCGATCCGCTCGAACATGTCCACCGACAACTGAGACGACGCACGCTCTGCCATAACCGTCATGGTGCCTCCCTTCGCAGGCAGGCACCAGCGTGTCCTGCCCGCGGCTCCCGGTGGCCGGAATCGCCCCCCCGTTCAGCCAAACGGATGATCAGCGCAGCTCCACCTCCAGCCCCGCAAGCCCCCTGATCACGAAGTTCGGCTTGCGGGCGGGTTCCGTCGTCGGGGTCAGGGTCGGGGCCCGGGTGAGGAGGGCTCGGAGCGAGGACGTCAGTTCCAGGCGGGCCAGCGGGGCGCCCAGGCAGTAGTGGATGCCGGCGCTGAAGGAGATGTGCGGGTTGTCCGGGCGGGCGAGGTCCAGGCGGGCGGGGTCGGTGAAGACCGCGGGGTCGTGGTTGGCGGAGCCGAAGAGCATCGCGATCTCCGCGCCCCGGGGGAGGGTGGTGCCGTCGATCTCGATCTCGTCCAGGACCCAGCGCTCGAAGAGCTGGAGCGGGGTGTCGTAGCGCATCAGCTCCTCCACGGCCGTGGGGATCAGGCTGTGGTCGGCGCGCAGTGCGGCGAGCTGGGCGGGGTTGCGGAACAGCGCCCACCAGCCGTTGACCGTGGCGTTCACGGTGGCCTCGTGGCCCGCGTTGAGGAGGAGGGCGGCGGTGGCGATCATCTCGGTCTCGGTGAGGTGGTCGTCCTCGTCGTGCGCGGCGATCATGGCGGAGATCAGGTCCTCGCCGGGATCGGTGCGGCGTGCGGTGATCAGGTCACGGAGGTAGGCGGAGAACTCGGCCGAGGCGCGGACCGCGCTGGCGGCCGTGTCCTCGGTCGGGTTCAGCTCGTACATCCCGCAGATCGCCGCCGACCACGGCCGCAGCAGCCCCCGGTCCGCCTCGGGGACGCCCAGCATCTCCGCGATCACCGCGACCGGCAGCGGTTCCGCCACGTCCTCCAGCAGATCGCCGCCGCCCCGCTCCACCAGCCGCGCGACCAGACCGCCGGCGACCTCCTCGACGTACGGTCTCAGCCGCTCCACCGTGCGCGGGGTGAACGCCTTCGACACCAGGCGCCGGATCCGGGGGTGGTCCGGCGGCTCCAGTTCGAGCATCCCCTGGTCGTTGAGGGTGTGGAACGGCTCGTGCTCCGGCGGGGGCGGGGTGCGGCCGAACTCCTCGTGGGTGAAGCGGTGCAGATAGGTGCGGCCCAGGCGGCGTTCGCGCAGCAGTGCCGAGACGTCCGCGTGGTGCGGGACCAGCCACTGGTCGCTGGGCTCGTAGTACAGCACCCGTCCGCGCTCGCGCAGTTCTGCGTAGGCGGGGTACGGGTCCGCGAGGAACGCCGGGTCCCAGGGGTCGAAGGCGAGGCCGGAGACAGGTGCCATGCGGGGACGCTAGCCCGGGGACGCCGCCTTGGACAGGGGGAACATCTCCGCCCCAGGTCAGCGGCCGGTCGCCCCGCTCAGTCCGATCACCCCGGCGTCACCAGCCTCGCCTCGTACGCGAACACCGCCGCCTGGGTGCGGTCCCGCAGGCCCAGCTTCACCAGGATCCGGCTGACATGCGTCTTGATCGTCGACTCGGCGACCACCAGCCGCCGGGCGATCTCCGCGTTGGACAGCCCGTGCGCGATGAGGACCAGCACCTCGGTCTCCCGCTCGGTCAGCTCGCCGTACGCCGAGAACGCCCCGGCGAGCGGTCGCGGCACCTCGGACAGCTTGGCGAACTCCGTGATCAGGCGTCTCGTCACGGTCGGCGCGAGCAGCGCCTCCCCCGATGCCACCACCCGTACGCCCTCGGCGAGCCGGCGCGCGGAGGCGTCCTTCAGCAGGAAGCCGGAGGCCCCGGCCCGCAGCGCCTGGTAGACGTACTCGTCGAGGTCGAACGTGGTCAGCACGAGCACCTTCGCCGCGCCGTCCGCCCCGTCCGCCGCCCGGTCCGTCGCCCCGTCCGCCGCCCGGTCCGTCGCCCGGTCCGCCGCGACGATCTCCCGGGTCGCCTCGATGCCGTTCATCTCGGGCATCCGGATGTCCATCAGGACGACGTCCGGGGCGAGTTCGCGCGTCTGCCGCACCGCGTCACGCCCGTCGACCGCCTCACCGACGACCTCGATGTCCGGCATCGCGTTCAGCAGCACGGAGAAGCCCTCCCGCACCATCACCTGGTCGTCGGCGACCAGGACCCGGATGCCGCTCACTCCGCGTCGCCCCCGCCCGCCACGACCGCCGGCACCGGCAGGAACACCGCCACCTCGTACCCCCCGTCGTCCACCGGACCCGCCGTCATCACACCGTCCAGCATGGTCACCCGCTCCCGCATCCCGGTGATGCCGTGCCCGGCGCCGGGCGAGGAGGGGCGCGGCAGGGCGTCAGCGGGCGGCGGGCCGTTGACTATGCGCAGGCCGAGCCCGCCGAGGACGTACCCGATCTCGACACGCGCACTCGCCCCCGGTGCGTGCCGCAGGCTGTTGCTCAGCGCCTCCTGGACGATCCGGTACGCCGACAGCTCGACGCCCTGCGGGAGTTCACGCACCGCCCCGGTCACCGCCTTCGTGACGTCGAGTCCGGCCTCGCGCACATTGGCGAGCAGCGCGTCGAGGTCGGCGAGGGTGGGCTGCGGCGCTTCGGGGACCTCGTAGTCCTCCGCCCGTACGACGCCGAGGACCCGGCGCAGCTCGGTGAGCGCGGCGACCGCGTTCTCCCGGATGACGGCGAACGCCTTCTCCAGCTCGGGCGGCGGGTTCTCCACCCGGTACGGCGCCGCCTCCGCCTGGATGGCGACCACCGACATGTGGTGGGCGACCACGTCGTGCAGCTCGCGCGCGATCGTGGTGCGCTCCTCCAGCAGCGTACGGCGGGAGCGCTCGTGCGCCGTCACCGTCTGCTGGGCGGTGACCTCCTGTTCGGCGTCCCGGCGGATGTGCCAGACGGTGACGGCGAGCAGGACGATCGCGGAGACCACCGCCATCGAGCCGCCGTTCATGTCGTAGTACCCGCCGCCGAAGCCCGACTCGACGAGAACGCTGTAGGCGGCGGTGACCAGCCACATCCAGCCCGCGATGCGCGGCCGGGTGCGGACCGCCACCACGGTCAGCACCACCAGGTGCGCGGCGAAGCTCCCCGGCATCCAGGGCCAGGAGTCCCAGGGTTGGCTCATGGGCGCGACGAGCGTGGTCGCGGCGAGCGACAGCCAGAAGGCGGCGACGGGCCTGGCCAGGGTGAGCAGCACCGGGGCGAGGGCGAGGGCGCCGCTCAGCACGCTCCCCGGCACCGCGTCGCTGCTGCCCCAGGCGATCAGCGCCGCCAGCAGTCCGCACGCGGCGACCGCGGCGTGCGGGGTCCAGACGGTGTACGGCCGCAGCGCCGCGGGCAGCAGCCGGGCGAGCCGTCCGCCGGCGGCGGGCCTGCGCGGCAGCGGGCGGTAGGCGAACACGTCGTACAGCAGGTCCTGCCGCAGCCCGCGCAGCGCGTCCGCGGCCAGCCGGTATTCCGGGCTGCGGGGGCTGCGGCCGGTGCGCGCGGCGGCCGTCGGGGCCGTGGGGGTGGTCTGCGCCTGGTATGTCTCGGTCACGGGAGAACCGTAGGACGGGGCCAGGGGCGAAGTCGTCAGCAGTGAGAGGGGTTGTGGGGGGTCCGTCTCAGGTACTACACGGTTGCCAGGTCCGTCGTCCCGGCCCCGGTCCGTCAGACCGTCAGTCCGTTACCAGGCCAGTTGGGCTATCTCCTCCGCCACCACCGCGGCCGCGCCGGCCGCCGGGTCGATCAGCGGGAAGTGGCCCACGTCCTCCAGCAGCGTCAGCCCGACCACCTCCCCGGCCTTGGCCGCCGCGTCCGTGTACGCCTCGGCGACGGCCAGCGGTACGACCTCGTCGGTGCGGCCCTGGACCAGGGTCGTGGCGATGCCGGTCGGCAGCAGCAGCGCGGGGTCGGCGTACGGGCGGCGCTCGGCGAAGTGGTCGTCGCCGCCGAGGAGTTGGCGGGAAGCGTTGCCGCACACGGCGAGCTTCTCGGCGACGTCGAAGTCGGCGACCGGGGCGAGGGCGACGACGCCGCGCAGCGGGGCGGGGGCGGGGGTGCGCCAGGGCGAGTCGGCGGGCAGGACGTGCCGGGCGGCAGCCCACAGGGCGAGGTGACCGCCCGCCGAGTGCCCGGTGAGCACGGTACGGCTCGGGTCGGCCTGCGGCAGGGCCTGCCGTACGAGGCCGGGCAGCGCGTCCATCGCGGCGGCGACGTCGTCGAACGTCTCCGGCCACCGCCCGGCGACCGGACCGCCGTCCGAGCCACTGCCCGAGCCCCCGTCCGAACCGCTGCCCGTACCGTCGTCCGAGCCGCTTCCCGTACCGTCGTCCGCCGCCCCGCGCCGGTACTCCACGCTGGCCACGGCGAAGCCCCGGCGGGCCAGGAAGGCGGCGAGCGGGCTGAGGTGCACCCGGTCGTAAGGGGCCCGCCAGGCGCCGCCGTGCAGCAGGACGACCAGCGGCGCCGATTCGTCGGCCGTGTCGCTCGTGTCGCTCGTGTCAGCCGGTACGGCGTCGGCGGCACCCTCGGCCGGGCGCGGGGCATAGAAGTCGATCACCTGGTCGGGGTGGTCGCCGTAGGCGGCCGTGGCGTCGGGATCGACGGGCGGGTGCCCGAAGGCGGACGCCTCCTCGGCGGCGGTCCGGGCTGCGGAGGCAGCGTCGTCCGGCATGCTCCAAACCTCTCTCAAGCCAGGGGAATATTCACCCGTTGGCCGGGACGGTACCAGCCCGTCCGCCATCACGGGCCCACACGCATCACACACGGTGAACCACACCCCACGGGCTCTCATTCTCCCCTCTGGTCGCTCAGCACCTCACCCAGCACCTCACCCAGCACCCGCGCCGCCCGCTCCACGTCCGCGAACCCGACGTACAGCGGTGTGAACCCGAACCGCAGCACGTCAGGCTGCCGGAAGTCCCCGACGACGCCCCGCTCGACAAGCCGCTTCATCACATCCCCGGCGCCTTCCGCCACCCGCAGCGCGACCTGGCTGCCACGCTCGGCATGAGCAGCAGGGGTGAGCGACTCGACCCACCCCTCGGGGACGTAGGCGGCGACGCACTCCAGGAAGAAGTCCGTCAGGGCAAGGGACTTGGCCCGTACGGCCGCGACGCTCACCCCGTCCCACACGTCGAGCGCGGCGTCGAGGGCGAGCATGGACAGGATGTCCGGCGTCCCCACCCGCCCCCGCACCGCCCCGGACGCCGCCCGGTACTCGGGCCGCATCCCGAACGGCTCGGCGTGCGAGTTCCAACCGGGCAGCGGCGAGTCGAAACGGTCCTGGAGCCCGGCGCGGACGTAGAGATAGGCGGGCGAACCCGGGCCGCCGTTCAGGTACTTGTAGGTGCAGCCGACCGCGAGATCCACCCCGTGCTCGTCGAGCCCGACCGGCAGTGCGCCCGCGCTGTGACAGAGATCCCAGACGACGACGGCCCCGGCGTCGTGCACGGCGGCGGTGAGAGCGGGCAGTTCGTGGAGGCGGCCGGTGCGGTAGTCGACGTGGTTGAGCAGCACGGCGGCGGTACGGCGGCTCAACGCCCGCCCCATATCCTCCGGTTGGACGGAGCGCACGGTGTGCCCCGTGAGCCGGGCGGCGGACGAGGCGATGTACCCGTCGGTCGGAAAGGTGGACGCGTCGACGAGAATCTCATCCCGCTCGTCCCCGGCCATCCGCACGGCCCCCACAAGCGCCTTGAACACATTGACACTTGTGGAGTCACCGACCACGACCTGCCCGCCCGCGGCCCCCACGAGAGCCCCGATCCGGTCCCCGATCCGCTCCGGCGCGGTCCACCACCCGCTCTCCTCCCAGGAACGGATACGGAGTTCACCCCACTGCCGCCGCACGACGTCCTCGACCCGCGCGGGCACCCCGGCGGGCAGTGCGCCGAGCGAGTTGCCGTCGAGGTAGACGACGTCGTCGGTGAGCACGAACTCCTGCCGCTTGAAGGCAAGTTCATCGGCGCAATCAAGCACGGCGGCCCGCGCCCCGAGCTCAGACATGCGACCTGGCCGTCCACAGCTCGGGGAACACGTTCTTCTGCGCACGCTTCTCCAGCCAGGCCACCCCGGCGGAGCCGCCGGTGCCGGGCTTGGCACCCATGGCGCGCCGGGTGGCGACGAGATGATCGTTGCGCCAGCGCCACACCAGCTCGGCGACATCGGTCAACGCCTCGCCGAGGCAGGCGAGTTCGGAGCCCGGACCGCGGTCGGGACCGCCGCCGGAATCACCGGAGTAGACGGCCGCCCAGGCGGCCTCCACGGCGTCGGACGCCTCGTACCGCCGGGACACGTCCCGCCGCAGCACGGCCTCCGGGACCGGATACCCGCGCCGCGCGAGCAGCCGTACGACCTCGTCGTAGAGGCTCGGCTCGTGCAGGGCCTTCTCCAGCTCGGCGTGCACCCGGGGTGCACCGCGGTGCGGGACGAGCATGGAGGCGGACTTCTCGCCGAGCAGGAACTCCATGCGCCGGTACATCGCCGACTGGAACCCGGACCCCTCGCCCAGCGCGCCTCGGTACGCGTTGAACTGGCCCGGGGTGAGCTGTCCGAGCGGCTTCCAGGAGGCGTTGAGCGCCTCCAGTTCCCGTACGGACCGCTTGAGCGCGGCGACCGCCACCGGCACGTCGTCCGACCGCAGCGCCCGTACGGCGGTCTCCCACTCGTGCACGATCACGGTGAACCACAGTTCCATCACCTGGGTGGTGACCAGGAAGACCATCTCCCCGGGATCGTCGGAGAGGGTGTGCTGCAAGTGGGTGAGCACATCCGCCTTGACGTAGTCCTCGTACGGCGTGGTACCGGCGAAGTCGAGATGCGGGGCCTCGGGCTCGGAAGCCTCGGTCTGCCGGGGCGGCTGCTGAGCCTGCTGGGACATCGCTGTCTCCTGTAACTGCTCCGGGTAGCGGTCCGCCCCTGCCTTGCCGGCACGGGGGCCCCGGTCCCCACGGGCATCCTGCGTGACCCTCCACCCGACGGCAAGAGGGGATCTCCTGGGCCGTCCCCGCTCTCCCCACCCTCCCCGCACCCATCCTGCCCGGGTGGCACACTGCAGACCATGACGACGCACAAGAATCTGCTCGGTGGACCCGGGCCGACCGAACTGCCGGTGAACGAGGACGCCTACGGGATGCTGGAAGGCGGTGTGGGGGCCGTCGAGGTGGTGGCGAAGTATCCCGCCTTCTCGCTCGGGTGGGCCGTGCTGGCCGAGGAGGCGTTCGGGGCGGGGCGGGTCGTCGAGTCGTACGCGTATGCCCGGACCGGGTATCACCGGGGGCTGGACGCGCTGCGGCGGGCCGGGTGGAAGGGGCATGGGCCGATTCCGTGGAGCCACGCGGGGAATCAGGGGTTCCTGCGCTGCCTCGCCGCGCTGGCCCGGGCCGCCGGGGAGATCGGGGAGAAGGACGAGCAGGAGCGCTGCCAGCAGTTCCTTCAGGACAGCAGCGCCGAGGCCTACGCGGAGTTGAAGAAGTAGGCCGAGTCGAAGAAGTAGGCAGCGGCAGCTAGCGGCTCTGGCGGCCCTCCAAGGGTGGGGCCGTCATGCTGCAATGGGTGTGGCAGTCGGGGTGGCGGCAGCCCGGGGCCGGGCGGCGTACCAGGGTGAAGGCCAGCGCCGCCCCGACCAGCAGGACTCCCGCGCAGATCGGCATCGCCTTGCGGAACGCGCTGTCGAAGGCGTCGGCCGACCGGTACGCATCCGGGCCCATCCCCGTCAGCACCGGCAGCGCCGCCACCGCCACCAGGCCCGCCGCCCGTGCCGCCGCGTTGTTGATACCGCTGGCCAGCCCCGCCCGCGCGGTGTCCACGGACGCCAGAACCGTCGCCGTCAGCGGCGCCACCAGCACCACCATCCCGGTGCCCATGACCACCATGGCCGGGAGGACGTCCGTCACATAGACCGCCTGCTTGCCCACCCGCAGCATCAGCAGCAGCCCCGCGGCGCAGAGGAGCGGGCCCACCGTCAGCGGGATCCGGGGGCCGATACGGTCCGCCAGGGCGCCCGAGCGGGCCGAGAACAGCAGCATCAGCACCGTCGGCGGCAGCAGCGCCGCGCCCGCCTGGAGCGCGGAGTAGCCCGACACCACCTGGAGCTGGAGCGCGGTCAGGAAGAAGAAGCCGCCGAACGCCGCGTACACGCACAGCGTCACCAGGTTCACCGCCGTGAACTGGCGTGACGTGAAGATGTCCAGCGGCATCATCGGGTTCGGGGTGTGTTTCTCGACGTAGAGGAAGGCCGCGGCCGCCACCAGGCCGCCCACCGCCGTCGTCGTCACCAGCGCCGCCTGGCCGTGGCCCGCCTCGATCAGCGCGTACGTCAGCAGGGCCAGGGACAGCGCGGCCAGGGCCGCGCCGGTGATGTCGAAGCGCTGGTGGGACGTACGGGCTCCCGGCGCCGCCGATTCCGGGACGTGGCGCAGCGCCACCGGGACACAGAGCATGGCCAGGGGGACGTTCAGGAAGAACACCCAGCGCCAGCCGGGGCCGTCCACCAGCCAGCCGCCCAGGAACGGGCCGACCGCCGCGCCGACGCCGCCGAAGCCGGACCACAGGCCCACCGCGGGGCTCCGGTCGTCGGGGTGGAAGGACGCCTGGATCAGGGCCAGGGATCCCGGGGTGAGCAGCGCACCGCCGATGCCCTGGAGCGCGCGGGCCGCGATCAGGACGTCCGCCGTGGGGGCCAGCCCGCACAGCAGCGAGGCCGTCGCGAACCACACCACACCGATCACGAAGATCCTGCGGCGCCCGTAGCGGTCGCCCAGGGTGCCGCCCAGCAGGATCAGGCCCGCCAGCGTCAGCAGATAGGCGTTGACCGTCCACTGGAGCTGGGCCAGAGAGGCGCCCAGGTCGTCGCCGATGTGCGGCAGGGCGACATTGACGACCGTCGAGTCCAGCAGGGCCATGGTCGAGCCGAGGACCGTGGTGAACAGGATCCAGCGGCCCCGGGCGGAGGACAGCCGCACGGCGAGGTCGCCGGTGGCGGCTGTGTCGGCTGCGTCCCCTGCGACTGCTGCGTCGGCTGCGTCACGTGCTTCCGCTGCGTCGGCTGCGACTGCGTCATCGGAATCTGAATCGGCCACCATTCCGGTATACCCCGGGGTGTCCGGAACGCGGAGAGCCCGGCGCCCGGCGGACCGACCGCAGTCGGTCCGGGGCGCCGGGCTCTCCCGGCTGACGGCGGCGGCAGACACCCTGCCGCGAGCCGCTTACTTCATCTTGTTGCCCGCGGAGCGCAGCGCCTGCGTCGCCTCGACGACGCGCGCGGCCATGCCCGCCTCGGCCAGCTTGCCCCAGGTGCGCGGGTCGTAGGTCGACTTGGTGCCGACCTCGCCGTCGACCTTCAGGACGCCGTTGTAGTTGCGGAACACGTGGTCCACGATCGGGCGGGTGAAGGCGTACTGCGTGTCCGTGTCGAGGTTCATCTTGACCACGCCGTTGTCCAGCGCGGTGGCGATCTCCTCGGCGGTGGAGCCGGAGCCGCCGTGGAAGACGAAGTCGAACGGGGAGGCCTTGCCGTACTTGGCGGCGATGCCCTCGTTGAGCTCCTTCAGCAGCTCGGGACGGAGCACCACGTTGCCCGGCTTGTAGACGCCGTGCACGTTGCCGAAGGACGCGGCGAGCAGGTAACGGCCCTTGTCGCCGAGGCCGAGGGCCTCCACGGTGCGGACCGCGTCGTCGATCGTCGTGTAGAGGGAGTCGTTGATCTCGTGGGAGACACCGTCCTCCTCGCCACCGGTCGGGGTGATCTCGACCTCAAGGATGATCTTCGCGGCGGCGGCGCGGGCCAGCAGCTCCTGCGCGATCGCCAGGTTGTCGGCCAGGGTCTCGGCGGAGCCGTCCCACATGTGCGACTGGAAGAGCGGGTTGCGGCCGGCCTTCACGCGCTCCTCGGAGATCGCGAGCAGCGGGCGGACGTACCCGTCGAGCTTGTCCTTGGGGCAGTGGTCCGTGTGCAGGGCGACGGTGACCGGGTACTTCTCGGCGACGACGTGGGCGAACTCGGCGAGGCCGACCGCGCCGGACACCATGTCCCTGTTGTACTGGCCGCCGAGGAACTCGGCGCCACCCGTGGAGATCTGGACGATGCCGTCGCTCTCGGCCTCCGAGAGGCCGCGCAGCACCGCGTGCAGGGTCTGGGTCGAGGTGACGTTGATGGCCGGGTAGGCGAACTTGCCAGCCTTCGCCCGGTCGAGCATCTCGTTGTAGACCTCGGGGGTTGCGATGGGCATCTGACCGCTCCTTGTATCCGCGGGTTGAGGTACTGCTGTGGTTCTACGGCCCTGAGAGTGTCCGGCCTCGTGTCGTGCGGCCCTGACCCGGCCCATGGTGCGACGCCATTGTCAGCCCCATCTTTCCAGACTCGGCCCGATGCTCCAGTCCCCGGGACCCGGGCTCCTAGGGCCATTCGTCCCGATACGCGCGGGCCGCTCAGTCCAGACCCAGCTCGTCCTTCGCGTAGGCGTAGAGGTACGGCACCCCCGCGCCCACCTCGATCTTCTCGGCCGCGCCGGTCGCCCGGTCCACGATGGTGGCCACGGCGACGACCTCCGCGCCGGCCTCCCGCACCGCGTCCACCGCGGTGAGCGGGGAGCCGCCGGTGGTCGAGGTGTCCTCCACGATCAGGACCCTGCGGCCCGCGATCTCGGGACCTTCGACCCGCCTCTGCAGCCCGTGCGCCTTGGCCGCCTTCCGTACGACGAACGCGTCCAGCCTCCGGCCGCGGGCCGCCGCCGCGTGCAGCATCGCCGCGGCCACCGGGTCGGCGCCCATGGTCAGACCGCCCACCGCGTCGAACTCCAGCCCGGCCGTCAGGTCCAGCAGAACCTGGCCGACCAGCGGGGCGGCCTCGCCGTCCAGGGTGATACGGCGGAGGTCGACGTAGTAGTCCGCCTCCAGACCCGAGGAGAGGGTCACCTTGCCGTGCACCACGGCCTTGTCCTTGATCTGCCGCAGCAGGGTGCCACGCACGTCGTCCGTCATGGCAGCCAGCCTAGGGCCTGTCTGGAGTTGTGATCTGGGCTCGCAGGGCGTGGCACGCACGCTCGCCGCGTTGCCTGATCCAGATCACAACTCCAGGCAGACCCTAAAGGCGCTCAAAGGCGCCGCCAGGACCAGGTCGTCGTGGCCTCCAGCGGCTCCAGCGGTGTGACCAGTCGCGGAAGCGTGTTGAGGCCGTTGGGCGGACCGGTCTGCGGCTCCACGCACACGGCGGCCTCCTGCTCGTCGTAGACGACCACCCACTCCTCCCTGCTCGTCACCTTCAGCTCCAGCTGCCCGGGCCAGGTGAGGGTGACATCGACGCCGCCGGGCATCCCGAAGCAGTCGTCCCAGGGGCCGGGCAGCGGGTCGATCCGGTTGCCGGTGGGGAGGTGGTCGGCGCCGCGCTCCTCCTGCCAGGCGGGCGCGAAGTCGAGCCGTACGTCCTCACCGCCGAGGTTGCGGTGGAACCACGGGTGCCAGCCGATCTGCGCCGGGAAGGAGTCGTCGTACGTCTCCACCGACATCGTGAGCGTCAGGCTGTCCGGGGTCAGGGCGACCACCTGGGTGACGCGGCCGGTGTAGGGCCAGGGGTCGGTCAGGTCGTACGTGATCACCGCCTCCCCGGCCGACGTGCGGGCCGTCTTCCAGGCGCCGTCCCGGGCGGTGCCGTGGATGGCGTGCGGCGGGGCGTTGAGCGGAAGCCGGCGGACGGTGGCGCCGTCCAGGAAGCGGCCGTCCCGGGTCCGGCCGCACCAGGGGACCATGGGGAAGGAGCCGAAGCGGTCGCCCTGGCGGAGGAGTTCGGTACCGGCGATCCTGAGGCCGGTCAGTCTGCCGCCGTGCTCCGGCCGGAGGGTTGCCTCGGCGTCGGCTGCGGTCAGGGTGATGTCTGCGGTCACGGGTCCGACCCTAACGTCGGCGGGGGGTGGGGGTGCGGGTGGTTTCGCGAGTGGTTTCCGGGGGCTCTGCCCCCCGGACCCCAGTGTTGCCCACCCGCCCACCCGACTCGGTCGGTCAGATCGGCACCGATGCACCTCGCCGTTCAGCGTCTCTTGCGGAGCATCCTCGCCACGACGATCGCCGATGCCACCGCCAATGCCGCCGCGGGGGCCAACCAGCGGAGGGTGGCTTCGCCGGTGATGGTCTGCGGTGCGGGGACGGGGGCGTAGCGGCCGCGTGGTGGGGCGTGGTCGACCTCTTCGGCACTGCGGCCGATCATCGTGCGGCGGGCGTGGGCCGCTTCGGCTGGGGGGTGGGGGGAGTCGGGGTAGGTGGGCTCGGGTGCCTCGGGGGCGTCTGCGGGGGCGGACTCGGCCTCCGGTTCCGGAGTCTCCGAGGGTTCCGTCGGCTCGGCGGAGGGCTCTTGCGGCGCTTCCGGTGCTTGCTCCACCTCCCGGGCCAACTGCTCCGTGAAACGGTTCAGCAAGCGCGTCGCCGCCGCCCGTACCGTCTCCTCCGGCAGTTCCGTGAGCCGGCCGGACGCCGTTCCCGTGCCGCCGTAGACCACCGTCGTGCCGTCGTCCGACTCCCGCAGTTCCACCGTGAGCGTGAGTTTCACCGCGCCCGTGCCTCGGGACTCGGTCGCGTCGGTCTCGATGGCGTAGCCCCCGTCGGGGCGGGCGGTGACACGTGCCGAGCCCCGGTAGGTGATCGTCGTACCGCCGACGCGCACCTTCAGGCGCCCGACGACGGCCCCCTCACCAACCCCACCAACCCCACCGACCCCACCGGCCTCGCCGCTCTCCCCCGCCGAGGCGTCCCGCTGGAGCCCCGGGATCGCGCGCGCGACCCTCCCGGGGTCGGTGAGCGCCTTCCTGAGTCGGTCGGGCGGTACCGGAACGAACGCCTCATGCTCCATGTCGGCGGAGCCTACCCAGCCCCGGCCCGGATTCCCATCGGTTCGCTCCCGTCTCGCGGTGCCGTTCAGTACCGCGGCTGCACCAGCGTCGATGCCGCCACCCCCGGCACCCGGGTGCGGTCCGCCGCTCTGGCGTCGGCGAGGAGGGAGGCCTGGGTGAGGGTCCGCAGGAACGGTTCGCTGCCGTCGACGCGGAGGACGGGCGGCCGTACGGAGGCGAGGACGAAGCCCCAGTCGCGCGGGGCACCCGCCGTGCCGGTGGTGCGGTCGGGGCCCGCGGCGTAGCCGGAGGTGCGGCCGCCCACCCGGTAGGGCGCGGTGCGCAGTCCGGCGGCGCGGACGGTCGCCTCGACCGTCCAGAAGACGCGCGGACGGGACTCGACCGGACCCGCGTGCACGACGAGCCGGCCGCCGGGGGCGAGGGCGCGGCGGGCGAGGCCGTAGAACTCCTCGGAGTAGAGCTTCGCGTCGGAGGAGATGCCGGGGTCGGGCAGGTCCGCGACAACGACGTCGTACGACGAGGCGGGCAGCGCACGGAGCCGGCAGAAGACGTCGGCCGTGGTGACGTGGACGCGCGGGTCGCCGTAGACGTGGTGGTTGAGACGGGAGAGGGCGGGGTCGTGGCGGGCGAGCCGTACGACGTCCGGGTCGGGGTCGACGATGTCCACCCGGTGCACCCCCGGGTGGCGCAGCACCTCGCGGGCGGCGAGCCCGTCGCCGCCGCCGAGGACGAGGACGCGGGCGTGGGGGCCGTGCAGGGCGGGATGGACGAGGGCCTCGTGGTAGCGGCGCTCGTCGCGTCCGGCGACCCGGAGGCGGCCGTCGAGGAAGAGATCGAGGGGGCGCCCGCCGGTGCCGCCGGTGAGGACGACCTCCTGGGCACCGGTCTGGACGGCGACGCGCACATCGGCGCCGTAGACCGCGTGGCGTGCGGCGCGCTCGAAGTCGTCGACGAGGACGGCGGCCGAGGCGAGGACGACGAGGACGGCGACGTTGGCGACGAGCAGCAGCCTGCGGGCGCGGCGGCTGAGGTCGCGGCGGAAGAGGCCGAGGACGAGGGCGGCACCGGCGGTGGCGTTGACCGTGCCGGTGAGCAGCGCACCGGTGAGCTGGCCGAGGAACGGCAGCAGGAGGAAGGGGAAGGCGAGGCCGCCGGCCAGCGCGCCGACGTAGTCCGCGGCGAACAGGTCGGCGACCGCGCCGCCCACGTCCTGGCGGCGGATGCGCTGGATCAGCTCCATCAGCAGGGGGACCTCGGCGCCGATGAGGAGGCCGATGGCGAGGGAGAAGACGACCAGCAGCAGCCGTGGTCCGTCGGCCCACAGTCCGCCCCAGTCGGCGGTCCAGGCGAAGACGGCGTACAACGCCATGGCGCTGCAGCCGCCGACCAGGGCGAGCGCGGCCTCGACCACCCCGAAGCCGGCCGCCGCGAGCCGGCACAGCCGCTTCGCGGCGAGCGAGCCGACGCCCATCGCGAAGACCATGACGGACAGCACGACGGACGCCTGGGTGACCGAGTCGCCGATCAAGTACGAGGCGAGGGCGACGAGTTCGAGCTCGTACACCAGTCCGCAGGCGGCGCAGACGAACACGCCCAGGAGGACCAGGAACCGCCCGGTCGCGGGCCGGACGGGCAGCCGCGCCGAACCTCCGCCGAACGGCGGGAAATCCGTCGGGGGACCCGTCGGCGAACCCGTCGGGGACCCCGACGGATTCCCGGTGGCCGGTGCGCGCGGTTCGATCATCCTGAGACGTTATGTCATGGCTACGGCATGTTTCGTCACCCACACGTGTGTAATACGTGCCGAATTCGCAGCCGTTGAGCCGGTGCGCGTTTAACTCCGTGCACAGTGAGCCCTGTTGGCCACTGGAGCCCCGCTCACCGGGCCCTCCCCGTCGGCACCCGGGTGCCGACCCGCGTCCGCGTCGCCACCAACTGCCCGTCCTGTGGGTACGCGTGCCAGGTGCGCCAGTGCACCTGCCCCTCGTGCCGCTGGGCGAGCAGCGCGGTGAACGCGTGCGGGCTGCCGGGGAAGACGCCCGCGAGACCGTGCGGATGGTCGGCGACCAGCGCCAGCAACTCCTGGGCTCGGCCCGCGAACTGGCCCGGGGACAGCATCTCGACGCGCGCGGCGAACTCGTACTCCCAGTCGCCGACCCGTTTCGCGACGCCCAGCGGCAGGGGTGTGCTGGACCCCGCGATACAGGCGACCGTCTCCGAGCAGTGCGTCCGCTCCTCCTCCAGGAGCACCTGGTGGGACGCGCCGAGAAGTCTCAACTGGAGTTTCGCGCCCGCCAGTTCCAGGTCGAGCGTGGCGAGGGCGGGGAGCGGCTCACGCCCCAGGGCCCAGGCGAGGTCGGCCGCGCGTGTATCGGTGTAGGAGGTGTTCAGGGTCGTGAGCATGGATCGGCTCCGCTGGCACGCGAGGAGAGGGGGTGCGGCCCGGCCCGCCCCGTTGACACCGGGGGAACGGCCGGGACAGCCCAGTCGGGAGGGGGCGTCCCGCGGACGACCGAGGGGCTGCGTTGGTGATTTAGAGGGAATCATGAACTGTGGCTCTGCCACAGCGTTTTTACCCAACTTCGTGGGGTTTCCATCCCTCAGAGGGCCCTTCAGCTCATCTGTTCAATCACCTGTGTGCACCCGATCGTGAAAGCCACACACCGGTACGACAACTTCCGCCCGACTCGCTCACATCCACGGCCCGATGACGACCGCCTCCCGACCCCGGTACTCGGCCCCGTGCTCAGCCCCGGGCTCAGCCCCGTACCGAGCCCTGGGCTCAGCCGCCGCCTCCGCAGCCACCCCCACACCCGCCCCCACCGCCACAGCCACCGCCCCCACCGCAGCCGCCACCGCCTCCGCACGAGGAATGCCCCCCGTGATGGCCGCCACCGCTGTGGCCCCCGTGATGCCCGCCCGACGAGGACCCGCCGGAGCCGTCACCTGTATCGGCCCACCAGCTCCCGCCGCTCCCACTCCCGCTCCCGCTGCCGCGGCCGTACGACCGCGAGGACCGCGAGGACCGCCCCCGCTTCACCAGCCGGTCCCTCCCCCGGCGCCGCCGTGCCCTGCCGATCGCATTCCCGAGAACCAGGACCACGACCACCGCCAGGATGATGCCGAAGACCATGGCGCCACCCTCCTTCCGTTCCCCCGGAGCGTCCCCCCGTGGGCGCTCCCCAGGATCTGGGGGATGCCCGGCGCCCCAGCGGCCCAAAGCGGAGTTGAGCAAAGCCAGAGCTTCGGCGCAGGATGGCCGGCATGACCACCAGCGGACGCCCCTTCCTCAACCGCCGGCTCGCCGAGTTCGGGACGACGATCTTCGCCGAGATGTCGGCGCTGGCCCTGCGGACCGGGTCGATCAACCTGGGCCAGGGCTTCCCCGACACGGACGGCCCGGAGGAGGTGCGGGAGGCGGCGGTACGGGCGCTGCGCGACGGCCGGGGCAACCAGTACCCGCCGGGCCCGGGCATCCCGGAGCTGCGCACGGCGGTAGCGGACCACCAGCGACGCCGCTACGGCCTCGCCGTCGACCCCGACACGGAGGTCCTGGTCACGGCGGGCGCGACGGAGGCGATCGCGGCGGCGCTGCTGGCGCTGCTGGAGCCCGGTGACGAGGTGGTCGCGCTGGAGCCGTACTACGACTCGTACGCGGCCTGTATCGCGATGGCGGGCGGCAGACGCGTCCCGGTCACCCTGCGCCCGCACGAGGGGGGGTTCCGCCTGGACCTCGACGAACTGCGCGACGCGGTCACCGACCGCACGAGGCTGCTCCTGATCAACACTCCGCACAACCCGACGGGCACGGTCCTGACCCGCGAGGAACTCGCGGTGATCGCCGATCTCGCCGTCGAACGGAACCTCCTCGTCGTCACCGACGAGGTGTACGAGCACCTGGTCTTCGACACCTCGGAACATG
Organism: Streptomyces sp. YIM S03343; assembly: GCF_054729195.1. Classification (NCBI taxonomy): domain Bacteria; kingdom Bacillati; phylum Actinomycetota; class Actinomycetes; order Kitasatosporales; family Streptomycetaceae; genus Streptomyces; species Streptomyces sp. YIM S03343. The sequence goes on from NZ_JBPUKX010000001.1 coordinate 4,348,769, forward strand.
TACCGCTGGCGACGTTCCCGGGGATGCGCGAGCGCACGGTGACGATCGGCTCGGCGGGCAAGACGTTCTCGTTCACGGGATGGAAGGTCGGCTGGGTGACCTCGACCCCGGCCCTGGTCACGGCGGTGCGCTCGGCGAAGCAGTTCCTGACGTACGTCAGCGCGGGCCCGTTCCAGTACGCGGTCGCCGAGGCCCTGCGCCTGCCGGAGTCGTACTTCGAGGACTACCGCACCGACCTGGAGACCAAGCGCGACCTGCTGGCGGCCGGACTGCGCACGGCCGGGTTCACGGTCTTCCAGCCCCAGGGCACGTACTTCATCACCACCGACATCACGCCCTTCGGAGAGAAGGACGGCTACGCCTTCTGCCACGCGCTCCCCGAACGCTGCGGCGTAGTCGCCATCCCCAACTCCGTCTTCTACGACGACCCCGAAGCCGGCCGCAGCCAGGTCCGCTTCGCCTTCTGCAAGAAGGACGATGTCCTCCGAGAAGCAGCAAGTCGGCTGCGACGGCTGGCTGGCTGAACTCACGACCTCGTCGGCGCTGCGGAGCACGGGACGTACCCCCGCTGGGCACCGTCATCGTCGCCCGGCCAACGCTCGCACGTTCTCCGGCAAAGCATGAAGGATGAACGGCGCGTCCGTCACGGCGGTGCGGGTTGCCTCCAGATACGTTGCCGCATTCTTGCCTTCGATGGTCCTCCGGCCGGCCCGGCGTGAACTCACCGGCATTCATCGCCGACCCGAACCCCGACATAGCGTTGATTACTCTAAGTTGCTGATTCAATGCTTTCTGTAGTCGGCGTGAAGCGCACGGCGACCGGGAACGAGGAGAGATCACCCATGCGAAGCATGTTTATTCAAGGCGGCCACCATGTCCGCCGTCGGCGTGCTGGCTTTCGTCGCGGCCCCGCCCTCGCAGGCCGTTACTCCCGGCCGAGAGGCGGTCCGTGCCGCCGCGGAAGGCTCCGCGTACTTCGTGATGACCGACATCACGCGGGAAGAGTTCGTCATCAAGCTGACGAAGAGCGACGAGATCAAGCACGCCCGGGAGCTCGTCAGCGGAGAGACCAGCGAACGGCCCCACGTGGTCACGCGGATCGTCAAGCGGGAGGCCGCCTACAACCCGCGCTGGAGCTTCAGCAACAACCCTGGCTCAACCCACTTCTTCGACCAGGCCATCGAGGTCTGCGACGCGACCATCCCCTACGTCGAAGACCACCTCGACGAGGTCGGCGGCGCCTTCCTGCCCGGCGGCTACTGGTGCGACTGGAGCTCGCGTCTGGTCCGGGAAGTCCCCGCCCCGTAGGTGACTGACCCCAGGCCCCGGCGCGGCGCACCTCACGAGCCGGGGCCGGTAACTCCTCGTCGGTGACGGCCTGCGCGCGGCCGGATTCGAGGTCTACCAGCCCCGGGGCACGTACGTCATCACCACCGACATCGCCCCCTTCGACGACAAGGACGCCTTCACCTTCTGCCAGGCGCTCCCCGAACGCTGCGGCGTTGTCGCCGTCCCCAACCCCGTCTTCTACGACGACCCCGACGCCGGCCGCAGAAGGTGCCGGGTGGCCCGAGTGGATCTCGGTGCGCGCGGTTCTTGACACGCGGTCGGAGTCCGTTCAAGATCTTCACACTATTGCCACACCGGCCACCCGCTCCCCGCCCATACGCAATGACCTGGGGATGGTCTGCGCTCTGCCTCTCGTTTCCGGTTCCGCCATGGAACGGGCCCCGAGCCGAACCAGCGTGCGGACCGCACCCGGCGCCCTCCGCCGAGCCAGGGGCAGGCCCAGGAGGAGAGACATGGGTATATCCCGATCTGTCAGATCGCTCACCGTTGCCGCGAGTGCCGCGGTTCTGTGCGCCGTCGCGCCCGCGCCGACCGCTGTCGCGGACGACACCGGTGCCGTGATCACGTTCGACGGCATTTCCTCGGACGCCGGAGGGGACGGCACCGTCAGCACCGGGCAGACGATCACCGGCACGACGGACGTCACCTTCACGGTGCACGCGGACCCGGACGACGAGCCCACCTCGGCCGTTGTGAGCATCACCGGCAGCGGCGTGTACCAGGGCACCGGCACGCTCAAGCAGACCTTCGATCTGCACCCGGGGGACTGCCTGCCCTCCTGCACCCTGCACGCGACCCTGGACACCGCCGCCACCCAGCAGTTCGGGGGCACGAACGGAGTGGCCGCGCCGCTGGTGAACGACGGTGCGAACACCATCCACATCGACGTGAACAGCCCTCGCCCACGGACCGTCACGGCCGACGCCGACGTCACCGTGGACAACGGGCGGCCGGTCGTCACCCTGCCCGATCTGCCTGGCGAGGACGCCTGGACCGGCCACAAGCCCGTGGGCCTGTCCGCGGACGGCGAGTTGTCGCTGCGCGCCACCGCGACCGGCGACAACGGAGTCTCGCGCGTGCGGTACTTCAGCTCCAGCAGCGCCTGGCCCGCCCCTGCCGACCTGGCCGCCCCGGAAAGCGGCGCGACGTGGACCACCACGCTGGACACGAGTGCGGTCCCGGCCGGCCTGTATGCCGGAGGCGTCTACGTCGTTGCCTACGACAAGGACGGCCGCGCGGGTTCCCCGGTCCGGGCCGACACCCTTGTCGACCACGGCTTCAGCATCACGCCGAAGCTCGACGCCGTCATCCACCCGGGCGAGACGCCGGTAAACGTGACCTACGCCTACCCGTCGGCGCTCACCAAGACGTTCCCGTCCAACCTCAACTACGCCTACCCGGTCAGTACCACCGTGTCGCTCGACGGCAAGGCCCAGGCGACGACACCGGTCGGCGCCTACACCTACGAGGGCAACACCGGGGGCTTCGTCGCCGACCTCGGCCAGCTCCCCTACGGCGCCCACACGCTGACGTTCGACACGGTCGACAACCGCGGCGCCCACGGCCGGGTGGACCTGCCGGTCAGGGTGGTGTCCACAGTCGAGCCGACGTGGACGGACGGCTTCCAGGACTTCCCCGTGGCGGGCAGCAACTGGAAGATCGCCGCCACTACATCCGCCGACGACGGCGTCAGCCGGGCCGAGCACTGGACCCTCGACGTCGACGGCACGACCGTTGCCACCGGCAGCTATCCCGCGCAGCCCTCCGGCACCTGGAAGGCCACGACCACCGGTGTGCACTACGTAACGCTGACCGTCGTCTCCCAGTACGGCGACACCACCGTGCGGAGCCAGCCGCTCCGCGTCGTAGCCGCCACGACCACCCAGCTGACCGGCCCTGCCACCAGCACCTACGGCAGCAAGGCGACCTTCACCGCCACCGTGGCGCAGACCGGCGCCAAGGCCGCGGCCGGCGCCAAGGTCAGCTTCCAGTACAAGCGGGCGGGAACCTCCACCTGGAAGACCCAGGCGACCGTCACCGCGGACAGCACCGGCAAGGCCTCCTACACCACGACCGCCAAGTACAACGGCGCCTGGCGCGCCGTCACCGCGGCCAAGAGCCTGACGTGGGCGTCCTCGACCAGCAAGACCCTGACGTCGCAGGTCAAGGCCATACTCACGGTCAGCAGGCCGGCCACCACGGCAGTCCACGGCAAGCCCGTGTCCTACACCGCGCTCAGCTCCCCCTACGTCACGGGGACCGCGCTGCGCTTCCAGGCCCGCCAGAAGGACGGCACATGGGTGACCCTCACCAGTGCCTCCCTCTCCACCAGCGGCAGCGCCACTGCGAAGATCACCTTCTCGCACACGGGGACATGGACGCTGCGGGTCTACCGCCCGGGTACCACCGATCTGACGGGCACGTACTCCTCGTCCTGGACGGTCAAGGTCAGCTGATCCGGGGGCCGTCGTCCCAGCGCGACCAGCTTGCCGACGGCCCGCGCGGCCGGGTTCACGGTCTTCCAGCCGCAGGGCGCGTCGTTCCGCCGCTCTGCGGCGGTGTGCCTCACTTTTGATCCGCCGTCAGAGGGTCAGAAATCTGGTTCTGGCTCACTTCTGGTGCTGAAGTGAGCCAGAACCAGAATTCGGGCGTCGCCGAGAGCATCCACAGCACATGTGGCTGATTCAGCCGCCGCCTAGACCGAACGGTAAGGAGCGCGCCGTCCGGATGGGCTTCTGGTTCCGTCAGCGGATCGGGACGAGGGCGGGTTCTGTCGTGCGGGTCGCCGAGAAGCTCGCTGAAACGCGGAAGCCCCTGCCGGACCCGGTGCGGCGGGCCGAGATCCACGGCCCGCCGCCGACTGCGGTCTTCTACGACCACCACGAGCAGGGCGGCGAGGTCGTAGGAGGCCGGGAGAGCGCGAAGCGCTTGACGCTATTCGGTGTCCTTCGGGTGTCGCGGCGAGGCGTACACCAGGATCACAGTCGAGGTATCCGGACTGACCAGGTAGCGGACGCGGCCGCCGCTGGTGATCTCGTACTCCCACTGCTCCAGCTCGGAGCCCTTCCATTCCCTGGTGGCGTGCCTGCCGCGGAGCTGGTGCTGGCGGTTCCAGTTGGCGCGCGACAGCGGGTCCGCGCGAAGGGCTTCCAGGCAGCGATGCGCGTTCGGCAACGCCACCCGGCACAGCTCCTCCCAACCTGTCGCAGCCTCCGTGGTCCCGTGGATGACGTTCCAACCGCTCAGCGGGGGAACACTGACCCGATCGCCCTTCTTCGGGCTCACTCGTGTACCTCGACCGGGCCGAGCTCGACGTCGGCCAGCGGACGGAGCGCTTCCCTGAGCTGGTCAGGGTCGGCGTTGATGCGGGCGGTCGCTCGCCACGAGACGATCGCTCGGTGCACAGCCTCCCTGGCGCCCAGCTCAGCGGCGTCGGAGAGCGCATCCAGGAGCTCGACGGTGAATTCCCGAACTTCCTCGTCGTCCAGGTGACGCACCCACGGGAACACCTCAGGCAGCGCGAGCACAAGCGACCTGGCGCCGCCGTCCTGCTTCATCAGGGCAAGGAACAGTCGGGACGCGGTAGTCAGGTTTTCCTCGGTGCGCTCTGCGTGTATGGCTGTGGTCAGCACCATGTCCGGCGCGTCTCGGTGCGTGACACGCAGACATCCCAGGGCGGCGGCCCTCGCGGCGACTGCCTTCGGGTTCCGGGACAGATCGGTGAACGAGACGGATTCCGATTCGGATGCCAGATACACGACGCTCATACTCAGACTGTACTCTGACTGCACTCTGACTTCTAGGCGGGATGACAGCTGTCCCCGAAAAATGGGTGCGCGAACACGGAGTGGCCTGGGTGACCTCGACCCCAGCCCTGGTCACGGCGGTGCGCTCGGCGAAGCAGTTCCTGACGTACGTCAGCGCGGGCCCGTTCCAGTACGCGGTCGCCGAGGCCCTGCGCCTACCGGAGTCGTACTTCGAGGACTACCGCACCGACCTGGAGACCAAGCGCGACCTACTGGCGGCCGGACTGCGCACGGCCGGGTTCACGGTCTTCCAGCCCCAGGGCACGTACTTCATCACCACCGACATCACCCCCTTCGGAGAGAAGGACGGCTACGCCTTCTGCCACGCGCTCCCCGAACGCTGCGGCGTAGTAGCCATCCCCAACTCCGTCTTCTACGACGACCCCGAAGCCGGCCGCAGCCAGGTCCGCTTCGCCTTCTGCAAGAAGGACGGCATCCTCCAAGAAGCAGCAAGTCGGCTGCGGCACCTGGCCGACTGAGCTCACGAGCTCTTCGACCTGAACGAGCATCGATGCTGTGCAGAGAGCGGACGAGGGTGATCGACGAAGTCAGGGAACGTACGCCGCACAGCCGCGACCGGGTGAGGTGCTGTAGCTGTCGCCTCGGTCGAGGCGATCATGCCCGACGGCACCACGTGTCGACTTCGGTGATGCCCCCGTGCATCCGTCGCGCAGATCGCTTTGCTCGAACCCGTGGGAGCATCAACAGACCTTCGGCTACCCGGTGCCGACGTCGCCGGCCACAAGGCCGCAGAGGCTATTCGGTTTCCTTCGGGTGTCGCGGGGAGGCGTACACAAGGATCACGGTCGAGGTGTCCGGGCTGACCAGTCGGTGCACCGCCGCACGGCCCGACGGCTCGGGTTGCACGCGGTGGCGGTCGCCGGAGAAGCGCTGCTCAACCGCTCCCCTGTAGCCCAGGCGCAGGATTCGTCGTCCTCGAAATCCGCCTGCCACCTCACCGCGTGTCGACGCCCCCATGGCCACCGCGGTCCTCCGGCCGACCCGGCGTGAACTCACCGGCATTCATCGCCGACCCGAACCCCGACATAGCGTTGATTACTTTAAGTTGCTTATTCAATGCCTTGTGTAGTCAGCCGTGCAGTGCGCGGCGACCGGGCACAAGGAGAGATCACCCATGCGAAGCGTGTTCATCAAGGCGGCCACTATGGCCGCCGTCGGCGTGCTGGCTTTCGTCGCGGCCCCGCCCTCGCAGGCCGTTACTCCCGGCCGACAGGCGGTCCGTGCCGCCGCGGAAGGCCCCGCGCACTTCGTGATGACCGACATCACCCGGGAAGAGTTCGTCATCAAGCTGACGCACAGCGACGAGATCAAGCACGCCCGGGAGCTCGTCAGCGGAGAGACCAGCGAACGGCCCCACGTGGTCACGCGGATCGTCAAGCGGGAGGCTGCCTACAACCCGCGCTGGAGCTTCGGCAACAACCCTGACTCAACCCACTTCTTCGACCAGGCCATCGAGGTCTGCGACGCGACCATCCCCTACGTCGAAGACCACCTCGACGAGGTCGGCGGCGCCTTCCTGCCCGGCGGCTACTGGTGCGACTGGAGCTCGCGTCTGGTCCGGGAAGTCCCCGCCCCGTAGAAGTCCCCGCCCCGTAGGTGACTGACCCCAGGCCCCGGCGCGGCGCACCTCACGAGCCAGGGCTCGGGACGTCGCTGATCAGAAGCTAGAGGGTCACCGCCTGTCTGCCGTGACAGCAGCAGACAGGCCAGGCCCGAGTCCCACTTCACTCGATCGGATGCCGTCGGCTCTTGGGCAGGCCATGACGGGCTGGTCCGGGATGCGTTGGAGGTCCTCCTGGGCGGCGGCCGGGGTCGGAAGCGAGACTGTCCCGGGCGGCGACGAGGTGTGGGGCGATGTACTCCTCGTGAGTGACCGGTCCGTACAGGTGGTACAGCAGGCCGATCGTGCGCTTGCCCATCTCGTGGACGACGGGGATCACGCGGCTCTCGCCTCGTTGTCCGAGCAGCGCCGGGTGAAGGCGTCCACCCGGTGGGCGGCGAGACGGACAGCGGCGAGAACCGCCTCACGCCGCCCTGCGCGGCCTGCCCTCCCGCGCCCGGTCCTGCATCGCGGACTTCAGCTGTCGCGAGGTGCCCTCCGAGGAGCGGCAGGCGTGCGCGACCTCGATGCGGAGGATGGACCGGTCGTCGGGGTCGGAGAGGTCCCGCCGGTTCGCCTCACCGTGGAGGGTGATGGCGTGGTCGTCGGAGACCTGCAGCAGTTCCTCAATGCCTCGGGGCTGCCGCATGAGTCCCTCGGTCGATGCAACCATGCCGGCCGGACCGGCTGTTCCCGATGCGGCCGCTCGGCCGTACAGGCGTCGGCGTTCCATCGCGAACGAGGTACAGGCGCGACCTGCGTGTCTCGGCGCCACGTCGGATCCGACGTCCATCCGGCACCGCGCCCTTGCCCTCAGTGCTCGCAGGTCTGGCTTCCGTGCGGGTCGGCCCCCGCCCCGCGGACTCACCCAGGAGGCTATTGACCGACGGTCGGTCACTAATCTAGTGTCCTGTATTGACCGACGGTCGGTCAATACAGGAGAGTGATCGAGATGGCGCGCACGGTAAAGAAGCCCCACGAGCGGCGTGCCGAGATCGTGGCGGCGGCACGGCGTCTGTTCGCGAGCCGCGGCTACGACGTCTTCACGATGAACGACGTGGTCTCCGACCTTGGGATCGCGAAGGGCACCGTCTACCACTACTTCAAGTCCAAGGAGGATCTGCTCGAGGCCGTCGTGACCGACATCGTCGGGCAGGCGACCGAACAGATGCGCCAGGTCCTGCATGCGGCCGACGGCGGTGCTGTCGAGCGAATGGCCGCCCTCATCTCCGCCGGCCGGGTCGCCGACGAGAACGAGCGAATCCTCGAACATCTGCACCGTGGCGGGAATGCCGGGATGCACGCCCGGCTGCTCGCCGTGGCGATCGAACAGCAGGCCCCTCTGTACGCCGAGGTGCTACGCGAGGGCACCGCAACCGGCGTCTTCGCGGTCGGCCTCCCCCTGGAGACGGCCGAGTTCCTGCTGAGCGCTGCGCAGTTCCTCACCGACGAAGGGATCGCCCCTTGGCCGCCGGAGACTCTCGCGCGCCGGGCGCAAGCGCTGCCCTCCCTCGTCGAACGCCTGGTGGGCGCGGCCGAGGGGACTTTCGCGTTCCTCCTCATGCCGGAACAGCCCCCCGCGGGCTGACCTGGGACGCGCCGCTCCCTTGATGTTTCCGTTCGCCACCTGAGACCTCCGTACCACTGCCCGTGGCGGCCGTCATGGCGTTCACCGGCCGGGCCCGGGCGGCCGCCGGTGAACGGCCGCCACTGGTGAACGGCCGCCACCGTCTTGTCCCAGCTCAGCTCACTTCACCCCGCGGCCCAGCCTGAAAGGACCCGATGACCACCATGACCACCCCCTGCCCTCAGACCGGGACCCCCGCCCACAGCAGCACTCCGGCGGGCGCCGGACCCAGGCCCGGCAGCTCCCTGTCCAGGGTGTTGGGCCTGCGCGACTTCCGTCTGTTCGTCGCCGGAGCGGGCACCTCCCTGCTCGGTGACCAGTTCAGCCTCATCGCGATGCCCTGGCTCGTGCTGCAGCTCACCCGGAGCCCGGTGGCCCTGGGCGCGGCGCTCGCTCTCGAGGGGGCACCACGGGCACTGCTCATGCTCTTCGGCGGGGCCGTGACCGACCGCATCTCACCGCGCCGGGTGATGCAGATCACCGCGGCGGTGCGCGGCCTGCTCACCGCCCTGCTCGCCATGGCAGTGGCCACCGGTGCCGTGCAACTGTGGACGGTGTTCCTGGCGAGCGCGCTGTTCGGCATCACCGCCGGATTCTCGGTGCCCGCAGAAAACAGCATGGTGCCGCAGCTCGTCCACACCGATGACCTGCAGGCGGGCAACTCCGTCATCATGGGACTGGGTCAGTTGGCCGGCTTCGTCGGCCCCAGCGCGGCGGGTGCCCTCATCGGCGCGTTCGCCCACAGCCTCACCGGCGTCGCCGTCGCGCTCGGCATCGACGCCGCCACCTTCGCGGTATGTCTGCTCACGCTGATGCGCATGCGCGCCCGGCACCAGGCCGACCGACCGGCAGCCACCGAGAGCAGCCTTCTCACCTCGACAGTCGTCGGCCTGCGCCACCTTCGGGACGACACCGCGCTGCGGGCCGTCTTCGGGGTCCTCGCCATCGTCAACTTCCTGATCACAGGACCGGTACTGGTGGGAATCCCGCTACTGGCCGATCGGCGCCTCGCCGAGGGCAGCATCGCGCTCGGGCTGCTCATGTCCGCGTTCGCCGTCGGCAACCTTTTCGGGTACCTCACGGCCGGATCGCTGCCCCGCCCCTCCGCGGCGCTCCTGCGCCACGTGATGCTCGCATTCGTCGCGGCCTTCGGCGCGATCGTCGCCTCGCTCGCATTCATTCCCTGGATGTGGTTGGACTTCATGCTGCTTGCCGTGCTGGGACTCGGCAACGGATTCCTCGCCGTCCTGCTCATCACCTGGATGCAGGCCCGCGTACCCAAGGAGATGACCGGCCGCATCATGAGCCTGATGATGCTCGCCGGCTCAGGACTCGTACCGGTGTCCCAGGCGCTGGCAGGAACACTGGGCTCGATGAGCCTGCCCCTGCTGTTCATACTGCCCGGGGCGCTGGTCGTACTCGTCGCCGCAGGCATGCCCTTCCTCGGTGGCCTGCGCCAGCTCGGCACCCAGCTCGCAGGACGCCTCGACAGCACCGATGCACGACGGCCCGTGACTTCTCCGGGTGCCTGCTGAAACCCGTGACTTCTCCGGGTGCCCGCCGAAAGCAGCCGCGGTCCGCGCCAGAACACCCGCGCGGCATACCGGTGCCCCCGTGCGGCAGGCACGGGGGCACGGGGGCACCGGGTGGGGGAAGGGGCGGTCAGTTCTTGATGGTGTAGGAGTCGCCGTACGTCTTCCAGGTCAGCGGCGGGTCGAGGTCCAGGTTGCCGGCCTTGAGGAAGACGCGCTGCTCGGTGTCGACCCGGCTGGTGTCGTCGTGGGCCGCCTCGGTGAGCATCGCGGCCTTGCGGGCGTCGAGGAAGGCGTTGAGGTACGTGGTCTCGTCGCCGCCCTGCGCCGGGGTCTTGGCCTTCTTCATGGCGGCCTTGCGGATACCGCCGAAGCTGACGCCGTCGTCGCCGGGGCCGTGCATCACGATGGCGTCGTAGTAGATGAACTGGCCCAGCGCGCGCAGGCCGTCCGCCTTCGCCTGCTTGACCGACGGGTCGAAGTAGACACGGTCGCGCTCGTTGTTCTGCGCGGTCTGGAAGACGGTGTCCTTGGCGGCGGTCTTCCAGTCGCTCACGAAGGCGTTGCCCAGACCGGTGTGGGACTCCGTGCCGTTGACCTTCTTCAGCGCGGGCAGGTACTTCGCGAGCGGGTTGCCGGGCTCGGCGTCGGTGTACGCCTGCACCAGCTCCAGCATGTCGCCGGTGCCGGAGCAGAAGCCTATGATCCCGGCCGTGTAACCGCGGCCGTCACCGATGTCCTCGATGTACGCGTACTGGGCCTTCCAGTCCAGCGAGGAGTTCTCGGCGGAGCTGACGAGCTCCATCGCGATCTCCTTCTTGCGCGCGTCGTCCAGACCGGTCCCGGAGGCGGTGGTCCGCGTGGCCGTCGCGGTGGGCTTCGGGGTCGCCGACGCGGTGGCGGTGGGCTTGGCGGTGGCCGTCGGCGTCGCGGACGGGGTGGACTCCGGGGACTTGACCGTGGCGATGTTGGTCAGGCCCTTTCCTCCGGTGGCGGTGTTGGAGGTGGTCACCGTGTTCTTCGTGGCGCACTTGCTGTTGTCGGTGACGTTGATGCCGTAGCCATTGGCGCCGGACAGGGTGAACTTGTTGCCGCTGAAGGCGTTGCCGCAGCCGTAGGCGGCGTACGCGTTGTGGACCTGGAAGCCGTCGGTGTACGGGTGGCTGACGGTGTTCGAGGAGACGGTGTAGCCGTCGCCCTTGAGGTCGATCGTCGAGTCACCGGAGTTCTGGTTCTTCTCACCGGTGCCGTCGAGGGTGTTGCCGCTGATCGTGCCGGCCTTGGTGCCCTCCTTGACGTCGATGCCCTCGGCGGCCACATTCGGGCCGATGCGGTTGTTCAGGACCTGGACGTGGTCGGAGGCGTCCACGCCGGTCGACCCGGCGAACTGGTCCCAGTTGCTGTGGGCCGAGCCGATGTAGACACCCTCGCCGTACTGCGGGGCGGTGGTGCCGGTGTCGTGGACGGACGAGTTCTTGATCACCCCGTAGGAGCTGCCCGAGCGGAAGTGCACGCCCTCGTAACCGATGTGACGGACGGTCACCTTGTCGATCGTGACGTGCGAGGAGGCATCCATGACGATGCCCTTCTTCGCGTTGTCCACGGTGAAGCCGGTGAGGTTCCAGTACGGCGCGCCCTTCAGCCACAGGCCGTAGCCGTTGCCGCCGTTGGAGGTGAGGACGGCGCCGGCGCCTCCGGTCAGGGTGATCGGAGCGGCGGCGGTGCCGGGGGTGGTGCTCGTGAACTGGCCGGAGTAGGTGCCGTCGGCCAGCTTGATGGTCGTGCCGGGCTGCGCCGCGGCCAGTGCGGACCGCAGTTGCGCCGCGGTGGCGACGCTGATCGTCGCGTTCTTCGCAGTCTTCGGAGCCGAGGTCGCCATCGCCTGGATACCGGTGAACGCGAGGGCGCCCGCGCCGAGGACCGCGGCTCCGGTGATCACCGCGGGATGCTTGACGCCACGACGCCGGTGGCCGTGTTGTGCACGAGGGGCCATGAGGACGGTCTCCTGTGGGTTCCCGGGCGAGCGCGGGCCGGTGGTGCCGTAGCGGCACCGGGGCCTCATCGCCGCCTCGACGGGGGCTGTTTCGATGGTCCGGCCGGGCGGTCGGATCTCTGGCGGAGGAATCGACGCCGGGTGCGGCGACTCCCGCAATTGGAAACTAACTTTCCGAATGCGAGACCAGATCCTGGCTCCGTTGTCGGAAGCCCGTCAAGCACAGCGGAACCACCCCACCGCCCCCGCCGAAGCCCGGCCCACCACATCGGCCGAGCCCCACCCCGACCCTCTCCAGCACCCCTGACCAGCCACTTCCTTCCACCCCACCCGCAACACCGGACACGCACACCCCGTCGGCCCGGCCTCCGTCCGAAGAGGTGAGCCGCCCATCCCTAACCCGATTTACGGCCGCCTTAAGGCGGGCTTGACCCTCGCGGGCCCCTCGGGGGCCGGGCTGGAACACCCGACCGGGTGAAACACGGCAAGAGCCCGGTCCTGGCAGCCGACCGTGGTGGTCGGTGGCCTGGCCGGGCTCCTGGTCGGTTGGGGCGGGGGTCACTCCCCGTCCGTGTCGGCCTCGCCGTCGGTTTCGTCCGCGTCGTTGACCTCCTGCTCCAGGCCGAGCTGCTCGACCAGCCACTTGTCGAACTCGATCGCGGCCCGCACCCAGCTGACCGTGGAGGAGACGAAGTGGTTGAGGTCGACGCCCGTGCCGATCAGCATCTGGGCCTCACCGATGAGACGGACGGTGCCGTCGTCGTGGGTGTGGCTGTAGACCTTGGGCCACAGCGTCCTGCGGTTCCAGTCGTCGATGGACTCCAGGAGCTGCGGCTTCTCGTCGATCTTGTGGGGACGGTCGTAGAAGGTCCGCACCGAGAAGACCGCCTGTTCGGCCTCCCCGCGGAACATGAAGTACGTACGGAACTGCTCCCACGGCGCCGCGAGGTCCCCCTCGTCGTCGACGACGTACTTGAGCTCCATCTGGTCGAGGAGCTGCTTCACGAGGTCCTGATCCGGGACGACGGGGCCCGCCGGTCCTTGGGGCTGCGGCTCGGGCTGGCCCCCGAAGTTCGGAATCGAGGACGGATCGATGGTCACCGTGTTTTTCCCTTCGTACGGATCCTGCCATCCTCCCTCATCCGGGGAGGGGGGTGGCAACCCCGACAGGGGTGTGGGGGCGAGGGTGATCCGATCCGGTCAGCCGGTGGGCGGACAGGCGCCGCGAGGCCCCGCCACACCGGGTGACGGGGCCTCGCGGCGCGTGTCCGGCGGGCGGGCGGCTACAGCGTCTTGCCGGTCGCCGGGCCCACGATCAGGCCCTCGCCGAAGACGTCCACACGGACCGTGTCGCCGTCCTTGACCTCCCCGGAGAGGATCTCCCGGGCCAGCCGGTCACCGATGGCGGTCTGGACGAGGCGGCGCAGTGGGCGGGCGCCGTAGGCCGGGTCGTTGCCCTCCTCGGCGAGCCAGGCCAGGGCCTCCGGGGTGATCTCCAGGCTGAGGCGGCGTTCGGCGAGCCGCTTGGCCAGGCGGTCGATCTGGAGGCGTGCGATACGGCCCAGTTCCTCCTTGCTGAGCGCGGAGAACACCACCAGGTCGTCGAGACGGTTGAGGAACTCCGGCTTGAAGGAGATCCTCACGACCTCCAGGACCTGCCGCTTCTTCTCCTCCTCGGTCAGCGCCGGGTCCACCAGGAACTGGCTGCCCAGGTTGGAGGTGAGGACCAGGATGGCGTTGCGGAAGTCGACCGTGCGGCCCTGACCGTCCGTCAGGCGGCCGTCGTCCAGCACCTGGAGGAGGACGTCGAAGACCTCGGGGTGGGCCTTCTCCACCTCGTCGAGCAGCACCACGCTGTACGGGCGCCTGCGTACCGCCTCCGTGAGCTGGCCACCCTCTTCGTAGCCGACATAGCCGGGCGGTGCGCCGACCAGGCGGGCGACGCTGTGCTTCTCGCCGTACTCCGACATGTCGATACGGACCATCGCCCGCTCGTCGTCGAAGAGGAAGTCGGCGAGTGCCTTGGCGAGTTCGGTCTTGCCGACGCCGGTCGGGCCGAGGAAGAGGAAGGAGCCGGTGGGCCGGTCCGGGTCGGCGATGCCGGCGCGGCTGCGGCGTACGGCGTCCGACACGGCCCGTACCGCCTCCGACTGGCCGATCAGGCGTTTGCCCAGCTCGTCCTCCATGCGCAGCAGCTTCTGTGTCTCGCCCTCCAGGAGACGGCCGGCCGGGATGCCGGTCCAGGACGCGACGACGTCCGCGATGTCGTCGGGGCCGACCTCCTCCTTGACCATGGTGTTGCGGGCGGCCTCCTCCTCGGCCTCGGTGGCCTCCGCGAGATCCCGCTCCAGGGCGGGGATCTCGCCGTAGAGCAGCTTGGACGCGGTGTCGAAGTCGCCGTCGCGCTGGGCGCGTTCGGCCTGGCCGCGCAGATCGTCGAGGCGTTCCTTCAGCTCGCCGACCCGGTTGAGGGACTCCTTCTCCTTCTCCCAGCGGGCGTTGAGGCCGCGTAGCTCCTCCTCCTTGTCGGCGAGGTCGCGGCGCAGCTTCTCCAGGCGCTCCCGGGAGGCCGCGTCGGTCTCCTTGGCGAGGGCCAGCTCCTCCATCTTCAACCGGTCGACGGCGCGCTGGAGTTCGTCGATCTCGACGGGCGAGGAGTCGATCTCCATACGGAGCCGGGAGGCGGCCTCGTCGACGAGGTCGATGGCCTTGTCGGGCAGGAAGCGGGAGGTGATGTAGCGGTCGGAGAGGGTGGCCGCCGCGACCAGCGCGCTGTCCGCGATCTGCACCTTGTGGTGGGCCTCGTAGCGGCCCTTGAGCCCGCGCAGGATCGCGATGCTGTCCTCGACGGTCGGCTCGGCGACCAGCACCTGCTGGAAGCGCCGTTCCAGCGCAGGGTCCTTCTCGATCCGCTCGCGGTACTCGTCGAGCGTGGTCGCGCCGACCATCCGCAGCTCGCCGCGGGCCAGCATGGGCTTGAGCATGTTGCCGGCGTCCATCGCGCTGTCGCCGCCCGCGCCCGCGCCGACGACGGTGTGCAGTTCATCGATGAAGGTGATGATCTGGCCGTCGGAGTCCTTGATCTCGGCCAGCACCGTCTTCAGGCGCTCCTCGAACTCGCCCCGGTACTTCGCCCCCGCGACCATCGCGCCGAGGTCGAGCGCGACCAGCCGCTTGTTCTTGAGGGACTCGGGCACGTCGCCCTTCACGATCCGCTGGGCGAGGCCCTCCACGACGGCGGTCTTGCCGACGCCGGGCTCGCCGATGAGCACGGGGTTGTTCTTGGTGCGACGGGACAGCACCTGCACGACCCGGCGGATCTCCTGGTCGCGCCCGATGACCGGGTCGAGCTTGCCCTCGCGGGCGGCGGCGGTGAAGTCGGTGCCGAACTTCTCCAGGGCCTTGTACTGCCCCTCGGGGTCGGCGGTGGTCACCCGACGGCCGCCGCGGGCCTTCTGGAACGCCTCCTGGAGCTTCCCGGCGCTCGCGCCCTGCTTGGTGAGGACGTCACCGGCCGCGCCACCCTTCGCGGCGATACCGATGATCAGATGTTCGGTGGAGAGGTACTCGTCGCCCAGCTCCTTGGCCCGGCGCTGCGCGTCCGCGAGGACGGCGAGCAGCTCGCGGTTGGGCTGCGGCGGTGCGACCGTGGAGCCGGTCACGCTGGGCAGCTGGGCCAGCACGCGCTCCGCTGCGGAGCGTACGGCGGCCTGGTCGGCGTCGGTGGCCGCCAGCAGGTCGATGATGTTCTCGTTGTCCTGGCCCTCAAGCAGCGCCAGGAGCAGGTGGGCGGGGGTGAGGTCGGGGTGGCCCCCGGTCACGGCACGGTTGCTGGCCGCGTTGATCGCGTCCCGGCTCCTGTTGGTCAGCTCGGCTTCCACGTTCGCTTTCTCCTCCTCGCCTCAGTCAGCCCCACTACTGACTCCCTCAGCGTACACAAAGTTGAGTCTATTCCGCTCAAGTACGGGATGGGTACGAGATACGGCTACTGGATGGGTGGGATCCGCCGGCGAAACCCGGCGAAGCCCCGGTTAGATTCCAGAACCATGGCGACGTATCCCCAAGACCCGGGCGCACCCGACGCCCCGTACCTCTCCTTCTGGCAGGAGCGGCATCTCTGCACGCTCACCACGCTCCGGCCGGACGGCAGCCCGCATGTGGTGCCGGTCGGGGTGACGTACGACCCCGCGGCCCGGCTGGCCCGGGTGATCACGGACAAGGGGAGCGCGAAGGTACGCCATGTTCTTACATCCGGGCCGGACGGGGCGCGGGTCGCGGTGTGCCAGGTGGACGGGCGGCGCTGGGCCACGCTGGAGGGGCTGGCCGTCGTACGGGCCGAGCCCGAGCAGGTCGCGGAGGCGGAACGGCGGTACGCCGAGCGGTACGGGCATGCGCCGCGGCCGAATCCGTCCCGGGTGGTGATCGAGATCGCGCTGACGCGGGCTACGGGGCGCGGGTGAGCGCGTATGACACGAGCGGGGGCGCATGCGGGCGACAGAGGCGGGCCGCACACGGGTGACACAAACAGCCGCCGCGCACGGGCGCCATACCCGGCCGCCGCGCATGGACGAGTTTCAGCCAAGACCGGGATACGGCCGGTGTCCTGAAATATCGGCTCAAAACTGCAGCGGCGTCACCGTGTTCAGGTCACGGTGACGCCGCTGCGGGGGGAAGCACCTGAGGCGATCTTTTACGACGGGGGAATCGCGTCAGGCACTGCGGGGGGTGGCTGAAATAGTCTGTATGTCCGCGCTGTCCGGCTCAACCAGCCGGTGATCCCGCTGATCCAGGTTCACAAAGATCATTCCGTACCGTATGGCACACCGCACCGGCTGCGGCGCGCCGCGCGGCCTGCGCAGACATCGGTAGGCCCGTACGTCCTCGTCCTCGTCCCGCGTGACGACCACCGGCTCGCCGAACACGGTCACCATCAGCGAGTCCCCGCTGTGCGGGATCGCGGTGACCAGGTCGATGAAGTGCCAGCCGGAGCGGTAGGCGGTGGCCATTTCCCGGCGGAACGAGCGGTCGTCCGGGGGAGTGGTCATGCCGTGACACCCGCCTGGACGCTGTCCCAGCCGAGGTCCTGCGAACCGTCCGACGCCTTCACGACCGCCTGGGCACTGTCCCAGCCGAGGTCGCCCGGAACATCCGCCGCGCTCACGACGGTCGCACTGCTGTCCCAGCCCAGGTCCAGCTTGCTGCTGTCCCAGCCGAGATCCAGCTTGCTGCTGTCCCAGCCCAGGTCACCCGGAACGTTCGCCGCGCCGACTACCGCCGTGCTGCTGTCCCAGCCGAGATCGAGCTTGCCGTTGTCCCAGCCGAGGTCCTGCGAACTGTCGGACACGCTCACGACCGCCGTGCTGCTGTCCCAGCCGAGGTCCAGAGTGCTCGCCGCGCCGAAGACCAGTCCCGCGGAGAAGGCAACGGCAAGTATCGAGCGAAGCGTTCTCTTGCACATGGTGGGCTTCGTCCTCACTTCCCCTGTGTCTCTCCCCCGCCCTCAAGACGATGGCTCATCAAGCCACGTCAAAGCCACAGCAGCGGTGCATCATGTTCCTGCATGTTCAGGACCCTGGGGGGTGGAGATTTGCCGAATACAGCTAAAAAAGGGACACATCCTCATGGCATGACGGAGCTTTGCGATGCCGGCAAGCGACTGTACGCCGACGCGCTCCGTCTGGGACGCGTCGCCCGCTCGGAGGCCGGACCGGCCCCCTGCCTGCTGGAGTTCGCGCTGCTCCATCCGGATCCGGACGACCCGACCTGGCTCCAGCCCGTCCCCCCGGCCATCGCTCTCGCACAGCGTCTGCACCCCCTCGAACGCGAGATCCAGGAGCGCCGCCACGAGGCCACCGAACTGACCGACTCCTTCGAGCCGTTCATGGCCATCAGCGCCCAGAGCCCAGGTGAGACGCACGCGGTCACCGTGCACGAGGGCATCGAGCGCATCAACGCGGCCATCGAACGGGCCACCCACGAGTGCCAGTCGGAGGTGCTGACCGTCCAACCCGGGGGCGGGCGCAGCGAACACGTCCTGGAGACCGCCCTCAAACGCGGCCAGGACGTCATCGGACGCGGCATCACCATGCGGACGCTGTACCAGCACACGGCCCGGCACAGCCAGGGCACGCTCGCCTACGCCGAGATGATGGCGAAGGGCAAGGTGGAGATCCGGACGCTCGAAGAACTCATCGATCGCCTGATGATCTTCGACCGCGCGGTCGCCTTCATACCGGCCCGCGACGACCGTCAGATCGCCCTGGAGCTGCGGCATCCCGGCCTCGTCCAGTACCTCGTGAAGGTCTTCGAGCAGTTGTGGCGCCGCGCCGCGCCCCTCCTGGAGGAGCCCGCCTACGCGCCCCCCACCGACGGCATCACCGGCGTCCAGCGGTCCATAGCGAAGCTGCTGATCGAGGGTCATGTCGACGAGGCGATCGCCCGCCGGCTCGGCATGAACGTCCGCACCTGCCGCGCCCACATCGCCAAGCTCGCCGCCGCCCTCGGCAGCGGCAGCCGGGCCCAACTCGGTTATCTGATCGCCCAGTCGGGCCTGCTGGACCAGGAGCACTGAAGCATCGCCGAGCTCGGAGGAGTGCCGCCCCCGCGTTTGCGGGCCTGATCCGAAACCCGCATCTGCGGGCATGATCCGTTCCCTGTGTCCGCGGGCGTGATCCGAACCCCGTGTCCGCGGGCCTGATCCAAACCCTGTGTCCGCGGGCCTGATCCAAACCCTGTGTCCGCGGGCCTGATCCAAACCCTGTGTCCGCGGGCATGATCCAAACGAGCGGCCCTGACGCACCGGCGGACAGGGCCGCACGCCGGACGACCGGCCCGCGTACGGGCGCCGGACGCGATGGATACTCGGACCGGACGGAGGATGCATGTCATGAACGCGGCGGCACATCCGGAGCACGGTGTCGAGGACCTGTGCCCGGTCGGCGAGAAGCTCTACGAACGCGCCCTGCGCGACGGCCGGGTGGCCGCCGCGGAGGCCGCTGAGGCACCCTGTCTGGTCGGCCACGGCCTGCTGCAGCCCGCCGTGGACGATCTGGACCGGCTGGAGCCCGTGCCGCCCGCCCTCGCCCTGCACCGGCTGCTGCGCGCCTCCGCGACCCGGATCGCGGACGAACGGCGCCGCGAGGAGCGGCTGGCGGCTTCGTTCGAACGGCTGCTGCGGCTCGACGGGGGCCGTACGGCGGCCACGGCCGAGACCCCGACGCTGCGGATCCTCAGCGGCACCGACCGGATCAACCAGGTCATCACCGACGCCATGGCGGAGGCGTGCCGGGAGACCCTGTGCATCCAGCCGCACGCCCACTACGACGACCACCGCAACGAGGTGGCCCGGTCCCGCGCCCGCGCCCGTGACCAGGCGTTACTGGACCGCGACGGCCGGATCCGCACCCTCTACCAGCACACCCAGCGCCACTCCCCGGCGATCCTCGCCAACTGCGAGGCGCTGCGCGGCGACGTGGAGTGCCGCACCCTGGACGAGGTCACCGACCGGCTCATCGTCATCGACCGGACGGTGGCGTTCATCCCGGCGGGCGAGGACGGCCGCCTGGCACTGGAGGTCCGCCACCCCGCACTGCTCGACTACTTCGTGACGACCTTCGAACGGCTGTGGCGGCTGGCCACGCCGATGTACCCGAGCGCGGTACGCCCGCCCGCCCCGGACGGCGTCACAGCCCGCCAGCGCGCCATCGCGGCCCTGCTGGTCGAGGGCCACACCGACGCGGTGATCGCCAAACGCCTCGGCATGAACGTCCGCACCGCCCGCGTCCACATCGCCAAGCTCGCCGCAACCCTGGGCAGCGAGAGCCGCGCCCAACTGGGCTTCCTCATCGCCCGCTCGGGGATCCTCGACCGGGAGGGATGAGTCTCGCCCCCGCCGCCCCTTCCCGTTCCCGTCCCTGGGGGCTGCGCCCCCAGACCCCCCTTGTCGGCCCTTCGGGCCTCGTCCTCAAACGCCGGACGGGCTAAAAATCAGCCCCTCCGGCGTTTGAGGAGCGGGGGGACGGGGGCGGAGCCCCCGTGACGGGACGGGAAGGGGCGGCGGGGGCGAAAGGCGCTGCACCCACCACCGGTCCCGCCGGGCCCGGCGAACCCGTCGAGCCCCGTGGGCAGTCGAGGCCGACCTGGGCGATGCGTACGCCCAGTTGTGTGCGGTTCGCCGCGCCGAGTGTCTCGGAGAGACGGGCGATATGGGCCCGGCAGGTACGCACGCTGATGCCGAGGCGTTCCGCGATCGCCGCGTCCTGGTGGCCCTCGGCGAGCAGCGCGGCGATGGACTGCTCACGGTGCGAGATGCCCTCGATACCGGTGTCCGGCAGCGGCGCGGTCAGCGGGATCGCCAGCCGCCACAGCCGCTCGAAGACGGTCATCAGATAGCCGACCAGCGCGGGATGGCGCAGTTCCAGGGCCATCGTGCGGTCGGTGTTGGCGGGGACGAAGGCGACGGTGCGGTCGAACAGGATCAGCCGGTCGATCACCTCGTCGAGGGTGCGTGCCTCGACCGCGTCGCCCATCAGCTCCAGGTAGTTGAGCAGGCCCTGGCCGTGCCGGGCGACGTGCGTGTAGAGGTCGCGCATCCGCACTCCGCGGCCGCGCAGGGCGAGCGCCCGGTGCAGGCCCTCGGTGAGCTCGTCCTCCCTGCGGATGCCGCCGGGCTGCACGGTGAGGACCTCGGTGGTGCAGGCCTCGGTGGCCTCGTCCATCGCGGCCTGGATACGGGAGAGGCCGTCCAGGACGCGGATCGCGGTGCCCTCGGGCGATGAGGGCGCCTGGAGCCGGTGGCCGAGCCCGGCGTACCGCTCGATGGCCTCGACGGCGGAGCCGACGCGGCTGTGGCTGGCGGTGACCTCGTCGTAGACGCCGCGCAGCAGCCGGGTCATGACCTCCTGCGGGGAGGTGGGCACCAGCCAGTCCATGTCGTCGGGGTCGGGGTGCAGCAGGGCCAGCTCCAGCAGGCAGGGCACCCGGTCCGCCTCCCCGCGCCGCACCCGGCCGCGGCGTACCGCCCGGGAGTACACACGGTCCCCCTCCTCGCACAGCCGGTCCGCACCGTGCGGATGCTGCCCCGCCGTATGCCCGGCCATCGCCCATCTCACCCCCGAAGACCCGCCTGTTCCACGGTCCGCCCGCGGGGCGCAACAGCGCGTGTCGAGACCCCTCGGCTCCGCAACTATGCGCGGCCGGGACCTGCTCCGCAACACGGCTCTTCGCACTACGGACGGCGCAAACCACCGGTATCCACCGCTATTTCCGGGCCTCCGCCCGTCGCATTGCAACAAGCTGACGGTGGTGTGGCGGTGTGGCAGCGTGCATCGTGGATTCCGCTTCCCCAGGGTGCCCGTCACCCGACTCCGGTCCCGTTCAGGCTCCCCGCCGTCCCGGGACCGCCGCACGGCCGACACCCCCGGAAAGCACGACGCCGCATCGCGTCCACGGGGGTGGCGCGATGCGGCGAGGGCGGGCGGCGGCCCGGGGGGACCGCCGCCGCTCAGGGCACGGGCGGGGGTAGGGGGGCGGAGGCGGGCCGGGAGGGGAGCCCGGCCCGCGGGTCCGCTGCTGACCGCGCGACAAGCGCTGCGGGCCGCACGCTGCGGGCAGCGGACAGCAGGCAGCAGGCAGCGGGCAGCAGGCTCCGGACCGCAGGCTGCGGGCTACTTCAGGCCCACGGCGGCGCACTCCGACTTGTACTTGCCCGCGCAGATCTCGGACTGCTTGTAGATGTTGTCCGCGATCACGGTTTCCTTGATGTTGTCCTTCGTCAGGGCGGTCACGGCGACCAGCTGGGCCGGGATCTTCTTGTTGGTGGGGCTGTCGACCTGGTCGCGGGTGAGCGCGTCGAACTGGATGTCCTTGCCCTGGACACGGGCCACGGCCATCTGCGCGGCAGCCTCGGCCTCCGCCGGGTAGGACTTGTAGATGCTCATGTACTGCGTGCCGTCCAGGATGCGCTGCACACCGGCGAGTTCCGCGTCCTGGCCGGTGATGGGCGGCAGGTTGGTGACGCCCGCGGCCTCGAAGGCCTGGATGATGCCGCCGGCCATGCCGTCGTTGGCGGCGTAGACACCGGCGATGTTGCTCGCGCCGATCGCCCTGATCGACTCAGCCATGTTGGCCTGGGCGTTCTCCGGCTTCCAGTCCTTGGTGTCGTAGGACTTGGCGATCGTCACCTTGCCGTTCAGCTCGGACAGGGCGCCCTGCTTGAACTGCTTGGCGTTCGGGTCGGTGGGCGAACCGTTCATCATGACGATCTTGGTGGAGGTCCCGACGCTGCCCATCGCCTCGAGCAGGGTGCGGCCCTGCACCTCGCCGACGAGCTCGTTGTCGAAGGAGATGTACGCGTCGATCGGGCCCTCGGCCAGCCGGTCGTAGGCGATGACCGGGATGCCCGCCTCCTTGGCCTTCTTGACGCCGGACGCGATGCCGTGCGAGTCGACGGCGTCGAGCAGGATGATGTCGACCTTCTCGTCGATCATCTGCTGGAGCTGCTTGGCCTGCGTCTTGGCGTCGGCGTCGGCGTTCTCGTAGAGCACCTTGCCCTGCTTCTTGGTGAGGCTGGCGACGTGCTCCTTGATGATCGGGTAGTCGAAGTCGTCGTACCGAGTGTTGGCCTTCTCCGGGAGCAGCAGGCCGATGGTGACATCGTTGCCTTTGGTCGGACTGGCGCTCGCGCTGTCCCCTGAAGCGTTGAGCACCCCACATCCGGCGAGCGAAAGGGTAACCGTGGACGCGGCCAAGGATATGGCGATACGACGCATTAGGGGGCTCACTTCACGTGCGTTTCCGGGGCATGGGCGCAGCGCACTGCGGCCCAAGATGTCTGGGCAGCATGAAGACCCAGATGACTCAAAAGCCAACGCTCCCGGCAGGCCCAGCGTCAAGAGCAATACTTAACGAGTGCGCAACGCCACGCTCCGCAAGTCCTGTGAAGGGATTGTGAAATCACCATCAATGGTTCTTTACGGACCCTTCACCCAGCCGGAGTTCAGGGGAAGGTAAAGATCCGCACATCCGATCCCCCTTCCCCGCGCGTTCCTCTCGAGTCGCGAGGGGCACCGCTCCCGGGGCCGTTCGCTGCCCGTTCGACGCCCGATCAGAAGATCGAACGAAGTCGGCCACCCCTCCCGCACGCTGTGCCGCCCAGGACCCCGCCAAGCCCCGTCAAACCCCATCAGGCCCTGACAGCCGCCGTCGTTTCCCCCTGCCGGCGACACGGGGAGAAGACGGCGAAGAGACGACGAAGAGACGGCGAAGACCGACGAAGAGACGGCGAAGAGACGACGAAGAGGCCCGGAGGATGTCTCCTCCGGACCCCTCGCAGAGTCACCGGCCCCGGCCGCAGGTCAGTCCTGCTGCCGCTTCGGCCGCCAGACGACCAGCGCGCTGGTCTGCTGGACCTCCTGATACGGCACCAGGTCGCGCCGGTACGAGGCGTGCACCGCGGCCTCGCGCTGGCGCATTGCGGCCGCCGCGCCGTCCAACGCCGCCTCCAGTTCCGCCACCCGGGACTGGAGCGCGACGACCTGGTTCTCCAGTTCGATGATGCGCTTGATACCCGCCAGGTTTATGCCCTCGTCCTGCGACAACTGCTGCACCTGGCGGAGCAGTTCGATGTCACGGGCCGAGTAGCGCCGGCCCCGGCCCGCGGTGCGGTCCGGGGAGACCAGGCCCAGGCGGTCGTACTGGCGCAGCGTCTGCGGGTGCAGTCCGGAGAGCTGGGCCGCCACCGAGATGACGTAGACCGGGGTCTCCTCGGTCAGTTCATACGGATTTCGTCGACGGCCGTCCATCACCTTCAAGCTCCCTTCGCGGCCTCGAACAGCTGCGCCCGCGGATCCTCGCCCGCGGTCGCCTCGCGATACGCCTCAAGTGCGTCACGAGCCTTCCCCGGCAGGTCCTTCGGGACACTCACCTCGACGGTGACCAGAAGGTCGCCGCGGGTGCCGTCCTTGCGGACCGCGCCCTTGCCCCGGGCGCGCATGGTGCGGCCGTTGGGCGTGCCGGCGGGCAGCTTCAGGGTGACCGGCGGCCCGCCCAGGGTGGGCACCCGGATCTCGCCGCCGAGCGCCGCCTCCGTGAAGGTGACGGGCACGGTGACGGTCAGGTTGTCGTCCTTGCGGCCGAACACCGGGTGGGGCCCGACGTGGACCGTGACATACAGGTCCCCGGCCGGGCCGCCGCGCTCGCCCGGGGCGCCCTTGCCGCGCAGCCGGATCCGCTGCGAGTCGGTGACGCCCGCGGGGATGCGCACCTGCATGGTGCGGGAGGACTTGGCGCGGCCGCTGCCCTTGCACTCCAGGCAGGGATGCTCGGCGATGAGACCGCGGCCCTTGCAGTCGGGGCAGGGGTCGGTGAGCGAGAAGCCGCCGCCCGAACCCCGGGCCACCTGCCCGGTGCCGACACAGGTCGGGCACACGCGCGGGGTGCCGTTCTTGTCGCCGGTGCCGGAGCACGCCTTGCACGGGGCCTGCGAGGACATCCGCAACGGGACGGTGGCGCCCTCGATGGCCTCCGTGAAGCTCAGGGTGACCTCGGACTCGATGTCCTGACCGCGCCGCGGCTGGGTCCGCGTACCCGTGCCGCCCCGGTTGAACAGGCCGCCGAAGACGTCCCCCAGGCCGCCGCCGAAACCGCCGGCGCCCTGCTGGCCGCCCTGGGTGCCGCCGCCGAAGAGGTCGCCCAGGTCGAAGTTGAAGGAGCCGCCGCCCGCTCCGGGACCGGGGCGGAAGCCGCCGTTGCCGAACAGGGCGCGGGCCTCGTCGTACTCCTTGCGCTTCTTGGGGTCACCGAGGATGTCGTTCGCCTCGGAGATCTCCTTGAAACGTTCCTCCGCCTTGGCGTTGCCCTTGTTGGCGTCCGGGTGGAACTCGCGCGCGAGCTTCCGGTACGCCTTCTTGATCTCGGCCTCGGTGGCGTCCTTGGGGACGCCGAGGACCTTGTAGTAGTCCTTCTCGATGAAGTCCTTGGTGCTCATCCCCGACGTCCCTCCTTCCGCTCGTCGAACCGCTCGTCGAGCCTTGTGTCAGCCCTCCTCCGGGCCACCGCTCTCCTTGTCGTCGCCCGCCGCGGTCTCGTCCGCCGTGTCGGCCTTGACGGTCTGCGCGCCGGGCTGGGGCTCGGCGACCGCCACGCGCGCGGGGCGGATGGTGCGCTCGCCGATCCGATACCCGGGCTGGAGAATCGCCACGCACGTCGTCTCGGTGACGTCCGGCGCGTACGAGTGCATCAGGGCCTCGTGGACCGTCGGGTCGAAGGGCTCGCCCTCCTTGCCGAACTGCTGGAGGCCCATCTTCGCGACGACGGTCTCCACCGATTCGGCGACGGACTTGAACCCGCCGACGAGCTCGCCGTGCTCCCGCGCGCGGCCGATGTCGTCGAGCACGGGCAGGAGCTCGGTCAGGAGGTTCGCGATGGCGATCTCCTTGACCGCGATCCGGTCACGTTCGACACGGCGGCGGTAGTTCTGGAATTCGGCCTGGAGACGCTGTACGTCCCCGGTGCGCTCGGACAGCGCCGTGCGC
Organism: Streptomyces sp. YIM S03343; assembly: GCF_054729195.1. Classification (NCBI taxonomy): domain Bacteria; kingdom Bacillati; phylum Actinomycetota; class Actinomycetes; order Kitasatosporales; family Streptomycetaceae; genus Streptomyces; species Streptomyces sp. YIM S03343. The sequence continues at coordinate 4,374,230 of NZ_JBPUKX010000001.1, forward strand.
GTCTGGTCGAGCTGGGCGATCAGACCTGCGGTCCGGTCGCTCGCGTCCCCGGCCGGGGCCGCCCCCTCCTCGGGGGCGGCCTTCGGCTCGGCGTCGTCAGGGGTGGCGCCGGAAGGGACGTCGGGCTTCTCCTCGAAGCCCGGGGTCTCCTCCGTCACGCGGCACCGTCCCTGCGCTCGTCGTCGACGATCTCGGCGTCCACGACGTCGTCGTCACCGGCGGGGGCACCGGCGGACGCGCCGCCCGTGGCCTGCGAGGCCTGGGCGTCGGCGTACATGGCCTGGCCCAGCTTCTGCGACACGGCGGCGACCTGCTCCGTGGCGGAGCGGATCGCGGCGGTGTCCTCGCCCTTGAGCTTCTCCTTCAGGTCCGCGATGGAGACCTCGACCTCGGCCTTGATCTCGCCGGGGACCTTGTCCTCGTTGTCCTTGAGGAACTTCTCCGTCTGGTAGACGAGCTGCTCGCCCTGGTTGCGGGTCTCGGCGGCCTCGCGGCGGCGGTGGTCCTCGTCCGCGTACTGCTCGGCCTCCTGGCGCATCCGGTCGACCTCGTCCTTCGGCAGCGAGGAGCCGCCGGTGACGGTCATCTTCTGCTCCTTGCCGGTGCCGAGGTCCTTCGCCGTGACGTGCATGATGCCGTTGGCGTCGATGTCGAAGGACACCTCGATCTGCGGGACGCCGCGGGGCGCCGGCGGCAGACCGGTCAGCTCGAACATGCCGAGCTTCTTGTTGTACGCCGCGATCTCGCGCTCGCCCTGGTAGACCTGGATCTGCACGGAGGGCTGGTTGTCCTCGGCGGTGGTGAAGATCTCGGAACGCTTGGTCGGGATCGTCGTGTTCCGCTCGATGAGCTTGGTCATGATGCCGCCCTTGGTCTCGATGCCGAGGGACAGCGGGGTGACGTCGAGAAGCAGAACGTCCTTGACCTCGCCCTTGAGGACACCGGCCTGGAGCGAGGCGCCGATGGCGACGACCTCGTCCGGGTTCACGCCCTTGTTGGCCTCACGGCCGCCGGTCAGCTCCTTGACGAGCTCGGCGACGGCGGGCATACGGGTGGAACCGCCGACCAGGACGACGTGGTCGATCTCGCTCAGGGCGATACCGGCGTCCTTGATGACGTTGTGGAACGGCGTCTTGCAGCGCTCCAGGAGGTCGGCCGTCAGCTGCTGGAACTGGGCGCGGGTGAGCTTCTCGTCCAGGTGCAGCGGGCCCTCGGCGGACGCCGTGATGTAGGGCAGGTTGATCGAGGTCTCGGTGGACGAGGACAGCTCGATCTTGGCCTTCTCCGCAGCCTCGCGCAGACGCTGGAGGGCCATCTTGTCCTTGGAGAGGTCCACGCCGTGGCCGGAGTGGAACTGGCGCACCAGGTAGTCGACGACACGCTGGTCCCAGTCGTCACCACCGAGGTGGTTGTCGCCGTTGGTGGCCTTCACCTCGACGACGCCGTCGCCGATCTCCAGCAGCGACACGTCGAAGGTGCCGCCACCGAGGTCGAAGACCAGGATGATCTGCTCGTCCTTGTCGAGGCCGTACGCCAGCGCGGCGGCGGTGGGCTCGTTGACGATGCGCAGCACGTTCAGACCGGCGATCTCGCCGGCCTCCTTCGTCGCCTGGCGCTCGGAGTCGTTGAAGTACGCCGGGACGGTGATGACCGCGTCGGTCACCTTCTCGCCCAGGTACGCCTCGGCGTCCCGCTTGAGCTTCTGCAGGATGAAGGCGGACATCTGCTGCGGGTTGAAGTCCTTGCCGTCCAACTGGATCTTCCAGTCGGTGCCCATGTGGCGCTTGACGGACCGGATGGTCCGGTCCACGTTGGTGACCGCCTGGCGCTTGGCGACCTCGCCGACCAGCACCTCGCCGTTCTTGGCGAAGGCGACGACGGACGGCGTGGTCCTGGCACCCTCGGCGTTGGTGATGACGGTGGGCTCGCCGCCCTCCAGAACGCTGACGACGGAGTTAGTCGTGCCCAGGTCGATGCCGACCGCACGTGCCATGGTGATTTCCTCCAGCTGACTTGAGTGGAACAGGCTCAAGTGTGCATGACGCCCGCCGCGGGGTCAACAGACCTGAGTCTGCAGGGCTCAAGTCTTATCCGTTCCTTACACGCAAGGGGTGCTTGAGCTGCGGGTTTGCGGCGGGGCCGGGCGGAGCGGGGGTGGGATCGGGGTTGACCGGGTCACCCGCGCGCGTGGGGCGACGGGGATCGATCCGCCCGCGCGCGTGGCTCCGGCACGGCTGGTTCCCGTGGCTCCCGTGGCTCCCGTGGCTCCCGTGGCTCCCGTGGATCCCGTGGCTCCCGTGGCTCCCGCGCGCGTGGGGGCGTACGACACGCCATGTGCCCGCGTGTCGTACGGTCGCCGGACGGCGGCAGCGGCGGTGGCGGTGGAGGTGGCGGGGTCCATGCGCGCACTCGTACGGACGCCCGTACGCACGCTCGTACGCACGCTCGTACGCGCCTCCGCCCGACGACGGTACGGCGACACGCGCAGCAGCGCGAGTACGGCGACGAGGGCCCCGCCCGCCGTCCACAGAGCCGCGCCCGCCCCGCACCACCCGGTGTGGATCAGCACGGCCACCGTGACACCGGCCGACGCCCCGGCACCGACCAGGACCACTGCACCCGACGGTGTGACCCCGAGCCGCCGGAGGCGGTGGACGAGATGATCGGGGCCGTCACGGAGCGGCGGACGCCCGGACAGCACCCGGGACAGCAGCACCAGGACGGTGTCGGCGACGGCCACCGCGCCGAGCCCGAACAGCACCGCCGTGCTCGACATGAACGTATGCCCGCCCCCGCTCCTCACCAGCACGCCCGCCGAGGCGAGCAGGAACCCGGTGAAGAGGGAGCCCGACGCGCCGAGTCCCGCGCGCGCGGGAGGCCAGTTGTGCATCAGGAACCCGGTGAGCGACGCGGCCAGCACGCAGAGCAGTACCGCCAGCCCGTCCAGCACCTCCGCCGCCGCACACATCCCGGCCCCGAAGGCAGTCACCACCCCGACGGTCCCAGCGAGCCCGTCGGCGTGGTCGAGCCCCCGGAAGGCGAGCGTGACGCCGACGACCCAACCCACGGCGGCCACCCCGGCGGCCACCCCGGCGGCCGTGCCGGTCTCGCCGTACGGCACGACGAGCGCCGCGGCGACAGCCGTACCGACGGCCAGGAACCGTGTCCTGAGCCGCCACGCGTCGGCCGCCGCACCGAGGACCGCGACACCCCCGGCGGCGAGCAGCAGGGCACCGGTCCCGTCGCCGAGCGGCGCGACGCCGGTCCAGTTCCCGGCACCGGCGACGGCACAGGTGGCGAGGACGACGGCCACGCCGCCGAGCGGCACGGGCCGCACCCGGCGCCGGTCGACGACCCCGGCGCGCAGCAGCGGCGCCCGGAGCAGCGCCGTGAGCAGGGCGGCCAGGAGGAGGGCGGAGGTGGCGGCGGCGATCCCGTAGAGCACGGATCCAAAGTAGGGGGTGAATGTAGCAATTCGGTACGAATCGCATCATCGGATCGCGTGTCGCGGAGCAGAAGGAGGGGATGACGACGACCAGAGGACGGGATACGGACGACCGGAGGACGGGATACGGACGACCGGAGGGCACACGGGGGACCGGAGGGCACACGGGGGACCGGAGGGCACGCGGGGGACCGGAGGGCACGCGGGGGACCGGAGGGCACGCGGGGGACCGGAGGGCACACGGGGGACCGGAGGGCACACGGGGGACCGGAGGGCACACGGGGGACCGGAGGGCACACGGGGGACCGGAGGGCACACGGGGGACCGGAGGGCACGCGGGGGACCGGAGGGCACACGGGGGACGAGACGGGAGCACCCGGGGTGTGCGAGAAGGGAGCACTCAGCGACACAGATCACCGCACGGCCGACTGCAATGCGGTCCAAGATGAGGGTAGTCTCAGACGGACCAGGTAAGTTACCGCTTAGTAATACATAAGCCTCGCAGGCCCGAGGAGCCCTCATGCAACTCGCCGCGATCGTCGTGTCGCTGGTCCTGACGGTGGTCGGCGTCGCGTTGATCGCACGCGCCATCGGCCAGTTCCTCCGGTACTTCAGACTCGGCCAGCCGGTCCCGGCCGGCAGCCGCACGGACAACCCCTATGAGCGCAGCGTGACCCTGGTCAGGGAATTCCTGGGCCACACGCGGATGAACCGCTGGGGTGTCGTCGGCTTCGCCCACTGGTTCGTGGCCATCGGCTTCCTCACCCTGCCGCCGACCCTGGCCCAGGCGTACGGCCAGATCTTCAAGGCCGAATGGCTGCTGCCCTGGCTCGGCGAGTTCGTGCCGTTCGAGATGTACACCGAGTTCATCGGTGTGATGACGGTGCTCGGCATCGCCGTACTGATGACGATCCGCCTGCTGAGCCTGCCGTCGCGCCCGGGCCGCAAGTCGCGCTTCGCCGGCTCGAAACTGGGCCAGGCGTACTTCGTCGAGTACGTCATCCTGACCATCGGCCTGGCGATCTACACCCTGCGCGGCCTGGAGGGCGCGCTGCACCACGTGGACAGCTACGAGGCCGGGTACTTCGCCTCGTACCCCCTGGTCCTGGCCTTCAAGGGCCTGAGCCTGACGACGCTCCAGAACCTGGTCTACCTGGTCGCCATGATCAAGATCAGCGTGTCGATGGTCTGGATGATCGTGGTCTCGCTGAACACCAACATGGGTGTGGCGTGGCACCGCTTCCTCGCCTTCCCGAACATCTGGTTCAAGCGGAACGCGACCGGCGGCACCTCGCTGGGCGCGCTCCAACCGATGACCAGCGCCGGAAAGACGATCGACTTCGAGGACCCGGGCGAGGACGACGTCTTCGGCGTGTCGCAGGTCGAGCACTTCTCCTGGAAGGGCCTGCTGGACTTCTCCACCTGCACGGAGTGCGGCCGCTGCCAGTCGCAGTGCCCTGCCTGGAACACCGGCAAGCCGCTGTCGCCGAAGCTGCTGATCATGTCGCTGCGCGACCACGCGCACGCCAAGGCGCCGTATCTGCTGGCGGGCGGCGGAAAGTCGGCGGAGGGCGAGGAGCGGGCGTCCACGGAGCAGCTCGCCGGGGTGCCCGCCGCGGCTCTCGCCGAGGCCGAGCGGCCGCTGATCGGCCCGGCCGACGCCGTGTCCGACGACGGCTTCGCCACGGGCGGCGTCATCGACCCGGACGTGCTGTGGTCGTGCACAACGTGCGGTGCGTGCGTGGAGCAGTGCCCGGTGGACATCGAGCACGTGGACCACATCGTCGACATGCGCCGCTACCAGGTGATGATCGAGTCCAGCTTCCCCTCCGAGGCGGGCACGATGCTCAAGAACCTGGAGAAGAAGGGCAATCCCTGGGGCCTGGCCAAGAAGCAGCGCCTGGAGTGGCTGAAGGAGGTCGACTTCGAGGTGCCGGTGGTCGGCCGGGACATCGAGGACCTGACCGAGGTCGAGTATCTGTACTGGGTCGGCTGCGCGGGCTCCCTGGAGGACCGCGCCAAGAAGACGACCAAGGCGTTCGCCGAGCTCCTCCACATTGCGGGCGTGAAGTTCGCGATCATGGGCGGCGACGAGAAGTGCACCGGTGACTCCGCCCGCCGGCTGGGCAACGAGCCCCTGTTCCAGGAGCTCGGCATGGAGAACGTCATGGCGCTGAACACGGCGTTCGGCGAGGAACTGGACGACGACGGCAACGTCACGGCGGAGTCGAGGAAGCCGAGGGCGGCGAAGAAGATCGTCGCCACCTGCCCGCACTGCCTCAACACCATCGGCAACGAGTACCCGCAGCTCGGCGGCGACTACGAGGTCATCCACCACACCCAACTGCTCCAACACCTGGTCGACGAGGGCAAGCTGGTCCCGGTGACCCCGGTCGAGGGCATCATCACCTACCACGACCCGTGCTACCTGGGCCGCCACAACAAGATCTACACCCCGCCGCGCGAGATCATCGCGAGCGTCCCCGGCCTGCGCAACGAGGAGATGCACCGCCACAAGGAGCGCGGCTTCTGCTGCGGCGCGGGCGGCGCGCGGATGTGGATGGAGGAGCGGATCGGCAAGCGCATCAACGACGAACGCGTCGACGAGGCCCTCTCGCTGAACCCCGACATCGTCTCCACGGCCTGTCCCTTCTGCCTGGTCATGCTGACCGACTCGGTCAACGGCAAGAAGAACGAGGGCAAGGCGAAGGAATCGGTCCAGGTCGTGGACGTCGCCCAGCTCCTCCTGAACTCGGTGAAAACCCCGGTGGACCCGGCAGGCGAGCCTGAGGCGGAGCCCGCGCCGGAGCCGGAGCCGGTGAAGTAACGCCCCCGGTACGGAAGTTCCGGTGCCCTCCGTCTCCTACGGGACGGAGGGCACCGTCACGCATGACGCCAGCCCTGCTGCCCGCCGGCTGCGGAGTCCGTCCACATCTCCACAACGGATTCACAGCAACTGCGGCATTCCAGGCATGATGTTGCCGTGATCGAGTTTGCTCCCGACGTTCCCCGGTGGCGCCAGGTGGCCGAGGTGATCCGGCGGCGCATAGCGGACGGTACGTACCGCCCGCGCGCCCGGGTGCCGTCCGTCGTGCAGCTCACGACGGAGTTCGGCATCGCCAACGCGACTGCGCACAAGGTGCTGCGCGCGCTGCGCGAAGAGGGCCTGACCTACACCGAGCCGGGCCTGGGCTCCTTCGTGGCCGAGCGCCCCGCCGAAGCCACCGACCCCACCGCCTGACGCCGTCACGCCGCGCCCCCGCAGGGTCACCACGACGCTGACTCTGTCGGGGATCTTGAGGATCCCCGGCGGGGCAGCATGATCAACGGGCATGCTCGGCTCTGTTCAAGGACCGATGCAGTTGTCGAGGTGCCCGTTGTCGCTTCACGCCCGTTCTGGTGAGCAAGTCCCTTCTCTGACCATGCAGATGGCGCGGGCGAGCAACCCGAGCGGTACAACGGCGATGTGGGTGAGAGACCGCCTGGGCGGGCTGTGGCGTGACGAGGACTTCGCCGACTGGTACCCCCGCGACGGCCGCCCAGGGCTCTCGCCCGCCCAGCTGGCCACCGTCTGTGTGCTCCAGTTCCTGCTCGGTCTGTCGGACCGGCAGGCGGCCGAAGCGGTTCGCTGCCGCATCGATTTCAAATACGCGCTGGCCATGGAACTGGACGATCCCGGCTTCCACCACAGCGTGCTGGCCGACTTCCGCGACCGTCTCACCGAGGACGGCCGAGCCGACCGTCTCCTCGACCTCGCGCTCGAACGCCTGAAGGAGGCCGGTCTCGTTCGCGAACGCACCACCCAGCGCACGGACTCCACCCACGTCCTGGCCGCGGTGCGCGACCTGACCCGGCTGGAACTGGTCACCGAGGCCGTCCGCGCCGCGCTGGAAGAGCTGGCCGGCACCGCTGATCACCTGCTGGCCGGCCTGGTGGACGAGGAGTGGGGGCGCCGCTACGGCCGTCCGGTCCGTCTGGGCAAGAACCCCACCCGCCCCAAGACCAGAATCCTCGCCACCGGAGGCGACGCCGTCCGGCTGATCGAGCACCTCGGGCAGCACGGGCCGGAACGCCTGTCAGGGCCCCGCGTCCAGGCCCTGCGGCAGATCATGGTGCAGAACTACTACCGTGACGGGGCCGGGCGCCTGCGCTGGCGCACCGTGGAGGACGGCGGGCTGCCGCCCTCGTCCGTCGCGGTCGTCTCGCCCTACGATCCGACGGCCCGCTACGCGCGCCGCGGACACGTCACCCGTTGGAAGGGGTTCGTCGCGCATCTCACCGAGACCTGCGATCCCGACGGCGTCAACGTGATCACGGATGTGGCCACCACCGATGCCACCGGCTACGACGCGAAGGCTCTGCCCGGCATCCACACCCGGCTCAAGCGCCGCGGGCTGCTGCCCGCCGAGCATCTGGTCGACGGCGGCTACACCTCCCTGGTCCATCTGGAACAGGCAGCCCGCGAACACCAGGTCACGGTCACCGGACCACTGCCGGTCAACACCACCCGCCAGAACCGCAGGAACAACGGGTTCGGCCGCGACGACTTCCACATCGACTTCGACCGTCGGCAGGTCACCTGCCCGCAGGGCGAGACCAGCGCGGGCTGGCACGGCCCCTACCCGACTTCCTCGCCCACGGCGGCACCTCTGATCGTGGCCCGGTTCACCAAGAGCCAGTGCCGGCCCTGCCCGGTCCGCACCCGCTGCACGACCACCGCCGACAGCGCCCGGAGCGTGGGCTTCCCCCCGCGAGAACTCCGTGACCTGCAACTCCGAGTCCGTGCCGAGCAGCAGACACCCGAATGGCAGGCTCGCTACGCGGTCCGCTCCGGAGTGGAAGGCACCATCAACGAGCTCGCCCACGGACACGGCATGCGCCACTGCCGCTACCGGGGACAGCACAAAGCCCACTTACAGCACGTGTTCACAGCCATCGCTGCAAACATCGAGCGCCTCAGCCGACGGCCGCCGACCGGAGAAGCGCCTCCGTCCCGACGGCCGACCGCCTTCCAGAACTACCTGGACCAGCACGGGATCCCCCGGCCGAGGTCTTGGCGGTCCGCCAGAGACTGAGCAGACCGCCAAGATCCCCGACAGAGTCAGCGTCGGTCACCACCCACGGGGGCGCGGCACACCGCCGTAGGAACTACGCGCCCGCGGAACCCGGTCCCGCCTGCTGCACGACCTCGAAGGACCACAGCGTCGCGTCCGTCGCCGCCGGCGTGGGCCGTTCGCCGCCCTCGCCCGCGCCGCCGTCGCGGTGGGCGGAGCGCATCGGGCCGTCGCGCCACGCCTCGAAAGCGGCCTCGTCGCGCCAGCGGGTGTAGACGAGGTACCTGTCGGTCCCGTCGACCGGACGCAGCAGCTCGAACCACTCGAAACCGTCGGAGCTCTCGACGGCGTGGGCCCGTGAGGCGAACCGCTTCTCAAGGATCTCCCGCTGTTCGGCAGGAACAGTCAGCACGTTGATCTTGACTACGCTCATGCCCTCATCCTCCTCCCCGGCCTCCCCGCGGACCGGACCGGGGTCACCCCGCGGCGAGCCGCGATGGATCTCTGGTGGATCTCTGATGGACCTCTTTCGGCCGTTTATCGAACTCACCTACAACCCTTACGTCACACCGATGGTCATCCGTAAGCCGACCCGTTCATGACAGCGGGACCAACTCCCGTCAAACACCTGAACGCCCGGCACCCCATCGACTGCGGATGCCCGTGCGAGGCATCCCCCGCATGCTGCAGGAGAACCCGCATGCACCAGCACCGCCACCTGCGACTCGCCCTCGCGACGGCCACCGCGGCCGCGCTGACGGGCGGGCTGCTCACGTTCGCGGCGACGACGGCCACCGCCGCGGACTCCTTCAAGGTCGCGAAGGCCGACTTCAACGGCGACGGCATCGGCGACGTCGTAGCCTCCGCGCCCGGCGCGGCCGTGAGCGGCCACGCCAACGCGGGCCAGGTCGTCGCCCTCTACGGCAGCGCCTCCGGCGTGACCTCCGCCAAGCGCACCACCATCAGCCAGAACACCACCGGCGTCCCCGGTACCGCCGAGGCGGGCGACTTCTTCGGTTACGCCACGGCGTACGCGGACTTCAACGGGGACGGCTACGACGACCTCGCCGTCGGCTCCCCGAACGAGAAGGTCGGCACCGACACGGGCGGCGGCGCCCTGGCCATCCTGTGGGGCTCCAAGAGCGGTCTCACCGGCAAGAGCGTGGACGTCAAGGACCCGGCCGCCTCCTCGCACGACCACTGGGGCAACACCCTGGCCGCCGGCGACTTCGACGGCGACGGCAAGGCCGATCTGGCCGTGGGCAGCTCGGCGAGCACGATCTACGTCTACAAGGGCGGCTTCACCACGGCCGGCACCCCCGGCGGGCGCACGACGGTCAAGGCCCCGGTCATGTCGAGCGGCTACGGCCCGCTGAACCTCACCGCCGGCGACGTGAACGGCGACGGCAGGACCGACCTGGTCGTCGACGGCTTCGAGACCAAGACCGGCAACGGCTGGAACACCAACTACTACGTCCCCGGCACCGCGAGCGGTCTCAGCGCGGCGCCCACGAAGACCCTCCTGCCCGGCACGATCACCGGCATCGGCGACATCAACGGCGACGGCTACGGCGACATCATCAGCGGCGCGGGCTGGGACGCCAAGACCAGCGACGGGCGGACCTACCCGGTGGGCGCGGCCGACGGCGGCAAGGTGAACATCACCTACGGCACGGCCTCCGGCCCCGGCAGCACCACCGGCGTCACCCAGAACACCGGGAACGTGCCCGGCAGCTCGGAGAAGGGTGACAGCTTCGGCTGGGACCTCGACCTCGGCGACATCAACGGGGACGGCTACCAGGACCTGGCCGTCGCCACCGCCAAGGAGGACCTCGGGGGCGTCACCGACGCCGGCATGGTCACCGTCCTGTACGGCTCGGCATCCGGCCTGAACGTGTCGTCCGGCTTCCAGACGTTCGCCCAGAGCACCGCCGGCGTCCCGGGCAGCGACGAGAAGAACGACCTCTTCGGCCTCGACGTCAAACTCGACGATGTCACCGGCGACGGCAAGGCCGATCTGGTCGTCGGCAGCTTCGAGAACGCCGGCGACGGCTCGGTCACCTACCTGCCCTCCAACGGCGCGAAGATCACCACCACCGGCTCCCGTGCGCTCTCCCCGGGCAACGTCGGCGTCTCGACGTCGGGCACGCCGCAGTTCGGCGGAGTGTTCGCGAACTGACCGACGCGCGACGCCGGCTCAGTGAGCCCAGTGAACCCCTGTGCCCTCCCGGTGACCTCCCTTAGGGGATGTCACCGGGAGGGCACGGTCAGGCCACTAGGGGATGTCACAGCTCGGCAGCAAAGCCTGGCCCGGATGGCTGGGCCCGGCACGTCACTCCGGGGAAGCAGGTACGTTCGAGAACGTGGCTGGATTCAGGAACGGACGCGGCGGCCGCGACAATCACGCCGCCCCGCACTCGCGACCGCAACAACCGCCGTACGGGCAACAGGCCCCGCAAGGGCCGTCGTACGGCCGTCAGCAGGGACCGTCGTACGGACCGGGGCCGTCGTCGTACGGGCAGGCCCCGGCGGGACCGTCGTACGGCTACCCGCAGGCCCCGCAGGGCGGTGGCTACGGCCCCGGCCCGGGCGGCCAGGGCGGCGCGCCGCAGGGCCCGCACGGCGAGCCGGAGTACTTCGGCGACGGCGGCGCCCCGTACGGGCAGGGCGCCCAGGACCCGTACGCGGCGAACAACCCGGGCAGCACCCAGGCGTTCGCGGTGGGCGAGGACCCGTACAGCCAGGGCGAGACGTACCACGCGGGCTCCGCCACCGCGCCGCCGCCGGGCCCGATCGGCCCGCCGCTGCACTGGAAGGAACTGCTGAGGGGCATCGTGCTCTCCCCCGGCCAGACCTTCCTCCGCATGCGGGACTACACGATGTGGGCCCCGGCCCTGATCGTCACGTTCCTCTACGGCCTGCTCGCCGTCTTCGGCTTCGACGGCGCCCGCAAGGAAGCGATCGACGCGACGCTGTCGAACGCGGTGCCGATCGTGCTGGTCACGGCGGTGGCGATGGTGCTGAGCTCGTTCGTGCTCAGTGTCGTCACCCACACCCTGGCCCGTCAGCTGGGCGGCGACGGCGCGTGGCAGCCGACGGTGGGCCTGTCCATGCTGATCATGTCCATCACGGACGCGCCGCGTCTGGTCGTGGCGATGTTCTTGGGCGGCGACGCGACGTTCGTGAAGCTGCTCGGCTGGGCCACCTGGGTGGCGGCGGGCGCCCTGCTGACCCTGATGGTCTCCCGCTCCCACGACCTCCCGTGGCCGAAGGCCCTGGGTGCGTCGGCGATCCAGCTGATCGCGCTGCTGTCGATCGTGAAGCTGGGCACGTTCTAGGGCTGACAGGCCTCAGGGTTGACAGGCCTCAGGGCTGACGACCGCCAGAAGGGGGCCCGGGCGACCACGGAAACGGTCGCCCGGGCCCCCTTCTGCACGCTCAGGCGTCGAGAACCTGCCCGACCCGCTGCACGACAGGCCGTTCGACGCTCCAGGGGAACTCGATCCAGTCGTCCGTCCGCTTCCAGACGTACTCGCACTTGACGAGGCTCTGCGACTTCTCGTAGATCACCGCGGAGCGCACCTCCGCCACATGCCCGAGGCAGAAGTCGTGCACGAGCTTGAGCGTCTTGCCCGTGTCGGCGACGTCGTCGGCGATCAGCACCTTCTTGTCGGTGAAGTCGATCGCGTTGGGGACGGGAGCAAGCATGACGGGCATCTCGAGCGTCGTACCGACGCCTGTGTAGAACTCCACATTCACGAGGTGGATGTTCTTGCAGTCGAGGGCGTAGGCGAGGCCGCCGGCGACGAAGACGCCGCCGCGGGCGATGGAGAGGACTATGTCGGGCTCGTAGCCGTCGTCGGCGATGGTCTGCGCCAGCTCCCGTACGGCGGTGCCGAACCGCTCGTACGTGAGATTCTCCCGGATGTCGCTGCTCACCGGCTCACACCTGCGTCCTGTGGAAGTTGAGATAGGAACGGGAGGCGGTCGGCCCCCGTTGCCCCTGGTAACGGGACCCGTAGCGCTCGCTGCCGTAGGGGTGCTCGGCGGGCGAGGTGAGCCGGAACATGGCCAGCTGGCCGATCTTCATACCGGGCCAGAGCTTGATGGGGAGCGTGGCGAGGTTGGACAGTTCCAGTGTCACGTGCCCCGAGAACCCCGGGTCGATGAACCCGGCGGTGGAGTGGGTGACGAGCCCGAGCCGCCCGAGGGAACTCTTGCCCTCCAGCCGCGAGGCAAGATCATGAGGCAGTGTGACGACCTCGTACGTCGAGGCGAGCACGAACTCCCCGGGGTGGAGGATGAACGGCTCGTCGCCGGCGGGTTCGACGAGGCGGGTGAGATCGGGCTGCTCGACGGAGGGGTCGATGTGGGGGTACCGATGGTTCTCGAAGACCCGGAAGTAACGATCGAGGCGCACGTCGATACTCGACGGCTGAACCATCGACTCGTCGTACGGATCGATCCGAACTCGCCCGGCGTCGATCTCGGCCTTGATGTCCTTGTCTGAGAGAAGCACGCCCCGAGGATACGCAAGGCGCGCGGACCGGCCACAATCGCCGGCGCCGCGCGCCAGTCCTCCTACCTCTCTGTTACCGCCGCTATCGCCCCTCGATGCTCACCGGAACCGCGCTGCGGAGCCGGGCACACCGTGGACACCGGACGAGCCGGCCGGGGCCGAGTCGCTCGGCCTTCTGCATCGGGAACGAAGCGGTACTGAACACGTGCCCATCGGCACAACGGACGACGGTGCGCTCCATCAAGTCCTAGAGTCCCTTCCCCAAGAACCGCGTCTGGCTGCCAGTTGCCTGACGACAAATGCCACGTTACGGGATCTACGGGGCGGCCCTCCAGGCGGCACTCCGACCCCGTCCAGACCCGCAACCACCGCCACACCGTACGCCCCAACTCCGGCCCCCCGCAGCCTCGTCACCCGCCCGAAACACAGAGCAGACCCCACGGCTACGACACCGGGAGCCGGGCATGGGGTACAGTGAGCGAGCGTTCGGACACCACCCCGGGATGATCACCTTGGGTGACGGATGCACTACGCGGGTGTAGTTTAATGGTAGAACATCAGCTTCCCAAGCTGAGAGCGCGAGTTCGATTCTCGTCACCCGCTCCACGATCAAGGCCCAGGTCAGAGACCCGGGCCTTTTTGCTGTCCTCGGTGATCACTCCCCCCGCGCGCCAGATTCCTGCCAGAGCGCTTGGACAGTGTGCGTCCTGTGCCCCGTGTGCTGGAGGTGAACCGCAAGCCCCCGCATGCCGACGATCTCTCGCACCTTCCGCCGTTTCCGCCCCCTCCGCCCGAAGGTGCACCGACAAAGAGCAGCCCATCCGGTCCCGGCTCGGCATAGCTCTCCAGGTGCCGGCGGAGCTCCCGACGGAGGAACGCGGGAAGAATCACAGTCCGCGTACCCGCCTCGGACTTGGTCCCGCCCCGGACATCCCGCCCGTCCATCCGCCCGGGCTCGGCAAGGCGCACCCGGATGCGCAGGTGTCCAGGTCGACGTCACGGCGGCGGAGGCCAGCCAGCTCGTCCGGCCGCATCGGACCGTACGCCCCTCGGTAGGGCCGATTCCAGGATCGCCCCCCAAGAAACTCAGTTGGTCGGATCGGCCCTGTCAGCCAGGCTGGGGCCATGCCTCGCAGGATCATGTTCGTGCAGCTCAAAACGGGCTACAACACCGACCGCGGACCCTCATGGATCGGATGGGTGGACTTCTCCAAGACTTGGAAGACGGCCTACTTCCAGGGGCGGACCCTGCGGCGTGCCACGGCTCTCGGCTTGTTCGACGCAAACTTCTACGACGTAGAAACCGACGAGGCTTTCTGGCTCTCCGGACCGAAACGCGACCGGAACGACACACGGTACGGACCGGCAGAGCCAGCAGTGGAGGATGACGCCGCAGACGCTTACCAAGCGTTCCTCCACGGAGCGCCGCTTCCTGGCCGGGAAGACGGCTGACACCGGGCCGGGGGCTCAGCTCAGGCGGTAGGTGTCTTCAAGTTCCTGCCAGGCCGGCAGGAAGCAGCACTTCAGACACCTACAGCACCTGGCCGGAGGCATCGCACACAACGACCAGGACGCTCAGGAACAAGGAATTCCCCGTCGCAGAACCAGCAGAAGGCATTCCCTTCACACCGGCCAGGCATCGGCCACCACGAACGACACCACCGTGCCGCCGAAGCGACTGGGCCCGGAGTGCCACGACTCGGCGATGGAGTCGACCAGCAGCAGCCCGCGCCCATGTGCGTCGCTGGCGTCGGGACGCCGGAGCCGCACGCTGGCAGGAAACCCGGGGTTGTGCACCTCGACCCGCAGCGCGGCCCCCTCCCGGAACCACTCCACCCGCACGACCCACGGCTCGTCCGCCTGCCCGTAACGGATGGCGTTGGTCACCAGTTCCGAGATCATCAGCGTGCAGTCCTCGACCGAGCAGGCCGGGTTGTAGGGGGCGATGAACTTCCGGAACCAGCGTCGCGCCCGGGGGGCGGATTCCGGGGTCGGATGCAAGGTCATAGCCCCCAGCCGCGGAGAGTCCCCGGAGGCGTAGCGGTCGATCGTATAGGCCATCCGCACTCACTCCTTGCCGCTGCCGTCACAGTCGGGACAGCGCCGCTTCGATGTGGCACGAGTGCGGTCGGCGGCAACGGTGAGCGCCAGGGACGTACGCGAACTGACCCGCTTCCAACCGCGTCCCCGGCAAGCCCGGCAAGGTAAGCCGGCTTCACGGCTCGGCCGCTGACTCGTCACTCCGTGCCCCCTTCCGTAAGTGGCCTTAGCCACTTACTGGATAGTGGCATTAGCCAGTCGTAGTGCGCAAGCACGAACACCGAAGTGATGAATCCTCAGGTGAGGGGGTACCCCTGTTCGAAAGCCCAGCGGTGAGGTGGGTAGGTGGCTTCGGCGAACTCCAACGGCCGGTCCTGGAGGTCGAAGACGACGTGATGCACGATCAGCACGGCAGAGCCCGGCTCCAAAAGGAGGTCGGTCGCCTCTTCCTCGGTCGCCTGTCGCGCACACATCCGGTCTTCGGCGTAACTGCCCTGCCGACCGGTCATGTTCTCGACGTACATCAGGGTTCCCTCCTGGATCCTCTCCGGTTCCAGGAGCTTGGGCGCCCGCTGCCCGACATCCGACGCGAACCACGAGGTGGACAGCGTGATCGGCCCGTCCTGATTGTTGGTCACCCGCTGACGGTGCACCGCCCGGAGATCCTTCACCAGGCCCAGTGCCTCAGCGACGTAGTCGGGCGCATCCAGCCATCCCGCCGAGGTGATCACGGCGTACTCACCGGGCGTGTAGATCTTCCCCGTCTGCCACGCCCGCCCGTACAACTCCCTGGCCCGCCGGTTCACTTCGAGGCTCCGCACGTACGTGCCGGACCCCTGCCGCTTCTCGACGAGCCCCTGATGGCTCAACGCCTCCAAAGACCGCGCCGCCGTCGGCCGCGACACCTTCCAGGCCGCCGCCAACTGCCGCTCCGAGGGAACCTCGTCCCCCGGCCGCAGGTCACCCCGAAGGATCTGATCGCGGATGAAGTGCGCGATCTGGAGATACTTCGGCTGCGCCTCCTCGATCTGAGGCATGTGTCCCCTCCTCGTCCAAGTGGCTATAGCCTCTAGCCACTATAGAGTGAGTGGTCAACGGCCCACCCCGTAGGCTTGGACCCATGACGCGGTTGATCGTCGCAGCAGGAGGAGGGGGCGACGCAGTCGCCGCCGCAATGCTTGACGCCGCCCTGTACGGGGGTGACAGCGACCATACGGTGATCTTCACGTACGCATGGGACCGCTTGCTGATCGACCCGGTACCGGGCCCCCGAGGAGCAGACAACTTCACCGGCCTCCAACCGCTCACCCCAGCCGTCTGGACCGTGCCGGCGACCGCCCGCCCCATCGCACCGGCAGGCTCGACACTCCCCCGGTTGGCCGCAGAGCTCCCGCACACCTTCGCCCTGATCGACCCGAAGCACGGCGCCGAAGGCATCACCAGCCAGCTCACGGACCTGATCGCCCACCTGGAGCCGACGTCGGTCGATCTCCTCGACGTTGGCGGCGACATCCTGGCCCGAGGCGACGAACCGACCCTGAAAAGCCCGCTCGCCGACTCCCTGACACTGGCAGCCTGCGCCCAGGTGGACACGCCGATCCGCCTGCTGATCGCAGGCCCCGGCCTCGACGGCGAACTCCCTCCCGACGACCTGCGTCCCCTGCTCGGCCCCCTCGTCCACACCTTCACGGGACCGGACACCGAGCCGATCAGCACGGTCCTGGAGTGGCACCCCTCAGAGGCCACAGGGATGCTCGCGGCAACGGCCCGAGGCGTACGCGGCACCTGCGAAGTCCGAGACGCCGGCCTCCCCATCCCCCTCACCGACGAGAGCCCGACGGTCCACGAGGCCGACCTGGACGACGCCCTGAGCCGCAACGAACTGGCCCGCGCCGCCATCTCGACCACCACACTAGACGAGGCAGAAGCCCTGAGCCGCGAGATCTGCGGCTTCTCGGAAATCGACTACGAGCGCAACAAGGCACTCTGGCTCAAGGAGCAACACCCGAGGCAACTCGACACCGAGACGCTGCTACCCCAACTCGCCCAGTTTGAGGCGGACGCCCGAAGCCGCGGAATCACTCACACGACGTTCCGCCACCTGACCGAGGCCCTGAATCTCGACGGCTCACAGCGCGATGACCTGCGCCAGTTGCTCATCAACAGCCGACCGGAGAAGTACACAACGCCCTTGTGGCAGATCGAATGAGGGACACCCACGAGTCTCTGGCTCCCGTCAATTTCCGATCTGCCGGAATCACCCAGTCAAACCGGCTGGGCACGGTTGCAGCATGGGTACGAGCCTGCAATGGACACCCCAACTCGCTGGTCGCGCTGCTGTGCCACTGGCAGTCACCCAGCCCTGTAGTTTCGCCATTTTGCATGACCTACAACCGAGTTGTGCGCGAACATGAAACATGTCCTATCTGCTAGAAGCCTGGCTATTGTTCGGTCCGGTCGTCCCCGCCCTGTGGATCGTGGCGCTCTTCGTTCGCGGTCGCGGTCGAGACAGGCGCTTTCAGGGACAGACGATCGCCCTGCTCGGACCGCTGCTGCTGTCGTTTGTGTGGCTGGGCGGGGCAACGGTGCTATCAGCAGGACCGGCGCCGTCTCCACCACCTGCATCCGCCGATCAACCGCCTGTGATCATGCTGATCATTGCCCTGTTAACGGCCGTCATTTCAGCAGCGGGCGTCTTGGGTAACCTTTGGATCAAGCTCCTGCGGACGCGAGGCGAGATCGACGTGAAGCAGCGACTCGCAGACAACGACCGCATCCGGGCACAGGCGCAGATGGAGCTAGCACGCCGGGGCATCGACCTCCCCGCCAACGGCGAAGAGAACGGAACGCCTGCTGCTGGCACGCAGGAAGACTCGGATACGGACTCAGGTTGAACTCATGGAGTCCGATGAACTGACCACACCGCAGTCCATGATCAGGCTGGTGGACAGGAGGCAGTCGTCGATCGGGGCCTCCCCCTGAGCGGTGGACACGCTGATACTGGATCTGCTTGATCCGGAGGAAGCGAGAACACCGCCGATGGCGATGAAGGACTACTCGGACGAGTTCAAGGCCGATGCCGTGGCCCTGTACGAGTCCACGCCCGGGGCGACCTACAAGAGCATCGCCGCTGACCTGGGCATCAACAGGGCGACGCTGCGTGAGTGGGTGCTGCGGGACCGGGAACGTCGCGGGGTCGCTCCCGCAGCTCCTCGGGCAGGTGGGGCAGCGCCGGCCCGGGCAGGACAGTCGGCACCGTCCGCCGATCCGGACGAACGGATCCGGCAGCTGGAGGCCCGGGTGGCCGAGCTTGAGGCGAGTGAGCGGAAGCTCGCCACCGAGCGGGACATCCTGCGCAAGGCGGCCAAGTATTTCGCTGGCGAGACGAACTGGTGAACCGCTTCCAGTTCGTCCACGACCACCGGGACGCCTTCGGCGTGAAGCGGTTGTGCCAGGTGCTGGGCGTGAACCGGTCCAGCTACTACAAGTGGCGGGACGGAGCCGACGCGCGGACCGCGCGTCGGGCCGCCGACCGGGCCCTGGCCGAGCAGATCCGCGCCGTCCATGCCGACTCCGACGGCGCCTACGGGTCCCCGCGGATCACCGCCGAGCTCCGCGCCGACGGCCGGAAGATCAACGAGAAACGGGTGGCCCGCGTGATGCGCAAGTTCTCCATCCAGGGCATACGCCTGCGCAGACGGGTCCGCACCACGATCCCCGAGCCGTCGGCGACACCGGTCCCGGACCTGTTCCAGCGGAACTTCACCGCCCCGGTGCCCGGAGTCAAGTACATGGGCGACATCACCTATCTCCCCACCGGGGACGGCAAGTTCCTCTACCTGGCCACCGTCCTGGACTGCTACAGCCGCCGGGTGGTCGGCTGGTCCATCGCCGCCCACATGCGCACCGAACTCGTCGCCGACGCCCTGCGGATGGCAGCCGCCACCCGCGGCGGACTGAGCGGCGCGGTCTTCCACTCCGATCACGGCGCCCAGTACACATCGCGCGAATTCGCCGACCTGTGCGGCGAGTTGGGCGTCACCCAGTCCATGGGCGCGGTCGTCACCTCCGCCGACAACGCCGCCTGCGAGAGCTTCCACGCCACCCTCAAGCGGGAGACCCTGCGCGGCGCCCACCACTACCCGGGCGCGGAACTCTGCCGACGCACCGTCTTCCGGTGGCTCACCCGCTACAACACCCGCCGCAGGCACTCCGCCAACGGACACCTCAGCCCCGTCGACTACGAACACCAGCACCAGCAGGAGCCCGATAAGCTCACGCTGGCCGCATAACCACCCGAACGCGTGTCCACTTTCGCGGGTGAAGGCCCATCAGCTGGGACCGAACTGTCAAGCATCAACCGAGACAGGACAAAGCCCAGAGCACCGACTGAGTTACAACCTTCTTCACGGGTTCAAGCACCCGTCGTCGCTTCGCTCCTCCGGGCGGGAGCGGGCGGCCGGCGGCGCCCGCGCTCATGTCTGCGCCCCGCTCGGCACCGCCGACCGCCCGCTCCCGCCCAACAGGCAGGCACACGGGCATGAGGTCAGAACACGTTGTGGCCGGGGCGGCAGATCCGCAGTTAGAACGGCCAACCGGAGCCTGTCCTGCGACACTACTGGGCACCGAGGGGATGGGTGATTGCCGCAGGCCAGGCAGGCGCGGTACCAGGGCAGCAGGGGGGAACTGGGCATGAGTAAGAAAAGGGGCGAGAGGCTGTGGAGAGCAAAGCAGCCGAAACCGGACTGGGAACGCTTGAAGCGCGTCGAGGACGGCTTGCTCCGTGAGTTTGCCGTCGACGGCGTCACTCTTGTCGAGTTCGTCGTCGCGTTCAGCCAGCCCTTCTACTACTCGGTGTGGCTCGGCGTCTCAACAGATCAAGAGCGCGATGCCTGCCAGCAGGACGCAACCTTTGACGGCCGAGTTCGTAGGGTCGCCGCCGAACACGACATGGCCGAGCTCTATGACGGGCTCGTGATCGAGTCACAGGAGACCGTCGACCGCGACTATGAGGGAAGTTGGTTCTACCGGCGGCGGTGACAGTCGCGGAGGAAGAGTCCTCCTCGATGTATGGCCACGGAACCGATAAGCGCCGTGCCTTCCGAAGCGTCGACGCCGAGCATTACGATCTCGGGGCTGTGGACAGGGCGTTGAGGGTTCCGAACTGGTATTCCAGGCCGGAGGGGAAAGCCACGCTTGTCAAGGCTGCGTGCGGCGGCTGACACCAGTGGCTGACACCAACAAGCGCGAACAGCAGCGGTCGACGCCGGACCCCAGTAGACGATCGACCGAGGCCCGGGCCTGGCTGGTCGACGTTGAACCGCTCCGGGTTCGGTAGAGATCTCAGATGTTGGGTGTGACCTGGGGTTTCGTGGTTGCGAGGTAGTGGTTGTTCTCGTATTCGACCGGCGGGACGTGGCCTATCTCACCGTGGAGTCGCCGGTGGTTGTACCAGTCGACGTACTCGGCGGTGGCGAGTTCGACGTCGGACAGCATCTTCCACGGCCGCCGGGGCTTGATCAGTTCAGTCTTGAAGAGGCCGATCGTGCTCTCCATCAGGGCGTTGTCGTAGGCGTCGCCGACCGATCCGATGGAGGCGGCGATACCGGCGGCCTCCAGGTGCTCGGCGAGCCGGAAACTCGTGTACTGCGACCCGGCGACGCTCTCCTGAATGTCAACCCCTCTGGACCGACCGGTTCGGGGTGCTGTCCTGCTTGATCAGGTAGTAGGCCTCGCGGGCGACGTAGCGTTTGAGACAACGGATGATCTCCATCTTCGTCTTGCCCTCGCTGGTGCGGCGTTCGACGTACTCTTGCGTGGCCTCGTCGTAGTGCAGGCGGCAGACGACGGCCATGTGGAGAGCGGAGTTGGCCTGGCGGTCGCCGCCGCGGTTGAGCCGGTGACGCTGGACCTTCCCGGAGGAGGCGGGCAGCGGGGCGACGCCGCAGAGCTTGGCGAAGCGGGCCTCGTCGGTGACCCGCTGAGGGTTGTCGCCGCAGGTGACCAGGAGCTGGGCGGTGTTCTCGATCCCGAAGCCGGTCCGCTCCAGCAGCGAGGGTGCCAGTTCACGGACCAGAGGCTCGATCATCGCGTCGAGATCAGCGACCTCGTCGTTGAGTTCCAGGTAGCGGCGGGCCAGGGACTTGATCGCGATGCGGGTGGCTGAGACGGGGTCGCGGAAGGCGGTCTCGTCCGGCCGCCAGGCGGCGCAGGTGCGGATGAGCTGCATCCGCGTCAGGTTGCGTATCTGGTCGCGGAGTTCCTCGGGCGCGGAGATGATCTGGCAGCGCAGCATCTGCAGGGCGACGCGGCGGGCCTTGACGGCGGTGGAGCGGGCGATCCGCAGGACGCGTAAGGACTCGACCATGCCGGTGCGGGTCTTGGGAGTGATCACGCGGTTGCCGGCCAGCGCGGCGTGGGCGGCGTTCTCGGCGTCGAGGGTGTCGTCCTTGCCGCGGCGGCGCCGGTCGGAGCGGTCGGGCCGGTTGACCTCCAGGATCTCGATGCCGGCCTGCTGCAGGTGGCGCAGGAGTCCGGCGCCGTAGGAGCCGGTGCCTTCGATGCCGATGCGGCGGACGTCGCCGAAGGTGCGCATCCAGGCGAGCAGGGCGCGGTAGCCGGCGCGGGTTGTGGAGAACGCCTGGGTGTCCAGAACGTGGTCGTCGGTGTCGATCACGGCGGCGACGTGCAGGTCTTTGTGGGTGTCCACGCCGCCGATGACGACGCGGGAGACGGGTGGGATGCTGGCCATGTCGGCCTCCTCGCGGACGAGAGCGCGGTGGGTCGGCGCGCGGTCACCGAGGCGGCGGACAAGACAGTGATGGGACCTTGGCCAGGCTCTCCTTAAGTCACTCCCGTCGGCGAGGCGAGCGCCTCGCCGGGATGTTCCCGGGCCACCGACAAGTCCGAGGAAGGACAGCGCCGTCGATCGGAGTGCGGGTCAGGAGGCCGCGAGAGCATCCCGGCACCGGCATCCTGGCGCGTCCATCGCTGTGCGGGTCAAGAGGCCCGGGACATCCGGTACTTCACATACTCACTATCCGAGTGGTGGATCAACTCGCCCGGCTGGACGGGGTGTTGGTCCCGGTCGCGTTGCCAGATCGCCATCTCCAGGGCGTCCAGCACGAAGACAGTTTCTTTCACGGTGGCAGCGGACCAGCCGACGATGCGGCGAGAGAAGGTGTCCACGACGAAGGCGACGTAGACGACACCCGCCCAGGTCCTCACGTGGGTGAAGTCCGCGACCCAGCAGCGGTTCGGGGCGCCGGCGACGAAGTCCCGGTCCACGAGGTCTGGGGCCCGGTCGGTCCGACCGCCGGGAAGCGTGGTGATCACGCGTCTGCCGCGGACCGCTCCGGTGATGCCGAGCTCGCGCATCAGGCGTTCGACGGTGCAGCGGGCCACTGCCCGGCCCTGCCGGTTCAGCTCCCGCCAGATCTTCCTCGCGCCATAGACGCGGTAGTTGGTGTCGTAGACGTGCTGGATCAGTTCCTTCAGCTCACCGTCCCGCACGGTCCTGGCGGACGGTGCGGCCCGGCGTTTGTGGTGGGCGTAGTAGGTGGAGGGTGCGATCTGGCAGTCTTGGTCGGTGAGGACCCGGCAGATCGGCTCGACGCCGCCGAAGCGGTCCCGGTGCTCGTCGATGAACGCTACGAGCGTGTGTGTGGCCGGTCGAGCTCGGCCGCGAAGAAAGACGCCGCGGCCTTCAGGATCTCGTTGGCCCGCTTGAGCTCGGCGTTCTCCTTCTTCAGCCGCTTCAGCTCGGCCGACTCCTCGGTCGTGGTGCCGGGCCGGGCCCCGGCGTCGATCTGGTCCTGCCGCACCCACTTGCGCAGCGTCTCGGTCGTGCCGATGCCCAGCTTCTGGGCGACCGCTTTCATCGCGGCCCACTCGGTGTCGTAGTCCGGCCGCACCTCGGCGACCATCCGCACCGCACGACGGCGCAGCTCAAGCGGGTACTGGGAAGGACGTGCCATGACTCGATCCTCTCAAATGATCGAGTCCCTACCGAACCCGGAGCGGTTCAACGTGACCGGTAGCGTGGCTGAGGCCGGTGGGGGTGCAGCGAGCCACACGCGCGCGTGGTCGGTCGGCGCGCCCGCCGTCGTGGCTGACTGTCGTCGGCTGAGGTGAAGACGGGCCGGTCCCAAATTCAGCCGTTGCCGACACACAGCCGGTGAGCCAACGCCCCCGTCCCCGCGTGACCGACCTGATAAGGATGAGGCCAGATCTCAAGGCCGGACCCGGGCTTGGAGCGCCGCCTCGCGTGCGCTCAGGCCGCCACGTGCACCTGTTCCAGGGCCCACGGCAACTGTTCGGCCAGCACGGCCCATTCAAGAACTGCCCCAGTCGAAGCGACTACGCGCACGATGGTTGTCTGAGGACTCACTGACCAGACTTCCCTGCCCTTGGGTCGCCTTGGGTTCGTTGCATCGAGCTCCGTGATCCGGACGACGATTCCACCCATTTTGATAAGCCCTGGTGACAGCTGAGCGGTACTGTGCATCCACATTCTTGCTGGCGCCCGGGGATGACTGCCCGACAAGACGCGGAGGCCGCACTCGACCTTCCCGTCCTTAGCTAGCCGCTCGCTCCGCTTCTTGATGACGCGATCCCTGGCCAGACCTCCCAACAGTCCGCTCAGTAGCTCCCCCAGCAAGCCCAGCATCATAAATCGCCCCCTCCGCACGGTTGTATCGAGAACGTGGGCGGTACACAAGATCGGATCAGCCCGAGTGATCATCCTTCCGAGGCACACCCCTCGGTACAGCAGCGAAGCACAGCAACCCCAGCAACCGGTCAGCCCTACAGCCACCCCGAGGGGCCGAACCCCGACCTGTATGACCCTCGGTGACCGATCTCTGTAGAGCTACGGATCGGAAGGTCACGCCACCCACGAGGCGGCTCAGCAACAGGCCGGCCGTCTCAGTTTCCGTCTCATTCAGCACCGTTCGCGGCCGTTCAGACGAGACCGAACCCGGAAGCAGCTCACGCAGTGAACCGCCCATGAACGCAGGTGAACGGCCCCGTCCGAGGCCCCCAGGACCACCACCACAGTTGGAAAGCGTGTTGGGGGCAACCCCTCACGAGTTCGAATCTCGTATCCTCCGCAGCCGCCTGAACAGGCGAAACGAAGAGCCGGACCGTTCATTACGGTCCGGCTCTTCGGCATGCCCTGGTTGCAATTTCGGTTACATTTATAGGTGACATTTAGGACATAGCCTCAAGCAGGAAGGGCACACGCTCGCGTCCCATAGGGCGACCGGCGCAGACTGCGAGGAGCCACGCCGTCTGACGGGGATTCGTCACGACGGTCACCGGCCGCCAGGACCCACACGATGAGTCGGCCGTCCTCAACGGCGTAGACGAAGAGGCAGTCGCCGCTCTGAGCCGCCAACCGGCGTTGCGCCCTGAGGGGCTTTGACGCCGAACGCAGTCATACCCCCGGCATCCGTCGGCGCCTTATTCACCCGTCGCGGGCTGACCTGCGGCGACTCTGGTTTCTGCGGATCCACGCGGATCTATCCATGTTCCCGGAACGATGCCGCGGTCATAGCCCGATCATCCGGACCTTGCTGCCGCACAGCCGGGTCAGGTCATCGACATCCGACGTGAGGATGGCGACCGGGCCAGGCTGACGCAAAGCCGCTTCCGCGACGGTGGCGTCGATCGCGTACTTGTGTCCGTGCAGACCGGCGCCCTTGAGCAGTTGGGCCGCCGCCTTCGCCGCCGCCTCCGTGATCGGCTCCACCTTGACCCGGGAGAGCGCCCATTGCAGTCGGGGCAGGTTCACCCTGGCGTGGCTCACCTCCACGATGGTGTTGGCGCTGACGACAAGGTCCGCCCCCATGTCGTGGAACACCTGGAACATCGCCAGAACCTTCCGGTCCTGCGCCACCCAGGCCGACAGCCCCTCACTGTCCAGGACGACGGTCTCAATGTGCCCGCTCACGCGGCGCTCGCGCCCCCGGCGGCCGACGTCGTACCGAAGATCCGCGCCCGTGCCTCGGCCAGCTCTTCCTCACTGAAGGCCCCGTGCTCGTCCGTGTGGCTGCGCAGGTCGGCCCCCAGAAGCTGGTGCCGGATCTGCCTGGCGACCGCTTCGGCCACATAGCCGGAGATGTTGTCCGTGATCTTCTTCAGCTCCGCCACCTGCTCGGTGGGGAGTGTCACCGTGATGCGTGTGGTGTCAGCCATAGCGGCAAGCATACTTCGGTATGCGCGCTGCGTGCTGCCTTTTCCCCGCAGTCGGTCCGGTCAGCGGCAGTCGCGGCGACTGTCCGGTCGAGCAGGGGCTCAGCTGGGCAGTTGTGCGACGCGTCAGTTCAGCGGGCCCAGTAGCGGTATGCCTCGATCCATTGCCAGCCCTCGGGGGCGGGTTCCTGCAGCGGCAGGTCCAGAATTCCGATGTCCTGTCGGACCGGCCCCCGGGCGCAGCGTGCGACCACGCGTCCGTCCTCGGCCAGATCGACACCGACCACGCTCACCTCGACGCCGAGAACAGTCGTGGTGAACGGCACGGCAAGGCTCTCCTCGATCATCGTGAAGAAGCCGGTGAGCTGCTCATCCTCGCCGTAGGCGTCGACGGTGGCCTCTTCGACCAACGCCTCCAGCGCGGCTGGGTCCCAGGTGCTCATGGCCTCACCGTAGCGCCGCACCGTACGGTTGAGGACCGGTGTGTTCAGCAGCGGCGTATCCGTTGTGGCGCCCTCGCCGGCAGTCAAGCCAAGGCCCGTGGTTGCCAGCGTGTGACGTTGCCTGGTGGGGTTCGGTAGTGAGCGGCCCAGGGGAGGTCCGGCAAGCGACAGGGCGGAAGAGAGTGGCACGAGTCGTCGTACGAGAGCCGAATACGGGCGCGAGGGGCGCACCGCCGCTGGCCCGGCAGGAAACGTCAGCCTTCGTGAGGGAGTTGCTCAGCGCCGGCTGGGCGGCGGTGTTCCTGCCCGGTGAGCCCGCGCGCCTTGGGCGGCTGCTGCTGTGGAAGCCGACCGGGGCGGCGGCCGGAGACAGTATGGCGCCCGCCGGCCTTGAGACCGAGGCGGTGGAACTGGTCCTGCCGCACGGCCGCTCGGTCAGACGGCGCAGGGTCGAGGGTTACGCGCTGCCTGTCGCCGTCGCTGTCTCCGCCCTGGCCAATGCGGAGCCGACGCATCCCTCCGGCGCCGCCTGGCAGGCCGCCACTCGCTTCGCGCTGCGGCTGCTCGCCGACGGCCGCCTCCACCCGGCCGTCACCCCCGCCGGTTACGACACCTGGCAGGTGGGTCCCTGCACCGCCGCCCAGCGCCAGACGCTGGACGCCCTGGCCGCCGCCTTCCCGCCACACGCCCACTGCCTGCCCGAGCCAGGCCCTGCGCCGGTACGGATCGCCGAACCGGCTGCGCTGGTACGCCAGTTCTGCGACGCGGTCGCCGATGATCTGGTGCGTACCCCGGCCGCGCCGCTCGCCATGGGAGCGCTGCCGTACGCCTGGCGCGAGGCCCGTGCCGTGCCCACCTTGCGTGAATGGGCCGAGGAAACCCAGGCGGCGCTCACCGCCGAGGTGAGTGTCTCCCTGCGCGTCGACGTCCCCGAAGGACGCCGACGGCAGTTTCGGGCCGTCCTGCAACTGCACACCGCGGCGGACCCGGCGCTCGTCATCGAGGCCGCACGGCTGTGGAGCGAGCCGACCGAAGTGGAGCGGCTGCTGGCCCGCGCGCCGAGACCGAGACCCTGCTCGCCCTGCGCCGCGGCGCCCGCGCCTGGCCCCCGCTGCGGAGGCTGCTCGACGATGCCGCTCCCGATCAGCTCCGGTTGACCGACGACGAAGCCTTCGATCTCCTTGGGGACGCCACGGACGCGCTGCGCGCGGCCGGTGTCGACGTGCACTGGCCGCGCGAACTGGTCAAGGCACTCACCGCGACCGCGGAGATCGGGCAGCGCACCGCCCCCGGTTCCACCGCGGGCGGCCTGCTGGACACCGAGGCGCTGCTCGACTTCCGCTGGCAGGTCTCCCTCGGCGACGAGCCGCTCACCGAGGCCGAGATGGATGCCCTCGCAGAGTCACGCCGTCCCCTCGTCCGGCTTCGCGACCAGTGGGTGCTCGCCGACCCGAAGCTGGTGGCCCGCGCCAAGCGCCGCCGGATGGAGCCGCTCACCCCCATGGAAGCGTTGAGCGCCGCGCTGACCGGCGAGGTCGAGCGGGACGGTGACCGGGTCCCCTGTGCGGCGGTCGGTGCGCTCGGCGACTTGGTCGCTCGCATCCGCGACCCCGAGTCCCGCACCCCCGTGCCCCAGCCCGCCGCCCTCAATGCCACGTTGCGTGAGTACCAGAAGCGGGGTCTGGCCTGGCTGGCCGCGACGCCGTCACCGTGCAGAACGGCCACTGCGTCGACATCCACGAAGGCGACCGGATGCAGGTGGTCGGCCCGACCGGGGCCCTGCTGTCCGGGCACGACAGTTTCGAACTCGGCTGCAGCCACAGCTGGGACACCCACAGCGTCTGGGATCCAAGGGTGGGCCATTTCGTGATGGTCTGCGCCACCGACAACAACTGTCGGATAGCGCAGCCGGCCAACTACCAGACGGTGGCTTCGGGTACCTGTGACGGCACCCTGTTCGGCGGCGACATCGTCTTGTCGAGCAACGCCGGATACTGGGTCGGGTGGAGCCAGGGCGGCCACGCGCGTCTGGACCACTTCAGCACCGGTGCCTCCGACAAGACCGTCACCACCTCGGCCGCCACCAGTCATCCGCACCTGGTCAGCTACGGTGGCCGGATGCTGATGGCCTGGGCGTCAGGCTCGAAGATGGCCGCGCAGGTGTACAACTCAGGTACAGGCTCCACCGTGGGCAGCCAGTTCACGATCGACGTGCCCGACCACGCCTACATGTCCTTCAAGACGTACTCGGACGGCAGCGCCGCCTATGCGGCCGCCGGCAGCACCAGTACCTCGATCGTCATCGCCCGCGTCATGCCGAAGAGCTGATCACAATGGCGACGGCGGGCCCACAGGAACGCGCCCGCCGTCGCCGTCGACAGGTTCGGTCTCATCGTGGACACCGGCAAAGGCTCTGGGCGGCGTGAATTCTCCGACAGGCCACTGATCAACGGCAGACGCCGCACGGTGATCCAGGCCAAGGGCACCGTGCAGCAGTTGCGGATACTGCCCGCCGGCATGATCAACGGTCGCGGCCGGACGAGCCGACGGCAGCATCGGAGGTTTCGAAGGCGCCGTTGCTATCGATGTCGATAGTATCGAGGGAGATAGTATCTCTATCGATACTATCTCCCTCGGGGGACCGATCGGGAGGCTTGCCATGCTGCGTTTCATCGGGCGGGACCGCGAGCTGAACGTGCTCGGCAACGCCCTGCAGACGGTTCACGATGCCGTCGGGTCGGCGAAACCGGGGCAGTGCATCCTCATGCGGGGAAGGCGGCGGGTCGGCAAGTCCAGCCTCGTCGAGGAGTTCCTCCGGCGTACCGAGACGCCGTACCTCTTCTTCACAGCGGCGGGGGGCACGGCGGAGGACGAACTCTCAGAGCTGCTCGACGCCGTCGCCAGATCCACCCTGCCGGAGCGGGGGCTGTTCTCGGAGGAGACCCCGGGGCAGTGGAACGCAGCGTTCAGACTGCTCTCGGAGATCCTTCCCGACGACAGCCCGAGCGTGGTCGTCATCGACGAGGTTCCGTATCTCATGAACCGCATCGACGCCTTCGAGGGCATGCTCCAGCGGGCATGGGACCGGCTGCTCAGCCGCAAGCCGGTGCTTCTCCTCCTGGTCGGGTCCGATCTGTCGATGATGGAGGCGCTGAACAGCTACGACCGCCCCTTTCACCAGCGGGGCCGGGAAATGATCGTGGGGCCCCTGAACCCGGCCGACATCGGCGAGATGCTCGGCCTGTCTCCGGCGGCCACGTTCGACGCCACACTGATCACGGGGGGTCTCCCCCTGATCTGCACCGAGTGGCGGGCCGGAGCTGATGTCTGGGAGTTCCTCCGCGACTCGCTGGACAACCCGATCTCGGCGCTGCTGGTCTCCGCCGAACGTTCCCTGGCGGCGGAATTTCCACCGCAGGCGATGACCAGGGAGGTCCTGCGGGCCATCGGATCCGGGGAACGAACCTTCACCAACATCGCTCGCACGGCGGGCGGCATCGCCCACACCACTCTCACCCGAGCCACTGACGTCCTGACCGAGAAACGGGTCGTCGCCGCCGAGCTGCCGCTCTCACTGCGGCCGTCGAAGGAACGCCGCTACCACGTGGCCGACCCCTACCTGCGCTTCTGGCTCGCGTTTCTGGATCCGCACATGGCGGAGATCGAGCGGATGCGGGGAGATCTCACGCTGAACCGGATCAAGGAGCAGTGGACGAGCTGGCGGGGCCGCGCGATCGAGCCCCTGGTCCGGGAATCCCTCGCCCGCCTCTTGCCGGACGGGCTCCTGCCCGCCGCTCCGGCGATCGGCGGGTACTGGACCCGCAGCAACGACGTGGAAATCGACCTGGTGGGCGCCGACCGGCAGCCGGTGGCCAAGCAGTTGCTCTTTCTCGGCTCGGTCAAGTGGCTGGAGAACTCGGCGTTCGACAGCCACGACCTGGCCGCACTGCAGAAGCACCGGGCAGCGATCACCGAGGAACCGGTACCGCTCGTGGCGGTCTCCCGCAGCGGGATCGGTTGCTCCGGCCTTCAGGCGGCGTACGGCCCCGAGGAACTACTCACCGCCTGGCGCAGGGCGCGAGCAGGAAGCTGAACCCCGGTTGGAGTTCTGGTTGCATTCGCCGCCGTTCAGCACCGTCCAGCACCCGCCCTCGGCCTCGTTCCGCCGCAGGTCAGGAGGACGCCGCTGATCAATCCCGAACCCACGGACGAACATTTGGAAAAGGTGTTGGGGGCAACGCCTGACGAGTTCGAATCTCGTACCCTCCGCCAGTGCCTCACCGGGCACGAAGTCGAAGGCCCACCGTTCGCGGTGGGGCCTTCGACGTTGTCCGTCTCAGTTTCCGTCTCAGTTCCTTTCCGGGAGCTCCCAGAGCGCATCGCCGACCTGCTGCGCGACTTTCCGAAGCATGGTCCCGGTCACGTGCATGTACCGGGCGCGCATCCGGGCCGCTCCCCCGGGCTCCCAACCCATGATCGAGTCGATCACGACGTCCGGAACGCCGAGGATCAGCAGGACAGTCGCGGCGGTGTGGCGAGCGTCATGGAGACGCCCGTCTCGTACGCCCGCATCCCGCAGCAACCGCTTCCAGACGTGGAAGTCGGTGTTGGGGCTCAGCGGCCCGCCGACCGGCGAGGCTGTCGTCGGCTGAGGTTCGTACCACAACCGTGCCAGATGCAGGGGTCAGCCACGGTCAGCGAAGGGACCTACGGTCCAGGTTCGCCTCACCAGGTCTCGAAACCCCAGGTCAGTGACACGAAGCGCTTGTTCCCGTCCGGATCTGTGCCGCCGGCCACAGCGAATCGGATACACGAAGGCTCATACTGAGCCATGACAAAGCCTGCTGCGCCGAAACGTCATTTGCCTACCAGCCCCTTCAAGGCCCCGGTCACCCCGGCTCCCAAGCACTTCGCCGTGGGCGACCAGGTCACACACGACATCTACGGCCTCGGCCGAGTAATCGGCATCGAGGACGGAGTGGCGGCGCTCGTGGATTTCGGCTCGGCCCAAATGCGGATCTTGAGTCCGTACGCCAAGATGACCAACCTGTAGGACCGCTGTGCCCGGTCACGGCACACCAGGCCCCTTCAGGGACCTGTAACGAAAGAGAGTCCTCTCATCGATCTGACGTCGCTGTTTTCCGCCGTGGAAGGGCAACCCCGCTGCTCCGCTGCAGCATCGCCGCCTCCGACGGCCAACCCCTTCCAGGCACCTGACTTCGGGACAGACGAGACCTTGCCGCTAGAGGACGCGAAGAAGCCCGCCTCGGGCGTACATGCGGCGCGACCCAGGGCAGCTCAGCTCCACGAATGACGGTGGCTCCGGCAACTGGCCGCGGGCCGCCTACCGTACTGCGGTGCGGAGTGCGGCCATCTCAGTTTCCGTCTCATTCAGCCCCGTTCACCGTCCTTCGGACGAGACCGTGTGCCGGGTCCTTCCCGTAACCAGGCCACGCGGCGGCTGCTGGTGCCCGCCGCGATCCGCCTGGGCCGCCTCCACTCCGTGATCCAGGCAGCGATGGGCTGGCAGAACAGCCACATGCATGCGTTCACCATCGACGGCGTCCAGTACGGCCGTCCCGGAGGCGAACTCGGTTTCCGCGACGAGCACACCGCCACACTGGCCGCCCTGCTCAAACCGGGCGCCCACTTCGTTTACACGTACGACTTCGGGGACTCCTGGGAGCACCTCATCACCGTGGAAGAGTCCCAGACAGCCGTAGCCGGGATCCACTACCCGCACTGTGTGGACGGCACCGGGGCGTGCCCGCCTGAGGACTGCGGCGTGCCCGCCTGAGGACTGCGGCGGCCCCTCCGGCTACAGCGACTTCAAAGGGATACTCGCCGATCCGGCCCATGAGGAACTCCACGCCATGCGGGAGTGGCTCCGACGCCGGTCCGCCGCGGAATTGGCCCCTGACCGTTTCACGCCGGACGAGGCCAACGCGTGGCTGCTGAGCCTTACGGCACCATGAGAGACGAGCCGTCCGGCCGCACAGCCGTTCACGGCCCTGGGTGCCACCGACTGGCCCACCGGCCCCGCCGCGCTCGACCTTGGGTCCGGGCGTTCGGGTCTTGGGCGTCGATTACACGGCGACGAGGCGCACTCTGTCGCCGCAGAGCTTCGTCATGTCGTCGATGTCCGAGGTGAGCATGACGACCGGACGGCGCTGACGCAGCGCCGTCTCGGCCACGGCAGCGTCGATGGGGTACTTGTGACCATGCAGCCCGGCGTTGATCAGCATGGCTGAGGCGGCCCTGGCCTCCTCGTCGCCGATGTGCACGATCCGCACGCCGGACAGGACCCAGGCGAGCCGCACCTTGTCGGTCCGGCGATGCACCGCTTCGATGATGGTGAGTGCGCTGATGACCACCTCCATGCCCCGCTTGCGGGCTTCGGCGATGAGGGCGACGACGGGCTCGTGATCACTGACGAACTTCGACAGACCCTCGCAGTCGAGAACGAGCGTGCCTTCGTGACTCAACTTGCGGCGGGCCACTGCCCCTCCTCGGCGAACACCTCGTCGAAGACCCGGCGTGCCCGCTCCTGCTCGTGCTCGGAGATCGGCCCCTGACGACGTTCGTAGTCGGCCAGGTACTCATCCAAGATCTGACCGCGCAGCTCGCGCTCCACCGCTTCGGTGATGAACGCGGAGAACTCACGCTTGCCGACCCGTCGGCGGATCGCATCCGCCGTCCCCTCGGGGAGGGAGAGGCTGACCCTGGTGGCCGGCCCCTCGCCGACGCTGTAAGGAATCTCGCTCATGGGACCGACATTATCAAACAAGTAGGAATTCTTCGGTCCGGGTACAGCACCCACCGAACGACGCGAGCCGCTCGCCCGTCATCTCGTGGTCTCAGTTCTGGTCTCATTCACCCACGTTCAGTTGCGTCCGGACGTCACTGAACAATCCGCTCCACCGCAGGTCAGAACGCCCCCGGCCCTCGCCGAACCCCCTGACGAACATGTGGAAAGCGTGTTGGGGCAACCCCTCACGAGTTCGAATCTCGTATCCTCCGCCAGCCCAGAGGGCCGGACCGCACAAGCGGTCCGGCCCTCTGGCGTTGCCCCGTCCCACTTTCCGTCTCAGTCGGCTTTCCGGCCGCCGCCGGGCGACTCCCGGAGCGCTTCCCCGACCTGCTGAGCGACCTTGCGCAGCCGTCCCGGTAAGAACGGCGCCCCACTGGACATCCGCTGACACTCGACCAGGCGTGGTGTGACGGTGGCCTGTGGTCGGAAACGCTCTCAGTACGTGGCTATTGGACGTCCACGAAGTCGCCGGTCGCGTTGGCCGTCGAAGTCGTCGTCGTGCCCGCGAAGCTGTAACGGAAGTAGCCGTCGGTGGAGGCGGTGACAGTCGTCCTGAGGTTGCCCGTCGCGTCGGACTTGATCGTCTTCACCGTGGTGTAGGTGTTGCTGCCCTTCTTGCGGAACTGCAGCTTCACCAACTGGTTCGCGTAGCCGTGGTACTTGTTGTCCTCCCAGTTGGCCCGGGAGAGCTTGCCGGTGACCGTAATGGTCTTGCCCTTCTTCACCGGCTCCGGCGAGGCGTTGACCGTCAGCTTCGCGTAGCGCTGCACCTTGAACGTGGTGGCCGCGTCCCGGTGGATGTAGTCGTAGTCGTTGGCGGAGACCAGCGTGCCGAGGTTCCACGTGGCCGCCGCGTTGTTGCCGACGAACCCGGTCGACGCCTGCGGGTCGAACGTCAGCGTGCCCGTGCAGGTCGACGTAGTGGCGCTCGCCTTGACGCACGTGATCTCGCCGTGGTCGTACCAGATCTGCGCGTAGTTCGGCCTCGGACCGAAGGCGCTGATGTACGTGGTCTCGGCGATGCCCGAATCGTCCGACGCGGTCACGGAGACCCTGGCAGACACCACGTTGGTGGTACCGACCACGACCGGCTTGCCGCCGTTGACAACGACCTTGTCGATCGTGATATTGCCCGAGCCGCCGTCTGTCGCCTGGGCGGTAGTGGCACCGATTGCGGTGGCGACCAGCGCGGCGCTGGTGCCGAGCATGGCAAGGCGCATGGTTGTGCGCATGAATGTTCCCCCACGGATTTTTTGCTTGATCAGAGGAAGCGTACGGCGCTGGCCAACGGTTAACCACTGGTTTGGTTGTGGTACGCAGTGAAGTACCACAACCGCATCAACCGCCCGCGGCCAGCAGCCTCTGAACAAGGCCGTGGCGCAACCGGTACCGACGCGGTCCGGGACCCGGGCACCGTCCCCTCCGGGGCGTCCTGGCGGCTGCCGACCAGGCTCGGGCCGCCCGCGGCGGCGCTCGCCGCGGCCCTTGTGGTGGCGTGGACGTTCCTGTTCACCCGCACGGTGGCGCTCCGCGACCGGCTCATCCCGAGCCGCGTGCGGCTCCCGCAGCCCGCCTTCCCTGCCGAGGTGTTCAACGCCGCACTGGAAAGCCTCAATGAGCGGCGCAGCGGCGAGGAACCCCGCTTCCCCTGGACGCACCTCGTCGCCGGGGTCACCGTCACCCCACGGTCCAGACCTTCGCCAGTGCCGACATCCGCCTCCCCGGCGGCGGCATCGACCACCAGGCCGCCGCCGTGCTACTGGGCGCCTTCGCGGCCGGCACCCTGCTGGCCCTCCTCACATACTCGGCCGTCGCACACGGGTGGGAAACCCTCGACCTGCCGGGCCCCTTCGGCCGGTACCGCACTCTCTGGGCCGGTCTCGCCATCGCCGTCGTCATGTCGGCGGTGTCCTACGCGCTCGCCCTCGACCCTGGGCATGTGTACGGCCTGATCGGCTTCTTCGTCGTGGCCCCCGCCCGGGGTGAGCCCCGCCCCGAGCGCAGGCTCCAGGCCGTCGTGCTCGCCGCCTGGGTCACCTTCGCGGCCGCTCTGGCCTGCTGGTTCCTGTGGCGGCGGGCCGCGAGCACACCGTCGTACGACCTCTTCCTGCAGACGTTGACCGTCGTCGCCCTGGAGACCGCCTTCTTCGCGCTCCTGCCCGTCCCCGGCCTGGACGGCGGCGAGTTGCTGCAGAACCGCCCCTACAGCTGGCTGGTCACGTTCACGCCCATGCCGGCGGCCTGGTTCTACCTGACCTGGATCACGGCCACGTCCACGCCTTGGGCGCAGTTGGCCAAGGCGACCGTCGTCCTTCTCGTGGCGGCCGTGTTGTCCGGCCTGCTGTGGTCGTACGCCCGCCGCCGTGCCGAACGCCTCGCGGCCATCACCGACGACGAGGAGGAGAACACGACGTCAGCCGCCCCGTGAGCCGGACCGCTGCCGTCGCGTTCGCCCGGCGCCCGGGGCATCCGCCCGGGGCGGGCCGGGGTATCGGTCCGGGCGGTCATCGGACGGGACCGTGAACGCTCGTGGGCGCGGGCGCGGGCCGGCCGGACGCCGTGCCCGCACCCACGGGGGAGGCGGTCAGATGATCGGGTCCTGTCCGACCCTCGCCGCCAGCCCCGCCAGCGTCACCCCGTGCAGCGCGTGCGTCGCGCCGCCCGCGAGCGCCTGCGCGGCTGCGGCCCTGCGGCGGCCGTCCACGTCGGTCCTGCTGGTGGCGGGGGACGCCGCGAGGTCGGCGGCGCCGCGCAGCCCGCTTTCCAGGTCGAGCGCCGCAAGCAGCACCTGCGCCGCCTCGTTCTTGCTGACGGCGGCCAGGTCGGCGGGCGCCGCGCCGGTCTCCACATAACCGGCGCCCAGGGTCCGTACCAGCGCCGTCACCGTGTGCAGACGGCTCACGAGTTCGGCGACCCGGTGCTGCACCGAGGAGTGGCCCAGCAGCGGACCGGCGCCGCGCGAGGCGTTGACGCGGGCGTACGTCCCGGCCACCACCGACCACGCCGCCGCGTTGCTCATGAGGGCCAGGAAGTACCACTCCAGGGCCATCGCGGACTGGAGTTGGCCGCCCGCGTCGGCCACCCCGCCCAGCAGCGTCTCGGCCGGAACGCGCACATCGGTGAAGGTGACGGTGCCCGTCCCGAGCAGTTCCAGGCCCAGACCCATCGATGTCTGGGTCACCTCGATACCGGGGGTGTTCCGGGGGACCAGGAACAGCCCCGTGCTCGGGCCGTCCTCGCCGACCTTGGCGGAGACCGCGATGTAGTCGGCGATCACGGAGTTGCTGATGTTGCGCTTGTCCGCGTTGATCAGGTAGCCGTCCGCCACCGGCCGCGCCGTGGAGGCCAGTCCGGTGAGGGACGACGCGTTGGCCGTCTCGGCCAGCGCCGCCGAGACCACCGCGGAGCCGCGCGCGAACTCCGGCAGCAGGGCCTGCTGTTGCGGGGTGCCGTGCAGGCGGAGCACCGTGGGCAGCACGTCGCTCTGGAGCCACAGCGGCAGGTCGAGCAGCCAGTGGCGGCCCAGCTCCTCGGCGACGACAAGGGTGAAGCGCCGCCACTCGGGGCCGACAGCCTCGGCCGGCGCCAGCAGGCCGGCCGCGCCGGCGTCCTCCCAGAGCTGACGGATCGTGGGCGGGTTCGAGGGCTGAAGGCTGCCGACCGCCGTCTCGGCGAACTTCCCCAGCAGGGAGCGGACATCCTCTCGCGAGGGCACGGTCATGGCTTCGACGGTCATCGTGCCTCCCCTCGGTTCCGGCGTGTGACGGCGGCGGTCCGGTCGCGGACAGCGGCGGTCCGGTCGCGGACAGCGGCGGTCCGGTCGAGGACAGCAGCGGTCCGGTCGAGGACAGCGGCGCCGCGGGCGGTGCGCGATCGAGGGGGTAACCCGGATTCTGGCGTGGAACCGATTATTCGCTCTGCGGCCTTCATGGCAGCTCCATTGTGGGTCAGTCACCGGCGGTGAGACGCGGAGAGGTACGGAAAGGTGCAGCGGGATACGGGGAATTCCAGGGCGCCGGAGAGATCGGAAAGGCGCCGATGCGGTGACCTCTCGGATTGTCCGGATTCTCGGTATCCGGTATCCCTTGTTCAGGCGTCGGCGGAGTTGCGTTTCCGTAGCCACCACATCATGTCCGCCTTCCGCGATTCGATTCAGGAATCCGCCAGTTCTTCCGGCCGTTTTTTGTCGGTGGACCGACTGTTGCGGGGTACGGCGGGGGCGTCGCCCCGAGCCCGGCGGCGCGACGGCCGGCTCCGTCATGACCGCTTGCCCTTGCCCGTTGAACGGCTCAGCTCGACGTGACGTACCAGGTGCTGCGGACGGCATCAGGCCGTCAGGAGGCGTTGCCGGTGTGCGGTAATCGGTGACCAGAGGAAGGGCTGAACAGTTTCAGTGGATTCGAGCCGTCCGACGGGCAGCCGTCCGGCGGGCAGTGCTCTCGGCTCAGCCGCCCCGTCCGGCCAGGACGGGAAGGGAAGCGGAGCGCATCTCCGTCGGCAAGTGCTGGGCCTGGATGGTCTCCGTGGCCTGGCGGCACTGTATGTAGTCCTGTTTCACTGCTGGTTGTACACCTTCCCGGGCTACCCCGACAGTTCGGCGCCTCCGTGGCTGGACGGCTTGATGTTCGGGCGTCTTGCTGTCGTCTTCTTTCTGGTGCTGTCCGGGTTCTCCCTGGCGATCTCCCCGGCGCGTCACGGTTGGCGGTCGGGCGGCATCGGCCAGTTCCTGCGTCGGCGCGCTTGGCGCATCCTGCCCCCGTACTGGGCGGCACTGATCCTGAGCTTGCTCATCTCATGGTTCGTGGTGCCGGCTTCGCGCTTCGGGCCACCGACCGGCGCGACGGTACTGGTGTACGGCCTCGTCGCCCAGGACGTGGTCACCGCTCCGACACCGAATGGTGCGTTCTGGTCGATCGGAGTGGAGTCCGAGCTGTATCTCCTCTTCCCCCTACTTCTGTTCGTCCGTCGACGGTGGGGCGCTGCGGTACTGGCCGTGTGCGTGACGCTCCCGGTGGTCGCCCGAGGGCTCATGGCGGCTGACGCGTCCCCCGTGGAGGGCGACAACTGGCTCGCTCCCCATCTCGTCCCGGTGTTCGCCGCCGGAGTGATAGGTGGAGGGGTCATCAGCGCGTCGGACAGGCTTCGACGTCTGCCGTGGGGATGGCTCGCTGTGCTGGCCGCCCTGCCTGTCCTGGCTCTTGGCGCCGTCCGGGGCTCTGTCTGGACGGTGAACCACTATTTCTGGATAGATCTCGCCATCGCTCCGGCCATGACGATGGTGCTTACCGCGGTTGCCACCGGCAAACCCGCCTGCCTTGTTCGGTTACTGACCACGCGCCCTGTCAGCAGCCTCGGCAACTTCTCCTACAGCCTCTACCTGATTCATCTTCCGATCGTCATGGCCGTAATTCGCCGAATAGCCCCGCACTTCACATCACCCGGGCTGCCCACATTCTGGTTCACACTTGCCTTGGGCCTTCCGGTTTCACTATTCGGGGCGTGGCTGTTTTCCAAGATGTTCGAGATGCCATTCAAGCAGAACAGAAGTCTTTGATTGCGCGGGGAAGTGCCAGGTGAGCCGGTAGGGATCAGGTTGCGGATGTCAGCCCGTCGCGCCCGTCACGGCGGATTTCTGTCCGGAGGGGGTGACGGCGTACCACTCTTTGTCTTTCCCCTGGCCGTTCACCTGTCCGGCCTTTGTGTCGCCGATGTACCGATAGAGCGGCCAGCCGGCAAGGGTCAGCTGCTTCATGCCCTTCCGGTGGACCGTACCGAGGAGGCTGTGCTCAACCCCTGAAGTCTGTACGGATTCCTGCACGATGACGGGGATCCACGTCTTGGTGCAGGCAC
This sequence comes from Streptomyces sp. YIM S03343, assembly GCF_054729195.1. NCBI lineage: Bacteria > Bacillati > Actinomycetota > Actinomycetes > Kitasatosporales > Streptomycetaceae > Streptomyces > Streptomyces sp. YIM S03343. The sequence goes on from NZ_JBPUKX010000001.1 coordinate 4,412,586, forward strand.
CCGCGCACGTCCACTTCGAGGGAGTCGGCTGGTCCTTGTCGTAGCGGTAGAGGGCCAGCCCCTTGTCGTCGGTGACCACGGTGCCCATGCCCTTCATCGCCCTGGCCGTCACGGCTGTGGTCGTGGCCGGGTGTCCGCTCCCGGAGCTGCCTGCGTCGCCCGGCGCTGAAGCAGCCGATGCGGAAGGCGCGGGACCGGACGCGGCCGGGGCCGCCGGAGCAGCGCTGCCGGTGCCGGTGCCGGTGTCGGTCGAGGAGCCGCATGCTCCCAGCAGGAACGCGGAGGCGAGCCCTATGACCAGGTTCGGGACGATGCGTCGCGGGATCAAGAGGTCGCCCTTCGTCGGGAGTCGCATCTGTTTGCTCCCTTGGTACGTCGGCCGACCCGCGCCTTCTCAGCCGCCGGTATCCCATGACGCATTCTTGACCGTCGCCGTGCTCGCTCGGTCTCTAAGTAGACGGTTAAGACTCGGTGGCCAAACGCACTCCCAGTCCGATCAGGACCGCGCCGGAGACCTGTTCCATACGGCGCCGAACGGACTGCCGCTGAAGCACGCCCCCCATCCGTCCGGCCAGCCAGACCAGCGGTAGGTACCAGAGCAGGTCGACCATGGCCCACAGCACCGAGAACGCGAGCAATGTCGGAAGTACCGGGGCTCCGTGCGGAACGAACTGGGGCAGGAAGGAGACGGCGAACACGCCGGCCTTGGGATTGGCGAAGTTGGTCACTAGACCCTGCCAGTACGCCCGCCGAAGCGACAGCGCGGCTGTTTCCGCAGGTCTCTCCTCCGACCGGCCGGCTCGCCTCGTCTGCCACAAGGCGCGCGCTCCCATCCATACCAGCGCCGCGGCGCCGACCATCCGGATGATGTCGTAGGCGACCTGCGAGGCCAGCAGCAGGGCCGAGAGACCGAAGGCCGCGGCGAGGCCCCACAGCAGCACACCGCACTCGTTGCCCAGGACCGTGACCATGCCGGTCCTCCGGCCGTTCACCACCGCGCGGCGCAGGATCACGACCGTGCTCGGCCCCGGGGCCATGGCGATCAGAAAGGCGGCGCCGACGAACGCCACGACGGAAGCAATCATCGACGCAGCATCGCCAGGGTGGCCGATGTCCTGCAAGGCGTTTCTCGGCACAGTTGCGGTACTCAGGCCGTCGTCTGACCGGCCTCACCCTGCCCGGCAGAGAGCGCCAGGCGCCGGGGCACGGTCCTCTGGAGACCGTGCCCCGGCGTTCCAGCAGCCCACGTGTGGCGCTACGTCGGCGCGCCGCCGCACGACCGGTCAGGCGCCGGCCGTCGTGCCGAAGGTCACCTTGTAGTAGCAGGCGCCCTTGCAGGACATCGTCGCGGCGTCGTCGAAGGCGTAGGAGTAGGCGTACGGCGCGGCTCGCTTGAAGACCCGGGTGTAGTCCACCGGCCACTTGGAGGGGACGCAGTTCTCGCGGCCCGCCCATTTGCCGCGGCAGCAGTACGTGTCGCCGCCGAACGCCGCGCACGGCGGCTTGCAGCCGATGACCTGGCCGCCCGAGACGGACTGCATCGCGGTGGGGCAGTTGACGGGCGTGGTGCAGACACCCTTGTAGCAGCCGGCGGAGCTGACCGGGTCGACGGTCGTGGTGTGGGAGACGTTGATGTACATCGGCAGGTTCGAACCGTCGACCATGCTCACGTCGTAGAAGTCCATGCCGGCGTACGCGTCGAAGGTGAACTCGCCCAGGGTGGTGGGCGGGTTGGGGCCGTCGCACACGCTGGTGCAGTCACCGGACGCGCAGTGGCTCGCGGCGGTGGAGGCGCATCCGGTACGGCCCCAGATACGGCCGCCCCAGTTGTTCGCCACGGCCACGGACATGCTCTGGCCGGGGGCCAGCTTGCGGCCGGACGGGTAGACGGCGGTGTTGGTGACGACCGCCCAGACCGTCTTCGAGGTCCGGTTGACGACCGTGATCAGGCGCTTGCCGGCGGGTGCCGTCGACGGCTGGGCCACCGTCGTGCCCGAGCCGGTGGCCGGCTTCGCTGTGCGCTTCGCCGCCGCGCTCGCCTTCGCCGAGGACGATGCCGACACGGACGCCGACGCCGAGGCGCTGTGGCTCGGCGAGGGTGACGCGGACGGGGAGGTGCTCGGCGCGGTGGACGGCTGAAGCCCGGCGGTGACCTGGCGGTCCGCGTCCGCTGTGCGCACGGTGCCGGCGCCCGTGCCGGACGGTGACCATGTGCCGTACGCGATCAGCACCGCGACCGCTGCCGCGAGGGCGGCCGTCCCCGCGTACCACCAGCGGCGGCGTAGTGGTCTCGCACCGTGTCTTCTGCGTCCGCTTGCCATTGCTGCGCCTCTTCCTCGTGCTGTTCGCGTCCTCGTGCTGTTCGCGGGGCGTCCTCTCGTATCGGTGACGTCGCCGTCGGTGGCCCGACAACAGAAATTCGGGCCGACCCGTCGATTTTTTCGGCATGGCTTTCGGCATGGCTTTCGGCAGAGCCTTCGTGAGAGCTATGGGCTCACGCCCCAGGTGACGCGGTAACCGCACTCTCCCGAGCAGGTCAGGACGCTGGTCGCGTCGTCGTTGACGTAGGAGTAGGCGAAGGGCTCGGCCTTCTTGAACACGGCGGCCGAGTCGACGGGCCAGGACGAGGGCACGCACTTGGGGCGCGCGGCGTAGTCGCCCGTACAGCAGGTCTGGTCGGTCTTGAACACCAGGCAGGCGCTCAGACAGGCCACGACACGGCCGTTGCGGATCCGCTGCAGCTCGGCGGGGCAGGTCGCGTTGGCGTCCCGGGTGCAGCCCGCGCCGGAACACCCGTTGGCGTCGAGCTTGTCCTGGGACGATCCGCCGTAACTGTTGATCCACATCGGCAGGTTGTTGCCCTCGACCAGGCTCACGTCGTAGAAGTCCATGCCGTTCCAGGCGTTCAGATTGAACTCGGCCAGGGTGGAGGGGAATTCGCCCCAGGTCGAACCGCACTGGAGGTGTCCGCAGTCCCCGGTCAGACAGTGGCCGTTGCCGGCGGCGTCGAAGGAGCAGCCGGTGCGAGCCCACAGCCGCACGTCCCAGTGGTCGGGGATGCTGAAGCTCAGGCTTGCGCCGGGCTTCAGGACCCATCCGGTGGCCTCGACGGGATGTTTGGGGTCCGCGGCGATGGCCGGCCAGATGGTCTGGGAGAGACGGTTGACCAGGGTGATGGTCCGCTTGCCGGGGGTGGCGGCGGTGGACTCGGACCCGGTGCGGGCGGTGGCTGACGTCCGCGGGGCGGGCGTGGCCGAGTGCGCGGGCGACTTCTTCGGCGACGCCGACGAGGAGGGGGTGGGGCGGGGAGTGGCGGTGGTGAGGGCCGGGGCGGGGTGTGCGGGCGACGACAGGGTTGTGGCGGCTCGCTCCGCCGTCGTCGGGGCGGATGAGTCGGTACGGGCCAGCAGGACGGCTGCCACCACGGCCAGGCAGGTGACGAGCACCGTGGCGGTGGCCAGGCCGACGGATCGTACGCGTCGGCGGTGTCGGCGGCGTCTGGACAACCGGCTTTCTGACATGGCGGAACGCTCCTGTCTGCTCCTGCGGAGGCGGCTTCTCCAGGGGAGACCGGAGCAGCGGGGGCGGGATAACGGAAACGGGGTGGTGGTCGGGGGCCGACGCCCCGCCTACGAGGTACAGGCCCAGGGGCACAAAGTAGGGGTACGGTTTATAGATCTGTACTTCTACATTCACGCGCCCCTTGAGGTGAGGCATGGACAAGCCTGCCGAGATGTTCGACCGGGACTACGAGTGGTCGGCGCTGCGCCGGTTCATCACGGATCCGCAGCCCGGCGCGACCCTCGGGGTGGTCTCCGGGCGCCGCCGCCAGGGAAAGACGTTCCTGCTGGACGCCGCCTGCCGTGCCTCCGGAGGGTTCTATTTCGGGGCGACCGAGGCAGCCGATGCGGAGTCGTTGCGGCGGATCGGCGCCGCTCTGACAGCGCATGTCCGCCCCGCCGCCCCGTTCCACTTCGCCGACTGGTCGGAGGCGGTCGACGCGCTCCTCGCGCTCGGCTCCGAGCGGCCCGTTCCGGTGGTGATCGACGAGTTCCCCTACCTCGCCAAGGCCAACCCGGAGCTGCCGTCGATCATCCAAGAGGCGCTGCGCCCGCTGCGTGACCAGCGCACCGCCTCCCGCACCCGGCTCCTGTTGTGCGGCTCGGCGCTGTCCTTCATGGGGCGGCTGCTGTCGGGCAATGCCCCGCTGCGGGGCCGGGCGGGACTGGAGCTCGTGGTCCGCCCCCTCGATCACCGTCTCGCCGCCGAGTTCTGGGGCATCACCGATCCCCGGCTGGCCATGAAGGTGAACGCGATCGTCGGCGGCACTCCCGCTTACCGGCGCGAGTTCGCGCGCGGCGACACGCCCTCAGGTCCGGACGACTTCGACGACTGGGTCGTCCGTACCGTCCTCAATCCCGAGACCCCGCTCTTCCGCGAGGCCCGCTACCTGCTCGCCGAAGAACCCGACCTCCGCGACACCGCGCTGTACCTGTCCGTCCTGGCCGCCGTCGCCGACGGCAACGCCACCCGGGGTGGTATGGCCGGCTACCTGGAACGCAAGGCCACGGACATCGCGCACCCCATCAACGTCCTCGAAGACGCGGGACTGCTGCACCGGGATGCGGACGCCTTCCGCGACAACAGGCCCACTTATCGCATCGCCGAGCCGCTCATCCGCTTCTACCACGCGATCATGCGTCCGGTCTGGGACCAGCTCGAACGCCCGGGCAGCGCGACACGGGTCTGGCAGGCCAGCCGCCGCCGCTTCGTCAGCAACGTGCTGGGACCCCACTTCGAACAGGTCTGCCGCGACTGGGCCCTCCATCACGCCGACCCCGAAACACTGGGCGGCCTGCCCGCCCGCGTCGGGCACGGCGTGGTCCACGACCCCAAGGCCCGCGTCAACCATGAGATCGACGCGGCGGTCATCGGAATCGCCGATGGCGCCAAGCCGCCGCTCCTGGCCATCGGGGAGGCCAAGTGGAACGACATGATCGGCATGGCCCACATCGACCGCCTCCGGCATGTCCGCGACCTCATCACGCAGGCCGGGCGCTACGACACGAGCGGCACCCGCCTCATCTGCTTCAGCGGAGCAGGCTTCAACGACAAGGCACACGCCTACGCGGAGGCGGATCCCGACATCCGGCTGATCGACTTGGCAACCATCTACAGCCCCACCTGATATGTCGTCGGGCAGGGCCGCGCCCCCTTGGCGACGCACGCCCGCTCACGTACGGCGTACTGAGCCGTCGGTCGGGATGCGAGGGGGTTCCCCCCGGTGGAAGGTGGTGTCATGAACCAGCATCACCACCAGTCCCGTAAGGCGATCGAGATCGACACCCGGCTCGTCACGACCGGTGCCGTGCTCACCGCGGCCGGTGCCGCGGTGGCAGGCATCGGTATGGCCATCGGGGCTATCGCCGTGTTCGCGGCAGGTCGGCGCATGATCCGCGAGATGGACGTGCCCCCGAGCCAGCAGGCGGCCGCGAAGTGGCGGCAGGCCAAGGAGGCGTCCCGAGCGGGTGTGCAGGCGTGGCAGTCCGCGTCCGACGCCCAGCGCGGGTCGCTTGCGCGCTGAGCGCTCGGCGGGAAGTGCCACGATGGGATGTGCCGCGATCTGCCGTCTGTCGTCTGCGGCGCCGACGTGGCCGGTCGCTCCCCCAAGCTCTCAACTTCGTTCGAGCAGGGAGGTACCCCCGTCGCGGCGGAGCCGCAGATCGGAACAGCCCCGCGCCCCTTCAGGGCGCTGCTCCCCAGGCCCGATGTCGGTGGAACGATTCCCCACGTCACCTCTCGGCATCGACCCCCTTGCCGGACACGAACTCCAGCCGGTCCACCTCTTTGGCCGCGAGGTACTGCTCCCGCTCGGTGAGGAAGGCGCGTACGTAGTCCTGCGACTCGTGGTCCTCGAAGGCGTCCTCGTCGCGGTACAGCTCGTAGAACACGCGCTCCAGGGGGCGGCCGTCGACTCGGTGCACGGTGTAGATCAGCGTTCCGGGCTCGTTCGCACGGATGCGCTCGCCGGTGCGCGCGACCAGGTCGTCGAAGGCGGTCGCAGCGGCAGCGTCCTTGCAGGTGAACCGCACAAACAGTCCGAACATACGAGATTTCCTCTCCAAGGGTGGCCCAAGGGTGGCCACAGCGGCCCCGCAACGGCGTCGTGCGGGTTGCGGTTGGGTCAAGTGCCGCGTGGACCGGACGCCTCCTCTTTACCAGCCCCGATCCAGATGATCAGCTTGCGCAGATCACCATGGGGGGCGGTTCGGTGGGGGCCGTCCGGGAGGGGGAGCGGTCATGTCCGCCGTCGCGGAAGAGACGACACAGCCGTGCCCGGAGTGCGGCGCGCAGATCCGGTTCGACCGCCGGTTCGCCGCATGGTGCGCGGCCTGCGACTGGAATGTGGATCCGGAGCCGGGCCGCCCGGAGCCAACACGGTTCGAGCGGGCGGAACTGGCCCTCGCCCGACGGCACGGTGAGGCCTTGCTCGCCGAGATGCTGAGCGGCCGCGAACCCCGGCCGCAGCGCGATTCCTCGGCGGTGCTGGCCATCGCGCTCGCACTCGGCGTGCACGGTGTCACCGTGGTGCTGGCGGTCGCCGGTGTCTGGTGCCTCGTGGCGGGCTGGGGCGGTCTGGGCGTGGTCGTGGGCCTGCTGCTCCTGGCCATGGCCGTCGTGCTCGGCCCCCGGTTCCGCAAGCTGCCCGACGACCGGCCCGTCCTGTTCCGTGCCGACGCGCCCGAACTCTTCGCCCTGGTCGACGAGATCGCCGGCGTGGTGGGCACCCGCGGTGTGCACGCGATCGTCGTGGACGAGCGCATCAACGCCGGCGTCACGACCTACGGTGTACGCCGCCGTCGGCTGCTGATGCTGGGCATGCCGCTGTGGGAGGTCCTCACCCCGGAGGAACGGCTCGCCGTGCTCGGCCATGAGCTGGGGCACTACGCCAACGGCGACACCCGGCACGGCTTCGTCGTGGCGACAGCGGTACGGACGCTCTCCCTGTGGCACCACGCCCTCCAGCCGCTGCAGGATCCCTCCCCCACCGAGATGATCGTGAACGTGCTCTACATCGTGCCCAGGCTGCTGGTACGGAGCGTGCACGAACTGCTCGTCCGGCTGACCACCCGCGCCGGTCTGCGCGCCGAATACCTCGCCGACCGGCATGCCGCCCGCGTCGCCTCCACGCAGGCCGCGGCGTCGTTCATGGACCGGCTGCTGATCGCGGACTCGCTCGCCGTGCTGCTGCGCAGCGAGGCCAACAAGGCCGCCCTCACCGGCTCCCGGTCCACCCGAGAGGCGGCGGCCCACGCGGACGAACTGTGGGGCGCGCTCACCGCGTACACGGCGTCCGTCCCGGAGTACGCGTACGAACGCCAGCGCCGCGCCGGAGCCCGCCGCGGACACCGCGTCGACACCACCCACCCACCGACCCACCTGCGCCGCACCTGCCTCCTCGACGGCCCGCACCTGGAGGCGGCGGTGACCCCGGCCCCGGACCGGGACCTCCGCATCGGCAAGGAACTCGCACCCGCCCGCACCGAGGTGGCCCGCCGCATCCTGCGCGACGGGTTCGGCGGCTGACAGCGTGTGGACCGGCCTGAAGGTCGGGGAGGGCTGTGCTCTTGCTCTCAGCTGTGGTCGACGGTGGCCGTCGTCTCCCGCCCGCGAGGCGCAGGTGACAGGTCGTGCGGCGGGCGGCGCTAATGTGTGGTTGTCGTGTACTCGTGGGTTTCAGGAGGCTCGGACTTCCGTAGCATGTGCGCTGTGACAGCCTCTGTGCAGCCTCGCCGGGCGCCGTCGCCGCTGAAGTGGTGGCCGACGTTGCTGGTGTTCGGGCTGCTGGTCGGGCTGGTCGGTATGCACGGGCTGGCTCTCGGGGAGTCCGGTCGTGTCGGGGGGCACCACTCCTCCGCGAGCGAGATGCACCTCGGCATGCCTGACATGTGGGGCCGAAAGGCTGATTCCGTCTGCCTCAGTGAGAGTGGTGTCGGCGGCGGGCATGCCCAGCATGCCGATGCGACCTGTGCCTCCGGTGCGCTCAGCGCCGGGACCGCGCTTCCCGCTCTGCTGCCCGCTCCTCCCAGTCCCGCTCCGGCGTCTGCCGGCGGGCACCGGTCCGCCGTCATCGGGCTGGAGGGCGGTCGCGCGCCTCCCTCCCTCAGCGCATTGCAGCTTCTGCGGATCTAGGACAAGGCCCAGCCGTGTCCGCCCCTGCGGTGTGTGCCGCGGGCGGTGGTCGCACGGCGGTCCGTCATGTCCCGCGCCGTTCTCGCGCGCGTCCCCCTTCCGCTCCGCAGGAGTTCCGCATGCGTTTCCGCATGAATCGGCATCAGAATCGGCATCATCCGGATTCGCTGAATCCGCTGGATCCGCGCACCAGTAGCGCTCGTTTCCCCTCATATCGTCCACGTCATCCACGTCGTCTCGGGCTCGGCGTCACCGTCGCAGCCGCCGCCGCTCTCGTCCTCTCCGGTTGCGCCGGCAACGGCGACAGCCAAAGCAGCAGCTCCGACGGCAAGCTCTCCATCGTCCATGTCCACGGCGTCGGCATCGACCCCTCCGACGGACGCCTCTACGTCGCCACGCATGAGGGCGTCGTCGCCGTGGCGCAGAACGGCAAGGCCCGGCGGGTCGGTGACACCGCCGACTACATGGGCTTCACCGTCATCGGGCCCAAGACCTTCCTCGGCAGCGGTCACTCCGCCGAGGGCAGCAGCGACCCCGGCAATCGCGGACTGATCCGTTCCACCGACGCCGGTCGGAACTGGACAACGCTCTCCCTGGGCGGCTCGGCCGACTTCCACGCCCTGAAGTACGCGCACAACACCGTCTACGGCTACGACAGCACCCGCGGCACCCTGCGCGTCAGCACCGACCGCTCCACTTGGGACAGCCGCGCCCGGATCGCCGCCCTGGACTTCGCCATCAGCCCGAAGGACGCCGACGTCGTACTCGCCACCACCGAGGGCGGCGTCGTCACAAGCAAGGACGGCGGCCGAACGTTCGGCAAGGGTTCCGGGAAGGTGATGGCCTACCTGTCCTGGCCCGCGGCCGACACGCTCTACGGCGCCGATCTCTCCGGCGGCCTGCACCTCAGCACCGACGGCGGCGCCACCTGGCGGAAAACCGGCACGGTACCCGGTGGGCAGCCCGAGGCGCTGACCGCCTACGCCAACGGGCGGGTGCTCGCCGCTACCCAGAACGGTGTCTACGACTCCCGCGACGGCGGCAAGACGTTCACCAAGCGCCTGGCCATCACCTCCTAGCTGCCCCCATCCGCCCCCGGCGATGCCGGGTCACGCCATGGCTCCGTCCTGCCCGGCGCATGGCCGAGCGAAGGAATCCTCTGATGAAACACGCCCTCCGGCGCACCGCCGTGATCTGTCTGGCGGTGCCCGCGATCACGCTTCTCGGCGCCTCCGCGGCACTGGCCGACTGCCAGCCCAAAAGCACCGGTTCACCGAGTGCCAGCGCCACCCCCAACCCGTTTCCCTCCCTCTCCGCCAAGGGCACGAGCGGTACCTGTTCCGCCACCGGTGACAGCCACAGCCACAGCCACAGCCACAGCGACAGCCACAGCGACAGCAACAGCAATGACATGAGCAACATGCCCGGCATGGACGGGATGGATGGCATGGACGGCATGGACGGCATGGACGGTATGGACATGCCCGGCATGGACGGCAGCAGTCACAGCCACAGCGGCTCCTCCACCGGCCAGACCACCGAAGCCGACCACCCCCGCACCGCCGTACTCAGCGCGTTCGGCGTCGTCAACGTCGGTGTGATGGCGTCGGCGGCCGTCGTACGGCGTCGTCAGCGGAACGCCAAGAAGGGAGCCACGCGATGAGCCCCGCCCGCACCGACGACACCACGCGCAGCCCGCGCGGTCCCCGCGGCTCCCGTACGCCCGGGATCACCCCCACCGACCCGCCCGGCCGAAGCCGCAACCTCCTCGACTACCGGCCCGTCCGCGCCGTGGCGCGCAGCCGCTGGTACCCCGGGGTGCTCCAGTACGCGGCGATGGCCGTGTTCGCCGTCGTGGTCTACCAGCTCCTGGTGGGTCCCCAGGCCGCGCACGACAACCTGGGCACCGCCCTGGTCTGGGTGCTGTGGTGGCCGCTGATCCCGATCGTGTTCATCGCCGTCGGGCGTGCCTGGTGCACGGTCTGCCCGTTCGGCAAGCTGTCCGACCTCGTGCAGCGGCTGGTCGGCGTCGAACGCCCGGTGCCGCGGTTCCTGAAGCAGTACGGCATCTGGATCATCGACGCCCAGTTCATCGCCATCACCTGGGCCGACCATGTCTTCGGCATCGTGGAGTCGCCCTGGGGCACCGGGATGCTGCTCCTGCTGATGACGACCGCCGTGGTCGTCTCGGGCGCCTTCTTCACCCGGCGCACCTTCTGCCGTTACCTGTGCTTCCTGGGCGGTCTCTCCGGCAACTACGCACGCACCGGGGCCGTCGCGCTCCGCGCGAACACCGACATCTGCGCCACCTGCACGGCGCGCGCCGTGTGCTTCAACGGCGGTGAGGCGGCTCCGGCCTGCCCGCTGTTCGAGTTCCCCCGCACGATGGACTCCTCCGCCAACTGCAACCTGTGCGCGAACTGCATCAAGAACTGCCCCAACGACGCGATCACGCTGACGGTGCGTCCGCCGACCAAGGAACTGTGGTTCATCCGCAGGCCGAAGATCGAGGAGACGTTCCTCGCGGTGGCGATCATGGGCATCGTCTTCATCCAGAACATCACGATGCTCACCGTGTGGAACGACATCCTGGACTGGATCTCCGACACCTTCGGCGTCACCAGCTACGGGGTCATCTTCACCGCCGCCTTCACGGTCGCGATCGCCGCACCGGCGGCGCTGCTGGCCGCCGCCTCCTTCGTCGCGTCCCGTACGGCGGGAGGCACGGTGTGGAGCAACTTCGCGCGGTTCGGGTACGCGCTCATCCCGCTGGACGTCGCCGGGCACGTGGCGCACAACCTGTTCCATCTGCTGGCCGAGGGCAAGTCGGTGTTCTACACCGCCCTCGAAGCGCTGGGCCAGGGCTCCTACGGCACCTCGACCGCGTTCGTCTCGACGGGCACCATCCAGGTGCTCCAGTACGTCGTCGTCGCCCTCGGTGTCGCGGGCTCGGCGTACACCGCCTGGCGCATCGCCCGAGGCCCCGCCGGCACGGCCCGCTCCGCCCGCCCCGCCACCGCCCGCACCTGGGCGACCCTGGCGCCGTACGCCGTACTGCTCCTGGTCTTCGGCGCGTTCAACGTGTACCTCTTCGCCCTGCCGATGGCGATGCGCATGTGACCGCCGCGGCGGCCGCCTCGTAGCGGCACCCACGGGACCGGAACACATGGGCCGACAGCCGCGCCCTGCACTGCCTCATCAGGCAGCGGCAGGGGCAGCGGCTGTCGGCCCATGGTCATCTGCGGTCCACCCGCACGCCCCCGAGTGGCGCGTTCCCGCCGTGGCTCTCCGCTCCCGTCCCGCCCAAACCCCGGCCGCACATCATCCGTTCGGCCACGGAGCATCAGCACGACCCCCGTCGTTCAATCGGCCTTCTCAGAATCTGCACGTCCCAAGCGTGTACATCCCTGCCGCCCGCGGGAGTTGAGTATGAGCCACAGCCACGGCCACGGCCACGGCCACGGTCACAGCCACGGTTCCGGTCACCACCATCATCACCACCACGACAGCGGGGAGGCCACCTCCCTGCCGCCCGCCCTCGATCTCTCCGTCCCTGACGCGGAGCTGACGCCCAGCCAGCTCTCGCGCCGCTCCATGCTGCGCCGTACCGGTCTGCTCGGGGCCGGGCTCGCGGCCGGCAGTGTGCTCGCCGGTGCCGGGCAGGCCGCTGCCGCCGCGCCCGCCACCTCCGCCACCTCCGCCGCTGCGTCCGGTTCCCGCAGTGACCGTTCCGGCGGTTACCTGTGGCTGGCCGGCGACCACCACATCCACACCCAGTACAGCTCCGACGGCAAGTTCCGCGTCATCGACCACGTCCGCCACGCCAACGCGTACGGCCTCGACTGGATGGTCATCACCGACCACGGCAGCGAGGCGCACGCCAAGATCGGCGTCGAGAAGGTCAACCCCGACATCGTCGCGGCCCGCGACCAGATCGAGGACACCCTCGTCTTCCAGGGCCTCGAGTGGAACATCCCCGCCGCGGAGCACGGCACCGTCTTCGTCCACCCCGGCAGAAACGAGGTGGCCGTGCTGAAGGAGTTCGAGAACTCCTTCGACGGCGCGGTCAAGAAGGCCACCGCGGGCACCCCGGCCAACGAGGCCCTCGCCATCGCCGGCATCAACTTCCTCGCCGAGCAGGTCCAGCGCCGCAAGGTGAAGGACATTCTCTTCCTCGCCAACCACCCGGCCCGCAAGGGCATCGACTCCCCGCACGAGATCCGCAGCTGGCGCGACGCCCAGCCGAGCATCGCCGTCGGCATGGAGGGCGCGCCCGGCCACCAGGCCGCCGGTATCAAGGCCCCGCAGGGTCCCGGCTCCGGCCGCGGCTACTACGACAACAGCCCCAGCGCCGACTCCTTCGCCGCGTACCCGCTGGAGAGCTACCGCACCTGGGGCGGTTTCGACTGGATGACCGCCACCGTCGGCGGCCTGTGGGACAGCCTGCTCGCCGAGGGCAAGCCCTGGTGGATCACCGCCAACTCCGACTCCCACAACGTCTACACCGACACCTCCGTCCGCGGCCCGAACAGCGACTTCAACGCCAACGGCCGCTACGAGGACCCCGTCTACGGCGGCGCCATGGACCTCGCCAACGGCGACTACTGGCCGGGCCAGTACTCGCGCACCCACGTCGGTGCCGCCTCGTTCTCCTACAAGGCGGTCATGGACGGCATCCGTGCCGGCCGTGTCTGGGTCGACCACGGCGGTCTCATCAGCGGCCTCGACGCCCGGCTGCGCTCCGGCAAGCGTGCCGCGACCCTGGGCGAGATGCTGACCGTCCGCCGCGGCAGCCAGGTCGACCTGGTCGTCGAGATCAGCCTCGCGGGCGGCCCCAACTGGTCGCAGTTCGTGCCGCAGCTCGCCCGTGTCGACGTCATCCAGGGCACCGTCACCGGCGCCGTCTCCGACAAGGACGCCTTCACCACGCCGGACACCAAGGTCGTGAAGTCCTTCGAGGTGAACAAGTCCACCGGCACGGTCCGCCTCACCTACTCCCTCGGCAAGGTCGACAAGCCGTTCTACGTCCGTCTGCGCGGCACCGACGGCAACCGCTCCGCCGTCGGCATCATGGGCGCCTCCGTCGACCCGGCGGGCCCGGCCATGGACGTCGTCGGCGACGCCGACCCGTGGAAGGACCTCTGGTTCTACTCCAACCCCATGTGGGTCCTGCCCGCATGAGCAGTGTCCCCGGCAGTGCCGCTGGCAGTGTCCCCGGCAGTGCCGCTGGCAGTGCCCTCGGCAGTGGCAGCAGTGAGCCCGCCGTGACTCATGCCGTGCCCGGCGTCCGCTCCGTGATCGGGGTGGACGCCGGGACGGCGTCCCTGCGCGAGGCCGACCATCTGATCCACGATCTCGTGGAACGGATGGGCGGCCTCCCTCCCGGGACCGTCGTCTGCACCCACCTCATCCGCACCGACGAACGCCGCGGCACCGCCCTGTCGTTCGCCCTGCCCGAGGGCATGGACGCGGAGACCGTCTGGGATGCACTCACGGCGGCGGACACCTCCGCCGTCCCCGGTTCGGACGTCGGTACGGACGTCCGTACGGACGTCGGTGCAGGCGTCGGTACGGACATCGGTGCAGGCATCGGTGCAGTCCTCGGTCCGGACTTCGCCGCGGTACTCGGCGACCGGACCCACGGCTCCCCCGCCGCCGTCCCCGCCGCCGCCCTCGCCGCCGACGAGCACTCCCGCCGCAGCGGCGGACGCGCCGTGCTCTACCCCGGCGCCGACCGTCTCACCGGTACGGTCACCGTCGTCGAGCTGCTCGGACTCAGCGCCGTCGAGCGGATCGTCGTAGTGGGCACACCGAACGACGGCACGGACACGGGCGGGGCCGATCCCGCCACCCACGTCCTCACCCGCGATCACGTGCGGCCCGAGTGGCGGGACGGGCGGCTGACGCTCGCGCTCGTCCCGGCCGTCGGGGGAACGCTGGCGCCGTTCGAGGTGCCCGATCCGACACCCTGCTGCGCCGATCACGTCTGAGGGCGGGCACGGCGCGGATCACGCAATTGCGGTCCCTTCCCGTTCCGCCACACAGTCACGTGTCGCACGTACCGCACGTACCGCACGTACCGCACGTACCGCGCGCGCCGTGCCCGTCCCACCGGTCGGCGGTTCACTCAGGGGCGAGCGTCCCCCGCACCACCGCGACCGGGCAGTGCGCGTGATGCAGCAGGGCCTGGCTGACCGAGCCCAGCAGCAGCCCGCGGAATCCGCCCCGTCCGCGCGCGCCGACCACCACGAGCTGTGCGGACCGGCTCGCCTCGATCAGTGCCTCCCGTGTTCGGCCGTGCACGACCTGGTGCTCGACCTTCACGCCGGGGTACCGCTCCTGCCGGCCGGCGAGGGACTCGTAGAGCAGCCGCTGTTCCTCTCCGGCGAGTGCGCCGGAGGGGTTGGCGTACGGCTCGGCGGGGTCCGGCGGGGCGGGCAGGGGTGCGTTCCAGGTGGTCCAGGCGTGCAGGGCGACGAGCCCGGCACCGCGGAACGCGGCTTCGGCGAAGGCGAAGTCCACCGCCCGCTCACCCGCGGCGGAGCCGTCGACACCGAGCACGATCGGCCCGTCCGCCGGTGCCCCCGCTTCGTCCTGTTCCCGTACGACCAGCACCGGGCACCGGCCGTGGGCGGCCAGATGCACCGCCGTGGACCCGATGAGCAGCCCCACGAACCCGCCCATGCCCCGGGACCCGACCACCACGAGCTCGGCGGCACGTGACTGGGCCTCCATGACGGTGAGCGGCTCCCCGGCCACGACGGCATGGCTGACCTCGACATCCGGTTCCGCCTCGCGGGCCCGTGCCACCGCCTCGGCGACCAGGCGCTCGACCATGTTCCGCATCCCGCCCTCGGGCGGACCCAGCAGCGAGGGTCCCAGCGGCGCGTGCATCGCGGGCCAGAAGAACGCGTGCACCACCCGCAGCCCCGCCTCCCGCGCCCGGGCCTCGCGCGCCGCGACCTCCACCGCACCGAGGCTCGAGGCCGAGCCGTCCACTCCGACGACCACCAGACCACTGACGCTCATCACCCTGCCTCCGTTCTCCCACCCGAACACGCCGGTGCTCCCTCTCCTCCCCTTACCTCCGTTACCTCCGTTGCCTCCATTACCTCCGTTACCTCCAGAGTCGGCCCGTCCGGCCCTGCCCGCCACGGGCCCGTCGGCCAGGGATCGGGCCCGTCGACGGGGTTTGTCAGGGCGCGATCCTCAGGGATTTCGACACCGTCACCTGGTCCAGGTCCGACACCCGTACCGTCGCCTTCACCATCCAGGTGCCGGGGGCGGGGAGAGTCAGGCGGCCGGTGCCCCAGTAGCCGCCCAGGTCGGTCACCTTGGCGTCGATCGGGCCGAGCTTCTGGCTGGGCAGGGTGAGGGACAGCCGGAGTTCGGGGACGGTGACCAGGCCGCCGTCGGGGCCGAAGACCACCGCCTCGACCGAATTGCGCCCCACCCGGCCGGGATCAAGGGTGATCTGCACCTTGCCGTGACCGTTCCGGATACCCACGTCGAAGGGGATCGTCATGACCGCCGCGACCGGCAGCCCCGCCGCCGCCTGCGCCTCCGACGCCTCCGACGCCGCCCGGCCGGGCACGGTGCCGGTCAGCACCGTCGTGATCAGCAGGACCACCGCGGCCACGGCCGCCTCGGCCAGCACGGTGCGCTGCAGGGTCCGGTGGGCGGCGGCGGGCGGTGGTGGGGTGCGGTCGCCGTCGGTGTCCGGGAGGGGGTGGGGCAGTGCACTTCGGGTGCCGCCCACAGTCTCCCTGACCCCCTCCCGGACTGCCGCCGTCACCTCCGTAGCCCCCGTCTCCACCGTCAGCACGCGGCGCGCCGTCCAGCGGCGGGAGCGGTCCGCGATCATCAGCAGCACGGCCACCGCGGCCAGTTTCAGCAACAGCAGCCGGCCGTACGAGGTGTCGGTCAGCGCCTGCCAGGAGCCGAGGCCCCGCCAGGACTGGTAGACGCCGGTGATCACCAGCACGGCCACGGCCGCGGACGCCAGGCGGGAGAAGCGGACGGCAGAGGCCACGAAAGCCCTGTCGGGCCGGGCCCGGTGGAGTGTCGTGAGCAGTGCCGCCAGGCCGCCGAGCCACACCGCCGTCGCGAGCAGATGCAGCGCCGACGACGCCATGGCCACCGGCACCTGGACACCGGCCGAGGCGTGGTCGGAGACCGCCCAGGTCAGGGCCAGGGCGACGGCAAGAACTGCACCGGTCGCCAGGGAGGTGGGCGACGGCTCGAGAGCAGTGGGCGACAGCTTGCGGACCCGTGCGGCAAGGAGAGCCGTGAGCAGCAGCAGCGCGAGGCGGACCAGCAGGGCCTGGCCGGGGCGGCCGGTCAGGGTGCGGTGCAGGGCCGACGCATCGAACGCCGTCGTCGGCGCGGTGCCCGTCTCGTAGGGGGCGCGCAGCAGGAGGAGTACGGCGGTGGCGGCGGCCAGGGTCCACCAGCCCGCCAGCAGCAGCTTGCGCAGGGGGGCCGGGTCAGGGGGGCGGCACAGGGCCGCGAAGGCCGCGGTGCCGATGAGGAGGGCGGCCGCCAGGTAGGCGGCGTAGCGGGCGGTGTCGTAGAGGCCGCCGGTGAGCGGGTGTTCCACGGGGGCCGCGGGCACCGGCGGAGGGGTCGGGGACGGTTTGCCGACCGAGAAGGTCAGCGCGCCGGACACCGGGTGGCTGTCCGCCGAGACCACCCGCCACGCCACTGTGAAGGTGCCGGTGGCGAGCTTGCCGGGCAGCCTCACCCGGGCCGTGTTCGAACGGCCCGGGGCATGCTCCGGCTCGGGCGTGTCCAGCCGCTTGTTGCCCGGGGCGAGGACGCGGAAGGAGTCGTCGAGCAGGCCCACCGACTCGGTGAACGTCAAGGTCACGTACCGGGGCGAGGACTTGACCACGCTCCCGTCGGCGGGATCGGAGCCGCGCAGCGCCGCGTGCGCCGACGCCGGGGCCGCCGTACCGAGGAGGAGAAAGGGGAGGAGGAGCACCAGCATGCCCAGCAGCGGTGGCGACAGTCGAGGGGTGGGTCGCCCGCTGTGTGCCGTCTTCCTGGTGGTTCCCTCGCTCGTTTCCTCGCTGGTTTCCTCGCTCGGCCGTCGCTGCACGTCGTAACTCCGTCGTCGTTCCGTCGTCGGTCCGTCACTCCGCATCTCGTACGGACGGGACGAACTCCCCGCTCATACGGCACACCGGAAGGTACGCCAGCCCGACAACGCCGTGCAGGGAAAGCCGCGGCAACGGCAACGCGCGCCCCGCCCGCCCCCGCGGGATCATCGACCCATGGACATCACCCTGCACCTCGCCCAGGACCCCGAGGCCGACGCGCTGCTCGGCAGGTCGCCGCTTGCCGCGCTGGTCGGGATGCTGCTGGACCAGCAGGTCCCGATGGAGTGGGCGTTCCGCGGCCCCGCGACCATCGCGCAGCGGATGGGCGCCGCCGACCTGGACGCCCATGAGATCGCCGTCCAGGACCCCGACGACTTCGCCGCGCTCCTGTCCGAGAAGCCGGCCGTGCACCGCTACCCCGGGTCGATGGCCAAGCGCATCCAGCAACTGTGCCAGTACCTCGTCGAGCACTACGACGGCAACGCCGAGCTGGTGTGGAAGGGCGTGGACGAGGGCCAGGAGCTGCTGAAACGGCTCCAGGACCTGCCCGGGTTCGGCAAACAGAAGGCGCAGATCTTCCTCGCCCTGCTGGGCAAGCGGTTCGGGGTGAGCCCGAGGGGCTGGCGCGAGGCGGCCGGTGCCTACGGGGACTCCGGCTGCTACCGCTCCGTCGCCGACATCACCGGGCCCGAGTCGCTGGCCAGGGTGCGGGCGCACAAGCAGGAGATGAAGGCGGCGGCGCGAGCCGCCAAGGGCAAGTGATCCGTCGATCTGATCCGTCGATCTGCTTGATCGACTCGGTCCGGGTCCGCCGGCCCGTCCGGGTCAGCCGACCGGACGCCCCGAGTGGCAGCCCGGCCGAGTCCGTCCCCAGCATGGAGCATGACCGAGGCACCCTCCGGCTCCCCCCTGAACCCGGACGACGACCGCAAGGTCCACGGACCCCGGGCCACCCCTCACCCGGCGGCCCACCACCCGTCCCACGAACCCGAACCGCCCTTCGAGGGTCCCCTGCACGCCCTCTCCCGCGCCGCCTGGCAGATCGTCCTGCTCACCGGGATCGCCTCGCTGGTCCTCGGGATCGTGGTGCTGGCCTGGCCCGATGTGTCGTTGCGCGTGGCCGGGGTGCTGTTCGGGCTGTATCTGCTGGTCAGCGGTGTCTTCCAGCTGATCGCGGCGTTCGGTACGCATCGCACCACCTCGCTGCGGGTGCTGGCGTTCATCAGCGGCTCGCTGTCGATCCTGCTGGGCCTGTTCTGCTTCCGGGGCCCGATGCAGTCGGTCCTGCTGCTCGCCCTGTGGATCGGCATCGGCTGGCTGATCCGGGGGATCACCCAGACCCTGGCCGCCGCCTCCGACCCGAGCATGCCTGCGCGCGGCCGGCAGATCTTCCTCGGCGTCATCACGATCGCCGCCGGGATCGTGATGATCGACTCCCCGTTCGACTCGCTCACCGTCCTCGCCGTGGTCGGCGGGGTGTGGCTGGTCGTCGTGGGTGTCATGGAGATCTTCACGGCGGTCGGCATCCACAGCCGTGCCAACCGCATCCCGCGGACGGTGTGACAGCTTTGATCCGGTGTTCGCTGGGTCGAACGAGGACGGGCGCACCACATCGCGATGTGATGTTGGACCCGCCCCGCGGTGGGCCCCGGCGGGTCATTTCAACAACTTGATCTCGATTTGATCTCCCTTGCGACCCGCCTTCCCCGCGGCTTTCCGGCCCCGTACTCCGCCGCCATGGCTGCGCCCGGAACGTCTCGACCGGTAGGCTTTCCGTGTGATCTTCAAGCGCATCGGAAACGGCCGGCCGTACCCCGACCACGGCCGGGAAAGCACCCGGCAGTGGGCGGACGTCGCGCCGCGCCCGGTCCGCCTCGATCAGCTCGTGACGACCAAGCAGCAGCTCGACCTGGAGACCCTCCTCGCCGAGGACTCCACGTTCTACGGCGATCTGTTCGCGCATGTCGTGAAGTGGCAGGGCGATCTCTATCTGGAGGACGGCCTGCACCGCGCCGTGCGGGCGGCCCTCCAGCAGCGCCAGGTGCTGCACGCACGCGTCCTCGAACTGGACTGAGCGAACCGGACTGAGCGCGCCACCGATCCTGACCGGGACGGACAACTGGCATGGACAGGGCCGAGCGGGTGTCGGATCCGGCACCGGCTTGGCCCTTTCGAGTGCTCCTGCGGCGTCGAATGATCATCTAGTAGGCATTGCAGCCCAGGCGCACTACGCTGCGCTCATGAGCATGCTCACTCCCCCTGGCATGGGCGGCCAGTACCGGATCACGGGGGACAAATACCCGCGGATGCGTCGTCCCCGGCGGCGCGGCCGACTCGTGTTCATGGTCGTCGCCGGTGTGACCGTGCTCGGGGTGCTCGGCTGGGGGACACTTCAGCTCATCGACGTGTTCACCGGCGGCGGCAACTCCGCGTCCGCGGCCGGGACCAAGGCCGATTGCACCAAGAAGGCCAGCCCGTCAGCCACCGTCGCAACGAATCTGCCGAAGCCGGGCCAGATCACGGTCAACGTGTTCAACGCCACAGCCCGAACCGGCCTCGCCAAGGGCACCGCGGACGAGCTGAAGAAGCGCGGCTTCAAGATCGGCGACGTGGGCAACGCGAGCAAGGAGTACGACAAGAAGGTCCACGGCAGCGCGGTGCTGCTGGGCCGGCTGTCGTCCCTGAAGACGACGCTGCCGGTGCTGAGCACCCAGCTGGGCGGCGCCCAACTGCGCACCGACGCCCGCAAGGGCGGTGACGTCGATCTGATCATCGGCGACGGCTTCAAGACCCTCGACAAGACGGACACGGCCACGAAGGCGCTGACCGCGCTGACCGCACCGCAGCCGACTGCCACCACGTCGAAGAAGCCTTGCTGAGGCCGTAGCCCCGGGCACGAAAGCGGGGCCGTACCCACCTGGTACGGCCCCGCCGATACTTGACGCGTCGCTCAGCAGATCGGGCGACGCCCGCTGCGGTTCGGCAGCGCCCCCGAAGGGGCGCGGGGCTGTGCCTACATGCGGCTCCGCCGCGATGGGGGTACCTCCCTGCTCGAACGAAGTTGAGAGCTTGGGGGAGCGACCAGCCACGACGATGCCGCAGACGACAGACGGCACAGCACGGCACGTCCAGCGGAGCGCTCAGTCCGCCAGCCCGTAGAGCCGGTCGCCCGCGTCGCCGAGGCCCGGGACGATGTAGCCGCGGTCGTTGAGGTGGTCGTCGACGGCCGCCGTCACGACCGTCACCGGCGTGCCCGCCAGCTCGCGCTCCATGACCTCGACGCCCTCCGGCGCGGCCAGCAGCACCACGGCGGTGACGTCGTCGGCGCCGCGCCGCATCAGCTCCTGGATCGCCGCGACCAGGGTGCCGCCGGTGGCCAGCATCGGGTCGAGGACGTACACCTGACGCCCCGAGAGGTCCTCCGGCATCCGGGAGGCGTACGTGGACGCCTTGAGGGTCTCCTCGTTGCGGATCATCCCCAGGAAGCCCACCTCGGCGGTCGGCAGCAGCCGGACCATGCCGTCCAGCATGCCGAGCCCGGCCCGCAGGATCGGCACCACCAGGGGGCGGGGGTGGGACAGCTTGACGCCGGTGGTGGGCGCGACCGGGGTCCGGATGTCGACCGCTTCGGTGCGTACGTCCCGCGTGGCCTCGTAGGCGAGCAGGGTGACCAGTTCGTCGGCGAGCCGGCGGAAGGTCGCGGTGTCGGTGCGCTCGTCGCGCAACGTGGTGAGCTTGTGGGCGACCAGGGGGTGGTCGACGACGTGGAGACGCATGTGCACAACAGTAACCGCGCCCGCCGTCCCCCACTGCTGGCACCACAGCCGGACCCACTGCTGGCACCACTGTCGGCATCACGGCTGGCACCACCGCGGGCATCACGGCTGGCACCACCGGGCAGCACCGCTCGCATCACTGCCGGCACCACTCCTGGCATCAAACCGTCCGGCGGGGGGAAAGTGGGTGGGACGGACCGAGGTGGTGACCCATGCCCGACCTGCCTGACAGCGCCTCCGCCGGGGGATCGCCGGAGATACCCGTCGCGGGCCGCCCGCGGGAGACCGACACCGAGCGGCGCCGTCGCCGCGCCCAGTTCCTGCACGATCTCGCGGAGGCCCGTGAGCTGCGCGAGCGGGTCCAGCCCCGGCGCGCCAAGGCGGCCCGGCTGCGGCACGCGATGCGTATGCGGACGTTCCGCTGGTAGGGAAGATCACACCGTGTCGGGGCGTTGTGCGGACGGCCGTGCGTGGGGTTTTGGAAAACCCGCGTACGATCCGCAGGTGGCGGCAACGAGTGCGCTGGTGAGTCCTTTATGGACCTGCGATCAAAACAGCCGGACACAGGGGGCCGAAGACGTCCCCTGAACGCCTTGTTTCTGCCACGATTCCGAGTGGGTGGGGCTCGGAGCCCAGCTCTTCCCGCCCAGAACCCGCGCCGGGGGGACCCCCAACCGGCACGCCTAAGACCAGTGGGAGAGTCACGGTGTACTTCGCCGCACTGCTCGCGCGCACCGAAGACGGGTGGGAAGCGAGCGACACGGAGCTCGACGATGTGGAGACCCTGTCGGATCTGGCCGATCTGGCCCGTGAGGCCTCGCCCGACGACGACACGGTCCTTGTGCTCATCGAGCAGGAGGACGCATGGTTCGGTGTCGTCCGGGTGGACGGCGAGGAGGACCCTCGCATCTACGTCTCGGACGCCGCCGCGGCTGCCCGCAGCTCGTACGGCGAGATCCTGCTCACCGACGAACTGCTCGGGCGGGAGCCCGGCGACGACGGCAGCGACCTGGAGTCGCTGGACCTCGACGGCACCGAGGACGGTGAGCCCGATGACGACGACGGGGACGGCCCGGCCGCCGACGCGGTCCCGCACAGCCCCGTCGGCGACGCCGGGATCCTGGAGGACCTGGGCATCGACGAGAAGGAGTTGCGCGGCCTCGACGCCGAGGACGCGCTGAGCGCGATCGCCGAGGCCCTGGGTGCCTCGGAGGTGCTGGAGACCGTCCGCTGACCGCCCCGGCGCCGGACGACCCGGGAAACCCGGGAGACGGGGCCCCGGACACCGCTCCGGACCCCGTACGCGACCGCTGGCGGGCCGCGATGCGGCTCGCCCTGGACGAGGCCCGGCAGGCCGTCCGCGGCGGGGACGTCCCCGTCGGCGCCGTCGTGCTGTCCACGGACGGTACGACGGTGCTCGGCGCCGGGCACAACGAGCGCGAGGCGAACGGCGACCCGACCGCGCACGCCGAGGTCCTCGCCCTGCGCCGGGCCTCCGCACGGCTCGGCGAGTGGCGGCTGACCGGCTGCACGCTCGTGGTGACCCTCGAACCGTGCCCGATGTGCGCGGGAGCCCTGGTGCAGTCCCGCGTGGACCGTGTGGTCTACGGCGCCCGCGACGACAAGGCCGGCGCGGCCGGCTCCGTCTGGGACCTCGTACGCGACCGGAGGCTCAACCACCGGCCCGAAGTGATCGAGGGCGTCCTCGCCGCCGACTGCGCCCGCCTCCTGACGGACTTCTTCCGCACCCGCTGAGAAACGGATTTCGGAGCAGGGCTTTCCGTGCTGTAAGGTCTCCCTCGGTAGCGTGTCCGAGCGGCCGAAGGAGCTCGCCTCGAAAGCGAGTGTGGCGCAAGTCACCGAGGGTTCAAATCCCTCCGCTACCGCCACAGAAGGGCCCCGCCGGACGGCGGGGCCCTTCGTCGTATGCGTCGGCACGTCGTATGCGTCGGCGGTGGGGTGCGGAAGCAGCCAGGAGGCGCATGTGAAGGCGCGCGAAAGGGAAAGAAGCGCAGGCGCAGGAAGCACGAGCGACATGAAAGACGCGCGAGAGCCACGAGAAGTACGAGAAGCGCGGGTGCCACTACCGGCACGAGACGCGAGAGAGAGAACGGCGGAAAAAAGAATTCGGGGGAGACGGCGCGGGGGATGTGCGTCGTCTCCCCCGGTGCAGACCCGGACCCTCAAGTACGCGCCGGTAACGGGGGAGGTCACGGCGTGTACCCCGCAGTGGGGTCCGTCCCGGCCCTCGGGATTCCTGCCAGATCCCCTGGGCTCTGAATCCATCTTGGGGCCGCGAGCGATTCCGCGGGACCGACAAAGGCCCTTGGCGTGCGGGCCATTGGTCCCTATTACAGGCGTGTGGGCGTGCGGTGGCTACACTCGCGCCGGTGACATGGAGACTTGGGGCCACAGCAGTCACTTAGAGCGACAGCAGTCACAGGGGAGGGCCGCTCATGGCGGTGAACGCGAAGAAGATCGCCGTCTATGTGCTGGTGGTCTTCGCGCTGTACGTGATCATCACGGACCCGGCCAAGGCGGCCGACTACGTCCAGATAGGCTTCGAGGGCATATCGAACGCCGCCAAGGCTGTCGGCGACTTCATGACCTGGCTAGCCAACGGCGCCCACAACTAGCGCCTGTCGCCCACAGCACTCGGACGCTCCGGCCCTCCGGTGCACCGGCGCCCCGGCGCGCCGGTCGCCAAACCCCCTCCGGGAGCAGTCATGATCCGCCATCTGGTCCTCTTCAAGCTCAACGAGGGCGTCGAGCGCGACGACCCGCGGGTCCTGGCGGGCGTGGCGGCCTTCGAGGCGCTGGACGGCATCATCCCCGAGATCCGCTTCTGGGAGCTCGGCTGGAACGTCAGCGACCGGCCCATCGCCTACGACTTCGCGATCAACTCCGGCTTCGACGACCCCGAGTCCCTGCGCCGCTATGTGGAGCACCCCGAGCACCAGGCGGGCGTCGGCCTGTGGCGTGAGTTCGCCACATGGGTGATGGCGGACTACTCCTACTGACCCAACGCGAACATCGAGCCCCTCGCCCTACCGGCCGGGGGCTTTTCCCATGCCCGGCACGCCTCCCGGTCACCCAACTCGCCCTCAACACGGCGTGATGAGGTGCTTGCACACAGTGCACATGTCTTGTGATGCTATGACCGCTTTTGACGGATGATTGACCGAGGAAGAGGTGGCGTTGACCGTGTCGGCCAGTACTGCGCCGCCCCAGGAGGAGGCCCCCACCCCCCATCCTCCGGCGCCGGCCCAGCCGCCCCCCGGGGTGAAACGCCGGGGCGCGGACACCCGGGCGCTCACCCAGGTGCTCTTCGCTCAGCTCAAGGAGCTCCGGCCCGGCACGCCGGAGCACGACCGCGTGCGCGGGGCGCTCATCGAGGCCAACCTCCCGCTCGTACGCTACGCGGCCGCCCGCTTCCGCTCCCGCAACGAACCGATGGAGGACGTCGTCCAGGTCGGCACCATCGGGCTGATCAACGCCATCGACCGCTTCGACCCGGACCGGGGGGTGCAGTTCCCCACCTTCGCCATGCCGACGGTCGTCGGCGAGATCAAGCGGTACTTCCGCGACAACGTCCGCACCGTGCACGTACCGCGCCGGCTGCACGAGCTGTGGGTACAGGTCAACAGCGCCACCGAGGACCTCACGACCGCCCACGGGCGCTCCCCCTCCACCGCCGAGATCGCCGAGCGGCTGCGCATCAGCGAGGACGAGGTGCTGTCCTGCATCGAGGCCGGGCGGTCGTACCACGCCACCTCCCTGGAGGCCGCCCAGGAGGGCGACGGGCTGCCGGGGCTCGTCGACCGGATCGGCTACGAGGACCCGGCGCTGGACGGGGTCGAGCACCGCGATCTGGTGCGCCATCTGCTCGTCCAGCTGCCCGAGCGCGAGCAGCGGATCCTGCTGCTGCGCTACTACAGCAATCTCACCCAGTCGCAGATCAGCGCGGAGCTCGGGGTCTCCCAGATGCATGTCTCGCGGCTACTGGCGCGTAGCTTCCAGCGGCTGAGATCCGCAAACAGGATCGAGACGTAACCGTCAGGAGCGAATCACCCACCTGGGTGCTTCCCGACAGTTGTGTGCCGAAAGACCGTCAGACCCCCTCTTTCCAGGGCTGTTTCGTCACTCACATGTCGACATGTCACTACAGCGTGTTGCCGACATGTGACATTCTGCGGGAAGAGCGTTTGCCGTGGCTCAGGCTCCGGTATTCAGGTGAAGGCTGCGTTCCTCGACGGAAACGCCGCCGCGACCGTCCCGCGACCCAAAGGGGGTGGCATGTCCGCAGAACAGGGCAGCTCGAAGGTGCTCACGCTCCAGAAGAGCGACACCGCGCCCGAGGCGATCGACGCGCTCGACGGCCCCATCGGCCCCATCGGCCCCATCAGCCCCATCGACGGGGTTGCGGCTGTCGAGGCCGCGCCGCCGACCCCGGCAGCCTCGGAAGCCATCGACACCCGCACCCTCTCCCGCTCCCTCTTCCTGCGGCTCGCCGCCCTCGACGAGCACAGCCCCGAGCGCGCCTATGTCCGGGACACCCTCATCGAGCTCAACCTCCCCCTCGTGCGCTACGCGGCGGCCCGCTTCCGCTCGCGCAACGAGCCCATGGAGGACATCGTCCAGGTCGGCACCATCGGCCTGATCAAGGCGATCGACCGCTTCGACTGCGAACGGGGCGTGGAGTTCCCGACCTTCGCGATGCCCACGGTCGTCGGCGAGATCAAGCGGTTCTTCCGGGACACCTCGTGGTCGGTGCGGGTGCCGCGCCGCCTCCAGGAGCTGCGGCTGGCCCTCACCAAGGCCAGCGACGAGCTCTCCCAGAAGCTCGACCGCTCCCCGACGGTCACCGAACTCGCCTCCGTGCTCGGCGTGTCCGAGGAGGACGTGGTCGACGGCCTCGCCGTGGGCAACGCCTACACGGCCTCCTCGCTGGACTCCCCGGCCCCCGAGGACGACGGCGGCGAGGGCTCCCTGGCCGACCGCCTCGGCTACGAGGACACCGCCCTGGAGGGCGTCGAGTACCGCGAGTCGCTCAAGCCCCTGCTCGCCAAGCTGCCGCCCCGCGAGCGGCGGATCATCATGCTGCGCTTCTTCGCCAACATGACCCAGTCCCAGATCGGCGAGGAGGTCGGCATCTCCCAGATGCATGTCTCCCGGCTGCTGACCCGGACACTGGCCCAGCTGCGCGAGGGGCTCATCTCCGACTGAGAGATTATTGACTGGGACTCGCCGACCGGGTCCGGCCGCGGGCGCGGCCGGATTCTTACCGGAGGGTTCCTTATTGACGGTACGTCAGTCACCATGACGCGATGTTTCGGGTGACACGTGCGATGGCCGCCGTGGTCTGTCTGGGCGGGGTGCTGACCGGTTGCGGGAGCGGCGGCGGGCACGGCGGCTATGCCGCGGTGGGCGCGCCAGGAGTGTCCGGTCCGGCCTCCGGCGGGCCGACGGGTGATGTGACGTTCGTCCCGCTGGACGGCGGCGGCAGTGGCAGTGGTGGTCGCGACCGCGGTGGCTCACCGTCCGGCCCTGGTGCGGCCGACGGCACGGGTACGAAGTCGGGTCCGGGCACGGATACGAGTACGGGCACGGCTACGGCGGGATCGGCGGGATCGGCGGATTCCGCCAGCCCCGGGAACCCCGGAAGCCCGACCACCGCAGCCCCCACGGCACCGGGCGCCCGCCACGGCCGTACGACCGCCCCGGCGCCCCCGCCCGGCACCTCCGCCCCTCCCGCCCCCGCCGCCCTCACCTGGAGCGACCCGGAACGGGCCGACGGCGCGCACCGCTGGTGCGACGAGGTGACCGTCGGTTTCCGCAACTCCGGCGGGAGTCCGGTCCGTTCGGGCACCGTGACCTTCGGGACGCACATCATCGACGCGCTCGGCATCGACTGGGCGACCGTACGGTCCACGCAGGACCTTCCGGTGCCGATCGCGGCAGGTGCGCGCACGTCAAAATCCTGGACGGTGTGCGTGGAGTCCATGGGGGTCCCCCCTGTTCGAGCGGAGCCGAGAACTTGGGGGAGCGTGCCGCTCGGCATGCACGTGGAGACCCGGGACCTGTCCGTCCAGTGGGGTTAGCGGTCGAACCGCAGTGGTACGGGCTCGACTTGCCCTACTGCCCTATTGCCCTAGGACTTGTTGAACGCGAGAAGGGCCACCCCGACCAGGACCGCCACGGCGACGACGACGCCGATGATCAGACCGATTCGCGGACCGGAGGAGGTCTGCTGCTGTTGCTGAGGGCCGCTCTGCGGCCCCTCGTCGACGAACGCGCGGAACATCTGGGTGCTGCCGGCGGGGTCGTAGTTGCCCTGGGGGCCCTGGGTGTTAGCCATGGCCAGGACACTAGCGAATCAGCGCTATACACCCAAGTGCGGGGCCCGACATGGGCACGACATACGCCATCTGCGGATTTACCTCCGAAATGCTTGCCTTTGCCAAGTTTTTGCGGCAGCACTCCCCGAATTATTTGCCTGCAGCAACCAAACTCCCATATGGTTGCCCCAAGCAACGAACACCCCCACAAGAACAACCACTCACAGGTGAGGTGCGATGGCGAGGCAGGCGCAGTTCGAGGAGCTGGCACGTCAGCTCAGTGCCCTCGGCGCCGTCAAGCGGGACCTGGGCCGGATCCTGCCGCCCGAGTGCCCGGGGGGCTCCGCCGCCGTCCTGACGCTGCTCGGCCGGCACGGGGACATGCGGATCAGCAGGCTCGGTGAGCTGCTCGACGTCGACATGTCCGTGACCAGCCGTCATGTCGCCCATGTCGCCGAGCGCGGCTGGATCGAGCGGTCCCCCGATCCGGCCGACAAGCGCTCACGCATCCTGCGTCTCACCCCGGCCGGTCACGCGGTGCTCTGCGAGCTGTCCGGCCGGGTCTCCGATCTGCTGGCCGAGCGGCTGAGCGACTGGACCGACGACGAGGTCGCCCTGCTGACCCGTCTGATGACCCGGCTGAGAGAGAGCTTCGGCAACTGCCGTTCCCTGCACCTCCCGGCCCCGGTCCCGGCCCCAGCCCTCGCGCCCCCGGCGGACGCCCCGGCCTTCACGGACACGGACACCGCTCCGGCCCCGACGGCCCCCACGCCCCCGGCCGGCTCCCCCCTGCCTTCCCCCCACACCCCCGCACTCGCACTCGCACAGACCCCCCGTACACCCGCGACCGCGTAGACCGCACAGAGAAGGAAGTCCATGGCAACCACCACACCAGCAGGTGTGCGGGCCGACAGCAAGGACGGGTCAGGCCCCGACGGTCAGACCCCCATGACGCACCGCGAGATCTTGGAGGCCATCTCCGGGCTGCTGCTCGGCATGTTCGTGTCGATCCTCTCGTCCACGATCGTCTCGAACGCCCTCCCCCAGATCATCGGCGATCTCGGCGGCGGCCAGTCCGCCTACACCTGGGTCGTCACCGCCACCCTGCTGTCGATGACGGCGACCACGCCCCTGTGGGGCAAGCTCGCCGACCTCTACAACAAAAAGGTGCTCGTCCAGAGCGCGCTGATCATCTTCGTCCTCGGTTCCGCGGCGGCCGGTCTGTCGCAGAACCCCGGGACGCTGATCGCCTTCCGTGTCGTGCAGGGCATAGGCTCGGGCGGTCTGGGCGCCCTGGCCCAGATCGTCATGGCCGCGATGATCGCGCCGCGCGACCGGGGCCGTTACTCCGGCTACCTCGGCGCCACCTTCGCCGTCGCCACCGTCGGCGGCCCGCTGCTCGGCGGTGTCATCACCGACACCTCGTGGCTCGGCTGGCGCTGGTGCTTCTACGTCGGTGTGCCCTTCGCCGTCATCGCCCTGATCGTGCTCCAGAAGACGCTGCACCTGCCCGTGGTCCGGCGCGAGGTGAAGGTCGACTGGGCGGGCGCGTTCTTCATCTCCGCGTCGGTCTCGCTGCTGCTCATATGGGTCACCTTCGCCGGCAACAAGTACGACTGGCTGTCGTGGCAGACGGTGGCGATGGTCGGCGGTTCGCTCCTGCTCGGGGCGGTCTTCCTGATCGTCGAGACCAGGGCCAGCGAGCCGATCATCCCGCTGCGGCTGTTCCGCAACCGCACCATCGCCCTGTCGTCCGCCGCCTCGATGTTCGTCGGCGTCGCGATGTTCTCCGGCACGGTCTTCTTCGCCCAGTACTTCCAGCTCGCCCGCGACAAGTCGCCGACCATGTCGGGCGTCCTGACCATCCCGATGATCGGCGGCCTGTTCCTCTCCTCCACCGTCTCCGGGCAGTTCATCACCCGCACCGGACGCTGGAAGGCATGGCTGGTCAGCGGTGGTGTGCTCGTGACGGCCGGCCTGGGCCTGCTCGGCAGCATCCGCTACGACACGCCGTACTGGAAGACCGCCGTCTTCATGGCGCTGCTCGGCCTCGGCATCGGCATGATGATGCAGAACCTGGTGCTGTGCACCCAGAACCAGGTCGCCCCCGGTGACCTCGGCTCGGCCAGCTCCACGGTCACCTTCTTCCGCTCCCTCGGCGGTGCGATCGGTGTCTCCGCGCTGGGCGCCGTCATGGCCAACCGGATCACCCACTACGCCACCGAGGGCCTCATCGCCCTCGGCCCCAAGTACGCGGCCCTCGCCTCCGGTTCGAACTCCGACTCCGCCATCCCGGACATGGACAAGCTGCCCGCGCCGCTGCGCACGGTCATGGAGAGCGCGTACGGCCACGGCATCGCGAACGTCTTCCTGATCGCCTCCAGCATGGCTCTGATCGCCTTCCTGATCACCCTGTTCATCAAGGAGGTCCCGCTGCGCACCAAGAGCGGCACGTCCCAGGCGGCCGAGGCCGTCGCGAAGGACCGGGCCGAGGGCACCGGAGCGGCAGCCCAGCAGCAGGTGACGGCGTCCGCCGGTGCGGTCACAGCCGTGACCGCAACGGCGGACGAGGGTGGCGCGGGAGGCCGTACGGACGCCGGTACGACGCAGACCGGCTGACCGGCACCTCCCCTGCCCGGCCCGTGACGGGCGGCGCGCCGTGAGCGGCAGCGCGCTCCCGTCACGGGCCGCTCCCGTGTCCCTTGCCCCGGACCGCTCTCCCCGCCCCCGTCACCGCCTACGCTGCCCGCATGGCACCGAACATCGCGACGAACACCGCCGTATCGCTGGACGAGCTGCTGGACTTCGTACGCCCCCGGCACCGCGCCATCCTGCTCACCCGCCGTGCCGACGGCGGCCCCCAGGGGTCGCCGCTCACCTGCGGGGTGGACGACTCGGGACGGATCGTGCTCTCCACCTACCCGGAGCGCGCCAAGACGCGGAACGCCAAGCGGGACGCGCGGGTCAGCGTCATCGTGCTGAGCGACGACTGGAACGGGCCGTGGGTCCAGGTCGACGGGACCGCCGAGGTCATCGACACGCCCGACTCCGTGGAGCCGCTGGTCGAGTACTACCGCAACATCGCCGGTGAGCACCCGGACTGGGACGAGTACCGGGCGGCGATGGTCAAGCAGGGCAAGTCGGTCATCCGGATCACCCCGGAGCGCTGGGGCCCGGTGGCCACCGGCGGCTTCCCGGCACGGCTGGTGTCGGGGTCGTAGACCGGAGCAGGGACTGCGAACCGGAACGCACGCGTCGTAGGCACAAGGGAGAGGCGGTGGTCCGCCGTCGGACCACCGCCTCTTCCGGTCAGCCGGAGAGTCGGGCGAGCGCCTTCTGGACTCCCGCTCCTCCGTCGCCGCCGTCGGCTCCCGCTCTTGAGCCGCGACTCACCGGCTGCCGTTCACCGGCCGGGATTCGTGCCCCGGCTCAACTCCCGCTCGTCTTCTGCGTGAGGTCGTAGAAGGTGGCCGAACCGACCGTCACCTTCTTGAAGTTGCTCGTGACCCACGAGCTGATCTTCGAGGCCGAACCGGTGGAGCTGCTGCCCATGCCGCCGCCCATGCTGCCGCCGGAGATGAAGTAGTGGATCTTTCCGTCGGCCACGTACTTCTTGAACTGCGCCAGCGTCGGTGACGGGTCGGTGCCGTTGAAGCCGCCGATCGCCATCACCGGGTCACCGGTGGCGAGCTGGTAGCTCGCGGCGTTCTGGGAGCCCACGGACGCGGCCACCCAGGTGTAGTCCCCGGCGTTCTTCTCCAGCAGCTTCTTGGCCGCGTCGGTGACGCTCGCGCCGTTCAGCAGACCGCTGGCGCCACCGCCGCCACCCATGCCGCCCTCACCGGTCGTACCGCCGGGGAAGCCGTTGCCCTGCTGCCCCTGGCCTTGCGAACTGCCGTTGCCGTTCTGCTGGTTCTGGCCCTGCTGGCCGGGCATCCCGCCGCCGGGGAACCCGTTGCCCTGCTGGTTCTGCCCCTGCGAATTACCGCCCGCGGTGCCGTTGCCGCCCGTGGTGCCGTTGCCGTTCTGCTGGTTCTGGCCCTGCTGACCCGGCATCTGCCCGCCGCCCCCGCCGAAGCCGCCCCGGCCACCGCCCATACCGCCGCCGCCCATCATGCTGGCGCCCGCCGGACCGGCCGTGACGATGGACCCGGTGTGGCCTTCCTGGAGGGTGCTGAGGGTGTACGCCGTGGGACCGGCCAGCGCCGCGACCAGACCGGCGGACGCCGCCGCGAGGGCGAGCTGCCGGGTGACGCGGCCCGCGAAGACCAGGCCGAGGGCGCTGGTCAGACCGCCGATCAGGATCAGGTACTTCAGCCAGGGGAGGTAGTCGGAGGTGCGGTTGAGCAGGACGTAGCTCCAGACCGCGGCCGCCACGACCGAGGCGGCGAGGGTGATCGACACCCAGGTCTCCCGGCGCTTCTCCCAGAGGAGTCCGGCGCCCATGCCGATCACGGCCGCCATGTAGGGGGCGAGGGCCACCGTGTAGTACTGGTGGAAGATGCCCGCCATGTAGCTGAAGACCACCATGGTGATCAGCAGCGAGCCGCCCCACACCAGGAACGCGCCGCGGGTCACGGAGGTGCGCCGGGCCTTTCGGGTCGCCACCAGGCCGGCGACGAGCAGGATCAGCGCGGCGGGCAGCAGCCAGGAGATCTGGCCGCCGATCTCGGAGTTGAACATCCGGTTCCAGCCGGTCGTGCCCCACTGCCCGGTGCTGCCCCCGCCGCCGGTGCCGCCGACACTGCCGGTCTCGTCGCCACTCAGGCGACCGAGGCCGTTGTAGCCGAAGGTCAGGTTCAGGAAGCTGTTGTTCTGCGAGCCGCCGATGTACGGGCGGGAGGAGGCGGGCCACAGTTCGACGATCGCGACCCACCAGCCGCCGGACACCACCAGGGCGGCGGTCGCCGCGGCCAGTTGCACGAAGCGCTTGCGCACCGGCACCGGCGCGCAGACCGCGTAGACGATCGCGAGCGGCGGCAGGATCAGGAACGCCTGGAGGGTCTTGGCGAGGAACGCGAAACCGATCGCGACGCCCGCCCACAGCAGCCACTTGGTACGGCCGTCCTCCAGCGCGCGGACCACGCAGTAGCAGGCCACGGCCATCAGCAGCGCCAGCATCGCGTCCGGGTTGTTGAACCGGAACATCAGCGCCGCGACCGGGGTGAGGGCGAGCACCGCACCCGCGATCAGACCGGCCACCGGGCTGAACCGGCGCCGTACAGCCCCGTACACGACCGCGACCGTGGCCACGCCCATCAGCACCTCGGGGGCGAGGATCGCCCCCGAGTTGAGGCCGAAGATCCGCACCGACAGCTCCATCGGCCACAGCGAGGCCGGCGGCTTGTCGACGGTGATCGCGTTGCCCGCGTCCAGCGAGCCGAAGAAGAGCGCCTTCCAGGACTTGCTGCCTGCCTGGACGGCCGCCGAGTAGAAGGAGTTGGCGTAGCCGGAGGAGCTGAGGTTGTAGAGGTAGAGCAGGAGGGTCGCGGCCAGCAGGCCGAGGAAGGCCGGGCGCGCCCAGCGCGGGTCCTCGGGGCGCCCGCGCCACAGCCGCCGTACGAAGGGCTGCTCGGGCTCGCCCGAGGCGGGGGCCGGGGCGGGGACGGGGACGGGTTCCTGGGGTGCCGCGGTGGGGGCGGCGACCGGCGGCGGGGGAGCGGTCAGTCGGGGCGGTCCCCAGACCGAGGGATTCGCGTCCCCCGGACCGGCCGTACGGTCGTCGTAGTGCGTGGTCATCGCGGGTCCCTCGGATCGGTGTCGTGCGGGCGCACCGGCTGAAGCGGCATCGTCGCGTCCTTCCAGGTGCCGTCCGCGGCTTCACCGGCGCGGAACTGTGGGGTGTCGTACGAATCGGTGTCGTACCGGGGGGTGTCGTAGGAGCCGCCGTAGTAGTACGGCGTGCCCTGCGGACGGATCGGCGCGGGGTGCTGCGGGTAGGGGGCGCCGTACGGGCCGGGGGCCGGCGCGGACGTGGCGTACGCCCGCGGAGACGAAGCCGGAGACGGGGCCGGGTCCGGGGTGTGCGAGGCGACCAGAGTGGACGTGGACATGGACGCCTGCTCGCCACGGTCGGGGAAGACCCACGCCCGGAAGAGCAGGAAGCGCAGCACGGTCGCCGCGAGGTTGGCGGCGACGAGCACCGCGAGTTCGGTGGAGTGCGCCGGGTGGTCGCTCGCCGCGTTCAGGGCGGCGAGTGAACCGCTGGTCAGCGCCAGGCCGATACCGAAGACGACCAGGCCCTGCGCCTGGTGCCGTACGGCACCGCCGCGGCCGCGCACCCCGAAGGTCAGCCGCCGGTTCGCCGCCGTGTTGGCGATCGCCGAGACGAGCAGGGCGAGCGCGTTGGCGACCTGGGAGCCGGAGAAGGTGCGGAAGCCGCTGTAGAGCAGCAGATAGAACAGCGTCGACAGACCGCCGATGACGCTGAAGCCGACGAGCTGACGGGCCAGGCCCTTGGGGACGTCCTGGATGTCGCGGTCGCGGGGGTCGTCGCCGAACGGCCGGGCGAGCCGGTCCAGGGGGAGCGAGCCGGTGGCCAGGGCCTTGCCCACCCGCAGCACCCCCTTCAGGTCGTCGGTCGCGGTCTTGACGATGTGGACCGTGGAGTCCGGGTCGTCGACCCAGTCCACCGGCACCTCGTGGATGCGCAGCCCGGCCCGTTCGGCCAGCACCAGCATCTCGGTGTCGAAGAACCAGCCGGTGTCCTCCACCAGCGGCAGCAGCGCCTGGGCGACATCACGGCGGATCGCCTTGAAGCCGCACTGGGCGTCCGAGAAGCGGGCCTGGAGCGAGCCGCGCAGGATCATGTTGTAGGTGCGGCTGATGAACTCCCGCTTCGACCCGCGCACCACACGGGAGCTGCGGGACAGCCGGGAACCGATCGCCAGGTCCGAGTGGCCCGAGATCAGCGGCGCCACCAGCGGCAGCAGGGCGTTGAGGTCGGTGGACAGGTCCACGTCCATGTAGGCGAGGACGGGGGCGTCCGAGGCGGACCACACGGTGTTGAGGGCCCGGCCGCGCCCCTTCTGCTCCAGCCGGAAGTTCGTCACCTCCGGGAGCTGTGCCTCCAGCCGCGCCGCCACCTGCGGGGTGGTGTCCGTGGACGCGTTGTCCGCGATGGTGATGCGGAACGCGTAAGGGAAGGTGCGGGTGAGGTGTTGGTGAAGTCTGAGCACACACGGCTGGAGGTCCTTCTCCTCGTTGTAGACGGGGATCACTACGTCCAGGACAGGCGTACCGGCGTTACCGGCCGGGAGGTGCTCCCGCGCCGGCAGGTTGCCGGGAGAGGAATCGGTTCGCATGCCACCGACTCTCGTCAAGCGCCCTGTTGCACCCATGTGGTGGCGCTGTGCTGTGCCTGTGAGTGCGATTGCCAGTTTGTTTCGGGCGCCGGGTTCGGCACGGCGGGGGCCAGCGCGGGCAGGTGGACGGTGAACACGGTCCGCCCGGGAACGCTGTCGACGGTCACGGCGCCGCCGTGCGCGGTCGCGACGGCCTGCACGATGGCGAGGCCGAGGCCGGTGGAGCCGGTGGTCCGGGAGCGCGCCGAGTCGCCGCGCGCGAACCGTTCGAAGACATGCGGCAGCAGTTCGGGCGGGATGCCCTGACCGTTGTCCTCGACGTCGATGCACATCCACGGCCCGCGCCGCTGGACGCGCGCGGTGACGGTGGTGCCCGGCGGGGTGTGCTTGCGGGCGTTGCCCAGCAGATTGACCAGCACCTGCTGGATACGGGCCGCGTCGGCTGCCACCAGGGCGGGTTCGTCGGGCAGTTGGAGCCGCCAGTTGTGGCCCATGCCGGCCGCGCGGGTGTCGCTGATGGTGTCGACGACGAGGGGGATGAGGTCGGTCTGCTCGAACTGCAGCGGCCGTCCGGCGTCCAGGCGGGCGAGCAGCAGCAGGTCCTCGACGAGCAGTGTCATCCGGCCCGCCTCGGACTCGATACGGCCCAGGGCGTGCCGGGTGTCGGGCCCGACCTGCTCACGTCCGCGCCGGGTCAGTTCGGCATAGCCGCGGATCGAGGCGAGGGGGGTTCTGAGCTCATGGCTGGCGTCGGCGACGAACTGCCGTACCCGCATCTCGCTCTGCTGGCGTGCGTGCAGCGCGCCGTGCACATGGTCGAGCATCCGGTTGAGCGCGGCACCGACCTGACCGACCTCGGAGTGCGGATCGGTCTCGGACTCCGGGACACGTTCGCTGAGGTTCACCTCGCCGGTGTGCAGGGGGAGTTCGGAGACCCGGGTCGCGGTGGCGGCCACCTTGCGCAGCGGTCGGGTGGCGACGCCGACGATGACGGTGCCGGCGAGGGACGCGGCGATCAGTCCGGCGCCGGTGACGCTGAGCTCGACGAGGATGAGGGTGTTGATGGTGCTGTCGACGTCCGTGGTGGGGATGCCGACGTAGAAGGTGCCGTTGGTGCCACTGGTGAACTGCACGCGGTAGCTGCCGAGGCCGGGGATCTCCACGGTGTGCAGCTTGCGGTCCTGGGGGACCGAGTTGAGGACGTTCAGCTGCACCCGGTTCAGGTCACCGGGGCTCATGTTGGTGACGCCGTTGCTGTTCTTCGCCTTCTTGCCGTACTTGCCGTCGGTGACATGGCCGTTCTGGACGGTGGCGGCGAGGGTGTACTGCGGCTGGGGGCCCCTGGCGACGAAGTCGCCGAGCGTGAACGTCTTGGACGGCTGGCTGTTCTGCTGGCCGCTGGTCTGCGCCGGTGTCTCGGTGCCGTCCTTGGGGTTCTGATCGCCGAGCGGCCCGGGCCCCCCGCCCGCGCGTTTCGCCACCTCGATGAGCTGGGTGTTGAGCTGGTCGTAGAGGTGCGAGCGCAGCGCCAGCGTCGTCACGGTCCCGATCACGGCGCACACGACGGCGATCAGCACCACGGACGCGACGACGAGCCGCGTCCGCAGGGTGCGCGGCTGGCGCGCTCGTCGTGACTGCGCACGCGGCCGTCGCCGCCCGCTCATGACGCGGCGGGCTTGATCAGGTAACCGGCGCCGCGCCGGGTGTGAATCATCGGCTCCCGGCCTGCGTCGATCTTGCGGCGGAGGTACGAGATGTAGAGCTCGACCACATTGGCCTGGCCGCCGAAGTCGTACGACCACACCCGGTCCAGGATCTGTGCCTTGCTCAGGACCCGCCGGGGGTTGCGCATCAGGAAGCGCAGCAGCTCGAACTCGGTGGCGGTGAGGTGGATGTTGTCCCCGCCGCGCGAGACCTCGTGGCTGTCCTCGTCGAGCTGGAGGTCCCCGACCACGAGCACGGAGTCGGACCGCCGGTCGGCGGCACCGGAGCGCCGGATCAGCCCGCGCAGCCGCGCCACGACCTCCTCCAGGCTGAACGGCTTGGTGACATAGTCGTCGCCGCCCGCGGTGAGCCCGGCGATACGATCCTCCACGGCGTCCTTGGCCGTCAGGAACAGCACCGGCACATCGGGCAGCTCGCGGCGCAGCCGGCCGAGCACGGTCAGGCCGTCCATGTCGGGGAGCATCATGTCGAGCACTACGGCGTCCGGGCGGAACTCGCGAGCTGTGTGGAGGGCACCCTGCCCGTCCCCCGCGCTGCGTATCTGCCAGCCCTCGTAGCGAAGAGCCATGGACAGAAGCTCGGTGATCGACAACTCGTCGTCCACCACAAGCACGCGAACGGGGCTCCCGTCCGGCCTCAGCAGTTCGGTGCGCCCCTGGGGCGAGATCGTGGTCATGGTGCACACCTTGTCCGGGTCCTCTGAGAACGCCCTTTCATAAGTCTGTGATTTCCCTGAGAAACCCAC
The DNA here is from genome assembly GCF_054729195.1 of Streptomyces sp. YIM S03343. Taxonomy (NCBI): domain Bacteria; kingdom Bacillati; phylum Actinomycetota; class Actinomycetes; order Kitasatosporales; family Streptomycetaceae; genus Streptomyces; species Streptomyces sp. YIM S03343. The sequence continues at coordinate 4,449,768 of NZ_JBPUKX010000001.1, forward strand.
AGGCGCCTCTCAGGGAACACCTGGGCCGGTGCTATCGGGTCTTCGGCCACTGGATCTTCCTGCGGATCTTCCTGAGAAGATCCTTCGAATCTCCCGACGGATCTCCCTACGGATCTCCCTACGGATGTTCCGGCTCCGGATGTTCCGGGTGGATCCCGAACAGCTCCGCACCGTTGTCATGGCAGACGGCCCGCAGCCAGGCCTCGCCGAGCCCGAGCCGCTCCAGCGCGTGGAGCTGGTCGGCGTACGGATAGGGGATGTTGGGGAAGTCCGACCCGAGCAGTATGCGGCCCCCCAGATCCGCGAGCCGGGGCAGCGCCCGCGCCGGAAACGGCGCGAACCGCTCCCCGAAGTCGGTGAACGCCATGGTCGTGTCCAGCCGGACCTCCGGGTATCGCTCGGCGAGGCCGAGGAAGTCCTCGTACTCGGGCATGCCGAGGTGGGCGACGATCAGCCGCAGCCTGGGGTGCCGGGAAAGCACCCGCGTGACGGGTTCCGGCCCGGTGAACTTGCCGGGCGCGGGCCCGGACCCGCAGTGGACGACGACAGGCACCGCGGCCTCGGCGAGCAGCCCCCACACCCCGTCGAGCAGGGGATCACCGGGGTCGTACGCCCCGACCTGCACATGGGCCTTGAACACCCGGGCCCCCGCCTCGACGGCCTCCCGGACATACTCCTCGGCTCCCGGCTCCGGGAAGAAGGTCGAGGTGTGCAGCGCATCGGGGGTACGCCGGGCGAACCCTGCGGCCCATTCGTTCAGCCACCGTGCCATCCCGGGCTTGTGGGGATAGAGCATCGCGGTGAATGCCCGCACCCCGAACTCCCGCAGCAGAGCGGCCCGTTCCTCCTCCTCGTGCCGGTACCGGATGGGCCACTCGATTCCGCCGGTGAGCGGCCCGAGGGCGTCGAAGTAGCTCCAGACCTTGGCCAGGACCTGGTGGGGCATGAAGTGGGTGTGCACATCGACCAGCCCGGCGAGTCCGAGCCGCCGCTGAAAACGGCGGACATCGGCGACATCGGCGACATCGGCGGCGTCGGCGAGATCGGCGGGAACGGTGGACGCACCGGCATCGGCAGGAACGGCGCTCTGATCGCTCATACGCCCACGATCGGTTGGGCCACCCCGCGAAGTCCAGCCCCCGTCCCGTCGCTCAGAACAAGCCCTCCTGCACCCTCGCACCCTGTTCCGCCGCCCTGAACTCCCGCACAGGAACGGTGAGCGGCCCGTCCTCCCCCGCCGAGACGAGTTCCCAGCCCCGCATCAGCCGGGTGTCGAGGACGACGACTCCCCGGGAGGAGGTACGGAGATGCAGATCGGGCCCGGCGGCAGCCATCAGCTCCCCACCGACAGCACCCCCGGCGACCAGCTCACCGACCTCACCGAGGAGCGAGACGGACACCCCGAGCCCGAACGCACCGACATGATCTACAACCCGGCAGGGCTCGGCCGCCAGCGACTCGGGCCAAGCCTCCAGCCCCACGGCCCGCCGATGCATCTCCTCCACCTCGGCCGCCCGCTCGGCGGCGGAGGTCGGCAGTACGGCGCGTACGGCGCGCTTCGCGGCGTACGGAATCCGGTCGGGCACCCGAAGCGCGGCGCGCAGCAGTTCCTCGGCCCGCCGCGCGGCCATCAGCGGCCCGGCACCGAGCCAGCTGAAGCACACGGCCCCCTGTTCGAGAAGCCGCGCGGAGCCCCGCTCGACGGCGGTGATGCCGACCTTGACCATGCCTGGCCCGAACCAGGCCAGGTACACGTGATAGGGCCGGGGATCGTCGGGGACCCGGTCGGCGGCCACGGAGTGAGCGCGGTCCAGCCGGGCGCATTCCTCGCACCGGGCTCCGGTACTGCGCCCCGGTACCGCTGCCCGCACCGGGCACGGAAAGCCGCGCGCACCGACGCACGTCCGCACGGCGTCCGTGGCGACCCCGAAGGCGACGCGCTGCCCCAGGGCGAGCGCACTGCGCCGCCCGCCGTCCCACTCCAGCACGGGCCGCCCGTCCACCCACCGGAGCCCCGCGCACTTCCACACCTGTGCCATCACCTCGGAGGTTAGACGGTGCCACTGACATCGACGTGCCGCACTCACGTTCAGAGGCCGGCGAGCCGCTGGAGGCGTTCGGCACTCTCAGAGTCCGGGTCGGCGTAGTAGACGATGAGCAGTTGCCGTGCTTCCGGTCTGAGCAGCTTCTCGTAGCGCAGTTCCAGCCGGCCGACCAGCGGGTGGTCGAACAGGGTGTGGCCGGTGGAGCGGCGGCGCACCTCGCGCTTGGCCCACAGTGTGCGGAACCGTTCGCTGGCGACGCTGAGTTCGCCGATGGTCTCCAGGAGTTCGGGGTCGGCGTCATCGATGCCGAGTGTGGCGCGCAGCCCGGACACGGCTTTGGCCGTCATGTCGTTCCACTGGGGGTACAGGCTGCGCATCTCGGGTTCGAGAAAGGCGGCGCGCAGGGGGTTGCCGCCCACGGCGAAGAACGGGCACAGGGCGACGGCGAGGCGGTTCGCGGCGACGACACGGCCGGCTGTCCCCTGGGCGTAGGCGGGTGTGAGAGGCCAGCTGTCCAGCAGCGGCTGCAGGTCCGTCTGACCGGCGGGGGGCCGGGGGCGGCGTCGCCGGGGCGAGGGCGCGGGATGGGCGAGGCGGTGCAGATAGGCGACGGCGTCGTCGTCGAGGTGCAGCGCGGCGGCCAGACTGTCCAGGATCTGGTCGGAGGGATGCCGGTTGCGCCCCTGCTCCAAGCGCAGGTAGTACTCGGGGCTGATCCCGGCGAGCTGGGCGACCTCCTCGCGGCGGAGCCCCGGGACACGGCGCCGCTCGCCGGCCGGCAGGCCGACCTGCTCGGGACTGAGCTGTTCCCGCCGGGCCCGCAGGAACTCGCCGAGGGTGTCCGCCATATCGCGCATTCTCCGACGGTAGTTGGACGCTAGCAGGTCGGGCGAAGTCCGCTCCGGTTCAGCGCCGTGAAGGGGCGCGGGGCTGTGCCGACATGCGGCTCCACCGCGATGGGGGTACCTCCCTGCTCGAACGAAGTTGAGAGCTTGGGGGAGCGACCGGCCACGGTGGTGCCGCAGACGACAGACGGCACATCACGGCACTTCCAGCGGAGCGCTTAGTCGGAGAGCAGACCGAGCCGCGCCAGACTGTCCGCGCTGGCGAGGACGCTCTCCTCGTTCGAGCGCGGCGACCAGCTCAGTTGCTCGCGGGCCTTGGCGTTGCTGGCCCGGCGCACGACGCCCAGCTGCGGCACGGTCTCACGCAGCTGCGGGGTGAAGGTGGACAGCAGCCGCAGCAGCCAGGCGGGGGCGGATCGAGCGGGGGCCTTGGCTGCCGCCGCGCCCAGCCGGGCGCGGAGCGTGAGCGCGATCTGCTGGAAGGAGATCGGCTCGCCGGCCAGCGCCAGGTACCGCTGTCCGGCGGCGACCGGCGATGTCATCGCCTTGATATGCAGATCGGCGACATCCCGGACGTCGACGGTGTTGGTCCAGATCGGGGGTGCGGCGCGCATACCGCCGGTGAGCATCGAGTGGATGATGCGGATCGAGCTGGAGTAGTCGGGCCCGAGCACCGGCCCGAAGATCCCGACGGGATTGATCACGACGAGCTCCAGCCCCTGCCCTTCACCGTCGACGAAGTCCCACGCGGCACGCTCGGCAAGGGCCTTCGACTTCGCGTACGGCCCGACGCCGGGCCCGGTGACATCGGTCCAGTCGTCCTCCGTGAACACCCTGTCCGTCGGATCGTGGCCGTAGCCGACCGCGGCGAACGAGGAGGTGAGGACCACACGCCTGATGCCCGCGTCCCGGGCGGCCCGCAGCACCCGGAGAGTGCCGTCGCGGGCGGGGACGATCAGTTCGTTCTCGTCCGCGGGACGCGAGGCCGGAAAGGGAGAGGCAATGTGCAGAACGTGGTCGGCTCCGGCCATCGCCCGGCCCCACCCGCTGTTGCCGCCGAGGTCTGCTTCGACGTACGAGACGCGCCCTGGCCCCGGAGCACCGGCCACGCCGAGCATCTCCTCCAGCTCACCCTGCCGCTTCGCCGAACGCAGAGTGGTCGTGACGGTGTGCCCCGAGGCGAGGAGCCGAGCGATCGTGTGGGAGCCGAGAAACCCGGTCCCACCGGTGACGAGTACATGTGCCATGCCCCCACGGTGACCGCGCGGGACCGCCCGCTCCAGATCCTGCCGATACCAGTACCCGCAGGGACAGCGTCGGCGGAGCCACCCGTTCGGCGGCACACCTCATGCACATTTCAGGCATGACGCGGAGTGTTGCAGGTGGCGATGTTCCCTCATGAAGGTGAAAAACCATGCCGACGTACGTCACGCTGCTGAACTGGACCGACCAAGGGATCCGGAACTACAAGGACACCGCACAGCGCGCGGAAGCCTTCGCCGCAGCAATCCAGAACCTCGGGGGCAAACTCGTGAACCTCTACTGGACCGTCGGTTCCTACGACCTCGTCACGGTCGTAGAGGCCCCCGACGACGAAACCGCCACGGCGGCCCTCCTCCAGGTCGGCAGCGCGGGCAACGTCCGCAGCACGACGCTGCGCGCCTTCGACAGGGAGGAAATCAGCCGCATCATCACCAAGGCGGCGGGCTGAAGGCACGTCAGACCTGGACTCCGAGCGGCTCCGGACACTGTCGTCCAGGGGCCGCTCGGAGTCCAGGCCGACGGCTTCACGCCGGATGAGGCGCGGCATCAGGCTGACGCGAGGCGCAGCCTCCTGGGTGGCACTCACCGGAGACGCAAAGTCGGCAAGGAAGTCGTCCCTGCCCGTCAGCTCTGGACTGAGACCACTCGCTGCACCACCTGCGAGACGCCGCTGCCAACGTGGCGATCACAGAGGTCTACCCCGACCAACTACCCATGCGGGGAACCAAGTTGATTCCTGGTGCCCTGCGGGAGGTCCGCCGTTGGGACGGCTACCGCTTGCCCCTGCGGAACGAGCGCTGCAGGACGGACGGTGACTCCTCGTCACGGGGGCCAGGAACAACGCTGTCGACGGGCCGAGGCAGAGCCGACGGCACGGGCTGAGGACTCGCGGGTGTGGGCCTGGGCGGGGCGATGCCACGTTCGACAGCGATCCGCTCCACGATCTCCATCACATCGGTGCGGACCGGTCGCGGGGCGCCGCGTTCAACGGCGAGCGTGGTTGCGGCGATGCCGGGACGCTTCTCTGCGCTGGGCGGCCGTCGGAGGGTGATCCCTGCGTCGGTGAGCATGCTCAGGTCCGGGTTCCAGGTGACGGCCGAGCGGCGCCGCCACAGCGCGAACGCGGCGTCGATGTGCCCGCGGGCCGCGACGCCGTCCATCCCGGTCACCTTGACCAGATGGGCGAAGGCTTCCGACTCCAGACCGCGGACCTGGGCATATCCGTAGTGGGTGACGGTGTGACAGTCGGTGCACAGGCAGATCAGCCGCTTCAAAACAACTTCATTAGTTATCCCTAGTGTTGTGCATGTATTGTTGAACGCGTGGAGTTGCTGCGTATGTCCAAGGCTGCGAAGCGTCTCGGGATACACCCGATGACGCTTCGCCAGTGGGCGTTGGACGGCAAGATCCCGTTCACCTGGGTCGGGCGTGAGCGCCGGTTTTCCTCGGTGGACGTGGAGAACATGAAGCGCGGCAGTGACTCCACCGTTTCCCGGCCGCGTCTGGAGTTGCTGTATGCGCGGGTGTCGGGCTCGTCGGGGCAGGAGTCCTCGCTGGAGGCTCAGGAGCAGGAGTTACGGGCTACCTCGACGGGGACGGTCGTCAAGGTCGTCAAGGATCGCGGTTCCGGTCTGAAGGAGAACCGGCCCGGCTTGAACCGGGTGATCGCGATGGTCGCGGACGGCTCGGTGACCGTGGTGCGGGTGACGCATGAGGACCGGCTCGCGCGGTTCGGTGTGGGCTGGCTGAAGCGGCTGTTCGCCGTGTACGGCGTCACCGTGGAGGTGCTGCACCCGAAGAAGCTCGGCGGCCGGGACGAACTCCTCGAAGACTTCGTCTCGCTGGTGACGACGTTCGCCGGGCGGCTGTACGGGATGCGCAGCGCGGACAACCGTCGCCGTCTGCTGTCCGAGTCGGGGCAGTGCAGCGAAGAGGGCCGCGCCCGGTGAGCCGGAAGCTGCCGCTCACCGAGGGCGAGACCTCCCACACCGCATGCGCCCGCACCCTGGTCCATGCCGGGGTGGATGAGAAGACCGGCGAAGTCCTCACCGCTGCCGTGCTGGCCGAACGCGTGGGTTGGTGCACCGGCCTGGCAGCCGGCATGACCGCCTCCCTGCTCGGCGAGCACTGGAACACCGCCGACGTGAACACTCTGGCCGCCGGAGTGGACGCCGGGGGACGGAAGCTTCCGTCGAACGCGTGGATGGCACTGCGCCGCCTCGGCTGGACCACTGCCGTGCCCGAGAACGTGAAGGTCAATGACCGGATCGTCCGTGCCGTTCAGGAACAGGCCGGGCGCGCTCTGCGGTCGGTGAAGTGGCGCGTCGATGTAGTCGCTGGAATTCTGTCCACCTGGCCTGTCGATCCGAAGAAGCGTACCGAGGGTGAGTGGGAAGCGGTGCGGGCCGCGATACCTGGCGGTGAGTTCCTGCTGTCCAGCGTGATCCGTTCCCGCACCCGTCAGATCGCCGCGTATCTGCGGAAGAACAGGCGTCTCCCGGTGGACGTGTTCGAGCTGGAGCCCGCGCCCCACGTGGCGCGGATACTTCTTCTCTCCGCCTGTGATGGGCAGCAAGCGTCGATCGAGCGGTCCGTGACCGAGCCGACAAAGGTGCTGCTGCGGTTGCAGCTTCCCACCCGGCCCGGCCCGCAGAAGTACGCGGACTGGTCGTGGGTCGCCTGCACGATCAAGCTGCCCCCGACTGTTCCCGCGAACGCCGTCCTGCACTTGCCGACCCTGCGCATCGTCGGCGGGAAGGTGCGAGCCGATCTCGCCTACACCCACCCCGTGCCCAAGGCCCAGCACTCCGGCCACACCGTGGCGTTGGGTGTGGACTGGGGACTGAACACCCTTCTGTCCGCCGGTGCGGCCCGGCTCCGCCCGGACGGCACGATCACCGCCCTCGGTACCGGGGCGCAGTTCCGTGCCTCCGGTGTGCTGGCCAAGCAGTACCGCCTCCGGAAGCAGTCCGAGCAGCTGCACGCCAAGACTGACCAGTACACCCGTCTCACCCACCCGGCCCTGGACGGCAAACAGGCCGTGCTCACGGAGGAGATCCGACGCGTCTCGGAGCGCCGCTCCCACCTCAACGACGCGTTGGCCTGGGCCGCTGCCCGATGGGCGGTGGACCAGGCCGTTGCAGCCGGAGCCACGGTCATCTACCTGGAAGACCTGCGGTCGATGGAAGCGGGCGGCATGGGCCGCATCCAGAACACTCGCATGTCCCAGACCGTGCGCGGGCAGATCGCCGACCGTATGCGGCACCTCGCCGCCGAGGCCGGCGTTGCCGTGGTGACCGTGCCGCCGGCGAACACCTCCAAGCACTGTCCGCACTGCCTCACCCCGCTGCGACACCGCAAGTCCCCTGACCGGCCCACCATCCCGGGCTGGAAGTGGGCCATCTGCCCGTCCTGCCGATGGCAGGACGACCGTGACCAGGGCGCATGGCGGCGGATCGTGGCGCGTGGGCTCACCCACCAGACCAAGACCGTCGTGGACAAGACCAGCGGCGCCATGGTGATCCGCAAGGTCGTGGACAAGCTCGAAGCCGGGGCGGTCATCACGGCCACACCGAAGACCAGCCGGAAAGACCGGTCCAAGACCGGCCCTACCCGGCGGCGTTCCAACCGTCCCGCGCCCAGGCGACGCGGGATTCCCTCCCCGGCCCGGCCCTCGGGCCCAGCCGGAAAGCGTCCGGAGGGACACGCACCAACGGACCGGACCCGGCTGCCCCGCGCAGCCCACCGGCACCAGGGCATGACCGCGATCAGCACACCCACCACCGGCCACCGGCCACGCGGAGCAGCACTCGGCGCGGGATTCCATCTCCACGCTCACGCTACCCCGCCCAGGTGGGCAGAACCCACGCCGAACCCTACGGTTCGCATGGGATCGCTTGGCTGATCAGAGACGCTTCGCACCGCATCCCGGCCCGCCGGGTGATCATCCGCCGGAGCCGTTCCCAGTCCCGCGGCGTCACGCACGAGCGGACGTTGGTGAACCAGCAGCTGGACGGCACCAGATCGACGAACAGGCCCCCGCCCAGCGTGCGGTCCTCGCCGGGCAGCAGGTCGGGCACGTCCGGGGCGGCGTCCCAGGGCTGAAGCGCGGTCATGTCCTTGCGGGGCGCGAACCAGCGCTTGGCCACCGGATCCCACCGCGCGCCGGCCTTCTTCGCCTGGTCCTTCTCCGCGTACGGGACATCCAGCCAGATCCGCTCGACCACCGGTACTCCCCCCTTCCGAAGCGATCCACGGGTTGCCCATCGGCGGGCATCGACGCTACCGGCCACAGATCGGGAGTGCCGGGCAAACGCTGATCTTCAGAAACAACATGCCCGAATCGGGCAGCCGTCACGCCCGGGCCGAGAACACGCCCGTGAGCCCAACGGTTGCGCGGACGAAGGGCCACGCACTCCGGCCCAGCGCACTGCCGGGCCAGGTCGGGGCCCCTTGGCCGGTACGGAACTGGGGCGCGATCCTGGAGACATGGTCGATAGGGACATCGAGGTCTTGGTCGTACCGGACTGCCCCAACCAGCGGCTCCTCGAAGACCGGCTACGGCAGGCGCTGAAGGGTGCCGGGCTGGCAGACACCGGGTTCACCACCCGCGTGATCGCCGACCAGGCCGAGGCCGAGCGGTGTGGCTTGCTCACGCGGGGCGCCGAGTTAACTCCTGGTGCCCCGTTTCATCCCCGCCTCGGTGACCTCGCTCTCGACCTCGCCAAGGGCGGGAAGATCGGGGTAGTCGTCGCTCTGCCGAGCGACACCTCGGCGTCGTACCAACTGCGCCCGCCTGGCGGTGGTGAGGAGTGGCGGGCCAGAAACGACGGACGCACCCTGCGCCCCGTACCCGTCCCGGTCACGCACGTCACGCCGATGAAGCGGGATGCCGTCTACGACCACCGCGCGCAGCAGGCCGCAGTACCGGTCACCGTGTACTACGAGGACGGCTGCGCCTGCGAGACGCTGCTCGTGCTCACCCCGGCGCAGGTCGAGCTGTACTACATCCAGCTCGGCCAGCTCATCGAGGCGAGGGAATCGGCTCGGGACGAGCGCATGGTGTCGCCGTACATCGCCTCGCCCTGCTTGGCATCGACCGTCAGCGTGTCGCCGGGCCGCACCGACCTGACGCTTCCGTAGGTGAGCGATGCCGTGGGCTGCGAGACCGAGGCCGAGGCCGGTCCGGCCGCGAGGAGGGGCAGCAGGAGCGGGAGCGCCGCCCACGCGGCCGTACGGAATCTGTCTATCGCCTTGGCCTGTCCTGTTCTTCTGGCGTCGTGCCGGACAGCATCACAGGGGTCAGTATGCTGGCCGCATCCGTGTCGAACTGGTGTGCGATCTCTCATGGAGCGAAGCTCGGCATCATGCACCGTCCGGCTGACTTCAAGACGGAAAGAGACCTCATTGGGTTCCAGAAACAGATCGGTTCCGGCCCTCGCGCTGAGTCTGTGCGCGGGCATACTCGCCACCGGGCCGGCGTCCGCCGCGTCCGGCACTCCACTGCCGACGGCTCCGGCCGCGCCATCGGCGGCCGCGGGGGCCGCCGATCGCACGGTCCCGGCCCCCTCGGCAAAGACCTCCAGGCCGACCGGCTCCCCCGCTCCCTTAATGGGACCGAGTCTCAGCGAGGAGGAGAAGTACTGGACGGCGAACCGCATGGACCGCGCGGTCCCGGTCGACGCCGCACCGGTCCCGGTCGACCACGCACCGGTCCCAGCCGCCACCAGGCACGGCATCAGCGCACAGCGGGCCGCCAGCCACCGGCCACCGCCGTCCGGCACGCCCGAGCCCGAGCACTTCGCCGGCCACAAGACGGTGGGGACCTTCTTCTTCGACGGCACGCCCCTGGGCGGCCCGAGGACCTACTGCACGGGCAGCGTCGTCCACACCGCCGCCAAGGACATCGTCCTGACCGCCGGTCACTGCGGAACCGGCCTGCAGCGGGCCACGCATCGCATCTTCGTACCGATGTACCGCAACGGTAAGTCCGCCGCCCAGCAGCCCTACGGGGTCTTCCCCGTCACGCAGCTGTACCTGGACGCGCGCTACTCGCAGAACACCAAGGCAGCCACGTCCGACCTCGACCTGGCCTTCGCCCAGGTGGACGCCAACAGCCGCGGCGAGGTGGAGGCCGTCACTGGCGCTCTGACCTTCACACCCACCAGCAGCTACCACCACAAGGTCACCGTCATCGGCTATCCCGGCGCCGACAACGTCAACCCCGGGCATGTGCCGGTCCGCTGCCCCGTCAGCACCTCCCAGCTGCCGGGCTTCCGGCAGCTGCGCATGACCTGCAAGGGCTTCTACGGCGGTGTCTCCGGCGGCCCCTGGATCGAGGACTACAACAGCACCACCGGCACCGGCAAGGTCATCGGCAACACCGGCGGATACAACGGCGGCGGCAACGACGCCAACGACGACTGGGTGACGTACGCGCCGATCTACGGCACGGACGCCCAGGACCTGTTCGCCCACGCCGCCGCCCACCAACAGCTGGGCGGGAAGCCGCCCTACAAGGGGTCGGGGGACCCTCGGCTGCCCGGCTCGGCGGGCACCTGGAAGAACGCCGGCCTGCTGGCCTCGGGCGACTTCCGGCAGACCGGCCACAGCGACATGATCGTGGTCTGGACCGACGGCAAGGTCACGCTCTGTCCCGGCAACGGGCACGGCGGCTACGACACCGAGCGGCAACTGCTGGCCCCCAACAGCACCTGGAAGAACGCGAAGACCATCACCGCCGGCGACTTCACCGGATCGAACCAGTTCGACCTGCTGGTCCGCTGGGGCGATGGTGAGGTCACCCTCTACGGCGACGTCGGCTCCAAGGGACTCAACTGGGCCGGCACGCAGATGATCAAACCCAACGGCACCTGGAAGAACGCGGCCCAGATCGCGGCGGGCCGCTTCAGCACCTCGCGGTACGTCACCGACCTGATCGTGCGCTGGGCCGACGGCGAACTGACCCTCTACACCGGCGTCGGCGCCGGCACCTTCGGCCAGAAGCACAGGCTCCAGGCCCCCGGCGGCACATGGAAGAACGCCACACTCCTCACGAGCGGCGAGTTCTCCGGCAACGCCAAGTGGGACCTCATGGTGCGCCGGGCCGACGGCGAATTCGACAACTACGTCGGCACCACCACCTCGGGCCTGGGCACCGAGCGGCGCATCCCGAACCCCAACAAGCTCTGGACCCGCGACACGGCCATGACGACCGGCGCCTACACCGGAAACGGGCGCACCGACGACCTCGTCATCCGCTGGTCCGACGGTGAGACCATCATGTACACCGACACAGGAGCCACCGCGCTGGGAACCGAGCACACTCTCGTGGCCTCGACCTCCTGACGCCGGCGGACTCGGGTGTCGACTCGTCCTCGTCGTGGCCGCGTCCGCGGCCACGACGCAGCCGCTGGTCACCGCCGTTGATCCGTCCGGCCTTCCGGCAGGTACCGACGGCGCGGGCCTGCCCCCGGGCCGCCGGTGACGCAGTCTCACCTGGGCAGAGGGATGTGCCGGGGCGGGCGCCGTACGGGGCGCCGAGACGAGCAAGGAGGAGGCGGGCCGCGCTCGGCAAGCTGTCCGCAGCGATGGGCGACAGCGAAGCGGGCTGACATCAACGCCTGACATCAACCGTTGCTGCACTTCGCTGCTGTACAACCCCGGAAACGCCAGAGGCCCCGGAGTGATCCGGGGCCTCTGGTCAGTGCGCACTCGGCAGGATTCGAACCTGCAACCTTCTGATCCGTAGTCAGATGCTCTATCCGTTAAGCTACGAGTGCTTGTTCTGTTTTCGTCTCCGTTTTCGGGGCTTTCGGCCCGTCCCGGCGACAGGAAGAACATTACATGACTGCCGCCGCCATGTGAAATCCGTTTGGTCTACCCCTTGTGACCTGCGGAAACGCCGTTTGAACGAACGAAGCCCCGGTCCTGGGACCGGGGCTTCGGTGATCAAGCGCGGAGGCGGAGGGATTTGAACCCTCGATGGGCTTTAAGGCCCAAACCGCATTAGCAGTGCGGCGCCATAGACCGGACTAGGCGACGCCTCCAGCACGACCCCCCGCGCGTGTGCGCGAGTGGTGCCTGCAGATGATGACACAGGCGAGTGCCGTGTCACCAATCGCCTCCCACGGTACTAGGCGGGTAGGCCGCAGGGCAAAGCCCTTTCCGCGGGTCGGAGGGAGAGGGAGGGGTACGGGGGCGGCGTGTCGGGCCTGGCGGGAGGGGGTGGGAGGTGGCTGGGGGCGGGTGTGGGGTGGGTGTGGGGGTGGGTGGGACGCGGTGTGCGCCGAGCCGTGTGCGCCGGTGCGGCAGCAGCCGTACGCGCCGGTGCGGCAGCGGAAACGTACCGTCACAGGTTCTGCACCCTTCCGCCGTCAGTTCGTCGTGGGACCTCCCTCTCATCCGGCACCGCCGGGGCAACCCCCTCCCTTAGAATCCCTCGCGTGACACACCGCGGGCCGATTGGCAAGATGGCCGGAGCGGTCGGCAACATGCGGTAACAGGGAGGAAGCGCTCGTGAGCAGCAGGCCATCCCGAGGCGCTGCTCGCCTCGCAGCCATACTGGACGCGCTTCCCGACGCGTTGGTGCTGGTCAACGCCAATGGAACGGTCGTCAACGCCAACACGATCGCCCTCGAGGCGTTCGAGGCGCCGGGTACCGCGCTCGTCGGGCGGGGCCTGCTGGACCTGCTTCCGCAGTTCGACTCCCGGCTCATCCCGGGCTCCATGCGCCGGCCCGACCACATGGACCCGCGGGGCCGTACCAAGCCGACCCGGATGATCGCCCGACGGACCGACGGCGCCGAGTTCCCCGTCGAGGTCACCAGCGCCAACCTCGAGAACGGGCAGCAGGCCTACGACGGCTCCGGCTACACCGGCGACGAGCTGCTGATGCTCGTCGTACGCGACCTCTCCGGCACCGTCGACACCGAGGCCGAGCTGGCCCGCTCCCAGCGGCAGACCGAGATGATCCTGCGGGCCGCCTCCGAGGGCGTCGTCGGCACCGACACCGACGGCCGCGTCGTGCTCGTCAACCCCGCCGCCGCGCAGATACTGGGCTACCGCGCCAGCGACCTCGGCGGCAAAGAACTGCACAACCTCGTTCTGCACTCCCGCCCCGACGGCTCCCCCTTCCCGTACGCCGAGTCGCCGCTCGCCGACACCCTGCGCTCCGGCCGCAAGCACCGCGTCCGCGGCCAGGTGCTGTTCACCAAGAACGGCGACGCGCTCCCCGTCGACCTCACCACCGCGCCCGTGCGCGACGGTGACCAGCTCGTCGGCGCCGTCATGACCTTCACCGACCGGCGCCCCTTCGACGCCCTCGCCGACGAGAAGGACGCCGCCGACAAGGAGCACGAGGCCGACCTCGAACGGCTCGCCGAGGAACACGCCTCCGACCTCACCGCCCTGCGCCAGCAGCACGTCACCGAGGTCGAGGAGCTCACCGAGCGGCACGCCGAGGAGCTGACCGCCGCCGAGGAGCGCCTCTCTGACCTCGCCGAGCGGGAGAAGGAACGCTTCGAGACGCTTGCCGAGCAGGAGAAGGACCGCTTCGAGACGCTGGCCGCCCGGTACGAGCAGCTCACCGTCCTCCTCGGGCGCTCGCTGCGCGGCCCGCTCGACGAGCTGCGCCGCGAACTCGCCGCCCTCGCCGCCGACGACGCCGGTCAGCTGTGGCCCGAGGCCAACCAGGTCCTCCACCATCTCTCGGCCGGCTACGCCCGTATCACCACCCTCATCGACAACGTCCTCGGCTACCAGCTCCTCGACGCCGGCGGCGAGGAGATCAGCCGGGCCAAGGTCATGCTCGACGCCGTCGTCACCGCCGGTGTCGAGGGCGCCATCGAGCTCATCGGCCCCGGCCGCGTCCAGTTCGCCGTCCACGCCCCGCCCATCGAGGCCGAGGTCGACCCCCAACGCCTCGCCACCGCCCTCGCCCACCTCATCGCCGACGTCGCCGGTGTCGACGCGACCGGCAACGCGCCGGTGTCCGCGGGCGGTTACATGGACAGCACCGTCGTGGTCGCTGCGGCGCAGCGCGGAGAGGTCGTACGTATCGAGGTGCGCGGGCCGTACGCCGGGGGAGACCCGGTGCACGAGCCGATCGTGCGCGGGATCGTACGGGCCCACGGCGGTGTGCTCCAGACGCATGAGGTGCCGGGTATGAGCGGCAACGCCTACGTCCTCGAGGTACCCCTCGGGGAGGGGGCGGGGGCCGCCGTTCAAGTACAGCAGCAGCAACAGCTGGTTCTTGATCCGGCTCCGGTCACGGAACCTGTTCCGCAACCTGTTCTTGAACCGGTTCCGGCCATGGATCCGGCCCCCGCTCCGAATGCGGGTCTGGGTGTGGATCTGGGTGTGGATCCGGGCGTGGATCCGGGCGTGGATCCGGGCGTGGATCCGGGCGTGGATCCGGGTGCGGGTCCGGGCGTGGGTCCTGAGGTCGTCGCCGAGGGCGGTGTCGCGGGTGAGCATCCCGATCACACCGTCGGCGGGGGACGGCGCCGGGCCCGGCGATCGTCCGTGGACGCCTTCCTCGAGAGCGAGGTGCCGGGCGCCTCCGGTGGTACGGAGGCGGGCGCGCCCACCGGGCGACGGCGACGTGGGCGGCCCGCCGAGGAGTCCGAGGCCGTCGTGGCCGAGGGCACCGAGACGTCCGGCGGTACCGGGCGGCGCCGTGGGCGGCCCGCCGAAGCCGCCGGTGGTCAGGGCGTCGGCGTGCAGCCCGCCGTGGCCGAGGGTGCCGTGGTGACCGCGGCCGAGCATGCCGCCGGCGCCGCCGCCGTCGGCAGCGGCCTTGGTGCCGCCGTACCGCCCGGGGGTGTGCCCGCGTCGGCCGCCGCCGTGCCGCCGGGTGGCATGCCCGCGTTGCCCGCGGTCGCCGGCGCCGACGGCGGTGCCGCCGAGGTCTCCGGTGCCTCCGGTGCGGACGACGGTACGCAGCCCACCGGGCGCCGTCGGCGTGCGCTGGCCGCCGCGGCCGAGCGTGCCGCCGCGCAGGAGGCGAGCGCGGGTCCCCGTCCGGTCTTCGCACTGCCGCCCGCCGACGCGGACCGCGCGCCCGACGGCATCGCCGTGCAGGGGCCCGTGCCCGTTCCGGGTCAGGCTCCCGTTGTTCCAGGTCAGGCCCCCATGGCCCCAGTGGCTCCCGTCGCTCCCGTGCCTGCCGCTCCGCTGCCTATCGCCGCCCGGCCGGGTGACGACGAGGGGCAGCACGATGCGGCGCTGCACGACCCGGACGACGACCACACCCCTCCGCAGCCGCACCCCACCAACGCGCCGACCGGCCGCAGGCGCCGGGCGATGGCCCAGCCGGTGCAGCCAGGTCAGCCGACGCCGCTGGCCGAGGCCGGTGCCGGTGCCGGTGCCGGTGCCGGTGCTGTGATGGGTACGCCCGCGCAGGGTGTGCCGATGCAAGGCGTACCGGCGCAGGGTGTGCCCGCGCAGGGTGTACCGGGCACGCCGATGCAGCCCGTCCCCGCCGGGGCGATCCCGGCGCAGGCCGCCGCCCAGCCACAGCCCCAACTCCAGCCTCAGCCCCTCCCGGTGGCCCCCGGCCAGCCCCTCGCGGCCCAGCCCGTCCCCGCGGCACCGCAGCCGGTCCCGCAGGCCCCAGCCCTGCAACCCGCCGCGCCCCAACTCGCCCCGGTCCAGCCCCAGCCCGTCCCCGTCGCCCCCGCCCCGATCCCGGCACCGCCGCAGCCTCAACCGCAGCCTCAACCGCAGCCGCAGCCGCAGCCGCAGGCGTCCCAGGCCGCCCCCCTCCCCGCCGAGCAGGCCACACCGACCGCTCAGGCCCCGCAGCCGGCTCAACCCCAAGCCGTAGCCCAGCCGCTGCCCGCCGAAGCCGCTGCACCAGCACCCGCGGTACCCGCAACACCCCTACCGGCACCGGCAGCGCCCGCCCCCGCCCCGATCCCGGTCGCCCCCGCCCCCCTCGACCCGAACTCCACCCAGGGCCGCGCCTTCAGCGTCCGCACCCTGGGTCAGGGCGTCCCCTTCGCGCGGCCGGTGTCGGCAGCCCAGGCGCAGGCCCCGCAGCCCGGTGTCTCGGCGACCCCGCCGCACGGCACGTCGTCGTCGGCCGGACGGCGCCGCAAGCTGGGCACCCCGCCCGACCCCACCGGCGGCCAGCCACACCCGGCTGCCGAGCAGACTCCCGCCCAGCCGCAGCCCCACCCCTCCCTCACCGGAGCCGGAACCGGAACCGGAACCGGAGCCGTCCCCGGGCAGCCCCGTCTCGTCAAGCCGACCGACGGCGCCGGACGTTCGTACGCGATCGGCGCGCCGGACGAGAACGCCGCCGAGGGTCCCGAGCCGCTGGACGGCCCGGGCGGCGCCGTAGAGGTGGCGGACGCCCCGCGCCCGCAGCCGCTGGACGACGAGTTGCCGCCCGAGCCGCTGGACAACCCGCGGCGGCTGCTGGTGTGGCCCGCGCCGGACGTGCTGACGCAGCAGGCGCTCAGCGACCGCGGCTACCGTCCCGTCATCGTGCACTCGCGCGAGGAGGTGGACGCGCAGATCGCCGCGTTCCCCGCCGCGCTGTTCGTCGACCCGCTGACCGGGCCGATCACCCGTACCGCGCTGCAGTCCCTGCGCCAGGCGGCGGTGGCCGCCGAGGTGCCGGTGATGGTGACCGCGGGGCTGGGGCAGGCGACGCGTGAGGAGGCGTACGGCGCCGATCCCGCCGTACTGCTGAAGGCGCTCGCGCCGCGCGACAGCGAGCAGCACCCGCCGCGGGTGCTGCTCATCGAGGAGCACGCGGAGATCGCGCTGGCGCTGACCGCGGCGCTGGAGCGGCGCGGGATGCAGGTGGCTCGGGCGGCGAGCGACGCCGACGCGGTGACGCTGGCCGGTCAGCTGCGGCCCAACCTGGTCGTGATGGACCTGATGCAGATGCAGCGGCACCAGGCCGGGATCGTCGACTGGCTGCGGGCGAACGGACAGCTCAACCGCACCCCGCTGGTGGTCTACACGGCCGCCGTCGACCCGGTGGACCTGCCGCGGCTGGCCTCGGGCGAGACGGTGCTGTTCCTCGCGGAACGCTCCACCACCCCCGAGGTGCAGGCCCGCATCGTGGACCTGCTGGCGCGCATCGGCGTCAACTGAGGAACCGGCTGAGGCAGTCGCCTGAGACACGCACCGCGGCGGGGATTCCGGACATCCGGAGTCCCCGCCGCGTCGGCTCAGCGCCGCTCAGTGCCTCAGAGCTGAGTCACATCCAGATCCCCCGCCGCGTACCGCCGCCGCAGCACCTTCTTGTCGAACTTCCCGACGCTGGTCTTGGGCACCGCCTCGACGATCGTCCAGCGCTCCGGGAGCTGCCACTTGGCGATCTTCCCCTCCTCCGCGAGGAAGGCCCGCAGCGACTCGAAACCGGCGGTGGAGCCCTCCTTCAGCACGACGGTGGCCAGCGGGCGCTCGCCCCACTTGTCGTCGGGTACGGCGACCACGGCGGCCTCGACGACGTCCGGGTGGGACATCAGGGCGTTCTCCAGGTCGACGGAGGAGATCCACTCGCCGCCGGACTTGATGACGTCCTTGGCGCGGTCGGTGAGGGTGAGGTAGCCGTCGGGGGAGATGGTGCCGACGTCGCCCGTCTTCAGCCAGCCGTCCTCGCTGAACTTGTCTGCGGGGCGCAGGGGTTCGGCGTCGGTGCCGTTGTAGTAGGCGCCCGCGATCCAGGGGCCGCGCACCTCCAGCTCACCGGCCGACTCGCCGTCCCAGGGCAGCCGTTCGCCGCCCGGGCCGGTGAGACGTGCCTCGACGCTCGTCGGGAAACGGCCCTGGGTGAGGCGGTAGGCGAACTCCGCGTCGGTGCCGGCCACGGAGGCGGGCGGGCGGGCGACGGTGCCGAGCGGGGAGGTCTCCGTCATGCCCCAGGCGTGGCAGACCCGCATGCCGAGGTCGTCGAAGGCCCGCATGAGGGAGGGCGGACAGGCCGAGCCGCCGATGGTGACCTGGACGAGGGAGGAGACGTCGCGCGGCTTCGCGGTCAGCTCGGCGAGCAGTCCCTGCCAGATGGTGGGAACGGCGGCGGCGTGCGTCGGCCGCTCCTTCTCGATCATCTCGGCGAGCGGCACGGGCTGGAGGAAGCGGTCCGGCATCAGCATGTTGACGCCGGTCATGAAGGTGGCGTGCGGCAGGCCCCAGGCGTTGACGTGGAACTGGGGGACGACGATGAGCGAGGTGTCCCGGTCGGTGAGGCCCATGGACTGCGTCATGTTGACCTGCATGGAGTGCAGATAGACCGAACGGTGGCTGTAGACCACGCCCTTGGGGTCGCCGGTGGTGCCGGAGGTGTAGCACATGGAGGCGGCGTGGCGCTCGTCCATCTCCGGCCAGTCGTAGGCGGTGGGCCTTCCGGCGAGGAGGTCCTCGTACTCGTGGACCTGTGCGGCGGTGCCTGCCAGCAGGCTCCGGTCGCCGGGGCCGGTGACGACGATGTGCTCGACGGTCTTGAGGTGCGGCAGCAGCGGGGCGAGCAGCGGCAGGAGCGAGCCGCCCACGATGATCACGCGGTCCTCGGCGTGGTTGACGATCCAGGTCAGCTGCTCGGCCGGGAGGCGGAGGTTGAGGGTGTGCAGCACGGCGCCCATGGAGGGGATCGCGAAGTACGCCTCGACATGCTCGGCGTTGTTCCAGGCGAGCGTGGCCACGCGTTCGTCGTCGCGGACCCCGAGGTCCCCGGCCAGGCCGTGCGCCAGCTGGGCGGCCCGCGCGCCGATCTCGGCGAACGTACGGCGCTGCGGCTCTCCCTCACCCGTCCAGGTGATCACCTGGGAGGTGCCGTGGATCGTCGACCCATGGGTCAGGATCCTTGAGATCAGCAGCGGTACGTCCTGCATCGTGCTCAGCACGGCGTCCTCCCGGGGTGGCGACATTGCCTACGCGGCGGTCAGGGTTTGCGCTGATTGTGCGCACATACCGCTCGGTATGTCACTAGGCGGGGACGAGTGAACTGGTGACACCGGTCTCGCCGGGCGCGTCGGAAACCTCACAGGGCGGCAATTCCCCGGGGCGGTGGTGACCGTCTTCCTGGGGCGGTGGTTACCGTCTTCCCGGGGCGGTGGTTACCGTCTTCCCGGGGCGGTGGTGATCGTCGCCTACGACGCCGTGGCCGCGCTGCGCACCAGCCCCAGCTCGGGGTCCTCGCGCAGCTTGCCCAGGGCGCGGGACACCGCCGACTTGACGGTGCCCACCGATACGCCGAGCACCTCGGCCGTCTGGGCCTCGCTGAGGTCCTCGTAGTACCTGAGGACGACCATCGCCCGCTGCCGCGCCGGGAGCCTCAGGATCGCCCGCCACATCGCGTCGTGCAGCGCCTGCTGCTCCGCCGGGTCGCCGTCCCCCGGCACCGGCTCCGGCTCGGGCAGCTCGTCGCAGACGAACTCGTCCACCTTGCGCTTGCGCCACTGCGAGGTACGGGTGTTGAGCAGCGCGCGGCGCACATAGCCGTCCAGCGCCCGGTGGTCCTCGATCCGTTCCCAGGCCACATACGTCTTGGTGAGCGCGGTCTGCAGCAGGTCCTCGGCGTCGCTCGGGTTGGCGGTGAGCGAACGGGCGGTGCGCAGCAGCACGGGCTGACGGGCCATGACGTACGACGCGAACGACGGGTAGGTCGCGTACGCGACGGCCGACGCGCTGGTGCAGACGGGTGTGGTCATGGGCTCAACGCTATGAGCGCGGCGTTTGCCGCGGATCGGCCCCAGGTCCCGAAGCGAGGTCCCCCTCAGGTTGTAGGGGTGGGGTCGGCTACACCTCCTGAAGGTGGACGAGCGGCCCGCAAGTACTGCGGGTTCGCCCCTGAGTTCACTCGTGCGAGGACCGTACGGCTCAACCGTGCGGGAACGTGACCCTACGGCTCGGTTACGCGGGGCCCGACGGCTCACCTGCGCGGGGACCGGGGAGTGTTCAGCCCCGCTGCCCGTCCCCGGTGAGGACCAGCCCGGACGTCGGCACCCCGGTCCCTGCGGTCACCAGGACCCGCGCCGCCCCGGACACCTGGTTCACGGAGGTGCCGCGCACCTGCCGTACCGCCTCCGCGATGCCGTTCATGCCGTGCAGATACGCCTCCCCGAGCTGGCCCCCGTGGGTGTTCAGGGGCAGCCCCCGGGCAGCCACGAAGTCGGCCGCCTCGCCCGGCCCGCAGAAGCCGAACTCCTCCAGTTGCATCAGCACGAACGGCGTGAAGTGGTCGTACAGGATCCCCACGTCGATGTCGGCGGGAGCGAGCCCGGACGTCCGCCACAGCTGCCGGGCGACGACGGCCGTCTCCGGAAGGCCGGTGAGGTCGTCGCGGTAGAAGCTGGTCATCTGCTCCTGCCCGCGGCCGGCGCCCTGCGCGGCGGCGGCGATCACCGCGGGCGGGCGGGGCAGATCGCGGGCCCGTTCGAGGGAGGTCACGACGAGCGCCTGACCGCCGTCGGTCTCCTGGCAGCAGTCCAGCAGCCGCAGCGGCTCGGCGATCCAGCGGGAGGCGGCGTGGTCGGCGAGGGTGATGGGGCGGCCGTGGAAGTACGCCGCAGGGTTGTTCGCGGCGTGCGCCCGGTCCACCACGGCCACGTGCCCGAACGCCTCGGGGGTCAGCCCGTAGGTGTGCAGATAGCGCTGGGCCGCCATCGCCACCCAGGAGGCGGGCGTCAGCAGCCCGAACGGCAGCGACCAGCCGAGCGCGGCGCCCTCCGCGGAGGGCTCCCGGTGCTGCACCCCGGAGCCGAACCGGCGGCCGGAGCGCTCGTTGAAGGCGCGATAGCAGACGACGACCTCGGCCACGCCCGCCGCCACCGCGAGCACCGCCTGCTGGACGGTCGCGCAGGCCGCGCCGCCGCCGTAGTGGACGCGGGAGAAGAAGGACAGCTCACCGATGCCGGCCGCCTGGGCCACGGTGATCTCGGGGCTGGTGTCCATGGTGAAGGTGACCAGCCCGTCGACGTCGGCCGGTGTCAGCCCGGCGTCGTCGAGCGCGGCCCGCACCGCCTCCACCGCCAACCGCAGCTCACTGCGCCCGGAGTCCTTGGAGAACTCGGTCGCCCCGATGCCGACGACGGCGGCCCGGCCACCGAGCCGATCCCGGTTCCGCAGGCTCATGCCTCACCGCCACCGTCCGCGGCGGACGGTCCGTTCCTCGGTACGGTGACGGTGACCGTGCCGGTCACATGGCGGCCGATGCGATTGGCGCCGACGACGCGGACGGTGGCGGTGAGGCGGGCACCGCCCTCCTCCTCATCGACCTCTTCAACCTCTTCGACCTCTTCCACCGTTCCGGTCAACACCATCGTGTCCCCCGGGTAGTTGGGGGCGCCGAGGCGGATGGCGACCTTGCGGAGCTCGGCCGTGGGCCCGAAGTGGTCAGTGATGTAGCGGCCGACGAGGCCGTTGGTGGTGAGGATGTTCATGAAGACGTCCGGGGAGCCCTTGCCCCGTGCCAGGTCCGGGTCGTGGTGGACGTCCTGGTAGTCACGGGAGGCGATGGCCCCGGCGACGATGAGGGTACGGGTGATCGGGATCTCCAGCGGGGCGAGCCGCTGACCGACTTTCACGGGGCGACCTCCGACATCTCCGACGGCACGGATCCGCCCTCGTCGGGCCCAGCCTGGTCGGCGGGTTGGAAGACGGGCAGCACCAGATCCTCCTCATAGGCACGGAACCCGACCCGCACGGGCATCCCGATCCGCACCTTGTCGTACGGCACCCCGACCACGTTGCTGACGATCCGCACACCCTCCGCGAGCTCGACCAGGGCGACCGCGTACGGGGGTTCGAAGGCGGGGAAGGGCGGGTGGTGCATGACGACGTACGAGTACACGGTGCCGTCGCCGCTCGCCTCGACGGTGTCCCAGCCGGGGCTGCCGCAACTGTTGCAGCCCGGCAGCCAGGGGTGCCGGAGGGTACCGCAGGCGGTGCAGCGCTGGATGAGAAGGCGGTGGTCCTTGATCCCTGCCCAGAAACCGGCGTTGTCGCGGTTGACGACGGGGCGGGGGCGTTTGGCACCGGCGGCGGTGCTGGTGCCAGATCCGGAACCGGAACTGGAAGGGGAACTGGAACTGGGTCTGATGGGGGCGTATTTGAGGACCCGGAAACGGTGGGTGCCCACGAGTTCACCGCCGACACGGACGTCCATGCGGGTGGTGACGAAGTAACCGCTGCCCAGTTTGGTGGACTTGCGCTCCGAGACCGACTCGATGACGGCGTCGAACTCGACCTCGTCACCGAGCCGCAGCGGCCGTAGATACTCCTGCTCGCAGTCGGTGGCGACGATCGAGGTGCAGCCCACCTCGTCGAGCAGGCCGAGCAGTTCGACGTACGGCCCGGAGCGCCCGGGGCGACCGGCGAGGCCGGACATGGTCCACACCTGGAGCATCGTGGCCGGTGCGACGGCGTCCGGGCCGGTGTACACGGGGTTGGTGTCGCCGAGGGCCTCGCACCAGTGCCGGATCATGGGGGCGTTGACGGGGTCCAGCCCAGTGACGGTAGGAGCGGCGACCCGCCCTTCGTACGCCTTGAGCCGCTGGTCCCACTGGCCCGCCGCCCCGACATCGTCCACGGCCGCACTCCGTTCCCGTCGTCCCGATGGGGCTGTGGCTGTTCACGAATATCTGACTGTCCGTCAGATAGGGAAGGGTGTCAAGGTCACGCGAGTGAATGACCGTACGACGGCCGTAGGACTCCCGGGCAGGCGCCAGGCACACGTCCGCGCGGCGGCACCGAAGCGCCACCGCTGCCACCGGGGCGCGGACACAGCCCCTCCCGGAACCCCCACCCCCTTCCCATCCTCGAACATTCGTACGAAACTAAAGGCATGGCCACCACACACCGGCAGGCCACAACCCTGGCCATCGCCCTCGCGCACGCCCTGTCGGCCGCCGAACGCGGCCTGGCCGTCATCCCCCTGTCCCGGACGAAGCTCCCGGCCCTGCGCTCCCCCCACCACGGCGACTCCCCCTCGACGCCGCCCTGCCGCGGCGAGTGCGGCCGCCCGGGCCACGGGGTGTACGACGCGTCGAGCGACCCGGCGCGTATCCGCACGCTGTTCGCCGCCGCGCCGTGGGCGACCGGTTACGGCATCGCCTGCGGGCTGGCTCCGCACCATCTGATCGGCGTGGACCTGGACGTCAAGACGGGCACGGACTCCTCGGCGGCGCTGCGGGAACTGGCGCTGCGCCATCTGTTCACCATCCCGCCGACGGTCGTCGTAGTGACCCCGTCGGGCGGACGCCATCTGTGGCTCACCGGCCCGCCGGACGTCGTGGTCCCGAACTCGGCCGGCCGACTGGCGCCGGGCATAGACATCAGGGGCGCGGGCGGCTATCTGGTCGGCCCGGGCTCCCGTACGGACCACGGCGTGTACACAACAGCCCCCGGCACCACGCACCTGACCCCCGCCCCGTGCCCGCGCTCCCTCCTCTGCCTCCTGCTCCCGCCGCCACCCCGCCCGAACCGCGGCGCACCGGCCCCTTCGCACAACGGGAACGGCGACGGCCTGGTCCAGTTCGTCCTGGCGGCACACGCGGGCCAGCGCAACACCCGCCTGTTCTGGGCGGCCTGCCGCGCGTACGAGAACGGCATGGGCCCGGCCCTGACCGAGCCACTGGTGGACGCGGCCTGCCGGACAGGGCTGACGGAACGCGAGGCGCGGGCGACGCTGGCGTCGGCGGCCCGTCTGACCTGCACCCGCGACGCATAACTCGCCACGACACGCAATACCCCAACTGGCCTGTCCCGCACACCGATAGGGGCATGCTCTGCAATGCTGGAGCCCGATCGAGAGGGGCCACAGCAATGCAGTGGAAGATCCACGGTGAACGTCCGATCTATGAGAACGAGTGGGTGAACCTCTGGCTCACCGACATCGAGACACCGGACGGAAACCGCTGGGAACACCACGTCGTCAAGCTCCGTCACCTGGCCGTGGCCGCGGTGGTCAACGAACGACGCGAGATCCTGATGATGTGGCGCCACCGCTTCATCACGGACACCTGGGCCTGGGAACTCCCCATGGGCCTGGTCGAGGAGGACGAGACCCCGGCCGACACGGCAGCCCGCGAGGTCCTGGAGGAAACGGGCTGGCGCTGCGGCCCGGTCAAACCCCTGATCTACGCCGAACCGGCCAACGGCATCACCGACTCCCAGCACCACATCTTCCGCGCGGACGGAGCCACGTACGTAGGCCCGCCGACAGAACTGAACGAGTCCGACCGCATCGAGTGGATCCCCCTGACCGCGGTACGCGCGATGATCGACCGCCAGGAGATCGTCAGCAGCGGCTCCCTGGTGGGCCTGCTCTACGTCCTGATGGACGAGGCGATCCGCTGACCGATGACCCGGAAGGGGCGCCACTCCATGAGCGGCACCCCTTCCGAGGACAACCCGCCCGTGGCACTGAGCACGTTCACCTGCCACGATCAATCCCGTGGTCAACTCCGCGAAGATCGCGAGCTGGTTGGACTCCCTCCCCGACCTGATGGGCCTGGTGGCTGGCACACTGCTGTTAGCCGTAGGTGTCAAGATGCACCGCGACGGCGAATCTTTGGGCTGACCCATCGCAGACACAGCGGTGCTGATCGTGAATGGCCTGTGCGTGGCTCGCCGTCGACGCGTCTTCATTCAAGCCCGGCTCCGCTGCCGCTCCGCCGGGCACGCTCCCGGCTCCGCTGCGGGCGCCGCTCTTGCCGCCAGCCGGCTCCGCCCGCGCTGCGCCGACGCGCGAGGACAGGCCAGGCGATGAACCGAGACCGTACGGTCAAAGCGACAGCGGGGCCGGTCGGCTCCGACTGCACGCCAGCAATGCTGGCGCGATCATCCGCATAGCTACCGGGTCAGGAGACCAACAACCACCGCAATCGCTCCACCCAAGACAGACAAAGCACCCTGTACCATCCCAGACCTGTACGAGTACGGTCCAACTTCCTGGATCAACTTCCACCCTTGTCGACGGCCGAGCGTCACCCATCCCATAACGACCAGCCCCATGACCAGGAAGAAGATCCCGGTATGCACCGGATCGTTGTCGGCCGAACTAGCAGCCCCCATGTACGTCACATCGAGCGATGCTACGTACAAGGTGCTCGGTCGAGCCAGCCAGGAGGCGTCCCGCTCATCGACACGCGTAGCGTGCCCCATCCGTGCCCGATAGAGGGGTAAACCACGGTGAATCAGGGCGACTGACGGGCACCGGACAATGCGATGGCCCCCGACCGTCGTACCTGGTCAGGGGCCGTTCACCTGCGGTGGGTGTGGGATTTGAACCCACGGTGACGTCGCCGCCACGACGGTTTTCAAGACCACCCGCTTTCGTGTGGTGACCACTGCCTTGACCTGCGGATACAGGATGCGGTGCCCCGCTGTCGGCCCTCTGCTGGCCACAGGTTGGCCGCAGGAGTCTCCGCGGGCTCTGCCCGCACACGAGGCCGGGCACATGGTTTGGGACTGGTCGGCACCGCGTTCGCGCGCTGCCGGTCGGGCCCTCCGCAGAGGTCGCAAGTCGTGGGAGTCTTGGGGTGACGACGGGCGCTGAAGAGGGAGAGCGAGTGTCGCAACAGGCCAACCCCCGGGGAACCTTCCTGAAGATTGCCGAGTCCGTGAAGCGGCAGATCGAGAGTGACCCGGACATGACGGAACTCCCGTCCCTGGCTGAGGTCATGAGCGCTCACAAGGTCTCGCGCGGAGTCGCCGTCCGCGCGTTCGGCGTGCTGCGGCAGGACGGCGTGGCCGAACCGGTCCAGGGCGAGCGGTGGCGTGTCGTGCGTCCGGGCGAACGAGTGGACCGGCGCCCGTTGGATCAGCAGATCGCTGACATCATCACGGCTGAGAGGCTCGCGGTGGGGGAAGCGTTTCCGAGTGCCTCCGTGCTCGCGGGGCGGTTCGGGGTCTCACGTCCCACGGTGACCAAAGCCCTGGAGAGGCTGGAGACCGCCGGCGTGCTGGCGGGGGGAGGACAGGGCAGGGTGCGGACCGTCCGCGCCATGCCGACGCGAGAGGAGCGTTCCTAGCTTGCCGAAATTGACCGAGTGGGCCTATCCCTTGGCAGAGTCCCTGCTAGCCGAGCCCCTGCCGCGCCGCTGGCGGCACTGTCTCGGAGTCGCTGAGCGGGCACGCACCATCGCGCTCATCCTTGACCAGGACGCGGATCTGCTGGAGGCCGCGGCGGTCCTGCATGACATCGGTTACGCGCCGGACCTGGCCAAGACGGGCTTCCACCCGCTTGACGGCGCACGCTATCTCCGGGACGTGGCCGGTGCAGACGAGCGGGTCGTCAACCTCGTTGCTCACCACTCCTGCGCACGGCTGGAGGCGGAGGCCCGCGGTATGCGCGAGGAGCTGGAGGGCGAGTTCTCGCGCGAGAGCGAGCACTTGAACGACGCCCTGTGCTACTGCGACATGAACACCACGCCGGACGGCACGCCGACCAATCCTGTCGACCGGGTCAACGAGATCGCTGGCCGGTACGGGCCCGAGAGCCTGATCGGGAAGTTCATCCGACGCGCGGAACCCGAGATCCACATGTGCACGTTCCGCGTCCTCGAACGGGTTGCCGCCGCCAAGCGTCAACCGATGTAGGGCACCGTCCTCGCACGGTCCATGGCGTGCTCGATACGGAGCCGCATGGTCGGGTGAACGTCCAACGCCGTCAGGTCCGCAGGGTCCACCCAGCGGACCTGAGTCGTCTCGTCACTGGTACGGAGTTCACCCCCGACCGGCCGCGCACGGAAACAGATGCTGAACTGCTGGCGTACCTCACCGTCGTCGTACTGCATCACGTGCCCGGGGTCGGTGTAGAGCCCCGTGACGTCGACGACTTCCGCCTTGATGCCGGTCTCTTCCCAGACTTCCCGCACGACGGTGTCACTGATGGACTCCCCCACATCATGGCCGCCACCTGGCAGGGCCCAACGCCCGTTGTCAGAACGCTGGATCATCAGCACCTGTCCCGCCTCGTTCTGCACGAACGCGACCACGGACGGCACGACTGAGTTGGCCGGCGGGGCAGCAGGGTCATGGAGGTAGTCAATCCGTCCCATGTTCAGACTCCTGTGATGTCTCGGTCCGTGACCTGGCGGGCACCGCCCCAGGTCTGTTCGATGCTATTCGCATAGGTGTCGAACAGGCCGCCGCCCGGCATCCGCCGCAGGTGGAAGACCGGTGCCATGTAGGCGCCGATGCCGTAGACGTGGGGGTTGACGAGCATCTCGTCATCGGACCGGTATATGGAGTTGTAGAGCGTCGTGGCATGGAGCCTGAAGCGGATTTCCGGGTGGCTCGCAAAGAGGGGCCGGTAGTTCACCAGCGCGTTGCGGATCTTGCCGTCCATGATCCGGTGCCCTTCATCGACACCACGCTGCCGAACGGCCTCACAGTCCGGGTCCC
This sequence comes from Streptomyces sp. YIM S03343, assembly GCF_054729195.1. NCBI lineage: Bacteria > Bacillati > Actinomycetota > Actinomycetes > Kitasatosporales > Streptomycetaceae > Streptomyces > Streptomyces sp. YIM S03343. The sequence continues at coordinate 4,477,288 of NZ_JBPUKX010000001.1, forward strand.
CCAGCAGAATGCGCACTTGGGTCGCCCCTTGGACCTTCTTCTTCAGAAGATCGTGGAACAGCGGATCTTCGGACAGGAAGAGCCCGGAGTAGACGAGAACGTCTAGGTTGGCCTCCGCTCGCGCATAGATGTCACGCCAGAGACCGGACGGCACGGTGTGCCGATGCGGGTAGACGGCAACGATCTCCGCTTTGGACAGATCCGTCGCACTCTCGACCGCGCGACTGTCATCCCAGAGCGTCGTCACGTCGACCTTGAGCACCGCCGCCGTCGCGTACTGGTGACGCCGGTACGGCACCTTGCCCTGCGTGATCCAGCGTTCGACTGTCTTCGGGTTGACCTCGATCGCTTCGGCGAGACCCTGCACGGTCATGCCGCGCGCGAGGAGGGCGGACCGTAAACGCTCGTTCGACATCTGCACCCCCGTAGGGACTTCTAGGGACCTCTTGACCGTAGCCACAAGTCGAAGAGCTGTCCATGGGTGGGGTGACCAACTCCCCTGACCAGCAGCGATTCTGAATGTGCGCCAAGAAGTCCCGGCACAAAACCAAGAGAGTCCGTCGCGGTACTTGACGAACCCTCATGCAGTACCTGTAAAACAGGTACTGCACACAGCGGACGCGACAACCCAGACGGGGCGTCGCGTACGGCGCACCTGTTTGACCTGCACTGACAGCGCCCGGTGGGTCCCGTGTTCACGGGAGCCGCTCTGAGGAGGGTTACCGCGCTCACCGGGGAGCTGCCGTTACTTGAGAACTGCATAGGTGGGCCCCGCCTCCCCGAGTCGAAAAGGCGGACCGCGCGGCACAAAGCCGCGCCCTGTAGCCCCTGCGCTCAACAGGGAGGTCGGCATGAGCCGACGACATACGACGGCGCTGCCCGATGGACCGGCCGGCAGCGCCGCACCACCTTCATTCCGGTCCGCTCTGGCTTCGCAGTGCTGACACTGCGGGCGGCTGCCTCTCCCGCCCGTCCGACCACGTGCATCGCACGGAGGTCGTACGGGCGGGGGCGCGGGGAGCCGGACTGACCTGCTCTGTTCCCGCGACGACAACGAAGGACTCTCATGGCTGAGACCGTCGCTCTCACGCTCGACTTGCTCATCGGCATACACACCGAAACGCTCACCGAGGTGGCCGATCACCTCGGAGTCACGAAGCCCGCCGTCGTTCCGCCCACACCTGCGGACTTCCGCAATCTGCTCGCCGCGCTCAGCTACGCCACCGAGGACCTGCCCGGGGCGAACGACCACGACGTCTTCTACGACACGACCGTGCTCATGGACGATCTCTTGGACCCGACCGCGGACCTCACCGCCGCGGAGTCTGCGGCACTCCTCTACCTGATCGACCGGGCGCTTCGGCCGCTCGACCCCACCGACTACATCTGCTGACACCACTCCGCGCCCGGCCTCGCAGCGTCTGACGCTGCGGCCGGTTGCCTCCCCCGGCCGTCCGGCCACCCGCCGCGTGCGGTGGTCGTACGGGCGGGGTGGGGGAGTCGGAATCGGCTGGCTCCGTTACGGGAGCGGGCCCCGGGTGGCACCCCGGGACCCGCGTACAGGCGCCTGACGTGGAGGTCACCTGTGGTGACGAGTCTGACAGAGAAAGAGCACGAGGATCTGTCGCGCAAGAACGCTGCGGCGAACAAGCGCAGCGAGGACAACGCCCGTGTGCGCGGTGGCCGCTGATGGCCGGCGCGGAGCACGAGCGGACCAAGCCGCCGTTGCCGGTCCGTCCTCCGCGTCCGCACCCGCACCGGGTGTGAGCGGACGCTGAAACGGCCGCACCTGCGGCTTCACCCATGACGGCACGCACCCCCGGAGCGCCAACTCCGGGGGTGCCTTTTCGGGCCGTCCACCCTTCGAGAGGAACCACGACCCATGAAGCACATCGCTGCTGTTCAGGCGGTTGTTACCGCCGACGGTTTCGACCGCGAGCCGACGGCCGCGGAACTGGACGCGATCGAGCACGAGATGCCGCTGATCCTGGCGCGCGTCGACCTGTTGGACGCGCAGATCATCACCCTGGACCGCACGCCGACCGAGCTGGACGCCCGCAGGCTGCGCCGCGCCCGCCGCCGTGTTCTGGCCGCCCGCCGGACCCTCGCCAACACGGCCGCCGCGACCGTGCCCGGGGGTGCGGCATGACCGGCACGGTCCGCTGCCCGGCTGCTCACCCCGAAGACCCGACGCCGTGCGACGGTCCGGTGGTCGTGACGGTGCTGGATGCGTTCAACGGCGGTGTGGACGGCTGCGAGCACCACGGGGCGCGGCTGCTGGCGTCGCTGGAGGGGGGCAGGGTCTACGCCCTGCCTGACGCGCCGGCGGGCGCCGCCATCCGCGTGTTCAAGGCTGCCGACGGCATTGCCCCGTTCTGCTGGGTCGACGGTCCGCGCACGCGGCCCGACCAGCGCAGCCGTGCCGAGAACCGCCGCAGGGGGGTGACGTCATGAGCAGGAAGCGGACGGTTCTGCCCGCCGTCGCGATGACGGCCGTCTCCATGGTGCTGACCCTCGCGGTGGTCGTGATGTGGCTGGGCTCTTCGATGCCGTGGTTGGTCGCGCTGGTCGTGGGTCTGGGGATCGACGGTGGGTGGCTGGCCACCCTCGCCTACGAGCGGCGTCTGGCCGCGCAGGGCGACCACAACCACGCTGTCACGGCCGTCGGCTGGTCCTTCGGCGCGGTAGCCACCGGTGTCCTGGTCGCCCACGCCCTCACCGCCGAGAGGTCCTCGGTGGGGGCGTGGCTGGCGGTGGCGTGGCTGCCGCTCGCCGCGAAAGCTCTGTGGTTGGTGCACGGGCTGTGGGAGCGCACCGCCCTGACCCCGGGCGCGCTCGCCGACATCCGGGGCATCCAGCAGGAGGCCCGCGACGAGGCGGCGGTGGCGCGTGCCCGGCTGCGGGCGGAAGCGGCCACCGAGGAGACCCGGTTGACGGCCGTGACGCAGGCCGGTGCGCGCGTCGCACACGTCCAGGCCGAGACTGCACAGAAGCTGTCCGCGGCCTGGTCGACGCTGGAGAGCGCGCGGCAGGGCGAGGACACGGGCAGGGCGCTGACCTGTGTGACGGCCCCCGTCACACCCGACGGCACACCCGCCGTCACGGCCCGCTGGGAGCTCCCGGTGTGGGGGCCGACCGAGGCGGTCACGGTGCTGGCGCTGGAGGCGGGGCCCGCGCTCACGGACACGGAACTTGACGTCCTGGTCGACGACATCCGGCACACCCAGACGCCTCCGCTGTCCTACCGCGAGATGGCCGCACGCTTCCGCGCGGCGGGTCATTCCGCGTCGGAGGTGCGGTTGCGGGCGGCGTGGAAGCGGGTGGCGTGATGATCCGTCGACGGCCGCGGGTGCTGGACCTGTTCTGCGGTGCCGGCGGTGCAGGGATGGGGTACTGGCGGGCGGGTTTCGAGGTGGTCGGGGTCGACATCGTGCCCCGCCCCTCCTACCCGTTCCCGTTCATCTTGGGGGACGCGTTGGACGCGTTCCGCGAGAGGGCTCAGGACTTCCATCTGGTGCACCTCTCCCCGCCCTGTCAGGCGTCCTGCGCCCTGACCAAGGGCACGAACAAGGGCCGCTTCCACCCGGACCTGATCCCCGCCGTGCGGGAGCTGTGCGAGCGGTACGGGGTGGACTACGTGATCGAGAACGTCCAAGGCTCCGGACTGCGCAGGGACCTGACGCTGTGCGGGGAGATGTTCGACCTCGGAGTCATCCGGCATCGCTACTTCGAGATCGGCCCGTACTGGCGGCCCCTGCGGCCCGCGCACCGGCCGCACCGCGGGCCGGTGCGCGGCTGGCGGCACGGCGTGTGGCGGGACGGCCCGTACGTCGCCGCGTACGGCAAGGGCGGCGGCAAGGCCGACATCCCGGAGATGCAGTCCGCCATGGACATCACATGGACCGCTGACCACACCGAACTCACCGAGGCGATCCCGCCCGCCTACACCCGCTACATCGGCCAGGACTTCATCACCACCGGCGAATGGGCCGCCCGGCAGGAGCCCTGCCCGGACACGCGGCTACGCCTACTGGCCCGCACCGCCGCGCACCCGAACGCGTACGCGGCTGCGGCGTGATGGCCGCGCTGGCGGTCTACCGGTGGCATCTGGCCCCCGACGGGCTCGCCACCCGCCGTCAGTTGCGCGACCGGGGGTTGCGTCCGGGCGGTCAGGACGTGGCTGCTCAGCTCGAACGGCCGCGCCGCCGACGCCCGCCGCTGGTCGCCTACCTCTACCGGGTGGACCTGGCCAAGCCGGTACGCCCCATGACCCCCGCGAAATGGGCGGCCCTGGCCAGGGCGAACACCGCCCGCCGTATCTGCCCCGCCTGCCGACGGGATGCCGGATACGTCATCCCGCCCACGCTCGGAACGTGCGTGACCTGCGCCTATCCCGAGGAACAGCGCGTCGCTTGAACCACCTCTCACACCGGGTCCGGCCGCCCGACTTGCCACAGCAAGCCGGCCGGACCCGTCGACTCCCGAAGGAGTACGTACATCGTGACGCACACCATCGACCTGCCGCCCCTTGAGGGTCCGGAGGGCACCGAGCAGCCGACGGCTGACGTGCTGCCGTTCCCGCTGAAGAAGACGACCGACCCCGCCCCGGCCGCCCCGAACGAGGATGTGGTGAAGCCGGGGGAGTGGGAGGCCGAACTCCCCGACGCCGAGGACCCGGAGGCCGACGGCCTGAACGAGGGGGCGCCGGTCGACCCGCCGCGCGAGGCGTACCCGCCGTCGGTCGCGGAATGGATGGAGGCCAAGGACAAGGCCCGTATGCCGGTGCTGCCGGACTGGGTGAAGCTCCCGGACCAGCGCACGGCCGTCCGCAAGTGGGCGATCCGGCACTACTCCACTGTGGTCGGCTATCACGCGGTCCGGCTGCCGCTGGTCTACACGCCGAAGCTCTGCCTGTACTCGCCGCGCGGCGCGTGGCGGTGGTCGACCGCCCTCGGCCGGTGGGTGTCCGACGCGGAGGGCAGGCCCCTGCGCCTGGCCTCCGTCGCCGAGGAGAACGCCGCGGACTACCTGAAGCTCTCCCGGCAGCGCAACGACCGCGTGCGGCTGCGCGGGATCGTCGCCACCGTGGGCGGGTTCATCGGCCTCGCCGCCGCGCTCACCCTGTACGTCATGGCGCCGTCGTGGCTGCTCATGCTGGCCGTGGCCACGCTGACCACCACGTTGGGCATGGTGGGTGCGCCGGCCGACCGGCCGCTCATCGACATGGCGAAGGTGACCTTCCGCAAGCGGCGGCTGTCCTCGGACATCGTCATCCGCGCGCACGAGGTGGCCGGGCTGACCAGCAAGGACCAGACGATCGCCTTCCCGCGCCCGATCGGCCGGGACGGCGACGGATGGCGGGTGGTGGTGGACCTGCCGTACGGCAAGACGTTCGAGGACGCGGTGAAGGCGCATGCGCGTCTGGCGTCCGGTATGGACATCGCTCCGACCCAACTGTTCCTGGACAAGGACGAGACGAGCGGGCGGCGGGTGTCGTACTGGATCGCCGACCGTGACCCGCTCGCCGTGCCGTCGGGCAAGTCGCCCCTGCTGGGGGCGACGCGGGTGGACTTCTGGAAGCCGTTCCCGTGGGGCGTGGACGAGCGCGGCAACCCGGTCATGGCGACCATGCTGTGGCTGTCGCTGCTGGTCGGCGCCGTGCCCCGGCAGGGCAAGACGTTCTCCGCCCGCACGATCGCCCTCGCCGCCGCACTGGACCCGTACGTCAGGCTGTACGTGTTCGACGGCAAGGCGTCGCCGGACTGGCGCACGTTCGTCAAGGTCGCCCACCGCATCGGGTTCGGCATCGTGCCGAAGAACGGGTTCGACCCGGTTCAGCACCTGCTCGCCTCACTGCGGGAGCTGAAGGCGGACGTCGAGGACCGCTATCACCGGCTGTCCGAACTGCCGCTGCACGTCTGCCCGGAGGGCAAGCTCACCCCGGAGATCAGCCGGGACGTGAGGCTCAACATGCCCCTGGTCCTGTTCGTGGTGGACGAGGTGCAGGAGTACCTGACCCATCCCGAGCACGGCAAGGAGATCCTGGCCCTGCTGGTCTACCTCGCCCGCGTCGCCCCGGCCGTCGGCGTCTCGGTGATGACCGCGACGCAGAAGCCGGACGACAAGGCGTGCCCGTCGGAGCTGCGTGACCAGCATCAGGCCCGGTTCGCGCTGCGGGTCGGCGCCTACCAGGTGTCGGACACCATCCTCGGTGCGGGTTCGTACTCGGAGGGGCTGGACGCGTCCAAGCTGCTGAAGTCCCACAAGGGCGTCGGTCTGCTCAAGGGCATGTCCGACGACTCCGGGATCGTGCGCACCTACCTCGCCGACGGCCGTGACGCCGACCGCATCCTGACCCGCGCCGCAGCTCTGCGCGAGGCGGAGGGCACTCTGTCCGGCGACGCGGCCGGCGAGGCCCCGGTCCCGGAGACGTCCGCGACGATCCTTGACGACGTTGCGGCCGTCCTCGGCAAGGGCGAGGTCAAGGTGTGGTCCGAAACGGTCGTGGACCGTCTCGCGAATCTGCGCCCGGACGTCTATGGCCCGTGGGTCGAACTTGAGCCCAAGCCCAAGGCCGAAGCCCTCACCGCCTCGCTCAAGCCGTACGGGGTGGCCACCGAGCAGATCAGCCGCCGCGTCGACGGCAAGGTCGTCAACAAGCGCGGCATCAAGCGCGACGACATCGCCACCGCGATTACGCAGCGCAACAACAAGCGGGACGCCGGATAGGTCCCCGGGGTCGCTTGCGTAAGCACCGTCCGTCGCTTGCGCAAGCGACCCCGCTAGCGACCCAAACCACCCCTGATCAGGTCGCTAGCGTCTAGCGGCCGACCTGCGGAAACCCCTCGAAACCCCTCTGAGAGGCCCTTGATGAGCCTTGCCGTGCTCGCTACCGCCTTCCTGCTGTTCGTCACCCTTGGTTACGTCGTCAAGTGCTGGCTGAGCCCGTTCGGGGACTGCCGCAAGTGCGACGGCATGGGCCACGCCTTCAAGACCGACCGCAAGGGCAAGACCAAGCGCGGCCGTGACTGCCGCCGCTGCGACGCCACCGGCAAGCGCATACGCGTCGGCCGCTGGATCTACAACCGCGCCGCGCGCACCTACCGCGCCGGCCACCGCTGACCGACCGGAGGAGCAACCCGCCATGCGCACGGCCCTCGCCGCTGCCGCGACCTTCGGGGCCGTCCTGGCCCTGACCGCTTGCAGCCCCACGTACCCGCCCGGTCCGACCGGCACCGTCACCGACCGCAGCGCCGCCTACTACAAGTCCGGCGGCTGGCACTACCGGCTCACCGTCACCACCACCGACGGTCAGCGCCACTCCTTCCGCGTCACCCGGCACGACTACAAGAGCTGCTTCCACGGCTCTGCCTACCCCGCCTGCGCCCGCCGCTGATCCAGGAGACCCCGTGGTCATCACCGTCCCGCTCGTGCTGCTGCTCGCCGTCGTTGTGGTTCTGCTGCTGCGCTTCCGCGCGGTCGGCGCCGGTGCGGCGGTCGCCGTCGCGCTGTTCGGCTTCTACCTCGCCCACACCGGCGCGGCCGGCACCGTCGACCAGCTCGTCACCGCCGTCACGGACGCCCTGCCCGGCATCCGTCACTGACCCGAAGGGAGACCAGCACCGTGAACGAACCCACCGCGTACGGCCGTCCGGCCGCACACGAGACGGCGGCCGTGGAAGTCCACACCCCCGCCCCGCTCACCCCCGTGCACACCGCCCCGCTCATGCCCGTGCAGCCGGGCACCATCCCGGCCGTCGCGAGCGTCGTCCTCCCGGACGGCCGCGTCATCACCGGCTACGCCATCGAGCCCGCCAAACCCGAACCGGTCGCCGCCAAGCCGGCCGTCTCGCGGACGGCGGTGAACATCGCGCTCGGAGGCGTGGGGTTCCTCGCGGTGTGCGGCGGACTGCTCATGCTCACCGCCTTCATCACCGCCCTCACCGCCCTGATCACCCAACTCGTCATCCTCGCCGCCGTCATCTTCGGCGGCTGGATCGCCGTGCAGGTGTTCAGCGCCAGCGGCCACCGGGGCGGAACGACGGTCAACATCCGCAAGGCCGTCATCAAGCGCAACAAGTTCTACGGCTGACAAGGGAGCCCAACACCCGTGATCCGACTGCGCATTCAGGTCGCCCACTGCCCCCACCGGGCCCTGGTCCTGACCGACACGCCTCGCCCCGACTGCGACAACTGCCAGGGGGAGGGCGGCACTGCACGCGACTACGGCCACCCCGAGACCGGCGAGTACGACGGCACCGACTACGAGATCTGCGACTGCTGGAACGACTCCCGCCGCTGGACGCTGCTGCCCCTGCCGCGCATGTCCCGCTGGCTGCACCGGCACGGCAGCGACCGCAGCCCGTGGACCCACGGCGGCTACAGCGACGAACCCCCGTTCTGAACCCCGAGAGGAGAGACATGTTCGAGATCCGCGTCATCTGCGACCCCGCCGACGTCGACCAGGTCGTCACCGCCCTGGGCCAGACGTTCGACCTGCGGCACGTCCAGGCCCGCCCGACCCGCGACCGCAGGCGGACACGGCTGTACGCGACCGCCGACCACCACATGGACCCGCGGGCGTGGCCCTCCCCGCGGGACGCCTACGCCCTGGCCCCGACGATCGCCGACGAGTTCGGCTGGATGGTCGACGTCGTCGCCACTGCCGAAGGCTTCGCCGAAATGGACCGGGACTTCTACCTGCGCAGGGCTGCGCTGCTGGACCGTATGGCGCTCCGGGACGAGTTCGACCTGTTCAGCGACGGCGACGCCGCCGAAACCGCGCAGGCCGCCGCCCTGTACCTGCTCGACATGGACAAGGGCCACTACAAGCGCCGTGTCCCGGCACAGGCGGAGGCCGACCCGCGCGGCTACGTCCGCCGCGAGTACGCCGCATGGCGGCAGCAGGAACAGCGACGCGACCGCACCGCCGACCACCCCGACGCCTAGCCACGCCAAGGGCGGCCCCCGTCTCGCCAAAGTCCGGGGCCGCCCTTGTCCAGTCAGACCCACTACAGACCTGTTGGAGGTCTCCAGCATGACCCAACCCATCCCTATCCGGCGAGCGCCCCGCACGCCGCAGCCACATGACGACGTGACGCATGTCGTCATGTGGTCCGGCGGCATCACGAGCTGGGCCACCGCCCGTCACGTCATCGCCGAACACGGTACGGCCAGCACCATCCTGTTGTTCGCCGACACGAACGCCGAGGACGAAGACCTCTACGCCTGGAACCAGACCGCTGCCGCGCAGCTCGGTACGCAGATCGTGCGCGTCGCCGACGAGCAGGAGCGCGACCCCTGGCAGGTCTTCGAAGACAAGCGGTGGCTCGGCAACACCCGCATCGCCCAGTGCTCCCACGTGCTCAAGCAGGAGCCCTGCCGACGCTGGCTGACCAACCACACCGACCCGGCCTCAACGGTGGTCTACGTCGGCATCGACTGGAGCGAAACCCACCGCCTGCCCGCCATCGTCGACGGCTGGGCGCCCTGGCCCGTCGACGCACCGCTGACCCGTCCGCCCTACCGGGACAAGCACCAGCTTTTGACCGAAGCCCGCGCGGCTGGCCTGCCCATTCCGCGCCTGTACCGGCTCGGCTGGTCGCATAACAACTGCGGCGGTGGCTGCGTCAAGGGCGGCCAGGCCCAATGGGTGCGCTTGCTGGAGGTCTTCCCCGAGCGCTACGCCCGAGCCGAGGCCGCCGAGGCCAGGATGCGCCGTCTCCTCGGCAAGGACGTGAGCATCCTCCGCGACCGGACCGGCGGCCAGACCCGGCCGCTCACCCTGGCCGCACTCCGCCGCCGCATCGAACAGCAGCCGGAACAGCTTGACCTCTTCGACGAGGGCGGCTGCGGTTGCTTCACCTCCGCCGAACCGCAGGAGGCAGCGGCATGACCAACACCCACCTCCTGACCGCCGCACTGGCCGCCGCCGCCCGCGGCTGGCACGTCTTCCCCCTCCGCCCCAACACCAAGCGCCCCGCCCTCCACGGCGAGAAGTCCTGCACCGGCACCGGACCCTGCGCGGACGGCCACCTGAAGTGGGAGCAGCGCGCCACCGTCGACCCGGACCGTATCCGGGCCGCCTGGACGACGGCCCCGTTCAACGTCGGTATCGCGACCGGCCCGTCGGGGCTGGTCGTGGTCGACCTGGACGTGCCCAAGGACAAGGGCAGTTCGGACGCGCCTGGCGGCGCGGCATCCTTCGGGGCGCTCTGCGAGCGCGCCGGACACGCCGTCCCCACCACCTACCGCACCCGGACCGCGAGCGGCGGAACCCACCTCTACTTCACCGCCCCGACCGGGCTCCGACTCGCCAACACGGCCGGAACGCTGGCCGAGTTGGTCGACACCCGGGCGTGGGGCGGCTACGTCGTCGCCGCGGGCAGCATCACCCCCGCCGGACCGTACGAAGCCCTGTGCGCCCCTGAGACGGCCCCACTGCCCGGATGGCTGCTGAGCATCCTGCGACCCGCCCCCCGGGCGTCTCAGGCCCCCTCCATGGCCGCATCGGGGCAATCCCGCCGATACGCGGATGTAGCGCTCGCCAACGAGGTACGGAACGTCGCTGCGGCCCAAGTCGGCGACCGCGAGGCCACGTTGTTCCGGGCGGCGCGCGCCCTGGGACGGTTCGTCGCGTGGGGCGACATCCCCCGGCACGTGGTCGAACAGGCTCTTCAGGAGGGGGGCGAGGCGGCCGGACTCGCCCCGGCCGAATGCCGTTCCACCCTCCGCAGCGCCCTCAACTGGTCCATCACCCACAACCAGACCCGCAGGGACGCGGCATGAGAACCCCTCCCCGCCCCCCTCTGAAAAGCATCACCCCATCCCCGACCGGCCCGCACCCCGCCCGACCGACCCCACCGCCGGCGGCCGTGGGCGAACCGAAGGTCGCCGCCCGCAAGGGCGTCCCTTCTGCCTTTCGCCCTGACCCGCAGCGCGGCGACGGCCGCTACCCCGTCGCGTGGCTGCACATCCGCGCGACGCAGGGCGCCGCACCCTCCGCGTCCTCGCAATGCGAGTGCGGGTGGAACCGTCGGGCGTTCGGCCGTCACCGGGTCCTGGCCCTGATCACCGACCACATGGCGCACCGCGACACCTGCCCGCTCCGCAACTCCCAGGAAGGGAGGCACGCGGCATGACCGACACCACCAGCACCCGGACCGAGGAACTGCCGCCGCCGTCCAACCCCCTGGCCGTCGCGCGCCGTCTGCTGCCCGACTGGCAGAACGAGGACGGACAGCTCATGTACCGCCGCTGGCGCGCGTCCTGGATGCGGTGGAACGGCACCTGCTGGCGTGAGACCGACGAAGCGGAGGTGCGCGCCTACATGTACGAGCGCCTTGAGCACGTCGTCTACCTCACCCCGGGCAAGGACGGTGACACGGAGGAACACGAGTGGGCGCCGACGAAGCAGAAGATCAGCAACCTGCTCGACGCGTTGAGCGCCATCACCCTTCTGCCCGCCGACGTCGACGCCCCGGCCTGGCTCGACGCCGACGGCGCGGGCGCTGCGGATGACGGGCCGATCGTCGCGTGCGGCAACGGCCTGTTGCGTATCCGCGACCGCGCCCTGCTCCCGCACACCCCGACGTTCTTCAACCACGTCTCCGTGCCCTTCCCCTACGACCCCACCGCGACGGCACCGGCCTGGGACGACTTCCTGAACCAGGTCTGGCCCGATGACCCGGACTCCGTCCGTGCTGTTCAGGAGTGGTTCGGCTACGTCCTCTCCGGTCGCACCGACCTACAGAAGATCCTGCTCATGGTCGGCCCGTCCCGATCCGGGAAAGGCACGATCGCCCGCGTCCTCAAAGCGCTGGTCGGCAAGGAGAACCTTGCCGGGCCGACGCTCGCAGGGCTGGGCTCCAACTTCGGTCTGGCAACCCTGGTCGGCAAGCCGCTCGCGATCATCGCGGACGCCCGGCTGTCCGGCAACGACAACTGCCAGGTCGTGGAACGGCTGCTCACCATTTCCGGTGAGGACACCATCGACATCGACCGCAAGTACCGCGAGGCATGGACGGGAAAGCTGCCCACGCGGCTGGTGATCCTGTCCAACGAACTCCCGCACTTCGGCGACTCGTCCGGTGTGATCGCGCGCCGGTTCGTGGTGCTCAACACGACCATTTCGTGGCTGGGCAGGGAAGACCCCACCCTTCTGGACCGGCTGATCGCCGAGATGCCCGGCATTTTCAACTGGGCCCTGGAAGGACTGGCCCGTCTGGAGTCGACGCGCCGGATCACCGAACCGGCGTCCAGCCGGGAAGCGGTGACCACCATGCAGGACACCGCCTCACCCACCAGCGCGTTCGTCCGCGAACGCTGCAAGACCGGGCCCACCTGCAGCGTCCCCGTGGACACCCTGTGGACCGTCTGGCGGGAGTGGGCCGAGGACAACAACGTCAAGGCCGGCACGAAACAGGTCTTCGGCCGCAACCTCCTGTCCGTCGTCCCCCAGCTCAACCGCTCCCGCCCCCGCACCGCGTCCGGCGAACGGCTCGCCGTCTACAGCGGCATCGCTCTCAACGGTTGAGCACAGATTCCCCAGGGTCGCGGCCCATCGCGACCCACCACGTCTGACCTGCGGCTTTCCCGACCCCGCATCGCGGCCCATCGCGGCCCAGCCCGCTCACGGTTGGGCCGCGATGGGCCGCGCAACCACCCGGCAAAAGTGCAGGTCACAGGCTTGGGCCGCGATGGGCCGCGACCCACAGCAATGTGACCCCAACCACACCCCGAGAGTCCCGAAGAGGAGTCACCGCCTTGGCCGGCACCGAGAAACTCAAGCTCTCCGAGGTCCTCACGGAGATCAAGATGAGCCGCGCCGCGTTCTACCGCATGCGAGCCCGCGGCGACGCTCCCAAGCTCATCAAGCTGTCCAACGGACAGATCCGCTGCCGCCGCAGCGACCTGGACACCTGGTGGGCCCAACACGAAATCGCAGCCTGACCACTGACCACCAAGGGGCCCCGTCACCGACGGGGCTCCTTCCCATGAGGGAGCACGATGCACAGCTACGACGTGCGGATTTGGAGCATCCGCAAGCGTCCGAGCAAGGTCGCCCCGTTCCAACTGCGGTGGCAGGTCGACGGTACGGGGCATCAGGAGAAGTTCGCGACCAAGACTCTCGCCGACGCCCGCAGGGCAGAGCTGCTGACCGCGACCCGCAAGGGCGAGCCGTTCGACACGGAGACCGGCCTGCCTGTGTCGGAGGTCCGTGAGAGGAACCGCACGAGTTGGTACGCCCACGCTCGCGCGCACGCCGCCCGGAAGTGGCCGACCACGTCGGCTAAGCACCGGGCGAGCATCGCGGAGAGCCTGACCATCGCCACGATGGCTCTGTGCCCGTCGGGGAAGGGGCGTCCGGCGGACAGCCTCTTGCGCCGCGCGCTCTATCAGTGGGGGTTCAACGCCGGTCGACACGACCAGGAACCGCCGGAAGCGGAGGCCAAGGCGTTGGCGTGGGTGGAGCGCAACACCCCTGCCGTCGTCGACCTGGACAGTGCCAAACGCGTGCGCACAGTGCTGGAACACCTGGCCAAGCGGCAGAACGGCAAGGCCGCCGCCGCGAACACCTTCCGGCGGCGCCGTGCCGTGCTGAGCAACTGCCTGCGCCTGGCCGTGGAACACGAGTTGCTGCCCGGCAACCCCCTGCACCGGGTCCATTGGGAGACGCCCAAAGCCGTTGAGGAACTGGACGTGCGCAGTGTCGCCACCCCCGCGCAAGCACGGGTCCTGTTGGACGCGGTCCGGGCGCAGGGGCCGCGCGGCGCCCACCTGGTGGCGTTCTTCGCGTGCATCTACTACGCGGCGATGCGGCCGGAGGAAGTGTCCATGCTGAGCGCCGATCAGTGCAACCTTCCCGAGGAAGGCTGGGGACGGCTCATGTTGGCTGGCGCCCGGCCGCAAGTGGGCTCAGCCTGGACGGACAACGGCAAGCCGTACGAGGAACGGCAGCTCAAGCACCGGGCCCGTCACGCCATCCGCCCGGTGCCCATTCCGCCCGTTCTGGTCACGCTGCTGCGCACCCACCTGAAGGATTTCGGGATCACGGCGGACGGCCGGTTGTTCAGCGCCGTCCGGGGTGGCCCGGTCCGGTCGCAGGAGTACGGCGCGGTGTGGAAAGAGGCTCGCCGGAAGGCGCTCACCCCTGCGCAGGTGGCCTCTCCTCTGGCCGCCATTCCGTACGACCTGCGGCACGCGTGCGTGTCGTTCTGGCTTCGTTCCGGGGTCAGCCTGGCCGAGACGGCGCGGCGGGCGGGGCAGAGCGTCGCCGTACTCCAGCGCTACTACGCCAAGGTGCTGGACGGCGAGGAAGCCAGGATGAACGCGCTGATCGAGCAGGGGCTAGCGGAGCACGACGGGGAGCCCGAGGGCCCCTGAATCCTGGCCGCAGGTTGGCCGCACGCGCTGGTCAAGGGTGGGAAACCGGCGAGTCAGGGTGAGACAGGCTGCACGCTGAAGGGGTGCCGCTCTCAGAGCGGCACCCCTTCTGACCTGCAAGGCTTCTGACCTGCGCGGTGGGTGTGGGATTTGAACCCACGGTGACGTCGCCGCCACGACGGTTTTCAAGACCGTTCCCTTAGGCCGCTCGGGCAACCCACCTGTGCCCCGGGCCACCAGGGGCGGAGCGGGTACAGCGTACCGGCATGGGGCGTTCTGCGGGGTGCGTGATGCGTGCGGGGGCGCATCCGTGCGGTTAGGTGAGCCAGATGATCATCGCGTCGCCGTCCAGGGCTGCCGCTTCGAAGAACTGGGTCAGGCCCTCGTACCAGGGGCGGGCCCAGTCGAGGGATCCGGGGGTGTCCCAGTGCAGGGGGTAGACCTCCAGTTCTGTGAGGTCTGAAGGGTCGACGCCGGTGATGAGGAGGTCGTAGGTCAGGGGGAGGAGTCTTTCGGCGGCCTGGCGGACTCGGGCGGGGGGCAGGTAGCGGGGCGGGCCGTAGACCCAGTCCTCCGGGTCGGGGAAGAGTTCCTCGCCCTGGACCACGTTCACGGGGAATTCCGCGCGGACCACGAGATGGCGGATCAGGTCCCAGGTCTTGTATGTGGAGTAGTGGCGGGCATCCGCCGGTCTGAGGTCCGGGTGGACCTCCGCCGCGTCCTGGGCGGCCTCGGCCAGCAGCACGGCCCACTCGGGGTTCGCGATCGCCTTGTCCAGATCCGCGGGCGTCAGACGCAGGTACTCGCCGATCATGCTCACTGGAGCGAGAGTAGGTGCGCGCAGAGACCGGCCCCCGCCGATGTGCTCTGGCGGGGGCCGGTCTCTGTGTGCGCCGTGCTGTGTCAGCTGTCGCCGACGCGGGAGCCGAGGGTCAGTTCGGTGGTGTGTTCCTGGCCGTCCCGCTTGTAGGTGATCTTGACGACGTCGCCCGGCTGGTGGGTCCAGATCTCGCCGATCAGGGTCGGGCCGGAGTCGATCACCGTGTCGTCGAGCTTGACGATCACATCGCCGGGCTTGAGGCCGGCCTGGGCGGCGGGGCCGCCGGACTCGACCGCGGCGGAGCCGCCCGTGCCCTGGTCGGTGATCTTCGCGCCCGCCGTGGAGTCCTCCAGGGAGACCGACGCGCCGATCTTGGCGTACACCGGCTTACCGGTCTTGATCAGCTGCTGGGCGACGTACTTCGCCTGGTTGATCGGGATCGCGAAGCCCAGGCCGATCGAGCCCGACTGGCTGGAGCCGCCCAGCCCGCCGCTGCCCGTCGACTGGATCGCGGAGTTGATGCCGATCACCGCACCCGAGGCGTTCAGCAGCGGGCCGCCGGAGTTGCCCGGGTTGATGGAGGCGTCGGTCTGGAGGGCGCTCATGTAGGACGCCTTGCTGGTGGAGCTGCCGTCGCTGGAGGCGACCGGGCGGTTCTTGGCGCTGATGATGCCGGTCGTCACCGTGTTGGACAGGCCGAAGGGAGCGCCGATGGCGATGGTCTCGTCGCCGACAGCCACCTTGTCGGAGTCGCCCAGCGCGAGCGGCTTGAGGTCCGACGGCGCGTTCTTGAGCTTGATGACGGCCACGTCGTAGCCCTGCGCATGGCCGACGATCTCGGCGTTGTACTTCTTGCCGTTCGGGAACGTCGCAGTGAGCTTGCCGCCGTCCACCGCGTCGGCCACCACATGGTTGTTGGTGACGATATGGCCCTGGGTGTCGAACACGAAGCCCGTGCCCGTGCCGCCCTCGCCGCTCGTCGACTCCGCCTGGATGGTGACGGTGCTCGGCAGCGACTTCGCCGCCACCGCCGCGATCGTGCCGGGGCTGCGCTTGATCTGGGAGGCTCCGCTGTCGGTCGACGCGGACACGGTCGTCGAGCCGTTGCCGTCGTTGTTCTTCGCCAGTGTGTAGCCGAGGCCGCCGCCCAGGCCGCCGGCGACCAGCGCGGCCACCAGCACCGCGGCGATCAGTCCGCCCCGGCCGCCGCCCGACTTGGGCGCGGGCTGCTGGTACGTCGAGCCCCAGCCGCCCGCTCCCCCCGCGCCGCCGTCGGAGTACGACGGGGTGGCCGGCGGCGGGGGCGGCCAACTGCCGTCCGGGGCCGGGCCGCCCGCGGGGTCCACGGGTCCGGTGGGGCCGTCACCCGCCGCGGCGTACACCTGGCCGCCCGGCGGGACCGGGGGCAGCTGGGTCGTCGGCGCGCTCCCGTCATGCGCCGCCGTCTGATGGGTGTGCTGGGGAGCCGCGGGAGTTTCCACCGGCACGGGGGGTGCAGACGGGGCCGGGGGTACCGCGGTGCCCTCGTTCTCGGTGCTCACAGCTCTTCTCCTCGATCCACGGCTGGTGTCTCACGACTGTCGTCCGTCATGAGTCTCGTCTGTCACGACTGTCGTCGCGTTCTGCGTACGTTCTGGCGTGCGGTCTGGCGTGCGGTCTGTCGCGTGTTCCGGCGTGCGCTGTCGTGTTCTTCTGTCATGTCACGACTGCCGTCTGTCACGTCCACGGCAGTCGTCATGCTGTCATCCGGTGCACTGGGACACGCTCGCCCACACTTCTGCTTTGTATGCCGTCAGCTTTTCCCACGAGACGTCAGAGCACCATAAGCGCTGGCTATGGGTATCCGACGATCCTTTATAAGGTATACAACCGGCAAATCTGGCATTTATATTGCTCCACCTGCCCTCCGCCGGTACGACGGCGGTGGCACCATGTCGCGGTGACCCTCGCACCACAGCACCGTATCCAGGTCGTCGCCCACCGCGGAGCCTCCGAGGACGCTCCCGAGCACACCCTGGCCGCATACATGAAGGCGATCGAGGACGGTGCCGACGCCCTCGAGTGCGACGTCCGGCTCACCGCCGACGGGCATCTGGTCTGTGTGCACGACCGGCGCGTCAACCGTACGTCCAACGGCCGCGGCGCCGTCTCCGCGCTGGAGCTCGCCGAGCTGGCCACGCTGGACTTCGGGTCCAGGAAGACGCGCGACATCTGGCGCGGGCGGGCCGAGGAACCCGACTGGGAGGTGCGCCCCGACCAGCCCGAGCACACCTCCGTGCTCACCCTGGAGCGGCTGCTCTCGCTCGTCGCCGACTCGGGGCGCCGGGTCGAGCTGGCCGTCGAGACCAAGCACCCCACCCGCTGGGCCGGCCAGGTCGAGGAGCGGCTGCTGGTGCTGCTGAAGCGGTTCGGGCTCGACGCCCCGGCCTCCGCCGCCGAGTCCCCGGTCCGCGTCATGAGCTTCTCGGCGCGCTCACTGCACCGGGTGCGGACCGCGTCCCCGACACTTCCCACCGTCTATCTGATGCAGTTCGTGCGGCCCCGGCTGCGCGACGGACGGCTGCCCGCCGGAGTCCGGATCGCCGGGCCCTCGATCCGGATCGTGCGCAACAATCCCGTGTTCGTCGAGCGGCTGAAGGAGGCAGGGCACCAGGTGCATGTCTGGACCGTGAACGACCCCGAGGACGTCGATCTCTGTGTCGAACTCGGCATCGACGCCATCATCACCAACCGCCCGCGCACGGTGCTGGAGCGGCTCGGGCGCGGCAGCCGGCCCGGCGACAGCCGCTGACCAGGCAGAACCCCGGTTCGCGCAACCACCCTCAAGGCTCTCCCGAACGGTGACCGAACCGTCACGGGGAGTGCTCCGGCGCGTTCAGCGTCGTTCAGTTTCGTTCCGCTCATTGCGAATGCGTCACCGTACAGGGAATGGCCGGTTTCCGGTACAGGCCGAGAGGGCATTCACACGGTGGCGTGGGGCGAAGGAGGTCTCGGGGGTGGCGTTGGTGGTGGCACAGGAGGTGCCCACGTCGTCAAGCATGGCCGTACCCCATGGCCCTGCGGGCGTGGGGGAAGCAAGACACCGGATGCGCACTCAGTTGCGTACGGGTGGTGTCTCAGAAACGGTCATTGACGATGCTGTTCTGATCCTTTCCGAACTTTTGAGCAATGCGTGCAAACACGGTCGTCCACTCGGCGACGCGCTGGCCGGGGACGGCGACGTCCGGGCCGCATGGCGGGTCGACACGCGCGGGCAGCTCGTGGTGGAGGTGACGGACGGCGGCGGGCCCACCCGCCCGGCTCCGTCCACCCCGTCGGTCACCGCGCACGGCGGCCGCGGGCTGAACATCATCACGGCGCTGGCCGACGACTGGGGCGTACGGGACGACGCCCGCGGCGAGGTCACGGTGTGGGTCGTCGTCCACGACGACGCCCAGGACGGCGCCCAAGGGGACGGGCGGGTGGACGGACGCGTGGACGGACGCATAGACGGGCGGGCGGACAGCCGCGCAGGCAGCCGCGCAGGCAGCCGCGCCGGTAGTCGTACGGACCTGCGGGCCGGCTCGGGCAGAGGCCTGCGCGAGGACACCGCCCGCCGAGACCTGCGCAAGGACTTCCCACAGGTCCAGGATCTCCGTCAGGACGTGGCCCGTGAGCGGGACCACGACCGGGAACCCGGGAGCGGCCGCGGTTTCGCTACGCGCGTCGCACGCCTGCCTCCGGACCTGCACGGCCTGGACTTCAAGGACGCCCTCGACGACCTGGACTGAGGGGGCGGACCGCTCCGAGCGCGCTCTCGGCGGCAAAGCGACCGGGCCGGTCCTCTGTGTCGGCCTCTGTGTCGGCCTCTGTGTCGACCTCTGTGTCGGGGCGGCGCGGGACGGGGCGTCGGCGTCTGGGGGCGAGGGCGCCTCAGGGAAGCGGGGCGTCGGCAGGGTCACGGACCGGCTCCCGGTGCCGCGGAGCGCTGCTGCGGCGTGCCTCGGCCGTCCCGGCCCAGGCCGCGCGGCCACGGTTGGCCGAGTCCCCGCTGGTCGGCCGCTCCTGCCGGGGCGACCGACGCCGTTCCCTGGCCGGGACACCGGCACAGGGCGGGGCAAGAGTGCCATCACGACGGCGGGTCACGGGCCGGAGCATGGGCCGCCCCGGCAGTACCGGCCCAATCCGCCGCTCCCCTACGGCGGCCGAGCCCCCGCCCGGCCACCGCACCAGGCGGGGCAACAGGCCCGCACTCCCTGACCGGACACCGGCACAGGCAAGAAACCCTGGCACCGGCGCAGGTACAGGTGCAGGCACGAACCGCGCCCCAGCCGCCCCGAGCGCAGCCCACCGCACGCCCCCGGTGTCGCCGACGCCGCCCCCGTCGTCCACAGCACCCCGTCCGGCCCCGCGCGAGCGGCTAGGCTCCCGCCGTACGAGACGAGCCGTATCCGGGAGACACGCACGATGGCCAAGAAGCGAGCGCAGGCGAAGGGCGCACGACCGCAGATCACCGACGGAGAGGTCCCGGTCGTCGGCGCCCGCGAGCCCTGCCCGTGCGGCAGCGGCCGGCGCTACAAGGCGTGTCACGGCCGGGCCGCCGCGCACGCCGTGACCGAGCTGGTGCAGCGCCCGTTCGAGGGGCTGCCCGGCGAGTGCGACTGGGTGGCGCTGCGCGAGCTGGTGCCCGCGGCGACCGTCGAGCTGACGCTGCGCGACGGCCTCCCCGAGGGCGTGCCCTCGGTCACCCTCGCCACGGTGCTGCCGATGGCCTGGCCCGCCCTGCGCCGTGACGACGGCTCGGTCCTGCTGGGTCTCCAGAACGACACGGCGTCCGGCGACATCAGCCGCGACCTCGCCGACACCCTCACGCGCGCGCTGACCGCCGAGCCGGGCACCCCCGTCCAGGGCCGCCGTGCTCCGGCGGACGGTCCGCGGATGCAGGATCTGCTCGACCCGGCAGGCGCCTTCGAGCCAGTTGTGCACAGCGGCTTCGAGTTCTGGGTCCCGGACGCGGAGAACGCCACCCCCGAGGTGACCGCCTCCCTGGAGCGGGCCAACGCCGCGGCCATCCCCACCGCCAAGCTGACCGGCGTCGACGCCGCCTACTGGTGCGAGACCCCCGAGAAGAACCACCTGCGCTGGGTCATGCCGCACCCGGAGGAGCAGCTGCTGGACGCTCTCGCACGGCTGCACGCGGCCGGGCGCTCCACCCTCGGCGAGGGCACCCGGCTGGTCGGCTCGTTCCGCGCCCACGGGCTCACCGTGCCCGTGTGGGACCTGCCGAGCGGGGTCGGTGCGCAGGACATCGAGAAGCCGGCCGCCGAGTTCGACGAGCGTCTGGCCGCCGCCCTCGCCTCCGACGCGCCGCTCACCGCCGAGGAGCGCCGGGCCCGCGGCGGGCTCACCAACCGCCAGGTCACGCTCAGCTGACGGCGACCGACCATCGTTGACTGATCAGCCAGCGATCAAATCGTCGACACTCAACGATCAAGAACAGTCACGCAATCGGGTGTGACCGGTCGTCCGTCCGGCCAGTCGGTCACACCCGGTCGCATTCGGTCGCAACTCGTGACTCGTGTCACAACTCTCCGTCGTGACAAGGCGATCCGTGTCCGAATAGCCGAGATCGAATTTGCGAACCACCGATCTCTTGTTACCGTTCCAGTAGCCCGGTTGCTGGTGCATCCCCCGTCGCCAGCAACCGGGTCTTTTCATGCCCGGGTTCCGGCGGGTCGCCTCCGGGCTCACCTTTTACAACGCCACCGGGAACGTCAACTGCCGCCGGGCGCACCCGAGTTGGCCCAGCGTTCGGTGGCTGACATCTGGCATCCGGCCGAGCCAGGTCCCAGCGTCCGGCATCCGGCCGAGGCCGGACACCGGGAGCTGCGAACACCTGGAGCTGCGGGCGGCGCCGCCGCGGAAACAGCGGCAAGCGGAACGCACCCGCCACCGAGCGGGCCGACCAGGCCGAGCGGCGCGGCCCCCTCAGACCTCCGGCGCGTTCACACCCGTACCGCGCGTGAGTGCCTCGACGACCGCGTCCACCACGGCCTCCACATCCGGCACCCACGGCCGGGCCGAACCGGGCAGCGGGGCGCGCTCCCAGCGGACCTCGCCGAGGCCGGTCTCGGACGGTGGCAGCGCGAGATAGCCGCCCTCGCCGTGGAAGCGGAGGGAGCCGGGGACGTAGTCCTTGGCGTAGAGCAGTTCGCCGAGCTGCTCCAGGGAGTACGGCCGCACCAGCAGCGACCAGCGGGTGGGCGAGGCGACCACCGGGCCGAGGCGCAGCCCGGCCTGGTCGAGCGCGGCGAGCGCGCGGGCGGCGGCCGAGCCCGGCAGGCTGACAGCGCAGGGCGCACTGCCTCCCGTCGCCAGGACGATGGGCGCCGTAGGCCGGTTGGACCACCACCAGCGCACCATGCGCTCGTCGGTGGTGGCCGCGAGGAGGCCGGGGTCGAAGGGGTGTGCACCGGGCACCGAGCACTCCGGGTCGGGGCAGGCGCAGCCGGCCCGCCCCTGGGGGTCCGGGGCCACACCCGGGAGCACCGGCCACTGCCATTCCGCCGCGAAGGTCAGGGCCGCGCCGAGCATTTCAGGCCGCCCGTCGTCCCGCCCGGACAGGAGCCTGCGTCGCCTTCCGAGGATCTCGCGCATGAGCGCTCGTTCCTTTCCGTTGCACCGCTGGCAACACCGAGGACCACATCACATCATGTGTCGATCACTTCACTGTGCGTACCTGTTGGCGCATCACACCCCTGCTCAGAGCAAGGAGAACCCCAGGGGTTCGAGCGTTGGCCGCGTCCGCGTCCATACTGCGTCTATCAGAAGCGCGGTGCGGCGTAGGGGTGGCGAAGTCTGGCGTTTTTGCCATCCGCGTATTTCTCTTCGCCTCCGCCACGGGAGACTGGGGCCGGTCGTCGGTGGCTAAGACGCCCGGGTCCGTCGCCAGGTTCCGGGTAGCCCCCAACCACCCCTGGCCTTCACCGAGTACGTACCCATCGCGACCGTTGTGACGCTCCGCCGAACAAGGCCAGTCGACCGCAATGAGCCCGTACCCGAGGCAGTTTTAAGCCAACTTTGCGTTTTCGCAAGGGGGTCGGGTGACTCGTCGCGAAAAGCCCACGGACACCAGGAATCCCGGCAGGACAATGCTGGACATCCCCTCACGAGTGCGTGTATGTGTGGAACCACTGCAGCGGCGCAGAATGACATGGGGGTTTGCGATGCTTTTGAGCAGTACGCACCGGCCGGAAAGCCGGATGCCATGAGTGCCCCGCATCCTCCGAAAGTGGCTGGAATCGATTCCCAGGTTCCCGCGCCCGCACACACTGCCGAGCCCGCGCCCACCGCGTCGGGCACCCCGTCCGCGCTCACCCCCGCCGGCGCCGCCGAGGTCCCCGCGCCGGCCGGCCCGGACCCCGCCTCACCAGGCCCCGGAGTCCTGCTCCAGGACCGTCTGGCGGGCTGGGTCTCCGACCTGACGACCCTCCACGAACTGACCGAACGCCTCGCCCGCACGGACACGCTCGACGCCGCGCTCCAGGAGCTGCTGCGCGCCGGGTCCGCCCTCGTCGGCGCCCGGCGCGGCCTCGTCGTACTGGAACCGGCGGACGGGCTCGGCCCCCGCACCACCGTCGGCCTCGGCCTCGCCCGCGCCGACCTCGGGCACATCGAGACCGTGCCGCGCGGTGCCATGCCGTACGGCCGGATCCTCGACGGACGCCCCGGCGGCGACGGCGAACAGGTCCGCCCCGACCTGTTCGCCGAGGACGGCCTCGACCCGCGCCACCGCGAGGTCGCCGCCCGCCTCGGCTACGCCGCCGCCTACGCGCTCCCGCTGGCCACCGAGGACGCGGGCCGCCTCGGCGCCGCCGTATGGCTCTACGACGAGCCCGCCGAGCCGCTCCGCCGCCAGCGCCACCTCGTCGGCATCTACACCCGCTACGCCACCGACCACCTCGCCCGGCTGCTGGAGCTGGAGCGCACCCGCACCGCCATGGCGACGATCGCCGACGAGCTGCTGCCGTCCCGGCTCCCCCGCGTCGCCGGCGTCCAGCTCGCCGCCCGGCACCGCACCGGGCCGCGCGGCGGCGGCGACTGGTACGACGCGCTGCCGCTGCCCGACGCGGCCCTCGGCCTCGCGGTCGGCTCGGTCACCGGCTCCGGGCCGAGCGCGGTCGCCGCGATGGGGCGGCTGCGGGCCAGCCTGCGCGCGTACGCCGTGATGGAGGGCGAGGACCCGGTCGCCGTGCTGTCCGACCTCGAACTGCTGCTGCGCCTCACCGAACCCGCTCGCTCGGCCACCGCCCTGTTCGCGTACTGCGAGCCCGCCCTGCGCAAGATCACGCTGGCCGGGGCCGGACACTGCCCGCCGCTGCTGGTCGGTGAGCGGCGCACGGAGTTCGCGGAGACCTCGGTATCGGCGCCGCTCGGGATGCTCGCCTGCTGGGAGGCGCCCAGCGTGGAGTTCCTGGCCGAAGCAGGAGAGACGGTTCTGCTCTACACCGACGGGCTGTTGCACCGTACGGGCGACCCGGCGGACCGCGCCTTCGCGCGGCTGCACGCGGCCGCCGCCTCCGTACCGAGGACGCTGCGAGGCGACCCCGGCGCGATCGCCGACCACGTGCTGCGCACGGTGCTGCCGGACGGGCTCGACCAGGCCGACAGCGAGGAGGACGTGGTGCTGCTGGCGGTGCGGTTCGACTGAGACCGCCCTTGGCGGACTGAGTCGAAGCGAGCCGAACTGGGGCGGGCCAAGCCGGACCGAGGCGGGCCGGGACTGCCGCAGGCCGCCCGGGCGGCGGGCCTGACCTCCAATTCATATGACGGTACGAACGTACGATGGATGGGGTCCGGTGCCGTATCTAGGAGGATGACCGTGGCAGAAGAGCTTCCGGAGACCCCGGAGACTGCCGAAGAGGAGCCCATCAAGCAGCGGAAGAACGGCCTGTACCCGGGCGTGTCCGACGAGCTGGCCGAGAACATGAAGTCCGGCTGGGCCGACACGGAGCTGCGGGACCTGAAGCCCGTCGAGCAGGCGGAGAACACCGCCCGCCGCCGCGCCGCGCTGTCCGCCCGCTTCCCGGGCGAACGCCTGGTCGTCCCCGCGGGCAACCTGAAGACCCGCTCCAACGACACCGAGTACCCCTTCCGGTCGTCGGTCGAGTACACGTACCTCACCGGCAATCAGACCGAGGACGGCGTCCTCGTCCTGGAGCCGGTCGACGGCGGCCACAAGGAGACCCTCTACCTCCTGCCGCGCTCCGACCGCGAGAACGGCGAGTTCTGGCTCTCCGGCCAGGGCGAGCTGTGGGTCGGCCGCCGCCACTCGCTCACCGAGGCCGGACGGCTCTACGGCATCCCCGCCTCCGACGTGCGCGAACTGCCCGACATGCTGCGCGAGGCCACCGGCCCGGTCCGCGTGGTGCGCGGGTACGACTCCGGCATCGAGGCCGCCCTCACCGACAAGGTCACCGCCGAGCGCGACGAGGAGCTGCGGATCTTCCTGTCCGAGGCCCGGCTCGTCAAGGACGACTTCGAGATCGGCGAGCTCCAGAAGGCCATCGACTCGACCGTGCGCGGGTTCGAGGACGTGGTGAAGGTCCTCGACAAGGCCGAGGCCACCAGCGAGCGCTACATCGAGGGCACGTTCTTCCTCCGCGCGCGCGTGGAGGGCAACGACGTCGGCTACGGCTCCATCTGCGCGTCCGGACCGCACGCCTGCACCCTGCACTGGGTGCGCAACGACGGCCCCGTCCGCTCCGGCGACCTCCTCCTGCTCGACGCGGGCGTGGAGACCCACACCCTCTACACCGCCGACGTCACGCGCACCCTGCCCGTGAACGGCACGTTCAGCGAGCTCCAGAAGAAGATCTACGACGCGGTGTACGACGCCCAGGAGGCCGGCATCACGGCGGTGCAGCCGGGCGCCAAGTACCGCGACTTCCACGACGCCGCCCAGCGTGTGCTGACCGAACGGCTGGTCGAATGGGGCCTGGTCGAAGGCCCGGTGGAGCGGGTCCTGGAGCTCGGCCTCCAGCGCCGCTGGACGCTGCACGGCACCGGGCACATGCTCGGCATGGACGTCCACGACTGCGCCGTGGCGCGCACCGAGACGTATGTCCAGGGCGTCCTGGAGCCCGGCATGGTGCTCACCGTCGAGCCGGGCCTGTACTTCCAGGCCGACGACGTGACCGTGCCGGAGGAGTACCGCGGCATCGGCGTCCGCATCGAGGACGACATCCTCGTCACCGAGAACGGCAACCGGAACCTCTCCACCGGCCTGCCGCGCCGCTCGGACGAGGTCGAGGCGTGGATGGCCGCGCTCAAGGGCTGACGGACTGACGGACGGACCGACGGACCGACGGACGGACTGACGGACGGACTGACGGACGGACTGACGGACGGACTGACGGACTGAGCAGCGGCAGCTCGGGCTGCCGCTGCACTGACCGACCGGCTGTCCGACCGACCGGCCGACTGACTGACCGACCGAACCGGCTGACCGACCGACATGCCTGGCTCCGGGGCCGAGGGCCGGGTACCGCTGGGTGCCCGGCTCTTCGCGTGCGCGCGTTGTCGGCCCGGGCGGGTAGGAAGAGACATGGTGTGGCAGCTCCCCGTCGCGCCGGGCGCGCAGCGGGGCTGACGTCTGGGGTGGAGCGGTGTCGGCTGACCTCCCGTTGTGTATCGACGGGCTTGACTACGAGATCGGCGGCCGCAAGCTGCTGTCCGCGCTGGAACTGACCGTGCAGCGCGGTGAGTCGGTCGCGGTGACGGGACCTTCCGGCTCGGGGAAGAGCACCCTGCTCTCCCTGGTCCTGGGGCTCATCCGGGCGCCTGCGGGCCGGATCCTGGTGGCCGGGCAGGACGTCATGGCCCTGCGGGGCGGCAAGCTGGCGCGGTGGCGGCAGCGGCACATGGGCATGGTGTTCCAGTTCGGCGAGCTGCTGCCGGAGCTCAGCCCCGTGGAGAACGTGGCCCTGCCGGCGCTGCTGGCCGGTGAGAACCGGGGCCAGGCGTTCAGCCGGGGAGAGGACCTGCTGGCCGGTCTCGGCGTGCCGGTCGACGGCACGCTCACCGCGGACCTGTCCGGCGGCGAGCGGCAACGCACCGCCGTGGCCCGGGCACTCATGTCCGAGCCGTCCCTGCTGCTGGCGGACGAGCCCACCGGGGCACTGGACGAGCACGCCCGCGACCAGGTTGCCGAGGTGCTGCTCGACGCACCACGACGACGCAATTGCGGGCTGCTGCTGGTCACCCACGACGCATCGGTGGCAGAACGTGCCGACCGCGTCCTGCGGTTGAGCCAGGCACGCCTGGTGGACGCAAGCGGCCGGGGGCAGGCGTGAGGACGAACAAAGCGCCGCTGCGGTGGCAGCTGCTGCGCATGGGCATGTCGGCCGCGAGGGCCGGCGAGAGCGGGCGTACCCGCTTCCTGGCACTGATGATGGCCACGGTCGTGGCCGCCCTCACTGCCTTCGCCTTCGCCGCCTCGGCCGCCACCTTCCACGGACGCGAACTGCGTGGCACGGCCCGCAACCCCGTCATGGCCGGACACGGCCGGCAGCCCAAGGCACTGTGGACCCGGTACTGGGACAGTGAACAGGGCCGTCAGTACTCCGTGGTCGTCGTATGGCCGCTGACGGCCGACGCCCCACTTCCTCCGGGGCTGAGCCGCTGGCCCGCTCCGGGCGAGGCGTTCCTCTCTCCCGCCCTTGCGGACAGACCGCCCTCCGAGGACTTCGCGCACCGCTACGGCAAGGCGGTCGGCCGAATCGGCGAGAGCGGACTGGCCACCCCGGGTGAGCGACTCGTCTACACCCGCCCCAGCCGGGCCATGCTCAACTCCAGCTACCTCGATCCCATCGTGGGATTCGGCTCCCCCGGTCCCTCGTTCGGTGATCTGAAGGCCATCGACAGCGACCGGGGCACTCAACTCGACCTGATCATGCTGGTACTGGTGGGACTTCCCGCCGCCGGACTCACCGTGGCCGCCGCCCGCATGGGCGCAGCCGGTCATGACCGCCGCGCCCGTCTGCTGTCCGTCCTCGGCGCCGGCCGTCGGACGCGGGCCTGGATGGACTTCGGAACCGCCGTGCTCCCCGTCGCCGTCGGCGCCGCAGCAGCCGCGGCCCTCGTCACCCCGGCCCTCGTCCTCGACGTCACGCTGCCGTGGATCGACTTCACTCTGGCCGCGGCAGACCTGCGCCGGGCTGCGGGCGGCCTGCTTGTCGCGCTGGCCGCGGCCGTGGCGTTCGTCCTGTCGGTCACCCTGCTCCTCCAGCCGTCCGCCGATCGCCGGTCCGGTCGTACCCGCGTCCGCGCGGCGGGCGACGGGCTCCTGCGACGCTTCGCGCTCGGAGCCTGCCCGGCCTTCCTGGTCCTCGCCGTTGCCACCGGACCGATGCTCGGCGGCGGGCAGCGCTCCGCCTTCGGCTACCTGCTCGCCGTCCTGGGCGTGTGGACCACCCTGCCCTCAGTGATCGCCTGGACCTGCGCACGCTACGCGCCCCGGATGGTCGCTGCCGCCCGCCAGACAGGTCACCCCGGGCGGTTGATCGCGGCCCGGACCCTTGCCGCCCGCCCCGGTGCCGTCGTGCGCCTGGTCGCGACACTGGTCATCGCGATCGGAGTCATCGGACAGACCCAGCTGATCAGCACCCTTCTCTACAACCGCTCCGACGACTCCGAATTCGTGAACACGGCTCAGGGCAAGAGCATGGCGCTGGTGCAGGCCGCCGACCGTGCCCGGCCCACCGAGCTGTTCCGGGCCGCTCTGCCCAGCGGCGTCCATATGCTGTCGCTCGGCCACGCGGACACAGCACCGGACGGCTCCAGCACGCGACGCATCATCCAGGCCCCCTGCGCGGACCTGAAGGCGCTGCACCTTCCCTGCCCCACGGGACCGACCCCCGCGACGGTGCCGTTCGACCAGCTCGACCGCCGCCTCAAGGTCGCCTCCTACGCAGACTTCGGAGAAACCCCGGCCACCGTCCGCGCAGGAAAGGCCACCCGCCTCGACCCCCAGGACATATGGCTGGTCGTCTTCACCTCCGACGGCAACGCCCTCGACCTCCCAGCGGTCAAACGCGCCGCCCGCCTGTCCCTGAGCACCGACTCCGTCATCCGCCCCCTGGCCGAGGGCAGCGGCTCCGACACGCTCGGCTTCCAGGCCCGGTGGATCCCCTTCCTCGGCACCGTCGGCACGCTGTACATCGCCGTGGCCATGGTCGTCTCGTCCCTCGCGGAATTTCTCCGGTTCGCCCGCGCCCTCGCACCGCTCACCGCGCTCACCGGGCAGCGCCGCGTCTTCCGCACCACGGCGATATGGTCGCTCAGCCTGCCCATCGCCCTCGCGGGGACCGCAGGGATCGGGGCCTACGTCGTCCTCGCTCAGCCCATCAGCGGCGGCCCACAGGGCGCACAACTGTCCTGGAGCCTGTGCGGTGAACTGCTCGTACTCTCCCTGGCCCTCGCGGCAGGAGCAGCCGGAGCGGCCGGCCTGGCCGCCGTACGAGAGGCCAGCCGGTGGCGACCTCAGGCAGACTGACCCGTCAGCCCCGTCCGTGAGCCCTCACGCCTGAGCCCTCACCCTGGTGCTACACCACCATGAGGGGGGTGTCCTTCCTCCACTTCAGCATCTTGTCGAAGCTGACCACCGCGCCACCGCGCCCCGGCTCGGTGCGGATGTGGACGTGGTCCGCGAGCTCTCTGATCAGGCACAGTCCCCGGCCGTGCTCGGAGTCCGCGCGGACCGTGCGGGCGACATGATGCCGGGCGAAACCCGGTCCGGAATCGGCCACTTCGATCCGGCACTTCTCGCCGTCGAGGTAGGCGGTGACGCGATACGCCTGCGAGGTGTCGTCGCGCGCCGGGCCGCCGCCGTGCTCGACGGCGTTCGCGCACGCCTCGCTCAACGCCACGGAGAGGTCGTACGACACATCGGGGTCGACCCCCGCCGTCTCCATGGTGCCGATCAGGAGGCGCCGGGCGAGCGGCACGCTCGCAGCGTCGCGCCGCAAGTGGAGTGACCACCAGATGCTCATGCTCCAGCCTCCTGGCTGCGGCTCGACATACCGATACGTATTGCCCCGAGCGGCGAGGCGTAAGCACGAAGTTGACGCGAAGAGGCCCATCCGGGGGATGCGCGCTGCACGAGATCGGTGTATGGAGCGACGGAATGTGGCGTTTCCGTCGCCCCCCTTGCCCTCCCTGCTGTCACCGTCGTCCCCGCTGATCCACCGGTCCAACCCTCCCGCGACCGCCCGGCTTTACGTCACTACCCGCCCCTGCCGCAAGAGGCCGAGAGGCCCAGTGCGAAGATGAGCGGGCCATGACTGCCCCCCACATGCGCTGGGCGCGCTCCGGAGACGGGCTCCGGTTCCTGCGGGCCGCGGTGTTCGCCGCGGTCTGCGTCGTGCTGGGCGCGGGCGGCCATGTCCTCGCCTCCTGCGCCACGGTCCCGCTGTGGACCCTGGCCGCGGGATTCCTGGGGGCACTCGCCATCGCCGTACCGCTCGCCGGGCGCACCCGCTCACCCGCCGGGATCGCGGCACTGCTCGCCGTCGGCCAGACGGCGCTGCACACCCTGTTCGGGCTGGGTCAGCAGGCGGCAACCTCGGGCACGGCGGCCATGAACTCCATGACGTCCATGACGTCGTCCATAACGTCGTCCATAACGTCGTCCATGGCCCGGTCCGCGGCTTCCGTGAGTGACGCCGAGCTGGTGTCACGGGCGGCCCGCATCCTGTGCGGTACGACGGCTGCGGCGATCACCCCCGAGCACGCCCGCCGTGTCCTCGGCGACGCCCGCCTCTACGACCGGGCCACGGGCGCCTTCACCGGCACCGGCGGTGCGACGGCGGCCCCGCACCACGCGGCGGACGCCCTGCCCGCCGCCTCCACCGGGCCCCTCACCGCCCTGCTGCCCTCCCTGCCGATGCTGCTGTGCCACGTCCTCGCCGCCATCGCGGCGGGCTGGCTGCTGCGGCGCGGGGACCTGGCGCTGCTGCGGCTGATCGAGCTGTCGGCGCACGCCGTCGCCGAGGGGGCGGCCGTACGGTCCCTACGCGGGGCGCTCGCGCTGGCGCGCGCCCTGTACGCCGGGCTGCCCGCCGCGCCCGAGCCGGGACCGGGGCTGGGGCAAACCGCCTGGCCCGGCCCGCCCCGGCCCCGTACCACCACGCTCCGCCATGCCGTGATCCGACGCGGCCCGCCCGCCGCGGGCGCACTCGCCCTCGCGCTCGCCGCCTGACACGACAGCGACCACCGCACCCCACCCACCGGAGCCTTCCGAAAGCCCTCCAGGAGCCCACGGGGACTCCGTCGGCATTCCATCGGGATTCCGCCGGGGAGGGGCCGTCCGCCGTCGTGCGGCCGCGCGTCCCTTTCCCGCAGTCCCGCACGGCACCGACCGCCGGCCATCGGTCACCGGCCACCGGCCACCGGCCACCGGCCACCGGCCACCGGCCACCGGCCACGAGCCATCAACCGATGCTCCAGGTTGAGCCGGCGCCGTGCCCCGGATCATCACCCGAAGTGGAGTGCTCCTGCCATGAAGGCTTCCAAGGCTTCCCGTCTCACCGCCGTCGGC
This sequence comes from Streptomyces sp. YIM S03343, assembly GCF_054729195.1. Lineage (NCBI taxonomy): Bacteria > Bacillati > Actinomycetota > Actinomycetes > Kitasatosporales > Streptomycetaceae > Streptomyces > Streptomyces sp. YIM S03343. The sequence continues at coordinate 4,508,070 of NZ_JBPUKX010000001.1, forward strand.
GGCGCCGCGGCGATCGCCGTGCTCGCCCTGGCCACCCCCTCGTTCGCGCACGTCAGCGTCGCCCCGGAGGGCACCGCGGCCAAGGGCGGCTACGCGGTGGTGGACTTCAAAGTCCCCAACGAGCGTGACAACGCCTCGACCACCAAGGTCGAGGTCAGCTTCCCCGCCGACCACCCGCTGGCCTCGGTGATGGCGCAGCCGCTCGCCGGCTGGAAGGTCGAGATCACCAAGTCCAAGCTCACCAAGCCGCTGGAGGTCCACGGCAAGAAGATCGACGAGGCCGTCTCCAAGGTGACCTGGACCGCGGACGGCAAGGGCGTCGAGCCGGGCTACTTCCAGAAGTTCCCGCTCTCCATGGGCGCCCTGCCCGAGGACACCGACGAACTGGTCTTCAAGGCCGTCCAGACGTACTCGAACAAGGAGGTCGTCCGCTGGATCGAGGTCCAGAAGGACGGCCAGGAAGAACCGGAGAACCCCGCTCCGGTGCTCGCGCTCTCCGCCGCCTCCGAGGACGGGCACAGCCACGGCGCCGCTACCGCCGAGGACGCCGCCGCCACCTCCGAGGCGACCACCGCCGCCGTCTCCACCTCCTCCGCCGCCTCCTCCGGCAGCGACACCACCGCCCGCGTCCTCGGCGTCGTCGGCATCGTCGTCGGCGCCGCGGGAGTGGCGTACGGCGTCCTCGCCGGACGTCGGCGCACCGCCGCCTGAGACCCGCTCACCATGGCGCGCACCGGGGCCCGTACGTTCGTCATACGGCTGTACGGCCCCGGTGGGCGCCGGAGCACTCACCACTGGGACACGCATCCATGCGCAAGATGACCTGCACGAAGACCTCCAAGACCGCCAAGACCGCCCGGACTCCCAAGACCCTCGCCGCAGCCGCGCTGCTGGCCGCCGCCGCGCTCACCCTCTCCGCCTGCGCCACCGGCAGCGGCGGCAAGGACAGCCCGGTCGCCGTGGTCTCCGCCGACGCCTCGCAGCAGGCCGCGACCGTGCTCGACCAGCCCTTCGACAAGCCCGGCCTGGTTCTCACCGACACCCACGGCAAGAAGTACGACCTCCGCAAGGAGACCGCGGGCCGTCCGACGCTGGTCTACTTCGGCTACACCCACTGCCCCGACATCTGCCCGCTGACGATGAACAACATCGCCGTGGCCAAGAAGGCGCTGCCCGCGGCCGAACAGGCGAAGCTGCGCGTCGTGTTCGTCACCACCGACCCGAAGCGGGACACTTCGGCCGAGCTCGGCAAGTGGCTCAGGGGCATCGACCCTCAGTTCATCGGGCTCACCGGTGACTTCGCCGCCATCCAGGCGGGCGCCCGCGCCCTCGGCATCTCCGTCGAGCCGACCAGCAAGGACAAGAACGGCAAGACCGTCTCGGCGCACGGCACGCAGGTCATCGCGTTCTCCCCCAAGACCGACGGCGGCTATGTCCTCTACGGCCAGGACACCACCGTCGACGACTACACCAAGGACCTCCCCAAGCTGATCAAGGGGGAGAACCCGTGAGAACCTCCAGGCGCCCGGCCCTGTCCGCTGCGATGGGCGCGGCACTCACCGGCGCCCTGCTCCTGACCGGCTGCGGCGGCGGCTCGGGCGACTCCGCCGACGGCTCCGGCTCCGGCTCCGGCTCCAGCGACCGCCCCGAACTGTCCGTCAGCTCCTCCTACATGCCCCGGCCCGTCACCTCCGACATGGCCGCCGGGTTTCTCACCATCGTCAACAAGGGCGGTACGAAGGACGAGCTGACCTCCGTCACCAGCGACGCGGCGGGCAGCGTCACCCTGCACGAGACCACCGGGCAGGCGATGAACGAGGTCACCTCCCTGACGGTCCCCGCCCACGGTCAACTCGTGTTCAAGAGCGGGGGCTACCACCTCATGTTCGAGAAGCTGAAGCAACGGCCCGAGCAGGGCCGGACGGTGACCCTGAAGCTGCACTTCGCGACATCCGATCCGCTCACCGTCGAGATGCCGGTCAAGCCGGCCACGTACAACCCGGCGACCGGACACTGAGGGAGGGCCACCGTGCCGCAGACCATCACCCCCCGCGTGCGCACCTTTGTGCTGCTGCTCGTCGCCGTCACCGGCATGCTCCTCGCCGGTGCCGGTCCCGCCACCGCGCACGCCGCGCTGACCGGCAGCAATCCCCAGCAAGGGGTGGTGGTCGCCAAGGCGCCGACCGAGGTGGCGCTCACCTTCTCCGAGAAGGTCGCCCTCAGCGACGGCTCGCTGCGGGTGCTCGATCCCAAGGGCGGTCGCGTCGACGTCGGCAAACCGTCCAACACCGGCGGCACCACCTACTCGGTGCAGCTGAAGAGCGGCCTGCACAACGGCACGTACACCGTCACCTACCAGGTCGTCTCGGCCGACAGCCACCCCGTCGCCGGTGCGTTCACCTTCTCCGTCGGCAGTCCCTCGAAGACCGCGGTCAGTGTCTCGGGACCCTCCGCGGGGGGCGGGGTCGTCGGCTGGCTCTACGGCTTCGGGCGGTACATGTCGTACGCCGGGTTCATCGTCATGGTGGGCGGCGCCGCTTTCGTGCTCGGCTGCTGGCCGCGCGGCGCAGGGGTCAAGGCCATGCAGCGGCTCGTCGTCTCCGGCTGGCTCGCGCTCACCGCGGCGACCCTCGCCCTGCTCCTGCTGCGCGGCTCCTACACCGGGTCGGGGAAGACTGCCGACATCTTCGACCTGAGCCTGCTCGCCGACGTCCTCCAGACCAAGACCGGCGCCGCGCTGGTCTCCCGGCTGCTGCTGCTGGCCGCCGGGTCGCTGTTCATCGCCGTGCTCTTCGGGACGTACGCCCGCCCGTCGTCCACCGCAACCCCGAACGACGGGGAGGTCGAAAACGACGGGGAGGTCGAAGGGGAGGACGACGCGCAGGACGGCGAGGAGAGGCGCGACCTCGCCTTCGGGCTCGCCGTCGGCGGCACGGTCGTCGCGGCCGGGCTGGCGGCAAGCTGGGCTCTGGCCGAGCACGCCTCCACCGGGCTCCAGCCCGCCGTGGCCATGCCGGTCGACGTCGTCCATCTGCTCGCCGTCGCCGTCTGGCTGGGCGGGCTCGCCGCCTTGCTCACCGCCCTCTACAAGGCGCCCGCCGGCACCCCGATCGAGGCCGCCGCCGTACGCCGCTTCTCCCAGGTCGCCTTCGGCGCCGTCCTCGCACTGGTCGCGACCGGCACCTACCAGTCCTGGCGGCAGCTCGGCTCTTGGTCCGCGTTCACCGGTACGACGTACGGGCGACTGCTGCTCGCCAAGATCGCGCTCGTGGCGGTGATGGTCGCCGTCGCCTGGTTCTCTCGGCGGTGGACCGGGCGGCTGACGGAGACGGCCGAGGTCCCGCAGGACACCACGGACACCACGGATGCCGTGGAGGCCGTGGAGGCCGCAGAGGCCGTGCAGGCCGCAGAGGCCGTGCAGGCCGCAGAGGCCGTGCAGGCCGCGAAGGGGCCCGCCGCCGTGCACAAGGGCGGCCAGGCGTCCGGAGCGGGCTCCCCGAACTCCGCCCGTACCGCCCAGCTGGCCCGGCAGCGCGCCGCCGTGAACGCCGCCCGGGTCAAGCGGCTGCGCGACTCCGACGCGGGCCGCTCCGGGCTGCGCCGCTCGGTCCTCGCGGAGGCCGGGGTGGCGGTGGCGCTGCTCGCCGTCACCACCGTGCTGACCCAGAGCGAACCGGGCCGGACCGTACGGGAGGCCGAGGCGGCCAAGGCAGCGGCATCCTCGTCGTCGACGTCGTCCTCGTCGAACTCGGCGGCGTCCACCGGGGCGGCCCTGACCCTGGACATGCCCTTCGACACAGGCGGCACCGATGGCAAGGGCCTCGTACGGCTCGAACTCGACCCGGCCCGGACCGGCGCCAACAAGATGGACGTCCTGGTGCAGCGCCCCAACGGACGCGCCTTCGACATCCCCGAGGTGAAGGTCTCCTTCACCCTCGACGCCAAGAAGATCGGCCCCCTTCCCGTGGCCCCGGACCACATCGCCACCGGGCACTGGGCGGCCACCGCGCTCCAGATCCCCATGGCCGGCGACTGGAAGATCTCCGTCACGGTCCGGACCTCCGACATCGACCAGACCACCGTCTCCAAGAACGCGCAGATCGGCTGAACGCACGATGCCTGACCACTCCACCGCGGATGCCGAGACGGCCCGCACCCCCGACACCACCGCTACCACCGACACCGCTACACCCACCGACACCATCGCCACGGCCCCCGCTGACACAGCCGCCGCCACTGGCGTGTCCCGACGACGGCTACTGAGCACCGCCGGGGCCACCGGGCTCGTACTCGGCGCGGCCGGCGCCGCCGTCGGATACACGGCCGCACCCGCCGGGGCCACCCCGCTCACCTCACTCGGCTCCGCCAAGGCGTTGTTTCACGGGAAACATCAGCCCGGTATCACCGAGGGCCTCCAGGCCGTCGGCCATCTCGTCGCCTTCGATCTGACGGCCGGGGCCGGGCGCAAGGAGGCCGCCGCGCTGCTGCGCCGCTGGTCGGCGACCGCCGAACGGCTCATGGCAGGCGAAGCCGCCCCGCACGACGACACGGACGTGGCCCGCGACGCCGGCCCCTCCTCCCTCACGCTCACCTTCGGCTTCGGACGCACCTTCTTCTCCCGCACCGGCCTGGAGAAACAGCGGCCGGTCTCCCTGGACCCGCTGCCCGACTTCTCCTCCGACCACCTCGACAAGGCCCGCAGCGACGGTGATCTGTGGGTGCAGATCGGCGCCGACGACGCCCTCGTCGCCTTCCACGCGCTGCGCACCGTACAGAAGGACGCCGGGAGCGCGGCCCGGGTCCGCTGGCAGATGAACGGCTTCAACCGCTCCCCTGGCGCCACCGCCCACCCCATGACCGCCCGCAATCTGATGGGCCAGATCGACGGCACCCGCAACCCGAAACCCACCGACGCCGACTTCACCAAGCGGATCTTCGTACCGGCGTCCGGCTCCACCGACCCGGCCTGGATGGCGAACGGCTCCTACGCCGTCGTACGCCGCATCCGGATGCTCCTCGACGACTGGGAGCAACTGTCGACGCACGCGCAGGAGGCGGTCATCGGCCGCCGCAAGTCCGACGGGGCACCGCTGTCCGGGGGCGGCGAGACGACGGCGATGGACCTGGAGAAGACGGACGCCAAGGGCGACTACGTGGTCCCCTCCACCGCGCACGCCCGGATCAGCCGTCCCGACAAGAACGGCGGGGCGGCGATGCTACGGCGCCCGTTCTCCTACCACGACGGCATCGCCGCCGACGGCACCCCGGACGCCGGTCTGCTCTTCGTGTGCTGGCAGGCCGACCCCCTACGCGGCTTCGTGACGGTGCAGCGGAAGCTGGACCGCGGCGACGCCCTGTCGAAGTTCATCCGCCACGAGACGAGCGCCCTCTTCGCGGTGCCGGGCGGGGCGGGACGGGGGGAGTACGTGGGGCAGCTCCTGCTGGAGGGGTGACTGGAGGGATGAAGCCTGGGGGATGAGGACTGGAGGGTGAGGGGTGCCGCGGGGAAGGCCGGAGCGCGTGTGGCGCCCCGGCCGTCGCGGGCCCACTAGGGTGAGGTCATGCCTGCGAGCTACGCCTATCTCGGCCCCGAGGGCACCTTCACCGAGGTCGCCCTGCGTACCCTTCCCGAGGCGGCCACCCGGCAGCTGGTGCCGTATGTGTCCGTGCAGTCCGCGCTCGACGCCGTGCGCGGGGGTGACGCCGAGGCCGCGTTCGTGCCGATCGAGAACTCCGTCGAGGGCGGCATCACCACCACCCTCGACGAGCTCGTCGCGGGCACCCCGCTGATGATCTACCGCGAGGTGCTGCTGTCGATCACCTTCGCGCTGCTGGTCAGGCCCGGTACCAAGCTCAAGGACATCAAGACGGTCACCGCGCACCCGGCCGCCCAGCCGCAGGTGCGCAACTGGCTGCGCACCCATCTGCCCGACGCCGTCTGGGAGTCGGCCGCCTCGAACGCGGACGGCGCCCGGCTGGTCCAGGAGGGCCGCTACGACGCCGCCTTCGCCGGTGAGTTCGCCGCCGCGCGCTACGGCCTGGAGGCCCTGGAGACCGGCATCCACGACGCCGAGAACGCGCAGACGCGGTTCGTGCTGGTCGGCCGCCCGGCGCGGCCCGCCGCCCGGTCGGGGGCCGACAAGACCTCGGTCGTGCTGTGGCAGCGCACCGACCACCCCGGCACCCTGCGCGATCTGCTCGGCGAGTTCGCCGGCCGCGGGATCAACCTGATGCTGCTCCAGTCCCGCCCGACGGGCGCCGGTATCGGCAACTACTGCTTCTGCATCGACGCCGAGGGCCATATCTCCGACCGGAAGGTCGCCGAGGCCCTGATGGGGCTCAAGCGGATCTGCCTCCAGGTGCGGTTCCTGGGGTCGTACCCGCGTGCGGACATCACCCCGGAAGAGGTCGCCGCACCGCATCCGGGGACGTCGGACGAGGAGTTCATGTCGGCCGCGGACTGGGTCGCGCGGTGCCAGGACGGTCGGTTCTGACGGGCGGTTCTGATCTGTCCGGGCGGTCCGGCGGCTCTGTCGGGAGCGGTCCGGCGGCTCTGTCCGGAGCGGTCCGGCGGCGGGTGAGCCCGCGCCACCTGCGGCGCCTCAAGTTGTCCACAGATGTTATCCACAGGCCTTCCGCTCCCCCTGGGGACAAGTCGACAGCAGGGAGCCAGCCTGTCGACAAATCTGCCTGCGGAGCCCCATCCGGACACATGCCGGACGGGTCACCCTTCGGTCACTTGTTTCCCCTGGTTCATCTTGCAGAGTGACCTCTTTCCTGGTGAAAGTGGCTTTTGTTGCGTTTTGAGCGACGAATTCCGTGCCTTACCCCGCCCTGCAGCGCACTTCCGGAGTGATCAATTCCGAAATCCACAGATCGTGCACACAGCCTGTGGATAACTCACTGGGGGGACCAATGGCCTGTGGACAACACCCCGCTCCAAGTCCCGCCCCTCACAAGGGAATCGAGTCAACCGGAAGCCCGCACCATGCCCCGTCCCGGGGAGTGAGACACCTTTTCTTGACACACAGCGCTATTGCCCCATAACGGTACGTACGCCCTGGCGGGAATAGTGAGTCGTTGGGCAGGACCCCGCACCGGTAGCCTTGGCCACGTGATTGACCTTCGTCTGCTCCGTGAGGACCCCGACCGTGTGCGCGCGTCGCAGCGCGCCCGTGGAGAGGACGTCGCGCTCGTCGACGCTCTCCTGTCTGCCGACGAGCGGCGCAGGTCGTCCGGCGTCCGCTTCGACGAGCTGCGCGCCGAGCAGAGGTCGCTCGGCAAGCTCATCCCCAAGGCCGCCGCGGACGAGAAGGCCGAGCTGCTGAAGAAGGCGAGCCAGCTCGCCGCCGACGTCAAGACGGCCGACGCCGAGCGCGACGCCGCCGACGCCGAGACGCAGGAGCTGCTGCTCCGGCTCGGCAACCTCGTCCACACCGATGTGCCCGTCGGCGGCGAGGAGGACTTCGTCACCCTGGAGACGCACGGCACGATCCGCGACTTCGCGGCCGAGGGCTTCGAGCCCAAGGAACATCTGGAGCTCGGCCAGCTGCTCGGCGCGATCGACGTCGAGCGGGGTGCCAAGGTGTCCGGCTCGCGCTTCTACTTCCTCAGCGGGATCGGCGCGCTGCTGGAGCTCGCGCTGGTCAACGCGGCGATCGCCCAGGCCACGGCCGCCGGCTTCACACCGATGCTGACCCCGGCGCTGGTGCGCCCCCAGTCGATGGCGGGCACCGGCTTCCTCGGCCAGGCCGCCCAGGACGTCTACCACCTCGACAAGGACGACCTCTACCTGGTCGGCACCTCCGAGGTGCCCCTCGCGGCGTACCACATGGACGAGATCCTGGACGCCGACCGGCTGCCGCTGCGCTACGCGGGCTTCTCGCCCTGTTTCCGCCGCGAGGCCGGCTCGCACGGCAAGGACACCAAGGGCATCTTCCGCGTCCACCAGTTCGACAAGGTGGAGATGTTCTCGTACGTCCTCCCGGAGGAGTCGCAGGAGGAGCACCGGCGGCTGCTGGAGTGGGAGAAGCAGTGGCTGACCTCGCTGGAGCTGCCGTTCCGGGTCATCGACGTCGCCACCGGTGACCTCGGCGCCTCGGCGTCCCGCAAGTTCGACTGCGAGGCGTGGATCCCGACCCAGGGCAAGTACCGCGAGCTGACGTCGACGTCGGACTGCACCGAGTTCCAGTCCCGCCGGCTGCGGATCCGGGTCCGTGACGGCAAGCAGGTCCGCCCGCTGGCCACACTCAACGGCACGCTGTGCGCCGTACCGCGCACCATCGTGGCGATCCTGGAGAACCACCAGCAGGCTGACGGCTCGGTGCGGGTGCCCGAGGTGCTGCGCCCGTACCTGGGCGGCCGGGAGTTCCTGGAGCCGGTCACCAAGTGAGCAACGGCTTTCCCTACCGGCTCGTCGCGACCGACCTCGACGGCACACTGCTGCGCTCCGACGAGTCGGTCTCGCGGCGCACCCGTGACGCGCTCACCGCGGCTGCCGCGGCGGGCGCGGCGCACATCGTCGTCACCGGCCGCGCGGTCGCCTGGACCCGTCACATCCTCGACGACCTCGACTACCGGGGCCTGGCCGTGTGCGGCCAGGGCGCGCAGGTCTACGACGCCGGGGAGGGCCGCCTGCTGACCTCGGTGACCCTGGACCGGCAGCTCGCGGCGGTGGCGCTGGCCAAGATCGAGGCCGAGACCGGCCCGCTGTTCCTGGCGGCGAGCCGCGACGGCCTGCACGGCGAGGTGCTGGTGGGACCGGGGTACGCGGCCACCGAAAAGCTGCCCGCGACCCCGTTCACGGACGTGGCCGACCTGTGGTCCGCGCCGTTGACCAAGCTGTACATCCAGCACCCCGAACTGTCGGACGACGAGCTGGCGGACGCCGCCCGCCGTGCCGCGGGCGGCTTCGTCTCCGTCGCCATGGCGGGCGCGGGCATCGTGGAGCTGCTCCCGCTGGGTCTGTCCAAGGCGACCGGCCTGTCGCTGGCGTCCCGCCGTCTCGGTGTGAAGGCCGAGCAGACCATCGCCTTCGGTGACATGCCCAACGACGTCCCGATGTTCGCCTGGGCGGCACACGGCGTGGCCATGGCCAACGCGCACGAGGAACTGCGGGCGGTGGCCGACGAGGTGACCCTGTCCAACGAGGACGACGGCATCGCCGTGGTCCTGGAGCGGCTGCTGGCCTGACCGGGCCTACTGGGCTGACCGGCCCCCGGGGCCTGTCCGGCGGATCATGCCGCAAGACATGGGCCCTGGGCCGTCGTCCGGCCGTCGTCCTTCCGGGTGGGCGGCCCACGCGAGGGTGAGATCGCGTGCTCGAAGCGGCCGCCCCGGGCAGCTCCCCGTGCGGAAACGGGCGGGCGGAGGTAGTGGTCGCTCCGCATACTGCCCTGCTGGAAGCCGGAGGCAATGCCGTGCATGGACGTGCCCCGGCTCCACTCCCGGAATAGGACGCCGGTCCCCGACCGGCGATGTGGACACACCAACTGTGCAGGTCGAGGCGGGTCGAACGCCACCGATTTAATCCGGGTGTCCCGCTATGGGGGTGTACGGCTGCAGGGTCAGGCACCCCGGGCATCCTCGGCCGTCACCACCACCGCCACCGTCACCACCACCGGCGTCCTCCGGTGGCCGCCACCGTCACCACCACCGGCGTCATCCGGTGGCTGTCACCGCCACCGCCACCGGCGGCGTCTGGCCTTGCTGAAGAACCAGCCCGCGGGTTCCTCGTCGGAACGCCAGGGCTGGGGTTCGGGGGCCTCGTTGCGCCAGCGGGCGGCGAGCATACGGGCGCGGGCGGACGGCTCGGTGGTCGAGGCCGAGCGTATGAAGTCTTCGTCCAGGACTGTCTCGTCCCAGTCGGAGTCGTCGTCCCTCGGCGCGTCGTCGGCGGCCATGCCCGTGCCTCCCGCTTCCCAGCAGTGCATCCCCTGGAGCACAGTGTGCCCGGCCGAACGTGAAGCCTTCGTGAAGGCAGCACCCGTCCGGCCGGGCCCCGTTTCCTACTCCTCGCCCGTCAGCGTCAGCGACCGCAGCCGCTGCCCCGCGTACCAGGTGGCCGCGATGGTCACCAGCACCAGCAGCACGGTCGCCGTCGGCAGCTTGACGTCCGAGGTGACCAGGGCCGAATCGCCGGACACCTTGTGGGCCACGGCCAGCGCCCACTGCTGCACGCTGAGGGTGCGAGCGCCGGAGACCAGGGAGCCGAACAGGGCCTCCCAGACCAGCGCGTAGACGAGCCCGAAGACCACCGCGTGCCGGGACACCGTGCCGAGCAGCAGGAACAGCGCCGAGTAGGCGATGGAGGCGACCAGTGCGGCCACCGTGTAGGAGACCGCGACCTGCTGGCCGTTGCCGTTGAGGATCATGCCCGCGATGAACGTCGGCACCGCGGAGAAGACCATGGTCACGGCGATCGCGACGATCAGCTTGGTGAAGATGATCGCCGGCCGCTTCAGCGGCTTGGACAGCAGGTAGACCACCGAGCCGTCGTCGATCTCGGGCCCGATGGCGCCGGTCCCGGCGATGACGCCGATGATCGGCACCATGGTGGCGAGGGCGAGGCCGCCCAGCAGATCGGCGGCGGTCTGGTCGTCGGCGCCGGCCAGACCGCGTACCGCGATGGAGATCACGATCAGCAGCAGGGGCAGGGCGCCCAGGATGAGCGCCCGGCGTCGGCCGAGCAGCGCCCGGTAGGTGAGGCGGGCGACTGTGGGGTCGTACATCTTCGGCCTCCTACGCCGCGACCAGATACGAGAAGACGGACTCGAGGGACTCGTCGGACGGCGAGACCGTGAGCAGCCGGATGCCCTGCTCCTTGGCCACCCGCGGCAGCAGGGCCGTGAAGCGGCCGAAGTCGACGGCCTGGATGCGCAGCGCGTCCTCGGCGAGGTCGACCTCGATACCGGAGGTGGACGGGTCGGCGATCAGGGCGGCGGCGAGGGCGCGGTCGTCGCTGGAGCGGACCAGATAGCGGTGCGGCCGGTCCGTCATCAGACGGCGGATCTTGCGGAAGTCGCCGCTGGCGGCGTGCCGTCCGGCGACGATCACCTCGATGTGCCAGGCGAGCTGCTCGACCTCTTCGAGGATGTGCGAGGAGAACAGCACGGTGCGGCCCTCGTCGCCCATCCGCCGCAGCAGGTCCATGAGCTGCATGCGCTGGCGCGGGTCCATGCCGTTGAACGGCTCGTCGAGCAGCAGCAGGGACGGTTCGTGGACGAGCGCGGAGGCCATCTTCACCCGCTGGCGCATGCCCTTGGAGTAGGTGGAGATCTTCCGGTCCTGCGCGTACTCCATCTCGACGGTGGCCAGGGCGCGCTGGGCGGCCTTGGCGCCGAGGCCGTGCAGTTCGGCGTTGGCGAGGACGAACTCGCGGCCGGTGAGGAAGTCGTACATCGCCTCGCGTTCGGGGACGATGCCGATGTGCTTATAGATCTGCTCGTTGCGCCACACCTCCTGTCCGTCGAGGGTGACGGTGCCGGAGGAGGGGGCGAGGAAGCCGCCCATCATGTTGAGCAGGGTGGACTTCCCGGCGCCGTTGGGGCCGAGCAGCCCGGTGACGCCGGGGCCGACGGTCATGGTGACGTCGTTGACGGCGACCACGTTGCCGAACCAGCGGGAGACGTGGTCGATGGAGAGCGTGGTCACTGTCCCACCTTCCGGTAGCGGCGCAGCAGGAGGCCGTAGGCCGCGGCGACGAGGCCCAGGACGGCGATGACGTAGACGATTCCCTGCAGGTCGGAGGGTCCCGCCGAGTTCCCGCCGGGGAAGGAGGACGTCGCACCGAGGAAGGCGCTCTGCACCCCGTCGATGAGCGTGACCGGCGAGAAGAGGCCGATCCAGGGGACGGCGCTCTGGCTGCCCTGGACGTCGGCGATGGCCTGGAGAGTCGAGACCGCGCCGTAGGAGATGGTCATGACGGCGATGATCGCGGCGATGCCGAAGCCGCGGCGCGGGGTGACGGCGGCGATGACGAGGCCGATCCCGGCGAAGAGCAGCGAGAGGAGTGCCACGGAGACGAGCCCCTGAGCGAATCCCTTGGTCTGGTCGGTGAAGTCGAGCTTGGCGAGCAGCGCGCCCACGTAGAGCACGAGCAGCGGGGTCGCGGTGAGGATGAAGAGCGCCGAGGCGAGCGCCGCGAACTTGGCGCGGACGTAGTCGGCGGTCTCGATGGGCCGCGAGAAGTACAGCGGTACGGTCTTGAAGCGCAGGTCGCGGGAGACGGACTGGGGTGCCTGCGAGGCGACGTACAGGCTGATGACGGCCTGCATGATGATCGCGTACTTGGTGTACTCGACGGGCAGTTCCTTAAGCTTGGTGGCGACCGCGACGGCCACCATGATGGCCGCGGGCACGCACATCACGGCGAACAGCAGCATCGGCAGCACCTTGGACTTCACGGAGCGGCCGAGGCCGTAGGCGCCGCGCAGGGACTGCGAGTAGAGGGAGAGGCGCGCGTAGGCGCGGCCGAGGCGGGGGCCGTCGTAGCTGCGGTAGCCGATGTCGTGGATGCGGGTCTGGTCCCGCGTCCCGGTGGCGGCGGGGTTCTCAGTTGCCATGGCCGACGGCCTCCTTCCGGGCACCCTGATCGGTTGTCTCGTCGTTCTTGAAGACCTCGGAGATGTGGTGGCGGCGCTGTTCCATGCGCACCAGGCCGAGTCCGAGGTCGGCGACGACATCGCGCACGAGGTCGTACGTCTCCTCGCCGGTGGCGGTGAGCAGCAGGATGTGCCCGGCGCCGGGGAGGCCGGCGCTGTCGTGGGTGTCCACCCCGCGCGCGTGGAGTGCCTCGCGCAGGCTGCGGGTGCCGTCGGGGTGGTCGTCGGTGTCCGTGACCTCGATCGCGAGGGTGGTGGTGGTCTGGGTGAAGTCCCGGGTGGCACTGGCGCGCAGCAGCTTGCCGCCGTCGATGACGACGACGTGGTCGCAGGTGCGTTCCAGTTCGCCGAGCAGGTGCGAGGTGACCAGGACGGAGATGCCGAAGTCGGTGTGGATACGGCGGATGAGGCCGAGCATCTCGTCGCGGCCGACGGGGTCGAGGCCGTTGGTCGGCTCGTCCAGGAAGACCAGCTGGGGGTCGTGGACGAGGGCCTGGGCGAGTTTGACGCGCTGCTTCATACCGGTGGAGTAGCCGCCGATGGGGCGGTAGCGCTCCTCGTACAGGCCGACGTGGCGCAGGGTGTCGGCGGTTCGCTCGCGGGCGGCGGTCGGCGGGAGGCCGGACATGCGAGCCATGTGCACGACGAACTCGGTGGCCGAGACATCGGGCGGCAGGCAGTCGTGCTCCGGCATGTAGCCGACGCGTTCACGGATGGCGGCACCCTTGGTCGCGACGTCCAGGCCGAGTACCTCGGCGCGGCCCTCGCTGGCGGGGGACAGACCCAGCAGGATCTTGATCAGGGTGGACTTGCCGGCTCCGTTGGCTCCGACGAGACCCGTCACCCCGGGTCCGACGTCCACGGTCAGCCGGTCGAGAGCGGTCACCCGTGGGAACCGCTTGCTCAGGCTTTCGGTCGCGATCACAGTCACGCCGTAGACGGTAGTGATACGGGCCACCGCGGTCGTCAGACTGCAGAGCAGTTTTGGCGTCAGTCTCCAGTCGTACGAGCCCGTAGGGGATCCCCTGCCTGAGAGCTACCCGAATCCGCCCCCTCTCGGCGCACCTTGACGAATCCTCTTGAATCGTAAGTAGGTTGTCCACAGTTTCGTCGTTTCGCCTGTGGAAAACACAGTGAACTTGTGGAACAAACCTCCAAGCGAAATTCACATGCGTGATCCACGTCTCATCCGGCACCCTGAAGGCCATGAACGAGAAGAGCCCGAAGAACGACGGGAAAGGCAGCCCTGAGGGGGACGGCGACGGGAAGGACGGCGACGGGAAGGACGGCCACGGGAAGGACGGCCACGGGAAGGACGGCCACGGGAAGGACGGCCACGGGAAGGACGGCCACGGGAAGGACGGCCACGGGAAGGACATGGACGAACGTCGCACGGTGAAGGTGTCGAAGTACCTGTCGAAACATCTGAGACACCAGCCGGAGCGGATCGGTCTCGTCCTCGACGAGGGCGGCTGGGTGGAGATCGACGTGCTGCTCGCGGCGACGGCGGCACACGGCTTCCGTGTCACGCGGGAGGAGCTGGACCATGTGGTCGCCGTCAACGACAAGCGGCGCTTCGCCGTCGAGGGCGACCGGATACGGGCCAGCCAGGGCCACAGCGTCGAGGTCGACCTGGGCCTGCCCCCGGCGACCCCGCCCGCGAACCTCTACCACGGGACGGTGGCCCGCCATCTGGACGGGATCCGGGCCGAGGGGCTGCGCCCCATGAACCGGCATGACGTGCATCTGTCGCCGGACCGCGAGACGGCGACCCGGGTGGGCGCCCGCCGGGGCCGGCCGGTGGTGCTGGCGGTCGACGCGGCGGCGATGCACCGCGACGGCCATGTCTTCCAAGTCAGCGCGAACGGAGTATGGCTGACGAAGACGGTGCCGGCGCACTATCTGCGCTTCCCCGCCCCGCGCTGACGGACGACCGGGATGTCACGCGAGTTGCGCGGGCGCCTCCGTGGCGATCTGCTCGAAGACCTTCTCATCGGCGGCGAAGTCCGAGTCGGGAATGGGCCAGTGGACGGCGATCTCGGTGAAGCCGAGTTCCTGGTGCCGCCCGGCGAAGTCGACGAAGGCGTCGAGGGACTCCAGCGGGCGCCCCCGGTCGGGGGTGAAGCCGGTGAGCAGGATCTTGTCGAGTTCGTCGACGTCTCGGCCGTGGTCGGCGCAGGCGTCGGCCAGCCGCCCGATCTGGTCGCGCATCGCGCGCAGCGACTGTTCCGGGGTGCCCGTCTCGAACAGCTTGGGGTCCCCGGTGGTGACCCACGCCTGCCCGAACCGCGCCGCGAGCCGCATCCCACGCGGCCCGGTGCCGGCCACCGCGAAGGGCAGCCGGGGCCGCTGGACACAGCCGGGGATGTTGCGCGCCTCGTGCGCCGAGTAGTAGTCGCCCTCGTACGACACCCCAGCCGTGCCGTCCTCGGTGAGCAGCCGGTCGAGCAGCGCCACGAACTCGGCGAACCGGTCGGCCCGTTCGCGCGACGTCCACGGCTCCTGGCCGAGCGCGGTGGCGTCGAACCCGGTGCCCCCGGCACCGACGCCGAGGGTGAGACGGCCGCCGGAGACGTCGTCCAGCGAGATCAGCTCCTTGGCGAGGGTCACCGGGTGCCGGAAGTTGGGCGAGGTGACCAGGGTGCCCAGCCGCATCCGAGCGGTGACCCCGGCGGCGGCGGTCAGCGTCGGCACGGCACCGAACCAGGGGCCGTCGCGGAAGGAGCGCCAGGACAGATGGTCGTAGCTGTACCCGGCGTGGAACCCGAGCTCCTCAGCCCGCTGCCAGTCGTCCCGGCTCCCTTCGTGCCAGCGGCGGTACGGCAGGATCACGGTGCTCAGACGCAGACTCATGCACCCGAGCCTACGGCCGCTCCCTCCCGCCACAGCAACCACGGCACGCGGCGACCACCACTTGCTCCCTCGGCCCTCGGGACGTCCCCGACGTCCCCGACTTTCCCCGACGTCCCCTCGACCACCGAAGCTCGCATGTCAGCCGTTCGGCACGCGGTTCCTGGAGGCCGCCACGCCGTTCGCCTGCTGCGGGCCTGCGGTACGACCGTTCGTCGCGACGACCCTGCCGGGCCGGCTGTCCCGGCGTTCCAGGGCCGCCGACAGGACGGCGAGGGCGAGGGCGGACGTGGTCAGAGCGGCACCGATCAAGTTGGGGGCGGTATAGCCGTAGCCCGCGGTGATGACCAGGCCGCCGAGCCAGGCCGACAGGGCGTTGCCCAGGTTGAAGGCGCCGATGTTCACGGCCGAGGCCAGTGTGGGAGCTCCGTGCGCCTGGTCGAGGACGCGTTTCTGGAGCGGCGGGACGGTGGCGAAGCCCAGGGCTCCGATCAGCATGACGGTCACGGCGGCCGCGGCCTTGTTGTGCGCGGTGAGGGTGAAGAGCGCGAGGACGAGGGCGAGGCCGCCGAGGGAGACGTAGAGCATGGGCATCAGCGCGCGGTCGGCGAACCGGCCCCCGACGAGGTTGCCGGCGACCATGCCGAGCCCGAACAGCACCAGCAGCCAGGTCACCGAGCCCTCGGCGAAGCCCGCGACACGGGTCATCATCGGCGCTATGTAGGTGATGGCCGCGAAGACGCCGCCGAAGCCGAGGACCGTCATCGCCATGGCGAGCAGCACCTGGGCGTTCCGGAACGCGGCGAGTTCATGGCGCAGGCGTACGCCCGCGGGCCGGGGCAGCTCTGGCACCAGCGCGGCGACACCGAGCACTCCGACGACTCCCAGCCCGGCGACGATGCCGAAGGTGACACGCCAGCCGACGTGCTGTCCGACCAGGGTGCCGAGCGGCACGCCGACGACGTTGGCGACGGTCAGTCCGGTGAACATCGTCGCGATGGCCCCGGCCTTTCTGTCGGGGGCGACGAGGTCGGCGGCGACGACCGAACCGATGCCGAAGAACGCGCCGTGGGCGAGCGAGGCGACAACCCGGCCGGCCAGCATGACCGAGAAGGAGGGGGCGATCGCGGAGAGCAGATTGCCGACGGTGAACAGCCCCATCAGCAGCATCAGCATCCGTTTGCGGGACGTCTTCGTGCCAAGGACGGTCATCAGCGGGGCGCCGGCCACCACGCCGAGCGCGTAGCCGGTCACGAGCAGGCCCGCGGTGGGGATGGAGACCCCGAAGTCGCCGGCGACCGCGGGCAGCAGACCCGTGATCACGAACTCGGTCGTTCCGATTCCGAAGGCCCCGACCGCGAGGGCGAGGAGCGCGAGGGGCATGGGGGATACACCTTCCCAGTCGATGGCAGGCGCCTGTGGCGGGCCCGATTGCACGCACGTTTAATGCGCGTACACAATAATTGCACACGCGCCCTATAGGCAATGGCGGGCTATCTCACCGCTGGCCTATCCTGGATCGAGCCACCGAGCCGCCGAGCCACCGAGCGTCAGAACCGCAGAGCCGCCGAGCCGCCCGGCAACCGAGTCGCCGACCCACCGAGCGGCTGAGCCACCGCGCGGCCGGACCGCCGGCCGCTCCGGGACGGAGGAAACGCCACATGACCGCGACGGACCCCGCGCTCACCGCCCTCGCCCAGGGCTGGTGCGCCCTCTCGCTGCTGCACGGGAGGATCGAGACCCACGTCGAGCGCGCCCTGCAGGCCGGGCACGAGCTGAGCGTGCGCGAGTACTCGCTGCTCGACGTCCTCAGCAGGCAGCACGACGACGAGGGAGGCCACCTCCAGATGAAGCAGGTCGCCGACGCCGTCGTCCTCAGCCAGAGCGCGACCACCCGCCTCGTCACCCGCCTCGAGGACCGCGGTCTGCTGGCGCGCTATCTGTGCCCCACCGACCGGCGCGGCATCTACACCGACGTCACGGCGGCCGGCCTGAAGCTCCTGGAGGAGGCCAGGCCCACGAACGACGCCGCGTTGCGCGAGGCTCTCGACGAGGCGGCGAAGAACCCGGTCCTGGCACCGCTGGTACGGGTCGTGGAGTCGCTGGAGGTACCCACGACCGCGTAAGCGCTCCGCTGGGAGTGCCGCGATGGGCCGTCTGCCGTCTGCCGTCTGCCGTCTGCCGTCTGCTGTCTGCTGTCTGCTGTCTGCGGCAGCATCGTGGCTGGTCGCGCAGTTCCCCGCGCCCCTTCAGGCCGCTGCCGAACCGCAGCAGACTTAGCCCGACCTGCCAAGCCCGCGGCAGCATGCCCCGCTGCATCCGAGCGGCCCACCGCACGGCCGTGCGGGCATATGCGCGAGAATGAACCGGTGACCTCAGCCACCCGAACGCCCGAGAGCCGTCCCCCCGCCGTTCCACCGCGGCTGATCGCCACCGATCTCGACGGGACCCTGCTGCGCGACGACCATTCGGTCTCCCCGCGCACGGTCGCCGCCCTCGCCGCCGCCGAGGAGGCGGGCATCGAGGTCTTCTTCGTCACCGGCCGCCCGGCCCGCTGGATGGACGTGGTCAGCGACCATGTCCATGGCCACGGCCTCGCGATCTGCGGCAACGGCGCGGCCGTCGTCGACCTGCACGGAGGTCCCGGCGCCCACCGGTTCGTCAAGCTGCGTGACCTGGCCCGGGACAACGCCCTCGACGCCGTACGGCTGCTGCGCGCGGCGGCGCCCGGCACGGTGTACGCGCTGGAGCAGACGTACGGCTTCCACCAGGAGCCCGACTATCCGCATCTGCACATGGAGGTCCCGGACAGCCTCGCGCCCGCCGAGGAACTGCTCGCTCCCGGTGGCGCCGCCACCACCGAGCCGCTGCTCAAGATCCTCGCCTACCACGCCACCCTCGACCCGGACGTCTTCCTGGGTCTCGCCCGGCTCGCGCTCGGCGACCGCGCCGTCGTCACCCGCTCCAGCCCCAGTGCCCTGCTGGAGATCAGCGGCCCCGGCGTCTCCAAGGCCAGCACCCTCGCCCTGTGCTGCGCGGAGCGGGGCATCGCGGCCGAGGAGGTCGTGGCCTTCGGCGACATGCCCAACGACGTCGAGATGCTCACCTGGGCGGGCCGTTCGTACGCCATGGGCAACGCCCACCCCGCGGTGATCGAGGCCGCCTCGGGGCGCACCGTGGCCAACAACGAGGACGGGGTCGCCCTCGTGATCGAGAAGCTGCTGGCCGAGCTGCCGTAGGGCGGGAGCCCGACCGCCGGGACGGGCACGACCGCCGGGACGGGCACGACGGCCGGGACGGCGGTGCGGCGGCCGGGACGACGGCACGGCGGCCGGGACGGCGGCACGGCGCTCCCGAAGGTCCCCCGCTACCGCCCCGCCACCAGCAGTTCCGCCTCCGCCTCCCGCTCCAGCATCGCCCTCAGCGGGCCGTCCACGACCGCCAGTTCGGCGTAGGCACCGCGCTGCACCACGCGGCCCTCGTCCAGGACGATCACCTCGTCGACGGCCTCGATCCCTGCCAGGCGGTGGGTGATGAGCAGTGTCGTACGGCCCTCGGTGGCGGCCAGCAGATCGGCGGTGAGCGCGTCGGCCGTCGGCAGGTCGAGATGCTCGGCGGGCTCGTCGAGGACCAGGACCGGGAAGTCGGCGAGCAGCGCGCGGGCGAGAGCGAGGCGCTGGCGCTGACCGCCGGACAGCCGCGCCCCGTGCTCGCCGACGAAGGTGTCGAGCCCGTCGGGCAGTCCGTCCGCCCAGTCGAGCAGCCGGGCGCGGGTGAGCGCGTCGCGCAGCTCGGCCTCGGTGGCGTCCTTCTTCGCGAGCAGCAGGTTCTCCCGCACGGAGCTGTCGAAGAGGTGCGCGTCCTGGGCGCACAGGCCGACGAGGCGCCGTACGTCGTCGCCGTCCAGCGCGTACGCGTCCACGCCGCCGAGGCTGTACGCGCCCGCCTCGGTGTCCAGGAACCGCAGCAGCACCTGGGAGAGGGTGGTCTTGCCGGAGCCGGAGGGGCCGACCACGGCAATACGGCGGCCCTCCTCCAGCGTCAGGTCCACGCCCGCGAGCGCCTCCCGGTCCTGACCGGCGTAGCGGGCGGAGAGGGCCTTGACCATGAGCGGGAACGGCGACGCCGGGGCCTGCCGCGGCTGCTCCGGCTCGCGTACGGGCTCGGGGGCGTCCAGCACCTCGTACACCCGCTCGGCGCTCCGGTGCACCCGCTGCCGGTACTGGACCGCGAGCGGCAGTCCGAGGACGGCCTCGAAGGCGGCCAGCGGGGTGAGGACGACCACCGCGGTCACGACCCCGCTCAGCCGTCCGTCGGCGACCGCCTGGACGCCGAACAGGGCGGCCGCGGTGACGGTCAGGCCGGAGACCAGCGAGGTGAGTCCGTCGCCGAGCGCGGTGGCGGTGGCGGCGCGGGAGGCGATCCGGGTGAGCACGGCGTCGGCGCGCTTCGCCTCGGCGGTACGGGCGGGCAGCGCGCCCGCGACGGTGAGTTCGGCGGTGCCGGTGAGCAGGTCCGTGACCCGGGTGGCGAGGGTTCCTCGGGCGGGTGCGAGGCGGTGTTCCGCGCGGCGGGCGACGGCGCCGCTCACCAGCGGCACCCCGGCCCCGGCGGCGAGCAGTCCGACGGCGAGGGCGGCTCCGGCCTCGGGCAGCAGCCAGGCCGTGAAGGCGACCGATCCGGCGGACACGGCGACGGCGACCCCGGCGGGCAGCAGCCAGCGCAGCCAGTAGTCCTGGAGCGCGTCCACGTCGGCGACGAGCCGGGACAGCAGATCGCCGCGCCGGGTGGTGCGCAGCCCGGCGGGCGCCAGCCGCTCCAGGCGGCGGTAGACGGCGACGCGGGTGTCGGCCAGCATCCGCAGCACGGCGTCGTGCGACACCAGCCGCTCGGCGTAACGGAACACGGCCCGCCCGATGCCGAAGGTCCGCGTGGCGGTCACGGCCACCATCAGATAGAGCACGGGCGGCTGCTGCGAGGCCCGGGAGATGAGCCACCCGGAGGTGGCCATCAGGCCGACGGCGCTGCCGAGCGCGAGGGTGCCGAGCAGCAGCGCGAGAGCGAGCCTGCTGCCGCGGGGGCCGGACATGGCGCGGACACGGGCGAGGACACCGCCGTGCGCGCGTCCCACCGCCTCGTTCCCGGTGTCCGGGGGGCTGACCGGGTCTACCGGGTCTGCCTGGTCTGCCAGCTCTGCCGGGTCTGCCTGGTCTGCCTGGGAGGCGGCGGCAAGGTCTTCCGGGCGGGCGGCGGCAACCGGCTCCGCGATCTCGGTCGGCTCCGGTGCGGCTTGCTCGGCGGCACTCGGCCGGTCCGCCGGTTCGGCCTCCTCCAGCCGTACGACCCGGTCCGCCACCCCGAGCAGCGCGGGCCGGTGCACGACCAGCAGGACGGTGCGGCCCTGGGCCAGCCGTCCGACGGCGGATACGACCTCGGCCTCGGTATGGCCGTCCAGCGCGGCCGTCGGCTCGTCGAGCAGCAGCACCGGGCGGTCGGCGAGGAAGGCGCGGGCCAGGGCGAGGCGCTGGCGCTGACCGGCGGAAAGACCGGCGCCGTCCTCACCGAGCAGGGTCGCCGCCCCCTCCGGCAGCGCCTCGACGAACTCCAGGGCACCGGCGTCCGCGAGGGCCCGTCGTACGGCGTCGTCGTCGGCGTCGGGCCGGGCGAGCCGTACGTTCTCGGCGATCGTCCCGGCGTACAGATGCGGCCGCTGCGGCACCCACGCGACCTGGGAACGCCACTGTGCGAGGTCAAGGCCGGCGAGATCGGCGCCGCCGATCCGCACCCGGCCCTCGGCGGGACGTACGAAGCCCAGCAGGACGTTCAGCAGCGTCGACTTGCCGACCCCGCTGGGCCCCACGAGGGCGACCGTCTCGCCGGGTTCGACGGCGAAGGACGCGTCCGAGACGGCGTCGCCGGAGCGGCCGGGGTAGCGGACGGTCACGCCCTCGAAGGCGATGCCCCCGGCCGGGACCTCGGCGCTTCCGGACTCGGGCAGCGGGGTCTCCAGCACGGCGAAGATCTCCTCCGCGGCGGCGAGTCCCTCGGCGGCGGCGTGGTACTGCGCGCCGACCTGGCGCAGCGGCAGATAGGCCTCCGGCGCCAGGACCAGGATCACCAGGCCGATGTAGAGGTCCATGTCGCCGTGGACGAGACGCATACCGATGGTCACGGCGACCAGGGCGACGGAGAGGGTGGCCAGGAGTTCCAGGGCGAAGGAGGAGAGGAAGGCGATCCGCAGCGTCCGCATGGTCGCCTGCCGGTATTCGCCGGTGATCCGCCGGATGGACTCGGCCTGTGCCTTGGCCCGTCCGAAGACTTTGAGGGTGGGCAGTCCCGCGACGACATCGAGGAAGTGACCGGACAGCCCGGTCAGCAGCCGCCACTGACGGTCCATCCGGGACTGCGTGGCCCAGCCGATCAGCGCCATGAAGAGGGGGATCAGCGGCAGGGTGGCGACGATGATCGCGGCCGACACCCAGTCCTCGGTGACGATCCGCGCGAGCACCGCAACCGGTACGACGACGGCGAGGCCCAGTTGCGGCAGATAGCGGGAGAAGTAGTCGTCCAGGGCGTCGACGCCCCGGGTGGCGAGGGCGACGAGGGAGCCGGTCCGCTGTCCGCTCAGCCATCCCGGGCCGAGGGCCGCGGCCCGCTCCAGCAGGCGTTCACGCAGTTCCGACTTCACTGCGGCGCTCGCCCGGTGCGCGGCGAGTTCGGTGAGCCAGGAGATCAGAGCACGGCCGCCCGCGACGGCCGCCAACAGCAGCAGGGGGGTCCGCAGACCGGAGACCGACAGCCCGTGCTGGAACGCCCCGACCACCACTTCGGCGATGAGCATCGCCTGGGCGATGACCAGTCCGGCGCCGACGGCCCCCAGAGCCACGATCGCCATGAGGAAGAGGCGGGTGGCGCGGGCGTAGCGCAGCAGACGGGGATCGATTGGTTTCACGTGAAACATGCCCTTCAACCGAAGAGGGGGGTTTCGCGTTGTTCAACGTGTCACGTGAAACATCGCGAACCCCCCTACGCCGGACTCAGTGCGCGGCGTCGGCCAGGTGCTGCGTACCGATCCGCTTGCGGAACACCCAGTATGTCCACCCCTGGTAGAGCAGGACGATCGGCGTCGCGATCCCGGCGCACCACGTCATGATCGTCAGGGTGTACGAGCTCGACGAGGCGTTGGAGACCGTGAGGCTCCAGTCGCTGTTGAGCGTGGACGGCATGACGTTCGGGAAGAGCGTCAGGAAGAGCATCGCCACCGCGGCCACGATGGTGACGCCGGACAGGGCGAACGCCCATCCCTCGCGTCCGATCTGGTTGGCGCCCAGCGCCCCGAGCAGGGCGAGGACGGCCACGACCATGGCGACCAGGCTGGCGGCGTCACCGTTGTCGAACTGCGTCCAGAGCAGGAAGACCAGTGCGAGAGCGGCGGTGGCGATCCCGACCTGGAAGGCGAGCTTGCGGGCCCGCTCCCGGATGTCACCGACGGTCTTGAGCGCCGTGAACACCGCACCGTGGAAGGTGAACAGCGTCAGGGTGACGAGGCCGCCGAGCAGGGCGTACGGGTTGAGCAGGTCGAAGAAGGTGCCCGCGTACTCGTGCTGCTGGTCGATCTTCACGCCGTGCACGATGTTGCCGAAGGCGACACCCCACAGCAGCGCGGGGACGAGGGAGGACCAGAAGATCGCGTGCTCCCAGTTGTTCTGCCAGCTCTCGTCGTCCCGCTTCGACCGGTACTCGAAGGCGACGCCCCGGACGATCAGGCTGACCAGGATGATCAGCAGCGGCAGATAGAAGCCGGAGAACAGCGTGGCGTACCACTCGGGGAACGCGGCGAAGGTCGCGCCGCCCGCGGTGAGCAGCCATACCTCGTTGCCGTCCCAGACGGGGCCGATGGTGTTGATGAGCACCCGGCGCTCGGGCCGGTCGCGGGCGAGCAGTTTGGTGAGGATGCCGACCCCGAAGTCGAAGCCCTCGAGGAAGAAGTACCCGATCCACAGGACGGCGATCAGGATGAACCAGACGTCGTGCAGTGCCATGACTTAGCAGCTCCCTCGGCCTAGTACGAGAAGGCCATCGGCTTGTCGGCGTCACGGGAGTCGCCGCCGATCTTCGTGGGCGGGTTGAGGTCGGCCTCGGTGAGCTCGGGCGGACCGACCTTGACGTACTTGACCAGCAGCTTGACCTCGACCACGGCGAGGGCCGCGTAGAGGAGGGTGAGCACGGTCATCGAGGTGAGGACCTCGCCCTGGGAGACCCCGGGGGAGACCGAGTCGGCGGTGGTCAGCACACCGAAGACGGACCACGGCTGGCGGCCCATCTCGGTGAAGATCCAGCCCCAGGAGTTGGCGATCAGCGGGAAGGCCAGGGTCCACAGGGCGATGCGCCAGAACCAGGTGGTGGCCTTCTCTCCGAGGACCTTCTCCTTGAAGAGGACCAGGTTCGGCACCTCGTCCTCACCCACCTGGAGATGGGCGGGCAGCATGAACTTCTTGCGGGTCAGCCACAGGCCGGCGATCCCCAGGACGAAGGACGTCATGCCGAAGCCGATCATCCAGCGGAAGCCCCAGTAGGTGACCGGGACGACGGGCCGGTAGTCACCCGGGCCGTACTTCTGCTGCTCGGCCTTGTTGATGTCGTTGATGCCGGGGACGTACGAGCCGAAGTCGTTGTTGGCCAGGAACGACAGGACGCCGGGGACCTCGATCGCCACGGTGTTGTGTCCCTTGTCCACATCGCCGTAGGCGAAGATCGAGAAGGGTGCGGAGTGGTCGCCGTCCCAGAGGGCCTCGGCGGCGGCCATCTTCATCGGCTGCTGCTTGAACATGACCTTGCCGAGGGTGTCGCCACTGACGGCGGTGAGCAGACCGGCGATGACCACGGTGATCAGGCCCAGCCGCAGCGAGGTCTTCATCTCAGGGATGTGGCGCTTGCGGGCCAGGTGGTAGGCGGCGATGCCGATCATGAAGGCACCACCGGTCAGGAACGCGGCGGACAAGGTGTGGAATACCTGGCTCAGCGCGGTGTTCTGGGTCAGCACATGCCAGAAGTCGGTCAACTCGGCCCGCCCCTTGGCCTTGTTGATCTTGTATCCGACCGGGTGCTGCATCCAGGAGTTGGCCGCGAGGATGAAGTACGCCGACAGCACGGTGCCGATCGCGGTCATCCAGATGGTGGCCAGGTGGATCTTCTTCGGCAGCTTGTCCCAGCCGAAGATCCACAGCCCGATGAACGTCGACTCGAAGAAGAAGGCGATCAGGGCCTCGAAGGCGAGTGGGGCACCGAAGATGTCACCGACGAAGCGGGAGTAGTCGGACCAGTTCATACCGAACTGGAACTCCTGCACGATGCCGGTGACGACACCCATCGCGATGTTGATCAGAAAGAGCTTGCCCCAGAACTTGGTGGCTCTGAGGTACTTCTCCTTGTTCGTCCGCACCCATGCGGTCTGAAGGCCGGCCACGAGGGAGGCCAGCGAGATCGTCAGCGGGACGAACAGGAAGTGGTAGACGGTGGTGATTCCGAACTGCCATCGCGCCAGGGTCTCCGGCGCCAAAGCCAATTCCACGTCGTCAGTCTCCTTATGTCGCCGTGGTCACAATCGGCAGTTTGTCCCGGAGGCAATCGGACATCGCGGGAGCAACCGGGACACGTTTGTGAACGCGTTCACATTCACAAGGATTATGCAGCATGAAGTCGAGATGTTCGAGGGCCGGGGGTCCCTGCTGCGAACCGGCGGACTCAATGGAGCCGTCCCCCATGGACCCCGCCGCGCCGGCCCGGACGGCCCATGGCCGGGAACGCGGCAGGGCGCGCAAGCTGGGAGTTTCATGGACCGACACCGTGTCGGCACCTCGGGCGGGGGTGGAGTGACCTTCGCCACTCCCACGGTGGGCCGCGACGGCCACGGAACCCGGTACGGAACACCCGTCGGCACCGGTCCGGAACACACCCGCCGCCGGTCAGGAACCCGGTCCGAGCCGGATTCCGGAAACCGTGCGGGACGCGTACCGGGCTCATACCCGGCTCGGCCGGGGACTCTGCTGGAGGCTCGGCCGGGCTCGGCTGGACGCTCGGCCGGGCTCGGCTGGAGGCTCGGCTGGACGCTTGGGTGGAGGCTCGGCCGGGGACGCTGCCGGGGCTCGGCCGGAGGCTGCCGGAGCCTCGGTCAGAGCTCCTTGCGGAACCCTTCCGCCACCTTCAGGAAGATGTCGTTGGCCTCGGTCTCGCCGATCGTCACCCGCACGCCCTCGCCCGGGAACGGCCGCACCACGGCGCCCGCCTGCTCACAGGCCTGCGCGAAGGCGACCGTGCGCTCCCCCAGCCGCAGCCACACGAAGTTGGCCTGGCTCTGCGGCACCGTCCAGCCCTGGGCGCCGAGCGCCTCGGCCACCCGGGTCCGCTCGCACACCAGCAGGCCGACCCGGCCGAGCAGTTCGTCCTCGGCGCGCAGCGAGGCGATCGCCGCGTCCTGCGCCAGCTGACTCACCCCGAACGGCACCGCCGTCTTGCGCAGCGCCGCCGCCACCGGTTCGTGCGCGATCGCGAATCCGACCCGCAGCCCGGCGAGTCCGTACGCCTTGGAGAACGTCCGCAGCACGCACACGTTCGGCCGCTCGCGGTACAGCTCGACGCCGTCGGGCACCTCGGGGTCGCGGATGAACTCCCGGTACGCCTCGTCCAGTACGACGAGCACATCACGGGGCACCCGGTCCAGGAACCGCTCCAGGTCGGCCCGTCGTACCGCAGTGCCTGTGGGGTTGTTGGGGTTGCAGACGAAGACCAGCCGGGTCCGGTCGGTGATCGCGTCGGCCATCGCGTCCAGGTCGTGCACATCGCCCGGCGTCAGCGGCACCTGCACCGGGGTGGCGCCGCTGATCCGCGTGATGATCGGGTACGCCTCGAAGGACCGCCAGGCGTACACGACCTCGTCGCCGGGGCCGCTGGTGGCCTGGACCAACTGCTGGGCGACGCCGACCGAGCCGGTGCCGGTGGCGAGGTGAGAGAGGGGCACGGCGAAGCGCTCGGCGAGCTCGGCCATCAGCCCGGTGCACGCCATGTCGGGGTAGCGGTTGAAGGAGGCGGCCGCCGCGGCCACGGTCTCCATGACGCCGGGCAGCGGGGGGTAGGGGTTCTCGTTGGAGGACAGCTTGTAGGCCACGGGGCCGTCCGCCGCGGCGGGCTTTCCCGGCTTGTAGGTGGGGATACCCTCCAGCTCGGCACGCAGCCTGGGGTTCGTCTGGCTCACCGCAGTCCTCCTTGTGACCGCCGACGGCCCGTCCGTACCGCCGACTACCAATTCTCCTCAGCCTATGAGGATTCGGCACCCCTGCGAACGGGTGCGGCAGCCTCGTTCGGACACCTTCACGTATGACAGTCCGGCCAGGAATCCGGACCTCGACTGTCACACACGCATCAGGGGCATCAGTGTATGAAGTCACACGAATAGGGGGCGCGTCGTACATATATCTATGCGCCGGTGGCTTGCGCCGTGGCGCGCATCGCTCGTGCAGGTGAGTTGAGACCTCTTCGAGACATGAAGAACTTGGCAGGCCCATGCGCCCCGACGCGCTACGTACCACCATGGGATCGTTCAACTGGCTTATATTCCAAGGCAGTTGATAGACTTTGACCATGCAGAAACGTGCCTGTCAATACCTGCATATGCGTCCGCACTACCCCACCGCGTGAGCCCTACTATCGGCTCGCCATGACAGCAGCAGGGAAGCACCAGGTGAGCCGCGCGGAAACCTCACGCCGAGGCAGCCGGCCGGGCCGGGCGGGCATCAGGGACGTGGCCGCCGCCGCCGGAGTCTCCATCACGACCGTCTCCGACGCCCTGAACGGCAAGGGCAGGCTCCCGGACGCCACCCGACGCCACGTCCGCGAAGTCGCCGACCGGCTGGGCTACCGCCCGTCGGCCGCGGCCCGCACCCTCCGTACCGGCAAGTCCGGCCTCATCGGCCTGACCGTGACGACCTACGGGGATGAACCTTTCACCTTCACCGAGTTCGCGTACTTCGCCGAGATGGCGCGTGCCGCCACCTCGGCCGCGCTCGCCCGCGGCTACGCCCTGGTGATCCTGCCCGCGACCTCGCGCCACGACGTGTGGTCCAACGTCGCCCTGGACGGCACGGTCGTCATCGACCCCTCCGACCAGGACCCCGTGGTCAGCGAGCTGGTCCGGCAGGGCTTACCCGTCGTCTCCGACGGCCGTCCGGCCGGTGAGCTCCCGGTCACCGCCTGGGTCGACAACGACCACGAGGCCGCCGTGCTCGGCATCCTCGACCATCTGGCCGACTCCGGCGCCCGCCGTATCGGCCTGCTGACCGGGACCACGACCGACACCTACACCCATCTGTCGACCACGGCCTATCTGCGCTGGTGCGAACGGGTCGGCCAGGACCCGGTGTACGAGGCGTACCCGGCGCACGACCCCTGCGCGGGCACCGTCGCCGCCGACCGGCTGCTCGCCCGGCCCGACCGCCCCGACGCCGTCTACGGACTGTTCGACCCCAACGGCACCGACCTCCTCGCCGCCGCCCGCCGCTACGGACTGCGCGTCCCGGACGATCTGCTCCTCGTGTGCTGCAGCGAATCCACCGTGTACGCCAACACCGAGCCGCCCATCACCACCCTCTCCCTCAAGCCCCGCCGCATCGGCACCGCCGTGGTGCAACTGCTGATCGACGCGATCGAGGGCGTCGACACCGACCACCCCGTCGAACAGGTGATACCGACCGAACTGATCGTGCGCACCTCGTCCCAGCGACGCCCGCCACGCACGACGGTCAGCCCTCCTCGGTCCCCCGAGCAGGGGTGAGAGGCGGCAGGATCCGGCCCGCACGGAGGGCCGAAGCCCTGCCCAAACGGGGCGAAAGCGGCGGTGAAACGGAGTCGGCCCCGATTCACCGCCCCTGGGTCATCACATGGCGCGATCCGCATTCCTATGATGGGCCCACGACACCGCGGGCCGCTGCGACCAGGCAGTCCGAGGAGGTGCAGATGCGGCGCGATGGTGGAGGGGTCTGATGACTCAGGGGGCCGGTCAGGGACCCGAGGTGGAGCGCACGGCGACAGTGCGCGACTTCCGGGTGCCGGCATATGTCCACGAGACCCGAGCGTACGACGAGGGAGCGGGCCCGGGTGAGGCCGCCCGGCCGCTCCCCGAGACGCCTGCGGACTATCCGGAGGAGTACACGCCCACCCAGCGCGACCTGCCCGTCATCCATCGAGGTGACACGGTTCAGGTGACCGTCGACCCGGCGGCCGTGGCCGCACAGCGGCCCGCGGACGGACCGGGTCCGCTCTTCGTGGTCGGCGATGTGCACGGCTATCTCGACGAGCTGGTCGCCGCGCTCCAGGAGAAGGAACTCCTCGACGCCGAGGGCCAGTGGTGCGCCGGAAACGCCCGGGTGTGGTTCCTCGGCGACTTCACCGACCGCGGCCCCGACGGCATCGGCGTCATCGACCTCGTGATGCGGCTGTCCGCCGAGGCCGCCGCTGCCGGCGGCTACTGCAAGGCGCTCATGGGCAACCACGAGCTGCTGCTCCTCGGCGCCAAGCGGTTCGGCGACACGCCCGTCAACTCCGGCGCGGGCACCGCAACCTTCCAGGCCGCCTGGCTGCTCAACGGCGGCCAGAAGACCGACATGGACCGCCTCCAGGACCACCACCTCCAGTGGATGGCACGCCTGGACGCCATGGAACTGGAGGACGGCTATCTGCTGGTCCACTCCGACACGACCTCCTACCTCGACTACGGCGACTCGATCGAGGCCGTCAACGACACCATCCGCGAGGCCCTCACCCGTAATGACGCGGACGAGGTCTGGGACCTCTTCCGCAAGTTCACCAAGCGTTTCTCCTTCCGCGACGAGGGCGGCGCCGACGCCGTGCGCTCCCTGCTCGATACGTACGGCGGCACCCGTATCGTTCACGGGCACAGCCCGATCCCCTATCTGCTCGGCGAAGTCGGTTCCGAGGACGGCGAGGAAGGCGCGGGCCCGGTCGTCGAGGCACCGCACGTCTATGCCGAGGGCCTCGCCATCGCGATGGACGGCGGGGTCACCATGGCCGGAAAACTGCTGGTCCAGCAACTGCCCATGGAGAACTGAGCGTTCATTCCGCGGGCCGGGGGCGGGAGACGGGCCCGGCGGCCGGGGGCCAATTTCGGCAAACCCCCTGTCACCACATACCATCGCCGCTCTACCATCGGCTTATCCGTAGCAGGCTCCCCTCCGTTTTCTGCCCGACGGCTCGTCAGCGTGCGAGCCCCAAGCCCTACGGAGCATCGGGGGATGCACATGAACAGCGTTCCGCAGCACCTGCTGAACGAGGACCGCGTGGAATTCGAGCGGATCCTCGATGAGGCGCTGCGCTCCGCACCTCAGCACCCGGAACTCGCCGCTGCAGGGCAGCGGCTGAACACAGAACAGCTGCGCACCGCGGCGCTCAACGCCTCCGCGCTCATAGCGGCGGCCGCGGCGACCGAGTACCAGCACTACGTGAAGGTCCGCGAGGAACTGCGCCACCCGGCGCCGTCCACCCCGTCGGCCGCCGACGGCACCGACTTCCTGGGTCCGGACGGCGCCACGGGGCTCGCCACCACCATGGAGGGGGTCGCGGAGACGACCGGCGCGGGCGCCGTCGCCATCGCCGCTGTCCTCACTCCCGTCCTCGCCGGAACCGCCGCGGCGATCTTCCTGCTCGTGGGCTACATCCTCAAGATGCTCGACCCGCAGCAGGCGTTCGCCCGGACGATGCTCACCACCGGCTGGGTCTTCGGCGCCCTGACCGCGGCCGCGATCCTCGTCGCTGGCGTGGGGCTGCTGCTGACCGCCCTGCACAACCGCCCCACCTACAACGACGGACCGTACGGCGAGCTGCCCGCAGACGTGGCCGAGGCCCGGGACGCCTGGCGGGACGCCCTGCTCGAACGGGGCATCCTGCCCTTCCTGCGGGAGACGCTCACCCGGCCCGGCACCGGCACCCCCCACCACACGACGCCACCGGCACCGACCAGCCGCATGCCGCGCCTCGGCTACGACCGCCCCGGCTTCAGCAGCCCGGACGACGGGCCCGCCCCGGGTCACCGCCCGAGCTTCACCAGCCCGGACTTCACCAGCCCGGACTTCGGGGGGCCGGAACACCAGCCCGAGTAGCCCTCGGCTTGCGACTCCGGCAGCCGGAGCGCAGGCCGAACCGGTCGGCGGCCACGGAATCCCTCGCGGGGCAGGTCCCTTGCCCGGACGGGCCCGCGAGGTCAGTCCGCGACGGGCAGATAGACCCTGTTGCCCCCGGCGGCGAACTCCTTCGACTTCTGAGCCATGCCCTCCTCGATCTCCTCACGTGTGGCGCCGTGTTCACGGCGGATGGTCTGGCTGATCTTCATGCTGCAGAACTTCGGCCCGCACATGGAGCAGAAGTGAGCCGTCTTGGCGGGCTCGGCGGGCAGGGTCGCGTCATGGAACTCCCGTGCGGTGTCCGGGTCGAGGGAGAGCTGGAACTGGTCCTCCCAGCGGAACTCGAAACGGGCGTCCGACAGCGCGTCGTCCCATGCCTGCGCGCCCGGGTGTCCTTTGGCGAGGTCGGCCGCATGCGCGGCGATCTTGTAGGTGATGACACCGGTCTTGACGTCGTCGCGGTCGGGCAGGCCCAGATGTTCCTTCGGCGTCACGTAACAGAGCATCGCCGTGCCCCACCAGGCGATCATCGCGGCGCCGATGCCGGAGGTGATGTGGTCGTACCCGGGTGCGACGTCCGTCGTCAGCGGGCCGAGCGTATAGAACGGGGCTTCATCGCAGATCTCCTGCTGAAGGTCGATGTTCTCCTTGATCTTGTGCATCGGGACATGTCCCGGGCCCTCGATCATGGTCTGCACATTCAAACGCCTGGCGATCCCGTTGAGTTCCCCGAGGGTGCGCAGTTCCGCGAACTGCGCCTCGTCGTTGGCGTCGGCGATCGAACCCGGCCGCAGGCCGTCGCCCAGCGAGTAGGTGACGTCGTAGGCGGCGAGGATCTCGCAGAGTTCCTCGAAGTTCTCGTACAGGAAGGACTCCTTGTGGTGGGCCAGGCACCACGCCGCCATGATGGAGCCGCCGCGCGAGACGATGCCGGTCCTGCGGTTCGCCGTGAGAGGAACGTACGCCAGGCGGACGCCCGCGTGGACGGTCATGTAGTCCACGCCCTGCTCGGCCTGCTCGACGACGGTGTCCCGGTAGATCTCCCAGCTCAGTTCCTCGGCCCTGCCGTCGACCTTCTCCAGGGCCTGATAGAGCGGCACCGTGCCGATGGGGACGGGGGAGTTGCGCAGCACCCACTCGCGGGTGGTGTGGATGTTGCGGCCGGTGGACAGGTCCATGACCGTGTCGGCGCCCCAGCGGGTCGCCCAGGTCATCTTCTCGACCTCCTCCTCGATGGAGGACGTCACCGCCGAGTTGCCGATGTTCGCGTTGACCTTCACCAGGAACCGCTTGCCGATGATCATCGGCTCGCTCTCCGGATGGTTGACGTTGGCCGGCAGCACGGCCCGTCCGGCCGCGATCTCCTCGCGGACGACCTCCGGGGAGATGCTCTCGCGGAGGGCCGCGTACTCCATCTCCGGTGTGATCTCGCCCCGGCGGGCATGAGCGAGCTGGGTGACCGCTGCGCCGTCCCGGCCACGGCGCGGCTGCCGGGGCCGTCCCGGGAAGACCGCGTCGAGATTGCGCAGACCGCCCCGCGGCGAGGTGTGCCGGATCCCGTCGTCCTCCGGGCGCACCGGCCGCCCCGGGTACTCCTCGGTGTCGCCGCGGGCGACGATCCAGTTCTCCCTGAGCGGCGGCAGCCCCCGGCGGACATCGGTGCCGACGAGCGGATCGGTGTACGGGCCCGAGGTGTCGTACAGCGTGACCGACCGCCCGTTCGTGAGGTGCACCTGACGGACCGGCACCTTCAGGTCCGGGCGCGAGCCCTGGAGATACGCCTTGTGCCAGCCGATGAGGCTCGCGGCCTCCGGGGCCGCGTCTTTCTCGGCCGCATCGTTCTGGACGGAGGCAGGCGTGCGCGCGTCCTTGTCGGTCATGAGACCTACTCCCTACGCCGGCATTACCCGGTAACAGGTTCGGCGGTCGACGCAGCAGTCGCCGTCGTCCGGTGTTCCCCTGTGAAACATCGCTCGTTCCACGTGAAACATCGCAAAGACGGAGGTCAGCGCCCTCTCAGCCCGGTGCTCCGAGCTCCCGCGTGTGCAAAGGTGCCTCCACGCTAGCGGCAGATGTGACGCGCTGAACAGTGGGCCCCCGTCGTTCTTGCGATGATCTGGCGGTGACCTCGACACACCAGCCCCCGTACCCACCGCCGCCCGGGCCGCCCCACCGGCACGGTACCGACGCCGCCGACGGGGACCGCACCGCGAGCGGCCACGCCGACGGCCACCCTCCCCCGCTCGTCCACGGGCACAGCCACAGCCATGGCCCGGCGGCGCCCGTCTCCAAGCGGCTGCGCAAGGTCATCGCGGCTATCCTCATCCCGTTCACCGTGGCCGTCGTCGTGGGGCTCACGGTGCTGTGGCCCGGTGGCACACCCGGGCACAAGCGCAGCGGTGTCGGTTTCGACCGGCAGACGCAGCAGGCGACGGTCACCAAGGTCGTGAACGTCAGCTGCAAGTCGGTGAACGCATCGGGCTCGACCTCGACGGGGGACGCCTCCACCGCCGAGGGCACCTCCACGACGGCGGAGTCGGGCGGCACCTGCAAGAAGGCGACGATCCGGGTCGACACCGGCGGCGGCAAGGGCCGTACGTTCACGGAGATCGTGCAGCCGGATCAGCCTCGGCAGCTGCATCAGGGCCAGAAAGTCGTGGTCGCCTATGAGCCCTCGGCGCCCAAGGACCTTCAGTACTCGGTCGCCGACGTGAACCGCAGGTTCCCCGTGGGACTGCTCGCCGCCGTCTTCGCGCTCGCCGTCGTGGTGGTGGGCCGGATGCGCGGTGTCATGGCGCTGATCGCACTGGCCGTCAGTTTCATGGTGCTGACCTTCTTCATCCTTCCGGCGATCCTCCAGGGCTCGAATCCGCTGGTCGTGGCGGTCGTCGGGTCGAGCGCCATCATGCTGATCGCCCTCTACATGTGCCACGGCCTGTCGGCCCGGACCTCGGTCGCGGTGCTCGGCACACTGGTCTCACTGACGCTGATCGGAGTCCTGGGCTCCCAGTTCATCGGCTGGGCCGCGCTCACCGGCAACACCGACGACAACACCGGCCTGATCCACGGTCTGTACCCATCGATCGACATGAGCGGTCTGCTGCTCGCCGGCGTCATCATCGGTTCGCTCGGCGTCCTGGACGACGTGACGGTCACCCAGACGTCCGCCGTGTGGGAGCTGCACGAGGCGAACCCCTCGATGGGCCGCCGCGCGCTGTACAGGGCGGGCATCCGCATCGGCCGCGACCACATCGCCTCCGTGGTCAATACGCTCGTCCTCGCCTACGCGGGCGCCGCGCTCCCGCTGCTGCTGCTCTTCTCGATCGCGCAGAGCAGTGTGGGCACGGTGGCCAACAGCGAACTGGTCGCCGAGGAGATCGTCCGCACGCTGGTCGGCTCGATCGGGCTCGTCGCGTCGGTGCCGCTCACCACGGCGCTCGCGGCGCTGGTGGTCTCCGCCGACCGGCCGCACGGTCAGCAGGCACCCGCGGGTGCTTTGCCGGCGCCCGCGCGTGGGGGACGGGGGCGGCGGCGCAAGCAGTGAGGACGGCCCCGTGCCCGCCTGTGGGGAGCTGTCACGGGGCCTGTGCGCCCGGCCGGAGGGCTGTGGTGCGTCTCCGGTGGGATCCCGGGTGTCCATCGGCGTCCGGGGCCCAGGAGAAGCGTTACGGCATCGTCATGGGGCCTGCCCCGCCGTGTCAGCCCGCGTTCTGTTCCTCCGTCAGGATCCTGTCCAGTGCCTCGTCGAGATGGGCGTCGAAGTCGGCGAGGGCGCCTTCCTGGCCGAGCGGCACCAGCCGGTCGGTGCGGTCGAGGAAGGCGACCAGCGGGGCCGCGCCGGAGCGGAACAGGGCGTGCTCGCCGCCCACCTGAAGCCGGATCAGCACATCGCCGGGCGCCTCCAGGTCCGCCGGAGCGATCCGCACATCGCCGTCGCCGGTCGGTCCGCCCACTCCGTCCACCATCAGCTCCCGCCCGAACGTCCAGGTCACCGGGGCATCGCCGGGCAGATGGAACGTCAGCCGCACGGCATAGGGATCACAGGTCTCGTAGCGCAACTCCACCGGGATCCGGAAGGAGAGCTCCTCGGAGACGAGAAAGCTCATCATCACTTCTGCGTGTACGGACTCGCGCATCGTCTACCCCGTCATATGACACCGGCTGGCCGGGAATGATCCCTCTGACACTGTGGGCATCTTGCTCAACGTGCACATCAGATCACAAGGAGTAAGTTTTCAGATACTGATAGAGAGGGTTGGCGACCGCATCAGCAGCTCCAGTTCCCTTTGCAGCCACCGGGCCGCGGGCAGCAGCCGGTCCGCCTGGTGGGCGGGCAGGGAGATGGCCATGCTGGCCGCCGTACCACCGACCGTGATGGGGATCGCCGCGCAGACCGTCCCCAGGGCGTACTCCTGCCGCTCGACCACCGGTTCGGTGCGCCGGGCCCGCTCCAGGCGCTGTAGCAAGGTGTGGGTGTCACGCACGGTGTACGGCGTGAGGGGGCGCACAGGATGGCGTTCGAGGTGCTCGCGGCGGGCGTCGTCGTCCAGTTGGGACAGCAGGCACTGTCCGAGGGCGTGGGCGTGCGCGGTCTCGCTCAGATCGGTCCACTCCCCGACCGCCGGGGTGCCGGGGGGTCCGGCGACTTCCAGGACCTCGATCCCGCCGTCGCGGTAGACCGCGTAGTACACCGGCGCGCCGATGGAATCGCGCCATCGGGCAAGGGTGTCGGCGATCGTGCCGCGACGTTTCTGCGCGGCCTCGCCTCCGAGCCGCTCGGCGGCGGCGCCGAGGTGGAACAGCCCGTTCTCACGCCGCAGATAACCCTCGTGCACCAGGGTGCGCAGCAGGTGGTACGTGGTGGGGAGCGCGAGGCCGGTCTCCCGGGCGAGCTGTTTGGCGGGTGCTCCCCGCTCATGCCGGGCGACGGCTTCCAGCAGCCGCATCGCCCGCTGAACGGATCCGATGAGCGTCGCCTCCCGGGGCTGCGGTGTGGGGGTTGCCAGGCCGCCCGGCGCCTGCCGTGCGGCCGCGCCGCCCGGCGCCTGCCGTGCGGCCGCGCCGCCCGGTGGCCCGGCCTGGGCTCTGGGCGCTGCATGCCCCGGGGGTGCCGGGGGTGCCGCCTTCTCGGCAGCTGGTCCCGCGGTGGCCGGCCCCCTTGGGACGCCCGGGGGGCGGGCAGGGCTGGGCACCTTCACCGCACCGGGTGATCCGACGCGGTTCGACTGCCGTGAGACACCGGTGGTCTCCGCCGCACCGGGCTGTCTCGCGATGTCCGGTGGCCTCGTCGGGCCCGGCTGCTCGGCAGCGCGTGGCGGCCGTGTCGGAAACGGCTGCTTCGGGGCGCCCACCGGCCTCGGCGGCCTGGTGGGGCTCGGCAGGGTGGCGTCGGGCGGTCCTGCGGCGCTCGGTCGCATCGCCGCTGCCCGGGGCCCGGCGGAGCTTGGCCGTGTGGCAGGGCCCGGCGCCGGCGGACTCGGTGGCGTCGCCGGGCTCGGCAGCCCCGTTGCGCTGGGCTGCTTCGTGGCGCCCCGCGCATCCGCGGCGCTCGTCCCGCCGTCCGGTAGGTACGCCGGGTCGGGTGATGCCGGGGACGGTGCGGTCCGGGGCTGTACGGAACGTTCCGGGGAGCACCGCTGTTTCGGCGGTGCGGGGAGTGCGTGCTGTTCTGCGGGTGCGGTGTCAGCCGTGGCCAAGGGTCACTCCCGGAGCGCGAGAGGGCCAGCCCGTGCGGGGAACACGGGTGGGGGTGTACGCCGCCCGCGGGGACCGGCCCCGCGGGGAACTCCGGACTCTAACTCCGCCCCACAGCCCACAGACACCCCACGTGGGCAAACTTCCCTCCCGCGAGGGAACCGGCGATTCCCGTCACCGGTCCCCGGCTCCCGCGGCGCTCACCAGTCGCTGCGCGACGACGAACTCGACGTGAACTTCCGCACCACGTAGATCAGTCCACCGACCAGGGCCACAAAGACCAGCGCCTTGAACAGCAGCCCGATCACGAAGCCGACGACCGTGGCGATCAGCCCGCCGAACACGACCAGGGCGATGACCGGCACCGCGATCCACTTCACCCACCACGGCAGACTCGCGAAGATCTCACCCATTGCCTAGTCCCTTGCCTCTCTGCCCGTCGTCACCGCCGGGTTCCTCGGAGGTCCCGCACCCTGTGGTGCCGGATCCTCGTGTTCTGCTGTGTTCCTGTGCGGACCGGCGGGCTGACGGACTTGAGCTCGTGTTTGCGCTTGTTCTTTCGCTTGCGCTCTTGTCGTATTGCCGCCTGTCTGTCTTCGATGCTAGAGCGGCGCAGGCTCCTGCGGGGGCCCCGCATCCCTTGTCCGCCCCTGAGCGGTCCCCTAGGGAATCTCGGGGGAACCGCTCAGGCTTCCGGGGGAGAGAAGACGACGAGCACCCTGAGGTCCTCGCTGATGTGGTGGAACTTGTGGGCCACCCCGGCCGGCACGAACACCACGCTGCCGCGTGCCACCTGCGTGGTCTCCAGGCCGACGGTGAGCGAGGCGCGGCCGCTCACGACGAAGTACACCTCGTCCTGACGGTGCGGGGTCTGCGGGTCGTGCGCGCCCGCGTCAAGGGCGTAGAGACCGACCGACATGGTCCGTTCCCGCAGGAACCGCAGGTAGGCCCCGTCGTTGGCGGCGCGTTCCGCCTCCAGTTCGTCCAAGCGGAATGCCTTCATCGTCCTCGCCCGTACTCGTAGCCGATCGCGTCTGCCACGATCAGACACATGAAGAATTTCGTAGTCAAGACGATCGCCAACGCGGGCGCCCTTGCGGTCGCCGTATGGCTGCTCGACAAGATCACTCTGACCGGGGACAGCACGGGCAAGAAGGCCTTGACGCTGATCCTCGTCGCGTTGGTCTTCGGCGTGGTGAACTTCCTGGTCAAGCCGATCGTGCAGGTGCTGACCTTCCCGCTGTTCATCCTGACGCTCGGCCTGATCACCCTGATCGTCAACGCGCTGATGCTGCTGCTGACGTCCTGGGTGTGCGACAAGTTGGATCTGAGCTTCCATGTCGACGGCTTCTGGACGGCCGTGCTGGGCGGTCTGATCATCTCGATCGTCTCCTGGGCCCTGCACATGGTCCTGCCCGACGAGGACTGAGCCCGATGACCTATCGCGTCTGTTTCGTCTGTACGGGCAACATCTGCCGTTCCCCGATGGCCGAGTCGGTCTTCCGGGCGCGTGTCGCCGAGGCCGGTCTCGACAAAGTGGTCGAGGTCGACAGCGCCGGTACCGGCGGCTGGCACGAAGGTGACACCGCGGACCCTCGTACGGTCTCGGTCCTCGGTGAACAGGGCTACGGCACGGAGCACACGGCTCGCCAGTTCCAGCCGTCCTGGTTCGCCCGCCGGGATCTGGTGATCGCCCTCGACGAGGGTCATCGCAGGGCCCTGCGCCGTATCGCGCCCACCCCCGAGGACGCGGCGAAGGTGCGGCTGCTGCGCTCGTACGACCCGGCCGCCGGGGACGATCTCGATGTACCGGACCCTTATTACGGCGGTATGGACGGGTTTGCGGAGTGCCTTGAGATGGTGGAGTCGGCGAGCGCGGGCCTGCTGACCGCGGTGCGCGACCATCTGGAGGGACGAGCGGCTTGAGCGATCGGCAGGGCCGCACGCGAACGGTCCGAGCCTCCCCCCTCGTGACTCGGACCGCTCCGGTTCCCGTGCGCCGGGAACCGCGCGAACAAGGCTAGTTGACTGTGTGTCAGTGTCCAATCACTCCGGCGACAGAGACCTATCGACTTATTTATAGTTGGACCCTGCCTCGGGGGCGGGGAGAAGGGCAGGGACCGGGGAGGGACACTCGATGGATCTGGCCTTGCTGCGCACCTTCGTGACCGTGCACCGGGCCGGTTCCTTCACCCGTGCCGCCGCCCTGCTCGGTCTCTCGCAGCCCGCCGTCACCTCGCAGATCCGCACCCTGGAGCGGCAGTTGGGCCGTCCGCTGTTCCTGCGGCAGGCCCGCGGGGTGACCCCCACGACCATCGGCGACGAACTCGCCCACAAGGCCGCCCCGCACCTCGACGCCCTCGTGGAGATCACCGAGTCCGGACTGGAGGACGACTCTTCCTTACGCACCCTGCATCTCGCGGGGCCGCCCGAGTTCACCGCCGAACGCGTCCTGCCCGCACTCACCGAGCTGACCGGCGAGGACGGCCCGGGACTTGCGCTGCGCGCCTCCTTCGGGACAGCCGAGGAGACACTGGAGGGGCTGGCCGCCGGACACCATGACCTTGCCGTCAGCACGGCCCGCCCGCGCGGCCCTCTGCTCACCGCGACCCCGCTCTGCGACGAGGTGCATGTGCTGGTCGCCGCCCCGCGCTGGGCCCGGCAGATCGACGCCGAGGCGCTGCAGCACAAGGGCGCACCCGTTCTGGAGGACCTCCCCGTGGTCGAGGTCCATGAGTCGCTGCCGTTCGTCTCCCGCTACTGGGCCTCCGTCTTCGACGCCCTCCCCGCCGCCACCGGCGCCGTCATCGTGCCCGACCTGCGCGCGGTCCTGTCCTGCGCGGCCGCGGGCGCCGGACTCGCGGTCCTGCCCCGCTATCTGTGCGCCGCGGAACTGGAGCGCGGTGCTGTGGTCGCTCTGCACGAGCCGGCGGTGCCGCCGCTGCGGACGTACTTCCTGGTGGTTCGCGCCGGAACCCTGTCTCTGCCGCCCGTCGCCCGCGCCCATGACTGGCTCCAGCGGGCGGCGGCTGACTGGTGCTGAGCGGCACAACAGGAGATGATCACTCCGCGAGGTCGCTTGGTGACGTTTCGCGATGTTTCACGTGGAACCAGCGGGGCCACATTCCTTCCATGACCGTCCGACCCGTGGTCAAGCGCACCGCCCGTGCCGTTCTGCTGGACGGCGACGACCTCATCCTGATCAAACGCACCAAACCCGGCGTCGATCCCTACTGGGTGACACCCGGTGGCGGTGTCGAGCCAAGGGACACGACCGTCGTCGACGCCCTCCATCGCGAGGTGTACGAGGAGCTGGGGGCCAAGATCACCGACGTGGTGCCCTGCTTCGTCGACACCGTGGAACACATCGGTGAGGACGGTGGTGCGACCGGCGTCAAAGTGCAGCACTTCTTCGTCTGCCATCTGGAGTCCATGGACCCGGCCCTGCGGCACGGCCCCGAGGTGGACGAGCCCATCGGCGAGTACCAGATCGTCCGGGTGCCCTTCACCCGGGTCGGCATCGCCTCCGTCCATCTCGTTCCGCTCTCGCTGCGGCACTACCTGGACGGCAACATCGAGGGCGTCCGCGCCATGCACGCCCCCGACCTGGGCTGACAGCGGCCCCGGGCTCATTCTCCGGCCCCGGGCTCATTCTCCGGCCCCGGTCCGCTCCTCCGCCGGGTCGTGCCGGATACGCCCGGCCGGTACGCCGTTGTCCGCCAGCGCGCTCACCGCGCTGCGGACCAGGCCGGGCGGTCCGGCGACATAGCCGTCGTAGTCGTCCCACGGGCCGTACGCCCGTACGGCGTGCGGGAGTTGGTGCACCCCGTTGCGGTCCGGCACCGGGCGGATCTCCAGCCATGGGTGGCGCTGCTGGAGCCTGCGCAGGTTGTCGAGCTCGTACAGGTCCCGCTGGGTACGGGCGCCGTAGACGACCTCGACCGGCCGCCGCCCGCCGTGTTCGACGACGTCCTCCACGATCGCCTTGACGGGAGCGATGCCGGATCCGCCGGCGACGCAGACGATTCCCCCGTCGGTCGTGTGGTCGACGGTCATCGAGCCGGTCGGCGGGCCGAGCCGGACGACATCGCCGAGCCTGGCCCGGTGCAGCGCGTTGGAGACCCAGCCCGCGGGAACGGCCTTCACCTGGAACGTCAGCAGCCCGTCGGGCCGGGGAGCCGAAGCGAAGGAGTACGACCGCCAGACCCTGGGCCACCACGGCGTCTCCACCTCGGCGTACTGCCCGGCCAGGAAGGGGTAGGGCTGGTCGGGGCGGACGGTCACGGCCGTCACGTCCGGGGTCAGCGGCTCGTGCGCGACGATCTCGGCCTGCCACCACGCCGGGGCCTGGCGTGCGTCCGCCGCAGCGGCGTCGATCATCACCTGGGAGGCGGTCGTGTACGCCCGCGCCCACGCCGCGTGCGTCTGGGCGGTCCAGACGGCACCGGCGTACGCACCCAGGGCGCCGAGCAGGCACTCACCGACGACCGGGTAATGCTCGGGCCGGGTGCCGTACTTGCGGTGGCTGCGCCCCAGGGTCTGCAGATAGCCGACCAGGGCCGGGGTGTCGTCGATGTACCCGGCCGCGGTACGCAGCGCCTTCAGCAGCCGCTCCCGCGGGACATCCATCGCGGCGGGGAACATCGGACGCAGTCCGGGGTGACGTACGAAGAGGAGCGCGTAGAAGTACGCGGTGAAGTCGCCGGCCCTGGGGGTGATCTCAGCCATGGTGCGGCGGATGAGCACGGCATCCGGAACCGCCTCGGGGGCGGAGGCGGCACCCGGGTGGGGCGGAGCCGGGGCTGGGGAGGGCAGCGCCGCCCGGCGGGGAGGCACGCCCCGGCCCGGCGCCAGGGTGTCGGCGGGTGCGAGGGCACGCGGTATGCGCTCCTCGCCCGCACCTGCGGGACCCGAGCGGCCCCGGCCGATGTTCCGGACGCCACCCTCCACCGCGGGTCCTTGCGTCGGCCGCACCACAGCCGGGTGCAGTCCCTCGCCCGTCCCCCGCTCCGTGGAGGGGCGTTTCTCCATCGGTCGGCGCGGGCTGAACCAGCCGCCCTCGCCGGAAGCGCCATTGTCGGCCGACGGGGTGGTCGGAGCATCCATCGTGTGCCTCGCCTCGAACTGCTTGCGTCCGGTCGGCGCCCCTCCACTCTCGAAAGGGCGCACATTCTCCCCAGCGGACCGACGTGCTTTCCTGTTGCGGCCGGACATCCCCAGCGCGTACGGCGCCTCGGTCAATGCGGTTACATTCAACCCGCATTCCTGTGTCCTACGGGTGAGTAGGACAAGAGTGCACCAAGTGCGGCGCTGCCCGTTCCCCTCAATGACAGGGCAGGCCGGACGAGTTGTCCGATCCCGGCCGGGTGGGCAGAACCTCTGGCCGACTGGTCAGAGGTTCTGCGCCGAGTACCGGCTCGCTGTTTCACGTGAAACAGCGTGGACCTGTCGGCGCTCTGTACAGGTGGCCACGACATGGCCAAAAGCACGTATGTCTCCCAGGAAACGGTGGACGCCGGGGGCGCCGGTCGGACAGCCTGACCTGCGTGCCGACTCCTGCCCTCGCAACTCTTCCCATTCGCCGGCTGACACTTCGTGATCTGGCCGACTGCGCCGACTTGTCCGAGGATCGGGGGTGGCCGCGCGAGGAACACAAGTGGGGCTTCCTCCTCACTGCGGGAAAGGGCTACGGCATCGACGATCCCGGCGGCGGACTCGTCACCGCGTGCGTGGTCACGGAATACGGCCCCTGGGACCGTCCGGCGCTCGGTGCCATCGGTATGGTTCTGGTCGCCGCACGGTATGCCCGGCAGGGCGTCGGCCGCCGGCTGATGCGTCATGTCGTCACAACGATGAACACGACGCCGCTGACCCTCCACGCGACACCGAACGGCCGCCCGCTCTATGAGGAGATGGGATTCAAGGTGTCCGGCCGTGCGGAAATGCTCCACGGCCGCTTCACACCGAGAGAGCCGGGAGAGCCGGGAGAACCGGGACCC
The DNA here is from genome assembly GCF_054729195.1 of Streptomyces sp. YIM S03343. Classification (NCBI taxonomy): domain Bacteria; kingdom Bacillati; phylum Actinomycetota; class Actinomycetes; order Kitasatosporales; family Streptomycetaceae; genus Streptomyces; species Streptomyces sp. YIM S03343. Next base: position 4,550,403 of record NZ_JBPUKX010000001.1, read on the forward strand.
CGGATCGCGACACGAGCCGCCAACGCCGAGGACCTTCCCACGATCATCCGGCTCGACGAGGAGGTGTTCGGCACCGACCGCACGCACATCATCACCCGGCTGCCCGCCTTCACCGACCGTCTCCTGGTCGCCGAGGAGAGGGGCAGGATCATCGGCTACGCGGGTGCCTGGCCCAACATGGACACCCAGGTCGTCGGACCGCTGATCGCCCGGGACACCAGAACCGCGAAGGCACTCATCGACGCGCTGGCCGCAGAGACGGAACGCCCCCTGCGTACGGACATCGACGTACGACACGAAGAACTCCTGGCCTGGCTCAAGGAACGCGGCCTCGCGTCCGCCGGGTTCAACTCCGTCATGACGTACGGGATCGCGGAGCTGCCCGGCGACTGGACCCGGCGGTTCGCGCCCGTGACGGTGGCGGCGGGCTGAGGTGGCCGGTCTCACCGTCCGCGCCGCGGTCGCCGACGACGTACCGGCGATCGTCGCCATGCTCGCCGACGACCCGCTGGGCGCTCGACGCGAGTCCCCGGACGATCCGGCCCCTTATCTGGCCGCGCTGGAACGGCTGAGCGGCGACCCGAACCAGCATGTCGTCGTCGCGGTATGCGAGGGCCGTGTGGTGGGCACCCTCCAGCTCACCATCGTTCCCGGACTGTCCCGCAGGGGCGCCACCAGATCGATCATCGAGGGTGTCCGTGTCCATGCCGACGAGCGCGGCAGCGGTCTCGGCACCCAGCTCATCGAGTGGGCGATCGAGGAATCCCGGCGTCAGGACTGCCAGTTGGTCCAGCTGACCTCCGACAGCACCCGCACCGACGCCCACCGGTTCTACGAGCGGCTCGGGTTCACGGCCTCCCACATCGGATTCAAGCTCCCCCTGTGAGGACACGGGGGCGGCCGGTTTCACGTGAAACAAGCCGCCCTCGGCGCCGCGTCGGCTATCCGATACCGCGCCATCCCTGCGGGTCCACTCCTCCGGGCACAGCAGCCCCCTCCTCGTACGGCTGGCGCGTGAACACGAACGATCCGATGTCCAGATGGCTCAGCGACCCGTCCGGGCGTCGTACGGCCCGCAGAACCTCTCCGGCGTAATAGTCGTCGAGCCCGGTCCAGGTGCCGTCACCGTTGGGCTCGAACCGTGATCTGCGGCCGTCCCCCGTCAGCGGCTCCAGCACGAGCGGCCCGTCGGCCGTCACCCGCAGCCCGAAGCCGTACGTCCCCCAGTACCACTGCCCGGCCAGCTCCAGGACGGCCGGGTCGACCTCCCGCAGCGGCCGCCACGGCTCCGGGATCCTGGGCTCGGCCTCGGCGACGATACCGACGAGATCGGCGGCCACCGCGGACAGCAGCGGGCCCGAGGTGCAATTGGCCAGCACCACGGCCCCGACGTCGTCCGCCACGCTGATGGTCAGGTTGGCCAGGAAGCCCGGGAGTGAGCCCGAGTGCCCGACCAGCAGCCGCCCGTGCCGCTGCCGGACCTGCAGGCCGAGCCCGTACGACACGCCGTCCGCCAGATCCGCCGCCTCGGCCGGGGCGGACGGCGTCCGCATCTCCGCCACGGAGGCCGCGCTCAGCACCCGGTCGTCACCCCTGGCCAGGAACGCGGCGAACCGTGCCAGATCACCCGTCGTCGACCAGAGCTGTCCGGCGGGAGCCATCCTGCCGAGGTCCTCGGCGGGCTCCGGGAGCAGCGCATCGGCCCAAGGGTGCACGGCCCAGCCGCCCGCATGCGGCGCCTCGGGGCGTGTGGTCGTGCGGTTCAGGCCCAGCGGCTCGAGCAGCTCGCGCCGCAGGACGTCCTCCCAGGGCGCGTCCCGCAGCGCCTCGACCAGTGCGCCCAGCAGGGTGAAGCCGGTGTTCGAGTAGTGGTGGCGGCGGCCCGCAGGATGCACGAAGGGCTTCTCGCCCAGCACGTCGGAGAGCTCGGGACGCAGCGACCCCGGCGTCCGCTCCCACCACGGCCCCGGCGACTCGGCCGCCAACCCCGCACTGTGGGCGAGCAGTCCGGCGATGGTGGCCTCCCCCGCACCGGTCCCCGGCAGATGCATCTCCAGCGGATCACCGAGGTCGAGGACTCCCTCGTCGCGCAGTCTGAGCACGAGAACGGCGGTGAAGGTCTTGGTGATCGAGGCGATCCTGAACTGCACGTTCTCGTCCGGGAGGGACCCGTCGACCGAACTCCGTGCTCCCGTCCACACGGCTGATCCGTCCCGCACGACCGTCGCGACGAGCGAGGGAGCCCGCCCCTCGGCCTGGGCCACGGCGATCCGCTGCAGCAGGGCGCGACGGGTGCCGGGAAGCAGTTCGTCCTGAGGTGTTGTCATGATCCCAGTCCACTCGCCACAGCCACCGCACGTCGAGCTCATTTCGCTCCGGCAAGTGCAGGTTTCTGTTGATCTGGGTGAGCGCGACAAGCACGGAGACGGCCTCCGCGGGGTCATGGCCGCGGGCGCGCTCCTCGCGGTAGCGCGAGACGATGAAGAGCGCATAGTCGATGCCGACGGCCAGGCCCAGCATCAGCGCGAGCTCCTGCGAGGTGCCCGACAGTCCCAGCGCGTTGCTCAGCGCCATGATCCCGAACAGGCTCAGCACCACCCCGACGATCGCCGTCAGCAGCGGCATCCCGGCCGCGGCGAAGGCGCCGAAGGTGATGAACAGGATGATCGCGGCGGCGACCAGGCTGAAGATCAGGGCCGTGTCCGAGGCCGCAGGCGACAGCGCGTCGCCGCCGACCTCGACCGTCAGCCCCGTATCGCGGGCGATCTTAAGCGCGCCCTGCAGCGTGCTCGTCGTCGCGTCGGTGAGATCGTCGTTCTTGACGCTGTAGTTGACGTCACCGATCGCGGTGGTGCCGTCCTTGCTGACCTGACCGGTCTGCGAGGGCGTGTCCGAGCTCGTGACCTGCGAGGATTTCGCCGCCGCGGCGACGACCTCGGCCATCACCTTCTCGTAGTGCGCGGCGGTGACTTTCTGCCCGTGCGGGGCGATGAAGACGATCTGCGCGGAGGCGCCGCCGGTGGTGGTGTGGAAGTCCTTCTGGATCAGGCTGTTCGCCTTCGAGAACTCCGCTCCCGGAATGGACGAGTCGTCCGCAGGCGCGGACGGGGCGAACAGCCCGGCAACTACGACTGCGCCGAGCACCGCGACCCACATCGACAACACGGACCATCGGCGCCGGAAGGCGAACCGGCCCAATCGGTAGAGCAAGGAGGCCACGGCCATCTCCGAATCTGATCTGGGACTGCTCTCCGAAGGCTCCCCTGGTCAGACCCCTGCCGTCGTCACGTGGCCGACGGCAGTCGCCCTACGCGCCATCGCGTACCGGGCCGCGGCGGATACGGCGGTTTGCGTAGTGGCGGTTCCCTGAACCGGGCATCCTGCGGCTTGCCCGTGTCGGCCGAGTACACCACGCTGAGCCCCGAGGACGAGGACTACCGGCGAGCCCAGATCGCGCACCGATGAGTTTCCCGCGCCGCGCCGGTCTGTACGCCGGACACCCACGGACGGAAGGCTGGGCCATGCGGAAACTGATCTACGGCATGAACCTGACCCTGGACGGCTACATCGCCGCGGCCGGCGACGACATCGGCTGGGGCGGACCGCCGAGCAACGAGCTGTTCCAGTGGTGGCTCGACCACGAGCTGGCGAGTGGTCTGTCGCTGTACGGGCGCAAGCTGTGGGAGACGATGAGTTCCTACTGGCCGACCGGCGACCAGCAGCCCAACGCCACCCCGGCGGAGATGGAGTTCGCGCGGAACTGGCGGGACACGCCGAAGGTGGTGTTCTCCTCGACGATCGACAAGGTCGACTGGAACACCCGCCTGGTCACCGGCGACGCGATCGCCGAGATCACCCGGCTCAAGGCCGAGGACGGCGGCCCGATGGACATCGGCGGTGCAACGCTCGCCGGGGCGGCCATGCGCGCCGGACTGATCGACGAGTACGTGATCGCCACCCATCCGGTCCTGGTGGGCGGCGGCACGCCGTTCTTCACCGCGCTGGACAGCTGGGTGAACCTGAACCTGGTGGAGACGCGGACGTTTCCCGGCGGCGTGGTCCTGACCAGGTACGAGACGAGGCTCTGAGACCCTACAGCCGGGCGGATCAGGTCTGTGCCATGTCCACGAAGCGGGAGTAGTGGCCCTGGAAGGCGACAGTGATCGTCGCGGTGGGGCCGTTGCGGTGCTTGGCGACGATCAGGTCGGCCTCGCCCGCGCGCGGTGACTCCTTCTCGTAGGCGTCCTCCCGGTGCAGCAGGATCACCATGTCGGCGTCCTGCTCGATGGAGCCGGACTCACGCAGGTCGGACACCATGGGCTTCTTGTCGGTGCGCTGCTCGGGGCCGCGGTTGAGCTGGGAGAGCGCGATCACCGGGATCTCCAGCTCCTTGGCGAGGAGCTTGAGATTACGGGACATGTCCGACACCTCCTGCTGACGGCTCTCGGCGCGCTTGGCACCGCCGGACTGCATCAGCTGGAGGTAGTCGATGACGACGAGCTTGATGTCGTTGCGCTGCTTGAGGCGGCGGCACTTGGCACGGATCTCCATCATCGACAGGTTCGGGGAGTCGTCGATGTAGAGCGGTGCGGCCGACACGTCCGGCATACGGCGGGCCAGACGGGTCCAGTCGTCGTCGGTCATCGTGCCGGAGCGCATGTGGTGCAGCGCGACCCGGGCCTCGGCGGACAGCAGGCGCATCGCGATCTCGTTGCGGCCCATCTCCAGGGAGAAGATGACGCTCGGCAGGTTGTGTTTGATCGACGCGGTCCGGGCGAAGTCCAGCGCGAGGGTGGACTTGCCCATGGCAGGACGGGCCGCGATGACAATCATCTGGCCCGGGTGCAGTCCGTTGGTGAGGGAGTCGAGGTCGGTGAAACCGGTGGGGACACCGGTCATCTCGCCGCTGCGTGAGCCGATCGCCTCGATCTCGTCGAGGGCGCCCTCCATGATGTCGCCGAGGGGCAGATAGTCCTCGCTGGTGCGCTGCTCGGTGACGGCGTAGATCTCGGCCTGGGCCCGGTTGACGATCTCGTCGACATCGCCGTCGGCGGCATATCCCATCTGGGTGATGCGGGTACCCGCCTCGACCAGACGGCGCAGGACCGCGCGCTCATGGACGATCTCCGCGTAGTACTCGGCGTTCGCCGCCGTCGGCACCGTCTGAACGAGCGTGTGCAGATAGGAGGGGCCGCCGACCTTGTTGATCTCGCCGCGCTTGGTGAGCTCCGCGGCGATGGTGATGGGGTCGGCCGGCTCACCCTTGGCATAGACGTCGAGGATCGCCAGATAGATCGTCTCGTGCGCGGGCTTGTAGAAGTCGTTGCCCTTGAGCAGCTCGACGACATCGGCGATGGCGTCCTTGGAGAGCAGCATGCCGCCGAGCACGGACTGCTCGGCGTCCAGGTCCTGCGGGGGGACCCGCTCGAAGGACGACGACCCTCCGCCGTCCCACTCCCCGCTGTCCCGGCCCCGGTCGTGCTGGTCGTCACGGCCCCGGCCGCCGTCGCCGCGCCGACGGGAGGCAGGCAGACGATCACTGGGTCCGCTCTCGGCCCACGGGTCGTCCAAGGGCTCGGAAATACTCACCGAGCCACCTCCTCCCGTCCGCCGAGCGGACCTCGCCGTGCCTCGTCTTTTCTACGGCACAGCACTGACAAATGAGAGGCCCAACTCCACTTGTGGCGCGTCGGATTTGCGGCATTTCCGAGGCCGGTTCACGGAGCGGGCGCCGGACCACGGTAGGCCCCTCGGCACCGTCAGCCAATCTGGTTATCCACAGGCCATGTGGACGACGCACCGGATGCTGTGGAGAAGTCGGCCAAACCTGTGCACGACGCGGTGGACAGTGCTGTGAACAAGACCTCCACCCTTCCCTGCCCACCCATCTGACCTGCATTTTTACCATCCACCGGCTGTGCAGAACAAAAACTTCCCCACTCAGCCCAAGATCGCTTCGAACACCGCGCGAAAGCACACCCCGTGCGAATTGAGGTAAGGACCACAAAGGGTTTGCATCACTTACCTGTGGACGATTACATTGATGCTCATGACACAGGCCCCCGTGACCTCTCGCACCCCCCTGCGACAGCACGACCGCGAGATCGTCGCGCTGGCCCTTCCGGCCTTCGGCGCACTGGTCGCGGAGCCCCTCTTCGTCATGGCGGACAGCGCGATCGTCGGGCATCTCGGCACGGCGCAGCTGGCCGGACTCGGGGTCGCCTCGGCCCTCCTCATGACAGCGGTGAGCGTCTTCGTCTTCCTCGCCTACGCCACCACCGCCGCCGTGGCGCGGCGCGTGGGCTCGGGCGATCTCCAGGCCGCCATCCGCCAAGGCATGGACGGCATCTGGCTGGCACTGCTGCTCGGCGCGGCCGTCATCGTCGTCGTCCTGCCCGGCGCGCCCGCCCTTGTCGGGCTCTTCGGCGCCTCCGACACCGCGACACCGTACGCGACGACCTATCTGAGGATCTCCGCGCTCGGGATCCCGGCCATGCTCGTCGTGCTGGCCGCCACCGGTGTCCTGCGCGGACTCCAGAACACCAGAACACCGCTCTACGTCGCCGTCGCTGGTTTCGTGGCCAACGCCGCGCTCAACGCCGCACTCGTCTACGGCGCAGGGCTCGGCATCGCCGGCTCGGCCTGGGGAACCGTGATCGCCCAGTGCGGCATGGCCGCGGTCTATCTCACCGTGGTCGTCCGCGGGGCACGTGAGCACGGCGCCTCGCTTCGACCGCATGCCGCGGGCATCAGGGCCTCGGCACAGGCGGGGGTGCCCCTGCTGGTCCGCACGCTGTCACTGCGGGCCATCCTGATGATCGCCACCGCCGTCGCGGCCCGGCTCGGCGACGCCGACATCGCCGCCCACCAGATCGTCCTGTCCTTGTGGAGCCTGCTCGCCTTCGCGCTAGACGCCATCGCGATCGCGGGGCAGGCCATCATCGGCCGCTGTCTCGGTGCCAGTGACGCCCGTGGCGCTCGGGACACATGCCGCCGCATGGTGCAGTGGGGCATCGCGGCGGGCTGTGCGCTCGGTCTGCTGGTGGTCGTGGCCCGGCCGGTCTTCCTGCCGTTGTTCACCGGTGACGCGACCGTGAAGGACGCGGCGTTTCCGGCGTTGCTCCTGGTGGCGCTCTCCCAGCCGGTGTGCGGGATCGTCTTCGTCCTGGACGGAGTCCTGATGGGCGCGGGAGACGGTCCCTATCTGGCCTGGGCCATGGTGCTCACCCTTGCGGTATTCGCCCCTGCCGCCCTACTGGTGCCCACTGTCGGCGGTGGTCTCACCGCGCTGTGGGCGGCGATGACGCTGATGATGACCGTGCGCATGCTGACCCTGTGGTGGCGTGCCCGCTCGGGCCGCTGGATCGTGACGGGCGCGACGCGCTGACCGTTTCACGTGAAACACCGCAGCTGTCACGTTTCACGTGAAACACGGGCCCCTGCCCATGCGTTGGCACCCCCCGGACCGACCCCACCCCACCCATGCGAGAGGGGCCGCACCTGTGAAAGGTGCGGCCCCTCTCGTCACGGCTTCAGCCGGACGCGGCGATCAGGCGATCAGGCCGCGACGACCTCGATGCTGACCTTGGCGGCCACCTCGGGGTGCAGACGCACGGACGTCTCGTGGGCGCCCAGCGTCTTGATCGGCGAACCGACCTCGATACGGCGCTTGTCGACGTCGGGACCACCGGCGGCCTTGATCGCCGAAGCGATGTCGGCCTGGGTGACGGAGCCGAAGAGACGGCCGGAGTCACCGGAGCGGACGGCCAGGCGGACCTTGACGCCCTCGAGCCGGGCCTTCACCGCGTTGGCCTGCTCGATGGTCTGGATCTCGTGGATCTTGCGAGCACGACGGATCTGCTCGACGTCCTTCTCGCCACCCTTGGTCCAGCGGATCGCGAACTTCCGCGGGATCAGGTAGTTGCGGGCGTAGCCGTCCTTGACATCGACGACTTCGCCGGCGGCGCCGAGGCCGGAGACCTCGTGGGTGAGGATGATCCTCATGAGTCGGTCACCCTTCCCTTAGCGCGCGGTGGAGGTGTAGGGCAGCAGCGCCATCTCACGGCTGTTCTTGACTGCCGTGGCGACATCACGCTGGTGCTGGGTGCAGTTGCCGGTCACGCGGCGGGCACGGATCTTGCCGCGGTCGGAAATGAACTTCCGCAGCATGTTCGTGTCCTTGTAGTCCACGTACGTGACCTTGTCCTTGCAGAATGCGCAAACCTTCTTCTTAGGCTTGCGCACAGGCGGCTTCGCCATGGTGTTTCTCCTGTGTGATCAAGAAGTGTGGGTACGACCCGCCCTCGGTCCGGAGACCTCTGGGTCCAGAAACCTTTCAGTCCCGGGACCCATCGGTCCGCAGACCTAGAAGGGGGGCTCGTCCGAGTAGCCGCCACCGCTGCCGCCGCCGGAGTTTCCACCCCAGCCGCCACCGCCGCCGCCCTGGTTGCCGGCGGGAGCACCGGTCGCCCACGGGTCGTCGCCACCGCCCTGCTGACCGCCGCCGGAGCCACCGCCCCAGCCGCCGCCAGCCTGGCCGCCACCGCCGCCGTAGCCGCCCTGGCCCCCTTGACCGCCCTGGCCACTGCGGCCGGAGGTCTTGGTGACCTTCGCCGTGGCGTTGCGCAGGCTGGGGCCGACTTCCTCGACGTCCAGCTCGTAGACCGTGCGCTTGACACCCTCCCGGTCCTCGTAGGACCGCTGCTTCAGCCGGCCCTGCACGACGACGCGCATGCCTCGCTGGAGCGACTCCGCGACGTTCTCAGCCGCCTGGCGCCAGACCGAGCAGGTCAGGAAGAGGCTCTCGCCGTCCTTCCACTCGTTCGTCTGACGGTCGAAGGTGCGGGGAGTGGACGCGACACGGAACTTCGCGACCGCCGCACCGGAGGGGGTGAAGCGCAGCTCGGGGTCGTCGACAAGATTGCCGACCACCGTGATGACGGTCTCGCCTGCCATGGATGAACCTCTCGGCGGGTTTGCTGCTTTTGGTTGCTGCTACTCGAAGTCCCGGGACCTTGTGAGCGGAGGGCTCAGTGGGTCTCGGGGCGGAGGACCTTGGTCCGGAGGACCGACTCGTTCAGGTTCATCTGGCGGTCGAGCTCCTTGACGACCGCAGGCTCCGCCTGCAGGTCGATGACCGAGTAGATGCCCTCGGGCTTCTTCTTGATCTCGTACGCGAGCCGACGACGGCCCCAGGTGTCGACCTTCTCGACCTTGCCGCCGCCGTCACGGACGACAGACAGGAAGTTCTCGATCAGCGGGGAGACAGAGCGCTCCTCGACATCGGGGTCGAGGATCACCATCACCTCGTAGTGACGCATGTGGAACCCACCTCCTCTGGACTCAACGGCCACGGTCGTTCCGTGGCAGGAGGGTTGTGATGCGTACGCAACGGTATCGGCCGCCACTGACAATCGGGGCGGCTGTCCCTGGATCCTGGCGGACCCCGGTCGCCGGCCCGGTCGATGGACCGCGGATGATCCGCGTGGCCTGGGCAGACACCGGTGCAGAAGATACAGAGTACCCGCACCCCGCTTCCGGTTGAAATCCGGCGGTCCGGGCCGTCAGTCTGTACACGTCGGGTGTGTAAGGCGCTACGATGCGCCGCCTTCCGCAGGAGGTGCCCCATGGCACAGGCATTGCGACCCAACACCGCCGGATCCCTCTTCGCCACGGACGGCAGGTCCCACCCCGTCCAGGACACCCTTACCGCGGTGACCCTGGTCCTGGGTGTGACGGCCCTCGTCACGGGGTTCTTCGACCACCTGAATCTGCTCGCCTCCTGGACCGGCCTCGTGGGGATCCTCACCGGGGCCTACGGCCAGTGGATCTCGGAGACCACGCGCGAACGCTTCGGACTGGTCCTGGGTCTCGGTGCCGCGGGAGTCGGCTTCTACCTCGGCATGGCGCACGGCGGCCTGTTCGGCTGACGCGCACGGCTCTCGCAGCAGTGCCCCGGACGCCGTAGCACCCGCGCGACTTCACGCAAGGGCACCCCGGACGCCGTAGCACGCCCCCGGAATCACCACCGGGATGCCACGCCGGACACGACACAAACCGCCGCACACACCACCACATCGACACCCCGCCATCACAGCGCAGCGGTCATGAAACGCCCCGGCCCCGAATCGGCCGGGGCGCGGCGTGCGTCCGCCCAGCCAGGCCATGGCCAAGGCGCAGTAGGCTTCGGCGCGTGAGCCGGAACCCCTGACCCATGGGGACACACCAGCCCGAGGAGCGCCCCGACATGAGCCTGACCCTGAGGACCATCAGCCGCGAGCAGCATCTGGCGTACATCCAGAGCCTGCCGGCGGCTAGTCACATGCAGGTCCCGGCCTGGGCCGACGTCAAGGCGGAGTGGCGCTCCGAGAATCTGGGCTGGTTCGACGGGCGGACCGGTGAGCTGGTCGGCGTGGGTCTGGTGCTCTACCGGCAGCTCCCCAAGATCAAGCGGTATCTGGCGTATCTGCCCGAGGGCCCGGTCATCAACTGGTTCGCGCCGAACCTGGACGACTGGATCCAGCCGATGCTGGCGCACCTCAAGCAGCAGGGCGCGTTCTCGGTGAAGATGGGCCCGCCGGTGATCATCCGGCGGTGGGACTCGAACTCCATCAAGCAGGGCATCCAGAACCCCGATGTGAAGCGGCTGCGCGACATCGAGGCCGACTTCATCGAGCCGCGCGCCTTCGAGGTGGCCGACAAGCTGCGCCGGATGGGCTGGCAGCAGGGCGAGGACGGCGGCGCGGGCTTCGGCGATGTGCAGCCTCGCTATGTCTTCCAGGTGCCGCTGGCGAATCGTTCCCTGGAAGAGGTCCACAAGAACTTCAACCAGCTGTGGCGCCGCAACATCAAGAAGGCCGAGAAGGCCGGCGTCGAGGTCGTCCAGGGCGGCTACCACGACCTCGAGGAGTGGCAGCGGCTGTACGAGATCACGGCGGTGCGCGACCATTTCCGGCCGCGCCCGCTGTCGTACTTCCAGCGCATGTGGACGGCCCTCAACACCGAGGACCCCAACCGGATGCGGCTGTACTTCGCCCGGCACAACGGGGTGAACCTGTCGGCGGCGACCATGCTGATCGTCGGCGGGCACGTCTGGTACTCGTACGGCGCCTCCGACAACATCGGCCGTGAGGTACGGCCGTCGAACGCGATGCAGTGGCGGATGCTCCGTGACGCGTACGCGCTCGGCGCCACCGCCTACGACCTGCGCGGCATCTCCGACTCGCTGGACGAGACCGATCATCTCTTCGGACTGATCCAGTTCAAGGTGGGCACCGGTGGTGAGGCCGCCGAGTATCTCGGCGAGTGGGACTTCCCGCTGAACAAGCTTCTTCACAAAGCACTCGACATCTACATGTCGCGCCGCTGACCCGGCACAATTGCCTCTCACCCCACATACGTCCCCCATCACGTCGAAGCAACAAGGAAGGGTCCGGGTCCGGCCATGGCGCTCACGCTCTACGTCGACACCGCGCGCTGGCGGGCGCACCACAAGCAGGTCCAGGAGCAGTTCCCGGGTCTCGTCCCGGTCTGCAAGGGCAACGGCTACGGCTTCGGTCACGAGCGGCTGGCGGAGGAGGCCACCCGCATGGGCTCGGACGTCCTCGCCGTCGGCACGACCTACGAGGCCGCGCGAATCAAGGACTTCTTCAGCGGTGACCTGCTGGTGCTGACGCCCTACCGACGCGGCGAGGAACCCGTCCCGCTGCCCGACCGGGTGATCCGCTCGGTGTCGTCCATCGACGGCGTCTACGGCCTGGTGGGGGCCCGGGTGGTCATCGAGGTGATGTCCTCCATGAAGCGGCACGGCATCAGCGAGCAGGATCTGCCGCAGCTGCACTCCGCCATAGAGAACATCCGTCTCGAGGGCTTCGCCATCCATCTGCCGCTGGACCGCACCGACGGCTCGGACGCCGTCGAGGAGGTCATCGGCTGGATGGACCGGCTGCGCGCGGCCCGGCTGCCGCTGCACACGATGTTCGTCAGCCATCTGCGGGCCGAGGAACTCGCGCGTCTGCGGCAGCAGTTCCCGCAGACCCGGTTCCGCGCCCGCATCGGCACACGGCTGTGGCTGGGGGACCACGACGCGACCCAGTACCGCGGTGCCGTCCTGGACGTCACGCGCGTCACCAAGGGCGACCGGTTCGGCTACCGGCAGCAGAAGGCGGCCTCGGACGGCTACCTGGTCGTCGTCGCGGGCGGTACGTCGCACGGGGTGGGTCTGGAGGCCCCCAAGGCGCTGCACGGCGTCATGCCGCGCGCCAAGGGCGTCGCACGGGCCGGCCTGGCCACGGTGAACCGCAACCTCTCGCCGTTCGTGTGGGGCGGCAAGCAGCGCTGGTTCGCCGAGCCGCCGCACATGCAGGTGTCGATCCTCTTCGTCCCTTCGGACGCGCCCGAGCCGAAGGTGGGCGAGGAGCTGGTGGCCCATCTGCGGCACACCACCACGCAGTTCGACCGTCTCGTGGACCGCTGAGGCCGGCTGAGAGTCCCGTACAACGCTGAGGGCCGTACACGGAATCGTCCGTGTACGGCCCTCGGTGTGTACGGCGTCCGCGGAGTCCCGCGGAACCGACAGGGGTTGTTCGCTCAGAGCGAACCGTCGGTGGGCTCGCGCGTGCCCCATTCCACGGGTGGCCCGCCGAACGGGACGGCGTGCTGCGGGGGACGGGCGGCGGAGCCGAGCACGAAGACGTCCTCCGCCCCGTCGAGCACACCACCCGAGGGGTCGTCGTCACCGGAGATGCGCACCACGTCCCGCTCCGGCAGGAGGATGTCCCGTACGACGACGGCGCACAGGTACAGCGTGCCCAGCAGATGCACGGCGATGGCCCAGTGGTAGCCGTGGGTGGGCAGACCCTTGTGGGCGTCGCCGCTGGTCGTGTACGCGAGGTACATCCAGATCCCGAGGTAGTACGTCACCTCGCAGGCCTGCCAGATCAGAAAGTCCCGCCACTTCGGCCGGGCCAGCACCGCCAGCGGGACCAGCCACAGAACGTACTGCGGTGAGTAGACCTTGTTGGTGACGATGAAGGCCGCCACCACCAGGAAGGCCAGCTGGGCGAAGCGGGGCCGCCGGGGCGCGGTCAGCGTCAGGACCGCGATACCGGCGAAGCACAGCACCACCAGGGCCATCGCGGCGGCGTTCACAAAGTCGGTGCTGGGCGGATTGGTGGTGTTCTGGGACCAGATGAGCCAGAAGGACCCGAAGTCGACGCCCCGCTCCTGGCTGAACCGGTAGAACTTCGACCAGCCCTCGAAGGCGAAGAGCATCACCGGAAGGTTCACCACGAGCCAGGCCAGGACCGTGCCGCCCAGGGCCCTGCCGAAGTCCCGCCACTTGCCCGCGCGCCAGCACAGCAGGAAGAGCGGGCCGAGCAGGAACACGGGATAGAGCTTGGCGGCCGTCGCAAGGCCCAGCAGAAGACCGAAGGCGAGGGAGCGGCCCCGGGACCACATCAGCATCGCGGCGGCCGTCAGAGCGACCGCCAAGAGGTCCCAGTTGATGGTGGCGGTCAGCACGAAGGCGGGCGCGAGTGCGAGCAGCAGGCCGTCCCAGGGACGGCGTGCCTGGGTGCGGGCCACGCAGACGGCGATGACGGCCGCGCAGACCATCAGCATCGCGGCGTTGACCATCCAGTACCACTGTTCCTGGTCCTGGACGCTGCCGCTGTGGGGGGTGAGCCAGGCGGCCACCTCCATGAACACACCGGTCAGCACCGGGTATTCGAGGTAGTCCATGTCGCCGGGCAGCTTGTCGAAGTAGGGCACGAGCCCGTCGGCGAAGCCCCGGCCCTGGTAGAGGTGGGGGATGTCCGAGTAGCAGGCGTGCGTGTACTGCGAACTGGCGCCGAAGAACCAGGCCCCGTTGTAGCAGGGCGCCTTCTGGACCAACCCGAGGGCGAACATCCCGATCGCCACGAACACGACCACCCGCACCGGGGTCCACCAGGTCGCCCCGAGCAGGGCGTGGCGCCCGATGGGGCCGCCGATCAGCTCGCTGCCGCTCGCGGCGATCTCGTCCTCCCTGGTCGGCAGCACGGGCTCGGGCTCGTCCACGCTCGCTGGCGTCGTTTCTGCACTGGGCATGGGGTCATCCTGCCGTACGAGGCTAGGAAACCCAGGAAACCCAGGAAACCTAGGTAAACACGGAGGGCCGCCGCACCTCGGGGGTGCGGCGGCCCATGTTTCACGTGAAACACCCTTGGCGGGCGATAACGGACCGGCTGGCCGTTCTAGCCTCCGAAGAGGCCGCCTCCGCCATTGCCTCTGGTGCTGGTGGCGCTCACCGACGGTGTCGAGGTCACCCCGCCAGTGGTGCCTCCCGTGGGGGTGCCTCCGTTGTCGTTGCACTTCCAACTGGGACCCCGGCAGGTGCTCGTCGCGGACGGCGTGGGCAGGTCGGGCGTCTCGCTCGGCGTGGCGCTGGGCGTGTCGCTCGGCGTCTCGCTCGGCGTGATGGTGACGGACGGGGTCGGCGACGGGGCGCCGTCCTCATTCTGGACCACACCGATCTTCTCGGCGTCCGGGAAGCCGGTGTCGGACTTCCCCTTCAGCGCGCCCTTCATGTACTCGGTCCACACCAGCGTCGGGATGTCACCACCGTGGATGGAGGCGACGCCCGCGGTGCCGTTCATGGAGAGCAGCTCGTGGTCCTTCGGGTTCTCACGGAACATCGTGACCGAGGTCGACAGCTGCTGGGTGTAGCCGACGAACCAGGCCGACTTGTTGCTGTCGGTGGTACCGGTCTTGCCGGCCGCCGTACGGCCCAGGGCCTTGGCGTTCTTGCCCGTACCGTTCTGGATCACGTTCTCCAGCGTGTCCGTGACATTGTTCGCCACGTTCGCGTCCATGGCCGTGGTGGCCTTCGGCTTGGTGAAGCGGGGCAGCTCCGTGCCGTTCCGCTTGACCGACGTCACCGAGTACGGATCGACATGCTTGCCCGACGCGGCGAACGTCGCGTAGGCGTCGGCCATGCGGATCGCGCTGGGCGTCGACGTACCGATGGCGAACGACGGGTTGAGGTCCTGCGACATGCTGTCCGGCAGGATGCCGGACGCCTTGGCCATGTCCCGCACCTTCGTCATGCCGACGTCCACACCGAGCTGCACGAACGGCGTGTTGATGGACTGCTCCATCGCCTTGCGCAGCGTGATGTAGCCCCAGGCGTGTTCGCTCTCGTTGCGCTGCCGGAAGATCGACTGGTCCTTGTTGAGGTAGTAGCTGCCGTCCGGCTTTCTGACCTTGAGGTTGTCGTCGCCGTTGTATTTGGCCAGCGGTGACAGACCATCAGGGGCCGTCTTGTACGTGCCGTCCTGCATGGCCGCGGCGAGCACGAACGGCTTCCACGTCGAACCGACCGGGACACCGGAGGTGTCGGCGTTGTTGGTGAAGTGGTTGTTCTCGTAGCCGTCGCCGCCGTACAGCGCGACGATCGCGCCGTCGTTGGGCACCACCGAGGCCGCACCGAACTGGACGTACTTGTCGAGGTCACGCTTCTTCGGGTCGAGACGGTCCTTCTGGATCTTCTTGACGGCAGCGTTGAGGGCCTCGACCTTCTTCTTGTCGAAGGTCGTGTAGATCTGGTAGCCGCCCTGGTCGAACTGGGTCTGGGTGATGTCGGAGTGCGCCAGGACGTACTTCTTGGCCGTGTCCACCAGGTAGCTGATCTGGCCGGTCATGCCCTTGGTCGCCTTGCGGCCGTCGGGCGTCGGGTACTTCTTGATGGCTTCCTGGTACTCGGAGTCCGTGAGGTGCTTGTCCTTGTGCATCTCGCTGAGGATCCAGCTCCAGCGGTCCTTGGAGCGCTGGGTGTTGGCCTTGGCCGTCGCCGTGGGGTCGAGGCCCTCGTTGCCTGCCGGGTCGTAGTACGTCGGGCCCTTGAGGAGGGCCGCGAGGACGGCGCACTGGCTCGGCGTGAGCTTGACCGCGTCCACTCCGTAGTAGGTCTGCGCGGCGGCCTGAATGCCGTAGGCGCCGCGGCCGTAGTACGAGGTGTTCAGATAGCCCTGGAGGATCTGCGGCTTCTTGAGCTTCGTGCCCACCTTTATGGAGATGAACATCTCCTTGAACTTCCGGGAGATCGTCTGGTCCTGGCTCAGGTAGGTGTTCTTGACGAACTGCTGGGTGATCGTCGAACCACCCTGCGTCTGCCCGCCCTTCGCCATGTTGACCAGCGCACGGGCGATGCCCATGGGGTCGACGCCGGAGTCCTGGTAGAAGCTCTTGTTCTCGGCGGAGATCACCGCCCACTGCATCGCCTTGGGGATCCGGTCGATGGTGACGTTCTGGCGGTTCACCCCGGTGCCGGTAGCCACCATCTGGTCGCCGTTGGACCAGTAGTAGACGTTGTTCTGCGACTTGGCCGCATCGTTCTCACTGGGGAGGCCCACCATGGCGTAGGCGACGCCGACCAGCGCCACCAGGCTGCCGAAGAAGAAGATGGACAGTCCGGAGACGAGCTTCCAGGACGGCACCCAGCGGCGCCAGCCGTACTTGTCGAAGCGGGGGTAGTCGACGAAACGCTTCTGCCCCGCGGCGCCGGCTCTGGCGCGGCCGGGACCGCCCGGGTCGGCGGGCCCGCGGCCGTTGTCGGGTGCCCTGCGACGGTTGCCAGGGCCTCTCTGTGAGGCGCGCCGGGCCTCGGCGCGGCTGCCGTACGGAAGCTCGTCGCCCCCGTGACGGTTCGACCCACTCGACCCATAGGAATCGGAAGGAGACCCGGTGGCGCCTCGCGGTGCCGCACGGCGGCCGGAGGACTGGCCGGACTGGCCGCGTCGGGCCTCGGCACGTCCGCCTCCCTGCGGCTGCGGCGGTTTGCGACGGTGCTCGCTCATCGAACGATTACTCCTCGGGCAGGCGCACCCTTGGGCGCCTGGAAACGGCGGCTGGTTTCCGGTCCCCCCGAAGTACGGATGTGGTCGGTCCTGCATTCACCCGTACTGCACCGGGGACGAGGACGCCCCCTGCTGTCACTCGGTTCCCGGTGGTGTGCATGGCGCACAGACTACGCACCGCAAAAACCCGCCGTGACCCGAAGTTCACCTCAAACCAGGCACTTCGGCGCCGATGAATCCATGATGTGACCCCGTTCACGATTGCCCCTCTTGTCGCATCAGGCAGGCCGTTCTATCGTCTTGATGTATCGAGTCGATACATCGGAGCGAGACAAGCGGAACGGGACCGGGAGGAGGCGACGATGAGCCGGCGTGCCGGAATCCTTGAGTTCGCTGTGCTCGGTCTGCTCCGCGAGTCTCCGATGCACGGCTATGAGCTGCGCAAACGGCTCAATACATCGCTGGGTGTGTTCCGTGCGTTCAGCTACGGGACGCTGTATCCGTGCCTCAAGACGCTGGTCGCCAACGGCTGGCTGATCGAGGAGACGGGGAAGACCCCCGAGGAGGCCCCTGCCGCTCCGCTCGCGGGACGTCGCGCCAAGATCGTCTACCGGCTGACCGCGGAAGGCAAAGAACACTTCGAGCAGTTGCTCTCGCAGACGGGTCCCGACGCGTACGAGGACGAGCACTTCGCCGCTCGTTTCGCGTTCTTCGGGCAGACGTCGCGCGATGTCCGCATGCGCGTGCTGGAAGGCCGCCGCAGCAGGCTGGAGGAGCGACTGGAGAAGATGCGCCTCTCGCTGGCACGCACACGGGAGCGGCTGGACGACTACACACTCGAGCTCCAGCGCCACGGGATGGAGTCCGTGGAGCGCGAAGTGCGCTGGCTGAACGAGCTCATCGAGAGTGAGCGGACCGGGCGGGACCTCGAAGGTCCCGCCGCGGGGGGATCCGCCCAGCAGGACATCGCAACTGGATCGACGGGCGGTCTGCCCCGTCCCGGGGACTCCCCGGAGACGGATTCGCCCGGCGACACCGCCACGTGACAGCCCGGTCAGGGCGTCACTCGCACACACAGGGAGCACCCGGAATGGGTTCGATTCGCGTAGCCATCGTCGGCGTGGGCAACTGCGCCGCCTCGCTGGTCCAGGGAGTCGAGTACTACAAGGACGCCGACCCGGAGTCCAAGGTCCCCGGCCTGATGCACGTGCAGTTCGGCGACTACCACGTGAGCGACGTCGAGTTCGTCGCCGCGTTCGACGTGGACGCGAAGAAGGTCGGCCTCGATCTCGCGGACGCCATCGGCGCCTCCGAGAACAACACCATCAAGATCTGCGACGTACCCGCCTCCGGTGTCACCGTCCAGCGCGGCCACACCCACGACGGTCTGGGCAAGTACTACCGCGAGACCATCGAGGAGTCCGAGGCCGAGCCCGTCGACGTCGTCCAGGTCCTCAAGGACAAGCAGGTCGACGTCCTGATCTGCTACCTGCCGGTCGGCTCCGAGGACGCGGCGAAGTTCTACGCCCAGTGCGCCATCGACGCCAAGGTCGCCTTCGTCAACGCTCTCCCGGTCTTCATCGCCGGCACCAAGGAGTGGGCGGACAAGTTCACCGAGGCGGGTGTGCCGATCGTCGGTGACGACATCAAGTCGCAGGTCGGCGCGACCATCACGCACCGCGTCCTGGCGAAGCTGTTCGAGGACCGCGGTGTCGTCCTGGACCGCACGATGCAGCTGAACGTCGGCGGCAACATGGACTTCAAGAACATGCTGGAGCGCGACCGCCTGGAGTCCAAGAAGATCTCCAAGACCCAGGCCGTCACCTCCCAGATCCCCGACCGGGACCTGGGTGCGAAGAACGTCCACATCGGCCCGTCCGACTACGTGCCGTGGCTCGACGACCGCAAGTGGGCCTACGTCCGCCTGGAGGGCCGCGCCTTCGGCGACGTCCCGCTGAACCTGGAGTACAAGCTCGAGGTCTGGGACTCCCCGAACTCCGCCGGTGTGATCATCGACGCCCTGCGCGCGGCGAAGATCGCCAAGGACCGCGGCATCGGCGGCCCCGTGCTGTCCGCGGCCTCGTACTTCATGAAGTCCCCGCCGGTCCAGTACTTCGACGACCAGGCCCGCGAGAACGTCGAGAAGTTCATCCGCGGCGAGATCGAGCGCTGACACTCGGCTCGCACACCGCGCACCGCGCGGTCAACTGCTCCTGCCAGGGCGGGAAGGGGTCCCCGGGTCGTCCGCCCGGGGACCCTCTCCGTATGTGAGGCTGAGCCCCATGCCCGTCGTCCGCGACCTGCGCGTCCTGCTCCGCTTCGTCGACTTCCGCCGTCTGCTCGCCGTACGGCTGCTGTCCCAGGGGGCCGACGGGGTCTACCAGGTCGCACTCGCCACGTACGTCGTCTTCTCACCGGAGAAACAGACCTCGGCCGCCTCGATCGCCTCCGCGATGGCCGTCCTGCTGCTCCCGTACTCCCTGGTGGGACCGTTCGCCGGGGTCCTGCTGGACCGCTGGCGGCGCCGCCAGGTCTTCCTCTACGGCAATCTGCTGCGCGCACTGCTGGCGGCGGGGACGGCCCTGCTGATGCTGAGCCACGTACCCGCCTGGCTCTTCTATCTGTCCGCACTGTTCGTCACCGCCGTCAACCGCTTCGTCCTCGCGGGTCTGTCCGCCGCACTGCCCCGGGTGGTCGACGCCGAACGCCTGGTGATGGCCAACTCCCTCTCCCCGACCGCCGGAACGCTCGCAGCGACAGCAGGAGGCGGGCTGGCCTTCGTCGTGCGGCTCGTGATCGCGAACTCCGACGCCACCGTCGTCCTGGTGGGCGCCGCCCTGTATCTGTGCGCGAGCCTGACGTCCCTGCTCATGCCACCGGAACTGCTCGGCCCCGACCGCGCATTGGTCCGGCCACAGCTGCGGACGGCCCTCAGCGGCACCGCGCGCGACCTCATGGCGGGGCTACGGCACCTGGGGGCACCGGAGCGCCGTGAGGCCGCCCGGGCGCTCGCCTCGATGACGCTCATGCGGTTCTGCTACGGCGCCCTGCTGGTCATGCTGCTGATGCTGTGCCGCTACGCCCTGAGCTCCACGACCAACGGCGGGCTCCGGCTGCTGGGGCTGGCGCTGGGCGTCTCGGGGGCCGGATTCTTCGCCGCCGCCGTGATCACACCCTGGGCCGTGGGACGGCTGGGTCCCGGGCGGTGGATCGCGGTGTGCGCCGCCTGTGCCGCGGTACTGGAGCCCGCGCTCGGACTCCCGTTCGCCACGGCACCTGTGATGGTCGCCGCCTTCGTGCTGGGGCTGACCACCCAGGCGGCGAAGATCGCCACGGACACCATCGTGCAGTCCACCATCGACGACGACTTCCGGGGCCGGGTCTTCTCGCTGTACGACGTGCTCTTCAACGTCGCCTTCGTCGGTGCTGCCGGAGTGGCCGCTCTGATGCTCCCGCCGGACGGCCGTTCGGCGGCACTGGTGCTCTCGGTGGCCGCTGTCTACGCGACAGTTGCTGCGGCTATGGCCCGCTTTGAGTATCGCCAAGTGTCACATCAATGACACAGCCCCCTCTCAGATTGCCAGGTTGTCAGAGGCGCCCGGTACTTTACGTGGGTCTTAACTCACGCTTTTCGCGCTCACGTTCTAGGGGGACCCCTGTGTCTGTTCCACCGCCGCCCCAGGGCCAGAATCCGTACGCCCAGACGCCGACTCCGCCCATGGGGCAGCAGCCCGTCCAGCCCGGGGTTCCCCAGCAGCCTTACCCGCCGCAGCAGCCGTACGCGCCCTTCCCCCAGCAGGGTGCCCCGCTCCCGCCGCCGCCCGCGCCGCCCCGGCGGGGAAAGAAGATGCTCCGTGTGCTGGGTGCGATCGCCGTCTTCGCTGTGATAGCCGCGCTGAAATTCGGCGCCGGCTGGTTCCTCAACCGTAACGACGCGGAGACCACCTCGGTGGGCTCCTGTATGCACAACGACGGCACCTTCAGCAACCCCGACCTCAACGAGGTCGACTGCTCGTCCAGTGGCGCCGAGTACAAGGTCCTTGAGAAGTTCGACGGCACGAGCGACCGGGACAAGTGCAAGTCCGTCACGGGCTCGACGATCTACTACCTCCAGAGTGGCGGCGGCCACGATGTGGTGCTCTGCCTGAAGGAAACCAAGTAACGGCAAGGCCGGTTCGACAGCGAAGGGGCGGTGTTTCACGTGAAACACCGCCCCTCGTCGCGTCCGGGCGCCCGCTGCACGCAGACCCGTCCTTAGATCCGCGCGTAGCCCCGTCCGTAGATCCGGCGCCATGTTTCACGTGAAACATGGCGCCGTTCCATGGTCCGGTCCATGGCCCGGTTCTATGGCTCAGCCCTGCCCGGCCCACCACTCCTTGAGGGCCGTCACTGCCGCATCGTGGCCCATCGGGCCGTTCTCCAGACGCAGGTCCAGCATGTGCTTGTACGCCTTGCCCACCACCGGCCCGGGCCCGACGCCCAGAATCTCCATGATCTGGTTGCCGTCGAGGTCGGGACGGATCGCGTCGAGCTCCTCCTGCTCCTGAAGCTCGGCGATACGTGCCTCAAGACCGTCGTACGCCCGTGACAGCGCGACGGCCTTGCGCTTGTTGCGGGTGGTGCAGTCGGAGCGGGTCAGCTTGTGGAGTCGGGTGAGCAGCGGTCCCGCGTCCCGGACGTACCGGCGCACCGCCGAGTCGGTCCACTCCCCGGTGCCGTAGCCGTGGAAGCGCAGATGGAGCTCGACCAGGCGCGAGACGTCCTTCACCAGCTCGTTGGAGTACTTGAGCGCCGCCATCCGCTTCTTCGTCATCTTCGCCCCGACCAGTTCATGGTGGTGGAACGAGACACGGCCGTCCTTCTCGAAGCGGCGCGTGCGCGGCTTGCCGATGTCGTGCAGCAGGGCCGCCAGACGGAGGGTGAGGTCGGGGCCGTTCTCCTCCAGCGCAATCGCCTGCTCCAGGACGATCAGCGTGTGCTCGTAGACGTCCTTGTGACGGTGGTGCTCGTCGCTCTCCAGCCGGAGCGCCGGCAGCTCCGGCAGCACATGACGGGCGAGGCCGGTCTCGACGAGCAGTGTCAGACCCTTGCGGGGGTGTGCCGAAAGGATCAGCTTGTTCAGTTCGTCCCGGACCCGCTCGGCCGAGACAATCTCCAGCCGCCCGCTCATCTCCTTCATCGCCGCGACGACCTCGGGCGCCACCTCGAAGTCGAGCTGCGCGGCGAACCGGGCTGCCCGCATCATGCGCAGCGGGTCGTCCGAGAAGGACTCCTCCGGGGTGCCCGGGGTGCGCAGGATCCGTGCGGCGAGATCTTCGCGCCCGCCGTGCGGATCGATGAACTCCTGCTGCGGCAGCGCCACGGCCATCGCGTTCACCGTGAAGTCACGCCGGACGAGGTCTTCCTCGATGGAGTCTCCGTACAACACCTCGGGCTTGCGGGAGGTCCGGTCGTACGCCTCCGACCGATAGGTGGTGACCTCGATCTGGTAGCCGTCCTTCTGCACGCCGACGGTGCCGAAGGCGATCCCGACCTCCCACACCGCGTCCGCCCACGGCCGCACGATCTTCAGGACGTCCTGGGGGCGGGCGTCGGTGGTGAAGTCCAGATCGTTGCCGAGCCGGCCGAGCAGCGCGTCCCGGACCGAGCCGCCCACGAGGGCCAGGGAGAACCCGGCCTGCTGGAAACGGCGGGCCAGGTCGTCGGCGGCGGGGGCCACCCGCAGCAGCTCGGTCACGGCGCGTCGCTGCTCCTGACTCAGGGTGGTGGAGTAGGTGTCTTCGTTGGCGTTCGGCACAACAGAAGAGGGTACGGTGCCCGGACCGACGGCCGCGCCTCCATTAGGTTCGGACGATCACCTGGGCCCATACCAGCCCGAGAACCACCGTTGTGACTTTCGTCGTCTCTCCCCTTATACAGGCGCATAACGAGCCGCTCGGCGAATTCTCCGATCTTGTGGAGGCCCTCCGTGGCACTTCCGCTCAGCGGGCATCGTTACCATGCGTGGACGTACATTGCGACGACCACTGACCACTGACGACAAGGGACGGGCGAGCGCGTGGCCGAGGCGGCAGACTTCCAGGGGACGGCTCCCTCACCTGCCCGCCGGTGGCTGCGCCGGGCCGGAGCGCTGCTCGCCGGCGCGCCCCTGCTGGCCGGTGTGCTCCAGCTGCCCGCCGCGGCATCTCCTCAGACGTCCGCGGCGGCCTCCGCGAAGGAGGTGTCCGGCTCCAGCACGGTCGCCGTCTCGCTGGACGCCCTCACTCCCAGCGCCCCCACCGACGGGGACACGCTGACGATCACCGGCACGCTGACCAACAAGAGCAAGCAGACCGTCACCGACGCCCATGTGGGCCTGCGTGTCGGCTCCGTCCTGACCACCCGCTCCGCGATCGACACCGCCGCCGGCCGCTCCGGCTATGTGCCCGGTGCCGACGCCGAGGAGATCGGCGGCAAGTACGTCGAGAAGTTCGCCAAGCTCACCCCCGGCGTCGCCGAGCACTTCAGCATCTCCGTGCCGGTCGGCAAGCTCGACCTCGGCGCCGACGGCGTCTACCAGCTCGGTGTCTCCCTCTCCGGGCAGACCTCGGCACAGCCCTGGGAGCAGGTGCTGGGCATCCAGCGGACCTTCCTGCCCTGGCAGCCCGACGAGGCGAGCACCCGAACGAAGACGACGTACCTCTGGCCGCTGATCTCCACCGTCCACATGACCGCCGAGTCGGGTCCCGGCGAGCAGCAGACGCGGGTGTTCCTCGACGAGGACCTCACGAAGGACCTCGCGCCCGGCGGACGACTGGCGGAGCTGGTGTCGCTGGGCAAGAACCTCGATGTCACCTGGGTCCTCGACCCCGATCTGCTGGCCGCCGTCGACGCCATGACCCGCACCTACAAGGTCAGGAACAACGACGGCACCACGACCGCGGGCACCCAGCAGGCGGTCGCCAAGCAGTGGCTCGCCGCACTCCAGCAGGCCGTGGCGGGCAAGGAGGTCGTCGCCCTGCCCTACGGCGACCCCGACCTCGCCTCCCTGGCGCACAACGGCACCGGCGTCACCGGTTCGCTGAACCAGCTGAAGGCGGCCACGGATGCCATCGAGAACACGGTCGAGCCGATCCTCCACGTCAAGCCGTCCACGGACTTCGCCTGGCCGGTGAACGGCGCGGTCGACGCGTCCATCGTCAAGGTCGCCACCTCCGCGGGCGCCGACGCGGTGATCGCGCGCAGCGACAGCCTCGAGGAGACCGGCGGCCTGACCTACACACCCTCCGCGGCCCGCCCCATCGGCGGCGGCACCACCGCGGTCGTCGCGGACGCCCGGCTGTCGACGGTGTTCCAGGGCGATCTGACCGAGGCCGGTGCGAGCACGCTCGCCGTCCAGCGGTTCCTGGCCCAGAGCCTGGCCGTCGGCCTCCAGTCGAACAAGCAGCGCAGCATCGTCGTCGCCCCGCAGCGCATGCCGTCCGCGAGCCAGGTCCGGGCCATGGCCGAGGCCGTCACGGCGCTCCAGGGCAGCACCTGGTCCCAGGCCCAGGAACTCACGGCGGCCGCCAAGGCCAAGCCGGACCCGGGCGCCACCACCAGGGTCCCGTCCGGTTCCTCGTACCCGACGTCACTGCGCCGCCAGGAACTGCCGAAGCAGGCCTTCGCGCAGATCGCGGTCACGCAGGACAAACTCGACAACTTCAAGGTCGTCCTCACCGTCAAGGCCCGTGTGGTGACCCCCTTCGGACGGGCCGTCAACCGTGAGATGTCCACGTCGTGGCGGGGCCGTCCCTCCCAGGCAGCCGACTACCGGCAGGACGTGGAGGGCTATCTCGACGACCTCACCGACGAGGTCAAACTGATCGACAAGTCCGAGACCAAGCTCTCCGGGCGCAGTGCCACGATCCCGGTGACGGTGCAGAACAACCTCGTGCAGGGCGTCCAACATCTGGTGCTGCGGCTCACCTCGACCAACCCCACCCGGCTCAAGATCGGCGGCAAGGCCTACCAGGAGCAGCGCGTCGCGGTGTCCGGCGGCCACAGCCAGTCGGTGAAGTTCACCACGTCCGCGAACGCCAACGGCCAGGCGACAGTGATCGCTCAGCTGTACACGGAGGACGGCCAGGCATACGGTCAGGCCGTCACCTTCGATGTGAAGGTCACCGAGGTCACGGCCACCGTGATGCTGGTCATCGGTGGCGGCGTCCTGCTGCTGGTGCTGGCCGGCTTCCGGATGTACACGCAGCGCAAACGCGCGGCCGCCCGGGAGGCCACTGCGGACGGCCCCGACGGCGCGGGCGATCCCTCCGACAGCACCGGGCACACCGGAACCCCCGGGACCACGGAGGACCGTCCGGCGGAGGAGTCCGGCGCCGAGTCCCGGGCAGACGCCCCGGAGCAGCCGAGTGACCCGACACCGGACACCGCTCCGGAAAGCGCCGCCCCGTCCGGCACGGGTGAGAGAGTGGACCGTTGAGCGATGTCGTGGCCGGTGGGCCGGGGACGATGAGGTGGGGTAAGCATGAACGCGCCGTACGACGGTGACCGTGGACGGGCCGCCGCGGGCGGTCCCGGCTACCCCGAGGGCCCGCCGCCCGAGCCCGGCCAGGTGCCCTCCCAACCACCCGCCGACACCTACTTCCAAGACGCCTACCGCCAGGACCCCTACCAGGCGCAGGACCTCGCCGCCCAGGACCCGGTCGCCGAGGCGTTCTACGACCGCGCCGCGCACCCACCGCCGCCCCCGGGACCCCAGCCGCAGCAGCCCCAGCAGCCGCTCTACGGCAGGCCGCCCCGCTCGCCGTACGCCCCCGACCCGCGACTGTGGGCCCAGACCCCGGCCCCGGAACCGGAGCGCCCCGCCCCGAACCGGCCCTACGGCGACGATCCCCGCACCACCCAGTACGTGGGCGTGGACGACCTCGTGGCCGACTCCGGGGACGAGTACCACGAGCCGGACGCCTTCGCGCATCTCTTCCGCGACCAGCAGCAGGGCGGCTCACGCCCCTACCCCGAGTCCCCGTCCGTACCAGGTCCCGCAGCGGCCCCCGGCGGTCAGTGGGGCGCACAGCAGAGCCAGGCACCGCAGGCGCCGCCCCGCGGCACCGACGCGACCATGAACCTCACCGCCACGCCCGCCGCTCCCGAGTCCGGGAAGACGGGCGGCCGCGCGTCGAACCTCATGAAGTCCAGCGCCGTGATGGCCGCGGGCACGTTGGTCTCCCGGCTCACCGGCTTCATCCGCTCCGCGCTGATCGTCTCCGCGCTGGGCGTCGGCGTGCTCGGCGACACCTTCCAGGTCGCCTACCAGCTGCCCACGATGATCTACATCCTCACCGTCGGCGGCGGCCTCAACTCCGTGTTCGTGCCCCAGCTGGTGCGCGCCATGAAAGAGGACGAGGACGGCGGCGAGGCCTACGCCAACCGGCTGCTGACCCTGGTGATGGTCGCACTGGGCGCGCTGACGGCACTCGCCATCGCGATCGCCCCGCTGCTCATCCGCGTGCTGTCCAACTCCGTGGCCGCCAACCCGGACGCCAACGAGGTCGCTGTCACCTTCGTCCGTTACTTCCTGCCCTCGATCTTCTTCATGGGCGTCCATGTGGTCATGGGTCAGGTCCTCAACGCCCGCGGGAAGTTCGGCGCGATGATGTGGACCCCGGTCCTCAACAACATCGTGATCATCGTCACCCTCGGCATGTTCATCTGGGTCTACGGCACCGCCGCCAACTCCGGCATGGAGGTCACCAGCATCCCGCCGGAGGGCCAGCGGCTGCTCGGCGTCGGCATTCTGCTCGGCCTCGTCGTCCAGGCCCTGGCGATGATCCCGTACCTGCGTGAGACCGGGTTCCGGCTGCGGCTGCGCTTCGACTGGCGGGGCCACGGCCTCGGCAAGGCCGCCACGCTCGCCAAGTGGACCGTCCTGTTCGTCCTCGCCAACCAGGCGGGCGCGCTCGTGGTCTCCCAGTTGTCCACCGCCGCGGGCAAGAACTCGAGGGTCGCCGGCACCGGTCTCGCCGCCTACGCCAACGCCCAGCTGATCTGGGGCCTGCCGCAGGCCATCATCACCGTCTCCCTGATGGCGGCGCTGCTGCCGCGTATCTCGCGCTCCGCCGCCGAAGGCGACGCGGGCGCCGTCCGCGACGACATCTCGCAGGGCCTGCGCACGACCGCCGTCGCGATCGTGCCGATCGCGTTCGGCTTCCTCTCGCTCGGCATCCCGATGTGCACGCTGATCTTCGGCTCCTCGGGCACCAAATCGGCCACCAACATGGGCTTCATGCTGATGGCGTTCGCCCTTGGCCTGATCCCGTACTCAGTGCAGTACGTCGTCCTGCGCGCCTTCTATGCCTACGAGGACACCCGGACCCCCTTCTACAACACCGTCATCGTGGCGGGGGTCAACGCGGGCGCCTCGGCGGCCTGTTACTACTTGCTCCCGGCCCGCTGGGCCGTGGCCGGCATGGCCGCCGCATACGGTGTGGCCTACGCGATCGGTGTGGGGGTCGCCTGGAAGAGGCTGCGACAGCGGCTCGGCGGCGACCTCGACGGGGCCCGCGTCATCAGGACCTACGCGCGGCTGTGCATCGCCTCGGTGCCGGCCGCACTGCTCAGCGGGGCGGCCGTCTACGGGATCGCCCAGACCATCGGCCAGGGTGTCGTCGGCTCCTTCGCCGCGCTGCTCGCCGGTGGTGCCCTTCTGCTCGGCGTCTTCTTCGTCGCCGCGCGCCGCATGCGCATCGAGGAACTCAACTCCCTCGTCGGCATGGTGCGCGGGCGACTGGGACGCTGAGAAGGGGGCAAGCGCACAACCATCGTCCGCCGTCGTGTGTCGTGCATGACGGCGGACTGTGGGCACAATTGGTTTCGGCGTCGGACAGCGTGCAACGGATGGGGAGGCAGGAACGGCGGTGGCGGAACGGAGCACGGCTGCCGTCGACGTGGCAGACAACAGCGGTGGCAAGCCGCTGACCGCCAAGGCGGACCAGACCACGGCCGACGGGGTGGCCCAGAACCCGGAGCGGGACACGGAACACGACCAGGCACAGGGGAGCAGCGGGTCCATGAGTCCCGGTACGGCCTCACGGCCCGAACTGCACAGCGGGCACAAGCTGGCCAGACGCTACCGGCTGGAGGAGTGCGTCACCCGACTGGACGGCTTCAGCAGCTGGCGGGCGGTCGACGAGAAACTGCGCCGCGCCGTCGGCGTCCACACCCTCCCGTCGGACCATCCGCGGGCGCGGACCGTGCTGGCCGCGGCCCGTTCCGCCGCCCTGCTCGGCGACCCGCGGTTCGTCCAAGTCCTGGACGCCGTAGAGGAGAACGATCTCGTCTACGTCGTCCACGAATGGCTCCCCGACGCGACCGAGCTCACCACGCTGCTCGCCGTCGGCCCGCTGGAGGCGCACGACGCCTACCAGATGGTGAGTCAGATCGCCGCCGCCATGGCCGCCGCGCACCGTGAGGGACTCGCCCATCTGCGGCTGAACCCCAACGCCGTGCTGCGCGCCTCGACCGGGCAGTGGCGCATCCGAGGCCTCGCGGTGAACGCCGCGCTGCGCGGCATCGACTCCGACACCCCGCAGCGCACCGACACCGAGGCGATCGGCGCCCTGCTGTACGCGGCGCTCACCCAGCGCTGGCCGTACGAGGAGGACGCGTTCGGCCTGTCCGGCCTGCCCAAGGACGTGGGCCTCGTCGCCCCCGACCAGGTGCGCGCCGGTGTCCACCGGGGACTGTCCGAGCTGACCATGCGGGCGCTCGCCAACGACGGGGCGACAGCCTCGCGGCACGAGGCGCCCTGCACCTCGCCGGAGGAGCTGGTCAAGGCGATCGGTGAGATGCCCCGCATCCGCCCGCCGGAGCCCGCGTTCACGGCACCGCCGGAGTACCAGCGCACCACGTACCAGCAGGGCAACTACAACCGCCCGGCGCCGCACCCCGGCGCCACCCAGCCGATCACCACGCCCCCGCCCCCGCTCCAGAGCCGCACTGGAAAAGCCCTCAAGTGGGCCGTCTCCGCCCTCCTGATCGCCGCCCTGGGGCTGGGCAGCTGGCAGTTGGCGGACACTCTGATGGGCCCGGACGGCAAGTCCGACGACACGAACCAGACCCAGACGACGGACGGGCACGACAAGAACAGCGGCAACACGAAGCCGGTCAAGCAGCTCACGGTGGCACACGCCCAGGAATTCGTTGCCACGGGCGACGCCCAGCACCCCAGCGACGTCGGCAAAACGTACGACGGCAACAGTTCGACCTACTGGAAGACGAATACCTTCATAAAGGGTCCGGTCCTCGCGCCGTACAAGCCAGGAGTGGGCATCGTCTACGACCTCGGCTCGGCACAGGACCTCAGTGCGGCGTCCCTCGGGCTCCAGTACTCCGGCGACCACACTACGGTCGACCTGTACTCCGCCGACTCGCTGACGCCATCGTCGCTGAGCGACATGACGAAGATCGGCAGCGGGACGACGAGTGGCAACAGCGCGACCGTGAAGCTCGCGAAGTCGGTGAAAACGCAGTACGTCCTCGTCTGGATCACGGCCGTTCCATACTCGGGCTCGGATCCGACCGCGTACAGCCGTGCCGGCTACAAGCAGGCCATCACCGAAGTGAAGTTCACGGGCTGACGTCTCGCCGGAAGGGGAGGGACGGATGGCGGAGGGCGCCGGATACGACGGGGCCAGCGATCAGGATCTGCTGGCCCGTCATGTGGAAGGCGACCCCGACGCCTTCGGGGAGCTCGTGCGGCGGCACCGGGACCGGCTCTGGGCCGTCGCGCTGCGGACGCTGGGGGACCGCGAGGAGGCCGCCGACGCGGTGCAGGACGCCCTCGTGTCCGCCTACCGGGCCGCCCACACCTTCCGGGGCCAGTCGGCCGTCACGACATGGCTGCACCGGATCACGGTGAACGCCTGCCTCGACCGGGCCCGCAAGGCTGCCTCCCGCAAGACGTCCCCGGTGGACGACACCGAGCGGCTGGAGCAGCTCCTGGAGCCGCACGAGTCGGCCTCGGCCCCGGCGGAGCGCAATGATCTGCACCGCCAGCTGCTGGAAGCGCTCGGCACCCTGCCGCCCGACCAGCGGGCGGCCCTCGTCCTGGTGGACATGCAGGGCTACCCCGTCGCCGAGGCCGCCCGCATCCTCGGCGTCCCGACCGGGACGGTGAAGAGCCGCTGCGCCCGGGGCAGAGCCAGGCTCCTCCCCCTGATCGCCCATCTGAGACCGGAAAGCGGCGGCGACGCGCAAGACCCGGCTCCAGGACGGAACCGGGCGCAGGGGACATCCGTCCCACCGGCAGCGGGATCCCACGGCAGGGGATCCGACGATGCGGGACCGAGCGATTCAGCGGCTGTGAAGGGCGGAGGTGGACGAGCGTGACGCCGACGACGGACACGACGGAGCACCCGGACGTCACCGAGCTCTCCGACCTCACCGAGGGGCTGCTCCCGCCCTCCCGGACCGCCGAGGTGCAAAGCCATCTCGACGGGTGCGAGCTGTGCGCGGATGTCCATGGCTCGCTCGCGGAGATCCAGGACCTGCTCGGCACCCTCCCCGTCCCCACTCACATGCCCGCCAATGTCGCCCAGCGCATCGATGCGGCCCTCGCCGCCGAGGCGCGTGTTTCACGTGAAACATCGGCAGAGGCGGACCACGCCAACTCCATGGACCACCCCACAGACCGTCCCGCCGAACGGCCGACGGACCGCCCCGCAGGCCGCTCGTCCGCCGCGACCGGGCCCGGCCGCAAGGAGCGCAGGCCCCTCGGACGCCGCCGGAAAGTCATCCTGGGTGCCGTGCTGACCGCCGCCCTCCTCGGCGGGGGCTCCGTGCTGGTGTCGACGCTCGTCGGCCACGACTCGACGAGCACGACCACCGCTGCCGGCACCTTCGCCAAGGAGCACCTCAAGAGCCAGGTGACGGAGCTGCTCGCCAAGAAGCAGGGCACCGGACGCGGCTCCGACACACAGAAGCCGTGGGGCATCCAGTCCCAGACCGACAGGCCTCAGACCATGATCCAGCCCTCGGCGGCGATCCCCGGATGCGTCCGCGCGGGCATCCACCGCGGCACCGCCGATGTGCTCGGCGCCAAGAAGGGCACCTACGACGGCAGGGAGGCGTATCTCGTCGTGCTCCCCGCCGCCTCCGATGACACCAAGGTCACGGCCTACGTCGTCGACGCGTCCTGCCACGAGCAGACCCCCGGCAAGGTGCTGCTCACGGAGTCCTACGACCGTCCCTGAGCTCTTCGTGCGCGGGGTCACCCTGCGGCTCCCCGTGTGGCCGAACCCAGCGGGAATGCTCGCCCCTTAGGATCCGTTGGGTGGGTGAGAGCAGTGAGGAAGGCTCCCCCGCCGTACGACGCAGTCCAGAGACGAGGAATCAAGTCGTGAGCGACGTCCGTAACGTGATCATCATCGGTTCCGGTCCCGCCGGCTACACGGCGGCGCTCTACACCGCGCGCGCATCGCTGAAGCCGCTGGTGTTCGAGGGCGCCGTCACCGCGGGTGGCGCGCTGATGAACACCACCGAGGTGGAGAACTTCCCCGGCTTCCGCGACGGCATCATGGGCCCCGAGCTCATGGACAGCATGCGCGCCCAGGCCGAGCGCTTCGGTGCCGAGCTGGTGGCGGACGATGTCGTCTCCGTCGACCTCACCGGTGAGATCAAGACCGTCACGGACACCGAGGGCACCGTCCACCGGGCGAAGGCCGTCATCGTCGCCACCGGCTCCCAGCACCGCAAGCTCGGTCTGCCGAACGAGGACGCCCTGTCCGGTCGCGGCGTCTCGTGGTGCGCCACCTGTGACGGCTTCTTCTTCAAGGACCAGGACATCGCTGTGATCGGCGGCGGCGACACCTCGATGGAGGAGGCCACCTTCCTCTCCCGGTTCGCCAAGTCCGTGACGATCATCCACCGCCGGGACACTCTGCGCGCCTCCAAGGCCATGCAGGAGCGTGCCTTCGCCGACCCGAAGATCAAGTTCATCTGGGACAGCGAGGTCGCCGAGGTCCAGGGCGGACAGAAGCTGTCCGGCCTGAAGCTGCGCAACGTCAAGACCGGCGAGCTCTCGGACCTCGCGGTCACCGGCCTGTTCATCGCGATCGGCCACGACCCGCGCACCGAACTGTTCAAGGGCCAGCTCGACCTGGACGAGGAGGGCTACCTCAAGGTCGCCTCCCCCTCCACGCGCACGAGCCTCACCGGTGTCTTCGCCGCCGGTGACGTGGTCGACCACACCTACCGCCAGGCGATCACCGCGTCCGGCACCGGCTGCTCCGCCGCTCTCGACGCCGAGCGCTTCCTGTCCGCCCTCGCGGACGAGGAGAAGGCCGAGCCCGAGAAGACCACCGTCTGACCCTCCCCGAACCGCCCGACCGCACCAAATGAAGGAGCCCGCAGTGGCCGGCACTTTGAAGCATGTGACCGACGCTTCTTTCGAAGAGGACGTCCTGAAGAACGACAAGCCCGTCCTGGTGGACTTCTGGGCCGCCTGGTGCGGTCCGTGCCGTCAGATCGCTCCGTCGCTCGAGGCGATCGCCGCCGAGTACGGCGACAAGATCGAGATCGTCAAGCTCAACATCGACGAGAACCCGAACACGGCCGCCCGCTACGGCGTCATGTCCATCCCGACCCTGAACGTGTACCAGCGGGGTGAGGTCGCGAAGACCATCGTCGGCGCCAAGCCCAAGGCCGCGATCGTCCGCGACCTCGAGGAGTTCATCGGCGACAGCGCCGCCAAGACCTTCTGACGAAGAACGCCGCCTGTCGCGGTGGCGATGTTTCACGTGAAACATGAAACGTGAAACATGAAGCATGAGTGGGGGCCAACTCCTCGAAGGGAGTTGGCCCCCACTGCATCACCACGCCGCTGACATCGGTCCGCACGCCTCCGGGTCAGAGGGGCCGAAGCGCTGGTTCCTTCTGTACGGCCCCCAGAAGACGGTCCAGGGCCATCTCCACGTCTTCCTTCCAGGAGAGCGTGGAACGCAGCTCCAGACGCAGTCTCGGGTGCACCGGATGCTGCCGTACGGTCTTGAAGCCGACGGCGAGCAGATGGTCCACCGGAAGAAGGCAGGCGGGCTCCTTCCAGCGGGCGTCGCCGAACGCCTCAATCGCCTTGAAGCCCCGGCGCAGCAGATCCTTGGCGACCGTCTGGACCATCACCCGGCCGAGCCCCTGACCCTGATAGCCGGGCTGGATGAAGCTGGTCATCAGCTGCACCGCGTCCGGTGAGACGGGACTAGTGGGGAACGCCGCGGAGCGGGGCACATAGGCGGGGGGCGCGTAGAGGACAAAGCCCACCGGGGAGTCGTCGATGTAGACGACACGACCGCAGGAACCCCAGTCCAGCAGCACGGCGGAGATCCAGGACTCCTTCTCCAGGGCCGTCGTACCGCTCCTGGCGGCCTCTTCTCCGCTCACGGGATCCAGTTCCCAGAAGACGCACGAACGGCAGCGTCGGGGGAGATCCTGGAGGTTGTCCAGTGTGAGCGGTACGACCCGGCGCCCCATGAAGGCTGTTCCTCGCTTCCTTCGCCCGCTCCACCGCGGGCTGCAGTCAGAGCGTTCCGTTCCCTGAGCAGACTGCCGACGAACCCGCCGACCGCCCCCAGTCCCAGTCCCACGCTCACCAGGCCGGTACGGCTCACCGTTCGCATGGCCACCGCCTCCCCCTCAGAAGTCCTGCCAGGTCGACCGCCATGCCCGATCGCATGGTATCCACCCTGCGATTGCCCCGATACCGGCAGAAAGGAAAGAGCGGACTGCGTTCCGGTACACACCGGACACCGTCCGCTCCCCACCTCCGCCGGCTCCACCGCCGCCCCGAGAAACCGCCCGAGGACTCAGTCCTCCGTGTCCTCGGAATCGCCGTCGTCCAGGCTCCTCTCAAAGACCGGTCCCTCACCCGGGGCGAGGGTCCCGAGGATCCGCTCGAGGTCCTCCATGGAGGCGAACTCGACCGTGATCTTGCCCTTCTTCTGGCCCAGATCGACCTTCACCCGGGTCTCGAAGCGGTCCGACAGCCGTGTGGCGAGGTCGGACAGTGCGGGTGAGACCCGCGTACCGGCACGGGGCCCCTTGGACCGCTGGCTCGTCTGGGGACGCGAACCCATCAGGGTCACGATCTCCTCGACGGCCCGCACCGACAGCCCCTCGGCGACGATCCGGTGCGCCAGCCGGTCCTGCTCCTCCGAGTCCTCGACCGACAGCAGTGCCCGGGCATGGCCCGCGGACAGCACGCCCGCGGCGACCCGGCGCTGAACGGCCGGGGACAGCTTCAGCAGCCGCAGCGTGTTGGAGACCTGCGGGCGGGAGCGTCCGATCCGGTCGGCCAGCTGGTCATGCGTGCAGTTGAAGTCCTTCAGCAGCTGGTCGTAGGCGGCCGCCTCCTCCAGCGGGTTGAGCTGGGCCCGGTGGAGGTTCTCCAAGAGGGCGTCGAGAAGGAGCTTCTCGTCGTCGGTGGCCCGGACGATCGCCGGGATCGCTTCGAGACCCGCCTCACGGCAGGCCCGCCAGCGGCGCTCGCCCATGATGAGCTCGTAGCGCGCGGGGCCCAGCTGCCGGACGACGACGGGCTGGAGGAGGCCGACCTCCCTGATGGAGGTGATCAGTTCCTGGAGTGCGTCCTCGTCGAAGACCTCACGTGGCTGCCGCGGGTTCGGCGTGATGTCGTCGAGCGGGATCTCGGCGAAGTGGGCGCCGATCGGCCCCACGGGAGTCTCCATCGCACCCCGTGGGGACACATCCTCCGGTTCCTGGGCAACAGGCGCCAGCGTGGTGACCCTCGCGGCGGCCACCCCCCGGTCCGCGGTCAGCACCGGAACGCTCGCGGGGGACACCGACGGGCTACCCCCCAGCGGGGCCGGAACGACCGCCTTCTCCGTCGGTGCCGCGGGGATCAGCGCGCCAAGACCTCGGCCCAGCCCCCTCCGTCGCTCACTCACTGGATCCCCTCCACCATGCTCGGGTCGTTCTGGGCGCCGATATGGGCTTGCGTCGGGTCGTAACTGACACCGACACCCTTCAGCGCGAGTTCTCGTGCCGCCTCGAAGTAGGAGAGGGCACCGCTCGATCCTGGATCGTAGGTCAAAACCGTCTGACCGTAGCTCGGAGCCTCGGAGATACGGACGGAGCGGGGGATGCTCGTCCGCAGCACCTCGTCACCGAAGTGGGTGCGCACCTCCTCGGCAACCTGTGACGCCAGACGCGTCCGGCCGTCGTACATCGTGAGGAGAATGGTCGACACATGCAGGGCGGGGTTGAGGTGCCCCCGCACCAGGTCGACATTGCGCAGGAGCTGGCCGAGGCCCTCGAGCGCGTAGTACTCGCACTGGATCGGGATCAGGACCTCCTGCCCGGCGACCAGCGCGTTGACGGTGAGCAGGCCCAGGGAGGGAGGGCAGTCGATGAGGATGTAGTCCAGCGGCTGATCGTAGGACTGAATCGCCCGCAGGAGCCGGCTTTCCCGCGCCACCAGTGAGACCAGTTCGATCTCGGCACCGGCGAGGTCGATCGTCGCCGGCGCGCAGAAGAGTCCCTCCACATCCGGGACCGGCTGGACGACATCCGACAGCGGCTTGCTCTCGATCAGCACGTCATAGATCGACGGGACCTCGGCATGGTGGTCGATCCCCAGGGCGGTCGACGCGTTGCCCTGGGGGTCGAGGTCGATCACCAGGACACGGCTGCCGTGCAGTGCCAGCGAGGCGGCAAGGTTGACGGTCGTCGTCGTCTTGCCCACCCCGCCCTTCTGGTTGGCGACCACGATGACGCGGGTGTGCTCTGGCCGTGGCAAGCCCTCGCCGGCCCGGCCCAGCGCCTCGACCGCCAATTGGGCAGCACGACCGATGGGAGTGTCGTCCATCGGGGGCGGTGTTTCACGTGAAACATCCACCCCCATCGACTCGCTTCGGGGACCGGGGACCGGGTCGGTCATCGGTCCCGCGATATTGGCGTCGGACCGCAAGGATTCACTCTCCTCGACTTCAGGCTCGCAATGAACAGAGCCTCCCATGCCATCGGGGTCCCGAACCAGTGAGCCCTGGCCTTCTGTGGAGAAATCCACCTCTGTGGACAACTCGGCCCCCCTTGAGGGGGCCGAAGAGGCTCCCGAAGCAGGGTTCTTCGGAAGCGGACCATGGGACTTGCGGTCACGGGGAGCGGCGGCGCGACCCCGACTGATGATGCCGTGCAGCAGTGAGCGACGTTTCACGTGAAACACGATGCAGGGCACCCGTGACCGAACTGTCGCGACACTCCGGCATGTACAGGTATGGCAGCTTGTGTGGAGTACGGCCTGCAGAATGCAGGCCGATTCGGTCGGCGGGCCGTCCCGCACTCAGCGGCGTCTGCGTGCCCGCCCCGTCCGGGCCGCCTTGGCCCGCTTGGCCGCGAACCGCACACCGCCCGGACTCTCTCCGACCTCGACCCGCACCACCGTGGACAGCGGATCCACGATCCCCTCGCCCACATGCAGGATGGACGTCTCCACGGCACCGAGCTTGCTCAGCGCCGTGGCGGCACTCTTCAGCTCCTCCTCGGCGGTGTCGCCCTTGAGCGCCAGCATCTCGCCGTAGGGCCTCAGTAGGGGAATGCCCCATGCGGCCAGCCGGTCCAGCGGGGCCACCGCGCGGGCCGTCACCACATGCACCGGGGTCACCTTCCCCATGACCTCCTCGGCGCGCCCCCGCACCACCGTGACATGGTCGAGGCCGAGCAGCTCGACGACCTCCGTGAGGAAATTGGTGCGCCGCAGCAACGGCTCCAGCAGCGTGATCTTCAGATCCGGCCGAACAAGCGCCAGCGGAATACCGGGCAGCCCCGCACCCGAGCCGACATCGCACACCGTGACAGCTTCGGGTACGACCTCCGAGAGCACCGCACAGTTCAACAGGTGCCGCTCCCAGAGGCGGGGCACCTCCCTGGGCCCGATCAGACCGCGCTGCACACCCGCCTCGGCGAGCAGCTCCGCGTACCGGACCGCATCGGCATAACGCTCGCCGAACACCTCACGCGCCTGCTCGGGCGCAGGGGGAAGCTCCGCTGCCTCCGTCACGGGAACCGTCCTTCCGTACCGCACCGACGCACCCGGCGCCGGCCTCCAGAATCATCACACTGACAAGAAAGCTGACAAGAAATCGGCCCCGTCTGGTGGACAGACGGGGCCGGTGGATCGTGGGAACCGCTCAGGCGGGAAGCACGACGACGAAGCGCTCCGGCTCCTCGCCCTCCGACTCGCTGCGCAGCCCCGCGGCCTTGACCGCGTCGTGCACGACCTTGCGCTCGAACGGCGTCATCGGCTTCAGCTTGACCGGCTCGCCGGTGTTCTTCACCTCGGCGGCGGCCTTGGCGCCCAGTTCGGACAGCTCGGCACGCTTCTTTGCCCGGTAGCCCGCGACGTCAAGCATCAGCCGGCTGCGGTCGCCGGTCTCCCGGTGCACCGCCAGCCGCGTGAGCTCCTGAAGCGCCTCCAGCACCTCGCCGTCCCGGCCGACCAGCTTCTGCAGATCACGGCCGCCCGTGTCGCTGATGATCGAGACAGAGGCGCGGTCGGCCTCGACGTCCATGTCGATGTCACCGTCGAGGTCGGTGATGTCCAGCAGACCCTCAAGGTAGTCCGCCGCGATCTCACCCTCCTGCTCAAGGCGGGTCAGGGCGTCCGCGCCCTCGGCAGCGGCGGCGGTGGTGCCTTCCGTCACGGGATGGACTCCTTCTTACTTCTTGGTCGGGGACTTGGGCCGGGAGCCGCCCTTGCGCTGGCCGGACTGGGCCCGGCTCCGGCCACCGGTGCCGGGCTTCGGGGCGGCCTTCTCGGGGGCCTTCTCCGCGGCGGGCGGCGTGTCCTGCGGCTCGTCGGGCTTCTCGAGCGAGGTGGACGACGGGGAGTCGTCCGCCTTGGCACCGCCGGACTGGCGCTGGGACTTGGACTGCCGCTTGGGCTGCTGACGCTTGGCCGGTGCGGGGGTCACGGCCGTGCCGTCCTCGGTCTGGACGGCGGTGACGCTGTCGGCCTTCACCACGGTGCCGTCGGCCTGGGCGGCGAGACCCGCCTTGCTCAGGCTGGTGATGAACGTGCGCTCGAACTCGTTACGGTCCCGGCCCTTGGAGACGATCGCCTTGACGATCGCACGCTCGCCGCGGCTGCGGGTCTTCCCGTGGTTCGCGACGTGCTTGCTGAGACGCTCCAGGTACGCGGCCTGAGCCTTGGAACCGGGGGTCGGGTTGTTGTGGATCACATACATCTGCTGGCCCATGGTCCACACGTTGGTGGTCAGCCAGTAGACGAGAACACCGACCGGGAAGTTGATGCCGAAGACGGCGAACATCACCGGGAAGACGTACATCAGCATTTTCTGCTGCTGCATGAACGGCGTCTTCACCGTGGTGTCGACGTTCTTCGTCATCAGCTGGCGCTGCGTGTAGAACTGGGACGCCGACATCAGGACGATCATGATGAGGGTCACGACCCGGACGTCGGTCAGCGAGGCGCCGAGCGCCTCGACCTTGGCCGCGCTGTCCGTGAACTTCGCGGCCAACGGGGCGCCGAAGACGTGCGCATGCCGGGCGCTGTTGAGCAGGTCCTGGTTGATGACGCCGATCGTCTTGCCCGTCGCGATGCTGTTGAGCACGCGGTACAGGGCGAAGAAGAACGGGGACTGCGCCAGGATGGGAAGGCACGAGGAGAGCGGGTTGGTGCCCGCTTCCTTGTACAGCTTCATCATCTCTTCGGACTGGCGCTGCTTGTCGCTCTTGTAGCGCTCCTGGATCTTCTTCATCTCGGGCTGCAGTGTCTGCATGGCCCGAGTGGCCTTGATCTGCTTCACGAAGAGCGGGATCAGGGCGATACGGATCACGATCACCAGGGACACGATGGACAGGCCCCAGGCCCAGCCCGTGTCGGGGCCGAAGATCTTCCCGTACACCGTGTGGAACTGGACGATCACCCAGGAGACGGGTGTCGTGATGAAACTGAAGAGGCTGGCAATCGCGTTCACTAATCATGCTCCTTGGGCATGAGACGGAGTCTCTGCTGCGGCCGGGCTCGACGAGAGGTTCCCGTCAGTGGCCGGTTCGGCGGCGGAGGTCCCGCCCCTGCGCGCACGCCAGGCGTCACGCAGCATTTCGTGCCAGCGCGGACGCTTGCGCGGCGGTACATGGTCCACACCACCGAGCGACCACGGATTGCACCGCAGGATGCGCCAGGCGGTGAGCGCCGTGCCCTTGATCGCACCGTGCCGGTCGATGGCCGTGTAGCCGTAGTGGGAACACGACGGGTAGTACTTGCACACCTGTCCGAGCAGCGGACTGATAGTCCACTGGTAGAGCTTGATCAGAGCCAGCAACGGGTACTTCATCGGATGCCCCCTCCCAGCAGCCGCTCCAGGGCGGCATCCAGGTCTCGGGCCAGCTGTGTGTGGTGGGCGTCGCCCGCACCGGGCAGCGCGCGTACGACTACCAGGCTACCGGGGGGAAACAGGGCGATCCGGTCACGTACCAGATGGCGAAGCCTTCGCTTCACCGTGTTCCGGACCACCGCACCGCCCACAGCCTTGCTCACGACGAAACCCGCACGCACCGGGGGAGCGCTCTCCCCAGGCGCGTGCGGGTCCGTTGCACCGCTACGAAAGTGGACGACGAGGAACGGGCGGCCAGCCCGGCGTCCCCGCCGTACAGCGGTCGCGAAGTCCTCGCGCCGCCTCAGCCGGTTCTCGGTGGGCAGCACGACGTCATGACCTGATCTGGATCAGGCGGACAGACGGGCGCGACCCTTGCTGCGGCGGGACGCGAGAATCGCGCGGCCGGCACGGGTGCGCATACGCAGCCGGAAGCCGTGGGTCTTGGCGCGACGACGGTTGTTCGGCTGGAAAGTGCGCTTGCTCACTCGAGGACTCCAGTAAAAATCGGGTGGTTGCGGGTGCCGTCCTGGCTGTCACCGTGCGCCCACGAGTAGCTCGTAGTGACGCCCGAGTGCACCGCTTTCCGATCACCTGACGTGACGTGTGCCCATCGGAGGCAGGCGGCAGCAGCCATCGACAACTCGACCTGGTTACGGTACGCGGGGCTACGCCATCCGGTCAAACCAAGGGTCACGGAGAGACACTATCCACAGCCTGGGGACAACAACTTGAACCCTACCCGCCGCCCTGACTACCGTGACTGGACTCCGATTCGTTCCCCTGCGCCACAGCGGGTCCGTGCCGGACGTCCGGTGGACTCCGGTCCCCGCCCACCAGCGGGTCCGCGCCCGCCCGGCCCACCGACCGACCGACCGACTACATCCCGACCCGTCCCACGATCACACCGTCTGGGACCTGTGAGAGAGCGTGCCCTGTGGCTGACGTACCTGCCGATCTTGCCGCAGTGTGGCCACGCGTACTCGAGCAACTCCTCGGTGAAGGCCGCGGCCAGGGCGTCGAGGTCAAGGACGAGCACTGGATCCGCCGCTGCCAGCCGCTGGCACTGGTGGCCGACACCGCGCTGCTGGCCGTACCGAACGAGTTCGCCAAGAACGTCCTGGAGGGCCGGCTCGCGCCGGTCGTCAGCGAGACCCTGACCCGGGAGTGCGGCCGCCCGATCCGTATCGCGATCACCGTGGACGATTCCGCGGGCGAGCCCCCCGCCGCCGCGCCGAAACTCCCCGCCCAGCCGCAGCGCTACGAGGAGCCCGAGCTCCCCTCCGGCCCCGACCGCGACCCCTACGACGGCTACGGCCGGCACCGCGGCCCGGCCGGTGACCAACTGCCCACAGCCCGCCCCGCCTACCCCTCCGAGTACCAGCGTCCGGAGCCCGGTGCCTGGCCGCGCCCCCCGCAGGACGACTACGGCTGGCAGCAGCAGCGGCTCGGCTTCCCCGAGCGCGACCCGTACGCCTCGCCGTCGCAGGACCCCTACGGCGACCCCTCGCGCGACCGGGACACCTACGGCGCTCCGCCC
This sequence comes from Streptomyces sp. YIM S03343, assembly GCF_054729195.1. Classification (NCBI taxonomy): domain Bacteria; kingdom Bacillati; phylum Actinomycetota; class Actinomycetes; order Kitasatosporales; family Streptomycetaceae; genus Streptomyces; species Streptomyces sp. YIM S03343. The sequence goes on from NZ_JBPUKX010000001.1 coordinate 4,591,160, forward strand.
CGGGACCCCTACGACACGCCCGGGCGCGACAGCTACGGCACGCCCTCCTCCGACTACCGCTCGCAGGCCCTGGAGCGCCCGCCGTACGACCAGCAGCGCTCCGACTACGACCCGTCCCGCGGGGAGTACGACCAGCGCGACGGCATCCGCCGGGACCGCCCCGAGCCGCCGTCGGGCGCCGGGCACGGGCACCGGGGCGGCCCGGGCGGCGGTCCCGGTGGCGGGCTGTCGGCCACCGGCGCGACCGGGCCGCTGGCAGCACAGCCCGCGCCCGCCTCCGGGCCCGGCGAGCCGACCGCGCGGCTGAACCCCAAGTACCTGTTCGACACCTTCGTGATCGGCGCGTCCAACCGCTTCGCGCACGCCGCCGCCGTCGCGGTGGCCGAGGCACCGGCGAAGGCGTACAACCCCCTCTTCATCTACGGGGAGTCGGGGCTCGGCAAGACACATCTGCTGCACGCGATCGGCCACTACGCGCGCGGGCTCTACCCCGGCACACGTGTGCGGTACGTGAGCTCCGAGGAGTTCACCAACGAGTTCATCAACTCCATCCGCGACGGCAAGGGCGACAGCTTCCGCAAGCGCTACCGCGAGATGGACATCCTGCTCGTCGACGACATCCAGTTCCTCGCGGACAAGGAGTCGACGCAGGAGGAGTTCTTCCACACCTTCAACACGCTCCACAACGCCAACAAGCAGATCGTGCTGTCCTCCGACCGGCCGCCCAAGCAGTTGGTGACCCTGGAGGACCGGCTGCGGAACCGTTTCGAGTGGGGTCTGATCACCGACGTCCAGCCGCCCGAGCTGGAGACACGCATCGCGATCCTGCGCAAGAAGGCGGTGCAGGAGCAGCTCAACGCGCCGCCGGAGGTGCTGGAGTTCATCGCCTCCCGGATCTCGCGCAACATCCGTGAGCTGGAGGGCGCGCTGATCCGGGTGACGGCGTTCGCGTCGCTCAACCGGCAGCCTGTCGACCTCGGCCTCACCGAGATCGTCCTCAAGGACCTCATTCCGGGCGGCGAGAACGCGGCACCGGAGATCACGGCGAGCGCGATCATGGCGGCGACCGCGGACTACCACGGGCTGACGGTGGAGGATCTGTGCGGCACCTCGCGAGGGCGCGCGCTGGTCACCGCCCGCCAGATCGCCATGTATCTGTGCCGGGAGCTCACGGACCTGTCGCTGCCCAAGATCGGCGCACAGTTCGGCAACCGCGACCACACGACCGTCATGCACGCCGACCGCAAGATCCGCGCGCTGATGGCCGAGCGGCGGTCCATCTACAACCAGGTCACCGAGCTGACCAACCGCATCAAGAACGGCTGACGACGCGGCCCGCCGCCGGTCACGCCTGCACGTCCTGAGGGCGCCCCGGGAGAACCTGCCCGAGGGCGCCCTCGGAGCGTGCGGACCCGGCCCCTGGAGCAGGTTTCGCCCCCGCCGCCCCTTCCCGTTCCCGTCCCTGGGGGCTGCGCCCCCAGACCCCCCTTGTCGGCCCTTCGGGCCTCGTCCTCAAACGCCGGACAGGCTGACTCCAGCAGGCGAAGCCCTCCGCAGGGCCCGGCGGAGGGCGCGTGAGGCGCGGGCGGCGGCATGTCTGCTGTTCGAATTCGCCGGAGGTTACGGGTCCCGTCCACAGATTCGGTGACTTTGTCCCGTCCACACCCTGGGGACCGGCTGGTTGTCCAGATTCTTTCCACAGGCTGGGGTGTTGAGGGAGCATCAGGGCAGTTCAGGTGGCTGTGGATTCGTGGACAAGAGATCTCCACAGGGTGTGGACAGACCGATGGTCCACAAGCCATGGGCCGTGTTGTCCACCGGCAACCCACAGGCCGGGGCATCTTGTCCCCAGCCGATCCCGACTTCTCCACATCCCTGTCCACTGTTCGGCAACACCTAGGCCCCTCTCACCGCGTCGAGTGAAAGGCGTCACACAGTGCTGCCGGATTGGCCTGTGGGCAACACGGGTAAAGCTGGGGACGCATCTGGGGGTAACTCGGCTCGGGCTGTGCATGGGGTGTGCAGAACTTTTCGTTCTCCACAGCGACCCCGACTTGTCCACCGGTACCGCCCACAGGGTCGGTGGACAAAATCTCCGCGCTGAGCTGGGCAAACCGAGTTATCCACGGTATCCACAGCCCCTACTACTACTCCCGACTAGAGAGAGCTGAGAATCCGTTTCGAAGCGGGTGCTGTGCACAACTCGCCGCAGGGCCGCCGACCGCGCCTCGTCACGACTTGACCCCGATAGGCACCTACTGTCAGTGCCGTGCGTCAGACTGGTCCCCGGTGTCCTTCCCGTCACAGGGGCCTGCGACACCGAGTCAGACGACGAAGCGAAGCAGGGCGACAAGCGCCGGCAACAGCAGGAGGCGGCTTAGGTGAAGATCCGGGTGGAACGCGACGTACTCGCGGAGGCAGTGGCGTGGGCGGCACGCAGCCTCCCGGCCCGTCCGCCGGCGCCTGTGCTCGCCGGCCTGCTGCTGAAGGCGGAGGACGGCCAGCTGAGCCTGTCCAGCTTCGACTACGAGGTCTCGGCGCGGGTCTCGGTGGAGACGGAGGTCGAGGAGGAGGGCACGGTCCTCGTCTCCGGCCGGCTGCTCGCCGACATCTGCCGCGCCCTCCCCAACCGGCCCGTCGAGATCTCCACAGACGGTGTACGGGCCACGGTGGTGTGCGGTACTTCGCGCTTCACCCTCCACACCCTGCCGGTGGAGGAGTACCCGGCGCTGCCGCAGATGCCGAACGCGACGGGCACGGTGCCCGGCGAGGTCTTCGCCTCCGCCGTCTCCCAGGTCGCCATCGCCGCCGGCCGTGACGACACGCTGCCCGTCCTCACCGGTGTGCGCATCGAGATCGAGGGCGACCGGGTGACCCTGGCGTCCACCGACCGCTACCGGTTCGCGGTCCGCGAGTTCCTGTGGAAGCCGGAGAACCCGGACGCCTCCGCGGTCGCCCTGGTGCCCGCCAAGACGCTCCTGGACACCGCCAAGGCGCTCACCAGCGGCGACCAGGTGATCCTGGCGCTGTCCGGTTCGGGCGCGGGCGAGGGCCTGATCGGTTTCGAGGGTGCCGGGCGGCGTACGACGACGCGACTGCTGGAGGGCGACCTCCCGAAGTACCGCACGCTGTTCCCGACCGAGTTCAACTCGATCGCCGTGATCGAGACCGCCCCCTTCGTGGAGGCCGTCAAGCGCGTGGCCCTGGTCGCCGAGCGCAACACCCCGGTGCGGCTCAGCTTCGAGAAGGGCGTGCTGATCCTGGAGGCCGGTTCCAGTGACGACGCACAGGCTGTGGAACGCGTGGACGCGCAGCTGGACGGCGACGACATCTCGATCGCCTTCAACCCGACGTTCCTGCTGGACGGCCTGAGCGCGATCGACTCCCCGGTTGCCCAGCTGTCGTTCACGACGTCCACCAAGCCCGCGCTGCTGAGCGGCAGGCCCGCCGTGGACGCGGAGGCGGACGACGCGTACAAGTACCTGATCATGCCGGTGCGGCTGAGCGGCTGAGTTGTCGCCGGACCCGCCGGATCCGTCGAAGCGGCCGGGACTGTGGGCATGCGATTGAGCTGGCATGCCCACAGATGTGCGGAAGAGCCCGGGTTTAGGCTCGGACAGGGGTACGAAAACGTGCCCTGACGCACACCGCAACCGAAGGAACACCTGATGGAGCTCGGTCTCGTCGGCCTCGGCAAGATGGGCGGCAACATGCGCGAGCGGATCCGCCGCGCGGGCCACACCGTCTTCGGATTCGACCGCAACGCGGACCTCGCCGATGTCCACAGCCTGGAAGAGCTGGTGGGCAAGTTGACGGGCCCCCGCGTGGTCTGGGTCATGGTCCCGGCCGGCGAAGCCACCCAGTCCACCGTCGACCGCCTCGCCGAGCTGCTGGAACCGGGTGACGTGGTCGTGGACGGCGGGAACTCGCGCTGGAGCGACGACGAGCGGCACGCCGAGCAGCTGGCGGCCAGGGGCATCGGCTTCGTCGACTGCGGGGTCTCCGGCGGCGTCTGGGGTCTGGAGAACGGGTACGCCCTGATGTACGGCGGCGACCCGGAGCACGTCGCCAAGGCGGCGCCGGTCTTCGACGCCCTCAAGCCCGAGGGCGGCTTCGGGGCCGTGCACGCGGGCAAGGTGGGCGCGGGCCACTTCGCGAAGATGGTCCACAACGGCATCGAGTACGCGATGATGCAGGCCTACGCCGAGGGCTGGGAGCTGCTGGAGAAGGCGGACTCCGTGACCGACGTCCGGGAGGTCTTCCGTTCCTGGCAGGAGGGCACTGTGATCCGCTCCTGGCTGTTGGACCTCGCGGTGAACGCCCTCGACGAGGACGAGCACCTGGAGCGGCTGAAGGGCTTCGCGCAGGACTCCGGCGAGGGCCGGTGGACGGTGGAGGCGGCCCTCGACCATGCGGTGCCGCTGCCCGCGATCACCGCGTCGCTGTTCGCGCGGTTCGCCTCGCGGCAGGACGACTCGCCGCAGATGAAGATGATCGCGGCGCTGCGCAGCCAGTTCGGCGGCCACGCCGTCGAGAACAAGTGATCCACAGGGTCGCCATGCGATCCACAACCCTGGGGGAGACGGCGGAACGACCATGCACGTCACGCATCTGTCGCTGGCCGACTTCCGCTCGTACGCCCGGGTCGAGGTGCCGCTGGAGGCGGGCGTCACCGCCTTCGTCGGCCCCAACGGCCAGGGCAAGACCAATCTCGTCGAGGCTGTCGGCTATCTCGCGACCCTCGGCAGCCACCGGGTCGCCTCGGACGCGCCCCTGGTCAGGATCGGCGCCGAGCGGGCGGTGATCCGCGCCCAGGTCCGGCAGGGCGAGCGGCAGCAGCTGGTCGAGCTGGAGCTCAATCCGGGCCGGGCCAACCGGGCCCGGATCAACCGCTCCTCGCAGGCGCGGCCCCGCGATGTGCTCGGCATCGTGCGGACGGTGCTGTTCGCGCCGGAGGACCTCGCCCTGGTCAAGGGCGATCCCGGGGAGCGCCGCCGGTTCCTGGACGAGCTGATCACGGCCCGTTCGCCGCGTATGGCGGGTGTCCGTTCCGACTACGAGCGGGTGCTCAAGCAGCGCAACACACTGCTGAAGACGGCGGCGCTGGCGCGCAGACACGGCGGCCGCTCGATGGACCTGTCCACGCTGGACGTCTGGGACCAGCATCTCGCGCGCGCGGGCGCCGAGCTGCTGGCCCGGCGTCTGGATCTGATCGCGGCCTTGCAGCCGCTGGCGGACAAGGCGTACGAGCAGCTGGCGCCGGGCGGTGGTCCGCTTGCGCTGGAGTACCGTTCGTCGGCGCCCGGCGAGGCGCATACGCGGGAGGATCTCTTCGCCCAGCTGACGGCCGCGCTGGCCGAGGTGCGCAAGCAGGAGATCGAGCGGGGCGTCACCCTGGTGGGCCCGCACCGTGACGACCTGGTGCTGCGGCTCGGTGAGCTGCCTGCCAGGGGGTACGCGTCGCACGGCGAGTCGTGGTCGTACGCGCTGGCGTTGCGCCTGGCGTCGTACGACCTGCTGAGGGCCGAGGGGAACGAGCCGGTGCTGGTCTTGGACGATGTGTTCGCCGAGCTGGACGCGCGCCGCCGTGAGCGGCTGGCGGAGCTGGTGGTGCCGGGTGAGCAGGTGCTGGTGACGGCGGCGGTCGACGACGACGTGCCGGCGGTGCTGGCGGGCGCGAGGTTCGCCGTGTCGGACGGGGCGGTGGAGCGGGTATGAGCAGCGGTGATGTCTCCCCGGCGGGGCAGCCGGGCGGGCCCGCGCAGTCTGTGCAGCCGTCGGGTGCCGACCCCGCGAGGCAAGGCGGGCCGTCGGGTGTCGATCTCGCGCGCGTGGCGCTCAGGGCGGCGAAGGAGGCGGCACGCGCGCGCGGGGATGCCGTCCAGCAGCGCAAGCAGGCGCGGCGCGGTGGTCTGCGCTCCGGTGCGCGGGCGGACGGGCGCGACCCGATGGCGCTGGGGGCGGCCATCAACCGGCTGCTGGCCGAGCGCGGCTGGGAGGCGCCCGCCGCGGTGGGTGGGGTGATGGGGCGGTGGCCGCAGCTCGTGGGGGACGCGATCGCGCTGCACTGTGCGCCGGAGCGGTTCGACGAGGAGGCGCGCGAGCTGGTGGTGCGGTGCGACTCGACGGCGTGGGCGACGGAGCTCCGGCTGCGTGCCCCGCAGCTGCTGGCGCGGCTGAACGAGGACCTCGGGCACGGGACGGTGCGGCGGATCAGGGTGAACGGTCCGGGCGGCCCGGTGCGCCGGTACGGCCCGCTGCGGGCGCCCGGGAGCACCGGTCCCGGTGACACGTACGGGTGAGCTCCGTCACATCGTTGGTGTGCCGTACGCCGCTCCGGTGTGCCGGTGCGACGGTGCCGCGCGCCCGTACGCGGGTGCGATTCCCTACCTGACCCTTGAGTAGCCAAGGGTTGACGTCCCGAAGCGCTGAGTGCCTCCGTGAGCCTCTTGGAGCCCCCTTCCGTATATCGGGAGTCGGCCGAGCCCGGTTGAGGGCGGCACATGGGGACTCAGGTACCGGCAAACCCCCATCACTGTCAGTGCTACCGGTAGACTGGAAGGCAATCCCGCCCCAACCGTGGGGACAGTCCGGGAAAAGCTGAGCAACGCTGAAACACCGCTGAGCAACGCTGATCAAGGCTTACCAACGCAACATGCCGCAGCCGCTCCGGCCACCCTCCCCCAGCGGGGGTATCCCCGGGAGTCTGGCTCGTGCTGTGCCAGAAAGGGCGCTTCGTGGCCGATTCCGGCAACCCCAACGAGAACATCCCGTCCACTGACGCCGGCGAGCACGGCGCGGTGACCTCGCCGAACGGCGAGGTGGCCGCCTCGTACGACGCCAGCGCCATCACCGTCCTCGAGGGTCTGGACGCGGTCCGCAAGCGACCCGGCATGTACATCGGCTCGACCGGTGAGCGGGGTCTGCACCACCTGGTCTACGAGGTCGTGGACAACGCGGTCGACGAGGCGCTGGCGGGTTACGCCGACACCATCGACGTGACGATCCTGTCCGACGGCGGGGTCCGCGTGTACGACAACGGCCGGGGTATCCCGGTGGGCATGCACCCGGTGGAGAAGAAACCGGCCGTGGAGATCGTGCTGACCGTGCTGCACGCGGGCGGCAAGTTCGGCGGCGGCGGCTACGCGGTCTCCGGCGGTCTGCACGGCGTCGGCGTCTCCGTCGTGAACGCCCTCTCGAACAAGGTGTCGGTCGACATCAGCCGGGACGGCTACCGCTGGACGCAGGACTACAAGATGGGCGTCCCCACGGCGCCGCTGGCGCGCCACGAGGCCACGGACGACACCGGTACGACGGTCACGTTCTGGGCGGACCCGGAGATCTTCGAGACGACCGAGTACTCCTTCGAGACGCTCTCGCGGCGTTTCCAGGAGATGGCGTTCCTCAACAAGGGTCTGACGATCAAGCTCACCGACGAGCGCGAGTCGGCGAAGGCCGTGACCGGGGCGGACGAGGCGGGCGCCGACGTCAAGGCCGAGGTCAAGGCGATCACGTACCACTACGAGGGCGGCATCGTCGACTTCGTGAAGTACCTCAACTCCCGCAAGGGTGAGGCGGTGCACCCCACGGTGATCGCGCTCGACGCCGAGGACAAGGACAAGAGCCTGTCCCTCGAGGTCGCGATGCAGTGGAACAGCGGCTACAGCGAGGGCGTGTACTCGTTCGCCAACATCATCCACACTCATGAGGGCGGCACCCACGAAGAGGGCTTCCGGGCCGCGCTGACCTCCCTGATCAACAAGTACGCGCGCGACAAGAAGCTGCTGCGCGACAAGGACGACAACCTCACGGGCGACGACATCCGCGAGGGCCTCACGGCGATCATCTCGGTCAAGCTGAGCGAGCCGCAGTTCGAGGGCCAGACCAAGACCAAGCTGGGCAACACGGAGGCCAAGACCTTCGTCCAGAAGGCGGTCTACGAGCACCTCAACGACTGGCTGGACCGCAATCCGAACGAGGCCGCGGACATCATCCGCAAGTCCATCCAGGCGGCCACCGCGCGCGTCGCGGCCCGCAAGGCGCGCGATCTGACCCGCAGGAAGGGCCTCCTGGAGAGCGCCTCGCTGCCGGGCAAGCTCTCCGACTGCCAGTCGAACGACCCCACCAAGTGCGAGATCTTCATCGTCGAGGGTGACTCCGCCGGCGGCTCGGCCAAGTCCGGCCGCAACCCGCAGTACCAGGCGATCCTCCCGATCCGCGGCAAGATCCTCAACGTCGAGAAGGCCAGGATCGACAAGATCCTGCAGAACCAGGAGATCCAGGCGCTGATCTCCGCCTTCGGCACCGGTGTGCACGAGGACTTCGACATCTCCCGGCTCCGCTATCACAAGATCATCCTGATGGCGGACGCCGACGTCGACGGCCAGCACATCAACACCCTGCTGCTGACCTTCCTGTTCCGCTTCATGCGGCCCCTGGTCGAGGCCGGTCATGTCTTCCTGTCCCGGCCCCCGCTCTACAAGATCAAGTGGGGCCGTGAGGACGTCGAGTACGCCTACTCGGACCGCGAGCGCGACGCCCTGCTGGAGCTGGGCCGCCAGCGCGGCAAGCGGGTGCGCGAGGACTCCATCCAGCGCTTCAAGGGCCTCGGCGAGATGAATGCCGAGGAGCTGCGCGTGACCACGATGGACGTCGACCACCGTGTGCTCGGCCAGGTCACCCTCGACGACGCCGCCCAGGCCGACGACCTGTTCTCGGTGCTCATGGGCGAGGACGTGGAGGCACGCCGCCAGTTCATCCAGCGCAACGCCAAGGACGTCCGCTTCCTCGACATCTGAGTCGGTCCCAGCTGACCGCACCAGGAAGGATCCTCACCAGCAATGGCCGACGAGAACACTCCGACCACGCCCGCCGAGGGCGCGGACACCGTCCAGCGCATCGAGCCCGTCGGGCTCGAGACGGAGATGCAGCGCTCGTACCTGGACTACGCGATGTCCGTCATCGTGTCCCGCGCGCTGCCCGATGTGCGGGACGGTCTCAAGCCCGTCCACCGGCGCGTCCTGTACGCCATGTACGACGGCGGCTACCGCCCCGAGCGCGGCTTCTACAAGTGCGCCCGCGTGGTCGGCGACGTCATGGGCAACTACCACCCGCACGGTGACAGCTCCATCTACGACGCCCTGGTCCGCCTCGCCCAGCCGTGGGCGATGCGCATGCCGCTCGTCGACTCCAACGGCAACTTCGGCTCCCCGGGCAACGACCCGGCGGCCGCCATGCGCTACACCGAGTGCAAGATGGCGCCGCTGTCGATGGAGATGGTCCGCGACATCGACGAGGAGACCGTCGACTTCACGGACAACTACGACGGCCGCTCCCAGGAGCCGACCGTCCTGCCGTCCCGCTTCCCGAACCTGCTGATCAACGGCTCGGCCGGGATCGCGGTCGGCATGGCGACCAACATCCCGCCGCACAATCTGCGCGAGGTCGCGGCCGGCGCCCAGTGGTACCTGGAGAACCCTGAGGCCTCGCACGAGGAGCTGCTGGACGCCCTCATCGAGCGCATCAAGGGCCCCGACTTCCCGACCGGCGCGCTCGTCGTGGGCCGCAAGGGCATCGAGGAGGCGTACCGCACCGGCCGCGGCTCGATCACCATGCGCGCGGTCGTCGAGGTCGAGGAGATCCAGAACCGCCAGTGCCTGGTGGTGACGGAGCTGCCGTACCAGACCAACCCGGACAACCTGGCGCAGAAGATCGCCGACCTGGTGAAGGACGGGAAGATCGGCGGCATCGCGGACGTCCGCGACGAGACGTCGAGCCGCACCGGCCAGCGCCTGGTCATCGTGCTCAAGCGCGACGCGGTCGCCAAGGTCGTGCTGAACAACCTCTACAAGCACACCGACCTCCAGACCAACTTCGGCGCCAACATGCTGGCCCTGGTCGACGGAGTCCCGCGCACGCTCTCGCTGGACGCGTTCATCCGCCACTGGGTGACGCACCAGATCGAGGTCGTCGTCCGCCGTACGCGCTTCAGGCTGCGCAAGGCCGAGGAGCGGGCGCACATCCTGCGCGGTCTGCTGAAGGCCCTGGACGCCATCGACGACGTCATCGCGCTGATCCGGCGCAGCGCCACCGTCGAGGTCGCGCGCGGGGGCCTGATGGATCTGCTGGAGATCGACGAGATCCAGGCGAACGCCATCCTCGAGATGCAGTTGCGCCGACTGGCCGCCCTGGAACGGCAGAAGATCGTCCAGGAGCACGACGAACTCCAGGCGAAGATCACCGAGTACAACGAGATCCTCGCCTCCCCGGTCCGCCAGCGCGGCATCGTCATCGCGGAGCTGACGGCGATCGTCGAGAAGTACGGCGACGACCGCAAGACCATGCTGGTGCCCTACGACGGTGACATGTCCATCGAGGACCTGATCGCCGAGGAGGACATCGTCGTGACGGTGTCCCGCAGCGGTTACGTCAAGCGCACCAAGACCGACGACTACCGGGCCCAGAAACGCGGCGGCAAGGGGGTGCGCGGCACGAAGCTGAAGGAGGACGACATCGTCGACCACTTCTTCGTGTCGACCACGCACCACTGGCTGCTGTTCTTCACCAACAAGGGCCGCGTCTACCGGGCGAAGGCGTACGAGCTTCCGGACGCCGGGCGGGACGCGCGCGGGCAGCACGTCGCGAACCTGCTGGCCTTCCAGCCGGACGAGTCGATCGCCCAGATCCTCGCGATCCGCGACTACGAGGCGGTGCCGTACCTGGTGCTGGCCACCAAGGCGGGCCTGGTCAAGAAGACCCCGCTGAAGGACTACGACTCCCCGCGCTCCGGCGGTGTCATCGCGATCAATCTCCGCGAGCGGGAGGACGGATCCGACGACGAGCTGATCGGCGCCGAACTGGTCTCGGCCGACGACGATCTGCTGCTGATCAGCAGGAAGGCCCAGTCGATCAGGTTCACCGCCTCCGACGAGAGCATGCGCCCCATGGGCCGTGCCACCTCGGGCGTCAAGGGCATGAGTTTCCGGGGCGGGGACGAACTGCTCTCGATGAATGTCGTCCGACCCGGTACGTTCGTGTTCACTGCCACCGACGGCGGTTATGCGAAGCGGACCGCCGTCGACGAGTACCGCGTCCAGGGTCGCGGCGGCCTCGGTATCAAGGCCGCCAAGATCGTCGAGGACCGCGGCTCGCTCGTCGGCGCGCTGGTTGTCGAGGAGACCGACGAGATCCTCGCGATCACGCTCGGCGGCGGTGTGATTCGTACGCGAGTCAACGAGGTCAGGGAGACGGGCCGTGACACCATGGGCGTCCAACTGATCAACCTGGGCAAGCGCGATGCCGTCGTCGGTATCGCACGAAACGCCGAGGAGGGGCGCGAGGCGGAGGAGGTCGACGGCGGTGCAGCCGTCGACGAGACCGCCGGCCAGTCCCCGGCCACCGGCACGGACGAGGGTGAGACACCCTCGGCCGAGTAGCGCGAGGAGAGAGTCATCGTGAGCGGAGCCACGGGCGCCGGATCGTCCGGTACCACCACCGGTACCGGCCCTGACGGCGGCGGCCGTGGCTCCGCCGCGTCGGCGCACGATCCCCACACGACGCAGCTGAGACCGGTCAAGGCGGATCCGAAGCCGGACCCGCAGGGCACCCATGGGGGAGCTGTGAACGACAACCGGGGCCCCCAGCCCCCGCAGCAGGCGACCGGACCGGGCCAGGTGGCCGCGGGGGCCGAGCAGGCCTCCCCGCTGCCCCCCGGCGACCGGCCGCGGCAGCAGACCGCGCCCTACCACCCGCCGCAGGCGTACCCGACCCAGCAGGCCGCCCCGGCGGGCGCCGTCCGCCGTCCTCGCACCGGCGCGCGCACCACGCCCCGCACCCGCAAGGCGCGGCTGCGTGTGGCGAAGGCCGATCCGTGGTCGGTGATGAAGGTCAGCTTCCTGCTCTCCATCGCCCTGGGCATCTGCACGATCGTCGCGTCGGCGGTGCTGTGGATGGTCATGGACGCGATGGGCGTGTTCTCCACGGTCGGCGGCACGATCTCGGAGGCCACCGGGTCGAACGAGTCGAACGGCTTCGACCTCCAGTCCTTCCTCTCCCTGCCGCACGTCCTGACGTTCACGACGATCATCGCGGTCATCGACGTCGTCCTCGCGACGGCGCTGGCCACCCTCGGCGCGTTCATCTACAACCTGTCCGCCGGTTTCGTCGGAGGCATCGAACTGACCCTCGCCGAAGACGAGTGACCACCCCCCTGAACCCCGGCTGAACCCCCTCCGGCTATCGATTTTGGGACTGCCCCGGTCGTGCGCTAATCTTCAGGAGTCAGCGCGCGGGAAGCCCCCGCAGGAGCGCGGCGGGGCTATAGCTCAGTTGGTTAGAGCGCATCCCTGATAAGGATGAGGCCATAGGTTCAAATCCTATTAGCCCCACCAGCGAGAAGACCCCCGGTCCGGATGGATCGGGGGTCTTTGCGTTGACGACCGGGTTGACGACTGGGTTGCCGACATGGTTGACGACATGGTTGACGACTGAGGTGACGGCCGCGTCGACGGCTGCGCCGACGGGGCTTTCGTCGGCGGTCTTCCGTGGTTTTCGAGGAGGGCGGCGCAGGGCATGGAAACGCCCGATCGCTGGCGACGGGGGATGCACCAGCGATCGGGCTGTGGCCAACAGTAACAAGGCGGCTGGGCGGTGGGGGCCGAGTGGTCGACTGGGGGGCGGAGTTGTGATCGGGATCACGCGTAGCACGTGTATCAGGCGGAGGTGGGTGGAGTCGTAGGGCGCATGGGAGCACGAGGGGTCACCGGGGGCACGGTGGGTCGTAGGAGAGGCGCGGGAGGTACTCGTGCCACTTCTCCGCGGTCAGGACGCCCCGGGTGGTCGCGCAGATGCGCCGGGCGGCCGCGTCGGGGTCCAGGTCCCACAGGCGGACCGTGTCGGCGCCGCTGGAGACGCCCAGCAGATGGCTGCCCGGGCTGAAGGACAGGAAGTCGCCCGTCTTGGCGTTAGGGCTCATCGACTGGCCGATGGGTGAGGTCCGGGACGGGGTGGTGACGTCCCACAGCCGTACGGTGTCGTCGTCGCCGCCGCTGGCCAGGGTGCGGCCGTCCCGGCTGAACGTCAGGGACACCACCGCCTCGGTGTGGCCCGCGAGGGTGGTGAGGCGTCTCGGTGCGCCCGGGCCGGCGACGTCCCACAGACGCACCGTGCCGTCGTCGCTGCCCCCGGCCAGGGTGGTGCCGTCCGGGCTGTACGCGAGCGCGTTGACGGGCCCGAGGTGGCCCGTGAGCGGGGCGCCGGCGCGGACGGCGTGACGCGGGTCGCTGACGTTCCACAGCCGTACGGTGGTGTCCGCGCTGCCGCTGGCGAGGGTGTGCCCGTCGGGGCTGAAGACGAGCGCGTCGACGTACCCGGTGTGCCCCGTCAGCGGCTTGCCCAGCGGGCGGAGCCGGGCCGGGTCGGCGGCGTTCCAGAGCTGGACGGCGCGGTCGTGGTCGGCGGCGGTGGCGAGGGTGCGGCCGTCGGGGCTGATCGCCAGGGCGCCGGGGCCCGCGAAGCGGGTCGGCAGGGTGACCGGCGGCGCCCAGGGGACCGCACGGGCCGGGTCGGCGACGTTCCACAGCTGGACGGCGCTGCTGCCGGTCAGCGCGGCGAGGGTGCGGCCGTCGGGGGAGAACACCAGGGACCGCAGATCGCCCTCGCCCGGCATGAACGGTTCTCCGAGCGGGACGGGCCGGGACGGTGCCGTCACGTCCCACAGCCTCACCAGGCCGTCGCGCGCAGCCGTGGCCAGCACCCGGCCGTCGGGGCGGAACGTTCCTATGCGGCCGATCATGTCCGCGGTGGGGATCGACCACAGCCGGACCTTGTTGTCACCGCTCCCGGTGGCGAGGGTGCGGCCGTCGGGGCTGAAGCCGACGGCGTACATCTCCCCGCTGCTGCCCGCGAGGGGCTCGCCGACCTGGGAGGGATAGGCGGGGTTGCCGACGTTCCACAGGCTGGCCGTGCTGTCGGCGCTGCCCGCGGCGAGCATGCTGCCGTCATGGTTGAACGCCACCGACCACACCGGCCCGGTGTGCCCGGTGAGCGGTGCGCTGAGCGCGGCCGGGTGACGGCGGTCCGCGATGTCCCACAGCCGGATCGTGTCGTCGGCGCTGCCACTGGCGAGGGTGCGGCCGTCGGGGCTGAACGCCACGGAGTGCACGGTTCCGGTGTGCCCGGTGAGCGCGGTGCCGGTCCGTCGGGGGCGGCGGGGGTCGGCGATGTTCCACAGCAGTACCGCGTTGTCGTCGCCGCCCGCGGCCAGGGTGCGGCCGTCGGGGCTGATCGCCACGGAGCGCACCGCGGCGGTGTGGCCGGTCAGCGCGCCGAGCGGAGCGGGACGGCTCGGGTCGGTCGTGTTCCACAGCCGTACGACACGGTTCTGGGTGGCGGCGGCCAGCGTACGGCCGTCCGGGCCGAAGGCGAGGAGGTAGATCGTGCCGTCGTGGCCGGTGAGCGGCTTGCCCAGCGGCTTCGGGCGGGCCGGGTCCGTCACATCCCACCGGCGGACGGTGCCGTCGTCGGAGGCGCTGGCCAGGGTGTGCCCGTCGGGGCTGAAGACCGCCGTGCTCACCCAGCTGGTGTGGCCGGTGAGCGGCCTGCCCAGCGGCTTCGGGCGGGTGGGGTCGGTGACGTCCCACAGCCGTACGGTGCGGTCGTACGAGGCGGTCGCGAGGGTGTGGCCGTCGGGGCTGAAGGTGGTCAGGTAGACGGCGCCGGTGTGGCCCAGGAGGGGGGTGGCGAGGGGCGCGTTCACGATGGCGACCATGCGGTCGTGGGTGCCCTCGTCGTCCGGCCGCAGCCGGTGGGCGACCAGATCGAGCTGGGCGGACAGCGACGGGTCCGTGTACTGGACGCGGTCGGCCTCGGCGAGGACCTGCTGGAACACCGCGTCGTCCCGCTGCCGCCACGCCACCACCGCTGTCCCGGCGGCCAGCACCGCGAGCACGACGAGCGCGGCGACCGCGGAACGGCTGATCAGGACCGTACGGCGGCGCAGGCGGAGCGATGCCGCGAGGAATTGCAGGGCGCTGCGGGTCAGGACGGTGTCGCCGGGGCCGGTGGTCGGGTTGGGGGTTCTGCCGGTCGTGCTGGTGGTTCTGCCGGTTTCACCGGCTGCCCTGCCGGTTCCGCTGGTTCTGGCGGCCCTTCCGACCCTTCCGGTCCCGGCGGTCTCCCCCGTGGACTGTGCCGACCGGGCCCAGGTGCGGGCCTGCTCCAGCCGTGAGCCCCGGTACAGCAGCGAGGCGTCACGGCCCGAGTCCTCCCAGGACCGGCCGTCCTCCTCGATCCGCTGGCGCAGCAGATGGTCCTTGCGGTCCTCGTCGATCCAGTCGCGCAGCCGGGGCCAGGCGTGCAGCAGCGCCTCGTGGGTGATCTCCACGGTCTCCGCGTCGAGCGTGACCAGCCGGGCGCGTACCAGCGCCTCCAGGGACTCCTCCGTCTTGCCGGGGTCGGCCGACTCCACGGCGAGGCGGCGACGGGTCCCGCGTCTCCGGGTGGCCTGGGTGTCCTCGCCCAGCCGCACCAGCCGGAGCAGCAGCAGCCGCGCCGCAGTACGGGCCGCCGGGTCGAGCCGGGACCAGGCTTGCTCGGCGGTCGCCGCCACGGCCCCCTGGATCCCGCCGGCCGCGCGGTACCCGGCCGGCGTCAGACGGCCCGCCTTGCGCCGCTGCCAGGTGGCGAGCAGGGCGTGGGACAGCAGCGGCAGTACCCCGGCGTCATGCGCTCCGCGCGGCCCGTCGGCGCCCACCTCACGCAGGATCAGCTCGGCGAGCCCCGGTTCGAGTTCGAGCCCGACCGCCCTCGCCGGGGCGGTCATCGCCTCGCGCAGTTCCGCGCTGGTCAGCGGGCCGAGGACCATGGGGCGGTGCTGGAGCGCGTCGGCCAGTTCGGGGTGGCCCAGGCACTGCTCGTAGAAGTCGGCGCGGATGCCGAGGACGACGAGCGCCGGGGCCGCCGCGGATGTCCCGCCGGGGGTGCACAGGGTGTGCAGCAGTTGGACGAAGGCGCGCCGGTCCGCCTCTTCGGGGCAGAGGGTGAAGGTTTCCTCGAACTGGTCCACGATGATCACGGGGCGTGCGGCGGACGGCGCCGTGCGCCCCGCCCACGCCGCGACCGCGTCCCGTATCGCGTCGCCGCGTAACGCGTCGTTCGGTGCGGTCCCGCTGTGTGCGGTCCCGCTGTGTGTGGCGTTGCCGTGTGTGGCGTTGCTGTGCGTGGCGTTGCCGTGTGTGGCATGGCCTCGTACGGTGCCGCCGAGGGCCGGTGTGTCTGCGGCGGGGACGAGAGGCGCGAGGTCCGGGATCAGGGCGGTCAGCTCCGCGAGGGGATCGGCGCCCGGAACGAACTGGAGCACCTCCGGCACCGGGGCATCCGCGTCGTGGTCCCCGCCGCCGCCCTTCTCACCGGTGCCGAGCGCCCCGCCGCGCAGTGCGGGCACCAGACCGGCGTTCAGCAGGGACGACTTCCCCGCGCCCGAGGCCCCGACCAGCATGATCAGCCCGCCGGTCGTCCCGGCCGCGCGGAGCTGGGCGACCAGGGCGTCGGTGCTGCGTTCACGGCCGAAGAACCAGCGGGCGTCCTCGGGGCCGTACGGGGCGAGGCCACGGTAGGGACATACGCCGGGTACGGCGGCCGGGTCCGCCGCGCCGCGCTCCTCGTCCGACTCGGGCGCGGGATCCTCGCCGACCGGGTCGGCCACCGCCTGCTCCCAGAGCACATGCCACCGGGCCAGGTCGTAGAGGCCTTCGGAGACGGGCGTGGGCTGGGCGCGCCGGGCGTCGGGGATCAGCACCTGGAGCACCGCGGCGAGCACGGTGAACTGTGCCGGAACATTCCTGGCCCGCCGCCAGTCGCTGATCCGCTGCGCGGACACCCGTACGGGCCGCCCCCGCTCGTCGAACCGCTGGAGCCGGGCGACCGCTTCGGACACCCGCTTGAGGGGAGGATTGCCGGCCTCCCGGTACAGCAACGCGAGACGTTCCGCCAAGGCCGTGCGTGCCCCTGAGCCGGAACTCAAGGCATCCCCACCCCTCACTGTTTCCGCCGCTGGCGTCCGGTCCGGAAAACTCACACTATAGGGCTGACCTGCGGCGGAGCGGTCGTGGGCGGTCCGGAATCTCCTTTTCGGAGGCCCGGAATGGCAGGATCTCGACGCAGTAGTCGCGCCATTACGCGCCGTTCGCACAGGCCAGCCTTACCGCACCCGGTGGGACGGCCCGTGCCACCGCACGTTCTCGGTCAGCTTTCGCCGCGACTGTGGATGGCGGAGCGCGGGCGGGCGTATCCGGGATCTCCCCACCGTTCGGCACCGGTCCCCACGAGGGGAGGGACCGGTACCGGGCGGCAGGGGGCGCGAGGTCCGATTCAGGCGGACGGGCGTGCGCGAGCTTCGGTGCCGGCAGGTGGGCGTGCGCGAGCCGCGGTTCGGTGCACGCCGTCGGGCTGGTTATCTGATGACCCGTCAGCTATGGTCGGTCGCCCCGCCGTTGCCGTAGGGAGTGATCGCCGTGGGAACGTCTCCTCGAATCGAGAGCCCGCTGCCGTCCGGTGAGCCGCGCTGGGTCGCGATGTTCCACGACAGTTCTACGGCCGCCTGGACCCCGGGGGCCGAGTCGCCGTACCGGGAACCTGTCCTCCACGCGGTGGGTGAGATGGCCCAGACCCTGCGGGCGCGCGGTGCCGAGGTGACGGTGGCCCTGTGGGGGCCGAAGGACGGCGGATGGCATCGGTACGACGCCCCCGTCGCGTCCGCCGCGGGCCCCACGCAGCCTGCCGGACCGTCCTCCGGCGCCGGTACGGCGGAACCGGCCAAGCTCGCGGAACGTATGACCGACCGCCGCCACCAGGTCCTCATGGCGGGCCTGAGCAAGGCGGGCCTCTACGACCTCGCACCCGACGACGAGGCCGCCGTGGGCGCGCTGGTCGACCGCCTCGACGAGACGACCGTGCGCAGGGTGGCCCACTGGCTCGCGACGGCCGGGGCCCGCTGACGGCTCGGGACGGGCAACCGAGCGGCGCCGGTCTGAGAACTCCGGTCGGGGAGCTCCGGTCCGGTCATCCCGGTTCGGTGCTCCGGTCCGCGGTGCTCCGGTCCGCGGTGCTCCGGTCCGCGGTGCTCCGGTCCGCGGTGCCCCGGTCCGCGGTGCCCCGGTCCGCGGTGCCCCGGTCCGCGGTGCCCCGGTCCGCGGTGCCCCGGTCCGCGGTGCCCCGGTTCAAAGCGCCGCCGGACGGGCAGGCCCCCTGGAGCCGGGCCCTCCCCTCCGGCGGACAGGAGCGCTGATGAGGACATCCGCCGATGCCGAGGCCGAGGCCGTCGGCGGACACGGCGAGGCGAGGTGAGCGGTACCGCCGCCGTGACCGAGGCGCTGGTCACGCTGGGGCGCGCCTATGTGCGCCGGGCGCCCGTGAGCCTGGGGAAGAGTGCGCTCGCCGCGCGTGTCCTGAGCCCGTATCTGCGCGACCGGCCGCGCCGACGGGTCGTGGAGACCCGTAGCGGTGCCCGGTTCGCCGTCGACACACGGGATCTGATCCAGCGGTACGTCTATCTGTTCGGCGTCTGGGAGCCCCATCTGACGCACTGGCTGCGGCGCAGGCTGGCGCCGGGTGACGTCTTCGTCGATGTCGGGGCCAACGTGGGGGTGTTCAGCGTCCTGGCGTCGCGGCTCGTCGGCGAGCGGGGGCGGATCGTGGCGATCGAGGCGTCCCCCGAGTTCCACACCCGGCTCCTCCAGCAGGCCCGCCTGAACGGCTGCGGCAACATCCGCGCGCTCAACACCGCCGTGTCGGACGGCCGCACCACGCTGACCTTCGTGCTGGCCAGCTCGCACAACATGGGCGCGAACAGCATCGTGCCCTACGACGGGCCCGCCGAGTCCACGTTCGCGATCGAGGCCCGGCCGCTGGCCGAACTGCTGGAGCCGGAGGAGATCGCCCGGGCCCGGGTGATCAAGATCGATGTGGAAGGCGCGGAGGGGAGTGTCGTCCGCGGTCTCGCGCCCGTGCTGGACCGGTTGCGCCCCGACGCCGAGATCACCGTCGAGGTCACCCCCGACCGTATGGCCCGGCTCGGCGACAGTGCGGAGGACCTGCTGCGCACCATGACCGACGCCGGATTCCACGTCTACCGCCTGGCCAACGACTACTCCCCCGGCAGCTATCCGCGCGCCCTGAGCCGCCCGCCGCTGGTACCCGTGCGCTGGCACGGTCCGGTCACCGCCGAGAGCGACCTGATCTTCTCCCGGGTGGACGCGGAGACGCTTCCCTGAGCCGTGGAGCCGACCCGCCGCCTCACCTGCTCCCCGCATGTCGTACGTCGTCCGGATACCGCCAGCCGAGGTCTGCCAACGCCCTGGCCCTGGCCTCCGCCACCGCCATGCGGGCCGCGCGTTCGGCGGGTTCGGCGTGCGAGGGCTGACCCGTGGCCTGCCCCTCCCACTTGCGGTAGAGGAGCCCCGCCTCCCGGGTGAACCAGCCGCGGCTCACGGCGTTGAGCGCGAGCAGCAGACCCGTGTCCTCCGAGGCGGGCAGCGCCATCCAGCCGCCGAGCGCGAGCAGCAGAGCACGGCGGACACACAGGGTCGCCGGGTGCACCTGGGCACGGAAACCGTTCGCCCGCCAGTGGCCGAGGACGGCACCGCGCTCGACCGGCCCCTCCTCCGGATCACCGGGGAACCCTGCCGTCGAGCCGTCGGGCAGCAGATCGAGGGCACGCGAGGTCGTCCAGCCGAGCGCAGGGTCGGCCTCCAGGACGGCGAGGTCGCGGGCCAGTGCACCCGTGGTCAGCAGGTCGTCGGCGTCGAGGATCTTCACGTACGCGCCGTCGGCGTGCGCCAGCGCGATCGTGCGGGCGACTCCGGGGCCACCGGGGCGCCCCTGGCGGAACGTCACCCGCGCGTCGTCGGGGACGTACGGGCGTACGGCGTCGGTGGCGCCGTCCTCCCGTATCAGCCAGCGCCACTCCCAGCCGTCCGGGAGCAGTTGCTCGCACAGGGAGCCGTAGGCCTCGGGCAGGAAGCGCGCGGCGGGGGCGTGCACGGCGGTGACGACGGTGATGTGCCGCTGCGAGTCCTCGTACGTCTTCGGCACGGCCTCAGACTACGTGCAGGCAAAGGGAGTTGACGAGGGAGGACGGTGGAGAGCGGCGGAGGGAGGCGGAGAGCGAAGGCGTGGGGGACGGCGGGAAGGAAAGAGGTGCGGGGAGGCGGAGAAGGGCTCGGGACGGCGACTGCCTCCGGCCCCGTCGGGGGGCCGGAGGTCTGAACGTGCGAGTACGCAAGGTCGCCGTTGTGTCGTTCGGGGTGTACGGCCGCCGGTGTCTGTCATGCCTGTCGGCGGTGGGATCGAGCTGGTGGCGCGGTCGGGCCGGTGTCTGCGGGGCCCGGAGGAGGGTCAGTGAGCCGGAGGGGGCCCGGTGAGGGGCGGGACCGGCTAGCCCAGGGGGCGTGAAGGTACCGCCGGGGGTTCAGCAGCGCTGGAGTGCCGGGGCCTGGGCCGGGATCTGGGCTTCGGGTTCCGATTCCGCGCTGTCGTCGAGCTGGCGGTGGCGGCAACTGGGGGACTTTCCATGGGCCTCGGCGCCGATCCGCTGTTTCATCGTGGGCGGCAGGGACCTGGCGCGGGGAAGAGGCAGATGTAGTTCCGGTGTCCACATCGCAGGTGATGTGGTGTCCGCGGTGTGCGCGGCGTCCTCGTGAGTCGGCTCGGGCTGCGCCGCGGCCTGGGCGGCGGTCGTCGTGATGAGTCCGAGCGCCGTGCACAGCGCCAGAAGGGCTGTGATGACGGTGGTCCAGAGCTGCATGACCTTGTTCTGCGCGGCCATGTCCCCTCGCTTTCGAGTCGGGCGATTTGCGTACTTTCCTCATGATGTGTATGGGGGCCGCGAAGTGGTGGACCGACGCCCGTGGCGCGTCGATCTTCGGATGAACACCACTCGGATGGCCGCACGGCCTGGGAAACCCGCGAAAGAACCGTGAAAACCACGAAACCCGCGAAGCTCGTGAAGAGCGTGAACAGGGGAGAAGGAGGGTGCGGAAGTGACAGTGCGTCGGGCCATGATCACCCTCCGGCCGGGGCGCCAACGGCCCTTGCCGCAAAGGCCGTCGGGGCGTGAGCGGGGGTGCGGGCGGAGGGTTGGGCCGGGGCCCCTCGCAGGTCATCGGCTGATATCGGCCGGTGTGTATAGTCGGGCGCCAGAGGTCCCCTACGTCAAGAAAGACGAGGTCGCGCGGTGAAGAAGCTTCTCCTGGTCGCACTGGCCGCCATCGGCGGGCTCCTCGTGTACCGCCAGATCCAGGCGGATCGCGCCGAGCAGGATCTGTGGACGGAGGCGACCGACTCCGTGCCCACGGGTTCGTGATCACAGACATCCGGTTCTGAACAGACCCCGGCCGCCTCGCGGTCGGGGTTTTGTGTTGCCCCCGGGGCCCTGCGGGAGGCGGTCGGTGCGCGGCAGGATGGACGGCGGTCGCGACGGTTGCGGTGGTTGCGGCGGGCACGGCGGTCGCGATGGGGTTGGCGGGGTGGCGGGTCGGCGGGCGTGCCGAGTGCGGCCCGAGCCGCCGGTGGGGGCGGTCATGACGGCGACGACGAGGGGTGGCGCGTGATGGGGCGGCGGCGTACAGCGTGGTGGCGAGCGGTCCGGCGTCGGGCGGTGCGGCGTTGGACCGCGGGCGGTGGGAGACGTACGGCGGCCTCGGGATGCGCCGCTGTCCTGACGGCCGTACTCTGCGCCGTACCGGCGGGCGCGGCAGGCGCGGCCGACGGCGGCAGTACCTACGCGTACGCCCCCGGGGCTCACCCGATCGGCGGAGCGACGGCCACCGCGGACGCCGCTACTCTGGAACCGGGCACGACGTACAAGAGTTCGATACCCAAGGGCGGCAAGCTGTACTACCGCCTCCATCTCGACGCCACCACCACGACCTACACCTCCGTCACCGCCGTACCACCGACCGGTGCCGCCGTCTCCGCCACCGACGGCATCAAGGTCTCCGTGCAGGACGCCAGCGGTGGCCCCTGCTCCTTCGCCAGCGCGTCCTTCGGCGCCGGAAGCAGCCCGCACCCTGTCACGGCGCTGGCGGCGCGCGAGGTGTCACCCGGCAAGACCCTGTGCCGGACCGTGGGGACGTACTACGTGGTCGTGGAGCGCCGTGACGCGTCCGGATCCTCGCCGGAGGACTGGGGACTCGAGCTGTGGCCCGTCTCGGAGCCCCCGCTCAAGGCCGCCTCGTCGGCCTCGCAGACCGGGACTCCCGGCCCCTGGGACTCCTCCTCGCCCGAACCGGTCACCGGTGAGGCCCACACGCGCGGCGGCGGCGCCGGATACAGCGGGGCGAGGGCTCTCGGGCCGGGTGTGTGGCGGGTCGGCCTGCGCCCGGGACAGACGCTGTTCTACAAGGTCCCGGTCGACTGGGGGCAGCAGCTGTCGGCCGAGGCCGAGCTGAACGACTCCACCGGCGGCCACGGCTATGTGAGCGGCGCGCTCGGCCTCGCCCTCAGCAACCCCGCGCGCGGACCCGTCACCCATGCCGCCCTCGGCTACACCGGTGCCCGCAAGGCCGTCGCCCTCGAACCCCTGCCGGCCGTCGGCTACGGCAACCGCCAGGCAGTTGTCGACCAGGTGAGCGGGATGCGGTTCGCCGGGTCCTACTACCTCGTCGTGCATCTCGGGGCACGGATGGCCGACTCCTTCGGCTCCGGGCCGTTCGAAGTCACCCTCCGGGTGGGACTCCGCGGCTCGCCCGGGTCCGGGCCCGCGTACGACGGTACGCCGGTGCCGTCCGGCCTCTTCGAGGTCAGCGCCGCCGAACGGGAGGCCGCGGTGAGCGGTTCCGACGTCGACGGGGGCAGCGGTGGCCCGGCGATGAAGGCGCTGGCGGTGGGCGGTATCGGCGGCGGGACGGCGCTGCTGTTCACCCTCGGGGTGTGGACGGCGGTGGCACGGCGGCGGGGCCTTGCGGGCCGGTGACGGTGCCCTGGGCACGGGCTCTGTGTCCTGGCTCCTGCCTTCTGCCTTCTGCCTTCTGGCTTCTGGGCCCTGGCTCCTAGACGTGGGCCAGTGCCCAGAAGCCGACGGCGTAGCAGGCCAGGGCCAGGAGCAGGACGGGGATCACCACGGCGGCGGGCGGTCCCGGCTTGCGGCGCGCCCGCCGGGACCGCCCGCGCGACCTGGCCGACGACGGTTCCGGCTGTGGTGGCGGTGTCACTGGCACCTGGGCGGTGTACGGGGCGGTGGGGACCTCGGCCTGCGGTTCCCGCACGGGCCATGGAGGCGGGGACACGGGCGCCGGGGGCGGCGTCTGTGGCCAGGGGGGAGGCGTCACGGGTGCCTGATCGGCTCCGGAGGGATGCCAGGGCGCGTCCGGCCGGGGGGACTTGCTGATCGGCACCGTGGTGGCCGTGGGCTGTGGGGGCGGCAGGTGGAAGCTTCCGGTGTCCGACATGGGGGACGGCGGGGGTGTCGGTGAGGGCTGGGCGGGCGGGGGTGCGGTGCGGGATGCCTGAGGGCCCAGGTCCGTGGAAGCAGAACTCGTCGAAGGCGCGGACGCCTCGGACGGTGTGGGTGCGCCGAGCGGTGATGGGCCGGACGGCGTAGGTCTCCCCTGAACCGAGGGTGCGCCTTGTGCTGAGGGCGCCCCGGGGGGCAAGGATGCGGATCCTCCCGGCGGCGAAGTCGGCAGAGCCGAACCGGAAGACATGGGCGGGACAGGCGGTCCCGGCACCGCAGGAGGGCCCGGCGGTAGGGGCGCCCCCTGAGGCAAGGGGAGTCCCGGCCGTACGGAGCCTGCCGCACCGCCCCCTTCCGGCGCGTCCAGGCCCACGGCACCCAGGGCATACGCGGCGCCCGCGCCGTCCGCCCCGGCTCCACCGCTCACTGCGGCTCGACGGCTTGCCGCATCCGCGCTGCCGCCACGGATCCCGCCCTCCGCCCCGGTCCCGGCACCGGCGCTGCCGACCGCCACGCCCCGCTCAGCCTGAGACCAGCCGCCGGCCACGCCCCCACCACCGACGTCGGCGGCCCCGTCGCCCGCCACGGCCCCATGGTCGGCCTCAGGCCTGCGCCCGCCCCCGGCACCTCCCTCGCCACCCACCCCCGCCCGGACCGGTCCCCCCTCCCCGAACCCCGGCGGAAGTGGCCCGAGTTGGTCGAAGATCTCGATCGTCTCGTCGTCCGGGCCCGGTTCCGGGAGGAGTTCGCGGGCCGAGGCGAGCGCCTTGCGGGCACCCGTGGCCGTGCGGAAGCGGGCCTGGGGGTCCGGTTGGAGCAGCGTGGCCACGACGTCCCACAGCGGCTCCGGTATGCCCTTGGGCGCCCCCGGCGTCCCGTGTTCCGCGAAGTACTGGATGATCGCCTTGGCGTCCGGCTTGGCGCCCTCCAGCAGATACAGGGTGACCAGGCCCACGGCGAACAGGTCGGCGGGGAAGTCGGGTTCGGCGCCCATCATCTGCTCGGGCGCGAGATAACCGGGCGTCCCCACCACGAGGTTGGTCTCGGTCAGCCGCGGCTCGCCCAGCCGCATCGCGATGCCGAAGTCGGACACCCTGAGCCGCGGACGGCCCGTGCCGGTGGCCTCCAGCAGCAGGTTGGCGGGCTTGATGTCCCGGTGCACCACGCCCTCCGCGTGCACCGCGGCCAGCCCGGACAGCAACTGGTCGAGCAGGGTGCAGACGAAATGCTGCGGCAGGGGGCCGTAGTCCCCCACCAGATGGACCAGCGAGCCGCCCGCCACCAGGTCCATGGTGAACAGGACCTTGTCGTCGTCGGCGGCCCAGCTCGCGGGCGCCAGCACATGGGGGTGATCGATCCGCAGGGCCTGCTCCCGCACGAACCGCAGCAGGGAGTGTGCGTCGCTCTGCTGGAGCACCTTGGCGGCGACATAGCGGCGGCGCCGCTGGTCCCAGGCGCGCCAGACGGCGCCCACACCGCCGCGTCCGATCGGATCGACCAGTTCGTACCGGCCGGCGAAGACCTCACCCATGGCCGTGCGTCGCTCCTCCCCCTTCGGCTACCCCCTTGCCTTGCCTCCAGGACCCCACCGGAAACCGCCGGACACCGCCGGACTCCGCGGGTCCGGCCGCCGCTCGCCACGGCGGCCGGACCGCCCGGGTCAGTTCTGGTGGGACTGGTAGTGCGCCACGGCGTCGGAGGTGCGTCCGGCGCCGTAGACCCGGAGGAACTCTGCCAGCTCCGGGTGCGACGGGGCGAGGGTGTCCGCCGCGTCGATGATGTCCCCCGCCGCCGCGACCGACCGCAGCAGCGACTGGATCTCGCGGACCACCCGCTTGACCGTGGGCGCCCCCGAACCGCTCGTCGTCTGCGTGGTGTTGCTCAGCACCGAGCCGCCCTGCGACTTCTTGATCTCCTCCATCCGCTCGGTGGCCTCGGCGGCGCTCACACTGCCGTCCGAGACCTGCCCGGCCAGCTCCTGCAGCTGCTGCACCCGCTGGACCACCGCGGGATTGCCGATCTTCGCCCGCTGGCCGCTCATCAGCTGCGACAGCATCGGAGCGGACAGTCCCAGCACTCCGGCGAGTCGGGCCTGGTTGAGGCCCAGATCGTCGATGAGCTTACGGAAGAGCGCCCCCAGCGGCTCCCCGTACCAGTTCCGCTGCAGCTCCCGCGCTCGTGCGGTGGCTTCCTGCTGTGCGGCGTCCATTGCGTCTCCCCATCGCTTCCCCAAAACCGTGGTTCGCTGAAGCGAACCACGACGAGCATCTTACGGAGAGTGGTCGGGTACCGGGACCCCTAAGTTTTTTGCGAGATCCCCCGGGTGACCCGGTACTCTGGTCTGCGACGCCCGCGGGTACGTTTCGTGTCCGGCCGGACGTTTCTCCATGGGGCCTTAGCTCAGTTGGTAGAGCGCTGTCTTTGCATGGCAGATGTCAGGGGTTCGACTCCCCTAGGCTCCACCGTCACGATGCCCCCGGTCCGCTCAGCCGCGGTACCGGGGGCATCGTCGTGCACAGCGCCTGCGGAGCGCACGCGCAGGGCGCACGCACCAGTGCCCACGCCCGTCCGTGCGGTCTGTCTGCCGACGCCCGTCATGCCTCCACGGACGGTGTCCGCCGGGGACATCTGTGGAGGCCATCAAGATTGCAGGGGTTTGCTCTGATGGGCACCTCACTGGTTCTGACCACACGCGGCGAGTCCAAATGATCGCTATAGCAAAGCATCGATGGTTGACGGTCGATGGTCATCGGTGCCGAACGTCTGTGCCCGCAGATGTGATGTTCCACGTGAAACATCACCGATTCGTGTGAAACGCCGCCGCGGGGCCGGGAACTCTCAAGTCCTCGGCCTCGCGGCGGCGTTCGATCCGTACGGTGTGGTGCCGTGCGGTGTCACTGGCCGTCGTCGCGGCGGGCGGCGTCGTCCTCGGCCTCCTTGGCCTGGACCTCGGGGTCGAGCGTGGCGGGGTCGGTGCCGTCCACCGAGTTCAGCCGGCCCGGTTCGGGCACCTCCGTCGCGGCGGGCGGCTCGACCAGCCAGTCGGGGTTGGCCTGCTTGTCCCACCACCTCCATACGGCGAAGGCGCCCCCCGCCAGCACGCCCAGCAGGACCAGCGTCTTGACCGCGTGGCCGGCCCGGGCCCGCCGCTCGTGCCTGCGGGCCAGCCTGCGGACCTGCTCGGGGGTCACCCCGCCGCGCAGCGCCATCATCGCCGCGGCGCTCCGGACGAGCGCTTCGTCGCGCACGGGTCCGGCCGCGGCGACGGCCTGCTCGATCCTCGGGCGTGAGTAGTCGGCGGCCTGTCGGGCGGCCGTCCGGGTGCGTACGGCGGCCTCGTGGGCGGCCTGGTCGACCATCGGCGGCACATGGGTACGGGCCAGCTCAAGCCGCGGTGCGACATGGGTGTCGTACTGGACGCGGGCCTGTTCGGCGGCCTGCGACACCTTGGGCGCGAGTCGCACGCGTGCCTCGTTCGCGTAGTACGAGGCCCTGTCCATGGCCGTGTCGGCGTAGGGCGCCACCACTTCCGCGGCGTGCAGCACGCTGTCCTTCGCCGAACCGGTCGCGGCGCGCACGCTGTCGATGCGGGTCACGGGTTCCTCCTCCTCGGTGGCGTACGGTATTCCGGCTTTCCGCCCTTCCACGGATCATGCCTGGCGGGCTGCCCGCGGGCATGTGAGGGCGGGCATCCGGGTCAACGGCAATCGGAATGAATACGGGCAACAGGAGCTTCTCGCCGACAATGCCACGGATCGCTGCCGCGCGCCTCCGTCATGGCGGCTCCCTGCGGCTTTCCCATGACGACACGGGACGGCGGGCGACGATACGGGACGGCGGGGCCGGAGGACGGACGGCCCGAGCCGTGGAAGGATCGGGGGACCGCAGAGCACATCCTGAGAGCGCATCCGCAGAGCGCATCCCCAGATCACGACGGCAGAGCACAACCGGAAGGCAGATCGTGGCCGAGCAGCTGTACGCCACCCTGAAGACCAGCCACGGCGACATCGAGGTACGGCTGTTCCCGAACCACGCGCCGAAGACCGTCAGAAACTTCACCGAGCTCGCCCAGGGCGAGCGGGAGTGGACCGACCCCGCCACCGGTGTCACCGGCACGGACCGGCTCTACGACGGCACCGTCTTCCACCGTGTGATCAAGGGCTTCATGATCCAGGGCGGCGACCCGCTGGGCTCCGGCATCGGCGGACCCGGCTACGAGTTCGCGGACGAGTTCCACCCCGATCTGCGCTTCGACCGGCCCTATCTGCTCGCCATGGCCAACGCCGGCCCGAACACCAACGGCTCCCAGTTCTTCCTCACCGTCGCCCCGACGGCCTGGCTCAGCCGCAAGCACACCATCTTCGGCGAGGTCACCGACCCGGCGAGCCAGAAGGTCGTCGACACCATCGCCGGTGTCCCGGTCACGTTGCCCAACCACCACCCGGTCACCGATGTCGTCCTGGAGTCGGTCGTCGTCGAGCGGCGCGCGGCAGCCCCGCGGGCCACGGACAAGCGGGGCTGACCGGTCCGGAATCCCCGAAGGGAACCATTCGCCCCGCTCGTCCGTAAGGATGAGCGGGGCGAATGCACTGCGAACGACGACTTAGGGGATCCGATGGACCAGGCGCCCGGCAATCCACAGGGCCCGTACGGCGGCCAGGTTCCGCAGGACGGCCAGGTCCCGGCCGTCTGCTACCGCCACCCGGACCGTGCGGCCGGTGTCCGCTGCACCCGCTGTGACCGGCCGATCTGCCCGGAGTGCATGGTCAACGCCTCGGTCGGTTTCCAGTGCCCCGAGTGCGTCCACGGGGGCACCCCCCGCTCGACGGGAGCCGGGACCGGGGGAGGCTCCGGCACCGGACATCCGCCCGCCGACGCCCAGCCCCGCACCCTGGCGGGCGGGACGATCGCCAGCGACCCCCGGCTGATCACCAAGATCCTCATCGGTGTCTGCATCGTCGTCTTCCTGGTGCAGCAGTCGATGGGCGGCACCTTCGACACCCACTACGAGCTGTTCGGCCGCGCCCTGGTCTCCGGGCACATCGAGGGCGTCGCGGAGGGCCAGCCGTACCGGCTGCTGACGTCGATGTTCCTGCACGGCGGATTCATCCACATCCTGTTCAACATGCTCAGCCTGTGGTGGATCGGCGGCCCCCTGGAAGCCGCGCTCGGCCGCGCCCGCTATCTGGCGCTCTACCTCGTCTCCGGGCTCGCCGGCAGCGCCCTCACCTATCTCATCGCCCCGCCCACCACGGCCTCGGTCGGCGCCTCCGGCGCGATCTTCGGGCTCTTCGCCGCCACCGCCGTCCTCATGCACCGGCTGAACTACGACATGCGGCCGGTGATCGCCCTGCTGGCGGTCAACCTGGTCATCACCTTCGGCGTCCCCAACATCGCCTGGCAGGCCCACATCGGTGGCCTCGTCGCGGGCGGAGCGATCGGGTACGCCATGGTGCACGCCCCGCGGCGGCACCGGACCCTCGTGCAGTACGGCAGCTGCGCCGTGGTCCTGGCGGCGGTCGCGGTGATGACGCTGCTGAGAACGGCCCAGCTCACCTGAAGCAGGCCACACGGAGGATCCGCGCAGGGCACACGTAGGGCACACCCAGGGCGCATGGAGGACACAGAGTCACCGATGACCCCCGACTTG
The DNA here is from genome assembly GCF_054729195.1 of Streptomyces sp. YIM S03343. Lineage (NCBI taxonomy): Bacteria > Bacillati > Actinomycetota > Actinomycetes > Kitasatosporales > Streptomycetaceae > Streptomyces > Streptomyces sp. YIM S03343. Next base: position 4,620,259 of record NZ_JBPUKX010000001.1, read on the forward strand.
TCCACAGTGGGTCGCGGATCTTGTGCATAGTGCGCGGGAACAGGTGTGCCCCCTGTCGCTGACCAGTGTCTCCGCAGGTCAGACAGGGGGCGGGTGGGAGCCGGGAATCAATGTGTCAGTCGTACCGGCGTCAACCGAACAGTAAGTTATCCACAGGTCTGCAAACTATCCCCAAAGTTGTCCCCAGCCCCGCTCCGAGGCTGTGGATAACTCGCCGGACGGCTCCCGGCGGAGCCGGATCTGGCGGCTCCGGCGGATCTGGGATCAGCGGGGAGAGAACTCTACTTCCATTGCGTGGAAACGCCGAATCCCGCCGCGATGAAGCCGAAGCCGACCACGATGTTCCAGTTGTCCAGCTTGTCGATCGGCAGTGAGCCGTCAGTCACGTAGAAGACGACGATCCACGCCAGGCCGATCAGGAACATGGCGAGCATCACAGGCGCGACCCAGCTGCGGTTGGCCAGCTTGATCTGAGCGGCCTGCCTCGACGGCGGCGGCGTGTAGTCGGCCTTCTTGCGGATACGTGACTTCGGCACGAGGGTCTCTCCTGTCGATGCGCTGCATGGCCGCGCAGTGAACTGGTGTGGTCCGGGGCAGCGTACAAGGGGACACTGAGCGCTCCTCCGAGCTTCGGTTAGCGTAGTGCTTCCGCGGCTCCGAAGGAGAGTAAGGGTACGTTGAGCTATTCTGCCGACTCCCCCGGTACGGGTGCCAGCCCCGACCGCAGCGGGCGGATCCGTCCTGCGCGGATTCTGACCGTGGGTGTCTTCGCGCTGGCCGGGCTGCTCTTCTTCACGAGCTTCAACACGGCCAAGGGCACCAACATCCGCACGGACTCCTCCCTGCTGAAGCTGTCCGACCTGATCCAGGAACGCAGCCTCAAGAACAAGGGCCTCGATGGCTCCAACGCCGCCCTGCGCGACGACGTCGAGTCGCTCGCCTCCGGCGACGACGGCCGGACCAAGACCCAGGACGAGAAGCTGACCGGTCTGGAGAAGGCCGCGGGCACCCAGCGGCTCACCGGCAAAGCCGTCACGGTCACCCTGAACGACGCCCCGGCCGACGCCACCGCCAAGCTCCCCGGCTACCCCGAGCCGCAGCCCGACTACCTGGTCATCCATCAGCAGGACCTCCAGGCCGTTGTCAACGCCCTGTGGAAGGGCGGCGCCCAGGGCATCAAGGTCATGGACCAGCGGCTGATCTCCACCAGCGCGGTGCGCTGCGTCGGCAACACCCTGATCCTCCAGGGCCGTGTCTACTCACCGCCGTACAAGATCACGGCCGTGGGCGACCCCGACGCGCTCCAGAAAGCGCTCGCCGACTCCCCGGCGATCCAGAACTACATGGTGTACGTCAACGTCTACGGCCTCGGCTGGAAAGTCACCGAGAACGGGACCGTGACTCTTCCGGGCTACTCGGGCACAGTGGATCTGCACTACGCGAAGCCAGTGAAATAGGCGTCCTCACGGGAGCTGCCGGTGCGCGTGATCGTCAGGACCGTCAGCGAACTCTGCATCACCGTCGGCACCCTGATCGTGCTGTTCGTGGTGTACGTGCTGTTCTGGACCGGAGTGCGGGCCGATTCCGCGATGCAGGACCAGATCGACCAGCTGCAACGGCAGTGGGCGCAGGGCACCCAGGGCACCGCACGGCCCACGGCCGCCGCGGGTGCCTCCGGCGCATCCGCGAGCCCGAAGGGTCCGGCTGTGGCCCCGGCGCCGTACCACTACGGCAGGCCCTTCGCGATCATGTACATCCCGCGGCTCGGTTTCACGTGGAACAAACCGGTGCTCGAAGGCACCGGCACGGACGTGCTGCAGAAGGGCCTCGCCCACTACTCCCGCACCGCGCGTCTGGGCCAGCTCGGGAACTTCGCGGTCGCCGGTCACCGGCGCACCTACGGCGACCCGTTCAAGGACTTCCCGAAGCTGAGACGCGGCGACGCGGTGGTCCTCACCGACGGCACGACCTGGTTCACGTATCGGATCGACAAAGGGCCCTACAAAACAGTCCCCACGGATGTCGCGGTGATCGACCCTGTGCCCCGCACGTCGGGATACTCGGGCGCGGGACGCTATCTGACGCTGACCACGTGCGATCCCGAATGGGGGCACAGCCACCGGCTGATCGTCTGGGCGCACCTGGACTCCACCATGCCGGTGGGGGCCGGGAAACCGGAGGCACTGCGCCATTAGTCTGTGCGGTACGGCGTGAGTCCGGTGCCGTGGTGCGAAGGAAGGGACGGCATGTACGGCTGGATCTGGCGGCATCTGCCGGGGAACGTGTGGGTGAGGGCGCTGATCTCACTCGTGCTGGTCCTCGCCGTGGTCTACGTCCTCTTCCAGTACGTGTTCCCGTGGGCGGAACCGCTGCTCCCCTTCAACGATGTGACGGTGGACAACCAGTGAGCGCGCGCATTCTCGTCGTCGACAACTACGACAGCTTCGTCTTCAACCTGGTCCAGTACCTGTACCAGTTGGGCGCCGAGTGCGAGGTGCTGCGCAACGACGAGGTGTCCACCGCGCACGCCCAGGACAACTTCGACGGTGTGCTGCTGTCGCCGGGTCCCGGCACCCCCGAGGAGGCGGGCGTCTGCGTGGACATGGTGCGCCACTGCGCCGCCACCGGGGTGCCCGTCTTCGGCGTCTGCCTGGGCATGCAGTCGATGCAGGTGGCGTACGGCGGTGTGGTCGACCGGGCGCCCGAGCTGCTGCACGGCAAGACCTCGCCGGTGGAGCACGGGGGCAAGGGCGTCTTCGCCGGGTTGCCGTCCCCGTTCACGGCGACGCGCTACCACTCCCTGGCCGCCGAACCGGCGACCGTGCCGGCCGAACTGGAGGTGACCGCCCGCACACCCGACGGCATCATCATGGGCCTGCGCCACCGCGAGCTGCCCGTCGAGGGCGTGCAGTTCCACCCGGAGTCGGTGCTCACCGAGCACGGACACCGGATGCTGGCGAACTGGCTGGTGGAGTGCGGTGACGAGGGAGCGGTGGCGCGGTCCGCGGGGCTCGCCCCGGTGGTGGGCAGGGCCACGGCGTGACCGCGCTGCGCCCCGAGCGCGAGACGGGGACCTCGTACGGGCCGCAGCCGTACGAGGAGCCCGGCGCGATCGAGGGCTGGTACGGCGAGACACCGCCGTTCCCGGCGCAGGCCCCGGCACCGGACGCCAGGCCCGCGACCTCCGCGGACCCTCTTATCCCCACAGAGACGCCGCTCTCCACGGCCCCTACGATCACCGCCGACCCGCCGGCTGCCGCACCACCCGCGGCGCCTTCCCCCATGCCCCCCATGTCCCCTGTGCCCCCCACGTCCCCCTCACCTGCCATGACCCCTACCCCTGCCATGCCTCGTATCAGCGAGGAGACGATGGCGTTGCGGCTTCCGCCCGCACCGCCGCCCGTCGACCAGGACGAGCCGCCTCCGTCCGTCTCTGAGGCCCCTTTAGCCACTTCGGCCACCGCACCCCCACCAGGCGGGCGTGCGGCCCGCAGAAAGGCCGCCAAACGCCGTCACGGGCGTCACAGCGGCCCCTCTGGTCCTGCAGGACCCGCAGGTTCTGCAGGTCCGGCAGGTCCCGCAGGCAAGGCGCCCGGCCTGAGCGCGGACGAGGACGGCCCGGCGGCCGCCCCCCTCTCGCGCGTCGAGGCCCGCCGCCGCGCCCGTGCGAGCAAGCCCGGCCCCGGCGTGCTGGCCAGCCGCGCCATCGGCGAGGTGTTCATCACCACCGGCGTCCTGATGCTGCTGTTCGTCACCTACCAGCTGTGGTGGACGAACGTGCGGGCGCACGCGCAGGCCGGCAGCGAGGCGCACCAGCTCCAGGACGACTGGGCGAGCGGCAAACGCGCGCCCGGCACCTTCGCGCCCGGACAGGGCTTCGCCATCCTGCACATCCCCAAGCTGGACGTGGTGGTGCCGATCGCCGAGGGCACCAGCAAGACCAAGGTCCTCGACAAGGGCATGGTCGGCCACTACGGAGAGGGCGACCTCAACACGGCCATGCCGGACGCCAAGACGGGCAACTTCGGTCTCGCGGGCCACCGCAACACGCACGGCGAGCCGTTCCGCTACATCAACCGGCTCAAGCCGGGCGACGCGATCGTGGTGGAGACCCAGGACACGTACTACGTCTACAAAATGGCGTCCATGCTGCCGGTGACGTCGCCAGCCAACACGAGCGTGCTGGACCCCGTCCCGAAGGGCTCGGGCTTCACCGGGCCGGGCCGTTACATCACACTGACCACGTGCACGCCGGAGTTCACCAGCAAGTACCGGCTGATCGTCTGGGGCAAGATGGTCGATGAACGGCCGCGCAGCAAGGGCAAGCCGGATGCGCTCGTCGAGTAGGGGCAGATGAACGTGGCAGCGACCACCGACGGCACGGACCACGGGGAACGGATCGGCGTGGCCGGGTCCCCCCAGGGGCCCGGGCGCCGTCGACCGGGCCGGATCGCGACGGCGGTCAGTGTGTTCGGCGAACTCCTCATCACCGCGGGCCTCGTTCTCGGCCTGTTCGTCGTGTACTCCCTCTGGTGGACGAACGTGATCGCCGACCGGGCCGCCGACAGGCAGGGTGACGAGGTCCGCGACAACTGGGCGCACGGCGGGTCGGGCCCCGGGGCGCTGGACACCAAGGACGGCATCGGCTTCCTGCACGTGCCGTCCATGAAGAACGGTGAGGTCCTGGTCGAGAAGGGCACCTCGACGGAGGTCCTCAACGACGGTGTCGCCGGCTACTACACCGATCCGGTGAAGTCGGCCCTCCCCATGTCCGGCAAGGACGGCAACTTCACCCTCGCCGCGCACCGCGACGGCCACGGCGCGAAGTTCCACAACATCGACAAGGTCCAAAAGGGCGACCCGATCGTCTTCGAGACCAAGGACAAGTGGTACGTCTACAAGGTCTACAACATCCTCCCGGAGACCTCGAAGTACAACGTCCAGGTCCTCGCCCAGGTACCGAAGGACTCCGGCCGCAAGAAGCCCGGCCACTACATCACCCTGACGACCTGCACCCCCGTCTACACCTCCCGCTACCGCTATGTGGTGTGGGGCGAACTGGTCCGCGTCGACAAGGTCGACGGCAAGCGCACCCCGCCGAAGGAACTGCGCTAGAACCACCGGGCACATGAGCCGGGCCCGAAGCCGCAACTTGCTCTTGCGACTTCGGGCCCTTCCGGTGACGGCGGGCGTGACGGTTATCGCAGGACCGGCAGCGCGGCCCCGGCGTTCCACCGTTCCAGCAGCCCGCGGTGCACGGCGGTGATTCCGCATTCGGCCGCCAGGGCGAGGGCGTCACGGGTGAAGGGGCTGGTGGCCACGAAGAGGGCGACATCAGCGCGGTACAGCACCTTGGCCGATCCGATGAACCTCTGTACGTCCGCGCTTGCGACCGAACTGTGCGGGGCGAACCTCTTGCACTGAACGGCGAGACGCCTACCGTCGGCCGCGCGGGCGACGATGTCCACACCCCGGTCCCGGTGGCCGCCCTGGACGGCCACATCGGTGCAGCCGTCACGGCGCAGGAGCGATGCGACATGGTGCTCGAACTCGCGGCTGTTCATGACGTCCAGGGACGCCAGGCCGCCGGCGACGGCCCGTGCAGTCCGCAGGCTCTCCAGCCTTCGCAGCCGGGCGTGGTGCTGCGTGAGCCGGAACTCGACCCGCTGGACGTCCGCACGCAGCGAGATCAGCTCCCTCCGGTGCTCGCCGGAGGTTTCGATCAGCGCGTTGAACAGGGGGACGACTGTCGTGCCGAGCACCTGGGTGATGAGCTGGTCGATACGGTCGTCGAGGGAGCGGGCGTCCGCCTGCGGCGAGTTTTCCACAGGCTGTGCGCGGGCCAGGTACTCCATGTCGAGGAGGTACGCGCGTACCTGACGTGCGACGTCGCTGTCCCGGAGCAGCATGGCGACGTTGAGGACGGCGCGACGGGAGAAGAGCGCCAGCGCCCTGGAACGGGACTGGATCCCACTGACCCCCTTGAAGAGGGCCAGTCGTTTGCCTGTCAGGACCTGATAGCCGCTGGATTCCAGTTCCTTCCGGTGGTCTTCCACCACCGACTCGAGGGTCTTCACGGCGACCTCGAAGTAGGCCGCCACCATCGCCGTCGTCACATGCATGCCGTCCGGCAGCAGCGACAGGGTTTTCACCTTGTCGAGGACGTCAGTGCGGTCCAGGACGCTGTTGCGCAGAGTCTTCGATTCCAGCAGTACTGTTTCGTTGATCATTCTTGCCCCTCGGATCGTGCCGTGGCCGTACGGCCGGGGCGGAGATCCGATTCCCCACCCCACCCGATCAACGAGTCGTGGCATGGGGAAGACACGATTGGCTCAGGAACTACCGTGCGATCGGCGCGTCGTTCCGCTCGGAACGAGGCGGGCCCTGCCGGGACTTCCCGGCAGGGCCCGCCTCGGCCGATGTGGCGGGGGTCAGCCGCTGTTGCCTCCGAAGAAGCCGGTGTTGTTCCCGCCGTTGTTCCCGCCGTTGCCCCCGATGGTGGTCAGGGTGATCGTCGTGCTGGCGGGGTCGTCGACCTGCTGGTTCCCCTTGGGGTCCTGCTTGAAGACGATTGCGGTGTCATCCGAGCTGCCGTTGAACTGGAACTGGGTGAACCCGGCCGCCTGCAGGGTTTGCTTGGCCACCGCGACCGTCTGACCTTGGACACTGGGCACTGACGTCTTCTGCTGGGTCTGCTTGCCGATGCTGATCTGCACGGCCGAGTTCTTGTCGACCTGCGTGCCGGCCACCGGCGACGTCGAGACGACCTTGTCGACCAGGTTGGTGTCCGTGGTCTCCACGTCGGTGCAGGTGCCGACGAGGTTGTTCTGCACCATCAGTGCCTTGGCCTCGTCGCAGGTCTTGCCGGAGACATCGGGGACGGTGGACTTCTCCTGGGCCTTGGCGACCGTGAGGGTGATCGTGGAGCCCTTTTCGCGCTCAGTGTCGCCCCGCGGGTCCTGGGCGATGACGACGCCTGGCGTCTGATCGGACACCTGCGTCTTCTGCTCGACGTTGAAGCCCTTGTCCGTGAGCTGGGACTCCGCCTTGTCGAAGGTCAGGCCCTGTACATCCGGCACCGTGACCTTGGGCGCCCCGGTGGAGACCACCAGGTTGATCGTGGAGTTCTTCTTCACCGAGCCGGACGACGGGGTCTGCTTGCAGATCTTGCCCTTGGGCTGGTTCTCGCACTCCTTGCTGGTGAAGGCCAGCTTCAGATCGACGTTCGAGGCCTGCTGCTGTGCCTGGGCCTTGGTCTGGCCGACGAAGTTGGGCACGGGCACGCTGTCGTTGCCCCCGCCGTTCCCGCTGGAGATCCACTTGCCGATCAGGATGGCGCCGATGAGGACCAGGATGCCCGCGACGACCAGGAGGATCGTCGAGAGGTTATTGCTGTTCTTCTTCTGACGGCGTCGGTCGGGGCGATCGTCGTAGCCGTAGCCGCCGTCGTCCGGGTTCATCGGGGGCAGCATCGATGTGGCGCCGGCGTCCGTGGCGCGCAGGGCGGTGGTCGCCTGGTCGTCCGGGTAGCCGCCGTAGCCGACCGAGCTCATGGCCGCGGTGGCTGCCACCGGCTGGCCGTCGAGGCAGGCCTCGATGTCGGCGCGCATCTCGTCGGCGGACTGGTAGCGGTAGTCCGGGTCCTTGGTCAGCGCCTTGAGGACGATCGCGTCCGTCTCGGGCGTGATCTCCGGGTCGAAGACGCTCGGGGGCTGCGGCTCCTCGCGGACGTGCTGGTAGGCGACGGCGACCGGGGAGTCGCCCACGAAGGGCGGCCGTACCGTCAGCAGCTCGTACAGCAGACAGCCCGTCGAGTACAGGTCGGAGCGCGCGTCGACCTGCTCGCCCTTGGCCTGCTCCGGGGAGAGGTACTGCGCGGTGCCGATCACCGCGGCGGTCTGCGTCATCGTCATGCCGGAGTCGCCCATGGCGCGGGCGATGCCGAAGTCCATCACCTTGACCTGGCCGTTGCGCGTCAGCATGACGTTGGCCGGCTTGATGTCGCGGTGGACGATGCCGCTGCGGTGGGCGTACTCCAGGCCCTGGAGGATGCCGATGGTCATTTCCATCGAACGCTCGGGCAGGAGTCTGCGGCCGCTGTGCAGGAGTTCGCGCAGCGTGGACCCCTCGACGTACTCCATCACGATGTACGGGATCGAGACCCCGTCGATGTAGTCCTCACCCGTGTCGTAGACCGCGACGATCGCGGGGTGGTTGAGCGAGGCGGCCGACTGGGCCTCCCGGCGGAACCGGGCCTGGAAGGACGGGTCGCGTGCGAGGTCCACGCGCAGCGTCTTCACCGCCACGGTCCGGCCGAGGCGCGTGTCATGCGCGAGGTAGACCTCGGCCATGCCACCACGGCCGAGCACCTGGCCCAGCTCGTACCGGCCGCCGAGGCGACGCGGCTCTTCCATAAGCTCCTACCAGCCCTCTCCGTGGGTCCCGGTCGGCACATGGCGTGCTGCCGGAGGCTGCCGTCCGGGCCTACGGTACCCGGATCGCTTTGTGTGACTTGGCCAAGCCCGTCACCCGATACAGGACCGGTATCGCAACGTGCACCGATGTGAGGGGATTGTGAGCCGGGTCACTTCTTGGAGTCGATGACCGCCTCCATCACGTCCTTCGCGATCGGGGCCGCGAGGCCGCCGCCGGAGATGTCGTCACGGCTGGCGCTCTCGTCCTCGATGACCACGGCCACGGCGACCGGCGAGCTCCCGTCGCTGAGCTTGGCGTACGAGATGAACCAGGCGTACGGGTTCTCGCTGTTCTCGACACCGTGCTGGGCGGTACCGGTCTTGCCGCCCACCGTGACCCCGTTGATCTGCGCGTGGGTGCCGGTGCCTTCCTTGACGACCGTCTCCATCATCGACTGGAGGATCTGGGCGTTCGCGCCCGACAGCGGCTGGCTCAGCTCCTGCGGGTCGGTCTTGGAGACGGAGTCGAGATTGGAGGACTGGAGCTCGTCGATCATGTACGGCTTCATCAGCTTGCCGTCGTTGGCGACGGCCGAGGCGACCATGGCCATCTGGAGCGGGGTCGTCGCGGTGTTGTACTGGCCGATCGAGGACAGTGCGGTCTGCGACTGGTTCATGTTGTCGGAGAACACCGAGGCGCTGGAGCGGATCGGGGTGAACTGCTCGGAGGTGAAGCCGAACTTCTTGGCCTCCGCGAGCATCTTGTCGTTGCCCAGGTCGGCGCCGATCTTGCCGAACACGGTGTTGCAGGAGAACCGCAGCGCGATCCGCATGGTCGCGTTCTTGCAGGGGATGCTGCCCTCGTTCTTCAGAGGGGTCGTGGTGCCCGGCATCACCCAGGGCAGCGGCGAGTCGGTGGCCTGGTCCGCCGCGGTGTACAGCCCGTTCTCCAGCGCGGCCGCGGCGGTGACCACCTTGAAGGTGGAGCCCGGCGGGTAGGTCTCGCGCAGCGCCCTGTTCAGCATCGGGTCGGCGGGGTTGTACTTCTTCTGGAGCTTCTGCCACGCCTTGGAGTCGGTGTCCGTGTTGCCGGCGAAGACGGACGGGTCGTACGACGGGTACGAGGCCAGCGCGAGGATCTTGCCGGTGGACGGTTCGATGGCGACGACGGCGCCCTTGCCCCCTTGGTCCTTCAGCCCGTTCCAGGCGGCCTTCTGCGCCGCGGCGTTGAGGGTGGTGACGACATTGCCGCCAGACTTCGGCTTGCCCGTGAACATGTCGAGGGTGTTGCGGAAGAAGAGCCGGTCGTCGTTGCCGGTGAGGATGCCGTCCTCGAGGGACTCCAGCTGGTTGGCGCCGAACGCCTGGGAGGAGTAGCCGGTGACCGGGGCCCACATGGGCCCGTTCTTGTAGGTGCGCTTGTACTTGAAGTCGCCGTGCTTGCTCACGACCGAGCCGGTCACGGGGGTGCCGTCGACGACGATGTCGCCCCGCGCGTTCGCGTACCGCTCGATGGCCACGCGGCGGTTGGCCGGATCGGTGCGCAGTTTGTCGGCCTGGGCGTACTGGAGCCAGTTGTCACGGATCAGGAGGGCCATGACGAGGAGTCCGCAGAAGATCGCGATCCGGCGCAGGGGCTTGTTCACGGGCGGACCACCTGGGTCATCTCGGCGTCGGGGTTGGTCGCGGGGGCGGGCGCCGGGCGGCGGGCGGTGTCGCTGATGCGGATCAGGATGCCGATGAGGACCCAGTTGGCCATGACCGAGGAACCGCCGGCTGCCAGGAACGGCATCGTCATACCGGTCAGCGGGATCAGGCCCATGACGCCGCCTGCGACCACGAATACCTGGAGGGCGAAGGCGCCCGAGAGGCCGACGGCGAGCAGCTTGCCGAAGGGGTCGCGGGCGGCGAGGGCCGTGCGCACGCCCCGCTCCACGATCAGGCCGTAGATCAGCAGGATCGCCATGATTCCCGCCAGGCCCAGCTCTTCGCCGAAGGTGGCGAGGATGAAGTCGGAGTTGGCGGCGAAGCGGATCAGCTCGGAATGGCCCTGGCCCCAGCCGGTGCCGAGGGTGCCGCCGGAGCCGAAGGCCCACAGGGCCTGCATGGCCTGCTCGGAGTGGACGAGGCCGTCGTGGCTTCCGTTGCGGCTGAGCATGTACTCGTGCATCGGGTCGAGCCAGGCCTGGACTCGGGTCTGGACGTGCGGCTCGAAGCTGGCCACGCCGACGGCGCCGGCCGCGGACATCAGCAGACCGAAGACGATCCAGCTGGTCCGCTCGGTGGCGACGTACAGCATGACGATGAACATTCCGAAGAACAGCAGCGACGTACCGAGGTCGGTCTCGAAGACCAGGATGAGGATGGAGATGAACCAGACGACGAGGATCGGGCCGAGGTCGCGGCCGCGCGGCAGGTACAGGCCCATGAAGCGGCGGCTGGCCAGCGCGAGGGCGTCGCGTTTCACCATGAGGTAGCCGGCGAAGAAGATCGCCAGCACGATCTTGGCGAACTCACCGGGCTGGATGGTGAAGCCAGCGACGCTGATCCAGATCTTGGCGCCGTAGGTGATGCTGGCGCCGAGGCCCGGGACCAGCGGAAGCAGCAGCAGGACCAGTGCGCCGAACATGGAGATGTATGTGTAGCGCTGCAGGACGCGGTGGTCCTTGAGGAAGATCAGCGCGGCCACGAACAGGGCGATGCCCATCGCGGTGTAGATCAGCTGGCTGGTCGCCTTGTCACCGGCCTGGCCGATCTGCTGCAGCAGCTTGGACTGGTCGAGCCGCCAGATGGCGACGAGGCCGAGGCCGTTGAGGAGCGTGGCCAGCGGCAGCAGCAGCGGGTCCGCATACGGCGCGAATCTGCGTACGGCAATGTGGGCGACGCCCGCGAGGACGCCGAGCCCCAGGCCGTAGCCCAGCAGGCCGACGGGCACTTTGTCGTCGAGGGCCAGTCCCACGTTGGCGTAGGCGAACACCGGAATGACCACCGCGAACGCCAGCAGGGCGAGTTCGGTGTTGCGGCGGCTCGGTGCGCCGATGGAGCCGATCGTGGACGTGTGGTGCGTCGGCGTGTTGCTAGTACTGCTCATCGTGTGACGGGGGCCTCTCACGGCTTGCCTACTGCTTACCGCACAGCGAGACGACCTTCTGCTCATCCTCCGAGAGAGTGGGGCCGGGGCTGGGGGTCGCGGACGGGGTCGTGGACGGGGACGTCGACGGGGTCCCCGTCGAGGCCGACGCCTTGGGCGTCGGCGATGCCTTGGACGTGAGGGAGGTCTTGGTGGTTCCCGTGGCGTTCTTGGCCTGGCCGGTCTGCGGCTTGGTGTTGTTGTTCGACTCGGCGGCCTCGCGCTGGGCCTGCTTCCTGCAGGCGGACGCCTGCACCGCGAGGTCCTGGACCTTGTTCCGGGCGGCCGAGAGCCCGCCCTCGGCGATGGTCGCCTTCACCTGCTTCTGCTGGTACGCAGGCAGGTACTTGAGTTCGATCTCGGGGTGGTCCTTCTCCACCTCCGACAGCTTCACCCAGGCCAGGTCCTGGCTGATCCCGCGGTACAGCGCGATGTGCGTGTCGTTGACACCGACGTAGTACTGCGTCTGCGTCCACCGGTAGCCGCCGTACAGGCCGCCGCCGATGACGCCGAGCGCCAGCACGGTGTAGAACGACCGCTTCAGCCATCGGCGGCCCTTGCCCGGTTTGACGAAGTCGTCGTCCGTGTAGTCCCCGAAGCTGCCTCCGGGTACGTAACCGGTGGTGTCGCCGGAGCCTGGCGGCCCGAACTCGCCGCCCCCGCCGCCCTGTCCGGGCACCCCGCGGCCGAGCCCGGAGGCACGTCCGGCCGGGGTCTGCATGATGCCGTTGTCGTTGAGGTGGAGCTGGTTCTCGGCGACCGCGCCGACCACGACCGGGGTGTCCGAGAGCTGCGCGGCGAGGGTGTCACCGGTGTCGAGGTCGAGGACGTCCGCGATGATCACGGTGACGTTGTCGGGGCCGCCGCCGCGCAGCGCGAGCTGGATCAGCTCCTGCACGGTCTCCTGCGGGCCCTGGTAGCTGGCGAGGGTGTCCTCCATCGTCTGGTGGGAGACGACCCCGGACAGCCCGTCGGAGCAGATCAGATAGCGGTCCCCGGCGCGGACCTCACGGATCGACAGATCGGGTTCGACACGGTCGCCGCTGCCGAGGGCGCGCATCAGCAGCGCGCGCTGCGGATGGGTGCTGGCCTCTTCCTCGGTGATGCGGCCCTCGTCGACCAGACGCTGCACCCAGGTGTGGTCCTGGGTGATCTGGGTGAGGACTCCGTCGCGCAGCAGATACGCGCGCGAGTCGCCGACGTGCACGAGGCCGAGCCGCTGCCCGGTCCACAGCAGGGCGGTGAGGGTGGTGCCCATGCCTTCGAGCTGGGGGTCTTCCTCGACCATGGCGCGCAGCTGGTCGTTGGCGCGCTGCACGGCGGCGCCGAGGGAGGTGAGGACGTCGGAGCCGGGCACGTCGTCGTCGAGGGTGACCAGGGTGGAGATGACCTCGGAGGAGGCGACCTCTCCGGCGGCCTGGCCGCCCATGCCGTCGGCGATGGCGAGCAGGCGCGGTCCGGCGTAGCCGGAGTCCTCGTTGCCCTCCCGGATCATGCCTTTGTGCGATCCGGCGGCGAAGCGCAGTGACAGACTCATGCGCACCTCGCCCGTCGGCTCCGGGTACATCCGCACGGTGCCCACCCTCCGGTCGGGAGCGCGCCGGGGTCCGGGGTGTGGACCGCCGTTTCTGCGTGCTCGCTCCGCTCGCGCCTATTCATGATGTAGCACTACTTCCGCAGCTCGATGACGGTCTTGCCGATGCGGATCGGGGCGCCCAGCGGGATCGGCGTGGGAGTCGTCAGCCGGGACCGGTCCAGGTACGTGCCGTTCGTGGATCCGAGGTCCTCGACGATCCACTGGCCGTCGCGGTCCGGGTAGATCCTGGCATGGCGGCTGGAGGCGTAGTCGTCGTCCAGCACGATCGTGGAGTCGTGCGCGCGGCCCAGGGTGATCGTCTGGGCCTGGAGCGCGACGGTGGTGCCGGTCAGGGTTCCCTCGGTCACGACCAGCTTGCTGGGCGCGTTGCGGCGTTGCCGGCCGCCCTGTTGCTGGCCGCGCTGCTGCGGGGGCGCGGCCTGCCGGGCGGCGGCCTGCTGCGGCCGTCCCGTGTCCCTGCGGGAGCCGCGCTGTGTGACGCGCGTCCCGAACAGGTCGCTGCGGATGACCTGCACGGCCACGATCACGAACAGCCACAGTACGGCCAGGAAACCCAGCCGCATGACCGTGAGGGTCAGCTCTGACATTGCCCCCGCTTCACCCTTCGGCTTGCCTATAGATAACGGTGGTGCTGCCCACGACGATCCGCGAGCCGTCGCGGAGCGTAGCGCGGGTGGTGTGCTGTCCGTCCACCACGATGCCGTTGGTGGAGCCGAGATCCTGGATCGTCGAGGGCGCTCCGGTCCGGATCTCGCAGTGCCGGCGGGACACGCCGGGGTCGTCGATCCGTACGTCGGCCTCGGTGCTCCGGCCCAGCACAAGGGTCCCTTGGGAGATCTGGTGGCGGTTGCCGTTGATCTCGATCCAGTAGCGGGTACGGGACCCGGCCGCCGGGACTCCGACGGGACCGCCGGCGCGGTGACCGCCGCCGTAGGGCGCGGCACCGGGGCGGCCGCCGGGCGGCGGCGCGGACGGCATGGGCGGGGCGCCGGCGGGCTGCTGGTGGCCGGGCTGCGGATATCCGTAGCCGCCGGGCGCGGCGGGGCGGCCCGGGGCGGGCGCGGGTCCGCCCTGCTGCTGGTTGCTGGAGGAGGCGAGGGTACGGCTGCGCACCCGGTACAGGCCGGTGTCGAGGTCGTCGGCCTTCTCGAGATTGACCTTGATGGGGCCCATGAAGGTGTAGCGCTGCTGCTTGGCGTAGTCGCGCACCATGCCGGCGAGTTCGTCGCCGAGCTGGCCGGAGTAGGGGCTGAGGCGCTCGTGGTCCGGCGCGCTCAGCTCGACGATGAAGTCGTTGGGGACGACGGTCCGGTCACGGTTCCAGATGGTCGCGTTGTTGTCGCACTCGCGCTGGAGCGCACCGGCGATCTCCACGGGCTGGACCTCGGACTTGAACACCTTGGCGAAGGTGCCGTTGACCAGACCTTCGAGGCGCTGCTCGAACTTCTTCAGGACTCCCATGAGGCACCTCCTCCGACGTAGTCGTGCTGCTCTGCCTGCTGCGTTGCCTGGTACTGCTCGTGGTGCCGGCGGTGCCTGCGGCACTGCCCGCGGTTCCCGCGGTGCTGCTTCGCGCCCTGCCTGTGGCTCTTCCTGCGGCCCTGCTTCCCGTGCTGTTCCTCTTCGCGTTCCTCGTCGTCTTCGGCGTCGTCTTCGTCGTCGTGCTTGTTGATCGTATCCACGCGTCCGGCCAATGGCCGGTTCCCCCTGCGTACGGCCGCAGAGAGAGGCACTGGCGAGTGGCGGCGGTTGCCCTCGGTACCCGTCGTCCGCACCGGTTCCCTCCCGGATGCCCGGAGCCGTTCCCCTTCGAACTTCTCCTGTCCAGGATCGTAGAGGTGGCCCCCGACCAGTGTCCCGCACCTGACTGTGCGGACGGCCCGCCTCCTGCGGAGAAGGCTGTGACCGGTACGAGGTTGATACGTGAACCGGACGTCGTCGAATACGGGGGCGGCGTGTTCGACGGGGTCGGAGCGCTGTCGGGGGTCCCGCGGCGGTGCGGGAGACGGCCGGCGGGCCGTCCTGACCACCGGCGAATAGTGATGTGAACCGGCCCCTGCCCGCGTGCTAATGTTCTGCATGTCGGAAGGCGTCGCACCCAAGGTAACGGAGCCGGAAGACACACCCAATGCGCGGGTGGCGGAATAGGCAGACGCGCTGGATTCAGGTTCCAGTGCCCGCAAGGGCGTGGGGGTTCAACTCCCCCCTCGCGCACCAGGAGCACCGACGAATGTGCTCCAGCTCACCGACGGAATGGGTGGCATCGTGATCACGATGCCACCCATTCCGGTTTCTGCGTGCTGTGATGCTTGTCTCTGGACATGCCGGAGCGGACCGTCGAGGGCTGGGTGCGTTCGGCGGTCCGCGTTGTGGTCTGGATCTTCGGTTGGGTGGCTCCAGGGCTTGCTCTCTGTGAGGAAGGTCTCAGGTCTGGGTGATGTGGCCCTTCGGGGTCCAGGTGCCGATCGGCTTGGTCTTGCGGCGCCGGGTCGGACGGCGGCGTGGCCGGTCTCCGTTCAGGGCGATGGCGTCGGCCCAGGCGGCGAGTTTGCGGAGGTGGCGTGGCGGCGGCCTTCTGGCAACTCCCCACTCATACGCAGGTGGTGCCAGGAAAAGCCCCGTACGGCTGGACCACGGCGAACCACAGGATTGTCCAGGTGACGAGCAGCACCAGGTGCATCCGCCGGCTGATGGCCGACACGCTGTCCGGGTGCTCCAGGCGCAGCCGGGCCAGGTTCTTGTGCGCGGCATCGGTCTGCCCAGACGCTGATCAACGCCTGCCGCACCACGAGGTGCCCTGAGAAAAATCTTCCGGCTCGGGGCAACCCTGTGCGGGGCCTGTGGCGACAAGGGAGCGGATCCGGCCAGTTCCGGTGGCCGGGATCCGGATTTCCTCTGATGAACAGCGTGCAAGGAGAGCCTCCCCTCATGGACAACCCCACGAACGGCGGGCGGCGCGGGCGTCATCGCCGTCGCTGGACCGCGACCGGTCTGCTGCTCGGCGCGCCCGCTCTCGTCGTGCCGTATCTCCTGTTCGCGCAGGAGGACTCGCAGGCCGCGACGATCGACGGCAGTGCCTATTACCGGCTGGTCTCGGTGCGCAGTGGCAAGGTGCTGGACGTCAACGGTTTCTCCACCGCCGACGGCACCCGTATCCAGCAGTGGACCGACCAGAACACCGCCAACCAGCAGTGGAAGCTGAAGGCCGCAGGGGACGGCTACTTCGAGCTGGTGAACCGCAACAGCGGCAAGGTGCTGGGCATAGCAGGCAACTCCAGCGATCAGGGGGCCGCCGCCGAGCAGGAGACCGACAGCTCCTCCACCTCCCAGGAGTGGCGGATCGACGATGTGAGTGGTTCCGACGCCGTCACCCTCACCTCCCGCAGGAGCGGCCAGGTCCTGGACGTCTCCGGGGGCTCCACGGCCCAGGGCGCGGCCATCATCCAGTATCCGAGCCGGGGCAGCACCAACCAGCAGTGGAAGCTGGTGAAGACGGCCGGGACCCAGACCTCCGGGACCGGCGAGGCACAGACCACGGCCGCGGCAGGACCGTATGTGTGGAAGAACGCCCAGGTGGTGGGCGGCGGTTACGTCACCGGGTTGGTGTTCAACCCGAAGGAGAAGGGCCTGCTGTACGCGCGCACCGACATGGGCGGCGCCTACCGCTGGGACACCGCGGCCGAGCAGTGGATCCCGCTGACCGACTGGCTCGGCGAGAAGGACTGGAACCTTCTGGGCATAGATGCGCTGGCCACCGACCCCGTCGACCCGAACCGGCTCTACCTCGCGACGGGCACCTACACCAACGAGTGGGCCGGCAACGGCGCGATCCTGCGCTCCACCGACCGGGGCCGCACCTTCCAGCGCACCGATCTGCCCTTCAAGCTGGGCGGCAACGAACCCGGCCGCGGGGCGGGCGAACGGCTCGTGATCGACCCCGCGGGCCGCGGCACCCTGCTGCTGGGCACCCGCAAGAACGGCCTGTGGCGCAGCACCGACTACGGCGCGACATGGGGTCAGGTCTCCTCGTTCCCCGTCAAGGACGGGGCGAGCAGCGGCGCGGGCATCTCCTTCGTGACGTACGGCCCGGCCGGCAGCAACACGGTCTACGTCGGCGTCAACGACAGGTCCACGTCCCTGTACCGCTCCACCGACGGCGGCAGCAGCTGGCAGGCCGTCTCCGGGCAGCCCACCGGCCAGATGCCGCAGCACGGTGTCGTCTCCGGTGACGGTTCGCTTTACCTGACGTACAGCAACAACATCGGCCCCAACGACGCGACGGCGGGCTCGGTGTGGAAGTACACGCCGTCGGGCGGCGCGTGGAAGAACATCTCCCCGTCCCGGGGCTCTTACGGGTTCTCCGGCCTCGCCGTCGACCCGCGGAAGCCATCCACGGTGATGGTCACCACCCTCGACCGGTGGTGGCCCGAGGACGAGGTCTACCGGACCACCGACGGTGGCACGACCTGGAAGGCGCTGGCCGACAAGTCGCAGCGCGATGCCTCCGGCGCTCCGTACGTCGGCAGCGGCATCGGGCACTGGATGACCGCGCTGGCCATCGATCCCTTCGACTCCGCTCACGTGCTGTACGGCACCGGCAACGGCATCTGGCGCAGCAAGGACGCCAACGCCTCCGACAGCGGAGGCACCAGCCACTGGGCCTCCGGGGCCCGCGGGCTGGAGGAGACCTCGCTGGCGGACGCGATCGCTCCTCCCGGCGGCGCCACCGTCATCACCTCCATGGGCGACCAGGGCGGCTTCCGCCACGACTCCCTGACCGAGGTACCCGCCGGACGGCTGAAGAACCCGCTGATGAGCAGCAGCACCGACATCGACTTCGCCCAGTCGTCCCCCGCGGTGATGGTCCGCGTCGGCACCGGCGGCGCGCAGGACGGCGCCTACTCCACCGACGGCGGCAGCAGTTGGAACGGCTTCACGGCAGAGCCTGTGGGCAGCGCGGGCAGCGGCCATGTCGCGCTCGCGGCGGACGGCTCCACCATCGTCTGGACCGAGGCCGGCCAGGCCCCGTACCGCTCGACCGACAAGGGGGCGAGCTGGTCGAAGGTCAGCGGCCTGGGTACCGACGCCGTGGTCGTCGCCGACCGCTCCTCGGCCAATACCTTCTACTCACTCACGGGCGGCACGCTTCACGCCAGCACCGACGGCGGCGCGACCTTCACCGCCCGCGCCGGCAACCTGCCCGCAGGCCGGCTCACAGCCGTCCCCGGCATCGCCGGGGACCTGTGGATCGCCGGCGGCGGCAACGGGCTGCTGCACTCCACCGACGGCGGCCGCACCTTCACCACACTCAAGACGGTGCAGTCCGCCTCCGCCCTCGGCTTCGGCAAGGCCGCGCCGGGCACCGACTACCAGGCCCTGTACCTGCTCGGCACCGTCAAGAACGTCACCGGAGTCTTCCGCTCCACCGACAAGGGCGCCACCTGGCTCCGCGTCAACGACGACGCCCACCAGTGGGGCGCCATCGGCAGCCTCGGCATCATCACCGGCGACCCCGACACCTACGGCCGGGTCTACATCGGCACCAACGGACGCGGCCTCCAGTACGGCGACCCGTCCTGACCCAGGCGCCCGAGCCTCTCCACGGTCCTGTTCACGCTCATCCGCTGGATCATGCGGCTCGCTCCCATCGTCGCGTTCGGCTCGATGGCCTTCACCATCGGCAACTACGGCCTGGGCACCCTGCGCCACCTGGCCCTGCTGGTCGGCTCGTTCTGGCTGACCGCCCTCTTCTTCGTCCTGGTCGTCCTCGGGACCGTGATGCGCCTGAACGGACTGCGACTGCTGCCCTCCGCGGTGACAGCCCAGCCCGATCCGAAGAGACACCCGCACCGACCCGCGACCCCGTCCCCGCCGCACAATGACGTCGCATGGGCGGGGCGGCCCGGAGCAGACACTCCGGGCCGCCCCGCCCACGTCTCGACAGGACGACATACTCGCCGTCCGGCCTGATCAGGAACGTCTGGCCCTCCCGTACGGCAACTGACGACGGCCACCGGGGCCTGGAAGAACATCTCGTCGTCCAGCGGCGGTGACGGCGTTCGCCGGACGCGCGGTCGACCCGCAGCACCCGGCCACGGTGATGGTCACCACCCTGGATCGCTGGTGGCCTTCCGACGAGTTCCACCGGTCGGCCGACGGCGGCGCCACCTGGAAGACGCTCGGCGCGATCTCGGTGCGCAACGACTCCGCGGCGCCGTACGTGGGTACCGGCATCGGGCCATGGATGGGCGCGCCGGCCATCGACCCCTTCGACTCCGGGCAACGTCTGTACGGCACCGGATCGGGCATGTGGGGCGGTTCACCAGCCCCACGGGCATCGACTTCGCCCAGGGGAAGGCGGAGTTCCTGGTGCGGGTCGGCCGCGGCGACGCACGGCACGGGCGGCGGTTCCGCGGCCGTCATC
The DNA here is from genome assembly GCF_054729195.1 of Streptomyces sp. YIM S03343. Lineage (NCBI taxonomy): Bacteria > Bacillati > Actinomycetota > Actinomycetes > Kitasatosporales > Streptomycetaceae > Streptomyces > Streptomyces sp. YIM S03343. The sequence continues at coordinate 4,639,824 of NZ_JBPUKX010000001.1, forward strand.
CGCGATGAAAGTCCACAAAAGAGAGGAACCCCAGCCGACGCACGGCTGGGGTTCCTCGAGGTGGTGAGTGTCGATCAGGCAGGTCAGCGCTTCAGGGTGAGGATGCCGGGCCGGTACGGCAGGTTGTCGTAGGAGGTGTTCGGTGGTGTGTTGGGGGACTTGCCCTGGTAGAGGAGTTGCATGTTGCAGGGGTCGATGGTCATGGTCTGGTCGGGGTTGTCGCGGACCAGGTCACCGTGGCTGATGTCGTTGGTCCAGGTGGCACCGCTGTTGGCCTTGCCGGCGAAGGGGTTGGACTCGGTGGCGGCCTGCGGGGTCCACGGACCGTTCAGGCTGGTGGCGGTGAAGGAGCGGAAGTAGCGCTGCTCGCTCGCACCCCGCGCCTCGACGATCATGAGGTACTGGTTCTGGCCCTTGACCTTGTAGACCTGCGGCGCCTCGAACAGGTTCTTCACCGTGTCACTCATGACCGTCGTGTACGAGGAGCCGAAGCTGCTGGGGAAGTTCCCGATCGGCATGGTCGACTTGTAGATCTTGCCGTTGTCACCGGCGAAGAACAGGTACATGTTCTGGCCGTCGGCGATCAGGGTCTGGTCGATCGGGCCGGTGGGGGATTCGGTGCGGGGGATGCTGCCGGTGAACAGCGGCTGCGGCGCGGACCAGCCGCTGGGGTTGGTGGGGTCGCTGGAGGTGCGGTAGCTGAAGGGCCACGGACCCCACTGGTACGCCAGCACCCAGATGTTCTTGGGCGCGAAGTAGAACAGTGTGGGCGCCACCGCGGCCTGGCTCATGCCGGTCTGGCGGGCCGAAGCCATGTCCGACCAGTTCGTGAAGGGGCTGAACGCCATGGAGCCGTAGGCCGATCCCGAGTAGTTCGTCCCGTAGACCAGGTGCTTGCCGTTGTACGTCACGTCGGTGAAGTCCTTCAGCGAGGCCCACCCGTTCGCCGGCTGCGCCAGCGCGCCCGTCGAGGTCCACCGGTACGTCGACGGGAGAGAACACGTGTCGCTCTTCGGCGCCGCGGTCGGCTTCAAGGTCCAGTGCTGGTTGGCACCGCCGTTGGAGTCCCACACCTGGACGGGAGTGCCGTTGGCGGTCCGACCGCCGGGGGTCTCCAGCGCCCGGCCGTCGGCGACGTTGGTGAGCGTGTAGGAGCCGTCGCTGTTCTGGCTGGCCTTCCAGTGCTGGTGGGCGCCGCCGTTGGCGTCCCAGACCGTCATCCTCGTCCCGTTGGCCGTCTGGTTGACCGGCTCGTCCAGTACCCGGCCGCTGGCGACGTTGGTGAGCGTGTAGGAGCCGTCGCTGTTCCGGCCGGCTCGCCACTGCTGGTTGGAGGCGCCGCTGGCGTCCCACACCTGGAGCGGGGTGCCGTTGCCGTTCTGTCCCGTGGGCTCGTCGAGAACGCGTCCGGCGGCCGCGTCGGCGAGAGTGTAGACAGTGCCGGAGGTGATGCCCCCGGCCTGCGTGCCGCCGCTGCTGCCGCCCAGGGCGGTGAGCACGGCGCTGTAGGCGGGCTTCTTGTTGCCGCCCGCGTCGAACAGCAGGGGGTTCTCACCGGTGCGCCAGGAGTCGCTGTCGCGGATGCCCCACACCGTGATGCCCGTGCAGCGAGCGACGTTGACGCAGGCCTTGACGGCGTTGGTGTACGCGGTGGCGGACGCCTGGGCGATGTCGAGCTCGGTGATCTGGACGTCCACGCCGAGCGCGGCGAAGTTGGACAGGGTGGTCTGGAAGCTGGCCGGCGGGCCGCCGGCGCCGAAGTGGCTCTGGAAGCCGACGCAGTCGATGGGCACGCCGCGGGACTTGAAGTCCTTGACCATCTTGTAGACGCCCTGGGTCTTGGCGTCGGTCCAGTTCTCGATGTTGTAGTCGTTGTAGCAGAGCTTGGCGGAGGGGTCGGCGTTCCGGGCGGTGCGGAACGCCTCCTCGATGAAGCCGTTGCCCAGCACGTCCTGGAAGACCGAGCTGCGGTGCTGGCCGCTGCCGCCGTCGGCGAATGCCTCGTTGACCACGTCCCAGGCGTAGATCTTGCCCTTGTAGTGGGTCATCTCGGTGGTGATGTGGTTCTTCATCACACTGCGCAGGGTGTTGGCGTCGGTGATGGAGCGGACCCAGCCGGGCAACTGGGAGTGCCAGACCAGGGTGTGGCCGCGCATTCGCTGGCCGTGCGCGGAGGCGTGGCTCACGATCGAGTCGGCGGCGGCGAAGTTGAACGACCCGCGGGAGGGTTCGATGGCGTCCCACTTCATCTCGTTCTCCGGGGTGATCATCTTGAATTCCCGGTCGAGAAGGGCGGAGTACGTCGAGTCCCTGAGCCTGCCCGTGGCCACTGCCGTGCCGAAGTAGCGGCCGCTGCCGGCCGCTGCGTCGGCGACCGTGGTCGGCGTGCCGGCCTCCGGCGTGCGTGCGGCGAGGGCGACCAGCGGTACGGCAGCACCCGCGGCGGCGAGAACCACGGCGGCGGCGAGCACGCGGCGGGTCGCCGGACGGCGGCGATGAGAGCGGTTCTGATCTGGCAACGGCTTGTCCTTCTGGCGCAGTGGGCCTTGGTCCGGGGCCCAGTTACCTGCCAGTTGCCGTCATGCGCACAAAGGTTGCCGTGATAGAGAGGAATTTTGGAAGGAGTCGTCCTTGGCGTCCCGTCCACCGGTGGCGTGGTCGTACTGGACGGCGAGGACGCGCTGTCCGGCGGCACCATACGGCCCGGGCTTGACGACCCAGCGGTAGACCAGCGCGCAGCTCTCCAGTGGAACGGCTGCACAGGACGGTCGAGGCGCCGCTGACCGCGGCGATGCCACGAAGTTCCGATCGGCCGAGACCGTGCGTGGCGGGCACACAGACACCTCCCGCCTTCAGGACGGCCAACTGCGCCATCAGCGCCTGCCGGTGGTCGTCGCAGTGGATGATCACCGGATCGCCGAGCTGGACCCCGCTGTGCACCAGGACCGATGCCAGCCGTGCGGCCCACGACTCGGCCTTGGCGAAACGCAGTTCGCCGCGGGCGTCCTGGACGGCGACACCGTCCGGACGCCGCTGGGCCACCTGGGCGAACAAGCCGTCCAGAGTGCTTGGCGACGGCGACGGCGACGGCGACGGCGACGACGGCGAGGGCGACGGCGACGACGGCGAGGGCGACGGCGAGGGCGACGGCGAGGGCGATAGGGCCCGTTCTCCAACTGCGGTGCGCGCACCGGGACTCGCGGGACGTGCCGGGGGGAGGGCAGATGCGGCATGAGGCGTCCGCACGGCGTGCGTACGGCGGGTGGCCGGGGCGGGATCGGTGATCACTGTGCGCTTCCTCCAGCTCAGGAAAGAACCCACCCCTGTCCCCCCTCCCATGAAGTCCTTGTTGCATGCCCGTCCCGCCTCGGAGCGGAGTGCGAGGCGGGGACTACGAGGGCGGGGGACCAGGTGGGGACTGTGCGTTGGGACTATGAATCGACTGCCCGGGGGCCTGACTTCGCCGACTGGACGAAGGCCAGGGTTTCCGCGAGGTTCTTCCAGATCTCCGCGGCGAGATCCATGTTCGACGCCTCGTGCGCCTTGCCGGCCAGCGTCTCGATGGCGCGCACCCCGGCCTCCACCTGCCCGGAGATGATGTCGAGCAGATGGACCAGTACCTCGAACCGGATCATGTCCCGGAATTCGAGCTTCTGTGCGTCAGGGCGGATCTCCTCGCACAGGGTGCGCGCCGCGTCGAGGTCCCCCGCCTGGAAATGCGCATGGGCGCAGATCGTGCGGAACTCCAGGTGCTGCCCGGCGTCCCCGACCAGGGCGAGTGCGGGCTCGACCTCCTTGAGGATCTGCTGGGCGTCGGTGAGCCGGCAGGGGTGCATCTGCAGGTAGAGCGACGCGGCGGCGAAGCGCAGCCGCATCCACAGCCGGAGGTCGTCGGCGCTGCTGCTCAGTGTCAGTGCCTCGGCCAGCCGGGCCGCGGCGGCCGCGTGGTTCCCCTGCCGGACGTACACGCTGGCCGCGGTCCACAGGGCTTCGACGCGCATGGTCCGCGTAGTGTACTTCGAGAGCACCTCCAGGTCCGCCACGTACTTCAGCGCGTCGTGCAGCCGGCTCGCCTCGGCCTCCGTGGAGATCAGCACCATGAGCGCGCGGACCGTGTCGGCCTTCGGCACGTCATGTTCGATCGCGGTGGAGTAGGCGTCGTCGGCACAGGCGTTGGCCATCTTCATGTCACCGAGCGAGCGGTGGAGACGGGACACCAGAACCAGGGAGCGGACCCGCAGCTCGGGGATGCCGCACTCCTCGGCGGTCCGCAGCAGCTCCTGGCCCAGGTGCAGTTGAGCCTCGTGTGTGGCGCCCTCCGACCGGATCCCGGCCAGCGACCACAGGGCGAGCCACCGCAACGGGAGGGACAGATCGGTCTGTTGGTGTGTCAGACGTTCCAGCAGCTCGCCGATCTGGCCGTCGCCGTCGGGCGTCGCGGTGACCGCTCCGACCAGGGCCGCGACCGGTGCCTCGTCCGCGGCCGGCGGGCCGTCGAACGCGGACGGGGACACATCGAGCCGTTCGGCGAGGTAGGTGATGATCTTGGGGGTGGGTGGCCTCGCCCCGGACTCCAGGCGGGAGAGGTAGCCGGCGGAGATCTCAGCGCCGGCCAACTGCGCCTGGGACATGCCCCGTTCCTGCCTCAGTGTTCGCAGTCGCTTACCGAAGTCTGACCGATCGACCACCGCTCATTCCTCCCTTGCCATGCATATGGGGGTGGGGGAAGCCGTTGATCGCGGCTTCCCCCACCCCCATGTCACCGACAGTTTGGCAGTTGCCAGAGCAGTTGTCAATTTTTGGTAATGACCCGTGGGTCGGCTTGGCAATGCCCGGGCGTATCCGTCGGGAGACTCCGATGAGTGCCGACGGTCAGGGCCAGTCGATCTTCGGAGTTCCGGAACCTGCCAGCGACGCCGTCCAGGTCGGGCTGGTCGTCGCCCCTGTCGCGGCATTGCCGTAACCGATGGCGAAGATGATCGCGACCAGACCGAGAACGGCGCCGAGTCGGTGGAGACATCGCATGTCAGGGGTTCCCCTCGAGAGGCGTGGAGAGAGCGTGCTGCTGTGATGTCCGAGCCGGACGTGACGCCACGCTACGGGTTTGGCACAGCGCTTGACAAGTAGTTGCCAAAATTCGGAGCACTATGGAAAGGTGATGTCACCAAAGTGACAACGTGGGGCCCGCAAAGCGGTCTGCCATGGCACGCCGCTGGGACGATCGGGCAACCCGAGGAGTGAACCGATGGTGAATGCGTTGGACGATCCCAAGAGCCGTCTGGCCGTGGTGGTGAACGGCGAAGGGCAGCACGCGCTCTGGCCGGACCACTGCGCCGTGCCCGCCGGCTGGACCGTCGTACACGGCCCTGCGGACCGGTCGGCATGCGTCGCCTACGTCGACGCGCACTGGACGGACATGAGGCCGCTGAGCCTCCGCTTTTCCATGGAGTGACGGCCACCTGTGGTGTGACGGCCACCTGGAGAGACAGCCAGCTGTGGAGTGATGGCCGCCAGTGGAGTCACGGCCAGCTGCGGAGTCACGGCCACCTGCGGAGTCACGGCCAGCTGTGGAGTGATGGCCACCAGCCATGCTGCCCCTTCCTCCTCTCCCTCCCTCCCCCCATCCCACTCCCGCCGAAACCGGAGGTATGCCGTGGAGGCACCCCATCCGCCCGGCTCCCTCTTCCGGAACAGGCCGTTCGCCGTGTTCTGGTCGAGTCAGTCGATCTCTTTCCTGGGCACCCAGATCACCTATGTGGCACTGCCCCTCACCGCGGTCGTCGTCCTGCACGCGTCACCGATGGAGGCCGGTCTGCTGAGCGCCCTGGAGACGCTCCCCTTCCTGCTGTTCGGACTCTTCGTCGGTGTCCTGGTGGACCGACGGGCCCGGCGGCCCATCCTGATCACGGCGAACGCGATCAGGTTCGCCGCGCTCGCCTGGATCCCCACGGCCTACATGCTCGACGTGCTGACGATCCCTCAGCTCCTTGTCGTGACCTTCCTCGTGGGCGTCATGACCGTCTTCTTCGAGATCGCCTACATGTCCTATCTCCCCGGACTGGTCGGCCGCGAGCGATTGATGGAGGCCAACGGCAGGCTGCAGGCGTCCGCCTCGACGGCCGAGGTCGCGGGTCCGGGCATCGCCGGGGGACTGATCAGCGTGATGAGCGCTCCTTTGGTGATCGCCATCGACGCCGTGAGCTATCTGGTCTCGGCTCTCGCCCTGATCAGACTGCCCGCGGACGCCGCGCCCCCGGCCGATCCGGACGCCCAGGGCAAGCAGTCGGTCTGGGCGTCACTCCGCGAGGGATTCGCCGTCGTCGGCCGCAACCCCCTGCTCCGCTGGTGCACCGCCGCGGTCTTCTTTCTCAGCCTGTTCTTCAGCTCGGTCATGGCCGTCTACTTCCTCTACCTCATCCGTGAGGCGGGACTCGCTTCGACGGCGGTGGGCCTGATCGTGGCCGTCGGCAGCGTCGGCGGGCTCGTCGGTGCCCTGCTGTCCGAGCGGTTGAACGCCTGGCTGGGCATCGGCCCGACCCTGGCGGCCGCTGTGGCTCTGCCCGGCGTCGGCTTTCTCCTGCTGGCCACCGTGCACGGCAACTCCCTCGGTTCCGCCGCACTCGCCGGCCTCGCCACCTTCATCGGGTTCTTCGGCATTCCCGTGTGGGACGTGACCGTCATCAGCTTCCGCCAGTCGATCACCCCCGACCATCTGCAGGGCCGGGTGAACGCGACCGTGCGCTCGCTCTCCTGGGGAACCCTGTCGCTGGGCTCCCTGATGGGCGGTGCCCTGGCCAGTGCCTGGGGCCTGCGCGAGACGGTCGTCGTCTCGGCGGTCGGACTGTTCGTGCCCGCCCTGGTCGTACTGCTGTCCCCGGTGCGCGCGATGCGGCGGCTGCCCGAGCAGGTGGACGGGACGGCGCAGCCGAGCCCGGTCAGCTCCCTCTGAGACATCCCGTCACATCCCGTCACATCCCGTCCGGCGAACGGGCCGGATCCGAAACCCTCGGCTCCGTCCCCCGGTGAGCCATGCCCTTCGAAGGAGAACCCCGACGTGGCGGACAACGCACACGAGCGGTACCGGTCGGACGACACGCCCTCGCCGCTCGGCCTCCCCACCGACCGACTGCGGTCCTCGACGCGCCGTGAACCGCGCGACTCGGTGAGGATCGCACTCGGCGACTCGATCGCACGGCGTCTGGGCCGGGTCGCAAGCGCCCACGACACGGACCGGTTCACGACGCTGACGGCGGTGTTCGTCCTTCTGGCCGGCCGTTGCGCAGGAGTGGCCGACGTCGGCGTCGGCGTGTCGGCCGGGACCTTCCCGTACGGCCCGCTCGTGCTGCGCTCCCGTCCGGAGGACACACAGACCTTCGGGGAGTTTCTCACCGGCGTCCGGGACGGCCTGCGGGACGGCCTGCGGGACGGCCTGCGAGACGCCGCCGAGCGCCCGGACCAGCGCGACGACTCCACCGGGACGGCGCGGTTCCGGCTGATGACGGCGGTGCGGGACGCGCACCCCGCCCCGTCCCCCGGCCCCGGCCCCGGCCTCGACGTCGACCTCGCCCTGCTCTGGGACGGGCCGTCAGACGGGCCGTCACCGGAGGGCACCCTGTGCGGCACGGTCGAGTACGACACCGCCCTCTTCGACCGGGCGACGGCACAGCGGTTCGCGGACCACTTCACGGCCCTGCTGGAGTCCGCCCTCGACTCGCCCGCGTCGCCCCTGTACCGGCTCGTGCACACGACCGCCGAGGAGCGGGCGCTGCTCACCGCGTGGGGAACGGAACCGTTACGGACGGCCGCCGTCAGCGTGGTCGAGGCATTGCGTGACCGGTCCCGGACCGCCCCGGACGCCGTGGCGCTGGTGTTCCAGGACGGAACCCTGACCTACGGAGAGCTCCACGCCCGGGCGGAGCGCATGGCGGGGGCCTTCCTGGAACGCGGGGTACGGGCAGAGAGCACCGTCGGACTCGCCATGGAGCCCTCGGCTTCGCTGGTCGTCACGATGCTGGCGGTCCTGCTGGCCGGCGCCGCCTACGTGCCGCTCGACCCGGGGCATCCCGACGCACGGCTGGCCCACATGGTGGCGGACAGCCGTGCGTGCCTGGTGATCGCCGACCGCGACGTCTCCTTCGGAGGGGATGTGCCCGTGGTCCCGGTCGGCGAACTGTGCGCGGGGCCCGCCGGACTGGCCTTCCAGGTCGGCGAACTGCGCGCGGGGCCCGCCGGACCGGCGGAACTCCCGCTGCCGCATCCCGACCAGCAGGCCTGTGTGCTCTACACCTCCGGCTCGACCGGCCTCCCCAAGGGTGTCGCCGTCACCCACCGCGGGATCGTGCGCCTGGTCCGCGACACCGACTACCTCGGCTGGGACTCCTCCGATGTGGTCGGCCAGGTCGCCAACACCTCGTTCGACGCGGCCACCTTCGAGATCTGGGGGGCGCTGCTGAACGGCGCGCGGCTGGTGGGCGTCCCCAAGGCCGACGTCCTCTCGCCCCCGGCGCTGCGCAGGCGCATCGAGGCCGATGGGATCACCTCGATGCTGCTCACCACCGCCGTGTTCCACAAGTGCGCCGACACGGACCCGGCCATGTTCCGGCGGCTGCGCACGCTCTTCTTCGGCGGCGAGGCCGCGGACGTGCGGAGGGTGCGGGCGGTACGGAACGCCGCTGAGGGCGTCCGGCTGGTGAACGCCTACGGCCCGACCGAGGGCACCACCATCGCGAGCTGCCACGACGTCGGCACCCCGCACGCCGACGCCCGGGTGCCGATCGGCCGGCCGATCGCCGGAACCGACCTGTATGTCCTGGACCCCCGCGGCGGGCACGCCGGCATCGGTCTGCCCGGTGAGCTCCACATCGGCGGTCCGGGACTGGCCCGCGGATACACCGGACGCCCCGGCCTGACCGCCGAGCGGTTCGTGCCGAGCCCGTTCGGGGACGGGGAACGCCTCTACCGCACCGGGGACATCGTCCGCTGGCGGGAGGACGGCGTCCTCGAGTACCTCGGCCGAGCCGACTCCCAGGTGAAGCTCCGCGGGGTCCGTATCGAGCCGGACGAGATCGCGAACGTGCTCCGCGCGTGTCCCGGCGTGCGCGAGGCGGTCGTAGCCCTGAAGGGGGAAGGCGAGCGGCGGGCCCTGGCCGCCTATGTGGTCATGACGGGCGGGGTGCGGGCCGAGCCCCGCGTCCTGCGGTCGTTCCTGGCAGAGCGGCTTCCCGCTGCGATGGTCCCGACCTGGTACGTGCCCCTCGACGAGTTGCCGGTCACACCGAACGGCAAGGCGGACCTGAGGGCGCTACCCGAGCCGGACGAGCGGGACGGCGTCCGGTCCGGGACCCGGGTCCCGCCGCGGGGCGCGACCGAGAACCTGGTCGCCCGGGTCTGGTCGGAGCTGCTGCGGGTCGCGGAGATCTCCGCGCACGACGACTTCTTCGTGCTAGGCGGGAACTCACTGCTCGCGGCTCAGGCGGTCACCCGCGTCGCCGCCGAACTCGGCACCGGGCTCGGCATCCGGGACATCTTCGAGGCGCCCTCGGTGTCGGCGTTCGCGCGGCGCGCCGCGGCGGCCCGTTCCGAGCGCGTCGACCCGCCCCTGGTCCCCGCCGGCCCGGGACCCCAGCCCCTCTCCTTCGCCCAGCGGCGCCTGTGGTTCCTCGACCGGCTCGACCCCGGCAGTGCCCTCTACAACGTCCCCCTGGCCGTGACGCTCACGGGCGTCCTCGACCTGACGGCCCTGCGCCACGCCCTGCGCGCACTGGTGCGGCGCCACGCCTCGCTGCGCACCCGGCTGGTGGGAACCGCGGACGGCGACCCCGTCCAGGTGGTCGACGAGGCCGGTGACGTCCGGCTGGAGACCGAGGACCTCGGGCAGCTGCCCGAGGCCGCGCGGACCGCGACGGCCGCCGAGCGTGCCCGGGCGGAGTCCCTGCTCCCCTTCGACCTCTCGGAGGGCCCGCTCGTCCGCTTCCGCCTGCTGCGTCTGCACGAGCGGCGGTCCGTGCTCCTGGTGACGATGCACCACGCCGTCTGCGACGGCTGGTCGGTCGGGGTGCTCCTGCGGGACCTGGCGGTGCTGTACCGGGCAGGGCTCGGCGGTGCGGCCGAACCGTCGCCGGAGCTCCCCGTCCAGTACCCGGATTACTCCGTCTGGCAGCGCGCGCTCCTCGACCAGCCCGACCAGGACGGACGGCTCGGCTACTGGAGAGACTGCCTGGCGGGCGCGCCGCCTGTCCTCGACCTGCCCACCGACCGCCCTCGTCCGGCCTCCCCCCGGCATGCCGGCGACACGGTCCCGGTGCGGCTGCCGAGCGAACTGACGGCCCGGCTCGGTGAGGTCAGCCGACGCTTTGGCGCCACCCGCTTCATGACCCTGCTCGCCGTCTTCACGCTGCTGCTGGGCCGCTACGCGGGGGTCCGGGACGTCAGCGTCGGCACGCCGGTGTCAGGCCGGACCCGTCCGGAACTCGAGGACTTGATCGGGTTCTTCGTGAACACGCTGGTGCTGCGCTCCCGCTGGGACGAGGAGCAGACGTTCGCCGAGTTTCTCGCGGTCGTCCGGGAGAGTGCGCTGAGCGCCTTCGAGCACCAGGACGTTCCCTTCGAGCAGGCGGTGGAGGCCGTACGGCCGCCCCGGGACCCCAGCTGGACGCCCCTGTTCCAGGTGATGATGGCGATGCAGAACGTGCCGAAAGACACGGTCGTCGCGCCGGGGCTGTCCATGACGGTGCACGAGTCCGTCAGCCCGGTGGCGAAGTTCGACCTCACCCTGGTGTGGGAGGAGTCCTCGCTGGAATCGGGGGCTCTGTGCGGTGCGATCGAGTACGACGTCGACCTGTTCGACCGGGCGACCGTGGAACGGTTCGCGGGCCACCTTACGGCCCTGCTGGAGTCCGCTCTGGCCGCACCCGAAGCACCGCTTGCCGAGCTGTCCCTGCTCGGCGCGGCCGAGCTGGAGGCCCTGGCAGCGGGCGCCGGTACGGCGTCCAGGGCGGACGCGGACGCGGACATGGACATGGACACGGACGCGGACACGGACGCGGACATGGCCACGGACACGCTGGTACGGCTCCTGGACGAGGCCTGCGCCCGCTGGGGCGGGCGCACCGCGGTCAGCCAGGACGGCCGGTCCCTGACCTACGCCGAACTGGCCGCCCACTCCGACCGGATCTGCGCCCACCTGCACGCCCTCGGTGTCCGCTCGGGCAGCACCGTCGTCGTGCGCATGGCGCGCGGCCCCCTCTGGCCGGCCGCGCTGATCGGGGTCATGAAGGCCGGGGCCGCCTACGTCCCGGTCGACGTCGCCGCCCCGCAGGACCGGTTCGAACAGGTGCTCGCGGACTCGCAGGCGGTCCTGGTGCTGGGCTCGTCGAAGGTGGACCGGCCCGCGTGCGGTGACGTTCCCTTCGTCTCCGCCGAGGAGGCGCTGCGCGCGGACGGGTCCGCCGCGGTGTCCGGGGCGGACGGGTCCGTCCCGGACACCGCGCCGTGTGCCACCGCCCCGGCGACGACGGCCTACGTCCTGTACACCTCGGGGACCACCGGCACCCCCAAGGGGGTGTGCGTGAGCCAGGCCAACCTCGCCCACACGCTGTGTACGGTCGCGGACCGCTACGGGCTGCGTCCCGACGACCGGGTGCTCCAGTTCGCCTCGACCGCCTTCGACGTGGCGGCGGAGGAGCTCTTCGCCACGCTCATCCGGGGCGGCCATGTCGTCCTGCTCCCGGCGGGGCCGGTGCCCGGGATCGCGGAGCTGACCGAGCTGGTCCGCCGGGAGCGGCTGAGCGTGCTCAACCTTCCGGCGTCGTACTGGCACGAATGGGTGGCCGTGCTCGACCGGCATCCGGCGAGCGCCTGCCCCGCTCTCCGGCTCGTCGTGGTGGGCAGCGAGCGGGTCGACGCCGGACGGCTCGCGCAGTGGCAGGCCGCGGCGCCGGCCGGAGTGCGGTGGCTGAACGCGTACGGCCCGACGGAGACCACCATCACGGCCACGCTGTACGAACCCGGTCCGGGGGAGTCGTACGACGGGACGACCGTCCCCATCGGCAGGCCCCTCCCCGGTGTCCGCGCGTATGTGCTCGACGAACGGCTCCGGCCGGTCCCGCAGGGCGTCCACGGCGACCTGTACCTGGCGGGCCCCGGAGTGTCCCTGGGCTACCTCGGAGACCCCGGGCGAACGGCGGCCTCGTTCCTGCCCGACCCCTGGGGGCCGCCGGGCGAGCGCATGTACGCCACGGGCGACCGGGCGCGCGCGGCCGCCGACGGGACGCTCGAGTTCCTCGGCCGCGACGACCACCAGGTCAAGCTGCGTGGTTTCCGCATCGAACTCGGCGAGATCGAGGCCGCCCTCAACGCGCACCCGTGCGTCACGGACGCGGCGGCGGTACTGCGCGAGGACGTTCCAGGCAGACCCGTGCTGGTCGGCTACGCCGCCCTCTCCGGCGCTGTCACGGCGGCCGAACTGCGCGAACATCTCGAGCGGAAGCTGCCGGAGTACATGGTGCCCGGCTCGATCGTCCTCATGGACGCGCTGCCGCGGGGCGAACGCGGCAAGACCGACCGGCGCGCCCTGCCCCCTCCCTCCCGAGCGGCGGACACCGCTGCCCGGGTCCCGCTCAGCGGCGCGGTGGAACGCCTGGTCGCCGCCGTGTGGAGCGAGGTCCTGGCGGTCGAGCAGGTGGGAGCCGAGGACAACTTCTTCGAGTCCGGCGGGCACTCGCTGCTCCTGCTGCGGGTGCAGGCCCGGCTGACGGAGCGGCTCGGACGGCAGATCCCCGTGGCGGACCTCTTCGCGTTCCCCACCGTCCGGAGCCTGGCCCGGCATCTCGCCGACGAAGGGCGGAGCCCCGCCGTGACAGGTGACGCGGGACGCCGCCGGGCGGCCGCACGCAAGGCGCGTTCGCGCGCACAGGCACCGCGGAGGACCGCGCGGTGACTTCCGACATCTTGGAGACGGGAATGACGAACGACATCCTGGACGACGGCACAACGCCCGCCGGAGCGGTCGCCGTCGTGGGCATGGCCCTGCGATGTCCCGGCGCGGACACCCTGGACGCCTTCTGGCGGAACCTGAGCGACGGCGTCGAGTCGATCACCACGTTCACCGACGGGGAACTCCTCGCCGCGGGCGTCGCACCGGACGAGGCCGCCCGGCCGGACTATGTGCGCCGGCTCGGTGTGCTCAGCGACATGGAGGGCTTCGACGCGGCCTTCTTCGGCTTCTCCCGGCGTGAGGCCGAGATGCTCGACCCGCAGCACCGGCTGCTGCTGGAGTGCGCCTGGGAGGCCATGGAGCACGCGGGGTGCGCCCCGGGCGCGACGGACAAGGTCACCGGCGTCTACGCGGGTGTCGGCGAAAGCGCCTATCTGCACCGCAACCTGCTGCCGAACGGTGACCTCGTCGCACGGGTGGGCGAGTTCCAGACGTCCCTCGGCAACGACAAGGACTTCGTGCCGACGCGTGTCTCCTTCAAGCTGGACCTGCGGGGGCCGAGCGTCAGCGTCCAGACGGGGTGCTCGACGTCCCTCGTCGCCGTGCACACGGCGTGCCAGTCCCTGAACAACGGCGAGTGCGACGTGGCGCTGGCCGGCGGTGCCACCGTGATCCCGCAGCGGCGCGGACACCTGCACGAGAAGGGCGGCATCAGGTCGTCCGACGGCCACTGCCGCGCGTTCGACGCCGCGGCGGACGGCACAGTGGCGGGCAGCGGCGCCGGCGTGGTGGCGCTCAAGCGGCTCGACGACGCCCTCGCCGACGGCGATGTGATCCACGCGGTGATCCGGGGGTCCGCCGTCAACAACGACGGCGCGCGCAAGGTCGGCTTCACCGCGCCGAGCGTCGAGGGCCAGGCGGACGTGATCGCGGAGGCGCTCGCCGTCGCCGACGTCGACCCGTCCACGGTCTCGTACATCGAGGCCCATGGCACCGGCACCCCGCTGGGCGACCCCGTCGAGGTGGCCGCGCTCAAGAGCGTCTTCGGCACGGACCCCGCGAGCCGCTGCGCCCTCGGCTCCGTGAAGACGAACATCGGCCACCTGGACACGGCGGCCGGTGCGGTCGGCCTCATCAAGGTGGTTCTCTCACTCCGGGCCAGAAAGCTTCCGCCGTCCCTGCACTTCACCGAGCCGAACCCGCAACTCGGCCTGGACGACAGCCCGTTCCACGTCAACACGGCCCTGGTGCCGTGGGAGGGCGAGCAACTGCGGGCCGGCGTCAGCTCGTTCGGTATCGGCGGCACCAACGCCCACGTCGTCCTCGAAGAGGCCCCCGCGCGTACGCCCGCCCCCAGCGGCCGTACCCGGCACGTCCTGCCGGTCTCCGCCGCGACCCCCACCGCGTTGGCGGCAGCCGCCGACCGGCTCGCCGGTCACCTCCGGGTGAACCCGCACGAGCGCATCGACGAGGTCGCGTACACCCTGCAGCGAGGCCGCCGCAGCCTCGCGCACCGCGGGTTCCTCGTCGTCGGCGGCACCGGCGAGGCCGTCGAGGCGCTGGACTCCGGCATCCCGGCGCGGCGCGGCGCGGCCGGCCTGTCCCAGGACCGTGAGGTGGTCCTCGGCTTCCCCGGACAGGGCGCCCAGCGTGCGGGCATGGGCCGGGCGGCCTACGAACAGGAGCCGGTGTTCCGGGCGGAGGCCGACCGGGCCGCGTCCCTGCTGGCGTCGCTGACCGACGGAGCCGTCGACGTACGGCCGGTGCTCGGTCTCGACGGCCCGGTGTCCGGCGACGGCGCGGCGGTCGACCGGACCTCCGTGGCGCAGCCGGCGCTGTTCGTCCTGGAGTACGCGCTCGCCCGGCTCTGGGAGTCCTGGGGCGTGCGCCCCGTCGCGATGGTCGGACACAGCCTCGGCGAACTGGTGGCCGCCTGCGTCGCCGGAGTGATGTCCCTGGAGGACGCGCTGCGTCTGGTCGCCGTGCGCGGCCGGCTCATGCAGTCCGCGCCGGCGGGCGTGATGACGGCTGTCCCGCTGCCGGAGAGCGAACTGGCGGCGCTGCTCGACGGTGTGGACCTCGCCGCCGTCAACGGACCGCGCGAGTGTGTGGTCGCCGGATCGGCCGAGGCGATCACTGTCTTCGAGGCGCGGCTCGCCGGTCGCGGCATCGTCTCCAAGCGGCTGCGCACCTCCCACGCGTTCCACTCGCGCCTCATGGACGGTGCGGCGGCCGCCTTCGAGGAAGAGGCCGCCCGCGTCAGGCTCTCACCACCGCGCATCCCGTTCGTCTCGAACGTGACGGGTGACTGGATCACCGACGAGGAAGCCACCAGCCCCGCGTACTGGGCACGGCAGATCCGCGCCACGGTCCGCTTCGACGATGCCCTGACCGCCGTCCGCGACATCGGGGCGGTGCTCCTGGAGGCCGGTCCGGGTCAGGTGCTGACCCGGCTGGCCCGGGCCGCGGGCGCCGACGCGGTGGCGTGCCTGCCCTTCACGGCCGGGACCGACGGGCCGGAACTGCTGTCGGCGGTCGGTGAACTCTGGTGCGAGGGCGTGGCGGTGGACTGGGAGGCACTGGCCGGCGGGGTCCGGCCGCACCGCACGGTGCTGCCGTCCTATCCCTTCGAACGCGAGCGGTGCTGGATCGACCCGCCCCCGCTCGCCGGGCCCGCGGCCGCGGGCGGCTGCGGCTGCGGTACCGGGCAGAGCGCGGCGGAGGAGTCCGTGACGCGTGAGCCCGCGACGCGGGAGCCTGCGACGCGTGAGCCCGTGACGCGGGAGTCGGCGGAGACTGCCGCACCCGACTACCGGAACCCGACCGAGCGGGAGGTCGCCGCGGTCTTCGCCGACCTCCTCGGTGGCGACGCCATCGGCCCGGAGGACGGCTTCTTCGAGCTGGGCGGGCACTCGCTGCTCGCCACCCAGCTCGTCTCCCGGGTACGTGCCCTCTTCGGCGTCGACGTCCCGCTGCGCACCTTCATCGAGTCGCCGACGATCCGCGGCCTGGCGCGTGCGGTGGACGAGGCCCGCGACGAGCCCGGGGACGGCGCCCCCGCGGCACTGCCGGTCGCCGTGGCCGACCCGGCCGCCGCGGCGGAGCCCTTCCCGCTGACCGATGTGCAGCAGGCCTACTGGATCGGCCGTACCGGAGTCTTCGACATCGGCAACGTCGGCATGCACGGCTACGAGGAGTTCGAGGTCACCGGCCTCGACCTGCCCCGGCTCGAGCACGCGTTCCGGCGGCTCGTCCGGCGGCACGGCATGCTCCGCGCGATCGTGCTGCCCAGCGGAGAGCAGCGGATCCTCACCGACGTACCCGACTACGTCATCGACGCCCAGGACGTGCGCGGGCGGCCGGACGACGAGGCGGGCGCAGCCCTTCAGGCCACCCGCGACGCCATGTCCCACCAGGTCTTCGCGCCCGAGCGATGGCCGCTGTTCGAGCTGCGCGCCACCCTCCTGGACGGTGACCGCACCCGCCTGCACTACAGCATCGACGGTCTGATCACCGACGCCCGCAGCTCGAATCTGCTGCTCCGCGAACTCGCCGACCTGTACCGGGACCCGGACGCCGACCTGCCCCAGATCCAGCTCTCCTTCCGTGACTACGTCCTGGCGGAGCAGAGCCTGGAGGACACCGACCTGTACCGCCGTGCGCAGGCGTACTGGTGCGAGCGGGTGCCGGACTTCGCCCCCGCCCCCGAGCTGCCGCTGGCCCGCGAGCCGCGCACCATCGACACGCCCCGCTTCAGCCGGGTGAGCGGAACCCTGGACGAGGGGCGCTGGAGCCGGCTCAAGGCGGTCGCCGCCCGCCGCGGCATCACCCCCACCGCGCTCACCGTCGCGGCCTACGGCGAGGCGATGGCGACCTGGGCCACGCACCGCAGGTTCACGCTCAACCTGCCCATGGCCAACCGGCTTCCGCTCCACCCGGGCGTGGACGCCGTCGTCGGCGACTTCACGTCGGTGACGCTGCTGGAGGTCGACGCGGCCGGCACCGGCTCGTTCGGCGAGCGGGCGCGGGCGGTGCGGGACCAGTTGCTGACCGACATCGACCACCGTCTGTTCAGCGGTGTCCGCGTCCTCAGAGAGATCAAGAAGGTGCGCCCGGACGCGGCGATGCCGGCGGTGTTCACCAGCCTCTTCCTCGACCACGGCCAGGACACCGGCATCGGCCGGGAGGTGTTCAGCATCTCCCAGACGCCGCAGGTGTGGATCGACGCCCAGGTCTTCGAGTCGGAGGGCTCCCTGGTTCTGGACATCGACGCGGTCGACGAGCTCTTCCCCGACGGGCTGGTCGCCGCGATCCACGGCGCCACCCTGGACCTGCTGCGGTGGCTGGCCGACGACGAGGCCCGGTGGAACCTGCCCCTGCCGTCGCTGCTGCCGGCCGCGGACGCGGCGGCGCGGGAGGACTACAACCGGACGGCGGGTCATCTGCCGTCGGGCCTGCTCCACGAGCCGTTCTTCGCCATCGCCGAGCGCGCTGCGGACCGTCCGGCCGTGATCACACAGACCCGGACACTGAGCTACGGCGAACTCGCCGGCCGCGCCCGGGTGATCGCCGCCCGGCTCACCGCGCTGGACATCCGGCCGAACGACCTGGTCGCCGTGGTCATGGAGAAGGGCTGGGAACAGAGTGCCGCGGTGCTCGGCACCCTGGCCTCGGGCGCGGCGTACCTGCCGGTGGACGCGGGGCTGCCCGAGGAGCGGATCCGCCTCCTGCTCGCCCAGGGCCAGGTCCGGGCCGTGCTGACCCAGTCGTGGATCGCCGGGCGGCTGAGCGGTCCGCTGCTGCCGGACGGCGCGGTGTTCTCCGTGGACACGCTGCCCGCCGACCCGGGGGCACTGCCCGCTGCCCGGCGGGCCACGGACGCCGCCCGGCCGGCCACGGACGCCGGCGACCTCGCCTACGTGATCTTCACCTCGGGCTCGACCGGTGTGCCCAAGGGCGTGATGATCAGCCACCGCGGCGCCCTCAACACGGTCGCCGACGTGAACGACCGCTTTGCGGTGGGGGAGCACGACCGGACGCTGGCCCTGTCGTCGCTGAGCTTCGACCTGTCGGTCTACGACATCTTCGGTCCGCTGTCCGTCGGTGGTGCCGTCGTCGTCCCGGACCCGGCCTCGCACCGTGATCCGGCGGTCTGGCTCGACCTGGCCGAACGGGCCGGTGTCACCGTGTGGAACTCGGTACCGGCGCTGATGGAACTGCTGGTCGAGCACATGACGGTGGGCGGTGCGGAGAGCGGTGCGCTGCGGCTGGTGATGCTCAGCGGCGACTGGTTCCCCGTCACTCTGCCGGAGCGCATCCGGCGGGTCCTCGGAGCGCCGGAGATCGTGAGCCTCGGCGGTGCCACGGAAGCGTCCGTCTGGTCCATCCTCCACCCCGTGGGGGAGGTGCCGGCTCACTGGCCGTCGATCCCGTACGGCCGCCCGATGCGCAACCAGACCTTCCACGTCCTCGACGAGGCGTTCCGTCCGCGTCCGACCGGTGTTCCGGGGCCGCTCTACATCGGCGGCGTCGGCCTGGCGGAGGGCTATCTGCGCGACGAGGCGAAGACCGCCGCGAGTTTCGTACGGCACCCCGTGACGGGCGAACGTCTGTACAGGACGGGCGATCTGGGGCGGTTCCTGCCCAGCGGCGAGATCGAGTTCCTCGGGCGCGAGGACTTCCAGGTCAAGCTGCAGGGGTACCGCATCGAGCTGGGTGAGATCGAGACGGCGCTGCTCCAGCATCCTGCCGTGCGCGGCGCGGTGGCCGTCGTCCACGGCCGCCCGCAGGGAGCCAAACGGCTGATCGTGTTCGTCGTGCCCCAGGAGGGCGGGCAGGTTCCGTCGGACGTACGGGAGTTCCTCGCCGGGAAGCTGCCGGAGTACATGGTGCCCGAGACCGTCGTCGGGATCTCCGGGCTCCCGCTCACGGCCAACGGCAAGGTCGACCGGAAGGCCCTCGTGGTGCCGGACGAGCTGGACGAGCCGGCGGTGTACGAGGCACCGGCCACGGAGGTCGAGAAGGTCGTCGCGGCGGTGTGGGAGACCATGCTGAAGGTCGAACGGGTCGGCCGGCGGGACCACTTCTTCGAGCTCGGCGGCGACTCGCTGACCGCCATGCGCACGGTCGTCCGGCTGCGCAAGGCCCTCGACGTCGAGATCCCCATCCGGGTGATCTTCGACAATCCGACGCTGGAGCGCATCGCGGCCGCGATCGGCTCGGCGGACGGCGCCGACACGTCACGTCCGGTGTCCGGGCCCGCCCGCACGGAGGACGACGGGGCCCTGGTTCCGCTGACGGCCGCCCAGGCCCGCCTCTGGTTCCATGACCAGCTCGTTCCGGGCAGCACCACGTACAACCTGGTCCAGCCGTTCCGTCTCACGGGTCCGCTCGACGTGAGGGCCCTGCGCGGCGCCTTCGAGACGTTCGTCGGCCGGCACGACGTCCTGTCGCTGTCGTTCGAGGCGGCCGGTGACGCCCCCCACCAGATGCCCGGCACCGGCAAGCCGCTGGACTTCCAGCTCATCGACGTGTGCGACGACCCGGAGAAGCTCGCTCCGGAGCGGGTGATCGCCGAGGAGGCGCGCACCCCCTTCGATCTCGCGAGCGGACCCCACTTCCGGGTGCGGCTGCTGCGGGTCGCACCGCAGGAGCACGTCCTGGTGGTCTCCGTGCACCACATCGTCTGGGACGCCTGGTCGACGTCGATCATGGTCCGTGAGATCAGCGCGCTGTACAGCGGCGGGAACGAGTCCGTCCTCCCGGAACCCGGTCTGCGGTACGCCGACGTCGCCCGGTGGGAGGCGGAGCAGGCCGGATCGGGGGCCTTCCGGGACCAGATCGACTTCTGGCGCCGCGAACTGGCCGCTCCGCTGCCCGTACTGGCCCTGCCCACCGAGGGGACGATCGAGGACTCCGAGGTCGTCGAGGGGGCCCGCGCGCCGCTCACGGTCGACCCCGTGGTGGCCGCCGGCTTCAGGGACGTCTGCACGGCCGAACGCGCGACCACGTTCATGGGGTACCTCGCCGCATGGAACGTGCTGCTCCAGTGGTGGTGCCGCCAGCAGGACATCGTCGTGGGCGTTCCGGCCGGCCACCGCGCCCACCCGCAGCTGGAGAGCACGATCGGCTTCCTGGTCAACAGCCTCGCCGTCCGGACGCGGTTCACGGGCGATCCCACCTTCACGGACGTGCTCAGGGAGGTCCGTGAGAGGGCGCTGGAGGCGTACGCGAACCAGGACGTTCCCTTCGACCACGTCGTCCAGGCCGTCAGGCCGGAACGCCGCTCGGGCGGATCGGCACCGGTGTACCGCACCTGGTTCCTGCTGGAGGACGTCCCGCTGCCCGACTGGGACCTTCCCGGCGTACGTGCCGAGGAGATCGACGCGGAATTCCTTCTGTCGGTGCACGACATCAAGCTCACGCTCGTGGTCGACGAGAAGGGGGGAATGGCGGGCGGAATCGACTACCGTGTCGGCCTTTTCTCCGATTCCACCGTCCGCCGTCTGACGCGCTGCCTGAGCGAGCTGGTGAAACTCCTGTCCGAGGAACCGGACATGAGGCTCAGCCTCGTCAACCGCACTCTGGAAAACCTGTGGGAAGGCAAGGAAGTGACGCGAAAGCAGCGGTCATGGAACGACATCCGGTCGCAACGGCGACCGCAGGACGACCGAGGAATGCCGAAGGACGACCGAGGAATGCCGAAGGACGACCGAGGAATGCTGAATGATTGACGCCGAACGATATCGGAGCGACCTGGTGCAGCTGGGCCTGCACAAGATCGCGCACCAGGACGAGACCCTCCTGGACCACATGTTCCGGGCCTGCGCCATCCTCCAGGACATGAAGGCGGGGGAGCATGTCTGCCTCGCCGGACTGTTCCACGGCGTCTACGGGACGGAGGGGCTGCACAACGACAATGTCGAGTCCATTCCGGACGAGCGGCGGGTCGAGGTCCGCGCGGTCGTCGGACCCCGGGTGGAGCAGATGATCCACACCTTCTCCGTCATGAACTACGCGTCGCTCGGCAAGAGCTTCCGCAACATCATGCGCCCGAAAGGGGAACCGGCCCTCAAGGACCGGCGGACCGGTGAGGACATTCCGGTGGACCGGGAGGAATTCGAGGACCTCCTCCGCATGAAACTCGGCGACGTCCTGGCGCACATGCCGCAGCAGGTCAGCCATTCACATCTCAACCTCCCGGCCGAGTACGCGGGTTTCTGGCAGATCGCCGCCGAATACCTCGGTACGGACGCAGTCAACACATGGAACACGTTCACGAAGGGGCAGCTGTGGATCGAGCCGGAGCAGAACTGAAGTCCCAGGCCTGGGAAGGCTTCCGTCTGTCGAAGCAGCAGGCGCACGTCCTGACGCTGGTGGCCGGCGGACGGGCCGGCCGTACGGTGGCCCGGGTCGGCCTCGGCACCCCGCTCGACCGCGAGGTGCTGGAACACGCGGTGCACGACGTGGTGTCGGTGCACGAGAGCCTGCGCACCGTCTACCGCAAGGTGCTCGGTGAGAACAGCACCGCGCTGATGGTGATCGAGGACCGTCCGCGCTTCCACCTGTCGGAGCGTTCCGGCGACGAGGCCGCGCTGACCGCTCTGGTACGGGAGGAGGCGCGTGCGCAGACGGCCGAGGACGACGCGGAACCCCTGCGCCTGACCCTCTTCACCCACACCGACGGGCAGCGGTCACTCGTGGTGTCGGCGCCGCGGATGAGCATGGACGCCCTCTCGGCCGAGGTCTTCCTCCGGGACCTGCGGCAGGCCTGCGCCGCGCGGCTGCACGGCACCCCGTGGAGCCGTGACGGCATCGTCCAGTACGCCGACTACGCCCAGTGGCAGCTGGAGGAGGGGGCGGCGAGCCCGCGCCAGAAGGAGCTCGCGGCCGACCGCGCGGCCCGGCTGACGGAACTGCCTCCGCTGAACCTGCCGCTCGAACTCCTCTCCGACGACACGGCCCTCGCCGACCTGCGGTGGACTGTCCCCGGGCCGCTGGCACAGCGGCTGCGAAGCCTCGGCGACGACTGCGACGGCGGTCTGCGCAGCGTTCTGCTGACCGGCTGGTTCGTCGCCCTGTGGCACGCCGCCGGACGGCCGGAGCGCCTTGCGGTCAACGCGCTGCTCACCCGTCGGCCGTTCCCGGAGCTCCGGACCTCGATCGGCCTGTTCGAGACGCCCGTGCCGGTGTTCGCCGCGGTCTTGGACGAGACGACGCTGACCGATCTGCTGCGATCGGTGGACCTGCAGCTCGACACCTTCGAGCAGGCGGACGAGAGTTCCATGGACCCGGCCGGCCAGCACGTCGCCGGAATACCGGGGTTCGCCTTCCACGACGTCACGGAGTCCGGCTCGGAGTCCGGCTCGGAGTCCGGCTCGGAGTTCGGCTCGCCGCAGGAGCCGGCCTTCCGCGACCTGCGGATCGAACCGTCCGACGACGCCCGCAAGGCCGCACTCTCCGCGCAGGTCCTGGACGGGGAGATCCGCCTCACCCTGCGCCACCAGGCCCTCGGCATGGCGGAGGGCGGTGCCGAGGCACTGCTCGCCTGCCTGCGCGCCGCCCTGGCCGCGCTGGGCGGCGATCTCGGGGCCGCCGTGCCCGGCCTGGCCATGCTGGACGAGGACGCCGCGCGGGAGCTCGTCGCGGCCATGAACCCCGCGCAGCCGCCGAAGCGCCCCGCGGAGCACTGGCACCGTCAGGTCGAGCGGACCGCGCGGTTCGCCCCCGACGCCCCGGCGCTCAGGACGGCCGCAGGCTCCTGGACGTACCGGCAACTCGACGAGGCCGCAGGCCGGCTGGCCAACGAGCTGGCCGGGCGCGGGGTGCGCGCCGGCGAGCTGGTCGGTCTCTGCCTCGAACGCTCCGACCTGGCCGTCGTCGCCATGCTGGCGATCGCCAAGGCCGGGGCCGGGTATGTGCCGGTCGACCCGAGCCTGCCCGCCAAGCGGCGGGCCGCGGTCGTCGAGGCGGTCGGTCTCTCCCGTGCCGTGGCGACCGCGGAGACGGCCCGGACTCTTCCGGAGGACTGCGACACCGTCCTCCTGGACGCGGACCTGACGGTGTGCGCCCACCGCGCGAGCGACTCCCCCGATGTGGCGACCACCGACGACGACCCCGCCTATGTGATCTTCACCTCGGGTTCCACCGGCACGCCGAAGGGCGTTGTGGTCGGTCACGGGCACCTGGCCGCCTACCTCGACGGTGTACTCGACCGGCTGGAACTGACCGGCCCGATCGACTCGGTCGCCCTGAGCACCCTGGGCACCGACCTCGGCAACACGGCGCTGTTCCCGCCGCTCGTCACCGGGGGCGAGCTGCTGATCGTCGCGCCGGAGGTCTCCGCTGACGCGCAGGCGCTCGCCGAACTGCTCTCCTGCGAGAGCTACGACCTCCTCAAGATCACCCCGTCGCACCTGGAGGCCGTCTTCACCGTGGCCGAGGCGCCGGAGCGGCTGATGCCGCACCAGGCCCTGGTCACGGGCGGCGAGCCGTTCGGCTGGGGCTGGTACAACCTGTTCAAGGGCTACCTCGGCGACTGCAGGCTCTTCAACCACTACGGCCCGACCGAGACGACCGTCGGCGTGCTCTGCGGGGAGGCCACCGCCTCCCACGACCTGGCCGCCCTGGCCTCCAGCGTCCCGCTGGGCACCCCGATGCGGCACGCCCGCGCCTACGTCCTGGACCCCCTGCGCCGGCCGCTGCCGGCCGGTGTGCCGGGCGAACTCTGGATCGGCGGATCGTCCGTGTCGCACGGCTACCTGTCCCCGACCGAGGAGCAGAGCGCCCGGTTCGTCGCCGACCCGTTCAGCCCGGACCCGGCGGGGCGGATGTACCGCACCGGTGACAAGGCGCGCCTCCTTCCGGACCGCACCGTCGAGTTCCTCGGCCGGGTCGACCGGCAGATCAAGCTGCGGGGCTTCCGCGTGGAGCTGGGCGAGATCGAGGCGGTCATGCGCCAGCACCCCCGGGTGACCGGCAGCCTGGTCGTGGAGGCCGGTGAGAGCACGGGCGCCCACCTCGTGGGATACCTCATCGACGCCGAGGGCGGCCGGGGCAGCGCGGAGTGGCTGCGCGAGTTCCTCGCCGAGCGGCTCCCGGACTTCATGCTGCCCGCCCACCTGGTGGCCCTGGACGCCTTCCCGCTGACCAGCACCGGGAAGGTCGACGCCTCGATGCTTCCCGAACCGGGCTTCTACACGCAGGGATCCACCGCCTACGTGGCGCCCCGGACCGAGACCGAGCAGCGGGTCGCCGACATCGTCGCGCAGCTCCTGCTGCTGCGTCAGGTCGGCGCAGAGGACGACTTCTTCGAGGTGGGCGGGCATTCGCTGCTCGCGACCCAGCTCGTCGCCAGGCTGCGGGACGACTTCAAGGTGAGTTTCAAGCTGCGCAACCTGTTCGAGTTCCCCGTCGTGTCGGAGCTCGCCGAGTTCATCGACCGGCTCCTCGAGAAGAAAGCGGCAGACGCATGTTGACCCAGACGACCGGCACCGGCACGAACGGGCGCTTCACCAGGGCCCGGAGGTCCGTCGCGGTCACCAGCGAGACGCTGGTCCGCGTCGCCCCGCTGATCGACGGAACGCGCGCGGTGTCCTGCACACCGGCCCTCACCGGCCTCGACGCACGGGAGTGGCTGGCGGGCTCGGGGAACGCCCTGGCCCGGCTGCGTGACGAGCACGGCGCCGTGCTGCTGCGCGGCTTCGCGCCGCTGGACGCCGCGGGCCTGGCCGAACTCGCCACCGCGCTCGACGGTGAGCTGCGCGACTACGACAACCGGTCCACGCCGCGCCGGCGGGTCGACGGCAACGTCTTCACGTCGACGGAGTACCCGGCCGACCAGACCATCCCCCAGCACAACGAGATGTCGTACACGGACTCGTGGCCGGCCACCCTGTTCCTCACCTGTGTCGTCCCGGCGGCCACGGGCGGCGAGACGCCCATCGCGGACAGCGCCCGCGTCCACGCCCGCCTGCCGCGGGCCACGCGTGAGCGCTTCGAGCGGCACGGCGTGATGTACGTGCGCAACTTCGGCCACGGAGTGGACCTGAGCTGGCAGGAGGTCTTCCAGACCGAGGACCGCGCCCAGGTCGACGCCTACTGCGAGCGGCACGGCATCCGGGCGGAGTGGCTGGGCGGCGAGCGGCTGCGCACCCGGCACGTGGTGCAGGCCACCGTCGAGGCGAGGGCGACCGGGGAGACGGTCTGGTTCAACCAGGCGAACCTGTTCCATGTCAGCTCGCTTCCCGAGCACGTCGAGCGCGGGCTGCGCGAGAGCTTCGCCGAGGACGAACTGCCCCGCAACGCCCTGTACGGAGACGGCACGCCCCTGGACCCGGAGGACCTGGCGCAGATCCGTGCCGCCTACGCGGCGGAGGAGATCGCCCTGCCCTGGCAGGCCGGCGACATCATGATCGTCGACAACGAGCAGTTCTCGCACGGCAGGAACCCCTACACCGGGTCCCGCACCGTCCTGGTGGCCATGGCATGAGCGAGTCGACGACGTTCGAAGAAGTGCGGGAAGAGATCGCCTACGCGTTCGACAACACCGTCTTCTTCCGCAAGCACATGGAAGCCAGCGGTCTGCGGCCCGAGGACATCCGGGGCCCGGGAGACTTCCTGCGGCTGCCGCCCACCTCCAAGTCCCACTACCGGCGGAACTTTCCCGCGGGGGTGCTGGCCAAGGGCTACACCCTCAACTCGCCGCACGTCATGCGCTTCCAGAGCTCCGGAACCTCCGGCGAGCGGCTGAACAGCGCCATCCTGGCCTACGACCTGGCGAGGAGGCAGGCGACCGCGCTCGGCGTGAACCGCCGCTTCGACGAGCTGTGGCGTCCCGGCAGCCGGCCCAGGATCTGCCGCTTCGCCCCGCCGAACTGCTCGGACGTGGAATGCGCCACGGGATTCTCGACCATGGAGGACCGGACGCTCGCGGACGGCACCCTGGTGCTGACCGTGGCCCACGACCTCCTGGCCACACCGGAGTGGCAGATCGTCAAGGCCCTCGACGAGATCGAGCTCTACGAACCCGATCTCCTCGTGGTGGACCCGACGCACTTCGCCTTCCTGACCAGGTGGGCGCGGCGGCTCGGCCGCCGGATCAGCTCGCCGCGCCGACTGCACGTGGTGTGCGGATACACCCTCATGACGCGGGTGGCGCGGCGCCAGATCGAGGACTTCATGGGCCCGGACCTGCCGATCGGCGACATGATCGGCATGTCGGAGCTCGGCTACCTCGGGTTCGAGTGCCACCACGGGATGCGGCACATCAACGACCGTGACTTCCATGTGGAGTTCGTCCGCGACGGCGAGCCCGTCGCCGACGGCGAGACGGGTGAGCTGTACGTCACCACCAAGGACGACGCACTCGTCCCGCGCATCCGGTACGCCACCGGGGACCACTTCACCCCCCTGGGCACCCCCTGCGGCTGCGGCAGCGAGCTGCCGCTGGTGCGGATCGAGGGCCGCGCCACCCACATGATCCGGCTGGCGGACGGCCGGGTCGTCACGCCGGGCGCCGTCGACGCCCTGGTCGGCGACGCCCCCGGTATCGACGTCTACAAGCTGGAGCAGGACCGCACCGGAGCATGCACCTTCCGGTACATCCCATACCTCCCAGGCGCCGACGCGCGGACCGACGCGCGGACCGATGCGCGGACCGATGCGCGGACCGACGGCATCGCCGCGCTCACCCACCGCCTGACCGAAGCCCTGGCGCCGAATCCGGTGCGCGTCGAGGCCGTCGACTACATCGCGAGCGAGCGCAGCGGCAAGTTCCAGCCCTGCGTCTCCCAGATATCCGCGGAAGGTGTGCGATGACCGTTCGAGACAACCTCCGGGACGACTTCCCGGCCCTGCGGCGGAAGATCGACGGGCAGACGATCTCCTACCTGGACAACGCGGCCACGACCCTGAAGCCGCGGCCCGTCATCGAGGCGATCACCGAGTACTACGAGACCAACGGCGCGAACATCCACCGCGGCAAGCACCGGCTGTCCGAGGAGGCCTCCGACGCGTACGAGGCCTCCCGGGTGGCGATCGCCGCCCACCTCGGCGCCGCGGCGAACGAGGTCGTGCTGACCCGGAACACGAGCGAGGCCCTGAACCTCGTCGCCCAGGGACTGGACCTGGAACCGGACGCCTACGTCGTGGGGTGCATGGACGCGCACCACTCGCAGATGCTGCCGTGGCGGCGGGCCGGCCGCCTCGCGCTGACCCGGGTCGACGACCAAGGCAGACTCGACCGCGACCACTTCCGCGAGCTGCTGCGCGGCCGGCCGAAGGTGGTCGCGCTCACGCACTGCTCCAACGTCACCGGTGTCGTCCACCCGGTGGCGGAGCTGATCGCCGAGATCCGTTCGGCCACCGACGCGGTCGTCGTCCTCGACGCCGCGCAGTCCCTGCCCCACGAGCGCATCAACGTGCACGAGCTCGACGTCGACTTCCTGGCCTTCTCGATGCACAAGATGCTCGGCCCCACCGGGGTCGGCGTCCTCTTCGGCCGCAGTCGGCTCCTCGCCGGGCTGCGCCCCCTGTCGGTCGGCGGGGGCATGGTCGACTGGGTCGATCTGGACGGCAGCGTGGACCGGCGTACGCCCTTCAAGTTCGAAGCGGGTACGCCGGCCATCGCCTCCGTCATCGGGTCCGGCGCGGCGATCCGGTACCTGGAGTCGCAGGACGCCCCGGCGCTCCGGCGGCGCGAGCGCGAACTCGCCTCGGCCCTGGTCGGCGGGGCGCTCACCCGCCCGGGGGTGCGTCTGGTCGGGCCGCCGGACCTGACCGACCGGATCGCGCTCGTGAGCCTGCGCCTGGAGCAGGGCGTCCCCACCGGCGAGGTCGCCCGCATGCTGAGCGATTCCTACGGCTTCATGGTGCGCAGCGGTCACATGTGCGCACAGCCGCTGGTCACCGGCCTGGCCGGCGGGGAGATCCTCCGCGTCTCCGCGTACCTCTACAACGAGGTCTCCGAGATCGAGGCCCTCTACGAGGCGCTGGACGAACTGCTGAGCTGGATAGGCCCGGCCGCAGCCGTCGCCACGCGCCGCTGAAACCACCGATCGACAGAAGGTGTTCACATGTCTGGCCTGCGGACCCTGACCCTGGTGTGCTTCCCGCACGCCGGCGGTGGGCTGGGGCGATATCGGAGCTGGCGGGAAGACCTGCCGGACGGTGTCGAGGTGGTCCTGCCCGACCTGCCCGGCCGGGAGGGGCGGCTCTTCGAGGAGCCCCTCCCGGACGTCGCCTCGGTGAGCGCGTACGTCCTGCGCACGCTGGCCGCGGAGATCGCGCACACCGAACGACTGGCGTTCGCCGGCCTCAGCTACGGGGCACTCGTGGCGTACGACATGGCCGCGCGCCTGGAGGCGTCCGGGAAGCGGGTCGAGGCCGTGTTCGCGGCGAGCCAGCGGGCGCCGTCCACCCCCCTGCCACCGATCGACTGGCACTCGATGGGCGACGCGGAACTGCTCGGTGAGCTCGCCGGGATCGGTGGACTGAGCCCGGACCTGACGGACGAGGAGGAACTTCTCGAACTGTTCCTCCCCACCATCCGGGCGGAACTCCACGCCAGCGAGAGCTATCTCAAGCCCGCGACCTACGACCGTCTGCGGTGCCCGGTCTTCCTCTACCACGGCACCGAGGACGCCGTGATCCCGGCGTCCTCGGCTCACGCCTGGCGCGACGAGACCGACCACCTCTCGTGGCGAAGCCTGAAGGCCGCGCACTTCCTGACCGGACCCGACGGCACGGACCTGTGGCACGAGGCGCTGCTCCAGGACATGGCCTCGTGCACACCCCGGCCCGCTCTCGGCCGCACCCCGTGAAGCACGGTCCGCACCGCGATCACGGCCACCGCCAGGGAGGCGCCCGACCGACCTGGTGAACCGACCCGAACGAAAGGAGCAGTGATGAACACGACAGAGACGCCCGGACTGATGCTTCCCCGGTGCTGCGCCCACCTCATGACCTGGCACGAGGGTCCGCTCACCGCTCGCACAACCGCAGTCGCCACCGGCGCCGGCCTCCGGGCCGAAACCCTGGACAAGGAGTCCGCGACAGCTTTCGACCTCGACGTGCTCCGGCCCTCCGAAAGCCGGGTGGTCCGTACGTGAGCGACAGCGATCTCCAGATCGCCGGTGACCTCCTCGAGGTCCCGCACCTCCTGCCGCCCCCGCGCGACCACCCGGCCACCGTCGCCGAATTCGTCGGCCTGGCCCGCTCCGTCGCCGCCGATCGCTCCCAGTGGGAGCACCTCGTCCGGTACGACGCCACGGCGCGCTGGTACCACCGGCTGCGCACCGGGCCCGGCTACGAGGTGTGGCTGCTGTCCTGGGTGCCGGGGCAGGGCAGCGGACTGCACGACCACGGCCGCTCCTTCGGTGTGCTGACCGTGTTGGAGGGCATGCTGACCGAGCGGTCGGAAAGCGGAAGACGCGTGGTCGGGGCGGGCACGCAGCGGGTGTTCGCGCCGGGGTACATGCACGAGGTCGTCAACGACGCGCTGGAGCCGTCGGTGAGCCTGCACATCTACTACCCGGGCCTGAGCGAGATGCGGATGCACACCACCGCCCACTGCGCGGCGGCGCGCACGCAGCTGGTCCGGTGACGGCCTGACGCGCTGACGCGTTGTCGTACCCGCGCCCGAGAGGTGCCCCGGCCGGACTCGCGGAGCAACGGCCCTGCGGGGCGCGCGATGTGTGCCGCGCGCCCCGCTCGCGCAAAGGGGTGACGGCGGGCGGGTGGGGAGTTGTCCACAGGGTCTGACGTGTTTTGGCGGGTGGCTGTACGGTCTGCACAAGTTGATGTTCGTGCGGGTGTGTGAGCGGGGGAGGCGGTTGTGGTGAGTGAGGCCGGAGCTGGAGCGGCGGATGCCGGGCGGGGGCGGCGGCTGCCGACGGTGCGGGGCTTCGCGCCCTGGCCGGGAGGCGGCCCCCGGGCGTCCGACGGCGGCAGCTCCGAGTACCGCTCCCCGAAGCAGGAGGGGAAGGCGCTGCGGCGTGGAGTGCCGCGCAGTTCGCACGCCACCTTCGACCTGGACGGCTCCCGTCCCGACGCCGTCCGGGCCGTCGAGGAGTCGAACCAGGGACGCATCCCGGAGCTGACGCCGATACGCGTCGGCAGGATGGCGGCCACGCCGTTCGCGTTCCTGCGCGGCTCCGCGGGACTCATGGCCTACGACCTCGCGCGCACCCCCATGACCCGTATCCGCGCTCAGATCTGCGGCGACGCGCACGCCGCCAACTTCGGCCTGTACGGCGACGCACGCGGCGGCCTCGTCATAGACCTGAACGACTTCGACG
Source organism: Streptomyces sp. YIM S03343 (assembly GCF_054729195.1). Classification (NCBI taxonomy): domain Bacteria; kingdom Bacillati; phylum Actinomycetota; class Actinomycetes; order Kitasatosporales; family Streptomycetaceae; genus Streptomyces; species Streptomyces sp. YIM S03343. The sequence goes on from NZ_JBPUKX010000001.1 coordinate 4,670,055, forward strand.
AGACGGTGACCGGCCCCTGGGAGTGGGACCTGAAACGGCTCGCGGCCTCGCTGGTGCTGGCCGGCCGGGAGGCGGGCTCAGGGGAGGACTGCTGCCGGGACGCGGCGCGTGACGCCGTCGGCTCCTACCGGCGCACCATGCGGCTGCTCGCCGGACTGCCCGTCCTGGACGCGTGGAACGCCATCGCCGACGAGGAGCTCGTCTCGCACACCGACGCCCATGACCTGCTCGGCACCCTGCAACGGGTCTCCGAGAAGGCGCGGGCCAACACCAGCGGGCGGTTCGCGGCGAAGTCCACGGAGACGGCCGAGGACGGCGGGCGGCGCTTCGTGGACGCCCCGCCCGTGCTGCGGCGTGCCGACGACGAGGAGGCGGCCGAGGTCGCGGCGGCCCTGGAGCACTACCTCGGCACGCTCTCGGAGGACCGTCTCCCGCTGCTGGCCCGTCACGCGGTGCACGACGTGGCGTTCCGGGTGGTCGGCACGGGCAGCGTGGGCGCGCGCTCGTACGTCGTCCTGCTCCTCGACCACCGGGGCGAACCGCTGGTCCTCCAGGTCAAGGAGGCCCGCCCCTCGGCCCTGGTGCCGCATCTGCTGACCGCCGGTTTCGAGACGCCGGAGGTGGAGCACGAGGGACGGCGGGTGGTCCTCGGGCAGAAGCGGATGCAGGTCGTGAGCGACATCCTGCTGGGCTGGACGACGGTCGGCGGACGGCCCTTCCAGGTACGGCAGTTCCGCAACCGCAAGGGCAGCGTCGACCCCGCCGCCCTGGCCGCCGACCAGATAGACGACTACGCCCGCATGACCGGCGCCCTCCTGGCCCGCGCCCACTCCCACAGCGCGGACCCCCGGCTGGTCGCCGGGTACTGCGGCAAGAACGACGAACTCGACGAGGCGATCGCCACCTTCGCCGTCACCTACGCCGACCGCACGGAGGCCGACCACGCGGACCTGCTGGCGGCGGTGCGGGCGGGGAGGGTCGCGGCGGAAATGGGGGTCTGACGGAGGCGGGGGCCGGCGACACGCGGCTCAGAACACACGGCAGCCCCTGATCTCACGGACCAGGGGCTCCTTGTCGCGGTTTCGGGTGCTGAGCTGGACGGTCTCCTCAGACCGAAGGGAGTTCGTCGGCCTTCACCGTCCTCATGAACGAGGTCCACGCATCCGCCTCGAACACGAGGCAGGGGCCTTCTGGGTCTTTGCTGTCACGCACAGCCAGGACGCCGGGGAACCCGTTCGCGACCTCTATGCAGTCGCCGCCCTGATCGCTATAGCTGCGATGGAGCGAAAGCCACCGCGCCAGTCCCGACCCTCCTCAGGCCCGACATCAACGTCGCCGAAGGGAAGTTCGCCTGAGGCGGCCAGATTTCTGCTGCTCCGGGTGGGACGTAACCCTGTGGCCACAGCGTCTTCAGAGTGTGGACGATGAACAGGATCTCGGATGAAGCGCCGGTACGAAGAGGAATTCATGGCGTTCGCCGCTGCGCGATCCGCACCTCTGTTCCGCTCCGCGTGTGTGCTCACCAGCGGTGACGTGCACCTCGCGGAGGACCTGGTGCAGGACACGCTGGGCCGGATGTATGCCAACTGGCGCAAGATCGCGCAGGCAGACGACCCAGCGGCCTATACCCACGCCGTCCTCGTACGGACCTACCTGTCCTACCGCCGCCGGCGCAGCAGCTCTGAGCAGCCCAGCGACACCCTGCAGGACTCCGGTGCCGTCACCGAGCACGACGCCACGCTGCGGGTCACGTTGCTCGACGCCCTCGGCCGCCTCTCCGCCCGGGACCGCGCCGTGCTGCTCCTGCGCTACTGGGAGGACCGCAGCGTCGAGCAGACCGCCGAGATCCTTCAGATCCGGCCGGGCGCGGTACGGAACCAGAGCATGCGCGCGCTCGCCCGCATCCGGGACCTTCTGGGCCACGACCTGTCCGACCTCGCCAGTCCCTGACCCCGGTGCCGCGGCACCTACCTCGCCCTCATCACCGACCCCGGAAACGCGGTGACCCGCCATGCCCACCGAAGAAGACTTCACCGAAGCACTCCGTACCACCCTCCTGGCCTTCGAGCCGCCCAACGCCCGGTCACTTGTGCAGGCCGGTGTCCGCAACGGCCGACGCAGGCGTCGCCGCCGCGCTGCGGCCGTCGGCGTGAGCGGAGCGGCCGTACTCGCGCTCGTCGGGCTCGGCACGACGGTCGTTCCCGGACTGCTGTCAGACGGACGGCCAACCGACCCCACGCACACCGGTCCGGCGGCCTCGGCCACCACAGGTTCGGCCACGGCATCGGTCACCCCGAGGCCGACCTTCACCGGCGCACTGCCCGGCGACCGAGCCCTTGCCACCCTGACCGGCCTGCTGCCGCCCGGCCTGACCCATTCGAGCCCGCCCGGCGGCCTACGGTCCGGCCAGCTGTGGGTGGACGACGGCCACGGCAAGTCGCTGCTCGACGTGCACGTCTCCCGGCAGACCTCCACCACCGCGATCCGGGACCACGTCTTCGCCGGCGCGACGGCCTCGGCCGACGGCACCTTGATCCAGTCCCGGCAGGCACCACCCGGAACCGACCCCGGGCACCAGACGGTGAACGTTCTGCATCCTGACGGGCTCTACATCACCATCATGGAGTGGCAGGCGCCGAGCCAGGACGGCCCCTCTACCCGTACCACGCCGATCCTGACACTGGCCCAACTGCGGGCCATCGCAACCAGCTCGCAGTGGCAGTAACGCCCGCAGCGGCCGTGCGGCGGGCCGACACGATTCGGTGTTCTTCGGAGGATCGGCAGGTCGAGGGCCTGGCAGAGGTCGCGGGCGCGCATCGGCCGGCCCGCGTCGGCCAGGGTGGTCAGGATCTGCTGGTAGGCGGGGCGGTCCGGGATGTCGGGGCGGTCCCGCCCGCGTCGGTGACCTTCGGGCTGCGGGCTGCCCCCGAGCGTGGCCTACGCTGGTCGGGTGACGACCCCGGAAGCTGAGCAGCCCCAGTCCGTCGGCGCGGAGTCCCGGCCCGAGGAGCGGCTTGAGCGGGCCGTGCGGGCGGCCGAGCAGGCGTTGATCGAGTACGAGATCGCCGTGGAGACCTTCCGCGTCGAGGTCGAGAACTTCTCGCGGCTGCACGAGCAGAAGCTCGGCCCGATGTACACCCGCCTCGAAGAGCTGGACGCCCAGATCGCCGAGGCCAAGGCCGCCCGTACCGGAGATCCCGAGGATCTGCGTCTGGCGCAGGAGGCGCGGGCGCGGGTGATGCCCATTCCCGGCGTCGAGGAACTGCTGAACGGCTGGATGGACGGCGACGGGCTCTTCCCCGAGGCCGTCTCCATGCTCACCGAGCAGACGGTGCGGACGCCGCCCCGGGTGCGCCCCAGCGATGAGGCACGCAAGCTCTACCGTGAGCTCGCCCGCAAGGCCCACCCCGACCTGGCGCAGGAGGAGAGCGAGCGGGAGCGGCGCGAGGAGTTCATCACGCGCGTCAACGCCGCCTACGCGCGTGGCGACGAAGCCCTGCTGCGGGAGCTCGCCGAGGAATGGGCCGCCGGGCCGGTGCCGGCCGAGCGGCGTCCGAGCCGCAGCGAGGAGCTCTACGAGCGGCTCGAATGGCTCGCCCACCGCAAGGAACTGCTCACCCTCGTCGCCAAGGAGCTGGAGGACGGCCCGATCGCCTCGATGCTCCGGCTCGCCCCCGACGACCCCGACGGTCTCCTCGACGAGATCGCCGAACAGCTCCACAGGCAGCTGGCCGAGCTGGAGGCGGAGCTCGCCGCACTGCTCGGATGAGGGCCTTTCCGGGCCTTTCCGCTCCCTTCACGGAACCGGGCCAGGGAGGTCAGGTAGCGTCGGGAGCATGGTTTTCGGAGCTGGTGTGCCCACCGTGCCGGTCGGCGATCTCAAGGACGGCGACTTCCTGCTGGACGTCCGTGAGGACGAGGAGTGGCAGGCGGGCCATGCCGCCGGAGCGCTGCACATTCCGATGAGCGAGTTCGTGGCCCGCTACGGCGAGCTGACCGAGGCCGCGCCGCAGGACGGGCGGGTCCATGTGATCTGCCGCTCCGGTGCGCGTTCCGCGCAGGTCACGATGTATCTGGCCCAGCGGGGTGTCGAGGCCGTGAATGTCGAGGGCGGCATGGCGGCCTGGGAGGCCGGCGGGCGGCCCTTGGTGAACGGGCAGGGGCAGCCCGGCGTCGTCGTCTGACCCGGATCCAGGAACGGACCCATCCAGGCCCAGGCCCGGACCCGGACCTGGACCCGGACCGGCTTTGGGCCCGGGCCTCGGACCGGTTACGGCGCGTCGCGTCAGCCCAGCGGGTGGGCTGCCAGCAGGTCGCCCAGGGCCTCCTCGTGGGCCGCCGCCGGGCCGAGGGACAGTTCCAGGTGTTTGGCCCAGGCGTGATAGCGGTGCAGCGGGTAGTCGGTGTCGGCGCCGAAACCGCCGTGCAGATGCTGCGCGGTCTGTACGACACGGCGTACGCCCTCCGCGGCCCAGACCTTGGCCACGGCGACGTCCGCGGCGGCGGGCAGCGGGCCCTGTGCCCCCGAGCCGATCCGCCAGGCGGCCTGCCACAGCGTGGCCTCCATCGCCCGCAGGTCGATATAGCGGTCGGCGGCCTGCACGGCGACGGCCTGGAAGGTCGCCACCGGGTGCCCGAACTGCTCGCGCTTGCTGGTGTATTCGCTGCTCATCCGCAGCACGCGCTCCCCCAGGCCCAGCGCCAGCGCACACGTCCCGGTGGTCAGCAGCAGCCGCAGCCACTCCCAGGCGCCGTCGGCCTCGATGACGTCCCGGGCAGGGACGCGCGCCGACTCCAGGCGCAGTTCGCCCAGCCGTTCGCCGGTGGTGGAGAGCTGCTCGGCGAGGACGGCGCCCTTCTGGCCGCGGGGTACCAGTGCGAGGATCGCGTGATCGGTGTCCGTTGCGTCTGTGGCGTCCGTTCCCTCCACATGTGCGGGTACGACGACGATGTCGGCGTCGTAGGCCCAGGGCACCGCCGTCTGCACGCCGTCCAGGAGCCAGCCGTCGCCCTCCCTGCGCGCGGTGACCGCGAGTTCGGCGCCGTCGTGACCGGTGCGGCCGTGCGCGGCGACGGTCAGGACCAGCTCGCCGCGTCCCGCCCGGGTCAGCAGTGCCGACTTGGCCTCCTCGCCGCCGTACGCCTGGACGGCGGCCGCGGCCGCGCTGTGCTCCAGCAGGGGAACCCGGGCCAGCACCTTCGCGGACGCGCGCAGGACCAGGCACAGGGCGATGGGGTCGAGGCCCGCCCCGCCGTGTTCCTCGGCGAGCAGCAGGCTGAGCAGGTCGGCCTCGGCGAGTTTCGCCCACAGCGTGCGGTCGAAGTCGTCGGCGACCGGGCGGCCCTGGGTGAGCGCGGGGCTCGGCACCTGGTCCGGGGCGACCCCTGCGAACACCCCGTCGGCCGCCTCGGCCGCCGCCTGCTGTTCCTCGGTGAAGGTGAAGTCCACGGGTCCTGTCCTCTCCTCCCGGTCCATCAGTCCTGACGGAGCGTCAAGATAGAACAGGTTCTAGAAGAAGGGAACGGGGAGGGAACGGGGAGGCAGGGCCCAGCGGGTCAGCGGTCGAAGTCCAGTTCCACCCCCTCCGTCACCGGATGCGACTGGCAGGCCAGCACATATCCGGCCGCCGTCTCCTCCGGTTCCAGCGCGAAGTTGCGGTCCATGCGCACCTCGCCCGCGACCAGATAGGCCCGGCAGGTGCCGCACACGCCGCCCTTGCAGGCGTAGGGCGCGTCGGGGCGGTTGCGCAGCACCGTGTCCAGGACGGACTCGCCGTCCAGCACCGGCCAGGTGCCGCCGCGGCCGTCGAGCCGGGCGGTGACCGTGCTGTGCGCGGGGGCCGGGGCCGCGGCGGCCGGCGGGGCGGCGTCGACGTGGAAGATCTCCTCGTGGATCCGGGCGCGGGGCACCCCGAGCGCGCGCAGGGCCCGCTCGGCGCCCTGCACCAGCCCGAACGGCCCGCACAGGAACCAGCCAGCCACCTGCTCCACCGGCAGCAGCGCGGGAAGCAGCCCGGTCAGCCGCTCCGTGTCGAGCCGCCCGGACCCCAGCCCCGCCTGCTGTTCCTCCCGGGACAGCGCCGTGACCACCTGAAGGCGTGCCGGGTGGCGGTCCTTCAGATCGGCGACCTCCTCCAGGAACATCGTCGAGGCCGCCGTACGGTCGCTGCGGACGAGGCAGAACCGGGCTTCCGGCTCCCGCGCCAGCAGCGTGGCGGCGATCGACAGCACCGGGGTGATCCCGCTGCCGCCGATGATCGCGGCGTACAGACCGGGCGCCGGATCGAGGGTGAAGCGGCCCGCAGGGATCATGACCTCCAGCTCGTCCCCGACTGCGATCTCCTTCAGCGCGTACGCCGAGAACGCGCCGCCCTCCATCATCCGCACCCCGACGCGCAGGGTGCGCGGGCCCTCGCCGCCGGGGTCGGGCGCGGGGGAGCAGATCGAGTAGGTGCGCCGTATCTCCTTCCCGTCGACCATGCGGCGCAGCGCGAGGTGCTGGCCTGCGGCGTGCCGGTAGTCCTCGCGCAGTCCGGGCGGCACGGTGAAGGTGAGGGCGACGGCGTCATCGGTGATCCGGTCGACCGCGGCCACCGGGAGCGGGTGGAAGCGGGCCATCACAACTCCTTGAAATGGTCGAACGGTTCACGGCACGTCAGGCAGCGCCGCAGCGCCTTGCAGGCGGTGGAGGAGAAACGGCTGAGCAGCTCCGTGTCGGCCGAGCCGCAGTGCGGGCAGCGCACCGCCTCCGGCTGCTCCGCGGCCGATGCCCGGGTCGGCCCGAGAGACAGCGGCACCGGGCCCGAGCGTGCCCCCGCACGCGGCGGCGCTATGCCGAACTCCCGCAGTTTGCGCCGCCCTTCGTCCGTGATGTCGTCCGTCGACCAGGCGGGCGCGAGGACCGTGCGCACGGTGACCCGGCGCACCCCGTGCGCGTGCAGCGCCCGCTCTATGTCCAGCGCCATCGCCTCGACGGCCGGGCAGCCGGTGTATGTCGGGGTCATCTCGACCTCGACCTCGACCGTGTCCGTGCCCCGGGCGTGCACCGCGCGGACTATGCCCAGTTCCAGCAGGGTGAGCACGGGCAGTTCGGGGTCGGGCACGGAGCCGGCGACCTCCAGGAGTTCCGCCTCGAGCGCGGTGGCCGCGGCCGTCACCATGACGCCCCCGGATGACTGCGGTGCAGACACTGCATCTCGGCGAGCATCCGGCCGAACGGCTCGGTGTGCAGGCCCTGCCGTCCGGCCCCCGCCTTCCATGCCCCGGTGCGGGGGCCGTCGGGGACGGCCAGCCCGGCCCGGTGCAGCACGTCGTCCACGGACTCCAGCCAGGCGGCGGCCAGCGCCTCCCCGTCCATGTCGAGGCCCTCCACCGGCTGGAACGGCTCGCCGGTGAACCGCCACAGCGCCGTGCAGGCGTTCTGCATCCGGGCGTGGCTGACGTCCGTGCCGTCGCCGAGCCGCAGCGTCCACTGCTCGGCGTGGTCACGGTGATAAGCGGTCTCCTTCACGGCCTTCGCCGCCAGCGGGGCGAACGGGCCGCTGCCGTCGGCCAGCCGGTCGTAGAGCAGTTGCTGGTAGGTGGAGAAGTACAGCTGGCGGGCGATGGTGTGGGCGAAGTCGCCGTTGGGCTGTTCCACCAGCTGGAGGTTCAGGAAGGCGCGCTCCTCGCGCAGATACGCCAGTTCGTCCTCGTCTCCGACCATGGACAGCAGCACCCGGGCCTGACCCAGCAGGTCCAGCGCGATATTGGCGAGGGCGACCTCCTCCTCCAGGACCGGGGCGTGCCCCGCCCACTCCCCCAGGCGGTGCGACAGCACCAGCGCGTCGTCGCCGAGGGCCAGGGCGGCCGTCCTGGGGGCACAGGACTCGGGAACGCCCGGATAGGTCGTCTCCGGTGCAGGGGTCACAGGTGCTTCACCCCCTCGGGGATCTCGTAGAACGTCGGGTGCCGGTACGGCTTGTCGGCGGCCGGTTCGAAGAACGGGTCCTTCTCGTCCGGTGACGAGGCCGTGATCGCGGACGAGGGCACGACCCAGATGGACACACCCTCGCCGCGCCGGGTGTAGAGATCGCGCGCGTTGCGCAGGGCCAGCTCCGCGTCCGGGGCGTGCAGGCTGCCGGCGTGGGTGTGGGAGAGGCCGCGGCGGGAGCGCACGAAAACCTCCCAGAGTGGCCAGTCGGTGGTGGTCATGCTCGCGTCGCCCCCGTCTCGCCCGTCCTGCGCTGCTCGCCCGTCTTGCTCGTCCCGCTCGTCCTGTCCTGTTCGGCTGCCGCTACGGCGTGTCTGGCGGCGTGGGCAGCAGCCGCCTCCCGCACCCACGCGCCCTCGTCGTGCGCCTTCTTGCGCTGGGTGATCCGCTGCTCGTTGCAGGGCCCGTTGCCCTTCAGCACCTCCCGGAACTCCGCCCAGTCGATCGCGCCGAAGGTGTAGTGCCCGCTCTCCTCGTCCCACCGCAGATCGGGGTCGGGCAGGGTGACGCCCAGGAACTCGGCCTGCGGAACGCACATGTCCACGAAGCGTCGCCGCAGTTCGTCATTCGAATGGCGCTTGATCTTCCACGCCATCGACTGGGCCGAGTGCGGGGACTCGTCGTCGGGCGGGCCGAACATCATCAGCGACGGCCACCACCAGCGGTCCACCGCGTCCTGCGCCATCGCGTGCTGCTCCGGGGTGCCTTTGCTGAGGGCCAGCAGCAGTTCGTAGCCCTGGCGCTGATGGAAGGACTCCTCCTTGCAGATGCGGACCATCGCGCGCGCGTACGGGCCGTAGGAGCAGCGGCACAGCGGGACCTGGTTGGTGATCGCCGCGCCGTCCACCAGCCAGCCGATCGCGCCGACGTCCGCCCAGGTCAGAGTGGGGTAGTTGAAGATCGAGGAGTACTTCTGACGGCCGCTGTGCAGTTTGCCCAGCAGGTCGTCACGGCTGACGCCGAGGGTCTCGGCCGCGCCGTAGAGGTAGAGCCCGTGTCCGGCCTCGTCCTGGACCTTGGCCATGAGGATGGCCTTGCGGCGCAGTGAGGGCGCACGGGTGATCCAGTTGGACTCCGGCTGCATGCCGATGATCTCGGAGTGCGCGTGCTGCGCGATCTGGCGGATCAGCGTGGCGCGGTAGGCCTCGGGCATCCAGTCGCGCGGCTCGATGCGCTCGTCGGCGGCCACGGCGGTGTCGAACGCGTGCTCGTACGCCCCCGTGTCCGGTGCGTCGCGCGTCCGCTTGTCGGCCGTCCGGTGGGCGGCTGCTGTCGCCATGCGGTCCCCCTCGACCTCGGTGTGTGACGTGGTGCTTGTGACGTGGTGCTGATGGCAGGGCGTCCCCTTCCGGCCGGGCCGGATCTGCCCGGGAACGCAACCGACCGATCGTTCGGTCCGGCGTGATTCCATGGTGAATCGGGCCCTCGCGAGGTGTCAACCGCTGTGGAAAACACATGCCGACAGCCTGTGGACAACGTATGTACGACTCCCAAAAGCCCGTTCACCTGCGAAGACGCGGCCGCTGCCGCTCCACCGCGGCGTCCCGTGGGTCCGGTCCTGCGAATGGGGTGTGCGGAGGCGCGGGGCTGAGTACCGTTCCCGTGCGACCGCTGTGGCACGGCGTGAGCGGCGGTACGGTCCGCCGTGCGGGAGCGGGGCACGGGACGACGCGGGATCGGGCCACGGGACGGCGCGGGATCGGGAACGGCGACGGATCGGAACGGATCGGAAACGGGGCGGAATGGACGCTTACGACTCGGACCCGGGCGCTCCCGACGCGCCCTCGGACCCCGCCGCCCTCCACGAGCCCGCCCCCTCGCCCCCTCCGGCCGACCCTGCCAGCCACGCCACCCCGGCCACGCCCGCCGAAGAGCCGTCCTCGCGTCCCGAAGACCCCCCGTCCCACGAGGCCCCGCTCTTACCGACCGCCCACCCCACCCTCGCCGACCTGTCCACCCCCTACCGTCTGGCCGCCGCCTCGGCCGTCGCCGTGGTCGCCGTCGTCGTGGCCGTCCATCTCGGCATGGTGTTCCTGCACGTCGCGCCGTCGAACACGGTGTCCAAGCAGCACAGCGAGGCCATCGACGACTGGATCTACCCCGAGTTCGAGCAGAACTGGAAGCTGTTCGCGCCCAACCCGCTCCAGCAGAACATCTCGGTGCAGGTCCGCGCCGGTATCCGTACCGCGGACGGCGCCACCCGGACCACCGGCTGGTACGACCTGTCCGCCGAGGACGGCCGGGCCGTCGACGGCAGTCTGCTGCCGAGCCACACGCAGCAGAACGAGCTGCGCAGGGCCTGGGACTTCTTTCTCGCCTCGCACGACGGCGACAGCCACCCGGTGGGTCTGCGCGGCGCCCTCTCCGAGCAGTATCTGCGCCGTATCACCGTGCTGAGGCTGGACCGCGACGACGCGGCGGGGCGGGGCGAGGGCATCGACCGTGTCCAGATCCGCTCCGTCACCACGAACGTGCCGCCGCCCGGCTGGAGCGGCGAGAAGCTGCCGACGACGCCCGCCTACCGCGAGCTGCCCTGGTGGGCCGTCCCCGCGGACGAGGCCGAGGGAGGCGTGCGGGTGCGACACGAGGTCGCTCCAGCTGAGTGGATGAGTGAGAGGAGGCGGTAACCGACCCGGACCAGTGTCCAAGGTCCGTCCCCACGTTCGCATGCGTCGCTGGCAACGGCGGGGTGTGAAGCCGAGCGGGAAAGTCCAAGAGCAGCCTGGCCATCGGGCAGCCACAGACGAAGGGGAAGGCTGGACGGGCGAACGTGAGTGAACCCTTGATGACGCCTCGTTACTTCCAAGTCGTGCGGATGGCAGGGCAGTTGGCGGCTATAGAACCCGAGCACGGAAGAGTGCTATGCGATCCCGCGTCTTCGCATAAGCGGGAGTGGACACCGCAGGTTCCGGGGTAAAGACAGGGCTGATTCAAAGTCCTGGTGATCATGTGGCGTTGCCGGTCAGGGCAGTCCGATCAAGTCCAGCGGACGGGTGAAGGGCGTATAGGACATCTCGCGCAGGCCGGCGGCGATGCTGCGGTGCCCGGCAGCGCGCAGGGTGTGGATCGCGAAGCTGCGCAGCGTGGCCATGTTCTCCGGTCCGTGCCCGGTGCGGATCTTCGAGGCGTCCTCGCCGAATGTGGTGTCTCTGACGTGGTGCACGGCCTCGATGCCCCATTGCGCGCGGGCGAGTTGGCCGATGGCCTGGGGAGATGCCGCCCGTGCCGTCAGGTCGGTGATGGCGTAGACGGTCTCACGGGTGATCTTGCCGGTCTTGAGGTCGGTGCGGTGCCGGTGGATCTTCGCGGCCTGCGCCAGGTACGGGAAGTCCAGCCCGAGACCGGTGACGGTGAGCGTGCGCACCGAGCGGGTCTCACGTCGCCCGTGCCCCGCCTCGCGGTCGTAGCGGCGGGCGGTCACCTCCTTCCACGGCAGCGAGCGCAACGCGTTGTGCAGCGTCGGCTGGTTCCGCTTGACCACGAGCAGGTAGTGCGCCTTCTTCGCCTCCACCAGCCATCTGGCGTGGTCACGATGGGTATGCAGGGCGTCGGCGGTCACCACGACATCGGCCAGGTCGAACGGCGCCAGCAAGTGCGTGAAGCCGGTGACCTCGGTGGTCTTGTCCGGTACCCGCAGCTGGCTGACGGTGCGTCCGCCGTCCAGGACGGCGGAGAGCAGGTGGGCGGCCGGGCCGGTGTCCGTGCGCGAGCCACGGGCGGCCTTGCCGTCCACGGCCAGGTGCCGGCTGCCCGCGGGGTCACATCCGAGCAGGTCGGCAAGCCCGCCGGGACATACGAGGGTCAGGACGCGGCGGATCGTGGAGGGCGACGGTGCGCGGCGCACGCCCAGCGGGCCGACGGCACGCACGCCGAGGCGGGCGAGTGCGTCCAGGGGCGCGTGGCGCGCCCACTGGCCCACGGCCAGATAGGAGCGAGCCCCGGCCAGCACCGCGCAGCAGGCGGTGAGCAGGACCGATACCAGCGTATGGCGCCGTCCCCGCCGATCTCGCGGATCGCGAAGAACGGCCAGCCGTTCGGCGACACCGTTCACGCCGCGCTGGGCGGCAGTGGGCGACTTGGTCAGGCAGACAGTGGCAGACTGGCGGCACATCGAAGCTCCGGACGGGCGAGGCGACTTGGGAAGGTCACCCCGTCAACCGGAGCTTCGTTGTCTTCGTGACGGACTTCCGCCGGATAGTCACACCTCAGCCACCTGCACGTTTCCATGACCCCCAGGACTTTGAATCAGCCCTGGGGGTAAAGAGGGCGCCCACCCCAGCCGCGTCTCACTGGAGCGGAACGTGGAAACCCTGTTGGAGTCCGTGAAATCACGGTAAGCCGGAGGCAACGAAGGCCCAACTCTCCAGCAGGACAGGATGATCCGAGAAGCGAATGCCGACAGGGTGAAAACCCAGGGGAAACCGGGGCGGACAAGCGTCACCGCATAACCCGTCGGATACGGGCCTGTGCCCGGCCCGAAAGGGAGCCTACGCGGATCAGGTGAGCCTGTGAAGACCAGCTATCTGGAAACCAGAACTGAGGGGCAAGTTAGATGCCGAGTTCAGGAACGAGGACAGGAGTAACTGTCCGGCCTGCTCTGGCGAACGGACCCGAAGACCACACGCAGGCATGGAACAGCATCGACTGGGCCAAGGCAGAAGCGTCGGTACGGCGACTGCGGCAGCGCATCTTCACAGCTACGCGCGAAGGGGACTTGAAGATAGTCCGAAACTTGCAGAAGCTCATGCTGAGGTCTCACTCGAACGTGCAGGTAAGCGTGAAGAGGGTGGCCCAGTTGAGCTCCGGACGCCGGACGGCCGGCATCGACGGTGAAACCGCCCTGACTCCGAAGGAGCGCGGACGGATGGTGGCCGAACTGGCTGCCCAACCCATCACCGACCATGCCCGTCCTGTTCGGCGCGTGTACATCCCCAAAGCGAACGGGAAACGACGCCCGCTGGGAATTCCAGTCATGTGCGACCGGGCCCGCCAGGCCATGGTCAAGAATGCGCTGGAACCCGAGTGGGAAGCTCGCTTCGAGGCGCGGAGCTTCGGTTTCCGCCCCGGGCGAGGGTGCCACGATGCGATCACGAACATCTTCAGCACGGTGGCCCAGAGACGGGCACAACGGCTGTGGGTGCTCGACGCGGACCTGGCATCGGCATTCGACCGGATCGACCATGCGCACCTGCTGACAAGCCTCGGACACTTCCCCGGCAGGGGAATGATTCGGGGTTGGCTCAAGGCAGGGATCATGGAGAACACGCGGTTCGCGCCTACCGAGGAGGGAACTCCTCAAGGTGGCGTGGTGAGCCCACTGTTGCTGAACATCGCTCTTCACGGGATGAGTGCAGCGGCCGGTTGTCTCGAAGGTGCCACGCTGTGGCAGCGGAGAGACGCACCGGTACTTGTGCGGTACGCAGACGACTTTGCCGTGTTCTGTCACAGCGAGAGTCAGGCGTATCGGGTCAAGGATGACTTGGCCGGGTGGCTGGAGCCGCGAGGGCTGTCCTTCAACGAGGAAAAGACACGGGTTGTCCACCTCGAAGAGGGATTTGACTTTCTCGGGTTCAATGTCCGCCGCTACAACGGGAAACTGCTCACAAAGCCGAGCAAGTCCGCTGTCAAGAGGTTCCGGAAAAGGCTCCGCGACGAGATGTTGGCCCATCGAGGGTCCAACGTGATGGCCGTGGTGAAGCGGCTCAACCCGATTCTTCGGGGATGGGCCACCTACTACCGGTCGGGTGTGTCCAAGAAGACGTTCCGCGATCTGGACGACTACTTGTGGAAGCTGACCTTCAAGTGGGCCAGGCATACGCACCCGAGGAAATCAAAGACCTGGTGTACCGAAAGGTACTACGGTCAGTTCAACTCGTACCGTCAGAGCAAATGGGTATTCGGTGACCGGGAAACCGGCATGTACCTGTACAAGCTCAGATGGACCAAGATTGAACGGCACGTCGGTCTCAAGGCGGGGTACTCGCCTGATGATCCGACGCTCGCCGATTACTGGGCGAACCGCTCGCGCAAAAAGATGCCAGCAACGGCGGACAGGACGTCTGTCACGCTGGCTGCTCGCCAAAAGGGAATCTGCCCCCTGTGTAAACAGGCGCTGATCTCCGGTGCCGAATTCGAGCCCGACAGCCCGCGGGAGTGGGCGGCCTGGTTCTCGGCATCCATGAAGATGCTTCACAAGCATCACTTCGTGTACAGGCGGCACGGCGGCTCGGACGAGAAGACAAACCTCCGCCTCGTGCACGCTGAATGTCATCGCCAGCACCACGCTGGCGACAACAGGAGGGCCGGGCAAGCATGAACGCGCGCAACAGCTCTGGGGGCTCGCTTGAGCCGGATGCGGTGAACAGCCGCACGTCCGGTTCTGAGGGGGCCGGGGCGTGGCAACACGCTCCGGCTACCCGACTGAACCGTCTTGCGCCGGTGGTCTCCCGCGGGGTCGCCCGCGTCACCGAGTCGTCCCTCGGGCCGTACCAGAGCGCCGTGATCCGTATCGGCTTCGCCGCCACGACGCTGCTGTTCCTGGTGCGCGAGTTCCCCCACCGCCAGGAGATGTACGGCCCCGACGCCCCGTGGAGCCGGGATCTCGCCCGGCAGCTGACCGACGGCAACGGGGCCTTCACCGCGCTGCTGTGGTTCCGCGGGCAGGTGTGGTTCGAGACGGTCTACGGGCTGGCGATCCTCTCGGCCGCCCTGCTGCTGCTCGGCTGGCGGACCCGCACGATGTCCGTGCTGTTCATGGCCGGTCTGGTATCGCTCCAGAACCGCAGCGTCTTCATGGGCGACGGCGGCGACAACGTCCTGCATCTGATGTCGATCTACCTGGTGTTCACGCGCTGCGGCCGGGTGTGGTCCCTCGACGCGCGCAGGGAGCGGCGTGTCGCGGCGGCACGCGCGCGTGGGGAGCGGGCAGGGGACCGGACCGGGCCGGTGCTGTGGGGTGTGCTCGGGGCGGTGCTGGCCGGGGTGACGCCGACGGGCAGGCTGGACGGCGACCTGGTGGTGCCGGTGCTGCTATGGGGCGCGTGGCTGGCGCAGGGCCTGTGGTGGTTCGTCATGCACCGGGCGCACAGTGCGCGCGGGGCGCAGCCGCGTGTACTGCTGGATGTCGTCGGCAATGCCGTCCACAACGGCGCCCTGTTCGTGATCATGGCGGAGGCGTGTCTGATCTACGCCACGGCGGGCTGGTACAAGATCCAGGGCCCGCGCTGGCAGGACGGCACCGCCGTCTACTACCCGCTGCACCTGGAGTCCTTCTCCCCGTGGCCGGGTCTGGCCGGTCTGCTGGCGGCGAGCGGCACGATGGTGATGCTCGTGACGTACGGCACCGTGATCGCACAGGTCGCCTTCCCGTTCACGGTGTTCAACCGGCGGGTCAAGAACGTGCTGCTGGCCGTGATGATCACCGAGCACGCGGCGATCGCGGTGGTCCTGGGGCTGCCGTTCTTCTCCCTGGCGATGATCTCGGCGGACTCGGTGTTCCTGCCGACGACCTTTCTGCGCCGCCTGGGACGAGGTGCCGTACGCGCGCGTGGGCGGCTGCTGCGCCGGGTGCGGCCGGTGCTGCCCAGGCAGCGCACGGCTCCGACCGCGCAGGATGCCGAGCCGCCGCACGTACGCTTCACGGCATGACCGACCCCGTGACCCGCTGGCACCGGCTCGCCGAGGAATCCGTCCTGCTCGACGGCTTCCATGCCCTCAAGCACGCCCTGCGGTTCGGCGCCCGGGTGCCGGTGGCGGTCACGGTCGACCGGCCGGCGGCGCTGGCCCTGGCCGCCGAACTGGCCCCGGACGTACGGGACACCCTGGCCGCCCTGCTGACCGAGGTCCCGGAGACGACGTACCGCGCCCTCGTCCCGCGCCCCCACCCGACCGCCGTGGCCGCCCTTGCGGTACGGCCCTCCCGCGCGGCCGGTCTCGCGGCGCTGGCCCGCGTCCCGCGCACCGCGCCCGTCGTGGTCCTCGACAACCCGCGCAACCTCGGCAACGCGGGTGCGGTGATCCGGCTGGCCGCCGGTCTCGGGGTGACCGGTGTGGTCACCACCGGGACGCTGGACCCCTGGCACCCCACGGTGGTGCGGGGCGGGGCGGGGCTGCACTTCGCCACCGTCGTCGAGCGGCTGGCGGTGGAGGAGCTGCCGTCCGGGCCGGTGTTCGCCCTCGATCCGGAGGGCGAGGACATCCGAGGCCTGAAGCTGCCGGACGATGCTGTGCTCGCCTTCGGCTCCGAGCGCAGCGGCCTGTCGGACGCCCTGCGCACGCGTGCCGACCATCTGGTCGCCCTGCCGATGCGCCCCCAGGTCTCCAGCTACAACCTCGCGACCAGTGTGGCCATGACGCTGTACCACTGGAGTCTGACTGGGGGCGCGCCGACTTCCCGGCCCTGCTGAACAGGGGCGGACGCCGGCCGCAGCCGCCGCCGTGCGGCCCCCGCTCCGGCGCCCCCCTCAGGACTCCCGGCGTACCTCCACCACCCGGAAGCGGCCCGCGACGAACGCGCCGTCCGTGAGGGCCGAGTTGGCTGCCGGGTTGCCGCCCGAGCCGTGGAAGTCGGAGAACGCGGCGGTCTGGTTGACGTAGACCCCGCCGGTGAGGTTGAGGGACAGCTGGGCGGCCTCCTCCAGGCAGACCTCCTCGACGGCCCGCTCGACCTGCTCGTCGGTCGTGTACGCGCCGACGGTCATCGCGCCCTTCTCACGGACCGTGCGGCGCAGCAGGTCCACCGCGTCGGCCGCGGAGTCGACGGCGACGGCGAAGGACACCGGGCCGAAGCACTCGCTCATACAGACGGCCTCGGCGTCCGGCTTGGTGCCGTCCAGTTTCACGATCACCGGGGTGCGCACCACCGCGTCCGGGAAGTCCGGGTTGACGATCTCGCGGGAGGCGAGGGCGACCTCGCCGAGTCCGGCGGCGGCCTCCAGACGCGCCTTGACGTCCGGGTTGACGATCGCGCCCAGCAGGGCGTTCGCGCGCGCGTCGTCGCCCAGGAGGCCGTCGACGGCGCGGGCGAGGCCGGCGACCACCTCGTCGTAGGTCTTAGGGCCCTCGTCGGTGCGGATGCCGTCGCGGGGGATCAGGAGGTTCTGCGGGGTGGTGCACATCTGGCCGCTGTAGAGGGACAGCGAGAACGCCAGATTGGCGAGCATGCCCTTGTAGTCGTCCGTCGACTCGACGACGACCGAGTTGACGCCGGCCTTCTCCGTGTGGACCTGCGCCTGGCGGGCGTTCGTCTCCAGCCAGTCGCCGAACGCCGTCGAGCCCGTGTAGTCGATGATCCGGATCTCGGGGCGGACGGCCAGGGCCTTGGCGATGCCCTCTCCGGGCCGCTCGGCGGCCAGCGCGACGAGGTCGGGGTCGAAGCCGGACTCGGTGAGGACCTGGCGGGCGACCTGCACGGTGAGCGCGAGCGGCAGCACCGCGCGCGGGTGGGGCTTCACCAGGATGGCGTTCCCGGTGGCCAGGGAGGCGAAGAGGCCCGGGTAGCCGTTCCACGTCGGGAAGGTGTTGCAGCCGATCACCAGGCCGATGCCGCGCGGGACCGGGGTGAACGTCTTGGTGAGCGCGAGCGGTTCGCGCTTGCCCTGCGGCTTGGTCCACTCGGCGGTGTCCGGGGTGCGCACCTGCTCCACGTAGGCGTACGCCACGGCCTCCAGACCGCGGTCCTGGGCGTGCGGGCCGCCCGCCTGGAACGCCATCATGAACGCCTGGCCGCTGGTGTGCATGACCGCGTGGGCGAACTCGTGGGTGCGGTCGCTGATGCGCTTGAGGATCTCCATGCAGACCACGGCGCGCACCTCCGCGCCCGCGTCCCGCCACTCCCGCTGCCCGGCCCTCATGGCGGGCAGCAGCACGTCCAGGTCCGCGTGCGGGTACGTCACGCCCAGGGCAACGCCGTACGGCGACGTCTCGCCGCCGACCCAGTCGTCCGTGCCGGGCTGGCCGAGGTCGAGCCGGGTGCCGAGAAGGGCGTCGAAGGCGGCCTTGCCCGCCGCCGCGTCCAGGCTGCCGTGTTCGCCGTAGGCCTTGGGGTGCTCGGGATGCGGGGACCAGTACGCGCGCGTGCGGATCGCTTCCAGCGCCTGGTCGAGAGTGGGCCGGTGCCGGGCGATCAGTTCGTGCGCGGTGAGTGCGGCCATGCGGGACCAACTCCTCGTCTCATGAACTCTCCGTCGAGCTCATGACCTGGGCGGGAACAGGGGCAGTATCGGTGCGGGAGCAGTGCAGGAGCAGGAGCAGGAGCAGGAGCAGGAGCAGTGCGTGACCGGTGCGTGCTCGGTGCGGGGGCCCGGTCGGAACGGCTGCCGGGAACCCGGGCGGATACAGGGGCAGGTACAAGGGCAGGAAAAGCCGGTCAGAGTTAGATTAACCGAACGATCGGTCGGCTCAAGGGGGCCTGCCGCATCTGTGGAAAACCCGGTGCGGGAGGATCGCGCACATGACAGCACTCGACCTCAGCAGCCCCGTGGCCGTGGTCGGCACCGGCGTCATGGGCCAGGGCATCGCCCAGGTGGCGCTGGTCGCGGGCCATCCCGTACGGCTGTACGACGTCGTGCCCGGGCGCGCCGGGGACGCGGCCGCGGCGATCGGCGCCCGGCTGGACCGGCTGGTCGCCAAGGACCGGCTCACCGGCGCGGAACGGGACGCCGCGCGCGCCCGCCTCACGCCCGTCGCCGACCTCGCGGGGGTCGGGGACTGCGCGCTGGTGGTGGAGGCGGCCCTGGAGCGGCTGGAGGTGAAACAAGAGCTGTTCCGGGAGCTGGAGGGCATCGTTTCCGACGACTGCCTGCTCGCCACCAACACCTCCTCCCTGTCGGTGACGGCCGTCGGCGGCGCCCTGCGCAACCCAGGGCGCCTGGTGGGCCTGCACTTCTTCAACCCCGCCCCGCTGCTGCCGCTCGTCGAGGTGGTCTCCGGGTCCGCCACCGACGTCACGTCCGCCACGCGCGCGTACGAGACCGCCCGCGCCTGGGGCAAGACCCCGGTGGCCTGCGCCGACACGCCCGGCTTCATCGTGAACCGCATCGCCCGGCCCTTCTACGCCGAGGCGTTCGCCGTGCTCGAGGCCCAGGCGGCGGACCCCGCCACCATCGACGCCGTGCTGCGCGAGTGCGGCGGCTTCCGGATGGGCGCTTTCGAGCTCACCGATCTCATCGGCCAGGACGTCAACGAGTCCGTGACCCACTCGGTGTGGCGGTCCTTCTTCCAGGACGTGCGCTTCACCCCGTCCCTGGCCCAGCGTCGGCTCGTCGAGTCCGGGCGGCTCGGCCGCAAGAGCGGGCACGGCTGGTACGACTACGCCGACGACGCCGAACGCCCCGAACCGCACACCGCGGAACCGGCCCGCGCGCCCGCGTACGTCGTCGCCGAGGGCGACCTGGGCCCGGCCTCGGAGCTGCTCGGGCTGATCCGCGAGGCGGGCATCCTGGTGCGCGAGGAGGACGAGGACCACGGCACCCGCCTGGTGCTGCCGGGCGGCGGCCAGCTCGCGCTCGCCGACGGGCAGACCTCCGTCGAGTTCCGCGACGTCGTCTACTTCGACCTCGCCCTCGACTACCGCAGGGCCACCCGTGTCGCCCTGTCCGCCTCCCAGGACACCGCGCCGCAGACCCTCGCCGAGGCCACCGGTCTCTTCCAGGCGCTCGGCAAGAAGGTCAGCGTCATCGGCGACGCGCCCGGGATGATCGTCGCGCGCACCGTGGCCCGGATCGTCGACCTGGCGCACGACGCGGTGTCCAAGGGCGTGGCCACCGAGGAGGACATCGACACCGCGATGCGCCTGGGCGTCAATTATCCCCTCGGCCCCTTCGAATGGAGCCGCAGACTGGGCCGCGGCTGGGCCTACGACCTCCTGGACGACCTGCATCTGCGTGACCCGTCCGGCCGGTACGCGCCGTCCCTCGCGCTCTACCGTCACGCCTACGCCACGGAGAAGCGGGAGGGCTCCTCATGACCACCGCCAAGCGCGACACGTACACCCCCGACTCGCTGCTCTCGGTCGCCGTCCAGGTCTTCAACGAACGCGGCTACGACGGCACCTCCATGGAGCATCTCTCGCGCGCGGCGGGCATCTCCAAGTCGTCGATCTACCACCACGTCACCGGCAAGGAGGAACTGCTGCGACGCGCCGTCAGCCGGGCGCTGGAGCAGCTCTTCGGGATCCTCGACGAGGAGCACGCGCGCGTGGGGCGCGCCTCGGACCGCCTGGAGTACGTCGTACGGCGCATGGTGGAGGTGCTGATCGCCGAACTGCCGTACGTGACGCTGCTGCTGCGGGTGCGCGGCAACACCGGCACCGAGCGCTGGGCGCTGGAGCGGCGCCGCGAGTTCGACCACCGGGTCGCCGCACTGCTGAAGGCCGCCGCCGACGAGGGCGACATACGCGGCGACATCGAGGTGCGTCTCGCCACCCGGCTGGTGTTCGGGATGATCAACTCGGTGGTCGAGTGGTACCGGCCGGAAGGCCGCGGGTCGGTCGAGCGGGACGTAGCCGACGCGGTCGTACGGCTGGCGTTCGCCGGTCTGCGCGGCGGCGGCTGACGGTGCGTCCGGGGCGCGATCCACGAGGGGGCGCGTTCCACGACCGGGGCGCGGAGCCCGCGGCGGCGCGGTGGGTTCAGCCTTCCGGCTCCAGGTCCTCCTCCTCGAACACCAGCAGCGTGCGGGTGCTCAGCACCTCCGGGATCGCCTGGAGCCGGGTGAGCACCAGCTCCCGCAGCGCCTTGTTGTCCGAGGTGTGCACCAGCAGCAGCACATCGAAGTCCCCGCCCACCAACGCGATGTGGGAGGCGCCGGGCAGCTGTCTGAGCTGTTCGCGCACCGTGCGCCAGGTGTTCTGGACGATCTTCAGAGTGATGTACGCGGACGTGCCCTGACCTGCGCGCTCATGGTCGACGCGGGCGCCGAAACCACGGATGACACCGTCCTCGATGAGCCGGTTGATCCGTGCGTAGGCGTTGGCCCGGGAGACATGGACCCGCTCGGCCACCGAGCGTATGGACGCCCGGCCGTCCGCCTGGAGGATCTGGAGGATGTCCTGATCAACGGCGTCGAGCGGGCGGGCCGAGGGCGGCAGGACGCCCCCCTCCGGACTCTCGGCCATTTGTTCAGGTGTCATGTCCCCCGGCCTCCCTGGTATGGACGCAATGCGTTTATTCCAGGCTGTGGAGAACCGTTTGTCCACAGCCTCGGGGGGCCTGTAGCCAAAATGTGCCGACGACCGAACAATCGGTAGGTGAGGCGCGTCACACTCGACCCGCCGCCGTAGCCGCTCCCACGAGGAGGTGCCGTCATGACGGTCATGGAGCAGCGGGGGGCCTACCGGCCATCGCCGCCGCCCGCCTGGCAGCCCCGCACCGACCCCGCTCCGCTGCTGCCCGACACCGAGCCGTACCGGGTCCTCGGCACCCCTGCCGCCGCCGGGACCGACCCCGCCCTGCTGCGCCTGCTGTACGCCCAGCTGGTGCGCGGCCGCCGCTACAACGCGCAGGCCACCGCCCTCACCAAGCAGGGCCGCCTCGCCGTCTACCCGTCCAGCACCGGTCAGGAGGCGTGCCAGGTCGCCGCCGCGCTCGCCCTCCAGGACCGCGACTGGCTCTTCCCCAGCTACCGCGACACCCTCGCCGTCGTCGCCCGCGGGGTCGACCCCGTCGAGGCGCTCACCCTGCTGCGCGGCGACTGGCACACCGGCTACGACCCCCGCGAGCACCGTGTGGCCCCGCTGTCCACACCGCTCGCCACCCAACTGCCGCACGCCGTGGGACTCGCGCACGCCGCCCGCCTCAAGGGGGACGACGTGGTCGCGCTCGCCCTGGTCGGCGACGGCGGCTCCAGCGAGGGCGACTTCCACGAGGCGCTCAACTTCGCCGCGGTCTGGCAGGCGCCGGTCGTCTTCCTCGTCCAGAACAACGGCTTCGCCATCTCCGTGCCGCTCGCCAAGCAGACCGCCGCCCCGTCCCTGGCCCACAAGGCCGTCGGGTACGGGATGCCGGGCCGGCTCGTCGACGGCAACGACGCGGTGGCGGTGCACCAGGTGCTCGGCGCCGCCGTACGGCACGCGCGCGCGGGCGGCGGCCCGACGCTTGTCGAGGCGGTGACGTACCGCGTGGACGCGCACACCAACGCCGACGACGCGAGCCGCTACCGCGGTGACGCCGAGGTCGAGACCTGGCGCGAGCACGACCCGATCCTGCTGCTGGAGCGCGAGCTGACCGGCCGCGGACTGCTCGACGACGACGGCGTCCGGGCCGCGCGTGACGCCGCCGAGGCCATGGCCGCCGATCTGCGCGACCGGATGAACCGCGACCCCCGGCTCGACCCGGCGGACCTGTTCGCCCATGTGTACGCCGAGCCCACCCCGCAGCTGCGTGAGCAGCGCGCCCGGCTGCTCGCCGAGCTGGCGGCGGAGCACGCAGACGGTGCAGGCCACACGGACCACGTGGCGGGCATGGCGGGCATGGCGGGCGCGGACGGCGCGGGGGAGGGCGGGCAGCGATGACCACCGTCGCCGTCCGGCCCGCCACCATGGCGCAGGCCCTCACGCGCGCGCTGCGCGACGCCATGGCCGCCGACCCGGCCGTGCACGTCATGGGCGAGGACGTCGGCACGCTCGGCGGGGTCTTCCGCGTCACCGACGGACTCGCCGAGGAGTTCGGCGAGGACCGCTGCACCGACACCCCGCTCGCCGAGGCGGGCATCCTGGGCACCGCCGTCGGCATGGCCATGTACGGCCTGCGCCCGGTCGTGGAGATG
This sequence comes from Streptomyces sp. YIM S03343, assembly GCF_054729195.1. Classification (NCBI taxonomy): domain Bacteria; kingdom Bacillati; phylum Actinomycetota; class Actinomycetes; order Kitasatosporales; family Streptomycetaceae; genus Streptomyces; species Streptomyces sp. YIM S03343. The sequence goes on from NZ_JBPUKX010000001.1 coordinate 4,692,790, forward strand.
CAGTTCGACGCGTTCGCCTACCCGGCCTTCGAGCAGCTCGTCAGCCATGTCGCCCGGATGAGGAACCGCACGCGCGGGCGGCTGCCGCTGCCGATCACCGTGCGCGTCCCCTACGGCGGCGGCATCGGCGGCGTCGAGCACCACAGCGACTCCTCCGAGGCGTACTACATGGCGACCCCGGGCCTCCACGTCGTCACGCCCGCGACCGTAGCCGACGCCTACGGGCTGCTGCGCGCCGCCATCGCCTCCGACGACCCGGTCGTCTTCCTCGAACCCAAGCGGCTGTACTGGTCGAAGGACGCCTGGAACCCGGAGGACCCGCTGCCCGTTGAACCGATAGGCCGTGCCGTGGTGCGGCGCCCGGGACACAGCGCCACACTCCTCACATACGGACCCTCCGTTCCCGTCTGTCTCGAAGCCGCCGAGGCGGGCCGGGCCGAGGGCTGGGACCTGGAGGTCGTCGACCTGCGCTCCCTGGTGCCGTTCGACGACGAGACGGTCGGCGCGTCCGTACGGCGTACCGGGCGCGCGGTCGTCGTGCACGAGTCGGGCGGGTTCGGCGGCCCGGGCGGGGAGATCGCGGCCCGTGTCACGGAGCGCTGCTTCCACCATCTGGAGGCACCGGTGCTCCGGGTCGCCGGATTCGACATCCCCTACCCGCCGCCGATGCTGGAGCGCCACCACCTGCCCGGTGTCGACCGGATCCTGGACGCCGTGGCGCGTCTTCAGTGGGAGGCGGAGGGCTGATGGCACAAGTGCTGGAGTTCAGGCTCCCCGATCTCGGGGAGGGGCTGACGGAGGCGTCCGTCGTCCGCTGGCTGGTGCAGATCGGCGACGTGGTCGCCGTCGACCAGCCGGTCGTCGAGGTCGAGACCGCGAAGGCGATGGTCGAGGTGCCCTGCCCCTACGGCGGTGTGGTCACCGCCCGTTTCGGCGAGGAGGGCACGGAACTGCCCGTCGGCGCGCCGCTGCTCACGGTCGCCGTCGGCTCGCCGTCCCCCGGCGGCGACGAGGGCACGGGCTCCGGCAACGTCCTGGTCGGCTACGGCACCTCGCAGGCCCCGGCGCGCCGCAGGCGGGTACGGCCGCCGGCCGATGCCAACGGCTCGGGCGGCGAGGGCGTCGGCGGTGCAGGCGGGGCCGACAGCACCAAGGGCGCCGAGGGCCGCGTGGCCCGCACGGGTGAGGTGCGCGCCCCGGCGGCGATGGTGCACCAGGCGGCGCAGCAGGCCGGGTCGCCGTCGGTGGCCGAGGGGCCCGTGCGGGTCGTGTCGCCGCTGGTGCGCAGGCTGGCCCGCGACAACGGCGTCGACCTGCGGCAACTGTCGGGCTCCGGCCCGGAAGGGCTGATCCTTCGGGCCGATGTCGAGGACGTCCTGCGGCTGAACGCGGCCCGTGCCGCCGCCCGCGCACCCCAGCAGCCGCAGCCTCCCGCGGCCCCCGCCGCCACCCGGGAAGGCACCCGGATCCCCCTCAAGGGCGTCCGCGGCGCCGTGGCCGACAAGCTCACCCGCAGCCGCAGCGAGATACCCGACGCGACCTGCTGGGTGGACGCCGACGCGACCGAACTGCTCCGTGCGCGCCAGGCGATGAACGCGGCCGGGCAGCCGAAGATCTCCCTGCTCGCGCTCCTAGCCCGCGTCTGCACCGCCGCCCTGGCCCGGTTCCCCGAGCTGAACTCCACGGTCGACACGGAGGCTCACGAGATCGTCCGCTTCGACCACGTCCACCTCGGGATCGCCGCCCAGACCGACCGGGGCCTGGTCGTACCGGTCGTACGGGACGCGCACACCCTGGGCGCGGAGGGCCTGTCGGCCGAGCTGGCGCGGCTGACCGAGGCGGCCCGGACGGGCACCCTGACCCCGCGGGAACTCACCGGCGGCACCTTCACGTTGAACAACTACGGCGTGTACGGTGTCGACGGCTCCACCCCGATCATCAACCACCCCGAGGCCGGCATGCTCGGCGTCGGCCGCGTCACCCCCAGACCCTGGGTCCACGAAGGCGAACTGGCGGTACGACAGGTCGTCCAGCTCTCCCTCACCTTCGACCACCGCGTCTGCGACGGCGCCGCGGCGGGCGGCTTCCTGCGCTACGTGGCGGACTGCGTGGAACAACCTGCGGTGCTGCTGCGCACGCTATGACCCGGGCGGGGCGCGGTGTCCGGCACGGTCCCGTGCCCGGGTCGGCCGTGTGCCCGGCCGAGCCCCGTGCCCTGCCGAGCGCCGGGTTCAGCCGAGCGCCGGGTTCCGCCAGGCCTGCCGCCCGGAGTCCCCGGCGGGCGGAAACCGTCCTGCCCCACCCGCGCGTTCCGTGCGGTCAGGGGGGAACGCATACTCGGAGGGTGACTTCGTACGCGTACTCCGGGGGGACGGCGCCGTCCCCGACAGCCCCCTACGACGCCGTCGTGCTGGCCGGCGGGGCCGCGCGCAGGCTGGGCGGGGCCGACAAACCCGGGGTGCGGGTCGGCGGGCGGCAACTGCTGGACCGGGTGCTCGCCGCCTGCGCCGACGCGCACGGCACCGTCGTCGTGGCCGACCCCCGGCCCACCGCGCGACCGGTGCGGTGGGCGCGCGAGGACCCGCCGGGCGGCGGACCGCTCGCCGCGCTCGGCGCCGGGCTCGTCGGCACCACGGCCGAGCACGTCCTCGTGCTCTCCGCCGACCTGCCCTTCCTCGCCGGGGCCACGGTGCGCGACCTGCTCACCGCCCTGCGCGACAGCACCGCCGACGGCGCCGTGCTCACCGACGCCGAAGGACACGACCAGCCGCTGGTCGCCGCCTACCGCGCATCCGCGCTGCGCCGTGAGCTGGCGGCGCTCACCGCGGCGCGCGGCGGCCTCGCCGGGCTGCCCGTGCGCCGGCTGACGGCCGCGCTCGACCTCACCCGCGTCCCGGACCCCGTCGCGTCCTTCGACTGCGACACCTGGGACGACATCGCCTCTGCCAGGGCACGCATCAGGGAGCATGGCACCGTGCTGGATGAATGGATCTCCGCAGTCAAGGACGAACTGGGCATCGATCTCGACGTCGACACCGGCGTCCTGCTCGACCTCGCCCGCGACGCCGCCCACGGTGTGGCCCGGCCCGCCGCGCCGCTGACCACGTTCCTCGTCGGCTACGCGGCCGCCCGCGCAGGAGGCGGCCCGGAAGCCGTCGCCGAGGCCGCCCGCAAAGCCGCCGCCCTGGCGCTGCGCTGGGAGGAGGAGGGCGCCGCCGACGGCACCCCCGACGCGGGCCCGGGTGCCGCCGGATGACCCCCCGCGGCACCCGGGCCACCCCGGTCACCCGGGCCGGTGAGACCGGCGGGAACATCGTGGACGGCACCGGTACGGACGGCATGGACGGTACGGACGGCATGGACGACGAGGAATTCGACGTCGAGGAGGCGCTCGCCCTCGTGAAGGAAGCCAACGCCCCCGCGTCCCCCCGGTCCACGTACCCGGCCCACTCCGGCCACCCCGGCCACCCCGGCCACCCCGGCCACTCCGCCTCACCCGGCACGGGACACCGCGCCGAAGACCGCCACCACGGGTCCACCCCCTGGCCGGAGGCCCGCGCCCTCGCCGCGCGTGCCGCTCGCCCCGCCCGGCCCGGAACCCGCACCGCGGCGGCCCGCCCCCGCCGCGCCCCCGTCGACGTCCCCCTCGACGACGCCCTCGGCCTGGTCCTGGCCGAGCCCCTCGACGCCCTCACCGACCTCCCGTCCTTCGACACCTCCGCGATGGACGGCTGGGCGGTCGCGGGCCCCGGCCCCTGGGACGTCCGCGACCAGGGAGTTCTCGCCGGGCACGCAGAGCCCGAACCGCTCACCGACGGCGAGGCCGTCCGTATCGCCACCGGCGCCCGAGTCCCGCCGGATACCACCGCCGTACTGCGCAGCGAGCACGGCCGCACCGACGACAAGGCGCGGCTGCACGCGACCCGGGAGGTCGTGCCCGGCCAGGACATCCGCCCGCGCGGCCAGGAGTGCCGCAGCGGCGACCAGCTGCTGCCGGTCGGCTCCCTCGTCACCCCGGCCGTCCTCGGCCTCGCGGCGGCCGCCGGGTACGACACCGTGACCGTCGTGCCCCGGCCGCGCGCCGAGATCCTCGTCCTCGGCGACGAACTCCTCACCGGCGGTCTGCCGCACGACGGTCTCATCCGCGACGCGCTCGGCCCGATGCTGCCGTCCTGGCTGCGCGCGCTCGGCGCCGAGGTCGTCGCGGTCCGCCGTCTGGGTGACGACGCCGAGGCCCTCCACAAGGCGATCACCGCCTCCGACGCCGACCTGGTCGTCACCACCGGCGGCACCGCGTCCGGTCCGGTCGACCACGTCCACCCCACCCTGCGCAGGATCGGCGCCGAACTCCTGGTGGACGGCGTCAAGGTGCGCCCCGGCCACCCCATGCTGCTGGCCCGCATCAGGGAGGACCAGCATCTCGTCGGCCTGCCCGGCAACCCGCTGGCCGCCGTCTCCGGCCTGCTCACCCTCGCCGAACCGCTGCTGCGCACCCTGGCCGCACGTCCGGCCCCCGAGCCGTACGCGCTGCCCCTGCGCGACGAGGCGCACGGCCATCCGTACGACACCCGGCTCGTCCCCGTCGTGCTGCGCGGCGACCACGCCGTCCCGGTGCACTACAACGGCCCCGCCATGCTGCGCGGCATCGCCGCCGCCGACGCCCTCGCGGTCGTACCGCCCGGCGGTGCCGGGGCCGGGCAGCGCACTGAGATCCTCGACCTGCCGTGGGCGGCCGGGGGGATCGGGGTGTGCCTGACCTGACAGTCCGGGCGCCGGCCGGGATCCAGCCGGGCTCCAGCCGGGATCCGATCGGGCTCCGGTCGGGCTCCAGCCGGGATCCGGTCGGGACCTCGGTGCGCTCCCTGACGCGCCCCCCTGACGCGCCGGACGTTCACCCGGCGCACACCGGCTCGGAGCGGCGCGAGGAGTAGCGTCCCCGTCATGCATGCGATCACGATTCCCGAACCTGGCGGGCCCGAGGCGCTGGTGTGGGCCGAGGTCCCCGATCCGGTGCCCGGCGAGGGCGAGGTCCTGGTCGACGTGTCGGCCGGTGCCGTCAACCGGGCCGACATCCTCCAGCGGCAGGGCTTCTACGACCCGCCGCCCGGCGCCTCCCCCTACCCCGGTCTGGAGTGCTCGGGCCGTGTCGCCGCGCTCGGTGCCGGTGTGTCCGGCTGGGCCGTGGGCGACGAGGTCTGCGCGCTGCTCTCGGGCGGCGGCTACGCCGAGAGGGTCGCCGTCCCGGTCGGACAGCTGCTGCCCGTGCCCCACGGGGTCGCGCTGAAGGAGGCGGCGGCGCTGCCCGAGGTGGTCTGCACCGTCTGGTCGAACGTGTTCATGGTCGCCCAGCTGCGGCCCGGCGAGACGGTGCTGGTGCACGGCGGCTCCAGCGGCATCGGCACCATGGCGATCCAGCTCGCCAAGGCCGTCGGCGCCAAGGTCGCCGTGACCGCGGGCACCCCGCAGAAGCTGGAGCGCTGCGCCGAGCTGGGCGCGGATGTCCTGATCAACTACCGGGAGCAGGACTTCGTCGCCGAGATCCTGCAGGCCACCGACGGTGCGGGCGCCGACGTGATCCTCGACAACATGGGCGCCAAGTACCTGGGCCGCAACGTCCAGGCCCTCGCCGTCAACGGCCGCCTGGCGATCATCGGTATGCAGGGCGGCGTCAAGGGCGAGCTGAACATCGGCACGCTCCTCGCCAAGCGCGCCGCGATCAGCGCGACCTCGCTGCGGGCCCGCCCGCTGGGCGAGAAGGCGGCCATCGTGGCGGCCGTACGGGAGCATGTCTGGCCGCTGGTCGAGAGCGGCCATGTCCGGCCGGTCGTCGACCGGGAAGTCCTGATGGACGACGCGGCCGCCGCGCACCGGGTCGTCGAGGAGAGCGGACACGTCGGAAAGGTGCTGCTGGTCGTTCCCTGAAGGCCCCGCCCGCCGAGATCTTCAGCCGTGGTGCCGGGCGCCGAGATCCTCAGCGGTGGCGCGGGCGCTGAATTCTTAGCCGCGCCGCAGCCGCAGTCCGATGAACGCCAGCCCCAGGCCGAGCCCGATCAGCATCAGTCCGCCGCCCAGCGGGAGGGTCCGCATCACGGGCTCGGCCGGGGTGGCTGCGGGTGCGACGGCCTGCGGTACGGCGTCGGCATTCGGGTCGGGTGCGGACGGCTCGTCCGCCGGGGTGGAGGGGACGGCGGCAGGACTCTCGGTGCCTTCGTCGTCGGGGTCGGCAGTGTCGTCGCCGTGCCCGGACACCGCGTTCATGGAGTCGTCGTCCTCCTCCGGGGTCGCCGACGCCTCGACGTCCGGCCGCCCCGGCCGCTCGCGCCCCACCCCGGCGAGACTCCCGGCCCGCGACGGCTCGCCGGACGGCGCCCCTGAAGACGACGCTTGTGAGGCTTGCCCGGCCGGCTCCCCCGACGGTTCCTCGGAGGGCTCGCGGGACGGCTCCCTGGATGCCTCCCCCGATGCCGCCCCCCATGCCTTCCCGGACGGCTCCGCCGACCGGCCCGGCGTGGGGTTTCCGCGCGCCGGGACGACGTAGGGCCCCGCAGCGCCGTACGACGGCCTGGCACCGTACGACGACACACGGCCGTACGACGACATACCGCCGTGTGACGACACACGGCCGTACGGCGAAGCACTGCCGTACGACGACGCACTGCCGTACAACGGCACGCCGCCGCCGTACGACGCCGCACCCGCTCCGCCCGAGGCCACCGCCGCCAGCAGCCCCGCCGTTCCCATCGCGCGCATCCACACGGTCACGGCTCCAGCCTCCCCCCGATCATGGAATCGGGCATTCCGGACTCGGCCGGGCGAGCTGACCCGTCGTCCGGAAAGTTGACCGCAACTTGTCGGCCCGGAACGGTGGATCACCTTCCGCCGGGGGGCACCGCGGTGATGAGGTGGAGGCGTGCGAGAGAATGGCGGCATGGAGATGCCGAGGAACGAAAGGTCGCCGGAGAACCCCCAGATCCTGGTCGTGGGCGAGGACGGGATGGCGCTCGGTGGCACAGGGGACGAGGACTCCCGCGAGATTCCGGTGACGGAGCAGGTCGAGCAGCCGGCGAAGGTCATGCGCATCGGCAGCATGATCAAGCAGCTTCTCGAAGAGGTCCGCGCCGCTCCCCTGGACGAGGCGAGCCGGGCCAGGCTCAAGGAGATCCACGCCAGTTCGGTCAAGGAGCTGGAGGACGGTCTGGCACCCGAGCTGGTGGAGGAGCTGGAGCGGCTCTCCCTGCCCTTCGCGGACGAGAAGACCCCCAGTGACGCGGAACTGCGCATCGCGCAGGCCCAGTTGGTGGGCTGGCTGGAGGGACTCTTCCACGGGATCCAGACCACGCTGTTCGCCCAGCAGATGGCCGCGCGGGCCCAGCTGGAGCAGATGCGCCGGGCGCTCCCGCCGGGCGTGGCCCACGAGGAGGGCGACCCGCGTACGGGCGGCCGCGCGGGCGGACCGTACCTCTAGAGACGCCCCCTTCCTTTAAAGACACCACCTTCAGCCTGGGAAACGCCACCGAAGGGCCCGGCAGCCGCTGCCGGGCCCTCGCTCATGCCATGAATGCCGTGTCGCAGACCGCGACCCAGACCGCGTCCGAGACCGGGACCCAGACGGTGTCCGAGACCGGGACTCAGGCCGGATTGCCCGTGGAGATGTCGAACTGGAAGGTCGGCGGGTTCTTCGGGTCGAAGTCCGTGTCCGCCTCCGGGAACTGCTTCATCACGGTGTCCTGGCCGTAGGTGTTCTCGTCGACCGGGTTCTTCTTGTAGTGCCAGCCGGCGGCCTTGAGGCAGACGAGGACCGAGGACCAGTTCTTGAAGGCGAAGTCCGGCGCCCGCACCTTGGCCGGGTCGTTGTACGACTCCTGCGGCTCGGTGCACTCCCCCTTGTCGATCGTCTTGCTGGTCTCGGGCCCGCGGTGGCCCGCGACCGCGGACGCCGTCGTGGACGCCGACGCGCTGGCGCCCCCGCTGCTGCCGCCGCCCGCGTTGTTCTTGTCGCCCGCGCTGTTCATGATCAGGGCGATGAGCAGCCCGGTCACCGCGACGACGGACACCGCGATCGAGCCGATGACCACCGGCCGGTTGCTCCGCCCGCCGCCGCCCTGGACGGCGGACGGCACGGTCTGCGGGCTGATGTTGTAGGGCGGCGGGGTGGCGGCGCCCTGCTGCGGGCCGTAGCCGAGGTGGGGCGGGGTCTGCTGGTAACCGCCCTGCAGGGGATAGCCGCCCTGCTGGGGATAGCCGTACGCAGCGGACTGCGGCTGGTGCTGGTGCTGGTGCTGCTGCTGTGGCTGGTGCTGCGGAGTGGGCGTGCCGTACGGGCCCGGGGCCGGGGCCGGCTGGTACGGCGTCTGCAGGGGGCCCACGGGCGGCACGGCGGAGGACTGGTCGACCGGCGGGAACACCGCGGAGGCCACGCCCGCGCCGCTGGAGGTCCTGGCCCCGGGGACGATGCTCGGCGGGGTGCCCTGGACCGAGGCGGCCACCCGCAGGCACTCGTCGCGCATGGCCTCGGCGGTGGGGAAGCGCTCGTTCGGGTTCTTCTTCAGTGCGCGGGCGACCAGCGCGTCCACCGCGGGTGGCAGCACGCGGTTGATCGAGGAGGGCGCGACCGGCGCCTCCTGCACATGCGCGTAAGCGATCGCCAGCGGCGAGTCCGCCTCGAACGGCAGCCGCCCGGTGACCAGCTGGAACAGCATGATGCCGACCGAGTACAGGTCCGAGCGCGCGTCCACACCGCGGCCCAGGGCCTGCTCCGGGGAGAGGTACTGCGGGGTGCCGACGACCATGCCGGTCTGCGTCATCGAGGTCACGCCGGACTGCATCGCGCGCGCGATGCCGAAGTCCATCACCTTGACGATGCCCCGCTTGGTCACCATCACGTTGCCGGGCTTGATGTCGCGGTGGACCAGCCCCATCTCATGGCTGATCTCCAGCGCGGCCAGCACATCCGCGGTGATTTTCAGCGCCTTGTCGGCGGGCATCGCGCCCTGCTGCCGTATGTCGTCGTCGAGCACCGAGCCGAGCGGGCGGCCCTCCACGTACTCCATGACGATGTACGGCGTGGTCACGCCCTCAAGGTTGTCCTCGCCGGTGTCGAAGACCGAGACGATGTTGGTGTGCGTGAGCTTGGCCACTGCCTGGGCCTCACGGCGGAAGCGCTCACGGAAGGCCTGTTCGCGGCCCAGATCGGTGTGCAGCGTCTTGACGGCGACCTGCCGGTCGAGCACGGCGTCGTAGGCGAGGTGGACCGAGGCCATGCCGCCTTCGCCAAGCAGGTCGCGCAGTTGATAGCGGCCACCGGCGAGAGCCCGACCCGCGTACCTGCCCTGTGAGCCGTCGTACCCGCCCTGTGAGCCGTCCGCGCTCATCTTCTGTGCCCCCCATGGGCCGCCTGTCCGGCGCCGCTGTTGATCGAATGCGTCATTCCCGGCCAAGTCTGCCCCAGGGCACTGACACGTCAAGCCTGGTGCCCGTTCCGTGACCGTACGCGAAAGAAGAGTCCCGGAAGCGTTACCAGGGTCGTACGTGCGGTACACAGAACTTGCACGACAGCGCGTGATACGGATTTGATGACCGGCCGGGACCGGTTTTCCACACGGCACCCGCACGGCACCCGTCCGGGACCGGAGCCATGCTCGGAGGCTGTAGCGTGGCCGACTGAGACCGTGACAACACCGCGCGCACCGCGGGCAGAAACGACGGCGAGGACCGATGGCACAGACGCAGCGCGCCCAGGGCCCGTCCGACCCCGAGGCGTCCGGCGGCGGTATGTCGGACGCGCCGGAGAACTGGGGCAACGGCGGCCTGGTCGGCGACGGCCGGTACCGGCTGACCGGCAGGCTGGGCCGGGGCGGCATGGCGGAGGTGTTCGCCGCCGAGGACGTGCGCCTCGGCCGGACGGTGGCGGTGAAGCTGCTGCGCGCCGACCTCGCCGAGGACCCGACGTCCAAGGCCCGCTTCACACGTGAGGCCCAGTCAGTCGCCGGCCTCAACCACCATGCGATCGTCGCCGTGTACGACTCCGGTGAGGACTTCGTGGGCGGCCAGTCGGTGCCGTACATCGTCATGGAGCTGGTCGAGGGCCGCACCATCCGCGACCTTCTCCTCAACGCCGAGGCGCCCGGGCCCGAGCAGGCCCTGATCATCGTGTCGGGCGTCCTGGAGGCGCTGGCCTACTCGCACCAGCACGGCATCGTGCACCGCGACATCAAGCCCGCCAACGTCATCATCACCAACAACGGCGCCGTCAAGGTGATGGACTTCGGCATCGCCCGCGCGCTGCACGGCGCGTCCACGACGATGACGCAGACCGGCATGGTCATGGGCACGCCCCAGTACCTGTCGCCGGAACAGGCGCTCGGCAAGGCCGTCGACTACCGCTCCGACCTGTATGCCACCGGCTGCCTGCTGTACGAACTGCTCTCGCTGCGGCCCCCGTTCGTGGGGGAGACCCCGCTGTCGGTGGTGTACCAGCATGTGCAGGACATCGCGGTGCCGCCGTCCCAGATCTCCGGCGGGGAATGCCCGCCGGAACTCGACGGGCTGGTCATGCGTTCTCTCGCCAAGGAGCCGGACGACCGGTTCCAGACGGCTGAGGAGATGCGGGGGCTGGTCCAGTACGGCCTCCAGATGCTGTACGACCAGGGCGGCCACACCGGCACCTGGAACACCGGCCCGGTCGGGATGAACGAGGGCCGCCACACCCCGCCCGGCGGCTTCACGGGCACGACGGTGATGGCGCACCCCGGCAACCCGCACTCCGGCACCACCCAGATCCCGCAGCCGATCCTGCCCACCGGCTACGGCAGCGGTGACGACGGAGGTTTCGAGGGACACGGCAACCACGGCAGCGGGCGCGGCAAGCTGTGGCTGCTCGCCGTGTTCGCGGTGATCGCGATCACGGCGGGAGTGGCGCTCGCGCTGAGCAACACGGGCAACGGAAAGAGCGGTTCGGGCACCTCGCAGTCGCCGACGACCAGTCAGACGACCAAGGGCCAGGAGAACAGCGAGACCCCGTCCGACAAGGCGACCGAGACGACCACGGACGACTCCGGCAGCGGCGACAACGGCTCGGGCTCGGGGACGTACTTCACGCCGTCGGCCACCCCGACGTACACGCAGACGCAGGGCGGCCAGACCGAGCCGACCAGCAAGCCGACGCACACCGCGACGACCAGCGCGCCTCCGCCGGAGCCGACCCAGACGCAGACCGAGCAGCCGTCGGCGCCGTCCACCGGCGACTCCGGGACGCCGGGCGGCGGTTGAACTGCTGGCCCCAGCGGGCCTGTGCAGACTCCCTGACAGGGGCAGGGCGGTGACCCGGGTGAGCTTCCGTCACCCGGTGAACTCCCCGACAGCGGGACTTGGGTGAGCCCCCGTCACTCCGTGAACGCCTCGGTGACCGCGTCGTACTCCCGTGTCCACCACACGACGAGCGCCGACGCGGCCGGGAACTGCGGATCGGCGCGGGTGTCGCCGCGCTCGTAGTGCCAGCGCAGCATCCAGAAGTCGTTGAGCCGCTCCCACCACACCCGGTGCACGGCCGCGGCGAGTTCGGCGGACGTCACCTGGGCCGCGCGCCGGTACGCGCGCGCGTAGGCGCGCACCTTGGGCAGATCGAGGGTGCCGGCGGGGCCCACGAAGAAGATCGCGGCGGCGCGTACGGCCTCCTCCGCGCGGGGCTGGACGCCGAGGCGGTCCCAGTCGATGATCGCCGCGGGTGCGGCACCCCGGTAGAGCAGGTTGAACGGGTGGAAGTCGCCGTGCACCCAGCCCACCGGGCCGCCCGGCGGCGGACGGCGGTCCGTGTGCCGTTCGAGCAGCCCGCGCCGCTCGATCAGCCGATGCCGGGCCAGCTCGTCGAAGGCGTCGGGCGGGCGGTGGCGGTGGACATGGCCGAGCAGGTCGTCGATGAGCGCGAAGGTGTCGGCGGGGTCGGCGCTCTCCACCGGGTGCGGGCTCGTCGCCGGACGGGTGCGGTTCTTCGGCGGCATCACATGCTCCAGCGCCGCGTGCACGGCGCCCAGCAGCGCGCCCAGCCGGGTGCACTGCCCCCGGGTGAGCTGGCCGCCGTGGCGGTGGCGTCCCTCGACCCACGGGTACAGGGCGTAGGCGTGCCCGCCGACGACGGCGACCGTACGCCCGTCCCGTCCGGGCAGCGGCGGCGCCACCGGGACGCCCAGATCGGCCAGCCGCTGGGTGGCACGGTGCCTGCGCTCGATGGCGGCGGGGTCGGCGGTGTCGGGGTCGAAGTGGTGCTTGAGGAAGTAGCGGCCGCGGGTGGTGCGCAGCCGGTACCCGCGGTTGAGCAGACCCTGCTCGACGGGCTGGCAGGCTACGGCGGAACCGGCGGAGTACTGGCGGAGAAGGGTGCCCAGAGGGGGCGCGCAAGGCATCAAGGGTGGTACAGCAGAGCGTGGCACGCGCCAGATGCTAGGGCACGAGCCGTGGCTGTGAGCTGGGGCTTGTCACACACGGTCGCGAACGATCACAGAACGTGCGGCTTCGTGCGTGCTGTTCGGTGTCACCGGATTCGATGACTGGGGATGACCGGAATCGTCAGCTACGGCGACCGGATTGTGGGCCGCCCGTGGGCCGTCCGTTGGGCCGCTCACGGCGCGGTCGTGGTGCAGTCGGCGCCCGGCCGTGGTCCGGTCGTGGTGCAGCCGGCGCCCGGCCGTGGCCCCATCATGGCCGGATCGTGGGGGCCGTCCGGGGTAGATTCTCCGCCCGCTGTGGTCGGATTGCGACCGGATTGTGGACGGACGGCGGTCGCGTTTGCGCTGCTTCCGGAGTCTTCCCGTGTCGCGGGTGGGCAAGATACCGTGCGGTTGCTCCGGCTTCTGCAAGGCTGTGACCAGCGCGCTTTCACTACCGGCGGATTTACTTGGAAATCCAAGCAAAAACGCAGGTCAGAGGGGGTTTCACGAAAATGTGGCGTACTGGGTAACGTGAGGTTTGCAGGGTGCTCGCCGGGGCACCTGTCACGCCTGTTCCCGGCCGATGGCACCCACCCCGTGCACGGTGGTCGGTACAGGCGAGCCGCACTGGCTTCACCGGCGACCCCGGGGGCCGGACCGACGGAGGAGCACACGTGACCGTGGAGAGCACTGCCGCGCGCACATCGCGACGCAGCGCCGGAGGCAAGGCCGGCACCACCGGCCCCAAGCGCACGCCCCGAGGGACCGCCAAGCGGGCGGCGGAACCGGAGCTCGTACAGCTCCTGACGCCGGAGGGCAAGCGGGTCAAGAACGCCGAGTACGACAAGTACATCGCGGACATCACCCCGGAAGAGCTCCGCGGGCTGTACCGCGACATGGTGCTCACCCGCCGCTTCGACGCCGAGGCCACCGCTCTGCAGCGCCAGGGCGAGCTGGGCCTGTGGGCGTCGCTGCTCGGCCAGGAGGCCGCCCAGATCGGCTCCGGACGCGCGCTGCGCGACGACGACTACGTCTTCCCGACCTACCGCGAGCACGGTGTCGCCTGGTGCCGCGGGGTGGACCCGACGAACCTGCTCGGCATGTTCCGCGGTGTCAACCACGGCGGCTGGGACCCGAACAGCAACAACTTCCACCTCTACACGATCGTCATCGGCTCCCAGACGCTGCACGCCACCGGCTACGCGATGGGCGTCGCCATGGACGGCGCCGACAGCGCGGTGATCGCGTACTTCGGGGACGGCGCCTCCAGCCAGGGCGACGTGGCGGAGTCCTTCACCTTCTCCGCGGTCTACAACGCGCCGGTGGTGTTCTTCTGCCAGAACAACCAGTGGGCGATCTCCGAGCCGACCGAGAAGCAGACCCGCGTGCCGCTGTACCAGCGCGCGCAGGGCTTCGGCTTCCCCGGCGTCCGCGTCGACGGCAACGACGTCCTCGCGTCCCTCGCCGTGACCAAGTGGGCGCTGGAGCGGGCCCGCAGCGGCGAGGGCCCGACGCTCGTCGAGGCGTACACCTACCGCATGGGCGCCCACACCACCTCCGACGACCCGACCCGCTACCGGGGTGACGAGGAGCGGCTGGCGTGGGAGGCGAAGGACCCGATCCTGCGGCTGCGCCGGTATCTGGAGGCGAAAAACCACACGGACGAGGGATTCTTCGCGGAACTCGATGCCGAGAGCGAGGCGTTGGGCAGGCGAGTGCGCGAAGTGGTCCGTTCGATGCCGGACCCGGACCGCTTCGCCATCTTCGAGAACGTGTATGCGGACGGGCACCCGCTCGTCGACGAGGAGCGGGCCAGGTTCGCCGAGTACCAGGCGTCGTTCGCGGATGGCGAGGAGATCTGACATGGCGGCGCAGAAGATGCCCATGGCCAAGGCGATCAACCAGTCGCTGCGGCACGCCCTGGAGGCGGACCCGAAGGTCGTCGTCATGGGCGAGGACGTCGGCAAGCTCGGCGGTGTGTTCCGGGTGACGGACGGCCTCCAGAAGGACTTCGGCGACAGCCGCGTCATCGACACCCCGCTCGCCGAGTCCGGCATCGTCGGCACGGCGATCGGTCTGGCCCTGCGCGGCTACCGGCCGGTCGTAGAGATCCAGTTCGACGGCTTCGTCTTCCCGGCCTACGACCAGATCGTCACCCAGCTCGCGAAGATGCACGCGCGCTCGCTCGGCAAGGTCAAGCTGCCCGTCGTCGTCCGTATCCCCTACGGCGGCGGCATCGGCGCGGTCGAGCACCACTCGGAGTCGCCCGAGGCGCTGTTCGCGCATGTGGCGGGTCTGAAGATCGTCAGCCCCTCGGACGCGTCGGACGCGTACTGGATGATGCAGCAGGCCATCCAGAGCGACGACCCGGTGATCTTCTTCGAGCCGAAGCGGCGCTACTGGGACAAGGCCGAGGTCAACACGGAGGCGATCCCCGGCCCGCTGCACCGGGCGCGGGTGGTGCGCGAGGGCACCGATCTCACCCTGGTGGCCTACGGGCCGTCGGTGAAACTGTGCAAGGAGGTCGCCGACGCGGCCGCCGAGGAGGGCAAGTCCCTGGAGATCCTCGACCTGCGGTCGGTCTCCCCGCTCGACTTCGACTCCATCCAGACCTCCGTGGAGAAGACGCGCCGGCTGGTCGTCGTCCATGAGGCGCCGGTGTTCTTCGGTTCGGGCGCGGAGATCGCGGCCCGGATCACGGAGCGCTGCTTCTACCATCTGGAGGCCCCGGTGCTCCGGGTCGGCGGCTATCACGCCCCGTACCCGCCGGCGCGTCTGGAGGAGGAGTACCTGCCGGGTCTGGACCGGGTGCTCGACGCCGTCGACCGCGCCCTTGCGTACTGAGGAGAGGGTCGTGACGACGATGACTGAAGCGTCCGTGCGTGAGTTCCGGATGCCCGATGTGGGCGAGGGACTCACCGAGGCCGAGATCCTCAAGTGGTACGTCCAGCCCGGGGACACGGTGACGGACGGCCAGGTGGTGTGCGAGGTCGAGACCGCCAAGGCGGCGGTGGAACTCCCCATCCCGTACGACGGCGTGGTCCGCGACCTGCACTTCCCCGAGGGCAGCACGGTGGACGTGGGCACGCCGATCATCGCGGTGGACGTGTCGGGCGGGGCCGCGGCCCAGGCCCCGGCGGAGCCGCAGCCGGAGGCCGAACCGTCCCCCTCCCCCGAGCCGGAGGCCACGGGCGAGGGCTCGGGCGAGGGCTCGGGCCGCCAGCCGGTGCTGGTCGGCTACGGCGTGGCCGCCAGCTCCACCAAGCGCCGCCCCCGCAAGGGCCCGGAGGTGACGACCCCGGCGGCCCCGCCGGTCACGGTGATTCCAGCGGCTCCGGTGACCCCGGCGGCTCCGGTGGCCACGGAACCGGAACTGAACGGCCACGGAACGCCCGCCGCACCCCCCGCACCCCCCGCACCCCCCGCACCCCCCGCACCCACCGCGCCCCCCGCCGGTCCGAGCGCGCGCCCCCTGGCGAAGCCGCCGGTGCGCAAGCTGGCCAAGGACCTGGGCGTGGACCTCACGACCGTGGTCCCCTCGGGCACGGACGGCATCATCACCCGGGAGGACGTCCAGGCGGTGGCCTCCGCCCCCCAGCAGCTCCTGGAGCCGGTGGAGCCGGTGGAGCCGGTAGTGCCGACTCCGGTCCCGGTGGTCGCCGCACCCTCCCCGGTGGGCTTCGACACGGCACGCGAGACCCGGATCCCGGTCAAGGGCGTGCGCAAGGCGACGGCGGCGGCGATGGTGGGTTCGGCCTTCACCGCGCCGCATGTCACGGAGTTCGTGACGGTCGATGTGACGCGCACGATGAAGCTGGTCGAGGAGCTGAAGCAGGACAAGGACATGCAGGGCCTGCGGGTCAACCCGCTCCTGCTGATCGCGAAGGCCCTGCTGGTCGCCATCCGGCGCAACCCGGACGTCAACGCGTCCTGGGACGAGGCCGGCCAGGAGATCGTGCTCAAGCACTACGTCAACCTGGGCATTGCCGCGGCCACCCCCCGGGGTCTGATCGTCCCGAACATCAAGGACGCCCACGCCAGGACGCTGCCGGAACTGGCCGCGGCACTGGGCGACCTGGTGGCGACGGCGAAGGAGGGCCGTACGGCACCGGCGGCGATGCAGGGCGGCACGGTGACCATCACCAACGTCGGAGTCTTCGGCATCGACACCGGCACGCCGATCATCAACCCGGGCGAGTCCGCGATCCTCGCGGTCGGTGCGATCAAGCTCCAGCCGTGGGTCCACAAGGGCAAGGTGAAGCCCCGCCAGGTCATGACCCTGGCCCTGAGCTTCGACCACCGCCTGGTGGACGGGGAACTCGGCAGCAAGGTCCTGGCCGATGTGGCGGCGGTCCTGGAGAACCCGAAGCGCCTGATCACCTGGGCCTGAGGCCCTGAGAACCGAAGAGGGACCCGCCACCGACTGCCGGTGGCGGGTCCTCTGCTGCTGTCCGGAACGGTCAGCCGAGCCGGGCGAAGCCGTAGCTCATGAGCTTCTTGGCGTCCGTCTCACGCTGGGCGATGGACGTGGAGGAGAGCACCGTGCCGATGACGGTCTTGCCGTTGCGGGTCGCGGCGAAGACCAGGCAGTACCCGGCCTCCGGGCCGGAGCCGGTCTTCACACCGATCGTGCCGCTGTAGCTGCTGAGCAGACCGTTGGTGTTGGTCCACGGCGCCATGGTGCGGGTGCTGCCCGTGCTGGTGA
Organism: Streptomyces sp. YIM S03343; assembly: GCF_054729195.1. Taxonomy (NCBI): domain Bacteria; kingdom Bacillati; phylum Actinomycetota; class Actinomycetes; order Kitasatosporales; family Streptomycetaceae; genus Streptomyces; species Streptomyces sp. YIM S03343. The sequence goes on from NZ_JBPUKX010000001.1 coordinate 4,709,917, forward strand.
TGGTCTTCGCCGTGTACGACTTGGTCTTGACGACCGTGCGGAACGTGGTGTTCTTCATCGCGCTGCTGGCGATCTTCGTCAGGTCGCGCGGCGTCGAGTAGTTGGTGCCGTTGCCGATGCCGTCGAACGAGTCGAAGTGCGTGTGCGTGAGGCCCAGGTTCTTCGCGGAGGTGTTCATCTTGCCGATGAAGGACTTCACGCGGGCGGCCACGGTCGTGCCTGTGCCGTACTTGTCGGCGAGCGCGTAGGCGGCGTCGCAGCCGGACGGCAGCATCAGGCCGTACAGCAGCTGGCGGACGGTGACCTTGTCGCCGACGATCAGGTGGGCCTGGGAGGCGTTGTTGGCGACCACGTAGTCGCTGTAGACCTTCTTGATGGTCACCTTGGAGTCGAGGTTCAGGTTCGACTGCGCGAGGACGACCTTCGCGGTCATGATCTTCGTGGTGGAGCCCGTTGAACGCGTGGTGTCCGCCGCCTTGGTGAACAGCGTCTTCGCGTTCGAGTTGTCCATGACGTAGCCGCCCTTGGCCACGATCGTGGGCGTGGTGACGGCCTGCGCGGGCGCCGCGGTGAGGGCTCCGGTGGCGAGCATCGCGCCGGACGTGACAGCGACGGCGGCGGCTCTGCGAAGTCGGATGCCCTTAATGCCGTTTATCAAGTGAGTAACCCCGAATACGTTGAATGCCCCTGTATAGCGGCCTAGTTGAACCTGGAGCGTGAAGGGGCCGCATGTGTGTGACTCGTAGGTAGCACAGAAGGTTGTGTTCCCGCTGGGAAGAGTCGCCCGATCGGGGGGCCGCGGTTCCCGGGAGTCTGCGGGATGGCTTGTTCGGGTGGTCCGTCCTGGTCCGTCCTGCATCCGCGACGGACGTCCGGGATCACATGCTGGACGTCCGGGGTCATGCGTACGTGATGTATCTATGCTGTGCCCATGCCCTCACCAGCCCAGGTCGCGTCCGTCGCGCCGTCAGGTCCCGTCCGCCTCAAGCCGCCGCCCGCCACCGACCGGGTGTACGCGCACGTCAAGCAAGGGGTGCTCGACCGCCGCTACGAGGGCGGCACCCTGCTCACCGAGGGGGAGCTGGCCGAGGCCGTGGGGGTGTCGCGCACCCCCGTGCGGGAGGCGCTGCTGCGCCTCGAGGTCGAAGGGCTGATCCGGCTCTATCCGAAGAAGGGCGCTCTCGTCCTGCCCGTCTCCGCGCAGGAGATCGCCGATGTCGTCGAGACGCGGCTGATGGTCGAGGAACACGCGGCCCGCAAGGCCGTACCGGCCCCCGCGGGGCTGCTGGAGCGGCTGGAGGAGCTGCTGGAGCGGCAGAAGGAGCAGGCCGCCGCCGGGGACTTCGCCGGTGCCGCGGTCACCGACCGCTGCTTCCACGCCGAGATCGTCCGCAGCGGCGGCAACGAGATCCTCTCCCGCCTCTACGACCAGCTGCGCGATCGTCAGCTGCGGATGGGCGTCGCCGTGATGTACTCCCACCCGGACCGGATCGCCAAGACCCTCAGCGAGCACGCGGAGATCCTCGACGCGCTGCGCTCCGGCGACGCTGAGGCGGCCGTCACGCTCGTGCGCCGGCACATCGGCTGGTTCTCCCACCTGGCCCGCGGGGACGTCCGATGAGCGGCACCCGGGTGCCCGGCGACCCGCCGGGCGGGCGCCGCGCGGTCTTCATGTGGACCATCGGCGTCTCGGTCTACTTCGTCGCCGTCATCTTCCGCACCTCCCTCGGCGTCGCCGGACTCGACGCGGCCGACCGCTTCCACGTGGGTGCCTCCGCGCTGTCGACGTTCTCGATCCTCCAACTGCTCGTCTACGCGGGCATGCAGATACCGGTGGGCCTGATGGTCGACCGGCTCGGCACCAAGAAGGTGCTGGCCATCGGTGCCGTGCTGTTCACGGCCGGTCAGCTCGGTTTCGCCTTCTCGCCGACGTACGGCATGGCGCTCGCCTCGCGCGCGCTGCTGGGCTCCGGGGACGCGATGACCTTCATCAGCGTGCTGCGGCTCGGCACCCGCTGGTTCCCCGTGCGCCGCGGGCCGCTGGTCGGGCAGCTCGCCGGTCTGGTCGGCATGGCGGGCAACCTGGTCTCCACGCTGGTGCTGGCGCGGCTGCTGCACGGGCTTGGCTGGACCCCGGCGTTCGCGGGCAGTTCGGCCGTCGGCGCGGTCGTCCTGGTCCTGTGTCTGCTGTTCCTGAAGGACCACCCCGAGGGCCATGAGCCCGAGCCGTTCCCGCACCGCGGCGCCGCCTATGTGCGCCGGCAGATCGTCGCCTCCTGGCGCGAGCCGGGCACCCGCCTCGGCCTGTGGGTCCACTTCACCACGCAGTTCCCGGCGATGGTGTTCCTGCTGCTGTGGGGCCTGCCGTTCCTGGTGAAGGCGCAAGGCCTGTCCCGGGCGACGGCCGGTGAACTCCTCACCCTGGTCGTGCTGTCCAACATGGTGGTGGGCCTCGTCTACGGCCAGATCGTCGCCCGGCACCACACGGCGCGGCTGCCGCTCGCCCTCGGGACCGTGGCGGCGACCTCGGTGCTGTGGGCGCTCACCTTGGCCTGGCCCGGTGCGCACGCCCCGATGTGGGAGCTGATCGTGCTGTGCATGGTGCTCGGACTGTGCGGGCCCGCCTCGATGATCGGCTTCGACTTCGCCCGCCCCGCGAACCCGCCGGAGCGTCAGGGCACCGCCTCCGGGATCACCAACATGGGTGGTTTCCTCGCCTCGATCACGACCCTTCTCGCCATCGGGGTGCTCCTGGACGCCACCGGCGACAACTACACGGTCGCCTTCTCCGCCGTGTTCGTCCTCCAGGCGCTGGGCGTGACCCAGATCCTGCGGCTGAGCAGCCGCGCGGTCCGCAGGGAACGGGAGCGGCTGGTCGCCAGCCGGGTGGAAACGGTGCACGTGCCCGCGTAAGCCTGTCCGGCGGATCGGCGGATCGGCGGATCGAGCCGGGGGGAACCGGAGGAACCGACCGTACCCGTGAACCCAGCTGAACAGGGGCTGGCGCGTGCGGCTGCGAGGCGGAGCAAGGATCGGCGTTCTGCGGGATCGGCCCCGGCGCGCTCGCGGCGCACCGACCGGTCAGAGGCGGCCGCGCGGGACTCGCTCTCGCTCCCCGGTCCCGCTCCGGCTGGTCCTGCTGGTCGTGCTGGTTCTGTCCGGTCCTGCTGGTTGTGCCTGGTCCGGCTGGTCTCCGTGATCCTCCCGGTCCCGTGTCCTGCCGGTCCGGCTACTTCGTGATCGCGAAGTGCCGCAGGATCGCCGCCGTCAGCTCCGGTTCGCCCTCCGTCTTCACGCGGTCCGCCACCGCCTCCGGGGTGACCCGGCCGCACGCCAGCCGGACGAAGGTCTCCCAGTCCATGGTGAGGGTCGCGGCGGGGCCGAGCGCCGGCGCCGTCTCCAGGGTGCCGCGGCCCTGGATGTCGACGCGGATGGTGCGCAGGAACTCCACCGGCCCGCTCACATCGAAGACGATGGCCGAGCTGCGCGGCGCGTCGGCGTCATGGGCGACCACGCGGGGCATCGCGCCCAGCAGCACATCACGGGCCACATGTGCGCCGGGGGAGTCGAGGTTGCCGGGGCGGCCCAGCGCGGCGCGCAGATCCTGCTCGTGGACCCACACGTCGAACGCCCGGTTGCGCATGGCCTCTTCGAGGGTGATCTCCGTGCTCAGCGGCCCCCGCACCTTGTGGGTGGGCAGACGCGACTCGTTCCGCAGCTGGCGGTTGCGGCGGATGATCGTGTACTCCAGCTCGGAGGTCATCTCCGGCGATGTGTGGTGGCGGCGCACATCGACCTGCATCTCCATGTAACGCTGGTGCTCGTTCGTCACGTGGTAGAGATCGCGCGGCAGGGTGTGGATGGGCCGCGGATCGCCGAGCATCTCGCATTCGAGGCCGATGACATGCGACACGATGTCCCGTACCGACCAGGCCGGGCAGGGGGTCCGCCAGTTCCACTCACCCTCCACGAGCGGGGTGACCAGCTCGGATATGGCATCGATGGAGTGGGTCCAGGCGTCGGCGTAGGGCTGGAGGGTGGGATGCAGACTCACGGAACGGGACCCCTCGGCGGTTTCGGTACAGGGCGGCTTGTGGCGGGCGGGTGCCAGTGGGCGGTGGCTGCTTTCGGCGTGTCCGGAACGTCCCCCTCGGCTCGGGTCGAGCAGGGGGGACCCCCAAGTTACGCTGCTGCGAGGCACCCCGGCAGTGCTTTGGTGTGACGATCGTAGGCTCGTGTGTACGGCCTAGAATGCCAGGACGGTGGTAGTGTGCGCGCCTCGCTGATCCAGATCGCAGTAGATGAGGGCGAATCGGTCGAATCGCGTCGAGGGCGGATGGCCGCGCTTGTGCGCGATCAGGCCGGTGCCGCGGATCTCGTCGTCCTGCCCGAGCTGTGGACCACCGGAGCCTTCGCCTACGAGGAGTTCGGGCCGCAGGCCGAGCCGCTGGACGGGCCGACGTACGAGGCGATGGCCAAGGCGGCCGGTGACGCGGGCGTGTGGCTGCACGCCGGATCGATCCCGGAACGGGACCCGGAAGGACCGCTCTACAACACCTCCCTCGTCTTCTCTCCCACCGGCGATCTGGTCGCCGCCTACCGCAAGATCCACCGCTTCGGCTTCGACCAGGGCGAGGCCGTGCTGATGGGCGCGGGCCAGGACCTGGTGACGGTCCGTCTGCCCGGGACCGTTCTGGGCCTGGGCACCTGTTACGACCTCCGCTTCCCCGAACTCTTCCGCGGTCTCGTCGACGCGGGCGCCGAGACCTTCGTCCTCCCGGCGGGCTGGCCGGAGCGCCGCCGCTCGCACTGGACGCTGCTGGCCCGGGCGCGGGCGGTCGAGAACCAGGCGTTCGTGCTCGCGTGTGGAACGGCCGGCACGCACGCCGGGGTTCCCCAGGCGGGTCACTCGATCGTGGTAGATCCCTGGGGTGAGGTGCTGGCGGAGGCGGGCCCGGACGAGGAGGTCCTCACGGTGGAGTTCGACCCCGGCCGGGTGGCCGTGACCCGGGATCAGTTCCCGGCGCTGAAGGACCGGATGCTGGGGCTGGAGAGCCCGCACCGGTAGCGCGGTTGCCCAGTAGCCCGGTTGCCTAGTAGCCCGGTTGCCCGGTTGCCCCGTAGCCGGGCAGCCGGGCAGGCCGCCCGGGCCGGTGGGCGCCGGCGGCCGGTGGCGCAGCCGCAGGCGTCAGTCCCCGACCTCAGTGCCTGCCCTCGGTCCCGGCCCTCGGTCCCTGCCCTCGGTTCCGGCCCTCGCTTCCGGCTTTCAGTCCCTGCCCCGGTCCTTGTCCGCCATGTGGATCACGCACACCGCCACCGAGATCAGCAGCGCCGGGTCCGTGTCGTCCCGTACGACGTCCACGCCGTAGGTGTCCCGCAGACTTAGCCACCGCCGGGAGATCACGGCGAGCAGTTCGCCCTCGTGCTCGACGGCGAACTCGCGGTCCAGGACCTTGCCGCTGACGTCGAGTTCGGTGCCGTCGGCGAGGGCGACCTTGTAGTGGTTGCGCAGCAGGGACAGCCGTTTGCGCCGGATACGGGCGAGCGGGGCGCCGTCCCGTTCGATCACCATCGTGTCGCGAAGGGCGAACATCTTCTGGTGGATGTCGATGAGGACGCGTCCGCTCGCGTCCTTGAGTTCGAAGGTGTCCCGCAGGCGCATCGCCTTGCCGTCGACGAGGAACACCCTCGTGCCGTGCTCGTCCTCGATCCAGTAGTCCTCGCCGATGCCGAGGATCCGGTCGCGTACCAGGAATCTCATGGACGTACGCCTTCCCGCGGCGACGCGACGCGACGCCGCGGATAGGCCGATAGGCCCACAGGCACGACGGGCGTCAGCTCTCCAGGAACGCCGCCAAGGCGCCCGCCAGCAGGTACGGGTCGTCCGCGCCGCACAGTTCGCGGGCGCTGTGCATCGACAGGATCGCCACGCCGATGTCCACGGTGCGGATGCCGTGCCGGGCCGCGGTGATCGGGCCGATCGTGGTGCCGCAGGGCATCGAGTTGTTGGAGACGAACGACTGGAACGGCACACCGGCGGCCTCGCAGGCGGCGGCGAAGATCGCGCGGCCGGTGCCGTCGGTGGCGTAGCGGTTGTTGACGTTCACCTTCAGGATCGGACCGCCGTTGACCCGGGGGTGGTGCGTCGGGTCGTGCCGCTCCGCATAGTTGGGGTGCACCGCGTGGCCGGTGTCGGAGGACAGGCAGACGCTGCCCGCGAAGGCGCGGGCCCGGTCCTCGTACGAGCCGCCGCGCGCGAACACCGAGCGCTCCAGCACGTTGCCCAGCAGCGGTCCGTCCGCACCGGTGTCGGACTGCGAGCCGTTCTCCTCGTGGTCGAACGCGGCCAGCACCGGGATGCAGGGAGTGCCGTCGGCACCGGCCGCAGCGGTCAGCGCGGCGAGCCCGGCGTGCACGGAGAGCAGGTTGTCCATGCGCGGGCCTGCTACCAGTTCCCGGTCGCGGCCCAGGTAGGCCGGGGCCTCCACGGCGTGGACCATCAGGTCCCAGCCGGTGACCTCGCCGGGCGCCAGACCCGCTTCGGCCTCCAGGAAGCCGATGAGATCACCGTCGCGCACATCGCGGCCGAGTCCCCACACCGGCTGGAGATGGCGCTGCTTGTCCAGCTTGAGACCCTCGGAGGAGACCGAGCGATCCAGATGGATGGCGAGCTGCGGCACCCGCATCAGCGGCCGGTCGACATTGACCAGCCGGGTCGAGCCGTCCCGCAGGGTGAGCCGCCCCGCCAGCCCCAGATCGCGGTCGAGCCACGAGTTCAGCAGCGGTCCGCCGTAGATCTCCACGGCCACCTGGCGCCAGCCGTGCGCGCCGGTGTCCGGCAGCGGCTTGACCCGCAGGTTCGGCGAGTCGGTGTGCGCGCCGATGATGCGGAACGGGGTGTGGGGGTCCGCGCCCTCCGGGACGTACCAGGCGATGATCGCCCCGCCGCGCAGCACGTACTTGCCGCCGCTCGTCCCGTCCCAGGCGTCCGTCTCGGCGACATGCCGGAATCCGGCCTTCTCCAGCCGCTCGGCGGTGTTCGCCGCGGCGTGGTACGGCGACGGGCTCGATGCCAGGAAGGACATGAGGTCGTCGGTGTGGCCTCGGTCGAAGCGGGAGCTCGGTCTCATGGGTTCACCTTAACGACGGACCAGGGCCCGCTCCCTGTTGTTGGGAGCGGGCCCTCGGCGGACGGTGCGGGGTTTCTCCGTGCTTGGCACGGGCCGCACCGTATGGGGGCGGTACATGTCCTTACAACGTACGAAGTACATGGCGGGGGTGCACGTGCCCCCGCCATGTACTCCTGCACCGCTGATCGGGAACGCGGCCCCTAGAGCGCGGCCCTCAGCGCGGCCCCTAGAACGCGGCCTCGTCCAGGTCCATCAGGTCCAGGTCGATGTTCTCGGCGAGCTTGCGGGCGAGGGTGACGCCGGGCAGGACGGTGGCCGCGAAGAACTTCGCCGCCGCGATCTTGCCGGTGTAGAAGGCCCTGTCCTTGCCGGCCGCGGTCTCCAGCTTGTCGGCGGCGACGGCCGCGCCGCGCAGCAGCAGATAGCCGACGACGACGTCACCGGAGGCCATCAGCAGGCGGGTGGTGTTGAGCCCGCACCGGTAGATGTTCCTGACGTCCTGCTCGGTGGCCGCGAGGTCGGTCAGCATCAGACCGACGATCGCCTCCAGCTCCACGGCCGCCTTGGCGAGGTGGTCGCGGGCGCCGGACAGCTGCTCGCCGCCGGTGCCGAGGGCGAGGAACTTCTTGATGTCCTCGGCGAGGGAGTTCAGCGCGGCGCCCTGGTTGCGGACGATCTTCCGGAAGAAGTAGTCCTGGCCCTGGATCGCGGTGGTGCCCTCGTAGAGGGTGTCGATCTTGGCGTCCCGGATGTACTGCTCGATCGGGTACTCCTGGAGGAAGCCGGAGCCGCCGAAGGTCTGGAGCGACTGGGCGAGCTGCTCGTAGCCCTTCTCGGAGCCGTAGCCCTTGACGATCGGCAGGAGCAGGTCGTTGAGGGCGTGCTCGGCGGAGGCGTCCTCGCCGGCGGCTTCCTTGACCGCGATCGCGTCCTGGACGGAGGCGGTGTGCAGCACCAGGGCGCGCATGCCCTCGGCGTACGCCTTCTGCGTCATCAGCGAGCGGCGCACATCGGGGTGGTGGGTGATGGTGACCTTGGGCGCGGACTTGTCCATGAAGTTCGCCAGGTCGGGACCCTGGACGCGCTCCTTGGCGTACTCCAGCGCGTTGAGGTAGCCGGTCGAGAGGGTGGAGATGGCCTTCGTGCCGACCATCATGCGGGCGAACTCGATGATCCGGAACATCTGGCGGATGCCGTCGTGCCGGTCGCCGATCAGCCAGCCCTTGGCCGGGTGCCGGTCGCCGAAGGTCATCTCGCAGGTGTTGGACGCCTTGAGGCCCATCTTGTGCTCGACGTTGGTGGCGTAGACGCCGTTGCGCTCGCCCAGCTCGCCGGTCTCGAAGTCGAAGAGGTACTTCGGGACGAGGAAGAGGGACAGCCCCTTGGTGCCGGGACCGGCGCCCTCGGGACGGGCGAGGACGTAGTGGAGGATGTTCTCCTCCATGTCGTGCTCACCGGAGGTGATGAAGCGCTTGACGCCCTCGATGTGCCAGGAGCCGTCGTCCTGCTTCACCGCCCGGGTGCGGCCCGCGCCGACGTCCGAACCGGCGTCCGGCTCGGTGAGCACCATGGTCGACCCCCAGGTCCTCTCCACGGCGACCTGGGCGGCCTTCTTCTGCTCCTCGGTGCCCTCCTCGAAGAGGATGCGGGCGAAGGCGGGGCCGGAGGAGTACATCCACAGGGCCGGGTTCGCGCCGAGGACCAGTTCCGCGTACGCCCAGATCAGCGAGGGCGGGGCGGTGGTGCCGCCGATCTCCTCGGGCAGGCCGAGACGCCAGTACTCCGAGTCCATGAACGCGCGGTAGCTCTTCTTGAAGGACGCCGGGACCGGCGCGGTGTTCGTCTCCGGGTCGAAGACAGGCGGGTTGCGGTCGGCGTCGGCGAAGGACTCCGCCAGCTCGTTCTCCGCGAGACGGGTCAGCTCCTCGAGCACGCTTTTCGCGGTCTCGGTGTCCATCTCCTCGAAGGGCCCGGTGCCGTACAGCTTGTCCCGGCCCAGCACTTCGAAGAGGTTGAACTCGATGTCGCGGAGGTTCGACTTGTAGTGCCCCATGGCGATGGCTCCGTAGAGAGATCGGGCGAGGCACTGGATCCTCGCACTGGTTCACGTACCGACTGGTAGCTACGGCTACGATGATGCTACCCGTCGGTAATAAGACGCAACCCCGTACTTTCAAGGGCCGTTGGATCCGTGCTCCGGGGCCGACCGGCGCACCGCCCCCGCACCATCCGGGCGGACGGCTCGGTACGCTTGCGCCCATGTACGGATACGGTCAGCCGACCGACGTCGGTTCCGCGCAGCAGGGGTACGTTCCGCCGCAGCAGCAGCACATGGCCGGCGGGATGGGCGGCTACGGCCAGCAGCCGCCGCTGTACCCCGAGCCGTCCCCGCCCTCGCTCGCGGACGCGGTGCGCGCCTTCACCACCGGGCAGCTGACCGCCGAGGACTTCCAGCAGATGTTCGCGACCTCCAAGGTCTACTGCCCACGCGGTGACAACCCGGGCTTCCTCGCCCTGCACAACACCCAGCAGCCGGTGATCCCGATGTTCACCTCGCTGAAGGAACTGCGCCGGTATGCGGGCAAGGAATCCAAGTACTTCGTGATCACCGGCGCCGAGGTGATCGACCTGCTGCCGACCGGCTACGGCTTCGTCCTCGACATGGAGGGCGAGCACCGGATCGTCTTCGACGCGAAGTCGGTGGAGCAGATGGTGGAGTTCGCCATGCGCCGTATGTACGGCTAGACGTCATTGCTTCGCAGACGGCCGGCGAAGCCGTCTGACGTGGCCGTCTGGCGTGGTTGGAGCCCGGAGGGAATGCCCTCCGGGCTCCTTGTGTTCTGGGTGGCAGAAAGTTCAATGCTCAACTAAAATGGCCGCACAAGGAGGTAACCGACATGCCCGCAGTCACTGTCGAGAACCCGCTGACCCTGCCCCGCGTCACCGCCCCGGCGGACGCCGTGGCCCGTCCCGTGCTCGGCGTCACGACCGCGCCGAGCGGATTCGAGGGCGAGGGTTTCCCGGTGCGCCGGGCCTTCGCCGGTATCCACTACCGCCACCTCGACCCGTTCATCATGATGGACCAGATGGGCGAGGTGGAGTACCAGCCCGGGGAGCCGAAAGGCACCCCGTGGCATCCGCACCGGGGCTTCGAGACCGTCACGTACATCATCGACGGCATCTTCGACCACCAGGACTCCAACGGTGGTGGCGGCACCATCACCAACGGCGACACCCAGTGGATGACGGCGGGTGGCGGCATCCTGCACATCGAGGCGCCGCCGGAGCACCTCGTCATGTCCGGCGGTCTCTTCCACGGCCTCCAGCTGTGGGTGAACCTCCCGGCCGAGGACAAGATGATGGCGCCCCGCTACCAGGACATCCGCGGCGGCCAGGTCCAACTCCTCACCTCCCCCGACGGCGGCGCGCTGCTGCGTGTCATCGCCGGTGAGCTGGACGGCCACGAGGGTCCCGGTATCACCCACACCCCGATCATGATGCTCCACGCCACCCTCGCCCCGGGTGCGGAGATCACCCTGCCCTGGCGTGAGGACTTCAACGGCCTGGCCTACGTCCTCGCGGGCAAGGGGTCGGTCGGCGCCGAGCGCCGCCCGGTCCACATGGGTCAGGCGGCCGTCTTCGGCGCGGGTTCCTCGCTGACGGTCCGAGCGGACGAGCAGCAGGACTCCCACACCCCGGACCTGGAGGTCGTCCTCCTGGGCGGCCGCCCGATCCGCGAACCGATGGTCCACTACGGCCCGTTCGTCATGAACACCAAGGAAGAACTGATGCAGGCCTTCGAGGACTACCAGAAGGGCCGCCTCGGCACGATCCCGGCGGTCCACGGGATGTCCGAGGGCGGACTGTAGGGCTCGCTGGGACCACGTGCGGACGAGTCCGGTCTAGACATGGACGGGGCTCGTCCGCGCTTGCTGACTGGTTCAGTCCCTCTTGGCGGGTGTTCTGCGAGCGTTCGGCGGTCCTCGTTGCGCTTGAGTGTGAGCTGTCCGGTTCCGGGACTTCACGATCTGCCGGTGGTGCGGTCTGCTGGGAGTCGTGAGCGGGCGCCAGCCGTACCCGAGTGATCTGCCGGATGAGGCATGGGAGCTGATCCGGTCGGTCATCACGGCCTGGAAGGCGAGGCACCCCTCGGCCAGCGGGCACGCGGGCCAGTACATGATGCGGGAGATGTTAACGCGATCCTCTGCCAGGCCCGCACCGGCTGCCAGTGGCGCTGCCTGCAGCGCGACCTGCCGCCGAAGAGCGCGGTGTACTACTACTTCGCCCTGTGGCGCGACGACGGCACCGCCGAGACCATCCACGACCTGTTGCGCCGGCAGGCCCGTGAAATGCGCAAGCGGCACGAGGATCCGACCGCCGTCGTCCTGGACTTCGGAGACGGTACGGGCCTCGGTAAACGCGCCGAAAGGACACGACCGGGCTGGATCCCGGTAAGAAGAGCCCGGGCCGCAAGCGGGGCATCGCCACCGACGTCCTCGGCCTGATCATTGCCGTGGTCGTGACCGCCGCGAGCGTGCACGACAACGCGATCGGCATCGCCCTGCTGGACGAGGTTGCAGCCACCGCACCCACGGTGACCAAGAGCTGGGTGGACGCCGGGTTCAAGCAGGGGCTGCTTCCGATCGTGACGCTCACCTACGGCTATGCGATCACTGGTAAGTCGCTTCTGGTGGCATTGCTCGGCTGCCTGGCAGTACTCGTCTTCGGTGTCCTCGATGCCAACTACCTCAGGCAGGAGCGCGCCTTCCGCAAGCTGTATGACGAGGTGGCAGCCGGGCGTCCTATCCCAGCGTTTTCTGCGAACCCCACCCTCGCTTCGCCAGCCGGTGCCAGGGCGAACTATTGGCCTGACAAGCCAGATATGCGCTCATGGGCGGTGGCTCCGGTACACGCGCCGCTGATGCTGGCTGGCTTTGGGATCGTTGTCTGGCTGCTATGCCAGTGATGTCATGCTTCGTAGCGGTGAGGCTTTGGTCTGGTTCGGGGGCCTCCTGGGGGAATGCCGCAGTCTGATCCGCTTTGTCTGCGGGTAGCGCCATGAAGGTAGCGCAACCGTCGCTGTCACTCCCGATGCTTTCTCATAGGCCTACTACCCGAATTTGTTAGGAGATGTCGAACTCGTCTAGTAGGTATCTCGAAGAGACGTACAGTCCCTCAGCGGTCACATCACAAGACGCAAGAAGTGAATATTGCGCGTCATCAATGGATGCCAATGCTTCGAATGCCGCCTTAACCGCGTGTTCCAGCCGGTCGCACGTAACTGCTGGCAGTGAATTCAGCCACTCATCCCACAAATTTAGTCGATTCTCTCCGGTTACTGCTATCGCATGAAGGCCGAAGACATTTTCACCCTCTTGTTCGGAGGGCTGCAACAAACCAAAACGAGGGGATGTCGTGTTGACCCCGTAGCTTATCCCCACTCGATATTCATCGCCTTTTTCACTTAGGAGATATCTCTGATCGATGCAGAAAGCTAGACAGTCGAGGTTCCAGGAGCGATTGATATCTACGATATTCTGGACCCATTTGGCGGAGAATTCGGCATAGTTGATTAAATTCCGCCTATTCAACTTCCTTAGGGTCATCATCGTAATTAACTCGACATCCTCTTCCGTCTCGATCACCTGATATGCGACAGTCGGACGGAGGCCGGGTAGTGTTGTGTTATCGAGTCTCACCGGGAGGAGATACTCTTCATTCTGAGTAATCGAACGGGCCAAGGCGCTCTTGAGTTCATGGTTAGTCCAGATACCTGATGCGTAGTTCGCCGATACGATTGGGATGCAGTACCGGGCGCGGAGACGGTATACCTCGTCAAGGTGTTGTACGAGATCCTTCCCCCACAGATCCGCCTTCTCGTACTCATCGTAGAAGACCCGAATATCATGACTGTGGAGGGCGTCAGCAATGCGACTCGCCCAATGACGATCTGCGCCCGAGAAGGAAAGCGCAATGTCGTAGTCGAACTTGATCACTTCTCGGCGCTTGAACCGGTTATTCTGTTCGTTCGCCGCTTTCCTCGAATACATCTCGGCGGCGGTATCGTTGATTTTGTCAATGATGTTCAGGTGGACGAATCCAACCTTAACCTCAAGCGCTTTAGGCTCGACCGCCATAAGGGCTCGGCAGTTTACGAACATGTCCTCGTCAAGGCCATTGTCGACAGTGCGAGGCACCGAGACTGCCCATTGATCATCAGAAACCCCAGGGCTGAGGTGTGCAGTGTCCACCATCTGAATAGACAACAGTGGATCAGGATGTGGTTGCCCCAGAATAATGGTTGGATCACCGCGATGATCTAACCATACTTCACCAGGTTGGAGATTAATCACGTCGATGATGGTACGTCAAAGACCCTGCGCTGCACAGCTTGAATCATTTTTCGGTCCCACTCCCGGCGTTCCCCAACCGGCTGCTCCCTGACCTGTCGTTTCGTGGACAAGACGGCACTCTTGACGACGCAAATGAGGTCTTCGCTTCGGGGTGGCCTCATGATAGTGCCCAGGTGAGGCCAGCCTCGGTGATGAGGCCGTCGACGAGGGCGGGCCGAACTGCATTCGCTTCAGCTGGGTGCGGGTGAAGCCGACGAGGGTGTCGACGGTCCATGCTGCAGGGTTGTCCAGCCCTCTCTCGGAGGGGGCGGCACGACCACACGCGCGGGTGCGTGAGCAGTGGGTGTTGGTGGGGTGAGGGTGAACAGGCCGGGCTCGGCTTCGCTGAGGATGCTGCGGTTGACCAGGCGTTTCAGCTTGGTGCACATGCCTTCGGTGTGCCACGGCTCGGTGCCGGTGCCGAGGGTGCGACAGACGACCCTGGCGCGTAGCCCGTCCCCGTTCGCTCGAAGACGGCCAGGATCTCGCGGTAGCCGGGCAGCAGAGCCCGGTATGCCATGGAGACGCTCAACCGCTATCAGCTCCGGCTTCGTCGGGAGGTGTGGGCGGAGATCGAGCAGCGGAGAGCGGCACTGGCGACGACGGTCGCAGAGCTGAGTTCCCCTGCCCATACCAAGCGGACCCAGCTTCTACCGGACGCGTCCACTGAGCTTGCGCCCTTATGCGCGAGTCATCTCGATGGCGAGGGCGCCGAGGGCTTCCTTCTCCGGCGGGTAAATGGTGCGGATGTTGGTGAGCTGCTGATCGCGGGTGGCGGTCGGATTGATGTTGGCCGGCCCCTCGCCGTCGAGCAGGGCCTCGAAGCCGGGGTACTCGGTGACCCGCTTGACCTTGACCTCACAGGTCTCGTTAGTGCCTTTGATGCGGAAGCGGATTACGTCGCCAGCGGCGAGGTCGGCGAGGTGCGGGTATTTCACCCGTACCTCGATGGTCTTGGTGCCCGCGGCGACGAGGTCGAAGTACTGGCGGTAGAGATTGAGCTCGTGGACGCGAGCGGTGGTGTCGGTCATGGGGCGGGAATGCTCCTGGCGGCTGGTGCGGTCATCATGCGGCCGATCTCGGCGGCCGAGTACGCGCGGAAGAAGTGGCGGGGGTCGGACAGCAAGGTATCGGTCATGGCCAGCAGTTGCTCGGCGTACTCCGTGATGGTGCCGGGCCATTGTCGGGTGTCGAGCATCCAGTCAGCCGCGCCCTCGGGCAAGGGAACGCGGCCCTCGCGGATCAGCGACTTGGACAGCTTGGCGCCGGTGTCGGTGACGACCTGTGGGCAGAACAAGCGGGCGGGGAGCTGAGTACGGTGGAGCCGCGCAGGCCGCACACCTATGCGAACGACTCCAGCACACGGCCGTCCTCGCGGCCTCACCCGCCGCCCACCCACCGGAGCTGCCGACGTGACCGAACTCTCCGCCTCACACGATGCTGCTGTCACCGACCGGAGTCGCCTCGCCGGTAGCGCTTACAACAGCGACCGGGACTTGGCCGCCCGCCAGTCGCTCTATCAGTGGCAGACGCCCCATTACGACCTGCCGGGCATCGTCGCCGAGCAACTCAGCGGCGTGCGCGGGCGTGTGGTCGATGTTGGCTGTGGCAACGGCAAGTTCATTCAGAGGCTTCGCGAGGACCGGACCGACCTGGCCCTGCTCGGCCTGGACATCGCCCCCGGCATCCTCGCCGGCGTCCCTGGCCCGGTCGCCGTGGCGGATGCCACCCGCCTGCCGTTGGCCACGGGGAGCGTCGACGCCGCCTTGGCGCTGCACATGCTGTACCACGTTCCTGATATCCCCCAGGCGGTGCGGGAGCTGTCTCGCGTCGTCGCCCGTGACGGGCTCGTGATCGCCTCCACCAACAGCGACCGGGACAAGGCGGAGCTCGACGATCTGTGGCAGCGGGCCGCAGGCGACGTGCTCGGCACCGGACACGGCCCGGCCCGCATCTCGCTCAGCGCCCGCTTCTCCCTGGAGAAGGCCCCGGCCTTCCTGGGGGAGGAGTTCGGCCGCGTGGAGACGATCGAGCTGCCCGGCACCGTCAGGGTCCACGATCCCGACCCGGTCATCGCGCACATGGCCTCCTACCGGGCGTGGGCAGACCAGCACGAGGTGCCCTTCGAGGCCACGATTGAGCGGGCCCGCGCGATCCTTGTCGATCACATTGGCCAGCATGGGGCCTTCGAGATCATGTGCCTGGGCGGCATCCTCGTCTGCAGCCGCTGAGGGCGACTACGTTATCGGTGACGGCCGTTGTGCTCCGTTGCAGCGCCATGCCCGCGTCAGCGCTTCTCGTACAGCTCGAACCAGATGCTCTTGCCCTCGCCCCGGGGGTCGACCCCCCAGGCGTCGGCGAGGAGTTCGACGAGGAGCAGGCCTCGGCCCGAGGAGGCCAGTTCGCCCGGGCGGCGTCTGTGGGGGAGGTCGTCGCCGGTGTCGGTGACCTCGATGCGCATGCTGCGTTCGCCGACGTCGCCGGAGACCTCGGCGGTGAGGAGGGCGTCGGCGTCGGTGTGGACCAGGACGTTGGTGAGCATCTCGGAGAGGAGCAGGACCGCCGAGTCGATCTGTTCCGGCGAGCTCCAGTCGTGCAGGAGCTGGCGCAGTTGCTCGCGGGCCTCGGAGACGCGCTCAGGCTCGTCCTGGGCGATCGTCAGCATCGTGCGGCGCACACCGGGCCGTAGCGCCAGGGCGCCGTCGCAGCCGCAGCCCTGCGTCGCCCGGCACAGCAGCAGGACAGCGATGTCGTCCTCGCGGCGGTCGGCCAGCGGGCCCGTGGTGTGGTGGGAGGACGGTCCGAGCACTCCCTGGACCAGGCCGTCGGCCAGGGTCTCCAGATCGCCGGTGTGGTCCTCCAGGATCTTGCGGACCCGCCGCCAGCCGCTCTCCACGTCGTGGCCGCCGGTCTCGATCAGACCGTCGGTGCAGATCAGCATGATCTCGCCGGGATCGAGGAAGAGCCGGGTGGTCGGGTAGTCGGCGTCCGGGTCGATGCCGAGCGGCAGCCCGCCCGCCGTCGGCCGGGTCAGCACCGTGCCGTCCGCCATCCGCACCGCCGGGTCGGGATGCCCGGCGCGGGCGATCTCCAGCACACCGGTCGTCGGGTCGGCCTCGACGTACAGGCAGGTCGCGAAGCGGGGGTCGGTGTCCGCGCCGGGGCCGTCGGTGATGCCGTGCAGGAAACGGGAGGCGCGGGCGAGCACCGCGTCGGGGCGGTGGCCCTCGGAGGCGTAGGCACGCAGCGCTATCCGCAGCTGGCCCATCAGCCCGGCCGCCCGTACGTCGTGTCCCTGGACGTCGCCGATGACCAGCGCGAACCGGTCTCCCCCGGGCAGCGGGATCATGTCGTACCAGTCGCCGCCGACCTGGAGTCCCCCGCCGGTGGGTATATAGCGGGCGGCGAGGTTCATGCCGGGGATCCGCGGGCCCAGGACGGGCAGCATGGAGCGCTGGAGGCCGTCGGTCAGCTCCCGTGAGGCGTCGGCCGCCCCGGCGCGGGAGAGGGCCTGGGCGAGCATCCGGGCCACGGTGGTCAGGACGGACCGCTCGTCAGGGGTGAAGGCGACGGGATAGGTGAAGCCCGCCATCCAGGCGCCCATGGTCCTGCCGCCCGAGGTCAGCGGCAGGAACGCCCAGGAACGGCGGCCGAAGCGGCGGGCCAGCGGCCAGGTGAGGGGGTAGCGCTCCTCGTACTGCTCGGGTGAGGAGAGATAGACGGCCCGGCCGGTGCGGACCACCTCGGCGGCGGGGTAGTCGGTGGCCAGTGACATATGGATGAAGGGGTTCTCGTCACCGGGCTTCTGGCCGTGGTGGCCTATCACGGTGAGCTGGTTGCCATCGACTCCGAAGACGGCGAGACCCTCGGGCGAGAAGCCCGGCATCGACAGACCGGCCGCGACCCGCAACACCTCGGTGGTGGACCGCGCCTCGGCGAGCGCCCGGCCCGCGTCCAGCAGGAACGCCTCGCGGGAGCGCCGCCAGTCCCCGGTGACGGCGCTGCGCCCGGCCGGGGTGCCGGGAGAGGGCTCGGTGACCTCCTGGAGGGTGCCGATCACCTCGTACGCCTTGCCCACCGGGTCGAACGACGGTTTGAAGCGGCTCCGCGCGATCCGTACGATCCGGCCCTGCTCGTCCATGATCCTGACGCGCACCTCGGCGAGCGTGTGCTCGGCGACGGCGAGCCGGAGGACACCGGTGATCTCGTTCCAGTCGACGGGATGGAGGCGCGCCCGGGTCTGGGCCTCGGTGAGGACCGTCCGGCGTGCGGGCAGGCCGAGCAGCCGGGCTGCTTCGGTGTCGACCGTGACGAGTCCGGCTGCGGTGTCCCAGTGCCAGACGCCGGTGGCGAGGGCGGCCAGGACTTCCCCCACTGCGGGCAGGGGTTCTGCGGGCAGGGGCTCACCAGTGCGCATTGCCCCACTTTAAGAAGACGGGATCGAAGAGTGCCAGTGGTCACCGGCACTGTACTGGTGGGGAGGTGATCTTTGGGACCCCGGTAGGCTGGGGGTGTTTCACGTGAAACACCCACTGCACACGCCTGGGAATGGATGAAAGACGATGCATCGGTACAGGTCCCACACCTGTGGTGAGCTCCGCGCCTCTGACGTCGGGACCGACGTCCGGCTGAGTGGCTGGCTGCACAATCGGCGCGACCTGGGCGGCATCCTCTTCATCGATCTGCGTGACCACTACGGCATCACGCAGCTCGTCGCCCGCCCGGGTACCGCCGCCTACGAGGCGCTGGACAAGCTCTCCAAGGAGACCGTCGTCCGGGTCGACGGCAAGGTCGTCTCCCGTGGCACGGAGAACGTCAACCCCGAGCTGCCCACCGGTGAGATCGAGATCGAGGTCGGTGAGACCGAGGTGCTCGGCGCCGCCGCCCCGCTGCCCTTCACGATCAACACCGAGGACGGGGTCAACGAGGAGCGGCGCCTGGAGTACCGCTTCCTGGACCTGCGCCGTGAGCGCATGCACCGCAACATCCTGCTGCGTACGTCGGTGATCTCCGCGATCCGTCACAAGATGGCGGCGATGGGCTTCAACGAGATGGCGACGCCGATCCTGTCCGCCACCTCCCCCGAAGGCGCCCGCGACTTCGTCGTGCCCTCCCGGCTGAACCCGGGCAAGTTCTACGCCCTCCCCCAGGCGCCCCAGCAGTTCAAGCAGCTGCTGATGATCTCCGGCTTCGACCGCTACTTCCAGATCGCGCCCTGCTTCCGTGACGAGGACGCCCGCGCCGACCGCTCGCCCGGTGAGTTCTACCAGCTCGACGTCGAGATGAGCTTCGTCGAGCAGGAGGACGTCTTCCAGCCGATCGAGCGGCTGATGACGGAGATCTTCGAGGAGTTCGGCGACGGCCGCCACGTCACCTCGCCGTTCCCCCGCATCCCGTTCCGCGAGGCGATGCTGAAGTACGGCTCGGACAAGCCCGACCTGCGCGCCAAGCTGGAGCTCGTCGACATCACCGACGTCTTCGAGGGCTCGGAGTTCAAGGCGTTCGCCGGCAAGCACGTCCGCGCGCTGGCGGTGCCGGACGTCGCAGCCCAGCCCCGCAAGTTCTTCGACCAGCTCGGCGAGTTCGCTGTGTCGCAGGGCGCCAAGGGCCTGGCGTGGGTGCGGGTGGCCGAGGACGGCTCGCTGACCGGCCCGATCGCGAAGTTCCTCACCGAGGCGAACGTCGCCGAGCTGACCAAGCGCCTGTCGCTGGCCGCCGGCCACGCGGTGTTCTTCGGCGCGGGCGAGTTCGAAGAGGTCTCGAAGATCATGGGCGCGGTGCGGGTCGAGGCCGCCAAGCGCGCCGGTCACTTCGAGGAGGGCGTCTTCCGCTTCTGCTGGATCGTCGACTTCCCGATGTACGAGAAGGACGAGGAGACCGGGAAGATCGACTTCTCGCACAACCCGTTCTCCATGCCGCAGGGCGGTCTGGAGGCCCTGGAGACCCAGGACCCGCTGGACATCCTGGGCTGGCAGTACGACATCGTCTGCAACGGTGTCGAGCTGTCCTCCGGCGCGATCCGGAACCATGAGCCGGAGATCATGCTCAAGGCGTTCGAGATCGCGGGCTACGACCGGGAGACGGTCGAGGACAAGTTCGCGGGCATGCTGCGCGCCTTCCGCTTCGGCGCCCCGCCGCACGGCGGCATCGCCCCCGGTATCGACCGCATCGTGATGCTGCTGGCCGACGAGCCGAGCATCCGCGAGACCATCGCCTTCCCGCTCAACGGCAACGCCCAGGACCTGATGATGGGCGCGCCGACGGAGCTGGAGGAGACCCGGCTGAAGGAACTGCACCTCCTGGTGCGCAAGCCGCAGCCGAAGTAGCAGCAAGAGCACGAGTTGAGTGAGTGGCTCGGAACCGATGATCGGTTCCGAGCCACTTTTCTTTCATCCCCGGACTGACAGCAAAAACCCACGCTCCTGACAGGTTTCCTGCCTAACGTCCCGGCGTCATGACGGAAACCCAGGAACCACACAGCGAATCAGCAGCCTCGGAACCGACCCGGCGCAAGGTCGTGGTGGTGGGCGCGGGAGCGGCGGCGACGGCTGCCCTGGCGACGACGTTCGCGGCGAACGCGTTAGCCGCGGAGCGCCGGCAGCCGCAGCCCGCGTCCGCCGCCGGGGCCGCCGGGTCCGCCGGGTCCGCCGACGAGTCGGACCTCTGCTACCGGCTCACCTCGGAGACGGTGGAGGGCCCGTACTACATCGACGCGGACAAGATCCGCAGAGATGTGACGGAGGACAGGGAAGGCGTCCCCCTCCTCCTCTCCCTGAAAGTGATCGACTCGGAGACCTGCCGCCCCCTGTGCGACGCCGCGGTGGACATCTGGCACTGCGACGCGAGCGGCGTGTACTCGGGCTACGAGTCCCAGGGCAACGGCGGAGGCGGCCCGTCCCCGACGGGCTCACCGACCGGCACCCCGACAGGTGCACCCCCGTCCGGCGGCCCGGGCGGCGGTGGCGGCGGCCACCAGGACCCCACCGACGACACCCGCTATCTGCGCGGCACCTGGCGTACGGACCGGCACGGCCATGTCACCTTCAAGACCATTTTCCCCGGCTGGTACCAGGGCCGCTGCGTCCACATCCACGTCAAGGTCCATGTGGACGGTGAGTGGACCGACGCCGGTTACGAGGGCGGCCACGCCTGCCACACCGGCCAGTTCTTCTTCGCGGAGGAGGCCGTCCTCGCCACGGCGGTGGTCGAGCCGTACGCCTCCAACACCAAGACCCGTACGACCCTCACCGAGGACACCATCTACGACCAGTCCGGCACCCAGGGCGGCCTGCTGAAGCTCCGCTACCACCACGACGACATCGCGCGAGGCGTCCACGGCTCGCTCACGGTCGGCGTGGACCCGGACACGACGAATGACGGCACGAACGGCCCTGCGCCGTCCGCGAGCGCGACACCTTCAGCCACGGCAAGCTGAGCAACGACCCCCGCTGGGGCCGCCGGGCGCGCGATGCGCTCGGCGGCCCCAGCGTCGTGTGTGGGGTGCCGGGGAGCAGGGTGGCTGCTGTCGGTGCCTGGCTGTGGGTGTATGCGCGGGGCACGGTGAGCCGGGATGTGGGCTTGGGCTTGTGGGGCTGCAGAAACCATGTGGGTGTGTGATGTGCCTCACGCCGCCTTAAGGATGTTCGAGCGGTCGATTAGACATATGGCTTTTGGGTAGGTGATTTATAGACACCCGCCGGTGCGACTAGCCCGATCGGGTGACATCTAATCGAAACCCATCTCCTTGGCTATGGCTATCAGCTAGGCGCCGCATCGGCATATAGGGTGAGGGGGCGACGCCCATCAGGTGCTCGCGTCCATACCCGGCCGGGTGGTCGCGTGGCAGGTAGCACTGAGGCGCGGTCAGCGCGCCACGAAGGAGAACCATGCCGACCGCTACCGACCCCAGCCTCAACCGCCGCAGGCTCCGACTGGCACTGAGGGCAGCGCGCGACAAGACGGGCCTGACGCAACGCGAGGCCGCCGACCGTCTTGACTGGTCCCTGTCAAAGGTGATCCGGATCGAGGCCGGCACGGTGAGCCTGTCCGTCACCGACCTCCAGGCGATGCTCCGCCTGTACGAGGTCACCGACGAGGACCTCGTCGCGGACCTCGAACAGGCGGCGCGCGGCAGCAAGGGACAGTCGTGGTGGTCGGAGTACAACGACATCATCACGCCTCCGTTCGCCCAGATGCTGGGCTACGAGAGCGCCGCGGACTCCATCCGCGCCTATCACCCGACTCTCATCCCGGGCCTGCTCCAGACCGTGGACTACATCGACGCGCTCTTCGCCGCGTCGCCTTCCGCCAGCCAGGTGCGGCGTTCCGTCGACCTCAGGACCGCGCGCCAGGAACGCGTCGTGGAGGACAGCGGCACCAGCGTGACCATGATCCTGGACGAGTCGGCGCTGCGCCGTCTGGTGGGCGGCCCCGGCGTGATGCGCAACCAATTGGCGCACATCAAGCAGCTGACCGAGGACGAGAAGATCCGGCTTCAGGTCCTGCCGCTCAGCGCCGGCGCCCATGACAGCTTGGAGAACAGCTTCGTCCTCTTCGGCTACCGCGACGACGAGGACGTGCTGTACCTCTCCGGGCCGGGTGGCGTACTGACCAACCGGGACAACCGCGAGATGGTCGCCCGCTACCAGGAATGCTTCGAGGACCTCACCGACAAGGCTCTGACACAGGACGCGTCGCTGGCGCTGCTCGACGAGCTCCTCGACCAGCTGAACGTCAACCGTTCCTGATATCCGACCAGGCATCGACGGGGGCAGACAGGCGATGGCGAACGAGAGACGGAGGCGAAGGCGCCGACGGTCAGGCGCCGGCCTCTCCCCCGGCACGGACGAACAGCCGACGGCTCCCGCCCGCGAGCCGTCGGTGCCCGGTGTGCTCACCGCACAGGGCATGGCCAGTGACGAGGCCTGTACTCGCTTGCGGAGACTGCGACATGACGACACGGACAATGCGATACGCCGCAGGAGAGCTCACACGGATGACCTGATACGGATCCTGCGCAACCTCACCGTCCTGGCGCTGTTCTCCTCGGCCTGCCTGACCATGGTCGCCTACGCCGGTGTGCGGATGGGTATCCCGCCGGCCGCCTGTGTCGCCGGTACCTTCAGCGCGGCGGCGCTGCTTATCAGGACGTTTGCGAAGGCGTTCGAGTCGGTGCGCCCTTCTCTGCCGGACGCACCAAGAGACCCACAGTCCATCGATGAGCAGTAGCGGGCGCCTGTGCCCACCACCAGCCCGCGCCCGCAGCCACCAGAGTCAGGACCAGCGCCCATACGGACAGTCGGCCCACGAGACCGTCGGCCAGCAGCGACGCCGCCGCACCCGCCGCGGCAGCGACCAGCCCTGTGGCAAGGCAGTACCCCATGAACTCTCTCCGCCCTGGCCGGGCCTCGTCACCACTGCCCATGGATGCCCTCCGGGGGTCTACTGGCCGCAGAAGTAAGCTACCGCGACCCGCCAGGCAGGCAACGAGAAACGCAGTACCGCACCATCGGGAGCCTTGGAGTCACGAACCCATGCGGACGCCGTGAGAAGGGCTACCTCGCAACAGGTCCCGTCAGCTTGATTGTTGCTGTAACTGCTCTTCCGCCAGGGAATCCGGGCATTCTCCTCGGCCAACATCGCCCCCTCCCATCCACATGCCAGAAGCCCGCACTCGCGAGCGGCCTGGAGGCCGCAGAACCGGCGCTCCGGACGGCCCGGAGCACCCGGGGCCGTCGCGCACAGGGGTTCTACCCACCGCGTGGGTTCCTCAACAAGCCCTGCCCGGGCGGGGAGGTCTTTGCGTCACGCCTTCCTGCATGTGGCGCGCCCATGAGGATGATGGTGTCGTCCTCGGCCACCAGGGAGTAGCTGGACAGGTGCTCGACTTCGCCGAACTGCTTCAGCGTGGCCAGAGCAGTGCGGATCTTCTGGAGCGATACGTCCTTCCGAAGGATGGCGAACGCACGCAGCGCCAGAACGTCGCGGAAGGAGTAAAGGGCGGGCTTGGCTGCCAGCTCAGGGCAGAGGACAGGCCCATTGCCTCGGTCCTGCCGCCACGAGCGTAGCTGCCCGGTTGTGGCTCCGGAGAGAGCCGCAGCCATGCGAGTTGAGTACGCCATGGTCCACTCTCTCCGGCCTGCGGAGATCTTCTGCCCGCCAGCATCCCAGGTCTGCGCCTCACGACGCTACAGGACGGGTCGCTCAGCTGCGTCAGGCTTCCTGGCCGCCGAAGCGCTCCTTGTACGTTTCCAAGTCCTCGTCCGTGAGCTTGGCGAAGAGGACCGGGGGGACGGTGAAGGGGGTGCCCGTCGGGACGGTGGTGAGGGACTTTGCTTCGGCGGTGGTGATCCAGGTCGCCGTGTCGTCAGGCAGGGCGAAAGCCTGGCGCATGGCCGCCGACGTCGCCGGGATCAGGGGTTCGGAGACCACCGCGTACAGGTGGATCAGGTTCATCGCCGTGCGGAGCGTGAGGGCTGCGGCGTCCTTGTCCGTCTTGATCTCCAGCCAGGGGGCCTTCTCCTCCAGGTAGGAGTTGCCCGCCGACCACAGGGCGCGCAGCGCTGCCGCCGCCTTGCGGAACTGGAGAGACTCCATGTGCGACTCGTACTCGGCGAGGAGTTCCGCGATCTGCTCGCCCAGCTTCGTCTCCGCCTCGCCGGGCTCGCCGCCCGCCGGGACCTCGTCGCCGAAGCGCTTCTTGGAGAAGGACAGCACCCGGTTCACGAAGTTGCCCAGCGTGTCCGCCAGGTCCTTGTTCACCGTCGCCGTGAAGTGCTCCCACGTGAAGGACGAGTCGTCCGACTCCGGGGCGTTGGCGATCAGGAAGTAGCGCCAGTAGTCCGCCGGGAGGATCTCCAGCGCGTGGTCGGTGAAGACGCCTCGCTTCTGGGAGGTGGAGAACTTACCGCCGTAGTACGTCAGCCAGTTGAACGCCTTGACGTAGTCGACCTTCTTCCACGGCTCCCGTACGCCCAGTTCCGTCGCCGGGAACATCACCGTGTGGAACGGGACGTTGTCCTTCGCCATGAACTGCGTGTAGCGGACCTCGGTGTCGACGTCGTACCACCACGACTTCCAGTCGCCGCCGGTCGCGTCCGCCCACTCCTTGGTCGACCCGATGTACTCGATCGGCGCGTCGAACCACACGTAGAAGACCTTGCCCTCGGCCGCCAGCTCCGGCCAGGTGTCCGCCGGGACCGGTACGCCCCAGTCCAGGTCGCGGGTGATCGCGCGGTCGTGCAGGCCCTCGGTGAGCCACTTGTGGGCGATCGAGGACGCGAGCTGCGGCCAGTCCCTGCCGTGCCGGGCCACCCATTCGCGGACCTCGTTCTCCAGCTTCGACTGGAGCAGGAAGAGGTGCTTGGTCTCCCTGACCTCCAGGTCCGTGGAGCCGGAGATCGCGGAGCGCGGGTTGATCAGATCGGTGGGGTCCAGCACTCGGGTGCAGTTCTCGCACTGGTCGCCGCGGGCCTTGTCGTAGCCGCAGTGCGGGCACGTGCCCTCGACGTAGCGGTCCGGGAGGAAGCGGCCGTCGGTGGGCGAGTACACCTGGCGGATCGCCCGCTCCTCGATGAAGCCGTTCTCGTTGAGGCGGCGGGCGAAGTGCTGGGTGATCTCCACGTTCTCCGTGCTGGAGCTGCGGCCGAAGTAGTCGAACGCGAGCGCGAAGCCGTCATAGACCGCCTTCTGCGCGTCGTGCGCCTGCGCGCAGAACTCCGCGACCGAGAGGCCTGCCTCCTTCGCCGCCAGTTCGGCGGGGGTGCCGTGCTCGTCCGTCGCGCAGATGTACAGCACGTCGTGGCCGCGCTGGCGCAGATAGCGGGAGTACACGTCCGCCGGGAGCATGGACCCCACCATGTTGCCCAGGTGCTTGATCCCGTTGATGTACGGAAGGGCGCTGGTGATGAGGTGTCGAGCCATCGGAGGCTGCTCCCAGGTCGCGGGTCGCTGACTATACGAACCTTGAAATCGTAGCCGACATGTTTATGCCGCCCGCCTCCCGTTTTTTCGGGGTGGGAGGCGGGCGGCAGGGGTGGTACGGGTGGTGCGGGCTTGCCTCGTGCTTGCCTGGTTCCTTGTGCCTTGCGGCTTCGTGCCCTTACGGGCGCCAGTTCGCGAGGACGCCCTCGTAGAGCTCCATGTCCGTGAGTTCCTTGGGGGCCGGGCCCGCGTGGAAGAACGACGTGTTCGGCGTCTTCAGCCTGCGGAGGTAGTCGAACGCCTTGTTGTCGTGCTCACCGAACGCCACGAAGGAGAAGAAGACGTGGGGGTGCGTCTTCGCTGCCTCGGTGAGGGACTGGGTCGCCGGGGTCTTCGCGTCCGGGGCGCCGTCCGTCTGGAAGATCACCAGGACGGGAGCGGTGGTGTCGGGGGCGGTCGGGTCCGCGTGCTTCGTGTGGTGCGCGAGTACGGCCTCTACGGCGGCGTGGTAGCTGGTACGGCCCATGCGGCCCAGGCCGGCGTGGACCTCGTCGATCTTGTTCTCGTGATCGGCGAGGGTGAGGTCGGCGGTGCCGTCCACTTCCGTGGAGAAGAAGACGACGTGGACGTCGGCGTCGGCTTCGCCGGCTTCATCGGCTTCGGGGGCCAGGGCTGCGGCGAGGGCGAGGGTCTGGTCGGCCAGGGCCTGGGCGGAGCCGTCCTTGTAGTACGGGCGCATGGAGGCGGAGCGGTCGAGGACCAGGTAGAGCTTCGCTCGGGTGGTGGTGAGGTCGTGGGTGGTGAGGGTGGCCTCGGCGGCGGTGTACGCGGTGGCGAGGGTGGAGGGCAGGGCGGGGGCCGGCTTGGGGGTGGGCGCCTCGGCTTCGCCTTCGGCGGGGGTGTTCCCACCCGCACAACCCGTGCGGGTTTCGTCGTCGGGTGCGGGTGGCCCCTGCGGGGCGTCCTCGCCGTCGGCGGCTGCTGCTGCGTCGGGTGTCTCGGCCGGTGCCGGTTCCGGGGTGGCTTCGGCCTCGGGTTCGGGCTGTGGAACTGCTTCAGCCTCGGGCTCCGGGGTGGCTTCGGCCTCGGGTTCGGGCTGTGGAACTGCTTCAGCCTCGGGCTCCGGGGTGGCATCAGCTGCGGGCTCGGGCTCCGTAGCAGCTTCAGCCTCGGCCTTGGGCTCCGCGTCCGGGATGGCCTCGGCTGCGGGCTCCGGTTCCGGGGTGATCTCGGTGGCGGGCTCGGGCTCGAAGGCGGCTTCGGTCGCGGGCGCGGGCTCGGGGGCCGGTGTGACCTCCGCGGCGGGCTCCGGCTCCGGTTCCGGCTCGGGTTCCGGCTCGGGAGTGGGCTCCGGGGCTGCCTCCGCCGTCGGCTCCGGCTCGGCCGCAGGCTCCGGATCGGCCGCGGGCTCAGACTCGGCCACAAGCTCAGGCTCGGTGGCCGGTTGCGGTTCGGGGGTCGGGTCCTCTGCGACTGCCGGTTCCGGTTCGGGAGTGGGATCGGCCTCGGGCTCCGGCTCGGGAGTGGGCTCCGGGGCCGGGGGCTCTTCTGCCGTTGGTTCCGGTTCCGGGGTGGGCTCGGCGGCCGGGGTCGGGGTTGCCTCTGCCGTTGGGGTCGGCTCGGGGATTGTTACGTTGTTGAAAGCCGCGGAGACGAGATCGTGTTCCGGTTCGGTCTCGGGGCGGGGGTCGGGGATGTGGGGTTCCGGGGTTGCCGGGTGGTCCTGGGGCTGCGAAGCGGTCTGCTCCTGCACGGTTTCAGCCGCACGCTCCTTGCGTGGGCGGCCGAATTTCTTCCGCAGGAGAGTGAGAATGCCCATGTCGCAACCCTTCGCATGAGTTGTAGCCCGTCAATCCCTGGCCAGGACGGACACGTAAGGTTAACCGCCTTCGGTAGGGATCTTGGGGACGGGCGAGGGGTGCTGCCTACTCTGGTGGGTCAGCCGTCTTTCGGTCACCCGTTCTCGTGCAGCGTCACGTCCACCAGCAGCGCCCGATGGTCCGATCCGGACACCCTCAGGAAGCGTGCCTCGTTCGCGCCGAAGTCCTTCGAGAGCAGCACGTGGTCGATCTGCGCCCCGAACGTCGGCGCCGTACGGGACGGCCAGCTCGGGGTGCGATCCGCCCCGGCAAGGCGGGCCGCGTCGCGCAGACCGGCGTCCAGGATGCGGCGGAAGGCCGCGTGGTCCTGGGTGGCGTTGAAGTCACCGGCCAGGACGGTGGGCGTCCCGGGCGAGGCCGCCGCGTAGTGGCGCAGGCGGGAGAGTTCGCGATTCCACAGGGGGATCTGGCGGGGCAGCGGAGGCATCGGGTGCGCCAGTTGCAGTCGTATGGTGCGGCCGCTCACTTTCGTCGTCGCCCCCGGCATGCCCATCGTGCCGCGTACGCCCGGTGCCGGGGTCAGCGGATAGCGGCTCAGGATGACCGAGCCCGCCGAGCCGCCCGCCTCCACCGAGCGGTGGTAGGGGTAGGTGGTGGTGAGGTGCTTGTTCAGCCTGGCGCGGCAGGTTTGTTCGCACTCCTGTATGAATATCAGGTCCGGGCGCTCCTTCTTGATCAATGGGAGCAGCGCGGGCGTGCCCCGGCCGAATTCGACGTTCGAGGTGAGGACCCGGAGCTCCGCCACCGGCGGGCCCGTCGGCTCGT
Organism: Streptomyces sp. YIM S03343; assembly: GCF_054729195.1. Lineage (NCBI taxonomy): Bacteria > Bacillati > Actinomycetota > Actinomycetes > Kitasatosporales > Streptomycetaceae > Streptomyces > Streptomyces sp. YIM S03343. The sequence continues at coordinate 4,738,006 of NZ_JBPUKX010000001.1, forward strand.
CGCTCTTGGCGTACGGCTCGATGAACCACGCCAGCAGTCCCGCCACCGCCACCCCCCACACCACACCCACCCACCACCGAGCCATCAGCGACAGCAGCAGGGCCAGTCCCGTCGGGGCCAGTAGCCACGGCAGGAACGCCAGTAGCTGCGGGACTGGTGTCACGCCGTCCGTGTCGGCGGTTCGGCAGCCCACCACGACGCTGACCAGGAGCAGCAGTAGCCCGGCCAGCCAGGCACCCGGGCGGCGTCCCCTCCGTGCGGCCGCCTCCCAGGCCGTGTCCTCTGGGTCTCCGGGGTCCTCGGGGTCGGTCGTGTGCGTGTGGTGCGTCACTCCGCCGAGGGTACGAGTTCCCGCTCGTGCTCGGCTGCCCGTCGGCGCCGTAGCAGCCGTGTCAGCCGTGTCAGCCGTGCCAGTCGCGGGTGCTGCGTCACCCTGGCCGCCGCCGCCACCGTCGTTCCCAGGGCAAGGAGCAGCCAGGCGCAGGTGTTCAGGGTGCCGGTCAGGGTGTCGTAGATCGCGGCGACCGCCGGGTGCGAGACCTCCTGCGGCAGCCCGGCCAGGGTGAAGTGGCGGCCGATCGCCAGCGCGAGGGCGAGCAGGGCGCCGCCCAGCGCCGTGCCCAGCGCGGTCGCGATCACCGCGCGGCGGCGCCGTACGGCGACGGTGATACCGGCCGCGGCGAGCGTGACGGCCGTGACGGGGAGCCAGAAGCCGGCGAATTCGAGCACGTGGAACCCTTTCCTGAAACCGTCCAGGTCCCGTGCGGGCAGGACGGCGACCGCGGTGTGCTCGACCGGGATGTACTCGGCGAGCGGCACATGGTCGTGAGCCAGTTGCTCCCTGACCTCCGCGGTGACCGGGGCAAGGTCGACGGTCACGGTGGTCTCCCGGTCGTCGTGCAGGGCGTGCCACACGGCGTCGTACGTGACCCGGTTGCCCGCGTTCCACGCGGTGCGGAAGGTATCCGTACGGGTGAACGAACGCACGGCGTCGTGTACGAACGGCGCCACCGTCTGCCGGGCGGCGGGACCGCCGAGGTGCACCTCGCGCATGATGCCCGCACTGACCGTGTCCGCGACCGCGTTGCGCACGGCCGGGTCGGTGGCGAGCGGCGCCATCACGGTGACATAGCGGTCGCCGTCGGCGATGCCGTACACCGCCCAGGCCGCCAGCGCGCCGAACGGCACGAGGAGGCAGGCCAGCGCGATGAGTGCGGCTGACATGGCGCTCCGGATCCGTGGCGACGGGGACACCTCTTCAGACAACGGCCGGCGGGCGCGGTGCGCGAGCGGTAGGGCCTGGTGTGGGGCCACGCGGGTGGAAATGAGGCGTGGACATGAACGTGGACCCCGGCAACGCCGCCGGGGTCCACGTTCATACGTCAGCCGTCACGGGAGATGGTGGCCCTCCGCGTCCTCGTGCGTGTAGTACCAGTAGAAGAGCGTCGCCCCGGCGACCACGCCGACCGCCAGGCCCATGAGCGAGGAGCGCAGGATCGAGGCGCCGGTCTCGCTGTACACGAAGCCGAACGCTGCGCCCGTGAAGGCGAACCACATGACGGCGTGCACCTCGCGCTTCAGCCGCGGGCTCACCCTCAGCAGGGCGGCCATCACCACCGCGAACACGATCGCGGTCACCAGGCCGAACAGGACGTTCCAGCCGGTGATGGCGCCGCCGTCGCGCCGGTTGGCCGCGGCCCAGTAGCCGTAGACGAGACCGAGCAGGACCGGGACCGCCCACCTCGCGGTGGCATGGGTGCGCTCGCTGAAGAGGTCGGGCGTACCGGCGGTACCGGCCTCGACGGCCGCCTGGCCGGGCGTGGGCAGCGCGTGAGTCATGGGAGCACTCCTTCCCTCGACACCTCCGCCCTCCGCCTTCCAGAGCACACCTGGGCGGCGGCCCTGGCAAGTCGCTGGACGAAGGCTGGTACGAAGCCCGGTACGGAGCGGGCGGGGGCCGGGCAGGGGCGGGCGCGGGCGCCGTCGGCGACATGCCCGGAGGAGTAGCTTTGCGGGTCCCGCATCTTCGTTTGCCCGCGCAGCGGTTACCGTGCTGTGCCGTAGGTGATCGACGCTTTGCCGTGGGTGATCGACGGCAGGACGAGTCCGACTGGGAGGGGCCGTATGCCCGGAACCGTGCTGCTGCTCGCGGCCTCGCCGCAGGGCCGGGGCTGCCTGGTGGACGCGGCCTCCGTGCTCCCCGTCCTCGCGGCCGTCGCCCCCGCCGTTCTGTCCGGCACGGACACCGCCAACGTCGTCGAACTCGCCGACCCCCTGGAGCCGCAGGCCGTCCTCACCCGGCTGCGTGCCGCGGCCACCTCCCCCGATCCGCTCACCGTCTTCGTCACCGGCCAGCTCCAGCTGGACCGCCGTCAGCGCCTGCCCCATCTGGCGCTGGCCCGCACCACTCCGGCGACCGCCCGCTACACCGCCTTCCCCTGGCACTGGTTCCGGGAGGAACTGAGGCTGCGCGCACCGGGTTCGACGACCCTGTTCGCCGATCTGCACGCCGACGCGGAGACCTGGGAGCTGCTGCGTACCCGGCCGCTGGACTCCGGTGCCCACACCGCCGTCTACGGCCGGGTCGCGCCGCCGCCGCCCCGCCGCACGGTGGCGCACCCGGCGTACATGAAGGCCGTCGCGACGCTGCTGCGCAGCGGACACCGGCCGCCCGCCGGGCAGTTGCACGCGGCGGCGCTGGCCCGGCTGACGGACGGGGAGCCGGGCGGTGCGCGCCGAGACCCCCGTGGCCTCCGTGGCCTCCCTGACATCGTGCTGTGCGAGCGGGCGCCCGAGCCGCCCGCCGGTGATCCGCACGCCGAGCTCACCGCCGCCGTGCAGGCGGGACGGCACGCCGACGCCGACGCGCTGGCCGCGCGCTGGGAGGAGGCCGCCGTACGGGAGCACGGGCCTGCCTCCGAGGAGGCGCTGCACTGGTCGGAGGTGCGGGCGGACCTGGCGATGCTCGCGGGGGACGCGGCGCGCAGCTGCCGTACCTGGCTGGGGATCGCGGCGGTCCGGCTGGCGGCCGGGCAGGCGGCCGACGCGCCCGCCGTCGAGGCGGCCGTGGACCGGGCGCACCACCAGTGGGGCCGGGTCCAGGAACCCGGCCGGGCCCGTGAACTGGGCGCGATGCTTGCGGAGTTGCGCGGGCGGGTGCCGGGGCGGCGGGAGGGCGCCCTGGAGGACGTACGGCGGCAGCTCGATCTGCTCCAGGCCGCCCATCCGTAGACATCTCAGCGGACCATGGAAGCCATGGAGATCTGACGTCTCTCGTCGGAACGTCAGACCGCCAGACCGCCAGACCGCCAGACCGCCAGACCGTCAGACCGCCAGACCGTCAGACAAGCCAGGGCTCCGGACACCAGGGTGCGTATGCCGGGGGCGAGGGTCGACGGGTCGGGGGCGAAGTGCGGGCTGTGGTTGCTGGGGACGGCCTGGAGCTTCTCCAGCAGATCGGTGCCGGGCGCCGCGTCCCATACGGCGGCGGGGGTGCCGGTCACGAACCAGTACGCGTACGGGATCCCGCCCTCCGCGAGGTGCGCGAAGTCCTCGCCGGCCATGGCCGGGCCCGGGTCGAAGACGGTGCCCGTGCCGAGGACCTCCTCGTGCACGGCGGCGACCCTGCGGTCGGTGTCGGCGTCGTTGACGGTGGGCGGGAACGAGGCGCCGACGGTCACCTCCGGCTCGCGCGGGCAGCCCGCGGCCAGGCACTCGCCCGAGGCGATACGCCGGATCGCGGCGAGCATACGGTCGCGCACCGGTCTCCACTTGATCGCGTCCGGAGGACCGAGCCCTGAACACCCCGCTCGCCGAGTCCCTGTCCGTCCTCACCGTAGCGGGAAGGAGCGCCCGCGTTCGGCCTCGGGGCGCGGTCCGAAGATGCGCCGCTCCTGCTCCTCGATCGGCACGTCGTTGATGCCGGCCTCGCGCCGGGTCATCAGGCCGTGCTCGTCGAACTCCCACAACTCGTTGCCGTACGACCGCCACCAGCGGCCGTCGGCATCGTGGGACTCGTACTGGAACCGCACCGCGATGCGGTTGCCGTCGAAGGCCCACAGGTCCTTGCGCAGCGCGTACTCCTGCTCACGCTGCCACTTGGCGGTGAGGAGGCCGACGATCGCGGCCCGGCCGGTGACGAAGGTGTCGCGGTTGCGCCAGACGGAGTCCTCCGAGTAGGCGAGCGCCACCTTGTGGGGGTCGCGGGTGTTCCAGGCGTCCTCGGCGGCCTGCACTTTCCGGAGGGCACTCTCGCGGGTGAACGGCGGCAGGGGCGGGCGGTCGGTCATGGGGTCCTCCCGGGCTGTCTGTCAACGGTTGAGAACGGACGTTCTCTCCTTGGCTGCTAACGTAGAGAACTATCGTTCTCTCGTCAAGGAAGGTGTCGCCCATGGACAGCACCGTCGCCCGGGAACAGGCGCTGGACGCCGCGGAGAAGCTCTTCTACGGGCGGGGTATCCAGTCCGTGGGGATGGACGACGTCCGCAGCACGTCCGGGGTCTCGCTCAAGCGGCTCTATCAGCTGTTCCCGTCGAAGGAGCTGCTGGTGGAGGCCTATCTGGAGCGACGAGATGTGCGCTGGCGGGAGCGGCTCGCAGCGTTCGTGGACCGTCATGGAGATGGAGACCCCGGGCGGCGGATCCTGGCCGTGTTCGACTGGCTGGAGCGCTGGTTCGGCGAGGAGGACTTCCGCGGCTGTGCGTGGATCAACTCCTACGGCGAACTCGGCGCCACCTCCGCGCGCGTGGCGGCCCAGGTCCGGGCGCACAAGCATGCGTTCCGGGAGTACCTCGCCGGGCTGGTGGCCGAAGCGGGGCGGCCCGCCGCGCTGACCGGGCAGCTGTACCTGCTGGCCGAGGGCGCCATGGTCACAGCGGGCATAGCGGAGAGCACCGAACCCGCCCGTGAGGCCCGTGAGGCGGCTCGGCTCCTGCTCCGGGCCGGCTGAGGCCGCAGGCGACTGACGCGGCTCCCGCCACCTGCTGCTTCTCCCCGGCCCCGCAACCTCGCGCCGTACGTGTCGGGCCCGTTGAGAGGTGATGCGCGAGGTCGGCAGGCAGCGCCCTGAAGGGGCGCGGGGAACTGCGCGACCAGCCACGACGTTGCCACAGACAACAGACGGCATATCGCGGCATGTCCAGCGGAGGGCTCAGCTCCCCTTGGAGTACTCCGCCCGCTGGACATGGGGTTGGCTCGTATGCGCCGGGACGGCATGCGCCGGGACGGCATGCGCCGGGACGGCATTCGCTGCGGTGATCAGAGCGGCAACCGCGACCACCGCAGCCGCCACGCCTCTGACGGCGGATGTCCGTCTGCTGGGGCGCAGTCGGAGGTGAGGGAGTGCGCTGGGGCGTTCGTAACGCGCGGATGTGCGTCCGTCCACGGCAACCTCGCAACAACAGCGGCGTGTTAAGCATGTTTAATGTGACGTTTAACCTAGAGGCTGTCGCAGCCTGACAGCAAGGGGTCACGCGGGGAGTTGGGCGATGGCGGAGAGAGACGACCCGGGCACGATAGGTCGCCGGGTGCAGCAGTTGCGCACCGAACGCGGGCTGACGCAGAAGCAGTTGGCGGAGCCGACGTACACGCCCGCGTACATTTCCACGCTGGAGGCCGGCCGGGTGCGCCCCTCCGACGAGGCGCTGCGGCATCTCGCGGACCGTCTCGGTGTCGCCTTCGACGAGTTGGCGACCGGCCGTCCGGCCCGGCTCGCCGCTGATCTGCGGCTGCGGCTGACCGAGGCGCAGCGCACCCTGGCCACCGGTGGGGCGGAGGAGGCGGCCGAGCAGTACGGCGCCCTGCTCGCCGAGGCCGAGCAACACGAACTCGGCTGTGAACGGGCCACCGCACTGCTCGGGCTCGGCGAATGCGCCCTGGAGACCGGTGAGTTGATGGTCGGGCGGCTCTACTTCGAGCGTGCCGAGGCCTGTCTGGCCGACCAGCCGCTGCCGGTCCGCGTCCCCGCGCTGCGCGGCCGTGCCGTGTCCCACTATCTCGCCGGTGAACTCCGCTACGCCGTCTACCTCCTGGAGTCCACCCTCGACGAACTCAACCGCGGCGGGCTCCAGGACCCCGACGCGCTGCTCCTTCTCTACGGCAGCATCATCGGCCCCTACATGGACATGGGCGCCCACGCCCGCGCCGCCCAGGCCGCCGAACTCGCCCTCGCCCTCGCCCCACAGGTCGGCGACCCCGCCCTCGTCGCCCGTATGCACCGCTCCGTGGCCCGCACCCTGATCGCCGAGGGCCGGGTCGCCGAGGCCGACGCCTCTCTCGCCAAGGCGGCCGAGCTGTACCGCCAGCTCCAGATCCGCACCGAACTCGCCATGTGCCACTGGATGCGCGGCTACGTCTGTGTCCAGAACGGCGAACTGGAGCGCGCAGAGGCCGAGTTGCGCGAGGCGCTCACCATGCTGAACGCCAAGCGGGCCGCCCTCTACAGCAGTCAGGTCGCCGTCGAGCTCGCCGATGTGCTGCACCGGCGCGGCAAGTCCGAGGAGGCCGCCCGGCTGCTGCACGGGGTGCTCGGCGACCTCTCCTCCGAGCGCGGCGCCGTGCACTCCGCCGCCGCGCACCGCCTCCTCGGCATCATCGCCGACGACGCCCGCGACACCGAGAAGGCCGAGGAGCACTACGTCCGCGCGCTGAGCCTGCTGGAACGGGCGGGTGCCGCGGGCGACCTCGCCGACCTGTGCCGGCTGCTCGGTGATCTGCTACGGCGTACCGGGCGCGTGGAGGCGGCCCTGGACGCCTACCGCACCGGCCTCGGTTACCGCACCGCGCCGGGGACCACGACCCTGGGACCCGCACCGGCGCAGCCTTCGCTGTGAGGTCCGCCGCCAGTGTCAGGTATCCAGGTCCTTGGTTCACGCCGAGTGCTGCCGCCGTACCTCCGTCAGGCGCTGCGTGCCGAGCTGGAGGGCCAGTTGGGTGGCGGTGGGGGACACTGCGCCCGTGCCGCCGGTGGTGACGGTGATCGCGTCGTCGCCGACCCGGACGGCCGCGATGTCCAGCGTCAGCACACCGGTCCCGGTGCTCCCGCTCCCGTCGTCCTCGCCGCTCGGCCCTGCGGCCCCACCCGGCCCCGCCTCCCCGCCCACCGCCGTCAGCGTCACCCGCAGCCCCTGTCGCGCATCGCCCACCTGCGGCAGCTGCTCCTCGGCGACCTGCACGTCCTGCACCCCCGCCCGGGTCGTGGCGGCGCTGAACCGACCGCACGTCTGCGGCAGCGTCCGCAGCCAGCCGAGTGTGCGGTCCACGTCGGCCGCACGGTGCGCGGACACCTGGTACCGCAACTGGGCCTGGCCGCCCGGGTCGTCCAGTGCGACGACCGCCTGCGGTGACGACGGTGCACCGAGGATCTCGTCGGCGTAGAGCGCGTCCAGCAGGCGCTGGCAGTCGGGGGAGGCGCCGCTCACCGTGGCCTTGAGCAGGCCGTCCCGCCAGGTCGCCGCGCCCTGGGTGGGGGTCCAGGGGGCACCCAGGTCGGCATCCGTGATCGTCGCGGCGCTCGCCTGCGCCGCGGTCAGTGTCGTGGTACCGGCGGGCGCGGCGGTCGGCGGCAGCTCCGTGTCCCTCGGGTCCTGGGCCGTCACGCTTCCCAACCCCACACCCGAGCAGGCGGCCGCGGTGAGCAGCCCCGCCAGCACGAGGAGCTGAGCGACGACCGGGGCGGCCTTCGCGTTGACGGCGGCTTCGACGACCGCGCGCGCCTCGGGAAGGCGGCGACGGCTCATACGGCTCATACGGGGTGCCTTTCGGGGGTGTGCGCTCGCAGATCCCCTCCACCGGAACACCGGTGCGACCGCCCCGCCAGCGCTGGACGCCGTCCGGGTGAGGCGGTGCCCCGTACGGCTGTACCGGGTCACGCTGCAGGGCAGAGAATCCGAGTCGTCCCGCCCATGAACGCCATCCAGCCCATGAACGTCGCCATCCCGCCCATGAACGTCGTCATCCCGCCCATGAACAAGGGAGCCCGCGTGCCCGACCTCTCCTCCCGCGACCCGGACTGGTGGCGCCAGGCCGTCGTCTACCAGGTGTACCCGCGCAGTTTCGCCGATGCCGACGGTGACGGGCTCGGCGATCTGCGGGGCATCACCCAGCGCCTGACCCACCTCGCCGGGCTGGGCGTCGACGCCGTGTGGCTGAGCCCCTTCTACCCCTCCGAACTCGCCGACGGCGGCTACGACATCGCCGACCACCGTGATGTCGACCCGCGCCTCGGCACCCTCGACGACTTCGACGCGATGACCGCCGAGGCGCACCGGCTCGGTCTGAAGGTCGTCGTCGACATCGTCCCCAACCACACCTCCCACCGGCACGCCTGGTTCCAGGAGGCCCTGCGCGCGGGCCCCGGCTCCCCGGCCCGCGCCCGCTACGTCTTCCGCGCGGGACGCGGTACGCACGGCGAACTCCCGCCCACCGACTGGCAGTCGGTGTTCGGCGGCAGCGCCTGGACCCGGGTGCCGGACGGCGAGTGGTATCTGCATCTCTTCGCCACCGAGCAGCCCGACCTCGACTGGGACCACGAGGAGGTCCGCGCCGACTTCCGCACCACCCTGCGCTTCTGGGCCGACCGGGGCGTGGACGGCTTCCGCGTCGACGTCGCCCACGCCCTCGCCAAGGACCTGTCCGAGCCGCTGCGCGACGTGGGCGATCTCGAAGCGGTCGGTGAACTGGCCCTGCACCGCGTCCCGCCGGGCAGCCACCCCTACTACGACCGTGACGAGGTCCACGAGATCTACCGCGACTGGCGCCGCGTCCTCGACAGCTACAGCCCGCCCCGCACCGCGGTCGCCGAGGCCTGGGTCCCGCACGACCGGCGCGCCCTGTACGCCCGGCCCGACGAACTCGGCCAGGCCTTCAACTTCGAGTATCTGCAGACCCCTTGGGACGCGGACGAGCTGCGCCAGGTCATCACCGAGTCCCTGGCGGCGGCGCGCACCGCGGGCGCCTCCGCCACCTGGGTGCTGTCCAACCACGACGTCGTACGGCACACCTCGCGCCTCGTGCTGCCGCCCGGCACGGACGAGAACGCCTGGCTGCTGTCGGACGGCCGGACACCGCGGGCCGACCTCGCCGACGGACTGCGCAGGGCCCGCGCCGCGACCCTGCTGATGCTCGCGCTGCCCGGCTCGTCGTACGTCTACCAGGGCGAGGAACTCGGCCTGCCCGAGGTCGCCGACCTGCCCACGGCGGTCCTCCAGGACCCGATCTGGGAGCAGACCGGCCGGGTCCGCAAGGGCCGGGACGGCTGCCGGGTGCCCCTGCCGTGGACGACGACCGGACCGTCGTACGGCTTCGGGGCGGGCGGCGCCTGGCTACCGCAGCCGCCGGAGTTCGCGTCGTACGCCGTGGCGGCGCAGGACGGCACCGAGGGATCCACCCTGGAGCTGTACCGCACCGCCCTGCGGCTGCGCCGCAAGCTGCTCGACGGCGAGCGGCTGACCTGGGCCGACGACGACACCCCGGACGGTGTGCTCCACTTCGCCCGGGGCGACGGCTGGCGGTGCGTCACGAATCTCTCGGACCGGCCCGTCCCGCTGCCGCCCGGCGAGGTGCTGCTCAGCAGCGCCCCGCCGGAACCGCTGGAATCGCTGGAACTGGAGGGCGGCAGGCTCGGGCCGGACACGACGGTCTGGCTCGGCTGAGCCCCTCCCGCAAGCTCACCCCACCGTAGGAGTGCCGCTCGCCTACTGGCCGCCGTTCCCGCTGCCGCTCTGGCCCGGCAGGACCGGCGGCTGGGTGGTGCTGTCGGCCGGCGGGGTGAGGACCACCTCGGGCTGACCGCCGGACGGGGGCGGCGGGGTCAGGTCCGAGGCGGGCAGCTTCGGCGGGGTCGTCTCCTGGAAGATGACCTGGTCGAAGTCGACCAGACCGGTCTGCTCCATGACCGTGATGTGGTCCAGGACCGTCGCGTTGGCCTGGTCGGCCAGCGCGCGCACCAGGGTGTTGCGGGTCGTGGAGCGAATCTTCGAGATCGAGTTGAAGATCGTGCCGTGCGTGACGCGCAGGATGTTGGCGAAGTCCTTGTCGAACTGCTTGCCGCTGTCCCCGTTCAGCGTGTTGACGAAGCCCTGCTGCTGGGCGCTGGGCTGATTGGGGATGGAGATGTTCAGCATGGGCGCGATCTTGCGGCAGGTGGTGTCCAGCGCCGCGTGCCCGTCGATCAGATGTTTGCCCGCGGTGACGACCGCCTTGGACGTCCCCTTCTTCAGGGCGAGTTGACCCACCGGGTACTCCCACAGACCGGCCGAGCGCACCTTCACCACGAAGTCCCGGTCCCCCTCGGTCAGCGGGCCCCACTGCGTCTGTGCGATGACCAGGTCCGGTGAACTCGACACCTTGGTCACGCCGAGCATCGACGGATAGACCAGCGAGAAGAGCGTTACGACGAGGGCACCGCCCACGAAGAGACTTCCCATCGCGTTTCGCGAAAAGCGCACCGTGCCTCCTGCCCGGTCGGGTTTCCCGCGCAGGGGCGGGGGTCGGTCACGGGGAGGTACGAACGGGAACGCCGCTCGGAATCTCTAGTTTTGGTAAAATCTGTGAACGGCCGCAACCGCAGGGGGAGTTACGCCTCAGTACCGCACCGCCTGCTCGACCGCCGCCGTCACCCCGCTCCCGAGGTTGTGCGTGCTGCGCGCCGTGGCGTCGGCGGACTTCCCAGCCCCCACATCGGAGACGGTCAGGACCACGACGTCGACCAGTCCGCCGCTGGAGTCCTTGAAATTCACCTGCACGGCAAAGGACTTGGTCGAGCTCGCGGTGTTGTGGACGGTCACCTTCACCGTCGTACGGCCGTCGGACGCGGTGGCCGGGGTGCCGAGGGTGACGTCGTTCTTGACGTTCGTGCCGTTCTTGATCTCGTCGAGCTTGCGCCCCGCCTCCGCCGTGGCCGACGCCAGCGCCGAGGCGGCCTGCGTCGCCACCGCCGTGGCGGCCTCCGAGGCGAGGGAGGCCGCGGCGGAAGCAGCCTGTGACGCCAGGGATTCCGCGGCGGAGGCGGCCTTGCTCGCGGCGCTGCTGGAGGAGTTGTTGTCGTTCGAACAGCCGGTCAGCACCGGCGCGAGCACCAGCACCACGCAGGCCGCCGGGAGCGCGGCAGCGGTCGTCCAGCGTGTCATGTCGACTCGTCCTCCGGGGGATCGGCTGCGGGTTACGGCCGTACGTCGCCCCGAGCGGCACGGGGGCGCGTCGCCCTGAGCAGCACGGGGCGCGTCGCCCCGAGCGGCACGGGGTTCCGTACGTCAGGACCAGTCAAGGGGCGTCGCGGGCGGGCCGCATGTCGTACGTCACCCGGATGGTGAGGGGCGGCAGGTCACGCCTCGGGCAAGGGTGCGCGAAAGGGGGCACGGAAGGGGGCAGGCTGATCCCATGGACCATCAGCCGCCGTATCCGCCGCACGCACCGCAGGGTGACTCCTCCGGCCCCGCACGGCTCGCCGCCCGCCTCGGCCTGCGCCCGCTGCCCGTGGAGGGCGGGCTGTTCCGGCAGACCTGGGCGGGCCCGCCGGACGCCTCGGGCCGCCCGTCCGGCACGGCGATCATGATGCTGCTCACCGCCGCGGAGGACGACTTCTCGGCACTGCACCGCCTGCCCACCGACGAGGTCTGGCACTTCTACCGCGGCGACCCCCTGGAAATCCTCCTCCTCTTCCCCGACGGCACCGACGAACTGGTGCTGCTGGGCGGCCCGGAGGTGAGCCAGACCGTGGTGCCCGCGGGCACCTGGATGGGGGCCCGGGTGGCGCCCGGCGGCCACTGGTCGCTGTTCGGCACGACCATGGCGCCGGGCTTCCTGCCGTCCGACTACGAGGGCGGCGACCCCGTGGAACTGGCCGCCCGTCACCCCGCCCGGGCGGAACGGATCAGGGCGCTGTGCCGGACGGGGGCAGCGCTGCGGATGCCGGAGGAGTCGTAGGGAGACGTAGGAGCCGTACCGGAGGAGCCGTAGAAGAGAAGCCTTCACGGCTTTGCCATCTCTTTACAACGGTGGGCGCCGCTGCCTCGTCTCTCCGCTCGATTTCATCACCGAGCCACGGAATGAGAGCGACACCATGCGCCGAACCGTCTTCAGCGCCCTGGCACTGACCGCCACCGCCGTACTCGCGGGCGCCACACCCGCGTTCGCCGACAGCACCACCCCGTCACCCGTCCCCGCCACCCGCACCGCCCACCCCAGCGCGGTCCCGACCACCCGGGCGTCCGCCGAGCCGAGCGCCGTCCCGTCCGCCCGTGAGGCGACCCCCGCGCCGACCCGTGACGCGAACGGCGGCCAGGTCTCGGTGGTCCCGAGGGGTGCCGCCGGCACCGGCGTCACCGTCGGCTCCGGCGGGCAGTCCGGCACGACCGGTCTGATCGGCGGGGGTGCCGCGGCGGCGCTGGTCGCCGGGGGCGGCGTGTTCTTCGTCGTACGCCGCCGCCGGGCCACCGGAGCATGACCGCACTCTCCCGGCGCGCGTTCACCACGGCGGCGCTGGCGGCGCTGCTGACGGCGTGCGGCGGGGGCGGGGGCGGGGCAGCCGACACAGGACACGGCACTCCGAACAGCACCGTGAGCAGCACCGCCGACGGCACCTCGGACACGTCGTCCGGCACCGGTAAGCCGGTCCACGCGCTGGCCCGTTCGGTCCCGGTGCGGCTGCGGATCCCGGCCATCGGGGTCGACACACCGGTAATACGGCTGGGCCTGGCGTCCGACGGCACCGTGCAGGTGCCACCGGTCACCGCAAACGACCGGGCGGGCTGGTACGGCCACTCCCCGACCCCCGGCCAGCTGGGCCCGTCGGTGATCCTCGGGCATGTCACGGTCGGCTCCTACGGCGACGGCGTCTTCCGCAGACTCGCGGAGCTGCGCCGGGGCGACCGGATCACCGCCCGCCTGGCGAACGGCACCGAGGCGCGGTTCGGCGTGACGCGCGTGCGGACGGTCGCCAAGTCGGCGTTCCCGTCCGACGAGGTCTACGGCGATGTGGACCGCCCGGAGCTGCGGCTGATCACCTGCGGCGGCCCGCGCAGCGGGACGGGCTATCTGGACAACGTGATCGTCTTCGCCGCCCTGACCACCGGTTGACCACCGGTTGACCACCGGCTGACCACCGGCGGTCAGCTGACACCCCGCCGCCCGCACGGCGGATGCCGGGCCGACGGGAACGTACCCGGAAGGCCCGGCATCCTCCCGTACGACCCGACCACCCCAGCGACCCACCGACCCACCGACCACCGCCCCACCATCACCCCACCACCCCACCCTCATGGAGAGCGTTGAAAAAGCGGTCCCGGGACAAGGAGGCGTCCGAGCTGTTCGCCGCCCTCTACCCGCGCCTCGCCGGCTGGTGCCGCCGTCTGGTCGACGACGACGGCACGGCTCACGAGATCGCGTCGGAGGCGTTCACCCGGCTCTGGGCCCGCTGGACGTCGGTCGAGGAGCCGCGCGGCTTCCTCTATGTCACCGCGGCCAATCTGGTCCGGGACCACTGGCGCAAACTGGAGCGCGAGCGGCGGGCGTTGCGCCGTGTCACGGCGGAGGCGGCGGTGCGCGGCCCCGAGGAACAGCAGGACCCCTCGGTACGCCTCTTGGTCCAGTCCCTCCCGGAACGACTGCGCGTCCCCATCCTTCTCCACTACTACGCTGACATGCCGATCCGGGAGGTGTCCGTGCTGACCGGGCGCAAGGAAGGAACCGTCAAGGCCGACCTCCACGCGGCCCGCGAACTGCTCCGCGTCCATCTGAGGAGAAGCCTTGACCACTCGCTTTGACGACGACCCGGAGTTCGCGCCCGACGACCCCCTGGCGGTGATCCTCCGGCCCCCCGCCGAACTCCTGGCCCCGCCGCCCGGCCACTACGAGGCCGTCCGCCGCCAGGCGTCCCGCCGCAAGCTGCGCCGTACGGCGGTGGGCGCGGCCCTGACCTGCGCGGCAGCGGCCGTACTGGCCCTTCCGCTGCTTCCGACCTCCGCCTCCGCCCCCGTCCGCCCGACGATCCCGATGGCGCCGCCCGCCGGACCGTCCACCCCGCCCGCGACGGCCGCCCCCGACCCCACCGCACACCCGGACCGGTCGCAGTCCCCGGACCCTGCGACCCCGACCCCGACCCCGCGCCCGAGCACCACCGCCAGCCCCGGCGAACGTACCCGCACCCCGGACGGCACCAGGGCCACCGTGGGCGCCGCGCCGAGCACCGCCGCACCAGGCACCACCGCACCCCGCACCGCCACGCCCCGCGCGGGCACGGCGAGCGCGACGGTCCGCGCCACGGCTGCCACCCCCACGCGATCCACGTGAACCACAGAACGCACGTGGCGCATGTGACGCAGGTCACGGGAAGTAGTTCACAGTCCCCGGACAGCTCATTGATGTGAGCACTGTGAGCACTCATATCCGAACCCGGGTACGGGCCGGGGAACCGAGCGCGTTCGCCGAACTCTTCGACAGCTATGCCCGCGCCGTCTACAACCACGCCTACCGGCTGACCGCCGACTGGTCGGCCGCCGAGGACGTGATGGCCACGACCTTCATGGAGGCATGGCGGCTGCGCGACAAAGTCGACGCCGAGGGCGGCTCGCTGCGTCCGTGGCTGCTGGGCATCGCGACCAACACGGCACGCAACCAGTACCGCAGCAACCGCCGTTACCGAGCGGCGGCCACCGCGGCCGCGGCGGCGGAGCTGTCGGTGCCGGACCACGCCGACGAGGTGGCGGGCCGTGTCGACGACCGCAGCCGCCTCGCCGCCGTCCTCACCGCGCTGGCCGCGCTGCGCAGACCGGAGCGTGAGGTGATCACGCTCTGCCTGGGCGAGGGCCTGGACTACGAGGCGGCGGCACAGGCACTCGGCATCCCGGTCGGCACGGTCGCCTCCCGCCTCTCCAGGGCCCGCAAGAAACTGCGTGCGCTGACCGAACGGGCGGCCGAGCCGAAGGAGGCGCGGAAAAAAAACCGCGGAATCCGGGAAGTCGGCCTCGCTCCCCGACAGACAAGAGGTGAACACACCAACGTGATTCGGCCCGTACAGGAAGGAAGGCGATGAACGCCATGAACGCGGACAAGTCCCGGCGGCACCAGGCCGGTGCGGACGACGGTGCGGAGCTGCACCTGTCCTGGACTGAGCGCGATCTGCCGGCGGGCCGTCACCAGTTCCACAGGGAGCGTCTGATGACCCAGATCCACGAGATGCGGCAGAACGACACGACGGCGGCCAACACGACGGCGGCCAACACGACGGCGGCCAACACGGCGGCTGCCGCGACGGTGACGCACGCGCAGTCGAAGCGGGAGAGCCGCCGTTTCCGCCTCCCACGCCCGGCGATCATGCTGCCGGCGATGGCGGCGGCCGTGGCGGGGGCGGTCGTGGCCGGAACCGTGATGGCCGGATCCGAGGGAGTGAGGGACGCGGGTCGCTCTTCCGGCGGAGTCGCCACCGGCCCGGTCCTGACGACGCAGATCGGCACGGCGACCGAGAAGGGCGTGCCCGAACTGCTCGACCGGCTCTCGCTGGCGGCGGCGAAGAACACGACCCCCCGGTCGGTGCGGCCGGACCAGTTCGTCTACATCGAGTCCAAGTACGCCGAAAGCTACACGCTGATGGACCACGGGAAGACGACTCTGGCGAGTCACGCGTTGTCCCGCCGTCAGGTGTGGAAGTCCCCGGACGGCACGAAGGGCTGGCTGATCGACCCGTTCGCCACCGACGACCCCAAGGGCATGACCCTGAGCGGCCCCGACGAGAACGGCAACACCCCGAAGGACGGGCTCGGCGGACCGTCGTACAACTACCTCTCGAAGCTGACCACCGACCCCGACAAGCTCCTGGCGAAGATCTACAAGGAGACCAAGGGCCAGGGCAACACCCCTGACCAGCAGGCGTTCACCACCATCGGCGACATGCTGACCGAGAGCTATCCGCCCGCGGAGCTCAGCGCCGCGCTGTTCAAGGCCGCGAAGAAGATCCCCGGGGTGGTCGTGGTGGCGGACGCGGTGGACGCGATCGGCCGGCACGGGGTGGCGGTGGCCCGCCTCGACGAGACCGGCGAGCGGGACGAATGGATCTTCGACCGCAAGACCGGACTCCTCCTCGGCGAACGCAGCGTCCAGGCCCGCGGCAACAACGGCGTGATCACCCGTGGCACGGTGATCTCCACGAGGGCCATCACGAACCGCGCGGTGGTGGACGAGATGAAGCAGACTCCGGGGCAGTCCAGCTGACAGCCCGACCGGTCCGGCGGCGGGGACAACTCCCCGCCGCAGACTGGATCTCGTCGCGCCGCCGCCTATCGGGACGGCGCCGTTGTCGTACCCCCGTGCCACACTGCGGCGCATGGCCATGGCAGCATCCGCACTCGCTGATCTCACCCTCGACCGGTGGCGGTCCCTCGACCTGGCCGCCGCCCGGCGCGTCGCCGACGAGGCCGCCCGCGCGGTGGACGGCCGGGTGACCGCCGTCGAGACCACGGAGCATCTCGGCGCACCCCTGCACCGCGTCCGGATCGAGCGCGGCGGCCAGGAGTTCGCGCTGATACCCGGCGGCCGGGTGTCCCTCGGCTTCGACCTCGGTGCCTGGGAACCGACGCCGGAGCAGACCGCGGACTACGCCGCGAGCGTCGAGGCGGGCTTCGGCTACGGCTCGGACCTGCGAGCCCATCTCGCCCTGCTGCTGAGCCCGTACCGGAGTGCGGAGGTCGCGACGGTGCTCATGGCGGTGGCGGACGAGCATCTGACCGAACCGCCCGCCGGCACGCCCGCCGTCCTGGCGGCCCGCGGCCTGCGGATGCCGAGTGCGGACGAGTGGGAGCACGCCTGCGGCGCGGGCGCGCGAACCCTGTTCCGATGGGGCGACGACTGCCCCATGGACCGCGTCCCCTACGACGACCCCACCGGCCCGCAGACGAGGCCGAACGCCTTCGGCCTGCACATCGCCTACGACACCTACCGTATGGAACTGACCAGCGACACCACCGCCGTCCACGGCGGAGACGGCGGCGAGTCGGTGTGCGGCGGCTACGGCACCCTGCTCGGCTGGCTGCCCCTGGCCACCGCCAACCGCAACCCGTACCTGGCCGAGTTCGTCTACGGCGAGGAGGGCGAGGACCTGTACGAGGACCTCTCCACGCGCCCGGTACTCATGCTCTAGAAACCGGTTGTCACTCACCGCTCCGGTGGGACTGCCCCGCCCGCCAGGTGAGCCATCCGCCGTCGAGGTTGCGTACGTCGTCACGGTCGTGCTGGGCGAGGATGCGGCCGGCGGTGTGGCCGCGCAGGCCGACCTGGCAGTAGACGACGACGGGACGGTCGGCGGGGACCTCGTCGAGGCGGGCACGCAACTCGTCGACGGGGATGTTGAGGGAGCCCGCGATGCCGCCGCCCGCGTGCTCGGCCGGGGTGCGCACGTCGAGGAGCACCGCGCCGTCGCGCACCGCCTGCTCGGTCTCGTGCCACTGGAGGGTGCCGGTGGTGCCGGTGGCCCGGTTGTCGGCGATGTAGCCGAGCATGTTGACGGGGTCCTTGGCAGAGCCGTAGGGCGGGGCGTAGGCGAGTTCGAGGTCGGCCAGCTCCGGGGCGGTGAGCCCGGCGGCGAGGGCGGTGGCGAGGACGTCGATGCGCTTGTCGACGCCGTCCCCGCCGACCGCCTGGGCGCCGAGGATGCGCTGGTCTGCGGGGTCGACGAGCAGCTTGAGCGTCATCTGACGGCCGCCGGGGTAGTAGCCGGCGTGCGACGCGGGGTGGATGTGGATCACGCTGTGCGGCCGTCCGGCGTCACACAGGCGCTTCTCGCTCCAGCCGGTGGCGGCGGCGGTGAGGCCGAAGACCTTGACGATCGAGGTGCCGACGGCGGAGCGGGAGCGGACCGGCCGCCCGGCGATGACATCGGCGACGAGACGGCCGTGCCGGTTGGCGAGGTTGGCGAGCGGCACGAGGGTGCTGTCGCCGGTGAGACGGTCACGCTTCTCGGCGGCGTCGCCGACGGCGTACACATGGGGGTCGCTGGTGCGCTGCCGGTCGTCGACGGCGATGCCCCCGCGCGGGCCGATCTCCAGACCGGCGGCGCGGGCGAGGGCGGTGTCGGGGCGGACACCGGCGGCGAAGACGACGAGGTCGGCGGGGGCGGTGGAGCCGTCGTCGAGTTCGACGGTGTCGGGCAGCACCTTGGTGACACGGGTGGCGAGCCGCAACCGCACGCCGCCGCGCCGGAGCTCGGCGGCGAGCGGGGATGCCATCTCGGGGTCGAGGGGCGGCAACACCTGGTCGGCGAGCTCGACGAGGGTGACGTCGAGTCCGATGCGGGCGAGATTCTCGGCGAGCTCGACACCGATGAAGCCGGCACCGACGACGACGGCACTGCGGGCGCCACCGGCTCCCACGGCCTCGACGATACGGTCGGTGTCACCGACGTCGCGGAGGGTGAGACCGCGCTCCGCACCGGGTACGGGCGGCACGACGGGTGAGGCACCGGGGCTGAGCACGAGATCGTCGTAGGCCAGGCTGTAGACGCGATCGGCGTCCAAGTCCCGTACCTGGAGGGTGCGTTCGGCGGTGTCGATGCCGACGACCTCGTGCCGGACCCGTACGTCCAGCGCGAACCGGGCGTGCAGGGAGGCGGGGGTCTGCAGCAGCAGGTCGTCGCGCTCGGTGATGACACCCCCGACGTGGTACGGCAACCCGCAGTTGGCGTACGACACATCGGGGCCGCGCTCCAGCACCACGATCTCCGCGTCCTCCCGCAGCCGGCGCAGCCGGGTCGCGGCGGACATCCCACCCGCGACCCCTCCCACGATGACGACCTTCACAGCCTCTCCTCACTCTCTGTTTCCGGGTTTCTGGTTCCTGATACCCCCCAGGGTATACAACCGCCAAGGTTGCCGACTAGGGCCAATGGCCCTGGCGGAGGGGCGAGGGTCCGTCGCGGGGAGAGAGGGGAGGTCGCAGAGGGGAAGGGGGAGCGGGGAGACGGCGAATTACCACAGCGGACTGTGAGAAATCGGCGCTCACGCCTCTTCGTCCCTTAATTTTCGGCGAAATCTTCCACAACCTTCGGCAATGGACGTCTGTCTTGCTGATGCGTGGATGTGCAGGGAGTGCAGGGATGTGCACAGGCTGACGAAGAGGAGCCCGGAAGGTGACCGTACGTTCCTTTACCCGGCGGATGCGACCGCGAGTCGAACGCAGGGCCGCCGAGAGCGTGTGGCAGCTGCGGACCATGCGGCGGCGCCGAAGGGCAGCGGTCACGGATCCGGTGCTCCGCCCGGTGGCGGTGCGCGGTCAGCAGCTCTACGGACGGATCGTCACCCGCTTCAGGGCCGACGAGGCGGCCGCCGCCAACCTCGGCCTGGTTGTCGCCGCGCTGGAGCGGGAAGGCATCCCCTACTTCCTGCTACGGGCCTCCCGGACACGCCACACGGTCGGTGTGAACGCCGTCGACCGGGAGCGTCTCCTCACGGCCCTGGAGGCGCGGAACGCGGGGAAGGCGGTGTTCATCGGCAGACCGCTGCCCGGTGGCCGGCTCGACCACCCCGCCCTGTTCATGGACGGCGTCCTGCCTGCCGCACTGCGCTCGGCCTCCGTCCTGCGCATCGGGGAGAACCACCTCGGACCCTCCGGCCAGCTGCTCGCCGGACCGGAGCTCGCCTGCGACGTCGAGTTCTGGGAGGACGGGGCACAGCTCCTCGCCTCCGACGACGGGCCCCGGCGACTGGCCAAGGTGCAGCCGCAGGCGTCCGAGGACGTCTTCGCCGAGTCCCTCGTCGCACCGCGCCGCAACGGCATCACGGACGTGCTGCCGGCGTCCGAGCAGAAGCCGGCCACGGTGCGCGTCGGCGAACGGGAGCTGCCGAGCTTCGTCCCGCTCACCCTGCCGACCGTCGACGACGTGACCTTCCCCGTCGACGTCGTCTACACCTGGGTGGACGGCGAGCAGCCGGAGATGCGCGCGAAGCGGGCCCGGTACCAGGAACGCGGCATCACCGAGATCCTGGACAAGGAGACCAACGCCTCCCGCTACACCAGCCATGACGAGCTGAAGTACTCGCTGCGCTCACTCGCGATGTACGCCGACTTCGTACGGCACATCTACCTCGTGACCGACGGTCAGAAGCCGCACTGGCTCGACGACCGGGCCCCCGGCATCACCGTCGTCGACCACCGCGACATCTTCCCGCAGGGCGTCCTGCCGGTCTTCAACTCGCACTCCATCGAGACCCGGCTGCACCACATACCGGGCCTGTCGGAGCACTACCTCTACTTCAACGACGACGTCTTCGTCGGCCGCCGGGTCACCGCCGAGCACTTCTTCCACGGCAGCGGCCTGATGAAGATCCCGGTGTCCCCGCTCAAGATCGGCGTCGGCAAGCCGCACGCCGAGGAGACGGCCACCAACTCCGCGAGCAAGAACGTCCGCCGGCTGCTCCTGGAGAAGTTCGGCCGGATGACCACGAACAACTTCATGCACACCCCGCTGCCGCAGCAGCGAGGCACGCTCCAGGCGCTCGAGGAGCTCTTCCCGGAGGACATCCGCCGTACGACGGCGTCCCGCTTCCGCTCGCCGCAGGACATCGCCGTGACGGCGCCGCTGCTCTACCAGTACGCGCTGATGACCGGCTGCGGTGTGCCGGGGAAGTACAACTTCCGGTATGTGAACATCAGCCGCCCGGACGCGGAGGGGCGTCTGGCCGAGCTGCGCCGCAACCGCCGTTTCGACTTCTTCTGCCTCAACGACGTCGACGTGCCGCCCGAGGAGCGCGCACAGGTCGGCGAACGGATGAACGAGTTCCTGGAGGACTACTTCCCCTTCCCGAGCTTGTTCGAGAAGCAGGACTGACGGGGGCTGGGGGGCATGGACATCCGTCATCGGTTCGCGGCGAGGTCGGGCATACGGGCCGTCCGCGAGGTACTCGTCCGCCTGAGGTCCTGGGCGTCGGCCCGGCTCCGGGCGCTGCGCGCCGCCCCGGCGCGGCGACGCCTGCGGGCCGCCGTACCCGGGCTGCGCCGGATCACCCTGGGACCCGCGCGGCTGTACGGCCGTACGGTCGCCGGCTACACCGCGGCGGACGCCGCCGAAGCCGACCTGGAGCGGGTGTGCACCCTCCTGGAGGGAATCGCCGTCCCGTATTTCCTGGTCCCCGCCGACGACGGGTACGGGGCACCGCTGCAGGTCATCGGTGTCGAGGAGACGTACCGCGGCGCGATCCTGGCCGGGGCGGCCCGGCGTTTCTCCGGTACCGCCGGCTACGTCGGCGCCGTGGGACCGGACGGTGCCGTGACGACCGCGGTGCTGTGGGCCGACGGGAGGCTGCCGCGGGCGGTGCGGCGGGCCCCGGTGCTCCGTACCGGCGTGGTGCGCCTCGGTCCCCGGGGCCAGGTGGTCAGCGGCCTGGAGACGGGATGCGACATCGAGTTCTGGCGCCGCGGCCGGGACCTCGGCACCGCCCCGGACACCGATCCCTCCTGGGTCACCGTGCCCGGCAGCCGGCTGCCCGACGTCTACGGCCCGGCGCTCGTCGCCCCGCGCCGCAACCGCGTGTCGGAGGTGCTCCCGGTGGCGGCGCAGCGGCCCGCCGAAGCGACGGGCCACCACCGCAGCGTGCCGACGTTCGCCCCGTTCGCCGAACCGGGCATCGACGAGGTGTGCTTCCCCATCGACGCCGTGTACACATGGGTCGACGGCGACGACCCGGCGATGGCCGCCAAGCGCCGTGCGTACCAGGAGCTCTCCGACAACGACATCGCCGCGCGCGAGACCGGCGCCTCCCGCTACACCAGCCATGACGAACTGCGGTACGCACTCCGCTCGCTGGAGATGTACGCAGGGTTCGTCCGGCACGTCTACCTCGTGACCGACGCCCAGATCCCCGCCTGGCTCGACCCGGACGCCGGGGGACTGACCGTGGTCGACCACCGGGACATCCTCCCGGCCGACGCGCTCCCCGTGTTCAACTCGCATGCGATAGAGAGCCGGCTGCACCACATCCCGGGACTGTCGGAGCACTACCTCTACTTCAACGACGACGTCTTCATCAACCGCCCGGTACGGGCCGAGCACTTCTTCCACGGCAACGGCATCGCCCGGATCCCGCTGTCCCCGCTGAAACTCGGTGTCGGTGCCCCCCATCCGCTCGAACCGGCCCCGAACTCCGCAGGGAAGAACGCCCGCGAGGTGATCAAGCGTTTCCACGGCAGGCAGATCACCCACAAGTCGCTGCACACCCCGCATCCCCAACTCCTGTCGGTCATGCGGGACATGGAGAATCTCAGCATCGAGGAACTGGAACGGACCTCCTACTCCCGCTTCCGCTCCACCGCCGATGTGGCTCCGGCGTCCACGCTCCACCACCACTGGGCCATCGCGACCGGCCGGGCCGTCCCGGCCGACTACCGCTTCCGCTATGTACAACTGGGCACACCGGACATGCGGCGGCGCCTGGCCCGTCTCGCGGCGGGCGAGGACATCGACTTCTTCTGCCTCAACGACGTGGACACCACCCCGGAGGACCGAGCGGGCGCCGAGGCCGCGATCCGCGCCTTCCTGGAACGGAAGTACCCGTTCCCGAGCCGCTTCGAGCGCCCTCCCCGATCCACCCCGGTCCGCCCCGCACCCGCTGGCACCACTCACGGCGAGACTCCCACAGCGGCGGGGGCGGGAGGAGGCACGGCACCGTGACTGACGCCGAAGGGGCCGGCGGATGGACAGCGCCGGCCTGGTCGGCCATGCTGCCTTGGCGATCACGGGACGACGCTGTGGCCGCAGGGCGCGAGGAGCGGGAACCGATGGAAGAAGCACAGGCCGGGGCCATATCACCGGAGCGCATCCGTTACCGGCTGACGCGTCTCCAGCGCGTGCTGCCCGTCCTGCCCGTCGCGAGCATCTTCCTGGCCTCCCGGGTCTTGTTCTGGTTGTCAGGGGGGCCGTCCGGTCCGCCGATGGGCTCATCATGCTGTTGCTGGTGCTGATCATCCCAGCGCCGCCCGGGATCACACTCACGCCGTCGGCGGCCATCGTGCGCAGAGTCCGCAAGCGGACCATCCCGTGGTCGAACGTCCAAGCCATCCAGGTGGAGTCCTACGCCGGAAGCCGGACGGTCGTGATCTATGAAGCGGGCGGCCGCCGCACCCGCCTGCGGGCGCCGATCACCGGGTTCCTCAGCTGGGATCGCGGGTTCGAGGAGAAGTTCCACACCATCGGCAGGTGGTGGCTGGCGCACCGCGGCCCGGACTGGGTTCCCGTTCCGCCGCCGTGGGCGGCATGGTGGCTCGGCCCACCGGTTCCCGGCGTTCGCAGCGGGAATCCTTACGCCTCGCCCGAGTAGGCCGAAATGACCGCTGGGCGTGGTCTGCTCTGGCAGAGTCGGTGCCTGTTCGGGGGCGGCGCGTAGCCAGGTTGCCCCTCGCGCCCAGTGACCCGGGACATGTCATGAGCGACGTATGAGACCCGCATCCGCCGAGCAGTGCGCCGAGGGTGCGGGACCGTTCACCACCCGGCTCACCTGGCGGCCCCCCGGCGGCGGCACCGCCGTGTGGGAGTCAAGGCTCGCCCGGCGGCGCGGAGTGATCGCCGTCCGCCCGCCCGGCGCAACCACCAGTCGGCACACCAGCGCCGACGAGGTTGCCCTCGGCCGACTGCGCAGGCTCAACGCCATCGCCGCGACTGCCTTCGTCATCGGCGGACTCCTCTTCGCGGCCGGTGCCGGCGTCGCCCAGTTCGGCTCCGGCGACGCCACCACCTGCGCCTCGATCTACTTCGCCGGCGGCCTCTTCTTCAACACCGGCGGCTATGTCTCGCTGCTCCAGGTCATCAACGCTCCCCGCCATGTGCCGGGCGGCGAGGGCGGGCTCGTCACCCGTGACTGGCGCTGGTGGAGCTATGAGCCGTCACGGGTGGACTGGCTGAGCGCGTCGGTCCTCTTCGCCGGCACCGTGGTGTTCGCCGTCAACCTCCTGGACTCCTTCCTCCAGGGCCTGAGCGTCCAGCAGATCAACCGGCTGATCTGGACCCCCGATGTGATCGGCTGCGTGCTGTTCCTGATCTCAGGCCACCTCGCGATCGTGGAGATCTGCCACGGCCGCCCCTGCCTTCGCTGCCGCAGCCTCGGCTGGTGGATCGTCGCGGTGAACCAGTTCGGCTCCGTCCTGTTCATGGTCTCCGCCCTGGCCGCCTACACCCGCCCGGCCACCGGCAGCCTGATCAACGCGGACATCGCCAACTGGGGGACTCTCGTGGGGGCGTTGTGCTTCTCGGCGGGAGGTGTCCTGCAGCTGTATGAACACCCGTGACTTGATCACGACGTGTGCTCGCGGCGGCGCGGACGGTTGCCGCCTGCCGTTACGGCGGCGGGGGCGCCGTCCTGCGCCGGGTGCGGCGACGTCGGGCCACCCAGAGGCTGCTGGAGATCATCGCCGCTGCTCCTGCAATCTCCCAGCCCACGGATCCGCCTTCACGGTGGGTATGGAGTCCGAGCGCCAGCAACATCGAGCCTGACGTCAAGCCCATCAGATCGTGGAGGATGTCCATCCCTCTCGTGACCTTCGCATTGTTGACCACGGCTTGATCTTGACCGGTGAATGCGTGCTGTGCCAAGAGCTGCCCGAGGCAGACGGTCGAACAGCGCTCGTAACAGGTGGCGATGGCGGGGCACCGCGCTTCTCAGCCGATGGTGACGACACGCGCCCAGGGCGGCGGGCTGTCCGGGACGTAGTCGGGGTTCTCCTCGTCGACGGCGCGGGCGGGACGCGGGAAGAGACCGACGACGGTGCGGCAGGGCGGTTGCGCGGAGGGCCACGGTGTCTGGCCGTCCGTCAGGGCGACGATCACGGCCGGGCGGGGCCGGGAGCGAAGTGCCCGGGCGAAACCGGAGCGCAGATCGGTTCCTCCGCCGCCGATCAGTTCGACGCTCTCGGCGCGGCAGAGCGGGACGGCGACCCCGGCCGCCGCGTCACAGGAGATCACCGAGACCAGATCGCGCCGCCCGCCCACCGCTCGTGAGATCGCCGTCACCTCCAGCAGGGCGCTGCCCAGTTCGGCGTCGCTCACCGATCCGGAGGTGTCGATCACGACGCAGACCCGGGGCGGCGTACGGCGCAGGCCCGGCAGCAGCACCCCGGGGATGCCGGCCGAGCGCCGGGAGGGACGCCGGTAGCTGTGGTTCTCGCCCACTCCCGGCGCACCCGCCGCCGAGCGGATCGCCGCCCCCAGCAACTGCCGCCACGGCTGCGGCGGATGGAAGGCCTCGTCCGCCCACCGGCGCCAGCCTTCCGGCGCCTCGCCCGGTCGGCCCTTGATTCCCTCCGCGACCCGGAAACGGACAGCGTCCCGTTGCTGTCTGCTGAGTCCGTGTGCCCCGTCGGGTCCCAGCTCCCACGGGCGTTCGTGCCCGTCGGCACCACTGCCGCAGTCCAGCCAGGCCAGTTCCGCGGCGAGCCCGGACAACGACGCGGTCCGCAAGTACTCTTCCATCAGCAGCCCGTCGGGCAGCCGCAGTAGTGACGGCAGCACCGCCCCGGCAGGCCGGGGCAGACCGTCGCCGTAGATGTCGTCGTTGATCTCGAAGTCGGCGGCGATGTTCCGCCGCAGCCTCCCCAGGCCTTCGGCCGCGGCGACCCCCGTCTCGCTTCGCTCGCCCGGCCCGTGGTCCTCGTGCTCCCGCGCATAGCGTTCGCCCCGCCCGTGATGGTCCCGGAGCAGATGTGAGACCTCGTGCACCCAGACGCCGGCCAGCTCCTCCACCGGGATGCGTGCGACGAAGCCGGGGGAGACGTAGCAGCGCCAGTGCGCGTCCACCGCCATCGTCGGCACCGAGCGGTCCTCCACCACGTGAAGCGCGAAGAGGGCGCTCGCCAGGTAGGGCCGGACCTTCACCGCGTGCAGCCGGGCGGCCAGCAGCTTCTCCATGTCCAGCCGGAGACCTGGGTGCTCGGTCGGCCCGCCGGAGCCGTTCGGCGGCCCCGGCACGGTGGCCCGTACCGGGCGCGGCGGTGCGGGCGGGGACATGGGGTACGGCACAGGGCGCGTGCCCGGGCGCTCGGCGGCCCCCGTCATCGGCGCGCCCCCGACGCACGCCCGGATTCGGCCGACGCCCTGGCCAGCCCCACCGACCGGTCCGCCCGCCGGGCGAGACCGACCACCCCAGCCAGCCGGTCCATCGTCTCCGGTACCTCCCAGTCGTCGTGCCGCAGCGCGGCGAGAGTGGTCGCCGGGGCGACCAGTAGGTCCGGGGCGCCGGTCTCCAGTGCCCGGACCAGCACCGCCCAGCCCGCCTCCCACCGCTCCCGTTCCGGCCGCGCCCCGACGGCGGCCACCACCGCCTCCAGTGCCGCCTGCCGCAGGTCCCCCCGCTCCGGCAGCTCGGCGGAGCCCGGATCAGCCAGCAGTGATTCCGGGTCCGGCAGGTCCATCCGGTCGATGTACGCGAGGAGTTCGAGCCCCGGCCCGTCGCCCACCGCGCCCCGCACCAGCAGGGCCAGCACCTCCCGGGAGACGGAGGCCGCCGTGCCGAAGGCCAGCAGGGTCACCGCGGCCTCCCAGCTCCGGGGCGAGGGCCAGGCACCGCCGCGTCGCGTCTCGGTGCTCGGCAGCCGGTGGATCAGTGTCGGCCGGGCTTCCAGGAAGCCGCAGACCGCGCGCCGGGCGAAGGCCACCGCCTCGGGCAGCCGCCCAGGCTCCAGCCGGGGCAGCTCTGCTCTGGGCCAGACCCCGCCCAGCCCGCGCACCACCACCTCCCGGTCGTGCACCCAGTACAGATGCACGAACCGGTTGGCCAGCGGCGGGCTCAGCTCCCACCCGTCCGCCGCCGACGCGCGCGGATTGGCGGCGGCCACGATCCGTACCCCCGGCGGCAGTTGCAGCGCTCCGACCCTCCGCTCCAGGACGACCCGGAGCAGTGCGGCCTGGACGGCCGGGGTGGCGGTGGAGAGCTCGTCCAGGAAGAGCAGGCCCCGCCCGGCCCGTACGAGCTCCACGGCCCACTTCGGCGGCGCCATCGGCACCCCCTGCACCGCCGGGTCGTCGCCCACGATCGGCAGCCCGGAGAAGTCGGACGGCTCGTGGACGCTGGCGATCACGGTCGTCAGCGGCAGGTCGAGGGAGGCGGCGAGCTGCGTCAGGGCCGCGGTCTTGCCGATGCCCGGCTCGCCCCAGAGCAGCACGGGCAGGTCGGCCGCGACGGCCAGGGTGAGCGCTTCGAGCTGCTCGTCGGGGCGCGGTTCGGTGGTGGTCGTCCGGAGGAGGGCCAAGAGGTCGTCGGCGAGGGCGAGTTGGGGCCGGTTGGGCAGGAGGGTGCTGGAAGTCATGGGCATCACCTGGGGAGGAGTAAGGGAACGGGACGGCCCGTCCGGCTGTTGTCGGGGAGTGCGGTGCGGTGCGTTGCGGTGTGGAAAGCGCGGTGCGGGAAGGGACTTCAGGGGCTGGGCGACAGGGCGACAGGGCGGCTGGGCGGCCCGGCAGGGGCCGGTGGCCCGGCAGCGGATCAGCTGTGCTGGCCGGTGCGGGGCCGGGCCCGGCTACTGCGCTTGCGGCGCATGTCGAAAGGCGTATGACGGTCGAGTCGCGGGCGGTGGCTCTCTCCCGCGTGCCCCACGCCCGAGGTGTTTCCGTTCTCGGCCGCACCAGCAGCGGGGTGCACGGCGACCAGCCCCGAGCGGAAGAGCCCGTGGTCGATGCGGCGGGCCGCGGCCGACTCCAGTTCCTCCCGGAGCGGCCCGTCGCGCAGCACCGCACCGGGACCGAGCAGCCCCTCGACCACGGCCAGCGCCCCGGCGACATCACCGTGGCCGAGCCGTTCCCGGACCGCGGGCAGTGCCTCCGGGCTGCGGTGCACCGCGTCGATCGCCCGCAGACACGGCAGCGTCGGCCCGCCGAGCGCCACCAGCAGCTCTTCCCTGCGCAGTTGGGCCGGGGCGTGATCAACCGCCGTCAGCACCCCGTCCCGTAGCGCGATCCGGTGGACCTCGCCCCGGCATTCCACCCGATGCGGATCACCGGGCGCGGGGCCGGGGCCGACCACCGGTGCCGAGCCGGACACGGACACCGAGCCGGACGCGAACACCGAGCCGGACGCGGACACGGAACCGGATACCGCCAGTGCTGCGGCGACAAGCGGATGCAGCCGCTCGGCCGCGACGAGCCCGGCCCGCAGCAGCTCCAGATCCGGAAGGACCCGGGCCGCCGCCTCCGGCAGCACCGGAAGTGCCGCGACCTCCTGCGCCGGCAGCGCCTCCCGCAGCGGCCGCCACGTCGGGGCATGGCTGTCGTCGGGGGCGACGAGTTCGAGCACGGCCTGGCTCCGCGCACCGAGCCGCACGGTGAAGGCCCCGCGAGGGCGCCGTGGCGGCCCCTCGGCCCGCAACAGCAGTTCCGCCTCGGCGGCCCAACTCGCCACTGCCCACCCGGAATCGGGTGCAGGGAATCTGTCGGGGAGGTGGAACCCGTCGGGTACGTGGGGTCGGTCGGGCAGCGCCGCGGACGGTACCCCGACCGCACCGCACCGCCGGGCCAGTTCGCCGCTCCGCCCGGAATCCCAGAGATGCCGGTGGAGGTCGAGCCGGAAACGCCGTTCGGGATGCGGGTGCGGATGGTGCCTGGGGGCATCGTGCCTGAGCCCCTCCCACAGGGCGAGGGACATCCGCTGTCCGGCGTCCGCCCTGGCAGGCGGTGTCTGTACCACCAGGTGGAGTGGCATGGCGCCGGAACTCCGGTAATGAGCCAGGGAGATGGTGAGGCCGGGCCGGAGCCGCCCGTCGGGAGCCATCCGGGGCATGTGCCAGCGGAGCAGATCCGGCGCCAGCAGACGCAGATCCGTACGGAGGCGGGTGACGAGATCGGTGCCGTGGCGGTCGCGCACGGCGCGCAGATCGAGATCGACGTCGATCCGGGCAGCGGCGCAGGCCCCCGCCCAGTCACCGACCGCACGCCGTGCGGTCGCGGTCTCGATCATGGACGGTGGCACGGCGTACTCACGCACGCGCTGCCACATCAACAGGCGGGCCGGAATCGCGTTCGCGAGGTGATGTGCCATCAGCACTCACCTTGCGTGGACGATTCCCCCAATCCGCGAGAGGAGAGGTTCTTCATCGTCGGCATCGTACCCACGACGATGACGATCCGGCAGTCGACTTTCCTCGGTTCCTGCCGAAGTCGGCGGTTACGCGCCATGGAAATGGTGGGGACAAACGCCGCCACTCAGTTGCCGTCGTCGGCATGATCGCGCAGGCCACGAGCCTTGCCGAACGCACCGCCCCAGACCTCGGCCGCGGCACTGGTGGAACGGCTTCGGCCCGTGACCTGGTGATCTGGTAAGGCCGCCTGCCGCGCGGTCCCCCGGGCTCGATGAGAAGGCCCGGCGTCACGCGCGTACGGTGGAAGTGAGGCCGGACGCGTACGCCGACGCAGGCCGTTCCGGCAGCCGCCGCAGGCGACCGCCCGTCGCGAGGCGGTGTTCCGCTCCCGCAGCAGGAGGGAATGGCAATGCCCGAGCACAAGGTCGGCACGCAGGAGGAATTCGAGGCAGCCCGACAGACGCTGCTCGCGGAGGAGAAGGCACTCACCCGACGCGGCGACGAGCTTGCGCGCAAGCGGCGGGAGCTTCCCTGGGTGCCGGTCGAGAAGGACTACCGCTTCGAGACCGAGAGCGGGACCAAGACCCTCGCGGACCTCTTCGACGGGCGCTCCCAGCTGCTCGTCTACCACTTCATGTTCGGCCCGCCGTACGAGGCCGGATGCCCGGTCTGTTCCTCCATCGCCGACACCCTCGACCCGAGCGCAGTCCACCTCAGGGCCCGCGATGTGACACTGGCCTGCTCCTCGCGGGCTCCGCTCGACAAGCTCCTCGGCTACCGGGAGCGGATGGGCTGGAGCTTCGACTGGGCCTCCACCGTCGGCAGCGACTTCCACCGTGACCTCGGCTTCCTGTACACGGAGGACGAGCTGAGGCCGTTCCTCGACGGCGAGGTCCCGCCGACCGTGAGCCAGATGGCCGAGGCATGCGGCACGGACGTGCTCGGGTACGTCACCGAGGGGCCGGGACTGAGCGCCTACGCGCTCGTGGACGGCACCGTCCACCGGACCTACGTCACCACCGCGCGCGGCCTCGAACCCGCCATGGCCTACTACGGCCTCCTCGACCGGACGCCGCTGGGCCGCCACGAGGAGGGCGAGCAGACCCACTGGCTACGCCGCCACGACGAGTACGGGAACACCTGAACGATCGCTCTGTCCCACGGCCGGTGCACGTCCTGGCCGTGTATCGCCGCCACCGGTTGACTCCAAGCTGTACCCCGTGATCACTGTGGAGTTCACCGTGCGGCATGATGATTTACCTCTCGGCCGTCCAGTTGCTGGACGGCGTGCGCGGCTTCATGGAAATTCTCTACCTCCCGGAAGTCGACAAGGTTTTCGAGCCTGCCCTTTAGGGCAACTTCGACGGCGGAACGGGCATTGACCTCGATCAGTTGGGGAGTCCGGCTGTCGGAAATTCCTCTCCGGCCCACCGAACCTCCCACCGGCATTGCACATCTTCCGGTGTGCAGGCGCGCACTGACCTCGTGCGCCGCTTCGTAATCGAGGGGAACCGAAAACTTCATGAACAGCAAGCTGACCGCCGTTGCCCTTGCGGCGATCGTCGTCGCCGGCACTGCCGCTGCCGCCGTCCCGGCCTCCGCCGCCTCCGCCCAGGCCGGGCCGACCCGCTGCCACACCGCCGACCTGAAGGCCGGCTTCGCCACGGGTGGTGACGCGAAGCCGGAGATGAACCAGACCAGGAAGCAGACCCAGGCGTACATCTGGTTCACCAACCAGAGCAAGCGCACCTGCACCCTGTCCGGCTTCGCCGGTGTCGACATGATCGGTGCTCAGAAGACCGACGGCACCTGGTCGCTGGCGCGCTCCTCCAAGAAGCCCGTAAAGATGGTCCTGAAGCAGGGGGACACGGTGGACTTCAGCATCACCCTGCTCCCGGTGGCCAAGTCCACGCCGCAGAAGCAGAAATTCGTTCCGGCGAAGTTCCTGGTCACCCCGCCGAACGAGACGAAGCACTTCACCCTGAAGTGGCCGTTCGGCGGCCAGATCCTCAAGCAGGACGGCGCCACCCACCCGGGCACCTACCTCAACCCGATTGGGCAGTAACCAACCGGACAGCCAAGGGCGGGGCTCAAAGCCCCGCCCTACAGTCGGCCGCAAGTCCTTAACAAGCCGTAGGGATATCCCCATGATTCACGGCAGTCGGCCGACGAACTGTGAACTCTCAAGTAACGTCGCCGGGCATCCGCTGCTCCGCAGGGCCTCCCCACCCCACATCTCATCGGAGTCCACGCCCTATGCCCGCTGCGACAGACGTGTTCGGCTCCGGTCCGCCGGACGCCCGATACGGCACCCCCACCCCCACCCCCACCACTCCCACCGTCCTGATGGACGACCAAGCGCTCGCGGACTTTCTCGGCGCCGCCGTAGGTGAGTACCAACTCATCACCCCAGAAGCGCCGTTGCCCTGCTTCGCGCTGCTGCTCGGCAGCGTGGACGCGACGACGTACCACGTGCGGCGCATCGCCTTCGGCCGTAACGCCCGTACCAGTGACCCGGCGGCCCGACAGGAGTTCCGCGAGACGATCGTGCCGACATTCGGGCCGGCCTACGAGAACGAACGCCGCGGCTGGTGGATGGACTCCCGCGACCTCCTCCGGGCGTCCCGCAAGGCCGAAGACCTGGGCCTGGACCTGCTCGGCTCCATCCATATGCACCCGGACTGGCACCGTCTGGGCCCGCCGTCGGAACGGGGACAGATGCTCAGCGAGCGTCCGACTCCCATGGACCGCCATCTCTTCAGCCGGACAGGATGGCCCCTCAACATCATCTGCTACCTGGAACGCAGGGACGGCGTTTTCTACCACGCCCTGGCGGCCTGGGCCCCGCCCGGCCCGCATGCGTCCGGGGGCACCGAGTGCCCTGAGGTCGCGCTCCGGATCCGTACCAGCTCACCGATGAAGGCGTGAGGCCGATGCGTCAGCCGGAAGGAACGAACACCCCTGCTCAGGAAGGCCAGGAGGGCCAGGAGAGCCAGGAAGGCGCCGACGATGCCCGGGCGATCCGCGCCCTGTGGGCCGAGATGGCCCGCGGCTGGGCGGCCGCTGACGCCGCGCTCTTCGCCGCGAGCTTCGCGGAGGACTGCGACTTCACCACCGTACGAGGCGACAAGCCGCTCGGCCGGACCGGCATCCAGGCCGGACACGAGGTGCTCTTCCAAGGGCCGTACGCCGGAACCGTCCTCGACGCTCGCGTCGTGGTCGTCCGCTTCCTCCGCCCGGACCTGGCCACGGTCGAGGCGGAGTCGACGATCACCACCGCGGACGGTGAGCCGCTGACCACCACGCACGCGTTGGCCGTCGTGGAACGGATGGTGGAGCGGACCGCAGAGCGGACCACGGAACACCACTGGTTGATCAGGTCCTTTCACAACATGATCCCCGCACCCCGCCCCGCACCCCGCCCCGTGCCGCAGCCGCTCGACCCGAAGGATTCCCCCGTGAACGAACCCGTGAACGAACCCGTGAACGAACCCGCACCCACCGCCCGCCCGAAACTCCGCCACCTGGCCATCGTGGCCCGTGATCCGGAGAAGCTGGCCGAGTTCTACTCCTCTGTCTTCGCGATGGAGCTCTTCCACCGCGATCCGGACGGCAGTTGCTTCCTCTCCGACGGCTATCTGTCGCTGGCCCTGATCAAGCACCAGCTCGACGGTGACACCCCGGTCGGCATGAACCACTTCGGTTTCCACATCGAGGACACGGCGGCCACCTCCGAGGCGCTGGTGGCCGCCGGCACTCCGAAGCCGGCCGAGCGCTTCACCAACCGGCCCTTCGCCGAGTACCGGGCCATGGACCCGGAAGGGAACTGGTTCGACCTCTCGGAACGCGGCTTCGGCGGCCCGCGCCCGGCTCCGTCCGACTCCGATTTCACCGGGTCCTGAACCCGATGCGAGAACGCGAGAGATTTCTTTGTCACACCTTGATCAGGAGTACCTCCTCACCGTGATCCCGTGATCTGCCATGTCCGTGACATGGCTAGGATTGGCTGAACTTCAGGGTTTAGAGGGGGAGTTGATGATGCAGCGAGGGAGATCGCTCGCTTTCGTCGGCGTGGCCGCGCTGGTACCGCTGGTCGCTTCCGCCGTGTCGGCGCAGGCGGCATCGGCCTCACTGGCCGTCACCACGCTCGGGCGGCACGGCGGCAAGGTCTCGACGACGGTCACCGTCGTCGCCGTGCCGTCCGGTGAGACGTACAGCGTCAAGTCCGGCAAGCGGATCAGCCTGCCGTCGGGGCGCTACATCGCGATGGCCGACATCCACGAGGACGCCACGGACGGTCCGGGCACCGACACCGTCGGCGCGCAGGTCGTCCAGGTGTCGGGCAGCAAGTCGGTGACGCTCGACGCGCGCAAGGGCAGGGCCGTCAAGGTGTCGCTGGACACGCCCGCCGACGTGACCGGTCGGCCGCAGATCAGCGCGCAGGTGTGCGCCGCCACCGTCGGCAACATGCCCTCCGCCTTCAGCGCGGGCGGCTGGAACGAGGAGGGAGCCCTCTACGCCATCCCGAACTCCTCCAGGCTGCTGCAGTTCGGGTACATGGCACAGTGGTCGGGGAACGACAATTACGTCGCCGTGAAGAACACCACGGGTATCCCGGCCGCGCCCGGGGGGTCGTTCAAGCGGTCGGGGCTGGCGACGATGCGCTTCTCGGTCCGCAGCGGTCCGCAGATGGCCCGTCAGACCGAGACCGCGCTCCAGGCGCACCCGAAGGTCGACGACTGCACGACCGACCTGATGGCCGGGGTCCGCAACGACGACGCACCGTACAGTGCCACCGTCCATGTGACGCCCGGGACCTGGCAGCCGCGCGTCGACACCTACGCGAGCAATGGCGACGACGTCGGCAGCGGCTTCCCGAAGGCCAGGACGCTGAAGGCGGGGCAGAGCTTCACGCAGTCCTTCGGCCGGGCCGCGTGGAGTCCGCTGCACTATCTGCCGATGGTCTGGCAGAAGTCCGTCAGTTTCACCGGGGATGCTCTGATCGGCGACCCCGACGTCGGCGGCGCCCTCGGGGCCGACCCGACGAAGGAGACGGTGGTCCTGACCAAGGGAAGCACCACCGTCAAGAAGCAGACCCTCACCAACTGGGGCACCGGCGACGCCGATTTCTCCGCCCGTATCCGCTCGGCCGGCTGGTACCGCCTGACCGTCGATGCCCACCGCTACCGCCCGGGCATCACCTTCCCCGCGGGCATGCTGTCGCCGCGCGTCACCCTCGACTGGTACTTCAAGGCCGACCCGGCGAAGTCGGTGGTCGCGCCCGTCTTCCTGACCCGCTTCCTGCCCACCGGCCTGAACAGCCACAACCAGGCCGCACCGGACCGCACCACGACGGTCGACGTGAGTGCCGGGCGCGGCTCCCAGGGGCCCGACGCGAAGTTCACCAAGGTGACCGCCAAGTCGGTCCGGGTCTGGTCGTCCGCCGACGGCGGCAAGACCTGGAAGGCGGCGACCGTCAAGCACTCCGGCTCGACCTGGCAGGCGTCCGTCCACAACCCGGCCTCCGGCGCCGTCGCCCTGCGCTCCGAGGTGACCGACTCCGCCGGGGACCGCTCGGTGGAGACGGTGTACCGGGCGTACACCATCGGCTGAGGCCGCTGTGGGTGGTGCCCCGGCACCACCCACAATTCTCCGCAGCACACGCCGTCGTTTCGTCAGCGGTGTTCACCGCGGATGAGGCGTTGCTGCACTGGTGGACGGACCGGCTGGACCAGGTTGAGGACGTGTTCGCCGCGGGATAGATCGCGTGGTTATGTGCGTGACTGCGGGAGTGGTTTCGATGTGACTGTG
Organism: Streptomyces sp. YIM S03343; assembly: GCF_054729195.1. Classification (NCBI taxonomy): domain Bacteria; kingdom Bacillati; phylum Actinomycetota; class Actinomycetes; order Kitasatosporales; family Streptomycetaceae; genus Streptomyces; species Streptomyces sp. YIM S03343. Next base: position 4,772,851 of record NZ_JBPUKX010000001.1, read on the forward strand.
GGAGTCGCCACCTGACCGAGTTTGCTGTGTCAGTTTGTTTTGACGTCACTTGGGGGCTGCGGTGGGACTGTGAGGTGTGCTTCTCCGCTGGGGCCTCATGGGTAACTCGCAGTCGAAGGTCGAGTTGTACGTGGCGATCCGCAGGGATCACCGGATGGGCGTGTCGTTGCGGGCTCTGCTGCGGTCCGGCACCGGCTACCGCCTGTGGTGGGCGGCCTCGCCGGCGGCCGGGTGCAGCCAGTCGTACTCACTGCCCAGGCGTTCGAGCGCGGTGAGGAACTCGGAACGTGAGCCGTGCCAGTGGCTGGTGGTTCGGTGCGCCGCGCGGGCCTCCGCCTCCTGGGCGGTCGCGTCGTCCGCGCAGCGGATCACCAGCCCGGCCCCGTGCTCACCGGCCTCGCCCAGGAGTTCCCGAACCCGGTCGGCTCCGGTCCCGACGCTCTTATGGTGGCCGCGGACCGCCCCGGCGCCGGTCTTCGCGCCTCTGAGCGCCGAGACCAGGCCGTGGAATCCGACCATGACGGAGACCGTGACACTCATGGCGGCCGCCACCACGCCGCTGGCGGTGACGAATCTGGATTGGACGAGCCGGAACGAGCCGTCCCGGTTGCGGGTCACGACGAAGGCACCGGCCTGGCCGTGGCGGGCTTTGCGTCGAAACGCGAAGCCCAGGTGCGCGACCGCGCGCTCGGCGGCGCGGCTGTTCGGGACGGTCGCCAGGACGATCCAGGCCTCCTCCGGGCCCGACGAAGCGGCTGGACCAGGGGGCGGCACAGTCGGGCCCGTCTCGGACGCGCCGCGATCCTGACCGCTCTGGTCGGCACCGCCGGGCCCTCCCGGGGGATCGGAGGGAGACTTCATGCCCACACCTTTGTCAATACCTGAGACGTCTTACCCTATTTGGGGTGTATTGCGAGCCTATCCAGGACCGCTCGGCGTGGGTGTCTCCTACCCATCGGACATCACCACGGTTCACCACATTGGTCGATGCGGCTCTGGCACCGGGCAGACCGTCAAGGGCTGATCCGACCGGTCGGCAACGGAAGCCCGCCGTGGGGCAGGAGCGTCCGCTTCAGGGCCCGGACGGCGACAGCGGGAGGCGGGCGACGAGCCGGGCGCCGTGCGGGTGGGGTTCGACGCGGAGCGTGCCGTGGTGCTGGTGGGCGATGTCGCGGGCGATGGCCAGCCCGAGGCCGGCTCCGCCGTGGTCCCGGCTGCGGGCGTCGTCCAGGCGGGTGAAGCGCTCGAAGATCCGCTCACGGTCGGCACCGGGAATGCCGGGTCCGTCGTCGGTCACCTCCAGTACGGCCAGGTCGGCGTCCGGGTCGGTGTGCAGCGTCAGTTCGATGCGGTGATCGGCATGCCGTTGGGCATTGTCGAGGAGGTTGGTGAGGAGCCTGATCAGCCGGCCGCGGTTGCCCTCGACGGTGAGGCCGGGTTGCAGCCTGGTGTCGATGGTGAGCCGGTCGCCGTGGCGCGCGGCAACGGTCGAACGGCAGAGTTCGGCCATGTCCAGCGGGAGGCGGCTGACCGGCTCGGCCGCATCCAGCCGGGCGAGGAGCAGCAGGTCGGAGGCGAGGTCCTGGAGCCGGACGGTGTCCTCCAGGACCTCGCTGACCAGGTCCGGCCACAGGGCCGGGTCAGGATGGGCGAGGGCGACCTCCAACTGGGTGCGCAGAACGGTGATGGGGCTGCGTAGTTCATGCGAGGCGTCGGCGATGAACCGGCGCTGGCGGACGACGGCGTCCTCCAGACGGTCGAGGGTGGTGTTCATGGTGCGTGCGAGCCGAGCGACTTCGTCCTGGGCGGCCGGTACCGGGACGCGGCGGTGCAGAGCGTGTCCGGTGATCTCGGCGACCTCGCAGCGGATGGCTTCCACCGGACGCAGGGCCCGGCCGGTCACCCACCAGGTGACCAGGGCGACCGTGGCCAGCAGCAGTGGTGTGCCGATGCCCAGCGCGGCCTTGGTGATCTCGTCGGCCGCGTCCGCGTCCCGCAGCGACGTGCCTGCGTACACGGTGACCGCGCCGTCAGGGGTCTGGGCGGTGACGGCGACGATCCGCTGGCGGTGTCCTTCGCCGAACCGTTCCCCGGACCAGGTGGCGCGCAGCTTGCCCTCATGGGGGCGCAGGCGGCCGACGGCCGGGCGGCCGATGAGGTTCTGGCTGGCGGCCACCACGCGCCCGCTGCTGTCGACGACCTGGATGAAGTCGGCGCCGTGGGTGAGGGGCAGCAGGTCGGGCAGCTTGCCCTGGGCGGCCAGTTGACCGACGGTGTCCGCCTGCGCGGTGGCCGCGTCGTTGGCGTTGCGCTGGAGGTCGGCGTGCAGAAGGGCGAACAGCGCGAAGGAAGCTGCGGTCAGTGCCAGGGCGACGACCGCCGTCGCCCCGAGCGTCGCCCGGGCCCGCACCGATCCCGGCCACGGGTGCCGTACGAGTCTCAGGGCGGTGGAGCGCAGTCGCCGGAGCGCTGCAGGTATCCCGTCGGCGCGCGGGACGAGTCGGCTAGCCACCGTCGGCCGCCAGCCGGTATCCGGCACCGCGGACGGTCTCCAGGGCCGAGCGCCCGAAGGAGGTGTCGATCTTGCGGCGTACGGCGCTGACGTGGACCTCGACGAGATTGAGATCCGCCTCGAAGGCCGAGTCCCAGACGTGTTCGAGGATCTCGCGCTTGGACACGACCTCGCCGGCATGGCGGGCCAGGTACTCCAGAATGGCGAACTCCCGTGCGGTGAGCCGGACGTCGGTGCTCCCACGTACGCATGTGTGGCGGGCCGGATCGATCACCAGGTCACCGAGCCGGACTGTCGGAGGGACCCGGTGGCCGGTACGGCGATGGAGCGCACGGAGCCGGGCGACCAGGACGACGTAGGAGAACGGCTTGGACAGGAAGTCGTCGGCACCGGTGTCCAGCGCCTCGGCCTCGTCGTACTCCCCGTCCTTGGCCGTGAGCATCAGGATCGGTGTGTCGCTTCCGGCCGAGCGCAGCCTCGCGCAGACCCGGTAGCCGTTGAGGCCGGGCAGCATGATGTCGAGCATGATCACGTCGTAACTGTGCTCCAGGGCGAGCCACAGCCCCTGGTACCCGTCGTGGGCCACATCGACGGCGAACCCCTCGGCCATGAGACCCCGCTGCAGAGCGGCGGCCAGCCGCTTCTCGTCCTCGACCACCAGTACGCGCACGTCATACAGCCTCGCACGCGGGACAGGCGGTGGCTGAAGACGCCTTCAGCGACCTTCAGCCTGGCTTCAGCACCGGCATCCCAAGCTGATCACAGCCGCCGGCAGCGGACCGGTCGAAGCGATCAGGAGCCCGAGCATGTCCCAACCCGAAGCCCCGAAGCAGCCCGAGCTGACGCCGGGCTCACCGGTCACGCCGCCGAAGCCGGCCAAGACCTTCCGGGCGCGCCTCCGGCAGGTGAGCCGGCGTCGTGGGGCCGTCATCGGCGCCGCGGTTCTCCTGGCGGCCGCGGCCGTGACCGGCGTCGCTGCGGTCGTCCACCACGACCTCGGTGAAAGTGGCGACCACGGCCGGATTGCGGCAGAGCACGGCCGGGCGGGCGGCGACGTCGGTCGGCAGCGTGCGTACGAGCAGGCACGAGGCGGTCGCGACGGCCGGAACGACGAATCCACGGCCGGTACCGACCATCAGGGCACCAGCCAGGGCAGCCGAGGCACTCAGGGAAACCAGAGCGGTCAGAGCACTGAAGGGACCCTCGCGCCCGCGCCGCTGCCGGCGGTTTCGGCCGAGAAGGCGATCGCGGCGGCCGACAAGGCGGTCTCCGGTGGCAAGGCGGACGCGCTGCGCGTGATCGCGGAGCAGGGTGGCGGAAGCGCGTGGGAGGTCGAGGTGCTGGGCACCGACGGCGTCCGGCACCTGGTCACCATCGACGGTGCCACCGGCACGGTGACCGGCAACACCGTCGCGTCGGCCACCTCGGACACGGCGAGCTGACGGACCGGCCCTCGGCCGGAGGGTGCCCCGGTTCGGGGGCGCACCGCCTCGGCGCCGCGAGCGGGCAGCGGCAGGGGCCGACTTGACCCGCCACAGAGGTTCACAGCCACCCCGTCCGGAGGGAAACCCATGAAATCGCCGCCCGCGTCGAAGCCGAAGCCGAAGCCGGAGACGGTGTTCGAAGCGCGGTGTGGGGCGTGGGTCACGCCACGTACGGGGTGGACGGCGACCGACCAGAACGACGCAGGGCGGACCCTGGCCGTCGCTCCCGGTCCAGCCGCTGCCTTCGCCCGCTTCGTCCTGTGCGGCGGCGGTGCCGGGGTCGCCTCCGGCGCCGCTGTGTCACTGTGCGCCGCTCTGATGCCCTGGGCGGTGGCGAACGCGCTGATCACCGTCGCCTCCACCCTCCTCTGTACGGAGCTCCACGCACGCTTCACCTTCGGGGCCGGGCGGCGCGCCGGGTGGCGCCGGCACTGGCAGTCCGCGGGGTCGGCCGCGGCGGCCTACGCGGTGACCTGCGCCGCGATGGCCGTTCTGCACATGGTGCGGCCGTCGCCGGGGTTCTTGTCCGAGCAGGCCGTCTACCTCGGCGCCGCCGGGCTCGCCGGAGCCGGACGTTTCCTGGTCCTGCGCCGGTTCGTCTTCGCCGATTCCGCCCGCCGCAGGACCCGGATCGCAGTGTCGGCTCAAGGACGTCGTACCGGCCGTGCAGCACCGGGGAATCGGCACCGTGGCCTCAGACCGACCGACCCCACCGAGAGGATGCGCGCGCTCTCGGTGTCCCGACCAGCGGACGCCGCATCACGTCCGCCGGCGATGGTGTCACCAGCCGAGTGCGTCCTGGGCCGGTGCGGCCGGGGGTGCGTCGTGGCAGGTGAAGCCGAGCCGGGTCAGTGCGCGGCGCATCTCACCCGCGGTGAAGTCCCGGCGGTTCTGCCTGGTGATCACTTCCCCGATCTGCATCACGGGGTAGACGCGGCGGCCGATGGTCGCCGACACGCCGGTGACGGCTTCGGGCGTGATGCCGCTCATGGCTTGTTCGACCTCGCCTTTGGTCAGGTCGAAGGGGTAGCGAGCGATGACACAGCGCATGGATGCCTCCACAGGGGTGGGGAAGGACGCCAGAGAGGGCGATGGCATGACGGCGGTCGAGCGGGGTGGACGGGGTCGGACGGGGGGCTGACGGTGGTCAGGGGGTGAGAGCGAGGACGCCCAGGGCCCCGCAGGGAGCGCTTCCCCGCGTTCGGGTCAGGGGTTGTTCCTGCGAGCGGGCCGACGGCCCCGGGCGGCGGCCGGGCCGGATCTGCCACGGCCGCCCTCCTGGCCGCTCCCCGCACGGCCGGCGGCCCGGCCCCTGCGACGCCGGCCGGCAGATCCGCCGCCCTCGCTGCGTCCGTCGGCCGGCGTGGTGAGGACGACGGGTATGCCGGAGGGGCTCCGGGCACCGGTGATGCGCTGCAGCTCGCCCTCGCCCGGGCGGATCTGGACGGTGTTCGCAGCGATGCCGGCGTCGGCCATGAGGCGGTCCATCGTGCGCCGCTGGTGCGGCAGCACGAGAGTGACGACCGTGCCGGACTCACCGGCACGTGCGGTACGGCCACCGCGGTGGAGGTAGTCCTTGTGGTCGCCGGGAGGGTCGACGTTCACGACGAGGTCGAGGCCCTCGACGTGGATTCCGCGGGCGGCGACGTTGGTGGCCACCAGGGCCGTGACGTGGCCGTCCTTGAACTGGGCGAGTGTCCGGTTGCGCTGCGACTGGGACCTGCCGCCGTGCAGGGCCGAGGCACGCACCCCGACGGACAACAGGTGCTTGGCCAGCCGGTCCACCGCGTGTTTGGTGTCCAGGAACATGATCACGCGTCCGTCGCGTGCGGCGATCTCGGTCGCGGCGGTGTTCTTGTCGTCCTCGTGCACGTGCAGCAGGTGGTGCTCCATGGTGGTGACGGCTCCCGCGGACGGGTCGACCGAGTGCACCACGGGGTCGTGGAGGTAGCGGCGTACCAGGAGGTCGATGTTGCGGTCGAGGGTGGCCGAGAACAGCAACCGCTGGCCGTCGGCGGGGACTTGGTCGAGCAGTGCGGTCACCTGCGGCATGAACCCCATGTCGGCCATCTGGTCGGCCTCGTCCAGGACGGTGACGGCGACCCGGTCGAGCCGGCAGTCACCCCGTTCGATGAGGTCCTTGAGCCGGCCGGGTGTCGCGACGACGAGCTCGGCGCCGCCGCGCAGCGCGCTCACCTGGCGGCCCATCGACATGCCGCCCACCACGGTGGCGAGCCGCAGCCGCAGGGCGCGGGCGTAGGGAGTGAGTGCGTCGGTGACCTGCTGGGCCAGTTCCCGGGTGGGGACGAGGACGAGGGCGAGCGGCTGCCGGGGCTCTGCCCGCTGTCCGTCCAGACGGGCCAGCACCGGCAGGCCGAAGGCGAGCGTCTTGCCCGAGCCGGTACGACCCCGCCCCAGGACGTCCCGGCCGGCCAGCGCGTTCGGCAGTGTGGCCGCCTGGATCGGGAAGGGCACAGTCACGCCCTCGGTGCCGAGCGTGGCCAACAGCCTTGCAGGCATGCCCAGTTCGGCGAACGTCTCGACCGCCGGCAGCGGCTCGGTGAGGGTGACCGGCAGGGCGAATTCCTGGTCCTGTCGGCGCGGGGCGGAACGCGCACCCCGGCCGTTCTTCCGTCCGGCGCCCGGGCGGGGGCTCTGACGGCCCGTCTCCTGCGCGCGGAAGCGGCCGGCGCGAGCGGATCCTGCCGAACGCGCGGACCTTCTCTCCTTGCGGAAGCCACCGGAAGCGCCGTCGGAGCGACGGGGGGTGCGGTTCATGGAGGAACCTTCCTCGATGCGGCGTATCGAGGAATTCCAATCGGCGGCTGTGGCCGCGCGAGGATTCGCAAGAATGAGCCGGAGAATAAAGAAAATCCGGGTTTCGTGGGGCGGTCGGGGGGATGTTGACGGCCCGATGGAAGACGGAAATCCGGAAAATCGGAAAGCTGGAAAACCGGAAAGCAGGGACAGCAATGAGCTGGGGCCCGCACCTCAAGGGCGCGGGCCCCAGCCACATGATGCGCGAACCACTGGCTCGCGACGGTTCGCGTCAGCGTCAGGCGGGAACGATGTTCTCGGCCTGCGGGCCCTTCTGGCCCTGCGTGACGTCGAAGGTCACCTTCTGGCCTTCCTGAAGCTCGCGGAAGCCCTGGGTGGCGATGTTCGAGTAGTGGGCGAAGACGTCCGGGCCGCCGCCGTCCTGCTCGATGAAGCCGAAGCCCTTTTCCGCGTTGAACCACTTCACGGTGCCAGATGCCATATTGAATCTCCCTTGGGGGGCAGTGCCGGACCCCGCACTTTACGGAGCCCGAGTCGCCGCGATGATCACCCCTCCGGAAGGTTCCGGAAAGCTCTGCAAAGAAAAATCTCTGGTAACCAAAACTGCAACTGGTATCACGCTAACACAGGCTGGGTCGTGACACCCATGCGTTTCCGGAGCGTCCGATAATGTTCGCGTCACAGTGGCGCCGTGATTCTGTACCGGCGGGACTAGATATCTGCGCAGCACTCGTCCAGCTTCCGGCGCATTTCCCGGTTCGTGCGCAGGGCGTCGCCGAGCTGGTCCTCAAGAGAGACGATGCGGCACGCGGCCTCGACGGGAGTGCCCTGGCCCACCAGCTCACGGGCGCGGGCGGCGACGCGCAGCTGGCGGCGGGAGTACCGACGGTGGCCGCCTCCCGAACGCAGGGGTGTGATCAGCCCGGCTTTGCCGACGGCCCGGAGAAAGGCGGGGGTGGCACCGAGAATGTCCGCGGCCCGCCCCATGGTGTAGGCGGGGTAGTCGTCGTCGTCGAGGTTGCTGGCGGCAGGGGTTTTGCGGTCGGGCATGGCACCTTCGTCTCGGGGCTCGGCAGGAACCCGCGGCATGGGTGGCACCCGCGCTCCGAAGCCCCGGCGCCATCTGCCTCGTAACAACAACCTTAACTCTGCCAGGAGCGAGGATATGGCCTCGCCGTGACAGATTTCCGTGTGCCGCCGCACCAGCTGTCGTACGCCCTCCCTCGCCACCACCGGGAGGCTGCTGCCGAACGCGGGCAGGGCAGGGCCGTTCGTTCGACTCGCCCAGCGGCCGCGCCCGGTGCCGGACCCGCGGCGGGGCACACGCAGCGATGCGCATTGAGCCGCCCCGGGCACAGCAGTCGCCCCCCTGTGGATGCGCACCATGGCCCGGCTCACCGGCTGCCGACTCCTGGACCGACGCTACGTCAGCGGACCACACCCGGTGGCATGGTGAAAGCACGCGCGCTGCACGGGGCTCTGGCGCCTGCCACCAGACGTCCACAGGCCTTCGCCTGGAGGCGGGATCAAGGTCGACGCAGCCAGGTGGAGCGCCGGTGTATATGCGCTGTGCCCGCAGCACCACTGATGCGGACACCCCGGGCCGAATCTAGACTGGCAGTAGAAAATCCCGGATTAGGGAGATGTGTGCCATGGCTAAGCGAGGGAACAAACGACGCGGCCGTAAGAAGAAGAAGGCCAATCACGGCAAGCGCCCCAACGCCTGAGCCAACCTGAGCAGGCGAATGCAACCCGAACTGCAACCCTCAGGCAGGCGCGCCCTCTGGATCGCACAACGAGTTCCTGTCCTTGGCGCCATCTAGTAGTGCTTGGTCAGGTTGATGGGGCTGGTGCGTGTCCTTCGGGTCCGGTGTGGTGTTGAGGGGGTGTGACTCCGGACGAGATTGCTGTGGTGCGTGGTGAGCTGGAGGCGTTCGCGGAGGAGGTGTTCGAGCCGTTCGCGCGCAAGGACCAGCGCCGGTGGGGGCAGGTCTACCTTCGGGGACTGCTGACCGACGGCAAACGCAAGTCCATCGAGCCGATGGCCGCCCGGCTCGGGGCTGACGGCAACCGTCAGGCTCTCGCCAACTTCATCACCACCAGCCCCTGGAACCCGGCTCACGTCCGGGCCCGGCTCGCCTGGCGGATGGAGGCGGCGATCAAGCCCAGGGCCCTGGTCTTCGACGACACCGGGTTCCTGAAGGACGGGAGTGCCTCGGCGTGTGTGTCGCGGCAGTACACCGGCACTGCGGGCAAGGTCACCAACTGCCAGGTGGGCGTCTCGCTCCACCTCGCCTCCGACCATGCCTCGGCTGCGGTCGACTGGCGGCTGTTCCTGCCCGAGACCTGGGACCCGGCCTCACCGAAGGCCGACCCGTGCAAGATCGCCCGCCGCACCGCCTGCGGCATCCCGCCGGACGTCGGGCACGTGGAGAAGTGGCAGCTGGCCCTGGACATGCTCGACGAGGTCCGCTCCTGGGGGATCGAGGTGCCGCTGGCCGTCGCGGACGCTGGATACGGCGACGCCGCGGCCTTCCGGCTCGGCCTGCAGGCCCGGGGTCTTCGCTACGTGGTGGGGATCTCCACCACCATGTCGGCGCAACCCGACGACGCGGTCCCGGTGTGCGAGCCGTACTCGGGGCACGGACGCCCGCCGGTTGCGAAGTACCCCGACCCGGCCCGGTCGGTGAAAGAGCTGGTCCTCGCCGCGGGCCGGAAGGCCGCACGGCCGGTGCAGTGGCGGGAGGGATCCCGTCCCGGCACCGGCCGCTCCGGCCGCAGGCGCATGTACTCCCGTTTCGTGGCCCTGCGGATCCGGCCTGCCGGGCGCGAGATCCGGCAGGCCACCGACGGCCCGGAACTGCCCGAGTCCTGGCTGCTGGCCGAATGGCCCGCCACCGAACCGGAGCCGGTGCAGTTCTGGCTGTCCGACCTGCCCGCCGACACCCCGCTCACCACGCTGGTCCGGCTCGCCAAACTGCGCTGGCGCATCGAGCACGACTACCGCGAGATGAAGCAGGCCCTGGGCCTGGCCCACTTCGAGGGCCGGACCTGGAACGGCTGGCACCACCACGTCACCCTCGTCTCCGTCGCGCACGCCTTCTGCACCCTGCAGCGGCTGAACCGATCCCCAAAAGACACGGCGCCGGCCTGAGCCTCTACCAAGTCGTCCGCGAGCTGCAGACACTCCTCGCCCTCTGGACCGGCGCCTGCCCCACCTGCCACCGCGACATACCCACGGCGATACCAACCTGACCAAGCACTACTAGTGCTGTGACCGGAAAGGTTCACCGGCCCGCGACGCCCGGCACGGCACCTCGCTGCGTTGTCGCATCACCCGAGTACATCCAGTACGCGGGCGATGCTCCGCCTTGCGATGCACCGCACCGGACGCCGCGGGCTTACCGGCAAACCTTTCCGGTCACAGCACTAGCGTCGGCGATCGATCTAGCGGAAGGATCCACCTTGCTGGTGGCCGCTCGGCTGCGAGTCGGTCGCCCGCACCATCGGCTGTGTTCGGCCCCGGACCGCTTGTCCGGGGCCGTTTGCGTGCGCGGACGGCGATGTCGATCTCCCGAACATCCCGCTCTGCTTCCCGTCACGGGCTCTCGACGCGCAGGTACACCGTCACCCTGCGACCGCGGACCTGCTCGTCCGCCACCGGCGTGAAGTACTTCTTCAGCACTGAGGTCTTCATCCGGTCCCGCTGCGCCGACACCGGCCTCGCGACCTTCGCCGCGTCCGTCACCAGCAGGATCCGTCGTTGGGCCAGTATGGCGGTCCGGATCCGGGCCGGGTCGGCCTCCACGCCCTTAAACGTCCCGGACTTCTCCGGACTCTCGGTCAGGGCTATGTCCCGCAGACCGCTGAAGGCGCGGGGGGAGACCAGCTTGGTGTCGCGTCGTTCCGCCGGTAAGAAGAGCACCGCGTCTCCGGGCTCCTTGAGCCGCCGTACGTCCAGCGCCACGGCGAAGACGTCGTCCACCCGGCTGGCCGGGGAGCGCTTGGCCAGTGCCTGAGGGAGCAGCGCCACCATCGCCACGGCGACCACCACGGGGAGGATCCATGGCGATGCCTTCGGGAAGCGCGGCGTGGCCGCCCCTACCGCCGTGCCCAGCGCTGTCCCGATCAGCAGCGCCAGACCCAGCAGGCTGAACAGGACGTACCGGTCCAGGAACAGCGGCTGGACCAGGGAAAGGCCGATCAGGATGAGTTGCGGCACCGCAAGGAGCGGCAGCCCCACGGCCGCCGCCGACAGTCGGCCCGCCCGCGGCCGGTCCAGCAGCGTTCCGAGGCCGCCGATCGCCAGCAGGACTGCCGGGCCGATCATCATGTGCCAGGTCAGCGGCGGAATCCAGGAGATCTGTTCGGACTGGCTCCGGGTGAACAGGATCAGGGGCAGCGCGCCCGCCACGGCAGCCGCCGAGGCCGCCGTCCAGCGGGTCCACACCTCGCGCCGGGCCCGCGTCCAGATCAGGGTTGCCGCGTGCGCGGGCAGAATCATCAGCGACAGCCAGTTCAGCAACGCGCACAGCAGGACCACGCCGGCGTAGGCCGCCCACTGCGCTGTTCTGCCACGGCCCTTGAGCACGGTCACCAGCAGCAGCGTCGAGATTGCGGCTCCGGCCGTGACCAGTGCGTACGGGCGCCCCTCCTGGAGGTAGAACTGCACCGCCGGAAGCAGGCCGAGTGACAGCCCTGCCCCCAGGCCCGCCCAGGCCCCGGCCAGTCGCCGGCCGATGACTGTCACGCAGGCCGCGGCTACCGCCATGGCCAGCACGGAGGGCAGCCGCAGCGTCGTCGTGCCGGGCCCGAAGCATGTGAAGAGTCCGTGCATCAGCAGGTAGTAGAGCCCGTGTACGGCGTCGACCTGCCCCAGCATGTGCCAAATCTCGGGGGTGGGTCGCCGGGCCACCTGCCAGGTCGCCGCCTCGTCCCGCCACAGGCTGTGCTGCCGGGACAGTCCCCACACACCTAAGGCCAGGGTCCACAGCAGGGGAATCAGCCAGATGGCCAGGGGGCGACGGCCGGCGGTTATGTGGGGAGACATGAAGGTGGTCAGGCCCTCGGGGTAGCGGTGCGAACTGAAGTCAGCGGTTCGTCGACATGACTAAAGACCCACCGGACCGGCTGTCGGTTCGCGCGGGAATACCCCGGAAGCGCGAATTTCAGACTGGCCGGCAAGGCAGGGGACATTGTCTGCGCTGCCCCGTAACTCGGCGAGAGTACATGTACATGAAAAATACCGCCACGCCCCCAGAAGTTATGGCTGAAAACTATCGCCCGATTTTGGCGATATTCAGTGCAACCGCGAAACAGTTTTTGACGTCCACTCGCGCGTTCCGCGCCTCTCTCCGGCCCGCGAATATTCGGTTGCGTGCGGTCATATTTTTCGTTCGAGATCTGTCCCTGTTCCGACCAAAACAGGATGACGAGGAGTCAGTCTTGAGCATGCGTGCCGGCCAGCGGCAATCAGGGCAACGTGGCGGCGTAGTCGTCGGGCGGTGGCTCCGGTGAGACCGTGAGGATTCGAACCTGCGACACCCGCTTCAGGGGTTCGATCTACGCCCGGCTCTGTTGCCGTCGTCGGTTGATCCGACAGTCGCCCAGGAGTGCCCCTGTGTGCCGCCGTCCGGCCTCGTTGATGTCAGCATTGGATGTCATCGAAACAGCCCCGGAACTGGGCAGATCTTCAACGCCTCCGGCTGGTCTGCCTACCTTCACCAGGTGTGCTGATCGGGGTGCCGTCACAGCGCCAGGCAGGTCCTCTGACCGTCGTGACCGCCCCTGGTGACCACACGGTTGTCCGTGCAAGACCCCTCAGTTACAGTTATTGCAGATGGGTTCTTGCCTGGGACAGCGATTGGAGGAGGCTATGGCTCGTACCAGCGTTCTTGCCCGCGCTGAAAAGGTTGAACCGAATCCCTCACATCAGTGTGCACTCGCCGCGACTGCCCGAATGGCGCCAGAGCAGGTTCAGGTTCTGGTGCGTACCTCGGATGGTGGCGAGCTGGCGCTGCCACGGGAACTGGTCCGCATTCTCCTCGCCTCCGCCGGTGAACTGGCCCGCGGGCATGCGGTTACGGTCCTGGCCTCCGAGGTTGAGCTGTCGCCCGCTGAGACTGCTGAGCTTCTGGGCTTGTCTCGACCGTTTGTCACCCGCCTGCTTGATGCTGGTGACATACCGTCGACGAATCTGCCCGGAAGTAGTCACCGTGTGGTGCGCCTTGCCGATGTGCTGGCGTTCCAGGAGCGGCGCGAGCGCCGCAGGGAGGGGCGGCGTCAGATCGCCGACGTGTTGGACGACACCGAATCGGCCAGTTGATCCGGTTCTCACCGCCGGCGGCAAAGCAGAAGGGGGAAGCGTGGCACCACGGGTCTTCGTGGACACCAACGTCTTGTTTCCGTTCTCGGTGATGGACGTGATGCTGGCCCTCACGGAGGACTCCGTTCACGAGATCGTGTGGTCCGAGCGGCTCCTCGCGGAGTGGGAGCGGGTCATCGTCCGGGAAGGCAGGCGACACCCGCTTTAGGAGTTCGATCTTCCCTCGGGCTGGCCGGGGCTCTGCCTCGCACTCTGGGTCCCGCCCGGCTGCTGAATGTCGCGGCTGTACGTGGTCGTTGATGTCAGCGTTGGATGTCAGTGAAACAGCTCCGGGACCGGGCAGACCTCCAGTGGCTCCGTGGGCTCGTCCGCCCAACGCCACCAGACATGCCGGTCGCTACACCTCCAGAGCATCCGGCAGGCTCGCCGGCCGTCGCTGCCACGTCTGGAAAGCGCGGAACCACCGGACTCCATGGGTTGGCCGCACTCCGGACAGGCCGGGGTTTCGCTGGTCATGAGGGCCCCAGAACATCCATCGCGCCGAGTACGAGACACGCCGTGCCGAAGAGGAAGAACCTCCGACGCCCATCATGACGGCGCCCAGCCTGACGACGCCAGCACTCTTGCCCTCTTGCGGTATCAGCGAGGCCGAGAGCTCTCGCCTGATGTCAAAGGGGCCGGGCAACCGACCGGTCTGCCGCAGTATCCGTCCGGTGCTGATGAGTGCTGGATCAGGTGGTAGCCGCCGACGTGCACCCGGGCCTGGGCGTACGGCACTTCACCTTCGCCGGCGCACCGCGAACCTGTCACCGACCGTGCGGATCTGCCGCCGCACCTCGTCGGCGCCGACGGGCCGGTGGCTGTGGCCTGTCGTGTGTGGCGTCTCGGGCGACGCCGTAGGACTGCCACACCTGCCACCCCGATGGCCGACAGGACGGCCACGGCAACCACCGGGGCGCCCAGAGTGAGCGTCCGCTGGAGGGACGTCGCTGCGGCGTAGCCGCTGGTGGCTTCTGCTGTGGCCCATAGGCAGGCGGCGGTGAAGCTGTAGGGGGCGATGCGGCAGTAGGGGAGTCGGGTGGCGCCTGCGAAGTGGGGGGCGAGGGTTCGGACCACGGGCAGGAAACGGGCCAGGAGCACGGCCCGGCCGCCGTGGCGGGTCATCAGGGTCTCGGCCCGGTGCCAGGCGGCGTCGGGGATGCGACGGCCCACGCGGCCCGCGCCCAGCCGGTGTCCGAGGAGCCTGCCGGTGCGGTGGGCCAGGAAGTCGCCCACCGCGACGGCGCCGGCTGCGGCAGCGATGACGACGGGAAGATCGAGGTAACCGGTGCGGGAGAGGGCGCCTGCGGTCAGCAGCAGGGAGAGTGTGGGGATGAATGCGCCGACCAGGAGGATCGACTCGGCCAGGACAGCCAGGACCACCACCGTGTAGGCGCAGGCAGGGGGGAGGTGGCCGAGGATGCCGGAGAGCTCGTTCACCGCCGTCGTGCCCTGTCCGACTGCTCCTCGGGCTGCTGTTCGGACTGCTGTTCGGGGTGGTCGGTGCGGACGAGGGGGCGTTGCAGGTGCCAGACGTGGGCCGGGGGCAGATTGGCCCACACCGTCCAGCGGCCTGTGGCGTAGGCGCGCTGATAGGAGGCCATGACCTCGTCGACTGCGGCATGGCGGCGGGATTCGGCCCGAGAGGCGGTCAGGGCCCGGGCCTTGCGGGTTCCGAGATAGGCGAAGTAGGTGAGCGTGCCGCCGGGGTGCAGCAGGTCCATGTAGCGGGCCATGATGCGCTCGACCTGGGCGGGGGTGAAATTGGTCAGCGGCAGGCCGGAAACGATCACGTCGTAGCGCTGGGTGGTGTCGAACTGCTCGACATAGGTCTGGTGCACCGTCACCTGCCCGGATCGGCCGACCGTGCCTGGGTGCGTGGCGACGAGGTGGCGCAGTCGGTCGGCGAATCGAGGGTTGGCCTCCACGACGTCCAGGCGGCTGCCCCGGGAGAGCT
The DNA here is from genome assembly GCF_054729195.1 of Streptomyces sp. YIM S03343. Classification (NCBI taxonomy): domain Bacteria; kingdom Bacillati; phylum Actinomycetota; class Actinomycetes; order Kitasatosporales; family Streptomycetaceae; genus Streptomyces; species Streptomyces sp. YIM S03343. The sequence goes on from NZ_JBPUKX010000001.1 coordinate 4,787,946, forward strand.
GTGCGATCAGGGACCGGGTGACCGGACCGGTGCCGGCACCGGCTTCCAGGACCGCCAGGGGGCGGGGCGCCTGGGCCCGGACGGGATCGGTCAGGGCGCGGGCCAGCGCCGTGCCGCTGGGGGCTATGGCACCGGTGGTCCGCAGATCACGAGCCGCTTCGATCAGGAACATCCAGCCTTCAGCACGGCGCTGCGCCAGGACACGGTCGTGGGAGGTGGTCCAGGTGGTCCGTTTTTCCATGGATTGGACGCTAGAAAGCCCCAGCCGTCCTTTGATCCGCCGTTGTGCGACACCCACCCCCTACGAAAGTAGGGGGTGGGTGTCACCGATGGTCGGAGGGAACCGGCCGGGAGCGTTCCTAGGATTGCCATGGTGAACAGGAGCACGGTCTCAAGCTGGTCGGCGGCCCTCGGGCGGGCCGCACTCGTGGCGGTTTTCGTGCTGATCATCGCCATGAACGGCGCTTCGGTCAGCGACGGCCGGTACCTGGTGCCGGTCACGCTCTCGGCGGTGGTCTGCGGAGTGGCCCTGGTCGTGCCGCGGCTGCGGTGGCCCGTCGCGCCGTTCCTTGTCACTGCGGTCACCGCGTGGTGGGGATGGCTCACGCTGTTGCTGCTGGCCATCGTCATGTTCGACCTGGCCGTGGCCCGTCGGACGCGGGTGGCGGTGGGCTGCGCCGTCGTCGCGCTGACCGCCAATCTGCTCGGCTTGCCGGCATCCCGGATCTGGGCCGAGCAACGGTATGTGTCCGCGCTGTTCGTGTTGCTCTTCGCCTTCGTCGCCGGACTGTGGCTCGGCAGCCGCCGTCGGCTGACGCAGGCACTGGCCGCCGACATGGAGCACCTGCGCGTCGAAGCCCGGCTGCGTGAAGAGGCCGCGCGGGTCACGGAGCGATCCCGTATTGCAGCCGAGATGCACGACGTCCTCGCGCACCGCCTCAGCCTGATCGCCCTGCACACCGGTGTGCTCGCCACCAGGAGCGACACGCTGCCCGCACCGGTTGCCGAACGACTCGGCCTGCTGCGCACCGCGTCCACCGAGGCACTCGCCGACCTGCGCGACGTACTCGGCGCCCTGCGCGAGCCCGACACCAGACAGACACCCGACACCGCACAGACACCCGGCACCGCTCAGACACCTGAGACACTGGCTCCGGCCCTGAGAGACGTGCGGGAACTGATCGACGCGGCCCGTGCTGCCGGCCAGCAGGTCGGGATGACGAGCCGAGGCAACCCGGACCAGGTCCCCACCACCCACCGGCTGGCGGTGTATCGCATCGTCCGGGAGGCACTGACCAACGCCCGCAAACACGCTCACGGTTCCCTGGTGACCGTACGCGTCGACTACGGGCCGCCAGCCACACTGGTCGAGGTCACCAACAACGCCGGCACTCCCGGGGAAGCCGGCTCCGTCGACTCCGGCTACGGACTCATCGGCCTGCGAGAACGCGTCATCGCCCTCGGCGGTCACCTGAACGCAGGACCTGCCGGCGCGGGCGCCTGGCGGCTCGCCGCCCGCATCCCCCACCCCGCCGGCATCGAACAGCCCGCCGGCATCGAACAGAACGGCACCGACACATGATCCGCGCCATGATCGTCGACGACGACGCCCTCGTCCGCCTGGGCCTGGCCGACCTCCTCGAGGGCGACGCAGGTATCGACGTGGTCGCCCAGGCCGCCGACGGTCTTCAGGCCGTCGAACAAGCCACCGCACACCGCATCGATGTCGCCCTGGTCGACGTCCGCATGCCCCGCATGGACGGCATCACCGCCACCACCCGGTTGCGGGCCCTTCCCCACCCGCCGAGGGTGATCACCCTGACCACTTTCGACCTCGACGAGTACGTCTACGACGCCCTCGCCGCCGGAGCCGACGGGTTCCTGCTCAAGGACACCGACCCGGCCGAGATCCTCCGCGCCGTTTACCTGGTCGCCGCCGGCTCGGCGATGCTCCACCCTGCCGCGGCCCGCCGACTGATCGACCGCTACCACGCGACCAACAAGCCCCAAGCCGCCGCTGCCCAGGCCCGGTTGGGCCGGCTCACTCCCCGCGAACGCGACGTACTCACCCTCCTCGCCCAGGGCGACACCAACGCCGACATCGCCACCCGGCTCGCCATGCGCGAGAGCACCGTCAAGGCCCACGTCAGCCGCATCCTGGCCGCGCTCGAAGTCACCAACCGCGTCCAGGCCGCCCTCCTGGCTCGCGACGCGGGACTCACCCCCTGACCGGCCCCAGCTGGACCGGTCAGGGGAGGGTTCGCACCTAGTTGATCGCGAGTTCCGCGTCCGTGAAGGTGCCGTGGGACGGATTGATGTCGCTCTCGCCGCCCTTGCCGTCGCAGCCTCGGTCCGGGTTGAACAGCAGGTACGTTCCCGAGGAGCAGGTGGTCGACATCTCGGCGTCGCCGCCGACCACGACCTTGCCCGACAGCTTGGCCCCGCCCTGCACGATCGCGTTGTCCTTGACGACCACGTTGCCGCTGATGGTGGCCCCGGAGTTGACCCAGGACAGGCCCTCGATACGGGCGTTGCCGGTCACCGTCGAGTTGCCGAAGACCGCCGCGCGCGGGCCGACGTAGACGCTGGCGGCGACGTTGGCGCTGTCGTCGACCCAGCCGCCGCCGTTGGAGTGCCAGTGGCCGCCACCGGTCGCGGTCGGCTTCTTGTACCCGGATTCGTAGCCCGACGGCGTGGCACCGCTGATCCGGAACTCGTACGGGTAACGGTGGTTCTTGGTGTAGCCGTCCAGGAACGCGTAGTGGTGGACCGTGCTCGGTGTTCCGGTGACGACGAGGTAGACCTCCTTCTCGCCGGGCTGGGTCTGGAAGCTGATCTGGCCGTCGGCGCTGCTGGAGACCGCGCTGTAGCGCGCGGTGCCGTTCTTGACGGCGACGAAACCGTACGACCATCCGGACTTGGCGGCCGCGTTCGCGTGCCCCTTGAAGTGCAGCTTGATCAGGGCGCCGTCACTCGCGGGCACCAGCTTGACCTTGTTGTAGCCGTAGTCGGAGGGTGCCAGGGCGTCCGGGATCGCGTAGTGACCGGCCGACTTGTTGACCGCGTCCACGGGCACGCCGTTGTAGGCGTTGATGAAACCGGCACCGTACACGTTGTTGATGAACGGCATGATGTGGCTGCGGTTGGAGTAGTCGTACGTGACCTGGTGCTGGGCGTACTCGGTGATACGCGTATTGAGTTGAGCCTGCGTCAGGTTGTTGACGCGCCGGTAGGTCTCCAGCGGATGCTCGGTGCTCTTCGCCTGGTTCCAGATGTTGTTGAAGGTCTTGAGGCCGCCGTACTTGTCCACGAGGTACTGCACGAGCATCCAGTTGCCGTAGTGGTGGCGGCTGGAGGAGTACGCCAGGTTCTCGGTGCGCAGGAACCGGGTCAGGTCGCCCGCCCCGCCGTCCGGGTACACCTGCATCGCCATGTACTCGGCGCTGGTCTCCCAGAACGTCCCCGCCGAGGCGTCGGTGAAGCCCACGCCACCGCCCTTGCCGAGGAACGTGTAGTTCTGGAAGACATGGCCGAGTTCATGGGCCAGACCCCAGGAACCGGGCTGCGCGGCCCCCGGCGCGATGTTGATGACGCCGACCTTGTCGTCGGCCGACCCGCCGGTGGCCCAGGCGTCGAGCTCGGAGCGGTTCCAGGTCTTGGTGATGATCACGTCGATCTTGTGCTGGGCCAGCAGACCCGTCTCCGGCGTGAATTTCATCGTGTTGACGTAGAAGGAGTACAGCTTCTCGAGCTGGCTCAGGATGTCGTCCGGGTCGAAGCGATAGTCCGTGGCGGCGGTCTTCGGGTTGGTGCCCGACTTCTCACCCCACAGGAGGACGAAGTTCGCGGATTCCTTGGTGCGATTCTTCGCCCAGGGCACCTCGCCCGTCGAGGCCCAACTGGGCGGAACGTAGACGCTCTTCGTCGCTGCCGCAGCAGAAGCGTGGTCCGCGTCGGGGGACCCGAGCAGAAGCCCGGTTCCCAGGGCCGTGGCCAGCGCCCCTACGGCCAGCACCCGGAAGCGCTTGCGCGATCGGTGGGTCGTACGGGGCTGTGTCATCGCGTGGCTCCTTCAGCACGGGGGGTGTGTCGAACCCCGGTGGTTGCCGACGAGCAAATGGTTGCCGTCCATGCCACAGATCACTGAAAGCATCCGCACAGCGGAGAGGGGCGGCCGGACAACCGGCCGCCCCTCCGTCTCACATCAACCGCGCGCGGCCATCCGCACGAACGCGGTCCATTCAGCAGCGCCGACAGAGAGACGTGCCTCCCCCGGCTGCTTGGAGTCACGGACGAGTACGGCCGTACCAGCGTCCGCGATCTCGACGCAGTCGCCGCCGTCACCAGCGCTGTAACTGCTCTTGAACCAGCTCAGTTCATGTATGGCACGCTCGGGGCTGCTTGCCTTCATAGCTCTCCCAACAGCTTCTCGATGAAGGTCAGTGACTCTCGGGGAGTCAACGCCTGCGCACGGAGAATGCCATACGTCGCTTCAAGCGGCCTGACCTTCTTCGGCTCCGTGTGCAAGGTGCTGAACCCTTGCACTTCCACGTACCCCATCCTGCGCTCGTCCTGCGAGTGGATCAATGTGAAGGGTCCGGCCAGTCCGGCGTGCTCTTCCCTGTGCAGTGGCATGACCTGCATCTCGACATTGCGCTGGTGACCGTACGACAACAACTGTTCCAGCTGACCCCGCTGTACCTCACGCCCTCCGAGCGGCCGCCGGAGTACATGCTCGTCGATGACGAAGCTCAGAAGCGGCGCAGGCCGTCGCGCGAAGAGCCTCTGCCGTTCCATACGCGTGGACACCCTCTGCTCGATCGCCTCCTCGTCCAGCAGAGGCCGCCACATCCGGAACACGGCGCGAGCGTATTCTTCCGTCTGCAGAAGGCCCTTGATCACATGGCTGACGTAGGCGTGCAACTCAATTGCCTCCGCCTCCAGTTGTGCGTACCGCCGGAAGAACGACGGATACCGGGCCTTCTCCACCTCATCCTTCATCGCGATGAGCACTTCCCGCCCGTCCACCACGTGATCCACTGCGTCGATCAGATCCGGCTTGGCGATCCGCCGCCCCTGCTCCACCGCGGCGATCATTGCCTCGCTGTACCCGACCTGGTCCGCCACCTGCACCTGCGTGAGCCCCGCGGCCTCCCGCAGCAGCTTCATCTGGCGGCCGAAGCAGCGCAGGAACTCGACGTTCGAGTCCGATTCCGTGCCGCCCACGCCCGAGTCCGCACCCGTGTCCATCGCACTCGCCCCCTTGCTGCCGAAAGCTGCCGAAGCCGCCGATCAAGTCGATCCCGATGACCGCAGGCTAGGAGGGAGGCAAGTCGAACAGGCTCACAACCGGGCAAGTTGCTTCGTACGAGTGAACAGCCCCGAAAACATGCCTTTCACTCAACGCGTTCATGTGCACACTTTGCGTGCGGCACGGTCATCCCCAAAGCCGCACCCACAACAAGACGGCCCCCGCAACGGATGGCAACCGTACGCGAGGGCCTGAACCACCCGTGGAATGAGGCTCCACCGTGATTTACCGGCACCATATCGCGCCCCCGCGCGCGTACACCCAGTTCTCCCACGACATCATCCGGCACCCCCGCCTGTCCTCCGACGCGGTCCGTCTCCTCACCTGGCAGCTGTCCCTCCCGCAGGGAGCACGCGAGCCCCTGTCCCGCAGCGCCGAGCGCGCCCGGATCGGCGGCAGCGCCTTCACGCGGGCCAAGCGGCAGCTCAAGAACGAGGGCTTCGTGCACGAGCGACGCGTCCAGGGGCCCGGTGGCCTCTGGGTGACCCAGCAGCTCGTGTCCAGTGTCCCGTTGAGCCCCGGGGAAGCCGCGAAGCTGCTCGCGCGGATGCCCGTAGGCCCCGCAGTCACGGCCGACGAACCTGCCCCCGTACGCGTATCGCCGCAGCTCGCACCGAGTGGTCACCATCCGACGGCCGGTGACCCGACCCCTCCGCTCTCCGACGGTCATCCAATGCAAGACCTGACTGGAAACACCTCCAACCAACCCCCCAACCCCCCGCAGCGCACGGACGATCCACCGCACCCCGCCCACCCGGAGCCGGAGCCGGAACCGGAACCGACTCATCCCCGCCCCCTCCTCGAAGAGGCCGCCGCCCTCGTCTCCGCCTTCCCCCACCTCGCCCCGGACCTGCGGCACATCCCGCGCCCCATGCACGCCGAGCTGACCCGTCTCACTGCCGCCTGGCTGGCCGCAGGCCACCCGCCCACCAGCATCCGCACCCACATCCTCCGCGGCCTCCCTGACGACGGCACCCCCGTCCACCGCCCCGGCGGCCTGCTGCGCCACCTCCTCCGCGACGTACCTTCCGCGCCCGAGCTCGACCCGGAACCCGCGTGCACGCCCCCGTCCGCTCCTCCTCCCGGTGGCCGCCTTTCCACCCGGCTGACCGGCACCCGGGAGTGTGAGGGCAACCACGACCAAGCCACCCTGTTCCGCCCGGTCGGGGAGGAGGTCCTGTGCCCGCGATGCACCGACCGCACCTTGCTCCCGGTTCAGCTCCTCGGCGATGGCGTCGAGCGGTTGGCCCCGACCATCCCGACAGTCACCCGCACCGCCCCCACAGAAACCGACCGTGGGGCCATCAATGCTGGTCACAGCCGTACCGACCCGGAATCCTCCGGTCTGTGACCATCTCGCAGACCTCGCAGCCCGTAACCGGCCAGACCGGCCCGACCGGCTCGACCACCTTCACCCTCCGCTTCACCGCCACTCCCCGGGGCGCCCGCCTGGCCCGGCACCTCGCCTCCCACCAGATGCACGCCTGGGGCTGGACCTACGGCACTCCCGTGCACGACACCGTGGAACTGATCGTGGCCGAGCTGGCCACGAACGCCGTCACGCACGGACGGGTACCCGGGCGGGACGCCGAACTGCGGCTCGGCAGGAACACGGCGGGAGGCCATGTGCGCGTGGAGGTGAGCGACGTACGGGGCGAGCGGCTGCCGGTCCTCGCCCCGGACGACGTACCGCCGCTCGCGGACAGCGGACGCGGGCTCACCCTCGTCGCGGCACTGGCCGAGAACTGGGGCGTCACGGAACGGCCGGGCGCACCGGGCAAGACGGTGTGGGCCGTCGTCTCCTGCGCCCTCTGAGCCATCGCGAGCACCGGACGTCGACGGGGGCGCGGAGATGATCACGCCCGCGAGGGAGCGGTGACGGTGTCACGCGTAATGCTATTTCTCATGGCATTATGGGAGTCATGGCTGACGACAGCATGGACTTCCTCCCCGGTGACGGTCCCACGAGTGGCATCTCTGTGACCCTGACCGCCGGCACCCTGCATGCGATCCGTGAGCGGGTCGGGAAGCGGGGCGTCTCGGCGTACCTGGAGAAGGCGGCCCAGCGGCAGATAGAGCGGGACAATCTGGACGAGCTGATCGCCGACTTCGACAAGGTGCACGGTCCGGCCGATCCGGAGGCGGTGGCGGCGAAGCGCGCTCGTCTTCTCGGCGGCGCCTCTGATGCCGGGGCGGCTGCGTGAGCGGTGCCCTGGTCCTCGACAGCGAGGGCCTTGCGAAGGCGGTGCAGCGAGACCGGGAGATCCATGAGTGGCTGACGGCCGCCCGGGCCGCGGACCTGCCGGTCGTCACCTCGGCCGCGGTGCTGGTCGAGGTGATCCACCCGAAGATCAACGAGGCCGCGCTGAAGTGGACCCTGTCCCGGCTGACCGTGGAGCCGGTCACCCAGGCGGTTGCGCAGTCTGCTGCCGCCCTCCTGCGGAGCGCGGGGCTGCACGGCCACAAATACGCCATCGACGCCATGCTGTGCGCGACCGCGCTTCAGCATCCGGGCCGGGTGACGATCCTGACCTCCGACGTCGAGGACATCGGACTGCTCACCAACGGCCTGGCGCGTTTGCGGGCCGAGAAGGTCTGACCGTTTTCATCCGCCGTCCGTGGCTCTCATCACCCGTTGTCGGGAAGGGGGTCCTGCTGGTGCGGAGATGTCTCAGGCAGGCACGTCGACGGTCAGCCCGGCTGCTTGGGCGGCATCGGCCAGTCGTTTGTCGTACGTGACGAACGAGGTGAGTCGGGAGCGGATACGGAGAGCCGTTGCCAGATGGATGGCGTTCAGGCTCCGTACTGTCGCCGGTTTCACGGTCTGGGCCAGGATGCGAATGCTGGCGTTGAGCTCCACCAGTTCGATCAGGTCGAGAACCGGGTGGAGCCGGACGATGGCTTCCGGGGCGTAGCGTGCCAGGGCTCGCGACGACTCGATCTCCACCAGAACCGAACTCGTCCATCCGGTCTCCGCCCGTTCGTCGAGCCAGTCGCGCAAGGCCTGCGACTCGGACTCGGCGTGGACGAGTTTCACGACGGCGGCGGAGTCGAGATAGATCATCAGCGCTCGTCCTCGCGGTTGTGGGCGATCTCCGCGGCGATGTCGATGCCGTCCGGTTCACCGAGCGGCATACGCAGGACAGCGCGGCGCATCGCGGCAGCCCGCTCCTTGCGCAGGGCGGCTTCGAGCACGGCTTGGCGGATGGCCGCCGAGCGCGAGCTGCCGTCCTGGGTGAGAACGTCGAGGGCGTGCTCGGTCTCCGAGTCGCTGCGGATCGTGATGGTGTCAGCCATGCAGCCAATGTAAGACGATGTGTCTTACATGGCTAGCTTCTCTGCCTCTGTGAGCTGATCCGGGACATGAAAGGGGTGCCGAGACTGCCGGGATCACGCAGTGCGTGGCCGCCCGCGCGATGTCACCCTTGGGCCTGCGGCACACGAAGCGTGGCCGACGGGGGATCGCGGAGGCGGGCGAAGGCAGTGGGGGACTTTCTGGGGGCGATCACGGCGTATCCGACCGTGGTCTTCACCTTCGCCCTCGTCGTGGTGGCGGCCTACTGGCTGCTGGTGCTCCTGGGAGGCGCGCACTTTCCCGGGGCACGCGGGGGACATCACGGCCATGGAGCCGGCGCGGGCCATGGCGGCCACGGGCACGGCGGGGGGCACGGCCACGGGCACGGCGGGGGGCGCCATGGCCACGGGGGGCTGCAGCGGGTGCTGGGTCTGGGCGGGGTACCGATCACGGTGGCGGTGTCGCTCGTGGTCGCCTTCGCCTGGTTCAGCGCGCTGACCGGCCGGGTGCTGGTCGGCAGCAGGGATCACGGGGTTCTGCTGCCGGCCGCCCTGGTCGGCGGGTGGGCGGGAGCGCGCGTACTGGCATGGCCGCTGCGACGGCTGACGCCCGCCCCCGTCCCGCCGCCGTCGCGCCGCGACTTCGTCGGTCTCGGCTGCGTGATCCGCACCGGGCGGGTCGGCCCCGACTTCGGGCAGGCCGAGGTCCACGCCGTCGACGGATCCTCCGCGACCGTGCAGGTCCGGCAGAGCCACGACGACGCGGCCGGGCCTGGCGGCGTTCTGGGTGCCGGGGCGTCGGCCCTCATCTACGACTACGACGACGACGGCGAGTTCTTCTGGGTCATGCCCGCCCCGCCGTCCACCGGTTGACGCCCACCGGTTGACGCGACCTCACGCTCCGTCCGTTCCCGTTGTTCCAGGCGTTCCGCACGCCCAGCGTTTCACCCACTCATCCACGGCAAGGTCGTCCAAGGGAACCGCCATGTCTGTCGTCACCATCGGAATCGGTGTGCTCGTCGCCGTCCTGCTGCTCATCGGCCTGGGCACGCTGCTGCTCTTCGGCCGGCTGTTCCGCAAGGTGGTCCAGGGCGAGGCCCTGATCGTCTCCAGACCCAAGAGCGTCGACGTCACCTTCACCGGGACCCTGGTCCTGCCCATGCTGCACCGCGCGGAGGTCATGGATATCTCGGTGAAGACGATCGAGATCTCCCGGACCGGCCGGGAGGGCATGATCTGCAAGGACAACATCCGCGCCGACATCCAGATCACGTTCTTCGTCCGGGTGAACAAGACGGTGGAGGACGTCATCAAGGTGGCCCAGGCCATCGGGACCGAGCGGGCCAGCCATCAGGAGACCCTGCAGAACCTGTTCTGCGCGAAGTTCGCCGAGGCGCTGCGCACGGTCGGCAAGCAGCTCGACTTCGCCGATCTCTACACCAAGCGCGAGGAGTTCAGGGACCGGATCGTCGCGGCCATCGGTACCGATCTGAACGGTTACCACCTGGAGGACGCGGCGATCGACCACCTGGAGCAGACCCCGCTGGAGCAGCTCGACGCCTCCAACATCCTTGACGCGCAGGGCATCCGGAAGATCACCGAGCTGACGGCACTGGAGCACATCCGCACCAACGACTTCCAGCGCAACGAGGAGATGGAGATCACCCGCCAGGACGTGGACGCGCGCGAGGCCGTGCTGGAGCTGGAACGGCGGCGCGCGGAGGCGGAGATCCGGCAGCGGAAGGGGATCGAGACCCTGCGGGCCCAGGAGGAGGCGGCCACCGCGCAGGTCCAGGAGGAGGAGCGGCTCAAGGCGCACAGCGCGCTGCTGCGGACCGAGGAACTCCTCGGCGTCCAGCGGGAGAACCAGCAGCGGGAGATCGCGGTCGCCGAGAAGAACCGGGAGCGGGTCCTCGCGGTGGAGGGCGAGCGCATCGAGAAGGACCGGCTGCTGGAGGTCGTCAACCGGGAGCGGGAGGTGGAGCTCGCCAGGGCGGAGAAGGAGAAGCAGGTCGAGGTCGAGCGCCGGGGCGTGGCCGATGTGGTGCGCGAGCGGGTCGCGGTGGAGCGCACGGTCGCGGAGCAGGAGGAGGAGATCAAGCGGGTCCGGGTCGTCCAGGAGGCCGAGCGCACCCGGCAGACGATCATCATCTCCGCCGAGGCGGAGGCGCAGGAACAGCTCGTCAAGGACATCAAGGCGGCCGAGGCCGCCGAGCAGGCCGCGCACCTGCGGGCCAAGGAACAGCTCGTGCTGGCCGAGGCCGGGCAGAAGAGCGCGGAGCTGGACGCCGCCGCCCAGGTGCGCCGGGCGGAGGGCGAGCGCGCCATGGCCGGGGCCGCCGGTCTGGCACAGGCCGAGGTGGCGGAGCGCCAGGCGCTGGCCGAGGCGGCCGGTGTGCGGGCCCGGCTGGAGGGCGAGGCGGCCGGTCTGAAGGAGAAGGCGGACGCCATCGAGAAGGTCGGGCTGGCCGAGGCCGCCGTGGCGGAGAGCAAGGCGAACGCGGAGGCGGCGGGCATCCGGGAGCGGCTGCTGGGTGAGGCCGCCGGCCTGAAGGAGAAGGCGGCGGCGATGGCCGCGCTGGACGAGGTGTCCCGGGCGCACGAGGAGTTCCGGCTGCGGCTGGCCGCCGACAAGGACGTCCGGATGGCCGCGCTGGAGGTCCAGCGGACGGTGGCCGAGGCACAGGCGTCGGTGCTGGCCGCCGGACTGGAGAGCGCGGACATCGACATCGTGGGCGGCGACAGCGTGTTCCTGGAGCGGCTGGTCGGCGCGGTGTCCTTCGGCAAGGCCGTCGACGGCGCGGTACAGGGCTCGGAGACGGTACAGGCCCTCGGCGCGGAGTGGCTCAGCGGCGAGAAGAGCTTCACCGGCGACGCGACGGAGGTACTGCGCGGCCTGGCGGCCGGCGGCCCGTGGAACCTGGCCCTGCTGCTGAAGCTGCTGGGCGGGCAGGCGAACGGAGACCCCGTGTCGGTCGATCCGGTGCAACTCGCCAACGGTGCGGCGAAGTAGCGCGACCACGACAGCGCCCCGTCAGGGGCGCGGGGCTGTATTGATATGCGGCTACCGCCGCGCGGGCGCGACCAGCCACAACGGCGCCGCAGACGATCGAGGGGGAACGAGGACCAACCATGGGCGTCGAGGACGGCACCTACCAGATCCTGCGAGCACGCATAGCCGACCGCGCGGCAGAACTGGGGCGGCGCACAGCCGAGTTGAACTCCCGCCGCCAGGAGGCGTTCGGCTCCCGCCCCCTGGGGCTGGCCGGCTCGGCCCGCCCCCGCACCGTCGGCGAAGGCGCCGCCCGCGGCATAGTCGCCGTACGGCAAGACATCCTCCTGCTGGGAACCTCCGCCCCCGACCTCGACGCCGGACTGCTGTCGCTGCACGCCCTGGACGGCTCGGCGCTGGGCCCGGAGCGGGTCCCCGGCCTGCTCGATGACGTGCGT